>NZ_VIKR01000001.1 GCF_007004765.1 Aliikangiella marina
TTTAGTGGTATGGAAAACCTGGTTGGTAACGATGCGAGTGATGACTTTACGGTTGCTGATGGGGCGAGAATATCGGGTCTGATTAATGGCGGTAATGGCAGCAATAGTTTAACCAGCAACAACAGCCTGGCGAATAGTTGGATCTTAACCGCACTTTATGCCGGGACCCTAAATGGTGATGCGTTCAGTAATATCCAAAGTCTAGTGGGTAACAGTGGTGTTAGCGATACCTTAACCGGGATCAACCAAGCGAATGATTGGCAAATCACGGGAACCAATGCGGGTACTGTTGGCGAAGATGGTGTTGGGACTTCGATTGCCTTCAGCGGTATGGAAAACCTAGTAGGTAATGAGGGTAATGATCGCTTTACTTTAAATGCTCAAATAGACAGTCTGAATGCCGGTAATGGCGACAATACGATCACCGTTAATAATGCAGGCACAGTGGTAGGTGCGATTACCGCAGGTACTGGTATCGATACGGTGACGTTTAATGGTGCTGGTACGGCGGGTTCATTATCAACCGGGGCGGGTGATGATGTTATTACCATTGTAGATAACAGCTCGGTAAGCGGCTTAATTGATGGTGGCGCCGATAATGATTCGGTAACGATTACCGGAAGTGATGTGACGATTACCCTCGGTACCGATGTCGCGAATACCGAAACGCTGACCGCGGGTGGTGGCACTAATACCTTGGTTGGTGCGGATAATGGGGGCAATACCTGGTTGGTTGATGCAACCAACTCAGTGAACGACGGCACTACGACAACTGTCTTTAGCAATTTTTCAATATTAACCGCTGGTAATGGCGGTGATGACTTCACCGTTAATGTTGCCGGTATTGATACGATTAATGGGGATACGGGTAATGACGTATTTACCCTGGACACAGCAGGTTTAGTCAACACGATTAATGGCGGTAATGGCGACGATAGATTATCGATTGTCAATGGCAATAGTATTTGGACCGTTGACCTTGCCGATGATGGCAGTGTTGCTGTTGACGGCTCGCCTTTAGTGGTTACCAATTTTACTTCGATTGAAACTCGAGAAGGAAGTTTAGCGGGTACCGACAGTATAGATTTAACCAGTTTCGGCAATGCCATTATTCAATTAGCCAATTATTTGAACTTCGATTTAATTATCGGCAACGTGTTAGGCACGTTGCAGGGCTTGGATGGTCAGCAAAACGATTGGGATATTACTGGCGCGAATGTCGGAACGGTTACGGTTGGTGCGACGACCTATGGGTTTAGCGGATTTGGTAACTTGTTGGGCGGCAGTGCAATCGATAACTTCGTTTTACAAAACGGTGGGTCGATATCAGGACTAATTGACGGTGGTTTGGGTAACAACAGTTTAACCAGCAATAACAGCTTGGCTAACAGCTGGGTTTTAACCGCACTTTATGCCGGTACCTTAAATGGTGATGCGTTCAGTAACATCCAAAGCATTGTGGGTAACAGTGGCGTTAGCGATACCTTAACCGGTATCAATCAAGCCAATGACTGGCAAATAACTGGCGTTGATAGTGGTACTGTTGGCGAAGATGGTGTCGGGACGTCGATTGCCTTTAGTGGCATGGAAAACCTCACGGGTAATGATGGTAGTGACGATTTTACGGTTGCTGATGGGGCGAGAATATCGGGTCTGATTAATGGTGGTAATGGCAGCAATAGTTTGACCAGCAATAATAGCCTGGCGAACAGTTGGATCTTAACCGCACTTTATGCGGGCACCTTAAATGGTGATGCGTTCAGTAACATCCAAAGTCTTGTGGGTAACAGTGGTGTTAGCGATACCTTAAGCGGGATCAATCAAGCGAATGATTGGCAAATTACTGGGGTTGATAGTGGTACTGTTGGCGAAGATGGTGTCGGGACTTCGATAGCCTTTAGTGGTATGGAAAACCTGGTTGGTAACGATGCGAGTGATGACTTTACGGTTGCTGATGGGGCGAGAATATCGGGCTTAATTAATGGCGGTAATGGCAGCAATAGCTTAACCAGCAACAATAGCCTGGCGAATAGTTGGATCTTAACCGCACTTTATGCCGGGACCCTAAATGGTGATGCGTTCAGTAACATCCAAAGTCTAGTGGGTAACAGTGGTGTTAGCGATACCTTAACCGGGATCAACCAAGCGAATGATTGGCAAATCACGGGGACTAATACGGGTACTGTTGGCGAAGATGGTGTTGGGACTTCGATTGCCTTCAGCGGTATGGAAAATTTAGTTGGTAATGCCAATGATGATAATTTCCAATTTGTTCCTGGTGGTTCAATATCTGGGTCCATCGATGGCGGCGCTCACATTAACGCCGACACCCTTGATTACTCGCTGTTAGCTTCGGTTGACATTGACCTTAATACCGATCTTGCGAACGTCAGCAATATCGAACAAATACAAGGTAACAACACTGCAAGTTCGTTGACTGGTAGAAACGTTAGCAACACTTGGTTAATCTCCGGTGCGAATATCGTTGATATTGATGGCATTACCTTTAGCGGCTTTAATAATCTAGTTGGTGGCTCCGTTGCTGATTTGTTTGTGGTCGCGGAAGGCGGTTCAATCAGTGGATTGATCGATGGTGGACTTGGCACTAACACCCTTCAACGAACCAATACGAGTGGCAGTAATCTTTGGGAGATAACAGGGCAACATCAAGGTACCTTGAATGGAAACGCATTCAGTAATATTCAATCTTTAATCGGTAGTGCCGACGCGGTTGATACTTTAACGGGGCGCAACCAAGATAATAACTGGGATATTTCAGGAACTAACTCGGGCAGCGTTTCTGAGACTGGTAGTTCACCCACTGATTTAATTTCATTTAGCGAAATGGAAAATCTTAATGGTGGTAACGCTGATGATAGATTCAGGTTTGCTACTTCCGGTTCGGTTACCGGATTAATCGACGGTGGTGATCATGTCAATGGCGATATTGTTGATTACTCGTTACAGACAGACGTCAATATTACCTTGGCGAATGCGTTCAATGGCGTGCAAAACGCAGAAATTATTCAAGGAAATAATGTCAATAGCACGTTAACTGGAGATGACGCCGCCAACACTTGGCTTATAACCGGTGAGAATGAAGGCTCGGTCGCTAGCATTACTTTTATCGGCTTTAACAACTTGATTGGTGGTAATGGCAACGATCTCTTTAATTTAGCTCAAGGTGGATCAATCACTGGATTAATAAACGGGGGAGGTGGAAGTAATACCTTGCAACGTTCAAATACCAGTGGCGATAACACTTGGGTAATTACTGGGCAGCATGCAGGAACCATTAACGGAAATTCGTTTAGTAACATGCAAACGTTGACCGGTAGCGCGAGCGTTACCGACACCTTAATTGGGCGTGATCAAGATAATGATTGGGACATCACCGGTAATGACTCTGGAACTGTCGCTGAGGCAGTGGTTGGTCCGAGTGATTTAATCAGTTTTAGTGAGATGGAAAATTTAACGGGGGGAAGCGGTGATGACCGATTCCGCTTTGCTACTGCCGGAGCGATCTCTGGAATCGTCGATGCGGGCGGTCATGTTAGCGGCGATATCGTAGACTATTCACTGCAAGCGGTAGTCGATATTACTGTCTCAAATGCATTTAATGGCGTTCTCAACGCTGAGTTTGTTCAAGGCAATAATACCAACAGTACGTTGACTGCCAATAACGTAGACAATACATGGTTGATTACCGGGGTTAATGATGGCTCGGTTGCAGGTATCAATTTTATTGATTTCAACAACTTGGTTGGTGGCTCTGCTGACGACTTGTTTAATTTAGCAGAGGGCGGTGCTATAACAGGAATTATCAATGGCTCGGGTGGCGCAAATACACTGCAACGTAGCAACACGACTGGCGATAATGTTTGGGTAATTACGGGCCAATACAGCGGAACGTTGAACGGCGGTAGTTTCTTGAATATTCAAACCCTCACTGGAAGCGCTAATGCCAATGATACTTTGACCGGACGCGACCAAGACAATAACTGGGATATTAGTAATACCAACTCTGGGACAGTCGCTGCCGCGGTCGTTACGCCGACCGATTTGATTACTTTTAGTGAAATGGAAAACCTTAATGGCGGCAGCGGAGATGATAGATTCCGTTTTGCACCCAATGGGTTGATAACCGGTTTAATTGATGCCGGCGCTCATGTTAACGGTGACATCGTTGATTATTCGCTCCAAGCCCAAGTAAATGTCAATATCGCTAATGCCTTAAACGGTGTACAAAATGCAGAGATTGTACAAGGTAATAACTTTGACAGTACCTTGACCGCAAGTGATGTGTCGAATACTTGGATCATTACCGGTGAAAATGATGGCAGTGTCGCGGGCATTACTTTTATCGATTTTAATATTCTCATTGGTGGCTCTGCTGATGATTTGTTTAATTTAACCGAAGGCGGTTTTATTACCGGTCTGATTAATGGTGGTGCAGGGACCAATACCTTGCAACGAACCAACACGACCGGAAATAACGAATGGATTTTAACCTCTCAGCACAGCGGTACAATAAACGGTGATGCTTTCAGTAACATCCAAAACATCATTGGAAGTAGCAGTGTTGTTGACACATTGACTGCTCGTAATCAAAACAATAACTGGATGATTTCCGGTACAGATTCTGGTTCTGTGTCAGATTCAAGTGACACGCCATTAGACACAATCACTTTTTCTGATATCGAAAACCTCAATGGTGGGACTGGTGATGACCGATTCATCTTTACAGATGCTGGGTCGATTTCAGGCGCCATCGATGCCGGCGCTCACACGACAGGGGATGTTGTTGACTACTCGTTACGAACCTCAGTTGATGTTGATTTG
Source organism: Aliikangiella marina (assembly GCF_007004765.1). Taxonomy (GTDB): domain Bacteria; phylum Pseudomonadota; class Gammaproteobacteria; order Enterobacterales; family Kangiellaceae; genus Aliikangiella; species Aliikangiella marina. The sequence goes on from NZ_VIKR01000001.1 coordinate 4,843, forward strand.
ACGAATGGTATTAACGGCATTCAAAACGCGGAGATTGTAGTAGGGAATAATCTAGCAAGTACATTAACTGCAGCTGACGTCGATAATACTTGGCTAATCACTGGCGAGAATGATGGCAGCGTTGGCGGTATCAGTTTTGTTGACTTTAATATCCTTAATGGTGGCTCGGCGAATGATTTGTTTAATTTAGCTCAAGGTGGTTCGGTTACTGGTGCCATCAACGGCGGAGCTGGAGCAAATACGCTGCAACGTAGTAACACGTCGGGCACTAATGAATGGATCATTACAGGGCAATACCAAGGTACGCTGAATGGCGGTGACTTTGTCAACATTCAAACCCTAGTTGGAAGTGCAAATGCAATCGATACATTGAGCGGCCGAGACCAAAACAACAATTGGGATTTAAATGGGGTCAACTCTGGAACGGTTGCCGAAGCAGTGAGCTCTCCGAGTGATCTGATTACCTTTAGCGAAATGGAGAATCTAATCGGTGGAAGTGGCGATGACAGATTCCGCTTCGCTGCTGGCGGTTCAGTGACGGGTTCTATTGATGCCGGTGATCATATCAATGGCGATATCGTCGATTATTCGCTACAAACTGTGGTAAATGTCTCTTTGGATGACGCATTTAATAGCGTGCAAAATGCAGAAATAATCCAAGGTAACAATACCGACAGTACTTTAAATGGTGCTGATATTACCAATAGTTGGCTAATTACTGGTGAAAACACAGGAACTATCGCCGGGATAACTTTTATCGGCTTTAACAACCTTCTCGGTGGCTCAGCGGATGACCTGTTTAATTTAGCAGAAGGTGGTTTTGTTACTGGCACTATCGATGGCGGCGCAGGAAACAACACTTTACAACGTAGCAATACTAGCGGCAGTAACTTGTGGGTTATTTCTGCGACCCACAGTGGGACCATTAATGGCAATGCGTTTGCTAATATCCAAAACTTGGTTGGTAGCGACACTGCGGTTGATACTTTAGTCGGAAGGGACCAGAACAATAACTGGTTAATCACGGGGACAGATTTGGGCTCGGTAAGCGAGGCTATTGATTCGCCAACCGATCTCATTAATTTTTCATCGATGGAAAATTTAACCGGTGGCAATGGAGATGATCGATTCAGTTTTATGACTGGCGCATTGATTTCTGGAATTATTGATGCTGGCGACCATATCAATGGAGATATCGTTGACTATAGTCTGCAAGATACTGTGTCTCTGACCCTAGCGGATGCTTTCAATGGGGTTCAAAATGCCGAGATTGTTCAAGGTAATAATGTTGACAGTACGTTAATCGGTGACAACATCGCTAATAGCTGGTTAATCACCGGGGAAAATGATGGTACTGTTAATGGCATAGTCTTTATTGATTTCAATAATATCACCGGCGGAACTAACGTTGATGTGTTTACCATTCAAGATGGCGGTACCATCACTGGAATTATCAATGGTGGTAGTGGCGCCGGTGTGATCGACATTCTAGATTTAACTGCGTTGACCACGGGTGTCACGGTTGGTGTTGATGAATCGATCAACGCTGACTTTACTATTTTAGGTATTGAACAATTAGATGCCAATGCTAACGACACTGTCGTCAATACCATCATCGCGAGTAACACCAGCAACATTTGGAACATCGATGGGACCAATGCCGGCACTTTAAATTTACCGACGCAAAGTATTTCGTTTTCTGGCTTTGCTAATTTAACTGGTGGCACATCCGCAGATATCTTTAATTTAAACAATGCCGATCATATTACTGGTCTTATTGATGGCGGCGGCGGTGTCGGTGATGAACTCAATATGTTGGGGCTAGGTAGAGATATTATTGTGCAACTGGGGGCTGTTGCTGGCGTCAGTTCGAGCGATACGCTTTACGTGAATAATATCGAAACTATTCTTGCCAACTCAAGTAGAAACAATACGATTAACGGTTTGGATGTCGCGAGTCGTTGGGCAATTGATACCACCGGTTTGAGTACTGTAGAAAGCGCTTTGACACCATCACCGGATTCAACGGTTGCTTTTAGTGGTTTTAGTGTCATCTCGGGCGGCATCGCAGATGATACATTTGAAATCATCGACGCGACCGGAATCGTTCAAATAAATGGTGGCGAAGGCTCTGGAATCGATTCAATTGATTACTCTAATACGATGGCTGATGTTAATGTTGTCATTGGTGATTCAATAGTGCCTGATACCGTTAATATCACTGGCATTGAAGGGTTAATCGGCAATGGTGATGGAACCAGCGGTTTTAACAGCACGATTTCTGTTATTGACGGCGATAACGTTTGGACCATTTCGGACTTCGATGGAGCGGGCATGGCTGATGGTATCAATGATGGTCAGTTCCAAGATGCCGACGGAAATATCATTTCATTTATTGATTTCAATATCATCCAAGGTGGCAGCGGGAATGACTTCTTCGATATTCAAAATGGTGGCAGCGTTACCGGATACATTCATGGTGGTGCGGGTAATGATGAATTGCGTTTGTCGTTTAATACGTCAGGTCAGGTAAGTTTTATCGGCGGCGAAGGCGATGATTCGGTTCTCTTGTCTGGCGGAGGAGACGACTTTGATGCGACCTACACCTCTAATGTTAATGGCGCAGAAGTACTAAATTATCAAAACACCAGTGGTGTAACTTACGCTTTCAGTTTTGATGAAGTTGAGTCGGTTGTTGATAATGTTGAAGCGGTTAATTTCACCATCTTTGGTTCTACTGGGGCTGATTTAATTGATATCAGTACGGGGAATGTAACCGTCAACGGCGGTACAACTGTTCAGTTTAATAACAGAACGAACTTGATATTGTCCGGAGAAAGTAATGACACATTTGATTTAGTTGGCGATCTTGATTTAGGTAACGGCAACTTAACGCTGCTCAATTCGCTGTTAACCAATTCATCGGGGTCATTATTATCAGCTGATGCGCTAGTACTTGACTCAGTTGCCGGAGCCGGGACTCAAGGGAGTCGTATCAATACGGATATTAACACGCTGTCCATAACAAATGCGGTCGGTGATGTTTATCTGGCGGAGGCCGACTCAATTGTACTCGATTCAATTGATACTTCAGGTGTTTTTGATTTAGTTGCTAATGGCGCTGTATCACAACTGGCCGGTACTGTTTTAACTAGCAGTAATAATTTTGCAGTTAGCACCACTGGAAGCATTGATTTGGATAACTCAAATCAATTATCAGGTGCGGTTAGTTTGAGCACAGATGGTGACATCACTTTTAGAAACGCCGTTGCTACAGATTTTGCAGCAATCAATGCGCGAAACTTCAATTTGAATGTTGTTGGAGATATTACCGATAGTGGAACGATTATCGTCACTGAAACATTGACCATAGAGGCAAACGGTAACGATATCATTTTGGACAACGCAACCAATAATTTTAATATTATTAATGTTACTTCTGCGAATAATGCCACTTTCAGCGATATCGAAAGTTTAGTGTTAAATGACATCAATGTTGATAATTTGCTTCAAGTCAACGCTGAGAATCTTTCGACTGCAGCGGATATTTCAGTCGGTGCAATTACGATTAACGCTACTGGTGACGTGCAAATTAATAATAACCTGCAAAGTTTGCTAGGTAACATTGTAATTAATGCAGGCGACTTTGTTCAAAACGCCAACATTGAGAGTGTCGCTGATATTACTTTAGTTTCTGAACAATCGATCACCATGGCGAGTAGTACCAGTAGTACAGCCAATGCGGGTAATATTTCTTACACAGCAAATGGTAATGTAGACCTCGCTTTGTTAACGACTTCTGGAGGCACCGTCAATGTTACCAGTTCAACTGGTGAAATTGTTGACAATAATGATGATGTCGACAATATCGTTGCCAATCGAGCCGAATTGATTGCACAGAATGGAATCGGTGCCGATAATGCTTTAGAAACTCAATTAGCGAATCTGTTTGCCGAAAATGGTCAAGGGCAAATTCGAATTGATAATCGGGGTAACATTATCCTAGAGCGTCTCGCGACTAGTGGCGATATTACCTTCAATAATGCAGACTTTGAGGGAAGTGATATCAGCTTTATGCCCGGTAGCGTCGACGCAGGATATGATGTGGGCTCCCTGGTTATGACGACCGAAGGTGGTAGTTTCCTCGGAATTGGTGAAACCCCTGATTTTGAAAATGCCGATATCGTTGCGCGCGATGCAGCCTTTTTAGATTCAACCCTGTCAGGAACTTTCGGGTCAATTACTCGACCTTTAGTGCTTCGAATTCGAGACTCGGTGTTAATTACTGTACGTACAAGTTTAAATCCACAATTTGCGCAACCGTTACCTGAAATTGATGACAGTGGATCGCTGTTTAGATTTAGCTCTTTTGATGCGGTATCAGCTATTGCTGGTGGTCAGCTAGTTGAAGTCGAAGAGCTAGTAGAAGTCGATCCAGCCATTTTTACGGATTTAACGAATTACTATTCTGACGAAGTTGCAGTTCGCCTTCCTCGTGATCAGTTATATGAAGAGGATGATGAAGAGGAGGATGAATATCCACTTATTGAGGCGGATGCTGCTGCGGGAATGTAATGGGTAAGTCGGCGCATGTCGCCGGCTTAACTTGATTAGAAGAATAAAAATGCTGTCATTTAGCCATTCTAAGTTTATTATCCCAGAGCGTCATTTATTGAATTGATAACGTTTAAGTTGTTTATGTATGTTTATGTTTGAGTTGAGTTTTAAAAATCGTTTTTACATTTTAGCTTTAGGCCTGTTGCTTGCGCGCTTTGACGCGTCAGCAGGCGAAGTCGATTTGCCACAAATTACAGAAGTACCCGATTTAAAAAGAGAAACATTGTTAAAAGATATTGATATCCCGTCAGTTAGAGAAAGGGATCCTGATCCAAATGCTGGGCCCAGATTATCGGTCACAGAGTTTCGTTTGCAAGGAATTGTAGAGTATCCGGAGCTGGGGATTACTCGAGCCGAAATCAGTAAAATCGTAGAAGATATTCGATTTGACATGATGGGCGAAGGCAAGCTTTTAGAGTCGGGTTACACGCTAGACGAGCTTGGCGAACTGTCAAACTTGTTGGTTAACATTGAAAAAGATGTTCAAGGGCGCCATGTCGGCGCGTTGGAAGTTCAAAGGCTTGTTTGGTTAGTGAGGGACCAGCAGCTAAAGCGCGGTATCACACTAGGGATGATCGAAACGGTCGCCGACAGAATAACAACTTACTATCGAGAACATGGATTTATTTTAGCGAAAGCCTATATTCCCGAACAACAAGTTCGCGACGGTGTAGTCAATTTGACATTACTACTTGGCGTACTCGGCGAAACTAAGGTCAATGATAGTGAACTTTATGATGATGAGATCATCAGTTCTGTGTTCGATGACATGATGACCAAACCAGTAACGAGCGCTGTAGTCGAAGAAAAGCTCTATTTAATTAATGACCTACCTGGACTTAGTACCCAAGGCTTTTTTGAAGCGGGATCGCAAGTAGGTGATACTCGCCTCAACATTAATGTGAAAAATCAAAACTCATTTGTTACTAATTTCCGTGTTGATAATCATGGCACGGAAGAAACCGGTGAGAATCGTTTGTACAGTGAGTTTTTCTGGAACAACATGACAGGGACTGCCGATCAACTTCAGGTCGCAGTTTTAGGCGCAACCAGTCCCGCAAATACTGCATATGGTCAGGTACGGTATAATACCAATTACTTTGGACCGCGCTTTAAAATCTCGTTAGGTTACGCCCAAAATGCGTTTGTATTGGGGAGAGGAAGCTCAGAAGCCATCAACGCATTGAACCTGGAAGGCGATACCACGATAAACGACATTAGTTTTTCTTATAAGCACAAACGCAGCCGAGTAGAAAACTACTCATATAGCTTAAGTTATGAAAACGTCGACTCGCGGATTCGGTTAACCTCTTTCGTGAATGATGGCGGTCGAATTCTTGATGATGAAGTCAACAACGCTGTGATTAGTTTTAACTACGATATTTTGCAAGAAACTAACAAGATGCTCCACAAAGGTAACGTCAGACTGACTCAAGGGGAGTTTGTTTTCGGAAAACAAGAAAATCAAGATGAAAACTTTACCATTCTAAATTCTGAATATTCTTTACTGTCGTTCTGGAATTTTCCTTTTACCGATGTGGAAACGCGCTCAATTGTGCGTGGTGCACTGCAGTATTCCGAATCGTCCTTGTCTTCGATTAATCAATTCTCGCTGGGTGGGCCCTCTAGAACTCGTGGGTTTGAGGCAAAAGAATTTTCTGCCGACCAAGCGATATATCTTGGTGCAGACTTATTTTTTAACTTACCAGAATTTCTTGATGTTGAAATGGGGAGCACTTCGCTTGCTAACGTGATCTCACCCTTTGTGTTTATGGATGCAGGTTTTGGTCGCTCCTACACAACTACCGACGATGGCAGTTTTTTTGAGTCAACGTTAGTTAACCTAGGTGTGGGTCTTCAGTTTTCTTATTCTGATAACATGAGTGGGACATTGCAGTTTGCTTATCCTGTTGAGAATAAGTATTCATCGCCAACAACGGATGGCATTGTGGATACTGAAGATGATTTTGACAAAGACGTTAAGATACTTTTTGACTTTCAGTATATATTGTAATTCTATTTCAAACCTCGAAGATCTTTTTAATTTAAGCCTGAGCATTAATCAATAGCTGAGGCTTAAACAATTGAGTTGGTTCTCTTTAAAAGACCAGATATTAAAGACTATATTAAAAAGTCCACTAAAAAATATTAAAAAGTTAAATGCATAATTGCACTGCGACTCAATCGTTTTGGTGGCTTTTAAGTTTTAGCATTCATCACAGGAAAATTCTCTCCTTTGACCTCTCTCCATTGACGGGCTTATGGTATAGTTGAGGAGATAATATTTATCACATATTTAAGATATCTCAATAAAGTGAGAAGAAGATTAAATATTCAATAAAATACCTAAATTTAGTTATGTATCCAACTATTGATTAATAGTAGATTATCTGGTGACTCTAGCGTTTATCTCTAGAATTTGATTTCCAGATCAGGTAATCGGGAGAAATAAAAATAAAATACTTTAAAAAATCCTTAATTGTTTTAATTGCGTTTTTTTCGTTAGGAGCTTGTGAAATGGCAATATCTGATGTCGGAAAGGTTTGTTTGTTTTCGAATATCTCTGGTGTGATTTTAATCGACGGTAAACCCGCCGCAAATGCACTAGTTGTTCGAAGAGCTAATTTAAACAAAGAGTTGAAAGACGAGGTTACCACTGATGAAAATGGCTACTTTGAAATGCCTGCAGTGTTCACCAATACGGTAACTAAATACCTGCCCCAAGAGTTTGCACCGAAACAAAATATTGATGTTATTTTCAATGGTACTGAATATGCAATCTGGTCCGCAGTGAAATCCGGTCCAGAAGAAAATACCGAGTCGAAGGGTAAGCCCTTAGTAGTCACTTGCGAGTTAAATAGTGAAAATACAACAATAGTGGTAGATGGTGCTTTTATATACAGCCGCTGTACTTGGGACGTTGAACCGGATCCTAAAATGGAGTTTTAAGCTTTATGTTACAGTTGAGCCCAGTTTTTTCTTCTAACCTAGCCAAAGATGTTTATCAGCTCACCAAAACTGATTCGCTTGAGCAAGCAGTCAGCGCGCTTAAAGCCAAATATGGTGATATCTTAACCGTTGCCGACAAAAACATGATTACCGGTAAGACCGGTGGGCCGGGAATAATCAAATCTAAGACCGCATTTGGCTTTGTCATGTTAGGCAAAGGAAAATACGATAAACATGCCTTTATTCTATTTCGCGGTACCCAATATTTAGGAGATTGGTTAACCAATTTTAATATTGGTACCTCTCGCTCATATTTCGCACAACCCGTTCATGATGGCTTTAATACGTCATTCAAATCAATGCTGCCGAAAGTTAAAGAGTTTGTAAATGGACTTGGAAAAGATATCATTGCAGTGCATTGTATCGGCCACTCTCTAGGTGGCGCGTTAGCAACGATTTGCGCAGAATGGATTAAGAGCTCGACAAGTCGGAGCCCTTATTTATATAGCTTCGGTAGTCCAAGAGTCGGATTTCACGGTTTTGCGGATAAGTGTACTAAGAATTTAGGCGCAGAAAGAATATTCCGAGCCTACCATAAAACCGATATCGTACCCTGTATTCCATTTTGGCCATTTGTTCACACGCCCAACGCAGGAGTTGATTACTATCTTCCGTCACCAGGTGCAGTACCTGCGGCAAAATATCACGATATGGATGAGTATATTAAGTCGGTGAAAGATAAAACATGGCCTCAATTATCTAAACTAAAGGAACCTAAGAACAATGCCAGTATTGAGAGGTGGCTTAAAAAAGGTGGACCAGTCGGTTTTACCATGGCAGCCCTAGAATGGCTTAATGATGCGCTTTTGTATGTTCTCAAGAAGTGCTTAGATGTGATTAAAGGGACGCTCTGCTTAGCCTTGTCTAGTGGTTTAACCCTTATGGATCAACTCGCCTATATTTTCAAAAAAGGTATCGATATTTCTGAAAAGGTTTCTGGCTGGGTGGTTTACCTTATTCGCAAGATTATGAGCTTTTTAGGCTTAAGCAAAGTCGTGCAGGCGGCCGATATGACAACAAGCTTTATTCGCAACATATTCCACGAGTTATCTAGACGAGTTGGAGAGTTTTGCCAGCGGACGCTCGATAGCGTGTTGGTTGATGGTCGCGGGCTTAGCTAAACTTTTGGCAAGCGAGTTTAAAACTTTTTGTTTAAAAACGCGAAAATACCCAAGATTGGTTATGTAATCACAAAATGTAGGTTGTTATAGTACATACCATGATGATTGAGGAAGGCAACAGAGTGGTTAGAGTTGTTTTCTAAGACTCGAAAGATAAACTTTAACTTTTTATTTAAGATATTAATTAAACACAGAAAGGAGCATTAACAATGGCGATTTATTTAGAAATTCCAGGTATTAAAGGTAACGTTACCGCTGATGGTTACAAGGATCAAATTCAGCTAGACTCTGTTAGTTTCGGCGTATCTCGTGGCATCACTATGACACCAGGTGCTATGTCTAATCGTGAAGCGACTCGTCCTTCTCTTAGTGAAGTGTCTATCTCTAAAACTTGTGATTCATCGGTTATTAACTTGTTTAAAGAAGCATCAGTCGGTTCTAACGGTAAAGATGTGAAAATTCACTTCGTCCGTACTGGTGCTGATAAAGTAGTTGAGTACATGACTTACGAGTTGTTTGATTGCCTAATTAGCAGTTACTCAATGTCTTGTCCTGGTGAAGGCGAAGCTATGGAAAATCTTACTTTAAGTTACTCTAAAGTTGAAATCTCTTACACTAATACCGATAAGGATAACGCTAACGGAACGGCACAACGAGTTAGCTACGACCTTACTCAGGCTAGAGGCGGTTAGTTCTAGTCTACTTAAAGTCGAATATAAAGGCCCAAGATATTTTATCCTGGGCTTTTTCTTTTTATACCATTTCTTATTTTACCCCTTTGTATTTATCTCAGGTTTATTTCTCTTGTCTTAACCATTAAACTATTTGTTAAAGTGGGTGCGTAAATAAGAGCCTGATTGATTTGTGTTTAAAGAGCCATAATTGAGTCCTGAGAATCTAAAAAATAAAGTCGAAGTTAATATTCTTAGGCAGTTTTTCAATAACTTGCCTTTTATCGCTATCGGTGGGTTGTTACTTGTTATTGTTTTTTCAATAGGAATAAGCGAAGAGTTACCATCCAGTTACCTTGTTATTTGGGGAGCTCTCGCAATCATAACAAGTGGTTTTTTTCTGGTTTTTGGCTATTTTTTTAAAAAGATAACCGATATTAACGACAAATTAGTTCGGACTTGGCGGATCATTATCTTGGCTAACTTTTTGTTAGTTGGCCTATCTTGGGGGGTTGCAATTAGCTATTTTAACGCCCTACTTCCTGCAGAGTATAAATCACATCTTCTTCTGACAATTGTGATCGTAATGTCGGTTTACTTTCCGGTTTTGATGAATTACTTCAAGTTCTACAGTGCTTTAGCCTTTTCAATTATGGTTCCAGGAGCTTCGACTGTTTTGTATTCAGCTGGTAGCGGTGCCATTTTTTGGGGCTTTGTTTTGTTTGGATATTTATGTTTAATGTTGATGTTTGCTAGTTGGTCCACTAGAAAAGAGTATGAACGAATCCAGCTTCAATTCGAACTTTTTGAGCAAAATCAAAAGGTTAAGGAGGCAAATGATAGCAAGTCACGTTTCTTGGCCTCGGCAAGCCATGATTTGAGACAGCCTTTACAAGCGTTGGGTTTTTACATTGTTACCTTATCTGACTTTTTGAGAGAACCTCATAAAAAGTCGATATTTGATAAAACGTTGAAAGCCTATCAAGCACTCGAAAATCTATTAAACCAGCTGCTTAATGTCTCGAAGCTCAATGCTAACCTGATTGAGATCGTTCACTCTGACTTTTCTATGAAAGAGCTATTTAACAAGCTCAAAAACGATTATGAAATGCGCGCTATCGATAGAGGTTTGTCGATAGACTTTACAACACAAGATCTCTATGCCCACAGTGATATCGTAAGCGTGGAGCGAATTCTACGAAATTTATTAGAAAACGCGCTTCGTTATACGAAAGAAGGGTTTATTTTAGCCAGATGTTTTGAAGAAAATGATCACTTAGTGGTTCAGGTCAGTGATACCGGGATTGGAATTGATCAAGAACATGTGAATAAAATATTTGATGAATTCTATCAAGTTAAAAACCCAGAAAGAGATCGAAATAAAGGCTTTGGTTTAGGCTTGTACGCGGTAGAAAAACTCGCTAATTTATTGGATACATCGATTAAAGTCGATTCAACCCTGGGTAAAGGAAGTACTTTTTCGATCGTTTTACCAATAGGTAAACAGCCTTCTGAGAATACTACCGTAACAATAGAACGAAGTGTTGAAGACGATGTTTTAGTCGACAGAACAGTATTACTCGTTGACGATGATGATGTTGTTTTGGATAGTATTAGTCAGTTGTTCTTTTCTTGGGGATGCCAGGTGCTGACGGCGAGTAACTACCAAGAAGCGGTTAATATTGTTACTGTAGAGGAGATTATTCCTGAATTATTGGTTGTCGATTATCGATTACCACAACATAAAACAGGCGTTGATCTAATTAGAGAAATTCGTGAACTGAGCGAAACTTCAATACCGAGTATTATATTAACAGGCGACACTGGTGAAGAGAGCTTAAGTCACATAAATAGCTCTGGTTTATCTTTTATCCATAAGCCTGCCAACCCAGAGCGGTTGAAACGGAAAGTAAAGCAGTTCTTGAGCGATTAACACTGCCGGTTTAAGCTCAAACCAAACCGTATTTTATGGCAATAAACCCAGCTTCAGTGCGATTGGCTGCATTGAGTATTTTCAGTATATTTTTTACATGAACGGTGATGGTGTTTCCGGAAATATTCAGTCTATCCGCAATTTCTTGATTACTTATGCCTTGCGCCATTAACGCCAAGACTTGCTTCTGCCTGTCAGTTAAGCTGTCGAATGAAGGGGTACCTTCTTCTTCGGAGCGTTTTATTTCTTCAGCGACACCTGGCGGCAAATATGGCTTACCCCCTAAGACTAGTTTAATCGCTTCGACAAACTCATTATTTTCGATACTTTTAGGGACATAGGCTTTTACCCCGTAATTAAGAATGTTGCGAATAAACTCTGGTCTTTCTTCGCCAGAAATAACCGTGATCGGCACTTTGGGGTAACGACTTTTGATACTCTTAATATTCTCGTGAGGAGATGATTCTTGAAGATGAAGATCGAGAAGAATCATCTCAATATCGGGATGTTCTTTTAATTGTTGTAGTGCAAGAAATAAGTCAGGCGCCTGCAATATTTCGACATCTGGCCGAGCTTTAGCCAACAACATCGAAATCCCATCACGAAACATTTCATGGTCATCTACGAGCAGTATTTTCAATGAGGTTTCTCTTTATTCGCCGTATTCTTTGATAGACATAGATTATCACCTATGCGGTTAAAATTGAATGACAAAAGTGCTTTAAAAACCGTGATTTAAGATTAACCTACCATAATATCTCGGATCGGCGCTTTTATGTGTTCTAGGTCTCAAAATATTGGACTTAAGATACCAGAAATAACTATTTATGAGTATTGTTTTGAGTGTCAAACGACGATAACATCTTGTTAATATACTGTTTCTACTATTAACCGCTATGGCAAAAGAAGCGTTATAATATTAAACGCGCAAAATGTGGTCGCAAGGGAAGTAAAATAGTCAACAAAAGTAATACGGGCGCAAGATATCGGGTGCCGTTATTGGGTTTTAACGGTGTGGGTTTATGCTGCTATCAGACGCATGCTAGTAATGGACACAAGTGCTAATTGATTAGCCAAATGCAGAGTATGTTATGAGTCAAATCACTCAAGATAATCACATAATGTCAATTTCCGACTTTTCATTAGGGAAGGACACATTTTTGTTAACCAGTTTTCAGGGCGATGAACATATTTCTAAATTGTTCAACTTTCATATCGAAGTGCTATCTGAAAACCATGATGTGTCTGCCGATGATGTTGTTGGAAAGTCTGGAACTATAACCATTCAAAACGAGCATAAACGTAAATTCAATGGTTATATAAGCCAGTTCTGGGAAGGTGAGCCGGAAGCAAATAATCTACGACGATATAAAATGACCATGGTTCCTTGGTTGTGGTTTTTGCAGAAGACCAACAATCATAGAATTTTCCAAGAGAAAAATACCAAGGATATCGTCTCGCAAGTTTTTAGTGATTTAGGTTTTAATGATTTTGATTTCAAAGCCAGTGGCGGAGAAAAGCGAGAGTATTGCATTCAGCACAATGAAAGCGATTTTGACTTTGTATCTCGTTTGTTGGAAGAAGAAGGCATTGCTTATTATTTCAAACATCAAGACGGTAAACATATGCTTCAACTGGTTGATAAAAAGAATGCATATGAAGTTTGTGATGAAACGGATTTAGATTATAGCCAAGGGCAAAACCCGAATTCCCAAATTACCAGTTGGGAAAGAATCCATGAATTTCGCAAAGGCCAATGGAGCCTAAACGATTATAATTTTAAAGAACCCACAAACTCGCTTTTAGCTGGCGAAAAAACTACCAGCAAGTTTGCTAAAAATAAAAATTTTGAACACTATGAATACCCTGGATTGTATAAAGCTGGTATTGGTAGCAACTTAGTCAAAGTTCGCCTTGATGCTGAAGAAGTTCAGCGCGATACGGCCGAAGGAGCGAGCAATTGCAGTTCGTTTTATGCGGGCGGTCGTTTTAATGTCAAACGTCACAGTCATAAAAATGAAAAAGGTGAATATATACTGACCGATGTACATCATAGTGCGACTGATGAAAGTTATTACAACGACGATAATCCAACTGTTGCTTATAGTAATTTCTTCGCCTGTATTCCATCTTCAGTTCATTTTAGACCGCTTTTGGAACATAAGCGTCCCGTAATGAGAGGACCGCAATCTGCAGTGGTTGTTGGACCGAGTGGTGAAGAGATTTATGTTGATGAGTTTGGCCGAATAAAAGTTCAATTTATTTGGGACAGAGAGGGCAAGAAGGATGAAAATAGTTCTTGCTGGATTCGTGTCTCACAGAGTTGGGCGGGCAATCAATGGGGAGCTTCCTTTATTCCTCGAATAGGGCACGAAGTGATTGTCAGCTTTATGGATGGCGATCCCGATCGTCCGATAGTTACCGGCTGTGTCTACAACGGAAAAAACAAGCCCCCTTATACCTCAAAAACGCAAAGCGGTATTAAAACGCGTTCGACCAAAGGTGGTAATGCGCAAAATTATAATGAGCTACGCTTTGATGATAAAAAAGATAGCGAACAAATATATATCCATGCTGAAAAGAATATGGATACGCAAATTGAAAATGACGAAACCCTAACGGTTGATAACGATCGAACTAAGCATGTTAAACATGATGAAAACTCGACAATTGATAATAATCGAAATAAAACCGTTGGCAAGAATCAATCTGAAAACATTGGTGATAATAAAACCATAAGCGTTGGTAAAAATCACTCTGAGTCAATTGGAAAAAATTCCACTATTGACGTGGGTGAAAATCATACAGAGAGTGTCGGCAAGAATGTCAACTATAGCGTTGGTAAAAATATAGATATCAGTATCGCCGAAAATCACAGCGAAAGTGTCGGCAAAAACATGACTATCACGGTTGACAAAGATTTGGATGAAACGGTCAAAGGAAAATATACCGAAGATGTCACCAAAGAGTATGGGTTGAAAGCCAAAAGTATTACCATGCAAGCTGATGATCAAATTACCTTAAAAACAGGATCAGCCAAAATCGTCATGAAGAAAAATGGCGATATCACTATCAGTGGTAAAAATATTAATGTCAAAGGTTCTGGGAATGTAGTGCTTAAGGGAAGTAAAGTCACTCAGAACTAATTGATTTATGCAGAATAGGAATAGAGTAAATTATGGATAATAAAACAAACGATTTTTTGAGCGAGCAATCGTCATCGGTTATTGAACAGTCAATTGCACCTGGCGAAGTAATTATTGGGCAATTTCTAGGCTTTAATTCTGATGGTGAACCACTGGTCAACCATGTTGCCTCTGACTCGCCAGTGATTGCTATGTCAACGGTTGCGATCACCCATGAGAATGTTGGTCGACAGGTAGCCTTGCTATTTGCTAATGGTGATTTTAAAAAGCCGGTAATAATGGGTTTTATTTATAGTCCACTCATGGACATTTTAAACAATGCGGAAGTTATTCCTGAGGAAAGTAGCCAGCCTCATGTTGTCGAAGCTGTTAACCTTGAAGACGATCGGCTAGAAGAGCCACAAAAAGCTGAAACGGTCGAGTCTGAAGTTAGTACCGCTTTAGTCGATGGCAATAGAGTGGTGCTTGAAGGCAAAGATGAAATTGTCTTAAAGTGTGGAGAGGCAAGTATTACATTAACTAAATCGGGAAAAATTTTAATCCGAGGGAAATACTTGTTGAACCGTTCCAGTGGCGTCAATCGTATTATGGGCGGCTCGGTACAGGTCAATTAGATGCAAATGAACAGCCGCCGGCTTCTCAGCAATTTTATTTTTATTAGTAATGTAATTTTTAAATAACATTATGCTACAGCTAAAGAACGCAACGCCTTTCGCCGCTGAGATTGCGGTTTTTCCTAATGAAAAAGGAATAGATACGCTTTACTCGATCGTAAAAGCCACATTCCTTTTGCAAAATGCTTGGGTTTTGGCTGATGAACAAGCGCCACCTCAAAAGGAAGACGAATACTGGGGTGAACCTGGGTTGTCGAGCATAAAAGTCGCGTCGGATTTTCATATAGGGAAAAGCTCCACTGATATCGTCATGATTGGTGCTGCATGTGCACCAAACCAAACTCCAGTTCATTCTCTCGATGTTCAATTAAATGTCGGTCAGGTAAACAAGACGGTTCGAGTGACCGGTGATCGCGTATGGATGGATGGTCGCGTGAGCGCGCCAAAGCCATTTACTTCAATGCCTATCGTCTATGAGAAGGCATTTGGTGGCCGCCATCAAATTACCGAAGATCAATACATGGCTGAAGAGAAAAACCCTGTCGGTTGCAGTTTTAAAGGTAAACAAAGTTCGAGCGATTTGAACAAAACACCACTGCCAAACATTGAGGATCCAAGTGATCCTATCCAATATATCGGCGATAGTCCTAATCCAGCAGGATTTGGTTTTTGTTCACCTGATTGGCTTCCCAGAAGAATGTATGCGGGCACCTATGATGAGAACTGGCAAAAAAATCGAGCGCCTTATTTGCCAGCTGATTTCGACAGGAAATTTTTAAATGCAGCTCATCCAGATTTAATTTATCCTGGTTACCTCCAAGGAGGGGAGCCCTTATTTATCAGCAATATGCATCCAGACGGTGAAATCCGTGCTCAGCTTCCGCAGGTGAGCATTAAATGTGATATCAATTTAAAGGGCAGCACGCACTCGCCGCAAATGAATCTAGAAACGTTAATTCTTGAACCTAATCAGAGACAGTTAGCAATGGTCTGGCGATCGGAATTTGAGTGTGACAAGCAAGTATTAGACATTAATGAAGTTGTTTTAAAGTTAACTCGATAAAAACGAGACAATATAGGGTATTTTCATGGGACAAACTACATTTGCAAACTCAAGAGGGATTGCTCACAAGGGCAGTGGCGGAATGAGCCCCGTTTTTCCCGACGTGTGTAAAACACCTACGCCAGGTGGCCCTGTGCCAATCCCATACCCTAACATCGGGATGTCTTCTAATACTGATAAGGGACCGAAGTCAGTTAAAACAGACAAGAAAATGCCTATGGTAAAAGGTGCTGTCTACACGATGAGTACCGGAGACGAAGCTGGAACAGCTGGTGGCGGAGTTGTAAGCGGAAAAACAAAAGGCGAATGTGAATACATGATGTACTCATTTGATGTTAAATTTGAAGGGAAAAATGTTTGTAGAATGGGGGATCCACTCTTTCATAATAAGAAAAATATAATGGGATAATATAATTACTCAGTATGGACATAATAAAAAGACTGACTACCAAAACCCAAACCATTCCAGAGAATGCGTTTCGGGAGGTTTACGAGCAGTATGTTACAGAAGCCTCTTTTTTGTGGGTTTTACGCTCAATTGGTGTTCGCCAGCCACACTATGATCTTGATGATATCGCTGACCTAGAAAAAAGAATAGAGGCTAATTTAGATGGTTTAATGACATCGCTTGATTTAGCATGGGAGCTCTGTTTAGAAGCACTTTCGATTGGTCAACCGGGAGAGATTTTTACCGTCGCTGTAGTTGCCTTTAGGAGCCGCGATGTTGAAAAAATAAAAACGGTTGTTTTAGAGGCGTTGCAAGAAGAAGAAAACACTAAAGCGCTAGTTTCAGCGATTGCCTGGCTTCCCGAAAAATTAGTCCGCGACTGGATTACCAAGTTCTTGAGTAGTAAAAACTTAGAGCATAAGTTTTTAGCAATCGCAGCATGTAGTGCACGAGGTGAAGCGCCTGGAGAAATTCTCGGTAGTTTGCTTAAAAGAGAAGATTGCTTAAACCATAAAAAACTGAGGGCGAGAGCGCTCAGATTAATCGGTGAGCTTAAACTCCAAGACTATCGATGGGCAATTGATGATGCTTATTCTGATGAGGATCCTGAAGTTAAATTCTGGGTTAATTGGTCAACAATAATGTTAGGCGATCCAACGGCTGTTCGTCAGTTGGAAACTTACGTGCAGGAACCTGGCGACCTCCAAAGAAAAGCCGTTGATGTTGCGTTTCGTGTTTTACCAATCGATCAAGCCAGAGCATGGATCTCAAAATTATCTTCTCAGCCAGAAAATGTAAGAATTGTAATTGAAGCGGTTGGTATTCTTGGTGATCCGCATGCGGTCCCCTGGTTAATTGAAAAAATGCGTCATATGGAGACAGCTAAACTAGCCGGACAATCTTTTACATTGATTACTGGAATCGATCTGGAAAAGTATGAGTTGAATATTGAAGCACCAGAAGAAATTACCGCAATTCCGAACGATGATCCACAAGATACTGATGTCAGTTTGGATGAAGATGAGAACCTACCTTTTCCAGATGTCGATAAAGTTGCCTCGACCTGGCAAAAACATGGCCACAAATATTTACCAGGTCGAAGATATTTTATGGGGGCCGAGATTTCCGAAGCCACATTGCAAGATAAGTTGCTAAACGGCTTGCAGCGACAGCGCAGTGCTGCCGCAATCGAGTTAGCCATTAAATCTCCCCAATCGCCGCTAATCAATGTTGCAGCAAGGAGCTTCACTTGAGTAAACAAGATAAATTGTATATCGCTGCGACTGGAATGATTACGCCGGTAGGTATGAATACTGATATGACTTTAGCTTCGGTAAAAGCAGGTATCAACGTTTATCAAAACTCGAGCTTTATCAACAAAGATCAATATCGGATGAAATTGGCACAGGTTCCTGACGAAGCTTTTGTTGAACTAAATGAAAACATCAATGCTGCTGCAATGAGTGGGCAAGAAAAAAGAATGTTATGCCTTGCTTCTTCTGCCGTATCACAAGTTTACGAGTTGTTTTCTCCTTCCAAACCCATTCCACTATTCCTCGCTGCACCAGAATCAATTCCGGGTAAAGATATTAAAGTTTCTGAGCACTTTATTGAGAATTTACAACGTCAAACAGGTGTTGCTTTTGATCAAGCAAATAGTGTGATTGTTAATGAAGGAAGAGCGGCAGGTTTAAAAGCACTCGATTTGATTTTTAACTATATGGAAAATAGTGAGAGCAAGTACGCTTTGTTAGTCGGTGTTGATAGTTATGTTGACGCCTCCTTATTGAGTGCTCTGGATGAGGAAAACCGAGTCCTAACAGAAGTCAGTACGAATGGATTTGCGCCGGGTGAAGCGGCTACGGCAATTTTGTTAATTCACCAAAGAGTGCTCGAAAAATCACCTGATGCAATTGCTGCGGTCGCTCGACCTGGAGTAGCTGAAGAGAAAGGACATCGATACAGCCAAGAACCTATGCTAGGTGATGGTTTGGCCGATGCGGTAAGAGGAGCAATCGATGGTAGCAATAATATAAAAATAGACTCGATTTATTCTTCCTTTAATGGAGAATCGTTTCATAGTAAAGAATATGGCGTTGCAATGATGAGAAATAGTGCCTCGCTGGTCGAAGGGTATAAACACGAACACCCTGCGGATTGTTTTGGAGACCTAGGCGCAGCTTTTGCGCCGACTTTAATGGCGATAGCTGCGCGCACCATCGAAGCAGATAACAGTGATTATGCAAGTTTAGTGTTTTGCGCTTCAGAAAAATCACTCCGCGGTGCTATTTGTTTAAATAAAATTTAGGGAGGCCTTAGGGAAGTACAACGATGACCCAGATAGGTGAGTTAATAGCGATTTCAAACATTGCCGATGACAAAGTGAAGTGTCCTTTTTGTCCGGATAAAAATTTGGATGATTGTAAATCCAAAGAAGATGAAAAATTAGACTTAAAAGTTAAGAGTAAACCGAGCCAGTTGAACGTTACCCGACTCAGTCCTAAAGGCGATTTTGATTACACAACGGCACAACATCATTTAATTTCGGCGAAACAATGTTACGCCAAGTTAAAGCGGTTAGTACGAATGGGCGCAATAGCCAAATATGATATCAATGATCCGCCAAATGGAATTGCGCTACCAACGGTTGCCAATAATCTCAGATACACAGTAGGTAACTCAACTAAGAAAAAATATGGCGGTCTATCACCAGCCGAGAAAAAGACAGTTGCGTTTTCTGTGATGCAAACGGAAGGCGCTCAGTGGCACGTAGGACACCATGCAGTCACCGTTGAATTACATGAAAATTGGGCCAATGAAGAAGAAGACACGCCCTGGCGTCGTGGACATTTGGTCTCTTATGATAATGAAGTGATCAACAAACTATTAAAGTTACTCGCTAAATTTGAGCCAGAAGGTCACTGTGATGAAGAGAAACCAGACAATTTTAAAAAGGAAATGGATGCGCTAAGTAAGGAAATTAAGGGCAAACTAGAAAAATTTAAGACTAAACGTCCTGGTGATAGCTCGCCATTTTTTGTTTCGCAGCTTGCTGCAGATTATGCGAAAAGCACAGAAACTGTACCTCAAGTTAACGTTAATCAACGCAGTAGATCAAAGAAAAAATGATTGAATTGGAGTTTATAAATTGAAATATTACATTATGAGGCAGTACACCTTAATTGAAGGAAGTCCTGCTATAGACGGCGTACCTGATAATGTCGATTCTCTTGAATGGATTCAAGGCAAAGCAATGACAAACCCTTCAGATGAGGGGCCATTAATATTAGATCTTGCCTTAGAGAGCGGAGATTATCGAGGAGATATTATTGACGGATTTCTAACGTTGTATTCTGACGAGTTAAAAGACGCGCTTGAGAAATTCGGCATTGACAACGTTAAATTCTATCCAGTTCGACTAAGGGATCAAGACACGAATGAAACTGAAGGTGGATATTGGCTAGCAAACATACTAGGTTTACTGGATTGCGTTGATTTAAATAAGAGCAAAGTCAAACCATGGACAACGGGCATTGGTTATGATTTTTTATCAATGGTAATTGACGAGTCTAAAACTAATGGGTTGAAAATATTTCGGCTAAAAGATGACCCGACTAAAGTGATAATTAGCGAAGAAGTAAAAGCTCATCTTGAAAGTTCTGACTGTCTTTATGGCGTTGAGTTAACTTTAACCGAAGATTATTCGGATTGGTAAAGCGACTTGGTATGAGAGATATACCTGTTTGAGTCAAAGCTGGTTTACCGAGATACTTATAAATGGGTATTGAGAATCGTTCAGGGTTTGTGGACAATACCGTCAAAACCGACGCATAGAATATTCTGTCTGTGTGTCGAAAATCGATATAACAATCATGGAAATGAGCTTAAGCACAGTATTAAGACGAGGAGAATTCAATGACAACTAAGAGAGTACTGGCAACTAATGATCATGGAGGGCCAATAAAGCTATCTCCAGGTGATACTATTTATGCCAACCATACTGGCGCAAACTTGAAAGTACTTAAGACATTGACGGTTAATTTACAAGAGTGGCCGCATTTGTCACAAGAAGTTTTGGCCAAATATGAACAAGCCGTTATAAAAGATCCAAATTTGAGTGGTGTACCAGCTGAAATCCGTGACCATCCTGTGCACGGTATGACTTATCAATTTCCACTTAATGAGTCAAAATATATCGAGGGGTTCGATATTTCAAAGGGTGGACGAGCTTTCACAATGTATCCTCGATTAGCCAATTCTACCACTAACCAACTTGAACGCTTTATTCAAGGAACGGCGTTGAGAGGCTCAACAGGAGATATGCGAGAAAATCATGTGCAACATTCGCATATTCATCCGAAAGGACTACCACACAAAGTCCATATAAGTGCTCACAAACATTTTGTTTTTCCTAATGGCGCAAAAATCGAGCGAATGCAAGTTGCTCAAATTGTGCAAAAAGCTGTAGAGCTTGGCCTCATTTACCCTCCTGGCTATGAGTCTACACTTGTGGGCAGAGATATTCAGAAAAACCCAAGATTGGGGAATGCTCAACGTGGTTCTTATGAGCAAAAGTTGATGGCTAGTATTATTATTCAATAACCAATGAGTGAAGAAAGGTTATTTTATCTAGTATTTAATTGATTTTTTAGTATTAGATTAATGACACCAAGTTTCACTGCTCTTATGAAAGCCTAGCTCGGAATAGCTGGGCTTTTTTATTGTGAATGCTCTTACAAGGCGAAACCACAAGCCTAGGCGCAACTGATAATCAAGTCAAAGCGATTATCTCTCTTTATAAAATAATAAAAGCAAAGTTTATTATTTTAAATCATGGATTTAACCCGTAGCAATCAGTGAGTCGCTGCGCTAATATGAAACAACTCATCATCATTCAATTTTAAAGAACGAGGTCGAAAAACTATTATGAGCAGAGATAATAAATGCCATATCTTGATCCTTGGGGATTTTAGTGGTCGAGATAACCTTAGTTTGAATGACGTTCAGTCTTTAAAAACGAGAAAGGTATTTGAAGTCGACAGAGACAATATCGATGAAATTTTTCAGCGAATGTCAGTTAAATACCATTCACCTCTCGCAGAGGAGGAGCTCGTATTTAAGGAAATGGATGATTTACATCCTGATTTTATTTACGAGAATGTAGAATTATTTAGTCGTCTGCGAGTTTTGAAAAGAAAATTAAATAATCCGCAAACTTTCAATGCGGCCGCCGATGAGATCTATCAATGGTCTCAGCAAAAAGAGACTCAGCCTGACGATAAATCGTCGAGTATTGTTGCCCAGCAAAATGAAGCCAACCAAGGAGAGGGCTCTATCCTTGAGAATGTATTGAGTAATAGTCAGACGAGTAATGACAATTCCGCTTTTGATATTCAGGCGCTTATTAAAGATATCGTCGCGCCTTATGTACAGCCCAAACCCGACCCGAGATTAGAGGAACTGTTAGCAACGATAGACGACGCTACCAGCAACTTAATGAGACAACTGCTACACGATGGTGCGTTTCAAAATATTGAGTCTGTATGGCAAAGTCTAAATTTGCTAGTAAGGCGAATTGAAACGACCAACTCGATGAAGATCTTTATCGCAGATGTTAGTCAGAAAGAGCTTATCGAAGATAGCGTTAATGACTTTGAACAAAGTGGTTTATATCAACTTATCGTATCAAGCCGAAGCTCAATCGGTGATACACCATATAATCTGGTCATGCACACTGACCGATTCGGGCAGGATATCAAAGATATTGAAGCTTTGCAGCACCTCAGTAAGGTTGCTTCAAAAGGTAGTGCTGTCGCAGTTACCTCGGTAACCGAACGGCTTGCGGGCTGTGAAAGCCTGGCGCTTACCCCTGACCTTCAAGAATGGGGCTATACGCAGAATCAAAAAGAACGAGAGCTATGGGAAGCGTTCAGAAAAACGCCAGAAGCAGCACATTTAATCGCTGTTGCTCCAAGATATTTAAGCCGAATGCCTTATGGTCAGAAAAGCATGCCAATAGAAAGTTTTCGCTTTGAGGAGCTTGATGTTGATAATCGGCAATCGGGTTATTTGTGGAGCAGTGGGGCTTGGTTAGTCGTTTTACTTATGGCTCAAAACTTCAGCACACGGGATAGTTTACTGGCGATCCGTCAATGTGAGGTCGATAATTTACCGTTGCATGTTTACGATGAAGATGGTGAGTCAATGGTAACTCCGTGTGCAGAAGTTAATATGTCTGATAAGGTATTTGAAGCACTTAAAGAAGTCGGAATCTGTTGTATTCGTTCAATAAAAAACAAAGATAGCGTGTTGATTCCTGGAATTAATACGGTTGGTTATAAGTAGGCTGTTAAACAATCAAAAAAGACGAATGAAAAACAACTAATATAACAATAGCCTCGCGGGCCACTTACTTTTTTATCTGCGTAATTAAAAGCTGTTTTTCTAATAGGACGAAACTAGAATTCAATTTTGCGCTTAATTGAAGTGCTTTAAACAGCGGTTCGAGTTTTCTGGGGTTAGTTCGCGGGAAAAAATCGGTTGATTATCTTGTAAAAAATCATTCCGGTTAATCTTTTGTTGATCTTCAAAACTAAAATAAGCATTTAATCGCGAACAGTTGGCATCAATTAAAAAAGGGGACTGCTCTAAGACCACTAAGAATGCTTTTCTATTTTTTAAGTACAGGGGCAATAAATCAGTAGCTAAATACTCTTGAAAAGCGGCAGAGTTTCTTTCTTTTGCGTAAAACGCGAAGAACATAATAGCCTTTAAATTTTTCTCACTAAGTTGACCATTGGCGTCTTTCATTTCAATATTTTTAATATAGATAGACTCTAGTGCTTTGAACTCTTTAAGCTCGTCAAATTTTTGATTACCTTCTGCATCGGTATAGGTAAAGCGTTTTTTATTGTCATCGACTAATGCACTAAGCAGTATCTCGTAATCATTAAGTTGACTTTGATTCGTCTCGGAGACTGGGTTATTTTTGCACGCTGTTGTGAGTAATAAAGCGAAAAGTAAGAATACGCCCTTCATAGGATTATCCTGTGACTGTTACGGTAACATTCCGTCCATCTTTCGGTGTGATTAAATTATATATTTCAATCATCTTTGCTTCATCGATAACGATACAGCCATCGGACCATTTCTGATAAGGCACCTTACCCATATGAATAAAAATCCCAGAGAATCCGGGAACGCCAGGAATAAATACGGCTTCACGAGGATCGCCCTTAGAGTTTTTCTTTCTCGACATTCTAGTTGCCGAGCAGTCTTTATAAGTTTTTGCTGGTATTTTCTTATCTTTATTCCAATAGCACTTAGTGGTGATAGTCTTGTTTGCACCAGTAAAAGTTAGTACACCGCTATCTTGCGACCGATTGACATTGATAAGGTAAGTCATTATCACTCCTGTGTTTGATTGTCCGTTTTCAAATCGAGATTAAATTCCGATGGTTTCATCGGGTCAAATAAATCACCATATAGACTATGCAAAACCAAACGTTGTTGGCTTTTGCTGCCTTTTTTCTTTTTAGGGTCTTGCCATGGGACGATAAATAGTACTTTAGGTAACTCTTTATTACCTTGTATTGTAAGTGTTTTAAGCTTGATATTGTCTTTATTATCTCGATTTTTACTTTGATTTTCTTGTATATCGGTATTGTCAGATGATTCTGCGAGGACAAAACTCGAGCCACAAATTGATAATGTAACCATTAGCAATAAGCTGATATATCTTAGATTCGTTAAATTAAACATAATACTTTTACTGTTTCTGTTATCGCAAAGTCGCTTCCAATTGTTCGAGCCAATTGAGCGTTTCTTCGTCGGTGTTTTGAGTGAGTTCAGAATATTTTCGATAATGTAAAGCCGCTTTATTTATATCTTGTAAGTAAATATCGTACAACAATGCTAAGTTATAATGCGCATTCGAATAAGTATCATCGATATCAATAGCTTGCTTAAAGTAACTTTCAGCCTCAGCCAATTGTCTGTCATGAATCGCGATAAGTCCCAATAAATTAAGTGCTTTGGTTAGTTTTGGATTGAGCTCCAAAGATCTTGTTAATAGCTTCTCGGCTTCGTCAGGCTTTTTCTGAATCAGTTTGATAAGCCCAAGGTTAGCCCATGGGCCAGAGAGTTCGGGGTTACTTTGGTTTAGGTCTTTCAATATGAACTCAGCCTTGGCATAGTCTTTCTTATCAAGCGCAGTCAATGCTTCATTATAAGCTTCTTTTTGTTGTGCTGTTGGGCCTAACTTCTCAGGGGTGCCTTGACTTGCTTGCGATTCAGTCAAAGTCTTATTTGCACTACAGCCGCTCAAAATTAACATAGTTATCAAAGATAACCTTACTAGTGCTGCTCTTAGAACCATCAACTTTGTACTTTTTATCTCATTCATTTCGATACACTTAAAAACTTATTCTAATGTTTCAATATATCCGTCAATTTTACTCTTTCTCCCATATTTTACAGGAAACAATGTTTTTAGCTCTGACAGACTTTTACTTACCCAGTCATCAAAAATATTATTCTTAATACGAGATAAGTTGACTTCATAAAATTCAATCGCTTTATCTTCAAACGGAAACGCCTGGTCTTCTAACAAAATATTGTATTGTTCCAGTTCTTCACCTTGTAAACTCTTAGGTCTTTCGGAGTTTAGCAAGGCTTGACTAAAGTCTTGATAGATTCTTGCGATTGCATAGGTAGATTCGGTTGTCGCATCAGGAATACCATAAGAAGACGCTCGCCCAAAGAGCTTTACTGCAGACTGCATGGCATTTTTCTTACGTCGCAAATTCACTTTAAAGGGGGCGACAAGTTTGTGACTGCGGAACTCATTATTTTTGTCTCTTGCCATCTGCAGTGCTGTCATGGATGCAATATAGTTCGTCCTGTCGGTTCTATCTTCTTTGGATGAGCTTTTATCTGCTTTTAGAATTCGACTTTGCCACTTGGATACATTTTTTGAATTTTTTGATAATGCAAAAAGCTCGACTAACTTTGACATCGCTTCCATATTTTGCGCGTAGGGCTGTCGATAAGTGTCTGCATATTTTGAATAAGAACGGATAGCAGATGCAATATCACCCTTAGATTCGTAAAGCTCTGCGGCTTGCCATAAAGCAGTCATTTGTATGTCTCGACTCTTTTCGAAGCTAGAAATCTTTTCAAACTGCTCTGCGGCTTTGATTTTTTGATCGGAATTTAAATACGCAATTGATAGTTTTTTGGTTAAATCTTGATTGTATTTACTTTTGGGATAAAGCTTTTGGAATCGTTGAATTGAGCTAACAGTTTGTTCCCATTGTTGAGTATTTACCATTAGCGATATGCCATCATACATACCCGTTGCGGCTATTTCTGATGTGTTTGCGATATCGGAAATTCGCATGAAATGATGGATCGCTTCACCTTTATCGGTATCTTGTATTTTAGTCCCTTGTCGATAAATAGATAGCGCAAGTCTGTTGGTAAACTCTTTTTTAGTTTTCGACGTAATTTGAGGGTAAGTGAGTAACGATTTATATGCTGACTCGGCCTCTGCATATTGGTCGAGTCTGAAATAAGCCTGTGCTTTTAGAGTATGGATTTTATAAGCATCTTGGCTGTTACTGATTTCGTTCTTTAGTAAACTGGCTAATTTAATGGTACTTTCAAATTGCGAATTGGTATAGGCGAGTTGCGTCGCATTGGCGATAATATTACTAATGCGATTATCTTCTGGGTATAGCTCTGCGAAACGCTCAACGTATCTCAGATGTTTATTTAAAATCACGCCCTTTTCAGCTGACTTAGTTGTTTTGTAAAGTTTATCGGTTAAGGTAATCGTCAGATATGAGGATTGTTTATCGAGTATCAGTTCATCGTCATAGGCAGCTAACTCATAATAATTTAGTGCCTTAGTTAGGTTACTGTTCTGACGTAACAGTTCTGCGAAGTTAAAATAAACTTTATCTTGACGAGCATAGGACTCATAGTCGTTTAAGTAGCGTTGATACCAAGTTGCAGCTTTAGTATAGTTTTCTGTTAATTCATTCTTTTGGTAGCGAGAATGATAATACTCAGACATGAGTAACACATATTCTTTTATCGATTGGTGAATTCGCTTCTTCTTATTCACATCATCAAAATTTTTCCAATAGGTATTGTTGACATGATACTTCTGATATAGCGCTTCTATCGCACTAAATAAATTCTTCGAGAATCCTCCTGCTTGCCAGTTGTTGACGATTTTTAATTGTGCAGAGGGCAGATGTATCGATTGAGGATATTGTTTAATAAACTCGTTTAAAACGTTCACGGAATCTGAATACCTTTCTTGCTTCAGATAAATATCACTTAAAACCGAATAGGTGTGATACAAATATTGATTATCAGGTTTATCTTGAAAAAACTCATGGAGGTAACTTGCACCACCTAGGTTGGCAACGGTTAGTGCTATTGCTCTAAAGTATTCATCAAAACGCTCTCGCTCTGATTTATTTAGAGTCTCGATTTCCCCAAAATTATGATAGGTTAAAGCCTGAGAATAATCGTCGATCGCGTCTTCATAATAGGCTTGCTTAAACCGCGACCAGCCACGCTTAAAAAGGGCTTTTTCGTAAAAAATTTCATTTTTAGGCGCAATGATGACTTCGGTATATGCGCCTTCCGCTGCATCGTAATCCGTAAGACTAAAGTAGTGCTCAGCTATTCTAAACTGAGTTTCAATGTAATAACGTGAATTCGGATACTCCGTAGATAATTGTAATAATTTGGAAAATGATTTTTCACTTTGGCCTAGTTGATCATAGGCTTTCGCGAGTTGATAAAGGATTTTATCGTTGCCTTTTGCTTTTGGGTAGTCGCGTAATGATAGAGTATATAATTCCACCGACTTTTTTATTTGCTGAGTATATCGCTCGTCTTCCAGTTGTTCAGCATCAGAAGGCTGCTCTTCAGATTGCGAAAGTGAAATTCGATTACTTACATCAAACTCGAGCTCGGCTAAACGCTCTAGCGCCAATTTACGCGATTTGTCGGACTTCGGGGTAGTTGATAGATATCTTTGGTAAGCTTTTCGAATTTCGTCCGCAGACTTGGGCGCGGTGGCCTGGTTTTTAAGAAGACTGGGATTTGCGACTTTATCTACAGAGCGAAGTGTCGGTCTGATTTCTTGTGAAGTACAAGCCGATAAAAGCACGCTGAAAAATAGTATTCGGGTAAATTTCATTAAAGGTTACTCAGGCTCTTTATCGTATAGTTGAGCAACACCGAAATGTGCTTGACTTAAATAACTTTGGACAGCGTCTATTCTATGCTGAATAGTTTTGTTGAAAATCTCGACTAATAGTTCGGACTGCTTTTTTTCGAGTATATCTAGCTTTTTAGAAACAGTGCTAACCTGACTGAGTTTGCGTAACTTTTTAGTTTCAGCAAAATTTGAAAAAAAGTAACTTGGATAGTGTTCACTCAGATTGTAATCGATTCCACCGATAGTTAACTTGCCGGAGACTGGCTCAACAAGATGGTCATTCAATATTGCTTGACTGTTATCCATTAGCTGTCGCAATACACTAAGTTTATTTTGATAATGATTTATTGCCAGCGTATAGCTGGAGTTCGCTGTCTCATATTGCTCTAAGTTTTTATAAATATGTGGCAACAGTAGGTATGATTCTTCAACGACAAGCTCTTGAGTCTCTTTTTTATTTAAAATGGAAGCCGCATTGAGCGCTCCGAGACTATCTTCTTGACCGATAGCCGCTAAGCTAATTCCCAGCAAAGCCATACTCGCATATTGACTATCCAGGCTGATATTTCTAAACGACTCTCTGGATTCACGATAATACTCTTTATTCAGCAGTGAAAACCCCAATATTAATGATAATCGGTTAACTAATTCCTCGTTATTAGTAATTGCAGGCTGCTTTAACAAACGTTTA
The DNA here is from genome assembly GCF_007004765.1 of Aliikangiella marina. Classification (GTDB taxonomy): domain Bacteria; phylum Pseudomonadota; class Gammaproteobacteria; order Enterobacterales; family Kangiellaceae; genus Aliikangiella; species Aliikangiella marina. The sequence goes on from NZ_VIKR01000001.1 coordinate 33,398, forward strand.
ATCAGAATATGGGCATCAGTCCACCAATCTTGTCTAATGTAAGCCAGTGCAGTATTGAGCTGGGCTAGCGGGAAGTGTGTCGAGCTTTCAGGAATGTTTTCGTAAGATTTAATCGCTTTTCGGTGCTGTTTTTGTTTTTGCAGTGCGATACCAACAAGCAGAGCGGCACGGTGAGCGTTTTCAGGGGTCAATTCTTCGAAATCAATATCAAGTGAGGATAGTACCTGTTGCCATTGGTTTCTATGATCGTAATAGTCAGCAAAAATTAAGCCGAGATTTGAAACATAGTACTGCTCTCCAACTGAATCAATAATCCCTTTAAGTCTAATTGCCGTTTGGTAATCATGATTATCGAGTAGTGTTTTAATGACTTGTAGAATGACATCATCATTAATGTTTAATTCGAGCATATTCAAGTTGGCGTGGATAAAGGAAACCGCTTCGACATTATCTTGGCGAGCAACCATCGCGGAAAAGGTTGATGAAAAAGTCTCGAAATTTTGCGCTAAGTTTTTTTCTGAGATCATCGCCCTAGCTTGGTGATTGTAAAACTCGGTGATTAAGCTTTTAAACTCAGCATCTAACTGACTGATTTTTTCGGCCGTTTCATCTGACGCATTTAAATTAAGCGAGTAAAACGAGAGGCATACTAGCTGAAAAATGAATAACAGTCTTAGCGTAAAAATATTGTTGGGACGACAAACAGAAAAAGTCATACAGGTTATAGGATTCATGCTTTTGAAAGTAACCGATTTGGCCCTCGCTTAGAGAAGCGAGGGCTTTTTTTAGCTTAACTAATTTCGTAGTTAAACGCACCTTCTTCAGTTGCAGTTATATGGATATGGCTAATCGAATCGCCGTTGGCCATTTTTGACAAACACTCGCTAGCCAAAGCAGGTAACACAGTTCTGGTCAGTATATTTTCGATATTTCTTGCCCCTGTATCAACTTCCTGACTTCTGGCAACAATGTGAAGTAATACATCATCATCATAGGTGAAGTCCGCATCATAATGATTGCGAACACGTTTTTTGATTTTAGACATATTAATTTTGCAAATTTTCAATAGATTTTCATCGGAAAGCGGATAGTACGGAATCACCGTTGAACGCCCGAGGAAAGCTGGCTTGAAATACTTAAGCAATTGCGGTCTAAAGTTGTCCAACAGAATTTCTGGTTCTGGCAACTCTTCACCTGCAGCACAAATCGCACGAATATGCTCTTCACCTGCATTAGAGGTCATAATGATCACCGTATTTCTGAAATCAATGTCGCGACCTTCACCATCTTTAATGGTACCTTTATCAAACAGATTGTAGAAAATATCTTGTACGCCTGGATGTGCTTTTTCCATCTCATCTAAAAGCACAACGCTATAAGGTTTTCTGCGTACTGCTTCGGTTAGCACGCCACCTTCACCATAACCGACGTAGCCTGGAGGAGAACCAAGGAGCATTGAGACTTTATGTTCTTCTTTGAATTCTGACATATTAATGGTAGTGATGTTTTGCTCTCCACCGTACAACATGTCAGCCAAAGCCAGCGCAGTCTCGGTCTTACCGACACCACTTGATCCCACCATAAAAAAGACACCAATCGGCTTTCTTGGATCTGTTAAGCCAGCTCTTGAAGTACGAATGCTCTCTGCAATCGCATTCAGTGCGTGGTCTTGACCGATAACGCGCTCTTGTAATTTTTCACTTAAATTCAGAATAGAGTTTATTTCGTCTGAAACCATTTTACCGACAGGAATACCGGTCCAATTTGCGACGACTTCAGCGATGGCTTGGCTGCCAACGTTCACTTGAATCATTGGATCTTCGCCTTGCGTTTCTTCCAACTTAGACATCAAATCATGTAAGTCTGACTTAATTTTTTCTCGATCGGCTTCTTCGAGTAAATTGGGGGCATCTTCTTTAGCTAACTCTTCTTCAGAAAGCTTCTGCGCGTGAAAATCTTCTTCAATTTGTTTTTGCAATTCATGAATATTGTTAACGATATTATTTTCTTCTTCCCACTGGGCTTCCTGAACTTTTAAAAATGCTTCTAACTCTTTTTGCTCTTCTTTAAGCGCATCAATGCGTTCGTCATTATTGCCTAAGGTCGCATTTTCTCTTTCCAGAGATGTGATAGTGGTGCCGCATTGAGTGATACGTCTTCTGGTGTCATCGATAGCAGCAGGTGTTGCGCTTTGACTCAGCGCGACACGCGCACAAGCGGTATCAAGCAAGCTAACTGATTTATCGGGTAGTTGTCGTGCAGTAATATAACGGGCAGAAAGTTTAACCGAATCGACGATAGCTTCGTCCATGATGCGCACCCCATGATGAGCTTGGAGCATTTCCGAAATCGAGCGCATCATGTTGATCGCTTTATCTTCCGAAGGTTCTTCTATCTTAACCACTTGGAAACGTCGTGTTAGTGCAGGGTCACGCTCAAAATATTTCTTGTATTCAGCCCAGGTAGTTGCGGCTATGGTACGCAATTCGCCTCGAGCTAGCGCCGGTTTCAGTAGATTAGCTGCATCACCTTGACCTTCTTTTCCACCTGCGCCTATCAAGGTATGGGCTTCGTCGATGAACATGATGATAGGTTCTGGTGAGCTTTTAACTTCTGCAATAACTGATTTTAAACGGTTTTCAAACTCGCCTTTGACACTTGCGCCCGCTTGAAGAAGGCCCAAATCTAGTGAGCGAACAGTGACACCTTTTAAAGGCGTCGGGACGTCACCGGAGGCAATCCGCAGGGCAAAGCCTTCGACAACAGCTGTCTTACCGACACCCGCTTCCCCGGTTAAAATTGGGTTGTTTTGTCTGCGTCGAATCAAGATATCGATTATTTGTCTGATTTCCTCATCTCGACCTAAAATTGGGTCGATTTCGCCGTTTTTAGCTTGTTGGGTGAGGTTGGTGGTAAATTTGTCTAGCGAAGGGGTTTGGCTAGCAACGCTCGGTGCGCCAGCTTGATTTGGTGCACTACTATCGGCTGTTGCTAATGCAGCAGCGGACTCTTCGGTGGATCCGACTATTGATCTTACAAGCTCGCGAATAGATTCTGGTGGGATTTTACTCAGTTCTTTTGAAGTAACATCAGTCGAGCGACGGAGACCGTCATCGAGTAACAAGGCGGCCAGTATATGGACTGATGTCGCCACACCGTGCCCATATTCGACAGAGGCTAAAACCCAGGCGTTCTTCGCTAGGTCGACAATTGTCGGTGAGAGTGCTGGGGCGCGAGAATTACCCGACTTAATCTTGTCGAGCTCTTTGTTGAGCTCTTGCTTTAGTTTACCGGGGTCTACCTCAAATTTACTTAAAACCGCATTGATATCACTGTTGGGAATTTCCAGTAACTTTAAAAGCCAATGTTCAACCTCGACATTGTAGTGGGTTCTCGCCATACATAAGCCTGCGGCTCCTTCGAGCGCCTGTCGGCAAGGTTCATTAAGCTTGTTGACTAGCGATTTTAAGTCTATTGAAACCATAGTATTCCCTTGTATTTATATTTCTAATGAGCCTAAAAATTTTACTCTCATTTGTATTAAAAGATAATGTCGTTAACTAATTTTTTGAGATATTCTTTGCTAATTATTTAAATAAATTGTCTCGATGAAACCGCAATATCGAGTGTTTCTTTTTCCGCATACTCTTGCTTGGACTTACTCACTAACCAAGTATTCCAGCCAATAACCGGTGGTTGTTTTGGATCTAGCTGCGCTTTATCTAAAGTTTCCCGGCGAGTGATTCGAATAATAAAGTCATAATCGTATTCCATCCGAACATACAGTTTAACGATTTCATCTAACGCGAGCAAAGCTTTGGTGCCTGGCCGGAAAGTTTGCGCTTGTTGTTTGTTGAGCGGCCCCAAAATGATGCGAAACTTGCCTTGGGCATGCCAGCCTTTCTTGCCTAGCATGGTTGACTTACCCAATGCATTATTTTGACCTTTTGGGTTAGAACTGCTCGGCAACCTGCTCCTCACGTCATCAATTAAGTCCTGCCATTGACCAACAAACTCTTCTATTTTCACCGGGATATTAAAATGACGCTTTATTATTTGTTGTAATCCGCTTGCAGTTCTGATTTGGTGGGTCAGTAAACCGCTATAAAAAAGTAGAGACTCATCTCGTGTATAGAGTCGGTTGTTTAAAGTCTCGGTTCCTAGGCCGATTAATGACAGCAAAACTTGGGTCGAGGTATCTCGCTTAGCAAACTGTGGTGGATTAAGCTTTTTTCGCTCATACTCAATCGGCAAGTGGTATTTGCTTGATGCTTGGTAAAACAATGAAATGATACGATGATTAAATAAATCTAAAAAATTCTTTAAAGATTCATCTTTCATTTTTAAGCGCTGCAGTATCAATTCAGTGTAGTGATAGGGCAGAACGCCTTGAGTACCGGTTAATCCCATAAAGTTAATGACAACTTGCCACTGGTCGATTCCGTGCTCATCATTTTTATTCAGTTGCTTGGTAATTTTGTTGATTTCGGCCGAAGAAAATCTCAGGGTTTGGCTAGTACGAAAACGCACCGCCTCGGTACAAGGTTGAAAAAAACGTGCTACCGGAAAACCTTTAGTTGATCTCTCTGTAGGCGTTTTACCCTCGGTTTGATTAAATTTTGTTACGCGCTCGAGTAAGCGTACAGCTTGGCTAAAGCTGTATTTGTGGGGTGATGAGGCAAGATCTTGGCTTACAGCAGTATTTTTTCGCCGGCGCGTGGTGGACATTTTTTTAAATAACCTTCTTTACCTTTTAATTTAACTAAAAGGCGAGTAAACGAATTAATAGAGCAGTAAAGTGCAAAAAAGTGCTCTAACACCATTGCAAAAAGATAGCTACTACTACCAGTTAAGTGGGTTCCATCAAGTTCTATTTCGACCTCAACACCTCGGCACATGGTTGCACGTCCGTCGATATTTAACGGGGCGCTGATGGGCTGGGCTGTTACTTTTAGGATCGCCGAGATTAATCCTTGGGTAACCGATGACTCTTTAAAGTCATATAACCTCAAGATTTCTTTTAACGCATTAGTCGGGTCATCGCGACCGGTTAGTGACAGATGATTTAAATTTAAATGAGAGATGAGCCGCCAACGTGCTTGATTTCTTAATGGAGCTCTTACTGTTGAGCTTGGTTGAGTGATACATCTTATTTTTGAACAAGGAGGAGCACTATCCACACCTTGTAATTTGGGTTGATCAAGGTTGTAGGGCAGTCGACTGGGTAAATCTCGATTACTACAAGTGGTTTCCACGGTTAAGGTGTAGTCTTCTGGCAAATTAGGGTTAAAGTGCAAGTCGACCAAGTTTAAAAATACATTGGTGCCTTCGTCTCTTTCGTCGCTACTGAATTTAGCACTGCGCCGATTGGCAAACCAAAAAGCCTCCGAATCGGAGTCTTGGACTTCATGGTTGAGGCCATAAAACGGATAAAATTCTTTAGGGTCACCCGTAGAAGTAGAGCCTGTAACTTTATCAATCGAATAAACTTCATAGCCCATAGGACGCCGATTATCGGCTGTTACTTGGTATTCTATTTCACGATGATCGAGTTTGATCGGTTCTGCTAGATGCTGAAACAAATTAACTACGGGTGTGCAACCCATAGCAAAGGTTTGCTCGGTAATACTATGTTCCAGTTCCACATCTGAAGACTTTAAATAAATATACAGTTCAAGCTGTGATTCTGCATTCTCGCTAATAAAATCGGCGAGGCCTTCGATATCAATAAACATGAATTTCTCAGGAAAGACGAAAAACTCCGTAAGTAATCGGTATCCTTTAAAAGAAGACTCAGGGTAGGGAAGTAAGTTGTCTTCTGGCTCAAACCCGACTGGCTTTATGACATCTTTACCTAAAAATACGCCATGAGTATCTTCTTCACTTAAAGTCATCACTACTTCTAAGCAATCATTTAACAGTAACTCATAAAGTGGGTTAACATGTTGTGATTGACCTTTTAGATAAAAGCGAAATTTATTCGGTTTTAATTCCGAAAAGGTAATCGCATCTGAGAAAGTTTTAAGGGTTAATTTGAGTACTCCGCCTGCACCACGAATATCAGTTGAGCCTGGTGTAGTAAAAGGTCGTCCCATTAAGCTTGCGGCGGATACTTCAATCGGTAACAGCTCAGAATCATAGCAAGTTGAGAAGCGACAGGTTTCCCCTTGAAAAGATTCCGTTTCAATAAGCGTGTCTTTGGAGACCGTATAAGAAGCGTCCAGCTGCTCTGGATCGGGTGTAAATTGTACGATAGACATCGATGGAATAGGGCGCTGATAATGCGGAAACAAAACGCTTAACATTCCGTCACTAAGCTCTGGAAAATCATCATCCAGTTTATGTTGTACCCGAGCGTTTAAATAGGCAAAGCTCTCTATCAGTCTCGATACATGCGGGTCTTCGATGGTATCGGTGCTAACGCCCAGTCGACTCGCAATTTTAGGATGCTCTTTAGAAAACTCCGCGCCCAACTGGCGAATAAAAGCAAGTTCTTTTTCGTAATAGGGGAGTAATTCGTCTGCCATTATCTTACTTCTTCAACATTGACTATTCTGGTAACGGGTTCTAGTAAAGAATCAAAAACAATTTTCTCGGGATGCGGATCCGCATAAACAGTTGCTTCAATACTAAACCTAAGTGTTCGATCTGCGTTATTCTGGTTCTCAACAAATTTAACATTGACAGACTTAAATCGAGGTTCGAAGTCTTTTAATAGCTTCTCTAGGCTTTTTGTGAATTCATTTTTCTTTTGCAAGTCTAAGGTGTTTACTGTTGCCAAATCTGGTAGTCCGTAGTTCAACAGTGACAGTTCCAGTTGTTCCAGCTCTTCTGGTGGCTCTACAACTCGGTAACGAGTATTGAGTAATTTTTCCAAATCGCGTCTGACACTATTTCTTAGTTGCGCTAATTTTTGTTCTCTTCCAGTATCGATTTCCGATTGATTATATGGGTCATCGTCGATCAAACGGTCGAGAATAGAAGGTCGCAGTTTTTTATTTTTATTAATATATGCCATTGATAGTTTTTATATGCTATGTTTTCTGGGTGAGTTCCGTGACTAATTCAAGTTCAGAAATCATTTGATCGAGTTGATAATGCGGTCGTAAATAAATTGAGCAAAAATATTGTCCTGGTTTCTCAGGGTGTTCTTTCACTCTCACGGCAGCTTCATTGAGCGGGTACCTTGCTTGCTCTTCCCAGTCCATTCCCTGATTTCCGGTTGTATATTTGTTAATCCAATTAGTTAAAAAAAACTCACAGTCATCCGCGCTTAAAAACGAGCCGACCTTGTCCCGTATAATCAATTTAATATAGTGTGCAAATCGAGACGCACATAACATATGTTGCAACATAGCTGACAACTTTGCGTTAACATTCGCTTCCATTGTCGCAAGTGATTTTGGTTTTTGTACCGATTGATTACTAAAAAAAGATGCATAGGGTGTATCATAACACTGGCAGAGTGGCATGAAACCTAAATCGCTTAATTCTCTTTCATAAGAATCTGTTATCACGATTTCAGCAAAGGGCTTGTGAATAAGCCCTTCGGCATCTGTTTTAAAATAATCGGCGGTTAACTCGGAAACTAGGCCTCCACCTACATGATTTCTCGGAACTCCACGAATATGACCAAACTAACCAACATTGTTAAACTCCCGAATTAGAATGCCGCCAAAGGCATAACAGGCGTTTCCCCATAAATAATTCTCATTGTTCGGTGTTGCTGATTTTTCATAGAAATACAATCCTTTGTAGCTACCTGGCTTGGTTCGATAAGGCAGGCGCATCATCATCCTCGGCATTGTTAACCCGATAAACCTTGAGTCGACTTTGTCGCGAAATGATCGCCATTGGATGTATTCTTTTTGGCCAAAAATGGTCTCAAGATTTAGTGGTGGTCTTAGTGCGGCAAAATCATCGAGACCGAATAATTCGCAAGAAGCTGATGCAATAAAAGGTGAAAACGCAGCGGCAGCCACCTCAGAAATTGATTGCAATGTTGTAATATCATCGTGTGGGTGACGAGCAGAAGGGCGATGGCTAATTTCATAATCACCGAGAATAACGCCGTATGGCTCGCCACCCGGGGTTCCGTATTCTTCGCTGTAAATTTTGTCAAACAGTTGGCTTTGGTCAAATTCTATGGCGCGTGACATATCCTTGACCACTTCACTCCACTTAATATCAAGGAGTTTAATTTTGACATTTTTAGAGTCTGCAGACTGCTTGACCAAATACTTTAAGCCGCGCCATGAAGCTTCCAATTGTTGAAATCGTCGATGATGAATAATGAGATTGAGTTGCTCATTGATTAATTCATCAATCGTAGAAATCGATTCTTGAATTGCAAAAATGATATCACGAGAGTGCTTTATTCTTTCTTTATTGACATACTCGCTTAGCCAGTAAATTAGTGAATTCTTATCGTTAGTCTCGGTTAGGAAGCTTTCAAGGTTAGTAATATAAGGCGATCGAAGATATAGACTATCAATATCAATTTTTGACTGCGACGGTTTTCCCGTTGATTGTGAAGAAGAAGACATTGATTGCACAAATTAATCCATAATTTGATTGAAAAGGGAGGGCAAAGCCCTCCCTCTAATGCTTATCCTGCTGACGGAATGTTAGCTACAAGTCTTAAGGAAGCTGTCAACTCTTCCATTTGTAACCAAGGGCGTAAATAAGCGACTGCATTATAAACACCGGGTTGGCCTGGGACTTCTTTAACTTCCACTCGAGCATCAGCAAGCGGATAACGCGCTTTCATCTCGGGGCTGGCGCCGGGTGTTCCGTTGACATACTTCTGAACCCAATCGTTTAGCCAACGCTCAGCATCGTCTACTTCCATAAAAGAGCCAATTTTATCTCTCGCCATCACTTTTAAGAAGTGGGCTATTCGCGAGGTGGCCATAATGTAGGGTAGGCGAGCCGAAATTTCCGCGTTTGCTGACGCGTCTGGGTCATCAAATGATTGGGGTTTCTGTGTAGTTTGTCCACCGAAAAATACCGCGTAATCGGTATTTTTATAATGACATAATGGTAAGAAGCCTAATTTACTTAATTCAGCTTCACGGCGATCAGTAATTCCGACTTCTGTCGGACACTTTTGATCCATATCACCATCATCACTGACAAAAACATGGCTAGGTAAACCTTCAACCTTACCACCACCTTCTGCGCCGCGAATACTAGTGCACCAGCCGTACTCTGCAAATGCTTTGGTAAGAGTGGTACCCATAGTATATGCCGCATTCATCCAGCAATAAGAGTCATGAGTACCTTCTAGGTGCTCGCCCTTATCAGTTAAGTTAGCTTCTTCATAATTAAAAGCTTCAACCGGCTTGGTAGACGAACCATAAGGTAAACGCGCTAAAACGCGCGGCATAGTTAGAGAGACGAACCGAGAGTCTTCACTCTCTCTGAAGCTGCGCCATTTAATGTATTCGGCAGAATCGAATATTTTTTCTAGGTCGCGTGGTTTAGAAAGCTCCGTAAAACCATCAAAACCGAACATTTGTGGTGCTGCTGCGGATATAAAGGGACAAAAGCCCGCTGCCGCGATATTAGACATATTGGATAACATATCAATGTCATCCGGGTGAGCAGAAAACTCGTAATCACCAATTAGAGCCGCGTAAGGCTCACCACCAGCAATGCCAAATTCGCTTTCGTAGATTTTTTTGAAAGTTTGGCTTTGGTCGAACTCAACAGCTTTAGCAAGGTCTTTGGAAAGCTCTTTTTTGGTGATATTCATCATGCGAATCTTAAGACCAGTACCGGTTTCAGAATTATGCACCAAGTGATGAAGTCCTCGCCAAGAGCCCTCAAGCTTTTGGAATTTTTCATCTTGCATAATCGCAGCGACTTGTTTTGATAATGTTTGATCAATCGCTTTGATTGCAGCATTGATAGTCACAGTGAGGTTTTTATCCCATTTAACTGTGCCTTCCATTGCTTGCTGCGTAAGATTTTTTAACAACTCTTGTGTTTCATCACGCTCAGTTTGCTTGGTTGCACCGATCGCTTGCTCAAGAAAACTCGCTTCTTGTGCTTCGGCCGCTTCTTGGCCTTCAACTTGTTCTTCGGAATTTGCCATTATTCATCACCCTTATCTTCTGAGTCTTTACCAACGCCTAACTCTTCACTTAATGAAGCTAATGCATCAGTATTACTTAATACTTCTTCAAGAACGCTTTCGAGTTCATCTGAACGATCTGCTTTAGTTAAGAGATCACGCAATTTATTACGTGTTTCCATTAACTTTTTCAGTGGTTCGACGTTCTCAACAACTTTTTGTGGTTCGAAGTCTTCCATATTATTGAACTTAAGATCAACGGAAAGTTCACTGCCATCGCCTTCCAGCGTGTTCTCGACTTTCATATTGACGCCAGGTTCAATTTTATCCATTACTTCGTTAAAATTGTCACGATCGATTTGAGAAAATTTTCTATCCTTAAGCGGCTTTTTGTTTTCGGTATTGTCACCAGAGTAATCTCCCATGACACCCATAACAAATGGAATTTCCTTCTCTGAAACGGCACCATTTGTCTCAACATCATAGGTGATATGGACTCGCGGTTTGCGCACTCGTTTTAATTTATCATGAATACTTTCAGCCATTGTTTTTCCTCTGTTTTTGCATAGTTAAAAATTAATCGTCTTGACTCTTTACGCCAGTTAAATGTGAGTAATGTTGGCGCGAGCTACCATCTGGAATAAGTTCGCTAATAAGTTCGGTTAAAGACATGTCACCCCATTTAATGACTTTATCTAAGGTGTATGATATTGGGGAGTGCGGTTCTGTCTTTAAAAAATATTCTGAAATAACTTTAAGCTGCTTGAAAGCATGCTCTCTTGATTGAATTGGTCCCGCGACACCTTGTGGTTGTTGCACTGGAGTGCTGGCTGAGGAATCTCCCTCTGATTCGCCGCCTTCTTCAGCAGTTGTTTCCTCTAACTCGACTGGGAACTTATCTTGTCCAAGATGTTTAACTGCCCCTAAACATTGTTGCAGGGTATTAATTATGTTGTTTACTGATGGCGCTTCTTGCGCTCCACACAGCTCATCAAGTTTTTTACCTACTTCACGGTAAGTGTTGATCGCTTCTTCAAGGTCGTCGCGCTGGTTGATAAAAAACTCTTGACTTGATTGAGCGACAGCCTTTTCTATATCTTCTATTCCAAAGCCATTGGACTGAACCTTTGACTCCCTTTCATTTTCATCAACAATTTTTTGGACATCTAGTGCTTGATGATACTGCCAAAATCCAAAGGGACCGGGGTCATCTGCATCGGTAATTGGTACCCTTCGAATTGGCGCGATAAGCACGCCTTCTGAGCCTTGACCATTCAAACCAGAAAGCGGTGCGACTGTTGTCTCGATACCGTCTTCATCTGGTAATGGGTAAATATTTTCCCAATACTGCTCGATTAATTGTTGCAGTAAGTTAAATCCATCACGTAGTCCACCGAAACCTTTCAGCCGAATCAAAGCTTCGATATACCAACTGGTAATTTCTAAATCTTTTGCATCTTTTTTTAATATTTTCGGCGCGACTTCTAATACGGTTCTCCAGCAATCATTGGCTTCTTTACTGAATTCGAACATGCTGCTTCGTTCATGTGCGCGTGCCGAATTTCGAGCATCTTTAATTTTATAATAAGGCGAGTCTGCGGATGCGTTTTCGCGAATATCTGTGCCTGTCGGTTGCTCTTCTGAAATGGGAGCAAGTAATGCGTCTATATCGAATACTGCCGGTGAAGCCATTGGTATTTAGTCCCTTATTTTATCACTGCTTTATACTTTCAAGTGCGTGATTATTATTGTAAACCTCAGAAATAGGAATTAAGTGCGCATATCGCTAACAATTTTTATAACAGTCTTTTTTATAATGACCCTGCATTTTATAAGTGTTTAAGTTGTTTAAAGTAAAACACATTAACGTAGCGATAGGCTCATTTTGCCGAAATTAGCCGGTAAGTCAATTAGGCATTACAAGAATAATTCGAATATCTCATTTTAAACCTATTTATGCATTCTTACCCAATATATACATAAGATTATTTACAGCATAGTTGGTTTTGCTTGACTGAGTCTCATTTTCTCGTTTAAAGAGTCCGTTTTTTAGTCAATAATTTGATTTCAAAGCGATTCTTCGGCTGTTCAATCGTGAAGTGAACAGGTTGCAGACAACAGATAATAGGTAATAGATTGGTGCTAGAACTTATTTTGGGAAGCTTTGAAACTTAATAGTCAGGTATAAAACCGGTTTATCAATCTGATTAGGTGTCTATGGTTTAGTACTAAGACATGTGCTAATACATAATGTTGAGTTTTAGCGCTCAATTGTTTTATCTCGCTCTGAACCACTTATTACAAAACGAGCTGTTTGGTTTGTGAATAATGACAATGAGTTTTCAGTAAACTAATGAAAGTATTGCTAATTGAGATAATGTTTTTGGGTTGGCAGCATAACCCAAACTCATCATTTGGTTAAATTATTGGTTTATTTAGACTCAGTTTATAAAATAAAAAGAAGATGCAGAGTTTAACGGGATTTGGTATTTTTCTATGAGGGCTTCACAAATTGGTAAACTCTAGACTGTAACCTTAATAATCAAAACCTTAGGTAGTTATTTATCTTTATCGTTTGGGTGTTAATTGTACAGTAAATCTTTAATTGCGATTTAATTAATAATTTTAAAAGTATTTTCTAGCAGCTTATCGATTTAGTCATTTAAACTTCTGGTTTATAAATAGTTCACATTCTGACGCTGAAAGGCCTGTTTTCTCTTCCAAAAACAATGATGTCGTTTGGATCGAAAAACTCAATGGGTTATATTCCCACAGTTAACGCTATTTAAACCCAAGCGTTAAAGTGAGCAGACAATAATTACTAGAGGGTAAAAAGTAATCAACAACACAGCGAGTTCTATGCAAAACATAGAGTTAAACGCGATGAAAGGAATATATGCTTCATTTTAAAAACACAAGGATTATGCGGTAATGTCGATTGTAGTCTCTATTTTAGAGTATCCAGAAGGAGTCGAGCTAGCTCAATCAAGTATGACTTTTAGCGATCAAGGCGGAACCCTGGGTCGTGGACAAGATAACACTTGGGTACTGAGCGACCCTGAACGTTTTTTATCCGGTTGCCACAGCCAAATTGTTTTTGAAAACGGCAATTACTACCTCATAGATACCAGTACCAATGGCACCTATGTGAATAACTCCGGTGAACCGCTCGGAAAAGGGAACAAAGTCCAACTAAAAGATGGCGACCTTTTTGAGCTCAGTGACTATAAATTCCAAGTCAACATCACCGCTGCCGCCGCTAGCGCGGCTGATCCAAATCTCGGTTTTTCAAGCGCACCGCCGAGCAATATTGATATTGACGATCCTTTTGGCGCGCCACCAATGCCGGCAGCGGCAGAGCCTGCGCCCATTGCTGCCGATCCGTTTGCGGCGTCGTTTGGATCGTCTCAACCTTCGACTGATTTACCGTTTAACACTGAGCTGGAGGAAACTGATCCTCTGGCCGCACTCGACAAATCGAGAGACTCGCTTACCAGTGAACCGACGCCGGAAACTTTTGCGAGTAGTTATTCTGATAATGCAGCGGCGACTGGGCAAGCAGTATCCTTTCCGAGCCCAGAACCGTCTCATGGCTTAATTCCGGAAGATTGGGACGATGATCTTCTCGAAGACCCTGCGCCGGTGGCTCCAGTGCCTAATGTGGCTCAATCTCCAGTGCCTATTCCTGCAGAACCTACACCTGTAGAACCTGTGCCTGCAGCTCCTGTTTCTGTGCCGCCACAACCGGCCGATGCAAAGCCGACGGCGGAACCCCTGGCTGCCGAAACGCCGGCTACAGTCTCTTCTGACGCTGAAGCGATTAGCGTCTCTGAGTCCGAAGCGCGTCGTAAAGCGCTTGAGCAAGCCTACAAAAAGTTAAAAGCGGAAAACGCAAAGTTAAAAAAACACGCACAAGCGCTGAAAAAACGTTCGTCCTCCGGAGTCGACAGCAGCATCGTTGATGGTTTTGGTTTTGCAGAGAAGAATCTAGACAATGATAAAATCGCTGAAATAAATGAAGTATCCGGCAAATTTATTCGTTTGGTTGTAGAAGGAATGATGCAAACTTTAGCATCACGAAATAATATTAAAAACACCTTCAGAATGAATATGACCACCATCCAGCCGGTTGAAAATAACCCGCTCAAGTTTTCGGCCAATGTAGATGATGCGCTCGAAAATATGTTTTTGAGAGAGGGCAATTCATACAAAAAACCATTGGAGTCAGCGCAAGAGAGTTTTGAAAGTATTGCTGACCACCAAGTCGCAATTTTAGCGGGAATTCGATCCGCTTTTAAAAGTATTGTAGAACGATTTGAACCGGCTGTTTTAGAAGCTAGGTTCGAAAAACAACAAAAACGAAGCCTAATCCCACTCAATGAAAAAGCTAAATACTGGGATGCTTACAGCGAATATTATGCTGAGTTGTTTGAAGATTTAGACAAATCATTTCAATATGTATTTGGGGATGAGTTTTCGATGGCTTATGAAGAGCAACTCCAGAAGTTGTCAATGGCGAGAAAGACGAAAAATTAACTACAATTTAGGGACCTTGTGAACATGATAACACTCAACAATAAAATCGTTAGCTTAGTAGTCATTTTATCCGTCAGTATAATGCTGTCTGGTTGTCAAACTGTTGGTAAAACGTTAAACCTCGATACCGACGTTTTGTTAACCTTTGATGTACAAGCCGACGTAAATCCAGACGACACTAAAACGCCATCGCCACTGTTTGTGCGATTCTATGAGCTCAAGTCAAATAGTGTTTTTGAGAAAGCGGAATTTATTGATTTGTATGAGAGAGATAAAGAAGTTTTGGGACCTGACTTGATCGCCAAACAAGAGCTTAAAAGACTCACTCCGGGTGAAAAAAGAGAGCAAACTTTCGTTCTCAACCCCGAAACACAATATATCGGTTTATTTGCAGAATTTTACGACTATGCCGACTCCAAATATCGTTTAGTCGTGCCGGTTAAAGTCAATAATATTTTTGAGGACGAAGTTCTAATCAGTATTAGCGGCAACACTATTAGCCTCAAGGAATAAGCTGAAGCTTTCGCGATACGCAACTGATAAGAATAATTGATTAGGTAAACAATATGTCACTAGATAGTAAGGTCGTTTGGGGAGAAGGGATGTTTTTAAACCCCCAGCATTTCCAGCAACAAGAGCGATATTTTGAACGTTATATTGACGGTAAATGTTCGGCATTTGGCGCTTATGGTTGGGGAGTTCATAGTTTAGAGGTTGATAAACAACTTTTAAAACTCGGTAAAATCTCCATCGTTAAATCGAAAGGCGTGTTCCCTGATGGCACGCCTTTTGACTTTCCAGAGATTGACAATGCACCGCCGGTGCTTGAATTACCTGAGTCTGTTCACAACCGTACAATTTACTTAGCGATTCCCGTGAGACGCGCCGGAGCGGTTGATGTATTACCTGAGGCTACTTCACAAGGGCTTGCTCGCTACTACATGGCAGAGCAACCAGTAAGAGATGTTACTGTTGAAGGCAGTGACAATTTAAAACTCAATATTGGAAAATTGCGAATTCGAATCCTAACGGATGAAGATGATCTCAGCGGATATGCTTGTATTGGGGTTTTACGTGTCGCAGAAACGCGCGAAGATAAAAATATTTTACTCGATGATCAATTTATTCCCACTTGTATCGATTGCAATGCCTCGATAAAGCTGAAGAACTTTCTCTCTGAACTTAATGGTTTGTTGCATCATCGCGCCGAAGCGATCGCCGGAAGACTTGCCGACACAAGACGAGGAGGAACGGCTGAAATTGCCGACTATATGTTACTCCAATTAATCAATCGGTTAGAGCCGCTGACTAATCATTTACTCAACATCGATTGCTTACACCCACTGGACTTATATCGAGAAGTCGCTCAAATGCTCGGTGAGCTGTCGACATTTTTCGCAAAAAACAAACGAGCACCGAGTTTGCCCACTTATTTGCATCATGACCTGGAAAGTACATTTACACCAGTTATGGCCAGCTTGCGTCAATGCTTGAGTATGGTATACGAACAAACTGCAATTGGCCTAGAGTTGGTTGAAAAGAAATATGGTATTCGAGTCGCGCAAATTACTGACCGCAGTTTGATAGATTCAGCGGTATTTGTATTAGCTGCACGAGCCGACTTAGCGGATGACCATTTAAGAACCCATCTCCCTGCACATATTAAGATCGCTTCCGTAGAGCGAATTCGCCAGCTGGTTAATGCGGCTATGCCCGGAATCGCGTTAAAGCCATTGCCAGTTTCACCGCGCGAAATTCCGTTCCGCTCCGGATACCATTATTTTGAATTAGAAAAACATAGTGAGTTTTGGAATGAGTTAAAAACATCGGGGGGTATTGCGCTTCATATCGGCGGTGACTTCCCTGGACTTGAATTGGAATTCTGGGCGATAAGGCAGTAAATCGCTTAGAACCTGTGCCATTTATAAATATGTGCCAGTAAATATTAATTGAAAAGAGGCTCGATTTGATATGAGTTCTGATAACGATAAAACGGTTTTCCGACCCCGGGCTGCGAATAATCCTGACAGTACGATTTTACGCCCGACACCGGGTCGCAGAGGTGGTGGACAGCGCGAAGCCCGTCCGGCACCACCGCAACCATCAAGTTATGAACCTGCGCCAAGGACAGATGTAGAGCCTAGTTATTTTAGGCACTCTAATGGTTTGAATCCTCTCGTAAATGCGGCTTCAACCTTAATTGCTGTTATTGAAAAAACTCGCAATACCGCAACTCACCCGGATATTGCAGGGCTTCATCAACGGTTAATTAATGAAATCAATGCTTTTCAGAAGCGTGTTCAGGAAATTGGCATTAAGTCAGAGATTTGTTTGGCTGGCCGATATTTGTTGTGTTCTGCTCTCGACGAGATGATATTGAACACGCCTTGGGGAGCGGAAAGTCAATGGCCACAAAAAACATTGTTAAGTGTTTTTCACAATGAAACGTCAGGTGGTGAAAAGTTTTTTCAAATTTTAGACCGCATGCGCCAAACACCCTCAGAAAATTTAGATATGCTCGAACTGATCTACATCCTGTTAAGCTTAGGGTTTGAAGGCCGCTATCGGTTTGCGAATCGAGGCAGAGACGCGTTAGAGCAGTTGCGTGACGAACTTTTCTCTATCATTCGCAGGCATCGCGGCGAATACGACAGAACGCTATCGTTAAAATGGCAAGGGCTAGGAAAGTCGAGAAGCAGTCTCACTCAATATTTACCCATGTGGGTGGTTGCGAGCGTCGTCGCAGCGATTTTGGTGGTGAGTTATTCGGGATTTCGCTATTGGCTTTACGATGCCTCGGCTCCAGTAGTTTCGCAATTAAATGAAATAGTCGAAGCTGATAAAAAAGAAAAAGAACCAAAACCATAAGCTCTGTAATACCCATCGCTCTTCATGGGTTGCTCAGTTATATAAGAGCCAAGTTGCACACGTCCAGGAGTTAAGAGACGTCTGTTAAAACAATTAGATACTAATTAATAAACGAATTAATCATGAAAAAAATTATCAATTTTTTTAAGAATAAAATTGTAATATCGATTTTTGGGCTTATTGCTCTGTGCGTATTAATTTGGTTTGTTGGACCAAGCATTAAGTTTGGAGAAGATAATACCGCCCCCTTGAGTAGTTTAGTTGGTCGGTTGATCGCTATCATCATAGTTGTCGTTATTTGGGGGTTGAATAACCTGAGAATTCAGCTCCAGAACAAAAAGAATAATGATGAGTTTGTTGAAGAGCTTGAGAAAAATCAACAGCAAGTTGACAGTGGTGCTAACGAGCAAAGTAGCAAAGAAGTTGAGCAAATTAGTGAGCGGTTTAGTCAAGCATTAGCAACGTTAAAAAAGACCAAATTTAATTCTGGCGATTCTAACAAAGCGCTTTATGAACTTCCTTGGTATATCATTATTGGACCACCAGGCTCGGGTAAAACGACTGCATTGGTTAACTCATCGCTTGATTTTCCCTTAGCAAAACAGTTTGGAAAAAATGCTCTGCAAGGCGTTGGTGGTACTCGTAATTGTGATTGGTGGTTTACCGATGATGCCGTGTTAGTTGATACCGCTGGGAGGTATACCACTCAAGATAGTCATCGAGTCATTGATAGTACTGGATGGGAAGGCTTTCTCAACTTATTAAAGCGCAACCGTAAGCGACGCCCAATCAACGGTGCGATCATCGCAATTAGTCTACAAGATTTGTTAATTCAATCGGAAGAAGAACGAATTGTTAATGCCAAAACTATACGTACTCGAATTGATGAATTAATGGAAAAACTTGAAATAAGGTTCCCGATTTATCTGATGTTTACTAAGACTGATTTAGTATCGGGTTTTTCTGAATTTTTCGAAGATTTAAGCATTCAAGAGCGCGAGCAGGTTTGGGGGATTTCTCTACCGAGACAGTCGAAACCTTCTGAGAACCCCGATTTTGAGTTCTTCGAAGAAGAGTATGATGCTTTGGTGCAGCGACTGTATGACCGCGTTTTATGGCGTGTTCATCAAGAAAGAGATATCAATCGACGCGGCGTTATTCAAGGTTTTCCGTTGCAGATGGAAAATTTAAAGTCGATTGTTTGCGGCTTTATTCGCCAAACTTTTGTTAAGAACCGCTATCAGAATCAGCCGCACTTAAGAGGTATTTATTTTACCAGTGGGACCCAGGATGGCACGCCGATCGATAAATTAATGACGTCGGTAGCGTCTAGTTTCGGCTTCTCACGTGATGTCGCGCATATGCCTCATCAACAAGGTAAAAGTTATTTTATAGGTAACTTATTTAAACAAGTTATTTTTCCTGAATCTGAATTAGTGGGCTCCAATCAACGCTACGAAAAAATGTTGTATTGGGCACGTAAAGCGGGTTACGCCAGTATGGCGGCTGTTTTAGCTGGGCTGTTGTTTGTCTGGACCGGCAGTTTAACCCAACATGAAATTTATATGGCTGAAGTTGAGCAGAATGTTGCCGAATTTAACGCCGAAAACAAACGCCTCAATAGAATCAGCAAAGATTTGCGCGCTACTTTGCCCGTACTAAATACTTTACTCAATGCGAGTCTAGTGTATGACAAAGAAGAGCATCCTTGGCTTTCTGGGATGGGACTTTATGATGATGAAGTTGATGTTGCTGCTGACAAGGCTTATCACGCTAAACTGCAAAGTGTTCTTCAACCACGATTGCTTGATTACTTAAGTGCGTATCTAAAACAGGGCCATCGCGGAGGTGATCTTTACAATACATTTAGAGTTTATTTAATGTTTAATAAACTCGACAAAATGGATAAGGATATTGTTTTAAAGTGGTTTAAAGAAAGTCTTGACGAAAACTTACAAGGCGAAGCTTCAAAACGCCAACAAATTTTTAAGCACATTTCTAATCTTTTAGCATTAGAGCTAGAGCCAGCAAAATTAAATGAACGATTAGTGTCTTCAACTCGTAAAGTGCTTTTGAGAGTTCCGGTTTCACAGCGAATTTATTCGCGGATTAGAACTAATCCAGATTACACTCAAGAAGTCGATCTACTCAACATGTTCGGCGAATCGGTGCGTGATAGTTACAAGATAAACCCCACCGTTAGCGCTGCTTTAAATATTCCTTGGATGTTTACCATTGACGGATACAATAGTATCGACTTCTCAACTGACTCTGATGTGATTAAAGATGTCATGAGTGATCGCTGGGTGTTAACGGATTCAGATAAAGAGAAAGTTGACTTTATCGAAGAAGACTTTGAAGAAATCAGTCAGCAAGTTAAAGAGCACTATCTAGCTGAGTATATGCAGGTGTGGAAAGATGTCTTTAAATCACTAAAAATTGATGATTTTGACAACATGCGACACGCTGCAGAAATTTTGGCAAGCATGACTGATCCGGTTTATTCTCCGTTGCTTGCGATTTTACAAGTGACTAAAGAAAATACAGAGTTAACACCAATCCCTGACAATATTCCCGGTTCGCAGTTAGCGGGTAAATCAAAAGTTGCGGGGAAAGCAAGTAATGCTGCAGGAATGGTTGCGTCAAGTATTGGCTCTAAGTTTGATACCGTTGTAGACAAACAGTTTAAGACGCTAAATCTACTAACGCGTGATTCTCAACAAAGGGCTGCCCCGGTCTATCAGATTGTTCAAAATATTCAGCAGCTGCACGATTTTATCGATTCAATTTTGGTCGCTCCAGATCCATCAAAACAGGCTTTTGAAATCAGTAAGGCACGTTATAAGAACAACACCGTTAACGCGATTACAGCACTTGAGGCTTATGCGAAAAAAGTTCCTGAACCTGTCAAAGAATGGTTAGAAACACTAGCCGATCAAAGTTGGAAGGTGGTATTAAACTCTGGCCGACAACATTTAAATAATGAATGGCAAAATCAAGTATACAGTAGCTTTTCCAAAGGACTCGCCAATGGTTATCCTTTAAGGCGTAGTGCGCGATCGGAATTAGCGGTATTAGATTTTGCTGAGTTTTTTAAACCTAACGGCACCATCGATAAGTTTACTCAAGAACTCATCGCTCCGTTTGTTAACACGCGCACCTGGCAAAATAAAGCAGTTGCGGGTCGTCATATGAGTATCTCTAAAGAAGTACTTGCTCAACTAAGACGTGCACGTATGATTAGAGATGTATTCTTTAAGCTCAACCCTGAGTCTCCGAGTATTTCATTCCAAATGAAGCCTGATGTGATGAATAAGCAAGATGCTCGGTTTACTTTAGAGTTAGGGCAGGAGCGCATGAGCTATAGTCATGGTCCAAAATTTTGGAAAACCTTGACATGGTCCGGCGACAATGAGAACAACCGAGTAAGATTGGTCTTCGAAGACCTCAATGGTGACTTCCATACCAAGGTTTATGATGGCCCTTGGGCTTGGTTTAGATTACAAGATAGCGCCGAGCTTAAAGCAACGAATACGGCGAAAGTGTACAGCGCAAAGTTTTCCGTTGACCAAGAGCTCAAGGGTGATAGTGGTCGAAGTATGAAAATATCCCACTACATCACTTATCAGATTAAAGCGAAAAGCGTTAACAATCCGTTTAGCAAAAATTTACTCGGTGCATTTAATTGTCCGGAGTCAATTTAAGTGAGTAATTTAGTCACCGGTGTTTTTGGCAAGTTACCATTGCATGGAGACTTCGTATATCGGAATTTGCCCAGCAACTGCATGCAAAGTTGGGATGAGTGGCTGCAACGATTTGTAGCAGGCTCTCAAGAGCAACTAAGAGATGACTGGTTGAATATTTATTTAACCAGTCCTGTGTGGCGATATGGATTATCTGAGGGGATTCTTGACGAAAATGCGTGGCTTGGAATGTTTATGCCGAGCGTAGACAAAGTCGGTCGATATTTTCCGATTTCTGTTCTGACTCAAGTTCCAGCAAGTGTTAGCTTATTAGAATTTATGTTACTCCAAAATGATTGGTTTACGAGCATTGAAGAACTGATGTTCCAAGCATTAGATGCTGAGTTAGATGTTGATGAGTTAATGACAAGCGTTGAGCAAGTTGCACTCAATTATGATGCTAATTATTTTAAGCGGGAAACGCTCGGCCAATCGAGTGCCGTGATTAATTTAGAGTTTGAAGAGCAATCGCCAGCAATCGCATTTCCACATATGTTAGATAGCTTTTTAGCTAGCTCGTTAGCGAGCTATAGTGTGTGGACTACGCCGGGTTCCGAGTTAGTGGAGCCTTGTTTAACGGTTTTGCAAGGGTTACCAAAAATTGGCAATGTTGCGGCGATGCTCGATGGGCAATGGAGTCACTGGCAATGGCCTAAACCCTTTGAGTTAAACCCACTTGAATCAAGTGGTAGCGAATCATAATTAAAAGGATTTATTCAATTCTATTTGAGTGGCAAGCCTGTGGTGAGTTGGCTAGATATTAATGAACGATTTTTTATGATTCGAGAAGTGAAAGTGTTACAGGAAGAAAAACAGCGTTTATGAGTGACTCAACGATCCGCCGAAAAGTAAAATGGGAGAGCGCTGCCGATACCAATGTTGGCATGGTGCGGCAAGCAAATGAAGATTCGATATTGTCTCGACCCGAGGTAAACCTCTGGGCGGTTGCTGATGGAATGGGAGGCCACGCGGTCGGTGATGTCGCAAGCCGAATGATAAAGGAAGTGCTGGAGAGAGTGTCTTGTGAAGGTGCTCTTGATAAAGTCGTTGACGAAATTGAAGATGCACTGCTCACAGTAAACCAACAAATCCTACAGTATTCTCAGACCGTTTTAGATAATAAAGTTATCGGCAGTACGGTTGTTGCCATGATTATCGTGGGTAAAGTTGGGATATGTTTTTGGGTGGGAGATTCTCGACTCTATCGATATAGGAAAGGGGTGTTAGAACAATTAACTCGTGATCATAGTCGAGTAGAAGAACTTGTTCAACAAGGGGTACTTAAACCAGAAGAGGCTCAAAACCACGCAGAATCGAATGTCATTACCCGGGCGGTTGGCGTAGATGATGACTTCGTCGTTGACGTTCAAGCATTTGATGTACAAGTTAAAGATACTTTTTTGTTGTGCAGTGATGGTTTATATAACATGTTGACGAATGAAGAAATCGCGCTGCATTTAACGGAGCCTTTCTTGGAAGATAGGGTTCGTCATTTAATTGAAAATGCTTTAGATAATGGTGCGCCTGATAATGTATCTGCAATTGTCATTAAAGGTGGCTTTGAGAAATCAGTGACTAGAGAATTTGTGTTTGACAGTTCGCAGTTGTTTTAAAAGATGTTGTTAAAGTGAAAAATTCTGATCAAGATAAAAATAAGCCTGTGGTCGATTCGGCTGTTTCTGCGGATGAGTCAGCGGATAAGACTCGCATAGCACCTTCGGAGAAAAAGCGTGACTCTCAGTTATCCAACACGGAAAATTCCAATCAAATTCGAGACGATAAGACTCGAATAGCGAAAAATCCTAAAGTTCAAGGTGGAGCGGATGATAAAACTCGGTTCGCACCGGGCAAGTCAAGGCAAAGTCTTTCGGACGCCCAAGGTTCATCCGATATACACGATCAATCAATGACGCAAGACGACTCGAACAGTCAGGATTTATCGGATGATAAAACGCGCATAGCGCCCAATAAACCGTCGGACCCCGATGCGACACAATTCAGGCCGAGCGAGCGGCGAGGTTCTAAATCAAGTGCTGCTCGACATGAACCAGCGAAAGCCGACGAACCGTCCGCTAATGCGACACGTAACCGGCGTGCAAGTGACTCCGAACAAGAAGACGCCAGCCCACGACAAGGAAATCTTCTTAAAAAACGGTTTATATTGGAAAAAGTACTCGGTGCCGGTGGGATGGGGGTAGTTTATAAAGCCAAAGACTTAGTAAAAGTTGAGGCGGGTGATAAAGATCCTTATGTTGCCATCAAAGTTTTAACAGAAGAATTTAAAGAACATCCAGAAGCATTTGTCGCACTTCAGCGAGAATCAAGAAAGACCCAAAGAATCGCTCATCCAAACATCGTGAATGTCCATGACTTTGATAAAGACAAAAGTCAGGTATTCATGACAATGGAGTATCTAGAGGGAAAACCACTTGATCAATTGATTCGTCAATATAAATCCACCGGTTTGCCATCTGATGACTCGATTAATATTTTACGAGATTTGTGTCAGGCGCTTATCTATGCGCATGAGCAAAAAATAATCCACTCTGACTTTAAGCCGGGAAATATATTTGTTACCGATAAAGGGGTTACCAAAATATTTGATTTTGGAATCGCGCGCGCTGTTGCTAAGGCAGAGCACTATGAAGAGAACTTAGATGACAAAACTATCTTTGATGCGGGTGATCTTGGCGCTTTGACTCCCGCATATGCGAGCTTAGAAATGCTCGATGGTTTAGAGCCTGACGTGCGTGATGATATTTATGCGCTGGGATGTGTCGCCTATGAACTCTTTACAGGGACGCATCCATTCAACAAAATTCCTGCTGATGAAGCTCATAGGCAAAAGCTCAAACCGAAAAAAATTAACGGTATTTCTCGCCGCTTGTGGAAGGCAATTGAGAAATCATTGTCTTTTAAGCGAGAAGATCGATTAGCGTCAGCTGAGGAATTCCTTGAATTAATGAGTGAAGATAAATCTTCCTATAAAATTCCAATGATGATGCTTTTCACTTTAGTCGTTTTATTTGTGGTCTACTTTCAGTTTTTTAGGGAGCAAGCGCAAATTGCCGATGAGTCTGAAATAAGAAATGAACTTGAATATACCTTGCGAATTGAAAATTATCGAGATGCTCTCGAGGAGCTTCTAGTCACCCAGTCTTTCACCGAATCTTGGGAAACCGATTTGTGGACTGAGTTTGATGGTGTTAGTCAGCTATTAGGAAGTAGTGATACTTGGTTAGCCTCGAGTACTAATCAAGAGTTTATCCAATTTGTTGAGGGCAACAAAGCATGGCAGCTCTCGACGCGACAAACGATATACGCAAGTTATCTCGAAAAAATTCGTACAAGCTTAACAGATAAGTCTTTTGAACAAGCGGAATCATTGATCACTAATGCCTATCGATACGTTCAAGATACTGCGGAGCTTGATGCTGAACGAAAGCAACTAGATGAGTTACTTGCTCAGCAAAAAGAAATGTTAGCAGAAGAGCAGCGTAAAGCAGCGCTGGCTGCAGAACAAGAAAAGATACGTAAAGCCAATGAAGCCAAATTCGCTGCTGAAAACGCGGCGCGTCAAAAAGAAAAAGAAGCGGCCGCTAAGAAGCTTAGAGAATTTAATCTTGCCCTTAGTAATGTCGAAGAGCAGCTTCAATGTACTTCGACGAGTTTAACGATGCGTAATTTAACAACCGCTGTAGAAAAGTTACGCTCGGTTGATATGAATCGATATAAAAAGGCGGAAGCGAATTTAGTCAGTTCGCTAGCCAGTTGTATTGGTCAGATCGGCAAGACGCAACCTGAAAGAGCGACTGAATTAAAGAAGGGATCATTGCGCCTATTTAATCGCAACAAAGTTATCGCCGCTGTTGAAATTATACCTCGAGACCCTTGTGATAAATCGTTAGCTGGCCTTGGTGCGAGAGGAAAAAGAGCGACCTGTAAAGATCCGATTGCGAATCTAGGCAACGGACCGGATCTGGTTGTTATCCCTGCGCAACGAGGAATTAAAGCGTTTGCGATTGGTAAATATGAAGTCTCGGTGGCAGACCTGAACTTATTCTGTAAAGACTCTAAAAGCTGTCCAGAGGAAACGACTACCAATCCAGAAATGCCCGCAACCAATATTAACCTTAGCAAAGTGAATAGTTACTTAACCTGGCTGAGTGTAAAAACCGGTAAAAAATACCGCTTGCCCACTAAAAATGAATGGTTGTATGCCGCTAAGAGCAAGCGAGTTGCTCTCGATCCCAATCGAAATTGTCGTCTTAATACACGTGGCATTACTAAAGGTGATTCGCTGGTTCGCACTGATTTAGGACGACAAAATGGTTGGGGGTTAGTCAATTATGTCGGGAATGCCAGTGAGTGGGTGTATGACAAAGGTAGAAAATTAACCGCAATTGGCGGTTCATATAATATCTCAATGGAAAAGTGTAATATTTCTACCGCTGTAACACATAATGGTGAAGCCGACTCATATACCGGCTTTCGTGTATTAAGAGAATTAAAGTGATCCCCATGAATAGACCTGATTTGCTCGCCCAAGTGGAAAAGTTATCAAAGGATTATTACTTTAATCGCTTGTCCTTTTTCGAGTATAGAAAATTAAGAAGTGAGCTATTAAAAGAGATCGACAAAGCTTATAATTCGCAAAAATAGTCATTACTAAATAAGAATGAGATAACTACCCAAAGAGGTTTTACTAATTATGGAAATAGCGAAAATATTTCAGTCAGGTGGGCCATTTATGTACCCAATCCTGATTATTTTTGCGTTAGGTTTAGCAATCACCATTGAAAGGTTTTTGTTTTTATTGAGAACACATAGTCAAACCCAGAAAATGTGGTCGCAATTAACGCCCATGTTAAAGGCGAGTGATTACGAGCGAGCAAAAACGCTGACCCAAAATAATAAGACACCCTTAGCGGTTATCTTGAATTATGGCTTTGCCAGACAGAAACCAAATGTGAAACGCAAAACCGTCGAATTGGCGATGGAAGAGGGCATGATGGAGTCATTGCCGGCGCTGGAGGAACGAACTCATTATCTAGCGACATTCGCTAACATTGCAACCTTGCTTGGTCTACTCGGAACGATAGTAGGGCTTATCCAAGCATTCACCGCGGTAGCAAGTGCTGATCCCGCAGATAAAGCAAATTTACTCTCAGCGAGTATTTCGGTCGCAATGAATACCACCGCATTCGGCTTAATTGTCGCAATACCATTATTATTAACGCACTCTTACCTGTCGACGCGAACGGCGAAAATAGTTAGCAGCTTAGAAATGGCCACTGTTAAGTGTCTCAACTTAATGGGCTTGGATGAAGATTAGCAGGCAATTATGAAGTTTGTGCGCAGAAATTACATTCAAGAAGCCAAAGAGCTAAACATTACGGCTTTTATGAATTTGATGGTGATACTAGTACCCTTTTTACTAGTCACAGCGGTATTTTCTCGGCTAACCGTTTTGGAACTGAACCTTCCTGCGCTCGACGCGGCGGCAAAGCAACAAGAGAATGTGAAGCTTCAACTTCAATTGATTGTTCGTTCAGAAGAGATTGTTATTCAGGATGTTAATTTAGGGGTAATTCAGCGGCTAGCGCGCGATGATATTGAGCAGTCTAATTGGAAAAAGTTCAGTGATATTCTGCTAGAAATAAAGCGTCGGTTCCCCGCAGAGGATTCAATTACCTTGCTGTTTGAAAAGGATATCAGTTACAAAACACTCATCCAAATTATGGATTATGTACGTAGTACTGATGTGGTGCAGATTACTGAAGTGCAAACAGTGGAGTTATTTCCCAATATCTCTATCGGTGATGCCGAAGATATTCTAACTGATAGTCCTGCATCTGAGACAGTTCCTGATGGCGCGGCTCAAAACAGTAGCGATACAAATAATACGACGGAAGCGCAATAATGGAAATGTCAGCTAGAGCGAAAAGAATGCAGCGCTCCAACAAACTCCGCAAGCAACCGGCATTAAATTTAGTGTCATTGATGGATATCTTTACCATACTGGTTTTCTTTTTGTTGGTGACTTCTTCAAGTTCTCAACAGTTACCCAATACAAAAGATTTACGTCTACCGAATTCAACCGCAAAAAAAGCACCTGAAGAGACCTTGATAATTATGGTCACCGAGCGAAATATTTTGGTTCAAGGACGCAATGTCGCCAATCTTCAAGACGTCGTTGCAAGCGACGATAAAGTAATTGGCGGGCTTAAGAAAGAGCTCGAATTTCAGTCAAGTAATAAAACCCAGTTAACTAACGATGAAGACAGTGCCTCTGATGGATTTGCTGTAACTATTATGGGTGATGAAAATTTGCCATTCGAGGTGTTAAGTCGAATCTTAGCAACCTGCCGACAGGCTAACTATACCAAAATCGCATTTGCGGCAAACCAAAAAGCGAAACAGTAAATGGTTGCAAATCCAGACTATAACACGCTTGCGTATGATTGGAGGCCTCTCGGTAGGCAGGATAATCGATTCTTGATTATTCTGGTAAGCTCTTTGGTTTTCGCTTTAGTGATTGGCTTTGTACTCTCATCGATAGAAGTACCGGTCGAAGAGCGACAAAAACAGAAAGCCATTCCTGAGCGGATCGCAGATTTTATTTTAGAGAAAGAGAAAGAAAAGCCTAAAGTCGTTCCGCCCCCCAAGCCTGAGCCCAAGCCACTACCTAAACCTGAGCCTCGGGTAAAAAAGCAGCAGGAGCGTAAATCGGATAAGCCTTTAACTGAGGAACAAAAGAAAGCAAGAGAGAAAGCCCAAGATACCGGTTTACTCGCATTAACCAGCGAGCTAGCCGATCTGATAGATACATCAGAAATCGACAGTATGGTTGCCACATCCGTGAACAAACAGTCAGACCCAACCAAAGTGGCTGCTTTGGATAAATCGGTTTTGACGAGTGGTGTCGGCAAAGGTAGTGGCGGTGTTAACTCAGATAACTATGGCGACGCAACCATTGGCTCTAGTTCTTTGTCGCAAAAAGAAATTCTTGCCGTTCGCCAGTCGCTTTTAGCGAGTGATAAAGTGCAAGATGTCGCGGACTCAGATGATCAAAGCGAAACGTCTGGTAGTTATCGATCCGAAGAAGAAATTACATTAGTGTTCGATCAAAATAAAAGTAAACTGTATTCAATTTATAATCGAGAGAGACGTAAAAATCCTGGGCTCAAAGGCAAGGTTGTAATTGAGCTAACCATTTCTCCCGAAGGCAAAGTGGTTGATATCAACATTGTTTCTAGCGAACTGAATAACCCCAGATTGGAGCGCAGCCTTGTCGCACGAATAAAACTCTTCAAGTTTAGTGCAGATAAATCTCGAGAAATAACCGTAACTTACCCGATAGAGTTTTTGCCCTCTTAGTATTCAGAGTTCTTCATTGGTAGGACGCGTTTCTTGATTGATGCATAATAGGTTTGTTTAAGTAGACTGCTTACTCTTGAAAAAGAGACGACATTTTAACAAAAATACCAATCGTAGGCATTCGTTAGTTTCTAGCCGATATAAAGAATATAGCTCAGTTTACTACCCAGGTTTGATGAGTGCTGCTTGAGTAGAATTGTTCTCTATGATTTTTGGCTTGTTAGCGGGTAAATAAATTTCGTGAATTTACAATGTCATTGTGCCCAGTTTATCAAAGGAGTGGAATGTGTCTACCGCAATTGATTATACATACGAATATGCCTTTCCATCGGCAATACATACAAAAAATGCCACTCAGCAATTCGCGCTAGCAACGAGTAGTCCCAATCAGGTAAACCCTTACTTTTTCGAAGGGCGTGTGCGCTCTCCAAAAATATTTGGAGATATGTTGCTTACTTTAAGTGAGGTTGTAAGAACTCATTTCTTTCTACCAAGGCCTGCTCTACTTGATCCAGTATTAACCAGTAGTGAGAATTTACTGCGACTTGAAGGATTCAGTGGATGTTGTGGTGTTTATGCGAGAGTCGATTTGCCAAGCAATTTTTTTGATGGTGAATGTCTCGGAAGAGGAACAACTAACGTTGATTTTAATACGCCAATGAGAAATGCTCTGATGCGGCTAAGAGACTCAGAGAATGTTCAATTTGCTGTCGGGAAAGAAGAAGTGGCACTCACAAAAAGTGAAGAATCTATAATAGAAAAAAAAGTTAAACTTCCGTTGAGATGGATAAAAGGATTTAGTGAAGTACAAGCGTATCAACCCAGGTTAATGCCAAAAATGGAAGTGACCGCATTAGAGGGACTAAAGTTTATTAGAAGTCTCCCCAAGACGGCGGTACCAAAGCAGCCAAGTTATGCTATCAGTAGGGGCCGAAGCGTGCGCTTTAGTCAGAGACCGCAAACAGATGCCGTAAAGATAACCGGTACTCATCGAGTTAGGATTATTGAGCCTCTGCTATTGCGAGCTAAATCATTAAGAATTTGGACCGATGAAACAAATGAGACTAGTGCTTGGGAAGTTCGCTTCCCTGTAGGCTCATTTTTTCTCATGATTAGTCCTGAAGTATACCGAGGATTCTCTGGGGAGGGCCAGGTGCTTTCCGAATTGGCACAACCACCATCTGAGCAAGTTATCGCTCAAGTTAGAGCGCAGCTAAAATGGCAAGCGCAAATTCAAACTGCGGATATTGCCAACCAGCTTAATTTGTCAGTACCTGAAATTAATAAGGCTTTGTCAGTTCTTGGAAGCCGCGGTTTAGCTGGATTTGATGTTGTCAATGGGTATTACTTTCACAGAGAGCTCCCTTTTGAATTAGAAAGAGTTGAAGAAATGCAGCCTCGACTCAAAAATGCTCGTAAGCTCGTCGAAGCTGGGGGGATAACGGTTTTGTCTTCGAGCTGCGCTGAGTTTCGAGAGTATGAAGTACCTGGTAAAGAGGTTTTACATCGAGTTAAACTCACTGAAAGTAAAGATACATGCACTTGTGTTTGGTTCAGCAAACATCAAGGTAGCAGGGGACCGTGTAAACATATTTTAGCAGCACAAATAACAGAGGACTCGAGGGATTTAAGTTAAGGAATAAGATGATGACTCCAGAGAAACTCGAAACTTTGATATTTAACAACGACAGGGAAGATTTGTTCGTCTCTGCAGTATCACAACTTAGTGAAAAGGAAAGGAAAACACTCTCGACACACACGAATAAATTGAGAAATCAAATTACCTCTGGAAAAGCTAAAGCCGATGCCTCTAAGTTAGTTAAGCGATCTATTGAAAAACATTCTGCTAACTATTGGGGAACTCAAGCCTACTCAAACGTTCAGCTCGCAGTCTTGGCTTTTTGTCCATTATCGACAGTGAAGAGAGCAATTGATTTTTTTTCTTGGCGTGATAACTCGGCAGCGTTTCAAATCATATTAGATAGAAAACCAGCTTGGTTGGACGACTGGTTAGCTTTTAATCTTGATCAAGAGTTTGCTAATGTTCCTTTTGAATTAGTGCGTGGTTGGATGAAAGAGGGAATCTGTAATAAACCGACGGTCGAGGGGTATACTCGCCAGTTCGCGTGGAATTTGATGGCGATAAATCATAGAAAAGATCAAGCACCTAACAAGCCTATTAGCGAACGGCTAATAAATGAGCCTGATATGATAGACGACATTTGGCGTCTTTTTGAGGTCGAAAATCAAGCATTTAATACTGAAAGCTGGTTGACGAACAATGCGCCGGCGAACTATGAAACCTGGCCCGAAGCTCTTACTAAACTCGCCGATAAGGGGATCATTGATCGCGCTAAACTACTAGACGCTTCGCTGCAAGGGTTGAGTAATGATTTAAAACAGAATCAATTATCTGGTTTCCATAAATTTCATGAGCAGTTAGCACCAACCAAAACTGAAAGATCTCAACGAAGAGCTGAATATATGGCGTTGCTGTTTCATAAAACAGGCCATGTATTAAAGTTCTCGCTAAAAATGTTAAGTCAGCTGGAACGTGACAAATCCTTGGAGTTAACAAAGTTTTTGATTGATGTCGCGGCTGTATTTGCGCACGAGGCGAAAGGAAATGCTATCACGGCTCTAAAGCTTATTGCACGCATCCTAAAAAAGGAAAAGGATCGAGTTCCTTGTGCTTTACCTACCATGGCGGAAGCGCTGCGCCACCCTAATGCCGATGTACAGGCTTTAGCGATAGAATTGTTAACCACTTATAATGAACAAATGTCAGATGATTTTAAATCTGAATTATTGATCACAGCGGACTTTGTCGCTGATGCGAACAAACCGTTGTTAATGTCTCTTTTGGGAAAAACAAATAATACATTAGGTACAATTAGTGAGTTAAACAAAGTCGATTCGAGTGTGCTTAGTCGACAATTAAGCGAACTCTCCGTCTTGCAGAGAGAAACATTAGGCTTAGGAAATATTGATTTAGAAGATGACTTAAAAGGCGATATTCAGCCGTTGAAACCTGAAATAATTAAGGATAAGCATTTTCATATGCCTGATTTATTGGAGCCGATAACTGAGTTTGATGAACTGATTCAAGCGCTTTCACATGCTGTTGAAATTATTGATGAGCCCGAAGATGTAGAGCGAATTCTTGATGGAATCAGTCGTCTATGTGGTGAATACCCGAGAGAATTTGATAAAAAAACTTCGCCTTTGTTAAAAAGAATAAATGATGGTGGGAGTTTTGAGACAATGAAAGGCCTTCTCGGTTTTGGGGGTGGGTTACTCTTATCAATAACAGATTTAGTACTTACTTGGCTGACAGGTGAGTTCTATCAATCTAAAGATACAAGCTACTTTTCTCGGACGCCTTCGTTAGATCCGATGATAGTTAAGGTGAATAATATAAAGCGAAGAGTCTATGCAAAAAAACCTCAACAACTCCTTTCTTTTCCAACTCATAAAGGTGGATGGATCGATCCGGTTACTTGGGTAAATCGTTTGAATATAGCATTCGCGAATGATGCAGAGTTTGATAGAATGGACTTTAATCACTCAATGTTAAGATTGATGCCGTATGGCAGAAAAACGGCACTTCAGTTAGTAAGAAACTTACCTGAAAATATCGAAACAGTAGTCAAGTTTGTATTGGGCGAGAGTTTGACACCTGAATACAAGGATCGAAGAGATTATGATTTATGGATTAGTGCTTGTAGGTCATTAGATCCTAATCAAGATTGGTCAAGCTATTTATCGCCATTGAAGCTAAATGATAATTATCCAAATAGTATTAAACCAGCATACTATGAGTGGAACGCTTTAACCAAGGTCGAGAGAGGTTATAAATTTCCAGGCTTGAAAGTGACTGCTTTTGCGCAAAGTCTTATAGAACCTGATGCCGATATACAAAAAAATAAAACTGGGTTTCTGTCGAGTTTAGGCCGTAAACTCACTGGTGAAGTAACTGTTGATCGCAAATTAATACCGAGTGCCGGATTCAATGCTACTGAAAAGCTAAAGTATATCTGGTCTTGTGACTTAGGATGTTTATGGATTAATCAATGGTTGTCTACTCTATGGCCAACAAATCCAGATGCGTTTTACGTGTTGGCCGTTACACAACAAATCAGTAGAATCGATATGGATAGTAGTAGTTTTGAGCCTAATTTTGGGTTCTTAAGCGGCTTATTCGAACCAAATCGTGTTTGGTCAGAGCTTGCTCATTTAACACTATTCTTAGGGTTAGTTGGTAAGGACTCGGACTCACGAGCGCTGGCAGTAGACGCGTTTATAGAAGCGGTCGATAACGACTTGGCGTCACAAGAAATAATGGCAGGAATTTTAGTTAAATTAACTCAGGCTGGCTGGTTAAAGTTTAATAGGCTTGCCGAAGGATTAAAGCAAGTTACTCAAGTGTCGGCGACTCATCGATATTTTGTAAGTCGAATGCTACAGATTTGGTTGCCGCAGATTGATCTTAAATTACGAAACATTCATTTAGTTCTAGAGGTATTGCTTGATGTTCAAACTGCGTTGAATCAGAAGGTTTCCACTCATGTGTCAGAGTCGCTCAAAGATTTGAAAGGTAAAACTAAAGCCGCTATCACTGCCAGTCGTATTGTTAAAGCCGGCAGTGAAGCGAGCGAAATAGTTCGTCAGATCAAATTAAACTTAATCGCGTCTAGGTTGGCATTAGTGGAGGTAACTGAAGCTCAAGTACGTTGTTAGGTTTAGCAAACTGCCGAGTTTGCATTCGCTTTTCACCCGCAAAATTCATTGAACGTTTTTTCATTTCCAATGGTTAATTAAGTATCGCTATTTTTGTGCATGGTCGGCGCAGCTATTGACAAATGAAACGGATAGTTTTGCGCTAATGAATTCAATCAGTATCCGAGCTATTAAGGCAAGCTAGAGTAAGTTTCATACGCAAGTAATCCTTACTTTAGATTTTTAAATCGATCTCTCGTTCCTCTTCCTACTGGTTCTGTTGATACGCCTCAAGAATGAGTTGGTATAAAATCTGGCGTTAATTATCTCGTAACGAGGTTTTGTATATTCGCAAGCAAAAAAATGCTAATGTATAAACGTTTCTTGAAGTTTATTATGGAAGTACTGACGTCAACAAAAGGATTTGTTTTTAGACATGGAACCGAATCAAACAACACTTGAAACCAAAATGCAGGTTGCGAAAAGCTCGCTGCATGATCAGCACGGACTCGCGATTAGTATTATTTATCACACCGATCTTTCTCGAATTGGTGAACGACATTGGTTATCACCTCTCTCTGGAATCGGTCAGACAGAGATTTCTCGCTTATCGCCACATTTTTATCCTCCCCAAGATGAGCATTCCATTAACAAAGGTCGCGCCCTCGAAGATCCCTATATCAGTCGCAAACCGGTAAAAATTTACTTCGAACATGGCGGCATTAAAGTTGAAAGTAATCAAGAAGTATTCATAAATGGCGATAAAAATACAGGTAGTCTGATCAGTATAGGACAAGGCGTACTAATAAATATCGCTAACCGCGTTTTGTTGTTGATTCACACCCAAAAGCTAACGAAACATTCTAATAATCTTGCTCACGATTTTCTTGGATTCAGCGACAACGTGACTGAAGTAAGAGGACAAATACAAAAGGTGGCAAGTCTTGATGTGCCCGTGTTGATTCGTGGTGAGTCTGGAACAGGGAAAGAACTCATCGCGAAAGCAATCGCTCGCAATAGTCATCGAAATCAAATGCCTTTTGTGGTAGTTAATATGGCTGCAATCACAAGTTCGCTGGCGCCCGCCGAACTTTTTGGTACTGCGAAAGGTGCTTTTACGGGCGCGACTTCGAGCCGTAAAGGTTATTTTGAGATAGCAAATAATGGTACGCTATTCCTCGACGAGATAGGTGAAGCCGCAGAAGAAATACAAACCACACTTTTGAGAGCGCTCGAAACGGGCGAAATTCAAGCTGTCGGAAGTTCGTCGACCCGTAAAGTGAACGTCAGATTGATCTCAGCAACTGATGCAAACTTAGAAAGTAAGATTGAAAACGAATCATTTAAGAATCCGCTGTTACAACGAATTGCTGGCTATGAAATTATGCTCGCCCCGCTGCGTGAGAGAAAGGTAGATATCGGCCTACTCATGGCGCGATTCTTAACCCAAGAGCTCGACAATATTAATGAAAAGATTAAAAGTGAAACACCAGCGGAGGTCGAGAATTTGTGCCGTATTTTTGAAACTTTCGCATTGTATCATTGGCCTGGTAATGTGAGGGAACTCAAAAATTTAACCCGGCAGTTAGTTATCGATAATCGCGGTGAGGATTCGATTGTTCTCTCATCCAAATTGCGTAGTAAGTTACAAGTTGGTCGAATTCAGCGAGATAGAAAACGAGGTTTGGCTGACTCTATTAAAGACCTGATTAACGAAAACTCAGCTTCGATTCAAAAGCATTTAACTAGACGAAAACCAAATGCCGTCAGCAATGATGAACTACTCACAGCATTTCAAGAATGCGAATGGGATATTCAGGCGACAGCAAGACGTTTACGTATCTCACGAGCTTCTCTCTATAACCGAATTGATAAACATCCTGAACTTAGACGGGCAACAGATATTACTCAGGATGAATTAAAACAATCTTATGTTAATGCACAAGGTGATCTTGATCAGATGACGCAAGCACTTAGAGTGTCTAAAAGTGCAATAAAGCGTCGTCTTAACGAAATACCTGATTTAAAGTTAATTAAATTAACCCAAAGTGATAATGCTCGTTTTTAATCGCGATACGAAAACCAAGCTAGTGTAAACGAAACGCGTTAAGATTTATAACAATCAACCCTGTTGATATTGTCCGGTATAAACGAATGACGACAATCAATACTCTTACAGGTACAATGTTTATTTCGCTTAATTAATAATAACGACTTGGTGGAATAACTGGGTATACACCGCCATCAAATCGCATTGCGACTGTACCACTAATGCGACCATAAGCGCTGGCTGTAGCGTAAATGTTTTGTATCAACTTGTCGAATGATTCGGCAAAATCAAGTGTTGTTCTTTCGCTCTCTGTACAGGCATTAATGTATATAACTCCCGAATATTCACTTGGTAGCAAAGGGGTTAGTTTATCAAATAGCTGCTTTGGATTGAGTAAAATAGCCGAATCCTTTTGACAATCTCCTATCACCTCTCCATTTAAACATTCCTCAAAGTACACATTCTGAGAAGCAATAAAAATGTTCTCACTCATTTGAACTTTAGGGGGAGGGGGGGACTGGGAAAGTATATTATAGGTAAATCCATACTCCATCGGTTTATAATCGAATGAGTATTGAGCGAGTGATGCGAGTGAATAGTTTCCCTGGTTAAAGCGTTCAGAGCCGGGTTTACAAACAAGTAAGATCATAGATGGTCCTTAATGAATAGTTTGTTAAATGAAACTTCTGGTGTAATAGATTTTGCTTTTCTACGGTACGATTGTTTATCGACTGTATTGAAGCGTTTTAAAATCAGCTAGGTGTTCTTTATCAAGCGAATCCAATTGACAAGCTCATATTCGAATTGTTGTAGAGAGAGTGTAATTTGTGTCTCATCATATTCATCAAAAAGCGGTGAGATTTTTACATTGTCTTCGCTCATATAGAGCTCATAAGCATTCATCGACATTCTCCAATGACTTTGCTTTTTTTGCTTGATTAATCGTAATTGCTCATAGATGATATTTGCCCACTCTTCTTGCGTTTGAATATCCATAACAAAAAATGCTCTTAGGATCTTTCCTTCTTCGAACGAGAGGTTTCTTATATTCTTATCCATGCGTATACCGATACTGGTTTTAATAACCTCTGACTTAACAGAGGTTAGAATTATATTACCGAACAGGAAAACCTGTATTGACGTTGCCGTTAGCGGTTAAGCCCATAGCAACGGTAAGTCGACTCTCGTCATCACCTTCGCAATAAGGGCCTTGGGTTGGTAGTACCGGGTCGGGACGACTGTAGCCGCATACCGCCCAGTTTGGCGCCGCAGCTGGACATGCGATTTGATTGACCGCAGCATAGGAAATCGAGTTATCCACTTCTTCCTGGGTACAGCTGTCTGGAAACATTGTTGAAAACTTCTGTGCGGTCGCTCCATGGATATTAAGCGTGACGATTCCGCCATAAACGCCTGCTGCGTTGGGAGCTTGTGTAATGTTGAAATTGGTTACTGTCGCTGGGTTATCTCCGTCAGGTCTCGAGTGAAAGCCTTTAGCATTCCCATTTCGAATTTCACCACAAAAAACATGGTCATTGTTGACCTGCGGTGGATTAGGAAAGTTCGTCCATCCTATCCCAGGACAAGGGCCGACAGCTAAAACACTATTGGATTGGTCTCCCGATGGAGAACGATCGTATGTTGTGCAACCCAAAATCAAGATGGCGGATAGACAGCTGATTAAAATATGTTTAAACATAGTATGCTCCTTCTTTTAAGTTTAAGAATTATGTTGGTGTTTATTTGTGCTTAACAAATTAACAAGAGAGAGTCCTTTCAAAATTTTCCAACTTAAAAATCATTCATCATTGAAAAGTATTGTGTGCTCAATCATTAGAGTGAAATTTGTAAAGTCAGATCGCTCTCAGCAAGAAACGAACCAAAACAAAAAAATATCAATGAATAACAACTAAGAGTAATTAAATTTAAAAACTAAACGATAAAATTAATGAGTTTTTTATCTTGTGGGGCAACGTACATTTAAGCCAGCCGTAAATGAATACTCAATAGCATTCTGAGCTTGGTCGCATGCACTTCGATACGTTAGTAGCAAGTTATTCAGATTACGCTAATGGTCTCAGCAAGCTATTGAGAAAATAGAAACCAACCCAATTTTGTATTTCTTCTTTTGCAGAAACGATAAGTGGATTGATCCTTGCTTATCGCTCGACACAACCAAATATCTATTAATCGATATAAAAATTCATACGGTGACATGTCAGAAAAAAGTGGTGACATGTCAAAAAATGAATTTTCCTAGAATTCACCCTGGTCTTTGTCGAAAACACCCAAGAAGAAGCAGTTTTTTTAACCTGGCACGTAAGATGCACTAGCTCGATAAAGGACAATTAAGACACTGGAGAATAAAAATGGCCGATGAGTTACCACAAGATATCGTGCAATCTATTGCGATTTCTAATGCTAAATCTATTGGTGAGCAACCTGCGATACTTGCCAATCTCGCTTTAGCTGGCGAAATATTTAATTTGAATATGCAGCAGCAAGCTCAGATTGCACAACAACAGGCAATGAACCAGATAGCGGTTGCAACCGCAGCGACCACTATTCCTCATCAAAATGCCGGTAATACCGATGGTAGTACTGACGCTTTAGCGAAAATCTTTGAGCTTATGCAAGATGTACTCAAGCATAAAGATAGTACTAACGACAATAGCGATGAAAAATCAGATATCGATAACTCAACTAAACCTAGCGAAAACAAAAACAAATAGTTTGTTTTTTAAAAGGAATTATTAAGCGGATTGGTTTGAACAATTACCTAACTAATCAGCAACAACAAATAGTGAACTATTTTTCTGTTTGCCAGTGAAATAGCTCGTTATAACCAACCACTAACAGAGGAAAAAACTATGGCTGATAAATTACCAGAAGATATTATACAAAGTGTAGCAATCGGAAATTTGAAAAGTATTTCAGAGCAACCTGCGATGCTTTCAAATTTGGCTTATTCAAATACTGTGAACAACACTAATTTGAGTCAGCAAAATGCAGTTTCATTCCAGCAAGCGATGAATGATCTAACACTTTCTGTTGTCGCTAAAGCTTCAAATACGATATCTAACTTAACACCCTTGGAAGCTCGTTCTGCTGTCGATATTCTTAGCAACAATGAGCTAGCACAAACGATAGCTGATCTAAAATCAACAGTTCAAGCTTTCGCCAACTAAATTAATTAAAGGATTAAACAAATGGCACTTCCAGAAGATATTATTCAAAGTGTAGCGATTGGCAACCTAAAAAGTATTTCAGAGCAACCTGCGATGCTTTCTAATTTAGCTTATTCAAACACAGTAACCAATACGAATTTGTCACAACAAAATGCAGTTTCATTTCAGCAATCAATGAACGATCTAACGCTTGCGGTTACCGCTAAAGCGACTAATACGGTCTCTAACCTAACTCCACAAGAAGCGCGTTCTGCTGTGGATATTCTAAGCAACAATGAGTTAGCACAAACGATCGCCGATCTAAAAGCAACACTTAAAGCATTTAACAGTTAATTAAGGAGAATCACAAATGGCAGATTTACCTGATGAAATTATCGAAGGAGTGGCCATCGGTAATTTAAAAAGTATATCTGAGCAGCCAGCTATGTTGTCTAATTTGGCTTATTCAAACTCAGTCACAAACACCAACCTATCGCAACAAAATAGTGTAAGTAATCAGCAGTCGATGAATGATTTAGTACTCTCTAGTACGGCAAAAGCGAGTAATACTATTTCAAATCTGACACCGCTAGAAGCGCGTTCAGCGGTAGATATCTTAACCAATAATGAACTTGCGCAAACTATTGCGGATTTAAAGAGTACGCTTCAGGCATTTTCTGATACAACCGATCCATCGACGGGCGGTAGTAGTGGAACCAAACGAAACCCGATAGCAATCGATTTTGATCCGCCGATTGACTCTAAAAGCGTCAAGGTTGTTAAGGATGCTGGGT
Source organism: Aliikangiella marina (assembly GCF_007004765.1). Classification (GTDB taxonomy): domain Bacteria; phylum Pseudomonadota; class Gammaproteobacteria; order Enterobacterales; family Kangiellaceae; genus Aliikangiella; species Aliikangiella marina. Next base: position 72,733 of record NZ_VIKR01000001.1, read on the forward strand.
ATAACTTAGTGCAGGTGCCGGATCCGAAAGATGCATCTAAGACTGTGGAGATACTTTTAGTACCAGCAAAGTAATAACACAGATTAATGGCTCCGGCGAGGAGCCATTCTTTAACACTGAATGGAGAAATTACCGTGGAAGTCGAACGTATCAAAATTGGAGAGCCGGACAATCCGCCGAACAAGCCCGAGGACGGTAGTGGTAGTATCAATATCTTAAAAACGATCGCTGAACAATCGTCGATGCTATCTAACCTCGCTATGTCTAATCTGATCAATAACAATAATCGATCTCAGCAGAACACATTGCAGAACCAGAGCTCAATCAATCAAGTGTTTATTTCAACCACATCAAACTCGGTTAATTTAGTTAATAACCTCAGTCCGTCTGAAGCAAGGTGTGCGACCGATGTAACGAGCAATAATGAAGTGGCACAATCGATTGCTGACCTCAGTGCAGCACTTAAAGTTAAACAAAAGGATAATAAATAGGCAATGTTATGGATAATACAAAGTCAGCAGAAAGCGCATATGATTTAACGTTACAGATTAGCGAAACGATCTCTCAATTAGGCGTCAGCGGCGATCCCGTTGTATTACAAGATAGGTTAACCGAATTGAATCGACAACAGATAGAAAACGTTAAAAAAACGGTTTTGCCAAGAATCCGCAATGGTGCGACAAAAGATAGATCACCGCAACAGTCGCCTGTCGAGGATGAGTCGCAAGTCTTTAAGGATCAAACTAACCTTTTAAAACGAATCTTTAACCGGTAATGAGGCAAGCAAATGGGTCCAACAGAAGCGCTGGCACAACCCGCTTATGAATTAACCAGTAAAATGTTAAATGATAAGCAACTTCCTTTGTCTATACCGTTAATAGCGATATCTCTTTCCGCGTATGGTATTGCACTAGCGCAATATCAACAAACGGTTATTGAGTCAAAACTAGCTTTTGCCACGGTAGACAAAGGGCAAATAGCACCGCCAACTTAATCTTTGCGAATCGCTTTAGGTTTAATCAGCTGCTCACGCAGGTCTAAAGCTGATTCAGTCTTGAGTTAATTCTATTCAAATGATGAATAATTTATCTTTCCCGAAAGTATCCCCCTTTACAGAGATTATCGCGTTACCCAATCCTGTCTTTATTCCGGCGTTTCTCGATGCCTTTACTTTCTCAGGGCAAAAATACACCGGAACCGTAGTTTTGGTGACTGGACCTTTAAAGCAAGTTAAGCAACTTTCGGTAACAACCCAAAGTTCTTGGATTCAAGTGACCGAGTTAAAGTGCAAGGTGAAGTATCTCAAAGCTTTTATTATTCATGTTATAAAAGGCAATAACTACGGTCCAACTCGCTCGGCTGAATTAGTACTGTCTGTGGGTAGCCAACAAGTGTCATCGGTTCCAGTTGTTCAAGCGGCAGGTGAATTGGTTAGCGAGACGATGACTAATTTAGTCAAAGCACCGATGGTAATGGAAGCAGAAATCTTAACGAAGTTCATCGCGAGTGAGGTCAAGAAGCTTCCTCCACCTATCAAAGCTATCGCAATACCAATTATTAATGGACTCTATGTCGTTGCGGCGTTGCTGCTAATAAGTATACGCTCAGCTTTCTTTTTAGTCCCGAACCCAACGGACTGGAAACGATTTGTTGATCCGTCTAAACCGGAAAACCAACTGTTATTAATCAGCCCTCTACCAACCTTTACCGACTATATTATCACCCAACAGAGTATTCGATTAATGGAATATTTTGATCAGCAAGTACTCAGTTAGCGAGCGTTTCCAATTCATAGTTAAACTGTGTACCATGGAATTAAATCATGAACTTTAAATTTCAAAGATGCTCGAGGCGAAAGTTTCTAAATTAGGTCCCTACCAAATACAAAGACAACTTGGCAGTGGCGGTATGGGTGAAGTCTTTTTAGCACGAGATCCACGATTAAATCGACAAGTCGCGATTAAATGTCTGAAGAATGACTCTCCTCAAGAACTTAAGCAGCGCCTCTCGACAGAAGCTGAAATCCTCGCTCAACTTGATAGTGAAAATATTGTTAAAATTTTTGATGTCTTCGAACAAGATGAGCGGCTTTATCTCGTCATGGAATATGTTGATGGCAAAACGTTAACTGAATGGTTAAAACAGAACCAACCAGACCTGCAAAAAATTTTAGATATTTCACAACAAATATTAAAAGCACTCCAAGTTGCCCATCACGCCGGTATTATCCATCGTGATCTAAAAGCAGATAATATTTTAGTTGCTCGCGGCGGGCAGATTAAACTGACTGATTTCGGTATTGCGAAGTCGCTCAACAGTGTGTATACGGACTATACAATGGCTGGCCGAGTTACGGGCAGTTATGCAGCGATGTCTCCTGAACAGGCCCTGAGAAAAGCGCTTGATCAGCGCACTGACTTTTTTTCCTTTGGGCTATTGCTCTATCGAATGCTTACGGCACAACATGCATTTGGTGACGGCGCTAGTCCTGCGTTAGTTGAGGGAACTAGTGCTGTCGGAGTTGAAGGGACTAGTGCTGTCGGAGTTGAAGGGACTAGTGCTGTCATAGTTGAAGACTCTAACCCTATCAAGATCATTGACCGCATTATCCATGATAAACCGACACCGATAACTCGTTATCGACCGGATTGTCCGATTAAATTGCGAAAGCTAATCCTTCAGTTACTGGAGAAGTCACCTGCAAGAAGACCACCAAATGCACAAGCAATAATGGATGCTTTAGCGGATTGCACAACAACAGAAACCAACGACTATGGGCGCGGCTTAGCTGAACAGACAACCAAAGAGTGGCGCAAACCTCAATCCATGGGGCATGCTGGTCGGCTTATTGTTAGCGGTGCTTTTATCTTTTTAATCGTTATTACCTATGTTGTCTTTAGGCCGTCAGCGAAGCTGCCTGCGTTATTGATTGAGCCTATTCAAATGCAGAGTTCAACACTCGAAAAGCAAGAGCTAGCCTTACTCAATATGGCGATACACACCTCGCTGAACGAATTAGCCATAGACAGTAATCGCTATGAGGTTGTTGAAAATCGTGATTGGTTACCGCTTGATGCGCAGTCAGATCGTGCCTATGCCGTAGATGCTGACCAAGTATTGAAGACCATGGCACATTGTAGTGAATACAATTGCGAATTAACCTTTAAACTCATCTCAACTCAAAATAGTCGCCTTATTCAAACATCGACGATTAATCTTCTATCAGATAATTTGTTGGCTTTTAAACAAAATCTGATGCAGTCAACCAATGAGATACTTCCCACAGCCAGTAAATCGCGAAACGCCAATTTGATCAGCAGTCAAATCTATCAGCAATTTTTGGAGATAGAACTCAAAGTAAAGCAGAGCGGCACCTCCGCTGCTTTGTTGGCGGAAGCGAAAATGCTTGTCGAGCAAGCTCCGTTTTTTGTACCTGGATACCTGAGTTATAGTCGGCTATGTCTCAACTACTTTTGGGACACCTTGAATAAGACTCACCTTGGGGAGTGTGAGGCCTCATTAAACCAAGCATTAAAGCTCGATGAAAACCACTACCAGTTAGCCATTGCGTATTTTGAGTTGATGCTCGCCAAGGGCGATTTTGTTGAAGCGAAAACTTGGTTGTCAAAATTACAAAAAAAATATAGTGGCAATAGCCGAGTATTGGTTGCTGAAGCGGAATGGTACTTTGAGCAAGGAGAGACTAATAAAGCGCTATCGCTAATTGATAAAGCCATCGCGAGCCGAGAAAATTGGATGGTATTGCTGAAGAAAGCCCGTTTCCTTTGGCAAACTAACGAGCTACCCGCTGCACTTGAAACCCTGAAACGATTGTTAGACCGTGTACCGGGTAATTTTACGGCCTTAAGAATGAAAGCCACTATTCATAGTTATTTAGGTGAATTCTCACAAGCGGCAGCTGATTTTCAATTATTACTCGATCACAATCAAATGAATTCCGCTTTACTGAATGATTTAGGCACTAACCTTATTTATAGTGGACAGTATTCGAAAGCAATAGCAGTGCTTGAGCAAGCTTATGAATTAGATAAGAACGACCCTTATGTCAGTTTAAACTTAGCCGATAGCCTCTCACTGAATAATCAGCCCGAGCGAGCGAAGTTTTGGTATGAGAAAACGCTAGAGCTGAGCAAAAATTCTCGCCAGGATTTTCGGCTGCATGCAATCAATGCGCAAGCGCATGCGCAATTAAATAATATCGCCGAAGCAATCCATGCAATCCAACAGTTTCAGAAACTAAATAGCAATGAGGCTGAATCTGCTTATTATTCCGCTCTCGTGTACACCTTAATTGGCGATAAGCATTCTGCGAAGGTCAATCGAGAGCGGGCGATTGAGCTTGGTATCAGCCCCAGCTGGTTTCAACTTTCTTGGTTTGAAACCAGCAGTGTCGATACCGATAATTCTACTGAATAGAGCGGGGTATTTTAAAAATAGGGTCCCAGTAAAACTCATAACCTTTGTACTGAAACAGTATCCGGTAGTCCCAACCTTTTTCACCCGTATCAACGTTATTGGCATAGGCAGTTAAAGTACGTCCGAGTATGATGATCGGTTTTTTGGGATCAAACACAATCTTACTCGGATCGGTGGCACCAACCCCGCGCATAAAAATATCTCCATCTGCATAGGCCTGAGAATCAAAACTAATTAAGCGGATTTCAACCATTTCGTCAGGATTTAATGGGGTCTCAAGGTTATATTGTCCTTCCAATTCTGGTTTAGGCAAATACTTGGGGCGCTCACTATTTGGAATATCATCGACCATTCTAACCGGTATTTCTGTTGCAACCTCTGTAAGATTAATCGAGACGTCTCGAGGTGGATTGTTCTCTCGTAAATAGCGATCGATAGGATTGGTTTGTATTGCGCAGAGTATAGTTACTTTTGACATTTTAATACCTTAATTATTATAGAAAATGTATTTGAAAAACCTATTTACAGGAAAATGAGTTTTGCTGACGTATCAAAACTATGCTGGTGCAAAATCTTACCAGAGTCCATCAAGATAGCTATGTTTAGTCACGCCTTTTTTAGCGATTGATTTGACGCTAATTTGATTCTGGCTACAAGAATGTCGTAAGCGCCACGATTAATCTTCTCTTGTACGTCGCATTAGATGATTTATTCGATGGTATTATCGAAAGCGTTTTCGATGTTACATTTGATTTAGCATTCGATACAGACACCATGGGTTCGCTCGGATTTAAGAGATATATTAATGCAAAGCGATTAAAAGCTTGAAGCGGATAGTTGGTGTGATGGTTCTATAATACAGGTAATATTAATTGAGATATTGCATTGTGAGATTTATAAAGAAAGATAAGTCTTGATGTAAAAAATGTACGCACTTCTCTATCAGACTTTTGACCATGACCCGACCTTTTAACCAGACAGTCCTTAAAGAAATGTCACTAATAGACAGTCTGGTTTTGTGAGACTAATAGACAGTCTGGTTTTGGGTCGCAAATAGGCTGGGCCGCAAGTAAACAATCGGGTAATTAGCCGGATTCACCTGCCAGAGTTTTTGCGCTTTTACGCTTGCCTGGCAAGCGTCATCGTCAACCACTAAAGTTTTTAAGGGAACGTACGTACAAGATATTCCCACGAGTCACAATAGTGGAAGCTGGCACATCTAAACTTATATTTTTATGGCCAATTGCAAATCGACGTTGAGTATTTCCGATTTCTAATACCAGTGTCTTGATACCTCTGCGTCCTTGACCGGCTGACACTGAAATTAACCCCGGACCTATTTTTTGTCTGTATTTGATACTAAACCCACCGTCGAGGGTATAAGATATTTTGATTGGTGAAAATGAATTTTGTACCGAGATACCGCCTTCCCAGGCAGGTCCTTTGTATAGTGATTTTCTTTTTCGCCAGTTATAGGCTAATTGACGATCGGCTTCAACCACGGCCGCTGCGAGTCTAATTAATTCTTTTTCTTTTTCGACAGATAGCCCATTACTGTAGCGGCTATATTGGAAACCGTAGAAGTTATAGAGTGCCGTAAACAAAGGGTACATAGAACTGGGATAGAGCAGTTTGAGATGTTTAGCATGAGTGAAATTTGCACTAGTAACTGCCAATAAAAGCCTATCTCGCGATTGATAGTACTTTTTAAGTTGAATATTCATCGATTGAGTCTTATTTTGCTGCTGATACCTAAAAAACTTTTCGCGGCTTGAAACAAGCTTGCTGTAATTATTAATGATTTTGTTTAAATCTTTCTCGATGTATTCAATCACGCCTTGCTCTTCAGCTGTTATTTTGCGTTCCGTCACCTTTGAGCTGGCAGCTTCCTTGTCACAACCAATAAGAAGAATTGTAATAAGTATTACGAAAAAATATCGGATATATTCTTTAGGATAGTGCATAACATAGCTCCTCTCTGTGAGTATTCAATGATTCTGTATATAGCCTCCTTTGGCTTATTAAGTCTTATGCCATAAGTTTTTAATGTCGACGTCGAACATGCGCTAAGCTATTGAAAATAAATAACTATAATGCGTATTCTTTATACTAGAGATATATTTAAAATAAAGCTAGGCGCTAAATTTTCCGGGAAAAAGTGTTTAAACTCTTCTTTGCTAGACTAAAGGCGAAAAATTATTTATAACAAGACTTGTTAAGGGCTCGTCATATTCAATACAGGGAAGGGAATCAATGAAAGGTGACAGAAAGACTAAGTTTGCGGATAAAATAATTCTAATTTCTTCGCTCGAAACACCTATTGCAAAAAAACTATTTAAAAAAGGTCGATTTAAAGAGTTTAAAAAGGATTCATTTTGTAGTGACGTACTTGGTGTGACCAAGGTGACAATCAATAACTGGATCCGTGATGGGGATGCGCCGGGATATAGCTTGAATCGTTTTGTCGAACGATTGAATCAACAGTTTTCTGAAATTGGAAACTGGAAAATTGAAGACTTTGATGATGCTTTTTCAACGTATCATTTTGCGGAAAGGCTGGGTTTAGAGTTTGAAGAAACTCAGCGACTTTTAGATTTTGAAAAAATTATTCAACGAAAAAACTATCCTTTTTTTATCCATGAATTAGAGGCGTCTAAATATAATGAGCAGTACAATGGACTCTATTACATGTTTCATATTTATCCAGGTACGGCCGGGGCGGATTTAGTCGTTCGCTCAACTTTGCGGGTCAGATATATGGTTGGTCAAGGGGAGCGTACTGCGATTCGCTGTAAGTTAAATGTCCCGATCTATGAAAGTGAGACACCCGCTAACTTGAATTATGATGGTTTTTTATCGCGTAAAGAGCAGTGCTTATTTTGGTTGTTTGAATCTCGAGTTCAGGGAGGCAATAAGATCAACGATTCGATTCAGTTTGCGACTAAACAGGCTTCTAAACAAAGCTCATTGATGCATGGCTTTTATATATCGGCATCAGAAAAATTTAATCTGTTCCTATCACCGGTTGTACTGCTGAAACACTCATCGCCTGATAATAACAACGCATCGGAAATTATTAATTTCATGCATAACCAGCAGAAAATTTATCCTGGTGGTGTTGAAGCGCTAGAAGATAAGTTTTCAGCGGTGAAGAATATCCTGAAAAGCGAAGTAAAAATAATTGAATAATAAAAACGCTGATAGCCTTGGTCGTTGTCAGAAAAAAAACAAGTAAGTATTGCTGTGTCACAATGCTTATTTGTTGTTAAGTATATACTTGTTTAAAGTTCTCAAAAGTACTGTCGCTTGGTTGATACAATTGCAACAGGGTTATTTTTAAAGACATTGATGGACGTAGATTTTATAAACTAGGCTTCCGTCCAAAATAAAGATTGTGTCACCTCTCGCACAAGCGAGATCGATCTGCTTTATATTCCCTAGAGTAATTCTGGATTGATATTTTGCAACGTTATTATCTGAAAGCTTAAATAGGTGGAGCGTGTCTCTATCATCATAACCACCTTTAAATAAGGCATAGTTTTGGTGAATTGCAAAAGTATCGCAACCACTCAGTGGGATATCCCAGTAATTGACAAGCTCATGATTCTTAATCTTTGCCAGTGGGAACTCGGTATAGTAGTAACACCAAGTGGTCGTAGCTGATTCGACATTTAATGCATAGCAGTCACACATAAAATCCAATCCTAGCCGCGGTTCAAAGGCGTATTGTTTTTCGCCTTTGTCATTCCAGGCGATTAACCCAGAAGAACCAACAGGTTCGTTCCACCCGTAATTACCAAAAATACCCTCGTCAAAATAACTCGTCCAAATGTCACCAGTTTTGGTTGTTTGAACATTTTGAATACCATCACCGAGTAAAATTTCATCAAGGAACTCACCTTGATGGGAGTAGATTCGACCATTTAAATCGTAGTCATTCTCACCTCTGTATAAACATCGACAACACACTAATAAAATTCGATAGTCGGGCAGGAGTTGAACGTCGTGGATATTTAAAAACTCATTATCAATATCTGTGAGGTGCACTATTTCATTATTGGTCGAATAGTAGATGCCATAGGTTTGACCTTCCTCGGATTTTATTTTTGGGAAGGTGCCACCAGGCCCAACATCGGTGTAGTCGAGTTTTTTCTTGGCAACCGCGAAAACTAACTCTCGGTTGTGAGTTGTGTTAAAAGCAATTAGCTCTCCGCGCACTAGGAATTCGGCGATATCAAAGCTTGCTTCCAGTTTTAGTTCTTTTTCTCTCATGTACGACTAAGTTTCAATGGTTCTAGCGGTTAGTTTACACCATATCTTAAGTCACTTTGTGAGTTTATTGATAGAAGTTAGATAGCTTTTGTGGGAGAAATGCTGATAGGAGCGGCGTCGAATGGCTAATGGTAAATAGTTACGGTCTGGAATTGTTTCTACGATTGGCGTCGAAATATTTGTGAAAGTACCTGACTAAAAGTGGCCGACAAATACTTGTCGAATATCCATTGAACAAAACACTTCGATCCATTACGATTTCCTCAGTATACCAATGACTGAGTTGGTACTTGAACCAATCTTGCATTGACTCGAACTAAAATAATCAAAAACAATCATTAACGCGACTGAACGTTATGAGTTAGAAGTTAGATAATATGGATAAAACAACCCTAGAAAACTTAGAGTTAGCCTATAAGGCTGCGCCTTCTGCCGAGCTTGCCAAAGTGATTATTAATACCAAGGCTGATTTAGGAGCGCTGTCAGACATCGAGGCTTATATCGAAAGCTGTAAGCATCTACTGTCCACTGAGGAGTTAATGACCTTTTGTAACAAGCTTTGTGATGATGGCGAGTATGAAATTCCGCTCTCTTTATTGGATGAGACCAATTCTGAACAAGCGACATTAAAAGCTCAGTGCTTCTATCAAATTGGTGAACAAGACAAAGCGAGAGATCTTTATCAAAAGTTGATAATCAATAACCAAGTTTCATCTAACGATGAATTTGTAAAGCAACTCGGTTTAGATGAGTCGACACCGCCGGAGTCGAATGAGCAACAAGGCGCTGAAAAGCCCAAGCTAAAACTCGTTGAAAAGACGGACGTGGCGGAAATAACGGATCTGATTCGATACAGAGAGGATACGACAGATTTTAACGATGTGGTCGGTCTCACCGATATAAAGAAACAGATAAACAAAAAGATCATCATGCCGTTTCAAAGACCGAGCTTATTTCAGCGTTTTAAAAAGAAAGTCGGTGGCGGTGTGCTACTTTATGGTCCGCCTGGGTGTGGTAAGACGCTACTGGCTCGAGCGACGGCTGGTGAATGTAATGCTTCTTTCTACAATGTTGAAATCTCTGACGTGCTCGATATGTACATTGGCGAGTCGGAGCAGAAACTGAGGGCTATTTTTGAAAAAGCTCGAGCAGAAACGCCTAGTGTGCTTTTTTTTGATGAAATTGAAGCTCTCGCGGGTAAGAGAGAGCATAGTAGAAATGCGACCTCTGCAAATTTAGTGAGCCAATTCTTAACGGAACTCGATGGTTTTTCACAAAACAATGAAGGTGTTTTAGTGCTCGCTTCAACCAATGTTCCATGGGCTGTTGACGCGGCGTTCTTGCGTCCCGGACGATTTGATCGAATGTTCTTTGTACCCCCACCTGATAGAACCGCAAGAGAAGCGATTTTAGTCCATCACATGAAAGATCGGCCGGGTGAGGGTACCATTGATTTCAAGTCGATTGCGGCTAAGGCAAGTGGTTATTCGGGCGCTGATTTATACAATCTAGTAGAAATGGCTGCAGACGAAGCAATTGATGATTCGATCGAGTCGGGGGAAGAGGCTTCAATTACTTATTCACATTTTGAATTAGCATTAAAAGGCGCGCGTTCAACGACCGTAGAGTGGCTTACCACTGCGAGAAACTATGCCAGATATGCCAATGATGGTGGTCGATACGATGATGTTTTGGATTTCTTAAAGAAACACGGAAAATAGTCATGAGTCGTTATCAAATTATTGATGAGCCCAAAGTGAGGGGCCGAGAACAACTTATCGTTAATCCAATAATCATCCTTTTTGTCGCGATATTTTTGCCTTTATTCTGGATGCCGCCTTACTTTGGACGTTGGTGGATGCCATTGGTTTGGCTGGGGATTAATGGCTATCTATTGGGAAGCTCAACCTTGAAGAAAGAGATTTTAACCTCGGTGATTGGTGTCCTGTTAATGCTTGGTTTGTTCTTTACCTTTATCTTCTTTAAAAGTGCTGAGCCTTTTAAGCAGTTTGATTCTTACTATCGATATATGCATATCATTCTTAACGGTCTATTTTTCTTAATACTTTATCTGGTTGTCTTTAGACAATCTGTAGCTTTTGAAATTTATTCTTACATCAAGGAAGGCCGATCGTAATGGATGATTATTTGTATTCACTTGCACAAGATTGCTTTGATCGTGGCCAGTATGATCGCGCCATTGACTATCTTAAAGAACTATTATCTGAAGATCCTAATGATGCTGAATGTCATGGGCTGTTAGCGGCATGTCTGTTAAATAGTAATCGATTATTTGCCGCTGAATATGAGCTAGGTATAGCCCTTCAGCAATCGCCTCAAAATCCATTTTTTCATTTATTGCTTGCGCAGATTAGTTTGTTAAAAAATGACGTTAAAAAAGCCCACGAGTCTTGTGATGAGGCATTAAGGCTTGAGCCGGAATATGTGAGTGCTTTTCTTTATAAAAGCGATATTTATCTTGTTCATAGAGAATACGAGCAAGCCAAGTCTTTTATCGACAAGGCTGCATCATTTGAGCCAGATTCGGCGAGAATTTTACAAGCTTATGGTAGTTTTTATTTTGCCAGAAATGATTTGGAACGCGCGGAAAGTTGTGCGCTAGAAGCGTTAAGTGTTGATCCCCAAGATGAGGAGTCAAATATCCTTATGGGTAAGATCCGGCTGAGACAAGGCAATATTAAGGAAGCCGAATATCATGCAAAATTTGTGATAAGAAACAATCCAGACAATTCGAGTGCTTTGTCGCTTTTTTGTGATATTAAGCTACGAAAGAATTTATTTATTGGTTTGTGGTGGAAGTTTAATTCGTGGATAGCGGGGATGTCACACTTAAGATCAGCGGTGGTTTTAATTTCAGGCTATCTAATCTTTACGCTCGCGGCGCAAGTATTGTCAGATTTGGACTTTAACTTTGCTTCTCAATTCACTTCCTATGCGTGGTTTGCGCTGGTGATTTATTCTTGGGTCGGTATTCCATACTATTATCGACAACTAAAGAAAGAGCTCTCCAAATTTGAGTTTAATCCAGATTTTTGATAGTCCGGTATTTGCTGAGTTGACCAATCGGGAAGTTCAAACTGACGCCAATAGTTACTCCTCTCTTATTGACTTTAAGTATAAAATAATTCCCATTTTGTGTATGATTCATCGCGCAGAGCAACAAAAAATGGATAATAAACGCAAAGTTTAGGCCGGATAAATAATGTTAGCTGCCGTTAATAAAAAGTAGGAAATTAAGGGAATCAGACAATGAGCGAAATACTAATCCAGACCTTGCTCCAGGGATTACAGAACAATCCTGATGATTTGGGATTGCTGACCAGTCTGGGAGATGCTTATCGATCACTACAAAACCACGAAGAAGCTTTAACTACCTATCAAAAAGCGGTTGCGATCGATAGTAGCAACACGGGCATAATTTTGAAGGTTATCGATTTGGCAAAACAACTGGATAAGCCTGAACTGATTACCGCGTATCAAGCGCTACTCAATGCAAATGGCGTAAAATCCAACTCGCCAAATGAAGTCGATGACGTCAAACCGCCTGAGGAGAATGCTTTTTCTCGTTCAAATGCGTCCGATGATTCAATTAAAATCGATTCGCCGCAAGTAGACCAAGACGATAGTGTAAAGCGAGTGAGAGGACAAAAGCTAAAGCTTGTCTCTGATCATGGCACGCTCAATACCGACGATATCATTGAGGCAGAAGACAGCAGTATCTATCTCGATGATGTCGGCGGAATGCACCAGGTTAAAAAACGCCTCAATCTGACATTTTTGGCGCCATTAAAAAATCCAGAGCTGGTTAAAAAATACGGAAAGAAAACTAGCAGCGGACTTATCCTTTATGGCCCGCCGGGATGTGGTAAAACTTTCATCGCTCGCGCGCTTGCCGGTGAAATTGGCGCTAAGTTCTTTACCGTCAGTCTTGCTGATATTCTTGATATGTATATCGGAGAAAGCGAAAAGAAGCTCCATGAAATATTTGAAACGGCGCGCCGAAATACCCCGGCGATTTTGTTTTTTGATGAACTTGATGCCATAGGTCAGAAAAGAAGCAACCTTAAAAATTCTGGCATGCGGACATTGGTTAATCAATTACTCAACGAGATGGATAGCGTAGAAGGCAACAATGAGGGCTTGTTTATTTTGGCGGCGACCAATTTACCTTGGGACATTGATAGTGCATTAAAACGCCCTGGTCGATTCGATCGCGTAGTGCCTGTTTTTCCACCTGATCAAGAAGCGCGAGAACATATATTACGCTACCATTTGCGCGATACGCCCTTTGAAGATGTCGATGTTGAAGCAATCGCTAAACAGACCGAACAATTCTCCGGTGCCGATCTGGCTCATTTAGTGCAATCCGCGATAGAAGTCGTGTTTGAAGAGTCATTAGAAACCGGTGAGGCTCGCGCGGTAAGCAATACTGATTTTGAGCAGCCACTAAAAGAAGTTAAGCCGAGCACGCGTCAGTGGTTTGAAAGCGCCCGCAATTATGCCATGTTCGCCAATCAATCAGGCGCGTATGACGACTTACTCGAATACATTCGTAACAATAAGCTCTAGCAGTTAGTCAGGGGTAGGTGATGTATGAGTGAACATGAAGCTGATCTCGGATTGGGGCAAACGCTAGAGCGGAACATTGAGTCTCGCATTGAGGCGTTGATCGATATTTCGCGTTATGAAGATGCTGAAAAGCTATCGCGAGAGGCATTAGCCAGTGAACCTGAAGACGCCTATTTGTTGTTCCTGCTTGCGCGCGCTCAATTTGGTCAATCCGCTTACGACCAGTGCGAAGCGACGCTTCACGCCTGTCTTGCAGCGGATCCAGAATTTTCCTGGGCATATTACCTGTTAAGTTTACTTCATCATATTGAGAAACGTTTCAATTCTGAAATCCAATGTGCTGAAAAAGCGGCCTCAATGGCGCCTCAAGAACCCACATTTATTCAGCGATTAGCCGAAGCCTATCTGACATCGGGCGAGGTCAAGCAAGCGAAAGCGGTGCTTCAACAACTTTTAGAAATTGAACCAGACTCAAAAGCTGCGCATCAATTAATGGGGGATATCGATTTTCGATTAACCAATTATGCGGCGGCAGAAACTCATTATCGTCAAGCGCTCACATTTGATCCTGAAAATATAGAACTGCTCAACGATCTCGCTCGCAGTTTGTATGGACAAAAAGGCAAGCATCAAGAAGCATTAGACATGTGGTTTAATATGGTTCAACTCGACCCAACTAATCCCGTACTCACCGACAATTTAATCTCGTCGATAAAAGATTGGCAAGGTGAGAAATCTGCTTCAGGAAAAGGAAAGAATCAGTTGTCTGATTTACCACAGGCGTTGCAGTATTTTTACGAAGATCATCAAAAGCGTCAGTCTTTTATGCAGAAGTGGGGATACATCGTTTGGCCGGTTATTTGGATAGTGGTATTGGCTGGCGTTAGTTTTTTATTTTCGCTTGCAGAGAAGTAGGCGGTTTGTTGCTATAAAACCGATAACTACGCTCGGGTACTAGCCTTTTTGACGATTGAGTTCCGCAACTTCAGCATCCAATTCTTCAATCTTTTGCAACATCTTATCGCGAGCAATTTTCGCTAATTCTTTCACCTGTGATTCGTTGAAATCGCTTGTTTCAATTGGCTCTAGGTAGTCAATGATGGCATAGCCATTATCCCAACGATTGATAGAAAATGAATTCAAGCTGCTCAATACAATGGGAAGCAATGGTACTTTCGCTTGTAAGGCAATGTGAAAGGCGCCCATTTTGAAAGGTAACAAACCACGGCCTTTACTGCGCGTCCCTTCAGGAAAAAACCAGATAGATAAGTTTCTTTTTTTCATATGCGCTAACAAATCAGTCATCGTTTGTTTCGCTCGAGACTTGTTGCTCCGATCGATGAAAATATTTCCGCTCAGCCAATATAACTGTCCGAACAACGGGACCCATTTAAGACTTTTCTTACCCACACTAACCACCCCAGGGGTGACTCCGCCTGACATGGTAATCACATCATAGTTACTTTGATGGTTAGCAATAATGACCTTTGGGGAGTCTGTTAAATGCTGAGGGACTCTAATGATTAACTTGATACCCACAAAGCGGGCGAGCTTTGAAAGCAGCCTAGCGACGAAATAAGTGTTGTTTCGATGGAATGGTCGGACCAGAGAGGTAAGCGTGCCAATAATACAAATGATAATAAATAAAGGAAAAACAAGTATCAGTCTTAACAATCCAAGCATGGAACCATTGCCAACAACAGCATGAGAAGGTGAGCATTATCGGCAAAGTCCACTCAAATGTATATAGGTAGCGGAGGTAAATGGTGACTGTCTAGTTTTGTTTGTAGGGCATTTGCTTAATTGTTTGTAAGAGTTAGGATGAATAGTGCCTCTCTGGAATTAATTGTTTTTTCAGACTTAAGTACTATTCCCGTACGTTGGAGTAGTCGCCACAACAGCGTCGGATGAATTAATCGATCTGGTGACGGTAATATTCGAAAACTGTTAACCAAAACATATCGAGGTTTTTGTCTCACCTCAACCACTTTTATTTTATCTGTGTTTTTAACGTGATCAATTAACAACCAACTGTAAACTTTGGTCTGCCTGAAAAAGCGACGCATAATTTTTTGTCTAACTTGGCCGGCGGAAAAATGTGCATAATTTCCTATTTTTTGTAACACGTTTCGGGCATTATCCACACCGCTAAAACTCGATGCGAGATTGTAAATGTTCGCGCGGGTGAATGATGCCAATGTTTATGGAGCTTTCCTTTAAAAGGATTTTTATATCGGTGAAACATTAAGTTTGCCGTGACCTTTTTCTTTGTAAGTCGCTCTTGTTAAACACTCTTGTTAATTTGTCATGTTGATTAATAAAGATCCAGTTTATGGGTTTTTAGGATGTTTTTTATACAAATATAACAAAATGTCCGATTTGTAATAGCTTTTGGCGGAAATGTGATAGTTGTTTTGGCTAAGAAACTGCCAAAATCGCGTCGTTGAAATAAACGGTTTATAGAACACTGAAAAAATAAACCGATTTGTAGGTTGGGGTGAGGTACGAACCCCAACAATTTAGGAAGCTGTATTAGGGGATAAAAGATGAAGAAGTTCGCAATAGCCATCTTTCTCAAACTGGCTATGTTCACATCGGGCAATATTCGAGCACAGTCTACAGGTAATGTCGCAATTACCAACATTGGTTGCCACAACCATGATGATACTTGTTTTGTTGAAATAGCCGGCCCTGCAGTTGGCCCAGAAAGCTGTAAGTCGAATTCGATAAGATGGCGCCGCACCGCTGACGCAAATGGGGAAGCGACTTTTTCGATGATTACTGCCGCTTACTTCGCTGGAAATAAGGTGAGAATCACTACTAGCGGTTCGTGTTTTTCCAGACAACCGAATTATCCAACTATTGCTTATATGTCAGTAGTCAAAAATTAAGAATTAATTGTAGGTTGGGGTGAGGCATGAACCCCAATAATTGAGATCCAGAGTATTAAGCTTATGAAAAACTATACGATTAAAGCCCTAATTCTACTTACAACTCTACTGGTAGCAATGCCAGCCTTAGGTGTAAACCGATACTGTAGCGGAAAAATTCAGCAAGTATGGGTCGACAGCTCTGGTGGAGTACTGATCCGTTCAACTTGGCGAAATGATCATACCCAGATTTGCGACATTGATAGCGAATGGAAAGGAGTGACTGCAGAAGTTTGTAAAACTTGGTTTTCTCTTATTCAAACGATTAGCGTTTCAGGAGAGGATGCAAAAGTCTATTACGCAGATGCTCCTACGTGTGACGCCTTGCCTACTTATAGAAACGCCCCGGCTCCAGGTTATGTAATGTTAAACCTTTACTGAGTATCGAATTAATTTTTTAGAGCGATACAAGCTCAGAAATGAATGAACTAAATATCAAAATTAAGAGAATCAAATGAACAAATTAAAAGCACTATTCCTACCAACCTTTGCGATTTTGGCCATTATTTTTTCTAGTGATGCTTTCGCAGGTTACAACGCAAATTTTGACGGTAAAGTGAAACGGGTGATTACTTACACCTACAGTACTCAAATTTTAATAGAAGTAGAGAATCAGCCAACTTCTCATCCTGAGTGTACTGTTTTTGGTCTTATGGTTATTGACCCAGACACACCAGATAATATTCGACAGTTGGTTTTAACCCGTTTAATGACAGCATATGCAACCGGTGAAGTAGTCACTATTGGTTATGACAATAAAGGCAGTTGCGTCAATGGAAGAATGAAAGTTTTTAGAGTCGGTTAGAACTCTAAGCTTCGAAAGTACGCAAATCTAAACAAGAAAAGAATTTAAATATTAAAAAGTAGAAAATGATGATTTATTTAAAAAGAGTTTTAATTTTATTGACTGTCGCTGTTGCGGTTACGTTTTCGGGCGAAGTTTTAGCGAATTGTAAAAATGGTCAGTGCACTAATGTGAAAATTACGCGAATGTATGTCACTCCCAGTGGTAAAACTGTTATCGGGACATCGGGCGACGAATCAAAACTTTTATGTGATGCTGGAAGCAGCGGTCACATCTCGATGGAACCTGAACAGAAAAATTATGAAGCGACTTATTCTTTAATCTTAATGGCGCACACAACTGACCATAACATAACTATTAGAACCTCAGAAAGTGGTTCGTGTTACGTGAAATATGTCGTTTCAGATAAATAGTGATGTAAGTTTGGGTAGGCACTATGCCCAAAAAAAGAAAAGAATTTAAATATTAAACAAAGAAACTGGAAGAAAATAATGAGAACTTTTAAAAGTTATTTATTAGGGATTTTAGGGATTTCTGGCTTGGTGTTATCGAAAAGTGCAGTATCAGGTATTGATCAAGAATTAACTTTACCTAGCACAGCTTGGCAAGTTGAAGTCAAAGGAGAGTTTACCGTCCTTGATGATTCACTTGGTGGCGAATCTATAGATTTTTCAAATGGCGGGTTATCTTTTCGTCATGTTGATGTAAGTATTCCCGGAAACAGTGGTCCAGCGATTGAGTTCGCTCGCAATTACCGCATTGATGGCATTGACTATTCTGGAAATGTTCTTGGAGGTTGGACTCCGGATATTCCATTCATTACTTACCGACTTGATAGAGATGTGAGTTCTAGTATTGATAATGGAACAAGCACTCCGGATACTTGTTTTATGGAAGTTTTGCCTAGGCTAGCAGGTGCCGCAGACGGTGTTGGACACAAAAAAATTTGGGGCAATATTCGAATGTCAATTCCCGGAGCAGGGATGAAAGTATTAGTCAAACCTGCAACCAACTCTGTAAACCATCCATATGATGATGATGTGACAACTTGGCTCAGCAAAACGGGAACTACCAGTGATAATTGGAAAATTTATTGTGGTGGCGCAATTAAAAATGTAACTGGTACTGGAATTATCGCTGTATCTCCTGAGGGAAGACAATTTCACTTCGACCAATTTACAAAACGTTATGCGGGATGGGAAAGCCATTTTGAATCGAATACACGTGGCGGCGGAGATGACTCTGATGCATTGCACTTTAACCACACCTTTCATCACTTGCTCTACGCGACTAAAGTAGTTGAACCTAATGGTAGTTATGTAGAGTATAACTTTGATAATTTTGGTTATTTAGCTTCAATAACTGCTAGCGATGGGCGACGAATTGATATTAATTATAATGCTCCTCTATTTGAATCTATTCCAGCTTCCACATATGATCTTGTCGCTGTTCCGTATGAAGCCGCGACAAAAACTATTAAAGAAGTTAAAGCAAATGGTCGTACTTGGAAATACGAATACGCAGCTTCAACTGACGCTAATTATCACACCGGCTACCAGCGTAACTTGAGATCTGTAGTACTACCGGATAACAGAAAGTGGACTTTTAACTTACCACTTCAAAACAATCGTGCTACAGAATACTACAATAGCTCCAGATGTTGGGAACCTGATAAGTACCAAGGACAAACTCACTATGGATCCTGGGTGAAACGTTTTCCTAGCACTATTTATGTAGAGCATCCTCATGGTGTTAGAGTGGACTATGAGCTTGAAATGATTAAAGATGCTGGCGGGAGAAAAAACACTTCTAACGCTCCGGAAACCGAAGTTGATGAAAATCTGAATGACCCTACTAAAAGTTGTGAGTCCAAATTCTCTAACTTCACATCCTCATTGGCAGTAATCAGTAAAAAAGTTAGAAATACTGATGGTTCTCAATATGAATGGAGCGCTAGTTATGACGAAAGCAATCAATGTCGCGCACCGTCTATTTCGACAATACCTACCAAGTTGCGCACGGTTATTGATCCCGAAGGTATAGAACGTCGCCAATATTATTATTGTGGTTCAGATCAATATGGACACGATGAACATGGGAAATTGGCAAGAGAAGATATTTACGAAGGTACTACGCTACTTGAACGGACTGATTATTCGTATGTTTCAGAGAGCTTTACTAAACCGTTTGGTTATGGTTTTCCAAATTCAGGTTTTGAACAAACCAACACTGTTCTTAGCCAAAAAATTATCAAAAGGGGGAGTGATGTTTATACAACGAGTTTAGCCTATGATCTTGACCCATCTAAAACTGAATATGATTTTGGATTACCAAAACAAGTTACCACTTCGAGCACATTACAATCAGGAAATCGAACAGCTATATACGATTATCGCTTTGATAAAACCAATTGGATATTGGGCGATATTTTAAGTATTAACAAAAATGGAAAGTTGTTTGACCAAGTTGTTTACGATGACATTGGTCGTCCAACTGAGCACCGTCGCTTTGGAGTGCGAGTCGCAAGCTATAAATATAGCACAGTTAATGGTACGCAACTCGGTACGCTAACCGAATACACAGATGCCTTGGGTAATAAAACAAAGTTTTCTAACTATCATCGGGGAGCAGCGAGAACTGTTATACGCCCTGATAATAAAACAGTTATTAGAACCGTGGATGATAATGGTTGGGTTACCTCAGTGACTAATGCACGAGGAGATCTCTTTAGCTATCAATATAATAATGTAGGTTGGTTAACTAACATCGACAGACCAACTCCATGGAACGACACACTAATCACATATTCAGGCTTGGGTAATGGGTTGATGCAATCGACAACACGGGGTGATCTACGCACAACTAAAATTTTTGACGGCTTTTTGAGGCCCGTTCTTGTTAAAAATGAAGCCGTATCTGGTGTTGGTATAAGTTCATACATTGCAACCCAGTTTGACAATAATGGTAGAGTTTCTTTCTCGTCGTTTCCATCGACAAACTCAAATCCGAGCGATGGCGTTAACAATACCTATGATGGTTTAGGTCGGCTCACTCAGGTTAAAGAAAATGTAGCGCCAAACGCAACTTCGACTTTCACTTTTTTGTCAAATAATCGAATTCGCGAAACTAACGCTAATGGTCACATAACAACAATGACTAAATCGGGGTATGGTCATCCTGATGATGGCCATGTGACATTAATCCAATCGCCTGAAAACACCAATACGGCGATGACGTACGATATCTATGGCAATATGCTTTCAGTACGCCAATATGGTACACACAATGGTGTAACTACAGATCAAACGCAGCTTTACTCTTATGACGCTCGAAACCGCTTATGTCGTCACTACGTGCCAGAAGTGAATAGCACTCTATATGCTTATAACAATGCAGACCAAATGATAGGTTATGCTGCTGGACAATCTGGGACTTCCGGTTGTGCCTCTTTGCCTGCCGCTGCCAAAATCGAGATGACCTATGACTCAATGGGTAACAATACTGCTGTTAATTTTCCAGATAGTACTACGAATATTACTAAGACATACGATGTTAGCGGCAACCTTGCTACTATAAATCGTGGAGGAGCAAACTGGTCTTATCAATACAATGCTCTCGATTTAATCACTCAAGAAAGCTTATCAATTGATGGTCGCAGTTTTTCCGTTGATTATGAATATGATTCATTAGGCCATTTGAAGTCGATCCTTTACCCATCTGGCAAAACTACCTCTGTAACGGTAAATGCGTTAGGTCAAATGACTAAAGTTGGTAACTATGTCACTGATGCTAATTACTTTGCTAATGGCAGCCTAAAAGATTTCACTTTTGGTAATGGAGCTACTTATAGTGCAACACAAAATAGCCGGTTGCTACCTACGGCAATGAAATTACATAACGGTGCAGGGACTCAGTTGGCCGCACAGCGATTTGAGTGGGACAGTAACCGAAATATTGATCGCATCCTTGATGATGTTGACTCTCAATACAATATCAATATGACCTACGATGGTCTTGATCGACTTGTAAACGCAAATGGATTCTGGGGAACCGGTACTATTTCTTACGATTCGCTTGGTAACATTCGTTCAAAAATCATGGGTTCTCAATCTTTAACATACAACTATGACAGTCTTAACCGCTTAAGTAATGTTAGTGGCGGCGTGACTAGAAGCTTCTCTTACGATTCTAGAGGCAATGTTATTAATAATGGCGTTAGAAGCTTTACTTATAACTTAGGCAATATTATGACTGATTCTGGAACACTCAATTATGTTTATGATGGTCATGATCGCAGAGTTTCGAAGACTAAAGATGGGAAAACAGAGTATTCGTTTTACAGCCAAAGTGGCACCTTAATGTATCGGCAAAAATCAAATGGTGATCATTCTGATTATATTCGTCTTGGCGATCGGTTAATCACTATTTTAGAAAGTCGATAAGGGAGGGCTTTAAAATGACTAATAATTTCGTGAAAACATTGATAACTAAATTTGCTCTATTTATCTTATTGAGCATTTGCTTTTCTAACGCGCTAGCTAACGAAGAACAAACGGGTAAGCAAGTCTTTGTTCCTATCTCAGTCGGTGATATAACGATATTTATTCCTATATTAAGTGCTCCTACGAATGTAGGTTACTCGCCTCAGCAAACTCCAGTTGGTGATGTTTATGACGTTAGCTGGAGCGCCAATAACGATGCTGCTTATTATCAAATTGAAATCATTGATGAGGAAGGTAATAAACGAATCATCACAACAACAAACCTAAGCTATTCATTGTCAGCACTACCCTTAGGTAATAGTACGGTTAATGTTTTAGCGTGTAATAGTCAAAACCAGTGCGGTGGTTCTTCACTAGTTGGAAACTTCACCACTAGTGAAAAAATACGGTATGTGCATACAGATATATTAGGTTCACCTATTGCTGAAATGGATTCTGCGGGTAATTTACTTAAAGAGTTTCACTACAAGCCTTTTGGGGATACTGAAGAGCAGAAAAATGAGGATTTAGGTTTTACCGGACATTTAGAAGATACCGATATCGGCTTAACTTATATGCAGGCTCGGTATTATGATCCTGCGATTGGACGCTTTTATTCTAATGACCCAGTACATATTGATGAACATTTAAGTAGTATTCAGGGGATTCAAGGGTTTAATAGGTATGCATACGCAAATAATAATCCGTACAAGTATGTTGATCCAGATGGGCGAGCTGTTTGGTTTTTGCTTTTCGCTCCTGAAATAGTTGCCTTAGGAAAAGCAGCGCTTTTTGTTGGGTCTGCTGGTGTCGCAGCATACGGGGTTCATGAAGCGACAAAGCCTGACGAAGATAGTGGTGATGAAGATAAGGGAAGTGAAGAGTCTAACGACCCGGTAGAAGATATATTAGACGGAGCTACAGAAGGTAATAAAACTAAAGGACGGACAAAAAATTATGATAAACCAGGTGGAATCGATCAAGCTAATGAGGATTTTGAAGAAGCTGTAGATCCAGATAGTGTCGCGCCAATTACTGACGGAAAAGGCGGCGAAGGTCGACGAGGTCTTGTAAATGATGGTAGTGGTCGTAAAATAAATGTCCGTCCTAATAGTAGTGATGGAAGGCCTACGGTTGAAATACAAGATGGAAAGAACAAAACGAAAATTAGGTACGATGAGGAGAGTAAGTAGACAATGAAAGAAAATATTTATTCGATATGGTCACCGTTAGATGGAGTAGAAGGAAGGGTTTATGTAGATCACATTATTGATGATGAAGAAGGATTGACTATTTATCTTTATCTATCAAGTAATGGAGGGGAAAAGAAGTTTAAAATGACTTTTGATCCATACATTGCTTACCGAAATATGGATGAGAGCTTTAGGAGTAAAGCTTTTTCTGAACATGGTGGATTTGACAATAGCTTAAATATTGTAAGCAATTCATCGTGGATTAGGTGGCTACAATCTGAGAGTCAAGGGTATTATCAGGAGGCTAAAATAGTTCATTACTGCATAATAACCGACGCAGACTTTATCGACGTTCTAGCTGAATTTCCGCCAGAAGTAGAGTGGGTTTATGGTTCTTAAAACTAACTAAATTAATTCAAGAAGCAGTTTGGTTGAGTTGGTATGTCGTGCTCGTGCAAGAAAAAAACAATGCATTAAGGTCGAAGCAATTTTTTATAGTTAGAAAATAGCCAAGTTATTGAAAATCTATTAATTACTGATTAATAGTTGGAAAAACTAAATAGAGGTAAGGACACTAGACCCTAAAAATTGTTTGTAAAGCTCGGTAGGTTGAGGTGAAAGCTCCAACAACACTGGTTGAATTATACGACAAATCATCGGGCGTAAACGAAAACTTTAAATACAACACGTTGGGGTTCGTACCTCACCCCAACCTACGAGATTTTATGATATGAAAAAATTAATACTGATTATTCTATTATTCGCACCACAACTCGCGATGGCGGCTAATCCAGGATGGCAGGGTTATATGAAACCTGTTGAACTATTGTTTGAAGGTAATGACGATGGTTCAAGAGTTTATGTAACGTTTTCAGAATCTCTCGCGTTAGCCGAGTGTTCTGGTGGTGGAGCTTATATCAGAGTGCATGGGAAAACAAAGCGGGGCGAATACATGATAAGTGTTATTCTCGCGGCGATTGCTGCTGGAAAAAATGTTAGCCCAAATATTAGCGGTTGTGACGATTGGAACCGACCAATACTTAAGGGTATTAGAATTGGTCGATAAAGCGATAAGCTTCAGACAGACCAATAGCTTGGTGTAAAAAAAACATTAACATTAGTTGGGTAAAACGACTGATTATCGGGCGCAAACGAAAACTTTAAATGCAACACGTTGGGGTTCGTGCCTCACCCCAACCTACGAGATAATATTTTGGGAACTAAAATGAAAAAATTTTTAATGATTTTATTAGCGACTTTAACGCTACCAACATTAGCTACAGACTGGGGTGGTAAGAGTGCGCCGATTGAAATTATGTATGTTTATCCAACGCGCGTTATTGTCGTCCAAGGTGATAACTATGCGGGAACAGCAAACTGCGAAAATAATAACAAGTGGAGTTTTGAATGGAACTCATTCGATGAGAAAACAGCCGAAAGAGTTTATAGCGCATTGTTAACCGCATATACCTCAAAAGCGCCAATTCGTCCAATATTCCATGCAACAGAATGCGGTCCGGAGAATGCGAAAAAATTTATCGGTAGTATTGTTTTTGAACGCCATTGAGGCTTGTCGAATTTAATCTGATAGCCCGGTAGGATGGGGTGAAATACCCAAAACGTTTCGCGGGGCAAGCTTACCCCAACGACATTGGTTGAATAAAACGACTAATTGTCTGGTGGAATCAAAACTTTAAATGCAACACGTTGGGGTTCTTACCTCACCCAACCTACGAGATAATATTTTGGGAACTAAAATGAAAAAAGTATCGATATTTATTTTACTTATGTTGTTTTCTAACACGGTTTTTTCAGCTGGGTTAGCTAACTGTGGAACTGTTTCAATTCAAAACCTTTATGTTCAAGGTGATCGTGGTGGCGATAACTCATTTCACGCTAACAAAATGCTTGTAATTATGGGACCAGAAAAGTTGGCTGCTTGTGACGATTTTACGTTCGCCTATTTGGAGAATACTGATGACGCGTATGAAAGTACGTTATCAATGGTTTTGGCTGCGTATATGGCTGGTAAGAAAATTAGAATTCAAATTGAAAACAACCCTGCACAAAATGCTTCTAAGCGAATCGCTTGGGTGAATTTTTAGTTTACTTACTGGTTTAATTAAACTCATTGGGATTTATACAGCGTCCCAACCTACAAAGAAGATGAATTAAAATGAAGAAACTATTTTTAATCGTATTACCTATTTTGTGCATATTTGCAAAAACTACCTTCGCGTCAGAGTCTGGGAGCATAACCAAAGTCGACAAGATCTACATCGCGACTAGTGGTACAAAACCTTTCATCTATTTTGGTGCTGATAGTCTGCCTGGCTGCCATGCTAATAGTGGTGCTTACTTACCGGTTGTTAATGAAGCTGTCTTTAGCCGAATATACTCTACAGTTCTTTCAGCACAAGCATCACAGAAACCGGTAAAGGTGTATTACAAAGTCAAGGAAGGACAAACTGGTTGGGGAATGTGTGATATAGAAGCTATTTTTCTTTATAGCAACTAGTTAAATATGGGAGCCGAGCGTACTAGATTAGCGATGAGTATGGCTTTAACTGCATTTACTGCAAACAAAGAGTGGGGCGTTGTTGTTGAACTGCCGTCTAAAGCTGATTCGAAATGCTTTGCTTTATCGACAGCTAGTCAGGGGGCAGGAATTCGGTAACAAGGCCGCCGAGAAATCTCGTAAGCTCGGAGGGATTTCCTGATAACTTTGGTTGAATTAAATGACTAATTATCGGCAATAAATGCAAACTTTCAACGCTATCAGATGGATTTCGTGCCTCACCCCAACCTACAGGGACTGAGAATTCAACGAAATTTACGAATTTGGTGACTATATGCTGACTAATTGGAATTGCAAAAACACAAAAGCCGCCATAAAGCGGCTTTTGTGATTGATTTATATGGTAGCAAGGAGTGGATTTGAACCACCGACCCCATCATTATGAGTGATGTGCTCTAACCAGCTGAGCTACCTTGCCACAGGTATCTTGAGAGCCTCAGAGAGTGAGGTGGTCAAGTCTCAAGAGGCGCGTATTTTGCTGATTTGAGCGGCTTTTGTCAATAACCTTATTCAAATTACTTAGTTTTCTTTGGCTACATTTCCATAGCGACTGGTTATAAAAGCATTGATGGCTAAGTAACTCGTTGATATTAAGGCGAATGTTAGTCAATCACAGGTTCCATTTGGTGGTTGATAAGAATACCGTTAATATAGGTTTTATCCTGTTTTAGGTTATGGAATAACTTAAACCAACACCGCCAGCCGCTCATCAGGTTTGGCGAACTAAAAAAACGAATAAATCCGTCCAAAGGGAACAAAATGATCAATCAATCCACACTGCGCCTTTTCATCCTTAGTCTCGCTTTAATCGCAATCAATGTATCGGCGCAACCCACCCGCTCAGGCGATCTCGATAAGCAAATTCAAAGCGTCGGAGAGCAATTTGCGCGAGCACTCAACCAGCAAGATATCCGGGCAATGAAAGTCATACTCGATGTCGACCCACTAGCGATCGAAACCTACCAACTCGTCTTTGGCGACAGCGACCAGTCGGGCAAAAATAGCTTTATCAAAGGCTTCAAAGATACCTTTTTTAGTAAATCCGTAAGCGCCTGGTTTCTATCATTGCAAAGAAGCGGCGGAGTTGCTGAGTACCAAAGGAACATTCGTGTCGACGGAACCACGCGCGCTCTTATCAGACTCAATTTAAATGCCGAAGGCGTCAATTACATGGAGTTGATCTTCGATAAGAACAACAAACGAGTGGTTGATATGTTTGTCCACACCACAGGAGAAAAGCTATCAGATACCATGATCTCGATAGTTGCACTTGCAGTGCCCAACAACGAAAACTTGCTAAGCCGGCTACTCGGCACCAAAAAGCTCGACAATCAAGTCATCAAAGCAATTGGCCAAGTCGTCGAATTCAACCGCACCGGCCAGTTTGCCAAAGCACATGAAACCTTAAACAACTTACCCAAAGAGGTTCAAAACAGCCGTTATGTCACAGTCATGAAAGTGACTTTATCATCCTCAGTTTCTGAAGACGCCTACTACAAAGAGCTCGAAAACTTGGCGAATCTCTATGGAAACGAATCAACATTGGGCTTTTTGTTAGTGGATTATTATTTCATTAAAGGACAATTTGATCGTTTAGTTCAAACAATTGAAACCGTAGAGAAAAGGATAGGCGTTGATTCCATTTTAGAATCCTTAAAAGCGAACGCCTACTTTATGGCTCAGCGGCATAATCTCGCCATGAAACACATAGAAAAAGCGATAGCCATGGAAGCCAGCAATCAAGAATTTTATTGGATCAAGGCTGAAGTCCTGAATAAACAAAAAAAGTTTCAAGGTTTGACCGACTTGTTTGATGATATGGCAACGAGGTTTTCGTTAACTTTTGATCCTTCAGTGTTTGAGGGCGAGCCAGAATACCTCGAGTTTGCAAAGTCAGCCGCCTTTAAAACTTGGGCAAAGCAGTATCGTCCTTAAGAACAATTTTAAAACCTGAGTTTAACCCTGATTTTAACCCTGGCGATAACGCTAAACGAATCACGCAATAGCCACAAAGGCGAGCATTGCTCGCCTTTATAATCCATCACCAATTGCCACTAATGACCAGCAATTACTAAAGAGACTTCTATTCCAGAGACGGGGAATATTCGCCTTGCCGGGCCAAACTATTCAGTCTAGCGCGTTTTAATAGCGCATCTTGCCCTGCAGCTTTATTCGCATTATCACCCGCCCAAGCCTGCAATACCGGCTGCTGCAAAGCTCTGCCATAGGAAATACTCAACTGCCACGGCGCATGATTCGCTAATTGATTGATGGCATTGAGATTTTCCGTCGCTTCCTCGGGTGATTGACCGCCCGAGAGAAAGTTAATACTCGGCACTGCCGCAGGTACCGTTCGATTAAACACCCTCAAGGTATACTCAGCCACTTGTTCGGGCGAAGCCTTGCTACTTTCAGAACCCGGGGTCACCATACTCGGTTTCAAAATCATCTGCTCTAAAATCACATGATGACGATGTAAGGCATAAAACACCTCCTGCAACACCGACTCAATCACCCTAGAAGCACGCTCAATATCATGATGGCCATCCATTAACACTTCTGGCTCAACAATCGGTACTATTCCTGATTGCTGACAAACCGCTGCATAGCGGGCCAACATCTCAGCGTTAGCGGTTAACCCGAGTTGGGTCGGGTTTTGCGCACTGATGGGATAGACTTCACGCCACTTGGCAAATCGAGCGCCTTGCACTTTATAGCCAGCTAACCGTTCGGCAAGGCCATCTAACCCATAGGTAATCATATCGCCAGGCGCGCCAGCCAGGGGACCTTTACCCTTATCAACTTTGATACCTGGGACGATTTTTTGCGACCAAGCCGCTTCGGGGATCGTTGCACCTTCATCCGTCGACTGAGTGAGCGTCTCCTCAAATAAAATCACGCCGCTAATGTATTTACCGAGACCAGGCGTTGTCATCAGCATTGAGCGATAAAAACGCCGGTTTTCTTCGCTGGATTCGACATTAATGCTTTTGAATCGCTTGGCAATCGTGGGCGCGCTCTCATCGGCGGCGAGGATACCTCGGGTGTCATCAACCATATCGTTAATGGTGTCTTGCAGTTCTGTGTTAACCGTCATAACAACCTCCTTATTGGGATATTGTTGCCCAACTGAGCAAGCCATTTATTGATCTGATCCCCGATTCATTTACATTTCGTTACTTCCTCAAAGCCAACTATTTTTTTACAGCCGTCGTCATAGGTCGTGTTAGCCCAGCAAATCGTCGGCAAAATCTAACCCATTTGCGACAGGCTGTGCTGGGGCGGGTTACCAAGTTAGGACCCTCTAATACCGCAAAAACGGTGAAGGAGGGAAGCAGAAAACGGGGATTGGGGAAATAAAGTGAAAATATCAGACACCTCTGGTCAGGATATCATTCTTGAAAAACCAGCCGGGCGCCGTCGGCTGTTTTATATTATTGGTTCGGTGGTACTTTTAGCAATTGTGATTACTTTTGCCGCTCCAGCGTTTTCACGTTGGACTTCGGCCGATCACAGTGTTGCCTACGAACGGATTCGCTTGGCCAAAGTGAGTCGCGGTGATTTTATTCGTGATGTTTCCGTGCAAGGTAAAATAGTTGCCGCGGTTAGTCCAACTTTATACGCGAGTGCACCAGGCACTATTTCATTTACCGTGACTGCGGGCGAGCAGGTTAAAGCGAAGCAACTACTCGGTTCAATTGACAGTCCGGAACTGACCAATCAATTGCAGCAAGAAGAAGCGACTTTGCAAAGCATGGTTATTGATAAAGATCGCCAACTCATCCAATCAAAAAAGCAAGCTCTTGAAAATCAAAAAGTAGTTGATTTGGCTAAAGTCACTTTAAATGCAGCAGACCGCGAAATGCGCCGAGCAGAAGCCGCGTATCAGCGAAACGCGATCAGCACTTTGGATTATGAAAAAGCCCAAGATGATTTGCAAAACGCCAAGCTTGCCCACCAACATGCCGTACAAGATGCCAACCTTAATAAAGAAAGCTTAGATTTCGAATTAAAAACAAAACGACTAGAAGTTCAACGCCAACAGTTACTCGTTGACGAGCTCAATCGTCAAGTCAAAGAGTTACAACTACTCTCTCCGGTTGATGGCATTGTGGGTCAGTTAGTGGTTGAAGAAAAAACCGCAATCGCTAAAAACCAAGCGGTTATTTCGGTGGTTGATTTAAGCCAGTTTGAAGTGGAAGTTGCGGTGCCAGAATCATATGCCGATGACTTAGGCTTAGGTATGGCGGCAGAGATCCGCGCGGGTAATCAACTCCATCAAGCGACCTTAGTTTCCATTTCACCCGAAATTCAAAACAATCAAGTATTAGGGCGTGTGCGCTTTACTCAAACGCCACCGGAAGGTTTGCGTCAAAACCAAAGACTGACCACCCGTATTCTTTTAGAGAAAAAAGAAAATGTCTTAATGGTCAAGCGCGGACAATTTCTTGACTCAGGTGCCGGCCGAGTCGCCTATCGAGTCAATGGTGATGTGGCTGAAAAAATAACCATTAAAACCGGCGCGCGAAGTTTGGCTGCAGTGGAAATACTCGAAGGGTTACAAGCAAACGATCAAATTATCATATCAAGTACCGATTCATTTCAGGGCGCGGAGAACGTGCTGATTAACCGGTAAACATTACCGATAAAACGCGAGGATAAATACATGTTAAAAATGAATAATATTAAAAAAGTTTTCCGTACTGAAGTTGTTGAAACGCATGCGCTCAGAGATTTCTCACTGAATGTTGACGAAGGAGAGTTTGTGGCGGTCACGGGTCCCTCTGGCTCGGGCAAAACAACATTCTTGAATATTGCTGGCTTATTAGAAACCTTTACTGGCGGAGAATATTTCTTAGATGGCGTTGATGTTAAGGGACTGAATGACAATCAACGCTCTAAACTGCGTAATGAAAAAATCGGTTTTATTTTCCAAAGCTTTAACTTAATCCCTGATCTTAATTTATTTGATAACGTCGATGTGCCATTGCGCTACCGGGCAATGAATGCCAAAGAGCGCAAAGAACGAATCGAAAATGCCTTGGAGACAGTTGGTCTTGCCAATCGAATGAAACATATCCCTTCGCAGTTATCGGGCGGTCAGCAACAGCGTGTAGCAATTGCGAGAGCTTTGGCAGGATCTCCCAGGTTTTTATTGGCGGATGAGCCTACCGGTAACTTAGATTCGGAAATGGCGGAGAGCGTAATGAGCCTGTTGGAAGATATTAATCAAAAAGGGACCACCATTATTATGGTCACCCATGATCCAAAACTAGCGTTACGCACACCGCGTTCGATCGCTGTTAAAGATGGTCTGGTTAGCGAAGTGGTGCGAAAGGAAGCTGTGAGTGAGGCCAATGAAAATGTCGCGGCATTTGCTTAATTAGGAGACCATTATGTTTGGATATTATTTACGTCTAGCGATGCTCTCCATTAAGCGCAACCCGATTTTAAGTGCGCTAATGGTTGCCGCAATCGCGGTTGGCATTGGTGCTTCAATGACGACCATTACGGTGAATTATGCGATGGGCAGTAACCCGATTCCGCATAAAAGTGAGCAACTGTTTGCGGTCCAACTAGATACTTGGGATCCAAATCAACCCTTTCGTGAACCGGATACTCCACCGGATCAAGTGACTTACTTGGATGCAACTGCCTTGATGAAAATGGCCCCTGCGGCCAAGCAAACGGCAATGACTAAGACCTTTCAAGTGATTGAGCCGCAAGGGGAAGATGTGATTCCTTTTGATGCTTTAGGTCGTGCTGCGTTTGGTGATTTCTTTTCAATGTTTGACACACCATTTTTATATGGTAACGGCTGGGATAGAGACAGCGATGATTCACTGGCGATGGTCACCGTGCTGAGCAAAGAAACCAATGAAAAAGTGTTTGGTGGCGAAAACTCGGTTGGCAAATTTATCCGTATCGGTGGTAAAGATTATCGCGTTGTTGGTGTTCTTGATGACTGGAATCCGATCCCAAAGTTTTATGATGTGACCAATGGACCCTTCAATGATTCGGAAGATTTTTATATCCCGTTTAATTTAGTGGCGAGTCTCGAGCTACCCCGATCAGGTAATACCAACTGTTGGAAACCGAGTAATGAAGACGGTTATCAAGGCTTCTTAAATTCGGAGTGCGTGTGGATTCAATTCTGGGCTGAGTTGCCAACAGAAAGTGAACAGGAAGAGTACTTAAACTTTTTAAATAGCTATGCGACGCAACAAAAAGAGCTGGGACGTTTTCCGCGCCCGCTGAATAATCGAATTAACAATGTTATGCAATGGATGGATCAACAAGGTGTTGTCCAAGATGGTGCGAAGGTCGTGATGTGGCTATCGATCATGTTCCTGTTGGTTTGCTTGCTTAACACGATTGGATTGTTGCTGACTAAATTTACCACTAAATCGGGTGAGATTGGTTTGCGACGGGCGTTGGGTGCTTCTAAATCAACCTTGTTTGTCCAGCATTTAATTGAAGCGGGCATTATCGGATTAATGGGCGGATTGCTTGGACTATTTTTAGCCATGGGCGGCTTACAGGGGATAGCCATGTTGTTTGGTAATGATGTCAAGGATTTAGTCTCATTAGATACCACTATGGTTGCGACTGCGATTGGCTTGGCAATTGTCTCTGCGTTATTGGCCGGGTTATATCCGACTTGGCGCGCTTGTAGTATTCAACCGGCTGTTCAATTAAAAACGCAATAAGGAGCCTCAGATGGAAATTAAACCAATACTAAGCGCCTTATCGCGCAACAAAACTGGCGCTCTGTTGATTGCCTTACAAATCGCTTTAACGATGACCATCATTGTTAACTCAGTCTTTATGATCCAGCATCGTCAAGGACAAATGGATCGTGAGTCAGGAATCAATGAAGCTGATACTTTTATTTTGTCTTACATGGGATTTGCAGAAGATTACAACGAGAAAACCCAACTAATTGAAGATCTCAATTTTATCCGCGAACTGCCTGGCGTAGTCGACGCAGTGCAAACGAATTCTGCGCCTTTGACGGGGGGCGGTTGGTCAATGAGTCTTGCGACTGAAACTGGCCCCGATGCGGATGACGTTGGCACAGCCATCTATTTTGTTGATGACCATGGGGTTAACGCTTTTGGTGTTAATCTTATCGCGGGCCGTAACTTTACCGCTGATGAAATTATTTGGCGGGAAAGAACTTCAACGAAATGGCCAGGTCAAGGTGTAATTACTAAGGCGTTAGCGGCAGATTTGTTTGAAGATGACTGGCAATCAGCACTGGGTAAAACCGTTTATATCAGTGAAACTCAACCTATCAACATTGTTGGTATCATCGACAAAATGCAAGCGCCTTGGAATGGCTGGAGTGGTGTCGAGCGAACTTTGCTTGTACCGAGTTACACTGAGTTTGGTGGCGCGCGAATTTTTATTCGTACCGAACCGGGCGAGCGCGATCGATTGATGACTGAGATTGAAGAGCAATTGGTTGCCAATTATAAAGGACGTTTAATTCGTCGCGTGCGAAGTATGGAAGAGGTGCGCACGGACAGTTATCGTTCGCATAATGGTATGAATACGATCTTGAAAACCTTGATCATCTGTTTAACCGTAGTAACTGCTTTGGGCATTGTTGGTTTAGCAAGCTTCAGCGTTAATCGTCGTAAAAAACAAATTGGAACTCGTCGCGCTTTGGGGGCTCGCAAACTCGACATTTTACGCTACTTTATGGTGGAAAATTTCTTGATTACCACTTTTGGCGTTGTGCTTGGTGCAGTGATGACCATTGGACTCAATATGGTTTTAGTCGACATGTTAGATTTACCGAAGATTGATTGGTACTACATTCCGGCGGGGATGGCGGTATTGTGGTTTATCGGTTTGATGGCAGTATTTGGGCCAGCGAAAAAAGCCTGTCAGATTTCACCGGCTCTGGCAACGCGAAGTGTTTAGTGAGAAGTTCTAGATGAAGTGCTAAGTGCTAGGTTCTAAGTGCTAGGTTCTAAGTGATAAGTATTCAACTTAGTCCTTAGTTCTTAGCTGGAGCGCCAGCCCGGTCTAGCTCTTAGTTCTTAGGATTTTATATTTAGCTCTTAGCACTTTCTTTCTCTGCGATTTTAATTTGATTTCGACCAGCGTGTTTTCCTTCGTATAAAGCACTGTCAGCCAAATCGATCAACTCTTCAATCGTCAGTCCTGGTGAGTACTCAACGACGCCAAATGTCGCGGTGACGTTAATGGATTCACCTTTCAAATCAAAAGTTTCTTTTGACAGTCTTTGTCTTATTTTATCTAACGCTACAGTTGCACCTTGTGCGTTGGTATTTGGGAGCATAAACACAAACTCTTCGCCGCCCCAGCGAGCCGTCATATCTTGACTACGTAAGGTTTCATCAAAAACCTTTGCGGTACGCTGGAGGACGAGATCGCCACTGTCGTGCCCATAAGTATCATTGAAGTCTTTAAAATGATCGATATCAGCAATGGCAAACGCGAGAGGTTGACCTGAACGATCGTCGATACGAATTTGATAGCGTGCCTTTTCTAGGAAGGCACGTCGATTCGGTAAATCAGTGAGGTAGTCGGTGTAAGAGGCCTTTTTAAGCTCGTTATGGGCAATCACATTATCCAACGCAATACTGGTGTAGTTGGCTATGGTTCGTATGAACTCAATATCTTCCGCCGAGAAAGCATTCACTTTAGACGATTGAATCGTAATACATCCCAATTTAGTTTCGTTACGAGAAATCACCGGAATGTAAACAATACTCTGCATTTTTTTACCAACACGATCTTTTTCTTTGATCGTCAAGTAACGTGATCGATCGGTATATCGACTAAGAATCACTTCTTTACCGTGCTGGATACACCAAGCAGCCAGCTCAGAGGTTGTATCCATCGTTTTGTAAAAACTGGGTAAGGGCTCTCCATCTTCATAGGTACGCTCAAATTTAATGCGTTGCTCGATTGGCTCGTAAGTTCCAATACCGACGACACTAACTTTTAATGAGCGATTTAAGTGGTTATATAAGTTTTCGGAAAGGTCTTCGATTTCTAAAATCGACGTGATATCTCTGCCAATATCAGCCAAGGTATTAATATCCCGAGTCCGTTGTTCAACCTGTTTTTCGAGTAACAGGTTATATTCTTTTATTTTGTAGACTCGGTAACGATACCAGCCGATTATCAGGCTGATAAATAGCAATACCACCAGTGTTTTAAACAACAGAGTTTCATAGAAGTAGGGTTTGAGTACGATGTTTAAGTGAGTTGGTTCGCTCGCTATCCCATAGGCACTTGTCGAATAAACCTCAAACGTATAATTGCCAGGCTCCAAATTAGTATAAGTTGCCCGGCGGTTAGTCGCGCCTGTTTCACTCCAACTTTCATTAAAACCGACGAGTCGATAAAAGAACACCGCATCTTCCGGCTGACTCATATAAGGTGTGGTAAATTCAACGGTAAAGTCGCGGTACTCAGCGGGCAGTGCAATGGACTGACGGTGTGCAACGATTGCTGCATCTGTGTCTTGTGCGGGAGGTAAAAGTTTGTCGACACTTTCTTGACGTAAACCCGTCGATCGAATGAGTACATCATTGATAATTAATCGGTTGGGAATACGGTTGGCGTTAATTGTCGACTGGTCAATGATAGAAATACCGGCAGGTCCCAAGAAATACATGCGTTGTTTGAGATCTTTGGTAAATTGGCCGATAGAATAGTTTGATAATGCACCGGCATCGGTATCATACTGAGTAAAGGATTCGTTAGTTGGATCAAAGCGAATTAATCCGTCGGTGCTCGAAAACCACAATTTGCTGTAGTTATCGTTGATAGGGCCGGTCAGCACATCCGTTGGTAAACCGTTGTCTGTCGTCCAAGCACGATACTCTGGCGATTTGAAGTCGGTTAACAACTCATGGATGCCGCCTGATGTGCCGACCCAGGTTCTATCTTTGGCATCTCGATAAAAGCCAGTGATATTGGCGTTGCGCATCCCGTTGGCGTTACTCGGATTATGTTGGGTTGTTTCGAATGTATTGATATCGACAAAGTAAGACGACTGCTGGGTGCCAAATACCATGGTTGATTCGTCAATTTGTTCGGCAAAGCCTGCGATTGAGGTTTGCATTCGGTGGATAACTTTTGAGAGCGATGGATCCATGCAAAAAATACCCGCCGTTCTCGAGCGCAACCAAAGTTGCCCTTTGGTATCAAAAGTTGCATCGTACCAGCTCAGATTTCTGATTTCTTCGGGAATGCCTATTTTGTCAACATCCGCGGAAGAGCGAATTCGATAGATATCTTTTGTGAGTAAATACAAAGTAGTGTCATTAGCATTCCAAATTGGAATGGAGCGATTTTTGGTGAGGTTGATAGGCAAAATATCGTATTTGGTCAGTTGATTCTTTTGGGTTTTCAATTGAAACAGGGTTCGATAATTTGAAAACCAGATGTCATCATCCTTACCTTTAATAATTCGTCTCAGGTTCTCGCCTGAGCCACTGAGTAATTTTCGGCTCAAAGTACCGATTTGAGTTTGGTTGGGATCATATTGGTGAAGCCCTTTTGACCAAGTGCCTACCCAAATAGACTCATTGCGGTCTTCATAAAAAGCGACAATACCTTCGCTGATCGATTCATTATTGAAGATGGGCAAGAATGTTCGCTGATCGATTTGGTAGATACTTAAACCGCCATCGGTACCTATCCAGATTTCCTTACCATTTTTAGGTAGCAATAAGGCTCGAATATAATTTGAAGGCAATCTGCCTGCGGTATTTTCTTGAGTAAAAGTGACCAGCTGTTTATTAACGGTGTTATACAGAAGCAGACCATTTTGCTCGGTACCTATCCAGACTTTATCTGGCGATTGAAAGAGTAAGCTAGTAATCACATGACGCGAATTCGCATCTTTATTAATCGGTTGAAAAAAACTCGCCACTGCATCATCAAGTAAAATAAAGATACCTTCTTGCGACGCAATCCATAATTCGCCGCTGTCGCTTTGCTTAATATCCATAATACTGACTGGTTTATCAGCGACTTCTGTTGACGCATTCAACGAAATTTTAGTAAAAGACTCACTGTTACTATCGAAGCGATAAAGTCCGTTCTGGGTACCAATCCACACGTTATCTTGTTGATCAATGAATATTGATTGGATGTAGTCGTTATCCAGACTCCCGTCTTTTTCATCGCTAACGAAGTTTCTGAAAGTCTCACTGGGCAAGTGATACCGGCTCAGTCCGGTTGCCGTGCCAATCCAGAGTGACTGTTGACTTGCTTGGTAAGCGACCTTAGTCACAAAATTGCCTGCAATTGAATTGCTGTTTTTGGTTGATTTCACAAAGCGTTTGGATTCGTAGGCGTCTAATCTGATGAGCCCATCCTGGGTCCCAATCCATAGAAAACCTTTGTCGTCAGAGACAATATCTGAATTAGTAAGATCAAGTCCACGGTGACCGCTGATGGGCGCAAATCGATACTTTAACGCGTCGAGGTGAAAGTCGGTGGTTTCGGTTGTTAAAGTTTGCGATGCGACAGCGCAGACGTTAAAAAGTAAGAGGAATGCCCAGCAAATTCTCAAGTTATTGTATTTGTTGTCGAATGGTTTGTTAAGTATCGAACAAATATGAGAATTTTCAAGTTGCTTAGGGGAAATGAGTCCTTGAAACGCAAAGCAAAATTCAGATTTGAGAACTTGGTAGTTTTTATGCCCATGAGTATGAGCTCAAGGCTAAGGGTTAAACGCTCGGAGCAAAGCGCTAAGAACTAGACCGGGCTGGCGTTCCAGCTAAGAACTAAGAACTAAGTTTAGAACCTAGAACCTAGAACCTAGAACTTAGCACTTAGTATTTAGTATTTAGTATGCTTATGTAGACACTAAACGTTAAAGCGGAAGTGAATGACGTCACCATCTTTAACGATATAGTCTTTACCCTCAAGTCGCCACTTACCGGCTTCCTTAGCGCCACTTTCACCGTTGAACTCGATGTAATCGTCATAGCTTACGGTTTCTGCACGGATAAAGCCGCGCTCAAAGTCAGTATGAATAACGCCTGCGGCTTGCGGCGCAGTGGCGCCCACTTTTACCGTCCAAGCTCTGACTTCTTTCACGCCAGCAGTAAAATAGGTTTGCAAATTAAGTAAATCATAGCCAGCTCGAATCACGCGGTTTAAGCCTGGTTCTTCCAATCCCATTTCGGCCAAAAACTCGGTTTGCTCTTCAGCATCAAGTCCGGCAAGTTCTGACTCTACAGACGCACAGACTGCTACCACACTGGCATTTTCAGCTTGGGCGAGTTCGGTCACTTTGTCGAGGTGAGGGTTGTTTTCAAAGCCGTCTTCGTCAACATTGGCAATATACATTGTTGGTTTGCTGGTAATAAATTGCATGCCTTTAATGGCTTTGGCTTCATCTTCATCCCAGTCGCCTGAACGAATCGGTAGGGCTTCTTCTAGCAGTGCCTTGCACTTTTCAAGAATTTCCAGCAAAGCCTTAGCTTCTTTGTCACCGCTTTTGGCGACTCGAACGTTCTTTTGAATACGTTTTTCAACTGATTCTAAGTCAGCAAGCGCTAACTCAGTATTAATCACTTCGATATCATCGAGTGGGTCGATCTTGTTTTCTACGTGAATGACATCTTCGTTTTCAAAGCAGCGAACCACATGCGCAATCGCATCAGTTTCGCGAATGTTCGCGAGGAATTGATTGCCCAGTCCTTCTCCTTTTGACGCGCCTTTGACCAGGCCTGCAATATCGACAAATTCCATTGTTGTCGGCAAGATCTTTTCCGGCGAAACAATTGCCGCCAGCTTATCTAGGCGTGTGTCTGGCACAGGAACGACACCGGTATTGGGTTCAATAGTACAGAACGGGTAGTTTTGCGCGTCGATGCCCGCATCGGTTAAAGCATTAAACAGGGTAGATTTGCCCACATTTGGTAAACCAACAATGCCACATTTAATTCCCATGGAAATATACTCCGTCAATCTAGCATTAAGCCGCAAGTTACAGGCTTGTTGCTGAAGAACTATTAGGTTATAAAATTCTCAATTACGCTTTAAATGCGTGCATTGACTGCATCACTTTATCGTGTTCACCACGAATAATATCGCCTGTGTGGCGGAGAGCTTCATCAATGCTTTCATCAATAGCGCGCTGTTGATCAGCCGGTGCTTTACCTAAAACAAAATTATGAACTTTGTTTTTATCACCGGGATGACCAATTCCAATTCTCAATCGGTAAAAGTCTCTGCAATTGGCGAGACTTTTAATAATATCTCTCAGTCCATTATGACCACCATGGCCACCAGACTTCTTTAATTTTACACATCCTGGATCAATATCGAGCTCATCGTGTGCAACTAAGATCTCATCCGGTAAGATTTTGTAGAAGGTTGCTATTGCGCCAACCGCCTTACCACTTAAATTCATAAAAGTATTGGGGATGAGGAGACGGCAGTCGTTGCCATCAATTAGACCGCGACCAACATGGCCAAAAAATTTGGTTTCTAAAGTAAGCGGGATCGAGTACGCCCTTGCCAGCTCTTCGACATACCATACGCCAGCATTGTGTCGGGTCTGAGAATATTGAGGGCCCGGATTACCGAGCCCTACAATGAGTCTGATTTTAGACATAAGTTAAAAGCTCAAGGAAAAAGAGCTTTTCAAAGATTACTCTGCAGAGTCTTCTGCAGCATCACCTTCTTCGTCGCTACCAGTAGAAGCAGCACTGCGGCTCTTGTGGATGGTAACGATTGCATGATCGTGATCTTCACCGTGAGTCAACTCAACGATTTCAACCCCTTTAGGGAGCTTGATATCTGATAAGTGAACAACTTGGTCCATTTCTAAATCAGCTAGATCAACTTCGATGAACTCTGGTAAATCTTTTGGTAAACAAGAGATTTCCAAAGTGGTGTATGCATGGCTTACTACGCCGCCAGCTTTAACGCCTGGGCATTTTTCTTCATTTAAGTAGTGAAGTGGCACAGAAGTTGTCAGTTTTTCGCCGGCTTTTACGCGCATGAAGTCAGCGTGAGTGACTTTTGGCTTGTAAGGGTGGCGTTGAAGATCTTTTAAGATAACTTTTTCAGTTTTCTTACCTGCTTTCAAAGTCAAGATATGTG
Source organism: Aliikangiella marina (assembly GCF_007004765.1). GTDB lineage: Bacteria > Pseudomonadota > Gammaproteobacteria > Enterobacterales > Kangiellaceae > Aliikangiella > Aliikangiella marina. The sequence continues at coordinate 112,134 of NZ_VIKR01000001.1, forward strand.
AGTAGAAAGCTTCGTCTTCAAGATGCTTGATGATTTCTGGGTGGCTGATAGTGATTGGCTGAGGCTCTCTGCCACCACCATACACGATGCCTGGGATTTTGTCTTCTAGACGACGTAGGCGGCGGCTCGCACCTTTCCCCATGTCTTCACGAAGCTCAACATTCAATTCAAATGAATCGCTCATTGTTTAATTCTCCAAAATATTAGTGTTACCTTGACCGCGACCAGTTCAAGGTCTGGCTCATTACCCTTGAATTAACCCATAAAGCGTTAAATTCCGGGGCTTTGAGTCGTATACCCTCACAAAAAGGGCGGCGAATTATAGGCTAGAGGAGGGCGTCAAAGCAAGTGATTTATTAAAGCCGACTGGATTATTCACCTACCTGCAGAACATCAGCCTGCTACTGCCAGGTTTTAATCGAGTAGTTATTGGGATAAGTCACATTAAATCAATGGCTTAGTGCTAATTTAAAAACGCGATTTAGGCAATATAACTCATCAACAAAAAAAGGCGCATCGAATGCGCCTTTTGGATGAAGGTATTGATTTAGCGTTTGACTAAATACCTACCCCATAAACATGGAGCTCAATGATTCTTCCTCGTTGACACGGCGAATAGACTCAGCCAACATTTCAGACAGGGTCAAAACTTCAATTCTATCGCAGTTGAGCGCATCTTCTCGTAATGGAATGGTATCCGTCACAACCAATTTGTCGAGGGTAGAATTGTTAATGTTTTCAATCGCTTTACCCGAAAGGACTGGGTGAGAAGCGTAAGCTTTAACACTCTTCGCGCCGTTGGCCTTCAAGGCGCCTGCCGCGGTACATAATGTGCCCGCAGTGTCGACCATATCGTCAAGAATAATACAATCGCGGCCTGCAACATCACCGATAATATGCATGACTTCTGATTTGTTGGCTTCAGGGCGACGTTTATCGATAATCGCAAGTTCTGCGTCATTTAATAGTTTTGCAACAGCGCGAGCACGAACCACACCACCCACATCAGGCGAGACGACAATCTCGTCGCCAGAGGCATTTTGTTGAATATGGTCGATTAAAACTGGTGTCGCGTAAACATTGTCAACAGGGATATCGAAAAACCCTTGAATTTGATCAGCATGTAAATCGACAGTGAGTACTCGATTAATGCCCACAACAGCCATCATATCCGCAACGACTTTAGCCGTAATCGGTACCCGAGCACTGCGCACGCGACGATCTTGACGCGCATAGCCAAAGTAAGGCACAACCGCGGTGATTCGACCTGCAGAGGCTCTGCGGAGCGCATCAGCCATGACCACTAATTCCATCAGGCTCTCATTGGTTGGCGCGCAAGTTGATTGAATAATAAAGACGTCCATCCCACGAACGTTTTCAAGTATTTCCACGGCGACTTCACCGTCACTGAAGCGGGCAACTTTCGCTTTACCCAGTTCAACATCGAGTTGTGCTGCGATTTTGTCGGCGAGATCAGGTGTGGCATTACCACTGAAAAGCATCATATCAGACATAATTAGACCCCAATTGTCTTTGTGTGCGATGGTTTATTAGAATTTGGATGAAAGAATAATACATCAGGATGGCTGATTTCGCTTTGTTATTTTTAGAAAATTGCGCCATCGATTGATAGGAATCAGTAGTTAGCTATCAGTATTTTTATGGTTATCTTACGATTAACAAGAAAATGGCAGGGGTAGCTGGATTCGAACCAACGAATGACGGGATCAAAACCCGTTGCCTTACCGCTTGGCGATACCCCTGTAGCAGTTAATCAGGCTTAATAAAGCCTTCTAGCTTTCGATGAAGTGGTGATTGGTTCACCCCTTTGGCAACAAAGTGTGGCCATGAACATCGGGTCGCTATTTTACGCACTTCTTGCTCATTGTCAAAGGGAATAAACAAACAACTTCCACTCCCAGTCATTCTTGCATTAGAACTAAATTGGACAAGCCATTTTAGCACCTCTGCAACCGCTGGATAATCCCTACAGACAATGTCTTGCATGGTGTTGCGACCTTTAAAAGGAAGCCCCAGTGCGTTGAGGTCGCGTATTGTGATGGCTTTGCTATTTCTTGTCAACAGTGGATTTGAAAAAATTTTTGCGGTTGATACATGGCACTCCGGCTGAACCACCAAGTACCAGATTTCTGGCATCTCGGTTGGGGTGATTATTTCCCCAATACCTTCTACAAATGCCGTTTGACCCCGAACAAAAATCGGTACGTCGGCACCTAATTTGAGACCGATTTGGGCCAGCTGGTCGAGGCTGAGGCCTAGCTGCCACTGGTGATTTAGGGCGACCAAAGTCGTGGCGCAATTTGAGCTGCCACCGCCGACACCACCGCCAAATGGAAGCCGTTTTGTTAACCTTATTGAAGCGCCCATTGGAGCTTTATTAGGTGTGGCTTGGTTTGTGGCTTGTGCCACATACGCTTTGAGGGCTTCAGCAGCTTTGACGATTAAGTTATCAGTATTGCTCAGTTCAGCGACATCACAATGAAACTCAATCTCCTGGCTATCGTTGGTTTCAATCAGAATATCATCGCCAAAATCAATCAGCTGAAACAAACTTTGTAATCGGTGATAGCCATCGTCTCGTTGACCGATAAAATGCAAAAATAGGTTTAATTTGCAGGGGCTTGGCCATAATATTTTAGAATGTTTAAGCATGATGATTGGTAAATGCAGTTGCCAGTGTCGAAGAATCTCGTTTACTGGTTTGGCAAAAACTCCCACTCTTTAACCACGACTTTAAGTGACATTTGCGGATGAGTCGCTTTAACGATTCGAGGCATGGTGTATCCAGCGTATTGCTTGTAACGTTGAAACTCAATCTGCCAATCATTAAGTAAAACCTCTGCTAATTGACCCGCTTCGTTACGGGAAACGATTTCTCCGGGTTTATAAGAGGGTAATCCTTTGATCCAAAAGGATAGGGCTTCGATGGGGAAATCCCAGCCCAGTGATTGGTAAAGCAATTGTTGGGCATCTTGATGATAGAAAATTTTATCGTCAGGGAGCTTGAGCACTGCTTGATTAGGTTCCTGAATTAACTGCGCGTAAGTAACACCGAAAGTACCGTATAAATGAAAATCAAACGCTTGTGATTGAGTTTGCCAATCCAAGGTCGCATTAACACTGTCTTCAGGGGTTTTTATCGCGACTCGCGCTTTTAATTGCCAGTTTTGTTGGTCGGCTAGGTTGCCACTGGGCGTATATAACTTGGGTTGTGATAGACAACCAGTTAGCGAGATAACCAGTAAAAAAGTGATCAGCAAACTAACAAGCTTAGTGGCAGTAATCATAGCGTTGGGCATGGCAATATTGACACCGTTTTAAAAAGGTAGAGGTTCAATTGGGCGACTTTCTCATCAAAGACTGATTTTGAGCCGCTCGAGTGTTTTAAGCAACACACTGCTGTCTCTCTCAAGTTCCAGACCCTCTTGCCAGACTTTAATAGCGAGCTCTTTTTGGTCATTAACCCACAGTACTTCGCCCAAGTGAGCAGCAATATCCGCACTTGGTGCCATTTTAAAAGCGCGAGTAAGATACTGGATGGCTTCAGTCATTTTACCTAAACGAAAAGCTATCCAGCCTTTACTATCAATAACCGCTGGATTATTGGGTAAGCCTTGAAAAGCCGCATTAATTAGGCTGTTCGCATAGTCCAGTTCGCGATTGAGGTCAGCGAGCGTGTAGCCCAAGGCATTCTGTATATTTAAGTCCTCGGGATACAATTTGTGAAGATGTTTAAATTCATCCACCATCTCATCGTAAAGTCCTAAAGGCTCTTTATAGAGAGCACGAGTGTAGAGTAAATCTTTATCATCAGGGGTTTTCTCCAGCGCTTGATTGAGCCATTCAACCGCCAGTTGTGAGTGGTTGTGATTGTTGAGAAGTGCTGCAGCCGCAAGATTGAAATCAATTAAACGGTCATTTTCGTCAAAAACATCCCTAGCTTCAGTGAGTACCGTCATTAATTCATTGGGTTTGTCTTGTAACTCGAAGAGTTCAATTTTTTTCAGTAATAGCACTAAATTTTGCGGATATTCCGTTAGCGCTTCGCTCAGCTTAGCTTGCGCTTGTTCTCGAGAAAAATATTGCAACAACAAGTCGATTTCAGCATTGATGAGTTTTATTTGATCATTTTCATTGAAGTAGGGGTTGTTGGCTAAACTGGCAAGGGCTTTTTCAAGTTCACCTTTTTCAGCATATAACTTGGATAAAAAGACCTTTGCATGGGCCTGAAATCTGCCTTCGTTAACCATCTCAAAACATTGAATGGCTTGCTCGGTCTCTTCGACTTTCATGGCTGAGTCGCCACAATAAAAAGCGACTTTGTCTAGTCGGTATCCCGATTCTGCCAGCAGGACAAAATGCGGATAGCCTGACTCCACCTCACCAAGGGCGTAATAGCTGGCGGCCAGGTAAAAACGAGATTCTTGATCATTGGGTTTGTTCATAAGCCAATCAGTAAAGTGGGCAATACTGGCTTGGTAGTCTTGGAGATCATAAAGCAGTTGACCGAGCATCAAACTGATCTCCGTTGAAGTCGGATTGCGGTTAAATAAGTCGTTAAGATAATTACGCGCAGCATCATCGCGCCCTAGTTGAACCAGAACGTGGGATTTATTGCGAATTGCTGGGTAAAAAAGTGGATTGATTTCAAGTGCGTCCTCGGCGTGACTGAGGGCTTGAGTAAGAATGTTTTCCGGTTGTTTACTTTTTGCCGCCAGGCGCATGAACAGCTTACTGATACCGGTCGGAATCGCGACTTCTTTTGGCATTTGATTTTGCAATTCTCGCAACAAATTAAAGGCAATTCTCGGCTCCTGAGGAACGATGCTCATTTCAATCAACGAAAGCTTTTGCTCACTGGTTTCGAGCATCGCCATAAATTTTTTCGCGTTATCCAACGCAGAGACAGCATTTTGCTGGGCAAGCTGAGATTGCAATATCATGGATTGTGCGGAAAGATTGTCAGGCTCTTTTTGCAACCACATCAAGGTGGCTTGTTCTAATGCTAATGGGTCCTGGGCTGCTTGCGCGCTTGCGACGCTTTTTTTTATGAGTTCGATACTTTGTGAAGCATCTGCCGCGTATAGGTAGTAACTGGTGGCGGTTTGGAAATCTTGCTGATGTTCGGCAATATCGGCCGCAATAATGGCCTCATAAAGATCTGCTTTTTGACGATTGTCTAAATGACTGATATCGGCGAACTGATACTCATTATGGGGAGTATTGAGGCTATCTTGTTTGGTGGATACACAAGCGGCCAACAATCCGCTGACGCTGGCAGCGATGATTAAATTTTTAACTAAATACTTCTTCATTCTGGCTATTTTGCCTCTTAATACTGCAAGCTTAGGCTTGTTATTATCATAGTCGATGTCAAAATAAATCATTCTCAATAGAGTCTGATAGTTAATGACTCAGTGAGCAGGTAGACTATTTTAATCCCTTTGGTTAACGCATTGGTTGTCCGCTTTGAATGCGAGCTTTTGCGGGTTTTCCAAATCATTTCTGGTTTTTGCTGCTTTTCAAATATTTTTGTATTGGCACGTACTTTAGTCATTTGTGCGACTGAATGACCTTACTAACGCAATTGTGCTTGATTTTCGCCTATCTCAAAAGACTAATTTGCGAATTAATTGTTAACGTTTAAGAACCGGTTGTACAAAATATGCACAAGTGCATTCTGCCAGCTGATGTCTCTCGCACGTCTTTGGACAACATAAATCAAAAATAATGCGATTTGTTTATCGCCTCTGTTATAATCACTCCAATTAAGGGGAACCGAGGTTTTTGGCTGCGTCAAGCGATAGTCTTACATTAGTCGATAGCGTGAATTGCTTTAGCGATGCCCAGTATGCAAAATACGCAGCTGGCACAATCAGCACTTCTCTCGACGGCTGGTCGTCTACGTCAATTATGTTACCTATGCGCAACTTCGATAACAATCAATATGCCCATTCTGCTGTGACTTCGGCAGAGTTGCAACCTGTTGAATTAGTCTTGGCTTCTCGCCACTAGCTGTATTTTCCTATGCCTGTCTCGATTTTTGGAATTAACCATAAAACTGCGCCTGTCGAAATCCGAGAGAAAGTTGCGTTTTCGCCTGAAAGTATTTCAGACAGTCTTAATCGTATGCTCGATGGCGTCGGCTTAGAAGAGGTTGCGATTATTTCTACCTGTAATCGAATGGAAGTGGTTTATCGAGATAAATCGAGCCAGGGTCAAGCTCCCGACAAAGCGCAAGAAGCTAGCGAAAATCTAGCGGATAAAATTACCCAGTGGCTGGCCGATGAACATAAAATGTCTGGCGAAACGATAAGCGAATATGCCTATAGCTATTCTGGCGAAGAAGCCGTTAATCATATTATGCGGGTGGCTTGTGGCTTAGATTCGATGGTACTGGGCGAGCCCCAGATCCTTGGCCAAGTAAAAGATGCTTTTGGGTATGCTAAAAATGCGGGAACCATTGGCTTAGTGTTAAACAAGCTATTTCAGCAAACCTTCTCGCTTGCTAAGCAAGTGCGTACAGATACTCAGATTGGTGAGAGCGCTGTATCGGTTGCTTATGCTGCCGTAACTCTTGCGAAACGGATATTCGCCAATTTTGGTCCGGTTAAAGCGCTGTTTATTGGGGCCGGTGAGACGATCGAGTTAGCAGCTCGTCATTTGTCGCGTCAAGGGGTTGTTCAAATGAGTGTTGCAAATCGCACGGTTGAGCGGGCGCAAAAGCTTGCTGATGAATTTGGGGCAACAGCGTACGGTCTTTCTTCGTTGCCAGAGCTGGTCGCGAGCGCCGACATTATTATCAGCTCGACCGCAAGTCCTGTGCCAGTAATCGGTAAAGGGTTGATGGAAAAGGCGATCAAACAACGTCGCCATCGTCCGGTATTTATGGTGGATTTAGCGGTTCCGCGTGACATTGAACCGGAAGTTAGTGATTTAAATGATGTCTACCTGTATACCGTGGATGATATGCAGGATGTGATCAAAGAAAATATCAAAGTCCGCGAAGAAGCCGCGCTTGAGGCGCAGGATATTATTGCTGTTCACGGACAAAAGTATTTTAACTGGCTGCAATCCTTGTCATCAGTGTCACTAATGAAAGATTTTCGGACTCAATTTGATGACATTAAAAATAGTGAACTAGAGCGTTCATTGAGTAAACTGAGTGGTAACCAGGAAGCGCAAAAAGTCCTAGAGGAATTTGCCAATCGGCTGACTCAAAAGTTTATGCATTCTCCAAGCAAAATGATCCGTCAAGCGGGAGAATCCAATGAACAAAAAGTATTAGAAATTTTGGCTGAGGCTTTTGACCTCAAGAAACAAGATCGTGAATAGCGTCTTTAATAAATTAACAAATGGTTAAAGTTTGATATGAAAGATTCAATGATTAAAAAGCTGGAAGGTCTGGCTGAACGTCATGAAGAGGTTGGGCATTTACTGGGTGATCCAGAGACTATTTCTGACCAGAAAAAATTTAAAGAGCTTTCAAAAGAGTACGCTCAGCTTGAGGAGGTCGTCACCACTTTTGCGCAATATCAACAAGTGCTGGAAGATATTGAAACTGCCGAAGAAATGTTGAAGGATAGTGATCCTGATATGCGGGAAATGGCAGAAGAGGACTATAAGGAAAGTAAAAAACAAGTCGAGCCACTAGAAGTTGAACTGCAAAAGTTATTGTTGCCGCGTGACCCGAACGATGACAAGAATATTTTCTTGGAGATTAGAGCGGGCACTGGCGGTGATGAAGCGGCGATTTTTGTTGGTGATTTGTTTCGTATGTATAGCCGCTTTGCAGAAAAAAATCGCTGGCAGATCGAAGTAATGAATGAAAATGTAAGCGATCAAGGAGGCTACAAGGAAATTATCTGTAAAATTTCCGGTGACAGTGTTTACTCAAAGTTAAAGTTTGAGTCGGGTGCGCACCGAGTGCAACGAGTACCTGAGACAGAGTCACAAGGGCGTATTCATACTTCGGCGTGTACCGTTGCTATTATGCCTGAAGCCGATGAGCTTGATGAAATCGAATTGAATCCTGCTGATTTAAGAATTGATACCTTTAGGGCATCAGGTGCCGGTGGTCAGCACGTTAATAAAACCGATTCGGCAATTCGCATTACTCATTTACCGACGGGGACCGTCGTTGAGTGTCAGGATGCTCGCTCGCAACACAAAAATAAAGCGCAAGCGATGAGTGTGTTGAAGTCTCGATTGTTAGCTGCGCAAGAAGCAGCTGCGCACAGTGAGCAAGCTGAAGCAAGACGTAATTTAGTGGGGAGTGGTGATCGCTCGGAACGGATTAGGACTTACAATTTCCCACAAGGCCGTATGACTGACCATCGAATAAACCTGACGCTGTATAAGCTTGATGAAATTATGCAGGGTGATTTGGCTCAAGTCGTCGAACCGCTAGTCAGTGAATATCAAGCGGATCAGTTAGCGAGTTTAGCGGATAGCGAGTAGTTTAAATTAATGGCTATGATCGAAACGATTGTTATCGCTGGAGGCACTCACGGTAATGAACTTACCGGCGTAAACTTGGTGCGTCATTGGCGAGATAACCACTATGCCGTGAATCATCAGCCGTTAACCATCGAATTGCTACAAGCTAACCCTGCCGCAATTAATGCGAACAAAAGATACCTTGAAAAAGACTTAAATCGCTGTTTCAAGTTAAGCGAACTTGCCGATCCGAAAGCCAACAATCAAGAACAACAACTGGCCAAGCAAATTAATCAGCAGCTTGGTCCAAAGGGTGATGCCCGAGTTGATTTTATTATTGACTTGCATACTAGCACGGCAAACATGCAAACCAATATTGTGTTAATCAAAATGGACGATTTTCACCTCAAGCTTGCAGCTTATCTAAAACAACAATTGGCTAATGTCGTGATTACCTCAGAATCTCGATTAATGGATGACCACCACTTTCTGTGTTCTATTGCTGATAAAGGTATCGTGGTTGAAGTGGGACCTATCCCGCAGGGCGCGATCGAATATGACGCCTATCAAAAAACTGAATCGGCGGTCAAAAAAGCCATCGAATTTGCCGATCGCTATAATCGCCAACAGTTACCTGATTTAGGTGAGTCGCTCGAGGTAATGAGCTACTTTTCAAAAGTCTATTTTCCGACAACTCAAAATGACGAAATTAATGCTGCTGTGCATCCCGATTTAATTCACCAAGACTACTCCCAAATTACAACTGGAACGCCAATTTTTAAATCATTTGATGGTGAGGATATTTACTATCAAGGTGAAAATGCGCATATTGCCTTTGTGAATGAAGCGGCGTATTACGATCAAAAAATTGCCTTGTGTTTGTGCAATCCAATTCGTTATTGTCTGACAAGCTTAAAACCGTTGGGCTAGGTCAGATGAGAGTTGATCAAGCGATTCAGCAAGCTGTAACCAAAATTAACAGTGAGTCTGCTCGTCTGGACAGTGAAGTACTACTTGCTTTTATTTTAGAGAGAAATAAGACTTGGTTAAAAACTTGGCCAGACTATCAATTATCAACGGTTGAACAAGACGGTTTTGCGCAACTGGTTGAACGTCGAGCAAATGGCGAACCTGTCGCTTATTTAACCGGACAGAGAGATTTTTGGACACTTGATTTAGCAACCAATAACTCGACCTTGATCCCCAGACCAGAAACCGAATTGTTGGTCGAACAGGCGCTTCAATTTCTTGAAGATCAACCAGTCGCGAAAGTTTTAGATTTAGGAACAGGAACTGGCGCGATTGCTTTAGCAATCGCTTCTGAACGACCGCATGACCGTGTGATTGGTGCGGACTTTAACGCGTCGGCGGTTGAATTAGCGGTGAACAATTCACAGCGGAACAAGCTTTCAAATGCGGAATTTGTGTGTAGCGATTGGTTCACTGAAATTCCCCAAATGAAGTTTGACTTAATTGTTTCCAATCCACCTTATGTTGCAGCGGGCGATCCGCATCTTCAACAGGGTGATTTAGTTTTTGAGCCTGATTCAGCGCTGATTGCTGGTGATAATGGTTTTGCCGATATTGAGCATATTATTGACTTAGCACGACAGTTTTTAACTAATGGTGGCGCATTGATGTTTGAGCATGGCTATCAGCAGGCGAACAGAGTAACAGAACTGTTTGTCAAAAACGGCTATAGTCAAATAGAAACTATCAAAGACCTCAGCGGTCTTGACCGGGTTACTCAAGGAATATGGCGAGATTAACCATGTTATCTGATGAGCAATTATTGCAATACAGTCGACAAATCATGCTACCCCAAATCGATATTGAGGGGCAAAACAAGTTACTCAATGCACGAGTATTAGTGCTTGGTTTAGGTGGCTTGGGATCGCCGGTTGCGATGTATCTGGCGACAGCCGGGGTTGGCTCGTTAACTTTGGTTGATGATGACCAAGTTGATTTAACTAATTTGCAGCGCCAAGTTATCCATCGAATCGACTCTATCGAAAAACCAAAAGTCGACTCAGCAGCAGAAACCCTAAAAGCGCTCGCGCCTACTTGTCGATTGCAATGCTTTAACGAAAGGATGGCTGAGTCTGATTTAAGCAAGCTGGTCAGTCAGGTGGATTTAGTCGTTGATTGCTGTGACAACTTTGAAACTCGCTTTATGATTAACCGAGTGTGTTTTTCAAATAAGACGCCACTAGTGTCGGGAGCAGCAATCCGATGGGAAGGCCAGGTTTCGACTTTTACCATGCAAGCCAATACACCTTGCTATCGATGTGTCTACGAAGAAGATGTACATAGCGATCAATCCTGTGCCCACAATGGAGTAGTCGCGCCGTTGGTTGGTGTGATTGGCTCAATGCAAGCATTGGAAGCAGTTAAAGTGATAACAGGGGCTGGTGAGCCCGCTTCAGGAAAGCTCCTGTTATTCGATGGCTTAAGTATGGAATGGCGGACGATTAAGTTTAAGCCGCGCAAAGGTTGTCCGGTTTGCGGTGATCATTTACGGTGATCTATCGTGCTTGTTCAATACTCTTTAAGCGAAAGTGATTAATCGACCTCCGCAGTGAAAACACTCGCACATTGATTCGCTGGTTCAAAAACAAATTCAGGTTGTTGCACTTTTTGCGGGTTGCGTAGTTCGACCCAATCACCGACACGAATATTTTCTTCTGACAGATTAATCGGGTAGGCAATCGCCTTGTTATGCATTGTCTTAATAATTTTTAGTTGTCCTGCAGGTATATCCGCAACACCATTTTTTTTATGATTGTACAAGAGGTTGACTACTCGCCCTTGGACAAATGGCGCATGCTCACTTTGCAAATAAATACTTTGACCGTACTTTCTTGTTACGCTTCCCAACGTTGATTCCTGACTTAATCGATCAATCGCTTTTAGGAGTAAAAAGTTGGTTGCCGCGAGAAAGGTTTGCCCTGGTGTTGTGCTTAAATAACGTTTGCTTTGTTGGTTATTATTGAAAGCTGCCGTTGTCGGTTGTGGTATGGCATTTAGGTCGCAATTCGATAAAACAATTTCAACAGAATCCATCCAGGGCTTGAGCGGACGTTTCCCCCCTGTTAATTTTAAACTGGCTTTGATGTAGGTTTTCCCCGGGGTTTGTAGCCATCTATCTGTATCATCGTGTAGCGCTTGCCACCAGGTATCATCGGGAGCGTATTTAAAGGGTAATTTATAGCTATCGATAGTGAGTTGAATATTAAAGTCTTCTTCGCTTGCCACTGCTTCGAATAGCCGACTCGCTTCAAAAGTATCCACTAAGATATTTTGTACTTCTGCAGGCATATTCCCATGCAGGTAATATTGCGAGTCTTCTTCACGATGTTCGATAGGCATGCCGGTGAAGTTTTTAATTGGTGCAAACTTAACTTTATATTTGGGCGATAAGGTGCTCGGCCAAACCAGGTGGGTAAACTGAGTGGCATTTTGATATTCAAAGTATCTTTGATTATCCGTGGCTTTTGATGGTGCTGAGCTAGCCACAGCAATGATGAAAGCTAACAGTGGATAAAGCCAGCAATGTTTGCGGAAAGCAAAAAACGTATCTTGAGAGATCATGTTTTGATTGTTCATAATTTCTACCAGTAAAGCGCCTTTTGACCGCTTATTTTAAGGCTGAGAATACACTATAGTTCCTTATCGGCTCTGAAATAGTCGAACTTTAATCTAAAACGAAAAAATACGTTTTAATGGAGGAAATACGAATCCTTGATAGTTTTAATTTCGACAAGATGAAGCGAGTAATAGGGGGGGCGACAGGCTTAGCAACCGCAACCGCGCGAGCAAGCGATTACCGTTATTGGGACAATTTTTGACGGCGCTCTTTCACTAGCGACGAGAGAGAATCTCGATTGCTCCCCGCTTCGCGAACGACTTTAATGCGTAACTCGCCGATTAAATCGAGCAGTTCTTGTTTGGTGGGATCGATGACTTTATTACCACTAGCGTCGGTAAAAATATGCTTGTTAGTCGTTTTGGATACCAAAGATAAACTCGCCTCGGTCCATCGACCTTGATCATTTTTGTAGGCAATAACGACGCCTGGAGTGAGTTTCCTGTAGATACCTTTGATATGAAATCTTTGGCGCGCATCCATCTCTTCAAGACGTCTTTGCTCAGCGGCTTTTTCCTCTTGAATTCGCAACTCTTCTTGGCGTCTTAATATTTCCTGGCGTTTTTCTTCTTCGATTCTTTTTTGAATTGCTTCACGTGCGGCAATCTCGCGTTTGTGTTGTTCTTCTTTATCTCGAGCGCGCTTTTTGAGCAACAACTGATATTCTCTTTTCAAGATATCGAGGCGAGCCGTTAATTCTCTTAATAATGAATCGACAGCATGAGTGTAGGTGATAGTTTCTTCAAGCTGAATTTCAGACATATTGTTCGCTAGAAAGTGGGTATCTTCGAAACCAACGGTGACTACCAACTCACCTGATAGATTGACGAAATATATCTTCCGCGTCAGGTGATTGACCATTAACAATCGGCAGCGGTAAATTTCATTTTCATCTTTATTAGCTAATAAATACCAGCTTTCTTGTTTGAGCGAATCTACATCGAAAAACGAACCATCTTTTTCATCGTACCAATGAAGCAGATCATCTTTTTCATATTCTTCATCGGCAAAGATATCGGCTGAAATCATGACATCATATTGGATTCTTTGGCCTTGAAGTTTTTTGCTATGATAATCTTCTATTTCGATGAAAAACTCTTTCACATAGCTTGTTAGCACATCATTGTCGATAAACAGCTGATACATGCGTTTCATTGCCGGCGGAACGTCTGCTTCATAACGGTCGTTGTAATCTGGATCGCCATGGGAGCAGACGATACTCCACACTAGGGTATCCATATCGGTGAGCAGCTGTTGACACTGTTTGCTATTTACACCGTGTAGAGCGATTGTCTTGTGGAGCAATGGTTTGATGAGGTTTTCAAAGAAATCCAATAGAAATATCGGCATTTCTTCATTTTTGGTTTTACTGCTGATCAACTCTTGAGTGTATTGATTGGCCTGCTGTTCTCGGGATTGTTTTTCGATTTCAGAGAGTATTTTGTTAACGCTGGTTTCTGATTTTTGTTCGAATCCGTCAAGATACTCGTTCAGTTTAGATTCTGCGCGACGAAACACGTCGCTCGTGACCGATTCTCGATTTGCCAATCGATCAACCAGCAAAACGATGGCTTGACTGAAAAATTGAGCCCTTTTTCCCGCTTTCGGGTCGAAATGGTGGCCTAAACTGATCACTTTCTCTAAGAATCGTACTGCTACATGCTTGTAGTTATCGAGAAAACTCAAGTCATTGAGCGAGAGACGGGTGAAAGATAGCTGCAAGCTATTCATCACTTTGGTAAACGCTAAATCATAATGATTGTGCTCACGCAAGTAATTAAAAATGAGCTCAACGACTTGGAGCGCGTTTTTCTCAAAGGAATCCAACGGTCGACCCTTGAGGTCGTCGAGATCGTTGATCATCTTTAAAATGCTGATTTCGCTCGATTCACTCTCAAGAATACGGGTGGCAAGACGTGACAAAGCCTCTGATAGTTCTTTCGAACTTATCAGCTCTTCGCGCCAATCCGTTGCCCTTGTATCATAAAAGATTTTCTCTTCAAGGTTCCGGTTCTGCTTTAATAGGTTTCGAAGCTGTCTGGACATAGAGAAATGATTAAAAGAATCCTAAATGAAACTATAGAACATGGATTTAAATTTATGAAGAAAGGGTTCTCAATCTTAAACATTGCCCTGAGAAAAACCTCAGTAATGTGAACTAGGCACAATTTGGCCAAAAAATAGAAGTATTTCAATGGTCTAATGAGCAGATTAAGGCTTTTATCTAGAACGAAAAAACCGTTAAAATGCCGTGGTTGCGCCACTAAGCATTTTGCTGGGTGTCAAGAATAGGGGAAAAACGGTGAATGGACTTCAATTTTACCTTTCTAGCCCCATTGAAAAAGCGTTTAAATGAGTTGTCAGTGTTACGGTTATTGATAAGGCTCGCAATTAGTTTCTTTACGCGTTTACCGGTCTAAACTCGTGTTAGAATTAGTCGTTAAGGCATATTGAGAAGAGGTTGCCTGTATATCGCAGCCTCTAAGCTGATATCAGTAAGTACCAGTAAGATTTGAATAAAGTAGATAAGAGTAGTTAATTACGATGAATTTCTTGGAATTTGAAAGACCAATCGCAGAAATGGAAGCGCAAATAGAAGAGCTCCGTTTGGTTGGTAATGACAGTGAAATCAATATCGGCGAAGAAATCGACCGACTGAAAAAGAAAAGCAAAGAGCTCACCGAACAGATTTTCTCGAATTTAGACGCTTGGCAAATTGCGCAAATTGCGAGACATCCGATGCGTCCTTATACCATGGATTATATCAATCTAATATTCACCGATTTTGATGAACTGGCTGGGGATCGCGCTTTTGCGAACGATAAAGCGATTATTGGCGGACCTGCGCGACTCGATGGTAAACCCGTGATGGTCATCGGTCATCAAAAAGGCCGGGATACCAAAGAAAAAGTTGCTCGTAATTTTGGAATGCCAAGACCAGAAGGTTATCGTAAAGCATTACGATTGATGGAAATGGCGGAAAAGTTTAACTGGCCGATTATCACCTTTATAGATACACCTGGCGCTTATCCTGGCGTTGGAGCGGAAGAGCGAGGTCAGTCGGAAGCCATTGCGAGAAACTTAAAAGTAATGTCTCGTTTGAAAGTCCCTTCAGTATGCACCGTTATTGGAGAAGGTGGTTCGGGAGGCGCTTTAGCGATAGGGGTCGGCGACAGGGTGAACATGTTGCAATATAGTACTTATTCAGTCATTTCGCCGGAAGGTTGTGCGTCCATTCTATGGAAGAGTGCTGATAAAGCGGCTGATGCGGCCCACGCCATGGGTATTACCTCAAATCGTCTCAAAGAGCTCGACTTAATTAACTCAATCGTTCCGGAGCCTCAAGGCGGTGCCCACCGTGACCATCCAGCAATGGCGGCTAATTTAAAAGCGCAGATTGTCTCTGATCTTAAAGCGTTGGAGTCGTTATCAGAGGACGAGTTACTGGATGCCCGTTATGAAAGATTGATGTCTTTCGGGGTTCAAGAAGAATGGAAATCTATCTCTTAGAAATACCTAGTTATTGCGTTTTGAAGAATTGAGGAGTGAATCTTGAATTCTTCAGAGCGCAACCTTTCTGCAACCGAAACCCTTGTTTTAGAAGAGCTGAGAGCGTTTAATGCCACCAAACATATAACGGTCGCGTTAAGTGGTGGAATGGACTCAAAAGTTCTCTTGAACATATGTTGGCGCCTACGAGAACTGGGGTTCGTTAGTCATGTATCTGCGCTGCACGTTGATCATGGATTACAGCCTCACTCACAAGATTGGAGAATGCAATGCCTGCAAGACTGCGAGTTTTATCGGATTCCATTTTCATACGAAACGCTAAACTTAGCGCCGCAAGCTTCAGCTAATGTCGAGGCGTTAGCACGTGATGCACGCTATCAAGTGTTTGAATCATATTTAAATACCGCAAACTCTGAACCTACTGGCGACTCTCATTATTTATTACTGGCTCACCATGAAGATGATCAGGCTGAAACGCTATTATTCAGATTGATTCGAGGTTGCGGTATTGCTGGCGCGGCAGCAATGCCGGTTCAGCGAAAATTAGGTGATGGATTTTTATTACGCCCATTGTTAAAAGTGACCAAACGACAAATTGAAGAGTACGCCATTGCCAACCATTTACAATGGATAGAAGATCCGAGCAATAATTCTGAAGCTTTTTCGCGAAACTACCTGCGGCATCAAGTGATGACTAAGCTAACCGCAAAATGGCCTTCAGTGGCTCATTCGTTTGCGCGGTTTGCAAGTGTCGCCCGCGAACAAAATGAATTACTCAAAGCACTAGCGGAGGAAGATTCTCAACTGGTATTGACGCCTCATGGAGAGTTGTTGGTTGAACACTTATTGAAACTTTCGCGGGTTCGACAGCGAAATTTATTGCATCAATGGGGGGCAAGTCATTTGGCTTTTGCGCCAACCAATAATGAGGTGAATCAAGTTATCAAGCAATTGCCTGCGGCTTTAGAGGGTGCACAAATCAATATTGATTTTTCGAGTGGGCGTATCAGAAGTTACCTCGGTCGCCTTGTGCTAACTCAAAAACATGAACCGAGTAATGACTTTGACTCTCAACAGTGGCTCGATTTTAAAGTTCCTTTGCGCTTGGCCAATGGTATTGAATTGTTTGCTTCGGTTCAAAGTGCGCCGGGGTTGCGCTTGCCAAAAGTCCATGAAGTCGTTTCTGTGGGTGCCCGTAAAGGGGGCGAAAGGGTTTGCCCCGATTATCGTACAAAAACCACGAGTCTAAAAAAAGTTTATCAAGAGCTTGCAGTGCCACCTTGGCAGCGAGAGTGGTTGCCGATTGTTTTCTATAACGATCAAATCGTCGCTGTCCCTGGTGTTTTCGTAGAGAAGCGTTATCTTTGTTCTGATAGTGAGAAAGCACTTGATATTCGGCTAAGAAAAGCAACCGATTAGTTTTTAGATTTGCCGCATAGATTTTTAATAAATGTACCAACTGTCTCAATAAAAAAGCCTAAAACCTTTTCGAGTTTTAGGCCAGAATGTTGTTCTTATTAGTTTCGTTTGACAATATTAAGCGTCAAGCGTTATTGGGTTTTATCGGTCCTAAATATTTAGACTTATGAAACAAATTATCACACTAAATAATAACCACAATGGTTACGCTAATATTTTCAACTGGGTCCACAATAATCAACGCAGTGGTTTTAGAACTAGTCGCAGTGGTTTTAGAACTAGTCAAAGTACCCAGACTTCAATGCTTTCGCTTCGAAGTGGGGCGTAGTCCACGCGCATAGTATCGAGGACTGAAATCGCGTTGTCTTCTAATTTAGTTCTTATCTCCGCTAGTCTCGGTGAATTAGAAAAGTCGACTAAAACAATTTTCTTTCCTGGATTGTTAAAAGCAAAATTTTGTAATCTTTGTAAGTCTCGGCTTTCCTTAGACTCTTCCTCAGCTTTTACATCATTAGCAAAGTTAACGGTAATACGACGACCTGTCGCGGCAAGTTCTCGATATCGTAAAGGGGTTTGTTTGTCGAGATTTTTAGGTCGATACGAGGTGGGGTAGTAGGATATTAAACCAACATCATCGGCGAGTTTCTGTCCTTCATTTTGGGTAACAAACTCGATAAATTTAAGGGCCATTTCTGAACGCTTTGTCCCTGTTGTATAAAAATACAACTTACGAGAGAGGGCGTAATCTTCGGTGCCAATAGTATAACCTGAAGGTTGAGTTGCTGGACTTTTGTCGTTAGCGGCAACTTTTAATAATTTTGATTCGCCGACATAGGCAACACCAACAAATCCAACCGCGCCTTTATTACTAACGACACGGTTAACCAATTCCGCGCTCGATTCGAAACGCGCAGAGCGGTCGGAAAGTTTCACGTCGAAGGGCTTCAACACCAAGCTCTTAAAAGTATCCCAGGTACCCGAATTGTTATCTCGACTAAATAAGTAAATAGCTTGATCTTCCCCACCAAGTTGCGACCAATTGGAAATTTCACCAGAGAATATTTTTGCAATTTGCTCTATGGTCAATGCCTCGATGGGATTATCTTGATAAGTCACTATCGCCAAAGCATCAAGTGCGATCGGGTGCTCATCGACTTTTCCAAAAGTTGCCGTCAACGAGTCAAGCTCGCTGTTTTTTATTGAGCGCGAACTCATTGCGATCTCTGTTGACTGTTCAGTCAATGCTTTAAACCCTGTACTCGAGCCATGAGCGCGAATATCGATTTGTAATTTACGTTTTTGTCCCGGTAAAACGCCTTCGATTATTTTTTCAACAGGACTTTCAAGTTGAATCGTCTTAATTAAGGTCGCACCTTGGCTTTTCAAAAAATTAGTTGCCAGCTTTGGCGCGAAACTTTCTCCGACCGTATTTGATCCTTTTAAAGTGAGCGTTTCGATTAGATATTCTTGTTGCGGTGTATCTGCTGGATTATCATTGATTTTATTTTGGTTGAGAAAAAAATATCCAGCGACGGCTGCGGTAATTATTAGTAAAACGGCGACTACGAGATTACGGCTCATTTTTACAAATTTCCATAGGCTTCAAAATTTGGGCGAATTTTGCCGGTAGTTTGTGACGTCAATGTGACAAAATAACTAACGGCAATACAGTGAGAAATATTCACTGATTCACGCGTAAAAATATATCGGTTATGCGATTTTAACGGAAAAATGCTTTGATATTTGCTTTTTGTGCGAGCGCGTCTTGGTAGCCAAGTTCGATAAGTTCTTGAGTATAACTGGACTCAAATAATAAATAGCTTAAAACTGTTGAACCTTCATCAGAGCCAATACCTAATCGTCGAAAGAAAAACTGAATGAGGCGAGGGAGCTGCTTAAAATGTTTGCTGGCGAGTTCACTAAGATCTTTACTGGGCGATATGGTAAAGGTTTCGATTTGTCTTAAATTACTTTGTAAGTCCCGAACCGCTTCGGGAATTAAGTTAATGGTTTTGTTGATCCGGTTGATTCGCTCAATGTCACTGTCAAGACTATCGATGAACACGCTATCTAATACATGACCGGCAATATCGGCAACCGATGGATATTGAGTCGACTTGGTTCGTTTGACTTCCTGTTGAATTGGATCAACGCCGATGACTAAAACTCTATCCGCACCGAGATGTATCGCTGGACTAATTGGAGCAAGAAATCGAACCGAACCATCGCCAAAGAATTCACGGTTAATTTTGATCGCTGGAAAAACCAGCGGTATTGCGGCAGAGGCGAGTAAGTGATCGCGGTTAATGATTGTTCGAGTCCCACATCGTCTGTGACGACGCCAAGGAGTTAGGCTTTCATGGCCCTGAAAAAATGAGATCGATTGCCCTGAAGCATAACCAGAAGCGGTTACTGACAAGGCATGTAAATGACCAGAATCAATAGCTGCTTGGATATTTTCATAATGAATGACTCTGGCGAGTAACTGTCGGAGCGGCGTATTGTTGAGTAACCCTAAATGATGGTCTCGATGGTAACTGTTGGAAAATAGCGACCGAATCCACCGCCCCGTGTTTTGCATTACACCTAAAAAGTCACTCCGAAAAATTTGTTCAACACTAAAGTTTTCCCAGACCTTTTGTAAACTTCTCACCCCAAGCCTTGGTGAACGGGCATAAGCTGCCAGAACTGTTGCGTTAATTGCACCCGCTGAAGTACCGGCAATGATTTGGTAGGGGTTGCCATACTCGCTTTCGTATGTGACATCGGAAATTGCACGAAGAACGCCAACTTGATAGGCGGCTCTGGCACCACCACCGGTTAGAACCAGTCCGGTTTTTGGGGTAACCAATTTTTGTTTGATTCCTTTCATTGATATTGTTATTCGGAATAAGGTTTTTATTGTTTGCTTGATTAACTCATTGAAAAAAGTGTCACTAGCGCGACCAAATTCAGGGGTGCCAAATTCTTCGCATCGATTTATAAACGCGCATTGGGTACCAAGTTTGTCCCCGGCTGCCATTGTAGCGCGCGAGTGCACGGGTCGTATCAGATTTTTCTTTTTCTAAATACAGGCTTAAAATCGCGCAACCATAGCGCAAATTGGTTTCGATATTAAACAAACTATCTTGTTGTTTGCCGATAACGTCTTTCCAAAAAGGCATGACTTGCATCAGTCCTCTTGCGCCGGCACTGGATATCGCATACTGGTCAAAGTCACTTTCGACATCGATAACTGCTAAAACCAACATGGGATCTAAGTTGAAATTAGTCGCCTCTTGATGAACATGACGTAAAATAGTGAGGCGCTCATCTTCGGGAATGTGAGGCGCGGCTTTTGCCAGCCGAATTGATTGCTCCACCAGCCAAACTTCTGCATCGAATTTATCTTTAAAAGAGTCTGGCGCATTAGCAATCGCTTTTGCTAATTTCATGCGAAACTCTTTGCTTGGTTTCTCCTGAGTCGCCGCTAAGCTGTCAGGGGCCTGCATGCTGCCGGCCCCAAAAACCGAAAGGATAAATAGCTTGATAAGATACTTTGTCATGGCTTTTATTCTAAACCATTATTTTTAAAAAGAAAAAGCTAAGATTACGCTAATTTTTCTTTTAGAAACGTCAAAGCGTTATCAATTTCGACATCAATTTTATCGTTATGACGACGATGCTTGTATTCGTAGTTTCCTGCATCGATGCCGCGTTCACTAATGACGATTCGATGAGGTACACCGATAAGCTCAATATCGGCAAACATTACCCCAGGGCGTTCTTTACGGTCATCAAACAGCACTTCAAATCCTGCTTCAGTCAACGCTTGGTAAAGTTTTTCGGCATGTTCAGCCACTCGATGTGAGCGATGCATATTCATTGGAACAATAGCAACTTGGAATGGCGCTATCGCATCCGGCCAAATAATGCCGTAGTCATCATGATTTTGTTCAATGGCCGCAGCCACAATCCGTGACACGCCAATGCCATAACATCCCATGGTCAGGGTAACTGACTTCCCGTTTTCGCTGAGCACATTTGCTTTCATCGCTTCGCTGTACTTAGTTCCTAGCTGAAAGATGTGACCAACTTCAATACCGCGTTTGACTTCTAAAGTACCTTTGCCATCTGGACTGGTATCACCTTCAACGATGTTACGGCAGTCGAACACTTCGCCGATTGTTGCGTCGCGACCCCAATTAACACCGACAAAGTGAAAGCCATCTTCGTTTGCTCCACAGCTAAAGTCGGCCATAACAGCCGCGTCTCTATCCACTAACATTGGAATGTTTAAATTAACTGGTCCAATCGAACCTGGATTGGCGCCAGTGGTTTGCTTGATGATTTCATCGCTTGCCATTTCCAAAGGTGCAGCGACAAGCTCATGCTTTTCGACCTTCAATTCATTCAGCTCATGATCACCTCGCAAGCAGATTGCGACAACAGGTTGCGTTTCACTGCTACCTTTGACGATCAACGTTTTTAAACATTGAGTATTAGGCATGCCGAGTTGCTGACTCACTTGATCGATTGTTTTAGCATCCGGAGTGGCGATTTTTTCCATCTCTTGGCTTGCGTTAGGGACTGTTTCTGATGGCGCAATCGCTTCCGCTTTTTCGACATTTGCTGCGTAATCACTACCAGTGCTGAAAGCTATCGCATCTTCTCCAGAGTCCGCGAGTACATGAAATTCATGAGACGTACTGCCACCGATCGCACCAGTATCTGCAATAACGGCTCGGAATTCTAAACCCAAGCGATTAAAGATATTACTATAAGCTTGGTACATTACCTGATAGGTCTCTTCAAGTGACTCTTCACTGGTATGGAATGAGTAAGCATCTTTCATCAAGAACTCACGGGCTCGCATCACACCAAATCGAGGGCGAACTTCATCTCGAAACTTGCTTTGAATTTGATAATAAACCGCCGGACATTGTTTATAACTCCGAATTTCGTCGCGAATCATCGCCGTGATAACTTCTTCATGCGTTGGGCCGAGACAAAAATCTCGATGATGTCGGTCTTTAATTCTCAAAAGCTCTGGGCCAAAGTCGCCCCAACGCCCCGATTCTTCCCAGAGATCAGCCGATTGAACCATAGGCATTAATACTTCGCTTGCACCGGTTGCGTCCATCTCTTCGCGGACGATTTGCTCGACTTTCCGCAGTACCTTTAAGCCCGTCGGTAGCCAGGTATACAATCCAGAAGCTTGTTTACGGATTAATCCCGCGCGTAACATTAGCTTGTGGCTGATCAACTCAGCGTCACTTGGGTCTTCTCGCAAAGTAGCAAGTAGATATTGCGTTGTTCTCATGTAAGTATCTCTTATTGCTTAATTTTTACGGTAGTGCCGTGTACTACCAGCTTTTCAATTGGGTGGCGTATTTTAGCAGTCAATTGGCCTATCTCATATTGCCTAAATGTTATTTAGCGAAAAAAAACTATAAAATTATTATCTAAAGGTTTTATTTTTCATAAAAATCCTTATATTTACGGCCAAGAAAGCCAAACTGGCTGGAAAATAAACAATTCATGACATTGGTTTGTCAGTTAGTCGAGTTGATGCTATGCCCATATATGAATATAAATGTAACGCTTGTGACCACCGTTTAGAAAAGTTGCAACGAATGAGTGATGACCCATTGAGAGTCTGTCCAGATTGTGGCCAAGAAGAACTAACAAAATTAGTTTCTGCTGCGGGTTTTCGCCTAACGGGGACTGGTTGGTACGAAACCGATTTTAAGAATAAAGGTTCAAAACCAGATTCTGGTTCGTCCAGCGGTAGTTCTAGTGACAGTTCAAGTGATAGCTGAGGAAACGAGAGAGCCACTTCTTTTTGGGTGACTCGCTAGTCTCATAGGCGTATTTCTATTCTCTTGATAGCGGTCGAAATCATGTCGATTGATAAGGCCGCGCAGCCATCAGTAATGAGAGTTATAGCTACCTGATTACTCCCACCAATAGCCTCTAAATTATTGATATCAATAGCTTTTGAGGCTATGATTAGCGACCATTGTTCGTCAGTTTACATCCTGTTTAAGGAGACCTAATGTCGAGTTATTTTGCAGAAATCTATTGGCAGCGTAATTCGCAGGATTTTTTGGCGAATGAATACAGTCGCGGTCACGAATGGCGGTTTGATGGCGGCGTAACCGTGCCTGCTTCGGCTTCGCCTCACATTGTTCCTTTGCCTTGGTCTGTAGAGGAAAACGTTGATCCCGAGGAAGCATTTGCTGCCGCTTTATCCAGTTGCCACATGCTGTTT
The DNA here is from genome assembly GCF_007004765.1 of Aliikangiella marina. Lineage (GTDB taxonomy): Bacteria > Pseudomonadota > Gammaproteobacteria > Enterobacterales > Kangiellaceae > Aliikangiella > Aliikangiella marina. The sequence goes on from NZ_VIKR01000001.1 coordinate 135,422, forward strand.
TTTCTTTCAATCGCAAGCAAAAGAAAAATTCAAGTCGAGAGTTATACCGATAAAGCGGAAGCGATAATGGAAAATAATAGTCAAGGCAAGATGGTGATTAGTAAAGTGATATTAAAACCGCAAATAGCTTTTTCTGGCGAAAAGATTCCAACTCAGGCTGAAGTTGACCGCTTGCATCACTTGGCACATGAAAGCTGCTTTCTTGCGAATTCTGTAAAATGCGAAGTTATTGTTGTCTCATGATGATAATCGGGCTGTTCAAAGCGACAAAATCCCGGATGCATTCTCAATGATTCGTTTTTGGTATTCATTGTTTTTCTATTCGATTTCACCATTAATATGGATCTATTTGCTCTTGCGCGCGATTAAAGCGCCTGAATATCGCGATGGGTTTTTACAGCGTTTGGGTATCGTTTCGTCGGATAAAAAAACTGGGGGCATTTTAGTCCACTGTGCTTCAGTTGGTGAGACTATTGCTGCGACTCCTCTGATTCAGCAGTTATTGGCAACCTATCCTGAAAAAATCATTACCGTTACTACGTCTACACCAACCGGTAAGAAGACGGTAACGGAGCGATTTGGAAACAAAGTGCAGCATCTTTATATGCCGGGCGATTGGTTGGGCGCCGTGAGACGCTTTTTAAACACGCTTGATCCGCAATTAATAATCTTAATGGAGACTGAATTGTGGTTTAACTTTTTAACCTGCTGCAACCAACAACGGAGACCGGTGCTGCTAGCCAATGCACGATTGTCTGAAAAATCGTTGAAGCAATATTTAAAGTTTCCCCGTTTCAGCAAGCAACTTTTTAATCGTTTAACTGTAATCGCGGCGCAATATTCGAACGATAAAAATAACTTTAAATCGGTTGGTGTGGAAGAATCTAAATTATTAGTTAGCGGAAGTATTAAATTTGATGTAAGCGTCTCCGAATCCCTTAAGCGAGCGCAAGTGTCTCTGAAAAATCAATGGGCAGGCGAGCGGCCGGTTTGGATTGCTGCAAGTATCCATCCTGGTGAATTTGAAGCGTTACTTAACACGCATCGAGAACTGTTAAAGTTAATTCCTAATTTACTGTTGATTGCCGTACCTCGACATCCTGAACAGTTTTCGGCATTTAAGAAGTCTTGTGAACAACATTCGCTTAGCTACGTCAATCGAAGTCGTCAGGAGAGCCCTGATGCCAATATTCAAGTGGTTGTTGGTGACACGATGGGAGAGATGATGCTGCTCTGCGGTGTTGCCGATATCGCTTATGTAGGCGGGAGTTTGATTGAACGAGGCGGCCACAACCCGCTGGAACCAGTTGCGTGTGGTATTCCTGTTGTGATGGGGCCACATGTGTATAACTTCTCTGAGATTACCGATAAGTTGCGTCATGCTGAAATTTTATCCATCGTTGGCGATGGAAAACAATTGACTCAGCAGCTAAGCGTTTTATTAACCGACGAGTCATTAAGGTTAAAGAAATCATCGCTATGCGAAAGTTTTATGGCTAAAAACCAGGGAACTGTTGAGCGAATCCTTGAGCAAATAAAAAGCTTAATCAATGCGCAGTAATTGATAATCAAATAGTAAAATACTCAAATTAAATATGCGGTACAAAACGAAGTCCGTTGACGCATTCCGCTAGACTTTTTGCAGGCTAATCGAGAGACGTTTGCGGATACTTGAAATAAATGCGGTGTAGTTAGAGTTTGAATTTTGTACCTGCGAATTGATTGTAACTTTGTAACAACCAGCGCCAGCTTTTATCGTCAAAATAAAATTTTTCGTGGATCAACGATTCTTTTTCAAATGATCGTTTGAGTCGTCTTAAATTGGCTAATTGCCATTTTTTTTGCGGGACTTTTTTACAACATTTATCAAAATCAATTAGCCAAAATTTAAACTCAGAATCGATTAAAATATTATGGGCATTTAAATCAGAGTGATAAATTCCAGCGAGATGAAATTTAGCAATCAATGAGCCAATAGCATGCCAGCCAGCTTCAGAGAGTTTTTCAGACTGTAGCCGAGCAACCAAGTCTTGTGCGTTGGGGATTTTTTCAATAAGAATATCGTTGCGATAAAAAAATCCCGATCTGGTCACTCGCCCGGCGATCGGTTTGGGGACAGGAAGGCCTTGCTGAAACATGGTCTCGAGTAAAACAAGCTCGGCGTAGCAGCGAGTATTTTCTAGACTGGTGAAAAAGTACTCATCTTTACTAAGCTTGGCAACAAGTCCCCCCCGGTAATAATGGCGTAATACCCATTCACCTTCTTGATGACCGATAAACCAAGTTATATTGCGGCCTTTTGATTGACCTGTTACAGCGCCTTTTAATTTCCATGTATCAATATCAAACCAATCAACAGACACGAGTTGACTCAGATGATGATTAAATTTTGGCAGAAGTATACTGTTTTCTTGGTGCTCGATTATCTCAATAGACAAAATCTAATTCCGAATATCATAGAGGCTAGCGCGATTTTACATTAGAATAGCGTCGAGAAAAACACTAAGCTGTTGTAGGCTGTGTGCAAACGGACTACAGCCTACCCAAGGAATCTTTTAGGAACACACATGGTCAGTCAGTTTTCTGAACCGCAATCAATCTGCATTTTACGGCTCTCGGCAATTGGTGACGTATGTCATGCCGTGGCAACTGTGCAAGCGATTCAAAAACAATGGCCTAACACAAAAATTACCTGGGTCATCGGTCGAGTAGAAAAAAAGCTTGTTAACGGGCTGAGTGGCGTAAATTTCGTTGAATTTGAAAAATACACGGGGCTCGCCGGTTTTGTTCGTTTTCGTAAACAAATTAAACATCTCAAATTTGATATTCTGCTCAATATGCAAGGGTCGTTTCGGGCAAGCCTTATCTCAACTCAGATAAATGCCGTCGAGAAGTGGGGGTTTAATAGAAAGAATACTCGAGAAGGACAGTGGCTATTTACAAATCGACAAATTCCTTTCTTGAAAACGCCACACGTGGCTGAGGGCTTTCTTGCTTTTGCCAAAGCGATCGGTGTCGGTGCTGATTATCAACTTAATTGGAAAATGCCTGTTTCGCCGACTGCCAGAAAATGGTGTGAAGAGCGTTTAGCGGGTGCCGGTCGATATATTATTATCTCGCCTTCAGCGAGCAAGCCCGAGCGTAACTGGCTCACTGAGCGATATGCGGAGATGGTGAAATATTCGCAAGAAAAAGGTTTTGCCGTGGTCATTTGCGGAGGGCCGTCACCTTTTGAAAGAGAATTAGCTGAAGAAATTGAGAAACAAAGTGGCAGCGCGATTATCAACTTAGTTGGAGAAACCGATTTGCAGCAAATGTTAGCTTTACTCGAAAAAGCTGAGTTGCTAATTGCCCCGGATACCGGACCTGCACACATGGCGGTAACGGTTCAAACCCCGGTAATAGGGCTCTACGTGCATAGTAACCCAGAACGAACGGGACCTTATTTATACCGGCACTATGTAGTGTCTCACTACGAGGCTTTATTAAAAGCACAAACAGGCAAGTCGGTAGCAGAAAATTCGTGGGGAGCGAGAGTTAAAGGGATAGGTTTGATGGAGCATATTACTGTCGAAGCGGTTAAATCCATGTTCGATAAAGTTATTGAAGACACAACCAATCAGTCACTGTCGATTCATCAAGCTTAAATTGAATAAGAACTGCACAGGGTCAACTCGATCTCGGGTTAGTTAAAAGAATTGGGCTAATCAAACCGGTAAATAGCGCTAAATAGAAAGCGCTTCAAATGAAATAAGTTCTTCAAATTAATCAATTTTTAGTCCTAACACGAGTTAGGCAAACTTAACAAAGCACTAATAATTTGAAATAAACCTATTGTGTTAATCGATTGGTGTAATAGAATCGCAAATCGGTTACCGCGCCAAAGAAGCGCGACCTTAAAGTTTCTAGGGGAGGATCAATGAAACACCCATGGATAATAATAGCCTTTCTATTTTTGGTTGCAGGGTGTACCAGTCGCAGTGAAGAACTGAATCATATGCTGAAACAGCGTTATAGTCAGATCGAGACTGCAATTAACCAACTGCAACTAAAACTCAACGCTAACCAAATTAGTAATGCCACTCGGCTTGGAATTTACTCGGATAAATTAGAGACGCTAAAGCCAGAGTATCAAGAACTAATTGATAGTTTGAGACGAAACGCGACAACCAGTGGACCACTATTTTTGGCCTTGGTTGATCGCTTTGAACAAGTGAAAAAGGCTCCCGGCGAGTCTGTTGCTCAGCTTGAAGAAAAATACATTGAAGCTTCCAACGTTTTAGAAGCGCTGCGCCCGGCAACCTTTAATGATGCATTGTCCGATACCGTGAATGTCATGGCGGATATTTCAGATGGCGAGCTGACAAGAGTCAATTCACTCAGTAAAGACTTAGAAGCAGCATCCAATAATTCGCAAGATTTTGGTGCTGGTTCTCAATATATTGGAAATCCGACCTATGGCCAATGGCGTACAGGAAGTGATGGACTGAGCTTTTGGGAATGGTATGGGATCTACGCGTTATTTGATAATTTAAGTGGTGGCAGGCGTCATTATTATCATAGCTGGTCTCGCTCGCGTCCTTATTCCTATTATCACGATTATGGGCGTTATCGTTATACCAGTCCCGCTAATTACAAGAAACAATCGCGTTTAGAAACGCGCACTCAAAAGTCTTTTAGAAGTCAGGGTAAGCGATTTAGCAGTCCTTACGCTAAGCAACGCGTAGGCGCAAGTCGACTCTCTAAGGAAAGCACTTCCCGACCTTCCTCTGGCAGCTTCAGGAAAGCATCAAGTTATCGAAATTCGGCGTCCAGCACTACCAGACGGGGCAGTTCCAGAACAAGCCGCGGGCCGAGCCGTGGTAAATAAGAATAATTGTGGGAGATTCAAAAAATGAACTTTAACGAAATAACAATCTGGGAATACCAAGTGCTGGCACTGGATTTGGTGGTTATTATTTTACTGTTAATAAGTATGCGGTTCTTAAAAGGCTTTTTCTCAAAAGTGCATACTTTGCAAGAGTTAAAAGAGCGTAACAATGCGGCATTTGGAATTAGTTATGCGGGTGGGATTCTGGCGCTCGCGATAATGCTAACAGGTGTTGCGTCAGGTGAAGTTGCTGACACGGTAATGAGTGAAGTCACCAGTGTTGCTGTATTTGGGTTACTTGGTTTAGTCATGATTATGGCTGGACGACAAATTCAGGATCGACTGGTACTACGTCAGCTCGACATTCATGGCGAGCTGGTGAAAGGCAACCTTGCTAGTGCGTTTGTCGATGTCGGTCACATGCTTGCGGTCGGTTTAATTGTGAGAGCCGCAATGCTTTGGATTCCCGTATCTGACTTTAGCATTATTCCAGTATTATTGGCGGCCTTCGTGCTGGCACAGGTGGTTATGATGGTAGCCAGCTTGTATCGAATTAAATTGTTCAAGGTTCGCAACCAGGGGGAGTTGAACTGCTTACAAACGGCGCTGGCTGCGGGCAACTCTGCACTTGCGTTGCGTTACGGTGCATTTATGGTTGGTGCTGCGCTTGCGGTAACCACCGCGACAGGATTAGCGCCATATAGTCTCGAAAATGTTTGGTTGTCGGTTGCTATTTGGTCTGCTGCTTCGTTGATTGCGATTGTCGCATTTGCTGTGATCGTTATGATAGTGCGTAAACTCGTATTGGCTGGCATTGATGTGGCAGAGGAAGTCGATCAAGAAAATAATGCTGGCGTTGCAGCGATTGAATCGGCGATTTTTGTCGGCATGGGGCTGATACTTGTTACGCTCTTTGGCTAAAACATCAGTATTATTTTTATCAGTTTGAGTCTCGAGAAAAATTTAACGAGGCTCAAGCTTGGTTTGATAGAACGTTGACCCACTCAAGAAACCATTTTGAAAACCGCGATTAATACCAACCGCTTTCGGCTCTTTGCTCATGATGCAATGTTAATTAGCATCATGGCGGTGCTAGCTGCTTGTGGATTGATCTATGAATATTTGCTGTCCCATTATGCAGGACGCGTGTTGGGGATTGTGGAAACCGCAATCTACACCATGATCGGTGTCATGATTGTCTCTATGGGCTTAGGGGCATTTGCTGCCAAAGCCTTAAAAAATCCGTTCAGCGCATTCGCGTGGTTGGAAGCGACGGTGGCTTTAATTGGTATGTCATCGGTGCTGGTCATTTCGGCAATCATCGGGCTTACCAGTGATTTACCGACAATTTTGACTGACGCTTTTAACTTGCCGCCTGACACCGTTCTTGAAGGCGGGATGCTCGAGCAAATTAAACTTTATGCGAGACACTTACCCTACATAGCCGGTTTTTTCTTGGGATTTTTTATTGGCATGGAAATCCCGCTCATTGCGAGAGTCCGAGAGCAAGTCTATGGTCGGCATCTAAAAAACAATGCAGGCACTATTTACGGTGCCGATTATATCGGTGCAGGCGTCGGCGCGTTTATCTGGGTTACCAGTATGCTGACAATGGATATCACCGCTGCTGCCGTTTGGACGGCTTTTTTTAATATCGTCGCAGGCTGCCTATTTTTATTTTGCTACTGGCAGGAAATTCGTCGAGCGGCCTGGCTCGTTGGATTCCATGTCTTCCTCCTAGTACTGCTATTTGTCATCGCTGATAGTGGTGCTTACTGGATGAAATCTTTTGCGAATGTGCTGTATAAAGATAACGTGATTTATCAGACGAACTCTAAATATCAAAACATTGTCTTTACCGAAAAAAAGATCGGTCATGACCAACAAATTATTGATATGTATTTGAACGGTAGGCTCCAGTTTAGCAGCGCTGATGAGCATATTTATCACTCAATGTTGACCTATCCTGCTTTATTGGCGAGCCGAAAAGCCGAGCGTGCCCTTGTCATCGGTGGCGGTGACGGGCTTGCTGTGCGTAATATTTTAGAGTGGGATCCTGATGAAGTTGTATTGATTGATCTTGACCGAGAGTTGGTTGGGCTATTTTCTGAAAAATACGCGCTAAAATCCGATGAAAAAACCGAAAACTTGAGAGCTCAGATGCTCACATTAAATCAAGGTGCTTTTGAAGATGAGCGAGTGTCGGTGATTTTTGGTGATGCGTTTATCGAAATAGAGCCATTATTGGCCCAGCAAAAACTATTCGATGTTATTGTGGTTGACTTGCCTGACCCCAGCCACCCAGATTTAAACAAGCTTTACTCCGATTACTTCTATGCTCGACTCAGGCAAATACTGAGTCCTGATGGCGCCATTGTCGTTCAGTCGACTTCACCTTATCATGCCCATAGTGCCTTTGTTAGCGTAGGCAAGACCATGAAACAGGCCGGCTATCAGCATGTAGAACAGTTTAGACAGAATGTTCCCAGCTTTGGTGAATGGGGCTGGACTATTGCGACTAAACAGGGAAGTACACCAAGCAGCCGGATCCGTGAGAAAACAGTCCTGCCGGTCAAAAATAATTATATTACTCATGATATCCTAATTGGCGCGTTTGCGATGCCTGCTAATTTTTATCAATCGATTGATGAGATTAAGGTGAATTATTTGGGTAGCGGTGTGCTTTATGACTACCATACTCGTGCCTGGCAAAAAGATGTTGGGGTGTTTACTAACCAATCAGCTAGCCGTATCGAAAACGAGTAAGTAAAAAGTTTTCCAATAAAAGGATTGACATTTTATGTCAGTCTTATTAACCTAACAGTGTCAATGACATTTTATGTCAAAAATATGAGGAACATCTAAAATGCAATTAAAGGACCTGGCAATTCAACTCAGTGGTTATATCCAAGACGGGTTTAAATTGGACGTACTGCCAATTCAAGAAAATGGCGACGGCGAAATTTCAGTCTTACAAGTAATCGTTGAGGGGTTTGACGAACTACCTATTTTTGTTACTGCGACAGATGAACAGATTCTTTGTGTCACTAACTTGTTTGTTCAAGATGAAGTGAAACCTGAGTTACTTCAAGAGTTGCATCAAACGATGTTGAGACTTTCGATAAATATTCCATTGAGTTCGCTGGGCTTAATTGATGATCAGTTCGTTTTGTTTGGTGCGATGAGTACTAATACCGTGTTAGATAACATTGCCCATGAATTGGTTACGCAATCAGAAAACGCGCTTGACTCACTGGAAGCATTAGAAGATTTTTTGAAATAGGTTAAAGGAGCACAAACTATGAGTATCTTAAAAAAGATTGTTACAGCCCTTCGTGGTGGTGCAAGAGAAGTTGGTGAGGCCGTTGTTGATGCCAATGCGATCCGAATTCTTGAACAGGAAATTAAAGACCAAGAAAACGCCATCGCTAAAGCCAAAGATTCCTTGACCGAGGTTATGGCTGACGAGTCTAAAACGGGCCGTCAGATCAATGCGATAAAAGATCGTATTGGTGAGCATGAAGGTTATACGCGTCAAGCATTGGAAAAAGGTGATGAAGCGTTAGCGCTTGAAATTGCTGAAAAAATTGCAGAGTATGAGAACGAATTAGCCGAATTACAGCCGGTATTAGAAGGTTACCGTTCGAGCGTTGCGATGCTGAAAGAGCAGATTCGAGGAGCTGAAAAGTCGGTACAGGAGCATAAGCGTGAATTATCAGTTGTAAAGACTACTGAAAGAGTCCAAAAAGCGCGAGTTTCTGTTAATTCATCTTTGTCTTCAGGGGTGTCAAAGTCATCAGCGGCACGCGATTCATTGAACCGAATAAAAGAGAGACAGCAACGTCTTGATGATAAAATAAAGGCTTCAGAAGAGTTAAATGCTGAAAACACGGATGCCAACCTGAAAGCTAAAATGGAAGCTGCGGGTATTGGCAATACCAAGTCGCAAGCCAGTGATATATTAGCGCGATTGAAAAACAAATAGTAAAGACAAATGCAACGGAGGAGCTATGCTCCTCCTTTTGCGTATAAGGAGCCTCAATGTTTAATAAATGGTTTGGGAAAAAGGAAGAGTCAGTTCGCAAACTTGAACAACCTGAAGATCTGATCCCTGGTGATATGTTTGATATGCAGGATTCATTTGGGCTTCCTCAAGCGGTTCGCGGTAAGACTTTTAAAGTTGTTAGTGTCAATACTTATGAGTATCAGTACGGCAAGGAAACTGAGTTTCTGCTCGAAGGTGAAAGTGGTGAGCCTTATCACATGACGGTTGATAATGAAGATGGAGAAAAGTACATCACTTTCGCAATGAAAATTGAACGCGACGAAGTTGAGTCACTATTTGATATGGCGGCTTTCTCTGAAATTTTCGAGGATGAACCTGGAAACGCGCCAATAGAAACGACCGCAAAACGCGATAATTATGAACGTTGGGTTGCTGAACGGTATAACCGAGACGGTGATTGGGTATCGGGATATTTTCACCAAGCAGATTTTCGTCATTCATCTTTCTCTCAGTTTGAAGACGATAAAGCTGAACCTTTTGAGGCTATTACATTGGTATCTGATGATGATATGTATTCTGTTGAGATTGAGGTTTGGCCGAACGGAGAGACCGACGTCAGTCTCTGTGTTTCTCGCCCCGTTGCTGATATAAAAGAACTCTACGGGAAGACTTAAGTCGATGAGTGATAAAAATACCAAGTGGAAAAAACAGGAAAAAGCGGCAAAAGCAACTCAAGTTGCGTTTGATGTCAGTGAATCGGTACACAAGTTCATTCAGAAAAGTTCCGTCGACGATAATTTAAAGTCCTCCGACTTTATTCGTAAGGTGCTTGGCCTCGAATATAAAGCCAAAAAAGTAAGACCTCGATTGACTTTAACTTTGAGCGATTCAGATTATGCGGTTTTAGGTAAAAGCTTTAACATTGACCCCAGCGATCATATTGCGATCAAACATGCGGTCACCAAATTACTCGTCGATTTAGCAAACAGTCATTCGAAAAAATAATTAATTATCAACATTCTCCTCTAACTCGATTCCCGTCGATCGGTTGCTGCAGTTGAACAACCTATTGGCGGAGAAGGGTATTACTGAAACACTCAAAATAACCTTCGTACTTACCTGTCAGCACGTCAACCCGTAAGTTGTGGAGAGATTTCATTGCTGCTGGAAGCGCAGCATCTTTCCTCAGTCAACATTTTCAAAAAAAGTTAATAGTCGACTTACGGTCCGACTTAAAGTAAATTGAGCCTCGATGGGAATGAGCTGAAGTCAATGAATACTCTAGCTATCTCGTTTAGCGAATATCAGCCCTTTTTTTAAAAGACTGTTTGCGGCAAGTGTTGTTTTACCAATGATGAGATATTGCTGGCGATGACCTTGTTTTAATCGAGAGATATCGCGAGCGTAGATAAATCGCTTTAATAGATAAAAGGTACTGAGAACTGTGACAGAGATTAAGTTTTCAAAGGAGCAGAAAGCGAGGCTGGTTCGAAGGATTCAACTTTATTTTCAGGAAGAGCTAGATCAGGAACTCGGACAATTTCCTGCTGAGTTTTTATTAGATTTTTTTACTGAAGAAATCGGTCCTAGCTTCTATAATCAAGGATTATATGATGCACAAGCTGTATTTGAATCTAAAATGGAAGGTATTGCTGAAGCAATTTATGAAATCGAGAAGACATCCGACTTATGAATGAGATTATCCAGGATCCTAAATTGGAAATCAGAGAAGTCACAAACATCTCTAGTATGCGAGAGCCACTGAATGAAGTTCTCATTGACTGTGTCGACAATGGCGCATCGATTGGTTTTTTACCGCCACTGAGTGAGGTTGACGCAGGACACTACTGGGCAGGTGTTAACGCAGACTTACAAGATCAAAATCGAATAATGTTAATTGCACTGGATAACCGCAGAATAGTTGGTTGTGTGCAACTTGCTCTGGTCTCTAAACCCAATGGAGACCATCGGTGTGATGTTGAAAAATTAATGGTCCATACCGCTGCGCGGGGAAAAGGAATTGGTCAACTACTGATGAAAGCGCTCGAAGAAAAAGCTAAGTCCTTACATCGAAAGTTACTTGTTCTTGACACTCGCTTGGGTGATGCAGCTTCTCACCTTTATCGAAAGCTCGGGTTTCTGGAAGCCGGTCAGATCCCCGACTTTGCAAAAAATGAAAAAGGTGGATTAGATCCGACGGTATTCTTCTACAAAAAACTATAGCCGATAGAATGTATTCAGAACTATTTCGCTCATACGCATCAGCTTTTACTGCAATGGACGTAAAAGCAATCGCGAGTTTTTACGACTTTCCAATGACCTTTTACTCAGAGACGGGAGAGAGCCTGCCGTTTGATGAAGATACCTTTAATCGAAATAGCGAATCGCTCGTTGACCTTTATAAAGACTTTCAAATTGCCACGGTAGACTTTGAATTAGAATCTCAAACGAATGTTTCTGATGTCTTAGAGCTAGTCTCTGTCATCTGGCATTTTAAAAAGGTTTCTGGGGAGTTAGTCTATTCGGCGGTTACCCGTTATTTAGTTGGCGTTAGTAACGGTCTATTAAAAATTAAGGCGGTTTTCGTTATCGATGAATCCGCTAAAATTCAACAGTTAAAATTATCGCTTCAAGCTTGAAAAGCGTTCTATCCTATTCTCCAATAGCCGAGTTTTTTTCGATGGATAAGATTATCGAAAAGGTTTAATGGTTTTCGCTGTGTTTGCGGAAGCTCGCCTTGTATTAACTTGTCTACCGCAAGTAGCACTCTCTCGCTCGATAAGCCATCTTTGTATGGATGAATTTCACGACAGCAAGTGTAAATTGCATTAAGGACTTCCGATGGTCTTGATAATGCATAGAGGATTGCTTGTTCTATCTGATGAGGTTGTTTGATATTAATTAAATATTGATCAGGTTTGGCATTATTATAACTAACAACAGGTTTAATGAGTTGCAGAAACTCACTGATTATCGAAGAAGTATCAGAAAGCATAACGTCAGCAGTGCGCAGCATTGGTAGTGTTTCAGCAATTTGGTCAACCATGACATTGTCAGAAGATAAGGTTTTAAACTTATCAGCCCAAATCGAATTCATTTGCTCGGGAAGTTTAATTAACCAGAAAAAATGTTTTTGTGCGGCCAAACTTTTAATCGTGCTAAAACAATCCTGAGCACTGGATAGGGCTGGGGAGGCCGAAGGTGCGTATAAAACTATCGGTAACTCGGTGTCTATATTTAATGATCGACATGAGTACAGAGGATCAAGTTTAGGCCAACCAGTTTCAACCACGTTGAAGTCCAAATGTTTTTTAGCGAGCTGATTAAAACCTAACGTACTAAACTTACCCTGGGTGCAATAAAGGTCAAAGGACTGACAAATCTCGAAAAATTTGGATTTTTTGAAATCAAGCCCATTGAAAATCTGTACTTTAAATCCCGGTATAAAACTGGGAAGGTTGTTTTGAGTGGCAAAAACGACATCGGGTTTAAATTGAATGGCTGAATAAATATCGGTGACATAGGATTCGTCTGGACCAAAAAGATTGGTATCGATAGTTTTGTTAGTGACAAACCAGCAGCAGTCGTCGCCGCGTTTGTAGATAGCATTCTGCAGGGGACGTAAAATTTCTACGGCAGTGTTTTGGCTTATATAGAATAAGTACTTTCTGGCCACGGGACGTCAATTTGTTATTTTTATCTGATTCTAAATCCTAATGTGGGAAAACTGAAGTGGCTTGCAGCACAATTTCTGGTTTCCTTCACTTTTGCTGAGTGATAGAAATACTGGATTTGAGAAAATACACTTTTCACCAAGTCTCGCAGTCGACATTATGCTAAACTCCGTTGCCTTCAGAATAAGCGGCTATGCGCTGAGACTGAGCGCCTTTTCCAATGACATCGCGCTGAAATAGCGTTGGCGTAGTGGTAGGAAACACAATTCTTTGGAAAGCACATGGCGTGCAAGTATTTTTGAATTTAGTTTTGATTGACGAGCAGTGTACATAAAATGAGCAAAAAGAAGAATATGCCCTCCAAGGAGACCATTCAAGAAGCCCATGCGATAGCGAAAGCGACGCAACGTCCAGGCCAAACTAAAGAGCAGACTAAGCTCATCGAAAAAGGAATACAAAAGGGGATAGCCGAATACAAGAAACGGCAAAAGTCTAAAGCGCGAGAATTAGATAAAAAGCTTAAACAATCTAGACGTGATCTAAACGCTACTAATGATAAGGAAACAAGCGGTTTTGCTGATAAGCCTCCTCAACAGCCACGGTCAATAAACGTATTGTTACCTTGGGCGCTGTTACTCGCTTCTTGGATCGGCTTCATCGGATTCATGATGTTTGAGGTCTAAACTGCGTTGACCGCTCTCTCATTGTTCAATATCGCGGGCACGATAAATTCACTGTTTGTACTGTTCAGTATCTATGGTGTATTTTTACAGCTTACATTGATCTGGCAGCGTGCCCAACAACATTGCAGCTCAACCACCGAACTTCTTTCTCTCAACCAATTTACCGTTACCTTTTTTGCTTATTTCTCTTTTTTTGTTTATGGCTACAGCGTCGAACCTTTCAACCACTATATGGTTTGGCCAAGATTAATGGCGTGCTGTTTAGTATTTCTTATACTGTTCGAAATGTTTAAAGATAGAAATCAATTGCGAGTAAGGATTGTCTTCGGGTTAGTCGGAATATCGCTCATTTTAGGACTGATAGGGCTGCTAGTAGGGCCGAAAGTGGCTGATGAAAGTCATCTTATATCGACGGTCTTGATTCTAACGGTAAGCGGTGCGTTGGCACAAGGGTACTGGCACCAGATTCGATTGATTGTCAAACATGGCAAGACCGGCGCCGTTAATATCAAAATGAATCAGTATATTTTAGCGATGGATTTTTCAACGTTATTTTTGGCCTACACTATGGGCTTTGAGAATAGTTGGCCAATGGTTGTACTCGCGACAGTTTCAGGTTTAACAAAAGCCATTATCATGTACCTTTTTCGGTGGGTTAGAATAAGTCCAATAGCGGCTTCACGGCGTCAAGTCGGTTAAATAGTTTTTTAAGCGGGTCATACCTGTTAAAGTAATTTACCCGTATGGTGCGCAAATACTGCTAGGGAAAAGTTTTGTCGAAATATCTTAAACTGGTTTCAGGTGTATTACAGCAAGCTGATAACGTACTTCTCGGATTGCGTAAAAATACAGAGTATTACTCTGGCTTTTGGGCATTTCCCTGCGGCCGTCTCGAATCAGGAGAAAATTTTGTTGATGCCTTGAGGCGTGAGCTTTTTGAAGAAACCGGTATTCAGATGATTGATGGTGAAAATTTGACTACGCTTTTTGATCATGAACAACAAATCGAACACGAGGTATTTCAAGTTACCGAGTGGCGGGGTGAGCCAATAAACAGGGAGCCGCAGCTTTGCCAAGAATTGCGTTGGTTTCCACTAACCCAATTACCGACTCCTATTACGCCTGCAACCTTAAAAATTTTAATGAGCCTTGTTGGCGAAAATTCAGCGGATCAGTAGATAGCAGTCATGTGGCGAATAGTTGTTAAATATGGAATGATTCTATTTGGCGCCTTGGCCGCATTTAAATTCTTAGAATATCAGTTTTTTAGTTACAAACTATCGCTAGAAATCTACCTTGCAATCGTCGCCACCGCCTTTTTGCTTATTGGTATTTTATTGGCGAGATATTTCGCTGGCTCTAAACCGCAGAACCTTTCAACAATCGACGAAGAGAAATTAGCCCTATTTAGTCAACGAGAGCAGGAAATGTTGCTATTTCTAGCACAAGGATATACCAATAAAGAAATCGCAAAAAGCCTTGATATCTCTCCCAATACGGTGAAAACTCATCTTAAGAAGCTCTTTGATAAACTGGATGTCAACAATCGCACGCAAGCAGTGGCTGAAGCTAAGTCTCTGAATTTAATACATTAGTTATAATGTCACCCATTTGGGTGATAACATTTGCGGGCCTTTTTGCGGTAGTTTAAACCATCCATTCGAGCAGATAAGGAACAAACAATGCAAAATAACATTATTAAATACGGTCTTATCGCGGGAACAGTAATCGTTCTTATCCCTGTTGTGGCTGAGATGTTTATGGGCAGGGGACCTGAGACGTTTCGCATTGGCGAGATTATTGGCTATTCCACCATGATTTTGTCGCTACTACTGATTTTTGTTGCTGTGAATAATTACCAAAAGCTGAATCCACAAGAAGTCGTTACTTTCGGTCAGATATTTTTAATTGGCATCGGCATCAGTACTATCGCTGGAGTGATGTTCGGTCTATATAACTTAGTTTATGTCTATTATATTGCGCCCGATTTTATGGATCAGTACTTCAATTATTACATTGAGAATATTCGTAACAGTGGCGCCCCTCAAGCGGAGATTGAAAAGCAAATTGCACAACTAGAACAAGAGAAGTCTTTCTTTATGAGTCCAGTTGTTAACTTTTCGGCTATGTTTGTCACAGTATTTGGGATCGGCGTTATCGTTTCATTAATTGCCGGTTTCTTTCAACGAACAAAACAGGCACAAGCGGCCTAAAGGAGAATAAAATAATGGAATTACTGGGTATACGATTTTGTTCTGTTAATAATCAAGCAGAAAAAGAAATCGACTTTTTTGAAAACGGCTTGGGCTTAAAAAATAGCTTCAAGGACATGCAGGATGTAGAAGGCATGGAAGGTTTTTTTGGGGGAATTTTTTCAACCAAAGATGGCGCGAGTTGGGCTGAAATTTGGCCATCAGGCGAGCAAATGCCAGCTGGTCTGATGTTACAGTTGGTTGTTGATAACGCTGACAGTTTAGCTCAACATGCTGAAAAACAAGGTTTAGATCCGCAAGGTCCTGTCGATGCCCATGGCGAACGAATCTACTATATACAATCACCATCAGGCCTAAACATGAGCTTCCAGTCGAAACTCGAGCCTTAAACCATCAGCATTGATTGAGGGGGCTTTTCCTGTTTAAATAGTTGGCTTCCGAGGTTTTAAAACCGCTCAGATTTTTCTTTGAAGCGGTTTTTTTATTTTTTCATCCTGCTGTTGAATCAGTGCATCAATAGGCAGATAAAAATAAGCATTAAAAACCGAGATTAAAAACCAGGATTATAAAGTATCATCGGAATAGCTGAGGCCGAGGAAGTAACCACATGTTTGAACAAATTAAATCGGCGAGTAAACGCTTAAACGGAGTTGCTCATCATACTCCAGTACATACATCGAACAGTCTCAACCAAAAACTCGGTGCAGAAATATTCTTTAAATGTGAAAACTTTCAACGGGTTGGCGCGTTTAAATTTCGCGGAGCCTATAACAGTATTGTTCAACTCAACGATAAGCAAAAGTCACAAGGAGTGATTGCCTATTCATCCGGAAACCATGCCCAAGCGATAGCTTGTGTCGGTAAAATGCTTGGAGTGCCGACTACCATCGTCATGCCTACTAATGCACCAAAAGTCAAACTAGCTGCTACTAAAAGTTACGGTGCGAGAGTCGTTGAGTATGATCCTTTCACTCAAACTCGCGAAGACGTCGCGGCGGAAATTCTTGAAGGTAGTCAGCTACATCTAATTCCACCCTTTGATCATCCGCATGTGATCGCGGGTCAAGGTACTGCTGCATTGGAGTTGATGGATACGCATCCTGACTTGAATATGGTTTTAATCCCTTGTGGCGGCGGAGGTTTGCTCAGCGGCAGCAGTGTTGCAATAAAACACCTCAACGAACGTTGTAAAGTCTATGGTGTTGAGCCGGAGTTGGCCAATGATGCCAGTTTATCTTTTAAATCTGGGAAAATTGTATCTAAACCGAACCCACCGACTATCGCCGATGGAACTCGGACGGCTTCATTAGGCGAGCTGACTTTCCCGCTGATTCAAACTCATGTTGACGATATTCTTGAAGTGTCAGAAGAAGCGATTATGGAGGCGGTAAGGCATTTGTTTTACAGAATGAAATTAGTAGTAGAGCCGTCTGGGGCTTTGGGGCTTGCGGCGTTGCTCAGTAATAACCTCAAACCCTCAGGTAAAGTTGGGATTATTATCAGTGGTGGCAATATCGATAGTGAAACGCTTTGCCAAATCCTGAATCAGTCACCATTAATGAGTTAAATCAGTTATTATTGGTCGTTAACGAATTGTTAAAAACAAGACAAAATGAGAAGAATAAAGCCTGAACTAAGGAGCAGATATGGCATTTGAATACGGTTCCGATACCCTTGGTATAAAGAATCCCTTTAAATTTGAAGGCTTTGTGCTGACTATCCGAGGTCTCATCGTGACGATTCTTGGAATTGTGGCGTTACTCGCGGTTAAAGATTTAGTCGCTGGTGGCGCAAAGCTAGCAGGGTGGCTTTCTTTGGGGATAGGTGTACTACTCTTGGGAAGCGGGGTGATCGCCACTGGCCGCGGCTTATTTAAAGTCATGCGCTTTTTCGTCGGACGTGGCGTGCCTGCCAGCTTGTCGCAGAATATCAGTAAAAGTGAAGCTCATGTTCGGGAAGGGTATATCGCTTATCACGACAAAGATTTAGAGCAAATGTTGATGGGGCGTAAAAACCTGACGTTTGTCGAACCTCAAGGCTGGCTGGCGAGACTGATTCACACTGTAATGCCCAAGCTTTTATTTATGCCTTACCCGATTCGCACTGCTGCCCAGCAACTTTCCAGCGGATTGATTTATACCTTATTGGCGTTTCTCTGTTATGGGCTTGCTTGGTTTTCGGGCTCAACCGGGTTAACTGAGATTAGTAATACGCCGGTTCTCGATTGGTTAAGTATTGTTTTGGCGAGTTTTTTGTTTGTGATTTGGTTAGGGCGACGCTCGCCGCTCAAACGTGTCGTTCAAGTCTCCGTCAGCGGCGCAGGAACTGGCGGCGTTATTTTGATGGTACTTTTCTCAATCTTAGCGCCGGTGATACTAAGCTACATTCATCACAATGTTAAGCCACTTCCCGAGTTACCCATCTCTGCAGGCGCTTATATTGCAACCATGACTGGCTTGGGAATTTTAGCAACCGTTTATGGTTTGTTTTTAACATTTTTAAGAGCAAGCAAAGCGGATCCGAAAACCGAAGTATCTGAATTCAGGCATAACTGGCAAGAAAGTATTCACCCACAGGAAATCTTTATTAATTTTGAAAATATTGTTATGGCCAATCGCCGCTATAAAGAGATTCCTAATCGAGTTTATCGCGATTTTGACGCAAACCTAATCGAGCAAGGGAGTAATGATAAGGGAAAATTTTCTGGCGAAATGATTCAAGAAACACAGCCCGTATATCGCGAAATTCCGACTGTTCCTTTGTTTAAACAATTGCGTATTGCAGGCACTTTAATTGGTGAAACACTACTCGCTTTAGCCGCGATAATGTTTTACCTAGCGATTGAGCCTGTCACGCAAATTCAAAACGCGGTAGTTCCAGCGATTGATGCGCTAATTTATCCAACACTCATTTGGATTTTTGGCCGAATCATTGCCAACACGGCACACATTTTTTGGGCTGAGATGCATTTCCAATCCTTGATCGTTTTCTTCCAATGCCATGGTACTTATGCTGAGTCAAAGGTAAGTACGGGAGTGAGTATTCACGACAGTACTCGCTCAGAAAATGTCGTTGTGCGTTCAAGTATGACACCTTGGATTATCGCTTCGAGAATCGTTACTAGTTGTTTTGCTGAGAGCGGCACTAACAATCTTGAATATTATCGAAGAATTTTAGAGATGCATAAAGCGGATGATGATCTCGATAAAGTCACGGGCGAAATGCGAGAATTCCTTGGGGATCGTGAGACGATTGCAAGTGTCAATGAGAAAGACCTGGCCTCTGCGAGCGATATTTTTCAAATCAATCAAGAAACCCGCTCGGTTAATGCACAAGCAGCCCTTGAGAAAGACAAAAAACTTGAAATTCCTCATGAAATTGCCCGTGGTGAGACGACGACGTCAGGTGGTACTGACCTAGATAGCGATAGCGGCCTTGAGATTAAAGACAAAGAATAAGCTGGTTCAACCCAGTCTCTCACAAGGGGACTATCGCTGTAATAAGCAATTGAATCACAGCTGAAGTAAATATAGGGTTAAGTGCAACTAATGTGCTGGAGCGTGCGTCATAGTATTCATCGAGTGACTTTTCATTGTGAACTTATTGAGCGTTACTAAAGTGTTGAAATTAATTACGACCCTATTCTTATTGAGCTTGAGTCAAATAGCTTCTGCGGATATGCAATCTGAAATTGAGCATTTGCTTGGGTATGTCAAGTCGACTGACTGTGTTTATGAACGAAATGGCAAAAAGCATAATGGAGCCGAAGCTCACAAACATATTTTACGCAAATATGACTATTATGAAGATGATATTGAATCTACCGAGGATTTTATTAAGTACTCCGCAACCAAGAGTAATATGTCCGGAAAATTTTATTTAATTCATTGTCCAAACCAACCGACATTAACAAGCCAAGCGTGGCTGCTACAAGAATTAAGCGAATATAGACAAGAGCGAATTCAGCAGAGTAGAGCCGAGTGATGACTCGGCTCTTAGTGTGGACATCGAATGCTATTGTTTTTGGTATTTTTTCTCTCCTGCAATCCAAGTTTCTAGAACAGTCGTCTTCCAGATGTCCTCGTGTTTGCCATTGATCACATCGCGATCAACCAGAATAAAGTCAGCCCATTTTCCTTTTTCAAGTGAGCCGAGCGTTTTTTCTTGATGTGCTGCATAAGCGGCATTAATCGTAAAGGCTATCAGAGCCTGTTGCGGGGTAAGTTTTTGATCGGGTAACCAGCCGCCTTTCGGCAAATTATCTCTGTCCTGCCTAGTCACCGCTGCATGTAAACCATGAAAGGGGTTAGCGAGCTCTACTGGAAAGTCGGAACCAGCCGCGATAATCGTGCCCTGGTCAAGGAATTTTTTCCAAGCGTAACCGCCTTTAATGCGCCAAGGACCGACTCTATCTTCTGCCATATTCATATCACTAGTCGCGAAAACCGGTTGAATTGAGGCGATAACATCCAGTTCTTTGAATCTAGGGATGTCTTTGAGAGACACCACCTGTGAGTGTTCGTTACGATTACGTAACTCTCTACCGCCGATTTTCTTGTAAGTCTTTTCCAGCGCATCAAGAACTATCCGATTGCCTCTGTCTCCGATTGCGTGAACGTTAACCTGAAACCCTTTGGAAATAATCTTCTCGACGAGCTGGTCAAGGTCACGCGGTTTTGTGAGTAAAAGCCCCTTGTTGTCAGCGTCGTCAGAATAAGGCTGTAACATTGCTGCACCGCGACTACCGAGAGCGCCGTCGGAGTAGAGTTTTACACTGCGGATAGACAACATGTCCTTGTCATCTTTAATGTGACCAGCGTCTAACCACCGGTCTAAATCACGACTAGAACCGGCTAACATGCCGTAAATGCGTATCGGCAAGCGATTCTCTTTTGCGCGTTTAACGTAGGAGTCAATTTCCGGCTGAGTAATGCCTGCGTCGTGAATACCCACTAGTCCCAGAGCGAGCAAGTGCTCATAGGCTTTATCAAAAGCATATTCCAATTCAAGGCTGCTCATTGGGGGGATTTTCTTTTCGATAAGATACATTGCGGTATCAATAAATACACCGGTAGCATCACCATTTTCATCGCGAATAATCTTTCCGCCGGGTGGATCCGGGGTATCACGATTAATACCGGCAAGTCGCATTGCCTCGCTGTTAGCCCAAGCAGCATGGCCATCGATTCGCTCCAACCAAACTGGTCGCTTTACACCCGTTGCATCAAGTGACGTTTTAGTTGGAAATTCTTTAACCAGCCATAGTACTTGATTCCAACCTCGTCCTAAAACCCATTTCGATTGCGGGTTAGCATTGGCAAATTCTTTTACTTTAGCCGCTGAAGCGCTCTCCGATTCGACGCCGCGTAAATTAACGCGGGTCATTTCTTTGCCCAGGCCCGAAACGTGCGCATGCGCATCAAATAGCCCTGGAAGCATATATTGGCCCTTACCGTCATGCTTTTTGCAGTTTCCCAGGTTGTCAGTTAGATTTTGCTTGGTGCCGGTCGCTTCGACTTTACCCGATTCAAATTTAAGCCAATCAAAGCTTTTTAGCTCGGTCGAGCCAAAAACCGGGGTATAACCCTTGATGTTGTGATAAATATGGCATTGGGCTTTGAGGTTTGAGGAAACTAACAGACAAAGTGAAACCCCAAGCGCTCTTATTATAGATTTTCCCATTGAAGGTCCTTGGATGTTGTAACGATATTTGGGCCCACAAGTTTACTCGATTTTGCGCATAGTTGTCTAAGCGTTCGGCTCGCTTGTATCAGGGGATTTCGAAGTCAAAATAGACAAACTTAAAAAAACTGTTATTTGAGGGAGCAAAATCTTATTATTTGCAGCAGTGATTCTAAATGAGAGATATTGGTCGTGATTAAGTGCGTCAATTGTAAAAAAACTGTTGAGCATACTTATTGCGCTTATTGTGGCGAAAAGCGGTTCGATCAGCGACAGCTGTCTATCAAATCATTATTAAACCAATTGATAACTTCGCTCACTGACGTTGATGCCAAATTTATGCTCAGTTTAAAGTTACTCGTGACAAAGCCTGGTCAGTTGGCTCAAGATTATTTGAACGGCATAAGAGTTCATCGAATTAACCCTTTTCAATTATTTTTAATTATCAATGTCATCTATTTTGTATTTATTGTATTTGTTCCCCAAAATGCATTTACAACACCACTCGAAGTGCATTTAAACGCGACTAATTTTCCGCATCATGCGCTCGCTAATGATATGGTTGCTCAGGCACTCAGCGAACAAAATCTTTCTAAAACAACTTATGCGCAAAAATTTGATCAACTCATTCAAGTTCACTCCAAGTCTCTCGTCATATTATTGATACCCATGGTCGCGTTGATTAGCCTTCCATTGCTAAAAGAATGTTCTCATAAGATGATCGCTAGTGTGGTCTTTGCATCTCACTTTGTGAGCGCTTTATTGCTATTTATGATTGTTTTTGGAAGCCTACTGTATGCTTTGGGTGGGGTAGTGGATTGGCTTGGCGTCCCGCATATTAAAGCAATCGTGTTTTCGGAGGCGTTTGGCTCAATTGTTATGGTCGGTTTTTGCTTGAGTTATTTTGCCAGCAGTTTACGAAGAATCAATGGCATTCGCTGGCCGCGCGCCATAGGGCTGGCCACGTTTTTAGTTTTCGCTTTTTATTGGATAATATTAATTTACCGTATGATATTATTCTTTACTACCTTTTATAGTTTGTAGAACCGCTACTATGAGTTTAACTGACAGCCAACTCGCTTTTGATCGTGAGCATATCTGGCATCCGTATACGAATTTAAAAAATCCTACCCCGGTGTTTGGTGTTGAGTCTGCCGAAGGTGTCTATCTAAATCTTACAAATGGCCAAAAAGTAGTCGACGGTATGGCATCATGGTGGTCCGCTATTCACGGATATAATCACCCGTTTCTCAATCAGGCGATTGAAAAGCAGACTAAGAAAATGTCGCATGTGATGTTTGGCGGACTCACTCACGAGCCTGCGATAAAGTTGTCGCAAACCTTGGTCAATATCACTGCAGCTAAGCTCGATTGTGTTTTCCTCGCTGATTCCGGTTCAGTCGCTGTAGAAGTCGCCTTGAAAATGGCGTTGCAGTTTTGGTACTCGCAGGCACGACCAGAGAAGAATAAATTCCTGACGGTTCGTAATGGTTATCATGGTGATACCTTTGGTGCAATGTCGGTTTGTGATCCAGAAAATGGCATGCATGCGATGTTTGCAGGCGTATTACCCAGTCATATTTTCGTCGATGCACCAGGCTGCAAAGATGATGATTCGTGGAATGATGAGGATATTGCGCAGCTTAAAAGCACGGTTGCAGCACGTCACACAGAGATAGCGGCAATTATCCTTGAGCCAATTGTTCAAGGTGCTGGGGGAATGCGAGTATACGCGCCCGAATATTTACGCCAAGTGCGCCAGATTTGCGATGAATATGGCGTGCTCCTTATTCTAGATGAGATCGCCACCGGATTTGGTCGTACGGGGAGTTTATTTGCCTACGAACAAGCGCAAATTGTACCGGATATATTGTGCTTAGGTAAGGCGATTACGGGAGGCTATATGTCCCTTGCTGCAACACTAACGACGCAAAATGTGGCGCAAACTATCAGTCGTTTCGGTGGCGGAAATTTAATGCACGGGCCGACTTTTATGGGCAATCCACTTGCCTGTGCTATCGCTAACGCGAGTATTGAGCTATTGCTAGCTTCACCATGGCAAAAAAATGTACTGGCTATAGAGACACAACTCGAAGCCGAACTCCGTCCTTTAGAAAGCTTGCCCTCTGTCCATGAAGTCAGAGTTAAAGGGGCTGTCGGCGTGGTTGAAATGGTTCAAACCCTAGATATGCATACCATTCAACCGAGATTAGTCGAGTTGGGCGTTTGGATCAGACCATTTGGTAAATTGCTCTATATTATGCCCGCTTATTGCATGCCCTCTGATGAGCTCAGTAAGTTAACTCGAGCGATGCTAACTATTGCAGAGGAATCAATCTAGGCTGTATGATAGGTCAAGAGGGTAAACACGGGGAATTTCGAGACTGGTTAAAAAAGTTGCCGCTTATCCTGTCGCAAAATAACGGTTGTTGCGACTGATTGAGGAATCTAAAGAGACACATTGCCTCAGGCGTCAACGCTTTCGAAAGTTCGCATCGGATCCGAGAAGTTATGGAACTAATAATGGAATCTTGCGATGAGTAACAATAATAATAAATCGTCTCATCCAGAGTCAGAGCAATATAAAAGCAAATCAGAAACTCTAGAAGAAACAGAGATTACGGATTCGACTGAGGAAGCGTTGCCAGCCGAGGATGCAACGGTAATTGCGCCTGAAGTTGGAGCCCGTCGTTCGGCTAGAACAAATACCGAAAACACCAGCCAAAAAAATTACAATGAGCTCACCAGGATCAACTTGATTTTTCAAGATCAACATAGTGAGCATGGATTTCGTCGCGCGCAAAATGACGTCAATGAAGCCCTCAGTAAAAAAGAAATTTTGCTTAATAAGCGCTTTGTACTCGACTCTGTACTGGGTTCTGGTGGTATGGGGACTGTTTATAAAGCTAAAGATTTGCGCAAAGTTGAAGCGCATGATGCCAATCCCTATGTCGCAGTAAAAGTATTAAATAGTGACTTTAAACAGCATCCCAATGCGTTTATATCTCTGCAGCGAGAAGCGAGTCGCTCGCATTTATTGTCTCACCCTAATATTGTTACGGTTCATGATTTTGACCGTGATGGTAATACGATTTATATGACCATGGAGCTGTTGAAGGGAGAAGCATTAGACAGCTATTTGTATCGCAATCGTGATAAAACCATTAACAAAGAAATGGCGTTAAAAATAGTCGGACAATTTTGCCGAGCACTTCAGTATGCGCATCAAAAAGGCATTGTTCATTGCGATTTAAAACCAGCCAATATTTTTATTTCGGACAATGGGGTTAAAGTACTCGATTTCGGGATCGCGAGACTGGCGAGTGAATCAAAATTAACGGATCAATTTGACGCTGGCTCGTTAGGTGCGATGACCCCGGCTTATGCGAGCCTCGAAATGATGCAACAGAAAAAACCTGAAGCGAGTGATGATGTGTATGCGGCAGCGATAATTACCTACAAATTATTGACTGGTCGGCATCCTTATAATGAACAGCCAGCGGTGGCGGCACTTGGTTTAAAGATGCAGCCAGAAAGAATAGATGGTCTAACAAAACGCCAGTGGAAGGCTTTGCTTAAAGGTCTCGCTTTAAAAAGAGAAGAGAGAACGCAAACGATTCAAGAGTTCTACCAAGAACTGACTGAACCGGTCAAATTTCCCGTTTTCCGAGTTGCCAGTGCTTTATTACTAGGTGTTGTTGGTTGGTTCGTTTATAAAAATTATTTTGTTCCTGATGAACTGGCGGTTTTTGTCGAAACGACTAAGAATAATGCGCAGCAGTGCTATCAAGCGAAAGACTATGTTTGTGCGATTACGAGCGCAAACGCAATACTCAAGGTCGCACCAGACGATGATGAAGCGAAATCGGTTTTAGCCAATGCGGAGCGAGATTTAAAGCTCACTGAAATTAATGAGTTGTTGATGGCCGCCAATAATTGCTTTTTAAGCAATGACTATAGTTGTGTCGAAACAACGCTTGAACAAGTACTTTTACTGGACTCGAATAATCAATCCGCATTAGCGCTGCAACAAAAAATGGAAGCAGAAAAATTAGCAGAAGCAGAAGCTCGTGAACAGGAATCAAAACAGCTTGCTGAACTATTGAGCAAAGCTAATGATTGCTTAGAAAGAACAGATTACCAATGTGCAATAGAATTCGCGAGTGAAGTACTTGTGATTAAACATGATGAAGCTCAAGCAGAAGCGATTATTCGAAATGCCAACTACGCAGAGCAGAAACAACGAGAAAATTTTTTAAAGGCAGAAAAGATTTTAAAAGATGGGCAAACGTGCTTTGAAAAACTGAACTATAGTTGCGCGATTGCTAAGTCCGAATCGGCTTTAGAATTTGTTCCTGGTCACAGGCGAGCTTTACGCTTAAAGTCTGCCGCGGAAAGGGCCATTGCCGATGCCAAGAAAAATATTACGATAGAATAGCTGGAGGGAATCCAATGAATAATTTACTTTCTCAAAACAAACCAATTAATTTTTTGATTACAATGGGTCTCTGTTTGCTGCTTGCAACCAACTTAGGTTGTAAGAAAAAAGACTTGCAAACTTTGGGTGCAATTATTGCGATCGGTATCGCAGCGAAAGTCATTTATGATATGACGATCGAGCACGAAACCCAACAAGTCACTAATGAAAAAGAAGTCGTTAACAAATATAAAAAGGAACATAAGAAGCTCCCCAAAGAGCCTACTATAATCGCTTATCAATCCAATCTTCAACCGGGCAGCATCGTTAATCCTGGCGATAAAGTTACCGTTGTTTCTAGTCTCGAAGTTGTTCGTGGAGAAGCAACCAATCAGATGAAAATTGAAGAAAAGATTGTTATTTATGATAACGAAGATAGCAGTAAGGAAATTAAAAGCCTGACAAAAGTCGTTAATGCAGAGACAGGTCGCAGCGGAGAGTTTGCCAATGAATTTAAATTCACCTTACCAAAAGGTATGCCTCAAGGTGTTTACCCGATTAAAACTGTAGTTATCATCGATGGGAAAGAATCAACACCTGTTGAGACTCAGATGCAATTGGTGATGAACTTTGAGGCGACGCAAGAAGCGCTAGTCGCTTCTTTGTAATTGAAGTCAAGTTGCCCGAATAGTCTAACTAGTCGCAGCAACGATGTGCAGTCTTTCAATTTCATGTGAATGTGAACTTGAGAGACTGCACTGGATAAACAAAACAACGATTGAAAGCCTTCCTTAGCTTCGGGTAACTAATGGCCCTAAACTTCCTCAAGTGAGCGTACAACCTCGAGCAGTGCAGCGGAAAGCGTTTGTACTCTTGAGTTACCTGATTGACTCTCTTGTACTAGCAATTCAGCCAATTTGATAGCCTGGTTTTTATTTTCCTTGCTTGATGGGGTAATGCTTTTAATCAAGTCTTTCAATTCACTGAGTTTAGTTTTATTCACCGTTTCGAGACGTGCCAATTGGTCGGTATAGGCAAGAGCAACCTCGGGCTTAGCTGGCCATTTAAACATTTTCTGATATTGGGCGTTCACTATTTTGCTATCGATAGTGTTGGCCGCGGCAAGCTCATTCGCGGTAATAAATTCACTATCAGACAGTTTTAGTACATCAAACCCTCGCGCAATTTCCGAGCCGTACACGAGTCCTTGATGCCAATAAACAGACCAATAACCTGCGACGATTAAGTGGTCTTTATTAACCGGACCGCGGTCAAAGTGACCAATTTCAATCGGATTTGATGAGTCGGTGAAGTCGAAAAGTGACAGGCCGCCTTGATACCACGCTTGGACCATAATATCCCTGCCCGGAACTGGAACGAGTGAACCGTTGTGCGCGACGCAATTTTCCTTATCAGATTGGGGTGCGGGTAACTTATAATAACTTCTAAACTCGAGTTTGTTGTCAACGATGTCAAAGATAGCGTTGGCTCCCCAGCTAGCAGGATCATTCGCTCGGCAACGTGGCTGACCACCGCCGCCCCATTCATCAGTGAAAATTACCTTGGTTCCGTCGTTATTGAAGGTTGCTGAATGCCAGTAAGCGAAGCCTTTGTCGGTGACCGCGTCGAGCCGCTTCGGATTCAATGGGTCTGTGATATCCATCAAGATACCATTACCGGAGCAAGCACCTGCGGCAAGTTTTAGCTCTGGGAACACAGTGATGTCATGACAATGATCGGTGACCGCAGTATCTTGCGTATTTCTGCCATGATCACCACCTTGCCACAGTCCGGCAATAGAGCCACTGTCAAAGTCGGCAAAAATGCGAGGTTGATTAACAATCTTCGCCGCTGCAGGATCTTTTAAGGAGATCTCAACAACATCTATGCTAAATAGGGCCGAGTTTGGATCCTGCTGCGCATCGCTGCAACCAGCTAGTTCCTCACCTTTGCGGACGGTTGCGATACCAGAAACATAAACATAAAATTTCCCTTCTGTATCTGGATCGGTAACCACCGTATGAGTGTGTGAACCGCGACATGTCTGCACCAATCCAACCTGTTTTGGTGTGGTGAGATCGCTGATGTCAAAGATTCTGATTCCACGCATTCGTTCATCACTGACCACATCTGCAACACCTTGTAAACCACAGTCGATTCGACCGCGAGTTTGTTCAACAGACATAATCAACAAGTTTTCTACAATGGACACATCCCCCTGGCCGCCAGGACAAACAACTGACGAAACGAGTGATGGTTTCTCGGGATTGCTAATCTCAAAGATATTAAAACCGTGGTAGTTTCCGACAACGACAAAATCCTCGGCAAATGCTAAGTCAGTATTTGCAAAGTTAAAGAGTGCCGAACTCGCTTCGCGCTCTTTACCTTCTTGTCGAAATTTTTTGCTCTGTGCTTCGCGCTCCTCGGCATCAGCGTCTTTTTCTTCTGGTTGGCTGCTGGTTTTAGGGGCATCATCTTCTTGTTCTAATACGGCAAATCCAGCGGGATTTTGCGGAGAGAAAAATCCAGGGGGCCTTGGAATTGACACCTTGAGCTCGATATTATTAGCGGAAGATTCCGCGTCTAAGTAACCAGCGGTCAATCCGACGCGAGGGTCAGGGGAGAGACTTGCGAGCATCTTTGCCATACGCTCTATTTCCATCTTTTGGTCAGCGTTGATATCTGATGCGAAGGTGTACATCATTGACTCTTGAGCAGCACCGCTATTCTCGAGTAGCTCATCAACCATAATCAAAGCGCCGTAGTGATGCTTGATCATCAACTCGAGAAATAATTTATCAAAGGCGTTGGTTTTCGCATCAGCCAATTGTTGCATTTCTTCTGGGGTTAGCATTCCTGGCATCATTTCTGCACCATGGGCATGGTGGGCATGCTCGCTTGTTACATCTTTGTCACGCGCTTTCAGCCAATTTTGCATTGTTTTGATTTCGTCTTTTTGAGAGATATCGATTCGTTCAGCAAGTTGGATAAGTTCCGGGTTCTCACTGCGATCAGCGACAAGGTTCGTCATATCAATCGCTTGTGCATGATGCATGATCATGCCTTGCATAAATTCAACATCCGCGTCAGTGTAGAGGATATGAGCTAGGTTGCTGGCTGCTTCGGCGCTAATTGTGCGCGTTGGTTTACCGGGGGCGTCCGGTTGGACTATCTTTGCATTTTGGGTAAGTGGATGAGGAGAATTGTTTACCGCTTGGTCGACACTATGTTGCGCTTTTGTGTCTTGCTTTTGTATTTCATTGTTTGGTTCGTCAGAACATCCAATCATGACGGTCAAGACCGTTAAAAAAGTGAGCAGACGCATGGAGTATTCCCTGTTTTATTGATTTTCTTAGGGAATCAACGCTAGCAGATAAGCGGTTTTAGGGCAATGCTTCTCAAGCTTAGGTTGGATCGATTATGTTTACAAAAATTAGAGAGAGTGGACTGCTCACAAGTTTCTCAACTGAGGCCGTTGATAAGTTTTTTTTTCAGACGGTGAAACCATGAAAGAATATGGCCGCTGAGTAATACGCATTGACCGGTTACACAACAGCCAATGCTTGCAGGTTGTTCGTCAGAGAATCATTAGGTCAGCATCAGAGCCAGGTTACATTGAGAGTGCTACCGTATTGGCTGTTGCCGAACTTGTCAGCTACCTTGGGGTTTAAAAATGATAGTCCAACTCCAATGAAACAATATTTTCGTCGTCGGTCGTTCCATCATTTAACTCTGAGTCTTCAAAGATAACGCCGACTTTTGCAGACCAGTCACTAAATCGATGTTTGTAAGTTACACCCAGTCGTTTGAGTTTCTCTCGTTCACTTTTCACTACGGGCGTAGTCAGTTGTGCGTCATAATTTAAATCTGCATCATCAAACCGAATCTCTAGCCGGTGGCCTTCTGTGAAGGTGCGCGAATAGCCGATTGAAGTGACTTTGGCATCGCTATCAAAAGTACTTCCCATCGAACGGCCAAAATGTCGGTAGCCGGAGCGATAGTCGCCGTGCTCATAATAACAATTTAATATCGTCGAGGTAGCACTTCCACACGCCACTCCGGTATCGCTTGCCTCGATAAACCATTTACCGTTAAAGGCATATCCAGACAGGCCAAAGAGGTCGGCTTTGTCGGTAACCTTTATGTAGTCAGTGGCATCTTCGCCAATTCTTTGACCATAAATATTTAATGGCATATCGAATAGATGAAACGTATATTTCAGATCAAATCCAGCGAGTTGATTACCCACTTTGGTATCCAATTCATCGTCACAGGTTGCAGCGCCATTTGCGCAAACTGGATCAAAGGTAATGACATCGATGAAATCAGAAAGGCTATTGCCAAAGCCTTCCCCGCCCCACATAGCACTCCATGAAACCCCGAATTCGAGGTTTTCCAGTGGACGCATGTTAAATCTCGCGCGCCATAATTTTACGTCGGGAACGATGCGGTCAGATTCCAGTTGACCTAAATGAAATGAGAGATACCAGGGACCAATATAACTTAACCAACTATCCTCAGCTGCGGTGCCACGACTAGTAATTACCGAAATCCCAGGAACCGGACGTGCATTATTGGTCAATATTAAGCTACTCGATTCTGCCGGTCCCCACCAGCGGTTGATGGAATCAATGGATACTTGCCACTGTCCCATACGATAAGCGAGGTAGCTATTATCAAGTCCATCATTTTCATCGTTATCGGCATAAATACCAAGTTGCCCTGCCCAATTTTGAGTTTCAAATCGAGTATTAAATTCAATTTCGCCTTTGGCTTTGTGCGACTCGTGGAAGCTGGTAAACCTTGGCGCTTCAGATATTGCTTTAAGTTTTAGTTGGCTAGAATGATTTTCTCGGAATCTGAGTTGACGCTGTAATCGATTGAGTGCGGACTGGGCAAGGTCATGCTGTGATTTTATTTCCATATTCTTTAACTGAGGAGCTATACTTTGCCACGGTAAAGGATAGCTAATCGAAACCGAGTCAAGATAACCGAACTCAACGAGCGTTTTCACATCGTCATGCAAACTCACATCGTTTGTACCGATCCATGGGGAAGCGTCAGTTTGATGGCTAAATGCTAACAATAAACAACTAGCAATGAGCTTTTTAGCGTGAAACATTAGTTATAAATCCTCTTTATTCCTTTGACTCGTTTGTTACTTTCCTAGGTTCTGCTTTAGACGTTCAACTAAGCGTTGGGTTTCTCGTCGGTTTTTAATTTTGAATGCCAGCCGTTGCTTAAACTGTGCCGCTCTGCTCAATCGGACCGATTTATTTCGACCGAGTTCACTGATTTCGCTTTTTATAGCCAGGTTGGGCGTCACCGGGACTTGGCTTAACCCAAAGATTGATAAGTCTTTTTCCCACCAATGTTGGAGATCAATATCGATAGGGCGGGTAATTTGTTCGCTGTGAACCAAAAGCTTTTTTGCGCCAGTCAAACTTACTGCTTGAGCCAGAGTTCTCGCTGGTACTTTATCGTAAATGCACAAGGATAAGTGGTCTTGTTGCCATTCAAAGACCGAGTTGCGTTTGCGCGAATGCTCAGCAAGTTTAATGTAATCCCACGGATACTTAAGATTCTCAAGCGCCCTAATGACTTCACCCAGCTGACCGCAACTGGCAAAGTCATCTTCAAGGATAACCGCAAAATCGAGCTGTTCCGTAACTATCTTTTGCCAGGCTTTACGGTGACTCAAATAACAGCCGATTTCGCCTTTTGATAAGGTTTTGTAATATTGCGCCCCTTGGTTGAATTGATAAATCTTATCGATCTGCGATTGACTCAGCAGTGAGCCATTTACAGCGTCAAGCCTTTCAAAGTCAACATTGGCGGCCTTTAATAGTTGCTGGCTATTGAGCAAACGTTGTTTTGAGCTTTCTAAATTAATCAAAAAGACTTTGAAGCGAGCGGCCATGGAAAGTATTGGGGGCGATAAAATAGTAGATAAGATTTTTATTGCGGTGGAGTATATCGTATCTAGAAAAAATAAGAAGGATTAATTCCCGGGATACACAGTGGCTAATCGCGACCAGTGGTGCCTGAGCGGTGTTAGGATTTAAAAGCGGTATCTTAATAAATCGCTGAACAGTCGCAAATGAGACTTATCAGGGAGTTAACTCTACAGAAAAGCGGTAAAGCATTGCATTTATGGGCTCAGGCCAGTATAATCGCGCGCTCTTGAAAGAGACGGGTTTAACTTTTAAGCCTGAATTATTTGACAATCAGACCTAACTCCTTGTTATTAAAGCGTTCTCGAACGAGACCTTTGGTGACTGGAAACCGGAAGGAGATCTTAATGCGACATTATGAAATCGTATTCTTGGTGCATCCTGATCAAAGCGACCAGGTCCCAGCAATGATCGAAAGATACAGTGCTGTAGTGACTGACGCTGGCGGGAAAATCCATCGTTTAGAAGACTGGGGACGTCGTCCTCTAGCTTACGCAATCAACAATGCTCACAAAGCACACTATGTTTTGATGAACGTTGAATGCGAATTTTCTGCTATTGAAGAAATTGAAAACTTATTCAAGTTCAATGACGCAGTATTACGTCACCTAACAATCAAGCAAAAAGGTGCCATCACAGAGCCTTCTCCTCTAGCGAAAGCTAAAGAAGAAGCTGCTAAGAATTTCGATTCTGCCGACAAGAAACCAGCGCCGGCAGCAAAAGAAGAAACTCAAACTGAAGCGCCAGCAGAAGAGAAGACTGCTGACGAGTCAGCAGCGGAATAACGGAGGAATAACTCATGTCTAGACATTTCAGACGTCGTAAGTACTGCCGATTCACTGCTGAAGGCATTACTGAAGTTGATTACAAAGACTTAGCTACTTTGAAAAGCTACATCACAGAAACTGGTAAAATCGTTCCTAGTCGTATCACTGGAACTCGTTCTAAGTACCAACGCCAGCTTTCTACAGCAGTTAAACGTGCTCGTTTCTTGGCTTTGTTGCCATATTCAGACGCGCATAAATAAGCATTGATAACGAATTAGAGGAAAGACTAATGCAAGTCATTCTACTTGAAAAAATCCGTAATCTTGGCGAACTGGGTGATAGCGTTACTGTAGCAAACGGTTATGGTCGTAATTACTTGCTTCCTCAAGGCAAAGCGGTTCCAGCGACAAAAGACAACCTGGAAAAGTTCGAAGCACGTCGTGCAGAATTAGAAAAGAAAGCTGCTGAAGAGTTAGCTGCTGCTGAGAAGCGCGCAGAGCAATTCGCAGAGCTGACTGTTACCATCGAAGCTTATGCTGGTGACGAAGGTAAGCTTTTCGGTTCTGTAGGCACTAAAGATGTTGCGGATGCAGCGTCTGCAGCTGGCGTTGCGCTTGAAAAGCACGAAGTTCGTATGCCAAACGGTGCAATTCGCCACACTGGTGAATTTGATATCGCTATTCACTTGCACTCAGACGTAGACGCAACTTTGAAAGTTGCTGTTGTGGCGCAAGCGGAATAATCTGGTTTAATTGAACTAGATATTGTTTTTAGCGTTGCTTTAAAGCGACGCAAATGCAAAAATAAAACACCTCGCATCTTTATGATTCGGGGTGTTTTTTTATCTCTGAAAAGACCTGCTAGAATTACTGTCAAGTTTATCTAACGCTTTGTAATTCATAATAATTATTAAGGTGTATTGGTCGATTTTAAGCTTATATAAGCGCAAAATCGTTTTAAAAACTCTCATTGATAAAATCAAATTTTGCGCCTGCATTATTATTGGAATTAGTTAATGCTCGAAGACCTTCAAGTTAACAATATAAAAATGCCCCCTCATTCAATAGAAGCAGAACAATCTGTTTTGGGGGGATTACTGCTCGATAACGATGCCTGGGAGAAGATCTCAGATAAAATCGTTGCGGAAGATTTCTATCGCAAAGATCACCGATTAATTTTTAGAGCGCTTAGCTATCTCGCAGAAAATGCTCGCCCGATGGACGTAGTGACTCTCTATGAATTTTTAGAGCAAGAAGGTGAAGCTGACGAAATCGGCGGATTAGCGTACATTGCAGATTTAGCAAAAAACACCCCTAGCGCTTCCAATATAACGGCCTATGCAGAAATTGTCAGAGAGCGAGCAGTACTACGGGAAATGATTGCAGTATCCAATGAAATCGCCGATGCTGCTTACGAACCGAAAGGCCGAAACTCTGATGAGTTGCTGGATATGGCTGAGGCCAAGGTTTTCAAAATTGCTGAACAGCGAGAGAGTAAAGATTCTGGCTTAGTCTTGGCGGCAAATTTTCTAGAGGAAACCCTTGATAGAGTTCAGTTTGCGGTGGAGTCAAAAGGTGGAATTACTGGGTTAAGTACTGGTTTTAACGATTTAGACAAAATGCTTAACGGCCTACAAAACTCGGATTTATTGATTGTCGCAGGACGACCCGCAATGGGTAAAACCACTTTTTCGATGAACATTGCTGAGCATGCTTCGATACATGGCGGCAAGCCGGTTTTAGTTTTCAGCATGGAGATGCCGGCAAATCAGCTATTGATGCGTTCATTTGCTTCGATTGGCGGCATCGATGCAACCCGACTTAGAAACGGCGCGCTTGATGATAGAGATTGGGATAATCTCTCTGTGGCGACCAACATTCTTAAAAATAACTGCAAAATGTTTATAGACGATTCCGCTGGCTTGTCACCGTCTGAAGTGAGATCCCGCTCAAGACGCGTTGTTAGAGAGCATGGCGAAGTTGGCTTGATTGTTATTGACTACCTGCAATTGATGACAGTTCCTGGGCTAGGCGATAATCGAACATTAGAAATATCAGAAATTTCGCGTTCCTTGAAAGCATTAGCAAAAGAACTGCATGTCCCTGTGATTGCATTATCTCAGTTGAACCGTTCTTTAGAGCAACGAGCTGACCGTCGACCGGTAATGTCGGACTTACGTGAATCGGGCGCCATTGAGCAGGATGCTGATATCATCATGTTTGTCTATCGGGATGAAGTTTATAACCCAGAAAGTGAAGACAAAGGGACTGCCGAAGTGATCATCGGAAAGCAACGTAATGGTCCTATCGGAACCTGTCGGCTTGCTTTCCAAGGACATTTTAACCGGTTTGCTAATTTGGCTAACACCTACGAAGAATATTAAGATTTTATGCGGGAGACAAAAGCAATCATTGACCTTGCTGCGATCCGGCATAACCTTGAGATCGCAAAGCAATTAGCACCGAATACGAAAATGATGGCGGTAGTCAAAGCCGACGCATACGGTCATGGAATTGTCCAGGTTGCGCGAGCGCTTGCCAGTGCAGATGCAATCGCTGTGGCTTGCATGGATGAAGCACTTACTTTGCGTGAGGCCGGCATATCTACTGATATCATCTTATTAGAGGGCTTCTTTAGTGAGCAGGAATTACGCCAAGCTTTTGAATACCAATTACAAACCGTTGTTCACCAAGAAAGTCAACTCAAAGCACTTGAAGATACGTCGAACGATGCGAAAATTAAAGTTTGGTTAAAACTAGACTCTGGCATGAACAGGCTGGGGTTTGAGCCAGAAGACTATCAAACTGCTTATGAGCGATTAAGTCAGCTTAAAACCGTTGAAAAGATCTATTTAATGTCACATTTGGCTTGTGCTGATGACATTGATAACGCAAAAAGCGCGGCACAAATTAGCGAATTTAAACAGTATTTACAGGTAATCAAGGGCGAAGCCAGTCTAGCGAATTCTGCTGGGGTAGTTGCTTGGCCGGAAAGCCATCTACAGTGGATTAGGCCCGGAATTCTTTTATATGGTTGTTCGCCAATGCTTGATTTCACCGGCCCTCAGCATCAACTGAAGCCGGCAATGACCTTAGAATCTCAACTGTTTGCCATCAAGCACCTCAAACCGGGAGAAACGGTCGGCTACGGCGCGACTTGGCAGGCGCCGCAAGAAACGCGGATTGGCGTTATTGCGATTGGCTATGGCGATGGCTATCCACATCATGCAAAATCTGGGACGCCGGTGCTGATTAATGGCAAGACCTACCCATTGGTTGGGAGAGTGTCAATGGATATGATAACGGTAGATTTGGGGCTTGAAGATCAGTTTGAACTGGGAGACAAAGCAATCCTCTGGGGGAATGGCTTGCCCGTCGAAATCATCGCCAAGCATGCAAATACGATTCCTTGGTCATTATTGTGCGGGGTTACCTCAAGGGTGAAATTCCTATGGCAGGACTGATAAAAAAGATTTCTCTCGCGACTCGTGGCCAAGGCTTGTACGAGTTTACTCGCGAAGTTGAAAATGTAGTTTCGCAGTCAGCGGACGAGATTGGTCTTTGCACGATTTTCACTCGTCATACTTCTTGTAGTCTGTTAATTCAAGAAAACGCTGATCCGAGTGCACGCCATGATCTTGAAAACTGGTTAAATCGTTTAGTTCCGGAGAATGATTCTCTCTATACCCATATATACGAAGGCGCTGACGACATGCCAGCCCATATTAAATCGATGTTAACGGCGACCCAACTGTCAATTCCCATTGAGCGCGGACAACTGGTTTTAGGGACATGGCAAGGGATTTTTTTGTGGGAACACAGACATGCCCAACACCAGCGACAAGTAATCTTGCATTTAATTTAGCCCCCTCAAGCTCACACTCACAAACTATTGCTTAATCATATCGCCGGGATTAGTTCGCACTAATTTTGCCTTCTCAGTCAGTTTACTCAAAGAATTCAATTGATTAGCGGATATTTCTCTGCAGTTATTGAGATTTTTTACTATGCTTTAACTACATTTGCTGATTTTGGTGCCGATAACCATAAAAAGAAACGCAGAATGCGTTAAAAAAAATCAAAATCTAATGTTAAACAAACACAAAAAATGAGGATCCAAATGAATTTGACTGTTACTGCACGTATAGTTGGTGGTGCCGGCTTAGTCATGTTGTTGTTGGTTATGCTGTCGTTCACGGGGCTAAGTGGGGTTAGCTCGATCGAAGATGGTTTAAATTCGGTGACTGATAAATCAACCCCGATGCTGATTTCTGGTAGTGAAAACTTGTCGTCATTGTTGGAGGCTTCTGTTTCCGTCAGTCGTTATCATCAGACTCGCCAGTCCGGGAGTTTAAGTGAAATCGAGTCGAACTATAATGCAAGCATGACTGAGAATGAAGAGTCGGCGAGAGAGTTACAGGCTGTAGCGGCTGGTTATCCAGATATTCTCAACTCCTTAAATGCGAGTCGCGAAAGCATTGAACAGTACAAACAAGTGGTTCCTCAAATGTTCGCTGCGCACAAAAGCGATCTCACCCTCGGAGAACGAATCGAGGGAATGCGGGGTGATTTCGAAGATGTTGCAGATGAGTTGGACACCTACTTGTTCGATTTTTCTGACGACCTTGGCGGCGGAGCGACCGCCGACAGTTTACAGTCGATGTCCAATATGATTAGAGAGGGCACAGTGACTATCACCGATACATTAATCAGTGATGACGCGAATATTTTAAGCGCCGCGATTAAGGACATTAATGCGCTCGTTAAAGATTTGGATTCGAGCTTTTCTTCAGTCCAACAAGATTCGACCGCAACCAATAATGAGTATTACTCTGATACTTTAGCCTCGATTACCAAATTTAAACAATTAACAACCGGTAACGATAATATTCTTTCGGTTTATCAGCAGCAATTGAATCGGAGAGATGAAGCAAAAAAATTACTCGCCCAGTCTTCGCAAATTGCCAATGAAGGGAAAGCCCATTTACAAAATGTGTTTACCAAAGTGAAAGGCTTAACCCAAAATATTAAAAATGATGCTGCCGAGAAAGTGAGTAGCAGTAGAACCTTATTAATAGTTATTGCGCTTATCGCTATTTTGTTTGCCTTGGGAATTAATCTTTGGGTTGTGCGCTCCATTACTGGACCATTAAATGAGGTACTGCGAGTGATCGGCAAGGTCGCTGAAGGTGATTTGACTGACAAAGCGAAGGTTTATCGAAAAGATGAGCTGGGCCGTTTGTCGCACGGCTTTAATGCTTTGATCGATGCGTTAAGTGGTATGCTGAAGGAAATCAGCTCGAGTTCTCAGCAGCTTTCTGCATCGGCCGAACAAACGACAGAAATTTCGCGACAAGGCAACGATAATATTAATCATCAGAAAGAACAAACTGAGATGATTGCGACAGCTATGACTGAGATGACTGCAACCGTTGATGAGGTCGCAAACAGTGCGAGCAATACGTTACTTGAAGTGCAAAAAGCTAACGATGAAGCGATTGATGGTAAGCGAGTTGTTCAAGACAGTATTGAGACGATAAATCGACTCGCAGAAGAAATTGAACAAGCGGCGCAAGTAACCGATAAACTCGACCAGTACAGTACCAATATCGGTGCGGTGTTAGATGTTATTCGAGGCATTGCAGACCAAACCAACTTGTTGGCGTTAAATGCTGCTATCGAGGCTGCGCGAGCGGGTGAACAAGGGCGTGGGTTTGCTGTTGTAGCCGACGAAGTTAGAACGCTGGCGAGCAAAACACAAGAATCTACCTCAGAAATTCAAGAAATGATTGAGCGACTGCAGGACGGTACTCGTGAAGCCGTGGCGGTTATGAAGTCTAGTCGTAACGAAGCGCAAAATAGTGTTGAGAAAACCGCTGTAGCCGGCGAAAGCCTTCATAAAATTACCGAAGCGGTTAATGTAATCAATGATATGAGTACTCACATTGCTAGCGCTGCGGAAGAGCAAAGTTCCGTGTCACTAGAGATGAATCAGAATGTAACTTCGATTTCAGAAATGGCCGACAAGACGGCGCAGGGGTCTAGTGAAAACTTAGCTGCCAGTCAGGAGTTAGCTCGTCTTGCAGAGCATCTACAAGTGCTGATCGGTAAGTTCAAATACTAGTTATAATTAAGTTGCTAATTTAAATTTAAAGCCGGTCTTATCGACCGGCTTTTTTGTATTTAGTTTCCATTAAAAATAAATACCTACGGACGAGGCGTTCTTATTGGTTTGTGACTAATAGTTATTGATTACTAAATTAGTCTATCGACATATCAATTAAACGGTACGTCAGAAAAGTGGCCAATCATTAATCGGTTGCGTTAATAGTATAGAAAAAAAAACCGGAAGGGGGACTTCCGGTTAGTAAGGAAACAACTTCAACATATAATTCGCGGGAGTAAAAATTGAGTAAAAAATTACTAGCAGATGCAAACTATATGTAGATTTTTTCGGCCAATTTGAAAAAAACTTTAGGTTAAAAAGTGAACACACTTTAGTTATTTGTAAACAAGTTTGTTTACATTACCTTGTCCATGTTGGTTGCTAACATTGGTGGGGGGTGATGCTTTATCGAGAGGAAGTTGGTAAATTATAGCCGGTTTCAAATCAGTAATCGGTGGTTAAATAGTAAAGTCACGGAGTGACAAATAAACGATAAATTAAGTGCTAAGTGCTAAGTGCTAAGTGCTAAGTGCTAAGTGCTAAGTGTTAAGTGCTAAGTGCTTAGAGTTAAGTCTAAGGCGTTAGGAAAGGGATTACTAGTTTGTCTAGGTAAAATGCGCATTTGTTTGTCGGAGTTAGCTTTCGAGTTGATAAAATAGAGTGGCCGAAGCCACTCACTTGTCTCGAGAGGAGCTAACTCTACGACAACAAACGGGGAGAAATTGAGTTACATTTTTGAGTTGTACAGGTCAACAAAAGCTTGTTTGCTCGCGTCGCCTGCTGCGACTAAACCTTGTGCAAATTGAACGATATTTTTGCCATCAGATTCAGCCATCGCTAGGTTATCTTTACCAATCTTGGTTGCGATAAATGTCGCCGCGTTGAGTGCACCCGCGTTGGTCGCTGCGCGAAGCAAGCTACCTTGGTCACCGCACTGAACACCAGAGTAGATTTTCTTCAAGCGAATTTTAGCTGACTTTAACTTTTTGCGCATGCCGGTTCTATCATCTGCTTTCGCAGCTTCACACAAACTGTTAACCAGGCGTTGTACGTCATTAGCTTGAGTCACTGTTGAAAAACTTAGGGTAGTCGCTAGAACTGCAGTAAGGGTAGCGCCTTTGAATAGTGAAAATACTTTATTACGTCTATTAGTCATTGTTTAAGCTCCTCTCATGGTTGGTCTTTCGACCGGCAAAACTATACTGTTATCGGTTATCTCCGATTTGAATAAAATTTAAAAAGTTAGTGTACTGCCTGCCGTGGCGTTCATACTTCGAACCCAGGTTGTAGATGAAAAATACAACACATGTTCAAGTGACACTTAGATTATCGACGCCTTCTAAAATTTCTTTATAGTTTTTTTGCGTATTTTGCTAAAAAAACGATTAAGTTGCTGATATAAAAGGAAATAAAAATCTCAAAATATGATGTTAAGTCCTAGCTTTCATTCAATTTAGCGGACTTTTAATTGGTTTTTGACGTAAAATTGACGATATTTGATTTAGTGTCATTATTTTTACAGTTTAATGTATTTCCGAACTCTGTTTATGAAAATTAGACGATATTGGGCTGAGTGCGTAAACCTGAGAATGGGGTTGTGCGAGAAAACCATGAAAGATTCGAATCATTCAAAGCATCCAGTTATAATGCGCCACTTCAATCCTAAAGAGAATCTCGTATTTCTGTCATGAGTATTAACCGCAGAGTGTCTGTTGCCCCAATGATGGAGTGGACCGATCGTCATGATCGCTTTTTCTTACGTCAGATCTCCAAACACTCTGTTCTGTATACCGAAATGGTGACCACGGGTGCAATTTTGTTTGGGGATAAGGACAAACATCTTAAGTTTCATTCGGCAGAACATCCTGTCGCAGTGCAATTAGGGGGGAGTAATCCCACTGATTTAGCTGAATGCGCTAAGATTTGCGAAGACTATGGCTATGATGAAGTTAATTTGAACGTTGGTTGCCCTTCCGATCGTGTTCAAAATGGAAAAATAGGCGCTTGTTTAATGGCTGAACCAGAATTGGTTGCGGAATGTATTTCAGCAATGCGGGGAGCTGTGTCGATTCCTGTTACGGTCAAACATCGTCTGGGGATTGATGATCTCGATAGTTATGAGCTTTTATCCCGGTTTGTGGAAATCGTTGCCGGTGGCGGTTGTACCACTTTTATTGTTCATGCGCGAAAAGCCATTTTGTCGGGACTAAGCCCCAAGCAAAATCGAGAAGTTCCGCCATTGATCTATTCTCATGTCTATCAGTTAAAAAATGATTTTCCGCAATTAGAGTTCATATTAAACGGTGGCGTCAAAAACTTAGCGGAAGTTGATGCGCACTTGAAATACGTTGATGGGGTCATGATTGGACGCGAAGCTTACCATAATCCATTTATCTTAGCCGATGTCGATAAGCGGTTTTATGGCTGCAATCAGGCTGCTCCGACTCGTCAGCAAGTAATTGAGTCGATGGAACCCTACATAGTGAGCGAATTGGCTAATGGAACCCGGTTGCAACATATTGCACGTCATATCTTGGGACTCTTTCATTCACAGCCGCGGGGCAAATTGTGGCGGCGTTATCTAAGCGAAAACGCCCATAAGAAAGATGCGGGAATAGAAGTTATTCACGCGGCCCGCGATTTGTTATTAGCCAAATAATAGCGTTGCCAATTTCACCAAATGTTGGTGAAATTGGTTAATCCGATATGGCTAAGATTCCCTCTATTATTTTCACTTTTTTAAAATCAACCTACTCGCCAATCAAAAAAACCTAATAAATACAGTTGCTTATAGACCTATATTGCAAACTTGGCACGATCTGTGAAATGGGTAAGACAAATAGCAATACTTAGTTTGCTATTGAATTAAAGTTTGCAGAGATAAGAGAGGAAGCTAATGAGTGTATTTAAACGATTTTCAGATATCGTCAACAGTAATGTATCAGCAATGTTGGACAAAGCGGAAGATCCAGAAAAGTTGGTGCGCATGATCATTGCAGAAATGGAATCTACTTTATTTGATGTTCGCACTCAATCAGCCAAGACGATTGCTGAGAAAAAAGAAATGGAGCGTCAGCTACAGAATTTAAAAAGTGAAGTTGATTTGTGGCAAGGCAGGGCAGAAAAAGCGTTGGACAAAAACAGAGAGGATTTGGCAAAACAAGCACTGCAGGAAAAGCACAGAATCGAGGCTGCTGTTGAAGCACAAGAGAAAGAACTCAAGGACTTGGATGGAGCCTTGCTACGTTTAGAGCAAGATGTCAGTAAATTACAGGTAAAATTGAACGAAGCGATTGCGCGACGTGATGCTCTCGTCGCTCGTCATGATACGGTTAAATCAACTATTCATGCTCGTCGGAAAATAGATGATTCAGCAATTAACGAAGCGCTTTCAAAGTTTGAACGTTTTGAGAAACGTATGGATGAACTTGAAGCAGAAGTAGAAGCGATGGACCTGGGACGCAATGTGAGTTTAAGCCAGCAAATCGATTCACTCGGCGATGACGAAGCACTCGATGCCGAATTGGAAGCTTTGAAGAAAAAAGTAAAAAAATCGGCTTAGTTTGGACATTACCTAGTTGTTAACTCGGTCAAACGGGTTAATAAGTAGCACAAACTAAAGGTCGGCAGTCGTATTGTTAAGGAGAAAGTTATGAGTAAGTACAGTCACTACAGAGATAAATATTATTATCGTAAACCACCGAGAGCGCGTTCTAAAATAATGGGGGTATGCGCTGGTATCGCTCATCAATTTGACTGGGATGTAACGCTGGTAAGAATTGTTGCGG
The DNA here is from genome assembly GCF_007004765.1 of Aliikangiella marina. Classification (GTDB taxonomy): domain Bacteria; phylum Pseudomonadota; class Gammaproteobacteria; order Enterobacterales; family Kangiellaceae; genus Aliikangiella; species Aliikangiella marina. The sequence goes on from NZ_VIKR01000001.1 coordinate 177,641, forward strand.
TTTTGAGCTTATTAACTTTTACGGTGCCAACCTTTATCGCCTATGTTCTTGCTGGGGCCTTGTTTTACTGAACGATGATAAAACAATTCAATTGAGTGAACTTGGTATGAGTTTTAGGTCTAATTAAAAAACAACCATAAATTCTGAGAACTTCTTCAATTTTGATTAACATTTTGCGGAAGTTCTCATGAATGTTTGAGGTTTTGAAAGTGTTATCTTGCTACAATTTAAGCTTGCTTATCATCTAGATGACCTTTTTAACAGTTAGAACTGAAAACAACCAAGGCAGAACCTATGCAATTCATAATCCCACGCAGTATTTTCATTTTTTGTTTAATGGTTATGGCAAGCCTTCCGGCTTTAGCTGAAAGCCAAAAAATACTCGTTAAAGACCCAATAATGCCTAAATTGCCTGAGGTAGCTCGTACAGCAGCAATATACATGACAATTGAGAACACCAGTGACTCTGATGCAGAAATTATTGGCGTTAAGACTGAGGTTGCGCACCATACGATGATTCACAAGACTGTTGAAAAAGATGGTCTAGCGAAAATGGAGCACCTCGATAGTGTGATAATCCCGGCTAAAGGAACGCTTGAGCTAAAGCGGGGTAGTTATCACATTATGTTGATGGGGTTAGACAAGAAAAAGCTTGCGAAACCGTTTTCACTGTCGCTTATGTTTGCTAATGGCGATCCAATACAAGTTGAAATTACACCGCAAAGATAAGAGGCTTTTGAGAGATGCGTAACTTATTGAATAGATTTTCAGTGATGAACATACTAGAAAACCGATCGATCCTAAAAATAGCCGGATACAGTTTATTAGGCTTGATCATATTACTCTACATCGTGGGAATTTTTTGGAGTTCAGAGCCTGATGTATTTGAAGTTAGTGACGCTGATGCTTACCTGACGAGCGGCCAGAATAAAACATTTGTTGTCGGATATACCACGGTTGCGACTACTGAAAAAGTAGCGCGGACTTTGCTTGAAAAAACGGGCGGTTATTTGAGCAATGATATTACGCCGCCCTCGATCTTTTTGGACAATATACCTTCCTGGGAATTTGGCGTTTTAGTGCAAGTCAGAGATATGGCATCAGCACTTAGAAACCATATGAGTCGTTCACAATCTCAGTCCCTCGAAAATCAATTTTTAAAAGAAGCTGAGCCACGTTTCAATAACGATCATGATATGTGGATGTTTCCAGAATCTGAAAGTAAATACCGCGAAGGGATTGAGTTACTATCGAAATACAAGCAAAGCCTTGCCGAAAAAGACAGTCCAGAAAATCAATTCTATGCTCGAGCAGATAATTTAAATGCTTGGCTATTGTTGGTAGAAAAAAGATTAGGTGGTCTCTCTCAACGTCTAGCTGCATCGGTAGGACAAGAGCGATTAAATACTGATCTATCGGGTGATTCGGCAGCAGCTCAATCAACTCAAAGTTCTTCGAGCTTACAAGTGAAAACGCCTTGGCTTGAAATTGATAATAACTTTTATGAAGCGAGAGGTGCTTGTTGGGCACTTATTCATATGCTTAAGGCCATTCAAATCGATTTTAAACCGGTACTCCAAAAAAAGAATGCTGAAGCGAGTTTAGCGCAGATAATTCGTGAACTTGAGTCAACTCAAGAGGGTATTTGGAGTCCGGTAATTTTAAATGGAAGTGGCTTTGGATTTGTCGCTAATCATTCCCTGGTAATGGCTTCATATATTAGTCGTGCTAATGCAGGACTAATCGATTTACGAGAGTTGCTGGCTAAAGGGTAGCACCGATTGGTTAGGAGTAAGTAATACAACTTTTGTTAGTGACTCATTTTGGATTTTCGATTTTGGTTTTTGGACAAAATAATAATTGCGGAACTTATATCGAAATATTATTGAAAATTTTACAACCTTTTAACGGTTTTCTTCGTCTCAATGGGATGAATCGGTAGGCTTCTGAATGTTGTTCTTGGGCTGAAGTTAGCGAAAATGCCAAGATTGAGACAAACTGATAGAAACATAAGATCAGTTGCGAAATTATGCGAGATAATTGCAGTCATACAGTCAATAATAGATAAAGACAACGAATTTTAGTATTTAGGAGCGGGTTTAAGTAACACCAATGGTTCGGAATGTCGCAGTGAGTTTTTAGCTAAATCTCGTTGAAAAAACATTTGGCGATCGAAATTGGCCGCAGTTTCTGCTTAAAAGTTAAAGTGAAATAACGCTAGGTTAAGAAGCTGTTGAGGAAATTAGTGATCATAAAATAGGTCTTCTCTGATGGCTGACACAAAGACGTACAATCTGAGTTGGATGAAATTAGCCTTAACCGGTAGCTTAATTGTGTGTGCACTGGTTGTGGGAGCGAGTTGGTTCTATTTGCAACACACTGAGAATACTTATCAAGCGTTTAGCGATGCGCAAGCTGTCGAAGTGCGTTCTACAGCCGCTAGACTAGACGAAATTGAGAGCCATTATCAGTCTGCTAAAATGAGCCTTCTTGCCCAAATCGGTGCTAACAGCGTGCAAATAGATCGGGATTTGTTAGCAGATGTTAAAGATAGTTTAGAGACTATCGAAAAAGCGACAGACTCGTTGCGTTCTGCCATAATAGCCCAACCGCAAGATCCTAATCTATATCACCTGTTAAATTCGGTCTACCAACAAGAATTGATGGTGTTATATCAGCTTTCAAGGCTGAACTCATTATCCTAATTGAGGAATTTTTATGAAAAAACTGGTTTCATTAATCCTGGTCAGTTTAAGCTTTTCGGCGTTTGCAGGTGATAAGGTCGATAAAGAACTTTCGGCGCCGCTTGACGGTGTAGTCGAAATTCACAACGTCAGAGGTGAAATCAATATTATCGGTTGGGACCAGCCTAAAGTGACGGTCAAAGGAACCTTGGATGATCTAACCGAAAAATTTGTATTCGCGTCAAAAGGCAGTACAACTTATATTAAGGTCAAACTACCGAAAAACTCGCGACATCATAATCGAGACGGCTCAAATTTAAGCATTAATGTCCCACAAGGATCGGAAGTGGTTTTTTCAGGCGTGGCGACCGATCTAACCATCTCGAAGATTGATGGTGGTTTGGATATCAAATCTGTGAGTGGTGATATCTCGATCAATGAAACTAAAGGTCGAACTCAAATTAATAGTATCAGTGGGATCCTAAAGCTTAAAGATGTTGTAGGGTCACTTGAAGTATCGACCATCTCAGGCGATTTGGACGCTGATGTTAGCTGTGACAAGGTCAGAGTGAGTGGTGTATCAGCTGACCTAAAAGTCAAACTAGACTCAATTCAGTCGGCCAAGGTATCAAATGTATCAGGTGATACGACGATTTCCGGTGTATTGAACTCCGATGGCGAGCTAGATATGGGGAGCGTTTCCGGAACGGCTGTATATGTTGTAGACGGAGAACTCGACGCTCGAGTTGTAATGGAAACTGCGCCGGGTGGCGATATTGTCAACGATTACACTGACGACAAACCGATTAGCTCTTTTATTAACTCGCAAAACCTAAGGTTCACTGCGGGAGAGGGAAAAGGGCGAGTGAAAATGTCGACCGTAAGCGGAGACGTAGGTCTAAAAGCCAATAAAAAATCGAAAGACTGATCGGTTTGCTAAGCTTTTAGAAAGGTTAAATGATGTTATTCATGCGGAATCAAGGGCGAGACCTGTGAGTATTTGGGAAGAACTGAAAACGCGGAAAATATTCAAGGCTGCGACAATATATGCTGCAGTAGCCTGGGGTATCATTCAAATAGCTGACATTTTATTTCCAGTTGTCGGGGTCGATGATTGGGTCATGTCGTCAATGGTCCTTTTGGCATTTTCGGGCTTTCCATTGGCACTTATCGCCGGATGGATGTTAGATCTGCGACTTGAAAAGCGGCGAGCGCTAGAGACTGAAGGCGCAGAGCGAATGAGCTTTGGCTCCCGAATTGCGGAGATCGCAGTGATTAGTCTTTTCGGTATCGGCGCGGCAACTTTATATTACAACTCTGCCAGCGAGCCAGTGCAAGCCAGCATTACCCCAATTACGACTGACGTTGATAAAATCTTAAACCCGGTTACCGATCAAAAAACAATTGCCGTTTTACCTTTTGCTAATTTTAGCGACTCTACGCAAGATGAGTTTTTTGCCGACGGACTCTCAGAGGAACTATTAAACGTATTAGCGCGAAATAAAAAGCTAAGAGTAGCTGCGAGAACTTCAGCGTTTCAATATAAAAACACCAATATCAATGTAAAAACTATCGCTAGCGAACTAGGCGTTCAATACATACTGGAGGGTAGCGTCAGACGCTCGGGCGACCTTATTCGAGTGACGGCGCAGCTGATTAAAGCAGATGAAGATGTCCATGTTTTCTCTCGCTCTTGGGATCGTAACATCAATAATGTTTTTGAAGTCCAAGACGAAATTTCTCAATCGGTTTTAGAAGAATTAAAAGTAAGTCTATTGGGTGAAACAAAGACTGAAGAGACAGAAATTGGCACAAAAGATATTGCGGCCTTTGCGGAGTACTCGAGAGGATTAAGTGCGTTAAGAAATCGAACTAAAGCAGACTTTGAAATTGCAATCGCGAGTTTCAAGAAAGCACTTGAGCTTGCGCAACCACTGATTAAAGAAGCATTGAATTTGAACCCCAAACTCGCTTCAGCGCATGCGGTAAAAGGATTAATGCATTGGCAATTAGCAGACGGTTCAGAGGAAGCCCCCAAAGAGCTTGCTAACGCTAAAAAGCACTTAACAATGGCAATCGATTTAAATCCTTCTATTGCTGAAGCATACATGTGGTACGGTTCGATTCTTCAAAATGAAGGAAAGTTTGCCGATGGCGCCAAGTTCAGGGCAAAAGCTTTTGAAATCGATCCGCAAGCGGCGGTAGTGGGTTATAACCGCGCGAAAGATCTTGTCCAGTTTGGTAATTACAAAGAAGCCATGGATGTGTTTAACACCGTCGTCAGGAACAATCCAAACTATCCAAATGCGTATGATATTGCAGGTGATGTTAGTTATCGTGTGGGCCAGTTAGACCAGGCTTACGGGATGTACTCTCGAATGGCGCAGCTGGGCGATGACAATATGGGGTGGCTGGTTAATTCGACAAGAATTTACATCCCAATTGGAAAATATGATTTAGCGCAACAGAATTATGATCGATTACAGGAGACGGTGGAAAAGAAATACGCAAGTAAACTGGATTGGTTGCAAGCTCAAATTTGGTTGGCTAGCGGTGATGAGCAATCTTTTATTGATTGGACTCAGAAAATTGCCGAAGACACCCGAGATTGGGGGCATTTGCTTTGGCGTGGGATAGCTTGGTACAAACAAAATAAACTTGATTACGCCGAGGATGATTTCTTAAAAGCCTTAGAGGTTATCAAACAAGAAACACCCGAAAGAAAAGATTCTGAAACGGTGCACATCAATCTTTTACTCGCGAATATCTATAAAACTAAGGGTGACAAACTAAAATCCGAATCGCATATTGATGTCGCCAACAGTCAGATCGCTCAGCTCAAGAGTGAGGGCTTTGGTAATCAGGAACTTCGGTATTTTGAAGCGGCAATCGCTGCTTTGAATGGACAAGAGGAGCAAGCGTTTACATTGTTACGACAGTCGATTCAAGAAGGTTTTGTTAATTACTGGTGGATTGATTCTGATCCATCATTTGATACTGTCAGAAAAAATCCATTGTTTATCACTATCAAGGATGAGTTTAATATCAGGATGCAGTTAATGCGCAACAGTATCGAGTCACAGTATCAAGAGCTGGTCGCTGCAGAAGTCTAAAGCCTTGGTTAAAGGTAAAACAGTTTTGCGGCTCTAAAGCCAATCGCTTCAATAGAATAAGTCGTCTTAATACAAAAAAAGCCAGTGATTAAACTGGCTTTTTTGATTGAATTTTGAATTTCTGTCGAAGGTTTTAGAAAGCAGGTTTTTCAGGTGCTTCTTCGTAACGAGTTACGCTGTCGACGATTTCTTTCTTGGCTTCGGCAGCATCACCCCAACCATCAACTTTTACCCACTTACCGGCTTCTAAATCTTTATAGTGTTCAAAGAAGTGTTGGATCTGGTTGAGTAATAATTCTGGCAAGTCGCTGCACTCTTTAACACCTTGATAAATTGGGCTAAGTTTGCGAAGCGGCACGGCTAAAATCTTAGCGTCAGTACCTGACTCATCGGTCATCTTGAGCACGCCAACTGGACGACAAGTAATTACAGAGCCCGCCAAAAGTGGAAATGGTGTCGGCACCAAAACATCCACTGGGTCGCCATCTTCAGATAAAGTGTGTGGTACGTATCCGTAGTTCGTTGGATAGTGCATACAAGTTGCCATGAAACGGTCAACAAAAATAGCACCAGACTCCTTGTCTACTTCGTATTTAACCGGATCAGCGTGCGCTGGTATCTCGATGATGACATTAATTTCTTCAGGAATGTCTTTTCCTGCAGGGACTTTATTTAAGCTCATTTTTCCGTTCTTGAGTGTCAGTAGTCAATTTGGGCGCGTATTATATCGATACTGCAGTGCAAAATAAACACTCAAAAAAAAATAAAAAAACAGCTTAAAAATCAATGCTTTAAAATAACCAGCAATCCTGTATTTACCTACAGAATGAATATTGTTATACAGGTCCTTGCTAAACAGCAACCTATGACATCCGGGCAACCCTCAAAGAAATGAGATATTAAAAGCTTGAGGATCCATGTCATGTAGTTGGTTCGCCCAAAGAGTAATGGGTGTCGATGACACCTGTAGTAATCTTTCTCAGGCCAACCGAGCAACAATAAATATAGCCAGTCGGTCAGCTTGCGAAGTAACCTTTATGTTGGGGGAAGTATGACCGATCTCGTGCAGTTACCACCGATCCTCGGTGTTGTTGGGCTGGTTGCAGCCTTTATTATCTATTTGTTAATCAAGAAATTTTCTGGTGGAGAAGGAAAAACCGCAAAAATAGCCGACGAAATTCACAAGGGTGCGATGGTTTTTATGCGGCGTGAGTATACGATCCTTTTTGGATTTTTAGTGGTTTTAACCGTTTTATTATTTATTGGGTTTGGTTCTTGGCATACGCCGACCGCATTTGTTGCGGGCGCATTGAGCTCGGCAATTGCTGGTTACATCGGAATGTATACCGCGACCCGTGCCAATGTGCGAACAACAGTTGCTGCTGCTGAACAAGGGCCTGCCTCTGCGCTAACCGTCGCGTTTTATGGTGGTTCGGTAATGGGATTAGCGGTAGCGTCAATGGGACTATTAGGACTTGGAAGCATGTATTATGCGTTTGGTGGCGACCCCGCACACGCTGAAGCGATCCATGGTTTCGGAATGGGAGGCTCGGTTGTCGCTCTATTTTCGCGCGTTGGTGGTGGTATCTTTACCAAGAGTGCTGATGTTGGCGCAGACCTCGTTGGTAAAATCGAAGCAGGAATTCCTGAAGATGACCCAAGAAACCCTGGGGTAATCGCAGACAATGTTGGTGACAATGTCGGTGACGTTGCGGGAATGGGCTCGGATATTTTTGAATCCTATGTTGGCTCTATGATTGCTTCGATAGCGATTGCGGCAACCATGGCTGGAACTTCAGTCGCGATTTTAACCGGCGGCGATAACCGAGAAACCTTGATGTTCTTGCCTTTGGCACTAGCTTCTGTCGGGCTAATCTGTTCAATCGTTGGTATCTTCATCGTTAAATTAGCTTCGGGTGCAGAACCTGCACAAGCACTAAGAACCGGTACCATTGGTGCGACAATTTTATTAATCGTTGTCGCTTACTTCTTAATTGATTGGTTTGGCTTGTCAGTTAATATCTGGTACTGCGTAATTAGTGGTGCAGTCGGCGGCAGTATTATTGGCTTAGTGACTGAGTATTATACGGGTGGAAAGCCAGTAAAAGATTTAGCGAGAGAAGGTGAAACCGGTCCGGCGACTGTGATGATTGCGGGCCTAGCGGTCGGCATGGAGTCGGTGGTTATTCCGGTATTAACGATTGCTGGAATCATTTTTGCGAGTGCTCAATTTTTAGGTGATGCCGGTGTTTACGGGGTTGGAATTGGTGCCGTCGGTATGTTGGCTACTGTTGGTATTACGATGGCCATCGATGCGTATGGACCTGTCGCCGATAATGCAGGTGGTATCGCTGAAATGGCCGAGTTAGGCGAGGATGTGCGTGAAATTACTGATGGCTTAGATGAAGTTGGTAACACCACTGCTGCGATCGGTAAAGGGTTCGCGATTGGTGCTGCCGGACTCGCAGCGTTAGCAATTATTGCGGCCTATATTGAAACCGTTTCGAAGAACATTGATAACTTTAAATTAGAGATCAGTGATCCATTAGTGTTAATGGGAATGTTCATCGGCGGTATTTTTCCATTTCTGGTGTCGGCTATCACGATGAGAGCTGTAGGGAGCGCAGCATTCGATATGATTAAGGAGATTCGTCGTCAGTTTAAGGAAATCCCTGGACTGCTCGAAGGCAATGCTGAGCCTGATAACGCGAAATGTGTTGATATTGCAACCCAGGCCGCGCTAAAGAAAATGGTATTACCGGGGGCGCTCGCGGTCGCCGCGCCGGCAGTGATAGGTTTTTGGCTTGGTGCTGCCGCGCTTGGTGGAATGTTGGCTGGTGCCTTAATTACTTGTGTTCTGCTCGCGCTGACAATGGCGAACGCGGGTGGTGCTTGGGACAATGCTAAAAAGTATGTAGAGAAGGGCAACTTTGGTGGTAAGGGCTCTGATGTTCATAAAGCTGCGGTGGTTGGTGATACCGTTGGCGACCCCTTCAAAGATACCTCGGGTCCGTCAATGAACATCCTCATCAATGTTATGGCTATTGTCAGTTTAGTTATTGCTCCTTTACTTTCATAGTTCGTCATTTATCGACCTAAAAGAAGGGCTCTTTGAGCCCTTTTTTATTCCTATCTCATTAATAATTCACATTTTTTATTAAACTTTGCCATAATTAAACCGGAGCTAAAAATCGTTCCTGGCTGCCTGTCGCTTGCGAAATAGCAGTAGATGGAGCCGATTAATTTCAAACAATGATAATAATACTAGGGTTAGAAATCAGTGAACCAGATAAGCTGTGAAGCGTTCAATGAACTTGAAGATGAAGTGAAGCAAGAGTTCTATGAAGACGTACAATCAGCCATCAAAGACATCAACGAATGCGCGTCAACACTAGAAACTGGTGCTGATGCGGCGGTAATCGATCGTATGTTTCGAGCGTTGCACACTGTCAAAGGTAATTGCAAGATGGTGTTTCTCGAAGAGTTTGTAACCTCTTCTCACAAGCTCGAAGATTTATTCTCTGGCATTCGCAGCGGTGAAATTGACTATCAAGATATTTATGGCAAGTTTGCAGTAACCGCAGTCAACGCCATTGATATTCAACTGAAGACCTTGGTTGAAACCGGAAGTGCAGACGCAGATACGCTCAAGAAGTTAGAAGATATTATTGACCATATCGAAGTTGCGCCGGTTGAAGACCGACCGCATTTAGCGGAAAAAGCGATTATCGCTATTCAAGACGGACATTTTAAATTAGATTTAGTGGCATTGGATGAAGGGCATGGAAGAGCGTTCAGTTTTTTAGATGCAACCGACTTTGAGTTTTTCGAATTTATTTCCGATAAAAAAGCCTTGATTGATCCCTCTCATCAAGCGTTTATTGATATTTGCGAGCCACTCGCGATGAAGTTAAATGCAAAGCTGGGTCAGTCAATTGATGAACAACAATTAAGAACCGCGGTGATTTTTGTTGCTTTTTCTCGCGCCTTAGCGAGTGATTCATTGGCAACAATGTTAGAGGTAGAACAGGTCTTTTTTGTTTCAGGTTTGCTGAATCGAATGGCTGGTTGGTCGACTGCAGCGGAAATAGCACTACAGATGATCGAAAAACATGACGGTACTGGTGCTCCACTCGGCATCGAGGGAGATAAGATTATGCCGGCAGCGCAAGCGCTTGGTTTGGCTACAGAGTTTGCTTTGATTGTGCTGCAAAGTAAAACGAAAGGGTACAAACAGTCTTTGTTTAGCGCGGTTAAATTAATCAACGCTCAAAAAGATTCTCGTTACAAGAGTCGTTTGATCGAACGGTTTAATGATGTGATTAAGTCCGAATATTTAACCACTCAAATGTGGTGATGATAGGTCTAAATGCTAAATACTAAATACTAAATACTAAGTCTAATATCTTGGGGCTCAATTGAATATTCTAATCAATAATGTGATGCCAAGTTACTTGCCAACTGTGATGGTAAACTCTCTAATGTCTTTTAAACCCAATTCAATGTTTTCTTATATTCCATAAAACTTAAACCCTGATTAGAATTATTCACGTTGGTAATGACTGTCGAGACGATAAATAGGAGACAGTCAATGACAAGAATAATTTCAATAATGTTAGCCAGTTTATTTTCACTTTTTTTATTTGCGCTGATGAATCTTTTAATTGATTCTGATGCAAAAGCGATCGAGCCCGGAGAGCAAAAGGGTGTTTATATTGTTGATTTCAAGCCGAGTGATTTGACACCTGAAAACAAATCTAGAATAAAGCCAAAGCTACCCAAACGACAAGAGCCCGTTAAAGAGCCGAAAATTTCTCAAAATCGCGAGCAAACTTCTCGTGCAAAACCAATAAGAATTGCTTCAATTAAACCAACACTTGAGTTTACCAATCAATCTGATAGTTTCATCGAAACAAATTCAATTTCGCAGAGCATTTATGGCGGTGGCTTAGATAAAGCACCATCAATTCGAGTCGAGCCTCATTATCCCATGAAAGCAAGATACAAAGGAATCGAGGGAAGTGTAACACTGCAGTTTGATATTAATGAATTAGGCGAAACAACCAATATAGTCGTGGTGGAGTCCAACCCCAAGGGCGTTTTTGAAAAAGCCTCCAAGAAAGCACTTAAGAAATGGCGGTATAAAAAGAGTGAGAGTGAGGAAAGCGTGGCGGCTAAGAACCAAATAGTGACACTTTCTTTTAATATGCAAGAGTGAGATTGGGTTGAACTGTTTAGAAAAGTAAAGTCACGTTCGATGAGGCGCTTGCAGATTACGGAGTGAGACAGAGTAGTCTGTTTCACTCCGCATTTTGTTATCATAAAAGTTTATACTTTAAATTTTGTTTTTAATTTTTTTGCGACAGCTTCGTTCTTTAATGTCACGTATTGCGGTAAGCCATCTTTATAAGGCGGGTAAGATTCGCCTTTAATCAAAGGTTGTAAATAATCTCGGCAAATATCGGTAATATGGAAGCCATCGCGCGAAATAAAATTACGAGGCATCATTTTCTCGACATTTGCGACGTCAGCTAGCTTTGCCTCTCCAATTGTCCAACTATATCGTTTAGTCTTTTTACGAACAATAGTCGGCATGACGGCATTCTTTCCTGCGACAGCAAATTCAACCGCTGCCTTTCCCATAGCGTAGGCTTGTTCGACATCAGTTTCGGAAGCAATGTGCCGAGCGGCTCGCTGGAGATAATCTGCAACTGCCCAATGATATTTGTAGCCAAGCTTATCTTTGACCATTTGCGCAACGACCGGAGCGACCCCGCCCAGTTGTTTATGTCCAAAAGCGTCGACTGAGCCTGCGTCAGCTAAAAAGGTACCATCTTTGTAAGCCGCACCTTCAGAAACCACAATGGCACAATAGCCAAACTTTTTCACACAACGGTCGACCTTTTTCAAGAATTTTTCTTGGTTAAAAGCGATTTCAGGAAAAAGAATAATATGTGGAGCATCACCTTCGTTTTCAGCTGCCAAGCCGCCAGCAGCAGCGATCCAGCCTGCATGGCGTCCCATGACTTCCATCACGAAAACTTTAGTTGACGTTTTTGCCATAGAGGCCACATCAAAACCGGCTTCTCTAATTGACACCGCGACATACTTTGCAACACTACCGAATCCAGGGCAGTTGTCGGTTATCGGTAGATCATTGTCAACGGTTTTAGGAATACCGACACAAGTGATGGGGTAACCCATCGTTTCGCTGAGTTGTGACACTTTGTGGGCTGTATCCATCGAGTCACCGCCACCGTTATAAAAGAAATAGCCGATATCATGCGCTTTAAAAACCTCGATTAAGCGTTCGTATTCAGCGCGGTTTTCCTCGATCGACTTGAGCTTGTAACGGCACGATCCAAAGGCTCCTGAAGGTGTAAACTTTAGGCCTGCGATGGCTTTTTTAGATTCTTTGCTGGTATCGATTAGGTCTTCTTCAAGTGCACCAATAATGCCATTGCGTCCTGCATATACCTTGCCGATTTTGTCCTTATGTTGTCTTGCAGTTTCAATTAAACCACAAGCTGATGCGTTAATTACAGCGGTTACACCGCCGGATTGTGCGTAAAAAGCGTTTTGCTTCTTTTTTCGCGCCATTGTCGACTCCAGATGATTGGGAAATTTTGAAGCGCGTATTATAAATCAAGAAAGTGACAGTTTTGCAGTTTTTTGAGCAAGAAAGTCCAAATCAGTGACATTCCTTGCAGGTCGCGGCTTGAAGTAACGGTATTTTTACTAATTCGGCTGCCGAAAGTAGTTGTTTGGGTAGCTGATTTAGGAAGGGAAAAGTTGCCGTCTTAACGCACAGTTCAAAGTGGCACGACCAGGCTAGTGACTTGTTACTGAAACTCCAGAATCTGCTAAGATATCGCCGCATAATTAATAAAAAACTAACACAAGTAAGCGGTATTCAAAGGTTTTCGACCTTGGTTCGTGAGAAACCAGGAGCTCCCAAATGTATTGCCCCGTGATATCGGCAACAGGATTATTTACGCCTGAGCAAAGTATTTCAAATCAAGAGTTAGTCGACTCGTATAATCAGTATGTTGAACAAACTAACCACGACAATGCGGATAAAATTGCCGCTGGTGATATAGAGCCGCTGCAACCCTCGAGTGTTGAGTTTATCGAAAAAGCATCGGGAATCAAAAGCCGTTTCGTGCTACAAAAAGACAGTATTTTGAATACCTCAACGATGGCACCGATTATGCCTGTTAGAGAGGATTACGAATTATCCTATATGGCAGAAATGGCGGTTAAAGCGGCGAAAGAGGCACTGTTAACTGCAAAGCTAGAAGCCCAAGAAATCGATCTGGTCATTGTCGCTGCGTCAAATATGGAGCGGGCGTATCCTGCCATCGCGGTTGAAATCCAGTCCGCGCTGGGGTGCGGTGGTTATGCGTTTGATATGAATGTAGCGTGTTCTTCAGCAACCTTTGGAATTAAAACTGCGGCCGATGCCATTAAATGCGGAACGGCAAGCAAGGTGCTAATGGTTAATCCCGAAATTTGTTCCGGTCATTTGAATTTTAGAGATAGAGACTGTCATTTCATTTTTGGTGATGTTTGCACAGCGGTTATTATTGAGCGAGAGGAAGATGCGGTTGCCCGAGAAATTCAAACGGTCTTTAAAATAGAAGACTTCAAGCTAGTCACAGAATATTCTAATAACATTCGGAATAACTTCGGGTTTTTGAACAGAGAAGCTGATGACCCACAAAAATTGTTATTCAAGCAACAAGGCCGCAAAGTCTTCAAAGAAGTTGTTCCAATTGTTGCTGATTTAATTCAAAACCTGCTCGATGAGAACAATGTTGATGCGCAAAAAGTAGCCAGCTTTTGGTTGCACCAAGCCAACATTAATATGAACCAATTGATCACGAAAAAAGTTTTGGGAGAATTACCCGACAATTTGATTGCGCCAATTGTTTTGGATGAGTATGCCAACACGAGTTCAGCGGGGTCGGTTATTGCCATGCATAAGTATCATTCCCATTTAGCTTCTGACGATTATGGCGTGTTATGTTCTTTCGGTGCTGGTTACTCTGCTGGGGCAATATTACTTAAAAAGAATTAGCTTAGCGCCTTATTTGGTCATTATCTCTACTTAGCTGTGACTAACAACCGTGATACAATGCGGAGCAATTAATCACAGAAAAATGACGGATAGAGTTGTCTGAATGCATTTGCACATTTTAGGTATTTGCGGAACATTTATGGGCGGTATTGCTCGCTTGGCGGTCGAAAAAGGATTTAAAGTCACCGGTTCTGATCGTAACTGCTATCCGCCAATGAGCGACCAATTAGAGCGTTTAGGCATTTCGCTGCATGAGGGATACGATGCTGAACAATTAGCGAGTGAGCCGGATTGTGTTGTTGTAGGAAATGCCATGACTCGCGGTATGCCCGTTATTGAATCTTTACTTGAGTCGACACAAGTTTATCGCTCGGGACCTCAGTGGTTAAATGAGAATATTTTACAGGACAAATGGGTTATCGCTGCTGCCGGTACTCATGGAAAAACGACAACTGCCAGTATGATCGCATGGATCTTGGAGGCTAATGGATATAATCCCGGCTTTTTGATCGGCGGCGTCATGGAAAACTTTGGTGTATCAGCGCGTTTAACCGAATCGCCTTTTTTTGTGGTAGAAGCCGACGAGTACGACACCGCTTTTTTTGATAAACGCTCTAAGTTTATTCACTATCGCGCTAGAACGATAATTGTCAATAACCTTGAGTTCGACCATGCGGATATATTTGATAGTTTAAGTGATATTGAAAAGCAGTTTTCTCATGTAATCAGAACGATTCCCAAGAACGGATTAATAGTCAAGCCGAACAATTCTACAGCTATCGAGCGCGTTCTTGATAAAGGAATTTGGACGCCAGTAGAGAGTTTTGGATTAACGGGGCGTACCGACAGTGATTGGTTTGCGCGAAAAGTTAGTGAGGATGGTAGCCAAGTCGAGGTATATTTTAAGGGGCAACTGCAGGGTACCCTAAATTGGCAGCTGATCGGTGATCATAATGTTTCCAATGCGCTTGCTGCTATTTCTGCATGCCGTCATGTTGGTGTTACCCCGGAGTCAGCGATAGCGGCTTTAGCTGGTTTTAAAAATGTCAAAAGAAGGATGGAGTTAAAAGGTGAAGTCAATGGAATAGCGGTTTATGATGATTTCGCGCATCATCCAACGGCCATTGAAACAACCGTATCAGGCTTAAGATCTAAAGTTGGCAAAAATCGTATATTAGCAACAGTCGACCTGCGCTCAAATACCATGAAGCGCGGAGTCCATAAAGATACCTTAATCGATTCCGTTAAACAGACTGATTATTGTATTTTTCATACTCCCGATGGAATTGACTGGAATTTTAATTTTGACAAAAACACCGATAGAATAACGGCACTAAATTCACCAGAAACGATTGGTGAACGATTGGTGAAAGAAGCAAAACCTGGCGATTCCATTTTAGTGATGAGTAACGGGGGCTTTGGCGGAATTCATGATAAAATCCTTGATGGCTTAAAGAGCAAACGAGTTTAGTTCAGTCACTAATAATAAGCCCCGCGGATAATGAGTTTATTGATATGATAGCTGAAAAAAGGGTTACATTAGGCATTACCGGTGCATCGGGTGCGCCTTATGCGCTGCATCTTTTGACAAATTTGACCCGTCACTTCGACGAAGTTCATTTGATGATTACTGATGCGGCTCGAGTCGTCTTGGCAACAGAATCTGCATTAAAAATTCCTGAGAGCCCCGCCAAAATTGTCAAGACACTGACAGATTATTGCCAATGTGAAGAGGGCATCATTAAAGTCTATGCGAAAGAAAATTGGTATGCCCCGGTAGCTAGCGGCTCCGCAGCGCCCAAGCAAATGATCATATGTCCTGCGAGTATGGGGTGCGTCTCTGCAATTGCGACTGGCGCGAGCAACACGCTTTTAGAACGAGCGGCAGACGTAGTCATCAAAGAAAAAGGGCAATTGATACTTCTACCGAGAGAAATGCCATTTTCGACAATTCATTTAAGAAATTTACTTTCACTCAGTGAGGCAGGGGTAACGATAATGCCAGCAGCTCCTGGTTTTTATCACAATCCAGATAACATCGACGACTTAGTGAGCTTTGTTACCGGAAGAATCTTAAATCATTTAGGCATTAATAATAACCTGAGTAAAGCTTGGGGATACAAGAACTAGTCGCAACACTTTATTTTAGAGCAGTCACATGTCAGAAAAAGCGATCGAAATTAATAACTTAAAGAAAGTTTATGGTAAATCTTTACATGCACTCAAAGGGATTTCTTTTAGTGTAGAGAAAGGTGACTTTATTGCCTTGCTTGGTCCTAATGGCGCTGGCAAATCAACAACGATTGGAATCATTTGCTCATTGGTCAATAAAACTTCTGGAGAAGTAAAAGTCTTTGACCATTCCATTGATAGTGAGTTAGAGGCAGCTAAACGATGTCTTGGTTTAGTACCTCAGGAGTTTAATTTTTCTCAATTTGAAACGCCGTTACAAATTGTGGTGAATCAAGCCGGTTATTACGGGGTACCGCGCAAGATAGCGTTGCAACGAGCTGAAAAATATTTAAAACAACTCGATCTTTGGGATAAAAAAGATACCCCTTCAAGGACACTTTCTGGCGGTATGAAACGACGTTTAATGATTGCCAGAGCGCTTATCCATGAACCTAAAGTTTTGATTCTTGATGAACCCACTGCTGGGGTTGATATCGAGATAAGACGCAGTATGTGGGAGTTTTTAACCGAACTGAATGAGCAGGGAACAACCATTGTCTTGACCACTCATTATCTGGAAGAGGCTGAACAATTGTGTCGTAACGTCGCGATTATTAATCATGGTGAAATTATTGAAAATACGTCAATAAAAGATTTGATATCCCGTTTGGATATTGAGACTTTTATCCTTGATGTGGATAAGCTCCCGAGTGAATTTCCTAACATTACTGACGTTGAGTTTAGACAAAGAGATGAGTCTTCGCTTGAAATCGATGTTGCTAAAACGGTCTCATTTAACCGAGTATTTGAATGGTTGTCGCAACATAATATTCAAGTGATGAGCATGCGCAACAAAGCAAATCGACTCGAAGAATTGTTTGTGAGAATGACCGAGACGCAATCGAACTAGTGACAGTTATCAATCGTAAATGAGAACAAATATGTACGATAAGCAATCTTTTATTGCACTACAGAGCATTATTATCAAGGAAGTGACCCGCTATTTTAGAATTTGGGTGCAGACCCTGCTACCGCCAGCGATCACTATGACTCTCTATTTTGTTATCTTTGGACAACTAATTGGTTCACGTGTTGGTCAAATGGATGGCGTGAGTTATATGGAATACATTACGCCGGGAATTATTATGATGTCGGTAATTACGAATTCTTACTCGAACGTCGTTAGTTCTTTTTTTAGTGCGAAATTCCAACGCAGTATCGAAGAAATGCTGGTCTCTCCCGTGCCAACCTTGTTTATTTTATTAGGCTATGTATTGGGTGGTGTTAGTCGAGGGTTGCTAACAGGTATCATCGTGACGATTGTTGCTGCTCAGTTTGTCGAGATTAATGTTAACAGCTGGGGAATCTTACTGGTTGTCGTATTGCTAACCTCAATGTTGTTTGCAACAGGCGGGCTAGTCAATGCAGTATTCGCTAAAAAGTTTGATGATATTTCAATTGTTCCAACATTTATTTTGACACCCTTGACTTATCTCGGCGGCGTTTTTTATTCAATAAAACTTTTGCCGGAGTTTTGGCAGTCTGTTTCGCTTGCTAATCCAATTTTATACATGGTCAATGCTTTTAGATACGGCTTTTTAGGTTTTTCCGATATTGAAATTAGCACAGCGCTAGGTTTGATCTTGGTGTTTATTGTTGGATTGTTTTCTTTAGCTTATTATCTGTTAGCTAAAGGAATCGGTATTCGCTCCTAAGTATCTAAGGATTCAAAACCGGCTAAAATAGTCTTTAAGTTTTGATGGTCAAAAAGCTCTCCTGTATCAGGCGTGCAAGTGATTTTGATATCGTCACCACGCCATGCGAATTGAATCTGATAAGCGTGTAAGTAGCCTCTGTCAGCTTCACTTGCTCCGTATCTGACATCGCCTAAAATCGGTGAACCAATCGATTTTAATGCGACTCTTATTTGATGAGTTTTACCAGTTGTTGGCGTGACCCAAAATACTCTAATCCCGGGCACTAATGCTCGAGATGTAAATTGAGTAATCGCCGGATTATCGCGAGAATGGGTTAATTTCCAACTTCCATTTCTCGCTTTCACCATGTCACCAATTACCTTTCCTTGTTTCTTTTTGGGCTTTTTGGCAGATATGGCAAGGTATTTTTTGAAAACATTTTTATTGGCAAATAATCGGCTGAGGTCTCTCGCTGCATTTTGGCTTTTGGCAAAGAGTAATACGCCCGAAGTCATTTTATCTAGGCGATGCACTGGAAATAAATCGCACGATAAGGATTTCTCTAACAATGCAGCAATACCCGGTTGGTCGTCTTCCGTGTGAAAGTTAACACCAGCTGGTTTATTAATGGCAATAAAGTCAGAGTTGTTCAAGAGAATTTGGTATTCCATGCGCAGCGTCGGATTGGGTTGGCGTTTGAATGATTACAAAACTGCAATGAAGTATTTGTAAATGAGATATGTGTCGATTAAAAATGCCGTCATTGATTTGTTTGCTTAAGATTTAATGTCGTTATTGTAGCATCGATGATGGTTCCGCAAACAATTGATGAGGAATAACCGAATATTTTATCGTTTTTGCTGGATAGGCGATTTAAGCAACGTCGGAAAAATACTCACCGTAAAGCTAAACCGATGAGATGTTTCAACCGCTAGGCGCCCTAGCTAATATTTTGAGCGATCAGATAAATCTTTAAATTTTACTTTTTCTACTATACTTCAGTTACTTAGCAAAACTTGCGGGATGGCCTTAGCAAATTTGAAAGATAAAAGATTCGATGGAATTCACAATTTTGCTATTAAAAGTCATTTAAGTTAGCTTTTCAATTTGTATACAATAAATAATCAGCTATAATCGCGGGGTTCGAGCACCTTGAAATTTATGATTTTTGTATAATAATAAATTGAGGAAGCGACGGAAATACTAATCTGATGAAAGGGAAAGTTTAGGGAGCAGTAGAGAATGGCACTGGTTTTGATCGTTGATGACGATCCTCAAATGTTGCGCTTGTTGACTGACGTGGTTGAGTTAGACAATCATGATGTATTGTTGGCGCAAGATGGTGCTATGGCCTCCGAATATTTTGATCATCAAACGCCTGATTTAATGATTACTGACATCCTTATGCCTAATAAGGAAGGTTTAGAGCTCATCTCAGAGGTTCGCGAGAAATTTCCTAAGATGAAAATCATCGCCTATTCTGGTGGTGGTTCTTCCGATCCGCAAAGTTACTTAGAATTCGCCAGCGGAATGGGCGCAGATAGAGTATTCAGTAAACCTATGCCACTTGCCGAGTTGCGTCAGGAAATTCAAATTCTACTGGCTGAGTCGGTTGAGCAGTAGACCTTTCTAATCATTCTCTCGCTCAATGCGATTACGCCCAGCGTTTTTTGCCCGATACAACGCCTTATCCGCACGATCAATACAGTCGATAAGCTCATCACTATTGCTCAGCAAGGCGACACCAATTGAAAGCGTAATTTGGCGAAGATATTCCGCAGTATCTCGACGCTTAACTTTTAACGCTGAAACTTCTTTTCTAAGCGATTCGGCAACGATTAATCCATTTTGTAAACTTGTCTTCGGCAATATAATAATAAATTCCTCACCGCCGAATCTTGCAAGAATATCACTGTGTTTAATCTGTTTTAGTAAGGTAGTAGCAACAATTTGAATAACATTGTCGCCGACCAAGTGACCGTACTCATCGTTAAAGGATTTAAAATAGTCAATATCAGCCATCATAACCGACATTGGGTACATTGATTCATTTAGGCTAATTAAATCAAATTCATGTTGCAGACCCGCTCGATTGAGAATTTGAGTCAGCGGATCGCGATATGCCCTTTCTCGGAATGCCATATGCTCCTGTTGCAAATGTTTTATTTCTCTAGTGGCATCTGACAAACGATCCTCTAGCGAATTAGAATAAACGTAGATCTTTTTAGTTTCTTCAAGAAGTAATGCGATGACCTTGATCTTTGCATCTTCAGAAGTCCCTTCGAGTACTGGAGTGGCTTCTTCTAAATTACCTGAAAAGTCTTTGAGTTTCTCATTGGTATTTGACACCGTGACGAGCGTTTTACAAGCCACATCATCGATACGCTCAGAAAACTGAGAGAGATTCGAATCAAGCTTACCGATAATATACTGTCGATAAACTTGCTCTATTGTTGCCAATTTATTTTCGATTGGGCCATCAACTGCAGCTATAATTTGCTTAAAATCGTCGCTCGGGTTTTGAAAGAGTTCAAATGCCACATGATAGCAAATCGGCGTGTTAGGTAAATTCTGATCTCTCAGCCAGGCTAGTGCTGCGCGAGAAATTTGTCCCGTTTCTTTCAGATTTCGCTTGTGTAATTCAGACATCTTTTCATCCTGAGATATCTTTTAAAACGATGGGTCCTTAAGCCGCATTGTTGGTTTTATTTAATTGCTCGTGAGTAACCAAGGCTTATAGATAACTAATGCGACATTAATCATTCATAAACTATATTAGCACCAATCGGGGAAGGTAGGTGCAATTTATTCTAGTTCAAGCCGTGTAAGCGAGTTCTATAAAAAATGTTGAATAAAATTGCTTCGTAAATAAATTAAAATGATTCTTGGATAATTTTGAGATAAAAGTTTTTTACCATCGAAATGGCTTCTTGTTCGTCCATTGACTTTTCTCTCGCTATTTTTTTTGCGATTTGCACAATTGAGTGTTTGCCATCGATTTTACCAGCTAGTTCAGCGTAGAGTTGATGACTAAAAGCAAATGATTGAATCTCTCTAGTTGCAGGAATTGGTTTGTTTATATCCAAAATCCAGTTTGGCAAGTTTTGCAATGATTCCGTTTGCTTTACCTCTTTAACTTTTCTCGCCCTCCAACTAAAAACAGTTTCCATGCGATAACCTGCGTTATGAGGAGATTTTAAATAGGGGATCACTTGAGATTCAGATTCTTCTATCTCGAAGCCCGCTTCATGCGCAAGGGCTTTGATTTCGTCGATTGAGTAACACAAGGCTTCTCGACTCTGATTAAACACTAAGCTACCAAAATTGACCCAGTGACCACCCATTGGAAGGTAGTGGTTTAAACAGGTCATAAATTTACGTAGTTCAAAAGGCTGGATATCAATTAGCCAAGGTGTGACCACTAAATCTATCGCAGCCGATTTTATGGCTGGGGTAGCTGCATCACTGAATAATAAATAAAAGTTGTCTGGCCATTTTTCTAAGCCTGCAATTGAATGAGATAATGCGACTGATTCTGTGTTAATTGGGTGTGCGGGAAACTCGACGATCTCAAGTGCTTCACCTGATAGTATTTTGTTTGCTGCGAATAACAAAAGCGGGTTTATGTCATTTGCAATTGTCGTGGCTGAGCCTAGCAGACGATGAATATCATAGGCAAGACGGCAGGAACCTGCGCCTAACACAAGCACATTTTTTGGCTGTAGTGTACCTATTCGTTGCATGATTATTTTCGCTGAAAGTTTGTTTTCTTCATCTCCCCAGACCCAATCTCGATATAAATTCGCTTCATAACTCAGTAAGTTTTGCGTGTGTGGCGCGCGATCACTTAACGCATCGTAGACTGGTTTACTGGCAACTTTCGCACTTAAGATAGGTGAGACTAACTCGATAACGGCTTGCTGAAATAACGTTTTACCACTAAGTAATTTTTCTAAGCGAGGTTGAGTATAGTCAGATGCCTTTTTGAGTTCATTTTTGAGTTGGCGAATATCATCTGAGAAAATTTGATTAAAATGATTTAGTTTTACACTCCAATCGACCATTGAATGCAAAGGATGGCGAAACAACCAAGGGATTCCATTGATCACTGGATAGTGGCATTTACTTTGCTGGCTGACTAGCTGATTATCTTTAAGCGATAAATTTTCACCAGATTCGGGACACGCCATTAAATCAATAAATTGAGGAGTGATGTTCATAACTCGCCTTATGCCCAGTTAATAATTATTTTCTAATAAAAACTTCCATTCGGTCTGACTTGGCTGGTATCAACTCGAGTAGGAGTCAGACTACCATCGACGAGACCTTGAGAAGCTTTGGCAAGAGTTTGGATTACTTGGAACATCGAATTGAGATCGAGCGTGTCAACCTCATCAGTCACCTGATGATAATGTTTATCGATATCTATTTGAGACGAAGAAAAGCTATGCGCGGGTACCCCAAGCTTTGCTAATGTTGCGTTATCTGAGCGATAAAATAAGTTTTCGTCTGGATAAGGGTCGGCTTTAATTTTCTCAGAGCCATACGATTGGTTTAGCAATTCAGCAAGATTTGATCGTTCATAGCCTGTCATCCATAATTGCCCTTCACCAAACTTGGACGGTTTGCCAATCATCTCGATATTGATCATTGCTTTTATCTTTTCTGGCGCAACTTGTTTTGCAAAATACTTAGAGCCGAAGCCGCCGATTTCTTCAGCGGTAAAAGCAACGAATATGAGCGTTCTTTCATTGGATCTTTTTGCAGCATAATATTGCGCAAGATTGATAACCGCTGTGGTTCCAGAAGCGTTATCATCGGCACCGTTAAATATTTTATCTCCTTGTAAATCTAACTTGGTACCTACATGGTCGTAATGCGCTGAAAAGAGAACATATTCTTCGTTGTGTGATTTTCCAGGAAGTACGCCAACCACGTTCGCCAGTTTTTTAGTTTCAACTTTAGTTGTGAGCGAAAGGTTAAGCGATTCAACCTTTTTTGTATCAGTGAGAACGAGTAGGGCGGAGGGACCCTGATTAATATTAAATTTTGATTGTTGTCGCGAAAAGAAACTCTGGTATCGTGCAAACATCGCTTGATGGCTTGGATCAATTAAAACGAGTACATCTGATTGCTTTTGGTTGACTGCGGTCATCGCTTTTCGAAAATCTTGTTGTTTATCGATCATAACCGTTTCAAAAGTGGAGTCGGAATTCCAATTCAACTTCTGATGGCTGGTCAGTGCAATAAGAGACTTTGCGCTGACGCTTGCCCCATTAAGTTGGAGCTTAACGCTGTCGACGGTAATGCCAAAAATTTCAAATGATTGTTTAAACCCTTTTTTCTCATCAAGCGGTTGGAGCCCAATCGACTGAAAGCGGTTCGCGATGTAATCAGCCGCGATATCGATTTGCTTGGTATAAGTTGCGCGCCCCATTAGTTTATCATCAGCAAGAAAATGAACGTCCTTGGAGACTTGTTCAAAATTTAGTGCACTTGCTAGTGTATTGGGTATAACAATGATTGCTAACGCAAAAGCTAAAATCAATTTCTGCATTTAATATATTCTCTGTTTGAGGTCGGGCTTGTGACCTATTGTTGATGAGGCTCTATCTCCTGAGCAAGAGTCCTTGTTGAACCAACTGTTGAATGTCGATATCAAATGAGCCATTAGGGTGAACTGTTTTGATTTGATAAGCTTCACCACTTGAATGCACTGTCATTCTAGCGAGATCAACGACTTTTTGAAAGCCTTTGACTTTTTCTTCATCGGTCACTAGCAAAACCCGTGGTTTTAACTTTTGCTCTTGATGAACTCTAATGACCACACCGACTTCGCCGGTTTGCATTTCCACTATTGAGCCAACGGGGTAAACTCCCATCCACTTGATAAATTCCTTAGCAATGGTTTTGTCGAATTGTGTACCTGAGTTTTCGGTGAGCACCTTAAAAGCTTGGGACGGAGTTTCCGCTCTTGAGTAGACTCGCTCACTGGTAATCGCGTCAAACGTGTCAACGACAGTGACAATTTTTGCATAGCGAGAAATCTGATGAGCAAGCAACCCTCTGGGATAGCCGGAACCGTCAATTTTTTCGTGATGAGAGTGGGCAATATCGATAACACCGGGCGAGAGTAGCTTTTTATTTTTTAAAATTTTATAACCTTCTACCGCATGATCTTGCATAACACAAAATTCTGCCGGAGAAAGCTTACCGGGTTTGTTGAGAATTTTTTCGGGAATTTTCATTTTGCCAACATCATGTAACATAGCGCCGATACCAACACACTGAAGTTCCTCTTTACTCATTCCAAGATATTTACCGAACGCGATAGACATTATTGAAACACGCAGACAGTGTTCAGCAGTGTATTCGTCAGCATTCTTGATGTTACTTAGTAACATCAATGCATCGGGATTGTGTAGGATAGAGTCAACGCATTCTTCGACGGTATTTTGTACCGGCTCGAGTTCGAATTCTTCCTCTGCAATAATCTTCTGCATGATGTTTTTCACCATTTTGGAGGAAGAATTAAAATTTTTCTGAGCTCGAGGAAGTTCTTCTTGGAGGGCTTCTAACTCGGTACGCCGGTAGGTTTTCTTCTGACTCGGCGCTTGACCTTCAACTGACTGGAGATAGGTCTTGTAGGCTTTTTCCGATTGAAAATCGACATAAACCCAGTCGCATTCTTCTTGGATCGCATTCAATGTGTCGGTGTCGTTTATCGGGAAGCCTTGGAAGGTAAATGGTGACTCGTCCCAGGGTTTATCGAGTTCAGCGACATACATTCCTAAGCGCAAGTTATGCGCTTTTATTTGTACTTTTTTTAAGTAGGAATATTGTCCAGACATGCTAACTGTTATCTAAGTATGCGATTTTTTAACGTGTTACTGCAAAGATACCGCGATTTATAGGGGTTGGAAACCTCTTAATTGTCAAATTTTATGGCTGTTCACATTTTATGATGGAGGTAACGCGCGCTAGCGCGCTGTCAACATCATTGACGTGCTCGATTAATTTCAAGTCGTCTTCATCGATAAGTCTTTGTTCTGCAAGGAATTCGAAGTTAATTGCTTGCTTCCAGAAATCATTGCCGTAAAGCAAAATTGGAATAGTGGGCATTTTGCCTGTCTGCATCAATGTCAGCGCTTCCATCAATTCATCCATAGTGCCAAAACCACCCGGAAAGACGATAATCACCCTTGCGCGTTTTAGAAAGTGCATTTTTCGTAGTGAGAAATAATGAAAGCTGAACGATAATTCCTCGTGGATGTAAGGATTTGGAATTTGCTCTTTCGGAATATTAATATTAAGCCCAATACTCGGTTGTCCAATTTCTGAGGCGCCGCGATTGGCCGCTTCCATGATGCCTGGACCCCCACCCGTGATCATTTTGGTTGTCTGATATTTGCAAGTATAGAGATATTGGCCAATGGCTTTCGCCAATTGCCGGGCGTCTTCGTAATATTGGCTTTGTTGCTTGGAAAGCGAAGCGCTCATTTGGGCCCACTTGGCAACATGATTATGAGGTTGTTCAGAGGAAAGTTGGTCAGCTTTATCTTTTGACAAGGCGGCGCCATAAGCATCATCGATGCGAGCGCTGCCAAAGAATACGATAGTATGTAAAACGTTGGCTTTGTCTAATGCACTCTCGACTGAAAGCCATTCTTCAGAAATCCGCTTTGCGCGTTCCTTGTCTTCATCTTCAGGAATGTTGATTAAATTTTCGGCCATCTTAAACGCAACTATTTAATGCTGGCAATTTAAAATTTAATATATAACTCAATGATTTATTGCGCAAGGCTTATATTATTGGCTTGTTTTCTTTGGTGTAATCTTTAGGTAACTCCACAACCCGTGTATCGAAAATGAAATCATGAATCCCGCGGTTTTCCTTGTCAACAATCCCCCAAATTTGACTTAAACCGCCGAGGGAAGCAAAAGATCGGATATAGGCTTCTTTCCAGGTAAGGTGACTACCATCTGGCTTACAAAGCTTTAGGCGCCAAGTTTTCATTCCCATGGTTTGCCCGCCTTTTACCCAACACCAGACGTAGTAATATTGAACGCTGGCGAATAAATAAATCGACCAAAGCGGATTCATATAGAGTGCTTTGGAAAGGGCTTGGCCATTTTCTATCCACGGGATAGTCATGATAAAAATAATCACGTAGCCAACGACCATCGCAAGAATAAACACTGCCAGGGCGCCAAGTAAGTCGTAAACCCATGCGCCGAACTTTTTCCAAAAGGGTGCTAGCTTAACCGTTAGTTTGGGAGATGACTGTTTCTGATCTAGGGTTTGACTCACAATGGGCTCTTCAATATTTAGTCTTCATTCGGCGGGGGAGTTTAGCAAACTATTGAGTCAGCTGTCATTGCCGCTTTATTTCTCCTGCAAACACAGTTTGTCATAGCCAAACAAAGGCGAATGCTAGTGGAGTTAAAGCGACTTCGATGCCTTTGTCTGACAGAAAGAATGGTGGCGATAAAGACAATTACCAAGGTATCGACTTTCCATTGAGATCGTAGAATTGGCCTGAGTCTTTAGTCGTTAAACCTTCAATGACTTTAATTAAACCTTGCACGCTTTGAGTCGGCGTGTAAGTCGCATTAGAGCCGCCCATATCCGTTTGCACCCAGCCGGGATGAACCACTGTAAAAATAAATCCTTGGTCTTTGTACTCTGTACTGAGGATCTTATTGATTTGATTTAAGCCGGTTTTGCTGGTTCGATAGGCATACCAGCGACCGGTCGATTTTTCGATGCTACCAAGACCCGAAGACATACTAATAACGGTTTTTCGCTGACCTTTTTCGAGGTTACCAATGAGTGCTTGAGTAACACGGAGAGGACCTAGGGTATTAATATCCAGGGTTCGAGCAAAAGTGTTAAAGTCTACTTTATCCAAAGTAACATCTTGGCGATCAAAGTAGCCGGCGTTGTTGATAAGAATATCAATTGCTCTGCCTTTGAGGGCCGCTTTTAAATCAGCGACACTTTTTTCATCGGTCACATCGAGTTGCAAAACCTCTGCGCCTGACTTTTTTAGTTCTGTTGCTGTTGCTGGTTTACGCGCAGTACCAATAACTTTGTAGCCTTTTGCCAAAAACTGTTTTGCATATTCTAGACCGATACCGCGATTGGCGCCTGTAATCAGGACTGTCTGGTCACTCGATGAATAAGCAAATTGAGGAAATGCGAGTAAGCTGAATAATACAATAGCAAAGGAGAGATAGTTTTTCATTGTCTAAACCTCGGTTTGGTTAACTGCGGTTAAGTTACCCAAAGCCCATGATGAGTGCAAGTGGTGGCGTTAAACCGAGTGGTGCATAAGATGGATAATCTTACCAGCGCCAATATTTTTGATATTCACTAGATTGGCGCACGGCTTGAATCGCTTGGTCGAAGCGTTTGACAATAGCTGGGGAAACCGTTTTTTTGCTAAAAATGAGTGAAACGGGTGAAGAGGAAACGACGATTTGACAAGAATACAATTTATCTTGGTTGGTTGACATCCGCGCTTTGTACGAAATCATCACAGGGTCCTCGACGATACCGTCCAAATTGTTTTCTTTTACAAACTCGATATCTTGGCCGGTATGTTCAAAATAAGTGATCTTTTTATTCAGCGCCGGTGTATTTTGAATTCGAGTGATTGCTGGTCCATAGACCATTCGTTTTTGAAGGCCCAGACGAAAGCCTTCTTTGAGGAGTTTTTCGATTGACCCTTGGTTACACTTTTCACGAAAAGAGCGTCTTGCGTAGAGCACTAGAATTTCGTTTCGATAGGGAACGCTAAAGAGACCGAAACGTCTTCGTGAATCGGTCTCTGTCGCATTTAACGTAAAGTCGATAGTTCCATCTTCGACAGCTTTCAACGATTGAAAATAGCGTTTGTTTACGATTTCCAACCGGCAATTTGCGGCTTGAGCGATTTGTCTAATCAGTTCGACTTGAATTCCTTTAGCTTTGCCTTTTTCGAAGTATTGATAAGGTGGCCAATCGGCGACACCGACAGTGAGATTGCAGGAAGAAGGGCTTGTTGTCTCGTCAATCGCGTTGCTGGTTGGTGTTAAAACCAACAAAACCGCAAAGCAAAGCAATTGTAGACGATAAAACTGCACTGATTTACCTAAATACACGAAAGACAATAGTCGAACGAATTGTCGTAATTAACAAGTAATGACTTAAGTCTAGTCCAAATTGAAGGCTTTGGCTGATTTTGTCAGGTTTAGTGGAATAACATTAATCCTGCCCTCGGTAATACTCCGTTGGTGAAACGCGGGTCGGTTTAATTTGTTCGGCCGGGTAACTACCGAGAATCTTGATGAAATTACAAATGTCTCTGATATCTTCGAGTGACTGAATAACTGTCGGATCATCGATATTTCCCTCAAAGTCGATGTAAAACATTTGCTCCCACGGCTTACCAACAATAGGTCGAGACTCAAGCTTTGTTAGTGGCAAACGGGCATCGCGAAAAACGAGCAAAACTTCAGCCAACGATCCCGGTTTTTGTCCGGTTGAAATAATGACCGAGGTTTTACAAGCAACTTGAGGTGAGACGATTTGCGGTTTTTTTGTCACCACCAAAAAGCGCGTGGCATTTTCTGCAAGGTTGGTGATGTCTCGAGTAATGACTTTTAAACCAAAAGCGTCTGCTGACTGTTCTCCGCCAATAGCTGCGATGGTGCCCGACGTGTCATCGGCTGCCAATCTTAATGCTTCCGCGGTGCTTGATGAGAGTTTGACGCTAATGCCTTGCTGTTTGCCAAGCCAGTGATGGCACTGCTTTCGAGCTTCAGGGTGAGCAATAACTTGTTTTACGGTTTCAAGAGTGGTTGTCTTCTGACCTAATAAACAGTGATTAATCGACTGACTGACTTCGCCAATGATCGATAATTCAGAATGGAGAAGTAAATCATAAACCTCGGTGATGCCACCGGAAGTTGTATTTTCGATGGGTAATACGCCAAATTCGTTTTCGCCGGATTGGACGCTATTTAATATGCCTTCAAAACTATCAAATGCCTCGTAGGTGGCTTGTTGTCCATCAAAGTATTTTTGTGCGGCGAGATAGGAGTATGCGCCTTTGCCCCCTAAGACTGCGACGGTTTTATTGCCGCCGTCGAGTAATCCCGGGTTCGAGTGATTCTGCAAAAACTGCCCTTGAAGAATAACCGAATCCTCAATGATTGTGTGGAACAAACGAGTGATGTAATGCGGTGCAAGACCCTTCGCAGCGCCCTTAGCAATTAAAATATCGAGCAGTTCTTTTTCCCGCTGCTGATCTCTGACCGGCTTGAAGTCACCCAGTTTATTGATCGCTACTGAGCGACTAAAGTCTCGCCTTTTTGCCAGTAAATCAATGAGTTGGTCATCAATTTCAGTAATTCCTTGGCGAATTTCGGCTAATGAAAGCTTCTGAATATCGCTGAATTCTTTGGTATGCGATTTTGGAGCCGGTTTTTCAGTCATAGTGAGTTTTCTGGTTTTTTCAAAGCGACATCATAGTAGCGTTGATGATATTTTATTGATTTATGTGATTTCAAACGCTCGTGAACATTCTCAGCGATTGCTGAGTTAATCGGTTGCCATTGCGAGCTAAAAGCTTTATAGCTCAACAACATAGCTACAGTCCAGTTGTGCGTCAAATGCTTAAATGTTATTTACGCCATAAGGCTCTTAGCAGCAAATTTTTAGGGGCTAATTTAGTATTAACTATTTCCCTTCAGCTTGGGTATAATGCTGCGTTCTATTTTTTATAATTTACCAGCTTGGGGACATCAATTTGAGCAGTTTAGGCCTGCAAAATCAACGCGTTCTGTCAGGGATGCGCGCTTCGGGACGATTACATTTAGGACATTATCACGGCGTACTGAAAAATTGGGCGAAGTTACAGCACGAGCATGAGTGCTTTTTCTTTGTTGCAGACTGGCATGTATTGACAACTCACTATGACAGCCCAGAAATTATCGAAAAATCAGTATGGGATATGGTCGTTGATTGGTTGGCTGCGGGCATCAATCCAGGCTCAGCAACGCTATTTGTCCAGTCGAAAGTGCCTGAGCATGCGGAACTCCATTTACTTTTATCGATGCTAACCCCGTTAAGCTGGCTCGAACGTGTACCTACTTATAAAGAACAACAAGAAAAGCTTACGGAAAAAGACTTAAGCACCTACGGATTCCTTGGGTATCCCTTGTTACAGACTGCGGATATCTTATTGTACAAGGCTGGCGGCGTTCCAGTGGGGCAAGATCAGGTCCCACATGTGGAAATGTCTCGAGAAATTGCACGACGATTTAATCACTTTTATGGAAAAGAGTCTGGTTTTGAAGAGAAAGCCGAAGCGGCAATCAAGAAATTAGGTAAAAAAGGTGCCAAGCTGTATAACAACCTTCGCCGCGACTTTGTGCAAGAAGGTAACGAGGAATCCTTAGATAAAGCCAGGGCGCTAGTTGACGGACACTCAAGTATTACCATTGGTGATAAAGAGCGCTTAATTGGTTACTTGGAGGGGGGCGGTAAGATTATTCTGCCTGAACCCCAAGCCTTGCTCACGCCGGTTTCAAAAATGCCAGGACTGGATGGGCAAAAGATGTCCAAGTCTTACAAAAACATCATTGAGATGCGAGAAGAACCGGAGTCGGTGGAGAACAAAATCAAACGAATGCAAACTGATCCGGCACGCGTTCGCTTAAGTGATCCGGGGAATCCAGATAATTGCCCTGTATGGCAGTTGCATGAAGTTTACTCACCTGAGGATGTTAAATCTTGGGTAAAAGAAGGTTGTACGACCGCGGGCATCGGCTGCTTGGAATGTAAGAAACCAGTTATCGACTGTGTTCTCAAGGAAACGGGAGAGTTCAGAGAAAGAGCCAAGGAGTTTGAAGAAAATCCAGAAGTCGTTAGAGGTATCATTGCCGAAGGTTCTGAGAAAGCGAGAGACATTGCGAAAGAGACGATGGACGATGTTAGAGAAGTTATGGGACTAGCTTATCGCTAAGTGCCCGGTTTATTATTGATTTAGAATTGATTCATGAGTGAAATAGAAACACCTGACGAAAACCAAGATGAGCGTCAACAGAACGAGACGGATCGTGTTGATCCTGAAGCGGTTGATACGCAACAAAATTCTGAGGTTTTGTCCAGTCAAGAAGCACCATCTGAAAACCAAATCAGCGAGCAAGAATCGGCTGATAATGAGTTGGCGAAAGTCATTAGCGGCGAAACCCAAATGCAAGAGGAAATGCATTTTGCGGTCGTTGAAGGTGAACCGGTAACCGATGTTCCAAAAGATTTATATATCCCACCCGATGCGTTAGAAGTTTTTCTCGAAGCGTTTGAAGGGCCGCTTGATTTACTACTTTACCTGATCAAACGACAGAACGTTGATATCCTAAATATCCCTATTGCTCATATTACTGAGCAATACATGGAATATGTGGAAATCATGAAGGCGATCAACCTTGAGCTAGCCGCGGAATATTTGGTAATGGCTGCAATGCTTGCCGAAATTAAAAGCCGGGTCTTATTACCACGGCCAAAGCTCGAAGAGGAAGAAGATGACCCACGTGCCGACTTAATTCGAAGACTTCAAGAATATGAACGATTCAAAAAAGCGGCGCAAGACATCGATACGTTGCCTCGTATGGAACGCGATACGCAACAAGTCGACATAGAGACGCCAGAGCTTCACGTTAACAAGCCTTTGCCAACGGTGGAGATGAAGGATCTGTTGCATGCGCTTAAAGATGTGCTGGTAAGGGCTGAAATGTTTACTCACCATCACATCCAAAAAGAAACTTTGTCGATTAGAGAAAAAATGGGCAATGTTTTGGCCATTTTATCGGCCGATGGTTTCACCCCCTTTGTTTCTTTATTCAACGTCGAAGAAGGACGCATGGGGATTGTTGTCACCTTTCTGGCAGTAATGGAATTGACTAAAGAATCAATGGTTGAACTTGTACAGAGCGAACCATTTGCGCCAATTCATGTTAGAGCGAGAATGAGTGATAAAGTCATTGACGAAGTTGAAGTGACCGAATAAACCAGTCTTTTATTAGGAAAGCCTGGTACTAGAAAAGCCAAGTAGCAGAAATGCCAAGTAGTAAAAAAGATTAAAGCTGAGAAGTTTAAACAATGAGTATTGAAGATAATAAATTAAAAAATATTCTGGAAGCCGCATTGATGTCGGTTGGTAAACCGATGAGCATCGAGCAACTGATGAAATTATTCGATGATGAAGAACGTCCCTCTGCAACAAGAGTGAAAGATGCACTAGAAGTGTTAGCGGAAGAATGTGAGGGTCGTGGCGTCGAACTAAAAACCATTGCGAGCGGTTATCGTTATCAAGCTCGCCAAGACTATTCCGAGTGGTTGAGCAGACTCTGGGAAGAAAAGCCTGCAAAATATTCACGCGCTTACCTTGAAACGTTAGCGTTAATAGCGTATCGACAGCCGGTAACACGTGCTGAAATTGAAGAAGTTCGTGGTGTTAGTGTTAGCAGTAATATCATAAAAACCATGTTAGAAAGAGAGTGGATTAGAGTTGTTGGTCACAGAGATGTACCCGGCAGACCAGCTTTGTATGCGACTACGAAACAGTTTCTAGATTATTTCAATATGAAAAGTTTAGAAGAGCTACCTTCGCTAGCAGAAATTAGAGATTTAGAAGACCTTAGCCCAGAACTTGATTTGCCCGAACCGGGACAACAAGATGAAGAAAGTAATCTGCCACCGGGTGAAAGTGAGGGATTAGATTCGGTTGAAGCAACTGCTGGCGATGAGGAAAATCAAGTGGATATCGAGGAAGCTATCGCGCTCCAATCGGATGAAGATACTCCGCAGTTAGCGTCCGAAGATGGAGCCGATCGTAATGAAATGCCAGAAGGCTCGCAACAAGATTCAGCAGTTGAAGCTGAGCTTGGAGATGAGGATGAAATGAATGGTGAACTTGATGGCGAACTGGTCAGTGAACTCGAAAGCGAATCGTTAGATCATGAAGAGTCACTGAACAGCGAGACGGAAGACGACCCATTCGAAGAGCCTGTCTATGAGGAAAATGAAGCGGTGACATACGATGACGACATTGATGCTTATTTGAATGAAGGGCAAGAGTCAGAAGCTGTAGACAGTCATACAAATGAAGCAGAAAAAACACCATCTTTTGAGCCAGAGACCGCTGCTGACTCTGACGAATCAACGCACTAGTAAAAGATAGCCATGGAAAACGAAAAGCTACAAAAGATAATTGCTCACGCTGGGTTGTCATCGCGCCGCGAAGCTGAAGTATGGATCAAAGCAGGCAGAGTAAGTGTTAACGGCAGTATTGCAGAGCTGGGAGATAGAGCTGGACCGAAAGACAAAATTCGAGTCGATGGCAAACTCTTGCAAGTTACTGCAAAAGAAGACTTTGTTCGCCGAATGCTTGTCTACCATAAGCCGGAAGGTGAGATCTGTTCGCGTAAAGACCCTGAAGGACGACCAACAATCTTTGATACCTTGCCTAATATCAAAAATGGTCGTTGGTTAAATGTCGGCCGTTTAGATATCAATACTAGTGGACTAATCTTTTTTACGAACGATGGTGAATTAGCAAACCGATTAATGCACCCATCCCACCAAGTTTTGCGTAAATATGCCGTAAGAGTCCGTGGCGAAGTAACGGAACAAATTTTGGCACAGTTGGTCAAAGGTGTTGAGTTAGAAGATGGCATGGCGCATTTTGAAAAAGTCGAAGATGCCGGTGGTGAAGGTACTAATCATTGGTACAACGTCATCTTAAGAGAAGGGAAAAACCGTGAAGTAAGACGTTTGTGGGAAGCGTTTGATATTCAAGTGTCTCGGCTTCACCGCATACAATACGGCAACTTTAACCTGCCGCGTTCGTTGAAAAGAGGTCGTTGGCGTGAGTTGACTCATCAAGAGTTAGGGCACTTTGAGGAAATGGTCGGGCTAAAAAAGACCGTCGCCTCAAAAGTTATTCAACAAGCGAACCGCAAACGACAAAAGAATAAGACTTTAAAAGCGAGAAAGACTTTTAGAAAATGAGAAAACTCAGTGTAGTCGTATTAAGTAGTTTATTAATTTCATGCGGAGATTTTCCGAGTTATTCATATGACCAATCAGAAGACTATTGCGTGATGGATTTTCCCTTTGCAGGTGGTTTGATTGGGCGAAAGTATGTTGGATACTTTTATATTACTTCGACACTCCAGTATTTAGACCACGACCCCGAAGTAGAAATTTTTATCGGTGGACCTTCTGGTTTAGATATGGAAGTTGGTAGTGTGCAAAAAGTTGAAATTGATGACCAAACTTTTTTTCCAAAATTTCATAAAAGTTATTTACAAGGTGAGCTTCAATATCTAGGCCCTGCATTTACTTTTACTAAGTCTCAATCAGAGAAAATTTTTCAAGCGCTTCAAGATGGCTACGACCTCTCAATTCATGGTCGTCTAGAAGTGGGCAAACAATACGAAACCGAGATCTATAATTTCTTTTTTGATAGTAACGAGGCGCCTTTTAGAAGCTGCATTAATCGCTTGCTAAACGAAGAAGACCTTGAGCAAATCGCTGAGCGTAAGCGAACAGCAAATACGACCAGCACTCCCTCGAGTTAGTGATTGTAAACGATTAAAGAATATTTAAGAGAATTACCGGCTAACGTTTACCCCGATTACGAAAGTTAACGTATTGCAATCGCGCCCTTATCTACGCCCTCATAGGCTTTCACTTTAAACTCCGCCTCTGGGACTTGTTGTTTTAAATAGTTCGCTAGGAATAGCGCAATCAGTTCAACAGTCGTGTCGGTATTCATAATAAAACACTTTTCAGCGGGCATGGTCAACTTGAAGGTGCCTTGATTTGCGTGGTATTGAAAAGTTAAATATTCCGCGCCTTTGATAGTGGGCCTTTCGATGATGTCGTCCTGGGTGGCAAGGTATATGTCTTGCCACATTTTAGCAATGTGCGACGACCATTTTGCTGAGAAGTAATCATTTTCCCATACTTCGATTTTCGAACGGTGGCCGTGGGCGATTCGTTGACAGTCACCAAAGTGCTTTTTAAGACCATGACTGTAATGATAAAAGTCGCCCTCGATTAGTTCTGCTCGAAGGTTTAAGTCAACTCTAGTGACGTTTTCGGGTAATATTTTTTTTATTTCGTGGTTAATCGAAGCAGCGATTGTTTCAGGGGTCACTTCATCAGAATCAACAAAGTAGACAGCCTGTTCTGGACTCACGTGAGTGTAATGTTCACCAGTTCTAAGCACCAACTGTAGTTCAAGTTGTTGAGGCGACTCTGTGACCTTTAATAGCGGAGTTTTTCTCGCGACGAGAAACTTGTGGTCGACAAGCGAATCAACACAAGACTTAATCCGCTTCTTTACAAAAGAAAAATCAAACAACATTCCTTCTTCATTGAGCTCGCCATGAAGAATAACATCCAAAATAAGACTCTCTCCGACAATCCCACGATGTGGATGGAAATAAGAGAAATCAATAACGGTAAGGTTGTCTACAAATAAGGCCTGCATACTCGGTCGGGCGGAACAATGAATTTGAGGGAATTCTAGCATATTCAACCGATAAACTGAGCTTTTCATATCTTCAATTCCTGATTAATCTAACGGGATGTTGTACCTGTCGTCGATTTTTAGGGTAAAATGCGGCCTAAATTTGGCTGGACGGCTAATCTTAGTCGTTTCTATTAATGGTTTGAGCCGCTTTAATGCTTAAGGCGCGATTTCAAAAGGAAACTCAATGAATAAAACATATCAGGTTTACGGTATTGGCAACGCTCTGGTGGATTTTGAAATCGAAACAACTGCAGAAGAGTTGACGAGTCTAGATGTTGAGAAAGGCGTTATGACGCTTATTGAGGAGTCGCGCCAAATTGAGTTGTCAAAAGCTTTTCATGGTAAACATCACTCAAGAGCCTGTGGCGGATCGGCAGCCAATACAATCATAGGCGCTCAGTCATTAGGCTCTCAATGTTTTTATTCTTGTAAAGTCGCTAACGACGAAACCGGTATTTTCTATCGCGATGACCTTTTGGCCCACGGTGTACACAGTAACTTGTCATCCAGAGAGTTGGAAGAGGGCGTTACCGGTAAGTGTTTGGTGATGATCAGTGAGGATGCCGATCGGACAATGAATACGTTTTTAGGAATAACCGGAGACATTGATTATCATCAAATTGATGAGGGTGCACTAAAAGATTCCCAATATTTGTACGTCGAAGGCTATTTGTCGAGTGCTCCGATGGCACTTGCTGCTGCAGTAAAGGCGAAAAAATTTGCCGAAGATAATGGCGTTAAGACGGCTTTTTCATTATCGGATCCCAACATGGTTAAGTTTTGTCGCGATGGACTTGAAGCGATTATCGGTAATGGCGTTGATTTATTGTTTTGTAACTTTGATGAAGCCACCATGTATGCGCAAGAATCTGATTTGGCTGCTGCAGCAACAAAGCTCAGCAAAGTTGCGAAAACGTTGATTGTCACACTTGGGGCTGATGGCGCATTAATCAAGCAAGGCGATCAGGAAATTAAAATTTCGGGCAATCCGGTGGATGCGATCGATACCAATGGTGCTGGTGATCTATTTGCGGGTAGTTTTTTGCATGGAATCAACTCAGGATTGAGCGTTGAAAAAGCTGGGGAGTTGGCTAGTTTTGCTTCGGCGCAACTAGTCACCCAATTCGGTCCGCGGCTTAGCGAAGAAAAACTTGAAACCGTGAAGCGTTTTGCGCAAGAGCTCGGTGCCTAGCGAAAAAAATTCGAGGATATTGAATTGCGAACACTCTGGATAATGCGACATGGCTTGGCAGAAAGTCAGTTTGAGACTGACTTTAACCGGGCATTGTCTCCAGTTGGAGAGCAACAAGCGGCATCTGTGGCCAGGCAAATTCTCAATGATAGCGCTCCTCTTCCACAACGAATGTTAGTCAGTCCATTTAGGCGCACTCAAGAAACGGCTCAAATTGTCCACCCTATTTTAGCGATTGATAATCCTTTTGAAACCGAAGACTTGCTAGTTCATTATGGTGATCACAGAATTCTTGGCGATTTTTTATTAGCGCTTCCTGATGAGCGAATAATGATTGTCAGTCATATGCCTATAGTGGCTAGTCTCTGTCAATACTTATCACCTGGGTGCAATATTGTTGGTTTTCAAACCGCGCAGGTGGCTAAGCTTAATTTTGAAAATGGTATCGGCCATTTAGAAACGGTATTTCTAGCACAATAAAAAATAAAAGCTTTAGGTTTTTTTATGAGCGGAAGACGAATTAGTAAATTACATTTCTATTGGATCTTAGTGATGACTGGGGTCTATACTTTTTATCACTGCATCATCGTTATTGCAGGGTCTTTCTTAGCCAGTAAAAAACGAGCACTCGTGGATAAGCAGCTGTTTAATTGGTCGAAGCATTTATTAGGGTTGGTGAAAGTTCGCGTCAATGTTATTGGGTTGGAAAATATGCCTCAAAAAGGCGATAGACCGATAATCGTGATGTGCAATCATAGTAGCTTGTACGATATTCCGATAAGCGCGGTAGCGCTTAACACGAGTTTACGGATGTTAGCTAAAAAAGAACTCTACAGAATTCCTGTTTTCTCAGCAGCACTTCGACGTGGAGAGTTTCTGTCGATCGATAGACAAAACCGAGAACAATCTGTCAAAGACTTGCAAATTGCTAAAGAAAAGATGCTTGATGGAATCATTCTTTGGGTTGCCCCAGAAGGGACACGGTCAAGAGATGGAAAAGTTGCTCCTTTTAAACGTGGTGCGTTTCATGTTGCACTCGATACGGGAGCATTGATAGTGCCGCTAGCAATCAAAGATATTCATAAAGTTCAGAGTGGAAAAGATCTGACACTATACATCGACCAGGATATTGAAGTTGAAGTGTGTAAACCTGTTGATGCTACTCAATACTCAGCGGATGAACGTCGGAAATTAGTGGATACAGTTAGGAACAAGATTATTGAAGCTTTAGAACATGAAAAAGAGGCAGCTTAGTATGTCATTCACTTTGTCCAATGAGTCAGTAAATAACGCTGTTGATGATCTCAAAACCATTCAAGATTTTATTCGTTGGTCATATAGTTGTTTTTGCCAGTCAGAAATTTATTATGGACACGGCACTGATAACCCCTGGGATGAAGCAGTCAATTTAGTCTTACAGACATTTGATTTGCCGGGAGATACGCCCGATGCAATTTTATTATCACGTCTAACTCGTGAAGAAAAGCGTGTAATTGCCGAGCGAGTCGCAAAACGTATTAATGATAAAGTGCCTGTCGCATACCTCACTAACCGTGCTGTATTTTGCGGTAGTGAATATTATGTTGATGAGCGTGTTTTAGTTCCTCGCTCACCAATCGGAGAGTTAATCGAAAACCAATTTCAGCCATGGATTGATGCGGATAGCGTCGACAATATTTTAGATCTTTGTACTGGAAGTGGTTGTATCGCCATTGCTTGTGCTCAGCATTTTCCACATGCAATGGTCGTTGCAGGCGACATCTCTGCGGACTGTATTGACGTTGCCAACATTAACCGTCAGAGACTCGCTCAAGACAATGTCGAGTTTTATGAATCCGACTTATTTGAAAACATTCCTCAAATACAATATAACATTATTGTTTCTAATCCACCCTATGTAGATCAAGAAGACTTCGATGAAATTCCAGAAGAGTACTTAGCAGAGCCTAAACTCGGTTTAGTCTCGGGAGTTGACGGTTTAGATTTGACCCGCCAATTACTTGAGCAAGCAAATGACTATTTAGCCGAAAATGGTATATTGATTATTGAAGTCGGTAACAGCGCAATGGCTTTAGAAGCGGCTTTTCCTCATACTGAATTTTTGTGGCTCGAGTTTGAGAGAGGTGGTCATGGTGTATTCTTGCTTACCAAAGAACAGCTCAAATCGCTCTAACGGCTAATTTTATCGACTAGTTAAACAAACACCGAGAGATTTCAATTCGCGGTGTTTATTTAGAACCTATCTAAAATTAGTTTGTTTATTTTTTGCCATTAAGCATCCAACCAATAGGCGTCCATTTTACCAAGACGAAGTAGCTCACTAGACCAATCATGAGAGTTCCCAAGCTACTTATCAAAAACTCTACCCATATATTCCAATTAGTTTCCAAAAGTAAAAACTGAATATAAAACAATACCGGTAAGTGAACTATATAGATCCAGTAAGACGAGTCTGATATTAACCGCATAGTTTTACTTTTATCATTGAGCAACTTTCGGCCGACCACTAAACAAAAGAGAGTCATGTAAACAGCCACAAGCGCCTCAAGAAACGCAATAACAAAATGGTTTAATGAAAAGCCCTGATCCACTTTTGGTAGCATATCCATGATGGTTAAGGACTCTGGAAAGGCGAGATACACGAATCGATAAGCTAAAAGGCTTCCGCCGAAAAGCAACCAAATGTAACGATTGAGAGCGTCAATGACTGACTGGTTTTTGAATATTGAAACGCCGACTAAGAAAAATAACCCATAAAATCCAAAGGACCAAATTTCTGGATAAATCCGCTCTGGTGCAGGGTGAGGCAGCGCCTGAGAATACAACGATGGTGTGATTATTAGTGGTAGAACTATCAAAAGAAACGGAATAGATGTTGTCAAATGATATAGCTTGGCGCGGATTACAGTAAATCTCTGAAGCAGTGCGAGTACAATTGTAAATTGAAGCAAATTAAATAAAAACCAAAGGTGCGTAGTGCTGAATGGCGGCTGCGGAATATCCGGATTACTTTGTGTCGCAGCTATCATTTGTAGCATCGGAGATAGTGGCTGAATTTCAGCTAAGGCGAAACCTACCAAAGCGATAAAACTTATAATAACCAGGGGAAGAAAAACAATAAATGGTAGACCAATTCTTAAAAATCGATTTTTTAAGAAGCCACCGATACCCCGTTTATCGATTAGCATCATGGCAAAAAAGCCAGAGATTAAAAAGAAAAGTGGCATACGAAATAAATGGCTAAACCATGCTACGGCATCAAGGGACATTGAATTTTGTGGGTCGGCCGATAGCCACAAGTTTTGCATCAGCGGACTATAAGCCAGCGCGGCATGAAAAAAGACTCCAGCTACCATTGCTATTGCTCGTAAGTTATCCATATAGTGATAACGAACAACTCCGACACTATCAATGTTGTTGTCTTTGCTAGAGACATGCTCTATTACTTTCTGAGGATTTTTGTTTTCATTTTTATTAGGACGAGCGAAACTCTCGCCAATATTGGCGTTTGACATAATGTCCTCCGGCTAGTCTAGACTAGGTTAAAAAATTTAGGTGGAATAAGATTTAAATGTAAAAGGTGACCGTTAGAGAAATTCGGTTTTCCTAGACTGGAAGTAGAAGACCAGTCCTATCATCGTCGCAATAATGCCTATTTCGATGGCGATAAATGCGAAAGCAGTCGAATTCCATACTGCAACTTCACCCTCGATGTATTTTGCGATTGATTCAAAGCTACCAAGGAAGTACCAGAATAATGACACGCAAACATTTGTTAATGTCATCACCACAATTGTCCACGCTTCGGATTCTGTAACGATCGCCACCGAAAGCACTAATACGTATGCAACGATTAACTCTATCAATGCGATTGTTGCATAAGGAACTAAACCATTTGGCAACGTATCGACAGAGAAGATAATTCCCATCATTCCTGCAACAAGAACGAACCAAATCGTCATAAAAGCCCCCAGATTGACTAGTAGCTTTGCCATCGTAAAATCCATGAACGAGATAGGTAAGCTCATAACAAAAGGCAACGTTTGCTCTTTTCTTTCTATCACGACAGTCACAAATACTAAATGGGCGCCAACAACAATAACGCTTGAAATCAGTAGCACCATACTGACATAAAATAATCCCTGTTGATTAAAGGGTAACATTGCCAGCGCGATAAATCCGACCAACGTATAGAGCATCAACGGAATTCGGTTAAAATGCCAATCCTTGGCAATCAAGTGTTTTATCATAATCCAGTTCATGCGGCAGCTCCCTTATTCATATTATCACCTGTAGTCGCGGCATCTAATGAGCTATTGAAAGCTCGACTTGATTGAACTTCAGAAACAAATATTTCTTCTAAGGTCATATTTTCTATCGAGTGAATATGCGCTCCACAATTTCGATAAGTTTCAGCCATATTTTCCGAAAAAGATTTAGCGGTAATAATGGCTTGAGTTCCACTTCTCCTCTGTTCTACCATGCCTGTTAATGAAGGCAACTGTTTGTCACTTGATATCTCTAGTCGAATTCTGCGCCACTTTTCTAAGTAAGACTCTTTATTTTCCGAGCTGATAATTCGTCCTTTATCAATAAAAGTAATTTCGTCAGAAAGCTGCTCGACATCCTGAGTATTATGTGAAGAAAACAGAATACTTCTTTCCTCGTCTAATAAAACATCCATTAATTCATTAATTACTTCATGACGAGCAACAGGGTCTAATCCTGTCGTAGGCTCATCGAGTAGCAATAGCTTTGGTTTTCGGGCCAACATGAGTAATAAACCTGCTTTAACTCTCTGACCGTGCGATAGTCCTTTAACTTTCTGATGGCGAGTTAAATCAAAACGTTTGACTAATTGTTTGGCATAGTTTGTGTCCCAGGTTGGATAAATGGATTTGATGTAATCCATATGCCATTGAATAGTTTCATTCTTGTAAAGTCGCATATCTTCAGAGGCGAAACCTATATCCCATTTGGCGGCAATTTGATGGGTTGGCATTTGGTTACCAAGCACGTTCACAATACCGCTATCTTGCTGAACTAAACCCATCAGAATACGGATAGTTGTTGATTTGCCTGCGCCGTTAGGGCCAATAAATCCCATTATGCTACCTTTAGGTAATTCTAGGCTGATATTCTGCAAATCGAAATGCGGATAATGCTTACATACATTTCGCATCTGAATTGCCATAGAATTGTCGTAATCTTTCATCGGTGTTTTCCTATGAACTAAGACTGATTCGTCGTTTTTGGTTTTGAGCTTTGACGGTAAAGTTGTTCGATTCTTAATTTAATTTCTTTTTCACTGAGCCCTAATGACTCTGCGATTTTAATTGCTTCTACTAAGTGCTGATTCATATCTTTCTCTCGTAACTGTTCATCTAGTTGGCTATCGATAGAAACAAAAGAGCCTTTGCCGTGTTGGGTAGTAATTACGCCTTCGCTTTCTAGTTCCTGATAGGCACGCTTAACCGTAATAACGCTGACTCTCAATGACACCGCAAACTCTCTGATCGAAGGCAGCTTGTGTCCAGCTGGCCAATCGCCGATTGATATGCGGCGTTTTATTTGCTCGATGATCTGCAAATACATTGGGCGACCATC
This sequence comes from Aliikangiella marina, assembly GCF_007004765.1. Taxonomy (GTDB): domain Bacteria; phylum Pseudomonadota; class Gammaproteobacteria; order Enterobacterales; family Kangiellaceae; genus Aliikangiella; species Aliikangiella marina. The sequence continues at coordinate 219,777 of NZ_VIKR01000001.1, forward strand.
GGCTTGCGACAAAATAAATTCGCTATCCATTAATATCTTCAAATAAATAAACTAACTGTGTATATTGTGTATATACAGTATACACACATATACACAGTGATCAAGGTGGGTATACAAAAAATGTTCAAAAAGCGAGCAGGTAAGCAGAGAGCTGAACATGAATAAGTCCTTGTTGCTTTATAAATCAATAAGTTAGCTTTTTCTTTACATTGCCTTTTCATAGGTTTTACAGGAGTTGGCGAGCCACTTCAGTCAACCATCGCTTAAATTAAGATTGAGTTGTATCCATGCTGAGGTTTAAACAGGCGAAGATTTGTCCAATCGGATTTCGAGAGCTATTTGATTTAGAGTGGCTTTTATAACTTCTGTTAATTAGCTTGCTGCTGATTAATCCTTCTATTTATCAATGAATCTCATTTCTGAATAAAATTCTGAATTTATGATTTAGCATTAGCCAACGAATAGCAAATCAATCTATATTACTAGAGTCGTTTCCTGTATTTCTTTTAATGTGACATGAAAGATATCTTGTCGCACTTAGGATGGAATCTAATTTAACGCAGTCGCAATGACTTGATGGAGAAATGTGATGGAAAGTCGAAATAAGCGTTTAATCATATGCTGTGATGGTACTTGGAATACTCCCGAAAAGATAACTAATGTTATTAAAACCGTTCGAGCGATCAAACCGATTGCTGATGATGGAACACCGCAAGTTGTGTTTTATGATCAAGGTGTTGGCACTTATAATTTGTTTGACAAGTTTATTGGCGGAGCATTTGGTAAAGGGGTTGAACAGAATGTCTTGGATGCCTATCGTTTTATCGCGCATAATTATCAAGCGGGTGATGAAATCTTTTGCTTTGGGTTTAGCAGAGGCGCATATACCGCTCGGGCGCTCGGTGGCATGTTTCAAACAATTGGTTTGCTACCGAAGAACAGGCTTGATGAATTAAGGGTTGCTTACAAATATTATCGCACGCCGCCTCACAAACGCGATGCTCAAGTTTATAGTGAGTTTGTAAGACCGAGCATCCAAATGATGGGAGTTTGGGATACTGTCGGCGCATTGGGCGCACCAACGCCGTTTCTCGGCAAGCTAACTAAACCACTTGTCGGCTTCTTTAATACTCACCTAAGTCCAGATATCAAAAATGCCTTTCAAGCTTTGGCGATCGATGAAAAACGCGCGCCCTTTGTACCGGCACTGTGGACGGGTAAAACTTTGCCTGAACAGACCGTTGAACAGGTTTGGTTTTCAGGCGTGCATAGTGATGTTGGCGGCGGCTACAAAAATAGTGGGTTAGCCGATATTGCTTTGATGTGGATGCTGCATAAAGCAAATTGTCTCGGTTTGGATTTTGATCAAGCGTACCTTTCTAACCCTGACAATGTGAATGCCAACGTACATGATGAACTTCATGACTCATATAATTTATTTTATCGAGTAATGGAAAAAGTTACCGGTATGATTGGTGTCAGAAATTTAAAAGGCGATCCATCAGAGGAACCGATTAATGTCGCTATTCATGATTCCGTCATTGAAAGGTTAACCAACATTGAAGATTATCGGCCTGAAAACTTTGATGAAACTTTGCCGATTTCTCGTACCGATGATCGTAGACATTTTGCACGCTTTAGCACGCGACACTTGACTGGTAGTGTGCAGACTGAAAACCAAGTTGCATCTTGCCGAATTTTGGATTACTCGCCACTTGGTGGTGTCAGAGTTGAATGTGAAGAAGACCTAGAATTAGCCGACTCAATTGTTATCAGCTCATCAAAATTTGCCAAAACTGTCGCTAATTGTGCATGGAAAAGGGGCAACACGTATGGATTGAGGTTTGCTGTTTAGTCGCGTATAGAAAAAAGCCCAACCCGTGACGAGATTCTTACGTTGGGTTGGGCAAAGGGTGCACTTTAAGTGCAGGCTAACTCGGTTCAAACTGCTTAGAAGGAATGCAAGTCGATTCGGATGGGTTCTTAGCTGATTTTTTGGGAAGACATTTACACTTTTCCCAAAGCAAAGTAAGTTTATGGAGCGGTGTTAGCACCAGCAGGTTGCCGCTTGCAACAAACAAAAATCCACCAATAGTAAAAATATTCCACTCAAAACCTTCGTATAAACTACTCAAAATTACGGCGACGACAGGAAATAATACAATGCTATAACTGGCTCTCTCCGGACCAATGTTTTTTAACAGCATAAAGTAACTGTAAAAAGCGATAACCGTACCAAAAATAGATAGGTAGCCGAGAGAAATTAAATAACTGGGTTCATAACTGATTGTGAAGGTGGCGCCATTTAGCATTGCTGCAATCGTTAGAAAAATCGTCCCGTACAACATTCCCCATCCGCTCGTCTGAAAAACCGGAAGATCATTATTCGAGTTTCTTACACTTACCATATTGCCGAGCGAAGCAATGAGGGTGCCACTTAAGACAAGTATCGCACCAGTTAGCACGCCCGAGTTACTTTCAAATTGGCTGACTTCTGGCCAGAATAAAACAACAATTCCAAAAATACCTAGCGCTGCGCCAAAGTAGGTTTTAGTCTCAATCTTTTTTCCAAAAAATATCCGTGTGTTAACAATGTTAATCAATAGCAGCATTGAGAAACCAATGGATGTCATTGCCGAGGTAAAATAGGCTTGGGCATGATAAAGCGTGACGTAATTCATACTAAAATTTAATAAACCGAGTAGTGCCATAAAGAAATGCTGCTTAACATTAAACTTCAAATTTAGGCCACTCAGTTTACTGATAACCAAGATAATCGCTGCAGCTAAAGCGAAGCGATAGACCAGAGATACTTCGACGGGTACTTCGCCGAGTTGAAATTCAATGGCAAACCAGGTAGAGCCCCAAATTAATACTGTGGTTGCATATAAAAAGATATTTTGCATGGGTGCTCTCCCAATATTTAACCGAATTAGGCCGGTAAAAATATTCATTGTGTTAAAGAGGTTTTAAATATACGTGTAATGTGTATACTAAACATATACAGAAAAGATGAAATGCGACCTATACAGATATTCTAGGATTGAGCCCGGTAGACGCAACTCTTGAATATTCTGGGGTTACCTGATTGTCGTTAATGTATTGGAAATATAAGAGAACTTTTAGTTATGTCGACAGTTATTTCAAAAAGTGGAGAGCAGTTTCTCTATCAACAGGTCATTGAGTTAATTGGAGCCATGCAAGAGAGCGGTACGCTCAATCCAGGAGATAAATTACCTTCCTTAAGAAAATTAAGTGCTCAGCTGAGTGTCAGTATTCCAACCGTAAAGCAGGCTTACATTGAGTTAGAACGTCTAGGGAAAGTAGAAGCGAGACCCAAATCCGGCTATTTTCTTAGAGCGGCGAGCTTTGAAATATCGAGTCCGAAACGACCTAGATTTGTGCGCCGGCCGGTTCCAGTTCGTTGTCAAACATTAATTGAAGAAGCGTATGAAGCGGTTCACGCGCCGAATACAATACCGCTAGGCGTTTCCCACCCCGTCATGGCGAGTCCACCCGATAAGACCTTAGCGAGAATCATGCGACGAGTGCTTGCCAATGCCGGCCCTAAAGTAATGGCTTATGGACCAATGGATGGGTACTTGCCACTAAAACGGCAGATTGCTCAACGTTATTTAGAGCGCGGAGTAGAGGCGCGTCATGAGGATATCATTGTTACCAATGGGGCTCAGGAAGCATTAGCAATTGCATTGCAAAGTGTTGCCAAGGCAGGTGATATTGTCGCGGTAGAATCACCTACCTATTTTGGTATTTTGGAGCTTATTGAAAATCTCGGCATGATGGCGTTGGAGATCCCTACCTGCGCTGACGGAATCTGTCTAGATGATTTACAAGAATCGTTAGATGAGCACCGAGTCACTTGCTGTGTGTTTTCTTCCTTGATCAATAATCCAACTGGCTCATGTATGAGTGATGAAAAACGTCAATCAATTGTCGAAATTCTAGAAGCAAAAAATATTCCGTTGATTGAAGATGATGTTTATGGCGAGCTCCATTTTGATGATGAAGACGTTTTACCTATGCAGGCGTATTCAAAAAAAGGTTTAGTAATAACTTGTAGTTCTTTTTCAAAAACTGCCGCACCGAGTTATCGGGTCGGATGGATTTTATCTAATCGGTTTGAACAAAAAGCGAAAGGCTTGAAACGTGCTTTATCTTGCTCCTCATCTTTACTCAACCAGTGGGTGATTAATGAGTACTTGCGCAGCGGTGACTATGATAGAAATATAAAGCGGTTACGCCAAGTTTTACGAACTAACAAAGAGCGCATGCGAGCTTTGATTGCGGAGTCGTTTCCAGAGAAAACCTGTATTTCTGATCCACAAGGTGGGGGAGTCGTCTGGGTTGAGCTGCCTGTGGGCTGTGATTCAACCGACTTATTTCATCTGTCCGTCGAATCTGGGATTAGTATTACGCCGGGCGTTTTATTTTCAGCTTCTGGAAAATACAAACGCTGTGCCAGAATTAGTTATGGACTACCTTGGGATGAAACAGTGGAGGACGCAGTTAAAAGAGTGGGCAAGTTAGCTCATCAATTGCTTAATGATTAATCGCGCACTCGCTGCTTGTTTAACAAGGGAATGTCAACTAAGTATCTAATAAATGATATGAACAACTTGGGACAGCAATAGTTAGAATAAAACAACTATTGATGCGTTAGCGTATTCAATTTAACAATTATAAACCTCTCTAAAGCGGGAATTTTTAACTATGCAGGCTAGCACCGATCGGGTAAAACAAATCATCGTATTTTTAGTGGTTACTTCGATATTGAGCGGAGTTGCTTTGTATTTCATGAAGCAATCAAACAGTATTGAGTACATTATTTTATATATGTTGTGTCCTGGGCTTGGGGCGATTACGACTAAGCTATTGTTCAAGGATTCGCTTAAAACATTTGCTTTCGGGTTCAACAAACTAAAATACTTGGCTGTTGGTTATCTATTACCGCTGGCTTATATTCTGCCTATTTACTTTTCCGTTTGGATATTTTTTGATAATTTTCCTAATAGTGAATACTTAAGTCAACTTACCTCAGCTGTGCCGGGGTTAACTGAAGGCTCTGCCATTTTACTGATCGTTGGTACGAGTGCGACAATTGGAGTATTGGGAACAGCTGTAACCGGTGCGCTCGGAGAAGAGCTTGGTTGGAGAGGGTTTCTGGTTCCTAAATTATTAGCGTTTAACTCTTTTCACAAGACTTCTTTGCTAGTGGGCGTTATTTGGGCATTCTGGCACCTACCTATCATTCTCTACACACCTTATTTTACAGGTGACAATATATATTTTGGGATAGCCTGTCATTCAATTTTAGTTATTTCACTCAGCTATTTACTGACTTGGCTTTACCTTAAATCTCAGAGTATTTGGCCTGTTTGTTTATTTCATGCTAGTCACAATGTTTTTATGCAACAGGTATTATCACCGTTAACCACTAATACCACAGATTCTTCTTTTATCACCGGGGATTTCGGGATTGGTATTGCTTTGTTAAGTTGTCTCGTGACTTTTTTGGTCATTAAGTTGTCGGGTGGTGCTAAGGCTGAAAAAACTTTTCCGATTACCCAGTCTTAAGTTTTCAATAAAGCCAATCGAGTTGTCAGCGGGGGCGATAAATAGAATGGTCATATTTAGAATGACCGTAATTGTCGCTTACATAATCACTATTGAAATTGGGGTTTATCGCAAGCGCTTTTTCAAATATGGTTTTGGCCATGGCAGTTTCGCCTTTAGACAAATGAGCAAAGGCAAGACTATCATAAGCCTGCGGTGCCTCTGGAAAGGTAGCGACTAAGTAATTAAAAATATCAAACGCTTCATTCCATGACTCAGTATCCATTAATTGCATGCCCAGCTCATTAATAGTACGACCGATAAACTGAGTATAGCCGTCTTGTTCATAGTGCTGTTTAAAGTTTTTATAAAAACGATTTTTGCCTTGTTCTTTGTAAATTCGGTAGGCATAGTTAATTGCTCGTTCACGAGCAGACTGATAGCTACCCGTTTTTATAAACGAATGAACTCGCCCAGATATCAACTCGGCGACTAAATGATCAGTATTAGCGAGTACCACAATTTCAATACCTTCTACCAAATTGATTTCTACTGCAGAACTTACGCCTAAGCCTCCTCCATAAGCGCCCCAATGCTCACCATCCATATTGAACGCTGCTCTGATTGTCGGATGTGACCGGTCGAGCAATTTGTCGCCATAAAAGAGCTCTCGGTAAAACGTTAATACATCAGCGGGTGTTGACTCGATACCACCATCAGGGCTGGGATGTTCTGTCACGCCAACTTCCTTGAGTGAGCCATCATAAAGGTAGGTGTAGCGGATGGATTGGTTACCATCCAGCGCATTTACTTTGAAACTCGTGTTATTTAACGCTAATGGTTTAAATATTTTTGAGACCAGAAGCTGTTCGAACGCGCTCCCAGTCACCTTTTCCAAAATCGCGCCGAGGACAATATAGCCATAATTTGAATACTTGCTGTCGCTACCAGGTTCAAATAATAAGGGTGTGTTTTTATGTAATTCTAATTTTTTATTTAGCGTATCAAAGCCTAATTGATTTTCTCGATATCCAGCAGTGAATATATCGGGAAAACCAGAAGTATGATTAAGTAAGTGTTTAATCGTGATTTTTGTCGCAATGTCTTCCTTAAAGCCTAATTTGAATTTATCTAAAGTATCGTTTAAAGACAGGGCGTTATGCTGAATCTGTTGAAGCACGAGGACACGAGTAAAATTCTTCATAATCGAGCCTAAATTAAACTTTGTAACTCGAGTATTTTTATTTTGGGTTTTTAAATTTGAAAACCCATATGATTTCTCTAAAATAATACCGCCATCTTTGGCTACCAGCACGCTTCCGGAGAACCAGCCCATTTTGAAGTATGATTCTGCAATATCTTGGGTCGCTTGAGCAATAATATTTAATTGTTGCGGATTAACTTGCTTTATCGCCGGAACGGGCTGTTTATGTGTATTATCACTAGACTGTCCTATTGCTGCAGTCGTTAAAAGTGAACAAGTCAGTAATCCAACACTCATCAAGATTAATCTCATTTAAATTTCCTTTAAAACTGAGTTACTATTTTTGCTATTGATTATTATCCATACAACACATTGATACATGGCAGTTCGTACATTTTAACTCGCTGTTGGTACAATTAACTAATTAAAAATTCAAGATAAAACTAACGAGTTGAAGATTATTAAGGGGCCTTAAAGACCAAGTGAAAAGATGATCCGGTGAAAATATTACCAGGTGAGAATGTAACCAGGTTAGAATGTAACCAGAGGAAAATATGGACAAGCACTTAACCGGCCGATATAGTCAGATTAAGCGTTTGTTCAGAAGCCTATTCTTATAAAAACTTAAAGTTAACGACTACAAAGTCGACTAACAATAAAAAAGGAAAGCTATGTCACGTCAAGTATCTAATGCTCGAAAAATAATTTATTACACTGGTATGCTGTTAATTTTTATTGGAATAATATTATTTTTGTCAAAATTTGTTTTTATTTTCTCGAATCTATCAGGTGAAACTTTTAAGGAGTCTGATCTAAATTCAAGTTTTATCCGAGCCGTGATTGGGATTTTGTTAATTTTTATCGGCTCGGCTCTCAGAACAATGGGTAAAGGTGGACTAGCGGGATCGGGCTTCGAATTGAATCCAGAAAAAGAACGAGCAGATTTAGAGCCATTCAGTCGAATGAAAGGCGGCATGTTAAAAGATGCTTTAGAAGAAGCCAATATCGACCTAGGTAATAACCGTAACCGAGTAATAATGATAAGATGTACCGCCTGTAAAAAGTTAAATGAGGAAGATTCAAAGTTTTGCCAAGAATGTGGCAAAGCGATTTGACAAGTCTTAAGCGGTAGAGAGAAATCGTTCTAGAAATTCAATGACTGGCGATTTCCCGATATGAAGGCTGATGGACAATGATTGGAGAATGGTAAAGACAGTTCAAAGTGAGCGGTGAAATATATCGTGTTTGATTCAGTTCCCGTTTTGAGTGTTTTATTGACCGAACACTGACAAGATACCAGCAAACCGTATGGACTAGAGCCTATGAAAGCATTGAGCATTAAGAAATACGGGTCCCCTGACTTTTTGCAAATTCGAGAGATTCAGCAGCCGAGTCCTCGCTCCGAGCAAGTGCTGATAAAAGTCCACGCTGTATCCCTCAATGATTGGGATTGGGGGTTGCTGCATAGCTCGCCTTTTGTGCCAAATCGTTTTATGGCAGGGCTATTTAGACCGAAAATCATCTTAGGTTCCGACATTGCTGGAGTGGTCGAAAAAGTTGGTAGTGGAGTAAGCGCATTCAAGGTTGGAGACCAAGTGTATGGTGATTTGTCTGGATGTGGTTTTGGGGGATTTGCTGAGTACGTGTGTGCGCCACAAGATTCGATTAGATTAAAGTCTGCAAAGATGACCTTTGAGCAAGCCGCCGCCATTCCGCAAGCTGGAATGCTTGCATTACAAAGCGTAATGGCAGCCGGTATTGATAAATCAGGGCTATCAGTTCTTGTAAACGGAGCAGGAGGTGGAGTAGGAAGTATCGCTATTCAACTCCTCAAGCTTCATAACAATCATGTAACGGGCGTCGATAGTGGGGAAAAACTAGCGGCAATGCGAGCCTGGGGTTTCGATCATGTGATCGATTATAGCGTCACAGATTTCACCCAAAACAGTCAGCGTTACGATTTGATTATCGATGTTAAGACGGAACGGTCACCAGCAGATTATGAGCGTTGTTTAAAACCGAATGGCGTTTATGCAACTGTTGGAGGGTCTTTGCTATCACTGTTGAAAATTGCTCTTTCAGGTTTACGTATCAATCGCGCGCGAAACAAAAAACTCAAAGTGATAGGGCTTCACGCCAACAGTGAGCTTGAGTATTTTAATACTCTTTTTGAAGCGGATCAGTTTAAGCCCGTCGTTGATTCCAATTTCTCATTTAAAGAAAAGGATGTCCGCGAAGCATTTAGTCGATTTGGCGCTGCCGCTCACAAAGGAAAGATAGTTGTGCTTATTTAATCGTTAATGGAGCGAGTAAGCTTGCGCGGATCAACATTTAGCGCTTTAAAGATATTTGTCGTGGGCCAAGATTAACTAGCGAATGAATCTAACAAAAATAGGTTTAATAAAAAAATGCCCATCAATTGACGGGCATTTTTTAAAGATACGCCAGTTAACCTTAAGCATACTGACCGATTAACACTCTCCAGCTTTGTTGTTGAGCCACAAAACTTTCTTTTAATTCGTGATATTGTTTTGAGAGCTGACTTTTCTCGACACTTTCAATTAAGTTATCTTTAGTCGCTTCTAACCATTGCTTTTTCAAACGGTAGAACTCATTCATTTTTACTTGAAGCTCTTCGTATTCTTTTTCGATTCTTTCTAGCAGCTCGTCTTTGTTGGGCAAGCTCAAACTATGTAGTTTTCCTTGCGCTTTGCTGAGCTGTTGTTGAGCGATAGACCGCGCAATTTTCTCTTCTGGAATCTTTTTTAAATTTCTAGCTAATCCCACCAAGCTTAATGATTTTATCCACCATTTGGTGGGATCAAATTGCCACCATTTAATCGCATTACGGTAATCGTACTGAAATGCATGATGGAAATTGTGATAGCCCTCGCCATAGGTTAATAGTGCGACAATTGGATTATCCTTTGCTGTATTTTTATCACTGTATGGTTGACTTCCCCACATATGAGCGAGCGAGTTAATAAAGAAAGTCACGTGGTGGCTAATCACTAATCGCATAAAACCAATCAATAATAAGCTTCCGAGCACATTACCGTTGATTAAACCGAAAACGATTGGAATACCAAAATTAGTCAATAAAACCAGTGGCAGATAATGCTTGTGCTGCCACATGACTATCGGGTCACGCTGCAAGTCTTTGACGTTTTTATAATCATGGTAACGGTGCGCTTGATATTCCCGCAGCATCCAACCGATATGCGAATACCAAAAACCTTTTTTTGCGGAATACGGGTCATGGTCGTTGTCATCAACATGCTTATGATGAATACGGTGATCTGATGACCAATGTAAAGCACTATTTTGAATAGCAAATGCGCCACCAATGGCGTAGAAAAAGCGGATAACAGCATTGGTCTCATATGAGCGGTGTGACCACAAACGATGGTATCCTGCGGTGATTGACATCCCACAGTAACCGGTCGCAATAACGAAGGCGATAATCGTCGCAGCATCAAAATCATAAAAGTAGCTATAAACAGGTACGCCGATAAATGCGATAAGAAAAGTGATTGAGAAAACCAAAACATTCAGCCAAATAATCTTAGGCTTACTGTTGACGGCTGGTTTTAAATCGCTATGCATAATTAATAGTTTCCAAAACAGAAGACCACGTAAAGGGCGCAAACAATTAGGTTCGTGCTCAATTTGCTATGGTCAAAAAAATACCAATTGTTCAGCGTACGCGTGTACGCTTAAATTGAGAGCAAGTATACGCATCGGAAGTGCTTAGTGCAATTGAGAAAACAGATGTTAGCTGAAACAGTGTTGCGCAATTGTGACAAATTCGATGTAATGTGGGTTATATCGGCCGAAACTTGAATAACACCACTAAAAAATGCCTATTACCCGATCACAACAAAAAGAAAAAACCCGCCGAGCGATCATTCAAGCCGCTTTGAATCAGTTAAGCGCGGATAAAAGTTTTGCCAGCATTAGCTTGCGTGAGGTGGCGCGTGAAGCAGACATCGCGCCAGCGTCTTTTTACCGACATTTCAAGGATATGGAAGAACTCGGGCTCACTTTGGTCGATGAGTGTGGACTCGCGTTACGCCAGCTTATGCGCAAAGCCAGAAAACGTTTTGCCGAAGGGGGGAGCGTTATTAACACCTCCGTTGAGACGTTTATGGAGTTTACTGAACAAAACCCTAATATCTTTCGCTTACTGTTCCATGAGCGTTCTGGTACAGCTTTCGCATTGAGAAGTGCTGTTGGCAGAGAGATCCAGTATTTTATCGCCGAATTAGCCGATTATCTCGACGACTATAATAGCGATAAATCAATGGCTTACACGCAAGCAGAAGCCATGGTTGCGGTTGTGTTTAATGCAGGGGCTGAATCACTTGATGCCAAACCATCGGCGCGAAAAGCGATATCAGAGCGAGCGATGATTCAACTCAGGTTTATAGCCTCTGGGGCCCATGAAGCGGCTAAAAAGAAAGGCAATCTCGATCAATAAAGCACAATATCAGTAAAACAAAATATCGGCTAAACAATATCAACAAAGCAAACTAAAGTCGTCTAGTCGTCATGCCGGCCGAGCCTTTTTGAGGGACTCTCCAGGCAAAATGACTCAGATTTTGTATCTCAGATGTTTAAACTGCGGCCCATATGAGATTGCTTTTAACAAGGGAATCAGTCTCGAAGGTGCTGGTTTAAATGATGGAACATGGTACCAGTGACTGCCATGCCCTTTGTATTTCGCGATGATGGGCCGTTGAGATTGCCAAAATTTATATTTAACGGGTAGGTGCCGCAAGGTGATCTGGATACAGTCGGCATCTTTTGGGTCGGTTTCTACTTTTAAGATCTGGTCACTCATATAATAAAACTTGCTGGTGCTGCTGGTTCGACAGTTGAGTTTGAAGTCTTAATCTCGTGCATTGATTTGATAAAACCAACTCGCGGTCGACATTCTTTCACTTATTCCCTAACATCCTTATTCAGTCAGGTTTTTGATAATTATAGTGAATGATTGACGATTCGGCATTAAAATTGCGCCTGCCGGAGCATAGCAATCGCTCAGTGGTTTATACGTTAGTTAATCATGAGCCGTTTTAAAGAGTTTTGTATCTGAAGTAATGAATCCCGAAAGCCAAAAATTGATTCAATTAGTAGAAGTATTCAACAATCTATTTTTAGAGTCTGAGAATACCCAACTGAAACCTGGCGCCGAAGAGCCTTTTTACCGAGCGGCTAAAGACGGTCGACCAGCAACGATTTTTTCGAGAAATGATTATTTCTCAAGTGCGCTCCATGAAATTGCCCACTGGTGTATCGCGGGCAAAAAGCGCCGCCAATTGGATGATTTTGGCTATTGGTATGCGCCGGAGGGAAGAACAGCCGAGCAACAGGTTGACTTCGAAGCGGTTGAGGTTAAACCTCAAGCAATAGAATGGGCGTTATCTTTGGCGGCAAACCATCAATTTCACTATTCCGCGGACAATCTTAGCCAAGGAATCGACGCATCAATGACTTTCAAAGCTGCCGTACACCAACAACTAGTCAATTACCTCGAGGGACAAAGTTTACCGCCGAGAGCAAAATTACTATTTGATCGGATGTTGAGCGTGTTTAATCAGGATAACGCTGTGGAGTTACCTCATGTTTAATTTAGGTCTGATTATTAATCCTTTTGCTGGAATCGGCGGACGAGTAGGCTTAAAAGGCAGCGACGGTGATGCGATCCGGGCCCAAGCACTCGCCATGGGGGCACCCAAGTTAGCCCCCTCAAAGGCTGGGATCTGTTTGGAGCAAATACTTGATTTAAAAAATGATTTTAAGGTCTTCACGGTTTCTGGCGAGATGGGAGAAAATCTTTGCGAACAATTAGCGCTCAACTTTGAAGTCGTGGTAAACGCCAACGAGCCCTCGACTTTTGAGGATACAGAAAATGCGGTTAAAGCGCTAAATGCCCATGGTGTTGACTTGATATTGTTTGCTGGCGGTGATGGTACCGCACGAAATGTATTTCAAGCCGCTGATGAGTCTCAGATGGTGCTAGGGATCCCGGCAGGCGTAAAAATCCATTCTGGGGTCTATGCGGTATCCCCTGAAGCTGCCGGTTTGTTGCTTCACGACATGATCACCGGAAAAGTTTTAAGCCTGGTCTCCAGTGATGTCATGGACATCGATGAAGAAGCATTCAGAGGTGGCGTCGTAAAAGCTAAACGTTACGGTTACCTCAACGTGCCTGGGGCACTGGAATACATTCAAGCGGTAAAGTCTGGTGGTAAAGAAGTTGAAGAGTTAGTGCTAGATGACATTGCCGCAGAAGTTATCGAGTCGATGGAAGATGATGTTTATTACGTGATTGGTTCTGGCAGTACTTGTGCGGCTATCATGGCCCAATTGGGCCTCGACAATACGCTTCTCGGTTCAGATATTGTGTTTCAGGAAAAACTCTTTAAACAAGACGCCATTGAGAGTGATTTGCTTGAACTTATCGATTCTGGCGCAAAAGTTAAGTTTGTGATCACGGTAATTGGTGGTCAAGGACATATTCTTGGAAGAGGCAACCATCAATTGAGTCCAGAGGTCATTCGACGAGCGGGTTGGGAAAATTTCGATATCGTTGCAACTAAAACAAAATTGAATGCACTCAGCGGACGACCGCTCCTTACCGATACCGGTGATAGTGAACTGGATCACAGTTTACAAGGGAGCAAACGCGTAATTACGGGATACAGAGATTACGTTATTTGTCGGGTTGGCTTCGGCAATAAAGAATAGTTTGGGATATTACCCCGAGGCTTTGTGAGATATTTCTTACAAAGCCGTGAGAGATTACCGAAAAAGCCCTCAGAAAATCTCCAGAAGAGAACTTTAAAATTTTCTAACTGATTGTTTATAAAGAATTAATTGTGATTAGACCTTCTGGGGTATAGGTCCGAAAGTAATAAATCAGTCATAAAAGTCGCTTGTTCGATAAGCGCTATTCCTTAAAATAACACTTGTCTTTAGGAAATAAGACAAGGAAACGCTGAAGGAACAGCAGCCGAAAGGATTTGGCAAAAAAGGAACTGGTTCACTGACGAACGTTAACAGTTAAAATGGAACTTGAAGGAAAGCAAAAGGATTTGTGGAGTAGGAATCGGTAAGCGGATTACCGGAAAAGGATTTATAAAGGATTGTTGGAGATTGAGGAACCATAAGGATTTGGTAACGGATTGTTCTAGGACAGATTGAAAAAGATTAGAAAAGGCAACTGAGAAGTTGCCTTTTTTATTGCTTGTAAAAAAGGTTATCTGAATCGATTAAATATTATTCAAGTTACGCCAGATTTTAATTTTTTTATTTCTGCTATTGCATGTGGTATTTCTCTGCAACACAATACTCCCTCAAATTAAAAACGATAAACCGCAATTCGCACTCAAACCGTCCTCGTTGGAGCCTTCGTATTCATGGCAATTAGTGTCAGTTATCAGGAATTAGCACCATTTCTAAGCGAACAGACGCTAATCCTGACGCCCAATGCGAGAACCCTCAGCGCTGTTAATGCCGGATTTGTAGAGTCACTTGAGGAAGGGCAGGTGGTTTATGCCCCCAAAGCTAACACCTTTCTGGGGTGGCAATCCCATTTGCTGGAGCAACTCTCTTTTCACTATCCGGTACCCAAGCTCATTAAAAGTCTAGAAATTAAAACTTGGCTAAAAAATCAGATTAGCGGCGATGAAAACTGGCTACTAACAAATGAATTAGGAGTCGCTGAAAAAGTTCTCGAGGCTTTTAGGGTAATGCGTCAATGGGATTGTCAATTGAGTGACTTGGGGCAACTAGAAACCGTTGAAAATCAATACTTTGCAAAGTGGATTGGTGAACTTGAAAGCTTTCTTGATGCCAATGATTTATTACCCGATTTTGCGCTGTGTAATTTTCTGTGCGAGCAAATCGATGATTTACAATCGTTGTTACCCTCTGAACTGCTCACAATTGGTTTCAATCAGTTGACACCTGCCGAACAAAAGCTACTCGATTTAGTGAGTCAAAAGTCTGTTCGCTGGCAAACTTTTTTCCCCAGTCAAAAGCCCGCATCAGCAACGCGAGTGGAGTGTGAGCAATTTAAGCAAGAGTTAGAGTTTGCAGCTGAATTGGCCAGTAAGCGAGTCGTTGATGCCCCTGATAAAACAATTGCGGTTGTGGTTAACCAACTGTCTAACCATATCGACCTTGTTCACCAATGTTTTAGTGACACCTTTCAACCTGACGAACACCTGCCATGGAAACCGCTGGGTAAAACGGCTTATAACGTTTCTGCAGGTCAACCTATTGCCGAGTTTCCGCCGATATATGTTGCTCTGAGTATTTTGCAATTGAGTTCTAAAGGTTTAGACCTAACAACTCTACGGTTGCTGAAAACCACACCTTTCATTCATTGGGGGGATTACAGCAATCAAATCAGAAGCTTTTTACATGATCAAAGTTTGCTGGGGTATCGTCATTATTCGCTCGATAGGATTAGAAGTGCGATTGACTCTCATCCTGAGTGCGACAAACTAATTCAACTAAAAATTCGTCTAGATTCCATTGAAAACAAACCGACTCAAGCTCGTCCGATGAGCGCCTGGGTTGATCTTTGGTTGTCTGAATTAAACGCCTGGAGATGGATGAACAATGAGACAGTCGATAACAATCAGAATTTAATGAGTGAATTTTACGAGGCGCTAAAGTCGAGCGTTTCATTAGCAAGCGTTAACCCCAAGCCATCAAAGAGCGCCGCATTTGAGTACTTTCAACAAGTTTTGAAACAGTCAGCATTTCAAATGCCGAGTGATAGAACTAACCTTCACATACTAGGTATTTTAGAGGCGTCTGGATTAGTGTTTGACGAGCTAATTATGGTTGGCTTTGGCAGACATAACTGGCCCGCAAAATCTCAGCTTAATCCCTTCTTACCGGTCGCTTTTCAACAAGCCAATCACACGCCGGGTTCATCTGCAGAACGAGAATACGAATATACTCGAGACTTAAGTCAATCTTTACTTAACAGTGCAACCAACCTATGGGTTACTTACAGTAAAACCGAACAAGACAGTCTAACGGGGGAATCCCCTTTATTTTCCCACCTTCCTGAGACAGACATAGCAGATTGGCTGTCACAGAAAGCCACTTACCAAGTGCAGTCAGATTACGAATGGACTTGCGACGAGAAAATTACCATTGACACTAAAGCGATTAAAGGTGGCGCCTATCTTTTAAGCTTTTATGCCGCTTGTCCTTTCAAGGGAATGAGTCAGTTTCAATTTGGGATTCGTCCAGCGCAACAAACTGAACTAGGTATTGAAGCGAAAATAAGAGGTGCATGGCTGCATCGCGCGTTGGAGTTGTTTTGGCGAGAAGTGAAAACTTCAAGTGCGCTTCAAGCGTTATCAACGGAGCATCGGCAAACACTGATCGAAAACGTATTAATCGAAGCAAAATCTGAATTTGAAAAGCCATTGTATGCAAGTGCAAGTCCTGTCATTGTTGATTTGGAGTTTGAAAAACTAGCACGACAAATTGATGATTGGCTTGAAATCGATAGCCAATTTGGGGATTTCAAGGTCGCTACCGAAGTGGAAAAACAACTAACAATCGGACCTTTGGATTTTACTTTTAGGGTTGATCGAATTGATTATTTGAATGATGGCTCTATCGCCATTATTGATTATAAAACGGGTAATGTAGACGTTAAGAAGTGGTTAGGCAAACGACCTGATGAGGCGCAAATGCCTGCGTATGTTTTAGCTTGTGAAGAAGAGAATGTTAATAGTCTCTCTTACGCAAAAATAAAAACAGGCGAAACGAAGCGGGTAGGGGTATGGTTTACACCTGAAAGCAATAGTCAGTCGAGCTTTGATTACCAGTTTTTAGAGATTACTGAAGATGGTCAAAAAGACAGGACTCGATATTTTCAAGCAAATCCCAATCTAGAATTGACCAGCGACAGTTTGTCTGAACAATGGAGAGATAATTTACAACGGCTTGCTAACGCCATCGCAGAAGGCGTAATGCCCGTCTCTCCTAAATCGCGAAGTCAATCATGCCGATACTGCGACTTTTCTGATTTTTGCCGGATTAATGAATTCCAACCCGATGATGAAGCCGAGTTAGTAGTGGGCAGGGAGGATTGAATTTGAAGCAGACTGTAATCGATCAAGAAACTCGCTATGAACTGCTTAATCCGCGCGGCTCGTTTATCGTTCAGGCACCCGCAGGTTCTGGAAAAACTGAACTGTTAACGCAAAGAATTTTAGCGTTGCTTGCGGTGGTCGATAAACCTGAAAATATCTTAGCAATTACGTTCACTCGGAAAGCGGCAGCAGAAATGCAGAACAGAGTTGTTGCTGCTTTACTCTTGGGGGCTCAGCCTGAGCCAGAAGCCGCTCACGAAAAATACCGCTGGAAGTTGGCACAAAAAGTATTACAAAGGGACAAACAATTAAGCTGGAATCTATTGGAAAATGCGTCTCGGCTTAACATTACAACTATCGATAGTTTGTCTGCAAGCCTCTCGAGTGCTTTGCCACTTTTATCACAAACGGGCGCATTACCGAAGATCGCAGAAAATGCGCATGCTTATTATTTAGAGGCTGCGGAAAATACCCTGCAAGCTATCGAAAGCGATGATCAAATTGCCGAAGATATCATTCGTTTATTACGGCACAAAGATAATAATTTGTCGCAACTAACTGAACTACTGGCGCAATTATTAGCGAAACGCTTGCAATGGATGGCGAGTGTCACAAGTGGCCACAGTGAGAGCCTTACGCAAGAACTATTAAATTCATTATCAATTGTTACCCAAGAAAGATTAGAAGCGCTATTTGAGTTGTTTCCCACTGATATCATTAGCGAGCTCCCCGAACTAATGAATCAAGCGGGAGAAGTGCTGCGTCTCAACAATAAAAGTGGCAAGCCTTTCCTAATTGAGGTTGAAAATATTGGACCTCTTAAAACGCCTACTGCTGCGGATATCAATATTTGGAAAGCTATCAGTGAGCTGTTTTTAAAGGCTGGAAATAAGCCTGAACTGCTAAGCAAATTTAATGTGAGTCATGGATTTCCGGCAGTCAATAAAAGCAATACAGAAAATGAAAATGCGCGCTATCAAAAGAATAAGAAGCAAGTAGAGGAAATCGCGGCGCAACTTTCGCAAGATAAAAGGCTCATTAATCTGTTATTTCAAATAAAAAAGCTCCCTGCAACGGACGAACAAGAAAGGAATCAGCAAGTACTAGCGTCACTTGTCAAACTTTTACCTATTTCAGTCGCTCATTTGAAGCTTGTATTCAGTCGTTATAATGTTATCGATTTTTCTGAATTAGCGATTACTTCATTGCAGGCACTTGGTCATGGGGATATGCCAAGTGATTTAGCGCTAGCGCTTGATTATCGTATAGAACATATTTTAATTGATGAATTTCAGGATACTTCAACGCCACAGATCGAATTAATTAATTTATTAACCGCCGGCTGGGAACAGGATGAGCGAGGATTGATTAACCGAAGCTTGTTTCTCGTAGGCGATCCGATGCAGTCGATCTATCGATTTAGAGATGCCAATGTCAGTTTGTTTATGAAAATTCGCGAGCAAGGTATTGGGTCCATTCGCTTAGCATTCAGGCAAGTTAAAGTGAACTTTCGTTCCAACGCAGTAATCGTTGATTGGGTTAATCAGCAATTTCAAGAAATTATGCCAACACAAGAAGACTTAACAGTGTCGGCAGTGAGTTATGCGCAATCAGTAGCCTTCAATCACAGAGCAACCGATAGTCAAGTCAACGCATTGTTAACTGTTGATGCGCAGGATCACTTCACTCAAGACCACAAGGTAATTGAATTAGTTAACAACCACCTTAAAGAAAATCAATCTCGAGAGTCTAAAAAGACCTTAGCGATACTCGGTAGAAGTAGAAATAATTTAAGTGAGATCATTCAACTTCTTAACCAACACAATATCGCGTTTCAAGCGCTAGAAATCGATCTACTGTCTCAGAAGATGATCGTGCGCGATTTAATGAGTCTTGCGTTTGCGCTACTAGATCATTATGACGAGGTAAGTTGGGCGGCGTGCATGCGCTCGCCTTGGTTCGGTTTAAAACTTGATGATATTCGAAAAGTATTTGTCAATGGCGACAAAGCATTACCCATCATTGAAAGAATTGAAGCTGAGCAGGCGTTTTTAAGCCAAGCATCGCAAGCACGATGCGCTAAGATTCTTCCACTGCTCGCAGAAACAATTAACCAAAAAGGTTTTAAACCATTTCGTAAATGGTTGTATGGATGTTTTAAAGCAGTGGGCGGCCTTTATCAAATGGATTTTGACTCCGATTATGATGATTTACTCGTTTGTCTGGACAAGCTGGCGGAGCTTCAAGCAGGCGGCGAACTGAATGATAGATTGTTGGTGGAAGAATCAATTAATCAGCTCTTTGCAGCACCTAACCCGAGAGCAGATAGTCAGGTTCAAGTAATGACTATTCATAAATCTAAAGGTTTAGAGTTTGATACCGTGATACTGCCTAGACTTGATGCGACTGGTAGAAGCAGTGACCATGTTCTCCTCAAGTGGACAGAGGTTATCGGCAATAATGGAGAACCACATAATCTATTAGCTGTTTCAAAAGAAACCGGCCAAGAAAATGATGGTGTTTACCAATATATCGCTTATCTAGACTCGGAAAAGTCTCGCTATGAAGATCAACGAGTTTTGTATGTTGCAGCGACAAGAGCGAAGTCGAATTTATATTTACTGGGTAACCTTGTTAGCGATAGCAAGACAGGGGAGATGAAACGACCACAAGCCTCGAGCTTTTTAGGTATGCTTTGGCAAGGGATTAAAGGGAACTATACAGAAATACCGCTGATTGCTGAACCAGTCGACCGGCAAGAAACCCCGTTATTTGAATCGCGAATGATAAAGCAAGTTAATCACCAGCGTATCCTTACGCAACCGATTGATGTTCAGGAGACTAACGCTTTCTCTAACCAAGAGACCGGGGTTGCGACTCCAGGTATTAAGGTCGAAGGCCATCAGCCTGTGTCGCAATTGGCTGCCGCAACCGGGAGAGTGTTACACAAACAGTTACAATGGTTGAGCGCACATTTTGATGACGAGTTTCAAGTTGATAATAGATGGCGAAGAATCATTTCATCGCAGCTTAAGAATGAATATTATTTTTCGAGTTCCGCCGAGCTAAATGACAGTGTAGAGAAGGTTGTTTTTGGAATTGAGAACATGCTGCAAGACGAGCTTGGCAAACAAATCCTGAGTAGTTCAAATAATGCTTATTCAGAAGTAGCTCTCCATAAAAAGTTAAATAGTGGTAGCTATTTGACTCGAATTATTGACCGGACTTTTGTTAAAGATGATGTTCGTTGGATCGTTGATTACAAATCGTCTATACCCTCTAAAGAAGAAACGCTTGAGCAGTTTGTTACAAGAGAAAAGGCGGTTTATTTGGACCAGCTAACAGATTACTTTAAAATGTTTCAAAAGCTCGAGGACCGCAGCATCATTGCCGGACTTTATTTTCCAATGTTGGCTCACTTTGAACCGGTTTTAAGAAGCTAGCATAAATTCGGCTTTGTTTTTTGAGGATGAGTATGAGATTACTTTTTCGACTGATATTTTCGCTTGGGCTGCTAGTCGCAGTCGGCTTTGTTTGTTATCAGTATTTAGTTCAAACTGATTCTGAACTTGGTCGTCAGTTAGAAAGTATCTTTGGGGAGTTAGGCGGTCAAAAAGTCACCCCGGAAGAACGACAGGCTGCAGAATCTCGCTCAAAGACTGAATTACAAGTACCGGAAATTAATTCAAATGAAAATGCTGCGAGTCCAGAGAGAAAGGTGTTAAAGCTTTACCGCTGGAAGGATGATAATGGTAGAACGCAAGTTACTGACCAGCCGCCTGAAGACAAAGAGTTTAAAGTGATTACCTACCAAGATCCTAAAAATATAGCGTTGACTCCTCAAACATCGGTCAATACACCAAACTTCAATTATCAAGTACCTCATGCTAGTCAAACGGGCCAGTCGACCGCGCCAATTGCGACTAAACCGACACCGCTTCCGGTTCAGTGCCAAGTTAAAATGCGGGATGTAAAACGCCTGGAAAGGAAACTTGATAAAGCTGATGACGTGGTTGAAAGCATTTGGTTGCAAGACTATTGTTCAGCTTTGTCTGAGCTCATTCAAGATAGTTGTGTAGTGCCTAAAAGCGAGGTGAAGTACAACCGTTATTGTCCAGTCAGATTTAAGCGTTAAAATAATTTTTTAAATTTTGCGCAGCCCCAAGGGGATATGGCTGTGATCAGTAATACAAAAAGCATTAAGTTACCGGTTAGGGGATTGAGCATTGGAATAATGTCGCTCCAGCTTCGATCTTGAGTAAGGTTAGCGAAAGTAAACTCAAAAGCTAAGGTCACGCCCAGCCACAAAGCGCCAATCGCTTTATAGGCGTTTTCCGGGATTTTTCCGTAGAATGTTATCGTTGAATAACAAATCAAGATTATCCAAGTGCACAAGATTAAGCCGCTCACTGGGAGTGCGATTGACTCACCGAGCAAAGGCTCCAAAAACTGCTCCCGAGCAAATCCATTCAGCATGGCGCCGATCAACAATAATATCCATACGGCAAGTGATTTAAGTACTAACATCGGAATACTGCTTTTGGTCAAGTGTCAGTGGGTATTGGTATGATTGGTGACTGGTTAAAAAGCTTGTCATGGTGATTTGCTTGCACATCAACAGCTAATGGCCTAAGCCGCGATTAATAAAGTGGGGTGTAGCTCGCTTGACTAGTGTGTATTCACCCAATGATGTTTGAGGGGCTGATGACCTCATCATTGAGAGAACAATCATTACAACACTCAGTGCCATAAATACAGGCCCCTTATAGTCAGGCAGCATAAAAACTAGCAACGTTAAGTCAGGCACTGTAGAAAAAGCCACTAGAACAACAAGCGCGACGAAAAGTGCTGGAAATGATTTATTATTAGGACACTGATAATTGGAATCCATCGGAGTACCTCGTTTCATTAACTCCATGAAAGCACGGTATAAATATAGGTTATATCTAGGTATTCTGCTGTAAAATTGGACTAGTCGATGAACAAAATAGTGACTTGGTCGGTCATAAGTATGAGTGGAATGAGGGTAAACGTTTCAGTTTGCTACCCGTTATTGTTTTAAAAATAATGTTCAGGCTAGATTAAGGTGATTGTTGATAGCCTTATCTGAGTCGCGTACATTAGCCGTGTTGTCTCTACAAAATATTGATTAATTGGGAAAACGATGAATAAACTAAGTTTAAAAGGCTTTTTGCTAGGAATGACCTTACTAATGGTGTCTGGGTGTGTCGTAAAACCGCCAACGACCAGTGACTATGATACGAGTTATGATTTCAGTCAGCTAAAGACTTATGCATGGATCAAAGACAAAAGTCCTAATAAAGTGGCGACTTTGGACAACAAAAGGCAGGAAAATGCGATAGAAACCATGCTTAATCGTAAAGGGTTCCAGAAAGTCAGTGATACCCAGAAGGCGGATTTTTTGCTTAAGACACACACCGTCACTGATAAAAAGGTCGATGTTGACCGCTTTGTTAGTACCTGGGGGTACCACCCTTTTTACAACCCATTTTTTGACCCCTATCCTCGCAATTCAACAACGATCGTGCGTGAACAAAAAATTGGGACCCTAATTTTGGATATTGTTGATCCCAAGCAAAAGCAGGTCATTTGGCGTGGAACCGTTGCCAAACCGCTAGGTATATACAGAAATCGTACGCCAGAGGAACGTGCAACGATTGCAATGTCCAATGCAGAGCACATGTTGATGACGTTTCCGCCGCAAGCCAACTAGCGTTCAATTTAAGCTAAACCAATCACAAAATTCTCAAAGCCGAACACTGTTCGGCTTTTGGGTTTAAGACCTGAAATAAATTCTTCAAATTATATTCCTAACTTAAATATTTGGTACTAGATGATTGGGAGACCATCGATTAGAATAGCGCCATGAATGAGCTGTCGAGTGATACCCCTGTCTTAGAGTCGCTAGAATTTGAAAAATCTTTAAATAAAGCGATTGCTTACGCCTGCCGATTACTCGGCGTGAGAGAATACGCTCAAAAGATGATTTTAAAGAAGCTGACAGACAAGGGATTTGATAACAAAATAGCGTTACAAACGCTTGAGTTTCTCGTTGATAATGGTTGGCAGAGTGACCAGCGGTTTTGTGAGTCATTTATTAGAGGCCGGGTGGCTAAAGGGCAAGGCTACCGACGAATCAAATTCGAATTGGCGCAGAAAGGTATTGATGAGCAGTTAAGCCGTAACGGATTTGAGCAGCTGGAAATCGACTGGCAAGAAGTATGTAACTCGGTTGCGATAAAGAAAATCGCCACCATAAAAGACATAAGAGAATCGAAAGCGCGACTTAAAGTTGAGCGTTTTTTACAATATCGAGGCTTTTCTAATGATCAAATTCGAACAGCAATCGATAGTCAAAGCAAAATTTAAAAGATATAAACAAATGGGAGATACCACAGGTGAGCATGTCGAGTAGTGAAATTCGCGAAGCCTTTTTAGCGTTTTTTGAGAAAAATGGCCATCAGCGAGTTGACTCAAGTCCACTGGTGCCGGGAAATGATCCGACATTGCTGTTTACCAATGCGGGTATGGTCCAGTTTAAGGAGTGTTTTCTCGGAACTGAAAAAAGAAGTTATGTGCGTGCGGCTAGTTCACAGCGTTGCGTGCGTGCCGGTGGTAAGCACAACGATCTTGAAAATGTTGGCTATACAGCTCGTCATCATACTTTCTTCGAAATGTTGGGTAATTTCAGTTTTGGTGATTATTTTAAAAGAGAAGCCATCCGGTTTGCCTGGGATTTCTTAACCAAAGAACTCGGCTTACCAGAAGATAAGCTTTGGGTAACGGTCCACAAAGACGATAAAGAATCTGAGGAAATCTGGTTTAATGAGATGGGGATTGACCAGACACGTTTCTCCCGACTCGGCGATAAAGACAATTTTTGGTCGATGGGCGATACCGGCCCTTGTGGTCCCTGCAGTGAAATATTTTATGACCATGGCGAAAGTGTCGCGGGCGGACCTCCCGGAAGCCCAGATGAGGACGGTGACCGTTACATTGAAATTTGGAATTTGGTATTTATGCAGTTCAACCGAAGCAAAGAGGGTGAAATGACACCATTACCTAAGCCTTCGGTGGACACAGGGATGGGGTTAGAGCGGATTGCGGCAGTGATGCAGCATGTTCATAGCAATTATGAAATTGACTTATTTGCTAACTTAATCCGGTTTATTGCTAATGTTTTAGGCGTTAAAGACCATTCCAATCAGTCGTTGCGAGTGATCGCTGATCATATTCGGTCTTGTAGTTTTCTGATTCTTGATGGGGTGTTACCAGGGAACGAGGGAAGAAGTTACGTACTACGTAGAATTATTCGACGTGCCATCCGTCATGGAAATAAGCTCGGGGCAACAACAGATTTCTTTTACAAATTAGTTGAGGGACTCGTCAGGGAAATGGGTGAAGCCTATCCCGATTTAAAGAAACGACAAACTTACATTGAAGACGCATTGCAAAAAGAAGAGCAACAATTTGCGCGCACTTTGGAACAAGGAATGAAAATATTGGAGCAAGATATTGCTCAGCTATCTGGCACTGAAATTGGTGGCGAAACGCTCTTTAAACTTTACGATACTTATGGTTTTCCGCTCGACTTAACTGCGGATATTGCCAGAGAAAGAAATTTAACCATCGATGAAGATGGGTTTAATCAACATATGCAAGTGCAAAAGGAAAAATCCAAGCAGGCGAACCAATTTGGCACGGATTATAACGATTCAGTTGAACTTGACATCGATACTGAGTTTTTAGGGTATGGGCAAGCGGAAGCTCAAGGGATTGTTAAAGAAATCATTGTTGATGGCGGCATCGTTGATGCGGTAACCGCTGGTGCTGAAGCATCGATTATTTTAGATAAAACCCCGTTTTATGCAGAGTCCGGCGGTCAAGTTGGCGACAAAGGTCGTCTGCTCGCTGACGGTGTTGAGTTTGAAGTTAAAGATACCGTTAAGCTCAATGATGCATTTGCTCACAGAGGCCTGGTTGCGCAAGGCACCATTAAAAAAGGCGACAGCCTACGAGCGTTAATCAATCAGAGTGAGCGAAATGAAACCGCATTAAATCATTCTGCAACCCATTTAATGCACGCTGCGCTACGACAGATTCTCGGCGAACATGTCGAACAAAAAGGTTCTTTAGTTGACAGTGAAAGGCTGCGCTTTGACTTTTCTCACCCGGTTGCGGTGACCGAAGAGGAAATCTTTAAAATCGAGCAGTTAGTGAATCAGCAAATTCGTGCAAATCACCCCGTAGAAACTATCGAAACCTCGATTGAAGAGGCGAAAAAAGCGGGCGCGATGATGCTATTTGGTGAAAAGTACGGTGAAACTGTGCGTGTATTAAAAATGTCTGAGTTTTCGGTTGAGTTGTGTGGTGGCACACACGTAAACCGAACAGGTGATATTGGTGCATTCAAGATTGTCAGTGAGCAAGGTATCGCTTCTGGCGTGCGTCGAATCGAAGCCATAACCGGCGATAGTGCGATCGAATATACTCAGAAACAAGGTTGGTTAATTAATCAACTTGCCTCGTCGCTGAAAACGGATCGGATGTCGCTTGGGGAGAAAGTTGAGCAATTGATTTTAAAGTCTAAGCAGCAAGACAGAGAGATTGATAAGCTCAAAGATAAACTGTCCTCCTCGCAGGGCGGCGACTTGATGAGTCAGATGCGGCAAGTCAAAGGCGTTAACTTGCTTGCGGTTAAGCTGGAGGGAATTGATGCGAAACAGCTCAGAACGATGAGCGATCAACTCAAAGACAAGATGGGAAGTGGCATATTGGTATTAGCGAATGTGGCTGGCGACAAAGTCAATTTGATTACCGGTGTGACCAAAGATCTGACCGGACAGTTTCATGCGGGTAATTTAATGAAGGAACTTGCAAGTCAACTCGATGGTCGCGGTGGCGGTCGTCCAGATATGGCGCAAGGGGGCGGAAACAACGTTGCCGCAGTTGACAGTGCGTTGACTTGGGTGTCCGAATGGGTTGAAAATCAATAAATCGCCTCAAACTACTCTTAAAGTGAAAGCTGAGGTTTTATTGCTACGCAACGCTATGCTTTTGATTACTAGATAAAAATAATTATTAAAGTGACTATGAAATAGTCTATTGTTATAATTGCGCACCGTTTTATAGGGAGCTGTTAGTTTTCCGGACGCGTATATTGCTACAAGCCAAAAATTGAGGAGATTGGCAATGTTAATTTTAACTCGTCGTGTGGGCGAAACATTAATGATTGGTGATGAAGTTACGGTAACGGTACTGGGCGTTAAAGGTAACCAGGTTCGTATCGGCGTAAATGCACCCAAAGAAGTTTCTGTTCACCGTGAAGAGATCTACATGCGTATTCAACGCGAGAAAGAAATGGGTTCAGAGGGCTAGATTTAGCCTTTTCCCAACCTTCAAAAGAGAATCAAATTTTTTGCAAGAAATTGATTGCAATTTATGGTTAATCAGGTAGTATTCTCCCCCGCAAAAAACAGCTAGTAATTAGTGAATATTTGGAGAGGTGGCCGAGCGGCTGAAGGCGCTCCCCTGCTAAGGGAGTATGGGTTTTATCGCCCATCGAGGGTTCGAATCCCTCTCTCTCCGCCATTAACTGCTGGACTTTTATTAATGACGATCTTGACCTTCTTTCATGTTGAATGAGTCTGTGTCGAGAGGGATAAGAACCCAATAAAGAGGGTTCGACAAAACTGCTAGTCAGTTTTGAACGCCGGAGCAACGCGACGGCGGCCCGAAGGGTAAGGCGGTAGCCGAATAATCCCTCTCTCTCCGCCATTAATTGAAGCTAAGTAAGAGTCAGGTAAAAAAAGTGAAATAATTTCACTTTGGTCGTTGACAAGACTCATGTCCGCAACGATAATACCGCTCCCTCAACGCAGGGCGTTGAGAACACATAACGCGCATGTAGCTCAGCTGGATAGAGTACCTGGCTACGAACCAGGCGGTCGGAGGTTCGACTCCTTCCATGCGCGCCATATCTAAGAACCGGGCTTGTCCCGGTTTTTTGCTTTTTAGCTTTATCAATTCTCATATTTTACATTTTTTCTATTTATTCATTGCACATTCAGTTAATTCGCAGAATAATCAATAACATAGAACCTAAACTTCGGCACTAAAATGAAATCTTTTTATTACTTTTGCATAACTGTCTCGCTCGCACTGCTATTGGTTACGTTGAGTGGTTGTGCAACTCTCAGCAAATCAGAATGCTTAACCGCAGACTGGCAGATAATCGGCCTTGAAGACGGCGCAAACGGTCGTCCAACTTCCTATATTGGTAATCATCGCAGTGCGTGTGCAGATTACGGTGTTAAGCCTGACTTAAATGCTTATCTTGCGGGACATAAAAATGGTGTTCGGCAGTATTGCAGTTATCAAACTGGTTACAATCTAGGAGAGCGGGGCAGTAGCTATAATAAGGTATGTCCAAAGGCCCAATATAGCCAATTTGCGGCAGGGTATGAACGCGGTAGAACAGCTTTCCAATTGAAATCTGAAGCAAGGGAACTGAAAAACAGTTTTGACAGTTTGCTTAACCGCTTAGCAGATATCGAAGCGCTAATCGATAGTAATGAAGCGCTGATAATTGCGGATACAACTCCACCAGAGCGCCGAAAACTATTGCTTGATGAGGTTAAGGATCTCAATAGTGAAGCTGCGGAGATAAAGTTGGAGCTGCCTGGATTGGAAGAAGCTTTATATCAAGCGGAACTCAGATATGAGCGATATATCAGCCGACAAAAATAACCAATGTCAGATTGTTTTTGATTTGAGTATATCCCCGATTGAATACCAACAATACTATCGGGGCGAGATCAAATGGGTCATAACAAATAGCTTGGATGGCAGAAAAGTTCAGTTTCCCGCGAACCTCTTGACGCAACACGTGACCCATGAAGGAATTCATGGAAGATTTGTTTTACATTATCTGGCCAGTGGAAAGGCGTTAAAACTCGATAAACTCGGCTGAATTGTTGCGCTGCGACAAATGCGCTGATACATAACTTACTGATTTATAAAGAATTAAAAAACTTCAAAAAAGATCTTTAAACTGGTCGGATGATTTTTCATAATAGGTTTTTACTAGGCTAGTACCGATTACCCGAAACAGCGAATTTTTAGCCGAAGGTCTACTTGTTGAAAAAACGCTGTATACTAGCTGAAACGATAACAATTCACATAATCCGCTCTTCGACGGGAAGGTAATAAAATGATAAGAAAAGGGCTAGACATAATGTATAAACCAAAGCTCGCCGGTGTGGCACTAGCGGTGGCCGTGGCATTATCTGCTGCGCAACCTGCACAAGCTGTCGACATCAATACAGACAACTGGAGTGGTAGTTGGGACACTACAATATCATTCGGCGCCACTTGGCGTGTAGAAGACCGCGATGAAAGTCGTATTGGTCATTCCAATCTAGCTGGGTTAGGACCAGGCGGATTGGCAGCAATCCCTGGCTCAAACACGGTTTTGACCGGTGGATGGTCAAACAACGGTGATGCCGGAAACCTCAACTTTGATCAAGGCGAAATGGTTTCTCGCGCGATTAAATATACCACTGAGCTTGGCTTAGAGCATACCAGCGGTTTCGGTTTCTTTATCCGAAGCACTGGTTTTTATGATTTTGAATTGCATGACAGACCAAGCCAACGAGTCAAGCCGATCACAGAAGCTGCGCTTGATGAGCAAGGTCAACAAAATGAATTACTCGATGCATATGTCTATTTTGATGTCCCTGTCGGCGATTCTTCACTGCAAGCTCGTCTCGGTTCACAAGTCATTAGCTGGGGTGAAAGTACTTTAATCCAGCACGGTTTATCTGAAATCAATGCGGTTGACGTGACCAAATTGAGAATCCCTGGCTCCGAAATTAAGGAAGCGCTTATCCCAGTGAACACTGTGTGGGCTTCAGTCGATTTAACCGACACGATTAGTTTAGAAGCTTTCGCGCAAACCGAGTGGGAGCATTTCAGAACCGACGAGCCTGGCACTTATTTCGCGAGTACTGATTTTGCGGGTGAAACAGGAACTGATATTCATTTAGGTTTTGGTCAATTTGGTGAAGGTACGCCTGGTACAGTTGCACGACGTCTCGCTGACAGAGATGCAAAAGATGATGGCCAGTTTGGTATTAAGCTTGGTTGGTTAGCTGAGGACTGGAACTATACTGAGTTTGGTTTTTACTATGTTAACTACCACAATAAGCGTCCTGTTATTAGTACGCTTGCTCACAATGGTGTTGAAGTTCAAGGCTATTTCGAATACTTAGAAGATATCGAAATGTACGCATTGAGTTTTAATACTTCTTCAGATCTCGGTTTCTCATTGGCGGGCGAAGTCACTTACCGTATCGATGAGCCTTTACAGATCGATGATGTTGAATTGTTATTCGCTGCATTGGAACCTGTTGGCAGTATTCCAAGCGGAACTTCACAAATTCCAGCGGGTGCTGGTTTAGGGGATGAAATCTCTGGTTACCGTTTATTCGACACAACTCAGGCTCAGCTGACTATGACTGCTTTTGCTGGCCCAACCTGGGGCGCCGACCAGCTGGTTATTTTAGCTGAAGTTGGTGCTAACTGGATTACAGATTTACCTTCTGAAGACGAATTGCGATTTGAAGCACCTGGTACTTCACGAAGTGGTAATCCTGATCGTCAAACAACGCTACCAGACGGCACTGTTGTTGAAGGTTCTGGGTTTATCGTTCCTGGTTCTCCTTGTTCGGTCGGCGGTGCGCCAGTTGCATGTGAAGGGGTAACACCAAACGATTTTGCAAGCGATTTCTCTTGGGGATATCGTCTTGTTGCAAGATTTGATTACTCAGATGTTTTTGCCGGTTGGAACATGTCTCCTCGTATCGTTTTCTCTCATGACGTAGACGGCACAACTCCTGCGCCAATTGGTAACTTCGTTGAGGGACGAAAAGCGGTGACATTAGGTGTTAGTATGGACTTACAATCGCGCTGGAAAGCTGACATTGGTTATTCTGCTTTCTCAGGTGCAGGTAAAGCTAACGCATTGGGCGATAAAGATTTTATAGCTGCAAATGTCAGCTTCTCATTCTAAAGTAGGGCGAACAAACAATGAGTATTAAAAACAAACTAACAATGACTTTAATTGCTGGTGCGGTCAGTTTTGGTCTCGCATCTACAGGAGCAATTGCAAAAGTATCTCCAGAAGAAGCGAATAAATTAGGCACTTCGCTTACCCCAATCGGTGCAGAAAAAGCCGGTAATGCTGATGGAACCATCCCTGAGTGGACTGGCGGAATAACGTCTGCGCCAGCGGGCTATGAGCCAGGTAAATTCCACGTTAACCCGTTTGCAAGTGACCAAGTTCAATTCACCATTACTGCTGCAAATGCAGAGCAATATAAAGACAAATTGACGGCAGGTCAGATGGCTTTATTTAAAGCTTATCCTGATACCTTCAAAATGAACGTTTATCAAACGCGACGTTCAGCTTCGTATCCTCAGTACGTTTATGATGCGACTAAAGAAAACGCGACGCGCTCTGAGTTAGCTGAAGGTGGTAACGGATTGAAAAATGCGGCTGTTGGATTTCCATTCCCAATTCCGCAAAATGCATTAGAAGTAATGTGGAACCACATTGTACGCTATCGTGGTGAGAGTGCTGCGCGATTTGTTGGTCAAGCAACGCCACTTCGTGACGGTTCTTATACACTCGTTAAGTTCCGTGATGAACTTGATTTGTTGTACACCAAAAAAGGTACTAAGCCTGAAGACTTAGAAGCACAAAACATGCTTTTCTACTTCAAGCAGTGGGTAACGTCTCCAGCGCGTCTCGCCGGAACCGCTTTGCTTGTTCACGAAACGCAAGATCAGGTTAAAAAGCCTCGTCAAGCTTGGACTTACAACACAGGTCAACGTCGTGTTCGTCGTGCGCCTAATGTTGCTTACGATGCGCCAGGAACCGCTTCAGATGGACTGAGAACCACTGATGACTTCGATATGTACAATGGTGCACCTAATCGCTATAACTGGACTTTAGTCGGTAAGAAAGAAATGTACATTCCTTACAACGACTATCGTTTACATGCTGGTGATGTAAAATATGATGACATTATTCAACCTTCTCACATCAACCCTGATTTAGTGCGTTATGAATTGCATCGTGTTTGGGTTGTTGAAGCTAACTTAAAAGCTGATACTCGTCATCAATACAAAAAACGTGTTTTCTACATCGATGAAGACAGCTGGCAAATCTCCGCGACAGAAATGTATGACAACCAAGACCAATTATGGCGTGTAGGCATGCTACATGCGGTAAACTACTACGAGTTACCAGTGATGTGGTCTACTATGGAAGTTATTCATGACTTGAAATCAGGTCGTTACCTAGCGCTTGGTTTGGACAACGAAGATAGCCCTGTAGATTTCTCGATTACTTTTACAAAGAAAGATTTTACACCTGCAGCGCTTAGAAGAGCGGGTAGACGGTAAAAGCAGTCTATTTCTTTGAAAAATAAGATAAAGTCGTAGTAAAAAGGCCGGTTTTCACTGGCCTTTTTATTAGCGTAAGCGAAATTTACTATCTATATTATATTCATTGCAGTCTAATCGTTAATCCAGGGTACTCAGATCTATAATCTGGCGTAACATTGTTGTATTCTGCGTGTTTATCCACCTTATTAAATTGAATTTTCGGAATATCGAATGGCTTTAAAAAAGGTTATCAAGCTTTCTGTACCTCTGGTTCTAGCGGCTTATGCCGGCATAAGTGCAGCACAAGAACCATCGGCACAAAGCCAGCAAGCGAGCCCTCAAGAATCAAGCAACCTTAACACCCAAGCCCCGAGGGCGTCAGAGCGGTTGTTAATGGACATCAAACGAATTATCAATAACCGACTAGTAGCGGTGGGGGAGCGAGGACATATTTTAATATCGGACGATCAGGGAGAAACTTGGCGTCAGATATTAGTACCGACTGAGACTCTGTTAACTAAGTTATTTTTTGTTGACGATAAGACTGGTTGGGCGATTGGGCATGATCAAACCATTCTTAAAACTGAAAATGCGGGGGAAGAATGGCGCATTCAGTATGAGAGTGATAACCTCGATCAACCCGCACTGTTTGATATTTGGTTTTCTGATAAAAATAATGGTATTGCGGTCGGCGCTTACGGGTTGTATTTGAAGACCAACGATGGTGGTGACAGCTGGGAAGATGTTTATCAAGAAAGCCTTGAAAATGAAGAAATCGGATTTCCCCACTTTTATTCTATCGTTCAAGATGGAGCCGCGGGACGTTTATATATTGCTGGTGAGCTAGGATTTTTAGCTTTCTCTGAGGATAACGGCGACACTTGGCAGATGGCGGAAAGTCCCTACGATGGTTCTTTTTTCAATGCGATGGTCACACCCGATAATGCGTTATTGCTCATGGGGTTGAGAGGACACTTGTTTCGCTCATCTGATCAAGGAGAAACTTGGAGTGAGGTTGAAACGGGTACCATTTCTGGCCTACAGGAGTCAGTCATTTTAGATGATAAACGTTTGTTAATCGTGGGCTCTGATGGAACCCAATTAATAAGCGATGATTATGGTAAAACTGTTCAGCTGATCCAACGCTCGGATAGAATCCATCTTGCCCATGCCTTGAGCTTACTGGACGGTCAAATTATGTTGGTCGGGATTCAAGGCGCCATTAAGACACAATTAAAATAGCTTAAATAAAACGCAAGTTTTTGCTGGAAATAAAAAGTATGAGTCAAACCAGATTAGAAGCGAATATAGACAAGTTCATATTTTGTCGGAGTAAATTAGTACTCTGGGTATTCGGTATTCTTACATTAGTTATGTTGGGGTTTGCATCGCAAATCAAAGTTGATGCCAGTTTCGAGAAGAATATACCGCTCGAACATGAATATATGAAAACCTATATCAAGCACCAAGAGCATTTTGGCGGAGCGAACCGGATACTGGTTGTGCTTGAAGATAAATCAGGCGATATTTTCAATAAAGAATATTTCGATGCCTTAGCCGAGGCGACCGCACTTGTTTCTACTATCAATAGTGTCTCAGAACCTTTGATGAGCTCGTTATTTACGCCAAATACGCGTTTTGTTGAAGCGGTTGAAGATGGGATGGTCGGTGGACCGGTTATTCCAGAGTCCTATGATGGTTCTGAAAAAGAGCTACAGTTGGTCAGAAGTAATATTTTGAAAGCAGGTTTAGTTGGCCGAATGGTGGCTAATAACTTTGCTTCATCGATGGTCAGTTCTCAGTTATTGTCGATTGACCCAACGACAAAACAAAAGACCGATTTGGTCGGAGTGGCCGATCGCTTAGAAGAAATTCGCGAAGAAATTGAAGCAAAATATCCGCAAATCGATGTGCATATTATCGGTTTCGCGAAGATGATTGGTGATGTGAGTAATGGCGCTAAACAAGTGGTTGCTTTCTTTGGCTTAGCCTTGGTCATTACCGCGATTCTCGTATACCTTTACTCTCACTCGGTAAGCTTAACCATTTTACCGTTGATTTGTTCGATCACTGCGGTGATTTGGCAACTGGGATTACTGACTATTTTTGGTTTCGGTATTGACCCTATGTCGATTCTGGTTCCTTTCTTAGTTTTTGCCATTGGTGTTAGTCACGGTGTGCAAATGATCAACGCCGTTGGCAAGAATGTCGCCTCTGGCGCAAATTCTCGCGAGGCAGCGTTCGGCGCATGCTGTCGATTATTTGTTCCAGGGATGATAGCACTGCTGAGTGATACCATCGGTTTCCTGACGTTGTTGTTTATTAAAATTGATATCATCAAAGAGCTCGCTATCACCGCAAGTTTGGGTGTGGCGGTAATCATTTTGACCAACCTAATTCTATTGCCAGTATTGTTATCCTACGCGAAATTTCCGGATAACTTTGCTGCAAAAGTTGAGGAGTCGAACAAAAAGCAAGCGGTTCTTTGGCGGTTTTTCTCGGGGTTTGCCGAACGCAGAACAGCTACAAAAACAGTGCTTGCCGCATTAGTGGTGGTGACAGTTGGATTCTTTTTCGCGAAGAATATGAAGGTTGGCGATTTACATGAAGGTGCACCGGCGTTGCGTCAAGACTCGGTTTACAACATGGATACCAAGTTTGTTACCGACAACTTCTCGATTGGTACGGATCTTATTTCGATCATTGCCGAAACTAAACCTGAAGCCTGTACCGAATTTAGCATCATGAATGCCATTGACAAATTTCAGTGGCACCTCGAAAACCTTGATGGGGTCCAATCAGCGATTAGCCTCACCACCGTATCTAAAATCTTAAACGCAGGGTTTTATGAGGGCGCACTTCAGTGGCGTATTCTGCCGCAAGAACAAGCCACGCTGGCGCAGTCGATACGCTATCTAGAAACCAGCAGCGGTCTTTTCAACAATGATTGTAGCGTAATGCCAGTGCTGGTATTCACCAAAGATCATAAAGCTGAAACCATTGAGCAAGTCGTGGCTGCGGTCAAAGATTACAATGCCAAAGTCAAACACGAAGATATCGAGTTTAAATTAGCGACAGGACCAGTTGGGGTTATGGCTGCAACTAACGAAGCTGTTTCTGCTGCTCAAATTCCGATGCTGATTTGGGTTTATCTTGCCGTTATTTTGCTGTGTTTGATTAGCTTCCGTTCGATCCGCTCGACAATTTGTATTGTTGTGCCCCTAGCGATTGTATCTGTGATGGCTCAAGGGTTGATGACGATTCTAGACATCGGGTTGACTGTTGCCACGCTTCCTGTAGTCGCTCTGGGCGTTGGTATTGGTGTGGATTACGGAATCTACATATTCTCGCGAATGATTGTCTTTATTCGCGCAGGGGAGAGTATCTCAGAAGCCTTTTTGAAAACCCTTCACTTAACAGGTAATGCGGTTTTCTTCACTGGACTGACCTTAGCGATTGGCGTCAGTACATGGTTGATGTCAGCGTTACAATTCCAGGCCGATATGGGGATTCTTTTAACCTTTATGTTCCTATTTAACATGCTTGGCGCGGTGATTTTATTACCGGCTTTAGCTGCTTTCCTCTATCGTCGCTAATCCTTTCTTCGATCTACTTGCTGAGAGTCTTTAAACTGTCAGCAAGTAGATTTCAATAGTTGGTTCATGAAATTAAGTTATGGCATTAAATTAGTGCTTCTTGGCATCGTTTGTCCTACAATTAGCGCAACTTTGATCTAACCCAAAAAACGCTCGAATAATCGCGTTGCGACACAACATGATGATTCTTAATTCAGGCTTTAAAAAGTTACCCAGCCAATTTGTTTTGTTCACTCAGCAAATTACTCAATTTTCACCTAAACTATTAAAAATAAACCAAAACCGTGGGCATTGATTTGAGTTTGTATGCTAAGCAACGGATAAGGAATGTATATGTCAATTGAACAAAAAACACACGACACCATACTTTATAAAAATGTCATTAAACTGATTGAATCTAAATTTTCAAAAAGACAAGCGGAACTCGTTACACAATTTGCAAGTTACTTCTGTTCTGGGATTTCGAGTACCGACTTTGAGTTTAAAAACGACAATGAACTTTATGCGCCTATCGTCAGTTTATGGAATTACATGCAAAACTGCGATAATGAGTGCAGCGTAAGAGTTTTTACGCCAGAGTTTGAGAGTCATGGTTGGCATTCCCGTCACACGGTTATCGAGTTGGTTCATCAAGATATGCCTTTTTTGGTCGACTCTATCCGAATGGAATTAAATCGACTTGGCATTAACATTCATCTCCACATTCATATCCCACTCAATATTTCGCGCAGTAAAGCCGGAAAAATAAATAAAATCCAGCGACCTGATCCTGAAGCGCCTCACAGTAGCGTAACACCGATGTATTTGGAAATCGATCGTCAGTTGGATGACCGAGAGTTAGAGTTAATCAAACTTAATTTGGAAGAAGTTTTATCGGATGTTCGGGCAAGTGTTCGAGATTGGGAACCGATGAAGAAAAAACTCACTGAAGTCATCGGACGTCTAAGTAATTTGCCTGAAAAACTGGTTAATGAAAAAAATACAGAGTGCAAAGATTTCCTTGAATGGATTTCAGGTAACCACTTCACCTTACTTGGTTACACTTACTATGCACTTAAACACGAGAAGAATGATATTAAGCTGGTACCACAACATCGTAATAGTCTAGGGCTGAAAAAGCGCGATAACTGGAAACCGAAACCCTACAAATTAGGTGACTTACCTTCGGGAGCGCGAAATCTAATTCTTAATACCCAAAACCTACTGGTATTAACTAAGTTGAGTGCTGTCAGTCGCGTTCATCGACCTGCACACATTGATTACATCGGTATTAAACGAGTTGATGAGAATGGCGAGATTCTTGGAGAAGATCGTTTTATTGGTTTGTATACGTCTGCAGCGTATAACCTCAACCCCATGAGTATTCCGGTTCTTAGGCAAAAAATACAGTTGGTTCAAGAGCGTTCTGGACTGACCACTTTAGAACATGATTTAAAAGTCTTGCGTAATATCTTAGAGACCTACCCGCGTGACGAACTATTCCAAATCCGATCCGATGATCTCTATGAAACAGCATTGGGAATTTTACAGATCCAAGAACGACCCATCATTAAACTCTTTATCCGTCGAGATCCGTATGGCAGATTTTTTTCATGTTTGGTTTATGTACCACGAGAAATATATACAACCGCGATCCGTATCAAAATAACAGAAATTCTTACTGCTAGTTTAGGGGCGATCTCTGAGCCGCAATTTACAACGACTTTTTCAGAGTCGATCTTAGCGCGAATACACTTTACGATTCCGGTAGAAAATGCGGAGAAAATTCGTTATGACGTGAAGGAAATTGAAAAGAATCTTCATCAAGCGACTCGCTCTTGGCAGGATACCTTAACTGAGTCATTAATCGGTGAGTTTGGTGAGGCTGAAGGCAAACGAATGGTGCAACGGTATGCGGATCGTTTCCCGCTCGGTTATCAAGATGAGTCCATCGTGCAGACTGCAGTACTCGATATCAAGCACATGGAATCTTTGAATGATGAACATCGTTTGAGTATGTTGCTTTATCGTTCTCAAGAAGATAGCAATGACAATATTCGCTTTAAGCTGTTCTACCGCGACAAACCAAAGCCGCTTTCGCAAGTGATTCCAATGCTTGAGAATATGGGATTGAATATTATTGGCGAAACGCCTTATAAGATTCATCCTAATGGTGGTGCTGAAAGGTGGCTGAGTGACTTTGTGATGCGCCATCCGGCGGGCAAAAAACTCGACCTCGAAAAAATCAAAGAAAAATTTCAACAAGCTTTTACGCGTATCTGGATGGAAGATGCAGAAAATGATGGCTTCAATTGCTTAGTATTAGCCGCATCGTTGAGCTGGCGTGAAATCGCAATGCTTAGAGCTTATGCAAAATACATGTGGCAAATAGGCTCAAGCTTCTCGCAAAACTATGTCGAAGAAACGCTCGAAGTCTATCCGGAAATTGCTAAATTGCTGGTTGATTATTTCTGTCTAAAATTTGATCCATCGGAAAAACAATCCAAAGCTAAAATCAAAAATACGCGTACCAGAATAATCGAAGCGCTCGATCAAGTAGCCAACCTTGACCAAGATCGAATTTTACATCGTTACCTAGAGTTAATTGACGCGACCATACGAACTAACTTCTTCCAGTTAAATAGTGAAGGAGATTTTAAGAATTACATCTCGTTTAAACTCACTCCCCGAATCATCTCAGATATCCCGCAACCAGCGCCAATGTTTGAGATATTTGTTTACTCGCCGAGAATTGAAGGTGTTCATTTGCGTGGTGGTAAAGTTGCGCGCGGCGGCTTACGTTGGTCTGATCGACGGGAAGATTTCCGAACTGAAATTCTCGGTTTAGTTAAAGCACAGCAGGTGAAAAACTCGGTTATCGTTCCTGTTGGCGCAAAAGGAGGATTTGTTTGTAAGCGCAGTTTGTCAGGGCTTTCTCGCGAAGAGTTTATGGCGGAAGGAATAGCTTGCTACAAAATATTTATCTCCGCATTACTGGATATCACAGACAATCTGGTTGAAGGCAAATTAGTGCCACCGGAAAATGTCGTACGCTTAGACGAAGATGATCCTTATCTCGTGGTTGCAGCCGATAAAGGTACCGCGACTTTTTCAGATATTGCTAATGGAATTTCGCAAGATTACGGCTTCTGGATGGGCGATGCTTTCGCCTCAGGCGGCAGCGTTGGTTATGATCATAAGAAAATGGGAATTACCGCTAAAGGTGCTTGGGAGTCGGTTAAGCGGCACTTTATGGAAATGGGAATTGATTGTCAAAATACAGACTTCACCGCTGTCGGCGTAGGCGATATGGGCGGCGATGTATTTGGTAATGGAATGCTCTGTTCTAAACATACCAAGCTAGTGGCCGCGTTTAACCACATGCACATTTTTATTGATCCGAACCCTGACTCTGCCAAGAGTTATGTTGAACGTGAGCGTTTGTTCAATTTACCACGTTCCTCGTGGCAAGATTACAATACCAAACTGATTTCAAGAGGTGGCGGTGTCTTTGAACGCTCGGCTAAGTCGATTCCTTTATCAAAAGAGATCAAGAAATTGTTAGATGTTGATGATGACGCTATGGCGCCGAATCAATTGATCAACGCTATCCTCAAGTCGCCGGTCGATCTTCTTTGGAATGGCGGTATCGGTACTTACATTAAATCGAAAGTCGAATCGCACAGTGATGTGGGCGACAGGGCAAACGATTCGCTTCGAGTCAACGGCGAAGAGTTGCGTTGTAAAATCATCGGTGAAGGTGGCAACTTGGGGGTTACTCAACTCGGTCGAATCGAGTATATGCGCAATGGTGGGCGAGCAAATACCGACTTTATAGATAATGCAGGCGGGGTAAATTGTTCTGACAATGAAGTGAATATCAAAATAATGCTTAATCAGATTGTTAGCGCCGGTGATATGACTGAAAAGCAACGAAACAAGTTGTTGCTCAGCATGACTGATGAAGTGTCAGATATTGTTTTAAGAGAGAATTTTTTACAGGCGCAATCAATCAGTGTGAGCGAACAACGCTCGCCGAAAATGGTAAAAGAGTTGATGCGATTCATTCACTGGTTAGAGCGTGAAGACAGATTGGATCGAGAACTCGAATTTTTACCATCCGACGACGAACTGGTTGAGCGCTTATCGCAAGGCGAAGGATTAACTCGTGCGGAAATTGCGGTTCTTACGGCCTATGGAAAAATGGTGCTTAAAGAAGAACTGTGTACGCCTGAGGTGTCAAACGAACCATTCTATAATCAAGTATTAATCGATTACTTCCCTAAACCGATCCGCAGAAAATTTGCCGAGCAAACGGAATTACATCCGCTCCGGAATGAAATCATTGCGATGAAATTAGCCAACGAAATGGTGGATTACTTGGGGAGCAACTTTGCCTTTAGAGCGATGGATGAAACGGGGGCGACACCGTCTGATGTGGCCACCTGTTTTACCCTGGCAAAAGAAATTTTCGATATGCCTGCGATGTGGAAACAGATCGAAGCATTAGATCACTCGATTCCCGCTAAAATTAAGCATGACATGATTTATCAAACGCAAAGAATGGTGCGACGTTGCACTCGATGGTTCTTGCGTCATCGACGAAAAAACCTTGAAATCAAAGAGGGCATCGAATACTTCAAAGAAGGAGTTTTGGAATTACAAAAGAGTATTGCCAAGGTTTTAGAGAAAAAAGAGAACAAAGGTATTGAGAAATCGATTGCGGGCTGGGTCGCTCAGGGAGTTCCGAAAAAGCTTGCAGAGAAAATATGTTACCTGAGCACCATGTTCTCGGGACTCGATATCGTCGAGATGGCTAAGCTGACCGGATTGAATATATCGCTAGTTGCAGAAGTTTACTTTAAATTAGGGGCAAAATTAGAACTCCATTGGTTCTTAGAGCAAATAAACCTGCAACCGGTAGATAATCACTGGCAAGCTTTTGCAAGAGCCTCGTTTAGAGAAGATCTTGATTGGCAACAACGCAGCTTAACCGTAGCAGTTCTTCATATGTCCAACAAGAAAGCAAATGCTGAAGAAAGGATAATCGCATGGATCGTTGAGAACGCCGATTTGTTGACGCGTTGGCAGTCGATGCTCGCTGATTTCCGCTCCAGTGGTCGCCATGAGTTTGCGAAATTCTCCGTTGCCTTGCGTGAGCTGCTCATTTTGGTACAAAGCAGTGTTCGAGCTGCGGCGATAGCTCGCGAAGAGGACTTCAAAGAAAGTTAACCTGTAACAACCTAGCATTTGAACATTTCTGTGTGTTCAGGTGCTAGGTATCTTGACTATTTTCCTATCTATCTTATTGATTTTAGTAACGTTAATTGTTTTCAAATGCCCAGTGTCCAGTTATCGCTTGCCGCATATATGATAAATCTTTAGTATGTCCTATGGCTGGTTAACAGCTGAGCAATTTTTTCACAAGAATAAATTTTTAGCGCCCTTGAGGTGACTAAAATCGGTTTAATTATGAGTAAGATAAGTAAAATATTTCAATTTGGGACAGTACTTGGACTAATTTTTATCACTGCATGTGGCGGCGGGGGAGGCTCTGAAACCTCTGAGCCACCGCCACCACCGCCTCCACCACCGCCTCCGCCGCCAGCGGCAAAAGTTAGTTTTGTTGATGTCACTATGCAAGTCGGTTTGGATTATGTTCTAAGTTCAACTGAACCCAGCGGTGAGTCCCAAGATATGGCTGGCGGGATTTCAATTGCTGACTATAACGGCGACGGCGAACTGGATTTGTTTGTCTCTCATGCCAAAATGGGCCACGGTAAACTATTTCGATTCAATGGTACTCAGTTTGTTGAAGTCACAGACGCTGGTATTGCGATGGATTCTATGTCACAAGGCGCCTTTTGGACCGACCTCAACGGTGACCAAGCGCTCGATTTGTTGGCCTTTGGTGCCAAAAGCCCTTATTTAGAAATCTACATGAATGACGGTGATGGCACTTTCACTCGCGATCTCAATACTGCGGATATGGTTAATCAAAAAGGGATCTTTTCTGTTGCGACAGCTGATTATGATCTCGACGGAGATTTAGATTTATATTTTGCCCACTGGGGCGGCAGCTGGTTGCGCGATGGTGATCAAGAATATCTGTGGCAAAATGATGGTGATGGTACTTTTACTGACATGTCGGATAATGTCGAAGTAATCCCGTCTTTCAATATCCAAGTTTTAGATCCGGAAGAGCAATACAAAGAATATTCGTTTACGCCGATTTTTACTGATATTAATAATGACCAATATCCAGACCTCCTGGTTACCGGTGATTTTGAATCCAGTCAAATATTGGTTAACAACGCAGGCGTAGATTTTACTGATGCCACCACCGATGTAATTTCAGATGAAAACGGAATGGGAGCAGCGGTAGCCGATTTTGATAATGATGGAGACTTCGACTGGTTCGTCTCAAGTATTTGGAATCCGCCTGAAGCAATTAAGTTATATTTTGGCGGCATTTCTGGTAACCGTTTGTATCGAAACGATGGCACCGGAACTTTCAGTGATGTGACTGATGAGGCCGGGGTTAGAGAAGGTTATTGGGGTTGGGGATCTTGTTTTGCTGATTTCGATAATGATTCAAATCCAGACATTTTTCACGTTAATGGAATGACTTATAGTGGGTCGGGAGAAAATCCGTTTGCCCAATTCGAGCAAGATCCGTCTCGCTTCTATCTATCCAATGGTGATGGCACTTTCAGTGAAGTCAGTGAAAGTGTCGGGATTGATGATAATGGCAATGGCCGGGGACTTGTTTGTTTTGATTTTGACAGAGATGGCGATATTGATATTTTGATAGCAAATAATGGGGCGGCTCCGAGGCTTTATGAAAACCAAGGGTCCTTGGATAATAATAATTTTATCAACATCAAGTTAAATGGATTACCAGCGAACTTAGAAGCCATTGGCGCTAAAATTACGATTACGGCAGGTAGTCGAAGTTGGATTCAAGAAATCCGTAGCGGTGGCAACTATATGTCGCAAGATCCGCGTGAAGTCCACTTTGGGGTAGCCCAATTAAGCCAGATCGATAGCATTAGAGTTGATTGGCCAGGTCTCAATGTGACGCCGACAGAATTACAGAATGTCGATGTTAATCAATTCATCACGATTGATCATCCCGATAGATAACCTCAAAAACATAGGCTAGCTGGTTTTTTCAGGCTAGCCTTTTGTGTGACTCAATTACTTAACATTAAGCGATTATTCGCTTACTCATCGCCACGAAAAATAGTTAGTTTAAGACAGTGTGCTCTGCATAATATTCTTTAACTGATTTCTCAACCAAAGCATATAAGCTTCATCAGCCGTATCTTTTCGCCAATACATTCGGATTGGAATTGGGTCGCACTCAAAAGGAATCGGTAAAATTTTTACATCGAGAATATTGGCGAGGAATACGGCGTATGAGTAAGGCATGGTGAGCAACAAGTCGGTGGCTTCGACTGTTTTTGCTGCTGGTAAATAGTGTTCGCACTGCATGACGACTCTCCGTTCAACACCTGCCACTCGAATGCGGCTATCAACATATGCTCGTTCTCTGCGGTTGAGTGAGACAAGCGCGTGATCACTGACAGAGAATTCTTGGATGGTTAATCGCTTGTTATTGAAACAAGGGTGAGAGGGACCGATAAGCACACAGAGTGCTTCTCGGGTAATTTCCTCACTCTCGATTTTGGTACTGGTTGGCGTTTCTAGATCAATCACCAAGTCTAGTTCTGACGCCAGCAGACGCTCTTCAATATCGCCAAGAATTAGTCGTTCGCTCTTAATAATTATCTCTGACGCCATTTCTCTGAGTGGTTTTAACAAGTCTGGCAAAATCAAAAACTCAAGTATGTCGCGAAAACCCAAGGAAAATTCCATTTGCGAATGTTGCGGGTCAAATTCTATCGTTTTACTACTGCAATCGATCAGGCTAGATAATGATTGCTTGACGGTGGGTAAAATACTTTTGCCAAAAGGGGTTAATACTAATTTACGGCCATGCTTGACGAAGACGGGATCGTCAAGCATTTCACGTAGCCGACTAAGCGCATGAGATATTGCCGATTGAGATAGGTTGAGGCGCGCCGCGGCTGCTATCGTTGTGCCTTCCTCAGCGATAGTGAGCATCACCTTGTATAAATTAAGGTCGATTTTACCTTGTGTTTTATTATTAGTTTTGTTC
Source organism: Aliikangiella marina (assembly GCF_007004765.1). GTDB lineage: Bacteria > Pseudomonadota > Gammaproteobacteria > Enterobacterales > Kangiellaceae > Aliikangiella > Aliikangiella marina. Next base: position 262,920 of record NZ_VIKR01000001.1, read on the forward strand.
ATAGTTTTATCTGAAAAAACATCATTAGATAAATACTAACAAAGGGAATAGGATGACAACAAGTGCTTATAGAGCCGACAACACTTGGTGTTACCACGCAAATTGCAATTGAACGGCACACTTAATCACCAGCAGAGGCCAACAATGGATGAACAAATGATAGCGCAACTCAAGCAAGGGGCAATCGGTGAGATGTCAGCTGACTCAATGCTTCTCCCACCAACTTTTGAGTCGCTTGAGTCTGAGCGCGATTATATTAAACAGCGACTCGCTGCTGCGTTTCGGTTATTTGCACTCTACCAATTTGATGATGGATTGGCTGGCCATATTACCGTGCGTGATCCGATTGAAAAAGAGACTTTTTGGGTTAATCCTGTCGGTATTCATTTTTCGAGAATTAAAGTGAGCGATTTGGTCCGGCTCAACCACGAGGGGCAGTTAGTTGAAGGCAAAGCCTTGGTCAATACTGCCGCGTTTATGATTCATTCAAGAATTCACGCTAAGCATCAACATATTAATGCAGTTGCTCACGCTCATACAAAGTTTGGGAAAGCGTGGTCAACACAAGGACGTTTATTGGACCCTATTACTCAGGATGCCTGTGTGTTTTTTGAATCTCATGATGTCTTCTCACAATTCGACGGGGTTGTTCATCAGCAATCAGAAGGCGATGCGATAGCCGATCGAATCGGTGAAAATAATATCGCACTAATTTTACAGAATCATGGTTTATTAACCGTTGGTATTGATGTTGATAGCGCGGTGTCTTTGTTCGTTCAATTAGAGGATGCCTGTGAAAATCAATTGCTCGTGTCCGGATTACCCAACACGCAAATCATTCCTGCGGAGATTGCGCGCAAGACCAGGTCGTTTATTGGATCTCGGTTGGTCGTGTGGGGCAACTTTCAACCGCTCTACCAAAACATTGAAGCGTTGCAACCCGATTTCAAAACTTAGTCTGAAAATTTTTGTGATGCGAATACAAATTGTGCGTTAATGTAAGTTGAGGTTTTGTTAATGATGAGCGGAAAATAAACATGCAAGCGAGTGTCCTAACGCAGTTAGTTTTACCGAGTTGTTTATTTATCATCATGCTTGGCATGGGACTTTCGCTTGTTATGAACGATTTTAGCCGTGTTTTTAAGTCTCCTAAAGCGATCCTCATCGGCTTATTGGGGCAACTTATCTTGCTCCCTGTTTGCGGTTTTATCATCGTGATACTGCTGATTGATGATCCGTTATTGGCAATGGGAATTATGTTACTGGCTGCTTGCCCTGGCGGGACAACCTCTAACTTAGTTACTCATTTAGCCAAGGGAGATTTGGCGTTGTCGATTTCACTGACCGCTTTTAGCAGTGTTTTAGCGTTACTGACCATTCCTTTAATCGTCGGTTTTTCGATCGAATATTTTCTATCGCAAACTGGTGAAATTCAATTAGATTTGTCCCGCACACTGTCAACGTTATTTTTGATTACTTTATTACCTGTTTCGATAGGGATGATCATCAGACGGCTATACCTTAAATTGGCGATATTCCTAGAACCGAGAATTAAATCTTTTTCCACGATATTTTTAATCCTGTTGATTGCAGGCATTGCATTTGAACAAAGGGAGACACTTCTTGATGCAATAGTGCGCTCAGGATTGGCGACATTGTTACTCAATTTGATTTCGATGTTGGTCGGTTTTTATTTAGCGAAACTGTTTCAATTGAATAGTCGTCAAACAATTTCAATAACCATAGAGATTGGGTTGCAGAATGCCGCGCTCGCAATGTTGGTTGCGACAACGATTTTAGGCAATACACTGATTGCGGTTCCTGCAGCCGTCTATTCGCTAGTGATGTATTTTACAGGCGGGTGTATTATTGCAATGAGTTTACGAAAGTTAAAAGTTAATACCAAGAAACAACCGAAGACAATAGTGACTCATTCTGACTAGTCACTGTGTTACCAAAATAAAGGTGAATGAATGAATTTTGAATATAGTGATACAGCAAAAGACTATCTCGGCCGATTAAAAGCGTTTATGGCCGAACACGTTTACCCGGTTGAGCAGCAGTTGGCCCATACTAACCACGCCCAGAATAACCATGGTGAATGGCAGCGTTGGCAGTGTTTGCCGGAAATAAAATTGTTAAAAGAGAAGGCAAAAGCAGCAGGCTTGTGGAATTTGTTTCTTCCCGATAGTGAATTAGCTCAAGGTTTAAGTTGTGCTGACTACGCGCCTTTAGCGGAGGAAATGGGGCGAGTGCTATTTGCTTCTGAAATATTTAATTGTAATGCGCCAGATACCGGAAATATGGAAGTTCTGTACCATTTTGGTAATGAAGCACAAAAAGCGCAATGGTTAACGCCACTTTTGGCCGGTGAAATTCGATCGGTTTTTGCAATGACTGAGCCTGATGTGGCTTCCTCAGATGCAACCAATATGCAAACTAATATAACTGAAGACGGCGACCATTTGCAGATCAACGGCCGTAAATGGTGGACTACCGGGTTAGGACATCCGGATGCGAAAATTGCAATTGTTATGGGGCTTTCCAATCCTGAAAATGACAGACACAGCCAGCACAGTATGGTACTTGTACCTCTCGATACGCCCGGCGTAAAAATCGAGCGGATGCTAACGGCTTGTGGTGATTATGATGCCCCGTATGGACATGGTGAGTTAAGTTTAACAGATGTTAGGGTACCCAAGACTAATCTAATTATGGGGATGGGCAAAGGTTTTGCAATTGCCCAAGGTCGGTTAGGTCCAGGACGAATTCATCATTGTATGCGCGCTATTGGTGCCGCGGAGCGCGCTTTAGAATTGGCCATAAAACGGGGACAGAATCGAGTCGCCTTTGGTAAACCGATTATCAAGCTGGGTGGCAATCTAGAAAAAATTGCGGAAGCGAGAATGGCGATTGACCAAGCTCGCTTGTTGACGGAGTTAGCCGCTTGGAAGATTGATACGGTCGGTGTTAAACATGCGATGACAGAAATTTCTGCGATTAAAGTGGTGGTCCCCAACATGCTTCAACAAGTGGTAGACATGGCCATTCAAATGCATGGCGGTGCGGGTGTGAGTCATGATTTTCCATTAGCTGGATTTGCCGCACAAGCGCGAATTTTAAGGCTAGCTGACGGTCCTGATGAGGTTCACAAAGGAATGGTGTCGCGCTTAGAATTAAAAAAATATCTAAAGTAAGATAACGACCAAGCGGTCAAAATGGCGAATGATTGATGAGCCAGATTGAATTCATTTAACCGACGAACTAGAGAATAAAAATGCATAAAAGAGTACTTATTACTGGTGGTGCCTCGGGACTGGGGAAAGCTTTAGCGTTGCGTTGGGCGCAACAGGGCTCAAATGTGTGTATTGCGGATCTTAACCAAGAGCGCGCTGAAGAAACAGTTCAGGAACTTCAAGCGTTGAACGTAGATGCTTTTTTTGTTCATTGCGATATAACGGATGAAGCCAGTGTCGAGAGCGTCAAGCAAGCGATTGTTGATAAGTGGCAGGGCATTGATCTTGTTGTGAATAATGCCGGTATCGCCAGTGCAGATTCATTAGAAGATGAGGATCTAGTGCAATGGCGGACGATTATGAATGTCAATTTATTCGGTGCCGTCATTGTAACTCGCGCTTTTGCGCCGCTCATGAAAGCGCAGAATAGCGGATATTTTCTTAACGTTGCCTCACAGGCAGGGATAACCTCAATTGCGATGATGGCTAGCTACAATGTGAGTAAAGCGGCAATGATTACATTTTCTGAGACGATGCGGTTGGAACTCAATGATGACAACATTGGGGTGAGTGTTTTATGTCCTGGCTTTTTTAAAACCAATTTAAAAGAGTCGCTGAGAACTAAGAGCGATCAACTTCGTTCGGTTTTAGATAAGGTGATGGAGCGAGCGACTATCACCGCTGAGGATGTGGCAAACTATACTTTTGACGCGGTCAGCAACAAAGAGTTGATGATAGTCACCCACCCTGAGGGGCGAACAATGTATCGCTTAAAAAGGTGGTTCCCTAAATTTTATTTGAAAAAAATGCTTGAGCATACGGCGCGTTTTAGAGGACGAAAATAAATGGCCGAATCAGGTAAGTTGTTGGATAAAGCGGGTGCCGTAAGAAGTGGTGAAGAGCTTCCGGTTGCAGAGGTTGATACTTGGCTTAAAACACAAAATATAGAACTCATTGGTGCTCCAAGTGTTACCCAATATTCCGGTGGCGCCTCTAATTGGACTTATTGTCTAACTTACGAAAATCGAGAAATTATTCTTCGACGCGCACCCGCTGGTACTAAGGCAAAAGGGGCGCACGACATGGGACGAGAGTTCCGAATTCAGTCAGCCTTAAAGCCTGTCTATGCTTACGTGCCCGAAATGTTGGCACTTTGTGAAGATGAATCGGTTTTAGGTACCGACTTTTATGTGATGGAAAAACTCAACGGTATAATTCCAAGGAAAAATATGCCGCGGGGATTAAAACTCGACCCAGCCACGACGAAAACAATATGCGAAAAAGTACTTGATTGTCTTATTGAACTCCATCAAGCGGATTACCAGGCTGCAGGTTTGGATCAACTTGCAAAAGGAGAAGGTTATATTCGGCGACAAATTGAAGGTTGGAATGGCCGCTACAAGAAAGCGAAAACCTGGAACGTACCGAGCGCCAAATACGTTATGTCTTGGTTGGAATATAACATGCCTAACCATGAAAACATTTGTATTATCCATAATGACTTTCGTTTTGATAATGTCGTACTCGATAACAACGAACCGACAAAAGTACTGGGAGTGCTTGATTGGGAAATGGCTACACTCGGTGACCCGATGATGGACTTGGGCAATACGTTAGCCTATTGGGTTGAGCAGGGAGATGATTTTATGGCGCAGTCGACACGCAGGCAGCCGACTCACTTACCTGGCATGATGACTCGTCAACAAGTGATTGAATATTACTGCGATAAAATGGGGTTTGATGCCTTAGATTTTAAATTTTATGAAGTCTATGGTCTGTTCCGGCTGGCGGTAATTGTTCAACAAATTTATTTTCGTTATCACCATAAACAGACTACTAACCCAGCGTTCAAAAAGTTTTGGTTGTTTGTTCACTATTTATTATGGCGCAGTAAAAAAGCCATTAAGCGGAAAGGGATTTAACGATGGCGACTGTTTATTTAGTCCGCCATGGACAGGCAAGTTTTGATAGCGATGATTACGATAAATTATCGGATCTCGGATTTCAACAAGCACGCCACTTGGGACTTCATCTAACTCGTCGGCTACAACCCGATATGATTTTCTCAGGCACAATGCGACGTCATCAAGAAACAGCTCACTCGGTATTAGAGGCTTTCGAACATATTGATAGTCAAGGATTGCAGTTAATGTCTGAGTGGAATGAGTTTGATCACCAAAATGTTATAGCTGCTTTAAATCCCGACTGGGCCGACTCAAGTGTATTTCGACAACACATCTACCAACACCAAAATCCGGAGCATTACTTTTTAGAATTGTTTGCTAAAGGAATTGCTCGCTGGGTAAGCGGTGAATATGACGAGCAATACAATGAACCTTGGCAAGCATTTAAAGAACGTACGCTTAGGGCGATCGACAAAGTCATTGAAGCATTGCCCGACAAAGGGCGTGCGATAGTATTTACCTCAGGTGGACCAATTTCGTGTGTTACCCAAAATCTATTGAGTATTCCTGATCATTTTCTTTTGAACATGAATAAGTCATTGGTGAACTGTGGTGTTACCAAAATTGCCGTCACCAGTTTAGGGCGACAAGTTTCATCACTTAATGATCATTCAAGTTTTGATTCTGAAGAGCATCGACATTTGATCACTTATAAGTAATCGCGACATCTGATAAAAATACAAGATTTGGCGATTTAACCAATTAAACGCAATATTACAAAGTAAGAATAATAGGAGCGGACAGTGCGTAAAAATATAGTAATTACCGGTGCCAGTTCAGGACTAGGTAAGGGGATGGCAATTGAGTTTGCGAAAATGGGAAGAAACTTGGCAATTTGTGCCCGCCGAACCGAGCGGCTAGAGGAGCTAAAAAGTGAACTCTTAGCAATTAATCCGGATATTCAAGTCTATGTTCGGGCATTAGATGTTAATAATCACGACCAGGTTTTTGAGGTGTTTAAAGCATTTAAAGCAGATATGGGCTCAATTGATCGCGTGATCGTTAACGCAGGAATGGGAAAGGGCGCCTCATTAGGGACCGGCTATTTTCACGCCAATAAGATGACAGCAGAAACTAATTTTGTGGCTGCTATCGCTCAGTGTGAGGCAACGCTGGAGATTTTTAGAGAGCAAAATGCTGGCCACCTAGTGACAATATCCTCAATTAGTGCAGCACGAGGCTTTAGGCGAGCGTTAACAGTCTATGCTGCGACAAAAGCGGCGGTCACTTCCTTAACCGAAGGTATTCGTATTGATGTGAGACGTACGCCGATTGAAGTGACTTGTGTACATCCAGGATTTATTCGCAGTGAAATTAATGAAAAGGTAGAGAAAGTGCCATTCATCGTTGATACGGATGTAGGCTGCCGAGCAATGGTCAAGGCAATGGAAAAAGAACCTGCTAATTGTTACGTACCGTCTTGGCCTTGGTCAGTGATGTATCGTTTGATGAAGGTTATGCCTGACAGTATGATTGCCAAGTTTAGCTAGTGGGACTGCGCGCTAATAATAAGCTTCCTGAGAGCTTCAGGGAGCTATCTCCTTGCTTTTACGCACCATTCACTCCGATTTTTCTCCGTCCAAGAAATACTGTCAACACTTCTCTGTCAATAATCACGCTAAAAATAGCAAATTTAAATCTTTAAATTTCAATAAGTTAGCGGTTTTTGTTAAAAAATTTCAATTTATTTCCCAAGTTAGTATGCGGTTTCTAATTTATTTCAATAACATTGATAACAACTCGATGAAAACCTTGCAATGCAGGAGACTGACAATGACTAAATTAGAATCTATCAAATCAAAAGTATCACAAGCAGAAGATTTTGCTCGTAAAATCTGGTTAGCTGGATTGGGTGCTTACGCGAAAAGCTATGACGAAGTTCAAGGCAAAGCTGACGAACTAAGCGCAGAAGCTTCAAAAGTTTTCGAAGACTTAGTAGCTAAAGGCGAAACTGTAGAAGCAGAAACTAAAGACAAGTTCAAAGCGAAAGCTGACGATTTAAAAGTCAGCGAAAGAGTTGCTGAAGTTCGTGAAAAGCTTGGTATGAACTCAAAAGGTACTAGCGAAAAAATCGACGAATTATCTGCAAAAATCGACGCGCTAGCAGACACAGTTGCAAAACTTTCTGCAAAGTAATCGATTAATTAATCAGGAGAAATATCATGGCTTCATTAAAAGACGTTGAAAAGTTAGGTCGTCAAGCTTGGTTAGCTGGCTTGGGTGCATACGGCTCGGGTTGGAAATATGCAGTCGATAAGTTTGATGAGACATATGCTAAAACTGGTGAAATGCTTAACGAATTGATCACTGAAGGTGAGAAAATTGAGCAAGACATTCAGGAGAAGCTTAAAGCGAAAGAAATTTTGGACGAAAAAATTGTTGCGCTTAAAGACAAACTTGGCTTAAACGAACCAGATGAAGCCGAGAAGTTGCAAGAAATTGACGCTAAAGTTGATAAGCTAACAACTGCGGTTAATGCGCTTGTTGAAGCTCGATTAGCAGAGCAAGCACCTGCTAAAAAAGCGCCAGCGAAAAAAGCACCAGCGAAAAAGGCTGCTGCAAAAAGCTAAGTAAGACTTCTTAAATGATGTCGAAAAAAAGCCCACTTAAGTGGGCTTTTTTTTGTCTTGTGGTTTAAGTGTTTGTGAATTGGATAGACTACGTTAGTTAGAATGATAGTGAAATAGCTACCCTTGATGGTATGAATGTTTGTCGATATAGTGGCAGTCAATAATAGGTCGGGTTGGGGCATTCGACAAACTTCATCACACTTCGGTCTCTGGGCGAATAGAGTGAGCTAAAAAAGCAATCGTTGAAAAGTTTTAGCATTGTCGGTCATTTGAAGGACGACAAAACTCCTCAGTTGAGACATTATTTATTCAAAAAGAGTAAAATATGAAAAAAATCGTATTATTTTTGACTCTGTTTATATTCTGTATTCAAGATGGCAACTGCCAATCTAGCATCAATGAATTTATGGAAAAACAACGGATGGAAAGTATTGAGTTTAATGCGTCTATTAGTGACAAGGATATTATCGAATATCTAGAGTTTAAGTATGAATTCGATCCTGATATGTTGAAACAGCTTCAGGATACTAAAAGTGATTCTGAAAAATTAAACACCTTTCTTTTTAACTACAGAAATTCTCACAACGAAGCTGGAATTCAATTGCCCACGCTAAAAGGATTGTCTGAAAAAGAAATCGGAGAATTAAAAAAAGTTTTAGAATATAAAAGGGAAGAACACTATGAATCTCTAGATGCAGCTAAAAGAGTCCAGAGTCTTTCGAAAGAACAATTAAACACCATTGTGCAAGAAGGTAAGTTGCTGATTGAGAAGTTCGATAAAATAAAACAAAATTCTTCTGAGAGGACGATTAAAATTTTGGATGGTTTTCCAACTGGACTTAGCTTTCTAAAACTTGATTTGATTTATCTTACAGAAAAAAGCTGTCGTTTTTTCCTTCATAAAGGTATAGGAAAGGGGATAGGCTTCTCTGTATCTAAAGAAAAAGGAGAGTGGCGGCTTTGGTCTTTTAATGAGTATAAATCATGGGAGCGTTATGAAGTTGAACTTTAATGTTCAATGCAAGATATAATAATAAGTAGTTGGTGTTGTGAACGCTCCTTATATTGTAATGATTTAGTTACCTATGTTAGAGCTTTATCAGTGGTATAATTACTAGTTGGCTGGCTCGCACCACCACCAAGCTGACGCTGCGAAATCCCTGGTTAGATGGATATCAGTCATGCACAATTGAGTAAGGGCATAACAAGTAAATACAAGTTTAATTGACTATGAAATATATTCTAATAACAATTATATTTTTGTTTTCCTATGATATCTCAGGGGTTAGTGCACCTGAGAATGAGCTCAAAAAGCTTGCAGCATCTAAGTTAGAGTTGTTAAGCAATTTTAACGGCGTATGGATTGGGAAGTTAACGGGGCATAAAGGACATAATCTTGTAGGAGAGCCTACAGGTAACTTGAAACTTATAATCGATGGCGGCAGCGTAGAGGTTTTTACTAAAACAGAAGAAAAATGGAAGCAGGTTAAGAAAGGTCAGTTCAAGATTGAAACCCACAAAACTAACGCTATTATTTTTAGTCTTGATTCTGGAGAAAGTAAGTTTTGGGTAGAAACCTGGTCGCTTAATGTTTCTCAGGTGGACAATGGAAGGATGCTAGTTTTGTGGAATCGAATAGTTAATAATTATCCACTTGAGTCATTTGAACATGAAGCAAGAGGTGCTATGTTTGCATCTGGATACTTGGTGAGAGTTCCCAAGAAGTAAACACTTCAATTACGTAATAGGCTCTAATCATTTATCAGGCGTTCAACCTACCACGTCATTCCGAGCGTAGTCGAGGAATCTCCCACAGTTTTAGACGCATCTGCATGCTGAGCCTTACAAAGAAACACACTCAAGTCTGTGATTACGCCTAAGATATTAAGTTTGTATGAGTCTTTGGGAGACCTCTCCACAACTGTCGAGATGACAAGTGCGTGACCGCTTTATGGCAATCAATACCAACCGACATCAAGTAGCAAATCCAAATTCATAAACAGCTTTCAAAAAACAAAAACATCGAAGCAAAATTATTTTAATTTTTAAGAATCTAAACTTGACCACTTGCGGCATCGTTAGATGCTTCGCGATTCATTTCTCGATACGGATGCGTGTTGTGTGATAACAACAAGCTTTCTCTTTTTTTCAAATCTTTTAAGTGCTTTCTAAAAGTTTTTGAAATTTGTGTGTTTCTTCGAATCATATCAATATGAGGCCAGCAGGCTTTTTCTGCCGATTTGATTAGCTTTGTTAAGCTATCTAGCGAAGGGTTAGCAAATACGTGGCGATAATCGGTTAGCTTACGTTTTGGTAAAATATTAATATCACCCACATATTGTTGCTCAATGATAGAGCGCACTTTATGGATACCTCGACGTAACGCATCGTTCTTACTAAGACTTTCTAAAACATCAAAGAAATAAACACTATTTTTCTTTGCTAAGGTTGTTGCATGCCGGATAGTTAATTCTTTGATGCTGTCCGTTTTATGCTTTCCGCCAGCAATAAACGGTGCTGCGAGTGGGTTAATTTGACTGACGATACTATGGTTGACACCAAACAATCGAGCAAGACGCTCGAAAGGTAAATCCGCCATCAATGAGCCGTCTGCAAACTGTCGGTTTGGGATATAGGGGATTACATCGCCTTGTTGGTTTTTGGCTTTTAAATACACCGGCGAGAAAACGTATGGAATTGCACACGATGCTCTTACCGCTTGAGTGATAATCGCATTAGGGGAGGTTTTATGATTGAGCAAGCGAGAGTGCTGGTGCAAATCGGCCGGCGAAACCGTAATCGTCATACTGATCCCGGTTTTTTCATAAGCTTCATCGAAGGTTGTTAAATCGAACAGTTCAATTAGCGCGTTTTCTAACCGGGTACTGTCAAAAAAGGAATCTTGGCGGACGCCTTTAAATCGGCTCCAACCTCTAAAATGCTCGTAGATGTTTTCAGCGGTCAATAAATCAGCTAACTCATCCTTTGGGCGAGTGCCAATTAGGGCTGCGATAATCGAACCCGCACTCGCACCAGAGACAACTTTAGGGATTAGGTCGTGAGCGAGTAATGTTTTCACAACGCCAGCGTGAAAGAAGCCTAAACCCGCACCGCCGCTTAGCATGAGACAACTTTGGCCATAAGAGTGATTGGTCTCATCGAAAAACGACAGCTTTTCGTAAAAGTCGACTTCATTCTCATCGGCATTGTAGATGAAATCCAATGCAGCACAGACCTCATCAAGGAATTCTTGTATAAGCTTTTTGGTACCTATTTTGGCTTTTTTGTTGAGCAACGGGTTGGCAATGTTACCTAAATTGCCGTGAATACCCTCGTGTAGGATAGACATTAGCGCAGGAGCGTCGCGGCTGGCTCGAGCTGCTTTGATTCGCTCAACGCGCTTGCGGATCATCTGATAATCATAGGCAGAAGAGTCGTCTTCTTCCTTCCAGGCATTGGCACCGCTGACTTCGTCATGGTACAAGCTGGCTTCGTAAAATGCCTGATAAGAGTCAGCATTTTCAATTTCTTTTTCGATATCAGATAGGTTTGGTCCGAAAAGCATTTTAATCACCTACTTAAAACTAGCTTATAATATCCATATAACCAATAAATATTAGAAAGGGCAACCCAATTTTCCCTTTTAATCGGCAAGATTTCTGGCTTTTTGAGCAGAATCAATACAATTGGTGAAATTGTCGTCAGAATTAAATAAATTGTTGTTAAATAAGCAAGAATTATTGATTTTAGGTTGACCATTCTAAACCCAATGGTTAGCCTCTTTAGGCAGAATAACAACCAATTATCCTTCATTTGTAGGTGTTACGCGATGGAATGGTGGAATAGCTTCTGGAATAGTCTTAGTAGCGAAACCCTATTATTACTACTGATTCCGGTGATTAGTGCTTTTGTTGGCTATATCACCAATTATTTAGCAGTGAAAATGATGTTTTACCCACTGGAATTTGTGGGCATTAAGCCAATCTTCGGCTGGCAGGGACTGATCCCAGCAAAACGCAAGGAAATGGCCGAAATCGAGGTTGAACTGGTATTAGGCAAACTCTTAAGTGTTGAAGAGATAGCGGGAAGGCTCTCACCAGAAGAAATCCACAAGGCAATCGAGCGGCGCTTAAAGCAAGTGCTCAAACGGATAGTTAACGATGTGATGGAAAAGTCTGCACCGACGGTTTGGGCAGCTTTACCCATTCAAGGCAAAAATTTGGTCTATGAACGCATCGAAGAAGACATTCCGAACGTGGTGACGAAAATGGTTGAAGATTTCCAATATAATGTGTCGGAAATCATCGATATTCGCGAGTTAGTGGTGAGTCACCTCGTCGCTAACCCAGATCTTATCAACGAAATCTTCTTGAAATCTGGCGCCAAAGAATTCCCCTTTATAGAGCGCTCGGGTTTATATTTTGGCTTTTTGTTTGGTATTCCGACGGCAATACTTTGGCACCTGTTTCCGCTTTGGTGGATTCTGCCGCTGGGCGGCCTTATCGTGGGTTATGCGACAAATTGGATAGCCATCAAAATTATCTTTGAACCAAAACGTCCGGTAAAATTTCTTTGGATGACCATTCAAGGTATGTTCTTAAAGCGCCAGAAAGAAGTCTCGAGAGTTTACTCGGACATCATCGAAGAGCGCTTGTTATCCTCTAAAAATATTACAAACGCTGTTTTAAAAGGACCTGGCTCTGACAAACTTCTCGAGTTAATCGAGTTACATGTTAATGATGCGATTGAGCGCTACATTTCAATTGCCCAACCTTATTTTGCCCTCGGCGTCGGCACCGAAAATTACTATAAAATGAAAAAGATGGCGATTGAGCGACTTTTTAAAGATTCTGAAAAATATTTGAATTACGCTAATCAGTACGCCACTGGGGCCCTTCGTGTTGCTGATGATCTCTGTGAAAAAATGGAAGCATTAACGCCAGAGGAATTTGAAGGCGTTTTACGACCAGCTTACCAGCAAGACGAGTGGAAGCTAATCTTAGTTGGGGCGCTGTTAGGAATGGGAGCGGGTTTTATGCAGCTCTACTTTGTGTTTGGTGGTTAGCACTTCCTGCCTGTCAATCCCTTAGTGCCTATCTGTATTTGGGGCCTGAGTTTCATTTGGTGTATAGTAACAATAAGAGCTCAATTGAAAGCTCTTTATCTCGTATTGGTTGTTTAATACTTGTTTACAGAAAGTAATGTCTAGTCCGCAGTGATGTTTATCATGTGCTTTACTAGCATTAAGACGAACTTTTCAATTGAATTGGTGCAGCAAGGAACGATCTAAAAAGAATGAAAACCGCAGAGCGTATACTGTTAGTCTCTCTTGAACTTTTCAACCATCATGGCGAAGCCAACGTGAGTTCGGTGGATATCGCCAATGAACTCGACATCAGTCCTGGCAATTTGTATTACCACTTCAAAGGCAAGGAAATCATTATTGCGGCTTTGTTTGAAATGTATGAAGCGAAAATGAATAAAGCACTTCACGCATCAACAGAAAGTGAATTGTCTTTAGAAGAATTTTTCTACTATCTTTATTTAATTTTTGAGATTTCTCACACGTTTCGTTTTCTTTATCGAAACCCTGCTGAGCTTGCTGAAAAGTATCCACCCATTGCTAAGGGCTTTCGTAAAACCTTAGTCACTAAAGAGAAAGTATTTAGCGCTTGTTTAAACAACTTTAGACAATCGAGCCACCTCAAAGCAAGTGATAAGCAAATTCATAATTTAGTGGAACTAATGGGATTAATTGGTACCCAGATGCTCAATTATCGACTATTAAAAAATATTGATCCAAGCGATGGTGAATATATTTATCAGTCGATCACGACCATCTTGTTTGCTCTAGCTCCTTATATGCAGATTAAAGAGCAAGAGTTTGAAAGTTTGGCGCAATCAATATTAAGCTTGTCCTAATAATAATGAGGATCTTATAAAGGGAACGTTGGCATGACAAAAAAAATCACCTTTTTAGATAAAGCGTTTTGGATAACAGAGAGCGATGATAATCCCAAACACGTTGCCAGCTTACAAATTTTACAATTGCCGCGTCGCGCAGGTGAGCATTATGTAAAGGATTTAGTCGATGAACTGCGCGAGTATAAAACCGGTGTTGCGCCGTTTAACTGTGTGGTTAAACAATTTCTAGGGTACCCGACCCAACTTAAAAAAATTGATATTTTGAATATGCAATATCACATTCAATTTCATCAATTAAAAGATATTGGTAACCGTCAATCATTGCACAAACTCGTTGCAAAACTTCATGAGCCGCGTTTGGACAAAGACAAACCGCTCTGGCAGTTTCATGTTATTGAAAGCTTAGAGGGTGATGAGTTTGCGATTTATATTAAAATTCATCATATGCTAGGTGATGGGGCAACTTTAGTTAAATGGTTCCAAGCTGCGTATCACGATAAAATCAGCAAAGATGAATTTGTACCCATCTGGGAAAAACCACATCCCAAGCGACCGAAAAGACCTTCAAAGCCATTAATGACGTCTCTACTGGCAATCGGTGAGTTTTTTCTGGTGGTCAAAGATTTTTTCTGGGTGTTGATGCGGATCTTATTCAAGATTATTCGATTCAATACTCACTACATGCCGATTCCATTCACCGGCACTAAAACGGTATTAACTGGGCAAGTTAAACGCGGTAGAGTCGTATCGACGGTTGATTTGCCTTTTGACCGAGTCAAGGCGCTCTCAAAAAGATTGCGTGCATCAGTTAATGAAGTTTTGTTGTGTAGTTTTGATATTGGCGTTCATCGCTTTCTCAAAGAATATGGCCAATCCTTTGATAAAGCCTTGTTTACCAATGTGCCCATTAATCTTCGTCGTAAAGGAGATGATTCATCGGGCAATAAAATTGCCATTGTGCCCGTGGAGTTAGCACACGGAGAAAAAGATCCTTACTTACGGTTACGTCAAATCATCGAAAATCATCGGGTGGTTATTCGAGCGGCTAAACGTGCACGCCCTGCGGCGTTTAGTTATTACACCATTTTTATCCAATCCGTTGCCTTGGTTTATGAGCTTTTACGTTTATCTAACATTGTTCATCCAATTGCTAATATTTTAATTTCAAACATGCCGGGGCCTAAAGAGACGCGTTACTTCAAAGATTGTAAGTTAGTCGCGGTGTATCCCATTTCAACCATAACACCGGGTGGCGGAGTTAATATTACCTTGTTGACTTGTGGTGATACCGCAAACGTCGGTTTGGTGTGCTGTGACAAAGATATTAAATCGCTTGAACCTTTAGCCGAATATTTTAAAGAGTCATTTGAATTGCTAGAGCGATCGATCGATGATCAAACCGTGAGCATTGATGACATAGGCGAAAACGTTAAGCAGGTCGGTCATTCCGTCGTAGAGCTTGGTCACTATGTTTCTGAGGAAGACATGCATGCTTAGACGCGTTCAATTGGTAGCGAATTCGATAGCCAACGTTAATATTTAATCGTTAAAAATAAAATAGACCTTGCCATTCTCAATGCTGACCCTTTTGCCATGGTCAGCAAATAGATTTTCTTCAAAATCATTGTCATCGAGAATATAACGATAGTCGGGGGAGGCAAGTAATTTACCCACCATTTTTTCGATGGTTGGTGTATGATAGTCAATAACTTTTTGCTTACTACCTGACGTGTAAATCATTAGGTACTGAGCGGCAGCACTTAGCTTGGTTCCACCTAGGAGTACTTGGGTGGAAGTTAAAGTTAAGTTGACTAATGATTTAACTGCTCCAGGAATTAACGCCGATAACAATGAAGTCGTGTCTTTCATTATCGAATACTTATCGGATATTAAATTTAACTGTGTTATCGATACATCTTTAACTCCAATTGCGCGACTTGCTTTGTGAAATTCAAGACCGGACTCAACAGTAATTTGAAGATGAGTGTTATAGATTAATTTGTTTTTAACATCCACACTGAAATTACAAAGTAACTCGGCGTGAATACAATCTTTTTCTTTATCAACGTGAAATGAGACTTGCAAAAGCGTGAGTTCGCCATCGCCACCTGGGGTGGGAATTTCAAACGTTATTGGTAAATTTTCATTAATGAGTTGATTAACTTCGACTGTATCGATCGACTCCCTTTTTAATAAACCCAACCTAATCGCCAGGCGCGCGAAAAATAATTTCCAGCGCATACTTTTTGGCTTCACATCTGTGCTCAAAGAATTCTCGGTATCTTCCGTGTCTTGAGGATTTGTCATACTTTTATTCTGAATATGTTATTAATCATTCCCATATAAGTGGCAAATATATGAGTTATATTGAAACTTTGATTGTATTTTGTAATTATTTAAGTCTATTATTTCCCATAATATAGCAATTAAAGGACGCTCTGTACTATGTTTATTCCAAAAATACTATTAAGGCAGTTGTACACCCGCGGAAGCTTAAATTCGACGGATAATGGATTTTGCTTTATGCTCAGAAACCGGTTGAAAGATGCCACATTGGAGTCCATCAAGAGCATCACGCTCAACGGTAAAGACATTCCAGAGTCGAGTATCCAACTTAAAGTCGGTAAGGCCGATCCTATCTCAATAGCCGAACTCAATGATGGTGCCAACATAGACTTTCCTCTCAGAGCCAATATCAAAGTAACCGTAGAACATTCCGAAGAACTGGGTGCAGAAAAACAAACACTAGGCATTAACTTTAAAGCTGCACCTTTTGGTAAATTGAAGTTTGATGTGGAAGATGTCTTAACTTCTGGCGATTCAAGTCACGCTAAAATTCCTCGCGATCTCGAAGATGACTATTGTGAAGAGATCATACAGGCGCGACAAAAATTCTTTGAAGAATTCCACGGCGGAAAAGTCAACCATATTAATCACTATTCCATCGACCCTCATGACCTTGCTGGTAATGTTGAAAGTTTTATCGGTGTTGCACAGGTACCTATCGGACTCGCCGGTCCAGTGCATATCGAGGGTGAGCATGCTAACGGTGAGTTTATGATTCCACTAGCCACCACAGAAGGTACGCTTGTCGCTTCATACAATCGTGGTATGAAATTACTGAATATGAGTGGAGGGGTTAAATCGACGGTGATTGGTGATGCAATGCAGCGTGCACCTGTGTTTGTATTTAACAACGCCAGGGAAGCAAGAGAGTTTGTTAAGTGGGTTAATGCTAACTTTGAAACGATCAAACAAGAGGCCGAAGCAACTTCGACCGTTGCAGATTTATTTTATGTTGACCATTACTTATCCAATAAATTTGCGTTCTTACGTTTCAACTACCGGACCGGTGATGCTGCAGGGCAAAATATGGTTGGGCGAGCAACATTTGCTGCGTGCGGTTGGATCCTTGAGCATTACGAAAAGAAAGAATTAATTAAGAACTTCTTCCTCGAGTCAAACTTTGCAACGGATAAGAAAGCATCGCAGATTAATATCATGCGAACGCGCGGCAAGCGAGTCGTAGCCGAAGCGACCATTAAACGCGAACATCTATTGCAGGTAATGCGCGTAGATCCAAAGCAAATCGACTACCACGGCCGAGTAGCTGCCGTTGGTTCTTTCCTGTCGGGAGTAAATAACACCGGTCTACATTCTCCGAACGGTATCACTGCCATGTTTATTGCAACCGGGCAAGATGTTGCCAACGTTTCAGAGTCATCTGCAGCGATTCTTTATTCGGAATTGACCGATGAAGGCGATTTGTATTTATCGATTACCATCCCGTCTCTGATTATTGCAACCTATGGTGGCGGAACAGGCATCGGCACACAGAAAGAATGTTTAGAGTTGATGGATTGTTACGGTAGAGATAAAGCGCACAAATTTGCGGAAATTGTCGCTGCGGTCGTTTTAGCTGGTGAGATTTCCCTAGCGTCGGCAATTTCTTCGTCGGATTGGGTTTCTTCCCATGAACAATATGGAAGAAATCGTTAAACTTTAACAACAGATCTAACGCCATAAAAAATGGCGCTTTTGCGCCATTTTTATTTCAGACCATTGTAAATTATTCTGTACCAAAGTAGTGACTGGAAAACTCTCCATCTTTGAGCGCTAAATATTGACCTTCTTCGCGCCAATCACTCAAAACAATTCGTAAGTGTTGATCGGTGATTTCTTTAAGTTGGTGAGTATCTGGACGATGTGTATGGCCGTGAATTAACCAGTCGCAGTGATTGGATTTTGCTGCATCTAAGACGGCTTGTTGGTTCACATCCATTATTTCTGCGGCTTTTTCTTGCATAGCGCTTTTACTCTGCTCACGCAAAGACGCTGCAAAAGCCAACCTCGCGTCGACCGGTTGAGATAAAAACTCTGCTTGCCACTGTGGACTTCTTACCATTTGACGGAGTTGCATATAAGCGACATCGTCGGTGCAAAGCGAGTCACCATGCATCAAGCAGATACTTTTATCAAACCATGTGAAATTGTAGGGTTCATCGAGCAATTGAGCCCCGCAACTTTCAGCAAAAACATTGCCGATTAAAAAGTCACGATTGCCATGACCAATAAATAGCTCACCGCCATTTTGAGTGTAACCTTTAAACAGGTTAATCACTTTTTCATTGAATGGCGTGTAATGATCGTCACCAACCCATAACTCAAACAAGTCACCGAGCACGTAAAGTTGATCACTCTTCGGTGCAATCTCAACCATATAGCGTTCGAGCAAATCATATAGCTTGGGTTGCGCTTCTTGCAAATGAAGATCTGAAATCAGGTGGATGACTTTATTCATTTTATCGGTCCTATTGGAATTGAGTTATCGCTACAATAATTAGTCTCGAGTGATCTTTATGATCTCTACTGGTTCGACTGGAACATCTTGCATGCCACTCGCAAAGCCGGTTTCCACCCCTTTTATTTGATTAACAACCGCCATACCATCGACGACTTCTCCGAATACGGCATATCCCCAACCTTGTGCTGTTTCCGCAGTAAAATTTAAAAAGTCATTATCCTTTACATTAATAAAGAATTGCGAGGTCGCTGAATGAGGGTCCATAGTGCGTGCCATCGCTAATGTCCCCGTTTTATTTTCAAGACCGTTTTGTGACTCGCACTTGATTGGGTCGTTTGTCATTTTTCGTCCCATTTCTTTGTCGAACCCGCCGCCTTGTATCATAAAGTTTTCAATGACACGGTGAAAAATTGTTCCGTCATAAAACCCTGCGTCGACATAGGCAAGGAAGTTTTTGACTGTTTCGGGGGCTTTTTCTTCATTTAAAGCGACTTTGATATTGCCAAGATTAGTTTCGATGGTAACCATGTTGATTCCTGATAGTAGTGATTGGTTTTCGTCATTTAGCAAAGATCTTACCGGATTCATTGATTTAAAGGTAGGGGGATGTTTGCGAGGTCACTTAATCGGTCTTTGATACAAACCTTTATTCCCTCAAACTATGGTTTTAAGGATGATTTAAGTGGCCAAGCACTTTATAATCCGGTCCCTCAAGCTTTATATTTATCGATTCAACGTGTTAATCAGCGAGTTTTAAACCATGCTCAATATTTACAACAGTCTTTCTCAGTCTAAAGAAACCTTCAAACCGATCAAACCGGGCAAGGTGAGCATGTATGTCTGTGGTATTACGATTTACGATTATAGTCACATTGGCCATGCTCGTACCTTTGTTTCCTTTGATGTTATCGCACGCTATTTGCGCTATTCGGGTTACGACCTCACGTTTATCCGCAATATTACTGATATCGACGATAAAATTATCGCTCGAGCGAATGAAAACAAAGAATCTATCCATGAGTTAACGGCTCGGTTTGAGAAAATCATGCATGAGGACTTTGATTCGTTGGGCATGATTAAACCTGATATCGAGCCAAAAGCGACTGAGTCGATCAATGAGATCATTGAGATTATTCAAACCCTGATGGATAAAGGCTTTGCCTACCAAGGTGAAGACGGGGATATTTACTATCATGTGCCTAAATTTGAAGATTACGGCAAGTTGAGTAAGCAAAATTTGGAAGCCCTGCAGGCTGGAGAGAGAGTCGGTGTTGCGTCTGACAAAAAGAGCCCAATGGACTTTGTGCTCTGGAAAATGGCAAAACCAGAAGAGCCGAGCTGGT
Organism: Aliikangiella marina; assembly: GCF_007004765.1. Taxonomy (GTDB): domain Bacteria; phylum Pseudomonadota; class Gammaproteobacteria; order Enterobacterales; family Kangiellaceae; genus Aliikangiella; species Aliikangiella marina. Next base: position 282,762 of record NZ_VIKR01000001.1, read on the forward strand.
CATCTCCGTGGGGAGAAGGTCGACCTGGTTGGCATATTGAGTGTTCTGCTATGTCAAAAAAGTGCTTAGGTGATCACTTTGATATCCATGGCGGTGGTTCAGATCTTCAGTTTCCGCATCATGAAAACGAAATCGCGCAGTCAGAAGCGGCAAACGGATGCTGCTTTGCGAATACCTGGATTCACACAGGAATGGTTCAAGTCGACAAGGAAAAGATGTCAAAGTCATTGAACAACTTCTTTACGATTAGAGAAGTTTTGGCGCTTTATCGCTCTGAGTCTGTGCGTTACTTCATGTTATCCAGTCATTATCGCAGTCAATTAAATTATAGTGAAGAAAACTTAAAAGCAGCTGATGCGTCATTAGAGCGATTGTACCTTTCTTTACGCGATCTTGATTTGAGTAACTTACCGGAAGTATCGACTGATAGTGATTACTTAGCAAAATTCAAGCAGGCGATGGATGATGATTTTAATACGCCAGAAGCCATGGCTGTGCTGTTTGAGCTTGCAAAAGAAATCAATCGCGCAAAATCGACTGATCTTGAGAGAGCGTTGTTACTCGCGGCTGAGCTAATCGAATTGGGTGGCGTTTTAGGTATTTTGCAACAATCGCCTGAGGCTTTCTTAAAATCATCTTCAAGCGGTGAAGACTCTGATGATTCAAGAATTGGACAGCTTATCGCAGAGCGAAATCAAGCGAGAGCCGACAAGAATTGGGCTCGTGCTGATGAAATTCGTGACCAATTGCAGGCGGAAGGTGTTGTTCTTGAAGATAAGGCTGGCGAAACCGTCTGGCGAAGAGAGTAGCTCGATTCCACCCTTTGATCGGCTATCGTTTAACCATTATTTACTGAATTCACTGGGCGGTCATAAAAGCCGCCCAGACTTTAGTCTCATATAGCGCTAAGGTCATACCAGATGCGATGTTTAAAAAAGGGATAATAGCGCGTTTTTTAAATGGGGAAGGCCTGATTTGCCAACAAAACTCCGCTATTTAATTCATTTTTGCTGTTAATTTAAGGTTTAGAAATCTATATGAGTCGCACAGAGTCTTTTTCACGAGACGATCTTATCGCCTGCGGTAAAGGCGAGCTAATTGGAACTGCATCAGAAGGCCGTCCCATCGCACGCTTACCACTACCTAATATGCTAATGATGGACCGAATTACTGAGATCACCAATGAAGGTGGTGCTTACGGTAAAGGGCAAGTAACCGCAGAACTGGATATTAATCCTGATTTGTGGTTTTTTGGTTGTCATTTCGAAACGGACCCTGTCATGCCTGGGTGTTTAGGCGTCGATGCACTTTGGCAATTAACCGGCTTTTTCTTATCTTGGTCAGGCTATCCAGGTAAAGGTCGAGCACTTGGTGCCGGTGAAATTAAATTTGTCGGCCAAGTACTGCCAACCGCCAAGCTCGTCAAGTATGTTGTTGATATTAAGAGAGTTTTGAAGAAGGGCTTAGCAATGGTTATTGCCGATGCTAAAATGCTCGTCGACGGCAGAGAGATCTACACAGCAAAAAATCTTCGGGTAGGTTTGTTTGAGTCGACCGAAGATTTTTAGGTCTAATATCGGTTAGTCACTTTTGGTTAAGTGTCTAACGGAGCAATTTTCGAAATCAAATAACATAAAAATATTCGAGAATGATTATTATCGTGAAGCTGGTTACTGCAAATTATCCTGTGGATTCAGCTTTATTGATAAATTTTTATCCAGTTACGAGGAAAAGAAATGAAGCGAGTCGTAATCACAGGGATGGGCGTTGTTTCCTGTCTAGGTAATGATGTCCCGAGCGTTGCTGAATCACTCAAAGAAGGGCGCTCTGGTATCAAGTTTATGGACAAGTACAAGGAAGTCGGTCTCCGCAGCCAAGTTGCCGGTAGACCCGATCTTGACCCGAAAGAACATATTGACCGTAAAGTCATGCGTTTTATGGGGGATGCAGCCGCTTATACCTATATTTCGATGACTCAAGCAATTGAGGATGCTGGCTTGTCGGAAGATTTGGTGTCAAATCCTCGCACCGGTATTATCACCGGTTCTGGTGGTGGTTCTCAGAAGGCGCAAGTTGAAGCTGTTGAAACTTGTATGCAAAGAGGTGTTAAAAGAGTTGGACCCTATGCTGTACCTAAAACAATGGCTAGTACCACGTCTGCTTGTTTGGCGACGCCTTATAAAATCAAAGGCATTAACTACACGATTTCTTCAGCTTGTGCGACCAGCGCACATTGTATCGGTAACGCCTATGAGCAAATTCAACTGGGCAAGCAAGATATTGTTTTTGCCGGTGGTGGTGAAGAGGAAGATTATCGATTAACGTTATTGTTTGATGCGATGGGCGCACTTTCATTTAAATACAATGACACGCCAGAGACTGCTTCGCGTCCGTATGATGAGACTCGCGATGGATTTGTTATTTCATCGGGCGGTGGTATTTTAGTATTAGAAGAGCTTGAGCACGCGAAAGCGCGTGGTGCAAAAATTTATGCTGAAATAGTTGGCTATGGTGCAACTTCTGATGGTTACGATATGGTAGCGCCATCCGGAGAGGGAGCCGTACGTTGTATGCAGCAAGCGTTACAAACAGTTGATGGAGAAGTCGACTATATCAACACTCACGGTACTTCCACACCCGTCGGCGACACAGCAGAGCTAGGCGCAATCAAAGAAGTGTTTGGCAGTGATATCCCCAAAATCGGTTCCACTAAATCATTGGCTGGTCATTCATTAGGCGCAACTGGCGTACATGAAGCCATCTACAGTTTAATTATGATGGAGCAAGGCTTTATTGCGGGCTCTATTAATATCGAAAACATTGATCCAGACGCGGAAGGATTACCGATAGTTCAAACAACTGAAAACACTCAGATTAACCGAGTATTATCCAATAGTTTCGGTTTCGGAGGCACTAACGCTTGTTTAGTTTTTGAGAAATTTAAAGGCTAAATAAAAAGCGAAAACAATAACAACGTTAAACAACAATAAGAAAAAATAAAGCGCCGTTTTGGCGCTTTTTTTTGTCTCGAACTTTAATTTTAAACGAGTTATTTCTGAATCAGTCGCTTGTAAATATTACGTCTAGCAATTTTTCATTATTGATAAGCGTAACCTAATCGTTGAGCGGCTCAATCGTTTATTGTTGAGTCATCCAATGACTTAATAGTGCGGCGGAGGAACCTCCAACTTCTGATCGATTACGCTAGATTCCTGCAAATCTTGCATATCGCTACTCATTTTTTCGAGTAGCTTCGTTAGCATGCGAATATCGTCTTGCTGCTGAATGAGTGCTTGATTCAATTTTTCAATCAAATCATCCTGAAAGGTTACTTTTAATTCCAGTTCAGCAAGACGGTCGGCTATGTTGGTTTCAGAAGTCATGAAGTGGCTCATTCACTGTTTTTCTATGATTTACAGAATTGCTTGGATATCTTTTTCAATCGACTCAGGACTATCTTTAGGCGCAAAGCGCTTCATGACTTTACCTTCTTTATTCACCAAAAACTTGGTGAAATTCCATTTAATCGCTTTGGAGCCGAGAAGGCCAGTGGCTTCTTCTTTCAAATAATTATACAGCGGATCAGCGTCAACACCGTTTACGTCGACTTTACTGAACATTGGAAATGAGACTTTGAAGGTTAAATCACAAAATTCAGCGATTTCTTCATTAGATCCCGGCTCTTGTTTACCAAATTGATTACATGGGAATCCTAAAACAACTAATCCGTTGTCTTTGTGCTTTTCATAAAGCGCCTCCAAGCCTTTGTATTGAGGCGTAAAGCCGCACTTACTCGCAGTATTAACAATCAATAAAGTCTTACCTTTGAAATTTGATAATGGGACGGTATTCCCTTGAATATCATTGACTTCAAATTGATAGATTGAATCGGTCATCAGGTTTTTTCCTCTTTGCCTAGTTGTTTGTCCCATCAGTTAATCAGTGCATGTTACACTTTATTGCTTTTTTTGATAAGCTCTGGCGCTTGTCATAGGCACCACAAAATAAAAATATAGGCTATTTCAATGAACAAATTAAGTTTGCTTACCGGGTTATTCAGTGTTTTGCTATTAACTGGCTCCGCCTTGGTTAAAGCTCAACCAACTGAGGAAGAAATCGTCGCCGAGTTACGCGAGAAAGCGATGAGTAACACGCTTGCGTACGACATTCTGGAGACTTTAACAACTGAAGTTGGTGCCCGCATGGCTGGTACTCCACAGGATGCGATGGCAGTTGAGTGGGGGGTGAAGAAATTCAAAGAGCTGGGTTTTGATAAAGTCTGGACAGAGCCTGTCACCTTTAAGACTTGGATAAGAGCGCAAGAAGCCGCTGTGTTAGTTTCACCTTATCCCCATAAGATAAGAATTACCGGGCTTGGCTTTACTGTCCCGACGCCGCTAGAAGGGATCGAAGCGGAGATTGTGCATTTTAAAACCCTTCAAGATCTTATTGATTCTCCAGCAGATTCTGCCAAAGGAAAAATCGTTTTTATTAGCCAAAAAATGGAGCGTTTTCGTGATGGTCGCGGTTATGGTCCAGTGGTTAAAGCTCGCGGACAGGGTGCGGTAGAAGCCGCTAAGAAAGGTGCGCTTGCAATTGTTATTCGCTCGATAGGCACAGATTCTCACCGTTTACCACATACCGGAATGATGCGTTATAAAAAAGGCGTGAAGAAAATTCCAGCTGCCGCAATGTCTAACCCTGATGCAGATTTGTTAGAAAGAATTTTAGCCCGTAAAAAGCCCGTTAAGATGAACCTTAAGGTTTATTCTCATGATGGTCCTGAATACACCTCATACAACGTTATTGGCGAGATGACGGGGAGTGAGTACCCTGATGAAAAAGTTGTTATAGGTGGCCATTTAGACTCTTGGGATTTAGGAACCGGTGCTGTTGATGATGGTGCTGGCGTGGCCATTACGATGGCCGCTGCGAAAATTATCGGCGATAGCAAATATCGTCCTAAGCGAACCGTTCGAGTCGTTTTGTTTGCTAATGAAGAACAAGGTCTCATTGGTGCGAGAGCTTATGCTGCAAAGCATAAAGTTGATTTAGACAATCACGTGACCGGCGCAGAATCAGATTTTGGTGCGGGAAAAATCTATGCGTTTGCCTCAAACGTAGCGGAAGATAATTTACCGGTGGTTAAAAAAATGGCCGAATTAATGAAGCCGTTGGGCATCGAGTATGTTGATAATAAAGCAGGACCTGGTCCTGATTTGATTCCGATGTATTCGCTCGGTATGTCGGTATTTAGTTTACGCCAGGATGGTACGGATTATTTCGATCTGCACCACACTGAAGACGACACCCTGGATAAAGTTGTTCCGGAAAATCTCTCGCAAAATACAGCAGCATACGTGGTTTTTGCCTATATTGCGGCAAACAGTGAACAAAAAATCAGCCGTGGAATAACCAAGACCCACTAGCAAATCAGATATCGATTAAATAAGCAAATTAGTAAAATAGGGAAATTAGAAATGAGTAATGAGCACATATTAACAAGCGTCGAAAACCAAGTTTTTGAAATTCAAATCAATCGACCTGAAAAGCTCAATGCTTTAACCGACGAGATGTATGCCAATCTTGTTAAAAACCTCAAGCAAGCGGAACAAGATTCTCAAATTAAAGTTATTTTATTGCGCAGTAGCGGTCCTCACTTTAGCAGTGGTAATGACCTTAAAGATTTTCTGGAAACGGAATTCAATTTGCAAAGTAATGTGATTCAGTTTTTGAAAGTCATGGCAAGTTTAACTAAACCTATCATCGCAGCGGTCAATGGTGCTGCGGTGGGAATAGGGACAACCATGCTATTACATTGCGATCTTGTTTACGCTGCAAAAGATATAAAGAGCTCGGTACCGTTTATCAAATTGAGTTTGACGCCGGAAGGTGCTTCAAGCCAACTGTTGGCAAAACGGTGTGGTGAGCTTAAAGCAAATGAGTGGTTAATGACCGGGCGTAATGTGCTCGCTGATGAAGCACTTGCAAGTGGACTCGTTAATGCGGTTTTTGATGACGCTGAATCCCTTTGGGCCGAGTCCAGAAAGGTTGCAGAAAAACTAGCGAAGTCCTCTGACGCCGTGTTGTTGGAGACTAAACAGCTATTGAAAGGCGCTCAGATTCAAGACGTTTTAGATTTGATTGACAAAGAAGCATTGGTTTTTGCGCAACGTTTATCATCTGAAGAAGCCAAGGCTGCGTTTAAAGCCTTTTTGCAGTAAACTGACACTTAATGGTCAATAAATAGGCAATCTAGCCTTGTTGTGCTCGCTACTTTTATTTAGCTTTTTATATTTAGCTGTTTAGAAAAACAGCAAGTGGGCGAACGAGTGAATGAACGAATGTGCGACATAGCATAATCGGTTTGCCTTTAGCTATCAGTGCTCTCAATTATTTACAAAGTGGAGGTGTGTCTGAACTGAAGTTGATTCATTTCAGATGCGTAGAAGATATCAATCGTCGCAAGCTTTTAGTTCAATCTTCATTCAAGGTTATCCTGCTATTTTTAATGGTAGCTCAATTGATTTTGATGACGGCTTGCGGTGGTTCCAGTAGTAGTGGTGTTGAAAGTCCTCAAATCATCAGCATCTCTGGCACGCCTGTTTCAACAGCGACTGAAGGAGAGCCATACGCCTTTAGCACCCTAACAATTAATCACTCGGGCTCTAAGACTTATAGTATTACCAATGCGCCGAGTTGGCTGCAAGTGTCTTCCACGGGTAACATTTTTGGTACGCCGCAAACCAATGCCGATACCGGTTTTTTCCCGGGGATTACCGTTTCAGTTTCTGATTCGACTGGCGCGACCGCAGCTTTACCCGCATTTGATTTAAATGTCATTGCGGTTAATGACCCGCCGGTTGTTGCCCTGACCAATGACGCTGAGTACCTCGATGCTGGTCAAAGCTTTCAGATCAATTTGTCGGTTTTTGACGAAGAAAATGATTCATTATCTTTCCAACTCGCGGGAGTAACAGATGCGCTTGATTGGACGATTGGGCAAGGCGTCATTAGTGGGAATGCGCCCGATGTACAAGCAGTCGCGTATTTCAATTTAGTAATAACTGTCAGTGATGGGACCGATGTGGCTTCCGTAGAATTACCTGTCTCGATACACCCAATTAACGCGAGTGGTTTAGGCAAGACTTTATTTGGGCGTAAAGAGGGAAAAGGCATTCATATGGTTATCTTGGGGGATGGCTATCAAGAATCTGAATTTACGTTGATGCAAGAAGATGCGATTAGAACAATTGGTCTGATGCAATTGGATGATGGGATCGCAGAACATATGGCTGGGTGGAATATTCATTTGCTTAAGATATTTTCCAACCAATCGGGTGCTGATGATGTCTTTGGTGTCGACCAAGTCGACACGGCTTTTGGTGCCGGTTACAACTGTAGCGGAATCGAAAGATTATTGTGCATTGATCTCACCGCGGTCTATGACGTGCTGTTAGACGAATACCCTAATTACCATCAGGCATTAGTGGTCGTTAATGATGAGCGCAATGGTGGCTCAGGAGGCGATATAGCGGTTTATAATCGAACTAATAGACCAGTAGCGCTTCATGAACTTGGTCATTCATTTGCACATTTAGCCGACGAGTATGTCGATCCAAACGTGTCGACTTCAGGCTATCAAGAAGGGCAATACGCGAACGTGTCTCAATTTGATGATCCGCTGTTAGTCCCGTGGAGTCATTGGATTGAAGATAAGGATAATTTTCCACCTGAATCTGGCTCGCAAGGTGTTGGAATTTTTGAGGGTGCTTTCTACAGAGGCGAGGGCTTTTATCGTCCACTTGCTGATTCAAGAATGAGAATCTCCGGCGTTCGTTTTGGCGTTGTAAACTCAGAGCAATGGTTAATTAGTCTTTATGAAAACTCTGGAGCAGTCGCTGAAGTCGTTCCGGTTTCGTCAAATTTGGAAGTTAATTTGGGTGACCCCTTAGACTTTCAAGTTGAAAAGTTATTTGATGGGCCAGTTCAAAGTATTGAATGGCGTGTAAACGGTGTAATTCAGGAAACCTTAAATGATCAAGAACAAGTTAATTTCGATTTGCAAGCGGGCAGCTATCAAATCGAAGTTAATGTTTCTGATACGACCGGTAAAATTAGAAAACTGAATACGTTCGCTGATTTTAATTTTACTTGGCAAGTCACGGTGAGTGAGTAAAGATGAAGCAATACTGGGTCGCTATTTTCGTGTTAATATTTTCGCCTCAGCTTCTTGCTGACGCTAAGGTCTTGGTGAAGTTTGTTGGCGATGATCATCAAATTATAAGAGTCGTTGAGTACCCAGGACCAAAGTTTGATAAGCAGAAAGCTAATCAGGCGTTAGTTCCTGCAAGTAACCGTGTGCAACTGAATTATAAAAGCGCTCAAAAACCCTCCAGCTTGACCATTGCTGATCCGAGAATAATTCGATTGCCGCTACTCGACAATCAAAGTGCCCATAGTCGGCCAATTATTCGAGATGAAGGGGTTTATGTGCTTACTTTGAAAGGTGACAACATCGACCTTAAATCATTATCGCTTAATCTTTCTGGACAACAAGTTCAGGTCAAATATTCGAAAAAAAATATCATACTAAAATAGTTGCGCAAAGTTTTTACGCAACGTAATTAGCGGATTATAACGGTTATATGTTCACTTAAATTAAGTTATATGTTCACTTAAATTAATAAGTAGCACACTAAAGTAATTAGTATGGTGCCCAACAAGTTGAGTGCAAAACCATTTCGAACCATTTCCTTAATCGGCACTTGGTCGCTTCCATAAACAATAGCGTTGGGTGCTGTTGCAACCGGTAACATAAAGGCGCAGCTTGCACTCATCGCCGCAGGCAACATGAGCAGTGCAGGATCTATTTTTGCGCTCAGCGCTGCAGAAGCAAGAATCGGCATAAGCAACGCGGTGGTTGCGGTGTTGCTGGTCATTTCGGTCATAAATGTCACCGTAAACGCAATCGCCATGATAACCAATATTATTGGTAAGCCAGTGATCCCGGCTAACTGATTACCGATAATTTCACTGAGACCACTCGCCCCAAAAGCTTTAGCGATACAAATCCCGCCAGCAAATAATAAAAGGACACCCCAGGGAATTTGGTTAGCGGTTTTCCAATCAAGCAGACGGCCTTTGTTACCGTCAGGAATAATAAACATCGCGATACAGGCAAGCATGGCCACCGACGCATCGTTTGCGGTGGTAAAGCCAGTTAACTCACGCCAGCCGCCAAATGGTTCTGACCGAGTAATCCAAAGTAGCGCGGTGATAGCAAATACCCACATGACTCGTTTTTCAATCGTCGACCATTTTCCGGTGTCGGGTACTTCTATTTTTTCCTCAGATTTAATATGCCGAGTAATCCACAACATCATCAGCGGAATAAATAGAATGATCAGAGGTAGCGACCACATCATCCAGCTTAAGAACCCGAGAGACTTACCGGTCGCTTCTTCATAGGTTGAGAGGAAAAGTGCGTTGGGTGGCGTGCCAATTGGCGTACCGATTCCACCGACACTTGCGGCATAGGCAATCCCTAATAGCAAAACAACGGTCAACTGTTTATCTTTCGAGTTTTCCAGCGTTGCCAATGCGACCGGCAATAACATCAAAGTGGTGGCGGTATTCGATATCCACATACTCAGCACCGCCGCTGCTGCCATAAACCCCATCACGAGCCGTCTTGGAGAAGAGCCCCCAAACAAGTTGACCATAATTAATGCGATTCGCCGATGAGCGCCAGAATAAGCCATCGATTGAGACAAAATAAAGCCACCCATTAATAGCAGAATCAGCGGGTGACCATAAGCCGAACCAACCTCCGTTGGCGTGAGTACCCCTGTCAAAGGAAACGCTGCGAGTGGAATCAACGACGTCACTGGGATAGGAATCGGTTCAAAAATCCACCAAATAGCACACAGAAAAGTAATGCTCGCAACAATGACGACCGGTAGCGTAAATTCGAGCGAGTAAAGCAGGATCCCAAGGCCTAAACTCAAAAGCGGCGTCAGCCAAAGTAGGGTGTTTTTTATATTATCCATTGATTAAGAAATTTAGTTTTTATATAAAATAAGTCTACACTTAAAAGAATTCTAAACAAACAGGAATATTGGCTTCTATTTATGCGAGTAGAAGAATTGGGGCTAGCGCCTGGGGATGCGCTACAGTTACAAATTGGTGATAATGCTGATGCGCGCTATCCGGTTAAGTTTATCGGTATTAATCCGCGTGGCAGCGTCATTGTATCTGCGCCTCAAAGCGGTAAAGATAAGATGATTTTTGTCAGGGAGTCTCAGCTGGTCACCTTACGATTTGTCGCCAAAAATACAGCATCTGGATTTACCACCCGGGTTCTCGCGACTCGTGGTCAGCCATACCCTTATCTTCACCTAGAAATTCCTAAAGATATCCAATCTGTTGAGGTGCGTAAGGAGGTGCGCGTAGCGACTGATATTGGGGTTACGATAATTAATAAGACGCACAAATCGCCTGCGCTGACCGGTCGACTGCTTAACATGAGCTGCTCTGGTGTAAGGATTGAAACCAATATGCGAATTGCACTGGAAGGCGACCTTCTCAATGTGACCATGAAATTATTGCTTGAAGATATCGAGCGAATTGTCACTGTCGATTGCTTAGTAACCTATGTTAAAGAGGATGATGATGCTGGAGAATATGCCTACGGCATGAACTTTGACAATATTGATGACGAAGAAATGGTGTCCTTAAGAGGGTATGTCTATCAAGAAATACTGCGCGGGTTACATATGATTTAAGCGCCAAGAGCGAATGGCTAAAACAGCAGCGCGAAAACAGTAGGGCTGAAACAGTAGGACTAAAATAGTCGTGCTAAAACCGAGAGAGATGATAAAGAGACGATAAAAAGGGCGCTAGATAGCGCCCTTTTTAATGCTAGATTTTAATGGGACGGGGCTAACCTTGCGCGTCTAAAAATTTCTCTGCGTCTAGAGCCGCCATACAGCCTGCAGCGGCTGATGTCACTGCTTGTTTATAGACTTGGTCTGCCACGTCTCCTGCAGCATAAACCCCTTCGACGCTAGTTGCGGTGGCATTACCTTGGAGACCACTATTGACGACAATGTAGCCGTTTTTCATTTCCAATTGGCCTTCAAAAATTCCGGTGTTTGGCTTATGGCCGATCGCAATAAATACCCCTTCTAAATCAAGCTCCGTGATTGATTCATCTTGCGTACTCTTAATTTTGATTCCGGTGACCCCCATGTTGTCACCGACGACTTCTTCCAGGGTATTATTCCAATGGATTGTGATATTGCCGTTTTCGGCTTTCTCAAACAAATGGTCCTGCAATATCTTTTCCGAGCGCAAGGCATCACGGCGGTGAACCAGGTGAACTTCTGAAGCGATATTTGAAAGATACAAGGCTTCTTCCACCGCAGTGTTGCCACCACCAATAACAGCGACCTTTTTGTTGCGGTAAAAGAATCCATCACAAGTCGCACAAGCGGAAACGCCTTTTCCTTTAAAAGCCTCTTCCGACTCTAAGCCTAAATACATTGCAGAGGCGCCGGTCGCAATAACTAAAGCATCAGCGGTGTAGGTGCCTTGGTCACCCGTAAGAGTGAACGGGCGTTTGCTCAAGTCTGTGGTGTGAATATGGTCAAAAATAATTTCTGTACCAAAGCGTACCGCATGCTTTTCCATGCGATCCATTAACTCGGGACCTTGCACGCCGTCATTGTCACCGGGCCAATTGTCAACATCAGTAGTGGTTGTTAATTGACCACCTTTCTCCATACCCGTGATGATGACTGGCTCTAAGTTAGCTCTTGCACCATAAACTGCTGCAGAATAACCTGCAGGGCCAGAGCCAAGGATAAGTAATTTACAATGACGAGATTGTGGCATGGGGATTACTCCAAAAGTGATTCTTTGCTATTTACATGTAAAAACGATAGCGAATTCTAGAAGGGATTGGCGCTAGACTCAACAACTGATTCTCATATTCAGTCTCAACTATTACATCGATAGTTATTGCCTAGCTAATCTCAGCTAAATTTGCTACCACATTAGGTCATCTGGTATTTGATAATCCGCATAAGGATCATCCTCAGAGACTTCTTCAGTCGGTTCGTTGATAAGGACGATGAAGTCGTCAGAACGTTGCATAATTTTTGCTGCTACCGGGGTCGGGATAAGCTTATAGGCACCATCGAGGCGAGTGATCGCCAAACGTCCATTGGACAAGTGACGGTGCACTTCATTGGATACATCAAGGCTTTTGATAGCACCATTATCTGAAAAGTTGAACGATACTGCGGGTTTACCGGTGTCTTGTTGATTGGAATCGATGATTTGCTTGATTTGCGCTAGGACTGCTTTTTCTTCGGCCTCCGCATTTTTAATCTGATTGAGTTCGCGTGCTTTGTCCGCTTTTTCTGCGATGAGCTGCTCAGCGGCCAGTTTACTTTCGTCAACAATATCTTGTTTTTGCTTACGGGCTATTTTCTTTTTTTTGCGTTGTGCTGACTTGGCTTTGTTCGCTTTGTCTTTGGTCGTTAAGCCAGCCTTAAGTAATTGATCTTGTAGCGAGGACACGCTCAATCCCTGTTTTTATCGATTTTTAACTTAACCATTATTGTGGGGGGCTGAGAGCTGTTTTTCAAGGTCAAAAGATGGTTTGGAGAAATTAATACCGGACGGAGTAAATACGATTGACTGGAGAAACAGCGACTGGTTCAATAAACAAGCGGGCAAACTTGTACCCGCTAGTGCAGTTTTATCAAATTAGTAAGGCGTGGATGGGGTATAAAAATTATTATCACGGCCGTCAATCGAGAGATAGATATAAGGCTGCGATGAATTGCCCGTATTGAAGTTAAAGGTATCCCCAGCGGTCAACTTGAAACGACGAATATTCTCGTAGATTACGGGGGCACTACAACTAAACCGAGTTAATTGGCTGTTGCTATCTTCTTGGAGAACGTAGACGGCATTATCTCCATCGACAACAGAAGTGCCATCAGCGCGAATAAAAATCGAGGTGTCTTCGTCGACGCCAACGCCGGTAATTGGAGAGCCAATATCCGCCATAAAAACCGCGAGTCGTCCCATTCTATCTCTCTCAGCAAAATGAGTATCGGTAACGATGTTTTTCATAAAATGAGTCGACAGAAAAGTGGAAATATTTAAATAGGGATGACAAGCATCAGAAACTGCTTCAGCACTATAAATTCCTGGTACACCATCGGGGTCGTAAACGAACTGACCCTGAATCGCATTTCCAGCGGAAGTTCCGCCTAATATGCCTCCTTTTTGAATTACATGGTTTAATGCACTCTCAACGAGTGTGCCTTTCCACTGGTTGAGATAGTCCGACTGATCGCCGCCTGCAATCCAGATAAACTCGGCACTTTTTATCGCCCACTCAACATAGTCGCTATTCGCTTTGTTACGCGAATCAACAATTAATGTTTCGACTGAGTTTGCATTGGTACGTTCCAGCAAGACATCGTTGTATCCATCAGAACCACTGGTTCTTAATACGACAACATCACCGCCTTCCATTAAGGGTTTAACTCGAAGTGAAAAAGCTTCATCAACGTCAAAGTTACCGCCCATTAAAAGTACTGCTGGCTCATTTAAAGAAATACAAATATCTTGATCGCTTTGACCCGGTGCCACGGATAACCAGTTTTTTAAACTGCCGGGTTTTGCGGGTCTAGGACCATAGCCGCAATCATTTCCGCCACCGGAATCATTCGCATTGTAGTCGACCAAAAGATCGTACCAGCCGCTGCCTCGATATCGGGTTACTTGCAAATAGTATCGGCTGCTATTGGTTATAGTGTAAGAACCGGTTTCAGGAACATTGCTTGAAGTGGCAGCTGTGAGTTGAGTTCCCTGATTGTTGAACAATGCCCAATCAAAGTCATCTCGGCTATGGTGGTTTAAACTAATTGAAATGTTTCCGTCTAAGGCGTCAAAGTAATACCAATCGACGTCACGTCGATTATTGATACTGGCAGATAAGTTTTGGTTATCACACAGTGGCCCCTCGGCCGAAGAGAGCGTATTGTTGTTAGTGGACTCACTGGTTATACATGCTTTTACACTTGATGGTTTTACACAAACCATCAATACCAACAAAAGACTTGAAGAAATTATTTTCATCGTTATATCTCCAAAATATTTTTGGTTTTCTCTGGCGTACAAAGCGCCTCAATTATTTTTATCAAATAAAAAATAATTAATGCATTAAGACGCTGAACGTGAGATTGAATTTATCGGCTAGTTAAAACTAGAAAGGTGATATCTATTCGTCAAACCACTCTGAGAGATAGTGGTCCTCGAAAAAGTAAACGATGAAGTAGTTTGAGTTTTTAATCATATGTTTTCGTTTTTCTTGCCATGAAAACATGGCGTATATTTTTTATACGCCTTGGTCAAAAAAAAGTCAACCAATAATCTGAGATTAGAATGTGATAGCGTTATCATTACGCTTAAAGCCAATAAAAATAATGACTCAATAAAAAGTGATAAGTGAAAAGTGAAAAGTGAAAAGTGAAAAGTGAGAAGGCTTTTAAAACCTATTCAAGTTTACTATTGAGTAATCCATCTTTTTTTTAAATATCACTATTAAATAAAAAAATAGTGGTAGCAACCAACGATCGCGGATAAAAAAGCCCCGATGCCGGGGCTTTGTTAAATTGGCAAAATTTTGTTTAGACGTTTAGCGCATCGGCTGGGTCAACAAACTCAAAACCTAGATTGTCAGCAACACTTTTGTGAGTAACCATGCCTTTATGAACATTGAGTCCATTCAGTAAATGTTTGTCTGCTTCAAGCGCAGCTTTATAACCATTGTTAGCAATGCTGATGATGTATGGCAGTGTTGCATTATTTAATGCAAAAGTTGAAGTTCTTGGCACCGCTCCAGGCATGTTCGCAACGCAGTAGTGAACAACATCGTCAACAATGTAAGTTGGCTCTGCGTGTGTGGTTGGTTTAGAAGTCGCAAAACAACCGCCTTGGTCGATTGCCACATCAACAACTGCCGAACCCGGTTTCATGCGAGAAATCATTTCTTCTGTAACGAGTTTGGGTGCAGCAGCGCCAGGAATCAAAACACCGCCAATGACTAAGTCTGCTGAGAGAACATGTGACTCAAGCGCATCTTTACTCGAAAACACGGTTTCTAATTGTGCGCCGAACTGAGCATCCAAGCGGCGAAGGACATCGATATTGCGGTCAAGAATGACAACTTTTGCGCCCATACCAATAGCCATTTGCGCAGCGTTGGTGCCAACCACGCCACCACCGATGATGACCACTTTTGCGGGAGATACACCTGGCACGCCGCCCAGTAACATGCCGCGGCCCTGTTTAGATTTTTCCAAACACTGAGCGCCTGCTTGGATAGACATTCGACCAGCGACTTCAGACATAGGCGCTAGCAGTGGTAAGCTACCTTGATCACTAGTTACCGTCTCATAGGCAATACAAATTGATTTACTTTTAATCAAATCTTGAGTTTGTGGCAAGTCAGGTGCTAAGTGAAGATAAGTAAAAAGAATCTGATCTTCGCGAAGTCTTGCGCGCTCCTCGGCGAGTGGCTCTTTAACTTTGACGATCATTTCTGCTTCGGCAAAAACTTCTTCTGCAGTCTGGCGAATTTCAGCACCAACAGCGATGTAGTCTTCGTCGCTAAAACCGATTCCGCTACCTGCATTAGTCTCAACAATTACCTGATGACCGTGATGAATAAGTTCACTGGCACTTGCTGGAACCATACCAACACGGTATTCGTGGTTTTTTATTTCTTTAGGTACACCGATTAACATCGCAATCCTCCTGGGTATTTCATATAGGTACTAGATTTGTCGCAAAATTAAGGGCTCGATTTAAAATTGCCCCAAAAAATTTTGCGCTAGTATACGCCGGTTAAAGCAGAATAACTTGCTTAAATACGCCTATAACTAGTAGAATAATCTTCTAAGGGCGTTTTAAAAAGATAAAATCACTATGGCGCGTTTGGTGTCTACCGACCTAGATAGAATCGATAAGGCAATACTCAGAGAGCTGCAAAGAGATGGCAGAATCGCTAATGTTGAGCTTTCTCGGCGGGTTGGTTTAAGTGCAACTCCTTGTTTGGAAAGGGTTAAACGGCTTGAGAAAAATGGTTATATCAAAGGCTATTCAGCAAAAGTAGCGCCAGAAAAGCTTGACGCTGCACTGCTAGTCTTTGTCGAAATTCGATTAACGCGGACATCTCCCGACGTTTTTGATGATTTTAAAAAATCTGTTATCGACCTACCGCAAGTGTTAGAGTGCCACCTAGTGTCCGGTGATTTTGATTATCTGGTTAAAGCACGCGTAGCCGATATGGCGGCTTATCGAAATCTCCTCGGTGAAACCTTGCTGACGCTCCCAGGGGTGAGCGGCTCGAGAACATACGTGGTGATGGAAGAAGTCAAAGAAAGCAGCGAGATTCAGATACTCGGATAGAGGCCGTTCCGGGGCAGACACCGTAAGATTGTGAATAAAAATAAACCTATGAATACGAAAGTTGAAAACCAACAAGTTGCCAATTTAATGATGGTTCGCCTCAAAGAGGGCGGCTTTATCGTTTTGATTGCTGTGGCGATTTTTTTATTTATTTCTCTCTGGAGTTACTCACCCGATGATCCTGGTTGGACTGTCGCTCGAGATGTCTCAGAAATTCAAAATGCAACTGGCCGAGCTGGCGCTTGGTTTTCGAGCTTTTTCTTGCACTTGATTGGTTATCTCGCGTTTTTGTTTCCGTTTATGGTGGTTTACTCCGGCTATTTACTGTTTCGGGAGCGAAAAAATACCCTTCCCAATAGTTGGGTGTTTTGGACATTCCGTCTGTTTGGACTAATTTTTACTTTGATGTTAGGCGCTGCTATTTCGGCCCAACATTTTGCTGATCCGGCAATGGCTAACGCTTATTTTTCAGGTGGGATTTTGGGCAAAATGCTCTCTGATCTATTGGTCAGCTGGTTTAACCCTGTGGGAGCAACGTTACTTCTACTCGCAGCATTTTTCGCTTCAATGACATTGTTTACCGGAATCTCCTGGTTTCAACTAATGGATTGGACGGGAAAAGTGACGTTGGACGGTATTGCCTGGTTACAGACAAAACTTATCGATTTAGTTGATCAGATCAAAGATAAAAAAGCCCAAAAAGAAATTAAACAAGCAAGAGAAGCGGTTTTTAAACAAGAAAAAGTAAAAATAGAAAAACGTGAGCCCGTTAAGATAGCCAAAGAAGTTCGCAAGATAGAACCCAGTGCTCGCCAACAAAAAGAGAAGCAAGTTAGCCTATTTGATGACTCGCCGGTTGAGGGCGAGTTACCGCCGGTACGACTACTTGACGAGCCAGAAGAGCAAACCCAACGAATGTCCGATGAAGCCCTTGAAGCAATGTCCCGGTTAGTTGAGTTGAAGTTAGCTGATTTTAAAGTGGATGCGCAAGTCGTAGCGGTCCATCCAGGACCTGTCATCACCCGTTTTGAGCTATCGCTGGCGGCGGGGGTCAAAGTTGCTCGAATTACCAATTTGGCTAAAGATCTCGCTCGCTCAATGTCGACAACGAGTGTCCGGGTAGTAGAAGTCATTCCTGGTAAACCTTATATCGGCATCGAAGTCCCCAATGAGTCGCGAGAAATGGTTCGCTTAAAAGAAGTCGTCGGCAGTAAAGCGTTTGATGATTCTAAGTCTTCTTTGACCATGGGCCTGGGTAAAGATATATCCGGCGCACCTATTGTGATCGACTTGATGAAGATGCCCCACTTATTGGTCGCGGGTACTACTGGTTCGGGTAAGTCAGTCGGTATCAACGCCATGATTGTTAGTATATTGTACAAATCTTCTCCGGAAGAAGTGCGGATGATAATGATCGATCCAAAGATGCTGGAATTGTCCGTATACGAAGGGATTCCACATTTGTTAACCCCGGTTGTAACCGATATGAAAGAAGCGGCGAACTCGCTGCGATGGGCTGTTGCTGAAATGGAACGCCGCTACCGCCTAATGTCGGCGATGGGGGTTAGAAATCTCGCCGGATTTAACCGTAAAGTGCGTGATGCGATCAAAGCGGGCGAGCCACTCAAAGATCCCTTGTGGCAGCCGACCGATGACATGGAAGACGAGGCGCCAGACCTAGAGACTTTGCCTAAAATTGTCATTGTTATTGACGAGCTGGCCGACATGATGATGATCGTGGGTAAGAAAGTTGAAGAACTTATCGCGCGTATCGCACAAAAGGCTCGTGCCGCGGGAATACACCTGTTACTGGCAACTCAAAGACCGTCGGTGGATGTAATTACGGGGTTGATTAAAGCGAATATTCCATCGCGAATCGCGTTTCAGGTTTCGTCAAAAATTGACTCACGAACCATCCTCGACCAAGTGGGGGCGGAGCAATTACTCGGCCAAGGGGATATGCTTTATTTACCAGGCGGCACCAGCATTCCCACTCGAGTTCATGGCGCGTTTGTCGCTGACGATGAAGTTCATCGTGTTGTAGGAGACTGGAAAAAACGCGGTGAGCCAGTGTATGAAGAATCAATTGTCACCGGCGCCTCTGATGCCGATCTTCCTGGTATTCCCGCAGCTGAAGGGGATGAGAGCGCTGAGAAAGATGAGCTTTACGACCAAGCGGTAGCCATTGTTACCGAAACCCGAAAAGCCTCTATTTCCGGTGTGCAGCGGCGCTTAAAAATTGGCTATAACCGAGCCGCTAGAATGATAGAAGAAATGGAAGCTGCAGGAATTGTCAGTCAAATGCAGTCAAATGGGCAGCGAGAAGTTATCGCGCCACCACCTCCACCGGTATAAACATTGACTTTCTTAAATTGTTTAGATCAAGGCCATTCATCTTTGATTCAGGCCTATTTGATACAGTATGATCGAGGACTAGCGCTTAACTTGCTCAATTTCGTTGACCCTGAGATAGGGTTGATGACGTTTTTAACGTGAGTTAATGCATGTTAAATTATTTTAAGGATTGTCCATGTTGAAAAGATGTTTTAGTGGATTGATGGCGAGCTGTTTACTGATGTTGGCGCCTGTTATAAATTCTCAAGAAATTTCTCCCGCGACTCAATCGATGGCGGCGTTAATCAAAAATCTAAAAACCTATCAAGCCGATTTTGATCAACGTGTTATGAATGAATACGGTAAGGAAATGGATTACAGTACTGGTACTTTTACCATTCAAAAACCAAACCATTTTCGCTGGGAAGTCAAAGAACAATTTCCTCAGTTGATAGTCGCCGACGGCGAACACCTATGGACCCATGATATGGATCTTGAACAGGTGACTATCCAAAACCAGAACGAAGTTGTCGCTGGTTCTCCGTTATTGTTTTTGACGAGTGGAGCAAAACAATTAGCG
Source organism: Aliikangiella marina (assembly GCF_007004765.1). GTDB lineage: Bacteria > Pseudomonadota > Gammaproteobacteria > Enterobacterales > Kangiellaceae > Aliikangiella > Aliikangiella marina. Next base: position 302,173 of record NZ_VIKR01000001.1, read on the forward strand.
GCGTCTTTTGATATCACTCAGTTGGAAGTGAAAGAGGCTGTTCATCAGTTATTTTCGTTAAAGCCCAAAAGTGAAGAAAGTGTTTTTGATTCGGTAACCATCTTATTCGAAGAGGGTAAACTCACCGAGTTGTACCTTGCAGATACTTTAGGCCAAAACACCATTGTTAAGTTTTATCATGTAAAACAAAACGAGAAAATTGATCCTGCGCTGTTTAGCTTCCAAATGCCAGAAGGAGTTGATATCGTTGATTCGAGAGCGACAGTGACTGAATAACGCTTTTTACATCAGGTCTCATTTTTACATCAGGTTCTACTTATGGCTGATCTTTTCTCTGAAGAAGACAACCAAGCGAATGATTTTTCTTCTCAGCCGCTAGCAGCGAGAATGCGTCCTGCTTCGCTCTCTGAATATGCCGGTCAAACGCATTTATTTGAGGAGGGTAAACCGCTTTACGAAGCGATAAGCCAAGGCAAATTACATTCAATGCTTTTCTGGGGGCCTCCGGGGACTGGAAAAACAACGCTTGCACGATTAATTGCCGCCCAATGTGATTGCCATTTTATCGCAATATCCGCGGTATTGGGCAGTGTCAAAGATATCAGAAAAGCGGTTGAGCAGGCACAGTTAAAACGTCAGATGGGCCAGCGAACTCTGCTATTTGTTGATGAAGTTCACCGCTTTAATAAGTCTCAGCAAGATGCGTTTTTGCCGTATGTTGAAGATGGCACCTTTGTCTTTATTGGGGCTACAACCGAGAACCCCTCCTTTGAAGTGAATAATGCATTATTGTCTCGCGCTCGTGTCTATGTACTGAAGTCATTAGACGAATCGGCATTGAGCAAAGTCTTGGCGCGGGCTTTATCGGATAACGAAAAAGGTTTGGGAAGCTTGTCTATTTCGGTATCAGAATCGGCAAAGAAGATTCTTATTTCTATTGCAGACGGTGACGCACGGCGACTTTTAAATTTACTTGAAATGGCCAGCGATATTTGCACGGTAGATCAAGATGGTAAGCGGATTCTCAATGAAAAGATAATTTGCGAAATTGTTGGCGAAAATTTGCGGCGATTCGATAAAGGGGGCGAAGCGTTTTACGATCAGATATCGGCTCTTCATAAATCGGTGAGAGGTTCTAATCCAGACGCGGCGCTTTACTGGTTTTGCCGAATGCTAGATGGTGGATGCGATCCGCTTTATATCGCCCGGCGGGTAGTAAGGATGGCGAGTGAAGATATCGGTAATGCCGATCCGCGAGCATTGCAAATTGCAACCAATGCCTGGGATGTCCAGCAGCGACTAGGCAGTCCTGAGGGCGAGCTAGCGGTTGCTCAAGCGGTTGTTTACATGGCGGTAGCCGCCAAAAGTAATGCAGTGTACAAAGCATTTAACGAATGTATGTCTCATGTAAAGCAGTCGGAAAGTTACGAGGTACCTTTACATTTAAGAAACGCGCCTACCAAACTGATGAAAGAATTAGATTATGGTACAGCCTATCGCTATGACCATGATGAGCCCAATGCTTTTTCTGCTGGACAAACTCACTTCCCGGATGAGCTGGGTGAGCTGACTTTTTATCATCCCGTCGATCGAGGAATGGAAAAGCAAATAAGAGACAAGTTACAGTTTTTGAAACAGCTTTCAAATAATTCTAAGTGAGTAGTTCAATAAATGAGTAGTTCAATAAATGAGCAGTTCACTAAATGATAGTCGTTTAATAACAAGAGCACTCATTTCAATTAGCACTGAAAATCAAAAGAACTGGAGTGAATTAAGAGAATAATAATGGAATCGATTTGGGGAAAATTACTGCCAACTCTCATGGTCGCGTTGGGTGGTGCCATCGGAGCCGCTTGCCGGTTTTGGGTAAGAGAGTTTTTACCGCGAATTACGGATACTCAATTTCCGCTACACACCTTAGCGGTAAACTTAGTTGGATGTTTTTTAGCTGGACTGTTTTTCATTTGGATTGAACAAGGGCCCGCAAATTGGACAATGAACCGAGTTCTTTTCTTCTTTGTTGGCTTTCTAGGAGCCTTTACAACTTTTTCGGCATTTGCCTTGGACAGCCTTTTATTATTCAATCACGGCGAAAACTTTAAATTAATCGTTAATATTCTCGCAAATTGCCTTTTATGCTTAGTTTGCGTGTTTGTTGGTGCTTGGGTTGGTGGTAGAATAGCCGCCCAGTAGCATTAAACTCGATTGAACTGAGTTTTTATAACATCAAATTTTTTATTAACCAGTAATTTGGATTAACCAATGATAGACCCAAAGCTTTTTAGAACTGATCTGGATGGCGTGATTGCCAATTTAGCCAGACGTGGAATGGATTTTGATAAATCGGCTTATCTCGATATGGAAGAGAGTCGAAAGTCGCTACAAGTTAAAATGCAAGACTTGCAAAACCAACGCAAAGTCAGTTCTAAATCCATTGGCCAAGCTAAAGCGAAGGGTGAGGATATTCAGCCGTTGCTTGATGAGGTTGCAAATTTAGGTAAAGAGCTTGATGAAACTGAAGCCGCCTTTAAAGACGTGCAAGCGAAGTTAGATGATTTATTTTTAGGTTTGCCCAACTTGTTATCAGAAGCGGTTCCTGAAGGAAAAGGCGAAGAAGACAACGTTGAGGTGAGACGCTGGGGTAATGTTCCTGAGTTTGATTTCGAGCCCAAAGATCACACAGATATTGGTGAAGGTGTGGCAGGGATCGATTTTGCGGCTTCGGCGAAGCTGAGCGGTTCGCGCTTTGTTGTGATGAAAGCAGGAGTTGCTAAATTGCATCGTGCACTGATTCAATTAATGTTGGATACGCATACCCAAGCGCACGGTTATAGTGAGACTTATGTTCCCTACTTAGTCAATCCTGAATGCTTGTATGGTACTTCTCAGTTACCCAAATTTGCAGAGGATCTTTTTACCGTGCAAGGTACTACCCAAGATGGTAAACCGCTTTACATGATTCCTACGGCCGAAGTACCGTTAACGAACTTGGTACGCGATGAAATTGTCAATGAGAGTGAGTTGCCTATGAAGCTCACCGGACACACGCCGTGTTTTCGCAGTGAAGCAGGCTCTTATGGTAAGGATGTGAAAGGTCTGATTCGCCAACATCAATTTGAAAAAGTTGAATTGGTACAGATTGTTAAACCGCAGGACTCAATGCAAGCGCTTGATGAGTTGACTGGGCATGCAGAGAAAATATTACAAATGCTTGAGTTACCTTATCGTACCGTCATTTTGTGTAGTGGCGATATTGGTTTTGGTGCGACTAAAACATTCGATATTGAAGTTTGGTTACCCGCACAAAATACCTATCGAGAAATTTCTTCTTGCAGCAACATGGGAGATTTCCAAGCGCGTCGGATGCAGGCGAGATGGCGTAACCCTGAAACTGGCAAACCCGAATTACTTCATACACTTAATGGTTCTGGTTTAGCAGTAGGACGAACGTTAGTGGCAATACTTGAAAATTATCAAACAGCTGATGGAAAAGTTAGAGTGCCAGAAGCGCTTAAGCCATATATGGGCGTAGATATAATCGGCTAATCATTGAAATAAAAAAACCGCCATAAAGGCGGTTTTTTTATTTTTAAAGCGGGTCTCAGTTTAGTTAGCTGAAAGTTGTGGAGTTTTCAGCTCTGCAATAAATTGTTCGATTCCCACTTCATTGATTCGTGGTCGGAATTGCTGTTGATAACTCTTTCGCATGTCAGTTCCTTCGACAATAATGTTAGTAATTAACCAACTACCACTTTTCTTTGACATGATGTAATTAATGCTAAAAGGCTGCTCACCCGGTTGCTTCATCTCGCTTTTTACGCGCGCGCTGGTGGGGTTCTTTTTACTGAATTCTGGCGCTTCAAATTCAAACGATTGGCCGTCATAAAGCGCTAGTCCCTTGGCGTATTTATCAATGACCTGGCTAATATATCCTTCGGTGAAAGAAGCCTTTTGGTTATCGTCGAGTGTTTTCCAAATCTTTGAGCCAAGTGTTCTTGACGCGAAATATTCGGTGTCGATTTTAGGCAATAGATGTTTACGGACTAATTCGTCTGCCAGTGAATCGTCAGTCTTAAGTGCCTCTTTATTTTTATCGAGGACTGAAATCATATTGTCTGCGATCTCTTTGAGCACAACCGATGGGTCGTCACTCGCTTGAGCGATTCCGCTAAAGCTTAAAATTATCATCATCGCGCCAAGTAATTTTCTCATTTTATTCTCCATTGCTTGAGATTATGGGTCGCTGCTAAAAGCATTATTCTATCAAAAATACGATAAAGGCGATGCTGCCTTTTAGCTATATTATTAACAATTTATGAACTTAAACTGAATTATTGCTAATTAGAATATCGAAACCCTGAAAAGTTACATAAGGGATACGAATAATACGAATAAATGGCTAATCGGTCACAAAATTAAGTTAAACGGGTGGGGGCTGTAGGCGCGATGCTAATAGTTAAGTACACCGGGCGGGTTTAGGTAAACCGGCTATTTTTGTAGCTTGTTTAGCGGGTCCTTCAGGGAATAATATTTGTAAATACAAGCTATTACCTTTCTCTGGCGGGAGTACTTTACCCAAATATTTAACCAGCGGTCGAATTGACGGACTGGTATTAAATTCTTCATAGAATTGACGCACGTAGCGCACGACTTGCCAGTGGTCGTCGCTTAGCGCAATATCTTCCTGCTGGGCAATGATTTCGGCGATGGACTCGTCCCAAAGCGAAGCATCTTTCATATACCCCTCTTTGTCTGTCTCAATGTGTTCAGGAAGGCTGCTCGACATTTTGTTTACCAGCTAATTGTTTTCTGATGACTTAAAGTTAGATCGACCATTTCTAAATCGTTAATGACTCGCGCAAATTGAAAAGACTCCCGGGTTAGTCCGCGTGCTCTGATATCGGCTTCGAGACCCAATATTGGTGAAGAAAGCGCACCCAGATAAGTATTTAACTGGTTATTCACTAAATTAAGAACGCCATCGCCTATAAACAGCAGCGAATCGGAACTGGCCACAAGTCGGTCAAAGTTACTTTGCAACTCTGCTTGACTCATTGAGCGATTTATCAGGTGTAACTGGGACATCAAAACCTCACCGTATGCGTACTCTGCAGCACCATTTTATGAATCTCAGCCCGAGTATTGATGGATGTGTTGTCGATCAATTGCTGTTGAGTTAGGCCAAATTGCGCGAGGCTCTCTTTCTCGACATGCACGCGTTCGATATCGTAAAATTCCAACGCTTTGAGCTGCGCGTCATGGAATTTATCGTCGAAAAACGCTTCTTCTTGGGTTGTCAGCAAGTGAAAAACGCCTTCATCAACAAAAACAAGTTGGACATTTTGTTCAAAAGCCGCACAAACCAGCGCTAGATCTACGCCTTCTTTGCCGTTAATTTTTCCGAATGGTGGACTCGCGATAATGATTGTGGTGTTTGTTGTTTCCATCACAAGACCTTCAATTACTTAAAGTGAATTAGACGACTTGATGAGTTGGACATGGCTGCAGCCAATTGACCGAGCCCAAGAACCGCAAAAGCGCTATCGATGGAATCTCCCACTTTGCCATTCATCTTTGCTTCTTCTTCGTTAATCACACCGCGCCGATTACTGGCTGCGACACACACTTGAAGTTCAAAGTTATGCGCTTCGGCAAGCTTAACCCACTGATCGGTTAGTTGGGTTTCATCCTGGGGGATACAAAGATAGCGATTAGCGATAGTGACAGCTTCTTGATAAAAGAAAACACTCGAAATCTCATTGCCCGATTCGATAACCGCGCGAATAAAACGGATTGCTGAATGATGGGCTTGCGACTGACTGTGACTGCCGGTGACAAGAAGAGTAAATTTGGCCATATTTGCCAAGCATGTGCTACTAACTAACTGAAGTTCAGGTAATTTTCGGGTAAGGGTGAGGCGAAATCAAGTAGTTGAGGTAAATATTGTCACAAAAAGACTGGTCTAATGTCTTTGTCATTAATAGACAGAGATAATCGCAGCCAAACTTAAAACATATCCCCAATTGAAATAATTTTAAGTTTAAGCGACACATTGTCTAAAGACCTGGCTAGTGAGTCTCAGGTTTTTAGGCGCTTAACCCAAGAGAATGACAAATGACGAATAAAAATTTAGACCTTGAGTCTTTCATGGACGATGTCCGCGAGCGTAATCCTGGTGAGACGGAATTTCATCAAGCTGTTCAAGAAGTAGCAGAAGATATCATTCCATTTATCAATGACCACCCACACTATAATCAAGCCGCCATCCTTGAACGGATGATTGAACCCGATCGAATTGTTTCTTTTAGGGTAAGTTGGGAAGATGACCAAGGGCAGATACGCGTCAATCGTGGCTATCGCGTTCAATACAATAGCGCTATCGGCCCTTACAAAGGTGGATTAAGGTTTCATCCTTCAGTGAATCAGAGCATCTTAAAGTTTTTAGGATTTGAGCAAGTCTTTAAGAATAGTTTGACGACTTTGCCGATGGGCGGCGGAAAAGGCGGATCTGATTTTGATCCTAAAGGTAAATCTGACAAAGAGGTTATGCGTTTTTGTCAGTCATTTATGACTGAGCTTCACAAGCACATTGGGCCTAATCGGGATGTACCAGCGGGTGATATTGGTGTTGGCGCGAGAGAAATCGGCTATTTGTTTGGCCAGTATAAGCGTTTGGAGAACGAATTCACCGGAACCTTAACGGGTAAGTCTTTAGAGTTTGGCGGTAGCTTGATTCGCACAGAAGCCACCGGTTACGGTGCGGTTTATTTTATGGACTTGATGCTTAAACACCAAGGCGATTCACTTGACGGTAAGACGGTGGTGATTTCTGGCTCCGGAAATGTTGCCCAATATGCTGCTGAAAAAGTGATTCAGCTGGGCGGGCGAGTGGTCACTATGTCTGATTCTAGCGGTTTTATTCATGATCCTGATGGAATCGATGAAGAAAAGTTAGCTTATATTATCGAGCTTAAAACGGTAAAACGCGGCAGAATCAAAGAGTACGCTGAAAAATACGGCGTGGAATATTACGAGGGACAGAAGCCTTGGGGAATTGCTTGTGATATCGCATTACCTTGTGCAACCCAGAATGAAATTGGAGTTGAAGACGCAAAACAGTTGGTTGCTAATGGCGTTAAAGCGATAGCAGAAGGTGCTAATATGCCAACCTATATCGATGCGATTCATGTTTTTCATGACAATAAAGTGCTCTACGCGCCGGGTAAGGCGTCGAATGCTGGCGGAGTCGCAGTCTCTGGCCTCGAAATGTCGCAAAATAGTTTGCGAATGTCCTGGACACGTCGTGAGTTAGACGTCAAATTACAAGGCATTATGAGCGATATCCATGATCAGTGTCTGAAATATGGAGATGAGGGCGATTACGTGGATTACGTCAAAGGCGCTAATCTAGCCGGGTTTGTTAAGGTTGCTAATGCTATGCTGGCGTATGGGGTAGTGTAATTTCCCGCGTTATTCAGCAAACCACAAAAAAGCCCGCTTAATAGCGGGCTTTTTATTGTGTATTTTTACGGTGTTATACCGATTTCATCAACAACCAGACAAAAAGCGCTACCCCACCAAGTAAGGCGAGTGCACCTAGCCACTCTTGTTGAGTACCTTTTTTACCGTGTTTCAGTTCGTGTTTTACACGCGGAAATATCATGACCAAGAACATGATCATTAGTATTGCCGAGCCTATTTTCATCCAATCCATTTTATCTCCTTAAAAAAATAGGGCTCTAAAAAGAGCCCTGTATCTTTCATCTGACTGGCGATTCGACCAATTAATCGTCGTTCGCAAATCCAAGAAGATGCAACAAGTTGATGAAGATATTGAACATGCTTAAGAACAATGAAACGGTCATCAAAATGTAGTTCGCAGACTCAGGTCGGTGAATCATTTGGCTGGTATCATACAAGATGAAGCCGCTCATGATCAGGATAATTACCGCTGAGATTGCTAGCGACAGACCTGAAATTTGCAAGAAGATGTTGGCCAACGAGGCAACGATTGCGATCATTAAGCCGACTAACAAGAATCCACCCATGAAGCTGAAGTCTTTTTTAGTCATCAACGCATAGCCTGAAAGTGCGAAGAAAATAATACCCGTGCCACCCAAAGCTGTACCAATGATTTGAGAGCCATTAGAGAGCGCTAGGTAAGCGTTTAAAAGCGGCCCAATCGCAAAGCCCATCAAGCCTGTGATGGCAAATACAGTGATAAGCCCGCTACTTGAGTTAGCTGTTTTTGGTAAGACAAACCAGATCATCAAAAATGCGATACCAATACAAATGAGGTAAGTCATTGGTGGCATATACATCAGCGTTGAAATGGTAGCCATTATTGCTGAGAAGATGAAAGTCGCAGAAAGAAGCAAGTAGGTATTCTTGAGAACTTTGTTGATCTCAACGGTACGTCCCGTGGTTCTTTCAATAACCGGTTGGTTAGGTTGCATTTGTAAACTCCTAATTTACGAAGAATATATTCAGTAGACCTTGTATTATAATAAGGGTTCAAAATAAAGAACCCAACCATTTAGGTCAAGTATTTTAGACGTTTTTGTAACAAGATTTGGGCGAGATCTGGGCAAAGATCCACCAACCCAAAAAAAATTGCCTATTTTTGTCATTTTTGGCTTTTCTGCGAGGAAATATTCGGGTAGTATGCGCCCTCAGTTGGAGAGATGGCAGAGCGGTTGAATGCACTGGTCTTGAAAACCAGCAAGGGTTAATAGCCCTTCCAGGGTTCGAATCCCTGTCTCTCCGCCAGATATAAACGAATAAGCCTCTGTTTTCAGAGGCTTTTTTGTTTCTAGTCTAAAATTGGTGGCCATTTGGTGGCCATTTCTCCCGAAACTCAGTCCGAATTAGTCCGTCGTTCAAGTCTTCAAATTTGCGGATTGAAAATATTCATCGACTTTGTTCTTTATTAATTCCCACTCGCCTTGCGCAAATATTTGTGAGCCTCCTTCGCTCGATATTTCTACCGTTTTACACTGGACGTCTAGTTTAATTTTTGTCTCATTGAAATCGTGATCTTGTGGGTATTCACATCTTATTATTGATTCTGTTTCAAAAACTTCAGACATTGCTCATTCTCCTGGGCTTGTTTTAATTGTTCGCTGACGAATGCCGCCATATTTGGCGAATCGTCTTTAATCCACTTCCCATAATGTTTTTTCAGCATCGCAGTGTCTTTGTGTCCCATTTGATGAGCAATCCATTCTTGCGGAATAAAAGCGCTCAGCAGTTGGCTAGCAAAAGTGTGTCGACATTGATTTGGCCCCCTGTGCCTAAGCTTCGCTGCTTTCATTACAAAAGTAAATCTTTTTTGCCAGGTAGGCTTAGTCCAATGACTATTGGTTTGCGGGTTTACGAAAACAAAAGAGACATCCTCTGACTTCTTCGTTAGATTGTCGCGTTGTCTCACTAGTATGTTTTTTGGCTTGAGCATAAAGCTTATTGTTCGCTGAGCCTCTAGCCACGGTTTAGCGTTATCTACTAGGTCTATTGTGCGTTCTCTTGAGCGCTCCTTTGGAACTTTGAATTCAGGACAGACTCGCGCTCGGTTTACTTTAACTTTTCCAGCACCAAGATCGATGTCCTCCCACGCCAAGCCAAAAGCTTCTGAAAGCGATAAGCCAGTCCAGCAACTAAATAAGATCATGTTGATTTCATATGGATACTTTTTGGACAGTTTTTCCAGACGAAGAAGTTCGCTCACTTCAAATGGATCAGCTTCGGTATTTTCAGCAAGTTCAATGTTTTTTATGCGTTCTAACGGGTTGACTCGTATTACTTCATCGATGAAAGCATCGCCCCAAACTCCGCGAATGATGGTAAAGATATCATTGACAGTTTTTGGAGCTAACCTCTTATTGATTAACTCGATCTGAAATCGTTCTAATCGGCTCTTAGAAATGTTAGATATTCTCTCATTTCCAAATTCGTTGATGACGTGCTTGGATTTAGAGACGTAGTTTGAATAAGTCGAAGGCGCTGTTTTTACTTCCTTAATGGCTAGCCAGTTCTTAACACCCTGGGCAACAGTCCGCTTCGAGTCCAAGCTGCTATCTACAAGGGACGCGTTTTTTGAGTTTGGAAAATGCGCCATAAAGTCGAATCGATTTTCCTTTATCTCGACGAGTATCGAGTTTCTTTTGCGCTCAGCGTGGTTAATATTTGCCTGAGTTATCTTGTGGAGATTGTCAGGCTTTTCTCGATACCTTCTACCTTTAAAACGAAATTCAACATATATTTTGTCTCGATGGATGAAAACACCGGCTGGGATCTTTAATTTACTCATAGCGTTTTGTTCATCTTGATTGCGTGAATTTTAGCTTCTTCTTTTCGAAGAGAGTTGAAGACAGTGGTTTTCCAGATTGGTATCCAGAATAGATAGGTGACGCGTCTTACGTGCCAGGTGGGGGTGATTTCTTCTTCATACCAAAAGTCATTGCGACTAAAGGCCTCATACTTTTTTCCTAGTAGCATTGTGAACTTTCCTTTTTCCAATTTTTATCAAAAACAGTTCCCAAGCTGCGCCACTGATTTGACGATCTCCAGACTCCCATCTTTGCCAAGATCGTAAATTCACGTGAACTAATTCAGCGCACTGGGATTGTGAAAAGCCCGCTTTAATACGGGTCTGTTTTATCATTTCGGAATCGGGTATATCTATTGTCATGTCCCGATAAGTCTCACTTTGCTAACGAATAACTATACGACCATTGGTCGTTAGTGTCAATAACCTTGCCGAATCCAGATTTCAATCTCTCTCCAATTATAGAAATAGTTGTTATCTGGTGCTTTTACCCAGTGTACACCTTCAAGCCATTCGCCGCGAGCGCGCTTTTTCCTGGCCGCTTCGGGAGAATAACCGTTTATTGAGGTTAGCAATTTTGCTTTTACCCAATCACCTGGGATTGCGTTGATTTGTTCTGTCATGCTCATGCCTCCAATAGTTTGTTAACGGCCTTAACCTCATCCATGCTAATTAGCGATGTGTTATTAGTCATTTGCTCAGGAAGGTACTGCTTGAATCCAGGGAATTCGGTTAGTAATTTTTTAGTAGTACTTGTTCTGCGAAGAGCCATGAAAATTGTTTGAACTTCATTTTCGATTTTCGAACACTCTCGCTTAAACGCTTTTAAGGCTGCGAGTATTTTTTTGTTCTTGTTGTAGTCCATATAGGTATTCCATTCGTTGATCTCAACACAGAATGGAACAGACGAGACTTTGATACTGTGAACATTCCTAAATACTTTTGAATAGGAGAAAGTCTGGCAAGAAAGGTCGAAGATAGATATATTCTCTGATCTTATGTGAATTATAAATTGATTTCGTTTCCGCAAGTAACCTGTGTTAGCTAGTTCCTTGTTCTCGTTGTAAATATTGATAGACTTTTTAAACTGTTTTTCGAATTCTTGATTTAAGATTGCTTTCAATTTATCTAGGTGCTCTTCGTATTTTGCCTTTCGCTTCTCTTTATACCAGCTTTCTAGAATGTGAAGTTTTAAGTTATTGGTCATTCTACTCATAATTTCATCTCCTTAGATGATTTCATAATCCAAATTGATGGGCAAGTCGCTTTCATCTTCGACAATTAGTACTGGCGTACCCTCGTCTAAAAAAATATCGATGTTTTCCTTGTCGCAATCAAAAGAAACAATCTCGGTTCCAATCCATTTTTGACTCATGTAAGTTAATCTAATCATTTATAAATACCTCGCTTTAGGAATGTTTGATTGATGTTATGAATAAGCTTTAATTAGCTCATTCCGATTTACAGATAGCAAAGTTGCACGGCCTTCTCGCGATAACGGTATCGGTGCAAATTCATAGATAGCTGTGCCGCGGGCACCACCAGATACCGGTGTACCTGCTTTGACTAATCTGTCTGACTTACCTGGTTTGCCTTTGACCCAGTAATCAGCTGGAGCTAGGAAAGCAATTCGACCGATGATAAAAGTGATTGAGGACGCGCGACGCAATATTGGAGAGTTATAAATATCTCCGTTAAGTGTCGGCATAACTAACACCGTCGTAAAGCCGTGGTTTTGCTCTTTGATGATTTGCTTGATCCATGGTGTTGGCGCAGAGTAGGGCGGGTTTAAAAAGCCCACATCCCAGTACTTCGACCACTCAACAGATAATGAATCTTGCTCAGTGCTGAGAAAGTCTTTACAAAAAGAGTTCTCTTCATCCGCGGCTAGATCAACGTCAAAGTCATACATAGAGTTAAGCCAGTTAAACATCCATTTAGGTGTTCGCCAGCAATCTCTTTGCTCTTTTGTTAAGCCGTATCTTCTTATCGTTTTTGTTTGCATTTTTTAGCCTCTTCCAACTGGTCTAACGATGTTGATAAGTTAGCGATTAGAATTAAGATATTGATTAAAGGTATAAAGCTCATAAAGAGAACGAGGAACAGCGCAAGCCATTGGTCAATTGTATAGCCACCGTTTTTTGTGTAGGCGTAAATAGCATTTAGTAGGGTGCTTATTACGCTAAATAAAACTGTGGCTAAATAAAAATCAAACATCTCTATTTCTCCTATTGAATGTTGATCTTCACACCTTGATAGCTATCAAAATTTAATTGATTAATTCGTCTATCAATGGCGATTCTTGAGTAACCTTTGCTTTGCATTTCGCTGACTGCCCGCTTAATTATCGGCTTCATGTAAATGTCAGCTTGCTTCTTGGTTACTGTAATTCTCTCGGCTTTTCTTCCGTTTCTTATCGATGCTTTTATAAACTCATCGAAGTAGTGAATTAATTGCTTTCTGGTCATGAGTCCTCCTCAAAAAATTCAAGTAAGATTTGAATTAGTTCTTCTTCATCCATGTCATAGCGATGTGCAATTTCAAGCCAGTCTTTCCCGTTGGCATGATCTATCCATGCTCGATCTCTTTGTAACCTGGTTAACTTTTTGAGTCGCACATTTGCATAGTTTTTACGGTCTCTTTTGTTTCTACAGTTTCGGCAGACATTACCGCGTCCGCCGTTGCTTATTTCGCTCGGCTTTACTCTTTTTGTACATATCGAGCAACGCGCTCGATTACGAGAGTTCAGCTTCATTGATTAACTTTTACCTCGACTACTGGTTAGTCTTGCCCCCATGTACCCGCGCAAACTCAAAAACTGTTCGTTCTCCAGAAGTTCGTCTGGATCTTTTTCAGATAAGGCGATTAATTCTTCGGAAGTGAATGCTTCGTCGTGCTCAAAGCCCTCGTCATTCGGAACGTTGTAAACTGGTTTGCCTTTAGGGGTTTTATATTCAACAACGTCGATAGAGTGCTCCTGGATAAAAGTGAGAGGTACGAGGTCAAATATCCAGCTATGCTGCTTGCAACCTTTCCATTGATCCGCAGTACTTTTTAAAGCTGACTCATGGCGTTTACAAAACCAGGTGGCGTCTTGACCTTCAAGTATCGGCTGAGAGTGTCGACAGTTTCTGCAGTGAGCGCGCTCGGGCAACATGTCGCCCCAATAGACAGCCTGGTAATCTTCAGATTTGTAGTTTTTGATTTCAAAATAGTTGCGATTAGGGTAACTACTTTCTGGTGGAATAATGGCTTCGAGGATTCTTTCAGCCTTATCTTTCAGTCCAGCCCACGCGAACTTTTCAAACTTAATTACTTCGCAATAAAGTTCAGATGTATCTTTGTTGTAAACAATCTCTAAGGCTCGATCTAAATTCGTCTTAGCCATATAGCATTGAACTTGCCCCCAGTATTCTGGGCTAGTTGCTTTGATGCCATGGTCTTTGAAGTTTTTGAAACGATCGTCTTTAGCTGATTTAAGCTCTAACACAGCCCATTTATCTGTGTTTGGTAGTCCTTGGATAACACCGTCACAGCTACCTGCGAAATGTCCACCAAGCATCTTGAAATTGATTTGATGACCAGTATCCGGGTCTACTTCAATAACATTAAAACGCTTTTCTTTGCGAGCCTCTTCATCTCCCCAAACATCTAGGCCAAGAGTCTTTGCATCTTCTTGTGTTACTTCTTTTAGAAGCCTTATGATTTCATCTTCAAGCAAGTTTCCTAGACTAAAAATCCGAAGTGTGCGAGCAGGGTGATTCCGTGGCAAACACCAATGAAAATCTAACCATAGCGTACGCTCATCCTCTTTACCGATTTGACTCATTCCAAGGTGGCCGCGAGGAACTTCAGAGCGATTGATTCTCTCCATGCTAGCGTCAAGTAAATCGATTACACTGACTGCAGAGATCTCAAAATCCTCGACTGGCATATCGCCAACGGGTGTTGATTCAGTGGTTGGCTTTTCTTGTTTCTCTTTAGCTAATTGCAGAACTGTTTTTGATAGCATTCGCTAAGCTCCTTTATGGAATAAAATTTCAGTCACTTCTTTTTGTTTATCGTTTTCGTTTACCTTCACTTTCCAAATGCGCCGAAAGAAATTACCGCTTCTAAGAATTTGCTCAGCCTCGATCGCATTCCGTGGGATTGGTGCGCCGTTTTTCATAAGTTGTACCCAATCCATTTTTGCAGCTTCACCGGCTATGCCAGGAGCACCGATAAGGAGTGTTTTATAGGCGTAGTTCATTAAGCCGCCAGAGAAGGTGATTCGGATTACTGGTTGACCATTGCTGATATTTTTATGAAGAGAGCCGCTAACTTTCTTAACCCGAATCTCAACAGGTTTGTAGCCAGCTTCACTCGATAGAATTGCGCCGGTTCCTGCTTTCCCTTTATGGCTAACAAACACATGGTCGCAAGCGACACATTTCGCGGCGGTAGGGGCGTTCTCTTGGCCGCATTCAGGGCAAAGCTTAAAAGGTGGAGGTGTAAATTGTTCGCCGCATACGTTGCACTTACGGGCGTAGAAACCGATTATCGCGCTACACTTCGGACAATCCTTCGTGCGTTTATCTTTCGCTTTTTCTGCTGGGGGTTGAGCAATATCAATTGGCCCGAATCGGTCGATACAGCCACCAAAATCGAGCATCAAACAATCTTGCTTGCCTGTCTCTGGAGAAGGGCGAAGACCTCGACCAACCATCTGAACATATAAGCCCAGCGACTTAGTAGGGCGTAGCATAGCAATGCAATCGATTGGTGGGATATCTGTGCCTTCAGTTAAAACCCCTACATTAGCGATACCATGGATCCGCAGGTTTTCTGCGTCTTCAATAATCTTTTCCCGTTTAGTCTTGGGTGTTATCTTTTTATCGCCTGTAAGTACAGGAACTATATAGCCTCGCTCGGCGAGCATATCACTGACCATCATTGCATGATGAACAGATACGCAGAAAAATATAGTTAGCTTACGTCCTACGGAAAGGCGTTCCCATTCATCGAGAGCGGCATTTAGAACGCTTGTCTTTTCCGCCGCAATCTCTAGTTCCTTTTTTACGAAATCATTGTTGACAGTCCTTATCCCTGTGGTATCGATATTCGAAATTTCAGAGGTTCGTGGCGCTACAACTACACAGAGATATCCTCTATCGATTAGCAGCTTAATTTTGACTTCGTAAGCTACGCCATCGAAAAGCTTTGATTTGTCAAAACGCCCTCCTGTTTTATAAATTAATCCGCCAGTAGTCCGATAAGGAGTAGCAGTAAAGCCAACCACCATAAGTCGAGGGTTTTCACCTCGAAGATGGTTAATAATTTTTTGATATCCGGACTCTTCTTTTGGGCTGATATTGTGAGCCTCATCAATAATAATGAGGTCAAAGATCCCACAGTAATCGAGCGCATTCACTAATGAGTCTCGGCTAGCGACTGTTATTGAACGAATTTCTTTGCGACCAATCGAAGCAGCAAATACACCTATAGGTGCCTCGGCCCATATCTTTTTGGTCTTATCTTCAGCTTGAGTGATTAGCTCAGCTCGGTGAGCTAATACAAGAATTCGAATTGATTCAACCTCTCGCTTTAATCGTTTGATCAACGAGCCAAAAATAATTGTTTTACCACCACCGGTAGGGATGACGACTAAGGGAAATTCGCCTGGTCGTTCTTCCCAGAACTTGTAGAGGTTATCAATAGTTTTTTGTTGGTAATCGCGAAGTTGCATTCGAATTCCTGTGCGCCCCGAAGGGCGCTTAATTAATTACTGAGCTTGTTTTTTTAGGAATGCCGGAACCTTATCTGGCTGCGATGTTTGGGCTTGCTGTGGGGTTTTCTGAAGGCCTTGGCTTTGTTGCGGCTCTGAAGGTGCTACATATCCATTAGCCGATTTAAAGGCTTTAATCGTATTTTTGTCGTCGTATCCTTCTTGCTTTTGTATTCCTACTTTGCCAACAAAAACCTGGCCTTCTAAAGCGGTCACGGACGAAAACAAAAGTTGACCACTGGGTTCGTACCCGCAAGCTTTTATCCAGCTTTTCAATTCACCTACACCGATCTGAACGGCTTTAGCAGATTTATTCTTTATGTTGAACATTTGGAATATCTTTCGGCCTGCTTGCTCACCGTCGACGATTTCAAATTGCACGTTGATGTACTTGCCAGTGCCATCGTTAGTCGTTTTCAGGGTGACGTCTACAGCTTGCATTGGGTATTCATTTGGTGGAACTACGTCAAAGTCTGTTTCTGGTATTTCATCCAGGTCATTACAAATTATTAAATCTTCTTGTTGCATGGTTAAATTCCTTATTCAGTTAAAAAATCGATTAATGCTTGCTGTGTGTAAACAACATTTTTTGGTGATACTTGCTTATGCTTTGGTGCTAACTCAGTACCTTGATGCTTTCTCAGGTTTTCAGCGCTGCAGCGAACGAGAACGGCAGCTTCTCTTCGGGTGTATGTTTTGTGTGGTGATGTATTTGGATCTTCGAAAACCTGAAAAAGCAATTTGCGTTCTTGTTCAGTCATGATTTACCCCTTTTTGGTGTCAGCGAAAAAAGCGTCGTAATGCTCAAGGAATGCACTGAACTCAAGCGGAAGTTTTTTCGGTAGGTTGTAACGGTTCTTAGCGTCATGAGCTGCATTGTGTTGCGTATGTAATTCACGACGGCCATAGGACTTGGCGACTGTTCGTTTGTTGAGCCCTTCGCCAACTTCTTTTTTGGATTTATCAAAGTCGGCGAACAGCAGGGCATCAGGCCACTGTTTGAGAAGCGGTGTAACTTGCTTTTCGCTGGTCGCTAATGTGTAGTGGTCGTAGCTTTCACCGGTTGGATCGTTAAAAGCTTTTACAACAGAGTGAGCAATAATGATGACATTCATATCGCGCTCACTTCTTAAAAAAGAGAGACAATCCAAGACTTCTTTGAACTTCTCGCCAACCATCTTGTAGCCTTTGCCGTAGCCTGCATCTTCAATTGAGTCCCAGCCATGCTGTTGGCAAAGAGATTTGCTAATGATTTGTTCAAGCCAATCTGCTGAATCTACAATCACTGTCTCAAAGTGATGCTCTTCTTCGGCGAGAGTGATGATTGCCGCTCGAATGTCTTCTAAGTTCTGAGGAGCAGGGAAGCGGGTTACATCTAAACCGTCTGAGCCGTCTTCAGCACCAATGAAAATTGGATTAGGAGCACCAGCGGCGAAAGTGGTCTTGCCGACGCCTTCTAGGCCGTACAGCGTGATACGAAAGGGCGTTTTTCGTTTACCAACGATTAAATTGTCTAATGACATTTGGTTCATTGCTTTTTCTCCGGAGTGAGTGAAACAGATGGGTTGGCGGGTTTCTTTGTTAAGAACGGGAGTAACCTGGCCCAAACTTCTGGCTTACTCTCGGCGAGTGCCTTTGAGTCTTTGAGCTTTTCCTTAAAAACAATGTCGAATGGAAATTCGTCAATTGGGGGGCGCTCTTCATTAACGAAGTCAAGCAATGCGACTTGGTCCCAAATTCGATTTTCCTTTCGGTCGACCCTAAGGCGATCGAAATTTCGGACGCCAAATGTCTGTCTTTTTAGCGATTCGATTACCTGCAGGTTATCTAAAATCAATTTTTTGCATGCGCTTAACTCGCCATTTGCATCATCAGCAATCTTCTTAAGAGCCTCAAAATCGGCCTGTAATTGGGCTAACGTTTTCATTTCATTTATTACCTTTGTTAATTAAAAAGCATTAATGATAGCGAAACGTAACCAATTTATTTCAGTATGTCAATAAATAAATGATCGCGAAACGCAATCAAAAATGATAGCGTAAAGAGATCAAAATATTGCTTGACAGAAAACTATGGATAGGCGTAGGTTAAAAAAAGGACAACAAAAAAGGCCGCAATTGAGCGGCCCTTTTAAGGTAAGAAAATGATTAGATTATTGATTTACTGCTTTCTGAATCCGCAAAGTATTGCAGGGCTAACCTTTAATATCTCTGCTAGTTGGATGATATCGAATATATCAGGTGTTCTGCGGCCTGCCTCCCAGTATGCAATTCGGGTCCTTGAGCAGTTCATATACTCTGCTAAGTCTGTTTGCGATCTAAACCCAGCTTTCTTTCTGTATTCAGATAAGCGCTTACCAATATCTACTGCGATTTCTTTTCTTTGCATTTCATCCATGAAATTAGCTCCAGATTGACTTTAAATTCACTGAATTACCTCTGAGGAAATTCAAAACTCAAATGACAAACTATCACAAAACGTGACGAAAAGCGACAAAAAGTGACGAAAAGTGATAACAATTTGTTTGCATTAAGGAAAACGAATTGTTGTCAATATCGATAACCATACGGATACAGGACTATGACGGACATATTTGACCATGCCTCTGAATTAGAGGAATTACACCGACAACGGGCGCTAGAGAGCCATAAGAGCAGGGAGTCATCACCTTCTGATGATTGCGTGTCTTGTGGCGCAATTATCCCTCAAGCAAGGAAAAAGGCACTTCCGGAATGCAATCTCTGTATCGGATGCGCAACGATCAAAGAGCTACGGAGAAAGCCATGAAACACCGTTCAAACAAAGGCCAAAGCACTAAGCGCGGCTCATATTCTCGCAAAGTAAAGGCGAGAACCCATCCAAAAATCAAACACTCTGATTATCCACCGAGGACAACACGATGATAACTGTATGCATATTAGGCCCATACGCCTCTGAATCAGTCTATGAGCGAGACCTCAATGTCGAAGCTGTTCGCTATATCGGACTCAAGGTGGCAAGGCTTGGCTTAGTGCCTGTCATGCCTACTGTTGAAACTCATAGGTTTGACCATGCCCAAGATAAAGCTTTTTTCGTTGATGCAGCGAAAGAGAAGATCCGCCGAAGCTCAGCAGTGTATCTGGTTGATGGTTCTGAGTATTCGCTTAATACCATGCGTTTAGCTGAGTACGCCAAGGAAATGAATATCCCGATATTCCACAGTCTTGAGTGCTTGAGGATCAATTACAACCTGGATCCAATAGGAGTCTAAACAATGAAGTCATTTGTAAGCGCGGCAGCACCAGAGAAAGCCATTCCATTGGAAGAAATCGAATATCAAAAGCTCTACGAAGTGATTGGCGAGGGTCACATTGTCCTCAGAGTGAATCTGAAATTTGCGATAGCACTGAATAGTGGAGGTGCAGTAAGCGCCCTCTATAACTTCGAGCTTTGCTCAGGAGTGTTTCTAGCTCGACCACTTCAATCTGGTGAGCATATCACTATTGTTCAAGACTAAAGGGGATCCAAAGTGACTAACGAAAGAAAAGTTAAGTGTTCTGTATCAAACGAAATGATTTCAATTAAAGACATGCAAATTTGTGAGTGCTGCAGCCAACCATATCACAGAGAAAAGTGCGGTCAGAAAATTCCCTTTAAAGATGATTTTCTTGAGATCTGCAATAACTGTAAAGCTAATGGAGCGTTCTTTCAAACGGATGAAAATTCATGATCTACGCGAAAAACAGAACCAACTCATATGAATACCTTGTTCGTTTAGATGGCATCAAGAATAAGTTTCAGGGTTGGCGCAACCAAATCGAAAAGAATCGAAAGCGCTTTAGTCGACCTGAGCGTCGGCGCAAATATGCTGAAGTAATAGAGAAGGAAAAGGCTGAGATAGCTGAGCTTGATGAAAATTTCACATCACTGGTCTGTTACAAGTGCGGCGCTCGAACCAAGATTCTTTTTGATGATCGAGCTTGTAAGACGTGTACAAGTTTGGATGAATAAATTTAAAGGAAAGTTTTATGGGTATCTGTAACCACCAAGATATATCTCATTTATGGGACCATGTAAAATGCAAGCATTGCGGCTCAGTTAGAACCGATAGTGGGTGGGGGTTAGCCAAAAATCAATGGTTTGACTCTCTGGAGCATGCAAAGTTTTATCAGGAGAATGGCAGACTACCGGAAAATCCTAAAAGCGATACTGAAATAATCCGCAGAATCATTGAGCGAGGCATGAAGCGAGCACAAGAAAGAAGTGATTCAGAATTCATCGATATTTTTCAACATCTTAAAGATGAATTAGAACGAGTTAAAAATTAAAGGAAAGTTTTATGCGAGAGAGCTGTTGTCATCTGCGCGTTTGCGGGTGTTAAGTTGCAACCAATGGCAAGGTAAGCGCTGGTCAAGTGTAGTAGGTTCGAGTCCTACCTCTCGCGCCAAATTTATAAAATGGGATCAGCAAATTGATCGACAACGCATTAGAACTAATCAGCCAAGGTTTCGCAATCTTCCCGCTCCACAATATTGAGAGCGGGTTTTGTTCTTGCGGTAAAGAATGTCCTAGTCCAGGTAAACATCCTCGAACGATTAACGGGGTCAAAGCAGCATCGAAAGATGAAGAGCAGATCCGCGAGTGGTGGACTAAGTGGCCGAATGCCAATATAGGTATTGCAACGGGTAGGGCGTCGGACTTAGTAGTCTTAGATTTCGATCCGAAAGCAGGCGGCTTAGAGTACCGAGAAGAATTGCTCGAAGAAATACCAGAACTTGCGGAAACTCTAATTGTCTCAACGGGCGGTGGCGGCTTTCATCATTACTTTAGGATGCTCAGTGACATTGGTTGCTCAACTAAAGTTAATGGCTTTGGTCTCGATATCCGTGGCAATGGCGGCTATGTTGTTGCTCCGCCATCAAATCATGTGTCAGGGAATCAATACCATTGGCTCGACTGTGATGACGACGAGCTCAATGAATGTATTATTGATTGTCCTTCAGAAGTATTAGAGTTATCTCGCATCAATCTATCAAAGAACCTGGAGTATAAACCGCTGCAGGGGGCCACTGTTCCACCACTTGATGAAGCGGAAATAGATTATCTAGTTAGTGCACTCAAACACATCAGGCCTTTAGGTGATAACTGGCTGCATGTTGGAATGGCATTACACGAGAAGACTGGCGGTACCATGCAAGGGTTTAACCTGTGGGACACCTGGGCTAAAACTGAAATTGCTTATATCAAAGCTGATCCAAGCGAACACTTAAAAAGGTGGCGGTCATTCAAAGATAACAAGATCGATGGTATTACCATTGCCACTTTATATGGCAAAGCAACTGCTAACGGTTGGATAGAGGAACCTCTAGTTGAACCGATTGTGATGGATATTCCCGGGCTAGAAAAACAAGAAGCCGAAAGGAAGTTAAAACCGCTGCCACTTGTACCAGTTCAACCATTGTTTCAGCCAATATCTGCAAAAGATATTATGAATAAGCCAAAAAGCGAACGAACGGCTAAGCCAATTTGGGGTAATCATGTTTTGTTTCGTTCTGGTCTTATGTTAATAGCTGGTGAACCAAAAATCGGTAAGTCAGCACTATGGCAATCATTCGCAGCGCATGCGTGTACTGGTCGACCATTCTTTGATCTAGAGTTTGAAAAGCCTTGTCGGGTGCTCTGGTTTCAAGATGAAATTCATGAAGACTTTCTTCAAGACCGCCTTAGGCCGATGCTGGATAACTTCGGACAGACTGAGACAGAAAACAATATCGCGCTTCGTGCAATGATTGAAAACAATTTCTTTTTCGTTAATAAGCCAAAGATACGATTATCCAGCAAAGTTAATACAGGTCATCTTGCATTAATGCGTCAGGCAGTTGAGCAGATTAATCCAGATATTATTTGTTTCGATCCAATGGTTAACTTTCTTAGCGGTAATGAGAATGATAATGCAGAGATGAATGAATTTATCGATAGTCTTCAAACACTCACTGAAGCAACCGAGAATCGCTGTGCTTTAGTTTTGATTCATCATATGAATAAATCATCAAAGGTATTAGAAAACGCCTTTGACGGGATTAGAGGAGCGTCTGCTATCCGTGGTAGTTATGACACAGGAATAGTTTTACGTAGGAATAGTAACAATGAAATTGAATGTCATTATGAAACGCGTAACGGACCTTCGCCGGAGCCTCATTTAGTCGAATGGAATACCGAGACTTGGGAGTGGAAAACAAATGCACTCGAATTTAACAAATTGAGCGATGGAACAACGTTGGGTATCAAATTTGATATGCCCGAAGAGTATCTCGATTGCCTCACTCTTTTAAGAGGTGGCGGGCAATTTTACAACAACTGGGCAACACTCATTGCGCGCAAATTTAAAGTAACTGAACGAACAGCGAGAACTAAAATAAAATACATTCGTTCAGAGGGATCTGCATTCATTGAAGAAACATCAAAAAAAGGAAATGTAAACGGAATACTTTTTACGTTTTCAAAAGAAGGCAGAGAAGAGCTTGCGAGGCTAGGGAAAATAGATCCAATTGAGCAAAAACCGACCGCCGGATAGGGAAGCGGACTACATAGGAATGATGCGGAATATTCTGTCCGGAAATGAATTTGTTTCCGTAAGGAAATTCCGTTTTTTTATGCGTGTAAGTTATTGTTTTTAATGAGGAAAAGCTTAGGAAAGTAAGGAAAAAATCAAGTGCTCGCGTCCGTTCGCGTGAGGCGAAGCACGCTGTTGATTTTTCCATATTTCCAGCAAAAATTCAATACAATTAGGAAGAAAAATTATGAATAAAATTTATCACTACGTTTTACCTTTTCCGGTATCAGTAAATGCAATTTATCAGGTCGCTTATAAGCGAATAATTCTCACAACAAAAGCGAGAGAATATAAACAAAAATTAGAGCGTGCTATCGAGAATATACAGGTAGAAAATTTAGGTAAAGCAAGGCTATCAATTCAATATGTTTTGTTTGCCCCGGACAACAGAGATTATGACGTCGCTAATTATGAAAAACTCCTCACAGATTGCTTGCAAGGAGTTGTGTTTGATAATGACAGTCAGATAGATGATAACCGACAAACAAGAGGGCAAGTTGATCCTGCTAATCCTCGGGTTGAGGTTTTTGTTCAGCCTCTGGGTAAAGCTTGTCCGAAATAGAGCGAATTTGCTCTTTAGTTTGCTCGTAGTGTCTTGTAAACATTTTCTTAGCTGGACCTTCTTGCAACACTTTAAGGCTTCTCTGAACCTGAATATCTCTCGAATTAACCGCTAGTGATGCATAAGCAGCCACGAGTGGCAGAACCCATTCGGCTTGATAGGCTTCTATAAGTCTTTTTTGTGTCGCCAATTGCTTTTCATAATCTTGTTTACTTAGTTCCGCATCTTCAACAGCTTTAGTTAATTCACTAATTTTATCCGCGAATTCTAAAGCAAACTCTCTTTTTAAAATTTCTTCGAATTTACTAGGGTCGAACTTGTCTGCATAGATCATTGCACTATCAGCAACTGATGCTTGATCTTTTATCAATTGTGATTGTGTGTTAATAGCGCTCTCTATGACTTCTGCCTTTTTCTTCATTGTCCATATAATGATTCCTTGAGCGATCAATACTCCTCCCATAAGAATTGAGTCTATCCAAAATTTTAACGATGAAGCGCTATTTGCAATCGTTTCTTCCATTTCACAATCTCCGTTCCCAAAAGCTCCATTCTGCCAATTGCGTCCGTTACATGCAATATAGCGACTCGGATGTATCTCAAAGCAATAAACAGTAAATTTTAAGCGTCCTCAATTGGACTTCAAATGCAGACTGGGATATTGCCCGCCTAATTGGGCGGGACTTTTTTATAAGGGTTTAATCATGGCACCAAGTCAAGGTGAGAGATTAGCAAGTTTAGAAACGAGAGTTGATAGAACAGAGCAGGACATAGACTCGCTTCATGGAGCTATAAAGCGGCTAACTAATGAAATCCATAGCCTAGTAATCCTCTTGAGTAAAACCAAAGGCCTAGTAACAGGTGTGTTCTTTGCTACATCAGCATTATGGACTGTATTACTGGCTGGCTGGAAATTGCTTGTTGGTTAAGAGGATGAGATGCCTAAACGACTTCCTACTTATTGCCGTAAGCGTGGTTGTAACGTCATTGTTGACAAGCCTGGTTACTGTAAAGCTCATCAAGGAGATGCAACTAACTGGGGCAAATATCAACGAAAGCAAGGAAACACAACTGACCGTGGTTATGGTGCTGCCTGGCGTAAGACCAGAGTTCGCATTAAGGCCAGGGCAAAAGGACTTTGTGAGCCATGTAAAGAACAAGGATTTATTCATCTCGGCTCCATATGTGACCACATCATACCAAAGGCCGAGGGAGGCACAGACGACGAGTCTAATCTGCAATGGGTATGCGATGCCTACCATAAAAAGAAGACCGCTCAGGAAGGAGCACGAGGGCGCAAACGAGGTGATTAGAGCAAGTTATTCGTTTTAGAAAAAGAGGGGGGCGTCGAAAAGTTTAGAGCTTTTCATAGCGGTGAACGCTCGCCTAGTCAGAAACACACACCCGCGAAATAAGAATTTTCCTAATTGGTAGATTTTGGAGAGATGAAGACACCAACAAAGAAAAGAGCGCGCGGCGGTGGGAGAAAGAAGAAACCTTCAGCGGTTAAAAAGCTGAATGGCAATCCTGGTAAGCGGAAGGTCAATCAGAAAGAACCGCAGTATGGTGAAATAACCCACGTCGATCCGCCAACCTACATGAAGACGGACGGGAAAAAAGTCTGGCACTCGTTGATCGGTTTATTAATCTCCGAGGGTGTTCTGCAAGTTACCGATCTGCACGTCCTTGAAGTTTTTTGTAATTCCTATGCCGTGTATCGAGCAGCAAACAGAAAACTCAATCAGATGGGATTATTAATCACTACGCCTAAAGGTGATTTGAAAAAGAATCCTGCAGCTACGCTCATAAACGAAACTACTCGTCAAATGGCAACCTATGGCGCGATGCTTGGACTCGATCCAGCAAGTCGCCAAGCACTAACTGGAACCGGTGGAGAGGAAGAGGATGCACTTGATGCACTCTTAAAAACGAAACTCAAAAAGCTTGAAGAACGGGGACAGGGTGGTTGAGCAATCGGCGGCGGTCGCGGTTGACTACGCAAACAAGATCGTTAGCGGTGAAAAAAAAGCTTGCCGATACGCGAAGCTTGCTTGTCAGCGACACTTAGCTGATTTAGACAAAGCAGCTAACGATCCAGATTGTCCTTATTACTTTGATGAAGAAGAAGCCCAAATGGTTATCGACTTTATCAATGTCCTGAAGCATTCTAAAGGTTCATTTGCTGGTAAACCTTTTTATCTAGCTGACTGGCAGATCTTCATAGTCTCAGTATTCTTTGGTTGGAAGAAAAAAGAAAACGGTTTTAGAAAGTACCGTACCCTCTACATTGAAGTGCCGAGAAAGAATGGTAAGTCGACTTTGCTTGCGGCTATTGGGCTTTATTTGTTGGTGATGGATGGTGAAGCAGGAGCAGAAGTCTATTCGGCTGCCACCAAGAAAGATCAGGCTATGGCAGTTTGGGAAGAAGCCAAGCGAATGGTCAAAGCGTGCAAGGCTCTTAGAAAGAGAATAAAAATTTATCGATCGAACCTTTCTTTTGAAGCGACTTACTCTAAGTTCGATCCACTCTCAGCTGATGCGGATACATTAGACGGATTAAACGTTTCCGGAGGAATAGTCGACGAGCTTCACGCTCATAAGACTTCAGCGGTTTGGGATGTCCTTGATTCTGGTACTGGATCGAGAGATCAACCTGCAATAATTGCGATTACAACAGCTGGAGGCAATCAACACGGAATTTGTTATCAACTTCGATCAGATTTAATAAAGATTCTCGAAGGAATTTTTGAAGATGACTCAATATTCGGAATTATTTATACCATTGATGGCGATGGAACTGGCTCAATAGATAAAAAGACCGGCCAAAAAAACGATGATGCATTCGATCCGGAGGTATGGGAGAAGGCAAACCCATGTTGGGGTGAGTCAGTAAAAACAGAAGATATCGAGCGGTTAGCTGCAAAAGCTAAGCGTCTTCCTTCTCAATACAATAATTTCCTTACCAAGCGATTAAATGTATGGGTCAACGCGGTTGAGGCTTGGGTCAACGTACCCAAATGGCTTGAGTGTTTTGATGAAATCGACAAAGAAAAGCTCAAAGGTCGTGTCGCCTACGGCGGCCTCGATCTAGCGAGTGTGTCTGATTTAGCGAGTTTCCGGCTTCTATTTCCTATGAGTGATGGAACTTACAAGACATTTGGTCGCGCTTATTGTCCGGAAGATGCGATCGATGATCGATCAAAGCTTGATGGTGTGCCATATCAACAATGGGTTGATGATGGGTATTTGATAGCGACACCTGGCGCAACAATCGATTATGACTTTATCAAGAAAGATATCATGGATTTTTGCGAGATCTACGATATAAGAATGATTGGCGTCGATCGATGGAATTCAACTCAGATAGTTAATGACCTTCTTGAAGAAGAGATCCCGATCGTTGGTTTTGGTCAGGGCTTTGCCTCGATGAATGCTCCTATGAAAGAGCTGGAACGGTTGTACCTTGATAAAGATATTGAGCATGATGGCGATCCAATCATGAATTGGGCTATGTCTAACGTCGTTGCAAAGCTTGATGAAGCCGAGAATATTAAGCCAGATAAAAAGAAGAGTACGGAGAAGATAGATCCAGTTGTAGCCTTAGTCATTGCTTTAGGTGTTTATCTGAATGACGACACTGAAGACGGTGACGATCCTGGAATCATCGATTTAGAGGCCATGTTCGGCGATTCATAAAATCGACTCGGATGTCAATTTCCACAGATTATTTAGCATAAGCCTATCATTGTTAACTTAGGCTTTTAGCGTGTTTGATTTTTTTAAAAACAAACAACTTGAAGAAACTGTCGAAAAGCTACAAAACCAACTTGATTCGATTAAGAACGAGTCAATCAGTTTATCTGATATAGCACCTGGGACAGATCTATGGGACATCTTTGCGGGTGGTCCTTCGACCGCTGGTGTATCGGTCACGCCTAATACTTCAATGAAAGTATCAGCGGTATTTGCTTGTGTTCGTCTCATAGCAAACTCTATCGCAAGTCTCCCGATTCCGGTTTTTAAAGCCGGTTCAGACAAAAGAGAAAAGACTCAACCTTCAATCACTAAGTTACTCAACAAAGAGGCTTGCCCTGCGTTCACTGCTTTTACGTTCTGGCAATACATCGTTATGAGTGTGTTGCTTAGAGGTGATGGCTTAGCCTGGGTCTATCGAGGTTCAAACTATAATCCAACACCTATAGAACTGCGCCCGTTAAAACGTGATCACGTAACGATTAAATCGAAAGATGGGCGGCTTCGCTATGAATTCTACGATGAAAACCAAGATCTCATCGTTCTCGATCAAGATGACGTTCTCCACTTTACCGGCTTTGGTTTCGATGGCGTTTCTTCGATGTCCGTTATTTCATGGGCGGCAATCCAATCAATCGGAACCGCAATAGCAGCTGAAGAATATTCCGGAGAGTTTTTCGCTAATGGCGCGAGACCTGACATTGTTTTAGAGCAGCCGGAAGGTGCGAAAAAACTAACAAGTGAACAAGCTGAGTTAATTCAAAAAACCTGGATGAAAAAATATTCAGGTAAAGCCAAGCGACATTTACCTGCGGTTATGGTTGGCGGGCTCAAAGCGAACCCCATCACTATGAATGCGCATGATTCCCAGCTTATCGAGACCAGAAAGTTCCAGGTTGTCGATATCGCTCGGGCTTTCGGTGTGCCACCTCACATGATTGGCGAGGTGGAAAAGACTTCAAGCTGGGGAACGGGTGTTGAACAGCAAACAATCGGGTTTATTAAATTTTCACTCACTGGTTATTACATGCCTTGGGAACAAGAAATCAATAGAAAGCTATTTCGCAGTGGCAGAGCTGAAGCTGAGTTCAATCTTGAAGGTTTGCTCCGCGGCGATTCAAAAACTCGTGCTGATTTCTATAAATCTGCATTGGGTGGTTCTGCTTCGCCAGGTTGGATGACTCCTAACGAGGTGAGAAGAAAAGAAAACCTTGAGCCACTCAATGACCCAGAAGCAGACAAATTAACAACTTGGACGAAAGGAAACAAAGATGAATCTACAGATGAAGAATCAGAAACTGATGATGATTCAGGCGTTGTACAACCGCCAGAACCCGAGTAATCCACTCGCATCACAAAAGACCGCTTTGAAGGTTCGCAATGAAGGCGAAACAGCAACGGTTTACTTATACGACGTTATCGATCCGTTCTGGGGGATTGGGGCGCAGGAATTTGCAAACACTCTTTCTGAAATCGACGGTGTTAAACAAGTCAATTTACGAATCAATAGCCCTGGCGGTGATGTGTTCGATGCAAGAACAATGACTTCTGCTATTCACGACTTAAAAGGACGCGGTATTAAAGTCGTTGCTCAAATCGATGGTCTCGCCGCTTCAGCTGCAACTTATGTGGCGCTCGCTGCAGATGAAGTTAGAGCGAATAAAGGTTCGTTTTTCATGATTCATAACGCTTGGACCATTGCAATGGGTAACGCTAATGACTTAATGGAAACTGCAGCACTTCTCGAGCAAATCGACTCGACCATTGTTCATGACTACATGAAGAAAACGGATATCGATGAAAGTGAGATCCGCGATTACATGAATGCAGAAACTTGGTTTGAAGCGAGCGACGCGATGGAGCTTGGTTTTATCGATGCAGTTGATAACGAGGATTCTTCTGCGCCATCAGACTTAATTAAAGCGATGGGGTACAAAAATATTCCCAAAAAGGTCTTTAAGCAAACCGTCTCGATCAACTTCGGAGCTGGGGATGAAGACGATACATCTGATTTAGTCAAGAGGCTAAAAAATGCCATTGAATCTGGTGAAATCAAACTTCCTCAGTCTCGCGCAATAGATGACTTAGAGAATGAAAATGACAATCAAAAAGAACCTAATTCAAAGTGGTTAGCTGCTAAACGAAAGTTAGCCACTATTGAGTGAAGTTGATAGCGGCTCCCGTTATCAAAAATTTAAACGTTAACAAAAGGAAACAAAGCAATGAGCAAAACAATTCAAGAATTGCGGGAGCAACGCCAGGCACTCGCTAAAGAGGTTCGACAGCTAGTCGACAACAACGAAGGTTCTCGTTGGGAAGAAAATAACTGTCAAGCGTCTTATGACGATAAAGTCACACAAATTGACCGAATTGAAGCTGAAATCGATCGCAAGCAAAAGGCACTCGATATTGATGCAAAAGCACAAGAGCGAGTTCGTCAGTTTGCAGACCAAAACAATCTTAGTGAAGACGAAGCGGCAGCAATTAAAGCTAAAAATGCCGAGAGCTTTGTTGCATTCGCTAAACATGGTTGGGATGGCTTGGACGAAGACCAAGTCAGAGCCGCTAAGGAGAGAAACGAAAGCATTAAAAATACGATGTCGACTGGCACCGGGTCAGAAGGTGGTTTCACTGTCGCTCCAGAGTTTGCCGCAACTTTATTGGAGACTCTCAAAGAATACGGTGGAATGCGCCAAGCTGCTACGGTGATTAGCACTTCAACCGGAACAGATTTGCCTTGGCCAACTACTAATGCAACCGCGGAAGAAGGTGAAATCGTTGGAGAAAATGCGGACGTGTCAGACGAAGATGCAGACTTCTCAACCATTAGCATTGGTTCGCAGAAGTACAGCTCTAAAGTAATAACTGTTCCTTTTGAGTTGCTCCAGGATACCGCAATCAATATCGAAGCTCACATTGCCCAGCGCTTGCAGACTCGCTTAGGTCGAATCACCAATCGTATGTATACAACCGGTACTGGTATAGGCCAGCCTAATGGTTTGTTTACTGCTGCTGGTGTGGGAAGAATTGGCCAAGCAGGCCAAACCACAAGCCTAACTTATGATGACCTTATCGACTTAGAGCACTCTGTCGATCCAGCTTACCGTCGAATGGGGGCTTCTTGGATGTTTCATGACACTACGCTCCGCGATATGAAAAAAATCAAAGATAACGATGGTCGTCCGATCTGGCTCCCTGGTTATGATGTGGGCGAAGGAAATTCAATTCTTGGCTATCAATACACTATCAATCAAGACGCGCCACAAATGGCAGCTTCTGCGAAATCAGTCGCGTTTGGTGATTTAAATAAGTACGTCATTCGAGATGTAATGCAGTTCTTATTCTTCAGAATGGCTGATTCTGCATTTACTCGCAAAGGTCAAGTTGGTTTCTTAGCGTTCATGCGCTCTGGCGGTAACTTAATCGATGTTGGTGGCGCGGTTAAGTGCTACCAGAACTCTGCGACTTAATATTCGCTTAATGAGCGATTTCGGTCGCTCATATCTTTTCATTCAATTTACCTGGAGATATGAAGATGTCTGATAAAAAACTTAAAAAGGTTCTTATTCTTCGCGATTTCGAAGATTACAAATGTGGCGAAGTTGCAGAGCTTCCCGCTGACGAAGTTGAGCAGCTTAAAAAAGATGGAATTGGTGACCCTTCTGAGAAAGCTGTTGAAGGTCGTCCATTGTATGCCGACCGCAAGAAAGCTGAAGCGGAAGCTGAAAAAGAAGCTAAAAAGTAATCCTGTTTTCAAGGTAGGGGTTTGATCATGCACTTAGTAAAGATTAAAGATCCGCAAAGCACTAAAGCTATCGCGGCTAGACTGGAGACAATCAAAGAGCAATTGAAGATCGATCATGATGATGAAGATCTTTTAATTCAGCGTTTGATTAAAACCGCAGCGGAAAAGGTTTCGAATATCATTCAGAAGCCGTTAATCAATACTGAATATGATCTCGTTTTGGACTGTTTTCCAACGGGTGAATTAACTCTCCAGGTTTGCCCGTTGGTGTCCATTGCTTCTATTTCCTACTACGACGTTAATGGTGTCTTGCAGACTTTTGATTCAGCGAACTATGAGCTTCAGGGGCATGGTTTAGATCCATGTATCTATTTAGTTGAAGGAGCGAGTTGGCCTTCAACCAAAAGCGGCCGCAATCGGGTAATCATTCGTTTAACTGCAGGTCACGGAGATAAGCCTGAAGATCTACCAGAAGAGATCCAACACGCTATCAGTCTATTGGTTGGCCACTGGTATGAAAACCGCGAGGCTTCAAACGACGTTGATATCGATGACGCTCTTAATGCTTTACTCGATGTTCATCAAAGAATTGTTCTATGAAAGCCGGGAGCCTTAATAAGCGCATAAGAATTCAGAAGCCAGTGAGCTCCCTAGATGAGTATGGCGATCAAACTGGTTCCTATGAGTTCTTTGCAAAAGTTTGGGCGAGCATTATGCCGAAGAGCGGTAGAAATACTTTCATCGCTGGCAAGCATACAACCGATACAACCCATGAAATTGAAATCAGATATTCAGAAAAGACTAAACAAATCAAAAGTAATTTTCGCATTACTTATGGAACACGCGTTTTCGAGATCGAGAATCCGCCACTTAACCCCATGGAAGCTAATGAAAGATTAATTTTGATTTGTAAGGAGCTTGAGTGATGACTGAGTTAGTTGAAGGTCTAGCCGAGTTAGATAAGGCACTGAATAAACTTGATGACGCCATAGGTTTTAAAACCCTAAGAGAATCACTAAGGGATGAAGCAAAACCGATAGCTAACGACATTAAGCAACGAATGACTGTCGATACTGGGGCTGGTAGGGACTCTGTTCGCGTCACATCGAATAAAGCTAGCAAGAAGGGCAAGGGATATGTTGCGCAATCGCGGATTCTAGTTGGTGGTGCTGCGACGAAGCGTCGTAGGAAAGCTACTCATATTCCTGTTCAAGAGTTAGGCGGAAAGAAGAGACCAGCTAAGCCCACGATGGTTCCAGCATTCAACGCCGGAGCTGATGGGTTTATTGAACGATTCAAAAAAACACTTGGTAGAAAAATCCTAAAGGCGTCTCAAAGTGGAAAAAGAACTAAGAGATAGATTAGAAAATGATCCAGTCTTGTCGGGAATGATCGACGAAAGGCTTTATCCAATGGCTGCACCAGAAACAGCTCGAGGATCTGTAATAGTCTATGAGGTTTATTCTTCCGAAGTAGATCGACTTTACGATGGACGGGACGGAGAAGAACGAGTTTCGGTCCGCTTTACCGCTTGGGATGCACGTTACAACAAAGCAAAAGCGATAGCGAAAGAGATCAATCGATTGCTCGATGAATTTCAAGGGACAATAGGAAATATTGAATTCCTAGAGATTTATCGAACTGCAAAGTTTTCAAATTATGACTCGGGTGAGAAGAGTTACGGACAAGTTTTAGAATATCAACTGACTTATAAAGAGGTGATCTAATCATGAAAGGTATCGGAACAGAGTTTCGGATCGGGGACGGCGGCACTCCAACTGAAGCTTTCACTGCTGTCGCAAAAGTTTTGGAAATCGGTGAACGCACAACTTCACGTGATTCGACTGAAGACACCACTTTTGATTCAACTGGTGGATACAAAGAGTTCACTCCTTCAGGATTGAAGGATGCTGGTGAGCTATCTCTTGTTTTGAAATATCAACCAGGTGACACCGAGCACGAGCAATTAATCTCATTGATTGACGATGACGCAGTCAGAAATTTTCAGCTGCATTGGCCGAACCCTGGCAGCACACCTATTACTGAAACTTTCGCTGGATTTGTTACTAGTGTCGGTACTGCAACACCTCTTGATGGTGATGTTACTGTGCCGGTAACAATTAAGTTAAGCGGAAAACCACAACGGAGCTAACAAAACATGAACAGTATAGCGGAGAGAATACTGAGCACCGACGACTTTAAGTCTGAGGAAATTGAAATTGAAGAGTGGGGCGGAAAGTTTTTACTGAAAGAACTTTCAGCCCGTGATCGAGAGCACTTCGAAGATCTTTTTATAAAGGTTTCGAATGGCAAAGGCACAGTTAGAGATGTCAGAGCTAGGTTTATTATTAAAGCTCTTCATGACTTAGATGGAAATCGAATCTTTAAGAGCACCGATGCTCAGAAGCTTTCTGAGAAGTCAGGTTCGGTTATCAATGAAGTCTTTGAGAAAGCTCAAAAGATTTGTGGAATCAACGTTGATATCGACGAAATCGAGGGAAACTAGAAAGGCGGCCCCTGCGTCGCTTTCTTTTCTTCCTTGCAAGAACTGTTTTTCATTGTCCGGTTTCTGACTTTGAACATCGCTTAAGTAGTTCTGAACTTAATGAATGGATCGCTTACTACAATCTTGAGCGTTGGGGATTAGATCGAGAAGATTACCGTTCTGAACAATTATGCGCTGTTATTGCGAATACTGTTCGAACTAGAGAGATGAAACCTTTTCGACCACAAGACTTTGCTATTCGACGTGGAAAGAAGCAAACCCAAGAAGAGCAGCTTGCAATATTTGATAACTTAAGGGCGAAGCATGGCAAAGGGTAAGACGGGCGTACTAGCAACATTAGCGCTCAATCTGACAGCGAACTCTAAAGGTCTCTATAAAGGTCTTAGAAACTCGCGTCGTCGGACTGACACTTGGGCGAATCAAATGCGCCGCCAAATCAAGACCGTTTCAAAAGCATTCGCGGGAATTGCTCTCGCGGTTGCAGTCGCATTTTCTGCAATGTATGCAGAGCAGGCAAAGGCGATCGATCAACTTGGCAAAACTTCTGACAAGTTAGGTATAGCTACGCAAGAGCTGGCGGGGTTGAGGCTCGCCGCCGAATTAACCGGTGTGTCACAAAACAATCTCGATATGGGCTTGCAGCGAATGACGCGCAGGCTATCTGAAGCTGCAGCAGGAACAGGCGAAGCTAAAAACGCCATTAAAGAACTTGGTCTTGATGCTCAAACACTAGCCAAGCTTTCACCTGATAAAGCTTTCCGAGAAATATCCGTCGCAATGAACCAGATCCCGAATCAAGCGGATCGAGTTCGTCTTGCATTTAAACTATTTGATACTGAAGGTGTTAACTTGGTTAATACACTTCGGCTTGGTAAGAACGGTTTAGCCGGTGCTGCAGATGAAGCAGAAATCTTTGGTCTAGCTCTAACAAGAATCGATGTTGCTAAGGTAGAGCAGGCTAACGACCAGTTCACAAGGATTAGAGCAATCGGGCGCGGCCTTGCGCAGCAATTAACCGTTCAAGCCGCTCCAGCTGTTGGGTTGCTCGCTGAAAAGTTTGTCGGTGTAGCCAAAGAAGCTGGCGGCATGGGCAATATTGCTCAGATGGTAATCACTAAGATTGCTGGTGGAGTCGGAATGATCGGCGACTTCTTTAATGGTCTTAATGCCGTTTGGCAAGGTTTGAAAGTTGGCTTCGTTGGTTTCGGTACATTGGTTGTGACCGTCATCGAAGGAATGTTCGACGGGCTATCAGCATTTACTCAGTCATTTGCAGAGAGAATGTTGAGCCCGATTAGATTTGCTCTAGAGTTTGCTGCACAGTACAGCGATACGGCGAAAGAACAGTTAGCGTTAATCGATGGATTCGTCGATAAGATAGGTTTCGAAGCTCCAGAAGCAGTTAGAAACGCAGCTGCATTCATGAGAGATCAATTAGACTCTGTTAAAGGTTCTTTTAACGAAGTAGCTATGGGGCCTTACCCATCAGATACGATTGCCCAATTTTTCGACGAAGTGAAACTTATCAGTTCTGAAAGTGCTGAAGAGCTAATCAAGAATTCGCCTGTTTCGATATTAAATATCGATGAAGCTAAGCAAGAAGTTATTCTCGAAAACCAGAAGACGCTAAACGATAAGCTTAGAGCCGAACAGCAAAAGCATTTCAATAAGTATGGAAATGTCGTCAAACTTTTCAACGACTGGGAAGTTAAAACCACTGCACAAAAAGCCGGTGCAATCATTCAAATAACTAAAGGGCTCGCTGGTCCTTTAGTTAACGAATCGAAGAAAATGTTTAACCTGATGAAGATTGCACGCATTGGTGAAGCAATCATGAATACCTATGCGGGTATTAATCAGGCAATGGCTAGTCTCCCTTATCCTTTCAACATTGCAGCTGCGACCGTAGTCGGTGCGATGGGCTTTGCAAACGTCGCAGCCATTAAGAAACAAAAGTTTCGCTCGGCGGGCTCGGCTGTATCCGTAGTACCAATCGGTAGCGGTATAGGTGGGGGAAGCGCTTTCGGCGGAGGCGGTGCGTCGATACCAACAATTGAAGATCAACGTGAAGCAATCGGCGAGGAAGAAAAGTCGGCAACCGTAGTTAACAACATCAATATTGGTGAAGTCCATGGCAATGATGGACGTCGCGTATTTGAAGAAATACGAGAGTATGTAAGGCAAGGGCAAACGTTGATTGAATCAGGAACCCGTCAAGCTGAAGTGTTAGCAGAGGATGCCGCTTAATGTCTGTCTTCACTTACACTGCTAAAAGGCGAATTGCACCAGGTCATACTGCTGGCGTTCAGTACTCTATTGATATGGGTATTCGCAGTCACAACCCAACCGATATTTATGAAGGTAACCAAGCCTTTTCTGCTTCGCAGAGTAGTACTTCAATTTCAAAGGAAATGATTTACCACAAGATTACTACTAAGCGTTTGAACTATCAGCAAATGCAAGAGTTTAGAGAGTTTCTAAATTCAACTAATGGTAGCGAACCAATTACATTTGATTTGTTTGGCAGCGTAGCGAGTCCAGATAATCCAATTCAAGTTGAAAAGCTATTTGATAAGAAGATAGAGCCTCGTTACATCGAGAATGGTGCTTATCGGTTTACTTTTACTTTGATCGAGTACTTGTAAATATGCGGATCTTTAATGAACGGTTTGAAGCCGCTAATCAGAAAAACTCAAGAGGGCAGCGCGTAGTCATTGAAATTGATTTTAGTGACGATGAAACCGATCTTCATTACTTCCCAAGTCATCCGGATATCTTATTTGAAAATGGTGAGACTGTTACTCAAGGCGTTTTAAGCGATTGGAGTGGGAGCACTCAAAGACTGAACTATGAATCTTCTAATAGCTCAACGGGTACGCTTGATTTCTCGTTGTTAGATTCAGATCAATTAATAACCAACTTATTTCATAGTAAGCGGATTAGCAATAAAGTTCTTTATGATAAGCGTGTTCGATATTGGAGGGGGTATGAAGGCCTAAGCTTCAATGACTTCGAGCCGATCATGACTCAGTATATATCTGAGAATGTTAAGTTTAGAAAGCCAAGCTATTTGCTCAGCTGTAAGGATGCAAATGATAGACTCAATCGAGAAATATTCCTTCCGCTTGAAACGCGTTTAGCTTCGAATCTTCCAATAGGTGCTACCAGCGCACAAGTTTATAACAATGACGATTGGCAGATGATTGCTCGGGATGCTGATTTTAAAGACGCTCCGAACACGACTTGCACTTATATGAGAATCTATGACGACAAACAATTCGAAGTTTGTCGGATAACTGCTATCGATACAAATCTTAAAACGTTCGCAATCGATCGAGGTGTTTTAGGCACGACTGAAATTGATTGGACTTTGCCTAACGATCCAAATGAAGACAAAGGACCAAAAGTTCAGGAGTTCATTTTCTATGAAATGAATTCATTGAAGTTCGCCTATGCAATCATGACCGGAAAACTTATTGGTCAAGGTGCTGCTACTATTCCTAGCCATCATCAGCTCGGAATACCCGAATCAGTTTTTGATGTAAATCAGTTTATTGATGCTGATGCCTTTATTGCTGAAGGCAAAGGGCTCACCAAAACTAATGCCAAGAAATTCATTGAGTCTGAAATCTTCTTCTACTTAGGTCGTCTTTTTAAAGTTGATGGCTTTGGCAATGTGAACGTAAAAAAAGTGGAATCGATTCACAGAGAAGTTGATTCGGTTCGGGTAATTAGAAAAGAAGATATCGTCAAAACTGGTGACCTGGTGTTTGATAGCTCAGCTATGTATAACGCTTTTTCATTGTTCTGGAGTTTCGATTCACTTTTGAAAAAGCCGATTCACAGAAGACAAACCAACTTTAAATATTCAGATTCAATTAATTTCTATAAGAGAGAAAACCTAAAGTCGGTTAAGTCTCGATTGATTAATGGTAGTAGTTCAACGACAAATACCCTGCTAAATGCAGTGAACCTTTTTGCTGATAGATACGCCGGTGATGCAGCAAGATTACCGGTTACGCTTCAACCTTGGCTTAGCGGATTGGAAGTCGGCGACGTCATCACCCTTGAAGACGATCGGATCTTTGACTTGGATACAGGTCAATCGCTTAATCGTTCTATGCAGATCCAAAGCATTCGAGTAAGTAAAAATGAAGGCTTATCAGTTGAGCTATTCGGCTCGACATTTAAGCCGAATCCGATTTCCGATTCAGATGTACGTTCTTTAGCTGACAGCTTTTACCCTAGCGAGGGTACGCTTCTTCCCAACGTAACTGATGGTGTTCTGACAGTACCAACAACTTTAGTTGGTACAACTGACATGAACGCTCCAGCGAGTATCTATTATTACTTAGGTGATTTGACGCTCAATGCACCGCTCACGATTCAGGGCAACGTCCAGCTTCGAATAAGAGGCTTTTTGACCAAGGCAGAATTAATTTCATGCGAAGGCAATGGCTCGGTCATTCAAAACGGATTCCTTGGGACCACTCAGGGTAATCCAGGAACGAATTATTTTGAAGAGACTGGCGGCTATGTCGAGCAAGTCGCACCCGCGCCAATTTGGGAAGGTGAGTTTTCTAGTGCGCCACTTTTAAATTTAATCAACGAAGATGGCACATCGCTTCAAGGCATTCCGTCGAGTCTTCTTGGCACTGGCGGCGGACCTGGTGGAGATATTCAAGTGTTTCCGCAAGTAGGCACACCAGAGTTTGTTCCAGGCGCTAGCGCTGTAGCAGGGGGGGCTGGTTTGCTAGTTATCTGTCGAGGAGCTTCACTAACTGGTAACGGTGCGATAAATATGAGTGGTGCCGCTCCTACTCTCGGCCAGCAAGAATTTTTACCTGAAGTCGGCTTGATAGTTCAGTCGGCTGACAGTGCTCATGGCGCACCAGGTGCATGCATATTTTTGCTTGACGGTGGAACTTCATCTATCCCCAATTTCTCAGGTCGTGTGACTGCGATCGGTGACGGCGGAGATATTAGAGAGAATGCTTGTCGCGCTCAGTTTATTCCACCGCCAAGAGTTCCGATTGCTGATGAATATATCGATGAATCAACGGGTGGAAGTGCACCGCCAAATTATACTTGGATAAAGTATGCGGATGACGCTGCAGGGGCAGGGATTAGCGATAGCCCAGCTGGAAAGACGCATATTGGTTTATCGTTTAATAATTCAACTCAAACCGAAAGTAACAACCCAGTAGATTATCAATGGTCCCAAATCCAAGGCGATCAAGGTGTACCAGGAACACCTGGCGCTAATGGTGAAACACTTTATACCTGGATTAAATACGCTGATGATGTGGCGGGAACAGGTATCACCGACAATCCTTCTGGTAAAGCTTACATCGGTATTTCATACAACAACACGACGCAGACTGAAAGTAATAATCCAGGTGATTACGCTTGGTCAAAAGTTGAAGGCGATCAAGGCGTGCCAGGTCCACAAGGCGATCAAGGTCCGCCTGGACCACAAGGTATCCAGGGTCCACCTGGTGCCAATGGAGATCCAACTTATATTTGGATGAAGTATGCTGACGATGCATCCGGAACGGGAATTTCAGACAGCCCAGTGGGGAAAGCTTATATTGGATTGGCAGTTAACCAAACGTCACCAACTGAAAGTAACAACCCTAATGATTACAACTGGCAAAAAGTAGAAGGTGAACAAGGTATTCAAGGACCTCCAGGAGCGAATGGCGATCCAACTTATATGTGGGTTAAGTACGCAGATAGCATTACTGGTGCTGGACTCACTGATGACCCGACAGGCAAAAGTTACATTGGCCTAGCATTCAATAAAACAACTGCAGTCGAGAGCACTCTGCCAGCGGATTACACCTGGTTTAAAATTGTTGGCGATGACGGCTTAGGCGCAAATCCAATTTTAAACAATACTAGCGATCCAATTGGCGGCGTGACTCATGTTTCTGTTGGTAACGCGATAATAATTAAAGTTTCATATACACGGATTAGAAATGGATCTGTTTCCGGAGCGCCGGTTGCTCCCGTGTTGAATTTGCGAAGAGGTACAACGATTATAGCAAGCTGGCCAATGGAGCGAACGATCGACCCTGAAGTTGGTAGTCAGTTCTGGCAAATTTCGGCGACTGGTGAAGTTTCCGATACTCCTGGCGCTGGCTCAACAAATTACAATGTGACCGTGACTCAAAGTAGCGGCGGTACAGGTTGGAATGATGACTTCGGTTACATCAATACTCGCGAGGAACAATAGCCATGTATTTTATAATCATTGATTCAACAACAAAGAAAATAAAAAGCAATGGTGTACTTCACGATCAAGAAACATTCGACGCACAACCAATCCCCGATGGTTGTGAAATAATAGAATTCCAAGGCGGTATCCGTGGCAAGTATTTTGTCAATGGACAAATGCAGGACGCTCCGCCGAGTTAACTTTTAAATTATAACCTTTAGCGCTTCTATAAATATTTCCCAATACTCCATAAGCTCAGCTGGTGGTTGAACAGCCTGGAGTTCTTCTAAAGTATTCCAGGTTTTTTCGAACAAATCCTGTATCAAGTCCTTAATAGCTTTTTTCGCATCAACGGGAATTGTCTCTATTTTTTCCACAACTTCAGAGGCTTGTTTAACTGGATCTGCTCCTATAGGTACCGAACCAATTGTATGTCTTCCAATAACCACTGTTTTCTCCTATTACTTGTTGTTGTGCAAACTAATCGAATCGCTCGATCTTTCAAACCGCAACGAATCAGCGAGCATAAAATCTCGATCTTTGTATTCGATAATTGGATACACTTTAGTCAAATAAACTTCGCGCTTGCAGTGAGAGCAAGCGTGCAGCCATTGCTTCGGGTTTGTGTCTTCAACAGCAAGATCTAAGGCGAGCCGAAACACGCCTTTCTCGCAAGCTGAGCACTCCATTTCTTTGAGTGTTGCTTGGATTTGTTTTTCAATCATCGGTATCCAGAAAAATGTAGATTATAAAAACAACATTTCTAATATTTTTACCGATAAACTTGAAAAAACGTTTCACGTTTTCTAATATTGGATCAAAGTCTTTCATGCACAATTTTTCTCCTGTATGTTTGATTTTTAAAAGGGGCAGCCGGGCAAGGTTTCGCCCCTTTTTTATTGAATCTATAACCATGTTATTGGTTCCAAACTCGCGGATCAAGTTTCTTTGTAACTATAATCCGATATCACGCAGATATCATAAGTTACAGTGTGGTTGATCTAACGTTCTGATTATAAAGGTTTTTTAGCGAATTCAGAAAAGCATCCAAAAATAGTATATTTTTTCAAAAAATTATTTTTAGATTTATTTTTTCTCTATTCGAGAAAAAACAGCGTTCAAAATTAAATAATATTTTTAAAGAAACTCTGACAAATTAGCGCAATATAATTCTCGACTCGGATGTAAGCTTTTTTACCAGCCAATATCATTTAGATAGTTTTAGTTATGTCTGAATGATGAATCATGGCGAATCCAACAACCCAAGATTTTCGATCGGGTATTAGAAAGATACTTCCTAATTTTGATGGGACTTTTAATAACGCCTATTCAGGCGGTGATAAGCCTAACGCTAGTGCGGCTATCACGGCGGTATTGGCGACCTTAATCACTGCAGGTCCAGCGCCGCTCGGCGTCATGTTTGATGCAAGCGAAACAACGCAAGTTGGTAACCCTAATCCAAAAGAATTTTTGTCTTATCAGATTGACTATGGCGATCCTGGCTCTGTATTAGAAAACCGACCGGGCGTCGACGCTAATCAATCAAACGGGTTCATTGGTCGGCATGTATACAATACGCCAGGTCTGTACACCGCAACGGTGACAGTTACCGATCGATTTGGAAATACGGATTCAGCTACCGTTGATATTACGGTCGAAGATCCAGACGTTTATTACACCGATACCTACATCATGGCCGAGGACGGTAACTTTACTGGTGCTCCATCTCCTAGCGGCGCGGGGGTCGGGAATAACCTTACCACTACAGCTGAACTTGATTCTTTGTTTGCTGCAATGAGCGCAACCAGCCCGCCAACTAGAATATTAATGAAGGGCGGCGTCAGTTCAGTCGTGTTAGATGGGCAGCAACTCGATCCAAGAAATCGCGATAACTATCTGATGCTCGGCTCCTGGGGTACGGGTAAAGCCAGCCTAGTTATGGATTCGATCAAGGATGATTATCTTTTCTTTGGCGACATGCAAAAATTCGTCGTAGACAATGTAACTATCGTCGGTAATTACAACCCAACGGACGGGACCGGAAACTGGGTCGGAGCGTTCTTTGCGCTAGCGAACTCGAATCTAAATTTAACTCATCGATGTAATTTATCGGGCCTCGGTCTCAATCAGTATTACGCTGGAACCGATCCGCTTACTGACTACCACAACATGACTTACGATTGCTCGATCTCTGATTGGGCTGATTATGGCCGACTTGATGCTGGTGGTGAATTCGGTTGCGTCGCTGGTTGCAGTATCAAGCAAAACCCTGCGACTGTTACCTTAGATGGTACAAAAGGAATTGGTAGTCCCGACCATGGGCCAATGAGAATTGCGCGTCCTGCTAGATTTAATATTCAAGATAATGATTTATTCAATAATGCGGGATGGTCAAGCGGTGGCCTAGCTCATCAACCTTGTATTCGCATTGGTACGAGTGCAACGCCTGTTAATACAGTTGTATCAGATAATATTTGCGAGGGTGGTTACAACAATATGGAGCTTGTTGTCGCCAATAGTGGTGTCACTGCCAATGGTGCGACGTCATTAATTATTGAGCGAAACAAGTTCAAAGCTACCGCTAACACAGAAACAGCTTTCACGACGTGCTATGGCGGCTATGTCTTCAGAAATAATCTGATGATTAAATCAGATAACGGTGGACCGCCTTTAGGAACTGGAAGTTATTCAGCGGGAATTATGGCTTACTCTGTGGCCATTAACGATCCGTCGAATCTTTCCGCTGTATCGAAGATCTATAACAACACTTTAATCTCTACGGCGACGACGGTGAACGTAGTCGATCAACTTTCTTTTGTTCGAGTGAACACCGTCTTCACTCAATTCGATTTGAAAAACAATATTGTTTATATCGCTAGCACTGACCCAGCCCAGAGCGGGGGCTTATTCAAAATGCGACACGCTGGCGGAATGGCAAACGTCAGTGAAGATAACAATATTCTTTACGCGCCAGACATAACAACTTTTGTTGATGACAATGGAAGTTTCCAAACACTTGCAGCCTGGAGAACAGCATCTTCTCAAGGTGCTAGTTCCAGCACCGCCGATCCTTTGTTTGTTGATCCAGCGAATGAAGACGGCGCACTTCAAACGACAAGTCCGGCGAGAAATTCAGGCTTAGTTCTAGACGGACTAATCAAAGATTTAAATCAGGTTAACCGGGACAGTCAGCCAGACGTCGGCGCGGTTGAGTATGTTTAATTTTAGAGGGTAGGAAAATGTTTAAACCTTGGATTGCAGAAACTTTTACCGGTGATGGCGCGACTATAACTTTAACCGGTGCGCTGAGCGCTCGGCATATTACATTAGCTCAAGCAGGCTTTGGCCAGGATGATATTTTTGCTTATTCGATAGTGGACAATAATGAGGTCATTAAAGCCGAAGGTATTGGGTCATTTGATCTAGCGAATAGCCGAGCTGTTCGTAATGACATGATAACTTGGGACGGCACCGTCTATGACGAAACACCAGATGGTCCAGTTCCTTTAAGTAGTCCGACTAATCCTCACACGATTTATGTGACGCCAATCAGTCAGTCTATTTATCAGACTCATGGGTTGGCGCTCGATAAATATATCTTAACCTCATCAATCGGTGCTCATAACGCTGCTTATGGCTCATGGGTCGCAAACACAGTTTTCTTTACTCCGTTTTTTCCCAAATGTCATGAGCGTTTTACGACTCTCGGAACTCGACTACGTGCGGTAACGGCTGGTGCAAACATCAAGCTAGGTGTGTGGAGAGAAAAGAACGGCTTACCTTTTGGCTTACCCATTGTGACAACAGGCGATTTGTCTGGCGCCACGTTAGGAGATGTTGAAGGAATCATTTCTGGAGGTTTTCACTTTACTCCGAGAAATCACTTTTGGGGTGTCATTGTTGATAACGCTGGTTGCCAAGTTGAATTTGGGACTTCGATTTCAGAACAGCTCATTGGCAGTGAGGACACATATAGCAACGGAACTACACCGGTTGCGTTCTTAACTTGGGCGCCAACTTCATATGCAAATGCATTTACTGAAGCACCGCCAACAACCAAAGCAGGATTCGGAGTCGGCGGAGTTGTTCGAGTTCCATTCGGTTACGCGAAGAAATAAAAAATGAGTATAGGATTATTTTCAATTGGATTAACTGCTATCGGTTTAGGTGTCGCTCCGGCACCACAAACACCAACAGTTAATGGCGTTATCGACGTAGCACTAGATGAAGTGCAAGCTTCATTCAGTGGCACTGTTACGCAATCGACACCTGCTATCAACTCATCATCTTCAATCGGATTGAGTTCAATTGGTATGCAGGCAATTGGTGTACCTGGCCAACAAGCGGCACAACCTGGTAGTCATACAATTGATACTTATCCAACCGATATCGAATTCAATGGCGTTAACTACAACTATTCGACATCCGGACTCGGTGCTATCACTTCATTGACGCTTGATGATAGTGGCGGTAATGGACCGATCGCATTAACAACTTTTACTGACACGACTTTCAACGGACCAAGCCTAGCGGATGCAATCAGGCCGTTGGTTGGTTCGGTAACTTTGACGGCTTCTGATGGTACGAACTCAGCGAGCCAATCAATCAATTTGAATCCAGCTTCATCTTATACGCTTGTGACTATTCAAGCGGGATTCTCAACAGATCCATTGTCTTGGATATATGACTGGCAAGGTACGCCACAAGTCGGCATGCAAGCCCAATTTGTGACAGCGGATTTTAATTCGATTGATGGTCTTGGCAACTTTGAAAAAGTTGGACCTGGTGCATCAACTGGTTACTTGACCGATCCCGCTGATAACCAAATGTATTCGTTCGACATCATCACCGGTCCGTCTGTTGAAGGTGTTATTGATGTCAATCTCGAAGAAATCCAATCTTCTTTTACTGGCAATGTTAGCGGCATCACCCCAACGGTATCTGGTGCCATCAGTGTGGCGTTAGAGGAAATACAGGCGTCATTCGCCGGTTCGGTTTCAGGCGTCTCTCCGACTGTGGAAGGTGGCATCTCTGTGACACTCGATCAAGTTCAAGCGAGCTTTACTGGACAGGCGAGAGGGCCAGCTACAACAGTCTCCGGAAGCTTCAATATCACCTTGGAAGAAGTAACCGCCAGCTGGTCAGCAGAATTCGAATTCCAAGACCTAGAGATTGTTGGCTGTGTCAATTTTAGCGAGGACATGAATTCATGATCATTATGGATGAAAACAATCAACGTTTTGTCGTTCTCTCTAAAAAGCGATTAGGTGGA
The DNA here is from genome assembly GCF_007004765.1 of Aliikangiella marina. Taxonomy (GTDB): domain Bacteria; phylum Pseudomonadota; class Gammaproteobacteria; order Enterobacterales; family Kangiellaceae; genus Aliikangiella; species Aliikangiella marina. The sequence continues at coordinate 346,911 of NZ_VIKR01000001.1, forward strand.
ACAGTAGAACTCGAGTTCTTTACACCAAACAGCTGGCAGTTTACTCGACCGGCTAGCAAGTTGAGTCAGTCAATCGAGCAAGATGGCGTCACTTATGAAGGTGACCAGGTTATCTATTTCGATCGAGGACCAACCGATTTTGAAATCGCGGGGGTCTGGCGAGTTCGAATTATTCATACGCAGGGTTCCAAAAGAACCAAATCCGAATTTATTAACTTTGTTGTAGGGGAATAACATGAGACTTTCAACAGCATGCAGAAACGACGGAATCGCTGCAATAGGCGCGCGATTCAACAACGGTACTTTACAGTTCAGAGTAGGGGCTGCACCAGCTAATGTTGGCGACCCATTATCAGGTGTTTTATTGGGCACTTGTGGCTTTCAAGCAACGGCTTTTCAAGCGGCTGCGAATGGTGGTATTACGGCCAATACAATTTCAAGCGATGTCGACGTTGACGCTACGGGCACATGCGGCTATGCAGCAGTGCTTGAATCTGATGGAACAACCGTTGCAGCACTCTTAAGTGTCGGTTTGACGGGCTCTGGCGCGGACATTGAGCTAGATAGTTTAAGCTTTGAAGCAGGTGGAGTAGTCAACATCACGGGCGGTAATTTGACGCTTCCTATTGGCTCTTGAGATTATCCATTAGTTTTATGAGCTAAGCCCCTAATATAACTGGGGTTTGGTGATAAACTCAAAAGAGCTGCTAGTTAAAGCGGTGTATAAAATACAATCAATTTATTATTGCAAAGTGAGATTAAAAATGACTACAATTCTATTATATATAACATTATTATTTGGCTATAACGCGGATGTTCAAGCAGAAGTTAAAAAAGAAGATCCTGTCATTAGCACATTAGGGAGCGCTGGAGGCGGTTGCCCCGGTGGTCGTACTTGCGACAAAGACGACGGGTAGCAACATGGGGATTGAATGGAATCATATATTAATTTAGGACTATGTTTCTTGCTCGGCTTAATAGCCGGGCTTTTTGTTTGCCGCGGCTTCGGTCGTCGGCAGCTTATCATTTCTTTTATTCTCCTTCTCTGGACACCCTCATTCATAATCTATGAAGACTTTTACAATGCTCCTAAGAGCTGGTGGTCTTGGTGGCCTTACTGGATCGTCTATTCTGGCGCTATCATGGTATTTATCTGGAAGTTAGAGCAGATATCTAAGGCATTTGAGAATTTTGTAAATAAAAAACTTATAAAGTCAGGGAAAAAGTGGAGGCTCAATAAGTACAAAGTCAACCGTCATCAAATCATGCAAGAGCGAGTTTTGGTTGCATTATGCATGGTTAGTATCAGCACTGTTTTTATTCAGATGGTTTTGGCTACTGGGTTCGAGTTCTATGGCTACTCAGTGATTCATGACTTTGTCGAAGGTGCTGTTCTGATAATGATGGTTTTCTTACTAGCGAAACCTGGTGTTGATTTGTGGGCCTCTAAAATAGAAAGTAAAGGAAAAAATAATGAAGAAGGTCGGGATTTGGGCAGTACTCACGCTCACCGTTCTATCTCTGGCAATAATCGCTGAGCTAACTATTTTAAATATCATTGCGACAGGTTTTGGCCTGGTGATGCCTATATTCTATTTAGGCTACATCCTGGTTAAGTACCATGGCGCGCAGTATGAATTTGAAACGGTTACCGAAAATGACAAGAATTTCGAACTCATTGTTAATGAGGATTTCGAAGATCGACGGGTCGAAAAGTTACCACCAAAAGAGCTTTTAATGGAGTTACTTAAACTTGATCAAGAAGCCTCAGAAATTAACGCTACAGATCAAAACGACTTTGTGAAAGCAGGTAAGATACTCGATCTAAAAGTTAAGCGCAGAGAACTCCGGAGCCAGTTTCCAGAGTTCTATCAAAATGAAATTGAATTTAAAAAGAAAGAAGTTGAAGAGAAGATCACGAAACAACGCGAAGTATTTTCTTGGCGAGATCATGAACGCGGCGAGTGATTACGTAACCTTCATTCACAACACCTCTATATAATTCAACTGTTAGTTTTCGTCTTTGCTCTGGTGTGATATCGGTTAATCCTTCCTCAAGTATCGCATCATCGACCATCTTGATTACTTCGTTAACCATTAGCTCATCACGGCTACCGGTGTATTGCTCGAAAATGTTCTCGAGTTCTTCTTGGGTTGCTTCATGAGAATTTTCTAGCTTGCCCCCGTGGCCAAGGTTTTTGATATCTAGAATGTCTGCAGAGCCGAACAGCTCAAACGTTCCCATGTGGCCAAGCGATAGTTTTTCAGCGTCTTCATAGCCCAATTGGCAATGGTAAACTTTATAATCGCGCAGTAGGTTAAGAGCTGATTGGCCAACCGGTCCGCTAACAACTTCACAGCTTATATATTTAAGAATAACGCCGTTGCTGTTTTCTCTTTCCATATCAATGGCAAATATAAAGGTAATGACATCATAGCCAGAAACTAGAAATATTTCGTAGCCGCCGTCTTCTAAATGTGTATTGAGTTCTTCGTAGGTATCTTTGGGGGAGGTTGTTCTGAGGACGTTATAAGGAGAGCCGTAGCCACCATGTAACCAAGTTAAGCTGCAATTTTCTTTATGCATTATCCTGGTGAGGATGTCATTGTTAATCGGTTTGCCCGAAAAAATTCTGGACGTAGTTCCTCTATTCAACCCCAAAGAGTCGCCAAATTCGGTTTGAGTTCTACCTTGCAATAGCTCAGTTAGACGCGATTTTGTCATGTTTGAGTCTTTTTCGTCGTTTTTTATCAAATTATGTTGCATATATTAACATGTTAATATAGGATGCTCAACAAGACCTTAAAATATTAACATATTAATATGATTATTAAGATGTTAATAAAAATGACCTCGAATCGTTATCGTTTATTAATAAGTTAATATGATGGTCCGCTATCTGAAGGTAACTGAAAAGCTATCACAGGTGGTTAAAAGATGAAAATAAATTGTTTTCATGGCTGTTAAAAAGGATTTTGTGGCCAGAGCTTCATAGAGGAATGTATGGAACAAGATCTAATCAAGGATTATCCAGTCGATATCGGATATCAGCTGGACTCACGGTTGGGAAAGTTAGGCCAGGGACGGCGCTTTAATGAGCATGCTGAGTTGTTAGACATCATAGAAGATGTCGCAGTTTTTGAAATCGATGTGCTTGGAAGTAACGATGAAGGCTTAAAAACAATTAGAGAGATACTAAAACTTAGGAGCAAGGACCATGGAAATTAGTCAACCAGTCACAACCGCATTAACCGAGCTTGAGCGTTTAAAACATGTATGCCTCAACAAAGGATATACGAATAGATTAGACGATATAGCGTTCTTAAGAGGCTTCTTACTTGGTTTGAATAAAGGGGCAGAGCATAAGGTGTTAAATGCTCTTAAGAATGTATTGATGATCGAAGCAGAGAAAGCGATCAAACCAGAAAGTCACACAGCATTAATGATGACCGCGATTTCAAATGCATTATTTATCGACGGTTATTTAGAGCCATTGCAGGAAGCAAGCTAACCAGTTCTCACTTTGTGCCGTCGAAAGGCGGCTTTTTTTTGAGATTGACAATTCGCAGGGAAAGCGTTACTTTAAAAGTGCACTGGCAAAATCCAGTGCCGTGATTAGCCTCATGAAACGAAACTACAGAGCGCACAAGTGCTCAATCGAAGCGCTTTTTTTGTGCCCGCAATTTATGGCGGGCTGTGCGGGAGCATCTTCGGATGCGCCGGGTGCTCTGTGACCGGTAAGGCTAATCCTGTACAGTTCGCCACCCAATTTTTTAGCCTAAATTGGTTGGTGATTCCTGAAAACCAAACGCAGAGGGATCCGCCATGGATGCACAACTTCTTTTAGATATGGCAAAAGCACGCGCCAACGCACTTTCTTTCCTTACCGCTGAAATCAAAGAAAACGAGACCGTCTCAATAACTGGCTTTGAGTTATTCGCTTTAGTCGAAGCAATCAGAGAGCCTTTAGAACAGGGGATTGATCAACTCAAGCAGGAGGATAAGTCATGAACGAATTGACTTTAAACTCTGAACTTAAGATGAGTAGTAGAGAAATTTCTAAGCTTACCAATAAGCGCCACGCTAATGTGAAGCGAGACATCTTACACATTCTAGATGAGCTAGGTTTTAATGTGCTCAATTTTGAGCACATTTATTTTGATGCTAGGAATCGCAAGCAAACCGAGTATCTTCTAGATCAAGAACTCACAATGACCCTGGTGTCTGGCTACTCTATTAAACTCCGCAATAAGGTAATCAAGCGCTGGATGGAACTAGAGCAGAATCACCGCAACAATAATGTGGTGTCTGATTTCCTGATATCGATAGATAACCGCATGAAGTCACTCGAGAAGATGCAGGTTCAAATTAACGATCGAATGTCTCAAGTAAACCTTTTGAGTGACTATCAATCGATTAGAGCTTTTACTTCCAAGCGGGGGATTAAGCTCGATTGGAAAGGCTCAGTCGCTATGGCCAGAAAGGCAATGCAACTGTGTAAAGAGAAGGGCAGGGATGTTGTTAAAATACCGGACGAGCGATTTGGGCAGATCAATAGCTATCCGGTTGAGGTGCTCTATCAATTAATATGAGAAAAGCCCTTCGGGGCTTTTACTTAGTATCGTAATTTTTACTCCGACAAGAGTGTTTGAGAGAGCGCAGTTCCTTGAGTTTTTTCTTAAGTCGCTCACCTTCGCTCGTAGTGTATCCAGCTCGAAGGTCTTCTCGAACCTCAGATATCCGTTTGTCGAGGCCTTTACACTTTTTAGGTGTTACATCCGAATCATCAGCTGCGATTACTATTTGTGCAAACAGTAGGCTTGATAATATTGCAGAAGTTGTGGTTCTCATGGTTATCCGTTCCAATAAAAAACCCGCCAATCGGCGGGTTTAGAGAAATTTAGTTCTATGCAGCTTTTTTCTTTTTCATTCCGCTGCTACTTCCGTCTGGGCCATCCCAGTTAAACCAATGACACTCTGACAGTTCTTTGGTGGATTTTTCTGAGAATACCCTATTTAAAGTTTTAGTTAGATGTTCTTTTAACATCTTTTCTGTCTTATTTAGTTTTGTCATATCCGTCTCTTTTATGCTCTGTCTATTATTAACCAACCCGCTTGCCTCTTGAGAGTCATTCCTGTCTTTTTTGGGTCATTAGCCAGTATTAATGCAGGAAACAAACCTTGATTTAGTAATTCAGTGCTACCGAAAACTTTCAATTTACAGTCTTTACTATTTTGTGCCTCTCCGAAGGACTTTACTATTGCATAATTAATAGTTTCTACTATGTCTTCGAGTATATCTCGGCTTATATCATCTTTTTCTCGAATAATTAGTGGAGGTTCAAGATGAAGAGTTAAAAATTTGTATGAAGGATCTCGCCCTCTAGAAGCGTCTGATAACTCAACTAGAGCAGTAGGAGCTCCATTCTTCTTTAGAACCCACAAACTAGCTGGGTCATCACGCTCTACGATTCTTTCACATGTCATAAAGATTCGATGTTCAAGATACTCTAGAAAATCCGAATCATCAATCTCATTTAGCCAAGTATCCTTAATTTGTGATAATTCATCACCAGTGCTAATTTTAGTTAGTTCCCAATCCATGTTAACTCGTACATGTGTTCAAAAGTTTCGCTACGCTAACTTAAGAACATATATAAGTCAACAACTATGGTTATAGAATAAAAGAACACAAAAATCAATCCGTGTTATGGTTAACAAAAACCGATATCCGTTCTAAAACACCCATGTTATATAGACGTACGAGGGCGATAAAGTTTCCAGTTATAAGCGCTAAATTAAGTTAGAAAATGTTTCAAATTTCTTAATTGACAACGAATCGTAATCAAAATTGGTGGCCATTTGGTGGCCAAATCCAGTCCGACCAGTTCCTTTTGGGTCCGTTTGTAAAGTTTTCTAAATTGCCCTGAAGGCCACGGAATACGGCGGATTGAGCGGCTAAACCGGCTCTATCCGGTTGATAACAATTTGTTATCAAGTTGGGTTCGAATCCCTGTCTCTCCGCCAGATATAAAAACCCGCCTTATTGGCGGGTTTTTTGTTTCTCGAGTTCGACCATACGATCAGCCATCCCACTTCTCGCGCGCTAGTATTACACCGTCAATTAGTCTATATAAATAAGACCTATCACCCATAACCAAATGAGAAGTAGATGGAGTTTCCCGCGGATTTTAAAGGCCTAGGTTGTAATCAGTGTTTGAATGCTAATCCCTTGAGCTTCGTTATCACAATGGCATACCAGCCGATTGTTGATGTGTCGACTCAATCGATATTTGCTTATTAGGCCCTTGTCAGAGGCCGGGATGGGGCTGGTGCTGGTGAGGTCTTATCGTGGGTAGATGATAACAATCGTTATAGTTTTGACCAGACTTGCCGTGTAAAAGCCATACAAATTGCCTCGGAGCTGGGTATTCAGAGTAAGTTGAGTATCAACTTTTTACCCAATGCTGTATACAAACCTGAAACTTGTATTCGCGCTACCATTGAGGCCGCAGACAAGTTCGACTTTCCAATCGATAAGATTATATTTGAGGTGACTGAGGCCGAACCAGTCAGGGATCCGCAGCATTTACAAGGAATATTCGATGCCTATCAATCAAGAGGCTTTATTACGGCGATAGACGATTTTGGAGCTGGATTCGCAGGTCTCAACCTGCTTAGTCGATTTAAACCAAACATTATTAAAATCGATATGGATCTCTGTCGCGGCATTGCGGAAGATGAGACAAAAAAAGCAATTACAGCTGGCATAGTCAATACGGCCAGAGCCCTCAAGGTTGATGTAATCGCAGAAGGGATAGAGGAGCTCGACGACTACAAGGTACTTGCAGATTTGGGCATAAAGCTATTCCAAGGCTATTTATTCGCACGCCCCGAAATCGAGAAACTCCCGGTACCCGATTTTTCGTTATTTGAGTGACTTATTAATAATAAAATTAATTAAGAATACTTATAAATAAAATTAATGACAGGCAACATTAAGCTAATCACTCACGACCCGTTGAATAAATCTTTCATTAAACTTAATTGAATGTAGGATATTCGCTACTTGCGTTGTAGGTTAATTGTTGTATTACGCCATTACGCCTGTCTGGATTCATTTAGTTTCTAAATAATAATCTGTGGTCAGCATTAGCTGGAAAAGTCTTTGGAGGGCAGACTCTGGAGAAACTCCACGACCGTGCTTAGTATTTGCCAGACATGAGTACTCAAGGGCTTTAAGTTTATCTAGCACCCCTAGCGACGCTACTTCAATCTCATACTCAGAGTACTCTAGAGGCTCATTGTTTTTAATGTGTTGTTTATAAGCTTCAAACCTATGAAATCCATCTAATATCTTAAGACCCTCAGGGGACTCTAAGACGGTTATACGCTCCAGGGACTGTCCTTGATCCAATAAGTCGGTTAGCCGTTTTATAGAATCTAAAGATTCAGGTGAGCCAATATCAAACCGCTTTTGGAACTCTGAGTCAGCTTGAAGCTCTTGGAACTTGATTGTTAAGGTCTTTGAAGGTAACTGCATATTAAATATCCCTTGAAATCAACCTGGTGGGCTCTGAGTCAACCTTGTAATGTTATTGTTAGCAATCATGCGGCTTAGCGAGGAGAATTAGTCGGGGTTCTTGACTGATTGAGTACGACTTTTCATCTTAGCTGGGCGCTGAATTGAAGTTGATTATAGAGGGACAATGCGTCTAGTGGAATCGTCTGTGTTAATTCAATGCATTGGTTCTCATCTCATAGGTTCTTAAGTTTGCAACGGGCCTTGCATATAGAAATCTAACTATTTTGTTAAATAACGTGATCAATATGAGCGTTTTTGCTTCTAAGTGAACATAATTAAGTTATTGGATCAAATTAAACTAGGTTTAACTTACACGAATAATTAGGCTTTATGGCAGGCTTTGACTCATGAAAAGTAACCGGGTTGTAAATGTATCCAGTTTTAGCTGGTACGGCAAAAGATGATGTAAAGTGAAATGCAAACATGCTGTAAAGGTCGATAAAAAGCAGCTTGATCCGAAAAGCCTTGAGAAATATATTGAAGATATTAGGGGGACTGAACAGGTTAGGACTTTGGCGAGCACAACCTGTCAGCCACATTGTTCAAAGCAATTTTGAGTATTTACTATGAACGAAGATTTTAAAATAGAGCAAACCAACAAATTAATCAAGACCGCCCACAAATATCCAAATGGGATGAAGTGGATAATCGGCGTGATTGTATCTTTATCAATTCCAATAATGGCCTGGAAGTTTGAAAATATAGTGGCTCTAATCGAGGTTTTTAAAACATAACAATAAGTAGAACAAGAGTTTGTCCTAGTACCAGATAAAAGGTTATTCGACTTCTTTTGTTGGTATAGCTTTGTCCATTAATTCTTCAAGCAAGGTTCTAACCGACTGCTCTAGTGAGATTAAACCTTCAGGGGTTAATTTGATTCTATCAGATTTATTTTTGTAGTAGTTTGGTCGCTTCTCAATAAGTTTTAATAACTTTTTAGATTTTGACTCTTGCATTAGGGAGATTCTTCCGGCTGCATGAAGCAAAGAATTTCTGACGAGTTGAGCTTCGCTAATCTTTTGGTAAGCGTTATGACTTCCAACATCGATTCCTAATACAGATTTCATAAACGTTTTGTATTTAGATATCCCGTAGCCTTGTTCAGTACTTATATTGTTAGGATTATAAGTTTTCCAGATTAAATGAAGCATTTCTTCGAGATAACTAAATATGACTAAAAATGTTGTCTTAACTGTATGAGAAGAAAATTGGACCTTATACTCGTGATTCCAATAGTTTTTATCCGCGGCACTTAAATCGTCAAAGCTCAAGATTTCTTCCGCTCTGCCTTTGATAGCCCAGTTAATGTGGCTATGAGCGCGAACGATAAAGTTTAAGTTGGTATTAACCATCCATCTGAACGCATTATCTCTATTCGATAAATCCATCACTTCTTCTTTTTTCATATTTGGTAGCCGAGCTTTAGTTATGTAGAATGATTTGATAGTTTCCCAAAGTATAAAGCTAAGAGCCATGACTAATCTAATAAAAATAATAGCTTTAATTGTGTATGTAGGTAGCTTAAATACAGCCACTGCCGAAGAGTTAATACTTAAAACATACAAGGCTGAATGGACCTTATTTGAAGTTCATGATGAATGTAAAGGGGGAGGCTGTTTTGGTCGGTATAGACATTACCACGATATGACTGGTGGACGCTTTATAGATTTATTCCCAGACTATAAATTTATAGTAATAGATTTTTGTGATATTTGTGAAAACGAAGCGGTCGGTCATGGGACTTACGAAATCAAAGGCTCCAAGATAATCTTTAATTATAAAGTTGAACCGGAAAATAAATTACCAGACATGCATGTGCGATGGGGGTGGCAAGATAAAGGTAGCTACGTTACAGGGCATATTAAAGTTCTATTGTCCGACGAGCAATTAAGCGAACTCATTAAAGAACCTGAATCAAGCGATTATATTTATCAACTTAGACGATATTATGAATGGCGAAAGGTTCAAGGCGAATTGATGCAAAAACTTAAAAAAACGAAGTTAAGTAAAGATATACTCCCAGAGCTTGAGGAAGGTGAGAAGTTTTAGTTGTTTGTACCATTTTCTTGTACCATTAGCTGTGTTATGAAGCCCTATATGTTCGCGCTTTGTGGGGTTTGGATTAGGTTTGTTGAGAGTCCCTGTCTCTCCGCCAGATATAAAAAGTTAATAAGGGGTCAAGTTGCTCACTTAACATTTGACCGGTGATGGCGAGGTTATTCATTGTCTCGCCGGTTTTTAACTTCGTTAAATTCCCAAATAACTAATAAGTTAATAAGGGGGGAAGTTACTCCTTTAACATTTAACCAATAATGGCGAGCCGAGCATTTGACTCGTCGATTTTTTTACTTGGTCAATCTCCCACAAAAACTTCAAATATGGCTTAGTCACTAAACATTAAATCTCTGATAGTTCAACAATTCAATTTCACTCATCATAGGCATAAGTTTAATAGTTTTATGAAAGTCAATGCCAAGACCTGAGCGTATAGAATACGAGAATGCTTATTACCATGTGATGAATCGTGGTCGAGATAGAGGGCGTATCAATCTTTTTCATTCGACATTATATTTTCAAACATTCTTACAAACACTCGAAGAAGCGGTTCATCGGTTTGGTATCATTATCCATGCCTATTGCTTAATGACCAATCATTACCATTTACTCATACAAACTCCACAAGCTAATATTAGTCGGGCTATGCGTCATATCAACGGAGTTTATACTCAACGACATAATCGGCTCGCAAAGTCTGATGGTTCTATATTTCGAGGAAGGTTTAAATCGATATTGGTTGATAGTGACGCCTATTTGCTTCAACTGACACGGTATATCCATCTTAACCCACTTGAGACCAGCAGACCGATGGTTAAAGAACTATTGGATTATAGTTGGTCTAGCTATCCTGCTAATGTGAACGGAGTAAAAAAGCCCGATTGGTTAGAGTGTGAGCAAACCTATCAAATGCTTGGTAGAAAGAAACGCTATGAAGCCTATGCAAGGTTTGTAGCAAAAGGTAACAAAGAGTCGCTTACTTGTTTTTATAACCGAGGTAATATTGCATCGGTTATTGGTGATAAAGACTTTATAGAGTGGTTAAAAAGCGTCAAGATACCAGAGCTGAAATTAAGTGAGCAGATCCGCGCATCAGTTCCACAGGGAGCAACGATAGGTAAGATTGTCGATGGTACTTATGCGTATTTAAATAAGTCGTATGATTTATTCAGACTTTTAAGTAGAGAACAAGATAAGGCAATAAGTAAAAGAAACATTGCAATCTTTATTTGTCAGGATTATGGCGGGTATTCGTTAAGGAAGATAGCAGATTACTTTGGATTAGGCCATGTTGGCTCAGTCAGTCGATTGACTAGTATTATTAGAAGTGAATTAAAGCAAAATAAAAAGCTGAAATGCAAAATTAATGAAATTTGTCAGTATATTGTTAAAAGAGTGACTTGACCCCTTACTTAAAGCTATTCCAAGGCTATTTATTCGCACGCCCCGAAATCGAAAAACTCCCAGTACCCGATTTTTCGTTATTAGAGTGACGTATTAATAATAAAATTAATTAAGAATATTTATAAATAAAATTAATTACAGGCGAAATTAATTACAGGCAACATTACGCTAATCACTCACGACCCTCATTTACTTTGAGGGTCGTTGGAGGAAGTTTGAGTCAATCGCCGCTTATGTTAATCGGTCGAATTAAATCCACAAAAGACAATTCGATTGGCTGAAACATTTAGGTTTCATTGAGTAATAATTTCCATTGTTTCCCTCGGTTGTCTTTTACTAATAGCCAGTTTCGAATCGAATCTTGGGCCAGACAATGTTTTTCTTTGGCCTCTCTCACAAGCGGAATATTTCTTACTCTATTGTGAAAAAAGACAGAACGTAAAGTTCCATCGCTTGACTCTGAGATCAGTTGCCATTGCACGATACATCGCTGGTTTTTGCAGTAATTGTTTGGATTGTCTTTTAAAAACGCCTTCACATTAAAATGAGATTCGTTAGACTTGTCCAAGTTAAAATCTATAACAAGCTCTGAGGCTTCTTGAGTCGGATAGGCTTCGAAACTCGCCGTTGAAACTCGCGGCAGTTGTTGCTGCGGAACTTTGCAGTGAGTATCTTGCGGAATATCTAGATTCGACCAGTTGGTATTAACGACCTTTGCAGTATTGAGTGCTTGGCTCGAATTCGCGCTAGTACGCCATGGCTTGATAGGGTCATAGTAGCAAGCACGGTAGCCGTTTTGGCAACTTCGACCGGTACTTGAGTCTTGAAAATAACCGGATGTTCGCCGCTCAAAATGTAAATGTGCTCCACTACCGCATCCTGAACGCGGGTATTGTGAAATCGTTGCAAGTTGCTGTGATTGAGCGACTCTTGAGCCGGAACTCACGGAAGGTTGGTTCAAGTGGACGTATCGCCAGCGGGTGCCAAAATCATCTTCCAATATCGAAATATAACCGCAAGAAGCGCTAAACGTTGTGCTCACTAGCCGTCCGCTTTGAACGGCAACGGCTCGCATGCCACTGCTTCGAGCAATATCTTGTCCGATGTGAGGGCTGGTGCCGATGTTTCGACAGACACACCAACCACTGGTGTAATAACCGTTTGGCAAAGGAAACGTCCAAGTCGGCTCCGGTGGCGCAACATAGGGCTTTGCCCAGCCAGTATGATCATAGTAAACGTAACCGGAATTGAATGAGCAGTTATTGGGTTTTTCCGCTAAGGTCACTTGATAGTGAGTTGCGCCTGAACTGCTGGCGCCCGAAGCGAGCGGGTAAAGTCCTTTGGGAACTTCACAATAGTCGTTAGGCGGAAGTTGACTCGAATCGGTAGCCGATTTTTTCAATAATGTGTCATAGGTTAGTTGAATGGCAAGTGCGCCTTTGTAACTGTGACCTTCCCAAATGTATCCTTCGGTGAAACTACAACCATTAACTGGTTCTCTGAGATTGACGAAATAGTGACCATCGCTGGTTGATGGGACGTTCGATTGGGTGGCATATACGCCAGGGAAGAGATCGCATTTTTCATTTGCCGGTAATTGCGTAGAGCTTATGGCTCTCTTTTTGAAGACGCTGTTCGCATTCACAGTGATGAGACGATTTTCTCGTGTGGTATGGGGCTCATAGAAATAGCCTTCCGTAAATGCGCAATTAGTTAAATTATTTTGCAGGGACGCACTCAAATGTACGCCACTTGAGTTGATTGAAGTTGTACTCACTAGCGTATTTTTGTCGACTAAACACTTTGAAGAAGCTGGCAAAGTCGAGGCCTGTTGAGTGGTTTTTTTAAAGTAGGTCTCATGATTGATCAATAAGTCCTCGGCAAGACATGCGTCGCCCAAGGTGACTGTCAGTGCCGTCAGTATTAAATAGAGTTTTTTCATTAATGCTCTCCGAAATGTCTGTTTGCGTCACAGTTGCAATAACTACTATTGTTGTTGTCTAAGTCACAGCTAAATTGTTTGGTATGCCACCGAGTGAGTTGCGAATTCACCAGTGTGATTTGTTGGTCACCCTCTACGCCGTTAATCGATGATTCTAAAATTCTTGCTCCAGTATTAGCGCCGGCTTCATTGAAATATCGAATCAGTTGTCGAACAAAGTGGTTGGTATTCAAAACATCTTTGATGGCAGGTAATTCAACGGGCAAATCAATCGGCTCAACGCTATTCTCGAATTTAGGATCGCGTGAGCGATAAAATTCGTACCGATAAAGCGCCGGCATGTCTCTATCCCAAATAGCGACAAACTGAAAGTGTTCATCCCGAAGCTGCCAAAATTGAGTTAGCGTAAAATAAAAAAGATCTTCGGGTAATCTAGTTGTTAGATCGAGGTTGTGATGATCATAAAAATTTTGTTCAATTGAAGTACTTGCATCTAAAGCACTTCCGGAACTACATCCACTATCGAGAGTAATGTCGGTATAGCTTTCGACAAATTTGTCCTCGGTTGCTAAAACCGGTTGGCGATACCACCAGTTTCCTCGGTTCTTTTTAATCGGTAATGATGTATAGAGTTCTTTTTCTGCAAGATTGTCTTTGCTCGATTGTGGAAGATTTTTTTTGTGCTCATTGGACGGAATATTGGAAAAATGTCTAACTACTTTTTCACTGCGGCTAGCTGCAGATAAGGAAGTCTGTTCGGAACTTTGATCAGTGCCACTAGCGGGTTCATCTAAGAACAAGAAAGTCACCCAACCGCCAGTCACTATGGCGATTAACACGGAAAAAATAATCATCTTCTTTTGTGATAAAAAATGTTTTAACACGTTTATCCTCCTTGTTGTATCAATTCATACTCATTTAAAGTCGACATGAGCTGACGAAATTCGAGCGTACTATTGTTCATTTGACTGGCGGAATGGCGATAGCTCTCAATGTTCGAGTTATTGATAAAAGGAAGTAAGTTGGCACTGATAAATTGGCGAACAAAGTGCCCTCCGTTGATCATTAGGGATTGAAAAAGTGCATCAAGCTCCTGGTCAAAACCTTGCTGATGATATCGATGGAGTAGGGTCAGTGATTTCTCAAGAAGTATCGAGTCAAAGTTGTCGCTAAATACTGACTTTAGGGCGCTGAAAGACTCATCAGTAACCGGCAGACTTTCTAGTAAAGCAATCGCTTCGGATTGCACGTGACCATTGGGAATGCGTAGCATATCAAGGGCTATTATTTGCGCTTCATTATCACTAATATTGCCACTTGCAAAATTAGCTGAGGTGACTTTTAGCAAGTGCTTCATGTCGTCGCCAACAGCAAAAAAATACGACTTGGGATCCGACTGCGGGTAGTCGCAATTTACATCGTTGAAACAGTCTATCAGCCTTATTGATTCCAACTCGATTGATTGAAATGAGCGCGTCGCTGGGTTAATGGGCTGTACTATGGGCGTTAAGGATTTCGCCGCTTGCTGCTGCTGGTGAGTTGGCGTTTTTATCTTCGGTGATTCTTGGAGTTCGGCGCTTTCGTATTGACTCGACAAGATAATTACAAGCAAAACAAATAATACGCCAAGCAGGGAATATAAATATTTCATAGTAGATATTTTCTAGGTTGTTGATTCGTTGTCGAGAATTTGAATGGGGTACTCTCGTTTCATGACGCTATGTGAACCTTCGATACCAGTGACTTAATCATTTTGTATCGAAGGCCCGAAGTAGCGGATTAAGGTTGAGACCAATAGAGATATCCGGATGCAGACCAACGATTGAAATAGCACGCAGTGCCGCCGCCTTTCGCTAAACAACGGTTAACTAGTGTTGTTCCGAAAGGTCCGTAGACGTCACTAATTTCGTTTTGAGTGTTAGTCTCGACACAATGCCAGCCGTATTCAGCCTGTCGAAATGTGCCGAATGGACATTGCTTGTTTTCACGAATTTTCATAAACCACGCCGTAGACCAACGAGAAAGAGTTGTATCGCGACCGTCCAGTGTTACGTCAAATTCTGCGCTACATGCGCTACCACCACCCCATTGTTGGCAGCGATCAATCATAGTGCGTGAAAAAGGACCATAGGTGTCTTGTTGATTTTGACAGACCATAAACTGACTATTGTAATACGAGCCTTCGGGACAATAAGCGGCTTGATTAGAGTTTGGCGCAGCCGTGTTGTTCACCCAATAACTTGTGGTTGAATTGGGGATGGTGTATCCCGCATAGATGTAACCTTCATTTTGGTCGGTCTCGATATGCAGAAAACTTTTGTTGGTGGATCCTTGCGTGATCAGCCCTTTAACAATGACTGCTGTATTTTTGTCGAGAACATCAATAATTGCACCACCAGGAGTGGCTCTCAGGTTGAGCTTGTCAACATTAATTAAGACCCAATCACCGTTAACGGGTAAAGGATAGTCAGTGATTTTTTGAAAGCTCAGTTCGTACCAATTCGAAAACTCGTCTTTGTTACCGCCCCAAATGTAGCCTTCGGCATTATTATGGTTTACGCGATAAAACCGATTTAGTTTTTCGCTATCGAAAACGGCGAAATCGGTAACCTGCAAAACGCTATCCTTTGGTATTGTATGAATTAATTCTCCGTTTGGTGTTGCTCTGAGGTTAATGGCTGTTTTCAGTTTGATGAAACTGCCGACAGGCGCTAAATGAGCGACATTATCTAGACACGTCTTATGCGGATCATAAGTGATTTTATTGATACCTGTAATTTCGCTATTTGATAAGCGAGTCGTTGTACTCGTATCATAATTTCCTAAGCTCGTTAAACAAGCGGAGTGCCTCATATCACTCATGCAGTGCAACGACTCGCCATCAAAAACGCAAGCCTCATTGGTTGGCGTTTGTAATAATTTGTTATACCAGCCGCTGGTGTCGGTGCCGCCGCCCGGTGGACAGTTTGTACCACCATTCGCGAGGCAATTCACATTAATTTTCGAAGGCGCGGAGCGGTTTGCAACATAGTTTTCCCATCCACGTCCGTCATACTTTTGCTCAAAACCGCGGTCATTTCTTGCCCATCGGTGATTCGGATTCGTCCATCGGCATGATGCGCTAGGGCCGCCGTTATATTGTGAGTATGCTTCGCGAGACCGGTTTCTCCAGCTACCACCATATTGTTTAATACACCACTTCGAATCGGCCGATCGCCATGCCGTATAATATTCATCAAGCGAGTATAAAATATTCGTGATCAGCTCCCATCCTTTGCCTTGAGTTGTCGCGGTATAGTGCGCTCTGTCATCAACTTGCATTAATCCATGACCGTGGCCAAAGTCGCCACGCATCATTTTGTAACGACCGTCTTGACTGGCTTTTCGATAGTGTGACCAAAAACTTTCTTGGTGTGCTACTGCAAGCGCGGCATGTTGAAATGCGGATAGTTCGCTTTCACTCACATTGGGCTTTCTCGACTGAATATAATAAGTTGCGGCCTCCTTAATCATTGAGTAGGTTTCTTGCATGTAACGGTTACGTTCAGATGAATAGTTTTGACTTTGCTCAAAAATAACCGGTATGTAATTGTTCGTTAGGTGTTGGTCACTGCCGAATGCGCTTGCATTGCAACCATAAGGGGCGATACCGAATGTCCAACTTCCTGACACCCGGTTATAACATTTCCAGTAATCGGGGGTTTCATTCCATTCTGCTTGAATCATTGGACTTTGAATCGCAATTAATAAAATCGCGAGAGACAATGCAAAAGATTTCATGTTTTCTCCAGGTGGTGCATGGGTATAAATTAGCGTGCTGAATATTTAAGTATTTTTGCAAACCAAACTATTGGTTCATCGAGCATATTTGTTATTAATAATTGCGCTGAGCTCGTTTAAGGGAAGCGTATTATTTCGTGACTTTAAAGAGATAATCTATGTCGAAAAGCGTCTCTTCTCAGTCAACAACGGACATATGGGGTTGACTGTGTTTTAGATCACATTTGTTTATCTCATAAAGTTGATAGATTAATTTTTTAGACGTGTTTAAAAAAAATAAAAGGAGTATTAAGGCTCAAAAAAATAATTAGAGAGTTGTTATATTTTTATAAAGTGGTAGTTTATTTTTTCAGTAGAAATGAAGTGACAGCGAATTTTTAAAATTTAAACTGTGAGCCTAAAAATGAATTGGGATTTGCTCTCTTTATTGATCCAACTGGTCAACACGGATAAGCTCAATGTTTCACGACAACAAATTGAAGCTGGCTTCGTCCCCGGTAAACAAGGGACCGTCGAGAAAAATGCAATATTTAACGTTATCGGGAGTATTATTAAGCAGAAAGGACACCCTTCGATAGGCTTAAATGTTGGAAAATTGATCAATCCGAATTCATTTCATGGACTGGGGTACTTGTTCATGACCGCGAGAGATTTAATGCAAGCGTGCGAAAGAATTTGTGAATTCCCGCTGTTTTTTCACAATATTGTCGACATCCGCACCAAAACGACCAATGACAAGTTCCTATTTTATGTTGATAATCAGGCGAAAAACTCGCTTGTTCAAGCGGTTATCAATGAAGCGACATTAGGCATTATTTATCAATATACCAACTGGTTGAATCAACACAAAATACATGTAAATCGAGTAAACTTGAAAAGTGCGCCCTTAAGTGGCGATGAAAAGTATTTAAAGCATTTTGATCAGCGCCCCAATTTTAATTCAACCGAAAATGCCATTGAATTTAGTCATGTTGATGCGAAAGCGCCGTTAATTTCGAGTGAACCAGAATATCATCACGCGCTATATTCTAAATTAAAAGAAAAACATGATTCAATGTCTCATGGATTAATTGCAAGAGCGAGACAATTTATTCGAGAATCATTAAGTAATGGTTTTATTTCTCGTCATGTTTTAGCTAAAAAATTGAGTATTAGTGAGAAGACACTCGAAAGACGACTGGGGCAGCACAATTGCTCCTACCGTGAATTGATTGATACGATAAGATTGGAACTCGCGCAGAAAT
The DNA here is from genome assembly GCF_007004765.1 of Aliikangiella marina. Taxonomy (GTDB): domain Bacteria; phylum Pseudomonadota; class Gammaproteobacteria; order Enterobacterales; family Kangiellaceae; genus Aliikangiella; species Aliikangiella marina. The sequence goes on from NZ_VIKR01000001.1 coordinate 364,922, forward strand.
ATCTCTTGAATTCCAACTATTCCATTGAAGACATCGCACGAAAACTAGGATACTCCGACCGAAATACGTTTTCTAAGGCTTATAAAAAGTGGACCGGAACGACACCAAGATCCGGGTTGCACTTGAAAAATTTGGCCTAGAATGACATCCCTTGAGGAACTCGCCAGCGAGTTTATAATCACCCGACAATTAAATTAGGCGTTCATTAAAATAACCAACAACACAATGAACATTTCGTTTTAATCGTGTTGAGGCTTTTGTCGCGCTTAGCTATATTGCCGCGTGTGGTGGTGGAGGTTCCGACAAACCAACAAGCAAATAACTAACAAGCAAAAAAACAATAATAATTAGAAATCATTTAACTTTGCGCGACCAATATTTTACGCCACAAACTGAGGAGTTTAGGCTGTTGGAGGAGAGCATGCGAGAGAATTTTTAAAAAGAAACCTCATTAATTAGAGAAATGACAATCAAGAACGTTTGGCAAAATAATAGCGACTTCAGCACAAAAAACAGAGAAAAAAGCGCTAAAAACGTCAAGTGTCGCACAAAACCCATAAAAAAATTTAGGCTGACCGTGTCGATTTATTGGTTTGCGAGATATTTCGAGGCGTATTCTTGGTACTTTTTAACATCTTACACGCGAATGACCCAAATGGATCAAACAAATCGATTAGTCTGTTTGGGTGCGTCTCGCTTCTATTAGCATTGAAAAGCTGATGAACGATAAAGCCAACCATTATTTTAAAACTAACCACTCATCCGCCAAGTATTTAAGGATTTGATAGCGACTTAAACTGGACAACGCTGTACTTGATCATTCAAGGGGTATCTAGGGTTATGCAGTATCAATCATCCTTACAGTCGTTGGATCTTATTCTTGACGATATCGAAAAAGAAACTGAACAAGTCATCAATCAACTCAATTTATTTTTAGAGTCAAATTCAAAAGATGACGAGGCCCAGTCAGCTATTATTCAAGCTGAAAGTCACTTACACCGTTTAAAAGGCGTTTTTATATTGTTAGAGCTGCCTGGTTGCTTAACATTGACTAATGATTTGCTCGCCGTTGTTAAAAAATTGCCAAGTGTTAAGCCGCGCAATCAATCAAAACTGACCGAAGCGATTTACACAGCAACGGTTCGAATCGTTAAATATGTAAGACATATTAAACATAAACGACATGATTTGCCTGAACTCATTTTACCATTTATTAATGAGTTGCGAACGACTATTAATGCCAAGCAATTACCCGAGTCATTCTTCTTTGAAGCGACCCAAAAAAAGAAAAGAAAGGCTTTCCAATCAGCGGTAATTATCACTGAGCAAAGTGCCTCTAAATCGAGATACTTGAGACAAATGTATCAAATTGGATTGATTGAAGTCTTGCGACGAACGAATGTGAGTGGTGGGCTAAAGATGATGCAAAATGCATTGGCAAAGCTTGATAATGAATGTCGGCCCCCGTTATATCCTGATATTTGGTGGATTGCATCAGCGCTAGTTGATAGCTTGGCGAGTAAAAACTTAAAGCTCACCTTAAAAAGACTCAAGTTGTTTTCGCTCATTGATCGGCAGATAAAGTTTCTTGAGCATAACTCGCAGCAAAATCGCCAAGAAAATAAGGAGTCTATCTCAAGTTTAGCTAACGAACTAATATACTTGATTTCAATATCCAATCAAAAAAGCGAACTATCATGCGAGGTCCTAAGCTACTTTGAGTTAAATAATCAATTAGAAATAACGGATGAGCTGATTCGAAAGGAATTAGTCTTTTTAAGAGGTCCGGGAGAGGATGACTTCGCTTCTTTATCTGAAGCATTGTTAACTGAAATCAAAGAAATTTCTGCTGAGTTACAATTATTAAATGTTGGCAAGGTTAGCCAATCAGATATCGCTCATTTTAAGCAAAAACTCATCAATTTAAATAGTCTGTTGAGCGTGATTCAAGTTGAAGAGCATACATTGCGAATGTCAGTGGCAATCGACTTGCTCGATAAAATTGAAAATCAACAACAAAGCCTCGGCCACTCAGATATGAATATCATTAAAAGAGTTCTTGCCGCCATCGAATCGAGTATTAGCGACCAAGACACTCTTTCCCATGTCAATGACCTGTTTGACTGTAGCTTAAGTCTTTCCGATGAAAAAGAAGCGATAAGAAGTAATACTCATAAAACCATTAAAAGTTTGATTATTAATTTTAGTCGATTTGTTGACAGTGGTAGGCGAGCGCTTTTACTCAAAAATATTCCCGAGTTACTCAAAGAAACTAAAGAGGGTTTTTTACTGTTGGACCTTGGGGAAACAAGCCGGATTTTTGATGATTGTGTTAAGTATGTGACCATTCACCTGATGAATGCCCCCACAAGAACCAGCCAAGAGTCAATGGACTTATTTGCGGATATTGTCGGCAGTTTAGATTTTTACCTAGAGACATTGAAGTATACCAATGCGCCTAGTGCTAAAATTCTCAAGTTTGCTGAAAATAGCTGCTTTGAGTTGCGTAAGCTGATGAAAAATCCCGTTAATAAACGGATTAGTAATTTTTAACTCACGGAGTTTAACGATTGTTTTAGTCGGCCGAGTAACTTCACATCGAATGAATCATGAGCGATAAAGACGAGTGAGCTATCGATAGGGGATTGCTGTGTTTACTTGGCTAATGGAGGCTAATCTTAATTAAGTTTATCGTTCGACGGTATAGGGAGTTAGTTAGGGGGTTAGATAGTGAGTTAGATTGGAAGTTAGATTGGAAATTAGAGAAACAGAGAGTTCAATAGAGAGTCAGATTATGTTGATGACTGTGATTTTAGCGGTTAAGATGCTTCGCAATAGACATCAATTTGGTGAATTCAACTTTGAAAAATATACTCGTCGTAATCTTTTGTCTCGTTTTTGCTAACGTTTCTATCGCTGGTGATGAAAAAACGGTTTTGCCGGAGTTCCAATATCTAGCTAACGACAATGCGCTAGAATCAATCAAAGCGAAACAGTTGAGAGCCAAGACTTCAGGTAAATTATTATTGGTCGCGCTTGGCGGAGAGTGGTGTCACGATAGTCGCGGCTTGGGTCAGCGCTTTTCAGACCCAGAATTGACGACAGCTTTAAAAACTCAATATGAAATTGAATTTGTTGACGTGGGTTACCTAGACAAAGCCTTTGAGGTAGCCAATTACTTTGGTCAAGATGCTTACTGGGGAACACCCAGTGTTTTGATTATTAATCCAGAGTCAGGGAAAGTGATTAATCGTGATTCTGTTTGGCATTGGACCAACGCCGACTCGCTCGATATTTCTGAATATAAAACTTACTTCCTTGAGCAAAGCTTTATCAAAAAAACGGATTCACCATCGACTGAATTGGCTAATGCGCTCTATCAAGGTTATCTAAAACAAATTAAACAATTTGAATCGCAACAGACGGCTAAACTAAAATCAGCCTATCAAGTTGTTGGCCCATTGCTCAAAGATTATAAGGAAAGCGGTCAAAAAGCCTCACAACAGTTCATCAAGACTTGGGATGAAGTGAGGGAGTTTCGAGTGGCTTACAGCAAAGACATAAACGAGTTATACCAAATCGCCAAGAGCAACTCGCAAAAAGGTATAAAAGAACGACTGACTTTCCCGTCCTACGACAGTTTTAGTTGGGAATAAACATTGGGTGGTTGGGAACAAGTACCGGATAGTTAGGAATAAGCATCGGGCTTTCCCTTGATTAAGTGGGAAAGCGATAATGTTTAAGCCCTAAGCCCTAAGCCCTAAGCCCTAAGCCCTAAGCCTCAAATCCATTGCTCTCAATGAGCAGTCTGAGGCTCCTCGTTTAGTAACCAGTGTTGAATACCCATCCCAAAAATGCGGGTTACAAAACCAGTTTGGTTAAATTGTGTCAGGCTTTTTTGACTCGTATTACCAACAGTTATTCCCCAATAGCTGTTAATTAGTGGCTCTAATTTCCTCCTCGGCTCAAAATTTCGACTAATTCTCATAAAGTGAAATAGTCTCGTGAATAGAAAAGTCGATTTCCCGCAATCAGCTTTGCCCCTCGGTGGTGAGCTGTTATCGCAATTACAACAGTTTGAAGCCAAGGAGCTTTATTGGCTGAGTGGTTATGCATCAGGCCTTGCCGATGCAAAAGGCGAGTCAGCGGCTCAGCAGGCTGAAAACAATGTATCAAGCCCTGTAACAGCGCAACCAATGCCTGCTCAGCGGCGCGTGATAAAAAAGAAAGTCGTAAAGCCGGTTGCGTTGAGCACACAAGTTCTCTATGCCTCACAGTCGGGAAACTCACAAAAAGTTGCTGAGTCCCTTCATCAATCATTAGGACAGAAAGGCTTAAAGGCTAATTTAGCGTCGGTGGCTGACTTTAAACCCGCGAAACTAAAAGACCAGCAGGTTATTCTCATGGTCGCCGCTACCCACGGTGAGGGCGAGCCCCCCGATGACGCAATCGACTTTCATGAAGTGGTCCTTGGCAAAAGAGCGCCTAAATTAACCGGCTCAAAACATGCCGTTTTAAGCCTCGGCGATTCAAGCTATGAGTTTTTCTGCCAGACCGGTAAAGATTTTGATAAAGCCTTCAGTCAAGCGGGCTCTCAAGCTTTATTAGCTCGTGAAGATCTCGATGTGGATTTTGAAGCTCAAGCAGATGCTTGGATTCTTAAGGTTGTTGAAAAAGTCTCAGCGCTTGCGAGTCAGGGTGAGACCGTCGAAGTCGAAGAGTTGGTTGATGTTGAAGTTAATGATACTTATGTTGACGGCGATGTGCAGGTGACTGACGAATCTACTCAAGCCAATTCAGTACCTGAAGTTGTTTACGATAAGGATAATCCCTTTACAGCTACTATTCTCGGTAATCAAAAAATCACCGGTCGAGGCTCGTCCAAGCATATTAATCATATTGAAATATCACTCGAAGGATCCGGCATCACTTATCAACCCGGTGACTCCTTGGGAATCTGGCCAAAAAATAATGCTGCTAGCGTTGAGATGATACTCAAGCTAGCAGAATTAACGGGTGAAGAAGAGCTCGAGTACAAAGGAAAAACAGCGTCTATTCGCAAGCTTCTCTCCGAACGCTTAGAGATAACATTGTTGAATAAAGGATTTATTCAATCTTATGCTGAAATCGTCGCTAACCATTCATTAAAAACGATTGCCGAAGAGAACTTTGCTGAGTTTGCAGCAAATAACCAAGTCATTGATGTGTTGAATATCGCACCGACTAAGCTAACTGCAGAACAGCTTGTCAACTTATTGAAGCCGATCAAGCCGCGGATGTATTCCATTGCATCAAGTTTGTCGGCAACACCTGATGAAGTGCACCTAACTGTCGGCTTAAAGGTTGCGGAGAATCAAAATGGTGAGCGTTTTGGCGCAGCCAGTCATTTCTTGATCGACTCGCTTAAAGAAGACGATCAAGTGTTAGTTTTCGTTGAAGCGAACCGCCATTTTAAATTACCCGATGACCAACGGCCAGTAATTATGATTGGCCCTGGCACAGGTATTGCGCCATTTCGTTCATTTTTGCAAGAAAGACAAGAATCTGAGGCGGACAGTGATAGCTGGCTGTTTTTTGGAAATCCACATTTTAATACCGATTTTCTTTATCAAACCGAGCTTCAAGATTTTTTAAAGGATAAGACATTATCTAAATTAGATGTTGCGTTCTCCCGAGATCAACACGAGAAAATCTATGTACAGGATAGGCTACGAGAAAATGCCGAAGAGCTGTGGAAATGGATTGACCAAGACGGTGCTGCGATTTATGTGTGTGGCGATATGAGTCGAATGGCCAAAGATGTTGAGGCTGAATTATTAAAAACCTTTATTGAGCAAGGTTCGCTCAATCAGGACCAAGCGAAAGATTATTTGAAGTCGTTGAAAAAAACGAATCGTTACCAAAGAGATGTGTATTAATCATGGCAAGTGAAGAAACCTTATTAGATGTTGTCGAAAGCAGTGTAGACATGGAAATTATTGAGCCGAACAGCGTCACCGTGGCTGAGCAAAGTCATCAAGATTCGTTTATTCAACCAACAGTTTATGATCCAAGTACGCACACGGATGTTGAACGGATTAAAGTTGAGAGTGAGTATTTACGGGGCACCATTACGCCCAGTTTAAAAAATCCATTGACTGGTGCGGTGGCTGACGACGACTTGATGCTGATTAAGTTTCATGGCATCTACCAGCAAGATGATCGCGATATCCGAAATGAGCGACGTAAGCAAAAATTAGAACCTTTGTATTCGTTTATGATTAGAGCTCGGGTACCAGGTGGCGTCGCTACCGCTGCGCAGTATCTACAAATGGCAGAACTTGCAACTCAGTATTCTTCAGGCTCGTTACGTTTGACGACTCGACAAGCTTTTCAATGGCACGGCGTGTTTAAGCGAAATTTAAAAACGACCATCGCAGGGATCAATAAAAGCATGCTTGATACCATTGCTGCTTGCGGTGACGTCAATCGAAATGTTATGAGCAATCCATTGCCTGAGACGTCTGCGATTCACGCTGAAGTTTATGAATGGGCTCAGAAAATTTCTGAGCATCTTTTACCGCAGACCAAGGCGTATCACGAGATCTGGCTTGATGGCGAAAAAGTTGAGTCGAGTGAAGTTGAACCGGCGAAAGAAGGACCTCAAGGGCAAGGTTTCAAAGAGCCTATTTATGGAAAGACTTACTTACCGAGGAAGTTTAAAACCGCACTTGCGATACCGCCCTACAATGATGTTGATGTGTTTGCCAATGATTTAGGGTTTATTGCGATCGTCGAAAATGAGCAATTAGTGGGTTTTAATGTCACCGTCGGTGGCGGGATGGGATCAAGTCATGGCGATGAATCAACTTACCCGCGAGTCGCCGATGTTATCGGTTTTTGCTCATTGGACCAAGTGCTGACCGTCGCGGAAAATGTTGTCAAAGTACAACGTGATTTTGGTAACCGCGAAGTACGTAAATTAGCTCGTTTAAAATATACGATTGATCGTTTAGGTTTAGCGGGTTTTAAAGAGAAGCTGTTCGCCTATCAAGGGTTTGAATTAGCAGAAGCGAGAGCCTTCGAATTTAAGCACAACGGCGACCGTTATGGTTGGTACCAAGATGAAGTCGGTAATTGGCATTTGACTCTATATATTCACAGTGGTCGAATCGCGGACTTTGATGATAAACTGTTGTTCACCGGTTTAAAGGAAATTGCTAAAGTCCACCAAGGTGAGTTCAGAATTTCGCCCAATCAGAACTTGATCATCAGCAACGTCACTCGCCAAACTAAGCCAGTGATTGAAGCATTAATTAACCGCTATGGCATTAGTATCGGAGAAGTTGAATCTCCGGTGAGAAAAAACTCATTGGCTTGTGTGGCTTTTCCAACTTGCTCGCTAGCGATGGCCGAAGCAGAAAGATACTTGCCGAGTTTTATTGATAAGTTTGAAGAGCTTTTAGCAAAGTATGATTTGAGTGAACAGGCCATCAATATTCGAATGACAGGCTGTCCAAATGGTTGCGCACGACCCTTCTTAGGCGAAATTGGTTTAGTGGGCAAGGCACCAGGAAAATATAACCTTTATCTTGGTGCGAGTCACATTGGCAGTCGACTGAATAAACTTTATCGGGAAAATATTAATGAGGCACAGATTTTGTCTGAGCTGGAACCGATAATTCAAGATTATGCGAACGCTAAAAATGAAGATGAATATTTTGGCGATTTTGTGATCCGTAAAGGCTATATCAAAGCGGTTCAAAATGGTTTGGACTTTCATTCCTGATTGTTGTTGATGAGGTAGGCGATGTTAAATCTAGAAAAACTTAATTTGCAAGTCGCAGATGACTTTGACGCAGTTAATCGCTTTTTAGAAAACCAAACTGCGCAACAGCGAGTGGCTTGGGCGATTGAGAATCTTCCGGGAGAGTTTGCGTTGTCGTCAAGCTTTGGCGTTCAGTCAGCGGTGAGTTTACATCTGTTAACCCAGATAAAGCCTGATATTCCTGTTTTATTAGTTGATACGGGATACCTGTTTCCTGAAACTTACCAGTTTGTGGAACAGCTTACAGAGCGTCTTGATTTAAACTTGCATGTATTGCGACCCAAAGTTTCCAGTGCATGGCAAGAGGCGAGGTTTGGTCGATTGTGGGAAAAGGGGCTCGATGGACTGAATCAATATAACCAAATGAATAAAGTTCAGCCTATGGAGGATGGATTGAGCGAGCGAAATGTGTCTACTTGGTTTGCAGGTATAATGCGAAGCCAATCCGATACGCGCAAACGCATTAATGTGGTTCAAAAAATTCGCGGGCGATATAAGGTGCACCCGCTAATTGACTGGAACAACAGGAAGGTCCATCAATACTTGAAAGCTCATGACTTACCTTATCATCCGCTTTGGGAAAAAGGGTATGTGTCAATTGGAGATACTCATAGCACGGTACCGCTGAGCTTGGGCATGAGCGAGTCGGACACGCGTTTTGGCGGTCTTAAGCGAGAATGTGGTCTTCATGAGGAAACATCGTCGAGCTTATGAAAAGGAACTGTTGAGCGGCTAGAATCAGAGTTTGACAATCTATGCTTAAGTCATCAAGATTGGCAAAACTCAAACTTAAAATCTAGTGTCAATGACCAACCTTTTGTTAATAACGCTCATTAACATCGCCGTAATGGCTCTGGCGGTGCTTATTCACTATGAGTTCCTTTATAAGCTCACTTCACTAATTCCAAAATTAAAAATTGTTCACCGTTTTAGGATCGTTATCGGTGTAATGGGAGCGCTCGTTGCTCACGTGATCGAGGTTTGGCTGTTTGCATTTGTTTATTACCTACTGATTAAGAGCGGCAACTTTGGGTATTTACAAGGTAATTTCGATGGCTCGTTGCTCGACTGCGTTTATTTTTCCTTCACTAATTACACAACCTTAGGCTATGGGGATATTGAACCAATGGGGCCGATCCGATTCTTAACCGGCATAGAGTCGCTTACGGGTCTAGTGATGATTACTTGGACCGCTTCGTTTCTTTATTATGAAATGCAGCGTCATTGGCAAGGGCGTTAAAAATTAACCAAGTGGACGACTGTAAGTTATTCATCCAGTCGTTTGTGATTTGTTTTTGGGGCTGTTTTTTGTCTCAGTATTTTTTGTCTCAGTATTTTTTCTCGTTTTTTTAATTTAGTTTTTTAGGCTAGCTTCATAGCCTCTAGCTTGTGGCGATGGCTCGCAAAAGATAGACGCGATAATCGATTAACACAACTTAGTCAATATTAATGGTTTTATATCGACTAATCTCTATTTCATCACTCCAAAAAGACTCAGACAAGCCCGCTTTTTTTTTGAGGTGGTTTATAAAGCTTTGCGGCTCGGGAAGTTGCTCCCAAACCGTCGGTAAGAATGTTGCCTTGAAACCATTATATCGTAGTACGAGACCATCCTCGCCGGGGACAAGTTGGTTGAGGCAATCCGCTTCGCTACTAAATGTCATCGCCTCGGCTGGCATTAAGATTGACACAGAGATATGAATCATAGGCTCTTCAATGGGGTTGACTTTTGGGAACCTGGGATCTTTAAATGCTGCCGCAAATGCATGATCGGCAACGTCTTGTATAAGCGGTTGCTTTGCTTCTAACCCGCCGATACAACCTCGAAGCTGGTTGGTTTCTTTAAGGGTAACAAAACAAGCGCCAATTTGTTGGAGCGTTTCGGAATAGCTATTGAGCTCTAAAATCGGGGCTTTGCTGTAAGTTAAACCATATTGAATGGCATGCCGAGCTGTTTGCAAGATTATTTGTTTATCTTTTTGAGTCAGCTTAGTAAATGGCATAGGCAGCGTATCCAACAACCCTCGATTTATCTCCGGCGGTATCACCGGAATTACATTGTTTTAATAATGATACATTGAGTGATTTTTCGCTAGCAACTTCTAGTAACCCTTGAATTGGCGTGCAACCACAGGCCATATGGTGATCGAGGGCTTGATAGTTTTTATCGAGAATCTTTCGGGTTGTTAAATGGTCAATAATATTAGCGTCATCATAAGAAAGGAAATGACTCAAATCTGAGCTGACAACAACAATCGTGTTTTCTAGTTTCCAAAGAGTCTCGATTACCTCGGCGACTTCTTCTGGGGTTGCATCACCCACCGCTAACGGTATTAATTGAAATTCATCAAGGGCTCGTTGAAGAAAAGGCAGTTGTACTTCGAGTGAGTGCTCTTCTTTATGCGCTTTATCAGAGACTGATACCTGCGGAAGTTTAGCCAGTAGGTTAATGGCTTCAATATCTAATGGGATATCACCAAGCGGCGATGAAAACTTATCACAAGAAGGAACCGCAATTCCCGCTATCCATTCTCTGTGACATGGTCCGAGTAAGACGACTCGTTTTATCTCAGCTTTTTGTTTTGCAATCAATGCGTAAGCTTCTGCCGCTGTGCTTCCCGAATATTGATAGCCAGCGTGGGGCACAATGAATCCACGAGCATTATAACTAAAATGAGATTCGCTATGGGATATTAAGTCATCAACCAAGTGGCTTAAATTTACTTGGTCACCAGGATAAAAGCTACCGGCAACGGCGGGCGGTCTAACTCGATCCATTCTGTTCTCCTGCAGTTAGCGACTAAGCGCTTCTTGTATTGAAGAGACAACCGAACTCATCAATTATCAGTTGATGTCTAAAATAAGTATGCTCGCAATTCTCAAAATTTCCAGTAACCGAGAGTTTTTGTCATAAAAGTCTTCAGAAATTAATATTTGAGATACAAAAAAGGCTACTTAGATTAAGTAGCCTTTTTATTGACGTTTTATGACTACTTGATGTCAATTCGTGTTTGGGATGCTTGTGGGACTTCAGTTTTTCTTAAGTGAAGTGTTAACAAACCATCTTTAAATTCAGCGTTGATATCTTCTTCTCTGACGTCGTCGGGTAAATTGAAACTACGCTCGAAGCTGCCATAAAAACGTTCCATGGTGTGTAGCTTTTTATCTTCTTTCTCAAATTTTCTTTCACCGCTAATCGTTAAATAACCATTATTACTGGTGACGTGAATATCTTCTTTTTTGACTTCTGGCAACTCAGCTTTTATCAAGTATTCTGATGCGTCTTCAGTAACATCTACTAATGGCTTCCAGCTGGTTTCAACATTTTTCATTTCTGGTGTGCTAAAGAAACGGTTAGTCGGCGTGAAAAAACTATCGAAGTCTCTTAACGGATTCCATCTTACTAAACTCATCGCATATCTCCTCATCAATTGGGATGTTAATAAGGTTAAAAACAGTAACTGCTCAGCGACAACTTGCTGCCTACTTTTATATACTAAACCAAGATTAATGACGCTGTTTTGACACGAATCAAACAATATTGAGATTCTTAGAAGGAAAGGAGTTGATAGCGTGATTTTTCATATGAAAAAAACACCTTAGCCAACTTTGACTTGAAATTTTTCAATCAAGCCTCATGCTTAACCTATGAGTGCTTTTATTCATCCAACTAATTATTGGCACACGTTAGCCGATAACCGGGTTCAATGTGATCTTTGTCCTCGCTTTTGCAAGTTGAAAGAAGGTCAAAGAGGGCTGTGTTTTGTTCGCCAAAATCTAGGTGATAAGATATGTTTAACTTCTTATGGTCGGTCAAGCGGATTTTGTATCGATCCGATTGAAAAAAAGCCACTCAATCATTTTCTACCGGGTACTCCAGTATTATCTTTCGGAACGGCTGGTTGTAACTTAGCCTGTAAGTTTTGCCAAAACTGGGATATCAGTAAATCGAGAGAAATAGATAGCCTGGCCTCCCATGCTTCTCCAGAACAAATCGCTGAGGCAGCATCACGCTACGGTTGTCGGAGCATTGCTTATACCTATAATGACCCGGTGATTTTTCATGAGTATGCGATTGATATCGCGCAAGCTTGCCGGGAAAAAGAGATTAAAAGTGTTGCAGTTACCGCGGGATATATTTGCGAAGTGCCAAGACGAGAGTTTTTTAAATACATGGACGCCGCTAATATCGATCTTAAGGCGTTTACAGAACAGTTTTATTACAAACTCACTGGCGCACATCTACAGCCAGTTTTAGATACACTAATCTATTTAAAACAGGAAACAAACGTCTGGTTTGAAATTACGACCTTATTGATTCCAGGGCATAATGACTCAGACACAGAAATAGAAGCGCTAACCCAGTGGGTTGTCGATAATCTTGGTGGCGATATTCCCCTGCATTTCACCGCATTTCATCCTGACTGGAAGATGAATGACATCCCCGCGCCCCCCCTGAAGACGCTATTGCGAGCGCGTGAAATAGCGCTAAAAACTGGACTCTCGTATGTTTATACTGGCAATGTGCATGACAAAAAGACTCAAAGCACATACTGTGCTAGCTGTAATCAGCGAGTGATTGGCAGAGATTGGTATGAACTGAGTGATTGGCACATAGACGCCAATGGCACATGTGATCAATGTGGAAATAAAATTCCAGGTGTATTCGAATCGAGCGTGGGCGCTTGGGGCGCGAGTCGCTTACCCATCCGTGTCAGTTAAACCTTATTACTTTTTATTATTGTTTTACACCAATCTCAGCTTGTTTTAGCGGCGAGATTGAGTAGGATTTTAGGTTAATCTGAACAAGTTTGTTGATAGAGTAGCTTTGGTTTTTCATGCAGGATTTTTGTCATTTTCAGAAAGTGGTTATTAAAGTTGGCAGTGCGCTAATTGCCCCAGAGGGACGGGGAAGTAGTGTTCGCTATTTGTTATCACTAGCTGATTTCGTTCATCATTGCTTGCAACAAGGTAAAGATGTTGTCATCGTCTCCTCGGGTTCTGTCGCGGCCGGTTCTGGCTTAACTAATCATCATCTGGCACAAAAGTTATCTATCCCACAGAAGCAGGCACTCGCTTCAATTGGTCAAACTCATTTGATGCAACATTGGCAAAAACTGTTCGATAATCATTGCGCACAGATTTTACTAACGCGCTCTGACTTGGAAAGCCTGCAACGACGCGCTAATGCAAAAAATACCATTAATACATTATTGTCGATGCAAGCGATACCCATTATTAACGAGAATGATTCAGTCGTTGTTGATGAGTTAGTTGTTGGTGACAACGACAATCTAGCCGCGCAAGTGGCAGAAATGTGTAATGCAGATTTATTAATTATTTGTAGTGATGTGGAAGGGTTGTTCGATAAGAATCCGAAAACTCACGATAAAGCTCAGTTGATACCGCTGGTGGAAAAAATTGAGGACTCTCATTTTGCGATTGCTGGCGCCACCGATAATCCAATAGCGACCGGTGGAATGCAAACCAAATTACAGGCCGCTAAGTTTGCCAGTGATGCTGGTATTGATACGCTAATTGTTAACGGCAGAAATGTAGAAACTTTTGAGCGATTAAAGCGCAATCAAACGACTGGAACCTGGTTTAAAAGCCAAATTAATAAGGAATCGCACAATGGATGATACCGCGCTACTCGGGTTAAGTGATTCACTTTTCTCGCAATGTCAAGCCGCTAAGTCGGCTGCTCGTTCTCTGGTAACTAAAAAAACTGCTCAAAAGAATACGCTGCTAATTAATATGGCGAATATTCTCAAAAAGAGAGAAGCGGAAATCATTCAGGCTAATCAGCTCGACTGTCAGCATGCTAAAGAGAGTGGCTTGTCGAATGCGATGATTGATCGACTGACCATCACGCCAGTGCTGATTCAACAAATGCAATCTGTACTAGAGTTTGTCGCCGGTTTAGACGATCCACTAGTAAAAGACTATCCGATTAAAAGGCAACCTAGCGGTATCAATGTTACCAAGAAACGGATACCGATTGGTGTGATTCTGATGATTTATGAATCGCGTCCTAATGTGACCGTAGAAGCTGCGGCTTTAGCTTTGAAAAGTGGTAATCAAATTATTTTACGAGGTGGCAAAGAAGCGTTTAATTCAAATCAAGCGATCGGTAGATGTTGGCGAGAGGCACTCGAACTGAGTGGTTTTCATCAAGATTCGATAATCGTACTTGATACGACCGATCGAAGCGCACTCGATGCGCTGTTGAAATTTGATGAGTTTATTGATTTAGTGATTCCTCGCGGTGGAGAGGGACTTATCAGACATGTTGTTGAACATAGTCATATTCCTGTTATTAAGCATTACAAAGGGGTTTGCCATTTGTTTGTTGATGAGTCCGCGAATCTGGATAACGCATTAGCACTAATCGTTAACGGCAAAACGCAAAGACCGGGTGTGTGTAATTCGCTAGAAGGTTTGCTGGTTCATCAAAATATCGCTCAAGCGTTTTTACCCAAACTCTATGATTTACTGGTTAGTAAAAACGTAACGATTTATGGCTGTGATCGGTCAGTTGATATTCTACAAAACATAGAGGCTGCCGATGATGATTTATTTCATTGTGAATTCTTAGATTTAAAAATATCTTTAAAAATTGTGGACGACTTAGACGAAGCCATTCAGTTCATCGATGTTTTCGGCTCTAACCATACCGAAGTCATCGTTACCGAAAAACAAGAGAATGCTAATGAATTTATTAATCGCGTTGATGCCTCTGTGGTTATGGTCAATGCCTCCTCTCGATTTTCAGATGGTGGTGAACTGGGGCTTGGTGCAGAAATTGGTATCTCAACATCAAAGCTACATGCCTATGGTCCCATGGGATTAGAATCATTAACTAGTGAGAAGTTTATTGTTTTAGGAGACGGGCAAGTACGCAAATAATCAGCGAGTTCCGCTTCTTTAGACAATAATTTTTAAATTTTGCATTCCAATGAAAATTCACCTACTCAGTGACCTTCATCTTGAGTTTCATGACTTTTCCTATCAGGATATTGGCGCTGATGTTTTGGTATTGGCTGGAGACATTCATACCAAAGATAGAGGTGTCCGTTGGGCTCTAAACAACATCATTAACAGACCCGTTATTTATGTTTTAGGTAATCATGAATATTACGGTAAAACCTACCCAAAGCTGCTCGCGGAGCTAAAAAAGCTAACTAAGCATACTAACATCCATGTGCTTGAAAACGAGGTGCTTAAGGTTGGTCATGTTAACTTTTTGGGCTGTACGCTATGGACCGATTTTAAGCTGTTTGGTGATCCCAAAATAGCGGGGTATCACTGTCAGCAAAAAATGAATGACTATAAAAAAATAAAACGTCTTCCAAATTATTCGAAACTACGCTCGATCGACACCGCAATAATTCATAAACGTTCCCTCGATTGGCTCGGAAAAAGTCTAGAGCGTCATCGGGGCGAAACTAATGTTGTGGTTACTCATCACGCTCCTTCGATTCATTCAGTCCCCGGTGATTGTCGAGGAGACTTTACGACTGCTGCGTATACTTCTGCGCTTGACGATTTTATAAAAACACATTCTCCAAAATTTTGGCTCCACGGTCATCTACACAACACCTCAGATTATTTTATTGGTGAAAGCAGAATCTTATGCAACCCGCGTGGCTATCCAGACGAGGAAAACGTTCAATTTGATCCCGGGTTTTGTTTTATTGCCTAATATCGATAGCATAAGGAAAAAAGGTTTCGATAAGTGATTGACGCAAACCATTCAGAAAATCGATACCACCAGCGCACTCAATCAAATTGAGTCTTTTGGGAATATCCAATAAGTCAAGATAGTGAAATAACTCAAACAATTGTCTTTTTCGCCAAATTATATCAAACGTGTTACTTTATCTTGTTGATAACATTGAAGTTTTATTTTGGCATGAGGTTTGCTCAAACAACTCGATAAACAAAGTACTTAAACCAAAATAATCTGGTTACAAATCGCAACAAATGCAATGCTCTTGTAATCATTTGACGATGGTAGGGACTACTTTTTAACGTTACACTAGTTGCAAAAATAATAGATAAAGGAATCCAGCATGCCAGTAGAAACTGCAGATAGACCGCTCGAACAAGTCAGAGAAGAAGTGATTGATCAATTGGTTATGAACTACGGACACGGAAAAATTTCTTTGGAGGCATTTGAGCGGCGGTTAGACAAGGCAATGGCTTCTCAAGATCCCGTCTCCCTGAAACAACTAACCGAAGATCTTGATTTAATGGTTGATCAAAATTACGTCGACATTAAAAAGCGAGAAATGTCGATGAAAACCGGTTACGCCTCTCAAGGTGAGTTTGATACTCGGAAAGAAGAAGAGCAAATGATTCATATTTTTGGAGGTGGTGATCGCACCGGCATGTGGAACGTTCCCAAGGTACTCAACATTTTGAACGTGTTTGGTGGTGGAGATATTGATTTTACCGAAGCGCGTTTTGCGTATCCGACAGTGAAAATTAAGATTCATAGTATTTTTGGTGGCTGTAATATTTACGTTCCCGAAGATGTTAACGTTCAGGTCAACGTTTTCAGCATTTTTGGTGGTGTAAGCAACTCGGCACCATCGAGTGTTTCCGCGGATGTACCGACGATTATTATTGAAGGGATGTGCTTGTTCAGTGGCGTTGACGTTAAAGTCCGACGAACTTTCAAAGAGCGAGTCACGCGTTTCGCTGATAGCATAAAGAATATGTTGTCCTAAATCAGTGAAAATTATCTAAAATCAAACACAATAACAGCGAATTTGTGAATTCTTACATTTATAAGAAAGTCATAAGTTCGCTTTGTTTTTTCTTATCTTTATGATTTCAAAGGAAAAAATAACTCACTAGTCATATTTTTCTAATGTTGTTGAATTCAAACAAACGTTTGAATTAATTGGTCGGATGAGTTAAATTCAGCGCATTGCCTGTGAATAGTGTAGCGCTTACCGTGATTTAGTGGTTAGTCGCCGTTTATAACGCCGCTGACTGAAGTTTTGAGTGTTTTGCGATAAACAACTGCAGTGTTCACTACATTCGTGAGAATAAGAGAGAAGAACTTATGAGTAATAAAACTGAAGTGGCTGAAAAAGAAACAAAAACAACAACAGCCAAAAAAACGACTGCAAGAAAAGCGACCAAAGCTAAAAAAGTGGGTTCTGGAGATAGAGTTGCCGTCGTCGCGGGTTTACGCACTCCATTTGCAAGACAATTAACGCATTTCAAAAGTACCAATGCCATTGATATGGGGAAAATGGTCGTTTCGGAAATGCTAAATCGTGCCGATATAGAGCTTTCCCTTATTGATCGAGTGGTATTTGGACAGGTTCTCATTCAGCCAGAAGCGCCTAATATTGCGCGTGAAATTGTCTTAGGCTCTGGCATGGACGTTAATACTGATGCGTATAGCGTGTCGCGAGCCTGCGCTACAAGCTTTCAATCAACGGTTAATATCGCCGAGTCAATCATGGCTGGGGCGATTTCTGTTGGTGTTGCCGGCGGAGCCGATACCTCTTCAGTCGTGCCAATTGGTGTTACCAAAAAGCTGTCGGCGATGCTTTTGAATCTGTCAAAAGCAAAAACGCTCGGTCAACGTTTAAAGATTTTAAGCCAATTACGACCAAGCGACTTAGCGCCAGTGCCACCTTCTGTTAAGGAGTATTCAACAGGTCTTACCATGGGGCAAAACGCTGAGCAGATGGCTCGAGATCATGGGATTAGTCGTGAAGAGCAGGATGCATTTGCACACCGCTCGCATACACTAGCGGCCAAAGCATGGGAAGCAGGTCTGTTGGACGATGAAGTCATGACCGCTTATGTTGAGCCATTCAAAGAGTCACTATCGCGAGATAATACCGTTCGTTTTAACTCAGAACTTGATGCATACAAAAAGTTGCGTCCCGCGTTCGATAAAAAGCATGGTACGCTTACCGCTGCAAACTCGACCGCTTTAACCGACGGTGCGGCTTCTCTATTGATGATGAGCGAGTCACGAGCCAAGGAACTCGGTTATGAGCCGCTCGGGTTTATCAAGAGCTACGGGTTTGCGGCAATCGATGCGACTCACGATATGTTGATGGGCCCATCTTATGCAACTCCGATTGCCTTAGACCGAGCGGGTATGAAATTATCTGACCTAGATTTAGTCGACATGCACGAAGCATTTGCGGCGCAGACTTTATGTAATGTAAAAGCCTTCGCGAGTAAGCAATTTGCTGAAGAAAAATTAAATCGCTCGAGCGCTATTGGTGAGATTGATATGGACAAATTTAATGTCCTTGGCGGCTCGCTGGCATATGGACATCCTTTTGCGGCGACAGGAGCAAGAATGATTACTCAAACATTGAGAGAGTTAAAACGTCGAGGTGGCGGAACGGCTTTGACAACTGCTTGCGCGGCAGGTGGATTAGGTGCGGCAATGATCTTGGAGGCTGAATAAATGAGTAGCAAAAAAGAATCAGTTTTTAGTCTTGAAGTTTCCGAGTCGGGGATTGGCTGGGTCACTATCGATGTCAAAGGCGAATCTCAAAATACTTTGAAAGCCGAGTTAGTCGACGATATCAACGCGTTGTTTGATGAAATCAAAGCCAATAAAGATGTTAAGGCTTTGGTATTAATTAGCGGAAAAGAGACCAACTTTGTTGCCGGTGCGGATATAAGCCAATTAGAAAAGATAACTAAGGCAGAAGAAGCGGTCGAACTGGCCAAAAAAGGCCACGTTATTTTTGGACAATTAGAAGATCTCAACATGCCTGTTATTGCTGCTATTCATGGCGCTTGTTTAGGCGGCGGGCTTGAATTAGCAATGGCCTGTAGTCATCGAATTTGTACCGATGCCAAGATCACTCGGCTCGGCTTACCTGAAGTTCAGCTGGGTGTACTACCGGGCGGTGGTGGAACACAGCGTTTGCCGCGTTTAGTAGGAATAGCAACCTCACTCGATATGATGCTGACGGGTAAGCAGTTAGTGGCAAAACAAGCCAAGAAAATTGGTTTAGTTGATGAGGTAGTCCCTTTAGCGAACTTAAGAAAAGCGGCGGATAAGTTAGCCCATAAATTGATTGGTAAACGCAAACGAAAAGTGCGCGATTTAAAGCCCGACTTCTCTGCTAAATCGTTATTTGATATGAGCCAACTACAAAAGCTGGCTTTGGAAACGAGTAGCTACGGTCGCAATATTATTTTTGATAAAGCGTTGCAAACGGTAACCAAAAAGACCCGAGGTAATTATCCTTCGCCGCCTAAGATCATTGAATGCGTTAAGGTCGGTATGGAACAAGGATTTAATGCGGGTTTAGAAACTGAAGCAAAACTTTTTGGAGAGCTTGTCGTTTCAAAAGAATCTCAGCAGCTGATGAATATATTCTTTGCGACTACGCAAATGAAGAAGGACACTGGCGTTGATTCGGAAGTTGAAACGAAAGCGATCGACAAAGTTGCTATTCTCGGGGGCGGTTTAATGGGGGCAGGTATTGCCTACGTCACTGCCAATAAAGCGGGCAAAAAAGTTCGAATTAAAGATATTAGTGAGAACGGCATCAACAATGCCCTTAAGTACTGCTGGGAAATTTTCCGCAAACAAGTCAAACGTCGCAGAATGTCATTAAATGAAGCGAGTAAGCGTTTTGCGGGGATCAGTGGGACCACTCAATACCAGGGGTTCAAACGCACTGATTTGGTCATTGAGGCGGTGTTTGAGGATTTGTCACTTAAGCAGCAAATGGTCAAAGATATTGAAGAAAATTGTCCAGAAGATGTTATTTTTGCAACCAATACTTCGTCAATCCCAATTACTGATATTGCGAAAGGCGCTAAGCGCCCAGAGAGAATTGTTGGCCTTCATTACTTTTCTCCAGTTGAAAAGATGCCATTATTAGAAATCATCAAAAGCGACAAAACGTCGGATGAAGTCATCGCCACATCAGTCGAATTTGGTAAGCAACAAGGCAAAACCGTCATTGTTGTTGACGATGGCGCTGGATTTTATGTAAACCGTATTTTAGCACCTTACATGAATGAAGCTGGACAGTTGTTGGTTGACGGTGTCGCAGTCGATAAAATTGATAAAGCTCTGGTGGACGCTGGATTCCCTGTTGGCCCGATGACATTATTGGATGAAGTTGGAATTGATGTTGCGACAAAAGTCTCTCCAATTCTCGAAGCGGCTTTTGGTGAACGCATGACGCCTCCCGCAATGTTTGATAAGTTAGCAAAAGATGATCGAAAAGGCCGTAAAAACAAAAAAGGTTTTTACCGCTATGACGTTAAAGGCAAAGGTAAGAAGCCAGTTGATGAGTCTATTTATTCGCTACTGGGAATTCAGCCGAGCAATCAAATGGCGGCCGATCAAATTGTCGAAAGATGTTTGTTAATGATGGTCAACGAAGCGGTTAAATGTTTAGAAGACAAAATTATTCGCAACGTTCGCGATGGCGATATTGGCGCGATTTTTGGAATTGGATTCCCGCCGTTCTTGGGAGGTCCCTTCCGTTACATCGACGCGATGGGTGCACAAACCGTTGTTGATAAGCTCAAAGGATTCCAAGATGCCCACGGCAATCGCTTTGAACCGGCCAAGTTATTGGTTGAAAAAGCGGCGGCGGGTGAATCTTTTTACGACTAATTGATGGTATTATTTTGTTTTGCGCTTTGAGTAGAGGGTTAAAACAAAAAGCCGCTTGAACAAAAAGCACACATAAAAAAACGGCGATAATACTATCGCCGTTTTTTGTTTTACATGCTTAACAGGAGAGGTTAAGCGGTCCAACAATGGGACAGATTGAAAAGGGCTATTAAGGTCGAACTACGACGCGATTTCGACCTTCTTCTTTTGCTTGGTACAACGCTTTGTCAGCGTGATATAGCGTATCATTTACATCACGAATAACATCCGTAGCAGAGACACCAATAGAGGCCGTCACTTTAATTTCTGAATGGCTTTCAACGGTCATTTTACTGATGTTTTTACGAATGCGATCGGCTATAAATTTAGCGCCATCCAAGTCGGTATTAGATAGCATTACCACAAATTCCTCGCCACCATAGCGAAAAACTTCATCTGAGCGGCGTAAGGTATTTTTAATTTCTTTAGCCACCGACTGAAGTACACCGTCGCCCGCAATATGACCGTAGGTGTCATTAACTTTCTTAAAATGGTCAATATCGATGACCATCAGTGAGAAACTCGTAAGGTGTCTTTTGAACGAACAGATTTCTCTGTTCAGAGCTTCATTAAATGCCGCGCGATTACCGATTTGTGTCAAAGGATCGCGGTAAGAGTCATCGACCGCTTTTTGATAGAGTAACGAATTTCTCAACGGATAAATTAAGAGACTGAGTAGTCGTTCAATTAAGTCCGTCTCTTTCATCGTAAAAGGTTTAGATCGACTGCATTCTATATGACCCAAATAATCGTTCTCTAACTCTAGTTGATAACGACATCGGTGAGCGCGTAGCTCGCCGGTGTGATATTTGAATGCGGTATGCGCATTGCGATAGCTGACAGAGTCACAAGGAATTGAAAATGCAAGCTCATCACAAAAGGTTTGTAGAAGCGGCGCAATTTCTAAAGTCTGTTGAAGCCTCAGGGCAAGACCAGTGACGTCTAAAGGTTCTTTGTTACCTTTAGTTGCGTTGCGGTAGCCCTCAATGCCGATAACTTTTGATGTTGAAAATGCGTTCATGTTTTGCCTCTAATTACTACAGTTTCTCTCTAAACAACCGTGGTTTTCCTCAACCTATGGGGGATTTTGGTCACATTCGATATGACTGTAGCAATGGCTGTGCCAGTTTTCTTAAGTCTAATTAATTCAATAACTTATGGCAACTACTTAAAGTTATATTTAATAAGTGTTGTTTTTATGGCGCTTTTGCTTCTTTTAAAATCAATAACTTAGCTTTGTTTTTGCGGGAGTGTCAATTTTATGAGCGAGAAAGAATTAGGGCTGGAAAACTGCCAAAAAAGTGACAATTATTGATTCACTGATGTTTAAACGCCCGGATATTGACAGTGTTTTAAGCATGAGCATAGGAAGGAATGCTTAAAACACGGTCTATTTTTTCGCTTTATTGCGTTCTTACGGTTGCTGTAGATGAGCTTTTTCTTGGTTCAAACGCGATTACTTGGGTTGGGCATCGATCGATTGACCGTGAACGTCTAGACTATCATCGCCCATTAAATAACAATACAAGGGGGCAATTTGTTCGGGCGCGACAATGCTGTATTTGTCTTCGGCAGGGAAGGCTGTGGCTCTCATTTTAGTTCGTGTTGCGCCAGGGTTTATGGCGTTGACCCGGATATTCGAGTTGTCCAATTCATCCGCTAACACCTGATTAAATCCCTCAATCGCGAACTTTGAAACGGCGTAAGGTCCCCAAAAAGCACGACCCTGGCGGCCGACTCCCGAAGAGGTCAAAATTATTGATGCATTTGGCGCTTCTCTGAGTAAAGGCAAACATGCCTTTGTAATCAAGAAAACTGAGTTGATATTGACTTGCATCATCTGCTGCCAGGTTTCAACAGCAGTATATTCAATCGGTGCAAGCTCGCTAATCATTGCTGCATTATGAACAATTCCGTCAAGACGCCCCAATTCTTTAGCGATTGTCTCCGCAAGACTCGCGTATTGTTCCATCGTCGCATTAACTAAGTTTAATGGAATAATCGCTGGCTGTGGACATCCAGCTTCTACCATTTCGTCGTACACTTTCTCCAACTTGTTCGTATCTCGCCCGTGGAGTATCACTGTTGCGCCAAGTCGGCCATATTCTTTGGCGATAACCTTGCCAATCCCATCACTTGCGCCGGTTACTAATATAACGCGATCTTTCAGTAAGTTTTCTGGTGCTTGGTAGTCGAGCATAATCAGTTCCGTTTTAACCTGTCGATTTTGAGGCGCGATTTTACCAGTCAAATTTGTCGAATGACATAAAAAATCGTTTTAATAATCTGTTGGCGTTCTATCAACCAGTATAGACTGATTTTTAAGCAGGTTCCTCGGATGTTGCCGACTTATAACAAGCAATTCCCAGTATTTGCGATTTAATTTATTTTTTTGTTCAAGTTAAAGTGGTAAGCTCTATTCGTTAGGGAGGTAAGCGCAATAATTCCGGAGGGGACGATTGATTAAAGTAATGATTGTGGATGATCACGAGTTGATCAGAAGCGGCATAAGTCGTTTACTAGCAGATGAAGACAAGATCACTGTTGTGGCAGAGGCTGAGAGCGGCGAAGATGCGGTTGCAAAAGCTCGCGAGCTGAGACCTGATGTGGTGTTAATGGATGCGAATATGCCTGGTATCGGAGGGTTGGAAGCAACTCGCCGGTTAGTGAGATTTGATCCCGATGTAAAAGTGGTGGCGGTAACAGTTCATGGTGATGAACCCTATCCCACACGCTTTATGCAAGCTGGTGCTGCGGGTTATGTGACTAAGGATGCTGGAATCGAAGAAATGATTATCGCGATTCGCCAAGTCGCCAGCGGTAAACGATATCTCGCGCCAGACATCGCTCAGCAAATGGCGCTTAAAGCTGTAAACCCCGAAGAGGGCAGTCCATTTGATGATTTATCCGATCGGGAAATGCAAGTAATGTTGATGATTACCCGAGGCCAGAAAGTGCAGGATATTTCGGAGCAGCTTTTTTTAAGCCCGAAAACGGTTAATAGCTATCGATATCGACTGTTTGAAAAACTCAAAATTGAGAACGATGTTGAGTTAACGCATATGGCCATTCGCCACGGTGTAATCGAACCCGAAAAGCTTTAAGCGAGATTGCGGCTTTAATACCACAAAGCCGCGCTTTAGCTTTAGCGGTAAGTTTTGGACATCGGTTAAGTCTCATTTTCGTCATCGCTGTACTAGATACATTTATGCGAAAAAACACATTTATTCGAAAAAACACATTTATTCGAAAAAACACATTCATTCGAAAAATGTCAGACCCACTTTTGCGTGCTGTATTCGCTCGCCAAGATATTTTACAATCCTAAAAGTCACTTTCCGCGCTCGCCCGATGATCAAATGATAGTTCTTGTACTTTTACAGCGACTTTTATTTTGGCGCTTTTATCATTTTTCTGCGTATCTTCTTATGCACAACAAATCAAAAATGAAAATGATGTGCAACTGCTGTTAAAATAAGTTCAGCAATTTTTTTGACAAGGTAAGCATCATTTCCAGCTCGAAATTTGATCACAAATCGTTTCTAACCAACCTGACTCAGCGGCCGGGCATTTATCAAATGCTTAATGAGACACAAGAGATCATTTACGTTGGCAAAGCCAAGAATCTCAAAAAACGCGTCTCGAGTTATTTTCAAAAACAAGATCATTCGCCGAAAACTCGGGCTATGGTTGCACAAATTCGCGATATTCAGACGGTTATTACCGATAGCGAAAATGAAGCGCTGATTTTAGAAAACCAGTTTATTAAAAAATACCGTCCTCGATACAATGTTATTTTTCGTGACGATAAAACATACCCTTATATCTTTCTATCTAATGAGGCCTTTCCTCGATTAAGTATTCATCGTGGTCGTCAAACGCGCAAAGGCAATTACTTTGGTCCATTTACGGGGTCTACTGCGGCTAGATATAGTATCTCAATGATGCAAAAACTTTTTTTAATTCGTCAATGCGAAAATAGCGTTTTTAAGTATCGAACTCGACCTTGCCTTCAGTATCAAATAAAACGATGTAGCGGCTCATGTGTCGGCATAATTTCGCAAGAGGAATACGCTAAAGATGTTGAGCTTGTTCGGCTTTTTTATCAAGGAAAAAATGATTCAGTGATCAAGGTACTTAACGAGCGAATGATGAAAGCCTCGGAGGCGCTTGAGTTTGAAAAAGCCGCACAAATACGCGATCAAATTATCCAATTAAGACGGGTGCTAGAAAAACAAGCCGTTCAAGGCAGTGACTCCGATGTCGATATTATTGCTGCTGGGATAAAAGAAAAAACCGGTGCCATTTTTATGCTCAATATTCGAAATGGCATGGTTCAGGGTAGTAGAAACTTTTTTCCCAAGGTGCCAAAGGATACGAGTGCAGAAGAAATCCTTGAGTCTTTCATTAGT
This sequence comes from Aliikangiella marina, assembly GCF_007004765.1. Lineage (GTDB taxonomy): Bacteria > Pseudomonadota > Gammaproteobacteria > Enterobacterales > Kangiellaceae > Aliikangiella > Aliikangiella marina. Next base: position 389,817 of record NZ_VIKR01000001.1, read on the forward strand.
CATTTCTATACCGCTCCGCAAAATGAGTTACCTTCTGAAATAGTAACCAGTCACGAATTGCGAGAGGCAAAGGCCATTGCAGAACAATTAAGCGAAATGAGAGAAAGTAAAGTTCGTCTTGCGCACAAAGTTAAAACGAGTCGTGCGGGATGGCTAGCGATGGCGAAGAGAAATCTTAACGAAATGATAATTGCTAAGTTGGCGAGTAAAAACCATACCCAAAAGCGCATGCAAAGCTTAATGGATGAACTCGGTTTAGACAGGTTGCCCCTGAGAATGGAGTGTTTTGATATTAGCCACTTCCAAGGAGAACAAACCGTTGCTTCCTGTGTCGTTTTCGATCAAGGGCAAGCCAAAAAGAGTGACTATCGACGTTTTAATATTAAAGATGTCAAAGAAGGAGACGATTACGCGGCCATTCAACAGGCGGTCAGACGACGGTTTGAACGGTTGGTGCGTGAAGAAGCTCGACTCCCAGACTTGCTCATTATTGACGGCGGCAAAGGACAGCTCAACCAGGCACAAAAAGTCTTAGAAGATTTGGATTTGGCGCAAGAGATTACATTGATTAGCGTTGCAAAAGGAACCGAACGTAAGGCAGGTATGGAGCAAATATTTTTTCCGAGTGAAGCAATCGCACGCAGACTAGAAGAAGATTCTTTAGGGTTGCACTTGATTCAGGCGATTCGCGATGAGGCTCACCGCTTTGCGATCACTGGGCACCGAGGCAAACGCGATAAGCAACGTCGAACATCTGTGTTGGAAGGGATCCCCGGGGTTGGTGCTAAACGGCGACGAGCCATTATTCAGCACTTTGGTGGTATCCAAGAAGTCTTACGTGCGGGTGTTAACGATCTCAAACAGGTCGACGGGATTAGTGAGTCACTCGCGCAAACGATTTATGACCAATTGCATTGATAATTGCTTTGACTAATGCGTTAACTATTGCATTACATCACTGAGTCGTATTGAAGATAGGATGAGCGTGTTGTTATTGGTGTCTAAATTTTCACCAGGAAACCCAAAAAGATAATTAATGACATCTTAGTTTCGGATGTTAAAATAACTTTCATCGAGCGCATCTACAACAAATAAAATGAATATTGCAAATCTCCTCACGTCTTTTCGAATCATCTGTATTCCCTTACTAGTTTTTTTCTTTTACTTGCCGGTGCCTTGGGGACAAACGACTGCCGCGATTATTTTCGCCATAGTCGGGTGGACAGATTGGTTTGACGGATGGGTTGCGCGAAAATTCGATATGCAATCTCCGCTCGGTGAGTTCTTGGATCCGGTCGCCGATAAACTCATGGTCGCGGCTTCACTCGTATTATTGGTTGAACAGCACGCGACAATATGGATTGCAGCGCCAGCGCTGGTGATCATTAGTCGAGAAATAACCGTGTCGGCACTCAGGGAGTGGATGGCTGAGTATGGAGAGCGCTCGGCGGTGAAAGTGGTCTTTATCGCTAAAATTAAGACTTTGATGCAGTTATCAGCAATATTCTTCTTGTTGTTGGCGGGCGCAGAAGCAGATGTCACCAATATTTGGGATCATTCTTGGTTATATATTTGGGGTTATATATTCTTGTATATAGCCGTAGCACTGACGCTCTGGTCGATGTTTGTCTATTTACAGGCAACCTGGCCATTGATGGCTGCTGCCAAATATGAGCCAGGCAGTACCAAGGTCGTAAATACTGACCAAAAGTCGCAAGACTAACTGCGCTGTAGGCCCCTAAAATTAAGAGAATTGGCTATATTTTCAGCAAATTAACGTGATACTAAAAAAGTTTAAAAACTATCGATAATCGCGCTTGACAGAACATAATCTTGCTGTAAAATGCCTGTCCACTTGAAGCGGGAATAGCTCAGCTGGTAGAGCACAACCTTGCCAAGGTTGGGGTCGCGAGTTCGAATCTCGTTTCCCGCTCCAATTATTTTGGGCGCTTCGAGTTAAAGCTTTGACGAGAACGTTCAAAAGTTAAACCTCATCAGCACGTACTTGAGCTTTTAAAAAGTATATGCCTTGAGGTTTTTTTAGCGCTAAGGGTTGGATTGAGTTATCCTTGGAGCGAACGAAGGCTGGATGGCAGAGTGGTTATGCAGCGGACTGCAACTCCGTGGACGCCGGTTCGATTCCGACTCCAGCCTCCATTTTTACTCTTAAAGAGTAAGAAAAAAGCCCAATGCCTGGGTGGTGAAATTGGTAGACACACAAGACTTAAAATCTTGCGACTTAACGGTCGTGCCGGTTCGATTCCGGCCCCAGGCACCATTAATCAAAACATCGTTTTGATTTCTCTATGCGGGAATAGCTCAGCTGGTAGAGCACAACCTTGCCAAGGTTGGGGTCGCGAGTTCGAATCTCGTTTCCCGCTCCAAATATCTTTTATGCCAGAAAGTGTTAGGTCCTTTTGTTGAGGAAAGCCTCAAAATTGAGGGTCGCGAGCTGGAACGCCAGCCCGGTCGAATCACGTTTCCCGCTCCAAATATTTTTTACACGAGAAAGTGTTAGGTCCTTTTGTAGAGGAAAGCCTCAAAATTGAGGGTCGCGAGCTGGAACGCCAGCCCGGTCGAATCTCGTTTCCCGCTCCAAATATCTTTTATGCCAGAAAGTGTTAGGTCCTTTTGTTGAGGAAAGCCTCAAAATTGAGGGTCGCGAGCTGGAACGCCAGCCCGGTCGAATCACGTTTCCCGCTCCAAATATTTTTTACACGAGAAAGTGTTAGGTCCTTTTGTAGAGGAAAGCCTCAAAATTGAGGGTCGCGAGCTGGAACGCCAGCCCGGTCGAATCACGTTTCCCGCTCCAATTATTTTGGATGCTAGAAAGTGTTAGGTCCTTTTGTTGAGGAAAGCGTCAAAATTGAGGGTCGCGAGCTGGAACGCCAGCCCGGTCGAATCACGTTTCCCGCTCCAAATATCTTTTATGCGAGAAAGTGTTAGGTCTTCTTGTTGAGGAAAGCCTCAAAATTGAGGGGCGCGAGCTGGAGCGTCAGCCCGGTTGAATCACGTTCCTGCTCCAAATATCTTTTATACGAGAAAGTGTTAGGTCCTTTTGTTGAGGAAAGCCTCAAAATTGAGGGTCGCGAGCTGGAACGCCAGCCCGGTTGAATCACATTCCTGCTTCAGTTTTTTCTTGATGTATTTTCCTTGTTAAAATCGTAAATTGCGCCCCTCGATAAGATGGTTTTTGTTTAAACCAACCGATCGTTTTACAGCAATGAGTTTTCTGATAAAACAACGAGTTCTATAGACCGAGCTTTAGTTCTGCTGGTCCTCTACAAACCCTGTTATTTTTCGGCAATTAAATCCATATAATGTTTGTAGCAGACAGGGATATAGCTTTCTTCACAGCCTAATTGTACTTGCGGTCCATCGACAGTTGGTACGCCATTGGTGAGCTTGAGGTTTATAATCGCTTTGCGGCCACATTTAGCGCAGACCGTTTTAATTTCTTCAATCGAGTCTGCAACTTCAAATAATCGCCTAGCGCCTTCAAATAAATTAGTTCTAAAGTCGGTTCTCAACCCATAACAAATAACGGGAATATTGTAAGTGACAGTGATTTTTCTGAAGTGGTCGATGACTGCTTCGGATAAGAATTGTGCTTCGTCGACAACGATGCAAGCGACATTTGCAAGTGCATCGCCCCAAAATTCATCAAGGTTATCATTATCAATCAAAAAATCTGCGGCTCGTTCCAAGCCTGCTCTCGATTTGACCAATTTTTTTCCAAATCGATCATCCATGATAGGTTTAACCAAGAGCGCGCGTTGATCTTTTTGCTCATAATTATGCACAACGGCGAGTAGGTTTAATGTTTTTGCGGAACTCACTGTTCCATAGCGAAAATACAACTTTGCCATTTAGGTTTTCCTTATTGGCTATCTTGCTTAATGAAGCAAAGGCTTGCAGCGAAATAAAGTTTACAGCGAAATAAGATTGCTTTAATTGCCAATCGCCAACGCGGAACAACATCATTGAAATGAAGATGTCCCGCTTAATTATTCGCAGTCTCGATTAATGGAGTAGTCGTTTTTAAAGATCTAGCTCAGGCAAGTTAAGTTTTTTATTATTTTTTATTTCTGCCGGAGTACAACCGATTAATTCATGTGGAAAGACTAACCAGTCATCTGTTTCCTTGAGGTAAAAATCAGGTTTTAGATCAGTAACGTTTCTCTTCGGTTTGTAATACACCGTCGCTACTCGAATATCATTTGGCGTATTGCGACGGCACTTGTGCCGTAACTCTTTAATGAGAGCTTCAATTGAACGTCCACTATCAAAGACGTCATCGATAATCAGTAGACTATCTTCTGCATTGATATTGTTAACGATATATTCTAAGCCATGAACATTAACTTCTTTTTGCTGTTGCATGCCGATATAGCTGCTAGTTCGAATCGAAATATGATCGGTTTTAACGCCGTAATAATCCATGACTTCCTGAACGGCAATACCGACAGGGGTACCGCCACGCCAAACTGCTACGATAAATTTAGGACTAAAGTCACTTTTTAAAATTTGAATGCCTAGCTCGAAAGACATGTCGAGTAGTTCCTGTGCGGTAATGAATGTTTTTTCCATTTGACTAAAGCTTTTGTAAAAAAATTAATCGCTAATTATATCGTTAATTGTGTCGGTTTGGCTATGGATAGAAGCGAGATAACGCATACCTTTTAGCAAAAAACCACGGTATAATGGTGGCCGTTTTGAACAGCGAGAGTTGATCAGTTTTGCCAAGAGCAATAATTTTAGTTTTAGACAGTTTGGGAATAGGTGCAGCGCCTGACGCTGAAAAGTTCGGTGACACTGGTTCCAATACTTTGGGAAGTATTGCCTCGTGGTGTGCCAGTAATACTGATGACGCTATCCGATCGGATGGAGCACTTAGTATTCCCAATTTAATGTCGCTCGGTTTAGGTGAGGCTAATTTTGTAGCGTCTGGGATAAAGCCTGATGTTGCAAAATGGAATGAGAAAATTGTGGCTAATTACGCTGCTTGTGCAGAGGTTTCTACTGGTAAAGATACGCCTTCTGGCCACTGGGAAATAACCGGCGTACCAGTTCGGTTTGATTGGGGATATTTCTTTGATAAAACCAACAGTTTTCCGCCAGCCTTTATCCGAGCGTTTAAACAACGGTGTGGAATCAAAGATATTTTAGGAAACTGTCATAGCTCTGGAACTGAAATAATCAATCGGTTTGGAGAGGAGCATATAAAAACGGGTTATCCTATCTGTTACACGTCAGCGGATTCTGTGTTTCAAATAGCGGCTCATGAAGTTCACTTTGGTCTTGAACGATTATATGAAATCTGTGAAGTTGCGCGAGAACTATTAAATGAGTTTAATATTGGAAGAGTTATTGCGCGGCCATTTGTTGGAGAAGCTGGTGAGTTTACTCGTACCGGCAATCGTAAAGACTATACAACACCTCCCCATGAAGAAACCTTGCTCGACAAGCTAGTCGCTGACGGCAGAGAAGTGCATTCGGTTGGCAAGATAGCCGATATATTTGCACATCGTGGAGTGACTCATAAAACCAAAGTCTCAGGGCACGACTCATTGTTTGATACAACAATTGCCGCACTTAATTCGGCTAAAGACGGAAGTTTAATTTTTACTAACTTTGTAGAATTTGATCAGTCTTTTGGACATCGCAGAGACGTTGCTGGATATGCGAGTGCGCTGGAACATTTTGACCAAAGGTTACCTGAAATTATCGATGCCATGAAGGCTGATGATTTATTAATCCTCACCGCGGATCATGGTTGCGACCCGACTTGGCACGGTTCCGACCATACTCGAGAGTATGTCCCATTTTTGGCTTATATACCCAACCAAGACTCAGCAAAAAATTATGGCGTACGTCAAAGCTTTTGTGATATCGGTCAATCGATAGCGGACTATTTAGAGATTTCGCCACTCGCCGAAGGAGTTTCAATTTTCGGCGAGTGACTGCTGGTCAAAAGTTTTTATTGAACTGTAAAACGGTTGTTATTTAGTTCCAAAAATTTTATCGCCTGCATCTCCTAAACCTGGAATGATATAACCGTTTGAATCAAGTTTTTCATCGATGCTAGCAGTATAAATATCAACATCTGGGTGACTCGACTCTAGTGCTTTGATTCCTTCAGGCGCGGCGACTAAAACAAGTGCTCGAATATTTTTGCTGCCAGCTTTTTTGAGTAAATCGATAGTAGCAATCATAGAGCCACCAGTAGCCAGCATGGGATCAATGATCAGTGCCATGCGCTCTTCAATGTTGCTGGTTAACTTTTCGAAGTAAGAGACGGGTTGCAAAGTTTCTTCATCGCGATAGAGACCAACGACACTTATTTTTGCGCTGGGCATCATCTCTAAAACACCGTCAAGCATTCCAATACCGGCTCTTAAGATCGGTACAACGGTTGCTTTTTTTCCTTTGATTTGTTCGCCTGTTATTGGACCTTGCCAACCTTGCATAGCGTAGTCTTCCAATTCAAGATCTTTGGTTGCCTCGTAGGTCAGTAAAGCCCCTACTTCTGCAGCAAGTTGTCTAAAACTTCGCGTACTTCTTCCATCTTGTCTCATTAGACTAAGCTTATGTCTTATAAGCGGATGTTTAATTTCGTAGACCGCCATTGTTATTCCTCATATGTCCATTTTTCGCGGCGCGCATTGTCACACACCAGTTAAAAGTTTGTCTATCATAAAACTCACGACACAAACAATTTTATTGACAGCGCCCTTCAGCAAATATTTTTGCTCTTTCAGGGTAGGCTGTCTGAATAAACTCATCGAGTTGCTGTTTAATTTCATTTGATTGCGTGATTTCTGACTGACTGATTGACTTATCGACGCGAGTGTAATGCAAGTTTCTGACTAGCGCGCCTTTATTTTGCCAAGCTTCGTGCATTAACTTAATATTTTTTCGACTGTCATCAATAAAGTAGATGTAGTCGTATTGTTTGTTTGCACGAGATAGTACTTCTGCTAAAACTAATCCTTTATTCAAGCCAGATGACAACACAACGCCATTTTGATAAGTCACTTTAGCCGTTCTTCGACCATCGTTGAGGTCAAATATCATTCCGACATTTTTTTCGAGTAAATGCTCATCGGAAAAGTCTAATTTAAAACGGGAGAGTTCGCGTTCAGTTGGAATTCGATAACTGGTTGTTCTTGCCGTGAGCATGATTAAATCAAACGCTCTTAGACTGTTAACTATTTCAACGGTGTTGGCTTGAGTAAGATGAGTTGAGCCTAATTCAAAAAATGTGCTCAAGAGACTAGAAATACAACCATATTCTTCAGAAGGATTTATGGTGACCGGCTGCCCTTTTGGATCAAAAGAAGCACGGCCTTTTTGCCAGTTATACCATTTGTCGCTGCCGACAAAATGATTGGCTTCCAACAGTGTATCGTCGATGTCGAAAACGATTAAAGTTTTACCGACCTTTGCGTTATCTTGTTTGGCGAGTATACCAATTTCTGCTAAATCGGTTACCTCGTCAATGATAGTCGACTTGGCGGAAGCATTATTGGTCAATGTCACTAGAATGCCGATAAATAGGCAGTATTTAAGTAATTCTTTTTTCATTTGTTAATCTTTGGTTTGGGCAAATATTTCGTTTAAGTAAAGAGCGATCCTGACACCAGCTTGTTGCATGCGAACTTTCAAAGTCGGTAAATGCTTATGAGGATAGGAAAAGCGCAGATTAGTGTCTTTAGGGTAGATATCGGCACGAATCGCTTGGCTCTCTTCAATCCAAACGAGCGGATCAGTCGCTTGCCATTGTTTGACCTGTTGTTGGGTGATTTTTCGCGCCAACCAGTTGGTAAATTCTGAGTAGCTCAAGCCAAATCCTTCAATCATTTCAGTGTCCCAAACGCTATGTAAGTTGGTTTCTTTGCCAAAGTAAGTGACTTTGAAGTTGTTGCCACCTCGATCTAAGCCATTACCGACATGCAACGGTTGATGTAAGTCAGCGATGATGTGCACAATCCATTTAATCGCTAAAGCTTTGTCTTCTCGTGAACTTTTCGAATCGAGTAATACGGTTTTGTATTTTTCGAGTGCGGTAACGGCGTCGCCTTGTGGCGGAGCGCCAACCTGCGCATAGGTTTTGCCATCGGGAACCGTTACATAATGGAATGGTCTAGAGGTCTTTCGCCAAAAGGTAGTCGGTTCTGAGCGCATTTGATCGACATAGGTGGATATTTCAGCGAGTGATTCATTATCAAGGATCGCGTCTATCTGATTTTTTGCATCCTCAGTAAGGTATATTTCAGCAAGTTCACCAGTGATACGGTGACCATTTTGACCGAGGGCTGAAACGGGCGTAGTGGTGACCTGTGCTGCTAAGAATAGCCCACACCCGTAAACAATCAATTGCTTCATTTAATCGTCTCCTAACGATAAAGTTAACTTCGCTTCACCTTTGGCATTGAGAACCTCGATAGTGCCCTTAAGCCTTTCGTCACCGGTCAGTGTTAAAACGCCAAAATTGTTATCCAATAAAGGATTGCCAAAGCGATACTGATTTGGGGCTGCAGGATAGATGGCTGCATCAAGACCACTGCTCGATACATCGGTAAAGATTTTTCCGTTATAGGTTCGTTGCGAGATTTCAGCTTTGTGGATATCCCCAGAAATGATAACAAGGTTTCCTTGGTTAACCGGGTGTAGCAAGGCGAGGAGTTTCTCAAGTTCATGCGGGTAATTCGCCCATGAATCCCAACCAGTGTGTTCCGCTAAGACTGCGATACTGGAAACCACGACTCTGAAATCCGCTGGCTTTTTTAGCTCATTAGCAAACCATTCCCACTGGATTTCACCCAATAAGGTCTTACTTGTATCGACGTGTTCCTTGTAGGGGCCAACACCAAGCTCGACTCGCTGGGCTTCGGTGAGATCCGCAAATACCATCGGGTCGCGATACCAGCGCGTATCCAGCAAGATTATTTGGACTTTTTTGCCTTTGTGTTCGGTCCAGTAAGTATGAAAGATACCCTGAGGTTTATGTCGCAGTTGCTCGATTTCTGGATAACGCCAGAAGTTAATGAACTCTGTTTTCGCCGCTTCTTTCGCCGTAAAGTATTTGTTGCCATCTTGCATACCGTAATCATGGTCATCCCAGGTCGCCAGGATAGGAGTCGATTGACGGAATTTACTAAAATTTGGGTTACTTCCTAGCATTTTGTAAGCGTGCTGCATTGCATCAGTTTGGTCGCTGTCAATGTAGACATTATCGCCAGAAAAAATAAATAAATCGGGATTTTGCTCGCCGATTTTTTGCCATACAAACTGTGGTCGGTCTTGTTTCGCACAAGAACCAAAAGCGATTTTCAGTTCAGATTTTACTTGTCCGAGAGCACTCTTTGAGGTCAAAAAGAGGCATAAAGTTATCAAAAAGAATAACTTGTATCGGATTTCAAGAAATGACTTCATCTGTCAATTACCATGTGTTCTTCCCAAAAGCGGGGCAGAGTATAAATCATTTTTTTGACCGTAAGTAAAGCGAAACTATCGATCATTTTAATGGAATTATTATCTCAAAATTGAAGGTGTCATAGATCTGTAATTAATTACATCTTGACCTAATGGTCAAGTTTAAATAGAGTACGCTCGCTTGAAAAAATTTAAAGCGCCTAACTAACCGAATTAAATCGATTTGCTGCGAAAATCGGTCTTTTGATACCGAACGTGCTAAAAATCGTCAGTATTATTCATTTGGGGAATACAATGAAAAAGAAACTACTCGTAGCTGCATTAGCTTTGGGGATGAGTCAATATGCGGTTGCTGAAGATACCTCTTCGAGTATTCGCGGAAAGATTCTTGACCCGCAAGGTAACGCTGCAGCCAATACCACCATCATCATCGTTCACGAGCCTTCAGGTACTCGTAAAACGGTTACTACTAATGAGTCAGGTACTTTCAATGCGACAGGTCTTCGTGTTGGCGGTCCTTACCGTGTAACAGTCGATTCTGACGTCCATGCTGACCAAGAATATGATGGTATTTACCTAACACTAGGTAATGTTGAAAGATTAGACGCGCAACTTGAAAGCGCTGATACCAATACCGTTGTTATCACTGGTGCTCGTTTGCCAAGCACGCTTTCTAGCGGTTCAGGTAGCGTATTTGGTGAACAAGCAATCAGAACACAATCTGGTGTGACTCGTGACATCAAGGACGTTGTTCGCGCTAACCCATTAGTGACTATCTTACCTGGTTCAGATGCACCAATCTCGATCGGTGGTTTGAATCCTCGTTTTAACAGTTTCACCGTTGATGGAATCAGCCAAAACGATGACTTCGGTCTTAACTCAGGCGGTTACCCAACTCAACGTTCTCCACTTCCTATTGACTCACTTGACCAAGTTACAGTTGACGTCGCGCCATTTGACGCAAAAGTGTCTGGATTTAGTGGTGGTCTTGTCAACGCGGTTTTCAAATCGGGTACAAACGATTTTGAAGGAAGTGTTTTCTGGGAAAAACTGGATTCTAAAAATGCGGGTGAAGCGCGTGATGTTGACGAGTTTGGTCAAGTTGTTGTTCCGGTAGAGTTCGAAGAAGAGACTTACGGATTCAACTTCAGTGGTCCAATCATGAAAGACAAACTATTCTTCATGGTTTCTTACGAGTTCTTTGATTCTCCACAAACCTTAGAGTGGGGCGCAGCAGGCTCTGGCGCTGCCAACGAAACAGAAGCGACTTTAGCGGAAGTTTCAGAAGTTCAACGTATAGCACAAGAAGTCTATGGCTTATCGGCAGCCCAAGTGGGTGAAGCGACAGGAAGCCCAGTCGAAGAAGATGAGAAATATGTTCTTAAGTTTGACTGGAACATCAATGATTTCCACCGCGCTTCTTTTGCTTACCAATTCAACGAAGGTAACCGTACTCGTAACCTTACTAGCAGCGCCGGTGAACTTCGTTTGTCATCTCACTGGTATAACGTTACTGAAGAATTAAACAACTTCTCAACCAAGCTTTACTCTGACTGGAACGAAAACTTCTCTACCGAGATTAGCTTAACTAAGAAGGATGTTGCGAACCGCCAGGTTTCTTTCGGTGACTTTGCTGATGTGACTATCGACAACTTGCCTTCAGGTGGTCGTATAGCTTTTGGTTCTGACCAATTCCGTCATGCGAACATTTTGGATACTGGCACTACCGTTGCTAAGTTCGATGCAGAATACTTAATGGGTGACCACCAAATTCAATTCGGTTTTGAATACCAAGAAATCTCAATTCAAAACTTATTCGTACCAAGCTCTAAAGGGGTCATCGAGTTTGACGGTTTAGATAACTTCGAAAACCGTATTGCTGATAACTACACTTACTCAAACGGTACAGGTAATGACCCGTTTGCAGTTGGTGCAGATTTTGACCGTGAAACGTTAGCGCTTTATGTACAAGACAGCTGGGATATTACTGCTGACTTAAACGTTAACTTCGGTCTTCGCTATGAGCGCTTATCTTCGAGCGACAGACCTCCCTTCAACGCTAACTCTTTAGCAAGAACAGGTTTGGACAACTCTGAAAACTTAGACGGCATCGATATCATTCTTCCACGTGTTAGCTTTGAATACTTGTGGACTGACGATGTGACTTTACGCGGTGGTGTTGGTCGTTTCGGCGGTGGACAACCTAACGTTTGGATCTCAAATGCTTACTCTGAAAACGGCGTAAACAATGGTTTTTATGACGAAGATGATGTCACAATCGGTGCTGACTCTATCTTAAACATCTATCAACCAGCATTTGACGCAATCCAAAACGCGAGCAGTGACGGTAACGTTTCATTCACTGATCCTAACTTCGAGCTTCCTTCAGATTGGCGCTATCAAATCGCGACTGACGTAATGTTTGATATCGAAGGTTTTGTAGATAGTGCGAAGTGGACTACTGAGTTCATGCATATCGACAAACAAGATTCAGTTTTCTGGGTCGATGCTTCATTACAAGACGCAACTGTGACAACAGCTGCAGATGGCCGCCGTTTAATCTACACTGATAATGATCGTCGTTATGACTTGATGTTGACTAATACTGATGTAGATGGTCGTTCAAACATCTTCTTAACCTCTTTGGATATGAACTGGGATAACGGTTGGTCTGTAAATGCTTCTTACACTAACCAAGACATCACTGAAGTTAATCCTGGTACTAGCTCTACCGCTAGAAGTAACTACCGCTTCTCTGATGGTATCAACCGTAACGTTCCAAGAGATCAACTGGGGGTTGCTGCGTTCGAAATCGAGCATCGTTTTGTGTTAAACGTTGGTTACAACACAGAGTTGTTTGACGGTTACGAAACTAACATCAACTTGTTTGCTGAAAGACGTTCAGGTGTACCGGTTACTCACACAACTAACTTCGACCGTAGTGTGTTAACTTCTGATGTTAATGGTGAAGTTATTGGATTAAGCCCTGAGTTTACTTCTGGTGACTACACGTCTTACATCCCAACTGTCGGTGATCCAAATGTTGTCTACACTGACCCTGCGCTAGAAGGTCAATTGCAAGCTGCTATCAGCGAGCGTGGTCTTTCTGCATACGCAGGTGGTTATGCGCCAATTGGTTCTGACAGAACACCTTACATCACTAATATCGATTTGAGCATCAATCAAGAAATCCCTGGTTTATTTGATGATCAAAAAGGTGTGATTACTTTAATCATCGATAACTTCTTAAACTTCATCGACCACTCTAAAGGTCAAGTTTATGACAACCGATTCAACACGCTTCGTTTGTATGATGTTGACTCGATTGACGATCAAGGTCGCTACGTAATCGACCGTGTTCGTGATGATGGTAATCGTTTCAATGCTGAGCAATCTGCATGGAGATTGAAACTTGGCGTGAAATATACTTTCTAATCAGTATATTTTAACCAAACCATTTAAAAACCGGCTTTTTAGCCGGTTTTTTTTGCCTTTGAATTAAGCGCTATGATAATCATTAGACACTCCTGTTTTATCGTCGATACCATTTGTTAGTGTCTGCGAACATTTCAAGACTTCAGCTTTTAACATCCTGCATTTTCAGTATCAATTAATTCACTTCGGTGGGTGGTCATATCGATTCCTGCCTAAATAATGAAATTATTAAGAAAGGAGGCACATAACAGAGAGCGAGAACAACACCAAGACAACTCAGAGATTGAAGATTGATGGCGTGAGAGAATGTCGATATAGTGACTGTCTGCAGTGGGTCTGACAAGAACCTATTAAATGAGAGTAAAAGCACATAGCCATACGCCAAAAAAGACCCGTACAATATGCTTATTAGCTAGTCTTAGGGGCAATAATTAAAAATGGATTTAGTTGGAAGATTTGAAGATACGTTTTGCAACATCGCTATAGAAAAAGGAGACGGTAGTTCTAGCAATGATGCTGAACTTTTCGAAGAGATGAAAGCGTATTTTATTCGACTGTACAATCACCCACGAGGAAAAAGTCGAATTGAAGGCTTGCTCAACCATAACAACGAATGGGTACAGTTTTGGGTAGCTTCGCATCTTCTGAGTGAAGGTGACAATAAGCGTGCAGCTACAGTGCTGAAAAAGCTTTCAAATGATGGGGGAAATCTTGGGTTTGGTTCAGAGACGACTTTAAATGAGTATAAAAAAGGGACTCTAGGTTCTCCATTTGGCCTTTAGCTTGATTAAGAGTATGAGTCTTCAAATAGAGGGCTTAAAAAACGAGGTCTCATTTGAGGCAAGCGTTATACTTGAGGTTAGTTTTCATATCTGATGTCTCTTGATAAAGGAACAATAAATGAATATTCAAAAAATTCTCGGTTTGGTTTTGTCAGGAATTATAGCTGTATCTTTAACTTGGGCTTGCCAGGCAAATGAAAAATCACACACCCCTTTAGAGAAAGCAAATCTAAAGAAAGCCGTATATTGTATGGAAATTTTGGAAAACAGAAACGATCTTAAGCCATCCAAAAGAATTGAAATTTTACGTAACGAATGTTACGCCGAGAACTTTGTCGAACATTCACCCCATATAAGCGGTGGTCGAGAGGGACTATTCAGATTGTTTAAGAGTCGATACAAAAAATATCCGAAACTTTCTATGTCTATTAAACGAAGCGCGTCTGAAGGTGATTTAGTTTGGCTGCATCTTCATGTAAAGCACACACCGGACTCTCTCGGAGCTGCTCTCATGCATATATTCCGCATGAAAGATGGAATGATTGTGGAGCATTGGGGGGTTGGTCAACCTGTTCCAGAAGTGTCTAAAAACAAGAATACAATGTTTTAAAATCTATGAGTTGGAGTTGTATAGCAAATCAAAGCGCGCGGAATTGGTAAAGTCTTTGAGACGTTGAGTTTCCGCTTTCAGGAAAAAAATAGTAGATATTGTAGCCCGCCTACCGTTTACGTTATTGCAAAAATACTTACTCGTAGAAGCACCTCAAACCAGAAATAATGAGTTTATGAATGGTTCAATCCCTTCCTTTAAATTTTATCTAAGTCAGTTAATAAAATTAAAATTGTGGCTGTTTGTGAATCTGCATTTCGGCTTCGTTTGTAATTAGAAACGCTTTTAATTACACCAAACCATAAAAAGGTCGCTTTATTCGATACTTTAAGTCCGTAGTATAGATACCATAAACTAATTTCTTGTTCTGCAAACCTCCAGAAAATACATTGGGTCTATCTAAAGAAACTAACAAGGAATGCAAAATGATTGACCAAAAAACAATGTCCGACTTGCGAGAAGGCGATATTATATTCACTTCGATACCCAACCTACTTTATCAATCGGTTGAACGCGCTTCGAATTCCCCAACTTCACATGTTGGCATTCTTTTTAAAATTGGCGACGACTGGGTTGTTGCAGAAAGTCGAGTTCCTATCAGTTGCTATACGCCACTAATAGATTTTGTTAGTCGATCGAAGCGGGGCTGGGTCAGTGTAAAAAGAGTTAGCAAAAAGTTGACTCAGCGCGATATCACTAAACTTAGAACTGAATGTGATTCAATGATGGGAAAACTTTATCACTTAGGGTTTAAATACCGCTCAAACCGACAGTTTTGCTCAAAGTTTGTGTATGACGCATACAAGAAGTCACTCGGTATAAACGTTGGCAAATTAATGACGCTTAGAGACCTGCTGGAAGAAAACCCCAATATATCAAAGACATTTTGGCGTTTCTGGTATCTTGGATTTATACCTTGGAATAGACAAACAATAACCCCAGGCAGCCAGTATAATGATCCGTCACTCGCGACAGTTATCTAGCATTAACAAAACTTCAATCTACTGGAAATTTAGAAACTGCAGGCAAAAAGAAGCCCGAATATTTCGGGCTAACGATTGAGTGTATAGATACAAAACTATTGAATAATAAACTTGTATTAATCCCCGTAAGGAATCCAAATATTTTTAACTTCACATGCCTCTCTCAACAACTGCTGAGAAACATCATTTGCATACCAATCATGCGCTTTGCCATAGTTGACCCAAGTGCGCTTTAGATTGGCTGCTGAGGCTAGTTCGACCTGTTGGCTGCCTTCAGCAGACCCTTGATACCAAACGCCGTCGACTTGATCATGATCGGCTAACACTTTAACTAACCCATCACGCTCACCAGTCACAATGTTTATAACACCCGCCGGTATATCCGAAGTTTCAATAATTTGATAAAAATCTGTCGCCAACAAAGGCATCTTCTGAGAAGGTACAACCACAACTCGGTTACCCATTGCGATCGCTGGAGCCAGCATAGTGACAAAAGCGAGGAGGGGAGATTCATCCGGACAGGCGATGCCTAAGATCCCTAAAGGCTCATTCATCGCTAAGGTAACACCTTTTAGCGGCGGCTGGTGAACTCGACCTTCGTACTTATCGGTCCAAGCCGAATAAGTAAACAATCTTTCAATAGCGGTATCAAATTCTGCCTCTGCTTGAGACTGACTTTGCGTGCCAAAAGATACGAGCCGTTGACAAAACTCTGCACGGCGATAGCTCAAGTTCTCGGCAATGTAATACAACAGCTGAGCTCGAAGATGAGTATCAGTTTTTGCCCAAGACGCTGCTTTGTGAGCTGCTTCAACAGCATTTCGGATATCTTTACGATTGCCCTCACCAACTCTACCAAGCGTTTGACCGTCAGAACTTAACACCTTAATCGTATTACCATTATCGGCTCGCGCCTGTTTACCGTTGATATAATGTTTTGCCGTTTGATCGATTCCTGGAATTCCGGCGACTGGTTGTAGCTTGGTTTTTGGATCTTGAGTGGCATTGCTTGGTTGGTTTTTAGTAACCGAGTTGGCTTTTGGTTTAAGGTACTCATACATACCTTCCTTACCGCCTTCGCGGCCAAGGCCAGACTCTTTGTAACCGCCAAAACCACAAGCAGCGTCAAACTGATTGGTTGAGTTAACCCAAACAACACCGGCTTTTAATTGCGGCGCGACATCAAGCGCTTTGTTGATGTTTTCTGACCAAACACTCGCAGCAAGCCCGTAACGCGTATTGTTTGCAAGATCGATGGCTTCTGGCTGATGACGGAAAGTCATGACCGACAAAACTGGTCCAAAAATTTCGACATTAGCAGCAACGTTTGAAGATTCAACATTACATAATAACGTTGGAGGGTAGAAACAGCCGTCCTGTGGAAGCTGTGAGTCCGGCTGCCATAAATCAGCGCCTTGCTCGACACTTTGATTGACCAGTGCATCAATTCTCTCGCGTTGCACTGGGTCAACAATTGCACCAACGTCAGTATTTTTGTCGAGGGGATCACCAATACGTAGGTTGTTTAGTCGACGTTTTACTTTTTCAATAAACTCATCAGCAACGCCTTCTTGCACCAATAATCGAGAACCTGCACAACAGACTTGACCTTGGTTAAACCAAATCGCATCAACGAGTCCTTCAACGGCACTATCTAAATCGGCATCAGCAAAAACAACAAATGGTGATTTGCCGCCAAGTTCTAAAGTAAGTTTTTTACCAGAACCAGCAGTTTTTTCTCGAATCATTCGGCCAACATTAGTGGAACCGGTAAAAGCAATTTTATTGATATCCGGATGAGTGACAATTGACTCCCCGACGCTACCATCACCAGTCACAATGTTGACTACACCTTTCGGTAAATTAACTTCTTCAAATACTTCAGCAAGCATTAAAGCCGTCAAACTGGTGTACTCAGCTGGTTTTAGAACAACGCAATTGCCTGCCGCAAGGGCAGGTGCAATTTTCCAGGCAGCCATCAATAACGGAAAATTCCAAGGGATAATTTGACCGACAACGCCAACCGCTTCAAATTCTGGGAATTCAGAGTCGAGTAACTGAGCCCAACCCGCGTGATGATAAAAGTGACGAATTAACAATGGAACATCAATGTCGCGAGACTCTCGAATTGGCTTACCGTTGTCCATTGATTCGAGCACGGCAAATTGTCGGGCTCGCTTTTGTAATACTCGAGCAATAGCATATAAGTAACGCGCTCGACCATGACTACCGAGTGCTTGCCATTCTGGTTGCGCTGATTTTGCGGCTGCGACAGCTTTATCGATGTCAGTTTCGGTCGCTTGAGTGATTGTTCCGAGTACGTCACCGGTTGCCGGATTCTTAGTCTCAAAAGTTTTTGCATTGTCGCTTTGTTGCCATTGGCCATCGATGAACAGACCAAAGCCTTGGCCTTTGTTGGCAAGCCAATCTTTTACCGAGTCGTTAGCTTCTGGTGCGGGCCCATAGCTCATGTCGTTAAAAATTTCAGTAACCTTCATTTTTCATTCCACAATATTTTGTTTTTTTATTGCTTGTACAATTGTCCGATTAAATGGTCTTGTCTATCGGTCCTTTTTCAGCAAGTTTAAAGTTAACCCATTGGATGATGATAATTTGCTGAATAACGACCGGTTACATGATGCTCTAATTGTCTTTCGATATCTGCCAACAGACTAGACGCACCAAACCGGAACATTTCTGGATTAAGCCAGGTGTCGCCCAATTCTTCTTTCATTAACACGAGATAGTTAATAGCGTCCTTCGCCGTGCTAATACCACCGGCAGGTTTAAAACCAACGCGGAAACCGGTTAAATCATGATAGTGTCTAATCATCCGTATCATCACTAAACTGACCGGTAAAGTCGCGTTGGTCGACTCCATACCAGTACTAGTCTTAATGAAATCACTGCCGGCCATCATCGAGACCATCGATGCTTTGGCGACATTCGACAGGGTGCTCAATTCACCCGTTGAAATAATGGTTTTCATATGCGCCTCGCCGCAGGCTTTTTTAAAGGCTTTAACTTCGTCGTAAAGTGCTTGCCAATTACCATTTAACACGTGAGCGCGAGTAATAACGATATCAATCTCTTTTGCCCCAGCAGCCACCGAACGTTTTATTTCTTCAAGTCGAGTTTCCATGGGCGCCAGGCCTGCTGGAAAACCAGTTGAAACCGCCGCGACCGGGATATTTGTACCTGCTAATGCATTCACTGCAGTGTCGACCATTTCATGATAAACACAAACCGCACCTGTGGTAATTCCTAGTGACTCGACGCCGAGTGCTTTTTGGATGTCTAAATTTAGCGGGTACTTTGCCTTCGCGCACAAGCGTTTGACCTTACCTGGCGTATCTTGACCTGATAGCGTGGTCAAATCGATGCAGCTGATTGCTTTTAATAACCAGGCGGCTTGGTAATTTTTTTTCAGGGAACGACGGGCAGTTAATGATTTTGTACGTCGTTGTACCGCGGAAAGGTTAACGCGAATATCGTTCAACCAATCAACCGTCAAAGGAACGCCAGGGTTGTGCACAGTGTGTTCGTCAATGCTATGTTGATTGCTTGTTTTTGTGCCTTTAACAATAGGTTCAACGTTATTGCGAACAGTATCTTTTTTGCTCATAAAAGTATCCTACTACGCTGGAGTTTTGCTCGTGATGCGTTCTAAAACTGCGTTTGGTTTATTAGTCACCGATTCACTCAAGACGACGGCAGCGTGGACTTGTTTAATGGCGCGTTGTGCGTCTTCATGTGACTTTGCGTGGACCATCATCAGTGGTTCATCAGCATTAATTTGATCGCCCACCGCTTTGATTTCGCTCAAGCCAACCGAGTGATCAACATCGTCTTGGGCGCGGCGTCGGCCGCCACCAAGTTCCACTACCACATTACCAATCGCTCGTCCGTCCATCTCTTCAATAGTGAGAGTTTTTGACTGGCCAGACAATACAGGCACTACGACCGGCGCTTGCGCTAAATACTGCTGCGGTTTTTCGAGTAAATCAGCGGGGCCCCCAAGTGCGACAACCATTTTACTGAATAGCTCTGCTGCCTGACCACTTTGTAAACTTTGGTTCATTTTGGCTTCGCCTTCAGCAAGGTTTTCACATACGCCACTTAATACCAACACTTCGGCGCCAAGTTCTATGACGACTTGGTGAAGTCGCGGGTCGCAATGTTTGCCTGTCAAATAATCAATCGATTCTTGCACTTCCAGAGCATTGCCGGCTGTTTGACCTAAAACTTGAGACATATCGGTAATCAACGCTGAGGTCGGTAAACCCAAACCTTCACCGACTTCGACAATATTTTTGGCGAGTGCTTTAGCCATTTGGTAGTCTGCTGCAAATGCACCGCTACCGGTTTTTACATCCATGATTAAAGCGTCTAAGCCTGAGGCGAGCTTTTTACTTAAAATCGACGCGGTAATTAAAGGAATTGATTCAACGGTGGAAGTGACGTCTCGAATACCATAGAGGCGTTTATCGGCAGGTGCAAGCTCTGAGGTTTGGCCTACAATAGCACAGCCTATTTCGCTAACAATTCGCTGGAAATCGGCAACAGAAGGCGCTGCATTGTAGCCTGGAATACTTTCCATTTTATCTAAAGTTCCTCCCGTATGACCTAAACCGCGTCCGGATATCATTGGCACATGAGCACCACAGGCGGCTAACATGGGAGCAAGCATTAAGCTGACTTTGTCGCCTACGCCTCCGGTCGAGTGCTTGTCGACAACCGGACCATTCAGTTTGAAGTTTGACCAATCTAAGGTCGCGCCTGAATGTTGTAAATTGCGTGTTAATTCAACACATTCGTCACGCTGCATTCCCTGAAAGAACACCGCCATGGCAAAAGCTGCAACTTGTCCCTCGCTGATAGATTGATCAACAATTCCATCCACAAAAAAGCGAATTTCATCGGCCGATAATACCTTTCCGTCACGTTTGGTTCGGATAACTTCTTGTGCCAGCATTTCTAAACTGTGCCTTTTATTTTTAATGTGAGGAGATCATAGTAGATTACGAAAATTAATGCGCAATAATAAATGAAAGCTGACCATTTGGTCAACTTTATAAATATGACTAAAAGCGGCAATATTATAGGCCCTACCAGCATGACTCGACCTTGACCATTTGGTCAACTCTTGTTAGTCTGCTTTGCGGTGTTGCTAAAGAAATGGCGATAGCTGGGGAGGGGCGCCCCGGAGTTGAATGTTCACTCTACCATGACCTCAAAAATAATAAAATAGTCTTGTTTGGTTTAAAAATAGTCTTGTTTGGTTTAGACGTGACTAAAAAGGACTAACATCAAGTTTATGCCATCTGTCGGCGATCAGCCGAATGGCTTTATGGGAACCCGCTTCATGAGCATCATCGGAATAATAGTCCTCATTGCGATAGCAATCGCTTTCTCTGAAAACCGAAAAGCCATTAATTTCAGAACCGTCGGCGCTGCATTTGCGCTTCAGGCGATATTTGCTTGTTTTGTTCTCTACATACCTTTTGGACAAGAGGTTCTTGCATCCGTTTCTAGTGGCGTTCAAGTTGTGATTAATTACGCTGACGCGGGTATTCAGTTCTTATTTGGTGATTTAGCGAGAGAGAAACTCGGTTTTATCTTCGCGTTTAACGTCTTGCCGGTACTTATATTTTTCTCAGCGTTAGTCTCGGTGCTTTACTATCTCGGTATCATGCAAAAAATCATTCAAGTGATTGGGCGGTTTTTTCAATACGTTATGGGAACCGGACATGCTGAATCTCTCTCGGCCACGGCAAACATATTTGTTAGCCAAACTGAAGCGCCATTGATAATACGGCCCTACATCGCAGGAATGACTCGCTCAGAGTTATTTGCCGTGATGGTTGGTGGTATGGCTTCGATTGCTGGTTCGTTATTAGTGGGCTATTCCAACATGGGGGTCGAGCTCAAATACCTAATTGCATCAAGCTTTATGGCAGCGCCTGGCGGACTAATGATGGCTAAAATCGTTGTTCCAGAATTAGGTAAACCGCATGAGGCTGCGGTCGATATTGAATTTGATCAAGATGCAAAGCCCGCAAACGTGATAGACGCTGCAGCAAGCGGAGCGATTAGCGGCATGAAATTGGCTGTGAATATCGGCGCGATGTTAATTGCGTTTATTGCGTTAATCGCGCTGATCAATGGTAGCTTGAGTGGATTAAGCGGGTTGCTTGGTTTACCTGAAATTACGATGCAGAAGATCTTAGGTTACGTTTTTGCGCCAGTCGCCTACTTAATTGGTGTGCCATGGGGGGAGGCGGTAACCGCTGGAGGGCTTATTGGCCAAAAGGTGATTCTCAACGAATTTGTCGCATACGTCGATTTTGTAGCAATCAAGGATAGCTTGGTTCCAGAATCACAAGTGGTTATTACTTTTGCTTTGTGTGGATTCGCCAACCTGTCTTCGATCGCGATCTTACTCGGTGGCTTGGGCAGTATTGCGCCTGGTCGACGGCATGATATTGCTAAATTAGGTTTAAAAGCAGTGCTTGCTGCATCATTGGCTAATTTAATGAGTGCAGCATTGGCTAGCTTATTTTTTGTTTAATTCACGAGTGATTAAATAATCAATAAAACGAACAGAGACTGCAATATGACAATACGTAATCTGTCATCGCGAACTCCCGAGAAAGATCGAGAGAGCTTTGAGCGCGTGATACAAAATGACGGCGTAATGCTGGCTGAAGAGTGTCAGAAATTCTGTGAAACGCACAATGAATCTCTCGAAACACTGATGCTAAAGTTGTTACCACTTGCAGCAGATTATTCGGTTGCCAATATTTCTAACTTTAACGTTGGGGCCGTTGTCTGTGGTAAGCAACAAAATAGAAAGGGATATAGCAATTTATATCTTGGCGCAAATTTTGAATTTGATCATCTAGCGCTCGGTAATTCACTTCATGCTGAGCAAGCGGCGGCAACCAATGCTTGGATGCATAATGATTCGATTAAATCACTTGCAACCTCCGCGGCGCCCTGCGGACATTGTCGTCAATTCCTTTATGAATCTAGCTGTGGCGACTCGTTACCCATTTTAATTCCCCAGCCCGAATCCTCAATCGCTCAATCGAATGCAGATTACCAAGCGATTGAATTGAATACCTTATTGCCTGCAGCATTTGGTCCTGCCGATCTAGGTTCGCAAGAAAAGCTGATGTCAAATAACAATCAGGGGATTAATCTATCCTTTGCAAAGGGAGTAAATGATTCATTAGTCGATTTAGCGCGATTAACAGCTGAACAAAGTTACGCTCCTTATACTAAAAATTTTGCAGGTTGCGTTATCTTAGCCGAAGACAATGAAACCTATTTGGGACGCTATGCAGAAAACGTTGCATTTAATCCTAGTTTACTCGCGTTTACCGCCGCGCTTAGTCAAATGAGAATGGCAAGAAAAGCTTTTTCAAGTAATCGAATTAAGCGGGTAATAATCGTAGAACATGATACTCAAACAAGTCAGCGTTCAGCCAGTGAACTGTTACTAGGCTCGCTCAATTCAAGAGTCAGATTAGAGTGGCATGCAGCCACACTAGAATAGCATTAACAACTAACCGTAAAAGCAAAATAAAAATAAAATAACAAAGAAAACAATAACAGTAAAAAATAAAAACAATAAGATACTAAAGCAGTACCCAAACGATTACAGAGAAGAGAATGAAAGATCAAAAAGAAATTACTCGGGAAATTAACGAGAAAAAAATTCTCCATGCTGCAGAATCGGTTTTTGCGCAGTATGGCTACAAGGGGGCGACCACGGAACAGATTTCTAAAGTTGCAGAATTACCAAAGGCTAATATTCATTACTACTTTAAAACTAAAGAAAATATCTATCACCGCGTGTTAGAGAATATTCTTAACGACTGGATGGATGCCGCAAAAGCGTTTGATAATTTTGAAGAGCCAAACGTGGCGTTAACCAAGTATATCGAATCCAAAATGCAATACTCTCGTCATTATCCTGCCGCTTCGAAAGTTTGGGCGAGTGAAATTATGCAAGGAGCGCCGGTTGTCGGTTCGTTCTTAGAAACGACGTTAAAAGATTGGTTGGAAGATCGAATTAATGTCCTTCAGGGATGGATAGATTCAGGAAAAATTAAACCTGTTGATCCTCGAGCCTTTATATTTTTAATCTGGTCCGTCACTCAACATTACGCAGACTTTGAACATCAAATCGTTATATTAAATGAAGGCAATAGACTAACCGATGAAGAGTTTGCGCAAAAAACGCAGCAGGTGGTTGAGTTTGTTTTGGCGTGTGTTGGGTTGAATCAGAGCAATAAGTTTCAAGAGGGTTGAAGCCTGAATCTTAATATCGTGACAATGAACAAATAGAAACAGGTAGCTAGGTCATAAACTAGCTACCTGTTTTTCTTTTATTTCTTTATTTTTAAATCTCTTTCAAGTAATTTCACAACATCTTCAGGATTGTCGACATGAGTAAAGAGTTCTTCTACCTCATATCGTTTAATCGTGCCACGCTTCACCATATCATCGAGTCTTTGGTAAAAGCTTTTCCAGTGAAAGTCTTTGTCGCCAACAATATACATTGGTAAAGGATCGAGTTGATTGCTTTTGATTTGTTCAATTGTTTGGAACAATTCCCATTCAGTGCCTGTTCCACCAGGTGCAAAAACCATTGCGGCTGAGTGGTTAATCATTAAGCTTTCACGGATGGCCACGCTTGTGAAAATGATACCGTCTGAGATAATGTTTTGCGCTTTTTTAGATGATGGTCGATACTGCCAAAACGCTTTACTTGCATCACCATTTTCTCCTTTACGCGATGGACCATAGTAGGTTGTGTAACCAATACTTGGACCACCCGCTTTCGTTGCGCCACGAGCGCCGGCTTCCATTATGCCTGGTCCAGCGCCAGTTAAAATCGGATAAACTTCTGCGTTTCGTTTAGTCCAGTTGTAAGCGAGATTATAAATCTGTTTGTAGAGTCGAGCATTCGCTTCATTAACTTCTGGATCGGTAGATTGACCATTCTCGCTGATACGAGAGCTTCCGAAAATAGTGACAAAGCCGTTGGGGTATTTGTTGGCTCTGAACGACTCGGCACAAGACAAATCGCGGAAAAAGTCATCTAGGGTCAGATTGTTTTCTGCACCTTTGTAAGGGCCAGTATAACTGGCGTTTTTGATAGCACTTTTACAGGTTGTTGGCGCAGTATCAGCTTGCACTGAAAATTGAGCCACAGACAAAATTATCGAAGTAACTAATAGCGTGATTTTTTTCATTATCATCGTATCCAAAAGTTTTTAGTGAATTAAGTTAATCAGTTTGCTTTTTCAAGATCCTTATTCAGTACCTAAGAATACATACTTAGAGACGAAAACAAGGGCCATGATTAAAGCGGGAATATGGGAACGGTTAAATTGACCGGTCGTGATTTTTAATATTGCGTAGCTGATGATGCCAAACCCGATACCATCGGTAATTGAAAAAGACAGTGGCATAACAATTATTGTAACTACCGCTGGCACGTATTCGGTCATATCTTCCCAGTCAAGCAGCGTGACATTTTTGACCATATAAGTGGCAACAAATAGTAGTACAGGGAAAGTTGCGTAGCTTGGAATCGAACCCACTAAAGGTGACAAAAACAAGCTGGCTAAAAAGAGAAGGGCAACAACTACCGCCGTTAATCCTGTGCGACCGCCAGCATTAACGCCTGCTGTGCTCTCGATATAACTGGTTGTTGGTGAAGTACCAATGACTGCACCCGCCGCCATTGTTGTACTATCGGCGAGCAGCACTTTGTTCAAGCGAGGTAGCTTGCCATCTTTATCCAACAGGTTAGCTGAATTGGCTACACTGACTAAAGTACCGGCAGTGTCAAACATATGCACGAACAAAAAAGCCAGTACGATACCTAGCATTGCAATGTCAAATGCACCGGCAATGTCGAGTTGTCCGAGCGTCGGCGATAAACTAGGCGGCATTGAGAAAACACCTTTTATCTCGGTGATGCCAAATAACATACCGAGTAACGTTGTGACGAAGATACCGATAATAATCGCGCCTGGAATTTTCCGAGCCTCTAGGGTAACGATGATTAAGAAACAAAATATTGCGAGCAGAACAGTTGGTTCGGCTATGTCACCCAGAGTGACTAGGGTTACTGGATGGTCGATAACAGTTGCCATATTTTGGAGAGCAATAATGGCCAAAAATAAGCCAATGCCGGCCGCAATGGCTATTTTTTGAGAAGGCGGTATCGCGTTGATAACCCATTCACGGATCGGTAAAACGGTGAGGATTAAGAACAATACACCAGCAAGGAATACTGCCCCTAAGGCGACTTGCCAGCTATGCCCAGCACCAAGCACCACAGAGTAAGTAAAGAATGCGTTAACGCCCATTCCGGGGGCGAGTGCAATTGGGTAGTTAGCGTATAAGCCCATTGCCAAAGTTGCTAAGGCAGAAGCAACACAGGTGGCAACGAAAGCGGCATCTCGATCAATGCCTGCTTGCGACAAAATATCAGGGTTCACAAAAATGATGTAGCCCATGGTTAAAAATGTCGTAAACCCGGCAATGATTTCAGTTTTTAAGGTAGTTTTGTTTTCTGATAATTTAAATAGTGACTCTAGCATTGTGCTTTCTCTTAGTTATTTCTTTTTATTAATCGACTATCAAAAATTTAGCGATGTAATTTATCCAAAATAGGCGAACGGCTATTCCAAGTAAATAATAGCAAAATCATGCCAATAAATGCGGAGGCAAGATAAAAATGAATGACATAGTCCCAACCCCAGTGCTCAGCAATATAACCTGTACCAAAGTTTGCAGCAAAAGCACCGATGTAGCCAAACAAACCAGTTAGTCCGACTGCGGTTGCGGCTGCCTTTTTGGTTGCAAAATCAGCGGCAGCCACAGCGACGAGTAACATGGGCCCATGGACAAAAAAGCCGACTGCAAATAGGGTAAATGACATGAGTACTGGATCGTCAAAAGGTACATACAATATCGCCAGTACCGAAAGGACCAACAAGAACATAAATAGTACCGATACTCGGCCGCGTCGTCCTCGGAAATAGGTATCAGACAGCCAGCCTGCTGCAATCGCACCGACAATGCCAGCAATCTCAAAAACTGAGGTGGTTATGGCCGATTCCGTAATTGAAAAGCCGCGACTCTCTTTTAGGAAGCTGGGCGCCCAATCTAAAATACCAATGCGGACGATATAAACAAACAAATTCACTAAGCTAACAAGCCATATGAGTTTGTTAAACAAGATATGGTCTTTAAAAAGTTGAATGGCACTTTCTTTTTTATTCACATCTTCGATGACATCATCATCTAGAAATAAGTCATCTTCATCGGGTCCATGCTCTTTAAGTTGCTTGCGTTGATAAACTTCAACGGGTGGGAGATCAACATCTTCAGGTTTATCTCGTAAACGATTAAACAAAAATACCCCGTAGATTACTGCGAACATGGCTGGCGCAAAAAACACTGAACGCCAAGTTTCGAAATAAACAATTAAGTATCCACCCGCAGTTAAGATAAACGCCGCACCAATATGATGTGACATATTCCAGATACCCCACTGTTTACCGATTTCGCTTGTTGTAAACCAATGAGTGATTAATCGGGAGCAGGGCGGTTGTCCCATACCTTGGAAGATATTATTTAATATCCAAAATAAGGCAAAAAAGGTCGTCACTGATAATCCCAGAAAGCTACTCATGCTCTCAGTGGTGAAACCCAATAGAAAGCTTACACCTGCGGAGAGCAACAAACCGGCACTCATCACGTAGCGGGCGCTGTAATTATCGACTAGCAGTCCACTCACGAACTTTGAGAGACCGTAAGCGATTGAAGCAAATGCTAGCGCTGCACCAAACTCGTCTTTACCGATATCAAACTCTTCTCTGATGTAGGGGTTGGCGACTGATAAATTTTTACGAATAAAGTAAAAAACCGCATACCCGGTCAATATCGAAAACATAATTCGATTTCGCCAATACGGATAGCGATTGATGGCGTCTTGAGTGAGCTCGATTGATTGTTTATTAGAATTTGATTGGCTCATTGACCTTTTATTCCTTAAAGAGTTATCCCTTAATGAGTGGATACCGTATTGACTAGGTTATCGATTGCCGCCAGATGTTTTGCCTTTTCTGGCTCATCCAAAAAAGAAGCCGTGAAACTATTTTTGGCAAGTTGAACTATTTGTTGCTCGGTTAGGTTTAAAGCTGACTGAATCGCGAAAAAATTTTCGTTAAGATAACCACCAAAATAAGAAGGATCATCCGAATTAATCGTAATCAAAAGGCCTTTTTCGAGCATTGCAGGTAACGGATGAGTGTTGAGAGCATCAACGACGCATAGCTTTAAGTTTGAGAGGGGACAAACGGTCAACGCCATTTGGCTTTCGCTCAACCGCTTAACCAGCGCTTCGGATTCCATCGCGCGATTGCCATGATCGATTCGATCGACTTTCAGTAAATCTAAAGCTTCTTTGACATAGGAAGGAGGACCTTCTTCACCAGCATGCGCAACCAGCTTCAAGCCTAATTCTCTGGCTTGATTAAACACTTGTTCAAATTTTGATGGCGGGTGGCCTACTTCAGAAGAGTCGAGTCCGACCCCATCAATGCGATCAAGAAATGGTTTAGCTTGCTGTAAAGTGTCAATCGCTTCCGCCTCGCTTAAGTGACGTAGGAAACACATGATAGTCTTAAAGGTAATTCCCCATTTTTGCTGGCTGTCATTAAGGGCTCTATTGATGCCAGTAATAACGGTTTCAAATGCAATCCCTCGCTCGGTATGGCCTTGCGGGTCAAAAAAGATTTCGACATGACGAATATTTTGCTGATGGCACTTTTCTAAATAGGCGATAGTCAGATCATAAAAATCTTGCTCATTGATTAAGACGCTCATGCCGGCGTAGTAAATATCTAAAAAGTCCTGTAGTTGAGAGAAGTTATAGGCTTGTTGGATTTCCTCAACGCTGGTGTAAGGTAAGTCTACCTGATTGCGCTTGGCCAGTTTAAACATTAGTTCTGGCTCTAAAGACCCTTCAATATGTAGGTGTAATTCAGCTTTTGGTAGCTGCTCTATCAGTTTCTGAATGTTTGACATGATTAACTCACTGTAATCCAAGCAATGTCGAAAGTTTCAAGTTAACTTTTTGAATTAAATAAGGTTTTTAGGCCTACCGTCAGTTGCTCGAGCTTCCTAATTGGGGTGTTCTTTTTAAGATCCTGACAAAATGGTCAAGATTGCTGGGCATTGTATCTAAAATTGAATGTTATTTCTCTATAAAGGTGTATTTTTACGATTTTTTAACCCAGTTGAGTTAGGATCCACTTTTACCTTATTGCGCTTAACGATTGGATGAATTTGTGATGACAGTAAACATTCCAGAAACCTCAAGACTTAAATTTAAGTTTGTGACAGAACGAGATGCTGAGTTTTTGTTTGATTTGGACCAGGATCCCATGGTTATGAAGTTTATAAATGGCGGTATTAAACACTCTCGTGAACGGATCAATGAAGTGTTTCTACCACGAATCGCTAAGTTTGCTAATCAAGAAAAAGGCTGGGGGCTGTGGCAAGTGATTGAGAAAGTGACCGGTAAAGCGATTGGCTGGATTCTAGTGAGACCCAATTTGTTTTTTAGCGATAACCCAGAGTTTGATAACTTAGAGGTTGGCTGGCGATTTTTCCAGTCGTCGTGGGGAAAGGGGTATGCGACTGAAGCGGCCGAAGCTGTGATTGAAGTGGTGAGCAAATATGAAGAAGTCACCCGAATTTCCGCAATTGCGGTAGAAGAGAACCTCGCTTCAATTAATATCATGCGAAAGCTGGGAATGAAGTTTGTGAAGAAATATCTTCATAAGGATCCGTTAGGCGATAGCGAAGTTGTTTATTATGAGAAGACTGTCTGACATTAATAATGCGAGTGAAATAGGCTTTTAGAGTTTACGATACTGGAATAAAAACTCTTGGTAGGCTTCACCTGACTCAGTGGTGCCAAAGTAATAGGATTGAACTCTAAAACCAGGAAACATCTTAGAGATTTGTGAAGTCGTTAGTGGTTGGTTCGCGACTTCACCAGAAAACTCACTGCTAAATTTAACCAAGCAACTTTTTTCAATTTTAAACAGACATGGCTGAATCCCAATAGTATCGGTATACGGCAGGACCATATGTAAGAGAGCTCCATTGTCCATATGGCTAGTGAGTTTCTCAAACAGCCGTTCGGTTTCAGTTTCACTGATAAAGCAGAGCAGATCCCAAAATAATACTAAATCGAATTTAACCGAGTCGCGATAGTTGAAAACCTGGTTCCCTAGGTGTAAGGGTTGGCCAACCGCAACACTTTTTTCCCAAGTCATTGCAGCAAATAAGTCCTCTTCGATGCCAAGGTTGGCCAAGGATTCCAAGACTTTTATATTAGCAATTCTCGAGCTTCCACAATCAATAATACTATGCGTTTTGCTTTTACTAAACACCGCGAGTTGTTTGGTGAGGTTAGGAAGACTAATCGACTGATAGCTTTCATTGGACTCTGAACGAGCGATACCGGTTTGCCCATGAGCAATACTCGATTCAAAATGAACTGAGCCATTACTTTCTGATTGATGAACGAAAGTATACTCGACTAACCCTTTACCCTCAGACTGGTTATGTTTTAAGGTTTCTTTGAGGTTAAATTCTTTAAACTGCTGCAATAATTCGATCGTAGCGTGCGAGTAATTACTAATGTTTGATTCTGACTTTGATTGTATAACCTGATAACTAAAATCATCCTTTAAAATAAATAACAGTGGTTGTTCGGGTATTATGCCACTCGTGTGCCGTGTGGCATGAATGACTGTACCGGGTTTGAGCTTATCGGCAATCAGTTCAAACAGAATTGATATTTCTTCAATCGATAAATAATGAAATAAATCCCAGGTAAGTAGAATATCAACTTCGACATGGTCATTTAATATGACAAGGTGTTGTCTCAACGCCTCCTTAAAACAGAAGTCATCATCGATCTTTATTTCACTGAGAAACAAGGGAAGATCTTCAACATAGCATCGGCAGCGTTTTTTTATAAACGCACGAGTTGTCCCAGATGCAAATGCGCCCAGATCTAATATCACACTGTTGGGTGATATGATCTGCTGAAGCAAGTTAGTACTCGTCGAATTCAAACCCTGATTCATCGTTTTGGTGACTCACAACCATCGAGCTTTTGGTTTGTCTCAGGTGTTATTCGCTCGATGGTGATTCGTTAAATTGCGAGAAACTAGTCTTGTTTTTTATCTTTTTTGGCGTTTTGATTACTCATCGTCGAAGCGGCTGGTTCTGGCTTGTTGCTGGCCGACTTCTCCGGTAAGTGAGGATGAACAAGCTTCTCTTTAAACTTGTTGTGGCAATCTTTCTTTTCCTGCTCATTGTCGATCATATCCATTGAGCCGCGAAACTTACCGCCATCATCTAATTGAATTCTGGGTGCGATAAGATTACCTTTTACTTTGGCGGATTTTTTTATCGAAATAAGCTCGTCCGCCAGCACGTCGCCATTTAAATTCCCGTTAATAGTGATATTGTTAGCATGAACGTTTGCGTCGATAGTGCCTTGAGAACCAATCGTGAGATTATGACCCTCCATGATAATGGTTCCTTCCACGGTTCCTTCTATGTGGATATCTTCGGTGCCAATAAGTTCACCGCGAAACTTAATATTACCGCCGATAACAGATTGACTGGAAGAGGAAGGCTTGGCCTCTTGAATAGATGCTGGTTGAGCACTTGTTACGGTTTCTGCTTGGGGTTCGCTGTCATTGTTGTCACTTGTTGAGGTGAAGAACGGGTTGTCCGACGATTTGAGCTTCATTGTATACTCCAGAAATGTTAAGAAAGTGCGCGTTAATCAACATTCCTACTACCGATGTAAAAACTAATCTTGGGTCGAGCGGGATCAATTTCGTAGAGGAATTAGTCCTCCAAAATTACGTCATTGGGCAAGCAATAAAATCATAGAATCGCTAAATTGTGATGCGCATAACATTTTACTAGATCGCATATCCAAATTAGGTATGCACGGATTTTGGTCGACTGCTCAAAGGGGAGAACATCGGGTTTTCTGATGCGCGAATGTTGGCACGACTTAATGACTAATTGGTGCGGTGCAATCACTAAATTACGCGTTAAACCGTGAATCCCATCTAGCAATGAGCTCTATCTAGCAATGGGCTTACTGCTCGATGTATAAGTGTTGAGCGCTTTTGTGAGGAATGCTTCGTCATAAATACCGGCAATGAACTCTATTGTTTGTACCAGCAACTATCTAACTGGATATTGTAAAAATCTATAGCGAGGTCTGTAACTTTTGGGCGGTTAATTCTGTCTTTATGGTAAGTTTTGACATTGGCTTAGTTGAGGAATGGTTATGGCAGAGAAAATAGTGACTTATGTGTTAGCGTTGATTTTTATCTTATCGGGTGGTGCTAAAGTCGCCGGGCTCGAATTTGAAATAGTGGCATTTGAGCGGTGGGGGTATCCGCTTTGGTTTATGTATTTGACTGGGGTTGCTGAAGTGATTGGCGGAATAGCTTTAGCCACTAATATTCTTAGACAATTTGCGGCGCCAGCCTTGGCCGCACTGATGGTCGGCGCTATTAGTACGCACATTATGCATCAAGAATTTGGGATGTTAGTGGTTGCAAGTATCATTTTTGCGATGAGTGTTTATTTAACCAAAGTACTTTGGTCAAAAGAAAGCAAGTCAAATGAAGCCGCTACAGAGGTTGAAGCGACGGAAGGATAACCAGTTTGACTGTAGACTTTAAAAATTAATCATTAATCATGCTTTAAAGTAAAAAAATACAGGCGTGGTTCTTATGGGACACGCCTATAAAGGGGCAACTGTCAGCGGTAATCAACTGAATAGTTTTTGCTTGGTAAATTGTATCAACCAGTAAAAAAACAGGTTCATCTCCGCCTCTAATGGCAGTTAATATAAAACAAAAGTTCAGCAAAAGTATGTGAATAAATACATCGAAAAAAAGCGAAATTTTCCCCTTCGCCGCGAAATAAAACCGTTCAATTGACTTAAACTATTTAGCAATTTTGTAACCGAGTGATAAATTGAGAAAAACAAACAATTGCAGCTCGAAACTCTCAATTTAAACAGCTTATGGTTCATGATACGCAGTCTCTCAATAAAAAACGCCAAGATTTATCACGCTGGGATGAAATATGGATTTTTGGTTATGGTTCATTAATCTATAAAGTCGATTTTCCGTACTTAAAAAAATCCCCGGCCTTTATCGATAATTGGCAAAGACGCTTTTGGCAAGGTAGTCATGATCATCGCGGAACACCGGATAACCCCGGTAGAGTATTAACACTAGTCGAAGAAGAAAATACTTGTTGCTACGGAATGGCTTATCAAGTGACAGTTGAAGAGTTTGAGCATTTAGATCACCGGGAAAAAAACGGTTATCTTAGATTTGAGATTGATATGCACTTGGCGAATGGTGAAACGAAACTGGGCCTAGTATATATTGCACCGCAAGAAAATGAGGCCTATTTGGGACCCGCGTCAGAAAAAGAAATTGCAGCGCACATATTTAAGAGTCGTGGACCGAGTGGTGAAAACAGAGACTATGTTTTCAAACTAGCAGCAGCTTTGCGAGCTGCGAACGAAATTGACGAGCATGTGTTTCAAATTGAAAAGCATTTAATCGAGTTAGCGTCGCCTTTTAAATATCATTCTTGATCGACTAGAAATATTTTTGCGAGTTGCATTTGCTTGAAAAGTGACGAATAAATATCTCTCTAAAAGATATTTTGTTGGCTTAATCCAAATATATTCTCCCCATTAACTGTTAAATGTTGATTTTGTTGCGTTTTTGCCTTACTAATTAAGAGGTGTTTGAACAACTCAGTTCTGCGCTGGGGCAGTTAAACAGTTTGAGGCAGTAGGCAGGGACTGTCTTATTGGCAGAGAAGCCATCATGGACAAAAACGATTCTAATAATAAGGGAAACGGAGGAACTGCAAAAGGAAAGGGCAGTCGCTTCCGATCAAAATCGACAACTTTAAAGCCGATCATTCTATCGACTTTTCTCATCGTATTGCCTATTGCTTTGTATTGGTTTGTACAAATACAAAACCATCAAGAATATGAGCAAGATAAAATTTACCGAACACTCCGCGAGCTAGAGCTGCATATCTCAAAAGAGCTATCCGCTCTTGAAGGGTTAGAGAGAGTGCTTCCACTAGAATCGGTACTACCTGGAAAGCTTTATAAACAACAAAAAGATCGCAGAAACAAGTTACTCACTAACTTACACCCTTGTTCCGCCCTAATACTTGAAGATAGTGGTTTCAAGTCTCAACTCAAAATCGAAACAACGGTCTCAGGAACAAATTGCCGATGGAACAATGACACCAAGGAAGAAGTTTTACTGACATTTAAGGAGCTTAAAACATCATTCGATAGTGATAAGCAGTCTGTTATTGAAGATTTAAATGATTTGAACGACGAGAAAAGTGAAGGAATCAAAGATATCGCAAGTGATTTTAATTTTGATATCGAATCTCCGGCGCGATTGGGTAGTCTTTGCTTGGAAAATGCTATCGAAGATACAACTTGTACAGAGCTAAAAAAAATGAGTCGTGCCAGCTCCGCGGTTAAAGCCGCTGCGAGCTTTGCTGACATTTTGGCAAACGGGGTTGTCATCTACGAAGCCTGTGAAAGTGTTAATAGCGCATTGAGCAATTCTGGGGCTCAGACCGAAGCAAGCAAAACAAAGTCAAGTAAAAACGCCTACAAAAAGCATCGCACCTATTCCGACAAGCTTGTGTATGATTGTGAAGAATACCGAGATAATCTTGACAGTCTTTTTGAAGATTTTGTTGATACCATGAACATCAAAGCACCGAGGACAACTCAAGAAGTCAAATCGGTCGCCAACACAATAACCGAAATTATCGATGTTTTTTACGATACTTTAGAATTAGTCTCGACCCACCTAGTCGATTTGGAAGGTTCTTTGAAACAGAGAGTGGCGCCTTTTCAAAAAATATTAAAATCTTCCAACATGTGCGTTTTTATTTCCGCCGATCATAGCAGTATTAGCTTTGACAAAGTGAGCGTCATTAACCGCGGCGAGTTTTACACCAAGTTTAGCTCCGATATAGCGAGTTGTAGTGCAGTGCTAGAAGGTAAAAATATTATAATTATTAAAAAGTCACTCAAAGATTATTCAACAACTGCTTCGCTCGTTGATAGTCGCTCGCAGACTAGAACTAGCTCACGGAGAGCATTGTCTCGCAGTAATCGAACAGATAAGCCGGAAGAATCCAATGTTGTCTGGCTTGCTGTTGGTGTTGATAGTATTTTAAAGCGCTACCGAAGAACTTTAACTTACATGGAAGATATCTTTTTAATCGATAACTCTGGCGAAGTGTTTGCCAGCTTTCTTGGCGCGAATAAAAATTCTGCGACGAATACTTCTGACTATCGAATCCTTAATTTAAAACCGCTGCTTAACGAGGCAATTGAAAACAACAAAGCCAAGACTCCTGAGAGTGAAAAGCACATTCTCGGCAAGGTTGAGTTAAATGAAATCGGCCATTCTGCTAATCAGGGTAGAGCCATTGACCCCGCCTGGTCTTATCAAGCGTCGTTAATAGTGGAAGGGGCTGAGTATCATGCAATGGTAAAGCCGACTTCAATTAGTCTTCGAGACTCGAAAAGCGTGTATAAAAAGAACAAATTATTACTCGTAGGGTTAAAGAAACCCAACCAAATTAACTTGATGACAGAACGGCTTTCACCACTATTCCACTTCACGGTGTTGTTTCTTGCTTTGTTACTTTTGCTAACTATGCCGGTTTTACATGTCATACTGACTCGCAAACATAATTCCTACTCTGCTTTTTCAGTTGGACTATTTAAAGTCGCCGTTTCATTGTCCGTCATTGTAACCTTCTCAAGTTTTAGCGGTTATTTCACCATGCTCAAGCATAACTTATACAGTGCAGAGTTATTAGACAAAACCGCGGATAAGCTTCTAGATGATTGGCAAAAAGAACGTAATGCGGCAATCAAGTTTATGAAATCAGTCGAGCATTGCGTGTTTAAGCCAGTTCAAAACGATATACCACAAGAAGCAAACTGTCCCGAATATTTCAAACCGAGCAATCTTCTCTTTTATAAAGAGTATGAACAAATCAATGGTAATGATGGTAACTTCGCGTCGAGAACAGAAGGGGTTGATAGTTACGTCTACAGACAGAAAGGCGGTTTGCCGATGCTTGGCTTGGTTTTTTATACCGATGAAAATGGCATTAAGGAAAAACCTGATTGGATGGCGCGTGACTATGTACCTGTGAGAAACAAGAAAGTTAATCTATCTCAGAGAAACTACTTTAAAACACATCGAAATCAATTGGCATGGAAATTCTCGGCTAATGACAAAAAGCCTCAGCAAGAGAACACTAGCCAAGAGATGAGCAAATCACAGGTTCATCAGGATTATTTTGTCGAGCGTATTTACAACTATATCGATGGTCGAAAAATTACCCAACTTTCAATCCCGCGGACAGTAAAAAATACTCAAGAAAACACCGGTGGCTTTAATGGAATCGTCTCTGGTGAAATAATGGCGCTGACATTAGAAAGTCCAATTTTACCACCTGCCATGCGTTATGCTGTTGTCGAAAAAAGCTCCGGTCAAGTACTTTTTCATTCGGAAAAAGAAAAAGTGCTGGTAGAGAATTTTTATGACGAAATGGACGACACCGATCTTGCTCATGCAATAAGACTGAATAGCGAATCCTTAGAAATGATCGTTTATCGAAGTAAAAAAGTTGTCGCCTATTCGAGACCAATTCCAAATACAAACTGGTCGCTCATTTTACTTTATGACTCTTCGGTTGCTCATGGCGTTGTCAACGAAGTTGCAATTAGCGTTATGATCGTATTGGTGATTTTAGCTGTTTTAGCATGTGCGATTACTTACGGGCTTAATCTGATTTTTAATAATGTACAAGCTTACTTAGAAAAAACTAAAGTTAAAAAGATAAAAGCTATCCGGTTTGAAATGACGACTCAACGATATGCACTCATTGTCGTCATTACCGCGATTATTTTTGCACTTGTTTATAATTTGCTAGCTACGGGGAGCGGATTAATCTTTGTATTAGCTTACCTAGTACTCAATTTTTTATTGAGTACGCGCTGTCTGATTACGAATGAAGACAAAAAAGTTAAAGCCGGAAATTGGTTGCGAACTCGCCCTGAATATTTAACCCTATTTTTAGTCACGCTGCTGGCTTTGCCATCTTTAACCATGTTTATTCGGTGGTACAATATCTCGACACATCAGTTGCAGGCATATAATTACTTCCAAATTCAGCAAAAACTCAATGAGAGAAAAGCCTACCTGGAAAACTATCGGAATGTTTTTTGGTACGAAAATGATCAAGATAAGCAAACAAGATGGCTCAATGCTGAACAGCAACGCTTGGGAATGTTTGCTGAATACCAAGTTAATAAATCTAACCAGTCACCGGGCCAAAATTTAAATCAACCGCAAGTCGAAGTTACTTATGATGCTTCAAAAATTTTGGCTTACTCTCGCGTTAAGCCGGCGCAAGAAACTAGCACAAATGTTGTTTCATCCAGTGATGATTCATTTTCAGTTTTTTCTACAGAGTTCAATCCTTCGGATAAAACCAATCAATTTTTGCTCAACAATACAGCAACATGTTTAGCGCATGTAGAGAAAGATGATGAGACACATCAGCAATGGCGTTCGATACCGCCATTAGGTCAGCTCGCGATGCTGGCGTATCATATTGATGGCCAACATTGTGCGCAATACAACCCGGCTCATGGAGAACAATCCATTGATAGCTTAAATAAGTTGATAATTCGGATTAATAACCAGCTATTAGGTGATGTTTTAAGCCCTGAAATAGCAGAGACTGATCATCATGATGCGGGTCATCGAGTCACCCGGTTAAAGATGTCAGAAAGCTTAATGTACTTGTTCATGGTTGGTCTGATTGTGATGATTTATATTTACACTCGTCGATTAATCTCGGGAGTATGGACGAAAGACTGGTTATCTCAAGCTTATTACTCGAGCAAAAAGTCACATCAATTTTCTTATCCTAAACACCGGTTGTTTATCAGTCCTGAAGTGGGCTTTGTTGAAGAACTGATGAAATTGCTAAACGATAACGGTGAAAAACATGATTCTTCTGAGATAACCGCAGCGAATTTAAATGGAGTCTGTCATGCCGTTAAGGAATCGAATGGAAAAGCGATAAGGGTTTATTTAAATGTTGATTTGGTTGCGATGGATTATGCGCAGCGTAAACAACTACTCATCGAGTTGGAAAGTCAGTTGTGTCGAAGTGAGTCCATCATTTGGATGACAGCCGATATTTCACCGCTATATCGACTGATGAAATCAAGAGCTTACCCAAAAGCTAATGAAGCATCTGATATATCACAAGCGGAAGTATTACGTTGGGCGAATCTGTTTAGTAAGTTCTATAAAGATTATCATAATGGTCGTAGGGATAAACTGAACGAACTGTTCGCTAACCCTAATCCAACTCAAAAGGATCCTCGAATTCCGAAAAACCTAGAAGCTGAGTTTAATGGCTTTTATCCCGATTTGAGGTGGATATGGAACGTTTCTCTGAGTACCAATGAAAAAACTAAAACGCTAGCGAAAGCAGCTGAAGTCTGCTCCATATATGCTGGTCCTTATTATCGATTCAAATGGGAGTCTTGTACACGCGATGAAAGACTCGTGTTATATCAAGTTGCGACGGGACGATATCCATCACCTAAAAATAACGACGTTATCGAACATCTTTTACGCAGAGGGTACTTACACGCCGACCCATTTTTACAGGTTGCCAATAAAAGTTTCCAAAGCTTTATTTTAAATGCTGAGTTACAAGACACTTTTGACGAATGGGAAGATGAAGCAGAGAAGAGTAGCTGGCAACAAATTCGAATCTATGTCGGGGTACTAATTTTACTAATCTTGGCATGGTTAGCTTATACTTCTCAAGATACCTATCAACAGATCGCCTATCTAGTTGGTTCTTTGTTGACCGTTTTTACAGCGTTAACACAAGGAGCAAACCTGCTTAATTTAGGCGGCGCAAAAGATGGCGAGTAAGAAAGTCTAGAGTAATATCTGCTCGCCGTTTGCTAAAACA
Source organism: Aliikangiella marina (assembly GCF_007004765.1). Taxonomy (GTDB): domain Bacteria; phylum Pseudomonadota; class Gammaproteobacteria; order Enterobacterales; family Kangiellaceae; genus Aliikangiella; species Aliikangiella marina. The sequence continues at coordinate 428,300 of NZ_VIKR01000001.1, forward strand.
CGATAAATTTTTTCATGTTTTATCAATAGTCCCTCAGAGCTTCGAAATGGAAAACTATTTCGATAGTCTTTTGGGTGGGCAACATCAATCGCGATAACCTGACCATCAAACTGTTTGTTAACTTTTGATTGAATTGTGTGACCGACAATAACGGCTTTCGCGTTGAAAGCTTCCAAGGTTTTTCTGACATCCTGGGCATCAATATCTGATTTGAAGTAGCCACGATACCAAGAGGGACCTGTGGTTGTTGATGTCAGAAATTGTGTCTTATTTTTTTCTCCTTGAGGAAAGTAGAGCTTTCGATAGTTGTTTCTGACAATCTGATTAATTTCTTCGATAGAAGTCGTAAATTGAGGTGTTTTGGGGTGAATGCCACCATGGACAAATAGATAGCCATTAATCAGTTCTACGGTATTTTTATGGCTCATCCAGCGACCAATGAATGAGTTTTCTCCATAGAGTTCATGTTGTTGTTTATCTAAAATTCCAGCGACATGAAAATATTTTTCTTTTGCTTTTTTGAAGTTGCCTTGGAGGTTTTTGATTTCGTGGTTGCCTAAAATAAAGTGAACAAGACCGCCATGTTGTTTAGCTTGTTGTTCGAGTTTATAGATAAACCACAATACTTGCGTGGTGGAAAAGCCGCGATCAACAAAATCTCCAACAAGTACCAGGTGACCTTTCCCAAAGGTCCATTCTAGCTGATCATTGATGACTTTATTAGCAATTAAAAAATCTCTGAATGTTTTAAATCCACTTTCAATATCAGAGATTGCAAGAATTGGAGCGTTATCGTTATAAACAGCCGCAGGGATTTTAAAATTAGCGTCCAATTGAAATTCGAATGCATTATTTTCCAACGCAAAATGAGTTTTAGCGTTTGGTTTAGATTCGATAGAAAAAGTTTCTGAGTCGACGTAGAAGCCTTCATCTCGATCGCCTCTGATGTAATTAATTTTTAAGGTTTGATCTTGGATGAATACATGAGGACCTTCCCCCGCTAATTTTACCGCTAGTGGATTATCACCGAAGTGTGCAGACGCGCCTATGCTGATACCGAAAATGATAGCTGAAGTTAACAACAACAGGCAGCTGATGACAAAGTGTTTAGAGAACGTCATTAACTCTTTTTTCATGATTTAAAGTCCTTGTTTGAAAATTGGCGTTGTATGTTATTCGGGAATATATAACAAGCTACCTTGCAACACAAGGTAGTAGGTGTAAAAATATTGGGCTTTAATTGGTTAGGATGGTCGATTAACGCGCGATAAATCGTGATATGATTTTGAGTAGAAAGGTAAAAAGAGAACTAAATCAACAGGTTAGGTATAGATTGATGATTAAACGTTTTTTAGACGCGCATTTCCAGACGCTGTCACAGGATACAACAGTCAACTGGTTTTTCGGATTGCGCTTACGGTCGGCGAAGGTCTACAGGTTTGTTTATTCTATAGGTCTGGTTATAGACGAGCGACTATTGTTTGTAAGCAATGACGGTAGAGCCCAGGCATTCTTCTAAGGATTGTATTTTTTTGAGCTGCTCGTCGGTAAGCTCGGCAATTTCTGGTTCCTCGTAAGCGACCAAAGTAGTACCAAGCTCCTTCTCTAGTGCTTGCAAGGCGGCGAGTGCCGGTTTATCCAGGTGGGCTGGCTGAGAGTAGTTGATGGTCATAGTAATCTCGCTTTCAAAGGTCGTTGGTTGAATGATAAGCATAGCAAAATAAAAAACCATTTGGGTGTTGAAATCTCCTTTCGATATATCGAAATTGATCAAAATTTAGACGGAATTTGGCGAGATGGGGTCCATCAATTCGCCCTTTGTCGAGCAATAGCGTATCAATTGAAACATCAATAGAGGCAAAAAATCGGTGCTATCGTAGCCTGTCGGTGAAGTTGTTTAATGCGAGGTAAAAAAGTGGGGCTCAATACGGAGAATAACAGTCGCTTAAGTCGCCTGGGCTAATATTTATTAAGTGACAAGATGTCCTGAGTTACAATACGCTTAGAAGATTAAGACTGAAGCATTCTAGTCAACCAAAATCCCATGTTTTAAGGAAGATGTGTTAACCATTAAATATTGATGAAACCCATTATTGATAAGAAATTAGCAGAAAAGTTCGAAAGCTATCCTGATTTTGTCAAATCGCAGATGTATGCGCTACGTGAACTTATCATCGAAACGGCAGTTGATTGCGACAAATTTGAAGCGTTTGAAGAGTCGCTTAAATGGGGTGAGCCGAGTTTTGTTACTCAATATGGCAGTCCAATTAGAATCGACTGGAAGTCGAAGCGAGCGAACGAATATGCGATGTATTTTCATTGTCAGACTAAATTAGTCGATACTTTTAAAGAACTTTATGGCGAAAACCTAAAATTAGAAGGTAATCGCGCGATGATATTTACGGTTGATGCAGTGATCCCAAAAAAAGAACTTAAGCATTGTATTTCACTCGCATTTGATTACCATCGTTTAAAACACTTACCGCTGTTAGGTGCATAATAAAAATCAGAACAAAGGATTCAGAACAAAGGATTCAGAACAAAGGATTCAGAACAAAGAATAAAGAACAAAGGATAAATCGTTGAACGTTGGAATTTATATCTATGAAAATGCCGAAGTTTTGGATTTTGCGGGTCCATTCGAAGTTTTTGCTACCGCGAGCCGTTTTTCTGTACCTGAGAACTTTTTTAATGTGTTTTTGGTTGCAGAAACCAAATCACCGCTAAACGCCAGAGCGGGTTTTAGTTTAAATCCCCACTATGATTTTAACTCACATCCACCAATTGATGTTTTGATAGTTGTGGGTGGCGTTCATTCCCAACAACTCGAAAAACGGAGTGTACTAGAGTGGGTTGCTAGTCGTGCAGCGTCGGCAAAAATTACCGCATCCGTATGTACAGGTGCTTTTATATTGGCAGCGGCGAATGTGCTGACTAATCAGCGAGTAACAACTCACTGGGATGATATCGAGGAGTTGAAAAGCGCTTTTCCAAACCTTAATGTCATTGAATCGCAGCGTTGGGTTGATGAAGGGAGTATTGTTACTTCTGCGGGAATCTCTGCGGGTATTGACATGAGTCTATATCTGGTCGCTAAATTAGTGGATAAGTCACTCGCAATTCAGACCGCCAGAACTATGGAGTTTGAGTGGTCCCAAGCTTGTTAGTGACCCAGTAAAAAGCATACCATCAAGGGCGTTAAAAAAGCCTAAAAAATCATCAACAAGTTTTTTTACAACGATCGTCGACAAGGCTATTGGAAGGAGTATTGGTAGAGCTAATGTCTGAAGTTCAAATAATGAGATACCTGATAACTTGTACATGGTTGTATCAGGGAATCTTTCCGAAATTAGTGCACATTGCCCCCCTCGAATGGTTGATTTCCGGAAGTTTAGGTTTCGATGACGCAACAACCGTTCTTTTTATAAAAATTTCAGGGATATTAGAGTGTCTCTGGGCGCTGGTATTTTTTAAACTTTATCAATACCTGCAAGTCCTTTGGTTGAATATTCTAGCGCTAGTTGGACTATTCGCTGCGGTCGTTATTCTTCAGCCTAGTCTCCTTATCGAAGCTTTTAACCCCGTCACAACCAACGCTTTGCTCATCGGTATGACATTGGTACTTATGCGATCTCTGGCTAAAAGCAACCAATTGAAACAAGTTTAATTGAAAACTTTTGCCCAAGAATTACTCGATATCTTCCAAAGCCATCAAAAATGATGAATTAAACCAGGTGAGTATGCGCTTTTGTATTATAACGTGGTTTAATTCACCCTTTTCAAACTATCGCAAAATAGGATATTATCGATTACGGTCAAAGCTTGGCTTGATTTGCCGACAATTCATTTGTTCAAGGAAATAGATAAATGTGACCTGTTTGAAATAAGAATTGGTCTACGGAAATAACCGTGAATCAATAATCACAATCCATTAATGAATAGTTAACGAACAGAAGGGAAGCTGTGATAAAGATTACTCAATGCCAACCCCCAAAAGATAGCTTGCTAACTGCTTATCACGCTCGCGGTTGCTATACCGATTGCTTCACCACTGTATTGGATGCTGAGGTTTCGGCTGAAGATTATATCCTTGCCTTTTATACGACTTTTATTTTTAAGATTGAACGCGCTATTCTCAAGCTTTTCTTAGCAAAGCCCTCATCCGATAAGCAGGCAAAGCTTTTAGCGAAAAAGGAAATCGATCAGTTTGCGGCATGGCATGTAGAAGGTCGAACCACTGATCAAATATTATTATGTGACTTTCAACAGAAAACGCGTTCTTGGTTGAAAGTAGAGGGCATCGAATATGATGGAAAACGCAGTACACGGCTTTATTTTGGTTCGGCGGTAGTACCAGATAGAAAACTGGCCAATGGTGAATATACATTGAGTTTAGGCGTAAAATTTTTACTCGGTTTCCACAAATGGTATTCAAGAATTTTATTAGCATCGGCTAAGCGCCGGTTGCAAAAAGTGTCTGTTGACTCGTCAATTTAGTTCTGTTTGGTTCGTTGTAGGACAATCTACTATAAATGCCATTTTTCTTTTAGGGCTTCAATTTTGCCCGCTTTAGCGAGTGTATGAAATGCCTTTTCAATTTTTAAAATCAATCTAGGATCGCTACCTTTACTCAATGCAATGTAAAAATCGTTTCGTGAGTTATCCGGTGTATAGATGGGCTTTAAGTCTTTTTCTGAGTAACCGCCAAACTTGATTTTTGGTTCGCGTGCCGATGGCGCTTTAAGCATAAGATCGGCCCGATTTCGCGCAATCAGTTTGTAGCCTTCATCAAGGGCGAAGGTTCGCTCAACGTTAGGAAAAGGGTGCTTGTTAATGTATTGTTCCATCGCCGAGTTTTTAGTCACCACAATTCGGTATTGGTAGAGCTGGTCAAATGACTCTACCGGTTGAATGGTTTGGTTCGATTTCAATGCGAAAAAGGTGAAATATTCGCTATTAACCTTTCCAATCCAGAAAAAGTGATTTTCTCTTTGGGGGGTTCGAGATAACGAGAGAATCAGCGTATTTTTTTCTTTTAATGCTATGTTATAAGCTCTTACCCAGGGATAAAATTCGATTTCTTGTGAGGGAAGGCCCGCTTCCGCAAATAACTTGTCGAGTAAATCAATGACAAATCCTTGTGGTTTGTTTGATTGATCTAAGAACTGATAGGGCTCCCATACTTCGCTCACAATTCGCAGCTTTTGTGCTGCTTCTTTTGCATAATTGTTGGGCGAGACAATTAACCCGACTAATCCAAGCATCACAGTTATACAGCGCCGCATGTGCTTAACATTAAGCATACATTGGTTTAATTTTTTGAGCACGCTAGTCATCGGGGGGCGCTGTTATTACTCTCTCGAACGAATAACTCAAAAGTATCATTTGAACGTTAATTCTGCTAGTCAAAATTAGCAATAAGTCTACTGTGCGAGCTTTAAATGAGATTGTTTTTCTTCTAGTAATTGGGTGATAGTGGTTTTATTTTTGAGTAGTTGGACAACTTTATTGCCGGGTAACGGTTTGCTCAGAAGGAACCCTTGTACTTCTTCGCAGCGATAATCAGTGAGTAATTTGAGTTGTTTTTGGGTTTCTACGCCTTCTCCAATAACACTAACGTCCAAGTTATGCGCCAAATTTATGATTGACTCAACCATTTTTGCGTCACGCGTGTCCTCGGCAATGTCGGTGACGAAAGATCGATCTATCTTTAAACTATTGATTGGGAACTGTTTCAGATAACTAAGTGAGGAGTAACCGGTACCAAAATCATCGAGTGATAGTCTTACGCCGATCTCTCTAAGTCGGCCGAGCATATCGGTTGTAAAACTCATATTATCCATTAGCGTCCCTTCGGTTATTTCAAGCTCTATGCAACGAGGATCTATTTGATATCGGTCTAAGATGCGTTTCACCTTTAGCGGTAAATGATTGTCTCTAAACTGGAGCGCTGATAAATTGATAGCGATGTTTGTGGTGATGCCCAATTCGTCTTGCCATTGCTTGATTTGTTGACAAACGACGTTGAGCACCATTTCGCCGATGGGGATAATTAATCCCGTTTCTTCTGCGACGGGAATAAACTCGAGCGGCGGTATCCATCCGTGTTGGGGGTGATGCCACCTTAACAATGCTTCAAACCCAGAGATTTTATTGGCCTTAATATCAAACTTTGGTTGGTAGTGAACGATTAACTGATGACTATCTAGCGCGTTTCTGAGTTGGTTTTCGAGGCGAATTCTTTTAGTCACTCTTTCATTCATTTCTTGAGTGAAAAACTTGAAATTATTTTTCCCTTTATGTTTAGCGTGATACATCGCGGTGTCAGCTTGTCGGAGTAAAGTATCCACATCATTGCCATCTTGTGGAGACATCGCAATCCCGATACTTGGACTGATTGCGACTTCGTTTTCGCTGAGTTTGTAAGGCGTAGCAATATCATTCAATATTTTTTCTGCGACGTTAATAACTTGGTCGATAGTATCGACATTAAATAATGCGACAGTAAATTCATCGCCGCCAAGGCGAGCAACAGAATCGCTCTGTCTAACGCAATTTTTAAGGCGCTGTGAGACTGCGACCAACAACTCGTCGCCAAAATTATGACCTAATGAATCATTCACATTTTTAAAGTTGTCGAGATCGATAAATAAAATTGCGACGCTTAAATTCTGCTGTTCTGCAGTTTTTAGGCCTCGTTCTATTTGTTGATAGAGTAAGGTTCGGTTAGGAAGCGAGGTGAGGTTGTCGTAATTAGCCAACCGTCTCAATTCTGATTCAGCTTGCTTTCGATAACGAATATCGGTCATTGTGGCGATAAAATATTTGTTGCTATATTCTTCGTTTTCAACGGCAGCAACTCTGAGTTCGACAGGAACATTGGCCCCTTGAGTTCTCCGGATCCATGCTTCACCCTGATAGTGATTATGTTGCGCAACGATCGCTGTCATTTTATTAAAAAAAGCTTGGCTGTTTTCGCCTTTATCGCTCTCTGAAAAAAAGCTAACATCAAGCGGTTTACCAATTACGCGATTATCGAGACCTGTGATATTGGTAAACGCTCGATTTATTGCACATATATTCAAACCTTCATTAAATATAATTGCGCCATCGGTAGAGCTTTGAAATGCCGATGCGATGAGCCGGTTGTTCTCTTCAGCTTGCTTGATACTTGTAATGTTTCGTGTCGTACCGCTCAGTTTCAGCGGCTTGCCAAATTCATCTTTTTCAGTGACTCGCGCTTTATCGAGCAGCCAAACCCAGTTTCCTTCGATGTCTTTATGGCGATAAATTGATTCAATATGATCGGTATTTTGATGAAGGATCTTTTGAATATCGGTGACAAAAGAATCAATGTCATTGGGGTGAATGTACTTCTCTAGGTCATTTCGTTTTCCACTAAAGGTCGCAGAGCGGTTTTCTAAATGATCAAAGGTATTTCTTCTCGATATCTTTTGTTCAATGATATTCCATTCCCACATCTCATCACCACTACCCCAGAGAGCTTGAGTTAGTCTATTTCTGCTTTTCTCTAGTGCTTTTTGGGCTAGCAGTTCCCGACGAATGAAGACAAATACAATCGCCAATACGCCGAGAGCGACCATGGAGTAAATCGCAAAAGCCCACCAGGTTAACCATGGCTTAGGCTCAATAACAAATTGTAATTTTGTCGTGTTGTCACTCCAAGTCATATCACGATTGGTTCCTCTAAGCTCGAGTTGATACTCGCCAGCTTTTAAGTTTGTGAAAGTAACTTCCCGATCGCTACCGAGATTTATCCAACGATCGCTCAAGCCGTTTAGACGGTAGGCGTATTGATGATTCCAAGGTCGGACATAGTCGAGAGAAGAAAATTTGATTTTGATAACACTGTCGGTGTACTTAAATTGCCATTGTGTGAGTCTATTGATCGGTTTGTCACTTTCGATTGATCTGAATCGATAAGCTTCAGAACTTTCTTGCGCAGAAGGAATTTCAATATCAGTGATCACTAAAGGCGGTGCAAAGTTCGATTTTTTTATTGATTCCGGTTTAAATCTGATGACACCGCGACTGCTACCAAAGTTTAAGAAGCCTTGTGTATCTAGAAACTGGGTATTCTCGTGAAAGTTAATATCATTTTTTAGGAATCGCTTACCATAATCGGTGAGCTGATCTTTTAGAATATCGAGTTTGAACAATCCGTTTCCGGAGGTAAACCAGATATTTTCCTCATTGTATGGGTAAACTGAAAGAAAATTAATTTCGCCGATGTTTTTATGACTTTCCAGTAATGAGTAACGAGTTGTTGCCTCGCCATCGAGTGACAGTTCGAGTAACAGTAATCCTTGGCCATAAGTTGCTACCCAAAAGAGGTTATCCTGATAAGGAACAATTGCATAGATCCATATTTTCTCGACGGTTTTTCCTAAGTTTTGAAATGTCGCGCGCTTTATTGATTTAGTCGCTCGGTTTAAGAAATAAAGCCCATTAGAGGTGCTCAACCATAAATTATTGTTTTGATCACTGGAGATACTGGTAAATTCGAAATTGAACCCTTTACCAATTTCCTGCCTGACTAATTCGGTGTGATCTTCAAGAAGTCTGAGGTCTTGATTAACCCGCAGTAATTTGCCATTAGTACTGGTAACCCACAAAGTATCATTGGGCGCTTTAGCGAGACCCCAGATAGGCTCCGAAAGAGACTTTAATAAGTGATTTCCCGGTTGCTTTTGGTCCGCCAAAATTTCGCTCGCATAGGTGAGTTTTTTATCGGCGATATTAAACCATGCCAATCCATATTCCGTTCCAATCCAAAAGTGTTGGTCGCTTGTTTTTAAGATCGTCCATATCGGTGCTTGTTGCTTGGGGTCTTGACCATATTTGCCCGTGTAGTAAGAAGTGATTTTTCGGTTACTTTTGTCGAGTCGATTAAGGCCTTCGCCTGTGCCAATCCACAAAGCATCTTGAGTTTCCTCAAATGACCAAACTTGACGACCACTTAAAGAGTGCTTATCGCCTGGGATGGGCCTCAGGTTTTCAATGGTCTGTTCCGGATTAAAATAAGCCAGACCATCGAATGTGGTGACCCACATGGTTCCAGAATTATCGAGCAAAAGGCTGGTAACCTGATCATGCGGAATGGTTCTATCATCCGAAAGTTGATGATTTAAGTGTTTAACTTGATGAGTGTTCGGGTCAATAATGTTGATGCCACTGCTCCAAGTAGAAACCCAAATCTTGCCCTCATGGTCAAGTGCAATGTGCCAGGTTGCGTCAGTTGTCAGTGCCTGTTGATTATCAGAATCAGCAGTAAAATGTTTTGCCGTTTTAGTTTTTGGGTCGTAAGCCAGTACGCCATTTTCATAAGTTGTTAGCCATAAAGTGCCATGCTTATCAAATACATGAGCCGAGTAACCGAAACGGTCGGGGAGCGCTTCTAATTCGAGTTTAGAGAAAGACTGCGTTTTGAAATCAAAATTTAAAATGCCTTGGCTAGTACCGATCCAGTAATTGTCATTGGGTTGTTCAATCACAAAACTAACAGTGTTGTTTTTACTATTTTGGGCGCTAATCGGCGCAGGTCTGAAGCGTTGAAAGGTGTCTGATTGACTATTGTAAAGACTCAAGCCCTTGTTGGTACCCATCCACAATCGTTCTTTCGAATCTTCAGTCATGAAATAGACTTGGTTACCGCTAATTGATGATTGGTTGGATTCGTCATAGGGATATTGCTTAAACTCACGCTCGTTGGGTTTCAGCCTGCTGAGACCATCCGATGTCCCAACCCAAAGTCGATTTTGCCTATCTTCATATAAAGTGAGTACCCAGTCATCAGCGAGGGTTGAGGGCGTATTGGGAGCAGAGTTAAAGTTTGTGAATTCATAGCCATCGTATCTGACTAGCCCCTCTGCAGTGGCTATCCAGATCATGCCGTCGCGGCGTTGGATAATATGATTAACGTAGTTGGAACGAAGTCCATTTTCGGAGTTGACATGCTGAAAATAGATAGGAGAGTCAGCTAAAAGCGGCTGACTGGCTAGAAAAAAGCATACGATTAAAGCATTTCTTAGCACTAAACTAAACCTAACTAATTGATTTTATTCTATTATGTTCGATTGCATTGATTGTAATCTCGTTATGAGATTAGCGTTTTGAAGCGATTTCTTCAAGTAAAATTGTTTATAAAATAGTCAGCTGGGACGCAAGGCTTCTGCAAAATTGACGGATCCTAAATGAGTGTTTCCCAATCGATTATTACTAAGTATAGATAATTCTTGGTGGAATGTTTGTAAATCATAATTGAGTCTGAAGCGAGTTTGAAAATTGAAAATATTGAGTCAAATGGTCGATTCTTATCTAACTCAAATCAAACACATTAGAATAAACAAATGAAAACAATTCCGTCGAAATTACCTGATTGAAATCGAAACGTTGTACTAGCGATGACTTGTTGTATTCGATGTGACTAGAACTATTTATTGACTATTTACGTTTGTTCTCTCGACGAAACATGTTAACGTTGCAAACTCGAATTTTAAATCAAATATTTGGCAAGTTTTTAATGGCTGACACGAATCATTCAACGGGTAAAAAATGGGGACAAACAGAGAAGGCTCAATGGCTCTCTGAACAATCAGTTAAAAGGTCGTATCACCAAGAAGTGATGCTTCAAGTCGAAGCATTAAGCGCTAAGTTTGAAGTCGTTAACTATGGTGCTTTATCTTATGATGCTGAAAGATACCCGTTATTTATTTTGAAAAATTTCAATTGGGAAGACAGTAACCCAACCATTCTAATAACAGGTGGTGTTCATGGATATGAGACTAGTGGCGTGCAAGGCGCGTTAAAGTTTTTAGCAACCAAAGCAGAAGATTACACGAATTTTTTTAATTTTATTGTTGCACCTTGCGTAAGTCCCTGGGGATACGAAACGATCAATCGATGGAATCCGTTGACACTTGATCCCAACCGCTCATTTTACCCCGAAAGTCCCGCCGAAGAGGCGGCTTCATTAATGCGCGCAGTTGCAAAAACGAACGCTAAGATTTTTGCACACTTTGATCTTCATGAGACAACGGATACTGATAATACTGTTTTTCGCCCGGCGCTTGCTGCTCGCGATGGGGTCACCCAAGATAACTGGAATATCCCCGATGGTTTTTACACCGTTGGCGATGCTGAAAACCCACAAGAGGCTTTCCAAGGGGCAATAATTGACTCTGTTCGACAAGTCACTCACATTGCTCCTGCGGATGAAAACGGGCAGCTGATCGGTGTTGATATCACTCAGGAAGGGGTTATTAATTATCCCGTAAAATCCATTTTTTTATGTACTGGTTTTTCAGATGCCGAGTATTGCACAACAACCGAGGTTTATCCCGATAGTCCGCTAGTGAATGATGAAGATTGTAAAAATGCACAAGTAGCAGCGGTAGTGGGAGGACTTGATTATTTGTTATCGATACGGTGATTGCGATTGGCCATAACGAGTTAACACGCGCCGATAAAGCGAAAGTCCAACTGGAATCGACCCGGATTTTTATCGCCCAGTAAGAAGCCGACTTGGCGAATATTATCAGCTGAAAGAACTGGGGCGCCTTTAATCAGTCGGCCTCTAAATTGCGGTACAAAATTAGCCAGTTGAAAGCTGAAAGATTGCCATTGGTTTTGCTGAGTCTGAAACGACTGAACGTATGCATAGCCATCAAAATTGCGGTCGCTTCTCAAACGAAACTGATATTCTCGCCCGTCTCCACGTACTTCGATACACACTTTCTCAGCGTCGCCAAAATATCCCGCTGGAGTATGGCTGCGGGTACTCGCAAAGCCACCGTTGTTCTCTAGTGACAAATTGCCAGTAAAACGCATAAAGGCGTCTTGTTTGCTCACCAATAATTCACTGGCTGAACGTCCACCCATAACGGTATCGTTAACTATCCACCACTCTGCAGCATCATGGTTGAGCCAGTTTTTACTAGTTAAATTGGAAGACATGAAGACTCCGCAGAGAAACAGCACCCAAATGGAAGTTAGTTTCGATTTGATAAGATAATTCATGAGCGCTAATAAAGTTGTATAAGATACTATAAAGTTACGAGCGCTTACTGGTTTTAGATCTGGTTGGCTAGGTAAGGTATTATTCTTTGGTTTTCAATGTCGTTTCTCAATCTCGGTTGGCTTGGAAGACGAGTGTTGGGGCAATTCAACTTTTGGAATTTTTAACGGATATCATTATTCATCCCATGTTAGGTGAAAACTGTCTCAATAAACTCAGCTAGGCTCAATAGCCAACTGGTAAATGACCCGTTTTTACCCAAATAATGGTTTCTTCATCGACATAAGGGAAATGCTCGCTCATGTGCGGGCTGCGAATCCACGTATGGGATGGGTATTCGCCATGTTCATCTTTAAAAGTACCACTGAGAACAAGAATTTCTTCGCCACCGAAATGCCGGTGGGGTTGAAATTTTTCACCGGGCGGCCATTTTACCAGTGCTACATGCTCATGTTTGAATTCGTGTAATGGCATCACCTCAAGGCCGCCAATACCTGGGTGCCAAGCTTGCGTATTGGTATTGATTCTGACACTGTCTAAATCTTGAGAATCAAACTGGTTTAATTTGACGAAAATAACACAACCTTGGTCGCTATAGGGAGCGTGTTTGCTGCCGGGGGGATTTCGAAGGTAAGTGCCTGGGCCGTAATCACCAGTTTCATCCGAGAAAGTGCCTTGGATAACAAAGATTTCTTCGCCTTTAGGGTGCGGGTGCTCGGGAAATTTCGCGCCCGGTTTGTAAGTTACAATACTGGTTGTATGTCCAGACTCCTTCGCTTCTCGTTCCAACGGCTTTCTCAGAACATTGGCAGATGGACTACTAACCCAGTCCATCTCTTCGGTTCTAATCACTAATTTCTCATTGAAATCCATATTTAACATGACAAAACGTTTCTCTGTTAATTGTTTAAGCTGACTCGACTATTGACCAACATAACTTCGTCTAGCTATTGCTAATTTGATTGTGCACCGCTTGAACTAATGGAGGCGGTAATTGCAAACCGGCGGCGAGTTTTTGCAAATATTCTCTCCCTTGCGCTTGGTCTTCATCGATTGCAAGAACGGACGCGGTATATACTTCCATCGCTAACTCAGGAGTATTGGACTCTGCGATCACTTGGTTCAAAGACATAGGAGCGCTAATTTCGTTAAACACTAAAGCTCGATCTTCGTTAGACAATCCCATTGAGTCTGCTTTATTTGCGATATTTTGATATTCAGATGGGTCGAGGTGTCCATCTGACATAGCCGCCGCAACCATGGTTTTAAGAATATATATCGATTGTTCTTGCGGTTTGGTTTCGTCGAGATTTTCAAATTGTTGTTCATTCAAGCCGGTCCAATACGCGAGTTGGTTGCTCTGCTGGTTTCCGTTTTGATTATTATTGACTGAGTCTGTTGGTATTCCAGACTGCGGGTTAGATTGATTTTGGTTGTATTGTTTGTAGGCATTCCAGGCTAATGCGCCGACTGCGGCAAGCCCTCCGTACTTGATGAGCTTTTTGGCACCTTTACGACCTTTTTTACTGGTTAAGGCGCCAGAGACCGCGCCGCCAGCTAGGCCACCTAAGAACCCTTTAGAAACGTCGCTCGAAGACAAGCCATTGAGTATTTTCTTAAAATCAACCACGTATCGCTCCTTTTTCTCTGCGTAATTATGCTAAATGAATTTTGAAGATTGCTCTGTTAACAAAGTCTGTAGATAACAAATCGTTTAAGTAACGAATAGCTAACCGTTCTATTTCTCAATTGTTGGAGCAAACTGAACGTGCCGCCCTCAGAATGCCAACTGCCCAAGCGTCGCACAAGTTCAAATCTTAAGGAATTGTTTCAGTATTGAATGATTAAACAACATTATTGAAAATTACAATAACGAGATGCAGCGTTGATGACAGTCAAAGTCGATTAATCTTTTGTTGCGAGGATAAAAGTAAGCGCTTAGGATAAAGCAGTTAGTTAATTCGGCAGACATTGTTGCAAGCTTGTATTAATGCATTTAGTTTTAATGCGTGCAGTTTTGGTGCGGTTGATTGCTGTGCGAATGATTGCTGTGCGAATGATTGTAGTTCGGATGATTTTAGTTCGAATGATTGTAGTTTGGACGAGTGTAGTTCGGATGATTGCATTGCAGTTGATTGTATTCAGTACAGTTGTAGTACGGACAAAAACAATACATTGCAATTTGATTGAAAATAACGCGCAACTTTGTTGATAAAAATAATCAAAAAACGATAAAGGAACCTTGGATGAAATGGCCTATTACTTTTAGTGGGAGAGTTATTAATGGAGCGACTGGTAAGGGGGAGACTGTTAAAAAGGCAATTGCTTTTCTCTTATCAGTGCTCATTGTCGCTTGTTCTCAAGAGGTCGAACAAAGCACCAGCGATTCTTCTCAGCAGGTCGAGCCGATTGATTTAATACTTACCAATGGAAGCGTTTATAGCTTCAACTGGCGAGCGCCTGACGGTGACGGTAATCCTGCAACAGACGCGCCTTATCAATCAGGATGGCAACCTGATGCGCAAGCAATTGCGATAGATGACGGATTAATTGTCGCTGTCGGGACTAATCAAGTTATCCGCCAAATGGCGACGGCTCAAACTCAAATTGTCGACCTTGAAGGGGCGACAGTGCTTCCCGGTTTTCACGACTCGCACGTCCACATTGCTGAGCTGGGACAAATTCTTTCTCGTATAAACCTCATCGATGTAAAAACGCCACAAGAAGCGATTGATCAATTGCTCAAAGCAACAAAAGCAATTGATTTAGGACCAAATGAGTGGGTGATAGGTCAGGGGTGGGACGAAGGCGCGTGGGCGAATGCTTATCCAACCAAGGCGCTTCTTGATAAACATTTTCCTAATAACCCGGTATTGCTTAAAAGCTTACATGGATTTGCCGTTTGGGTTAATTCCGCTGCACTTGGTATTGCGCAGATAGATCACAATACACAGCCGCCTATTGGCGGAGAAATAGTTAAGGATTTAACCGGCGAGCCAACCGGAATATTACTCAACCGAGCAACTACTTTGATTCAAAACAAGGTACCTGATGCATCCAATACAGAGTTTCAATCTTGGGTGAAGAAAGGCATGCAACAAATGCTAAAAGATGGCTTTGTCGCTGTTCACCAAGCCGGTGCAGAGACTAAACATATCAGCGCATTTCAGGCATTAAATCAGGCGCAAGAACTCCCTCTGCGAACTTATGCAATGTTATCAGCGCGAGATGAATCATTGGCCAAAGAATGGATAACAAAAGGACCGCTCATAGACCCGAGTGGCTGGTTAGATATCCGTTCGGTTAAAGCCTATTATGATGGCGCTTTGGGGTCAAGAGGGGCGAGGTTACTCGAGGATTATTCCGACAGACCAGGACATAGAGGAGTTTCTGGAGAAGGGTACGGTTTTGATGAATCCCTTGTTGAAGCTTTAATGCGACGAGGGTTTCAAGTTGGGATCCACGCCATTGGTGATGCCGGTAATCGCGAAACCCTCGATTTTTTGCAAAAAGTCATGACCGATTTTCCAGAAACTAGAAACCTTAGGCATCGAATAGAGCATGCGCAAGTACTTCACCCCGATGATTTAAGCCGTCTAGCCAACTTGAAACTGATCGCTTCAATGGAGCCACAGCATGCGGTTGAAGACAAAACCTGGGCCGAGTCGCGAGTTGGCTCAGAGCGGATAAAAGGTGCGTATGCATGGCGTAAATTGAAACAAGCAGGAACCCAAATGACGTTGAATTCTGATTTACCAGGTTCAGACCATTCGTTGTTTTACGGTTTACATTCTGCCGTAACTCGCCAAGATAAGCAGTCGCAACCAGCGGGAGGATGGTATCCACAGGAGAACCTTACAATTGAAGAGGCTGTCCGTGGGTTTACTATTGATGCCGCTTTTAGCGCATTTCATGAGAATGACACTGGTGTAATCGCGAAAGGAAAATGGGCTGATTTAACCATCGTTGATATCGATGTAATGCAAGTGGCTGAGAAGCAGCCTCACGCATTGCTAACGGGACAAGTTTTGATGACAGTATTGGATGGAAAGATTGTTTATCGAAAGGAGTCATTTTCTGAGGATTAATCTGCCGAGCAGAACAGCGTAAGAGCGCGAATAAACCCGGTGATCACTCAATAAGTGGTGTGCATAAGATTATGACCAACACAGAGAGGTACTGGTTTAAACAAGCGTTAAAGCACAGTCAGAAAACGATGCTTTAACGCCTAGCGATTAGCGCTCCTTTCGAGAGGAACTTCGACTCGATTTGTTTGAGCGGTTGGAATTAGACCGCGCCCTTGGCTGAGAACTTCTATTGCTGCTCTCATAACGAGGACTGCGGCTTTCACGCGGCGGAGTATAGTTTGTTGGTGCGGAGCGCTGAGTCGATCGTGTCTCTTGTCTTTGAGTATTGCGCTGCACATCTCTTCTTGGTTGACTACGTGATTCGTTTGACCGCCGGTTAACTTGTCGAGACCGCTGTTCTATTTCTCTATTGCTCGATTGAGAGCGACGCTCGCTCCTGAGGTTATTCGAACGAGAGTCTTGGCGACGTGTATTGCCTTCCTGCAAATTCCTTCTCACATTTGAGTATTGGTCTTGTTGTCGATTACTCCGTGCTTGTGAGTCTCGTTGATTTACGCCTCGCGAGATAACGTCACGATTTCGGTTTTGTAAATCTCGGGTTTGTGCTCCTCTGTTGGTTGAGTTGCTGTTTCTGACTTCTCGATTTTGCAAGTCGCGGTTCTGTCGTTCGCGATTTTGAACGCCGCGACTGATTACGTCTCTATTTTGAGAACCGCGGGTACGGGAATTTTCGGGCCGAGTGTTTCGGTTGACCAAATCGCGATTAACCATGTTGCGATGGGTTGAAGTTTCTCTATCAAACCTTTGATTAGACCGAGTTGTACTACGCTGACTATTGCTTGAGCGACGCTCTCCTAATTGATCTCTCAGTCTTTGCTGTCGGGTGACTTGTCGCGTCTGTTGATTAAGTACGTTTTGTCGTCTTGTATTGGCATTGGCAATGGTTTGCGAACGCTGGTTTTGGCGTTGAACAACATTCTGTCTTGCGGAGACTCGGTTACTTAAACTATCCCGTTCTGTTCGACGAATCGTGCGAGTTTCAATCCGGCTAGGGCGACTACTTTGATAACGCTCCCTAATCGTGTTGGTTCTATAAGCCACGCCTCGGCGATGGCGTGGGTTATGTCGCCAGCGAGCTGAATTAACATGGTGCACAACATCTCGACGATAGCGACGATAATGTCCATGGTAATAGTGGTGATGATGCGAAATCACTAGGTGGCGATTATGCCAATGAAATCCACCGAAGAAAAAGTCGAATGATATGCGCACTCTCGGGTACCAGTAAAACGGACCATGATGATGGTGCGCGTAATGCCGATGACGCCAGTAAACCGGCGGGTAATGTGCCCAGTGCCAAGTACCATACACCACTCGAGTATCATAGTAAGGAACATAGACAACTTCGGGCTCTGAGGGCTCAATGACAATGATTTTTTCTTCGCGAACAACCTTAACATTATCCATCTTGTCGAGATTACCGACATTATCAGCCCGTCGTCTGAGTGACTGAATGGCATCTAAGACAAGCGCCTCGTCTTGTAAAAAGGCGTCCCCGACTTGTTGTGTCCAATCGAGATCATCGCTCATCCGCTTTAAAACTGTTGGGAATGGCACTAGCGCCTTTACACTGGGATCCCACTGTCGATCTTCCACTTGTTGCATCGCCTCCCCAGGCGCTAAGTCAGGGTTTTTAGTGACCCAGCGGTTAGCTTGAACGACTTCAAGCGGGTAAGTCGAGGCAATTAGAATGTGCGTCAGAACGCTGTCTGGATAGAGTGCAATCGGCGCAAGAATTTGCTCAAGTTCGGCTTGACTAAAAGACTGCGCCATTTCATCGTTGCCATCACTCTCGGCAAACGACTGTGCGGAGACAAAAATTATACTCAAACTGATGAGTAACTGTGATAAAAATTTGATTGCTTTCATAGCGTTATCCCATTTTGTTCGCTGCAGAGTATTGTTTTTATCTGTTTCTGCATAAAGTGCTGTTCTGCCTTTGATACGATTAACGTCTATTAAACACGCTGTAAACTGAATGATGCATGAACAAATCGCCTTTGTTTGCATTCTACGCCGATTTTTAATGATTTTCAGGAATTGTCGCTTGCTACTGGCTTAGACAAAAGCCTTACGTCCTGATTGAGCGCTACTCATACGCTTTTGAAAGACTCAATTGGACGATTTCAGACAAAAAAAGCAACAAAGCAAGGTCATATCATTGCGCTATTAGGAATGACTGGTCAAAGCGCCTTGTTTTTCAGTAACATAGAGAAATACTCCTCCAAGATATAGGGAATATTCAATTGGCTTATTGGCTTTTAAAAACTGAACCGAGTGAGTTCAGTATCGATGACCTTGAGGCGCTGGGGAGTAAAACAGAGCCTTGGGACGGTATTAGAAACTATCAAGCGCGAAATATTATGCGTGACAAAATAAAAGTGGGTGACAAAGCACTGATTTATCACAGTAGTTGTAAAGACGTGGGCGCGGTGGGGACCGCAGAAGTCGTTGAAAACGCCTATCCCGATCCCGCTCAGTTTAATCCGAAAAGTAAGTATTATGATCCCAAGTCAAATCGAGATAATCCTCGTTGGGTTTGTGTTGGCGTTAAGTTTTTGAGCAAGTTCGATAACATTGTGGCGCTGAAACAAATTAAATCAACGCCCGCGCTTGCAGAAATGGTATTGGTTAAACAAGGCCGTTTATCTGTTCAACCAGTAACGGCGAAAGAGTGGAAAGTGATCAATCAAATGGCAAAAGGGTAAGTCAAACATGAAAACCATCGGTTTGATTGGCGGAATGAGTTGGGAGTCGACGGTCAGTTACTATCAATTGATAAACCGTGGCATTAAGCAGCACTTAGGCGGCTTACATTCTGCCAAGTTGCTAATGTATAGCGTTGATTTTGCAGAAATTGAAGCGCTTCAACATGCCGGTGATTGGCAAAAGACGGCGGAAATACTGGCTTCAGCCGCGCAATCGCTTGAGTCTGGTGGTGCCGATTGTGTGGTTATTTGCACAAATACGATGCACAAAGTGGCACCTCAAGTTGCTGCAAGCGTCTCTCTACCCTTGATTCATATCGCTGATGCCACGGGACAAAAACTCTCTGAGAATAGTATCGAAACTGTCGGCTTGCTGGGCACAAACTTTACCATGGAGCAGTCGTTTTACAAGGGGCGTATTGAGTCAGAGTTTGGTATACAAGTGGTCATACCTAATCAAGCCGAACGTAAAATTGTCCATGAGGTTATTTACCAGGAACTGTGTCTCGGAAAAATCGAGGAAGCGTCCAAACGCGAATACCTTAAAATCATCGATAAGCTGGCTGCTCAGGGTGCTCAAGCGGTTATCTTAGGGTGTACAGAGATAGCATTGTTAGTTGAGCAAGCAGACACTAACGTTCCTTTGTACAACACGACAGAAATCCATGCTCAAGCAGCGATAGAGTTTGCCTTATCAGTTTAATCTCGCCAATTCTTGGGTTTATCCATTAGTGCGATTTCTTCGTATTTACCATCACAAAGAATCGTTTTATCAACTAAGATGGTCAGACTAAGACTAAAGATTGAGACGACGAATTTTTAATGATTGACAGAGGGTACCGACGGTAAAGCATGGCGAATTACTTGATAACTGGTGGAACAGGGCTGATTGGCAGAGCGCTGATTAAGCGACTTCAACAATCTCCTGCAACGATTACCGTGTTAACCCGCGATAAAAAGCGAGCAGCTCAAAAGCTCGGCTATTTGGTTAACTTGATTGAAAGCCTTGAAGAAATCGATCCGCAAGAAAATATCGAGTTCGTTGTCAACTTAGCTGGAGAACCAATCGCTGATAAGCGTTGGTCCGTTGGCCAAAAGATGAAAATATGGCAAAGCCGCGTAGAGCTCACCAATCAGATTATTCAATGGATGAAAAAACAAACTCACAAGCCTCAAGTATTGCTTAGCGGATCCGCCGTCGGCTGGTATGGAGATGGCGGTAGCAATGAGCTCACAGAAACTAGCATGCCGCACCCTGAATACCAGCACGAACTATGTAAGGCTTGGGAAGAAGCGGCGCTTGCTGCTGAGGCATTTGAGGTTCGAGTGTGTTTATTGCGTACTGGATTAGTGGTTAGCTCACAAGGTGGTTTTCTCGACAAAATGCTGCTGCCATTCAAGCTTGGGTTGGGAGCCCGAATAGGAGATGGTCGTCAATATATGCCGTGGATTCACATTGACGATATGGTGAATGCATTGATGTTCATGTTGGATCCAAATGAAGAGGATATTGAATCTTGTCGCGGAGCGTTTAACCTTACTGCGCCAACGCCAGTCACTAACACCGAGTTTACCCAAACTCTCGCGCGAGTAGTTGGCAAGCCGAGTTTTCTTTTTGTGCCTTCTTGGTTTTTAAATTTAGCCTTGGGAGAGATGGCTAGACTTTTATTGACCGGCCAGCGTGCAGTTCCTCAAAAGCTGCAAGACTTTGGTTTTTATTTCCAATTTGATAAGTTAGAAGGAGCGTTACAAGAAGTACTCAAAAAAGACTAGCGGTTATCGATGGTTGGTTTGCAAGCTTGGTCAAGTTTTTGCCAAGTTTTGACATGGTCTAATATCGCTTGTTTTAGTTGTATTTCTAAATGGTTGGAAGAATCAATATTGAAGCTTTGATCATACCAGTGATAGAAACCCGTAGCGTCTTTTGGAAAATAGATAGACCACTGAGCGAGCTCTTTTTGAATCCCACGAAAACTATTCAACAGTGTGACTTGGCGCTTTTGAATGTCTTGGAGATAGAACTTATTTAAGATATTTTTTAAATACTGGTATTCAGTCGTCGGCTGCTTGTTCGGACAGATTGAGTGCAAATGAATATTTAGCTGCGATGTTGTTGCTTGCAATTCATCGATATGAAACACCAGCTCTGCCTCGAGTGAGCCGATCAAGCCAGAGGATTGTTCAATTAATTGAAAAGTATCAAACCACTGCTGATTATCGGGTAACTGTTTGCTAGTAAGCAGCTTTCTTAGATCGGCAAAGCTTTGAGCCAGCGCTTGCATTTCTTGCTCACCGACCGCGCGATGCTTATTCGAATATGAAAAAAGCTTTTGCCAGTATCTGCTAGCCCAAGTATTGTTCCATATCTGAGTTGAAAACTGGGTGCGTTTAGCTGATATGGCTGCCAACAATTTTTCGGAAGGCGCTTCTATTGAAGCGACGCATTGCGCTAAAAGAATAGATAGCCGTTTTTCGTAATGCAGCAGCGATTCGGCTTGCATATTCCTGCCCAATTGACTGTTTCTATGCCCTAGTAACTGTTGTAGTTCAACGCACTCTGTCACTGAAAAAAAATCTAACCAATCGACTCGGACTGTCGGTAATTGACGTTTCAACTCCTTAGTGTCAGGAAATTGTTTTGCAGCTGGTGGAGCCTTAAGGTATTGAACATTAAGAATAGTGTAGATTCTTTGTTTGTAGTCAGTAATTTCCTCGCTATACTCATTTAACTCAGCGCAGCCACTCACAATCATAAGACTGAGCAAGAGTACTGAGGAATGCGCGAAAATCTTAGGGAGCATCATATTTTAGGGAACATCATAAAAGTTGCCGAGTCAATAAGTCGAAAAGCAATGTTCTAGTTTACGAAGGACAGAGCTAGGGTAGCAAAAAACAGTAAAGAAAAAATATAAACAAATTAAATACAAAGGGAAAATAGATGTTTAAAAATCAATTTGGTTTGGCACTAGTGATTGCGGCTTCAGTAAGCACCTTCTCATTAAATCTCAAGGCTGCTAACTTTAGCGAGCAGGTTGACAACCTGTTTTCATCGATAGATTCAGCCGCTCAGCCAGGTTGCTCGGTTGGCGTTATTGAGAAAGGCCGACTCATTCATCGGTCGGGTTATGGACTTGCCAACATGGAACTTAATGTGAAACTTGATGGGAGTCATGTTCATCGGGTTGGCTCAGTCTCCAAGCAATTTACCGCGATGGCAGTATTACTGTTGGCTGAGGAAGGAAAAATCGATTTACAAGCCGATATTCGTCAATATCTGCCAGCGTTAAAAGATTATGGCGTGAAGGTGTCGGTTAATGCGATGCTGGGGCATTTTGCTGGCATGGCTGACTATGACTTTATTTCTGGCGGCGATCGCGGTCCTGTTAAGAACGGACTCAACATTAAATCCGTCGCGGGAGGCCCATTTCGGTTGGGTAATGAAGATTATTTAACCATTAAAGAGTTTTATGATGTGGTCAAGAAAGCGCCTTTGAGGCACAAGCCGGACCAGAAATGGGACTACAGTAATTTAGCTTATTTTCTCCTATCAATGCTAGTAGAAGAAGTTTCTGGGGAAACTATCAGGGAATATGCGGAGAAACGAATTTTTAAGCCACTTGGAATGAGGCATACATTTTTTAGTGACCAACCGACGGAAATTGTTCGTAACCGAGCAAGTGGTTATAAGCCCGCGAAGGAAGGCGGTTATGTAACTGATATGACCAACCTTTTTTGGGTTGGAGATGGCGGAATTCACACGACTGTCGATGACATGTTGAAGTGGGATCAAAATTTTTATCACCCTAAAGTCGGTAAGAATCCGAAACAACTACTAGCGCTTTTTAATAAGCCGAACAGTGATTATGAAGCTCGTGGTGGCGGGCTTTATGCAAATGGCCAAATGATTACTGATAAGGATGGGCGCAAGTCTTATGCGCACGGAGGAGGCTGGTTAGGCGTATTGACTTACTATGAGCGCTTCCCAGAACATCAGTTTTCAACGATTGTGTTTTGTAATACCACCGATCAAAAACCGTGGGAATTCGCTAAACAAATTGCTGATTTATATTTTAATCAATAAGGTTATTGGTGATTGGCGTTTAACGAGACAATAAAAAGACCTTTCTAAACAGAAAGGTCTTTTTTTAACTTTTGGGTTTTAAGGCTAGATTTGATCGTTATTCTTCGTCAGATTTAAAAATGCAGTGTTTCGCAAAATCTTTAGCTTGATTCGCGGTCCAGTCGCCTTTAGGTTTCTCCTTCATATCTTCGCACCATTCTTTACTACCGACTTCGGGCGCGCATCCAGATAGCATTGCGAGGGCAAAAAGGATTGCTAATAAATATTTCATGTCATCTCCTTGAGTGTTTATAGGTTTTCCAATTGTTGTTTTTGTTCGATTAGTTTGCTAATCGCGAGCTCTGACTGGGCTAGCTTTTCTTTTTCCTTTTCGACAACCGCGGCAGGTGCTTTTTCGACGAAATTAGCATTCGATAATTTACCGGCTAAACGTTGCTTGTCTTTTTCTAGTTTGTCAATTTCCTTTTCAAGTCGAGCCACTTCAGCGGTCACATCAATAAGTCCAGCAATCGGGACTAAAATTTCCATTTCTCCCGCTATCGCAGTCGATGAAGGCGGAGCTGACTCACCGACTTCCTCGATTGACTCCAATTTGGCTAGCGCCGAAAGAAAGCTGCGGTACTCATTCATGCGTCGAATGTCATTTTGAGTCGCATTTTTAAGTAAAACACTGACCGGTTTCGCGGGAGAAACATTAAGCTCACCGCGGATGTTACGAACGGCGACTATCACTTGCTGTAACCAAGCCAAATCATTTAACGCTTTTTGATTACGCTTTGATTCGTCGAAAACAGGAAAAGCCGCTTTCATTATCGTGTCACTGTTGACATTAACCATCGGCTTTAAACGCTGCCAAATTTCCTCGGTAATAAAGGGCATCATTGGGTGGAGCAAGCGCATCATACTTTCGAGCACATTGACCAAAGTGTGGCGGGTACCGCGTTTTTGCTCTTCACTTGCATCATCGCCGTATAGAATAGGTTTGGATAACTCTAAGTACCAGTCACAATATTCACTGCGAGAAAACTCATAAAGTGTTTGTGTTGCCAAATCGAATCGATACTCTTTTATGTGCTTTTCGAAATCGACAATAGCATCTTGCAGCTTGCTGATAATCCATTCATCAGCAATACTCAATTCAAAATTGTCATTGTCTTTACCGCAATCCTCACCTTCAGTGTTCATTAACACATAACGTGCGGCATTCCATAATTTATTACAGTAATTGCGGTAGCCCTCGACACGACCCAGGTCAAAATTGATATCGCGACTGGTTGATGCTAATGCACAAAAAGTCGTTCTCAGTGCATCAGTTCCGTAACTTTCGATGCCATCAGCAAATTCCTTGCGCGTTCTTTTGGCAATTTTTTCAGCATCTTGCGGATTCATCATCCCGCTGGTCCGTTTTGAAACCAGGCTCTCAAGATCAATACCATCGATTAAATCAATTGGGTCTAAAACGTTACCCTTTGACTTGGACATTTTATTTCCATGCTCATCGCGGATGAGGCCCGTAATATAGATTTCCTTAAATGGTACTTTACCGGTAAATTTCAGAGTCATCATAATCATTCGCGCAACCCAAAAGAAAATGATGTCAAAGCCGGTTACCAAAACACTGGAAGGAACAAATTTTTCAAGTTCTGGTGTTTCGTTTGGCCACCCCATAGTGGCAAACGGCCATAGTGCAGAAGAAAACCAAGTGTCGAGAACATCGTTATCCTGACGTAAATTAATATCATCTGTGAGACCATTTTTAGCCCGAACATCAGCCTCATCACGACCGACGTAAACGTTACCTTGATTATCATACCAAGCGGGAATTCTGTGACCCCACCAAAGTTGACGGCTGATGCACCAGTCTTGGATATTTTCCATCCAGTGGAAATAGGTTTTATCCCAGTTCTCCGGGACAAACTTGATATCGCCATTTCGAACCGCATCGATCGAAGGTTTGGCGAGCGAATCAACGGCGACATACCATTGATCGGTTAGTAAGGGTTCAATAACATCGTGACTACGATCACCGCGCGGTACTTTCAAAGCATGATCGTCGATCTTTTCAAGGAATCCAAGTGTCTCAAACTCTTCTACAATCAGTTTGCGTGCGGCGAAGCGATCCAAATTCGCGTACTGCGACGGTAAGGCATTGTCAAAATCATCGATCGGCTGGCCATTAATTTCAAATACTTCTGCAGCCGAAAGAATAGTCGCTGTTGGTGACATGATATTAATCAATGGTAGCTGATGGCGTTTGCCAACATCATAATCATTGAAGTCGTGTGCTGGTGTTATTTTAACGCAGCCAGTACCAAATTCTCGATCCACGTAATCATCGGCAATTACCGGAATTTTTCGCCCTACCAATGGAAGCGATACGAACTGACCGATTAGATCTTTATAGCGCTCATCATCAGGATGGACTGCCACTGCGCAATCACCTAACATCGTTTCAGGTCGAGTCGTTGCGACAACGAGATAATCTTTACCATCGCTCGTGGTCGCACCATCAGCAAGCGGGTAGCGAAAGTGCCACAAGAAACCTTTTTCGTCGAGATTTTCAACTTCCAAATCAGAAATTGCTGACTGGAACTTAGGGTCCCAGTTTACTAACCGTTTACCACGATAAATAATGCCTTCTTCGTGCAAGCGAATAAACACTTCTTTGACTGCGTTGGACAAATCTTCATCCATAGTAAATGCTTCTCTCGACCAGTCAGGTGAATCACCAAGACGACGCATTTGTTGCGAAATAGTTCCGCCCGAGGATTCTTTCCATTGCCAAACTTTTTCGACAAATTCTTCACGAGTGAAATCAGTTCGCTTTTTGCCTTCTGCATTGAGTAGGCGTTCAACAACCATTTGAGTTGCGATCCCCGCATGGTCGGTACCGCATTGCCAAAGCGCATCATCACCTTTCATTCGATGATATCGAGTTAGCAAATCCATAATGGTGTGCTGAAACGCATGCCCCATATGAAGGCTTCCGGTGACATTGGGTGGCGGAATTAAAATACAGTAAGGTTCGCCTTTGCCATCCGATTTGAAGTAATCGTTTGATTCCCAGTTTTCATACCACTTTTGTTCGATGTTCTGGGGAGTATAGGATTTATCCATGATTGATTAACTCAGTAAAAAATAATCTATTAGTTTGAAATTATTGCTAACCACCTATTGGCGATTAGATTTTGCGATGGTTCAATGGGTAGCCTCGCTCGCGGTAAAACTTAAATCGAGCGCGCGCGAACTCTTTAGTTTCTTCGTTGCCATAAGCGTACTCAAAAACCCAGTTGAATCGGCTGAAAAACTGAGGGACTTCATTGGCCAAATTGATGAGCACGTCAGGCCTAACTTTGGGATCTTGACCAAAGCCGATTTCAATCGGTGGGTAAGTATCAGGATCTTCATCAGCTAGTTGATGTGGTAAGAAACTTTTTGCATCTTGAGTCCAAAGTAATTCATCAATGGCTTCAGCTTGTTTTCGGTTTTCGGCATGAACGAACACTTTCTGCCCTTTACGATAAGCGCGTTTAACGACTTCGCAAAGGTGCGCATAAGGTGTTTGATGATCGTCGGCATTTACCGAATAAAATTCAACTTGGGTCATTGTTTCGCTCGCTGCAAATTATCGCTTAATCGGCGATTGGCTCTCTGTTATTAACCTTCACAACGGTTCATAATGTATTGAGTCAGCAATGGTACAGGTCGACCAGTTGCGCCTTTTGCTTTGCCGCTTACCCATGCTGTTCCCGCAATATCGATATGCGCCCAGTGAAACTTTTTCGCGAAACGCGAGAGGAAACAACCGGCGGTAATCGTGCCAGCACCTTTGCCACCAATATTAGCCATATCGGCAAAATTTGAGTCTAGCTGTTCTTGATACTCATCCCAAATCGGCAATCGCCATGCTCGATCGCCACAGTGATCACCCGCATTGAGAATATCGTGGGCGAGCGGGTTATGGTTGCTCATTAAGCCTGACGCTTGATTGCCTAAGGCGATGATGCAAGCGCCAGTTAAGGTTGCAACATCAATAACAACATCTGGCTCGAAGCGTTCGACATAAGTCAATGTATCACACAGGACTAGGCGTCCTTCAGCATCAGTATTGAGTATTTCGACGGTTTGACCGGACAGGGTTGTCACAATGTCACCGGGCCGCGAAGCTCGACCACTCGGCATATTTTCTGCAGCAGCAATAGCGACAATGAGGTTTGTCGGGAGTTCCATTTCAACAGCTGCAACGAATGTTCCAAAAACAGCCGCGGCGCCGCCCATGTCATACTTCATTTCGTCCATGTTGGCGCCTGGTTTCAAGGAAATACCACCACTATCAAAAGTGATGCCTTTACCAACAAGAACAATGGGTTTTTGCTCAGCATCGCCGCCGTTATATTTCATGACAATCAATTTAGCGGGCGTATCAGAACCTTTAGATACCGACACAAAGGCGCCCATACCCATTTCTTCTAACTCAGACTCGTCGAGGACATGGCAGTCAACTTTGTCATTGTCCACTGCGAGAAGCTTTGCTTGTTCTGCAAGGTAGGAAGGGTTGGCCACATTAGGCGGTAAATTACCCAAGTCGCGAGCTTTATGGGATCCTTTCGCTACCGCAATGCCTTCCTCAATCGCTCGTTCGCCAACAGTTAACTCTTTGCGAGTGGTAACATTAAACGTTAGCCGTCTTAGCGGGCGACGGGTTGAGTCGGTTTTGCTTTTGAACTCTTCAAATGCATACAGCGTATCTTGAGCGGCTTCCACTGCATGACGAACTTTCCAGCGAGTGTCTCGGCCTTTAACATTCAGTTCGCTCAAGAAACACACGGCTTCCATTGAGCCTGTTTCATTAAGCGTAGTGATGGCCTTAGCGATAACCTTGCGATACTGTTTATCGCCAAAATCGCGCTCTTTGCCACAGCCGATGAGTAATACACGATCAGACAATGTATTGGGGACATTGTGGAGGAGTAAAGCTTGACCAAGTTTTCCCTCTAAATCGCCACGGCGAATAATGTTACTCAGGTAACCTTCACTCACCAAATCGAGCTGTTCAGCCATTGCTGACAGTTTTCTTGATTCAAAAACACCTACAACAACACAAGCACTGCGTTGTTTCTCCGGATTACCACTTTTTACATTAAATTCCATTACAAACCTTACGTTTAGTTTCAAATCTTGCCGCTGAAATAGCGAATCAAGCATTGATTAAAAAATGTGCAAAAAATTAAGCCTAGTAGGCCGCTTAACAATGACGATATTATCGACCGTCTAAAATCCCTGTATCAATAACCAAAAGCCATGAGCCCTTGAAAGTGCTTGTCTTGAAAGCTGTTGGTGCACTCAAAGCTATGGTATATTGAGCGCAATTTTCGAGGCAATTCAGCCTTGAACAGATACAAAAGCTTATAAAAACGCAAGTTTAACGTAAAAATCGTTAATTATTAAGTAAAAGTGACACTTTTCTGAGTAAATAATTTGATCTTAAAGCGATACATTAATAGCGAAATTCTGCGCACTTGCGGCGCGATTTTAGTCGTTCTGATCTTAATTTTTATCAGTACTCGTTTTATCAAATATATACAGTTAGCGGTAGAAGGCACAATTTCTTCCGCATCGGTGTTCAGTTTGCTCGGATTACAGTTACCGGCGATGGCAGGCTTTTTATTACCATTGTCATTTTTTATCGCCATTTTACTCACTTTCGGTCGGCTTTATAGCGATAACGAAATGGCTGTAATCAGCAGCGTTGGGGTAGGCGAATTGCAACTTGCAAAAAACATTTTGCCCGTAGCTGTCATACTCGCGATTTTATCTGCGGCACTTTCTTTTTATGTCAACCCCTGGTCGAGTTATCAGACCAAAACCTTACTCGCAAAAGAGAAAGCGGAAGCAAAATTCGGTGCGTTTTCTCCAGGGCGCTTCCAAGAGAATTTATCGAGAACCGGAGTCGTTTTTGTCGAATCAAAAGATAATGCCGGTGAAATCCAGGGAGTGTTTGCAGTAACCGGCTTAGGCGAATCAAACGAAAACATCCAAGTCCAAACGGCAAACAAAGGCCGTTTTTGGAACGAGTCGGGCCAAGACAAACGCGGCGAGGCCAGCTCTCAAGATTATCTGGTGCTAGAGGATGGTGTGACCTACTCGTTTGATAAAGCGACTAGCCAGTGGAGCATAACCGAGTATGGCGCTTATTTTATGCGAGTCGAGCCACCCGAGGCGGAGTCGCTCTCGCTCAAAAATAAGTCTCTGTCCACCGCGCAATTGCTCGACTCACCGAGTGCTGCAGAGTGGGCTGAATTGCATTGGCGTTTAGCGGCACCACTGTCAATCATTGTACTCTGTTTTATGGCTGTACCTTTAGCCAGAACCCAACCGCGAAAAGGTAAGTTCTCACGTCTATTTCCAGCGATAATGATTTATCTGGCATATGCACTTTTGATGATGAATGGGCGTCGCTTTATTGAGTCAGAAAAACTCCCAGAGTTTGTTGGCTTGTGGTGGACACATCTGATAGCAATAGGGTTTTGTTTTTGGTTATTTAGACCGACTAAACGCAAGCCTAAAAAGCAATCACAATCTCACCAAAAGGCTGTCAATGTTTAATTTGCTAGATAGGTACATAGCAAGGCAGGTTATCGGCGCAAGCTTGATGATGCTGTTATTACTGGCGGCACTGCGCAGCCTTTTTAGTTTAATTGATGAGTTAGGTGACCTTGGCCGAGGTGGATATCAATTATCGGACGCGCTTCTGTTTGTTGCGCTGATGTTTCCCAGCCGTATTATGGAGTTTTTTCCAATGAGCGTATTAATTGGGACGCTCTTTGGGTTAGGTGCAATGGCTGCTAACAGTGAACTTACCGTAATGCGAGCCGCGGGGGTCACAACCTGGCGAATAGCTGGCTCGGCGATAAAGTCTTCGTTGGTGCTCATGTTGTTGGTGGTGTTGATTGGTGAACTTGTCACACCGATATCAAGTAAGGCGGCACAACAATTAAGAACAGCCGCGATTAGCGGCGGAGAGCTGAGCGTTTCGAAAACCGGGCTGTGGGCGCGATATCAAAATCAAGTAATACAATTAGGCAATATATTGACCGATGGACGTTTGACCGAGATTAATATTTATGAGTTGTCCGAGACTCGAGCGCTTAAGAAAATCATAAAAGCCGATACCGCACAGAAACAAAGCCAATATTGGCTTTTGCAAAACGTGACTGAAATTGAATTTTCAGATAATGAAATTACGACATCAAATAGTGAGTCTAGAATGTGGATTAATCCACTCGATCAAGATCAGATTGACTCCCTCATTTTAGAGCCTGACACCTTAAATTTGTCGGGGTTATTGAGCTACATCGACTATTTAAAACAGAACAGTATGCAAGCTGAAGTATACGTGTTAGCGGCTTGGCGAAAAGTGATGCAACCTTTGGCTATTGCCGTGATGATGTTTGTTGGCGTGTCTTTTATATTTGGGCCGATGCGCAATGTATCAATGGGAGCGCGAATATTGTCAGGAGTCATGTTGGGCTTTGTATTCCATTTAGCCAACCAATCCTTTGGTCCGGTCAGTTTAGTTTTCAATATTTGGCCATTCGTTGGCGCAGTGACTCCGCTATTGCTTTTTGCGGGGCTCGGATACTTATTGATGAAACGAGCAGGTTAATCAAGCGGGTGGGTTAATCAAGCAAGTTGATCTAACGGTGAAATCGGATTCGAGCTGATTATTGAGATAAATCACGCAGATTCGATTGAATGTTGCTGGAGGAGTGAGTTTTCTTCGGTTTCTGCTATACTCGAAGAGAATCCAATTAACTAAGTATCTGAAATTTCTGAATTAAACTGGGTTCTGCCAAGTTAAAATGAATAATATAAGGCGATAAATAAGTAACCATTCAGTACTAAACAGTGAAATGCTAACAATAATCTTTTGGGACAAATACGGTTGGATAAGCCATGCTGAAACTTCTAGATTTTTTTGGGCTCGCCATTGATGAGGACCGCGCTGATATCATTCCATTAATGGAGCTATTAGGCATTAATCAGGAAATCGAAAATACCAAAGTTGTTACTACTCTAAAAAAGAAAAATGGTCGTGATGCACCAATCGTCGCGGTTGCCAGGCGTCAGCAAGTGTTAAAAATGATTAAACCGATGCTTAATGAAAATATGCTGGAGCATGATCCAAACTTTTATGATAAAGAAATTAATACCTCAAGTGAACATGACCGCCGCTATGGTGCCGAAGAAAAACTGCTTGAGTACGCCCTGCTCGTGGCGAGCACTAAGAGCAAACATATTTTAGAAACAGAAGGTGGGTTTATCTCGTTAAAGCAACTTAGAGAAGCGGCATTTCTTGAAACAAGATTTGATCGGTGCTGGGAAATTTTATCTTCACAAACTCATCACATCGTTTCTGCATTCCGAAAAGGCTAACCTCAACGTCGAACGATACAGTAAATGGCTTAAGATTAACTGTCGAAAATAAGCAAAAAAAAACCCGGACAGATTGGCAGATCAGGCCGGGGATAGGCTCCATGATGGGAGAAATACAAGGAATTAACTGGAAACTCTCTTGTTTGCATATATTAAGACGAAAAAATCGCCAAATAGTTTCTTAAATCGCTAACGTACAAGTTACAAAATGTGACTGGAAACCACTGAAACTAAAAAAATTATAGACCATGAATGTGTACGCATTGGGGAGTCGCTCGGAGCGACTTTCAAAGCGCAAATCGAGTAGTTTCAAGGCGATTTAAGGGTAGTCGCAATTGATGCTTCAAATGATGGTAATAATAAATCGGTTGATTATTTCCAAATATTCTATAAATATTGAATTTGTTGAATAAACGTCAAGCTTTGAGCAAGAATTTTTCCTGAATTCATCACTTTTATCTTAAATATTTTAATCGTTACTTGCGAAATAATTTAGGTCTTGTACTTCTACCGTCTTTTTCTGATAGCATGCGCACTCGTCTCGATTGTCCCGTTAAAATAAAATAACGATGTTAGATAAAATTCAGGTAGTACTATCCCACACAACTCACCCCGGGAATATCGGTGCAACTGCGCGCGCGATGAAAGTCATGGGGTTATCTCGGTTAGCTCTGGTTAATCCGCAAAAGTATCCGAGTGCGGAAGCAACGGAGAGGGCATCACGCGCGACTGATATTCTTGCCGATGCGGTGGTCACTGAAGATCTCAATACCGCTATTGCAGAGAGCAAGTTGATCGTTGGAACCAGCGCACGAACCAGAAGCTTGCCGAGTAAGTTAATCACCCCCCGAAAGCTGACGGAAATTATTCAAGAGTCACCGACTAAGACTCCCGTTTCTATTTTGTTTGGCACCGAAAACTCCGGCTTAACGAATGAAGAACTTCATTTATGTCACTACCATGTCTATATCCCGACCAATCCTGATTATTCCTCTCTCAACTTGGCTTCTGCGGTCCAACTTATTTGCTATGAATTGCGACTCGCTTTTGCCGAAGGTGATTTATTGCCGGAACAACCGGTGGTTGAAAGCGAAGAGCCGATTAATCGCGCACAGTTTGATGGAATGCTTGAGCATTTTTTAACCGTTATGCGTGAGACAGGTTATCTGATGCCCGATCACGAAAAACAGATTGATATCCGGTTGAACAGGCTACTCAATAAAGCGGAAGTAACGCAGTCAGAAATGAATATTCTCAGAGGCTTTCTTCGATCCGTTGAATATCAGTGCGCAAAAACGAGTAATATTGCAGCAGAGAAAGATTCACCTAGTAATTGAGAAAAGTTACAATAGGAATGAATTAACGACAGTATTGAATGAATGATGAGAGTGCGACTATAACTAAGTTTATGGTCGAGCGAATAGCAGTATGAAGAAACCGATTTATTTAGATTATGCCGCAACTACACCGGTTGACCCCTTGGTTGCGGAGAAAATGATGGCGTGTTTAACAATGGACGGGAGCTTTGGCAATCCCGCTTCTCGCTCACATCGTTATGGGTGGCAAGCGGAAGAACTTGTCGATATCGCGCGAAATCAGGTAGCCGATCTTCTAGGGGCTGATCCAAGAGAAATTATTTGGACATCTGGCGCCACTGAGTCCGATAATCTGGTCCTCAAAGGGATAGCGGCGGCGCATAAAAAAGGGCACATTATTACCAGCGCTTTTGAGCACAAAGCCGTTTTGGATACATGTAAAGTCCTTGAAGAACAGGGCTTTCGAGTCACTTATTTAAAGCCAAGTGTTGAAGGAATCATTGAGCCCGAAGCAGTACGAGATGCGATTCAATCCGACACCATTTTGATTTCTATTATGCATGTCAACAATGAGATTGGTACCATACAAGACATTGCCGCTATCGGAAGAATTGCTCACGAGAATCATATTCCCATGCATACAGATGCTGCGCAGAGTGCGGGTAAACTGGCACTGGACGTCACTCAAATGCCGGTCGATTTTATCTCTGTTTGTGCTCATAAAATTTATGGTCCAAAAGGTATTGGTGCGCTTTATGCTCGCAAAAATATGCAACCGAGTGTAGAAGCTCAAATTCATGGGGGCGGACACGAGCGAGGCCTGCGATCGGGGACTTTAGCAACTCACCAAATTGTTGGTATGGGAGAGTCTTTCGATATCGCACGCAATTCAATGGATAGCGAGGCGCAAAGAATACGCGCGCTTAAAGAAAAGTTTGTCCAGGCGGTGAGCGCCATAGGTGATGTTTACGTCAATGGTGACCTTGTTAGAACAGTCCCGGGAATCGTTAACATTCGTTTTGAATATGTCGATAGCGAAACGCTTTTAATGGCGTTAAAGGACATTGCAGTTTCCTCAGGTTCAGCCTGCACTTCAGCAAGCGTTGAGCCATCTTATGTCCTCAAATCGATGGGGCTTACTGACGAGCAGGCACATTCTTCTTTACGCTTTTCCTTTGGGCGTTTCACCACGGAAGAAGAAGTGAACCAGGCTATTGCAATCGTCCAGCGTGGTGTTGATAGGCTACGAGCGATGTCGCCAGAATGGCAAGAGAAGTTGAAGCACATCGCCAATTAAGAAGCACTTTAGAATAAACTAGAAAATAACTTTATAGTAATAGTAACGAATCAATCAGTTTCCTCATCTCAATTTGTAATCATCATTCGCTTGTGAAAGTTTTGTGATAATTTCGTGACGCAATTGAGAATTGCGTCTTTTAATCTGTGTCCAGATTTTAACCAGAGGACACAAAAATGAAATTCAAAACAACACTTCTAGCAGCAATGATTGCATCCGGCGCTTCAAACATTCACGCCGCGCAACTTAATGTCACTATCACTAACTTGACACAAGGCATTTACTTTACCCCTTTTGTGGTTGCTGGACATGACGATTCGGCACGTATGTTTGCGACTGGCCAACCAGCATCGAGCGAGCTCCAAGCGGTCGCAGAGGGTGGCGACATCAGTGGCTTTGTTAGCTTACTTAATAGTGTTGGCGCGGTAGTCGTTGAAAACCCCGCCGGTGGGCTTTTAGCGCCAGGCAGCAATGCCAGTTTTACGATTGATACGGGAGATTTAAACTACCTTTCAATGGTTTCCATGTTATTGCCGACTAATGATGGATTTGCAGGATTAGATTCGTGGAGTATACCTTCAGAACCAGGCGTCTACACCGTTAATCTGAATGCCTACGATGCGGGAACTGAAGCCAATGATGAAATTGTGAACGGTGGCGGCGCACCGGGTGTTCCAGGTATTCCAGCCGCACCTGGAGGTGATGCGGGTACAAATGGAACAGGTGTGACTGATATCGAAACCAACCAGACCGTTCACATTCATCGCGGTGTACTTGGAGATGACGATGCAACCGCTGGAAAAAGTGATTTAGATAGTCGTGTCCATCGCTGGTTGAACCCTGTGATTCGCTTGCAGATAGAAGTGCTTTAAGCGGAGGTCACCATGAAATTTATCAATCAATCAAATCGGTCACTGAGCGGAGCACTGGCTTTTAGTTTGTTACTGTTGGCGGGTTGTAGTGACAGTGGTAACAATGTTTCTCAACAACCTGTCCAAGCGGAACCACAGCCTCAACAGAAAGTGTTTACTATTGATGTTATCAACTTAACCAACAATCAACCTTTGTCGCCGCTAGCGATTATTAGCCATAGCGAAGGGGCGATTTGGACTTTGAATCAACCTGCGTCCGTTGCATTGGAAAACCTAGCAGAGAGTGGTGATAACAGTATGCTATTAACAGCAGACTTTGCAGCATCATCTTTAAATGGCGCCGAAATTATACCGCCAGGAAGTAGCCAATCTCTCACCATGAGAGTGCCGCTTATGGGGCAAGCGTATATTTCAATGGCGACCATGTTAGTCAATACCAATGACGCTATTTCAGGATTAAATCGAGTCGATGTAACAAATTTGCCAACAGGCCGGTCTGTTTCTTATGTGACTAATAGTTACGATGCTGGAACCGAGGCAAATAGCGAAATGGCAGGCACTATTCCCGGTCCAGCTGACGGTGGCGAAGGATTCAATAGTATTCGAGATGATGTCGATTTTGTATCACTTCATCCTGGCGTCGTGACCAGTGATGATGGAGCGAGTAACTCAGTACTAAACGAGTCACATCGATTTGATAACCCAGTAATGCGGGTAACCATTTCTCGTGTTCAATAGTTGAGTCAAAGAATCGGTGTCGCTGTGAGCCAAAGTGATAAATGGAGGAGGTTAACTTCGGTTAACCTCATACGTAAAATGAGTGAGACCGATTCAATCTTGATCGTAGAAGACGACAAAGATATTGCTGAATTATTAAAAGTTAATCTCGAGGATCTTTCTTTCCAGTGTGATACTTGTGACCGGGGTGACCAAGCCGTGACTCAAATCGCCAACAAACACTATGCATTAGTCGTGCTAGATCTGACGTTACCTGGATTAAATGGGTTGGAGGTTTGCAAGAAGGTCAGAGAATTCAATCCTCAGCAACCGATTCTAATGTTAACCGCAAAAAGTTCAGAACTTGATCAAATTATTGGTTTAGAAGCGGGCGCCGATGATTACATGACCAAACCATTTAGTATTCCAGCGTTACAAGCGAGAGTTAGGACGAGAATTCGTCGCAGCAAGTCTTACTTTCAATCGGTTATCAATGCTCATGATAAGGGCGAAAGTGAAAGACATGTTGTCGGCGATTTATCGATTGACTCGACCTGCAGGGAAGTCAAAGTTCACGAAGCAAGACTCGACTTAACAGCGCGCGAGTTTGATTTGCTCAAGCACTTTGCGACTCATCCAGAGCAGGTTTTTTCGCGCTCACAGCTGTTGGACTGCGTATGGGGCTATAACCACGATGGTTACGAGCATACGGTCAATTCTCACATCAATAGATTGAGAACAAAACTGCAAACTGCGGTCGGTAACAATTCGATTATTCAAACGGTTTGGGGCGTTGGCTACAAACTCAAGACGGAAAATTGTTTTATTCATCATTAGCACTAATGGAACAGCCAACCTTTTAAAAAATAAACCAATAAAAATTAATCAATGAATCTATATCAGAAACTCGCGCTTACATTACTAACAACGTTTGTTCTATTAGTTGGCGCTTTCGCTTTAATACTACAGTCTCTCGAAGCTGCCTCAAGAGATAAGGCAGAACAAGAGTTACACCGGAATTTGGCTGCGTATTTAGTTCAAGATAATCCGTTACTTGCCTCAGGCAAATACGATAAAAAAGCACTTGAAAATTTGTTTCATTCCATGATGATTTTGGGGCCAAACTTTGAATTTTATGTGCTTGATCCAGAGGGTAAAATCTTAACTTACTCGGCAAAACCTGGTGAAGTCATTCGAGACAGCGTCTCGCTGGAACCGATTAATTGGTCGATTAATCAACAGATGAGTTTTCCGCTTTATGCGGATGACCCTCGCAGCAATAAGCAGAAGATTTTTTCAGTTGCTGAAGTAAAAACCGGTGAAGAGTTAACCGGGTATCTCTATGTAATAATAGGCGGACAAAAATACGATAGTATTTTCTCATCGGCAAAAAACAATGAAAAATTAAGAGTCATGGGCTATCTAGCGGCGGCTTCTTTAGTCTTTCTATTTATTTGTTTGTTGATTAGTTTTAAATTATTTGTACGTCCGCTCAAGCAATTAGCTAGCCAAGTAACGACACTAAAAGCTCGTTTAAACCAAGAGACGCTAACGCCATTGGAGTCGCAGTCAAAAAGTGGCGAAGTCGCTGAATTAACATTGGCATTCAATCAACTGATTAGTCAAGTGAACCGGCAAATCGTACAACTAGAATCTGTTGACAAAGATCGCAGAGAATTATTAGCGCATCTCTCACACGACTTACGAACACCGCTATCTTCTTTGCAAGGATTTCTAGAGACTATCAAGTTAAAAGCGGGTGAGTTAACGCAACGTGAAAATCTTAACTATGTTGATAAAAGTTTAAAAAATGCTAATTCGCTGAAGAGTTTTGTTGATCAAATATTTGAATTGGCTCACCTCGAGTCGGGTGAAATAACGGTTACTAAGGAGTCGTTTCCAATTGCTGACTTGCTCTATGATACGGTTGATAAGTTTTCGGGATTAGCAAGCAAAAAGTCGATTAGTTTAAAAGTATTATTGGATAATGAGCAGTTGATGCTCAATACTGACATTGCAAAACTTGAGCGGATATTGACGAACCTAATTGAGAATGCCATACGGCACACTCCAGAAAATGGTGAGATTATCCTCCAAGCGAGTACCGACAACAAAGTCAATCAAGTTACCCTTGAAATCAATGATAACGGAACCGGTTTAAACCAACAGGAACTTCCCAGTTTGTTTGACGCAAGATTTAGAGGGAAGCAGGCGGTTGACGATGAGAATAGGCATATCGGTCTTGGTTTGACGATTACTCGAAAATTGGTCAGAGTATTAGGGAGCGAAATTTCCGCGCGAAATAATTCGCAAGGCGGGGCAAGTTTCTCATTCGCATTACCTTTAAGAGCATGAAATAAAAGGTGGTTAAGTGCGGAATTTTCGTCAAAGATTGACTAAGATTGATGCTTAGTTAGGCAAAACTCAGGAATTTATGGTTTTTCAAAAAAAATACTTGTAATTTTTTTGAAATCTAGCATAATGCGCTCCGCATCGGGTCGTTAGCTCAGCCGGTAGAGCAGTTGACTTTTAATCAATTGGTCGGGCGTTCGAATCGCCCACGACCCACCATATTCAAAAGCCCCCAGATATGGGGGCTTTTTTAATGCACTCTTTTCATCCAGGTGCCACTTGGGTACTGGAAATCCCGGTGATAACAAAACCGGACTTATTAACCCTTTCGGGTCGTTAGCTCAGCCGGTAGAGCAGTTGACTTTTAATCAATTGGTCGGGCGTTCGAATCGCCCACGACCCACCATATCGAAAAGCCTCCACCTTGGAGGCTTTTTTATTGCCTATTATTTATTCGATACTTTATTCCAAACTGTCCGTTTGCTGCCGTCATTTCTTAAGTCTCAGGGAAAGGAGTTTGTGTTCCTGTGACGCTTGTTACTTGAGAGCTGGTGTTACCGAATTTTGCTTGATAGCATGAACAAAAAGCAGCGGATACCCGATTATGATTGAAACCTTTATTATCCAGTCGCCTGTTGGCGGATTAAAGATGACTCTTGAGAGCGAACGGCTAAAAACCATTGAGTTTTCCGGACAAACTCAATCAAAAGCACCGGTATCAAAGGTTGCTAAAATCATACAGCGACAATTACTGAATTATTTTGATCGGCCGCAAGCCAAGTTTGAAATCGATATAATGGGCCAGGGGACCGACTTTCAGCGCAGAGTTTGGGATGCATTGAACCAAATCCCTTGCGGTCAGGTCATGACTTACGGTGAAATGGCCGAAAAACTTGGTACGAGTGCTAGGGCGATAGGTAATGCGTGTCGCCGAAATCCAACGCCAATTGTCGTACCCTGCCATCGAATAGTGGCAGCAAATGGACTCGGCGGATTTGCCGGGGCTGTTCAGGGCGAATTACCGACTATCAAACAGCGTTTACTGCAAATTGAGGGCTTAGCACCGCTTTCTAGCCAGTTACCTTTAGAGGCCGTCTAGCAAATGCCTAAACGGTTAAAATTAGCGAAATTAACTCAAGCCGACGAACAGCAAATCAGTTTATTTGTTGATCATCTCTGGATGCACGATGGTCTCAGTCAACACACCTTGAATAGTTATCGTACCGATCTGACCTTATTTGCAAGATGGTTGGCGCTACAGTCGTCTTCCCTGATTGAGGCTGACAACGGATTGATACAATCCTTTGTCGCAGCGCGTGGTGCTCATCAGTATTCTGCGCGTTCAACCGCAAGAATGCTGTCCTGTTTGCGACGTTTTTTTGGTTACTGCTTGGAAACTGGCTTATTAGAGAAAGATCCGACTGCACAAATTGTCTCGCCAAAGCTTGCTAAATCTCTGCCACACTCGCTATCAGAGTCCGATATTGAAGCGCTTTTAGCGGCTCCCGATAAAGAAGACTTACTGGGTATTAGGGACTTAGCTATGCTTGAATTAATGTATGCGAGTGGTTTGCGGGTATCCGAATTAATCGCTATCGAGTTTTCTCAAATAAGCTTACACCAAGGGGTTCTTCGAGTATTAGGAAAGGGCAGTAAAGAGCGCTTAGTGCCTTTCGGCGAGAATGCTGCCGATGCGGTTGAGCGATATTTAAAAACAACTCGTCCCAATTTCCTGGGCAATCGAGCATGTGATCATTTGTTCATCTCGAAAAGGGGTCAAGCAATGACGCGGCAAACGTTTTGGTATCGGATTAAGTTTTACGCGCAACAAGCGGGAATTAAAAAACACCTCTCGCCACATACTTTACGACATGCTTTTGCGACGCACTTACTGGCCCATGGGGCTGACCTAAGAACCTTGCAAATGCTATTAGGCCACAGTGATTTATCAACAACGCAGATTTATACCCATATCGCCAAAGAACGATTAAAGAATTTGCATGCGGTGCATCATCCGCGCGGGTAATCTAAGATTTAGGCGGCTTGGCTTATCTAAGCTTTGTGATAAAAAGTGATAATTATCAGCAAATTATCGCTTTTTTTAACCGTTTGTCTTCAATTTCTCTGCCCTAGCATTCTGTTACATGATATTTTGCCGATAATAGAAACATATCTAATCTAAGTTAGTTATAATTGCGTACAATTTGCTGGCTCCGGAATGACTCGCGCGACACCGCACGGGGCAACGCCGGGACCAATTTAACCCATTAAAAAGAGTTTAAAATCAATTCATTATGTCAACTAAACCTATTTTAAGCCTGGTTGTAGTGATAGGTGTTATCGCACTGTTTGCTATCCTAGGTAACCAATCGCAGCAATTGATCGCTGCAAATGAGTCACCCGCAGCGACCTACCAAAAGGCACCTGATAATCCGAGTGATGCTGCAAAACTTGCCATGCTCAAATCACGGTTAGAATCGAA
Source organism: Aliikangiella marina (assembly GCF_007004765.1). GTDB lineage: Bacteria > Pseudomonadota > Gammaproteobacteria > Enterobacterales > Kangiellaceae > Aliikangiella > Aliikangiella marina. Next base: position 468,746 of record NZ_VIKR01000001.1, read on the forward strand.
GTTACAAGGCATCGATATCAACGATATCGAAAAAAGTCCTTTAGAGGGTTTTTACCAAGTGTTCTTTTCGGGCCAAGTTTTATATGTCACCGAAGATGGGCAATATCTATTTACGGGGAATTTACTCGAGCTCGCGGAACAAGCACCGATTAATCATACCGAGCTCGCGGTTGCGGCCCTCGAACAAAAGCAAGCGCCCATGCGTAAGCAAGTACTAGCCAGCATTGATGAAAAAGACATGGTTATTTTTAGAGCAAAAGATGAAAAACATGTGATTACCGTGTTTACTGATGTCGATTGTCGATACTGCCGAAAATTGCATGAGCAAATGGCTGAATTCAACGACAATGGCGTGACTATTCGTTACTTGGCCTATCCACGCGCTGGTATTGGTTCGTCAGCTTACAAAAAGCTGGTCTCCGTGTGGTGTAGCGATGACAAACTGGCTGCTATGGATGATGCCAAGTTACGACGCAAGTTTGCCGACGCTTCATGCAACAACCCAATTGCGAAGCATTACAAAATGACCAGAGATTTCAATTTATCAGGTACGCCAGCGTTAGTCCTTGATGATGGTGAACTCATTGTTGGTCTTCCGCCAATGGGCGACCTAATGAAGCACTTGAGTCAAAAGGCTGAAGTCAAAGCAGCACAAGTCACTCCAGGTAGTTAGTTTGGTCGACGAACAAATTTATAATATCCGAGAAAACTCCGGCCTTAGCCGGAGTTTTTTTATGGGAAATATTTGAGCAAGCTGCTGTAAATAAATGCTTAAGGAAATAACAAGGCAACGACTTTTCGGTACTCGTGTACTAAGACTTGAAATGTGTGGCAGGCATTTCGTGTACTCATTGATTCAACCGCATAGCCCCTATCATTGAGGGCTTTTACTTTTTCGACGGGAAGAAGCTGGTGTTTGGCACCGCTACCGATGATTAATATTTCAGTGTCCTCTGCAACCAGATTTAGCAGCACTTCGGCCGACAGTTGATTGAATTCGATGTCATTTTCGAAGCGACTGATTGTCTCTGATGTAAGCACGATAGGGGAGCGATAATCTTCGCTTTGCATGGATATAACGCCGGGCGAATAGCCTTTTATGGTGACCTTATTGTGACTAACTTCTTTTTGAATGAGCATATACTTGAAGTAACTGGGACTTGATGTAAGCTAGTATACCGCTTAATGATAGCGATCAGTAATAGCCACAATCAATCAGGTAGAATGAAAAGAATCATAAAATGGTTGCTGCTTGGTTAAGCGAACAAATCTATTAATAACCGGCAAACGCCAAAACCCAAGTGGTTTAATCTCTCACAATGAGTGAGTCAATAAATAAAGGGCCAAAAAGGAAAACTATCATGACCGACATCTATCCAGTAAAGCCAGCGGTGGCGGAAAAAGCGCATATTACCGAGCCGCAATATTTTGAGATGTACAAGCGATCTGTTGAGGACAACGAAGCATTTTGGGCTGAGCAAGGAAAGCGTATTGACTGGATAAAACCTTACAGCAAAATTAAAGACGTCTCCTTTCAAAAAGATGACCTCCATATCCGTTGGTATTATGACGGTACCTTAAATGTTTGCGCGAACTGCGTCGATAGGCATCTCCCAGAAAAAGCGAATGATACAGCGATCATTTGGGAAGGTGATGATCCCAATGTTTCTCAGCATATTTCCTACCAAGCATTGTTCGACAATGTCTGCCGATTTGCCAATGTTTTAAAAGCCCGCGGTATTCAAAAAGGAGACCGAGTCACGCTCTATATGCCGATGATTCCTGAAGCCGCTTATGCAATGCTCGCGTGCGCAAGAATCGGCGCAATTCACTCGGTGGTATTCGGCGGATTTTCTGCTGAAGCGCTCGCGGGAAGAATCATTGACTGTAAAAGTAAATTAGTGATTACGGCTGACTTTAGCAATCGTGGTGGTAAGCAAATTCCTTTAAAGCAAAATGTCGATGCCGCTTCAGCGATAAAAGGGGTAAGCGACTACCTTGAGTCAGTGTTGGTGATTAAAAACTCCGATACTTCGGTCGCTTGGAATGATGCTCAAGACTACTGGTACCATGAAATACTGGAAACCGTTGACACAGACTGTCCAGCTGTAGAAATGGACGCTGAAGATCCCTTATTTATCCTTTATACCTCAGGCTCAACGGGCAAACCGAAAGGCGTTTTGCACACCAGTGGTGGCTATATCGTTTATGCATCAATGACTCATCAATATGTGTTCGATTATCATCCTGGGGATATTTATTGGTGTACCGCAGATGTCGGCTGGGTGACAGGACATAGTTATATTGTTTATGGGCCGCTTGCTAACGGTGCGACTACCTTAATGTTCGAGGGGGTTCCGAATTACCCTGACCACAGCCGCTTTTGGCAGATCTGTGATAAACACAAAGTACAAACTTGTTATACCGCACCGACAGCAATTAGAGCGCTCATGAGAGAGGGTGACGAGCCGGTTAAATCTACTTCGCGTGAAACATTGAGTTTGTTGGGCAGTGTCGGCGAGCCAATAAATCCTGAAGCATGGCATTGGTACTATGAGGTGGTAGGTGATAGTCATTGCCCCATTGTCGATACTTGGTGGCAAACCGAGACCGGTGGAATATTGATTTCACCATTACCGGGCGCAACGCCACTGAAGCCCGGCTCTGCAACGAGACCGTTATTTGGGATTCAACTTGCCCTGGTTGACAGCGACGGAAATGAATTGCAAGGAGAAGCTGACGGCAATCTGATTATCAAAGATAGCTGGCCTGGGCAAATGAGAACCGTCTATGGCGATCATCAGCGATTTATTGACACTTACTTCAGCGCGTTTGATGGAGTATATACCACCGGCGATGGTGCACGGCGCGATAAAGATGATTACTATTGGATCACTGGTCGTGTTGATGATGTGTTAAATATTTCGGGTCATCGCATGGGAACTGCTGAGGTTGAGAGTGCCTTGGTTGCCCATCACGATGTTGCTGAAGCCGCTGTCGTTGGCTACCCTCACGATATAAAAGGGCAAGGTATTTATGTTTTTGTAACCCTAAATGTCGGTGTTGAAGCGTCGGATGCGCTAGAAAAGGAGTTAGTTCAGTGGGTGAGAAAGGAAATTGGTCCAATCGCGTCGCCTGACTTAATTCAATGGGCGCCGGGTCTACCTAAAACACGTTCAGGGAAAATAATGCGACGAATCTTGCGCAAAATCGCTGAAAATGACTTTGAAAACCTCGGTGACACTTCGACCTTAGCTGAGCCTGCGGTGGTTGATGATTTGATTGCCAACCGTAAGAATCGTTAATCCATCAATGTGGTTGGATTAAATTCGCTGACAAAAATGCCAAATATAGGGATTAGATCAGGTTTTGCGCACAAAACGGCGGTATTTTGGTCAAAGATATTGGCGTTTTATCCGATAACCTTTATGATCGGCGCAGTTTTTAAGCTCTCCTTAGTGAATTATCGCGAAAGTAGAGAGCGGTTGAGTAGACTAGAGTAATTCGATGGTAACTTTATTTGCAGTAGTATTTGTCGCATACATGGTATCGATAATTTACATCTATAAATTTCGCGGCAATGAGCGATATGCGAGTTTTGGAGAATATATCCGAAAAGGTTGGCCCATTTTTGCGCCTTTTAACTGTTTTTTGTATACCCAGACTCGTTCAGAGGGCAGAAAGCCCATCTTGAAAGGCGATTTTTATGATGACTTAAAAGTCATTCGTGATAATTGGGAAACGATTCGCGATGAGGCTAAAGCGCTGAGCGACGATAAAGTTTTCGAAACTGCCCATGACCCTGATGCTGCTGCTCACTATGACATTGGTTTCAGAACTTTTTACAAAAGAGGTTGGAGCAAGTTCTATATTAGTTGGTACGGATATACTCATGACTCAGCGAAAAGGTTATGTCCCAAAACGGTAGAAATTCTTAAGGATCTGAAAACAATTAATGGGGCAATGTTTTCGTTGCTACCGCCAGGTGGCGAGTTAACTCGACACTTGGATCCTTTTGCTTGCTCTTATCGTTATCACCTTGGGTTAAGCACGCCGAATTCTGATGACTGCTTTATCGAAGTCGATCAAAACAAGCAAAGTTGGCGCGATGGAGAAGCGTTTATGTTTGATGAAACGTTTATCCACTTTGCTGAGAATAACTCTGATCAAGATCGCTTAATTTTAATGTGTGATGTTGAACGCCCAATGGGAATACTCGGCCGGCTATTTAATGGACTTTACAAGTTTTCTATGCGTTGGATGGTCGTTCCTAATACCGAAGAAGATAGACAAGGTGGCGGCAATCGGATTTTTATTAAGCTCAATAACTTTTTTGCCTATTCAAAAGCGCTTAAAAAGAAGAATCGAAAGTTATATAAAGTCGTTAAATTTGTTTTTAATAGTCTCTTGGTTGCGGCTTTAATCGGATTGATTTACCTGCCTTACTATCTGATTACCACGGCATTTGCATAACCAGAAAGTTTGCTGTTTGCTTGAGAGATAGCGTTTCTTTGTCTATCTCTCAGCACTTCGCGCTTACTAATGATTCCTGACAGAGATTTATCAGTCTTTACAATACTTGAGATTCAAGTCGGCGAGCTTAGCGGACTCTTTTGATAGTCCGAGATCAGCCAATAAAGCAAATAGCAGTTCGGCGGTGGCGAGGGCATCTTCTAAGGCGTTGTGCGCCGTATAATTTGGTAATCCATACTCCTTACGTAGATTGAATAAACGTAGCGAGCCGGCGGTAATTAATTCGTTTCTCCGAGTCTTTATTTTATGCGCAATTTCTAAGGTGTCTAGAAAGTGCAAGGGAAGTGGGGAACCAATAATCCTTTTTGCCAATTGTTGAATAAATGATCGTTCAATTTTTTGATAATGGGCGAGGATCACCGCCCCATAGGTTTTTTCTAAAAAAAGTTCGAGAGCCCGTTTTGCTGGAACACCAGTATTGACTTGGTCATCGGTTAGTCCATGAATTGTCACATTATCGCTCTGTAAAGATTGATCGGGTTTCACGACAATATGAAAACAGTCGGCCAATTTAATCTTGAAGTCGACGATGGGACAAAATCCCATACTAATTATTTTGTCATGTTTACTATCGAGGCCAGTCGTTTCAAAGTCCACTGCAACGATTTTAGTTGATACTAAGTTTTGCGTACGACCGATTTTTGACGCTGCTAAATAGCTTTCGACGACTCGCGGATCGAGCAAGCATTTCTCTCGATCAAAGTTGAATCTTTGCGAGGATAAACCAAACCAGTTGTGATGGTTAAACCAACTCATTATTAGTTGAGCCGTCCAGTTTGATAGCGAGTGCTCATCGCACTTTGGTAAGTCCGCACCGTTTCAAAAGTATCTTTGAGATGGCGTTTTTCTAGCGACGATAGCGTTTCCGGTGCCAGGTAATTATCTGCATCGATACCTTGGCTAATTTGCTTCGCTTGATGTTGCACTCTGATATTACTTAAAAAGACAAAAGCATCTTTTAGATCGTGTAGCCCGGGTTGACTCAGTGCGCCTGATTCGCATGCTGCCTCCAGTCGATCGATAGTATTAATGGGATAGCATCCACAAGCGAGTGCGTATACTCTCGCCAGATCCGTAATGGGGACTACGCCGCGCTTTTTCATGTTGAGTGCTTTTTTCTCGCTACCATGGTCTTCTAAAACAAACGAACGAAAAAGGCCAAGCGGTGGCGTATGATGTAATGCATTGGCAGCCATATAATTGAGGAACATAGGTTGAGTTTTAACCAGCTTATTAACGTACTCTTGAAGTTGGGTCAACAATGATTGTGTTCCATGAATCGAGCGGAGATCAAAAAATATGCTGGCGTACATTAGTGCTTTTGGTTCGGGCTTTAAAATCCAACTGTCGAAATAGGTTTTCCAAACATCCAGCGGCTGTCGCCACTTCGGATTAATCGCCATAACGTCACCCGGGCAATATACATAACCGCAAGCATTGAGACCATCACAAACGAATTGACAGAGTGACTGAAAGTAATCGTCATGCAAGTCGGCATCATAATCGTCAGCAAGTAACAGCATATTGTCTTGGTCACTTTTAGCGGTTTGGTCATTACGCGCAAGAGATCCTGCGATCACCCAAGCGTACTCAACCGGTGGCTCACCAAGTTGTTCTTCGGCCATTTTTAACAGTTGCCGATTAATCGCACGTCCGATCGAACTGATCGTATAACTTATATCACTCGCATCCAATCCTTGTTCAACCATTTGAGTGAGTGTCACTGGTATTTGATCGGAAGCTTTAACTAGTCCTTCAATCGTATTGGTATTAAAAATTTTATTGATTAAATAAATCGGATTATTACTTTGCCGATGGATTAGATCGGTCGCGGTTAAAACACCGATATATTTTTTATTCGACAAAACTGGTAAGTGTCGAACATTAAAGCGAGCCATTTTCATTAACGCTTCCGATGCGGTGGAATCAGCGTTTATGGTTAAAAGGCCTTCGCTCATAATTAAGCCGACTGGACTTTCATGTGAAAGTCCCTCGGCAACCACTTTGGTACAAAAGGCTCGATCAGTGACAATACCTTTGACATCATCATTGTTAGTAATGAGTAATGAAGTACAACCCGTTTGTCGCATAATTTGTGCGCATTTACCAACAGTGGTTTTATGATCGATGTATTGAATATTGTCCTGTAATAATGACTTAACTGGTGTGTAGTTAAGCTGGCTGCCTTTGGCATTCAGTTGGAAATTATCGGTGGTATTTTTGATTGTCGAACGATCGAAATAATATTTAAAGTAAGGTTCGGTTTCAAACAACTCAAAAAATATGCTGGCCGGAATTAAATAGAGTAAAGTATCCTCTAGTGCCTTAACTTGTCGCTTTACTTCCCCCTTGCGCTGCAACGATGCTTGCCCGAAAAAATCCGTTTCTGAAAATTGCGCGACAATTTGACCATTTTGTTCTTGTCGCTCAACCGCACCCGAGCGAATTAAATACAGATATTCATTGGTATCACCTGGATTTAATATGCTTGTACCTCGTTTAGCATACTGGATCTCAATAGTACTAATGAGCGCTTTTCGCTGTTGCTCAGAAAGTTTAGCGATTGGCTCACACTGTGATACATACTGAAATATTTCGAGAGTTTCAATTTCCATATTAAGTTATCAATCATATTAAATTATCAAGCGTACTAGTTGGCTTCGAATAAAAACGGTTGATAAGGTTTATTAACAAGGTTCAGGCAGCAATATCAGTTACCCGAATGATTTTGCTTATCAGTTTACTTGGATAAAGCGACTTCGCCCAGCAACATCGCCTGTTAAAATGATCTTAATCAAAAGAAAAAAAGGCTGGGTTACGCCAGCCTCAAAGAGAAGCCTTGGGACCTATTGCTTCTCAAATCTTGCGCTGAGTACTCATTTTAAAATCCGTATTTGGCGCTAAAGATATAACGTGTCATATCGCCATCTTGGCCACTTTCTAGTTCTCTCGTCGCATCGAGAATGCCAAATCCCAGGGTTAACTTTGCAACTGGACTGTATAGAAAGTTAATCTGATAACTGTTGACTGACTCAGTAACGCCAGTACCTGTAAGGGCAGTGTCATTATCAATGGTCATTCCTGAAATAATGATATTAGTTCGCCATTGTGAATTCCAATGATGTCGAAATGCGACTGCATACAGACTTGAGTCGATCGCATTTAAATTGCCGTTTACGTCTAGTACTGCGCCGTTTGCCGTATTAAGGCCCGCATAGCGGCCCATACCAGAACCGGTTGCCAAATTGAGTCGAATATCATTTTTGTCGCCGACTTTAAATTTACCTGTGATACTCAAGCCATTAGATGATTCGGTATCATCAATACTGCCATTTTCATAAGCAAGCGTGCGTATTAATGCTGCTGCACTGAGATGACCCCAATCGGCTTTATGAGTGTATTTAAGGACAAAATCGGGTGTCCCAGAGTCGTCAGTGACAATTCTAGAGCCTCCGCCAAACGGAGTGACGGTTGATTCAGAGTTTTCGAGTGCAACTTGCCAAGGTCCATTGGTATAGCGAACCATTGGCTGTCTCTCGAAAATAATCCCATCGGGCGAAGCTAAGAAGTCAACTGACTCGGGTAGCGCGCCAACGTCTTGGAATGTCGACCAGGTCTGACCGAATAACCAGTTGTTGTATTTAAAAAACGCATGCCTTACGCGTGGATTATAGGAGTTGCTGACGCGCTCGTTCCCACCAGGAGATAGCAAGAAATCCATTTCTATAAATGACATTAACTTATCGCCATTTGCCAGTTCGTGATTTGATTTGAAGTTAATTCGAGTCTCTTTGGCAGAAAAATCAAAATGATTACCTTCACTCGCACCGCCAACGGGGATAAGCCCCGGAATATAAAAATCTCGGCCGACGTTTCCAGAGGCTAGGTCACCATCACTATAATCACTGATAGAAGCTGTCGCCTTGATGAAACCGCCAAAAGCGTATGTATGCTTTTCTGAAGCTTTTGTTTGTTTAGTCTTGTTTTCCTTTGAAGCTTCTGACTTCAGGGCGCTGAGCGCTTTCTCCATCGCAGAAATCCGCGCTTCGAGTGATTCTTGCGCAGAGATAGACAAAGGTGAAACTACAATGAGTCCGCTAATTGCAGCGGTAACAACCTGTTTTTTGAATGAATCGAGATTGATTTTACTTTTTTTTTGAATTGACATTTTCCCTCACTCGCCAAGATGTGTTTGACTGTAATTTGTGACAATACAAGTGTGCACTCTGCGTCTGAATTCTTGCTATTAGCCATTAGTCTAATAATTCAGCAAAAGGTCTTAGACTAAAGTCTAAGGTGCTACTTCTAGTCAAACATTTAGGAGTTTTTTAGACTTACATCATCATCTCTAGCTAGGTTAGTTTTAAACGGCCACCGAAGGTAAAGTTATGTCGAAAGTTTATTCCGTTCCAAAGTCTATCGCTGAATCAGCGCTCTTAAATGAGTCCCAATATTCGAAAATGTATCAACAGTCGATTGATAACAACGAGTCTTTCTGGGCTGAGCAAGCAGCAAGGATTGACTGGATAAAACCGTTCAAAACTATTAAGGATGTTAGTTATCAGAAAGATGATTTACATATCCGATGGTATGAAGATGGCACCTTGAATGTTAGCGAAAACTGTATCGATCGCCATTTAGCTACGCGAGCCGATCAAGTCGCGATTATTTGGGAGGGTGATGACCCAAGTGTATCGAAAAGTATTACTTATCGAGAACTGCACGTTGAAGTCTGTAAATTTGCCAATGTTTTAAAATCGCTGGGGGTTGAAAAAGGCGATCGTGTAACGCTTTACATGCCAATGATTCCCGAAGCGGCTTTCGCGATGTTAGCGTGTGCGAGAATTGGCGCAGTACATTCAGTTGTATTTGGTGGATTTAGTGCTGATGCATTGGCCGGAAGAATTATTGACTGCGAAAGTAAGCTGGTCATCACTGCGGATTACAGTCGTCGTGGAGGAAAGCAAATACCACTCAAAAATAATGTCGACGCGGCCGCAGAAAAAGAAGGCGTAAAAGAATACTTACAATCGGTTTTAGTGATTAAAAACACTGGAGATGATGTTGTTTGGAATGAGTCGCTCGATTATTGGTATCACGAATGCATTGCTCAAGTCGAGGATGATTGTCCCGCGACAGAAATGGGCGCGGAGGATCCACTATTTATCTTATATACCTCTGGCTCTACCGGAAAACCGAAAGGCGTACTACATACCAGTGGAGGATATTTAGTTTATGCATCGCTCACCCATCAGTATGTATTTGATTATCATGACGGCGATATTTATTGGTGTACGGCGGATGTTGGTTGGATAACAGGGCACAGTTATATTGTATATGGGCCACTGGCGAATGGTGCAACCACGCTGATGTTTGAAGGGGTACCTAACTACCCTGATAGCAGTCGATTTTGGCAAATATGTGATAAACATCAGGTCAATATCTGCTATACAGCCCCAACGGCTATTCGGGCCCTGATGAGAGAAGGAGACAGTTATGTCAATTCAACTTCTCGTCAATCTTTGAGGCTGTTAGGCAGTGTTGGCGAACCGATCAACCCAGAGGCATGGCAATGGTATTATGATGTGGTGGGTGAACAGCGCTGCCCGATAGTCGATACATGGTGGCAAACAGAAACCGGTGGTATTTTAATTTCTCCGTTGCCCGGTGCGACACCATTAAAGCCTGGCTCAGCAAGTCGTCCACTCTTTGGAATTAAACCTGCATTAGTCGACGGCGATGGCATGGAACTACCAGGAGCAACCGAAGGCAACCTCGTGATAAGCGACAGCTGGCCCGGACAAATGCGTACGGTTTATGGCGATCATCAGCGGTTTATTGATACTTATTTTAGTACTTTCGAAGGCCGTTATTTTACAGGTGATGGTGCTCGTCGTGATGAGGATGGTTATTATTGGATAACGGGCCGGGTAGACGATGTATTAAATATTTCAGGGCATCGAATGGGCACCGCAGAAATTGAGAGTGCACTTGTCGCACATCAAGAGGTTGCTGAAGCCGCTGTGGTAGGCTACCCTCATGATATCAAAGGTCAGGGGATATATACTTTTGTCACACTCAATGCCGGTGTAGAAGGTTCGCAGGCTTTAGAAAAAGAGCTCGTCCAGTGGATTAGGAAAGAAATTGGTCCTGTTGCATCACCAGACTTTATTCAGTTTGCTCCAGGGCTGCCCAAGACTCGCTCAGGAAAAATAATGCGTCGGATTTTACGCAAAATTGCCGAAGACGACTTTGCAAATTTAGGTGATATTTCTACATTAGCTGAGCCTGCGGTTGTCGATGATTTAATCGAGAATAGAAAAAATAAAAACGAATGAAAAATGAGATTTCGGTTAACAAAATAATTATAGCGGACGACCATCCTCTATTTCGAAATGCACTCGTCCAAGCGCTTAAATCTGAGATTGAAAGTGCGGCGTTTTTTGAAGCTGCAAGCATCACTGAACTTGAGCAAGTCCTCGCCGATCATAGTGATGTCGATCTGTTATTGATGGACCTTCACATGCCTGGGGCAAATGGATTTGTCGGGCTATCGCATGTTGTTCAGCGCTACTCTCAACTACCGGTCGTAATGATTTCCGCCAACGAGGACATCGCGATTGCTGCCAAAGCTCGCCAATATGGAGCATTGGGATTTGTCCCTAAATCCGCATCGATACCTCATATGATCCAAGCCATTGAATCCGTGTTGATGGGCGATGAAAGTTTCCCTGATAACGCAGCGAATATTGAACTCAGTGAAGATCAGGAACTCGATGAGCTAGTCAAGAAAGTCGCTGAGCTGACCCCAAAGCAATTAGAGGTGTTTAACTTACTCTCTGATGGTTTACTTAACAAGCAGGTTGCCTACGAACAAAATGTTACCGAAGCGACCGTTAAAGCGCATGTTACCGCAATCATGCGTAAGCTAGGCGTTACCAATCGAACCCAAGTCATACTAATTGCCAACAAAATTAAAGTCGACGAGAATTTTGGTTCTCCCGCTTCTTGATGTTGATCAATCAATTCTCCGATTATTCTATTGCTTCACCCCGCCAAGTTTTATAATGAAAAGGCTATAACTTAGGAGGGCACATGGCAGAAAGTAAACAGTCTCCCATTATCGAAAATACCGCTAATGAATTTCACCCTGACGAAATTGCCGTTGAGAGCGAGCTACATGGCGGTGAATTACGTCATCACCTCGCAAAAATGCGACATGATAAAGAAGCAATCGCAAAAATTATGCAATCGAATGACTACCCATACAAGTCAAAGATGAGCCGCAAAATCTATGAAAAGCATAAACAAGAACTCCAGGTTGAATTATTAAAAGTTCAAAAATGGGTAAAAGATACTGGACAACGCGTCGTTATTCTTTTCGAAGGACGTGATGCGGCGGGCAAGGGGGGGACAATTAAACGTTTTATGGAGCATTTAAACCCTCGTGGTGCGCGCGTTGTTGCTCTCGAAAAACCCACCGAAGAAGAAAAAGGGCAGTGGTACTTTCAGCGTTATGTTAAGCATCTACCAACGGCCGGCGAAATGGTACTGTTTGATAGAAGTTGGTATAACCGGGCAGGTGTTGAGCGAGTAATGAATTTTTGCTCGCCAAACGAGTACCTTGAGTTTATGCGCCAGGTTCCACAGTTTGAACGAATGTTAACACGCAGCGGTATAATGATTTTCAAATATTGGTTTTCTGTGAGCCAAGGTGAACAAAAGTTACGTTTTGAGAAGCGTCATCATTCACCGTTAAAGCAGTGGAAGTTAAGCCCAATTGATGTTGAGTCGCTGGATAAATGGGATGATTACACTGAGGCCAAAGAGGCAATGTTTTTCTATACCAACACTGCAGACTCACCCTGGACTGTGGTTAAATCCGATGATAAGAAACGGGCAAGAATTAACTGCATGAAACATTTTTTATGGAGTTTAGATTATCCCGATAAAAACAAAAAAGTTATTCGAGTTCCCGATCCATTAATTGTTGGTAAAGCAGCGAGCATTATCGAAAACGATGAGCATATTCTCGCTAAATGTTTGCATCCTGATCATTAATTATTCAATGGCGCGAGTAGTAAGTGCAAAGTAATCGGTACTAAGTATCAAGACCTAAGTATCAAGACCTAAGTATCAAGACCTACTGGGCTAACGGGCTAACGGGCTAACGGGCTAACGGGCTAAAGGCCAAGAATTCGGCACGGTTGCTTGAGTTAGCCCACCATTTCTTAACTTTACTCATCATGAATCAATCGATAGTGCTTAGAGCTTACACCTGAGACTTTTGATTTGTGTGTGTCTAATTTTTTGAATGAATCAGCCAAGATTTTTGAGATTGTTTTAAAACCCGCTTTGTGGCGCGAGAAAGCAAGGTGGAGTGGGGAGCAGGACAAACTTTTTTCTGAAAAAACCACGTTCTTGACAGCACCAAATTGCTCTAAGTGCCAGCTCATCGTCAATTGATTGCCGATAGCCATGTCAATTCTCTTTGATAGGAGTAACCGAGTTAGTTGTCTGTCTTCAGATACTTTAATGGTTTTAACCTTACCGCTGTTGATCAAATCGTCAAAATATTTTCCGTAACTGTAGGCATCTGTTATACCGATCACATCGTCTTCGCGGATCTCATAGGAAGTAGCGTTTGCTTTGAGCCCTCTAGACTTCAATGTCACTAAATGATTGCACTCTTTGGCAAGTTCCAGATCTTTAAAATACATGTAGGCCTTCCGGTCTTGTGTTTGAATGACCGGAAACATGGCATCAACCTCACCTTTCTGCATCATCATTATCGCGCGTTTAAAAGGTACAGAGACCCAGTTTACCTCAAGGCCAGCGTCTTCCGCAGCGGTCCTAATTTTATCAACGATGAAGCCTTTTGGCGCTTGTTCTTTGGTCCCTAAAGTTGATTTTGGATAGTAATAGTAGGGTGGGTAGCCTATTAAATCGCCACCATCCACAATAGTAATAACCTTAGCATTTTGAGAATTGACATCGCTTGAGCTCGCGCTTGTGCTCAGGATAAGAAAAAACAGACAGGTCACTATTCGTATTGCAGTATTCATTGGTCTTACACTTAATTTGGCTGTTAGACAATAGATAGATATATTGATGTTTACGATGGTAAATCCCGATTGGATTGTGCTCGGAGATGAGACTATAGATTCAAGCTATCGTAGCGTTGAATTCAGCGCCCAACTTGCATGAAAAGGGATTCTAGGAGTCCACGGTTCATCCCCAGATTAATATCTTCCGCTTTGATACTCATTTCGATTTCTTCGTTAGAGTTAGTCAAATCGACTTTTTTGGGTGATGTGTGAGTTCGCTGACTGAGGCTATAAAAAATGATAATCGTCGGTTTCAGCGGATTCGACTCGTTATATCGATAGACCATGCCAATCTTGCCAGACTTTAACTTAACCAATGAACCAACCGGATAAACCCCGATACATTTAATAAATTGTTGTACCAATTCATTGTCGTACAAGTGAGGCGCGTCGAGCATGGTGCGGAAGGCTTGTATTGATTCTTTCGCGCCGGCATATCGTCGGCTCGTGGTCATCGCATCGTAAGTGTCGATAATAGCAGCCATTCTTCCCCAAGTTGAAATGTCATCTTCAGCGAGTCCATTTGGATATCCGGAACCATCCAAGCGCTCGTGATGACTACTGACAACATCAAGAGAGACCGGACTGACGCCTTCGATGTTTTCGACTATCTTGGTGCTATATTCCACGTGTTTCCGGACCAATTGTATTTCTTTATCGGTTAACTTTTCCTCCTTATTGAGAACGGTTTTAGGAATTAGCGTTTTACCAATATCAAGAAGAAATGCGCCGATTGCCATTTCTTGAATGAGTCTTTCATCGTACTCTAAATAACTGGCAAATGTGGTCATTAGAATGCAGGTGTTGATTGCATGCTCAAACAAATAAGAATCGCGATCTTTCATGCGCGTCATAAACATGAGTGCATCTTGGTTGCGAAAAATCGAGCCCATGATCTCATTAGTGGTGTCTTCAACAGCCTCCAACTCGATAGCTTCCTCATTAATCGCGGAGTCGAATATTTTTTCTTGGAGTACTTTGGCCTCACTAAATAATGATTCGGCGTTATCGAGTTCTTTGGCCAGAGAAGTTGGTTTAGTGTCTGCTTTTTTAGGGATTTTTGAAGTCGCAGTTTGAGGCGCGTCATTGTTGACTTGTTTTGATTCAACTTCTTTTTCAGCCTCTGTAGGGCTTTCGGTATCATTTTTCTCTTGCAAGTCAAAATCAACGTAAACGTAAGCAACCTTTTGTGCTTTCATTTTATCGATAAGTTCTTGTCGACTTACTCGACCGCCAGCTTTTAGTTTAACGCCAGTCTTTTGACTCTCGATTTCTGTGACAAACATGCCTATTTGTAGCTCTTCTAGCGGCAATTTCCGAATGTCTGGCATTGATTACCCAAGTTTTTTACCTAAGATGTAGTAATTATAGTTAATAAGCTAACGCTTATTCGAAAATTTTCCGTCCTTGTGGAACCGCCAAAGATTGTCAGATCCACACTTTACCTTCCTTGTTTTTAATAAGAAATAAATGTTTCTTTTGCCGTATCACAAATGGCGACTGCAGCTGGGTGTTTGACTTTTCGTTCTAAGGTAATTGCGTAATAACGTTGCTTTACATCGAGTAAGCTGCCGATGATTTCGACATTAAAGTTATGACAAACCTCTTCTTTTATAACATCGGGCATAAAAAATACCCCTAAGCCGGCTTGACCAAAGGCTTTTAAAATAGCGTTGTCATCGAATTGTGCCTTGATATTGGGGTAAATGTTGTTGTCTTCACACCATCGATCAAATTTGTGTCGAATCGCGTATTGTTTTGTCGGCAGCAACACTGGCGCTGAATCTAATGATTGCGGGAAGTTGTCTCTGAATTGTGCTGCAATAGAGGGATCGGCGAAAAATGTAATATGGCTTTCACCTAAAAAGTGATTATAAGCTTTGATGCCAAGATCAGAATTAACAGGGGTATCGCTGAGTACCATATCGACTTCATGAATGGCCAGCTCAGCTAAGTTGGTCTCCACAGGCCCGGAGCGGCAAATTAAAGAGAAGTCTTCAGATATTTGCAGTGACGGAGCCAACATTTTGTAAATAATTGTTTTCGGTAAGGTGCTCGCGACGCTAACAATAAACTCCACGCTTCCAAAATTAGGCGAGCCTCTGAGCATCTCACTGAGTTCTTTTCCGAGAGAAAAAATCTCATCAGCGTAGGTTTTCACCAATTTACCAGTATCGGTGATTTCGATCCCTCGCCCTGATTTCCGAAATAGCTCTGTACCTACTCGCTCCTGGAGTGCAGAGAGCTGGCCACTGATGGTTTGGGGAGTGATGTGGAGTTTTTCACTGGCTTTTGCAATGCTGCCTTCGTTGGCCACTGTCCAAAAGTAGTGAAGGTGTTTGTAATTTAAGTCATTGGCCATCGGCTGAATTCCCTTCTGTATAAGTCTCTATATTTCGAAAAAATCGAAGATTAAATAATTATTAATCGAATATATCTTTGTTTTTCTGTTGGATAAACTCGATTTCAAGCTAAATGTTAGGCAAATGCTAAACCAGGACTGAAAAGGAGGTAATTATGCTTGTAGATAGCCAAATAAAAGAGTCGTTTGCGAGACAAACTCCCTTAAGCGTGTCGCTAGTAAAGCACGATTGCTGCAACGACGATGCAAAAGTGCGTCAATTTTCAAGCGATAAAGCATCAACGGCGACTACATCGTTGGTGTGCCCCAAGAATTGGCAAGGTCGATTGATTCCCCGCGAGTTTGTTGATTTAACCCTAGCATTTCATGCTGCTGAAGCAAGGCGTGAAAAACGCCAGGAGGACTTATGTTAGTCGAAGTATACAGCCGAAAACTGAACGACTCTCAGGCGCTTAAAACCTACGTTCATCGCCGCTTGGGCTTTGCTCTTGATAGATTCACTAACCGAATCACGAGAGTTCATGTGCGCCTGGCGGATATCAATGGGCCTAGAGGCGGCAAAGACAAGAGCTGTTTAATGCAAGTATTTTTTGACCAGATGCCTCACATTTTAATCGAGAGTCTTGATGAGAGTATTTTCAGTGCCATTGATAACGCAGCGGAAAGGGCAAGAAGAGCGATAACGAGTCGTTTTGGTAAACAGCAGCGAATTCAAAGATTGGCGGTTCTTAACCAGAGAGAACAGCTTGAAACGATTTACAGTGAATCAGAGGTAGTGCAACAGAACAGCGAAGCCTCGAAAGAAAGAGTACATGCGTATTGAGCGGTTAACGTCAATCAAAGCCCGAACATCAACTTTGGCGCAAGCGATCAAATTAGGAGCTTAGTTATGAGTATTAAAAATTTGTTTAATCAGTTTGTTGGCAGTCAAATGTCTGAATCAAGTAAACAAAGTATTCAGCAAGGTATAAGCCGTTTTATCGGCGGTCAAGCGTCAGGTCAGAACCCGCCAAAAGTGAAGAGCAATACCACTGGATTGGTTGGCGGTTTGACTGGTGGAATAGCCGGTGGCGTAGCCGCAGGTGGCATTATGTCGCTGTTAATAGCCAATAAATCGGCGAGAAAATTTGCCGGAACTGCAGCAACTTACGGCGGCGCAGCTGTACTCGGCGGCGTTGCTTACAAAATGTACAAAAATTGGCAATACGGAAATACTGCGGTCGGTAATCAAGCTAGCAGTGATTTAAGCGAAGCGCCTGTAGAAGATGCGATGACAGAAGATTATCAGTTAACCCTGATCAAAGCGATGATAGCAGCCGCTAAAGCCGATGGGCATATTGATGAAGAGGAACAAAAAAAGATTTTTGACGCAGTTAATCAAATGGAGCTGTCTCCAGAGGAGAAGGGGATGCTGTTTGACATGATTAGTTTGCCGATTTCGGTTAATGAAATTGCAAGCGGAGTAACCAGTCAAGCCCAGCGAGCCGAGGTTTATTTCGCTTCTTGTATGGTGGTTAACCCTGATTTACCCGCGGAGAGAGTGTATCTAAATAGTCTAGCTTTAGCGCTTAAGCTCCCGCCAGAGTTTGCGGCGCAACTAGAAAAGAATGCACATAGCGACATAATTGACGCGGCATAGCATGTGCAAAAGTACCCAATAAAATACCCAGTATACGCAATGACCTTATTATTGTTATTAATGATCATTTCGATGATTGTTCAACTCGTTTCTACTCGGCCATTAGAGTGACCATTAGCCCACTATTTGTGGGCATTTTTTTGTCTTTGAGCTTTATTGGCTTCAGCATTTAGTTAACTCAAGGTTATATTTCCCAACTCTCAGTATCAGCATATGATACTTTGTCTTAATCAGTACCAATTCAATCCAATCCTCTCGATAGTATCCGTAGACTTTACTTTTAACATCTTGAGGAGATTATTATGTCCATCTTAAAACGTCTTTCAGTCACTTTGTTTTCAAGGCTCGATAACGTCGTCTCAGATATTGAGAATCATGACGCCATTATTGAGGCAGCAATTGAAGAGCAGGCGAAAAAAATTGCCAATGCAAAAGTTCAACTGCTGCATTTAAACCGGCGTAAATCTTCTGTATTGCAGCAGTTAAAGAATGCGAATGAAGAGCGGGAGCGTTGGCAACAACGCGCACTCAACGAAGCAAAAGTTAATGAGAGTAAAGCGTTGGAGTGTATTCGCCGTCGTAAAAATGCTGAACAGCAGATTGAAAAACTCAAACAAAGTGAATCTGAATATGTTACTGCCGCTGAAAAACTCAGTCGCGATATTCAGCATAGCGAAGAAGAGCTAACAGACATAAAACAAAAACGGCAGCTGTTAAAAGCACGCGAGTCGAGCGCCAAAGTGAGAAGCGAATTTACGCCTAACGCTAACGCTAATTTGAAACAAGCGGAAAAAGCTTTTGACCGCTGGGAAGCGAACTTAATGGAGAGTCCTCTTGAAATTGAAGAAGCCTTATTGGTTGATGATTTCGAACAAGCTTATCAAGCCGAAGAAAAGGAAAATGAATTAAAAGAAGAATTGGCGCAATTAATTCGTAGTGACCAAGAAAGGGTGAAAAAGGAGAATGCAAATGAGTAACTCAAGTAACTTCTTTAGTGAATTGACTGACTACCAAACCAATCAAAGTGAGCAGCGACTTTATGCAAATTCACAAGACGTTGCCTCAGATAGTCAGAACTGGTTGCGGTTTTTGCCGATGATACTCCGTGGCGTAGGCGCTACTGCGATCATTGTCTCTTTGTATACTTTTTTAATGCGCGGCTGGGATTCCAGTGGTGACACAACGCGCTACTTTTTCTTATTAGGGCACACGCTGGCTTTGGCGTCTATAGGGCTGCTGAGTGCTAAGTTGATTAAAGAAACTAAAGGCGCAAGACTGTTGCTGATTCTCGCCTTATTTTCGGTGCCGATAAATTTTGCTGTTTTAGGTGGCTTTGTGTTTTCTGGTGTTGGGGCGCTCATTAAAACTGATATCCCTGCTTATGTCACATGGTCAGTTGATTCTCTGCAAGTCGCCCTGACGATTACGGCGCTATCATCTTTGCTTATGATTGGTGTTGCGTTATTAGGATACAAAGTATTAACTCGGCGTTTATACCGACAATCCGCGCTATTTTTTATTATGAGTAATAGTATGCTACTAGTACCGTTTAGAATGCCTGAACTCATTTCTGGTTTGTCTTTATTGATGACAGTGAGCTTGTTTATTTTCCACCGAGTCGTCCTGACTCGTGATTTGACTGCTAAAACTATTGAAGGAAAAATTGCTTTTAGCTTGCAGTTTTTACCGATAATTATTCTGTTTGGAAGAAGTTTTTGGTTGTATAGTTTTGATCTTATTTTGTTGTCGTCAGCAACATTGGTTGGCTTTTTACTGATTCGCCAGCTTTTGCAATTTATCGATGAAGGCGCCTTTATTCGTAAAATATTTGAGTTGACATCTTTGCTGCTAACTTTCATTTGCGGTATTAGTCTTGGCGCCGAAGCGATAATATCATTCCGCTTGAATGATGCTTTAATCATTCCGCTTGTTACACTGTTAATGGCTGGATTAACCTATGAAATTTCAACTCGCGGCGCGCAAAGGACGGCAATTTATCGAGTGTTAGCGGTTGCAATTCTAGTACTTGGGATGTTCTTAAACGTATTAATCGACTTTAGCCTACTAGCTGCCGTTCTATGTCTTGTCTGTGGTGCGATCATGATGGTTTTGAGCTTTGTCAGCCAGCAAAAGTCAATATTTATTGGCTCAACGATTCTGATCGTTGCAGGACTTTACTTTATGATGACTCGGCTCATGTCAGTATTCGAATTTAACTATTGGTTCGGATTGGCTGCAATCGGGGTTACCGCAATTGTTGGCGGTTCATATTTAGAGGCACGAGCAGATGATATTAAAAATCGATTCAAACGGCTTAAAATGCAATTTTCTGAATGGCAAGTCTAATGAGCTGAGATCAAACGTTTCGAATTAATATCATCGTTTTGCAGCGGCTATCGTTGGTTAACCGCTGCAAATTTAATTCAAGGATAGTTCAAACAGGGCGGGTGCAAATAGAGTATTTCTGCCGCTACTGTTTTCAGTTTTAATTGTGTGGCAACTTCGACGGCAATCGTCTCAACCGCTGGTAACTCTCTTGCGGAGAATCCTGTAATCGTTTCATAGAAAATATAGGCGGTAAGCAACGTACCATTCATATTGGCGTGATTACCATCAGAGTGAAGTCTTATCTCTGGGTAGCGCTCGCGACTTAAATCCCATGCAAGGCTGATAGGTGCGACGCAAGCAGAGACTCGGTACGCGATGTCGACGTGAAGATTATGAACTCTCAGTCCTTCTTCACCATTTCCCTCACGCGGATGCTCCGGAAATAGTATAGGCGTTGCAGCATGCTCGGTGATGATATTAATCCATTCTTCAGTTATATCAGTTGGATAGGTATAGAGCCCGGTAGTTGAGTACTTTTGGCCTTGTAGTACGATGTGTGTCCAGCCTCTGTCTTTTATCTGCTTGTAAGTTCTCCCGCTGGTGGACCTTTCATCCAAAAACATCGCGGAAATATCCAGATAAGCATACGCCGTGCTGTGCTCTCCTCGTGTTTGGCTGCCCAGTTCGATAAGCGACGCGACCAATAAAGGTAGGCGATTTTGTGCAGTGTGACTATTACCGATAAAGAGTAATTCCCAATCGGCCTTAGCTGCGGTACTCGGTGAGACATATTGTGGAAATGGTGAAGTGTCCTCCTCGCTACTACTGCTTAGGGCCTGAGAATCATTTGAGTTGTCGGAATCGGTGTTTTGATTGCATGATACCAAGAATAAAAGTATCAGGATTGATCCCATTTGAGAAATTGTCTTCAGCATTTAACACTCCGAACGACTAATGAATGAAAGATTTAAGGATTAAACGAGTAAGTTACAAAAGTCTATTCAAGAGTGCTCGATTAAGCGATACCGAGGGTGTGATGGAAACATGATGCTATAGTGATTAATGAGTGATGATAGGCCAATATCATTCGCGACGGTCATTTGTTAGTCTCATTTGCGATTATTATTCACTCGATTCATTACCAAGAAAAACTTGCTCAATTTGATAATCCAAGCGAGAAAACGATTGAGGCTTATCTAAAATTCGTCAGTCGATTAAAATTAACCAAGGGCTAGGTTAATAACAGGTGAGTAAAATGTCTAACAAATTATCTTTTTTGTATTTTCTCAGTACGCCGTTCGCCGTCAAGCTTGTCGGTCTGATACTGATTTTCTTTTCATTAATGATTGAGGGGCTTGGTGCTGCAGAGTTAAACGAGTATCGAGTTACAATGGATGATGAGCATCAATTGGTCATGTATAGCCGCATCCCTGACAATCCACGAGAGGTGATTTTACTGATTCATGGTCGAACTTGGAGTGCACTGCCAGATTTTGATTTAATGGCGGGAAATGAAAATCTGTCGATGATGCAAGCGCTGGCAAAACAAGGGTTTGCCGTTTATGCCGTCGACCTTCGCGGCTATGGAAAGACTCCAAGAGATGAGAGTGGCTGGAACACTCCAAATAGAGCCGCGAAAGATGTCGCCATACTCCTTGATGACATAAACCAGCGACACCCAGAATTAGCTGGGACTAATGTGTTTGGCTGGTCATATGGTTCAATGGTTGCCATGCTAACTGCACAGCGGTATCCCGACAAAGTAAAGACCCTCATTCTTTATGGCTTTCCGATAGATACCACTGAAAAACGGGATAACGGCCCAAACCATTTAGTTCCGCCGAGAAAAAAGACAACAGCTCAAGCAGCTGCCGAAGATTTTATTCTACCTGGCACGATTTCAAAAGCTGCAATAGATGCTTATGTGAGCGCGAGTTTAGCCGCTGACCCCATAAGAATGGATTGGAACCAGTTGGCTCAATGGAATCAGTTAGATGGCGCTAAAGTCACTGTGCCGACATTATTATTGCAAGCCGAAGCTGATCCCTATGTTAATTGGGATGCTGACGCTGTGCTTTTTAAACGCCTTGCGAATCAAAATAAACAGTGGGTGGTGCTAGCAAATGCAGATCATGCGGCGTTATTGGAAACTGCAAGATTTAGGCTTTACGATGCCGTTATAAATTTTGTAGAGTGGACGTCAAAGTAAAAAAGACTAGTTTAAAATCTCTTTGGGAGATTTTGGTTGCGCTGTTCAACATCAAAAATATCAACAATCTGAATGATTATAAATTGGCATCATGAACAAAAGGAAAACAAGGTCATGAGCATAACAAAGTTTACTTGTGTCTGCCTACTGATGGTTAGTTTCGGCCTCCAAGCCAAAGATATCAGAGTAGCCATTATCAAAGACGGGCCCACGCAAAAAGAATTCCTCTCTGAGTCGGTCGTTCAACAGGAAATTGTCGATTTACTCGGAAGCGAGTTTAGTGTCAGTTTTGTTGATTCAAATAAAACAACGGCGAATTGGACATTAGCGGGAATTAATCGAGTTATTGATGAAAACTACAGGGATCCAAATGTCGATATTTTAGTGACTATTGGCGTTGTTTCATCAAATGAGGTTGCAACACGAAAGCGCTTTCCAAAACCGACGATTGCAGCTGTGACAATCGACCCGGTTGCACAGAGTTTTCCAATTGAAGGGAATCGGAGTGGTAAAAACAATTTTACCTATATCGCTGATGTTAAAGAGCCGGGGATAGAAGTCACCTTTTTTAGGGACTTTGTGGGACAATCAAAATTTGCTGTTTTAATTGAGCCCCTGTTAGCGGAAAGCTGGCCAGAATTTTCGGTGCTATTAGAAACCGCGGCGAAAAATTACAACGTAGAATTTATACAAGTGCCTGTCAAAGGCTCTCCCGGACAAGTCGTTGACGCAATACCTGCCGATGCAGAAGCGGTATTGGTAGGGCCGTTAGCACAGTATTCCCGTAGCCAAGTAAGAACCCTAGCGAATCGGCTAATCGACAGAAAGCTTCCCAGTTATACCTTTGCAGGAGAAATTGCAGTTGAAGATGGCTTAATGGTCACAACAAGTCAAATGAGTCAGGCGCAGGGACAAATGTCTCGTCGTGTCGCGATCAATATTCAACGCATTCTGTTAGGTACCAACGCGAGCGAACTGACCGTTAATATGCAATTCAATAGTCGTGTAATTTACAATCAAGCGACGGGCTTGGCCATCGGATTTGCACCACGGTGGGATGACGTGATAGATGCAAAAATTATCAATGAAGAAGAGTTTGTTAACCGCAGAGCTTTTACTGTTCAAGAGGCTGTCAAATTTTCTCTGCAAAACAACTTAAATTTACAAGTCGCTTCCTTTGATGTTGAGCTGGCTAAAAAAGATGTTGATATTGCGCGTAGCAATCTTTATCCGAGTATGTCATTGAGCGCGGCATATAACCAAATTAATGAAGAGCAGGTCATCCCAGGTGCTAATCCGGAAAAAAGAAGCGATGCACAGTTAAACTTTTCTCAACTGATCTACGCAGACTCGGCATGGGCGAATTTTGAAATCAATGAAGCATTAAAAAATAATCAACTATCGCTATACCAGTCGCAAGTTTTGGATACTGCGCAACAAGCGGCGACAGCCTATTTAAATTTGTTGCGAGCCAAGGCAGATGAAGAAATAAGGCGAGCCAACCTCGAAGTGACCCGTAAAAATTTGGACCTAGCAGAAAATAGACTGAGAGTAGGTTCCTCTGGAAAGTCAGATATTTTACGTTGGAAAAGTCAGCAAGCTATCGATAGAAAAAACCTGTTTGCTTCGGAAGCCAATCGAAGGAATGCTGAACTTGAATTAGCCAGGGTGATGAATCTTGAAAAAGATGTATTAGTCGATGCGCGCCAACCCGAAGTCAGTGATTTGTTGAGTATTTTATCTGACGAGAGATTTGAAAAATTTGTTGGTAATCAAATTCATTGGCAGGCTTTTCAAGAGTTTTATAAGCTTGAAGCATTAAAAAACTCACCGGAGTTAAAAAGTTTTGAAAGTTTACTCGAAGTGAACCAGCGAGAGTTATTAACTAACCAAAGGGGAAATTATATTCCTGATGTTAATTTTGTTGCACAAGCGGGACGCAATATCGATCAAAGTGGTTTGGGTGCTGTTTCAGATGTCGAAAAAAATACTTGGTCCGTTGGTGTGCAAGCCAGTTTAAGTTTTGATTTAAGTGGACAGCGTCGCAATACAATCAGTCGTAAGCAAATTGAGACTAAACAAATTCAGCTGCGGCAAAAAGCGACTGCCCAACAAATACTGACCAATACCGGTCAAGCTCTTTTTAATGTTGGTAGCTCGTATCCGAGTATTGAGTTGAGTCATGCTTCGGCCGAAGCTGCAATGGAATCATTAACGCTGGTACGCAGCGCATATGCCAATGGTAAAGTATCAATCAGCGACCTTCTTGATGCGCAAAATAATGCGCTCAGTGCAAGACTCCTTGCCGCGGACGCAGAATATGCCTTTTTACAGGACTACATTCGTCTAATGAGAGCCGCCGGTGACTTTAAACCACTATTAGACGGTCAATATAGTAATGAGTGGTTTGACCGACTGATTCAATTTTTCCGAACTCGAGGTATTGCAACATCGTCGTTCCAACCAACACAATCCAATAATAATATTCAATAGGAGCTTTCAATGAAAATCGTAAAAACTATCTTAACTGTTGGTTTTTTAAGTCTGCTCCTAAGTGCTTGTGAGCAAGAAAAACCAATTGTTGAGAAAACTTATCGACCTGTTCAGTATACTAAGGTGATGCCCTCGGGAGGGCAGAACAAACAAACATTTTCAGGCGTTACCGAAGCTGGACTTGATGCGCAGTTGAGTTTTAGAGTGAGTGGAACTATCGCAAAAAGACTGGTTAAACTCGGTGAAGAAGTCTCCGCAGGACAAGTGCTTAGCGAATTAGACGCCACCGATTATCGCGTTGGCTTACAACAAGCCCAAGCAAGTCTTCAACAAGCGCTTGCCAATCAAAGAAATCAAAAAGCCAACTATGAACGAGTAATTGATCTGTATGAGAATAGTAATGCCTCAAAGAGCGATCTTGATGCTGCGAGAGCCGGAGCGGAATCTGCTGAGGCCTCGGTCGACGTATCTCGTAAACAAGTTGAGTCAGCAGAACTTCAACTCGCTTACACGCAAATCAAAGCACCACAAGCTTGTTCTATCGCCGCAGTATTGGCCGACACCAATGAAACAGTTGCTGCAGGCCAGGGGGTTTTACGCATCAATTGTGGTCGGTGTATTAAAGTAAGAGTGTCTATTCCTGAGCAGTTCATACAATTGATAAAGACAGGTTCCAATGTGCAAGTCAGTGCTAGTGCCAGGCCTGATAAAGTTTACTCTGGCATTGTCAGTGAAGTTGGTGTCGCTGCTGCTTCCGCTGGCACTTTTCCTGTAGAAGTTATTTTGCAAGGTGACTGTGCCGAATTGAGAACCGGTATGTCAGCGAACGTGCAGTTCGATTTTTCAGATCAGCTGGCAGGCCAAGGAAAAATATTCGTTCCTTATTTATCCGTAGGGGAGGATGAGAAGGGGCACTTTGTTTTTGTTCTAGTACCAACAAACGACGACATATACCGAGCAGAAAAAAGGCATATAGTCATCGGAGCACCGGCGCAAAACGGTTTGCAAATTGCTTCAGGATTGACCCAAGGAGAATTGATAGCAACAGCAGGTGTCAGACGACTCCTTGAGGGCATGGAAGTCAAGCTTTTAGACAAACCCATCCTGAAAAATAACTAAGGAGCAAAACATGGATATTACTCGTTTTGCTATAGAGAAGAATCGAATATTTAGCGTGATATTCGTAATTCTGATTTTTGCCGGAGTCAATGCTTATTTTACCCTACCTAAAAGTGAGGATCCGGGCTTCATTGTTAGAACCGCTTTTATTCAAACCCAATTGCCAGGAGCGAGTCCACAACGTGTTGAACAACTTGTTACCGATAAGTTGGAAAAAGAAATTCAGCAAATGCCTGAAGTTAAGCATATCAGAAGTGAGTCACTCACCGGCGTGTCGTTGGTTTATGTCGATTTGAAAGAGGAATTTACTGAGCTTCGACCAATATGGGACAAGCTGAGACGTAAAGTCGATGACGCCAAACGTGAGTTACCGAAAGAAATCAAAGGACCTTTTATTAATGATGAGTTTGGTGACATATTTGGTACTGTAGTTGCTATTACCGGTGATGGATTTAGTTATCGACAACTCAAACAAATCGCTGATGAAGTCCGTAACGAGTTGTTGTTACTTAAAAATGTTGCCAAGGTAGATGTCGTTGGTGCGCAAGAAGAAAGAATTTTTTTAGAATACAGTAATGCTCGCTTGTCAGAACTTGGTATTTCGCCTGGACAATTACAAAACATCCTGGCGCAAAAGAATATTATTCGTTCAGGTGGGAATTTTTCAACAGATTACGAGAAAATTATCGTCGAGCCTACTGGCAATTTTGATTCGATCGCCGATATAGCGAATACCATCGTCAATATTCCTAATTCACAAAATGTTGTAAAGCTAAGTGACCTAGTCACCGTAAGAAGAGCTTTGATCGATCCTCAAGAGATGGTCATGCGTAAGACTGGTGAGCCAGCAATCGCTCTAGCGATTTCATTAAAAGAGGGCGGTAATGTCGTCGATTTGGGCATTGAACTGAAACAAATGGTTGAGTATGTAAAAACTGTTTACCCTGTAGGTATCGATTTTGAATTTCTGGCATTTCAAGCCGATGTTGTTGACAGCAAAATTAGTGATTTTTTAGGTAATGTCTGGCAAGCGATTGCGATTGTCTTATTAGTCATGCTGGTGTTTCTGGGTTTGCGAACTGGATTTATTGTGGCTTCGTTAATTCCCTCGGCGATGATTGTGACTTTATTTGTAATGCAGTCTTTCGAGATTGGGATCGATCAAATGTCGCTTGCCTCTCTAATCATTGCGCTAGGTATGCTGGTTGATAATGCGATTGTGATGAGTGAGAGTGTAATCGTTAGAGTAGAGCAAGGTGAGTCAATTAAAAAAGCTTCAATCGAATCTGCTGCTGAATTAAAGCTTCCGTTACTGATTTCATCACTGACAACTTCAGCAGCATTTCTACCGATATTTTTAGCCGAATCTCAAGTGGGTGAATATACAGCGCCACTTTTTAAAGTAGTGACGATTACATTGATTACGTCCTGGCTTTTAGCCTTAACGCTTGTTCCGTTATTGTGTGTATTTTTCCTTAAAGTGAAAAAGAAAACTGCGGAGGAGCATTATGATTCTGGTTTATATAAAAACTATAAACGTATTTTATTAGCCGTGGTTAAGAAACCTTGGTTATCTTTAGTTGGGGTGGTAGCTATATTTTACTTTTCTTTACAAGGATTTGCCTTTATTGAAAATGTATTTTTCCCAGAAAATGACAAACCGGTAGTAACAGTCGAGATAGAAACACCGGCAGGCTCTCCAATAGAACGAACTATCGAGATCACCGAAGCTGTAGAAAATTATATATTGACGAATTTGATGGCGGAAAATGAAGGTGGTAAAGGATTTCTCTCTTGGGGAACTTATATTGGTGAGGGGCCGCCACGATTCACTTTGTCGGCACCTTCGCATGCCCGGGCGCCGAATTATTCGATGATCTTAGGCAATGTAACAGATACTCAAGTCGCCAAAGAGCGGATTTTTCCCGAGGTCGAGAAGTTTATCATTGATAACTATCCAGATGTTACGCCGACGGTAGACTTTCTGCCTTTAGGTACGGCGGGTGGTGCGCCAGTTGCAATTCGAATAATGGGACGCGACCAAGAGCAACTATTTGAGATTGTAGAACAGGTCAAACAGCGCTTAACAGCAACAGCGGGCACTAAAAGCATTGTTGATGACTGGGGAACTCGTTCTAAAAAATTGGTAATGGATATTGATAATACTCAAGCGCAGTTAGCGGGGGTTACTAACGATGAAGTCGCTTCCGCGATGCAAACTTATTTAACTGGTCTGGAAACGACTAATTTTAGAGAAGCAGATAAGCTGATTCCGATTGTATTACGCTCAGAACGTCCAAAGGATGCCAAAACAGACTTTACGATGATTGGTAATATTGGCGTTTTTTCTCAGGCTACCGGACAAACGGTTCCATTGAGCCAAGTGGCGACATTGGGATTAGAGTGGCAAACCTCAAAGATTCTTAGAAGAGATCGCTTGAAAACAGTGACGATTTCTAGTTATGTCGAGCCTGGTTACAACTCGATAGAAATCGCATTAGCGATGGGGGAATGGTTAAAGGAACAACAGAAAGATTGGCCATTCGGATATCGTTGGGAGCTTGGTGGTGATGTCGAGGGATCTCTTGATGCTCAAAAATCGATATTTGACAAATTACCGATAGCGGGTCTAATCATGTTGTTGCTCTTGGTCTGGCAATTCAACTCACTTCGTAAAACGACTATCGTCATTGTAACAATTCCGCTGTCTTTGATTGGCGTTGTATTTGGACTAGTGGTAACCGATTTACCATTTGGGTTTATGACAATGCTGGGTGTTATTTCTTTGGCTGGGATAGTGATTAATAATGCAATTGTTTTGTTGGATAGAATAAAGATAGAAAATGAAGAAAATGGTTTGCCACTGCACGAGGCCGTACCTTTCGCTTGCCAACAAAGATTAAGACCGATTTTATTGACTACAGCGACAACTATCGGCGGAATGATTCCTCTCGCCCTAGGGGGCGGGCCTTTATGGGAATCAATGGCTGTTGCTATTATATTTGGTATCTTGTTGGCAACCTTATTAACACTTGGCGTTGTACCGCTACTCTATAGTCTTTTTTATCGAGTGAAGTATGGATGATTGTTAAGCGGTTTAAATACTTAGTGCTTCGCTGGAAGCGTTGTGACAATAAAATGATATTGGGCGATTACTCGAGCAGTGCAATTATAAGTAGTGGGACTAAGTTAAAGTGTCATTTATCCTCGGTTTACTCTCGCTTTAACGGTTTTAAGAGATATTTATTGGCATGTTGATATACTAATGAAGCTTAAACTAACCAATAATACTGGTTGATGATATTTCTTCATTTGTTCTTATGGAGTTGTTCTTGAAGTTTCCTAAAATACTGGCTTTCTTTTTAATCGCATTACTAAGTGCTCAACTAATTGCAAAAGAATATACCTACAGCAAAATGGGACCGCCGCGAAAACTGACGCCACAACAAGCCGAGGTTGCTGAAGCGAATTATAAGAAATACTGCGTCTTATGTCATGGTGAAGACCGTCAAGGTCACGTTAATGATCATGCGCCTTCATTACGCAGCAAAAGTTTATTTGAATCTGGAATCCCTCATGCGGTACTAAGACCATTATCTTATGGTCGAGAAGGGACACCAATGGCAGGTTATCTCGATGAAGTCGGAGGTCCGCTAACTCTCGAAGAAACTTGGAATTTAACCTATTGGTTGTTCGAAAAATCCGGTGCGGAAAGGGTGAGGCTGTCAACAAACCCCGTTATTGGTGATGTCACTAAAGGCGAGCTGGTTTATCAAAAAGAGTGCGCAACTTGTCATGGTAAAAACGGCGAAGGCGTCACTGCACCAGCGCTAGGAAATCAATCTGCGTTGGCACACAACACGGATGAAGTTATTCGTTATGCTATTCGTCATGGGCGCCAAGGTACACCAATGAAAGCTTATGCCGAGATCTTGACTGAACAAGAAATCGATAATGTCACTGCTTTCTTAAGGAGTAAAGCAAGTGGCTGGGAAATGAAAAAGACGGTACTAAGAAGGTTACCGACACCCGATGAATATGTTGTTAATCCGGATGGTCCGCACCCCAACTTTAAACTTCAGGAAGACCTCTATGTTTCAGCAGAAGATCTCAACACTGCTTTGCAAGCCAAAAGCAAAATCGTATTGCTTGACACTCGGGTGCCTTCGGTTTGGCAAACGGCACATATAGAAGGTTCAATTCCACTACCATATTATGCTGATCTCGATGAAACAGTTAAGGACTTACCCAAAGATGTTCAGATTGTTGCTTATTGTTCCTGCCCAAGGGCAGCCGCCGACCATGTCGTACGACAACTGCGCAATCGAGGCTTTGACAATACAGCTGTTTTGTATGAAGGTATTTTTGGGTGGATGAATTTGGGCTACCCAGTCTCTCGTCGAGAGGCTGTTGAGTAAAACCATCAATCACTTTTTGGAATCCTCTGGTTCACTAGCAGTCGAAACATTGTCTAAACAATTAGCGTTTTTATCGAACAGCCTGTCATAGAGATCGCAGTCATTCTCTTGTTGTTGATTTTTATTTTGCTTCTTTTCTTGAATAATTTTTATTCGCTGTTCAATCTCAGGATCTGGAAGCACCATTTGTACTAAAATACCGATGACTAGTGCGCCAGTCTTCCTATTTTTCGCCCATTGATAGAGCTTTACGAGCATTAAAATTAGACCGAAAACGATTAACCAAAATTCGTAAATCTCCACAACCTCATGGGCTCCGTTAAGCAATTGTTCTATAGTCATTACACTACTCCTGAAAAAGTTGTTTGGGTAATGGTAAAAGTTAAAACTGACTCACCCAGGCTTTAGCACGAACGCCCTCGGGTGCATTGTTGAGCTAAAAATTAGTAAGTTTTAAATCAGGAGTGCTGGTTCAGAAATCAAACCAGAGGTAAGCATGAGTATAAAGCGTCTTTCTGAAGCAATGGTTTTTAGGTGACCGGCTAAGTGTTTTTGAGCGGTGATTTGCAATCGGGCGACTTGTTGATGATGGACACGTAAAGAATAGAAAGGCGAAGAATGGAAAGGCAAAAAACCGATAAGTAAAGCGTGATTGTGCTGAGTGGTAAAGGGGGAGGTGCCATTAATAAGCGTTTTGATTATGCTTGCTTTCGCGTATCGATTGAGTCGCTTAAGCGGCTTTAATACGGCGCGCTTAGATTGCGCATTATTAATGTTTTCTTCGATATAATAGGGCGAAGAAAACGCGTCACTTTTTATCAAGTGGTGTGTTGTATCATTTGCTAGTACTAAACCCGAAGTACAGAAAATTGTACAAGCGAGTAGATAGAGATAGCCTTTCAAATTCATGGTTTATATCGATAGAGATATTCTGTATTCAAGGATGGGGACGAATTGGTTTATTTCAAGGGGCAAATTGCGGTTAATAAAAAACAAACACAGTAGTTATTAGCTAACGCATTCAGAAGTGGATTGTCAGTGATGCTCAGAATCGTGAAATTACGCAATCAGCAATTATAAAGCGAATTCAAAAGCGCCTAGATGATAGGCGCTAGTATCGATAATCGGTCTGCTTATTTCTTTTTAACTTTTACCTTAGGTAGGTAAAAAGATTGCGTCGAATTCCCAATTCGAGTGCAGTCACCATTTTCATCCCAGCTAAAGGTAACATACGAATAGTCGGCGATGCTTTTAATCCCATCGAGTAGCTGAGCATTTTGAGTAAAGCAGGTGATACGCTCTTCTTCTGCTTCACCAATGCCGGCCTGGCAAAAGCCAAAATTAATGACTTCCGTTTCACTTACTGAGATTACTCGAACACCGCAGCCAATAAAAGCGAATTCATTATCAGAGCGACGCGCTGTATTCATGTCTCCAGTAGCTAATCTGTTTTCAGTATCAATGGTTACTTCGGCAGGTTGCGTCAATCCAGCCAACACACTTCCCGACATTAAAGTCCCTAGAAAAACAACTAAAATACTTTTGATCTTCATTTTACTTCCCTTTTTTCAGTTTGAAATTTTGATTAGCAAATCTAATTGCTAAACCTTGCTTTTGCTTCATTCATGGCTGTTGCCATTTTACGAAGTACTTTTTGTCTATCCTTAAAGTTAAGATAAACTAATTCGCTTTCAATGTGAGATAACTCATTTTGGCTGAGTGTTCCATCACTAAGATAGGCGTCTAGCTCACTATCAATTCGTTCAACTAATGCATGATTGTCATCTTTATGATGATTCGGGTCTTGATTAATAGCGAATGACGAATTTTGATTACTTTGTTCGGTTAAGGCTAAGGTCATTTCTTGGTTGATTATTTTTCGAATTTTTTCATAATCAATTAACTGGTTATCTAGTGATAAATCAGAGGTTATAATTGATGATTGTTTATTAATCGCTTCAAGGTTATTGACCTTTTCAAGCTCCACTGATTGATGAATGTCATTTGGCTGGTTGAGTTCTGCGTGACGTTGCTGGTTTAAGAGAGAATGCGACTGTCTGTATTGGCTCTGTTGCGTTTTAAGCGCACCCAGCTCTTCTTCGAGTGAGATGGTTTTTGTGATAAGAAATAATATCGCTACTATCTGCAGGCTAGAAAATGCATATAAGATTTTCATATTGAATTAACTTTTTCTATCTCCTTCCTTAGAGTCATTAGATGTTAACCGCTGGCATTTCTTTGTCTAGTCTTGATTGAAAAAATATCTCGATTTTAAGATTAATTATTTACTTTTTATCATTCATAGTCGTTACTCAGTTTAGTGAGAATTCCTTAAAATCGAATTAATGCTCACTCTTAAAATAGCGGGTTTAACCGGTTTTCGAATAATCGGAACGCCAAATTGCTTGATCTTGCTCTCAACTTCAGGCGTATGATCCGCAGTAATAATGATTGCTGGAATTTCTATACCGGTTTTCTCTCGCATCGTTTCGATAAACGCCAAGCCGGTTTTTCCATGCTCGAGCTGATAATCAACTAGCATGATGTCTGGAATAAAAGATTGCTCCAATATTATGTCGATTTCCTCTGCTGAGTTTGCGCTTTTGACGTTACACTTCCAGCGTTCAAGTAGCATCGTCATTGCGTCGGTGATTGGCTTTTCATTATCGACACATAATGCATTTATTCCCTTTAAAATATCAGTTGAAGGTTGCTGAGCTTGTTGTATCGCTTGAGTAGACTGCTCACTAGTCGCTGTGACATAAATCGAAAAGCGAGTTCCGCGTCCATAATTAGAGCGAAGGTCTATTTTATGATCAAGGACTGAGGCAAGTCGTTCGCTAATAGAGAGACCTAGCCCGAGCCCTGATTCACTTTCTCCCAATGAGGGATCGGCGATTCGTTTAAATTCGTTAAAAATGTCTTGTTGATCGGCCTCTTTAATACCGATACCTGTGTCGCAAACCGATAAGCGAATCTCCGATTTTCGTTTTTGTAAACCGACAATCACGCCACCTTGTTGAGTATAACGGATTGCATTACTGACAAAATTTTGAACAATTCGGTAAAGTAGCTCGGGATCACTTTTAACATAAAGATGCCTTTTGAAAACTTTAAATTTAAGGTTTTTATTCGTCGCGAAACTTGAGAATTGTTTTTCAATTGAGTCGAGTAATTCGTATACGTCGAAAGTTCGTGTTTTGGGGTGAACCGTACCACTATCAAGCTTTGAAATATCAACCAGCGAGCGAATGATGTTTTCGGCAACAGCTAAGCTCTGATCAGTTTTTTCGACCAGTTCTGCTTGAGCTTCGCTCATATTGGTCGATTCCGATTTTAACATTTCACTAAATAAACGAGCAGCGTTAAAGGGTTGCAATAGATCATGACTGGCAGCAGCCAAAAAGCGTGATTTACTTTTGTTCGCTTTTTCTGCCTCTTGCTTAACGGCTTCTAATGCTTTAACGGTGGAATGTAGCTCGTCAGTTCGCATCGCTACTCTTTGTTCCAAGGTTACATTGATTTCCTTTAAAGCTAATTCTGCTTTGCGGCGATTAGAAATATCTTGAGAAATCGTATAAATGCCGTCGACTTCATTCTTTTCATTGAGGTTGGGAATATAGGTGACTAAGTAATATCGCGAGTCATCGCTGGAATCTTCCCATTCAA
Source organism: Aliikangiella marina (assembly GCF_007004765.1). Taxonomy (GTDB): domain Bacteria; phylum Pseudomonadota; class Gammaproteobacteria; order Enterobacterales; family Kangiellaceae; genus Aliikangiella; species Aliikangiella marina. The sequence goes on from NZ_VIKR01000001.1 coordinate 502,623, forward strand.
ACTGCTGCTTTTGATTCATCATCGCAGCGGCGATGTAGGGTTGCTTGAACTCAAGTTCCTCAGCGGATAAGACTTTAGTAACCGGTTGGCCGATAATTTCTGATTTTTCTAATCCTGAATGCTTAGCAAATGCCTTGTTGACAAAAGCATAGGTTAAATTCTTGTCGAGATAGGCCAATTGCGCGGGCGAGTTGTCGGTATATAGTGCGGTATTTCTTTCATTCTCTTTCAGAGCGGCTTCAATTGATTTATATTCAGAAATATCAGTATAGGTGGTTACGTATCCGCCCTCAGGAAGGGGATTACCAACAATCTCTATCACCATGCCGTCATTTCGTTCTCTTTCAAATCGGTAGCTCAGTCCAGATGATAGATGCTCAAGTCGTTTATCGACGTGTTCTTGTACTTCTCCTGGTCCACAATAACCCCGCTCTGCATTAAACCGAATCAACGAAGCGACTGGCATACCGATTTGCAAGAAACCTTCAGGATAATTCATCAGCCGCTGGTAACTTGAATTCCAAGCAACGATGTTTTTATTACTATCACTGACACTGATTCCTTGGGAAATATTATCCATTGTAGTTTCGACAAGTTGACGGTTAAATTTGAGTGCTTGTGAAGTAGAACTCAACAGATTAATGACATCTTCGACGCTAAAACCTTTTTCTTTTAATGCTGACAACAAAACAACTCGCGCTGATGAAGCGCCGATCGCGGTGGACAATATTTTTTCGGTCTGATCGACCAAATATGAGTCCGCTAAATCATTATCACTAAATGCCGATGCAAAGCTTTCAAATGCGGCAATCATGCGCTCGTGGCCAACAATTGCTGCCGCTAGAGTTTTTAAATCACCAACCGTAATTTGCCGACTTTCTTTGGTAATTTCTTTTTTGCTAATCGACTTGGGGCGAGAGCGAGTGTACGCATAAGCCTGAATTTTTTCGGGAAGTGTTTGGGTGGACAGCTTGGAAACAAAAACTAAAGAAAATACATTAAATATTGTCGATATCAATAATGATTCACTAAGAATAGATAAACCAGTATAGCTATTTTTATTCGACAATAAATCTTCGCCGTTAATGGTTGGGATCCAAGTTAAAATAAACCAAAATACCGTGCCACTTAACAACCCTGCGATAGCACCTTGGTGAGTGGCTCTTGACCAGAATAAACCGATAAATAACGCTGGCGCGAACTGTAAAACCGCGGTGAACGATAAATAACCGATTGAGGCTAGAGATTGGCTTTCTTCGAGTAATCGATAAAAGCCAAAACTTAACAGCAACGATACCGCGATAGTAAGGCGCCTAATTATCAGCATTCGACGAGTAAAAGATTGGTTTCTAAATTGTCCTTGTTTCAGTAAGACTGGCAAGGCGAGGTCGTTGCTGACCATCGTACTCAAGGCGACTGTCGCGACTATCACCATGCCAGTTGCTGCTGATAAGCCACCGATGAATACTAATGCACTCAAGGTACTTTCTTGGAGTGCAATTGGCAATGCCAGAATATAGGTGTCAGCTGGAGTGCCTGAACCGGCGAAGTACTGATTTCCAGCGACGACAATAGGAATAACGAATAATGAAATCAGTGACAAATAAATGGGGAATATGATTCGAGCATATTTTAAGTCTTTCTCTTGGTGATACTCGACAACGGTGACATGAAACTGTCTCGGTAAACAAAAGATAGCGACCGCCGCTAGTATAGTTACTGTAATGGTTGTTTCCCAATTGATTTGCGAGAAACTGAACTGGTTAATGTCGGTGGACTGTTGCAGCTGATTAATCAGGTCAACGGGGCCATCAAAAATTGAGTAAAGTGCATAGATACCAATTGATAAAAAAGCAATTAGTTTAATAATTGATTCAAAGGCAATGGCATTCATCATTCCATATTGATGCTCGGTGACATCAATATTGCGAGTGCCGAAGAGTACAGAGAAAACAATAAGGAGTAATGTAATAAAGAAAGCATTGTAATGGGTTTCATCGAAAAGATTTTGCTGAGCATCAAAAACCTCAATGCTCATTGTGATCGCTTTTAGTTGCAATGCAATATAAGGAATAATTGCAACTATTGCGATAATAGTGACGATTGCTGCAATCACTTGAGACTTACCATATCGTGCTGCAATAAAATCAGATATTGATGTGGTATTTTGTTCGTTGCCTACGGTGACGAAACGTTTTAAAAGTGGCCATCCCAGTGTATAGACCAAAATAGGACCGAGATAGATCGGGAGATAACTCCAACCACTGTCCGAAGCGCTACCCACCGCACCATAAAAAGTCCAGGAAGTACAATAAATAGCGATGGAGAAGCTATAAACCAAGGCCTTACGCGTACCAGAAAAATGTGCTGGCTTGTTCTTATCACTGTAATAAGCAATAAAAAATAAGATAACCACATAGATAAAAGCAATCAGGATAATTTGAAATGTGGAGATCATTTGCCCTGGCGGTGTCCGATAAGTAATTGTTTTATTTAAAGGTATTGCTAAATCTCTTGCGTGTCAAACTCGCTCGTCAGTTTTATAGACTAAAGTCGAAAGGAAACTTGCGGCTGATTTAGTTAAATTCATAGCGTTGAAAAATCTTAAGTTAGTTACAGAAAAACTCGCCTGAGGAGGAAATATGACAGAACAAGAAAATCACGAGGCATACTGGCGCGAAAATATTAAGCTAGTGTTCCTCTGTTTGGCGATTTGGTTCATCGTTTCATTTGGATTCGGTGTGTTGCTGGTAGAGCAGCTCAATGCAATTCGCATGGGCGGTTTTAAGTTGGGGTTTTGGTTTGCGCAGCAGGGTTCGATTTATACGTTCCTGGCACTGATTTTTTTCTATGTGCACCAGATGAATAAGTTAGATAAAAAATATAACGTAAACGATTAGGAGAGACTGATGGAAACTCAAACGCTTACTTTTCTATTTGTCGGTCTTTCTTTTGCAATTTACATTGCGATTGCAATTTGGGCCAAAGCAGGTAGTACGGGGGAGTTCTATGTTGCTGGGGGCGGAGTAAAACCAATTTATAACGGAATGGCGACTGCCGCCGATTGGATGTCTGCTGCTTCTTTTATATCCATGGCCGGTTTGATTGCTTTCTTGGGCTACGACGCTTCTGTTTATCTTATGGGGTGGACGGGTGGCTACGTGTTACTCGCGATGTTGCTTGCTCCTTATCTAAGGAAATATGGGAAGTTTACTGTACCTGAATTTATCGGCGAACGTTATTACTCAGATACTGCGCGTATCGTTGCCGTTATTTGTTTGATATTTATTTCTTTTACCTACATTGCCGGTCAAATGCGAGGTGTTGGGATTGTATTTTCACGATTTTTAGAAGTCGATATTATTACCGGATTGATGATCGGTATGGCTATTGTGTTCGTCTATGCAGTATTGGGTGGCATGAAAGGTATCACGTACACCCAAGTGGCTCAGTACTGTGTTTTAATTTTTGCTTATACCGTCCCGGCAGTCTTTATTTCGCTGCAAATTACTGGCAATCCGCTCCCGCAAATAGGATTTGGTAGCACGCTTGCCAGTGATCCCTCGGTCTACATGCTCGATAAGCTCGATCAGGTTATCACCGATTTAGGATTCAGCGCTTACACTGACGGAACGCAAAGTACCACTAACTTGTTTTTCTTAACCATGGCGTTAATGGCTGGTACCGCAGGATTACCTCACGTAATAGTCAGGTTCTTTACCGTACCTAAAGTATCAGACGCAAGAAAGTCTGCCGGTTACGCATTGTTATTTATCGCTTTACTTTATACGGTTGCGCCCGCGGTCGGTTCAATGGCGCGTTTTAATTTAGTCAACACGATTAATGGAGACGAAGTGACCGGAACTGAATACTCTGAAATGCCGAGTTGGTTCAAAACTTGGGAGAATTCTGGGCTGCTTGCTTGGTATGACCATAATCAGGACGGCAAAATTCAATATGCCAAAGGGAATCCGCTTGACGGTAAAAAGCCCACTTTCGCTGAAGAACGAGGTGCACAAGGAGAACGAATTGTAACTAACCCTGGCAAAGGAGAGGTCGCAGAAGGTGCCCCATTCGCCAACGAAGTTTATGTCGATCGAGACATTATGGTGTTGGCAAACCCTGAAATAGCAGGGCTTCCCGGTTGGGTGATTGCGCTGATTGCCGCTGGCGGTATCGCTGCCGCATTATCGACCGCGGCGGGACTATTACTGGTTATTTCAGCGGCAATTTCGCATGATTTAATGAAGAAGACCTTTGCACCGCAAATCTCGGAAAAACAGGAGTTGATGTATGGGCGAATTGCTATCACGGTGGCGATTTTAATTGCAGGATACTTGGGGGCTAATCCGCCTGGATGGGTCGCCGAGACCGTCGCAATGGCCTTTGGTTTAGCAGCTTCATCGTTATTCCCAGTGATCCTGCTTGGTATCTTTAGTAAGCGAGTTAATCGTAAAGGGGCTATTGCTGGAATGTTGACGGGATTAATTTTTACTTTCTGCTATATCGTCTATTTCAAAGGAGTCTTTATCGAACCATTTGCAGCCAATATTGAAGAAAATTGGTTGTTTGGAATTACCCCTCAAGCGATCGGCGGACTGGGAATGATATTTAACTTTGTTGTTGCATTGACGGTTAGCCATTTAACTGAAGAACCACCTAAAGAAGTTCAAGAGATGGTGGCGAGCCTTCGAATTCCGCGGGGTGCAGAACAAGCTCACGCGCATTAGCCAAAAGTCCCTCTCTTTTACAACGAAAGAGAGGGACATAGCCTTAATATCTACCTTCGAGTCGCAAGTACCAATGTCTAAATTAAACTTCAATCAGATATACGCTGAATCTTTGCTCGAACCTAACAAGTTTTGGCTGCAAGCCGCAGGTAAAATTAGCTGGTTTGAACCGCCTATCGCAGCATTAAATCGAGTGGAAGAAAATGCGTTTATTGGAAATTGGTTTCGAGGTGGCAAATTAAACACTTGCTTTAATGCGCTTGACGTACATGTTGCCAATGGCTTTGGCGAACAAACGGCTTTAATTTACGAGAGCCCAGTCAGCGGCCAAACGCAACGCTTCACCTTCAAGCAGTTGTTGGCGCAAGTGGCAACGTTCGCCGGTGCGCTTAAAGCCAAAGGGGTATCTAAAGGCGATAGAGTGGTTATTTATATGCCAATGATTCCCCAAGCAGTCGTCGCTATGCTCGCTTGTGCGCGGATCGGCGCGATTCATTCCGTCGTATTTGGCGGATTTGCATCGAAGGAATTAGCGGTCCGAATCGATGACGCTGAGCCCAAGGTTGTTTTGACCGCTTCATGCGGACTTGAAGGAAATAAAGTCATTGACTATAAAGCGTTACTTAATCAAGCATTGCAACTCAGCCAGCATAAACCTGATTTTCAAGTTATCTTTCAGCGAGAGCAACTAGCTGCTCAATTGGACTACAGCGGGGATATTGGCTGGGTGGATTTTGTGGCCAATGCGCAGCCCGCTGAGTGTGAGCCACTTGATGCGAGTGATCCGCTCTATATTCTTTACACTTCAGGCACTACCGGCAAACCCAAGGGCGTAGTCAGGGATAATGGCGGCCATTGTGTTGCTTTAAAGTGGAGCATGCAAAATATTTATAATATGAATCCTGGTGAGACTTTTTGGGCTGCTTCAGATATTGGTTGGGTAGTCGGGCATTCGTATATTGTCTACGGGCCGTTAATCAATAGAAACACAACCGTCTTATTTGAAGGTAAACCAGTCGGTACGCCCGATAGCAATGTCTTTTGGAAGACGATTGAAAAACACCAAGTGAAGACACTTTTCACCGCACCGACTGCAATTCGAGCAATCAAAAAACTCGACCCTCAAGGCAAATTGATGCGTGAGGCAAAGTGTGATTTGTCTTGCCTTGAAGCGCTGTTTCTCGCGGGTGAGCGTTCTGATGCCGATACCCTTCAGTGGTCTGTAGCGCAGCTCAAAGTACCTGTTATTGACCATTGGTGGCAAACTGAGACCGGTTGGTCAATCTGTGCAAACTGTTTGGGGATTGAGCAATTGCCGATTGTGCTTGGTTCACCAACTAAAGCTGTCGCGGGATATGAGCTGGCGGTTTTAGACAAAAATGGTCAGCCAATTGAACAAGGAAAAATTGGTGCACTGGCCATCAAGACACCGTTACCTCCAGGGACTTTTATCGGACTGTGGAAAGATCAAGTACGCTTTAAAGAAAGTTATTTTAAACGTTTTGCGGGCTACTACGAAACAGGAGATGCGGGGTTTATTGACGAAAATGGCTATGTTTTTGTCATGTCGCGAACCGATGACATTATTAATGTGGCCGGTCATCGTTTGTCCACCGGGGCGATAGAGGAAGTTATTGCCGGTCATCCGGATGTTGCGGAGTGTGCAGTTATTGGCATACCGTGTGATCTTAAAGGAGAAATTCCTGTCGCATTGCTTGTGTTGAATGAACAGTGTCAAGCGTCATCTGCCGAAATTCAATCAAATACGGTTCAACTTGTGCGAGACAAATTAGGTGCGGTCTATAGCTACAAGTCTGCCGTTGTCATCGATGCATTGCCAAAAACGCGTTCAGGTAAGGTACTCAGAAGTACAATGAAGAAAATTGCGCGGCATCAAAAATATGAAGTCCCCGCAACCATTGATAATCCCGATTCTTTGAGTCAAGTCTCATCGGCGCTAGCTCAGTTATAATTAGTCGTTAGATGAATAATTGAGATTACTGGTGTCAGCAGAGAACAATGCTTAAGGCAGTTAGCAAAAGAAGGTAGCACAAAAAGCTGGTATAGGAAGTTGTCAAAGTAAGCTGGTATAGGAAATTGATAAAGAAAGTCAGTGAAATCCATTGAAGCGCAAGATTTTCTTAAGCCCATTAGCAATCATTTGTTTCGACTTCTTTATGGGGCCCCTTTGTTTAAAAAATAATCAAAAAATCTTTGCAAACGGATTAGTTTTATCTTGTCAGTCAATCAAATACTAAAAAAGATTGAAGTAAATAGCTTTTTTAGGGTTTAATCATTCCAATAAGATCATCATTCAACGATAAGCCAAACTAAACTTTATTATTTGATTTAAACCGAGAATTTCAATTGACTCACCTAACCGTCTATCTACCGCATCTATGCTTATACCAAATAGAAGCGCTTGGGTTGAATATTGAACAAACCGATTGCTCAGTCGAAAAGCTGGATAAAGACTGGCAGCAAGATTTTATCGAAGCAATTGATTACCCTCGAGAAGAGTTACCTTGGGCACAACTGCGAGTAACTCAATTCAATAGTGAAAAAGACGATCAGTTTGCTTGCTGCTGTGATCCTGTATTACTTCAATTGACTCATCGCGGTGCCTACATGATGGGACAACAACAGCTGGCTATTTCAGAGAATGATGCGATTAGAATTGTAGCGCAGGTCAATGAAAGATTGATGGGACCTCATGAGCGTTTATTACTCGTTGATAAATATAGCTGGTTGTACATTTCGGACAAGCAACTGACTTTAGAATCTCAAAGCATCCGACGTTTGATTGGTAAAGATATGTTCGATCAAGGCTATCGAGGAAAACAGGCGAGTGATTGGCAAAAACTCAACACTGAGATACAAATGTTGATCAAAGAAATGATGGATTATCAAGGGCTCACGCCTTCGGCTCCAGAGACGCTGATCAATGTCCATTTTTATGATCCCGTCAATGTTAAAGACAACAACGAATTACCATTCATTAATAGAGAACAACTAGTCGTGTGTTCAGACAACGAACTTGTGAAGTCGTTTTGTATGAACAGTCTTATCAGCCAACAACCTGTGGCTGATCTTTCTGATATTGAGGGAAACGTTTTTTTGATTAATTTTGATTCTGAAAAAGAAAACTATTTGAAAATTATTCATCAAATACAAACTTCATTGAAGGAGAAACAATATCTAGGCATCGTTATCAATTGCGCAGATGCTAAAATCGTATTTCAGTCAAATGAGAGCCTTCTCTCAAAGTTTAAGCGTCTATTGAAGCAGTAACAATGGTCATCAAAAAAATTAAGCATAGGGAATCATCGCCCGTCGCTGGGTTAAAAGATTTTCACCCGAAAATCCAAAGTATTCTATCTGCCCGGGGTATAAATGATGTTGCTGAGTTGGATTATCGATTAGCCAACTTAATTTCCCCGACGCAACTGTTAAATATTGAGTTTGCAGCCGAGAAAATATTTGAATCAATTCAACGCCAAGATTCGATTTTAATCGTCGGAGATTTTGATTGTGATGGGGCAACAAGTAGTGCGGTAATGATTAAAGCATTACGTTCGTTAGGGGCTAAAAAAGTCAATTACTTAGTGCCGGATAGATTTGCATTTGGGTATGGCTTGTCGGTGAAATTAGTCGAGCATGCCGCAACACTCGAGCCCGATTTAATGATTACAGTCGACAATGGGATTGCTAATATTGATGGTGTGGCAAGAGCCAATGATTTAAATATACCGGTAATCATCACGGACCATCATTTAGCTGGAGATGAGTTACCAGATGCGCTCGCTATTGTGAACCCTAATCAACCGCGGGATAGTTTTAGTAGTAAACACCTTGCCGGGGTAGGCGTCGCGTTTTATACCATGTTGGTGCTTCGCAATTTGATGAGACAAAAAGGTTGGTTTCAGCAAAACGATATCGAAGAACCAAATTTAGCAGCATTACTCGACATCGTTGCTTTGGGTACGGTTGCCGACGTTGTGGTTCTTGATAACAATAACCGGATACTCGTTGAACAAGGCTTAAAAAGAATTCGCAGTGGTCACGCTTGCCCTGGTATCCAAGCGATACTACAAGTGGCAAAACGAGATATCAATAAGTGCCAAGCAAGCGATCTTGGTTTTGCGGTTGGACCTCGTTTGAATGCTGCTGGTCGCTTGGATGATATGAGTATCGGCATTGAGTGCCTGCTAGCCAATTCTATTGAACAAGCATTGCCAATAGCCAGCCGACTGGATAACCTGAACCGTTCGCGCCGTGAAATCGAAGGGGATATGTTAGAGCAAGCCAAACTTGACTTGGAAAGCTATTTTTCTCAAGCTGATAATGAGTTCAAAGATGAGAAGCGACCTTTATCGATGTGCTTGTTTGATCCTAATTGGCACCAAGGTGTGATCGGTATTTTGGCATCTCGCGTCAAAGATAGGCTCAACCGTCCTACTATTGTATTTGCTAGGGACGATGACTCAGAGCAACCAATAATAAAAGGCTCAGCTCGTTCGGTTAAAGGTGTTCATATCCGAGATGCCTTGGCACTAATTGATAGTCACAATCCGAAACTCATTGAAAAATTTGGCGGTCATGCAATGGCTGCAGGACTCTCGATAAAACAAAAAGATTTCCAAGTATTTGCAGAGCGATTGAATTGGGCGGTCGAAAAAATACTAGCTGGTAATTCGATTAGTGATGAGGTTTTAACTGATGGGCATCTGGACAATGAACTCTTCAGCTTAAGCTTTGCCGCTCAACTCAAACAGTTAGGTCCATGGGGACAAGGATTTCCTGAGCCCACATTTGATAATGTTTTTAAAGTCGCCAACTGTCGGTTACTGGGAGAAGCGCACTTAAAATTAGTGCTAGTTAAAGATGAAGTCGCGGTCGATGCGATTTATTTTCGTTGTCCTGAAAATCAACAAGCCCAAGTGGGAGATACTGTAGTGGCTGTGTATAAGATGGATATCAACGAATTTAGAGGGGAAACCAACCTTCAATTAATGATCGAACAGCTAGAAATTATTGATGAAGGATAAATACCGTTAGCGAATAAGTAGTAAAAAAGACAACTATTCGAAAATAGATTACAAAAAACAATGATAAAAAATCACGAAAAAATGACTACATCAATGAGACTATTTTATTGCTTTTTAAGCATTGCACTGTTGACTCAGTTCCAAATCGCGAATGCTAATCAGATAAAAGACTTTGCTAAATCGCAAGAGTTTAGACAAGTTAAACTTTCACCCGATGGTAAAACGATAGCGGCGACGTTAATTAACGAGGATGCAGCGATCGCTTTTTTTGACAGTGAGTCGTTAAAGCCTATCAATAAAATCGGATTCAATCGGAAAAAAGAACCGGGTGAGTTCTATTGGGTCAATAACGAACGATTAGTTTTCAAGTTATTACACCGAAGAGCGTGGCGTGAGGAACCAGAGTATTACGGTCAGTTGTATGCCATTGATAAAACCGGTGAACGACCAAAAATGATTTTTGGCTACAACGCTGGTGAGTCGAATGCGGGTCCAGGGGCAAAAAAACGAAAGGTCTCTACTTATGGGTGGGGAGAGATAGTCGATCTTCTGGATGGTGATAAACGACACATTTTAGTTCAATCAACGCCTTTTTCGCGAGACGGTGATAAACAACCAAAACTAATTTTGCTTGATGTTTACAAGGGCCATATTGTTAAGACACTGGCATATTCTCCAATTCCTTCGAGTGATTTTTTTACAGATACTAAGGGCAATTTGAGATTGTCTAGTGGGTCGGATGAAAACGATAACTTTAAAGTCTACTCCTTTGATTCGGGTTCGAAAGAGTGGTCTGAGTTTGCTAATGGTAAGTATGGTGAACACTTTACGCCACTGGTATTCGACACGGAAAGTAATCATTTTTATTTTTTAGATAATTTTAAGACCGATACACTCGCTTTGTATCGCCTCAACTTAGCGACCCAAAAAAGAACATTGATGTTCAAGGACCCTCTAGTCGACATTACCAGTGCGATGCTAACCTCAGACCAAAAAAAGATCCTCGCAATCAGGTTTGATCCCGATTACCCAAATTACGCAATCGTACCTGCAGAGTCTCCAGAGCATTCAATGTTCAGAAAAATGCTTGCCACGTTCCCCAATCAGATTGTTGATATAACCAGCCTCTCGACTGATGGAGCGCTAGCGATAGTCAAAGTCAGTAGTGATTCAAACCCTGGCGTTTTTTATTTGTATAACAATAAGCAAAACAAGCTCGCAACCTTATTCAAAAAGAATCCGCATATCAATGAAAAGAACTTGTCTCCTATGCGAGCTATTCAGTTTATCGCTGATGATGGTGTTGAAATCAATGGGTACTTAACTAGTCCGACAAATGCAAAAGTGCAAAGGCAACCTTTAGTTGTCATGCCTCATGGCGGACCGCACGGAGTCAGAGATCGTTGGGGATATCATTCTGAAGTTCAAGCGCTTGTTTCAAGAGGGTTTGCAGTGCTTCAGGTTAATTTTAGAGGATCGGGTGGCTATGGAAGAGAGTTTTATCAACAAGGTTTATTGCAGTGGGGCGATAGAATTCAGCGCGATATTATTCAATCAGTCAAGTGGGCGATTAAAGAAGAAATTGCTCATCCCGATCGAATTTGCATAATGGGGGCTAGTTTTGGCGCATACTCAGCGGTTATGTCTGCGACAATTGAACCAGATTTATTCCAGTGCGTTGTTGCCAATGTAGGCGTTTATGATTTAGCACTCTTATATGAGGACGGAGATGTTCAAGAATCTTTTTGGGGGGCATCTTACTTAGAGAAAGTAATAGGAACCAATAAGGCGACACTGCAAGAATATTCTCCGATTAATCATGTAAAGAAACTCAAAGCGAAAATATTTATCGCTCACGGAGAGAAAGATGAGCGAGCGCCGATTGAACATGCTGAAAAGTTGAAAGAAGCTTTACAAGCCAACGGCTTGCCGTTCGAATGGTTTGTCAAAGAAACCGAAGGGCATGGTTATTATTCTGATGAGAACCGAGCAGAGTATCTAACTAAGGCTATCGGCTTTATCGAGAAAAACATCGGCAGTTATCGATAATATTTTTGTCGAGCAACCGACTAATATTTTGATTCATTATCTTCTTCGGAGTAAACTTTTTCGCCTGGGATTGAATGGCTTTCGTTTGCCCATTCACCCAAGTCAATTAGTTGGCACCGCTTTGAGCAGAATGGTCGATGTTCCTCGCAGTCTTTCCAGCGAAGACTTTTTTTACAGGTTGGACAAGATATAATGAGTTCTTCGTTCATGTTGGGCTCAATTTTTCGGTAACGTATCTATTATCTGATATTGAATTCCTTAAAGCAAAGTGTTCTCGAGTGTTTTAAGAATTTTTACTTCATTAAATCTTCGACCGGGACTATAATTTCGGCGACCGTTACAAATAATTAAACTGGAGATAAAAATGGCTACGGCAACAGCAAGACATATATTGGTGTCTACTGAAGAAAAATGTAATGAATTAAAAGAACAAATTGCAGGCGGTGCTGATTTTGGCGAGATAGCGAAAGAACACTCGACTTGTCCTAGTGGTAAAAGCGGTGGAGATTTAGGCTCTTTTGGACCGGGGATGATGGTCGCAGAGTTCGATCAAGTTTGTTTTAACGAAGCCGTCGGTGAAGTTCATGGGCCAGTTAAAACCCAATTCGGTTATCACCTGGTAGAAGTCACTAGCCGAACTTAAAATAATCAACGCACTAAAAAAGGGAGCAAATGCTCCCTTTTTTAATTGTCAGGCTCTTGCTAAATAGATTTAAGCTCGCGGCCCCGCAGCTTTAATTGCATCTGACACATCAAACTTCTCGATATTGTCTTTGAACAACGCTGCCACAGCTTTTGCTTCTTCGTCGTAAGCGGCGTGATTGTCCCAGGTTTTCTTGGGCTCTAAGAGACGCGTATCGATGCCTTCGATATTGACAGGAACATCCAAGTTGAGCTCTTCAATGTGAGTTGTTTCTGCCTTAGCTAATTCGCCTGATTGAATTGCAGAAATAACCGCTCGAGTGGTTGGAATGCTAAAGCGCTTTCCACCATTATGGTAAGAGCCACCGGTCCAGCCCGTGTTTACAAGATAGACCTTTGCATTGTTTGCTTCGATGCGTTTCATCAATAGCTCCGCATATACGCTCGCAGGCCGAGGGAAGAATGGGGCGCCAAAGCAAGTTGAGAAAGTCGATTCAATTGCTTTTGTTGAGCCTATTTCAGTAGAACCAACTTTTGCTGTGTATCCGCTTAAGAAGTGGTAAGCAGCCGCTTCTTTTGAAAGAATCGATACTGGCGGGAGAACACCGGTTAAGTCGCAAGTCAAAAACACTACTGCTTTAGGTTCGCCAGCACGATTTTCTTCAACACGAAGGTCAATGTGCTCTCTTGGATAACCTGCACGTCCGTTCTGGCTTAAAGAAACGTCACTATAATCAGGATTACCTTGGTCATCTAAAACAACATTTTCGATGATAGTCCCGCGCTTAATCGCATTCCAAATGACGGGCTCATTTTCCTTCGAAAGGTCGATTGTTTTGGCGTAACAGCCACCTTCGATGTTGAAAACAGTGCCTTCACCCCAACCGTGCTCATCATCGCCGATGAGTTCGCAAGAAGGATCAGCAGAAAGGGTGGTTTTGCCCGTTCCAGAGAGGCCAAAGAACAAAGTCACATCGCCTTTGCTGTCTTTGTTCGCCGCACAGTGCATCGGCAATACATCTTTGGCTGGTAGTAAAAAGTTTTGTACCGAGAACATGGCTTTTTTCATTTCACCGGCATAACGCATACCAGCAATTAAAACTTTACGCTGACCAAAGTTGATAATAACGACACCATCTGAATTAGTGCCGTCACGTTGTGGGTCACATTTGAAGTGCGCACAATTTAAAATTTGCCACTCATCTTTTGATTTAGGGTTGTAGTCAGTAGGACGAACGAACAAGTTGCGACCAAACAGGTTTTGCCAAGCCGTTTCTGTTCTCACTTGAACAGGCAGGTAGTGCTCCGGATCAGAACCGACATGAAGCTCTGATGTAAAGTAGGCGTCTTTTGCTTCCAAATAATTTTCAACACGTTCCCAAAGTGCATCAAACTGAACTTCATTGAATGGGCGGTTGACCTTGCCCCAATCAATTTCATTTTCAGTAGAAGCTTCTCTAACGATGAATCTGTCGTTAGGTGAACGTCCTGTTCTAAGGCCTGTTTCAACGCTTAGCGCGCCGTTAGCCGCTAAAACGCCTTCTTTCCTTTCGAGGGCCATATCGATCAATTGATCGCTCGTTAAATTTAGGTGTTGTGTCGCCATCTGTCTCCACCGGGGGGTCGGGTTTATTGCAAACGTATGCAATCGGGTAAAAATTGCGCGGCATTTTAGCAAATAAAATCTCGCTAAACTACACTAAATTTGGGTTTTTAACGGGTAAAAATAATCATCAATAGGAAATCGATCTGAGTCGCTAAGTGACTGTAAATAATAGAAAAATAATTGACACCGCTGTCAATTGGTGGCTAGAAACTTAAAAATAGTTGGTTTTTATAACTTTTCGAATCTTTTATGCCAGTTTTTGAAGCGTTTTGCACAATAATTATCGAGTTCTTCATAGTCCATAAAATACAGTTCGGCACCTGCTTTGATGTCCATGTCATACTCGCAATGGTCGTTGGTGTGTTCACGGCAAATAAATGGGCGTTTCTCATAAATTCCACAATTGCCATTTGGCTCAAGGTGTTGGCACTGAGCATAGAAAACTAAATACCAGCCGTCAGTGTCTTTAAATAGATGAGTATTGAGATGGGAAACATGCCAAACCAAATTATCAAAGTCGCGGATAGAACGGGGCGTTTCAACTTCGACGGTAGAGTATTGACAGCATTTCGATTGTGAACAATAACTACATTTGTTTTCCGCATTCATGCCTTTAGGTTTTGGCATTTTCTTGTCGAAAGTAGCGAGGTTAACCACCGGTATTGTTTTGTGTTTTTTGTTCACCCGCTACCCCTAAGATATTAATCCAAAGCAATCTAATTTTAATGATTTATTATTATATTAACGTTGATACTAATCCGCTTTAAAATGTCCTCGCAACAGCTAAGTCTGCTAAGTCAGCTAATGCATTGCTAAACGGATTATTTGGCATCTTCTCTAATCGCTGCTTTGCTAATACGACTTCATGATTGGCTTTGGTTAGCGTGTATTCAATCGATTTGGTTTGCTTGATAATTTGCTGAATCTCCGAAAGATGCTCTAAACCACCGTTCTCGATACATTTTCTGATGAGTGCTTCGCCCGCTTCATCGGCTTGTTGTTTCGCATAAATTAGCGGTAATGTTGGCTTCCCTTCGGCTAAATCGTCGCCGACATTTTTACCAAGTTCCTCGCTGTCTGCAGTGTAATCTAAAGCATCATCCATTAATTGAAAAGCAAGCCCCAGATGAAGGCCGTATGCATGCATGTCGTCGGCGAGCTCATCATGGCCGGAGATAATAGCACCCAATTGGCAAGCGGCTGCAAACAAAATAGCAGTCTTATTTCTGATGACCTCAAAGTAAGAAGCTTCCGTCGCGTTGGGGTCATTGCAGTTCATTAATTGCAGAACTTCTCCCTCTGCAATTTGATTGGTAGTATCAGCTAAAATTTGCATAATCTGCATCTTGTCGAGCTTAACCATCAATTGAAAAGAGCGGGTATATAAGAAGTCACCGACCAGGACACTTGCCGCGTTACCAAATAATGCATTAGCGGTTTCTCTACCTCGACGTCTGTCACTTTCGTCCACGACGTCGTCATGGAGCAGAGTTGCTGTATGAATGAATTCGACGATAGCCGCAGCAATATGATGTTTGTTGCCTTGATAACCGAGGGCATTTGCGACCATCAGCACCAGTAACGGACGCAGTCTTTTGCCGCCAGCTGCGACGATATAATGACCCAGTTGATTGACCAGCGCGACGTCTGATTCTAACTGTTCGAAGATTACTTGATTGGTCGCCTGAAAGTCGTCATTAACTAATTGCGTAATTGTTTTGATATCAGCCATTTATGCTTTTTTTGCTTTCTGCCAGGTGAGTCGTTTGATAAGTATTTGAAGATATAGTGTTCGACTACCTGAATAATTATAATTCAGGCTCGAATGCTAGGGCTTGAGGGGGGTTCGGTCAAGAAAAAACTAGTTATGTCCGTGATCTTGTCAAATTGTGCTGAAAAATACTGAAATTTCTGCCTATAAGTCTTGCGACTAGTAGCCTAATGCCTTAAAATGCGCGCCCTTAAATAGGAATCCCAAGGTTCATAAAAGCAATAATAGCTACCAAGGGTCCTGACAAAAACTTAAAACTAAGCCAGTAACTTTCTTAGTTTTCGATTGAAAATCAAGAAGTTGCAATTAAGTGAAGGAGATTTTTCACTATGTATGCGGTAATTCAAAGTGGTGGTAAACAACACCGAGTTTCCGAAGGTCAAGTTGTTAGACTTGAAAAGATTGACGGCGAAAAAGGCGCAGCAATCGATTTCGACAAAGTTTTATTGGTAGGTGAAGGTGCTGATTTAGCATTAGGCGCACCTTACCTCGAAGGCGCTAAGGTCTCAGGCGAGATCGTAGAGCATGGTCGTGGCAAGAAAGTCAAGATCGTTAAATTCAAACGTCGTAAGCACCATATGAAACGTATGGGCCATCGTCAATGGTTTACTGAAGTTAAAATTACTGGCATTAGCAAGTAATCTAACTCAACTGATTCAGGAGAGATATAATGGCTCATAAGAAAGCTGGTGGTAGTACTCGTAACGGTCGCGATTCCGAAAGTAAACGCCTTGGTGTTAAGCGCTACGGTGGTGAAAAGGTTTCTGCGGGCAGCATCATTGTTCGTCAACGTGGTACCCAGTTCCACGCTGGCAATAACGTCGGCATCGGGCGTGACCATACTTTATTCGCTAAAGCTGATGGCGAAGTGAAGTTTGAAGTAAAAGGTTTACGTAACCGTCGCACAGTGAGCATCATCACTCACTAAGTGCGTTTCCAGCCTGGTTGCTGGAACAAAAGCCTTCTATAATAAAAAAGCTCCGATATTCGGGGCTTTTTTTATATCGGTAAAGTGTTTTAATTCACACAAGTTATCAAGACTGAGATTGTAAATCATGAAATTCGTAGACGAAGTGACCATAAAGGTAAAAGCTGGTAACGGCGGTAGCGGTATCTGTAGCTTTCGTCGCGAAAAATATATTCCTAAAGGTGGCCCAGACGGGGGCGATGGCGGCGATGGTGGTAGTGTCTATTTGATCGCCGATTCTGAGCTTAATACATTGGTCGATTATCGGTATGTACGTTTTTATGGTGCTGAAAACGGTGAAAAGGGTGGTGCTAAAAATTGCACTGGTGCAAAAGGCAGTGATTTAGTTTTACCGGTCCCAGTAGGAACCAGAGTCGTCAACCGAGAAACGGATGAACTCATTGGTGATATGCAAAAGGCCGGCGAGAAACTGCTTGTTGCCAGGGGCGGATTTCATGGCTTAGGAAACACACGATTTAAAAGCAGTGTTAATCGGACTCCACGCCAAACCAGTAAAGGTTCACCGGGTGACTTTCGCGAATTGAAGCTAGAGTTGCGCGTTTTGGCCGATGTAGGATTGTTAGGGTTACCGAACGCTGGTAAGTCGACGTTTATCCGCAGTGTTTCGGCGGCTCGCCCTAAAGTTGCTGATTATCCTTTTACTACCTTAGTCCCAAATTTAGGGGTTGTTGCCCCCGAACCTCACCGAAGTTTCGTGATTGCAGATATCCCGGGTGTTATCGAAGGGGCGGCAGAAGGCGCTGGATTAGGTGTTCGGTTTTTAAAACATTTATCTCGCACCCAATTGTTGTTGCATTTGGTCGATTTGAAGCCTTTCGATGAATCCGATCCGCTTGAAAATGTTAAGGCGATTCTCGGAGAGTTAGAACGATACTCTGAGGAATATCAGAGCGATCTCAACCAAAAAGAAGTTTGGTTAGTATTTAACAAATGTGATTTGTTGTTAGAAGACGAAGTTGAGGAAGCTAAAAACCGGATTCTTGAAGCGCTCGATTGGCAGGGGCCCTATTATGTTATATCGGGTCTGGAAAGCCAAGGGACCAAAAAACTGTGCTTTGATATTCTCGAACACATCGAATCTGAAAAAGATAAAGCTGAAAAAGACAAAGAAGAAACGGGAACCCATCCTGAAGAAACGCAATCGCAAGCAGGTTCGCTCGAGTAAGACAGTCAGTGACTTTTTAAAAGGTAATAAAAAACCCGCCATTAGGCGGGTTTTTTGTATTCGGTCTAGGCTAACCTCATCGGTTATGCCATAGCCTTAATTTGCGCGTTGAAACGGCTCTTATGACGAGCAGCTTTGTTTGCGTGAATTAGGCCTTTACCAGCAGCGACGTCAAGGACAGAAACTGCTTTAGTGTATGCAGCTTCAGCTGCAGCTTTGTCACCAGATGCAATCGCAGCAACAACTTTCTTCATGTATGTGCGCATCATAGAACGACGG
Organism: Aliikangiella marina; assembly: GCF_007004765.1. GTDB lineage: Bacteria > Pseudomonadota > Gammaproteobacteria > Enterobacterales > Kangiellaceae > Aliikangiella > Aliikangiella marina. Next base: position 520,901 of record NZ_VIKR01000001.1, read on the forward strand.
CTAGCATTATGCTGGCGACGACCTTCAGCCTGACGTGCACGCTTCTTTGCGGATTTAATATTAGCCAAGGCTTTGCTCCTGAAATTAGGCTTACGTTTTAAGGTGCGGGAATATACAGGTTTTTTGGGGGGATATCAAGGTAAATTATGATAATTTCTTGTTTCTCTGTCATATTCCCTCAAGCCTCGTCGTTTCTGGCTTTAGGCAATTTTACGATCGGCATATTTGGTCCATAATTGTGCCATTTAAATAGCGGATTTGCATGCGATAATTTCATTGACGGATTATGGCTAACTGGCTAACCTTAGGTGCCTCGTAGTAGAACCCCGCTGACCGAAACCGATTACAGCAAAGCACTATCAGCTAAACAAGTTAAAAAACCGTTGCGACCGGATAATAACAATGGAGAAATAGGTGTCGAAGCAACTTTTAAAGTCTGGAATCATTGTTAGCGCAATGACCTTTTTGTCTCGGATCTTAGGATTGGTTCGAGATATCGTAATGACTTACGTATTAGGTGCTGAGTGGGCGACAGACGTATTTCTGGTCGCCCAAAAAATCCCTAACTTTTTACGCCGCCTATTCGCCGAGGGCGCATTTTCTCAGGCCTTCGTGCCCGTTCTTGCGGAGTACCAAACCAATAAAACCGTCCAAGATGTGAAGCGTCTAATTGCTGAAACGGCGGGTACGCTTGGCGCTATACTCTTGGTTGTTGCGATCTTGGGGGTGATTGGTTCACCTGTTTTAGTCACGCTTTTTGGACCAGGTTTTATTGGCAAAGAACAGGAGTTTGAGCTAGCGTCCTTGATGCTTAAAATTACCTTTCCTTATATTCTTTTTATCTCGCTTACGGCTTTTTGTGGCTCTGTATTAAATAGTGTTGGTCGATTTGGCATTCCAGCATTTACCCCTGTTCTGCTGAACGTATCCATCATATCGGCTGCGATCATCGTGACACCCGCTATCGAAGAAAAGACTGCATTGGCATTAGCTTGGGGGGTGTTTGTCGCAGGAGTCGTTCAATTGTTACTTCAGCTTCCATTTTTATGGAAAGAGGGACTATTGGCGAGACCGCGGTGGGGATGGGACTCTCCAGGCGTACAAAAAATTCTCACTTTGATGGGGCCGGCACTATTTGGCGTTTCGGTTGGTCAAATTAACCTTCTGCTTGATACGATTTTGGCGTCCTTTTTGGAGCGGGGCAGTATTACCTGGCTTTATGTTTCTGACCGAATGTTAGAGTTTCCGCTCGGTATATTTGCGATTGCCATTTCGACAGTCATTTTACCGTCGTTGTCTCGACAGCATGCGAGTGATGACAAAGCAGAGTTCAATCGAACCTTTAACTGGGGCTTGCGGCTTGTATTCCTGATAGGTATTCCCGCAACCATAGGCCTATTTATGATGGCGGAGCCGATTATATTGACGGTGTTCCAAAATGGTAAATTCGGGTTAAATGATGCTTATTTAGCTTCCTTGAGTTTAAAGGCGTATATCGTTGGACTACTCGGTTTTATGTTGATAAAAGTCCTCGCGACTGGGTTTTACTCGCGACAAGATACCAAGACGCCGGTAAAAATCGCCATAATCGCTATGGTGACGAATATGGTGTTCAATCTTATTTTATTTTTCCCGCTTAAACATGTTGGGCTTGCACTTGCTACTGCCATATCAGCCATTGTTAATGCGTCATTGTTGTTTATCAACCTCAAGCGTATCGGTGTCTTCATCGCTGATGGTCGATGGAATAGTTGGTTTGCTAAATTGGCCCTGGCAAACCTTGTTCTTGTTGGCTTTATCTTCCTAGTCATGGCGCCGACTCAAGATTGGCAGAACTGGGATGTTTGGCAGCGAGTCTGGAACATGGTGATTTTAGTCTTCGGTTCCATCGGAGTTTATGCGCTTACTTTGTTCGCCGCGAGGGTCAGAATGAGCGATTTACGCCAGACTTAGGGGGTTATTGTTTGTTTAAATGATAAACATTATTTGATGGCAGCAAAGCTCTATCAGTGGCCGCTTGTCTAGTATATAATCCAGCGACTTTGGCGTTTGCGCACCAGGAAAAACATGAAATTAATCCGAGGGTTAGTGAACCTTCAACATCAAAATGAGAGCAGTGTTGCAACCATTGGCAACTTTGATGGTGTGCATGTCGGACACCAAGCGATTATTGAGAAAGTTTTAGCGAAAGCAAAGCAACTCGGATTACCTTCTTGTGTCTTGCTATTTGAACCCCATCCTAAAGAATACTTCATGGGCGAGAGCTGTCCGCCTCGGCTGACGTGTTTCCGCGAAAAATACAATGCTTTGAAGGATTTGGGGGTGGACAAGCTGGTGGTGCTTCAGTTCAATCAGTCATTGCGAAACATGGAGGCGATTGCGTTTGTTCAGTCGATTCTTATCGAGCGATTGAGTATCAAGCATCTTGTCGTCGGTGATGATTTTCATTTTGGTAAGCAACGCAAAGGTAACTTTCAGTTATTGGAGCAGATGTCAGTAGGGCAATATACTCTTGAACCGACGCCCAGTGTTTTGGTTGATGGTGAGCGAGTAAGCAGTACACTTATCCGTAAAACGTTGGCCCAAGCAGATTTAGCTAAAGCTAAAAAATTACTTAATCGAGCGTTTACAATCTCTGGAAAAGTTGGTTTTGGACAGCAATTGGGAAGAACGATCAACTTCCCGACTGCAAATGTCGCCATCAAGCGGATAAAAGCCCCCTTAAATGGTGTGTTTTTGGTGAAGTGCCGATGGACAGCCTTGGGTGAGAATTGTAGCGCTTGGGGAGCCGCAAATTGCGGTTCTCGGCCAACCGTGGATGGGACTCTGCACCGTCTAGAAGTTCACCTGTTGGATGCCAATCCAGATCTCTATGGTATAGAGTTAATGGTTGAGTTTATCGCGTCAATTCGTGCCGAGAAGAAATTCGACAGCGTCGAAGCATTAAAAAGACAAATTGTTCGCGATGTTGAAGTATCGAGAAAACTGATTAGTCAGTTTGAGACTATCGAGTAAATTAAAGATTAACAAATAATAGTAAATTTTGGATAAACAAATGACAGATTACAAACCCACATTGAATCTACCGCAAACCGATTTTCCGATGCGCGGTAACTTGGCTCAAAACGAGCCAAAAGTCTTGGCCCAATGGACCAAAGATGGGTTGTATGAAAAAATTAGAAATGCGTGCAAAGGGCGTCCCAATTTTACTTTGCACGATGGTCCTCCTTATGCGAATGGCGACATTCACATCGGTCACGCTGTGAATAAAATCCTCAAAGATGTGATCGTGAAGAGTAAAACTCTAAGTGGTTTTGACGCGCCCTATGTTCCTGGGTGGGACTGTCATGGTTTGCCGATCGAAAACCAAGTTGAAAAGAAAATCGGTAAAGCTGGGGTTAAAGTACCGTTTGGTGAATTCCGAGATAAATGTCGAGCTTATGCGGCTAAACAGGTGGAAGGCCAGAAGAAAGATTTTATCCGTTTAGGCGTGTTTGGTGATTGGGATAATCCTTACCTGACAATGAATTATGAGACTGAAGCAGACATCATTCGATCGCTTGCTAAAATAGTTGACAATGGTCATTTACATCGCGGCTTTAAACCGGTTTATTGGAGCGTTGTCGGTGGTTCTGCACTCGCTGAAGCTGAGGTTGAATATCAAGACAAAACCTCCTTCTCAATCGATGTGCGTTATGCCCCACAAGATGAAGCGGAAGTGCTGGCGAAATTCAAGCCTGTCGATGGCGATTTAGGTGAAGGCGAACTGTCGGCGGTTATCTGGACCACAACACCTTGGACACTTCCTTCTAGTCAAGCGATATCGGCGCACGCTGAACTGGAATACGCATTGGTTGAACTGGATGTTTCTACCGAAGCTGACGAACGCCTCGGTAACGGCAAAGAGAGAATCATCTTAGCAAGCGAAATGGTTGAAGATATCATGCAACGCTGGCATGTTGAAAGCTATAAAATAGTCGGCACCACAAAAGGTAAAGCGCTAGAAAAACTGGTGTTTCAACATCCGTTCACGGAGCGTGACATTCCTTTAATCTTGGGTGAGCACGTTACAACCGATGCTGGTACAGGCTTGGTTCATACTGCACCTGATCATGGTATGGAAGATTTTGTCGTGGGTAAAGAGTATGGCATCGGCACGCTCAACCTAGTGGGTCCTAATGGTGTCTTTGCTGAAGAAGCTCCTGCAGTTGCTGGACAACACGTTTATAAAGTCGACGCGCCAATTTCTGAAATGTTAGCGGAACAAGGTCGCCTTATTCGCTTAGATAAAATCAGACACAGCTACGCTCATTGCTGGCGAACTAAAACGCCATTAATTTATCGAGCAACGCCTCAGTGGTTTATCTCAATGGAGCAAAACGGTTTACGCGAAATGGCGATGCAATCGATTAAAGATGTTCAATGGGTACCTGATTGGGGACAAGCCCGTATCGAAGGTATGGTCGATGGTCGTCCCGATTGGTGTATCTCTCGTCAACGAACTTGGGGCGTACCTCTTTGTCTGGTGGTTCACAAAGAGACTGAAGAGCTGCATCCAAAAGCGACTGAAATCATGGAGCGAGTTGCCAAGCTTGTGGAAGAAAAAGGTATGCAAGCCTGGTTTGATGTGCCACTTGAAGATTTAATCGGTGATGAAGCAGAGCAGTATCAGAAAATAGACGACACCTTGGATGTATGGTTTGATTCTGGTGTCACTCATTCGGCTGTGATGGGGCGTCGAGAAGAATTGTTTGAGCCAGCTGATCTTTATCTCGAAGGCTCTGATCAACATCGTGGTTGGTTCCAGTCTTCATTGCTTACCGGGATCGCGATGAACGGTCATGCGCCCTATAAAGCCGTGCTTACTCATGGTTTTACGGTTGATGCGCAAGGCAACAAAATGTCAAAGTCGTTAGGCAATGTTGTCGCACCGCTCGATGTTATCAATAAGCTTGGTGCAGATATTCTGCGTCTTTGGGTCGCTTCGACAGATTATCGTTCAGAAATAACTGTTTCCGAAGAAATCTTAAAACGTACGGCGGATAAATATCGCCGGATGCGCAACACTGCACGGTTCTTCTTGGCTAATTTAAGTGGCTTCAACCCGGAAACCGATATGGTTACCGCTGATGATATGTTGCCGCTCGATCGCTGGGCAGTCGCTAAGTGTCTTGAAGCACAAAAGGAAATCCACGCGGCTTTTGATGAGTACAACTTTCTAGCAGCAACCAATGCGATGCATCACTTTTGCTCGTTTGATATGGGGAGCTTTTACCTCGATATCATCAAAGATAGACAGTACACCGCCAAAGCGGGTTCATTAGCCCATAAATCTTGTCAAACGGCGTTGTATCACATTGTTCAGGCGGTCACGCGTTGGTTCGCGCCAGTGCTTTCTTTTACCGCTTACGAGATCTGGCAACAGATTCCTGGCGTAAAAGAGAATACGATTTTCTGGGAAACTTGGTATGAAGGTCTGTTTGCTTATGATGCGGACGCGAAAATATCGCAAGCAGACTGGAAAGTCATCGACCAAGTGAAAACTGAGGTGAATAAAGCCATCGAAGTAATGCGTAAAGACGGCGGTATCGGTGGTTCACTTGAAGCTGAGGTAACTTTGTGCGCGACTGACGAGATTGCATCAGTGCTAGAGAAACTCGAGGATGAGCTTCGGTTTGTTTTAATTACTTCACAAGCGAAAGTGGTTCGCGGTGACTCTGGAACGCAAACTGAAATGCCAGGTCTTAACTTAGAGATTGTTGCTTCAGCAGCTGAAAAGTGTGACCGTTGCTGGCACCGTCGAGAAGACGTCGGCGAGAATGATGCGCATCCGTTATTGTGTTCTCGTTGTGTGACCAATGTTGACGGTGACGGCGAAACGCGTTTATACGCATAGACTGGATTATAGAATTTGTATGGCGAAGTTTAAATTCAAACCCCATGATTTACAGCCCTGGCAAACAGGGCTTTTCTGGTTATGGATTTCGATATTATTTTTTGTGCTTGACCAGTGGACCAAAAGCTTTGCGGTGGAGTATTTCACCACGCCAGGCAATCCATCAGTTGTCGAGGTGATGCCTTCTTTTAACTTTATTTTGCGGTACAACACCGGTGCAGCCTTTTCGTTTTTGGCTGGCGCTGGCGGTTGGCAGGTCTATTTTTTTAGTACCATTGCCACGCTAGTCAGTTTAGGCATTATGTACTGGCTATACACGTTGCCGCGCAGTAACCGTTGGTTGGGGTGCTCATTGGCATTTATTTTAGCGGGTGCAATTGGTAATTTATATGATCGCCTGACCCTTGGAAAAGTCGTCGACTTTATCGATTGGTATTATCAAAACTATCACTGGCCAGCGTTTAATATTGCTGATGCAGTGATCATGTTAGGTGCGGTAATGATGCTGTTAGATGGGTGGGTGAATAAAGAAGACTATGCGTCCAATGATAAATCGTCATCGGCACCGGCTGGCGACAGCAATAAATCAATTAAAGATTCTGACAAAGCAGTTAAAGAATAGATTATGAGTGAAGTAGTAACATCAAGCAGCCGAGTTTTGGCTGATGTAACCATTAAGTTAAAGGACGGTAGTGTCGCTGATAGTACCAAAGTCAGTGGTAAGCCGAGCTGGCTGGTTATGGGAGATGGTAGTTTTAGTGATGCCTTTGAAGATTATCTCTTGGGCGCGAAAGTCAATGATACTTTGACCTTTGAATTACCTGCCAAGGATGCTTTTGGTGAGTCGATTCCTGACAATATTCATTTCATGGATATCAGTCAGTTTCCGCAAGATGTAAAGCTTGAAAAGGGCGCGATAGTCGGTTTCGAGAGCGCCGATGGCGGCCAGATACCGGGCATTATTCGAGAAATACAAGCGTCTTCTGTGAAGGTGGATTTTAACCATCCATTAGCAGGCGAAGATATTGTTTTTGAAGTTGAAATCAAGCAAATAGCAGCGTAAAGATTGGATTAAACAATGAAAATTATGTTGGCAAACCCACGAGGTTTTTGTGCAGGCGTTGATAGAGCAATTGAGATTGTTAACCGTGCGATAGAACTATTTGGGGCACCGATTTATGTCAAGCATGAAGTTGTGCATAACAAATTTGTGGTCGATGATTTGAAACAAAAAGGGGCAATTTTCATCGAGGATCTTGGTGAAGTTCCTGAGGGCAGTACCTTGATTTATAGCGCTCACGGAGTTTCTCAAGCGGTCAAAAACGAAGCGAAACAGCGTGAGTTTAGAGTATTTGATGCAACATGTCCTTTGGTGACAAAGGTCCATATGGAGGTTGTGCGTAAAAGTCGCAACGGCGAAGAGGGCATTTTGATTGGCCATAAAGGACATCCTGAAGTCGAAGGGACGATGGGGCAATACTCAAATACCGAAGGCGGTATTTATCTGGTTGAAGATGCCGAGGATATCAAGAATCTTGAAGTTAAAAATCCTGAGAAGCTCTTTTATGTGTCTCAAACCACCTTGTCGGTCGATGAAACGAAGGAACTGATTGAGTTGTTAAAAGCGAAGTTTCCTGCCATACAAGGCCCCAAAAAAGATGACATATGCTATGCAACGCAAAACCGCCAAGATGCGGTTAAGACTCTGTCGCAAAGCTCATCGTTAATTTTAGTCGTTGGTAGCCGAAATAGCTCTAATTCTAACCGCTTAAAAGAGCTTGCAGAAAAAGAAGGCAGTCAAGCCTATCTTATTGATAATGCGTCTGAAATTAAGAATGAATGGCTTCAGGGAGTCGCCACTGTAGGAGTGACTGCTGGGGCGTCAGCGCCTGAAGTTTTAGTTCAAGAAGTGATTCAAAAGTTGAAGGATTTTGGTGGCGAAATGGAATCTTTTCCGACTGAAAATCCCGAAAACATGTACTTCCCAGTGCCAATTGAATTGCGTTGATTTACCGTTTTTTCCTTTCCGCGTAGTATTTGTATAAAATCAAAGAGATAGCGGCCTCGCAGCCGTTTATCTCCGCGAATGTGACTTCTATCACATTAAGGCGTTATAACGTTCCACTTATCCCTCAAAGTTATACAACTATCGGCTCTCAGTTGATATATAAGCACATTCTTATACTATTTCATTATGGCAAAAATATTGGGTTTGCCTCTCGGAAACATTGGTTTGTTAATATGACATCAAAACAACAAGGTTTTACTCTATCGGAGCTGTTATTGACGGTGACCATTGCGGCAATTTTACTTGGCGTAGCGTTACCATCATTCAACAATTTAATTGCTGAATCAAAGCTTACGTCTACGACCAATGCGCTCATCGGCGCGCTTAACTTAGCAAGATCAGAAGCAATTGAAGCGGGCGCACAAGTGACCGTAGAGCCTGTTGGCGGTGGCGGTTTTCAGCTCAGAAACTTAACCACAAACGCTGTTCTAAGAACTTTCGACCCGCCGGGTGACGGAGTCACGATTACCGCGTCTGGCGCTGGAGTAACCTACCAGGCTAATGGTTATAGAGCGTTCGGTAGTCCCGAGTTCACCCTCGAAGTTTGCAATAACAAGAATAACGGTCGAGAAATTACGGTAGCGACTGGTGGTGGAGTAACCGTGGTGGAAAAATCATGTTGATTAATAAGTCGTTTGCCAATCAAGCTGGCGTATCACTCATAGAAATCCTGGTTACAACCTTAATTTTGGGTGTTGGACTTCTTGGCGTTGCAGCGCTACAGATATCAAGTTTATCAAGCAACCAAGAAGGGCTTTTTGCCTCTCAAGCAACTGCAATTGCTGAAGACTACGCATCGAGAGTTCGCTCTTCGAAAACTAGCACTGTTATGCCCAATACTAATATTAGTTACGCTCAGTTTGTCGCTGCTTACCACAATGGTAACAACGCGCCCCTGGCTTGTGCCGCGGCGCCAGCGCAATTGTGCCGTTCTGATGCAGGAAATGCAGCCCTAGACTGTACACTAGCGCAGCTCGCTATTTACGACCAGTGGGAAGTTTGTTCTGCGGCTCAAGAGGCATTGCCAGGTGGTTTAGTGAGAGTGCTCAACAATGGCATCCGGTTGACTATCGTTGTTGATTGGGATTCTGAGCAAGGCCGAGAAGATATTGGCAATGTTGCCGTTCGCAACAATAATTGCTCGCCGCTTACTGGTAGCAACACCCGTAACTGTGTGATTTTGGAGTTGGTTCCATGAAGTCATCATTTATTTCAGCCAAGCAAAAAGGTTTCTCGTTAGTCGAGTTAATGGTTGCCGCTCTTTTGGGGCTGGTACTACTTGGCGGTGTGATCCAGCTGTTTTTAGGTTCGAATGAAAACTATCGCATGCAAGATGAGTTAGCTTCTATCCAAGAAGATGGTCGATTTGCTTTGATGTTTCTTAATGAACAAATCGAAATGGCGGGTTGGACTGATCCTTCCTCATCGCAAGTAGTTAGTGCGATAGATTTTGGTAACTCAGCGGACGGCTTAAACGATACCATCGCCATGTCTTACGTTCGCGCAATTGACGGCGTTAACAATCTAGATTGCAACGGTAATGTTGTTCTAAATGGCATAGTCACTAATCAGTTCTCGGTTAATGCTGATAACGAATTGGTTTGTCGTGGCATGGGCGCAGGCGGCGTGGCACAACCATTAATTAGTGGTGTGTCGAGCTTCCAAGTTCTGTACGGTGTAGAGACTGAGTTGGTTTGTCCGGATGGTGTGGTAGACCGTTATATGACTCGGGATGAAGTTAATGCAGCTGGACTCACCGGTAATGTCATGGCGGTTAGAGTGTCACTTCTGTTGAATAGTGGCGAAGAAATATTAGCTGAGAATTTGACTGATCAGTTTCAAGTTGCCGATCAAAATTTAAACTTCAATGACAGACGCGTTCGCCGATTGTTTCAGGAAACCGTGTTTATGCCCAATTCGGCTTATAACATATTAGTTAATTCTGATGCTGCAGTTAAGTGTATGTCAGGTTTTTAATTGAATATCAGGAATAGATTAAGTGTTTACTAAAAAGCTTACAAAGTATCCTAGTTTTCAAAAATCACAACAAGGTGCCGCGTTATTTGTCGCGCTGATTATGTTGTTAATTTTAACGATTGTTGGTTTATCAGCTTCGCAAAGAAGTACTTTGCAAGAAAGAATGGCCGCTAATATGCATTTAGACAAAATGACATTTAGTGTGGCAGAAAGTGCCATCAGTGCGTTCGTAGCAGAAGCGAATACCGGTAACAAAATTGATCCCGCTCACGTGTTGTTTGAACTTCGCACGACGGGTGATGTAGTGAATAAACAGTATGACTTGAATGGCGGTCGAGTTGCTTCTGGGTTTATTGATAGTAACAGTGGCGGAGGCAGTTTAAGAGCGCAAATCGTACCAACTATCCTCGATGATTGTGATAAAACCTGCGGCGGATTTAGTTTAGGTTTGGGATCGTTGAGTGCAAACATCGGTTGTCGAAATTATTTGCTCACTGGTAATGGCCAGTTAGTCAAAGACGGACAAGTTTTAAAAACTGCGACTACGCAGTTATGGGCAAGAGAAATTACTGCGTGTAACTAAGCGCCTAGGGTAGTTTGTTCATAGGATTTTCAGAAATTCAAATATTCCGAACCTGTTGAGTTTTAGAGTATTTAGATTTCTAGATTAGAAAGTTTTTAGATTAGTAATTTTTAGATTAAACAAGCTTTTAGAATAGTTTTGTTCTAAAACAAATTGAGAATTTTGCCGGAGGTTAAGGCAATGATGAAAATCAGTAAGTTGTTTGGAAAAATTGGGCTCGTAATCGGTTATAGCTTTTTAAGTTTGCAGACTGCCTATGCTGAAGATACCGAAGTATTTTTTGCGCCAGCAAATTCTACAGCGACTATCAAACCGAATGTTATGTTTATCATCGATACTTCAGGCAGTATGCGCTGGGGCGTCGACGGTACTTATAATGTTCCTTATGAAGAGCGCCGTCTGACCATTGTCAAGAATGTAATGGACGACTTGCTGACCGATTTGCAAAATGTCAATGCCGGCTTAATGCGATTTACGCGTGGTAACAGCTCCGATAGCAGTGCGAAAGGTGGTCCAGTACTTTTCCCTGTATTGGATATCGATTTGCCAGCAACGCCAATTGTTGAGCAAGAAGTTTCAAACGGAGCGAATGATGGTTATGAAGATGGTGGCACGGTTGTTTGGTTGAATACCCAACAACTCAATATCGACGGTGCTGCGGCTGCATACACTGGTTTGCGTTTTGAGGGCCTAAATATTCCACAAGGCGCAACGATCAAACGAGCGACCGTTTCTTTTACTGCCAACGGTGATTCAACCGGCGCAGCTAAGTTCAATATTTATGGTCAACTAGTACCCTCAGCACCGGCGTTTACCACCGCAATAACCAATATTTCGGCACGACTGGCGACGCCAACCACAAACGTTGTCACTTGGGAGCCGGTTGAATGGTCGGATAGGCAGTCGTATACAACGCCTGATATCAAAGATGTTGTTCAAGAGATGGTTGACCAAGCTGATTGGTGTGGCGGCAACGATTTAGCCCTTCTAATCGAAGGAACCGGTAACGAGGCTCGCGTAGCCTATAGTGCTGAGGGCGATGCGGCCTTTGGCGGTGCGGATGAAGAAAGTGACAATGTCACCGCGGCTCGAATTCGCGTGGAGTATGAAAGTATCCTACCACCTGGCGCGAATGGTTGTATTACTGGAAATGAGCAGACATTCCCAGTTGTTGATGGTGCGCACGACACTGAACAAAATTTAGGCGTTGGTGGGCTGCAGTTGGATTTCGAATCGAATAACTTGATAGGCGTTGGGTTTGCTAACGTTGATATTCGTCAAGGTACGACCATCGAAGATGCTTACATCGAATTCACTGCACGTGCTGATGATGGTGGTAGCGCGACTGCGGATATTTGGGCGGTTAATAGTAATAACCCACCGATGGACGATACCATGATATGGGAGCCGAGTCGTACAGCGAGTGTTAACTGGTCTGGTATAGAAGACTGGGACACCAATGAGGTATACCGAACCGTATCAGTTACTTCGATTGTTCAAGCGTTAGTTAACCGTAGCGATTGGGATGCGGGTACCAAAGACATGGCGTTTGTTGTTGATTTCCTATCGGGTGCGAATAACCGTAGAGCGCGCAGTTATAATGATGATCCGGCTCGCGCGCCTCGTTTGGTAGTCTCTCTTTCCGAGTCAGTTTACACTCCTGGTGCAATTACGCTTCGAGAAGACTTAAGAACTGCGGTACAGGGATTGCCCCACACAGGTAATACGCCTATCAGTGACACGATTGCTGAAGCCGGCTTGTATTTTACCGGTGGAAACATGTTATGGGGACAAACCCGTAATAATCATCAAAACAACCGTGTTAGTCATCCGTTGTCGTATATCAATGGAACCCAGATTACGCCTGCGGGTTGTTCACCTGATAACCCTGATGATACCGATTGTCGCGGAGAGGTTATCATTGGTAATCCTCAATATATTTCACCAATTGTCGAGCAATGCCAAACTAACCATATCGTTTATCTAACGGATGGTGCGCCAACCAGTCACCACATTGAAACAGAGCAAGTCTACAGTGCCTGGACTGGAGGCAGCTCGTGTAACCGTGGTAATGCGCGTGCTGATTGTGCAATTGATATTGCTGGTTACTTACACAATAACGACCTGTCGCCTTTACCAGGTAAGCAAACAATCAATACTCACATGATTGGTTTTGGTTCTGGCGCGGACCCGGTGTTGATGAAGCAAATGGCGGACGCTGGTGGTGGTGGTCACTATTCGGCGCAATCTAAAGATGAATTAGTCGCGGTTTTAAAAACCATTGTTGATTCGATTGCTTCTGTCAGTACGACTTTCGTAACAACTGGTGTAACCGTTAACCAGTACAACCGCTTGACTAACAGTGAACAACTTTACTTCAGTTTATTTACACCATCATCGCAAAATGTATGGCCTGGAAACGTGAAGCGTTATCGTTTAGCGAATGGTGAAATCGTTGATTTTAAAGGTAACAACGCGATTGATAAGTTAAGTGGTGAATTTTCAAAGGACTCTCAAAGTTACTGGTCAGATGGTATTGATGGTAATCGTGTAGACGAAGGTGGTGTCGCTGAGCAGTTAACCAATAACCGTAAAATATTTACTAATATCGTGTCGACTGATATTTCAAGCTCAGCGAATCGATTTAATGAAACTAATATCACTTCTGCGATGTTGAATACCATTGATGAGCAAGATAGATTGCGGGTCATCCATTGGACGATGGGTGTAGATGTAGATGATCCGTCGTATTCGTTCTCTGACCCTTTCGCGGCACCAGCACACAAACAAATTGCTGATCCATTGCATTCTCAGCCATCAATTGTGTCTTACGCGACTGGCGGAAGTTCTTTGGACGTGGTGTTTGTCGGTACCAATGACGGCTTTTTAAGAGCATTTGATACTGACGAGAATAGTGGTGAAGAGCTCTGGTCATTTATACCCAAAGAATTACTTGACAGGTTATCGAGTATTCAAAAAGGGGTCGTTTCATCGCATAACTATGGTATCGATGGTTCTATCAGTATTTATATTGATGATGCAAATAACAATGGCCAGGTAGATGTTGGTTCGGAAAAAGCTTACTTATATGTTGGAATGAGACGCGGCGGTAGAAGTTATTACGCTATTGATATCTCCAATCCGAGCGCGCCTTCATTGAAGTTTATTATTTCAGGAGCTTCGGGTGTTGGTCCTGGCCAAGTAGGTTCAGCTTACGCGAAACTCGGTCAAACCTGGTCTCGTCCAATCATCGGCAAACTAAAGTTGCCAGGTGGTAATTCAGATGACCTAGTAATGGTATTTGGCGGCGGATATGATACCGGCCAAGATTTAGCGGGTACTCCTGCTAGAACTGACGCTGTGGGTAACGTTGTGTATATTGCTAATGCGCTAACCGGTGATATGTTGTGGTCATCTGATAGTGCGATTGACCCTGGCGAAAGTGAGGGACCATTGAATATGAACTCGGTCCCTGCAGACATCACAGCATTCGATCTGGACGGCGATGATTATATTGACCATATGTACGCTTCGGATACCAAGGCGCAGATTTTCCGCTTTGATGTTGATAAAGATACTCAAACGATTAAAGGTGGTCGTATCGCATCGCTTCAAACCGCTGCAGATGTCGCCAATAACAGACGCTTTTACTACCCAGTCGATGCGGCATTGATAAAGCTGATTGATGATAGTTTTGTCTCAGTTTCTATCGGCTCTGGTTATCGTGCTCATCCCTTGGATGAAAATATCACTGACCATTTTTATATGATTCGCGATGAGGGCGTGTTAAAAGGTCAATTTGATATGGACGTGACTATGGGTGACTTAACCGATGTATCAAGTTTAATTGGTGATTCTGATGGTGATGGCACCAGTGACGCTGCCGCGCAAATTGAGGCTGATGGTAACAATGGCTGGTATGTGAGTTTTAGCAACTCAGGAGAGAAAGTTATTGAGCGTTCTATTACGTTCAACAACGCGGTTATTTTCACAACCTACTTACCGCCGAGTAATAGTGGAAACTCATGTGAAGCTGCAGCCGGTGGCAGTCGAATCTATGGTCTTCGAATTGTTGATGGTAACCCTTATCTTGACACTAACTTTGATGGTCAGATTAATGAGTCAGACCGTTACGCTGAGTTAGTGGGTGCTGGTATTGCTCCACCTCCTCAAGTATTATTGGAAGGTACTGATGAGGGGGTTAAGCCGCGTCTATGTGTTGGTACGCAGTGTAATCTAGAAGATTTCTTACCAGATACAACTCAGGGCATTGTGGGTTATCGTTGGAGTAACTAGAGGGTTTCATATGAAAAAGCTGAAGGGGTTTACCCTGGTCGAATTGTTAATTGTTGTGGCAATCGTTGGTGTAATTGCAGCGGTAGCCTACCCGAGTTACACGGATTATGTTGTCCGAGGTAAGCGGGCTGAGGCCATGGCTGCTCTCACTAATGCCGCTCAAGCGATGGAACGTCATAGAGTTGCTAATTACAGTTACACCCTAGCTGGTGGCTTGGGAGATGTATTTTCGACACAAGTACCTGTTGATGGAAGCGCCACAGCTTACTACACTCTGTCAGCAGCGACGACTGCTACCACCTATACCTTAACAGCAACTCCGATCGGCAGTATGGCGGGACTCGATGATGCTTTAACGCTAACCAATACAGGCGCTAAAACTTGGGGCGCTAAGACCTGTTGGCCAGAAAATGGTCCCGATTGCTAAATTGTCAAAGTTGATAAAAAAACCTGCCAATGGCAGGTTTTTTTGACTTTGAGACATTGACTGAACTTATAGTAGAACTTAAAGCCAAACTGAAATATACGGCGGATAATTGATTAAAACTAAAGCGGCCGATTATCTTCAACTTCAGAAGAGAAATTAAATTTAATTAATTCAACCATTTTTTTTCCGTCCCATCCGTAGGCGATAGAATTGCCATTAACCTGATTTTCAATAGCCACAAAATTAGTCCCAAATTTCATTGGCGCGACACCGGCAATTCTTTTTAATGTCTTCTTAGAAGCTGCGTCCAGATACTGGTTGCCAGGTACTTTGGCATACTCCTTAATTTTAGAGAGTTTATGAGTCGATCTCCCGGAGATATACGCTGCGAGGAAGAACTTGTTGTTTTGTTCAAGAATCCCCACCCAATCTAAAACTTTATCGCCATTAAAGTCTTTTTCGACTTGCATGGGGCAAAGCAATTCCTCGTTATCAATAATGTTTTTGAGTGCCCTGGAAGGAATGATATTGGGTCTTTTTATGCCACCTTTTTCTGACATAACCAATTCTTTGAATAGCTGGGTATCACAAATGTTGTTTGCTTGTGCAGGGGCTAAATTAAGCCCGCCTAACGCGCTTAGCAACAAACCAAGATAAACTTTTTTCATTAATACTGTCTCGTAATCGATCATTTATTTATTGCCATCATACACCAAAGCTATACGCCTTAAAATATACGGTTTTAGGGAGTTTTAGAGATTACCTAGTGACCATTTTCTGGTAAGATCTTGCGCCTTTATAATCAGCATTTAATATCGCCATGCAAAAGCAAGATTTTAGGTTTGATTTGCCAGAATCACTTATCGCGAATGAACCTTGTAGCAACCGCACTGACAGCCGCCTTATGGTGTTAGATCCTGTGGAAAATACTTGTCAGCATAAGCATTTTCGAGATTTGGTCGACTTTCTCAATCCTGAAGATTGCTTGATATTTAATAACACTAAAGTTATCCCTGCTAGACTCCAAGGCACGCGAGAGTCAGGCGGTAAAGTTGAGGTGTTGGTTGAACGAGTAATACCAGGCGACGATTATGATACTTGTGTTGCTCAAGTCCGTGCCAGTAATACACCCAAGAAAGGAGCCAAAATCAATATTGCGGAGGAACTTGCGCTGGAAGTCATTGGCAGAGAGGGAGCTTTTTTTAAGTTAAAGTCGCTCAGTCAAGGGCCTTTGTTTGAGTTGATAGAAAAGTACGGTGCGATGCCGTTGCCGCCCTACATCAAAAGAGAAGCTGAAGAAGTCGACAAACAGCGTTATCAAACTGTTTACGCAGAAAAACAAGGGGCTGTCGCTGCACCGACCGCAGGCTTGCATTTTGATGAAGCTTTGATGCAGAAAATAACCAATAAAGGCGTTGCTACAGGATTTGTGACCTTACACGTTGGCGCAGGAACTTTTACTCCCGTCAGAGTCGATAATATTACACAACATCAAATGCATTCTGAGTGGTATGAGTTATCTGAGTCTGTCGTGCAGCTGGTTAATGAAACTCGGTCAAAAGGTGGGCGAGTAATCGCGGTCGGTACAACATCGGTAAGGTGTTTAGAGTCTGCGTCACGGGCTGGTGAAATTAAGGCCTCCAGTGGTGAGACGGATATTTTTATTTATCCTGGTTATGAATTCAAAGCGGTTGATGGATTGATAACCAACTTTCATTTATCGGAGTCTACTTTGTTAATGCTCGTTAGTGCATTTGCCGGTAAGGACTTTATGCTAGAACAATATCGAGTCGCTGTAGAAAACCAATATCGATTCTTTAGTTATGGCGACTCAATGTTTATTCAAAACCGGCTCCCGTAAATTCTGATTTAAAAGGTCAATTAATGAAATTTAAATTATTAACAACAGACGGTGCGGCAAGACGAGCGCAGCTTGAGTTTGAGCGCGGCACTGTCAATACGCCAGCTTTTATGCCGGTTGGAACTTATGGGTCGGTAAAAGGTATGTCACCGGAACGGGTTGAACATACTGGAGCAGAAATTATTTTGGGCAATACTTTTCATTTGATGCTCAGACCGGGTACCGAGATCATTCAAATGCATGGCGATTTACATGATTTCACCCACTGGCAGGGACCTATCTTGACGGATTCCGGGGGGTTTCAGGTATTTAGTCTGGGAGATTTGCGTAAAATTACCGAGGAAGGAGTAACTTTTCGCTCTCCGGTTAATGGCGAGAAAGTCTTCTTAGGTCCAGAAGAGTCAATGCAAGTTCAACGAGAGCTTGGCTCAGATATTGTCATGATTTTTGACGAATGTACCCCGTACCCAGCAACTGAAGAAGAAGCTAAGGTGTCAATGGAGCTGAGTCTTCGTTGGGCAAAACGTTCGAAAGAAGCGCATGGCGATAACCCGGCGGCATTGTTCGGTATTGTCCAAGGCGGTATGTATCCTGAGCTGAGAGAAGTTTCCCGCATCGGACTCGAAGCGATTGGCTTTGACGGATATGCCATTGGCGGGTTATCTGTCGGCGAATCCAAAGAGGAAATGAAGATGGTATTGGATAATCTAATGCCTAATATGCCAGATAATAAGCCGCGGTATTTGATGGGCGTTGGCAAGCCTGAGGACATCGTTGAGGCTGTGCGACGCGGTGTGGATATGTTTGATTGTGTAATTCCTACCAGAAACGCCAGAAATGGGCATCTTTTTACCTCGACGGGAGTTGTAAGAATAAGGAATAGCCCCAATAAAAAGGATACCGGGCCAATCGATCCAAACTGTGATTGTTATACCTGCCAAAACTACAGTCGAGCCTATATCCACCATATGGATAAGTGTGGGGAAATGTTTGGTGCTGAGTTGGCAACTATTCACAATTTGCATTATTACCAGCATTTGATGAAAGGTTTGCGCGAGGCGATAGAAACGGGTACATTGACCGACTTTGTCGAGAAATTTTATGCTGATAGGGGCCTAGAGGTCCCGCCAATGGCTAGTTTGTAACCAATGAATGAATTTTGAGTGGCCTTATCAATTAAGGCTATTTAAATCGACCAATAGATAGAGAAATATAAATATCCAATAGGGGAAAATAATGTTTATAAGTAACGCGATGGCAGCTCCTGCAGGCGGTGCTGCAGCTGGAAGCGGAATGTCTACCTTAATAATGATGGTGCTTTTCGGTGTTGTTTTTTACTTTTTGCTGATTCGTCCGCAAAGCAAGCGTGCAAAAGAACACAAAAGTATGATCGAGTCGATCCAGAAAGGCGATGAGGTTGTTACCAGTGGCGGAATTTTGGGTAAGGTCAATAAAATTACTGATAATTTCATTGTGCTAACGGTAGCGAATAACGTTGACATGAAGTTCCAAAAACACTCCATTACAGCGACACTTCCGAAAGGAACCATCAAAGCCGTCAACGAATAATATTAAGCTCGCTCATGCGGGCTTTTTTTGTGTGCAGGCTTTTTAAAAATAAACTTTAGAGTTATTCATATGCTTTATAACCAACAAACAGTCCGGCCGATTAATACCTATGCCGGATGGAAGTATGCCATGTTAGTCATCGTACTCGCATTGGCAATTCTTTACGCTTTACCCAACATTTATGGGGAAGACTATGCTTTGCAAGTCAGTGGTCCGAAAGGTGGTCCTGTCGCCGCGGAAATGTTTGAGCAAATCGAACAAAATCTAAAAGACAACGGCGTAGAAATCAAAAAATCGACAAATGAGGATGGTCGAGCTTTGATTCGCCTATTCGATTCCGAGACGCAATTAAAAGCGCGTCGCTTAACAGCCGAATTCTTGCGCGATAAAGGCGATTTCGGTGTCGCCTTAAACTTGGCGCCAGCAACGCCAGAATGGTTAGAAAACTTGGGTGGTTCGCCATTGAAGTTGGGACTCGATTTGCGCGGTGGAGTGCACTTCCTGATGGAAGTGGATATGGAACAAGCCATCAGTAAAAAAGAAGATCAGTATATCGATGACTTTAAGTCGTTACTCCGTGAACAGAAGCTTCGTTATGCTTCGGTGGTGAGAGTTAATGATGTTGGTTTAGTGGCAAGATTTAGAGATGAAGAGACTCGTGACAGTGCAGAAAGCGAAATTCGTCAACGATTTAATGAGTTAAATACTAGAAGTCGTGAGACCGGCGAACTTTACGAAGTGGTCATTACGATTCCGCAAGTCAAAATTACTGAAATAAAGGATTATGCGCTTCAACAAAATATTGCGACTTTAAGAAACCGTATTAACGAGCTAGGTGTTGCCGAGCCATTAATTCAGCAGCAAGGTGCAGAGCGAATTTTAATCCAGTTACCGGGCGTGCAAGATTCTGAACGAGCTAAGCGTATTCTTGGTGCGACAGCGACTATTTCATTCCAGCTAGTCAATGAGTCAGCCGGTTACAATCCTTCTCGCGCACCTGCTGGAGCGGAGTTGATTAAAGAAGAAGACACTGGGATAAATCATGCCATTCGTAAGTCTCCACTAATCAGTGGAGAGCATTTAACCGATGCTAATGTGGGCTATGATGAAAATAGTATGCCCCAGATTAATGTTAATTTGGACAGCGAAGGTGGCGCAAAAATGCTGGCCATGACTTCTAAAAACATTAATAAGCCAATGGCAATCATCATGCGAGAGTCTAAAGGCATCTATGAAGAAGTCGATGGTGAGTTGAAACTGGTTGATACCAAACTGGTTACTAATGTTGTGAGCGCACCAAACATCGGCGCTGCACTGGGCAGCAGTTTTAGAATAACGGGGCGTTTTTCGCCAACAGAAGCTCGCGATCTTGCCTTGATACTTCGTTCTGGCTCGTTAATCGCACCTGCTTATTTTGTGGAAGAGAGAACCGTTGGTCCAAGTTTAGGTAAACAAAATATTGAACTGGGTAAAACATCGATTATTGTTGGCTTTATTGCAGTACTCATTTTTATGTTGATTTACTACAAGGTGTTTGGACTTGTCGCGAACATTGCTTTGACGAGTAACTTAGTGTTTATCGTTGCATTGATGTCATTGATCCCAGGAGCTACTTTAACCTTACCGGGTATCGCGGGTATAGTTTTAACGGTTGGTATGGCCGTTGATGCTAATGTATTGATTTTTGAAAGGATACGCGAAGAGCTGCGAGAGGGAACAAACCCCGCCCAAGCAATTCATAATGGTTATGATAAGGCTTTCTCAACCATTGCCGATGCAAATATCACGACCTTGATTGCAGCATTGGTTTTATTCGGTATTGGTACTGGACCGGTAAAAGGTTTTGCGGTGACGTTATTCTTAGGTATTTTAACCTCGATGTTTACTGCAATTGTCGGCAGCCGGGCTATTGTCAATTTAATCTACGGCGGTAAATCGCTGAAGAAAATTTCTATTTAAGGTTGGAGAAAGTTATGAGAATTATAAAGTCTGATCTCAATATTGATTTTCTAAAGATAAAAATGCTTGCAACAGTTACCTCTGTGGTTCTGATGCTTGCATCAATCGGTCTTTTAGCAACTAAAGGATTAAATTTCGGCCTCGATTTCACTGGTGGAACCTTGGTTGAAGTAGGCTATGAGCAAGATGCCGATTTAGATGCGGTTAAAAGTCAGTTGGCGAATGCCGGATTTGATAAGGTGGTCGTGCAAAATTTTGGAACTTCTAAAGATGTGATTATCAGAGTCGCGCCAATAGAAGGAGAAGATAAAGACAAAATCGGAACCAAGGTCTTTGAGGCCCTTAAGCAAGCTTCAGGTGAAAATATCGACCTACGTCGTAACGAATACGTTGGCGCGAGTATGGGGGAAGAGTTGACCGAGCAAGGTGGGCTGGCAATTTTGGTCGCCCTGATTTGTATATTGATTTACGTCTCAGTTCGCTTCGAGTGGAAGTTTGCATTGGGATCGGTTGCAGCACTGGCGCATGACGTTACCATTACCTTAGGACTGTTTTCTTTGATTCAAATGGAGTTTGATTTAACGGTGCTTGCTGCGGTTCTTGCGGTGATCGGTTACTCGTTGAATGATACCATCGTTGTTTTTGACCGTATTCGAGAAAACTTCTTAAAACTGAGAAAAGCTGAGCCTACAGGCGTTGTTAACACCTCGCTTAACCAGACTCTGGCGAGAACAATTATGACTTCGATTACCACCTTACTGGTATTACTCGCCTTGTTTTTCTTGGGCGGAGCGACAATTCATGGTTTTGCGACTGCATTAATCGCTGGTGTACTGATTGGTACATACTCGTCGATTTACGTCGCAAGTAACGTTGCATTAGCGCTAGGCATCACGAAAGAAGACTTAATGCCGCCTGAAGTGGAAAAAGAAGGTGCAGATCAAGACGCTTTGATTTAGAATCGCGCCTCGCTCAAAAAATCAGCAAACTCCCGCTTTTGGCGGGAGTTTTGTTTTTTGGAGCCAAAATACTATCTTTGACTATACTCTAAGACTCGCTTAGCGCGTTTTACCTAACCGGAAAAATTTAATGTCCGACGCTGAACCCTCAAATATTTCGTTCAATGACCTCGATCTGCCGCAAGAACTCACTGATGTTTTGTCAGAAATTGGTTACGAAAAACCATCCCCCATTCAAGCAGCAAGTATCCCTGTGTTACAAGGCGGCGCTGATCTCATTGGTCAAGCTCAGACTGGAACCGGAAAAACGGCTGCATTTGCATTGCCTTTAATGGCTAAAATTGATCTAAAAAATAAGCAACCCCAGGCATTAATTCTTGCACCAACACGAGAGCTCGCGATTCAAGTTGCTGAGGCGTTTAAAACTTACTCGAAATACTTTAAAGGGTTTCAGGTATTGCCGGTTTATGGTGGACAGTCGATGTCGCAACAATTGAGACAACTCAGTCGAGGTGCTCATGTGATAGTTGGGACGCCAGGAAGAGTCATGGATCATATGCGGCGCGGTAAATTAAAATGGGATGCAATGCATACTTTGGTTTTAGATGAAGCCGATGAAATGCTGCGAATGGGTTTTTTGGAAGATGTTGAGTGGATATTAGAAAAGACACCAGAATCCAGACAGATTGCGTTGTTTTCGGCAACTATGCCGAGAGAAATTCAACGAGTCGCAGAGCGCTTTTTAAAGTCTCCACAAGAAATAAAGATTAAAACCACCACCACCACAGCAACGACTATAACCCAGCAGTACTTGCTTGTTTCAAACAATCATAAACTCGACGCGCTCACTCGTTTACTCGAGGTCGAAGAAAGCGATGCGATAATCATATTTGTTAGAACGAAAACCGCGACTGTCGAGTTAGCCGATAAACTGAATGCGAGAGGATATGCCGCGGCTGCGATCAACGGAGATATGCAGCAAAGTGCCCGTGAACAAACGATTGAGCGCTTAAAGAAGCATAAGTTAGATATCTTGATTGCTACTGATGTCGCTGCCCGTGGTTTAGATGTACCAAGAATTTCTCATGTCATTAACTATGATATTTCTCAAGATGTCGAATCCTATGTTCACCGAATCGGAAGAACCGGACGAGCGGGACGTGAAGGCGCTGCGATCTTATTTGTGACGCCCAGAGAAAAACGTATGTTGGCTTTGATTGAAAAAGTCACCAAAAAGAAAATTGAGCGCATAGGTTTACCATCGACCGAGTCGATTAATGATCAACGGATTGAAAAATTTAAACTAAAGATTACTGAGAAAATCGACTCTGGTGATTTACAACCGTATTTAGAAATTTTAGAAGCATATCAATATGAGTCTAATCAAACAGGTTTAGAAATTGCAGCAGCATTAGCGAGCCTCGCGCATGAAAATACACCGTTGTTACTAGAAGATTTACCATCACCAAGAGAAGATCGAAAAGCGCGTAGAGAACGTTCTGATCGCGACGACAATTATGGTAGAAAGCGTCGCGAAAAACGCAAAGGTCAAGCCGGCGAGTCGCGAAGTGGTGAGGATTTTAATCCGAATTCGCAAGGGCTCAAAGAGTTTCCCGATATGGATATGGAAAGATTCGTTATGATGGTTGGGTTCGAAGATGGTATTAAACCCGCTAATGTGGTCGGAGCAATCGCTAATGAAGTCGACATTGAAAGCAAGTACATTGGTCATATAAAAATATTTGATCAATTTACTTCGGTTGATTTACCGGCGGGTATGCCAAAAGAAACTTTTGCTCACTTAAAAAAGGTCAGAGTTTGTGGCGTGGCGATGAATCTTACGCGTGCAAAAGAGTTTAGTTTAGAAAAACTCCAAGCGACAAAAAGTAAAAGGTCTAGTTCCAAAAAAGGCGGTGAAAAAAAGTCTCGACCAGGTAAAAATGAGAGAGCTAAAAGAAAGGCGTCTAAAGGCAAGCGATAATTAAGAGTAATAAGTGAGGAGCATCTATGCGCGCCGATAATCCTATTCCTAGGGAAATTGCTGATAAACAATTGGTTGCATACAATGCCCACAATTTAGATGATTTTTGTCATCTGTTTGCCGACGATGCGCAATTGATTGAGTTACCTTCAATGAACACCTTTGCGCAGGGGATTGGAGAAATTAGAGCTTTCTACCAAGAGAGATTCTCTCATCCGGAGCTCCATTGTGAAGTACATCTGACAATGGATATAGGCCGTTTTGCGATCGATAGAGAGACCGTCTACGGATTACCCGGTGATAATATTGAAGCAGTCGCCATTTATGAGGTGGTCGATCATAAAATTGTTAAAGTATTCTTTATTCGGGATTGATTGTTTAAGACAAAGGTTTTCGTGTATAGGGCAACCTTTGTCGTATAACTGAGATAGACGAATAGGTACAGATACAGGAATAGTTCCGGCACAAACATTGAGGCGAAAGGACTTTGCCGCTCGTCTAAACTTCACCATCTTAAATGCGCCAATTTCAGCTCACACTAGTTATTGCACAGGCGAGTTCATATCAAGACCCTATTATTGGCATTCTCATTCAATCCAGCCAGCCTGTCGGCTAGCCACCCACACCCACACCCACATGAACTTCTCTAATTACCGACTTATTTCGTTTAAGGCTTTGATTTTTAGCCGATTATCGATACCATAGCTATTTGAGAGCAATTGTTAGTAATTTCCCGTTTTACTTAATATTTTGCTTTTATTTCAAATAGTTAGCTCGATTTTTGCGTAATAATAAATCATCAGAGGGGCACCTCAGTTGGTGGTAATGAAAGTGACAAGGAAAGTGACAAGGCAAGTGACTGGCTTGTTAGCGGCTTTTTCGAGCAATGCAGTCTATTTATTAATTTCTTAAGTCATGTCTGTTGAATTGTAAAAAAAGCGAAAGCTAGTGAGTTGGCCATTCGGTCAAATTTACTACAGCGCGAGAAAACAAAAAATTTTAGCAAGGGAAAGAATTAATGGTTAGCTGGTTACTCAAAGGTCTAACATCCGATACGTTTGTTTTTCGACTGCTGCTCGTTAGCATATTGGTATTTATTTCAAGCCAGTCATTAGCGGCATCGCTTTCAGGACGAGTCGTGTTAACCGGCAAAGGCGCTGACAAAGTTAAAGTAGAAGATACCATTATCTTCTATGAGCCGAACCAAAAGGTCAGTGTATTGCCGCTAGCAACGCCTCACAAGATCGTTATGAAAAAGAAATCCTATCAACCCAGGGTTTCAGTAATTCCGGTCGGCTCCACTGTTCAGATATCAAATTACGACAGTATTCTGCATAACGCTTTTTCGCCTTCGAAACCCAATCAGTTTGATTTAGGGTTATACGGCAGAAGTGAAGGTAAGTCACATCGTTTTGATCATACGGGTGTCGTACGAATTTTTTGCAACGTACATTTTCATATGGTCGCTTACGCATTGGTGTTAGATACTCCCTTTTATACTCGTGCCGATGAAAATGGTGAATTTGAAATAACGGATATTCCCCCAGGCAGCGGACGTTTAATTTTTTGGCATGAGCGCACTAAACGCATCGTTAAGCAGATCAGTTTACCCGTCAGTCAAGCACAAAATGTTGAGTTAGTAATCAGTAAACGCAGGGTACCGGAGCATAAAAATAAATCAGGCGCGAGTTATAAAAAGAAAAGACGATCGAGAAGGAAATACAATTAATGAGCATTAATCGATTTCGACTACCATTAGCCACTCGAATATTCTTAATGAGTAGCTTGCTACTTATTTTTGCATTAGGGTCAATCGTTTTTGCAACGTTTGAAGTCGGTAAAGGCGTTGCTAAACGCAGTGTTGACGAGTCACTTGCCAATAGTCTCGCATTGCAGAATTATTTTCGGGATCTCAATGACCGCGAGTTGTTAATTGTACTTGACGGATTTGCAAGTGATCCTAACTTTTCCGGTTATGTCGCCGAGGCTATCGACGCTTCCTCTGAAGATTCGCTTGATGTTGTGTCGATTGCGGATTTGATTCAAGAGCGAAAAGAAGACGCTGAGCTTGATTTTATTATCTTGCTCGATCCTGAAGGTGAGGTCATCGTTCACTCCGAAAAGCCTGCACTCACCGGTAGGGATTTATCAAATAAATTACTTTTAGCACCGGTGATCGCGGAGCTTAACGAAGCAACCGGAATATGGCTCGAAAATGACCAAATGTATCAAGCGGCGGTTATGCCATTAAGTATTGACTACGACCTCGTGGGTTTCGTCGTCGCCGGATTGGTAATTGATAAGAATTTGGCCAATGAAATTAAACGAGTCGGTGGTGGTGACACGATGTTTACCGTGGTCAAAGACGGCAATTTAATCGATGTCGCATCAACTTTAGACATTGCTCGAAGTGACATTATAACCAGTAAGCTCAAAGATGAAGTGAGTCAATTAACCAATCTAGCAGAAGACTCAAACCGGCTCGCGATAGAATTAGATGAACAGGATTGGACCGTGCAGGTCGTTCATTTAGCAGAGCCGGAAAATGGGCTACATCCCATGTTATTGATTTTCTCTTCCTCAAGTAAATACATGGAAGGGTATAACAAGATTTTTAATATTATTCTTATAGCAGCAATAATTGCGATCTCTGTATCGATCGCTATGTCATTGTTGTTAACTTCTGGCGTATTAAACCCCATTCGTCAATTAGCATCAGCCGCCAAAGCTGCAGCTAAAGGAGATTATTCGACTCAACTCAGCTTAACAGGTCGTGACGAGTTAGCGGACTTATCAAATTCGATTGATAGTTTGTTAAGTGATCTGCGTGATAAGCAAGATATGCAAGATTATATATCTGAACTCTCTAAAATTTTACCGGATGAAACGAGTGGCTCTCCTAAAGTTGACGCCAATCAAAAACTTCCAGTGACTAGCGGGGAGCACGCATTATTGGCGATTGATGTTTCAGGGTTGCTACATGCTTCAAAAGATCCTCAAAACATCGTTGCTCAGCTGCAAAAATTATGTGACTTGATTGGTGCACAAATTGAAAATACGAATGGTGTGCTCATTCGATTAGGCGGAAACTTATTTATTGCTGCATTTAATGGGGAACAAGCACTACAAGTGGCATATTCTACTGCAGGTGGTATCGATGCAGTGTTTAGTCAGGAAGCGTTAAACGATGAGAAGCATGGTGCGCGATTTAGCCTAACTCAAGGAAATTGCTATCTTGGTAATATCGCTTCTCACTACTCTTGGCAGCGAGTGATTGTCGGTAAGCCGGTAAGATTAGCGTTACGGTTAATTGAAGAAGGTGGGCTTCATTGTCTACTGGTCAGTAATGATGTTTATAAAAGATTGAAAAGCGATTTAGATAAATCCGGACAAAAAGCCAAAGGATTTAAAGGTCGATTAACCGGTAAAACTTTGTGTGCCCTTGATTTGTCTGCGGCACACGATTATGTCGAGCCGCTTTCCAAAGATCAAGCAGAGGCTCGTCAGACGCTAGTTTCAACCAAAATAACCCATAAGTCATTTTTTGACTTACCAGCAGGCAGCGTATTTGCACAGCGTTATGAAATTATCGCCTCTCTTGGAACGGGCAGTATGGGACTTGTGTTTAAAGCGATTGATAAAGAGCTTAACGAGCCTGTCGCGCTAAAAATTCTGCGCAAGGAAATTGCGGAAGATAAAGAGCACTTAGAACGATTGAGAAGTGAAATTAAACTCGCAAGACGGGTTACTCATCCAAATATTTTAAGAACTTATGATTTGGGTAAGATTGACGAAACACCATTTTTATCGATGGAGTATGTGCGCGGAATGACCTTACAGTATTTGTTAAGTAATTCGGGCAAGCTTCCTTACTCAGCCGCATTACGTGTAGCAAAACAATTATGTATGGGACTGTCGAGTGTTCATGAAATCGGCATACTGCACCGTGATATCAAAGCAGAAAATGTGATTATTGAACCGAGTGGTAATTTAAAATTGATGGACTTTGGGATCGCCCGAACCTTAAAGCAGTCAGAGATTCATAAGTTAGATGAAGGTATGTTTGTTGGTACGCCGCGCTATGCGTCGCCGGAACAAATAAGAGGAGGGGAGCTAGGGATCTCTTCTGATATTTATTCTTTAGGAATTTTATTGTGTGAAATCTTTACCGGTAAGACGCCAATAATTGGTGAGAGTGTTAACGATATCCTAGTTGCGCATGTCACCGAACCCCCGATTCCGCCGTCCAAATTATGGTTAGAGATTCCGGCAGAACTAGAACAAATAATTCTTAAATGCCTGCAGAAAGATCCTAAGGACCGTTATCCAAGTGTTGCTGAACTTTTAACTAAAATGAATGAGTTAAGTGTATGAAACTAGAAATTAGGGCAGCTTTTTTATTGTTGTTATTGTGTAGTTTATCGTTATCAGTGATCGCGAAAGAGCCAGGGCCGGAGGACGGCGAATGGTTTGTCGATTTGCTTTTAAGGCAGGAGCAGACCACTGATTTACCTAATAATCGAGAAGATATTGAACGTACTCGATTATTTTTTTGGGCAGACTTAAACGCGCCAATTAATAGCGATTTTTCACTTGGTGCTTCGATTTACGGAAACTATGGTTCTGATGATGCGCAAGACAATCGTACCAATCTGGATAACTCAGAGACTGATACGGTAGAAGTGGATCAGTTTTTTATTCAATGGCACCACAGTGAGTCAGGATCGGCTTGGATAGGTAAACATTATTTACCTGTTGCGCTTTCGGCTATGGTTTGGGATAAAGATATATTTACCGTTGGTATCAGTTCGGTCAATGAGTGGACCACTGAATCGGATGCCGAGGTGTTAATCGGTTTTGGGGTGCATCGAGTTGAGCATATTTTTAGTGATCAAACGAATATGGCCTTTGCTCAATTTGAGTATGGTCAGTTCCTTGGCGATATTTTTTTTACAACATCGTTGTCTTTAGTTGCATTTGAGGAAACTGAGTTTTTAGTTGCCGATGGTGTTGTGAGAACCAATTCTACTGAGGCTTTGCAAGAAGGCTTCGAACTAGCACTGCTTAATCTCGGGATCGATTTTGCAATCGGTGATGTTGGCGCTTCTTTCAGTATTGAAGCTTTAAACAACTTAGCAGTAGATGACAATAATACAGGGACCCGATTCAATCTTGTGATTGGTGATAGCAGTGTTAAAAATGGCTGGCAAGCTAATGTTCATTACCAAGATTTGGAGAGAGATGCCGCGATCGCTGCTTTTAATGACGATGACTGGTGGTTTAAGACGAGGATGACGGGATATCGAATATCTGGTTCATTTGGGCTAACTGATGATACCGCAATTCAATTAAGCTATTTTGATGAAGAGTTATTAGCTGAAAATACCAAGCGATTGTTTTTGGAAATCAGTTCATCGTTTTAGTTATTTAAGTTTTGTTATTGATACGTATTAATAGTAGCACAATTTGCTTTGATAAAATTAACGGTTGAATCTATTGGGGTAAGCTAGTCCATTAATGGTTAACTTTTGGTTTTTATCGGTAACTCAAGAAGCCCCTAAAAGCAGTTAGTTACTCTATTTATTAACTATAACGATTAGATACAAGGAAGGACGTTGAAAAAGAAACACACCTCCCAATTTTGGGTTGGAAAGTTCGACTCAAGTGAACGATTTTATAATTTTGTTGGTGAAGACCCTGAATATTGGTCGGAAGAAAATGAAGGTAGAAACGATTTCCCACTGAGCAAATTTATCGCTTCTCAAAATCAAACATGGTTTGATCACGACTTTATTGAAGCTGGTTTTAATCAAGCGGAAACCGGAGTTAGAGAGAAGTTTAAAGCGTACTCATACATAGAGCAGTGGGCAGATCGAGTTGAGGAGAAGGCTAAGTTATTAGGAATGGAAGATTTAAATGCCTTTATTATGATGGGGATAGATGAATCGCCAAAACAAGAGAGACACCTTCAAGTATCCACCCCTTGTTCGTATAAAGCCGAAGGAATTAAATTAGTATATTTGGGTGAGTTCTCATATATCCATGATTATAGCTGGATGAAGAGTTGAGAATGTTTAGGACGCACACATTCTATAATCTCATTGGTTATTGAGTAAACAGTTGTTATTTGTGATGTTGCTAATCCTCTATCGGTATGAATCTATTCATGAGGAAATTGATAGCAGGTTGTCGAGTTAAATATGAAAAGAGCTAATTTCAATTTAGGTTTTAATATATTCATTGTTTTAGTAATATTTTTTCTAGTCAGTGCAATTATTGGCTTTGGAGGAGCTGCAGTTGTCGCTATAATTATCGCCTTGCTCTCTGATTCAGGAAGATACCTATTCAACCGAATTAAAGGCAAGACTGACTATGAATTAAATCCAGCTGAGTATAATACTGAAACTATCTCAATAGAAAATGGTATGGTTTTATTTGGCGGAGAAGCCAACTATAAGCCTATAAGGCTGGACGAGATTCTCAAGGTAAGCCATGAACCTACCGAATATGACTACCAGGAAATTACATTCACATTTAAAGACAAAGGTGGGTTTGTGTACAGCTTAAATAATTCTGCTGATTACGTCTGTAAGGTAGTCAAGGAAATTAATCATGAATTATTTGAAGGTAGTACAAAGTTAAATAATTGAGTTATTTAATAACTGAGCGGTAAAAATCTTAACAACCAACCTTAGCTGGAATTCTGAATTTTAAAAAGATAGTTAGTCTGTTACCGTAACAGTTACAGATAATTATCGATTATTCTCTGAGCAATTTCAGTGACTTTGACATTGTTACTCATCGCTTTACTTCGAATTTGTTTATAGGCTTCCGTTTCCGTAATATTTTTTTTTGTAATTAATACGAGTTTAGCTCGGTCAATTATTTTCTGGTCATTCAATGACTGCCTCAGCTGAATTAATTCATCATTCATTTCATCCAATCTATTGGCCTGTTTGTGTAATAAATTTTGTAATGTATTATTTGATGATAAATTATTGAGGCTTTCGATTTGTCCCCAGAAATTATAATGTGAACCGAACAATTCAGGATGATAAGGTAACGAGGAATGATTTGTTTTCGAAAGATTTTGAGACCGATCAGTCAATACGAGAGTTTCATGTGTTGCTAATTCATTTGCAGCTTCTTCAACTAATAATTTAACAGAATTTGTTAGTTCGTTGGTTAAAGCTTTCTCTATTTTGTACATTTCATCAATGCGCTTAGTGGTAATTTCATACCAAACCTCGCTTAATCCATCATCAATTGAAGATTGAGCTCCTAATCGATTGACGATATTTCTAAATCGAATAACGTCGTGATTTATAGATGAATCAGTAAGCTGCAACCAAGTAGCTTTATGTTCCGTTTTAACTAAATCACAAAATACGTCGAACCGATTCTCCTGAATTTCTTGAAGGTGTTGAATTTTATCCATAACACTATTATCGAATCTGCATTTTACAAAGCCTATACCTGTCCAAGCTCTCTCTTGTCCTGCAAAATCTTTCCCTTGTATAAAGTTGATGAGTGCTATTAACTGTCGAGTGATCTCAGGGTTTTTAGAAACCTCAACATAATCTACAATTACCGCCGATAAGCCATTGATTAACTGCGTGTAAAAATCAATAGATTGCCATGGGTCAATAGATACTTCTGTAATTTTTTTTCTTAATGAATACAAATAATCTATTTGGTAGGACGCAATAGCTGAGCTCGTTAATAACCTCGAGTTATTCCCATAAAGTTCTGGTGTAATCAGAAAATCATTTACAACTGAAAGAAATTTTTCAATAGATTGATCAGAGCGAAGAAGTTGGTTCTTTCTTCTTTTAATAAACCTTTTACCGCTTGACGCTAGATAAATACTACTGGTACCGCGCTCGCGTTGTAGTTCGTGCATGAGATCAGTAACAGAAACGAATAGCTCCGAACTGTATTCTATTTGCCGTAACGCATCCAAATCTGATTTTTTAGAAGCGATCAAAAGTCGTTTTGTTAAATTACTTTGTTCCATAATAAAGTAGATGACTAAGCTATCAACACCAATGTTATTAGTGACTATATCTTAAGCAAATGATGTGCCTTGATAACGACTAATTGTTAAAACATTTTGGCATAACAACCTGAACTAAAATTTATTATTTAAATCGCGTTTCAATTTCGGTTGATTATGATTTCAAATAGAGTTCGCGCAGATAAATCTCATAAAAAAGGTTTACTTGCACCACAATATCTCACTATCCGCACAAAATTAGTGCAGACATCTTACTTAAGTCATTAATTTTCTCGACTAATTTAACGGTTTTATTGGCTTTGCAACACTTGGCATAATCTTTGTATTAAATAAATTAACACCTCTGAATTTGTCGCTAGTCTTAACACGACAAACTTAGAGTGACAATTTGAAATCAGGCAACGAAGCCCAGTCACAGTCAAGTGAGAACTTGGTAGTGAATGGGCTTTTTTTTTGGGGGGAGATTTAAATGTACGTCGTTAAAATATTGAGCAAGCTAAAATCTTTGGTTCATATTGTTAGCTTCACATCGATTATAACTTTCAGTAATTTTAGTTTCGCTGAAAAGCTTGGTTGGCCGGAGAAAGAAGAACTAACGTTTGGATTTATTAAGCTGACTGATATGGCACCTATTGCAATCGCTTATGAAAATGGCTACTTCGAAGAGGAGGGGCTCTATGTCACTATTGAAGCACAAGCAAACTGGAAAGTCCTACTAGATGGTGTGATAGATGGCCGTTTGGATGGTGCCCATATGTTAGCTGGTCAACCAATTGCTGCCACTATTGGCTATGGTACGCAGGCTGACATTATCACGCCGTTTTCTATGGATTTGAACGGTAACGCGATTACTGTTTCAAATACCATTTGGGAAAAAATGAAGGTAAATGTTCCCAAAATCGCCGACGGTCGTCCTTTACATCCCATTAAAGCTGATGCACTAAAGCCTGTTGTTGAAGAGTTTAAAGCAAAAGGTAAACCTTTCAAAATGGGTATGGTTTTTCCTGTCTCAACGCATAATTACGAATTACGTTACTGGTTGGCCGCAGGAGGAATACATCCCGGTTTTTATGCACCACACAAAGGTGATACTTCAGGTAAATTGCAAGCAGACGCCTTATTGTCAGTGACGCCACCGCCTCAAATGCCAGCAACATTAGAAGCAGGCACAATTTATGGTTATTGTGTTGGTGAACCATGGAATCAACAAGCGGTATTCAAAGGAATTGGCGTCCCTGTTGTTACCGATTATGAAATCTGGAAGAACAACCCTGAAAAAGTTTTTGGCATTACAAAAGCATTCGCTGAGAAATATCCCAACACTACTATTCGACTAACTCGAGCGTTGATTCGTGCCGCGAAATGGCTTGATGAAAATAATAATGCTAACAGACCTGCTGCTGTAAAAATATTATCACAATCCAACTATGTTGGTGCTGATTACGATGTTATTGCCAATAGTATGACTGGGACATTTGAATACGAAAAAGGCGATAAACGATCAGTGCCTGACTTTAATGTATTTTTTCGGCATTTCGCTACTTATCCCTATTATTCAGATGCCATCTGGTATTTAACTCAAATGAGACGGTGGGGACAAATATCAAAGGATAAATCGGATGAGTGGTATCACGAAACTGCAAAAAAAGTTTACCGACCTGATATCTATACTAAGGCTGCATTGTCATTGATCAAAGAGGGAAAAATGGATGTTAAAGACTTTCCAGATTTTTCGACGGAGGATGGCTATCGAAGCCCACAAACTCATTTCATTGATGACATTATTTATGATGGTTCAAAACCAAATGAATATATCAACCAATTCAAAATTGGCCTGAAGCAAGGTGACACGATCTGATACAAAGTGATGTCTGGAGATTTTGGGATCGCTTTCCTCTTATTGGAGAAGAATGAATGAACACCTTAATGGATAAAATTACGTTCAACGGGACTGAGAGTACCAAGTTGGTAGTGATAAATTTGCTAAAGCATGTCTCACAAAGTATTGCGCTACCGATATTAGGAATATTGGTGTTTCTCGCGCTATGGTCAACGGCGGCTAATAATATTGATACTTCATTAGGAAAATTTCCTGGTCCAGGTGCTGTCGCCGAACAGGTCGTTAACCTGTATCAAGAGCACCGTGCAGAGCGTATTAAAGCTGAAAAATTTTATCAGCGACAGGAAGAGCGAAATGCTAAACGACTCGCTCAAGATCCCAATTATCAGCCAAAAATAAGACCCTACACGGGTAAAGAGACTTTTTGGGATCAAATCATAACTAGTCTGATCACTGTTATGAGTGGTTTCTTGCTTGCTGCCATTATTGCCATTCCTCTCGGCATAGCTGTTGGCTTAAGCCGGTCGCTCAATACCGCTATAAATCCGATTATACAGATATTTAAACCGGTTTCACCACTGGCCTGGTTACCTCTGGTAACAATGGTCGTCAGTGCCCTCTATGTGAGTGACGATCCTATGTTTGCTAAGTCGTTTGTAAATTCTCTGATAACCGTAACCCTATGTTGTTTGTGGCCAATGGTGATTAACACTTCTATCGGTGTTTCTTCGATAGACGAAGATTGGGTCAACGTTAGCAAGGTTTTACAACTACCAGCCCTCAAACATATTCAAAAGATTGTATTACCAGCTTCAATACCTGCAATTTTCACAGGTATGCGTTTGTCTCTTGGCATTGCATGGATGGTTTTAATTGCGGCAGAAATGTTGGCACAAAATCCAGGTTTGGGGAAATTTGTCTGGGATGAATTCCAAAATGGTAGTTCACAATCTTTAAGTCGAATCATGACGGCGGTTTTAGTGATTGGACTGATTGGCTTTCTTCTCGATCGCAGCATGTTGTCGATTCAAAGTCTTTTATCATGGAATAAACAAACCGATTTACGATAGGTGAATACGATGAAGAGTTTTTTAGAAATTAGCCATATTGACATGGTGTTTGAGACACCCAAAGGCCCCTTTACTGCACTTAAGTCTGTTGATTTAAAGATCAACAAAGGAGAGTTTATTTCACTCATCGGCCATTCAGGTTGCGGTAAATCAACGGTACTCAATATCGTTGCTGGTTTATTAAAGGCAACCATGGGTGGGGTAATTATCAATGATAAAGAGGTTACTACACCTGGTCCAGAACGAGCTGTCGTATTCCAGAATCACTCACTATTGCCTTGGCTGACAGCCTATCAAAATGTCGAGCTGGCGGTTAAACAAGTATTTCATAAAACAAAGAGTAAAGCTGAAATCAGGGATTGGATTGAACATAACCTCAAACTAGTTCATATGGATCATGCCATGCACAAGCGTCCAGATGAAATCTCTGGGGGAATGAAACAGCGGGTTGGAATCGCGCGTGCTTTATCAATGCAACCTGAAGTCTTACTCATGGATGAGCCGTTTGGTGCGTTGGATGCCTTGACGCGAGCTCACATGCAAGATTCGTTGATGGAGATTCAAGATGAGTTAAAAAATACCGTCATTATGATTACCCATGACGTCGATGAGGCGGTTCTATTATCCGATCGCATTGTCATGATGACCAATGGGCCTGCGGCGACGATTGGCGAAATTCAGGAAGTTAATCTAGCTCGTCCGCGAAATCGTGTGGCCTTATCAAATGATCCAGAATACAACGAAATTCGCTCAAACGTATTGACCTTCCTGTATGAAAAACAGCGCAAAATTGAAACTATAACTGGCAAGCAATCCACACTTGATGAGACTGAAATCAAAGAACAAATTGCATAGATTAATTAAGGATTAAACAATGAAATATTCAATAATTAAAAAAATACCCATCGCAATTCTTTTATCGGTATTAGTGTCAGCGAACAGTCTAAGTGCTGATGAAAGTTTAGGAACCGCGGATGTTAATTTCAATTTACGCTATGAGAGCGTAGAGCAAAATAATGCATTGCAAGATGCCGACGCGCTGACGCTTCGCACCCGGTTGACCTACACCTTCAAAGAGAAAGATGGTTTCTCTGCACTGGTTGAATTTGAAGATTCGCGAAACATTTTAGGTATCACTGATTACAATAATACGCTCGGTCAGAATGCGGGTGTTTATTCTGTTATCGCGGACCCGGAAACGACTGAACTCGATCAGGCATTCGTACATTACAAAAGAGATGGCCTTAAAATAAAGGCGGGTAGACAAGTCATTACCTATGATGGCCATCGTTTCGTTGGTCATGTTGGCTGGCGTCAAGATCGTCAGACATTCGATGGTTTAACCATTAATTACAAAGCATCTGATGACTTAATCCTTAACTACGCCAATATCACTCAGCGCAATCGAATCTTTGCTGAAGTGCGTGATCTGGAATCTGAGGATCATCTTTTTAATCTCGCCTACACCACTGCAATCGGTAAGGTTACCGGCTATGGCTATTTGTTAGAAGTCGATGACGAAACTGACAATGGTATAGATACCTACGGTATAAGTCTCAAAGGAAGCTTTACCGTTGGTGAGACGAAAACTCTATATCACGCAGAATTTGCACGTCAATCAGCTATCGCCAACGGAGCAGATTTTGACGCTGACTATCTTTTCATTGAGGGCGGTGCGGTATTTGGAGGGTTCACGACAAAAATCGGTTACGAAGTTTTAGGTTCAGATTCTGGTAACTATGGGTTCGCAACTCCGTTAGCCACACTCCATAAATTTAATGGTTTTACTGATCAATTTCTTGCGACTCCAGATGTTGGTTTGGTTGATGTCTATGCAACGTTTGCCACCAGTGCGCTAGGTGC
This sequence comes from Aliikangiella marina, assembly GCF_007004765.1. GTDB lineage: Bacteria > Pseudomonadota > Gammaproteobacteria > Enterobacterales > Kangiellaceae > Aliikangiella > Aliikangiella marina. Next base: position 557,267 of record NZ_VIKR01000001.1, read on the forward strand.
CAAATGGACACTGACTTATCATGATTTTTCTGCTGACGAGAGCTCAACTGGCATTGATGATTTAGGTAGCGAAGTAAACCTTGTTGTAGCGAAGAAGTTCAGCAAGCGTTATACCGCTGGTTTCAAATATGGCGCCTATTCTGCAGGTGATGCCGCTGCTGGCAAAGTTGATACGGATAAAATATGGATCTGGCTGAGTGCACAATACTAGTCACCATCATTTACTCAACTTGGATATGAGGTAAATCAAATGGCCGAAACGCTAAAGATAATTGTTGTTGGTAACGGTATGGTTGGACATCACTTTGTTGAGCAGTTAGTGACACAGCAACACCCAAATATCAATTTCGATATAACCGTGTTAGCAGCCGAATCACGTCTCGCTTACGACAGAGTTCACTTATCAGAATACTTTACTGGTAAACGTGCAGATGATTTGGCCATGACATCTGAAGCAACCTATGACCAGTGGCGGGTTGCATTTCATCTGAATAGTAAGGTAACTCAAATTGATCGGGCGAAGCAGATAGTTACGACACATAATGGTGATCAGTATACCTTTGATAAACTCATTCTTGCTACGGGCTCATATCCTTTTGTACCGCCCATTCCGGGTAATGAACAGTCTCATTGTTTGGTTTATCGGACTATTGAAGACTTACAAGAAATCGAACGCTGCGCTAAAGAGAGTCGTGTCGGTGTTGTCGTCGGTGGTGGTCTGTTAGGACTCGAAGCGGCAAACGCACTCAAGGAGGCAGGACTTAAAACTCATATTGTTGAGTTCGCACCGCAACTCATGGGTGTCCAAATTGACAGTGCTGGTGGCACTTTGTTGCGTAATAAAATCGAGTCACTGGGTGTCGAAGTACATACCTCCAAGGCGACCGTCGCGATAGAACAAGGTACAAACCATCGGTATCGAATGAATTTTAAAGACGGTGGGCATCTTGAAACTGATTTAATTTTATTTTCAGCAGGCATACGTCCTTATGATGAGCTTGCTGATTTAACTGGACTGGAGAAAGGCGAACGCGGTGGGTTTGCAATCAATAATCAATGTCAAACTTCAGATCCTAATATCTATGCAATCGGAGAATGTGCTGCTTGGAATAATTTTATCTTTGGTTTGGTTGCACCAGGTTATCAGATGGCAAAAATAACCGTACAAAAATTGATTAATCCTACATCGGATGAAAAGTTCATTGGTGCTGATATGAGCACCAAATTAAAATTGATGGGTGTCGAGGTCGGTTCTATCGGAGATGCCCATGGTAATACAGCCGGTTCTCAAAGTTACACCTATGAAAACCAACCGCAAGGGATTTACAAAAAAATCGTTGTTAACCATGATGGTACTAAACTGATTGGTGCCGTTCTCGTCGGCGATACCAGTGATTATGATTCACTATTACAATACATGCTCAATGGCATTGATCTACCAGAACATGCAGAATCATTAATACTTCCCAATGTGAACAATGGCCCTGTTCTCGGTGCCGATGCACTCCCAGATAGTGCGACTATTTGCTCGTGTCATAACGTTACCAAAAGCGATATCGTTAACACCATTACAGCCGGTTCAACCGAGCTCGCTACTGTCAAGTCATGTACCAAAGCGAGTACTGGTTGTGGTGGATGTGCCGCTCTGTTGAAAGATGTTTTTGATACTGCAATGGAAAACCTCGGTTTTGAGGTGAAGAAAGATATCTGTGAACACTTCGCCTACTCACGTCTAGAATTATTCAATATCGTTAAAATTGAAAAAATAGAAACATTTGAAGATCTCCTGCAACGCCATGGTCATGGACTCGGTTGTGATATTTGTAAACCCACTGTCGCTTCCATTTTGGCTTCCTTGTGGAATGACTATGTTCTCGAGAAAAACAAAATCCCGTTACAGGATACTAATGATACCTATCTTGCCAATATGCAAAAAGATGGCAGTTACTCGGTAGTACCTAGAGTTCCAGGCGGCGAAATTACACCCGATAAACTTATCGTACTGGGAGAGGTTGCGAAAAAATATGATCTGTACACCAAAATCACCGGAGGACAGCGTGTTGATTTATTTGGTGCCAGAGTCGATCAATTACCATCAATTTGGGCGGAGTTAATCGACGCTGGTTTTGAAACCGGACATGCTTATGGAAAGGCAGTAAGAACAGTGAAGTCGTGTGTTGGCAGTACCTGGTGTCGTTATGGTGTTCAGGATAGTGTTGCCATGGCCATATTCATCGAGAATCGATACAAAGGTATACGCGCGCCACATAAAATCAAGTTTGCAGTGTCGGGTTGTACCCGGGAATGTGCTGAAGCGCAGAGCAAAGATATCGGGGTTATTGCAACCGAGAATGGCTGGAATTTATACGTCTGTGGTAATGGCGGAATGCGACCAAGGCATGCTGAATTATTTGCCTCCGATCTCAATGATGACACCTTGATTTTATACATCGACCGCATCTTGTCTTTTTATATCAATACGGCCGATCGTCTACAACGCACCTCAGTATGGATGGAAAACATGGAGGGGGGGCTGGACTATCTCAGGCAAGTTGTCATTGATGATCATTTGGGAGTTTGTGATGAATTGGAACGGCAAATCGCTCATGTTATTGCCAATTATCAGTGTGAGTGGAAGACCACAATCAATGACCCAGAAGCATTAAAACGCTTTAAACCATTTGTGAACAGTAACGAGACTGATTCGACTATTGAGTTTGTTCGTGAACGAGGTCAGATAAGACCGGCTATAGAAAAAGAAAAATCGATTAAACAGTCTCCTCATTTAATCCCTGTGATTGAAGCGAAATAGTGTGATAAAAGATAGTGTGATAAAAAATAGTGTGATGAAAAACAGTGAGACGAATTATAATATTATGAATAACAGTATGATGAATACAAATCAAGAAACCTGGTTAAGTGTTTGCAACAAATCTGACCTAGTAATCAACTCTGGTGTCTGCGCCCTCGTAGATAATCATCAGGTCGCCATCTTTGGTGTCCAGTCAGACGATCTGAAAATCTATGCCATCTCAAATTATGATCCTATCGGTAAAGCTCATGTGTTATATCGGGGAATTGTTGGCAGTATTAATGACGAGCCTGTTGTCGCATCACCGCTTTTTAAGCAGCATTTTAGTCTGACCTCCGGCCAGTGTATTGAAGATGATTCATCACATGTTCGTACTTTTAAAACTCGACTAGTTGAATCAGATGTTCAAATACTGATTTAAAGCTTTGACGATATAGCCAGTGTTAATGAAGCCTAACTACATCCCATCACAGACCACGCTTACAGGTCAAAAAAACGCTACAGAACACAAAAACTGTATAGGGCAAACAACCTGCGCGTACTGTGGTGTTGGATGTGGCGTTGATATTCATTTTGAAAAAGGAGAGCCGGTAGCGATCGAAGGTACACCATCTCATCCTGCTAACTACGGTAAATTATGTGTTAAGGGTAATCATCTGCTGGAAACTTTGACGTCAGAGGATCGTCTGATAACACCGCAAATTGATGGCAAGTCGGTTAGTTGGCATTTGGCTACCGATATGATTGCTGACCGATTGATAGAAACCATTCGATCACATGGACCCGATTCTGTTGCATTTTATCTCTCTGGTCAGTTGCTCACTGAAGACTACTATGTCGCGAATAAATTCATGAAAGGCTATGTTGGATCAGCTAACGTTGATACTAATTCTCGACTTTGCATGTCCTCCGCTGTCGCAGCGTATATACGCGCCTTTGGTGAAGACATAGTACCCTGTAGTTACTCTGATCTTGAACAAACTGATCTCTTGATAATAATCGGTTCCAATGCTGCCTGGACTCACCCAGTCTTATATCAACGCATTGAGCGAGCCAAACAGATCAACCCAGCAATGCAAATTGTCCTTATTGATCCACGCCGAACCGCAACTGTTGAAATTGCCGACAAACATTTAGCATTAAAGCCTGGAACAGATGCCGCAATTTATAATGGACTGCTGAATTATCTAGCTAACTATGATGGTCTCGATAAGTGTTTTATTGAAAAGCATACTGAAAATTTCGATGGATGTTTGGCCGAAGCAAAGCAATGGTCGGTCAATCGTGTTGCATCTTTTTGTGAACTGAAAGTCCAAGAAATAGAATCGTTGTATGACTTATTTCTTTGCAGCCCACGAGTGATTAGCTTTTACTCTATGGGGATCAATCAGTCGTCTAGTGGTACTGATAAGTGCCAATCAATCATTAATGCCCATCTTGCCTCAGGTAAACTATTAAGGCCTGGCTGCGGACCGTTCTCGATTACAGGGCAACCCAATGCGATGGGGGGACGTGAGGTTGGAGGTATGTCCAATATGTTAACCAGTCACATGGACATTGAAAATGCTACCCATCGAGAGCAGGTAAAAACATTCTGGCAATCACCTACCATTGCGAGTAAAGCTGGATTAAAAGCCGTTGATATGTTTGAACAGATGCGCTCCGGTCAAATCAAAGCTGTTTGGATTATGGCTACAAATCCAATGGTCAGCCTACCTAATCGACCTATTATTACAGAAGCGCTGAAGGCTTGCGAAACTGTAATCGTCTCTGACTGCGTTGCTAGAAATGACACCTTAGAATATGCGAACGTTGTTTTACCCGTATCTGGTTGGCTAGAAAAAGACGGAACTGTAACCAATTCAGAGCGAGTTATTTCCCGTCAACGCGGACTGATAGGTCCGAATGGTGAAGTTAAGCATGATTGGCAGATCATATGTGAAGTGGCAAAAAAGATGGGGTTTGATGGTTTTGATTACCAACATGTCCACGAAATATTTAATGAGTGGACTGCACTGACCGGTTATAAAAATAATGGCTCAAGACAGCTTGATTTGAGTGCTATAGGCCGACTTAGTCAAAGCGAGTATAATAATCTTAAACCGCAACAGTGGCCGATTAAACCAGGGGGTGATAGTCGCGTATTTGTTGACCGACAATTTAGTACGTCATCTGGGAGAGCACACTTCCATCCTGTAACCCCTCGCTTACCGATACAAACGACTTCAGAACAATTTCCAATAGTCATGAACTCTGGTCGTCTCAGAGATCACTGGCACACGATGACAAGGACAGGGCGCTCAGCCCGTTTACATGCTCATACAGAACATCCTTATATCGAAATTAATCCTTCGATGGCTCGCACTTTGGATATTGTCGATGGAGATTTAATTCGCGCTCAATCGTCAACGGGTGAGGTAATTGCCAACGCAAGAGTCACTGATAGTGTTCGAAAAGGTCAGTGTTTTATGCCGATTCATTGGTCAAAGCAATACGCTTCACATGCGAAGGTTTCCGCACTTTATCAGTCGGTCATTGATCCCATTTCAGGCCAGCCTGAAAGCAAACATACCGCAGTAAGAATTGAAAAAATGAACTATGCGCAACATGGATTCTTGTTCTTGACCAGCGATATTAATTTAACTGTTGATTACTGGAGTAAAACAAGAATAAGTAAGGGCTGGTTATGGCACTTTGCTATGCATCAGGAAGGATTGGAGTTGCGACATTTTCTCCAAGAACAATTAACGGATCGTTATCAATGGTTGCAGTTCAACAGCTCACACCTTCAGTCTGTTGTTGCACAGTCGAGTGGAGAATTAAAAGCTGTTGGTTATTTATCAAATGTTCCAGTAAAGATTAATTCTGACTGGTTAAATCAATTATCCATTAGTGACAGCATTTCTGATGACCAATTAAACCGTTTATTACATGCGCAAACCGATCCAACTTTTGAGAATGGCAAACAGGTTTGTAGCTGTTTTAAAGTCTATGAAAAAAGCATAGTGACTGCAATCAAAGAAGGTCACCGTAGTGTCGCCGAACTCGGTAAAAAATTACAGTGTGGCACCAATTGTGGTTCATGTAAAACCGAACTGAGTCAATTAATTAAAACACACGCAGAGGATACTCACCATGACATACATGCCCTTGTTCTTTAAAACCAATAGTAGTCGACCTGCTTTAATTATTGGTGGTGGTGAGATTGCTTGTGCCAAAGCTAAAGCACTTATCAGCTGTGACACCAATATAGTTGTTGCAAGTAAAAAGATAAGTGAACCATTAAGAAAACTGCAAATCGAACATGGTTTTAAGATCATCCCCCGTGACTATAAAGATTCTCTGATAGAGGGTAATGCCTTCGTTATCGCCGCAACAAATAATGATTTCGTTAATCGACAAGTCGCTAAGCACTGTAGAGCAGTAAACATTCCTGTCAATGTAGTGGATAACCCTAAATTATGTGATTTTATTTTTCCAGCCCTAGTGAGACGAGGACCACTACAAATTGCGATTTCATCGGGTGGTATTTCACCAGTTCTCGCACGAATCATTAAACAAACCATCGAGCGTATTATTCCTCCTTACTATGAACGAATAATTGATTTCTTACGAACCAAAAAGGAGCTGTTACGTGATCACCTTAATCACATCCAGCCACGTAGATTATTCGTCGAAACCTTATTGAATGGTCCAATCGCCGAAGAAGCTTTAGAGGGGAATACAAATCATGCTTCTGAATTGTTAGAAAAGGCGCTAGCAACAACTAATGACTGCAAACAAGCGGGATTATACCTAATAGGTACAGGCCCCGGTCATCCTGAGCTTATTACGCTTAAGGGTATGCGTTTAATTTCGCAGGCAGATGTTGTTCTATACGATCGTTTGATTCCTCCTGATCTCATCGAACAATATGCTCGTAAAGATGCTTCAGTCATTGCTGTAGGAAAAACGCGTAACCATCATCATAAAAAGCAGGAAGATATCGGATGTATGATAGAGAGGTATTTGAAGCAAGATAAAATAGTGGTTAGATTGAAAGGAGGCGATCCGGGTATTTTTGGACATTGTGCAGAAGAAATAAATATTGCTAAGCATTTAGATGTGCCATACCACATAGTACCGGGTGTTAGTGCCGTGACAGGATGTGCCGCCTATAGTGGCTTTCCGCTAACCGAAAGAGGCGGTTCGAATTCTCTACATATATTAACTTTATATTCTAAAGAAATAGAGCAAGAATTTATTTGGAACAAACTTAGAGGAACACAAAAAGATACGCTGGCTTTTTATATGAGTACACCCAATACATCAATACTCTGTAAGAAGCTTATCGGTATCGGTTTTCAACCGGACACGCCGATATTACTTATAGAGCAGGGGACTACACCTTTTCACCGTGAGTATCCTGCCACATTGAGTACCTTTACTTTGAAATACCATGCTCGTCGATTTAAATCACCTAGTTTGGTTATTGTCGGAAATGTCACTCGATTTAGCATGGCACATCAAAGGACCAATAATCAAGTTGATTTGGAAGAAACTAAAGCTTCGTATTTTGCGCCGTTACCGCAATCGTCAGAAAAGCCTATCTTCGCTAATCATCCCACGGCATTCACAGATCGAGTTCAGCGGGAAAAATAGATTAAAAACAGATAATTCAACTGATGAATGATAATTCAAAAACGATAATTTAAGACATATAAAAAAGATTATTCAGATTATTCAAAGAGATTATTCAAGACAGACACTATTGAGTGATTTCTTACAATTATCTGAGCTTATTTCTAATGTATACCATTTAAGTTAAGAACATTCGCCACTTGCTTTGTGGGTTATCCGAGATATTGTGCCTGTCTATATTTGCATTTTTGTATAACTTAGAAGGAGTTAATTCAGTATACTTGGCTGAATTCTCATATATCTATGATTACAGCTGGATGAAAAGTTGAGAATGTTTGAGAAGTTATTTAGTAACTAGACTCTTGTCATCAATTACTTGAGATTAAAATTAAGTTTTATTTGGTTCCTAAGTTTAAGTGTATTCATCTACTAAACGAAGTGCTCGGAACTACATGTAAAAGTATTTAAGAAATAAACGAAGTAATTCATGACAAGCCCTTCGAATAAACAAGAAATAAACGTCTGAATTGGGGTGTGCAAAGGAGAGTTAATGAACAAATGCCCAAATTGTAATAACACGCCGATAAGCTTTTTTGAATGGAATAGAGGTTTAAATGCCTTCTCGTGTAAATGTCAAAATTGTTCTTGGCCTCTTAGAGGAAAGATAATAAATATTGTACTTTTTGCTGTAACGGTGCTTTCTGCTGTAGTTGGGTTAATAGTAGCCCGAGAGATATTTGAGTTTAGAAATGCTATTAAAGGAGTTCTTTTCATTATTTTTATAGCACCACTAATAATAATAGGCTCAGGGATTGGTTACTGGATGGGTGGCTATAAAATATAGAAGAGCTTTAACGCAAAACAAGTGAAACCAGAACCAAAGTAGCAAAATAATTAAAGACAGCCACAATTAGGCAAATGACTTACACCAAAATAATTAAAGACAGCCACAATTAGGCAAATGACTTACACAAACTTGCGAATATTCCTTAGCGACAGTATCAAGGCGATTTAAATTAAACTACGCGAGTGAAAAACTTATTGGTTTAAAGCTTGACTTAGCGAACTGGTCGATTTTCAGGTAATCGATAACCTTCTCGTTTAAGAATAAATCCAAGGTTATGTTATCGTTGGTACTTAGGTAGTGGAGAGGTACAAACGCCGTATGCTCGATACGCCTTTAATCCATTTTGATTTCAGTTTATCAGCAAACGATTGAATGAGATGAAGGGGCCCAACAGCGCGGTAGTAATTACGACCATAGTGATTAACTTGATTAAGCCAATTATCTTGGTTGATATTGAGCCGTTGAAATATCGGCTTTAAGTGAGTGGGAATTGTGGCTTTATCCGGATGAATGATTGATTGGCCGGTCCATTCAACCAGTTCAATATAGTCTTTTAGCGGCATTACCATGGTTCTTTGTCTGACCTTACCTGCAAGTGACTCTACTACTTGGTTTAATGTTTCTTCGGTCATCGAGCGTACTCGTGATTGAATGCTGGTATAGTCACTCTCTTCGACTTTATCGGTTATCCCTGCTCTAATGGGGTTAAGGTCGACATAGGCCATGCAAGTCAAAGCAGCTGATTCGTCTAACAAAGCTTGTGAGGTAAACCGAGACTCCCAGAAGTGTCCTTTGACAAAGTCTTCTTGATTACTGCGTTTAGCAATAGGCTCATTTATACAGCGCATGAGCCATGAGATTGAGCCCAAGCGTTGTCGATACTCCGCTAACAGTGTTTCATCATTAGCTATAGCTTGTAGTTTGAGTTCTCGCTGGAGTTTAAATTGAGGATTATCCAGTTTACCAGGAAACAGTTGTAGCCAGCGCTCTGCGACTTCTAAATCACTCCACTGACACGGTGCGAGCGGGTCAGAATAAACCACTAGATGATAATGGTTATGCATCACGGCATAACTATAAACTTCGATAGAGAAGATAGTAGCGAGCTGTAATATTCGTTGTTCAATCCAAGCACGGCGATGTTCATAAGATATCCCTGTCTCATCATCCACACCACATAAGAAAGCCCGTCGAACACAACGGGATATCAGGTGATAGTAACCGGCGTTTTCAGAATCAATCAGGTCACTGCGTTTGATGGCCATTATTGCTCCTTAATCAATGAATTCACATTATCAACAAAGGAAGCTCATAAAAGAAGGCGAGAATAACACCGAGACAACTCAGAGATTGAAGATTGATAGCGTGAGTGATTGTCGATATAGTGACTGTCAGTAATTGTCCTTCGTTTGGGTATTGCCTTTTATTGGCTCAATTTTTACGGTTCTCATTAACAGAGAAGACTATTTTACTGATCGAAGGCTTAAGAAAGTAGGAAACAACTCCAATATTACTAATACTCAAGCAGCGAATATGGGGTCAAGTGTTGGGAGTAGCACTGAACCATAGAAACATATCCTGAAATAGGTGGATGATCCAAAAATACACGCAACACAATCAATCGTTCGGCAAAAAAATATAGAGTATGATAAATATCTTAATAAGTAAGCGAGGTTTAAATTTAAGGGAACCGTTTTGGACAGACAAGAATTTGCAAGAAGATTTTCAGAACGACAATTATCGTATCTCAGTACAATAGAAGCTCTAAGTAAAAACAAAGATATAACATGGCATAGCTATTTTAGTTATGCTCACGTTGAAGATGTTGGCTCTGTATCTATGGTCCTAAAAAAGGATAAAACAGGCCCAGAATCTAAAAACTTGGAAGAATTAAATAGCTATATAAAATTTTTGACTGGTGATGGTTTTAGTCTAGAAGTTTTGGTTGAATGGTCGCTAGATAGTTGTATATATCATGTTGCATCATGGGAAGATGATGAGGAACCAGATTGGCCTCAAGATATTAATGGTGGGTTTGTCTTGAGGTGGCTTCCGGTTAAAGACTCTGATAGTTTAGGAATGTGAATCACGGGTTAGAATCGCTGAAATGATGAGTGTATGGCAAACTCCATCACAATGCCGACACTGAACGATCTTTAAGATTATAAGAAAAGCTGTCATTCGAGGTATAAATAAGGAAATAAATTGGGAGCATACACAAAAATTAAAGGATGGATTGAAGTTCCTGAAAGTTTAGGGAAAGAAATTGAACCTATCTTAATAAAGTACATTACTTCTGAGTATCTAAACAAGCATCAGGTAAAAGTACATCAAGCCGACTTATATTCTGGCGGTTGGGTGATCCAGGAGAGCCCGATCAATGGATATAAACACGTTTTTTTCGGAGCTGAAACAAGGACCTATTTACTGGGTTATATTAAGGCTCAGATAGAAGAAATTGCGCTACTAGTCGAAAAGACCGATGACTTTGAACTTTATCCGGAAGGTTTTTTCAGTTTAGAGGAAGATGGAACACATAGTTACCCAGATGTCAGATGGATAGTTTCACATGGCCGAGTTCGTGTTCTCGAAGGAAAATTATACTAGTCACTTCAGTTTATGAGAGTTAAATAAAATGATAGGCTTGAACCATCACAGAGTTGCCGGTCGTATTAACTTTTTGATGTCAAAAAGCAGTCACTCATGAATTGCCGAAAATAATATCCTTCTTTTGATAATTTAAAACATTTCGATAATGAACAAACTTAGACCAACTATACCTATCGCTAACTGGAAAGTAGCGCTTAATATTGAGGAAAGTCAGAAAGTTCAAAATCAAGAGAGTGTGCCAGCATTTAATTGTGACTGTGAGTCATGTGAACACTGGAGAAAGATGTACGAAAAGGTTCTGCCTGAAGGTATATTGCTTGAACTAAAAAGGCTTGGTATCAATCTTGATACTCCTTCAGACGCATATGAGCACGGTTCTGGTGAGGATGGCCGTCATTTCAGAATAATATTTCACATAGTAGGACGAATATTAAGTGGACCAGAAGCTTACAGGTGTGAGCAACAAATTGATAGCAGTGTTTTAAACTATCAGGTTACCAGAGAAACGCCTTACTTCAGCATAGTAGTTTTGCCATACGCAGAGTCTTATGATAAAGGTCCGATTTATGAGAAGAGTAAGAAAGGTGAACTTATAACCATTGATATGCGATTAAGTATTCCTTAGTATTCAACGAGTACTTTTATCACCTTTCGGGCAGTCAAATATAAATTCTTCTGAACCAAAGTATGACTTATGAGACGTCCAATTAGCTTGAAATGTAATAGAATTCTATGGACTTAAAACTAACTTTTAAAAATCCTCAGCATGGATGGTTACCTTGAGTATTCACAAGCGGTGATTATACTGTGGAGTTTGAAGCATCAGATGTCCCAAATAACCCGGTGAGTGAACTTGTAGAATCCCTTTGGAAACCTGTTAGAAATGAAAACTCAGAAGTGTGGTGGCACTTAGAGCCTGCTGGTTATTATTTTATATTTGAGCCTAAACAGAGCGAATTGTTGTTTAGCATTCAGTTTTCACCAAACTCTAGTTTAGCTAACAGAAAAATATTGTTTGAAGCGAAAGTAAATTTAAGAAACGCATTAATGATGTTTTGGCGTTGTGCGAAGAAAACCACTACCTTTGAAACATCTGACACTGATTGGCCCAAGCTTGACAAAAATGAATTAGAAAATTTAAGGACTAAACTTAACCAGATTACTGATGATGGTTTCTAAGGTGCAAGGGAGGCTCAAACCATTACAAAGTAGACACTCAACTCAGCACGTCATTCCGAGCGTAGTCGAGGAATCTCCCACAGTTTTGGATACATCTACAAGCAGAGATTTACAAAGAAACACACCCATGTCTGTGATGGTGTCCAAGATTTTGAGTTTGTCTAAGCCTTTGGGAGATCTCTCCACTCCGGTCGAGATGACGGGCTACCTTTGAAAGTCTGGTTTGAGGAAATAAAAAGCTCCTTGATGCTTCGAAGTATGACTAGAAACTAAATGGCAAACCTTGCCCTTTAAAAAACTGAGTCAATAAAGTCAGGAGAACATTCCACTGCGGTTGAAACAACTAAAAAAATCTCTAGATGATTCAACCGACTTTTTGTATTTTTAAATATTACGGTTAAACATCTTCCTCATCGGTTTCAACCCAAGGAATCAATAACTCCTTATAACCAACAATACCAAGTGCTTTACCTGCTTCAGTGACTAACGTATGAGAAAGTCCAAACCGGCTGAAAAGTCGAGCGCAATATCTTACGTCCATGTCCGGTTCGATACTTATGACAGGTTTAGACATGATTTCATAGAGATTAACTCTGCGTGTTGCTTTGTCTTTCGCGAGTACTTTTTTGACGATGTCTGATAAGAGAACCACGCCATAAGCATCATGTTTATCACGTTTTTTTATAATCAGCATTTCAATGTTTTTTTCTTTAAAAACTTGAATAGCTTCCTTTACTGTAGCGAGACCATCAATTTCATAGAAGTCAGTTCGCATCACATCGCGTGCTTTGATTACTTTCTTTTCCATTATAAAAACTCCTTCACTTCGTCAGTGAGCTTCGCTTGTTGACTAGCAACACCAACGGCGTCCTCAACATCAATCTGAAAGGCAATTCCAGTCCCGGGTTTATCATCAAACTCACCCACTTTATTAATCTCTTCAATAATGTGTCGACTTAAATGTTCTTCAACTAAAAACAAGATAACATCTCTTTGGGTTTCGAGGTTTAAACCAAAGAATGTTTTTGATTGAGTCATTCCTTCACCTCTCGCATTATTAATAACCGTCGCGCCGGTAGCTCCTGCCTTTCTGGCTGCATCCATAACCGCATCGGTTTTCTCATCTTCGATGAATACTACAATCATTTTAAAGTGCATGATTAACTCCTCACGCTGCTATTAGCTTGATCTACTTGAGATCGTTTTGATTTAAAAAAGTTAACTTTAGCTTCTGATAACTGAGCATAAGCCATTACTGACATAATCGGAAATAAACTGGCGAAGGCAATCAGCCCAAAACCATCTATCAAAGGATTACGTCCCGGAACTGTTTGCGATAGACCTAATCCGAGTGCGGCGACTAGTGGAACGGTTACGGTTGATGTGGTTACACCACCTGAATCATAGGCGAGGGGAATAATGAGTTTAGGCGCGAATGATGTTTGAATAACAACGATAACGTAACCCACAATAATGTACCAATGAATCGGATCGCCGACTACTATTCGGTAACAACCCAAACTAATTCCGATCGCTACGCCTAAAGCAACAGCGATGCGCAGTCCCCAAATTCCGATCGCGCCGGCTGATACTTCATTCGCTTTAATTGCGACAGCTATTAGTGATGGCTCAGCAATTGTGGTACTAAACCCGATACAAAATGCAAAAATATAAACCCAATAATAATCTTGCCAACTAATCTCCCCAGCGATATCGCTTATTCCGCCAAGCGACTGAATAAATGATGGTGCCGTAAGTTGTTCCGCCATGATTTTGCCGAGTGGAAACAATGCCCACTCTAGACCGATAAGGAAAAGAGATAGACCAATTAGGACCCAAACAAACCCCGTTAAAATCTGCCCAAGGTTAGCTGGTTTTTTACGAATGACTAGGAATTGAAACCCAAAGATAATCACCGCAATCGGTATGACATCTTTAACCGTGGTTACAATTACATTGAGAATTTCGAGTAGTGTCTCCATTAGATAATCATTCCATATGCCATGACAAAAATCATTGGTGTGAGTGAAGCAAAGGCGATCAATCCAAAGCCGTCAATCATCGGGTTTCGTCCTTTAATCGATGACGCTAAACCTACACCCAATGCGGTTACAAGGGGCACAGTTATTGTCGATGTTGTGACGCCACCTGAGTCATAAGCGATTCCAATGATTTCTCTTGGTGCAAATGCTGTCATGATTACCACTAGTAGATAACCACCGATAATGATCCACTGAATCGGCCACCCTTTTAAAATACGAATAACGCCAATAACGATTGCGATACCGACCGATAAAGCAACAGTAAACCGCAGACCTGTAGCGTATGATTGCTGGGCTTCTGTAGAGGCTTCAATCATATTTCCCGCGGCAGCAACTTTTGCGGCTTCTGCGGAAACAGCAATTAATGCAGGTTCAGCGACAGTCGTACCGAAACCTAAGCAAAAAGCAAAAATCACTAGCCAAACTACGCTACCTTTGCGGGCAAAAGCGTGTGCCATTGACTCTCCAATGGGGAATAACCCTTGTTCAAGGCCATGAATGAAAAAAGTCAGGCCGAGAATTACAAATCCTACACCGGCAATTAATTTGCCAACATTGGGGAGCGGTTGCTGGAGGACAAAAAACTGAAAGAATAAGATAACAATCAATATTGGTAGCAGGTCACGAACACTACCTAACATCGATGCAAACAACTTATGCAGTAGCTTAATCAAATATGAATCCAGAATTATACTAAGATTTAATTATTGGTTTTTAGGGTAGGGGGATAACGGAAAGTGGTCAACCAAGCAAATACGCATTTATTGACTTTGGTCATCTTGATGCCAGTTTTTGTACGTTGCTAGAATTGACCAAACCTTATTTAAGGAGTCAGCGAACTTTACCAGGCGAGTATTGGTTTGAGAATAGCAATGAGCATGCGCCAGTGAATGAGGGGGGTAGACAATCAACTTATTCCTTTTTGGAGACTTTAAGCGAGTTATCTGGTGCAGTAAATTCGAGGTTAGTGAGGGTAAGCGTTACGTCAGGTTTATCTTGTTCAAATTGGGCGATTTTAACTGGAAAATAGTTTAATTCTGGACTTAACCAAACTGAAAAACTACTGTCATCACCACTAACTCTCTCAAGGCGTATCGTTTGATATTCTCCAAAAGGTGTTTTGATCACGTCTTCACCTTTGAGTTGATATTCATAAAACTCACGTAATCCTTTGTAGCTGACAAGATATTTGAACTCTTGATTTCCGATGAGTAAATCAGAACGGAGTTTAAGCAAATGATTCGCTCGATCAAATACCTGTGATTCTAACGGCAGGCTCCATTTCCGTTTGCCTCGCGTTCCGACTTCCTGCTTTGCATCCCAATCGAATGCTTGTTTGGTTAACCGATCTTTTCTGAAACTGACTTTTGTTTTCGAGTAAAATTCGTCGGTAAACATCTTTCGTTCTTTAATTTTAAATTTAGAGTACTCACGACTTCTTAACGTTAAAAGCCATTTGCTCAATTTAGAAGATACTTCAAGTTGCCATTGATTATCTTTCTTTTCCATTTTTCGGGTTGCATTACCTAGCGCATCACCATCGGCGCTAATTTGATAAGTCGCTACATAAGCATGCAGAAAGATCCATGGGTTTTCCTTGAGAGAACGGTTAATTTTATTTTGTTCAGATGGGTTTACTCCGGGAATTTCTGCAAGCTCGTCATTTGGAGCAGTCGATTCGGTTTGTTCGATATTGGCGCTAACTGAATTGCTTTGGATAACTTGTTCAGTCAAATTGGTTGAGTCAGTTGTTTCAGTTGATTGAGTAGATTCTGTTCCATCAGTATTTTCGGTTTGTATTGAGTCGCTAAGTGCCTCGGATTGGGTTGACTCCGCTGGTACTGCCTCAGATTGGGTTTCGACGGATTTTTGTTGTGGGTTGAGCTCGTTTGCTTTGAGGTCAATCGAATTCCAGGTTAAGAGTAACGTAATGAATAAAAGAGACACAACTCTGGTTGAATCAAATTCAATCTGAGTAAAGCTTTTGCGAGGATTATTCCGAATCAATAATGATGGGGTGAGTAAGCTTTTCATTGTCAAAATAAATCCCTTCAGATTCCATTGAAAGTCTTTCAGTCAAAAACCATGAAGCGACCTCTGGATATAGCTTGTGCTCTAATTGTTGAACTTTGGCCATAACCTCAGATTCGCTGTCATTTAAGTCAAGTTTCAGCCTTGCTTGGCCGATAACCGGTCCACCATCTAACTCTTCCGTTACAAAATGCACACTTGTGCCATGAAAGGTGTCTTTGTTCTCTAGTGCGCGTCGGTGGGTATGTAAACCTGTATATTTGGGCAACAAAGATGGGTGAATGTTCAATAGTTTGCCATTAAACTTTTGCACGAAACCTGCACTTAGGATTCTCATGAAACCTGCTAATATAACAAGGTTAGGGGAGAATGACTCAATAGTTTTCGCTAACGCTTCATCGAATGCTTCTCTGGAATCGAAATTACCGTGTTCGATAACACGAGTCGGAATATTGGCTTTGGCCGCGCGCTCTAGACCAAACACGCCGGATTTATTGCTGATTACGCCCACGATTTTGGCGTGCAAATTACCTGCTTTTTCCGCCTCGATAAAAGCTTGTAAGTTAGAACCGCTGCCCGATATTAAAACAACAACCCGTTTGTTACTCATTGGCTAATTCCTGTCGACCAATGTTTATTTAAAGCTAACTTGCTGGTTGTCTTGTGATTCGACGATTTCACCTAAGTGCCATGCTTGTTCGCCGAGCGCATTGAGAATCTCTAGGGATTTGTCGAGTTCATCGGCAGCGACCACTAATACCATACCTACCCCACAGTTAAAGGTACGATACATTTCCATTTGTTCAACATTACCCTTAGTTTGAAGCCAGTTAAAGATTGCCGGCATTTGCCAAGAATTCTGATTGATTTGCGCGCAGCTATTGTCGGGCAAAACGCGCGGGATGTTTTCTAATAAACCGCCGCCAGTAATGTGAGAGAGGGCTTTTAAATTAACTTGTTTGGCAAGTGCCAAGGTTGACTTCACATATATTTTGGTGGGTTCTAGTAATGCTTCTGCTAAAGTACCCTCGCCGAATGAGTCATCAAGTTTGGCACCGGATACTTCGATGATTTTCCTGATTAAAGAATAACCATTAGAGTGGGGACCACTGGAGCCTAAACCAATCAACTGATCGCCAGTTGTTACTTGGGTACCGTCAATAACTTGAGACTTCTCAACAATACCTACACAAAAACCAGCAAGGTCATAATCTTCGCCTTCATACATCCCTGGCATTTCGGCAGTTTCACCACCTATCAGTGCACAGTTTGATTGAATACATCCTTCACCAATTCCTTTTACAACATCTGCTGCAGTGTCGATGTCAAGTTTACCTGTTGCATAGTAGTCTAGGAAGAAGAGGGGTTCTGCCCCTTGAACGATGAGATCATTTACGCACATCGCGACAAGATCAATACCCACTTTATCGTGGATACCAGCATCAATTGCTAAACGAAGTTTGGTACCAACACCGTCTGTTCCTGAAACGAGAACTGGTTCTTTGTAGCCAGTGGGCAGTTCAAACATCGCGCCAAAGCCGCCCAGGTTAGATACAACTTCGGGTCGCTTCGTCGCTTTGGCGACACTCTTGATGCGCTCAACCAATTGATTTCCGGCTTCAATATCCACACCGGCATCTTTGTAACTTAGGCCTTTAGAGCTGTTATCTGACATCTTAATAAATCTCTGGCTAGGGTCATAGAATTTGGGCGGTATTCTACCATGCATTGATTTGAGATCGAGTTATTTGCCAGTAAAAAGAACAAAAAATACGGATTTATCGCCGATTAAAAACGATTCTTATTGATGTGGTTGAGTGTCAGCGTGATTTACGTTCGATCGACATTAGTGCTTCGTTTATGGCATAGTCATTAAAGGCCGGATCTTGTCGGTCAATTTCAAACGGGCCCGTCCAATCTTCAGGCGGCGCCGATTCCAGTGGAATTAAGGCTTTCCAGCCGCTGAACTCTAACTCTTCTATTTCGCCGTCGTAATATTGGATTTCGATACTTTGTTCTTCGTAATCAATCGCGACGACTTCGAACAATGCATCATTGTTTACTGGACGGTACCAGTGACCAATTTCTGCGGATATTTGTCCTGACATCATTGCGAGTTACCTCGTGTGGTTAGATGTATTATTGAGTTTATTCGGTGCCAACCATACGACCGTAACAAAGTTTCAAAAGCAACGGGCGCGAATGGTAGATTCGGCAAACCCCTATATTCACAGGGTTTTCACAGTAATAATCGACTATTAACAAGCTTTTTAGAAGGACTGATTTGTTCATACCAGAACCGCTATTAGAAGAATTTCTTATTATTATCGAGACTTGCTTGACAGCAGAGGCCGAACGACTGCCGTTAGCACTACTTGGTGAGAATGGTCGGTGTTGTTATCGGGAAGTTATCTATTTGTGCGATAAAATCTTCGGGTTGGTTGGTCAAGCGTGCATAGATAAGCTGATAAGTCAGAACATTCTTAACGTATTCGCGAGTTTCTTTATAGGGAATTTGTTCAATCCATTGGAGTGGATCTCGTGTATTGTTGTTTTCCAACCATTTTTGTACTTTTGCTTTGCCTGCATTGTAGGCGGCTGTTGCTAAAATTGGGTGGTCATTAAAGGACTCATACATTTTACTCAGGTGTGCAGTACCCAGTTTAATATTCATGTCAGCATTGAGTAATTGTGATGCGCGTTTAAACGATTTACGGTGCTTAACAACCATACGTGCCGTTGACGGTTTTAGTTGCATTAAACCTCTCGCACCAGCGCTTGAGACCGCATCAGTCTTAAATGCCGATTCCTGTCGTGTAATGGCGTAAGCCCAACTGAGTGGTATTTGATTTTCTTTCGCTTGCGCTTCAAATAAAGACAATTGATGCAACGGGAAGCGTTTCTCCACATCATCTATTTGTTTACTGCGTGCGAATGCCAGTATCGCTTGATGTTGCCACTGCCATTGGTGAGCTATCAAAGCTAATTTAGTCTGGTCTTCAAGTGGAGTCTGTTGCACCACATAATTCCATTCACGCCGGGCATCGTTTAGACGACCTAAAGCGAGAAACTCTCGGGCTCTCCGAGCAGAGGGTTTTTGCGTATATTGCGCCAGTTCATGCTGATCGTAGCTGATAGTACGTTGTTTTAGTTCTGCTTGTTTACCGAGCTGTCTCGCCGATAAAAAACCATAGTAGCTGCGCTCTTGTGAGAGGGATTCAAATATGGATTGTGCTTTATTAAGATTTCCGAGTTGGGTTTCTGCAACCGCTTGCCAGTAAAACCATTTATTCGACTCTTGGCTTTGCTGCGACAGGTCTGCTGCTAGCTCCGTGATTAATTGCCAGTTTTGGTCTGCGATTGCGGTGGATAAAAGCCATTGGTTGACTGACTCATCGCCACGCCATTCTATCGATGCAAGCCAATTAGCCGCCTTGGGGTCCTTGTCGATTGCCAAGCTAAGGCTGATTGCTCGTTTCAGTTTTCCAGTGCGATCAGTAAATTGGTGCTTCTTGCCGAGTTTTTTCCACACATCAATCGCTAAGTTAGGATCATCCCAAGCCAGCCGATATAAGGCGAAATCAATGATATCTACCGCTTTGTCGGTTAACGGGTTTCGAAAGTCGACCTTATTGAGTTTTTCAGGACTTTTCGCAACCTTCTGTAACAACTGCGCGGCCTCTTGCTCGGAGGGAGGCAATTTTCTAGCGAGGTATTGCGCTAGCGAGCGCTGTCTCGCTTTTACCGCGAGCACGAACCTTTGCCAGACCATCTCGTCAGTAATTTGCCCAGATTGCTTTAATGTCGATATGAGTTTGTCGCAGGCTTTTGGCAGCGAACGGCCAGTTAACCAAATAGATTTCGCGAGCGGGTAGATATCTTGCGGATTTTCTGAGGTTTTTAATCGAAATTCCAGCTGTTTACAGGAAAGTTGAGTACTGCCAAAGTTCCTGTAATGTCGCAAAAAGAGTGAAGAATGGTTATTTTTAGCGAGCCAGTGTAGCCATTTATAACGGAGCTTTCGTGACACCGGAAGGTCACCGTGCTGATTGAGAAAAGATTCGATTAAACTGCTATTGGCTAAGCTTAGATTGGCTAAAAGTCGATCTCGTTCGAGATAAATTGCCAGTGGATAATCGCCTAAATGGTCGAGCTTTTTATCAAAATCATTCCACTTTGCTTGGCGTAAGAGTTTTTCTGCCGCCAAAAAATCTGTTTGTTGCGCTGTTAGGACCGAAGCAGTGTCGTTCATTTTTGCAAAAGTAAGCGGCGTCGTAAAGGCTACTACAACCAAAATAAACATTAAAATCAAACACTTACTTCTTAACAAAGGTCGCTCTCAATCTGATGAAAAACACTTTCTTGCCCAGCCGCATGTTCTGCCCAGGATGATTGGCTTCGTATTAGCCATTTCTTCTTAACGACTTAGTTTTCTCGCCTAGCATCAACTAATTCCACCGGCGCTGTAAAACTACTATCAATTGTTATCGCTGGATCTCTCAATAAGTTTAGAACTTTATTTAGGACAATATCCAGTGATTTTTGGTTCCCCGTAAGAAAAAATATTATTGAGATCAATTATTAGCCGCATTTCTCTCGAAAATACTTTAACCCTTTATAATGAATATTGGGAATCAAATCAGTTTAACATTGGATAAAAACCTTAAAAATAAGCGAGAGATGTCGCGCTTACGAAAAAAGAGCACACCATCACAGTGTGCCCAAGGCGGAGGTAGAGCAAATCGAAGTCTTTGGCTCTTGAGAGGGGAATTGGGGCCAGTGTCGCGAGAGGTTTGAAAGAAGTGATTCAAGAAGCTCTCGCACAGTGTATTAATTCTGAGCGACTTGCTGACTGCCGCGAGTGACAAAATTTACGCTGACCTTTCTCGCCATAGCGAATACGTCGGGAGACTCATTATTGGTAAAGCCGAGGACTTCGCCGTGAGCGATACCGATCAATCTGTGAGAAGGAACACCTTGTTTTTCAAAAGCGGCAATCACTGAGTCAACACGTTTTTGCGAAAGCGTCATATTGTCTTTTTTGGTACCTCGTGGATCAGTGTATCCATCGAGTCTCAAGCTTAATTCCGGAAACTGTGTCATTACGGTAGAGATTCTTTCAATACTCGCTAAATCTGCGTCAGAGAGTGCTGCAGAATTTGTGGTGAACATAAGATTTAAAGTTAATCCTTCGGTAACCCATTGAGCGCTTGAAGCTTGCGCAGTTTCTACCGCTAAATCTTCCTGAATCATTGTTAACTCCCTTTTAAGTTGTCGCTCTCGCAATTCTGAACTTGCTAGCTCTGCCGAAACTTCATCAAGTTGGTTGGCTTTTTCTACCTGATTTCCAAACAGCGCTCCAATGGCACCACCGATGATGAAGCCTGCCGGTCCACCGATGGCTGCCCCTGCAGCTGCTCCACTGGCAAAACCAATGTTTTCTTCTTTGCTGGCTTCAGCTTTCGCCTGGTTGATGCTGAAAATTGACGTTGCTACTAGTGCTGAAATTACGATTGCCTTTTTCATGTTATTTCCTCTTTTAAAATTGAATTACTGAATAAAATTTTTTGTCTCGTCCTAGCCTTTTAATTGACCGTTGGTTTAAGTTGCCTTCCTTGGACGAGTCCGCGAAGCGGTGTGTCCTTAACTTTGCCTGGTCAGTTTGTCCTCACGGTAGGCTCGCGTTGTTGGCCTCATCTCGTTTGGACGATTCCATTAAAGCGCGATAAAGAGGCACGCAAATAGGCCAAAAAAGGAAGGTCGCAGGCCAAATATGGCGAAAAAGTGGCAATCCGACAGAAACGCTTTTTAACTGACTAAAATCCGGTAATATAAAAACATCAGCAGCAAACAACTATTAAGCGAGTCGACAAAACGTTTTGGTCAGCTCAAAAATTAAACAAAGGTAGTAGTCGGTTGTCGTTTGTTTTTTGACCGGTTAAGGAATAAACGATTCTCACTAAATTAAAATGAATAAGAAGGTAAATGATGGCTAGAAGAATAGCACTGGTGGAAGATGAAAAAGCGATTCGGGAGAATTATGCGGCATCCTTACGGAAACAAGGTTACGATGTGCTGTGCTATGAGTCGAAAGATCAAGCACTCAAGGCGTTTGAAACTCGCTTACCTGATTTAGCTATTTTAGATATCGGATTAGGTGCTGAACCCGAGGGTGGATTTGAACTTTGTCGCTTTTTAAGAGCCCAATCAAGTACCCTGCCGATTATTTTTCTGACAGCGTTAGATAGTGAGTTCGATACCATTTCAGGCTTAAGGTTGGGAGCGGATGATTATTTAACTAAAGACATAAGCTTAGCGCAGGTTTTAGTGAGGGTATCGGCACTGTTCAGGCGAATCGACGCGCTTAAGTCTAATCTCGATCAGGAGCAAGACCTGATTGAGGTGGGAAAGCTACAACTTGATGCGAGTCGGTTTGTAGCAAGTTGGGACGAACACCCCATCGAGATAACTTTAACGGAGTTTTGGATTTTGCATGCGCTTGTTAAAAGGCCGGGGCATGTAAAAAATCGTGATCAACTTATGGAGGCCGCTAAAGCGGTTGTAGATGACAGTACGGTGACTTCACACATAAAACGATTACGAAAAAAGTTTGTTGCTCTAGAACCTGAATTTGATCGCATCGAAACCGTTTATGGCATGGGTTACCGTTGGAAGGCCTAAAAAATACTTTAAAATTGATAAAATTTATTAAGAGTAGAATAATTAAAAACGAGTAAAAGTGGCGGGTAATATTTGTTAGTTAAGATAGCACGATTACATTGTTGGACAAAAAACGGGGGAATTGTTGTTGAACATTAACCCGCTTCGCTGGCAACTTAAGACTAAGTTTATCTCGATACTTTTGGTTGTCCTTTTGATTCCTATTGCTTCGGTGGTTTTACTCAAAGAAGTCGAAAAAACATTAGTCGACAATCTTAAGCAAAACCTGTTGCTAACGAGTAAGCTCTATAGTTTACAACTAGAATCTAATAGTAATTGGTTTTACGACAGCAGATTGCCTGATACCGAATCTGCGATTGCTGACGAGCTTTTTGTTTTTCCGCTTCAACAAGAAATCGTATTGGATGGATTTTTTGATGAGTGGGAGTTTCTCGAGCATTTTCGCGCGAATTTAAAAGTGTTAGATAGAAGTGCCGACCCCGACACCATGGGGTTTCTGATGGGGGCAGTCAAAGAAAATCTATACTTATCTTTTCAAATAACAGATGAACATATTATTTATTGGCAGCCTGTTCAAACGTCGAGCCAAGAAAGTTCTCGAGGCGGAGGGAATGCCACAAATTACCGCTCAGAGTTAATTGTTGTTAGTTTTATTGACAACAATAATATTCCACAAAGAATTTTTATCAAACCGATAGCGCCTGGCAAGATTCCTGTCGAAAAAATCAGCCAAGGTGAACTGAAGGTCGATTGGCGCTATAGTGCTTATTGGGTTGAGACCGCAGATGGTTTTAATGTAGAGGTAAAGTTTCCTAACGGATTGATGCCGACTTATTTGCAAGTTCGTTATTTTGACGTCGACAAACCACAACAAACTATTCATGAGAAAGTCATTGCGTCGAGTCTTTTAGATCTCAACCCAGTTGTTTGGCCTTCGGCGAGTTTGGATAAGTATGTAAAAACGTTAACCGTCAACCCAGGGCAAAGAGTGTGGGTTTTAGATACTAAAGGAAGAGTCATGGCGCGGCATGGCGATTTACGACCACCAATACAAGAGCGAACTTTTTTGAGCGCAATTGCAGATTGGATTTTTGCGCCGCAAATTAGTCCACTCGTGGACCACCGTAGTTCTAAACTAAGGTTGTCTTCACCAGTTATCCAAGACGCGCTAACGCTTGGACCTTCATCGGCTATTGAGAGTGAATTAAAATCCGATTTTTCAGTCGCACTGGCGGCTAGTCCGATCATCGCAGATGGGCAAGTTTTAGGTGCTGTAATGATCGAGGAAAACGTAGCTCGGGTTCAATTTGTACAAAGAAAAACGTTATCGCAAATGCTTTATGTTATGGGGGCAATTATTTTTGGGGTTATTGGCTTACTTGGTTGGTACGTTTCAAAATTAGTAGGAAGAATTTCTAAACTACGAAAACAAGTGACGACGCTAGTTGATGAGCAAGGAAGAATGAGAATTCCTGCTGAGTTGGATGTTTATGAAGGGGATGAAATTGACGAGCTTAATAAAGCATTTGTCAGGATGGGAAATAAGCTCTACGACTATCATGATTATTTAGAGAAATTAGCATCAAGACTCTCACATGAATTGAGAACGCCCATTGCGGTAGTGCGGTCTTCATTAGATAATCTATTGCTAACCCATCGTGAAGAAGCGGATACAGAAACCATAAAACGGGCACTTGTTGGAACTGAGCGACTTGGTGAAATTATCACCCGTATGCGACAGGCGAGTGGTGTAAAAGAAGCGATGCAATCAGCGAATTTCGAGGAAATTGATCTCACTGATTTTCTTACTCATATGGTGGCTGGATTTCAACAAACCTTTAAGTCGACTGAGTTTAAGTTAAAGCATCCTGACAAACCTGTTGTAAGAAGTGTTTCGCCTGATTTACTTGCCGAAATGATGGATAAGTTATTATCAAACGCTATAGATTTTTCGCAGAGTCAACACCCTGTGATTGTTGAATTAGTTCACGATAGAGACTCAACCTTTCTCAACATATCGAATACTGGACCATTAATCGAGAAAAAGAATTTAAGAAAAATTTTTCAATCATTGGTATCCATTCGGGACAAGCGAAATGAGAGTACGCCTAATTTAGGTTTAGGGTTATATGTTGTTCGGTTGATCGCGGAATTTCATGGGGCGAAAGTAAAAGCAGCTAATCGCGAAGATGCTACGGGGGTCGTGTTTTCTGTGATTTGGCGAAATAAATAAACTCAAAAACAGAGGAGATGGAATTTAGTGAGTAGTTCAAAAAGCTTGCAGAAAGCTGGTGGCATTGCGGCAATCGGTGAAGCGTTAATTTATATATCAATGTTTGTTTTTTATGGTGCGATATTCAGCTTTCCACAAGATGCCTCTTCACTAGATAAAGTCGCTTATATGGCAGAAAACCAAGTGACACTGTTTATTATGAACATTATCGGTTATGTGTTGTTTGGTTTTCTTCTAGCGATTCTTGTTTTAGCGATTCATCGAAAGCTAATTGCGACAAACGAAACACTGGTTCAGTTAGCATCCATCTTCGGGTTAATTTGGGTTGGTATAATAATTACTGGTGGAATGATGGCCAATATTGGTCTGCAAACCTTAATTGATTTAGCGAATACTGAGCCAGAGCATGTCCGGGCGGTCTGGCTCGCCAACAACGTAGTAGAAGAGTCGTTAGGTGGCGGAATCGAAATCTTTGGCGGCCTTTGGGTATTACTGATCACCATTGTTTCATTGAAAGGTAAGTTAATGCCTTTCGGGCTAAATATCTTAGGTCTAATTGTTGGAGTCGCTGGGATATTGACGCTTTATCCGCTGGATTTATTTACTGAAATCTTTGGGCTAACCCAAATCGTCTGGTTTATTTGGTTAGGGATTGTATTAATTAGAGATAACAAATAAGTGAAAAAGGCGCGGAGGTTTGTCCGCGCTTTGTCTTGAGGTTTTTTTTTGGTAATTGACTAGCTTCTTGAAGGGTAGACGCCTACAAGTGCAACGCAGGCATTGATGACCTGATAGGGAGGCATATTGCTGTGTGGTTGAGCACCGCCTGAATTTGATGTTTTTATTTTTTTACCTTGCTGACCTTTCTTATTTACTTCGACGCCTCGTTTATTGCCATTTCCAGATACGCGAACTTCATGCGAGTGATTCGGGAGTTGCGCTTGAGTGAGAGTAATAGTCTCGACACCTCCTTTTTGACCGATTCTGTTAGGTGACAGTCCTGGACCAGTGCCCGGGCCTAAAACAAATCTACCGCGCAAGTCAGGCAAACCAAAAGTTGTTCTACCATCACCGCCATACATCGTTCCATACAAGCTAAATAACGCCTGATTTTGGGCGATAGGAAGCAATTGGCCTCCCGCCGAAGTCCAACCTCTCGGGCAAAAATTGAAACCAAAATATCGAATTTCACCGATGAATGGCTCGACAGCATTCACAGATGTGGAACCACCAAATAAAGCGATAAAGCCGATAGCGGCAGGAATAAGTCTTTTCATTATTGTCCCCTTAATTGATTAGAATTAGCTCCTATACTGATTACACTATAGCCCAAAATCTTTAGTACTGAATGGAGAATAATCAGAGGAAAAAATTCATAGCAAGTTGCGAGGACTTTTCGACCGTTGTTGAATATTAGGTTTTCTCCTCTCTTCAGTGAGAGAGGAGTCGATCGGAGAAGATGATAGCTATTTTTTACTTGAGATATTTATCGCCACCAATGCAAGTCACGAGCCTTATCAACTGAGTCATCATCTTCAAGTGTTATCACTTGCCCCATTTTCGGCGTCATCAAATCAATCCATTCTCTGTTTGAAAGGTCGACCATTTGTTCGAAAGGGTCAGTCCATTCATGAAAAGCTAAATCAAAAGTGCCATTGTGGATGGGCAACATTTTTCTGCCGCGCAGATCTTTATGGGCTTGTATTGTTTCTTCAGGTGCCATATGCACATCAGGCCATTGTTCGTCATAAGCCCCAGTCTCCATCATCGTGAGATCAAACGGGCCATATTTTTCACCAATCGTTTTGAATCCATCAAAGTAGCCGGTATCACCGCTAAAAAATAAGTTGGTATTTTCATCACGTATGACCCAAGAACTCCACAAAGCTTTGTCTCTGTCGCCTAAACCACGACCAGAAAAATGTTGTGAAGGTGTTGCGACAATTTGCACGCCGTTAACATTTACTGACTGCCACCAATCAAGTTCAAAAATTTTATCTTGGTTTACCCCCCAACTATTTAGTTGCGCGCCATTGCCGACTGGAACTACAAATTTTGAAACCTTTTCTTTAAGTTTCTTAATCGAAAACTCGTCCATATGATCATAGTGGTTGTGGGATAAAATAACGCCGGTAATTGATGGTAGTTCACTAATCTCTATGGGGGTAGGATGAAAACGTTTAGGTCCCATAAACCGAAATGGTGAGGCTCTTTCTGAAAAGACGGGATCAAGCAGCCAAAGTTGATTATTTATTTTGATTAAAATGGTCGAATGTCCTAATCGTATCACCGAGGTTTTATCTTCAGGAAGTTGATTCACTTGGTGCTGGCTTAACTTTTCAATCGGAATCGTTTTACTCGGGACAGTATTAACTTTTTTCTCAAATAGCGCACGGTTCATAAAACCAAGTATTCGTGACCAACTCAATTCCGCGACAGGTTTTGCATTGGTAAATTTTCCATCAGCGTTTAATTGCGATGTGGGTAAAAAGAACCGGTCTTTTTCAATAGTTACAGCATCAAGTGAAGAAATTGTCATGGCTAACGTGCCTCCAAGCAAGATAGTTATGGTTAATAACTTACGTTTGAGAATAAATAGGGCAGAGCCCCTTAGTTTTCCTATGAGTTGTAAATTCATTAATAACCCTTATAAAGTAAACTATACGGTGTAGTTTACATGGGTTTGCTAAAAAG
Organism: Aliikangiella marina; assembly: GCF_007004765.1. GTDB lineage: Bacteria > Pseudomonadota > Gammaproteobacteria > Enterobacterales > Kangiellaceae > Aliikangiella > Aliikangiella marina. The sequence goes on from NZ_VIKR01000001.1 coordinate 585,016, forward strand.
TAAACTGATTAGTGTAAAAAAATATGTTAGAGTATCAGCGGTTAATCCCAGGTTTTTCAGAAAAACCCGTGAATTCAGTGAGTTAAATGAAGTTAACAGATATTAAAAAACAACAGATCATTCAAGGTGCAGTAGCCGAGTTCCATAAGAATGGCTTCTCAGGAACCAGTATGGATGCAATTGCGCAAACGGCTAACGTATCGAAAAGAACAGTTTACAATCATTTTCCAAGTAAAGATGAGCTGTTTATTGGGATAGTGCAGCATATGTTTGGTCTGGTAGAGGAGACTCACCCGGCACCTTATGATCCCGGTATCGATTTTTATCAGCAGCTTGAGAGGATTGCCCGCCAAAAGATCGAACTATTTTCATCTGAAGAATTTATTTCGTTGTCTCGAGTTGTTATGCCTGAAGCTTTGCACAGCCCTGAGAAAATGGAGGAGGCCTTAGCCCAAATTTCGACGATTGAGTCAAATATGATTAATTGGTTTCAGCAGGCAATTGATGACGAGAAAATCAATTCTCAGGATGCCAATGACGTGTGTTTTACGTTCATGGGTTTAATCAAAATGGACGCCTATTATTCAAGGCTGTATAAGGGGAAAGAAGCACCGGACCAAGTGGCTATCGAGCAAATGGTTAAAAAAGCAGTGGATTTATTTGTAGGCTATTATTGCAACTAATAGTAAATCGCGAATGCCTAATCTCACTCGACTATGCTTTTAAGTTTATCCAGCAGTCTATCGCTTTCCTCAACGTAATAATCAGCCGCCCAGTCCAAAGGGTTTTGGCCTGCAAGATAACCCCATTCAGCACAAATAGAAATCATTTGAGCGCCTTTTGCGGCTTGGATATCTCTTAAGTCATCACCGACGTAAATACACTGTTCAGCATCTACGCCAGCTATTCTTGCCGCTTCGGTTAGTGGAAAGGGATCTGGCTTTTTGACGCTATAGGTATCGCCACAAATAACCGATGAAGCTCGAGTATCTAATTGCATTGCATTTAGTATTGGGGTGGTCAAAAACTCAGGTTTGTTGGTGACGATCCCCCAAGGAATATTATTGTTTTCCAAAAAGGTTAAGCAAGCATCAATACCAGGGAAAAGTTTGGTGTGAACAAGCGAGATTTCTGCATAGATGTTTAAGAACAACTGTTTTAATCGTTCAAATTCATCGCCAAAAGGTTCGAGTCCAAAACCTATCTTAATCAGCGCTGGCGAGCCGCCAGATACAAAAGGTCGTAAAGACTCAAATGGCAAAGGCGCTCTCCCTTCATTGATTAGAAGTTGGTTTGTTGCCGCGGCAAGGTCGGGAGCGGTATCTGCTAGCGTACCGTCAAAATCAAAAAATACACCCTGGATCATGACTAGACTCTTTTATCGTGATTAAAGATTTATTATTAGTTGTTATTCGTCGATAGCTTGGGTGTGCATGACATAGTTAACATCAACACCGGGAGCTAATTTGTAAACTTTAGTCAGCGGGTTGTAGTGCATACCGATTAAATCTTTCAAGTCTAACTTGGCCTCGCGTGCCCAAGTCGCAAGCTCGGATGGTTTTACAAATTTTTCGTACTGATGAGTACCTTTAGGAAGCATTCGTAAAATGTATTCTGCACCGACAATCGCAAATACAAAAGCTTTAGGGGTGCGGTTAATCGTCGAGAAAAAGACATGACCACCTGGCTTAACGAGTTGTGCACAGGCTCGGATGATTGATGACGGGTCGGGGACATGTTCTATCATTTCCATACAAGTGACAACATCAAAAGTAGCAGGATGTTTTTCAGCCATTTCTTCTGCCGTTGAATGAACGTATTCAACACTTTGCCCAGACTCAAGTTGATGTAATTTAGCCACTGAAAGCGGCGCTTCTCCCATATCAATACCGGTAACTTCAGCACCTTTTTCGGCCATCGAGTCTGATAAAATTCCGCCGCCACAGCCAATGTCGATAACCTTCTTACCTTGTAATCCACCGCAGTGTTTATTGATGTAGTCTAGCCGTAAAGGGTTGATGTCATGCAGCGGTTTGAATTCGCTGTTTTTATCCCACCAGCGTGAAGCTAGGTCGGAAAACTTTTTTATCTCTGCGGCATCTACGTTTTGTGTGGTTGTCATATACTTCTCAAAATTAATTTAAAAGTTATTCGGTATTAGTGTTTCACCTGAGCGATATACTACTGATATTTACGCTTCACGGTTGATAATCTTTGTTTGCCAATGTTTAGCGTTTTGAATGACTAGGGCTTCATTCATCGTGGTTAACGCTTTATCTTTGAGTAAACGTTTACCATTCACCCAGACATTGCTCACCTGATTTCTAGCCGCAGCATAAACAATCTGTGAGATAGGATTGTATACGGGTTGAGTCTCGATCTGGTTTAGGTCGATAGCAATGATGTCTGCAGCTTTGCTTAGCTCTATTGAGCCAATTTGGTCTTGTAATCCTAATGCTTTAGCACCGCCCATCGTCGCTGCATGAAGCGACTGATAAGCCGTTAAAGCCGTCGGGTTAAGATAGTCTAATTTGGCGAGTAACGATGCACTTCGCAGCTCATCAATCATATCGAGATCGTTATTACTTGCCGCCCCATCTGTGCCAATAGCTAAGTTAACGTTAGCGTCAAGTAGCTGCATCGTTGGGCAAATGCCGCTTGCTAACTTCATGTTGGATTGTGGACAATGGATGACATGGCATCCTGCTTCCGCCAACCATTCGATTTCGCCTTCATTTAGCTGAGTCATATGAACCGCATTAAGCAAAGGCGATAACAAACCGATCTCCTTAAGGCGTGCTAATGGTCGAATCCCGTTTTCTTCGACAAAGGATTCAACTTCTCCCGCGGTCTCGTGAACATGGATCTGTACAGTCATGTTCAGCTCGTTGGACAACATCCCAATTTTTTCTAAGGTTTCTTTGGCCACGGTGTAAGGCGCGTGCGGAGCAAAGTTAAAGCTGCAAGTCGTGCTATGCTTAAACTGATCAAAAACATCCAAACCTTTATCAATGGCTTCTTGTGCATTAGCAGACCAACTTGTTTCAAACTCGACAACCACTAAACCGATACTGGCACGAATTCCAGATTCTTGAACGGCTTTTGCGGCTTGATTGGGCATGAAATACATGTCTTGAAAACAGGTTGTCCCTGAGCGAATCATTTCCGCTATCGCATGCTGGGTACCTTGATAGACGAATTCATCATCGACAAACTGCGCTTCAACAGGCCAAATGGCATTCTCTAGCCATTCTTTGAGGGGAAGATCATCGGATAAACCTCGCAACAAGTTCATGGCTGCATGACAGTGACTGTTGACCAAGCCAGGCATGAGTGCTTGCCCATCCAAACGAGTAACTGGCGCATCTGGGTATTTTTCAATGAGCTGGTCTTGCGGCAATATATCGATAATTTGGTGGCCCGAAATAACCACAGCGTGATTATTGAGCCAATGATCAGTTTTGGTCATTGGAATAACCCAGTCAGCGGCGATTATTTGAGCAGCATTGGTCGATTGAGTATTCTGATTCATGAGCTTTTTATTATCTCTTGGTTTAAAGATTGCACTTGAATTAAGTGCCTGATATTTTCAAATATTTTAACGTATGGTAAAAACAAAGGTAAGACAGTATAGTAGAGCACGTAACCCGCTTCATATTATAAACGACTATAGGACTTTGTTAAATTAGTCAAATTCAAATACGCGTTCGATTGGAAAAGAGAATAGTACAATGCAACTAGAGATTGAAACTAAAAATTTACTCATTAAGAAAATTCAATCGGATGATTTTGAATTGTATCGAAAACTGTATTCGAGTCCTCAAGTCATGAAGTATATTTCGCCGGTACCACCTGATGAAGTGATAAAAAAAACATTTACGAAATGCCTTGAGCCATGGAGCGTCAACACCAAAAGCAGCCTTGTTTTGACCATTTTTGTTAAAACGTGCAATAGTAAAGTTGGAATCTTAGGAGTTACTACTACGGATCTCAAAAAGATGGTTGCTGAGCCCGGGATTATGTTATTACCCGAACATCAATCCATGGGGGTTGCCTTTGAGGCATTTAAGGAGTGTTTAAAGTACTGCTTTGATTCAATTGGTTATAAGAAGGTCCAGGGTTCTCCGCACAGAGAAAATGTTGCTTCAATTAAAATGATAAGAAAACTAGGGTATCAATTCTACAAAACTGAGACATTACAAATATTCGATAACTGCCCACCTTTGACGGTCGATCGTCACTATCTTACCAAAGAAAATTTTGCATCTTTCACGAAATGAGTCGCCTGCCAGCAATCTAAGCAAGCGACTTTTATACAGGGCTCTATTTAGGCGCGATTATCAAAGCTTTATGTGACGCTTGAGTTTTAGGCGTAATAATCAAAGCTTTGTGTGATGCTTGAGCTTTAGGGGTAATAATTAAAGCTTTGTGCGATGCTTGAGCTTTAGGGGTAATAATTAAAGCTTTGTGTGATGCTTGAGCTTTAGGGGTAATAATTAAAGCTTTGTGTGATGCTTGAGCTTTAGGGGTAATAATTAAAGCTTTGTGAGACGCTAGGGGTTTTGGACCTATGATTAGTGCTTTGTTGGCAGACAATCGAATCTGTTCGCTTTGAGCTGTTTCCTGAATTAGTTCCTCTTTAAGTTTCGAATTAGAAGCAAGTTCTATCAGTTGTTCAACATTATAATTCATGTTTTCCTCGTATTGTTGTTTGATGATGGTTTTAGTTAAATGCCAGTTGCTGTTCACTAACGCCAAATAGTTTGAGCGCTTCTGTATCTATTTCTAAGTCTTTGGCGGGTGGGATCACTAATGTAGAAATCATACTCAATGAAACATTGGAAAGGTCACGTAGAGCTATTTCTTCCTTTCTCGCTGATTCAGTTGGTAAGAATGGAGCTTCGTAGACGACAACTTTGTGGTCTAAAGGGTACCATTGACTCAAGTATTTAATGGTAAGCTCGATATTCGACTTGTTTGGTTCGAAAGTTTTAAGAGTGTGATCGCCCGCAAGTGCAATTTGCCACAAAATTAACAGACACGAAGTATCTACAGCGTGTTTGTAAAATAAGAATTGTGTAGCTTCATACGCTAAACACCCTGTATTACCCGGGTCTACACCTAAATCAGCGTACAGACAATCTTCTGCGGATATTCCTGGTTCCATGTGAGCCGAGTAACCCTCAGATAATGCCTGTCTTACCGCTTCATGAGGTACCCAAGCAAAAACTCCCGGATGACCATAAAAAGCACCAACCACTTTCTTCCCTGCTCGTACTTCATCCATGATTGCTGAAACCATGTCTTGGTAGCATTCAATTCGGATTTTTTCTTCAGAGTAGAAAGGTTGTAAGCTCACATAATTCTTGTTCAAAATGGACATCCACTCATCACATTCACTGTTCGGCATAATCCCAAACACAATATCAGCATTTTCAATATAACTTTTTGATATTACAGAGATTTGTCCGCCTAGTGCTATCCCAGTTCCAACACTAATGTATGACCCGCTTTTTTTCATTATAACTACTTGAGAATCCGAATTTTACAAACGCGTTCGGATTCTAAATCAATTTCTTGATTTACACAATTAATGTTTATGGATTGTGTTTCTTTCGTTAGAATAGCGAGGCATTTTTAGGTAAGTAGATTTAGTGTGAACTTTGCTCAGAGGTCATTTCGCTATGAATACAAAAAAGCGGTCACTTCGTATGCCGACTACCAATGTTCTGGCCAGAGGCGGCCACTCAATTACGATAAGTTTTGGTAGTGAGCTGGATACAGCAGAGTTGATTCTTGATACCGGTAGTTCGACGCTCGTTGTGACTCAAGAGGCTTATGAGTCTAAAGTTGATAAGGAACTCCAAGCGACAACATTTGCGCAGTGTATTCGATATGGTATGGGGGGATGGTATGGACCGGTAGTAAAGACCGGCGTGGACATGATTTGTCATGATGGAAAAATGATTCTTGATGATGCCCACGTAGCAATTGCGACGGAATTTTCAGAAGGTTCGTTTGCGAAAGCGGACGGAATCTTAGGACTTGCGTTTCACTCTTTAAATGATGGCCACTGCTTGCAAGAATATCTGCTGGAGCAAAAAATTGAACCGAGCGTAACTTACCCATGGTCTGCCACACAAATTGAGTCACAACCGATCAAAGAGTTTAAAAGCTTTTTAAAAGGAAAGCCTAAGGAAGATATAAAGCCTTATTTTACCCGACTTGAAGAGATGGGTATTTCACCAAACAAGTTTGCGTTTATGGCGCATCGTTCGAGTATCCACCATGCCGAACCTAACTTACCTGATGAGGTGCTCAAGCAGGACCCACTCAACCAAGGCATGTTCATTTTAGGGGGCGGTGAAGAAGATTATGATTTGTACGAGGGCGAGTTCATCAAGCTTAAAGTCATTGATGATGTCTACTACAACGTTAGGTTAATGAAAGTTAAAGTTGACGGGTTTGAGGCGTTCGACGTGCCCAAACTAAAAGGTAAAGAACTTGAACGTCATCACTCGAACGCGTTTATTGATACCGGGGCGTCTTACATAGTGTTGGATAACGTTGTATTCGAGTACATTATGCAATGTTTGGAAAGTATCAAACCAGCGTTTAAAGCTATTCTAGAGCCCTTTCATACCTTTGAATATAAAGAAGAGGGCGTTCCAATGGAAAAGGTTAACTTGGATGAGTGGCCTGACATTGAGTTTATCTTCCAGGCTTCTGACAGTGTTGATGCAGAAGAGGTTTCACTGATGTGTCATGCGCATGATTATTGGCAAGTTAATTCTCCAACTCACGGTGAAGTGTGCTTTAAATTTGCATCTCAGTTACCCGGGTGGCCCGATCAGTCGATATTGGGATTACCTCTGATGAGTGGTTACTACACCATCTTCGCAAGATTTGTCGGAGAGCTTGGAGAAATAAAAATCGCGAAAGCCAAATCAGCGAATACAAATAAAAGTTAGAAAAACTCTCCACAGAGTAGTTCAAGCTTGTTTCTTTTGAGGAGAGTGTACGGCAGCTGTATGTGAATTTACATTCCTATCCATGTGTCATTAAAGTAATTACCGAACCTTCGAGTCAACCGCAATCAAGTAAATCATTTCATGTTTGTATTGTTGAGAGCAATCCAAGTTACTTCGCCAAGTACTCGTAGATTATATAATGTACAATGAAAAACTAAAGTGGCAGGCATTAGCGTACTAGTGATAGAAGATAAACTTTTAGGCAGTACTTCGTTTGGCTTTTTAATATCCAAGGAGTTTGGAAAATAGCCATAACCTCCTAATCCTGGATGAAATAATACTACATGGAGTATGGCAAGAAATGGCAAAATTTTGTTTTGCTTTTCGAAACTTCAATTACAATCTCATATTGACTTACTATTAGTCGTGTCTTCGATTTTACAAAATAAGAGTCTGATAATACTAGGATTGGCGAGTTCTACTGGTTTAAATAGCTCGTCAACATAAAACATGTTAACTGGAAATAATATTACGATGAACCAAATTGGTAGCTATGCAAGTGTCGGTATTGGGATGATGTTGGGCGCCCACATAACACCTGCAGCGAAAGATCATATCTTAAACGCAGACGTCTGCTTCCTCGCTGCGTCTGATTCTCTCGTAGAGTTGTGGATAAAAGAGTTGCATCCTAATGTCAGAAGTCTACAAAGCTATTATGCTAGTAATAAATCTCGTAAGGACACTTACCGGGAAATGATAGAAGTTGTTTTGAGTGAAGTATTTGCGGGTAAAAGAGTTTGTGGAATCTTCTATGGGCACCCTGGAGTTTTTGCTTATGCCCCCCATGAAATCGTCAAGCGAATTCGAGCGAAAGGGGGCAAAGCAATTATGGAGCCAGGCATATCGGCAGAAGACTGTTTAATAGCTGATCTCGGTCTTGATCCAGGAAAATACGGGTGTCAGCAATTCGAAGCTAGTCAATTCTTATTTTATGATCGAATGATAGATCCTTCAGCTACCTTAATTTTATGGCAAATTGCATTGGTGGGCGATTTGAGTTTTGGTTGCGAAGCCACGAGTTCGCAATGTAGGCAAGTTTTATTGGAAGAACTTTATAAAATATATCCTGAAAATCATAAAGTAACCTTGTATGAAGCCATGACTTTACCAATAGGAGAACCACGAATCGATGTGATACCACTTTCCTCGTTAGTCGATGTCAAGCTAAATGATTATACGACATTGGTCGTTCCTCCATTATCCAAAATGAAAAGGAACATCAAAATAATCGAAAAACTTAAAAGAATTCACTCTAAATGATTGTTTTTACGTAATTATCTAGTATTATTACCGTTCGAGAGAAACTATTTTAGGACGATAAAAATGAATAAAGTAATAAGGTTCCTTGAAGAGCTGGGTGAAAGTTCAGCACTACGACTGGATAAAGTAGACTTTGAATCAATTCTCAACAATGAAGAGTTTGATGAGGAAACCAAAAAAGCAATCCTAAATGAGGATCCTGCGGCGCTAAAAATGTTAATGGATGCTCGACATAAAATTGTATGTATATTGATACCTGCTGAGCCGGACGAAGAAGAAGATGATGATGATTCGGAAGAGGATGACTCTCAAAATGATGAAAAAACCTCTCGTATTGCAATGCTATAGATAGCAAAGAAATTCAGAAGTGAAGGCGAATAAAGGGTACAAAAAACTCATACTTTGTATGAGTTTTTTCTATATTCCTTTTCTAGTGAGTTCTAAACAGCTTGAACTGGAGGCTGTGGACGCTCAGCTCCAACTAGCCGAGAATGTTAAGTCATCGGACAGTGTTCGGTTTGACGAGCTTCTGTACTCAATAAACTCCAAATTTGATCAACTTACGATAGATCAGAAGTACAGATACTTGTTTCTTAGCGCTTACCAATCCTCGTATAAAGGTGATGTAGCGAAAGCGATCGGCTTGTACAAGCACGTTGAACGAAACTCTCAAAATGTTAATTTACGATATAAAGCAAGCGTCTCCTTGGTAAATTTATTTTCGCTCAGAAAAGACTGGCAGAGTGGTTTTGATTATTTGGACACCATAAATAATAATTTCGAATCAATAGAGGATGTATCAACAAGACATCTCGGTCTAATCGGAGCTTCATTTTTCTATAACGAATTAGAACAATATGAGATGACTCAAATCTTTGTAGGAAGGCTAATTGACGAAGAGGTCAGCGGAAGAAATTTATGTATGACATTGGGCCTCAAGCTTCGTGCGGACTTGGTCACTCGGAAGTCAGAGCTCAAAGAATCTGATTTTACTTCGGGCATTCAATCATGTCTTGACGTTAATGAGCCAATCATAGCAAATGTAATGAGAAGTTATTTTGGCGCGTTTTATAATTACAAGAAAGAGTCGGAGACAACTATTAAGCTTCTAGAGAGGCATTACGAAGAGTCGATGGGGTTTAATTACCCCTTTTTAACTTTTGAGATAAACATCGCGTTAGCGAAAGCCTACCAGAATATAGGCGACCTCAAGAAAGCCAAGCAATTTGCACGCGTCGTTGCCGATAGCCCGGTGGCAAATGACTATATTGAACGTTTGGTTGAAGCGTTCGAGATAATTGCACTACATGCAATGGAAAAAAATGAGTTCGAGAAAGCAGTGTATTATCAGGACAAGTACATCAGGGCAAAAGAAAAATTGTTTGAGCAGGCCAAAGCAAAACAAATCGCGATAGAGTTTTCGAAACACCGTGCAGTTGAAAAAGATAATCAAATAAAAATACTTAACAATCAAAACCGAATTCTTCAGTTAGAAAAAGAATTGTCTGAGGAGTCGGCTTTATACAATAGATGGATTATTATTCTGCTCGTTGTCAGTGTATCTATTTTATTTATGTGGGTGTTTTATGTGAAGCGCTCCCAACAGAAATTACGCTATCTGGCTGAATTTGACAGTTTGACTGGAGTTAGTAACCGAGCATATTTTAATCAAAATTCTGAGGCTATTCTTAATTATTATTCGAAAACGAACCGAACAGCGAGTTTGGTCTTATTTGATTTAGATAATTTTAAAAAGATTAACGATACCTATGGTCACCCCATCGGTGATGAGGTGCTTAAACTGGCTGCAGAGGCTTGTAAGGCGTGCGTTAGAAAAGTTGATATCTTTGGTAGGGTAGGCGGAGAAGAGTTCGCTATGTTGCTCCCTGGCTGTGAATTGGAGCAAGCTTTGAAGATAGCGGAAGACTGTCGCGCTAAAATTGAGAGTATCGATACCTCGACACTCGGTATGCAAGGAAAGATTACCGCAAGTTTTGGTGTCGCCGACAGTGCTTCAACAGGTTACTTACTCAAAGACTTAACGGCCAACGCTGACGAAGCCATGTATCTTGCAAAACGGCGGGGCAGAAACCGCGTTGTAAATTATCAATCTAGCGAGTAAATTAACGAGCGAGCGGTCGAAAAATAACCAGTTTTTTGAGTGCGGATTTCCCGGTTTTCGTTTTCTGTCATTTCTTGCATTTATAGCAAATAAACTCACCCCAAATGCGGCTGTTTGTGATAAACTTAGCCGCTAAATTTAACGCCCTGAGTAAAATCGATTTGGGCGTTTTTTGAACAACAATAAAGTCCAAGAACTTTTATAAAAATCCTTTAAATTTCAACAAGATAAAGAATGATGGTCGTTTATGGGTGAGTTTGCAAAAGAAGTCCTTCCAATTAACATCGAAGATGAATTAAAAGTCTCTTATCTCGATTACGCCATGAGTGTTATCGTGGGTCGAGCTTTACCGGACGTAAGGGACGGTTTAAAGCCTGTTCATCGTCGCGTTTTGTATGCGATGAATGAGCTGGGTAATGACTACAACAAACCCTACAAAAAGTCTGCCCGTGTTGTTGGTGATGTTATCGGTAAATATCACCCCCACGGCGACACGGCCGTTTACGACACAATCGTTCGAATGGCGCAACCATTCTCTCTCCGTTATATGCTGGTCGATGGCCAAGGAAACTTTGGTTCGGTTGATGGTGATTCTCCGGCGGCGATGCGATATACCGAAGTCCGCATGGACAAAATGGCTCACCAGTTATTGTCTGATTTAGACAAAGAAACCGTTGATTGGGCTGAGAACTATGACGGCAGCGAGACGGAACCGACAGTTTTGCCGACGCGTATTCCGGCACTTCTAGTCAACGGCTCTGCAGGTATTGCTGTTGGAATGGCAACCAATATTGCGCCACATAACCTCAATGAAGTTATCGATGGCTGTTTGGCAGTTATGGATGAGCCAGATATCGATGTTGCTGGTTTAATGGAGCACATTCCAGGACCTGACTTCCCAACACAAGGGGTAATCAACGGCAGGGCCGGTATCATTCAAGCCTATCAAACAGGCCGAGGCAGAATCTACATTCGTGCACGCCACCACATTGAAACTGATGAAAAGAATGGCAAGGAAAGTATTGTCGTTACCGAACTTCCGTACCAGGTCAATAAAGCCCGCTTAATCGAAAAAATAGCTGAGTTAGTGAAAGAAAAGAAAGTTGAGGGCATTACGGGACTTCGTGACGAATCGGACAAAGACGGCATGCGCATGGTGATAGAACTTCGCCGTGGTGAAAATTCCGATGTGATTATGAATAACCTTTATTCACAATCTCAAATGCAAACGGTGTTCGGCATCAATATGGTTGCGTTGGAGAATGGCCAGCCGAAGCTATTTAATCTGAAGGAAATGCTTGAGGCATTTATTCGCCACCGTCGTGAGGTCGTCACTCGTCGCACCGTTTTCGATTTGAGAAAAGCGCGCGAGAAGGCCCATGTATTGGAAGGTCTATCAATCGCTCTCGCGAATATCGATGAAATCATTGAATTAATCAAAAAGGCGCCAACACCGGCAGAGGCAAAAGTTGCGTTGATGGCCAAAGGCTGGGTTGCTGAGTCGGTACTTGCGATGTTAGAGCGTTCAGGTGCTGATGCATGCCGCCCTGAAGATTTGGAAGCTAAATATGGCCTTGTTGATGGCATATACCATCTGTCACCGGCGCAAGCGCAAGCCATTTTAGATTTGAGACTGCACAAGTTAACGGGTCTAGAGCACGAGAAAATCATTAACGATTACAAAGACCTAATCGCGTTGATTAGTGAATTGTTGGCGATTTTAGGTAGCACTGAACGTTTAATGGAAGTGATTCGTGATGAGTTAATTCAGGTCAAAGAAGAGTTCGGTGATGAGCGTCGCACGGAAATTACCAATAGCTCTGCCGATCTGTTAGTTGAAGATTTAATTCCAGAAGAAGACGTGGTCGTAACACTTTCTCACGAGGGTTATGTGAAGTACCAGCCGCTTTCGCTTTACGAAGCGCAGCGAAGAGGCGGTAAGGGTAAGTCGGCAACCAAGATGAAAGAAGAAGATTTTATCGCCAAGCTATTAGTCGTCTCGACCCACGCGACCATTTTATGTTTCTCTAGCCATGGCAAGGTCTATTGGTTACGGACTTTCGAGTTACCGCTCGCTAGCCGCGGATCACGCGGTAAGCCCATCGTTAATATCTTACCATTAGAAGAAGGCGAGAAAATAACCAGTATTTTACAGGTTAAAGAGTACGCAGAGGACCAATATGTCTTCATGGCGACCGCTAATGGTACGGTTAAAAAGACCTCGCTTGAGCAGTTCTCGCGGCCTCGTTCGTCTGGCATCATTGCCTTGAGATTAGATGAAGGTGATGAATTGATCGGAACGGTTGTCACTAAAGGTGAAGATCATTTAATGCTGTTTAGTGACGGCGGTAAGGTCATTCGATTCCATGAAGAAAATGTGCGTCAAATGGGACGTACCGCTCGTGGCGTACGCGGAATGAGAATTCCTGATGACCAAAAAGTCATTGCACTCGTTAGAGCTGACAATGATAGCCAGATATTGACTGTGACCGAAAATGGTTATGGTAAACGTACCTGTATGACAGAGCATCCAGTGCGAGGACGTGGTGGTCAGGGGGTTATCTCGATTACCCTAAGTGAAAGAAATGGTAAAGCGATAAGCGCGGTTCGAGTCGCTGACGGCGATGAGATCATGCTAATCAGTAAAGGTGGCACCCTCGTTAGAACTCGCGTTGATGAAATTAGAACCATGGGTCGAAACACTCAAGGCGTCCGTTTAATCCGTTTACAGGATGGTGATTGTTTGGTCGGATTGCAACGTATTGACGAGTTGACTAAGGAAGATGACGAGCTTGAAGACGCTGAAAAATCCCGTGTCATTGAAGGGGAGGCTCATGAGGAAAATGCGCAAGCTTCTGCTGAAGTGAGTCCACAAAACACTGACGAATCTGAAGAGAAAGACGACTCTCAAGATGACTAATCCAACTTATAATTTTTGTGCAGGGCCTGCGGCTCTGCCCAAAGCTGTTATGGAAAAAGCTCAGCAGGAGTTGCTAAATTGGCGCAACCTTGGGATTTCTGTGATGGAAATCAGCCATCGTTCAGCCGAGTATCAAGCGTTAGCGACAACTGCTGAAGCCAATTTGAGAAAGCTACTTAACATTAGCGACGATTATGCGATTTTGTTCCTCCATGGCGGAGCAACTCTGCAGTTTTCGAATATTCCGATGAGTTTACTCAACGCAACGAATGAAGCAGAGTACTTATCAAACGGAATGTGGTCCGGCAAGGCCGCTAAAGAAGCACGCAGATACGGTAATGTTAATGAGATCGAGATTGTAGCGACTGACTCTGAAGGCCGCCGGTTTGTGACCGATAGTGGCAGCTGGAGTCGCTCTGATAACCCTGCTTATACACATTATACTCCCAATGAAACGATTGAAGGCATTCGTATTGGTGGTAAATTACCAGCGAACAGTCCGGTTATTGCAGATATGTCTTCTTGTATATTGTCTGAGAATATCGATGTAAATGATTACGCGATGATCTATGCGGGGGCGCAAAAGAATATCGGTCCTGCAGGCATGACAATTGTGATCGTCAAAAAAGCCTTTTTCGAGCAAATGAATTTCAGCCAAGTCCCACGCGTGTTTAATTATCAAGAGCAAGCCAAACAAGGCTCGATGATCAATACGCCTCCAACCTATACTTGGTATTTAGCCAGTTTAGTTTTTGAATGGTTGTTAGAGCAGGGCGGAGTTGCCGAAATGGAGCAGCGGGCAATTGCCAGAGCTGAGAAGCTCTACAGTTATATCGATGCAGATGACTTTTATTCTAATCCCATAGCGATTAAAAACCGCTCGAGAATGAACATACCTTTTATATTAGCTGACAACGGATTGGATGGGCTGTTTTTGGAAAAAGCCCAAGCGGCTAATCTTGTTGGGCTCAAAGGGCATAGAAGTGTCGGCGGCATGAGAGCGAGCTTATACAACTCGATGCCACTCGAGGGTGTGGATGCGTTAATTGAATTTATGGCTGACTTTAAGCGCAAATACGCTTAACCAGTCTGTCAGGTACGATAAGTTCTCAATCATAAGGAAATTCTTTTGACCAAAAACTTGATTACTATCGATGGCCCTTCCGGATCGGGGAAAGGCACTATTACGTTGATGGTTGCTGAAAAACTCGGCTGGCATATTCTCGATAGCGGCGCTTTGTATCGAGTGCTGGGAATTGCCGCTCAGAGACACGGCATACCGCTAGACCAGCAAGAACAAATCACTCAGCTCGCAAGAAATATGGATATTCAATTTGTGTTGAATGAAAAGAGCGGCGAAATTGAGCCAGTGTTTGAGGGAGAGAATGTCGGATTAGATATTCGAACCGATGAAGCCGGTCAAGCTGCTTCGCAAGTCGCGATAATTCCCTCGGTCCGAGATGCGCTGTTAGCGCGCCAAAGAGATTTTTATCGTGAACCTGGACTGGTCGCCGATGGACGGGATATGGGGACAATTGTTTTTCCTGAAGCGCCGGCAAAAATCTTCCTTACTGCGAGCGCCGAATGTCGTGCCGAAAGACGCTATAATCAGTTGAAAAGTAAGGGGGTTAGTGCTAATATGCGCGCGCTTTTAGACAGCATCAAAGCACGCGATGAGCGTGACCGAACGCGTTCCGTGGCACCGTTGGTTCCTGCGGAGGGCGCTTTTGTCGTTGATAGCTCAAATTTGACTATTGACCAGGTCATGGCCCAAGTGATTGATTTTGTTGTAGAAAAGCTGCCGCAATTGCGCTAGGTCCGACACTGTAAACTGTCCTTCCTCGCCAATCTCGGTGAGGGAATCCAAATCATATTTTGCTTCCCATTGATGACTTTAAATCTGGATTGCTAACGGATTGGCGACCCATTGACTAATAATCCCGTGTTAACTGGAGTGTTAAGCGGAGTTTTAAACCCAGGCGTAATCTTTTCGATTACGTAATTTTAGGTAAACAAGATGAGCGAAAATTTCGCAGAATTATTTGAACAAAGTTTAAATGAACTAGAAATGCGCCCTGGTGCCATTGTTAAAGGTACTGTGGTTGCAATTGATAGCGAGACTGTCACTGTAAATGCCGGTCTTAAGTCTGAAGGCGTTATTCCTGTGTCTCAATTTTTGAATGAGCACGGTGAAGTAGAAGTTAATATCGGTGATGAAATCGATGTCGCCCTAGACGCAATTGAAGATGGTTACGGTGCAACTCAGTTGTCTCGTGAAAAAGCCAAGCGTTTTGAGACTTGGTTGGAGCTTGAGAAAGCTTGTGAAGCGAATGAAACAGTTATCGGAATTATTACCGGTAAAGTTAAAGGTGGTTTCACTGTTGAAGTTAAAAATGTTCGTGCGTTCTTACCAGGTTCTTTGGTTGACGTGCGTCCTGTCCGCGATACGACTCATCTTGAAGGTAAAGACCTTGAGTTTAAAGTTATCAAATTAGACCAGAAGCGCAACAATGTCGTTGTTTCTCGTCGCAGCGTAATCGAAGCTGAAAGTTCAGCGGAAAGAGATGAGTTGCTAGCTCGTCTTGAAGAAGGTGCTCAAGTTAAAGGTATCGTTAAGAACCTTACAGACTACGGTGCATTCGTTGATTTGGGCGGTGTAGACGGTCTTCTTCACATCACTGATATGGCTTGGAAGCGTGTTAAGCATCCTTCAGAAGTCGTTCAAGTTGGTGACGAAATCGATGTTAAAGTACTTAAGTATGACCGTGAGCGCTCACGTGTTTCATTAGGTATGAAGCAATTAGGTGAAGATCCATGGGCAGAATTAAACCGTCGCTACCCAGAAGGTGCGCGTTTATTCGGTCGTGTAACGAACTTAACCGACTACGGTTGTTTCGTTGAAATTGAAGAAGGCGTTGAAGGTCTTGTTCACGTTTCTGAAATGGATTGGACAAACAAAAACATCCACCCAAGTAAAGTCGTTAATTTGGGTGACGAAGTTGAAGTTATGGTACTTGATATTGACGAAGAACGCCGACGTATTTCTCTTGGTCTTAAGCAATGTGTGCCAAACCCATGGACTGAGTTCGCGAGCAAGTTCAACAAGAATGATCGTGTTACTGGTAAGATCAAGTCAATCACTGACTTTGGTATCTTCATCGGTCTTGACGGTGGTATCGACGGTCTTGTTCACTTGTCTGATATTTCATGGACTGCAACTGGTGAAGAAGCAGTACGCGAATTCAACAAAGGTGATGAAGTTGAAGCGGTTGTTCTTTCTGTTGATGCGGAAAGAGAGCGTATCTCTCTTGGTATCAAGCAGATCGACTCAGATCCGTTTGCGCAGTACTTAGCTGATCATGCAAAAGGGACTATTGTTAATGGTACCGTTATCGAAGTTGATGCTCGTGGCGTTAAAGTTAACCTAGCTGAAAATGTTGAAGGTTACTTGCGTGCTTCTGAAATCAGCGATGAGCGAGTTGATGATGCTGCCAAGCACTTTAAAGAAGGCGATGCTGTTGAAGCTAAGTTTACTGCGGTTGACAAGAAGAATCGTGTGATTACATTGTCTATCAAAGCTAAGCATAAGCAAGAAGAAGCTGAAGCAATTGCTGAATTCAGTAAAGATGGCGATGAGTCAGCGCCGGCTACATTAGGTGATCTATTGAAAGAGCAAATGGATCGCGACTAATTAGTCACAAAACTTCTTTAAAAAATGCCCTTAATCCATTGATTTTGGGCATTTTTTTTTGCTTTTTACATAATAATTGTCTATTGTATTAGTTATAGAACAACGGTCTTAAATAACTAAAGGAAAGGATTGATGACAAAATCCGAACTTATCGAACGATTAGCTGCTCGTCAAACTCAACTCTCACTAAAAGACGTGGAACTTGTTGTTAAAAGTATTATCGAGCACATGGCTCAATCACTAGCAAAAGGCGAAAGGATAGAAATTCGTGGTTTTGGTAGTTTCTCCTTGCACTACCGAGCGCCTCGAGTTGGTCGCAATCCTAAGACTGGTCAATCAGTACAACTTGAAGGGAAATATGTACCCCATTTCAAGCCAGGTAAAGAGTTGCGAGAGCGAGTCAATGAGAGCGTTAATCCTGAATAACTGACCCTTTCAAAAGCAATTGTAAAAAGCATATCAACGATATGCTTTTTTTGTATCTGCAGAAAACCCAATTGAGTATCGACCATCAACATTGTACTGGGATACAATAGAGCCCCTTAAAAAAGAGGAACGGATTTGAGAAATTTTCTAATAATAATAGTCTCTCTGTCGGTCGTGATTGGCTCGGCGTGGTTTTTTTCACAAAACGACGGTCCAGTGGAAATTAATTACTTTAGTGGACAGGTTGAGTGGAGACTGCACTGGGTAATGATATTTTGTTTCGTGTGTGGCTTTGGAATAGGTATAGCCTCAGTGATTGGAAGTTTGCTCAAAGCAAAACTTCAACTTCGCAATATAAGAAGTAAATTAGACCGGCAAGAGAAAGAGTTGAATAGCTTAAGATCTTTGCCGATTAAGGACGACTATTAATCTCAGGGCCAGAGTCTTTCTATGTATGAATTACTCACAATTTTCGCTTTTTTACTCCCATTAGCTTGGTACTTCGGCTATCGAAAAGGAAGTCAGCGCTCAAACAGTAATGCGGCATCAAGTCATGTCGGATTGTCTAAAAAGTATTTCACCGGAATTAACTATTTATTAAACGAAGAAGACGATAAGGCAATAGACACATTTGTTGGCCTTTTAGAAGACGATCCAGAGGCTGTTGAGTTGTTTATGGCTGTAAGTAAACTCTATCGCCGGCGAGGCGAAGTTGATAGAGCAATTGGCTGCCATCAAAATATTATAGCGAGAACGTCGCTTTCGACCGTTTATCGAAAAATGGCATTGCTCGAACTTGGCTACGACTATATGGCCGCTGGTTTGCTCGATAGAGCTGAAAACATTTTTAAAGAGCTAGTCAACGATCAAAACCACAAGCAAGCGAGCCTTAAGCAGCTGTTGCTCATTTACCAACAGACTAAAGATTGGGAAAAAGCCATCAAGGTTTCCGAAAAGCTCCAAGTCAATGCATCTTCCAGCCTTAAAACTGAGATTGCGCATTTTTATTGTGAGCTTGCAGAAAATAAGCTTTACATGCAGCTTCCAAAAGACGCTTTAGGATTTGTTAAAAAAGCGCTTCAAGTCGACCCAAACTGTTCCAGAGCCACACTCATTAACGGAGACATTGAGTATGCTCTCGGTCGTTACAAACAAGCGATTAAGGCCTATCGCGGATTAATCAAACAAGATGTTGAAATTTTACCCGAGGCGATTAACAAAATTACCAGTAGCTTTCTGCAGCTCAATGACAGGAAAGGCCTAATCCAGTTTTTGGAACAAGCGATTTCTCAAGGCGGTGGCGTTTCAATCATTTTGACTTATGCCGAAGAGATAAAGAAGCAGCATGGTGACCGAGCTGCAGGTGAATATATCGCAGAACAACTAGCCGTCCACCCATCAATAAAAGGCTTGTTAAAGCTTATTGAATTGCATATAAAGCATGCTAATGAGACGGCACGTCCTAGCCTATTAATGTTGCAAGAAGTCGTTTCAAAATTACTCAAAAACAAGCCGGTCTATCACTGCAACTTATGTGGTTTCGACTCGAAAACATTATTTTGGCAATGTCCTAGCTGTAAGAACTGGGGAAGTGTTAAACCGATTCAAGGTATAGAAGGAGAGTAAACTCTTGGCCAGTTTGCAACCAAAAAGTGACAGTAAAATCATCGTCGCGTTAGATTTTAATGATCTTCAAGATGCAAAAGCGCTCGTCGAGCAACTTGATCCTGAGCTGTGCAAATTAAAAGTAGGCAAGGAAATGTTCACATTGTTTGGCCCTGAGTGGGTCAAATATCTCGTCGAGAAAGGTTTTAAAGTCTTTTTAGACCTAAAGTTTCATGATATCCCGACAACCGTCGCAAAAGCCGTTGCCGCCGCCGCAGAGCTTGGCGTATGGATGGTTAATGTCCATGCGTCGGGTGGCGATAAAATGATGCAAGCTGCGCGAGAGGCTTTGCAACCATATGGTGAAAACCGGCCTTTACTCATTGGGGTAACGGTACTAACCAGTATGGACGAAGCACAATTCTCCAAGCTAGGCTTTCAACGTGACATTGACTCGCAAGTTTATGCGTTAGCGAAGCTCGCTCATTCAGCCGGTTTAGATGGTGTCGTTTGTTCGGCACAAGAAGCGACAAAGTTATCAGGCATAGATGACAAGTTTCTGCTGGTCACACCGGGAATCAGACCCATTGGCGCTGATGTGGGCGATCAATCAAGGGTTATGACGCCAAAAAGAGCACTAGAAGCTGGGGCTTCTTACTTAGTTATCGGTCGTCCGATTACTCAAGCCGCCAATCCGCTCAAAACTTTGTGCGATATTTCTGAAAGTATTGCAATCGACTAGTTTCTATCATGCGTTTGGGTTAAAGTGCACCCACTCGAATCACTCAGGGAAATTTACTCAAGGAGAGACAAATGAAGAACATGATTCTGGTGGTGACTTTAATACTTGGATTGGTCGGCTTTAGCCAATCAACTATAGCAAAATCTGCGAGTTCCAAGCCGATCCAAAAGTCATCGATGATCGCTAAGCATTTGAAAGTAAATTTGAACACAGCGGGTGCAAAAGAACTGGCTGAAGCCCTTACCGGTGTGGGAATCAAAAAAGCGAATGCGATTGTTGAATATCGAAAAGCTAACGGCAAATTTAAATCAATTGAAGAGCTAGCCAATGTCAAAGGCATTGGTGTTAATACGATTGCGAAAAACCATGGTCGCATGGCAATTTAAGTCATTTTCTTAATCGCTAAATGAAAGGGCTCGTCAGGCCCTTTTTTTTGGTTGGGTTAGTTTCAATTTGCTTTAACGGTTGCAGCACTCTTGTTGATTAGTCTTCGACGCTGAATGAGCTTACGAATGCGGCCCTGGTTTTTCTTCGATATCTGAGTGATAGGCGTTTGGATTTGCAGGGGGGGAATCTGGCGAATACGAGATTGGATGTCCAGAAAAATACTGATAACCCCGAAATAAACCATAAAAGAACACGGCACTTAACGCGCCAAACAAGTGTGACTCTTCGACCACATTCGCTTCAATCAACTCACTTGCAGTAAAGTTAATATCCCAAACCATTTCCAAAAACAACTTCCCGGTAACTATCACGATAATTAACGAATTGATGATTTTGTATTGAAAATAGGTAATTAGTGCGCCACCTATCAAGTAACCGTGTAATGCGCCAGACATACCAACATACCAGCTGAGATCAACTAACCAGTGAAGCAGGATTACGTTGAGGAGTAAGCAAAACCACATGAGCCAAAAACGCCACCGGTGGTTAATCACTGGCTGATAAAAGTAATCAATCATTACTAATCCGAGCATATTTAAGCCAAAGTGATACCAGTTGCTATGACAAAAATTTGCCGTTATCAGTCTCCACCACTGGCCTTGAGTAACCTCTAGCTGCTGGTATCTGAGCCACTCATGCCAGTCACCTGCAAATATTTGGATGACTAAGCTTGGTAAAAGTAACCATATAGTAAGCCGAAATTCGCGATAAAAATTAGCGACTTTCTTCGTGTTAAACATAGGCATAAGCGCGTATTCGCTGCGGTTAATGTCATATCAAATACCCGTTCTGAGAGCTAGGTAACGATTCTGCGCACAAAATTGATATGACAAACAAGTCATTTGGCAATAGAATAGAATAAATTTACTAACAAAAGCAAAAGGATAAGCGTGAAAATTAAATTAATTTCTACATTAGTATTGGCCAGCTTGCTTTTATCTCCCGTCGCTTCATCTCAAGAAGAAGAGAAGCAAGATGCCGCTGAGCGTTTTAAATTAGGGTTCAAGCAGAAATTGCGCTTCTTTTTCGAGGTTGGTGCCCAGGGTGGTGGCGATTCCACGGCACCGCTACCACTATTTGTGCGCCAAACTAACGGATATGTCCAAGGCATTGATTTATCGGTTGTGGGAGCCTGGCAAGGCCTTCCATCAAATCTTGATCCTGTGTTTAGCGATTCGGTCGAAGCCGGTGGGCTATATAAACTAGCGTTTGGTGCTGAAATACCATTGTCCGGAGACTTTACACTAATGACCTCATTGGGAACTCAGTTCGATGAGGTTTATGGTGATCTACTTGACGGTAGCGGGGGAGAGGGTAGTTTTTCCTACTCGAGAACGACGGTTGAGTTGATACCTTTCTACAACATGGGTCGACACAGAGTAGGACTGGGCGCTGAATTACACCTTTCCCCGAAAGGTCGGTTTAAGGAGTCTGCGGTTAATCAATTTCGCCACGTTTCCACTTATACCTTTGATGACGCAGAAGGAATCGTTCTTCGATATGATTACTTAATCAATAAAAACTTGTCGATGGGGGTTAAGTTGACTCAAATGACTTATGATTTTGAGAGCGTCTCTACCTACTATGCCGTTGGCGGTAACGCAGTTGTTGATCAAACCTTACCGTGTATATCAAATTGTGAAGAAATCGTTACTGCTGATAGTTTCGGGATCCATCTAAGCTATCGATTTTAATCGTGGTAATCAAGCCCTGTTTACTTGAAATAAAGCTCGTTTGCAGGGTGAGGCGGTTTAAGTAGGAATAGGAATTACTGATAGAGTCGTCATTTTGCTCCGTCAACGCGAAAACAGTAAAAACAAAAAAGGCCGCTATCAGCGGCCTTTCTTAATTTGGCTCCCCCTCCCCGACTCGAACGGGGGACCTGCGGATTAACAGTCCGTCGCTCTAACCAACTGAGCTAAGGGGGAACAGTGCTCTCCTTGAGAGCGAGCGCAATAATAAAGAAGAATTCATAGCCGGTCAACTGTGAATTTTAAAAAAATTGAAATCTTTTAATTTGGAGTCAAAATTCGTTTAAATAATGCGCGAATCATGACAAATATGGTGCTTTTTTAGCCGTTAAACCGATTATCTATCGTATTGAATCGATCTGCGCCCGTTGCAAAATCAAACCTCAAAAAGTAGCAATGTCATCTTATCAAGGTTTAGCGAGGGTCGTAGGTGCCGGTAAGTGTAATAATTTGACTAACTTAACGAGACGATCGCTTCATTCATTTGCGGTAAACTCTGGCGTTCATCCTCAGCATAAAATAAGATATTGTCCCTCCACTGGTTAACGGGTTAGCTTTTTATGAGCGACATGTTTGATATTCAATCAAAATTTAAACCTGCGGGTGATCAACCTAACGCGATTGCTAAATTGATTGAAGGTCTTGAAGATGGTTTAAGTCATCAAACTCTTTTAGGGGTTACTGGCTCAGGTAAAACTTTTACTGTTGCTAATGTTATTCAACAAATTCAAAGGCCAACGATTATTTTGGCGCCTAATAAGACCCTGGCTGCGCAGTTATATGGTGAAATGAAAGCTTTTTTCCCCAATAACGCTGTTGAGTATTTCGTTTCCTATTACGACTATTATCAACCAGAAGCTTATGTACCGAGTAGTGATACATTTATTGAAAAAGATGCTTCAATTAATGATCACATCGAGCAAATGCGTCTTTCTGCAACGAGGGCCCTACTAGAAAGGCGCGACAGTATAATTGTTGCATCAGTGTCAGCAATATATGGTCTCGGCGATCCCAAACAATTCCATAGTATGGTGATGCACCTAAAACCAGGTGATGAGACAAATCAAAGGCAAATTTTAAGCAAACTCGCGGAACTGCAATTCACCCGAAATGATACTGAATTGCAACGAGCGACTTACCGAGTCCGCGGCGATGTCATCGATATATTTCCTGCAGAATCTGAGCGTCATGCAATACGAATCGAACTCTTTGACGATGAAGTGGATAGTTTAGCGAGCTTCGACCCTTTAACCGGAGAGGTTCTAAAAAAACTTTCGCGAGTAACCATTTATCCAAAAAGTCATTATGTAACTGCTCGTCAAACGCTTTTGGATGCCATTGAGGAAATCAAAATAGAGTTTGCTGAACGTCTCGAACAACTGCAAAAAGCGAATAAACTCGTTGAATACCAGCGACTTGATCAACGAGTTAAGTTTGATTTAGAGATGATGCGAGAGCTTGGGTATTGTTCAGGAATTGAAAACTATTCGCGATTTTTATCTGGTCGTAAACCGGGTGAGCATCCACCGACGTTATTCGATTATTTACCAAGCGATGCGCTGCTGGTCATTGATGAGTCGCACGTTATGGTTTCTCAAATTGGCGCGATGTACAAAGGCGATCGCTCACGGAAAGAAACGTTAGTGGAGTATGGTTTTCGTTTGCCTTCTGCTTTAGATAACCGGCCACTAAAATTTGATGAATTCGAGCGCTTAGCGCCGCAAACGATTTTCGTGTCAGCGACGCCTGCAGACTATGAAAAAGAGCACTCTGGTGAAATTGTCGAGCAAGTGGTTAGACCGACTGGGTTACTTGATCCTGAAGTCGAAGTTCGGCCAGTCGCTACTCAAGTTGACGATCTGTTATCGGAAGTCACTCAACGAGCGAAAATTGATGAACGAGTTTTGGTTACAACCCTGACAAAGCGAATGGCTGAAGATCTTACTGAATATTTAAATGAACACGGAGCCAGGGTGCGGTATTTGCATTCTGATATCGACACCGTGGAACGTATGGAAATTATTCAAGATCTCCGCAAAGGGGCATTTGACGTTTTAGTCGGAATTAATTTGTTGAGAGAGGGGCTCGATATGCCTGAAGTCTCACTCGTTGCGATACTAGATGCGGACAAGGAGGGCTTTTTAAGGTCGGAAAGGTCACTCATTCAAACTATCGGTCGAGCAGCTAGGAACTTGCGGGGGAAAGCGATTTTATATGCCGACAGGATGACGGGTTCAATGGAGCGTGCGATTGGCGAGACTAACAGGCGACGTGAGATTCAACATGCTTTTAATGTCGAGCATGGTATTAAACCGAAAGGTGTAGTGAAAGAAATCGCTGATGTCATGCAAACTGGCACCACCGATAGCAAGCAAACTAAAGCTAAGCGTAAAAGAGTTGCCGAAGAAACCAAAGAATATCTCGTCGATACGGCTTCTCATGCGGGCGAGTCAATTGCAAAATTAGAAAAGCTCATGCTAGAAGCCGCTAAGAATCTAGAGTTTGAAAAAGCCGCTCAGTATCGAGATCAAATTGCTGAGTTGAGGGAGACCATTTTTAAATAAATAGTCTCGATCAATGCCAACCCAGCGGATTTAAAGCGATGATTTTGCCTCTTCAAATAGGAATTCTAAACTTTCTGCCGCATGTCTCGCATGAGGGATAACAATCGATCCGCCAACTAACATCGCAATACCAATTGCTTCGTCGATCTGTTCTTTATTGAAACCCATCTTGACGCTGGTCTCTAAGTGATAGTCAATACAGTCATTGCAGCGTAGTACCATCGAAGCGACTAATCCAAGAAGCTCTTTGGTATCTGCAGGAAGCGCACCGTCTTTATAGGCTTGTTTATCGAGAGAGACGAAACGCTTGGTCAGTAAGTTGTCGGTCTCAAGCAGCTTGGCGTTGCCTTTGAGGCGCTTTTCTCTGAATTTCTCAAATTCATGGGACATAGTTGTAATCTCCTATTCAATATTGGTGCGAATAATAGCTAGGATATTATTTAAAAGGAAGACCGCCAGGTGTTTAATTCCTGTCATCGAATTGTGTTGAATATTCACCTCTATTTTGACTGGCTTGGCCTTGCGGGATAGAATAGGGGGTTGCTTCAGCGGCCGAAATCACTATAGCAAGGTCGACACAAGTGCTGTAGCAAGCTAGCCAAACTGAGAATAACGCTGAATCAAACCCTAATTTGTTTGGTTTAAATGATAAATATTAAACAAGTGTTAAACCGTGTCAGCGGCATCAATTAGGCTGCCAACGGTTAGACCAGTTAACAACTAAGATTATAAAAAACAAAGTAGCTAGAGTAATAATGGGTCAACCCAGTAAGGGCGACCTATTCTCATGGAAATACTTATGAATGAAGTGTTAAGCGATCCTAATTTTTTTATCAAACCAGAAAATTGGCAACGCTGGAAAGATTCCCACGGAAACAATGAAATCATCATCGAATCGATGGAGTTTCGTGATCTTGATTTCTCGCAATTAGACTTTTCTAATGTTCACTTTATTGGTTGTTACTTTGATTGTTGCTATTTTAAATCAGCCAATCTTATATCGACCAATTTTGGTCACTCGAGTTTTCATGCATGTGATTTTGCTGATGCAAAAATGATAGCGGCTAACCTGTCTCACGCCGAGTTTAAAAAGTGTAACTTCGATCGAGTCAACCTTTTGACTGCAGTGCTCAATGATACCTCTGTCATTAACTGCGACTTGAAAGATTTAGATTTACAGAGTTTTAATTTGATTGGCATAACGCTCGATTTGTGCGATCTTAGGAAACAAAATTTATCTGGAAAAAATTTATCTCGAGCCAGCTTGAAAAGGGTCGACTTGCGCGGGGCAAACTTAGAAGACACCATTTTTAACGGTGCGAATTTATCAGAATCTTTGATTCAAGGTGCAACTCTCACAGGCGCTCAATTTAAATCGGCTAATTTAAGTGGTGTCGATTTATCGGGCATGAATTTGTCTCGTCTCAATTTAGAACAGGCTATCTTACGAGGTTGTGATTTAAGAGACACTGATTTAACGGGCACCTATCTCGCCAAATCAGATATCAGTAATGCGAGTTTATTCAATGCTGAAACAATAGGTTGGGATATTCGAGGTATCAAATGTGATCTCGCCTTTTGGGACCGAGACTCGACTGTTAAGACCGAATATAAACCGCATGAATTTGAGCGAATTTATGCGGAGTCACTGGTTATTGAGCTAAAGTACGACTTCCGTTTGACAGCCAATGAAATTACAACTTTACCGATTCTAATTGACCATCTGCAAGCCTGTCACTGGGGAGTTGCTTTAAGATTAAAGAGTGTTAAAGATATTGCGGGCGGAGCGCTGGTGCAGCTCGTTGTTGATGAAGCCGGTAGCTATGCGTTAGATGATCTTGAAAACTCATTAAAAGAAGAAGCGAATCGTATCCAAAATGCGCAACTTGCGCTGCGTTCGGATCGTCACTTACAAAAAAGGTTTAAGGAAGCCATTGCTGGTATTAAGGATCAGTTTTGGCCTCGACTTCTCGAGCTTGCTGCCGAACATGAAATGGATCAGGTCAGGAATTTTTGTGTCTTGTTTATCGACTTGAAAGGTTTTACCCAGTGGAATGAGGGGGTAGTTTCAGAGAAACTTTCTTTGTTCCGTGGTCTCTTAAAGCCAGTGTTAGAACGATGGAAAGCAAGCTACCCCAATATGGAAGGTGATTCTTTACGAGCAACTTTCAGGAGCGCAAGAACCGCCGTCGAATGCGCTTGCATGATAAGAGAAGTGCTAATGGCTGCTGAATTTGAGTTGAGAATTGGTATTGATTTAGGTCAGGTATCGGTCGTTCACAATGAGGTTACTGATCAATCTGATTTAGAGGGTAGTGCAGTTAGTATGGCAGCAAGATTGGAATCGATGGCTGATGGTGGCGAAATAATTGTTTCCGAAAAAGTAAAGCATTATGCCGAGCAAGAGTCGAGCGAGTTTGTATTCTATCCTCGCAAGAGTCGCTTAACCAAAGGTATCGGCAGTAAAAAGGCCGGTGACTGGATTAATATCTATCATGTACAAAGGAAATTAGTTTGAATCTTAAAAAACGCCCTTATTGCCAATCCGCACGAGACCTATCTACTTTCATTTACGCTTTGTTTTTCTCCTTATCGCTGACTGCTGCCGAGCAACCGAACCATGACATCGTCCTTTTTGAGCTGAGCAAAAATGAGCAAGGTTTTTCGGTTGATAGTTTTCAGCAAGTTGCTTCCAGTCCGCACTATGATAACCAGCCGTTTTTTGCAGCCAATGGAAAAGATCTTTTTTTTACCCATATTCAAGGAACTAACGCTGACATTTGGAAGTGGGATGCAAAATCCGGAAAGACTTCAGTTTATGCTAAAACCGAATTAAGTGAATATTCTCCGACAGTTATCCCTTTTGAACAAACAAGCTTGTCCACCGTAAGAGTTGAAGCAGATGGAACCCAACGATTATGGAAGTTGGATAAAACTGGCGAGTTTTCAATGGTATTCGGAGCCATCAAGCCCGTAGGCTATCACGCCTGGAGTGAACAAAATATAGCGATGTTTGTTCTGGGTGAGCCTCACGAGTTACATATCAGTCATTTTGGTTCGCAATCTTCAACTATCATCGATAAAGACATTGGTCGAAGCATGCATAAAGTACCGGGTAAAAATGCCATTAGTTATACGGTAGCTAAAAACAATAGGCAGATGCTCAAAGTCTATGATTTCGATGATAAAAGCATGACTGAGTACTTGTTATTGCCGGAAGACACTCAAGATTATGTTTGGTACGATGAAAGTACCATCATTTCGAGCAAAGATGGACAACTGTTTTATTCATCTATCCACCAACCCAGTTGGAAAAATATAGAAAACTTGTCTAAATTAGGATTAAGCCAAATCTCCAGATTGGCTATTTCACCTGATTTGAAAAAACTAGCAGTCGTTTATGTAAAGCCTTAGCAGTTGTGCGCTGTACCCATTTTGCAGCGCATTCGAGTATTTAAGTTGGTCTTACAGTGAAGATAGCTCAAATTCAGGTATCCGAAAAATTTTAGGGTTTCTGAATTGAAACAATGATAGTTGAAAAAGATATCTCCCAGTTAGTCGTCGGTTCGTTTGTTGTTAAAATCATCAAACAAAAGGGAAATTACAAACTCAAAAGTGCGGGTTTTGTGCGCGACTTTCATGCAATTGAAGAGCTGATTCATCAAGGCGTTAAGCGGGTCGCCATTGACACTTCTCGTCAGTTTTCCGAAGAAAAAAATAACCGTGAGAAACAAGCGAAAGAAGAATCTCTCGCAGACAATCAACCGGAAACTCATCCAGAATCTAACGTTTCGCAACAACAGAATAAATCGGCTAAATCTAATCAGACGGCGTTCCAACGTGAGGTACTCGTAGAGAATTTTTTTCAGGCCAAAGAACTATTCAGTGAAGCCAAATCCGTACAAGCGAAAGTGCTTGATGATATAAAGCAGGGAAGGCCAATCGATGCGGCTAGTGTCGTTGAGATGACCGACAAAACAATAGAAAGTATCTTTGAGAACTCCGATGCGTTAAGTTGCGTGATCAATATTCGTCACAAGGATGAGTACCTATTAGAACATTCGATTTCTGTTTCGGTCATCATGACGATTTTTGCAAAGTATCTCGGGTTTGACGTGCAGACGATAAGTGATTTAGCGGTGGGGGCCTTTCTGCATGATGTGGGTAAGATTAATGTCCCCATGCCGATCTTGAATAAACCTGGAAAATTAACGGAAGCCGAGTTTGAAATTATTAAATCCCATGTGGTTCATTCCGCAAACATTGTCAATGAGACACAGGGACTGAGCGAACTGAGCCGAGAGGTGGTGGCAAATCATCATGAGAAACTCAATGGTAATGGCTATCCAAAGGGAAAACGAGCTGAGCAGTTATCAAAGTACTCGAGAATGATTGCAATTTGTGACATTTACGATGCGCTAAGCGCCGAACGGGTCTATAAAAAAGGAATCCCACAGATAAGAGCATTCAAAGTGTTAAGGGAAATCGCGACTCGCGGTGAGCTGGATGCTGAGTTAGTCGACCAGTTTATAAAATGCATGGGTGTTTACCCGGTTGGTTCTTTGGTCAGGTTGACGTCAAATAAATTAGCAATAGTTGAAAAGGTCAATCAAGAAAATCCCGTCAAGCCGCTTGTAAGAGCATTTTTTAGTTTACAGCAAAATACATTCATTGAAGCGAAAGATATTGATTTGGCTGAAGATAAAAACCAACAAATCGCTCAGGGGGTTAGAGCGGATGAGTTTGATTTAGATATGAATAAAATAACTGAGTTTTTAATGATGCAAGGATGATTTTGATTGAGTCTCTCAGTTTTGCTGGTTTAATTAATCAAACAATCGGTGTTGAAATCATAAAATTAACTTCCCGTTTCAAATGGGCGATTTTGAACTTTAAATCTCCATATGAGGTTAACGCGTAACTAGTTAGCAATTAATAATTATTCGCTCAATAATGGGTTGATTATTTTTAGGGATTTGCTAACTTGAGCTAACTTTCCTGCGTCTGTCTTGATGAGACTCTTCAGAGAACAATAACTAAAAGATGACACTAGCTACTGGTAATCGAACTGGCGAAAGCGAGCCATCTAATATTATTTGCGGAAAACGATTTGTCCGGTTTTTTAGCTGTTTTATGGTTTGTCTATTGCTATGTCGACCACACGTTATTGAGGCTGCCGAAGACAAGTCTGAGATCACCGAAGTAAAAATTCCGAAGTTAACTGCCGAACTGTCCCTAGATGGCGAATTAACCGATAGTGTCTGGAAAAGCGCAAGGCAGTTTGATTTGAAGTTTGAAGTTGAACCAGCAGAAAATATTGTTGCGCCGCAAAAAACTGTTGCTTATTTGTTCGAAGATGGCCAAAACCTCTATATTGGAATCGAAGCTTACGATACCCGAGCCGATCAAATCAGAGCCTATTTGTCAGATAGAGACTCAATTCAAGCGTCAGATCACATTATCATTAAATTGGATACATTTAATGATTCGAGAAGGGCCTTCGAGTTTGCGATTAATCCTCTCGGTATCCAAGCCGATAGTATTATCGATGAAAAATCAGGCAATTCCGATGATAGTTGGGATGCAATTTGGTATAGCGCGGGCCGAGTAACTGATTCAGGTTACGTCATTGAAATCCAAATTCCGTTTAAGGCGTTGCGGTTTGAGGAATCAGACACTCTCAAGCGTTGGGGGATTTCTTTTTCAAGAATTTGGCCGAGAAATGTCATTCATGAGTTTTCTAACGCGCCAAGAGATCGAAATATTTCGTGTGAAATTTGTCAATACGACAAAATTGTTGGCTTCGAGAATGCGCAAGCGCCTACTAATATCACATTAATACCTTCGCTCACATTAGTAGAAAGTGAAGCTCGCGACGTTCAAGCCGCGGTGCCAGTTTGGACCGAGGTAGCCACAGAGGATAAGGCAAGCTTAGACTTCCGGTGGGGCATTAGTCAGGAAGCTTATCTTAATGCGACAATTAACCCCGACTTCTCCCAGGTTGAAGCCGATGCGCTGCAATTGGATGTTAATAATTTGTCGGCGTTGTTTTTAACTGAAAAGCGGCCATTTTTCCAGGATGGTGCCGATTTTTTTAGGAGTTGGAGTCGATTAGTATACACTCGAATTTTTGAAGAACCTGAATATGGTGTGAAGCTGACTGGAAAATCCGATCGTCACAGTTATGCCTTTATGGCACTTGAAGACAAACATACCAATCTTCTCATCCCTTACGAGTATGGTGCTGATTTAGTCAGGTTAGAAAACTATCAAAGTTCGAGTCAGATATTTCGATATTCCTATGATATTGGCGATAGAGGAAATTTAGGAACAACCTTTACCAACAGAGAGGCGGATGGTTTTCATAGTTGGATGTTAGGCATTGATGGAAAATACTGGTTTTCTGACAGCGATTTTATTCGTTTTCAAGTAATGAATTCTGAAACCGATTATCCGCAAGAGGTTCTCGCTTTAATGCCTTCACAAGCAGCAAGTATCTCTGGAAACGCCTATTCAGTTAACTACACTCATCAGCAAAGAGACTGGTCTTGGGATATTACTCATCATTACTTTGACGAAGATTTTCGAGCGGATGCTGGTTTTATCAGCTTCGGTAACTGGACGAGAAACGGCCTGAAAGTTAATCGCTTTTTTTATCCTGAGGACGAAAGTAGCTGGTGGAAAAAGTTTAGAATTACCGGTGGAGTTATTCAATCAGAAGAAATTGATGGGACACCAATCGAAGATTTTAATGAGCTAATTATTGAAACGAGTGCAATTTATCAATCACTGTTTGGTTTTCAAATAGTGCAAAATGATCTGACATACATTGATGAAAGTCTTTTGAATCAGGCTCAGACCTCGTTTGATTTGCGGCGCTATGACGCATGGCTTGAGTTCCAACCGGTCGCAGGCTTAGATCTGCTTTTTGAGCGTATTTGGGGAGACACGGTAGATTATTCGAATGCTAATCCTGCTGAAGAAGATACCGTTATTGTCAGTGCCGATTATCAAATATCGGCTGCGGTTAACTCAGAGTTAGAGTTCATTACGCAAACTTTAGAGAGTCTCGGGACTGAGCTGTATACCGTAGATATTACGAATTTAAAGGTGGCCTACCAAATTAACGAAAATAGTTTTGTGCGTCTAACGCTGCAACACCAGGATTTAAAGTCTTCTGCCAATCGTGAGCGTCTTGCTTCTCAATTGATATATTCTTATAAAGTTAATCCTTTTACCTTGTTTTACCTTGGTTATTCGGATCGTTATCGAACTCAGATAGCCAGTAACGATCTTCTGAGAGACAGTAAAACGCTTTTTATGAAGTTTTCATATGCCTGGCAGCTATAAGAAAGCCATAGCAATTGGGTAAAGAGATGTTTTGCTCAGTCAAGATTACTGGTATCATGCGCGCTGTAGAGCTGTAGTATGAAGTTTATCTACTACAAAGAACTGTTTTAAGACAAAAAAGGAACTGTCATATGCCAATATCTTTACGTCCTTTAGTACCAATTTCATTAGCATTATTTGCGAGTCATCCTGTACTGGCTGATGACTATTTTATGTATTCTCCTGCAGAATCTGACAGTACTCAAGTCGATTGTGAAAAAACTGAAGAAGGTTGCAAAGGTAAGTGGGAAGCATCAGTTGAATTTGGTTATGTCGCGATCACTGGTAACCAAGACAGTAACTCATTAAATGCACGATTCGCTGTGTCTTACGAGGTCGAAAAGTGGCGCCATGAGGGAAATATCGCGATTGTTGAGAGTTCAACTGAAGAAAATATCTCAGGAACGGTGGTCGAAACTAAGGCAGAGCGGTTAACCGCACAAGCAAAATCTGATTATAAATTTAGTAAAAAAGGGTATGCATTTGGTATCTTAGACTATGATGACACCAAAGATTCAGGTTTTGAGTACCAAGCGTCTTTCGCTGCTGGTATGGGTTATAGTTTTATCAAAGATGATGAACATTCTTTGGATGGAGAGCTGGGTTTCGGTTCTCGTACAAGTAAAACCGAAGCAACAGATCTTTTACCATCGGATTCAAATAGTGAAACGATTACTCGTATTGCCGGTAAATACGTTTGGAAAATCAGTGAGCATTCACAATTTGAACAGAAACTATCAACAGAAATCGGTGAAGATAACACCATTACTAAGTCTTATTCAGGCTTATCTGCGAACGTGATGGAAAATTTAGCACTCAAGCTTTCTTACTCAATAAAAGATCAAACCGATGTGCCTGTAGGCAACGAAGAAACGGAGACTACAACTGCTTTTACAGTGGTTTATACCTTTTAAGGTTAATACCGCTTAATGGTGTTTAACAATAAGACTAGGATTTATATATCAGAAAGGGATTTTATTGTAAAACTGGTCTCGATTGACTGAAGTTTGTCGAATAAAAAATGGCGCGTTAGCGCCATTTTTTATGAGCTAATACCAAGCTTAGCGTCACTAACGTAGGGATTAGACAAGCGCTCGCTTGCAAAGTCTGAAATTCCACCATGACCAGAAACAAACCGAGTTTCTTTACCGAGTGGCCAAAGTTGAGTGGTGATCGAGTTGATAAGGGTATCAAAATCTCCTCTAGGAAAATCGGTCCTTCCGATTGATCCCTTAAAAAGCACGTCGCCGACAAATGCAAGTTTTGAGGCCGCGTGATAAAAAACAACGTGTCCAGGTGTATGACCGGGGCAAAATAGAACAGTTAGTTTTTCATCGCCGACACTGACTTCTTCACCACCCTCCAACCATTCGTCCGGATAGCAAACTTTAGCGCCACTAAATCCATAACTCTGTCCTTGTTTCTCGATACCCTCTAGCCAAAATAAATCCTCTTTATGAGGTCCGATTATTTTTACCTTCAGAGCCTCTGCTAAATCATGTGCACCACCTGCATGATCGAGATGACCATGAGTGAGCAAAATTTTACTAACTTGCACTTTAAAGTGGTCGATTGCTTGGATAATCTTATCGATATCGCCGCCCGGATCAACGACTGCGCCAATCTGTGTTTTGTCACACCAGATAAGTGAACAGTTTTGTTGGAAAGGGGTCACGGTAATGATCTCAACTCTTAGTGCCATTGATATAAAACCTATTCATTTAATTTTGTGAGCATTATTTTTAGTTCGTCTCTGATTGTAGAGATGATTTGTTTTTTACCGGTCAAAGATTGACTTAATCGAATATCATGCCAATCAAGTCCCTTGAATATGAGTTCGATAATTAAGCCATCTCTATCCTTTTTAAAGGTTAACTGATGATTTTCTATAAGCCAAGACAAATACCATCGAGCAATCTGAAAGTCGACATTAGATAGGTGTGACTGTTTATTAATGAATCGTTTAATCTCTGATAAATCAAATGATTCACTTATGGCTTTATTCTTTCCGAGGGATAACGCAATGGTTTTTAGTGTTAAGTAAACCACTTTTGTTTCAAGTGATTTTAATTGACGCGAAACCTTAAACAAGAAAGAATCTACAAATTTTGACTGTAGCGACTCAAAATCAGTTACCAATTTTGTTTCTCGGCCTGTTTGCAAAGGCTTCAATACTTCACTGGTAAAACTTCCCGATGACGACTCTTTAGCATTTCCAAACCTAAATAGCGCATAGTGATTTTTTATCCAAAAACCGAGGACCTTATCATCGACAGCAAAACTAGCGCCGATAAGTTCAAATTGATCAGCCGATAAACAAGTTTCCAATTTTTCTAAAAAGAGGCTACCGAACCCTTGGTTTTGCATTTCAGGGATAATCGCTATCCGCATAACCCGAGCAATTTTTCGCCTTGCCAAGGAAGTAACACCATAGTTCAAAACGATAGATTGCGGTAGGAGCTCTCCCTTACTCTCGCGTTTACCTTGGTAGAGTTTATCGATCGACTCATCACTAAGTTCACCTTCCGTTCTGACGAGACAAACGCCAATAATATGACTGCTGTTAGAATCGTTATTCGCTGTTTTCTGGTCTGCGCCATTATCAGAGGAGCAAAGACCATAAACCGCTAACCGAGGATCGGATAATAATCGCTCAAGATCATTGGGTCTAGTTTGGTAATGTGCGTTGACCAACAATGAAAATACTTGAGCTAAAGTGTAGTCATCTTCATTTAAAAGTTTTTTAGTAAGTTCTTTGATGTGAGTTTGCGAATAGCTTGCATTAAAACGACAAGCCTTAACAGGATAAGCCAGTAAAAATGTTGAATAGATTATTTTTTCGAGTTGATCTTCGCTGGACCAACGGATGGGAAGGTTTAACGCGGCAAATCGAGTTTGGGGCATGATTTTGAGTAGCTTTTCTTTAAATCTGACTTCAAAGCCTTTTCCATTGCCCTCATAACCCTCAGAAGTGGTCGAAAAAATAATTCGATTATACTGTCTGGCGAGTAAATCCAATTGTTGAACGGGTATCGCTGCCGCTTCATCAACAATTAACAAGTTCGCTTGAGGGGGTTGTTGAATAATTTGGTCAACGGGCATAAAAACGACGGAGCTACCATTGGAACAGACGAC
This sequence comes from Aliikangiella marina, assembly GCF_007004765.1. Lineage (GTDB taxonomy): Bacteria > Pseudomonadota > Gammaproteobacteria > Enterobacterales > Kangiellaceae > Aliikangiella > Aliikangiella marina. Next base: position 620,099 of record NZ_VIKR01000001.1, read on the forward strand.
GTTATTTTTGGTCGTGTGGCTTACATGGGTATTAGCCGGCATTTTTAAATGTTGGTAGAAGCTATTTAAATTCGACAAACTTGGCGCTGTAATGAGAATCGTTTTATTTGGCTCTGCAATCAGTCTAGTGGCGGCTAATCCAAGCGCCGATGATTTTCCTCGACCTCTTGGCGCAGTCAACACGAGAGGGCGCTTAGCATGACCCATCGCAACACGACACATTTGTCCAACTATTGCTTGCTGCTCTTTGATGGCAAGATCAACAGAAGGAGTTTGTTGGCTTAACGGTGGAAAAAAATAGGTCTTGTCATCAACTATTATTGCGGCTGATTTGCGCGTAGTCGCAAATTTTAAGAATCGTTTTAAAAGCGCTTCAATTGGCAGAGATTGAATAAGAGCCGCTGAATTTTTTTCCAAATTCATTTCGGTGGAAGAGTGTAATTGAGCGGGTAGAAGGCTTTTTAAAAAGTGCATTGTTATTGGTGGTAGGTCGATGATCATTATTCCACCGCCGACTAATGAACCATTTAATCCAGTAAACAAATTACTATCGAACGAATCACGCGCATCAAATATTATCCCTTGCGTTTCTTGGCCCAGTAACTTTTGGAATTGTGTTTTTGAAAACTGTTGTGGAAGCTCCCTGGTATCGATTAGAGACTGTTCATTGGATAAAAGGGTGTGACGAATAGATTCGATCTTGCTCGGTGACACACAGGCTAATATTAACCCGCGCACTTGATTCCGACTTAATTGCGAATGCCATTTTTTTAATGATTCAGAAAACAACTACAAGTCACACTGCGATAATTAAAAAATCGAGTATAGCGGAATAATGGATAAGGCAAAATCCAAGTTAGGCACATTTTTTTCGATATCGCCACCTCAAATCGGCGAGTTTGGTTTTTAATAGATCGAACTCTTCTGGTTTTTGTCTTTTTGATAAGGCATTTTCAGTTTTTTGCAGGTCTTGTTTGATTTTTGTACAGATTGACTTTGCGCTTTTAGGAGCGGGTTTAGTCGCTTTCTTTCGTTGTTTTTGGGTAATTTGATTAATCGTAATATCAGAACGAATCCAGGTAACGGTTTTAAGCGGTTGTATCATTTGCTCGACATAGTCATCTTTTTGAGGTTGTCTATCAGAGAACACAGTGAGGCCTTCGGAGTCGGTATAGATATAAATCCTTTCAATTTTAGCGAACACTGACTCAGACGTTAAACTCACAATTAACGCAACGAGTAAAAAGTTAAATTTGATGATGGTTTTCATTGAGACTTCCTGTCTTAATTGTTTTGTTGATTAACAGCTTAGTGACTAATGCGAACAATTAATACGGGGAATGTCTTGTCTATCTGTAAGCGAATGCTGGATGAAGAAAGCGGAACGTCACTATGGTTTACCTCAGCGATTGACTGGTAATGGTAAACCACAGTGGCTCAATTGGGCAAAACTTTAAGCGGCAAAGTTATTTGAAACGAAATCCCAATTGATGATGTTCCAGATAGCGTCTAAGTAGCTTGGTCGAGCATTACGATAGTCAACGTAGTAAGCGTGTTCCCAAACGTCAATGGTGAGTAATGGTGTGTAGTCTTCAGTCAGCGGACAGCCGGCATTGCTCGTATTGACGATTTCAAGCTCGCCTGCTGAGTTTTTGACTAGCCACGTCCAACCAGAGCCAAAATTAGTGGTCGCTGAGTTGATGAATTTAGCTTTAAATTCGTCCATTGAGCCAAATGCAGCGTTGATAGCACCAACTAAGTCGTCACTCGCAGTTGTCGCTTGCGGGCTTAGGCAATTCCAGTAAAAAGTGTGGTTCCACACTTGAGCAGCATTATTGAAGATGCCGCCGTCAGATTTCTTGATGATTTCTTCAAGGCTTAAACCGGCGAAGTCAGTGCCCTCGACAAGCTTGTTTAAGTTAACCACGTAGGTATTGTGGTGTTTACCGTAGTGAAAATCGATTGTCTCTTCAGAAATAGTCGGTGCCAATGCATCCTTGGCGTAGGGCAGAGGGGGTAGTTCAAAAGACATTGAATGACTCCTTATCAGTCAGGATTATTAGAATTTCGCCGTTATTGTAGTCTGATTTTGTGACAGGTAACAGACAGTAGTGTGTAACAATATGAGATGTATAGAGAAATGCTATCAAATCTTTTTTTAATTCAATAATTAATCTCAAAGAGCGGCTTTTGATAGCGTGCGGATTTTAAAACATTTAAAATGCCCCAATAAACCTTATTTTCCAGTTTCAGAGGCTAGCCATGGATACGATTGATAAAATTAAGCAGCAAATTGAAGAAAACAAAATTATCTTGTACATGAAGGGGTCACCCGAAGCGCCGATGTGCGGATTTTCTGCACAGGCTTCGCAGGCAGTTATGGCGTGTGGTAAAGAGTTTGCTTATGTTGATATTTTGCAAAATCCAGACATTCGTGCAGAGTTACCTAAATATGCTAACTGGCCGACCTTTCCGCAATTGTGGGTCAACGGTGAGTTGATAGGTGGCTGCGACATCATGTTAGAAATGCATCAAAATGGTGAATTATCAGAAGTGATTGCTTCTGCTTAACGCAATCACGTTTAGGTTCTATTGACTGAGCAGTAAAAAAAGGCTTCCTATGGAAGCCTTTTTTGATGGAGATTCATATCAAAGACGAAGCGTTACCGTTTTCAGTAATCCTCAATCTAACCAGTGAGATACCTGGGTCAAGCCTGCCTTGTGGTAGTGGGTTGCTTGCTCTTCTATCGCTTTTATCGCCGATTCAATATCGTTGAAGTGGGTCGTTTCTGACTTTTTGCCATCTGCAATCTTTGATTCTTTTTTATTATTAGTTAATTGCTCGTTAGTGAACATGTAAGTCTCCTAAACCTTAATGGTTGTCCCCAAATGACTGCAGGTCGTGGTAGTTAAACGTTATTAGTGCAATAAAATTATGCGAAAGCTGTTTGAGAAAGCCCGAAAAAGTGTTTCGCTGTGTTGTTGATCTTGTTTTCGATTGTGTCGTCGCTATACCAGTCTTCTGGATAGGAGCCAATCAATTCAACATGTTCTTCGAGTAGCGGTAGAGATAAGTTCGCTTCGAGTGTTACGTCGGTTGCGATATGAAAGTTTGCGAGCCGGTTCTTGTCAGTGCCGAGACAAAGTCGGCCATTCTCAAGTGTGTACCATTTCATTGTTTTATACTCCAAATTGCATAGCGCCCTCGTTCGCTACTCAGCAAAGATACGGGGTACCGCCGAAGATTTCAATCACGATCGTTCAATTTGTGAACAAAGTCACACATCGTTAAGATTGCTATTTATCTAATGAAAACAGTGGGTTAGCTGTTGTTGTGACAATATTGATGTGAATAGTACCGAGGATAATCGACTCGCTAAATCGAAGAAAAACCTTGTACTGTGTCTTGCTCCGACTTGGTATCGTCATTTCTTGTTACAAGTAGAGGTGTTTTTCGGTATTCTCTTCCGATAGAGCGTTTTATACTTGAGCAAAAGAATAAAAAACAAACAACCGATAATGGGGCAGCAAATTGGATTTACGCAATCAAGTGGTTTGGATCACTGGTGCATCGTCAGGCATTGGTGCTGAATTGGCAAACCAGCTCGATAAAATCGGAGCAAAGTTGATTCTTTCGGCCAGAAACGAAGCAGCCTTGATTGAGTGGGTGAAATCATCACATCACCCGGACAATCATAAAGTGATTTCGTTTGATTTAATGAATATCGAGAGCTTTCCTTCGGTAGTGGCCTCGGCACAACAAGCGTTTGGACAAATCGATGTTCTCATTAACAACGGTGGTATTAGCCAACGTTCGCTGGCCTTAGATACAGAATTAGCGGTTGATCGGCAGGTAATGGAAGTCGATTATTTTGCGCCAGTTGCATTAACCAAGGCGGTGGTTCCGCTCATGATAACCCGCGGATCGGGGTTAGTCGTTAATATTGCTAGCGTAGCCGGGAAAATCGGTTCTCCGCTGCGAAGTGCATATGCCGGAGCAAAACATGCACTTATCGGGTTTATGGACTGTTTGCGGGCTGAGATTGCGAGTGCGGGCGTTCGTGTAGTGAATATCTGTCCAGGGTTCGTGCGGACTAACATCAGTTTTAACGCCTTAACCGCAAATAACAGCCAATACGGCCTGTTAGATGAAGAAATTGCAAGCGGTATGCCGGTCGATGAATTTGTCACCCTAATGCTGCGCAAACTGTCTTCGAATCAATCGGAGATTATTATTGCTTCAGGGAAGCCAAAACTTGGTTATCAGCTGCGGCGTTTTTTACCCAATCTCTACCATCGTCTGCTACCTAAGTTATATCAAAGACGAGGTTGATTTAACTAACATTCAAGCTAAACAATAAGAAAAATATCGACAACGAGGAGTTACCCAACCGTGAAAAAAATCTTTAAATGGATACTGATTATCTTACTGAGTGTATTGCTTTTAGGTGGCTCATTTGCAGCCCACGAATGGTACAGCAAGCCAGTATTTATTAATAATTTCTTTAACCGCTTTGCACTGAAAATGGTGTTGGACAATCCTGAAACGCTGACCTCATTGCGTTTTCTAGATGCTATGGGTATACGCGGTCACAATGATGACTTAGCCGATTCGAGTCCTGAATCAACGGAAAAGATGTTTGATTATATCGCCGAGGAATATGAAGTTCTCAAGCGCTACAACAATGAAGATTTAACTGAATCGGAAAGAATGTCGAAACGGATAGCGGAGTATCTTTTTTCTTTTGCTGAAGAAGCACGACCGTTTGTTAATCACAATTATCCGGTCAATCAATTATTCGGGATCCAGAACGGTTTTCCGACCTTTATGGAAGCCCAGCATCAAGTGAATGATTTGCGGGATGCAGAGGATTATGTCGCTCGGTTAACCAAGCTGCCGTTGAAGTTCTCACAGTCGCTTGAAGGCATTAAAAACAGAACAGAGCAAGGGATTATTCCACCGAAATTTGTCATCGCCAGGGTTGTTGAAGAAATGACTAATTTCGTCAATACCCCGATAGAAGACAATATCTTGTATGAGTCGTTAAAAGAGAAAATGGATAAGCTTGAAGATTTAACTGCCGAAGAAAAGTCCCAAGTACTCAGTCAGGCTAAGCTTGCCATCCAAAACGATGTGTATCCAGCCTACGAAGAAATGACGCGTTATTTTAGTGGCTTGTCCGATAAAGCGGATGATCGTGATGGGTTTTGGAAGTTACCCAAAGGAGATGAGGCATATCGGTTAGCCTTAAAGCTTTTTACAAGCACCGACTACACACCGGACTACATTCACAACGTTGGTTTACAAGAAGTAGAGCGTATTCAACAAGAAATATTAGCTATTCTCGCACAAGAAGGGTTTGAAGTTGCTGATGGCTTTCAACCAAGTATCAAAAGACTCTCAGAGCAGGAGCGGTTCTACTATCCTGATACCGAGGAAGGGCGCGAGCAAATTCTTGCCGACTATCAAAAAATTATCGACGAAATCGATGCCAACCTTGGAGATACATTCAACATTAGACCGACTGCGAAAGTTAAAGTTGAGCGGATACCACTATTCAAGGAAAAAACCAGTCCTGGGGCTTACTATAACGGTCCTGCCCTTGATGGTTCGCGGCCAGGGATTTTTTACGCGAACCTCTACGACATTAAAGCGACACCCAAATATAGCATGCGTACACTTGCCTATCATGAGGCCATTCCAGGACATCATTTCCAAATCGCGATTGCACAAGAACTGAAAGATATGCCGCTGTTCAGACGGTTTGCGCCCTTTACGGCTTACATTGAAGGATGGGCACTATATGCCGAAAGAGTTGCGTTTGAAAGTGGCTTCTTGGAAGACCCGTATGACAATATTGGACGTCTTCAAGCTGAGCTTTTCAGAGCCGTGAGACTCGTCGTAGATACTGGAATCCATGCTAAACGCTGGTCACGGGAAGAAGCTATCGAGTATATGATTGCCAACACTGGTATGGCCGAGTCGGATGTTATTGCGGAAATTGAAAGGTACATCGTAATGCCAGGGCAGGCTTGTGCTTACAAAGTCGGTATGATGAAAATTTTGGAGCTGAGAGCGAAGGCAAAGGAATCACTGGGTGACAAATTTGATATTGCTGAGTTTCATGATGTCATGCTCAAAAACGGCGCTGTTCCTTTAGATATATTAGAAGAGCTCGTGGAAACATACATCCAAGAGAAGCAAGCGGCCAGTTAAGGGTTTTAGCTTTCGAGATTTAAAAGGAAATATAGAACCGGATTTCTTAGTCGTAATCGTTCAAGTTAGGCGCGTTAATCTCATTAAGCAAATTTTGGCGCGCTCAACTATACTGTGTTTACAGTGAAATGACAGCGGTGTACATATCGTGAGGTATGCTGAATAATGGAAATCGGAGTCGATGACCTAAGAAGTCAGAAAAGATTAAAAGGCAGTCATGGGATTTTGATCAGCTATCCCAGCCAAGATGGCAGTGAAAAATTGGTGCAACATACCTGTAGCACCCAGGATATATCCGAAAGCGGTCTCAAGATTGTGGTGCGAAGACCTTTACCACTCGGAAAAGAGCTTCCAATTGAAGTCACAATTGGCGACGAGGAGGCCGTGTTTAAGTTTTATGGAGAAGTAAAATGGTGTTTGGAAGTTGATCCGACACCAACGTATTATGCAGGGATAAAGCTAACCCGAATAGTTGAAAATCAATATGAAAACTGGTTAGCTATTGTTGCTCGTGCAGAGAGCTAAAAGGGACACGAAGATGGCGGTAGAGTATCGTAGAGACGAAAGGATGAGCCGAGAAGAGAAGATCTTTATTGAGATTCTCTCTGCATCCAGTGGTGGTGAAAGCGACAGTGTGTTGCTCGAGTGCACGACCAAAGATATTTCCAAGAGTGGCCTTAAGGTCGAGTCTGAGTATCCATTTATACTCGGTGCGATCCTCGAACTGCTGATCTCATTTGAATCTGGCGGTTACAAATTCCTCCTTACGGGCGAAGTGAAATGGTTTGAAGAAGTCGCTAAAGGCCGTTATCTAGCTGGCTTTGAGCTACTTGAGGCTGAACACTCAGACATTATGCTATGGCAAAATATGTTTGAAGACTCAGTTGAAGTGGTGACCAAATAAGCGAGCTATTCAACTAGCTTTTCTAAATTTTGTGGGTTGTTTCCAAGTTGATGAATCGGAGTTTGCTATTCAAGTCGCGATTTAATAAGCTAACGCTTTCGCACAACAAATTGGTTTACTCATGTTTCGTAAGTTCCTCTTAGCATTAGTGTTATTCGCGTTGATAGTCGCAGGATTGCAAATTTTTGGCGGTCGCGACTTTGGGCAAATGAGTCTCGCCATGGATAAATACCAAAGTGGCGGCTCTTTTGGTGATTTTTTCGCAGATGTCGTCACGATATTTAAAGGGGACAAAGTCAAAGAGTCTATTTTTCCTCATTCAAGATACCGAGAAATGGTCATGTATCGCTGGAAAGACGAGTTCGGCGAAGTTCATGTCAGCGAACGACAACCCAATGTTGAAAACTACGAAGTTATTCGACTGGGCGATATGGATATTCAGATCCAAGAAAGTATGAGTGAAGAGGAAATCAAACAAATCCTCAAGAAAAACGATTAGGTTCCGTAAAAAGCAATTAACCCCGTTTAAATTAGTTGAAAAACTCACTCGCAACCGATTAGTCATCATTCCGTAGATGACTGATTTTTATGGTTTCTAGTCGTATTTCGCTTGGTTTATTCGGCGTGGTGCACTCGGTTTCTTAAGTAATACATAAACCGAACCAGCACCGCCATGTTGGGGTTGTGCTGAGTGGAATGCGGTGACCACATCGACTTGTTTTAACCAGTGATTCACATAACTCTTTAAGCGAGCTGGAGGGTTGCTCATGGCGCCCTTACCATGGGTGATCAGCAAAGTTCGATAACTATTATGATCGGCATTTTTGAGCAACTGGTAAACTTCGTTTCGCGATTCAGCAACGGTCTTTCTGTGTAAATCCAAATGGTAATCAACGGCATACTTCCCTTGACGTAACTTCTTAAAAACGCCCGGCTGAACGCCATCAAGTTTGAATGACAGGATCGCTTCTGGTTCGACGGGTTCAACCTCGCCATCGGTAAGGAAGTTCCGGTCTCTTTTACCGAACGATTGAGCGACTTTTTGTCGATAGTCAGTATTGAGCCCGTTAGATTGGGATTTATTGACAACTATTTTGTCTTGATTGAGTGGCTTAACGTCGGACATTTCATTCAGAAAGTCGTCGGTCTCGAAATCATTGTTCATTAAAATTCACTTACTGCTCAGTACGATTTGTGATTCGATATACAGTGTAAAAAATTAATCCACTTTGAGGAAGGTGCAAATTGTTAGGAATTTTTCTATAATCAACGCAAGCAAACCAGAAATTGCCGGAATTTCAATATGATAGATGGTAAATTTGATGTTGTATTTCGTGGTCAAATAGTCAAAAGTTTCGATATTGATACAGTTAAAGCGAATCTCGTCAAACTGTTTAAATCGTCACCCGAAGCGATTGAGCGCCTTTTTAGTGGTGCTGAAACCCCGATTAGGAAGGGGTTAGACTATTCGGCCGCAATGAAATACCAGTCAGCCTTAAAAAACGCGGGTGCGTTGGCCCTCATTAAGGAAGTCGAAGCAGAGCAGCCCAAATTACAGTCGGCAAACACTGGAAAAGCCTCTTTCGGCGCGCGAGATGAAGCGTCCGTACCTCAAGCTGAAAGTCAACAAGCACCGCAACAGCCGGCTGTTGCGGCTCAGACCGAAAGGTCTGCTCCAGCGACCGAACCAGCGGCAAAACCGCCTCAACAACCAAGCGCAGACTCTATTGATGGTGAACTATCAATGGCCGAAGTCGGTGCTCAAATTCTGCCGGACAAAGTTTATGAAAAGCGTGATGTCGACACCAGCAGTCTCTCGTTAGCGGCAGCGGGTGAGCGAATATTGCCTGAGAAGGCGCCTGAACATCACGATGCACCAAACATTGACCATTTGAAGATAACCGATGACACTACGCCAATTAGTGGAGAGCGTGAGCGTTAACCAATAATTGCTTAACGCTTCACCCGTCGAATCCAAAGCCTAGTCTCGATATTGCTCAAACCACATTGCAGTTGCCCCTGCTACCGCAACCGGCATGATAAGGATATTGACCACTGGGATCATCGTGATAAACATAATTATCGCGCCAAAACCAAAAGACCCCGCTTTTTTGCAGCGGACAATATCGAGTGCTCTCGCAAACGGAATTCGGTGATTATCCAAAGGGTAATCGATGTACTGAATAGCGGTCATCCAAGCATTGAAGATAAACCAAATGATGGGCGCAATTGGTCCAATGATAAAAAATAGCAGTAAACAGCCGATTGCGCGCGGTAAGTAGTAAGCGAGTTTCTTCCATTCTCGCCCCATCAGCCGGGGAATGTCTTTGAAGAAGCCCCCCCAAGAAAACGCTTCTTCACGATAAGTCTCTCCTGACAAATGGCGTTCTACCGCTTCCGACAAAAGCCCATTAAATGGTGCAGCTATCCAGTTGGCTAAAAATGCAAAAAGAAAGAAAACCATCACGAAAACACCGATAACAATGAGTGGCCAAAACAACCATCCAAGGTTTTCGACAAACCATTGCACGACGGCATACTCGCTTTGTTGAAGACTATCGTACCAACTTGCGAGATAGTCCATCGCAAAAAATGTCGCGACTGATAACAGTATCAGGTTGATTATTAAGGGAATAAAGACAAATCGGCGGATCCCTTTTTGCCAAATTAGTGAAAAGCCTCTGCTCAAATATTGAGCGCCACTAAAGCTAGATGTCTGCATAATTAAAAATTACTCGGAATTATGATTTTTTTTGATGTGTTTTAATTGAGAAATAATTTAAACTACTGCGTTCGATAAAACTAGCCGAAATTTGTAAGAGATTCGTTCGTCGGGGAATTCGTTAACGATGCGGTCACTTAATACGGCATAAGAAAGCAACAATTTAAATAGAATTACATAAAGAATGCGTTTAAAACAAATAAAACTAGCTGGTTTTAAGTCTTTTGTTGACCCAACCAGCGTGCCATTTCCAGAGAATTTGACCGCGATTGTTGGTCCAAACGGATGTGGTAAATCAAATCTTATTGATGCTGTAAGATGGGTAATGGGAGAGTCCTCGGCTAAAAACCTCCGCGGCGATTCCATGACCGACGTTATTTTTAATGGTTCAACAGCAAGAAAGCCGGTTGGTCAGGCGAGTATCGAACTTGTCTTTGACAATTCAGACGGAACCGTTCAAGGCGAATACGCCAATTATGCAGAAATTTCTATCCGGCGTACGGTCACCAGAGATTCGCAAAACAGCTATTTTTTGAATGGCAGTAAGTGCCGCAGAAAGGATATCACCGATATCTTTCTGGGAACGGGTTTGGGCCCGCGTAGTTATGCGATTATCGAACAAGGAATGATTTCTCGCTTAATCGAGTCAAAACCACAAGAGCTTAGAATTTTCCTAGAAGAAGCCGCCGGTATTTCGAAATATAAAGAGCGTCGCAGAGAGACTGAAAACCGCATTCGACACACGCGCGAAAATATGGAGCGTTTGTCTGATATACGTGAAGAGCTGGGTAAACAATTAGCCCATTTACAACGTCAAGCAAATGCTGCTAACAAATATAAAGAATTTAAGCAGCAAGAGCGAACATTGAAAAGCGAATTAGCGGCACTTCGCTGGCAAAAATTCCATGGTCAGGTTGAAAGCTTACAGTCAGAAATCGCAAAGTTAGAGACGGAACTTGAGGCGAGGGTCGCAGAACAAAGACATGCGGACTTGCAGATAGAGCAAACTCGAGAGAGGCACATCGAACTGACTGATGGCTTTAATGCTGCGCAGGGCCGATTTTATGGGGTCGGGGCCGATATTGCTCGGTTAGAACAAGGTATTGCTCACCGAAAAGAACGTCGGGTGCAACTTAACGATGATTTGAACCAGGTCACTTCCTCTTTGAAGCATTTGAATGAGCAAATGGAGCAGGATGAGGTTCAAATCGAAGAGCTTAAAGGTAAATTGTTGGAAGTTGAGCCAGAACAAGAAATCCAGGCTCAAGCGCTCGAACAGGCCCAAGAAGCGCTTGCAGACATTGAAGGCTCCTTGTTGGATTGGGAGCAGGAATGGGATGAGTTCAATCGACAAAGCTCCGAAAACAGCCAGAAAATGGAAGTTGAACGTACGCGGATCCAGCATTTTGAGAAAGTCATTGAACGTTTAGCCAAGCGAATTGAAGCAAACCAAGAAGAGCTCGATAAGCTGCAAGCGGAACCGGTTGAAGAGAGTATGTTAGAAGCTTCGGTCGAGCTCAATAAGGCCGAAGAAGAAACGCATACGCTATCAGAAACTGTTGAAGATATGATGGAACAGATTTCCGAGATGCGCGAAGTTCGCAGAACCCGTCAATCTGAAATTGATAAAACCCGTAGTGAATTACAAAAAGTCCAAAGCAGGCATATTTCACTGTCAGCCCTCCAAAAAGCGGCGCTAGGCTCAGACAACAAGCATGTCGAAAATTGGCTTGAGCAAAATAATATCAATAACAATAAAAGACTCGCTCAAGAAATTAAAGTTGATTCTGGCTGGGAAAAAGCTGTTGAAATCGTTCTTGGCGATTATCTAGACGCCGTTTCGCTTGATCGCCTGGATGATATGCTCGACGGTCTAGACCAATTGGAGAGTGGCTCGATCGCCATTATTGATGCTTCGATTGCCAATTCAGGCCATTTGGCCGAGGGTTCTACGTTACTCAATAAGGTTGCCAACGCGGATAGTGTTGCCCATTTACTCGGCAACGTGTTTACCTGTGATTCACTTCAAGAGGCGCTAGCGAAAAGAGCGCAAATGAATGCTGAGCAATCCGCTGTTACACCCGAGGGATTATGGATCGGCCCTAATTGGGCAAGAGTGTCTCGCAGTGATGCCGATGAATCCAGCGTACTAGAGAGAGAGAAAGAACTCGAGACATTAGCCATCGAATTAGAATCGCTCGAAGCTAAAATGGAAGCACTCACCGAAAAGGCCGACGAAGAGCGAGAGAGCCTCAGTGACCTAGAGAAAAGCTGGGAAGATAAACAACGTCAACTTGGGGTTGCCAACAAGCGTTACAGCGAATTGCGTGCCCAAGTTGGCTCGCAACAAGCTAAGTTAGAACAAGTCTCGCGCCGTAAAGAGAGCTTAAGCAAAGAATTAGTCGACCTTCAACAGCAGGTACAAGCGGATGAGCAAGTTTTATCGCAGAGCCGTTCCAGTCTCGAAAAGCTGGTGGATGCGATGGCTGAAGACATGGAGAAGAAAGAGTCGCTGGCTAGACTGAGAGAAGAAAAGCGACATGGCGTTGAACAAGCGAGAGGGCAGGTTCAATCCGCAAAAGATCATAGCCATCGAATTGAGCTTCAAGTAGCTAACATCAAGTCTGAAATTAATTCAGTCCAGTCGACTAACCAGCGCATGCATACCCAAATTAATGAGTTGCAAACGCGCAAGATTAGTCTTGAAGAGTCGCTCAATACGGTTAACTCTCCGGATGATGAACTGCAGCTAGAGCTTGAAGCCGCTTTGGAAAAGCGCCTTGAGTCAGAGCAAGAGCTATCAGTCGCCAGAGATGCGTTGGAAGAAGTCGATAAACAAATACGCGGCTACGAAAAACAACGTCACGATGCTGAGCAATCCTCACAGGCGGTCAGAAGTCGCTTAGAGCGACTTAAAATGCAGTGGTCTGAAAATACGACTATGCAGAAAAATCAGGCGGAGAGTTTGTCCGGAGAGGAACATGACATCGAGCAGATTCTCGCGCAAATTGAGGAAGGGGCGAACGAAGAAGAATGGCAATCACGTCTCGAAAAAGTCGCAGCCAAAATTCAAAGGCTGGGCGCCATTAATCTTGCCGCAATCGAAGAGCACGAGCAGCAATCTGAGCGCAAAGTGTATTTAGATGCCCAATTTGAAGATCTTGAAGAGTCCCTCGAGACGCTAGAAGGTGTCATTCGTAAGATTGACAAGGAAACTCGAACTCGTTTTAAAGAAACCTTTGATAAAGTTAATGCCGGAATGAAAGAGCTATTTCCAAAGGTGTTTGGTGGCGGTCATGCTTATCTTGAATTAACGGGAGAGGACTTACTCGATACAGGCGTAACCGTGATGGCGCGTCCACCGGGTAAACGCAACAGTACAATCCACTTGTTATCGGGTGGTGAAAAAGCATTGACAGCACTCTCTCTGGTATTTTCGATATTCCGACTGAACCCCGCGCCTTTCTGTATGCTAGACGAGGTTGATGCACCCCTTGACGACGCAAATGTGGGTCGCTACTGTAAGCTAGTAAAAGAAATGTCAGAATCAGTACAGTTTATTTACATCACACATAATAAGGTATCGATGGAAATGGCCAGTGCGTTAGCAGGGGTAACCATGCAAGAACCTGGCGCATCACGATTAGTTGCGGTTGATGTTGATGAAGCTGCTCAGTTGATTGCACAATAATAGAGTCAGTGTGTTCATCAACAGCATATTTTAGGGTAAGGTAAGACCGAGCAAATAATATGGATTGGCAAATACGGATAGCACTTCTGGTCACCGGTATTTTCGTTATCGGGTTTATTGTTTATGATTTTAACCGCCGGAAAAAAGCTCAGGCGGAAAAAGAAAGATTGATCGATCAAATGCGTCGTTCCGCTGAGCATGTCGATGCTGCTGGTTTCGACTTTACGGGAGTTGGCAGTGCTCGGCCAGTTTCAGCCGATGATGTCGATACAGAATCTCTCGAGACTGCGGTCGTTCAGGCCGATGAATCTAGCGAACCTGCGATGAGTGAGACCAGCAAATCGTCAGTCGTAGTGAGCCAGAGTGTTCCAAAAAAAATAAGTCAAAACGATTCAAACAGTCGGGCAGAGGATTCGGATGCAAAGATCGTAAAGCCTCAGCAGAAAGCGTCGCCCACAGAGCAGCTCACTCTCGACGATAACCCGCCTCAACAAGCGCCTGAAATGGTGATTTCATTAATACTCCAAGCTGAGGAAGGTAAGACCTACCACGGAAAAGATTTTATGCCACTGGTTTTATCTCAAGGGCTACGTCATGGCGAAATGGGAATATTCCATCGTCATATGGGCAGTGGCGGAAAACCCGGCGCAGTCATGTATAGCGTTGCAAATGCGATAAAACCAGGAACATTTGAGCTGGCAAATATTGAAAGATTTGAAACACCTGCTTTTGCCTTCTTTATGACCTTGCCCGGGCCGACAGAGCCCGTTGCTGCTCTCGAGGGAATGGTGAAAACAATCAAACTTTTTCAGGCAGAGCTAGGCGGTCAAATTCTTGATGACAGTAAGAGTGTTTATACTGAACAACGCTACCAACATCAGCTCGATACTGTTAAAGAATATGTCACCAAAGCTGGTATCTACAATCGCTAAATCGGCTATCCGGGGTGCTGCAACTTCTTTACCCAAAAAGCACGCAAGTTATCGTCAATCTAAAGCGGACCTTTTATGACTTCTGAAGTACAACATAAAATCGATCAATTGAGACAAACAATTGAGGATTACAACTATCAATATTATGTACTTGATCAGCCAACGGTACCGGATGCGGAGTATGATCGGCTCATGCGCGAGCTCTCGGCCCTGGAAACTCAGAACCCGGAGCTGATAACGGCCAGTTCACCGACACAAAAAGTTTCGGGCAAAATGGATTCAGCTTTCCAAGCAGTCACCCATCTGACCCCCATGTTATCGCTGGATAATGTTTTTAGTGAAGAAGAGTTTTCCGCCTTTGAACAGCGGCTGTATAACCGGCTAGACGATAATACCCCTTTAGCATTTACATGCGAGCCGAAATTAGATGGACTCGCGATTAGTATTGTTTATCGCAATGGCGAACTTGAGGTAGCAGCGACTCGAGGTGATGGTAAAACGGGAGAGGATGTTACCCAAAACATCAGAACCATTGCCAGCATACCGTTAAAATTACGGGGTGATTTTCCACCGCTATTGGATGTCCGTGGAGAGGTATTTATGCCCAAGCAGGCATTTGAAAAGCTCAATCAAACCGCGATAGCCGAAGGAACCAAAACATTCGCCAATCCGCGTAATGCGGCGGCGGGTAGTCTAAGACAATTAGATCCAACCATTACCGCAAAACGAGCGTTAGCGGTGTACTTTTACTCAATCGGATCGGCGGAAACCGATTTAGCGGATTCCCATTATGAGCGATTGTTGCAGCTTAAATCGTGGGGGTTACCCATTTGTCCTGAGGTCGAAAAAGTTTCCAATGCGGCTGAATGCTTAAGTTTTTACAGTAAAATTCTAAAAAGTCGGGATTCGTTGCCTTACGAGATTGATGGCGTTGTTTACAAAGTTAATCAAATCGAAAAACAGGAAGACCTAGGATTTGTTGCCAAAGCGCCGCGCTGGGCTATTGCCCACAAATTTCCGGCACAAGAGGAGATGACTCAATTACTGGACGTCGATTTTCAGGTGGGAAGGACAGGCGCGATTACTCCAGTGGCGAGATTAGCCCCCGTTTTTGTTGGCGGTGTGACTGTTTCAAATGCAACCTTACACAATATGGACGAAATCAATCGTCTTGGTGTTCAAGTCGGTGACACCGTCGTTATTCGAAGAGCTGGCGATGTTATTCCGCAAGTGGTGTCTGTCGTAATCGAAAAGCGACCGGAAAACTCGCAACCCATTGCTATCCCTGAGCAATGTCCGGTATGTGATTCGTTGGTGGAAAAAGAAGCTGAGCAAGCCATCTATCGTTGCACTGGCGGCTTGATTTGTGATGCACAAAAGAAGCAATCAATAAAGCATTTTGCTTCTCGTAAAGCGATGGATATTGATGGGTTAGGAGATAAACTGGTTGATCTGTTGTGTGATCAAGGATTACTTCATTCGGTTGCTGATATATTTCAGTTGCCTCGAGATGCGTTAATTAACCTAGAGAGAATGGCAGAAAAATCAGCAGATAACTTGTTGCAGGCGATAGAAAAAAGTAAATCAACGACCTTGGCGAAATTTATTTATTCACTCGGTATTCGTGAGGTCGGTGAAGTCACGGCAATGAATCTGGCTAATGAACTGCGGACACTCGAGGCGATAGGAAAAGCGACTCAAGAAGAATTAGAATCAATTAAAGATATTGGTGAAATCGTTGCACAACATATCGTGACATTTTTTAGCAATCAAGAAAATCGTGATGTCATCGCGCGTTTAGTTCAATTAGGCGTTCACTGGCCCGCGATAGAAGTTAAAAGTGAAGTTGAGCTTCCTCTACTTGGGGAGACGTGGGTGTTGACGGGGACCTTGACAGAAATGAAGCGAAATGATGCCAAACAACGCTTAATCGAGTTGGGCGCGAAGGTTAGTGGCAGTGTCTCCAAGAATACGACCACCGTGGTTGCCGGTGAGTCTGCTGGGTCAAAGTTGACTAAAGCAAACGACTTGGGTATCCCGGTTATGGATGAGGCTGCCTTTATCGAGCGGTTAGCTGAGTTGGAAAGCTAAACAAGCGAAATTAAGTCCGTCTCCATAACACGTGAGGAGAGAGGGTAAGAAAAAAGCCCGAGTTCTATGTATAGAATCGCCGCAGTCGGCATTGTGAGTTGAACGGAACCCCGCGAAAGCCAATTCAAAACTGGAATAAAAAAACCAGGCATTCGTTTTAACCATTATCTGTTTCACATCGATTCGAGGAGAATAACGATGCGTCATCATAAATGGTCTTGCCCTAAATGCGCCCATAAAGATTTTTCAACTGGTGAAATGCGGGTTTCTGGCGGCTTTTGGTCGCGAATATTCGATGTACAAAACAAACGTTATTTTGCGGTAACCTGCGATAACTGCAGTTACACGGAGTTTTATAAAGGTAAGGCATCGACGCTGGGCAACGTTTTTGATTTCTTTACCGGCTAGTGATTAGGCGAAAGACGATGGCTACCCAACACGGGTTGACCTGAGGCTGTATACTGCCAAAACTATAGAAAACTAATCGCAGGAATTACCATGCCCAGTTTTTAATATATTCTGGAGTTTGTTTTACTCTTGCGATTGCACTATTAAACCTTTCCACTGTCGCTTGCGTTACCGTCTTTTTGCTAAACATCAAAGAAACGGGGGATGAACTAACGGCAATTTTACAAACTTTTAGTGGCCCCGTTTTAGGGTTATTGCGGATCATAAATGCCATTACTGCAGGATCGTCCACAAAGGCATCGAGCTGATTTTCTGCAAACAATTTGTAATGCTCGGTATTGTCGTCTCTGTAAATAAGTTTTGAATTAAGTTCCGGCGTCGACTGAATACTTCTGATTGTCTCTCCATAGATATTACCGCGTGTGATCCCCAGTCTCATTCCTGATTCTATTAGTGCAGCAACTGGCTGTGATTTACAAGCTTCCATATACTTAGGCCGTACGTAAAGTGCGAGTACTTCATTGCGATAGGGAGATGAAAATAGTGCAAATTTCTCTCGCTCTTCGGTAACTGAGGTATCAAAGGTCATATCGATAGTACCATCTCTAATACCTTGCTGGTTGTCTGGAAAGTTTTGCGATATGAAACTGAGCTTGCAATTTGCCGCTTCGCCAATTTGTTTGATTAGATCGATTTGAATGCCTTTGGGCTCGCCGTTCTCAGTAAATTGGTAGGGTGGCCAATCACCCCAGCCAATTTTGATATGGCAATCTTCTTGTGGTTGAGACTGAGCATTTGCGTCTTTTTCACCAATAGATAGCCAAGCAATCATTGTTATTGTTAACAGTAAGCACTGCTTAGAGGTTGTCACTTAAAGCACATTCCAATTTATTGATGTCATTTGAGTTTAGTGGATTGGTATCTCAAAGGCCAACTTTTCGACCGTAACCTATGTAAGTAAAAATTGTTATTGTGTTTTATATCAAAAAACATGATAGCAATTAGTTTTTAGAACATATTAGAATTTCGAGATGTTTTTGGGTGGATTTTGAGACATTTCTCACAAGACGATCATCAAATCGGCCACAGTAATATCAGTTTTAGCTTCTGTGTATATATTTAAAGCTCAGTCATAATTAAGTCCGTTGGATACCGACGGAGCATTAACAAGAGGATTGATTTATGTTGAAGACGAAGCATCAATGGGTAACATTCACTAAGGGTCGAGTTAAAGTTAAAGCATGCGCCATTTGTGGTGAACTTCAGTTACCGAGCAATGCGGATGACCATTGTGAAAATGCCGATGTTTATCAAAGCCAAATTGTTAAAGCAGGTTACCGTGTTTATGACGGATATGCTGCAGCCCGGTAAGTAACAACGCGTACTCAATAGTTGTAAATTAGCTGAATCGCTGGTGATTAATTCAGCTCAAGTCTGCAGGTAGTATTGTACAAAGTAAAAATTGTACTTTTAAAAATGTAGTAAGTAGTTGTCCAAAGTAATCGGGAAGCAACGCTAGTTTCGGTTAATAAAACCTTAGAGAAGCGTCTCAATTATTTTGAGAGAAGTGTGTTAGTTAGGAAGTAGTTGGAAAGGCCAAACAGTGTTTGGCCTTTTTTTTGCGCACTAACCAATCGTTCTAACCAATTGTTTAATTATTCAACGAGGAATTCTTTTAACCATTTTTTCACTTCATGATGCCACTGGATACTATTGTGTGGTTTCAACACCCAATGGTTTTCGTCAGGAAAATAGAGTAATTTACTGCGGATGCCTTTGCGCTGCAGCGCTGTAAAAGTCGCTAAAGATTGAGTGACGGGAATACGATAATCTAGTTCGCCTTGAATAACGAGCATTGGCGTTTTCCAGTTCTTAACATAATTAACTGGATTGTATCGCTCATGATTTTCTGGTTTATCAAAATAGGTTCCGCCATTTTCCCATTCGACGAACCATAACTCTTCAGTGGCATAATACATCATTCGGTTGTCAAATACGCCATCATGATTAACTAAACACTTAAATTGCTCGGGCCAATTTCCAGCTATCCAATTGATCATATATCCGCCATACGATGCGCCTAAAGCACACATATTATTTTCGTCGATAAAGTCATATTTTTCTAAGGCGAACTTTAAACCTTTTTGTAAATCGACTAACGGTTTACTTCCCCAGTTTTGAGAGATTGAATCAGTAAAGTCTTGCCCATATCCCGTTGAACCGTGAAAGTCAATCATGACAGAAACGAAACCTTGTCCTGCATAAGTCTGTGGATTCCAACGATAGTGAAAGTGATCACCAAAGCTTCCTTGTGGGCCGCCATGAATAAGAAATGCAAGCGGATACTTTTTATCAGATTCGAAATTTGCCGGTTTGACGATGTAGCCATAAACAGTTTCATCATTCCAACCATTAAACTTAAATTGCTCGTAGTCACCAAAAGCGATTTGATTTAATTTTTCTTGATTATTTATAGTAATTTGTTGAATGTTTTTTCCATTCAAATCACTCGTATAAATTTGACTTGGGCTTTTTAAACTATCTTTAATAAAAACTAACTTTTCATCACCCACGCTAACCGCCGAAACAAACCCGTCGGAATTTAAGAGCGTCTCCTTTTGCGAGCGAATATCAAACTTCCATAAGGCTCGTGTACCTAAGTTATTGCCAATTAAATATAGCGAGTTATCGTCTTTAGAAAAGTGAAAGCTACCAAATGAGCGATCGAAATTTTCGGTGAGGTTAGTGAGTTTCCCGGTACGAATATTTTTTATCATTACGTCAAATTTATCGGCTTCGAATCCCGGACGTTTCATCGCTAAATAAGCCAATTTTTGCCCATCATGGCTGACAACTGGTTGGGTGTCCCAAGCAAGATTGTCGGCTGTCATATTGAAAGCTTTTTGAGGTTTGTCAATTGAGACTCGGTAGATATCAAAGTTAGTTGATGTTGGTTCTTGCGCATTTTGAATTCGAGCAGAAAAATAAACGGCAGAGCCATTACCTGCAAAATTATATTCTTCGTCACCACCGAAAGGATCAGACGGTACATTGGCATTGACTGATTTAGAAATTGGAATAATCGTTTTACTTTTAACAATCCCTTTACTGTTCAGTTCCGCAATGAATAGTTGTGACTGTTTTTGATCAACCCAATGATCCCAATGGCGAACAAACATCTTATCGTACACCATGCCACTGGTTTTCTTTGTTTTTTCCGCTGCATCGCGCGATACGGTACAGGAAAAGTCTTCACAATCGGGATAAACACGAGACGAGAAGAGCAGTTTGTCGTTTTGTGGAGAGAGTTTAAAGGTTGTCACGTCGACGGGGTAATCTGTAACTTGCGTCAACTTGAGGTTGTTGATATTAACTTTCCAAACCTGTGAAGAACCAGAGCGAGATGAGAGAAAATAAACAGTTCGGCCAGTTTTAGACCATTTAGGTGAATGATCTGAAGCATTGTGGCTTGTTAGCTGAGTTGTTTGATTATCGCTGAGACGAGCCAACCATACGTCGGTCCGGCCGCGGTTGGCTTCCATATCGGTGGTTCTGACGACATAAGACACATGCTTACCATCAGGTGAGATTACAGCACTACTTACCCGCTCAAAAGTGACTAAATCCTCTGCGCTAAACGGTTTTTTGTTGGCTGATACCAAACCGCTATGAATTAACAGGTTTGTTGTAAGTAACAAACCCAAGATAACACGACTTATTTTCATTATGAGTGTCCCGAGATTAAAAGTGAGGATATTTTGGGATGTTCGCTTGCTAAATTCAAGTTTACGCTCTCTGACGGATGAATGTACTGCACAGCTCGGTTACCTTTTAACCACTTTATTAAGCATATGAATTTATTGTGACAAAGCGGTTGACACGTGACAGGTTAGCCCTTAGAATGCCCGCCGAATTCAGGGGCTATAGCTCAGCTGGGAGAGCGCTACACTGGCAGTGTAGAGGTCAGCGGTTCGATCCCGCTTAGCTCCACCATCTTTTCTTGATGAAACGAATTTAAGTTCTTAGTCCCCTTCGTCTAGAGGCCTAGGACACCGCCCTTTCACGGCGGTAACAGGGGTTCGAATCCCCTAGGGGACGCCATATTAGAAAAGCCAGTCAAAAAGACTGGTTTTTTTTTGCCCTTCGTTCGACGACCTTGGAAACAAGTTCTTGAAGATTCAAGTAGTTACAACGGATTAACTATACGGTACATAGGAATTTACGATAGCTATGCGGGCTGATTATTCAGCGCAACTGAGCTATACTGTGGCCACCAATGTAGGGCACATTGAACGATTAGTTTAGCCTCCAGACGGTTGATTGAGCGCGGTTATCAAGAGATTCTCAGACTCTTATTCCAAGTCGCTTCAAAAAACGATTATTAAGGCCAAAGGAGTGAGTCATTGATCAATTCAATTTCGGGCAGTTTTCATTGTTGTTAGGGAAACCGACCAAAACTCGCGGATTCTATTAATTTAAATTGAGCGAATTACAGAGAGTTACTCGCAATGTGTCATTGTTTACCGACTATCAAAGATTGTAGATGGGAGATCTTAGATGACAGCTATTCAAAAAGCTGATTTTATCGACAGTGTCGAGGCAGCACTTCAGTATATTTCTTATTATCATCCGAAAGATTTTATTGATTCGCTCCATGCGGCTTACCAAAGAGAACAGAATCCTGCGGCAAAAGACGCGATGGCACAAATGCTGATTAATTCTCGGATGTGTGCTGAGGGAAAACGACCTATTTGCCAAGATACTGGGATTGTTACTGCATTTGTCAAAATCGGTATGGAAGTTCAATGGGATACTGATTTAACAATCCAGGAAATGGTCGATGAAGGGGTAAGAAGAGCTTATCAAAGCGAAGATAACCCATTGCGCGCATCAATTGTAAAAAATCCCATTGGGCCGCGAGTCAACACTAAGGACAATACGCCTGCAGTAGTCCATGTTGAAATGGTTCCGGGAAATACTGTCGATGTTACCGTAGCCGCTAAAGGTGGTGGGTCAGAGAACAAATCTAAGTTTGTGATGCTAAATCCTAACGACTCTATCGTCGATTGGGTACTCAAGACGGTGCCAACGATGGGCGCAGGTTGGTGTCCGCCAGGCATGCTTGGACTTGGAATTGGCGGCACTGCAGAAAAAGCGATGGTGATGGCGAAAGAGTCTCTCATGGACCCCATTGACATGCATGAGTTATTGGAGAAGGGGGCTGAAACACCCGTCGAAAAACTCAGGGTTGAACTGTTTGAAAAAGTCAACGAACTGGGGATAGGTGCTCAGGGGCTTGGAGGATTAACGACAGTTCTTGATATTAAGATCAATGACTGCCCCACGCATGCGGCTTCTTTGCCTGTCGCAATGATTCCTAATTGTGCTGCGACACGTCACGCGCATTTTGTATTGGATGGTTCGGGACCATCATTTGTCGAACCACCGAGCCTAGATGACTGGCCTGTAGTGACTCAAGAAGCGTCTGAGTCTGTTAAAAAAGTAAATTTAGATGGAATCACACAAGCGGAAATTGAATCATGGAATCCTGGCGATACATTGTTATTGTCTGGAAAAATTCTGACTGGTCGAGACGCCGCCCATAAGAAGATTAAAGATCTTATTGAGTCAGGTGAAGGCCTCCCAGAAGGCGTGGATTTTGAAAACCGGTTCATTTATTACGTCGGACCGGTTGATCCGGTAAGAGATGAAGTTGTCGGTCCCGCAGGGCCCACCACATCGACGCGAATGGATAAATATTCCGATATGATGCTCAATTCCAAAGATACCGGCGGTATGGGGCTAATGGGAATGATCGGTAAAGCTGAGCGAGGAGATGTTGCGCTGGCAGCGATAAAACGCAATAAATCAGTCTATCTTATGGCCGTGGGGGGCGCAGCCTACCTTGTATCTAAAGCGATTAAGCAATCTAAAGTTGTGGCGTTTGAAGAGCTTGGGATGGAAGCCATTTACGAGTTTGAAGTTAAAGACATGCCGGTCACTGTGGCGGTAGATTCCATGGGCGAATCAGTCCACAAAACGGGGCCTGCTTTGTGGAAGGTTAAAATTCAAGAAGCGAAGTAGTTAGCGAGAGGATTAAGCCGTCAGAACCAGTGTGATGATTCGTGATTGTTGCAATGATGGCGATAGAGCGACAAGTTTTTGGACTTTGGTCTAGTAGAAACATAAGCTGAACATTTTTACAATGAGACAGTCGATCGACCACAACGCTGTGCAAACTATCACTGTCACAAAACGACAAAAAAGCGAGACTAATATTTATGAGCGACAATTTAACTCCCGGTGCAAAGTTTCGGAAAGCCGTAGCGGATAATAAGCCGCTTCAGCTGGTTGGCACCATTAACGCATTTACTGCACATATGGCGAAACGTTCTGGCCACCACGCGATTTATTTATCAGGTGGTGGCGTAGCCGCCAACTCTCTCGGTATGCCTGATCTAGGGATCAGTACCATCGATGATGTTTTGACCGATGTTCGTCGTATTACTGATGTGTGTGATTTACCGTTAATGGTCGATGCTGATACCGGATTTGGTGGTGCATTCAACATCGCTAGGACGATTCGCTCGCTTACCAAGTTTGGCGCGGCGGGTTGTCACATTGAAGATCAGGTTGCGGCGAAACGATGCGGTCATAGACCGAATAAAGAAATCGTTTCTCTGAACGAAATGGTTGATCGAATTAAAGTCGCAGTTGATGCGAGAACCGACGACAGTTTTGTCATCATGGCTCGTACTGATGCGCTTGCTGTAGATGGTATGCAGGCTGCAATCGATCGAGCGAACGCTTGCCTCGAAGCTGGTGCCGATATGATTTTTCCGGAAGCCATTAGCAGCTTAGAGCAGTATCAAGAATTTAATGCAGCAGTTGACGCGCCGACGCTTGCCAACATTACAGAGTTTGGCCAAACGCCATTATTTTCGACACCTGAGCTAGCAGAAGTTGGTGTCGATATCGTACTTTATTGCTGCGGTGCTTACCGCGCGATGAATAAAGGTGCAGAGAGTTTTTACCAAGCGTTGATTAACGATGGGCACCAAAGAAACGTAGTCGATATTATGCAGACACGAGAAGAACTATACGACTACCTCAATTATCATCAATATGAAGAAAAGCTGGACGAGCTTTTTGCTAAAAATAAGGAGAAGTAAGCAATGTCAGATTCGACTAATACTGAATCGGTCTTACCAAAACCCAAAAAATCAGTCGCGCTTTCGGGAGTACCTGCCGGTAATACTGCACTTTGTACTGTTGGCCGCACCGGTAATGATCTTGCCTATTTGGGATACGATATTTTGGACTTCGCGGAGACTGCCGAGTTTGAAGAAATTGCTCATTTGTTAATTCATGGTCGTTTACCAAACAAGGCTGAGTTAGCGAACTACAAGCGTAAATTGAAAGCGATGCGTGGTTTACCGACTGTTGTTCAAGAGGTACTTGAGGCGATTCCTGCCGCGGCTCACCCGATGGATGTACTTAGAACCGGCTGCTCTGTGCTTGGCACAGTATTACCTGAAAAAGACGAGCAAGCACCAGCAGATGCAAGAGACATTGCTGATCGTTTATTAGCTTCGTTTGGCTCGATGTTACTTTATTGGTATCACTACAGCCATAATGGCAAATGTATTGACGTTGAAACTGATGATGATTCAATCGGCGCGCACTTCTTAAATCTACTGCATGGTGAAAAACCAAGCGAGCAGTGGGAACGTGCAATGCATACTTCTCTAATCTTGTACGCTGAGCATGAGTTTAATGCATCGACATTTACGAGTCGTGTAATCGCTGGCACAGGCTCTGATATGTATTCTGCTGTTAGTGGCGCTATAGGTGCATTACGTGGCCCGAAACACGGTGGCGCGAACGAAGTTGCGCTAGAAATTCAAAAACGCTACGCGAGCCCTGATGAAGCTGAAGCGGATATTAAAGAGCGTATAGCGCGCAAAGAAATCGTGATTGGTTTTGGCCACCCAGTTTACACGGTAAGTGACCCTCGAAACCAGGTTATCAAGAAAGTTGCAAAAGAGCTCTCTGAAGCGCAAGGTGATATGAACCTATATAATATCGCAGAGCGTCTAGAGTCAGTGATGTGGGACGAGAAGAAGATGTTCCCGAATCTCGATTGGTTCTCTGCGGTTTCCTATCATGTTATGGGGATTCCAACGGCAATGTTTACGCCGATTTTCGTAATGTCTCGGATTACTGGCTGGGCTGCTCACATTATGGAGCAACGTGTTGATGGAAAAATTATCCGTCCAAGCGCAAATTACACGGGCCCAGAGCAACAAGAGTGGATTCCTATCGATAAGCGCTAGATAGCGATTCCAGGTAGAATTACACTGAATAAAAAAGGAGCCTTGTGGCTCCTTTTTTGATGTTTGTAGTCAATTTTAGTCTCGATTGACACAGTTTCTACCCAAATCGATAGAGCGGTTGAGAGCCACTTTGGCTTTTTCTAATCCTTGAGCAATTGAAATACCGGGCTTAATTTCGGTTACACCAAGCGAAACGGTTACTTTAGCGACGGTCAATCCTGTTTTCTTTTTCAAGGAAACACCTGCCACTTTTTTACGGATCTCATCGGCGACTTTAACCCCTTGTTCGACAGAGGCTTTTGGTAAAGCAATACAAAACTTGTCTTCCTCAAAGCGTGAAATAATATCTCCACCTTTAAGATAATTGGCGAGGAGCTTAGCGATATGTTTCAGCATCGCATCGCCCATCACTTTGCCATTGGTTTGAATGAACATAGCAAACTTATCGACATCCATAAATATTAACGAGAAGGGATGATTCTCTTCCGCGAGCAGCGCTTCTTTCAAAGTCACCAGAAAACCTTGTTCATCAAGTAGCTCAGTGAGCTCATCTCGAGTCGCGTACTCTTTGGTTTTTAAATAAGATTCTTGTTCATCGAATTCAAACTCTTCATCGTTATCGGCGAGATATTTTTTGGCGCCATCGATAACTTCAGTGAGATCTTCGTTGTTATCAAAGTTTTTAATCAGAAGTTTCAGAAGTTCATTGACATATTGGCTGGTACGGCCGCTCTGCATTGCGAGATCTTTATAATGCTTACTGGCAACATGATCTTTAAATACTTTATCAAGCTCTTCTGAAATCGTTTCACTGGTTGTATCGAGTTTGTCAACATCGTCTTTCAGCGCTTGATTGTCTGTGTGTAAATATTCATAGGCAATTGTGTAGCAAATGGGCTCTGCAGGAAGTTGATTATCTCTGAGCCACATCATCGCCGAACGAGACTTTAATCCGGCTGCTTTGATATCTTCTAATCGCTGCTGGTCCATAATTGCCTTGGATGAATATTAATTCAGTTGATAAGTATTCCACCGAAGTGAAGGCTTATACAAAGTATAGGCAATTTTTTTAGATTCTTCTTAAAGATTAAAACGAGTGCGACTTAGCCACTGATCAGTGTGACGCGCTGGCTAAAAAAACTGATCACTCACGAATAGGATTATTTAACAAATACTTTGCAGTATTTAGTAAATCTTTTTTCTTGAAGAGAAAGTGCCAGCGACTACCGCCCGATTGACGCCATAAAAAACACGCACGGATTGCGGCTAGTAGTGCGGCTCTAACTTGTGCTTGAATGTGCGGTTGCTTCAGATATTTAGGATCGCCCTTGACTTGAATTCGATTAGACAGTTTCGACAAAGTGAGCTTGTAGGCGCTGGAGCAATGTTCGAGTAGCTTCTCGAATTTGCTATCGTCGTTGTAAAACTCAAAATCACCGTACTCCAACGATAGCTCACTAATCTGAGAAGTGAGAATGTCCATGAGCCGTTTGTTTTTATTGAACTGCTGTTGCAAGGCCATGACATGGATAACCATGTTGACAAACTCAGGATCTTTGTCTTGATGGTTTGGATCAATTTGATGGCTAATAATTCTCAACCCGCTGCTCACTTCAAAGCTCCCATCGTAGACTGCAGCGGCACTTGAAGCTTCGATTCTGAGTAAGCTGGAAACAACTGCTTTAAAGTCAGTGGGGTTGGTTTGGCCTTTCCAAGCTAAATGTTGGACGACTCTGACTGCCTGTGCGAGACCCGCGAGTGCAATAACTTGATCAACTACCTGAGATTTTATTTCCATATTGAATTTGTTTTGTCGCTCTTTAATTTAGAAGGTTTCGTCAATAATTGCGCCGCCGAGACAGTTGTCTCCACGGTAAAATACAACCGATTGGCCCGGCGTGACCGCGCGCTGTTTTTCATCGAAGGTCACTTTCAACTTATCATCGTCCATTTTTATCACTCGACAAGCAAAATCTTGCTGGCGATATCGACTCTTTGCAGTACAAGAGAATTCATTGTCCATTTCTTGAGGTTGAACCCAGTGTACTTGAGAAGCTATCAATCCGTCGCTCATTAGCAGCGGATGGTCGTGACCTTGTCCGATAATTAGTACATTACGTTGCATATCTTTTTTTAGTGCATACCACGGCTCTTCACTGGCATTTGCCATACCGCCGATACCAATCCCCTTACGTTGACCCAAGGTGTGATACATCAGCCCTGAATGTTCACCCACTAAGTTGCCTTGGTCGTCTTCAATTTTTCCAGGTTGTGCAGGAAGGTATTGTTGTAAAAAGTCTTTAAATTTCCGCTCACCGATGAAACAAATGCCAGTACTGTCTTTTTTGTTCGCTGTCACAAAGCCCTGTTCTTCAGCGATTTTTCTTACTTCAGACTTTTCAAGTTCGCCAACAGGGAAGAGGGTTTTGTTGAGTTGGGCTTGTTGCAATGTGTATAGAAAGTAAGTTTGGTCTTTATTGCTATCATTGCCGCGCAACATTAAAGTCGCATCTCCGACACGCTCGACGCGTGCATAATGCCCCGTCGCAATATAATCGGCGCCAAGAATTTTCGCGTAATCCAAAAACGCTTTAAATTTTATTTCTTTGTTGCACATAATATCCGGGTTCGGTGTTCTTCCCGAGCGATATTCTTCTAAGAAATATTCAAACACTCGGTCCCAATATTCCGCTGCAAAATTGATTGATTTGAAAGGAATCTCGAGTTTGTCAGCGATTGATTTTGCGTCAGCCATGTCTTCGGCTGCGGCGCAATACTCATCGGTATCATCTTCTTCCCAGTTTTTCATAAAAACGCCAATCACATCATAGCCTTGCTGTTTTAGAAGGTAGGCTGCTACTGATGAGTCGACGCCACCTGACATGCCGACGACGACTTTGATGTTAGTGTTGTCTGGGTTAAATTGAGTATGAGCGGTCATTTATTGAACTCGGATAACAGAAGCCTGATTAATCAAGGCAGAATATTGGGATGTTAATTGGGATTTCAATACTAAGAGCCCAGGACATCGCGTGATTGGTAATACATGCCCAACTCGTCGCCGCCAAAAGTCAACGACTCAAGTGGTAGACGAATGCCTTTCTTGAAGTCTTCGATACACTTTAAAACAAGGGCACTACGGATAGATTTCTCTGGTAAAGCGAGTATTTCGTCAACCGTAAACCAACAGTTATCGATGATATCCGGGTCGTTTGGACTGGCTTCCTGATCTACTGGGACATCTCCCACAAAACAGAACCTAAGATAGGTTTTACCGTTGATTGCAGGACTGAGTAAATAAGTGCCTAAGAGTGCAGTCGGCCTGAAATCTAGTCCAGTTTCCTCGTGAACTTCACGAATCACCGCATCAATCAAAGATTCTTTCAGCTCTACATGTCCTGCAGGTTGATTGTAAACAATTTGCCCCGAGCTAGCGGTTTCTTTCACTAACAAATATTTGTCATTTCGCCTTA
This sequence comes from Aliikangiella marina, assembly GCF_007004765.1. Classification (GTDB taxonomy): domain Bacteria; phylum Pseudomonadota; class Gammaproteobacteria; order Enterobacterales; family Kangiellaceae; genus Aliikangiella; species Aliikangiella marina. The sequence continues at coordinate 648,873 of NZ_VIKR01000001.1, forward strand.
TAATGGCGGCTACTGTGACGTGGATATAATCCATGGACGAATAATTCCTAAGATTGGTAGTTAATTTATGACGCATTTTACCCATTTGAATGACAAAGGCGAAGCCCAAATGGTCGATGTGACGGAAAAAGCGCAAACATTTCGGGTTGCGACAGCTTCAGGTCATGTGAAAATGAGTGCAGAAGCTATTGCGCTTATTGTTAACGGTGAACACAAAAAAGGGGACGTTCTCGCGGCTGCTCGGATTGCCGGCATTCAGGCAGCAAAAAAAACTTCGGAATTAATTCCGCTGTGTCACCCACTGTTGCTGACTTCAATCAAAGTTAGACTTGAGCCGGATATTGAAAACAATCAAATTAATATTTCGGCGACCTGCAAGTTAACTGGACAAACCGGTGTAGAAATGGAAGCGTTGACCGCAGTAACTGTCGCTGGATTAACGATATACGATATGTGTAAAGCCGTTGATAAAAGTATGGTTATTTCGACGATTCAACTCGAAGAAAAAACGGGTGGTAAATCTGGTACTTGGACGCGCTGATTTTCTGGTAAATATATTAAATTCAAGCGTTTAGCAGTTTTATTGTTTTGCAGTGGTGAGGATAGAGATACTCAAATATGAAAATTACGGTTCTGTTTTTTGCCAGCTTTAAAGAACGTCTCGGCGTGAGCGATATAGAGATAATTATCGATGAGGGGAGTTCGTTAAGCGACTTGTGTGAGCAATTGGCTGCAAGAGGCGAACAATGGCAAACGTTATTTGCGGAGGCTGAGAAACTCATCAAAGCATCGATAAATCATGAGATGGCTGATCTGAGCGATTGTCTCGCTGACGGTGATGAGGTTGCGTTTTTCCCACCGGTGACAGGGGGATAGCCTTGGCTAATACAGCAGAAGTTATTATTTCTCCTCAGCCTTTCGATTTAGCCCGAATGAACCAGGCCATTCAAGAGAGCCAGGGTGAGAGCGGCGCAAGCGTCATATTTACGGGAGCAGTAAGAGTATCTGACGCTGAGGCAGGGCTCACAGGAATGACGCTCGAGCATTATCCAGGTATGACTGAGAAACAATTAGCTCAGATCATCGGAGAAGCGAAAAAGCGTTGGCGATTAAATAAAATTTATGTCGCACATCGGGTAGGGTATCTAAAGCCCGGCGAACCGATTGTATTTGTCGGTGTTTCTGGTTTGCATCGAGCGGAATCGTTTTCGGCAGCGCAATTTATCATGGATTACCTCAAACAAAAGGCCACCTTTTGGAAAAAAGAACACTATGGGGATAAAGAAGTTTGGGTCGAAGCGAAGGCTAGTGACGAAAAAGCCGCGGAGCGCTGGATATAGCAGTTTGCGGAGTGATCGATAAAATCATGAGATTGGATAAATATCTTTGCCAAGCGACCAGTTTAACGCGTTCCCAGGCCAAAAAGATAATCGTTTCGAGTCGAGTTAAAATTGGCACAAAAGAAGCGACAAGTGTTGTCGTAAACCCCGCATTTAAAGTCTCGGAAACTCACCAAGTCCTATTGGATGGAGAAGTGATTTCCGCGCTTGGTAACCGCTATATCGTTTTAAATAAACCTGCTGGTTATATTTGTTCAACAATAGATGAACTGTATCCCAGTGCGCTCCGTTTAGTGTCTGCCGCAGGAAAAAGTAACCTCCACTTTGCTGGAAGGCTCGACCAAGACACCACAGGATTGGTTCTCATTTCTGATGACGGTGACTGGACGCATCGAGTTACCTCACCTAAAAGTCTGTGTGCAAAAACTTATCGAGTTTGGTTGGCGGAAGCGTTATCAGCACAAGCTCAGGATTCGCTCGAGCAGGGGGTGCTGCTGAAGAACGAATCAAAGATTACGCGACCGGCGCATATTCAAGTGGTAACCCCTCAACAAGTCTTGCTCACGATTAGAGAGGGTAAGTATCATCAGGTAAAGCGAATGTTTGCTGCTGTAGGTAACAAAGTTGAAAAATTACACCGAGAGTCCATTGGTGAAATCACCTTGGAAAACCTCCAAGAGTCGCAATGGCGAGAGTTGAATCCGACTGAAATTGTGAGTTTTAAGTGATTCGACAACTCAGGCCAGTCCTCCCATCCAACGGTTAATCGATATTTTGTCGACAATATTCGCATTATTCGTTGTTATTTTTTAGCCAAGACGATATATTGTCGACAATATGCTGATGTTTCCTCTTATTCGTAATAATAGCCTGAAATGAACTTAGCCACTGAAACCCCGATTACCGCGGCAGATAAGACCTTTTTAGAGTTGCGAACTGCGATTGTCGAGGGAGATGTCACCGCGGGTTCAAAACTCAGCGAAACTGAATTGTCGACAAAATATGCGGTTAGCCGCGCGGTAGTCCGTGAAGCGATTAACCGCTTAGAAGCTTGCAATTTGATCGAGCGCAAACCCAACGTTGGTGCTCGCGTTGTAGACTTGAATACCGAAGGGTTACTTGAGTTATACCAAGTTCGCGAGTCGTTGGAGGGTATGGCGGCCAGATTAGCGGCATCCAATATGACTGACCAAGAGGTCCAAGCGCTCCAATCGTTGCTAGAGAAACATTATAAGACCGTTCAATCCGGTGACAATTATTATCAAGAAGCCGGCGATGTGGACTTTCATTATCGAATTATTCAGGGCAGTAAAAATAGCCAGCTAATTACCCTGTTAGTCGATGGGATTTACCATTTGATTCGTATGTATCGAGTGCAGCTGGGGATGTCCGGGCCGCGAGTAACGACTGCGTTTGAAGAGCACCGAAATATTGTTAACGCTATTGCTAATCGGGATCCAGAATTGGCGGAAATGCTAATGCGACGACACATTGCCTACACCCGAAAAAGTTTACAGAACAAGCTCTCACAAGAGCAGGCTTAAGATCAACCAGAATTAATCAATCTCAACTTAAAATTTACCACGGAAAAAATCATGAATACTGATTACAGAAAACGACTTGAAGGCACTCAGCTTGATTTCTTTGATACCAAAGAAGCGGTTGAGGCAATTGAGCCTGGGGCTTATGCCAAGCTTCCTTACACATCGCGAGTTCTCGCCGAGAACTTAGTGAGACGTTGTGAACCTAGTTCACTAACTGATTCATTAAAGCAAATCATTGGTCGTAAGCGCGAGTTAGATTTTCCTTGGTTTCCGGCTCGTGTCGTCTGCCATGATATTTTAGGGCAGACAGCGCTGGTTGATTTGGCCGGTTTAAGAGACGCAATTGCCGACAAAGGCGGTGACCCATCGCAAATCAATCCGGTTGTACCAACCCAGCTTATCGTTGATCATTCTCTCGCAGTTGAACATGCCGGTTTTGAAGAAGATGCATTTGAAAAAAATCGTGCTATTGAAGATCGGAGAAACGAAGATCGTTTTCATTTTATTAACTGGACAAAAACAGCGTTTAAAAATGTTGATGTGATACCACCAGGTAATGGCATCATGCATCAAATTAACTTAGAAAAAATGTCGCCAGTTGTTCACGCTAGAGATGGTGTTGCTTTCCCAGATACATTAGTCGGTACTGATAGCCATACACCCCATGTTGATGCACTTGGCGTTATTGCTGTTGGTGTTGGCGGTTTAGAAGCAGAAAGTGTCATGCTAGGTCGCGCTTCTTATATGCGCCTACCGGATATTGTTGGTGTTGAACTCAAAGGCAAACGTAAACCTGGCATTACTGCGACTGACATTGTTTTAGCGATAACAGAGTTTTTACGTGAAGAAAAAGTGGTCGGTGCTTATCTCGAGTTCTACGGCGAAGGTGCCCGCGATTTAACTTTAGGCGATCGAGCGACAATTTCTAATATGACACCGGAGTTTGGTGCGACCGCTGCAATGTTTTCTATCGATGAGAAAACGATTGATTATTTAAAACTCACTGGACGAGATGACGACCAAGTCAAATTAGTAGAGAGCTACGCTAAGACCGCGGGTTTATGGGCTGACGATTTAGACAACGCTGAATACGAACGGGTATTAACTTTCGACCTATCTGCTGTAGGCCGCAATTTGGCAGGTCCGTCGAATCCGCATCGCCGGGTTTCAACCAGCGATTTAGCGTCAAAAGGTATTGCAGGCTCTGTTGAAATGCCCAGCGATGAAAATTGGAAAGGTAATATGCCCGACGGTGCCTGTATTATTGCGGCAATCACCAGTTGCACAAATACCAGTAACCCTCGAAATGTTATCGCAGCTGGTTTACTCGCCAGGAATGCTAAAAAGAAAGGTTTGACGCGCAAACCATGGGTGAAAACTTCGCTTGCTCCTGGCTCCAAAGCAGTTCAACTTTATCTTGAAGAGTCAAACTTGATTGATGATTTAGAAAGTCTTGGCTTTGGCATTGTGGGTTTTGCTTGTACGACTTGTAACGGTATGAGCGGAGCGCTTAATCCTGACATTCAACAAGAAGTCATTGATCGAGATTTGTATGCAACAGCGGTGTTATCAGGTAACCGTAATTTTGACGGTCGAATTCACCCTTATGCAAAACAAGCTTTCCTCGCTTCGCCACCGCTTGTTGTGGCTTATGCGATTGCCGGTACCATTCGATTTGATATTGAAAAAGATGTTTTAGGCCGTGATCAGGACGGTAATCCCGTTACTCTGCAAGATATCTGGCCAACTGATGAAGAAATAGACGCGATTGTTTCTGAGTTTGTTAAACCGGAGCAATTCCGTAAAGTTTACGAACCAATGTTTGATCTAAAAGTTGATTATGGTGCTAACAATAATCCGCTTTACGATTGGCGCCCGCAAAGTACTTATATTCGTAGACCGCCTTATTGGGAAGGTGCACTAGCGGGTGAGAGAACCATGAAAGGTATGCGTCCATTGGCGGTTTTAGGCGACAACATTACAACGGATCATTTGTCACCTTCTAATGCGATTTTAGCATCGAGTGCTGCTGGTGAATACTTAGCGAAAATGGGTTTGCCGGAGGAAGACTTTAATTCTTATGCGACTCACCGGGGCGATCATTTAACGGCGCAAAGAGCAACATTTGCCAACCCAAAACTATTAAATGAAATGGTCAAAGAAAATGGCGAAATCAAACAAGGTTCGCTCGCGCGAATTGAGCCAGAAGGCAAAGTCACTCGTATGTGGGAAGCGATAGAAACTTATATGGATCGTCGCCAGCCCTTAATCATTATTGCTGGTGCAGATTATGGACAAGGTTCGTCGCGCGATTGGGCGGCAAAAGGTGTCCGACTCGCTGGTGTTGAAGTTATTGTTGCAGAGGGTTTTGAGCGTATTCATCGTACTAACTTAATAGGTATGGGGGTGTTGCCACTTGAATTTACTAATGGTGAAACACGACATACTTACCATATTGATGGCACCGAAACATATGATGTAATTGGTGATCCTGCGCCGGGAGCGGAACTCATCGTAATCGTCAACCGTGCAAATGGAGAAACAGTAGAAATTCCCGTTAAGTGTCGATTGGACACCGCAGAAGAGGTTTCAATTTATGCAGCGGGTGGTGTACTACAGCGTTTTGCTCAGGATTTTCTAGAGTCGTCGAAAGCGAGTTAACTATCAATTGATATGTCGAGTACTCTCTCTCGCTTTGAGAGAGGGTTTGAATCGATAAAGGAATTCTAATGACCCACGTACCTCAAATTAAAATACCAGCCACCTACATGCGAGGTGGCACGAGTAAAGGTGTATTCTTCAACTTGACTGACTTGCCAAAGTCTGCCCAAGTTGCGGGAGAAGCTCGAGATAATTTATTACTTAGAGTAATTGGTAGTCCGGACCCTTACGGCAAGCAAACCGACGGTATGGGAGGAGCTACTTCTAGCACCAGTAAAACTGTTATTTTGTCTAAGAGTGAACAGCCGGACCACGATGTTGATTATTTGTTTGGTCAAGTCGCGATAGATAGAGCGTTTGTTGATTGGAGTGGTAACTGTGGCAACTTAACTGCTGCGGTAGGTTCCTTTGCGATTAGTAGTGGACTGGTGAGCGCTGAGCGAATACCTGACAACGGCATTGCGACAGTTCGAATTTGGCAAGCAAATATTAAGAAAACGATCATTGCAAAGGTGCCGATCATGAATGGTGAAGTACAAGAAACCGGTGACTTTGAATTAGATGGTGTCACCTTTCCTGCCGCAGAAGTTGAAGTACAATTTATAGACCCTTCAGCAGGCGGTGGCTCGATGTTTCCGACTGGAAATATTGTTGATGAACTAGAAGTCCCAGGTATCGGAATTTTTAAAGCGACAATGATCAATGCTGGTATTCCCACTATTTTTTTAAATGCCGCAGACATTGGTTATACTGGGAGCGAATTGCAAGGTGACATAAATGGTGATCCGAATGCTTTGCAACGCTTTGAAACGATTCGCGCTTATGGTGCGATTAAAATGGGACTTATCGAAACCATTGAAGAAGCTGTCGGACGACAACATACACCAAAAGTGGCATTTGTTGCTCCACCTAAAAGCTATACTGCTTCAAGTGGAAAATCGATTTCTGCAGATGACATTGATTTAAACGTTCGCGCATTATCAATGGGCTTGTTGCATCATGCCATGATGGGGACGGCTGCCGTCGCTATCGCTACAGCAGCAGCAATTCCAGGAACGTTAGTTAATCTAGCTGCAGGTGGTGGCGAGAGAGACGCTGTGCGATTTGGTCATCCATCTGGAACTTTAAAAGTAGGCGCAGTGGCGAGCTGTATTGATGGCGAATGGCGTGTTGATAAAGCGATAATGAGTCGTAGCGCAAGAGTTTTAATGGAAGGGTGGGTTAGAGTACCCGGCGATGCCTTTTAAAGATGCTTTAACAGAATGACAAATGCGCCAGCAATATCATTTTAGAAATTCTTCAAAAGGACTCTTGGCTTGGGATGTTTCTCGCTTAATTCGCCTAAGCCAAGATTTTCAGGTTTTCCAATTGCCCTTAAATTCTATTCGAGAAATCGATGAGTCATATTGGTATGACTTGGGTGGTCAAGCGCCTAGTTGTCGAAACATCACTGAACATTCTCAGCTGATAAACCAAGCCGATCTTTCCTTTCCGATTATTCTTTGTCATCAAGGGCGAGTAATGGATGGAATGCATCGAGTATGTAAAGCGCTTATGTTAGAGTGCGAGTCAATCGACGCAGTAAAGTTTGAGCACTTTATTGAACCTGACTTTACAGGTGTCGCACCGGATAAATTACCTTACTCTGGTGATTGCTGTTAGATCATTACCGTTTTCAATTGATTGAGCAATAGAGACTTAAAATGAGTAACTTAACGCGATAGAGAGTTGTGTATTATGTGCGGATTTATTTTCGCCAATAATATTAGTTTTGTAAATGTAATCTCTAAAGTCGAACTTAAGCAATAAGTCGCGTTGTACAGCAATTTGATAACCAACTCCAAGTGTGTAAGTGAAACTATCTTCTCCACCGAATTCTGTATCACCGACCCCTGATACTAAATACAAAGACGATAACTTAGCTTCATTTCCGCTCAGAAAATGTTCACCTTGAAAAAGGTTATAACCAACTAAGAAATCGAAGTGAGTAAAGGTTCGATCACTTCCAGAAAACAACGCGCCTTGGCTTTCTTCGAATGAAGACAATGACGCGTCAGTTTGTAAGTAGTTAAACTGTACAAAATAATTTTCGTTTGCGTTGAATGTTGCATTGATACCGGTTATGAATTCACTGTTAAAATCTTCAATATTTAAAATACCGGTAAAAAGACCTACATCAAAGTATTCAGAATCTATTTTATCTGATTCCTGCGCTTGGGCTGTATAGAATAAGCCAGACAAGCATAATAAGGTTAATTGCTTAGTAACTAAAAGAATGCGTTGAAACCAATATTCCATCGTTTAACTCTCTCGTCATTATTGTCTGTAGAAATTGTAAAGTCTTGAACGCCAGCCTGAAGCACAAAGTTTCGTCCAATGTAATAATTAATACCGAGTCCTACACGGCTAAAGCTATCTTTTTCGAAGCTAAGTGGCGTTAGCTCAGGTTGCGATTCAATTTTAATTGAACCTTGACCGATTAAAAGTAGTGGCGAGACCACCCACTCAGTATAAGGCTCTAAAATGATATTAAAGCTTTGATAGCTGCCTGATATTTCGGTTTCGTAAAAGTTCCCTTGTTCGACTTCTAACCCAAGAAAGCTAAAGGGGCGATAACCTACGCTATAGCCAAAGACATCGGTACCTTCAAGTTCGCCGCTGGTAAATTGACCAACATTAAAGCCTACGCGCCAGTTATTCTTTAAGTAGTCACCATAACTAACCGTTGGAAGGTCAACTGGTTCGCCTGTTGGCAACAAAGTCCGCGCTACTTGCGATGCTTTTGCCCAGCCGATTTTACCGTTGGATGAGCGTATTTCGTACCAGCCAGTTCGCCGGGTGATTACCGTAATAGTTTCACCTTGTTCGATGGTGTAGAAAATAGGGTAACCTTTGCCCGGGCCAGTATGTAATTCGATATACGGGTCGATTACTTCAAGCATAAGTGACTCTTCTTGAGTCTCAGCAAAAATTTCCGCCGAGCATAAAATTAATCCTAATCCTACAATTTTAAAGAATAGAGTTGTTATTCGGTTCTCCATGATAGTCTCATTTTTTATCTATAAGCTTAATGAATCACGACTCAGAACTATACTGATTGATTGGTTGTTCTCTGAGTAAAGTTAAAACAGAGCGTTGAATCCAATATTAAACTCAATATTGTTAGTCATTTTTTTATTTGACAAAAAGTCCCGCTCAATTAAGTGGTTTTTCAACTCGAAATTCCAAGTTAACCAGTCCGTCGTGACCACTTTATAAGTGCTTCCAAACACAAAGCCAGTATTACTTTCTCCCGCAAACTCAACGTTCTCTAAGCCGGCAACGAGATAAATATGCGAGTTGAATTTACTCTTTTCTCCCATGAACGACCGACCATGAAAAATTTGATAAGCGAATGCTAATTGAGTGTAATTGAATTTCTCATCTTCATCGCTTAGAAAATCCTGTTCTACCACGTCTTCAAAAGTGGCGCGACCAACATCCGAACGCCCGAGACTAAGTTGAGCAAAGTAGTCGGGTGTCAGGTGATATACCGCAGTAATTCCTTGAGTTTGGTTAGTGCCGAAATCTTCAACTGAGAGAGTGCCTATAAAAAAGCCGATTTCGAGATTTTCAGTATCAATTTTTGCCGACTCAGCTTTACTGATTTTCTTTTGCGGTGAAATAACAGAAATAGATGATGTTTGTTGCTCTGCGTCCATTGCGTGTGCTGCGCTAATGTTGCCGCATAATTGAACGACAAAAATCATGCTTAAGAATAGCTGTGAAAATCTTAACATAATTCTTTTTATCCCATAAAAAATTAAGTTAGAAACGTGAACGCAAAAATAAATACAAGTCGATTAAGGTTTCAACGTTTGTTGTTGCTATGAGTTTGCTTCGTGAGGAATATAAGCATTAATCAAGGTAAATATTACCAAGAAAATTTCGCGCGATATCCCTGTCGAGGCGAGAGCAATGCTATAGCAATTAGTGCTGTGTCCCTATTAAAATCACATTTTCTTGTGACTTAGTTCTAATTTCTCCCGTTTGCTTTCACCGTAATGTGACCTAGTTTGTTTTTTGGTCGGTAACAAGTTTGGTGATATAGGGTTCTGTAATATTATTTTGGTCTACTTTTACATTTCAGCAGTCGGAATTGTTTAAAGGACTACAGCATCTTATATATGGATTATTAAGTTATGCGAAAAAAATACTTCATTTATTGGCCTGCATTAGTGTTAATGCTTATAACATTTTCGGTGCTATCTGAAAATAAAGCTGATAAAAATCAAATAGTACAACAAGAAGCTCTGGAAACATTGAGAGGAATTTCAATGGGAATTCAGTCGCTTAAAGATGATGTTGTCACTTTAAACAAAGATTTGCGACTGATGGAAGAAAAGCTTTTGTTTCCATCGAGTACTAAGTATTCGGTCTTTGTCTCTATGAACAGTGGTCTTTTTTTTACCTTAGAAAGTGTTAAGTTAAAAATAGACGGCCGTTTAGTCGCTACTCATATTTATTCTGACAAGCAGCGAGAAGCGCTAGCCCGTGGTGGTATTCATAAACTTTACATTACCAACTTAAATCAAGGTAAACATACCGCAACCGCGTTTTTTACAGGGCTAGGGCCGAATGGCCGTGCATACAAATTAGCGAAGTCTTTAGACTTTGAAAAAACTGATTCTGGCGAATACCTGGAGCTAGCCGTTAGAGATGATGGTCAAGCTCAAGAACCGGTTGTATTCATTAAGCAGTGGTGATTTTTGATGAATCACATTTCTCGCCATGGGTTAAACCTGCCGACGTCAATAATTAAACTGGCATTATTGTTTGTTGTTTGTTTCCAATTAAAAAATGTCGAAGCAGATGAAAACGTTAGCTCTCGAGAGGATTTAGAGTGGGGAGCTGTACTATTTGACTACTATCAAAAAGATTATCTTAATGCTTTAGTTGAGTATCGATATGCTGTTGAAATCGATAATCCACAAGCTATAGCTAATCACGGTCAGTTACTCAAAGGTGGTATGTTGCTATCTTACGGAATGGCTGAACCCGCAAAAGATATATTTGATTCTTTACTGAATGAGAATACCGAGCCAGCAACAAAAAATGGCGCATGGTATTATCTAGCTAATCTGCTTTATCACAAATCAGAGCCAGAAAAAGCTTACCAGGCGCTTGCTAACATTAAAGGTGAACTGTCGCCAGATATTCATACAGAGTATCACTATCTCGCGACCTTAATTCAAAATGAAGGCCAACACCTTGTCGCCACTGAGCCGCTTTTACAATCGCTGCCTAAAAACAATCCCTTTTACGCCTATATGTTGTTCAATACCGCCATCAAGTTACTTAGCGCGGGCAAAATTGAAGAGTCGATTAAATATTTACAACGTGTTTCGTTGTTGGGGTCACAAAATAGCGAACTAGCGACGCTTGCCGATCGCGCTCGCCACGGTATCGCTCAGATCAATATTCAGCGTGGAGACTCTACCGCTGCATGGGAGGCGTTGCGTGCCATACGAACAGAAGGGTTGTATTCAAACAGGGCGTTACTGACCTACGCTTGGACAGCTATTAAATTGAATCAATTTCAAGAAGCAATTCCCGCATTGGCTATTTTAAATGAACGTTCTATTGCTATTCCGGAAGTCCAGGAAGCCAAAGTCTTGTTAGCGCATTTATACGAACAAGAGGGGGCACCCCGGAAGGCATTAAAAAGTAATTTGTTAGCTATTGATGCTTTTGATGAAGGCATCAAGGCGATTAACGAAGCCAGAGCGGTGATTGCTAAACAAGATGTTCCAAAAGAGTTTATCGTTAATTTTGAGGCTATTGTTGGTCAATCAGATTGGTATGCAATGGAGCCTACCGTTGACTACGATAAACTAACGCCATTTGTTCTCGATTTAATCTCAAGTAATGCGTTCAATGAAACATTAAGGGAATTGTCGGACTTGTACACGATTCAAAATAATCTCAATTTTTGGTCGAGGCAAGCCAACGAGCATCTGTTAATTTTAAGTAATTCCGATCGCATAACCTTGCAAGGGAAACAAAAACAGTTGCTTAAGAAAAGTGAAACGATCAAGAAGCAGTTAGATAAAAAGAAAGCAGAGCTTAAGCTTTATACCCTAACTTTAGAGAAAAAAGAAAGAGAAAAGCTGGCTTCGCTTATTGAGTCTACTGACAGGCAAATTGAGTCATTAAATAGTCGTATTCAACAGTTGAAACAAGTTGATAAGCCCTATCAACCGCCTAAAAGTTATGCCAAGGTGGTTTCCAATAAGCACGCAGAAATTCACAAAAAACTAAAGTTGACGGAAAAGTACATTGCTAAATTAGAGCCGGTATTGAGAAAGCTCATCAATGCCGAGCTAGATAAACACGAAGATCGGATGCGTTATTATTCTGCTCAATCACGATTAGCAAAAGCTCGTCTTTATGATGCCACCTTAATGGATATTAAAAAGGCCAACAACAGCAGTAAAAATCAAGTGGGCAATGGAGGTGAGAGTAAGTGATGATGAGAATGACTATTGCTTTTGTAACCATGTTTTTGATAGCCAGCTGTGGGTCCGGCGGTCATCGAACCTTGGGTGATTTAAACTATAAGCCCAAGAAAGAAAAAGAAATCGAATTTGAAAAAATGGATTACCAACAAGTTCGTGAAGAATACCAAGAGTTACTCACGTTATTTAAAGACGACGTTTTAAAAGAACAAATTGAACGTCGTATTGCCGATGTGTTCATGCTAGAGGGTGGAGAAAATCAGCTCAAAGAGACCGAAATTAAAAGCTACTATGCTGAAGCGATAAAAAGTTATAAAGAGATTCTAAAAAAATATCCCAACTCGCCTGACAACGCCGATGTTCTCTATCAGTTGGCGAGAGCCTATGAAATGGATGGCTATATACAAAAAGAATTAGCCATGTTAGAGCAGTTAACCAATCGCCATCCTCAGTATAAGAATAACGATGAGGCTCGTTTTCGAATGGGGGAGATTTATTATAGCAATGGCGACTATAGAAAAGCGCAAAAAGAGTACGAGCAGGTAACGACCTCGAAAAATGAATCGTTACTCAAGTACTCTTACTACATGCTAGGGTGGGCTCATTATAAACAGTCACGATACGAATCGAGTATTAGTGCTTTTGCGGAGGTTCTCGAGCTATTACTTAACAATCTTGATGAGGTCGAGAAAGCGAAAAAAACCGAGCAATCTTTAATTACTGATACTATTAACTCGATGAGTTTAGCGCTCGCCAGAAGTGGTGGCGCACAAGTTTTAGAACAGAATAACCTATTACAAGGAAAAGCTTACTTATGGTTAGTTTATAATAGCCTAGGCGACTATTTTCTCAAAAAAGAGCGCTATGAAGACTCTGCGGATACATTCAGACGTTTTGTACAAAAATATAATTACTCGCCTCGCGCGCCGATACTCCACAGTAAGCTGATCTCGGCTTACATTAAAGGGGCATTTCCATTACAAGCGCTTAACGAAAAAGAAGCGTATGTAGAGTTTTATGGGTTAAAGTCACAATATGCTAAGAATAACGGTGTTAATGATAACGTTAAATCTCAGTTAAAATCCTATTACGACGAACTCGCCAGTCACTATCATAGCCAAGCACAAGCCGCGGAAAAGCAAAGTAGTGAGCTAGCCAAAAGTAAGCCAAACATAAAGCGCACTAAAAAACGACAAGACCTTCAGGTTAAAATGCTGGCTTCCTTTGAAAAAGCTGCTCGTTTTTATCAGCTATATATCGAGACCTTTCCAGCGGATGACAAAGTCCCAGAGTTCACCTACTTACAAGCTGAGGCATACTACTCGGCTGGTGAATTTCCTGCTGCGATAAGGCTATATGAAATTGCCGCTTATCAGTTAAATCACTTTAAGCAAGATAAGTACCGGGTTAAAGCAGGCTATGCCGCTATTATTTCTTATCAGAAACTGATTGGAAGTCTCGAAACTCAAAAACAGGACACAAAAGTTTGGCAGGCTCAGGCCGTAGAGTCGATGCTTAAGTTTGCACAGATTTTCCATCAAGATGATCGTTCGCCATCTGTTTTAACTAATGCGGCAGAATATTTATTTAGTCTTGAGGACTATCCCAGAGCACGAGAAGTTGCTGAAAATTTACTTCAAACTAATACTCAATTGGCTAAGCCGCTTAAGAAAACTGCATATGGTATTTCTGCCCATTCAAGTTTCAAATTAGGCAACCTGGAGCTAGCGGAGGAGAGTTATTTCAAGCAGCGTAGCCTCACCAATAAGAAATCAAAAGAATACCAACAAATAACAGAACGTATGACATCGACTATGTTTAGGCGGTCCGAAGCGTTAATCGATTCTGGCGATAAACAGTCAGCGATAACCAAGCTACTTAAGATTAAATCTGTTGCACCAAATTCAAAATTAGTTGTATCTGCGCAATATAATGCTGCTTCATTATTAATCGAAACGGCACAATGGGCGAGAGCAATCAAAGAGCTTAAAGCGCTTAAACGCGAACAACCGAAACATAAATTAGCGCAAGAGTTTGATCGCAAATTGGCTTTTGCTTATGAAAAAAACAAGTCGTATAAACTTGCCGCTGATGCATATTTAAAATTAAGCAAGCAGGATACGGACCTCAAAAAGCGACAAGATGCACTTTTTATTGCTGCCGACCTTTATGAGAAAAATAAAGATTTTGATACGGCAATTCAACTATTCAAACAGTATGCAAGAACTTATGAGCAACCCTTCGAAGTTAGAATGGAAGCACGCTATCGGCTCGCCGGACTTTATGAAACAACTCAGCAAACGTCTAAAAAGCTATTTTGGTTGAGACGAATCATTGATGGCGACCAAAAGGCGGGTGACCAGCGCAACGACCGCAGCCGTTGGCTGGCTGCCTGGGCTAACTCACAGTATGGTGATTCGTTTGCCGATGAGTTCAATAAGCTAAAGCTTACTAGCAATCTTGAAAAGAGTTTGCCGAAGAAAAATAAAGCTTTGTCGAGTGCGATTAAGCGCTATGAAATGGCGGCGGACTACGGGGTATTGGAGTTTGTCACTATGTCAAGTCACAAAATGGCCGGTTTATACGAGCGCTTTGCTAAAGAGTTACGTCAAGTAAAATTGCCGAAAAACCTCAGTCAAGACGAAGTAGGCCTGTATCGAAAAGTTCTCGAAGAGCAAGCTACCCCGTTTATAGAGCTAGCAGTAGAGCTGCATATGGGCAACTTAGAAAGGGCTTGGGATGGGGACTACAATCAGTGGATTGAAAAAAGCTTTCTCGCTATGAAAGCTCTAGTGCCCGAACGATTTAACAAGCGAGAAATGGAGGTGGCCTATGGCGATGAAATTCGATAGTTTCCTAAAAGCCTTTGGGTTAATTTTAGGCTGCTTCATTTTATCGAGTTGCGGTACCAATCCGGCTAAAAAAACGATTGGTCTACTACATACTGATAATAAACCCGCGGAATTGCGTTCTACAGTGCAATTCATTCCACAGCGCACAAAAGATGCTGAAACGGGTCTATTAGTGCCTTATGTGGCTGAACTAAATCCTTATACAACACAATCGAGTCGAATAGATGTTGATTCGGTAAAAAATTTTATTGCTGCTAAAAACGCCGTGCAAAATGGAAACTTAAAACAAGCAAAATTGTTACTGAATAAAATTACTCTGAATGATGCTGAATTATCAGGGCCTTGGGTGGTTTTAGGCGATATTGCTAGACAGCAAAACGACTCGGAAACCGCGATAGCGAGTTATAAGAAGGCAATCGAGATCAATTTGGATAATGTCAATGCCTATATCAGATTAGCGATACTACAACGCGAATTAGGCCAATTTATCGATTCACAAAATACTTATTCATGGGCTTTGTCTCGGTGGAAGGATTTTCCCGAGGCGCACCTTAATTTGGCTGTATTGTATGATATTTATCTTAATAAACCTTTGAAAGCACAACGTCATATGGAAGCTTACTTATTTTTAACCGAGGGTAAGAATAAGCGACATACTAAGTGGCTGGAGGAGATTCAGTCTCGTACAGGCGAAGCAATTAATTTACCTGTAGAAAAGCGACAAGCGTCAACTTTAGCGGCGTCTAATCCTTAAAAAGTTGAAAATTGTGACAGCAATCAGGATTTTAAGTACTTTTTTTGGTTTGATCGAAAAATATGAATAAATTAAAACTAACACTTACGGCTTTAGCAGTTTTTTCAACGATTAGTTTCGCAGAAGAACAGCCGATTGAAATTCAGTCGAACATTATCGGTGATAAAGAACAGCCACTTGTTAGTTATTTTATTCCTTGGCAAGAAATTGGCACACCCGATAAGTTGCAATGGAATATCGATTCGAAGTTCGATAAGACTTTGGATTTAGTTGATCGAAAAGTTCTCTTACGTTCATCGAATATGTATGAGCATATGAAGTTAGAAAATAAAGCTCCAAAAACAAATGAGGCACCATGATGGAAGCGCTATACAGTACCATTATTAGATTTTTTCAAGAGGGTGGTTTTTTCATTTATCCTATTGCCACGGTATTAGCATTAGGCATAGTAATTGTTGTTGAACGCTGGTTTTTTCTTGCGCGCGAGAGTGCAAGAAATATTAAAGCTTTCGAAGAATTCTTACCATTACTAAGAACAACCGATCTTGAAAAAATGCAACTTTTTTCAAGAGAGAATACTGCACCTGTAATACGCGTCATCGGCTGCGGCTTAGATATGATGAAAGTGACTAAGCATCGTGCGGACATTGAACATGCGATGAACGAAGGAATGCTTGAGGCGATGCCGCGTCTCGAAACTCGAACGGGATACTTATCGATGTTAGCTAACATTGCTACCTTACTCGGGCTACTTGGCACCATCATAGGTTTAATCTCAGCGTTTACAGCGGTTGCTAGTGCTGACCCTGCGCAAAAATCAGCGCTATTGTCATTGGCTATTTCGGTTGCGATGAATACAACCGCTTTTGGTCTCATTACAGCTATTCCCTTATTGATTTGCTATTCAGTGTTGCAAAATAAAACAGCGAAAATTGTCACAAGTATCGAGATGGCGGCAGTAAAATTTTTAAACATTATGACGTATAACCGGTTGATTCATGCTGGCGCTCAATCAATCACTGTAGCCCCTGCGGATAGCCCAGTGGAAGAAAATTTACCGGCAGAAGCAGTACCAGCGCCTGCCGCATAAGACCGCATTGGGTGGATAGACAATGGCTCTAAACATAAAGAAAAAAGATCAGGAAGAGGCGGAACTAGATGTTACTTCGTTTATGAATCTTATGATTGTTCTCGTCCCTGTTATGCTGTTGAGCCTTACTTTCACCCAAATAACGGTTCACGAAATAAAGTTACCAGATTTAAGCCAGAGTTTCGAAAGTTCACAAGAGACGCCGCCAAAGCTTGAGGTGTTGTTAAGCGATGCAGGGATTAAAGTATTTTATCCGAGTAACGTTTTAATTAAAGATATTCCATTAGTCGAGGCTGGCAATAAAAAGACACATGACTTTAATCAGTTGTCACTGGTAATGAAGGAAGTTAAGAAACAGCTAGTAGACAAGCGAGACGTGTTACTTTTGTCGAGTCCTAGCGTTGATTATCAGAGTTTGGTTTCAACCATGGATGCGGTTAAGTCATACAAAACGGTGGTCGCAGCTAGTTTGGTTGAGGTAGAGTTATTTCCAGAAATATCTTTAGCGGATGCGAGTATTAAATAGCATGATCAAGACCAGCTTAAATACTTCTCACTTAGAACAATCAAACTTGAATTTTTCAAGTGTGAAAAAACCAGCATTTGCGACTAAATTAAACTTAGTCGCATTAATGGATATTTTTACTATTTTAGTATTTTTTCTGTTGTTAAATAGTGGTGATGCGAATCAACTAGAAAACGCTAAATTTGTAAAATTACCGGATTCTAGTGCAAAATCAGCACCGCATGTTGAAGCGTCTATCATTATTGGTGAAGATGAAATTTGGCTCAATAATGAATCTATTATCTTGATTGAAGAGGTCGCTCAATCAAAAGAAAAAATTATTGGACCTTTAGCCGAAGCGTTACAGGCATATACTGAAAAAAAAGAAACGTTCACAAGTTATGAAAAAGCAAATGGGCTTGCGGTTACGATAATGGGTGACAAAAGTGTTTCATACAGTTTGCTGGAGAGAGTAATGGCAACCTGTAGTGCAGAAAACTTTCGCGATATTTCTCTAGCAGTCAATCGAATAGCATCGTCGTCAATTCTAGTTGCACAACCGAATGGCTCGGGTACAGAGCAATCTGCTAATGTACAAGGAGGTGCGAAATGACAACTGCGGTTATACAACCTCTGTCGCCTGACTTGAAACTGCCTTGGTCGCCCAATGCGCAACAAGAAGAAAAGTTTTTTAAGTGGACGCGAAATACGTTTGTAGTCCTTGCGATTTTCTTTGTGATTATTCCGTGGTTACCAGTTTTTGAACAAGCGTACCAAGCGCCTGAAAAAGAGATCGTAAAAACTAAAGTTGTGTTAGAAGCGGCTAAAATCGATCCGCCAAAACCTAAACCGGTTAAACCAAAACCAATCGTTAAGCCGAAACCGAAGGCAACCCCTAAAGCACAAGCGCCTAAAGATAAAGTTGTAAAAGATAAGCGTTCATCGACTGCTGCGTCAAAAAAGCAGTCTCAAAAAACGGTCATTAATAAAACCCAAGGACTTGATAATATTTCGAGTCAGCTCAATGCGCTTCGCGGAACGCTTAACGTCGCAGGAATGAAGAAGAAGAAAATTTCGACCAATAAGAAAGGCGTTGTGGCGACCGTTAATCGCAATATCACAGGAGAAAATAGGGCAACCACAGAAAGTCTGGGTCTTGATGCTGATGATAATATTATGAAGTCCACTAGCGTTAAGCTAGCGGCTCATGAAACTGCAAGTGTTGAAGGTGTCGTTTCTAGTGAAGGTGTCAATGGTGGTAATTCTACTCATGGCAGCTTCATATCTGGACAAAGAGACAGTGAGAGCATTCGAAGGACCATGGATAGAAACAAAGGCCTTTTGAATGCACTATACCAACGACGACTGAATGAGTCGCCCGATATGCATGGAAAATTTCGGTTTGAATTGGTCATTGAACCGAATGGCGATATTTCAAATATTCGCCTCATTTCAAGTGAACTTAAAATGGCAGATCTAGAGACTGCCTTACTTAGCAAGATTAGAGTTATTAACTTTGGTGTCGCTGACGTGACGACGACTAAAGTTATTTACACCTATAATTTCCTTCCAAGTTAACGGCCGCTTGTCGCTTTATTGTCCCGATTAATGTGGTCAAATTAAATGTTGTTTTAGTGTTATAAAAAATAATTAAATGTGATTTCAAGACTTAGTGATTGAAAGTATTTTAACTTTTTACCTTATCATTTTAATAATACGTAAAGATAATTATTTATTTCACCTCATCTCAGCCTGAGTAGGTTTTAGTTCAAATAGAGACGTCTTTCACATTTCCATTCAAATTCTTAAGTTTGGTGATAAATTCGACGATTTTTGTGAGGCTTTTCCGTTATCGTCCACCGCTTTAATGACAGGATCTTAGCATTAGGAATTAGAGTATATGGAACAGCTTATGTGCTCAATTAAAAGTAAAATAAGAATCACTTTAATCTATGCATTGAGTTCACTAACTTTGTTAGGCTGCTCGGAGAGTTCGGCTCCAGATGCTGAAGAAGAGCAAGTAATTAAAAACAAAACTCACTTTGCTTATGTAAAACGAAGTATTGTTACTCAAAGCGAATATACCAATCAGTTGTTTGAAGAAAAGCTGACTGATAATCGGCAATCACCGTTGGAAGTTGTTACGCCCTATGAGTTTAATCCGGGAGCGGAGCTGTTAGTAAGAATTGGTTTGGATGTTAATGCTGAAGACGAAAATATTTTACAAGGTTATTTTGGCTCTGCGGCTTATGATGTTAAAGATTTAAATGTCTCACAGGACGGCCAGCGATTAATTTTTGCCGCTCGCGGCGACAATGACCATCCAACTGATTCGAGTTGGAATATTTTTGTCTACGAATTCGAAACTAAAAACCTTCGTCGTATTATCGAGGACGACGCAATCGCAAACAGCGGACAGGACACGAATCCGACTTTTACTCAAGATAATAAAATTATTTTTTCATCGGATCGTGACGCTGGAAACCCTTTATATCCAAGAGAGAATATTGAATTAGTTGGCGAGTTTTGCCGCAAAGTAGATCCAGCTGAAAACCCTTCTTTACTTCATTCTATGGGAGTAAATGGAGAGAATATTGTTCAGCTTACTTATGGTCGGTATAACCATGACGTTAACCCCACGACACTCAAAGATGGCCGTATCGCATTTGTGAGGTGGGAGCGAAGTTTTACGCCTATGGCGAACTGTAGCCTAGGCCAGTTGGGGCAGCAAAAACTTAATGAGCCTGTGGAAGGGTATCCAGAAGGTTTAAGCCTTCCTGCAACTTGGAACGAAGAGACAAAATGTCAGTTTTCTAAGCTGTCAACCAACGGCGCAGTTTATACAACGAACCATCACAAAATTTTAACCATATCGTCGGATGGCGAGTCGATGGAACAGCTATACAATACTGCGACGACGGACTCCTCAGCTGAATCTTTTCTCGCGATCGATCAACTATTTCAAGCAGAATCTGGCAATTTATTCGGTTTGATTCGTCATCAGTATAACCCTGTGCTTGGCGGTGAAATCGTTGAGCTGCAGCCTTTACAACAAGTCTCTAACGATACGGTATTAGGCGAATTAGCACCGCGTTCATTAACACAAGAGACCATAAATTTGTATCCTGGACAGCTATCTAATAATGGTTGGTTTAGTTCGTTTTGGCCTTATCGCGATGGTTCTCAACGACTACTTGTCAGTTGGGCGCAATGCACGGTGGTTAATAATGGTATTAGTTCATTTTGTGATTCTCCTGATGTTCAAGGTGAACAAAAAGTGCAGTATGGTATTTGGGTGTTCGATCCCGAAACTCGCTCGCGGTCGCCGATTGTTCGAGCGCAAGAGGACACGGTGTATAGTGAAATTGCTATGGCGCAACCTCATGTTGGCGACGACCTCAGTTTAGTACCTTACGATTCCAGTTTTGAAGATAATACTGACGCGACTGAAATCGTGTGTGATTTTCCAAATAACGCACCGTTGGCTGTGGCAGGCGCCGATCAAAATGGATATTTAGGGGATACGTTCAACTTTGACGGTAGCGCTTGTAGTGACCCTGATGGAGATCCACTTACTTATCAATGGACTGTTAAATCCAGCCCTAATAACAGTGAAGCATCTATCGAACATGACACTCGCGTCAATCCGAGTTTTGTACCGGATAAACTGGGTACGTATGTCATCGAGCTGATAGTAAGTGATGGTGAGCTCTACAGCGAACCTGATACTTTAGTCGTAGAAGTTGTATTAGATAATGAACGCCCCACGGCTAATGCAGGTGAAGATCAATCGGTAATGCTAAGTCAGGAGGTCACATTAGATGGCTCGAATAGTTCAGACCCGGATAACGATACGATCACTTATCGCTGGCTATTTGTGAATCAACCCGACAATAGTGCAGTGACTCTTAGCAATAGCACCAGTGTAAACCCGACGTTTACCCCTGATTTACCGGGTAACTATGTAATTCAACTAATCGTTAATGATGGCGTTTTTGATAGCGCGCCAGATACGGTTAATGTTTTAGCGGACGCACCTGAAAATAACAAACCTATAGCGAATGCAGGACCTAACCAAAGTATTGAAACCAATAATTTAGTCACTTTAGATGGTTCTGGTAGTAACGATGCTGACGGTGATAGCCTTACGTATCGTTGGAGTTTTGCTTCAGTACCAAATGGAAGTAGCATTGCACTGTTTAATGCGACCACCGTCAACCCAACCTTCACCCCAGATAGAGCGGGTAGCTACGTAGTTCAACTGATTGTCAATGATGGTCAAGTTGATAGTGACGCCGCTATTGTAGTGGTTGATGCCATTGAACCGAACAACGCACCAGTTGCCAATGCAGGTAGCGATCAATTAGCCACTGTGAATGAATTGGTAACATTAGATGGCACTGCGAGTGGCGATCCTGATGGCGACACTTTGAGTTATAGCTGGACTTTAGTTTCTCAGCCTGGAAGTACCACGCTTAATAATGCCAATAGCGATCGTCCAACGTTTACGCCAACCCAGACAGGCCAATACGTGGCTCAATTGACGGTTAGTGACGGTGAGCTTTCTAGTTCGGATACGGTAACGATTACTGTTGAAGAGCCAAACTCGCCACCAATTGCTGATGCAGGAGTCGACCAAGAAGCGGAAGTTGGCGACATGGTATCGTTAGACGGATCGAGAAGCTCTGATCCTGATGGCGACCCGTTAACTTATTTATGGTCAATTACTTCTCAGCCTCTGGGAAGTGGTGTGATTTTATCTGACCCCAATAATGTTAACCCAAGTTTTGTGGGCGACAAAATTGGCGATTATGTATTCCAGTTAGTGGTCAACGATGGCACCGATGAAAGTGAAAAAGATAGCGTCACCGTTTCAATCAACAAACTCAATGGCCAGCCAATCGCTGATGCAGGTATCGACCTATCAGGTGCGCCTGGCGATAGCTTTACCTTAGATGGCTCAATGAGTAGTGACCCTGACGGTGACGACTTAACCTATCAATGGCAAATCGATGAGCAGCCTGCCGATAGTCAAGCGAGCTTGGCTAATGCCGAAAGCGTTTCGGCGTCGTTGCAAGCTGACGTTGATGGTGTCTATGTCATTAATTTAGTTGTCAATGATGGTGAATTGGATAGTGAAGTGGATTCAGCGACTATTACGGTTGTTAAACCTAATTCTCCTCCAGTGGCCAATGCCGGGCCTGACCAGTTATTTACGATTGAACAAACTATTGTCTTAGATGGCTCTGCCAGCAGTGATGTCGATGGAGATAGCTTAACTTATCAATGGACGATCATTTCGCCTGATAACACCTCGGTGACATTGAGTGACCCAACTGCAGTCGCGCCGAGCTTAACGCCCGATGAAGACACAACTTATGTGATTCAATTGGTCGTCAATGACGGCACTGTGTCGAGTGCTCCCGACACCGTTTCACTCAATTTCGATAATACTAAACCCGTTGCGAACGCCGGCGATGATCAAAGTGCAAATACTAACGATACGGTTCAGCTCGATGGTTCCGCGAGTAGTGATGTTAATGGCGATCCTTTGACTTATGCTTGGACGATCATTAGCCGTCCTGCAACTAGCACTACTGAATTCGATGACGCAACGTTAGTTTCACCTCAATTGGTATTGGATGCAGAAGGCATTTATGAGCTACAACTTATTGTCAATGATGGTTTTGAAGACAGCTGGCCTGACACCGTATTAATAAACTCGATTGAAAATACTGCGCCAGTAGCAAAAGCGGGTGACGATCAAACTGCGCTATTAGGTGAAATATTGACACTCGATGGCAGCGCAAGTTTTGATGCCGATGGCGATATACTTGAGTATCAATGGGCGTTAATTCATAAACCAGCATCGAGTCAATCAACATTAACGGATTCAACCAGTGTCACACCGTCTATTGAGATAGATGTGTACGGTGAGTACGTTATTCAGTTGATAGTGAATGATGGTCAACTCGATAGCTTGCCAGATACCGTTTTACTAACGAGCGAAAATTTAAGACCAGTGGCTAACGCGGGCGAAGATAGCCAATCATTAACCGGTGAGATGGTTAACCTCGACGGTTCTCAGAGTTTTGACCCTAATGGTGACGATATCACCTTCCAATGGAATCTTATCCATCAACCCGCAGGCAGCAATGTTACTCTAGAGAACACTCAAAATGAGTTACCAAGCTTTGTTCCTGAGTTGGCCGGCACTTATGTTGTTCAGTTGATTGTCAACGATGGCGAGCTCGACAGTTTACCCGATACGGTCAGTGTTGAGGTCGAGTACGATGAAGGTAGTTGTGAAATTGTTAATGAAACTACGAGAGTACTGCCGGTGATTATCCGAGACTTTGAGCACACGCACCCTGACTTTGAATATCGAGTTGGCAGTGATGAAGGTATTGTCGCGAGCCAACTAGGTGATGATAATTTACCGGTTTACGCTCACCCTGGAAGCTCAACGCCTACAACGACGGGAGAGGATAACTTCAACCAATGGTATCGCGATGTTCCTGGTGTTAACTTGCGTATTCTTAAAAATATCACGATAAGTCGCGAACAGGACTCGACAATATGGGAATATAAAAACTCAAGTTTCTTCCCAATTGATAATGAGGGTTTTGGTAATACCAATGAGCATATCAACTCACCTGATCATAACTATCATTTCACTTTGGAGACTCATCTTTTCTTCGACTATAACGGAGGAGAAACGTTTACCTTCAAAGGTGATGATGATGTTTGGGTATTTATTGATGGTAAATTAGTCATTGATATCGGTGGTGTTCATCCGGTTAAACAAAAATCAGTTAACATCGATGAGGTTGCTAACGAGTTAGGACTAATACCAGGGAATCGATATAGCTTCGCTCTATTTTTTGCGGAGCGACATACTACTCAATCTAACTTTATGTTCCAAACCAATATGGAGTTGGATTGTGTTTCAGAGTAATCAATTAACAGAATATGCATTGTAATCCACTAACAATTTAGTCATGTTAGTAATGATTGCTAGAGTACACTTTGTACTCTAGCGTTTTTTATTTGGTGAATAATAATTATTGGTTAAATTAGTATTTTTAAATTTAAAACTCACTTGGATTGAGTTAGTAAGGGAGTTTAGCGTTAAAGCAATAGGAATGTTTGGAGCATAATAATGATTAAAAGCGCTTTAATAGTCGATGATTCACGTTTAGCCTGCCGCGTTATGGCTAATATGTTAGAGCCTTTAAATATTCGAAGTTTCTCGGTCTATTCAGCAGAAGAAGCGATAGATTATCTACAAAATAACAAACCAGATATCATTTTTCTTGATCATACGATGCCAGGTATGGACGGTCTTGAAACGATAAAGGTCATCAAGAACAATCCATTGACAGCGACTATCCCTGTAATGATGTACACAGCCAAACATGGAGAGGTTTATGTCAGTCAAGCGAGGGCGCTTGGCGCGGTAGATGTACTACCCAAGGGGTTAGAGAAAGAGTTGCTAATCAATGCTTTAGAAAAACTAGGTATGGTAAACGGTGAAAAAGAGCAACTGGCCAAAACTGAGAATCCGGCGAAACCGAAACCAATAGTTAACGAAGAACTGCCGGCTACTGAACCAGGACTAAAATCTGAAAAACGACCATCTTGGCAAATATTTTGGCGACAACGCCTCGAACCCTATTTAAAAAAGCAACGAGTTAAACAATCAGAAGAACTTTATCAGCTTACTCGTCAGCAAACACGACTCATTCATCGAGAAATTCATCAAACGCTGGAAAATTTTGAGCATGCACTAGCGCATAGAATGGAGTCACATAATGATTTTGTCGCATCATTGGATCAACTAGCTGGGCAAAAGAAACGTGGTTGGCTGATAGGAGTCGTTGGCGTAATTTTTGCCGTTCAAGCTATCTTATTTTGGCAGCTATCTTCAATTAATGAAACTAATCAAGCATTAGTCGCAGCTCAAGCTAAAATCGTCGAGAGGCAAGAGCAGTCGAACGACTTATTTAATCAACTCAATCTAAAATTGGCTGCGCTCAATATGAATCAAGATGCTGCAGAAGAGGGCGTACCCTCGCTGGTATTGGTAGACTTTGATGGCAGATACATTGCCGACGTCTACCCAATGAATCTTGACAAGGGAGAGTTTCAAGGCGTCACCGAAACCGGTTATCAGTTTGTCGTGAACTCAAAGAGTCAAGTCGGCGAACCGCTTTCTGAGCGTTTCTACTTAACTGAAAATTGCTTAGGCGATAAGTTTGTTAATTATACTAGCTCGCAAATTCTAAGAGATGTTGATGGCAGCCTTTGGTACATCGATAAACATTCACAACCTTCACAAATTAATATTAATTCAAAAATGACTTCGCAAGGCGATTGCGTATCAATGAATGATGAAGTGATGGAGCTTAGTTTATTGAAGCAAAATGTTGCCGTAGAAACAGCTATTGATGATCAAAAACCGTTAAAGTTAGTGTTCCGCTAAGAACTGACTTCATTCAAAATAATTATTTAGGGTTATCGACCGACAAAAGAGGGGTACTACCCTCTAGTTATTCGGTTTTATATCTAGAGATATTCGATTCTAGTTAGCCGTATCTCTTTATCTCTCTTTGAATTTTCCGCACTCTGAAGGCGTTCATCGTTTTTTAAGAGTATCAATTGGCTTCTTTAACGCTGCTATTATTTATTAATTTTAGTAGTTGTGTCGTTTTGAGAGATCTTTATTAATGATGAGATGATAAGATGATGGGCACCACTTTAAGTGAGTTATCCACGATAGCATGCGCCTTGTTGGGGACAAAGTTTATTGCCAAAAAAAATCCCTGCATAAGCAGGGATTTTTAATCTTAGCTAATAGCGCTTACCAGATCTTAACACGTTCTTCTGGTGCTCTATACATGCCATCGCCAGGCTTTACATCCAAGGCTTTCATAAATTCAGGCATGTTCATCAAAGGACCATTTCCACGGAAAGTAGCAGGAGAATGTGGACCACGAATCAATTGCTGTGTCATTGCTTGGTCTCTGTACTTAGAAGCCCAAACTTGTGCCCAGCCCATAAAGAAACGTTCTTCACCGCTAAAGCCATCAATTACAGGTGCTTCTTTACCATCTAACGACAACATGTAAGCTCTATGCGCGATTGTTAGACCGCCTAAGTCACCGATGTTCTCACCCAATGTGAGTTCACCATCAATGTGCTCTCCTGGTAGCGGTTCAAACTGGCTGTATTGTGAAGCGAGTTTACCAGTGCGCTTTTTAAACTCAGCTAAATCTTGCTCGGTCCACCAGTTACGCAGGACACCGTCACCATCTGATTTTGAACCTTGGTCATCAAAACCATGACCCATTTCGTGGCCGATTACACCACCGATACCACCATAGTTAACAGCATCATCAGCTTCCATGTTGAAGAAAGGCGGTTGTAGAATCGCTGCAGGGAAAACAATTTCATTCATTACTGGGTTGTAATAAGCGTTAACGCGCTGCGGTGACATGAACCACTCAGTCTTATCAATCGGTTTACCAAGTTTGTTGACCTGGCGGTTATAGTTAAACTCAGCTGAGCGCATGAAGTTACCAAATAGGTCATCTGCAGAAATTTCTAACGCAGAGTAATCGCGCCATTTGTCTGGATAACCGATTTTTGGTGTGAACTTGGCGAGTTTATCGAGGGCTTGTTTTTTAGTCTCTTCACCCATCCATTCCAGATCGATAATGGCTAAACGGTAAGCTTCTCTCAAGTTTTCAACCAACTCGACCATACGAGCTTTTGCCTCAGGCTTGAAATGTTTCTCAACGTAGATTTTACCAACAACTTCGCCAAGAAGGCGGTTGACGGTAGAAACACCGCGCTTCCAACGTTCTTCCTGCGCTTCTGTACCACGCAGCGTTTTGCTGTAGAAATCAAAGTTAGCTTGGTCGAATTCGCTGCTTAAAATGCTCGCCGCACCATTGATGATGTTCCACTTGAGATACTTTTGCCAATCTTCAACTGATGTCTCTTTCAATAAACCACTAAGCTTCTCTAGGTAGCTGGGCTGGCGAACGATAATGTTTTCTTCATTGATACCTGCAGTCGAAAAGTAGAGCTGCCAGTTGATCTCTGGAGCCATCTCGGCAAGTTTTGCCATATCTAACTTGTTGTAAGTCTTATTACGGTCACGGCTTTCTTTACGTGTCCATTGAATATCAGCTAGCGCAGTTTCCAGCGCCATAATTTTTGCTGCATCCTCTTTGGCTGTTTTAATTTCAGCCATGTTAAGCATTCTTTCAACGTGTGCTAAATAGTCTTCTCTTAACTTGACTGACTTTTCATCAGTTTTAGAGTAATGCTCTTTAGTTGGTAAACCCAGTCCAGACTGACCCATGTAAACGATGTACTTGGTTGGATCTTTTGAGTCATTATTAATAAAGAAACCAAAAGGTGAGTCAGCGTTAAATTTTTGCGATGCTGCAAAGTAGGCGACAACATCATCATGAGTTTTCAGGGCATCGATTTTAGCGAGCATCGGCTTGATTGGCTCAAATCCTAGTTGGTCGAGCTTCTCGGTATTCATATAGCTGCGGAAAAGATCACCGACTTTTTGTGCATCAGAACCTTTTTCAACACTTTCTAAACTTGAAGTTTCTTCGATAATCGCTTTAACGTCCTCGCGGGCTTTGTCCGCAAGTAGCGCGAAAGTACCGTAAACTGATTTATCGGCAGGAATTTCAGTGTTTTTCAACCAAGTACCATTAACGTACTTATAAAAGTCATCCTGAGGTCGGACGCTTTTATCCATGTTTTCTATGTTGATACCTGATTTAAGTATTTTGGTTTCAGCTTTAGCCTCAACTTTACTTTCTGCTTTAGCGTCAGCAGCGACTTCGGCTTGTTTTGAGTCTTGTTGTCCACATGCTGTGACTAACGCGAAACAAACAGCGCTTGCGAGTAGTTTTCTCTTCATTGAAATTTACCTTAAGAAATGTAATGAAAGTTAGTGCTTATTTGTTATTTATTGTTGTTTAAATAATGCCCTTCAAACCAATAAGGTGCCGGTTTTTAGGGATATCCGGTAATAGAAACATACAAGAGCAGCCACTTTCAAGCGGTGAGATATCCAATTTCGTTACTAGATGTTTAATTATCCAGTCTATTCTTCATTTTAACCTTTACAAAGAGCTATAACTTGTTGATATACTTGAAATATCAGTAATTTGTTATGTTTAAAGTTATACCATTAAGGCGATTAAGTGTGAATATTCACGTTTAACGGCTAAAGCCACGTCAAGATAGCACTTGGCGCTCGCGATTTTAGAGACCAGAAAACATTGGAGGAATAATGGGCTCGAACATAAAGACCTACGAGGCAATTGACAGCAGTTTACTTATCGCGCTACCCAACCCTTCTAATCAAGCTTATGAAATCAATATTAAGATTCCTGAGTTCACTTTTTTGGGTGTTCAAGAGCAACCGGACTTTGCGACTTTTTATTTAACCTTTTACCCAAAAGACAAAATTATCGAACTCAAAGCACTCAAACATTATGTTTACCAGCTGAGAGACATAGTTGTTTCTTATGAGAGATTAATCAATATCTTTTACGATCACCTAATTGAAGTGTACAAACCTGAACGGCTGCGAGTGGTTATGAATTGCAATCCCAGAGGGGGTATTAGCTCTAAACTGACCATCGACTCAGATTGGAAGAGCCGCGGCGGTGAGGAGAAGTATCGCGATTGGCAGGATGTCAATGAGTGGCATCGATTGGACTAATTATTAAGAACTGTCGAGATTAGTTTCTATTTCGCTTCATTTTTAACGTTACTATCTTAATTCTTTTTATTCGCGTTGTTTTTGGTATTAAGTTTGAGAGAGGCGCTGAACAAGCGCCTAAGATTTTAATTTATCAGGTATTCTTGTTGCCTGAATCGCTCAATCCTTAACCCCTGGATCCACTTCTTTTTGCTTTTATCCTTTTTGTGATGCGACCCAATTTTTAATTTTTTCTTCTAGGACCGGCATTGGCATGCTACCATCGATTAGCACTTGAGTATGAAACTTTTTAATATCGAAGTTATCGCCTAGTTCAAGTTTGGCATATTCTCGGAGCTGGCGAATTTTTCTTTCGCCGGTTTTATAGGCGACTGCTTGGCCTGGAATAACGATATATCGTTCAACTTCAGCTTCTACATCTGACCTTGCCATCGATGAATTGGCTAGCATGAAATCAATAGCTTGCTCTCTGGTCCAGCCTTTAGCATGTAGTCCAGTATCAACCACCAGACGCATAGCACGAAGTTGCTCATCAACCAGTCGACCGTACCACATGTATGGATCGGTAAAGAGTCCTAATTGTTTACCCAAGCTCTCAGCATAAAGCGCCCAACCTTCTGCAAAAACAGTGTAACCACCAAACTTTCGGTAAGAGGGGAGGTCTTCAAGTTCTTGTTGAATGGCGATTTGGAAGTGATGTCCTGGTGCCGCCTCGTGAATAGAGAGCGTTTCCATTAAAAATTTTGGTTGCGATTTTAAGTTGTAAGTATTGATAAAAAATATGCCAGGTCGCGAACCATCGGGCGCTGGACTTTGGTAGGAGGCACCCGCGGCAGAAGCGGCCCGAAATGCAGGTATGGCTCTTACTTCATAGTCAGCCTTCGGGAAGACCTCGAACAACTGTGGTACTAAACGATCGATTTTAGTTTTAATATTGGTATAAGCGTTGATCAAGTCTTCTTCTTTATCAAAATAAAATTGATCGTCTGTCCTCAAAAATTCAAAGAAAGCAGGGAGATCACCTTTAAAGCCAACAGTTTGTTTGACCGATTTCATTTCCGCTAAAATTCGCGCTACTTCTTGTTGACCAAATTCGTGTATTTCTTCCGCCGTTAGATCAAGCGTAGTGTGCGTTTTGATCATGAATTCGTACCAAGCCTTACCGTCGGGTAATGCCGAAAGTCCGACTGTTTCGCGTCCCGCACTCATATACTCATTTTTCATGAAGTTATACATACGAGAGTAGGCGGGGATTATCGTATTGGTGATACTCTGAGTAAAATCGTCGATAAGCTTTTTGTTGTCTGCAAGTTCGCTTGGTAGGTTGATTAACGGTTGATAAAAAATGCTTTCGCGAACATCTTCTACGAGGTGAGTTTCAAGTTGTGGGAGGACTTTAGCAATAATCGGCTTTGGTTGAACGACACCTTTTTCAATCCCTTGTTTCATTGAAGCAATTGCACTATCCATCCAAGCAGCGAACCCTTCAGAACGCTTAATAAAGTCTCGATAGTCTTTTTCAGTCTTGAATGGTTGTACACTGTTTCCCGAACCCAACTGAGCGAAAAAGTTATGGACCCCTGCCATTTGGTTGATCGGAATATATTGGAAAGGAAATCGACTTCCTTGCAATGCCATTTCTCTGTCTCGGACAAATATTTTGTAAGTGAGCCGTGATTGACCGCTCAGTCGATTGATATCAATTGACTTTGCACGCTCTAAGAACGCTTGATGAAATGCGAGGTTTTTCTGGCGGTTTTCTTCGCTGATAATCGGCGAGAATTTATCGTTGTATCCTTCTATGCCAATAAATGTCGCTCTGATCGGATTAAATTGTAAGCTTTGTTCGCTGTAATCATTAACCAGTTTGGTTACTTGCTCGTTAGCTGACATTTTGGGGGCTTGACCGGGTTGTTGTACCGATTGGCAACCAAGTACTAGCACTAAAAAAGAAAGGTAAGTAAGCGATTTTGTTATAGTCATTTTAACGCGCATCCAACTAAAAGAATAATCGACGAGTTTACAAGGCTCAGCAGTTCATCACAAACTTAACTTGTTACTAAACTTTATCAATTTGCCAAATTAAACTTTTATCAAAAAGCGGGGCAGCAAATGAGCCCTTAGTGGTGCGTTATCTTGTCAGTTGTTTGCGCATTAGTATCAAGCTTTTCACTACTGGGATTCGCGGGCTTTCGCTTGAATATCGTGCGAACCGATGGCGGCGCAGAGATTTCGATTTCGATTGCATGTAAACCGAGATCGGTATTTCCTAGCAATGCTTCCATGCGACTTGATTTAAACAATGACTGGAGAACAAATTGAAGCAGTTTCCTGTCGCTTAGTTGTTGAAGAACTGCTTCTTCATCTTCCTTGGCAACCTTTTTTATTTGATGGAATTGCGGAACAATTTTCGGTAGTAGGCCCACTTCAACCTCGAGTTGCTCCATAATAAATCCGGCTTCCTCAAAAATAGGCCCTGCATTAGTTAAATCTGCAACAATCGCTTTTAATTTGTCTGTTGTGAGTTTTGTAATAGGAGAGTTTGTGTCCTCTGTGGACAGCGGGTCTGAACTAATGTCTACCTTTTTCTTAAGCTGTTCAAAAAGGTCTTTAATCATCGGGAATGCCTTATAATTAGTTGATTGAAGCGACTGATTACTATTTTTTGAGTGTAACACATTGATTTTTAAGCGCAACAGAGCCAGTTACCAGAACCGAACAACTGTCTAAGGTGCTGATATAACTGCAAAATATAGTCATCGATTTGATTTTCTAACAACAGTAGGTAGGATCTTTTAAGGTAATTCATACCGCCCGATCAGTTAATTCTAATAATAATTCAAACCGAACAAGAAATAGCTGAAGCTATAATTAATAAGCTCTCATCTGCGAGTTTAGGATGAAACACAAAGGGCGATTATTATATTTCTGTGAGAGGTAATTTATGACTTTATATCAGTCCAACCAGGCTAAAGATAATTGTGGTTTTGGTCTTATTGCTCAGCTTGATGGACATCAAAGTCACCAATTAATCAAGACGGCAATTACTGCGCTGAAAAGAATGACTCATCGAGGAGCTGTTCATGCCGATGGTAAGACCGGCGACGGCTGTGGTTTATCAATCCAATTGAATCACTCGTTCTTTAAAAAGATTGCACAACAAGAAGGTTTCTCTCTCGCTGAGAACTTTGCTGTTGGTCAAGTTTTTTTGAGTCAAGATGAAAGCGATGCTGATGAATGTCGTCGCATTCTTGAAGAAGAGTTAACCAAAGAAACTTTGTTAATTGCGGGTTGGAGAAAAGTTCCAATCGATACTGCAGTGTGTGGTGATAATGCTTTATCCACGTTACCGCAAATCGAACAAGTTTTTGTCAACGCGCCGGCTGGTTGGGGACAATATGATCTCGAGCGGCGGTTATTTATGGCGAGGAGAAGAGCTGCCGACCGTATTCAGTCACAAGATTATTATGTCGTTTCTTTGTCAACTTTGATGATAGTTTATAAAGGTTTAGTTATTCCCAAGTACCTGGATCAGTTTTATACCGATCTTGCCGACGAAGATATGGCCAGTGCAATTTGCTTATTCCATCAACGTTTTTCAACAAACACTGCACCGCTTTGGAAGTTTGCCCAGCCGTTTCGGTTTCTTGCTCATAATGGCGAAATAAATACGATTTCAGGTAATCGAAAATGGGCAGTCGCCAGGCAGAAAAAACTATACACGCCACTGCTACCTGACTTAGCCAGTTTAGAACACCTCGTTAATCAATCGGGTTCAGACTCATCATCACTTGATAATATGCTTGAAGTGATGCTCGCTGGTGGAATGGATATTTTCAGAGCGCTACGATTGTTAGTTCCGCCTGCTTGGGCTAACCGGAGCAATATGGATCCCGATCTAAAAGCGTTTTATGAATTTAATTCGATGCACACTGAACCGTGGGATGGACCGGCTGGAATTGTGATGTCGAATGGCCAGCAAATCGCATGTACTTTAGATCGTAATGGTTTACGACCTGCAAGGTACGTTATTACCCGAGATAGAATTTTAACAGTTGCTTCGGAAGTTGGCGTTTGGGATTATGATGAAGCTGATGTCATTGAAAAGGATCGTGTTGGTCCCGGCGAAATGCTCGCTGCGGATATATCAACGGGACAAATTTGGCGCACCAATAAGATCGACGATATGTTAAAGAGTCGGCATCCTTACCTCGAATGGTTACGAGAAAATACTATTCGATTGCGTTCCAACCCCTACCTAGAAAAACAAGGCGCTAAAACTTACATTGAAGAAAACCTTGACACGATTCATCGATTTGAAAAATATTTTGGGGTTTCCGCAGAAGAAAAAGATCAAATCATTAAGGTGATGGCGAATCAAAGTCAAGAGCCAACTGGTTCAATGGGAGATGACACACCGGTTGCTGTTTTATCAAGAAAATCGCGAAGCGTTTATGATTATTTTCGCCAGCAATTTGCCCAGGTAACCAATCCGCCCATCGACCCGCTCAGGGAAAAATCGGTGATGTCATTGGAAACTTGCTTTGGTCGAGAACATAACGTATTTCAGGAAACCAATGGCTTGGCGTCGCGAGCCATTATTAGCAAACCTATTTTGAATTATGCCAAGTTAGAGCAACTATCCAAACTCGATCAAAATCATTATCAGCAACAAACATTATCACTCAACTATGATGAAAATATTTCATTGAAGTCGGCGATTGAAAAACTTTGTAACGATGCGATTAATTTAGTTAAACGAGGCTGTGTGATTTTAAGGTTATCTGATCGTGATATTGTTCCTGGTAAGCTTGCCATTCATGCCGCTTTGGCAACTGGTGCTGTGCATAATCGTTTAATTGAAGAAGGCTTACGTTGTGACACCAATATTATTGTAGAAACTGCGACAACCCGTGACCCACACCACTTTGCGGTATTGATAGGCGTCGGGGCAACCGCGATATATCCCTATCTTGCATTGCAATTAATTAACAAGTTACACATCGATGGTTTGCTTGAACATGATCTGATTACGGCGCGTCGTAATTACTTTATGGGAATAAACAAAGGCTTATTAAAAATCATGTCGAAAATGGGAATTTCGACGATTGCTAGTTATCGTGGCGCTCAGTTATTTGAAGCGGTTGGTTTGTCTGACGAAATTATCAATCTTTGTTTTCCTGGAATGTGGTCAAGAATTCAAGGGGCAACATTTGAGGATTTGCAAAATGACAGTCGTATTCCGGCCAAAAGAGCTTGGTCGCCAAGTCAGTTAACAGAGCGAAGTGGTCAGCTCAAATTTGTTCATGGTGGCGAGTATCATTGTTATAACCCGGATGTAATTCAGACTTTACAACAAGCCGTGAACTCAGGTGATTTCGCGCAATATCAGGAATATGCTAACGCGGTTAATAACCGGCCGATTGCGACTATAAGAGATTTGTTTGAATTGAAACTTCAAGAACAGCCACTACCGCTTGATAAGGTAGAAGCTAAGTCCGCGATTATGAAACGTTTTGATTCAGCCGGAATGTCGATAGGCGCGCTCAGCCCAGAAGCTCACGAATCTCTCGCAATAGCGATGAACACTATTGGCGGTCGTTCGAATAGCGGTGAAGGTGGCGAAGATCCCGCTCGATATGGAACGATTCGAACGTCAAAAATAAAACAGGTTGCTTCTGGACGCTTTGGGGTTACAGCGAAATATTTGGTGAATGCTGAGGTGTTACAGATCAAAATTGCCCAAGGCGCAAAGCCCGGTGAGGGAGGTCAGTTACCCGGCGCAAAAGTAACCGTTGAAATTGCTAAGTTACGTAATTCGACGCCCGGCGTCACTTTGATTTCCCCGCCGCCTCACCATGATATTTACTCGATCGAAGATATCGCACAGCTTATATTCGATTTAAAACAAGTCAGTCCAAACGCATTAATTTCGGTGAAATTAGTTTCCGGGCCAGGAGTTGGTACCATTGCAGCCGGTGTGGCGAAAGCCTATGCAGACATGATCACCATCGCGGGTCATGACGGTGGAACAGGAGCGTCGCCATTGACATCCGTTAAGTATGCGGGGACACCTTGGGAGTTGGGCCTTAGTGAAGCCCACCAAGCGCTGATTGAAAATGGCTTGAGAGACAGGATTTGTCTCCAAGTTGATGGTGGATTAAAGACTGGCTTGGATGTGATCAAAGGTGCGATTTTAGGGGCCGATAGTTTTGGTTTTGGTACTGGACCAATGGTTGCACTTGGTTGTAAGTTTTTACGTATTTGTCATCTTAATAACTGCGCAACGGGTGTAGCGACACAAAACCGAGTGTTGCGTAGTCAGCACTATAACGGCTTACCGGAAAAAGTGATTAATTATTTTGAGTTTATCACGCAAGAGACTCGAGAGTGGTTGGCAAAGTTAGGCGTTAGCTCGTTGAACGAGTTAATTGGCCGCACTGATTTACTAACAATTATTGAAGGTAAAACGGACAAACAAAATCATCTTGACCTGCGGGTTATTTTAGATTCAGCTAAACGGCCTAATTCCGGCCCCGCGCATTATGAAGGAAAGCGTAACCTTCCGTTTGATAAAGGATTGCTTAATCAAAAAATCGTTGCCGATTTTAAGGAAGCTAAAGCGAGTAACGCAGAGCTTAGTTTTAACTATGCCATTAAAAATTATGATAGAAGCGTTGGCGCGGCTTTGTCTGGTTTGTTAGCGAGTGAAGAGACTAGCCAACCGTTTTCTCCACAAGTTAAAGTTAGCTTCACTGGTGTCGCTGGTCAAAGTTTTGGTGTTTGGAATGGGCCAAATATACAGCTTAGTTTAACTGGTGATGCCAACGATTACGTTGGCAAAGGAATGTCAGGTGGCAGCATCAGTATTTTCCCGCAAAAAAATATTCAATACGTTGCTAGCCGCGGTGCAATCATTGGAAACACCTGCTTATATGGTGCTAGTGGCGGAGAGCTTTTTGCCGCGGGCCAGGCTGGTGAACGATTCGCGGTACGAAATTCCGGTGCTAACGCCGTGGTTGAAGGGGTCGGTGACCATGGGTGTGAATACATGACTGGTGGTACTGTTGTTGTATTAGGTCCGGTCGGTGAAAATTTTGCGGCCGGCATGACAGGAGGAACAGCCATCGTCCTCGATTTACGAGAGACGCTCGCTAAAAGGACTAATTTCGAACATGTTGAATTAATGCCTTTAGTCGAACCAGAGTGCGATAGTTTTCAGGCAATACTTGAAGAGTTGCTCGATAAACATATCGAAAATACTAGTAGTCCTTGGGCAACCAAAATTAAAAACAATTTACGTCAATATCTCGATTATTTTACGGTGGTGGTACCCAAAACTACCGGCCAAGCCGCCGTAGAAGTATCTAAATTGAGGATTGTTAAATGAGCCAAAACAAAGTTAACAAAATCGATCCATTATCGTTTATCAATCAACAACGAAGTATCAGCAAAAAGCGTAGCGTACAAAATCGGTTGATCGATTTTAAAGAAATTTATGTTCCCAAAGATGAACCTGAACTTAAGGCGCAGGCTGATAGGTGTCTTGATTGCGGAAATCCCTATTGTGAGTGGAAATGCCCACTACATAACTATATTCCCAATTGGTTAGATTTGGTTCAGAAAGAAAAATATGATCTTGCTGCTGAACTAATGCACGAAACCAATCCATTGCCTGAAATTTGCGGACGAGTCTGTCCTCAAGATAGATTATGTGAGCAAGCATGCACCCTCAACACTGGGTTTGGCGCCGTTACTATCGGTGCGATTGAAAAAAATGTTACTGATAGAGCACTTGCTAAAAACTGGCGCCCTGATTTGTCACTGGTATCAAACTCAGGTAAATCGGTGGCGATTGTTGGGGCTGGTCCAGCAGGGCTGGGATGTGCAGAGTTACTGGCACGCAACGGTGTCAAAGCGGTTGTTTATGACAAGTATCCAGAAATCGGCGGGTTGCTAACCTTTGGTATTCCCGGTTTTAAACTGGAAAAAGACGTGGTTAAAAAGCGCCGCGAGTTTTTAGAGGATATTGGTGTTGAATTTAGACTAAATACTGAAATCGGAAAACAGGTTTCTATAGAGGAGCTTCAGCAAGATTTTGATTCCATTTTCCTTGGAATGGGCTGTTACACGCCAGTGACCGGTAATTTACCGGGGAGTCAAACTGCCGGGGTAGTTAAAGCTTTAGACTTTTTGATTGGCAATGTTAATCAACAACAACAGTTTAACATGCAAGGTTATCCAGCGATTGACGTCAGTGGTAAAAAGGTTGTAGTGCTTGGCGGTGGTGATACCGCGATGGATTGCGTTCGCTCTGCCATTAGACTAAAAGCGGCATCAGTGGACTGTGTTTATCGACGAGACGAAGCGTCTATGCCAGGCTCGCCGCAAGAAGTTAAAAACGCCAAGGAAGAAGGGATTAACTTTATTTATAACAAACAGCCAATAGAAATTTGTGTCGACGGTGAAAAACTTGTCGGTGTTAAAGTTGCCGAGACGGTACTTGAAGAAGAGGCTACTTCCAACCGAAAGAATTTTGTCGTGGATGACAATCAAACCTCGCTGTTAGAGGCCGATATCGTTATTTTAGCGTTTGGTTTTAAAGCCAGTCCTGCTGATTGGTTTGAAAAGCTCGGGGTCAAGACTCATGCTAATGGTCTTGTCGTGACTAAGCCAACAGAAGAGTACGATTTACCTTATCAACAGCAAACCGATGCTAACGCAGTTTTTGCCGGAGGTGATATGGTGAGAGGCGCTGATTTAGTCGTCACTGCGATAGCCGAAGGGCGACAAGCTGCGAGAGAAATACTCGCGTTCTTGAATGTAGCTTAGCGGGACTTAGTTGGCTGTTATAGTAGCCAACTAGTGGGTTGCGCGCTAAAAGTAGAGCCGTAAAACGGTCTCAGCGACGCAGCCCAATCGCTTGCTATTTTCTACTTCAAGGCTTACTTCATGAACCAGTTCGATGCTTTTTCTCATCGGTGAAAGGCCTACCAGTTTACAACGCGCTCGAACTCGCGATCCAGACTTGACCGGATAAGGGAAGCGGACTTGGTTTAGGCCGTAATTAACCGCCATTTTTGCTTCTGGGTAGCGGTTGACGTCGTCTACGGAGCCGGTCAGTTTAGGTAGTAACGCCAAGGTCAAAAAACCGTGGGCGATAGTCGCTTTAAAAGGTGACTCTTTTGCTGCCCGTTCCGGATCCGTATGAATCCACTGATGATCGCCGGTTACATCCGCAAATTGACTGATACAGGCTTGATCAACTGTGAACCATTCGCCAAGATAGGTCTCTTCGCCCAATTGCTCTTGGAGCTTTTGATACATTTCGGCAGCGGCTGGGACTAGTACCAACGGTTTTTGTTCGTTATTATCTTCTGAGTGAGCGACTTTGGAAAACCACGGGTTATTTAATGTATTCTCAATTTTTTTAGACAACATCTGGGAAAGGTTTTTAAACTGAGGTTCGATCCTCGCGCGAAATTCCGCATTATTTTTGTGAAACTGTTGTTTTTTGTCTTTAATAAACTCGACTACATTCACTAGTTGGCTCCATTCGTAAAATTCCTTGGTTCAAAACGAATCCGTTTCGTGGTTATTCCTTGGCCATAGTTTGTCCATAACAAGCAAACTCATTCTATCGACGGTTAATATTTAACCCGCATACAACATTGTCGAATAAGCTTGCTAATATTTCTGACGACTGCGGCTCGAATTTGTTCTATCGCCATCGGTTAACGCTTGCTCAGAACTCTTTTTGCAGGTTAAGCTTATACCGAGTGAGCAAGCGTTCAAACGCGCAATGCTATCTTGTATCAAGGCGCTTAAGTTATAACGTGCTTACGTAATAACGTACTTTAGTAATAGCGTACTTAAGAAATAACGTACTTAAGTAATAACGTGCAATAGTTGCTACCTTATCGAGTTGCGAGACTCTGAAATAGTAACTCAATTTCATGGTTGCACGGGTATATCGATAACAATTTTTAGAGCAATGACCATTTTTGACTTTTTTAGCTTCGCGATAACTCTTCGCTTTAATTGTCAACCTTAGGTGGTTCTGTCGCACAAAGTACAGTGACAGATGGCATTGCACTGAAGATTGTAACTCTTAAGAAGTAATTATATCGCGGCGACAGGTCTCAGTTCTACCAATTTGAATGGATTTTCGCTGTTATTGCGGGATATTTGAATCACTAAACAGGCTTATGATTTTTGCATTAATCGGATTATTTTTGATAGCACTAATATTTGGACCTCAAATATGGGTTAAGTATGTGCTTAACAAGCATAACAAATCTTTACCAGATATGCCTGGTACCGGCGGTGAGCTTGCGAATCACTTGTTGCGCCAGTTTGGCCTTGCAAACGTTAAGCTAGAAGAAACCAAGCCAGGGACCGATCATTATGACCCACAAGATAATGCGGTGCGCTTGAGTCCCGAATATTTTCAAGGAAAATCACTGACGGCTGTTGCGGTTGCGGCGCATGAAGTCGGTCATGCCATTCAGTTTAATCGAAATGAGCCCGTCAGTTTTCTGCGTAAACGTTTTTTAGGAAAAGCACACTTAATGCAAAAAATTGGTGTTTATTTGCTTATGGGCATACCATTGATTGCAGGCATAATTCGGATCCCCCATGTCGCCGGTTTAATGTTGTTCATCGGATTGTTAACGCTGCTTTCTTCGGTATTTATCTACATGGCGATTTTACCGGAAGAGTGGGATGCTAGCTTTAATAAAGCGTTACCGATTTTAGAAAAGGGTGGCTATGTACCTGCGACCTATATGCCGGCGATTCGTCAGATTTTAAAAGCTTGTGCGTTAACATACGTCGCTGCGGCGCTTGCTGATGTTTTGAGTTTATGGCGTTGGTTGGCGTTATTGCGTTATGTTAGATAAATTACAATTTATATGCGAAATGTTTATAGCGATTGAGCCAAACTCACCAGTAACAAAAGGCAATCAGATTAATCAATGATATTAGTTAATTTAGCGTCTTCCAAGCTTGCGCGAATTAGCATGATTGCGATTCTGATTACTATTTTAGCATCTTGTAGCTCTGTGCCATTAAGTGCTATGTATAAAATGGCTTCGATGGATAAGGATGACATCCGCACGATAAATCCACGCGAAATACTCACCAGAATTACAGTTGATGAGCCAACTGAGTTACAGACTAGAAACGTAAAGCTGGTATTGAAGTTTGAGTATACCGGCAGCGAAGCGTCTGAGTACCAATTTCTACTTGAGTTTTTATCAAATAATACATTTCAAGAGCGACAAGGATGGTTTGGCCCACTAATCAATAAGAGTCAATATGAATTTAAATTGGCTGAGCGTTCAGTTAGTGTGTTTAAAAAATATCAGCGAGAATTTATCAAGTATGGTAAGCCAAACAAATACTACTGGACAGTATACTACTACCTCGAAAAGCGTCCACCTAAAACGCAGAAAGCCCATCTCGATTTAGAGCTCAAAATGGCGAGTGAAGATGACTACTTTTATTTGCTGAAAGATGCTGAGCTAACGGTAGAGTGATAGTGAGTTGAGCGTTTTGTTTCGTATTGATAGGTCAAAGTTGTTTAGCGATTCGCTTTGTCCGCTTTAAGATCACGCATATTCGAAATAACCGACGAGAAAGCTTTATCAAATAAAGTGTGTTCCTCATCAATTTTTAAGTCTCCGCTTTCATAGAGCTTGACTAATTCGCTATCCAGACACTCTTTTACTTTAATACCGCTGCGGTCGGTGAAAATCAGCTTGCCAGTTGATGCTATTCTCGCTGCTAATCGACATTTTTTCATTTTATAACCGACGCGAATTTCGACCCAACTGCCGACGGACATCTTGGCCAGTTGAGATGTATCAAAACCAGTCTCGGAAGATGACGCATGGATTTCAGCCTGTTGGGAACTTGTGACTTTTTGTTCAACTTCCTTATCCGTGTGAGATTTATTTTGCGGTTTGGTTTTGGACACTTTATTTTTCGACACTTTATTTTTCGACACTTTGGGCTGACTACCCAAAGTTTGCTTTTGCGAAGCGGTATTATCGTTATTTTGGCTCGACGTTTTGATATGATTTTCGAATAGCTCGTTTAATACGGATTTGAATGCTCGCTCAAATAATGGTGCGTTTTTTAAAAGTTCCACTTGTTGGTTTTGATACTTTGTTACCATTTCTTCGCTGGAATATTCGGCGACCTTGGTGCCCGCACCATTAACAAAAACATATTTATCACTTGCTTCTACATGCACTGCGAGTTTGCATCGAATGGATTCATCATTGGTTTTTATATTGAGCCACCGGCCTGGTTGTAGGAGTTTAAATAACTTTTCGCTCGCTTTTTTATCTTTCTCACGACGAGTACCCGACGAATCGTCAACGATGTTTTTCGAAAACTCCTGGCTCTCAAGCTTTCCATAAACGTGTTCGATCCACTCATTTTGCGTTAAAGACTCAATATCTGTATGGGGTTCTGGGGTGAGTTCTTGATTGAGTTCTCCAGCATCATTAAATGGGTTTTCAACCGGTTTAAGTCTGAGAATTTCCTCTTTAGGGCCTTTCTCTAGCTCTGTTTTTACCTCGTCAAGAATTTGGCTGTGTAAATTATCAAGCTCTTCGAGAAAAGCAGCGGTCTCTGCGAAAGTATAAGAGGACTTTTCAAGACCTGACCTCAGCGACTCGAATAAAACCGGTTGCAACTCGATAAACTTCTCTGTCTCTTCGAATGTGTAAATTGGCTGTAAGCTACATAACAAGGCTTTT
The DNA here is from genome assembly GCF_007004765.1 of Aliikangiella marina. Lineage (GTDB taxonomy): Bacteria > Pseudomonadota > Gammaproteobacteria > Enterobacterales > Kangiellaceae > Aliikangiella > Aliikangiella marina. The sequence continues at coordinate 690,647 of NZ_VIKR01000001.1, forward strand.
GCGATAAACAGGCTTTGATTTTTCTTTTCTTCGCCAGATTTGAGAAACTCGAGAAAGATAACGTGTTGCCATGCTTTTGATAGCATCAACGAGATAAAATCAGGTGTTCCTTTTTTACTTAATATTTCTTGTAATGCTTGTTCAGTCAGCTCTTTAGCAGCTTGCGCTTTAGCTTGGCCATTTTCTGCTTCTCTGACGCGTTTTTCGAATATTTCAACTCGTTTGATCAAATTGGTGGCGAAGTGATTCAATTGGTTGGCTGTCGCATTAACCGTGTTGCCGAAATCAGCTAAGTTTAAAAATGCACTCAGCAGTTGACTGCAAGTTTGCTCGATTTGTTGTTTGAGTTGGGCGCTTCTCGGATCATCGCGTTGCCAGTGTTGACCCACAGTTATAAGGTCATTGATTATTTGTTTTACAATGTTCTCTTTATTAAGCAATAACTTCGGTTGTTCGGCAATGACGGCCAGTATCGGGATTCGGAGCTTATTGAGTAACTGCTTTATATCCTGTGTCAATGAAGACTTATCGACTAAAGTTACGAACAGAGTGTCGATAAAGTCCATATAGTTGAGGGCTCGTTGCGAGAATTGAATGGCGTTCTCGTTTACCCCCATTAAGCTTTTAAGGCTGTATTCGGCGGTGGTTTTCAGAGAGGCCGCTGTGTTGAGGTATTCAGCTTTACTTTTCAGTAAATCCAATTGAGGCTCGTTAAATAACCCTGCAATGCCGCTTGCACTAGTTTGTTCATCCTGATCAAATAACAGCTTGTGAATAAACTCTTTTTTATCCATTACAATTGCTTTTGTGTCGGCATTTTGTTGTAAATCTGCGACTACAGACTCTTTTGACATAGGTGATTGCCGATTTATTAGGTTCCTGATTAACGATTCTAGAGTTGCTACAAGCTTCGCAGAATTACGGCTGAATAGCGGCTTTGAGATTAATTATAGTCGTAAAATAACTCATTAAGGGATTATAAATGTGATCTTATGCGTAAATTATGAAATCAAGTCAATTAAATAATTTTTGCTGGGTTTCCCGCGACTCGACTGCCGGCGGCGACCGACTTAGTCACGACGCTGCCGGCACCGATGACCGCTCCTTCTCCAATCGAAACGCCTGGTAGTACGATTGCGCCCGCACCGAGCCAAACATTATCGCCGATTGACACATCTTGAGCGAAGGAAGTTTTCTCAAGTCGTTCTACTGCGCTAACCGGGTGATTTATGGTGAGTATTTGGACATTCGGGCCCATCAGCAAGTCATCGCCTATGTTGATTAGTCCGCCATCGATGAAGGTACAGTTGTAGTTGACAAAACAACGGTCACCAAAACTAATTCGGTTGCCATAGTCGCAGCGAAAGCCAGCTTCGATTCTCAGCTCGTCGCCATATCGATTAAAAAGCCGCTTCAATGCCTCCAAATGTCCTTTGCTGGGAGAACGATTAAAATTATTACAAGCGTCTTGTGCGCGCTGGCGTTGCTGACGGTTACTTGAGTCAAGCGGGTAGAAGGGATGGCGCTTTGAAGGAGTTTCAGGCATGGCTTATAGAGACCGTCAGTAGTTGCGGTTAATGGCATTTTGAGTTGGCAAAACTGTAACAAATCTCAGTCCTATGTGCGAAAAAATCCGTAAAAAAACTGTTTTTAGCTCCAACTCGCTCGTCGTGCCTTATCAATCAGTGATATTATTATTGAAAACTGCTTCTTAATAAAAAGATGATTACTCACGAACTCTCTAGATTCTCCGACTGGCAGCAACGTGCTTTCGCTGCATCACTCTTATCAAGAATGTGGCCGAGTTATAAACTATTTCATCAGCACACTCAGTTTGGTAATGCCGATTTATTATTCAATCAGCTCGATATCATTTGGCAGCAGTTAGCTAACTCCGCAACTAAGTTTAACTTGGAAGTCCAATTAGAGAAGTTAGAATCCAATACGCCGAGTGAGTCTGACTACGACTTGTTTGTTGTGTATCCGGCGTTGGATTTTTGCTCCGGGTTGAATTGTTTACTGCAAAGTACGGTCGATAAAGATAGTAATTGTGCAATTGAGGTTGCTCAGCTATCTGAAAACAGTGTGCAGGCTTATTTGGACATGCGCTACATCAATGAGTTTGGCGAGAGAGCAACCTTTGAGCAGCTTTCGCAAGATCCGCTGATGCAGTGGGAGAGGGATATGCAGTTAGCAATAGTTGACTGTTTAAAGAAAAATCCAGAAAACAAAAATACCTGTAGTTTGCTCAAGTCATTAGTGACTGACGAAAAGCTGTCAAACTTGGGTAATCCATATTGACGCTCTAATGCTGACGCTTCTTTAATACTGGTTTTCCGCTGAATCATCGTGTGAGTACTGAACTGCCTGTCAGCTGCATAAGACTCAACAACTCAAATTATTGAATTGTTAGACGAGCTGTGGCTTTTAATGAGCAACCCGTTCGACTAACACATTATCAGCTAACCCTGGTTTTGCAACGACAAACTGGTTTTTACCATTTTGTTTGGCAGAAAGCAGGGCAAAATCAGCTCGCGTGATTAAAGTGTCATGGGTGTCTTCAATGGCGATTTCGGCAATACCAAAACTGGCACTGATATGACTTTGTTGGGATTTTTCTAAACTAGGGATATTGATAGCCTGAATGCTTGTTAAGAGTTTCTTAGTGATCATTCTTGCATGTTTAAGATCTGTTTTTGGGCAAATAATTAAAAACTCTTCTCCACCCCAACGGCCGATAATATCGGTATTTCGGCTGCAGCTGGTGAGTTTGTTAGCGACTTTCACCAAAATATCGTCGCCTACAATATGGCCATGTTGATCATTAATTTTTTTAAAGTCATCGATATCCATCAGAATCACTGAAAAAGTATCATCATAGCGCCGGAAACGGTTGATATGATAGTTGAGCGACTCATCAGTTTTGACACGGTTATAAAGGCCTGTGAGTTTATCCGTTTGCGAAATTTTAGTGAGGTTTTGGTTGTGACGCGTTAGTAAAATGTGCCTATGAAGCAACCCCAAAAATAATAATCCGCCAATAAGAATGACCGTCGCCAGTAAGTGGTAATCAGTTTGGTGTGCATAATTCACCTTAATCCATTGGTCGTTAATCGTGTTTTTATCATCCACTGAAATATTATCCAACGCTTTATTGATTACCGATTGAAGCGCCGCTGCATTTGCGCTAATCGCAAAAACACGGTGCCAGTGTTCTTGAAGGTTGGTACTGATGATCAAGTTAGGCGTGTAATTGTGCTGCAAGAAATAACCAACTTGCATCAGCGGCGCAACAAAAGCATCCACTTCTCCGTTAATGACTTGGTCTAAGCCAAGCGGAATATTGTTGACTTGGCGAAAGTTAAACTCTGGTAATTTGTCGGTAAGCTGACTGTCGCTAGCGAATGTTTTGGTTATCGCTAGCGTTCTTGAAAACATTTGCTTGATTGAGCGGCCTAGACTCTTTTCTCTTGGAGACACAAAAGCAATCGGCATGCTCAAGTAAGCGTTTGATTGCAGTATATTAGTTCCAGCGAATGATTCGGGCGCCAAATTGGCCATTAAATCGCAATCGCCACTGAGTAATTTTGCTTTCCCTTCTGAACGACTCGAAACGAGTACATAGTTGAGCGGCTTGCTTATCTGCTGGGCAATGAGTTGAAGGTAATCTTGAGAAATCGTGTTTAGTTGATTGTTAAACAAGTGACTCTCGGTAGACGCAGTGACTTGCTGACAGACATTGATCCGTTGAACCCCATTCAAGAATGTAATTTCAGATTGAGTAAAGATTGCGGTTTGAGTAAATGCGCCGGTTCTAGCGTGTCCTAAATGGCTAATGATACCGACTATCAATAACCCCAAAAGCGAATTAACTCGCCGTTTCCCTGTACCTTTTCCCATACTACTATTCCTGCTAATACTGCATGCACGAAATTAAAGTTTTTTATAGTTTTTATCATCCAGGGGCTAGTCTAGTGGCGGAGTGTTTTTTATACAAGCCTCTTGCACCAATTTTTGATTAAGCGCGATAAGTGGTCGCTATTTACCTACAAATGGTATCTTGAGTCTTATTAATGAGACATAGTTAACAGTTTTTCGTCCGTAGATAAAGGTCATCTTAAGGCTCACTAAGCGGAATCTAAATTAGGAAGTTAGAATAAAAAACAGACCGGACAGATATAACAAGTAAAACGAATAACTGATTGAAAATGCGAGAAATTTAGACTACCTTTGAGAAAAGAAATAACGAGAAAAATTAGCGTTTTGAACACATTTTCACGCTCGATTGCCTTATTAGCGTTTTTTACCACTCTTCCTGCATTAGGTGGAGAGCAGTCTGATGATGTTTTCTCTCTGTCTTTAACGGAGTTACTGCAAACCAAAGTCGCTGCGGCGTCAAAATTTGAAGAATCGCTAGAGCAAACACCGGTCCCTGTCACTCTGATAACACAGGGTATGATCGAGTCGAGCAGTGCGACAACCTTACGCGACTTGCTTGTTCAATATGTTCCCGGTTTCACACCGGTTGAAGATCAAAACGAATACAATGTCGCTTTTCGTGGAATTTACACGTCATCACAGCAAAAGATACTCATATTGCTCGATGGCGAGAGAATTAATAGTTACGCATATTCAAGCGCCAACCCAGACCATGCAATCAGTATCGATAAAATCAAGCAGATTGAAATAATTAGAGGCCCTGGATCCGCAGTCTATGGAAACGTCGCATTGACCGCTGTCGTAAACTTAGTGCTCAAGTCGGGGCAAGACAATTTAGGGCTAACGGCTAAAGTTGCTAAGGGAAGCCGCGGAGTAACCAAAGTGTATAGTCAGTGGGGGAGCGTACATGAAAGTTTTGAGCTTCTTGCGTGGGCCTACTATTACCAAGCCGAAGGAGAAGATTTCTCAATCACTCCAGAATTCGATTATTCGCCAACTCCGTCGGAGCAAGCTGTCAACGTGCGTTTAGGCGCATTTGATGACCGTCCCGCGCTCGATGTCGGCGCATCATTGAAAGGCAGCGATTGGGGTGCGAAAGCCAATTATCGAAGGGCCCATTACATTGAGCCTTTCTCCTCTGCAGGCCTCTCTGGTGAGGCATACCAATATTCAGATTTTCCGCAATTTAATGGGGTTGGGCCTGGCGCCGAATCGTCATGGACGCATTTGCAAGGATTTAAGTCTTTTCAGTTGGGCGAAAAGCAAAACCTCGAAATAAGCTTGCACTATGACGAGAACAAAATCGCAGCACCCTTGGTGATAAGTCCGTCTAACTTGACCGTTGCAAATGTTGTTTGGAAAGAGGAGGCGATGGGAAGTAAATTAGAATGGTCTCGTTATTTAGACTCGGGGAATCTGCTGTTTGGACTTCAGTTCGAACAAATGGATTTAGTCGAGAGTGAGTTTGCGGTTTATTCAAACTCGCAGTTGACTTCGCCGCCGATTGAAGTGTTAACACTGGGACAAGAATCGACGGCTTCGTTTTACGGTCAATTCAAACAGGAAATCACCCCGAAATGGTTGATGAATTTAGGCGGCCGGTTTGACGTTAAAGACCGTTTAACCGGGAATTCGATAGAAGAGTTTAGTCCTCGAGTGGCGTTTATTTTTAATGATCAAAACTTCGACTTGAAATTTTCTTATTCCAGAGCATTCGTCGACCCGCCTTATTGGAATCGTTATTCAGCGTTGTCTTCGTTTCGTGGCTCAAGAGATCTAGAACCAGAAATTTTAGAATCTTTTCAGGTTTCTCCAGAATTTGTTTTGCAAGAACAGCAGTTGTCAGTGAAATTAAATTTATTTTTTAACCGGCATTCTGACTTTGTTTTTCGCAATAATGCAGCGGCAGCAGATCAACCGATTTACACTAATGCGGGAGAAATGGAAACCCTAGGGTTAGAGCATGAATGGCAATATCAATTAGAGAACAATTTGTTCAAGCTGGTCGCTAGTCATTATCAAGTGGAATCAGTTGAGTTTTACGAAGCTCGTGATGATGAAATTTACAATATTCCGCAGACTCAGCTGAGTTTCACTTGGGACTTACAAATTGATCCGCAATTAGCGAATCAATTTAATTTAGTCTATTTAGGTGAACGACTCTCACCGATTAATATTTTATCCAACGGCGTTCCAGTCGTCGATCCGTTTCCCAATCAAGGTGTGGATTTTCAGTTGCCGGAGAACCGTTTACCAGGCGTGGCTTTAATCAATTGGAAAATGAGTTGGAAGTCGCCTAATTCGCCGCTAACGGTTTCTGCTTCAATTCAAAATTTAACCAATAAAATGTGGCGACAAGGCGGCAGTACTGTCCACCCTTATCCGCAAACGGGACGATGGGGACAAATTCAATTTGCCTATCGTTGGTAAGGCTAGAATAAAGAAAATAGGACCGATTAATATTTTGTACCAATTATGGTAGGACAAGAAATAGTGGAAATTAATCCAATCGGGTATGCTTGTCGGCTATTTTAACGTCGAACTAATTGCTATAATTTTGCGTATAAATTCATGTGAAATCTGATATTTCACCTAATTTGTGGTTACTTATGTATTTTAAATTCCATCATTCTAGGCTATTTGCTGTTTTGGCAATCAGTAGTGTTTTATTGGTAGTGAGTTGTTCTAACGATGCTGTGCCAGCCAAGGGTGCTCAAACTGGAAAAAAGCCGACCCAGACCCGACCGAGTGTCAAGCCAATCCCTGTAGAAACAACGCTACCAAGTCAAGGCACGGCAGCTTCATACTATGTCACTACTGCGACCTTAGCTCCGAGCAGTGATGCACAGATTAACGCGCGCACATCCGGGGTTGTTAGAGAAATCCTGCGCGAAGAGGGCGACGATGTCAAAGCAGGCGATGTGTTACTCAAACTTGAAGACGATGACCAAAAGCTCAGGCTTAAGCAAGCTAAACAAAAATTTGCCAGCGCCGAGAGGGAGTTTAATCGGCTGAGTAAAATGAAATCAGCAGGGGCGGTATCACCAACCGAGTGGGAAACTGCAAACAATAATTATCTGACTTCTAGAACGGATGTGGAGCTTGCTGAGTTGGCATTGTCTTACACCCAGATTGTTGCCCCATTTGATGGTCGTGTTGTGTGGCGAGAAGTTGACTTAGGTGCCCATGTCACAACCGGTAACTTGCTATTTCGGATGATGGCAATTAATCCTTTATTGGTGAGAGTTCATGTGCCTGCCAATCGTATCGGTAAAGTCGCTAAAGGACAAATAGTGGAGTTAAACATCGATAGTGTTGCTGATAAAGTTGAAGCGCGAGTTGATCTGGTCAGCCCTATTGTCGACCCTACAACAGGCACCGTTAAAGTCACTCTTCGCTTAGACAATTATCCGCAAGGGGTTCGTCCCGGCGATTTCACCGAGATAAAAATGATAACGGACCAGCGAGAAAATGCATTGCTGCTTCCAAGCGTTGCCATAATCGAAGAAAGAGGCAGCCACTACCTTTTTGTTGAGGAGCAAAGCAAAGCTGTCCGAAAAACAGTGCAAGTTGGTTACGTGTTAGGCGATCAAACAGAGGTTACTTCGGGCATTCAAAAATCCGACAGAGTCGTGATCAAAGGGCAAAGAAACCTCAAAGAAGGTAATCCGCTTAAAGTGATCACCAATAGCAATGATAATCCACTCGTTCAAAAAACTGAGGATCAACGAATTAGAAAAAGTGAATCGAGTAATGAAATATGATTCGTCAAGTCGTTGAATTTTCCGTCATTCGCAGAGTGACCATCTTGATGGTCGCAATCGCGGTACTGGCGTTTGGTGCGGTCGGATTTACGCGCCTTCCCATCAACTTATTACCCTCGCTTAGCTACCCATCTCTGACTGTTCAAACTGAGTTTCCTAACGCAGCGCCTGCCGAAGTTGAACAACTGATTACTCGCCCGGTTGAAGAGGTTGTCGGCGTTTTAAAAGGGTTAAAACAAATCCATTCTGTGTCACGTTCAGGCATCTCCGAAGTAACACTGGAGTTTGGTTGGGATGCAGATATGAGTGATTTAGCGATGGATATTCGCGAGAAGCTTGATCGTCTTCAGCTGCCAATCGATGCCGAAAACCCAATCGTTCTTCGTTACGACCCCGCATTGGATCCGATACTTAAATTAAGTTTGAGTGGTGAGCTACCGCTTACTCAATTGCGTTTACTTGGCGAGAAAGAAGTTAAGGAAACTTTAGAGAGAATTGAAGGTGTGGCGTCGGCAAAAATTCAAGGCGGCGAAGAAGAAGAAATTCAGGTCAATATCAATCAGGGCAAAGTCGCTGCAATGGGGATAAGTCCACAACAGCTAACCCAGCTTTTATCCGACTCGAACATTAATCGACCGGGAGGGAGTTTAAAAAATCAGCAAACCCAATTGTTAGTTCGCACTCTCAATGAGTACGATGATCTGCAAGAAATGCGGGAGTTAAGAATTACTCCGCCGGGCACTGCCTCTGTGCGATTGGGTGATGTTGCTGATGTTGAGTGGGGCAGTAAAGACAGGGAAGAGATTACTCGCTTTCAGGGGATTGAAGGTGTACTTGTTTCACTCTACAAAGAGGGAGATGCGAATACTGTTGAAGTAGCCACTGCAGTTAAGCAAGCTTTGGGTAGCTTACAGCGCAAGTTGCCAAGTGGTGTTAAGGTCGATATTCAATTTGATCAGTCACGATTTATAGAACAGTCCATCAACGAAGTGAAACAGGCGTTAATGTTTGGTGGTTTGCTGGCAATTACCATCTTATGGTTATTTTTGCGAGATGTTCGCCTTACAGTAATCATTACAACAGCAATTCCTTTGTCGGTCGTTGCGACCTTTATCTTCATGTATCGCTCAGATGTTTCGCTCAACATTATGTCCCTCGGTGGGTTAACGCTTGGGGTTGGCATGCTTGTTGATGCTGCAATCGTTGTATTAGAGTCGATCTATCGTAAAAAAGAAGAAGGTTACTCAACTAATCAAGCGGCGATTGAGGGGACTTCAGAAGTCGGCGGGGCGGTAACTGCTTCGGTGTTAACAACGATAGCGGTTTTTATGCCGATTATTTTTGTTGAAGGAATTGCTGGCCAATTGTTCAGAGATCAAGCCCTCACAGTAACGTTTAGTTTGTTAGCGAGTCTCGCCGTTTCATTTACACTCATCCCGATGCTAGCTTCGTTGGGGCGCAGTAAAGAAGTTGCTCACAATCATGATGATTCATCAAAAAACGCACCGAAGCGAACATTTACCAGCCGAGAGTCTCTCGGTGTTTTTTCATCATGGTACGAACGTATGTTACGCCGAGCGCTCAATCATAAATGGATGGTAGTATTATCAGGTTTTGTAATTTTGTTTTTTGCGTTGCAATTGGTCCCTAAAATTCCAACATCGCTTATTCCTCAAATGAGTGAAGGAGAATTTTATTTCGATGTAAGTTTACCTGAAGGAACGGCCTTGCCAACCACAGATAATGTCATGCTTGATATGGAATCAATTGCGCTTGACCATCCTGGTGTTGACAAAGTTTATACCTCGGTCGGTAGTCGTAACGTGTCCGGTGGTCTGTCATTAAAAACTAAAGATGAAAACCTTGCCCAAATTAGTATTGTGATAAAAGATCGCGCTGATAGTGAATTAGAAGCAACAGTGATTGAAGACTTGCGAAGTGTTTATCAACAAATTCCGCAAGCGGATGTTCAGTTTGGAAGGCCTTCTTTCTTCAGCTTAAAAACGCCCTTAGAAATGTTGTTTTTTGGCGAAAATATCGATGAGCTACGAAGTTATAGTCGACAATTACTTAATCAACTGGCCGATGTGGAAGGGTTGATTGATATTCGTGCATCACTCGAACTCGGTAGTCCAGAATTAATGGTGCAGTTCGATCGTCAAAAGCTTGCACAACTTGGCTTCACGATTCAAGGTGTAGCCGATACGATTTACCAAAGAGTTAGTGGTACGCTGGTGTCCAGATTTCAGCGCCCTGATAGACAGATTGATATCCGGTTAAGAAACCGTGTTATCGATAGAGACAGTGTTAGTGATATCGAAAATATTGTTATCGGCGAAGTCGATGGTATGCCAGTGACTCTGAGCGCAGTTGCAGAAATATCAGCAGCACAAGGACCTGCCGCAATAGATCGTATACAGCAATCGCGGGTTGCCGTTATCGCAGCAAATTTAAAAGGCCGCTCATTGAGTGATATCACCGTCGAGCTTGCAGAGTTAGTCGCGCAATTTCCTCCGCCAGCCGGAGTAACCTTTGAGTTTGGTGGTCAAAACAAAGAGATGCAGCAATCTTTTGACAGTATGATTTTTGCGGCGCTTCTCGCGATATTTTTAGTGTACATTGTTATGGCGGCAACTTTTGAGCATCTTGGCCATCCGTTTGTTATTTTATTTACGATTCCTTTAGCGCTTGTTGGTGTGATTGTTGGTTTGTTTATTACCGGTTATGCGATTAGTGTGATTTCGTTAATCGGTGCCGTATTTTTAGTTGGAGTCGTTGTCAACAATGCTATTGTTTTGGTTGATGCAATTAACCATGCTCGGCGCAAAGGTAGAGAAAAGTTGGAAGCGATTATCTACGCGAGTAAAAGTCGACTAAGACCGATTTTAATGACGACTTGCACGACCGTGTTAGGGCTGTTGCCGATGGCGATCGGTTTTGGTGAAGGAGCTGAATTGAGAGCGCCTCTAGCTGTTGTGGTTTCTTTTGGACTAGTCGCAGCCACAGGATTAACTTTGTTTATCATTCCTGCCACTTACTTAATCATGCCATCAACAGTTACCACCGATGATGAACTACAAGCGCTCAACCAGCGCCTTTCAGAAGCAGAAGAAATTGAAAGTCATCACGAGCAATCTACACAAGGTTTGGAGGGAGCGTAGGAGGGCGATGAAGTGACTTTACCAGAGATAGCGGTCAAACGACCTATCGGCACTTTGATGGTGCTGGTCAGTATTTTAGTTCTCGGTATTATTGCTTTGACGCGACTTGAATTGGCATTTATGCCAGAGTCGGAACAGAAACGGCTGATTATTGTTGCTTCATACAACAATGCATCGCCTAAAGCGATCGAACGAATGATTGTAAAACCCATCGAGGAAGCTGTCGCCTCGATGAATGGTGTTGAGCACATGTGGTCGAATAGCGATTCACGAGGCGCAAGAATCAATTTAAGTTTCGGTTTAAATGTCAATATGGATATCGCGCGGGCGGAAATCCATGAAAGAATCGATCGCATTAAAGACGAGCTTCCAGAGGATCTCGAACGGATTATAATTTCGGAAAATTGGAATCCCAGGGAAACGGGTGAAACGATTATGGAGGCTCGACTTTCTTCGGGGAGAGACCTTAGTAAGAATTATGATTTGCTCGACAGAAAAATAGTTAGACCTCTTGAACGAATCCCAGGCGTTGCTGTGGTGACGCTAGACGGCGTAAATCCAAGAGAAGTGCTCATTCAACTTGATCTTCAAAAACTGCGTCAACATAAACTTGATGCGCGGAGTGTATGGCGCGATCTATCCCTCAATAATCAAAATACGACCGGTGGCGTTCTCCGGAGCGATCAGAGAAAGGTGGTTATCAGGGCTATGGGAGAATTTCAAACGGTTGAGGAAATCGGTCAATTGAGACTCTCCGGCACGACACTAAAACTAAATGATATCGCCAAGATAACCTACCAGGAACCACCGCTCGAATACGGACGGCATCTAGATGGTGATTTTGCAATCGGCTTGAATATCGCTAAGGAATCATCAGCAAACACGATTGCCATAACCGATGCTGTCTATGAAAAAATTGATCAAATGAAGCTCGATCCAGAGCTTGATGGTATCAATTTTTTAGTTTGGCAAGACCAGGGTAAAGAGATTCGCAACACCTTGGGTGACTTAGAACAAACAGGATTCTTTGGTGCTATTCTCGCGAGTATTGTTCTATTTTTATTTTTGAGAAAAGTTACCACGACTATGGTAGCGGTATTCTGTATTCCTTTTTCTCTTATCGTGGCCTGCGGTGTCATTTGGTTGCAAGGTAAAAGTTTAAACACTATTTCATTGCTTGGATTAATTGTTGGTTTAGGGATGCTGGTCGATAACGCCGTGGTTATCATGGAAAACATCGATCGTTTTCAAAAGAAAGGTTATGGCGGCAGAGTTGCCGCTATTTTAGGGGCAAAGGAAGTTTCCATCGCGGTTATGACGGCAACCTTGACTTCAATTATTGTTTTCTTACCCATGGTGTTCTCAAAGCCAACCCAAATGAATATCGTACTGCAAGAGTTAGGTATCACTATTTGTATTACACTGGTTGCATCGCTCATTATCAGTCAAACATTGATACCGCTAGCTTCGACAAAACTGCTAAAAAAAGAGAGAAAAGAATTTAAAACACCCATCATGGACCGCTTGCAAAAGTATTATACTTTTGCGTTAGGTTACACGTTAAAGCATCGCTGGCTTGCGGTGATATTTGCTGCGGGAACCTTGTTAGCCACAATTTATCCAGTCAAGAACATGAATTTTAATTTCGATGCTGCGCCGACTGAGATGTTTATTGGCATTAATGTTGACATTAGCGAAGCCCTTTCTCTCGATGCCAAGCAGCAAATCATCATTCAAGTTGAAAAAGCGCTAGAGCCCTATAAAGAAGAACTCAACGTCAACTCTATTTACAGTTGGTGGAGCGAAGGGCGCTCGATTACTCGTCTCTACATGAATCAAGGATTTCAAAATGAGAAGGAGATGAATAAGGTCCGTAAACGTTTACCTGATTTATTGCCGGAAATTCCCGGGGTCAAATTACAAGTTCAAGACAATGGACCTTTTTGGCGAAGAAATAGTGGTAAGAGAGTTGCTGTTTCTCTGCAAGGTCCTGATTCGGAAACATTAGGAGAGCTTGCCGAAGAAGCTGTCAGCCGAATTGAAACGATTTCTGGACTATTCGATTTTTATTCGACTGCTGAAGGTGGTCGCCTTGAGTTGCATGCAGAAATCGATCGTGATCGGATTCATAGTTACGGTGTGAATCCAAACCAACCTGCGGGAGCTGTTGAAATGACTTTCCGCGGTCGGAAATTAACTCGTTTTAAAGGTGAAGATGGTGAGGTAGAAATGCGTTTGTTACTCGGGGAAGAAGTTGACACGTCAATTCAAGACGTAAAGAACTTAACCCTAACAAATGCAGCAGGAGACGAAATATTAATGGATAATATTTCTAATTTTGAAACGAAGAAAGGTCCCAATCGTATAAGGCGTCAAAACAAAGTATCAAGTGTTTGGATTGGTGCGCGCTTTGATACGGGAAAACGAAATGACTATCGAAATCAACTGATCGCAGAGTTGCGAGATATGCCACTACCCAGCGGCTACAAGTGGGAGTTTAACAACCGCTGGCGAGGACAAGAAGAGAGCCAAGAAGAATTTATTTTGAATCTTATACTGGCACTAGGGCTAATTTTTGGTGTAATGGCAAGTTTGTTTGAGTCCATGCGTCAGGCGGTTGCTTTAATGATAAGTTTACCATTTGCTTTAGCCGGCGCATTCTGGACGTTGTTTTTAGTTGATGTCGATTTCGATCAGCCTGCTTCCGTCGCCTTGTTACTTTTACTCGGCATCGTTGTAAATAATGGGATTGTGATGATCGAACATATCAATTTATATCGTCGAGATGGGTGGGATAGAACCGCGGCGATGTTGCAAGGTGGAAAAGAGCGACTGAGGCCCATCATTATGACTGCTTTGACCACCCTGGTAGGATTAATACCAATAGTAATTCAGAAGCCGTCTTTGGGTGGTGTTTATTATTATTCTATGGCCTATGTCATCATGGGAGGCTTACTATTCTCTACGGTATTGACGACACTATTTTTACCTGCAGCGATTTCTTTAATTGAAGATGTGACCGATTGGATAAACAGGCGCGTGAAGGCTTTGTTTGCGAGCCGAAAAGCGCCGGCTTGAAATAAGTAAAAAAGGCAGCTTAGCGCTGCCTTTTTCATTTTTTTCGATGGGCGCCGCGCCGTTAATTTAGCTTCTTCTGCGTAAACCAATTAAGCCTAATAGGGCCAACAAGCTAATTCCTAAACTACCGCCGCCGCTCGAACTTGTTGGCGGTGTAACTAACAGGTCATTGGTTGGAGGGGTTAAATTGGCAGCTGTATCCGTTGCGGCATCAATAACCCGAATTCTTGTAACCAAAGCCAAATTGGTTTCATCGGGGTCACTAACTCCGTCGTAATTTTGTAAAGGAATTTCAGCAAGCGCCCCACCTAAATTATATCTCGGTAATGCTGCGATTTGATCGACAATCGCCATACCATCGCCCATCACTTCGCCGAAAACGGTAAAACCGCCATTTTGGACGTCGAGATTCGCACTATTGTCGCTCAGGTTGATAAACCACTGGGCGGTCGCACTATTCGGATCACCGCCTAGTTTTGCCATAGCAATTGTGCCTCGGACATTAGAATAAACGGGTTCATTGGTAATTGGCGGGAAAGTGCTGATAATATCTGCCGGCCATGCATTGTTGTAAATAAATCCGCCGCCTTGGACCACAAACCCAGGAATACTGCGATGGATAAACGTGTTATCGTAGTCTTCAGCGTTAACGTATGTAAGAAAATTACCGACGGTAATTGGTGTATTTTGGTCATAAAGGTTCACTTCGAAATTACCCAATGGGGTTTCAAATTGAACGATGGTTGCAGAGGCTGATGATGCTGCAAACATCGCAGCAGAAGCGAGAATACCGACTTTTAACCGGCGGCAGAACTTAGATAACTTCATAAAAATACTTCCCAAAATGTCTTTGTATCGTTGTTATGTCGGTACGCAGCATAGCGATCAAAAGCCGATAGCTCAATGGCAAAATACAGAAAAGTATGAGATTTTAACGGTTATTTACAAATAGCCTTCTGGTATTTCACTCGGGAAAATGAATCAATACACTGTGGGGTAGGTTAAAAGAAAGCGCCATTTACTAAGAGACAAGCAACTGTGGCTAAGATTATCGTCATCCAACATGTTCCCTATGAACCACTTGGAACACTCGATCCGCTAATAAAACAGCGGCGTCACCGA
The DNA here is from genome assembly GCF_007004765.1 of Aliikangiella marina. Lineage (GTDB taxonomy): Bacteria > Pseudomonadota > Gammaproteobacteria > Enterobacterales > Kangiellaceae > Aliikangiella > Aliikangiella marina. The sequence continues at coordinate 705,711 of NZ_VIKR01000001.1, forward strand.
ATTAAATACTTAAATTTTGCCCGTCATCCTGACGCGCATGTTGAGGTTTCTAAGTATGACGCGTTAGTGGTTTTGGGTGGACCGATGAACGTAGGCCAGGAAAAGCTTTACCCACATTTGGAAAAAGAAAAGGCCCTTATCTTAGAGGCTCATGTTGCGCGCTTACCGATTCTGGGGATTTGCCTGGGCGCCCAGCTGATTGCTGCAGCTTTTGGCGCAAGGGTATATCCTGCAAATCAATCCGAAGTCGGTTGGCATCAACTTTCTCCAACTGCAGAAGGCGATTCCGATCCCGTTATTCAAGCCTTTAAAGTAACCGAAAATATTTTTCAGTGGCACGAGTGTACGTTTGATTTACCGGAGAGAGCGAAATTACTAGTGACAGGCGATAAGGTCACTAATCAGGCGTTTCGCATCGGCGACAGAACGTATGGTTTCCAGTTTCATCTTGAGGCCAATCATCCTCTCATCGAACGTTGGCTTAATCTGCCAGCACACGAAGCATTGCTTAGCGAGCCTGCGGGCTCCTCAGTTAGGCGTGAAAAAATCAGAACAGAGACTCAAACCTACCTGCCTGCCGCCGATCGACTCAGTAAAAATGTATTTGGTGCGTTTCTTGATTTATTGCCAGAGGTTCAATCGCAACATCGGTTTGCGCATCGGAATTTTAATCAGGCCGCATTACAGGCCTAAATATAAGATTACTGTGGCGGGTAGCACAAAATATATTCGATATATCAAAAATGGTATTTTTCACATTGAATCATCTTGCCGCCCTCGATATTCTTGCCGCGGAGTTTTAGCCAACTCAACAGCTTTTAGGTCAATCGGTTTGCGAATGATTTGATTATTTATTAATCAGAATTAAAAGCTATTCACTACTCCCGTGTTATTAGGGTTAAGGCCGACGTTGTCGGCCTTTTTTTATGTCTGCGGTTTGACCACAGTAGACTTAATTCATTACTAAAGTTCAGTAATCGCGTATAATTCTCTCTCGAAAATCGCTTCCTCTTTTTTTAACTAGATGGTCAATAAAAAAATAATGCTCAGTGAATTCACCTTGCTTTTAGCGCATGGCGCCGGAGCCGATAAAGACTCTGAGTGGATGGTAAATTTTAGTCTTGCGGTTGAAGCGCTGGGTATCAAAGTTGTTCGCTTTAATTTTCCTTATATGGATAAATCGGTCAAGGACGGAAAGCGCCGGCCTCCCGACAGAATGCCTAAACTACAAGAAGCATTTATAGCGCAAATAGAAAAACTCTCATTAGACGCTCGCCATATCATCATCGGTGGGAAATCCATGGGGGGGAGAGTGGCAAGTTTGATAGCAGCAGAGCCTGATAGACAGTCTGTCGCTGGGGTGGTGTGCCTCGGTTTTCCATTTACGCCACCCGGTAAACCGGAACAGTTCCGGGGAGAGCACCTTAAGAGTATTCAGGTTCCCACGCTCATTATTCAGGGGGAGCGAGATAAGTTTGGTGGGCATGAACAAGTCGAACAATACGAGTTTAGCGAGCAGGTCTCTTACGTTATTTTACAAGATGGCGATCACAGCTTCGTACCTAGAGTTCGCTCCGGTGTTACCTTGCAAGAAAATATTCAACGCGCCGTAAAATCTATCGGCAAGTTTATCGAGACCTCAGTCGCCTCATAGTCTTTAGCTATTTGAATTGATAAGAGAATAATCTAATATCGTGCTACATTTTCAGCCGCCTTCAATCGCAGTATTTTCATGTCACAGTCCCAAGTAGCCCAAAGAATACGTGCCGAAATCTTTAGTTGGACCAGCTTGGCATTTGTTATGGCCTTGTTGGAAGGCGGCGTCATCGGAGTCGTCATTAAAAATGGGTTCGCTGGACAAGTCGACGATTGGCTGTTGAACTTGTGTGTTGCGATTGCAACCGGCGCGCCATTTTATTCAAACTTAATCAGTTTTATCTGGGTTAAGTTGAGTGCCGGTAAAAGTAAAGCTCAAATTGTCTCTAATTTGTCAATAGTGTGCTGTTTCTGCGGCCTGGGTATCAGCTTTGTTTCTTTCACTAGTAGTGGTTTAGTTGTTCTCGTATTGTTGTTAGTCGTCGCGCGAGTTTGCTGGTCCGGAATTATGACTATTCGCTCTAATATTTGGCGAGTAAACTACCCGAGATATATTCGCGGTAAAGTTACTGCCAAATTGGCGACCATGGCTTCCTTATTGATGTCGGTCGCTGCATTTGCTGCTGGTTGGACTTTAGACTGGCGATTTGAGGCGTTTCAGTGGTTATATATCAGCTTCGCGCTATTTTCTTTATTTGGTGCATATCGTTACCGGTTTCTCTCAGTACGCCATTATCATAAACATTTAGAGCAAGAGCGGGACTCGACTCAAAAAGCATCTTTTTCACGGATATTTAGAGTGCTTCAGGATAATCGGGCGTTTGCCAAGTACATGTTGTCAATGTTTATCTTAGGCAGTGGTAATTTAATGTTTATGGCGCCGCTAATCGTGTATTTAAATGAGTACACTGGACTAAATAAAAGCGAACAAATTCTAATCACAACGGCGATACCGCTGGCTCTAGTTCCCTTTGCTGTTGGTTGGTGGGCGCGCCTGTTGGATGGAAATCATATTTTTCATTTCCGAAGTATCCATAGTTGGGGGTTTGCAACCGCGATTTTTACTTTTGTACTCGCCCAAATCACTGTTACCGAATGGCTATTTTTTGTCGGCGCATTTATTTATGGTGTTGCGATATCTGGAGGTGTAATTGGTTGGAATCTTGGTCATAATGATTTTGTGAGTAATGCGAGTCCTATGGACTATATGGCGGTCCATGTCACATTAACCGGGTTAAGAGGCTTATTTGCGCCTTTGCTAGGTATTGGCTTCTATCAATGGCTAGAGACGATTCAGCCAGGTAATGGGCGCTACGCTTTGTTACTACCATTTAGTATTACGACAATTGGCGGTATCCTATTTGTTTACTTTAATCGCCAACGGCTTTCTGGCCAGCTAGAATAGTAGAAGAGACTATATTCAATAAGTGAGATTTATGATTCATTATACCTTAGGCTTTGACAGAGCAAATGCACATATTTTTAACGTAAAACTAAATTTAAACTTTGCGTTACAAAGTGGACAAAACTTTTATTTACCTAACTGGATTCCCGGCAGTTATATGATAAGAGATTTTGCAAAGAATATTGTTAGCCTGGAGGCGAACTCAAAAGGAAGTACTGTAAAAATTGAAAAAGTTGATAAGTCAACTTGGCGCTTAGCACAAGACGTTGACTGTTTAGAACTAAATTATGAAGTCTATGCGTGGGATCTTTCGGTTCGCTCAGCTCATTTAGATAATCAACATGGTTTTTTTAATGGCACCAGTTTGTTTTTAGGGATTAAGGGATACGAATCAGAGCCGCACGCAGTTATTCTTAAAGCGAGTGAACTTGCTCGCTCACAACATTGGACCGTTGCGACTGCAATGACAGCAAAAGATATCGATGAAAGTGGCTGGGGTAAATACTCTAGCGAAAGCTATGACGAATTAATCGATCATCCTTTTGAGTTTGGAAAATTACAAAAAGTCACTTTTGAGGCTGCTGGTGTGCCACATGAGATGTATTTTACCGAAGCGCCTGAGTTTGTTGACTGGGAAAGGATTGCCAAAGATGTAAAGCAAATTTGTGAAACCGAGATCGCCTTTTTTGGTGATGATAAACCGCCATTTGAGCGTTATGTCTTTATGACTTTTGTTCAGAAAAAAGGCTTCGGAGGGCTAGAGCATCTTGCTTCGACTGCTTTGCATTGTAGCTTTGATGACCTTCCTTTAGTCGGCGACAATCCCAATATTATTGATGAAAATTATCGGACTTTCTTGTCCCTGTGTTGTCATGAATATTTCCATAGCTGGAATGTAAAACGAATAAAGCCTGCACGATTCTTACCAATGGATACTTCGCAAGAGTCTCACACGGAATTACTTTGGTTTTTTGAAGGGATAACCTCTTACTATGATGAGCTTCTGATGGCCCGCTCAGGAGTGATTTCGCCTGTCGAATACCTCGATATGTTAGCGAAGACCATCACTCGAGTATATCGAACAACAGGGCGGTTTAAGCAAACCGTTACTGAATCAAGTTTTGATGCTTGGACGAAGTTCTATAAGCAAGATGAAAATGCTATTAATGCAATTGTGAGTTACTACACTAAAGGTGCGCTTGTGGCGTTTTGTTTAGATGCGGAAATTCGTCAGCGAACCAATAATCAATCAAGTTTAGATGATTTGATGAGGCTCGTTTGGCAACGTCACGGAAAAACACTGAAAGGGGTGGGTGAAAACCAAATTCAACAACTTGTTAAAGAGCTCGTCGGCGAGTCAATGAAAGAGTTCTTTGAAATTGCACTCTACTCGACCCAAGAGCTTGATCTTAACAAAGTATTTCAACAGTTAGGCATAGAGTTTCAGATTATTCCACAGTACTTGCAAACAGAGAAAGGCGGATTTGTCCCACAACAAAAACAAAGAGCGGGTGTGTCGTTTTTAGATATTGTTCATAAAGATAACGCCTTGGGCGCATTCGTTTATGCGGTTTCTGAAGACGGTGTGGGGGCTTCAGCTGGGCTTTCTAATGGCGATGTGATTATTGCTATTGATGATATAAGGGTGACCTCGGGTGAACTCGATAAACGGATTGCTAGAATTCCTATTGGTACGAAAATTAAAATAACTTACTTCCGTCGAGAACGATTGTTTGAAAGCCACTGCGTTTTGACTGAGGGCTTAAGTAATACCTGTTATTTGAGCTTAAAAACACCTGAGCCCACGGATGAATTTTTATTATGGGCAACGGGAAAAAGTCATTGATTACTGCATCAATTTAAAAGCTCAGAAAATAAAGGTAAAAGTGACCAGAATAAATCCAAGCGAACAACATTAAGAGAAGAACACTAAGAGAAAAATATGAAAGTTATTAGTTTTAATATTAATAGTTTAAGAGCTCGGCCTCATCAGATTGAAGCACTAGTTAAAAAACATTCACCCGATGTCATTGCCCTTCAGGAAACCAAAGTTGATGACCCTGATTTTCCACATGAAATTGTCGAGTCGATCGGCTATCACGCAGTTTACCATGGACAAAAAGGACACTATGGGGTGGCTACTTTATCTAAAGAGCCTGTAGAGTCTTTCGAAAAAGGCTTTCCAGGCGATTTAGGCGATGCTCAAAGACGAGCAATTATTACCGAGCATAAAACCAAACAAGGTAGTCTATTTGTGTTTAATGGTTACTTTCCTCAAGGTGAAAATCGCGAGCATCCCACTAAGTTTCCAGCGAAGGAAAAGTTTTATCAAGATTTAAATAATTATTTAACGGACGAAAAGTTGAAACAGAACTGGGTGATTGTTGGCGATATGAATATTTCTTTTAAAGATCAAGATATCGGTATTGGCGACAAGAATGCCAAACGTTGGTTGCAAACCGGTAAATGTAGTTTTTTACCGGAGGAGCGAGAGTGGTTACAACGAATTGTCGATAAAGGCTTGAGTGATACTTTCAGAAAACATTACCCTGAGGTTGATAATAGATTTAGTTGGTTTGATTATCGAAGCAGAGGATTTAACGACGAACCGAAACGAGGGCTGAGAATCGATCTTATCCTAGCAACGCCTCAATTGTATCAAGCGTGTTCTGATGCTGGAATTGATTACGATATTCGAGGAATGGAAAAACCAAGCGACCACGCTCCTATTTGGGCGACGTTTGATTTTTAGACTTTAGATTTAAGCTTGAGGTTTACAATGGCGAACAATATTGAATCGAAGTTACCGGCCACGGGAGTAAGTATTTTTACTGAGATGTCGCAGCTCGCTAATCAGTATAATGCGATAAATTTATCGCAGGGATTTCCTGAGTTCGACACGCCTGGTCCTCTAAAAGATTACCTTAAGTCTTATGTTCAACAAGGACTCAATCAATATGCGCCTTCAATTGGAATGCCGCAATTATTGGAGCAGATTCGATCGCTCATTGAATATCACTACGCTGCTCAGGTATCGACTAGCTCGATTACCGTCACCTCAGGCGCAACTGAAGCGTTGTGGGTTGCCATTCAAACTCTTGTTAGAGCGGGCGACGAAGTGATTGTTTTTGATCCGGCCTATGATTCGTATGAACCTGCAATTAACCTGGCCGGAGGAAGTTGTATTCATATTCCTTTAACAAAAAAAGATTATTCCATTGATTGGCAAGTTGTTGAAAGTCGAATAACTCAACATACCCGCGCAATTATTATCAATAGTCCGCACAATCCAACGGGTACTCTTTTATCAACGGACGATTTGCAGCAACTCACTCGCTTGGCGAACAAATATGACTTTTATGTGATAAGTGATGAGGTTTATGAGTTTATTACCTTTGACCAGCACCAACATGAAAGCGTTTTAAAGTACCCTGATTTATTTAAGCGGTCATTTGTCGTTTCGAGTTTTGGTAAGACTTTTCATGCAACCGGTTGGAAACTAGGCTACTGTGTTGCTCCGGAAGCTTTGTCCGATGAATTTAGAAAGATTCATCAATATGTTACGTTTTCGAGCTTTACGCCGGCGCAACTCGCCGTTGCATCAATGTTAGAAAATGAGCCTCAACATGTTTTGGGATTAAAATCTTTTTATCAGCAAAAAAGGGATTTGTTAGTAGAGAGTTTACAGGGGAGTCGATTCCAAATTCTCCCATGTCTAGGGACTTATTTTTTGCTCGTTGATTATAGTGAGCTCTCTGAACTCTCTGATAAAGACTTTTGCTACTGGTTAACTAAAACGGTTAAGGTCGCTGCAATTCCCTTAAGTCCTTTTTGTGAAAATCAATCTGGTTCGAAAATAATTCGACTTTGTTTTGCAAAAAATAACGATACCATTAAAGAGGCTGCACATCGATTATGCCAACTATCCAAGTAACTGCCGTCCAATCGAACATTGTATGGCTAGACAAACACAGTAATTTAGCTAACCTCGAATCATTAGTTGGAAGTATCAATAAAACCGATCTCATCGTTTTTCCTGAGACATTTGCAACTGGCTTTGCTGTCACTGAACCAGAATGTATCGAGCCCAAAGTCGGCGGTGATGTAGTTGATTGGATGACCCGATTGGCGAGCCTTAAAGGGTGTGCGATTTGCGGAAGTGTCTTAGTTGAGGATGGCGATAAAAAGGTTAATCGATTTTATTGGGTAACTGCCGATGGCAATGTTGAGTTTTATGACAAACGCCATCTATTTCGAATGGCTGGTGAAGATACTTATATTAATCCAGGTCAACAAAGGAAAATTGTAGAATTAAAAGGATTTCGTATCATGTTAAATACCTGTTATGACCTACGTTTTCCTGTTTGGAGTAGAAATCAGCAAGACTATGACCTGTTGATTAATGTCGCTAATTGGCCCGTGCCAAGAAGAAACGCATGGGACACGTTATTAAAAGCGAGAGCGATTGAAAATCAGTCGTTTGTTGTAGGTGTCAATCGAATTGGTGAAGATGGTAAAGGTGTAAATCACTCAGGCGGTACCGCTATAATTGATTTTTTAGGGAGCGAAATTGTCGTTGCAGAAGATAACGAATCGGCAGTTATTCAAGCCGAACTTGATTTAAACGCGCTCAACGATTTTAGGCTTAAGTTTCCATTTCAAGCAGATGCTGATAAATTCCAATTACTCGATTGATTTTAAAGTCAGTACAAAATATTAAAGCGACGAAGAGGATTTACATGCAACTCGTAAAATTTATTAGCTTATCGCTAGTCATTTTTATTGGCGGTGCCAGAGCTGAAGTCATAGGAAATCTTCCAGAGCCAATCACTAACAATGCGGTCGCCGCAGCAATGACTAAAAATGGTTGGCAGTTATACTCGTTTAATGGGCTAAAGCGAGGCAAAGATTGGCGAGCAGTTTCCAATTCGGTTTATCGTTTTGATTTAAAAAGTCAACAAAGTTATCCCATCAAGACCGTACCTTATCAGACAGGCCGCTTAGCAAGTATTGCGGTAACGGTAAAAAATAAGATATATCTTTTTGGCGGTTATACAGTAGCTGAGAATCATGAAGAAAAATCCATTCCGTCCGTTCATCGATTTGACCCACAAACCAATGAGTTTCAAAAAATAACCGAGATGAGTATTCCAGTGGATGACACGGTAGCTCTGGTGTACCAGGATCGGTTTATTTATTTGGTTTCAGGCTGGCATGACGTCGGGAATGTCACCGATGTTCAGGTATTTGATACTAAAAGTGGTCGATGGTTTTTTGCGACACCTTATCCAGGAAAATCTGTATTCGGGCATGCTGGTGGTATAGTTGGAAATCAAATGGTTATCGCTGATGGTGTTTTTGTGTCCGGCGTTCGTGATCTAAAGCGCCAATTTGCGATGTCTGATGAATCTTACATCGGCATAATTAATCCAAACGATTTCACCCAAATAAACTGGCAAAAACTGCCTTCTCACCCTGGACCGGCAAGATATCGTATGGCAGCCGTAGGAGATCCAACTAACGAGCAAGTGATATTTGTCGGTGGTTCTGTTAATCCTTATAATTTTAATGGGATAGGATATAATGGGGAGGCTAGCGGTCCATCGAAGCACGCTTTTGCTTTTGACCTAAAAACTAAGCAATGGCAACAGAAACCTGATAGCCCAATTGCTACAATGGACCATCGCGGACTACTAATGCTTGATGGAGCGTTTTTTATACTTGGCGGAATGTTAGACAATCAAAAAGTGACTGACAATATTCTAAAAGTCTTTTAATTCAGTATACGAAATCGACTTCGATGCTACTACGCGTCGACAAACTTAGATGCAAAAGTGCAAACGAAAAAGTAAGAACGAAAAAGCATTAACGGAAGTGCTTAATCAAAAATCATCTTGTCTTTTTGGTTTAAGATGGTCAGTACAAGTCATAATTACAGATGACAAAGATAGCACGTAAACACAGCGTTTAAACATAACAAGCATGACTCGTCGATATGGCCACTCAAACAAAAAACGCTTTGGCGTAAATCATGAACGTCGATAATAACTTATTTAAATATCTCGAAAAGCTTCTTAGTGATGAAGCGAAAAAAGCCGATAGCAATACCAAAAGTCGAACGTTTCAATTGAAAAATATTAGGGCGATAACTGGCGGAGATATTAACCAAGCTTTCGAGGTTTCCAGCGATACGAAGCGCTATTTTGTAAAAGTCAATCTTGCCTCAATGCAGGCGATGTTTGATTGTGAGCAATATAGTTTAGAAACGATAAGCGCGTCTAAAACCATAAAGGTCCCTCAAGCATTACTTGTTGGCTGTTATCGTGATTGGAGCTTTTTAGTATTAGAAAAGTTATCTTTATCGCGGATGAAAAAACCAGCCGCTTTTGCCATAGACTTAGCGGCGTTTCACTCGACAACCTATGAGTCTTTTGGATGGCACCATAATAATTTTATTGGATTTACACCACAGTTAAACGAGTGGGACAATAACTGGCCTGATTTTTTTATCAACTATCGACTCAATCCACAAGTCGACTTTTTAGAAAAAACAAATGATGTACGGGGGCTCAAACAGAATCTATCCATAATCAGTAAGCATATTGACTATTTTTTTCAAGATTATAATCCTCAAGTTTCACTGGTACACGGGGATTTGTGGAGCGGAAACTATGGGTATCTTGAAGATGGTAGACCGGTTATTTATGATCCTGCAAGCTACTACGCGGACCACGAAGTTGACCTTGCCATGATGGAGTTGTTTGGCCACCCAGGTGAGCGTTTTTATGAAGTCTACAACCAATATTATCCGATTCACCCAGGGTATTCAGTTAGAAAAAAACTATACAATTTTTATCATATTTTAAATCACGCTAACCTGTTTGGCGGTAGTTATGTTTCTCAGGCTCAATCAATCTCAGCGGACTTAGCGCGGTTGATTAGTTAATTGACACAGTTTGACACGCTTTAATTTTGGATTAATTGAAGTAGTAACTTGAATTATTACAGTTCTTAAATCATTCTTAGGACAACCAAGTACTCACATCAGTAAATTATGAATTCACAACTTTTAAAAGCGGTCGAACAATTAAACCAAATAATTTTAGGTAAAAACGAACAAATTAAGTTAGCTTTAGTTTGCTTGTTGGCAAAAGGGCACCTTTTAATCGAAGATTTACCTGGTATGGGGAAAACGACATTGGCCCATGCTTTAGCGAAAGTCTTAGGGCTTGATTTCCAAAGAATTCAGTTTACCAGTGATTTGTTGCCCGCAGACATTATTGGCTCGGCGATTTATCGGCGTAGTGATGAAACTTTTAAGTTTCATCAAGGACCCATCTTCACTCAAGTCATTCTTGCCGACGAAGTTAACCGAGCGACGCCAAAGTCGCAGAGTGCGTTACTGGAGGCGATGGAAGAATATCAAGTGACCTCGGAAGGCGTGAGTCGAAAGCTTCCGGAGCCGTTTTTCGTTATAGCCACCCAAAATCCTTTCCATCAAATCGGGACCTATCCATTACCAGAGTCGCAACTGGATCGATTTTTGATCAGAATATCGCTCGGATACCCGGCTCAAGAGGTCGAGCGTTTGCTCCTATTAGGTCAAGAAACCAGAGTCCAAATCGACGAATTAGAACCGCTTCTTGATGCAACGCAACTATTAGAGTTTCAAGCCCAAGTCAATAATGTAACGACGTCGGACAAGTTATTGGATTATCTGCAGCTATTAATAGCTGCAACCAGAAATAGTACCCATTGGTCTCATGGTATTTCTCCTCGAGGAGGTTTAGCGCTTTTGAAAGCTGCCAAAGCATGGGCTTTTTTGGAGGGGCGAGACTTTGTTATTCCTGAAGACGTTCAGGCCGTCTGGCAGTCAGTAGCGGGTCATCGTTTAATGAGTCAGAAAACTTCAGCGGCAACGCAACTTACCCCCGTAGATGAAATTCTTTTAGAGACTGCGGTTCCTCGATAGTGAATCAATCGATATTGAGTCTAAATAAGACCTTAAAAAACTATTTCAGTGGCTTTTTCGGGAGTCGTATGCCCAAAGGCAAGTCTGTGACCTTAAGTCAACGCTCGACTTATATTTTACCGACTGGTTTAGGGTTTTTTATGGGCTTAATTCTTTTGTTAATGTTGGTTGGGGCAACTAATTACCAAAACAATCTCGCCTTTTTATTAACCTTTTTGGTTGCTGGAATTGGATTGGTCTCGATGATTTTTACTTACCAAAATATCCAGGGTATTCAGTTTTCTCTCATTAATCCAGGCGAAGTGTTTGTTGGGGAGACTTTACCACTGCCTATTAGCTTAAGAAGCATCAATCGAACTAAGCACTTTAGCATTGGAATCGGGCTGGATAAGAAGAATGTCAGCTTGGTTGATGTCCCAGACGATAATTACGTTACGCTTAAGGTTGATGTAAAGGCTGTCAATCGTGGACGTCTCGAATTGCCCAGGATCACCGTTATGAGCGTATTTCCTTTTGGTTGGTTGCGCACATGGGCGTATTTTCGATTCGATACTGATATTATTGTTTACCCTGAACCACTCGAGCCAGCCAGACTCGACACTCAAAATTGGGGACAAGAGTCGGAAGAAGGAAGCCGAGTGGAGGGGAGTGAAGATCTCTATGGACTTAAGCCTTATCAGGATGGAGAGCCATTAACTCGAGTTGATTGGAAGTCTTATGCCAGAGAACGCGGCATGTTTATTCGCGAATTTGCTGCTCATGAAAGTGCGGATTTATGTTTGAATTGGGAAGATTTTCCCGGCGTTGATAACGAAACGCGACTCTCTTACTTAACTTATATGGTGCTTGAGGCGTCCTCCAATCAGTTAAATTTTTCACTAGAGTTACCGGATAAGTTTGTTGAATACGGAGAAGGCGATGAGCACCGAAAAAAATGTCTCAAAGCCTTAGCTTTGTTTGGCGAGGCTCCTCAAGCTTCAGGTACTAGTCATGCATAGCTCGATATCACAAATCGAATTTGAAAAGCGAGCAATGCCAATTGTGGCAATTTTATTGGCTCACCAGCTCGTTTTAATTCCCTTGTACTTTTTTATCCCACTATGGATTGCCGTATTAAATACGCTTGTTGCGGCGACAGTTTTTTATTGTGCGCGTAACCCTCATGTCGTTATTAATCGATGGATCAAAGTGGGGGTTACTATTGTGGCGATTGCTGGCGTTTATATGGCATTTAGAAAATTTTCTGGCAGAGATGCTGGAGTGTCGTTAATAGCGGTAATGTATGGTTTGAAGATTCTTGAAATCCAAACTAAGCGAGATGCAAACTTAGTCTTGAGTCTCAGTTTCTTTTTATTAGTGGCTGGATTTTTCTTCACTCAAGAACCACTTATTGCGTTCTACCAGTTTATTCCGGTTATTGCCATATTAAATGCTTTCGTTGCAATGCAAAGCCTAGAAAAGTTTGAACTGGCTGCAGGCAATCTTAAAGGTGTGTTAAAAGATTTATCTCGTTATCTGGTGATTGCTATACCGATCATGATTGTGCTGTTTGTGTTCTTCCCGCGGCTCAGCGGGCCACTTTGGCGAATGCCTGGTGCTTCGGTGGCAACGACCGGTGTTTCAGATTTAATGAGCTTGAGTGAAATTACCGAGTTGCAGACATCTGAAAATATTGCGTTTCGGGTGACATTTAATGGTGATGTTCCCAATGAGACAGATATGTATTGGCGGGTTGTGGTGCTTGACGAGTTTGATGGACTGTCTTGGCGGCGGACTAATCGCAACCTTTTGCCTGATATGGATGAAACGGTTTTTGAGGGAAGTTTTGATTATTCGATTACTTTAGAACCAACTAAAACGAATTATTTAGTCGCTTTAGACAAGCCGATATCTTCGCCGCAAAACGCTTCTTTAGTGGACGATCAAACCGTTCGTTCTCGATTTAGACTGCTCGACAGAACTCGCTATCAGTTAAGCTCAAAGCCTTCATTGATTATTGATTCGAGTTTAAGCCAAGTGCAGAGAAGCAAAAATGTGCGAATTCCATCGTCGGGCAATGCTGATTCGGTCGATTGGGCTAGAGACCTGCGCGCAAGAGTGAACTCTGATGAAGAATTCGTTAATGAAGTGTTAAGAATTATCAACCGGGAAGAGTATTATTACACGCTGACCCCGGGCGAAATGGATGAGCAAATAATTGATAGTTTTTGGTTGGACAAAAGGCGCGGGTTTTGCGAACACTATGCTAGCTCTCTGGTGTTCCTGGCAAGAGCAGCAAATATTCCTGCACGAATTGTGATTGGTTATCAAGGCGCAGAAAAAAACCCACGAACCGATTACTGGATTGTGAGAGACGCAAATGCCCACGCATGGACGGAAATTTGGTTTGAAGGAAGAGGGTGGGTGCGAGTTGATCCGACTGCAGCGATTGCAAGTCAGAGAATTGAAGAGAGTTTACTCCAAGAGTATGGCCAACGGCTTGGTTTATTTGATGATTTTGAGATAGTCGAACTTGATCAAGTTGGGCTTCTTAAAGAACTTCAGTATTGGATGGATGAGATTAACTCGGGCTGGAATGATTGGATTCTCGATTACAACCAGTCTCGCCAGCGTCAATTTTTCCAAAACTGGGGTATATCGGGGCTCTCTGACCACATGCTGATAATTATCATGTTGTCGATCGTGAGCGGATTAGTGTTTATCAGTGGCTTGAAGTGGTTTCATGGCAGGACAGAAAGAGATCCATTGGCGCAGAGATTTGAAAACCTCATCCAAAGATTTGAACAACAGGGAATACTTAAGGTTGAGCCTCATTTTGGGCCGAAAGCAATTATCGATAAGCTCAATAAAATTGATGAGACTCGCTTTCGCGAACACACGCAAGTCTTAAATCGATACATAACTTTACGATATGCTGAACGGACACCTCGTCAAGAACAAATAAACGAATTAGAAAAAGCACTGACAAAGCTCAAAGTTAGAAGCTAGAACTCGAAAAATCAGCAAAATGCACAAAGTGTTTAGTGTGTAGTACTCGTCATAGTCTTACAAATTCTCTATAATCCGGCAAGTTTTGGAGTTGCAAGTGTAGTTGTCGAGTTGAGCTACACTTTTTGGACAATTGTTTAATGACCGACATATCCCACATCTATCAATTTTTGCGGTGTAAAACACCGGATCGCTGGCTAGATTACGCTGAAAATCATGTTGATATTTTGCTAATTGATCATGCTAAATGTGAAAAAAAGGCCGGCTCGACAGCGTTAAGTTTAATGTTTAAATACCCTGAACGGAGCGAATTACAAATCAAAATGGCTCAGCTCGCCAGAGAAGAAGTACTGCATTTTGAGCAAGTTTTTGAAATACTGCAAAACAGAGGCATCGAATATTCAATTCTCTCACCTTCTCGTTATGCGGAGTCTTTGCGAAAGCTCGCTCGTGCGAGTGAGCCCCACAAGTTAGTTGATTTTTGTATCATTGGCGCAATTATCGAAGCGCGCTCATGCGAGCGGTTTGCGGCCCTCGCTCCAAGGTTAGTCGATTCTGAGCCCGAGCTAGCCAAATATTATCGCTATTTACTGAAATCTGAGTCTCGTCATTTTGAGGATTACCTCGCTCTAGCGCGCAAATATTCACCGGACCCCATCAACGAGCAGCTCAACAAGTTGTTAGACAGAGAAGCAGAGTTAATTGAAAGCGAAGATATGGTCTTTCGTTTTCACAGTGGAATCCCGGCAATTAGCTGAATTTGAATGTCGTTTTTAGCTAGAAATATCTAATTACTCAATGCGGGGTTCAAAAGGCGAATTCGATCTATCATTTTGCTTGAGTTGGTGTCGGCTGCAAAGTAACATAGCAGCCTTTATTTTAAAGCCACAAAACGATTTTCTCCCTGTTTTAAAAAATACCTTATTAAGATGGTAAATAGTCGGGGGAAGATAAAAATTATAGAGGTGCATAAAGGTTTTGTTTCGTGGAAGTTTAGTAGCTTTGGTTACACCGATGAAGTCTGATTTAAGCATCGATTATGATGCATTGTCTGCTTTAGTGGATTGGCACATAGAGAGTGGTACGCATGGTTTAGTGGTCATGGGTACTACAGGCGAATCATCTTTGGTCTCAGTGGACGAGCATGTCGCGGTTGTTAAAGCAGTAATCGAACAAGTTGATAAGCGTATTCCGGTTATCGCTGGATGTGGAAGCGCTTCGACTTCGAAGGCGGTTGAGCTAGTGAACCAGCTGAACCAATTGCAACCCGATGGCTTTTTATGCGTCACCCCCTATTATTTAAAACCGACTCAAAATGGGCTTTATGCGCATTTTAGTGCAGTTGCTGATGCTTGTGAGGCACCATTAATTCTTTACAATGTTCCGGGCAGAACCTGTTGCGATTTGGCGGATGAAACCGTCGCAAGATTGTCATCGCACCCCAAAATTGTCGCAATAAAAGATGCAACTGGCGATTTAGAGAGAGCTAAGAACCTCATCGAAAAGGTTCCTGGGTTCATTTATTTAAGTGGTGATGACGCGACAGCGCTTGATTTTATGGCCTTAGGAGGCCATGGAGTGATTAGTGTCACAGGCAATATTGTCCCTAAAGAATTTAGTCAATTTTGTGATTTGATGGCTAAAAAGCAACCTGAATCAACTCAAAAAGCAAAAGAGCTGTTTAATCGAATCAATTCACTGAACTCGGCGCTATTTGTCGAGTCAAACCCGATACCTGTCAAATGGGCTTTGGCAAAAGTAGGGCGAATGGAGCCATATTTGAGGCTACCACTTACTCAACCAGAACCAGCATCGCAACAAGTCATTCAGGCGGCGATGCAACAAAGTGCAGTAATTTAGGCTTTGGAGCAATACTTTGAAAATTATAAAAACATCAATCGTAATCTTATCTTGTCAGATGCTTGCTGGATGCAGTTGGCTCTACGGCGAAGATGGTTTGGTTAAAGATTCATCATACGAATACGTAAACGCTCGACAAACAAAAGACATCCAAATTCCCGGTGAATTGACTCAAAAGAGGAAAGTGAACTTTACTCCAGTTCCGGCGATCGGCGAGAAAGCTAAACAAGCGCCCTACGGAAAAGAGGTTAAAGTTTCTGCGCCTATTCAGATTTTAGCGGTGCTTGATAATATTCGAATCGATAAAAAAGCTGACAACCCGGCGGTTTTCATCCTCGATGATAGCGACTTTTTGTGGCGTTCCATAATAGAAATATTTGAGGAGAACGAGGCAAAAATTGAGAAGGCCAACAAGCAAGAGCTTGTTATTGAGACGGACTGGTTGGCAGTAGATGAGCGGGGTGTTTGGCTCGGCGTCGCAGGAGAGGACGATATCGATGAATTCCGGGCTAAGTATCGGGTTAAGTTCACCGATGGTGTGCTTAAAGATGAAAAGAGAATGGAAGTCTCGCGAATTGCTGCTGAAAAGTTAGATGACGAAACCGAGCAGTGGCAGCCGGTCCCCAGCTTTTGGCAAGACTCCGCAGATATGCTTAATTTGCTGATTTCAAGTTATGACAAGAAAGCCGCTACTCGAGACCAAGCTAGAAAAGCGGCGATGGTGGCAGGATTCAAAGTCCAGATGGCGAAAGATGAAGAGGATGCCGCTGCTTTGGTCACTGAAGCGAGTATGGAGCATGTTTGGGAAAAGCTCCCGAAAGTGCTGGAGGCGCTTGAGTTTGACGTTAACGATCGCGATCGTCGTTTGATGACTTACTTTGTTAACTATCAAAAAGAAGAAGCCGGTTTCTTCGCGTCACTTTTTTCGGAAGAGAAAGAGTTGTTGCCCATTGATGCCGGTGATTATCAAGTGACTTTGCGTCAATTAGGTGAGAGAACTGCAATCGTATTTAGAGACGGCCAAGGTGAACCCTTAAATTCGCAGGTTTTGACCAAGCTGTATCCTACATTGAGCCAGTTGTTTGGTGATAATCGATAGAAGAAGTGTCTCAGTTAAAGTTCACCTCACTTGGCTCGGGTAGTAAAGGTAATGCCACTGTTGTAGGGTATGACGAAGCGCTCATCCTTATCGATAGTGGTTTCTCTTGCAAACTACTTGAAACCAGGCTCGCTGAGCGAGCTATTGATTGTCAACATATCAAGGCAATCCTGGTTACTCATGAGCATAGTGACCATTTCAATGGCGTGCCGACTTTTTCGAATCGATATGGCATTCCGGTTTGGATGAGTCATGGTACCAGTCTCAATCAAAAAGCCGAAAAAATTAAGGCTTTAAATGTCTTTAATAGCCACTCATCTTTTCAAATCGAGCAGTTGGAAGTGCAGCCCGTTTTGGTCCCACATGACTCAAGGGAAGCCTGCCAGTTCGTGATACGAAAAGGGTCGAGTTGCTTAGGTATTTTGACTGACTTGGGTCATATAACGCCGTTTGTGAGTCAACAATATAAAGATTGTCAGGCGCTTTTACTTGAGTTTAACCACGATATTCAAATGCTGATGTCTGGCAGATATCCTCCCGCATTAAAAGCAAGAGTGAGCGGTTCTTTGGGGCATTTGAGTAACGATCAAGCAATTGATTTCCTGAAGAATGGCCAATTAGACTCGTTAAAGTTTTTAGCAGCGATGCATCTTAGCGAAGAAAATAATTGTCGCCATAGCGTCTTGGACCAAATTAATGGATTGTCACTAGACTCGGTTGAGGTAACCATCGCTTGCCAAGAGAATGGCTTTGATTGGGTATCTATTTAACAGCATTAAGTAAGTCGACATTAAATGATTTGAAATAAAAAAGGGCGCTGATAAAGCGCCCTTGAATTTTCATAAAGGTCAGTGAAGGCTAATTTAAGGTAAATGAAATCGGCACTTCAAAAACAAATTCTTCTTGTTCCAGTTCACTTGGAATTTCCTGGAATGGTGCCGCCCGTCGAATCATTTTCGTGACGGCTTTGTCAAGAATGCGTGAACCGGACCGTTCGATCAATTCAATCTCTTTCACTGAGCCATCTCTGATCAACGTCACCTTAGCGGTCACGTCGCCTTCTTTCTTTTGACGATAAGCCCTGGCAGGATACTCTTGGAACTGACGAATTGAGTTAACCAAGTCTCTTTTGTATGAACCGGCAATTAAGTCAGCATCAATAAACGGCTCTTCTTCTACTGGCGGAGGTGTCAATTTTGCAACCTTTTTGGGCGGCTCTTTTTTAGGTTCCGGCTTTTTGGGTTCCGGTTTAGTTTCAGCTTTTGCAACTTGAACAGGTTTCGCCTCGTCCTTTTTCTCAGTTACTGGCGGTTTAGCTGCTGGCTGTTTTTGTGCAACTTGCTGGACGGGTTCTTCTTTTTTCGGCTCGGGTTTTTTGGGTTCAGCTTTCTTCGGCTCAGCTCTTGCAGGTGCCCGCTGCTGTGGGGCCGCTCGAGCAACTCGAGTGACTACTGGAGTTGCAGGCGTCGGTGGCGCTAGGTCAGCGTCAAAACGCCCTTTGACAGGTTCCATAACGGTATATTTAGTAATGAAGTCTGTCTTAATAGCGTCTTGGTCTAAGCCGCGAATACTTGACTTGAACGCTTTGGTAGGTGGAATGTTGCCTAACCAGACATTCAATAAAAGATTGGCAAAACCGCTTTTGTTTACCGTTGTAAAGAGTGTTTTGTTTAAGTAGATCTGAGTACCAACGCCTGGGATATGGTCGATATTAATTTCATCGCCGGAAACTAACCTGCGCTTGAAAAGGTTGGAGAAGCCAACAATTTCGCGGGTTAGCGGTTGCCATTGGTTGCGCGGGTTGTTCATCGCCATTCTTTCTTTCCAATGGCGTGCGAGTTTTCGGTTGGAATACTCGCTCACAAAGCGGATAGACATCCTTTTAGCGACGTTATCGTCTTTGAGCTGATCGACATTAGTGACTGAACTTGGCCCAAACAGCGCACCGATATAGATATCATTCCTCAGTTCTTGGTACATCCCGATACCGATTAGAGAAAGCTCGTCACCGTCTGATAAGCTAGCTGTCATCTCGGCAGCTTTAACAGAGTAGTTAAAACTCAAGATAAATACCGCTAAAACCACAGAGAGTAGGGATGTTTTCGATTTCATTGAACTACTGGGCATTAATAAAACTCCGCTAATTATACTACTTGTTACTAAAAAACGCCTGCAGATATCTCATAAACGAACCTCGCTGCGAAATCCGTGCAATCGCCGTTTTGTTGATATTCAAATTAATTTGGGGGTTTAAATGCACCTAGCCTTATATTTGTTTTTATCCTTTAAAACTGTAGCAAGGTACTTGTCTGTCGCGTCACGCCTATTTTCGATCGATTAATCGTGCTGATCAACCCACTAAGTATACATTATCTGATGTTATAGATACCTAAAAAAACACGCGTAACCCCTAATTAATCAGACTTTATAACCATTTGCAAATACAAATTGGTTGTTTTTAATGTTATCGGCAGTAAACGGTGATTTTTTAGCCTTATAACCCATAACTTCTTGTTAAATCTGCAAAAATAGCCTAAATTAACCAAATAGCGAGCAAGAGTTCTTTGTTTTTGGTTTATTTTTGTAGGAGAAGACGGCCAAAAATGGAGTTTAAAGGGACATAAATGCGGGGTTATTCCTGCGATGATCGCTCAAGGACGACCTTGCGAAAGGTAGTCTGTTGTCAGAATGCCTAGTGCTCCGGGATAATAATAAGATTCTTGGTAGTAGATCGTTGTACAAGATTTTAAGTGATAATTGGGGTGGAGTGTGAAGACATTAAAAGTATTATTAACGGCGATTTTGGTGATGACCACCGGAACGCTCATCGCTGCAGAGCCAACTGAAGAAGAAAAGTTACTCGCAGTGCAACGTATTGACATTATCGATAAGCCTGCTTTAATGATTGGTATGGGCTTAACGCAGCGCATGAGTGATGATTATTATATCGCAGCGCTATATCTTGAAGAAAACGTCCAATTCGATGGAACGGATGTCTTTCTATACGAGCCCGTTGTTCGCCGAATGGAATTCAGAATTGCCTCGACCAGCAGTGTTTCAGCCCGAAGTTTTGCCAGAAAACTGGCCGAAGGGATAAGAATTAACAATGCCCGTGACGATATTTCTCTGCAAAAAGCGCAGGTTGCCCGTTTAATGCGATTCTTTAGAGGAACCTACAAGAAAGGCGATGTACTTCGCTTTGATTACCACAACAGTTTCGGTACTCGAGTCTCATTGAATGATCGAGTGTTAGGTGAAATTCCTCGTTCGAATGATATGTATAAATTGTTAATCAAGGTATGGGTTGGTGAACGGCCACCTTCATCGCGATTCAAAGAAGGTATCATGGGTAAAAACGAACCGGAATACGCGGTTAACTTGTTGAAAAAGTTCGTCGCCCTGTAAAACCTATTATTGCTTCAAACAAGAACAGCCCTCTCGTAAGCTCGTGAGGGCTTTTTATTTTCTTCGCGGCGTGCAGTTGAAAGGTGGCCTCTGACCGCTGGTTGGTCCTCAATTTTTGCGACATAAATATCGTCATATTTGGGTTTACAGTTATTATAAAGCTCGCTATGCTTTGCGCCATCGACAGCATCGCGCTCGTCTAAACGACACACATATAACCCAACCCTCTATATTTTCAGGAAAACGCTCATGGCAGATATCTTATTGCTAGGTGCCGGATTTGTTACCGGACCTTTGGTCGACTATTTACATGGCAAAGGTCACAAAATTATCGTCGGCTCACAGTTCCTTTATGAAGCTGAAGAGCTTGTTGCAGGAAGAGAAGGTCTGACCCCTAAACAGGTCGATGTTACCAGTCAAGAGGCGTTAGGGGAGTTGGTGGAAAAAGCTGATTTAGTTATTTCTTTTGTTCCTTTTCAATTTCACGTTGCGGTAGCAAAAATCTGTATTAAACATAAAACTTCGATGGTGACAGCGAGTTATACACATGAAGATATGTGGGCATTAAACGAACAGGCAAAATCGGCAGGTATCACAATTTTAAACGAGATAGGTGTCGATCCCGGGATCGACCACATGACCGCGATGCAGACGATTGACGAGGCTCACGAAAAAGGGCTTAAGGTGGAAGCATTAGTATCTTGGTGTGGTGGCATTCCAGCACCCGAAGCCAATAACAACCCGCTGGGTTATAAGTTTTCATGGTCACCAATGGCCGTATTATCGGCAGTATCAAATGATGCCCACTATCTAAGTAATGGTGAAAAAAAATCAATCCTTGGTGATGAGTTATTGACTTCAATGAGAGCGGTAACTTTAACAAAAGATTTGGAACTTAAAGGCTATGCTAATCGTGACTCACTCGGATATAAAGAAGAGTACCGAATTCCTGAGGTCAAAACACTATTAAGAGGCACCTTGCGTTACCCAGGATTTGGCCCGGTAATTGAAGCTGCAAAAAATATTGGGCTTCTTTCTCACGAGCAATTTGCATCACAAAGTCCGAACAGTTGGCAGAGTTTGATGACTATGTTAACCGGTGTTGAAGCGTCTGAGCTCGAAGCGAAGTTAACCAATGACGTCGAAATCAACCGAAGTTTTAATTGGTTAGGCTGTTTCTCAGAAGAACCGATTGTGGGTGACAGTCCGATTCAAGCCTTCTG
This sequence comes from Aliikangiella marina, assembly GCF_007004765.1. Lineage (GTDB taxonomy): Bacteria > Pseudomonadota > Gammaproteobacteria > Enterobacterales > Kangiellaceae > Aliikangiella > Aliikangiella marina. The sequence continues at coordinate 727,259 of NZ_VIKR01000001.1, forward strand.
CAACTTGCTGTGTGATAAGTTGAAGTACGAAGACGATGAGCAAGATATGATTGTCATGCAACATCGAATGATTCTGGTTGATGACGAGCAAAACAAAATATTTCATCGTTCGACACTGGTTGAGAAGGGCGATAAAAATGGGTTCTCAGCAATGGCGAAAACCGTTGGTTATCCCGCGGCAATCGCTGCCGATCTTATTTTACAAGGCGCAATTACTCGCAAAGGGGTGTGCATACCGGTAACCAAAGATATCTATCAACCCGTCCTTGCTGAATTAGATAAATTAAATATTCGGATGGAAGAAAAGTTGATCACCGATCAGTCAGAAGCGAGTTTTCTCAATCATCTCTAATCGAAAGTTAAACTCATATAGTACAACCGAGTAAAACGTAACTCCAAGCATAACAACAGATACGAGACTGGGCGCTTTGGTTCGCCCAGATTAGTTGTGACTATTAATTGTTCAGGTTTAATAGCAATTCCCAATAGCTGATATTGAAAGGTCCAATTGGGCGTGAAGTGAAGGATTGAGTATCTTTGCTAGCGAGCAAATTAGGCGAGTTATCTACTCGTCTTTGCATAATTTTCGTTTTATATCAATCACAAATAGGAGTTAACAATGGGTGTATTAGTCGGACGCGAAGCGCCAGACTTTACTGCGGCAGCAGTATTAGGAAGTGGTGAGATTGTAGATAGCTTTAATTTCAAAGAAGCAACTAAAGGTAAGAAAGCGGTAGTCTTTTTCTATCCATTAGATTTTACTTTTGTTTGCCCATCAGAGCTGATTGCTTTTGATCATCGCTTAAAAGACTTCCAAGAGCGCGGTGTTGAAGTTATCGGTGTTTCAATCGATTCTCATTTCTCTCACAACGCTTGGAGAAACACTGACGTCAACGACGGTGGTATCGGCCAAGTTGGATATCCGTTGATTGCTGATGTTAAGCACGAAATCTGTAAAGCATACGACGTAGAACACCCAGAAGCGGGTGTTGCTTTCCGTGCATCATTCCTTATCGACGAAGACGGTCTTGTTCGTCACCAAGTTGTTAATGATTTACCCCTTGGCCGTAACATTGACGAAATGCTTCGCATGGTTGACGCGCTTAACTTCCACCAAAATCACGGCGAAGTTTGCCCTGCAGGTTGGAAAGAAGGCGACAAAGGTATGGAAGCGACTCCTGATGGTGTTGCTAAGTACTTATCGGAAGAAGCTGACAAGCTATAAAGCTTGCGACTACTTATCGAAAGAAAGCCGGTTTTTGCCGGCTTTTTTGTTGCTAACTGTTTGATACTACTAGCCTTCCACTGCTTTTCTTGCTCCCGTTCACAAAAACACTGCCGTTATCTCTATTTTTACCTTTTTTATGCTAGTGTAGTTCGCTAGGATCCGAGAATTAGGCGATAATTGAATTATTGCGCATTGAATAGAATCACGAGGTTTCTCATGCTCACGCTTCGCAGTGACAAACTTAATAAAAGCTTTAGTGCCGGCTTGTTCGGTTTAATTGCGATCTCCCATTCAGCGCTAGCCGACGTTCCAGCGGAAGTGCAAGCGGTATTTGTCAACAATGGCTGCTTAGGTTGCCATGCGGGCGCAAACCCGAGCGGCGGATTATCGTTGGCCGATGCGGCAACGTCGGAAGCTGAGCTAGTCGACGTTGATGCCAATTGTAATGGAAACGAGAAGTTAGTCGTTCCCGGTGAACCCGATAACTCGGTGCTATACCAAAAGATATCTCAAGCAAACCCTGACTGTGGTGGCGTCATGCCGCCTGGTGGAAACCTGATTTCAGTTGCAGACAGAAACACAATTAATGATTGGATTGTCTCGATTGGGCCGGCTTCAATGTTCGGGCTGATTGAAATGGAAAATACAGCAGTCCAAGTACAAGAAACCGACCCCGAAGTCGTCCTGACTGTTAATCGACAATTAGGCACACAAGGCCAGGTTACAGTCGATTATGCTGTCGCTACCGTCGGTACCGATACAGCAACTTCACCAGACGATTATATTGCCGACACCGGAACTCTGGTGTTTGAAGACGGTGAAACGAGCCAAACAATAACAGTGACCCTTGCCGACGATGATATTTTTGAAGGGACAGAAGTCTTTTCGGTGACTTTAAGCAACGTTGTTAATGGGGCTGTTTTAGGTTCGGGCGCGCAAACAAAAGTGACGATTATCGATAACGAGTTCGACAATCAACCAGGGACCTTTTTCTTTAGCCGAGTTAACTACAATGCTGGAGAAGGCGACGGTACTCTGGATGTGACGGTGATTCGTTCTTTTGGCGCTGCAGGTATGGTCACTGTTGATGTTACAAGTGTTGATGGCACTGCAACGGCAGGAATGGACTACACTGCTGTTAGCGAAACATTGCAGTTTGAAGAAGGGGTCAGACAGCTTAACTTTTCAATTGCACTGTTAGAAGACCAAGATATCGAGAATGATGAGGCTTTCACGATTCGACTAGAGAATCCAACCAATGGTGCACTACTCGGAAATCCGACTTCAGTGACGGTGATTGTGAGTGACAATGACGGAACAACTGGCGGCGGCGGATCAGGTGGTTCAGGCGGATCGGACGGCTCGGATGGTTCAGGTGGCGGTGACGGTTCTGGCTCCGGAGGCGGTACGTCTAATCCAGACCCAGAAGTAGAAGCTGACTATGAAGCCGCCGGTTCAATGGGTTGGTTACTACCATTAATTTTGCTTGGGCTGCTTCGACGAAGAGTGAAATAACCCGACAGTTAGCCTGATAGCTATTCAAAAGAAAACAAAACGGTCCACTTAAGTGGGCCGTTTTGTTTTTAAGCATTAGAGAAAAGTGATGTTTATAATTAATCGCTTTTTGCCAAATGAAATTATTCAGACCATAATAAGAAACAGAATTAATCTCATCGTTTCGTTATAAAAATTAAAACCAGAGACCGTCAATGACAGAATCAAGCCTCTTATCGGAAGGACTTATATTGATGCTTACGGGCATGGGTATGGTTTTTGTGTTTCTTTCTATATTAGTTTTCTTCACAAGTCTTTTGTATCGCTTTTTTGGTGAAGAACCAACCACCGATAAGAGTAGGGCCAGAACTGAATCTTCTGATGACGAGATAGCGGCAGCGTCTGCAGCAGTTTATGCGTATCGAAAAAAGCACTCAAAAAAATAAGGACCAATCATGACTAAAAAATTGGGAATAACCGAACTTGTTTTAAGGGACGGCCACCAATCTTTATTCGCGACCAGGATGCGAATTGAGGACATGCTACCAATTGCTGCCAAACTCGACCAAATTGGCTATCGGTCGATTGAGACCTGGGGCGGTGCTACTTTTGATGCCTGTATCCGTTATTTAGGAGAAGACCCTTGGGAAAGGTTGAGAAAACTCAAAGAAGTTATGCCAAATACTCCTCACCAAATGCTGTTTAGGGCGCAGAATATTCTTGGTTATCGGCATTATGCTGATGATGTGGTTGAAGCGTTTGTTGATAGAGCGGCTGCCAATGGAATGGATGTGTTTAGAATCTTTGATGCGATGAATGATATGCGTAATTTAGAGACCGCAGTGAAAGCGACCATCAAAACCGGTAAACACGCCCAGGGCACAATGTCTTATACGGTGAGTCCGGTTCATACGATTCAGATGTGGTTAGATATGGCACAACGACTCCAAGACATGGGGGCTCACTCGATTTGTATAAAAGATATGGCTGGGTTACTTAAACCTTATGTTGCCGAGGAGTTAGTGACTCGCCTCAAAGAGAAGATAGAAGTACCGATTGCTTTGCATGCCCATGCAACCACGGGATTAAGTACTACTACTATCGCTAAGGCTGTCGAATCCGGCGTTGATTCGGTGGATACGAGTATTTCTTCGATGAGTATGACTTATGGCCATTCTGCGACTGAGTCAGTGGTGTCGATTTTTGAAGGCGAAGCGCGAGATACGGGACTCAACTTAAGCGCGTTAGAAGAAATTTCAGCTTATTTCCGCGAAGTCCGCAAAAAATATGCAAAATTTGAAGGTAGTTTGAAAGGAGTGGACTCGAGAATTCTTGTTTCCCAGGTTCCCGGGGGAATGTTAACCAACATGGAGAATCAGCTTAAAGAGCAAGGTGCTGGTGATAAACTTGATGAAGTACTCAAGGAAATTCCGCGAGTTCGTCAAGATTTAGGGTATATTCCGCTGGTGACGCCAACCTCTCAGATTGTCGGTACTCAAGCAGTGCTCAACGTTTTAACGGGCGAGCGATATAAAAACATTAGTAAGGAAACCGCCGGCGTTCTTAAAGGGGAGTATGGTGCGACAGCCGCACCGGTTAATAAAGATCTACAAGAAAGAGTGCTTGATGGCGGCCAGCCGATTACTTGCCGACCCGCAGATCTGATTGAGCCGGAACTTGAGAAGTTAACCATTGGACTGGAAAAGATAGCAGAGAAAGATTCAATCTCATTGGCCAGCAACAAAATTGATGATGTGCTTACCTACGCGTTGTTTCCGCAAATCGGTATCAAGTTTTTAAAGAATAGAAATAATCCCGGTGCATTTGAACCTGCGCCGAGTATTGAGTCTGCAATACCGGCCAGTCGTCCGCAAACCGAGCAAACCAGCGGTGGACCTGAGCGCTATGATGTTGCTGTTAATGGCAAGCGTTACTCGGTGACAGTTTCGCCGAGTGGTTCGGTTACATCGGTCGCACCGCAAACAGAAACCACGCCACAAACACCAGTATCTAGTGGCATCACAACGGTAGACGCTCCCCTGGCTGGAAATATATTTAAGGTACTAGTGAGCCCGGGCGATGTAGTTGCTGAAGGTGATGTTGTGGTTATTTTGGAAGCCATGAAAATGGAAACGGAAGTTCGGTCTCAGGTGGCGGGTAAAGTAACCCAAATTCTAGTTAAAGAGGGTGATGCCGTGAGCCTTTCTGACTCGTTGATTAGCTTGTCTTGAGTGATTAAAAAAGAGAACATTAAATGTCACAAGGATTCTTAGAGCTTTGGCAGAGCACAGGCCTTGCCAATTTTGAATTAGGCCAGGTTGCAATGATTTTGGTCGGGTTAGGGTTACTCTATTTGGCAATTGTCAAAGAATTTGAGCCTTTGCTCTTGTTGCCAATAGGCTTTGGCGCGATTCTCAGTAATATCCCTGTCGCGGGAATTTCCGATCCGGGGGGGCTGTTGTATTATGTTTATAAGGTGGGTATTGATACCGGGATCTTTCCGCTGATTATTTTTATGGGTGTTGGCGCGATGACTGATTTTGGTGCCTTGATTGCTAATCCGAAAACCTTGTTTTTAGGGGCCGCTGCGCAGTTTGGTATCTTTGCTACTTTGCTTGGTGCGCTCGCGCTGAATGCTTTGCCTGGCATTAATTGGACAATCGAAGATGCCTCAGCGATTGCAATCATTGGTGGCGCAGATGGACCGACAGCGATATTCTTGGCGGGAAAGTTAGCGCCTGACTTGCTCGGCGCAATCGCCGTCGCTGCTTATTCTTACATGGCGTTAGTGCCGATTATTCAGCCGCCGATTATGCGCGCATTAACCTCAGAAGCTGAGCGCAATATTGAAATGAAACAGCTTCGCCATGTCAGTCAAAAAGAAAAAATTGTTTTTCCGCTGATCGTTCTTATTTTGTGTCTCTTACTGCTACCGTCTGCGGCACCGCTAATTGGCATGTTTTGTTTTGGCAATTTGATGAAAGAGAGTGGGGTGGTTAATCGACTTTCTGAAACCACTCAGAATGCGTTAATCAATATCGTCACAATTTTTCTTGGCTTGGGAGTCGGCTCGCGTCTCTCAGCAGAAAGCTTTCTTAATTGGGAGACCATCGGCATTCTGCTGTTAGGCATGGTGGCCTTTGCAATAGGCACTGCAAGTGGCGTGCTAATGGCTAAACTAATGTCACGCCTGACCGGTGGCAAAATAAACCCATTGATTGGTGCTGCCGGGGTATCCGCAGTTCCTATGGCTGCGCGAGTGGTTAATAAGGTCGGTTTAGAGTCAAACCCCCATAACTTCCTATTAATGCACGCAATGGGGCCTAATGTGGCTGGAGTGATCGGCTCGGCGGTTGCTGCAGGGGTCTTGTTGGCGTTGGTCGGTAATTGATTTATCGGCTATCTTTAACAAGCACTGACGATAATAGTTGGCTAGATTTATAAGCTAATGTCTATACTTTAGAGAGAACCCGCTGCGATTGATTGGACTAGTCATTCGCGGTGGATCAGATGATAGGAGACATAGCATGCCATTGAGATTTCCCGATGATCCCCTTTATCAGCTACTCAGAGCTGAAAAAATCGATGAGTTTAATCAGCAGCGAGCCAACCTTGAAACCCTCGATTTTCATGAGTGTGATTTTCGTGGACTCGATTTACGCGGCCTTAATGCGAGTGGTTTGGACTTGAGTGGGTGTTATTTTAGAGCTGCAGACCTGCGAGGGATCGATTTTAGCAATGCCAATTTAGAAACGGCGAGTATTGCCGCGGCTCATATCTCAGGGTGTTTGTTTCCGAGTAATATCCGCGCAGAAGAGATCGCTTTATCGGTTGATAAAGGCATACGCATGCGAGGTAGCTAAAATTCACCGACAAAGCAGATGAGTTTTCTTGGCTGATCAGTTTATAATGCCCGCAATAAATAAAAATTAACTCAAGATTAAGGGGCAGGCTATTGGAAGCTTTATCAAGTTTTATCCTATTTTTGGATTCTTTTCTCGGATCCGCATTTTATTTTCCCTGGTTATTAATCGGCGTAGGTGTGTTTTTCACCATCTATCTTGGTTTTCCTCAAATCCGATATTTTGGCCAAGCGACCAGAATCCTAAGAGGTCAATATACAAAAGCTGATGCACCTGGCGACACGAGTCACTTTCAGGCACTCACAACAGCGCTTTCGGGAACGGTGGGAACCGGAAATATTGGTGGGGTCGCGTTAGCGATATATTTTGGTGGGCCCGCGGCGTTATTTTGGATGTGGGTCACTGCGTTTTTTGGAATGACCACTAAATTTGTCGAAGTAACCCTATCTCACAAATATCGTGAAAAGACCGCCGACGGAACAATGGCCGGCGGTCCCATGTACTACATGGAAAAAAAGCTCAATATGAAATGGTTGGCGGTTATTTTTGCAATAGCGACAGTGATCAGTTCTATGGGCAGCGGAAATATGCCGCAAATCAACAATATCGCTGTGGGCATGAATGAGTCATTTGGTATCGAAAAATGGATTACTGGCGGTGTATTAGCGGTCATTTTAGCGCTAGTAATCATTGGTGGAATTAAACGTATTGCTCATTTTGCTGAAAAGGTTGTGCCAACCATGGCGGCAATTTACTTAATCGGTGCAATGGCGGTAATTTTCGCAAATCTCGAAAACATCGGCCCTTCGTTCGCAGCGATATTCGAACAAGCATTCACGGGCTCTGCGGCGATGGGCGGATTTTTGGGGGCAACCTTTTGGTATGCCATGATGCGAGGCGTCAATCGTGGGTTATTCTCAAATGAGGCTGGTCAAGGTTCTGCTGCGATTGCGCATGCGAGTGCAAAAGGTAACGAGCCTGCGTCAGAAGGAATGGTGTCTTTGCTTGAACCATTTATAGACACCATCATTATTTGTACAATCACTGGGTTGGTTATCTTGTCTTCTGGCGTTTGGTCTGAGAAACACCAAAATACTATCGATAGAGCCGATATGACATACGTACAAGGCACATATGTCGATTCAAATGAAGAGGATGTTAAGAATCTATTCTTACACCTGAACGGTGAAGACGGCTCTAATGTAGAGATTTTTGAGGGAGAGATTCCCGTTCAAAATGGTGTCGCTGTGGCTAATAACTTTACCCTAATTGCTGCTCGCTCTATCGCAGAGGATGTCACTTATTCCGTTGAGGGAGAGCCCTTCACTGGGACGCTTGAGATCAGTGCTGGGAAAATACAGAACGAGGGGGTTATCGTCGATGGTAAGTCATTGATCCACTCCATCAAATTGACGTCCGAAGCGTTCAAGCGAGGTTTCTTCGGTGACTGGGGCCAGTATATCGTAACTATTGGACTGTTATTGTTCGCATTTAGTACCGCGATTGCATGGTCATACTATGGGGACAGAGCCATGATTTATCTGCTAGGAGAGGGGGCTGTTTTACCTTACCGAGTTGTCTATGTTGGCGCTTTCTTCTTAGCGGCGATAATTGACTCTGCGATCATATGGGATGTGGCGCTGGTCACTGTCGCCTTGATGACAATTCCTAACTTAATCGGGATTTTCTTGTTGCACAAGGATATGCGAGAGACAGTCGACAGTTATTGGGAGCATTTCCGAAAGAATCAGGCCGATTAATTGTCTCGCCCAACTCCAAAAAACCTCGCATTCGCGGGGTTTTTTGTCTTAATAAACTCATATTTTTGGCTGATGCTTGGCTGGGAAACATTCATTCGAGTGCTTAGCGGAATTAATTGAGTGTAGAGGTCGGCTTTTTAAATGCTCATTGAAAATTACAGCGTTCACCGATCCGGCGCATACTAATCAACTCTTCAGGACTTGCTTTAACGACAAAGTTTCAAAATTGACTATTTATCGCATAAATTTCTGGCTTTATTGTCTAAAATTAACCTCGATTCAGAAAAATGCGGACTTTTACAGTGGTTCTTCAGCGTTGTTTGTTAAATTTGTGACAGGTTAGCTATTGGTAAAAACTCAATTATAAGCTATAGTTATCGCAATATCATAAAGAAAGATCTTAACTTTTTGCTGTAACTTAATGGAATAGCTACAAATTGGTGCGCATCCATTAAAGTTTTTTGAATTGAATTTAGGTCAGTAAATTAGAATTAAAAGCTTTAAACACAAGGGAATACGCGTATGTTTCGCAAACTTATCCTCGTATTAATCTCGTCGGTATGCTGTTTTTCTACTGCAGTGTTTGCGGTGGGGCTGGGTGAGTCCGAGCTCAAATCAGGGTTGAACCAGCCGTTAAAAGCTGAAATCCAACTTTTATCGGTGGGTGAGCTTGCAGAGCACGAAATTAATGCTCAATTAGCTAGCGCTGCAGTTTTTGAGCGAGTCGGCGTTGAACGTCCGTTCTATTTGAACGACATTCGATTCGAAACGATACGCGAGAATGGCGAGTTAAAGATTCAGATGACAACTCGCAACCCTGTAAAAGAACCGTTTTTGAACTTCTTAGTTGAGTTAAATTCGCCAAAAGAGCGGGTTATCAGAGAATACACCTTCTTACTCGACCCTCCGGTTTTTGACGATGCTAGCGCTTCGACGATTGAACAAACTCAGACCGCTCGTCCTGCGACGACTCAATCTCAGCCGCGTCAAAGCGCGCCGAGACAGCAACAGCCGGCGCAACAACCGAGTTTTAGCGGTTCAACTTATGGCCCGGTAACCGCTACGGACACGCTTTGGAGCATCGCTAGTCGAGTAAGGCCCAATGAACAAACAAGCATCCACCAGACATTGGTTGCGATTTACCGAGCAAATCCTGATGCTTTTGCAAATGGTAATATCAATAATTTACTCCGCGGCAAAGTCCTCCAAATTCCCGATGAGATGTCAATTTCGAACGTTCCTCACCGTGCGGCCTTGCAGGATGTCGTCATGCAAAACCGTCAATGGGAGTCTGGCGGAGCGCGCAGAATTGTTGATGGTGGCAGCGACGCTGCAAGCAACCGTATGTCATCAGATGCACGCTTAACGCTTGCAACACCTGATTCTTCAAGTGGTGCAGACGCAAATGCCAATACCGGCATTATGGAAGACCTCAGATCAACACAACAGCAATTAGTCAATGCACAGGAGACTAGTGCGACATTACAAGCTGAGAATGATGAATTACGGGCTCGTTTAGCCGATGCGTTGCAAAAACTCGAGGGCGCGCAAGCCTCGGGAGCGCTAAATATCGAAGATACAGAGTTAGCCGCATTAACCTCGTCTCAAAACCAAGATGATGCGGCTTCTGAAGATTATGCGTCGACTGATACCATCGAGTCTTCAGACGATTATTCGGCGTCTGCTGATGATGTTTCATCAGTGGGTGATTACTCTGATACTTCATCGAGCATTGATGACAGTGGAATCGCGGGCGGGGACAGTTTCGCAGAGGACAGTTCTTTGCAAGACAGTTCATTACAAGATAGTACAACACAAGATGCGACTGGTGATGTTACTCAAGCATCGGATACCACCCAGTCTGCACAAACGGCTAGCTCTACGCCGACAACTCAACCTTATATTCCACAACAACCGCCAAAGAGCTTTTTAGATGAAATGCTTGAATCAAGCATGGTGCTTTGGGGCGGCGCATTAGCCGTCTTGGCAATTGTACTGGCTGTTTTCTGGCGCATGCGTAAGCGGATGGAAGAAGATGACTTCCAAGATGATCTAGTGGCGTCCGCTGGTGCAGGTACCATTGATGCAACGGAATCTTTTGAACTCCCTGATGTTGGTGACGATATGCTCGTCGAGCTCGACATGGACGAGGAGGATGAAGACAAAGCCGAATCAGATGAAGAAAACTTCGATCCCCTTGGCGAAGCAGATATCTACATCGCTTATGGCAAATATGAGCAAGCTGAGAGTCTCTTATTGGAAGCGATTGATGACAACCCAATTCGTTCCGATTTAAAAGTTAAACTGATGGAATGCTATGCCGAGAATGATGACAAAGAGAAGTTCGAGTCATTAGCGCAAGAAGTATCTCAAGCGGTTGACGCCGATGAATGGCAAGAGCAAGTGAGTAATTTGCGAGAGCAAGCGTGGAGTGGTCAAGCGAGCGAAAGCGACGGTGAGTTTGATTTACCTTCAACCGAAGATATTTTTGGTGAGGACGATGATTTCGGGTTAGATGATGATACACCAGCGCTAGAGGACCAATCTTCGTTGGATGAAGACGACGCATTAGATAGTTCGCTTGATTTGGGAGAAGATGACTTTAGTCTCGATGAAGATGGCGACGATGATGAGTTTGATATTGATATGGACATGGGTATGGGTGACGACGACGATGCGTCGACCGCTGTGACCGAAACATTCGATTCGATTGATGACGATGACTTTGCGCTTGAAGATTCGGACGAGGAAATCGACCTCAATCTTGATGAAGTTGATGAAGAGGACGATTTCTCATTGGATGATGCCGATGAAGATGATATCAGCCTTGATGATTCTGACGATATATCGCTCGATTTAGAAGATGACGATTTCGATTTTGATGAAGATGATTCAGATTTTGACGATACTGCCGCTGATGATGGCGGAGACGAAATCGCTACTAAACTTGATTTAGCCCGCGCCTATATCGATATGGGTGATTCGGACGGTGCAAAAGAAATATTATCAGAGGTCGTTGCTGAGGGCTCTGAAGCACAAAAAGCCGAAGCTCAGGCCCTTCTTGATAAGGCGGATTAAATTAGTCAATTTTTGGTAAAACTCAAAGGCGGCTTAGCCGCCTTTTTTATTGATAAGATATGAACGTAGCTTTAGGTATTGAATACTCTGGGAGCGAATATTGCGGCTGGCAACGACAGACGCATTCACCCTCTGTGCAGCAGTCTTTGGAAGAGGTGCTATCGCAAATAGCCGACCAACCCATTCAAGTGTTTTGTGCTGGGCGAACGGATACCGGCGTGCATGCAACTGGGCAAGTGGTTAATTTCGAGTTAACGAATGAAAGACCGCTTAGAGCTTGGGAGCTTGGTACTAACACGCTTCTGCCCGATGATATCGCAGTACGGTGGGCAAAAATAGTTAACCATGACTTCCATGCTAGACACACTGCAGTGGCAAGGCGTTATCGCTATATGATCCTTAATTCAAGGTTCCGTTCTGCGACTTTGGCCGGGAAAGTGACTTGGAAACGCAACTCCCTCGATGCGGCCAAAATGCATAGGGCTGCTCAAGCTTTACTGGGGGAAAATGATTTCTCCTCTTTTCAAGCGGCCTCTTGCCAATCATTGACGCCAATGAGGTGTGTCCATCATGTCACAGTGAGTCGTTGGCAGGAGTTTGTGGTTGTTGACATTAAAGCCAATGCATTTCTCCATCACATGGTGAGAAATATCGTCGGTTGTTTAATGAGAGTTGGAGAGGGGGCGCAGCCTGAAGAATTTGTTGCCGAAGTTTTGGCACATAAAGACAGAACCAAGGCGCCAGAGACAGCAAAACCGGATGGACTTTACCTAGTTGATGTTGAGTATCCTGAGGGGACAGAGATTCCTAAGCTTCCTCTAGGGCCACTTGCTTTACCGGACCGATTGGACATATAAAATCGCAATAACTGATAAGACCAGTTTTGTGGATTTTATCTCTCTATCTCCACTAAAGGGTGATAGAATACCGCCTGATTTTGAATCTGGTTAATTCTAGAGAATGACTTAAGGTTGGCTCATTAAGCAAAGCAAAAGTCATGTCGAATAAACGATTACGAGTAAAATATAAGAGCAAAATATGAGTTGGTTTGAGCGTATATTGCCGAAAAGAACGACGTCGGTAGCGGATAGAAAAAAATCGGTACCTGAAGGTGTGTGGGCAAAGTGTAAAAATTGTGATTCCGTGCTATACAAGGCTGAATTGGAGCGCAATCAAGAAGTTTGCCCGAAATGCTCTTTTCACATGCGCATTTCTGCAAGGTCGCGTTTAATAAACTTTTTGGATGAAAATGCGTTACAGGAAATTGGTGCTGATTTGTCACCAGTAGACCAGTTAAAATTTAAAGATTCAAAACGCTATAAAGATCGTATTAGTGGCGCGCAAAAAGCATCCGGAGAAAAAGATGCACTTGTTGTCTATAAAGGCACACTTAAAGGAATGCCTGTTGTAGCGTGTTCGTTTGAGTTTAATTTTATGGCGGGCTCAATGGCTTCGGTTGTTGGCGAGAAGTTCATTCGTGCTGCATCGCTTTGTATCAAGGAAGGCCTTCCGCTTGTTTGTTTTTCAACAAGTGGCGGCGCACGAATGCAAGAAGCATTAATTTCACTGTTTCAAATGGCTAAGACGAGTGCCGCATTAGCACGGATGTCTGAAAAAGGCTTACCATTTATTTCTGTTTTAACAGACCCTACTATGGGCGGGGTCTCCGCGAGCTTGGCAATGCTGGGCGATGTAAATATTGGCGAACCCAACGCTTTAATTGGGTTTGCTGGTCCTCGCGTTATCGAACAGACCGTGAGGGAAACGCTCCCTGAAGGATTTCAGCGAAGCGAGTTTTTAGTTGATCATGGCGCGATTGATATGATTGTCGATCGCCGAGAAATGAGAGACAAAATTGGCGGGTTATTATTAAAAATGATGAATCTGCCGGCTGATGATTCAGTTGAAGAAATCGCTGAAGACTAACTAACCAGTCATTTTCAAAAGGAGCTTATCGCTCCTTTTTTTATGAGAAATTACTGATCCGCAAAAACGCCTACCAGGCATTAAAGGCTTGAGCCTGCGGCATGACCGGAAGCCCAAGCCCACTGGAAATTAAATCCCCCCAAATGGCCGGTTACATCGAGCACCTCACCAATAAAGAAGAGTCCCGGCTGGCGTTTCGACTCGAAGGTTTTCGAAGAAATTTCTGACGTATCTACGCCACCGAGTGTTACCTCTGCAACACGGTATCCTTCAAGGCCACTTGGATAGATGGTCCAATTAGCGAGCAACTCGACTACTTGAGCCGTTTGCTTATGATCGAGTTGTTTGAGTTTACAATTGATTCCCAGTAACTGACAAAAGTAACTAGCGACCGCTTGACTAAAAACTTTTGCTAAGCAGTTTTTGAGCGAAAGTTCAGGATGGCCTGCCCGGTTTTTGGCGAGCCAGGAATCGATATCAACATTTGGCATTAAGTTGATATGAATCGGTTCCCCGGGTAACCAATAGTTTGAAATTTGTAAAATCGCCGGACCACTCAACCCTTTGTGAGTGAATAATATCGCTTCTTTGAACGACTGGTCTTTACAACTCACCATTGCTTCTATTGAGTTACCAGCAAGGGATTTAAATTCTTCGAGTTGCTTGCCACTGAAGGTAAGGGGGGTTAAACCTGCGCGAGTGGGATAAATTTTATGACCAAACTGTTGTGCGACTTGATATCCAAAACCGGTCGCTCCCATTGTCGGAATTGACAACCCGCCGGTTGCGATAACCAATGAATTACAATCGACTTCGCCGATATTGGTCGTTAACTTAAAGCGACTTGGATTTTCTTCAGTCGGTTCGATTGGTTCAATGGTATTCACTTCACATTTGAGTTGAATACTTGCGCCGGCATGCTGACATTCCTTTTGTAATAAGTCGCGAATCTCTTTTGAAGAAGTTTTGCAAAATAGCTGGCCCAGCGTTTTCTCGTAATAATCAATACCATGCTTTTCGACTAAACTAATGAAATCCCACTGTGTGTAACGCGAAAGAGCGGACTTACAAAAATGTGGGTTGTGCGATAAGAAGTTATCTGGCTCTACATACAAATTCGTAAAATTACAGCGACCGCCACCCGACATCAGGACTTTTTTGGCCATTTTATTTGCGTGATCGAGAACGAGCACTTTTTTGCCCTTGGCTGCAGCCGTTGCTCCGCACATCAATCCGGCTGCGCCAGCACCAATGACGATGACTTGATAACTTTTATCCATGCAAGGTTATAACTTTGGAAAAGAGTCGCGTATTTTACCTGATCAAAAAGCTAAATCGTCAATTTTGTTGTAAACTTATCAAAAGATTCTTAGCTAGCATTTCAGAATCCAGCCAATATTTAGGTTTAAGATAATAAGGTTTAAGGTATTACTCAACCGATGAGGAATGAATAATGTATAAAGAGCTGTATTACAATGATGATCTTGAGAACCTAGCGGAAGAGATAGTTTTTGAGCAGATCCATATGCTCATTAATGATGACGAGACCGACGTTCCGACTTCTGAAGTTTCTATTCAAGATATTGCAGCGATTGCCCTCAATAACATGCCACCTAAATATGTGTGTAACTTTCTAGAGAAAAGAGAGCCCGGTGAACAGCTCAAGGAAGAAGTTAAAGACCTTCAAAAGTACGCTAAGCGGCAAGTGCTGAAAGCGATCAAAAAAGTTAAAAACACGCCTCACGACTAGTATTGTCGATAGCCATGATCGAATACCAAATTGAACTTGGGGGCTGCCAATGTGCGGTTGTAGAGTGGAACCCATCCGGCAAAACTTTGGTTTTTGGGCTGCACGGTTGGTTAGATAACTTAGCAACCTTCGAGAGTTTAATCGAATTTTTACCTGAGATCCGGCTTATAGCCTTTGACTTTCCTGGCCATGGACACTCAGCGCATATTCCCGCTGGCGCCGCTTATCATTTCATCGATGGGATTTATTTTATTGATGATCTTGCCAATCACTTTCAACAAGAAAAAATTAATTTACTCGGCCACTCCATGGGCGGAGCGCTGTCTTGTTTGTATGCAGCGGCGCAACCAGAGAAAGTCAATAAGCTCATGCTGATTGAATCGCTCGGACCGTTAACCGCTAGTGCTGAAGAGAGTGTCGATCTGTTAAACAAGGCGTTATCTCAAAGAAGCGCATTAACGGCAAAACGAAAGCCAGTTTATGGGACTTTTGCGGAGGCGCTCGCAGCTCGAGCGGCGGCATCTAATATTCAAGCGGACTTAATTTCGGGAATTGTTGGGCGCGGTTTATCCAAGGTAGACAAGGGATATACTTGGCGCGCCGACTCACGACTAAGAGTCCCATCAGCGACGCGTTTGGCGAGTGACCAATTAGAGCGAATATTAGCGAACATTGCAGCGCCGACCGCGGTTATAGAGGGCAGTACCGGTTTTTTCCAGGATAACTCGCTCGCTGAGGCGAGACGCAAACAGTTTGCGAGATTGACGAGTCTGGTTGTCGAAGGCGGGCACCATGTTCATTTAGAACAACCTGCCGAATGCAGTCGACATATTAACGAATTTTTTCTTAATTGATTAAAATAACAGCAGAACCTTAGAATTCTTATTAATAAATACAAATCTGCTTTGCCAAACTCATCGGACTAGTATATTTTAGGTCCTATTTAAAACTATACAAATAACAAGAAAGACCTAGCTTTTGGTGCGGCACTTGAAACTAGGCATCGTTGGGAGAAGGAAATGGAAAAAGTCTGGTTTGACTCTTACCCTGAAGGCGTCGCTCAGGAAATCGACGCTGGAACATATGAGTCTATTTCACAAATATTCGATGAATCGGTAGCGAAATTCGGCGATCGTCCTGCATTTCACAACATGGGGACGACGCTTACCTACAAAGAGCTTGATCAACTCGCCACTCAATTTGCTGCCTATTTACAGAAAACACTCGGTATGCAACCAGGCGACCGTATCGCAATTATGATGCCCAATTTGCTTCAGTACCCAATTGCCATGTTTGGTGCATTTAAGGCCGGTCTGACAGTCATTAATGTGAACCCGTTATATACGGCGAGAGAACTCAAACATCAACTCAACGATGCTAACGCAGATGCAATTTTAATCGTTGCAAATTTTGCCCATACGTTGCAAGAAGTGATCAAGGAAACGCCAGTCAAGCATGTAATCGTCACACAATTGGGTGATGCTTTGAGTGGCATTAAGTCGCATATCGTGAATTTCGTGGTGAAGTATATTAAGAAAATGGTTCCCGCGTTTGATTTACCTGGGGCTATCCCATTTAAAAAAGTGGTTTCGCAAGGGGCTGGATTAAGTTTAGATAAAGCAGAGTTAACCCAAAAAGATATCGCGTTCCTCCAATATACGGGCGGTACAACAGGCGTTGCTAAAGGCGCTGTTCTTACCCATAGAAATATCGTAGCCAATATTATGCAAGCGCACGCATGGCTTTCAAAAATTTTGAGAGAGGGTGAAGAAGTTATCATCACTGCGTTGCCTCTTTACCATATCTTTTCGTTGACTGCCAATTGCATGGTATTTACCAAAATTGGTGGAACCAATATTTTAATTACCAATCCAAGAGACATGCCTGGCTTTGTTGATGAATTGTCGAAGCATCAATTCACTGCGATAACCGGGGTCAATACGCTTTTTAATGGCTTGCTTAACACTCCAGGCTTTAGTGACTTAGATTTCAGCACTTTGCGAATGACGCTCGGCGGCGGTATGGCGGTTCAAGAAGCGGTTGCTAAAGAGTGGCATAAAGTGACTGGAATCCCACTTCTAGAAGCCTATGGATTGACAGAAACTTCGCCTGCGGTTTGTATGAATCCGATGAATGCGACCGAATACAACGGAACGATTGGACTTCCTATAAGTAGTACAGAAGTAATGATTCGCGATGATCAAGGTAATGAAGTGCCGTTAGGTGAACCAGGCGAACTTTGCGTTCGCGGTCCGCAGGTAATGCGAGGGTATTTAGATCGTCCTGAAGAAACGGCGAAAGTACTCGATGAAGATGGCTGGTTCTCGACTGGTGATGTTGCCGTGATGGATGACAAAGGTTATTGTAAAATTGTCGACCGCAAGAAAGATATGATTCTTGTTTCGGGTTTTAATGTTTATCCTAACGAAATTGAAGATGTGGTTGTTTCTAACGAGAAAGTTCTTGAAGTTGCGGCAGTAGGGATTCCTTCAGAAACTAGCGGGGAAGTTGTGAAATTATTCGTTGTGAAAAAAGATCCCTCATTAACCGAAGAAGAACTAAAAGCTTTTTGTAAAGAGAACTTGACGGGATATAAATGCCCGAAAGCTATTGAGTTTAGAGATGATTTGCCAAAGACGAATGTTGGAAAAATTCTCAGAAGAGAGTTACGCGAAAATTAGTCGATATCCACAGTCTCAGTTTTATACGTTTGATGCCCGCCAACGTCCAGTTGGCGCAGTGAGTATGTCGCGGCGACCCGCATCACAAAATGCAGTAAGCCGCATATTTTTTGGAATGAAACATAGTCTTGAATAGCCATATAGTCGATTCAGTTGGCGAAATAAAAGTTGAGTGGATTGTTGAAAATACAAAGTTTGAAGCTGCAATTCATGAATGGCAAAAAGCGGCTTATTTAGCGATTGACACTGAGTTTGAAAGGCGCACTACCTATTTTCCAAAATTTGCTTTGTTACAAGTGTTTGATGGTAAAACCATTTCAATTGTCGACCCGCTTAAAGTTGAAGTAACTGCTGCTTTTAGAGCCTTGCTCGCAGATCCCGAAATACCCAAAATACTTCACTCATCCAAAGAAGATCTAGAAGTATTTTATGATTCGTGGCGCTGCGAGATTGCTGGCTTATTCGATACTCAAGTTGCTTATGGATTTTTGACAGGCGAAACATCCGTCGGCTACGCAAACTTAGTTGAAAAAGTTTGTCAAAAACGAGTTGCAAAGTCAGCAACTCAATCAGACTGGATGAAACGTCCTTTGAGTGATGAGCAAATTCAGTATGCTGCAGAAGATGTCCTTTATTTACCCAAGTTGTATTTATTTTTATCGGAAGCGCTAACCGGCCATCCTGCAGAGAATTTATTTCAATCGGATTGTGAGGAAATGGCTGCGTTAGTCAAGCTGCAGCCTGACTTTGATAACGATTATCGTAGTGCCAAAGAAGTTTATCGGCTTGACGAAACCCAGCTGTCTCTTTTTAAGTTACTCTATCAATGGCGAGAAGAGGTCGCGGTGACACAAAACCGTACTCGAAATCACATCGCGAAAGATGTTGTGCTGGTTAAAATTGCGATGGCCAAACCTCGTAGTCTGAACTATCTTCGTCAATTAGATGGGATGCATCCGAGTGCAGTAAGACGCCACGGGCAAGAGATAATTAAATTGATAGAAGACTGGACCAGCGATAAATCTCCGCAGTTAAAGCCTGTCTTAAATCCCCGAGACGTTAGTGGGCTCAAAGGGCTCAATGAATTATTTCTTATGAGCGCGAATAAAGTTGCTCAAGAAAACCGCATATCCATCGCTATTTTGGCCAGTAAAAGACTCATTCGAAAAATAGCTTATGCCTATATGACAGAAGAACATTTTCCTGAGGTTTGGAATGGCTGGCGTGGACGACTATTAAAGCCACATTTTGATCAGGTTTTTTCACAATTTAACGCTACGAATTAGCATCGTATTTCGGTAAGATAGTTCAGTATTAGTCCTACTTATTTGCCAATGCCGAGTTGATTATTGCTAATCCAATATTCAAGGCCGGTTTCTGGCAATCAACTTTTAGAGTATTTTATGTTAGCGAGTGTCTACCGAAGTAATAAAAAAGACGAAATGTACCTGTATGTAGTGAAAAAAGATGACTTCTCGAGCGTGCCAGAGGCACTATTGAAAGTGTTTGGTCAACCAGAGTTTGCCTTACAACTTAATTTAGGGAACCGAGAAAGTCTAGCGCGCGCCGATATTAACGAAGTCAAACAGCAGTTAAAGGAAGAGGGATTTTATTTACAAATGCCTCCTTCAATCCATGACAATCAAGCGGATTTAAAATGAAATCAAAGCTTTTCTTTCTATTAGGTTTTTCACTTTTCGTTAACAGCGTAAGCGTTGAAGCAACCAGTGATCCAACGCCAGAGCAAAAGTTTGCTGAATGGAAGCAAGCACTCAAACCAGAGATGCTTGAACAAGGCGCTCCCGAATCGCTCGTTGATGAAATTATCGGCTCATTGAAATATATCCCCAGGGTGATTGAACTTGATCGACGACAACCTGAAGGAACTATGACTCATGAGGAATATTTAACACGAGTCATTCCAGACAGCAAAGTTAAAAGAGCCCGCAAAGAATTTGCTAAAAATCGTGATCTACTTCAAGAAGCTGAAACAAATACCGGCGTGTCTGCGCGTTTTATCGTGGCCTTGTGGGGAAAAGAAACCCATTTCGGTAACATCACTGGAAACTATCATGTGCCCAGTGCCTTGGCGACGCTGGCATTTGATGGCCGTCGCGCGAGCTTTTTTAGAAAAGAGCTGATGGCTGCAACACAAATTTTAAAAGAAGGTCATATATCGCTCGACGATATGAAAGGAAGTTGGGCGGGAGCGATGGGTAACTGTCAATTTATGCCTAGCAGCTTTTTACGTTTCGCGACTGATGCCAATGGCGATGGTAAAAAGGACATCTGGGGAGACAAGCAAGATATCTTTGCCTCTATGGGGAACTATCTTGCCCAGTCCGGTTGGAAAAGTGAGCAAACCTGGGGACGCCAGGTAAAAATTCTTAATGATTTTTCAAATTACAAGCTTGGCAAGAAACATAAACAGACGCTCGCCCAATGGCAAGCGCAAGGCGTTAGACGCTATGACTTGAGAGATTTACCGAGTGTTGATATTGAAGCCTATCTTATTGCGCCTGGTGGAGAGAAAGGTCGACTTTATTTAGTCTATAATAACTTCGATGTATTGATGCGATGGAATCGCTCTCATTATTTTGCAACCGGAGTCGGCTATCTGGCTGATCGAATTGCTTATCCAGCATCCTCTGGCGATTAGCTCGCTTAAAATTGATTCGAATAAAGCTTGGCGGTGATGGAAATGAATTTTGAGCAATGGTTTGTCCCGGAATTAATTAACAAGTCCGGTGACAAAATTAATTATCAGTATCCAACGAGTAAAGTGGTTTGTGTTGGACGTAATTACGTTGAGCATGCGCGCGAACTGAATAACCCCGTCCCAAAAGCTCCGTTGCTATTTATCAAACCAAACTCTAGTCTGCGCTCTTTGAGGGCCGGAATTGTATTACCTGACTTACCGTTTAGTTGTCATTATGAAACCGAGTTAGCCCTGCTTATCGGTAAGACTATCAAGCACAATGAAAACGAAAACTTGTTGAGCAAGATAACAGGGATAGGACTTGCACTTGATCTCACATTAAGAGATTTGCAGCAAAAGTTAAAAACTGATGGAAAGCCCTGGGAAAAAGCAAAGGCGTTTGATGGATCGTGCCCCGTGTCGGAATTTATACACATTCAAGATAAAGATGACCTCAACACGATTCGTTTTGAGTTGAGGCGTAATCAGGAACTTGTTCAACAAGCTCAACCATCAGAAATGATTTTTAGTATTGAAGAGCTACTCATTGATGCGAGCAGATACTTTACATTATATCCTGGAGATATACTTCTCACAGGCACGCCCGCTGGCGTTGGACAACTTGAATTGGGTGACGAGTTAACGCTACAGCTCAATCACATGCAGTGGCAAACGCGAGTTATGAAAGAGACAGAAATCGATGGCTGATAAAACTAACGATCGTTTTTGGGAAAGGCTACCACTGACTGAGTTAAACGAAGAACAGTGGGAGTCTATTTGTGATGGATGCTGTCAATGCTGCGCTCATAAATTGCAAGACGAAGATACAGACGAAATTTTCAAAACCAATGTTGTATGTCAGTATTTAGATTGTGATAACTGCCACTGTACAGTTTATTCCGAACGCCAGAAATTCGTACCAGACTGTATTAAAGTCACGCCGGAAAATGCCGGTGATTTAGTTTGGATGCCAGACACATGTGGATACAAGCGACTGGCTGAAGGCAAACCGCTTCCCAAGTGGCATCCTTTAGAAACTGGACGTCGAGAGTCGACGGCCGAGGCAGGTTATACAGTAACCGGCAGAGTCATCAGTGAGGCTTTAATTAACCCGGATGATTTAGAAGATCACTTAGTCAGCGATGATTACTTTGAACCTGATGAAGAATAGGTCAGCGCTCAAGCCTTGATAGACTCGAATGAATTTGAAGAAGCCTAGAGCTAGCTTGATAGCGGCGATTTTGATACAGACAAGATAACCAACAAAAATATCGACTCAAAACGGATCCCAAAGGATGAACCCCTAGCAACAAACTTTATCTTGCATTGACTGAACTTATGGCGAATTTAAAATCTCGGAGCAACAACCGGGATAGCTTATAGGGAATCAATAATAGGTTCGCTTTGATCCATTAAATCAAGTAACTGCAACGTGATTGAGACAAAATCATGGGCGGTAATAATACCGGTCACCTGATTGTTTTCATCAACCACGGGTAGACAGCCAAATTTTGTTTGATGAATTAATCGTGCTGCATCGGCGATGTTGAAATTCTCAGTCACACTCGTCACTTGTGAAACCATGATATCCGCCAAAAGCGTCCCGGATTCGATTTTAGCTTGCTCTTCAGGCTCCAGATAGTTTTGTGAAGTGCCGCCGTGAGCGAGGATATTTCCCTGGCTTACGAGACCAACCAGTCCGTCTACTTCATCAACGATTGGGATGTGTCGAAACCCATTCTCTGCCATCGTTTTCCGGGCATCAGCGAGACTATTAAAGCGCGTCAAGGTGGTTGGACTTGGACTCATAAATTCGGCGACTGTTAGCATTTCGGGCTACCTTCAGAGATTGTTTTACAAGATATCGGTGTTGCTTATCGCCATTTTATTGAACCATTCGCTTGGTGTTTTTGATACTGATCAAGCGTTAAGACTCGAGATTTTGGCCAAACTTGAAGTATTACCCAAAGAATAGCGTCTATCTAACTGAAAACTATGAAAATAATGAGAAATCGGCTACACTAGTTTTATGCTTGGAAATTGGCTAAATCCATGAAAATACTAAAAATAGTCGTTTTATTCGTCTTATCTGTGGGTATTTCTTTCTCCACAGGGGTCGCATTGGCTGCAGAACAAGCAGAAAAGCCCGATGTTCGTTTACTCATCGATATCTCTGGCAGTATGAAACAAAATGACCCTAATAATCTAAGGATCCCCGCGCTCCAACTGGTCACAAACCTTATGCCACAAGGCGCTGACGCAGGCGTTTGGGCGTTTGGCAAGTATGTCAATATGATGGTGAAACTGTCACCAGTTGATGAAAAGTGGCAAATACAAGCGACCCAAACCGCTAATAAGATCAATTCAGCGGGACTGTTTACTAATATTGGCGGCGTTTTAGAGAGAGCCAGCTATGGTTGGACGAGACCCGATGCTAGCGAAAAGCGAAGCATGATTTTGCTCACTGATGGTATGGTCGACATTTCAAAAGATCCCGCGGTAAATGCCAAAGAACGTGAGCGAATCCTAAATCAGGTTTTGCCTAAGCTGGTCCAAGCCAATGTCGCTATCCATACTATTGCGCTCTCGCAAAATGCTGATCATGACCTTTTGAAGGCACTGTCTAGTCAAACTGACGGCTGGTATCAAGCCGTTGAAAATGCTGACGATTTGCAACGCGTATTTCTTAAAATCTTCGAGCAATCTGCTGCGCGAGACAGTTTACCGCTCACCGACAACCAGTTTAAGGTCGATTCGAGTATCGAAGAAATGACTCTCCTGGTGTTTAAAAAATCTTCATCCGACAAGAGTAAACTGGTAACGCCTGACGGTGCCGTGATTCAAGATGCGTCTGCGGATGGCAAGGTCCGCTGGTTTTCGACACAAGGCTATGATTTGATAACCGTTAAAGCGCCTCAAGTCGGGGATTGGAGGATCGATGCAGATATCGACCCAGACAATCGAGTCATGGTAGTGAGTAATCTTAAACTTCAAGTGTCCGATGTCCCTAATAACCTGCTTGCTGGAGAAGCAATCGACTATCAAGTTACTTTGTTAGAAGACGGCCAGCCAATCGATCGTCAAGACTTCCTTGATTTGGTGAATGCTCAGCTGATTCAAAAAAAGCAAGGCAGTACAAATCGGTTGGCAATGTTTTTTGATTCCGGCAAAAGCCAGTTTAAGCAAAATTTCTTTACCGATAGTTTTGAAGGCGTATTGGATTTAACCTTGGAAGTTAAAAGTCCTACTTTCGAGCGTACGCGAAATCATGCGGTTAATATTTATGGATCGCCCCTAATTCACGATGTGCTGGTGTCAAACGAAGAAAGCCAACCACACCAGGTAAGCTTTATTGTTCGAGATGATATCGTAAAATCAGAGACCTTGATCGTGAATGCTACAGTTACAGCACCCGATCAAGAAAAGCGTTATTTAGTTCTAGATGACTTGAACAAGCCAATTGAAATTCCTGTCTTTCCAGCAGGGGGAGATTTCTCGATTGGACTTGATATTAAAGGTCAATCGATTTTAGGTAGAGAGTTTACCGTTACACCCGAGCCGATAGTTTTTAGTACTTTGCCGACGCCAGCCTATCTCGCCGCACAGGTACCAGAGGAACCGGACGTCGAGGAGCCTGTAATTGAGGAGCCTGCGACAGATGAAGCGTCAGATTCTGCGGAAGAAGAGACGCAAGACGCCGCACCAGAAACTGAGGAGCCCGTGATTGAGGAGCCACAGGAGCCGCAAACAGATTGGACTATGTGGTTATATATCGGTCTCGGTATTAATATAGTGCTAATCGTTCTAGGTATTTTTGCCTGGAAGGTTATTAAGAAGAAAAAGCAGCAAGGTACTACTCAACTAACGGATGAGTTAGGTATCGAAGAAGATAGTGATGAATAGGGTATAGGAACACTGAATGAACGATCAAATTATTTCATGGCTGATAGTAGCGGAAATCGCGTTGCCGCTTTTGATACTTTCATCGGTTCTGGCATGGGTTCTTTTCAGAAGTGCTAAAAAGAACAAGGAAGCGGCCAGAGGGTTAATTCTCAAAATTAAAAATAATGAAGATAATGAACGCGCTGCGGTTATGTCGTTTCTGACCGACAAGTTATCTTTTGAGGAAGACGCTGCAAAAAAAGCCACCAAAAAGATTATTAACGAGCGTAAGTTCTTGTTTAGAAATTTAATCAGCGGATTGCTTGATAAAAATTTAGCCGCGATTGAGTCGTTAGAATCGGATATGAGTCGTATCACTCGGCGATACCATGATTTAGATGTGGTTATTCCCCAAGAGACCGAAGAAGCAGAAGAAATAGAGGACAACTCAGCACAAATCGAAGAATTAACTGCTGAAATAAAATCGCTCAAAAAAGAAGTTCATATCACTTTGACGACCCTGAATAATATATTCGCAGAATTCAGTTCAATGTTTGGTGAAGAGGTGCCCGACTCAGAAATGAGTGTCGATCAAATCATTAATGCGATGGAAGCCTTTTCAGGTAAGAGTGCAACGGTACAAAGTAATGAGCAAGATTTAGCACGGGAAACGGAGCCAGACGCGTTTGCAGAAGTCGACGAAACCCCTGATGAGGGGGAGCGCGAGGATGATGAGTCGGCCATTGATGCGCTCGATGCGGTTGATGATCAAGGAGATGTATTTGATGCCAGTGAGCCTTTAGCACCAGAAACGCAAATTAGAGAAGAACCGGATGACGATGAAGCTGCTGCAGCGAAAGCATTTGAAGAAGCAATGAATCCTGAGCCGGAAGATGATAAAGATACTTTAGATTTTTCTATTGATGAAGAATTAGACGATATCGATAGTGCGTTAGACGAATTGGAGCTTGGAAGTAGTAACGAGGCTGAACCAAGCTGGGATGATGCGTTTGAAGAAAGTGGCGATAAGACGAGTAATAATTAACCAATCTCGGACGCTGATTGGTCGTTAATTAAGCGGATTTAAAAGTTTTTTGATTTTTTCAAAAAAAATTAAAAAATTTCGTTGACACAAGACGGGGATCTACATATTATTGCGCCCGCTGAAACGCAGTAGCCCGGAACTTCACTGAACAAAGTTCCAACAAAGGGCTAACCCAGTGCGGAGTGGTAGTTCAGCTGGTTAGAATACCGGCCTGTCACGCCGGGGGTCGCGGGTTCGAGTCCCGTCCACTCCGCCATTTTACTGCGTTGTCCTAGTCGGCGATTTGCAACTCTTCATATCAATCGATCGTTTCCAAACCAAAGCTAAAT
Organism: Aliikangiella marina; assembly: GCF_007004765.1. GTDB lineage: Bacteria > Pseudomonadota > Gammaproteobacteria > Enterobacterales > Kangiellaceae > Aliikangiella > Aliikangiella marina. The sequence continues at coordinate 752,993 of NZ_VIKR01000001.1, forward strand.
GACCTATCGAGCTGAGTTCATCGATTAACATTTTGTGTACACGCTAATTTATTTGGTGTCATTTATACCCTATAATTTTATTTGCTTTACTGAGTTGGTTGATTTTTAACCTGTTGTAATCAAAAGAGATTTTAAATTCAAACCCGTTTTGCGGTACTCACCAATTTAAGACCATTGTTTTTCTGGCAAAGTGTAATTAAGGCATTGATTTTAATGGATCTGGCTAGCTATCTTGAATCTAATAAATTATGATTAGGGCCAGTAAACAAAAATTCTAATTGTCTAGCAAAGAGGGACAGAAATGAAAAGACTTGCGATTGCGGTTGTTCATGGCTTGGGGAGTGAAGAAGAGTTTTATTCAGTAGAGCTGAAACACCGAATTACCGAAGAGTATGTGAAAGGAGCAGAAGGTCGATTAGAAGACGAGCTGTTATTTCATGAAATCTACTGGGGTGACTTAGTTAAAGACGAGCTGGCGAGTTTCCGTGATAAGGCAAACTACAAAGGCGATTTGGCTTACCAAAATTTGCGTCAGATAATGACAGATACTCAAGCGCTAGCTCTGTTGTACTCTCCAGGAACTAAAATTTACGAATCAATTAATAATCGAATAAAAGACAGTTTAAGAAAATTTGCGTCTCATCGACGTGTTCTACCCGATGAGACTCCATTGCTTATATTGGCTCATTCTTATGGTGGCGTGATGATGGCTCACTATATTAAAGAGATGCAGGGTTTGGACTCAAATTTAAGCAACTTTGAGACAATGAAAACTTTAGCTGGATTTATTACGTTTGGTAACCCGATGGGACTTTACGCCTTAGACTCGGCAAAGTCTGAGCTTGGTCAACCCTGTAACATTGTTGGCTCGGCACTTGACGCCGACATGCAGAAGCGGGCTCGTTGGTATAATTTCTATGATAAAGACGATATTGTTGCCTATCCTTTGAAAGGTTTATCGGACGAGTATAATGAATATGTCCATGGTGACTTTGAAATAAATGTTGGAAGTGCGGCGACTTCTTGGAACCCCGCTTGTCATACGGGGTATTGGGAAGATAAAGATTTTTATCGTCCTGTAGCAGACTTTATTGCCGAATTAAGAGCTCCGCATAGCTTTTGGAATAGCTAAGCAGATAAATGCTTAAATAAAAAGCCTGCTTAAGCAGGCTTTTTTTTTGATCGAATGACGATAAGAATTATGTTGGATAAGATCGACTTTAAACAACTTCAAACTAAAGATAGCGAAACGATTAAACGGCTTTGCCGCTCAATTTCATCCAGAGAAAAGCAACGAAAGCCCGTAGACAAACTGCGTGAAAAGCTCGAGCATTTAGTGGAAAAGTCACAAAACTTAACTCGCGGCTTGAATGAATCTTTGCCTGTGCTTGAACTTAATCAAGATTTGCCCATCGCTAAAGACGCGGATCGCGTTATTGAGTTACTCCATAAACATCAAGTCGTGATAGTTGCAGGAGAAACAGGCTGTGGCAAAACCACTCAGTTACCTAAACTTTGTGTTAATGCGGGGTTTGGTCGACGAGGCCTAATTGGCCATACTCAACCTCGACGAGTTGCAGCAACTAGTGTTGCTCAACGAATTGCCGAGGAAGTAAAGACGCCATTGGGAGAGTTTGTTGGTTATAGCGTTCGGTTTAATAACAAGCTTTCAGAAAAGACCAGAATAAAGCTCATGACTGACGGAATATTGCTTGCAGAAATCGAGGCTGATCCGATGTTGAGTCGTTACGAAGTACTCATCATCGATGAGGCTCACGAGCGTAGTTTAAATATTGATTTTTTACTTGGTTTCTTAAAAAAAATACTGGCAAAGCGGCCTGATTTAAAGCTGATAATCACCTCTGCAACGATTGATCCTGAGAGTTTCGCAAAGCATTTTAACCAAGCACCAGTCGTGTTGGTAGAAGGGCGTAGTTTTCCGGTAGAAGTTCGTTATCGGCCGATTGAAGAAAGTGAAGATAATGATGACGACCGACTATTAAGCACCGTTGTCGACGCTGTTGATGAATGCTCTGCAGAATCACGAGGTGACATTCTTATTTTTGCGGACGGCGAAGCACAAATTAAAGCTATCTGTAAAAGGCTGGCTAAGTCTAATCTTGATAGTACCGTTATCTTGCCGCTTTACGCTCGACTGGGAATTAAGGAGCAACAAAATATATTTAAGCCGAGTCAAAAACGAAAGATAATTGTCTCTACCAACGTTGCTGAAACCTCTTTAACCGTCCCCGGAATAATATTCGTCATTGACATTGGTAATGCGCGCATTAGTCGTTTTAGTCAGCGCAACAAAATTCAACAGCTGCCCGTCGAAAAAGTGTCTCAAGCGAGTGCCGAGCAGAGAAAAGGTCGTTGTGGTCGAGTCGCACCGGGGGTTTGCATACGACTTTATTCTGAAGAAGACTTCAATTTACGCGAAGCATATACGCTACCCGAAATTCGACGAACTAATTTATCTTCAGTCGTGCTCAAATTAAAAGCACTCAATGTCCATGATATTGATGCGTTTCCATTTATGGATAAACCTGATGAGAGAGCTTGGAGAGTTGCCTACAATAGTCTTTTTGAGCTTGCTGCATTGAATAACCAACAAGAAATTACACCGATTGGTAAAGCAATGGCTAGCCTGCCCATCGATCCTCAACTTGCGCGTATTTTAGTTGAGCCAAAATTAACTGCTGTCAACGAAATGCTGATTTTTTGCGCATTGATGAGCGTTAGAGAAGTGAGAGAAAGGCCGCATGACAAGCAACAAAAAGCTGACGGTAAACACCAACAATATATCCAAGGAGATTCTGATATTGTCACAGCCTTAAACTTATGGAAAATCTTGGATGCCAAAAAGACTGAGCTATCTTCAAATAATTTTAAAAAATGGTGTCGAGATAATTTCATCAATTTTTTAGGTTGGTTAGAGTGGCGGCGCGTTTATTTTCAACTGAAAGAATCCGCTGAACAAATTAATATAAAAGTCAACCAGTCAGAAGTTCATTTCGATGAAGTACATCGAGCGTTAATTCCAGGTTTTATTACTCATGTTTTTCAAAAAACTCAAGAAGTTTATTATCAAGGAGTGCGCGGCTTAAAAGTATGGATTCATCCGTCTTCTCTAAGCTTTAAAAAATCAAAACCTTGGTTGTTGTCAGCTGAGATGATAGAGACTGAAAAGCTTTATGCGAGGATGAATGGTGAGGTCAAGCCTGAATGGATTGAAGAGGCAGTGCCTCATTTATTAAAAAGTCAATACAATGATATTCACTGGCGGAAGAACAAAGGACAAGTTTGTGCGATTTTGAATCAAACGGTGCTGGGTTTGCCAATAGTCAATGCACGAGTAATTAATTACAGTCAGATCGATCCAGATAAAAGTCGAGAGATATTTCTGTTAGATGGATTGGCTCAAGATCAATTACAAGAAAAATTTCCATTCCTTATTAGTAATCGAAAAAAACTTGCAGAGCTTGAAGAGCAAGAGCAAAGAAAGCGGCTCAACAATATTAGAATTGATAAACACATGCTGGCGTCCCTTTATGATAAGTTTTTACCAAAGCATATTGTTAGCACAATTAGTCTAAAACGCTGGCTCAAAAAAGACTTTAAAAAACGTAATCAGCAACTTTCGTTCAATTATGAACAGTTGACGCAAGTTCAATCAAACGATTTGGAAGATTTTCCTTCGACACTTCAAGTCAAAGGAGTGGAACTTAACTTAAGCTATACTTTTGCGCCAGGTACTCAAGAAGATGGGGTCAGCGTAGAAATTCCTCGACAAATGCTTGATCAGTTTAATGACAGAGATTTCGATTGGTTGGTCCCTGGCTATCTTCACGATAAGATTTTAGCAACGATTAAATCTCTCCCTAAGACACTTAGACGCTCGCTTATACCACTCGCCGATACAGCGACAGCTTGCCACCAGGAATTAAAATTAGTCGACCAACAAGGGAAGCGATTCGTCGATGAATTAGCGCGCGTATTACAAAGGTATTCAGGAATCCAAATCAAACCTGAGCAGTTTCAAATGGAGGGCGTCGAGCCTCACTTGAGTATGAAATATAAGGTACTCGGGACCCACTCTAAGTCGGGGGCTCGTGTCTACAGCGAGACAATCGGCGAACTAAAAAAACGGTTGGTCGATACTCAACCAAACAAGCCGAAAAGTAAAGTTCAATCCCGTGTGACAGGCTTACCGAATAATGATTTTCAAATCGAATTCATGCAGCGCAAGGATGGTCAGAACAGTCGTTTTTTCGCGGGCTATGTCGATCAAGCCGGAGAAGTTAAAGTTTCAAGATTTGCGTCGAGAGAAGTGGCTGAGTACGAACATTTTCGAGGGGTAGCTCGGCTTTTACTCGTTAATAATCATAGCGAGGTCAATCGTTTTATAAAAGGCTGGCCGGATCGAAAAACACTTGAATTTCAGAATTTAAGAGCCGGTGGATTTTACGCATTGGCGGACACCTTATGCCTAATGGTCGCAAAGGATATTATCGGTACACTACATCCGGTTACCCGCGTCGATGATTTTATAGCAGTCGATCATCAATTTAAAAAAGGGTACCGCGCGAAGCTGGCGGACTCCTTGACTCAAGTAAAACCGCTTATAAAGCAACGAGAAAAACTTTTCAGTGAGCTCAGTGAGTTAAACGAGAGCGCATTTGCAACTTCTATCAAAGATATTCGTCAGCAACTTGAATCGCTTTGGTCGATTGAGACATTGTTTTATGCAGGAAAACGACTTTTCATCGATTACACTCGCTATCATTCGGGCGTCCAAAGTCGAATTAAGCGCATAAAAACTAACTATCCGAAAGAAGAACAAGCATTAGACGTCTGGCACGATTGGAATGAGTGGTTTGAAGAGATCGCTGAACACGAAAATGTTGGGCAAATTGCATCAAAATTTCACGAGGTTTATTGGGCGATGCAAGAGTTTAGAATTAGTTTATTTTCGCCGGGAGTAAAAGTTAGCGGCAGTATATCAACTAAGCGTTTGCAGACTCTGATGGACCAATTAGAGCAAGAATTAGAGTTAATATAATTAAATTGTTAGATAAAACAATAAGATAGGGTGTTTATTGCATATTAAGCTTTAACAATAAGGGCTAACTGTAGCAGACAACTATTTGTGAGCATTTGTTCACAAATTAAACAGCTGTCAAAGAAATAACTGTGCAGTTTGATATGATTATTCGTGAGGACAGATTTAATTCGGTTAAATCACTAAGTTAAAGGACTACTCGCAGTTGATTATCAAGAGGTCGCAAGTAGGTGAAGTTGAAAGCTCTTTTAATTGTAATCCTAGCTGGAATTATCGGTATCTGTCGTTTCTCTGAATGCAGTGCGCAATCAAAGGCTGTTCCTAAGTCAACCAATCTTGATTCGTTTAGCCTACCAGTTTCCTTTAAAGATCACGATGAGATAAGCGAGACGAACTTCACCGCATCAGAGCCTGTCTACGGCGTTAGTTCAGCTAGTTCTTATCGTGGGAACGACCTTAATTCTACCTTACTCAAGCGGTCTGAGAGCAGTTTAGTTTCTTACACGCGCCCGATGAATTTTGGTGGTGTGATGTTTAGTCTTAATATTGAAACCGACAATAATCCGCCAATCAGCAACAAACCGGTTGATGAATCATTCGCGATAGTTGGCAGCGAAACTTCTATTCGCCCACAAATAACGCTGTTTTCGAGCGCACCTAAACTTTCTACGGCGAGCAACCTGAGTTATAGGTCGTCTTCTAAATCTGTGCGCCACGATCGTTACAAAGATACGATCCCTGCAATTTTTCGTTTGACCTTAAAGGGTTACTCAATCATGGAGCATTCGGATAAAGAGACCCTTGCATGGACACTCAACAAGGTTGATAACAAAGAGTTTCGTAAACCACAACTAATGCTCTCTTTTACAAAGCAGTTCTAAACATTTCAATAATTTAGCGCTCATCGACTACGTTGTTAATACGCCGCATCCCACTTTATGCGCCACCTTCAAAATTTTACCGCGAGTAAACTAGACAAGTCGGCATTTTCGGTATAAAGTACTACTTGTCTAGGTGGTGTTTGTTTGGGTGCTACTAGTTCGTGTCGTCAACGATGGCTGGTTTTTATCGCTAGTTCTTATAGCGATATTGTAGCCATATTATAGCGGGCTATTATGGCTGGGAGCACTTGAACACTTGCAAGAACAACGATAACAACCGAATTAACCGGAGTTAAGTCGATGAAAGAGTTAACCGCTCGCCAGCAGGAAGTTTTTGGTATTCTTAAGAATTACGTAGAAAGTTATGGAATAGCCCCAACGCATGTTGAGTTAGCCGAACTAATCGGTGTGAGTTCATCAAAAGCGGCTGCCGACCATCTCAAAGCCCTCGAAAAAAAGAACGTGATTAAAATCTACGCAGATAAACCTCGCGGAATACAAATTCTAACGGCAGACAGTGACGAATTACCCTTGATAGGCTCGGTTGCGGCCGGATTACCAATTGAAGCCATAGAAAATGTCGAAGCTTATGTCACTATTCCCGAGATGCTTAAGCGTAAGAAGCCGACATTTTTACTGCGCGTCAGAGGCGATAGTATGATTGATGAAGGTATTCTGGACGGCGATCTTATCGCGGTAAGAAAGACCAATACAGCAGAAATTGGTCAAATTATCGTAGCTAGAATCGATGACGAAGTAACGGTTAAAAGGCTTGAAAGAGACGGAAACAACGCGGTTCTACAGCCCGCTAATGATTGCTATGAACCTATTGTTCTTCCTGCAGAAGACCTGGCTATTGAAGGTAAATTTGTTGGTTTGATCCGAGCTTAAGTAGGCTAGCCGTTTAAATTAACCAGAGTCTGACCAACTGCTAACTAATACGGTTGGTTGATTGTTGAGCTAGACTTTCAAGCAAGCAATGTTAACAGGGCTGTCTCAACGAATCCTTCCCTCAAGCCATGTTTACAGAGCATTTCTAGCGCTTCATTACCCACGTTCAATGGCAATTGATTCATTATATTCATTCTATGAAGAGTCGTTAATTTACCGAGTTGATAACTTGAGTTTATAAGGGCGAACTTGTCTATAATACGTACAGCTTTTCCGTGTCTTTTGACCGATATTCCGCTAGAATAGCCGCCTTTTTAGTTTCGCCTATTGTTTTATGAAATTTGTAATTAAACTATTCCCTGAAATCATTGTTAAAAGTCGTCCTGTTCGTAAGCGTTTTATTTCTCAGCTGAAGAAAAACTTGCGCAAGTTAATGTTGGAAGTGGACGAGTCCATCATTGTCGGGGGGAAATGGGATTTCGTAGAAGTGCGCTTGGAAAACGGCTTAGATCATTATGAAGCTGAGGTTTTACAAATCCTTAAAAACACACCAGGCATTGACTTTATCTTGAAAGTTAAAACACACGAGTTTGATTCGCTTGAAGATATTGTCAGAATTACTGTCGATGAATATAAAGAAATAGTAAAAGATAAATATTTTTGTGTGCGCGCAAAAAGAGCCGGAAAGCATACTTTTAGCTCAACCTATTTAGAACAGCAAGCAGGGGGAGCTTTGCTGCAAAACAGTCAAGCTGCTGGCGTAAATCTAAAGAACCCGGACGTTACAGTTAATTTAGAAATCAAAGATAACTTGTTGTTTACTGTGGATTATCGAGTTGAAGGGTTGGGTGGATATCCAATGGGGCAGCAAGAAGCTTGCTTGAGTCTAATCTCTGGCGGTTTTGATTCCTCCGTGGCCAGCTATCTGATGATTAAACGAGGTATCAGAACACACTATTTGTTTTTTAATTTAGGCGGTATGGCGCACGAAGTAGGGGTAAAACAAGTTGCTCACTATTTATGGGAAAAATACTCTTCAACTCATCGCGTTTTATTTATTACTATCCCCTTTGAAAATGTTGTGACCGAGATTTTGACTAAGGTACACCATTCCCAAATGGGCGTTATCTTGAAGCGCATGATGCTACGTGTCGCTGAGAGAGTTGCTGAGGAGTTTCATATTCCAGGGCTGGTGACAGGGGAATGTGTCGGCCAAGTTTCCAGTCAAACGATGACAAATTTATCGATCATTGATCAAGCCACGAGTATGTTGACAATGCGTCCACTGATCACAATGGACAAGCAAGCAATTATCAAAATATCTAGAGAAACCGGGACGGAAGAATTTGCTGCTTCAATGCCAGAATACTGCGGCGTTATCTCTGATAAGCCAACGACAAAAGCCCGAAAAGAGAAAATCGAGTTTGAAGAAGCAAAGTTTGATTTTGACGTATTATCGCAAGCATTTGATCAGATGAAGGTCGAAAATATTGACTCATTGTATCAAGTAGAAACCAATATTGATGATATAGCGGTTGTTTCGATGCCGGCGGCGAACGATGTAGTTATCGATATCAGACACCCACAAGAGCTTGCGGTAAAACCGTTGTACTTAACTAACAATAAAGTACTTCCGATTCCTTTTTTCAAATTGCAGTCGACTCAAGAGTTAAACAAAGAAACTGACTACTTACTCTATTGTGATAAAGGCGTTATGAGTCAACTTCAAGCTGAGGAGTTAACGAGTAAGGGATATAAAGTTAAAGTTTACCAACCTTAGTAATCAATAATTTAGGATAAACCATTTATTCGCCGAACATGAGAACTTCGGCGGGATGAATAGCGCTTTCACTAAAATACTCTAGAAAATTTCAGTGAGGCGTTAATTGCAGTTAAGGTTTTTGTCGTTGGCCCCTTCATGGATTTCATCGCCGTCTGTGTCTTTAGAGATCCTGATGCGACCAGCTTTAGTGATTATTAAGGCTCTTGATAACTTTGGTTTTTCCTTAAAACACAAATAAAAAGTACCATTTTGATGGTTGGTGATGCCTGTTTCGTGCCACTGAAACGAACTACGGACACCAAATGCTCTCCATTTTACTTGTAAATGCTCGTCCCTGATTTGGTGACTGTAAGCTAACTGATCGGTGTTGTTGAAGTGTCTATCTTCATTATGGTCAATAAATGCCATGTATCCCTGCGACCAATCTGAGCTGCAGTTCAAATTATCACTTGTCGGACAAACGGTTACTTTTTCCCTTTCAGTGATAGCTATCTTACGCGCTAGCTGTAGTGTCGATCTTAGTTGCATTAATTGAGCATTAACTTTATTTTTATCAAGCAACTCGTCAAAGGCTGGTAGCGCTGTTCCTAATAATAAACTCAATATACTGATTGTTAGTACTAAGTCGATTAAAGTGATTCCCTGTTGAAGTTGTCGATTATTCATTTTCAATTTCACCTGCTTAGTCATTACTGATTGAAAACTATATTATCTTGATAAGGTAATAAGCTAAATTGGCTAAAGCTGAATAAGAAGTCAGTGTATGACTTGCTAAATTGACCTAATAAAGCGGTTTTATCTGTGAGAGATTGGACATGCGGAAAGTAGGCTTTTACTTTCTTGAGGTTTAGTTTAATCTAGAAATAATTGGCGTGTAGTGAATTACTCAAGGTTAAGTTTTTTCAGCTTATATCGCATTGCTCTGAAACTTATACCTAGTAGTTTTGCTGCCTGTGTTTTATTGCCTTTGGCTGCTTGCATTGCTTTTTTTATTTCCGCGGTTTCTATTTGTTCAAGGTATTCGTCCAAAGTCAAATCGTTCCGCTGAGGCAAGTCAACGATTGATGCATGCTGAGGTTTCGAGTCTTTGTTGTCTGTGGAACCACTGGGTAAGTTCAGGTCATCCAGCTGAATTTCATCACCAGAGCATAATGTTGTGGCTCGCTCAAGAATATTCTCGAGCTCTCTAATATTACCTGGGAATTCATACTTGATGAGTCGATCCAACGCTTGTTGGGAAATATTAAGTGTATCAGTGCCATGCAAGCTTGCTAGCTGGCCGAGCAAATACTCAGCCAGTTTTGGAATGTCTCCAGCGCGCTCTTTTAAAGAGGGGACTGATAGCTCGATAACGTTAATTCGATAGAATAAATCTTGCCTGAAAGCTTCTTTTTCGACCAGTTCTAATAGGTTTTTATGACTTGCACTGAGTATTCTGACATTAATTGGTATTTCTGATTCGCCGCCAACAGGTCTAACGGATTTTTCTTGAATGGCTCTTAGTAACTTAACTTGCATTGCAATAGGGAGTTCTGCAATTTCGTCAAGAAACAACGTTCCACCATCTGCCGATTGGAAAAGCCCTTTCTTGTCACTAATCGCCCCGGTAAAACTGCCTTTTTTATGACCAAAAAACTCGCTCTCCATTAGTTCAGAAGGAATAGCGCCGCAGTTGACAGGAACAAAAGGTGCGTCCGCTCGAGGTCCTTTATAGTGGATTAATTTGGCGACTAACTCTTTACCTGTGCCTGATTCTCCATTAATAAAAACGGGCGCTTGGCTGCGCGCTAATTTTAAAATGGTTTGCTTGAGTTGCTTCATGATTGGTGTATCACCAATCAATTGCTTTTTCATTTTGCGCGTGGTCTTCTTGCTGCTCTGACTCGGCTGGTTGAGTTTTATCGCCGAACCAATCAAGTCTCGGAGCGCATTGAGATCAACAGGTTTGGAAAGAAAGTCGAAAGCGCCGGCTTTCATTGCATCAATCGCGATTTCCATATTACCATGAGCTGTAATCAGAGCGACGGGGAGTTCGGGATGTTTCTCTTGAATGTGCTCAACGAGCTCCAAACCGTCTCCATCCGGCAATCTCATGTCAGTCAGACAAACATCAAACTGATTGTTTTCTAAGTGGTGGTAGGCTTGTTCTAGGTTTTCTGCTTTGCGAGTATCAATGCCCATTCTAAGCAAGGTTATTCCAAGTAATTGCAATATATCTGGTTCGTCATCGACAATAAGTGCTAATGGCGATTTACTCATGTGTTTGTCCCAGCCTCACAAAATTTAATGATTAGAATGCGCAAAACTATTATCTACTAAAATTCTTCTCTTGGCTATTGGACTGATCTCTGCCAGTGAAGTTTTGGCGATTTATTTATTGCGGATGTTTCCTGCAGAAAAGCTTATTCTAAAACACGAGCCGCCAGTGGTGAGTGGAATATAATCCAAGCGGGCACGGTTTGCTTCACAAAGTTCTTTTGACAAATATAATCCAAGGCCAGTACCTGAACGACTCGTTGTAAAAAATGGTTCGAAGAGTTTCTCTGCTACTTCGGGGGTTATCCCTTCACCTTTGTCTATTACGTCCAAAAACATCGTTTGGCTATGAGGCTCGACACCACCCATTAACTGAACGTAAGGCTTTCCGGTTTTAAGTTCACTGTATCGAGCGGCGTTGTCGATTAAATTCGTTAAAATTTGAGTAAGCTGAGAAACATCAAAATGAACTTTTAAGTTTGGTGATTGAAACTGAATATCAAGCAGCGGTTTATTATCTTTTCCACTGACGTAGTCTTGAAGCATACTAGGGATAAAACTCGACAAGTTTACCTCTTTAGCTTGTACCGTTCTGCGTTGTGACATGCTCATGATGTTTTCGATGATGTCATTCACTCGGCGGGTATTTTTTTCAATAATTTCAACTAGCCCTAAGTTGTCGGGGTCGATGTTCTCTGATTCTTTCATTAGCTGTGCGGCATGACTGAGAGCGCCCAAAGGATTGCGAATTTCATGTGCAATTGACGCGGTCAAACGTCCCAGGGATGCAAGTTTGAGGCTCTGCGCTTGTTGATTAAGAAATGAAGTGTCCTCCAGGAAAATGATCGCGTTGTCTTTTTGTTCGCCAATTGCTGAGAAATTAGGTAACAGGTTAGGGCCGGTACCAGTATTTCTAAATGGCTTAGAGCGATAACTATTTTTTTGTCGCCAAAGATTTATTTGTCTCGCGAGAGGTGTTGAGACTTGTTCTAGTCTTCGTGATTTCGTCGACTGGGGCATCCCCAAATGAACCCAGGCAGCACGATTGATTAAGCGAATTTGATTTAAGCTATCGACCACTAAGACGCCAGTTGACATAAACTGAATGATTTCTTCATTCAGCTTTTCCATGTTTTCAAGACCTTTAATCGAGGCTTGTGCGACCGATTCCGATTCGATAATTCGACGCGATAAATAATAAGATAGCAGTGAAGTTGCCATGAAGGTTATCGATAAAATACCAACTTGAGTCATGCCATTCTGACCATGCAGGCCGAGTGCGCCGGAATACAGCTCTTCGCTCAGAACACCGATGGAGGCTAATACTGAATAGGCTAACGCAGACGCGTTGCCGGTTAATATCGCCGCGGCCGAAGTGCTGACCGCTATCAATACGCCGAGACCGCTAGAAGCACCGCCACTGGCATGCATCATCAATAAAATGAAAACGATATCGATTAATACGGCAACTTGAATCTGTAAAACATAAAGACGTTTAACTGTGAAACATAGAAATAGGCCAACTCCGGTGATCAGCGAAAACGAAAGAATACTGATATAAAACAGCTGTTGGTTTTCCGAGCCAAGTAATGATGTCTCTTGGTTAAATTGAAATAATATAAATAATGAAAAAGCGAGCACGACACGATAAACGGAAAATACTCTTAACGCTCTCCAAGGTGCGGAGAAGGGAAGTATTTTTTCCGCTTTATCGGCTTGCAATTCCTTAATCATAGGCAACTCTAATTCGTTTGTTTTTTTGTCGCATGAAGTTTCTGGTAGATTAAGTCGCTATTTTAAAGCGATTCAATCAGTCATAAATGGTCGGAATCGGTCGCCTCTTGTGCTGAGTTCTGTTAAATATTTCGACTAATTTATCACTCACTTCCGTAGCAACTGGTTGACCCTCTAAAAAGTCATCAATTTGATCATAGCTTAGGCCTAACGCCGACTCATCTGTTTTGCCCGGTGACAAATCCTCCAGGTCCGCTGTTGGTGCCTTGTTGATGATAACTTCAGGTGCGCCTAAATGCGCGGCTAGTTTCCTAACCTGGCGTTTGTTTAAACCAAATAGAGGAATCATATCGCAAGCTCCATCTCCCCATTTAGTAAAAAAGCCCGTAATATTTTCTGCGGAGTGGTCAGTCCCCAACACCAAGCCACCTAACAGCCCCGCGATTTCATATTGAGCGACCATTCGAGCACGCGCTTTAACATTGCCTTTATTAAAATCAATGGCGGTTTCGGAGAGGTTATTAACACCTTCAGCGGACAATGCCTTAAGGGTTTCAGAATGGATCCCGTCAGCGCCAGGTTTTACGTTGACGGAAATTCGCATCGATGGTCTGATGAAATCTAACACTGCTTGGGCGTCATCTTCATCGGCTTGTTCGCCATAGGGTAATCTTACTGCAATGAACTGGTATTCGTTGCTATCGCTGGTGTTAGGTTGCTCGCCGCGATTACGAGTATTTAAGTCATCGACGGCTAATTGGGCTAATCTTCCTAGCGTGCAAGAGTCAACCCCTCCGCTAATGCCCAGCACTAGGTATTTTAATCCGCTACGTTCGAGTTGGTTTTGAATAAAACTAACCCTTCTTTTTATTTCTGTAACCGGGTCGATTTCCGGCAAAACTCGCAACGCTTGGATGATTTCTTCTACTGTCATACTACGATATCTTTCGTTCAATGTTGCGCGGTATAGTAACACAAGGATTTAATTTAATGACATATTGGCAGAAATTTTGCAAACCTCTAACCAATAGGCATTGGACTAGGGGGTTTATATATTCCATAATAAATCAACGGTTTAGTGCGTATTAAAGGTGCACCAAAATGGTACACCTAACTCACCTTAAAGGTGCGAAAATACACTTTTTTACGTCAACTTAAATAGTCGAGAAAGGCAGATAATGAAAAAAATCGAAGCGATAATAAAACCCTTCAAACTAGACGATGTACGCGAAGCTTTGAGCGATGCAGGTATAACTGGTATGACGGTAACTGAAGTTAAAGGGTTTGGCAGACAAAAGGGTCACACCGAGCTTTACCGCGGCGCGGAATATATGGTTGATTTTCTTCCGAAGACAAAAATCGAGATTATCGTATCGGACGATTTACTGGATCTGAGTGTGGAAACCATTATGAATATTGCGCGAACTGGTAAAATCGGCGATGGAAAGATTTTCGTGACCACGATTGAAAAAGTGATCCGAATCAGAACCGGCGAAGAAAACGAAAGCGCTGTATAAGCTGTATAACAGACATCATACAAAAAAATACACAACAGCTTGGGGATACTGCACGCGTTATAAAAACAATAAAAGGGCACTTGGCCCTTTTATTCTTAATTACACGACTAGCTTATTGAATAGCTGGGTTTTTAATGTCGTGTTTATTCAATGTCTAGTTTATTCAATGGAATTCATTTTAGTACCTACGTTTTTGGAGCGCGACCAAGTCAGCGCTTGCGTGACTCAATCAGCGCTTAAAAAACGTTAACCACCATTGAAGTCAGGGTAGTTTAGCAGTAATACTCGGCGCGAGTTTTCCGCCATTTCAGGTAATTCTAGTAAGTCGTAAGCTACAACCATCATTTGCAAAGCATAAGGCACTGACGGCGTTTTAGGGTAATGATCGACGACATACCTGGCTCGCGCTGCCGCAGCTTGGTAAGCTTCTCGCTTCATGTAGTAATTCGCCACATGTAGCTCATATTCTGCCAAACGGTTTCGCAGATAAATCATTCTTTGCTGGGCATCTTTGGCATATTTGCTATTTGGATACAAACGGATAAGCTCGGCAAAGTCGTCAAATGCTTGTCTTGCTGTGCTGGCATCTCGCTCAGAAAGTGGTGCAGAAAAAAGATCTTTACCGAAGCCGGTTTCTGTTGAGAAATTAATCAGCCCTTTCATGTAGTAGGCATACTCTAGATCTTTGTGACGAGGGTTTTGGCGTATGAATCTATCTGAAGCGGCTATGCCTGAAGCGTAGTCGCTCAATCGATAGTAAGAATAAATTAAATCGAGCTGGGCTTGGTGCGAATAAGCGCCAAAAGGATAGAGGCTGTCCAGTCTTTCCAGATATTCGACAGCGGTCCTAAAATTGCCGGATAACATTGAGTATTGCGCTTTTTCATAGAGCTTAAAAGCGTTGTTGATTCTTTGGGCTTCAGTTGTCGTCGCTTTGTTTCCTGAACACGCACTGATTAATGCGATAAAAGCCAGCAGGGTAATACTTTTTACTATTCTCATGAATTCTCAAAATCGCTAAAATATTGCTACCATATACTCAAGTTTGCTAGGTGTGAACCTCAAAGATTCATTTTAATTGAGTATAACTAGTTAATTTCTTTAAAATTTTTATATAAAGCTGCAAGATAACGTATAATCTCGCTATTCTTAACTAAACCGCTAAGTCAGAGCTGTTTAGTGTTAAAAACGCGCTATTTTAACCCAGAGGGTTAGGGTTCGCTACAATAACCATGCTACTAAGGCCGTAATAGTGACAAAAAGTTCACTCGAAGAGCAACAACAATCGATAGAAGTTGACGATATACACGCTGGCGAGCGCCTCGATAAGGTTTTAGCTGCTTACTTTCCGGACCTTTCTCGTTCGCGGCTACAAGCTTGGATTAAAAATGGCCAAGTAAAGGTTGATGAAGTGGTTGCCAATAAGCCCAAACACAAGATTTTGGGTGGCGAAATGCTGCAAGTAGAAACGACCCTTGAAGACCAAGGTGAATGGCAAGCCACTGATATCTCTTTGAATGTTCATTATGAAGACGAGCATCTAGCCATTATCAACAAACCGGTCGGGCTGGTGGTTCACCCCGCGCCAGGGCATTACACGGATACCTTAGTTAACGGCTTATTATATCGCTATCCAGAACTGAGAAAGCTCGCGCGTGCGGGTATTGTTCATCGGCTTGACAAAGATACCAGTGGAATTCTCGTGGTAGCGAAAACTGCAGAAGCGCATAATCATTTGGTCTCGCAGCTTCAAGAGAGAGAGTTTCATCGTGAATATCTTGCCCTGGTCCACGGAGAAATTGTTGCAGGCGATACCATTGATCTCCCGATTGGCCGCCATCCGGTGAGTCGCAAGAAGATGGCGGTTGTAGAGCATGGTAAAGAAGCTGTTACCCACTACAGAATTGCCGAGAAATTTAAAGATTTTACACTGGTCCAAGTCAAGTTAGAAACGGGCAGGACCCATCAAATCAGAGTACACTTTTCCTATCTCAAGCACCCCCTAGTCGGTGACCCTGTGTATTGCGTGAAGAACTTAAAACCGAAAGGGATGAGTGAATCCTTTACCAATATTCTCGATAATTTTAGAAGGCAAGCGTTACATGCCAAAATTTTAGGATTGACTCACCCGGCCAGCGGCGAATGGATGCAGTGGGAATGCGATATTCCTCAAGATATGGTTGAGCTGATGGATGCCATTAGAGTACACGATGCGGCTAAATCGTGAATCATTTAGATTGCGATAGCGTACGCCAATAATGAGCGGTACTAAATCATGAACAGCTTAGGCGAAGATAGTTTTATTTATCCTGATTGGCCGAATAAAGATGGTGTTAAGGCGGTTTGCACGACTCGGAAAGGTGGAGGCAGTCAAGCACCTTTTGACAGTTTGAACGTCGCCCAGCATGTTGGCGACCATTTTGGTTCGGTTGAACAAAACCGATCCGTACTCTCTCACTCGTTGAAGTTACCGAGTCAACCATTTTGGTTAAATCAGGTTCATGGGACAGAGTGCCTGCAATTTTCAAGCGATCATAGAACACCAACGGCCGATGCCAGTTTTACGACCCAACCAAAGCAGGTATTAGCAATAATGACTGCCGACTGTTTACCTATTCTTTTTAAAAGCAAAAACGGTTCATGGATAGCTGCCTGTCATGCTGGTTGGCGGGGATTGCAATCTGGTGTAATCGAAAACACTATGGCTACTTTTAATGGTGAGCCGAGCGAGTTAATCGCTTGGATTGGCCCGGCTATTTCGAAACAGCATTTTGAAGTTGGCCGAGATGTGTTTGATTTATTTGTTACCAGAGAGCCTCAAAATCAAAGTTTTTTTAAAGTTAAGGATGATAAAAAGTTTTGGTTTGATTTTATTGCGCTCGCAAGATTTTTAATGGAGCGCGAAGGAGTCGAAGTTTTCGGTGGTAACTATTGTACTTTTCACGATCAAGAAAAGTTTTTCTCCTATCGGCGAGATGGAAATACGGGGCGAATGGTTAGCTTGATATGGAAATAGTTGTTAGATTTAATGGTGAACAATAGCAATGACAATCAATAGCTTGGTGGTTTTTTTAGTATGTTAGTCGGATTAACACTCTCGTTTATAGTTGCTTTACTTTTATTCATCGGTCACAAAAATAATCAGGCTGATTGGGGGCATTGGGGCACCAATATACTTGATGGATTAATCCGTGTTTATTGTCGTCGATTTCATCGTCAAGGCCAACAAACCATTCATATACCCGACGACCCGCATGTGTTACTTGCACCCAATCATATCTCCGGAATAGATCCGTTCGTTTTGATTACCGCAACCAGGCGCCCCATTCGGTTTATGATCGCCAAAGAAGAATATGATAAACCGGTTTTAAATTGGATGTTTAGAGCGGCGGGCTGTATCCCTGTTAACAGAGATGGTCGTGTAGAAAAGGCATTCCGAAGTGCACTCAGAGCGATTAAGGCGGGTGAACTTGTGTCACTATTTCCGCAAGGTGGAATTCATCGTCATGATTTGCCGAGAGAAATCATCAAGCCAGGCATTGTTCGCCTGAGTCAACTCAGTGACTGTCATATTTTGCCGGTGCGGATTTTAGGGGTCGGAGCCCCGGGTACAATTGCTCACTCAATTATCAAACGAAGCAACATTACATTTGTAGAGCATCCACCGGTTTCACCTGAGCAAGCACTCGACCCGGGGTTTCGCGAAGCCATGGGTGGCTGGTTAGTGGGAAAGCGGGATAAGATAGTTTAGTTAAATTTCGAAGAGCTAAGAGCTAAGAGCTAAGAGCTAAGAGCTAAGAGCTAAGAGCTAAGAGCTAAGAAAAGAGAACAAAATCATTGTATTCGGTGTTTGAAACTGAGTACTTCTATTTTTCCCTTGATTTCGAGTTCATGATCCCCATCTTTTAGGCATTAACTAAGTTTTTATTTGAGGGGAAACTCATGCGAATGGAAAAGTTTACCAGCAAATTCCAGCTGGCCATTGCAGATGCACAATCTTTAGCGGTTGGGCGTGATCATCAGTTTATTGAACCTATCCATTTAATGACTGCATTACTCAACCAAGAGGGTGGGAGTGTACGTCACTTGTTTGCGCAGACTGGAATAAATTTGCACAGTTTAC
Source organism: Aliikangiella marina (assembly GCF_007004765.1). Taxonomy (GTDB): domain Bacteria; phylum Pseudomonadota; class Gammaproteobacteria; order Enterobacterales; family Kangiellaceae; genus Aliikangiella; species Aliikangiella marina. Next base: position 771,240 of record NZ_VIKR01000001.1, read on the forward strand.
GCAGTCAATTAGGCGAAGCTCTCGACCACCTTCCTCAAGTGGAAGGTGCACCGGGTGAAGTTCATATTTCTAACGATTTGGCTCGTTTATTAAATCATTGCGATAAGCTCGCTCAACAGCGTAAAGATCAGTATATCTCAAGTGAGCTGTTTGTCATCGCGGCTATCGATGATAAAGGTGAGCTTGGACGAATTCTTAAGTCACTTGGTGCGGATAAAAACAGTATCGAAAATGCGATCGAACAAGTTCGAGGTGGTCAAGCTGTTGATGATCCCAATGCTGAAGAACAACGCCAAGCATTAGAAAAGTTTACCATTGATTTAACCGAGCGAGCAGAACAAGGCAAACTTGATCCGGTAATCGGTCGAGACGATGAAATCCGTCGCACAATTCAAGTACTGCAACGTCGTTCAAAAAATAATCCGGTGTTGATTGGAGAGCCCGGGGTTGGTAAAACGGCGATCGTTGAAGGCTTGGCGCAGCGAATTGTTAATGGCGAAGTTCCCGAAGGGTTAAAGAGTAAGCGTGTTTTATCATTGGATATGGGCGCATTAATTGCTGGTGCGAAATTTAGAGGCGAGTTTGAGGAGCGTTTAAAAGCGGTGCTCAACGATTTAGCAAAACAAGAAGGCCAAATAATTCTTTTTATCGATGAAATTCACACTATGGTTGGAGCGGGTAAATCAGAAGGTTCAATGGACGCAGGTAACATGCTAAAACCTGCACTTGCTCGAGGTGAACTGCACTGCGTTGGCGCAACGACTTTAGATGAATATCGCAAGTATGTCGAGAAAGATGCCGCTTTGGAAAGGCGTTTTCAAAAAGTCCAAGTGGATGAGCCAACGGTTGAAGATACGATCGCAATTTTGCGAGGTTTAAAAGAGCGTTATGAAGTTCATCATGGTGTAGATATAACTGATCCCGCCATCGTTGCGGCTGCGACGCTTTCTCATCGCTATATTTCTGATAGAAAACTACCTGATAAAGCGATCGATTTAGTTGACGAAGCAGCGAGTTTAATTCGTATGGAAATCGATTCAAAACCCGAACAAATGGATCGTCTCGAGCGCAAGCTAATTCAGCAAAAAATTCAACGCGAGGCGCTGAAAAAAGAAAGCGATGAAAGCTCTAAAAAACGCTTGGCTGATCTAGAAGAAAAGATCGAGGAAATGGAAAGAGAGTTTGCCGAGTTAAATGAGATTTGGACGGCAGAGAAGGCCGCGCTGCATGGCACTCAGGCCATTAAAACAGATTTAGAACGTGCGCGTATTGATTTAGATGCTGCTAAGCGAGCAGGTGATTTAGCAAGAATGTCTGAACTTCAATACGGACGAATTCCTGAGTTAGAGCATCAGCTTGATATGGCAAGCCAAGTTGAAATGCAAGATATGACTTTGCTTCGAAACCGAGTAAGTGACAATGAAATCGCTCATATTGTCTCTAAGTGGACTGGAATTCCTGTTGAAAAAATGCTGGAAGGTGAGCGAGAAAAGTTACTCAAAATCGAAGAACACTTACATACCCGAGTGATAGGGCAAGAAGAAGCGGTATCGGCAGTTTCTAATGCCGTTCGTCGTTCGAGAGCGGGACTGTCTGACCCGAATCGACCTAACGGCTCTTTCTTATTTTTGGGGCCTACCGGAGTGGGAAAAACTGAATTAAGTAAAGCGCTGGCCAACTTCTTATTTGATTCAGAAGACGCGATGGTGAGGATCGATATGTCCGAATTTATGGAGAAGCATTCTGTCGCGAGATTAATCGGTGCGCCGCCTGGATACGTCGGTTATGACGAAGGGGGGTATTTAACGGAACTGGTGAGAAGAAAACCATATTCAGTGATATTGCTGGACGAAGTCGAAAAAGCGCATCCGGACGTGTTTAATATTCTATTACAGGTACTGGAAGATGGTCGCTTAACGGATGGCCAGGGCAGAACCGTAGACTTTAGGAATACTGTTATCATTATGACATCAAACTTGGGCTCAGATTTGATTATGGAGTCTGCAGGCGAGGCGCATTATGATGAGCTGAAACAGAAAATTCATGGTGTGATTGGTGATTATTTCAGACCTGAGTTTTTAAATCGTATCGATGAAACGGTGATATTCCATTCTCTAGAGAAAGAGCATGTAAAACAGATTGCGAAAATTCAGTTGAGCCACCTAGTTGAGCGATTGAATGATAATGGCATTTCGTTTGAATATTCAGAGGAAGCTTTGGCGAATGTGTCCGATAAAGGGTTTGACCCTGTGTATGGTGCTAGACCGCTAAAACGGGCCATTCAACAATGGGTAGAAAATCCACTTGCGGAAAAAATTCTTGCTGGAAAAGTAGAGCACGGTAAACCCGTTGTTTTAGATGTCTACGATGGTGAGCTCGTTTTTAAATAAGCACATCTTTTTAATAAACTCGTCGCTTCAATAATTGAGGGCGAGGAACTAAATCCTAGGAACTAAGTGCTAAAATTCTTAGCCTTAGTTCTTAGCTGGAGCGCCAGCCGGGTCTAGTTCTTAGTTCTTAGTTCTTAGTTCTTAGTTCTTAGTTCTTAGCACTTCTATAATAGAATCTGTCTCAACCTACTAGCGACTTGTTGTTAGCTAATTTATAATGTTCTCGATTAAGTAGTACTCAACAAGGAATAGAAAATGAGTTTAGGGAAAGTGCTAGTAACCGGTGGTGCCGGCTATATTGGTAGTCACACAACGTTGTTATTGCTAGAAGCCGGTTATCAAGTCATTGTAGTCGACAATCTATCAAACTCGTCCTTAGAGTCTATGCGCCGAGTCGAAGATATCACTGGTCAGCCGGTTATATTTCATCGAGTCGATATTCGTGACACAGAAAAACTCGATGCGTTGTTTATGGAGCATGACTTTAAAGCTGTCGTGCACTTTGCCGGTTTAAAAGCCGTTGGTGAGTCTACCCAAATACCCTTGGAATACTACGAACAAAATGTATTCGGTTCAGTTTGCCTGCTGAAGGTTATGCAAAAACACGATTGCCGCAATATGGTTTTTTCTTCTTCTGCCACGGTATATGGTGATCCAGCTAGTGTACCGATTACCGAAGACTTTCCCACTTCAACCACCAATCCGTATGGCAGCACTAAACTTTATATTGAACAAATTATGCGCGACTTGGCTGCGTCGGAGCAGGGCTGGAATATTGTTTTGCTCAGATACTTTAACCCTATCGGTGCCCATGAAAGTGGCATGATTGGCGAGGATCCCAGTGGGATTCCGAATAATCTTATGCCGTTTATCAGCCAGGTGGCGGTTGGAAAACGTGAGAAGCTTTCGGTGTTTGGAGACGACTATGACACCATTGATGGCACCGGAGTACGGGATTATATTCATGTTGTCGACTTGTCCGATGCTCATGTCAAAGCAATCGAAAATATTGATGCCTTAGAAGGTATAAACGCGATTAATCTTGGCACTCAAACCGGCTATTCGGTTTTACAAATGGTTGATGCATTTGTCGAAAAAACTGGCCAGAAAGTCCCTTATGAAATTGTCGCCAGAAGACCAGGCGATATCGCAGAATGCTGGGCTGACGCAACTTTGGCTAAGGAAAAGCTTGGCTGGTCAGCCAAGCGAGGTTTAAATGAAATGGTCGCTGATACATGGCGTTGGCAAAGTAAAAACCCGGAAGGTTATCCTAAATAAGCTTTAGCCTACGAAATAAACAACCGCTATCATTGCAGAGTTGGATTTGTTTGTAGAGAACGATTGGCGCGAATTAAATAAAATTAACCGTTGAAAAATAAAATCTTTCTGATAAGATACGCGCCACATTTCGAAGCAGTAAGCATTAATGCTTCAAAATACTCCAAAATAGTCGCGTAGCTCAGTTGGTTAGAGCACCACCTTGACATGGTGGGGGTCGGTGGTTCGAGTCCACTCGCGACTACCACGCTTTTTGTGGTATCAAGACTGGACTCTCCAGGTAAAAGACCCACTCGCGACTACCACGCTTTTTGTGGTATCAAGACTGGACTCTCCAGGTAAAAGACTCACTCGCGACTACCACGCTTTTTGTGGTATCAAGACTGGACTCTCGAGGTAAAAGATTCACTCGCGACTACCACGCTTTAAGTGGTCGCAAGACTAGACTATCAAGGTAAAAGAACCACTCGCGATATAAAGCTTTTACCATCAAACACTTGTTACAAATTCTACAATTTCAAACTTCACAAACATAGCTTAAATAATTGACTTGTGGAGAATGCTGATGAGTGTAACCTCATCAGCCGTATTATAATTATTAGTGAAACAATTCCAGGATTACTCAGTTTTGAGTAACGTTTGTCGTTATCGTTGGCTGCACATCTGCACCATAATCAAAGGTTACAGCAAGTACCAGCACGATTGCAGCAGCAGTCATTAATTTGATCATCAATGGAAAACAGAATCTAAACCAGAGGTGATAAGGTACTCCGGCCATGCCGATAATTCCCATTAATACTGCATTAGTTGGAATGATCATATTCGAAAAGCCGTCACCGAATTGGTAAGCAAGCACGACGACCTGGCGATAAACACCAACTAAATCACCAACAGGCGCCAGTAAAGGAATGGTGACATAGGCTTGCCCGCTGCCTGATGGAATGAATAGATTCAACAAAGTTTGCATAATAAACATACCCACAGCAGCGATTTCAGAGCCGACAAAAGACAATGGGTAGGACATCCCATAAACCAATGAATGGAGGATTTGGCCATCTTCCATTATAAGCGCGATACCGCGCGCAACACCGATTAGCATTGCGGTCGTTGCTAAGTCCTTAACGCCTTCAATAAATTGATCGGCTGCGGTATTTGCAGATAGTTTGCCAAGAACCGCGGTTACGATGCCCCATAAAATAAATAATGCACCCAGTTCGTACAGGTACCAACCATGTTGTGAGATTCCCCATACGGCGGTTGCGATAGTTAGCACCAAGCCCAGTAATATGAGTTTGTGTCTCAGCGCCAGCTTGGGATAGTCGGCTTCGTCGATATCTGCGAGTGGGCAGGGTAAATGAGCGGTCATTGAATTAGCGGGATTTTCTAGGACCTTTTTCGCATAACTCCATACGTGATGAAAGCCAATCAGAACAAAAGGAATAAAGATAGCCAGTCTAACTTCAATGCCCGAATAAACCGGAACTTCCGATATTGTTTGCGCGACCATCACGGTAAACGGATTGAATGCTGAGACACCATAACCGATCCCATAACCGGTCACCACCATGCCCACTGCAGTCATCGAGTCCAAGCGCATCGCCTTACAGAGTCCCACCAAAATTAAAACGAAGGGGATGTATTCGCCGGCTGTGCCGATCGCACCAGATGCCATCGCAAAGCAAAAGACTACCATGAAGATTAACATGTGAGGCTTTTGACCAAACTTTTCTAATAAGTTACCGATTAGCGCGTCGATAGTTCCTGTGGCGCGAGCCACTGCTAAAACACCACCGACAATAAACACAAAGAAGATAACATCCTGAGCGGCCGCAAAAGCGCGAGGAATAGCCACTAAAAAGTCCATCGGCGTTAATCGAATCTGCTCATCCGTCAGAGCAAAAGTCCCTGGCACAACGGTTTGTCGGCCATTATCCAAAGTGACTGTCTCGAAGAATCCTTGAGGAACTAACCAAGTCGCGACATAAGCGACGATCATCATCAGTAACAGTAAAATAAGGGTGTGAGGAACTTTGAAAGCTTTTGTCATTAGTTTATTGCCTACTTAAGACCAGGCGATTATTCAGCTGAAACGCCCAGTTTGCTATTTATGATTGATAGTTGTTGTAATGTGTCTTGTTAGTCGAACTACAAGAACGACCCAAAGTTCGAAAGAATAAGGTAGAACGAAGCAATAGACAAGTTAACCACCCGTTTTCAGACTTAGCGCGCAAAATGTAACATTTTTCACACCAGCGCTCCAAAGTCAGTTTTTTTGATGTAAAATTGCGCCTATGAAAACAGTTTTAAATTTCAAAGAATACCTGATTCTCTTGACGCTAGTTCTCTGTGGAAATGCAAGTGCCTCGAGTATCGCTGAGCCGATCCTCGGAAATTTGCAAGACCACTACATCGAGCGAGTGAAGCATATCAATAGTACCCTTGAGGAAAATCAGGCTAAATTCGCACAAAGCCCTCATGACCTTGCAAAATTCGTCGATAGGTCGGTGCTGCCGCTTTGGAATTCAGAGAAAACTTTACGTGGACTGTTCGGTAAAAAGTACTGGATGGAGTTGTCGAGTGCTGAGCAGCAAGGACTGGTTAAAGGCTTTAATGATACGATTCAACGTTATGTCCAGGAAGGATTTTCTTTGTACGATGGTCAGCAACTTGAGTTTGTTAAACTCAAGCTCAATCAAAAGAAAACGCGCGCGCTACTGACTTTGAAAGTCATCCCTAACTTGTTGCCTGAGTTCGAAGTCAATTTTAAGGTTGCCAAAGAGGGGAACAGTTGGCAGCTCTATGACATTTTAATTCAAGGCGTGAGTTACGTAACGCTGAAGAAAGATAGTTTTAGAAATCAATATAAAAATCAAGGAATTACCGCTGTTATTGATTCGATTAAACTGAAAAATAAAGGATTTATCGAGAGTCAGTTGGGTGTTTCGTCATCTGCAGGGTCATTATCTTCTGATTAATCAGACGGTTCTTTGAATAAACCGCTGAGACCGAGACTGAAACTGATCACAATTCGCTATACTCGAAACTTCTGTCTTCGATATAATTAGTTCCGACGATACAATTAAGTCAGACAATATAATCAACCCATCCAACATAGAAATGGCGCCCCATGAGCAGTTCATCAGAGTGGTATCTTGCGACTACCAAACCCAGACAAGAAACCCGGGCTGAAGAAAACCTTAAAAATCAGGGAATTAAATCTTATTCGCCGATAATTAAAGTTGAAAAAGTGCGTTCAGGAAAGAAACGTTTGGTCGAGGAACCCATGTTTACTGGGTATATTTTTATCAATGTTTCTCCCGAAGACGCTCAATGGCATAAAGTCCGCTCAACCCGCGGAATTAGGGATTGGGTGAGGTTTTCTGGCAATGTGGCTAAAGTACCGCAAAATTTAATTAATCAGTTCGTCAAATCAGAGCAAGAGTTTAAACTTGCATCTGCAACAAATAGCCTGAAACACGGTGACGCTGTCCGAATTCTCTCAGGGCCATTTGAGGGGCTCAAAGGCATGTTTGTTGCTGAAAGCGGCGAGCAGAGAGCGATGATTTTGATCGACTTTTTAGGGAAACAAAGCCGTTTAAATGTCGCCAACGAACAAATAATCGCCGATTAGTGCTAAAAGCCGCATTTTAGCCACAATTCCACTCCTTTTATTCTGTAATAAAGCTGTATTTGCTGATCCCTTCGGGTATAATTTGCTCGCGTTAATATGGTGCGTAATAAAGTAACTTAACTGTATGTAAAACAACCAAAAAATTAGGGATTTGATCGGTTCAATTGCAAGGGAATAAAAGTGAGATAGAACACTTTGGGTTGCTTTGTCTTCCATTCTCGATCCCAATCGTTAATTTACTCAATTACGTCAGAAAAGATAAACTCGTGCAGTGTGGATAGACAGTGGCGATTTAAGTGCCGTAACTTAAGGGCGGTAGCGTGCCTGGAGCCTTCTGAAATACAGGGAAAATAAGCTTCAGTTGATACGCTGGATTGAATATTAACCCTGGTCATGGATCGAGAATTGAACGATCAAAGTTATAATTTCTGGCGCATAGCACATAGCATTCGGCCTGGCTAGCGTTCCAGCCCAGCATTCTGAATTAACTAACAAATACCTAGAATTTAAGAAATCCATGGATATCAATATGCGATTGATTGTGTCAATTTCGACTTTTCTCATTTCTATTGTCGGTTACACTGGCAGCAGCTATTCACAGGCCGCTGAATTAGCCAATATACAAAGTCAATGCCGTAACATCACGCCACAGCAAAGACAAATGGCCAAGGCTGCTGGTTACGATGTCGATCAATTATGTTCATCGGTGAGTAACTTAAATTCGCAAGAAAGCACTCAGCAGCCTATTCGTACGGTGATTCCCAGAGGATCGGCAGTCGAAATGAATTCAAGAGGTGTTATCGGCGAGCCAACTGAACCGGTTTCTGAAGAAGTCGAGTTTGTTGCAGACCTAGTAGAAACCACTAAATTTATTGATGACAGTGGACTGACTCGTTACGGGTATGATCTATTTGCTGGCATTCCTACAACTTTTGCGCCTGCGACAGATATTCCTGTACCGGTCAACTATGTGATGGGGCCTGGAGACCAACTACAAATTCAATTGCTCGGCAAAGTCAGTCAGAATATCAATTTGACCGTAAGCCGTGATGGTACCATTAATTTTCCTGAGCTCGGCCCTATCTCATTAGCAGGTTTAAATTTCACCGAAGCAAAATCAAGAATTCAAGAGACCGTCAAAGAACAAATGATTGGCGTGAGAGCAGTAATTTCATTGGGCGAACTTCGATCAATCCGAGTCTTTGTTCTCGGTGAAGCATTCAAACCGGGCTCATATACAGTAAGCGCGTTGTCGACTATGACCAACGCGCTTTTTGTTAGTGGTGGTGTCAAAGAGTTTGGTTCACTAAGAAATATTCAGTTAAAGCGCCAGGGTGAAGTGATTACCACTCTCGATCTTTACGACCTCTTGCAAAAAGGGGATACCAGTGGTGATCAAAGGTTACAGCCGGGTGATGTTATCTACATTCCACCTGTCGGAAAAACCGCAGGCATTACAGGCGAAGTTAAAAGACCGGCAGTTTATGAATTAAAAAATGAAAATAACTTAGAAAGTTTAATTCAATTGGCTGGAGGTTATTCAGCTAGTGCTTATCCTAATATCTCTCATATCACTAGAAAAAGTAATAGTGGTTTTACGACAGTCATTGACGTCGACTTAACGACTAAGCAAGCTAAGTCGACTCGACTAAAAGATGGCGACTTAGTTGAGATCAGTACTGTTTTAGATGAGTACGAGGGGGTTGTTGGTTTAACCGGCACTTTCCATCGTCCAAGAAAAGTGAAATGGAAACAAAATTTAACCTTAGGTGATGTGATTACTTCTATCAGAGATTTCAAAGAAAATACCGATCTCAATATCGCCTTGATAATTCGCAAATCTTTACCGCTGCGAGAAATTTCGGTACTTCACTTTAATCCGCGATCTGTTATTGAGGGCGGCGAAGATAAAGATATTCTGCTAAAGCCTCTAGATAGAGTGGTCACTTTTAGTGCCTTTGATGCTTCCAGGCATTCAGGTTCTTCGTTAGACTTATTCAAAGAAACCGATCCTGAAATCGGTTCGATTGAAGAAGCCAACGCGCTTGAAGCCCAATTGGAAAAAGAAGAAATCGAAAGTAAAACAAACTTTCGAGTGAGTCTGCTTACGCCTGTGATTGAAAAATTGAAAGAGCAAACCTCTGACGGTCAGTTAGTTCGAATTGTGGAAATTTCCGGGAATGTTAGATTTCCAGGGGTGTATCCACTTTCTCAAAATATGAATACTCGAGATTTAATTTTATTAGCCGGTGGTTTAAGGGAAGCCGCTTATTTGGGTAATGCTGAAATTACTAGAAAAGATTTATCCAACTTTGAATCGGCAAGCGTTGAACATATTAACGTGAACTTAGCGGAACAATTAACAGGCCGAAAATCATTTGAGTTACAGCCAAAAGACAAACTAGCTGTGTATACAACGCCAGAGTATCGAGAGCGGTTAAATATTTCATTGCAAGGCGAAGTAAGATTTCCTGGAGAATACGAGTTTAAGCGAGGTGAAACTCTCTCGCAGGTGATCTCCAGAGCTGGTGGCTTTACCCCAATGGCGCATATTCAAGCCGCGGTTTTTACTCGTGAAGCATTAAAACTTCAAGAGTCAGCACGATTAGAAGAGTTACGAGAAAGAATGCGAGCGGATATTGCCGCAAGTGAGCTCGAAGAGGTTGCGGCAGGAGAGGCTGCCGGAATGAATAATGCAGAGGCCTTATTAAACGCTTTGTCTGAAACTGAAGCCGTAGGGCGTTTGGTCATTGATTTAGAAAGAATTGTTTCTAATGAAATGACAGATATTCAGCTACAAGATGGCGACCAGTTGATTATTCCCGCATTTCGCCAAGAAATTTCGGTACTAGGTGAGGTGCAGCATGCCACTTCGCATCTGTTCAATGAGCAATGGACGCTTGAAGACTACCTAGACAAAAGTGGAGGGCTTACAGGGCGAGCTGACGATGATCGTATTTATGTGGTTAAAGCCGATGGTTCAGTATTTTTGCCTAACCAAAGTGGTTGGCTAACCCATCAAAATGAAATGCTAAATCCGGGCGATACTATTGTCGTTCCATTGGATACCGATCGAATTAAGTCTCTAACGCTTTGGACTAATGTGAGTCAGATTGTTTACCAGTTGGCGCTTGGAGCGGCAGCGGTGAAAAGTTTATAGCGCTTTTCAGGAGCGAGGCACGAGGAGCTGGGAACGAGGGAAGAACATTAAATAAACTTGCCAAGGAGGGGCAAATGAATTTTGAAGATATGGAAGTTTGGAAAAGAGCGGTTAAGTTAAGTTCTAAAGTATACAAAGAAACATCTAAATTAAAAGATTACGGATTCAAGGATCAAATAGGAAGAGCAAGTCTTTCGATACCTAGCAATATTGCGGAGGGAATGGAAAGAATTTCAATTAAAGAATCATTAAATTTTCTTTCTTATGCTAAAGCTTCCTGTGGTGAACTTTACACACAAATTATTATCGGACAAGAAATTAACTATTTAAACACTGACACTGCAAGTCAGATGAAACTTGAATCGAAAGCAATTAGTAAAATGCTAGGCTCTTTGATTACCAAAAGAAAAAGTTTTATTAATACAAAGTAAATTAGAATAAAAGGTGTTAGGTTTTGGGAGGGAGTAGCAATAGGGCACAGTGTATTCGAGAAAAGGTTTTAATTCCTCGAACCTCGAACCTTGTATCTCGCTCCTACAAATTAATAATTGTTTTAGGATTATTATTTTGTAACGCAATTAGTGCTGAACCTTGGATCGACACTAGAGATGAATTCCTGCGGGCCGATATAGAAATCTTAGCAGATATTGGCGTGATTAAAGTGCCTATTTCAACTTATCCTTTGATGTGGTCGGGGATAATTAGAGACTTAGATTCGGTTAAAAGTGAGAATATTCCGATGGAATATCGAGCAACTTATTGGCGAGTTAAAAAAGCAGGACGAAAGTCAATAGGCGAGGATTTGCGGCAGCTTAAATTTTCACTTTCTGATAATGAAAACGTTATCAGGACTTTTGGAGACTCTTCTCGAGCCAAGAATGAGTTATCAGCAAGAAGAGCAGGGATGAGTCGGCATTTTGCTTGGAACGCTGAGTTGACTTATGCGGATGATCCGATAGATGGTGATGATGTACGAGTTGATGGATCATATATTTCATCTATCTTTGGTAATTGGATTGTTACTATCGGCGCAGTAGAAAAGTGGTGGGGGCCTAGTTGGAGTTCCAATAACATACTTTCGAATAATGCTCGGCCGCCTGTTGGGCTATCATTTCAGAGAAATTATTCGGACCAAGCTGACTCATCTGGTCTTCAATGGATCGGCCCTTGGACATTTAATGCATTTGTTTCTGAGCTCAATGATGAACGAGGTAAAGCAAACTCCAAGTTAATAGGGGCTTCTTTAACACTTAAACCTATTGAGTCTGTTGAGGTAGGTCTTCGCTCTACACAAGTTTCGACTGAAGATAAAAAAGTCGAAGCTTTTGATAGCTCTTTAGATGTGGCCTTGAGTAACAGAATATGCGTTTCTGAGATGAAAATAAATCCTCAGGAATGTCTAAGGTATTTTGATGAGAGTAGTCGTCAAATTAGTGGCTTAGATTTTCGGTGGAAATTACCCTTTCAAATACCCGTTGCCTTATATGGAAGCAGCTACTCGAACAGTAAGCTGTTTTCTACCAACAGTATAAATCAAGTTGGCTTGACATCTTCGCTGAAAATTGGGTTGACAAGGGTCAAATGGTATATGGATGTCTCTGATAAAAAGAGATTCAATGAGACTAACAACAGTTTAGAAAATTCTTTTACTGAGTTAGGTTTTCGATATAATAATTTGAGCTTGGGCTCAACTTTTGACGATTTTACAAGTGTAGTATCTCTAGGTTTAATTGCAACTATAGACAAAACTAATCAAATATCATTACATTTTACAAAGGGTCGAGATATTTTGCATATCCCTGCCTTTAGGGAAGGAATTGAAAATAATTCTTCTTCAAAACGCAAAAGTGACTTAACAGCACTAAAACTGATTTGGAAAATAAACACAGATAAAGGTGGTACTTTTAATATATCGCTTGAATCTTCGGATTTCGAGTCTCTGGTTAATAGGAATGAGGCAAGAATAGATTGGAACTATTTATTAAATAATTAGAAAGATATTCCAACGTGTAGTTTTGAAAGTCGAGTAAGTAACGCTATAAGATGGTGTTAGAAATTTAAGATGCAGAAAGGCTCTGCTTGAGTTTTAGTATTACAGCTAGTTGAGTAAAAATATACATTCGTTAAATAAGAAATTGGATAGTGTGTTAAGATGAGCATCGAAAAAAGTACTAGTGTGCCTTCGAATCAAAACGAGATAACCTTAAAAGAAATCTTAGATGCATTCTGGGAAAAAAAGTGGATTATAATTATAGTAACTTCTATTTTTGCTATATCTTCCGTATTTGTTGCTTTAAATATCCCTAATCAATATAAGTCAACAACTATTCTTGCACCCTCGTCAAATTCTGGCGTGAGTGGGCTTTCGAAGTTGGCCGGACAGTTCGGAGGCCTAGCTTCTCTTGCTGGAATAAATCTTAGTTCCGGCGGCTCAGACGATAAATCATTAATTGCCATAGAGCTTATAAAAACATGGGGGTTTTTAGAAAAGTTTATAAAAGAACAAGAAATTCAAATAGAACTTTTCGCAGTTGAAGGTTGGTCGTTACATAATGATAAGCTTCTCGTGAATGCTGACTTGTACGATGAAAGCCAAAAAAAATGGGTCAGAGAACCTGATTACGGTAAAGGGATTGGTTCTGAGCCGACTAGCTGGGAACTATATAAAGAACTAAAAGATCGAATAGAAGTTAGTCAGGATAAAAATACTGGGTTTATTAAACTCAGTCTTGAATATTATTCTCCCAAGCTAGCTAAGGCATGGCTCGATAAGCTGGTATTATCATTAAATTCTCACATACAACAAAAAGATCGAGAAGATGCGTTGAAAAGTATCAGTTATCTACAGAGCCAGATAAAACAAACAAATATTAATGAGATGCAAGCTGTTTTTTATCAACTTATTGAAGAGCAAACCAAAACACTCATGCTTACAGAAGTAAGTGATGAGTATGCTCTCAAAACGATAAGTGAGCCCAAAGTAGCCGAAGTAAGGTCCACACCTAATAGGGCATTAATATGCATTGTTAGTACTATTGTTGGCGCATTTTTTTCATCATTAATAGTTTTAATTCGGACTTACATTATTAAGTAGTTATTAATTAATTGTAGGTTCGCGTAAATATAATCTCACGAGAACCTAAAAGTAAAATTAGCGTGTATAGTCGTAAGCATATTTCATTTAATTCATTTTTCATATTTTTAGAAAAAATATGCAAAATGATAACTTACTTTGTTGTTGGTGTAATTGTTGCGAGAGAAGTTGGGCCAAATGTATTTGGCTTGTATAGTAGTATATTATCTGTGTCTGTAATTCTTGCCGCTATAGCCGCTCTAGGGCTAAACTCTCTGTTGGCAAAAGAATTTATTAGTAACTCGAATCTTAATCTTGTTGCATCTAACTCCTTAATAATTAGATTTTCCTCTTGTGTGTTATTTTCACTAATAAGTTTGTTAGTTTACAAATATGTGTTGAAGCTATCCACAGAGTTATCATTGTTAAGTTCGATGTTAATAATGCTAACGATGTCCCAAGTTGTGGATGTTTTTTTTGAGTCGAGACTAAAAAACAAAATTGTTTCTGCCTATAAAGTGAATGCATATTTTTTCGGGGCGGCTTTAAAAATATATTCAGCAGTATATTTGAAATCAATTTATGCGTTAGTTTTTTCTCAAGTGATGGAGCTTTTCCTTGTTTTCTCAGTGGGTTTAATCTGTTTTTTTAGGCTTGAGAAGTCTGTAGTTAAGCATATTGATTTATCAATAGAATATACAGTGAATCTACTAAAAAAATCATTTCCATTAATGTTATCCAGTATAGCTGTAATAATTTATATGAAGGTAGATCAGGTTCTTGTACTACATATTTTAGATGAAAGAAATGCCGGTTTATATGCGGCAGCCACAAGGTTGGTTGAAGGGTGCTTTGTGTTTTCAATGATAGTTATGCCGTCACTTTTTCCGAATATGATAAAGCTGCACGGTGAGAACTTTACAGAGTTTAATGTTTTTATTGGAAAAGTATTTGTTAAATTTGCCATCCTAGGCTTAATTGTTTCAGTTTTAGTATTTTTACTCTCAAGTGAGATAGTCAATCTCGTTTACGGAGTAAACTATACGGAAGCGTCAAACGTTTTGGCTATCTATGCTCTTAGTATCCCTATAGTATACATTGGTGATTTATTTAGTAGGTGGTTAATTATTACAGACAATTTAGTTCTGTCCATACTGCGTCACTCATTTGGATTAATAATTAATTTGTCATTGAATCTGCTTTTGATTCCAGTTGTTGGTATCGAGGGCGCCGCTGTCGCTTCAGTGTGCGGCTACTTGTCCTCGGTAGTTCTATTCTCACTAATCTCCTCTAGAGCGAGAAGCTTTTACATGTTTATGAAGTAAAGATGAAAACATTATTAAAAAAAATCGTCCCAGAGTCTCTTTTTTTGGTTTTAGTTAAACTTAGGGATGATGTTAATTATTTTAAATTAGTAGTTGCAAAATCTAATAAAATTACAGCGTATTTCTCATTACTCTGGAGTAGGCTGTATTTAAACGAACACTTTGCGTTTTTGAGGGGAGCGTATGATTATGAAAGTCGATTGCGCCATGGTAAAAGGAATCTATATTTTATTAGAAGAAATGTGCATAGAATAGAAAAAGGATTAACCATGATCCCCAGGAGGCAAGTATTCGCCCTCCGGTTTATACTTGAAACAGTTGAAGCATTTAAGTTTCTATCTGATGATAGTGGTCGGATTAAAACAAGTGAATATAATTGGGCAAAAACTGTTTTGGATGAGTATTTCGACGTTACGGATTCTGATCATGAGCAGTACCTTAAGGCACAATCGCTTTATCGCTCTCTTTCAACTAGTTTTGATAGCAAGGTGGAAGGACCGGTTGAATACAAAAACGAGATTGAAATAGATAAATACTTATCTTTAAAACTACTCTGCGAAAATCGAAAATCTGTGAGGTGGTTTAAAACGAAGAAAGTTAGTAAAAACCTAATAAATAAGGCACTTGAGGTGGCGTTGCTCTCTCCGTCAAGTTGTAACCGACAACCTTTTAAGTTTTATATTATTTCAGATCCTGAATTAGCGCGAGAGGTCGCAAAAGTTCCTGCTGGTACAGTAGGGTGGAGCGAAAACGTTCAGTGTATAGCTGTATTGGTAGGAGATTTGAAAGCTTTCTCCAATATTGCAAATAGGCACTCGATCTATGTTGATGGGACATTAGCTGTAATGCCTTTCGTTTTAGCTTTAGAGGCTCAAGGATTGTCTTCATGTATCATAAACTGGGCAGACAACCACGACAGAGAGAAAAAAATGTGTCAGTTGATTGGTTTAAGCGACAGTGAAAAAGTTGTCCTGTCGATTGCGATTGGACATGCTGTTGATGAAGTTTTAGTTCCATATTCAAAAAGAAAGTCAATAAAAGAAATCTCGGAATTTATAGAGTAATATGAAAAAGATATTTATTTTAAATGCGCAACCTGGCGGTAATAAAGGTGCGGAAGCAATGCTTGAGACTGTCGTGTTACAAATTGAAAAACAATTTGGCTCGGATTGTAAACTATACTTGGAGGCGCTAGGTGGATCTACGAGCTACAAATTATTCGCAGAGCGGCTTGGTCTAGATCTTAATTTTATTACATTTAATCCGAAAAAAGTCATTAAGCCTTATCACGTTCAAGTCACTGAATCTGATGTAGTTATAGATATTGGTGGTATAAATTACCATGATAAGTCAATAAAGGGCGTGTTAAGAAATTTTATACGTCACTCTTTCTTTCTTCGCAAAAATGCGAAGCTTGTTTTTTTTACACAGGATTTCGGTCCTTGTGAGAAATTATTGACGCGCATTTTAGCAAAATATGTATATAAAAGAGCTAGTAGCATCTTTATGAGGTCCGAAAAAAGTAGAAACCTTTTAATAGATTTAGTAGGAGATCAGAATATTAAGGGGCCTTTTCCTGATTGTACATTGATTTATCCTCCAGAATCTTTTTCCGAGCAATTTGAGAAACTCAATATAGAAAAATACTTTATCGTAAGTCCTAGCGCCATAATGTACAACAAATACGGGGCGGATTACTTGAGTAAAATATCTGATGTTATAAGGGGAGTATATAAGGATTATACGCCTGTCGTGTTAGTACATAATTTTACATCAAATGATGGGTCGTCTGACCTGAAAGTATGTAATATGTTGGTAGATAAAGTGAGAGATTGCGCACCAGTACTTTTTGACAAAGAGTTACCGCCAAGAGAGCTAAAATATATTTTGAGTAAATCATGTTTTACGCTTACATCTCGCTATCATGTGGTTGTTGGCTCGTTAAGTTGCAATGTACCCTCTATTGCGATTGGGTGGAGTCATAAGTATCAAGAGTTTTTGAAATTATACAATCTAGAGTCACTCAATTTGGATTTTAATGACAAGTTTCAAAAGAAAGTATTAAAAAAGCTTGAAGAATTTAAAGATAACGATTTTTATTCGAGGAGCATAGGGCAATCTAATGTCGCTCTTAAAAGCAAAGTAAAGGACTCATTCAGTTTATTATTCGATGAGATCCGGTAATGAATTTGGCGCTTGATAGTAAGCTTATTACGTTACTAGTCCTTGGCTCCATCGCTTTGTTTTTTTTTCCACTTCTTTTTTTATTTGCATCTATTCTTGTTCTTACAGCAAGTGAAATAAATAAATCACTCGCTTTTTCAATCATAGGAGGAGGGTTAGCGCTATTTTTTACATTAATTAATCTATTAAAAGTTCCTGAGTCTGATATGTTAGTGTACATAGATGCTATTAGAGAGATTCGAGGTTACTCTTTTTTTGATGTGATTCAATTCAATTTTGTTTCAATGCGTAGTATTGAATTTATTTTTAATTACTACATCTATTTTGTTTCATTTATTGATACAGGTGGATTTTTCTTCTCATTTCTGTCCGTTTTTATAATTTATATATTATTTGCGCTTTCTCTCGACAAAGTAATGCCTCTGGAATTGAGGGAGAAATATTTGATTTTTTTCTCATTGATTTTATTCTCAATTACATTTTCACTTTCTGGACATTTAGTTAGACAATATCTGGCCGCTTCTGTATTAATATATGGTATAGCTTCTTTTAAAGACTCGCCGGTAAAAGGTGGTTTATTTATATTAATGTCACCTTTCGTTCATATATCGGTAGCACCATTTGTGGTGCTAATTCCACTCCTCTATAAAAGTTTAAGCCGGAAAGCTTGGGTTTTGATCTCTGTATTTAGTGTTTTGATAGCTTTAGCTATGACCAGTTTTGTAGTAGTGCTCAGACCATATATGGAGATTGGCTTTGTTAAGGATGATGGAAGTATTCCAGTATTTTTAATAGTTTTTGATGCGATTCTTTTTTTTGGTTTTGTCTGCGTGCGAGTGTTGAAAACAGAGTGCTTTGAAAAGACAAAAGTGGTCTACTGCTTTGCGTTATTACTGGTTTGCTGTTTGATAGTGTCTCATGAGATAAACTTAATTTTCTTAAGATATTATTTTTTAATGGATTTTGTTCGAGCAGTATTTTTAATGTATCTAATCTATTTTTTTTCGACAAAAATAGATTTCAGTAGGATAGTCTCGTTTCTTGTTTTTACGGTTTGTTGTTTATTATTTGTTTACAGGCTCGACTCAAGTCCTTGGGATTATGGGGCAACGGCTTTGGAGATACTGTTTCTTACAGATGTGAAGGCTTATGCCGAACGAATTGGTATGGTTTGGGGAGTTTAGGTGTTAGCGAAAGTTTGTGTTTTCGGTTTTAATAGACCTCATCATGCAGAAAACTTACTTCGTAGTTTATCTGCTTGTAAATTAGCAGAAAAGACTGATGTTGTTTTTATAGTAGATGGACCTAGAAACAAAAAAGAATCTGTTTTATGTCTATCGACACTAGATTCTACGCAAAGCTTTGAAAGGTTATTTAAGTCGTTAACCGTTATAAAAAGAGAATCAAACTTCGGTCTTGCCAAATCACTTGTATCCGGTGTTTCACAAGTTCTTAATGAGTGTGAGAAGGTGATTGTGCTTGAGGATGATTTAGTTTTAACAACGGATTTTTTGAAGTACATGAATCAAGCTTTAGATTACTATAAGAATAATGATGAGATTGGCTCAATTAGTGCGTTTACAACCCCTATAGTTGGACTCGATGCAGAAAGTGTGTATTTCCACCCTCGCCCCACGTCTTGGGGGTGGGCTACATGGCGGGACCGGTGGGATAAATGTGATTGGTCATACTCTCCTTCCTCGTTGTTAGAGGAGATTGTCTTTTGGTTTAAGTCTCGGAAGGCAGGGCAAGACGTATATCGTATGTTTAAGAATAATTCGAAGAAAAAAATTAACAGTTGGGCGATTATGTGGACAGCGTACCACATTACTCACGATTTAAAATCCGTATGCCCAGTTACTACCAGAGTTAGAAATAACGGCTTTGATAGCGATGCTACCCATTGTTTTGGAATGAATCCATTTCCGTCAAATTTTCAAGCACAAACCGACTTGGATACTAGATTTGTTAGAGAAGTGTTATTTGATCGAAAAGTGATAAAACAGATTAATTATTATCATAGTAATATCTTTAAGTTTAAGAATAAACTTAGGCTTATTTTAAAATGAAAGTTTTATTAGTACATAATGAATACGGAAAGTTTAGTGGTGAAGAGAGTGTTTTTTTTGCACAACTACGGGCTCTAAAAAAGAATTCTGTATTGGTAGAGTCCTACGTGATCGACTCTACAAAAACGCCATCATCCATATCAGATAAAGTGATAGCTTTTTTCTCTGGTATTTTTTCAGTTGTCTCTTTTATTAAAATTTATAAACAGGTCAGAAAGAAAAAGATTGATATTGTACATTTTCATAATATTTATCCTTGGCTTTCTGTATCGTCTTTATTGGCTGCACGGTTAGCAAATGCGAAAATAGTTTTTACATTACATAATTTCAAGCACATTTGTCCGAGTGCGACCTTGGCCTTCAAAGGAAAATTGTATCTTAAGGGGGTGATAAAAGGCCCAGTTTATACTCTTTACGATAATGTTCAGGGTAATTATTTTAAATCGCTAGGATATTATTTACGGTTTAAATCGGAACGTTTGCTATGTATGACGCGCCTTGTAGATAAATTTGTGTTCATAAGTAGTTTGCAGAAAGAAATATATGATAAATATTGTGACAAGATGTCAAAAGCTGGAGTTGTTATTCCAAATTTTTTGGAGCAAGAAGTTTATGATATCTTAAATAATATAAGTGGAACTAGAGATTCAGACAGGGACAGTAAGATAAAGATCGGGTTTGTAGGTAGGCTCACTTCGGAGAAAGGCTTCGACTTGTTCCTTAAACTAGCAGAAAAACATAAAAGCAAAGAGTTTCTTGTTTTTGGTGATGGTGACGAGAAGGCTGCGAGTAATATTAGATATCAAGGTAACCTTCCAAGAAAAGAGTTACTGACAGCGTACGCTGCGCTAGATATATTGGTAGTACCAAGTGTTACATACGAAACTTTTAGTTTAGTTGCTTTAGAGGCTTTAGTTGCTGGACGAAAGGTCGTTGTGACGGACAAAGTTGGTATTTCTAGTTATGAGAATAAATTTGAAAATTTGACTGTTGTGTCATCCGAATCGGAGCTATTCGAGTACTTTGAGAATTATAAATTTCAAAGTGCCTCTAAACAAAATTTTGAACTTTGCGAATCCTTTCTAGAGAAAGGTTTCGTTGAAAAAACGATTGATTTATATGAGAGTTTAATACATGAGTGTAAATAAGAAAGCGCTAATTACGGGAGTTACTGGGCAAGATGGTTCTTATCTGGCTGAATTTCTGTTAGAAAAAGGTTATGAAGTACATGGAATAAAGCGTAGAGCTTCATTGTTCAATACAGAAAGATTAGATCATATCTATCAAGACCCTCATGAGGAAAATCCTAAGTTCTTTTTACATTATGGCGATCTTACAGACTCGTCAAACTTGACGAGAATCCTAAAAGAAGTCGAACCTGACGAAGTTTATAATTTAGGCGCACAGTCTCATGTTGCTGTTTCATTCGATTCTCCTGAATATACTGCTGATGTCGATGCAATTGGAACTTTAAGGCTACTCGAAGCTATAAGGTTTCTGGGATTAGAAAAGAAGACTAAGTTTTACCAAGCTTCGACCTCTGAGTTATATGGATTAGTTCAGGAGATACCCCAAAAAGAGTCAACGCCTTTTTATCCTAGATCACCTTATGCTGTTGCAAAAATGTACGCATACTGGATTACGGTTAACTATCGAGAGTCATACGGTATATATGCCTGCAATGGTATTCTTTTTAATCATGAGTCTCCAAGAAGGGGAGAGACTTTCGTTACTCGAAAAATTACAAGGGCTATTGCTAATATTGCCTTAGGGCTTGAGCCTTGCCTTTATTTAGGGAATATGGATGCTTTACGAGATTGGGGCCATGCGAAGGATTATGTCCGCATGCAATGGATGATGTTACAACAAGATAAGCCAGAAGATTTTGTTATTGCAACGGGGAAACAAATCTCCGTTCGTGAATTTGTTAGAATGGCAGCAATAGAATTGGGGATAGAGCTTGAGTTTCAAGGAAGCGGTGCAAATGAAGTTGGAATTGTTAAGTCTGTTTCCGGAAACCTAGCACCTGAGGTTTCTGCTGGGCAAGAAATAGTAAAGGTAGATCCCCGATATTTTCGGCCTGCAGAGGTTGAAACTCTACTAGGTGATCCGACGAGGGCTAAAGAAAAGCTCGGTTGGACTCCAGAAATTTCGGTAGAAGAAATGTGTAAAGAAATGGTATTAAGTGATTTGGAAAGAGCTAAGCGTCATGCCTTATTAAAAGATCATGGGTATGACGTAACCGTAAGTAGAGAAAGCTAAAAATGAAAAAGACGCGAATATTTGTGGCTGGTCACAGAGGAATGGTTGGCTCTGCCTTAGTGAATCTACTTAAAAAAGATGCAAATGTCGAGTTGGTTTTAAGAGACAGAAATCAGTTGGATCTACTAAATCAAACGCAAGTATCAAAATTTTTTAAAGAAGAAAAAATTGATCAAGTTTATTTAGCTGCTGCTAAGGTCGGAGGAATAGTAGCAAACAACTCATTTCCTGCTGACTTTATTTATGAAAACCTAATGATTGAATGTAACATTATTCACTCATCATATAAAGCAAAAGTTAAAAAGCTATTATTCTTGGGCTCTTCTTGCATATATCCTAAGCATGCACCACAGCCAATGAATGAACAAAGTTTATTGACCGGTGTTTTGGAACCAACAAACGAGCCTTATGCTATAGCAAAAATCGCAGGTATTAAGCTGTGTGAAAGCTACAACAGACAATATGGTACCGATTTTCGTTCTGTAATGCCCACTAATTTATATGGCCCCAATGATAACTTTCACCCAGAAAATAGTCATGTAATTCCGGGATTATTAAGAAGGTTTCATCAAGCAAAGATAAATAACGAAAGTAAGGTAACAGCTTGGGGAACGGGTAAGCCAATGAGAGAGTTCTTGCATGTAGATGACATGGCAAGGGCTTGTGTTTTTGTGATGAATCTTAAAAAAGATGAGTTCGACAAAAACATAGAACCTATGCTTAGCCATATTAATATAGGTACAGGAGTTGATTGTACTATAAGAGAACTAGTGGAAACAATTGCTTCAGTTGTCGGCTTTACAGGTAACATAGAATTTGACGATTCCAAACCAGATGGAACTCCCAGGAAATTGATGGATGTTAGCCGATTAAAATCCTTAGGTTGGCAGTCTACTACAAGCCTTGAACATGGACTTTCCTCTACTTATGAATGGTTTTTAAGCAACATTGAACAGTATCGAGGATAGTCGAAATTGTTATCAGTTGAAGATTTTAAAGCTACTGTCAGAAATACTCCGCTAGTCTCTTTAGATTTAATAATAAAAAATAATAAAGGTGAGGTCTTGGTTGGAAAGAGAATAAACTCGCCGGCTAAAAATTATTGGTTTGTTCCTGGTGGCAGGATATTTAAGAATGAATCTATTGAAAAAGCATTAAGTCGAATAATGAACGAAGAAGTCGGCATGCTTTTTAGTAAAAAGGAATGTAAGAGTTTAGGTGTTTATGAGCATTTTTACCAAGATTCCTTTTATTCTAAAGAAGTTTCAACTCATTATATTGTACTTGCTTTCGAGATTAAGATGGATAAGGAGATTGCCGAGTTACCTAAAAAACAACACAGCGAATATAGACTAATTGATATAAATGAATTGTTGACTAACGAGCAAGTCCACCAGAACACAAAAATGTATTTTGAGACTAAAAGTATTTTAAATACAAACTAATTTATAATTTCAGAGTTACACATGACAAAAAACTTACCCATTCTAGGGTTTAAGGTTTCTACAGAGCCCGTAAAACAGATAATTGAGTACTGTTTAAATGATGGAAAAAACCTTGTAGTAAATACTATAAACCCTCACTCATATATCGAACAAAAATCTGATAAGGATTTTCGTGATGCTTTATTAAAAAGTGATGTGCTTATCCCTGATGGAAGTGGGATAGTATTTGCCGCGAGATACCTCAAAGGTGTGAGAATATCAAAAATAGCAGGCTATGAGCTTTTTACTGAAACTATGAAACTTTTAAATCAAAATAAAGGGAAAGTGTTATTTCTTGGTTCTTCGCATAATACTCTTGCTAAGATTAAAGAAAGGGCTTCGAAAGATTTTGAAAATGTAGATGTTTATACACATTCTCCTCCGTTCAAGCCTGCGTTCACCGAGGATGACTATGCTGAATTCGTGAGGATAATAAATGAGTTCAGCCCGGATGTGTTATTCGTTGGACTAACTGCGCCAAAACAAGAGAAGTTAATCGAAAGTATTCGAAATAGAATTGATGTAAAGTTTAGTAGTGGGATAGGTGCTGTTTTTGATTTTTATGCGGGAACGATAAATAGACCTTCTAGTATTTGGATTAAATTGCATCTTGAATGGTTTGTAAGATTAATTGGAGAACCTAAGCGGTTGTGGCGTCGTAATTTCATATCTACACCACTTTTTTTAAAAGATGTATTACTCAGCAAAAAGCATTAATCAAGAAATAAATTGAAGTTAAAGGGCTTCGACAGATGAAAAATATAACGGTTGTAGGAACTGGGTACGTGGGATTATCCAATGCTTTACTTCTAGCGCAAAACAATAGAGTCATCGCGTTGGATATTGACGCTGAAAGAATAAGCTTGCTTAAACAACTAGAATCTCCCATTCAAGATGCTGATATTGAGAGTTATTTGAGTGAGAGAAACGAAAATATTCAATTCACTACAAACAAAAAAAAAGCGTTTGAAAGTGCGGAGTTAATTGTAGTAGCTACACCTACAAATTATGATCCCGAAACAAACTATTTTAATACCAGTAGTGTTGAATCGGTTATTAGTGAAGCAAGTCAGATTAAACCGGATGCAGTCATATTAATAAAGTCTACCGTTCCCGTAGGTTTTACAGAAAAGGTAAGAAAAAAAAATGATTCAGAAAATATATTATTTTCGCCAGAGTTTTTAAGAGAGGGAAGGGCTCTTCATGATAACCTTTACCCGTCTAGAATAATTGTAGGTGAAATCTCTAAAAGAGCCAAAGAGATTGCAGAATTATTTAGAGAGTGTGCTTCGGTTGATGATGTGCCTGTTTTATTGATGAATGCAACTGAAGCAGAGGCGGTTAAGTTATTCTCAAATACATATTTGGCGATGAGAGTTGCTTATTTTAATGAGTTAGATTCTTATTCAGAGTCACACGGCTTAGATACTAGTCAGATTATTAAAGGTGTTTGTTTTGATCCAAGAATAGGAGACCATTATAACAACCCATCATTCGGCTATGGGGGATATTGTTTACCCAAAGATACTAAGCAACTTTTAGCAAACTATAAAGATGTGCCAAATAATTTGATCAAAGCGATTGTAGAAGCAAATCGTACTCGTAAAGATTTTATTGCTGAATCTGTTCTAGCGAAAAAACCTCAGGTCGTTGGTATCTATCGGTTAATAATGAAATCGGGTTCAGACAATTTTAGGTCTTCATCTATTCAAGGGATAATGAAACGAATTAAAGCTGAGGGTATTGAAGTAATAATTTATGAGCCAAATTTGTGTGACAATGAATTCTATCATTCTGAAGTTATTTCAAGTATAGAAGTGTTTTTAAATCGCTCTGATGTTATCGTAACTAATCGTATGTCAGAAGAGTTAGAAACTGTGAAACATAAAGTGTATACCAGAGATTTATTCGGGTCCGATTGATAATAAAAGGAATTTACAAATGCAAATTAATAAAGCTGTTAAGGCAGTAATTCCGGTTGCTGGCTTAGGAACAAGAATGTTACCTGCGACAAAAGCTATTCCAAAGGAAATGCTACCTATAGTAGATAAACCGTTAATTCAATATATTGTTAATGAGTGCATTGATGCTGGTATAACTGATATTGTTTTAGTAACCCACTCCTCAAAAAACGCTATCGAAAATCACTTTGATAAGTCTTTCGAACTAGAGACAACGCTTGAGAAACGGGTAAAAAGGCAGCTTCTCGATGAAATTCAGGCTATCTGTCCTAAGAAAGTGACGATTATGCATGTCAGGCAAGGCGAGGCAAAAGGCCTTGGTCACGCCGTCTTAAAAGCTCGGCCTCTTGTCGGTGATAGCCCGTTCGTTGTTGTTCTTCCTGATGTATTAATCGATGATGTAGAAAGTGATTTAAAAACAGAGAATTTAGCGGCAATGCTTAGTCGTTACAATGACAACGGTAAAAGCCAAATTATGGTCGAGCCGGTGCCGCAAGAACAAGTGTCAAACTATGGTGTAGTTGATTGCGCAGGAGTTAACCTACAACCGGGTGAATCTGTGAAAATGAATGCTATTGTCGAGAAACCTCTAGTCGAGGAAGCGCCCTCGAATCTTGCTGTTGTAGGTCGATATGTGCTTTCTAACAGGATATGGGATTTACTTGACTTTACGCCACCCGGCGCGGGAGGTGAAATTCAACTGACCGATGCGATTGCCGCGTTGATGAAGGTTGAGGACGTCGAAGCCTTTCATATGACTGGCAAGTCGCATGATTGCGGCTCAAAGATTGGATACATGTCTGCATTTGTTGAGTATGGGCTAAGACATTCTGAAAAAGGCGAAGAGTTTAAGCAGTTTTTAAAGTCATTATCGATAGACTAGGTATCGTTAACCTAACTTTGTGACTAAAAGGGCGCCTCGATTGACTATCCAGAGAGCGCTAGATGCTAAAATAAGAAACCTATAGCTTCTATTTGTTTAAGTTATTGACCTGATAAAATAAATCGTTGAATTTGATATGAAAATCTCCGAATCTAAGGAATGGAAACAATTAACATCTCATTTGCTTGAAGATATTCAAGGAATAAAAGTGGGTGAGTTAAATGATTTAAAGTCTCGGTTTGAGGACTTTTCATATGAGTTTGATGACTTACTAATCGACTTTTCCAAACAAAAAGTAACCTCCAAAACCCGAGAGCTTCTGCTATCACTCGCAGAAGCCGCGAATTTAAAATCCTCAATAGCCGCTCTGTCCGAGGGCAAGCCAATTAATACGACTGAGAATCGTCCAGCGCTGCATACTGCGTGTCGTTTGCCTGCGAGTGTCGAATTAGTCGTTGACCAAATTGATATCAATTTAGCCGTGCAGGAAGAAATTTCCAAAATTGATAAGATGGTCGAGAAACTTTCCAACGGTCACTGGCGGGGATACAGCGGTAAACCAATCAGAGATATTGTCAATTTAGGCGTTGGTGGTTCTGATTTAGGGCCATTGTTGGTCTGTGAAGCGCTTGATGAATTTAAAGTCGATTACCCAAACAATATTAGAGTTCACTTTGCCTCCACCATGGACGGTTCGCAGATATCGGATATTTTTAACACTCTTAATCCTGAGACCACCGTGTTTGTCTTGGTTTCAAAGTCCTTCTCGACTATCGACACACTTTCAAACGCGGCATCAGCAAAAGCGTGGCTCATGTCAAATTGTCCAAATGAAGCACTTGTTGATAAACAACATTTTATTGGTGTTTCTGTTAGCGCAGAGAAAATGGGTGAGTGGGGAATACACCCCGATAATCAACTTAGACTTTGGGATTGGGTCGGCGGTCGATATTCATTGTGGTCGAGCGTAGGCTTAACTATCGCAATTAAACTGGGTATGGAAAACTTCAAGTTGTTGCTAAGCGGCGCCCACTCGATTGACAAGCATTTTTTTGAGACAGAGCTTTCTCAAAATTTACCCGTACTCATGGGACTCATCGGTGTTTGGAATAGCAATTTCCTTGGTGTGCCGGCGCAAGCTATTTTACCTTATGATGCACGGCTCAAATATTTACCTAACTATCTAATGCAATTGGAAATGGAGAGTAATGGTAAGTCGGTCACACAAGGAGGCGAAAGTATTGATTATGACAGCTGTCCGGTGCTTTGGGGGGAAGTTGGACCTAACGCTCAACATGCTTTTTATCAGATGATGCATCAAGGCACAAGGAAAGTGACCAGTGACTTTATCGCACCAATCAGACGTTTTTCAAAAGAGGATTCCGAACACGGGAAGTCACTCCAAGAACAACATTTATTGACGCTCGCAAATTGCTTTGCACAGTCGAGGGCTCTCATGACAGGTGGTTCGCTTGATGAGTTAGCATCTAATTCATCAGAAAAAAAGCAATTTCCAAACCCTCACAAATTTTATCCAGGGGACCAAACCTCAACGACTATTCTCATTCCTGAGTTAAATCCCTACACGCTCGGCCAGCTAATCGCCCTTTATGAGCATAAAGTTTTTGTAATGGCGACTATTTGGGGAATAAATCCTTTTGACCAGTGGGGCGTCGAGCTAGGCAAAATAATGGCAAATGAAACTTTAAGTGAACTGAAAAATGCCGCTTCGACAGAAAAATTCGATAATGGAACCAATACTTTGATCAACTTAGTCAAAGAAGGAATTGGAAAGAACGGCAAAGGATCAAACTCATGAATATCATTGTGATGGGAGAAGACCTAAATGCTAAAGTGGCAGCATCGATGCTCGCTTCTGTTGGCAATCAAGTATGGGTTACTTCCGAAGAAAGCCTGCTAACTCAATTTAATTCTGAGCCTGGATTAACTGAACTTTATCAACGCCAAAAATCTTGCGGTCGTATCGTCTCGATTGCAAAGAGCGAGCTTTCAGAAAAGCGAGCTCCAGCGGAAACAGACTTTGTTATCATATCTGAAACTTCAGATGTGATTGCGGAGATCGAGTGTCTACGAGATAGTTCCTGCGTAAGTAAATCAATTTTTGTAATTCTTTCACCCTCTAGAATTGGTGAAGCAATCGGACTAAAGCAAAAATTTTTTAAAGATTATGAAGAGGTATCTGTTGCCTGTATTCCTTTATTGATAAGAGAAGGAAGAGCTCTTGAGGATTTTTCAAGACCGGAAAATATTATCGCTGGAATAGATGATCTTAAATCACTTGCGAAAGTAGAAAGCCTATTTCATCCGTTCAATCGAGTAACCAATGTTCTAAAATTCGTTTCCACGAAAGAAGCTGAATTTACTTGTTTTGCTGGACATGCCATGTTGGCCACGCGTTTAAGTTTTATGAATGAAATGGCGAGTTTAGCCGAAAGAACTGATGTTGATATTGATGTAGTTAGGCAATGTATCGGCTTAGATCCGAGGATTGGCCAAGAATATCTTTATCCCGGATGTGGGTTTGGCGGAAAAGCGCTAGAGCAAAATGTTAAACGTGTAGCGACTCAGCTGCGGCAACGCAATGATGATCTTGGACTGCTCGATATTGTTTTAAGAATCAATGATCGGCAAAAAGAATTGTTATTTAGAAAAATTTGGAAATTCTTTAATGGTGAATTGGAGAATAAAACAATCGCGATTTGGGGAGCTGCCTTTAAGCCTGGTACGTCAAATATTAACGATGCACCTTGTCTCAAATTGATTGAGTTACTCACTGCGCAAGGAGCTTTAGTAAAAGTCTATG
Source organism: Aliikangiella marina (assembly GCF_007004765.1). GTDB lineage: Bacteria > Pseudomonadota > Gammaproteobacteria > Enterobacterales > Kangiellaceae > Aliikangiella > Aliikangiella marina. The sequence goes on from NZ_VIKR01000001.1 coordinate 799,764, forward strand.
ACGTTCAAGCGAGTTCAAAACTGATAGATTACTTTAAAAAAGTTGATTCGGTTAGTGTTGTCGATTCGTCGTTAAAAGCAATAGAACGCGCTGAAGTTCTAGCGATTTGCACTGAATGGAAAGAGTTTTGGAGTCCAAATTACAAACTGTTAGCAGAGCACTTGAAATCAAAAACGATATTTGATGGCCGAAATATCCTTCAGCCGCAACTTGCTGAGCAACATGGGCTTAAGTATTTCGGCATAGGGCGGAATAAAGTTACCAGGTAAATAGACAACTGCTGCATTTATTATCTTCTATTTCACTGAGAAGATTTAATATTTAAATGAATTGGCAAAACAGGTTACGGCTGTAGTGAATCCGAGTTGCCCCATACCTATCAGCTTAAGGTTTTGCTCCTAGAATTCAGTTCTACCACTTCTGCGTCGATGTCAGTCAGTGTTTTCCGTCTATCTCCATGAGTTTTAAAGTCATAAACTTCGGCCACTGGTTTGCGCGACAATGATCCGACTCTTCCGAGATAAAAAGTCATAAAGATAAAAAACGCCGCAAATGATTCGATTTGAGAAAAGCCAAAGTATTGAGCCGCAAAGCCAAAAGAGACAGTGGTGATAGTCAGCAGATAAATCAAATGAAGCGTGTGCCTGACGGTTAGCCCGGCCTGCATAAGGACGTGGTGTATATGGTCTCGGCCCGCACTCAACGGAGACCGTCCATCTCTCATTCTTTTTATAATAACAGCGCAAATATCCCAGATTGGAATCGCGAATAGCCACAGAAGAATCGAGCTTGGCGCATAAGCAGGTGCTTCGATTGCTAGCTTGATAGCGAGATAGGGAAGAACGAATCCAAGCACTATCGTGCCTGAATCGCCCATAAAAACAGATGCTCTCTCTCGCCAAGAAAACCGGTAATTGTAAGCCCAAAAGCCGAGGACACCGCCAAAAAATACAGTCGCAAAGAAGGATACATTGGTTAATGAAGCAGCGCTTGCAACGCTGATGATGAAGCCTAATGTAATCAAAACGATGCCGGATGATAAGCCGTCTAGACCATCAAGCATATTGACCGCATTAATTAGAGCCAATACCGCTACAACAGTTAGCGGATAGGCGAAAACGCCTAAATCAAGGACAATGTCTTTCGTGAGCGCAATTTGAGTTAACCAGACATCATCCAAGTAAAGTGCGACCGCCACAAGCGTTGTTTGTGCAATGAGTCTGAGCGCGGCACTTATATCATATTTGTCGTCAATAAAACCAATTAGGAACAACCCACCGCAGCTAAAAACGAGTCCTTCATGGCCTTTTGAAAACCCCCATAGATAGATGGATGCTAGACTAGCCGTTATAATAGCTAGTCCTCCAACTAGAGGAACTGGCATAGCGTGCTGCTTTCGTCCTCCTGGATGATCGACTAAATCATATTTAATAGCAAGACGTCGGTATAATGGAATTACCGCTAAAGATATTAGCAATGCTAAAAATAGATAAGGAGAAAATAAACTGTCAAAAAATGGAGACAAGTCGCCCATCGCGTATCCTTTAGTTTTACTCGAATAAGTCCATGTATTTATTAGCGCTTTTCGATTTCGGGCAGATTATACGTAGACTAGTTATAAAAACAAGAAAACGCCAACTTTTTTAGCTATTTAAGTTAAAAAATACGCTAAAAGACTCATTTTCTAAGGTTTGTAATTTGAAACGTAGGATTCCACAAATAGATGACAAAAACTTTAAGAGAGTTGTAATTTTTTGTAATGACATCTAAATATTGGTCTAATATCTTGGTCGATATATAATTCTGAATCACTTTACAGCAGAAGGCTGAGTTGAACGAATTAGTAAAATTCTTTAATTTTGGTTGATTAATCGATGAGAATCGCGATAATCGCCACTTTGTAGGAACTTGAATACCCCAAGCTAAGGGGAGCATAAATAAAAAGGAATTATAATGAGTCGCAAAATTTCCGTTGTTGGCCTAGGATATGTGGGGTTGCCCGTCGCTGTCGCCTTTGGCAATAGCTCTAAAGTTATAGGCTTCGATCTTAGCGATGCTAGAATTGAAGAACTTAAACAGGGTATAGATAAGACTTTGGAAGTTGAGTCTGAGGAATTAAGAAACTCTGATATTCTGTTTACTTGCAATCCCTCTGATTTAAAACATGCAGATTTCCATATAGTCGCTGTCCCCACACCCATTAATATAGCTAATCAACCAGACTTGACGCCGATGCTTTCCGCCTCAGAGACCATAGGTAAGCAGCTCAAAAAAGGCGATATCGTAGTTTTCGAATCGACTGTTTACCCTGGTGCTACTGAAGAAGACTGCGTGCCCATTTTAGAGCGAGAGTCTGGCTTAAAGTGTGGCGTTGACTTTAAGGTAGGGTATTCTCCTGAGCGAATTAATCCTGGCGATAAAGAGAGGACTTTCACCAAGATTCTAAAAATCGTTTCAGGTATGGATGAAGAGTCATTAGATATTATCGCTGATGTGTATTCAAGTGTTGTAAAGGCCGGCATTCACAAAGCTCCAACAATCAAAGTAGCTGAGGCTGCGAAAGTAATTGAAAATACCCAGCGAGATCTCAATATAGCCCTAATGAACGAGCTTGCAGTCATTTTCGAACGTTTGGGAATCGATACTTTAGACGTCCTCGAAGCGGCAGGTACAAAATGGAATTTTCTACCATTTAGACCCGGATTAGTTGGCGGGCACTGCATTAGTGTCGATCCATATTATTTGACTTACAAGTCAGAAAGAGTCGGTTATAGACCGGAAGTTATTCAATCTGGACGCAGAGTCAATGATAACATGGGGCATTTTATCGCCGAAAGATGCGTTAAGCAGATGATATTGGATGATAAAAAGATTAAAGGCGCCAAAGTCGCAATACTCGGTTTGACCTTCAAAGAAGACTGTCCAGATTTGAGAAATTCGAAAGTTAAAGACCTTGTAGAGGCATTTAAGGGTTACGGAATTGAACCGATTGTAACCGACGCAATGGCTGATTCTAATGAAGCGAAGCAGATATACGGTGTTGAGCTTTCATCATTGAACCAAGTCAATAAGTGTGATCTTGTTGTAGTCGCAGTGGCTCACAAACAATATAAAGCTTTAACTGCTTATGATTATCAAAGCATGTTAAAAGACGACGGTACCTTATTCGATATTAAAGGAATCTTACCCAGAAGTGACATCGAAAGCTTAGGGATGAAGCTACATCGAATTTAAAAGTTTAAGCTTTAATTAATATTAATATTATTTAGGAAATATAATGATTTTACCCGTAATTATGGCTGGAGGGTCAGGTACAAGGTTGTGGCCGCTCTCTCGTTCTTTGTACCCCAAGCAATTTTTGAATATCGTTGGGCAAAACACGATGCTTCAAGAAACTTCACAAAGAATTAAAAACATAAAAGCAACTAAGTCTCTGATTATTTGCAATAGCGAACACCGGTTTCTCGTCGCCGAACAAATGCGCGAAGTGGGCCAACCTGTTGATATTATTCTTGAGCCCATGGGGCGAAATACTGCGCCAGCCATAGCGCTAGCGGCACTCAAAGCCACTAAAGATGGAAATGATCCATTGTTGCTTATACTGGCTGCTGACCATGTTATTCAAAACGTGAAAGCTTTCGAATCTGCTGTAGAAAAAGCGACTCAATACGCCAATGATGGTCAGCTTGTGACTTTTGGTATTGTCGCCGATAAGCCTGAAACGGGATATGGTTATATTCACCGTGGTGAAGACATTGGTGATGGCTTTAAAGTTGATAAGTTTGTCGAAAAGCCAGATGCTGAGAAGGCGCAACAATATATAGATACTGGTGAATACTATTGGAATAGCGGTATGTTTATGTTTAAGGCAAGCCGTTATTTAGAAGAGCTAAATACGCATTTCCCAGAAATCCTTTCAGCGTGCGAGCCGTGCATTGATGGTGCCTATGAAGACTTAGATTTTATTCGTATCGACGAAGCCCTTTTCGCAAAATGTCCGTCGGAGTCAATCGATTATGCTGTCATGGAAAAAACTTCAGACGCCGTCGTTGTTCCTATGGATGCTGGTTGGAGTGATATTGGTTCCTGGTCGGCGATTTGGGATGTTAGCGAAAAAGATGAAAACGGCAACCGAGTATTGGGTGATGTTTTAACTGAAGATTCTAAGAACTGTTTAGTTCATGCTGAGGACCGTTTAGTTTCAATTTTAGGCCTAGAAGATGTTGTAGTTGTTGATACGAAAGATACAGTTTTGGTTGCGGACAAAAGCAAAGTCCAAAACGTTAAAAAGCTCGTTGAGAAATTAAAAGCTGCCAATCGAGAAGAGTGGAAAATTCATCGCGAAGTTTATCGTCCTTGGGGCAAATACGATTCCATCGATATGGGTGACCGTTACCAAGTAAAACGGATCACTGTTAATCCTGGCTCTAAACTAAGCGTGCAAATGCATCATCACCGGGCTGAGCATTGGGTAGTGGTTTCTGGTACTGCAAATGTTACTAATGGTGATAAAACATTTTTAGTCTCAGAAAACGAATCAACTTATATTCCAATTGGCCAGGTTCATGCATTAGAAAACCCCGGTAAAGTACCGCTAGAGCTAATTGAAGTTCAGACTGGCTCCTACTTAGGGGAAGATGATATTGTTCGATTGGAAGACAATTACGGTAGAGCTTAATTAAAACTTAAAGAAAAAAGTTCTAAGTGACGGATTCTAAGAATGAAGTTCTAAGTGCTAGATTCTAAATACGAAAATAAGAGCTAGAGAAAGCGGAGTTGTCTCCGCTTTTTTGTTTTTAGATTTTGGCTATTTAAGGGAAGCTCTACAGTCAGCAATACATCTTTTTTATTTGGTTAGGAATTTGAATAAGGCAAAACCTAAAAGAACGCCAATAAAATCGGCCAGCATATCGGCAATACTGAAGCCTCTCCCAGGGACAAAATACTGGATGATTTCTATCACAATACCTAAGGTTGTTGCAATTATAACAATCCACAGGTGTTTCAGTTTCCCGTAGGCCGCAAGCATCAAAAAGGTTGTGCCGGCAAACGCAAGGCAGTGGTAAATCTTATCGATCTGTGGGAGGTTAATTGGTTGTGGTGGTTTAGGTATAATGGTCAAGTACAACAATAAAGCTATCACTACCCAAAAGCTTACGCGCCAAAAGATAACATAGGAAGTTAACAGAGATTTCAACATGGATTTTTTTTACTGCGGGACATTGCGGCGTAGTTTACGCGAATTGTTTGGTTATAACTACATAGCAACAAATTATTCATTTTAATAAGGCAAAATAGACTGGCTGTGGTAAAATTCGCCCGTTTTTTAATCATTACAACAAATTGGAAATCAAGGAAATGCAGATTGAATATCGTGCCCATGGTGGGGAGCTCAAAGATCTTTATTTGTCTTTGAACGAAGCAAAACAAGCAAAGGAAAGCGCCAAGGAACTGGCCTCTTGGGATTTAACCCATCGTCAAATATGTGATATCGAACTTCTACTCAATGGAGGATTCTCTCCACTCGAAGGTTTTATGTCAGAAGCTGACTATAACTCAGTTGTTGATGATATGCGGTTAGCTGATGGAACACTTTGGCCTATGCCGATTACTCTGGATGTTTCAGAAGCATTTGCGAGCGATGTAACCGTGGGTCAAGAGATTGCCTTGCGTGACGAAGAAGGAGTAATTATTGCGATAATCACTGTTTCAGATAAGTGGAAACCCAACAAAAGTAATGAAGCGATAAAGGTTTTTGGTAGCGATGATGATGCTCATCCGGCTGTGAGTTATTTGCATAATGTTGCGGGTGATTATTACATTGGGGGGCAATTAAAGGGAGTCAGTGATCCGAGTCACTATGACTTTAAGACTTTAAGAGATAGCCCCGCAGAGTTACAACAAAAATTTCATAAGTGGGGTTGGAATAAAGTCGTCGCTTTCCAAACTCGAAATCCAATGCACCGAGCGCATCAAGAGCTCACTTTTCGTGCCGCAAAACAGGTTGAGGCTAACTTATTGATTCAACCGGTGGTTGGTATGACTAAACCTGGGGATATTGATCACTTCAGTCGCGTTCGCTGTTATGAGCACATCGTTAAAAAGTATCCAGATCAAACCACTATGCTCAGTTTATTACCGTTAGCCATGCGCATGGGGGGACCACGTGAAGCGGTTTGGCACGCGATAATCCGTAAGAATTATGGATGTACCCATTTTATTGTTGGGCGTGACCATGCAGGACCAGGAAAAGATTCAAATGGCAATGATTTCTACGGTCCTTATGATGCGCAAGATTTGATGAACGAATTCAAAGATGAGCTTGGCATTGAAATGGTTCCATTTCAAATGATGGTGTATGTCGAAGAAAAAGCTGAATATGAGCCTATCGACAATATTCAAGAAGGACAAACCGTACTGAATATTTCTGGGACTGAATTCCGACGTCGATTACAAGAAGGCTTGGATATTCCCGAGTGGTTTTCGTACAAGGAAGTCGTTTCGGAACTTCGCAAGCGTTACCCCGCGCGTCACAAGCAAGGCTTAACAGTGTTTTTCACCGGCCTATCTGGGTCCGGTAAATCTACCATCGCTAATGCACTGTTAACAAAACTGATGGAAATGGGAGACCGTTCAATTACCTTACTCGATGGGGATGTGGTTCGGAAACATTTGTCGAGCGAACTCGGTTTTTCAAAAGAGCATCGTAACTTAAACATCCAACGGATAGGCTACGTCGCGAGCGAAATTACTAAAAACGGGGGGATTGCTATCTGTGCGCCTATCGCACCTTACAAAGCGACTCGCCGGCATGTTCGAGAAATGATAGAACCCTTGGGCGGATTTGTTGAGATTCATGTGGCGACCAGCTTGGAAGTGTGCGAATCTCGCGATCGTAAAGGTCTTTATGCTAAGGCAAGAGAAGGCATCATCAAAGAGTTTACAGGTATCAGTGACCCTTATGAAACACCGGAAAACCCAGAGTTAAGAATTGATACCGTCGACTGCACGCCTGATGAAGCTGCTCAGCGTATCATCCTCAAGCTTGAGAATATGGGGTACATCAAGTAACAGGCGTTATCCAAATTAGAGCCAAATAGCGAGGTTTGAATTTACAACCTCGCAACTTTTATTCCTTTTTAATCTCAACTCAAAATCTCTGTTCCTTTATACTCCAATCTTTAACGCTAATCCCCTTAAGATTCATTGCTTTATATACTGGTATTAGCTATTATCCGCCTAATTTTTATGGATAAAATCAAGCTTCTGAAGCAAAAGCACCGATAAGGTGCTTTTCGTGCTTTTTCAGTCGACTAAAATATTTTCAATCGTGGTTTAATTGATGATTAAACCGAAGAAACAAGGTTAAATTAAAGAAATGCCTGTAATTACGCTTCCTGACGGTAGTCAAAGAGAATTCGATAATGCAGTGACTGTGTATCAAGTTGCTGCCGACATAGGTCCAGGTCTTGCCAAAGCTGCTTTGGCAGGTAAGGTTGATGGTCAGTTGGTTGATACCAGCTACATCATCGACACCGATGCTGAGTTGTCTTTGATCACCGACCGTGATGCCGAGGGTTTGGAAGTGATTCGCCACTCTTGTGCGCATTTATTAGCGCAAGCGACTCAAGCCATTTTTCCAAAAGCTCAAGTTACTATCGGCCCCGTGATTGATGATGGCTTTTATTATGACTTTGCTTTCTCGCGTCCATTTACACCCGATGATTTAGTGGCGATTGAAGACAAGATGGCTGAAATCGTTAAAAAAGACCTTCCGGTCGAGAGAACTACAATGGAAAGGGACGAAGCGGTTAAGTTTTTCCGCGATATGGGTGAAGAGTACAAAGCTGAGATTATTTCTAGTATTCCTGCAGGGGAAGAACTTTCATTGTATCGTCAAGGTGATTTCATCGATTTATGTCGAGGTCCTCATGTACCCAGCACGGGGCGTATTAAGGCTTTCAAATTGATGAAATTAGCGGGTGCATACTGGCGCGGTGATTCGAACAACGAAATGCTCCAGCGTGTTTATGGTACAGCCTGGGCGAACAAAAAAGATCTCAAAAAATACCTTCATCGATTGGAAGAGGCAGAAAAGCGCGATCATCGAAAAATCGGTAAAGCCTTAAGCTTGTTTCATTTCCAAGAAGAGTCACCCGGCATGGTGTTTTGGCACAATGATGGATGGACTATTTTTAAGGAATTGGAAACTTATATTCGCCAAGTTCTTCGCGATAATGATTACCAAGAGGTTAAAGCACCGCAAGTGCTCGATCGTTCATTGTGGGAAAAGTCCGGTCACTGGGATAAGTTCAAAGACGATATGTTTACAACTGAGTCGGAAAACCGAACCTATGCAGTAAAACCAATGAATTGTCCTGGCCATATTTTAATTTATAATCAAGGACTTAAGTCTTATCGTGATTTACCACTCAAAATCGCAGAGTTTGGCTCCTGTCACCGGAATGAACCATCCGGCGCATTGCACGGCTTGATGCGTGTGCGCGGTTTCACTCAAGATGATGCCCATGTTTTCTGTACCGAAGCGCAAATACAAGAGGAAGTCAGCAAACTCATTGACATGATTTACGCAGTATATGCTGATTTTGGTTTCGATAAGATAGAAATCAAATTATCAACCCGCCCAGAAAAACGGGTTGGTGATGATGCGATTTGGGATCAATCTGAAAAAGCGTTAGCTGACGCATTAGTATCGAAAGATATCGAATATGAATTGCAACCTGGAGAAGGCGCTTTCTACGGCCCTAAAATTGAGTTTGCTTTGAGAGACTGCTTAGATCGCGTGTGGCAATGTGGTACGGTTCAGCTTGATTTTTCAATGCCCGGTAGATTAGGCGCTGAATATGTTTCAGAAGAGGGTGACAAGAAGATCCCGGTAATGATCCATCGCGCTGTATTAGGATCGTTGGAACGATTTATCGGCATTTTGATAGAAGAATATGCGGGCAAATTCCCGCCGTGGTTATCGCCAAATCAAGCGGTAATTATGAATATTACTGATAAACAGAGCGATTATGTCAAAAAATGTGCGAAATATTTGAATTCTCAAGGGTTTAGAGTAAATTCGGACTTGAGAAACGAGAAAATCGGCTTTAAAATTCGCCAGCACACTTTACAACGTGTGCCATTCTTGCTCGTTGCTGGCGACAAAGAGGTGGAGTCCGGCACGCTTTCCGTGAGAACGCGTGGTGGAAAAGATTTAGGCTCGTTGTCTTTAGAGGATTTCGCTGCTCATTTGCAGGCCGGAATTGAGCAAAAAGGACGCTATGAGGAATAAATCTGAGTAATTCGAGTTGGCGTAGTGGTAAAATATGCGCTTAACTGAGAGTTTACTCGTATAAGACTCATGCATATTGTTTAAATAGTAGAGGAAATTACACATTAAAAGACCAAGACCAAAAGCGGGGCAAAGAGAGCAACGCGCTAGTATAAACGAGGAAATTACCGCACCAGAGGTAAGATTAATCGGGCCAGATGGTGGTGCTATCGGCATTGTTTCTAACAGAGAAGCACAACAAGCAGCAGATGATGCTAAGCTGGATTTGGTAGAGATTTCGCCACAGGCTGAGCCGCCTGTTTGCAAAATCATGGACTATGGTAAATTCGTTTTTGAGCAGAAAAAAGCCAAAGCGGCTGCAAAGAAAAAACAAACCATCGTTCACGTTAAAGAGATTAAGTTTAGGCCAGGGACCGATATTGGTGATTACAATGTCAAATTGAGAAAACTGACTCAATTTTTAACTGATGGCGATAAGACCAAAATTACGGTAAGATTCCGCGGTCGTGAAATGGCTCACAAAGAGTTGGGCATGGAGTTACTCGGCAGAGTCGAGAAAGACTTGGCAGAATTTGGCGAAGTCGAAGCCCGACCAAAACTAGAAGGGCGCCAGATGATCATGGTTATCGCGCCTAAAAAGAAGAAATAAGCAGTAAGAAGTAGCCACAGGCATTGGTCGCCCGGCTACTAAATAAGTAGCAATGTTTTAAGACCTTCTCGTAGATTGAGGGTCAAAGAGAAGTCAGTCGCTTCTCTTGAAGAGAATAAGCAGTAACGAGAAATCGCAATCTGCTTTGCTCCTGCAAGGTTTTTGGCAACCCTGTAAGAGCTGGTGAGAAGACCACGATTTATCCTGGTCTTCTTTTTATTAACACTGTTAGGTAACAAACGGCATAGTTTGTAGTTAATTTAAACTCCATTCAAATTGCGACCTACAGCTGACATTTGAGGTAAAAGAGAAATGCCAAAAATTAAATCTGATAGTGGCGCGTCAAAGCGCTTCAAAAAAACAGGTAAAGGTGGATACAAGCACGCTCAGTCGCATCGTCGCCACATTCTTACTAAAAAGAGCTCTAAGCGTAAGCGTCATCTTCGTAACATGGAGATGGTAGCACCTGCTGATGTAGCACAATTGGATCGTATGATTCCTTACGCGTAAGAATGGGAGAATTAAAGAATGCCTAGAGTAAAACGTGGTGTGACCGCCCATAAGCGTCATAAGAAAGTTTTAAAAGCCGCTAAAGGTTACTACGGAGCACGTAGCCGTGTTTACCGTGTAGCGAAGCAAGCTGTAATTAAAGCTGCTCAATATGCTTACCGTGACCGTAAACAGCGTAAGCGTCAGTTCCGCGCTTTGTGGATCCAACGTATCAACGCTGAAGCTCGTGTTAACGGTATGTCATACAGCCAATTCATTAACGGCCTGAAGAAAGCGTCAATCGCTATCGACCGTAAAATCTTGGCTGACATTGCTGTTTTTGACAAAGCCGCCTTTGCTGCTTTGGTTGAAAAAGCAAAAGCTGCTCTTGCTTAAGCGCTAGCTGATTTAAAGCTGACTGAAATAGCTAAAACTATCTCAGTGGCTTAGAAACAGTCGATTAAAGGGAAGGGCTATTGTCCTTCCCTTTTTTTATTAAAATCGTTTTTTATTAATACCGATTTTTTATTAATCTCGAAACGTTTCGAACGATCAATAGAATATAGATAGACCTTTCTTGAGTGGGTGTTTTGCTGGAAAGGTAAAATAGAATAAGTAATCACTGAAACACATAAAACCAAATTAACCGGACAAGTTAAATGTCAGAAAAAATAGACGAACTCTTAAATCGTGGACTCACAGCGGTGGCTGATGCAGCTGATATGCAATCTCTAGAACAGGTTAAAGTCGACTTTTTGGGTAAAAAGGGCGAGTTAACGTCGCAACTAAAATCACTTGGCAGTTTGCCTGCCGAAGAAAGACCACTTGCCGGTGCTGCCATCAATAAAGCCAAAAAAGCAATTCAAGCTGCCCTTGATGAACGAAAAACAAGTTTTGAAGCGGCAGCAATTCAAGATCAGTTGTCGAGTGAGTCGGTTGATGTCACCTTAGCTGGACGCAACTCACAAGTGGGCGGTTTACATCCCGTTAATCGTACTCTCGAGCGAATAGTCAATTACTTTGCACAAATCGGTTTTGGTGTCGAAGAAGGCCCTGAGGTGGAAGATGATTTCCACAACTTTGAGGCCTTGAATATTCCAGGGCATCACCCCGCAAGAGCGATGCATGATACTTTTTATTTTGGTAATGGTGATCTGTTGAGAACACACACTTCACCAGTGCAAATCCGCACAATGGAAAAAACCTCACCCCCTGTGCGCATCATTGCACCAGGTCGAGTATACCGTTGTGACTCGGATTTGACTCACACGCCAATGTTTCATCAGGTTGAAGGGTTGCTGGTAGATAAAACTACTTCATTTTCTGATCTCAAAGGTGTTTTGGACGAGTTTTTGAAACACTTCTTTGAAAACGACAATCTCGCGGTTCGTTTCAGACCGTCTTATTTCCCGTTTACAGAACCATCGGCAGAAGTGGATATCGAGTGTGTTATGTGCTCAGGTAAAGGTTGCCGAGTCTGCAGTCATACTGGTTGGTTAGAGATTCTAGGCTCAGGTATGGTGCACCCGAATGTGCTTGAGTCTGCTGGGATCGACAGCGAAGAATATACTGGTTATGCATTTGGTATGGGCGTCGAACGCATGACGATGCTGCGCTATGGCGTGAACGATTTGCGCTTGTTCTTCGAGAATGACTTGCGATTTTTAAAGCAGTTTAATTAATCTTCAAGCGCTGAGCGCAAAAAGCGATAAACGATTAAAGAGAAAATACCCTCGCCAGTAGTAGAGGGGTTGGGAGAGGGGGATGCCCTCCGATAATTTCTGGAAAACAAAAGAATGAAAATTAGTGAAAATTGGTTAAGAACTTGGGTTAATCCTGATATCACAACTGAAGAATTGGTCGCTACGCTAACGATGGCGGGCCTTGAGGTTGATGGCACCGAAGCGTTAGGTGCAGAGTTGGCAGGTATCCTTGTCGGTCAAATAGAGAAAGCAGAGCGTCACCCAGAAGCCGATAAACTGCAAGTTTGTAGTGTGAATGTCGGCGCAGATGAAAACTTACAAATTATTTGTGGGGCGCCTAATGCTCGCGAAGGGATTAAGGTAGCGGTAGCAACTATTGGCTGTACCTTACCAGGCGACTTTAAGATCAAAAAAGCTAAGCTACGCGGCGTTCATTCTTTTGGAATGTTATGTTCTGGAAAAGAATTAGAATTGTCTGATGATCATGATGGCATAATTGAGCTAAATGAAGCCGCGGAGATAGGCACCCAGTTAGTCGACCACCTCGGTCTTAAAGACACTGCGATTGACATTGATTTAACTCCTAATCGAGGGGACTGTCTGGGGATCAAAGGTATCGCAACAGAAGTTGGCGTATTGACTCAAACAGAAGTAAATCCCGTTGAAATTAAAACAATCCCTGCAACTATCAACGATACTGTTGAGATTAAATTAAGTGCACCGCAGGCGAATCCTCGCTTTGTTGCACGAGTGATGAAAGGTGTCGACATCAATGCAGAGACACCAGAGTGGATGAAAGCGAGGTTATTAGCGAGTGATATCCGCTCAATCGATCCGGTTGTTGATGTCACCAACTATGTCATGCTTGAACTTGGGCACCCCATGCATGCATTTGATCTTAATAATCTCGAGGGCGCAATAGAAGTTCGTTACGCTAAAGCCGGTGAAAAATTAACAATGCTCGATGATACGGAGCTTGAATTGCGTGATGACACGCTGGTTGTTGCAGACGATAAAAAAGCCTTGTCTATGGCCGGAATCATGGGCGGTAAGTTTTCTGGAATTAATGAAAAAACAACTGATCTGTTGTTAGAAGCCGCCCACTGGGATCCGATTGATATTGCCGGTAAAGCGAGGAGCTATGGTATGCATACCGATGCTTCGCATCGCTTTGAACGAGGTGTTGACTATGATTTGTGCGCAAAAACCATTGAAAGAGCCACCGAATTATTACTTGAAATAGTGGGTGGCCAAGCGGGCCCTATTGTCGATCAGATTGATCCTGAACATTTCCCTAAACCGCGTTCCGTCAAACTCAGAAGTGCGCGTATCGAACGATTGCTCGGCATTCAGATGAGTGAAGAGCAAGTCGAGGACATACTTTCTCGTCTTGGCATGACGCTTTCTGCGGACGAAGAGGGGTGGCTGGTTGCTATTCCCAGTCGTCGCTTTGATATCGCCATTGAAGCTGATCTAATCGAAGAGCTGGTACGTGTTTATGGATATAACAATGTCCCAAGTCGAAAGCCGGTCGCAGAAATGGCAATGATACGTCAGCCAGAAAACCGCTTACAAAAATTGCAAATTGGCCGACTACTAGCCGGAAGAGGATACCAAGAAGCGATCACATATTCGTTCATCGACAAAGATTCTCAACAATTAATTGATCCAGGCGTCGAGCCATTACCGTTACTTAACCCTATCTCATCAGAGTTGGGCGTAATGAGAACCTCCATTTGGCCTGGCTTGTTAAAAGCCGTCGAATACAACCAAAAGCGTCAAAATGACTTAATCCGGTTATTTGAAACTGGTCTAAAGTTTGTTCCTGGTGAAGAAGGTTTGGCACAAGTGCCTGTTATTGCTGGGGCTATTTGCGGGCGTCGATACACGGAAAACTGGGAAGCGGCCAATGACAAGGTCGATTTCTTTGATCTCAAAGGGGATTTAGAGGCTATTTTTGCGTTAACTGCCGCGAGTGACCAATTTGAGTTTGTTGCATCGCAGCGTGACGGTCTTCACCCTGGACAAACCGCGAAAATCTTAAGAAATGGCGTCGAGTGCGGATTCATCGGTAAATTGCACCCGCAGACTCAAAAGGAGTTTGATATTGATGAAGCGGTATTTGTCTTTGAATTAGACCTAAAACGGGTTCTAGGCCGCAAATTGCCTGCTTTTAACCCTCTGTCCAAGTTTCCGGCCATTCGTCGAGATATTGCAATTTTAGTAAAAGAAAGCGTGACATCTTCGCAAATTGTTGATTTAATTGGACAAACGGCCAAACATTGGCTAAATAATATAGTGATATTCGATATTTATCGCGGTAAGGGTATAGAGCCCGGATATAAAAGTGTTGCTATTGGCTTTAGCCTCCAGCGTTCGGACCGCACTTTTAAAGAAGCCGAAATAAATAAAACCTTAGAAAGAATAATTTCAGCGTTAACAGAAAAACTGGATGCAGTTTTGAGGGATTAGCGATGGCACTTACAAAAGCAGATATGGCTGAGCGTTTGTTTGAAGATTTGGGTTTAAACAAACGGGAAGCGAAAGAAATGGTCGAAGGGTTTTACGAAGAAATTCGTAACTCTTTGGCAAGTAACCGTCAGGTCAAGCTTTCCGGGTTTGGTAACTTTGATCTGCGCGATAAGAAGCAACGTCCTGGACGTAATCCAAAAACAGGCGAAGAGATTCCAATCAGCGCAAGACGCGTGGTTACTTTTCGCCCTGGTCAAAAATTGAAAGCCCGAGTAGAGGCCTATGCTGGAAGCAAGTAATAATAACGAACTATTACCCATCCCAGACAAACGCTACTTTACAATAGGTGAAGTGAGCGAGCTTTGTTTGGTTAAACCTCATGTTCTGCGTTACTGGGAGCAAGAGTTTCCTCAGTTGAAACCCGTGAAAAGGCGAGGCAATAGACGTTATTATCAACGCGATGATGTACTGGTTATTCGTGAAATTCGTGAGTTACTCTACGACCAAGGTTTTACTATCGGCGGTGCACGCCAACAGTTAGAAACGGCTGATAATGGCGGTGCCAATGGTCAAGTTATTCAAGCAATCATCGATGAGCTTGAAGACGTTCTAAAAATTCTTAAACACTAAGTTAGATTGTTAAAAGTTATATGAGCGATAGTTCATCTATCGCTTGCAAACTTGTCAAAATACGGTAAGATTCCCGCTCACTCGAGTGGTGAGAACCCAAGAGTTTATTTTCAATCGGAGCGTGGCGCAGCCTGGTAGCGCACTTGCATGGGGTGCAAGTGGTCGGAGGTTCAAATCCTCTCGCTCCGACCAATTTCTTTATACTTCCTTCAAATAATTCTCGATTCAAGTCTTAGTTCGAAAGCGAAACTAATTCTTTGATAATTAACAATAACCTGTATACTTAAACCTAGCCATTAAACAATTAAAGAAGGTATTTTTCTTGTTAAGAATAGGTTTATTTTGCGCTATTCTGTTAATGGGGAGTTCATCCTTCGCTCAGGCATCTTCGAAGATCGCGGTTTTTTATCCGCAATCAAAAGAACCTTACCACTCCATTTATCGTGAAATTATTGACGGGGTCCGCTCCGACAGTGAGCATGAAATCATTGAGCAAATACTCGATAAAAAATTCGATATTAATGAAATTGTTGCTGAGTTAAAGCAAGAAGAAATTAACCAAGTTATCGCCCTGGGACGAATTGGATATCAGTTGGCTAAACAGTTACCGAGTGATATTAGCGCAGTCAGCGGCGCACTACCGTTTTCGCCTAATGGTGTCTCTGGTATCAGTCTTATTTCTGAGCCGGCCAATCTATTTGATTATTTAAGGCTAGTTGCACCTGAAGTGAAAACTATTCATGTAGCTTATAGTGCGAGAAGCGCTTGGATTATTGATCTTGCGCAAATTGCGGCCAATGAAAGAAATCTAAATTTTAACGCTAAAATGGTCGCTAATACTGCAGATGCCATTGCTTTTTATACCAACTTGTTTGATTCGAATATTTCAAAAAACGATGCCATTTGGTTGCCGGTCGACCGAGTCTCCTCTCATGACAAAGTGACTCTACCCATCATTTTAGAAAAAGCTTGGTCAAACGAAGTCGTCGTGTTTTCAAGTAAACCTTCGCATGCAAAGCGGGGGGCGTTATTTTCGACTTATCCGAATAATTTTAAACTCGGCCAACGTCTGGCAGGCATGGTTAACGAGTTGGCCAACACTCCCAAATCACAAAAATTTTCCGCGTTGAAAGATTTGCAGTTAGCCGTGAATTTGCGGACCGCCGCTCACCTAGGACTGAAGTACTCTTCCGAACAGCAACAATCCTTCAAGTTAGTGTTTCCTGAGTAAAAGCTAGGATAGATAAGGTGAGGTTTAATTCCAGACAGTCAGCAACTTTGCGAAGCCAACTTATTAGTTACTTCGTGGTGAGTGTGGTATTTGTGACCGTCTCCGCATCGATAGTTACCGCTTGGCAAACCAGTGAACAAATTAAATCATCAACTATTGCACTGGCGAAACAGTTGACTGAAAACCTTGCTGATCAAGCTGTGCTCGCGCTTTTGACGGGAAGTGAAGCGAATGCGGAAGAGGCTACACTCAATGCACTTGCGTTCAATTCGGTGGACAGTGTGACTTTTGTTACTGAAAGCGGCGGCTTGCTTGCAACCTCTGCTCAGATGGGGCGAATTCAATCGATAGTTCAAAGTCTGGTCGCGCCAACCTCTGTGCAACTTGCAATTGAAAGTGAGTCTTATTGGTTTTTTAGCGCGCCAGTCTATTTTATTGATGATGAGTTTGATTCAGATACGGTAGAGCCGGATCAGGAGCAGCTAGAGCGACAATTTCTTGGTTTTGTTCTCGTTGAATATAATAAAAATGAATTGGCGCAGATTCAACAATCGATTTTTGTGAATAATATTTTAATTGGCGGCATCGCAGGCTTGCTCTCGGCTTTTCTAATGCGGTTTATTATCAATCGGCTCACCAAGCCTTTAACGCTGTTATCGGAAACGATGAAATCTGCACGGGATTCTGGTATGCATAATCAAGCGAAAGTTTTTGGTGCCCTTGAAGTAAAGAGAATGGCTCAAGTCTACAATGAGTTAATGCTCAAGCTTAAGGCTCAGAACCTTGAGCTAAAAAGTTATCAAAATACCTTAGAGTCGGAGGTTGAAGTACGCACCCAAGAACTTAAAATTGCTCGGGATACGGCGTTGACCGCGAACCGTCTTAAATCTGAATTTTTGGCCAACATGTCCCATGAGTTAAGAACGCCCATTCAATCGATTATTGGCTATACGGACCTAGTCAGAGAAGAGCTTGAACTCGAGTGTATGGATGATTTAGCAAGTGACTTGTCAAAATCGATGCGCAGTGCTGCGAGCTTGTTGGAGTTAATTAACAATATTTTGGATATGTCTAAAATTGAATCGGGCAAGATGGATCTTTATGTTCAAGAAGTCGATATGTATCGACTTGTCGATGAAACAATGGAAACTATCTTACCGATGGCTAAAGGCAACAAAAACACTATTATTGTTGAGAAGGATCAACTCGCGGATAGATTATTTGTAGATGGTTTAAAGATAAAGCAAATCTTTCTTAATTTATTAAGTAATGCGAGCAAGTTTACTAAAAATGGAGAGATAGTTTTTAGTTTAAGAAGTGACGGTAAACGGTTTGAGTTTTCGGTTTCCGATACGGGAGTTGGTATTCCACAATCACAGTTGGCCTACATATTTGAGCCGTTTACTCAAGTGGATGGCAGCCAAACTCGAAAATATGAAGGAACCGGGCTAGGTATGGCGATAACTAAAAGCTTTTGTGAACTGATGGGCGGCGAAGTGAACGTCGTCAGCCAGGTTGGTGTGGGATCTAAGTTTGAAGTCTCCATTCCACTCGATGTTAAAGAGGTAAATTGAAGTCTGCTTGCAAAGCCGGCAAGGTTTACTAGAGTTATAAATTAGTATTATTAATTATTTCAATTAATTCGCGCATGGTGATTTGAATGTTTTCTGTGAGAGCTCTGTGTCAGACAAGCTTTTTGGTTTTTCTACTATCTAGCGTTACAACTATCGCAGCAGATAGTGAAGATACTGATATCGAAGAAAATTTAGAGGATTTTTATGGTGACGAGGACTTTGTTAGTATCGCGACCGGCACTAAAAAGTCGATTAAAAAAGCACCAGCAGTCGCATCAGTAATCACCGCTTCGGATATTCGGGCAATCGGCGCAAGAAATTTGGGAGAAGTGCTTGAGACTATACCGGGTGTTCATGTTTCGAGGAGCGGGCAGCAACTTACTCCCGAGTTTTGGTTTCGCGGGATTACTTCAACGTTCAACCCTCAAGCGCTTTTGATGATTGATGGTGTTTCTCAAAAAAGTGTTGTCAGGGGCGATAATCATACGGTTTGGGGAGAGTTTCCCGTTCATGCAATTGAGCGGATCGAAGTAATACGCGGTCCAGGGTCGGCGCTATACGGGGCTGATGCTTTCTCCGGCGTAATAAACGTAATTACCAAACGCGATCTGGACCAATTTAATAACGAAATAGGCGGTATGCTCGGGAGCTTTGATACCTATAATCTATGGGCGAACTGGGGAGCAAAAATTAGCGATTGGCGTTTAGTCACTAACTTTGAGTATTTAGAAAGTGAAGGCTACGATGGCTTCGTTGAAGCGGATGCTCAGACCATTGTAGACTCGGTTGCGGCTGGATTTAATGTGCCACCAGCATCTCTAGCTCCCGGTTATTTTTCAACGGGTTTTGAAAGCACCGATCTATGGGTTTCGCTGTCAAACGACCTAGTATCGTTGGGTTTCGGTCTGCAACATCGAAGCAATGTTGGTACCGGTCAAGGAGCGACTGAAGTACTCGACCCTCGTGGAAAACTTGGCAGTGAAAAAAGAACGGTAAAAGTGTCGCTTAATGAAATAAACATAGCCGATGATCTTTACTTTAAGGCACACGCAAGTTCCTATGTATCGACACAGGAGATTGAAGCGAATTTATTGCTCTTTCCACCTGGTGCTTTTTTAGGTGCGTTTCCAGACGGCTTTATCGGTAACCCACAATGGGAAGAGGAGACAACGCAAGTCGAACTCAGTGTTCGATACGATGGTTTCGAATCTAGCGAATTAATGTTTGGCACTGGCTACTCTCGTCAAAATTTATTTGAAGTCACTGAACAAAAAAACTTTAATCCAGACTTATCACCCCGTCCTGGTGGAATTGAAGACGTGTCTGATACACCCGAAATATTTATCCCAGAAGCCTATCGTGAAAATCGTTATGCTTATATACAGCTTATCAGCTTACTGTCGCCGGGCTGGGAATTAACCGCGGGGGCGCGCTATGATGACTATTCCGATTTTGGCTCCACATTTAACCCCAGACTCGCTTTAGTTTGGTCGACGAGTTTAAAGCTTACTTCAAAACTGCTTTATGGAAAGGCATTCAGAGCTCCTGCATTCGCAGAAACGACAGTCGTTAACAACCCGATCTCTCTGGGTAATCCAGAACTTGAGCCAGAAACGATTGAAACGCTTGAACTCGCATTTAATTATAACTTTTCTGAACAAGCTGACTTTGACTTCAACTTCTTTGTCTATGAAATCAGCGATTTTATAACTTTCGTGCCCGACTTAAATGGTATTACGGCGACAGCTCAAAATTTGGGTGAAAGAAGCGGAACCGGGTTTGAAGCGTCACTGGCTTATAAGTTTGAAAATGGATTTAAACTTACCGCGAATTCAGCCTTTGTTGACGCTAAAGACGATTTAGTGAATGACGATGTGGGAGAGTATCCATCCATTCAATTTTATGTTCAAGGTGATTGGCCGATCAATGACGCTTGGGTAATGTCGAGCCAGCTTTCGGTCATCGGCGAGCGCGAGCGAGTACCTGGAGATACTCGAGAAAAGTTGGACGGTTATACCACACTAAATATAGCTGCTACTTATCGATTTGCCGATGGAAAAACTTCGCTTAAGTTAGCGCTTAAAAATGTTTTGGATGACGATGTGCGAGAGCCTAGCTCGAATACCACTACTTTCGGACAAATTAATCTCCCGGGCGATTTGCCACAAGCGGGGAGTAGTGCCTATTTGTCGATGAGTACTACCTTTTAGCGGGTTAACTTTTAAAGGGGGAAATTTTTGAACGTTAGCTTTTTGAGGGTTAGCTTTTAGCCTGTCAACTTTGCTTATTCCAGGCTCTTTTGCTCGGGCCTGTATACCCAATATCGCTGCATTTTGTGGGCAAAAAGGCGCCTGGTGGTTTTTGAAGTGTATCTAAATAGCACGGCGGCATTCCGGCATAGACGAGAGTCGTGACAAATAAATTCATTTCAACTTCATTAAATCCAAGATCTAAACATACAGCAGAATACAAGGCTGCGATGTTCATTCTGATATTTTTCTTTTGCTTGAGATAGGCTTCGATTTTAAATGCAAGCTTGAAATTTGCACCGACGGGGTGTTGCTGTTCATTCAGAAAATTCACGAAATGGGGGACTCTTTCATCAATGGATGTAATTGGTCTTCCATAACCATAGATAGTCTGTTTTTTGTTAAGCTTTTCGTCGATTAAATCTTGGTAATCTGCCCCGTTGTCTACCTTGTCGCCGATAGCTTTT
The DNA here is from genome assembly GCF_007004765.1 of Aliikangiella marina. Lineage (GTDB taxonomy): Bacteria > Pseudomonadota > Gammaproteobacteria > Enterobacterales > Kangiellaceae > Aliikangiella > Aliikangiella marina. Next base: position 820,526 of record NZ_VIKR01000001.1, read on the forward strand.
AGCATTTTTAAACAAGTAACGAGTGGTCTCGCAACAAATAGCTCTGCGTCGCAGGTACTAATCCCCCCAACCATCGCTAAAATTGGCGTTGTTCGTGCTGCGGCAGCGATAGCTGCAACTCTATTTGGCCAGATTCGGATGTCGGCATAACTGGTACTCGACCAAATGTAGTTGAGTACTTTAATTTCATTACTTGAAAACTGTCGTCCAGTAATGCCAAATAAATTGAGCTCAAACCAAGTTTTGTTTTTGATAAACTCGTGTAGGTTTTTACCACGAAAAATTGAACCACGACTTAATTCAGCGATACCGGCATGCGTCGGGTAAGACTGTCGATAAGCGGATAATTGTTGTTCAGTCATTAACGTACCCTTCAATCAAAGCGTCAACATCAGGCAACTCGAGTGGTTCAGACTCACCTTCGTATTTAACCGTATCAGCGAAAAACGGAAACTTTTGCCAGCCGAGATTTTTTTGTTCCATTGCGTGAGCCGCGGCACCGGGCAAACGTAAAATAAGAAAAAGATATTGAGCTTGTTCTCCAGAGAGAGCCAAGTCTCGAAATACGGCTGCAATTACGGTAGATAGAGCAATTGGTTGACCAAAATACTGTTCGATTTGTAGACGGTTTTGCACCAGCCATTTTAAACAAGAACCGTCTGAATAAGCCGCGAGTCTCACGAGACATTGACTAACAAATTTAGATGGCTGAGTTGAATATTCGTCAAACCCCGGTAGGTGGTCTAAATCAGGCCAAATATCCGAGTCTTTGCTGGAATTTTCGACGCGCTCGCAAAATGGTTTCAATTCTAATTTGTCGAAATAGCTCATGCAGTAGGCTATTTCTTTTGCGCCAAGGTATTGTCCAGATCCACCGGCAAGTGCAGCGACTAATACCGATGCTTCTGGAGCATTTCCTACACCGGCGTTCATCGCGGCTTGAACGCTTAAGTCTCGTATTCCTGGATTAGCCAGTAAAACCGCGAGCTTTTCCAACAATCGCGACTGGCTTTCACTAGGGCGATTACCGGATATGAGCAAATACAAATAGTCAAACCAAGAGGCGTTGGGGATTAACTCGTTGGCGACATCGTACCCATGACAAAAGCAAGCGTCAGGTTGAAACTCATTATGTGATGACTCTTCGTACCAAATCGCTGATTCGATGGTGTGTTTGTTACTCATTGTTAGCCACCCGGTGTTGCTGAGCCTTCGTTGGCGAGGCCTTTGACACGTTGACCCATCGGTGGCGTTTCATTGGGGTCGATAATTAAATTGATCATGGTTGGCGCTGATTTATTGCCAAGTCTTATCCAATCGATTTCATCCAATTCTTGCGGGGTACGGACAGTGATCCCTTCAATCCCCATAGCTTCTGCCATTTTAGCGTAGTCAATTTGTGGCAATTCAAATCCGATTTCTTCCGCTGAGCCAAGCTTTTGGCCGTGCTTTACCATGCCTAACTCACTATCATTTAAGACGACATAAATGACAGGCAGCTGGTGTTGCAATGCGACGGTAATTTCTTGTCCAGCCATTAAATAGCTGCCGTCGCCAGTAATACACACCGAAGGTTTCTTACTGGCTAAAGTATTGCCGATAGCCGCTCCCACGGCCCAACCCATCGAACCAAAACCCATTGCAATGTGGTAATAACCTCTAGAGCTTGCCCGGTGAAAATAGTGAGTGAACCATGCCCATGCGTTTCCGGCATCTAAATGTATCCTAAAAGCGGAAGGAATTCGGCGGGCAAACTCGGTGGCGACTCGTTGCGGCTTTAAAGGGACTTCGAGCGATAAACATTTTTCCGGCTCTTGGAGTCGGATTTGATAACCATGATTTTTACTGGGTTTCGCGTGCTCTAAATAATTTTGTTTTACGGGATCGACCGCCGCCCAACTTCGGCCCCATTTCATACCTAAGCGTATATTTTTGTTTAGCTGTTCGAAAATGGATTTTATATCACCGCAGACGTGGAGTCTTGCCATTGGGGAACGTGAAAAATGTTCAAGTGTCGAATCGATATGCACCAGCCTGTCACTGAGCAAAGAAGCGTGCCATCCGCCGGTACCTAATTCAGTCATTGGTGTACCCACGGCTAAAATTAAATCGATTGTTTCATCATTCATCGTTTCTTGCGCGCTTTCATGACCAGCAAAGCCATAAACTCCGCGGTAGAGAGGGTGGAATCCATTTACCCAACGTTTGCCAGCAGGTCCAGTCATGATTGGGGCGCGAGTCAGTTCTGCAAACTCGATAATTTGCTCGCTCGCCGCGCCGCAGCCCTTGCCAATGAATAAAGCTACACGCCATGAATTGGAAAGCATATCAGTGAGCTGTTCAACCGCACTGTTATCGGTCAGTGTCATTACTTGATTCAGTCGTTCGACTTTGACTTTTTCTTTAACCACGGCGGGTTGTCTTAAAATATCTGACGGAATGCTAATGTGAGCAGGGCCTGCCGGCGTTCGGTTGGCGGTCATGATTGCGCCAACTAACTTAGTATCAAGTTGTTCTGAATGCGACACGAGCGTATTGTAGCGAGTGCACTGCCGAAAAATCGCGACAGTATCTATTGCTGTGCAAGAAGACTCTTGTAACGCATTGCGACCAAATTTCGGCAGCGGCGTTTGTGCAGTTATGACTAACATCGGCACGCTGTCGGCGTAAGCCGATGCAACGCCAGTTAACAAGTTGGTTGCGCCGGGCCCCGTTGTTGCACAGACAACGCCTAATTTTCCGGTTTCTCTTGCGTAGCCTTCGGCCATGAATGCAGCGCCACATTCATGACGGGCAACCACCAGTTTTGGGCCGCCGCTTTGTTCATTTCGAGCAAGCGCATTAAATAGCGGTTCAATTGCACCACCTGGAACGCCGAAGACATATTCAATACCTAAAGCTTTCAAGTATTCGATTATTAAGTCGGCATTGTCTTTTGTTGATTGAGTGTAAACTGTTAATGGGGCTTGTTCGCGTTCGGGTTCTTGTCGTTCTTGTTTCGCGTCGTTGGCTAGATGCGCTAATTTCATACCATACCTCTTAGTTAAACTCACTGGTAATCTCAAGCTCAAAACAGTATAGACTATAAATCTCAGTTGCACTGATTGAGTAAAAAATAAACAGAGGGTATAGAGTTTTGAGATAAATCTCAATTAAAAAGGTAATATTACTTACATTTTTTAGTTTGAAAAGTAATCATCAATGGGGGCGGGTTTTCCCAAATGGTAGCCTTGAGCGTAGGTTACACCGATAGACTCTAAGATATTGAGGGTTGCTTCATTTTCGACAAATTCTGCAACCGTTTCTTTATCAAGAGCGGTGGCGACTTCGTAAATAGCCTTAACCAGTGCGTTGTCGACAGGATTTGATACTAGGTCAATGACAAAAGAGCCGTCAATTTTTACTGATTGTGCGGGGAGCTGTTTGAGATAGCTGAATGTGCTGAAGCCTGTTCCAAAGTCGTCGATAGAGAAATCGCAGCCTAATTCAGCGATATTCGAAACAATTTTTTTAGTCGCTGCAATATTGGACAAACTGGCACTTTCGGTTAATTCAAAAATAATCCGGCTTGGTTCTACTTGATAGGTTTCGATTTGCTCCTTAATCGCAGGAACAAGACGTTCGTCGCTGAAACCTTGTGCGGACAAATTAACGGACAGTTTTGGGAGTTCCGGATAAGTCTTTAAGTATTTGATGGCATTCTTAATCACTTGCATATCGAGGAAGCTCATGTAGCCTTCGCGTTCTAGTGCTGGAATAAATTCGCCCGGAAGGATAATTTGTCCGTCGATTTTTAATCTGACTAACGCTTCATAGTAGGCCGTCTGACGAGACTGTATATTAACGACAGGCTGAAGGTATAGCGCTAAGTTGTCATTCGCTACGGCTTGATGAATTTTTTGGGTCCATTCCATACTCGTTTTTAATTCAATACTTTGAGCATCATCTGCGGTATACAAATGGGCCATATTACGGCCTTGCTTTTTGGCGGCGTAAAGAGCGATGTCGGCTTGTTTCATATATTCTTCTGAATTTTGTTCATCGCCATCGATCTCGGCTATCCCGATGGAACAATTTAACCGAAAGAATTTATCTTTTAATTTGAACTGATAGTTATCCAAAAGTTTACATAGCGCTTCAGCGATAATAATTGCTTCTTGAGATTTTGTGTTCGGTAGAAGAATAGCAAACTCGTCACCGCCAATCCGGGAGAATATATCGGAGTCGCGCAAACGCTCTTTGACGAGCACGGAAATATCGCGTAAAACTGCATCGCCTTGTTGATGACCCAGCGTATCGTTAATGACTTTAAAATGATCAAGGTCGGCATACAGTAAACAATGCGGGCCATTTCCTCTCGATGCGGTCGCTGCGAATTGATTTAATTCTGCTTCAAAGTAATGGCGGTTAAACAAACCGGTCAGACTGTCATGCATGGCTAAGTATTCGAGATCTTGCTGGGCTTTTTTGCGATCGGTAATGTCATCTATCGTACCTGAGAAGGACTTATGCGTGTCATTCTCTGATTGGCAGTCTTTAATCTTTGCTTCGACCCAAAGGGTTTTCGAGCGGTTATTTTTTAGTTGAAACTCAAAACTATTGCGACCACTGGCGCTAAGTAAATCAGAGATTTGCTGGGAAAAATGGCGGTCGGACGGGGAATGTGATTCGATGTAATTAGATAGTGGCTGGTTAAGGCAATGCTCGATCGAAAATCCAGTTAGTCGAGTCCAAGCTTGATTTAAAAAAGTTATGTTGCCATCCGCGTCAAGCTCAATAACAACGCTGCCGAGCTGATCGAGTAGTTGTTGGTGAGCTTCGAAAATTTGCTGGTAGTTTTGCCTGCTCTTATTTAAAGAGTCAACTTTTGCTGCGAATTGTTGGTTTGAAATAAGATAGTCTTCGCGTCGAGCGGCTGTTTCGCAAGCGCGTCGTAACTGTTCTGCTCGAAAGGGTTTGGTGACAAAATCAGCTGCGCCGCCAAGCATGAGTTCTTCTGCGAGTTCCATAGTGTGGTTAGCTGTCATGATTACGACTGACTGAGAAGGGCACTCGGCCATGATTTGGCGCAGCACATCTTTTCCCGATAAACCGGGTAGCATCACATCGAGCAAAACAAGTGCTGGCTTGAGATCTCGCCATATCTTTAACCCTTCTTCGCCATCTTTTGCGTGGTGAATTTCAAATCGAGAACTTAATATACGACTAACAAGGTTACTGGTTTCGGGATTGTCTTCTATTGCAAGTAGTTGAAGCTTTTCGCGATCTTCAATTGGCTCTAGCTGATCCTCATTGATGATTTGAAGCAGTTTTGTATGTTCTTCGAATGAGAGTAGGCGGTTAACACCAAACTCTCGAGCGGTAGTGTTGGCGATATGCTCACACCAAGTATTCGCAACAATAACAAATGGCGTATCAGCTGAACACTTGAATACGCCCGATCTAACCAAGCGGGCTAAGCGCCAACCATCGAAACTTCCCATTTTTATATTGCTGACAACAAAATGAATAACGCTAACTCGCATAATTTTGATGGCATCAGCTGCTGAGTTAGCGGTAACAACTTCGAACTTTGTATTTTCTGCTAAGAGTCGACTAATCGTCGCTAACCGTTCTTGATTAGTATTAACGAGTAGTAATGTTTTTGACTGAGTCTGTGAAGACATACAACCTCAAAATAATGCAGAACGTTGAGACAACGGTGTTGTCGTGATTTAAAAATTGGATTGAAAAAGTATAACCTAAATCAATTTTTAACGCCTAATTATTGTTAGAGCGGTTAGCTGAATACTAGGAAGTCTGATTGATTTATTGATTAGTGAGCGGGTTCACTATTTTAGGAATGCTTGTCTTTAATCGGTAATGGTTTAGCCAATGAATAACTGATAAAATTCGTGCCAGTTTAAGTTTTCATAAAATACTCTTGGAGAGATACATGAGAGAACTATTAGTCATTGCTGATCGAGATGGAACTCAGCAACCGGCGTTTCATCATGCTTTAGAAGTTGCAAAGAATACCGGCGCAGCGATTGAATTTGTCGGTTTTGTTCATGCACCTGGTGTGGATAGCTCAGATATACTGACGCATGAAGAAAAGCGTAAAGTCCATCATAGCTATATCGATAACAAACAAAAAGAAATTGAGGATTTTTTGAGCACTATAGATGCGGGTGATGTCAAAATTCATACCGATGTAGTGTGGGAAAAATCATTTGAGCGCTGGGTGATTGCACGATGTGACCAACGTTCTTTCGATATGGTTTATAAGTCAGGTCATCGCTCTGAAACATTCATGTACACACCGTCTGATTGGCAATTGATGCGTCATTGTCCTGAGCCGGTGATGATTGTTGGCAATCAACCTTGGCGAGAGGGCGGTGTTATTTTGGCTGCGCTCGATTTAGGTTCTGATAGTCAGCGCTCGTTGACGCTCAACGAAGATATCTTGAGACAGGCAATAAAGCTCGCCAAAGCGACCAATAGCGAAATGCATGCTTGCTACTCTATCGCAATACCTAAAGCATTGGCTGATTTAGATTTGATTGATCCCGCAGCCTATGAAAGCAAGATGCGCGCGAACTTGGATCCGGTGATTCGTAAACTAGTTGACGAAGCAGGCCTTAATCGAGATAAGCTTCATCTTCTGTCAGGACGTCCGGCAAAAGAAATTTGTCGGATTAGTGAGAAAATAAAAGCGGATGTCGTTGTGTTGGGTAATAAGACTCGCACAAGCTTGCGCGGTCGTCTCTTAGGAAATACTGCAGAAGATGTATTGCACACCATCCAAGCTGATGTTGTTGTTATCAAATAAAACCCAAACGCTAATTTTCACTCTAAAGCGGGAGTTGCAACTCCCGCTTTTTTATTGCTTAATGTAGGCTAATACTAATCGAGATTTATCAACCACTAATAATGATAAGAATCACAAACTAGGGCGCTTTGATATGGCTAACCAAGATTTAACCGATGATATTCTTGGTCTAATTGTTCATTCATATAATAATTACCTTTCAGGTGCGATGGGATTCAATGAACTGATCAAGCTCGATTGTGATGATCAGTCTGTAATCGACAAATTAGACTTATCGTTAGCATCTTCAAAAGAGGCGGTAGATTTTGGGAGCCAACTGCTCGCTTCAATTAGTCGATTGCAAGTTCATTTTAATGACATTGAAGTCAGAGAGATCATTGAACGCGTCGTCAATACGGTAGTCCTTGAAAAGCGGGTGGACCCGCAAATAGATATGCATTTAGTACACACTGATCCTGAGTGGTTTATACGTAGCATTTCAATGATAGTCGACTTTATTCGTCAACTATCGCCAACATCTTCAATTGTTTTGCGAGCGAATATTAATTCAGAAGAAACCGAAGTTAACCTTCGAATCGGCGTCACAGATCTCAGCTTCACCGCTCAACAGCAAAAACGACTCTTTGAACCATTTTACTCGAGTCGGCATCTACTCGGCACAAAAGATGTTGGCATCGCTGTCTCGTCAGGTTTTATCAAACAAATGAATGGTGAACTTTCTTGGCAAGAGGGGCAGGGGTTTCTAATTCGGTTGCCGGTTTTTGAATAGCGATAACAAAAGTGATTAAATACTCAAGTGCCTGGGTAAAGTTGCCCAAAAAACATACAGTGGGTAAAGTTTATCAGCAGTTCTGCTGCGCTCACCGAGAAACTTGTCTCGTCCATAAATGATTCTCACGCATAAAAACAATACCCACGGTCAATGGCTGTCGGATCACAGTCGATATTTAATTCAGGACTCAAACGAGCCAGTACGCAATTAAATCAGCACTCAATAATATTAACCGCTAGCCCACCACGCGCCGTTTCTTTGTATTTGGTTTTCATGTCAGCACCGGTTTCGCGCATTGTTTTGATAACTTTATCGAGTGAGACTTTTTGGTCGCCATCACCTTGCATCGCTAATCGAGATGCGTTTATCGCCTTGACTGCGCCCATTGCATTTCGCTCGATACAGGGGACCTGTACAAGTCCACCAACGGGATCGCAGGTTAGTCCCAAGTTATGCTCCATACCAATTTCTGCGGCACATTCGACTTGGTTAGCAGAGCCTCCTAGCGCTTCGGTTAAGCCACCGGCAGCCATTGAACAGGCAACGCCAACCTCGCCTTGGCAGCCGACCTCAGCGCCAGAGATCGAAGCATTCAGTTTGTACAATACGCCTATAGCGGCTGACGCGAGTAGAAAACGCCTGATTGTTTCTGTGCCTTGAGGTTTATAGAAATGTTGATAATATTTAATGACCGCGGGAATTATACCGGCAGCACCATTTGTGGGTGCAGTGACGACTCTACCACCGGCAGCATTTTCTTCATTAACTGATAGTGCATATAAGTTAACCCAGTCCATTGCTGCCAGCGGGTCTAAACTGTCTCCGCGTGAAGAGAGTTTGCGATGTAAAGAAACGGCACGTCGTTTAACTTTGTATCCGCCAGGCAAAATTCCCTCCGTTTTTATGCCTTTTTCGATACATGCATCCATGGTCGCCCATATATGATCAAGGCCATCGAGTATTTCCTGCTCACTTCGCCAAACCTTCTCGTTTTCGAACATGATACTGCTGATACTTTTGCCGGTTTCCTTAGCGATTTGTAATAGCTCGGCGCCTGACTGAAAATCATATGGCAGTTTCAAGTGAGCATCTTTTATTGGTTGTGGATCGGTGTCGCCACTAATAATAAATCCACCGCCGACGGAATAGTAAGTTTTTTCAAGTAGCACCCGGTTGTCATTATCGTAAGCGGTAAACTTCATACCGTTGGCGTGGCCGGGGAGTGTTTTTTTGCGATGGAAGATTAAATCAGTCTTATCAGAATAGGCTATTTTACTGCTTTGGTTTAAATTGATTTCACCATTTTGTCGAATTGTGTTTAAGCGATTTGGTATTGAATCTGTATCGATAACATCAGGCTTTTCTCCTTCCAGCCCTAGTAGCACTGCGACATCGCTTCCATGTCCTTTGCCGGTGTGGCCGAGCGAGCCGTAAAGTTCAGATACAACTCTCGCCACTGGCTTTTCTTGGTTGAGCGCTTTTAAAACAAATTGTCTTGCTGCCCTCATTGGACCGACGGTGTGAGAACTGCTGGGACCAATCCCTACGGTAAATAAATCAAATACTGAAACAGCCAAGGTGTACCTCGTTTAGTGTCGCTAAATGTTATTAATGAATATTTGTTGATTGATTCATTTAACTTTAATTGGGTAAAATTAAATGACATTTTCTGTTAGTTTATGCGTTAAATATTATGCGTTAAATATTATGCGTTAACAGTTGTGCGTTATCGATTTTGCATTCTGCGAGTCAAGTTGACTAATATCCGCGCTGTTGCACCCCAAATAGTGTATTGCTCGTACTGAATCACATAGTAATCGACAGGCTTGCCGTTGAAGGTAGCAGTTTTTTTGATTTGATTGGTCTGATCAGTGACAAATGCGAGAGGAACCTTAAACACTTCTGCCACTTCATTTTGATCAATACTCAGTTGGTAACCTTGATCGACCAGGCCAACGAAGGGCGTCACGAAATACTGTGAAATCGTTTCTTGTTGAGGAAGGCGACCAATCAGTTCGATATGTTCGTCACCGATGCCAATTTCCTCATGGGTTTCTCTTACCGCGGTCACGGCTAAGCTTTTGTCGTTGGCTTCAAAACCTCCGCCAGGAAAGCTGATTTGACCCGGATGGTGTTTAAGGTGTTCGGCTCTCCTAGTTAGAATGACTTGCCAGCCGCTTACAGGGTCATCGACGATCGGCATCAAAACCGCGGCACAACGTAAGTCTGGCCGTCGTTTGGCGGGCTCATCGAGTGGAATAATACTGTCACGGAGCAAATCAATCATTGTAGTTTTCGGTCGCGTTACTCATTTGGGTTAACACAGGCAATATCTTGGCTAACTTATCGAATGTTTCTTGGTACTCAGTGTCTACCTCTGAGTCTGCAACAAGGCCTCCACCAGCCCAACAATAAAGGGTATTGTCTTTCGCAACGAGAGTTCGAATGCAGATATTGGTGTCCATATTATCATTAAAATCGATATATCCAATGATGCCGCAATAGATATTACGGCGTACTTTTTCGAGTTCTTCAATAATTTCCATTGCTCGTATTTTCGGCGCGCCGGTGATGGAGCCTCCGGGAAGGGTTGTTGCCAGCAAGTCGCAATTATCAAACTGACTATCTAGTTTTGATTCAATGGTCGAAATCAAATGGTGGACAGACTCAAACCGATAATGACCGAATAATTCGCTGACTTTTACGCTGCCTTTTGCCGCAGTTTTACTTAAATCATTGCGCAACAAATCGACAATCATTAAGTTTTCAGCGCAATCTTTATCACTGTTAATTAAATCCTCGCCAAGTTGCCGGTCAATAGAGGGGTCATTACTTCTAGGGCGAGTGCCTTTGATTGGTTGAGTTATGACGTTGTTTTGGTGACTTTCAATAAATCGTTCCGGGGATAAACTGAGAATTTGATAATCGTCAAAGTTTAAAAAAGCGGAAAACGGCGCCTTGTTATGCAATGACAGATGTCGATAAGCTTGTTGAATATCACCACTAAATTTCGCTTGAAAGCGCTGAGCATAGTTAACTTGATAGCAGTCCCCGGCTTGAATGTAGTTTTGTATTTTGGCAAAAGCGTTTTGATACTCCGTTTTTGTCGTATTACTCATGAAAGGCTCACGTAACTTAAAGTCTTTAGTATTTACATGGGCCGTAGTTGTTGATTTTTCCTTTTTGTCGAACTTGCTGAGGTTTGCAATGATTGATTGGTTGAGCATATTGCTGACTTTGCTCCAGTGAGCTTGCGCCAATCCAAAATGATAAATCCTTGATGTTTTATCTTGGTGGTCGGTAATGAGTGCCCATTGATACAAGCCAAATTGAAGCTCAGGTAGATTAATATCATCTTCCGTGAGCTCAGGTAGGGTCTCTAAATAGCGGCCATAATCATAGCTAATATAACCCATCCAACCACCATAAAAGGGCAGGGCGAAACCATCTGGAGCGCTCTTGTTTTGCTTTGATGCGCCTTTGTACCGCTTTAAGAGTTCGCGCATCAATTCAATCGGATTTTCGACGATATGAGTGGTTTGATATTGGAATTTATCTTGCGTGTTGTCACCGAGTTGCAACTCAGCGAGCTCGACGTTGCCCGCTTTAAAGCTTAGTTTAATTGTTGGCGCAAAGGAGAAAATATCATATCGATTGTAGGTTAAATTTTCACCAGCGCTATCAAGCATTACCGCCCAGGGTTCTGCCATCATTTGACTGAGAGCGTCGAGTTTTTTTGAGTTCGAGAGGTACGGAAGCGTTATCGGCTGCATATTACTTTATTCGAGGTGTTTAACTAGACACTATTGGGTCAACGCTCAAACTTAAAATAGATGCCGAGCGGATAATATTGGTAAAAAGCCCATCACTGGGATAGTGGCTAAAGACAGCAGTTATTGTACTGGAAACACTCGAGTTGGCAAATTTCTCATTTATAATTTTGTTAGTCGGTTAACGAATCAAACAAAGCTGGTATTATCACGAACATGATTCATATTGCACTCCACTTTATTATTCCATGGTTGATCGCCAAGATCGCTTTCCCTAAGCGGTGGTTGAAAGTGTGGCTAATTTTATGTGCCACTATGTTAGTTGACATTGATCATTTGTTAGCCGACCCAATCTATGATCCACAAAGATGCAGCATCAATTTTCACCCATTACATACCTATTGGGCCATAGGCGGGTATGTTTTATTGCTCATTCCTAAAAAGACGCGACTAATCGCTATCGGACTATTAATTCACATGCTTTTAGATTGGCAAGATTGTCATTTTAAACTGCCTTGGTAATCGAACAATTTATTCGACTGATCGGTGGATCGATATTCTTGTCTCATAAAATAAAAGCATAAGCCCAAAAGACATTTTACATTTACTACTGATCACGGTTAAATGCGTCAATCAGCAACCGACAAGAACTCAAAAGCTTGAATCTTTCGATAAAACCCTGTGGTCCGGTCAAAGCGACAGTCACGCTACCCGGCAGTAAATATATTGCGAATCGATTGCTACCACTGTGCGCGCTAGCATCAACGACTTCTCACATAAAAAATGTGGTTAATAACGACGATATTCAGACCGCAGCCGCAGGTTTGTCGCAACTCGGCTATCAAATACAAACTGACGGTAATGCGCTAAAAATTAACCCTCGACAAGTGACTGCGATGAAACCTATAGATATTTATACCGCACATAGTGGCACTTTTTCTCGTTTTGTTGCTGCGATTGCGGCCTTAGAAAAGGTACCTGTCAACATCGAGTGCTCGGCTAAAATGGCGACTCGGCCGATGATTGAATTGTTTGATGCGCTACGAAGTCTTTCGGTGGAAATTGATACGCCCAATGGTTGCTTACCGGCAAAGATTATCGGACCGGTTAAAGGTAATGAGTGCCGACTTGATGCGAGTCGAAGTAGTCAATATTTAAGTGCTTTATTAATTATTGCACCGCTGCTAGATGATGGCTTGCGAATAAACCTTACGGGTAGTGTTGTTTCTCGCGCTTATGTAGACATGACTATCCAGTTGATGAAAAAAATGAGCGTTAATGTAGAAGAGGACGAGCAAGGCTTTTACGTGCCCCCAGGGCAAAAATATCAAGGAATAGACTTTATGATTTCTCCTGATCCAGTTTCTTCTAGTTATTTTATGGGAGCGGCTGCGATCTCCGGTGGAGAAATTCTTCTGAAAAACTTTGATAAGAACTCATTGCAGGGAGAAGCAGGATTTTATCAAGTGCTAGAAAAGATGGGCTGTAAGATCACGTTTCAAGGTGACGATTTATTGGTCGAAGGTCCAGAGAGGCTCCAGGCTATCTCGATAGATATGGGAGGAATGCCTGATGCCGTGCAAACCCTAGCGGTTGTTGCTTGTTTTGCCCAGGGTATAACGACAATTACAAACATTGAACACTTGGCTTTCAAAGAATCGAATCGTATAGAAGACACAGCCAATGAACTCCGTAAAACCGGTATTAAGGTCGAATCTGGTAAGGATTATCTGAAAATTGAAGGCGGAATACCTCACGGCGCCAATATTGAGACGCATGATGATCATCGTATGGCAATGAGTATGGCGTTGTTGGGGATTAAAACGCCGGATATTTGTATTTTAGATAGCCAAGTTGTGGCTAAGTCGTTTCCGAAATACTGGGATTATTTAGCGGATATAGGAATATCGACTTTCCCGCAGACCAAGAGTCTGGGTTAAGTCGTGAGCGCTGAAGATATTTGCCTAGATCAGCTTTCATTGGCTGATCTCGAAAAGCTACAACAAAAAGTGCTAGCCCGCAAAGCGGAACTAGAATTGTCTAGCGGTACCACAAACAAAATATCACCTAGTGCATCAGAGCAGATTCAAAAAGTGGTGGTTATTGGCGGTGAAGGACAACTCGGACAATTTTTTTGCCGGCTTTTTAACGAGTCTGGTTGTGATGTAACAAGTCTCGAAAAACAAGATTGGGCAGATGCTGAGCAGATTCTAAAAAGCGCTAACCTTGTGTTAGTGGCTGTTCCGATCCATGTCACTGAGTCGATAATAAATCGACTGACTATGCTTTCCGCTGATTGTGTTCTGGCAGATATCACCAGTATCAAAACTATACCGGTTGAAACTATGCTAAAAGTTCATCCCGGACCTGTAGTGGGCCTGCATCCCATGTTCGGGCCGGGAGTTGAAAGCATCTCTGGACAAACCGTCGTTGTTTGCCAGGCGAGAATGGCAGCACATTCCTCGTGGCTTATCGAGCTGCTGAACTCATATGGCGCAAAGTTGGTGAAAGTGACTGCAGCAGAGCATGATCAAACAATGGCTTTTGTGCAAGTCCTCAGGCATTTCTCTACGGTTGTTTATGGTTGTCATTTAGCGGAAGAGTCTGTTGATATAGAGCAAGTGTTGTCCATGAGTTCGCCAATTTATCGACTTGAGCTTGCTATGGTTGGTCGGTTGTTTGCACAGAGTTCGGACCTGTATACAGAGATTATATTTGCCAACCCACAAAATGTTGGCATGATGAAACGTTACATAGAGCGCTATACACGACTCTTGTCTCTGGTTGAAACAAATGATAAAAAGCGATTTAAGCGCGAGTTTGCAACAACAAGACATTGGTTTGGTAAGTATGCTGAGCAATTTTTGGATGAAAGTTCTAAGTTGTTGAGTCAGGCGAGGTTGACAAGGTCTAGTGAGGATAATAAATCAGACCAAGTCAAAGAAAGTAATAATGATTAGATGCGTTAATTAAACATCTGCTAATAAAATAAGAGCAAGTAATATGTCAGGCGACAGTATCGGTAAATTATTTAAGGTCACTAACTGGGGCGAGTCACACGGACCCGCTTTAGGATGTGTCGTCGAAGGATGCCCATCAGGTCTGTCTCTTTCTGAGGATGATATTCAGCCATTTTTGGATAGAAGACGCCCCGGACAGAGTCAGTTGGTTACGCAACGTAAAGAAGGTGACAAAGTAAGAATATTATCTGGCGTTGTCGACGGCAAAACGACGGGGACTGCGATTAGTCTTATGATTGAAAATAATAATCCCCGCTCAAAAGACTATTCTGAATTTGCCAAACTGTTTCGACCCAGTCATGCCGATTTCACTTATCAGAAAAAATATGGAATTCGAGATGTCGCCGGTGGCGGACGGAGTTCTGCTCGAACTACTGCCGCTAATGTTGCCGCAGGTGCAATTGCCAGCAAATTATTGGCGTCGCAAAAAATAGAAATTGTTTCGTGGGTGGAAGCTGTAGGAGACATTCAGTCGACAATGTCACCTGACAAAGTGACCACAGCGCTGGTCGAATCAAACCCAGTGCGTTGTCCTGATAGTAATGTAGTCAATCAAATGGAAGAAAAGATTCTAGAGGTTCGTAAGCAGGGGGATACAATCGGCGGTGTTGTACGATGCGTAGTGAGAAATATGCCTCTCGGATTGGGCGAACCGCTGTTTGACAAACTAGAGGCCGACCTGGCTAAAGCAATGATGTCGATAAATGCAAGTAAAGGATTTGAAATAGGTTCAGGATTCGAAGGAACCAAAATGCATGGCAGTGAGCACAATGATATTTTTTATAAAAACGAAGCGGGGGAAGTGAAAACTCACACGAATTATTCGGGTGGCGTTCAAGGCGGAATATCAAATGGCATGGACCTGGATTTTAAAGTGGCCTTTAAACCTGTCGCTACTTTAATGCAAAACCAACAAACTGTCGATCTAGAAGGCAATCCCATCGAGTACCATGGGAGAGGCCGTCACGATCCTTGCGTTCTGCCAAGAGCGGTACCTATTGTTGACGCGATGACCGCACTTGTGATTTGCGATCATTGGCTTCGATATCGTGCTTATCAAAGCTAGGCGATTTTATTATTAGTCGCGTTCTTTATTGAGTTTGGGTAACTCTAATCCGAGTTGCTCTCCTCGCCATTTTGCAAAATACATTCCCGCAAAAAGAAATAAAGTGGCGAAAAACAACTCAAGCAAGATAGCGAATAACTCATTAAGGTTAGTGACTAAAGACGTCAATGCATGGCATATGTAAATCACCGCAATGAATCCCGACCAAGCATGTGTGTAGGCTTTCCCTTGGAGTAAACCTTTGAGCGGGAATATCAACGGAATAAGCCAAAATACTGTTAACACCTCGTTGGAAAATACTTCAGAGGGATACCACCAAAGATTCCACACCGGAATCAGAACTACGAGTCCAAAGTAGCCCGCTAAAGTTAATCGATGGGCTAACATCATGGCCGGTGAGGGTGCCGGTATTGAAGGAGCGGATGTTGAGGAAGCGGATGTTGAAGACGGATTGTTCATTGGCTGATCCAACTTAGGCGAGTAATTGGGTAAATTTTGCGATGCGTTTGCCTTGAGCTATCGCTAAAGCCTTTTCGCTGTCACTAATCGATTTGTCGTTATCTTTCCCGGACCAGTGACTCACTCCATAAGGTGTGCCGCCGGACTCGGTATGGATTAACTCAGTCTCGCTATAAGGTAACCCGCAAACAAGCATGCCATGATGCAAAAAAGGATTCATCATCGATAATAAGGTAGATTCCTGACCGCCATGTAGACTACTTGTGGATGTGAAAAAACTCACGGGCTTGTCGGCTAATTTGCCGCCCATCCAGATTTCGCTGGTGCCATCGATAAAGTATTTCAACGCAGCGGCCATGTTACCGAATCGAGTTGGGCTACCTACGACGAGTCCATCGCATTCGATAAGATCAAGTTTTGTTGCGTATAAATCACCGGATTCAGGAATCGCTGAATCGACCGCTTCGTTTTTTGGAGACACCCCCGGAACAGTTCTGATGACAGCTTCACAGCCTTGCTCTTCAATGCCACGAGCGATTAGCTTAGCCAGTTTCTGAGTATGACCACTTTGTGAATAGTAAAGAACTAACACTTTAGGCATAACAATTTTCCCACGATTCTAATGATTTAAATTGGCCAAGAGAGTCTAGATTAAGTCCAGCACGTTTTCAGGCGGACGACCGATGACCGCTTTATCGCCGGATACAACAATAGGCCTCTCGATGACTTTAGGAAAGGCGACCATCTTCTCAACCTGTTGCTCCTTAGTTAACGTTGTATCATCTAAACCTGCCTCTTTATACTCAGCTTCTTTTTTGCGCATGAGATCTTGTGGTTGCATATCTAGCGCTTTTAAAATTGACTTCAATTTAGTTTTGCTTGGTGGTGTTTTTAAGTACTCGACGATTTCTACATCAACTCCTTTGTCATTGAGAATCTCAAGCGTTTGACGAGATTTTGAACAGCGTGGGTTATGATAAATGGTAAAGCTTGCCATGGTCAGGTCACCTTAAATTATTGACTGATTTGTTATCGTAAAGCGTGTTGGGTAGTATGTGAATGATTAGCACAATAATAAAACCGGTTATTTTAGGACTAAGTCGTGTTGGAAGAAAGGATTAAATACCTTCTTACTTTTATTTCTTTCGTATTTAAGCGATACGGACAGAATGGTTGTTCTTCAATTGCTGCCGAACTAACGGTCACAAGCTTACTTGCTTTGGTTCCGTTGACGGCAGTTGTCTTCGCGCTATTGGCTTTTATTCCAAGCTTTCAGGAACTCGGCCAGCAGTTGCAATCAATCATTTTCGAATATTTCGTGCCGAGCACGGGGGAAACGGTACAAACCTACTTAAATGAATTTGTTGGTAAAGCAAAAGGACTATCCGGCGTTGGCACCCTAATGCTTTTTGTTACCGCATTATTATTGATGCGCACCATTGATAGTAGCTTTAATAAAATTTGGCATGTTCAAACCAATAAATCTTTCGTAAGAACAATTTTAGTTTACTGGGCAGTGCTGACTTTGGGGCCAATTTTACTTGGTTCGAGTCTGCTCATTACTTCTTATGTGAAATCCCTTCCGGTTATTTCAAACGTGGTTACTGATTATGGGCAGTGGATGACCCTTTGGTTACCTTTTTTAATGGCATGTTTAGCATTTTCAGTGATGTTTTATGTAATACCCAATAGAAAAATACCGTTTTCCCATGCTTTTGGTGCGGGAATCCTAACCGCGGGTTTTTTCGAAGTGGCGAAATGGTGTTTTGGTGTTTTTGTCGCTAGCTTTTCGACTTACCAGTTTATTTTCGGCGCGCTGGCGTCAATCCCCTTGTTTTTAATTTGGATTTATCTAAGTTGGGCGATTGTTCTATTAGGGGCTGAAATCTGTCATGCTTTTGATGCATTCGAAATGACCAGCGATGTTCACAGAGAACATCCGCTGATAGAAGTGATTAACTTATTATTGATTCTCGCTAATTTTCAGTCGCGGGGAGAGTCTCTCGATGAAATGGCATTAGATCGATTGTCTGCCGAAGGTAAACGCGCTATTAACTTTGACTGGATAGAGAAGTTAGTCCAATTTGGTTTAGTGACTAAAACACAGCAGCAGTCCTATTGCTTATTGAAAGCGGCTGACGAAGTTTCAATGCAGGATCTTTATGAAGTGGCGGGAAGGCTGGTTCCGGAAAAAGCGGATATCGAAAACTCTCAACTGCCCGCTGAAACCAAAAATAGCCTATTAAATTTTGCAGACAACCTTAAGCGAACGCTTAATGGTCGCCTGGTAATCTAACATCATCAAGCGAGGAGGGTTTTTCAAATTCGTCAATTTCAAACTCGTCCGTCAAGTTTCCCTTTTCGTGTGGGATCGCTGTCCACGGGATAACGTCTGACACTTCCTCTTGAACTTCTTCTGCTAACTCATCTCGTAATTCATAAGTTTGGTAGAAGAAGCGTTCGATACAAGGTGTCACTTCGACTTTCAGTCTAGGTCTCACCTCGACGGGTTTATCCATGCCTAGCATCGCGTAAACCCGATTATCTTTGTGTGAACCGCGAGATGTGATTATAGTGGCGGAATTGCTGCCCTCGACAATCGCGTCTGTGACGACGATGCCTGGTTGACCACCTTTCTCGTTTTTACCTTGGTACAAGATTAACCGAACGGGATGATAACGGCCTTCAATATATTTAAGGCCGAGCATAGTCCCGTTATGTTTATCACCGGTGTGCCAGCGACAAACCGCGAGCCGCCAATGAGGGGCTGGTTTGCCGTCCATGTATTCGCGGATTAAAGCAATATCGCCGAGCCTAATGTGCGGAATCATGTAGCGTCTCGAACACAGTCCTATTCCACCGGCAGAAACGTTGATGGCATCCCAGGTTAAATGATCCTGCTGCTTGATTTCCGTCAGTGCCTTGATTTCATCATAGGTAAGCGGCTTTCGTCCGTTTTGTTCAGCTCTACCGAGTACTCGACTAATATCGTCAATACCCCAGACTACATCGACGCGAGTGACGATCGGATAACGCCGAGTAGACCGCTCAACGCGGTGGCTCCAGTGTCTCGTCAAATGCTCCCAGAGGTACTTGGCTGTAGAAAAGCGAATCGACCGGTGAAAAGACTTGGCCGGTAATTTGTTGTTTTCGGTGAAACTTTCGAGGTCAAACTTGATCTGACGGAGCAGGTCAAAGGTCAACAATAAGCGAATTTTCGGATCTTCGGGATCATCGAGCTCGCTGGTAACAAAACTGGGTTTGTTTTCGCTGGTAACATCAATGATAAAGCATTGTTCTTTACGGAATTCGTCTGGATCTTCAGAAATACTGGCCAGATGTCCCCAATTTTGAAGATAATAAAAGAGCTGCCAATGCTCACCTTTATCAAGGTGATAAGGATCGGCGAGGGCTATCAAGCAGTTACGTATGTAATTCTGCTCGATAGAAGGCAAGCAATGGGATTCACCCACTTCGACCACCGCTTTCTCGGATTCTTCTTTGCCGGCGTTTGCGAAGAGGGCATTGATCTCTCGCCATAAGTAGATGGGCACCGGTGTATAAATTTCGTACTGCTCGATCAGCATGATGCCGAGGTAGAAAATCGCAAAAGCCGTTGCCTTGACTTTGTGCTTATTTTTTCCCCAAAACTGACGCTTTCCGAGGCAATCATTGACAATGATTTTATGAGCGAAGGCCATTTCTCGTGTCAAGTTGTGGAGCTTTTCGAGAATCTCTTTTTCGGCACTGTTGCTTTTGTTGCTGACGACATTGGCAACGATTTTAGGGCGGTAGCTATCGTGGATTAGGCGATAGCTGGCATCGAACAGCTCAGTAAGTTCTGCTCGATGTTTGTAATTCATTTCAGTTCGATTGAGACTTGATATCGCACGAGTGATTTCAGGCAATGTCTTCGACATATCTGCCAGAGGCAATGATCGAAGCCATTCCGATAACTTGCTCTTATCCGTCTCAACTAGAATGTGTTGACCTTCCTGTTGAGAGGGGATGGTTAATCTAAGACTATCCATGATTAAATTTACTACTCTCCTAAGATCTTCCTATTTTTAATTATAATTTTTATCGTTTTAAACTTGGCTCAATTCTGCTTCCTCTTTCAAGTACTTATCTTTGCACTCAACCTGTGCTCGTTTGCATCCGAAAGTGGATAATTCGAGCAGTTTGTTGACAGCCTAGTTAGGCATCCTGGTGTTTTAAGATAAGTTCCCTATATTCCTTGAGAGAATCAACCTTAGTAATGTTACAATCGCCGTTTTATAGCGAATTCGGGCTTTTCTAACAAAAATGATTGTAAATCAAAGCGATAAACAAAAAAATTTTACCCAGATACGTAAAACTATAGCATACAAATTCACCTTAATTCTATTTATGAACGCGTTATTTCTCGCAGGATGCAGCCAAAATGGTGAATTTATGTTAATGAACGGCGAAAAGCGCTCACTTGATGACTATCAAGGGAGTTGGGTTGTGGTCAATTTTTGGGCAGAATGGTGTGCCCCTTGCTTAGAAGAAGTTCCAGAGTTAAATAAAATTCATGGGACCTCAGCTGATCAGCCGATACAAGTGATCGGTGTTAGTTTCGATCCGTTAGAGAATCAGCAAATTACAGCGATTATCAACAAGTGGAAGATTAAGTATCCTGTTATGGCGAGTGACCCGGTACCTATTCTACCCTTTGGTTTGCCTGCTCAATTACCGACCAACTATCTGATTAATCCGCAAGGGGAAGTCGTCGAAAAGTTAATTGGTAAGCAATCGGCAGAAACTATCTTAAAAGCGATAGGGCGCACAAAAAATAAAAATTAAATAGGAATTCTCAACCCGTTTCAGCCAGCGGCTGGCAAAATAGGGACCAGTCCTCATTTTTTTATATTGGTCTGAGATAAAATCTAATAGCATCAACGGATTATTGATTCTCGTTATTAAATAATCTAAGTTAGTACTGTAGCGTTTATCACTATCTTAAATTTCGACCGTTTGTAAGAATCTCACTGGTATCATTTGCTAAAATTGGCTATTAATACAAAGTGTTAGAGCCAAAAGCTCGAAGTGGGTGTAAGATAAGGGCTTTACAAAAATCGAATAGAATAACGAGCTGAAAAATTAAACAATAAGAAATAAGCTCCATAATGAACGAAGCAAGAATTAAGAACGGAAAAAAGTAGACATACTATGCGTAATTACTGGGTTGAATCCAAAAGGATGTTTAAGACATTTTTTGCCTGCATTGCTGTAATGTTTAGTTTGACAGGGCTAGCGGCTGAAGAGGAGCAAACGACCGCTTCGAAGCTGGAAGCTCTCAAGAAAGATGTGCTCAGCGTCAATCGCGACCTGTTTATCCTTGAAGAAGACTTGTTGTTTCCGGCTTCGACTCAAGTGGCTGTCTATCTGTCAGTTGATATTGGCTATTTTTTCGCGCTGGATAATATCAAACTCAAAATAGACGATAAGGATGTTACTCATTACCTTTACACGAAAAACGATGTCGACGCACTTTATCGTGGTGCGATACAAAAGCTTTATTTAGGGAATTTGAGTACTGGCAAGCATGAAGTTGTTGCAATTGTCATGGGCGAAGGTCCGTACAAGCGTCAATATCGACGAGCAATTGCGTTTGAGTTTGAGAAAGGGAGTGAGGCTAAAGCGCTCGAAATTCAACTAAGGGACGATACCACTAAACAGCAACCCCGCCTTAATATCGTAGAGTGGTAGTTTTTGCAGATGAGTTCGCTCGGCTTTACACTTTCTAGATTGCAGAAAGCATTCACCATCGGATGTCTTGGTTTGGTTTTAGCCTTGTCATCCGATGCAACTCATGCTGCAGAACAATCCGTATCTGTTCAAGACGTTCAGCAAACCGATCAAGATAAGCCTGCCGAAATAGAAGCACCGGCGGACAACAATGAGCAAACTGTAGCGCTTTCAGAAGAAGAAATTGAAGAAGCGAAAGAGCGGGCAGAGCAAGCAAAAGAAGATCTCAAGAAACCAGTTAAATTAGAAGATCTCGCATATGGTGGTATTCTGTTCGACTACTATCGTGGTGAAACAATCGATGCCTTAAATGGTATCTTAGTAGCCCAAAAAAGAGATTTGTTACCCAACCATAGTCAAAGCGCTCGGTTACTTTCTGGCGTTATATACTTGGATTTGGGGATGTTGTCTCACGCTCAGGAAATTTTTAATGATTTGCTGACTGAAGAAGAGTTGCAATCTGGGCTGCTTTCAAGAATTGAATTCTATTTAGGTAAGCTCCACTATCGACAAAGCGATTTTGCTAAGGCTGAGTTTAGATTAAGTAGAATATTAAACGCTCTCGACTCAGATTTAAAAGACGATGCTTTAATCATGTTGAGTAACATTGCTATTTATGCTGATAAAAAAGAGCAAGCGCGTGCTTGGCTGCAACAAATATCAACTGACTCAAAGCTCTCAGCGATAAGCCAATACAACTTAGGAATTCTCTGGTTAAGAGAACAAAAGGTTCAACAAGCAGCGCCATTATTGACGACAATTCACCCTGAATTTACTGAAGATAAAGTCGTAAAAAGTTTGCAAGATAAAGCCCATGTAGCGCTAGGCTATTATCATTTGTCGCAAAAAGAGTTTGAAAAGGCGCGCGAATACTTATTTAAAGTTCGACTTGAATCGCCTCAAGCTAACAAAGCCATGTTGGGTGTCGGATGGAGTTATGGCGAAGATGGAAACTACAATCGAGCTTTATCACATTGGACTGAATTAGCAAAAGGAGATATTCGCGATGTTGCAGTTCAAGAAGCCTATTTAGCGGTTCCTTTTGCTTATCAAAGGCTCAATTCGATGCAGTTGTCGCTAGAAAAATATGTCGATGCATCAAATGTCTTTCAAAATCAAATTGAATTGATCGATGACTTGATGACGCAGATCCAGGAGGGAGACTTGCTGGAGCGGTTCGTTAACAACATTGTGACAAATCAATTTGCATCTATCGCAGACGAAAGCGGAATTCAAGACTCCAAACTGTTCGGTGATAAGTACGATTATTACTTATATGAACTTGTATCGCAGCATCAGTTTAATGAAGGATTTAGAAGTTACCAAAAGCTCGGAAAACTCGCCCAGATTTTAGACCGTTGGGAAGAGGCGCTGCCTACTTTTAGCGATATCTTAACCACTAACGAATTGCGTTTTGCTGAACGTATTCCTGTGATTGATCAATACCTCGCTGAAGGCGCTTTTGAAAAGTTCCAGTCTCAGTTAGCAGTGTTCGACGAAGACATCAAAGCATTAAAAAATAATGAAAAGATGCATCTCATAGCCACCAAAGAACAATTAAAATTACATAAGCGAATCAGCGGGTTGTTCGAGAAGCTAGAGCGGATCCCTGAGGATATGCTATCGCCAGGCCAAGTGGTCATGGCTAAGCGAGCAAGAGGAATTTTGCAGTGGCAAATGGAAGAAGGCAAAGTAGCCAAAATCTGGCAACTAGAAAAAATTGCTCGAGATATTCGCCGGGTACTTTCAGAGATGGAAGCGAGAAAAATTTCTTTAGCTAATGCAAGACAAAAAGCGCAAACACGCTTTATGGGATATCAAGAACAAGTGGATGGTGCCACTGGTCAACTCGTCGGTTTACGTGAAAAAATCAAAGAACAAATTGACGCTCAAGCGACTGATTTAAAATCGCAGATTGTTAATGTCTTATTACAACGCAAAGCTGCATTAAATCAATACTTATTGCAATCAGACTTATCTATCGCACGACTTCATGAAAAAGCAATCAAAATACCGGAGCTGGATTAAATGAATAGTCGTTTAATTCAGTCTATAAAACCGTTGAAAACGGCGTCGATGACAGGGCGCGGATTCTTGGCGCTTTCACTTGTGGTGATTTTGAGTTCATGTGCAAGCCTAAAGAGTATAATCCCATTTGATGAATTGAAACCGGAAGATCAAGAACCAAGAGTAAGTTTTGTAGATCAAAAAACGGTTGAAGTCGAGACCTCGACTATTGAGTCGATTGACCCAGAAATTGTTATCGCGAGTTATGAACGATTACTTACTCGAGGTAATCCCGAAATTCGTAAAGAAGCGCTACACCGACTGGCTGATCTAACAATGCGCCTGGCGGAAACAAAAATTGGGGTTTCTGACGAACAACAAGCTAGCTTCAGTAAGGCCGTTAATGAAGCTTCATTTGGTAAGGCAATTGCGCTTTATCAAACATTGTTAACAGAGTTTCCTGAATACAAAGCCGGTGACGAAGTTAAGTATCAATTAGCTAGGGCACATTCGATGAATAGTGATCCAGAATCTTCATTAGCTATTCTGGATCAAATTGCGGTAAGACATGATGAATCACTTTCCTACATTGAAAGCCAATTCAGACGAGGTGAAGCGTATTTTGCGCGTCGAGAATATCGAGTTGCGCAAAATGCCTATGCAGAGGTTATTAGCAAAGGAACCAATACTGAATTCTATGACAAAGCGCTCTACAAGCGAGGCTGGTCTTTCTTTAAACAAAGTTTATTCTTAGAAGCCGAGCAAGATTTTTTCAAATTGTATGAGAGATTGCTTGCGCAAAAAGCAGGTGGTGAAACAACCAATAAATTGCTCGAGGATTTAATTCTCGATACGCGTCGCGTAATTAGTTTATCTTTTTATAATGAAGAAGGCGCTCTTTCAATACAAAAATACTTTGAGACTTTCGGTAGGCAGCCTTTTGAAGATCAAATTTATTTAGCACTCGCCGAGCTTTACATTGAGCAGGAAAGATTCCAAGACGCTGCCGACACATTTAAAGGGTTTATCGATCGCAATCCCGTTAATTTAGCTGCACCAGATTTTCACACTCGGATGATTGATGTTTATCGAAAAGGTGGCTTTCCAAGTCTGATATTACCCGCTAAAGAGTCTTTTGTTGTTAACTATGGCCGCAACAGTGCCTTTTGGCAAAAGTACTCGGGTAAAGTAATTGATGATTTGAAAAAACCGTTGCGCTTACATTTAAACGATATTTCGAAGTTTTATCATGCAAAAGCACAGAAATCTAAAAAGTCAGCTGATTATTTAGTCGCTGCTAAATGGTATCGGGAGATTCTTGCGACATTTGATGACCCGAGCATCGATTCTGAGTATCGTTATGCACTCGCAGAAGCATTATTTGACGGGGGAGCTCTAGGCGATGCTGCAAAAGAATTTGAGCATGTTGCGTATAAAAACCCGATGAGTAAATATGCAAGAGATGCGGGATACAAAGCACTTTTATCTTATCAAGGTCTCGAGTACCCAGCTTCGGCAACTCAGCTAGAAAAATTATTGCCTTCAATCCAAAGTGGTTTAAAGTTTAGTGAAACCTTCCCAAGTGATGCCAAAGCACCAGAAATTTTATCGCGTGTCGCAGAACAACAGCTAACCATTAATAATGTTCAAGGTGCGATTGATGCGAGTAACCAGTTATTAGTTCTGCCTGCTGTGCCGACCAAAAAACAAGCTGACCGGGCACGGATTATTATTGCGAATGGTCTTTTCGATCTTAAGCGTTATGCCGAAGCGGAAGTCGCTATTACCGACTTGCTTAAAAATGTAAACCTAACCAGTCAACAGCGTAAAGACTTTAGACAGCGACGGGTAGAGTCAGTTTACAAACTCGCTGAGAAAGCTAAAACGGAAAATAATAATGAATTAGCCGTGAGCTTGTTTTTAAAAGTAAAAGCATTAGAGCCTAATTCAACGGTTGCTGTTAACGCGCATTTTGATGCTGCCGTCATCTTGCTACAAACAGAAAAGTGGTCGGATGCTGCTAATCTATTTGAATCTTTCCGTCGTTCCCATCCTAAAAATCCATTAACCAAGACGATACCGGAACGGTTGGCATTAATTTACGAAAAGCAAGAAAACTGGAATAAGGCAGCTGCCGAGTACCAGAATCTCTCTGATGCCCAAGCCGATCCAGAGTTAAAGCGAGAGGGGATTTGGCGAGTCGCTGAACTATACGAAAAAGCGGGTAACAAAACGCAAGCGATTGCCAGTTATAAAAATTACGTGTGGACCTATCCTGCGCCTTATCTATTGTCGCAAGAAGGACGTTATAAGTTGGTCAATTTGTACATTGAGCAAGAAGATGTCACCAAGGCTAATTTTTGGCGTCAAAAAATCATTCAGTTTTACGATACCAACAAAACTGAAAATAACGCTAGGACTGCATATATGGCCGCTGAATCAAAGTTTATTCTCAGCGAGCCGCTTTACTATCAATTTAAACGTATCAAATTAAAGCTGCCGCTAGCCTCAAGTTTAAAGAAGAAACGAGCTGCAATGAAAAAAGCCTTAGATGCATTTAATGCAGTGGCCAAGTATGAGGTGGCTAAATACACTACCGCGAGTACTCATAAAGTCGGTGAAATTTATCAGATTTTGTCAGACGACTTAATGAACTCTCAAAGACCGAAAGGTTTAAGTGAGGACGAGTTGGAGGAATATGGCTTCTTACTCGAAGATCAAGCACTACCTTTTGAGGACAAAGCCATTAGCTTCTATGAGATTAATGCGCAGCGCACCGCAGATAATATTTATGACGACTCTGTTCGCTCAAGCATAGATTCCCTTAGAAGATTGAAGCCTGCGCAATACGACAAATCAGAAATGTTGGAGGCTTTCGATGAAGTGGTTTTCTGATCCTATGACGCTTCCTAAGCTTAATAAAACTCTTAAACTTAATTTGCTCGTGATAGGGACTTTGATCACGGTGGGGTGTGCCAGTGTCGATAAACAGTCACTACCTGAACCTATTGAAGCCGACCAAGAGCAAACTGATCCAACAGCCGTCGCGCAAGATGGGGGGCAGCCTGGACAAACCGTCAGCTCACTTCCAATGGTCGAAGATCCGATGAAAGTCGATTTACCATTAGAGTTAATCAAAGCCTACGATGAAGCGAAAAGCTTGTTCGCTGCCAAGAATATTGAAGGCGCTATAAACAAGCTAAAGCAAACGCAACAAGCGTTTCCGCAAGAGTCAGGACCGAGTTATCGAATTGCACGAATCTACTTACAAGAAAAACAATATGAAAAAGCCCTTGAAGCGGTTGAAAGTAGTGTATTTGTCAATCCAAAGAATTATTATGCGCAAAACTTGAAAGGCGTGATACTTAGAGAGATGGGTAAATTTGAGGAAGCTAAAACCGCTTACCTTGCATCGCTAGAAGCCTATCCAAGACACGCTCAAACCCATCTAAATTTGGGGATTTTGGCTGATATTTATCAATATGATTTAGCGTTGGCTTTAAAGCATTATCAGTATTACTTAGAGTTAATCCAGTCTGAGGATAAGAAGGTCAGTGGATGGGTGATCGATTTGAAGCGGCGGATCCCGCAAGGCAACTAATTTAAGTGGGTAAATTGCTAGTGCTGTGTGGTTAAATGGTGAGTGATCAATCAGTGAATGATCGGCAGGTGATTGAGCGGTAGTTGATTGGTCAACAGGTGAATAGTCGGAAAGGTGAACGGTTATGAAGTATGCTAAAACACTAATAGGTTTAACAGGTTTAGCTGGGATGCTGACGCTTGGCTTGTCGGTTAACACCGTAAAAGCCCAAGAAATCGAAGAAACCGTACTCGGAATGAACGTATCCGGCACTAAAGATTTGCCCAATGTACTTTATATCATCCCTTGGAAACCCAACTCTGGCCAGGTTTCGCCGCCCGAGATATCGAGACTCGTCGACGAAATTTATGAGCCGGTTGATCCCGAGGTTTTTACAAAGCAAGTGAACTTTTATTACCAATTGACGAGTGCTAAATCGCTGGATAATAAGAATAAAAAAGCAACGCAAGGCCAACCATAGCAAATGTGAACCATTGCCACTTTTTTATCATAAAATAATGTCTATACTTGTTTGTTAACAGATATCTGTTATTTTTGTTTTTTTACGTAATTTTATTATTAATTAACTGCCTTTAGGGGACTAACATGGCTCAAGAACAAGCTGCCAACGCTAATCAACTGCTAAACACTGCATCGGAACAAGCGGATCCTGGCATGTACGCCACGATAGTGAGCTTTTTTCAGGATGGCGGGGCATTCATGTACCCCATTTTGTTTGTATTTATCTTTGGTGTAGCAATCGCAATCGAAAGGTTAATTTACCTAAACATGATGAAGGCGAAAAACCAATCTGCGTGGAAGCGCCTTTTACCGATTTTAAACCAAGGTAATTTCCGCCAAGCGATGGAAATTGCCACTAACTCTAAATCTGCGGTTGGCCGTATCTTGGCATATGGTTTATCCAAAGTGGGTAAAGGTCGTCGGCACGATGACCTAGAGATGGCGATGGAAGAAGGTTTGATGGAAATCCTTCCTCGTTTGGAAAAGCGTACGCCTTACCTGGCAACCTTTGCTAATATCGCAACGCTACTAGGTCTTTTGGGAACAATCCTTGGTTTGATCAAGGCATTTACAGCGGTTGCGAATGTTGATCCAGCAGAAAAAGCGAATATTCTTTCTGCCAGTATTTCGATTGCGATGAATACAACCGCTTTTGGCCTAATGGCGGCAATTCCACTGCTGTTAGCATTTACCTTTTTACAAACTAAAACGACTGAGATTGTCGATAGCATAGAGATGGCTTCAGTTAAATTTGTGAATCTCATTCGCGATGCGCGTCCAGCAGAAGCTGCGGCTAGAGCAACAACAAAGAAAGTTTAAGCGTAAGCCTTAAACACTCATTTGTTTAACTAGCTCATACAGGTGTCTTAATGTTGCGACGAAAATCGAAAAGAACCAAAGAAATGAATGCGGAATTAAATATCACCGCGTTCATGAATTTGATGGTGGTTCTTGTTCCGTTTCTACTGATTACTGCTGTTTTTTCGCAAGTATCAATTCTTAATTTGAACTTGCCGACGGGCACAAGTGATGCGTTACCGGCAGAAGAAGATCCACCCAAAGCGCTCGAAGTTGTCATCAGAAAAGATAAATTTGATGTTTTGGAGCGTAATTCAGGCTTACTCAAGCGAATCCCAAATAATGAAGAAGGTTACGATTACAAAGAATTGAATGCGTTTCTGCAGCAGGTGAAAGCGCACCCAGAGTTCAACACCGATACCGGCGTGACGTTACTAATGGAAATGGAAACTGAATACGACACCTTAATTCAAACGATGGATGCAGTTCGTCTAATCGAACGTGAAGAACGGGAACTCGACGAACAAGGTAATGTAATTCAAGGTGAACTTTTCCCAAATATTTCGATGGGTGATGCGCCGCCTGAAGATAATCAAGCAACCAATAGTCCTGGAGCGAATCAATAATGAAAAAGTCGTATCGCTCTGTCAGGATGGAAAGACACCATAAGCGATTTGGTACCGGTGGATTAAATCTGGTATCGCTGATGGATATCTTTACTATCCTAGTTTTCTTTTTATTGGTTAATTCATCCAATGTTCAGCAGTTACCGAGTAGTAAAGCGGTAAAATTACCGGAGTCTACGGCGCAACAATTACCAAAAGAAACGGTCATCGTGCTAGTGAACAATGATCAAATATTGGTTCAAGGACGAGTCATTGCAAATGTGAATCGTGTTTTAGCTTCTGAGGAAAATGTGATTCCTGAATTGCTCCAAGAAATGGCAATACAAGCCCGCAATAGCTGGCAGCAGGTATCTGAAGAGGAAGGTCTTGATGTAACCGTTATGGGAGACAAACAAATTCCCTACAAGTTATTACGCAAGATTTTGGCGACGTTGAGTGAAGCCAACTACACCAACATTTCGATGGCCGTTATGAAGCGCGGTAACAAGAATGAAGACGGGGCAGGGTAAACGAGCATATGGCGAGTTATTTATTAAGATCTGTTGTTAACCCAATACTGCCTTGGGAAAAGGATCAGGAAGAAACCTCTCGGTATTATCGAATCCTCGTAGCCTTGTTGGTTGCGAGTTTGATACTCAGCATTATTATTCCGTTTCTTGAGGTCGAAAAGCCTGATCGGAATCGCGCAACCAGTATTCCGCCGCGGTTAGTCAAAATGGTGCTTGAGCAAAAACGAGAAGTTAAGCCACCTCCACCTCCTGAAGTGATAGAAGAAGAGCCGGAACCTGAGCCTGAACCGGAAAAAGCTGAGGAAGAAAAACCAAAAGAGCCTGAGCCAAAGCCAGAGCCGAAAAAAGAGACGGCGAAAGAAGTCGCTAAAAAACATATTGCAGTATTCGATGCTTTAGCCGATTTAAGAGACCCTGATGATATGCAGGACCTGCGCAAAAACCAAAGCCTCTCGAATGATGCGGGTCAAGCGCAAACCGTCACGCGCTCGTTGATCACTAAGAAGGCCACTTCTGGTAGTGGTGGTATTCAAGTAGCTACAGCGAGCCGCTCTAGCGGTACGGGCTCGCTAGCGGGTCAAAATACGACCAATGTTGAAAGTGAAATTGATGATGCGCTCGAAAATACCAAACGAGTTACCAAAAGTGGTTCGCTTAAGCGAAGTTCTGAAAACATCAATCTCGCATTTGAAAGTCACAAAGGTGCCATTTTTACTCTTTATCAGAGAGCGCTTCGTAAAGATCCAAGTCTTCAAGGACGTGTTAATTTCAGATTAACTATCGATCCAAGCGGCAAGGTAACTCAGTGCTCAATTGATTCAACTGAATTAAATAATCCTGCACTTGAGAAACGTCTTATTGCTCGAATCAAGCGAATTAATTTCGGTGCGTTAGATGTGGCGGTTTGGGAAGGAACCTATTTGATTAACTTCTTCCCGAGTTAAGCGTAATAAAATCTCACTACAACTTCTGCAAATGCGCGAGTTTTATGGACATAGAACTCGCGTATTTTTATTATAACCCTTCGACTTTTCAGTAAATTGGTTTTCTCTGGTATGAAAAAAGTGATTTTCACTCTAATGTGGTTTGTCTGTTTGCCATTTATGAATTGCGTGCAAGCGCAATGGCACTCACATGACTTCAATGTTATGGGAACCGCAGCACGAGTTGAGCTAGAGTCTAACGATCCCGAACAAGCTAAGGCATTAATTCAAGCAGTCGTTGCTGAGATGAATCGGATCGATCAACAGATGAGCCCTTACAAAGCAACCAGTGAGCTCAGCCTGATCAATCGTGAAGCAGCCAAGGGGCCTTTAAAAATATCCAATGAGATGTATCAGATCCTGGCTTTGTCTAATCGAATATCGGCAATGACCCAAGGTTCTTTCGATATTAGTTACTCCAGCGTTGGTTTTCTCTACGATTATCGTAACAATCAAAAGCCGAGTGAGCGGCAAATCGAACAGCTCAAAGATGCCATCAACTACAAAAAGATTAAACTGACACCGCAAGATAAAAGCGTTGAGTTTTTGGATAAACGGGTCAAAATAGACTTAGGCGGCATTGCAAAAGGACTCGCTGTTGATAATTGCATAAAAATTTTGCAACAAGCCGGAATTAAAAACGCTTATGTCAATGCGGGCGGAGATAGCCGGCTAATCGGTCGAAAAAATGACCGCTTGTGGTACATCGGTATCAGACATCCGCGAGATGAAAGTAAATTGTTGACTAATCTGCCTTTAGAAGATGTCGCACTGTCCACCTCAGGGGACTACGAGCGTTTTTTTGAGGAAAATGGTGTGCGCTACCATCACATCATCGATCCGCAGACTGGCGACAGCGCGCGCGAAATCCGCAGCGCAACAATTCTTGCCAACGACTCAATAACCGCTGACGCGCTATCCACCAGCGTTTTTGTTATGGGGGTTAAGGATGGTATGGCATTGATTAATTCTCTCGATGGCGTATCAGCCATTGTGGTCGATAAAAACGGAAAGTTATTTTTGTCGACGGACATGCAAGCGGTAGAATAACTGAACTGAAAAGGTCAGCTTTTGTCTGAAATTAAGAAAGTACCAGTAAGTTGAGACGAGTTATGAGCTCGTTTATCTGGGTTAGCGGGAAAACACTCAAGATCCGTTGGATTAATTCAGAATAACCGGGCATGAGTGAAAGCCTATGAAGTCAATCCTAGCGGGCAGTTGTAAGAGACAATTCATAATTGATTGTCAGGTTTGACAGGATAAATAGGCGACTCACTGCGCGTTCGACGATGTCAGTAAGCGTGTCTCAGACATTTCTGGGTTTGATGTTTTTTTAACCACATTCACTACAACTTGGTTCCAAGCGCCAGTTCGATTATCATTGGCAGCGAAATTCAAGATTAATCTTATGGAAACGCCATTGGCTAGAATATTTTTAATAGGTTTGCTGTTTGTTGCAACGTCGATATCTTCTGTTATAGCGGTAGAAGTTGAAGGGCTTTATCAAGTTGAAGTCCCAGTTGCGGATCAATCCAATAAAAATCAATGGGGTGCAATGCTTGAGGGATTTAAGGTCGTGCTGATTAGAAAGAGTGGCAGCCGGCAAATTTTAACCACAGAGGAATCCCGTCAGGCTTATCGCAAAGTTAAGGCTTACGTCCAGCGGTTTCAATACCTTCCAAATCCCGAACCAGAAACTGAGTTTCCTTACGTCTTAAAACTCGACTTTGAACCACGTCTCGTGGAAGAGCTCATTCAAGAAGCCGGTATGCCTATCTGGGGGAGTAATAGACCAGTGACCATTATGTGGTTAGCGGCAGAGGAGAATTTTAATCGTCAAATTTTAAAAGACGATGCAGAGAATCCCATTTCTGGTTTGCTGAAAGTCGATGCAAAGCGACGCGGAATCCCGATTATATTTCCACTAATGGATTTAGAAGACGAGTTGAATGTGACTATCAGTGATGTGTGGGGACGATTTAACAATACCGTGGTGAACGCAAGTAGCCGTTATGGCGCTGATTCGGTCGTAGCCGGTCGTCTCGCTAAAATTGGCGAAGTTTGGCAAGCAAAACTATCTTATATTAATCAGGGTGAGGAACAGTTTTTAGAGTTTGACGTAGAATCGCCCGAGCTGCTCACTGAAACCTTAACCGATCGGGTTGCTGAATTATTATGTCAACGCTACTGTGTCGTGGAAGCCCTCGCGAGTCGTCAAATAGCTATCCAAGTGTCGGGAGTCAACAACTTTGCAAGTTTTAAAAGCGTCCAAGACTATCTTCAAGGTTTATCTTCTATTCGAAAAATTGAAGTGAACAAGATTTCTGCCAATATCATTCGATTTTCGGCAACACTGCTTGGCGACGTTCAAAGTGTTAAAGATGGTATCAAACTTGGCAGAAAAATGATCGTCGAGGTTGCACCAGAAATTGATCCTTTTGCTAAACCGATTAATCCACCAGTCGCAACTGATGGCGATCAAATGATTGAAGGAAGTTCAGGTTTTGACATTCCAGTGAGTGAGTTAACTTCTCCTAATCTTGCTCAAACTGGCGAGGGAGAAGTAGTTGCCCCAGTTAGTCAAAACGAAAATACCGAAGCGCTAACGGAAATGGAAGGCATTCAAGATGTCGTTCTATATTACCGGTGGACTGAATGAATTTAAGTTTTCTGCCAAACTTAATTACTATCATCAGAATTATCTTACTGGTTCCACTATCTTATTTGTTAGTTCACGAAGAATATACAACGGCGTTAATTATCTTCGTAGTTGCTGGTGCATCTGATGCCTTAGACGGATTTTTAGCGAAACATTTTTCTTGGGTAAGTCGCTTCGGCGCAATTTTAGATCCATTAGCTGATAAAGCGTTGCTGGTTCTGACGATGGCAATTTTGACATACAACGGTGTCATTAGTTGGCTTTTGTTGACGGTGGTATTTGCTCGCGATATTTCAATCGTTTTGGGTGGTTATTATTATCACTACAGACTCGGTCCATTTGAAATGCAACCGAGTTATTTGTCTAAATTTAATACCTTTGTACAGATCTTGTTGGTTTCAAGTTATTTAATTTCTTTGGGATATCGACAACTTCCTGGCTTATATATCGATACCTTAGTTTTGTTGACTTACTTCACAACCGTATCGAGTGGGATCCATTATGTTTGGGTGTGGGGTGGCAAGTTTAAACAAGCAATTAGTGACCATAAGGCTGAGCTGATGGATAAGCATAGTTCACCAAAAAGTAGCCAAGATCCAGCCCAAGATAAGTAGTTCTGCATGCTCCAATTGCCACTGAATATTCAATTAGATGATTCGGCGAAATTTGACAATTTCTTTGCCGAACCAAACCGGCTATTGGTCAATCGCTTAGTCACCATGAAAGGTGAGCATCCGCAATTTATATTTATTTGGGGAAGCGAGCAGACTGGCAAAACTCATCTTGCACAGGCACTTTGTCATCAGGCTGACCAACAGGCACTCACTGCAGCTTATCTTCCATTGGACAACCCAGAATTGTCGCCGGCAATCATCGAAGGGATGAGCTTTATGGATTTAGTGTGTATAGATAACCTTCACAGCGTAATCGATGATGAAGCGTGGCAAGTTGCTTTATTTAATTTGTATAACGAGCTCAAAAGTGAAGGGCGAAGCTTAATCATTTTGAGTGATCAACCACCGGCAGACATGTCTATTTCGTTGGCGGATTTAAAGTCACGCTTAACAGCAATGGAAGTGTATAAATTGGAAGGTTTGAGCGATAATGACAAAGTCGAGTTATTTAAAACAAGGGCATCTAATCGGGGAATCGACTTATCAGAGGAAGTGGTTAAGTTTATATTTAGTCGCCACAGTCGAGCATTGCCAGAATTGATGACGTTACTCGATAAAATTGATCGGTCCAGTATCGCATTAAAAAGAAAGGTGACAATTCCATTAGTCAAAGGTCTATTAGACTAAGAATTGTCACCCCTCGAATTGCACAGATACTATTGACTGATAAAAAACCAGTTAAATATCAAGATCGAATTCTCGACATTCAAGTACTGCATTACCACTTTGAATGAGTGCTTTATGGGTTTTTACTCTCGGCAAAATTCTTGCGAAGTAAAAAGCGGTAGTCTGCAGTTTTGACTGTTTAAAGTCGTCACTCTGTTGTGAGCTTAAAACGGCGTTCGCTTGCTGTAATAAGACATGACCAACAGTGAGGTAGCCTGCATACATCAAGAAGTCAAAGGCGGCGGCGCCCACTTCATCCATATCCTTTTGCGCGCTCATGCCAATTCCCTGTGCAAGTTCGCCGCACTCTTTCGCGTACCACATAACTTTTTCGGCGAGCGGTTTTAAACTCTCATCGACTTGCTGGGCTGCAGTGGCAATTTCAGTTAACCATTGCGTGAGTGCTTTACCTTGGTCGCGAAGAATCTTACGGCCAAGGAAATCCAACGCTTGGATACCATTTGTACCTTCATAAATTAGCGTAATTCTTGCGTCACGGACCTGTTGCTCAAGCTCCCACTCGGCAATATATCCATGACCACCCAAAACTTGAACGCCGTGATTGGTTGATTCAAAACCGGCTTCCGACATAAAGGCTTTACAAATGGGGGTGAGTAAATCGAGAATACGGCCGGCTTCAAGGTCGTTTTGGTACTCTACCTTATCGACTAGTTTTGCCACATAATAAGCCAAGCCGCGACAACCTTCTGTGAGCGCTTTCTGGGTCAACAACATCCGTTTTACATCGGGGTGAACGATGATTGGATCGGCTGGCTTATCCGGAGCCTTAACACCTGAGAGGGATCGCATTTGGAGGCGATTTTTGGCGTAATCTAGAGATGCTTGACGAGATAGTTCTGCGATAGCATAACCTTGCACACCAGTTGCGAGTCGCGCTTTGTTCATCATTGTGAACATACACATTAATCCATTGTGCGGTTGGCCAATTAAATAGCCCTTCGACTCTTCAAAATTGATAACACAAGTCGCTGAAGCTTTAATGCCCATTTTATGTTCGATTGCACTACAAGTAACGGCATTGTCAGTTTCAGTGGTGTTGTTCTCAGTGTTCAAGATTTTTGGCACCAAAAATAATGAAATACCTTTAGTGCCGTCTGGCGCGTCAGGCAGTTTTGCGAGAACCAAGTGAATGATATTATCCGACATATCGTGCTCACCCGCAGAGATGAATATTTTACTGCCGGTAATTTTATAACTGCCATCTTCGGCAGGCTCTGCTTTGGTTTTGATCAAACCGAGGTCTGAGCCACAGTGAGGTTCTGTTAAACACATGGTTCCAGTCCAAACACCGGAAACAAGTTGAGGTAAGTACGCCGCTTTAAGTTCGTCAGTCGCATGATGCTTTAACGCGCTGATTGCACCGTGAGTTAAGCCTGGATACATACTCCATGAAGTATTAGCAGAGCTCGACATTTCAGCTGTCACTAACGACAACGAATAGGGTAGGCCCTGACCACCTAGCTCTTGCGGCTCTGCAAGGGCTGACCAGCCAGATTCACAATACTGCTTGTAGGCTTCTTTAAAACCCTCTGGCGTAGTGACTTTGCCGTTCTCTATTTTGCAGCCTGTTTGGTCGCCAGGGTAGTTGATAGGCGACAGAACTTCGCTGGAGAATTTAGCAGATTCTTCAATGATTGCGTTGACTAGTTCTTTGTCGGCAGCTTCTTCCATGCCGAGTTCTTGATAATGTTGAGTCATATTCAACCAGTCATGCATAACAAATTGCATGTCTTCAGTGGGTGCGCGATATTGAGGCATAAACAGTGCTCCGCTTTATTAGTGTCTTTTTTGATATAAGAGAATTGTATTTGACCTAAACTGTAGCTGGTCGGATGAGTTGCGTCAAGCAAAACATAGTCTAGAAAATTGGCCAACATTTAGACTTTTCTGATGCTATAATCGCGCGGTTTTATGGTCATTGGTATTGAAGATACGATGCAGGATATTAATCAGCTAAGGTTTGGTGGAACCCAGCGTTTATATGGTAAGCAAGGGGAACATCGGCTGCGCGCGAGCGCAGTCACTGTGGTTGGGATAGGCGGTGTTGGCAGTTGGGTCGCTGAAGCCTTAGCACGCACTGCAATTGGCCGAATCACTCTGGTTGATTTAGATGACATTTGTGTGACTAATACCAACCGCCAAATTCATGCCCAAAGCGGTAATATCGGCAAGCTGAAAGTTCAGGCGATGGCTGATCGTATTAAAGCGATAAATCCAGAGTGTGAGGTTCGGGTAGTTGAAGATTTTATCAGCGTTGATAATCAGGCGGAGATTCTCAGTGACAAACCTGATTATGTCGTCGATGCGATTGACAGTGTTCCGGCTAAGACGGCTTTAATTGCTTTTTGTAAACGAAATAAAATTCGCGTTATTTGTGTCGGTGGTGCAGGTGGTCAAATCGACCCTCTCAAGATTCAGGTCGCCGATCTGAGCAAAACAACCCAAGATCCTTTGGCAGCAAAAGTAAGAAGTGAATTACGGCGAAATTTTAATTTTAGCAAAAATCCAAAAAGACGCTTTGGGGTAGAGTGTGTCTTTTCGACGGAGCAGTTGTCCTATCCAACGCCAGATGGCGGAGTATGTCAGCAAAAACAGTTTAATGATGGCAGTGTTAAATTAGACTGTAGCGGTGGGCTTGGTGCTGGTGTTGCGGTGACGGCAACCTTTGGCATGATAGCCGCGTCCAGGGTGGTTAATTGGTTGGTAGCAAACAAACAAATCGAGCCTGCATCACAAATCTCGTCATGAGAGATGTTCTGAATAAGAGCCAAGTCAGCTCGCGTATCTCCTAAGTTAATGGAAAATTTTGCGCTTGTTTGAC
The DNA here is from genome assembly GCF_007004765.1 of Aliikangiella marina. Taxonomy (GTDB): domain Bacteria; phylum Pseudomonadota; class Gammaproteobacteria; order Enterobacterales; family Kangiellaceae; genus Aliikangiella; species Aliikangiella marina. The sequence goes on from NZ_VIKR01000001.1 coordinate 858,062, forward strand.
GCGCTGAATGTACATATACAATTCACTTTCAGCTTCAAGTTGGGAAACAAACGGTCCTTCTTCGGTTTTCTCTCTGGTCAGAAACCACCATCCATCATTCGTATGATAATATCGCTCTGTTCTGAACCAGGGTCTACCGGCTTCTCCGTGTCGTACTCGCATAGTCAAGTTCTCGCTGTGTGCCGTGTTCGATTTCATTCTAGCTGCAAAAAAGCCTAGTTTTAAAGCAAACCCGTCCGGTATAAGAATTATCCATTAGTATGCCTGGGCTAATAGGCTTTGGTTATTAGCGCTAAATCACAAATATTGGACTAAAGTAACAATAAATCAGCAAGATATTTCACACGCTTAAAGGGATTTGCTAATATTTTGTAATATTTGCCGTCATAGGGACATGATTAAGGCCAACTAACTGAAATTACAATAAAAACTCTAATAAAACGATAAACAATAAGGCGGTATCAGTGAGCGCAACTGAAATTCCAGGCTATAAGATCATTCGCACCCTCGGCGTTGGTGGACAAGCGACAGTGTACCTGGCAATTCAGAAAGGTTTTGACCGAGAGGTTGCATTAAAAGTCATGTCACCGGCGCTGGCTGCCGATCCGACTTTTGGCGAGCGATTTATTCGCGAAGCGAAGATCGTTGCCAAGTTGTCTCACAAAAGCATTGTTACTGTTTATGATGTTGGAGAGAGCGGTAATTTTTATTACCTTGCGATGGAGTACCTACCAAAGGGCGATCTTAAAACTCGGATCGAAAATGGTTTAAAAACTCGTGACTGTCTTACGATAATCGGCAAGCTAGCCAAAGCACTTCATTTTGCCCATGAAAAAGGCTATATCCATCGCGACGTAAAATCAGAAAACATCCTGTTTAATGAAGACGATGAGCCTGTCCTGACTGATTTCGGTATCGCAAAAGCGTCTAATTCTTCGACCCAAATGACTCAAACGGGGAAATTAATTGGTACGCCTGAGTATATGAGCCCAGAGCAATGCCGTGGTAAAACCGTCGATGGTCGCTCCGATATCTATAGCCTTGGCGTAATTTTGTATGAAATGCTTACGCGCAGGGTCCCTTATACCGGCGAAGATTCAGTGGCTGTGTGTATTAAGCATGTCACCAAACCGATTCCCAAATTACCGCAAAGGCTCAATCATTTTCAATGGTTGCTTGAGTCTTTGATGGCAAAAGACGCGGCTAAGCGGTTTCAAACAGGTGGAGAATTGGCGGCTGCAATTCTTAAGTTCGGCAAAACCGGCCAAGCACAGAAAGTTGAAAAGGCCGCCGTAGAACCTACCCGAGTGACAAAAAAGCATGATACCGATGAATTTAATGCGTTACCTGACAGTGACGATCATTTCGAGGAATTGCACTCCGAAAGACGGTATCAAATATCCGAAGTTGAGGAAAAAAGCTCGCTCGGAAAAGTGGTGGCAATTATTCTTGTTTTATTGATTGGTGTTGGTGGGTTTTTTACCCAAGAACAATGGTACCCCAAGGTCGCAGAATGGATCGACAAAACCAGCAATCGAGAGACTCGAAATACGGCTGGCGGTGTCAACCCGAAAAATCCCTCAGACATATCGCAACAATCGTCAAATCAAGAAAGTAACACTCCGTCTTCTGCAGATTTGTTACAAGAGGCAGATGCGTTAGTTCAATTTGTACCGCAAACAGTTGAAGATATTAAGAAGGCGCTCAGATTAGTCGCGACGGTTAAAACGTTGGAACCAGGCAATAAAAGCGCGCAGCTGATTTATCAAAATATATTGAGTTCAAGCTTGATGGAGGCGACAACAGAAGCAGAAAAAAATAATTTTGTTAAAGCTGAGGAATGGTTATCTTTGGTTCAATTTGAACAACCGGACTATGCACTACTTGAAGCAACAAGAACTAAAGTTATTAACCTTAAAACTGAATTTGAGTCGCAAAATTCAGCAAGGAAACAACGGGTAGAAACGATTGACCAGCTGATTACATCGGGCCAAGAAGCGCTTGCAGCAAATCGTTTATCTTCTCCGGCGAACGATAATGCCATTGACTACTTTCAGCAAGCACTGCAAATTGATGCTGCGAATACGCTAGCGAAGCAGGGGTTAATTGATGTGAGTATTGCTTATGAAAAATTGATTGCTGGTGCCATCAACGATAAGAAATTTTCAAGAGCAAAAACCTTTTTAGCTCGGTTTAATAGTTTGTCAAACGACCAAGCTAAAAAGCTTTCACTGAGACAACAAATTGCCACTGAAGAGAAATCATATAATGACTTGATTGCCCAACGAAGACAACAAGCTGCTGCGGCAGAGCAAGCCAAGTTGGCAGAGGCAGCTCGATTAGAGAAGCTCAATGACCCGATGGTTCAAATGCGACTACTCGGTAGTTTGGACTCTGCGAGAACCTTAGAATCACAAGGCGATCTTGTATCTCCCGAAGGCAATAATGCGCTTGAGAAATACCGAGCAGCGCTAGCGATAGATGCCAAAAACCAAGATGCGTTAGCGGGCATTTCAAGAATTGAAAAGGCAATCATTGATAGCTTAACCAATGCGATCGCCGACAGTGATAAAAGCAAGGCGACAGAGTGGTTAACTCAACTGAAGCTTTTTGATGATAATCATCCACAATACGATTCATTCAATATTGCCGTTTCGGAAATTATTGAGCTAATTCCAGAAATTGAAACACCAGTCGTTGATTCTAGCGATTCTGTAGTACAAGACTTATCGGCTGGTGAAAGTACTATCAATGAGCCCGAAATTTCTTCAACACTTGAAGATTCGGCCACTCAGTCGAGTCAAGAAAATGTTGCAGCCTCTGATAATGCGGCTATCGAAGACAGCGCTTTACAATCTAATTTGCAAGGCTCTTCAGAAGCAACCGAGTCAGGCGAATCGAGTCAGCAGCAATCCTCGGCAGCCGAAGGCGCTGCTGAAACGCCGACTGTCGCAAAAAATTCGGAACAGCAAAAAACAGATCAGACAGAAAAAAAGGAATCAGATGATAATGAACCTGATCCCGATGCGATCCCTGAGCCGTTTAATGAGTAAAGCTTTTAGACCAATTCATACAGACAAGACCAATAATTTATAAGGTATTTTACAATGTTTAAGACAACATCATTCCTGAATACATTATTAGTAGCAGGAATTTTTACTTTGATGGCTTGTGGCGGCGGAGGCGCGGCGCTCATTTCTCAATCTGAAATTGATACCGCGCGAGCGTCGGGTAATCTGCCTGCTCTGTATGATAAAGCAACTCAATTAGTGACTGAGTCGCGCGGAAGCAGTAAAGAGGAAGCAATTAGTTTGCGTTCCAAAATTGTTGCTTTGTTAGTTCAAGATAAATCGCAAGCAGTTGATCAAGTTCTCGCTAAACATGAAAAAGCCCCTGAGACGGTAACTCGAACTGAGCTTAATCAACTCAGTGAATCCATCAACCCAATGCAGGTGTGGTCAGCAACTGATTATGCACGAATCAAATCTAAAATTGATGCTGCAAGGCAGACTTTAGAATCACTAATCTCAAAAGCTAAAACTGATGCGAGTGATTCCGATCTCAGCAATGTCGATCAGGTTTTGGCGTTAAAAAAAGCCGCTCAACTAGCGGGTGATAATCAACCTGAAGCAGATGTTTATCAAAAGCGACTTGAGGAAGTGACGGCTCAGTTAAACTATCAAGGCAATGAGGGACTTAGTAAACGGTTATATACAATGGCCATTCAATCTGCGGAAGGGGGGTTGAAGCTTGATCCCGGAAATATTCAGTTTGAGTCAATGTTGTCACAAGGACAGGCCGGATTATTCGAAAAAGATTTTCGGTTTGCTTTGGAAAGTGGCAAACCGGAGTCCGCATATCAAGCCATCCAAACTGTTGCTGATAAACCAATCTTCTTACAGTTAAAAAAGTCGATGGGCAAAAGTATGAGCCTATTAGCCAACTTTTTTGCGGGCAGTGCAGCTAAATCTTATCAAGCGGGTGATCTTTTAGGTGCGTATAACAATTTTGTCAAAGGGCGAGACATCCAAACCAAAACGGCATTAACTAAGCCAGGGTTTATTCAAGAGAAAAACTATCTTGATCTACTGATGAAAAAAGCGTCTGACGCAAATCTTGGTGAAGGAACTCAGCTTTCATTGATGAGAGTGGTGAGAGAGTTTGATCGTAATTATCCGGGTCTTGATACAGCCTTTTTAAAAGCCAATGATGCGGTGACAAAGCGAGCGATGACTAAGCTCTCTATCGCTGAATTCAAAGAAGTGCCATCACAAAATAGCGTTATGGCATCAGTGGGGCGCCGAGTAGGCAGTAAGCTTGAAAAAATATTATTTGATCAGTTGGGTAAAGAAGTCATGATTGTCACGAATGCCCAAGGTTCGACAGTAAACTCTTATGAGGGGTTGGCTTTGCAAATCGATGGAGAGGTTTTGCAAGCAGCTATTGAAGAGTCAACCAATCAAGGTACTCGAACTCAGAAAGTGCAAACGGGTGTACATCGCGTGGAGACAGAAGAATACCAAAAGTGGGCCAAGCGTAAACGCGGGGATGCGCCAACTCAATACATAGAAACACCAATTGAAGAAGACATTCAGTTGACCGTTGAACACATTCGTAAGCAAGCGATTGCTGAAGTAGCTTTTAGAGTAATTGAACCGGCTACAGGCTCTATTCTGTTGACCGATACTGTTGTCAAAGAGAGCGAGTTTAGTGGTGAGTCGATTAACGAATTTCAAAAGGGTGATTTTCATCAAAAGTATGAGCGGGCCGATTTACCCTCGGACATCAAAATAATGGATGCTTTATCTTCCGAGTTAGCGAGTAATCTAGGAGAGAAGCTTTCAAGTTATTTAAAAAGTCCGGAAAACGTTTTTTATCAAAAGTCACAGGAAATGAAATCGCAAGGCAACAGTGTCGCTGCGATAGAACTTTTGGCAAATGCGATTGCCCTTGGGGAAAGTAAAGGGCAGGATGTCAGCGCATGGGTTGATGAAGTTAAAGCCTTGGCTTTGGACGTAAAATAGCAGTTTAAAAAGTTATCGATCGAGTACAGTAGTACAAAGGTTATGTAGTGCTGTATTCTTTGATGCTTTCTTGAGAGTTTAAATAATCAACAGCGTTGGTTTGGTTAAACTCGATTAAATGCTATTGGTAATATGGTTTGTGTTTTATTTCGTTAAGTATCAAAACTACGCATCTCTCGCGAGCATACTTTCAACGCAGTTTATCAGCTTTTTCGTTTTAGCCTGCAAATTGAGTTGCTGACCATTTTTGTTAATCAATTCTTCAATCGCCCAATTAATGTGCTCTAAAACCATATCGTTGGCATCTGGTTTTTTCTTCTCTAGTTGCGAAATAATGTCTGGCGCAAATGGACCATTTCCTATCCCCACTGCAAGATTTCTCAGCCAAGCTTGATAACCAATCCGCCTTATGGGACTGCCTTGCAAATTCGTATTAAAGTCTTCTTCCGTCCAATTCCAGAGTTCCAGCAAACGACTAGCGCCTAAATTTTGCATCGGCAAGAAGGCTGGTTCACTTGAAACAGAGGCATATCGATTCCAGGGGCAAGCCAATTGACAGTCATCGCACCCGTACACACGATTGCCAATTTTACTTCGCAGTTCCAACGGAATTGGACCTTTATTCTCAATCGTTAGATAAGAGATGCATCGAGTAGCATCAACTTTTTTATTGCCAATAATAGCGTCGGTTGGACAGAGTTTAATGCAGGCATTACAACTCCCGCATTTATCTTTAACGGGTTCATCTAAGGCTAACGGGAGGTTGATAAAAATTTCCGCGAGGAAAAACCAAGAGCCAGCGGCTTCGTTAATAATTAAAGAATGCTTTCCCTTCCAGCCAATACCACTCTTTTCAGCGAAAGCTGTTTCGAGCACCGGTGCGCTATCAACAAAAACTCGCGTATCGATATCTTCGATTTGATTAAAATGCGTGCGCAAGGCGTCACACAATCGACTGAGCTTTTTTCTCAGCAGTTTGTGATAGTCTTTGCCCAGTGCATACCGCGATATGTTAGCTAATGAGGTGTCTTTGAGTGGTTTTGTAAATGAAGCGTTGACCGGGAGGTAGTCGTACCTTAAAGAAATAACTCTGCAGGTATTAGGGTGTAGCTGAGGCGGAAATTCTCGCAAGTTTTGATTGCGTTCAAGAAAGCTCATATCACCATGAAAGCCGTCATCGACCCATTGCTTAAAGGCTTCAAAATAACCAGAGGTAGAAATATCACTCACGCGAGCACCCTGAAAACCGACTTTACAGGCTTTTTCGTAAATAAAGGTTTTTATTTGTTTGAGTTGATCCTGAGTAACTGGCATTAAACTAAGTGAATAATTTATTTACGTTGAATTATCGCTCATATTCTCAGTAACCACTAGTTTTCGTCTAAACCGGTTATTTATTGAGCGTTTCAAGGCCTCAACGAAAATATTCTCGCCAGCATCAACATTTCGTAAGGAAATCACTTGAGTCTTGGTGCTCATTCAGTTAGATTAGCGCCATGAAAACACGCGCCATTAGCTCAGCTGGATAGAGCATCAGGCTTCGAACCTGAGGGTCGGGCGTTCGAATCGCTCATGGCGCGCCAAATTAAAAAGGTCACCGAAAGGTGGCCTTTTTTGTTTAGTAAGGCATGAGTGTGAGAAGGCCAATCGTTCGACAAATTTGTCAGGAACAAATTTGAACATCGGAGGGACGACGATGGCCCCGCAGGGGTGAAGCGCAGGAAGCGCGAAATAATCGCTCATGGCGCGCCAAATTAGAAAGGTCACCGAAAGGCGGCCTTTTTTTGTTTATCGATTACACCGAAATAGAAGTATGCTATTTAATAACCTTATTGATCGCTCTGGTGAGGGTTTCGGAATCGAAGGGTTTCATGAGCCAGCCGGTCGCGCCTACTTGGCGGCCTTTTTCTTTCAGTTGCTCATCATCGATAGCCGTGAGTAGGATTATTGGGCGGTATTCATATCCGGGTAGCTCTCTTAACGCAGCGGTTAGTTCTAAGCCGTCTTTGTTGGGCATTTTAACGTCAGAAATAACCAAGTCATAACTGTCTTTTTCAGCCTTATCAATGCCATCAACTCCATCCACCGCTTCACCGACTTGGTGTCCTAGCGCTTGCAATGAAGTACTAATCAACTGTCGCATGCTGTTTGAGTCTTCTACGACTAAAATTCGAGCCATTATTCTTATACCTTAAAATATTTATGCTAGGTCCATTTTATTAAACTAGCCATACATCAGGAAAGATCCCCGTCAAAACCCGACATAAAAATGCCGTCAGGTATTGTGGCTAACTTGAATATAAGAAAACGCTTATATTTAAATTACGCATCGTATATAGTGAAGCATAATCAATATTTGCTACTTTGCCAAAGGTTTATAGTAGCTTTTTAGAATGATAGGTAATATTAAGTCAATGTTGATTGATTATTCGACAATTTCTCGGGAAGCCCTGGAGGGACTCGCTAAAGAGTACGTACTCAGTAAACTTTCTGAGACTGATAGTGAAATTGACCTTGCCACCTGGACTAAGCAAGTGTTGTCGATGATTAAAAGTGGCGAGTTGCTAGTGGAGTACTCTGAGGCGAATGAGTCGGTGTACCTGAAGACGCCAGAAGAGCTGTTGGAATCAAAAGCAAATGATTCATACAATGCATCTGGTCATCAAGATTTTACGTAATTAACCCCTATACTGAACTTAATATAAGTAGAATTTAGTGATGAGGAAAGCAATGAATATCAAAGTCTCTTTTAAACTCTTAGTACTATTACTGGCAACAGCCTTCGTGACAGTCGGCTGTATGACGACTCAAGTAGACTTAGGTGGGATAGAGTTGCGCAATGTTAAGCAGCCCGCTGAAAATCTAATTAGTAGCGGCCAACCAAGTCAGGAAAGTCTCAAAGCATTAAAGGAAAATGGCTTAAAAAACGTCATCAATCTAAGAACTGAAGGCGAGTCAGCTGGGTTTGATGAAAAACAAGTCGCTCAGGAGTTGGGGTTAAATTATTACTCGTTACCGATTAGTGGGCGCAGTGGAATTACTTTTGAGAATGCTAAGAAATTCTCGGATTTAATTTCCAAAGCCGAGGGGCCTACGCTTGCGCATTGCGGAAGCGGTAATCGAGTTGGTGCGCTAATGGCGCTCAATAGTTATTTAAAAAACGGCGATCTTGAGAAAGCGATTGCCGATGGTAAGGCATCAGGTTTGACAAGTCTTGAAGATACCGTAAGACGAACAATCGAAAGCAAGAAAACTGAAGAAGATTAGTCAGAGACAAGATAGCTTGTAAATCGTTTAGGGGAGAGCCTTATGTGACTCACCCCTTTTTTGTAGAGGAGTTAGAGCTGATCTTTATACTGTTTGACTAAATAGTTGGTATAAGCGACATCGCCACTGTAGCGAGCTAAGTGGGTAACATCGCTGAACATCTCCGGCGTGATTTCTGGAATTAGTTGGTGATTTCGAATGGTTATTCCTGTCGCCGCTTCTATTTGTTTAATCGTTGCATCTAATCGAGCTTGTGCCTCTGGAGAGTACTTAATCCATTGATGTCCTCGAGGCAACATGACGACCTCAACCTTGTCGGAGAACTGTTGAAAGTTTTTGACGATTTGAATAAAACTTTCAATCAGGAGAGGTTCGAAATTTAAGCCCTCAATATCAGCAGATGCAATCCGATTCTGTCGATAGTTTTCCTTCATGTTCTCATGCTGAAAGGTTGCATAATATTCCTTGAAAACCTCCAAAGTCCGTGCGGAACGCTCCTCAGGAATCGTTCCACCGCCTTGCCATGGATAGTACCAGTCAGAGTCATCGAAATCAGGATACTCTTTTGCAAAAAGCTCGGTGAGCTCGCGTCCTGCCTCTCGGCGCGCATCAATTAACGCTTTAGGCTCCTCAAGACGTTCTCTTCGCGCTCTTGGAAATAACCCCCGGCCATAATAGCTGGTAATCAATTGAGCTGAAATATGTCGACGCAGGTACTTAATATTGTATAAGAGAGCACCTCTTTCTGGTTCCGCTTTTGCAATCTCCCATAACTCCTCGTCGCTTGCTAGGATAGTAAGATATGAATCGATTGAACCAATCGCACCGGCCCAGCGGGTTTTTGTGGTCTGAAAAGGATTAAACTCAATAATAGCGAGCTTAAGTTGACGATCGTTAGCGATAAACTCATCGGCGATTCGACGAGAAAGGTAATCTTGAAAGAATGGATTCAGTCCGCCAAATCCATAGTTAAAGGATTTAATATTTTTCCCTTCCGCATTCACTAAACGATCAAACTGTCTCGGAGAAAAACCGGCTTGGGTCATCGATGAACCAAACATTAAAACGAGATCCTTTTCTTCCTTAACAATTTTCGGCAAGGCTGCTTTGGATTCAAAGACTCTACCTAAAAAATCACTTGCATTTGCGCCATGCAAGTAAACAATAAAATGTATTAGGCCCATTGCCGCGATAAATAAAGCGAGCAAGCCAAGACATATTTTTGAATATATTTTTCTAGAATTGGAAATAGATGAATTCATCACTTGGCTCCCCAATAAATAATGTTAACGTAATCCCAACAACCATCAGTAACCAGAATAACCACGGCCTTTTCTCAAGTTTTTCGGCACCTTTGATGACGTAAAAATCCATGATATGAGTGAGTAGCGTCCAAACCGTTACTAACGCAAATATTAATAAGGCATTATTTCCCATACTGACATCAGATAAGGTATGCATTTCGACTAAGATATGCCACGCATTATCGATACTAGATGCTCGAAAGAATACCCAACCGATTAATATCAAATAAAAGGTTAACGCCCATTTGAATAACTTAATCCCCTTACTGGTGGACTCATTAAATGATTTGAATGTTGCCAAATTACCAAGGTAATGAGTCGCGGTAATGATCGCTCCATGAAAGGCGCCCCAGGCAACAAAAGTCCATGCTGCGCCATGCCATAGTCCGCCAAGTAACATGGTAATAAAAACGTTGCGTGTTCGGTTGCCCGTGCGGTTGCCGCCGAGAGAAATATAGAGGTAGTCTCTCAACCAGCTGGATAGTGATATATGCCACCGGCGCCAAAAGTCGACTGGGGAAATGGCGAAGTAGGGTACTCGAAAATTAAGTGGAATTTTAAACCCGAGCAACAAAGCGATCCCAATTGCCATGTCGGTGTATCCCGAAAAATCACCATATATTTGGCCAGCAAAAGCGACCACTCCCGTCCACATCTCCAAGGTACTAATAGATTCCTGCGCTTCAAAGGCTTTTTGGGCAGGAATCGCCAAGAGGTCGGCACCAGTTTTTTTAATTAAACCAACGGTAATTAAGAGGATCCCATGTTTAGCAGACTCCCAGGTTGGTAGAGCAATAGCATGCATTTGAGGTAATATTTGTTTGGCGCGAAGGATTGGACCTGCCACTAATTGCGGAAAGAAAGATAATGCAGCAACAAAATGGACGAGGCCTTTGCGAGGTTTCATCTCACCACGATAAACGTCGATGGTGTAACTCAAACTTTGAAAAGTGTAAAAAGAGATACCGACGGGTAAAACCCATGATAAGGTTGGTAAAGAGGCTTGATAGCCAAACACGAGTAAAAACTCTGCTACAGACTCCAAAACAAAATCAGCATATTTAAATAGCCCGAGTATGCCGAGATTGAGACAAAGTGAAATAGAAACCCAAAGCTTCTTTTTGGCTTGGGTAGAAGCGGAATAGATGGCTTGTGCGATAAAATAATCCGCGATACCGCTGCCGACTAATAACGGGATAAACTTGTAGTTCCATGCGCCATAAAAAATCAAGCTTCCTACGATTATTAGGTAAACACGCGGTGTGTTGCGCAAAAATACAAAACCATAGCAAAGTATAAAAATGCTGAAAAATAAAAAGAAAAGGGGCGTATTAAAAATCATGATCGACTCCTTTTCTAACTTGATGTAACCCAAGTAATTGATTCATCGGTATTTCCTTTTTTATTAGATTACTTTTTACAAGGCATAGAAAGCCTAGGGCTATTAGTCATAGGACGAACGAGCCTTAAAAAAAGTTGGCAGTATGATAGTTTTTATTCGGTAGCGTTGTGCTCTAGCAAGAAGTCTTTAACCGCCCGAGTTCGAGCCATATTCAATGGTGAGCGTATTTCAAAGCCATCCCATGCCGAAGTTTTGACTTTTAAATTGACATCAGCGCCGTTTTCCACAAGCCACTTGGTCATCGCTAGCGAGCCACGACGTGTTGCATTAATTAATGGTGTTTCATCACCAGGAACCACAGCGTTGATATCTGCTCCGTTGGCTAATAATAATTTCGCAATATCGAGGTTATCGACCATAGCAGCGGTGATCAATGGGTTACCATCTCCGCGAGATGCTTGGTTTACATCAGCGCCAATGGCTATTAACTCTTCCACCAGAGTGATGTTTTGTTTCTTAACTGCAATGATCAATGCTGTTCCATCACCAACCACTGGTGTATTGATATCAATGCCGTCGGCAACTAATGTACGAATCATATTAATGTCGCCATAGTTTACGGCTGTGATTAAATATTCACTTTGAGCTTCAGTTAACTTAGAGAAAAATTTCGACTCTTTCTCGATAGAGGCCAAATTGATCTTGGGCGCATAGTTCTGTGCAGTAGCGATCGTAGCGGTCGTTAATATTAGACAGCTAGCAGCAATGATCAGTTTCTTCGGTTTTTGCAATAAATCAGAGGAGAGAACCTCTTCGACTCGATGCTGGAGATCTTTCTTTTGGCTAAATAAACCCATAGCGAGTATATCCTTCTGTTGAGTGAGCATGAGCTTTGCGCAGTCGACTAGAGACTGAGCGTACTTTTTACTACTTTTCAGTTGTTTTGCAGCACGAATATCACAAGCGATTTCGCGGTTGAGGTGTATTTTGTGATTAAATTTTCTGACAATTGGGCTCCACCAGAAAATAATAGCGATTATTTCTTGAAGTAAACCAAACCAGATATCGAAGCGCTGGATATGGGCTAATTCATGGAGCACGAGAGGCTCTAATTGTTGATTTGAAAAGTCATTTACCAGTGATTGGGGCACGATTATCACGGGGTTAAATAAACCGGCGGTCATCGGGCTATGTGCTTCCTGGCTTGTTAAAACAGGAATATCAGTTAGTTTTTCAATCGAAATATCTTTAGTAATCTTTGTCGCTCGCGAGAATATCTTACGAGTATTAATTAGTGATCGAGATTTCTGCAAGAAACGCCAAGTCGAGCCTATAAGCCAGAGGCCGAGAAAGCTCAAAAGTATGCTGCTCATATTGAATATAAACTCACCAGGCAGATTCCATTCTGGGGCACTATTAGCAGTATTTTGTTGTTCACTATTTGCAATGCTAATGATGTTGCGAATCTCTATCGTTTCATTAGAAACATCGTTTAAAATCCTTTCGCCGGTTGAGTTTAAATCAGCGACACGAACTAACGGTGACGGTTTACTGGTTTGTGGATCGTTGATCACCAAGCTAAGCGGAAACACAGTGGCAATTAACAGTGCGGTTAGCCAAAGCCAACTTTGCATTTCTGAGCTGATCTTGAACAACTTTACTGTGATAAACAGTAAGCTGAATAGTCCAGCGCCAATCAATACATGGTGTACGGCAACGGTTGAGAGCAATGTAAGTTCAGCTAACATCGTTTTTCATTTAATCCTTAATTCGCCGATGCAATCGTTATTCTTTTGCTGCATCTATCTTGTCCTGCAAAGCCTCGAGATCCTGTAAATCAAGATCGGTTTCTTTGATAAGATGTTGGGCGAGTATTTCGGGAGAACCGCCAAAAAATCGATTCAGTAATGCTTTTAAAGCACCTTGGCGTGCTTCTGATTGAGTGATTTTAGGGGAATAGATAAAAGCTCTTCCTTCCTTGCGAAAGTCAGCATAGCCTTTTTCTGCAATGATTTTACACATGGTCTGAACGGTGGTGTATGCGGTAGCTTTTTCTTGAGACAAGATTTCGGTGATATCTTTGACTGAAGCCTCACCTTTATCCCATAGAATTTGCATAATTTGTTGCTCAGTATCGGTCAGTTGTTGTGATTTCTTTCTAGCCATAGTTAAGATTATTAATTACTAATTAATTAGTTTTAAAGCTTACAGGGCGCCAATAGCAAGATCAACTAATTTATTAGTTTTTAAGTGCATAATTTATTGCTAAATATGTCGGGACGAAATTAATCTTTAATAAAATCATTAAATAACAATAAGATAGAGGGTTTTATTAAATACTACTTTAATTCTTTATGAGGCGGTTTCGCTCAATAAAAACCTGACTAATGCATAAGTTTTGGCTCGTGGCTCGTCATTAAGTTGGCGTTGCAGGTGACTCTTCGCTTTTTAAGGTTTACTCAAAAGCTTTGGCACTGTAGTTTGTCATCTAAATTGAAGTTTATCGTTTTAGAGATAGCTTCGCACTTCGTGCTCAGAACTTAGAATTTAGAACTTAAAAGAGGGCAGCGGAAAACACAATGCATACCATCCTTTGTTTTGGTGACAGTATCACATTTGGAGAAGCCGATAGTGTTCGTGGCGGCTGGTGTGATCGATTAAAACGATATTTTTTTAAGCCCGACAGTCAGGCGTATTTAACAACCAGAGTTTATAATCTGGGAGTCGCGGGTGACACCTCTGACGGTCTAGTAAATCGGTTTGAATCGGAGTTTATGGCTAGAGCCCTGCCAAAACAAAATACGACAGTGATTTTTCAATATGGCATAAACGATATTGTTTTTCATAAAAATAAGAACAGAGTTCCGCCAAAATACTTTCAGAGAAACTTAAGTGGTTGTTTCGAATTCTGCCGAGCTCGCAAAGCTTCAATTGTTGTATTGCCTATTTTATCCTTCGCAAAAGCTGACGACGGCGTTGAAAATTGCCATGGACATGTCAGATATATAGCAGATGTCAAACAATATAATGAATGCCTTAAATCACTGACAAGCGATTACTCTGGTCAATACATTGAATTGAATGATACCCTTGAGCGAGAAATAAAAAGACCGCTCGCCGCTGATGGACTGCATCCGAGTGACGAGGCTCATCAGTTGATTTATGATCAAATTAAAGAGGCGTTATTTGAGAAAAGCGAATAAAATGTTGACTTGGTTTTTGATTTCGTTGCTGATTATTTGTTGTGCAGGCTTTGCGGCTTTTTATCAAGGCGACTTACCTCAAAATTATTTGGAAGAGAAGTACGCAACCCAAGACTCAAAATTTATCAATGTCAGTGGTTTACGAACCCATTATCAAGTGACAGATCAACTTCACGACAAGCCCAATAAGTCGGTTTTACTCTTGTTACATGGAACAGGAGCTTCACTGCATACATGGGACGGTTGGGTTGAACACCTTGCTCAACACTTCGTTATCATCAGGCTCGACTTGCCGGCTTTTGGCCTCACCGGTCCGAACCAACAAAGAGATTATTCAATTGAGTACTATGTCGATTTTGTTGATACGTTTATTCAACAACTTAATATTGAAAAGTTTTCAATTGCTGGTAACTCGCTAGGCGGCGCAATTGCATGGAACTATGCTGCAACTCACCAAGAAAGAATCGAGAAGTTGATTTTACTCAACGCCTCAGGTGTTCCTAAAAATGATGCGCCGATGATATTTTCAATCGCAAGAAACCCAATAGGCGGTTATTTGTTAAGGCATATCTCGTCGAAAGCGTTTATCCGTCAGAATTTAGAGCAAGTGTATTCTGATCACAGCAAAATTTCAGATTCACTGGTGGAACGCTACTGGGAGTTGGGGCTTAGGCAAGGAAATCGACAAGCTTTTGTTGATCGAGCGCAGATGTCTTTTAATTACTCAATAGCGGATACCATTGAAAGACTCTCAAAAATAAAAAGCCCAACCCTAATAATCTGGGGAGAAGATGATAGCTGGATACCGGTAAAGGACGCTAAGTTTTTCGAGAGTAATATCATCAATAGCCAGACAATTGTTTACCCATTGACTGGTCATGTTCCGATGGAGGAAATTCCCGAACAAACAGCAACTGATAGTCTAGCGTTTTTACGCGCTGAATAGTTAGGTATGAAATGGTTTATGTGTGGAAGCAAGTATGTCACTGATTTCAATAGCCGCAGGTATTGTTCATCCATGGCTTTTAGTATATTTTTTACTAGGCAAAACGAAGAATGGTTAGAAACGCGCTGTTAAGCGGCTAGTTTCCCTTTAATCCTCTGATGTAGATACGTATGAACGCGACCCAACACTCTGAATATTCACTAACACTCACGCAAGCCATTCAATGGGGTGAAATGGATAGTTTTAACCATGTCAATAATACCGTCTATTTTAAGTATTTTGAGAACGCGCGAATCGCCTATTTCGACAAAACGGGGATTAACCAATTGATGCAATTGAAAAAGGTGGGGCCAATATTAGGCTCAACCGAATGCAAGTTTTTAGCCCCTTTGACTTACCCGGACACTATCGATATTTGCACTCGGATTACCGCCATAAAAAGTAAACGATTTACGATGCAGTATATGGTTTACAGTCAACAGCTCGAAAAAGCGGTCGCGATAGGCAGTGGGGAGATTATTTATTTTGATTATTTGAATAGCCAAACGGCTGAGATACCCCAAGAGATATTGGAGAATATTAATCATATTGAGTCAAAAAGGTTAGCGCTGTGAACCGTTCTATTCGCTTTCTCAGACGCAAAACAAAGGCTGTATTTGGGGGATGCGAGAAGCGTTTGATCATACTTTTGGTGACCCTTTTATCGACGTGTGTGAGCGCGAATGATTTTGCGATTTGGAGTGAGCTTACGCCATTTGAAGTTGCCACCTTAAACAGCCTCGAAAAAGCCAAGCGAGGTGATCCGGATGCACTACTTGCGCTTTATTTAGTCTCTTCTGGAGACGTACGCAACGAAAAACAATATCGGCAAATATTAAAGCAGATTAATCACTGGGTTAAGGAAATTGATCCGCTTATTGCTCGTGAACCCAACGACTGGCAACAAGGATTTCGTTTACATCATTTGATGCATCAATCGTTTTTTCTCGGCGGAAAGACGGATGACCAAGAAGGTGAAGGCTATGATTTTGAACAAAGTCAATTAAGTGAGGTATTCCGCAGTAAAAAGTATAACTGCGTAAGTGCCTCTTTGCTTTTCACTGTATTAGCTCATAAATTTAATTTCTCTACCCAAGGTGTTTTATTGCCGTCTCATGTTTTCATCGTCCTCGAGCTTAGCGGCGATCGTCAGGTTGAAATCGAGACAACTTCTGCGGAGGGGTACGACTGGGTTCACGATGAGGCGTTTTATGAGCAATCAGCGTCGCAAGCGTGGTTTGTTGAGCGGGGACTCACACCTTCGACCTACGCAGATTATCAGGCGAGGGAAATTATTTCTGCCTACCAGCTAGGCGTACAAAATATGAAGAATCAACATGTTCGCCCAGATAGGATGAACTATGCTGATCGTATGCGTTTAGTCGAGCTAGTGTCGGAACTCGATATTGATGATTTCACTAGCCATAAGGTTAGACTCGGATTTTATTCGAGAGAGTACAGTCGCCTAAAAGATCTGAAAGACTACGACGCGCTCGACAAAATGTACCAGCAAGTTAACCCTTTCCTAGAGCGTTTATCCGAACATCCGGAGCGAGATTTAGAAATTGATAATTTGCTTGCCTGGGTTAAGTCGCAAAGGGTTTATGCTGCTATCATGAACGGAAGAGGTGATATGGGGGCGCAATTAGCATTTCAATATATTGATCAGTTTGATCGCAATATTGAAGACTTTGATAAGGTGGTGAATAATTTATATGTTGCTTTATCAAGGTATATTGACGAGTTAATTGCGAACAAACAATTCACGGAAGCGCGTCAGGTTTTTGCAGGCAGAGAAAATGACTGTTTGCTAGAAGCTGCGTGCGTTAATTCATTTCGACATCTTTATTCTAAATGGGCAAGTATTTATTGGGAATCAAATGACTGGCCTCAAGTCATCAAAATGTATGCGGATTTTCTCAACTATGAATTTTCGGGAAAAGCCGCCGAATTGTTTAAAGAAAACATGCAAAGTGCTTATCTAAACTGGAGTATTGAATTTATCAAAAATGAAGATTGGCTTGGTGCAAGCGAAGTCCTCAAGCAATGCGTATCTGAGTCTCCGTCGGCAGCGCGATGCGAAGCACGTTTAGATAAACTTCAATCCCAACATCAATTGGACGGCTGACCGTCACCCTTTAATTTCGCTTATCGAAAACGACGATTTTTAAAGCTTAAATATATAACCAAAATCGAACTTAGATCCCTTGGTAATAATGACTTATCTTTAATTGTTTTTAGCTCAGAATAAAGCCATTTTAAAGCTAGATAAAGAATCTCACAGGTGAAAATCTGATGTTTTTGAAAGAGCGCGGGAGTGGCCATTTGGTCGAGGTCCTTGAGGTTGAACAACTGATTAACCCTCAATCAAAGCTCATTCTCGGTCGGTACTCGATCGGCGAAGCAGACCAAGATGATGATGAGTTTGATAAAAGTGACTTAATCTTTATGTCGGGTGAGGAATTACCGTCTTGTTGGGTTAATTAAAATTTTTGAAATGCTGTGGGCTGAAGTCCCTTGTTGCACCTTTGATTTTGAAATTCTGAGGAGAGAATTTATGTTTCTTAAGCAAAAGTCGACCGGTAATACTGTAGAAGTCCTATATTTGAGTGAGCTATTCAGCTTGTATGACAAAAAACTTCAAGGCCGATACAAAGCCGGGGATGAAGTTATGGTTGCCGAGAGTTTTGATAAATCCGACTTAATGTTCACTTCTGGCGAAGAGCTCCCTCGGTGTTGGGTGGATCCGGATTATCGACGCAGAGAATGATATAATTAAACACCACTTTCTTCAGCTTCGCTTTTAATCAGAGCCTTGGTTTGCAGTGCAGATCAAGGCTTTTTAATTAGCGAGAGAAAAGGTTATCATCGATTATTCTTCTCAGGATTTATCGTTTTTGGTAAAACATGGTTAAAAGCTTACTTACTAACCTCGTTATTATATATTTGATTGCTTGTCTCGGGTTATATTTGATGCAGCGCTCATTTCTATACTACCCACAGCCCAGTTATCCGCCAAATGGAGCCGATAAACTTACTTTTCAAAACCAGCAACAAAAACTCACTGGGTGGTTAGTTAATCCGGGTAAAGACAAGCTTTTGTTTTATTATGGTGGCAATGCTGAACCGGTTGAAATGAATGCGGAGTTCTTTGAAGCAATGCTTCCAGACTGGAGTGTATTATTAATGCCTTATCGCGGCTACGGCGTTAATCCCGGCTCTCCAACAGAGGAGGGACTCTATTCAGATGCACTATTTATTTACGACCAAATTGCTGATAACTATCAGAAAACGGCTTTAATGGGGCGGAGTTTAGGTTCAGGAGTGGCCACTTATGTGGCATCAAAAAGGGATAATAACGGCACAATTTTGATTACACCTTACGATAGTATTGTCAACGTCGCTAAAGAGCACTATCGATTTTTCCCGGTAAGCTGGCTTGTAAAGGATAAATATGACTCAATTTCAAGAGCGCCGCTCATCAACAAACCTGTGCTTATGTTAATTGCGGCAAACGATAACATCATTGCGCCGAGAAGAAGTGAAGCGCTTGCCGAGGCATTTCCGGCAGATAGACTCCTTAAAAAAGTCATAGTGAATACTGATCACAACAATATCGGGGCGAGCGCAGAGTACATTCAGTCCATTAAATCATTTCTCGATAACATTAAGTAGCCGGCTGTTCAAAAAATGAGCGATTAATAATGTTGTTAATATGTGAAACGAATCTTACAAAATATCTCAATCTATAAAGAGAACGTGGTACAATCTTCGCCCAACAAAAAGTCTACTATAATGAATAGCTTACAAAGGAATTGGGTGACACAGCGGTGATAGTTGTACTAATCAACAAAGACAATCAACAGGACCAAGCTTTTCAACATCTCAAAACACTTTCAGACCAGGTTTTGTTTTTTTATAGCGTTGTCGACGTTCAGCGTTGGTTAGAGCTAAACCCGTCTCCCTCCGGTATAGTCGTTGATTTCTCTACTACAACATTCCAAGACTTCCTTATTCGTTTTTCCTTGCGATATCCGCAGGTGTCGGTGCTAACTTTAAAACCAAGTTTGGAACATAATCTAAGTTTAGAGATCGATAAATTCATCGAAAGACTCTCAAGTCCTCAAGAAAAAGAAGGGATCGGTAAAGTCTTGTTGGTTGATGATTCGCGAACTGTTCAGGTGCAATACCGAAAACTTCTTGAGAGAGATGGTTATCGGGTTGATGTTGCGAGTGATGCCGAAGAAGGCCTAGAAATGGCCCTAAGCAACAAATATGATTTGGCTATTATTGATTATTTTATGCCAGGCGATAACGGTGCCCAGCTTTGCCGCAATCTACAAAAACACGAAACAACCTATGATCTCGTTTGCTCAATTCTTACTTCCCAATATAAACAGTCTGTGGTTGATGAATGCTTAACGGCAGGCGCGCGTGAATGCATGTTTAAAAATGAGTCCAGTGATTTGTTTTTAACTCGAGTTCGAGCCTTGTTGCGCAGTGTTGAACGAAAGCGACAAGTAGAGAAGGAACGAGCTCGTTTAATTGGTTTGTTATATTCTGTCGCAGAGGGAGTTTTTGGTGTTACCGCCGATGGCCGAATTCAGTTTGTGAATCCGGCAACCTTGACTTTACTCGGTCAGTCGATGGAAAACCTATTAGGGTATTTCCCACATGATTGTATTCATCCGATTGATAATATTGGTCGTAAAACCTCATTTGATCACTGCTTCCTGCAACAAGCCTACATGTTAGGCGATGAGTTAAGAGATTGGAGAACACTTTTTCAGCGCAGAGATGGCTCGTTATTTCCAGTTGAGTGCAGTGTTACTTTGCTCGGCGATGCAGAAAATAATCAGGGTTCGGTGGTTGTGTTCCGTGACATTTCTGAGCAATTACGTCTGGAGAAGAATTGGCAGTGGCAACTTGAGCATGATCATATGACCGGGTTGTTGAATAGAAATGCCTTTGAAAACTTGTTAAGTCGAGAGATAGCGAGGGTTCGACGTTCCAAAGATAATTGCGTCTTACTTTTTGTCGATTTAGATAATTTTAAACTCATTAATGATGAGTTAGGTCATGCCGCTGGCGATGAATTATTAGTGCTACTCGCTAAGCGGTTGTCAGAGCGAAGTCGTGATACTGACTATGTCGCGCGTTTAGCCGGAGACGAGTTTGTCGTCTTACTTACTCATGTTACCCTCGAAAACTTACCTGAATTAGCAGAACAATATCGCGAATTACTTCAAGAAACGACTTTAGTGTGGGAAGGTAAGCACCATCGAGTAACAGGGTCGATTGGTGCAACGATTATTGACCAATTTGCAGAGTCTATCGGCGAAGTGATCTCTCAAGCTGATCAAGCCTGTAAACAGGCGAAATTGAAAGGACGCAATCAATGGGATCTTTATAGTCATTCCGCTGAAAATCAGACAGAAGAGGGTAATTGGTATCAAAGGCTTACAAGTGCAATGCAAGAAAAGCAATTTACGCTGCTCCAACAACCCGTGTTTTGCGTTTCTGATGTCGAGAAGCAAGTTGGCGTCAATGGTTTATTAAGGCTCAAGGAGAATGGTTCACTAATATCGCCGGCACTATTTATGTCCAATGCAAGACGCTTTGGCGTGATTACTGATATCGACCGGTTGATGTTAGAAAAGCTGGCAGAATATTGTGCTGAACATGCCGATGAAAATTCAGGTTGGTTTGCTGTATCGCCATCATTGGAATCGATTTCTAACGAAACGTTTCGCCATGATATCGAAAATATTTGGAAAGGTTCTGGGCTAAATAATAATCAGTTAAGGTTTGAACTCGGTGAAGAATTATTGTATCAATTCCCCGAATGGAAAAAGCACTTAACCTACTTACAAGATCAGGGGTTCGGATTTATATTGAGTCACTTTGGTATGAATTCACAATCGATCTTGAGCTTGCCCCAATTGCCGATAAGTGCGGTAAAATTAGATACGTCGTTAACCAGAGAGTTAAACACGAGCATTCCTCGAGCGCATATGATTGATGCGATAGTGAAGATCGCTCGCGAGTCCAAAATTGATGTGATAGCGCCGCATATTGAGAGTGCCGTTGATCTTGAGTTACTCTCAGCAAGAAATGTCGACCAAGTGCAAGGATTTCATTTGGGTAAACCGATTCAATTTTAAATACGGTAATTCTAACCAATAGCAAAGTTAATTCATCAATGACCCAAAATAAATATACATTGGTTTTATTCGCGCTAGCGGTCGGCTCGATTATGAGCGCTTGCGCAACTTCTGAGAAAGAATCGCAAAAAACGCGAGTCAAAACGGAAAGTCAAATAGAAGGGCAGTGGTTTTTAACCAAAGTGGCATTTGATCGCTACAACGCTAAAGATAAAAATGTAAACTGGCAAACCGTGCTCAATACCGCACAGCAAGCATGTGAGCAAGTAGCGCTCAACGCGCCCATCAAGAAACCGAGGTGTCGCACAGTCGCACCGGTAAGGAATTGTCAGCCTTTTGGCCGCACTGTTGGTGGTGATTTTTGCGCGAAGCCGTTTAGCAATAACGCTTGCCCGATAGGAGAGGTTCAAAAGTATCAAGATGAACTCAAGCGAGCTTACAATGACTGTATGGCTGACAAGGGGTGGGAGTTTCAGCCTTATGGCGATGCGCCTCAACCTTTACAACCAATCATTGATACGATTCCCGAATTAGTCGAGTGGCAGCAAAAAGATTGGACAAAGTGGAAGTTAGTCGCAAAATTTGACGCTGAATTAGCGGCAAAACCAGAATATGAAAAAATACCAGTACGAGATCGGTTATTGAAGGTTGTCGAACTTGTTAAAGCACACTTTACTGACTCAAATCAACAGAGACCTTAAGCTAATTCCGTTCACGATTGTCAGTAACCTTGTTAATTCGCTCGATTAATTTCCATTATTCATTAGCGCTATCCAGTTACGCGCTTAACAAGTCGAGCCGTAATGACTAATTTTAGTTGGAGTGATGCGACTTAGCCCGTGATTGTTCAAGCCACCAGTCTTCCATGAGTTTTACGTTAGCGTTATTGGCTTTGTAGAAGAGATCGATAAAATCTCCGATAGCCGGAACGAAACCTAACAAAAAATCAATGACGCTATTACGAATCATTTTATTTCTTAAAGGTTTGGGTATGCCTATTTTGCGACCAAGTCTAATGATTCGATAAGCCACTAGAAACATGATGATATCTCCCGCGACTGGAATTAACCCGACTAAAAAATCAAGGCCAAACTTAATATTAATTATCGGAATACGAATTGCAGAGTCGGCTATATTGGCAAGTTTTTTCGCGCGTATTATTTCTTCAGGGAATTCTATTGCTTGATGAGACATTTTGTTCTTATAAATCGAGTCAACTAACTAATTTTTAGACTATACGATAGAAGGTTGTTGTTTTGAAATAATTTTTTAATTGTAATCATTGTGATAAAAAGCGCATTAAAATTGCTTTAATTCATGGACCGTACTTGCATGACGCGTTGCAAAGAATATCGCAGTTAACGAATTATTGTTAAGCAATCATGTACTAGTCAACAAAGCACCAAAAATCTAAATCGAAGTTGCTAAACGGCGACTATCGGTCAATCAACTAAGCGGAACTATTGGGTTAAGGGCTGTTGTGCCGAAATAGTTTGCCTATTTCAGTCATTCAATCTGGCTCAAGTACAACATTTTCAGTTATTATCGACCAAACGATTACTTTTAAACGCAAAATGAGTAAACTCGATACTAAAATTCCTCCCGTACTAGTCATGATTCTCATCGCCATTTTGATGTTTTTAACTAACCAGTATTTATTTCATAATGAGCTAAATTCTCTCGCAAGTTATGCGCTAGGGAGCTTTTTCTTGCTTTTGTCTGCTGTTACTGGAGTTTTGGCGGTTTATGAATTTTATAAATATCGGACAACGGTTGATCCGACAGATCCCGGAAAAGTGACTCGATTGGTTAAAACGGGAATTTTTACTGTGTCAAGAAACCCAATGTATTTAGCGCTGACTTTGCTTTTGGTATCGTTTGCTTTTTATATTCGAGCGCCGTTGACCATTCCGCTGATATTTTTATTTATTTTTTATATGAATAAATATCAAATTAAGCCTGAGGAGCGAGTTCTTCGGGAAAAGTTTGCGGATGAATTTTCACGCTATCAGCAAAAAGTTCGTCGCTGGATTTAAAGCGCTTTGATTTCTTTGCATAATCCCTTCACTGGTACAATCAGTGACGTTTAGCTGAATGTACTACTTCAAATTAGTTCACTGATTGACTATTATTCGCGCGTCGAAAATGGTCTAATAGCGCCCCAAGCATGCAAATTAAAATGCTTGTATTGCTTTAGTCCCTCAAATCACTAAAAGCAGGCTTGGTAATCTATGGACGCAATTTTAAGTTTTTTTGAATTATTCCTCAAAGGACTTCAAACGCCAACACTCGGCTTCTTGCTCGGCGGAATGCTTATGGCTGCCATGGGAAGTCGCCTCACTATTCCTGACCAAGTCTATAAATTTATTGTATTCGTTCTGTTAATGAAAATTGGCCTTCGCGGTGGCATGGAAATTCGTAATGCAAATCTCGAAGAGCTTCTGCTCCCAGCCTTGTTTGCTGTTCTGACCGGCGTTATTATTGTTTATCTGGGCAAAATTCTTTTAGCGAAACTTCCGGGTATTAATGTTGTCGACGCGATTGCAACAGCCGGACTTTTCGGCGCTGTGTCGGCCTCGACATTTGCAGCAGGTATGTTGCATCTAGATGATATTGGAATGGAATACGAAGCCTGGGTGTCGGCGCTCTATCCGTTTATGGATATTCCTGCGCTCGTTCTAGCGATTGTCTTGGGTCGATTGGCCATTGAGAAAAGCGGTTCAAAAGAGGAGGGCGCCTCTTTAAAGAAAAAACGAAAGCCCGTAAGTATTAATGAAATCGTTAAGGAAAGCTTACAAGGATCTGCACTCTCTGCGTTAATTCTGGGATTGATTCTCGGGTTGTTTACCCAGCCCGAGCCAGTTTACGAGAGTTTCTATTTGCCCTTATTTCGTGGGTTTTTATCAATATTAATGATCATTATGGGGATTGAAGCTTGGCAGCGGTTAAGTGAATTACGCCGTGTTGCTCACTGGTATGCGGTGTATGCGGTGATCGCGCCACTTCTTCACGGAGGAATTGCTTTTGGATTGGGGGCTATTGCTCATCATATGACAGGCTTCAGTCCAGGTGGAGTGGTGTTGCTGGCAATATTAGCTTCTTCTAGTTCTGATATATCTGGGCCACCAACCTTGCGTGCCGGGATTCCGTCAGCAAACCCATCAGCGTATATTGGTTCTTCAACTAGTATCGGAACGCCGATTTGTATCGCAATTGGCATTCCATTGTTCACCGAATTAGCAACGATTGTTTTTTAGCCGCAAACATCAGGAATTATCATTATGAAACATAAAGCCACACTTATTTCTGTTATGACTGAGAAAGTCTTTGAGGAAGAAGTGATCGAAGTGCTGTTGCAGGAAGGCGCTAAAGGTTACACGATTTTTGAGGGTGGAGGCAATGGACCGTTTCATATGCATCAATCAGGTCATATATCGGTCGCAGATGAGTTTAGAATAGTCAAGATTGAGGTTATTGTTCTAGACTCGGAAGTCGCTGATGGGATAGCGACCCGGTTGATGGAAGAATGCTTGACCGATAGACCCGGAATAGTCAGTTTAAGTGAAGTAGATATATTCAGGGCTCAGAAATTTTAAGCGGTTTTCTGTTTAAATTCGCATAGGTCGTAAATGGCACATGACCCGCACCGAGGCTTTCTCGCAACACAAGTGTAGCGACCATGTAAGATCAACCAATGATGAGCATCCATCAAAAATTCTTTAGGGACCAATCTTAACAATCGCTTTTCAACCTCAACGACATCTTTCCCTTTCGCAATACCGGTGCGGTTAGATACGCGAAAAATATGAGTATCGACCGCCATAGCAATCTGTCGAAAAGCAGTATTTAATACAACATTGGCTGTTTTTCGTCCAACGCCGGGTAGCGCTTCCAATTCTTCGCGGGTTTCGGGAACTTGCGAGTCATGTTTTTCCATCAGAATTTTGCAGGTTTTGATAACATTTTCTGCTTTTGAATTAAATAAACCGATGGTTTTTATATACGTTTTAACTCCATCGACACCCAGTGCATAGATTGTTTCTGGGGTATTAGCGACGGGATAGAGTTTTCGAGTAGCCTTATTGACACTCACATCAGTGGCTTGAGCGGAAAGTAATACCGCAATCAAAAGCTCAAATGGCGAGGTATATTCCAGCTCAGTTTCCGGATTTGGATTACCGTCCCTTAAAATTTCGAAAATTTGTTGTCGCTTTTCTTTGTTCATTGGGTATTTTTCTTGTCGTTTAATACTGGCAGGGACAGTTTAAGCATTTCTTCGATTTGATCAACAATTGCTTTGATCACTTTAGGGTCATGCGACTGAATTCTTGGTGTATGAATATGCCCTGTCGGAATATTCGATCCCATCAGATTGCGCAAACGAATGCTTCGATAAGAAATCTCATTCGAAAGGTAGCCACCACCACCGCCCTCGACAGCTATTTCGTTCTCAAGTTCTGCCAAGGTCTTAGGTTTAAACTTTTTAGTTAAAGTCGTCACCTGATGGTTGTCATTAATTTTGTACTTGCCTTTTGCTTGCTTCATTGCGTCAACGGGCAGACTAAATTCGACAAATTCTGGGCCGCTTATGGTTTCGCCTGCTAAAGTCATGAGTACCGGGTTTTCTTTCGAACCGCCAGAATATTGATTTAAGTTACCCGGCGCAGACGCGCTTCGCCTTTTACCTGGAAAGCGCTCTAAATCGAATTCACTGCGTCCCATACTCACCGTTGTGATGAGATTAACGGATTCATTAATGTAAAATGGGGCTAGCGCATTTTCAACAAACCCTCTGTCAAAATCGCCATATCTGACCGGAACCATCAAAGTATTAATTTCTGCAGTAATTCCTTGATATTCGATAATTAATCCATCGAACAATAAAGCAGTGACACCTGACGGATTACTTTGAGAAATATTACGATCGAGTAAAAAAGGATCAAAGCCAGTCAAAAGAATCTTTAAGTGAGTGTTTTCCCTAAAAGCTAAGTCGCTGATGCCTCGACTCGCTCGTTCTAACCGTTGCTGAAGTGCATTTAATTCTTCCGCTGTCGGATTAAACGACGATGAAAGGGTCCGAATGATTTTAGAAAGTTTGAGTCTCTGCCAGTAAATCGAGCGGTCATCATAGTTGTTTTTTTTCTTTATCGCGGCTTTGGCTTGTTGCCATAAAAGTCCACCGTAATAGTCCACT
The DNA here is from genome assembly GCF_007004765.1 of Aliikangiella marina. Classification (GTDB taxonomy): domain Bacteria; phylum Pseudomonadota; class Gammaproteobacteria; order Enterobacterales; family Kangiellaceae; genus Aliikangiella; species Aliikangiella marina. The sequence continues at coordinate 884,545 of NZ_VIKR01000001.1, forward strand.
AAGGTTATCGCATCTTGATAAGTTTTAACCTTCGGCCAGGTATTAGCGAAGTATTGACTAATGTCATCAAGCGTTTTAATAACGTCAGGTATCGCTTTTTCGGCAGCTTTAATTCGTTTTTCTTCGACATTAGCAGAGGTCGCCATTACAGTGGAAGCTGAAACGATTGGAGGTGTCGCAATACACAGAGCCATTAAAAGTGTTTTTATATTTAACATGTTTAAAACCAGTTTTGATGAGTTGTTTCGATTTGAAAGCTAATCAGATTAAACCAATACTGCGCGTCTTTCATTGGCATGTATGGGATAGTAATCTTTTGAGAAGCAAAATAAATAACTAGGGTCGCTAAGTCTCGTTTTCTTTGAAGCGGTGATTGATTGATAGTGACTCTTTGCGCTTTAAATAAAGGAAATTCAGTTTTACGAAAACCAATGAACCCACTCTGAAAATAACCATACTTGTGACTAATTTTATAACGATACATTTTCCAACGTTGTCGAATTAAGGGATAAAACAGTAGCGCGGCAACTGGTATCATCAATAACGCATACCAAGTTAGTTGAGATCCAATAATTAGCGATAAAATAACGATTGGAATTAGCGACACTAAAAGGGTTTTTACTTGATAGCGGGAATGTATCCCTTTTTCTTCACCATAGGAACGTTTTTCTTGAAAAATGATATTGGCAAGCTCGGCTGACTCGTCCTTCGTGCGTGTCGGGATAACAAAAAGATTACGGCTAGTATTTTTTTGATTGACCTGACCGGATGCTTGTTTTAATACCATGTTCTCGACTTTGAGCCAGCGACCGATAAAATTAGTTTTGCGTTGAATAGCCTGAATTTTTCGACGTTTAGTCGATTCTTCGTGGGTGCTTAATAGTCCGCCTTTTCGCTTGATCGTTTTATTTGACTCGCTGAGTCGGTAGTTATGAAAACGAAAAATCGATCCCAAAATTGAGAATAAAATCGCCAGCCCGAGTGCGAGGAAAATCGTGATCACGATTAAGATAACACCGCCTTGGGTACCACCACCTAAAGCATTTATTGCCCAGTCTAGATTTTCTTGACCAATCCCTTTTTCCAATAGATCGTCAATTGCACCGGTAAAGGGTGCGATAAACACGAAAAACCAAATCATTCCATTATTAGTCAGTCCGTACTTGACTAAATCACTTGTTGTTGCAGTGGCTAAGAGAAGACTTTTCTGATTCGCTTCAGCAGCATCGCTTTGGATTACTTTGTCGACGTTGACTTTTTTGGTTTCGAGGGCAAGTGCTTTAAGTTCCTCTGCCAGGGTAATCGGAATTCCCGCGAGATTGGCCTCATTTCCACCCGAACCAGCTGTTTCGACTTGCAAGGTTACTAAAGAGAACCATTTAAAGTAAAAGGGTTCTACGATATTAATATTTTGTACTCGGTCAAAATTAATTGTCCGATGTTGCTTTTTAAAAACGCCTTCGTTGATGAGTATTTTGTCTTGATGAGTTTTAAATTTAAAAAACCAAAACTGGAGTAATGAAACGATGAGCAAAAGTGCCAGCAAGCCGCCGCCGAGTAGCAAGCTCATGGTTCCTTTTTCCTCAGAGTTAAAAATAATAACGGCAAGCGGGGCTAAACCTGCGGCGGCATCTTTGAGAAAGTGTCCTATGGTTTTGCCAATAAAGAAAATCACTGAGACAGGCGACAAGTGGTGCCATTGTTGATCGTCGATCGAGTCTTCGGCGAGATTTTGATTATCCATCTTGTTGACTGCCCACCTTATCCATAATTATTGCCCGCATTTTCTCGGCATATGATTTAGGTAAGCCAGAAATACTTAAGTCGGCTAAACTGCCACCTGCGGTGAAAAACTTGATAGTTGCTAGCTCAAATTTTCGCTCAATTGGGCCATGAGTAATATCAATATGTTGAATCCGCTTGAACGATACCCCAGTGCGTTTTTGCCACCAGATCCCTTGCTTGTACAGCACATCTCTGTCTCTGAGAACGTAGCCTTTTGCTTTGGCTGAAAAATACGCAAACAAGGCTGAAAGGATTGCGATCGCAGCGACGATAAGAAAGCTCCAGTAAGGCAATAGCTCTGGTTTGACGAATAGCTTGATAATCGTAAAAGGAACTAAAACGAATAACCAACCGAGTAAAGTTTCTACGCTAGACAGAAAGGCATACTTCGCTTCAAGTGGTTGAAATTCAAGCGATTCAAGCTTCGGAAGCGAATCTAGAGTGACTCGGTTGTTGAAGTATTCTTCCATTGTTATCTCTCTTTTCGAACCTAAGTTGTTTGCAATTGGAAAATGATTCAGACTGCCAATAGTAGCAATACGTTCTCCAACTGCATTAATTCCAAAGAGTTTGCCATAGAATTTAAACAAGATAAACTGGACTGAATGTTATGCATCGTTAATTTTAAGCCTGCATTTCACGGTAAAAGATGGCCAAACCAATTACATTGTAATAAGCTAGAAATGTTTAAGTACAAGCAATTAGCTTGAATTAAATTTAAGCAATCGAATATTTACCAAGCAGGGTGAGTAAAAATTGCTCAACTCTGCGGGGTTTCAAAAGATTTGTTCGAACAATAGTGTTTAACTACGCTATTCCAAAACGAGACCAACCCGACGCTCATTAATACCCAGGAATAAATATGAATATCAATAGTAATTTTGAAGGTGGAAACATCGTTTGTTTAAATTGTGAACAGGCAGATGATATTCAATTAGAAATAAAAAAAGATAATAACAGCGACTTCTTTCAGTGGTTTTATTTCCGTTTAACCGGTGCGCAAGGACAAAGCTGCAAAATGAAAATTGTTAATGCCAAAGATGCAGCCTACGCAGATGGTTGGCCGGATTATCAAGCGGTAGCGTCGTATGATAAAGATTTTTGGTTTCGCGTTCCAACTAAGTATGAGGACGGTGTTGTTCAGATTGATCATCAGCCTGAGTTCAATTCAGTTTATTACGCTTATTTCGCACCATACTCCACCGAGCGAGTGTCTGAACTCGTTGGATGGGCGCTTGATGATCCTAAAGTTCATTTGAAGGTGCTCGGCCAAACACTCGATGGCCAAGACTTAGATCAACTAATTATCGGTGAGCCGAAAGAAGGCAAGAAAAAAATATGGGTTCATGCACGACAACATCCAGGAGAAACCATGGCATCTTGGTGGATGGAAGGATTTATTCATCGGTTATTGGATGATGATGATGCGCTCGCAAGACGATTACTTGAGAAAGCGGTTTTTTATGTTGTACCTAATATGAATCCTGATGGCAGTCGACGGGGTCATTTACGTACAAATGCTTGCGGCGCGAACCTCAATCGCGAATGGTTAGAACCTACAATGGAACGCAGTCCAGAGGTTTATTTGTTAAGAGAACAAATGCAGCAGATAGGGGTAAACTTTTGCCTTGATGTGCATGGCGACGAGGCATTGCCATACAATTTTATTGCTGGCTCTCAAGGGGTACCGTGCTGGAACGAAACCTTAAACGATATAAACGACCGATTTGGTTATGCGATGATGAAGGTTAACCCTGACTTTCAAATGACACATGGATATCCACAGGATGAGCCAGGAAAAGCGGATTTGTCGATGTGTTCTAACTGGGTTTCAGAAGAGTTTAAGTGCGTTGCCATCACGCTAGAAATGCCATTTAAAGATACCGCTGATACGCCGCAACCAGTACAAGGCTGGTCTCCAGAGCGGAGTATTAAATTAGGTGCTTCGTTTGTTGACGCATTATATGAAATTATCGATGATATCTAGTCTCAGTCGTTCACAATGACTTGAATAACAAAAAGCCGCGGACCCGCGGCTTTTTTTTGCCCCAATATTCTATCCTTTGCGTTAAATGTAACAGTTTATTGATTAAGCCAACTTTTTCGCTGTTGGTTTCGTCATAAACCGATAAATCTATAATAATTTTTAGGAACTCTATGTTTATCCGGTTACTTGTTTGCGTGCCTGTTCTTCTGCTGTTGGCGTTAATCAGCCCCATTGGAAGGACGAAAGTTATTTATGACATGCCGAGAGTATCGGAAACGCCGCAGATCGATGGGAAGTTTTCAGCGAACGAGTGGGCCAAAGCAACGCGAGTCGAAGTCGCTTTTAATACAAATCCCGGCGATAGTACGCCTTCGCCCGTAAAAACCATAGCCTACATGATGGAAGACGGTGAAAATATTTATATCGCATTTGACGCACGTGATCCCGATCCTGAGGCGATACTCGCTTACGTTAGAGATAGAGATAGTATTTTTCAAGATGATTTCGTCGGCGTTATTTTAGATACATTTAATGATGAACGAAGAGGGTTTGAGTTTTTTGTGAATCCACTTGGTTCACAAGGTGACTTAACTCTTGACGATACTTTAAACAATGAAGATTCTTCTTGGGATACTGTTTGGGACAGTGCTGGTAGTGTCACTGAGAGTGGTTATGTCGTCGAAATGGCGATTCCTTACAGAGCGTTACGCTTTACACCTGACTTGAGCGAGCAAACCTGGGGCATTCGGTTTCTAAGAATCTATCCTCGAGACTCCCGTATGGTCATAACCGATAATAAAAATGATCGTTCGCTTGATTGTTCGCTTTGCCAAGCCAATAAGGTTAGAGGCATGCCACAATTAAAATCCTCGGGTGCGAACTTTGATGTCACACCGACGGTTACTTACGTTAATAGTGAAGATAGGGAAGTTGATCCCATTGGTCCTTGGAATCAAGTCACAGATGAGTTTGAAGTTGGTTTAGATTTGCGATGGGCAATGTCGGAAGATTGGATCTTAAATGCGACCATCAATCCAGACTTTTCACAAGTTGAAGCTGATGCCGGACAGTTAGATGTTAACACGACATTTTCATTATTTTTTCCCGAGGCTAGGCCATTTTTTTTAGATGGAGCGGAGTACTTTAAAAGTCGAAATCGGTTAGTGCATACGCGGAATATTGCCGATCCCGACATAGGTGTAAAGGTGACCGGTAAAACGAATGGATACTCTGGCGGGGTTATCGTTGCGCAAGATACGAGTACGACATTTTTGGCACCAGGGAGTACGGGTTCAGATATTGCTTTATTACCAGACTTGGCGTCGGATGTTTTTATTGCGCGCGGTCAAATGGATATCGGCAAGAAAAACAACATCGGCGCATTAATCACTCATCGAGCGGGTGGCGACTATGAAAATCAGGTCGCATCAATTGATGGTAAATATTACTTCACCGAAAAAGATATTCTCAACTATCAAGTCATGTATTCCTCATCGGATAATCCAGTTTGTGATGGGGCCGACGATGATTGTCCCGATTTTGATACAGATTCACCTTCCGATAGCGCGTTAAGTTTAAGTTATCGACACAATGAGGAGGATTGGAGTTATCGTGTTTCCTACAATGATTTCGGTAAGGATTTTAGAGCCGACTTAGGATTTATTACTCAGGTGGATTACAAGCGCTGGGTTGTTGGTGGTGACTATGTTTGGCGAGGCGAAGAGGGCAGCAAATGGACTCGTTGGGGTGTTTTTGGCGATATCGACCGCACAGAAGATCAATCCGGATTGTTACTTGAGGAAGAGGCTGAAATCCACATGTTTATCAACGGGCCTAACCAGTTTCGCACAAATTTTGGCGTCGTTGATCGAAATCGGTATTTTGATGGTCGCTACTTTGACGAAAAGCAATTTATGGCGTGGTTTATGATTAAGCCCTGGGCTGATTTCACTTTTGAAAACTTTATGAGAATAGGTGACCAAATTGACTTCACTCACGCACGCATTGGTGAAATAACTTTATTTGAGCCCGGCGTACGATGGCAAATAGGCAAGCACTTTAACATGAATCTTCGTTACACGTCGCAAAAGCTCGATGTAGAGGGGGGAGAGTTATTTAAGGCCGATTTATATGACTTACGCTTTGCTTATCAGTTTAGTGTGAGAAGTCGACTTTCTTTAACACTGCAGTCGATTGAAATTGATCGAAATCTTGCGCTTTATGACGATAATCAAGATAGTGATCCGGATAATGATTTTCTCGCGAAATCTAAGGACTTTGGAACACAGCTAATTTATTCTTACAAAGTGAATCCGCAGTCATTGTTCTACTTTGGGTACTCAGATAACGCGCTTGAAGACGATAATGTTACGTCGTTGCGTAAAACTGATCGTACTGTTTTTGCTAAGTTTAGTTATCTTTGGCAGCATTAGAAGTGCTAAGTGCTAAGTGCTAAGTGCTAAGTACTAGCCATTGAATGCCTAGTTGTTAAAGTTCTGTCAACGCGAGAAGCTAACCGCGTTGTCATTTGCATCTTTTAAACAGCTACGTTATAACAATAAAAAATTTATTGAGTAGGCTGGTCATGCAAGAACTAGAAATTGAAGAATCGCTAAACGTATTTAATGAACCGCTTATCCCCTGTAGTGAAGATCCGGTGACCGGTTTTTTTCGCGATGGCTGTTGTAATACCAGCGCGCAAGATCTTGGCTCTCACACTGTATGCGTGGAAATCACTCAAGAGTTTCTCGAGTTTTCGAGGTTTCGCGGCAATAATTTATCGACCCCGATACCAGAATTCGGATTTCCAGGTCTAAAACCGGGTGACAAGTGGTGTTTATGTGCCGCTCGATGGCTCGAGGCTTATGAAAACGGCATGGCGCCAAGAGTGTTTTTGCAAAGAACTCACAAAAAAGCCCTTGAAATTGTCCCGCTGAAATTAATGAAAGAATTCGCGAGTGATTTAAATTAACGTGCTATTCGGCTAATCGTTCGCATTAACAACTTCATGCGAGAGAATGATTTCACCTTTTTTAATGACCATAAAGCAAGGGTTACCGGCAATTCGATAGCTTAGCTCAGCCGGTGAGCTTACGTCCCACAAAACCATATCGGCTTGTTTACCTGGCTCGATGGAGCCCAGCGTGTCGTCTCGACGCAGTGCTTTTGCTGCGTTTATGGTTACACCTTTTAACGCTTCTAAGGGTGTCATCTTGAACAAGGTTGTTGCCATATTCATCATCAGCAGTAAAGAGAGGCAAGGAGAGCTACCCGGATTAGAGTCAGTCGCGATAGCAATCGGTACTGCGCTTTTTCTGAGAGCCTCGATAGGCGGAAGCTGAGTTTCATTAAGGAAGTAGAAAGCGCCTGGAAGCAAAGTTGCGACTGTTTTAGAACGCTTCAAGTCGTTAATAGTTGATTCGGACAAGAACTCTAGATGATCCACGGACCATGCACCGTATTGACTGGCCATAGCGGAGCCGCCCAAATCCGATAATTGCTCTGCATGCAGTTTTACCGGTAATCCAAGCGACTTCGCCTTAGCGAACACCTTTTCCGTTTGCGCTAAATTAAAGCCGATGTTTTCGCAAAACGCATCAACACAATCAATTAGACCTTGGCGATTTAACTCAGGCATTATAGTGTCACAAACCAGATCGATATATTCATCTGCTCGGCCTTTATATTCTTCAGGAACAGCATGAGCCCCTAAAAAGGTTTTGCTCACTTCAATTGGCGAGAATTGGTCGAGTTCGTGCGCGACTTCTAGCATTTTTTGTTCAGTTTCTAAATCAAGTCCGTAGCCTGATTTAATTTCGATGCAAGTAACGCCTTCTTCGATCAGATAACTTAAGCGTTTGGCTGCAGCTTTAAACAATTCATCTTTACTTGTTTCGCGCGTGGCCTTAACGGTTGACACGATTCCCCCGCCAGCTTTAGCAATTTCTTCGTAACTTGCGCCTTCGAGTCGCATTTCGTATTCATTTGCGCGATTACCACCATAAACAAGATGAGTATGGCAATCAATTAGGCCAGGAGTTAACAAGCGTCCCTGTCCGTCAATCACCGATTCTGTTTCAAGCTCACCAGATTGTCTACTGACCTGTGCTATCACTTTTTGAATTAAACCATCCTTAATACAAATAGCAGCATCTTCGATGAGCCCATAACTGTTCGACTCGGCCATGGTTGCTATTCTGACATTGTGAATAACGAGATCGTAGGTGAGGGACATGACGGTTCCTTTCAATCGACACTTATCTTATTTTAGATTGTGTTTTAGATGTTAATTATCTTGTAATTTGTGATTTGGCGCTTTAAGGTTCGCTGTTATACAACAGTTTGACATTGAGTGGACTAGCGCCGTGAAATTATACGCCGAATCGGTTTTACTTGGAAACCATTGGAACAGTAATAAACTGATTTTAATTAATGATAAAGGAATCATTGAAAGTATCCAAGATGGGACCAAAAGCGAAGCCGACGAGGTTGCGGGGACGGTTATTCCGGGTATGGTGAATTGTCATTCTCACGCCTTCCAACGTGCTTTCGCCGGCTTTTCAGAATACCGAGGCAATCAAGCTGATAGTTTTTGGAGTTGGCGCGACATCATGTATCGATTTGTAGCACAGATGACGCCAGAGGATGCTCATGTCGTTGCTAAGTTTCTTTATCTGGAAATGTTAAAAGCAGGTTATACCTGTGTCGCTGAGTTTCATTATTTACACCACCAAGTTGGCGGTAGGCTGTATGACGACCCGGCAGAAATGTCACTACAAATTGTTAATGCTGCAGAATCGATAGGGATTTCTATCACGCATTTACCGGTCCTGTATACTTATGCTGGATTTGGCTATCAAGCACCATCTCAGGCGCAAAAGCGGTTCATTCATCAAATCGATGAATATTGCCAACTACTCGAGTCGCTAAGCGTTTCACTAAAGAACAAGCCTACAGTTAATTTAGGCATTGCGCCTCATTCTTTGCGCGCAGTCAGTCAAGAGCAGCTTACTCAAATCGTTCCTTTTATTCGCAAACTGAATCCCAAAGCGCCGATTCACATTCATATTGCTGAGCAACTTCAAGAGGTTGAAGATTGCGTAGCTTACTACCAAAAGCGGCCCGTAGAATGGTTGTTGGATCATTGTGAGTTGGATGCAAACTGGTGCTTAATACACGCGACTCATTTGAGCAATCAAGAGACTAAGCGGCTCGCACAAAGTGAAGCGGTGGCTGGAATTTGCCCTACCACGGAAGCGAATCTAGGTGATGGCGTATTTCCCACTCAATCATTTATGGAGCAAGGCGGCAGAATCGCTTTAGGCTCTGATTCCCATATCGCCGTTAATGTCGCTGACGAGATCCGAACACTAGAATATGGACAACGGCTCACAACTCATCAAAGAGCCGTTCTATCTTCAGCAGAATGTCCTTCCGTTGGCCAGAACATTTTTGTCCACAGTGCTCAATCCGGCGCAGATAGTGTCGCGCAAAATGTCGGTGCGTTAGCCGTTGGTAAGCGGGCAGATTTAATCATACTCGACGATAAACATCCCAGTCTATTTGCAAAACATCCAAGGTTTATGCTCGATGCTGCGATTTTTGCTTGTCACTCAATGCCGATAGAGGGAGTGATGGTTGCCGGAAAGTGGGTGATCCAAGACGGTGTTCATCCAGAAGAAAACCAGATTACCAATGATTATCTGCAAGTCATCAAGCGACTAAGCCAATAGGCCACAGATAAATTTCCAAGCAAAAAGACTAACGCTTGGTGATCAAAACCAAGATATTGATCTATGCCAAGGTCTTCGAAGCAATAAAGCATAACAATAAATAATGTTGAGTTGGAATTACCCATCAAGAATGAAAAGTGGAATTATCTTATCGATAATAACCGCCGGTATTCACAAGTGATACTTTATCTCGATCTAAGCGTACTTTGGTCGATTTAATTCGCTATGCAAAAATTTTGTCAAGAAAGGGGAACTTGTCATGCCTCTGAAAGAAACGATTACCGGTTTAGATTCTCGCCTGGTAACTTTAAAATTAGCAGAATTTGGTGAGAACTGTCTACCTGAATCCCCACCGCCCGCGCTATTGATTTTATTTTTAAGGCAGTTTAAAAGTCCATTTATTTACGTCTTGTTGATCGCTGCGATTATCTCATTTGCGCTCGGTAAAAATCTCAATGGAATCTTTATTTTTGCGGTGCTTTTGATTAATGCGATTATCGGTAGTCTGCAAGAATTTTCAGCTGAGAAAGCCGCGAATGCTTTAAAAAAGATGGTCCCTCAGCTGAGCACGGTTATTCGAGATGGCCACACTCAATCTATTGATTCGACGTTAATTGTTCCCGGTGATATTGTTTTATTGGCCTCAGGTGATCGCGTTCCCGCGGATGGTATTTGTATACAAGCACAACAGTTGTTAATTGATGAGTCTTTGTTAACAGGAGAGTCTGCTGAAGTTTCAAAACAAGTGGCAGAAGCGTTTGAAGAGTCGCAGATTACGGATTTTGAAAATAACCAAAAGTGTTTTGCTGGTACTTTAGTGGCTCGTGGGCGAGGGATAATTGTCGTCACTCATACTGGAATAAATACCGAAATTGGAAAGATAGCGAAAGCGGTAAATACCAGCGAATCGGTCAAACCGCCTTTACTCACCCGTATTGAAAAATTTACCTACAATGTGACTATTGCAACGCTTATTGTGGTTGCATTTATTTTCTTAATCGCGATGCTTCGAGGCGACTCGTTAACACAGTTCTTTTTTCTTGGTGTTGCGCTCGCGGTTTCAGCGATCCCAGAAGGGTTACCTGCCGCGATTACTATTGCCTTAGCGATTGGCATGCGCAGAATGGCTAAGGTCAATGTCATTGTAAGAAATTTGATGGCAGTTGAAAGTTTAGGTTCCTGTACTTATATCGCGTCTGATAAAACCGGTACGCTTACGGTGAACGATATGACGGTGAGCCGAGTAATTCTTCCAAATGCCAGAACACTATCGGTGACTGGTGAAGGATTGAATCTTCACGGTGATATTATAGGAGAACAAGGCGAGCAAGACCAACAACAACTCAAACGCTTGTGTATGACGGGGGCATTGGCGAATGAAGCCGAGTTATATCTCGCCGAAGGAAACTTAATTGGTGAAGGGGATCAAGTCGACATCGCTCTACTTGTTTTGCTTAACAAATACGGCATTGAGCACAGAGTACTTCAGCAACGTCACCCCGAAATTATGAAAATACCCTATGAGTCGGAAAATGCTTTTAGTGCATCGCTCAATCGTCTAGATGGTCGGTTTTTATTGTCAGTAAAAGGTAGTTGGGAAACGATAAAGACTCAATGTGATAGTCAAGACGATGAACAATTATTGGCTGAAATTGAACAACAAGTTCTTACTCTCGCGGAAAAAGGTTATCGTGTATTAGCATTTGCAGGCAAAGAGATTCAAACATTACCGCATCAGGTAGAAGATGAGCTGAGTGGACTCGAGTTTATTGGATTGGTCGGCATTATTGACCCATTAAGGCATGAGGTTTTTGATGCAGTGAAAGCCTGCAAATCAGCAAGAATTGAGGTTGCCATGATTACCGGCGATCATCCGGCTACCGCGCTGGAAATTGCGCGTCAAGTTAAGATAGAAGGTAATGGTAATGTGTTAACCGGCGAACAAATACGCGATCTTAAAAGCAATAACCCTCAGGCGTTTGCCAAGGCTGTTAGCGAAACATCGGTTTTTGCGCGCGTTAAACCCTTAGAGAAACAATGCATTGTTGAAGAGTTACAACGGCAAGGCCATTACGTGGCCGTGACTGGTGATGGTGTTAATGACGCGCCCGCTTTAAAAAATTCTCATGTTGGTATTGCAATGGGTAAGCGGGGAACTGATGTTGCGCGGGAAAGTGCTGATTTAATTTTAACGGATGATAACTTCTCATCAATCGTTAATGGTATTCGAGAAGGCCGTGTAGTATACGCAAACATTCGCAAAGTGATATTTTTATTAATTTCAACGGGTGCCGCGGAAATTATCCTGTTCATTTTAAGTTTATTGGCGGGATTACCGTTGCCATTATTTCCGATTCAATTGCTCTGGTTAAATTTGGTGACCAATGGGGTCCAAGATGTTGCGCTGGCTTTTGAGCCTGCGGAAGGAAAAGAGTTAAACAATCCACCCAGAAAACCCAATGAACCGATATTTAACCGATTAATGTTAGAGCGAGTCATTGTTAATGCGATTGTTATGGGAGGAGTGGCTTTTGCTTTGTTTTATTTATGTCTCTCACAAGGTATACAAGAAACCAGTGCGCGAAACATGACTTTACTGTTAATGGTGTTGTTCGAAAATGTACATGCGTTGAATAGTCGTTCTGAATCGCAATCAATTTTTTCAATTCCGTTTTTAAGTAATAAGTTATTATTATTAGGAATATTGATTGCGCAATCGCTTCACATCGGCGCAATGTATTTGGATGGGCTGAGCGGAATTTTGGAAGTGGAGCCAGTTACATTACAACAATGGTTTTATCTTTTATTGACAGCCACAACGCTCATTTTAGTCGATACGGCTTATAAAAAATTTAAACAGCGTTAATTGTAGAGCTGACTAACGTATTGCTCGACACTGCTTTGCCAATCGAAACGCTGAGCTAGTGCATTACGCTTAATCTTCTGCCATTGCGACTTTTTGTTTTTATTCATGTCGAGCGCTAAGCTCAATGTGTCAATGAGTGCTTGAGATTGTGATGCAATATCATCACCTTTAAATGAAAAACCAGACTCTAGATGTTTTACAGTGTCGTGTAACCCACCAATATCATGGACTAGACAGGGCTGACCAAATCGCATGGCGATCATCTGGCTAATACCACAAGGTTCGAAAGAACTTGGCATGATAAAGAGATCGCCAAGCTGATAAAGCTGATCAGAAAGAGGCTGCCAATAACCATTTAAAAAGAGAAAGTTATTGTGGCGACTCATCACTTGGGTTAGTTGAGACTCTAGCTTACCGTCTCCGGAACCTAACAAAATGAAACGGCCATCGAAACGAGTAATTTCTTTAAGCAAACTATCTAACACCCATAAATCGTCTTTTGGTTCTACCAGCAAACTGACTTTTTGTGAAGTGACTCTACCAACGCTGGTTAACAGCGGACCATTATTAGGCAGAGTTTGCCAAAGCTTTATTTTTTCGAATGCTAGACGGTGTGTCTTCGATTTAATCGTATCTGTAGTCTTTGCTTTTAGTTCAACATCTTCAATATTCTCGCGAAGCGTATTTTCAACTTTTTTATAGAAAGTGCTTAAATCTAGCTTAGTTACCGCAGCAGTTGTGTAGTCACAACCATTAATGATTCCTTTGAGTCGATTGTCGATGCTGGCATTTCTTAAGTCATTTTCTAGACCTTCTCCGCCGATAAACCCGATTTCATGATTAGAAGGTTGGAGAATTTCTTTCGCATAAGTTGGAGAGACTACATGAACTTTATCGGATAAATTAATACCCGCTCTTACGGGGTTAAAGCAGTTTTGATAACGCGGATCTTGAATTTTTTCTAGTTGGTAATTGAGCGCAGGAAACCATGAGTTAAGCGAAGAAGGATCTTTTTCGAAAGGCCTTATTCCTTGTAACGCGAGATTGTGGATTGTGTATACGAAGGGTAGTTTTTTTAATCCATGGTACTTTGGTTCAAACTCTCGTAAAATGGCGAGAATTGCTGCGTGCCAATCGTGTAAATGTACAACCGAAAACCTATCTTGCCAATGAGTCACAAGTAGCTCTGCTAAAGCGGCACAAAAAAGCGCGAATTTAGTTGCATCGCTGGCAAATGGTCGTTGGTGACCATCATCAAAATAAATACCCGAGCCATAAAGTGCAAAAACATCGCTTTCGATAACCCAATGATTGACTTTTTGAGTGTTTTTTAAATTGAGCTTGTAAAGATCAATTTTTTCTATTTTGCCAGAAAACTCAATGTCAAAAGATAAGTTGAGAGTCGATGGATTGTCATTGGCGTGAAACCCATAGCTGGGCGTGATGACATCGACACAGTGTCCCTGATTGGCAAGCTCGAGAGGGACATCTCGCACAACATCACCGACGCCTCCAACTTTTCCATTGGGTAAGACGTCATTCTCGGCGGCGATCATCAGTACTTTGTGCAACTTAACTAATCCCAATTAATCTACTCAAACAGTTTGGTTTGCGCATCATAATTGTAGTATGAGATTAAAGCTACTGATTGTTTCTTTTTAGATAATCTGCGATCATTTCTCGAGTGACCAGGACAACGCCTTTATCAGTGACTCTGAAGCCATTTGCGCGGTCCTGTTCATTATTCAAACCAATTTGTAAACCATCGGGGACAACACAACTGCGATCGACGATTGCTTTGATCAAGGTAACATTACGGCCAATTTCAGCACCGGGTAAAATTACGGCTTGATCGATAGTACAGTATGAGTTTACGCGAACTTGGCTGAACAAGAGAGACCGCTTAACCATTGAGCCTGAAACGATAACCCCACCGGCAACGGTTGAGTCAATAGCGCAACCACGGCGATGATCTTCGTCGTGAACGAACTTGGCTGGCGCGTTTTGTTCTTGATAGGTCCAAATCGGCCAAGATTCATCATAGAGATCTAATTGCGGCTCTTTTGCCACCATTTCCATATTGGCTTCCCAAAAAGAGTCGAGCGTGCCCACATCTCGCCAATAAGGCTGGCGATCTTTGTCTGGATCGGTAAATGGATAAGCATATACATTATGCGAATCAATTATCTCAGGAATGATATCATGTCCAAAATCTCGGCTTGAATCGTCACGGTTTGCGTCCTTGCGCAGGGTTTCAAACAAGAATTCGGTATTAAATACATAGTTTCCCATTGAGGCCAAGGTGATCCCTGGTTTGCCAGGGACTTCGCTGGGTGTTTCCGGCTTTTCATCAAATCGACATACCCGATTCTTGTCGTTTACCGTCATCACGCCAAAAGATCCTGCAGCCTCTTCAGTGGGGACTTCAATACAACAAACAGTCATATCTGCGCCGTTCTCCACGTGGCTAGCGAGCAGGGCACCATAGTCCATGCGGTAAACGTGATCACCAGAGAGAATCATTACGTATTTAGGAAGTTCGTGGCGAATAATATCGATATTTTGGAACACCGCATCCGCGGTACCCATATACCACCCATCGCCATACCGTTGGGACGCGGGTAAAATCTCGACAGATTCGCCCAGTTCTTTTTTGAAATGTCCCCAAGCGCGATTAACATGTCTTATCAGTGAGTGAGATTTGTATTGGGTGGCAATCCCGACTCTTCGTATCCCCGAGTTGATACAGTTGGACAAAGGAAAGTCAATGATTCTAAATTTACCGCCAAAAAAGGTTGCAGGCTTAGCTCGCCAGTCGGTCAGTTCATGTAAACGTGAACCTTTGCCACCGGCTAAAATAAGGGCATAAGTGTCGCGAGTTAAAGCACTGATATATCGATTAACGTAACTAGGCATGGCTGCTCCCTTAAGCTAACTAAACTAATTTATTCATCACTGACTTACATTAAAAGTCGTGGGTAAGTTATTGGTGCCGAGAACGTCAAACAGACATTCAGTCCGCTATCATCGGATCTGCGCTCTAATTTGGTGCGCCCATAAAAAGTGCAAAGCACCAGATTGGAGCGCTTAAAGAGCCTAATTGAGACAGATTAAAGGCAAATGACAACATCTGGCTTGTGTTATCTGCATAAAGCGTTCCGAATATAAAAAATTACCGGATGTGATAATAATAAATAGGCTGATCGCTGAAAGTGTTGCTCAAAGTCAGTAGTTAGCAAAGTTTGTCGTGTTTTTAAGAAAATTTGTCGTTATTTGCCTATCTATGCCTGGGATTCTGAGGAAAGCTAAGGTAGCCAGTTTGGAACTTGCCGATCTGAGATCCATAAACTCCAAATTGGCGCTTTTGACCTAAAAAGATATCTTGAAGGCTGTTGTATCAAGTTGTTAAACGAATAGATGGATTCATCAAGCGACAAGAGCAAACTAGCGGGAGAAAGATAAAGCTTCATAAATCAGCAGGTTAAAATCCATTTCGTTGTAAGACCTTCAAAGATTAGTACTTTTCACAAGACAAAGGAAGGATCACAGCATGAAGAAACGCAAAACATTGAAAGTCTTGCTTGCGGGTTTATTGGCTGCACCGATGTGTTTGACTTTGGCTAACGCCGCACCCTCTGATAAAAATAAAAAGATTTTTGACTATTGGACGCCAGAACGGATAAATTCAGCGATTCCAAGAGATATGGTCAAAGACAATCAAGGTTATGGATACATTCGTCGAAAAGACGGCTCACTTATCCCACATGGCCATCAAAGACTGACTCAGATTTCAACCCCGCAACCATCGCCGAAAGCTAAACCAGGTGGAGGCGATAACGAAGGACCATCGATTTCTCAAATCGAGCCCGGTAACGGCGCGACCATAGGGGCAAGTCAGCGATTTGCGGCTAATGTCACTGATGCCAGTGGGGTTAAAACGGTTTCGATTGTTATCAACTTTCCTGACGGTAGCAATCAATCCTTTGCGGCTTCCAACTCAGGCGGCAGTGTCTGGGAGACGACGCTTTCGGGGTTTACCGAAGGTACCGGTTGGAGCTGGCAAGTCGAAGCTAAAGATAACACTAAAGGTAAGGGCAATACGACGACTTCTGCATCCTGGGACTTCACAGTTGATACTGGGGGCGGCGGAGACCCAGGCGGGAATGTGATTACCAATTCTCCCTGGACCGATGGCGGGCTGGTTCAACAAACCGCTGGTCGGCTGCTCTATGAAATGCCAAGTAATAATCGTCGAAAGCGCTGGAATGCCTATGTATGCTCCGGCACAGTGGCGACCGATGGTACTTCGGGGCGCTCGATAATTATCACTGCCGCGCACTGCGTTTATGATGATGCCAGTAAAGCGTTCGCGAGAAATGTGTTGTTTATTCCTAATCAAAATGACACCACAGGAACCGGCACAGATTCCAATTGCAGTAACGATCCCGTTGGTTGCTGGACTCCCTCTTTTGGAGTCGTCGACGTTAATTGGACGACCCGCACATTCCCGGACAATATTCCTTGGGATTATGCCTATTATGTCGTCAGTGATAATGGCGCGCATTCTGGAACCAATGTTGGCTCTGACTCGCTAGATACCGAGGTTGGCTCAATGAATGTCGATTTCAGTAACCCTAATCAAGGTAGCTTTACCCACGCTCTCGGTTACTCTTACAGTGATGATCCCAATTTTATGTACTGTGCTGAAGATATGGGAACTGAAGGGACAGATAACTGGTGGCTTCCTAATTGCGGTTTGTCGGGTGGTTCGTCAGGTGGTCCTTGGGTTCAACCGCTGAGCAATGGCAATGGACCGATCATTTCGGTCAATTCGTGGGGATATACCACTTCACCAGGAATGGCTGGACCGATTTTATCGGGTACAAGTGCGAGTTGTGTCTTTAATGCGGCTCAAGCAACCAGCTTTAACGCGGTTCCAAGTTCGGATGGCGATCAGGGCGTTGCTGTGAACTGCGGAAACTAAGTGTCTGTAGTCGATTCCTTTAAATCAGGATAAAAAAAGAGCGCTCTAAGCGCTCTTTTTAATTGGTAAGGCTTGCTATTTACTTTCAAAGTGTTCTTTGATGTAGCCATTTAATAATCTAATGCCAAAAGAGGTTGACCCCGGGGACGCTTTAACCGGAGTGGTATTATCTCCCCAAGCAACACCAGCGATATCGAAGTGTACCCAAGGTGTCGTGTCTCTGACAAATGTACCCACAAAAGCGGCGCCAGCGCTTGCGCCAGGGGCCTTAGGACCAGAGTTCATGATATCAGCAACATTATTTTTGATGGCTTTAAAGTGATTTTTGTTGAGCGGTAATCTCCAAACTTCATCCCCAGTTAACTTGCCTGCGGCAGAAAACTTCTCGGCAAGGTCGTCATGGCGCGAAAACATTGCTGCGTAGTCTTTCCCCAAAGCGCGACTGGCAGAGCCGGTCAAGGTCGCTAGGTCAACGAGTAGCGATGGGTTGTATTTAGTGTCTGCATAATACATTGCATCAGCGAGTACCAATCGACCTTCCGCATCCGTTGAACGAATTTGAATCGTCTTACCCGACATTGATGTCACGACATCACCAGGACGTTGTGCGCTGCCGCTCGGCATATTTTCAGCAAGCGCTGCAACGCCGACAACATTCACTTTCGCTTTGCGACCGGCTAGTGCGTAAAGTGTTCCCATTGTACTGGCGGCACCTGACATATCGAACTTCATATTCCACATGTTATTGGAACCCTTGATACTAATACCGCCAGTATCAAATGTAATTCCCTTGCCAACAATTGCGATCGGTGCATCGCCTTTGTTACCGCCCATGTACTCAACAATCATCATTCGTGGCGGGCGTTTACTGCCTTGACCCACGCCGTAAATCGCGCCCATGCCCATATCAAGCATGTCATCTTCATCAATCACGCGAATTTTGATATTTTTCATTCCCTTAAAATGTTGTTTCCATTGTGCGACAAAACTTTCCGGATAGATGACATTGGCCGGTTCATTCGACATATTTCTTGTATGCCAAATACCTTTCGCTACCGGCTCAAGCTCTGACTTGTAGCGCTTGGCTGCAGCGGTGGAATCACTATTGATAATCGTCAACGCCGCTTGGTGTTTTTTACGCTTTTCGTCAGTGTAGTATTTATCGAAATAGTAGCTTCCTAAGTTGGCGCCATAGGCTAT
This sequence comes from Aliikangiella marina, assembly GCF_007004765.1. Taxonomy (GTDB): domain Bacteria; phylum Pseudomonadota; class Gammaproteobacteria; order Enterobacterales; family Kangiellaceae; genus Aliikangiella; species Aliikangiella marina. The sequence continues at coordinate 903,099 of NZ_VIKR01000001.1, forward strand.
ATGCGCACTAGCGTCGCCTGAGACATCAAACAACATTGCCGGTGCTTGTTTAAATGCTTTGACCGCAGCTTGAACAGCGTTACCGCCGATTTTTTGCCATTCCAAATTAGTTTTATCTTCACCTCTTTTACCGAGACCGACGAGCAAAATTTGGTTATAGCCAGATCCCATGGGAGCGGTGATAGTCGTTGTTTTTTGTGATTGAGCTTCAAATTTTGAGGCTTTAATTGCGTGTTTTAACCCACCGTTAGTCTTATCATCAATGGCTTGTCCATACTGTCCAAGTTCGTTATCTTGATAAATTCCTAGTACCAGATTTCCTTCTGAGGGGACTGAGGTACTGAAGTTGATCCTTGTAATGGCGGTGTCACGATCTTTAGCGTACGACACCAGGCTAGCACTGGCTAAGACGAGACTTAACAGCAGGGTTGACCATCTTTTCATGTTGTTTTCCTATATTAGACGGATTAATGATTCAATAACGGTAACGCAGGTTATCAAATCACCGATCAATGATCGAATTCACCGCATTGAAATAATGTTTCTAAATTTAACAGTGCAACCACCGAGTTAGATCTTTATTAGATATTAATGACTAGCCGCAGGCATTTGGAACAGCATTGGCGTGCACCGACGAAGTAAGTGAGAGAAAAAAGGTCTATTTAGAGGTTAATGGGCGATAAATCGAAAATGTCGTCAGGCTGAACTTAATTGACGACATTTTTGAGGATTTTTTATCGGGTTATTTTTTGCGCTCTGGACACTTTTCACCGGGATTAATCCGAGTGCCGTCAGGACAAAGACGATAACCAATTTTTGCTGCTTTTTCCGGGCATTTTTCACCGGGATTAATTCGAGTGCCATCAGGGCACAAGCGATAACCGGCTCGGTTATTATTTTTAGTTAGCGGCTTATTCAATAGTGGGGATGCCTTATCAAGCGGCTTGGTAATACTGACCGGCTTGTGTTGGCGCTTTCCAGTAGCCATTCCCGAACCTTTTTCACGCTTGACCTGTGCTTTAGTTTGGTTTTGCGGATTTTCAACTTTTGACTTAGTGTCATCGGCGAACGCGGAGAATGATGTTAAGCAAAGGGTCAATGAAACTGCGCTAAGTAACGTTTTAACTTTCATGGTCTTTTCCTCTTAAAATGGTTTGGACACTGATGGGTCGCCCCATCTACCTAGTCGGTTTAAACTTTTTTAAAAGAATTTGGGATTAAGTTGATGAAATATGAAAGCGCCATGATTGATAAAAAGAGGAAAGCATAAAAAAGCCGCCAATAAATGGCGGCTTGCTGACCGTTTAGGTGTTACCCAATGGTTTAAGGTAACGCTTGTCCTTTAATCCAAGGAGCGCCCAATTCTCGCAAGGCCGCTTCGAGGGCAGGAATGCGCTCATTGACGATTTTTTTCAAGCGATCATTTTGTTCACCTAGCGCACGCTTGGCGCGGTCAAGACTTTGGCGGTGAGTTGCTGTCGGTCCATATGTGGAAAATGCCGTTCCAAGCATAGCAACACCGATTAAGTTTTCGACGGTTTTTCGGTTAGATAAATACACTTCGCCACGAGATTGATCGTCGTTAAGTATGTGGTTGATATCCAGTAGTTCCGCGCGGATAGCGTGAAGTTGTTGCTCTAAATCGCCTGGCGCCGACTGTGATTCACTGATGGCTCGGTAGAGCATTTTAACTCTTTCTATCGCTTGGTTAAGGGCATAATGGGTTGCATTTGAGTCGCGTGATACCGCATGCAATTCTAGCCAAAATTCTGCCACTTTTTCTGGAGCAGCACCTTTGAGCGCACCTTGAGTCATTGGTTCAACCATAAAAGATACAGGGCTTTGCAGTTGAGTCACTTCGCCATCAACTTCTTTCTCTAAACTTACACTGTATTCTCCCGGCGCCGCTAACAACCCAAACTGGATATAAGCGTTGCTTTCTTCAGCTTTGGGTTTATCGATAACGTCGGACGGTGGTAGGTCGAGCCCCCAGCTCACTCGATTGATACCGGCTTTGTTGATACCTTCAATTCGTCTAACAACCTTGTTATCACCGTTCCGGACGGTTAGCCATATTTTGGGATCGCGTTGTCTTCGCTCAGTTTCAACGGCCTCCCAACCTGGAAATGGAATTGGCTTTCCTTTTTCTTTTAATGCTTTTTCTGACTTTTGACGAACATCTTTATTGGTTTTGAGTTTATCTTTCAAATAATAAGTAAAAGTTGCGCCAAACGGTGGGTTATCGGCCGCATAATAACTGGCACCTTGATAACCGAGTTTGTCAAAGCGAGATAGCGGACCCTGCTCGATGTACCACCAAGCTTTTCTTGGTTTGAATAGTAGAGAATCTTGTTTGACCGAGTCAGCAGAGATATCGCGTAGTGCTGAATAGTCATCGAGAATATAAAAACTACGACCAAAGCTCGCTAATACTAAGTCATTTTCGCGGCGTTGAATGGCAATATCACGAAACGCAATAGTGGGTAAGCCGCCATTGAGTTCAATCCAGTCTTTACCGCCATCAACCGTAAAAAACACGCCAAATTCTGTTGCTGCAAAGATAAGGTCTTTGTTGATATGGTCTTGAACGAGACGCCATACAAGGTGTTTATCAGGAAGGTTGCTGGCGATCGAGCGCCAACTCTTACCGCGGTTGGTACTTTTTAAAAGGTAAGGCTTGTAATCGCCAAACTTGTGATTATCCAGGGCGATATAGACAGTGTCAGGGTCAAACAAATCAGCGCGAATATCATTAACGAACGCGCTGTCAGGTACCCCTGGTAAGTCTCCGACTTCCATTTTTCGCCAGTTTTTGCCGCCATTTTCGGTAACTTGAATTAATCCATCGTCGGTGCCGGCATAGATTAATCCGGGCTGTTTTGGGGATTCAGCTAACGAAGTGATCGTGCTGTAGTCGGACATAGCCCACATATCCCAAGCAGAATCCCAACCGGGTTGGCCGTCCATTATCGGCTGTTCAATTCGCTCGAGGTTTTTAGTGAGATCGCCCGAGATAGCGGTCCAGCTATCACCCCGATTCTCTGAGCGCCAGACCCGTTGCGAGGCATGATAGATTGTTTTCGGATCGTGAGGACTAACCAAAATTGGTGCATCCCAATTAAAGCGCTCTACCGGATCGCCTGGCGCGGGTTGTGGCTGAATGTAAACTAGCTCACCGGTTTTTCGATCGATACGCATTAAGTTACCTTGCTGCCACTCGCCATACATGATATCTGGGTTACCGGGCTCGGTTGCAGGTTGATGCCCGTCACCGAACAATACCATTTCCCAATCGGCATTGCGGATCCCATTTCGGTTGTCGGTACGAGACGGCCCGCCTTGAGTCCCATTGTCTTGCGTACCACCAAAAACATTGTAAAAGGGTTGTGCATCATCAACAGCAACCTTGTAAAACTGAGTTAAGGGTAAATTGTGGATGTATCGCCAGTTTTTGCCAGAATCGAAGGATTCATAAATGCCACCGTCGGTCCCCATGAGTAAATAGCCTTTGTCATCCGGTAAGAAGGTCAAAGAATGATTATCAGAATGTTTATGTTCCTCTTTCATTTGTTTGAAGGTTTTACCACCGTCGGTCGAGTGAAGCATGCGAACATTCGCTAAAAATATCTCGTCAAAATTGTGCGGGCTGGCGTACAGCTCTTGGTAATAATGGGGACCAGTTCCGCCAGCGACTGCGTCAGACATTTTTTTCCAAGACGCTCCACGATCTTCACTTCGATAAACCGCACCGGTTCGGCGATCAAGTTCGATTGCTGCATAAACCACATCCGGATTAATAGGAGAAATCGCTAACCCAATTTTCCCCATGTCGGATTTTGGTAATCCACTGTTAGTGGATAGTTTTTCAAGATCTTTTTGATTGTGTTTTGCGGGGTTTAACTGAATCCAAGTTTTACCGCCGTCTTCGGTTCTGTGGATTCCTGTTCCGGGTCCGCCATCGACCAACGCAGCCACTGTTCGATGTCTTTGCCAGGTCGCGGCATAGAGTCTATCAGGGTTGCGTGGATCGATTTGAACATCAGTGACGCCAACCCATTTATCATCGCCGAGAACTCGTGACCAAGTTTTGCCACCATCGGTGGTTTTATAGAGCCCGCGTTGGCCACCCTTTGACCAAAGCGGTCCCTGTGAGGCAACCCAAAGGGTGTTTGAGTCTTTTGGGTGAATAATGATCTCAGAGATGTGTTCAGAGTCTTTTAAGCCCATATTTTGCCAGGTTTTACCGGCATCATGGCTGACATAGATGCCATCACCAAAGCTAACATGGCGACCACTCACATTTTCACCCGTGCCAACCCAAATGGTAGACGCGTTGTTCGGATCAATTGTAATGGTTCCGATAGAATAGACAGGTTGGTCGTCGAACAATGGCTCCCAAGTTGTCCCGGCATTGATGGTTTTCCACACGCCACCAGAGCCGACAGCGACATACCAGATGTTACGATTATTGGGGTCAATGTCGATGTCGGCAATTCGACCAGACATGAGTGCTGGCCCAATACTGCGAAATGCTAGTCCATCAAAGGTTTTGCTGGACATGGGACCCTTCTCTTTGGCCTCTGTTTCCGATGAGGAAAACACCGTTACAAAGAGTGAACTAGCCACAATGATGGCCAGCAACCACTTAAAACCATTTGTCATTATCTTCTCCAGGTAATTGGTGATTCAAACTCAACCTAATTGGCAAGGTCGACTGCAATTTAAATCGAAGCAAACTTGTTAGACAGTTGTTAAAAGAAACGAAAACTTGGGATCTTTTATTATTTGTTATTACAGAGTTTTTATAACATATCGCTCTAACGCCTGTCTAAACAAAAAGTGTTTTTATCTAGCTTTTATACGAGCGTTATGGCGGCCGCTTAAGTAAGCAAACCTATCATTTTTCATGCGCCACTTTGATTCACTCATATTTCACTTAAGAAACTGCATACTGGTTATTCATCAAGTTTGAAACAATTTTGAAACAATAGAGTTGTCCATGAGAAATATGAAACTGATTTTGAAGAGAGTCTGCTGGGGCGTTGTTGGTTTAATCGGGATAGGACTCATTTACTATGTTTTGGTCGCGAGAATACCCGAAGATCATTTGAGCCAGGATGAGATTGTTGCTAAGTACCAATACTTCAAGGGCTTCCATGACTTTAAAGTGACGTCGAGAGCTAAGATGATGAGAGAGTTTAGCTTTAAATCTTTCGATGGTGAAAAAGTCTATGGCAAGGTTGTATTTCCAAATACTAACCAAGAATCTTTTCCAGTCCTAGTGGGTATTCATGCGATGGGGCGCAGTTATCCGCGGTGGTTTCAAAGTTCGCTCAAAGGACGCCCGACGGTAACTCATGTTGATAAAATCACGCAAGCGGCTTTGCAAAAAGGTTTCGCGGTTATTGCCATTGATGCCCGTTTTCATGGCAAACGTAAGGTTAAAGAGAAACCATTGCGCTCCATTTGGAACGACTTACATTTTTTTGGTAATAAAAGTGACTATGAGAATATGATCATCAATACCGTTATCGATAACCGATTACTGATTGACTGGATCGTAGAGCAACCTGAATTTAACTCGGAGGAAATACATCTTGCCGGCTACAGTATGGGAGGGCAAGTCAGCTTGATTCTCGCAGCGATAGACGGCCGTGTGGAAGATGTTGTTTCGATAGTGCCGCCATTCATCAGCAATAGCGTTGCGTCGGTGTCGCCGTTAAACTTAGCCAGTTTAATTAATGATAACCGAGTATTAATGATTGTTGGCGCTTACGACGATGTTGCTTCGCCGGAAGAAAACAGGCTCGTTTTTGATAAAATAGCGACGACTCAAAAGCAACTTATTACGTATCAGGCTGATCATATACTACCCGAGGAATATGTGGATCAAGTAGCGAGGTGGTTGTCGCCGTTTTGAGTATCATGATTAGCCACGGTGATCTTTGCGTAATCGGCATTTGACAACTAAACTCAAAGCAAAAGAACGGGTAAGTATAGTTATTGCTATTCTGGTAATCCTACCGTGACCAATGGTGAGTTGTTTAATGAGTCAAATTCGTCAGATCATTTACGTGAGTTCTTCTCTAGCAGAGTTGAATACAGACGCTCTAAATCAGATTTTAAGCGTAGCTCGATCGAATAATGAGAAAAATGACGTTACGGGAGTTTTGTTGTATCACCTGGGAATATTCTTGCAGGTTTTGGAAGGAGCAGAGTCGACGATTGATAAGCTTTTTTCAACGATATCAGCGGATAAACGACACAAACGCGTCATTGTCTTGTCTGACGAACTGATCGAAAGTCGAGATTTCGATAATTGGCGGATGGGCTATATCAACGTGAAAGATAATCCACCGAAGGGATTGGTTGATTTGCTCACTTTTTATAGTAACGAAGAACTTGCACTGATAAAAGATGGTAGGGCAAAATCATTACTGTTGAGTTTTAAAAACACTCACTCAAACTCGATTCTTTAAATGATATAATTTACAAATAAAGCTATTTTTTTTAGGGTTTTTTAAGATTGTTTTACGGTTCGATAAAGCGTTTAGCGCATTACCCACCATTAATGCGTATGACTTCGAATAAAGCAACCAAACTTTCTTTCCGTACCGAGCGCGGGCACGAGTTGTTCATCTTTAACTGCAAAATGCCCATTGATTATTACATGTTTAACTAAGCCTGGATTTCGATTAACCAGCCGTTGTAAATTAAAATTTTCCATTTCTGCCCACGTGACTGACTCTAAGTTTTGATTGAAGCCAGCAGGATCGATAATGACAATATCAGCTCGATTATTTTCTTTAATATAGCCTGCGTCGATGCCTAACCAATCGGCTTGATCACCGGTAACTCTGTGAATGGCGTGCTCTAGTGATATAAATTTTTCTTGTTTATCAATTGACTCTTTAGCCAGTTTCAAAAGCCTCAAAGGTAAATTGTAGAATGCCATATTTCTGATGTGGGCGCCGGCATCACTAAAGGTAATTAGAGAACGTTTGTCTTTTAACATTCTTTTCAAAACGGCGGGGCGATGATTTCCAATTGTTGTATACCAGCGGAGTTTTTTACCATACGCTACGACAAGATCTAAAAACAAGTCGACCACATGAATATTTTTAGCTTCGGCAATCTCACCAAAATTTTTTCCCACTAACGAGCCATCAGGACAGTCTAGAATGATCGCGTCACTGAAGTCTCTCTGCCAAACTCTTGGACTCAATTTGTCTCCATAAAATTGACGAAAATCGCGACGATACTTTTGGTCTTTCAGTAAGTTGTTTCTCTCAACGGCATCTTTTAAATCAAGCGCAAGTTCTCCTGCACCAAATTCTTCGAAAAACACAACATCAATTCCATCAGCATAAACGGTGAAAGGTGTCGGTAAAACTTGCCAACGAAAATCGCCACGAAACCAGTTGGTAATATTGGAAACGAGGCGGGTTAAAAAAGTGAGATAGGCGCTTCCTTTTAAATCCATTTGGCTAATCAAAGTTGTTTTAAGCCGGTTTCTAAACCAACCGATACTTTCCCTAATATACTGGGATATTTGCAAGGGCTCAGCAACATTTGGTGCGCCTTGATGAACTCTTCCATATTTTCTTAGGAGTCTATTGAGTCTTGAAACTTCATGCCATTTAGCATAGGTACTCGGTAAACTTTTTGACCATTCTCTTTCACCGTCAATCTTGTCCCACTTTAAACACATCGTAGAAAGTCCGATAAAGCCTTCATCCAAGGCTTCTTCCAAAAGCGACTCCATTTCTTGCATTTCTACTTCAGACGGTATTTGCTTAATGTCTGTTGCCCGTGATAATCCCATTACGGCCGTTCTTAAGTCACTGTGCCCAAGATAACTAATCAGATTAGGACCTAGCGGCAGTTGATTGACATGATTAACCCAGTCTTTAGGGCGACTCCAAGTTTTGTATTGTTTTAATATGGGCAGAACTTTTTCTCTCGGAACCGTTTCAACACGGGTAAAAATGTCCGATGCATCTTCATAGTCGCTGCAAATCATGCTTAAAGAGCAGCTACCAACGACGACGGTTGTTACACCGTGACGAACTGACTCAGATAAAGAAGGGCTAATTAATAATTCCGCATCATAGTGAGTATGCGAGTCAATAAATCCCGGCGTCGCCCAAAGTCCTTTGGCTTCGATGACTTCTGGGCAATTTGTTTCATCGATTAGTTCATCTGATACTCGTGCGATTTTGCCCGCCTTAATACCAATATTCTTGATCGATGAAGGTTTGTCACTACCATCAAAGTAGCGAGCATTGCGGATGATAATATCAAAATGACTCATATTATATTCTGTTACCACCAATTGATGATTTTTATTTTAGCGTGAGAACTGCGGTATTCTAGCGTCACCATTTCTAGCGTCACTATTTCGGTCGTCACAAAAATGCTCATCGCGCAGCGTATTTATTCGCAAACAAAAAGCGATATAAGTCGATATAAAGTGATTGACTGACTCATTAAAATTCAGTGTAACACAGTCAATAACTTTTAGAGAATCAGCGGGCATGGGGAACAGATACTTCCGTCAACCTAAGCGGAATGAATACTCAAATGGAAGCATCAAATTTTTCGGCTTTTGACACGGCCGTAGCAAAGTTTATTGTTCTCGATAGTTGTCGCCATCGTACCATCAGTAGGATCGCTGCGGTGGTTAAGCCGGCAATCAATCCCATCCAATAACCGTTGGCTTGATAACCCTGTGACTCAGCTAAATAGTAGCCGACAGGGAAGCCAACAAACCAATAAGCAACAGCTGTAATAACCATTGGCATCTTGGTATCTTTCATGCCGCGGAGTGCACCGGCACTTGATACTTGGACGCAATCGGAGAATTGGAATATGGCCGCATAAAACAATAAGCCACTCGCGATTGCAATCACGGCTGAATCTTCAGTGTAAAAGGACACCAAGGTCACCGGAAGCAATATCATGGCACTCGCCGTAAAAGTAGATATTCCTGCAGCGGTTGCGATACCAGTATAGCCTGCGAGTCTCATTCTATTGGGCGCTTGTTTTCCAGCAAAATAACCCACTCGCGCGGTAATGGCTTGAGAAATTCCCAGTGGAATCATAAAAGTCAACGAAGCGATGTTTACCGCAATTTGGTGAGCACCCATGACCTCAGTAGGATAACGACCAATCATTAGTGATACGGCAGCAAAAAGCGTCACTTCAAAACCAAGAGTAATTGCCATCGGAAAACCGAGGTGAAGCACTTCTCTCACTGCGTGCCAACCCGGTAGTTTAAACTGTTTAAAAATTTCAAAAGTTCGGTATTTTGGCGTTAACGCTGAATAAGTCAACAAACCAAGAAACATGATCGTCCAAACAAGTCCTGTTGCATAGCCAAGGCCAACTGCACCCATTTCTGGAACGCCATAACCTCCATACATAAACCAAAAATTAAAAAGAATATTAAACGGAATCGATACCAGCGTCGCTGTCAAAATTGCCGGTGTAGAGAACATTCCCTCGTTACAAAAACGTAGCGCTAAAAACAATAATAAGCCAGGCATTCCCCATACAGTCGCATGTAAATAACGGGTTGCCAAGTCGACTACAGCTGGGTTTACACCGAGTAAATCGAGAATAATTTGTGCATTGAGCAAGATAACTACCGCAAACGGCACCATAACAATTGCAAGCCCTATACTGAGACGAAAGGTCGCGCCTATTTCTTGATCTTTTTTGGCTCCCCTAAGATGCGCAATGATTGGGTTAAAAGCGAGGAATAACCCCATAAAGAAAACTAAAACAGGATGGAGTAGACTGGTTCCGATAGCGATAGCAGCTAAAGCATCGTTACTATAATGACCTGCCATAATAGTATCAATTACTCCCATAGCCATTTGAGCCAGCTGTGAAAACACCGCTGGCAAGGCTATCGGCATCAATTGTTTAAACTCTTTTAAAACCTTGGCTAACATCATTGCTGATTCAACTAAAAGCTTGCATTTGAATGCTTTTTAAAAATGGGAAGCCAATATACGTGAAATGACCATTTTTCTCTAGAAGAAAAGGTTATGATCATGAGCCTCATACATTGCACTGAAACTGAGTGGCAAGACGCTTTGCATGGCCTAATTTATTGTTGATGAAAATTTATTGTTAATGACCACGACGTTTTGGGCTGTTTCTGTTTTAATTGAGCCTTGTTATCACAGTTCGTATTAATAAGCGGGTGGTGCTCGAGTGAATTACTCAGATTACTGTTCGCTTATTTTGAGGTAGTAAAATCGCTTATTGGTTCGATTGTTGTTGGTGGTATAGTTTTTTCGATTAGATGATTGCGGAGTCGCGTTGATGGTTGCCATTAGCGCCCACTGATTTTTTTTGATGGTCAGTTGACTATTAAGTGCAGACGATCGTGTTTCTTGAGTATAGCGCCGCTGTCGATTTTGAGAGCGAGCAGTTAGCATCACATTAACCGTGTCATTGTTAGTCGCTCTGACAGCTAAATAGAATCCACTTGTGAGCTTTTTATTGGTTGTCTTGGGAATGAACTTGCCATAATGAGACACTAATTCATTGTGCTGAAAGGTCTCACCGGTTTCGATAAAACCCTCATAACCTTCCTGCATTTGTAAACGGAAGCTTTTGTCGCGGTTTTGACTAGAGCCTGTTTGGTATCGGGTCACCTTTTTGCCGGAATGGGAGCCGGGCGGTGAAACATTGTTTAACTCCCAATCGTCCAGTCGACGATTGAGTATTTTTAGTTCGACCAGATAATTTTTTAGCGCTTTATCAAGGACAGAAAGCATCTGCTTAATTTTTTCTAGTTCCGTCTCATTGGCCGAAACTAGCAGGGTATTTTGACTTATGCTCACCTGGGTATTTGGCGAGAGATGAGGTTTCATTGCTGCAACCAATTGGGCCGGCGCTTGGTGTTTTGCTTCGTATTGAAAAATAGCCGCGGTTGCGTCGAGATTAACCGTTAAAAAAATAATCAGTAATGTGGTTTCTAGGAGTCTTTTCATCTTACAAATGCAAAGCTCTTAAGTGACTGGCAGGGGAGGACTGTTGCCAGATCTCGTCGAAATACTTTGCTCGTTGTTTAATTAAGGTACTGGGAACTTCATGACATTCACTTTCAAACCGCTCAAAGTTCGAACGATATATAATTGAGCGCCCATCGACTAAATAGAAAGCAAAGTAGTTTTCGTGATAGTCCTTGGGAATTAGTCTGATTTGAACATAACTAGAGAAATTTTGGGCCAGACTCACTAACCGATGGTCAATTCCTTGCAGTTTTCTTTCTTCGGTTATTAATATTTCAACTCGTGCATATCGACTTGAGCGCACGAAACGAGTGAGAACTTGTTCAATATCGCGGTTGCTAAGAACTCGTGGATCGAGGTTCGGTGAATAGATTTGTACCTTTTGTTTGGCGCAGCGAAAAGCGGTTTTAGTTTGCTCGATTAATTCTTTTAAAGTCTTAATTTGGAAATGGGCTGTTGAGTTCTCTAGTTCGAGCGTCTCAAGCTGGTCAGAAGTCCGATTTGAATTAGAACCTGAGCCCGAAATAGAATCAGAGTCGCTATTTTGCTGGGATATATTTTTTTCTTCACTGGTCATAGACAAATTATGCGTTATCTTAATCGAAGAATCCAACCTCAAGGTTACTTTGTCTGAAGATTCGCGTGACTCAGACTGTCTTAGTTATCTCCAAGCGGTCTATAATCCAAGCAAATCCGTAAAACAACTTTATTTTTAATGAGTTAATAGAATGTCGATTTGGAAGAAAACACCTGACTTAGAACAACTGCAAAGAAGAAGAGAGAATACGCTTGTCGAACACCTTGGTATTGATGTCGTTGAAATCGGGGATGACTACCTAATTTGTAGCATGCCGGTCGATAAACGCACCCATCAACCGATGGGAATATTGCACGGTGGCGCGTCGATCGCGTTAGCAGAGACAGTGGGTAGTATTGCGGCGAATCTCGCACTTGACGCCTCGCATTATGCAGTTGGGCTGGAAATTAATGGCAATCATATGAGAAGCATTAGGCAGGGGACAGTGTTTGCAAAAGCAATGCCTGTACATCTTGGAAGAACGACTCAAATTTGGGACATCCGAATCTCTGACGAAAATGGCCATAAAGTCTGCATTTCTCGACTGACAATGGCGGTACTAAAACATCAAGATGGGTAATTAAATAGCAGTAGGTTAACGAGTTAACGACGAACTATGCCCTGAGAGGGGAAGTTACGCGAGACGCTTTACCAGTCGTTGGTGAGGAACGCCTTGCTTCATATAAACCGGTCCATCGACTGAAAATTTCTTCTGAAAGTAAAAATGAGTTAAATCAGTTTCTGCGTTTAGGGTGAGATTATTGATGTGACTTTGCTTAGCGAGGTGAATTAACTCACTTAAAATTTCGCTACCTACGCCATAGCCACGATGGTTTATTGTCACTGCGATTTTACTGACACGACCTGTTGGAGACAATCGTCCGCAGCCAATCGGTTGGTTATCTTGGTCTCGAACCAGAATGTGGAAGCATTTGTGGTCAACATGATCACAAACGATTTCCTTACTAAATCTTTGTTCAATAACAAATACTTTGCGACGAACTTCCATGATTTCGTCTGCAGCATTTAACCAACTCACTTTGTCATAGTGATATTTAATTTTGCCCGACATAGTATCATTTTGCCTTGATTACACTAACTGATTATTGCTAGTGAGTGTTCAAAAAATAACCTATATCTTTTATCCTAGCTAATGTTTCACAAAATGCAACTTCTGATTGATCCATCGATAACCCTTTAAAATCAATCTCTTCACCCGCTGCAAGTGCGGCTACTAGGTCGGTTCTGCGGGTTTTAAATGTAAAGGTTTCACCATCAATGGATAATATCACCTGACTGCCTTGTTGATACCAATTCCTTTTTAATCGCGGATTGAGTTGTAGATGAGAGGGGTTAGCGTTGGAAGTCGACGGCTCAACCTCGTCGAACTCTGGACTACCTAACTTTCCCTGACTTAAGAATTGGCTTAACAAACTGGCTATAAGTTCTTGATTTTCAGAAATATTTCTTAGTTTATTAGATGCCCAATCGATTAACTCTGTTTCGAGCTTTTGGCTAGAATTGGCTTTAACTCGATATCTGTCTGCAAAGAAGTCATCTGTTGATTCTGATTGGAAATGGTCGGCCAATAAGGCCAGCAAATCTTTGGTTTGCGGGGCTCGGTAGCCGATTGAATAACCTATCGATTCTCCGATGGATTCTCCCCAGTGAGGCGTGTCAGGTGGAATATACAGCATATCGCCTGGTTGCATAACAACATCAATCACCGGCGAAAAGTTGCTCAAGTGACGCAAGCCACCGACTATGTCGCACTGATGTTTCGTGTCGCCCAGCGCGCCAACCCGCCAGCGTCGTTCTCCGCTTCCTTGAATTAAAAATACGTCATAGTTATCAAAATGGGGGCCTACACCGCCTTGATCAGTCGCATAACTGACCATCACATCATCAAACCGCCAGTTGGGAATGAATTTGAATTGATCGACAAGTGCTTGTAATTCAGGAAGCCAATGGTCGAGGGTTTGTACCAGCAGTGTCCAATGGGATTCTGGTAAGTTTTGGAAATCTTTGGTTGAAAAAGGGCCGTGAGATAACCGCCAATCACCGTCGATATTGCTGATCACGCGTGACTCTATTTCATCTTCAAGTGAAAGACCGGCGAGTTCCTCTGCGGTTAAATAATTTGGCGTGCGAGAAAATGCTTGCTTAATTAAGCAGGGCGCTTTTTGCCAATGTTTGGCAAGAAACTCGTCAGGATCAAAGTTATGTAACATGAAGTTAGGTAATGAGTCTGATTTACACCGGGTCAAAAGGCATTTTTGACCCGGTGAATCATTTAGATGTTTTTAGCTTGTTGGACCGCGTTGCCAATGTAGTTGGCTGGGGTCATTGCTTTTAGCGCATCTTTCGCTTCTTGTGGTAAATCAAGCCCATCAACGAAAGCTTGCATACCGGCTTGGTCGACACGTTTACCGCGCGTAAGTTCTTTTAATTTCTCATACGGTTTCTCTATGCCATAACGCCGCATCACTGTTTGGATAGGCTCTGCGAGAACTTCCCAGTTTTGATCAAGTTCTTCAGCAAGCGACTGTTCATTGACTTCAAGCTTTGAAATGCCTTTCAACGTTGCTTGATAGGCAATTAATGAGTGAGCAACGCCCATACCCAACGCACGAAGCGCGGTAGAATCTGATAAATCTCGTTGCCAGCGAGATATCGGTAATTTTTGACCGAGATGAGTGAATAGAGCGTTGGCAATGCCCAAATTACCTTCGGAGTTTTCAAAGTCGATAGGATTTACTTTATGGGGCATCGTGGAAGAGCCGATCTCGCCAGCAACGGTTTTCTGTTTGAAGTGACCTAGGGCAATATAACCCCAAATGTCGCGATCAAAATCGATCAAAATGGTATTAAAACGCGTGATAACATCAAAGTATTCAGCAACATAATCATGGGGTTCAATTTGCGTTGTATAGGGGTTCCAGGTGAGTCCCAAGTCTTCGATAAAACCTTGAGCAAATGCCGGCCAGTCTACATCAGGGTATGCTGATATGTGAGCATTATAATTGCCGACCGCGCCGTTGATTTTACCCATAAGCTGAACTCGATCGAATTGTGCCTGTTGACGTTGTAAACGAGCCACAACGTTGGCCATTTCTTTCCCCAATGTGGTCGGCGATGCCGGTTGTCCATGCGTTCGAGACATTAACGGAATCTCAGCATATTGTTGCGCCAAATCAGCTATCGCATTAACAATATCATCTTGATATTTGCAAACAACTATCGCTGCGTCTTTTAACATCAGCGCATAAGATAGGTTATTGATATCTTCGGAGGTACACGCGAAGTGAATGAACTCACTGACTGTGCTGATTTCTGAATTTTCCGCAGTTTTCTCTTTTAAAAAGTATTCTACGGCTTTGACGTCATGGTTAGTGGTGCTTTCGATATCTTTGACACGTTGTGCATCGGCTTCGGAGAAGTTCGCTATGATTTGGTCGAGCATATTATTGGCGGTTTCGCTGAATTGCGGGACTTCGGCAATTTTTTCATGCGCGGCCAGTGCTTGTAACCATCGCACTTCAACGATTACACGGTATTTGATTAAACCGAATTCACTGAAAATTGAGCGCAGTTCAGAGGTTTTGTTGCCGTAGCGGCCATCTGCAGGTGATATTGCGGTTAACGCAGATAATTCCATGATTTCTCCTGTGGCGGAAAGACGATCGAAAATTTGGCGCGTATTTTAACCGAAAACATTCGCGGAGAGTACTACTAACTTAAGCTCGGCCGCTATATTTAGCGCTAATTTGGCAAGGATTATTTTGCCAAGGATTATTTAACTGAGCGAAAACGCCAGCTGCTCGATTGTTGTTGTAGGTGGTCTATAGTTATGGGGTAGTATTCAGAATTAGTTTGATATAGGTCAGCTTTAATGTGCTCAGCAGTTGGAGTTACCATGGCCGTGGTTTGTATTATAAAAAATTTCCTTTAATATGCAGTAAATGCATAGCGACAAACTTGAGCAGGTTTAGTTAATGAAAAACACGATTTTCCCGAGTGCTGATCACTATCAAGTTCCACGGGCACTTTATATCGGTGCTTGGAAAGTGTGGTTCAAACGATTCCACCAGCATCAAGAGTGGCGTGAGAGTCAAATGCCTCTAGAAGCGAGTGATCAAAAACTGAGCCTGTTAATACTAAACGACAAGCGGTTCAGCGTCGAAGTATTGAATCGACTCATCGTTCCCTGGTCCTATCGCGACACTTGCCAACTCGACAAAGCATTCTTTTTAATGAATCCCGATATTGTCAAGCCTATATCAGACGAGGAAGGCAATTTTGTTGCTGCAAGACTTACTGACCAAGCTTTAGATTATTGGGATGCATTGACCTTTCTAGAGCAAGATTTGTTTACCTCTTATGCCGAAGCAAGAATCCAAGCTGATATTGAAACACCGAGTAACGAGCCTGTCGTTATTGATGATGCTGGACTGGAAGTTATAGGAGAAGATATTTATCCACCGACCGTACCCACTAAAGAAGCTTCCGATGAGGATTTTGCCAGAGCTTTGGTCTGTTGGATTGATGAGGATCCCTTTACGCCCATGTATCAGCGCCAGCCGGTAGGCGAAGCGGTTAGTAGCTGGCATGACAGACTTCAATCCTTTTTTTGGCCGAAACCGAGAAACGGTTTAATGCAAGTTTCGCACACTGCCGATGCTTTAATGTATCGTGCGGCTTTGCTCGCTAAGGGAATTGAAGATAATCTCGATTGGTCATCGGAAGATAAGGTGCTGGCGGTTAAAACGGCTAATGAAGTGTTCCTTCAAGCGGGCGTACCTCAGCGTGATGTCACCTGGCAAAACGTCTACGAGGTAATGCAAGCGGCTATCAATGCTGATTCGCATGCCACGGCTAAAATGAATAGTGGTTGGAGTTTGCTCGCTTCATTCGCTTCTCATTGGCTTAATGGTATTAAAGGAAGAACGCCGATGATCTGTTGGAATAGTCGAGTATCGACTTCAATTATTTCACGGCTTGACTTTTTAATGGTTGAAGCGGGGTATCAATCACTGGAAGACCGGTTTGCGCACATCGGAACTATTCCAGGTATGGGCGGCACTCGTCCGCGAGAAATGAGTTTGCTATGGCCTGATGGCTATCGAAGTTGGCAGACGCAAGTTGCCGCTAGCCAATTTGTTAATAAGATGGTTCATTGCTTGAATAATGATAAAAATGAAGATGGTACCTTGAAGTATAAGCCGATGCCGATTCCGTCTGGCGGCAGTGCGCCTTGGTCTATGCAAGGCGTTCAGCTGGTGTTGTTTTCTGACGGGTATTGATACGCGGCGCGAAACTTAAGTCATCATTGCGGACTAACCGTTTTATCACTAAGTTTTGAATGATTATTGAAAGTTAAACATCGAGCAACAAAAAAAGCCCCTTAAACGGGGCTTTTTTAACTAGCTAATCGGCTAACTCGCCGTATCAGTTTTGGCTGATGGTTCTTTTGACCAGCCGCATGAGCGCTCTGCATTTTGCTCATCTAACCAGGTTTTCAATGGCGCGAAGTAATCGATAATTGCGGATGCATCCATATCTCTGGAACCAGTCATCGTTTGCAATGCTTCTTGCCAAGGTCGAGATGAGCCCATTTCTAACATTGCATTTAATTTGGCGCCAACTTCTTTATTACCATAAATTGAACAACGGTGAAGTGGGCCTTCAACTCCTGCCATTTTGCACAGCTCACGATGAAATTGGAATTGCAAAATATGTGCGAGGAAATAACGAGTGTAGGGCACGTTACCCGGTACATGGTACTTTGCACCCGGATCAAAATGAGCTTCGGTTCTTGCTACCGGCGCTTTAACCCCTTGGTATTTTTCGCGAAGCTCCCACCAACCTTGATTGTATTTATCTGCTGGAATTTCGCCATTAAAAACGCCCCAGCGCCACTTATCGACTAATAAACCAAAAGGCAAGAAAGCAACTTTATCGAGGGCCATTTTCATCAAATAGGGTAAGTCGCCAGAAGCCGCGGGTACTTCATCAATTAACCCAATTTCTTTTAAATAACTATCATTAATCGAAAGGGCAACAGTATCACCAATCGCTTCATGGAAACCATCATTTGCACTGCCGCGATACAACATAGGCTGTTTTAGGTTGTAGGCGCGTTGATAGTAGTTGTGACCTAACTCGTGATGAATGACGACAAAATCTTCGGCATTTTTCTTAATGCACATTTTGATACGATAGTCGTCCTTATTGAAGTCCCAAGCGCTCGCGTGGCATTGAACGTCTCTGTCTTGCGGTTTGGTGAATAACGAGCGAGTCCAAAAAGTATCCGGTAATGGTTGAAACCCGAGTGACGAGAAAAAGTTTTCGGCGGTGCGAACCATTTCAATTTCGCTGTAGTTTTTTGCAGCAAGCCTGGCTGTCAAATCAGTCGCAGGAACATCGGACTTCGGTGCCACGTCTTGATAGACGTTGCCCCAAGATTGCGCCCACATATTGCCGAGTAGGTGAGCTGGAATCGGCCCGGCTGGATCAACGATCTCGTCGCCGTACTTTTCATTCAGTTTGGCTCGTACATGACATTGCAAAGAATCATATAGTGGCTTGACCTGACCCCATACCCGGTCCATCTCTACTGCGAAATCATCCGCTTCCATGTCGTATTTAGAGCGCCAAAGTGCTCCCGTATCCGCATAGCCTAATTCTTTTGAACCTTCATTGGCGATTTCTACCATGCGTTGGTAGTCTAAGCGCATCTGTGGGGAAACTTTGCGCCAGTTGACCCATGCGTCCAGTTTTTGTTGAGCGCTCGTATCAGGGCTGGCCAAGGTGTCACTCAGTTGTCCAAGCACATAACACTCGTTCGGGTTTTCTGTGCAGCCTTTTGCATATGCCGCATCCATACCTGCGGAAATTTCGGCGAGCTCTTTAGTTTTAGCGTCGTCTTCAGGTGCTGGAATTGTTAGACCTGCTTTCAAAAACTCAAGTTTGCGTCGTGTATCGTAATCCACCTCAACATCGTTGAATTTTTTAGCACCCATCGCGAGCGCAACGCCTCGTTTGGTTGCTTCCTCACTGACTTTAGCGACCAGTGAGTTAGTGTCACTGGTGACGAAGTTGGCTTGTACCCAGTAGGTTTTTGCTAAATGCTCATAATTTTCTTCAAGAAGCGCTTCAGCTTCAGCGACAAAAGCCTTAGCTTCTGAGGCTGTTGGCGGTTTGGGTTGAGTTGGTTTTTGTTCTTTTTCTGTTTGGGGTTGGCAAGCAGCTAGCGCTCCTGCAACGCACAAACTTAGCGCTACTTTGCGAAAAGAATGACTAATTTTCATAGAGATACCTTAGTGATAATTTATTAATGAACCGCTGTATTTCATTCGAATTGGCTCTCTTTTTAGGCGGAGCCATTAATCAGAATTGAATCGATCGCACCATCGTGAAGGCAAGAGAATATACTTGAAACGCATTACCATCAACCTCTAACCCACATTTTTAGCGAAGGGGAGATGTTATTAAGGTAAGCCGTATGATGAAGGGGCAGAAAAAGCTGGTTTAATAAGGAAATTTTCAATTTGTGGAATCAATCGTGGAAGATTGTGATCTGGGTCTGAATTAGTGGTTAAAAAATGCGCTAATATAATTGCAACAGGATGTTTCTTGATGTAGTCTGACCACCTTGCATAAGGACTGTATACAAGAAAAGCCGCTCAGGGACTCGAGTTTTAGCCGTACAATTTCGGGGTAAAACATTGAAATCTAAAGTCTATTTAATTATTTGTAGTGTAGCCGCAGCATGGATTTCTGGGCAAGTTTTCGCAAAAGACCTTAAAGGGGTCAAAATTGAAGAGGTAGTTAACCTGTCAATCGGCGGAGAAGAGCTCCGTCTCAAAGGAACAGCTGTTAGAAACAGCTCACATCAGTCAGTTTATATTGGCGGACTCTATCTGCAAAACGATGCAGAAAACGTCGAAGATATCTTAGATAACGACGGCGCAAAGCGATTTGTCATATACTGCCAAAATTCGTCGATTAAGCCAGACGCGCTAATCCGCGCATTAAACCTTGGTATCACCGCTAATCACAGCGAAGCAGAACTCGACCAATTGCAACCAATGGTTGAGCAGTTTAACCAGTTATGGCGAACTGAAATTAAAGAAGGTGATAAGGTGTGGATCGATTTTGTACCCGAAACGGGGACTATCGTTTCGATAAACGGTAAAGAGAAAGGTACGATCCCGGGCAAAGCATTTTATGATGCATTTCTTAAGACTTGGTTGGGCGACAAACCCATCAACCCTTCGATGAAAAAACAGCTTCTCGGTAAAGGCTAATTTATCAGGGTAACCGAAAACGTCGAAAAAAGTGATTTACACACAAGAAATCCCGCGAAAGCGGGATTTTTTTTGACGATAAAAAAGAATTAATGACATCGAGATAGACCCTCAGCAGGATGCAAGTTATTATCGGGCAAATTTTGCAGCCTTCTCAAAGTGGCAACTAAGGAAGTTTTAAAATATGTCATCAATTGGTCCCGTTATGCTGGATGTACAAGGGACAGAACTGACCCAAGAAGATATTGAGATATTGAACTCACCAAGTTGTGGCGGGCTGATTTTGTTTGCCCGAAATTTCAAATCTGCGCAACAGGTGTTTGAGTTAACTCGGCATGTTAAGGCGATAAATTCAAATGTAATCATCGCGGTCGATCAAGAAGGTGGACGAGTTCAACGGTTTAAGCATGGATTTAGTGAACTACCGGCGCTTGCGAATTTGGGAGAACTCTATCAACAAGACCCGCAGACTGCTTGTCAACAAGCGAGCTATCAAGGGGAATTAATGGCTTTGGAAGTTCAGTCGGTTGGATGTGATATTAGTTTTGCACCGGTTTTAGATTTAGGCAACAAATTCAGTCGGGTTATCGGTGATCGAGGATTTTCAACAGAGCCTGATGTGGTTATAGCAATCGCAACGGCCTATATAAATGGCATGCAAAACGCCGGAATGGCCGCTACGGCAAAACATTTTCCTGGACATGGTTCTATCGAAGCCGACTCTCATGTTGAAATGCCAATCGATGATCGGCAACTTGACGAAATTATGGCGACCGATTTAAGGCCGTTTGAAGCGTTGAAAGATAATTACTCAGCAATCATGCCGGCACATATCGTTTTCCCAAAGATAGATTCAGAGTCAGCCGGATTTTCGACTTTTTGGATTAAAGAAGTCTTGCGCAAAAGAATCGGTTTTCAAGGCGCTGTCTTCTCAGACGATCTGTCAATGAAGGGTGCGGAAGTGGCGGGTGATTTTATTAATCGAGCTGAGAGAGCGCTCAAGGCGGGTTGCGACATGGTATTGGTTTGTAATGACCGTCAGGCAGTGGTAAGCGTTGTTGACTATTTAGATGCTAACCCAAATGCGCCGGTTGCGAGCCACGAGTCAAGCGAGCGATTAGCAAGCTTATTGATGAAACAACAACCCATTGGCTTAACAGCGCTTAAGCAAACTGAGCGCTGGCAGTTTCTCAACCAAGAATTAATTCAATTTAAACAGAACAGGGCAATATAGTGGACTTATCAAAAATCGAAGTGTGGTTTGACGATAACCTTGGTGATTCGACATTTTATTTTAAAGTTTTTGCAGTGGTATTCATTACGCTGTTATTGAATTTTATCTGGAGCCGAGTTTATAACCGACTTCACCAACAATTACTGAAGACAAAAAACACTTGGGATGATGCTTTAATCGTCTCTTTATCTGGCCCGATGGTACTGCTCATATGGGGAATCGGAGCTTGGGTAGTCGTTAACCATTTATTTGAATACCAGGTACAAGCAACTATTCGTGATATCGGTTTAGTTGTCTTACTCAGTTGGTTTTTAGTACGTTTTATTCGAGAGTCGGAACAAAACTTAATCGAGCACAACAAAAATAAAACCGATGAATCGAGGATTGATCACACAACAATTGAAGCAATCAGTAAACTTCTCAGAGTTTCCGTTTCAATAACGACGACTCTCGTCATCCTGCAAACGATGGGTGTGAGTATCAGTGCCGTGCTAGCATTTGGTGGTATTGGTGGCATAGCCGTTGGTTTTGCAGCAAAAGATTTGTTGGCCAATTTCTTCGGCGGCTTAATGATATATCTCGATCGGCCATTTTCAGTCGGTGACTGGATCCGCTCACCGGACCGCAATATCGAGGGAACGGTTGAGTACATTGGGTGGCGACAAACTCGCATCCGGACTTTCGACAAACGGCCGTTGTACGTACCTAATGCCATCTTTAACAGTATTACTGTCGAGAACCCATCGCGAATGAAGAATCGCCGAATCTATGAGACTATCGGCGTTCGTTATGATGATATTAACAATATGGAAGCGATAGTAGGTGATGTTAAGGAGATGTTGCGAGGGCACCCTGAAATCGATACCAAACAAACACTCATCGTCAATTTTAATGCGTTTTCTGATTCTTCTATCGACTTTTTTGTTTATACCTTTACCAAGACAACGGACTGGATTAAGTTTCATGAAATCAAACAAGACGTGTTACTAAAAATCGCTCAAATTATCGAAACTCATCAGTCTGAAATTGCCTATCCGACTCAACGATTACAAGTAGAACAAATCGAAAGCCAAGCCTAATTATTCAGTCAAACTCGCCCGGTTGAGCCGGGTTGAGAATATTAACTCATTTGACAAGATGACGTTCGGTGAGAATAGTCGCGCAGTCGAGAAGGTAGGAGGCGCTGGACCGTCGGCTCTGAACCGAGGGCTGAGCCATCGTTACTCAATAATTAGATGACGAGATGAAGAAGAAGACCACTTGAGTCCCCTAAGACGGGCTTAGGGGTACAGAATCTTTATAGATTCTCAACGGTAGACGCTTGCGAGAGTCCCGATAGAGTCGATTAACTGAGAAGTTTAAGAGCGGTGAACGACAGAATGAATGACTTTGTCATGCTCAAAGTAAACGGTGAAATCCGCATATCGCCAGCGAGTGATTGGCGGTTCGCCAACTGCGGGCACTGCCTCAATGGGTGTGCCGTAAGTTGTTTCCACCGTATCCATTGACTGACCTGTAGTAGGTTTGCTTACCGCTTGTTGTGATTGTTGGGTAACCGGTACTGGCGCATCTTGCGCAGAAGCAGTGTTGGCAAGTGCCACACCCAGCGTGCAGAAAGCAGCCGCAGCTAATCTCAAGGATTTTGGGCCAAGATGACAAGGGCTGGCGCTGTGCTTGTTCATGATGATTTCTCCTAATTAGAATTCTTATTAATATACTCCGCTAACTTACTGATTTGAAGTCATATTTTATAAAAAATAGAACTAGGTTGCATTTTCATCGGATTCACCGGAGTTTTCTTTGATTTCCCTGAGCTGCTTTGATTGTACTTGAAACACATGTTTGATAATGGCGTCTCGGTGGGCCTCATTAAGTTTCACAAAAATCAAGGCGATTTCGTGTCCTTCTCCTGATTCAGCCGGACGAGAGTCAACCACCCGAGCATAAGCGACGACACCCACACATTCTGGAACCAGAATAATCTCAATTTTCATTAACTGGTCAATTGGATACTTCTCGTCGCAGGTAAAACGGAGTCCTCCGCCACTAATATCAACCTCGGTGAGATGCTCCTCATCAGTGTGTAGCGATTCGACAGCAAACTGAGTTAACAACTCGAGCTTTTTGTTGAGGTTTAACAGGTAGTTGCCGAGTTGAGATTGTTTGTCAGTTAATGACCCCAGATAAGCTTGGTTCTCGTTTTCTAGTCGAGTGAGTTCCTGTAACAAGCGAATTTTAGGCGAACTGGTTTTGGCAACTTCATCAATCGGAGGAACGCTCTCTAGGGAATCGATTGGTTCATGATTGATGACGATCCAGTTTTTAATTCGAAAGTACTCTCGACGTTCGTCTGTTTGTTGGCTCATTAACTCGGTCCGTAATTATTGCTTCATTAATTTATAGCATAAATTCCGCTAAAAACGCATTTATGATTGGCCGGATGCCGTATTGTTCAGCGAATGAGCGAGACAATTCGATGAGCGTAAGAGAATTACTGAAATTAGTCCTTTAGTAAGCGTGACGGGGTTGTTAGAATCTGGTCACTCTCGGCAGTGGGTCAGCTATAACTCAGCTGCAACAGCGCTAATTTACCGGTGACAGCATCAGCTTATTCATCCACAAAAACAATTTATTGAGAAGTATATGAAAAAATCCGTCGCTTTGATGGTAGGACTTAGATACACAGGCGCGAGGAAGAGTAATCACTTTATCTCGTTTATTGCCTTAGTGAGTATGATGGGGATTGCATTAGGAACCATCGTTTTAATTACCGTAATGTCAGTAATGAACGGGTTTCAATCGGAATTGCGCGAGCGCATTCTCGGGATGGTTCCGCATGTCGTTGTCGGCCAAAGGGGCGATGGTGTTGAAAACTGGCGCGAATTAGCCGCGCAAGTGCAAGCTCATCCTGATGTGACAGCGACAGCACCGTTTATTGATGTGCAAGCGATGTTCAAGTCTGCCGGCAATACCCGCTTTGGATTGGTTCAAGGAGTGGTTCCAGAAGAAGAAGCTAAGGTCTCAATCATTGACGAGCATTTTATTGCTGGATCGTTGGATGAGCTGCAACCAAAGGGCTATGGAATAATACTCGGTATTGGGCTAGCACGAAGTTTGGGGGTGACTATAGGTGACAAAGTTAACATTTTGATAGCTGAAGGTGCAACGGTGTCGCCGGCAGGGATAGCGCCTAGAACAAAACGTTTTACAGTTGTCGGCTTATTCGAAGTTAGAGCCGAAGCGGATGGTCTCATGGCTTTAGTCCATATCCAAGACGCTGCGACCCTAACTCGAAAGGGCGATCTAATTTCAGCCTTGAGAATTTCTACCAACGATGTGTTAAATGCTCAATGGACTGCCTATGAGCTTCGTCAATCACTCGGAGATGACTATTTTGTTAGTGACTGGAATTATACGCACGGTACGTTGTTCCAAGCGATCAAAATGGAAAAAAGGATGATGGGGGTTTTACTCACTTTGATCGTTGCCGTCGCTGTTTTTAACATTGTAAGCACGTTGGTGATGGTTGTTACTGATAAGCAGGCCGATATTGCCATTTTGCGAACCCTCGGTGCTAGCCCTGGGACTATTATGCGAATATTCATCGTTCAGGGGAGCTTAAATGGCGTCATTGGAACGGTTATTGGTGTGATTGGCGGAGTGGCTCTGGCTCTCAATTTGCCGGAAGTAGTAGCCTTTCTCGAAAGTCTTTTCGGTTTCAGAGTATTACCCGGTGATGTATATTTCATTAGCTTCCTTCCCTCGGAACTTCAATGGCCAGACGTGTTTTTGATTACTTCGGTTGCGCTTTCTTTGACCGTTTTAGCGACCCTATATCCCGCTTGGAAAGCTTCAAGAACAAGACCTGCGGAGGCATTGCGATATGAGTAACCAATCTGAAAATGTGCTAGTTGCTCGCAATGTGAGTAAAACTTTCGTTGACGGCGCGAATAAGATCGAAGTGCTAAAAAGAGTGGATATCGAAATCGCTAAGGCAGAAATGGTGGCGATTATCGGCGCGTCTGGGTCTGGAAAGAGTACCTTACTGCATGTCTTAGGAGGGCTTGATCAGCCTGACGAAGGTGAAGTCATCATCAAAGGCAAGGACATTCACAAAGCCTCGGTTCGTCAACAGGGCGAAATCAGAAATAAATACTTGGGTTTTGTTTATCAATTCCACCATTTGCTTGCAGAATTTACCGCGCTTGAAAATGTCGCAATGCCATTATTGATCGGTGGTATTCCGCAAAATGATGCCTATGAAAAAGCCGAAGCGATGATAGGAAAAGTTGGGCTCGCCCAACGGTTAACACATCGACCGGCGAAGTTGAGTGGAGGAGAGCGCCAACGAATAGCTATTGCAAGAGCTATGGTGACTAACCCCGCCTGTATTCTCGCCGATGAACCAACTGGCAATTTGGATATGGGGACTGCGCAAGCAATAAACGAGTTAATGTTTGAGTTAAATCAGAGTGAAGAGACTAGCTTTCTGGTCGTTTCGCATGATCTTCGACTAGCGCAAAGTATGCAAAAAACTTACGAAATGACCGATGGTGAGTTATCTTTAGCCAGCACAAAATAACGTGATAAAAATTTATTAAAAAAAATAAAAATAGACTTTGACAATCTGAACAAGCCTCTATAGAATGGCGCGCTCTTGAGGGAGCAGTTACTAAAATCTCCTCAAGAAAGTTCTTAGTCCCCTTCGTCTAGAGGCCTAGGACACCGCCCTTTCACGGCGGTAACAGGGGTTCGAATCCCCTAGGGGACGCCATATTGAAAACCCAGCTTTTTAGCTGGGTTTTTTTATTGTCTGTCATTAATGAAATTATTCTTCGCAAAATCAGCAAGTGTAATATTACGTGTTATTACGTAATTTCTGCATGGAAACTAAACCTTGTTTTCAACAGTTGAATTTATTTCGCACATTCCTGTCACTAAGATTGGCAGTTAGGTAAAAGCTTGTTAGCATCGCAATTACTCAACCGCCCTAATTGAAACACTTAACCTCAAAGAAGCGATATTATGTCTAAGCCAATTGATATGCTCTTAAGTCGTAAGTCTCACAATAAACTCGTCGCACCTGCGCCAATTGACGAGCAGCTTGAAGTGATGTTTCGGGCAGCACTCCGCGCCCCAGACCATGCTTTACTAAAACCTTGGCGATATCGAGTATTTGAAGGCGAAGCGTTACATGAGCTTGCTACTCATATGGTGACCGCTGCTGCCCACGATGACCCAGAAATTAGTGAAGATAAATTAGCTAAGCTAAAAACCAAACCCTTTAGGGCACCCATGGTGATAGTGGCTTCTGTGGTTATCCAAGAGCACCCCAAAGTACCGGAAATCGAGCAAATCTTATCGGGTGGGGCGAGCGTGCAAAATTTGCTAATGGCTGCTCATTTTCAAGGAGTTGGTGCCATGTGGCGAACTGGGAGTTTAGCCTTCAGTCAAAAAATGATGGATTTGTTGGGCTTTGAAGACAAAGAGACTTTAATCGGATTCGTTTATTTAGGGACCGAGGAAGGGGATAAGCGACAAGCGCGTATTTCAGAAATTGAGGAGCATGTAACCCGGATCTGATTGATCCGGGTTTCATGCTCTCGTGCTAAAACTCGGCTGTACCAGCGGCACGCGGGAATGGAATCACATCACGGATGTTTTTCATTCCGGTTGCATAAAGAACCGCACGTTCAAATCCAAGACCAAAGCCTGAGTGTGGCACTGTACCGTAGCGTCGCAAGTCACGGTACCACCAATAGTTTTCCTTTGGCAGTCCCATTTCGTCAATACGCGAATCTAAGATATCCAAGCGCTCTTCACGCTGGCTGCCACCGATGATCTCACCAATGCCCGGCGCTAAAACATCCATAGCCGCAACGGTTTTGCCATCGTCATTCATGCGCATATAGAAAGCTTTGATATCTTTCGGATAGTTCATCAAGACAATCGGCTTGCCAACTTTTTCTTCGGCTAAGTAACGTTCATGCTCAGATTGCAGATCAGTACCCCATTCAACCGGGAACTCAAATTTCTTGCCACTGTTTTGCAGAATCTTAACCGCCTCAGTGTAATCCATGCGCTCGAACTCGCTATTCACAACACCCTCTAATCGTTCTATAACTGTCTTATCGATGCGCTGATTAAAGAAGGCTAGATCGTCGCCACGTTCATCGAGCACCGCTTTGAAAATATATTTGAGCATGTCTTCTGCTAGATCAGCATTTTGTGCCAAATCAGCGAATGCGATTTCTGGTTCTACCATCCAGAATTCAGCTAGATGTCGACTAGTATTTGAGTTCTCTGCTCGGAAAGTCGGTCCAAAGGTATACACCTTACTCATCGCTGAGACATAAGTTTCAACATTCAGCTGACCTGAAACGGTTAAAAACGCTTCTTTGCCGAAAAAGTCTTGTGAATAGTCGACTTCACCTTTGTCAGTCATCGGCATATGGGTTTGATCTAAGGTACTGACACGGAACATTTCTCCTGCACCTTCGCAATCACTGGCAGTAATTAAAGGCGTGTGAATCCAGTAGAATTGACGCTCATGCATAAAACGATGAATGGCTTGTGCGAGACAGTTTTGCACCCGAGTGACTGCGCCAATTGCATTGGTTCTAGGACGCAGGTGGGCGACGGTTCTTAAAAACTCCATCGTGTGGGGTTTTGGCTGAATCGGGTAACTCGCCGGGTCATCTACCAAACCAAGCACTTCAATCGCTGTTGCTTGAACCTCGAACGATTGACCTTTGCCTTGGCTGGCAACCAATTTGCCTTCGACGGCCATTGAGGCGCCAGTAGTCGCCTGTAGAATTTCAGAATTATAATTATCAAGCTCTGCAGGGGCGATTATTTGAATTGGATCAAAGCATGAGCCGTCGTGCAAATTAATGAACGAAAAGCCAGCTTTAGAGTCTTTGCGGGTTCTCACCCAGCCTTTGACGGTGACGGTTGTGTCAGCGTCCACTTTACCTGCAAGTAGGTCGGAAATAGACCAGTGCTTACTCATTGTGTTACTCCATTTTGGTTTTCTTGAGCTGATAATTTTCAGGACGGCAATCTTAACCCTGAATAAGCCTGAACTCCAGCTTAAATCAGCCGAAACAAGCGGAATGAGGGCTTTGCCATACGAATCCCAGTAATCTGGGGGAGTTATATAAGTAAACTTTATATGGAGATGCTGAAAAACAATTTAAAGTCCTGATGATTTTGGCTTAAACTGCGGCCCAAATACCGAGAAATTTAGAGCATCGTTTTGAGTAATAAAACAGACTTTTATCAATCGTTGGACAAGCAATTAGCTGCGTTGTTAACTGGGAATCGCAATGCGATTACTAATCTGAGTCAGTTTAGTGCGTTTTTAAATATGCACCTTGAGGATATTAACTGGGCGGGATTTTATTTAAACCAGCAGGATGAGGAATTATTACTCGGTCCATTCCAGGGAAAAGTTGCCTGTACCAATATTCCCTTCGGTAAAGGTGTCTGTGGAACTTCCGCCAGCGAACGGGCAACCCTTGTGGTTGAAGATGTTGATCAATTTGATGGACATATTGCGTGCGATGCAGCGTCACGTTCAGAGGTCGTTTGTCCGATAGTGGTCGAAGAGCGATTAATAGGTGTACTAGATATTGACAGCCCCAGCCTCAAACGTTTCGATAATGAAGACGCAAAAGGCTTAGAAAAATTAGTAGACACTTTGATTACTGCCACCGATTTCGATTAATAGATAGGTTGGCTAGAAGCCAACCTAAGCCTAGCACCTAGCACTTAGTACTTAATTTATAGCTCTTACTCTGATCTCAACCCCATCGCTTTTTTCAGCGACTCGGGTAAAGCGGGTAATGAAGAACGCGGGATTAAGAAGGTTGATAAATTAAACAGGTCTTTAAAAAAACGGTTATTTTGGGTCGTTTGACGCAGATAATCGTGGCCTGAACTTCCGCCGGTGCCGATTTTTGTTCCGAGCATGCGATGGACCATTACCGTATGTCGATAGCGCCATTGGGTAAACTCTTCGTCAATGTCGATTAATTTTTCCAACAATAGGTACGGCTGTTGAAACGCGGGCTCATCTCGATAAAGGTTGATAAAAATGGCGCCCATCAGGGCTTTTTGACTCATTCTAAATTGCCCATCTTTAGTCAGGTGGTCAAAGGTTTCGTTATCAAACACTGCTTCAAAAGTTTGTTTGGTTTTCTCTAAGTCTTTCTTTTGAAATTCGCGGTCTTTCTCTGATAAATATTCAACACCTTCAATGATCTCGAGATCATGTTGCAGCATTTCCGATACAGCAGTTTTATAGGCTTCAACAAATGAAAAGTTTGCTTGATCGAGGAAGGGCATTCTCTCTAACCATTCCTGAAGCCGGTCAAATAAACTGGGCTGTCCTTCTAAGTTCATCAAATGTTCGCGATCTTGGTCGTTGAGCCGGTTATAGAATGACTTTTTATCAAAGTTAATTCGATACTCCATTTTTAGGCCGAGCAAGATTTCAATCTCTTTAAACTGAATACTTTGAAAGCCACTCGCAGGCACTAAATAATCTCGAAAGTCCAGAAAGTCGAGCGGGGTCATGGTTTCCAATATACCGATCTGTTGGTTGAGGAGCTTTTGGATCTCGTTGATCCGGTTTAACCGCTGAATTATTTTTCCATAATTATTGGCATCAAGATTCGGTTGATGAAAGGCGCTGAGGACAGAATTTAGCTCGTGGAGTATTTGTTTAAACCAAAGCTCATAAGCTTGATGAACGATAATAAACAACATTTCGTCATGCGCTTCATGCGCTTGGTATTGGCCGCTAACAGGGTGTTGACTGTCAAGGAACTTATCGAGTTGTAGGTATTCACCATAGTAACAGGGCGATGTGTTTTTCTGCATAGCGCACATATTGTTCGGATCCTTAGATTGGCAAGATGATGCATTTGTTATACAAACTTCAAATTTGAAGGCATTCTAACACCCTTATAATCCTGCCTCTAGTAGCCAAAAGCAGTTACTTTAGCATTTGCTGATAAACCTTAAGCGGTCATTAAACCGTCAATTATTCAATGAAAAATGAGTACTACTTAAAAAATATAGCAATTATCAATATTGGGGTGTTTCAGCCAGTGAATTGCAGGTTATAATGGTAGTCGTTTATTATGGAAGACGAAATTCTTAATTAGGTTACTTGTTAGTAGATTCCGGTTTTGTGTTTTGCACGTCGGAAATCGTACCATGGAATGTCATTAACGGAATTAGGTAAGCTGGATCTAATCGTTAGCAATAACCTATAAATAAACAATAGTTTAAAAACAAAAGTTAGAATGTAGTTTCGTAGTTGACTGGCTATTGAAGACAGTGACTTGATAGCAGTTTCTATTAAGAACAGAATAACAAGGAAAAGGAATGTACGAATCATATTACAAGCTTTCAGGGAAGCCTTTCCAATTAGCCCCGGACC
Organism: Aliikangiella marina; assembly: GCF_007004765.1. Lineage (GTDB taxonomy): Bacteria > Pseudomonadota > Gammaproteobacteria > Enterobacterales > Kangiellaceae > Aliikangiella > Aliikangiella marina. The sequence goes on from NZ_VIKR01000001.1 coordinate 933,700, forward strand.
CATTTTTCTTTTTCGGTAGTAGCACCCATAAACGAGCACTGGCTTATCTAAAATACGGTTTATCCCAAGGAGAAGGATTCATCGTAGTAACCGGTGATGTTGGAACCGGTAAAAGTACCTTGGTTCGTACTTTGTTTGGCTCTTTAGAGGGTAAAGACGATGTGGTTGCCGCTGAATTAGTTAATACTCAGTTGGATTCTACTGAAATTTTAAGAATGGTTGCAGCGACTTTTGGGCTCGCTCACAAAGAGAACGAAAAGTCGTCAATTCTTAAAAATCTCGAAAACTTTTTCATCGCTCGCTGTAAAGAAGGTAAGCGGTGTATGCTGGTTATCGATGAAGCACAAAATTTACCTTTTGATACGATAGAAGAGTTGCGGATGTTGTCAAACCTCTATCATGACGGTAAAACGCTTTTACAAATCTTCTTGTTAGGACAGTCCGAATTCCGAGAGCACTTGCGAGATCCGGCGCTAGAGCAAGTCCGTCAGCGAGTTACGGCCTCTTATCATTTGGCGCATTTAGATGTTGAGGAAACCCAGGCATATATTGAGCATCGATTGAGAAAAGTCGACTGGGATAATCATCCGAGCTTTACAGCTGAATCGTTTCAATTGATTTACGATTACACTGAAGGCGTTCCGCGCCGCATTAACACCACATGCGATAGGTTATTACTTTACGGATTTCTTGAAGAAAAAGAGCGAATTGATGGTGAAATTGTCAAAATCGTTACTGCAGAAATCACCCAGGAAAATGACGCGGGTAAAGAAGCTGCGGCAAAATCAAAAGTGCCATTAAAAGTTGTCGAAACGCAATTGCCTTCAGATGCGTCTGCAATGGATATCCGTATTCATCAATTAGAAAAAGAGATGCAAGAACTAAAAGACAAATTTCGTAAAGAGCGAGAGTTTATGCGGAAAATCGTTCAGATATCGTTAAACTTCGATGATGATTAGCGACGAGTCCGAAATCAAATCAGGCTCAAGTTAACCAAAGCTTCAACAAAAAAGGCGCATTCAATGCGCCTTTTTTCGTTATCCATCTAAGCGTTGTGATCAACGTTGCTCAATTGGCTTAACCGGACGCTCACTTTCGCCAGTGTATAGCTGACGTGGACGACCAATTTTTTGCGTTGGCTCGGCAATCATTTCAGACCATTGCGCGACCCAGCCGACAGTTCTTGCTAGCGCAAAAATAACCGTAAACATATTAGTCGGTATACCGATCGCTTGAAGTATGATACCAGAATAGAAATCAACATTTGGATAGAGCTTCTTTTCGACAAAATAAGGGTCTTCAAGAGCAATTTTCTCAAGCTCCATAGCGACTTTTAAGATAGGGTCATCAGCCTTGCCAGTTGCACTGAGTACTTCATGAGCCGATTCACGCATGACTTTAGCGCGTGGATCAAAGTTTTTATAAACTCGGTGACCGAAGCCCATTAAACGGAATGGGTCGCTCTTGTCTTTCGCTTTTGAGATGAACTCAGGGATACGGCTGACGTCGCCGATTTCGTTGAGCATGCGCAAACAAGCTTCATTGGCACCACCATGTGCTGGTCCCCACAAGGATGCGATACCGGCTGCAATACAAGCGAACGGGTTAGCACCTGATGAACCGGCTAAACGGACGGTTGAAGTCGAACAGTTTTGTTCATGATCAGCATGCAATGTGAAGATACGATCCATCGCTTTAACGAGCACCGGATCTGGCTTGTCATCATGAGAAGGCATGCTAAACATTTGATGAAGGAAGTTTTCAGCGTAAGACATCTCATTTCTAGGATATACAAAAGGATGCCCCATCGAATAGCGATAACACATCGCCGCGATAGTCGGTACTTTCGCGATGAGTCGAGTCGCACTTCTTTCACGATGTTCCGGGTTATTAATATCTAAAGAGTCATGGTAGAACGCTGATAGTGCCCCAACAACACCAACCATAATGGCCATGGGGTGAGCGTCTCGTCTGAACCCACGGAAGAAGGTTGCTAATTGCTCGTGAACCATTGTGTGGTTGTTGATTTTGTCGACAAATTCAGTTTTTTGCGCCGCGTTTGGTAATTCACCGTTTAGTAGAAGGTAAGATACTTCCATGAAGTCACATTGGTCGGCTAGCTGGTCAATTGGGTACCCGCGGTATAAGAGAATACCCTTGCCACCATCGATATAAGTGATCTTTGATTCGCAGGAAGCGGTGGACATAAAACCTGGATCGTAGGTAAATACGCCGCTTTTTACGAGTTGTGTTACGTCGATAACATCGTTGCCTTCACTCGGTGAATACATTGGCAAGTCGAGGTTGTCTCCGCTTGGTAAGGTTAGCTTAGCGGACTTATCCGTCATGTTTTTAGCTCCCGTTTGTTTACAAGTTACCTGCAGTTTGTAACGACTTATACGCAAAAGCCGTCATTAAAGTTCGTTTTGTTTATTTTTATTAGAGCGCGCTACTATAAGGACTGAAAAATTTTTGTCAATTTAAAGTACCTATTGGACACATATAACTGAACATAAATTAGGCATCTATGATTTCGGTCATGTTGGGCCTTAATTCATTTGTAATCAGCCGGTTAGCCTTATATAATTCGCTCCCGGTGGGGTTGGCCTTTCAGCGGCAATTTAGAGCCGAGAGCTTCCTGACGCAGCTGAGTTTATAAAAAGCGCTAAAAAGCTGAGTTATACGCAAATGTCGTACTGATTATGTACCGATAATGCTTGATATTATAAATAAAGTATAACGCGTAGGGAGCAGCCGACTGATAAAGTTTAGCAGAATCTCAAATATCTGCGTAAAATTAAGTCAACACTCTTTCAATTTCAGATAACTGAGAAGAATCGGAATCGTGAACAAAAATAGACCAGTAAATCTTAATCTGGCGGCATTCAGTTTTCCTGTAACTTCGATTTCATCAATCGTACATCGAATTACTGGCGTGCTGCTATTCCTTTCCATTCCATTTTGCCTTTGGGCTCTCGATCAGAGTCTAACGCCAGACGGGTTCGTCAAAGTCAAAGCCGTGCTTTCAGGTGTATTTGCCAAGATAATTTTGTGGGCGATACTCTCGATGTTGGCTTATCACATCATTGCAGGTGTACGTCATTTACTGATGGACGCTGGTATCGGTGAAACCCTTGAGGGCGGACGAGCTGGCGCCTATGCGGTGATCGTTTTAGGTGTAGTCGTAGCAGCTTTAATAGGAGTATGGATATGGTAGCGTCAGCAACGAGTTTAGGCCGAAGCGGTCTTCACGACTGGATCATCCAGCGAGTAACCGCGGTTGTCTTGGCAGGCTATGTTATTTACTTAACTGCGTTTATCGTTTCAGCGGGCGGTTTAACCTTTGCGGTCTGGCAAACACTTTTTGCCCAGCTTTGGTTTAAGATTTTTTCGCTTTTAGCGGTCGCTTCGCTATGTTTTCACGCCTGGATCGGCATGTGGATCGTAACAACAGACTACATTAAGCCAACCGGTATGAGGATGATTGTTCAAGTGTTAATTATTTTAGCCTGTTTCGCGTTCTTAATTTGGGGCGCTCAAATTTTGTGGAGTGTTTAAATGAGCGTACCAGTATATAACTACGATGCAGTAATCGTTGGTGGTGGTGGCGCTGGTATGCGTGCCTCACTTCAATTAGCACAATCGGGTCAAAAAGTGGCCCTGATTTCAAAAGTTTTTCCAACTCGCTCGCACACTGTGTCGGCACAGGGTGGTATTACCGTTGCGTTAGGGAACTCGCACGACGACGATTGGCGCTGGCACATGTACGACACGGTCAAGGGCTCAGATTACATTGGTGATCAGGACGCGATTGAATATATGTGTCAAAACGGTCCCGATGCAATTTTAGAACTTGAGCATATGGGATTACCATTTTCTCGCTTCGATAATGGAAAAATCTATCAACGTCCTTTTGGCGGACAGTCAAAAGAATTTGGTGGCGAACAAGCCGCGCGAACCGCTGCTGCTGCGGACAGAACAGGACACGCGTTATTACATACGCTTTACCAGCAAAACTTAGCTGCCAAGACTCAGTTCTTCAACGAATGGTATGCCTTAGATCTTATCATGAATGATCAAGGCCAGTGTTGCGGTGTCGTCGCAATGTCAATCGAGTCAGGCGAAGTCGCTTTGTTTAAGTCGCGAGTGACTGTTTTTGCGACTGGTGGTGCGGGGCGCATTTACGCGTCAACGACTAACGCATTGATCAACTCAGGCGACGGAGTTGGTATGGGCGTTCGTGCTGGATTACCACTTCAAGATATGGAGATGTGGCAATTCCATCCAACGGGTATTTATGGTGCAGGAACGCTGGTAACTGAGGGTTGCCGAGGTGAGGGTGGATACTTAATCAACAAAGACGGCGAACGTTTCATGGAACGTTACGCACCAAATGCCAAGGATTTGGCTGGTCGAGACGTTGTTGCACGCTCAATGACGAAGGAAATTCTCGAAGGTCGAGGCTGTGGACCAAACGGTGACCACGTCATGTTGAAGCTTGACCACTTAGGAGCAGAAACGCTTAACGCGAAGTTACCTGGGGTTTGTGAGTTGTCTAAAACCTTTGCTCACGTTGACCCGGTTGATGCACCAATTCCAGTGGTACCGACTTGTCACTACATGATGGGCGGACTACCAACCAATAAATATGGACAAGTAATTGGCAAACGTGCGGGACAAGATGAATATATCGTCGATGGCTTGTATGCTGTAGGTGAGATAGCGTGTGTGTCAGTTCATGGGGCAAATCGCCTTGGCGGAAACTCGCTGCTTGACTTGGTTGTCTTTGGTCGCGCCGCTGGAATGCACTTAGAAAAAGCGCTTAAAGAAGGGATGCCGCAAAGCGAATACACTCCAGAAAACGTTGATGAGTCGATGGCTCGCTACAATCGCTGGGAAGCAAGCGAGAAGGGTGAAGACCCGGTTGCGATTAAAGCAGACATGCAACGAATCATGCAGAATTGCTTCGGAGTATTTAGAACCGGTGAGTTAATGGAAAAAGGCATGGTTGAGTTAGACGAAGTCGCTGAACGTTTAAAGAATGCGACTTTGGCTGATAAATCAAAAGCCTTTAACACCGCTCGTGTCGAGTGTTTAGAGCTAGAAAACTTAATGGCGACTGCTCGCGCAACGGCAAAAGCAGCGAATTTCAGAACTGAGAGTCGTGGGGCTCACAGTCGAGAAGATTATCTGGATCGAGATGACCAAAACTGGTTGGTTCATTCACTCTATTATCCTGAAACTGACGAGATGGATAAGCGTGATGTCAACATGACGCCAGAAACGGTTGAAGCTTTCCCGCCAAAAGAAAGAACTTACTAGGGTAGTAAAAGATGAAGATTAAATTTTCGATATATCGATACAATCCTGAAACCGATAAGAAGCCTCGCATGCAAGATTACGATCTTGAAGTAGAGGAAGGTTCAGACATGATGGTTCTCGAGGCTTTAATTAAGCTTAAGGAGCAGGATCCAACCCTGACTTTCCGTCGTAGTTGTCGTGAGGGAGTCTGCGGATCTGATGGCGTAAACATGAATGGTAAAAACGGCCTAGCTTGTATTACACCATTGTCTGCTGTTAAGGGGAGTAAAATCACCATCCGTCCGTTACCTGGTTTACCAGTTATCCGCGACCTAGTGGTCGATATGGCGCAGTTCTATCGTCAATATGAAAAGGTACGTCCTTACTTGATCAATAATGAAGAGCCGCCTGCGCGAGAAAGACTGCAGTCGCCAGAAGATCGAGCGAAATTAGATGGACTTTACGAGTGTATCCTGTGTGCCTGTTGTAGCACGGCTTGTCCTTCATTCTGGTGGAACCCAGACAAATTTGTCGGTCCATCGGGTCTATTGCAAGCCTATCGCTTCTTGATTGATAGCCGAGATACCGAGACCGATTCAAGACTGTCTGATTTAGATGATGCTTACAGTGTGTTCCGCTGCCGCGGAATTATGAACTGTGTTAGTGTTTGTCCGAAAGGACTAAACCCAACACAAGCGATTGGTCATATTCGCTCGATGCTATTGCAAAAGGGTGTTTAGACAGCAAAAATTCAAAAATAGTCTATTATTGAAACATATAAATCGTAACAACAGCTTTTAACGATAAGTTAAGAGCTGTTTTTCGTTGGGGCGACGAAACAGTAATGTTCTTCAGGGAGACTTTTTGGTTATCAATTCGTCTAAACCGCCCGTTGAATGCTAGAAAACCAATGGTTTACATTCTATAATACGCGCGTTTTTTGGCGGGTCTCGACACAACCCCGGCAAAGCTCTATTAACTTTTAAATTAACCTAAGTGGAAAATTAATCATGAATCTACATGAGTATCAGGGTAAGCAATTATTCCGTGAATACGGCTTACCAGTTTCAAACGGAATCGCAGTCGATTCACCCAAAGCTGCATTTGAAGCAGCCGGTCAAATTGGTGGTGATAAATGGGTCGTTAAAGCGCAGGTGCACGCTGGTGGCCGCGGTAAAGCGGGCGGTGTAAAATTAGTCGACACTAAAGAAGAAGTTAAAGAGTTTGCCAAGCAATGGTTGGGTAAAAACTTGGTCACCTACCAAACTGACGAGAATGGCCAGCCAGTTTCTAAAATTTTGGTAGAAGATTGTACTGATATCGACCAAGAATTATATCTCGGTGCGGTCGTTGATCGTTCAACTCGTCGCGTTGTATTTATGGCATCGACGGAAGGTGGTGTTGAAATCGAAAAAGTTGCCGAAGAAACACCTGAAAAAATTCATAAAGCGATCGTTGATCCGCTTGTTGGCGCACAGCCTTACCAAGGGCGTGAGCTTGCATTTAAGATGGGGTTGGAAGGTAAAAACGTTAAGCAATTTACCCATATTTTTATGCAGCTGTCCAAATTGTTCCACGACTTAGATTTAGCGCTTCTTGAAATCAATCCATTGGTAATTACCACTGCTGGTGATTTGCATTGTTTAGATTCAAAAATCAATATTGATGGCAACGCGGTTTATCGCCACGCTCAGTTACGTGACATGCACGATCCGAGTCAAGAAGATGAACGCGAGGCGCATGCTGCATCATTTGACTTAAACTACGTAGCGCTAGATGGCAACATTGGCTGTATGGTGAACGGTGCTGGCCTTGCAATGGGAACCATGGATATTGTTAATCTACATGGCGGCTCTCCTGCTAACTTCCTTGATGTTGGTGGTGGCGCGACTAAAGAGCGTGTTGTCGAAGCATTTAAAATCATTTTGACTGACGATAATGTTAAAGCCGTTCTTGTTAATATCTTCGGCGGAATCGTGCGCTGTGATTTAATCGCAGAAGGTATCATCGGTGCGGTTGAAGAAGTCGGTGTTGAAGTTCCGGTTGTTGTGCGCCTTGAAGGTAACAACGCTGAAAAAGGTCAGCAAGTTTTAGCTGATAGTGGTTTGAATATTATTGCTGCGACTGGTTTAGCAGATGCTGCGCAAAAAGTTGTTGCTGCAGCGGAGGGCAAGTAAATGAGCGTTTTAATCGATAAAAATACAAAAGTTATCTGCCAGGGCTTCACTGGCTCACAAGGTACTTTCCACTCTGAGCAAGCGATCGAGTACGGCACCCAAATGGTGGGAGGCGTTACTCCAGGTAAAGGTGGTCAAACTCACTTAGGTTTACCTGTTTTCAATACTGTTGCTGAAGCGGTTGAAGCGACGGGTGCTGATGCTTCGGTTATTTATGTTCCTGCACCATTTTGTAAGGACTCTATCCTTGAAGCTGCAAACGCTGGAATCAAGTTAATCGTTTGTATCACTGAAGGTATTCCGACACTGGATATGCTTGACGCGAAAGTAAAATGCGATGAGCTAGGTGTGCGTTTAATCGGGCCTAACTGTCCCGGCGTTATCACTCCGGGTGAGTGTAAAATCGGTATCATGCCAGGCCATATCCATTTGCCAGGTAAAGTTGGAATCGTTTCTCGTTCAGGAACCCTGACTTATGAAGCGGTCAAGCAAACGACAGACACTGGTTTTGGTCAATCGACATGTGTTGGTATCGGTGGGGATCCAATTCCCGGAACAAATTTCATCGATGTACTTGAAATGTTCCAAAATGACCCGGCGACAGAAGCAATCGTAATGATTGGTGAAATTGGTGGTACTGCTGAGGAAGAAGCTGCTGCTTACATTAAAGAAAATGTAACCAAGCCGGTTGTTTCATACATCGCAGGGGTAACTGCTCCTCCTGGAAAGCGTATGGGTCATGCGGGTGCGATCATTTCTGGCGGTAAAGGTACTGCAGATGAAAAGTTTGCGGCGCTAGAAGATGCTGGTGTGAAAACTGTTCGTAGTTTGGCTGACATCGGTAGTGCGCTGAAAGAAGTTACTGGTTGGTAAGTTTTTTCAAGATACGAAAAAGCCGGCTTTATGCCGGCTTTTTTATTGCCAACATAAAACCACGTTGTGAAGACGTGGTCATTTCTGGTCGGCTGCGACTATCAACGGCGAGCCTTGATGTAAGTTCGGGATGACAGCTGACGATCAGAAAGCGTAGAATAAGCTAAACGGTTTACTTAATTTTTAAATTTGTAAGAAACAAAAAATGAGCACAGCAAATTTCAAAGTAGAGTCTGTAACTTTAATAGGTACACATGTCGAATTAGTTCCTCTCGAAAAAAAACATCGAACCGAATTGTTAAAAGCAGCAGCTGACGGAGAACTTTGGAACTTGTGGTATACCAGTGTACCGAGTGAGGATTCCGTTGACGATTATATTGAGGCTGCTATCCTACAACGAGAAGCGAAGAGTCAGCTGCCTTTCGTTGTGATAGAAAAATCATCCGGTAGAGTCGTCGGCTGCACTCGTTTTTGCAATATTGATCATACGAATACCCGCTTGGAAATTGGTTATACGTTTTATGCTCAGTCGGTTCAGCGTAGTGCGGTCAATTCAGAAACTAAATTATTGTTATTAACGTATGCCTTCGAATCTTTAGGCTGTATCGCAGTAGAGTTTCGAACGAATTGGTTTAACTATGCGTCGAGAAATGCCATTGCTCGGTTAGGTGCAAAACAAGATGGCGTATTAAGAAACCACGTGATAATGCCTGATGGATCCTATAGAGATACGGTGGTTTTTTCAATTTTAAATACCGAGTGGTCTGGTGTAAAAACAAACTTAAAATTCAAATTAAGTCAGCATGCGAGCTGAAACATTTGTCGATCGATAACGATTTAGTAACACCTATTTAATTCAGCAGAGAAAGTTTCATGAAAGAGCCGGAAGCAAACAATACTCATTCAGATTTAGATGAGTTAAGAAAAGCAATCGATCGGATTGATGAAAAGTTGATTAATTTGTTAACCCAACGTTCAAATTGCGTCGAAAAAATTGCTGAAATCAAGTGTCATTCAAAAGTATCAATATACGATAGTGAAAGAGAAAACAAAATTCTTCAAGCGGTAACTGAAAATAATCCGACTAAATACCAATCAGTCGATATGGCTAATATTTTTCACGCGATCTTAAGGGCAGGGCTTAATCAACAATTGCTCTATCGATCAGAACACATCGATGATTAGCTTGGTGGTATCGGTATTAAATTGAAGAACCATATATTCTTTTAAGTAAGATAGGCGTGACTAAAGTTGTGATCACCGCCATTAAGACGATGGCTGAAAAAACGTTATCGACGACTAAGCTGTCTGCGCCATTATCGAACAATCCAGCGGTGAGGGCGATATCAGCTATAACTAATTCAACTGCGCCTCTAGCACTCATTCCAGCGCCCACTGCTGCAGACTCTTTGTTGTTTAACCCCGCGATCTTAGCAGCGATTCCTGCCCCAAGAAATTTGCCAACAAAGGCCAAAACGATTAGTACTGCTAAAAATAATGGAATGGCGCTCACTGCAGATAAATCTAAGTTAAGGCCGATAGACGCGAAAAAAATAGGTGCCAAGAAACCATAGGTCATTGCAGAGGTCGCATTTTTAACTTCAAAGTAAGCCTTTTCATCAATGGTTTTGCGACCGAAAAATAACCCCGCCATAAACGCACCGACAATAAAATGTAAGTCGAAAAACTCGGCGAGAACCGCAAAAAATAACGCGCCGATCAATAACGCGCTCATCTCAAATTCTTTTTCTTTGAAGTTGCGCATAAATTTACCACCTAACGGAAAGATGATTAGACCGATGAAAGTAGTAATTGCGAAAAAACCAAATATATTTAAGAGCAGATCGGTTAATGAAAAATGGTTGGCAGGATCGATACTAATGAGCGCTGTTAACCAGGTTAGCAGAATGAGACTGAGAACATCGTCGAAGACTGCTGCGGAGACAATCACCTGTCCAGAACGCGAATCGAGTTGATTGAGATCCATCAGAATTCTAACCGAGGCTGGGACAGCGGTTACTGCAAGGGCAGTTCCCAAAAAAATACATTGCGCAAAAAAATGATGAGATTCAGGTAGAAAAACATAGCCTAAACCAACGCCTAGAGCGAATGGAATGACCATTCCGGCGACGGCAACTGAAAAGGCACTTTTTGAATATCGAACCAGGTGGCTGGGTCGCAATTCAAGTCCTGCATAGAGCATAATGAAAAACATCCCGAGGTCGGTTATGGTTTGGAAAACAGGACTTTCATTGAGATGAGTGAATTCAGGATACGATTCTAGGTAGTTAGCAGCAATCGCGCCAAGTGCGATTCCAGCAATCAGTTCACCAACCAGTGCTGGTTGGTCGAGTCTTTCGGCTATTTCTCCAAATGCTCTGGTTGTGACTAGGAGTACTAGCAGGATAAAGAAAAGTTCCACGGATTTTTTATTCTCTTTTTACGTCAGAAGCGCAGTGTAAATTGAGAATAGTCAGATGCAATGTCCGGTGCAAGTCAGTTGTATGTTTGTGATAATTTAAAAGAAACAAACCTGATTTGCATCAAATCAGGCTTGTTTTATGTGGTTATCAGGTAACTGGAAGGGAGCTGAGATTATTTTTCCAAATGCTCAATTTTGTTTTTAACGCCATCCCATTTTTCGGCATCGGGTAGTGGGTCTTTTTTCTCAGTGATGTTTTCCCATTTTTGAGCCAACTCAGCGTTAAGTTCAACAAAATGCTTTTGATCTGCTGGTAGGTCATCTTCTTCAAATATCGCCTCAGCCGGGCATTCAGGTTCGCAAAGTGCGCAATCGATACATTCGTCTGGATCGATAACCAGAAAATTGGGACCCTCATAAAAGCAATCGACTGGACAGACTTCAACGCAGTCGGTGTATTTACACATAATACAATTGTCGGTTACAACAAATGCCATTGATAACTCCTGAAAGTATCTTTCTCTATAAATCGGGCGTATTTTAACGAATTAAATTCATAGGGTGAATCGAATTTGTTGGTTATTTATCAGAATTTTATACGTTTTTAGTCAGTTTATAGAGCAGATCAAGTGCTTGTTTAGGGGTTAGCTCGTCAGTATTAACCGATTCTAAAAGCTTAATGCGCGGGTCGACTGATTTAAATGCGTGATGAAGTTCAGCATTCGTTGTGTCCTCGTTGTCACTGATAGACGCTCTGTGATGTCCACCTTGCTCTAAATGGATTTGATAGTCCTTGGCCGCCTGAATGACGTTTTGCGGCACTCCAGCAAGCTTAGCAACGTGTATCCCATAACTTTTACTGGTTGGCCCAGGATGAATCTGGTGGTCGAGAATCAAATTTTCACCATGCTGAATTGCGCCAAAGTGAAGGTTTCTAATCTGTGGGTTAGCTTGACTGATTTGTGTCAACTCAAAATAGTGGGTTGCAAATAAAGTCAGCGGATTGATTTTATTGGTCAAATGATCAAGTGTTGCCCAAGCTAGTGCCAAGCCATCGTAGGTGCTGGTCCCTCGGCCGATTTCATCTAAAATAACTAGGCTGCGATCGGTCGCATTATTTAATATATTTGCAGTTTCACTCATTTCAACCATAAAAGTTGAACGACCGCCCGATAAATCATCACTGGCTCCAATTCGAGTATAAATCGCGTCTATTAATCCGATATTTGCTTCCGCGGCCGGGACAAAACTTCCACAATGAGCGAGTAGACAAATGATCGCTGTCATTCGCATGTAAGTCGATTTACCGCCCATATTGGGCCCTGTGATGATTAGGCTCTTTTGGTTTGACTCAATGTGAACGTCATTCGCGATAAAAGGATCTTGCTGAAATGCTTCAACAACAGGGTGACGACCTCCAGAAATGGCTAAGCCTTGTTCCTGTAACAACGTCGGTCTGGTGTAGTCGGCGACTAGCGCCATTTCTGCGAAACTTTGCAACACATCGAGTTGAGAAATTTCGCCTGCGGTAAACTGGAGCTCTGGTACCTGTGGTTGTAATTGTTCGATTAGCGCCTGGTAAAGCTGTTTTTCTAGCGCCAGCGCCTTGGCCTGGCTTGATAATACTTTCTCTTCAAGTGTTTTTAATTCGGGCGTGATAAAGCGCTCAGCATTTTTTAGCGTTTGGCGACGAGTGTAAGACACCGGTGCGCTTTCTGATTGCGCTTTTGATATTTCGATATAAAACCCATGGACCTTGTTATAACCAACTTTTAAGGTTGATATTCCGGTTGCTTCGCGTTCTCGTTCTTCCATATCCGCAAGTAAATCGCTTGCGTTATTTGAGAGATATCTGAGCTCATCCAGCTCTTCACTATATCCATCTCGGATCACGTTTCCATCACGCAGTACAACCGGCGGATTATCAAAAATTGCGCGTGCCAATAACTCATGGATATCTTGATGCAGTGGCATCTTTTCCGCCAGCTCAAATAGTAAAGGGGATCCTTGGTTTTTAAGCCAATTTGTTAAGTCTGGCAAAACTGCAAGACTCTCTCTTAAACCCGTCAAATCTCTTGGTCTTGCTGAGTTAAGTGCTATCCGCGTGAGCGTTCGCTGTATATCCCTGACGGGTTTTAGAATTTCACGTAAGGTATCTAAGTCTTGGGTATTCACTAGCTCGGTGACCACGTCTAATCGAGCTTGAATTTCAGCTTGGTTAACCAACGGTGCATGCAGCCAGCTTTTCAACAGACGAGTGCCCATTGCGGTTTTGGTTTTGTTAATCACATTAAATAGTGATTTGTCCGCTTCGCCGAATAGGTTTTCGGTGATTTCCAAATGTTTACGCGAATGCGAGTTTAAGTGCAGGATTTGCCGATTATCAAATGGCTTAAGTCGCGTCAGGTGGGCAAGGAGACTTTGTTGAGTTAATTTTGCGTAGTTCAGTGCTGCACCGGCTGCACAAATTGCGGCGGGCATGTCGTCACAACCATACCCATCGAGGTTTTTAACCTTAAAATGTTTAAGCAAAGCAGTATAATTTTGTTGATAGTCGAACTGCCAGTCTTCCTGAAGTTTTGTGATGTAGTTAAGCTTTGTTAACTTCTCACAAAAATCTCCATCAGCTAAGGTTTCTGCCGGTTTAAGGCGCGATAGTTCGCTAAAAAGCAGCGCTTCACTTGAAAATTGATTGCAATAGAATTGGCCGCCGGCGAGGTCTATCCAGGCGAGCCCATAGTCGTTGTTATTACTTTTAGATTTATGTTGATAGACTGCCGCTAAAAGGTTTTCTGAGTCGGCTTCAAGTAAGCTATCTTCGCTGAGAGTACCAGGAGTGATGACACGCACAACTTTTCGTTCAACCGGACCTTTGCTAGTGGCCGGATCGCCAACTTGCTCACAGATTGCAACGGATTTACCTTGTTTGACCAAACGCGCTAGATAATTATCAACTGCATGGTAAGGGACGCCCGCCATCGGAATTGGGTCGCCATTGCTCTTTCCGCGGTGAGTAAGCGTAATACCGAGCCAATCTGCGGCTTTGTGAGCGTCTTCATAGAAGAGTTCGTAGAAATCTCCCATTCTATAAAACAGCAGGATGTCTGGATGTTGTTCTTTTATTTCCAGATATTGCCTCATCATGGGCGTATGAGTTGTTGTATTCAAAATGTCCCTAAATTTCTTATTCTTCGACTATCATGATCAGAGCTGAAGATTTTACTAGATTTAACCATTAAACCAAATAAAATTGTCACAAACAAAGAAGGCAGCGCGTGATGCAAAAAATAGTTTCTCAACTCTCGGTTAGGTTGATTTTTAAGCAGTTAAAGGTTGCTACTGTAGAATCCTGTACAGGCGGTTTTATTGGTAAAGCTTTAACGGATCAAGCAGGGAGCTCTCAATGGTTTGCGGGCGGATTGATCACCTATACGAATGAAAGCAAAACTCAGCTAGCGGATGTAGCACCTGATTTAATCGAGAAATATGGTGCGGTATCTTTAGAGGTCGCTGATGCTATGGCGCGGGGTGCGCAAAGACACTTTCCTGGTTGTGTTAGTGTTGCTGTGACAGGCGTTGCGGGTCCCGATGGTGGAACCCCGGATAAGCCCGTGGGCACAGTTTGTATTGCGACATGTTTAAACGGTCGGGTCAATGCGAAGAAGTTTCTCTTTGAAGGTAATCGTGAACAAGTCAGAGAATCGACGGTTGATCAAGCCTTAGAAATGGTATTGGCGGACATAGAGAAAAAATAGCCTATAATCATGTGATAGTCGGGTTTAGGCCAAAATGGTGCTAGCCCATAGGGAAGTAGTAATTATTAACAAGAATAAGAGGAAAGGGTGATGCAACAAATTCGTTGGGTTTTATTGGTAGTAAGCGTTATGTTGGTTTCTGGTTGTCAAACCATGCAAGGATCGAATCCTGCTCAGAAGCGACAATCGGTGCAAGATATGCGTGAAGAAGTTTTGACGGAGTTATTTAAATTAAAACCGGACACGCGTGGTCAGCTCCAAGGCTCAAAAGGGTATGCTGTGTTCAGCAATGTGAACGTGAATGTGATTTTTGCGAGCTTTGGCGGTGGCTACGGGGTTGCAAAGAATATGGCGACTGGAAAATACACTTACATGAAAATGGGAGAAGTCGGACTTGGACTTGGCGCTGGCGTAAAAGATTTTAGAGCTGTTTTTGTATTCCACACCAATGAAGCGTATAACCGATTTATCACCAAAGGTTGGGCGTTTGGCGGACAGGCAGATGCTGCAGCCAAAGCAAGTGATAAGGGAGCAGCAGTTGCCGGTGAAGCAATCGTTGATGATGTCACTATCTATCAGCTAACCAAAAGTGGGCTGGCGTTGCAAGCAACCTTAAAAGGTACGAAGTATTGGAAAGATGATGAGCTGAACTAATAAAATTGTCATTCCGTCTGTTTTTCTAAATAAGCAGGCGGAAGCTCTCATTTCCCTCAAAAGCTCTACCCGCAACGTCTCCTTATTCTAGACAGTCACAATTTTATTTCCTCAATTAAGACAGCCACTAATAGGTTTAGTGCCCGCAAAGTTTTGTGTTGTTAACGCATCTGCTATCCGTATTCAGATAATCGAATGGTTGTCATCATGATGTTGCTGAATATCAGTCTTTGACAATCCTAAAGGCGAAATACTACCTGCCACTTTCTCTTCTAGTGTCAGAATTTCATCGATATTAGCTTATTCTAGACAGTCACAATTTTATTGCCTCAATTAAGACAGCCACTAATAGGTTTAGTGCCCGCAAAGTTTTGTGTTGTTAACGCATCTGCTATCCGTATTCAGATAATCGAATGGTTGTCACCATGATGTTGCTGAATATCGGTCTTTGACAATCCTAAAGGCGAAATACTATCTGCCACTTTCTCTTCTAGTGTCAGAATTTCATCGATATTAGCGCATGAATCATTTAGGTGGTTGCGAGATATTTAGGTGGTTGTGAGATACAAAGCTCGAATGTTCGATATCCCTTTAAGCCATTTAAGTTTGAGCCTTTCAGTGTATGCGCGAATCAGGTCAAGTGGCCCAACAGCTCGATAGAAATTACGCTCGTAGTGATTCACTTGATTAAGCCAGCTCGCTTGGTTGATATTCAGTTGTTGCAAAATCGGCAATAACCGAGAGGGGAGATGGGCTTTATTGGGATGGATAATTGTCTTACCGGTCCACTCAACCAGCTCGATATAATCCTTTAGCGGTATGACCATGGTTCTCTCGCGAACTTTGCCGGCGAGTGATTCGAGTGCTTTGTTTAATTTTGCTTCGCTTATCGAGTTTAACCGAGACTGGATACTGGTATAGTCCGAGGTTTCAAGGCTATCCGTTAAACCTGCCCGAACCGGATTGAGGTCGACATAAGCCATACAGGTCAATGCAGCGGCCTCATCGAGTAACGCTTGCGAGGTGAATCGAGACTCCCAAAAATGTCCTTTCACACAGTCTTCTTGATTACTTCGTTTAGCAATCGGCTCATTAATGCATCGCATTAGCCATGATATTGACCCGAGACGGTGTCGATATTCTGCCAATAGCGCTTTATCATCGGCAATTGCCTGTAATCTGAGCGCTCGTTGATGTTTAAGTTGAGGATTATTGAGTTTACCGGGAAAGAGTCGTAGCCAGCGATCAGCAACCTCTAAATCGGTCCATTGGCATGGTCCTAATGGATTTGAATAAACTACTAGGTGATAGTGATTATGCATAACGGCATAGCTATAGACTTCGATGGCGAAAATCTCGGCGAGTTGTACGATTCGTTGTTCAATCCATGCCCGGCGGTGCTCAAAGGAAATCCCTGTCGCTTCATCTACTCCACATAAGAAAGCACGGCGAACACAGCGTGACATCAAGTGGTAATACCCCGCATTTTCCGAGTCAATCTGTTCACTACGTTTAATAGCCATACTCACTACCTTGTTGAACTGAAACCGATTATGAAGGGGATGTAATTGGAAAAACAGGCGAGTTAAACGCACAACGATATAGGAGATTGTCAGAGGATGGCGTGAGTGATTGTCGATATTGTGACTGTCAGTTAGTTAGTGTCAAATAGTTAGTGTCGTGACTGTCTGTTAGTTAGGGTCAGACGAAAAAAAATACCGCCCGAATGGGCGGTATTTAAAAAGATTAAGCTTTTAGTTAAAACTTAATAATCAACCACACTCACTTAAGGTGTAGCAGTAACATTTAGAGTCACACCAGACGCCGCAGAATAACCGCGGATGTCAATGTGCCATGTACCTGCTTGTGGGTTGTTGAAACTACAAGTTTCATTGTTACCATTTCTGTATGGACGACAATCATAGTTAGAAGTGCTTGATTGTGAACCGAAGTTAACATACAAGTCTGCATCACCTGATCCACCAGAGATACTCACAGTAAGGTTTGAGTAACCTGCTGCTAAATCAAGGGTGTAACGTTGCCACGCACGACGTGCAACAGAAATGTTAGAGATGGTTTCGTTGATTGGCTCAAGACCACCACCGCCACCACCACCTGGTGCAGTATAGCTACCAGTTAGGGTAACACCTGAGAAGGTAGAGTAAGCTTTCACGCGAACATAGTAAGTTCCGCCAGATTGAGTACCTGTACAAGTTTCGTTGTTACCATTTCTGTATGGACGACAGTCATAAGTCGAATCAGTCGGTGCTGAACCGAAACGCGTGTATAGGTCTGCATCACCAGAACCACCACTAATAGTGAAGGTAATATCAGTTGCACCTGATGGTACTTCCATGGTGTAAACAATATCGTTACCTTGAGATGCAGCAAGACCAGTTACTGGAACGCCATTCTCCAATGAGTCACCGCCTGGTGGTGGTGGAGGTGGAGGAGGTGTAGAGTCAAATAGGCTGTAAAGTAACAAGTTAGGTGAACCAGAACCTACGCTTGATATTTTGCCAGTAGACGCTGTACTCTCAATTGCATTTTTAACTTGCGCTGGAGAAGCAGAAGGATTTGCAGCTAAGTAAAGCGCAGCAACACCTGCAACGTGTGGCGAAGCCATTGACGTACCACTGATAGTGTTTGTCGCACTGTTACTGGTATACCAAGCCGCAGTGATGCTTGAACCAGGTGCGAAAACGTCAACACAACTTCCGAAATTTGAGAAGGAAGAACGTGAATCAGAGCTAGTTGTAGAACCAACAGTAATCGCGTTGGAGACGCGAGCTGGAGAGTAGTTACAAGCGTTTGCGTTATCGTTACCAGCGGCAACCGCATAGGTAACACCTGCGTTGATAGAAGCATTAACCGCATTATCAAGTGCAGAAGAAGCGCCACCACCTAAACTCATGTTAGCAACAGCAGGAGAGATGTGATTGTTAGTAACCCACTCAACACCGTCGATAACACCCGCGTTAGTACCTGAGCCAGAGCAGCTTAATACTCTTACGCCATGTACTGTTGCGCCTTTCGCTACACCGTAAACGGTACCAGCAACAGTTCCTGCTACGTGAGTACCGTGACCGTTACAATCATTAGGATCGTTGTCGTTGTCTACGGTATCAATACCATTACCCATGCGTCCACTGAACTCGTTGTGAGAGGTGCGAACACCGGTATCGATGATGTAAACGTGAACGTTTGAAGCATCAGTATTGTAAGTGTAAGTTGTGTCTCTTGGTAAATCGCGTTGATCGATTCTGTCGAGACCCCAAGTTGCATTGTTTTGTGTCGCATTAGCAAAAACATATCGGTTAGGTTCAACCAATTTAACAGAAGGGTGGCTAGCCATCTTCTGTGCTTGTTTTTCGCTCATTTTTACCGCAAAGCCTTTAATAGCAGTTTGGTAAACTTTAAATACATCAGATGATGTCGCGCCGTAACTCCGTGCAAGTGATTGAGCAGTGCTGTGAGCGTTAACTTGAGCACCGAGTGCACTGACCGGATGTAGCTGAACGATGTACTCGCCAGGAACCTCCAAACCAGTTACTTGCGTGTCAAACTTTTCAACCGCAAAAGCCATTTGCGGTGTCAGTAAGACTGCACTTAGAGTAATTATTCTTTTAAAGAATTTCATACCTATTTAGCCTCCTAAAACTAGTAGTATTTTTTTGGTATAGATTAAACCTTAACCGACATCTGGCATTGCACCGACAACAATTGGTTAAAGCTGGAAGCAATTGAGACTACAAAGAAAAAACATTCTTCAAATGCTTTGCCTAAAATCTCAGGTTCTAGGTAGAAATAAACTGTCTGTCATTTGCTACGACATTGGGTAAGCGTTATTAGAATCAATTGATCGAAATCAAATTTTATTTTGTTGCTTGTTATAATATGCAAATGTGTGTTGTTAAATTTTCTTTTCAATTTATTAAAACGTAACCGAGAGATTTTTGTCCTATTTATTTAGGCCCTAAAATCCTAATGTACATTTTTTTACATTTCAAAATTATTTCTGCCGCAAATTACGAAAAAAAGATAGAAACAAATATATAACGCGCTATAAAATCGCTTTGCGATATAAGTGTGAATATTCACACTTTTTTCGTGTAAAAATTATCAAACACTTAATATTTGTTTCATGTAAAGCTGGTTAATTCGAATTTAATGTTAACGCGTTAACTAATAAATAACGGGTAGTTTCAATGAAAGGTATCTCTTTTTTCTATAGATAAAAATATTATTAGAGAACTTTTATTTAAAAATAAAAACGCGTGTTTATAAAGGCGGTAACATTAAAATTTGCAAATGGACTTTGTGTAATTAGGCTAAAGTTTTTTCGAGATTAAAATTTTCATTTAAGTTTTACTGTTAATAAAACCAATCTAAATAGATTAGTGCCTAGAAAGTTAAACGCTATCGTTGTGTGATAAAGCTTAATCATTATTTTTATAACATAGAAAAATATCAATAAAGCAGGCAGTTGGAATAGGGTAGTTAAAAAATCGTCCGTAAAAAGCTAAAACAGAAAGCTAAAGCAGAAAGATAAAAAGTGACTCAAAAAAAATGATTAAGTAAAAGCAAAATCCACAAATTTAGCGAAAATAAAAAAGAACGGTGTTCAATATATTCTCACAAGACTATGGGCAAGTTAAGATTTTAAGATAATAAAAAAGGCGCTATTAAAGCGCCTTTATTGCCATTCATTTTTAATTAAAACGAATTATGCTTTTGCTGCTGCGATTCGCTTACGAGCAAGTTCGTCCGCAACAACATTAGTTGTTTTACCTTCGCTCTCAGCATGGCCAAAAATTTCAAGTAGCGTGCCATAGATTTCATCAACTTTGTCTAGTGCTGCTTGCTTATTGTACTCACTACCATCTTTTTCGAATGAAACGTTGATGATTCCACCCGCATTAATGACGTAATCAGGCGTGTAAAGGATACCTTTTTGTTTCAGGATATCTCCGTGGCGATCTTCAGCAAGTTGATTGTTAGCTGCGCCTGCAACGACCGAGCATTTCAGTTGAGGGATAGTCACATCGTTGATGGTTGCACCCAATGCACATGGGGCGTATACGTCAACATCTTGTGAGTAGATTTCATCTTTATCGACTGCTGTTGCACCTAAGTTAGAAACAACGCGATCGATGGATTCTTTATTAATGTCAGTGACGAACAGCTCGGCACCTTCATTTTTAAGATGTTCACAAAGATAATAACCAACGTGACCGAGCCCTTGAACAGCAACTTTGACGCCATCCAAGCTTTCACGACCTAAGCGATGTTTTACCGCTGCTTTCATTCCCTTATAAACGCCATATGCAGTAACCGGAGAAGGATCGCCGCTGCGACCTTCAAGCCCTAAAACATAATCGGTTTTACGGTGTACGATTGCCATATCTGCTGGGTTAATACCAACATCTTCTGCAGTGTAGTATTGACCGTTTAAGTTGTTAACAAAACGTCCAAAGGCTTCGAATAACGCTTCTGACTTCATCGTTTTTGAGTTACCGATGATGACCGATTTACCGCCACCCATACTAAGACCGGCGAGTGCATTTTTGTAGCTCATTCCGCGAGATAAACGTAACGCGTCGATTAAGGCTCCTTCGTCTGAGTTGTATTCCCACATGCGACAGCCGCCAACAGCTGGGCCGAGTGCAGTTGAGTGAACACAGATGATGGCACTTAAACCAGACTCTTGGTCACGACAGAAAACTACCTGTTCGTGATCGTCATAAGCGCGTAAATTAAAAACAGCCATGCTTTTCTCCTAATGAGATTGTACTTTGTGGCGCATCACCTAAAAGTAATACGATGCGCCCCTTGGGTAATTTCAAATTGAAATTGGCTTAAGGGTTAACAAGGCATTAGCCAATGTTAAATGTGATCCCTTGAGCAAGAGTAGGGGTGTCACCCCAGAAAATCGTGTTGGTCTGACGACGCATGTAAGCTTTCCAAGAATCGGAACCCGCTTCGCGGCCACCGCCAGTATCTTTTTCACCACCGAAAGCACCGCCAATTTCAGCGCCAGAAGTGCCGATATTTACGTTGGCAATACCACAGTCGCTTCCAGCATAAGATAAAAACTTCTCAGCGTTACTCAGGTTTTGAGTGAAGATAGCTGATGATAAACCTTGACGAACGCCATTGTTTAACTCGATAGCTTCTTCAATTGTTTTGAAAGTCATAATGTAGAGAATTGGCGCAAAAGTTTCGTTTTGGACGACTTCCCAATTGTTTTCAGCGCGAATAATGGTCGGCTCAACATAATGACCAGGACGATCAATGCGATTGCCACCGAAGAGTATTTCGCCGCCTTGTTGTTTTGCTTTTTCGATTGTTGCTTCAAAGTTAGCAACTGCCGTTTCATCGATGAGTGGGCCCATCAAGTTATTAGTATCTAAAGGGTCACCAATAGTGACTTGCTTATAAGCATCGACAAGGATGTCGGTCACTTTATCTACAATTGACTCATGTACTATCAATCTACGTGTTGTCGTACAGCGTTGCCCCGCGGTCCCTACCGCGCCAAATGCAACAGCAGGAATGGCATGCTCTAAATTCGCTGATTCATCAACAATTAACGCATTGTTACCAGCTAGCTCAAGTAAACATTTGCCCATTCTTTCTGCGACTTTAACACCGACCATTTTGCCAACAACTGACGAACCGGTGAAAGACATCTTTTTAACGCGTTTGTCGGTTACAAATTTTTCAGCTAGTTTATTTTGCTCTGAATCGACAAACATATAGAAGATAGGTTTGTATCCTGACTCTGCTAGTACATCATTACAGATATTTTGTACTGCAACCGCAGTTAAAGGAGTTTTAGGACTTGGTTTCCAAATGGTAACGTTGCCACAAATTGCTGCGATAAAAGCATTCCAAGACCATACCGCAACAGGGAAGTTAAACGCTGAGATAACCCCAACCAAACCCAGTGGTTGCCACTGTTCATACATTCTGTGCTGAGGACGCTCAGAATGCATCATTTTGCCGTAAAGCATTCTCGATTGACCAACCGCAAAATCGGCCATATCGATCATTTCTTGTACCTCGCCGTCACCTTCCGCTTTACTTTTACCCATTTCCAAAGAGACTAGGCTGCCTAGAGCATCTTTCTTTTCGCGTAACGCTTCGCCCATTTTGCGCACAAGCTCGCCGCGGATAGGCGCTGGAATCGCTCGCCATTCGACAAAGGCTTCTTCTGCTTTTGCAACGATGGTGTCGTAATCAGATTCGCTTGCTGCGTAGACTTTGGCGATTTCTTCGCCATTAGCAGGGCTGAAAGAGGTGATAAGTTCGTCTTGTGACTCAGACCATTGGTTTACGCCCCAACAGGCGCCGGCGTTGACCGGTTTAATTCCTAAATCGGCGAGTATATTCATTGGGTTCCTCAAAATGTCGCTCGTGAACATGACTTGGGTCGCGCGGGTAAAGCGCGTTAAACGCCTGACTGAAACTTAATAGGTAAGCATCAGAGGTATTTAACTACCTGATTTTAAAAGTCTTTCAATGGGCTCGATTGGCTCAATAAAACACGTCAAAATCGTCATGCTCAGATATATATCTTTGCAGATGGAAAATGTGGCGCAAAGATACCACTGCTTTTAGGGAATAGCCAGTTTAAATGCGCCGAATTGACTAAAATTAAGCCTGTTTTCGCCGGAGATTACGGCATTTCGCGCTGTTTGAGGACATCTGACCAGTTATCAAAATTCTCGTAGATTGACGTTAGCGTAAACTAACCGGCAAAAATTCAGTAAATTTGCGGTCTGTAGCGGTAAAAAATTAAATAAATTTGGGAGAACTAAAGCCCCAATTTGGGGTCTGATACCCATCACAGTTTTATTAAATCGTGGGGATTTGCCTTGAACAATGGCAATAAATCCCTTAAGTTTATGGCCCTCAAGTTTGCAGCGCTGGGTTTCACTCACCGCTTTGCATGAAGTACTTCATCAACTAAAAAGGCGTAAGATTATGACGCAATCTCAAACTAATTCTGCCACTCCCAACCCAATGACTCCGGAAGAAAGAGAAGCGATGTCGCGGAAGTGGGGGCAGGAAGAAGTTGTTAAGATTCAAAAATTTTGTTTTTCAAACGGAATCGAATTCAAAAGTTTTAAGCAGGATCGTTGTCTGTGTATCCCGCCGGTTATCGGAATTTGGTATGTCACGAGCAAAACTAAGGAAGATTACTGGGTAGTCAGTGGTGAAATGCCGACTGATTTAGCGCCAGCATCCGTTGCCGCCAACGCGCGAGAAGCACTAAGATACTTTTCAATGTCGTGGCACTTAAAAGCAGCCAAAATGGAAGATTCATTGGCAGAGGGAAAAGTACAATTAGGTGATAAAGAAACGCAACAAAAAGCAATTGCTGAGTTAATTACTAAAGCCAATACGCTCGCAACGCTTCACCAAGACGATAAACTTTGGGCTGAGTCCGAACTGAAAATCGCTTAGGATTTTTAAAGGTCTCACAAAAAAAGAGCCTGAGGGCTCTTTTTTTATGTCTTGTATATTTACATTTACATTTTATTTCTTGTGTCGTTATGTGTAATGAAAATTTTTAAGCGGCAATTTTAGAAACTAGTATTCCCACCAGCAAGTTTGCCACCACTCAATAAATTCATTTAAATCGATGTGACCATCATTGTTTTCATCGACATAAGCGAAACCTTTTTCACCTTGTTCTTTGGTGCTATCAGGCGATATCACTTTCAGTAATTTAACAAACTCTTCTTGATCAATTTCACCATTGTTATCTTGATCAAAGAAATCAAAATTTTCTTTAATTTCTGCCAATTGTTTTTCTGGGATGGCTCTTATTTCTGACATTGTGAATCCTTGTTATTAAGCATTTAAAAATTAAACTAGAAATTTACTCGAGAGTAAACTCTTCAATTCGATATTCAACATCTCTTTGATTGAGGTAATCGAGAATAAACTGATAAGCACCGTCCATGGAACCGATTGATTCGGGTGCAAAAACGCCAGCTTCAATTTTATTTTGAGCAACAAAGTTAACCATCGCGGTGGCAGTATAACCGGTTGTTCTCGCCATTGAAGTTGTCTTAGTTGCTTCACTGCCTTTATCAAGTAAGCGATAAACATAGCGACGTTGTTTTCCGTTGCGATCACCTTCAATGGTAATTCGCATGACAGTAAACTCTTCATCGGAACTTTTAAGTTTCCAATTGTCGCGCAAAATACGCGCAGTCACATCAATCGGTCGAAAGGAAACGCCCTCCAGCTCCATTGATTCTTCAGAGAAAAAACCGGATTTTTGGAGCACTTGAATATACTCTGCATGACCAGGGTAGCGAAGCGTTTTTTCTTTCATATTTGGAATATGATCCATGGTATGAATCAAGGTTCGGAGACCATCGGTGTTGAACGCTTCTAAGGTGCCGACGCGTTGAATTTCCATCAATTCGCAATCGGATAGCGGCTCTCTTATAACGAGTTCACCATTTTCGACGTAACGAGCCGGCCTAGTGTATTCTTCGATAACATCAATAGGGGAAAATGGTGCTTTATAATTAAAAGGCCATTCGCGTTTGCTAGGAAGACCGCCGACTAAACATTCGTAATTTTTAATATCGATCTGATTGTCTAAGTGACCGAGAACAACGTTACTCATCCCTGGTGCGACACCACAGTCAACGATTGCAAAACAGTCGTTCTTTTTCGCGAGGTAATCGAGATCAAAACAATTTTCTGGGAAGAAAGAAATATCAACCACACTCGTTCCGGTATGAAGAATCTTTTTGAGTGTTTCAAATCCCATGAAGCCCGGAACGGCGCATACAGCAAGGTCAAACGGTTTTAATAATTCCTCGTAGGAATCATTTTCACTGAGGTCGAATACCTCAGTGTTAATTTTGTCGTTTACTTTCTGTAAATTTTGTAGCGAGCGCTTGTTTTTATCTACCGCTGTGACATCAAATTTATCGGCAAGATCAACAGCCATAGCATGACCGATCATTCCACTACCTAAAACCACAATTTTTGTCATTAAATTCTCCAACGTTCCTGTCGTTATTGCTGGTTTTTAATCGCTTTTTCTAAGACTACATTGAAAGAGGCATCAAGCCCTCTTGCTCGGTTAGTTCCTGGTCTTTCTCGTACGGTCTAATCATGATGATTACACCCATCATCGGATGATCGAAAAAGTGGAGCTCGCCACTTCTCACCCGACGTGATTGTTTGAGTGGGTAATTAAACAGTCTTTCTATATACATTTTTTCAGTTTCTGTCTCAAGAAAATTATCATCTATCTCCCAAGAAAACTGCGATTGAGATAAAGATTGACCACTTGCGTTCACAAATTGGTTATTAGACAAAAGAAAATTATTAATCGAACTTCCCGAGTCAGTTATTGCCGAGCCGTTAACATTCGATGTAGCTGCCGACATGGTAGAAGGGGAGTTTGTATCAGCAGCAGATATCGTTGGAATTTCAAGACCACTCATCAATGGATTGACATCGTTATTGTCAACCGATGAGTTCTGGTTAGCCGGAATCAAATCATTATTATCTGATACGCCGAGAATGCTAAGTCCAGATTGCGGTGTCTCACCGGAAATGATGCCTCCGGTAAGCGGGTTGCTGGCCAGTTGAATTTCTGTCATATCGACTTCTTCTTTATCTGGCATGCGTAAGTATAAATTGGTTTTTATATGTAAAAAGCGACTCAGGTAAACTTTAATATCTCCATCGACTTCTGGTACCCACGGTAGCGCCAGCGGAGTACCTTCAAGCGCTTGTGCTTGCATTAAAAGGTTGCCGCTTTCAAAAACGTCTTTGTTCTTTGCTTCGGTTGAACTATTGTTCGTTGGGTCGTCCAATTGTGTTGCTTGTTGAGACGACGCAGCCCCCGAACTATTTGCTTGAGCAGGCTCGGTGGTTGATTCATTGGTGGCAAATTGGGCATCCCCAAGCGTGTCCGACTGCGATGAGTCATAGCCAGGCTGTTGCGCGCCAATAATGTTTCCGTCTTCATCAAAAATTAATTCGGGCACATCATCATAAGACTGCTCCGCTAAAAGTTTTTTGGCACCATTAAATTCATATTCTTCACTAAAGTCTTTTCCACCTGCGATACGAATATGCGGGGCATCGCGATTACCTAAAACCGGTTGCCGCCATGCGTAATGAACCACGACTCGATATTCAGGATGTCGGTTAAGTGTTCTGGCCTCATTGGTCAGTTGTAGCAGCGACTTGTCGAGTAACTCAAAGGGTTTTTCCTCGATCATTTGACTGCTGTCTGAACCACCTGGATTTTGCGTTATTTCAGCACTTGGTGTCTCTGCAAAACGACCTTGGGCAAAAACGCCAGGCGAAGTTGTTCCTGCTAATGTATCGGCTTGGCTGAGTCCTGGCTGGTTGTTGAGTTGCGCATCGTCAAGTTGCGCCAGCGGATCATTGGATGAATGATCTAAGGCCGAAGCATCTTCTGATGCTACAGGCTCATTGACTAATTGAGCTTTAGGGTCTTCGTTGATCAGATACTCGCCAATTTGAGTCAGTAGGTCGTGTTCGTCAATTAGCTGTGCGGTCGGTTGTAAAAAGTCCACCAAGTTTTCGGGAAACTCAACTTGATAGTCGGTATCCCAAGATTCAGCAAACAAACCGTTTTGATTGGTTGATTTAAATACAATAACCTCAATTTCAAACCATCTTGGTTCGTCCTCTTCGGCAAATACCGTCGCCTCTGGGCAGAGCGCACCCAAAACGCACAAACTTGTACCTAATATCAGTTTCTTCATGAATTCGTTTTCTTAATGGTTAACGTTCCGTTTTACACTTTTGCTCGATATTTAACCGAGTTTGGCCCAATACTCGGCCAAACGGAGCTAAATTGAACCGAACCCGCATACTAACCTTTAGCTGGTCAGAGATTCAATCAAAGAATCAATCTGTTGCCTACGATGCTCTAGATTATTGTTTGGACTCGTTACTTTTAAGGTTGTTCCCTGTAATAATTTGTATTTTGATGGGTTGGTTTGAATAAGATTAATCAGCTTACTGGTGTCAATCGTCGGCGCCTGATTAAACTCCACAGTGATGACAGAATCATTGGCTTCCAGCTTAACAACGCCTAATTTTGATAAGCGCAGTTTCAGTTCGGTGGCACTAAATAGTACTTTGGCAGGCTCGGGTAGTAGCCCAAACCGGTCAATCAACTCAATTTGCAGGTCTTTGAGTGCTTTTTCATCTTTCGCATTAGCAATTCGTTTATAGAGAGACAAACGGATACCGACGTCTGGAACAAAGGTATCTGGGAGCAGGGAAGAGGCGCCCAAGTTAACTTCGGTCTGCTGCGACTGGGTCACTTTGAGGCTGGGCTCTTGTCCCGACTTCAGTGCCTTTACAGCCCCATCGAGCAGTTCCATATACATGCTAAAACCAATTGTCTGCATATGACCACTTTGCTCGTCGCCTAATAACTCGCCTGCGCCGCGGATTTCCAAATCATGCGTCGCGAGAATGAAACCAGCTCCTAAATCTTCAAGGTTTTCAATCGCTTCTAAGCGCTTGCGAGCATCTTTGGTAATCGTTTTAGGGGGCGGCGTCAGTAAATAGGCATAGGCTTGATGGTGCGAGCGTCCAACCCGGCCTCGCAATTGATGCAGTTGCGCCAAGCCCAGTTTATCAGCGCGATCCATAATGATCGTGTTAGCTGTCGGTACATCAATACCCGTCTCGATAATCGTGGTACACACCAGCACATGATATTGCTGGTGATAAAACTGTTTCATCACATCTTCAAGTTCACGTTCGCGCATTTGACCATGCGCGACCGCGACTTTTATTTCAGGCATTAAATCTTGGATCTCGCGGGCTGTACGCTCGATTGAGTCGACTGAATTATGCAGAAAGTAGACTTGACCGCCGCGTCGAATTTCTCGCTGAATCGCTTCTTTAATTAGCGGTGTATTATGCTGTCGGACGAAGGTTTTGATCGCCAAGCGTTTAGCCGGTGGCGTTGCAATAATTGATAAATCTCGCATGCCTGACATAGACATGTTTAAAGTCCGCGGAATAGGTGTTGCGGTTAAAGTTAGAATGTCAACTTTCGCTCGATAAGATTTTAAAACTTCTTTTTGACGCACGCCAAAGCGGTGTTCCTCATCAATCAACAATAAGCCGAGGTTTTTAAAGGTTGGTTTGCCCATTAGCAGACGATGCGTGCCAATCACGATATCAATCTGACCCGAGGCGAGCTGATTTAGGATGGCTTCTTGTTCTTTCTTGGTTTGAAACCGCGATAACACGCCGACATTAACCGGCCATTGTGAGAAGCGATCTTGAAATGAATTAAAGTGCTGCTGGGCGAGCAGTGTGGTTGGCACTAGCATGGCAACCTGCATCCCGCTCTGGATTGCGACAAATGCGGCACGCATAGCGACTTCTGTTTTACCAAAACCGACATCACCACAGACCAAACGATCCATTGGAGTTGAAGCCTTCATATCTTTGATGACGGCGGCAATCGCTTGCTCTTGATCGGGGGTTGCTTCAAACTCAAATTCAGACGCAAATTTCTCATAATCACTCGCACTGATTTTGTGCGATATACCTTTTTCTGCCGCTCTTTGAGCGTAAAGATCAAGCAACTCCGCCGCCGTATCGCGGGCTTTCTCCATTGCTTTAGTCTTAGCTTTACTCCAAGATTCTGCGCCTAATTTGTGCCACGGCGCGGTCTCTGGGTTACTCCCAGAGTATCGATGGATCAGATGCAAAGATTGCACAGGCACATAGAGCTTATCGCCACCTGAGTATTCGAGTGTCAAAAACTCACTGGTCATGCCGCCGGCGTCAATTGACTGCAGGCCCAAATATCGTCCAACACCTTGGTCAACGTGAACCACCGGATCACCGGTTTTCAATTCAGCAAGACTGTGAATCAGCTGGTCCGGGGAAATACCTTTATCTTGACGACGACGTGATTGCAATACTTGGCTGCCAAACATGTCAGCTTCACAAATCACGATGTAATGGGCATCGTCCGTGCTGGAAACGGATTCAACAAACCCTTGTTGCACGGGAGCAATGGTTAAGGCGATCCCTTGATTGAGTGATGAGAACTCCCGCCAGTCGGTAACAATTTCATGAGCAATGTGATGTTTAGCAAAAAGCTCTCGTAAGACTTCTTGGCGACCGGGAGATTCTGCACAAATCAGTGCTTTGCTCGGTTTCTCTAGGGCTGATTGGAGTGCACCAACCGGATTAGTGAGCTTGTGGTCAATGGTCACTTTAGGGCACGGCGCAAAGCCTAACTCAACAGATTGCTTGTTAGTTGGCTTTCGCGCAGTTAGCTGAATATCAGGGTATTGGCTCAAGGCTTGATTTAATTCTTCTGCCCGTAAATACAAACTTTGTGGTTCGACGATCGGTCGCTCTATATCGTAACGGTATTGCTCATAACGGTCGTTGAGCTCTGTCCAGAATTGCTTCACAGGCTCGCTAATATCGCCTTGGTGAATCATCAATAAGTTATCTGAGTCGATAAAGTCGAAAATTGTTGAGAGCTTGTTAAAGAAGATGGGCAAATAGTATTCAATGCCCGCAGGAAAAATGCCATTACTCACATCCCGATAAATATTAGACTCACGAATATTGCTATCAAACGTGCCGCGCCAATTTTGGCGAAAGGTTGCAATTGCACTCTCGTCAGTAGGATATTCTCGCGCTGGAAGTAAATTAATTTCACTGACTTTTTCTGTAGTGAGTTGGTTATCGGGGTCAAAGTAGCGGAGTGACTCGATTTCATCGTCGAACAACTCAATTCGAATGGGCTGTTCGGTCCCCATAGGGTACATATCAATGATTGATCCTCGTACTGCAAACTCCCCATGCTCCATGACATTGGCTGCACTACTGTAACCACTATTGGTGAGGTTAATCCGCAGCGATTCAATATCAATAGTTTGACCAACTTTTAATTGCAAACATTGGGTTTCAATATATTCCCGAGGTGGCAATTTCTGCAGTGCCGATGAAATCGGCATCAACACAATACCGCGCTTGAGTCGCGGTAAACGGTAGAGCGTTTGTAATCTTTCAGAGATGATATCTTGGTGCGGTGAAAAATAATCGTAAGGTAGCGTTTCCCAATCAGGTAAAGTTACAACTGGGATATCATCGATATCGGATGTTCGTTCGCCATATTCGTCAACCGTTTTACCTAAAAAATAACCAATCTCGCGCTTTAAGCTAAAACTACTTGCTGCATCGGGCAATAACACAACAATCAGGCCGCCATATTCCCTTGCTGCTTCAGCGACAGATAGGGCAAATGCGCTGCCATGGACACCGTTAACATAATGGGTGTACCCAGCTCTCAATTTGTTGTTCTCGATTAATTGAAACAGTGAGGTGTGCATAATGCTTTGGTCGATATTTGGCTAAACCGTAAAAGGCCGCGAATTATACCTGAGCAAGGTGACAAAATGTAGCTGGAAACGATTAAAGCACTTTCTGAAAATTAAAATAAGGCTCGACAAAGCTAACGTATCAAGGACCATAATTCGAAGTAAGCACCGAGAGCGAGTACTAGGACAAGTATTAAGAGAAGTCCAAGAGCGAATATTGAGACAAATTGAGGAGTAAGTACTAAGAGGAATCAAAAAGTGACTGGTGACTTCAGATTTCTCAAAACCGCAGTCAAGCAAATTACTAGCTAAAAAATACCGAGAATGTCGGTAAATTAACACATTTTCTTAAAAGTGTGCTCAATGCCTCGAAAGTGACCAAATCCTGCGAGTTTTTTTCAAACGCAAGGGATGATAGTTTAAAATTAGCGTCATTAAGCTATTGATTTATTGAGACAAATCGATCGTAATCGAATAGAAAAACGATTAGATTCAGACTGTCTATTAGTTTCGGTCTACTAGTTTCAGACTGTCTACTAGTTTCAGACCGTCTATTAGTTTTAGACTGTCTATTAGTTTTTCTAGTTTTCAGACTGTCTATTAGTTTTCAGACTGTCTGTTAGTTTCAGACCGTCTATTAGTTTTAGACTGTCTATTAGTTTTTAGACTGTCTACTCGCTTTAGAGTGTCTTTGAGCTTCAGCGAGGTTAATGCAGTGATGCGAGAAGCTAATTGAAATGGACGATGTCGAACCATTGGTTAAAATGTGAGCGGTTGCGCAAACCATTTGTTAGAGTGGAACTAATATTAAATCGCATGTATCTCATATAAAGATATATTGCTCGTAAGTGAGCTGTATTGACAGCTCATTCCTTGAAGATTGTGTTTAAATTCGCGAGAACAGTATTTGAAACTTTTTGGCAAAATACTACTGAACCACATCAATCTGATTTTAGTGATCAGTTTTGTAGTCGTTTTCGCCTGGCATTTGAGTAAAGTTGACAATTTTAGTGAACAACTCAAGCCACAGAGTGTTTATGCTCTGTCTCTAGAAATGAGTTTTGAGTCAGACGGAGATGCCGTTAACATTGAAGCTTATGTTCCGCAAGACAACGAGCGTCAGCAGTTAATTGAAGAATCGGTGGTGACCAACGGTTTAGATTTCCAAGTCGCGACTGATACTACAGGCAAAATCGGTAATTGGAGTGGTGAGGGAATCGATATCGGCTCGGTCTCGCAAGTGCAATACAATGCACTGATTGCCACCCGGGAAGTGAATTATTTAATTGATGACCAATTACGTATTCCCAAAAAATATCCCGAATCTTTATCAAGTTATTTAGCCGAGACGGATGCAATTCAAGTCAATCATCCGGAGATTGAAACCTTGTGGCAATTAATTAAACCACAAGACACGCGACGCGTTGCGCCCGTGGTTAAAGCCATTTATGACTATACCTATAATGAAATAGAGGGCGCACCCTTCAAAGGTTTCACCGACGCATTAACCGCACACCGATTAAAGCAGGCGAGTTGCAATGGCAAAAGTCGTTTATTTGTCGCCTTAGCAAGACTTAACAACATTCCCGCAAGGCTTGTTGGCGGAATCATTTTAAACCAAGGCAGTAAAAAAACTTCGCACCAGTGGCTAGAACTCTATATTAATGGTCATTGGGTGCCGTTTGGTCCAACTAATGGGCATTTTGCGACCTTGCCAGAAAATTATCTTCAGCTCTATCGAACAGACCAATATTTGTTTCGTCATACTGCGGATATCAACTTCGATTATTTATTTAGTATCGACAAAAGATTGGTTGCTTCCAGTCATTTTCAAATTGATATTAATCCGCAACAAACTACTTCAGAAATCAATGTCACGCAATTATTGCTAGTGATGGGATTAGAACCGGAAACCGTGGGATTGTTTTTATTATTTCCGCTCTGCACATTAATGATTACTTTTTTACGCAACATTATCGGGATAAAAACTTTTGGCATTTTTATGCCCATGCTCGTTGCCGCGGCTTGTGTGTTCACTGGATTTATTAAAGGGATAACGGCATTTATTGTCATTTTATTATTTAGTTATTTTTCGCACTTGTTACTGGACAAAAAGCGCTTACTAAAGATTCCTCGTTTAGCAGCTATCATTACTTTAAATACCGTATTCTTTATTGTGGGCTTGAGTATTATTGGAATCACTAATCGACTTGAGTTTGGGATGCTTTCTTTGTTTCCGGTGGTTATTATTAGCTTTATCGCCGAGAAAATTCATAATTTATCGAGTGATGATAATTGGTTTGAATTATTTAAGGTGTCAGTTGGAACCTTGTTATCCATCTGGTTGTGTTACTCGATTCTAAACTCATTTTTACTCGAGGGTGTTTTTGCTTTTTACCCAGAGTTTTACCTGTTAGTTTTGGCAGCATTAATCTACATCGGTCAATGGACAGGTTTACGCCTCACAGAGCTTCATCGATTCAAAGAAATATTACCGGATAAAGACAACCCGGTAATGGGAATAAATGTCCGAAACCGCGACTTAGTATACCGCCTCAATGAAAAAAGTCTGTTGCGATTGGCTGCTGATAAATTGCAAAGTAAACAGGTGTTGATTGCGCATGATGTACCGGTGCCAGACACAATTTTAGCGGTTGATAGTTTGGCCAAGATTGATCAAGTGGATGTTGCTTTAGCAAAGGTTGATAGTTTTGCGTTGAAACCCAATCAAGGATCGCAAGGTAATGGAATTCTTGTCATCGTCAACAGCAAAATAGATGAACAAGGTAATAAAGTTTTTATATCCGCTGGCGGCAAGCAGTATTCGATGCAAGCGATCAAAGATCACTGTTGCGATATTATTGGCGGTACCTATTCTCAATTAGGCGATAGTGATACCGCGTATTTTGAGCCGCTATTAATTCAACATCAGGCATTACAAAAACTCGCACCTTATGGTTTGAGTGATATAAGAGTGATCGTGAGCTTGGATAACCAGGCCGATGATAAAGCTGAGCACAATATTGAGAATAACGCTGAATATGATGCTGATGATTTAGCTAACGGTCATGCTGACCAGCACACTTCAGCGTCAGGCCAATTAGCGGAAAACTCTCATCAAGAACAAAACTTTCATCAACAAAAAAATTCTCATCAACAAAATGACCGGCCAAAACTTAAAGTAGTTAGCGCGATGCTGCGTATGCCGACTAAAGCATCTGATGGAAAAGCTAATCTTCATCAAGGCGCGGTCGGTGTCTCGATCAATATTGCCAGCGGTATTACTGAAACGGCTCGAATTAAAAAAGATAACGTGACTCATCACCCAGATAATCAGGAGTTGCTCGTTGGTGTTCAAATTCCATTTTGGTCACAAATTATCGAAATGTCACTGAAGTGTCCGCAAGCGATTAAACTCGGCTATATGGGGGTTGATATTTGTATCGACGAAAAGTTAGGGCCACTGGTGTTAGAAGTTAACGGTCGCCCAGGAATTGAAATTCAAAATGTCCAGCAAAAGGGGTTCTATCATGAATTTCAACCGGTCTAATTCGGCAGTTAATTCTGATATTCGCTCTAACGCTGGAAATCGTTCCAGCAGTCAGTCGACTCGTCAAACTAAAAGGTTAGCAAACGCCTTACCATTAACGTTTATATTCTCGCTTGTCGGTGTTTTGGTTGTTTACTATCAATTTAACCTCGCCAACTTACAGTCAAGTCCAATGGTGATTGAAGTTGGGGTTGAGTCAAATGAGTCACAGGAGGAGGGGGGAACCAGCGGCGGCTTTCAACCAGTCGCACCAATAGAACGTAGTCCAGAAATAATTAGCATTGCTGATCGGATGGAATCGCAATATGTCAGCGAGTCGATCGATGCGCAGCAAGCATTAACAGCCATCCAAATAAAAACCGCTTATCATTTGGAGAAAACACAATCTGTGCTGGTGTTAATGATTGAAAGCCTTATGATTCGCAAAGATTATGCGAAAGCTCTGGCGTTGTTAGAACTGATCAATGAAGCGGATCGCATTAAACTTAATCAAGATTTTTATTACGCTAAATGTCTATCCAAAGAACGAGAAAAAAGTACCGCCATAACGGCCTATCAAAATATTCTTGCACGCGATCCGAACCATCAACCGGCAACGATTAATTTGGGTTTGTTGTTACAAAGTGAAGATCGCTTAGCAGAAGCTAAAGCGCTGTATCTAGAAGCGATCGAGTACACCGCAGGAAGCCGAAAAGCGAAAGTCTTTGCCGGTTTGGGTGACGTAGAGTTAAAGCAAGGATTTCCAATTGCGGCTATCGATTACTATCAGCGTTCAATTGAATATCGACCAACGTCTGCACTAACTTGGCGAAAATTGGTGCGAGCCAAGGTTGCTGCGAAGCGACCCGCTGCGGAAATAATTACTAGTTTTGAGCGAGCATCGAGTTTAGCACCCAATAACGGGCGGCTTTTCAATGATTACGCCGACTACCTATTTCAACAAATGCAGTTTAAACAAGCCGTCAACATTCTCAGAAAAAGTGTGAGTTTGTCGCGTGAAGCGTTTGAGCAACGCTTGCATTTATTGGCGACCTATTTAGAGTTGAGACGGCCCATCAATGCCAAGAAACAAATTGGTTATTTTAGAAAATATATGTTGTTTGATCACCATAGCGAATGGGCTCAAGCCGCAGAGCAGTATATGGCGAAGAATTACCGCGAAAGTATCGATACATTGCGGGCGACGCTAAAAAAAGGCCGCAACAATAATTTTGCCTATTTTTTGTTAGGACGCGCTTATCGTCAGTTAGGGTTACCTAAAAATGCGGCGGTGTATTTAGAGAAAGTGAGCGAAGATGATTCGTTTTTCAACTTGGCTCAATTTCATTTAGCTCAGGTCTATACCGAAGCAAAAGAGTCGCAAAAGGCGATGCCAGTTCTTAAAGCGTTATTAGCGCGGATCCCAGATAATCACTCAATTGCCTACGAAGTCGCCGATTTGGCGTATGACCAGAGAAACTTCCCGGTAGCCTGGAGTACTATCGATTTAGCGATTGCCGCCGCGCCCCAAGAGAAAAAGTATCGCTTGCTCAAGTCTCGTATCGCATGGCGCACCGACCGCCAAGCAGAATCCATTCAACTGCTGCAAGACTTATTGGCGCAAAACCCGCGGTATAAAAGGGCGCTTTATCGACTGGCCGATTACCAAGAAAAATATGAGCAGCCGAAGGAAGCGCTGGAAACTTTTAATAAATTACTTGAAGTTAGCCGCGAATATAGTGACACTTTGTACCGCGTAGCACGGCTGCAAGTGGCTAATAATCAACCAGAATTGGTGACGCGCCTTCTACAAGAGTATCTTGAAGGTAAAAACAACGATATCCGGGCAAGATTGCTGTATGCGATAAACTTTTGTGATGCCAGTCTGATCAACGATTGTGATAAGCAGCTAGAATTAGTGCTAAAACTCGCGCCTGATAATGAAGAAGCGCTAGAATTAAGACAAAAATACTTCCCTCAACAGGCAACGCAAAGCCAGGAAGAGATTGCTGGGGCGGAGATTTGACTGAAGAGTGGCTATTCTCCGCTCGCTGATTTGCCAGTCATCAAGTTTGGCATCAGTGACGCTCAGCGGAAACCAGCCTGACAGTGATAAAGCTAGCAATAAATTAGCAATAAACCCAATTGGCGATAAAGAGAAGACGCTTTGAAATTAGAAGTTAACATGGATAAACAACAAAAAGTGGAAACGAATAAGCTGATCAAGTTAGCTGGTGCGGTTGCAGTCTCAGCGTCTTTGTTCGCTGCACCGGCTCAAGCTGGCATTAAATTTAACACCAAAGCGATTGCTGGTTTGGACGATAATCCCCATGAATTGTCGGAGCGTCTTGGTAGCGAACAGCAAGAATTCTACCAAGCGGATTTCAGGTTACGAGCCGATTATGACCGTACCCTCTACTTAATCGCGGGTGCTGAGAAGTCCCTGTATGTCAATGATGATCGCGCCGATCAGTTTAAGACTAACCTCGAACTTATGCTGCGTCACGACTTCACGATTTTTGATGAAAAGTTTAAATACCGGATCAATGCCCAGCAAAGGACCAACGATGAAACCTTTGTCAGTCGACGCTCCGGATTAGTAGGCACATTCAGCGGCCAGTCAATTGCCGATCGTTATGACTTTACCACGACGGATTATAGTGCCGAGTTGTCTTATGAAAATGAGCGCGATGCCGAGTTTACCTTGCGCTTCGAGCAGCGCGAGAAAGATTATGAAGACTTTGAAATTACCGGTTTGAGCGATTTAGATTACACTCAAAACCGCTATAGCTTTGAGGTTGAGTTTAATGTCGATGACACTGGGCGGTTCGTGCTGGAAACCGAGTATTTAGAGCGAGAATTTCTTGATCGCCGCGCAAGAGATGTACTGGGAAATGATATTGCCGATACGGATCTGCGTTTTTACTATGCTCAAGTGACCGCTGGGTACCTCTATCGTCCTGATCGCGATACTCGCTGGCGATATACCTTCCACTATCAAGCCAGAACCGATAATGGTGGTGGCTATTATGATTCTGATAATTCCTACCTACAAATCTACACCAAGTATGAAATGGCGACTTATCACACCTTACGTGCTCGTTTGAGAGTCGGGGTGTTCACTTATGATAATCGCACCGATCGAGATGAGCTGACGCTTGAAGACGATAATCGTGAAAGAGCCGGTGGCTCGCTGAAAATCGATTACGAGTGGGTGCTATGGACTTTGTTTGATTCAAACTTAGGGCTTTACTTCGAAGTCGAAGCGCGTAACTTTAATAGTACTGATGACGACTATACCTTCAGAAGACAACGAGCGGCCGTTGGTGTTCGTTGGGAGCTTTAATAAAAATTAAGTGCTAAGAGCTAAGAGCTAAGAGCTAAGGGCTAAGGGCTAAGGGCTAAGGGCTAAGGGCTAAGGGCTAAGGGCTAAGGGCTAAGGGCTAAGCGCTAAGGGCTAAGGGCTAAGGGCTAAGGGCTAAGGGCTAAGGGCTGAGGGTTAAGGGCTAAGGGCTCTACCTTTAAAACAAGGAATGTTTTATGAAGTTTGAAGATATGGATATCTGGCAGCGTGCTGTTGGTTTATCTACGGACATTTATCGGTTTTCTGGAACTATCAAGGATTTTGGGTTTCGCGATCAAATAACTCGAGCTGGTTTATCTATTCCCAGTAATATTGCCGAAAGTTTCGAAAGAGAGTCGATAAAAGAATGCACTCAATTTCTCACGTATGCTAAAGCATCCGGTGGAGAGTTATATACTCAAATTATTATTGGCAAAAACGTTGGATTTTTGGATAATGACACCGCAAAAGCTTGGTTGTCAGAGACAAAAGCAATTACAGCCATTCTAGGCGCAATAATAAAAAAACGAAGACAGTTTAACTAGAATAGCGTGTTAAAACGTTTTAATTAACATCATTACGTAAATTCTTACGCTTCTATTAAAATATTGACCAAGTTATAAGAGTTAGACTTACGGTCCTAGAACTTAGAACCTAGAACCTAGAACTTAGAACTTAAACACGCTTCGCGCATACGCGCCCGTAGCTCATTTGGATAGAGCGGCCCCCTCCTAAGGGGCAGGTAGCAGGTTCGACTCCTGCCGGGCGCGCCAAATTTAGATTTAAACAATGGAACTGAAACAAACCTCGCTTCTCCGTCTTTAGCTGAATTTTGTTAAGATAGACGATAACTGACTAACTAAAAAAGAGATAATTTTCTGTGATTAAAAGTGCTAAATTTTGGATATTTGTCGGTCTGATAATAGTCGTTGCGATAATCGTGAGAACTCAATTTAGGAACTTACCAGAAGAGCCCAGTGTCGTTCTAGACGTGAACAATCATTTTGATATTTACAAAGTTAACTCAAAAAAATTTCATACAACGCTACAGTCGTCTTATTCATATAACGGTGTAAATGGTCGAGAGGTAGGAGTATTGTTTATTCCCGAGTTTAATAATCCAGAAGACATTGTCAAAAGTGATTTTATGACATTGTTTAGTCGTATCAAGCCGGGAAACCACAAGGATGCATATTTCTATACTTCACCTTGCTATCAAATGACTGACTGTAATGCTTCTAAAATAGAAGTGAAGTTTGTCACTGTTAAAGACTATGAATATTACAAAAACAACGGGCTTAGTTTTGACGAGATACCATCGTTTTACGAGCGTACAATCGATATATCAATAAGCTGGCAAGCGTCTGAAAAGAATAATGACACTCTTATTCAAGAACAAACTAAAGAAGTCGATGAACTTAAACTGGCGATTTGGCTGCTAGATAGCGGGAAGCGAGGCCATCTAAGTCAAGCTAAGCGAGCTTTAGATCGAGTGATTTTAAAGGACCCAGACAATAATCAGGCTTATGTTGAGTTAGCGAGGTATCATATGAAGAGCACCGGTGGGGTGCTTGGATTCAAACGAGCCGAAGAACTCTTGAATGCGGTTCTAATCAAGGACGAAAACTTTGCTAATGCACTTGTTTTACGAGGTTATGTTCACACTCATCTCGGTAACATTGAAAAAGCAATGCTTGATTTTAGAAAAGCTGAATCACAAGGCACCGATAATTTGTGGTTAGAAACCAATTGGGGTCAGTTACACGAGATTCAGAAAAATATTGATAAAGCGGAGGAATATTATAACAAAGCTATTCGCGCGGAGAGGAAATCGCCTTTTTCGAATGACAGAGCTAAGTTAGCTGCCTATAGTTATTTAACTGCTATTTATAAAACTCAGGGGCATGTTGAAAAGGTTCGTGAGTTAATGGAGTTTAAAGTCAAACAATTTCCCAAAAACGGGTGTTTTGTTTCGCAACTGGCTAATTTCACACTCGTAGAATATTTAGATATTCAGAAAGTAAAAGCGTTAGCCGAACAAGCGATGAAGTTAAAGTGCGAAGAAGATCCAAGAAGCGCAAAGCGTGTGCTGGCAGACTCCTTAGTAGTTGAATGGTATTTGAGAGAGCGTGAAAATAAGAATGGGGCGAATTTGCTGATTCAAGCGATTGGTTTAGACGCGGAGTGGCCTGCGAGAATTTACCGGTTTGCTTCTAGTAAAAAACTTGAGCCAGTTTTAAAGAAAATTTTAAATGAAAGAGCTGGTATCAATGATACCGATGCTGAGGGATATACGGCCTTAGCTTATGCTGTAATCATGAACAACCATGAAGTTATCCCAGCGTTAATAAAGCATGGTGCAAACCCTAATAAAACAGTTAATAATGGTTTCTCGATCTTTTTGCAGTGTTTGATTTCTAGTGACAAGAATACGATATCGGCAATAATCGACTCTAGTAAAGAGCTTGAAACGGAGTTTATCGGTATTGGTACTGCCGAAGATATTTTAAAAAAGCGAGGATTTGACTCCTTAATTCCAAAACTGAAAAAACAAATATAGTGGAAGGTAGGATAAGGTTGCTTAGCATTAACCTACCTTCGAACTATTCGGTTTTTTCACTGATGACAAGTGATTAACCACCAGGCTAACTCCAAATAAAGTTTTGTTTGTTTAAGCTTAAAACTGGAAACATTAGTTGTCTTTCTAGCGTGTTTTTGAATTAACCCAAAGCGTCAAACCGGTCAGCATTCATCACCTTAACCCAGACCTTCACAAAGTCTTCAACAAACTGTTGTTGATTATCATCTTGTGCATAAAACTCTGCGTAAGCACGTAAAATTGAATTGGAACCAAAGACCAAATCAACTCGAGTCGCGGTAAACTTAACATCGCCAGAATCACGTTCGGTTATGTTGTATGAATTTCTTCCTGTTGGGATCCAGGCGTAATTCATATCAGTTAAGTTAACGAAAAAGTCATTGGTCAAAGCGCCGGGTTTGTCGGTAAAAACACCTTCTTTGGCGTTGGCGAAATTGGTATCTAATACGCGCATGCCACCGAGTAATACGGTCATTTCTGGCGCGGTTAATCCGAGCAGCTGCGCACGATCTAACAACATTTCTTCCGGTTTCACATCATAGTGCTGCTTTTGGAAATTTCTAAAACCATCAGCGAGTGGTTCAAGCACTGCATAGGAATCATTATCCGTTTGCTCTTCACTGGCATCACCACGACCACTTAAAAAGGGCACTTGAATATCTACACCAGCCGCAAGTGCTGCTTGCTCAATTCCGACATTACCCGCAAGCACGATAGTATCAGCAACACTTGCACCAAATTGTTCTGCGAGAGGTTCCAATACAGCAAGCACTTTATTTAAGCGCTCTGGTTCGTTAGCTACCCATTGACGTTGTGCTGATAGTCGAATACGTGCGCCATTTGCACCACCGCGACGATCGGAACCGCGATACGTTCTTGCGCTATCCCATGCCGTTGCGACTAATTCGCTGACACTTAAGCTACTGTCTTTAAAAGCACGGTCTTTAATAGCAGCTTTTAAACCGGCTTCATCATAGTCGCGATTACCTGCGGGGATTGGATCTTGCCAAATAAGATCTTCGGTTGGCGCATCGGGGCCCACATAACCAGAGCGTGGACCGAGATCACGATGCGTTAGTTTAAACCAAGCTTTGGCGAATGTTTCAGAAAAGAAGGCCGGATCTTTAGCAAATTGCTCCGAAATTTTGCGGTATTCGGGATCAACTTTTAACGCCATATCCGCATCAGTCATCATCGGGTTATGACGAATACTGTCATCTTCAACATCAACTGGTTTGCGATCGTCATCAATCGAAACGGGTTTATATTGCCAAGCGCCAGCGGGGCTTTTGGTGAGTTCCCATTCGTGATCAAAAAGCATTTCAAAATAACCGTTATCCCATTGCGTTGGGTTGGTTGTCCAAGCACCTTCAATGCCAGAAGTAACCGTATCGCGACCAATACCGCGATTGGTTTTATTCAGCCAGCCAAAACCTTGGTCTTCAATTTCTGCACCTTCGGGGCTTTCACCTAAGACGCTTGCATCGCCATTACCGTGCGCTTTACCCACAGTATGACCACCAGCAGTTAAGGCAACAGTTTCCAAGTCATTCATGCCCATTCTTTCAAAAGTAGTGCGCATGTCTTGGGCGGTTTTTAACGGATCAGGTTGGCCGTCGACGCCTTCTGGGTTAACGTAAATTAATCCCATCATTACCGCGGCAAGTGGGTTGTCTAATTCGCGCTCGCCGGAATAGCGGCTATTGTCGTTATCGGTGGGTTGTAACCAATCAGTTTCTGCACCCCAATAAGTGTCTTTTTCTGGGTGCCAAATGTCTTCGCGACCAAAAGAAAAGCCATAGGTTTTAAGGCCCATTGATTCATAAGCCATATTACCTGCGAGGATGATTAAATCTGCCCAGCTGATTTTGTTACCGTATTTCTTTTTGATTGGCCAAAGAAGGCGACGGGCTTTGTCGAGGTTGCCATTGTCTGGCCAGGAGTTCAGAGGGGCAAAGCGGATATTGCCGGTATTGGAGCCGCCGCGGCCATCGCCTGTACGATAGGAGCCAGCAGAGTGCCATGCTAAGCGAATCATTAAACCGCCATAGTGACCCCAGTCAGCAGGCCACCAAGATTGACTGTCTGTCATCAAGGCTTTCATGTCT
The DNA here is from genome assembly GCF_007004765.1 of Aliikangiella marina. GTDB lineage: Bacteria > Pseudomonadota > Gammaproteobacteria > Enterobacterales > Kangiellaceae > Aliikangiella > Aliikangiella marina. The sequence goes on from NZ_VIKR01000001.1 coordinate 975,853, forward strand.
GTTTTTAAGGCTTCAACATCAAGATCTTTGAGGGCTTCTCGGTAGTTATAGTTTGAGTTGAATGGTGTGGTTTTGTTGTCGTGTTGGTGCAAGATATCGAGGTTTAAAGTCTTCGGCCACCAAGCGACATTCGACTGGTCGGAAGCGGTGTTAGCACCATGCATCACGGGGCATTTTGAGGTTTGTTTTTCCATGGTTAGCTCCTAAGGTATTGTTTTCTGTTTAATTCGGTTGTTTGAATGGTTGTGTATAAAATTTAGTCTAATTTAGCATGCCCGTACACTGCGACAAGATAGTGACTTAATCTGGCTTTAAGGCGCGATTTTGATTTTGTTCCAAAGTTCTTTCTACATGCGTATGACGTGGTGTTACGAACGCCAGCAAGGCTTGCTAAAGGCTGTAGTGTTGGTTTAAAGCGCTTAAGGTTGTGCGATAAGTCTTTCCAGTATTCACCACTCATTAACATCAGTCTGTTGAATACAGGCTCAAGAGCAGCTGCAAGTACAGCCAAAGCAAGGCTACCAGTCAAAGCCCAAGTTACGCTAAACGCGACCAGCATCGGGGTGGATGCAAAGAACGTATTCTTTAACGCTTGTGACATGGTTATCTCCTGAGTGCGAATTCTTGTGTTTTAAACATAGAACCAGTCTATCGAAATTAAACAATAATAGAAATTGTCTTTAGAAATGGGTTTGATTGAATGAATATATAAATAGCCAATATTGATAGATTAAAAGAATGATTAAGGAGTGGCCGCCCTAAGCTGGACAATCGCGCTGTACGCTCGACTGACTAATGAGGATTAATAAAACTTGAAGTTAACTTTAAATCTCAAAACGAGTTTGTCGGTTTCTTGAACAATTAATAGTAGGTTGTTATTTTAATTCCCAGGAAAAAGGAATCGATAGTAAAAGGACTAGAGAAACAAAAGGAATTGATAAAGTAAAGGAATAAATAATAATCATAGGTTTAAGGGAAGGCCGTCTTTAACTACCTGCCAAGTTTTTATCCTTGCTTTGAAATTACTTACTTAAATAAATAAGTTTTATCCGCCAGCGAGTGATTCGATGTGAAGTGATGGATGATAAAAAAGTTTTTTACAAACAGTTAAGAGAGGACTTTTATCCCGTATTAAGAGCGCTTGGGTTTAAGGGGAGCGGACAAAATTTTCGCCGGATTAAAGGTGATGTTATTCATGCGATTAATATTCAGAATAATAAATATGGTGGTAGTTGTTGCGTGAATTTAGGACTGCATTTGTCATTTCTTCCCGTGGCGTGGCCTAAAGATCAAATTCCGGATTTAAGTACCATAAAAGAAATTGATTGTGTTTTTAGAACTCGATTAGCGCCTCAAGGAAAAAGTGATTATTGGTGGAAGTTTAAAAGTGGTTTAATTTATCCCAGTGTTGAGAAAAGAGTAGAGCATTTAATTAAGACCTATCGGGAAGAGGGTGAAACCAAGTTTGCGCAATTTGATACTGTTGAGAAAGTTGCCAATATGTTTTCTATTGAGCAGATTGAAAGAGGTGATTATCTCGAAGGCTTTGGTGGATGTGTTCCTGCGCATGGTGCGTTGATAATGGCGAAGGTTAATAAGCATTTGGGTCGGTTAGAGTTGAGTAAAAGTTTAGCTGGTGCTGGTTTGAAGGTTTTGGATGGTGCTGAGGGATTGAGGGATGAGCTTGATGGATTTGTGGGAAAGTAGATTTTCTGTTTTTTTCTGCTTTTATCTTAAAGCAGACAAACATCGAAAGGTCTATTAGACAATTACAAATAAACATAAAATATTTGATTAGGAGGTAGCTATGATAATTGCTTTGGGAGGAGATAATTCAAATGGAGAAAAAGACCCCTTTTGGCTGGTTCCTCCAAATGCTCTAGATGAGCAATTATTTAAAGCAGAGCTTACTCAAGTCAAGATAGAAAATCTCCAAATATTATCATTTCTAACCGCACTTAGTGCAAGCTTTAGAATAAATCATCCTATAGAGCTTATTCATGGAAACGATCCTCCTGATAAGTTTGTTCGAATAGATAAAAGAGAAATTGGAGTGGAGTTAACTGAGGCAGCAATAACAGATGTAAGGAGAGATTTAGCGCAAGCTAGATATTTAGGTAGACTCCTACTAAATAAGTTAAATGAAAATCTTACTGAATACCCACACCTTGATAAGAAAATTGTTAGTCTATCTGTTAATCAAGAGCAACCAGCAGGACAAAGAGAAAAAACTGTAGATGACATTTGTGAATTACTAAAAACGGACCAAGGTTACGTGGGGGAAAATGTTGATTTTTCAAAGGGATTTCCAAAGGTCTATCCAAATAGTAACGGTTTTTACGGTAGTGTTGATCAAATATCAGTGCAAGTTCATCTTAAACAGCAACAACAAGAACCAGGAATACAAGTTTCTTCGTCAACCCAAACAGAAATTAGGTTGAGCCAAATTGATGAGCTTTTAGAAGAACGAGTAAACGAAAAAGATAAAAGCTGCAATGAAATACTGATAATTTCATGTGGGCTACCTGATAAAAAAGGGTATAGTTGTCCTCTTGATACTTTCATGTTTGGTTTAATAGAGGAACATCTATCAAATTTTTGTTTTTCGCCATCTCACTTAAAGCTTATTTGCTTACATAATTTTCAACGAAATAAAGTAGTCGAACTCTACAGAAATAAAGATTTTACCGATTTTTAAGAGCTAATTCAAAGCTAGATAAGCTAGCTGATTACGTTGAAATATAGAACATGGCGTTCAGAACAAGTGAGGCAATGTCCGCTTTTGGCAGTTTAGAGAAAAGTACATTAGACAGTTACATCTAAAGCATTTAGCAACCTTTGGTTGACTGTTCCTGAACCTAACATGACAAATGTTAACAACTCCTTCAATTTAAAGAGAGTAGGACATATCAATTACAGTCACAGTCACAGCTTGCTTGTTACTAAAAGGAGATATCTCGATGGAATTCAAAGCTAGAAAAATTCTCATAGATCCAGCCAAACCATTTAAAAACGACTGCCTATCGCGAAGTGGTGATGTTGAAAACCTGTCTTTACTTCTAAGAAATATTGCATCTCCTATAGTAATCTCTGTTAATGCTCCATGGGGTCATGGAAAAACAACTTTTCTAGAAATGCTGCACGCAGATCTGAAGTTAAGTAATCGTAAGTCAGTTTTTTTTAGTGCGTGGGAAACAGACTTTGCTAGCGATCCACTATTGGCGTTTTTAGGGGAAATTAATCAAGAAATAAATAGCTTAATTACTGGTGATGAAGAAAAAAGTGAGGCATGGGAAACTGCAAAAAAAGCAGGGGGGCACATCCTCAAGAAGGGAATTCCTGCGCTAGTTAAGTTAGTTACGGCGGGCGTAATAGATGCGGAGAAAATGTTAGAAGATGAAGCTGCAAACCTATCAAAATCTTTATCAAAAGACCTAATTGATGAATACTCAAAGAATAAAGATGCCATTTTTGAGTTTAAAGAAAATCTTAAGAAAATACTTGTTACTCAATCTGGGGAATCAGAAAACCTATATATTTTTATAGACGAATTAGATAGATGTAGACCAACATATGCTATTGAGCTTTTAGAGCGAATAAAACACTTACTTGATATAGATGGCTTGGTATTCGTGCTTGCAATGGATAAAGAACAATTGTCACACAGTGTTAAAGCAATATATGGTAATGATTTTGAGTCTAAGGGGTATTTAAAGAGGTTTATCGACATTGAATATGTTCTGCCCAATTCAGAGTTAGATGACTTTATAGATAAGCTCTATAAAACATTTGGTTTCTATCGGTTTTTTGAAAAAAGGAAAAAATATAGAGCTTTTCAATATGATAAAGATCGCTTAAAAAATGTATTTAAGCTAGTAGCTAAGGCTAAAGATTACTCGCTAAGAGAGGTTGAGCAAATTATCGCTCGTATTAATCTAGTTATTCACTCTACAAATGAGAATACATACATATATCCCGCACTCCTAACGTTTTTAGTTACAACCAAGGATTCGAACCCAGACGTATATCTAGACTTCATTAATCCAAGCTCTACGCCAGAAAAAGCCGTTGAGTATTTATACTCTTTAGTACCCAAAAAGGAGCGATTTGAGTCGTTTGAATGCGCTTTGATCGAAGGTTTTTTGATTGCTGCGAAGAGTAATCACTATCAAGCTAATCTAGGGGACTGTTTAGATAGACATAAGCGGAATATAGAAAGTAAAGATTGTGATCCTAAAGTACGAGAATATTCTAATAGGGTGTTAAACATAGCACGACAGCCCGTCGAAATAGGGGGGGATGTTGTGCTGGATAGCCTAGTTTCAAGGATAGAGTTACTGGACAGATTTAAATTCGGCGAAGGCGAAAGCTAACAAAATGTAAGGGAACTAGTCACTCTTTTAACGAAAACTTAAAATTAAATAGAAAACTTGGACGAATGTCCGCTATTGGCCGTGAGCGGAAAGTGAAATGAAAGATATTGATATAATAAAGATGTTACCGACTCTGTATCAGAAATATATAAACACTCGGGGTGATTTCTGATTTTTCTCGAGGTTTAGTTTTAGCAATCAAAACAAAGCTTTTAATTGAGTTACTTAGGTATTAAATTATTTGAACGAGATTATGATAAACTTCGACAGACTATTCATAATAGAATAGCGAAATTTGGAGTAGAATATGCTTCATCAGAATAAGAATGTTATCAAAAACCTGCTCAGACTGGTATTGTCTGTATCAATCGCGGTTGCAGGCGTTAACGCATACAGCTCAACAACAGAGAGATGCGTTAAGAATTCCGACTGTGAATCTGGGGAATGTACATTTGGTAAATGCAAACCTGCGTCTAAGCCCACTTTACCCAAATCCAAAAAATGCATCAGTAACAAAGACTGTCCCTCAGGACGCTGTGTTAATGGTGTCTGCAAACCTGATCCGCTTCGCTGTCATAAAAATTCCGACTGCGCATCTGGCCAATGTGTTTCAGGGCGATGTAAAACCAAAGCTTCGCCAATTACGCCAAAACCAAAACGCTGCGTCAGCAATAAAGACTGTGCCCAAGGACGTTGTGTCAATGGCGTCTGTAAACCCGACCCTCTGCGTTGTCGCAAGGGAAGTGATTGCGCTTCTGGAAAATGCGACCGGGGTCAATGTAAACCCAAAGCCTCGCCAATTGCACCCAAACCGAAACGCTGTATCAGCAATAAAGACTGTGCCCAAGGACGTTGTGTTAATGGCGTCTGTAAACCCGACCCTCTGCGCTGTCGAAAGGGCAGTGATTGTGCCTCTGGAAAATGCGATCGGGGTCAATGTAAACCCAAAGCCTCTCCAGTTACACCGAAGCCGAAACGCTGTACCAGCAATAAAAACTGCGCCCAAGGACGTTGCGTCAACGGCGTCTGTAAACCTGACCCACTGCGCTGTCGTAAGGGCAGTGACTGTGCCTCTGGAAAATGCGATCGGGGTCAATGTAAGCCGAAAGTATAGCTAATTTGCGTACGTTGTAGGTTAACTACGAAATCGTGATTTTCTGGAGTAACGGGTCAGATTGATCTGATTATCAAAGGAGTATAGATAGGCATAAAAACTCAACAGGTGTCTGCTTACGGCCTTTGGCAGATTAATCATTAGTCAATTGTATCTCAAAAAGTTAATATGCCCATTGCTAAACTAAATGACTTTATCCTAAAATAGCGCGTTTTTTGTGCTGACCAGATAATCTAGCTCATGTATAGAGTCTTCAACCTTGTTCTAAGTCTAATCCTTTTTACTTTTTTGTTCGCTTGTGGCGGCGGAGGCGATTCAGCTCAGCCAAATACAGGTTCGGAACAGGTTGATGAAGGTCCACCAATTACCTTGAATTCGGAGCTTGTTAACACTAGTTATTTAGCTTATGAGCGGATCAAGCTCCATGATGGAGCGCTTTACGCTTACATGAATTTCGATAAACGTTTTGATCGATACGATTTTGATTCTGATCAAATCACTACCATTTATGAGTCCAATTATAATTCTGAGGGTTTTCATGATGCCTTGTTTTCGCCTGATCCATTAGCAGATTTCGATTTGTTTTCGTACCTCAATCGAGATTTTGTGTTATTCCAAGATAGGGTATTTAATTTAAATCACCCTAATGGCAGCTTCTCAGATGATTTTGGAATTAACTCCTTCAGTCTACACGACCGTTCTCCTTCAGTCGTTGGTGCATCTCCTTCTGGTGAGCGAGGAAATTTTTCTTCGGTGACTAGTTTTAGAGGCCATGTTTATTGGTTGAGTGATTCAAATAATGTGGATGAGCGGCATTTGTTTCGTGCTCCAAGTCAGTACCTAAAGTCAGGAGAAACGCCTCACCCATCTTTTCCTTTCGAATCATTGGTACCGACTTACAATCTAGGCTTTTCAACCCTTCATAATTTGACTAACGCTATTTTGATTTATGATCGAAGTGAAGGTTGCATTTATACATTTTATGAAGACACATTGAGTATAAACCTTATAAGGTGCGATAAAGAAGAGCTCTCGTTGCACGATATTCATATTGAAGGCGATCGGGTTTTTCTTAACAATTACGCTTCGGGTAATGGAGACAGGGCTCTTTTTCAGCTTGACCTGGCGGACGGATCTAAAAAATATATTAAGGATATTCAGGTTGAAGATGTAGTGACTACGTCTGAAGCGCTTTATTCGTTGAGTTATGCTGATTCCGCCTGGTCTATTGAGAAGTTTGATTTTTCTAGCGAGATATGTTCAACCTTTGTTGCTCTTCAAGAGCATCTCACTGATTCGAACAATAATTATCCGACAAGCTACGAATATTTTGTTCGCCTTTTTGTCGCGCCGGAGTTCAACCAGCTGATCGTTCTTGAGCGGTTTAACCGGCCTGAAGTTGGAGTGATGAAACATGTTTTTTCGTTAGATACCGGTGAATATCAATCATCAAATGACATTTCAAGCTATATATCTGACTTTAATCCAGACAATTTTACTGCTGTTTACAACCAGTATTTATACTTTCCTTATTCCAAGCTTGGTGAAATTTTTGCGCGAAGGGCTATCTTCGATTTGGTAAATGAATCGCAAGTTCAGCCAGATTCAATATATTGGGCACCGTTATCGAGGAATTCAAACTCTACCTATTTTAACTTTACTGAGCGTTCTTTGATACAGACGACCGATGACACCGTTATTAGTGTTGAGCTCGATCATTATCCCGCGCCAGTCGAGCTTCATTATTATCAATCAGAGGATGTAGAGCGCCTTGACTATAGGAGCTTACAAGTTACAGATGACAGTTTTTATTACCTAGAGTACGATGTCACGGCTAATAGCAACCTACAGTTTGATAAAACCAGAATTCAAAGACGTGATCGTGAAACCAATGTGCTTTCTACATTGGTAGAGTTTGATGGACATATCAGAGATCTGGTTAAACATAATGGATATCTTTATTATGTTCTTTCGGAAACTGATTCTCTTAACTACAGCGTACAGCGGTTAGACCTCCTAACCAATGAGATAGAACCTTTAGTTCAGATCACTAACGACATTATACCCGTTTTTGAATATTCTTACTCTACTCAAGATGTCATGTTGTTTTCTCGCGATCGCATAATATTTACAGTTTACATTGGAACTAATTCGCCAAAAAATGTTTATTCCTTTGACTTAGTGACTGGAGAGCTTAAAGCATTAATTGATGGTTTAGTCAGTAATATCACTGATATTGCCACAGATGGTGAATATCTTTACTACACGAACGATTCTTCTTTTAATAGCTCTCGTGTCTTAGCAGTTTCACTTGAGGGTGGAGAACCATTTGTTATTAGAGAAAGACAAGATGATTTTAGTTGTGTGACTCTAGAGTACCGCGAAGCTGATCGCTCTTTGTATGCTGGCTGTGGTCGTCAACTTCTCCGTTTATATCGTTAACAAAATAGATAGGGAGTCAAGTCGTTCTGTTAACAGCGGGCACACTAGGTATTGCCTGTCTATATTTTCTACAAAACGCTCATTACAAGTTATGTAGATAACGCTCGTCACAAGTTCTGTAGTTAAGGATGCCTGCTTTAAAATTGATACATATTGTTAAACATGGTTGACGCTGATCCCGATAGCACAATAACATCGTGAAAATTTAGTGGGGTAGGATACTCTTTTCATGACTGTATATGTGAGAGTCTTTTGCTAGTCATGCTTTGCCGAGAGGTTTTTTAAATTAGGAGTGCAGTGTGCTCAGAGTAATAACAACATTACTCCTATTAAGCATCGTCAATATTGCTGGCGCTGCGGACACTATAGACAGTGTTCTTAAACAGTACGTTCGACCAATTATACCGGCTACAGGATTACAGGATCCATCCAAACCGGGAGAGTATAAATTTAAAACGATGGAGTATGGCCAAAGTAAAACGTTTTCTTTTTCAAAGCCGGATATTCTCACACCAACGATTAGTCTGCCTGACTTTCTAGCGGACTATTCACGCAATCAAAAATACACAGATGACGCCTATCATAAATTTGATAGTTCTAGTTTAGGGCTAGATGCAAAGGTCTGGACGCCTATCGGCAAAGGGCCTTTTCCGCTGGCGTTTTTAGTCCATGGGAATTCAGATCCGGGGTTTGATTATCTCGCGGAGCTTTTAGTCAGCCGAGGATACATTGTTGCACAGATTGACCAAACTTATTTAAACGGTCTCTGGGGCGAAAACGGTGCACGTGGTTGGATTTTGCTAGAGCATTTAAAATTATGGCGAAACTGGAACCGGGAAGTCGATAGTGAGTTTTATCAAAAAGTCGATATGGAACGGATCGCATTGATTGGAATGTCTCGTGGGGGAGAGGCTGTTGCTCTAGCGGCTGCTTTTAATCAATGGCAAAAAATCCCTGGTCTTGATGAACCGACTAATTTCAACTTCTCAATTAAAGCTGTCGCTGCGCTCGCTCCTATGGATGGTCAATACATGCATGCAGGCGGGGCCAATGTTATTAAGAATGTCAATTACATGGTATTGCAAGGTGGGCACGATGCTGATGTTTATCAGTACCTCGGTAGCCGCCAATGGCAAAGAACCCACTTTGATGACGGCAAAGATCATATAAAACTGGCGATCTATATTTACCGAGCTAATCACATCAATTTTAATCAAGACATGTCAGGCGCTTTTAATTTCGGCCAACGGGGAGACTTTGATTTACATCTATTATCGCCTGCTCAACAAGAGCATTTGACTAAGGTTTTTGTCTCAGCTTTTCTTGAAGATTCGCTATTTGAACGTGTTGAACACCGGGCGTTATTACTACATCCATCAACCAGAGAATTCGGTTTGCCTGAAGATATCTATATCAGCCGCTATAAAACGTCAAACTTTGACGTGATAGAAGATTTTGAAAGTGGCTTCGATAAGGTGAGCGTTCCAACGAATAATTCAAATAACCCGCCAAAACCAATGCCGATTGAAGTTGTTGCCGAACGTCTTCGCAATGGTACAAAAACTGCTAATGATGTATTAGATATAAAACTTGAAAAAGGCGTAAAAACCCATGTTCGATTCAAGCTTTCTAAACCAAGCATCGATAAAAAAGTGAAAAGCGGACATTTTAATCTCCAATTTTCACTCGCACGCGCCGACTCAGGTGAAGCAACGATGAACCCATACAACTTGCTGAGCGATGCTAAAATAGCGTTATTGGCGGATTCTACTGTTATTCACAACCAAGCATTGGGCTCTGCTGGTACTGTTAGCCCATTACTACTCTCTGACTACTCTGAACTGGAAAGTGATGACTTTAAGTATCCGGTGACGGAACCAGTATTACAAACTTTTTCCGTACCTATAAAGCTAGAAAACTTTGATGAAAGGGCTATCAATATAGACAAGGATTTAGAGTTGGATTTGATATTTTTACCCAACCAAGATGTGCATATTATTTTGGATGATATCGGTGCTTTCTAATAAGTTGAAAAATTAGGGTCATAAAATCAGGGTCAAAGTTGAATTTAAAATAAAAAGTAAAGGTCGAGAGATTAAAAATGGTTGGATATATTACATTAGGTGTGAGTGATGTTTCTAAGTCTGGAAATTTCTACGAACAGTTATTTGCAATGCTTGGGGCAAAACGCGTATTTGACGAAACATCATGTATTGCATGGGCAAAAGATGAAAACTCCGTCATCTTCACGATACTAACGCCCGAAAATGGCCAGCCAGCTACTGCCGGTAATGGAACAATGATTGCACTTCAAGCAGAGTCAGAATTGCAGGTTGATTCACTTCATAAAAAAGCACTGGATTTGGGCGCTTCAGACGGAGGCGCTCCGGGACTTCGCGCTGGTGGTTATTATTGTGCTTACATTAGAGACTTTGATGGGAATAAAATTAACTTCCACTTCAATCCTAAAAAATAATTAAAGAAAGGCATTTTTGAGTAATTTCTTAATATAAAAATTCGGACCAGAGTCGAGTATTACAATTGGAATTTTGCTAAAAATCGTTTTACTTTAATATTTTTTACGAGATAAATATCCAGTAGTCATCACGAAGTAGTTAGATCTTCAAACTGATTAACTGTTGGAAAATAGATGATTAAATAATCATGTGACCCTATTTAATGACTAATCGTCTTATCATTAGATGTCTTGAAACTATTAAAAAGCCACACCGATTTTTATGCACAAAAATATAATCTTATTGTTTGTACTAATTTTGCTTTCTGGATGTGTGTCTGTTCCAAACCCGGGCGCGTGCGAGGACTTTCAGTCCCACTCATGGGGTTCAGTAAAAAAACCTCGTGGGGCCGAAAATATTGACAGTTATTGGCCTATTGATTTACGAGAACGACGTTATTGGTTTAGAAATACAGATAAAAGTAATAGGTTCGGCGTATGTGTACTTCCACCAGAAGGAAGTGATATATGCGGCTTTGAGGTGTCGAGGATTTTTGAATCTAATGGAGAGGAGCTTACAGAGGTTGACCATAAGATCACTGTTACTAGCTGTGGCAGATCTAAAAGAACGAGGGAGCTTTGAAATAAATCAGGACTGGTACCATACCGGTGCTCGCTTAATGATGATTAGGTCAATTGCTCACCTAACAAGCTCTCAACGGTTAAAAAAACTCTTTTTGTCGAATTTTAACAATAAAAAGAAACCAAATAGCGAAATATAGACAATTTATAAGCTATCTATTCTGATAGGTGTATTATAAAAATAGATAGTTCTTTCTGCTGATAATCAATGCCTATCGATCTTAGCGCTAAGAAAGTGCATCTTTTACTTCAATAAAGACAATAAGTTACGCTAGTTTAATGGTGGTAAATATGAAATTGGCATAGCTAATGCTCTATTACAATTGAGTGTCCGCTAAAGAGAACAATCAAATGAAACCAAACCAGCAAAAAGTACAAGAATACCTAGAGCTTGACGGATGGGAAATCGCGTCAAAAGTTGATCCTCATATTATCGATTGGTGGGCAGACGAAATCTGGAAGCTTACTTCGGTCTGGTCTCCGCATGGTGCTATTGCATACATCACATTTTTGGTCGACCCACAACATGATGGCAATAGACGAAAAGGTGAAGCTGTCTGGGGCGTCGGTTGTAGTAAAAAATTTCCCAAATCTCCGAGCGAAGCACAAAGTTGTGCTTCACTTGCCTTTGGGAAGAGTTTTAAAAAGGGAATAATGGATTTTCAGACAGATATGGAATCTTTAAGAGTCAAGTAGTTGATATAATAAATTCATTCGAGCAAGCTATGAAGTATTCAGCTGAAGATTATAATTTTTTAATTTATGTTTTAAAGAAAAATATCATTTCGTATAAAGAACTGATTGATTGGTCTTATACACAATATACAGACGAGGGAATCGACCCTTTCGTTGAAAAAATAGTACTTTCATCAGATTTAGGCGAGGTTGTAAAACTTATACAAGATTCCTTTTGTGTATATGGAGATATAGACGAAAAAACATTACTGGGTGAAATCAGTCACAAGTATTATCAAGGCGAACTGAATATGAGGAAAGCGGTACAAATTGTATTGTATGATTGGGATATAAAGTTATCAAAAGAAGATGAAAGCAATTTGTATATTGCTGATGACTACTTCGACTGGCATCCAAATCCTGAGAAAATGGCTGCTGAAATTGTGAATGATTTTTTTAATCCTTATCGACCTATATATGAAGCTTTATTGTTAAAATTTAAAGCGTGAAAATAATCCCAATGCTTGAAATGACTTCAGTTAATGGTCGAAATTATAATCCCTATAAAATTAGATATTTATGAAAGAATTAAAACTTAAATTAGAAGAATTAAAAAAAGAAGATAAACATTTCAAAAATTTTGGTTCAAGTTCGCACGAATATCAATTAAATGATACGTTGTCAGAAATTGAGTTCAGGGAAATTGAAAGCAAATACGGATGTGTTTTTCCAGATGAATACCGGGAGTTTATTACGCTTGTTGGAAACGGAGGGGCGGGTCCCTGTTACGGAGTATTTCCGGTCGAAATGGAAGATCACAATCATGGAATATGTTCTTGGTCAGAAGGGACTCTAGTAGGAGATTTGTCGAAAGAATTTCCCTATGAGTCAGATTGGAATTTACCAGATTCATTTTGGAGTAACGAGCCGCAAGACAACTATGAAAGCGAAGAAGAGGAAGATGCGGCTTGGGAAGCATGGGAAGAAAAGTTGAACGAAAAATATTGGTCGGAGGACGTTTTACCGGGTGCTATACCTATTTGCCACGAGGGGTGTGCCAGACGAATATGGCTGGTTGTAACTGGTCCAATGAAAGGAACCATTTGGAGAGATCTCAGGGCTGACTACGCGGGAATTGAATTACTCAGAGACGATGAGGGGAGAAGTCTTAGTTTCAATAGGTGGTACTTGGACTGGCTAAACCAGTCGCTGTCAGAGATTAGAGGTTCGAAGGATTAAAACGTTAAAAATAGGGGGACAGAGTCGAATTTAAAACTGGCAAGGCTAACAATAACTGACTCTGACCCTAATTTCTTATTTGTTTTGGCATTCGAATCTAGGATAAAAGCTTTGCCCAGATCGGACGTGAGATTTGGAGCACAAAAAATATAGCCGATAAAGCGTACTTTTGTTTACGCCAAAAGAATTTTGATTGTCCTTTTAAAAAGGGCTTTGCTAAAAAGGCATTTGCCAAGTTAATCGATTCTTGCGCGTTGACTGCTTTTAACTCACTTAACTCACTACCGCCTAAAAAGCTTCGAGTTTTCTCTTGCTGAATCCAGTCTTGCGCTATCTCATGTGCTTTATCTAAAAGCTTCTCCTCGTTAACTAGCCATTGCGCTAGTCCTATATCCAGTGCTTCAGCGCCAGTTGGCTTCCATCCTTCTTTACCTAACATTCTCTCGGTATTCTGTTGTCCAATTAAACGAGGCAGGTGAACACTTGAACAACCTTCTGGAGTGACACCTAACGCAGCAAACGGAGTTGAAAAGGTTGCATTTTCTGAAGCGATTATACCATCGCACAAGGTCGCTGAAGTCACACTCGCACCAATTGATGGACCATTAACCGCAGCTAAAATGGGTTTGGGAAACTCCAGGAACGATTCAAAAAGCTGCTGATTATAGTCAATAATTAAATCTCTAAGCTTTTTAGGGTGCATAAGTTTCAGCGAGCGACCTAAATTTACACCAGCAGAGTAGTAAGTTCCCTGTCCGGTTAATATGACCACTTTAACCTCGTCGTTTTTACTGGCGACCGCAAGCGCATCCTTAATAGCTTCCATCATCTCGGTTGTCCAACCGTTTAACGTTTTAGGTCGATTCATGATGATAGTCAGCACGCCGTTATCTAGCATTGTGTCAAGCTGCTCAGCTGTTTGATTATTAAGTTTTAGAGTTGTCATCAGTTTTAGGGGCTAGGTTCTTTGCTTTCTCAATCAGGATTTGTACCCAGATTATCTCTGATCCTCGTTTTACTAATCAATAGCAATAATTAACCTAATAATTAAAGACAATAATTAAAGACAGGCACTATTCAGCAATAATTAAAGACAGGCACTATTCAGTGATTTCTTACAATCACCTAAGCATATTTCCCATATATACCAATTAAATTACAGACATTGGCTACTTGCGTCGTAGGTTAACCATGAAATCGTGCCTGTCTATATTGGTTCCTGGTCTAAATTGGTTATGAAAACTTAGGCGAAAGAAGCATCAACATCACTCAGAGATTGACGATTGATAGCCTAAGTGATAGTCGATATAGTGACTGTCTGTATTTATGAGCCAGCAGCAATAATGATTTGAGAAGGGGGGGTGATATGTTGCAAGCAATTCAATCACGAATAAATGGACGGATCGTTTTGGTCCTGTTTGTTCTGACCAATGCAGTTTATCTTACTATGTTGACTTACAGCATCCCTGAGTTGATGAATGGTACTGATGGTTTGCCTATTTTTGACATGTCTCCATCCGGTTATAGTTATCAACAAGCGCTAGCGATTCTGAGTAGTCTCGGTGAAGAGGGTAGAAAATTTTACCTGTCAACGCAGCTCGTTTTAGATTTATTTTATCCCTTGCTGTTTGGGCTTTGTTATTCTTCGTTGCTTCTGTGGTTGATTAAACTCATTGATCTAAAAGGACGAGCGTGGCATGTTCTGTCTGTAGTACCATTTTTGGCCTGCGTTAGCGATTACGCAGAGAATGTTGGTATCTGGTTGATGCTTAGTCGCTACCCGGACTTATCGGAAGAACTAGTCACAATCAGTAGTGCGTTGACGGTGACTAAAAGTACTTTAACAATGGTGTACTTCATGGGGCTATTGGTTGTTCTAATTCTGGTTGCGGTTCATTACTACAAAGTCCGAATGGCCGAGGCGGTAGACTAACAAGGCTATCAAATTGACGTCTTTTTAGTCACTCGACTCTGTGCTTGAGCAGTACAGAAATTAAATCCAGACAGGTACTAAAATCCAGACAGGCACTATTAAGTGATTCAGATTTTGGTGATTGATAACGAAAGTAATTGTCGATAAAGTGACTGTCATTAATTTTTCGTGAGAGTATTCGGTATTCAAATTGATGAAAAGTGAAAATATGACGGTTAGCGAGCGAGAGCAGGTTAAGCTGCTAGCTGAATGCTTATTCGAGATGATTTCTCAAATGGGCTCCGAGTGGGATCAAGCTTATTGTTGGTTCTCAAGCCCTAATCGGGATAGGGGAAGTTCCCAATGCACTTTCAAACATAAAGAAAGTATAGAGTTTATATATTTTGAAGGGGTGAATAAATATTCATCTGCTATGCAAAAGCAGATGTTTGCATTGGTTGACGGAATAGAAGAAAGCAACAATAGTAGGCCTCTCGCGACACTAATAGAGATACAGCGAAGTGGTGATTATAAAATGTTTTTTGATTACGACAATCCTATTGCTCTTGACGTTAGCCCTGTTAAAGTTGGAACTGAAAACTCTTACTTTAGAAATGTGTGAACTTGGAATGCTAATGTTTCTTGGCACGAACCGTGTAGTCGCCGATGCCACCTAAGTCAGCTCGTCTTAAATAACTCCAACCAGGCTCCATATAGCTGATTTATTCACATTAGATGACAGGTCATAGAACAAAGAAACATTATTTATGTATGTATGTATGCTTAAAGCTGGTAGACCTCACAAATGCTAAAACCTGAAATATTAGTCAATACGCCAAGACTTCAGATGCGCGAATTCTGTGCCCAGGATGCTGAGGAAGTGCTCGAGTTTAGTTCGGATGAAAGTATGCTTAAGTTCATTCCAGGAGATCACAAGGTAAAATCTAAAAAAGAAGCCCTGTTCGTGATAGAGAACATATGGCTTAAAGAATACGAGCAGTATGGCTATGCTCGTTATGCATTAATTCATAAAGATGATAATAAAATAATTGGATTCTGTGGATTTAAATATGAACCTGCAAATAATTAAAGACAGGCACTATTAAGTGATTTCTTACAACCACCTTAGCTTATATCTCACATATACCAATTAAACTAGTGATATTAGCTACTGATATTGCAGGTTACTCATGGAATTCTGGATGTCTGTATCGGTTGGTCTGTATCTGTTTGTTTTGCCGAAAAATAGGGGAAGACAAGCATTAATAGTGGTGGAATATTTAAAGGAAACCGCCGCAATAAACCTCCGATAGTACCACCTGTCCTGGGTAGTGCCGGTCACAATGCTGGTTAAAGCAACTAATGCAAGATTGTCCATTAAAAGCAGCCACCGTCAAAAATTCTTAAAAAAAACCAAAATACAACGATTCTTCAAACGCTCATATACACGGTGACCCTATAGGATAACTGAGTCAGCTAGAAAGGATAATCAAAAGGAAGGTTAAACGCGAAGGCGTTTAATCATAATGCAATTAATGAAGATTAGGAGGTCTATATGCTTTCTCAAGAACAATTTATAAATCAATTATTTGAATTAAGAGCTCAGTATCGAACCGACAACGCTTGGGTCGGTAGTTGGGATGAAAGTTGGAATGATGATGAGGTCTTGGCTAAATTCATCCGCTGTGCATTTAATTTGTATGAAGCCACAGCGAGGAACAACTTGAAGCTTACCTTGTTGGGAGGAACTGAAATTCGTTTGGATGACCAGTACATTCGAAACTTCGGAGTCACAGGGGTGAATGGAATACAGGATGAGTCGACTCGGATTCATATCAGAAATGCAAGAGAGAGGTGGCTCAAAAATTATTTATATACAGGCAACAAGCCGCCTAAACCTTACGCCCCAGTCAATGGTACAGGCAGTATTCTGAGCGAAAAAAGCTGGACGCCAATTCTTAATGACGCGTTAATTATCGGCGCTATAACGGGTGGGCAAGATTTTGCTTTGGCGTTAACACCTGAGGAGCAAAATGCATGGAAATTAATGTTTCCGGAAGACCGCGATGATCCAAACACTGCTCGCCCACTTGGTGGAAAAATTAATCATTTGGTCGATCAGTTTGGACAAGGAAAGTCCAAATGGAAACGCTTTTTAAAAACTAGAAAGGACATGTTTATCGATCCCGGGTATCGAAATTTAAGAGTGTTTTCGCGAGAGTTGCTTGGTCTATACTTTGCTGGTTATGAGCCGGTTTTTACCTCTCAACAGCTTGGCTTTAGGCCCTCAAATAAGCCGAACCCTCTGGATTTTAAGATCTATCTCCACAAATTACGAAAGTTAGGTTTCCAAAATAGTGTTGCGAATAGGCGTGTTTTAATGCAAGAGATTTCTAAATTTTTATTTGATGATGCTCAAGCCTTGGGCCAGGATTGGACTGACTAGTGAAGCTAGCAAGTGCAAGGAGCTGACAGCTTTAAAACTGTCAGCTCTTAAATATCATACTTGGCTAAGGTTAAGTGTGTTTAAAATTACCGTAAGCTGAATGGCTCAACTCCACTATATCAATTCAAACAAGTGCCAATGAAATTAATACCCGTTAATGTTTGGCCTAGTAAAGAAGCGGAATCTAAAACAAAAAAGAGATTCGGTTTGCTCACAAAATATTGCGTATAGGACATACTGTCCAAGGAACCTTACAAAAAATATAGTGTCTATCAGCAAAACACAGAAAACAAAGGTAGAACACTAATATGAAAAAATTATTGCTCGTTGTATTTACAGTGGCTATTTCATCTGTTGCATTTTATGCGATTGCAGGCGATAAAAAATATTCAACTATCCAATCATGTACCGACTTGTTGCCAGAAGGGCATAAATTTACCATAACAATCAATGCCTCAGTTGATACGAATGAAAAAGAGCGAAAAATGACGGGCCAACTTAATATTAGTGATGAAGCAAAGTCGAATAATGCGGATTTAGACAGTAAGCTAGGACCCTTTAAAGCGTGTATTGTGAAGATTATTAAATAACCGTTCAATTAATTAACTCAACATTTTACAAAAGACTGATTCAAGCTGTTGTTTGCAATGAATCGATACGCTAGCAGCAAGCGCAAGAGAAAGAACAAGAATAAGAACAAGAATAAAAACAAGAACAAGAACAAGAACAAGAACAAGAACAAGAACAGCCCTTAGCGCTTTATGGACGAGTAGAGATCGGTGAAAAATCCGAGTTGAATCAGTCGATTACCCATCCAAATCGGAATATCAAGCCAAGTCGATGGAACTTGTCGCTTTCATTTTTGAAAAACGCTAAGATAGTCTTATTAAAATAATCATAAAACATTGTTTCTGGGATATTCTGCGCGTGGTAACAAGCTGTAAAAATTGTGGGAATACGCTAGCGGGTAAGTTTTGTAGCCATTGTGGCCAGAAAAACACCGTAGATCGAATCAACTTTAAATATCTTTCACAGCAGTTTACAACGGACGTTCTTCAGTTTGAACGCGGTTTCCTTTACACCATCGCTTCTTTATTTTATCGACCCGGACAGGTTATTAATGATTACATCAATGGGAAAAGAGCGCCTTACACCAAACCTTTTAGCTACCTTGTAGTCATCATTGCTATCTACATTTATTTATCAATTACTTTTGGTTTCGGAACGATCATGCAAGATCTTTTAACCGGTATTCAGAATGGACTAACCAATGAAGAAAGAGAGTCTCCGTCAACCATTGTGTCTGTTTTGAGCTGGTTTAACAGCCACTATATCGCATCGGTTCTGGTTTCGGTTCCCTTTTTTGCATTAGCGACACGATTAGCTTTTTATAAATCAGCGCTTAATCTTTATGAGCATTTCGTGCTCAATCTTTATCTGTCCTGTCAGCGCATGATCATTTACGCCATTTTGGGACCACTTTCACTGTTATGGAAAGGCTTTGAACCCATTCCTGTCGTATTTTCTTTGCTTTATACAATTTTCGCCTATTTTCAAATATTCAATCAGTTTTCATTGAAACGAAGAACGATTTCAATACTCGCGACTTATCTGATTTTTACCACATTAGCGTTATTATTGTTGGTAAGTATTACCGTGCTTCATATTGAATTTTTAGCAAGTGATTGATTCAAGGGTAGGGCTGACCGCTTGCTTGGTAAAAACGGGTAATTTTCTAGCAACATCGTCACGTTAGCGGAGTCAGAGACAAACTTATTCTCATTTTTTGTGATCATTCGACTGGATAATTGAACAACATGCTAGGGTTTCAAGTTTACTTTTCGATAAGAGAGTCATAATGTCTAAAGATAACTATCATGGTCAGCGATGCCTTAATTGCGGATCGCAATTAACCGGACCTTACTGTTCAGAGTGTGGTCAAAAGCATATTGCGGGCAATTTAACTAGCAGATATTTTATTGATGCTTTTTTAGAAGCGATTACCAACACGGATTCTCGGGCATTTCGAACCTTAAAAGACTTGATTTTATATCCAGGCTACGTTGCAAAACGCTATGTCACAGGAAGTCGTCAGTATTATGTAAACCCCTTAAGGCTTTGTTTTCTCATAATTGGTGCTTATTTGGCCATTCTTGCTTTAAATGGATGGATTTCGCCTGTGGTAGATAGTAGCTTGGCGCAACAAAACATGGCTGATAAAGAATCTAGCGTATTTAGTGTTAAATTTTATAAGGTTTGGTATGACTTGTATTCAAACCACCGGCTATTCATTTACTTGGGCGCAATGCCGGTTGCTGCCATTGCGATTCGATATGCGTTTTACCAGTCAGGCTACAACTATATCGCGACATTAACCATGCTACTTTATGCTGGGTCGCTTTATAGTTTGTATGGTATTTTGGTCGTTGTTACATTTCTAATTTTTAATGTTGATTTTTTCTCAATGAGTAGAAAGATGATCGAGATTATTATCGGTTTGATTGTTTATTATCAATCGGTAAAATTATTCTATAGTTTCGGATGGATAAAAAGCCTATTTTCTACTTTGTGGATATTTATTTTGCTGACTGTTGCTGCATATTTGGTCACGTTTGCAGCAAGTGGATTAATTGCCAATTGGCATTAAGGGTATTTTAAACGTTAGGTTATGAAGATGGTGCTGGTTAGAGTAGTTATATTATTAACAATACTATTTGTTTCGTTAAATTGTGGTTTAAAACTAAAAGCTGAGACTCCCTTAGATCTTGATGTTTCAGTCAGAAACACAACGATTTCTGAGCAGGATATATTCTTGTTTCTTGAAGGACATCTTTACCCTCATAAATTTCGAATTTCTGCCCATGTTCCCTTTCAGTACGAACAACTTAAGGGAGATTACACTTATTATGAATTACAAAAATTCACATTTTCCTCAAGAACAAACCAATGGACTAAAATTGACGCTAAAACCTATCATCAGAACGCTTCAATCACGAAAGCGAATAAAAATGTTATAGCGATCGTTAAGCCTGGATTAAATAAAGTGGTATATACCTATAAAGGCGATTATCAACAACCTTACCAATTAACGGCTAAAAAAATCTACAATGCAGAAGGTAAGGTGGTTACCAATGTTGACTATCATTTTGACGCAAACAACCATACTTTGACAATAATTGAAAAAAACAATAAGAATAAGGTGAACAAAAAAATTACTAATCAGTACAACAGTGACAAATTAGTACTCTCGACAGAGGAAGTCTATCCAAAAACCGAAAGAGTTATTAATGTTCAATATGATTACAATGATAAAGGTTTGGTAAGCAAAGTTATTATCGATGCTAACATTGAGGGAGTAGAACCTACGACTCGAAATATTCATTATGTTTTTAATGAAAATGATGATTGGATATCCGCTACAGTATTAACACAGCAAGGACCGAAATCAGTGAATCAGTTTAAAGTAAAAAGGGTACTCAGGTAGCTTTGAATAATTCAAAGTCTTGATTAAAAGATGAGTGTAAGTAACACAGACTAAAAAGCTGGTCACAGTGTCAACTTTCAGCTTAATCCGAGTGACGTCAAAGTAGAAACCGCTGATTTAAACATCATTCATAGAAAAAGGGTAAGTAAACAGCACTAGGTGTACGAGATTCAGTAAGGTATGAGACAGTATTGCCACTTCTATTCTTTGGGTTATTTGATAAGCTAAGCCATAACCAATGCCCGCCACAGTTGATGCGACAACGTAACCAATACCACCAGCAAAATGAACTAAGCCAAATAGCAATGATGCGACAATTAAGGGAATGGTTTTGTGCCACAAAGAATCTTTTTCGAAGAGGTAATACAGTCGCTGTTGGATAAAACCTCTAAAAAAAGTTTCCTCAGCCAAACAGACTGAAATATTTGTAAGGTTAAAAAAAGGACCAGAAACCGATAATCAAATAGATAGGTTAAATTTATCCCAATGAGGTTGAAAGCATAGCCCCCACCCAAGACGAATATAATAGTCGCGGTCGTAACCATTAGCGCACGCGATAATGTGCGGTATCTGAGTCGATTACTAGAAGGAACAACGGCCAAAAAAAAGATTAATCCCCCCAATGTCTTATCAAAATTGAAGTAAGTTGTATAGGTAGTTGATTGACCTTTAACGAATTGCGTATCCACAAGTATTTGGTTCTCGAAGCCAGGGAGAATTCGAAATCCTAATCCTAAAAAAAGCGTACCAGCCAGAATACCGGCGATTATCCGCATAGACTTCGGGCCAGTAGCGTTAATCGCTAACGAAGCAATCAGCATTAGGGCTAAAAATGCGACTCCAGTAAATGAAACAAAACCGAGACCAAATAGAGCGATAAAAGTAGCTATCAGGAAAATAGACCAAATAGGTAATTTTGTACCACCGAATTGATAGTACCCAAAGTATTTTGAGATAGCAGTTAGAACAACCATGACGATTGCGACCAATACTGAAGACTCAATCTCGCTAGAAAATTGCACTCAATGAATTCCTTTTGATTTTTTGATGAGACTAATTGAAATTGTCATGAAAAACAACGTTAAGGTAAGGAGTCCTATTAGTTATTGATCGAGTGCTCGACGTTCAGGAAAGAGAATAAATTGAGCTGCAATATTTAGCTATCGATCGAACCCTTGATTTTGATTATAACTGCTGAATTAAATATACTAACTTCACTATCTGTCATTAAAGCGTGATTTAAAAAAGCGGTTAATATATGACGACATACCTATTGAAAAATAACCAATTACTTAATGGAAAATAGTATGGATAAGAATAATTGTGTAACGTCTTTGATACGCCAAGCAATAGACTTCTCCGGTAACGGAGAATATTCAAAAGCCATTAACTTACTCACACAGGCGATTTTAATTGAACCGGACAATGAACAAGCCTTTTTTGAAAGAGGAATGGCTTATCTTGAATTAAATAATGAGCCTGATGCTTTGGCGGATTTTGATCGCGCGTTACAGATAAACCCGGAATACAGTGGAGCAAGAGATTGGCGCTCTCGAACATTAAGCGCTCTTGGTAAATATGACGCGGCTGCCGACGAGAAGTTGAGAAATTTAAGAAAGAATCCGAACGGAAAATATGGAATGGGGGTGAGCCCTCAATCATGGGCTGATTGTGCAACTGCATTTATTGCGGCTGGAAAACACACTAAAGCTAGGGAATTGTTAGAAGAATATTTTTTAGACTACGTAACAAAAGTAGAATCCTATGCGAATTATGAAACTGCACCGATGAGAATTTTATCTAAGTTGTTAATTCAATCTGGAGCGTTTGAACGCGCTTCTGAATATGCGAAAACAGCGTACCACAGTCAACATCAAGTTCCGGCCGACATATTAGCATACGCACTAGCATTAGAGGCATCTGGAGATATCGATGGCGCGAAAAAACTGTCTGCTGAAGCCATGAAAATTAATGATCAAATGCCAGGAGCAAAGCAGTTATATCAAAGACTGAGCAAATATTAGGTCGAGAGTCAAATATAGGAATGTCCGAGTCAATGTTAATTGTATCTAACGCTTGTACAGTTGCTCACATAAGCACTTTATGACTAAAGTCGCATTTGAAATAAGCGCGCATGTTGTGGCTTGCCGTATCTGTCCCCAAGAGTTTGCAGCAAACGGGTCGCTGATGCTTTATCAGTGGCTTTAAACTCACCAAAGTTCGGATCGAAGATATGATAATCATGATTAAATACGCCACCTGATACATAGGCTGCGATTGCATGTTGACCATTTTGAGTTTGAAAAACGATAGCGTAACAATGTTTCTCGTTGAGACTATTCGCTAAATTACCCCATCCAACTTGTGCCGGCGCTCCGACATTAGTACATCCAAATCGAGAGAGTATCTGCCGGGGAATATTATCACCTCTATGTTCGAGCTCTGGCACTGTGTCTGATACTGCATCGATTAAGGGTTGTCTTTCTTGCCCTAAGCCTTGTTGCCCCATAATTTTGGCAACCATTAACATCTTTTCTAAACCGTCAGTGGCTTCCTTCATTCGGTTGAGCCTTGCATTTGAAACTCGTTGCTCTTTTCCTAATGCGTCAATAAGCGCCGGAGAGTAGAAATTTTGAAATCGCATTGGCGCAGATGTGGTGGGATTACTCCATGTATCTAAAGTATCACTTAATATCAAATGACACCATTTAGCACATAATGTGACGCATAAGCCTTCTAGGCCACCACCAACTAATCCGACAGCTGTACGGTAGTCTTTTTGTACAAATTTTTGAGAACAACTAAAAGTCATGATGATCTCCTTCTCATTCTGCTGACTTAGTTAAATTAAGATAGCATAGCTTGGAACTTATGTGAGTATAATCACTCTTCAATATCTCAATTAGTTAACAGGCGCGCGCCGAAACTATTAAATTCAGTTCAAGCCATCACTAGCGGCCATGCCACTCTCCGTTATTTTCATATCGATTTTAAACAACATTAACACGATAAACAGATTTAATACCGCCGGTATTATTAGCTAGTGAGATATTTGTTCTAATTGGTTATAATCCGTGTCATTCAAAATCTTAGGACAATTACAATATGAGCGAGTTAGGTTCGGACCCAAACACAAATGCAGAAGATGGTTCACCAAAGGCGAGTGGCAACAAAAAGGGTGCAGTATTTAAAGCGTTATTAATTGGATTTGGTGTTGGCGTGATGTTTATTGTAGCTGCGAAACTGGTTAATTTTGCGATTAATGTTTGATTTATACCGGAAGGAATCGGTAAAAATCGATATCGCCCTGGCATGACCAATTAACTGAAATGCAATCTAAATAACCCGTTTATTCTAGAATGACTATTAAATCCTTGTCCAAGTGAAGAGACTGTATAAAAAGGCAATTGATTTAGGTGGTCGTTGTAAAGGCAAGCCGGATCAGCGTGGCCCTCGATTCTCAGCTTATGTAAGAGACCTAGACAATAATAAATTAGTTTTTGCTACGTGAAATGTTTGTGATAAAAAAGGGAGCGTAAGCTCCCTTAGTCATTTTTTAATCCAGCGACCATTTTGGTTAATGTAATTCCCCGGTTTGGTTTTTTCGAAGAATGTTGCCGCGGCAATTTTCGCGACTTGATCGACAGAGATATTTTGCTTTTTGGCTAATGCCTGAAATTTCGCTTTACGTTTAGCATTAGCAGTCGCGACGAGCTCTTTTACATCGTCAGGTACTTGGTTGGTGACAAAACCAATATAACCGGTACTCATTTCACCAATTAATCCTTGAGCTTTGGCACTTGATAAATCTGCTGCAGCAACGGGAAGCGCAAGCATTAAAACTAAAAAGGCTGTAGTTAACTTTGTTAAAATTTTCATAGCGGCTCCTAAAATATTTCGTCGTCTTCAGCCAGGGCATCGATTTCTTTCTCGATTTTGACCCGGATCTCGTGCTTAATGTTCAAGTTAATCTCTAAGGGCTTATCCCCAAGATCTAACCTTACTGTCGGGTTGCAAGCGCTGAGCAAGCTCAGGCATAACAACACACCGATTAGTCGTCGCATCATCTAAATTCTCCTAGTCGTTATGCGCATTGTCTATGGATTCGGCTGAACGCAAACTGAATCTTTCTGTTGGTTTTGTAACTCTTGGACAAAATCTTCACCAAATAATAACAGATAGTACAAGTTCACGTTAGAGGTTGGTTGATAGCCAATGTTTAAAATCTGATCAGCTCTTGCACCCAAATCAGGATTCTTGCCTTCCAAGCGAAATACGATATCGAAACCACAAGGACCGCCGTGATTAATCTTTGCGTTCATTAACTGATAATGAAAATTCTGCAATGTGATATTGGCAAGCTCGCCAATGGTCTCTTGAGTAAGGGCAATTTTTTTCCCTTGTGGCAGATATGCAATTCGTCCTTGCTCGGCGGTTAATTGGCCTTCGCCAAAAGTTAACTGTCCGTTGGTCAAGGTAAACGGGATCGCACCAGACAGTAATCCAGAGATAATGAGCTCGGCCTTGCCAAGATAATCGCTCAGTTTACTTAAATCAATTTTCTCCAATGTTGCGGTACCTTGATTGGTGTCAATAGCTTGCCAACCGTCGCTACCGGCGACAGACAGTTTGCCGCCGAATAGCGCAGTATCCAAGTGGAGGTCTCGCCACTGTATCGATTCGTCCAACCGAATATCAGCTCGCAAACCGGTCAACTCGCCTTGCGGTTGTTGTTTTAATACGAGTTGCGCCGCTTTTAAGTGAGTTGTGATATCACGCCAGTCACCGTGCCATTGCAGCTGCCAGTTTGCCTGATTAAGGCCGTTATCGGCTAAGCGAATTTCTGCTATGTTTGCCTCTAGTTTGCCGTGGACCTGCGGTGCTTGCTCGAAAGAGCCGTCAATTTCAAAATGTCCATTCAAGGCTAATTGGTCTTGGGTTGCATCACCCGTGACACTAAAGCGCTGCCATAAGTGCTTTTGTGCGGGAAATAGGTTAGTTAAAACGCTTTGTGACGCTTTGAGTGAGAAGTTGGGCGTCGCTGTGCCTTGGTAACTTTGATTCACCCAATCGATAGAGCCCGCGGTTTGTATCTTACCTTGGAGCCAATCGCCATTATTGGGTTGCAGCAGTCTAATATCGTTAAATTGACTCTGCCAAGTACCACTGCTTTCATCGCCTTGGTATGTTAGTTGACTATTGTTGAGCTGGATCCGGTTAGTCTCATCGAAACTTAAAGTGCCTTGTTCGATGAATACTTTTGCGCTCGTGAGTACCGGTTTGCTCAAATCACTTTCCGGTGCCAAATTAAATGTAAGGTCGAGGTTGCTATCTTTTAACGGACCTAGATGAACACCTTGTAATTGGAATTTTTGCTCATTCGATGTAACAACTTGATAGCTTTCAAGAGTCTTTGAGAAGATTAAAGCGCCTTGATAGTCTAACGACTTAGTTTGCCAGTTGGTCAAGTTGGGATTGATAGTTAGCATGAGACGCTCAAGGTTCTCATCAAAATAGGTCTCAACATTGGTCAGTTTGGCATCAATATTGGCATTAAATTGATCGTTGAGCTGGCCTTGCAAGGACAAATTAATCCGATCGGCATCGCGTTTGAGTGCTATGTCGAGCAAGATATCTTGGTCAAACTGGGCTGCCTTATTGCGAGCATTAAACAAAAACGCCTGAGGTTTGAGAGGGCTGACCGCTTCCGTAGTGATGATTTCCCCGGTTAAATCGCCGGGGTTTAAATACCAAAGTTGGTCGCGATAACTGAGATTAATGCGACCATTCAACTTGCTTATTTTAAATAAGGGTAACTCTGCCCCCATACTTTGAGGACTCATGCTAATCGCAATCTGTGGCTTTAACTCGTTGAAGTCTTGTAAAGAGAGGTTGGCAATAATCGTTGCAGTAATCTCTCCTTGAGGTTGAGTTAGGGTTAAATTTAAATCGGGTAACAATCGTTTTATTAATGTATCAATTTCTTCGAGTTGGGCTTTTCCTGTTAAGTTAGCTTTGAGTGCTTTTTCAGGGGTGAGAGTTGCCGTTAACTTGCCCGTCATTGATTCGTCACTATCAATCTCAGCAAATAGTTGGTGGTTTGGCTTTTCCATTTCGATACGCCCGCTCAGAGTGACAGGCATGTTAGGAAAGGGGAGTGTGAAGTCGAATTGCTCGATAGTCAGAGTGGGAAGCTTTTCTGGTAAGGAGGCGACTTCTTGACTGTTTAGCGTATGATTGATTTGAGTTTGGCCGTTTTGTGTTTGACTGCTTCGCGCTTTGTTCGGCAGGGGGATTAACCAATCACCAGACACTGATTCCACCTCGATGGCTTTTATCGTTCGGGTTGTCCAATTGATGGTTAGTTGAGCTTGTTTTAAGTTTAACTGTCCGACACTTTGTTTGTTTGCAAGTAAGTCAATGGTAAGTGCGTTAATCGTTACACCCTCTGGGCTAGGGTACCCAATGGACATGTCATTGATGCGCCAGTTAGGCGAACTGACAATGCCATTAATCGCTGCTGGCAACCACCAAGGCAACAATAGATATATCGCTACTAGAACGAGTATGCAGAGAGCGAGAGTGCGAAATAGAATGGACTTAATGGTCATTTCCTTGTGAACTGATTACCAAGCTTAACCAAATGCGATTTTCAAATAGTTTGACCTTGAGTGATAGCAAAGGTTGCATAATTCTAGCTTCGAATCAAGCGGTGCCGATACTTGGTATGAAGCTCGGTGTAAAAACTGGCCAATGTTGATAAACTTTGAAATACTAGTTGAGCAAAACTTCTGAATCAATGTTAACTGGGAAAGGGGACTAAATGAATAAGATAAACATCGGCGAAAAATTTGCGTTGTTTAATGAAGAGTGGACGCCCAAGGTGATAGCCGAGTCAAACGGTCAACTGGTTAAACTCGCCAAAGGAAGCGGTGAACTCGTTTGGCATCACCATGAACACGAGGACGAATTGTTTTTGGTGTTTAAAGGACAGCTTACTTTGCAATTGAGAGACGGCGATATTGTACTCAATCCCGGCGAAATGTATGTGGTACCAAAAGGTGTAGAGCATTGCCCTAAAGCAGCCCGCGATACCCATTTTCTGATGGTCGAGCCTGCATCAACTGCACACACAGGTGATACTGCTAGCGATCAAACAGTGCCTTTTGAAGCGCAGGAGTGGATTTAGTTTTTCATGAAAAAGTCGACTGAGATGCAGTGAGGAACAGAGCGCCTTCAATGAACCAGCTAATAATAAGCCAGCCAATCAAATTATAATTAAATTGTTCTTAGGCAAAACTGACTGCAGATCTAGTCTAAATTCCCAAGTGACAAACGATCGGATTAAGGGCGAATAAACGCTTTAACCGCATCAATAAATACTTTTGAAGCTGGCTCTCGACCAAGCAGTAAATGACCATCACTTTCAAGGCCGACAAACTCCGCATTTGGAATGGTCGCCGCGATGTTTCTCCCGGTATCGACTGGAATTCTTAAATCACCGAGTGAATGAATAACTAAAGTGGGAACTGAGACTTTCGCCAACTGATGCCGTACATCGATATCGCCAAATACTGACAAAAACCTCACGGCATTTTCAGGCGACGTGGTTAGTCGCTGGAACTCATTAAACCAATCTAATTCTTCAGGGTTTGCACTCGGCATAAATGTGGAAGAAAATATTTGGCGATAAGCTGGATTATCCTGACCCCAACCGGTCTCCGTCAGTGTCATTATCGCTTCGCGTTGTTTGATGATGTCTTTCGTTGCACCGATTCGCCAACCTGCCGCATAGCCCCCAAACAAAATCAAATGGCTAACCCGTTGTGGATGGCGAATAGCATACTCGATAGAAACCGAGGCGCCTTGAGAGATACCGAGTAGCGCAAATTTTTCAACGTTGCAGGTATCGACGACTGTTTCTAAGTCAGTGACAAACGAATCAAATGAAATATCATCAACATTCCAATCAGAAAGCCCATTACCTCGTTCATCGTATCGTATAAAGTGATGGTCGAGTGCCAGTTCTCGAAATAGCGGACTCCAAACTGGCGCACTCCAGTCATGCTCCAAATGACTAAACCAGTTTGCCGCTTTAACGATTGGTAAACCTTTACCGATCGTCGCGTAAGCTATTCGAGCGCCGTCTTTCGCCGTACAAAACTGGATTTTTTGTCTTGAGAGTGGCTCTCGGCCAGCAATTGCATCTTCAGTAATATTTTGAGTTGCCTCAGACACATGACCCGATTCTGAATTGGCTTTAACAGAATCATGATGCCAATCGATACCCGCAGCTTGGAAACGTTTGGTAAATTCAAGTTTAAGCGCTTCAGCCTCGCTAGTGCGCCCGACTAATTCCATTTGAGTCAACAACTGATCAGTCGCCTTTCTGCTGAATGGTTTGAGTGCTTCCCATTGCTGGGTAAAGATTAGCCTATCCGTTAGAGCGATGTTGGGATCAGACGACAAGCGGGCGAGTATTTGGCAATGAAGCGTTTCAATATCCTTTCGTTCATTGTAAAGCCATTGTTGAAAAATATCTCGCTCTGGTAAATCAATACCATCGAGAAAAGGCTCCTTTAAATGCTTATTAATACTCAAGAGCTCATTCAAAGAGGTACTTGGATCGTTAACTTGTGCAATCGCGGTTCGAATATCGATTTCAATGTCGCTGGATTGCAGCGTAACGCGCTCTCGGTCGGCGACCAACCGTTCGCTATTCACACTATTGATCAAAGGTCTGATTTTGCTTAAAGACCAACATAGCGCACCTTTTGGATCATCAGGGCCATCCCAGAATATTTCGCAAAGCCGATCGCGGCGGTGCGGTCTAGCCGTGAGTAACAAGTAGGCAAATAAAGCTCGGGTTAGCTTTGATGGAGGCAAGTCTGCAGGTTGACCATCTCTCAGGATAGTCAGTTCACCAAAGGTTTTAATTGAGATATCCATAATACCTTTTTTCTAACGATTGAGGGTTGGCTGTCGCACTGCTCACGGAGCATCATTTTGAAGAATTCAACAAAATAGCTCCAACAATTAGGGTAATACCACGCTCGTTACAACGGTCGTTTCAACGTTGACAAGATAAGATTTAAAGCATCGGTGGGCATTAGTCTTTTATATTGAGCGAAAGTTCCCACTCAAAATGCCACTTTGATTCAATGCAAGTATAAAGTGATCAATGTAAGAAGACCATATTGAAATGGGCAATGCCATCAATCTAAAACGAATAAAGGAGAGTTTCATGTTATCCAAGGAGACTTTTGAAAGACAGCTTCAAAATTTAAGACTCTTTTATAAAAATGATAATAGTTGGGTTTATTGGCTCGACTGGGACAATGACGTTGCTTATAGGAAGCACATTGATTGCGCTTATAAGTTATACACCGTTGTCTCATCAAACCGTTTAAAACTCACGGTACTGGGTGGTACAGAGATCCGCAAAAACAAGGAACTTATTAGTGCGTTTGGTATCACAGCTGCGACGGGTGTCCAGGATGGCATAACATCACTCTATGGCGCATCTGCCGCGATGGACCGATACCAGCAAGTTAACCGACCGAACGATGAAGCTGCGAACCCTGACACAACTTATACTCCGGTTGATGGTGGAAGTATTCTCAGTGAGCGAGAGTGGACACCCATTATGAATGATTCGCTGATCATTGGCGCTGCTGCAGCAAAACAATACCTGGCATTAAGTTTGACTCCGCTGGAACAATTAAAATGGGATCGGATGAACGCACACAAGATTACTAAGTACAAGGTCGCTGCAAGTCAGTTTAAAGGTGGTGAGGAGCCTGTCAAAGAAGCTTGGCGGGAATTTTTTAATGAAAACCACAGCATGTTCTTTGGCGCAAATGGCATTCCTCGAGTATTTACTCGAGAACTACTCGGCTTGATTTCATTTGGATATAAAGCCGAAATTAGCTATCACCAAATAGGCTTTCGGCCGCCAGAAGTTTCTAAAGAGCCTAATTTTGGAACCTATGTTTCAACATTGCGAGATGTTTACTTTGAAGCTAATACACTTACCAGTAGAAAGCTGATAACGGTAAAGTTGTCGAAGTTCTTTTTTGGTTCTCCTGATAAATTAGCCAAGGTTGAAAATCCGCTTGCTAGTTATAAAACCCTTAAGGATGATCCGCTTGCACCTTATCGAACCCTTGGGTGATTGGTCATCAGTGTTTTCAGTTTTAATGAGGCATGACTAGCGAAAACGTTCGATTATTGTTGCCGTTTTCCTTGTAAGACATCAACAATCGGTTTTAACAAATTGGCATATCAAAGACGTGTTGTGTCCGAAGCTTGTCGGTTAAATGAGATTTTTTATTTTACAACCTAACGTTGCATTGATAGTGCTGCCATGCGCTTCAGGTTAAACTTTACGACCACGAGTGCCACGGGCTTCATTTGCGGCCATTTTATCAATAATACATTGCTCCAAATCTATTCCTTGCGACTGAGCTAAGTCGGCCACCCTCAAAACAATATCAGCCAGCTCGCTACCAAATTCAGGGGTTGGTTGGTCGCCACGACACTCATTAACAGCTTCTCCAACCTCTGAAGCAACCAAAGCGAGTGATTCTAGAACACTTTTGTTATGCCATCCCATGCGTTCAACCCAGCCATATTGTTTTTCGCAAAGTGTTTTAATGTTCATTTTCTTAGTTACCTTTGGGGTTGTTAACGTTACTTCAGAATCATAGATTTTATATTACGTTACTAATGATATCTTACGATTGCTGGTGTTATCTTGTAATGACTGACGTTATCTTGTAATGACTGAAATTATCTTGTAATAACTGATGTTATTTTATCGCTTGTGATGTTAGCTTTTAGTTACTGATGTTATTTATATCTTATTCTTTTCGGCTAATTTACTGTGGTAAAATCTGGTATGATTTTCCAAATGAATTATCTTGAGAGTTTAATTATTCAATACCAGCAGCCTGCAATTTATCAGTATCAACACTATCGTTAAATCGCGTTAATAACAACCGTAATTTGGGATGAATATAGCTTTGACAGAAAGGTTTGTCGGGCGACTGATAAAAATAATTCAGATATTCATTTTTATTTAATTTAAATTCATTAAATTGTAAAACCCGGGTGACTAATGGTTGATCAAAACGCGTGGCCAATGATTCAAGAATATGTGTTGCTTGTTGCTGCTGATATTCATCATAAGTATAAACGGCCGAGCGATATCTATTTCGTAGGGAGTGATTTGCGGTACTCGCGTGAGTATACAAATGGATCTCGATTAACGTTGTCAAAGAGATAATTTTTGGATTAAAGTAGACCTCAATCGCTTCCGAAAAGCTAGGCTGAGTTGAGTCCGCTTTGTCTGACTCCAGTATTTTAAAGTTCGAGTTGGCTTCACGGAATTGACTTGATGGTTCGACGCTTAACCGAGGTTTTATCCATCCTTGATTAACTGCAGTGACTCCTAATAGCGACTGGAAGATACCCTCGGTACACCAATGACATTCTCCGCCAAGACCAACAACCAGCGTCATAATTCAAGCCGTTTAACTTTTGCTAGAAGGCAAAATCCAATCTGCTCGTGGAAAATGACAGGTATAGCCGTTCGGAAATTTTTCTAAGTAATCCTGATGTTCTGGTTCCGCTTCCCAAAAGTCGCCCACGGGTTCCAGTTCTGTAACGACTTTTCCGGGCCATAAACCCGACGCATTGACATCATCGATAGTTTGCTGCGCAACCTTTTTCTGCTCATCGGAAACGTAATAGATAGCAGAACGATATGACATGCCGCGATCATTTCCTTGTCGGTTCACGGTGGTCGGATCGTGGATTTGAAAAAAGTACTCGAGTATCTTTCGGTAGTTAGTTATCTCATTGTCAAAAATGATCTCAATACCTTCTGCATGGGTGCCATGATGGCGATAGGTCGCATTAGCAACATCACCCCCAGTGTAACCTACACGAGTGGAATTAACTCCGGGTAGTTTTCGGATCAAATCCTGCATTCCCCAGAAGCAGCCGCCGGCTAATACTGCGCGTTCTTCTGCCATAAATTTAGTCCTCTATTTGGTCAATATATTCGCCGTAACCTTCGCTTTCCATCTTGTCTCGATGGATAAAGCGCAAGGAGGCCGAGTTAATACAATATCGCAATCCACCACGGTCAACAGGACCATCAGTAAACACGTGTCCCAAATGACTGTCACCATGAGCGGAGCGAACTTCGGTGCGAATCATACCGTGAGACGTATCGCGGATTTCGTTAATATTGGTGGGTTGTACCGGCTTAGTGAAGCTCGGCCATCCACAGCCAGATTCGTACTTATCGGAAGAGACAAACAGCGGCTCACCCGACACAATATCAACGTAAATACCCGGTTGCTTATTATCGAGGAGTTCGCCGGTACCGGGCCGTTCTGTGCCATTTTGCTGAGTCACTCGAAATTGTTCAGGAGTTAAAGCGGCTAGCGCTTCTTCCGTTTTTTTGTATTCCATCGTGTCGCTCCTAATCCGTAATAGAAGGGTACTTGTTCTTGATGTAAGTGTTACTTATTCTCTGTCTAAGTTATAGGTATCTATACGAATGGTACCCCAGTATGGTTTATGAAGACCATCGTATTGTCTAAATACAAGACGTCGAAACTATTTGAAATGTTACATAGCGGTATCTCTGTATACAGTTCAAGCTTTGATTAAATCAAATCAAATCAAATCACGGCTTAGCGCTTCCAATACTCGTCGGTTTCATCTGAGTATTCTAGCGCTAATTCGTCTTCATTCTCCCAGTCGTAGGTTTTTTCAATCGGTTTTGGGTCCTGATTGCGAAATAGAATAGCGCTGAACGCACCGCCGACTGCGCCAAAGAAATGAGATTCAAACGAGATTTTCGGATCCCAAGGGAGTATCCCCAGTAACAAACCGCCATACATGAAAACAGCGATAAACATGATCGCAATTGAGACTCTGTCCCGGCGGATAATTGACGCTAAAAAGATAAAATAAAAAAGCCCTGAAACAATACCACTTGCGCCTAAGTGATAATTGGGTCGGCCAAATAACCACACGCCTAATCCGGAAACAACCCAAATAATCAAAAGGGTTTTCCATTTAGATACCGGATAGCCATACACCATTAAAGCCCCCAACAACAGAAGTGGTAAACTATTGGCGATTAAGTGCTCCCAGTCAGCATGCAGCATTGGTGCAAAAATTATCCCAACTAATCCATTAAAGTCCTGCGGGTGGACAGCTAAACTTGATAGTTCTAACCCAAACAGTACTTCAGCCGATTTAATAACCCATAACAAAAGAGTAAAGTAGACAACGTACCAAAGTGATTTTAAATTTCGATGCGGCTCAGTCATCAAAATAATATTGGGTTCGATTCTGAAAACACAAGGTAAATTATGGTGATGTCGCTAGTAATAGCCGCAAGCTAGCCAAAGTCACACCTTTTACTTAAAATAGCTGAAAAATAGGCGTCAAATAATAAGAGGGAAAGTTGTTGTCGGAACCAATCTATCAGGCACCTAATAAGTCAGCGCTCGCACAAATCGCCAAGCCCAAAAGCTTCGTTATTTTTGTTTTGGTCACTTTGTTGGTGGGGCCATTTTTAGGAATGTTGTATTTCGCTAAGCCTGTGAGAGCAGTTTTTTATCTTGTCGTTCATATCGGCGTGTTTTATATCACTTATAGCGGCCTCGGAAGCACTGTACATGATTTCTTTGCGGATGGATTATATCTTTCCCTGTTAGCTATCTGTGTTGGTGATGGTTGGTTAGTTAAAAAGCGTATGGCATTAGCAAAACCATACCCGCTGTACAGCAGGGCGTATGTGCTTTTACCTGCCACCTTTTTTGGTTTGCTCGTGCTTTTTTCAGTGCGGGGGTTGTTTATCGATTTTTATCATTTACCCGCGGCATCCATGATGCCCAACTATATGCCTGGCGACTATGTAATTGTTGATAAAACTAAGTCAGCGCAGACAACTTTTGCAGGGCAGTCGTTAAAAGTAAAGCCCAACCGAGCAATGTATGAAATGGTATGGCGTGGTAATGTGATTGTTTTTTATCGAGAGCAAGCGCCTGATTCACCATTTATTAAAAGAATTATTGGTATTCCGAATGATGTAGTAACCCTAAAGGACAGGGGGTATCTCATCGAAACCTGTATGGAGGCAGACTGCGCACCGGTAGCGGTCAATCATCGAGAGGTAAAGGCGTATCCAATTCCAAGTTCTGAATACAACCCCGTTTCTCGGCAATATATGCAGTATAAAGAGACGTTAGGCGAAAGCGAGTTTGATGTACTCTACTTGCATCCAACTGAAGCCCGTCACCCAATTCAAATCGAACAGAACAGATTTGTTGTCCCAGAAGGGTATATATTTGTTATGGGTGATCATCGCGATAATAGCTTTGATTCCCGCTATTTTGGTTTAGTAAAAATAGAAAATATTATTGGTGAAGTCATTGGCGCGAATTGATCGCCAAAATGCACTTTTAACACGCATCGCAGATTGATAATGATTGTTTGTTTTAGTGTCAAGGATAGTTTTAAAAGTTTCGCTTTTTGTGAACGATGGAGCTATTAAACGGATGGCGATTAGGTTATCGGTTATGAGTTTAAAGTTTTAGGTCACTGTTAAGTTATTTTTGTTTTCACTCAATCTAAAAATCAATTTAAACTCAGGATTAGCTAGCTTGCTTTGCAACTTCAATTTTAGGAAGTTGTTTATTCTGTTTAAATAATTTGCAGTTTACGATAACCGGAGCGAGGAAAAAGCGCTCAATTGTACCTGATATCAAAACAACATCACTACCTCTGATCGCAAGTAGGTGTCGCTTGTAGGATTTGTCAAAGACGGCGTGCGCAGAATCAATCTCTTGTTTCGGAGAGACAATCGTCACCCAAATCTTGTCATCTTTTTCTTCGGAAACTGACATTACTTTGACTTCCCATTTTACGCTTTTACCAATGTAATTGTCTTCGATTGTTTTGCGTTGGCGTTCGGTTAGGTTTTTATCATTCCAGGATTTTAGTAAAAACTCCAAGTCATTGGTGACTAATTTGACAGCCTTAACAGGGACATCCTGTGGCGTAATTGGTGTGAGCTCGATCGTATTTTGCTTTAGTTTGAGGCGCCTTTTTCTTTCTGAAATCAGTTGGGCCCGTTTGTGCTCGCGTTGCTGCAGTTCAAGCACTTCATCCATTAGGACATCGATGTGTTTCTCTAAATTTTCAATATTCATTTGTTGAGGTTGAATATATAACTTGAGCAATAAGCCGATAATGGCCAAAGTGGTTATTGCGCTAATCAGAAAAGCACTAATTATTGGGTATTCTAGGAACATGTTTGTAACGTAGTGAAGTCTTGTACTATTGGAATAATCCAAATACGCTTATATTTTTACGCATTTTGACGAATTATTGTCTGTTGATAAATCTAATACGTCACATAATTGGATGTTTTTCGAACTATGAGCAAATTAAGCTCGAGCGCTATTCTCAAGCAATTCTAAGTTTGTTGCCGCCGGCAGTATTTCATAACGCGTAAGAATATTGCTATTAAGTTTGTGAGCAAAAGGTGATATGGTGCCTGCCATGATTTGTTTTTTGGTTCCAGATTTAACCTATCAGGCTCGATAGGTTAAAAATTTAAACCCAGGTAGATGAATTGGTAATACAAAGATTAAAGCGTGCAAAACGGCGATGGAAAGGCTTGTTATTTTTCGTTGTCTTATTAAGCGCCTTAAATATCTATTACTTATCGACAACACCAACTAATCAGGGCCCTTGGCAAGTTCAGTATGAAAAGCTCGCTAAGGTTGAGTTTGACGACTCAAATAATTTGAGTAAAGCAAACGCGACTATCTATAATTTCAGACGTGCGCGATATGATGAAAAAGGGGGCCCGACAGCAATAGCGTGGACACAACGAGAAGTCAATCTGAATGATCTTAAGAGTGTTTGGTATGGCATTTCTGTATTCTCGTCCCCCGGTTTAGCCCACACCTTTCTCTCATTTGATTTTGGCAATGAAGATCCCGTTGTGATTTCTGTGGAAGCGCGAATGAGACCCGAGCAAAGCTACAGCCCTGTTCAGGGAATACTTGATCAATTTCATTTGATTTATGTTATTGCGGATGAGCGCGACATTATTGGCGTGAGGACCCATAAGCGCGCGGAAGAAGTTTATTTCTTTCCAATCAAAGCCAACAAAGTGCGGCGTCAAAAGATGTTTATCGATATGGTTAATCGAGCGAACAGCCTCAATGAAACCCCCGAGTTTTACAACACCTTTACCTCGAATTGTACTAACAGCATTATGAAAGAAACCCAGATTCCGGCCTGGCAATATTATCTCGATCCAAGAATCGTGTTACCTGCATTTTCCGATGAAATTGCCTATCAATATAAAGTACTTGATCAAAATTATGACTTGGAGTTGCTGAGGGAAGCTGCGCGTATCCCAACCCATCGATTCACTGATGACGACACGGATTTTTATCATAAAATCAGGGAAAATTATTTCCAAGTACTTGAAGGTGTCGCTAAAAAGTCACCATAAACTTAAAAGCACGATAGAATTTATCGAAAAAGAACCGTGCAATGAGTCCATTCGTGCTCCGTTTTCTGGGTTTGAATCTGTACTTTTATCTGGATCAGGATCTGGACCTAGATCCGGATTTGAATTTATCAAACAAGCCCTGACTGTTTCCGTCTTTAAGGCTTACTCGAATAATTGAGCGCGTGTTGTTAGTTGCCTAGCTGATTAAGCGCTAAGTAGCAAGAGGGTGTTTTATCCATAAACGGTTTAGGTTTCTGATGTATTTGCGATTAATACCGTCTTATCCACCCTATTTGACTTTCCTCGGCACACTCGCTGCGCTGATTTAAGATACATTTTGAAACACCTGTTCCCGCCAATAAATTGAAATCCTTTGATACAATCGGGCTAGTTTGGAGCCCTACGAGACAACAACAATGAAGAAAAATTACCCCTTGCAAGCGATATCGTTTTTTTGCGCTAGCCTTTTATTTACGGCAGAGATAGCGGCACAGAAGATTACCGCTAACGACAAACATCTCCTTAATTATAAAGATTTATTCAACATGGAATACGCGGCAAACCCTATGGTAATGCCTGACGGAGAGCATGTTGTTTACGAGCGTCGCAGCATGGATATTATGACGGATCGTATTCGCAGGAATTTATGGATGGTCGCGCTAGATGGCAGCAGTCATATGCCTCTCTTGTCAGATACCAAAAACCATTACAGTCCAATATTTTCTCGTGACGGCGCTAAAATGGCTTATCTGTCGAGTAAAGAGGGTAAGGTACAAATCTATGTAAGAGACGTTGCTAGCGGCAATACTGCCCGGGTGACCGACGTTGCAATGAGTCCGAGTAGTTTGAGCTTTTCCCCAGATGGTAAACAGATTGCTTTTGCGATGTTTACACCTGCTAAGACTCAACCTTTATTCAGTCTTCCGTTTAAGCCTAAGGGAGCTGAATGGGCGGATGATGCGCAATACATTGACAAGACTTTGTTTCAAAGAGATGGTGCAGGTATGAATAAACCGGGAAACTTGCAAGTCTATGTGGTTCCAACTATAGGCGGTACGCCAAGGCAAATTACCTCCAGTGCGCATAATTATGGGGGATCTTTGGCCTGGAGCAAGGATAGTAAACAGATAATTGTTTCCGCTAATACTCGAGAAGATTTTGAATTTGATGTTTTCAATAGCGACTTGCTAGCGGTTGATGTATTGAATGGTAAAGTGACTCAATTGACCAATGCGACCGGCCCAGAAAACTCGCCAAAAATGAGCCCGGATGGAAAACGTATTGCATTTACTGGCTTTGAGGATGATGGAAAGTCATTTCAGAATAGCGAACTGTATGTGATGAATGCCGATGGTAGTAATATCAAGCTGTTAACGCCAAAGCTCGATCGTTCGGTCCAAAATATACGTTGGGCAGACAACAGCAAAGGGATATATTTTAGCTATGACAATGATGGTAAGAAAAATGTCGCCCATGTCAGTTTATCTGGCAAGCTGAGCAACAAGACAAGTCAGCTTGGCGGAATGAGCCTTGGCCGCCCCTATACTTCTGGCCAATTTGATATCACTGACAATGGCAATATAGTTTACACACACTCGAGCGGCGACAGACCAGCGGACTTAGCCGTAGTTGATAAGCGCGGTAGAGTGACGATGTTAACCGACCTTAATGGTGATGTTTTTGACCATAAATCCGTGAATAAGCCTGAACTGCTAACGGTAAAAAGCTCAGTCGACCAACGCGAGTTGCAAGCATGGATTGTTACTCCACCGAATTTTGACCCGAGCAAAAAATACCCAATGATATTAGAAATTCATGGGGGACCTCATACTGCTTACGGGCCTGGGTTTTCATCTGAAGTGCAGCTATTCGCAGCAGCGGGTTATGTCGTCTTATATGGCAATCCTCGAGGCTCAACCTCGCAAGGCAGCGAGTTTGCCAATTTGATAAATAAGAATTATCCCTCTAATGATTATGATGATTTAATGGATATGGTCGATGGGCTGATTTCGAAAGGCTATGTCGACGAAAATAACCTATTCGTCACTGGTGGGTCAGGTGGGGGAGTCTTAACGGCATGGATTATCGGGAAAACTGACCGTTTTAAGGCGGCTGTTGTCGCTAAACCAGTGATTAATTGGATCAGCATGATTGGAACCTCCGATATCTATACCTTTATGACTCGTTATTGGTTTACTGACTTACCATGGAAAGATTACGAACAATATTGGAAACGTTCACCGCTAGCATTGGTTGGCAATGTGGAAACACCGACTATGGTATTAACGGGTGAATTAGATGTGCGAACACCGATGAGTGAAAGTGAGCAGTATTATGGAGCTTTGCGCTTGGAAGGTGTTGAAAGTTCATTGGTACGTATTCAAGGAGCTTATCATGGTATCGCCGCCAAACCTTCTAATTTGGCAAGAAAAATTGGTTACATTTTAGCTTGGTTTGATAAATATAAAGTCGCCGATGAAGCAAAGAAGAACTAGTCGTATTACTTTGACATTGAGTTAAGACTCGTTCAAGCAAGAGTCGCTGAAAGGTCAGGTGTTAGTTATTCACGCTGACCTTTTTTGTATTAGTTGAAACTAATTTTCTTTAACGACTTATTTTAAACTTACAAGGAAAAAAACGGTGTCCTCCAAACCCGACAAGCTAATGAAACACTACAAACTCGTATTACCTGAACATATGAATCACCAGCAATCGCTGTTTGGTGGCAATCTGCTAAGTTGGATTGATGAAGTTGCGTATATGACGGCAAACTTGCAGTTTCCTAATCACCGTTTTGTAACGGTTGCTCTAGATAATGTAGAGTTTAAACATCGTATCGATTGCGGAGAAATCATATGTTTCTGCGCTACGCTAGAAAAACAAGGTTCGACTTCACTAACCTATTTTATTTCTGTGAGTGGAACGCGCAAAAACGCGGAAATGATATTGTTTGAAACGCGCATTACATTTGTGAGTGTTGACGAACAAGGACTTAAAAAATCGATTTGCTAAAAATAAGAATCAGACAGGCACCTTTCAGGCACAAACGTACACAACATTAGGAAAATGTCTTATTAAATTAACGAATTTGTAAGACATATACCCTTGAGTTTGTCAGTTATAGTTGAATAGGTGCCTGTCAAGAAACATTTTCAAGAAAGATTCTCTTGAAAGAACGATAGCCCGTCTTGAAACCAGTTATCTAGCCAATATTAGGTTTGCCATACTCGCTGATAGGTCTTTCGAGTGTCTTACCCGTTAATCCTATGCTATCCTCATTCAGCGCAGAGCGCTTGGGTTTGAATGATTATCAAATTAAAGTAACGCTCAATAGGCGGATAGTAAAACAAACAATAAAAGACTCAATAATAAAAACTGAAGATTAAGAATAAAAAATTAATAATAAAAAATTAAGAGGGTTTCCTATGAACTTTGAACGTTTATTAAAGACTAGCTTATTGCTACATGTCTTAATACTGGTCTTAAGTTATTCTACTCATTTACTGGCGAGCGACCAACAACATCCCGGTATATTTCTGAGACATATTGTCTATTTCCAAGATGTCAATGTGGCACAAAAAGCATTTAAGGATGCCTTAAAAGGTTCGACATTTAAAAAAGTAGAGGAATTTCCAAAGACTGCAGAGTTGCCTATTTATAATCACTATTTAGTAGAGGATGTATCGCAAGATTTTCCTATGCCGAATCCTCGTTATTTATCGTATTTTGGTCGCGGTATGACGGATGAAGAGCGAGAAAAAGTGCAAGGTTTTCAATCGGCAGTTTTGTATGACTTTATGTTCCCCTTGTCAGCCCGCGAAAGCTCGCTCTATGAATTGAGTCAAGCGGCGTTAGCGATTGCAGAAAAACATGGTGGATATATTTGGGATTCAGAAACTCGCGAATTATTCAATATCGCTGAATGGCGTCGTTATCGAATTGATTCTTGGCGTAACAAAATACCTAACGTCAAATTAAATACAGTTATTCATGCTTATCAGGAAGGAGAAAGTTATCGAGCCATCACTTTAGGAATGGCGAAATTCGGTTTCCCTGATCTGGTTATTAACGGATTTGATTGGAATGATAGTCGTTCAATTTCTTCGCTGATTAATTTAACCGCGCAGCAAGTTGTTGAGCAAGGGCTAAACAGTTTTCAATTTGAGCTTGACGTAAATAGCTTAAAAGAATCTAGCTATAAGCTGTCGCTGCTCGACTCTTTATACGAAAACGCTTCTAAATCAGCACCGGTTAACTTAGTCGAATCAAAACCGCATCAGGGTGATCCCGATAACTTTTTATTAGAGTTTGAATTCAATCAATACGAAGGGAAAAATCGATACCAAAAACAATCATCTTTACTTAATAGACTATTTGGCTGGAAAGATGAAGTCACTTATGTCAAACATAACGCGATGATTGAGGCAGCAAGTCAAGCTGCTCGAGAAAAATTACCGGGTTTACAAAAGCGATTTAATGCCGGACTAGAAGTCGGAGAAGGGCTATCGTTAAAAGCTCCCTTTAAAACTACGTCCGGTGGCAATGAATGGATGTGGGTTCAAGTTGTTGCTTGGAAAGGAAACGAAATTAAAGGAATATTAAGAAATATTCCTCGCCAAGTCCCTGAGTTAAAAGAAGGGGATTCTGTGATAATTTTACAACAGGATGTCTTCGATTATATTTTTTATCATAAAGATGGTAGCAGCGAAGGCAATAAAACCGGAGAGCTGATAGAAAAATTTCAGCAGCGTTGATACTGAAAATTGGTTTTTCATGATTAATTAATAGATTAGGGTAATTTAAAGTCGCGAAATAAAGCCTGTTGCAGGCGGAAACACAATTTAGAGTCGCTCATTCAAAGAGCGACTATTAAAAACTAACGAATCACTTCAAAGAGGAACCAACTTGCTTAGTCGTGTGTTTCGTGAAAATGTTGGCCATGTTGATGGTGCCAGTGATCATCATGTTGATACTCAATTCGACCATTCTTAACTCTTTGTTTGTGCCCACATTTTAAACTATGAGCATGTTCATGCTTGCCGTGAACATTAACTAAAGCCTCATGGGTATTACCCGCGTGAGTGTGATGATCGTGTCCATCGTGGTTATAGTCGAAGTGATCGACATGCCATTCGGCGGCATGACCACAACTCGCGTTATGTTGGTGTTGATGATTTTTATGCGATGGATGATCGCCAGCGAAAACGCTGCTACTTGCTAATACGCTACTAGCTAATAACAATGTGGTTAAGGTCGAAGATTTCATAATAGCTCCCTTCTAAGCGGTGAAA
The DNA here is from genome assembly GCF_007004765.1 of Aliikangiella marina. Taxonomy (GTDB): domain Bacteria; phylum Pseudomonadota; class Gammaproteobacteria; order Enterobacterales; family Kangiellaceae; genus Aliikangiella; species Aliikangiella marina. The sequence goes on from NZ_VIKR01000001.1 coordinate 1,018,484, forward strand.
TGCTTAAACGACTCTGGTCGTTGATAAGTACCATCTTAGATAAGTACCATCTTAGATAAGTACCATCTAGGACAAGCACCATCGTAGACAAGTGTCGTGCTTAATAACTATAGCCTGATTCGCAAATTGTTAAAGCAAAGCCAGCCTGAAAGGCAAATTTCGGGACGGTTTTGTGCGGCCGGTCAACATTTTACCCGGATATGAATTTGTATCAGTTACCGCTTAGAGCTAGATGTCAGACCTCTTTAGCACTTAACTTCTGGTAATTGATAGAACGTGGCTGTACATTAGAGTGCAGCTAACAAAACCAACAATAAACAGGGAACATATATGCTTTGTATAAGAACTTCGATCGTTCTCATTTTAACGTTTTTTATCATTTTCAATTCTGAGCCAATCAAAGCTGCCGACAATATATCCGCCGCAGCAAAAGCATTTGAGGGACTTGAGTTTCGGTCTTTAGGGCCATATCGCGGCGGTCGCTCCGCGTCAGTTGAAGGTTTTGATAACGAACCTGGTACCTATTTAATGGGGGTAACTGGTGGTGGTGTCTGGCGGACCATCGATGATGGTCACAGTTGGCATAATATCTCTGATGGTTATTTTGGTGGTTCTATTGGCGACATTGCGATCGCACCTTCGGATACCAATGTTATCTACGTTGGCGGCGGAGAAAAAACGATACGCGGCAATGTATCCCATGGTGAAGGTGTTTGGAAAACTACCGATAAGGGTAAAACCTGGCTCAATGTCGGATTAACCGATTCAAGGCATGTTCCACAAATACAGGTCCATCCAAAAGATGCTAACCTGGTCTATGTTGCCGCTCTGGGGCATTTATATGGAGCGAATGAACAACGAGGTATTTTTCGCTCGAAAAATGGTGGTCAATCATGGGAAAAAATCCTTTTTGTTAATGATGAAGTGGGCGCAATTGATATAAAGCTGGATCCAACAAATCCAAGAATTATTTATGCATCAACGTGGAGAGTAAAAAGGACTCCTTATAACTTGTCCTCAGGGGGAGAGGGGTCAGGCCTTTGGAAATCTGTTGATGGTGGGGACACCTGGAACAATATATCAACCAATCAAGGACTACCGAGAGAAATATTAGGTATTAGTGGTTTCGCTGTTTCGCCAGTGGTACAAGGCGTCGTTTGGGCAATTATCGAAGCGAAAGACGGCGGTTTATTTCGCTCTGATGACGGCGGTGAAAATTGGCGTAAGGTCAATGAGGAAAATAAACTCAGACAACGTGCTTGGTATTACACAAGAGTTTATGCCGATCCTAAAAATGTCGATACGGTTTATGTGTTAAATGTTCGTTTCCACAAATCAACCGACGGCGGTAAGTCTTTCAAGTCGATTGCAACGCCGCATGGTGATCATCATGACTTGTGGATTGATCCAAAAAATCCGTCTCGTATGGCTGTAGCAGATGATGGCGGTGTTCAAATTTCTAATAATGGCGGCATAAGCTGGACAACTTATTTCAATCAACCGACAGCACAGTTCTATCGGGTGACTACCGATAATCATTTTCCTTATCGAATTTATGCGGCACAACAAGATAATTCCACGGTTCGTTTGAATCATCGCTCCGATGGCGGTGGGATTGATTTGTACGATTGGCAGCCCACAGCCGGCGGAGAAAGCGGGCATATCGCGCCGCACGCTGAAAAGCCAGACATCGTCTACGGTGGTTCGTATATGGGGTATTTAACGCGCTATGATCATCAACGAAAAAACATGCGTTCTATAAACGTCTGGCCAGAATCTTACATGGGGTCCGGTGCTGGCGACGTTAAGTATCGGTTTCAATGGAACTTTCCGATCTTTTTCTCGCCGCATGATTCCAACAAACTTTACACCGCAGGAAACCATTTATTCTTAAGTACTAATGAGGGCCAAAGTTGGGAAATAATTAGTCCTGATTTGACTCGAAATGATCCGGCAACATTAGGTCCTTCAGGAGGACCTATCACAAAAGATAATACTAGCGTTGAGTACTACGGTACGATTTTCGCTGCGCTGGAGTCGTATCATGAACCGGGGGTTTTGTGGACAGGATCAGATGATGGGCTTGTTTATATCTCAAGAGATGCCGGTAAAAACTGGAAAAATATCACGCCACGAAAGCTACCTAAATGGACTCAAATAAATAGTATTGAGATTGATCCATTTAATAAAGGAGGTCTTTTTATTGCTGCAACTCGTTACAAGTCTAATGATTTTCGACCTTATTTATTTCACACCAAAAATTATGGTAAATCCTGGCGTCGAATTGATGATGGGATAAAGCAAGATCATTTTACTCGAGTCATTCGCGCGGATAAAAAACGAAAAGGTTTGTTGTATGCTGGGACTGAAAGCGGCCTTTATATTTCATTTGATAACGGAGAAGAGTGGCAGCCTGTGCAATTAAACCTACCAATCTCTCCGATCACTGATTTAGCGCTCAAGAACGATGATTTAGTCGTTGCGACTCAAGGACGCTCCTTATGGATTATGGATGATCTTAATCCCATTCGTAATTTCGATATAAAAAATCTGCAACAGCCTAGTCTTATTAAACCGAGAGATACTTATCGATTTGATAACTATGAGCCATCAGCACCTGGTCCGCGAGCGGAGAACTTAAAAAATGGTGTAATGGTTAATTTTTATTTGCCCGTTGAGCCTTTGTTAAAATCAACTCATAAAAAAGATAAACAAGGTAAAGAGGCCTTAACTTTAATTTTTAAAGATGCATCTGGTACTGAGTTGAAACGTTTTGCTACCACCGCAAAAGAGAAGCATCAACTAATGACTGCGAAGCAAGGATTTAATCGCTTTTTCTGGAACTTGCGGACTGAACCGCCGAGAAGTTTTAAAGGCATGATGATGTGGGCGAGAAGAATGCAAGGTTATAAAGTTGTTCCGGGGGAGTATCAGGTCACGTTAAAGATGGGTGAGTACGAATCGACACAGGCCTTTACTATCCTCAAAGATCCAAGAACCATTGCAACTGAAGAAGACTTTAATTTGCAGTTGGCTTTTGCAAAAGAAGCGTGGCAATTGTTGGATGATACCCACAAGGCCATCGCTGACATACGTGCTTTGAAGTCGGAAATTAAACGTTTAAAAACTAGTTTAGCATCTGATGATAAGTACAAGCCTCTCATTGAAATGGGGGATAGTATTGTTGAGAAAATCGATAAAATTGAAAATACTTTGTATCAGACTAAAAGCAAAGCACCTCAAGATCCATTGGGCTTTCCCGTCAAGCTAAACGATAAACTTAATAGCGTATTTGGTTTAACTCAATGGGGTGATCGACGACCAACGGATCAAGCTGTTGAAGTTAAAGCGTTGTTGACCGAAAAAATCAATGAGCAATTGGCCGCCTTTGAAGCTGTCAAAGCAGAGGACTTGTCAAACTTTAATCAAAAGGTTCTTGAACTGAAAGTACCGATGTTGATGGTAAAATAATACACTGGGTGTCACCGGAGGATAACAATCATGTTGAGTCGTCGCGAAATCATTAAGCTTTCTATGCTAGCGGGTACGTCATTCAGTTTAACGGCTAGTTTACTTCATGCAGCGAGCACCCAAACATTGATAACGAGAAAAGTCCCTAAAACTGGAGAGAGTTTACCAGTGATCGGGCTTGGCACTTCAGCGACATTTCGACGCATCGCGGGCGGGGAGGATGTCAGTCAGTTGAAAAATGTGATTAAAACGCTATTGGACAATGGGGGAACTGTTTTCGATACTGCACCAAGTTATAGTGAGTCAGAGCGAGTCGCTGGAAAGATTGTCCAAACGATGGGGGCAGCTGACCGAGTTTTTTGGGCAACTAAGTTAAATGTCGTTCCGCGGGGAGAACTCAAGGCAAATCCGGATAAAGCTCGTCAGCAATTAGATAATTCGTTTCAGTACATCGGAAAAAAAACTATCGATTTAGTTCAAGTACATAACTTGAGAGATATCCCTACCCAAATGAGCCTTCTCAAAGCTTACAAAGACGCTGGTCGAATTCGCTATATCGGTACGACGTCAACCAATCACTCTCGGTTCTCGGACTTAGCTACGGTGATGCGAAATGAGCCGATAGATTTTATCGGTGTCAATTACGCGGTGGATGATCGTAAAGCGGCGGAAGAAATTTTTCCTATTGCGTTAGATCGCGGTATTGGTGTATTGGTCTATCTACCGTTTGGCCGGTCGCGATTATGGAAAAGAATTGGTCAACAAAAGGTTCCCGAATGGGCCGTTGAGATTGGCATACAGTCTTGGGGACAGTTCTTTTTAAAATTTGTTGTCGCTCATCCCGCGGTAACCGTAGTCACGCCGGCGACCAGTAAACCAAAACATATGCTTGACAATATCGGCGCGGCCTATGGTGAACTTCCAGACATAGCAATGCAAAAGCGAATGATCGAGTTCATTGATGCCTTGCCATCGACATAGGCGCGTCACTAGTCATTAGTTCTCATATTGAGTCGATTCAAAAGATCGGTAAAGATACTGTGTATCAGCCCTACATTAAGGCTGAGCTAGCCTTGATCCTGCGAAAAAGCCGACTATGCTTGAGGTAGTTGGGGTGACTATTGATTGCGAATAAATACACCGAATATAGGGTAGATGAATTGGAGTAAACATGGATAAGCAAGTCAGTTCTCGAAATACCAGAAATAAAGCGTTACGGATTAATCTGGATGAGAAAAAATATGGCACTATTGCTGAAATTGGCGCCGGACAAGAAGTTGCTCGGAATTTTTTTGTCGCGGGCGCTGCAGCAGGTACAGTTGCAAAAACGATTTCAGCTTATGATATGACATTTTCCAATGCGATTTATGGTGTGCAGAAAGATGGCCGTTATGTGAGCAAACCGCGCGTTCTCGCGATGATCGAACAAGAGTTTGCTTTAGTTTTAGAACGAGTAGGGGACAGTCGACCAAGGGCATCACGATTTTTCACTTATGCAGCAACAGTTGCTGCTAAAAGTTTTAATCGAAATAATGAGTGTCACGCTTGGTGCGCCGTTAGAGTACAAATGTATCCTGGCGCCGAACCGTCTGATATCGTTCTTCATGTACGAATGTTCGATGATAATGCCGAGGCCCAGCAACAAGCGTTAGGGGTTGTCGGGGTAAATCTTATTTATGCGGCTTTCTACTATTTTGAAAGCCCTCGTAAAATTATTGATTCCCTTACCGACGATCTGAAACCCGATAGAATAGAAATAGATTCAATCGAGTTTAAAGGGCCTTATTTTGAAGATCTTGATAACCGCGCAAAAAATATTCATTTGATACGTAGCTGGAAGACTCGCGCGATTATTTTCACACCCGATGGCAATGTCACCATTCCAGCTGATCTATTTTATAAAAAAAATGTATTGACGACTCGCGGCTCTTTCAAGCCTGTGACAAAACTGAATGTTGATATGATCAAGCAAGGCACCAAAAGTTTCTTTAAGATGGAGCATGTTAACAAAGACAATACCGTTTTAATTGCGGAAATTTCCATCAACGATGCACACGGTAATGATGCCAACGTTTCAGAAGAGGATTTGATCGAGCGAGTCAAACTGCTCAATTTGCTCGGTTATAATGTAATGGTATCAGACTATACTCGCTATTTTTCGCTACGAGCTTACTTTCGCCAATTCACTCAGTTAGAAATCGGAATTGTCGTCGGAATGGTCAACCTCAATCAAATTTTTAATGAAAACTTCTACAGCAACTTAGAAGGTGGCATCTTGGAGGGATTTGGTAAATTATTCCCCGATCATACTCGTTTATTTGTGTATCCAGAGTTAAACGAAGCTGGGGAATTAAATGACATTAAGCAAGTGACCGTTCCTAATAATGTTAGACATCTTTATCTCCATTTACTAGAGAATGATTTTATAAAAGGTATTGACAGTAGCGATCCGTCTTTGTTTTCAATTTATTCAAGAGAAATACTAAAGAAACTAAGTGCTGGAAGAGGGGATTGGGAAAAAATGTTACCGGAGGGAGTGGCCGACGAAATTATTAAACAGAAATTATTTGGCTATCGAGGTAAGTAGTTTCTATCGAGCGCTTTCTGCTGCTTAAAAAGCAAGGCCTGCTCGACAAAACTCGGCAGTTATCAATTCTCATTTAAAGCATGAATTCTAATGTTTTACACTACGCCCCTCAAAAAGGACTATTTAACCAACAGATAAGTTATGTTTTCTTGCTTTTGCCGCGCTCAATCGCGATTGATTGCATCGGGATTGGAACATGGATGTTAGCCGCTTTTAGCGCACTATCCACCTCCCACAGGTAGTGGCTTTCGACTCCGTCATTATCATGGAGTTTATTCGCGTTGACCCAAACTATTAGTTCAAATTCTAAACTAAACTCTCCGATACGTTTAAGCCACACATCAGGTTCGTGCTGCTTGTCTTTTTGCGTAAAATTAAGTTTGTAGGCAGCTTCAACTACGATCTCTTTTACACGCGCTTTATCGCAATTTAATGCTGCCCTAAACGGCACATGAATTCTTCTCAAAGGATCGGAAAACGTATAGTTGATAACTTTAAAGTTAACGAACTCGGAATTAGGGACCAAGAGGTCAATATTATCTCGGGTTTTTAACTGGGTCGAGCGAACATTGATCGCTTTGATTCGACCGCGAACACCAGACTCCAGTTCAACTAGATCGCCGACTTTTAATGGTCGCTCAAAAAGTAATATTAATCCTGAAACAAAGTTATTAAATATCGCTTGCAGACCAAAGCCGATACCAACAGAGAGCGCACCAGCAACTAATGCGATTTTAGATGAATCAATGCCGAGTATCGATAAGGCAACAATAATTGCGATGGTTATAATTAAATAATGAATTACCCGGGCAACATTAAATAAGGTTGATTCGCTAATTGCTCTTTTACGGCCAACGCGACTGAGAATCCGTTTAATAATCTTTGAAATAAATATTGCGATTATGATAATAAATAATGCATTGAGAACATTGCCCAAAGTAACAGGATATTCATTGACAGAAAAAAGCGTATAATTAACAACCGCGGCCCAGCCTGTTTGAGCCTCCTCTTTGAAAATTTGCCAATCAAGATTAAACTCTGATGTCCAACCTTTTTCAATGGCTAAAAATTGTCTGTAGGCATTAGCGTAGAATTCAGCTTTTTCTAGCTCCACTTTAAATTCATTTGCGAGCTTCTGATTTGACTCTAAATATTCCCAAACTGGGCGTTGGGTTCGCTCAAAAATCATTTCGTTTGCTGCTTCGCCACTTGCAATGACTCGTTCGCGATAGGCGTAGAATTGTGACATTAGTCGATCATATTCTTGGTTATATTCCTTGAGCTGATTGTGCCAATTTGGGTTTTCTTGTTCCGGTTCTTGACGAATCAGACGACTGATATTGAGCAAGATATCAATCGCTAGTAGCTCCGACCTTATTGACATACTTTTTAATTTTTCTTCATGAAAGGAGAGTTGATAGACGACTTCTTGATCGCCTGTTACCGAAGACCAAGCTTGTCGTTGGAGAGAGTTCATTAGATTCTGGATTCTATCAAGCTGTTCGTTGAGCGCTTTCTGCTGCTCTTGTAATTGACGATCGTAACGATTATTACTAACGAGCTGTGTTGAACTGCTCGTTAAGCGTAAAGCGGTAATCTTTAGCGCGGATTGGATTTCAGCTAATTGAAGATTAGCGACAGTTTGTTTTTCTTGGGAGTAAATCAGGCTAAGCTGCGAGCCATAAATATTAAGAACAATTTCAATTGACTGATTAGAGTAAGCTGTAAAGTTACGGTTTTTTACTGCCAACGCTTGAATATCTTGTTTAATCGCTTCAATTCCTTCTTTCCGTTGTTTAATCTCCGCTTGTAACCGCTTCTCTGTGTCACTAAGGGAGCGATATATGTCGTAATAGGATGCCCACTCTTTGAGGGTATATTCATTATGTTTGTCAATTTTGATCGCTTGATTTTCAAAAAGTACAATTTTGCGGAGTGCTCGAATTAACCCACGGGTCTCACGCACGTGCTCATTGGCCTTGTTCGATAATGGCATTTGACTAATCTGAGCATCATAACTTTGCTCAATTTGGTTTATCCAGAATTGTTTTTGGTCACTGTTCAGTTCGGACCATTGTTTCCACCATTGGTTGTTAATTGTTTCAAAATTAATCACAGCGGAATCAGAAAAATCGCTATTTTGTACTTTGGTTTCACTGGAAGGGAGTAGTTGAGTCAGCGAAGACTTTGGCGTAACGGCGCTAGCTTCAATTAACATGCCAGAGCAAAAGCATAGCCATAGACAAAAAATAGTGGCGATGGGGTTATTGGATTTATGTCTACTGCTCATGTTTTACTTCCGAATTTTTACCTAGTTAATTGAATTTACTCAGGTTTATTATAGCTAATTGATGAGATATTGTGTCAGCACCAGTCCACAGATTGAACGTATTTTTAATTCAAATTGGATATACGCGGATTTTGCTATACTTAAATTGCCCCTAAGTAGGTCGCCAAGGTCACCACTGCGTAGAAAGATATGCCTAAATCCAAAAAAACCAAGAAAGACAGCTCCTTCAGTGATTACTCGCCGGCACTGCAACGACTTTTGGGCCAAATGGAGCCAAAAGTTGTCGAATCATTCAGCCGTAAACAGCTAAAGTCACTCGATAGTGCCACTTCTGATCGCGGATGGCGGGCGCACAGTTTTGATTTTAGGCCAACGGTTGTTATTCCATTTTTACCCTGGAGTTTCTATTTTGTTTTTTTAATGGGACGCAACCAAAGAGCGCTTTCGTCGAACGAAGTGGGGGCTGCTGCAGGAATGTTTGTGCTGATGCTTTCTCTGTTTATACTTATCCTGTTTGGTCTTTTACTCGCAATACTATACATCATTAAATCGGCCTTAGGCATTGATCTATTTCCTGACGATTCTTTAGGATTGTGGGACGCTTTAAAAAGTATTTTTGGAGACTAGTTCGAAAAATCACAAGGAACTACTTAGTGAAAGTCGAAAACATAGCGCTCGTAGATTCGAGCGCTACGCTACCCAACACGTCTAATCAAGTCTGTTTAAGCCGGCTTAATTAAACTGTATCGGGCAGTATTTATTGCTTATTGGCGACAAATTTGAAGATTATCAATGCCTGCCTCGATGAGGTCTCCTGCACCTGCAGCGTCAGCTACTCTAACCCGAAACTGAACAGTATCTCCGGTGTTTGCGGTGAAGCTTTCTTGAGTCCAAACGGCGTTCGAGGTGACATCGCCAATAGAGACAAGCGAAGCATAACTTCCGCCATTGAGTGAAACCTCCAGATTAAAACCGTCGCCCGAATCGTCACCTGCATCCCGTTGTCCATGGAAGTAGTGTAAAGAGACATCAGACGTCGATGAGACGCTGTAAACTGGAGAGGTTGCGGTGCATTCACCGCCATCAACATCATCTCTTCCAGCACTCGAGTTAGGCTGAGTGAATAACGCATTTGAACCATTTTGTGCACCACCGACTTGCGTAGTAACCCCGCCATTGACGACTTCAGTTGGTGAACCAGAAATAAAAGTCCCCGTACTGCACGAACCGCCTGTCGTCCATCCGCCTAAGCCAGACTCGAAGCTTTCTTGAACATCACAGGCTGGTGGAGGAGGAGGGTTTCCATCAGAATAGCTGCCGACTAAGCTTACACCGGAGAAAGTACTATAGGCTTTTACTCGAACGTAATAAGTACCGCCAGTGTCAGTACCAGTGCAGGATTCTGAGTTGCCGTTTCGGTAAGGACGACAGTCATAAGTTGAGTCAGTCGGTGCCGCTCCGAACCGAACATATAAGTCAGCATCACCCGAACCACCACTGATTTGGAAACTAATATCGCTCGCACCAGCGGGCACTTCCATAGTGTAATTCACATCATTACCTTGAGTTGCACTTAAGTTTGTAACTGGGACATTATTTTCAAGCTCGGTAACGGGAGGAGGCGGAGGAGGGGTGCCGCCAGTATCAATCGCGTTCCACAGCGCAGTATTAAAGAAGCTGGTTCCGTTGTTATTGCCACCGCTGCTTGAACACCCTCCATGAGAATGTATACCAACTGCCTCGCCTGTTGCTTCATCGATTATCGGACTTCCAGAGTTTCCGCCAGTGGTGTCTGCGGTGTAGCGCATAGTGGTCCCGGAAGAGCCTGCGTTTGCACCGACATGAGTTTGATTGGTTTGGTTCGTCGAACCTGAGTCTACACCAAAACCGGTGATTCTGATGTTAGCTGGATTTAAATCTTGTTTGATTGAAAAAGAACCCTGAGCTTCGATCGGCTGTAGACCAGTTTGCGCATTGTTAAAGGCGCTAAGAACGCCCCAGTCGTTACCGACACCACCGTTACGGTAGTCAAAACTCGACTGATTAATCGAATATTGGTCTTCCGGTCCGGGGAATTGAACGGTGCCGTCTGGTAAAGAGGCTGGTGGGTTAAATGACAAGGTCGTGTTTCCTGAACCTGCAAGACAGTGACCTGCTGTAAGTATTTGGCCACCATCGATTATCCAAGCGGTACAGCCAATCGGGTCAATTCGCGCGACTCTTGGCTCTGTCGAAGCGATTCGATTATCGACCCCACAAATACTCAACGGACTCGGTTTTTGAGTCTTTTCACCGACGGTGACTTCGCTGACTTTTAATTCGACATTAGTGTCATTAGGATCAACCACTAATTTAATATGAACCGAGCCACCATTGAAGAATGCGGTTTGATAGTTCCATTGAGCAAGCGTTTGCGCGTTAATGATTTGTTTTGCCCCATCTTGTTTCGAGGTTAATTCTAAATAGCTGTTCTGTCCTAATTCAGTACCCTCTAAATTGAGTTTAAGCCAGGGGGCATCAGGAAAAGAAACGGTATGAGTGAGTCGCTTACTCATCAAAGATAGGCTTTTGCCACTGACAACTCCCGACTCAAATGTGTATTGAGTTTTATAAAAAGGAATTGTAGCAGGATTAGCGGCTAGACTATTGGCGTAGCTACCCGCAACAGCAGCGGTGAAAAAGAGTTGTGAAAGTAACCGATTAATTTTTTTGAGTTTCATTATTATTCTCTCGTTGGCCTAATTGAAAAAATGTGGTCACACACGTAGGCAAAGCGCGAGTACCACAACTACACGCAAGCGATTAACTTTCCAAATATGTGAAAGGAACTGTGGGTATGACAAGTATTGTTGTACGTTCAATTAGTACTGCTGAGTATTAAACTCTAACGGCAAATAGAGAATGTAAAGCGAGACAAAACTGCAAGCTGGCTTTATGGTTAACTCACAAATTGAGGCTGTCATTTCAAGTTATCGTTTTAACAACTAAAGCAATAACAAAACCCTCAAGTAGTCGCAGAGATGAGTATATTTTCTAAGGCTAGGTTTTGCTGAAGATGTAACCGTAATGGGTAATATTACATTAAAAATCATCGCTGTTTATCTATTTAAAGTAATAGTGCGAAAAAACTATCAGGGCTTAATAAAAAATGTGCGCGTTAGAATTTATTTGGTCGTGAATTGTGTCTCGAAAATTATTGAGTCGCAAAGCGTTATTTTAAAGTAATGACTAATCTCATTTCGAGTTAATTTCTAGGTTGAATAATTTATTCGTCACTGTTAGTTTTATTTAGGCAATTTGAAGAAAATAAAAATAATCATCAAAATTTTGCATTAATCGTTCAAACTACTAATCCTTGTTGAGAAAGCTTTAAATCTTTGAGTTTTAACAATATGCAATGTAATAAAGGGCTGTTTGCTTTGCGTTTGGTTATTTTAAAATTCTTAATTTGTATTACAGCCAGTAATAAAGTTATTAACTAGTTAACTTTGCTGTTTAATGGCTGACCAAAATTTAACGCATATTAAAATAACCATAAAGGGAAATGTCGTGAAGTTAAAAAACTTTGTTTTATTTATTCTATTTTGGAGCGTATTACCTGCTCAAGCAAGTGATCTCCTTATGGCTAGATTTAACGAGCCAGAAAGTGTATCTGATAAACGGTTAAAGCTAAAATCGCAACTCAGAGCGAACGAAGTCTGTACCCTGCGGGGAACTCCTGATTTAGAAAAACTAACTCTGCAGGCAGAGTGTCTCAGAGTGAGGATTGAGCAACAGAATGGTAGTTCGGCTTTCTGTGAAGCGCCGCCAACGCCCAGCGTGGAATTGTTAGAAGATAGCATTAATTGCTTGAAAGGTGCTTTACAAACTCAACTGCTTAGCAATGCAAAAGCAAGAGAGGAAGCCGGAGTACTATTTGAACCCAAAATAGGCATTGATGACAATAAGCTAACGCCCTCAATAAGCTTTTCAACGATGACAGACTTTAATTATGACTCAAATAAATCGCAATTTTATTTTGAGTTTAAAGCAAATGCACAGGCAGAGGTAGCGGAAGCGGAAGAATTGGCTAATACCATAGTAATAAATGATGCAAATTTGCATTTTGAACTTGGATATATGTTTAAGTATACTGGCAGCAACAACGAATCCATATTTTCTGACTGGACTTTATCGACTTCCTACACCTATGGTCTCGCAACAACCAATGAATTGTCTCAAAATGATACAACGCTTGATGTAGAGTCAGAAATATCTTCATTTCAATTAAAGTTGATGTATAGCTTTAAAGATGTACACATTCTGTATGAGTTAGATGATTATGAGGCACAGGGTGATGTTGATAATTCTGAATTTCTATCGCTAATTGATGGCAAGAAGTCAAAGAAAATAAAAGTCAGTATTCCATTTGAAAGCGAAGCTGATAAACAGAAATACTACTTAACTTTTACACGTTCGAAATTAGATGATACGAGTAAGCCAATCTTTCGGGCAGAGATAAGTACGAGCTTTTGACTAATAATAGTTTTAAAATTTATAAGCGATCATTTGCCAAAATATAGGATGAAAAAAAGGCGACCAAATGAAGTATTTAACTAAACCGTTGCTTATATCTTTGGTATTATCCATAGGTGTAATAGTTTCTGTTTCTAGCTTGAGTCTTTATCTTTTTGAGAGCAATGCGCTCGAAAGAAAAGTGATGGAGTGGAAGGCGAACAGTAGCGATAGTCACAAAATTCTAATAGACGCACTAAAAGATAATCATAAAACATACATTAATAATGTATGGTCGACAATGGGTTTTTTAATGCTCGCCATAGGGTGGGTAGTAACTTCAGACAAAGCAAGAAATTATTGGCAGAACTCTCATTTGGTGAGAAACATTTCACTGTTAGCCGTCTTAACCATTATGATTTTTCATATCACAATTCTTTATGATATCTCTAGGGAGTCGGGGCGATTAATGAGTTTGTTTGGAGAAGAGCATGAGCTTGTTGGCTTATCCTATTATAATGTCAATGCGCGCATGGTTTTAGGTAGTGCTATGGTTAATGGTAGCTTTTTTTTATTATTGTGGGCATTAATTACACTTCAGATACCCAATGCTAAAAGCCTAGAAGATAACCCACCATCATTAATTGAACCGGATATTAGTCAAAATCCATGATTAACTTAATGAGTTAGCAGGTTGAATAGGTAAAGAGCCATTAGAGTTAATCTTTATTCTCGCTGGCTCTGTTCTTTACAAATACAATTATTAATTTTGAACGTTCAAGGGAATATTGATTTTGGAATCACTAAACCACTTAATCTCTAAAGGTTCACCGGCATCTGCAATGGATTCTTCGCTAACATCTTTTCCGGTGCCCATATTAACTTGGGCGCCGCTATTTTTGTTAACGTTTAAAATTAATACTAACCGGCTTCCGACTTCAATCTGCTTGCCGATCATGCGACTATTAATTATCGGGATTTGGGTTTTGACACCCGGTACTAATAATTCACGCTTGCTCATATTTTTGGCATAACTGGCTCGGCTAATGTAACGCGTCAACTGATACGCGCTTCCATCAGGTTTTACTTCATAGAGTTTAAAACCAATATCAACGTCTCTTTTATTAATTGCAATAGAAAAATATCCACTGACTTCACCAGCGAGTTCAGTTACCGACTGAAATGGATCTGTTGTAAACACGAGTCCATTTGGGATATCCAATGTTTGATGGATAAACTGCCATGAGTAGACATTGTGTTGAGTTTCTCGGTCGCTTAAGTCGACTTCCAGTGCAAAATGCTCGAGTTCTTTTGGCATTTCTCTCGTCAATCGTAATTGACCTTGCTGCTTTAAATTGCTTGAAAGGTAAAAACCTACATGTTGATTATTGAGAGCGGCGTAAGATGGTTTGTGCTGCCAAGTATTACTACCGAGTAATTGATAATTAATTTTATCTTTAATCAGCTTTGGTTTTGGCTTTCCATGTAATACATGATCAAACCATTCAAATGTTATTTGCTTAGTATCTTTTTCTAATGCGACTGGATCGAGTTTGTAAGTCCCAACATGGGATCGAGGAATGCCTTGTGCGGTCCCATGTGTATAGGGACCCGTTAATAAATAATGCTCAGCATTTGGGTTATATTGATAATGTCGTTTAAGGAAGTCGATTGCAGAAATTGAAGCCCCGTCAAAGTAACCTGTGATACTTAAAACAGGAATATTGATTTTGGCAAAATCTTCTTCATAAGGCAGCATATCCTGATAGAACTCATCATAGCTTGGGTGCTTGAGTAGCTTTTGAAACCATGGGTTGGGTGTTCCTTCAATTTTGTCGATATCTTTAAATGGTCGACCGCTTTTGAATAGCTTAGTGTATACATCTTGCCAATATTGAGGATTTTCATACACCGAATGATCCATGGTTTTATTATTGGTGACATGAAATGACCACTGATAGTTTGGCGTGATGAAGATGTTATTTTCGACTGGTAATCCTGTAAATGGATGAGCCGCGGCATAAGGCACGATGGTTTTCAAAGCAGGGTGCATATATTTTGCAGCCGCCCACTGGGTAAAACCGAGATAACTCCCACCATACATGGCCACGCGACCGTCACTCCATGGCTGTTTGGTAATCCAGTCGATGACCGAGTGGGCATCTTTTCCATCATGCTCCCATGGGACAATTTCGTCTGGGCTACCGGCTTTCCCTCTTGTATAAGCGATTACACCGGTGTAACCACGCGAAGCCGCGTACATCGCCTCTAGAGTATTCCATTTTTTATCCGCATAAATCGTAAATTGAAACGCTGTGGGATGTTTCTGGTTATCATTTTTCTTACGGACTATGATCGCTGAAATTGTTGCACCGTCAGGTGTATTGATTAAAACGTTGGGTTGAACTTCAAAACGCTTATTCCGTTCGTGTTCAATCAAGCTTACTGTCTGTGGTAATACTTTTGCATACACTTGGTAAAGTTGGTAATTAGATATCAAGTTGAGTGCTTGACGCGGTGAAAGTTTGTCGAGCGTTTGATATTGCGTAAACAACCAAAGTAAGTAGTCTTGCCCTAAAGAAAGAGACCAACCTAGTGGGTTAACCATTTTAAGCAGTTCATCATCGGTTGCATTAGCAAAGGATTCGATGGCTATTTTCGAAAGTTGAGCATCGCAGTCTAATGTCTGACTCATGCAAGCTCGCGCATGGATTGAGTAATGAAACTGATTTAGCGGATATGAACTTTCTTCGATTAGGGTGAGCAACAGAGCCTTTTGACCTAATATCGAGCGCAGACCTAATTTATGGTCAAAAGCAATGTCAGTTAGCTTCATCCCGTCGAGTTGATTTGCGAGAAACCTTAGCTCATTGGCGAATTGATTTGAAGCTAAGAGCTTTACTACATCAGTTTGGTCAGTAATGCTGCTCTTAACGAGAGTCTTTGGTAACTCGAAATTGATGTTTTTGGTCTGCTCAGTATCTGATGCATATATTTCATTAAATGAATTGAGTAACAACACTAAGGTTACTAATATATGAAGCAAAAAATGAGACAGTCTATTGTGTAAATGGATAAATAACACGATCATTCCTTAAATTGGCTGATAGAAAGCCTCAAAGGTTATTTATTCCGTCTTGAGAAGTCGTGAGCCTTAGGTGATTTGTTGTGACTTTTGGTGACTGAAGCAAGAAATAATATATTTATCAATAAGATAGAGTCTAATCTATTTAGGGTTAATGCAGCTAGGCAAAAAGTATGCGCTGGAAGATTGAACAATTTGTTTTCTGTGAAAAGCAACAAAGTTTGCTGAACGAAGGAGGTAGACAGCAACTTGAACCAATGGTTGTCGAGTTATTAGCCTATTTTTGCCGAAATCCCAACAAAACGATTAGCCGAGACCAGCTGATAGAACACGTTTGGGCAGGTAGGATCATTACCGATAATGCCGTGACTAAGGTTATCACTAAGTTAAGGAAATACTTTGATGATGATCCGAAAGCGCCAAGGTTTATCGCTACTTTCCCTAAAAAGGGCTATCGTTTTATCGCTACTGCTTATGAGATCCGAGACGATATAGCAGGCAGTGCTACTGTGCATTCAGGTGTGCAGAACTCATCAATTGAACAAAATATGGGCAATGATCGCCAGCAAACGCAACAGCCGGAGCATAAGCAAAGCGTTTTAGAACGACTCGCCACGCCTCCCGTCATTGTTTTATCTCTGTTTGTGGCAGTTACCGTAATATTCGTGAGCCGTGTTTTATTGGTATCAAATTCGACCAGTAACAACCTACAACCGATCTTCACCCAGGTGAAAGCGGTGACCCGGGACCCAGGGAGAGAGTCTCGACCGCAAATATCACCTGATGGAAAGTACTTAGCTTATGTTGAAGTTCGTGATCGGAAAATGCGACTTTGGATAAAGTCACTGGAAGATGAAACTGCAATTGAAGTCAATCATGGAGAAGCCACTAATGTTTGGGTCGACTCGCTTAGTTGGAACAGTGATGGTAGTCAGTTTGTCTATTTAGTGACGACGCCAGAGAGTTGTCGATATTTTATTCGAGATTTTGATCAACTGTCGCTCGGTGAGCCCGAGTTGATTCATAATTGTCCGGTTGGCAGCTATGGCAAAATTGCATTCACTCACGATGACAATCGCGTTGTTTATTCGGAGGCTTCTAAACGAAGGGCACCCTTTGAACTATTTGAATTAAATTTAAGTTCTAGCAAAAAGCGGCGGGTAAACCAGCCTGAGTTATTCCTGGGTGGCAATAGCCAATTTGATGTACATCCTACGCAAAACCGTTTGCTTATTTCCTCACCGGACGAACAACAGTGGGAAGGTTTTTATTCGCTCGATTTAGAAACTGATGAACTCGAATTGTTGTTTAAGCAAGATGCGTTTATCTGTTGTGGGCGATGGGACCATACCGGAGAAAGAGTAATACTAATGGGGGAGCACCCTGCGACAGAATTAGTCAGCTTTGATTTAAAAGGTAAAGATGCTCAAGTGATTTATAGCGGTAGTGAACAGGTTCGTGTGCCAGAGCGTCATGTCAACGGTCAAGACTATTTATTTCCAATTGTCCAAGTGAATCAAAACGCCTATTTTTATTCCTTTGAAACCCAACAGTCAACGGCTATTGCCAATAGTTCTGTTGATGACAGCTTGGCGGTGTTGGCCCATCATGATGATCAGGTCGCGTATATCAGTTTAAGCTCTGGCGAAGAAGAGATTTGGCTGACTAATTACGAGGGAAGTTGGCGAAAAAAACTCACTAACTTTGAAGCGGGGTTACATTATCTTGAGTTGGGTTGGTCGCATGATGGTAAAAATATTTTTGGACTCACCTTTAATAAAATTCATGTCATCGATACAACCACTGGAAAAAAGAAAGTCTTAAAAATTCCTCAGGTTGAAATTCGTGGGGTTTCTTGGAAAGACAATGAAACAATTTCATACAGCATAAAAACAGTTAATGGCTGGCAGGTTCATTATTATAACCTTGAAACCAATGATGTAGTTGTTAACAACGAAGGATGGCAGTACGTGAGTTACGCGTCAAATCCTGACGATACTTTATGGCTAAATTCTGACAATAAACTACTGGTTGGCTCTGAAAGATTACACATACTCGATAGCGACATCGATTCTAAATATCTAGTTGACGGCCGGCAGTTTAACCTAAAGAAAAGAGAAAAGCTCTGGGCATGGAGTCAATTTAACAAAGGTCGTCATCAGTTAAGTCTTAAAAATGGCCTTGACAATAAAGCCGAATTGCTTTTAATGAGTGATAGCTACCACTTTGATCTCACTAAGAAAGGCGTTGTTTTCCATAGGATGGAAAGTGTTAAATCAGATATTTATCAAACAGCCAGTGATTAAGTGTTTTAATTGAGCATGTTTGAAATGAACGATTTTACTAGGTGTATTTTTTAGGTATTCGCACTTACTGCGATTTGATTTCTTCCTTGAGCTTTTGCTTGATAGAGCATTGTATCGGCAATCTGAATGGCTTGTTCTAATGATTGGTTGGCGGTTATTTTGCTAAGGCCACCACTGATGGTGCAACGAATCGTGGCCTGATCGATTTCCATAGTTGATTGTTCAACAGAAAGGCATAATCGTTCAGCGATAACTCTCGCGCTTTCAATGGGTGTTGCGGGTAGAAGTACCATAAACTCTTCTCCGCCCCAGCGAGATAAAGTGTCAGTTTCGCGTATTGCGCTTTGCATCGTTTTGGCGAGGTGAATTAAGGCGAGGTCACCAATTTGATGTCCATACTCATCATTAATTTTTTTAAAGTAATCGATATCTAAGAGAAGAATACAAAAACTGATATGATAGCGATAAAAGCGTTTCATTTCCTCTTCAAGTTTAGCGTTCATTGCTCGACGATTTAATAATCCTGTTAATTCGTCAGTTGAGGCGACTTGTTTTAATTGCTGCATTATCTTTTCGCGTTCTTGAGTCACACGCTCAATATTTTCGAAGGCGTGCTTTAATTGTCTTCGCTGACTATTTTCTCTGTCCGCCATATAGGCAACAAAAATACAAACAGGTATGTAGCTGATGAGTACCAATGCTTCAAATTCGATTGTACCTGGATGCTGAAAATAGTTAATGCCGATATAAGAAATGCTGAAATAGGTGGCTGAAATGACACAAACGAACAACAATGAAATTTTAAACTTCAAATAACTTAACGAAAACGTAAATGCCATAATGCTTGCAATCAACAGTAAGAACTTTAAATCCGCCATGAAAAAAAGTGTAATCGAAAAGCCAACAAACCAGATAATTAACTGGAAAATTAACATTCGTTTCGCAAATGTAATGGTGATTTCTGGCATTAGGTGAATAGTCACCAAGAAGACAAGATTAATACCGACCAGGGTATAAAAAATGATAAGAAATACGTCTTTGCCGTAGTAGCTTAAATTAAAAAACACACCTGCGAAAGCGATAACCGAAGCGATGGCGTAAGCTAAAATCGCCAATAGCGTATTCTTTAAAACTCTTGCACGTAGTTTGTTGGTGTATCGACTGTATATTGTAGGGCCTCAATCAACGATTGTTTTATAGGTTATTGTCATAAGTTGGTGTAATGAAGTTTAGTCGATATCGCTATAATTTCCAGTGTTCAAGTGCAGGGATTGTTGGTCATTGTATTGAGCGGACAAAGACGATGAAGTCAGCCTTGATGACATAAAGTCATACAAGGCTGACCTGAAATTGTCGGTAATCACCGTTAACGCTGTGATCCAGACCTATTCGCCACCATCAAATACGAAGAAAGTTATCGCGACCGTTTCAGAGTCGACTGTGCCATCATTCACTTTTATTAGCATTTCGTCTTCGCCGGTAAAGAAATCATCGGGTCGGTAAATATAATTTGGGCCGTTACCTTCAATGGTGCCGTTACTGGGCTGTTGCACAATAATATAAGTAAGTGGATCGTCGTCTGGGTCAAAGGCTTCCACCATAAATTCAATCTCAAAGAATTGCTCAACCCCATAATCTGCAGGCACGATTTGCGGTGGACTGTTGACCGCTTCAAGAACGAAGATAGTGACTGTCGCCAACTCAGAATCATCAATGCCATCACTCGCAATAAACGTAAAACTGTCTTCGCCGAAGAATCCTGGATTCGGTGTGTAAATGTAATCCGTGCCATTGCCCTCTAAAAGGCCATTTTGCGCATTGTCGACTATCTGATAAGTGAGGGGATCATTATCGGCATCAGTCGCAAGCAGGGTAATATTCGCGGTAGTTGATTCATCAGTTTCTACTGCCGTGTTTTGCGCCACAGGTGGGTTGTTAGCTGCAGGGTTTACTTGTATCGTGACGGTTGCCTCATTTGACGAATCTTGACCATCATCAACAATAAAACTAAATGAATCACTACCGACAAAGCCTGAGTTAGGGGTGTAAACATAGTTAGGACCATCACCGAGCAGTGTTCCGCTCATTGGCGGCTGAATAATCTGATAGGTTAAAGGATCATTATCGGCATCTTCAGCATTAACTAACACGTCAAACGCTATTGACTCAGTCGTTTCAAGATTAGCATCGAAAGCGACAGGTGGGTTGTTAGCAAAGGGGACAACCATAATCGAAACAGTGGCTATATTTGAGTCTGTTTTTCCATCGTTGGCTTTGAATTGAAAAGTGTCGGTTCCCAAAAATCCTGCATTGGGTGTATAGGTATAATTCGGACCGGTCCCAATGTCACTATTGCCAACCAGTAGTCCATTGTTAGTATCAGAAACGACAATGTAGTCTAATGGATCATTATCGGCGTCGGTCACATTAACCGTAAAAGTGAAGCTGGTTGACTCGGTTGTCTCTAATGAGGTGTTGAATGCGATTGGTGGAGCGTTCTGTTCAGGACTAACCGTTATGGTTACGGTTCCTATATTGGAATCGCTCGTACCATCATTTGCAATAAACTCGATGATTTCTGAGCCGGTAAAATCCGTAAAAGGGGTATAAGTATAAACAGGACCTTGACCGATTAGGTCACCGTTTTCAGGTGGGGTAACTATTACATAACTAAGTACATCATTGTCTGCATCGGTCGCTAAAAATTCGATAGTGATCTCTGTGTTTTCGATGCCTTCAATCGACGAGTTCTCTGCCACGGGTGGGCTATTGGCATCACACTCAGCTGGTCCGCGATAAATAAACGAAATCCAACCTTTGCCATTTAACTTATATTCTGTAAGTTCGATGGTTGCAAATGAGATTGTCTGGTAATTAAACTGGCTGCCTTGGCCTAATTTATTACTCCATATCGGAATCTGTATTGGTCGGTTAAGCAGCACATTTAAATTGCTACGTATCGTTGAACTATTTTTAACCCCAGGTCTACCTTGAACCCAATCGCCAGGAGAAAGTTCAGTGTCACCACTATCATAGGGGTTGATATAAAGATCGCTATTCCCTGGTATTAATAGGCTATCGGCTAACGAGGGGGCATCGTTCTTTCCATCCCAAGTAAGCCAACTATAATTTCCCGTACCAACGCCCACTGCGACCTGAGAAAAAATATCACCATCTAGACTATTCGAGACGAGTTGATTTGAAACGGTGATTGGATACAGCTCGCAACTTGCAGCGAGTAATTTATTCCCGTTCGTTGATATTATGGCAAAAAACAAATAGCAAAAAATAGCAATAAGTTTTGAAGTGATTTTAACTTTCATAATGGACCTCTAATGACTACAAACACTGAAACGACGTTGCTCAATGATTGAGATATCTCAAACTAACTTAGAGATGTCCTTATGTGCGCGAATTCTAATTAATGCTTACGCTGCGTTAAATGTCATATAAACGATATCTAAATAGAACAACTATCGTACCAGTTAGATTAGATGAGCATTTGAAGAAAAAACATATAGTTTTAGAGATGATTTTGTCGATTTGTAGAGTTTCATATTTAGGTCAAACGAAAGTGAATCTTAACCCGGGGTGTACATGACTCGACTAATAGAATATGGTAGTTGCCAATCACGCGATATCTGTATATCTCGTAAGAAGATAATCAAGCCATAAATCTAAGGATAGTAATATGTTAACAAGGACTTGTGCGATCGTACTTTTTTATATGTTGGGAGTTCTAAGTCTCAACACTCAAGCGATGCAACAACAAAAGTTGGGGTTTCTCGATTTAGACCGAGTTCTACTCGAAACTCCAGCTGGAAAAAGAGCAACGAAACAATTTGAAAAAGTCCTCAGGGAACGTCAAGCAGAATTAGATAAAGAACAAAAAAGATTACAACAAAAGATAGCTGACCTTCAAAACCAATCGGCTACGTTGCCGCCTAACATAAAAAAGCAACGAGAGGCTGAGTTACAAAAGCAATATACTGAGCTTCAGGAAACTTACCTCAGACTAGAGCGAGAACTTGCAGAACAAAGAGCGAATCTAATCCGTCAGATACTCAAGCAAGCTGAGCCGATTATTAAGTCGGTTTGCAAAGAACGGGGGATTACCATGTTAGTCGACAAAGCAGGTGTGATATTTGCCGAAGATTTTCATGATATTACTGAAGCGGTGAAAGAACAGATCAGGTAAAAGTTTCTTTCGTTTTACACAACATAAGATAAATACAAGGAGATGCGTATGAGTGTTCCAGTTAGTTCAGAGCGATTAAAGTGGATTAAACGTAAAGTACTAGTCGCTAATGAAGGCGAGTTTATTGTTAAATGTAATGAATTCAAGCAGAGTAAGAGAATATTAGCGGAAGGTGACTCTTGGTTTTCATATCCTTTAGGCGGCGGCGCTTCAAATATTATTTTACAACTCAACAGTCTTTATCGACCAAAAGACGCCACTATTTTAAGAAAGTCCAGTAACGGTGACGAAATTGCACAAATGTTTGCCGGTAACCAAAAGTTAGAAAACATCCAATTACTGCGTGATATCCATTTTGATTACTTTTTAGTGTCTGGCGGCGGCAATGATATTGTCGGTGTGATTGATTTTGAGCTAATCGTCAAAAAGAGTAATAAAGCTGAGCCACAGCCAGCAGATTTTTTTAATCAAGAACTACTTAATTTAAGGCTTGATACGATTATCATGAGCTACAGAAATATGCTCGCTTATGTTAGAAAGTTTTCAAAAAATAAAAAAATTCAAATCATTTCTCATACCTATGCTTATCCGAGGATAAAAAAAGGCGCTAAGGTTTTGGGGTTAATCGAAGTTGGTCCGTGGATAGCACCATTTACGAGTGGCATTATACCTGCGGCTCATCATTTCAAAGCGATCGACTATTTGATTGACCAAATGGCCGAACGGCTTTTAGCATTAGCTGATGCGGAGGATAATTTCCATGTTATCGATACACGGAAATTAGTCAAAGCCAATCAGTGGAACGATGAGATACACCCCACCGATAAAGGTTTTGAGACTATAGGTCAAAAATTTAAAGAAAAAATAGATAGTTTATGATTATTGATGCGCTGTAGTAATTGGCGCATCTAATTAGCGTTGTTACTTAAAAACAACAACGACACCACAAGATTTTAAAAAAAACAATCCAAGGGTAACGCATGTTGACTTTGGTGGTTGAAATGCAGCCAACTTTATAAAAATAAATTGAAGTAGGGGATTAATATGTCGAATGACCATTCAAACAAAACAGTAGTAAGCAATCATTGGCTCAGTGCATTGCCACAATGGGTTATTGCGTTTGCACTTTTCGCCTTAGTGATGTTTATGGGAGTAAGTCTGGTAACTGGAACGCCTTTTAAAGCATTTAGTTGGGAATTTGGTTTTGGTGATGAAACGAGTACTGAAAATTCAGGGGAAATCGAAACCGTAAAATCGAACATAGCTTCTCTTAGCAATAAACTCGCTATTCTAGAAAGCCGTTTTAAAAATATTCCAACCATTGAAACTGGTGAAAGTGTAACTAATAAACTAAAAGATTGGACTCAAGTCACTTTCAATACGCAATTTGATACTGTGCCGAGGGTATTTGTGACCACTAAGTCTGAGTTGATTTATGGTTATCCAGTGGTTTTTGATGTTAACCAGTATGGGTTTAAAATTAGAATAGAAGATGCGATCAGCACTAAGCTAAATACCAAAACTGAAGTGCCATTTGAGTATATGGCAGTTTTACAATAGATTTTTAAAGTCAATCTTGCTGTCACATTTAAAGCGACTATTACATAGTTTCTATTGCGCAACGCTCAATTCGACAACCTCTTTTTTTGCTGCGGCCTGGATTGTAATCAGATATTCCTTATCGTTAACATCGTTTAATGAATCGACATTTGAGTTGAGTTGCGCAAGAATATTAAATTTGTTTTGTAGCAAGTCATAGGCCCATATTTGGCTTTTTTTGTTCACTGAATAGATAACGTCGCCGACGATTAAAAACGACTTTGATTTGCTGGTCTGGTTCGCTAACGCCTCTATTCGTTTTGGTTCTACCGCCCCCGGACGCCAATATTGTCCAAAATAGTCTTTAACAATAACTTCTCCGCTATCGCTTTTTTGAGCCCATAATACGGGGGTGTCACTGAGTTCACGGTAACTATTATTCAGCAAATTATACTCCACCGCCTTTGGCTGGCCATTGATCCGTAATAATAGTAAGGCTGTGTCGTTGCGACTATCCCACTGATAGAGAAAAATAACCGGGTGCATCAGAGAGTAGACTTCTTGACGCGAATCGAGTGTTACTCGATGAAGTATGCCATTCCCATTAACTAAGACACTTTCACCATCGGCTGACCAATCAATCCCATTGATGTAGGTATCCATCGGGAAGTTGGTCAGTTTTTTCGAGTTTGTTCCGTTACTAACCCAAACTTGCTGTTCACCAGAGCGTTCTGACCAAAATGCGATTAAATTACCCCCGGGCTGAAAGAGCGAGTAGTCTTCACCCAAGTTTGTTCGCTCAAAGCTTGAATAATTTTCGATTTCTTGAGGCGTCGTTTGAGTTTCTGATTCTCGTGGTACTTTGACAATATCACTATCATAAGGACCTTTTATCATTAACATCCTTTTACCATTGGGATGAAATTCTGGAAGTGCCATCCGATCACTAAAAGGTAAATCGATTTTTGCCACCTTGCCTTGATACGACAAGCTGAACAACTGTCTCCCGGTGCTAAATACAAGCTGTCGATTAAGTGGATCGAAGTTTGGATAAAGTGGTCGGTATTCCGCGATTTCCTCGGGACGCTGAATGGGGTGACTGGACATCAGTTTACCGCTAGGCTCTACTAATTCAATGTATTGTTTTCCGTCACTATGGAATCTGGACACTGCAAAAATGTCGTCCGATCGAGAATAAACGTAGTCGATGATATTTCCCGCGCCTGGCTTGTAGAGTTCAGCGCTTTGATCGCGCTCAGGGGAGTAACGAATAATCTTCCATTTGTCTGCGTAACTTTGCATAAGTGCAATGTCGCCATCGTTTAACCATATCGGCTTTTTAACATTCGAGTTTTTACAGCTTAAAATTATTTTTGGTTGTTGTGGTGTTGTGAGCGCTTTATGAAAGTTTAAACTAACCAAATCATAACAATCTTTTTGGCTAACTTGTTGGTAAACCGGTTGGTTGTTGGGGGGGGGCACAAGGGCCTGTCGCTAGAAAAACCAGTTGACTGCCGTCAGGGGAAAAGCTGTGTTTTCCATAAGCCCCCCAATTTTCAGTGAGTAATATTTCTTGTTGGCTTTCAATATGTTTAGCCCAGATTTTATTGACGCATTGTTTGTCTAAATAACGGTGAAAAACAATATATTGGCCGTCGGGCGAATAAGTGGCGTCAAACTCCTTGTCATCAGTGGCTGTTAATAGGCTTAATTGGTTAAAGTTCAATTTAGCTACGCCCTCAGAATTTTGATAGTGGTAGCTCAATAGTCCTAAAGCGACAATTGCTGAAAAGATAACAGCAATTGCCAACCTAAAGTGTCTTGATTTAGTTGTATCGAGTGTCTGATAAGGAATACTTTGTTGGTTTCGCGCTTTGGATTGAGCCGACGCAGGCTCGGTAATACGTGTATCGTCGTATGATTGAATGGCCCCATTTTTACTGTCCCAGCGGACGTCACACTCTAAACTGTAGCCTTGTTTGGCATGAGTTTTGATATACACATTGCCGCTATCACCCAGGGCTTTGCGTAATTGGGCGATGCTTTTTTGAAGCGTATTCGGTGAAACGGTCGTATCTTGCCAAACTTTGTCGAGTAACGCATCTTGACTGACGACTTTACCTTGATTTTCTGCTAAGTGAGTCAGTACTGCCAAGGCCTTGGGGGCTAAGGTCTGTGATTGGTCGTTTTGAGTAATTTGGTTGCGGGATAAGTCGATAAAAAATCCACCTATCCAATACTGGACTGACATACTGCCTCTAATTTCTTTTAATGTTTTAGTGCTTTACTGAGTCTAAACGAGTCATTTTTAGTTTGCATCAGTGTTGATTGTAACTAATTATAAGCTTTTGATAAATATACGGTAATTGAACGTCAGTAAGAATTCAGCAAGACGTCAGGTGGACTTCATGCCTTTTGATGATCGGTCGTGTAAATTTTTAGCTTCGATTTATTTTCCTTGTAAACTTCACTAAGAGAGAGTTATGAAATTGCGCGTTACATTAAGTTTATTGCTCGGATTTATTTCAGTGACCCTTCACGCACTCGAACAAAAGCCAGTCAATTATCCGAAGTTTGAAATAGCCAATACCCAAGTTATTCCGATTAAGGACACACATTCAGATCGACAATACGAACTTTATATCAAGCTGCCTAAAGGTTATGCTGATAAGCCGGAAAAGCAGTATCCAGTCATTTATATGACTGATGCGAAATTTCATATGGAGATCTTGTCCTCTGCGACATTTTTTATGTTTGAAGAGGTTATCCTCGTTGGGGTTTCCTGGCAAAAAGATATTGATCCTAGCTTAAAGAAGGAAGTTGGCGAGTATGTAAGCCGATTTCGTGATTATTCGATTAAACCGTCAAACAAAGCTGACAGGCAGGCTAAATACCAATTTGGCGGAGCCAATAAGCACTTAGCGTTTATTCGAAATGACGTTTTTCGATTTGTCGAACACAATTATCGAACTCTCACTGACGAA
This sequence comes from Aliikangiella marina, assembly GCF_007004765.1. Taxonomy (GTDB): domain Bacteria; phylum Pseudomonadota; class Gammaproteobacteria; order Enterobacterales; family Kangiellaceae; genus Aliikangiella; species Aliikangiella marina. The sequence goes on from NZ_VIKR01000001.1 coordinate 1,045,438, forward strand.
CGGACCTATTTTGGGTTTTCTCTAGGCGGATTATTTGGTACCTATGCGTTGATGACTCAACCCGGTTTGTTTAAGAATTATATTCTTGGTAGCCCGAGTATCTGGGAGTTTGGACCTTATTTATTCTCACTTGAAGCCGAAGAACTTAAAAACCAAAAGTTAGCGTTAAATCTTTATGTGACCTACGGACAACTAGAAGAAGAACTCATCCCTCATATTGATCAATTCTTAAATGATTTAAAAAATAAGAATTACCCCAGCATTGCTTCACTAAACTTCCAAGTGATTGATGCTTCCGGTCACAGCGATTCATTTCCGATAATGGGCGTTAAAAGTATTAAGTGGTTATCGTCACAACAAAATAAAGGGGATAAGCAATGAAAGTTTGCACTTTTTTATTCGTCTTTGCGTTTGCCATCACTAGTCTACCCGTGCATACACAACAGGAATTTCCACTGTTGAAAGGACCGTTGATGGGGCAAAAAACGCCAGGTTTAAAGGCTGAGCCTTTTGCGCCTGGTGTAATTTCAAAAGAGGGCTGGGAGCTGGAAGGTGTTTTCGCGCCAGGTATAAATGAATTTTACTTTACGGTAGATAGGGGGATTTACTCGGGACCCAATAAAACCGGCTTCCGACCCACGGTAATTGGGTTTAAGCAAACCGATCGTGGCTGGGAAAAGTTCACTGAGTTTTTGCGCCGAGGAGAAGTAACGTTTTCGACAGACGGAAATCGAATGTATATGGCGAAAGGCTATCGTGAGCGTGTTGCTGATGGGTGGTCTGAACGAAAGAGTCTAGGGCCTATGTTTGATCGTGATGATTGGGGAATCATGCGCTTATCCGCTTCGTCTAAGGGCACCTATGTATTTGATGATTATAAAAACAAAGACACTATTCGTATTTCAAAGCTAGTAGACGGTAAACGCCAACAGCCAGTCAAAATGGGTGATGTGGTTAATTCGGGCAAAATGACAGCCCACCCTTTTATTGCCGCCGACGAAAGTTACCTAATTTGGGATAGTGAACGTAAAGCGGGTTTTGGTGACTCGGACTTATACATTAGCTTTAAACAAAAGGATGGATCTTGGGGGCAGGCAATTAATATGGGGTCGGCTGTAAACTCACAATATTGGGAAGCTTATGCTAGCGTTACTCCTGATGGTAAATATATTTTATTTAACCGCGGAAGAGATGAGAAAAACCAAAACGTTGATGTCTTTTGGGTAGATGCAAAGATTATTGATACATTGCGAAAAAAGGCTAACCTTGTTAATTTGATGACCGAGTAAAGGGTTTAATAAATAGCAACAGATGACATTGGTTTTTACCGCTTGGTACAGTTTCGACCGTTTAATCTAGTCTAGCGAAGCGACACATTAGCAACACGTTAAATGCTACGTCTCATTTGTCATCGCTAGGCTAAAGCTATTGCGAAAATCTTAATAAAAAACTCGTCTTGTTATCCGGTATCTTTGATGGAGTAAGGTTGTTCTCTTTGGAATGTTTCTTTCGCAGATTCAAGTTTATCGGCTTCCTCGAGTAAGGCGACTTGCATTTTTCGATACATTCGTAAAGAGTAAAAACTAAAAGGAGAGAAAAATAACTTGATAATTACCGGCATAAGTTCAATGGCAATAAAAAAGATTTTAAGTAGCCAGCTAAACATCAATGCCGCTTCACCGATTTCTGGATCTTTGTGGATATTTTTAAGTGCCAAGTAACGTCGTAACATCCCCGTTTTGACTTCATAGAAGAGGCCATCTTTCTCTAGTTTTTCGCGATAAACATCCATTTTTTGCTGCTTTTCTTCAATAGCTCGATTAAGCATAGTTCGAGCGGTTAATAGACTATCTTCAAGTCGTACGATAGTTTCTTTGTTGTGTTCGTAGTTTGCCTCAGTCATTTGAAAGTCATTGATGCTTTTCTGAACCTGATTAAGATCATCTAGCGCAAGGTTAATATCTGGCTCTAATGATTTTAGTTTTTCCTGAGTATTAACTAGGCTAGCTTCGAGTTGTTCAATTTGCTGACTGAGATCCGTATAAGTCGCAACCGCGCGGCGATACTTTGGACCCTCTGTTGGTGGTCGACCATCCTGCCCAGTGCGTTCGAGTAAGGCTTCGTTAAACCAATAGTTATAGTCTTCACGGGCTTTAGCTAAACGATTATTGATATAAGCAATCTCTGTGTAAAGTGCTTGTTGCGAGGTTTGCAATGCTTCGGACTTTTTTTGTTTGACCGCAAGTGTGTTGTTGAGTGTGTCTGCATCGTTTGAGCTTGCTGCCAATTCATAACGATTGTTTTGATCACTCAAACGTTGGATTTCAGTCTGAATATCCTCGACTTTTTTACGGTCGACACTGATACTTGTTTCTAATTCCTGTTCATATTGATCTAATCGAGAAAAATACTCTTGATTTTTTATATTTGACTCTTTCTGAATCTGTTCATCTATTGCATTTGCTTGTAGGCTAATCTCAGCCAATGTTGCCAGGCCCACAGCAATAATTAACGAGTAGATAATTCGTGGAATTAACCCAATGAAACCGCGAAATGAAAGACCTCCCTTAAACGGATTTTTTAAAGCCCAGTCAGAACCAATAATCGCTTGGTCTAGGAAAAACAAGGTAAGCGAAAAAATAACGCCGATAACAACCGCAGTTTTAAACTGCAAGAATAAAGAGACACCATAAGTGAATAACATACAGGTAAACGCAAAGGTAACGATTTGTCGAAACACCATTGCGTAAACTAAGGTGCGGTCATATTTTCCACATTCCCTCAGGACTTCGTAATCAGTTAAGGACAGAAATGAGAAAAGCTTAAAGATTAACCCTTCTTTTTTGATTTTTTTCTCAAAATCATTGTTAACCGCCACGACCGGCTTATTCTCATTTATGGCGTTGTCCGACATTGAGCGTCTCCCTAGAGTTGTTTATCACCAGACCCGTAGCTGAGAGGATTTTTAGCTTATTCATTAAGTCCTTAAAATAGTATGACGATGGAATGTAAATTAAGTTGGTGGTTGTTTGTAAGAAATTATGTTTAACATTTGAGAATGTATTTATCGATTAAAATATGCGCCAAAACTATAGCTTCATAAACAGACTGTAATAACATAAACTAAAAATAGAACTTACAAGCAGCTAAAGAAATAATGGCGTAAGGCAAATAGGTGTTGCTGCCACAAGCTATCTTAAGAATAAATATTCGATGACTGTAAAGGAAGGAGGGGGGTTAAGTGCTAAGTAGGGTGCCTTAGCACTTAAATTTAGGTGTGTCTTATTAGTCAGAGTGGAAAGCAATTGGCGCTTAACGTCTGGTACTAAAGGTTTTGCTATTAAAAATAGGTAAGGAACTAGTAATAGTTACTTTTAATTAGTCGCTTTTCTCTTGATGTTACTCCGCGTTGTGGTACACATTTTGTACGTCGTCTAAGTCATTCAACATCTCTAAAAATCGATCAAACATTTCTTGGTCAGCTTCAGGGATAGCTACTGTGTTTTGTGGCACAAACTGAATTTCATCAACTTCAAACTCTATTCCATCAAAAGCGTCGGTTAGCGTTTGTTTCGCTTTAAAGTACTCGTTTTGCGGTGCAAACACAGTAATTTTATCGTTTTCACATTCGATATCGGTGACATCAACATCAGCCATCATTAATGCATCCAAAGCGGCTTCTTCGTCACTTCCAGGGAAGACGAAAATGGCACTGTGGTCAAACATGTGACTGACACTACCTTGGGTACCGATTTTGGCTTTTGTTTTGGTAAAACATACCCGGACATCGCCAAAAGTTCGATTCGGATTGTCTGTTAAGCAATCTACAATGACCATACAATTCCCTGGCCCAAAGCCCTCGTATCGAGCAACCGAAAAATCTTCGCCGCCGCCGCCCTCGGCCTTTTTAAGAGCCTTATCAATGACATGTGCCGGAACTTGGTTGCGCTTGGCTCGCTCAAGTAATGAGCGAAGTGCTAAGTTACCGTCGGGATCACTGCCGCCAGATTTGGCAGTAACATAGATTTCACGACTGAATTTACTGTAAACCTTAGCATTCGCATCAGAGGTTTTAGCCATTGATTCTTTTCGGTTTTGATAAGCGCGACCCATTGTAGCTTCTCTCTTAGTATTTTCTTAAATCGATTGGTTGCTAGTACGGCGCTAATTTTAACACCAACTCAGCTCAGGTTGGTATCTATAATCTAGACCCTCTTTCAGGCAAACTCATCGTATTGCCAGCTCGTAAGCGTTTATCATTCATAGTGGATACTTTCTGTTCGTTTTTTAATCAAATACAATCGTTGTTTTTATCGCTTAGCGCTTAGTAAGGCTGTCAGTCGTTATAGCCGTTTGATTTCAAAACCCTTAGCAGTCAAAAAAGCTTGTAGTGAGCCTTCGCCGGCTAGATGGCCAGACCCAACAGCAATAAATGTTTTTCCTGAACCTTTCATTATCTTAGCTATTTGTTTAGCCCAATCTTGATTGCGATTAACTAATAGTCGCTCTTTGAGGGTGGGGGTTTTATCCATTTCTTCATTTAATGTTTTCGCCACGGCTTCAACATCACCGCGCTGCCAGTTTTTGATAATTTCGTCGAGCATACTTTGATTTTCAAGTAAATCAGGAATTCCTGCTTCAAACATTGCAACTTCTTCGTTGGCTGACATAGTGCCAAAAAAACGAATTTGTTGTTCGATCGTCTCAAAATATCTGAGCGTTTTGCCAGACTGCTTGGCTTGAGTGTACAAAATACCATCAACACCGGATTCTGGATCATAACCATTAGCAACGAGGTGCTGAACTGAAAGGTTGACCGCAACAAACCAGGGACGCATTGGTTCAAGGCTAGCTAGTGCAGAGGAGGGCATTCCAAGACCTTCGACTGCGACCTTGAGATCCTCGTAGGCCTCTTTGCTAATCAGCGACGATAGCATCACGCCATTTGGGTTTTGAATATACGGAAGCATCACTTTAAACATCTCTTCTTGGGTGATTTCTTCCGTTGGCGCTTCTAGATAAACCGTATCAGCTTGCTCAAATGCATGCTTAATTTTATCGGTTTGCCATAGCGTTTCAGGTTTAAGAATGTGGATTGTTCCAAAAAGCCAAACTTCGCTATTTTCATCTGATATCTTCCATAGTGCAGGTCCTTTCGCAAAACAAACGGTGGAAGAAAAAATAAATGTAAGAAGAATGAGGGATAATGTTTTTTTCATTGACGAGTACTCAAGAATTATTTTCATGGTGTTTTTATCTGACTTTAAATAGCACAATAATCAGTATTAATGATATATCGACCTAATCAATAAGAGAGGGAATCGCTTGTGACCAAATCACATTTGCTAAGATAAGCTGTGGAAATTATCTAAAGCAAGCATAACATTTATGCTGAATAATGGTATCAAAAACTAATCAAAAAAACGAAGCTAAAAAGCAGCTATAAGAAAATAGCTAAATCAAATTCAGCGTAACTAAAGAAAACAAGACTCTCGCTTGGTTTTATGACGAATAATTGCTTAAACTTATCAATTCTATGCTGACTTGGCTGATATCGGCTTAACATTGTCAAAAGTTAAAGTGTCAAGTCGATCGTTTTCCTCACTGCCGGTTAAATTTCGTTCTCGGTGCCATTCAATATTGGATTTAACGATTTCAGCTGGCCGGCCGGCCAAAATAACATTTTCTTGGTCGAATGCTTTATTGACTAGAGAACTGTTAGCAACAACTGATCCGCTTGGGATAACACTGCCTTTTAAAAATACGCAGTGAGAGGCAACCCAAACATGCTCTCCAAAGGTAATGTCCTTTGCATAGTTTATACGTCTGCCGCTGTCTCTTGATATTATTGCATGAGAGTCTCCCGTTCTTACATCAACGTCATAGGAAAACATGCAATCATTACCAATCATGAGTTTAGAGCCTGACTCAGTTGCTGAGAGTAGGACGCCTTCAAAAGTTGAGTGTTCGCCGATAGAAATGAAACAATTGTCATCTTGCATCCAAATTTCTGACGGACCGTTGAATTGACAGTTTTGACTGACAATAACTTGGTTAAAATCGCCAAAAATATTAAATGAGACCTGATTGAATTTTACGCCTTCATGGATGATGATTGTATTATGGTTACCTTGTATATTGAAGACAACGGAGGTTAAATCAGAACCATTGTTTTGTACAAGGTTGTTTTCACCTGCGATATTTTGTTCACCTAAAAGCTTACGTTTTTTCTTCCTGGAAATAAAATAAAACATGATATTCTCTCCTATATTGAAGTGCATTGAGGAGAAGGTGAAGGGTCCATTTTTTCTTCACCAATTTCAGATGCCAGGACAGACTATCTGTAAAATGAATGAGTTTATCAACTTTATATTGCAATAAGAGATTATCAACTTGTTGAATTTTTAGCGTGTTGCTATGGAGAACTGTAGTCGGCAATAACCCAATAAGAAAAACGGTCTTTGTGACGTCGATCACTTCGATAGACTGTAAGTTAAATGCTGATCTGTTCACTCTTTAGTGGCGTAAATATCAATCAAACAATCGAAATGAATAGTAGAAAGCACTGATTGAAAGCACTAACCGAAAGCAACGGTAGAGAAATAAGCTTGCAGATATGCTGCTAAATATTTTAATAACTGAATTAGTAATGGAGAAATGGTTGTGAGTTTTATGGATTGGTATAACACATTGGAAAAGCCAAGCTGGACACCTGATCCGTCATTTATTGGGACGATGTGGTCGATACTCTATCCAATAATAATAGTCTCTTTTGCCTACGTATTTATTCAAGCATTTCGCGGTAAGTTTCCTAAAAAAGTGGCGATTCCTTTTGCGATAAACTTAGTCGCTAACGTAATATTTACGCCTATCCAGTTTGGCTTGCGCAATCTTACCTTGGCATCTATCGATATTCTAGTGATTTGGGGGACAATTGTTTGGATGATTCTAGCGATATGGAAACATAATCGGTACGTTGCTGTTGCTCAAATACCTTATTTGATGTGGGTCTCTGTAGCGACAGTTCTTCAGCTATCGATTAATATCATGAACTTTTAAATAGTCGTTACGCGGTTTGAAATAGAGTACCAGTACTAGCGAAAAAATAACCCGTTAAAGCGGCATAAAAAGAATAAGCAATAAAAGAATAAGCAAAAAAAAGCAGAGACTGATAGTGTCTCTGCTTTTTAAATTTCATTTTGCTGACTACAATTAGAAATTGTAAGTCCAGGTTAATGAAGTGGTTCTGCCAAGCGGCGAGTACATTCTTTGATCATAGTAAGGCCATGCACCCAATCGATTGGTTGGCGCTTCCTCATCAAGAAGGTTGCCTAACATAAAACTTAAGCGATGGTCACCGTGCTCATAGTTAAGCTGATAGTCAACTTTACTATAGGTTCCTAGCGCAAAGTTTTCATCACCGTGTGCTTCTACATAATATGAAGAAAGATAATGAGTGACGTCACCTTTTTTCCAAGTCAGTACCGTCGAGAAACGATTTTTCGGGAACAGGTATTCACCTTCGAAGTCGATGGTTTCACCAAGCGCTGCGTTAACTCGCTCTAATTTGTTTAAATGAGAGACATTAACTTTTAACTCTAAGTTGTCAGTGAACCCAAATCGAGCAGTGAAGTCCATACCTTGTGCAGTTTGACTCTCAAGGTTGAGAAATGGATCAATAACAAAATCAATCGTATCGTCCGGGTTTAAAATAATTAAGTCACCGTAGATAAGTTCATCGTTTTCGTCAACCGCAGTTAATATTGTGTTGACGCCAAGATTGGTGATCATATCTTCGACTTCAATTTGCCAGAAATCAAATGATGCCATTAGTCTTTCGTCAACGTCGAAAACAAAACCAATGTTGAAACTTTCTGATGTCTCTGCATCTAACTCAGCATTCGCTTGTTGAATAAAGGGCACGCTACCGACACTACCTGAAACTTCATCCGTGTAAAGCTCAAATAAGTTAGGCGCACGGAATCCAGTACCATAAGAAGCACGAATTAAAGTCGATTCGCTTGGTTTGTAGCTTAGTGATGCTTTTGGATTAACACTTGAGCCAAAGTCACTGTAGTCGTCATAACGCAACGCTAAGTTAAACTCGACTGTGTCACTTGCCGGAATGATAAATTCTCCGAACAACGCAGTAACTTCTCTATCACCTTCCGCTGCTGAACTTCCTAAACCGACGACATCGCCGTTGATAATTGCAGCATCTGACGTGTCTCGTATAAATTCTTTTCTAAACTCAATACCAGTCGCGAAGAGTACGGCACCGGCTTCAACCTCAGTTAATTCGCCAGAGAGTTTAGCGGCAAGTGCCGTTTGGTAACTTTTACCTTTGTGGTTGAAACTGCTGGTAAGATCGGCAATTTGAGCATTAGTCAAAGGTTGAAATGGATTAACCTGCTCATTCTCGATAGCATCAAAAAAGTTAATTGCGTCATCTCTTAAAATCCAACCATCAGCATATACTTCATCCACATTGGTTAAGCTGTGGCTTAATTTGATATCAAAATCCATCTCATTGATCAGACCTTCAAAACCGACAACAAAATTAGTGTTTTTTGCTTCTGTTTCAATAGATTGTAATCCAATCTCATTAAATCCACGGTAAAACAACATGTTTTCGCCTAATGGATTAAATGGATTAGTCGCTGAGATGAAAAAATCTGAGCCTAAAAAGCCGAATGGTACATCAGAAGTTGTATCGATTTGGCTTAAACTTAAGCCGGTGTAAAGTGAATTTTCACCGAAGTATCGAGACCATTTTAACGACAGAGACATACGTTCATTTTCAGGAATGAGTTGTCTTTGTGCTGCCCAGTCATTGACACAAAAATCGCCTGTGACGCTAACAAAAATATCGGCTGCGTCTTCAACTCGCGCACATTCGCCCGCAGGAGTAGATATCAAGTTACCCATTCCATCCAGAGTGATAAACGTTCCAGGGGAACTAAAGAGGCTGGTTTCAGATAAATTAAGCGAACTCGCTTCGTCAATATCACCACCGAGAAGCGAATCATACTTTTGGAACTCAGCAACAAATACTAAATCATTGTCATTATCTGAGAAGCCACTTAACAGAGAAACGCTGTTGCTTTGGTAATTCGAATCAGTTTGAACAGTATTTACTTTAAGCTCATTGCCAATGAAAGTGCGTTTTGTAATAACATTGACAACACCGGCAATAGCATCAGAACCATATACTGCAGACGCGCCGTCTTTTAAGATTTCAACACTTTCAACCTCTGCAAGAGGAATTGTGTTTAGGTCAACAAAAGCGACGCTGCCGTTTTGCCCGAAAGGATAACTGGCTAAACGACGACCATCAATAAGGACCAACGTACGATCAGAGCGCAATCCTCGGAGGTTATAGCTTGCAGCCCCGGGTGTAAAACCGCTCGTTTGCTGATTATTGAGTGCGCCACCATTGTTTAAGACGGTAGTTTCAAGCAAACCTGATAAAGTTGTTGCTCCAGAGCGATCGATGTCTTCTCTGTTGATGATAGTTAAGGGAGAAGAAGACTCGTTTTCAATTCGCTTAATATGCGAACCAGTAATAATGATCTTTTGGTTATCTTGGCTCGCTTCCGCAGCTAAAACTGACTGGCCGCTTGTTGCGAGACAAACAGATACCGCAAGAGCAATGGGGTTTAACTTACGCATAACTACTCCAAATTCTGTTTGGTGGCTTGAAAAAAGCGCGCAGTTTACGGATTGGTCATTTTTTGTCAATGGTACTATTCACTAAAGGTTGGACCTGTATTTCAAGTATTTCTACCATCGTTCAAAATATGCATCTCAAAACAAGATGTTAGTAGGGTTTTTAATGCCGGTGTCTAAATTTTGACATATGATAAAATATTGAAAAAAAAGCAAAAATATTAAAAATACGCGGAAAAATACATTAGAAAAAACTAATGCATGAACGATTTAAAATGTGCTAGTCATGCTCATTGGTCAGTCGTATTTTACGAATGGCCGTATTTTGAGGGGTAGAGCATTTTAGGGGAATGTAATAGCGACAAAAGTAAGCACAAATGGAAGGTATCGATATGAAGAGTTTGATTAATTGTTATTGGTTCACATTTAGTTGCTTTAAAAAAGTACTATTTATACCGATTTTAGTCTTTGCAGGTGGATGTAATACCATTGATATTAAACACATTAATGACTCAATTTCTCAGGCGCAATTGCCACTTGATGAAAAGACGGTGATTGCCGGTTTGAAGCAAGCTCTAGAAATTGGCACAGCCAATTCAACGGTTAAAACAAGTCGCAAGGATGGCTTTAACCGTAACGCATTGATCAGAATCGAAATCCCACAAGAGCTACAAAAAGTTGCTGATGCACTCAATAGATTGGGGCTAAGCCGATATGTTAACGACTTTGAAGTACAAATGAACCGTGCTGCTGAAAACGCTTCTGGTGCGACCAAAGATGTCTTTATTGAGAGTATTAGTCGGATGTCTCTGCAAGATGCTTGGTCAATTCTTAACGGTCCGGATGATGCCGCTACCCAGTATTTTCGACGAGATGCAGAGCAGCAGCTAAGAGGACGAGTAACGCCAATCGTTGAAAACTCGATGCGAAAAGTCGGGGTATATTCTGATTATCGCAAAGTCATGTCGGCCTATAACGCTATTCCATTTGTCAAAAAGCCGAAGATTAATTTAGAAGCTTATGTTACTCAAAAAACACTAGATGGCCTATTCAAAATGGTAGCAGAGGAAGAAGCAAAGATTCGACGTGACCCCGGCGCAAGAGTAACCAAGTTGTTACAGCGTGTTTTTAACTAATCGCTAGACTAATTTCGTCGAAGTGGTTTTCTCAATGACATTTTTAAGCCGAGTAGCGACAGAATTAGCACGGCAGCGAGGCCGATTACTCCAAGATACTTGTCGAGGGTTTTATTTCCGGTCCATTGTAAATAGTGTATTTTATACATTTGATCGATAAACTCAGTATCTGGGCCGATTTGTCTTAAGGACAATGAGTTCCAATCCAATGTAATTTTTATTTGCTTGTCTGTAGTGACAAGAAAGCGACCATTTTCCAGTGCTTCTATTGACACCGTATTACCGTAACGCTCGCTGTTCATTTGAGTTGCGTCATCGATCAGTTTTTTTATCGCTTGTTTCGTTGGCGACGCCAATCGCTCATAGCTGCTCGGATCGAGCTGTACCCAGCCCATGTCCTCTTTAATTAATAAATGTTTGCCTAATATCGTTTTGATGACTTTGATTTGTTGCCAATTTTTTTGAGGCGTATAGCTAATCGTCGCGACTAGTGGATAAGTTCGGACTGATAGGCTCTCATAGGCCGCCTGATAACCAGGTTTAATAAAGAAAAATAGACCCGTAATCACCCAACCTATAAAAGGCAGGAGCAATGTGATGCCAAGATATTTATGAAGTTTTCTCATCGGCTTTTTGTTTTTCTAAATGATGCGGTATTATCCAGTTAAATTTGGACGAAGTCATTATCAAGTTTTGTGAGTTGGTTTTTAGTGCTTGATAGTTTGATTAGTAGACCGTTATTTAGTGGGTTAAATCTTATATGTCAAAATCAATAAAAACGATACTAGCGCTATTAACCTTGGTTATTGTTACTTTTCTTATCTACTTGCTTTTTTGGCCAACGCCGCTACAACCCCAAGTCTGGCAACCATTAAAAAACGGCGGTTATACCGGGCACTTTCAACACAATCAGCGGTTAGCACTCGCAAAGCCTTTTTCAATCGGTAGTTTCCGTGGTCCTGAAGATATCGCGATCGATAATCAAGGGAATGTTTATCTCTCTAGTGATACTGGCGATATCTTGAGAATCGAAGCGGGAAGCAACCGAGTAGAGAGCTGGATTAGCACGAATGGTCGACCACTTGGAATTGATATTGCATCGGACGGCTCGCTGATTGTAGCGGATGCACATCGAGGTCTTTTATCGATTTCCCCTGAAAGAAATATTAAGTTGCTCAGTCAGTCGGCAGATGGGGTGGTATTTGGCTTTACCGATGACGTTGATATTGCTGAGAATGGTAAGATTTATTTTTCTGATGCGTCAAGTAAATTTAGCGCGAAAAACTTTGGCATTCACGATGCGACAATACTTGATTTATTGGAGCAAGGTGGAGACGGCCGAATTTTAGAATATGATCCAAAAACGGGTAACACTAAGACGTTAATCGATAACCTTTATTTCGCCAATGGTGTCGTCGTTAGTCCAGACCAAAGATTTATATTATTTACCGAAACCAGTCGTTACCGGATATCCAAATTTTGGTTAAAGGGAAAGAGGCGGGGAGAGCTGGAAGTTATATTAGATAATCTACCAGCGTTTCCGGATAATATTTCCGTCGGCGAAGACGGGCGGTTTTGGGTAGCGTTACATGCGCCACGTAATAAGATTGTTGATGCGCTCGCCGGCTCGCCATTTCTAAGAAAATTTGTTTATCGGTTACCAAAATTATTTCAACCCAAACCGATTCTTTATGGGCATCTGATTGCGATCGATGAAGATGGTAACGTTTTATTTGACCTTCAAGATCCGTCCGGAAAAGTTTCTAAGTTAACCAGCGTAATCGAAAAAGATGGCACGCTTTATCTAGGAAATTTACAGCACGAATACTTCCATACGATTCAATGGAAAAAGAGCCTCGATTAGGAGGCTCTTCATCGCTCTAACTAAAACAAAAACTAGCAACTAATCTAAAATTGCATCGACCAACTGTTAAGGGTTCCGCTGTCACCGTTGTAGTGGTCTCTTACGCGTAACGTCCAAACGCCAACAGTGTTGCCTGATAGTTGAACTGAGTAGGTTTCTTTGATGTCTTGGCCACCATCTCGGCCATTTTTCGATTTTAGATTGTAGTAGGTTCCATCAGGTGCATAAAGTCGCAAACTAATATCACCCCGATAGCTATGACTGATGTCGACTGATACCGAAGCTGTTGATTGTGTTGAACTGATTTGCACATCGATATCCCGATACACTGTTGTTCGATCAGGTAGCGCGATTGAGGCTATGTCTTGGTAGTAGGTTGGGGCACTAGTCGGTGCCGTAACCGTAACCAGTTGAGTGACCAAATCAGTCGTACCCTCTGCTGATGTAACCTCTAATGAAACAGAGTAGGTACCGGCGACACTGAACGCATGATTGGTTGTTACGCCATTGGCGATATTACTGTCTCCAAAACTCCAATGATAAGTAGTGATTGAAGAACCGGTTACGCTGCTGGTTGACCCATCAAAATTACAACTTAAATCATTGCATGAATAAGTAAAACTCGCTACTGGTATTGAAGGGGAAGAGCCACCACCCGTGAAGCTTTGGCCACTGTTAATACTGGCTGAAGTATTGGTGGATGGAGCTTGCCACGTAAAATCAGCGTACTTGCTACCGGTTCCAGCGAGTTGTAATGAATAACCAACGGGGGTTGAAGTTGTTTCAGAGACGCCAATATTGACTGAAGTCATACCTGAAGCTGGGCCGTTGGTCGCGGTCAGAGTACCTTCATAGCTAATAAACTGGACAACGTTTCCAGCGTTATCGACTAAAGCGAGACCATCAGGAGAACCATTTTGCATACCCGAGAACGCAAAACTTAAAGTGCCAAAACCGTTAGATTGATTAGGAATTACGCCTGAGAGACTAACGGTTTTGTAGCTAGAACCACCATTACCATTGTATCCGATTACACTCCATCCGGATAAATTAATGCCGGAGCTTCCAGCAATTTCAACAAACTCATTTGTGTCGGTGCTACTGTTATCGTAATGGAATTCGTTGATCCAAGCTTCATTAGCGCCGCTACCGCCGCCTGAATTAGTGACCGCTGAAGCGACTAAGCTAGCAGAAGATTCATTGAAACTGGTATCGATCGCAGTGACATAATAGTCATATGCGGTACTTGCTGGAAGTGACGAGTCAGTGTAACTATTTGTCGTTAAAGCCGCAGAAGTTTGCTTAATAAAGTTATTCGCGCCAGCATTGCTGCGATAGACATGGTAACCGGCGAGATCCGATTCTGAATTGCTGTTCCAACTTAAATTGACCTGAGCGTCACCGCCGTTCGCCGCGAGTCCAGTTGGTGTATTCGGGGCCGTCGTATCGCCGCTACCTCCTCCTAATCCAGAACAGTCATTGGCAAAAACACATGCGACATATTCGGGGTTATCAATAAACGGATTGCGGTTTCCTTGGTAACTATAAACGATGTCGTTTCTTCTTCGCTCCATATCATCGACTGGATCGTCATTATGCCACTGAAGGAGAACCGTTTTTAAACCCATATAAGCGACGGATATGTTTGAACCCGTATTAGATTGCTCAATCAAAGCACGATCATCAGTCAACCTTAAATCAGGTTCACTAAAGCCTGTTATCCCGTGGGTGCCGCCATCATAACGCACAGCCATGTACAATAGTGCTCTTGCAACCTCTCCTCGTCGTCCAGTCCAAGTTTCCCACTTTCCTTGGGTAAAAGACCCTGCAGTCCAGTTTGATTGGTTGGTAGTGCCGCCGCGGTTGTCATTGAATTCGGTGGTTTTTTCAGTACAGCCTGAATCACAATTATCGTAGGGCTTGTTACTCCTGCTTGAGTTGTAACTGCTATCAGAGATAAACAAGTGGTGAGCGTCTGTATAAGCATAGTTACTGCTGCCATCTGACGGAAAACCATAGGATTTTGGCCAGCTGTGTTCACGGTTATAAAAGGAATTGCCGCCGCCTTGTTTTGCGTAAGAAGCATTTTTGTAGATATCGAGAACGTTTGAACTGTTGTTAGGATCTTGGTCGGCTGATTCTAATATATCCCATGTATCTGTCGCAGAAGATGTATAAGGAAAGCGTTGATGGTCGTCGATGATTTGATGGAGGGAGTCGTGCAGAGCTTGAGGGGAGGAGGTGTTTACAGAGTTGTAATAACCAGGAGGGGCTGCAGCTTGGGCTATCGAACATACTCCTACTACTAGCCATATTGAACTAGACCTGACCCAGGTCTTGAAATAGTTAAATTTCATGTGAAGTACCTTTTTAGTTTTGTTGTTGTTTAAGTTACTGAAATCTCAATTAGTGAGTGGCCGAAATTCTTTATTTATTTTTAAGGGTAAAACCATCGGTCACCGCGCGGCTGTGAGTTTGCTCAGTCTATATGACTAAAAAGTGACAAGCCATATCTCCCTAATGCGATAAAGCTGACTGATTAGTTAAGTTAGTTGACCGATTGTTTAATTTTTAATAATTTGAAAGGTGTACAAATAAATAATTTAAAGAGTTAAGGTTTACTTATTGACCATTTGGACAGGATTCATACAAATGGCGCTTTTTTATACAAATTAATGGGGTGGGAATTGATCGGCTAAACGACCTGTAAATTCGCCAAATATTTAAAACGAAATCGATGAAATTTTGTGCATTGCGAAATTTATACTCACAAAATAAATTCTTATAGAAGCGTGGGAAAATTAAGATTAATTGAGATATTTGATTGCAACAACTGTCCAGTAAAACCCTTGTGTGACCGCATTGAATAAGACGCTTTTGGGAATTCACTATCAAGTCAAGTGTTGTTCGAGCAGGGATCTAAATTGTGTTATTGTTCAAACTGATAAAGTGCTCAAGATGGATATCTTTAAAAGTAGATGAATAAGGAAACAAATCACAATTAACTATCTTATAGATGATACGTCTTGATTAAACTGAGAGAATTAAGACGCCAAGACTAATAGCAGATACTGTAAAAGTAGAAACAGCAGAAATAGAAAAAGTAGAAATAGAAACAGTAAATGCCGAAAGGAAAGAGTGGTTTACGGATAATAAAAGCTAAATACTAAGAATTAACCAACTTATAATAAATAATACTCACTAAACGAGGGACGTTTTGCATGGCATATGTATCTTTAAATAAATTAGATATTCAAACGAAGGAAACCGTTATTGGTGCTGCAAATGAGCTACTGTCGGCTTCTGATAAGTTGTTTGATAAAGAACCTTTCTTCTCCAACTTTGATGGGAATGCTCAACTTGCAACATTACCCAATCAGTTTCACCATGCAAATGCAATTTGTTTAGTCAGAGCTGCAGTCATTGCGTATAAGGGTGAAAAGCTTCAGCAATACGAAACCGAACGGTCTCCGGAACAAGCGGACTACCATTTTTATGAAAACCAAAAGACCAACAGTCAAGCTTTTACGGCACTCTATCCTAACGACTTGATTGTTTCGTTCAGAGGCACTCAAACTGATGACTTCAGAGATCAAATCGGTGATATGCTAACTAACATACAAGTCAGTAAGGATAGCTTCGAGAATGGTAAGCAGACCATAGCCCACTATAAAGTCCATAGTGGATTCCAGAAAGCGCTGCTAAGTCTATGGGATGATGAAGGGCTCGGTAATTATATTGTTGACTGTTTACAAAAACATAGCACGATCAAGGTTTGGTTTACCGGGCATAGTTTAGGCGGAGCATTGGCCACGATAGCGAGTGCTCGATTGCTCAATTTAGGAGACGGGGAGCATTTTTATTCTAACCGTATTGGCGGTTTATATACTATCGGTCAACCGAGAGTAGGCGATGCCAATTTTGCAGAAGCATTAAGTAAGGAACTCGGAGAAAATAGAATTACCAGAATGGTAAACAATAATGACATAGTAACCATGATTCCTTTTTGGAAGTTTAGTCACATTCATGGACGACGTTATATTTCTAGTAACGGTGAGTTAAAACATAAATTCACCAATTCGGATATCAGAAATGACCGAATAAAAGGCATACTTATATTTATATTTTGGTATGGTATCAAATATGCCTTGAACCGATTTATAGGGCTTAAAATTAAATCTAAATCAATTATCGCTGACCACGACAAATATGGTTATCTTGCGGCGATACGTAAATCTTTAAACAAGTGAAAAAAGTCAAATAGAGTTTTGTTTTTCGTTTAAGACTATGCGCTAAATTGAATAATTTTTATTAGCGAGAAAGCGAATCTAAAACGAAAATAGCTAGTCTATTACGACTAAGGGTAAGCCCTTTACTACTAACATTAATTGAGGGAACAAGCGTGAAATTATTAATCTCAACAAGACTAACATTTGTATTTCTTATTGCATTATTGTTGATTTCAGGTTGTACAGTTAAGTATGTAGCAGAATACGACGCGGAAATTAAGAATGAAATTATCCAGGTCGCCAAAAAAGTCGATTTGTTTTGGGGGGACTTGTTGGATACCGATGTTGACAAGCGGCAATATGACAAATTTAAAACTAATTACAATGAAATAGAATCTGACATTCGGTCACTGGTGCTGAAAAACGAAATCCGTCCTTTGAATGAAGAGTCAACAGAGCAGGCTAAAATAGCGCTTAAGCTCTGGACTGATGATCGAGAGAAACACAAATCAGATGATGGATTTTCCAATGGTAGAGCGAAACTTCATCAACGCCAATTGAGTCGAGTTTTTGCGGCGATGGCAAAAGGTGAAGCGGTAAAGGATCCATCTAATTAGTTAACCAGTTAAGTGTGTATAATTAGCTAATCGATCCTGTCAAGAAATTGAACGTGAGCAAGGATTGAACAATCTGAATAATAAAAGGAGATTTATATGAGTTTTGATTTAGAAGAATTATTAAAAAGTATGGTCGCCGCCGCGGGCGAAGAGTTAGCGGATATTGGCGAGGATGTCAGTGCAGAATTAAAGCAGGTACTTGACAATGAGAAAGAATCGCTTGAAATGTTGAAGGAGGCTATCGTTAGCGGTGATATTGAGTTATCAGAGTTTGATGAAGAGGTTGAGCGGGAAAAGCTTGTTGTAAAAGCGGAACTTTTGACAATAAAAATCATGGTCGAAGCTGCTGCGGAGCGAGCGATCAATGCAGCCTTCGAAGTGTTCACTGATACAGTGAAAGAGTTGCTAAATTAAATAATACGTTTTTAAAAACTCATAAAGTTTACAAGGAACGGCAAACTATATGAAATTTTAAAAGTTGTAATGAGCATGGTAAATAATGTTCTTTTTCGCGATAAAGGGTTTCATCTACGATTGAGTTTTAGCTATTCTTCGATATCAAATAGACTGTCAGCATCATCCTCATAGGAGAAAGCACCTATAAATTGGGTGTACTCGTCTCTCATTACTCCTGACAGCTTTCCACTGTACTCATACTCGAATAGTAATATTATCCATGTTATCTCTGAGATTTTGTTTTTATTGGCTTTACTAAGCAAGGGCTGTATGAAGGATTTTGAGAAGGAGCACTCGCCGGCCGCACGCTTGACGGTAACTGTACCCGAATGTGAACCGTTTGTTTCCATTAACTCAGGTCTAAAAAATCGCATCAAATAGTTCTTTGACCATTGATTGGTTGCTCGAGTGTTTTTTTTGCTAAATGACTCCTCAAAGTAATCATCTGGAATGTCAGCATAGGGATGATTAGAGACCCATACGGATACCTTTGATTTCTTTGTAAAGTCGAAACCGTTGTCTGATCTTAATTGTTTAGCTGTCATGTTTGGGTTTAATACTCAACTAAAATTATTCTTAAAAGAAGAAATATCAATAGCCACAAAGCTGTTTAATTGTCTTCAGTGGCAAAATACTTGGCTATCCAGTCATAAAGGATTTGCTCGGTTAGCTCCTTAAAAGCCATAACTTCAAAGCTGTCAGCTGGATCTTTATCTCGATAGGCAAATTGATAGCTAAGTATGTCTGGTTGTTCATCACTGAGAAGAATAATGATTCTCCGCTGAGTTTTAAGACAATCTATAGTCATCATATCGGTTGGAAAACCTATATCTCTCATTCCTTGGTGTAAGCCAACTACAGGATTGATGTGTAAATAATCCTTTTGGATACGAGCATGAGCCGCCTCAGCAAAATCAGAAAGGCTTTCTAGTCTTGTCTTACCCAAAATATGTACTCTTTTGTCATCTGAAGATGTTGATTATAGCGGAAGAGTGCCCACTAGTCCCCAAAAAAGAACTATCTCTAAACCGACTCTTACTACTAATAAGCTCAGAAAGTATTTAATATCGTAAATATACCTAAAATTTCGGAGGGTTTTTTCAACAATTTTAAAAAACACGCGCAATCAATTTTTACTCTTGTCTTGTCGTTGAATAGCAGGTTGAAAATGGAACCCATAAAACTAGCTCTTAGAATTAGACAGTCTACTTGTTTAACTAAAATGAGACCGTAGAATTAGACAACCCTAAAATTAGACAGTCTACTTGTTTATCTAGAATGAAATCGCTCAACTGAGACCGTAGAATTAGACAGTCTACTTGTTTATATAGAAGAAGCTCGCAGAACTAGACCGCAGAACTAGACTGTCTATTTTCCTTCAGTCTATTTTCCTTCAAATAAAAGCAGCCGAAAGCACTTCAAGTTGAGGTTAAGAGTCAAATCTTGTCCGTTGAGTCTGTAATTATTAGATGAAATTGATTTAGTAAACCAAAGTTAAGAAGGTAATTTCTGCGAAGCGAAATTGGGTAGCGTTTTTTACTTCTTACGAAATATTAAGAAACGGCATAGTCGATATGATGGCATTAATCGACAGCTGAATATAGATTAAAAGCAGACGATATGCCATGCAAGTACTTCTTTGAAAGTTGCTGAGCTTTTCTTCTAATTAATTCTACAGGTCCGATATAATAAGTGAATTTCGATTCTAATACTTCGACTTGTTTCAGCCAGTGATAAGATTGTAGATTTAACCTTTCTAGGGTAGAAGCCACATGTAGTGGAATTCTTGATTTATTTGGATAAATAATACTTTTTCCAGCCCAATCTACTAGTTCAATGTAACTTTTTAAGGAGGTTGCTAAAGGTCGGCGTTTGATCTGGCCTGATGTGGGATTTATTTGAGTATCGAGATGGCTGTTATCTGACGTTTCTTGCAGCTCATTAAGTCTGGTCTTTATCGATGTGTGATTGGATTGTTCGAGTTTATCCGAAATTTTTGCACGAATCGGATTTAAATCAACGTAAGCCATGCAAGACAAAACCGCTGCTTCGTCTAAAAGTGCTTGTGAAGAGAATCGACCTTCCCAAAATTTTCCAGTACAATTATCTTCTTGGTTGCTTGCCTTAGCAAGAGGTTCATTGAGACGACGCATAAACCAAGACACACTACCAAGCCTTTCTCGATATTTATCTAATAGTTCCGCGCTATTCAATATGGCTTGAATTTTAAAAGCTCGTTGCTCTTTACATTGAGGGCTATCAAGGCGACTTGGAAAAACTTTAAGCCATCGCTCTACAACTTCCTCATCTGACCATGAATAAGGCGCCTTAGGATCGACATACATCACAATATGATAGTGGTTACTCATTACAGCATATGCGTATATATCGACCGCAAAAATTGAACTTAACGTTTTTATTCTTTGCTCTATATACGTTTTTCGATGCTCATAACTTTGTTGGTTTATTGGATCAAAGCCACATAAAAAAGCACGCCTCACACATCGATTCATGCAGTGATAAAAGCCAGGTGATTCTGGGTCGATTAAGTTTTTTCTTGGTATAGCCATCTAGTCATCCTTAACCTCCCTAACTAGCATCTTCTACTATTTTAAATTCATTAACAAGCGATAAATTCGCAATCGCGATAACGACTTTATACTATTTCAGCGTAAGCAAAACGACATAATAAAGTGATTTTAATTTAAATATTTTAGTACTAGACAGTCTAATTCGTTAGTTAGTGAAGGATTGTGACTTTTTATCCAATTTTCCTGACAGTAAATTGAATTCTAGCCCAGCCGGCTTAATGAATTTCAGATTGTGTGTGAGTTATTTTTGAAGATCTTTTTTGTATGGACGAATAGTTAGCTGTTTGGAGTGATTATTTCGTTTTAATTTATGAGTTTATTTTAGATTTGGTAACAAAAACTTGATCTAAACCAAGGTTCTCTTCCCTCATAGTGATATTGTTTTAGAAATTCGAGTTTTTTATGGTTTAAACCAAGCGCACTCGAGGTAGACAATAATAATGGACATATCCTCATTTTTACTTCAATTACTAGCAATTTTATTGAGTGCTAGAATCCTTGGCGAGCTCGCTGCCAGTGTTCAAATTCCATCAGTTATTGGCGAACTAGCGGCCGGGATAGTTATAGGGCCAAGCCTACTTGGGTGGATAGAAGCGGATCAAGTCATACGATTGATGGCTGAAATAGGGGTTATATTATTGTTGTTTCAAGTCGGACTAGAAACCGATATGGGAAAGCTTATCCGTACTGGTGTAAAGTCAACGATAGTTGCTTTCGGCGGTTTTATCGCACCTTTTGCCGCAGGATTTGTCACTTGTTTTTACTTTTTCAATCTAAATCTATTGGTTTCTCTGTTCGTTGGTGGGACTTTGACTGCTACAAGTATTGGAATTACGGTTCGGACTTTATCGGATATTCACAAACAAAACAGCGTTGAAGGACAAATAACGCTTGGGGCAGCAGTTCTCGACGATATTTTAGGGGTAGTGTTACTCGCGCTGCTTTATGAGTTTACTGTAACTGGTGATGTCAGTTGGATTAATACGACTAAAGTATTTTTATTTATTGGCGTTTTTTTCTTGTTAGCGCCTCCTTTAGCCAAGTTAATTTCTCATTTTATTCAATACCTGGATAAACGAATCGATAATCCAGGTCTTATCCCTTCAACGATTATATCGTTAGTATTATTCTTCGCTTGGTTGTCACACGCGGTTGGGGCACCAGAGCTGCTCGGCGGTTTTGCTGCTGGATTAGCGTTGTCAAGACGCTTCTTTTTGCCTTTTGGTCTTGCTATTAAAACAGAGGATGCGTTTTCTCAGCGAATTGATAAACAAATGACGCCTATTATTCATTTGTTCACACCGATATTTTTTGTCACAGTAGGGCTATCATTGGATTTGCGAGCAATCGATTGGTCTTCTCCATTTTTTTGGTGGTTTAGTTTGATTTTGCTCGCCGTAGCGATTGTGAGTAAATTTTTTGGGGCTTTTTTCATCAAGGAACCTTGGGCAAGGAAGGTTGTTGTTGGCATGGCAATGGTCCCAAGAGGTGAAGTGGGGTTAATATTTGCCGGTCTGGGGAGTGCTGCTGGCGTGTTCGATAAGGAGGTCTATACCTCGCTTATTATGGTAATTGCTTATACCACACTACTATCACCGTTCTGGATTAAGCTTTATTATAAACGGTTTAGAGTTCAGCTAGACGAGATTGAAACGCTAGTACCCCGTGAAGATAAGCATAGTCAAAAGATACGAAATCACTGATTCCTGGAAATTATTGAGTTAAACTACGCCTTATTAACAATCCGATAAATACCTAAATAATTTATCATTAATTTGTAAACGTTTTTGATTATGTTTCCGTCAAACTAGTTAAAAATTAAGTTATTCTCCTAGTTTTCATTGAGTTTCATGTTGTTTTCTTTATACGAAGTACTACTTTTAATCGGTATCACTCAGGGCGCTATAACAGCGATATTGCTCTGGAAATCGAAAAACAATCAGTTGAGTAATCGTTTTATTGCGCTCGGCTTAGTCGCTTTTTGTTTGATTTGCGCCAAGCAAGTCTTAATTAATTTGGGAATAACTCAGTCTCAATGGTTTGCATTTATACCGATAGCTTCGGAGCTTTCAGCTGGTCCATTCTTTTATTTCTACGTTATTTCACTCATTAATCCTAAATTTAGGCTGACAGCGGACCAATATTGGCACTTTTTACCGTTTATAATGATTCAACTGTATGTAACCTGGATCTATTTAAACGTTGTCGGAATACCCTCCTATGAAGAGAAAATTACTTTTGCTCGTTCACGACATTACAATACGATAAAGCTAATTGAAGATTGTTTGACTGTGGTATCCATATTTGGTTATGCAACAGTTGGTTATTTTAAATTAGCAGACTACCGAAAAAACGTATCAGATAACTTATCAGACAATAGCGTTAGCACGTTTTCCTGGATATTGAGGATCATACGACTGTCGGTTGCATTGGGTGTGTTCTTATTGGTTAATTTAATTATTGAGCATTTCGCTTACACCCAATATATGAGCTTGCTTTGGAAAGTCTTTATTCTCTGCAATGCTGGTCTCGTTTATTATTTTGGATTTTCAGCGTACGCCAATCGCGACCTTCTTTCTTTCGAAACTGAAAAACTAAGCAAAGTTAACCCAGCAGAGAGGATACCTGACGACGTTGTTCGGCAAATCATTAAGAAAATCGATAGGGCAATTAAAATTGATAAGGTATATCTTAATCCGCAGGTTAGTGCTCAGCAACTGGCAAAGAAAATCGACGTGAGTCAAACTAATTTATCTTATGTTATTAATAGCCACTATCAACAAAGCTTTCGGGATTTGATTAATCTTGCGCGAATCGAAGAGGTAAAGGAAAAACTTACGAATAATAGCCAATCTAAGTATTCGATACTTTCCATTGCATTAGACTCAGGGTTTAATTCGGAAGCGAGCTTTTATCGAGTGTTCAAAAAACAAACGGGGGTTAGTCCGAAGATTTTCATGGAAAATAATCGAGAAAATAGCGTTGAAAGTATTTCAAACTCTAAGGGAGAGCCGAGTAGTGATTTGCTAAAATCGGTTGAGTCTTAACTAAATGCATGATTCAAGTTCAGCTAAACTAAACCAAAGCTCAATGATTTATTCAACAGTGAGTAATAAAAACAACTTACTCAATTACGTCACGTGAAATTGAGTTGACTACCTAGATGCTCTTAGTCGTATCGTCAAAATTAAAATCTGAAATAATTCCAGATGCATTACATCTGTTCTAACATGAATTCACTCTGAAATAATAGGGGCTACGACTTTTAGAGGTTAAGATGTTTAAGCGCTGAAACAACAGGAATTTGAAAAAACTAGATTGCAGTCATTTCTCTTAGAATGCTCCTTTTTAGTCAGCAGTCATCAACTAATGAGTCAATGTGTAAATACGCAAATAATAAAGCTCCAACTAGCTAAATAACTAAAACTTTGTTAGTAAAAAATAGTGTTAAAAGCATTAAGATAAATAAATTTAAAGCATACTAATCAGAAAAATAACGACTCAATCTAACTATTTGATCGAATTTGATCATACAATTAAGTTTTCGGATACTAATCGAAATCGCCAATAACTTATGAACAAAACACTAAAAATATACAATCAATTAAAGAATTACCCTTTAGGCAAAAAACTCTTTTCAATAATCGTTTGTCGAACGGCACCATACTTTGGAACCATTAAACCGTTAATCACCCACCTTGAAGCAAATCATTGTGAGTGTCAGATAAGCAAGCGAAAGCGCGTCCATAACCACATCAATACAGTACATGTAATAGCAATATGTAACGGGCTTGAGATGGCGATGGGCGTAATGGCCGAAGCGACAGTACCTAAACACTTACGCTGGATTCCAAAAGGGATGAGCGTCGAATATACGGCAAAGGCTGGAACTGATATTCGTTGTGTCGCAAAAATGCAACCAGAGGATTGGCAGCCGGGTGAGCAAGAGGTAGTCGTAAAGGCTTATGACATCAACAATGTGGTGGTTGTCGAAGGAATCATTAGGCTCTGGATCAGTGAGAAAAAGAAGTGCTAGTTCTCAAGCTAAACCCAACAAAATTGGCGCGTTAGTAGACTAGCTAGGAATTGAACAACGCCAGATATTGTGCCGCTTGCTTTGTTTTAACTAAAGTTAATATCCGATAATGCTCACATAGCTTGCGTATCTCAGGAAGAAAGCTAAAATTATAGGTGTAAGTGGTATTTTTTAGGTCCTAGCTGTTAAAGATGTCTAAAAGTCTGTTTTCTCAATGCTTATTCTCAGTAGTTTTAATCTTTACTGCGTTAACAAGTGATGCTTCGTCGGTAAAACCGCAATCAAATAAAACCGATTGCCATCTTATTATGGGCGTTTCTAATTGGTTGCCTTATCAAAGCTATGCCAAAGGTCGAGGCGCATTTGGTTTACAGATTAATCTGATCGAAGACATTATGGAGGAGGCCAACTGTCTTCTAACCTACAAACCAATGACGTTTCCTATTGGACTTGAAGCACTCCAAATGGGTGAGATTGATTTTATGATGAATGCCACAGTCAATGAAAGTAGAAAATCCTTTGCCTATTTTTCAGTGCCATATCGCGACGAATTCTTATCGCTCTATTCTACAGACAAATACCTTGAACGTTGCCAAGAAATGTCGCTAAAAGAGTTGATTCGAGATGGCTTTAAATTGAGCGTTCAAGCTGGTTTAGTTTATGGCCCAGAACTTACCGAAATACAGAAAGATCCAGTCTTAAATAAGAAGCTAAGTTACAGTGAGAATAACATTCAACACGTTGACTTAGTTGAATCCCAACAATTAGATGGCGTTATCGACGATCCGGTGGTTGTTGCCTACCGATCGACCATTTATGCGACTGGCGACAAACTGAGTCCTTGCCCGATAGTCATTTCTTCTTCACCGGTCTCTCTAATTTTTAGCAAGAAGACAGTTAGCCAGGAAATCGTGGAGCGCGTTAATAATGCTATCGCCAAAGTAAAAGCGACTAAAGAATATCAAAAACGCTGGATGTTATAGTTGTTGTTAGTGATTTACTGAACAAGGCTTACGCGTAGAGGGCTCCTAAAAGGTTTAATTAGCTTTAGTCTGTTACTTTTTGCTTGGCGACCCAGGTCACATGTTTTTGAACGGCAGTATTTTGCTTCAATTTCTCCAACGTATTGAACTGTTTAGCTAAAGTCATTTCGTCAAAAAGCTTGTGTAGTCCACTGTGACATTTTCGACAGATCCAGATCCCCTGATTTAGCGCATCTCTCGTATGAGTCTTGCGAAAAAATGTTCTTCTATGCATCTTCTTGGGAATTAAATGATGAAAAGTTAGCGAAATTTTTCGCATACAGAGTTGGCAGTTAGTGGGCTTTGAATGGTATTTGCTGTGGTAACCAAGTATCGAGTTATTGTTGTTTGTCATTGTCAGTTAGTGATTGCAAGTCGGTTATCGCTCAAGCGGGAGTCGAGCAACTGTAGTGAAATTTTTACGCACTTTAGCAACGGGTTTAATCTCGAACAAGTCGCCATTAAACCCAGTGAGCTGCCTTGAGATACCAACCGTTTTGGCAATATCAGCATTTGCAATCAAATGCTCTGCTTCACCGTGTGTTGGAATAACTAGTCGCGGTTTTACCCATGAGTACAACTCCTCAAGGTCCTCTTGACTTGGGTGACCGCTGGCATGAATGGGAGCGTCGACATCCTTTTGCATAATAACATTGATGTTTTTGGCTTTAAGCTTGGTGACAAGCGTTTCTACAGCTTCCTCATTACCAGGTATTATGATGGAACTAAAAATCACCGTATCACCAGCATTTAAAGCGATATCTTTGTTTTTATCGTCAGATAACCTGGATAGTGCTGCTTTAGGTTCACCTTGGCTTCCTGTTGCAATAAGCAATACTTCTTTGTCTGGTAGATAAGCTAAATCATAGGGAGTAATTAGCTCAAAGTCGCTAGGCCAAAAGCCCGCTAAGCGCGCGTTAGCGACCATGTTCATTAAGGAGCGTCCAATCAAACCAGCATAACGTCTACATTGTTTGGCGATCTTGATCAGTGTGATTAATCGCGCAATGTTACTACCAAAACAACAAACCACAACCTTACCACTACACTGGTCGATTACGTGCTTTAAGCCCTTATAACAACTGCCTTCAGACACTGTTTTTCCGGGTCTATTGGCATTTGTTGAATCGCAAACCATCGCATCGATACTTTCTCTCGCGAGTTGTTTAAAAGGACTTTCACTGAAAGGTTCTCCAATAACCGGCGTGTTGTCAATCTTCCAGTCTCCCGTATGAAAGACCTTGGCAACTCGAGTGCGGATAACTATGGCATGTGGTTCGGGTAATGAATGAGTAAGTGCCAGCCATTGAACATTAAAAACGCCAATATCGACAAAGTCACCGCTAGCGACTTCTATGATTTTTACTTGATCGGCAATACCTTTTTCGTTGAGTTTGCGCCTTAAACAAATTGCAGTAAAAGGCGTTGTGTAAACAGGGCATTTTAAACGAGGCCATAGATGTGCAACCGCGCCGATATGGTCTTCATGGGCATGGGTAATGATCAGTCCGACGAGCCTTTCCTTCTGGTCGGCTATAAAACCAGGATCGGCGGATACAATGTCGAATAATGTATCAGAATTTTGTTCGGCGTTGCGCTGTTTATAGTTATTTGAAACAGCGGTTAGCGGCTCTTTAAAGCTCGCTCCACAATCGACCATCAACCACTGTTCATCATGTCCATAAAGGTTCATGTTCATTCCAATCTCACCAGTCCCACCTAAT
The DNA here is from genome assembly GCF_007004765.1 of Aliikangiella marina. Lineage (GTDB taxonomy): Bacteria > Pseudomonadota > Gammaproteobacteria > Enterobacterales > Kangiellaceae > Aliikangiella > Aliikangiella marina. Next base: position 1,072,782 of record NZ_VIKR01000001.1, read on the forward strand.
GGAAGGAACCAAAACTGATTGTGGGTTGCGAATAACGTGTTAGTGGAAATGACCGAGCACCTATTTATCTAAGGATGATTAAATTATTCTAGATTTTCTCGTATGTTGAAAGCTTAAATTGTTTAAGTCGAGCTTAAGTAAACCATAAATCTAAATAGGGGATTACGTTTGTGATCCCGTGACTCGATAAATACTTTGGTTTAGGCTTTCGCATTTAGACTGTCTAGTTTGTGAGTATGCTTTTAGACTGTCTAGTGTGTGAGCTCGTATGTTGAAAGCTGAAATTGGTTAAGTCGAGCTTAAGTACACCATAAATCTTAATAGGAAATTACAGTTGTGATCCCGTAACTCGATAAATACTTTGGTTTAGGCTTTCGCATCCAGACTGTCTAATTAGTATGCTATTAGACCGTCTAGTTTGTGAGTCAGAATGTTAAGGTTGGAGGTTAAGAAGGTGCTCTAAATATCTGAATTATAGGCATATACAGCTCGTTATGCTGACTTTCTTATTGATTTGTCTTTTTTGAATTCGCTGTTTTAATGTTGCCATTGCTTTTCGCGGTTAGTAGAAACACGGTTAATATCGCTTGGAATAAGACCTATTTTCTGAGTTTGGCGATATGGTCAGATATATCTAGAAAGAAGATTTCTGGCAGATTGTTTAATTGATTAATATTACATATCAGTGATATTTGGCTAAGATCATTGTGTGCTCCTTTGTATTCTCCATGCATCGTCTTACACTAACTCCATGCAGCCTTGAAAGGAAACTTGGCGCAGTCTATGAATTCCTCACATCATTTGCGAATGATGCATATTTTCTTCCAAGCTTGCTTAAGCGGGTCGAGCGCTTCTGATGCGCTTGTCAAATTTACTGTTAATTTTGCGCTACATGCAAAATCAAGCTAAACGACCCTTCTGTTTTCGTTAAAAGCGGAGCTTCAAATGAAAATTCTTACAGTGAAATCTATCTTGGTTGGCTTCTTCGCTCTAGTTTTCCTAATGACTGGTTGCGGTAGTAGCAAAGTAGAAACCACGCGAATCGATTGTGAACTGAACGATATCAAGATTACCCATGACCTAGTCGGCACCGTATCGACTATCGACACGGTCACTGGAACAATCACCATTAAATGCGACGACTCGCCTGTCGAAGGGGTAACTATCTCTGGCAGTGCTGGCTGGTGGAATTTAGTGTCTGTTGGGCCGTCTAATTCAGTTGGCGTTATACGAGTGGATAAACCGGCCGAATCACTCGGACATGATGACATTGGGACCAATAAAACGGTTTCGATTATCGTTAATGCTTACAGCTCTGGCAGTGAGAGTTCACGAGCATTTCCGATTACAATTCCGATTAGTTAAACGTTACTTGTCACGGGTTAATTAACAGTAAAAACAGTTAAGCTTCCCCCAACTTGGGGGACAAATAGCTGTTTAGAACCGATGTCGTAATGAATATCGATTCCTTCAATTGCATCCTGCGATAATGGTAAGGTAGTTCCTTGTGCGTTGATATGCCAAATACGAGAGTCGTCAATCACAGTTACAAAATAACCGCCTTTACCATCGTGCGTTATGCCATCAAAGTCGACAAGGTTTGCAGAAGGTCTTTGGGATTTATCGTTGTCAATTAAAGAGCCATCTTCGAGGGAGAAGCGATTCCAAAATTGACCACCGTGTATTAAGGTTTCCTTATCAACCAATAGCCCGTTTGCTTTCAACAATCGTTTTTGATCATCGATAAACACAACCAGCTTTTCGTCTCGCAATTGGTAAATCTTGCGACTCTGACTACCCGAAACAAAGATGTCACCCTTTTTCGAAATTGCCACATCATTCAAAACCGGTTTCAGGTCACTCTTTGGTGTAGTATACCGATTGATTATCTTTTCAGTTTGCAAGTCAATCTCAATCAGGCTGTCCATGTCCACGGCGTAGAGTTTATCCTGATAAATTGCTAGACCGGTAGGGCTGTTTAGTGCCGAAATCCACTTAAAATCTAAAATTTCTCCTTCGTGACTAACTTTAGAAATAAATCCACTGCCATCTTTTGCGTACTTAACGATATTTGAAACATAGATCGTTTTATCTTTGGGGTAGTAGGTCGCTGACTCTGGTAAAAGAAAAGCATTTTTGATAGTCCAAAGTTGATCTATTTTACTAGTCTCGAATGCATTTACCATGCTGTTCAGCACTGTGTTATTCAGCAGTAAAACTACTGACGTCAAAAGTACTCTTATTGGTCTTAAAAATAAAATCAATTTTGTTCTCTATTCAATAGCTCATAAGACAAATATACTCGAAAAAACAGCTTAAAAGGAGTGCAATTGCAACTCGCTTCAAAGTCGCGCTTGACCCAATCGTTTATTGAGATATTTTAAAACCTATCGTATCGCCTATTCAAATTTTGTTGAATTACATCTGATAACCAACAATAATCAATTAATACTAAAGATGGTACTAGCAAAATTCAAAGGAAGAATACTCATGCAATTGTCAGAAAAACTCTCTCCTCATTTTACATTACGCGAATTGATTCGATCTGATACTGCGGCAAGGAAAGGCATTGACAACTCGCCACCACCTGAACTTGTACCAAAATTAAAGCGCTTATGTGTTGAAGTCCTTGAGCCAATCCGCACACATTATAATGTTCCTTTTAGCCCTAATAGTGGTTATCGAAGTAAAGCGCTTAACGACGCTATCGGCGGTTCTGCGAGGTCTCAACATTGCCTGGCCGAAGCGGTTGATATTGAAGTTATCGGTATTAGCAATTATGAACTTGCCAATTGGATTCGTCGTAATCTAGCTTTTGACCAACTGATTCTCGAGTGTTATCAACCAGGTGATCCAGCTTCCGGTTGGGTACATGTGAGCATAAAAGACAATGATCAAGCGTATCGAGGTAAGGTATTAACTTATTCGGACAAGAAATATCATGACGGATTAATTGCATAAGATTTAGTTTTGCAATCCAAAAATTAAAATATTTTTGTGCTAAGCACCAAAAAACTAGACAACAATAATTTCCAATAGAGGGGCAAGCTTATGTCAAAGAAATATACCTATATCAAACAGGGGCTCAAGGACGATGGGTTTAACCCGAAAGTTTGGTGGTTTGTGTTAGTGGTTGTTTCTCTACTTGGATCATCGCTTTACGTAATTGATAACTTTACTGTGGTCGACGTAAATGCTGAACTTACCTCTGTCGGCGGCGATGTATTTCTAAAGTATTTTTTCATTGTCGTCGCAGTTGAGCGCGCCGCGGCAGTTTTTGTTGGAATCTCTCGTAGCCAAAATACAGTTGATTGGGCGTTACGCATCAAGCGGATCAGTGAAGTTTTAGCGAAAGAAAATCCGAGTAAATCGATTCTGCGCCAAGTATATACCCGAGAGCATCGACTTGTGGCTACGCTTGAACAAGCCGAAATAATCGGGCAAATTACTAGCGTATCAGAAGATGCAGATGAACAAGATTATTTAGGATACTTAACCTCTGCGAAACATGCTTATGAGTTTCAAAAAGGCAGTTTTGATTCAATTACAAAGCTTTATGTCAGCCGAATCGTTTTCTTTGCTGGGATTGTTCTTGCTACGCTAGGACTGAGTGTTTTTGGAGACTTATTTTCGACGATAGTCTTAGAGTCCAAAGTACAAACTTGGTTTTTGCGCGTTTCTGACATTTTAATCACCGGTGGACTACTTGGCGGTGGCAGTGCCGGACTCAATGCAATGGCAACAAAAATGTCAGATTTTCTCAACAAGAATTAACCAAATAAGTCAGTTTTAAGTTGCGAAAAATTAAATTACCTAGATGCAGGCAATGTCTAAATTGCACATTGCCTGACGTAAGGGGTTGCAAGGAGTAGTTATTTTAAGGGTTGATAATTATCAAGTATTTTATTGATATCAGTTTTATCGCCAGTCATTTGCCAGTGTCCTAAGGCAATTGGAATACTACCAACTCGGTTGAGCTCATCCATAAAATCTTTTAATACGAACGGATGACCTTGCTCTTCTTTTACTTTGCTATAATGAGCCATTGTTTTCTCCAACAAATATTTCCCTGTGATATAGCTGGTTCCGTAACCAGGTTGACGAAGATAAAGATGTTGCTCAAAAATAAGCAAGTCCGGTTCGGTTTTCATCCAGCCTCTTGGAGTCCAGTCTGAGTGAATTTTTCCAGCATTTTCCATAGTCATATCATTTGAATGAGCATAAAGTGAACCGAGTCCTCGAGCGGCTCTTTGTGCAAGCATAATCCAAACTAACTCTCTTACTCTTGGTGAATCGTCATACAACCCTGCGTGCATGAAAATTTCTTCAACAGCAGTTGCCGTACCTTCATTACGACTATCAAAAATATTGTAAAGCAGTGGTTCTCTGCGAATCTGACTTTTATTGGGCGACTTTTCCATTCTTGCTAATTCAAACCAATGATAAAAATGGGAGTAGAGCGGTCTTGGGTCATAATGAGATGCGATGTAAAAGAAATGTCGAGTCTTTTTAGGAACAAACTGGCCCATATGTTCTCGTAGTGCAGGCTCGAAGTAATCCGCGACTGTCACAATGTCTTGCTGAGATAAAAAATTCATAAATGACTGGACGCTTTTTTCTGCTAACGCATTATATTCTTCTGGCGACTCCGCGGATTTAAGGGGGGCAAGATTTCGATTTCGATGCTCTTCTAGTTTGAGTGATGACCAGCTGCGATCTAATTCTCGCTGCAATAACCGCACTTCATCTTGCCAGTTTAACGGCACTAGGTGAACATTATTCAGGTACCAGGTATAATGAGCTTTACCAAGTCCCGATGGACCTGTTTTATTTTTGGCTTGGGCTTCAAGCCAAGTCGCAAATTCTTGTGTTGATTGAATAGCTTTATCGATTGCACTACTAAGTGGTTTTGAAGACTGACCATTTAACTCTTTTTTTAGTTTCAGTAATACTTGATGCTGAGTCTTAATATCTCGAATCCCAGCAATCCAAAGCTCTTTTGCGTTGCCCACAAGATTTGTTTTTGCTTGTTCGTTCAATGCCGGAATAACTTTAAGGTCGTCAGTGAGCCTCTTTTGCTCACTTGAACCTAATGGAAATTGATAGGTCCATAACTCAGTTACAGCATGATGGGTAGGTCCCTCATGAGCAGGGACATCACTCTTATAGGTCCAAACCGATTTATAAAAAGCTGGATCTCGCGCCCAAGGTTTTAGTATTTTTTGATTAAACTCATAGCCGTTTAGCTCTGCCCATAGAATCATCCAGTCAACTTGCTGGGCAATAGTTAACGTCGATTGGTCGATTGCTTTAAGCCTTTTTCTCAAAGCTTTAAAGTTTGAAAGTCGCTGTCTAAAAGTTCTTTCTCGATAGTCCGGGGCGCCATTGTAAAGTGGTGGTGACTCAAACTCTCGCCAGTCCCTAAATAGGTTTTCAAGTGCAAGGTACTGTTCGTTAGCGCGCACTTGTATGCTAGAAACTAATAAATTGAACAGTAGTATCGTTAAAAGGCTAAAGGTGACTCGCGCGAACATTTTTAATCCTCTATACAAGGTTGTTTTTTGATTTTTATGTAGTTCTAATGGTAACTTTAACTAGTTGTCTTTTGAAGACGAACCTTCAACTAACATTTCTTCAATTTTATCTTCCCCAAGTGGCTCATGATATTTTACTGAAAGGCTCTTGTCCCACTCTTCGTCAAAGTTCTTTTGTAATCTTAAATTGATTATTAAAGTCACTAACATCGCAATTGCAGCCCCTAAACTAGCAAGCGCCATATCTTTATGTGCATCCCAAATATCGCCTTGCGTTCCCAAATAAGCGGCACCTAAGTCTCCACCGACAATTTCAGCTGCGGCCCATTCGAATAGTTCGAATACCATCGATGATGCCATGGTGAGTTCGAGGGGAAAAAAATACCCCCAAAATCCTTTTGTATCTGCAATTCGATAGTAGAGTTCTCTAATCGGGTATGCCAGGAATAACCCATAAATAAAATGAACAACACGATCATAGTTATTACGCTCCCAACCGAAAAGTTCATCAACGCTAAATCCGAAATAGGTTGAAAAGAATTTATCGTAAGGAACCATTGCATAGGTATAGTGAGCACCAATCTCATGAAGTACTAAGAAAAGAAAAATTAAAGTATAAGATACACGCGAAAATGGAAATCTACGGTAAGTTGTAGCGAGTATTAAGACGGCGACAAAAACAAGTAAATTTTCTAAGAGCCAATCCTGCCTATTGTGAGGCTCGATAGCTAATGCGATAAATAACGCAATAAAAATAACAGATAAAACTGCAAAAAAGCGACTGTGAACCATAATGCATCCCGCAAACAAAAATGGAAATCTAATTAATTGCCTTCAGTGACTATTATCCATGAATTTTTATGCACTGAAATATTTGTACTCTACTGCTTGTTGTAAATTGTTATAAAGTTGTAGTTAAAATTTTTCTTTAGAGTAGAGCAGAGCAGAAAAGCTCAGCTATGCGCCAATATTAGCATAGCTGTAGGTTTAATTGCAGCGAAGTTTAGGTAACCCAAGCGGCATACTATTGAGTTAAATTGACTTAGATTTCATCTTTCGATTTTCATCTACAGAAGGCTTTACGAAAGAAGTTTAATCGTCTAAATTAAGTTCGTGAATGCTATTGATTGCCAAATTAAAACTGCTAAGTTCAGCGGTTGTGGTCGCTATCGTTATTGGCTTACCCGACCAACAGATGACCTCTTTACAGCTTTACCTCCCGTTGCGTTCATCATGCTAAACCCCTCAACCGCTGATATAGAAAATGATGATCCGACTATTAGGCGTTGCATCAACTTCGCTACAAGCTGGGGGGCTTCGGGTCTTGTTGTAGCCAACCTCTACGCCTATAGAACACCAAAGCCAATCGCCTTACTAAAAGCACCGGACCCTGTGGGGCCGCGAAATTCTTTTTGGTTGAGCTACATATTGGATAATTTCAAAACGGTTGTTTGTGGATGGGGGGAACATGCAAAAATACAACAAGTTGACTCTTTTACTGAGATGTCGTGTCGTTCCAGGAGGAAGCTTATGTGCCTAGGAATCAATAAAAGTGGAATGCCTAAGCATCCTCTCTATGTAAAAGCGACTCAAAAACCAAGTCTATGGTTAAACATCAAGAAGGGTTAGAGTGATTTATAATGTAAATAAAAACGCGCAAAAAGAAGCAAAATAGCCAATAATGGTAATAATAATATACATAAAACAGTTTTATTGATATTTTCTATAAAGTATAGTAATTTGTACATTAGAGTACAATAATTTGATTATATGTATATTTATCTATACATAAATGATGTTTTGTTGATTCAAGTAGCTCTTTGACGTGGATTTTATCTAATGAATTATCAAAAAATGACAGATTTTGCGGTTGCAAAAGATTTGGGGAAACGTCTCGAGCAACTCCGACTCGAAAAAAATTTAACCCAGCAATACATGGCAGATCAAATAGGTTTGTCCCGATTGAGTTATCGTAAGTTAGAGTCTGGAGAAGCTAAACTCGTCAATTTTATCGCAGCTCTGCGTGTGTTAGGGAATGTCAGTGCTCTAGATGCTGTCATACCGGAATCTGTTTTTAGCCCAATGGAACTTTTAAAGCTAAAAGGAAAGCCGCGGAAACGGGCTAGTAAACCTAGAAGCAATGAAAAGTCGGCATCGCCCGACGAGCTCGAGTGGTGAAGCAGCTACCTACAAAAAACTTTTTACCAGAAGAACGAGAGTATCTTAAATGGAAAACATAGCAGAAGTTAAACTTTGGGGAGACCAAGTCGGCGCTTTAGCCTATGATCCTTCTTCTGGATTAACTACTTTTGAGTATTCTCCGGTTTGGCGCAAAAAAAGCATTCAAATTTCGCCAATTCACATGCCATTGTCAGCACAAAAATATCAATTTCCAGAGTTATCTTATGAGACTTACAAAGGGTTACCTGCAATATTCGCTGACGCGTTGCCTGATGATTTCGGCAACGCGGTAATAAACGCCTGGTTAGCCCGTCAAGGAAGAGATCCCGCGTCGTTTACATCGGTCGAAAGATTGCTTTATACCGGTTCTCGAGGGATGGGGGCGTTAGAGTTTGCCCCAGCAATAAGAGACCAAAAGAAAGATACGCCGCCTTTGGAAATTGATTCCTTGGTAAATGTGGCTCAACAAGTTCTCGATGAAAGGGCACAAGCTAATCAAAAAATAAACCAATTAGACAGTCAAGAAAACGACTTGAGCGCAATTTTACAAGTCGGCACATCAGCCGGCGGTGCTCGTGCAAAAGCTATTGTCGCTGTTAACGCCGACCGAACAGAAATTCGTTCGGGGCAAGTTGATGCTGGCCAGGGATTTGAGCATTATTTATTAAAACTAGATGGTGTCGAGGAACATAAGACTTCTAGCGAAACATTCGGCGATCCACAAGGATTTGGACGGATGGAATATGCTTATTATCTAATGGCAAAAGATGCCGGCCTCAATATGTCACATTGTGAACTGCTAGTTGAAGGCAAGCGAGCTCACTTTTTAACTAAGCGGTTCGACCGAATAGGTAACAAAAAACTTCACTATGCCTCCTTGTGCGCAATGGATCATGCTGATTATAAGAAGCCTGGAATCTATAGTTATGAGCAACTATTGATGGTCGCTCGTCAATTAAGCTTACCTCGACAGGATGCGGTGGAAATTTTTAGGCGCATGGTATTCAATATTGTTGCAAGAAATCACGACGACCACCCGAAAAACTTCGGTTTCTTGCTGGCTCCGGGCTCCTCACAGTGGCGATTATCACCTGCGTTTGACGTCGCTTTCAGTTACAAACCAGACTCACCTTGGGTCAATAGTCATCAACTCACGTTAAACGCAAAGCGAGATAACTTTAACCGAGACGATTTGATACAGTTTTCTAATTTAATCAATAACTTCCGTGAATCGCCTAAGGTGATTTCTCAGGTCGTTGAAGCTGTAGAAAATTGGCCATTCTATGCAAAAAAAGCCCAGGTCTTTCCCCAGTTAACAGATACAGTAGCTAGTAATCTGAGAGTCGGTAACGGCTTTCATTGGATTTAAAAGAGTCGTCGGATAGCAGTAAGCTCATCCATTTTATTAATCAGACTGTCTAGTAGCTTTATCCAATTAATCAGACTGTCTAATGAAACAGGAGGCAGAGTCGAATCTGAGAATGAGAAGTTACGAATTAGACTGTCTAATAAATTCGGTCTAATAAATTCAGTTTAAGAGATTTAAGGTTATCATGTGCATCTCCTGCTCCATTATTGACCCAGTTCGTAATACTAAGGGTAACTGCTTCTAGCGCTAGTTATACCAAGTCAAATAAACAGGATAGTAAACAACATGCTGAGACTACGAACCTCTTCTCAAGAGACTCACTCTATCGCTGCAGTGATCTTTGACCTGGATGGAACGCTTGTCGAATCCAAGCTGGATTTTCGGGCGATTAAGGATTATTTGGGGTGCCCAGAAGAAGTTGATTTACTGGATTTTGTAGAGCAATTACCGCCTTTGGAGAGGCAATCGGCAATAAACTATATCCAGTCCCAGGAATTAGCGGATGCTGAAGATGCACGCTGGCTACCTTGGGCTGAGAAACTGGTCGAAAATTTAACACTCACAAACCTGCCGCTGGCAATTGTTACTCGAAACTTTTCTCAAGCGGCCGCAATTAAGGTTGAATCAAATCAGATACCCATTAAACGAGTTGTCACTCGAGAGGATGCTCCGCCGAAACCTAATCCGAAAGCACTACTCGATTTAGCCGCCGAATGGTCAATTAACCCTTCAGAAATTCTCTATGTTGGTGATTTTCTCTACGATATACAAGCTGCTAATAATGCCAATATGCACTCTTGCTTGTATTCTCCAGACGAAGAACAAGACTATGCTGAGTTAGCCTCAATCAGCGTCAAATGCTTCAGTGAGTTGTGGCTGCATTTGTCAAATCAAGACAATTCATAGCGCTCTAATTTTAGTGCTCTCTATGTAACAAAATTGGATTCGCAAACTCATTAAGCTTGAGTATTTAAAGCTCCTACCAAATCCTCTGCTATATTTATTGATAGCTAGCAAATTCAAGGAAATTAGGACATGCTTAAATTGTTCAAGTCGATTAGTGGTCGGATCGCATCAGGTTACTTTATCGTTGCCGCATTGGGTGTTGTTTTAACCATCATTTTAATGTCGGTTAATGGCATCGTTGATCGGCAGCTGATGAAAGTCAAAGGCCAGTTATTGCCGCAACTCTCGGCGGTGAGTGAAGCAAGAGTGTCTTTAGAAAGATTACAAATTGCCGCATACGGGAGGTACGCTTTATCGATTGATCAAAATGAGTTTGAACGATTACGAAGGGAAGAATCTCAGCGACTAGACTCCGATTTGAGTACCCTCAATCTCGCCGGGAGTTCGCAACTTATTGTCACGCTTGATAAGTTCTCCAACATTATTAATCAAAGTGATGTCGATTGGGATGGCGCACGAGATAGCTTGGCCGAATTAGCGAGAGAAGCGGCAAAGATTCAAGGCTTGCTTGATAGAAAATCTGAAGATATCAGTCAAACTACCGTCAGGGAGTCGGAAGAAGCAGCCTCCTTATTAAATAGTGCCTCCAATTTTACTATCACCTTTGCGGTTATTTTGGTGGTAACCGCTGTCCTTGCCTATACACTCGTCAAAAGAACAATTGCCGCGCCAGTAGAGGTGTTTGCAGAACGAATTGAAGAAGCGGCCTTGAATAAAAATTTAGCAGTTGAGTTTGATGAGTCTTCCAGCTCTGAAGTAGGCATGGCGGCACGCGCACTGAATAAATTGTTCGCTTCCTTTAAAGCACTCCTCTCCACTACACTAAACGAGGCTCAAGCGCTAACCGCTGCAAGCGAATCGATGAACCAGGTAATGGAGTCCGCCGGGCACACAGTTGTTAAGCAGCAAGATGAAACTCGTTCTTTAACTGCGACCATCGATGAATTTAGTCATGGCATTGAAAACGTTACTGACCAGGCAAAAGATGCTGAATTAGGTGCCGAAGAGGGCGCGAAACAATCTGACGTTGGATATCATGAAGTTCAGAAAACAGTCGATAAAATACAATCCTTAGCAGGCGAAGTTGAAAATGTCGGAAATCTTATTACCAAGCTTGAAACTGAAAGTGCGCATATTAAAAGCCTTGTGGAAGTGATCAGGCAAATTGCGGACCAAACTAATTTGCTCGCATTAAATGCTGCTATTGAAGCGGCGAGAGCTGGGGATTCTGGTCGCGGTTTTGCGGTGGTCGCAGATGAAGTACGGCAGCTTGCCACTCGAACCCAAGAAGCAACTGAAGAAATTAATGGTGTGATCGAAACGTTGTCGCAAAACATGCATGATTCAGCGAATGCGATGGTTGTGACAAGAGAGACTGCCGATACTTCTGTTGAACAAGCGCAAGCAGCGGGCGAGTCGTTAATTCAAATTCAAAACGCGATAACAACCATATTAGAAGCCAATAAAAACATTGCTCGTACTACCGAAGAGCACAAGCAACAAATGGACAGTTTGAGATCCCGAGTGAGTGAAGTGAATGATTTATCGGAGTCGGTTGCGAGTGAGACAGAAAAAGTTACCCATGAAACACAAAACGTTTTCGAAACTGTTCGCACGTTACGCCAAGAAGTCACTCAATACACTGGCGTTTGATTTTCTCAGTGATGATTAGCTAGTGCTAAATGATTTGTCAATACAACCAGCAGCAGAGCTCTCCTTAAGTTTTTGTGACGGATTATTCTTATCGCAAATAGGTTCAAACTCGAATTCGTACTCTTCACCTACAGTGAATAAAACAAAAAACAAAATACTAAAAATAAAGAATGGAAAGAAGGTAATGGGGTAATACACGGTTAATTGATATTTTTTTTTCGCTCTCTGTTTTTTGGATTCGAAAATTGTGTCTGTAGTTCTATCATACGTTGGAAGGGTTTTAATAGCGCTTTGTAATTCGTTTCCGGTTCTAATTGTTCTAACGCGAGAGCGATACTTTCAATTGTTGAAAGGCTATCTTTAAATGAGGAGTGTCTAATCTGGTATTGCGATTCATACGCCGGACGTAAACTGAGTCTCGGCAGGTGCTGTAAAAACGGATTTAGATGCAATATTTTTTTCGATTTGCGCCAAGTAGCATCGATGACGATTAAATGTTTCGTGGCGGGGTCAAGGTGAAGCCCATCGCCACTTGCGTTATCATTAAAAGCCTTGGGCAACCAATCAAGTTCTGGGTAAAGTAAAAGCGTATTACTGTTATTAAGAACTCGCCGAACGTGATCGTTGAGCTTTTCTGCTACTGTGATACGGCAGTTTTCTAGACACAATTGAGCAATTCTACCCGTGTTAAAAGGATGATGTTGTTCACTCGGGTGTTGAATAATGTGAATAGGGATTTTGTTTTTTATGGTTATAAGTGAGTCGCAAAAGCATACATCAATAGGACGTTTACACTGCTCACAATAATTTCTAGACATTTTCAAGTACTTTTTGATAATGTTCTTTCGCCTCGATCGTATTAGCATTGTAACTTAACCTAGTCGGCAGTATAAGTGTAAGGAACTCAATAATGGCTTTAGAATATCACTTTTATGAACCGTCTAAGGGGCATCAACTCAAGCATGATCCATTTAACGCACTGGTTGCGCCTAGACCAATCGGTTGGGTTTCATCGCAAAGTAAAGCAGATGAAATTAATCTGGCTCCCTATAGCTTTTTCAATGCATTTAATTACACGCCACCGATTATTGGCTTCGCCAGCGTGGGTCACAAAGATTCGCTCAAGAATATCGAAGAAACAGGTGAATTTTGTTGGAATCTCGTTACTAAAGCTTTTGCTGAAAAAATGAACCTTACCAGTGCTTCGGTTGAGCATGATGTCGACGAGTTTAAGATCGCGGGGTTAGAAACAACAGCTTGTAACTGTATTAGCGTCCCTAGAGTCGCCGGTATCGCTGTTGCAATGGAGTGCCAGTTGACGCAAATACTGCGTTTAACGACCAAAGAAGGTCACGCGGTTGATACTTGGATGGTTTTCGGTGAAGTAGTCGGCGTCCACATCAATCAGGCTTTTATTAAAAATGGAATTTATGACACCGCGTCTGCTGAGCCAATTTTAAGAGGCGGTGGACCAGCCGATTATTTTCAAATTAATGCGGATATGCGGTTCGAAATGCATAGACCTAAGCTGTGACATGCAAGAATGTCTACTGTCTGTCTAGTTAGAATAAAGATTTCCTGCCTATCGCTTGACTAGGTTGCCTTGGGCCAATATCGGACGAATTAACTTTAATGTTATGCTTCTGGCTGGTTTAAATCCCGATAGACAGTGAGTAACCGATTGAATACCAAGAACTTAACCCGTGCTGATGTTAGTTTTATGGATGCCAAAGACCCTTTGGCAGCTAAGAGAGCTGAATTTTATTTACCGGAAAATACCATTTACTTAGACGGTAACTCACTTGGCCCTATGACACATGCTGCCAAAGACAGAGTTAACGCTGTTATGACGCAGCAATGGGGCGATGATTTAATTACTAGTTGGAACAAACATCAATGGATTGATTTACCTGAAATTGTTGGTGAGAAAATCGCACCAATAATTGGCGCGGGGCCTGGTCAAGTGATTTGCTGTGACAGCGTGTCAATTAATCTCTTTAAGGTGATTTCCGCAGCTTTATCGCTAAACCCGTCTCGTCATAAAGTCTTGTCGCAAAATGATAATTTTCCAACAGACTTGTACATGACGCAGGGATTAGAAAACCTTCTGGGGCGAGAAAAATGCCAACTTGTTACCACTAAAGAAGAAGACATTCTCGATTCTTTAGATGAATCAATCGCCGTCCTGATGCTAACTCAGGTGAACTTCCGAACGGGTCGTATCCATGACATTCAGTCAATCACAGAAAAAGCGCACCAACTCGGAATTTTGGTTATCTGGGACTTAGCGCACAGTGCCGGTGCAATCCCGGTTAAGGTTGACGAGTGGGGCGTTGATTTTGCGGTTGGTTGTGGCTACAAGTATTTTAATGGTGGACCTGGTGCGCCTGCATTTGTTTACGTCGCAGAGAAGCACTTAGCAGCATTGGAGCAACCTTTGAGTGGTTGGATGGGGCATGCGTCGCCGTTTGAGTTCAGCCCAGACTATGAAAAGCCACCAAGTATTAAGCAGTTTTTGTGTGGTACGCCTGGTGTGGTTTCAATGAGCGTTTTGGATGCAAGTTTGGACTTGTTTACAGATATTAATATCGAAATGATTCGAGAGAAATCGCTAGCGCTGACTGATTTATTTATTGAGCTAGTCAACCAAGAAGAAAGCCTCAACCAGTTAGAAATAATTACCCCGCTTGAACATGATGAACGCGGCAGTCAGATTGCTTATTGTCATGACGACGCTTACGCCATTTGCCAGGCATTAATCGCAGAGGGCGTTATCGCCGATTTTCGTGCACCCAATATCCTCCGATTTGGTTTTTCACCTTTGTTCTTGCGGTATGCCGATATCGAAAAAAGTGTCGAGCTGCTAATCGATGTTGTCAGCGAAAAACGCTACGACAGTGAACAGTTTAGATCACGTAAAGCGGTAACCTAAACCGACAAGTTAGATCATTTAGATTCGCGTTGACCCTCAGGCTTTAATTTGCTGAGAACACTTTTTTAGCAAGTTTAAAGCCTTTTTTAATCCCTAAAATTTTTACTGCCGTTAAAAAGCCAGCAATCATTGCCCCAGCGACACCGCAAGATAATATATCTTGTCCGGTAAGCCAAAGGCCTTTTATCTTAGTCTTGGGTTGTAGCCAAGCTTGTTTAAACCTTTGCGGATCATGTTCCAGTCCATAAATTTCGCCTTTATCATAAAAGCAGAAAAATTCAGTCGTCAGTGGCGTAGATACTTCATAATAGTCAATCTGACCTTTTAAATGGGGGAGCTTTTTATAGAGCGCATCCAACATTCTCTCCGCAAACTCATCGCTTAAATTTTCATAACTGTCACCACGCTTACCCCAAGTGGTTTCCTTCCATTGCGCAAATGCTTCATAGCTTGCTGGTGCGACAATTTCAATTGTGGCTCTACCGGGATAGCGCTCTTCAAAAGACGGATCTTTAGCGGAGGGAAAGGAAATATAAACCACCGGTAAAGGCGTTGACGAATCCTTAAAAAACGTTGCTATATTCTTGTCATGTTCTTGATCTAAATAAATCCAAAAATTGGTTCTTGGTAGTTGCAATTCTTCAGCTGTTTTCTTAAGGCCAATAAAAAGCCCCACATTAGCGCAAGAAGGTTTTACCGTTTTCAGTTTATCTTGATAACCCAGTTGATGGGATACAGTTTGTGGTAGCAGTTTATTATAGGTGTTGAACACGCCGGCGCTGCTAATGACTAGCGGCGCTTTAATTTCGTGACTGTCAGCCATCAATACACCCGTTACCTTTTCGCCTTCAACTAAAATCTGTTTGACTTGTGCGTAGGTAAAAACTTCGCCACCGGCTTTTTGAATTTGAGGAATAATGGTTTCCGCCATTTTAGACGCGCCACCGATGGGATAGAAACCACCATTCAAATAGTGTCTAGCGATCAAACTATGGATCAGAAAGCTTCCTTGTTTTGGAGGGACACCACTATCTCCCCATTGGCCGGTTAAAACCGCAATCAACTTTTCGTTCTTGGTAATTGTTCGTAATACCTCATAAGTATTTTGATTGAAGTAACTAGGCGTTAATAGTTTAAACAAAGGAAAGAATATTTTTTGCCAGAAGGGACTCAGTAGTTTGCTGAGAGAAAACCAACGCATACCCTTATTGACATTTCTAATCATGCGCAGATAACGAGATATCGCGGCTTTTTCTTCAGGGAAGTGAGTGACTAAATTCTTCTCAAAAGCTTTTGGTCCAGCGACCAGATCAAACGATTCTTCACCGAGGAATATTCTGTCGTAAGCGTCATCCATTGGCGCCCATTTCAAGTTATTGTTACTGATAAAATCAAACAGCTTTTTAGTGACGGTAGGATAACCAACATCACCAATATAATGGACCCCAACATCCCATTCATAACCTTCTCTGGAATACGCATGAGTAAAACCACCTGCAGTATAGTGTTGCTCAAGCACAATTACCTTCCAACCCTCGGCTGATAAGCTTGCAGCTGTCGTTAGCCCACCGATTCCAGAACCGATAATAATAGCGTCATAATCCTCGCTGATTCGACTGGATCGATAGCGTGTGCCAATGCGAATGGTACTGGGCTTTTTGGCTCTTTTACTCTTTGGTGAGGACTGCTCGGGGTTTACTTTAGCGGGCTTTGCTTCGGTAGAATCGCTCATGATTTATTAGCTTTGGCTTTTGTTGTGAAATCGATGAAGCCAGTATAAGAGAAATACTGTCAGGAGGCCAAACATTGAGTTTAATTAGATTTGACAGTTTTTTTTCGCTGAGTGATGCAAAAATAAAAAAGACAGATGCTCGTCTGGTAGAAAGCGATATCATCGAGAAGGGAAGGAAGTTCTGTTTGCTATCGTTTAAACAAGCATCTGTCTGTAAAATGAAAGATAAATGGCGATATATTAGTGCTAGTGGTTAGCAATTTTCGCTTTGATATTTGCCAAATTAGCCATAACGATTTTGTTATCATCAAGTGAAGCGGCCATTTTCAAATCATCGGAAGCCGCAGTCATGTCACCTTTCAGATAACGCGCTACTCCTCGATTGCTGTAAGCGATTGATTTAAAGTATTTGTAGTTTAAACTGCTTCGGTTTTTGTATTTTTCAATCGCCACAGTGCAGGCACCATCGGCCGATTGATAGTCATTGAGCATAATGTTAGCAGCACAACGCGTTAGGGAACGGTTAAAACTTGATTTAGCCGGGGTATCTCGTTTACTGAGCTTTTTTAATCCGGTTTCGTATTGTCCTTCAATAATTTCCTTGGCCCCAGTGGTATGCTCGACAACCGCTACTTGAAACCCTTTAGTGCTGGCAGCCGCATTACTGATGTTGAATAAGCTTGCGACTATACAAGCACTTAGCAATTTAAGAATAAGCTTCGATTTTGCGGTTAATGTGTTAAATGGTTTCATTGAAAACCTCCTCCAGATAAAAACAAAGGTTGTTGATAGTTCTGATCGTTAAGAGTCAGTTTGGATAAAATGTTTGCTCATTAACGACACTGCAAATTTTGCGTGAATCGAAATTTTTTACAAACGATAAGATTAAATCCGTGAGATGAAAAAATTTAACCTATGTTTTGATAGGTTGCTTTAATCCATTCGCTAATAGTTCTCATCGCATAAACGTTTTTCGAACCTTCGTGCTGAACGAGAAAATATCGATCATTGGTCACTAATGCATCTTTATAGATATTGAATAAAAGCTTTTCTTTAAACCAAGAAGCGCCAATCGGCATCGGGATCAACGCCAACCCCATGCCTTGTTGCGCCGCTCGGGCAATGGCAAACATACTATCAAGCTCGATAATTTGTTTAGGATTAAAGTCATCAATCATGGCTCGATCGGCCCACTGATGCCACGCCCAAGGACGCGCTCGATGAACAATAAGCGGAAGTTGGTTTAACCCGGCGTATCCCTGATCGGCATATTCATCGTATATGGTTTGGTTACAAGCAGGAACATAACTCAGTGAAAATAATTCATCTATTAATCCAGCCGAAGGCAAACTATTAGACAGGACGATCGACAGATCGCTAGTCTTACTACTAGTTTGTGACGGTTTTAAGGTCACCACTTGTAAATCAAAATCTTTGTGCAAATTGGTCCATTCACTGAGTCTAGGAATAAACAGCTCACTGGCGAAAAACTCTGGCATACTGATGGTAATCACCGTATTTTCTTGAGTGCTGGTAAACTCAGAGATCGTCGAGTCAAGTTCGTGCATTATCGGTTGGATTGCCTTATAAAATTGAATGCCTACTTTAGTTAATGCTAAGGCTCGCGTTTGCCGCTCAAACAAAGTCAAACTAAGATGTTCCTCAAGTTGTTTCACTTGATGGCTCACTGCAGAGGGTGTGATGTAAAGTTCTTCAGCGGCTTGTTTAAAACTTAAGCATTTAGCGGCTATGCAAAAAGTTCTCAGTCCACGGATTGATGCTAATCGGCGCATAACAAATTCCTTTAATATTCCTACAACAATTCTGAAATATGAAAATTGCCCGTGGCTCTGCAAATAGGATGCCGACATTTCACCAGTATTCTCAAGAAAGCTAGGCCGGTGGACGCGCGTTTATGCACCAAATCTATCAGCGAAAAAGCTGGGAATTGCTCAATTTGCACCAAGCTGGGCCGATTTCTTTATTTTCAATGAGATGAGATTTTTTTCACAATCGCCCATAGAGTGAACAACTTAATTGCTGCATACGTATGAATTCAGTGGGATAAACTATTTGGCTTGATAAGTATAGTTCTATTCAATTAGACAGTCTGTAATGGAATCACTCAAAGTGCATCTATAAACTATCGAAAAACAACTTGAACCAAATTGGAGCTTATAAATGACACAAGATGTTTATGAACCACCTAAAGTGTGGCAATGGGAACAAGGAAATGGCGGAAAATTCGCGAACATAAACCGTCCGGTTTCAGGTGCAACTCACGATAAGGAGTTGCCGGTCGGTGATCATCCTTTTCAGCTATATTCATTAGCTACGCCAAACGGCGTAAAAGTCACCATTTTGTTTGAAGAATTACTTGAAAAAGGAATCACAGAAGCTGAGTATGACGCTTTTTTAATTGATATCGGTGAGGGCGATCAGTTTAGCTCCGGTTTCGTTGCGGTAAACCCTAACTCTAAAATCCCGGCGCTCATTGACCGGTCAGATGGAAAAGAACAGAGAGTTTTTGAGTCGGGTGCGATACTGCTTTATTTAGCGGAAAAATTTAATGCGTTTATTCCAAAAGACAGTGCCGCAAGAACAGAGTGTTTATCTTGGTTATTCTGGCAAATGGGCAGCGCGCCTTTCCTAGGCGGTGGTTTCGGACATTTTTATTCCTATGCCCCGGAAAAATACGAATACCCCATTAATCGCTTTACGATGGAGGTCAAACGACAGTTAGATGTTCTCGATAAACAGTTAGCAGACAACCGGTACTTGTGTGGTGATGAATACACCATTGCTGACATAGCTATTTGGTCTTGGTATGGCCAGGTGGTATTGAACTTAGTTTATGATGCGGCGGAGTTTCTATCAGCTCACGAGTACAAAAATGTCAACCGTTGGGCAAAAGAAATTGCAGAACGACCTGCTGTTATTCGAGGAAAGCGCGTCAATAAAAGTTGGGGCGATGAGGCAGACCAAGTTAGAGAACGACATAGTGCTGCTGACTTTGAATAAAGGGTCGTTTATACGAAAGCTGTAAAAAGACAGCAAAAGTTTTCGTGTAAATCTTTGGATGCCTGCTAAAATCGAACTCAATAGGACAATACTATTTTAATATGAGCTGAGAGGGAACGAGAATGGCAGGTGATATTCCAGGTGACGAATCATTATGGCCAGTAGCAAAGTTTTACTTCCAGGTAGAATGGGGCGCTGAAGTATTTAGTTGTCAAGAAGTGACGGGGCTGGATATGGAGTCTCAACTTCCAGTATTTCGTCCTGGAGATAGTCTAGAGTTTTCTACAAACAATAGGCTGGACACTCATCTCACTTTGAAGAGAAGTTTCTTAGCTCCTGATAATCAGATTTTCAATATGCTCAACCCGATTGACGCTAATGACATCAAACCAATGCCGTTAGTCATAAGCTTGGTTGATGAGACTGGCGTCCCAGTAATGACATGGACACTGACAAATGCTTGGCCGACCAAAATTGTCAGTGCCGCTTCAGAACCTGAAACTAGTGAAGTGGCGGTTGAGTCAATTGAAATGGTCTATTCAACGCTTTCTCGAGGCAATGATTTATTGGATTAATTTAAGATGGGCAAAAATATTCAACTCACTCATCGAACTGCGACTCAAGAAGATGTTCCAGCACTCATCGCACTGATGCAAGCTTCGATCGAAGTCAACATGAAGCCATTTTTAAGCGAGTCGGAAATTGAAGCTGCTAAAGAAACCATGGGGGTTGATAAAACGCTATTGCAAGATAAAACCTATTTCGTTATCGAAACCAGAGTCGATGGTCAAACAGTAATCATAGGCTGCGGCGGCTGGGGTAAGCGACGCACGCTCTATGGGGGCGATCATACTAAGGGAAGGGATGATTCGCTTAGTGATCCCATCACAGAACCAGCCAGAATTCGAGCCATGTATACTCACCCTGATTGGACTCGCTGTGGCGTTGGGGCTTATTTAATCAACTTAGGAGAATCCGAAGCGCGCAAAGCAGGTTTTAAGTCAATAGAGTTGGGCTCAACATTGGCAGGTGAACCGCTCTATTTAAAGTGCGGATTTGAAGAAGTCAGTCGTGAGGTTCAAATTGGTGAGAATGGCTCGGATAACACCATTATTAAAATGAGAAAGTCGCTTTAATATCAAGCAAAAAACCAAATCACCATCAAGACGATTTATTCGATTTCGGCGCTAAACTCACAATGCCGATCCCAGTAATAATCATTCCTGCAGCAAAAACAAACGCGGTTGAGAGCGTTTCATTGACTAAGAAGACACCGCCTACAGCGGCAATGACCGGTACCGAAAGCTGACTTATTGCTGCAACGGTTATGCTGATACGCTTAACTGTAAAGTACCAAATGGTGTACCCCATACCTGAAGCGAGCGCACCTGAAGCCACCGCTAACCAAAAGCCTTTGCTGGTGAACGAAAGTGACTCAAAGTAAAATAGCATCACTGGCAAGCAAAGCGGAACACCGCGCAAAAAGTTTTCCGCGGTGTCTGATGTCGGCGACTTAGATTTCTTGCCTTGTAGGGTATAAAAAGCCCAGCCAATACCAGCGACAAACATTAACATAAAACCTATTAACGGCGGTGTGCTTGCGCTTGGAAGCATCAACCAAACAAACCCAGCGATTGATAACAATACGCCAAACCATTCTAATAAAGAGAGCCGTTGACCTTTAACGATTTGGAAACCAATCATGCAAAGTTGTACTGTCGCGAAAAGGATTAACGCACCAGTTGCGGTATCTAGTTGTAGATATGCGAAAGAGAAAAAGACGGCATAAACGAATAACATCAATGGCGCCACCCAGGTATTCCAACAAAAATCTGTCAACATGCGCCGCCACTGAATATCCGGGTTGCGACCCTGTAGTTGGACAATCAATGTCAGAGTCACTGCCCCAGAAACAACCCGAATAAGGGTAAAACTGCTTGGATCGATTTCGTTATTACCGAGTGCCAAGCGACATAATACTGAATTTGCTGCGAACGCAACTAACGCGGTTAGACAACTGACAGTGACTAATAATTGATTAGTCCTATTACTATTTGATTCACTCGTTAGGTTTGTCATTTGTTATGAACACTATTATTTATGTTTACGTTTATGTTAATCGTTATTGAAAAATTTTTTGGCAGATTTTATTTGCTTATTTTCTTTTGCGGTAGCTTGTCCTATTATGCCGGTTAACTCAAGTATTGGTTCGCCACAAAGCAACATAAATTAGGAATCGCGCTGATGAAAGATAATTATCGACCTGCTACCAAAATCGTTCATGCAGGTGCAGCAAAGGTCAAACAAGGTGAAGCTTTTAATCAAGGACCCGTGTTTGCAAGCGCATTCCATCTAAGCGGTGATGTTGATCCTAAAGCCTATCAATATGCTCGATTCCATAATCCAACGTGGGAAGCGATAGAAAGTGGCCTTGGTGATTTAGAAGGCGGCAGCGTACTTGTTTTTCCTTCGGGCATGGCTGCAGTTGCCGCTGTATTGACAAGTTTTGTTAAGTCGGGTGACAAGATCCTCGTGCAATCCGACGGTTATTATGCGACTCGAGCATATGCAGAAAATTTTTTGGTGAAGTTTGGCGTAGAAGTTATAGCAGTGCCGACGCTCTCAATACCTGACCAGGATTTCTCTGATTTTAAGCTGGTTTTTGTTGAATCGCCGAGCAATCCGCTACTCGATGTTTTGGATATCAAACGATTGGCTGAGAAAGTTCATGCCGCTGATGGCATTCTTGCAATCGATAACACAACGATGACGCCGATAGGCCAACAACCGCTGCGCCTAGGCGCCGATATTTCAATGTGTTCCGATACCAAAGCATTAAATGGCCATAGTGATGTATTATTCGGCCATGTTGCGACGAAGAACGAATCGATGCTTGAACAAATGCTGCTCTGGCGAAAGCTTTCAGGCAATATTCCTGGCCCAATGGAAACTTGGTTGGTACATCGGGGTATGGCCAGCTTGGATATGCGGCTCCAGAGAATGGTTAATAATGCACAAGTCATCGCAGAGTTTTTGCAGAACCTTTCATCGGTTAAATCGGTGAGATATCCGGGTTTAAAGGAGGATCCTTCTTATGTTATCGCGACAGAGCAAATGCAACATTATGGCTTTATCATTAGCTTTGATTTAGGTGAGAAAACTAACGCTGATCGGTTTTTAAAGAAAGCTAAGCTTATCATCGAAGCAACAAGCTTCGGCGGGATGCATACCATGGCCGAAAGGCGTGCCCGATGGGGGACGGATAATGTTTCTCCCGGTTTAATTCGCTTGAGCGTCGGTTGTGAAGCGGTTGAAGATATTATCGCGGATATAGCACTGGCGCTTGAAGGGTGATTTTTAAGATCAAGGAGCTAGAGGTTTAATGTCCGGTCTGTAGGTATCAGTATTTAATACCAAAGACAATCTTCGTTGATTAAAATGAGTCGGATGGTTAGTCTGTTGGGTATTAACCGTATGAAGACTTAATGATGACCCAAGAATACCAATATAAAAAACGCGAAGTGACCTTAGATAAAGATCGAGAATTTCGACTCGGTGAAGGGCGTATTAGTGGCTACAGTTCGCTAATTTTAGGGGTATTGAGTCTACTCGCGGTTTTAGCCTACTTATTTCCATCCTATTTAACGACCACTGAACTGCGACAAGCTTATGATGCCGAGCAGTTGCAGTCTTTGTTGAAATATGGAATGTATTTTTCGCTGTTCTTTGGCGTCTTGACATTTGTGCTTGGCAAATATCGTCGAATGGGTGCGGCTGGAATATCACTTACTTTAATTGCCTTCGCGCTTGGAGGTTACTCGATTCCGGTTCAGGATGTTGAGCCTCGAGCCCTTTCTCTGGGGGTTGACTGGCTAATACTTGCTTTTTTAGGCTCCGCGTTTGTTTTTATGACACTCGAAAAATTAATGCCAAAATACAAAAATCAAGTGATCCTGAGAAAAGAGTGGGGACTCGATCTATTCTATTTTTGTTTTAATCACTTAGCGATTTCAGCGATTCTTCTCTATGCCAATTACCATGTTAGTCATTTTGAATGGGCATTAAGTCCTGAATTTCAGAACTACATTCAATCAATTCCATTACTTTTACAGGTTGTCATTATCATCTTATGTGCAGACTTTGTGCTTTATTGGGAGCATCGGTTTTTTCACGAAGTAAAGGCTATTTGGCCTATTCATGCAGTTCACCACTCTGTTGAGACCATGGATTGGTTAGCAGGATCTCGTGGTCATTTTTTGCAAGTATTCTCTGAACGAGCAATGGTAATGATTCCACTTTATTTACTGGGTGCTGATAAAGCGGCTTTAGACATCTATGTCACATTCGCTGCACTGCAAGCGGTGCTCATTCATTGCAATACTAAAGTGAAATTTGGTTGGTTAAGGTATATTTTCGTTACACCGCAGTTTCATCACTGGCACCATAGTTCAGAGAAGCCGGCAATTGACACCAATTATTCGGCACATTTAGTCCTTTTTGATTGGCTTTTTGGTACTTATCATATGCCAAACGATCATTGGCCAGCAGATTATGGTACGACTCGTAAGCTTCCAACCAGCTTTATCGGACAGCTTTTTTACCCGCTAACATCTCATATCAGTGATAAAAAGTCGTAATATGGGCAGCTTGGTGTCGATCGGCGGATGATTCATCGTTTTAGGTCATCAATTCCAACCCGCTAATGGGACTAATCTCATCCTTTTTATGCTGCACTGCATAAGTTTAAGCACCAACCTAGAAAATTGGCTTTTTTTTAAGCTACGCCTATACTTAGGTAGGGACGTAGGGTTTAGTCGAACCTGAATTATTGGTATAAATTAAGTAGGTGCATTTGCGATGAAGAGTCGCAGATAGGGAGATTGAAGGATGCCTAGAGTAGCAAGAGCAGCCAGCGCAAAAAATAAAGAGAATGGCGACGGACGAACAAGCATAGACCTAACTGGCGCGGAAAAACAACTCAACGAAATTAGAAGTTTGTTGTTTTCAGAAACTGTTCAGGATTTACGTAAGGAAATGACGCGTAATTTTAGCGAGCATGATAAACGCATTGAAAAACTCTCCGCGCTTCATCAGAAAACCACAGAACAACTCAAACAACAGATTAAAGATCAAGTCAAACGCATTAATGATGCATTAAAGAAGCAAAACAAAGATCTCCTTAATTCAGAATCTCAACTAAAAAACGAACTTGATAATCTCCACGACCAGGTTGAACAAAATCGCGATTGGGTAGCCGCTGAACATGAAAATATTTACGGTGAAATAGCCGAAAAATACGAAGCTTCAATGGCTAAACTAGAGGCAGTAGCGAACGAACTCATTGATAACAAAGTTGAACGACGCAGTTTAGCACAAATGTTTTCGAATATAGCTTCATCACTAGATCCCGAGTTGGCGAAAAATGACAACAATTCTAAATCAAAGCGCAAGTAGCCAACAGACAGACGAATTAAAAAGGCTCAGAGAGCTTGTCCTTGGTGATGAATATCGAGATGCGATTGAACAAGTTGTTGATAAAGGCTTTTCTCGAAACGTCGCCGACGTTGTCAGCGAAGCGATCGAAATACGAAACCAACAAGATGATACGATCGGTCAAGCGCTCGCGCCAGTTGTCGATACCGCACTAAAAAAATCAATTGAAAAAAGTCCTCAAAGCATCGTCAATGTTATCTTTCCCATTATCGGTCCGAGTATTCGAAAAGCGGTTTCATCGGCAATCCTAGATTTACTTTTGTCAATAAACCAGCTTATTGAACGAAGCGTCGGAATACGCTCATTGAAGTGGCGGATTGAAGCTTGGCGGGAGGGAACCCCCTATGCGAAATATATTTTACTTAAAAACATCAAGTACCGTGTTGATCAAGTGTTTCTTATACAAAAAGAAACTGGCATCTTAATGGCTTCAATGAACAACCGCTTCTATCAAGATGCCGACAATGATCTCGTTAGCAGTATGTTGACGGCTATTAATGATTTTGTGATTGATTCATTCAACGCTACCGAAGAGGAAACATTGGAGCGTATTCGATTTGGCGATAGAGTTATTCAAATTAACGTTGGACAAAAAGTCATATTAGCCGTCGCAGTGACAGGACTAGTGAGCCACGAGGTTAAAGAGCGAGCCATTGAAACACTTGAAAGTATTGAGCTCAATCAACAAGACTTAATTGCTGAGTTTGATGGCGATACAGAAACGATGCATGCTGTTTTGCCCGCTTTAGAAAATTGCTTAGTCGAAAAAAAGCATATTCAAGCAGAAAAGAAATCACGCCCTTGGATTGCTTATTCATTAGTATTGGTTGGCGCCCTCTGGCTAACATTGATGGGTTATCAAAGTTGGGTGGTCAATCAAAAAATTGCACGTAGTATTAGCTTCATTAAAAGTCAGCAAGCCGTCGCGCTTCTCGGTCATAAACTTGAGAGTGAACAAGTCACTTTTGATCTATTACAGGACCCTTCGTCAGGCGATCTGAGTGCTCAACTTGAGGCGATTTTCGGCAATGATTATCGGGTTGTTGTCAATGCGACTTACGCTAATCTTGATCAAAATGAGGTCTGGCTCAACTATCTCAATAACCATTATCGATTTACCAATAAACCTCAAATGGATTTAGCTGAAGGTATTCTATTTATACGTGGTGAAATTGACGCCAATGACTTAGCTAAACTTAACCAGGATGATTTAGTCACTAGCAAGTTTACAACCATAGACGTATCGGATGCACGAGTTGTTTCACCTTTGACCGCTGAACAGCTACGAAACATTGAAATCAGCAAACTTAAAAATAAAATTAATGCTGTTCAACTATTCTTTGAAACGTCGAAAACAGCGCTAAACCCGAGTGAGCAGTCAAAACTGCGAGTGTTGGCGGAGGATTTATTGGAATTACAGCGAATGGCTAATGGTGATTTAAGCATTCTAGGTCAAGTTTTAATTCTCGGTTTTGCTGATAGCGCGGGTACGGCTCAAAAAAATCTTAACTTAAGTGAAGATAGGGCAAAATATGTCAGTGATTATT
Source organism: Aliikangiella marina (assembly GCF_007004765.1). GTDB lineage: Bacteria > Pseudomonadota > Gammaproteobacteria > Enterobacterales > Kangiellaceae > Aliikangiella > Aliikangiella marina. Next base: position 1,099,210 of record NZ_VIKR01000001.1, read on the forward strand.
TTGTTGCTCAAGGAATTGATCAAAATTTAATCGTGATTCATCCTATGGGACACGTTGACGTTAAAAATCTCGATGCGAAACAGCAACGAAGAGTAACTGTATCAGTTATCAGCAGTCGGAGTGGGCGCGCTGAAAAAAATATTGAACAAGAAGGTCAGCTCGATAGAAGTAAAGCCAATCAAGAATCGGAACGAAGGTTGTTGAGTAAAGAGAGTGAAGAGGATAGCTCATGATCTCAAGAAAGATCTGTATGTTGGGCTCTTTTGCTGTCGGTAAAACGAGTCTAGTCAAGCGTTTCGTTGAAAGTATTTTTAGTGAAAAGTACAAGACAACAATCGGCGTACAAATTTCTAAGAAAGTGGTCACTTTAACCGCTGCGGACGTTCAGTTATTAATTTGGGACATCGAGGGGGCCGATGACTTTATCAAAATGAAAACACGATATCTTAGTGGTGCAGCTGGCTGTATTTTGGTTGTAGATGGGACTCGACCGAATACCGCAAAGACAGCCAATGAACTCGTTGAACTGATGCAACAAGAACTGGGTGATAAACCATTCGTATTTTTAATTAATAAGCATGATCTTCTTCACGAGTGGAGAATTGATGATGCACAACTCAAATTATGGCAAGCAAATGGGTGGGCGCCTATATTCACCAGTGCGAAGACCGGAGAAAACGTTGAATTAGCTTTTCATCAATTAGCGGAACGGACATTAAAGGAATCGGTAAAACCCACATGAACGGAAGCCAAGAGATATTAAACGCACTCGGCTTTCAAGGGTTTGTTCATTTAGGCGAGGGCAACTTTGAATTGATTAATCAAAGTACGGATTGGTTCGAAACCATCGTTACCCAAGCGATCCACGAAGCCAGTGGGTTAGATGATTCGTCTGCGCAATCAACGAACAATCAAGGTGCCGAAATACCTAGTAGTAGTCAAAGAAACGTTAGGATCGCAAATGGTAAAACTTTTGACGATAATGACCTCGCGCTTAACAAGCCATTTAAACTTGCCGTACTTTTTCCTTTTATTGAAAACTTCCTAATTGACGCGAACCGAATTTGGTTATCAAACACTGAAACGGTGGTCGATTCTGGCGTATGGACTGAACAAGGTGCTGACGGCAATGAGTATCAGCTTGTATTAAAAGCTTTTAGTGTCGCCCGTCAATCAATGCTTTTAATTGAAAATATTTCAGATCAATTTCCCGAGAAGCAAGGTGTCTATCAACGGATGCGTGAACTCGCATTGATTAATGAAAAACTGATCGTTGAACTCAACCGAAGGCAAAGAAGCTTACAAAAAGAAATTCTTAAAACAATTGAACAAAAAGCTAGCATGAGAGAACTTGAAAAAGAGTATCAACACCATGCGGCAGCAGTGATGATTTGTCAAAGTGATGGACATGTGGAAGTCGCTAACAACGCGCTCGTCAATATTTATCGTACCGAGTCCAATGGCGAAAACACCTACCAATCGTTACTTGAACACTGGGTGAATGAAGCGGAGCAAATTTATCCAGAAATTAAGACAAATATTGAAGCGGGTCGATACTGGGAAGGTAATTTTCAAACAACGAGCTTTGATGGTACTAAAAAGGTTATCCAGTTATCTATTTCGCCAGTATGGGGCGAGGACCTAAAAATTAATCATTATGTCTGCATCGCTTACGATCTATCTGACTTTAAAGTTGAAGACGAAGATAGTGATGAAAGTATTGAGTTTGATTTTACAACTAAACTACCCAATAGACGTTATTTTTGGCACAAGTTTGAACAGCGAAAAGCGAGCGCAGATTCTCGTCAAGTCGGCTTTGCTTTGGTGCTGATCGATCTTGATAATTTTAAACAAATTAACGATGAGTTTGGCCATATGTCTGCCGATAAAGTACTGGTTACAATCGGCGGGCGTATTTCTTCGAGTGTTAAGCACGACGATTTCGTCGCACACCTAGGTGGCGACGAATATGCCATTTTATTAGATTACCATGCGAATGAGCTGGATACCTCACTGATTACTGAGCGTTTATTAAGAGTCATCAATGAACCTCTCATGATTGAAGATTCGTTAATAAATATTAATTGTAGTATTGGCATCACTACTTATCGAGGGGAGGAGATAAGTAATAATGAGCTTTTTAAACAAGCCGATCTCGCACTGCATTACGCCAAACAACAAGGCAAAAACTGTGCACAGCGTTATCATAAAAAACTAGAGAAAAGGCCAGAGTCCCTCAAAAAGATACAGCACTTACGTGCCGCGATGATTCAACGTCAATTCGAGCTTTATTACCAACCACAAGTTCCCTGCGATGGTAGTGACAATTATCGCGCAGAAGCTCTCCTAAGATGGAATCATCCCACCAAAGGCTTGCTGTATCCAGGGGAATTTCTCGAGCTTCTCGAAAGCTCAGGTTTAATTGTTAGTTTAGGATATTGGATTATTCATCAAGCTTGTCGACAAATTAAAATTCTTCAGGACGAGGGGCTTTCGATTGTTGTTGCAGTCAACATTTCTGCGAAACAGTTACACCATGCCAGTTTTTATAAGGAACTCAAAAAGGCCATCAAAAAAGCCAACATAGCGCCCAGTTCACTTGAACTCGAAATTACCGAGCATTGCTTCGTCGGCGAAGAACAGTCAGTAATTAAACTACTCCAAAAAATTCGCGAACTCGGTGTGCTGGTTGCTATCGATGATTTTGGGTCGGGCTATTCGTCGCTAAGTTATCTTAAAAAGTTACCTGTCGATGTGCTTAAAATTGACCGTTCCTTTATTACTGAGCTACCAGGAGATACTGAGAGCAAAGCGATAATACAATCGATACTACAGTTGGCAGAAGCCTTAGACTTGAAAGTCGTTGCAGAAGGCGTAGAGACTGAACAACAATTTCGCTTTTTGCTTGACTATCACTGTCACTACATTCAAGGTTATATTTTCTCACCGGCGGTTAAGTTTAATCAATTAGCAGGTTTACTAAAACGACTTAAAGTCACTCAGACTAGAAAGTAACGACGCTTTGGTTTAATCCTAGGTCACATTTGAGTTCAAAATAAATAAGAGTCATATAACAGTAAGTTAAACTGTCAACGCTAAAATGAGATCTGTTACGAGTATATTGTAACGTTGCGTTTGAAGGTAAAAATTGAATGAGTCAGTACCAGACGACTAATAAGCTAAAACCGCTATGATTTGCTATTCAAGTCAAAATCAACCTTACAAAATCTAAATTAAAATTAAAATAAAGTTAAAATCAATATAAATATCAATAGGGCTTAATATGAAACCAATTATTCTAATCTGTATCTCCATATTGATGGTGTCACAGGCACACTCCAGTGAATACTTTCCCAGCAAAAATGACTGGCAAACGAAAAAGCCTGCAGAATTAGGTCTCAACCCGAAGTCAATCGAGCAAGCAATCAAGTTTGCAAAAGACAACGAATACTCAGGAGATAAAGACCTAAGAGTTGCTATTTTAAAGGGGTTTGCCAGAGAGCCATTCCACCAAATCCTAGGACCCACTAAAAAGCGCGGCGGTCCAGCCGGTATGATTGTTAAAAATGGGTATATTGTCGGTCAATGGGGAGATCTCGACCGAGTTGATATGACTTTTAGCGTTACCAAAAGCTATCTTTCAACCGTTGCTGGTCTAGCTGTGGATAAAGGACTGATTAGCAATATCGATGATCAAGTAAGCCACTACGTTTGGAGTGGCGAATATGACGGGAAACACAATAGCCAAATTACCTGGGAGCATTTGCTCAATCAATCTTCGGATTGGTCTGGTGAATTATTTGGTATTAAAGATTGGGCAGATAGACCACCTCAAGAGGGCGGTTTGGATGATTGGAAGTATCGCCAAATTAATAAGCCTGGAACCGTCATGGAATACAATGATGTTCGAGTTAATCTACTTGCTTATTCTTTGTTACATGTTTGGCGCAAACCGCTACCGCAAGTCTTAAAAGAACATTTAATGGATCCGATCGATGCCTCTCCCACGTGGCGCTGGTTTGGTTATAACGATGCTTGGGTAACCGTTGATGGATTAAAAATGAAATCAGTTACAGGCGGCGGGCATTCAGGCGGAGGTGTCTTCGTATCGACCTATGATCAAGCTCGTTTTGGTTTGCTTTTTTTGCGAGAAGGGCGTTGGCAAAGTAAACAAATTATTTCTACTGATTGGGTGAAAGCTGCAATAACACCGTCCGTGCCGAATGAAAGTTATGGATATATGTGGTGGATAAATGGCGGTGAGAGAAAATGGCCGCAAGTGGCTAATAGTGAACTGTATTACGCAGCGGGTTTTGGTGGTAATTTTATCATAAACGATACTAAAAACGACCTTATGATTGTCACTCGGTGGTTAGAGCCCTCTAAAGTGGGTGAACTCGTAAAAATGGTTCAATCAAGCTTGAAGTCACGATAAGGAAACAATTTTCTCGTTGTAATTAATAGTTTATTGAGAAAAATAATGAAAAGTTCAAACAAAGATTATAATCTAGAACGATTTAAAATAGCTCAGGATAAGTGTTACCACAAAGTCAAAGCGGAGCTTTCAACTGAACGTAAGTTAACTCATTGGATGTGGTATATATTTCCCCAAGTTTATGGATTAGGTCAGTCGGCAACAGCTCAGTTTTACTCAATAAAGTCACTCCCTGAAGCGAATGCATATTGGCGAGATCCACTACTTGCTGGCCGACTCAAAGAATGTTGCCAATTGTTGATTGACGCGCGAGAAACTAATATCACAAAGATAATGGGTTCACCTGATGATTTAAAACTTTGCTCAAGTATGACGTTGTTTGATCATGTGATCGATAATAATTCAGTGTTTAAATTAGTTTTAGAAAAATATTACAATGCCTCGGCCGATCCATTAACACTAGAAAAAATAGCATCATGGAACGCCGCATCGGAATAATCAGCGATCCTCATGCGACCTTTGCGCCACTCGAACAAGCGTTGCAAATATTTACGCAACAGTCAGTTGAAACGGTTTATTGTTTAGGTGATGTGGCTGGTTATGGACAAGAGCTCAGGCAAGCTCTCACGCTATTAATGGGATATAATGTTAACTGCATTTTAGGTAATCATGAGGCATGGTTACTAGAGGAAGGGAATGCTCAGCAACTATCTAAAGAAGCGCTTAGTTTTATTCAAACTTGGCCACGTTATCACGAATGTATCATTAATAATGTTGCTCTCCATTTGTCTCATTCAAGTCCTTATGGTGTGTTTGACAAAGGGATTAGGTTACTGAATAAAACGGGGACTCGCGATAACCGTGCGTGTGAGCATTGGCAAATGGAATTAAAGAAAATAAACTTACAAGCAAACGTTTTGCTGGTCGGACATACCCATCAAATTTTTGCTGAGAGACTAAACGATACATTAGTCGTTAATCCAGGAAGTTGTTTGTTTAATCACAGTTGTCTCATTCTCAATCTCCCTTCAATGGATATTGAGTGGATTAATTTATCCAATAAATCACTGATTAAAAATTGGCATTGGGGTCATCAAATTTAAAACCCAAACTGGAAAACACGATCTGTTCAATTTCGCGCTACGTATTCTATTATCAAATACTCAGGCTATAGTCGATTATTATAAGGAAAACTGATTATGTTACGTATGTTAAGCCTCGTTATGCTTCTGTTACTGACTGTGGGTTGTGCGTCTCAATATCCCAATCAAAACCCGTTAGGTAAGGTCTTTCCATCGGTAAGCGGTCAATCCCTTGAAAAACAACTAATCGACATGCCCGCTCATTTCGCCGATCGGCAAGTGTTGATTCTTTTGGGTTATGTTCAAGACTCACAGTTTGATATTGACCGTTGGTTGATAGGTCTGGATATGACACAGACTCAAGTCGATGTATATGAGCTCCCTACGATAGCCGGCATGTTTCCAAGAATGTTTAAAACTCAAATCGATAATGGTATGCGCAAGGGCATACCCAAAGAATTATGGAAGGGCGTTATCACAATTTACGCTGATGGGGACAAGGTACAGCAATTTACCGGCAATACTAATCCGAACAACGCGAGGGTAATGCTCCTCGACGAACAAAGCAAGATAATATACTTTTATGATGAGGGTTTCTCAGTGTCTGCACTAAACAAAGTGAGAGAACTCATAAAATAAACGACAAATTGTTTTACATATAATGGGCGATTGCCGGTGCTGTACGGCTTGCACATTTTAAACCGAGTCCCTATGATGAGGCTTGAAAATAACCTCTTAAAAGCAAAACGGGACTCAGTATGACGACTCAATCACCTTCCATTAAATCTCTCTTCGCTGTGGGTCTGGCGGCGACCTTGAGCTTAGGCGCAAGCTATTCAACTGAAGCAAAGGATAGTAAATCACTCGATGAGATACTTGCAGCACAACCCGAAAAGGTTCAAGCGAGATATACCGCACGAAAACCAAAACAAACGCTAGAGTTTTTTGGTATAAAACCGGGAATGACTGTTGTTGAAGCTCTGCCTGGCGGAGGCTGGTACTCTAAAATTATCATGCCTTATTTAGGCAAAAAGGGCCATCTCATTGGCGCTGATTATTCTGCAGACATGTTTCCATTATTTGGTTTCTTTTCTCAAGAGCGCTTGGACGCTAAGAAGACTTGGGTGCAGTCCTGGACTAAAGAGGCTGAGACATGGCGCAGTGATGACAGCGCAACCGTTGCCGCATTCCAACTTGGAAGCTTACCGAGCGCGATGCAAGAAAAAGCCGATGCGGTATTGTTTATTCGAGCTTTACACAACCTCGCAAGATTTGAGTCAAAAGGCGGTTATTTGACTCAAGCATTAGCGGACACGAAAAACGTTCTTAAAAAAGGGGGTATTGTCGGTATCGTACAGCATATGGCACCTTCTGACGCCAGTGACGAGTGGGCTGATGGTTCAAGAGGTTATTTAAAGAAAGACTTTGTTATCAGCAAAATGGAAGCTGCCGGTTTTGAACTTGTCGCGAGTTCCGATATTAATGAGAATCCAAAGGACAAACCAACAGGCGATGATATTGTTTGGCGACTGCCACCCTCTTTAGTGACCAGCCGTGAAGATGAAACACTAAAGAAAAAATATCAAGAGATTGGTGAATCCAATAGAATGACTTTGTTGTTCAGAAAGAAGTAGTCGCCCACGAGAAGCGCTCTTATTAGCCTCGCGTCTCCTTCAGTTATTAACATAAAATAGGAATTTTAAGCGGCACCTGTGCCGCTTTTTCATGGGGATTAACATGCTCAAATCTTTTATTTTAAACGTTAGTTTGCTTCAGCTTTTCATTCTGTGTCTTTCGCTCAGCCAACCGTCTTCAGCGAGTGATTTTGAACAAGGCAAGGTGATCGATTATTCTCCCAGTATTTTGTCGCAAAGAGACCGAGTGGAGCCAGCAAATCGAATCATTCTTGACCGCTTAAATAACTTATTACCTAAAGTCATGGCTGAAACAGACATCGATCTGTGGCTAGTTATCAACCGAGAATACGAAGAAGACCCATTATTTTATTCTTTAGTACCTCATACCACTTTCGCAGCGCGCCGCACCACCATGCTAGTGTTCAGTAAAGATGAGCAGGGAAACGTTGAACGTTTTACAGTAAGTCGTTATCCGATCACCGGGTTTTATGAGACTCGTTGGGAAGGTGGTTCACTGGACGAGCAATGGAAACGTTTAGGTGAAATTATCGCAGAGATTGATCCCAAGAAAATCGCTATCAATACCAGCGAGCATTGGCCCCTCGCGGACGGGCTCACACATGGTTTATATAGGCTGCTCTATGATGCGTTGGACGAAAAGTATCGCGAACGATTAGTTAGCGCTGAACCACTGGTAATCCGTTGGATGGAAACGCGTACTGCCGCGGAATTGGATATTTATCCGCATGTTGTCAATATCGCCAGGAGTGTCATCGCTGAAGCTTTTTCAAGCAAGGTCATTACGCCCGGTGCGACCACAACAGACGATGTTGCTTGGTATATTCGCGAACGATTTGAATCACTTCAATTGCGTCCTTGGTTTCAACCCTACGTAAATGTGCAGCGCAAAGGGGATAAAATCGACAAGGACTCGCCATTTTTCGGTGCATCAGGCGTGGTGATCAAGCCTGGTGACGTATTACATACTGATGTGGGAATATGTTATTTGAAGATGTGTACCGATACTCAAGAAATGGGGTATGTTCTTCGTTTAGGCGAGTCAGAAGTTCCTCAAGGCTTGGTAAAGGCTTTAGCAGTCGGTAATCAATGGCAAGATAAGTTTACGGATGAGTTTAAAACTGGTCGAACGGGCAATGAGATCCTGGCCAAAACTAAAAAAGCGATGAAAAGAGCTAAAATTTTGGCGAGCACTTATACCCATCCAATCGGATTTGTTGGCCACGCGATTGGCCCTACGATAGGTATGTGGGACAACCAAGGTAATACGCCTGTAAGAGGTGATTGGAAACTATTTCCCAACACAGCTTATGCGATCGAGGGCAATATCAAAACCCAGGTCAAGGAATGGGATAATCAATGGGTTCAGATTAAACTAGAGCAAACAGCTGTTTTTAATGGTAAAAAAGTTATCTATTTAGCTGGCCGACAAACCGAGTGGCATGTTGTGCGTTAACAGTGAGTAGTTTTGTCGACTAACGTGTTTATTCCTAATTTGTTGATTCAATCAATTCTTGAAAGGTCATCTAGCTGAGATACACCGTTAGTAACATGCGGTTAAAAGAGTAAATTTTAGACAAAAAAATAGGGAGCGGGGGGCTCCCTTAAATCTCGGGGTTACGATCACGAGTTGAAAAAGATTTGTTACTGATTAAAAGTCGCTAAAGCCAATATTAAGTTTTAGTGACTAAATCGAGCCCTTGTTCATCACCGTTAATCATCTCTTCGTAAGCACAGTGATAGATAAGTTCGACATCAGCGGCAACGCTACCAATATAGCTTTTTGCCTGAGCAACGTTTTTAAAGATATCACCGATACGTCGAGTTCTATCTTTGGTGGTGCGCTCAAAAAGTAAGTAACCGACGCCTTCTACGGATTCAATTTCATACTTTTTCATTCGCATTTCACTTGTTGCCCGTCGTTGGTTAAATATACGGGCAGGATTTATTTTTGGATCAGTGTTTTAGTATTTAGCAGGAAAATTTTTTATTGAGACCACACACGGGTCGATTATTTAAGAGACGCAAACGATTGAGTTGCAGTAGTTGAATTAAAACGCAACTCAAAATAAGGCATAAGTCTTTGTTTTATATGATTTATAATAGTCTCAAAATCTTTGCAGAAAACGCTGGGGTTGGCAAAACCGTTAGCGTCGGACCAGCGGGTGACCAATGGGCCACTACCACAAATTTTTTTAAATTCACAATCTTGACATTTTTGTACAAGATTTATCGAATTAGAGTAAACGGCTTGCCAGAGAGGATCTTCGGTGACTTGTTGAAGTTGATGCGTTTCAATATGTATTTTACTGATTGGTAGATTCTCAATCATTCGAAGGTCGTCAGTTGCTTCCAAATGGCCATCAGTTAATAGGGTAACGGTGGAAATGAAACCGTATCCTTGAATGCTACTCTTGCCGCCGACGAGTTGACACATCATCCCATCCAATAATCTGATATTAACCCCCAAATCAAGATATTTATCGAGATATTCATCAAATAGCCGGCAATAATAGTCAGCGATAGAGAGCTCCTTGTGACCATAATGTAAGTGTGGGATCAAGACATCAAAGTTATACACTTGCAGCTTATTCACAAATAAGTCGATCTGTTCGACAGGTGAAACTTCAGGGGAAGCGACACTCAGCAAATACACCGGTATACCATGGCGTTTGATGCGTCTTATCTGATTGATAGTTCGTTCAAAAGTACCTCGTCCTTTGTGATCGATACGGTATTGGTCATGGACTAACTGACTACCGTCTAGACTCACGCCCAGTAGAACTTTAAATTGCTTGATACTGGCCAACCATGCTTTATCTAACAACAGGGCGTTGGTTTGCATTGAAAGTTTAAGCTCACAGCCCGTTTCAGCTTGAATAGCAATAAGGCTTTCGCACAATCGATTGAATTTTTCCAACGGATAAAGTGTCGGTTCGCCACCATGAAAAGCGATAGATATTTTGTTTAGCTGATATTCTAGAAGGTGTTGGCGAAGTTTTTCTAGAAATAAGTCAATGTGTTTGTCGCTTATTATTTTGGGGGACTGGAGCACTAAGGGGTCTTCAAACCAGTAACAATAAGTACAGCGAATATTGCATCGACTTGCGAGTTTAATAATGAACTCGTTTACAACTGGGTATTCAATGTGCCCACTTGTACCGTCGAGACCGTTTAGAAAGTGTAAATGACTCACTTAGACTGGGTTAACTAAACTTTAATGGTATTTGCTAAACGATTAAGCAAAAGAGCGAACAATAACAAATTAAAACGGCGTTATTATCTGAGGTGCCACTGTTCGCTTTTTTCGCAGAATCTAGTTGCCTTTCTCGCGATGTTCTTTTTGATCGGGCTGTTCTCGATGTTCTTGCTGATGAGGTTGTTCTCTGTGCTCTTGTTGATCAGGTTGTTCTCGATGGGCTTTCATCAAATCGTCACTTTGCGTGTCGCGCATAGCATCGAGTTTTTTTATTAACTGCGGTGATAATTGTGCTTTTTGTTCCCCTGTTGACGTTGATTGCATCTTAATCTTCCTTTTAATTGTTGGGTCAGATAGATTATTAACCAAAGACCGGTTAAATTTCAATAGTTTAGTTGTTGTGGTTGTTTATTGAACAATCTTGTTTCAGTCTCGCTTCAATAATGATCAAATAGAAAATTTTTCAGCTAAATTAAAGCATTTATGTTTGACGGGGGAACGCGGCTCTGATTCAATAAATCCGCAGCACTTGCCAAACTGGGTCAGTATTGTCGCGAGAGAAAAACTAAGGCAAAGACGTCAGATAGACTTAATGCCAATAAAAAGAAAACCGGTATTCTATTGTGAATAAATATCTCATCAAGAAATCTGTGAAAAAAAGTGAACAGACGCGCACTCGTTAAATCTCAAAACAAGATTAAAACTTGTTTCTTCTCCTGCATTTTCAATTTGTCATTGTTGATTGCCGCGCTGATGATGTTCAGCGTTAATGGTGCTGGTTATGCACAGGATTTTCTTGACCAGATTTGGGCACCAAAATTTAAACTTTACACAGTGGATAATGGGCTTTCCCAATCACAAGCCAAGGTAATCATCCAAGATAGTGAAGAATATATTTGGTTTTTGACCCCAGTCGGCGTTGATCGGTTTAACGGTTATGAGTTTGAAAATATTACTTTCAGTAAAGATTGGGAGCGAAAACCTGATAGCAGTGTCGTTAATATTGTGCTCGATAACGATAATACCGTAATCGCTATTACCGACACAGGACATGTGTACAAATACTCCGAGTCAAAGCACCAATTTGTCGGTTTATTTAAAAGTGACACACAAGCGAAAGTCAATACTGCACTAATAAACGACGCGAATGAAATCTTACTGATGACAGAACAGGGGATTCAGGCGCGTCAACTAGAAACTGGCGCGATACTGGATGAAGGTTTTCAGGCACTGCAGACAATTCGCCAAGTGAACCACGCTCAAATTAATAAAAATATACTCTGGATGGCAACAAGTGAAGGACAGCTATTTTCGTTTCATTTCGCAACGCAGCGGCTTGTGGCGCACCAGCTAAGCCAATTGAACATTCTCCAGGGGGAAAATCACCTTGAACTAACGCCCTATCTTGATGGTGTCATCGCCGCTTCTCGAAATGGCCAGTTTTACGCTTTAAAACATACTCAGATAAGAGCGAATCGCTTACCGGATTTTATCGGGGTCGAAGAACAACCCAAGAAAATCATGAGCATGGTGGTCGATGCCCTCCAGAATTTATGGATCTCAACACGAGGACAGGGTATCTATCGCATCAATCTAAGTAACTATAACGGGCGTCAGTACGCGTTACAGACTAACCGGCAAGGCACAGTGAGCTCTAACAATCTCTACGACATGTTTATCGATAAACAAGGAGGGCTTTGGGTCGGTGCGGCTAACGCTGTCAATTACACGAATGCAGAGCAAGTCAGATTCTATGGTCTCGGTGGTACGAGTGCTTATCATATGCCACTAACCTCTACCTACGTGTCGGCGATACTTGAGGACTCCGACGGCAATTTGTTGGTAGGCTCACATGATTCTGGTTTTAGTGTTTTGTCGGCTATAGATAGTCATCAGAATAACACTAAATCTCTCGCTAAATCGCAACGGGCTAAGTTACCTTATCAATTAGAGAAGTATCCTAAACCTAAGTTTATTACCGGAATTGCTCAAGAAAGTAATGGCAATATTTGGATAGGAACCCGAGAAGAATTTTTTATTATCGATAGCTTAACACGGGCTCGCGTACCAATAGACGCTAAGTGGCAGGAGTATTCGAAAAATGGCGTGAACGCTTTACGTTTTGATGGCCCGCACAAATTAATGGTGACAGGCGATAATCAATTATTATACCAGCATGGCGATGATGAATTAGTGGCGCTAGATATCTTTTCAAATCCACAACCTTTCCAGTATTTCTCTGTCACAGGCCCCTTCGAAGAAAAGTATTGGTTATCCTCGGAGAGTAAAGGATTTGTTTTTGAGTTTGACGTGGCGACTCAAACTATTACTTTGCTAACCCCATTAACTCGCACGAGTGTGCCACCGACGGGCATAACAGCAACTTGGATAGCTTCAGATAATACGCTTTGGCTAGGCACTGATGGGGATGGCGTAATCAGTTTTAATCTGACCACGAAAGAAACAGAATGGTGGGATAAAACCAATGGACTGCCACACAATGATATTTTTGGAATCTTGGGAGATGGCAACGATAATGTTTGGATTATGGGTAATAAAGGTCTTACTCGGTTTGATGCGCTAACGCGCGTAATCCAAAATTATACCGTTTCCGACGGCCTGCAAAGCAATGAGTTTAATCACCAGGCAATGTATCGTAATCAACAAGGTTTGTTATTTTTTGGCGGTATCAATGGAATTACTATCGTCAACGAAAATACATTTAGCCTGAATGCTCACTTACCCAAGACGCATATCGAGGCGGCTTATTTGGTGACCAATAAAGGTCTTCAAAGGTTGACTACCATTGATGGTATCGTTCAAGAATTGGATTTCACCACGGATTCTTTAAGCTTTAAAATCGGTGCTATCGACTTGCTTAACCCAGATCGAAATACATTTAGTTATCGTCTCGTTGGCAAAAGTGATGAATGGATAGAATTAGGTCGAACGAGAGATATCACCTTACTAGAATTACCCCGAGGATCATATCGCCTTGAAGTAAAATCCTGTAATAATGAAGGTGTATGTAATCCGGAACCCGCGACGTTACGTTTTGAAATCCCTGCGGCGCCGTGGTTTAGTGTTTGGGCTTATGTACTTTACAGTCTTGCATTATTATCACTTTTCTTGGTCTTTATAAAAAGACAAAAAGCCAAATTAGAATATGAAAAAATGATGACTCAAAAAGAAAGAGTTGTCGCAGATGAACTACGTGAACTTAACCAATTAAAAGATCAATTTTTATCCAATACTTCGCATGAGCTTAGAACGCCATTGAATGGGATAATTGGTTTAAGTGAAGTGCTGATGATCGAAGCTGAAAATACCGGAAAAAAAGACACTTTGGAGTCACTAGAAGCAATCAATAATTGCGGAAAGCAGTTAAAACTACTCGTAGAGGATTTATTGGACTTCACACAATTACAAAGTGATCGATTGAGACTGCATATGAGCCGAGTTAATTTACTCGACATCGTTGAAGAAATAACATTGTTACTGAAGCCGCAAGCGGAGAGTAAGGGCTTGGAATTATTGGTCCAAATTCCTAACGACGATTGTTTAGTCAAAGCCGATCCTAACCGGATCCGTCAAGTGCTTTATAACCTTATCAGTAATGCAATAAAATTTTCGCATAAAGGGAAGGTTACGGTTGCGGTCAATCAGCAAGACTTTATCGTTACAATAGCTGTGAGTGATGAAGGTATTGGAATTCCTGAGAATATGCATGAGAAAGTCTTCGAGTCCTTTACTCAAGTTGACGGTAGTGATACTCGTGCAGAAGGCGGTGTTGGACTTGGACTTGCGATTAGTAAAAATATAGTGAAGTTACACGGTAGTCAATTAAGTTTATCTTCGCAAGAAGGTGTTGGCTCTGTATTTCAATTTGAACTTTTATGCGCATCTTTAGATGAGGTTGCAAGCGCCGATGTTTTAAATCGTAATAAAAATATAGCAAATGAAAAAATGGCCAATGACACTGAAATTAACACCATTTAAGAGAATTAATTATCCGAGAGTAAAATCAAAATGATTAGTCTTTATACGCACCATGAATTGCGGGTGATTGGTTGTTTAATCGAGAAATCAATTACCACGCCTGATCAATATCCACTTTCACTTAATAGCTTAACCAATGCTTGCAATCAGAAAAGTAATCGCGAGCCAGTTGTATCGATGAGCGAAATTGAAGTTCAGGATGCCGTTGACTCATTGATTGAAAAAAATGTCATTTACCAGCAATTTAGCACATCCTCTCGCGTACCCAAATATCTTCATCGTTTTTGTAATACCGAGTTTGGTGATCTGCAGCTTACCACTCAAGAACTTGGAATCATCTGTGTGTTATTTTTAAGAGGCCCACAGACGCCGGGTGAATTAAGAACACGAACTAATCGGCTATGTGAGTTTACTAACGTTACTGAAACCGAAGCCGTTCTAAATGAGTTAGTATCAAAGCAATATATTATCAAGTTGGCGAAAGAACCTGGTCGCAGAGAGTCAAGATATAAGCACTGTTTTGGATTAATTACTGATAGTGACTTAAACAGCGAAGATGATAGTAATGCGGATGAGGGCAGTGATATGCTGCAAAGCACTACCTCAGCAAAATCTGCAGAGAGCAATCATGAAACTGACAAATTTGCAATGCTTGAGGAACGTGTTTTAATGCTCGAGTTAGAGTTGGAGGAGCTCAAAAAAAGACTATCAATCTAAATACTTAGGCGTGCGTTGATATTATTCAAATTCCCAGACTTAACGCTGTTCAATACAAGAAACGATAAAATGAAATACTTAAAGATAACTAAATTAGTAAGTAAAGTTTTGCTACCGTTTGTCATCGCTTTTAATTTAGGGTGTGGATCTAATCCGCCGGTATTATCGGATTTTCAAGTATATAAGCAATCGATGAACCCCACTGAAGGTCAGCCCAACTATCAAGCGGCAAAAGATGCACTCGAAAAAATTATTTATTCGCCGCGTAGTAATTCGAAAATGCGCGAAAGCGCTACGCGGCTTATGGCACTGAACCTCTATAGTGGCAAGTTTGGTTATTATGGTGAAGCGGAATTTATTTATTGGGCTAACACGCTAGGGAGTAATAAGGGCTCAGACTTACAGTTTCGTATTGATCGGATTAAGAAAGTAAGAGAGGTTTTTCCAAATCAGAAAGAACTAATGAATAATTTATACTTGGAATCAATTGTTCATTGTGCACCGACAGTCAAGATTATTCCGCAATTATTAATCCAGGATAAGAACTTAGCCCTTTACTATTTAAATGGCGTGGAATGTATTTATCCGAAGCTAGTGAGTCAACCTCAACTACGTGAAATTTACTCAAAACATCTTGAATTAGTTGGCGTCCGTGAAACAAAGAATTTAATGACTCGAGGTTTTAATCTTTACGCTCGAAACCCAACGATGAGCCAATTTAACGCTCTAAAAGAAACTGAGCAATCGGCTTTGTTAATGGCAAAAATTCAAGCGTTTACTTATGCAGCAAAAACATCCCAGCCGAAATTTCCGGCGGGTGCATATTATCGTTCTGCTGAGGTAAAAAAAATATTTCAGTTTTTCCAGAGTGACAACGACTCTGACTGGTTTAAAGGCAACGCGTTATTAGAGGAAATATTAAGTGATAATAAATCGAGCGATTTAGAAAAAGCAAAGCTATTTCACTACATCGCCGTATCAGCCTATTTAAAGGATCGATTTGACACCTACAAAACCTATAAAGCCCGGCTAATGGAGTTAAACTACCTCAAACCAGCAGAGAAGCTCTATATGGATAGAATGACGATGCTTTTTATGCACAAACTAAAACGTTTTGTAAAAGGCAATGAGTTTGTTGAAGAGCGTCTAGTCCAGTTGAAATAATCGAAAATATGCAGAATAGAGAAGATGTTGCTTTATTTATTGCATAAGCAAGAAGTTACTTATGGTTGTTTTTTATAGTACCGGTGGATCTTAATATCCTCAAAAGAAATGAGATATTTTTGGTTAAAAATTAGGTAGCTTGCGCGTCTTTGTTTGGCTAATGAGATTAATATCTAATTAGCTTTATCACTCCCAACATAACTGTTTACATGATGCTGTGATGTGTGGCACAGTTTTCCGAGTTGAATGGATTCTTAACTACAAGTAAGTCTGAAAAAGGCAAAACCACTGAAAGGTGGTGACGCAAAGTTACCGGTCTAACGGGCAACCTATGACAGCGGGACTACCAGGTCGAATTACTGTGTGGGTAAAGACGCAACACCGCCTATCTGTATTGAAACCTCGATAGCCTCCCTCTGATAACCAATTTGCTGACCGTTATTCTTAAACAAAATTGTTACTGTTGATTTTAGTAAGCAATTTCAATTGTATGTTAAGTTGGAGTCAATTTATGAACTGTGAGGCGCTTTCAAAGAGCAAAACAACAATACTTTTACACGTTCACAAAGAACTTGTATCAGGTAAACTAATGTTACCTTCATTGCCATCAATTTGTGTCAAGATAAAACAAATTGCTGCGCGCCCAGAATCAGATGCTTCCAGTCTTGGTAAAGCAGCTAGAGTTGACCCTGCTTTTTGTGGGTATTTGTTAAAGGTGTCAAACTCGCCTCAGTATCGCGGTAATGTCAAAGTCACTAATATTAATTTAGCGATTGGTCGGCTTGGTATGGAAAACACCTGTAATCTCGCGCGCCTGTATGCTATTCGTTCATTATTTAAAAGTAAGAAACGCTCGATGCAAGCCTGGTTGCAGAGAAGCTGGGAAATCAGTACTCATACTGCCTCAGTAGCAAGTGTCATTGCAGAAAATATCGATACTGATGTTGATCCTGAACAAGCGCTACTGGCTGGGTTAGTGCAAGACATTGGCTGCCTTTCGCTTATCTCGGAAGCTAGCGACTATCCCGAACTCATCAATGATGACCAAGCAATGGAAGTCCTGTTTGACAGTCATGCGGCGACCTTGGGCGCAGGTATTGTAAAGGAATGGGGACTCGGTGAAGAGTTTATTGAAGTGGTTCGCAATAGAGACAATTGGTCTTATAACGATTCTTCCGAGGTTAATTTAGTCGATATCGTTCAAGTCGCTAAACTGCACACCTACCTTGCTTATAAAAAGGCGCTACAGTTACCGAAGCTAAGTAGTGTACCGTCGTTTCAAAAAGTAATGCTCAACCAGCATACTTCGCCTGAGCAAAGTCTTCAATTTGTTGCAGATGCCAAGCAAAGAATCACATCCATCATTAGAAATCTCGGAGGCTAAAGCGAGCCCCTATAGTCACCGCATGCTTTCTTGCATCGTTTAGAGATGCGAAATCCTGCAAAGGAAAACGCATCTCCACAAGAGGGGGAACTAAAGTTGCCAGTAATCAGATCATACGATTCTCATCAAGTAAGTAACTCATTGGATGGACAACAATCTTAGTAGTAATACTGCAACCTTAGTAGTGGTAACTATCTTCGGTGTTTATTTTAAAACCCGCGGACTCCCAAGCTTGTATACCGCCTGACAGCGAGAAGACGTTATTAAACCCCAATTTTTGTAAAGATTCAGCCGCCAGTGCTGAACGCCCGCCGCTCTTGCAATAGAGGTATATTGGTGTATCCGCGGGATTTTCTTGCATTGCCGGCTTAATTCTTGGGTGGTCAAAGATTGCAAATTCGATTAGCCCTCGCGGCGCGTTAATCGCATGAGCGATGTATCCTTGAGTATATTCATCGGGTTCTCTCACATCGATGACCAGCGATCGGTTGTCAATTGCTTGGCATAAATCTTGGTGATTGCATTCTTTGATAACTGATTTAGCTTGTTTTACAAGTTCAATTGGTGAAAGCATGTCTGTGTCCCTCATTTTGACTGTCAGATATAGCGCATCGTTTATCAAACTTACGCTTTTCCTAGAAACAATAGTTTGTTGAATTGCCTATTAATAGCATAGTTAAAAATAATATATTAGATATTGCTAATATATGGATAATAACCTAAACTAGACGCGAATGAAATAATTTTGCAGATTTTTAACTTAAAGAAGGGCTACCACCTTGTTCGCGAATCGTATCATTGCATTGTCGCTTAACAGACCTCTCATGATTTACTGGGGGCTCGTACTATTTACGCTCTCAATAGGCGCTTTAATCAGCTTAATAAAAGTCGACACTGACCCGGAGAATATGCTCTCTCGTGATGAACCAGCGAGAATTTATCACAATCAAATCAAGCAAGAATTTGCATTAAGTGACCTCATCGTTGTTGGTGCCGTCGCCAAAACTGGTGAGACAATCTTCAATCCACAGTCACTGGCAGATCTTAAAGTGTTGTCCGATGAGATCAAGCAGATCGAAGGGGTTATTGTTAAAGATGTTAACGCCATATCAACCATTGATAACATCGAGCAAGCAGGCGAGGGCGTGATTCGTTTTGAATGGTTAATGGCAAAAGCACCCACGGATGAACAAAGCGCCATAGAGTTACAACAGAAAACTCGACGACTGCCTTTCGTCGTCAATAGTCTCGTATCGGGAGACGAGAAAGCGGCGACAATTTACGTTCCTATTGAAAATAAAGATGAAAGCTACCGAATTAGTCAAGCAATACAGGTCCTCATTGAGCAACTCTCCAATGCAAATGAGTACCATATAACCGGGTTACCAGTGGCAGAAGATACCTTTGGTGTAGAAATGTTTATTCAAATGGGAATTTCAGCACCGGCTGCGGCGGCGGTTATCTACTTACTCATGCTCTATTTTTTTAGAAGTGCAAGTCTAGTCGTTGCTCCCATGATAGTGGCAATGGCGACAGTAATTATCGTGATGGGTGCGATGATTGGTATGGGCTTTACCGTACATATCATGAGCTCGATGATACCGATATTTTTGATGCCTATTGCTGTGGTCGATTCTGTCCATTTAATGTCTGAATTTGCTGATCGCTATAAACCAGGAAGTGATGCAAAAGCCGAAATTAAAAAAGTGACTCAGCACCTGTTTCAGCCCATGTTGTTTACATCGATAACGAGTGCAGCAGGTTTCTTCTCACTCGCATTAACGCCAATACCGCCAGTACAGATTTTTGGCGTCTACGTTGGGTTGGGTATATTGCTCGCTTTTTTGGTCACTATATTGTTTATTCCGGCTTACGTCTCTCGCATGAATGACATCGCGTTACGCAACATGCAGGAAAAACTTCACTCAGCGTCATCAGCGGATCGAAAGCCAAGTATCCTCGCGAGACTTTTACCGATTTGGGGTGGGTTTAGTATTGCGCAAAATAAACTCGTTATTATTGTTGCTTTAGTTGTAACGGCTATTTCAATCGTCGGTATTAGTAAAATTCAAATAAATGACAATCCGGTACGTTGGTTTAAGTCTGACCATCAAATACGAGTTGCAGACCGAGTTCTAAACCATCATTTCGCGGGGACTTATGATGCTCATCTGGTGTTAGAGTTTACCGGAAGGGAAGACTTAATTCGGGGCTTGTATGGCGAGGTGATCTCGATAGTCCAGCAAGCGAAGCTCAATCAAAGCCTATCACCAGAATCAATTAATGCGATTGAAACCATTCTCTCTAAAGGCGCACAATCATTGAGTATTCAAGAGTTGAATCAAGTTGTCGACGATCTACTGTTTGATGAATCAGATAGCGGTATATTAGTGCTCGAGCAAATTCAAAGCGTTGTTGATGAGTCAGAAGCGAATCTGAAACAGTTTACACTGCCAAGAAACTTGGCTTATATTGAAAAGCTACAAAGTTACTTGCTAGAAACGGCGTTAGTCGGAAAATCGAACTCAGTGGTTGATTTAGTAAAAACAGTCAACCGCGAACTACGCAGTGGATCTGACAGCGACTATGCGATCCCTGAAACACAAAATGCTGTCGCACAAACCTTGCTCCAATTTCAATCCTCTCATCGTCCTCAAGACTTATGGCATTTTGTCACCCCAGATTATACCAAGTCTCTTATTTGGTTGCAGATGACCAGTGGCGACAATCAAGACATGAAAGCTGTCATTGAGTCTGTAGAGGGTTTTGTGGCTAATAATCCATTACCTGAAAATATTGAACTGAATTGGGCCGGAAAAGCTTACTTAAATTTGATCTGGCAGGACAAAATGGTCGCAGGTATGTTTGATAGTCTAGTCAGCGCTTTTGCGATTGTTTTTATTATGATGGTTATATTATTTCGGTCGTTGCTGTTTGGTTTACTGGCGATGTTACCTTTATCGATCACAATCATTTTTATGTACGGTATGATTGGTTGGATGGGTAAGTATTATGATATGCCGATTGCTGTTTTATCCGCATTAACGCTCGGGCTCTCTGTTGATTTCGCGATTCATTTTATCGAACGGACTCGAGCTTACTTTAAGGAACACCAAGACTGGCAAACAACGATGAAACTGATGTTCGAAGAACCGGCAAGAGCTATTTCTCGAAATGCATTAGTCATTGCACTTGGATTCACGCCGTTACTCCTTGCTCCGTTAGTGCCTTATATAACCGTGGGTGCATTTTTGGCTGCGATTATGGCGGTTTCCGCATTAGTTACCATCTTGGTACTGCCCGCTAGTTTTACTCTGTTAAAAGGCATTCTTTTTAAGGTAGCCAAATAAAGTTAAACAACGTAAATCAATACAAGAGGATTGAATTACATGAACAAGTTTATGCATGTCACTTTAGCAAAAATGAAAGCATATTTGAAAACCTTCATCGCTTTGATCTTGGTTTCGATAGGCGGGACACTCTCTAATGGCAGTTATGCTTTGGAAGCAGAAAAATCAGCGGGAATCGATGTAAATACCATCGTCGCTAAATCGAGTTTAGCCGCCTACTATGGTGGTAGTGATGGTCGAACTATGGCAAGGATGAAAATATTTGATGCTAATGGTCGGCAACAGGTTCGACAATTTGCAATATTAAGAAAAGATATCGAAGAAGGCGGGCGCCAAAAGTTTCTGGTAATTTTTTCTCGTCCCAATGACGTCAAGGGGACTGTTTTTATGGTTCACAAAAAACCCCAAGGCGAGGATGATCGATGGCTTTATTTACCCGCGCTAGACTTGGTCAAACGTATATCAGCTGGGGATAAAAGAACGAGTTTTGTCGGTGCTCATTACTTTTATGAAGATGTTTCTGGGCGTTCAACCGAAGCAGATAATCATCAATTCATTGAAGAAACTGAATCGCAATATGTTTTGAGTCATACGCCGAAAGATCCTCAAAGCGTCGAATTTGCATCCTATAAAACCTGGATTGATAAACAAAATTTCTTACCCGTTAAAATTGAATATTATGATCAACAAGGTAAGGCCTTTCGTCTTATCGAAGCTCTCGACATTAAGACAGTACAAAACATACCTACGGTATTTAAAGCGAAGGTGACAGACTTGACTGATCAATCGTACACCACTTTAGAGTTTAGAAAAGCCGTTTACGACTTAGGTATTCCAGAGGATGTATTTTCTGAGCGCTCTTTACGTAAGCCGCCAGTCGAGTGGTTAAGAAAGAAAAAATAATAGGTACACGATGAGACACGTATCCTTATTAACTCTCTTTTTCGCCAGCGTTATCGGCAGCTCGCTTTCGGCACGAGCAACTCTAGAAGTTGATTCTTTAGCCACGCTTGAATCTAGCGCGTTATTGACAGAATCAGACCAAACGTTAGACGAAGAATTAGAGGAAGGATGGAGCGATGAATGGGTTGATGAATGGGCGGCCGACTCACCCCATAGCTTTTTACAGCAGATAGCGGTCGGATACGCTACTATCACACAATCAGATGCTATTAATATCAATGATGAAGTTCTCAACGAGTTTAGATATACCTTAGATTATCAATATCAAAATGATGATTATCGTTTTGATCTCGAATTCGACCTATTAGAGGATTGGTTACTCAATGAAACCGAAATTGTGACCCGAGACTTCAATCTATCGACGTCAATTGCATCACAAGTCGATCTAAAAATTGGGCGTCAAGTAATCACATGGGGGACTGGCGACTTATTGTTTTTAAATGATCTATTCGCCAAGGATTGGCAATCATTTTTTTCGGGAAGAGAAGATAAATATCTTAAACCTGCCGTTGATGCAATCAGATTAAGTGTCTATTCTGCAGTCAATTTTGAAGTAGCCTTACTACCAAACTTTACACCGGATAACGTTCCAAATGGTAATCGTTTATCTTTCTTTATTCCGGGTTTTGGTATTACGCAACCATCGCCACCTCTCTATTTTTTAGAGCCTCAAAAACCAGAAGTCGCATTACGATTATTTTCGACTGTGAACTCTTTGGAGTGGGGAGTTTATGCTTATTCAGGTTACTTTAAATCGCCTACTAAGGTTTTACCGGATAACCAGCTCAGCTTTGCTGAGATGACCGCTGTTGGTGCTAGTTTAAGCCTACCTGCGGCTGGTGGAATATTAAACTTTGAGACATCTTATTATCGTAGTGATGAAGATACAAGCGGCGATAATCCATTTATTGGCAATAGTCAGTTTCGATTGCTAGTTGGTTACGACACCGAGCTTGTTCCCAACCTAAAACTAGCAACCCAAGCCTATTTAGAGAGAATACTTGATTATCAAAGCCTAGTTGAAAATGCTTTGATGGGGCAGGTAATACCCGACGAAAATCGAACCATGTTGACCGCTCGGTTCACTTATTTAGCGCTTCAACAAACATTAACTAACTCATTAATGGTTTTTTACTCACCGAGTGATGATGATCACTATCTCAGGTACTCCAGTCGCTATTCCTACAGCGACAGTTTAAAACTGACTTTGGGACTTAATTTAATCGACGGTAAGGAAGACTCAACATTTTTAGCGCAAATGCAAGATAACTCGAATGCATTTGTCAGAATTAACTATTCATTTTAAAGCGAGGAGATTGATTATGGCTTTAGAAAATGCAGTGATGGCTTTTGCCGGATTTATGGTACTCGTGTCTGTCGCGTTAACACTGTGGGTCAACCCACTTTTTTATTGGTTTACGGTTTTCATTGGGGCTAACCTATTACAGAGCGCATTTACGGGTTTCTGCCCAGCCGCAATTATCTTTAAAAAAGTCTTCAAGCTGCAGAGTTTAAAAGATCTTCGCGCTTAATAAGGTAATCGATTGCTCAAGGAGCGAGCTATTTGTTGTCAACTGCTATCTGTCTAACAAAACATAATGTATTAGCCGAGGGTTGAAAGTTACGCGCAGTAAAAGTCGTGTAACACAGAAATGATGTTCTTCGCGACACCCGGTTTGATGGAATAATAGATCGTCTGCGATTCCCTTCGTGTTTCAACCAAATCATCGGCCCGTAACTTGGCTAAATGTTGAGATAGCGCCGATTGGGATAAATCGATAGTTGCATTCAGCTCAGTAACCGATAATTCACCTTCCGACAAAATACACAAAATCATCAATCGATTGACATTTGCAAGCGCCTTCAATTGGCGGGTTGCCTCATCTGCATGTTGACGAAGGTCTTGTGGGTCGCGCTCGCGACAAGATTGTGCTGCTTGATTCATACATCTTATACAGTAATTGATATACCGGTTAATGTAATAAAAAGTTAATTAGCTGTCTAGCAACAAAAGCGATTAAGGATTTAGTCTTGTCTAAAGCGCTAGGTTGAGGCCAATTAAATCGAAATAAAGGTCGGTATGAGTCGCTGTCGTGTTATTTTTAAGATAATTTTTGTTGGATGACGAAAAAAACTAAAAAATGTCTAAAAAAAATTTTTTTGAAGGGAGAGAGTCTAAAGCTTATCCGGAATCATTTTTATTGGTAAATCATATTGATTACCATTGAAATTAAGCCGGAACTAACTGAGGCGCTCCGCTTAGGTTAGGGACATATTTTTGCACGCCAACATGAGAGTCTAATATCTCTTTAGCCGTCTCTACACAACGTCCACAGCAATTTCCAACACCGAGCTGACGAGTGATGTCTTTGAGCTTGGTGTGGCCATTATTTTTAGCTTCGATTATGTCGCTGTCGGTTACAGCATTACAAATACAAACGTACATAACTACCTCAAATCTTGATGAGAGTGATTATAGGAATCATTCTCATTTAAGTCAACACTTTAGTCGGGTTTTTCGTCATTTTTTAATCTATCTTTAACTAAAAATATGCGTATAATCTTTTTCTATTCAACTAGTTAACCAATTTAGGTGGTCTTAAAATGAAAGGTGATAAATCGATAAACGCTGAGCTAAATGGAGTATTGACCTACCTTTTAACCGGGATCAATCAATATTTTCTCCATTCTCGAATGTGTGAGAATTGGGGATTTGAAACGCTTAAAAAGAAAGACTACGACTACTCGATCTATTTAATGAAAGCCGCTGATAAGTTAATGAAGCGGATTCTCTTTTTAGAGGGCTTACCGAATCTTCAGGCACTCGGAAAATTGTACATCGGCGAGGACGTACCACAAATCCTTGATTGTAATATGAAGTTTGAAAATGAAGTCAGGGAATCTCTCGTTTCGGCAATCACAAGCTGCGAAGCGAAAGCTGACTACATCAGTAGAGAGTGCTTAGAATCAATCTTACATGAAGTTGAAGAACAAATTGACTGGCTTGAAGCCCAAATCGATCAAGTTGATAAGATGGGACTTGAAAACTACCTTCAATCTGCATCTTAAATCAGCCTACCAAAGTAGTAAGGACTAAAAAATGAAAGGTAATCAAAAAGTTATCGAACAATTACAGAATTTACTTGAATCAGAGCTTAGCGCATTTGATCAGTATTTCGTTCATGCCCGAATGTATGGCGACTGGGGCTACACAAAGCTCGAAGAGCGAATTTCTCATGAAGCGGAAGAAGAGCGTGAACATGCGCAGTTTTTAATCGACCGAATTTTGTTTTTAGAGGGAATCCCTGATCTCTCTAAAAGGGTTCCATTAAGA
This sequence comes from Aliikangiella marina, assembly GCF_007004765.1. Classification (GTDB taxonomy): domain Bacteria; phylum Pseudomonadota; class Gammaproteobacteria; order Enterobacterales; family Kangiellaceae; genus Aliikangiella; species Aliikangiella marina. The sequence continues at coordinate 1,124,492 of NZ_VIKR01000001.1, forward strand.
ATCGGTAAAAATGTGCCTGAGATGATTCAAAACGATTTAGACTACGAGTACGAAGTCGCCGCCAAACTTAAAACAGCGATTGCTGTCTGTGAGTCAGAGAAAGACTACGTTTCTCGCCAGATTTTACTGAAACTTCTGTCAGATACAGAGGAAGATCACATGTATTGGTTGGAGCAACAGTTAGGCTTAATCGACAAAACTGGCCTAGAAAACTACCTTCAGAGCCAAATTTAAGTGTTTTGACTATTCTTTATTTGTCTTCATCTGCCGCGATTTTTTCGCGGCGTTTGACTCTTTCCTGCCATGCGCTAAGCACGTGCAAGCGCCAAAACAAGCGGATTCCAGCGTAACCAAGTAGCGCTGCAACTGTTCCACATATCAAACAGCCCAACAAGAACGGTTCCCAAATTGCTGATAAATTACTGGATAGCCAATCCCAGCTTAGCTCAAACTGAAACTCCGTCGATTCTTCTCTGAGCGTCCATACGCCCACTAGGTACGCAAAGCCAAAAATAAATGGCATAGTCAATGGATTGGTAACCCACACCAATGCCACTGAGATTGCGATGTTAGCCCTGAAAATAACGGCGCCACCTGCTGCTAGTAGCATTTGAAAGGGAACCGGAATAAAGGCACAAAATAATCCGACTAAAAACGCATGACCGACCGAAAAGCGCGTGAGGTGCCAGAGTTGTGGGTCATGGATAAGCTTGCCGAATACCTTGAGGAATCGATTGTCTTTAATCGAATCAGGATCAGGCAAATAGCGTTTGATGATTTTTCTCGCCATGACTTTAACAGCTGATAAACGGTGGGTTTTAAAAGTGGGCCAATTGTAGCGGCACATTCACTGAAATGTAAGTCTTTTAATGTTAGGAAATTATTACGAGACCAACAAATCGCCTGTTTGAAGCGAACCAGCCTGTCTAGATCCAGGTTTTATCTTAGGTGTTAATTAAAAATCAAATCGGTTTTTAGTTCGGTGATCATGACAATCGTTAAATTGTTACTTAAAGGAATTGCAGTTGTTTTTCTATGGAATGGGGTTTCTATTGGGGTGCACGAGTCTCTGGTTTATTGATAGTCAAGGACAGGCGTTGTTATTGCTGAGTGCTAGTTTAGCTACTTTTGTGTTTTGCTATGTAAGACGATTTACTAATCGCTTATTCATTGCATTTTTACTAGGTCTGCTATGGTCGTCCTTAAATATTGTGATTTGGGCTGAGCAAACACAAGCAATAGTTGAACGACCTAAGTCGAGCAAATTAACAGGTTACATTTGCAGTATTCCTGTTTACCAGATTGAATCGTGGCAATTTGATTTTTGTGCAAAAACGATTGACTCGGAACCGCTGAGTCACTTAAGCAGAAACCGGGTAAAAGTCCGTTGGGGAAAGTATGCAGTTGATCCCAGTACAACACCCAAAGCGGGTCAATTTTGGCGTTTTAATGTCAAGTTAAGACCGGTCCACTCAAAACTTAATCCCGCAAGTTTTGATTATGAACGATGGTTAATCAGTAACGGATTTATTGCAACTGCCTCGGTAAAGACAGAAGCAAGTCTAATGGAAGGCACTAGTCTTGCGAGTCGTTTTCATCGATGGCGACAATCTGTTTTTGAGCATTTGGAAGGGGTGCTTCCGCAAAGCCCTCAAAGGCCACTAATGCTCGCTTTGCTGCTGGGCGAAAGAAATGAAATATCACCCAGTCAGTGGCAGTTACTTCAGCAAACCGGGACTTCGCATTTACTCGCTATTTCAGGTCTGCATGTTGGTATCGCGAGCTTATGGAGTTACTGGATAATCAATTTCCTTTGGAAACGTTCAGCAACCTTGTGCCGCATGCTTCCTGCTTATCAAGCAGCACAGATCGCTTCACTGTGCGGAGCGATAATGGTTGTTTTGTTGAGTGGTATGGGTCTGCCTGCGCAACGAGCACTATTGATGTTATTGTTGTTTATTGGCGCACGACAAACGGGAATATATCTTTCGTTATCCAGCACAATTGGACTCGCGTTAATCGGAATTTTAATTTTAGATCCCTTTGCGCCATTAGCAACGAGCTTTTGGTTATCGTTTGGTGCTGTTTTAGTGATTGCGATCGTCGTTAATCGAAGTATCAGTCCTCGCAACAAATTATGGTCGTGGCTATCGGTTAATTGGTACCTCTATTTGGCAATGATTCCGATAGGATTGTTATTTTTTGAGGTTATTAGTTGGGTCGCCTTGATAGCCAATATTTTATTAATTCCGCTCACTAGTTTTGCTACCACGCCATTACTTTATATTGGAGGAATGCTATCAATTTTTAGCGAGCAATTTGCAAAATTCATATTTGTTCTAGCAGACTATCTGTTAATTTTAACCACCTGGGTTCAATCTAAAACTGCACAGTTAAATCCCAAAAGCCTATCCTTCGTTTTTAACTCAGTTGTTCTGATGATTTTTTTTGTTTTGCTGCTCGTTTCAGCATTTCCAAAGAAAAGTTTATCAAAATCACCCCTATTTGCTGGCTTGGTGATCATTTTACTGTATCAGAATAAACCAAGCATCCCCCCGAAGTTTGAAATGTGGGTGTTTGATATCGGTCAAGGTCTAGCCATTTTTGTGAACACCGCCCAGGGAAGCCTGTTGTATGACACTGGATGGGGAAACAGCGCGCATGCAACTGCGCAGTCCAGTGTAATACCTTATTTGAACAAAATGCGGATTAATACAATCAATCGTTTAGTGGTCAGTCACGGAGATGCCGATCACGCCGGTGGGCTGGGCGCGATATTAAACTCGCTAGACACACAAACAATTATTAGCGGCGAACCACTTGATTCGTATTCAAGCGAAAACTGTCATCACAAACGGCCCTGGCAGTGGGGAGACGTTAAATTCAAATTCTTACAACATAACCCGAATAATCAATGGCAAGGCAATAATAGCTCCTGTGTTCTTTCAATCACGGTTAACGGTTTTCGTATCCTGTTGCCAGGGGATATTGAGAAAAGCGCGGAAAACCGTTTAATTGCTCGTGGAATAGAAGCTTACGATGTCGTCATTGCCCCTCATCATGGGAGTAAAACGAGCTCTACTTGGTGGTTTGTTCGACACACATCGCCCAAACATGTCATTTTTTCAACAGGCTACGACAATCAATGGGGATTTCCCAAACAGTCTGTTGTTGAGCGTTATTTGCAAGCGCGTAGTAAGGTTTGGATAACTCATCGAGACGGAGCGATAAAGGTTACTATCGACCAAGCAGGAGGCCTTGAAGTCAGCAGTATGCGAGAAGAACACCCTCATTTTTGGCGATAGCTGGTTAATATCTGCACGATGCTTGAATTTTCTGGATAAAGTGCGCATTTGAAGAGTTCATTTCTTGATTATATCTTCCGCCTAGTTACAATTCTCTTAGCTTAAACCTCAACGGGTAATACAATTAACATAAGGTAGTTTTTCTGTATGATCGCATTATTTAAAGCCGGTGGATGGATAATGTTTCCAATCCTTCTTTGTTCAATCGCAGCCTTAGCAATTTGCGTTGAAAGAGGGTGGAGTTTACGCCGTTCAAGAATTACGCCTAAACACCTAGTGGCACAGGTTTGGACGTGGATAAAAAACAATCAACTTGACAAAAATAGGCTGAAAACACTCAAAAGTAGTTCTCCGCTTGGCGAAATACTCGCTGCCGGCTTAGTCAACCACGTGCATGGCCGAGAGACAATGAAAGAAAGTATTCAAGAAGCGGGCAGGCACGCTATATTAAGTTTAGAAAAGTATCTCAACACACTCGGTACCATTGCGTTGATTACTCCGTTACTCGGACTTCTGGGGACCGTGTTAGGTATGATTGACGTATTTACCGTCATCACGGTCCAAGGAACGGGTGATGCAAACGCGTTAGCGTCTGGTATTTCAGAGGCGTTAATTACTACTGCAACCGGTCTGACGGTAGCGATACCTGCGTTAATGTTCCACCGTCATTTTGAACGACGCGTGGAAGAATTGGTGACAGAGATGGAGCAAGAAGCGCTCAAAATGGTTGAAGTGCTTCATGGTGAAAGAGAAACTTTGAAAAGTTAAGTTTACGTTAAACTTAGCTGAAGGAAACATAAGTGCTCAAAAAAATTAAAAAGAGTGAAATCACAATTAACTTAACACCGCTCATCGATGTGGTGTTTCTGTTATTGATATTTTTTATGGTGACTACGAGTTTTACTCGAGAAACTCAAATAAAACTCGAGTTACCAAAAGCTGATGTCGAGCAGATGGATTCAGATCCTGAAGTCATTGAAATTAGTATTGACAAGGAGGGACGAATGTTTGTGAACGGCAAAGGGTTAGTTAATTCGCAAATTGACACCATTCAAAAAGCAATTCGTCCAATCTATGAACGAAATAAAAATGTGCCAGTAATCATCAGCGCTGATGCAAATGCAGCCTATCAATCGGTTGTTACTGCGATGGATGCAACATCGCAAATGGGTATCACTAATTTTAAAATGGCGACCCAGAGAACCGAGCAATGAGCAAAGAAAAAATTGAACAAGGAACGTTCAAGCGACTAGTCAAATATTTCACGGTCAGTCATTTACGCCTTGTATTAATCATCGCTATCCTCGGTAATATTATTTATGCTGCGATGGACGCTTGGTTTATTGCCTTATTCGAACCTTTAACCGATGAAGGTTTAGTCAATAATAATCTCGATATTATGCGCATGGCGCCATTAGTTATTTTAGGACTATTCACGGTACGAGGATTTGCAGGCATTGTCTCTAATTACTGTATGGCATGGGCCGGACAGAAAGTCGTACAAAAACTCAGAAACCAATTAGTTGATTCTTATTTGTTTTTACCGAGTCGGTTTTATGATGAAACAACCGCAGGAAAACTAATTTCTAAAGTCACTTTTAACACTCAGCAAGTAGCTAATGCTAGCGCTGAAGCCATTACCAAGCTGGTAAGAGAAGGCGCTTCGATAATTTTTGCCATTGTTTATATGTTCTCGACAGACTGGCGATTGGCAAGTATCTACTTTGTCGGCGTACCGATCATTGCTGTGCTCGTTGCGGTTACTAGCAAGCGTTTTAAAAACGTCAGCAAAAACATTCAAGATGCGATGGGAGATGTTACGCAAACCTCTCAAGAGATCGTTGAAGGTTTTCAGGTGATTAAAACCTTTAATGGCGAAGACTATGAGAAAAAAAGATTTTATGCTGTGGTCAACCGCAATCGCCAGCAAAACTTAAAGTTTATGTTGACCAGAGCGATAAGTGTTCCGTTAATTCAGTTAATCGCAGCCATTGCAATGTCACTAGTAGTGTATTACTCGGTGTTTTTATTTGAAGATGGTTCACTCTCGTCGGGCGAATTTGTTGCAATGTTTTTGATGATGGGTTTCGTATTTAAACCTCTTAAAAATATTTCAAACTTAAATAGTGTCATTCAACAAGGCTTAGCAGCCGCTCAAGATATATTCGCGACAATTGATCTTGAAAAAGAAATTGACTCCGGATTAGCAGAGTTAACATCAATGCCAAAGAAAATCGAGTTTAGCCACGTATCTTTTAGTTACGAGTCTTCAGATCGAAAAGTTATTGATGATGTATCTTTTGATGTCAATCAGGGCGAGACTGTTGCGCTGGTGGGTCATTCTGGTTCTGGAAAATCCACCTTAACTAATTTGTTACTGCGGTTTTATTCGCCTGACTCCGGCCAAATTTTATTCGACGGCCAATCCATTGAAAACTTTACGCTAGACTCGCTTCGAAGCAATGTCGCATTGGTGTCACAGCAAGTGACCTTATTCAATACCTCTGTAAAGGACAACATTGCCTATGGCCAAGAAACCATTGATGAAGCACGACTGATTGATGCTGCAGAAAAAGCCCATGCTTCGGAATTTATCGATAAACTATCGAAAGGATTTGATAGTTTAGTCGGGGAGAATGGCTCTAAACTCTCAGGTGGGCAACGACAGAGGTTAGCGATTGCGAGGGCGATTTATAAGAACGCTCCCTTGATCATTATGGATGAAGCTACTTCGGCTTTAGATACTAAGTCTGAGCGTCATATTCAAGCCGCAATGGAAGCGCTGACAAAAGACCGAACAACTTTAGTTATCGCTCATCGTTTATCTACCATAGAAAATGCTGACAAAATTATTGTCATGGATGCAGGCAAAATCGTCGAACAAGGTCAACACCAGGCGCTTCTCGCACTCAATGGGACTTATGCTAAACTTCATTCCACCCAATTTAGCGATGAATAGTGGATGTCAGCAGCGTCATCAATAGAAAAATATTGGTACAGTAACCATTGGTCTAAATGGTTACTATGGCCACTATCGGCTTGTCTATTCTTACTCACGGTTTTAAAACGCCAACTCTATCAACTAGGCATCAAACCATCAAAACGCATGTCGGTACCGGTTATTATTGTTGGTAACATCACAGTCGGAGGTACCGGTAAGACTCCCGCTATCGCTTATTTAAGTCGATTACTAACCAATAACAACTACAAAGTCGGCATCGTTAGCAGAGGATATCGAGCCCAAGCCGCGCATTTTCCTTTCTGGGTTACGGATTCGGATACCGCAGAGACTGTCGGTGATGAAGTCTATATGCTTAAAAAGCAACTCGAGTTGCCGATAGTTATCGGGCCAGATCGCAGCAAAGCGGTCGAATTGCTAATCAAGAAATCCGCTCCCGATATAATTTTGAGCGATGATGGACTTCAACATTATAAGATGGCTCGAGACTTTGAGTTACTTCTTGTCGATGGTGAGCGGGGATTCGGCAATCAACTCTGTCTTCCTTTTGGGCCCTTGAGAGAAACTATCGGTCGATTAAATTCAGTTGACTACATTATTCAAAATGGGGGAGAGCAAGCGCTGTTTCAACTTGAACAATTCCAAGATAAATTTTCTCATATCAAATTAGAAGTGAGCGGATTAATACATTTAAAAACAGGTGAATCAGTTTCTTTGGCCAATATAAAAAACAAATCGGTTAATGCCGTTTGCGGTATCGGTAATCCACAGCGTTTTTTTAATACACTTAACCCGCTTTGCCAACAGCTAAAGCGCTATTCGTTTCAAGATCACCATACCTTTAAGATGCAAGACTTTGCGGAAATGAACGATGATATAATCATTATGACCGAAAAAGATGCCGGTAAATGTCAATCATTCGCAAAAGATAATTGGTATTATCTTACCGTCAGGATGAAGTTGGATGATCTACAAGCATCAAAATTACTTGCATCAATCAAACGGAAAATTAGGAGACAATGATGGACAAAAATCTATTCGATATTTTGGTTTGTCCTTTGTGTAACAGTAAACTCAGTTTAGCGAAAGACGAAAAACAATTAATTTGTAAGTTTGATCGTTTAAGCTTTCCTTTTGACGAAGAGATACCGGTGCTAATTCCCGATAGAGCGACCAGCTTAACTAAAGCGCAGTTGGATGAAATCAATGGCTGACTTTCATGTGATCATTCCTGCGAGGCTTCAATCAACACGCCTAGAAGCCAAAGCGCTTAAACTTATCGGTGACAAACCGATGATTCACCACGTTTGCGAACAGTCTCAACTCAGCGGTGCCAAAACTGTCACTGTGGCTACAGATGATCATACGATTTTAAAATCTGTTGAAAGCGCCGGTTATCAAGCGGTAATGACTCGGGCTGATCATGCATCTGGAAGTGACCGCGTATTTGAAGCTGCAGAAATTATCGGTTTAGCAAATGAAGACAGCATCGTTAATGTTCAAGGCGACGAACCATTTATTCCTCCAAGCAATATTAGACTGGTTGCTTCTTTGCTCGACACTAACGCTAATATGGCGACTCTATGTTGCCCAATAAAAACGGCTGATGAAGCGCTCGACCCAAATGCGGTTAAAGTGATATTTAATACTCAGGGCCAAGCGATTTATTTTTCACGTTCGTTGATTCCTTACAATCGAAATCAACAAGTAGAGAGGGGCAAGCCGTTAGCTAGCAGTTATTATCGTCACATTGGGATCTACGCCTATCGTAAGTCATTTTTAAAGTCATTTATTAATTGGCCACAAAGTAAATTAGAAAAGACGGAATCACTAGAACAACTGCGAGTACTAGAAAACGGTGCCAGCATAGCAATATCACCCTTAACTGAGATGCCACCTCCAGGAGTCGATACACCTGAAGATCTTGAAAAGGCCCGCGTTTATTATGCGTCTTTAACCTCAAATTAATTAAGGAATACAATGAATCACTCAGTATTATTTGTTTGTTTGGGGAATATTTGTCGCTCGCCGACTGCAGAAGGTGTGTTTAGAAAACTCGTTGAAGAAGCTCATCCGGATAATCAACTAATAATCGATTCTGCTGGAACCACGGGCTACCATGCCGGTGAGCATGCTGATAGTCGAGCAATATCTGCTGCTAAGAACAGAGGCTATGATCTTAGTAAGATTTTGTCGAGACAAGTGAGAGAAAGCGATTTTCACGAGTTTGACTTTATTATTGCAATGGATAGGGAAAATTATCGCAACTTGAAACATTTGGCGGTACAGACCGGCAATGAATGTTACATTGATAAAATTAGATTATTTTTAACGTATTCACAACAAGCGGCCTATCAAGAAGTTCCTGATCCTTACTATGGTGGTGCAAAAGGATTTGATTTAGTCATTGATTTAATTGAAGACGCTTCACATGGTTTAATTAAACAATTAAGCGTGAAATAGGTAACTCACTCATGTGCAATCGATCAATCTAATCGGAGTCCAGCAGTAACCACAAATCCTTTAAAAGAATTCAAAAAAAAAGCCTCGTTTAACGAGGCTTTTTTTTTGCTGATTAACTTAACTTTCTTCAGGCGCTGCAGGTTTTGCCATCGGGCTAAAACTTTTATTTTGCGTCTCAGGCTCTGCTACTGCTTGCGTAACCATTATTCCATCTTCAAACTTTGGTGCTTCAAAAGTTTTCTCTAATGCAGGGATCGGTTCGGCTGCAATCGGTTTAGTTGCCGGAGAAAAAGATTTATATTCAACCGGCTTCGCTACGGGTTGAGTGGGTGTATCCGGCTTAGCTTCAGCTTGTATTGAAGGTGTTACTATTTCTTGCTTTTCTTCTTCATTCACTGTGGCTTCTTTTGTATCACTATCCGGTTGAGATTCAGTTTCTACTTCCACTGTAGTGTCTGGTGCTGAATCAGTCGTTTCAACGACATCCGCTTGAGAAGTACTCGTTGAGTCTTGAAGCTCTGATTTATTGTCTTGCACACTCGCTTGTGCAGCTAGTTCTGTATTGACAGCTGATGCATCTACCTGTTCGCTCACGGGAGCGACAGCAGGCTTAGATTGGTCTCGCATAGTATCGGTTTGCTGTTCGCTTACCGGTTGAGATACAGCGACGTTTGCTTCTACTTTTTTCTCAGCAACACTCTCTGGTTTTGATTGAGTTTCTTTGGTTTGTTCGGCTTTTGCTACAGTGCTGTTTACTGCTTCATTTTTATCAATGGCTTGTCTCGCTACAGCAGTATCCGTCAAATTATGACTACTGACCGATTGAGATGACGCTTTAGCGACCGAAGACCGCTCAACAGAAACCGAATCATTTTTCGCTTCGACTGCTTTTTGATTGTTTCGCGGTTTTTGCGATCGTTGCGGTTTCTGATCGGTCGAACTGGAATCGTTAGCTTGCGAATTTTTTATATGTTCGGCGCGGTTTTGTGCCTGAACTTTCTGCCGTTCTTCGCGAGACTTTCGAGCTGGTCGCTCTTTGCGACGATTTTGTTGATCATTCTTCGCCGCATCTTTTTGTCTGTTATCTTGCTGTTTGTTGTCTTGTTGTCTGTTGTCCGGCTGTTTTTTGTCAGTTTGTTGAGCACGGCCTTTTTTCGGCTGACGCTTTTGACGTTTATCATCAGCTTGCTTGCGTTGTTGCGACGGCTTTTTATTATCCGTCTTTTCATTTTTATCGTCGCGCTTTTTACCTTGGTGTTGCTTACGACGATAATTGCGAGAGCGGTTGCGATCGTTTCGACCACCGCGACGTTTTTGATTGCGTCGCCCGCGTTTGTTTTTCTTCTCTTCTTTGCCAAAGAGCGATTGCCATAAACGGGCGAACAATCCAGGTTTCTTTTCTTCCTTCTTAACATGAGTTGGTGCTGAATCAGCGACAACACTTGTTACTGCTGGTTGCTCTGCGGGCTTAGTGGCTTGTACATCGCTGCTAGTCGTCACAAACTCTAGTTGTGGTTGAACTGGAACCTCATAGGTCGATCCTTCCAGCTTTTCGTCGCCACGCATCCGTACGATTTCATAATTTGGCGTATCCATATAGGGATTTGGGATTACGTATATCTGTACTTTTTGGCGTTTCTCGATGGCGTGAATTATTTTGCGCTTCTCGTTCAACAAGAAAGTTGCCACTTCAACTGGCAATTGCGCCTGAACTGAGGTGGTTAATTCTTTTGTCGCTTCTTCTTCTAATAACCTGAGTATCGAGAGTGCCATTGACTCGATACCACGAACGACTCCGGTTCCCGCACAGCGTGGACAGACATGATTGGCTGACTCACTTAAAGAGGGTTTAAGTCTTTGGCGCGACATTTCAAGTAACCCAAAGCGTGAAATCTTACCTACCTGCACTCGTGCGCGGTCTCGCGTAAGGGCTTCTTTAAGGACTGATTCTACTTCGCGCTGGTTTTTAACTGGCGACATATCGATGAAATCGATAACGATTAAGCCGCCCATATCGCGTAGGCGGAGTTGACGAGCAATCTCTTGTGCCGCTTCTTTATTAGTTTGTAGTGCAGTTTCTTCAATATCAGCACCTTTCGTGGCACGTGCCGAGTTAATATCGATGGAAACTAATGCCTCTGTTGGGTCGATGACGATAGAACCACCTGATGGAAGTCTCACTTCTCTTTGGTAAGCGGTTTCTATTTGAGTTTCAATTTGATAGCGATTGAAAAGCGGAATTTCACGATCTTCATTGAGTTTTACACGGTTTTCAAAAGCAGGGCGAATGAAGCGAATGCGATCTTTAACTTTGTCAAAAACTTCGCGTTTATCAACGATGATTTCGCCGATATCAGAGCGTAAGTAATCCCGTAACGCGCGCATGATAACATCGCTTTCTTGATGAATTAGGAATGGAGCAGGGCGCGCATCTGCAGCTTCTTTGATCGCTTTCCAAAGGTTCTGTAGAACATTCATATCCCACTCGAGCTCTTCGGCATTTCTGCCGACACCTGCAGTCCTGACGATGCATCCCATGCCTTTAGGAGTCTGAATATTGCGCATCGCGGCACGCAATTCTTCGCGTTCTTCACCTTCAATTCGGCGTGATATCCCACCGGCACGCGGATTGTTTGGCATCAGAACCAAATAGCATCCTGCGAGACTAATGAAGGTTGTTAGCGCTGCGCCTTTGTTACCTCTTTCTTCCTTGTCGATTTGAACAATAACTTCCTGACCTTCCTTAACGGCATCTTTAATATTGGGGCGACCACGAAAGTTCTTCTCAGCGAAGTATTCTCTAGAAATTTCTTTTAATGGCAGGAATCCATGTCTTTCAGCGCCGTAATCAACAAATGCTGCTTCGAGGCTAGGCTCTACACGGGTTATTTTTCCTTTATAGATGTTGGCCTTTTTTTGTTCTCTGCCAACCAGTTCAATGTCCAAATCAAACAGTCTTTGACCATCAACTAATGCAACACGAACCTCTTCTGGCTGAGTTGCGTTAATTAACATACGTTTCATATAGGTTTATCTCTCACGTTTTTTATTGAGGAGAAAGCAACAACGCGGAGAATTTACGAGAGGGACTGCCGAGATTAAGTTAAAAGTATAGATAGCTTTGTTTATTGTTTTTAATGCAATACTCGTTTCTGAGTCTATTAAATGCTTTTAAATCAATAAGTTAGTTGTGGCGCTTCAGGGACGCAATTGTCGGGTTGTTTCACCAGCCAGAAGGGCCGTACTAAAATCTATCGCTGCAAAATCTGCAGCCCATTGTTTAACTATTGTTCGTCCAGGTCTTATGACCTTCAAAATTCTTTTTGCGTGGCTTTCTGCCTAGTATGCCCATTCATTTTTCGTTGAATTTAACGAGTGTTTTAATTCAACAGCACAAATTGGGCGTTTAATTCACCGTTGTTTGATTGAACTTTACTAAAAGCGTTCTTACTTTCAAACAGCGATTATCATAATCTTGTCTACAGAGCATTAAACTCGCTAGTCTTAGACGTCAGTCTTTGGACTTGGTTATTAATAGTCGCTCTGTAAGAGGTAATCAGGTTCTTCAAGCTTGACTACGTGAATTTTTTAAACAATTCCGTCGCTTATAAGCTGGTTTGTTACCTCATATTTGCAGCGCCAAAAATGCGTCATAAACGACATAAATCAGCTATTCTGCTAGCGGTTGAACTATAGCAGTAATAATCTGTACCTTCAATTTTTAGCTAAAAAAATATTGAAAACTCAGTCAATTAGATGATTTTTGATTATAATTTAACCGTCCCGAGGTTATTTATTAAGCATTTTATAATTTAGCAACAATTAATATTCACCATCTGGTCCAATTGCACGCTATTTTGAATTTCCCTATAATCTGCGCAGGTTTTGCTTATGCGAGTAAAACCAAAGAAACCTACCCGATTTAAAAGCAGGCTTTAGCGTTGCTTTTACCCATCCATTTTCCGGAGCGAACAGTGAACTATACCGATACAGTCAACAGCCTTTCTCCTCATATGATCGAAAAGTTAAAAACAGCGATTGAACTCGGTCGTTGGGAAAACGGTGACAAGCTGACATCTGAACAGGTCGAGTCAGCGATGCAAGCTGTTATGTTGTGGGAAGCGCAAAACGTTGGCAATCAAAATGATGAGCCGTTTGTTGTTGGTAAGGATGGCGAGATGTATACCGGGAAGGGTGAAAGTCATAAAACGGCTCAATCGCCGAAAGTCGATGAGCAGGCAGTTATTATAAAAAATAAGGTTTAATGAATGTTAAAAACAGTTGTTCGCAAGGAGCACAAGAATGACTGGGAAAAGCGCACTGCGTTAATCCCTTCATGTGCCGCTGAATTGGTTGAAAAAGGTTTCCCAATCAGCATCGAGCCCAGTGAAATTAGAGTGTTTTCAGATTCTGACTACGCTGCAGCTGGCGTCCCAACCAACGGTTGTCCGGAAAATGGACAGTTTATTGTTGGTATCAAAGAACCCCCAGTGGATTCAATTCAACCGCAACAAGTTCACTTGGCTTTTTCGCATACTATCAAAGGCCAAGACTATAATATGCGCCTGTTGCAAAAATTCATCGACCAAAAAGCGACTTTGATAGACTATGAACCTATTGTCGATGAAAACGGCGAGCGAACCATTGCGTTTGGACGTTTCGCCGGTATTGCTGGTGCGATTGATAGTTTTATGGTCGCGGGTAAGAAGCTTCAAGCACGCAACCAAGAGACTTGCCTTTCGCAAGTGAAACAAACTTGGCAATATCGCTCAATCGATGAGATCAAAGCCTCATTTGCGCAAATAGATGTTAATCAGGGCAAACCAGTTCAGGTATTAATCGTTGGAACAGGCAAGGTGGGTAAAGGCTCAGAAGAGGTTTGTCAGTGGTTGGGACTCCCAAAAATCGATATCCAAACTTTACTCGACAATAAGCCACCTGCGGGGAGTTGGTACGCTGTCGCTAGCAGTCGCCATATTAACCGTCGCAAAGACGGGCAAGCATTTGATATGCAAGATTTTATTGAAAAAGGGGCTGAAGCTTATGAAAGCGCTTTTGATCAATTACTGGGAAAGTTTGACATTCTGCTACAGACACCTTACTGGACCGAAAAGTATCCTAAGCATTTAGATCGCAACCGCATGCTTGAACATCAAGCCAATCTTCCTATGGTCGTCGGTGATATCAGTTGCGATATTAACGGTTCACTGGAATGCACTACTAAAGCTTCAGATATTGACACTCCCGCATTTACCTATGATGTAGCTAGCGGGACTTCTCATGATGGTATCTCTGCTGAAGGAATCAGCGTGATGAGCATTGATAATTTGCCTTGTGAATTGTCACGCGACGCATCGGAGCATTTCTCAGATGTTCTCCGCGGGTATATGAATAATCTGATGTCAATCGAATTAGACAAGCCTTTCGAAGATTGCGGTTTGATTCCGGAGTTGTCTCGTGCGGTTATTGTGTATAATGGCCAGTTGACGCCTTCTTTTCAGTATTTACAAGCTTATCTTGACGAACATAACCAATAAGTTCTGTCGCTAAAACCATCAGGCACAACTCCTCACGTTTATTGGGGAGTTGAGCCAAGTGTCATTGAAGATTCTTGTCATAGACCGTTCACGACATCAATTAACTAATGCAATTTAGCGCTAAAAAAGTTTAAAATTGCTTTGAGTTGTTTATAAAAAGGAGTGACGGGGTTCACACTTTTTTCTAATGGCGTTATTTTAATCGGTGAGAGATAGTGTTTGATGGTTTTTTAAGCTACCATCATCTCAGGGAAAGATATTAAGAAGTTAATTAATATGAGTTACATAAGTCGTCGTTTTAGTATTGTAATTGTCATTGCTGGTTTGATTTCCATGGTTGCCTGTGGCGGAGGCAGCGGAGGAAGTGAGCAAGTCGATCAGAAAAGCTTCTTGATCTTAAATGTTACCGATGCGCCAGTAGACGATGCGACTGAGGTCGTTGTTGAATTTACTGGGGTCGAAATTAAGCCTGCTGCTGGCGATGCAATCAGTTTTGATTTCAATCAACCTCGACAAATCGATCTATTGGCCCTACAAGGCGATAACTCCGAACCGCTGTTAAACGGTGTTGAAGTTGACTCAGGCCAATACAATTGGATTAGACTGAAAGTTAATGCTCAGCGAAATACCCTAGACTCTTATATCACACTGAATGATGGCAGTACTTTTTCATTGTTTGTGCCAAGCGGCGATCAACGGGGACTACAGCTAAACGGCGGCTTTTTGGTACCATTAGGACAGTCTGTTTCTTTCACAATTGATTTTGATTTACGCAAATCGGTCATCAACCCGCCAGGTCAAAGCAACGACTATTTTCTTAAGCCTACGCTAAAGCTTATCGATAACACTCAAATCAGCACCATTCGTGGCACGGTAGATGCGAGCGTTATAAACGATGCCGCATGTAATGAAGGCGTTGCGGTTTATTTGTTTCAAGGTTTAGATTTCACACCTGATGATGAGGGCAGTGCTAACTCGCCATTTACTAGCAGCCTTGTTAGCCTAGACAATGGTACTTATCGCTTTGTTGTCGGTTTTCTTCCTCCGGGTGATTACACTTTAGCTTTAACCTGCGATGCTGATCTTGATGATCCTGAATCTGATGATGATATTACTTTTATCGCCACTCAAAATATTTCGACACTAGCGAACCAAGCCTATCAGGTAGCCTTCGAATAATTGGAACTGAATAATAGAAACCCCCAGAGATCGCTCTGGGAGTTTGTTTTAGGAAAGTTTTTTCTGTTTGTCATTTCATTTTTCTAGTATCAATTAACTTTCGTTTTACACTGCTTTCTATTGTTGATTGTTTCAGCTAATGAAAGTCTCTTGAATGTCTTCTAAACTCGGGTAATCGATCACTAATATCTTCAATATACCCTGCGATTACATGGACAACTTTTCTCTCTCTTTCTATTTTTCCTTTGATAAGCAATAGACGACTAGCCATTATCGGTTTACGAAATTTTTCTACCGTATTTTTCCAGACAATAATATTCATATTACCGGTTTCATCTTCTAAAGTTAAAAATAAAACACCGGCCGCAGTACCCGGTCTTTGTCGGCAAGTTACGACTCCCGCAACTTTGACAAACTGGCCTTGCTGCATACTCTTAAGTTGGTCTGCTTTTTTACATTTTTCTATCCAATGGTTACTGCGCAGTATCGCAAGCGGGTGTTGGTTGAGGGTTAACCCTAATGTTTGATAATCCGTCATGACATCTTCAACCAGAGTTGGAGGCTGAATTTGATCCTCTAACTCGTTGGATGGTTTGTCTTCAGCATCTAACTGAGTTAATAAGGGTTTGTTTTCTTCAATGGCTAGTGATTGCCACTGCGCTTGGTATCGATGTTCCGCTAGTCTAGGTAACGTATTCGCACGAACCAACGCGTCTCTTTCAGTCGCATTTAGCTTTCCTCTAAAGACAAGATCCTTAATGTTTGAAAACTGACGAACTTTACGTTCTGCGCATAGCCGATTAGCCGCATCTTGATTAAAGCCTTTGACTAAATGCATACCCAAGCGAATAGCTATGGGTTTGTCAGTAGGGTAGTTTTTTATTAATTGAGCATACTGATGGGTTTGTTGCTCAAACTCATCTTTGAAGATCACTAAAGAGTCCCATTGACTGTAATCAACATCCACTGCCAATACAATAATACGGTGACGTTTAGCATCTTGGATAAGTTGTGAAGGACTATAAAACCCCATTGGCTGACTATTCAATAAAGCGCAATAAAATGCTGCAGTATGATGACGTTTTAACCATGAAGAGAAGTAAGCTAGGATAGCAAAGCTTGCTGAGTGCGATTCGGGAAAACCATAGCTTCCAAACCCTTTCATCTGTTCAAAAACACGCTCGGCATATTGCCTTGAATAGCCTCTTGCTAGCATGCCATTAATTAATTTATCTTGAAACTGATAGAGATCACCATTGCGCCCCCAGGACGCCATTGCTCTTCGAAGTTGATCGGCTTGGCCACCACTAAACCCCGCTGCAACCATAGCCAACTTAATGACTTGCTCTTGAAAAATAGGGACACCCAAAGTTCGCTTTAAAACTTGTTTTATTTCTTCATTGGGGTATTCGGTTGGGATTTCACCATTACGACGTTTCAAATAAGGGTGAACCATATTCCCCTGAATAGGGCCGGGTCTAACAATGGCTATTTGAATAACCAAGTCATAAAAGCATTGGGGCTTTAACCTCGGGAGCATACTCATTTGCGCTCGCGATTCAATTTGAAAAACGCCGACAGTATCAGCGTTACATAGCATCTTATATGTTAGCGGATCTTCTTTTGGTATGTTTTGAAGATTTTTTATATCGGAGTAGTTCGCCGTCATCTGCAAACATTTTCTGATCATAGTTAACATGCCTAACCCAAGTACATCAATCTTTAACAAGCCGAGCGCTTCGATATCGTATTTGTCCCACTGAATAACTGTTCTATCTGCCATTGTTGCATTTTCAACGGGGACTAAATGTGACATGGGGCGTTGCGTAATAATAAAACCGCCAACATGCTGGGAGAGATGACGAGGAAACCTTAGTATACTCATAACCAATTCAAAAAAATGGTTTGCGAGTAGGCCATCTCGGGTAAGATTTATTTCGTCAAAGTATTTTTGCAAAGACTGCGGCTTGTCCCACCAGGCAAGTGATTTACTGAGATAATCGACGATAGGTTCATCAATTCCTAAAGCCTTACCGATATCACGAATAGCACTTTTTAGTCGATAGGTAACCACCGTTGCTGCTAAGGCAGCTCTTTCTCTTGAGTATTTTTTATAAATATACTGAATAACTTCTTCGCGACGTTGGTGTTCAAAGTCTACATCAATATCCGGTGGCTCATCACGTTCCTCAGAAATAAACCGTTCAAATAACAAATCACTTTGTGCCGGGTCTACCTCAGTAATAAATAAGCAGTAACAAACCGCGGAATTTGCCGCGGAACCACGTCCTTGGCATAGAATTCCTTTACTTCTTGCAAATTGCACAATATCAAAAACCGTCAGAAAATAATGTTCATATTTAAGCTTATTGATAACGGATAATTCATATTCAATTTGCAGGTTAACTTTTTCTAGTATTCCATTAGGCCAGCGTTTTTTTGCACCATCTTCAACTAACTGACGCAAATAGTCTGAAGGAGATATTTCCTTAGGAAGAATTTCATCGGGATATTCATAACGCAATTCATCAAGTGAAAAGTGGCATAAGTCTGCAACTTTCTGTGTTTCTATCAGCAAGTTTGATGGATAAAGCTTGCTCAAACGATGGAGACTTCTTAGATGTTGCTCGGCATTGGCGATTAGTTTTTTACCCAAGTTTTGTACCGAACAATTATTTCTGATAGCGGTCAAACAGTGTTGTAAGCGTAAGCGTTTTTTATCATGCATTAAGATGGCATTTTGAGCTACCACCGGTAGTTGAAATTGCTTTGCCAATTTAAAACAATGAGTATAATTAAAGTAATCTTCTGCGGTTAATAGTCTTTGATAACCAACCCATAGCCGGTTAGCAAAAATATCCTGTACTGCTTTTAACTGCTTGCATGAAATTTCGAAATTGTTCGTTGGTATCCAAATAGCTAAGCAACGCGAAATATGCAAAGCAAAATCTTTTAACTCAACTTGATAATCACCTTTTTCCGCTCTACGTCTCGCTAAAGTGATTAGTGAAGATAATTCAGCATAAGCTTCCCGACAAGGGCAAAGGAGGATAAGTTGAAGTTTGAAATTTTTGTTCCACGCAATTGTAAATCGAGAGCCTATAATTAAATGGAATAGTTTAGCGATATTAGATTGTTGATTATGTGCTTTAGTGGCGACATGCGCTCTTACTACCCCCGCCAACGAACACTCGTCAGTTATAGCTATCCCTGAGTAGCCTAACTTAATTGCTGTCTCAACAAGCTCTTCAGGATGAGATGCGCCGGTTAAGAAACTAAAATTGGTTGTTGTATTAAGTTCGTAGTATTGCAATGAATTTATCTCTTATCGTTCAATTTGTCTCTTATCGTTCAATTTGTCTGCGTTCTATTGGGCTGCCTGTTTTTTCCTTACAATAAGATAAGTAATATTACCTCACTTATAGAGAAAGAAGTCTGATATGCAACACTTTCGTCGGTAGACGAAGGGCAATATTATTAATTTCTATAATAAAACTTCGCGTTACTGAAGCGCTCAAATATTCACCCGTATATCCCATGTAAAAACCATTGCTGTTTGACTTGATCATAAAAGACCCAATAAATTATTCCATCTTCATGCTCTGCCAAATAATAATCTCGGGCAATTTTTTTCTTCCACCAATAGCTCGTAATTCTTTCTTGAGTAGAGATAATTGTTAACTCACCTTGCCAAATAAGTTTTTGCTGATTGAAATGTATCGGTTTAGGTTTCTCCAATAGCCAGCTGGGGCGGTTATGATTTTCCTCACCGAGTGCATATTGATTCATAGTGGTTTCTTGTTCATTTGATTTACTTTTACTCACATAGCTAGAGTTAGCAATTTCTTTGACTTGGCGATAAGCTAGCTCAGGAACATGTTCAGTTTGTTGCTGTAAGCTATAACAACTATCACTGCCTAATTTGGCGCGAATTTTATTAATAAATCCAGTGTCTTGTTTAAAGTCATAACTTTGTTCAAATAATTGAGCATTAGCCGCATTCAGTTGAGTAAGTTTATTGGCTGTTAGCGTTATCATCTCAATTGGAGCATGCAGTGTGTAACGTTCAAGGTTAAGTTGGGTGAGTTCAATATAGATTTTTTCATTAATTTTGCTATCAGAGACAAGAACATCAAAGCCAATAGTATTTTTTTCTGAGTCGAAAAGTTCCCAGTGAATGACTTGGCAGTTCTTCTGCTGCAAGGTTAGAAAGCGACATAGGTTTTTAATCAAACGTTTAATGGGAAATAACAAACCTTGGCGGTGATGAATTACATCGATAAACTCGAGTTTTTCAAAAAAGTTATCGGGCGGCACAAAGTAATCTTTAGGTTCAGCCAGTTGTGCATAAAGCTTGAGCAAATATTGACTGACAGTTTGGCCAAACCGTTTACGAATCGCCGCTGGTGGGAGTGCTTTTAGTTGAGACAATCGACGAATGCCAACGGAATGAATTTTATCAATCGTTTTATCTGATAAAGCCATTAGCTTTACCGGTAATTCACCAAGTTTTTCTTCAATGCTCTTTTTATCAATTAAATTTTCAGTATAGACCCAGCACTCAAGCGAATAGGCGAGAGGTTTAAATGACAATAATTCTGCACTAGTCGGCGTATGGCCAATCGCGAGCTGAAACATAACCGATTCTTTTTTAAGATCGGACTGAATATTTTTGAGTAAATTGTCGAGTCCTTGATAAAGTTTTAAGCTTCTGGCTATTTCAACTAAAAGTAGTCCCTTTTTATCAATTGCAATGTTTGGTGAATAACCATAAATGAGCATGGCTAAATTGTTCAATAGTTGCCACTCTTGCGGCTTGTTTCTTTCATAGAGTTGAATTTGATCACAAAGGGCATAAGCGCTGGCGATACTTTGTTCATTCTTTATGCCTTGCTGATAAGCCGACTGATTAGCGCACAGAATTCGATTATTTTCGATTACTCCTATAGGGATATCATGATTAGTTTGGCCGTTTAAATTAGCCTCATGATTAGAACCTTTGCAAGATAGATACAAAGTTTCCAGAGGCAATAAGGGTAGACGAATTGATAACCACATTTTGGAACCTAGTGATAAGACGGCAGTGATATTTCGTCATGGCTATTGTCTGACTGAGGGGATTGAATACCGATTTGACTAGTGCCACTGCTGCTCGGTTGATAGCTCGGCCAGTGATTCACTGAAAGGGCATTCCAATATTGACGCTCGGGAAATAGCTTCAAGGTAAGCTCTTGTCCGCTCCAACCTCCCGGTTGCTTGATGATAGAGAGCTTCTGGTGTCGTTGCTCTGATGCCATTAAAATGCGTAATGGTGCTGCAGAGGCTTGTTGATGAAACTGTTGTGAACGAAAAATGAATCCCCAACAATTCCCTGTTTTAGCGGCCAAATTGAGTTTACGGATCGCTTTATTCAGGTTGTTATTCGGTAACCATGTGAGTACCGCTGAGCAGGCGTTTGACGCTAACGCTTGCTGTGCGGCCCAAACCGTATCGACTACCTTTTGAGTTCTCACAACAATGATTCTGTTAAGATCTAGCTGGTGCTTCGCTAGCGCAGGAGGGTAAGGCTCATAGGGCGGATTTATCCAAGTGATGTAACCTGGTTGCCGGTTGAGCTTCGCTAACAATGGACTGAGCAGGCGTATTTCACCAATACCATTTTGACTGAGTAAAAGTTCAGAAACCGCACCTTGGGGCCAGCCGCCTAAATGTAATATTTCATCGAGTTGTTGATAACCAGTACTCAAGGTCCTAGTGCTGCTGGAGTTTGAACCAGCTTGCCAAATAGCCTGATTTTTGAGTAGCTGCGAAACTGCTGTTGAACGGGACATGATTGATAATTAACTCCAAAACTACTTATATAAGTAGCATTAAATTAAGTAGTGATCCAGTGTTTTTTTAAAGGAAAGTGCTAACTAATTGAATTCATTTGAAGTTTATTTTTGAGCACTTTGAAGCATTGGCTTTATCGATTAGTCGTATCACTGGGAGACAAAATTGGCGACTAATAATCAGACAAAAGTGCAACATAAAAACAGCAAAAATCATACAAAACATGAACTTACCTGCTAGGCTTAAAGTATTAAATCACTCACGGTAAGTACAAAATGAAGAAAAATCTCCCAGTAACCGACAAAGAGCAACGGTTGGGAAGCGACGATGAGCTGGTATCATCAACGGATTTGAAAGGCATTACGACCTACGCGAATCAAAAATTTTGTGAAATAGCTCAATTTAGCGAACAAGAATTGGTCGGTAAAAACCATAATGTTGTTCGCCACCCTGACGTACCTCCGGCTGCATTTGCCGATATGTGGAAAAGCCTTAAACAGAAGAAAGCTTGGCGTGGCGTTGTTAAAAACCGTTGTAAAAATGGTGATCACTACTGGGTTGACGCTTTTGTTATGCCAGTTTTTGAAGACGGTCAGGTGTGCTCTTATGAATCAGTAAGAGTCAAACCATCAGCGGGTCAAAAGCGTCGTGCTCAAAAACTCTATGATCATATTAATCATGGAAAAAGCGGGTTACCTCAAAAGTCTTTTCTTAACCTTTCACTGAATCAAAAAAGTATATTGGCGATTATATTAGCCTTATTGCCTGTAACAATAACAGCGGTTAATGAATCGACAATGATAGAGTCTTTGCTCGCTGTCGCGGTTGGCTTAATTGTCGGAATTGTGGGGATAATTTGGGCAAATTCGGGAATGAAAATTGTCTTAGATAAGGCCAGCAGCATTGTCGACAACCCACTTATTGAATACATGTATACCGGGGGATATAGCGAGTCACACAAGATAATGACTGCATTTGGCATGCAGGATACTTTGAATCATACGTTACTCGGCCGAATCAAAGAAGCAAGTGACAAAGTCGGTGGTAAAGTTGCTGCAAATTATCAGTCAGTAGAAGCGGTCCATAAGCAGATTAATGAGCAGCAGTTTGAACTCGAACAAATAGCATCTGCTATGACCGAAATGCACGCTGCAATTCAGGAAATAGCCAATAATACTGCCGAAGCTTCAGCCACAGCTGAAGAAGGTAACCAGGCGATACTTAAAGGTAAGAATTCAGCAAAAGCAGCGGTTAACGATACCAATCAATTAGTTTCAGATATTGACAAAGTCAGCAATGCGCTAGGAAGCCTCAAGGGCGCAGTAGATGGCATTAGTAATATGGTACAAGTCATTAATGACATTGCTGAACAAACGAATATGCTGGCACTTAATGCCGCAATAGAAGCGGCTAGGGCGGGTGATCAAGGGAGAGGTTTTGCCGTTGTTGCTGACGAAGTAAGAACATTAGCGAGTCGCACACAGTCTTCTACTGAAGAAATTCAAGCGCAAATTGAGCAGTTACAAGAGAGTTCAAATAAAGCTATTTCGGCTATGTCCATGGGAAGAGAAAAAGCCCAAGAAAACCTAGAAAACACAACTGATTTAGAGGCAGCTTTAAACGAAGTTATTGCTGCGGTAGGAAGAATACAGGAATCGAATTCTGCAACAGCAACGGCCGTTGATCAGCAAAGTGCAACAACCGATGAAATGAGCCGAAACGTAACAGCAATCAATGACAAAGCTTCTGAAACAATGGAGATAGCTAACGATTTGAGAGAGCAAGGAAATCAGCTATCTAACTTTGCTAATAACTTAATGGATCTCGTGACTCGGTTTAAATTAATCTAATGAGTTTCATTCTCAAAATTCGTATAACTTGATGAAAAATAAAGAAATGATTTTGTTAGTTTTTAGCTTAACCAAGCTATTCACTAGTTATTCATAAACTATCCACAGAATATCCACAAAACCTAGAAATTTATCACCTTTTTATGCTAACTGATTGAAAGCTGATACAAGTCAAATTAAGGGATTTTTTAAGATTGAACTGGTTGTTTTTTGAGCATATACTCGATTCATCCTCAGGGGATTAGAGACCAAAAAAATGACCATTCTAAAAAAAAGTGTATTGTTCTTGTGCAACGGAAACTCAGCTCGATCATTAATGGCTGAGGCTATTCTAAAAAAACAAGCAGGAAATTATTTTGATGTGTTTAGTGCGGGCAGCAAGCCAAATGATGTTGACCCTATTGCCATGAATGTTATCAAAAGGCACAACATGTCAACCGAGGGGTTATATTCAAAGCATATGAAAGAATTCAAAGCCCACGAGTTCGATTTCGTTATTTCTTTATGCAACAAAGCCAAGAAAAAGGGTGAAAAGAAGAATTATGGGTTTATGCAGGAAGTCATTGAGTGGAATTTTGAAGATCCCAAAACCAGGCAGACGGTCAATCCTTATGAAACGACTTTTAAAGAGCTCAACGAGAGAATTAAAATGTTTGTGTTAGTTCAAACCAAAGACATGAAAATAGCGGTTTAAATCTTACCTGAACACTTAATAAATCAATCAAAAAAGGATGGCTAAGCCATCCTTTTTTTTGTAAGGCTATAATGAATCTAAGGCCTTAAATGAGCTTAAGTCCTAAAATAAGCCTAGATAAAAGCCGCTATTTCTTGGGCTTCATAAATTTAAAAGTAAACCTATCGGTATTACCACTCACACTGCGACGGCCAACTTCGTAGCGCAACTCATCATCTGCACGATAATGCAAATCACTATACTCAACAAAAACAAAACCTGCTTCTTGAATTTCTTTAATCGCTAACACTGGATCAAAACGTCGACGATTTTCGGCATTAAGTGGCTCCATATGGCGCATAGTATGATCAACAACCGCATAGATGCCGCCTGGTTTTAAAGCTTTGAATACTGCTTCATTCATCGCCCGTCGGCCTTCTTCGGCAAAATTATGGTAATTACGGAAAGTAAAGACCATGTCAAAGTCTTTCTCGGAAAGGGTAAATGAATCCATTACATAAAAGCGGCTACCTTCTGGGCGACGAATATTAGTATTGGTTTCTAAAACATTAAACTTCATATCCTTTTGACCGGTGAGCCTCTCCTTGACTCGATTGGTTCCTATGGCGACATGGAAGTCACCTTTTTCAGCCAGAGTAGGTGCAAGTAATTTGGTATACCAGCCACCGCCCGGTAACAGTTCAAGTACTTTCATATCATCATTTAAGCCGAAGAACTTAAGTGTCTGAACTGGCCTGCGGTTTCGGTCGCGTTCGGTTTCAGCTTCGGTACGAATATCAGCTTTCATCGCCGCTCGAACTTTCTCCTCAGTCGCTTCTGACATCTTATGATCATTGGCGAAGACTGAAGTAGAAACGAAAAGACTGGCTAAGCTAAGGGTTAAGATTTTATTCATGAGGTCCTCAATTTTTCATTTTGAACGAGATTATAATGAGACTTATACATTTACGCTTGTGCAATACATTTAGATTACGTTGAGTAGATTACCGTTTTCACATTACAAAATTAAATCAGCGTATTTGAGTTCGGATTTAATCAATAACAGATATTCCTGGCAAAGCCCGCAAATTAATTTGATTTAATTAAAATAAGCTCTTGTTGTGGCGGAATTAAGTACTCAGCACCATCTTCTGTAATTACGGCCATTTCTTCTACCGATATAGTTTTTAGGGTACCGTCTGGTCTTTTCCACGCATGAAAGCCATCAAACGCAAACACCATACCGGTTTGTAACTTTCGTTTTGACGCGGGGCGGACTTCGGCGGCTTGACTACCTCCTAAATTGGGGCCGGTATCATGTGCCACGTAGCCAACAGGGTGACCAGTACTCCACATAACATATTCACTGCCGGCTTGTTTCATCAATTTACGCTGCGCTGCATCAACGTCAATTCCTCGTACGCCGGGTTGCATCGCCTTAAATGCCGCTGAACTGCCATTACGAGCACTGGTCCAGTAATATTGAATGTCCTCTGGCGCTTTTGTTTGGTTAGGGTGTAAAACATAAGCGAATCTTTGAATGTCGCTGACCCACTTATCATAGAGTTTAATTCCAAAATCAATTTGAATAACATCCCCTGAATTAATGATTTTGTTAGTCGCATGAGAGTGACCTCGGTCGGGACCAGAATTTACGTTTGGATTTTGATCAGGCGCCCACGCATCAGTTACGCCGTATTCAGCCATTTTGTCTTTCAAAAATTTTGCAATATCGGCATCTGTGGATTGTCCCGGGATTACTTGTTGGTATGCTTCAATCTGCCATTGTGCAGTTAATTTAGCTGCAAGCCGCATGATCTCAACTTCTTCCGGTAGTTTAATTGCTAACCATTGATAAATCAGTTCTTCCGATGAAACGAGTTTTGACGCAAGCGCTTCACCTAAAGCCGTTGTTAGTGTTTGCCGTTGGCTGTGACTAAGACCATCCGCTTGCGCATTATTAAAAGAAGAGTTGATCGCGATATTCTTGAAACCCTGCTGCTTAACAAAATCTGCCATCAAGGTTATTGCCGAGTCACCACGTGGAACTGAAACCACCTTATCATGGATTTTTAGATCAGCTAGTGCCGTTGCTTCTCCTACCGGCGAAAAAACCACTGAATGAAAGCCGTTTGCATCACGATAAAACAGATAAGCAGCGGTTGAGCCTGCGTTTTCGCCGCCAATATGTTCTGCGATAGGATCATTATTGTTTTCTCTACAGAGCGTCAACCAAGCGTCAATATTCGCTCGTTGCATCGCTAATGGTAGAAGTTGAGCAATTCGTTTTTTCCTGATTTCTGGCCAAGGATTTTGACTTAGTTTCGCTTTCAGTTTAGCGTTTGTAGGTTGGTGAATAGGCTGACTAGCATCAGCGCTATCTTCGACTTTCTTTTGAGCTGATGATGGATTACAGGCAACTAAAAATAATCCGGTAACTAGCAAACTGGTAAGACGTAAAAACATGTCGCTTTCCTTATTATTGTTTTTTCATTGGCTTTCAATCTTTATAATTCGATGGCAATTTAACCAATTGAAATATTGTCGTGTCTTATTCTTCGTGTTCTATTACACTTACTGATTATTCTTCAGAGAGATAAATGTGTATTGCATCGACATATAGGAATTGCAACGAATTACAGACGGCCAATATCTTAGCAGTACTTCAGGTTCAGTTGCAATCTTACGCTAGCGATAATGTCACTTAGCAATTTTTCGAGGCAAGTATTAAAAACGAACTGATTGAGGGCTAACCAAAGGAGATACAAGTTGGAACATGAAAATGAGGGCTTCACACCATCAAAAAAATTAAATTTTATTATTGGCATTTGTGCAATTTTAATTTCTTTAGCATCATTCTATGCAACTTACTTGCAAGCAAAATCAGCAGAGCAGCAAGTTAAAGCGATGACTTATCCTTTAATTCAAACGGTAACTAACAATTATGATCTTGAGAAGCAAGAGTCGGCAATAAGTTTAGTTTTGATCAATAGCGGAGTCGGTCCTGCGATTATTAAAAATGTGATTTATCAGTACGAGGGACAAGAATACAACACCGTTTTTGATTATTTAAAAGCATGCTGTAATGAAGAATACCAGAATTTTAAGTCTGCCCAATCATCTGATTCAGCAACAGTTCGAGCGCAAATAATTACTTCCAGGGATAGAGAAATAATTCTGGCTGCTAATGACTCAACTCAAACACTTTACTTACTAAAACATGAAACCAACAAAGAATTGTGGAATAAATTAAATAGCGAAAGAAGAAAATTAAATATGAGCGTATGTTATTGTTCGCTTTTAGAGAATTGTTATCAATCTATAAGTGTCGGCATGACACAAGAGGTAAAGTCTTGTTCACATTAAACCTTCCAGGGTAACAAAATGAGTCACATTCAGTTAAACAATAAATTATTGTTAGTTATGTGGCTTTTTTTTCTTAACGCAGAAGATAACCATTATTTTCATTAGACTCGTCCTCAAATGAGTTCTATGAATAAAGTATATCTTAAATAATAGTCTAAACTAATTATCAAAGCCATGATTCACTCGGCACCTCCGCAAATATTTGAGTCGTTATGTACAAATATGTATTTATATTTTCCTTAGTTATTGCGCCAGCATATTCCTTGGCACAAGAAACTTTGCAGGTTAGATTTATTCCTCCTTCAACTCCGGGTGATCCTGCCCATAGCTATTATATAAAGGTAATCGACGCTGTTTTGTCAGCAACAGAAACAACTGATGGGCCTTACCAACTTAAAGCGAATGACATTTATTTAGTCCAATCAAGAGCAATAGCGGAACTCAGTAAAAATCGTAAAATCGATGTTTATTGGACAATGACTTCAAAACAAAGAGAGTCTTTATTAAGGCCCATTAAGATACCTTTACTAAAAGGTTATCTAGGCTATCGAGTTTTTTTAATCCGCGCTGAAGATAAAGAGAAGTTTGCCAAGATTACAACAATAGAAGAACTTTCAAAGTTGGTTGCCGGTCGGGGACATGATTGGCCAGACCGAAAAATACTTGAATTTAATGGTCTTAATGTTCTACCAGTGTCAACTTATGATGCACTATTTACTATGTTAGAGAAAAAGCGGATTGATTATTTTCCGCGTGGTATCAATGAAGCTTGGCAAGAACTTGAAATTCACAGCGAGAAAAATTTTGTTGTTGATGAAAATATTCTATTTCGATATCCAGCGCCAGTATACTTTTTTGTTCATCCGGACAATGAGAGACTAGCCGCTCGAATACAGCGAGGTTTAGATATTATTATTAATAACGGTCAATTTGATGATCTGCTTAAACTTTACCCCGAGAGTCAGGAAGTTTTACAAAAAGCCAATATCGAAAATCGACGAATATTTGAATTAAAGACGCCTTAATTGGCTATTCACCTCGACGTTATTAGTGGCTGACTTGAAATTAATAATCATTGAGTTTTAGCGTAACAAACATACCACGGTTACTGATTAGGCTTTCGCTGATCTTTTATTAGACTTGATCCCATTAAGATGTCGTTTAATAAAGAATATGATGCATTTTGACAGATTTTTACAGTTCTCAGATTTATTTAAAGGTATGATTTATACTTATTTTTAGTCTATTGACTATCATAAAATCGACACTGGGCAGGTTAAACTAAATGAATAAGCATACTTTACTCGCGGCGATAACGCTGGTTTCATTGACGGGATGTGATTCAGGTTCTAATCGACAACAACCGGAATTAAGTGAGTTCTTAATAGCATCTAATAAAACCGTTTGTACTGGATTAGCACAGCGAAGCTGCTTACAAGTTAATATTGATGGTGGTACACAGGTTAACAACGTATTTGAGTCAATTGAGGGATTTGATTTTGAGTGGGGGGTTACGTCACGAATTCAGGTCGAGGTTAGTAACCTAGATAATCCTCCTCAGGATGCCTCTAGCGTGTCTTACGAGCTTTATTCAATCGACTCTCAAATTCAAGATCCCATCGGAACCGAATACCAATACCAGAATGTAGAGGTTTTTACTCAAACGATCAGCCTGGAAGAGGGGCAATATCGTTTTCTTGGCGATGATATCGACTGTCAACCAATTGACTGTGACACTATTATTCAAATGGCTGATATGGGCGCAATTATTAATTTAACCTTTACCTTTAATGGAGATGGCCAAATAGAGCTAACCGATTGGAATTAAAATTATCCCAGTATCGGGCTTTCATCATTGTTTTGATCATTGCTCTAATCACCGCTCAATCATTGAGGGTGTTAATTGTGCATAAGTCATATATCAATATTTGAGATTTTCGACTAGACTCATCTTAGAAGGTTTTGTCGGAGAAAACCTAGTTTTGGAAATTAATCTTGGTACTAGAGTTAAGATACTGCTATTGGTTATGGCATTACTTATGCCATGGTTTAATGAATCTTATGCATTCCAAGAAAGGGCCAGCTTTAGCGTCGGTTATATTCACTTTCCACCGCTAATTATCGTCGATGAGCCTGACAAGGGGCCGGAACAAGTCAAAGGCTTGTTGAGCGAATTGATGATAAAATCAGTATCTGAGTGTAATTTTGACGTCAATTTCAGTTATTTATCACTTAACCGGTTCTATGCCGCTGTCGCAAAGGGCGATAAATCACAAGTACAAATAATCCCAAAGGGAATTAAACAATTAGACGGGTTACTAATCTATAGCGATTTTCCAGTTGCAGTCACTGCCTTAAATATGTACTGGAACAAATCTCACGCCACCCAAAAGACTTACAATCTAAAGGACTTGTCCGACCAGACCGTCGTGGTGATCAGCGGATATCAATACGCGGGGCTGATACAAAAACTGCGAGAATACCCAAAGCTCGAAATTATCTCGGTTGATAACGTTAAAGCAGCAAAAACGTTGCTCCTTAAAGGCCGAGCTAAATTTGCGCTTATCTATCAAAGCATGTTTGAACAAGAAAAAGCGTTTAAAAACAGCTTTGCCTTTACCAATTTATCGACGATAGAATATTTCATTTCTGCTCATAAAGATTTAGCCAACAAGGAAGAAATTCTTGCCTGTTTAGCGGATGTCCATCAACGAATACTGAACAATAAAACGGTTAAAAAAACAAAAAGTTCGCACCCAATTAATCGATAGTAATCGATAAAAAGGTTAGAATGATCAAACCTTTTTACCATCGATATCAATCTTAAAACCGAATACCTCAATGACAAACTTTGCGTTATTAGAAAAGCTTGGATGGCAACCGTTTTATCAGCAACAACTATCGCTCGATGAATGGGAGAATGCCATTCCTGCGCGAGTCGTCGATCAACACAAGTCTATCTTAGCGGTGACAACCGAAACGGAGTCATTAACAATCAATATTCTGCCTAGCATGCCTAATTTTGTGGTTGGCGATTGGTTGCTGTTGAATAACGAAAATCAATTTCTCCGCCTGTTAGATAGAAAAACTTGCTTTAAGCGGAAAGCGGCCGGTACTCAAATCAAGGAACAACTGATCTCAGCCAATATCGATACTGCGTTTATTGTATGCTCCCTCAATGATGATTTTAATTTAAATCGCTTAGAACGCTATCTATCGCTTGTAAATGAAGCTGAAGTTGAACCGATTATTTTATTGAGTAAAAGCGATTTGGTCGACGATATTGAAACTTATACTCGCCAGATTTTAGGATTGGATTCTCATTTAATCGTCGCGCCAGTTAACTGCTTAGATTCGGCGAGCACAGAGCAATTGGCTCCATGGCTTAAACCAGGCAGTACCATTGTCGTATTAGGATCTTCAGGCGTGGGCAAATCAACTTTAATCAATACGCTTTTAGGGGAGTCAAAACAAAGTACAGCGAGTATCCGTCAAGATGATAGTAAGGGGCGCCATACAACAACAAGTCGTTCGCTGTTGCCACTGCAGTCAGGCGCGCTAATTCTTGATACTCCTGGTATGCGAGAAATCCAACTAACCGATTGTAAAGAGGGCATTGCTGCGACATTTTCTGATATCGAACAACTCGCGAATGACTGTCGTTATAAAGATTGCCAGCACCAGTCCGAACCAGGGTGCGCTGTTAATCAAGCAGTTTTAAACGGCAAATTGGAACAACGGCGGTTAGATAATTATTTAAAGCTACTGAAAGAAGATGCGATCAATTCTGCCAGTCTTGCGGAAAAACGGGCGCAAGATAAAGCTTTGGGTAAGTTTTATAAACGCAGTTTAAGCGAGTCTTATAAGTTTAAGGGACGAGATTCCAATAACTAACTATTCGAGATTCACGAGTTATTAAGCCCTTGATCATTTTGCACTCAGTTAGATTAATCCTTATTGCATTCTCATCAGTGGTGAATAAAAACTAACGCGTTATCGATCTCTTCTTCTAAATTGTCTAACGCTTCAATCGTTTCATCAATCGTTTTACCCAACCAAGACTCAATTGATTTTGGCACTGCACTACGTTCTCTCGAATCAGCATTAAGCCGGTGAAAGATTTGGCTGCCACAAAAAATCGCTTTGGCAATATCACTATCATTGCCACTGGCGATTGATTCTGCCGATAAAGCGTGATGATTTTTAATGGCTTCAACTAACCTAGGTGGTAACTGCCATTCCTCCGCTAACATGGCACCAAGTTCACTATGGTCGATTCCAAATAACTCTTGTTCAACCATGTGATCGGCTTTATCCATGAGCTTGGCTGTTTCTAAAACTTTTGCGTAGTTTTCTGGGTAGAAATGGGCAAAAACAATTTTGCCAATGTTATGGAGCAATCCAGCGACAAAGTAATCAGCACTTTCAAATTTGGAGATGCCTTTTTGTTCAGCTAGGAGTTTGGCAGCAACACCGACAGAAAGCGATTGCAACCAAAAGGCATCCATATCTAAACCGGCTGAATTAGTCTTTGGTAATGATCCTGAGGTTGCAATGCTGATAGCTAAATTCTTAATCACATCAATACCAACATATACAACAGCATGCTGAACTGAAGTCACTTCACGCACCAGCCCGAAAAGCGGCGAGTTGACGAGTTTTAAAACTCGCACCGTCATTACCATGTCTCTCTCGACAACCGCTACCAGCTCTTTGGCTGCAACGTCACTCTTGGCTGTCAATTCAAGTATTTTGCTCACGCTTTCGGGGAAGGCGGGTAACTTGTCAATGAGCTGCGCGAGTTCTGTATGATCAATTAACATGACGATATTCTTCAGTAACTTAACTCTTTCAAGCTTAGCATAGGCTCATTTTAATGCTGACTTTTAGTTAACCGTTACTCGCTTGGTGCTCGAAGGCGACTTAGGCGGTTTTCTGCGGAGAAAGAGGATTATTGGCTGAAGTTTGACTGAAGGAATGCAGCGTCGTGACATCAACATACAAAGAACTCATCTTAATAAAACCGATTTTCATCCTTTGGTTGTATATTTATTAACCAAAAACAAAGAAATCCGTAATATTTACCGCTCTCGCGTGCTCTTCGCTTTGAGACAAAACCTATTTTTATATACACTGTGGACGGTTTTTAATATCTCAAGGATTTGTTTTGTCTAATAATTCATCATCAAGTATGGCTGCCACCGCAAGAACGGGCTGGTTTAATCGCTTTTTAGCGACCGTTGAATGGCTTGGAAATCTATTACCGCATCCAGTCACCTTATTTGCAATGTTTGCATTAGGGATTATTTTTCTCAGCGGAATCCTCGGATATTTTGAAGTAAGCGTCGCGGACCCGAGACCTGAAGGGAGTTCAGGCAGGGCGGCTGACGGGATGATCAAAGTAGTTTCGCTGCTTACCGCTGAAGGATTACAAAAAATAGTCACTGGTTTAGTAACCAACTTCACCGGCTTTGCGCCATTAGGAACAGTGTTAGTGGCCATGCTTGGGGTTGCGGTAGCTGAGCATTCCGGCATGTTATCAGTTGCCATGCGTTCGCTCGTTATGAATGCTTCTAAAAGAATGGTAACGGTCACTGTGGTGTTTGCAGGGATTGTTTCCAATACCGCATCAGAGCTGGGTTACGTTGTCTTAATTCCGCTTGCAGCAATGATATTCCACTCGTTGGGCCGTCATCCGATCGCTGGTTTAGCGGCGGCTTTCGCTGGTGTTTCAGGTGGATATAGCGCCAACTTATTATTAGGTACGGTTGATCCATTGCTCTCCGGGATTACCGAAGCTGCAGCTCACTTGCTTGATCCAAGCTACACGGTAGGACCAGAGGTTAACTGGTATTTTATGTTCGTTAGTACTTTTGTTATCGCTGCCACTGGCGCTTTGGTGACTGAGAAAATCGTTGAACCACGTCTGGGAGAATATGATAACTCAGAAGCATCTATCGACCTTGGTGAGCAAAAAATGGACAAGCCAACGGCGCAAGAAATGAAAGCTTTAAAAGCCGCCGGGATCGCATTTTTAGTGCTCGTTGGGATCCTTGCGTTAACCATCGTTCCTGAAAATGGCGTATTACGTCATCCAGAAACCGGTAAAGTTGCAGGTTCTCCATTTTTAAAGGGTATTGTTGTATTTATCTTCATCACTTTTGCGATTCCAGGATTTGTATTTGGTAAAGTCGCTGGGACGATGAAAAATGACCGTGATGTAATCGATGCAATGGCTAAAAGTATTTCAAGTCTGGGTCTTTACATCACACTGGTATTTTTTGCCGCGCAATTTGTAGCTTTTTTCAAGTGGACCAATTTAGGGACTGTATTAGCCGTAAAAGGTGCAGCCTTGTTACAAGCGTTGGGGCTCGACGGTCCAGAAGTATTCGTTTTATTTATCATTATGTGTGCAATGATTAACTTGAGCCTAGGCAGCGCGTCAGCGCAATGGGCGGTTACTGCACCTATTTTTGTACCAATGTTAATGCTGATCGGGTTTGCCCCAGAGGCAATTCAAGCGGCATATCGTATCGGTGACTCCGTGTCGAACTTGATCACGCCGATGATGAGTTATTTTGGCCTGATACTCGCTATGGCAGCTCGATACCAGAAAAACTTGGGGATGGGGACTTTGATAGCCACCATGCTACCGTATTCAATGATTTTCTTTGTCGTATGGACGACGCTGTTCTATATTTGGGTCTTCTTGCTGGGCTTACCAGTAGGACCAGGGTCAGCGACATACTATACGCCTTAAGGGTTAAAATTTAATAGGGGCCAATAAATTTTGGACTTCCAGCCTATTAATCGCAAAGCGAAAATCAAAGCAGGTAATTAAGCCTGCTTTGTTTTTTAGTACAAATAAAAATTCGTAAGCGTAAAATTTCTAAATCATAAAACTTCGAACTCAATTTGCCTATGAAATTAACCAAATCGCTAACGACTGTGTCACTTAGTCTGTTTTTTATCGGTTGCTTTGAGACGACTTCAGTAAAAGGGGTATTTCTAAACAAAACCCAGAATTTACGAATAGATAATCTATAGATCCTTTATAAAACAAGCAGTTACACTTATTTTTATTTCTCAAAAATCCTTTGGTTTACATTAAATAAAACAAAAAAAGTGTAACCGGTCTAGATAAGTTCATTTATCTATTTAAGACTATCTCTCTTGACTTGGTGACCTGTAAACACAGTAACTATGTTTTTAATATCTTCGGGTCATGCATTTTTTCAAAATCAAATGCTCGCGAATCACGCAATTTATTCTCGGAAAAATCAAATACACCATGAAGTAATATATGTTCCCAAGTAACTGGTGATGAGAGTTTTATTTTGTTAATCAATGCTTCTTTCTCAGCCTTTGATCGAGCATTCATAACTTTCTGTGTAAGGTACATGTAATTCCAACAAACAATTGCGTTTTTAATGACACGTTTGCAACTTTCTACTGCTTCCTGATCTTCTTTTTCAACTTGAGCATATTCTGAGCGTCCAATTGCAAGGGCTCGGTCCAATTTATTTCCACTTTCTCCTTTATTCAGTTGTTTGTGTACTGCACTTCGTAACTCAGGATCATCAATGTAGCGCAGTATGTAGTGAGATTTAGGAATGCGACCAAACTCTTTAATAGCTTTATAAAGTGGATTATTATTAACAGAGTAAGAGTTTAGTCGTTTAAAAATTTGAGATGCAGTAGCCTCACCGAGCTTAATTGAAACACACAGCCTAAGAATGTCATCCCAATAAGGTTCAATACGATCTAAACGGATTTGTTTCCTGGGTAGAATAGGGTAATTTTTCGAAGTGTATGCTTTTTTCCCCTTTAAGGAGTAGATGTTTTGCCTGTGAATATTCTTGATCCGAGGCGCGAAAGAAATATCCAATAAATGAGAGATCCCAAAAACCATTTCAGTATAGCCATGTGTATCAGTCGAATGCATATCGGATTTAACAACGTCATTCTTCATAACACCATCAATCATATAATGGGCCTCGCGTTCTGCGCCACTAATTACATTCGAGTGATAAAAAAGATGTCGCGTATCAACAAAGTTGTATGCTGCTAATACCGGATCTTTACCACCGTATTTAAATGAATAGTTAGAATTAAAAGAATCTTTTGAAACAGTCCATTTCTGCCCGTCACTCGATGTTTGTAGGCCAAAATCTCCAATGTAAAGCCCAGCAAGTGGCATGGATTTTACATACTCAAGAATTTTATCGCTTGCTAAGCGTGAGTTTTCAACCGACATGTAGTTGTTAATCGTTGTGACTAAAGCTGAGTTATTCACGGATCGAGACAGTTTAGTAAATTGTTCTGGACTAAAATGTAAACCTAAACCTACGGTCGAAGCGATAAAAACATTGTCATCAGGTCTTTCTTTTAGGTACTCATCGTTATGATGCTGAAACTCGTCCAAAAAGCCCGTTGCTTGATGCACAGTGTTCAGTACTTCTGAAATGGTGACGTAAGAGTTTTTGGGAAATAATTCAATATCAACAGAGTCAAGCAATGACTCTTCTTGGTAAGTATTTCTTTGTGATGTTAGTCTGTATTCACCAAAACCTTTGGTTGTTACATAATCGTTCGAGTTTTCTAATATATGCTCATTCGTTTCTTGATATTGTTGGTGGAGTTCTAATCCTAATTCTTTAATAAGCGCTTTAAAGTCAATGTATTTTAGCATACCAGCTTGCTTTAATAACGCGCGCTTGTTTTTCTCCCAAACATTGAGTGAAATGAGATATTCATCAAGACAACGATATCGATAAGAATGTTCTAAAAATAGAGAATCGCCTTTTAAAGAGTCGCTGATATGTTTAAACAAAGCGACCTTATAAAGCTTTGATTTAAACTCATCGTCTGTATCGACATACTTCCGTTCTTCTTTGGATAAAAAGCGAATAGGGTAGCGATGATCGACTTTACCTTGATATTTCTTAAATCTGTTAATAGCTGACAGTAGCGGTTTATTGACTGATTGTTCGCTAAACTTGAGTCGTTTTACTATGTCATTGCATCTACGCTGAAGTTTTAATGAACCATCTTCCAAGTAGTAATACAAAAGTCCTTCGCCACTCAAGCGAT
Source organism: Aliikangiella marina (assembly GCF_007004765.1). Taxonomy (GTDB): domain Bacteria; phylum Pseudomonadota; class Gammaproteobacteria; order Enterobacterales; family Kangiellaceae; genus Aliikangiella; species Aliikangiella marina. The sequence continues at coordinate 1,160,749 of NZ_VIKR01000001.1, forward strand.
CCAAATCACTTTTAACTTCTTCCATCGAATTTATGATTTGTTCGCTATTTAGACTTTTGGGAGTCAGCAGTTTCAACGCTTTAGCCACTTTTATTGCATCATCTAAGCTTTCATCCATTAATACGCCTTTGGCTTTTTCGATCGCCGCAAACATATCGCCTGATTGCTCTAGTAATGTTTTGGTTTTCTTTGACTGCTCGTTCCTTATCTTGTAGTAGTGCTCTTTGGCCTGTCGTTCGGCAATGTTATAAGCAGAAGTCACTGATGCGTTAAGAGTATCCACTAAAATGTCGTGCAACCGATAGAACTGATGAACGACAAATGTGATCAAGTGTAAGTAGCGATTTGGATCTTTTTTTCGTTGTATCTGAAAAATCTGACTCTTGTTAACTGATGTTGCATAGTGTCGTATTCCCTCACCATTCAGATCAAGTTTTTCGACAATTGGTGCCGAAATTAAAAATAAATCATAAAGTACGTCAAATCCCGCTATGTTTTTACTAATTTTGTTAGGCTTTAGCGATTGAGTGAACTTTTTTAATAGAGTCAAACGATATCTGATAGCCTGAGAGTCCTTAGGAAGATCATTATCAAAAAGTTGGTCAAGAATGGCTTTGTCGTATGATGTCAGTTCATTCTCTACGATTGAGAGAAGTTTCGCCTTATGATTTTTGTAGCACTTATCAATAAGAGACTTTAACAAATTGTATGAGGGAATTTCGATTTTTTCTCGTCTTAGCTCTGATGCCAGGTGACAAAAGCAATCTCTAAAATTCTTTTTGACTCTAGCGTATCGATTGATGATTTCTGTCGCTTTTGTGGTTGAATCTGGCGTGTTAAATGATTTGAAACCCATAAATTCGAGAATAATCGCTCGATGGTTGTTGCGAGTGTCGCGATGATATTCCTGCCAATTAAGTGTCTTCTGAATATCAAAGCGGCGAGCTAAATATTTTAAATCCTTAGCTTCGGCATCTTCAAAAAACTGATAGGTGACTTTAAAATAAGAATAAGCTAATGCGCAGAAAACTTTATTGGCGGCTCCTCGTACTTTTGACAGTACTTGCTCTTCAAATGCTGTGTCAATGTAAAGGTAGCGTTGGCGTTGAGGGGCATTAAATTTCGGTGGGGCATCATGAGATTGCTGACTAAGATATGGTTTTCGAGCCATAATCTTTCCTTCCTTTGGATTGTTGTTTATTTTTTGTTCATGTTACTTCCTGTAGTTGTAAATTACAATCGAGACAACTGATTCTCAAATTCCGCTTACCCCACACCAATATTTGACAGGATTTGCAACAGTATTTTACGCGGCCTGACTTTTGCGCAGGTTTAGTTGTAAAAGTAGATTGAAATTCAGAACTTTGTTCAGAATGATTCAAAACCTCGCCATTTATCTCATGACCAGATGGTACATCTTCAAAACTAAAACTTATTATCTCATTATCTGAACGGTGCTTTAGCTCAGCCGTTGCCAACTTTTTTTTCGGTTGGCAATTTTTATTTAACTCGATTGGCTCGTCTTCTGGTGAGAAAGCTAAAATGGGGACTTCTTGCCTAAAGGTTGGGTAACGATCCACCCATGGTATTTTAAATCCTTTATTAATCAATTTTTGGCAAGTTTTAAGAAATGGACCGTCAACCAAAATGTAATCCATCATATTTTCACCGGTTTCACTTCCACCAGGTTTACTGGTAGAAGAGGGCATTAAGCCAATGCTTTTCATCTTTCTTGCCCATTCAGCATTATGATAGCCACGTCGTCCGGGCTTACCGAAATGTGCTTGCCAAATATGAACCATTTCGTGACATAGTGTCTGGCAAATTTCTATTAAGGGATATTGTGCAAAGTATTCAGGATTTACCGCGAGTTCATCAACAAACTCTCGCTTGGCATTAACCCAGCGAGCAATTGAAGCGTATCCCATCACGCGACGTTGACGATGATAAGTGATGATAACTTTCGGTAGTTTGCCTGAAAATAGGGCTTGATTGAAGAAATCATACGCTTGTAGAATAGACTCGTAAGAGTCCTGAGTCGGCGTTTTCGTTTTCTTCATTTTCTTGTCCTTAAATTAAATTTTGGATTGTACAATCCAAAAAACAACCCTCAGTAAAAACACTAATCCCTTAATAAACAACAGGTTATTGCGAATAGTTGAAGTTGTTTATTAGTTCAAATTTAACGATTTTAAGTTTCCATACAATAAACCAATTTCTTCTTTTCTTAAAGACCGTAGTACTGTGTTTCTGAGAATAATTCATACACTAAACCAAATTATGAGCATTTCCGAGTTCGACTAGCTCATGGAAGTTCATTAATTACGTTAGATGTGTTGGATGATGTGGTCGCGATTATTAGACGCGTATTTAAGGTGGGTAATCACCGAAGGTTTTAGAAAGGAGAGTTATAGCTTTCAACCACTTTTTCTCTGAAGTCACCAGTAAAGTCTAATTTCGGTTCAATCTGCTGGTGGTAAGAGTCAAGATTGAGAGAATTACCTAAGAATGTATCTTCCATCTCAAATTCTGGTGGGGGGATCAATAGGTTGGAAGGAGAAGAGAGCTCCTGAATTTGATCTGATTCAACAAAATGCTCGCTGTCGTCAGATGGCCATAACTGTTCTTTTAACACGATGTTTGACTCGGGGACTTCTTGTTCCAAACGATGAGCGAACTTGCTCAAGTTCGCTTCGGCAAATGTATAAAGCCAAGCTTCTTGGTTTTGCGTATGATTACGGCGTAGAATTCGTCCAAGTACTTGTCGGAAATACAGCTCTGTTTTAACCCGACTTAAATGACAGCAAACTTGAAGTCTTGGAATATCAGTGCCTTCGCTGATCATACCGATACTAATAATCCATTTAACGTCATTAGATTTAAATGCTTCTATCGTTTTAGGCGCATCGGGACTTCGGTAAGTCACTAATTCTGCTGTTTCTCCAATCAACGACATTTGTTGCTGAATTAACTCGGCGTGGGCGATAGACGAAGCCACTACAAGTCCAGCAGCATTAACATTTTCGCATCGAATTCGGTTCAGCGTTTGATTTGCACGTTTTAATATTTGTTTTAGAGCAGATGGGGTATGTAGAATTGACTGATAGTTACAATCGGTCTCGTTTAATACTTCCTGTAAACTTCCATACCTTGATGTTTGCGAATCAGCGTCAGTAATACGGATCTCGTTGTTATCCATTAAAACTAATGTCGGTTGCCGGCAAACTTTATCTTCGATAGCTTTTCTGACGCCATATACATAGTCACATTCTAGTGTGAAATCGGGTTCAATATAACGTCCTAGCACGATAGGCGTTTGATTAGAACGCCAGGGCGTTCCTGAAAGTGATAACGTAAAAGCGGCTGAATCTCGTATTTTGGTAATGATTTCGGCTCCCCAACTGTTAGCGTTTTCTAGTGAATTTCCCGCGCAATGGTGAATTTCGTCAAAAACGACGAACACCCGAAAGTTAGCAAACAATTGCCAAAAACTGTCGCCGAAAAAAGCCATATTTTGATACGTCACAGATCGTCCAACCGCTCCCATCAAGCCGTCGAACTGAACACCTAAATATTGAGAAAATGTAGACTCAAGTGACAAACAAACAGTTTTAGAAGGTGAAAAACATAAGATAAAATCAATATCATTCCTTTCTCTTAATTGCTTTGCGACCTCCGCAGCCATAATCGATTTGCCTGCTCCTGGGGTCGCTAAGCAAAAGAAATGTTGATTTTTTGTATGATAATGATGTAGTGCACGTGTTGCACACTCTGATTGCCAGTGTCGTAGTTTCATATTGCCTTATTATTATTTTGAAAGATGGGATATGACTGTTTTTATCGCTTTAATTTGGCCTAGCAATTTAGAACTTTGATCACGAGCGTGGTGATATTGTGCCTCTAGTAACGTCTTTAATTCGGGATTCATCGTATAGAGTCGCTTATATTCTTCAGACTCCGCGATACTTGAGAGTAAATCTACTTGATATTGTCTCAATAGTTCTTCAAATGAACGGGGTTGTATGCCTTGACTAATCTTTGTACCAACTTTTTTTGGAAGGGACCGTTGGTGTGAAGGCGTTGTCGGTTTAAATTCTGCTTGCCTGAACTTGCTGGTAATTTCGTAAGTTGAGTGTTGAGGATTACTTTTGGGTCGCTTCAATAACACACCCGAGCCTACTAGCCTCAACAATTGACGATAAATAGCTTTACGTGCGATGTCCGGAGAAACCGCGATGGGTAGCCTCGCAAGGTAGCTATTTCTTAGCTGTACTACGGTGAGCGCCTTGTTTGCGTGTTCTTTTAGCACTTCATAAAGGTATTGATCAATCGTAATTCGAACAGCAGACATTAATAAAAGCCATATGAAGATGCATTAAAACGTCCCAAATATTCATATTTCATCTGTTTCAACTATAAAACCTCAAAAATACGGATTATAGTCCGTGGCTTTATATACCGCAACTTTAGATAGTTCTTGTCTTTATAAAGGGACAAGAAATGAAAGATATTGCAATTAATTTTGGTAAGAAAGTACGGGCTAGAAGAAAATCTCTTGGGATATCACAAGATAAACTAGCTCTAAAGGCAAACATCGATCGAAGTTATGCTGGCAGAGTTGAAAGGGGGGAGGTTAATATTACACTAGAAAAAGCTTACGCTTTAGCCGAAATTCTTGACTGCAACATTCGGGAGCTTCTTCCATAGCATACTTTCCAGCTCTATAAGTCCAGCCGACTGAATTGTATTCTCTGGGTGCAAGAGGATAAGTCATGCAAACTTGGTGTTTAACACTAGTTATGGGTATAGCCACCTATTAATCAAGTTAAGAATCTTTCGTAAGCTGTTTCAATATTCCACAATCCACAGCTTTGTTGTTTTCAGAACAAGCTTGTCTCAAACTAATCAGTTGTGCTCGTAGTTGCCTAAACTCGGCAATTTTGAATTCTACCCGTTCTAGGTGTCTTTCAATCAACCGGTTTACATCATCGCACTCTTGATTTGGCTCAGATTTAATACTCAATAATTTACGTATTTCATCCAGCGTTAAATCCAAGTCCTTACAACGCTTTATAAATTTAAGTTGTTCGAATATTTTTATGTCATACAGCCTAAAGTTACCCTCACTTCGGCTAGGTATCGGTAACAATTTTAGTTTTTCATAGTAACGGATAGTTTGTATAGAACACCCTGAGCGACGGGCTAATTCACCAATTTTCATACTTTATGATAAATCATCTTGACTCTATAGTTACTATAGAGTTTAAACTTGCTCTAGTATTTGATCAAGAGACTAATCATGAGTGATAACTACAGCGGAAGCTGTCAAAGTTGTAGTGGCAATGAAATTGGTGAACAACCATCGAGTGAGGGTTTTTTTGACAAACCCTATAGCAGTTTATTTAAGGTACCTAAGATGGACTGCCCTTCGGAAGAGCGGATAATTCGTTTGGCATTAGATTCAGTTGAGCCCGAAGTTGGACTCTCTTTTGATATTCCAAGCCGTGAACTCAGAGTCTTTCACGACGTTAATTTAGATGAAATCGAACAAAAATTAACCGCACTCGGATTTGGTGCAACCTTACAATCCACCAAAGAAAGCTGCCCTAAAGAAATTGAGAGCGCCCGAGATTTAGAAAGAATAAACCAGTCAAAGGAATCAGCAACACTCAAATGGTTACTGGTTATTAATGCTTTCATGTTTTTTACAGAGCTAAGCGTTGGCTGGATAGCACAATCAACGGGACTCATTGCAGATTCATTGGATATGTTTGCCGATGCTGCTGTTTACGGACTCGCTCTATACGCCGTTGGCCACAGTATTAAAATGAAGTTGAAAGCAGCGCAACTGTCAGGATGGTTACAGGTTATTCTCGCACTTGGGGCGCTAAGTGAAGTCGTTCGACGTTTTACTTATGGCAGCGAGCCCATTTCTGAACTGATGATGGCATTTGGCTTAGTAGCATTGCTTGCAAATAGCGCATGCTTAATGTTAATTCATAAACAGAAAGATTCGGGTGTTCATATGAAAGCAAGTTGGATTTTCTCTGCGAATGATGTCATTGCTAATTTAGGAGTAATCTTGGCGGGTATGCTTGTGATGTTGACTGGTTCTCGTTTTCCCGACTTAGTAATTGGTTTAATAATTGGGATTGTAGTACTCTACGGGGCAGGGCGCATATTAAGGCTCAAAGCCTGAAAATGGTTGGGACGACGTACCTAATTTTTACTATAATTGGTGAGCTAGCGAATGTCGCTAGAAGTAGCAATTCAATCAGGAATTAAATTAAGACATGATAAAACGGCTGTTATTAATAGTGATGATAGCACTGATTGCCTTGCAATCGGTGAATGCCTCTATTGATACACACCAGTTACATCAGACTGGTCAAGAGCATCTGTCTTTTGAACATGACCACGAAATTGGTTCAATAGCATTATCCGATGACGATTTGAAATCTCCAGAAAACTTTGAGAACTCCCCCTTCGACTGTCATCATTGTTGTCACTGTCATGGAACTTCAAACTTATATTTAGCAGGATTAGCTTCAGAAACCATTTTGTCTTTTCGAAGTGACTTGATATTTGAATACCAGCTAAATCTACCCTCAATCTTTCTATTCCCAGCCCTAAGACCCCCCATCCTTTAGATGTAAGTTCGATTAATTTAATCAATTTAATTTAGGAATAAATAGTACTTATATATTAGAGGATATCTAAATGTTTAGATGTTTAATTAAACGAATCCCGATGGGAGGCGTTTATCTGCTCGTATTTTGCACGAGCTTGTCAGCTGCACCAAAAAACGACTCTTGGCGTGTGTGGCTTCAAAATCAAATTGAAAATCATCCGCAGGTTGTAGCCGCAAAAGAAAAAATGGAGTCGTCGCTTTCCTGGGCTAACAACCAAGAACTGCCTTTGTACAATCCAGAACTTGAAACTGAGTATGAGCGTGAAGGCGATTCGAATAATTTCAAAATAGGCATTACTCAAACCATTGATTGGTGGGATAAGTCGAGTATTCGCAAGAAACAGGCTTCCATTAATCGCCAAACAGCTCATTTTGAGTTTAAAGCTATTTTGCAACGAAGAACTGCGGAAACTATTTCCGCTCTTATTGAATGGGACTCTGCAAAGCAACATGCAAAGCTAGCAAAAGAGCAAGAAGATCGTTTAAGCGCTTTACTTAAAGTCATAACTCAGCGCCAAGAAGCTGGTGACTTGGGCCAGTTAGATGCTGAACTGACCTATCTGGAATTATCGCAACAGCTTAACGAAACTGCAGAAACTCATGTCCAGTTTAAGATAGCAGAAGCAAGAGTTCGTGAATTATTGCCAGATTGGTCTGTCGAGATGTCCCAGGTCCCTAAATCATTTTGGCGATTTGACGCGAATAATTCTTTCAGCCAATCAATTGACCAAATCCCAAATGTTGCCGCAGCTCGAACTGCTTGGGAATCATTACGGCAAGAAGCTGAAGTTGCAAAGCTCGATGCCAAAAACGAACCTACTTTTGGTTTGAACGCAGGTCAAAATGGAGATGATGATGTTGTCGGTATTTCGTTTTCGATGCCACTTAATATAAGGAATGATTTTAGTGCTCAAGTTAAAGCGATCAACCAGCAAGTACTATCGGCTGAATCGCAATTTCTAGCAGCAAGGCGATCGCAACAATTTTCCATCGAAGCCGCGCAATCAACGCTAAACGAATACAAGAAGCATTATAAACGCTGGCAAGGTTTGATGAAGGGCCGCATAGAAAGTAGCGCAAAACTTCTCGAACAACAATGGCGCAGTAGTGATGTCAGCACATCAGAATATCTTTTGTCACTCCAGCAAAGAGCTGATGGCATCGTTTCGGGTATTGAATTACAAAAAAAATACCGAAAAGCCTACATAGACTGGCTTTTAAACACCGGCCAGGTGCTAACTGCGCTAAAGCAAGCTAATTAACGATTAAGAGATTTTTAAAATGAAAAAGATAACCTTTATTTTTCTGACATTGCTTGCTATTCAAGCGAGCAATGTCCCCGCAAGTGAAACACAAGAAGACGAGCAGGTTCATTCTTCACACAAAGACGATGGTAAGGAACATAAACATGGCGAAGATTCTCATGAAAAAGACGAACATAAACATAATGAAGATTCTCATGGTGAAGAAGAACATGAGGCAAAAGAAACTTCATTAACCAGCGAGCAAATTCAATTAGCAGGAATTAAAATCTCAACATTAGTTCCTAAATCTTTAAATTACCAAGTTTATGCGCCAGGAGAAATCAAGGCTAATGGCTATACTAGCTATCTGGTATCGCCACGAGTAGATTCTGTTGTATTAAAGAGGCACGCATCCCTAGGCGATCATATCGCTGTTGGGCAACCTTTGGTTACTTTATTTAGTGAATCTGTTGCAGAAGCTCAGGCTCAATACCAGATTGCAAATGGAGAATGGCTGCGCGTTAAGCGGCTTGGTAGAAAAGCAGTTGGAGACAAGCGATTTTTATCTGCCCAATCTGAAAACAGTGCAGCGCTTGCTCGATTAAAAGCTTATGGTTTGTCATCAAACGCAATTGAGCAATTACAAAAATCTAAAAATGTTTTTGGTGAATATACGCTAAGCGCAGATGTCAATGGCGTCGTTTTAACTGATGATTTTCATCAAGGGCAGCGAGTAAATGCAGGTGAAGCGCTCATGATTGTTGCTGACGAGAAAGAGTTATGGGTCGAAGCCAGACTGCCTGCGAATTCAAAGCTGGCGCTACCGAAGGGCACTATTGCTGTCGTTCAAACTTCAGCTGATCGTTTTGAAGCGACTGTTTCTCAAGAAGCTCATACCATAGAACCTACAACCCGAACTCGCATCGTTCGCCTCACCATTCAAAACAACGCACATCGATTACACTCTGGATTATTTGTGAATGTATTTTTTAAATTTAAAACAGATTCTGAGGTTATTGCCGTACCAGAAACCGCTTTAATGAGAAATAGTGACGGAGACTGGGTTGTTTTTATTGAAAAATCGCCCGGCCAATTTGAACCGCATGAAATCACTCTGGGACGTCCACTTGGAAAACTTCGCGAAGTTTTTGGTGTTGATGCTAGAACAAAAGTAGTGACGGAAGGTGCTTTTTTTGTTGCCTCGCAATTAGCCAAAGGCGGCTTTGATCCGCATAACCATTAATCGAGGGATAATCATATGTTTAATCGTATTGTAGATTGGGCTGTGACAAACCGTTTGTTGGTTGTGATCGCTTTAATGACCTTAATGGTATCGGCCTATTTTATCATTCCAAAACTCAATCTTGACGCCTTCCCTGACGTGACCAATGTCCAGGTATCTGTCAATACTGAAGCACCAGGTTTAGCAGCAGAAGAAGTCGAACAACTCATTACGTATCCGGTAGAGGCAGTTATGTACGCCTTACCGGATGTGGAAGAAGTTCGTTCTATTTCAAAAACGGGTTTGTCTGGTGTTACTGTTGTTTTTAATGAAGGCACAGATATTTATTTTGCAAGACAGTTGGTTTTTGAACGACTTCAAACCGCGAAAGAATTGATCCCAGATGGTGTCGGAACTCCTGAAATGGGACCTAACACTTCTGGCCTGGGCCAAGTGTTTCAATATCTATTAATTGCCGATCCAGGATCGGGATATGACGCGATGACACTCAGGAGCCTCAATGATTGGGTCATCAAATTATTGCTTATCCCTGCTGGTGGTGTCACTGATGTTTTATCGTTTGGCGGTGAGGTTCGACAATATCAGGTCAATCTCGACCCATCTAAATTACTTGCTTTCGAACTTTCTCAACAGGATGTCATGGAAGCACTGGAAAAAAACAATGAAAATGTTGGCGGCTGGTACATGAATCGCGGTCAAGAACAGCTTGTTATCCGTGGCACAGGTTGGTTATCACATGGCGAACAGGGACTGAATGAAATAGGTCAAGTTCCTTTAAAAACCTTGAACGGCACTACGGTTACTGTTGATGATGTCGCAACGGTAGTCCTTGGAAACGAAATTCGTCAAGGTGCGGTAACCATGACCCGACGTAATAAGGATGGTTCAGTTGAGAACATGGGGGAAGTTGTTTCTGGGATTGTTCTAAAAAGGATGGGCGCTAATACTAAAGAGACCATTGATAGCATTAATGCTCGAGCTGAACGAATAAATCAAGCGTTACCCAAAGGTGTAAAGTTTGAAGCCTTTTATGATCAAGCTGATTTAATAACACAAGCTGTCGATACTGTTGTGAATGCACTATCACTCGCATTTGTGTTAATTGTCGTTATCTTAGCGCTGTTTCTAATGAATATTCGTGCAACGCTGCTGGTGCTTATTTCTATTCCTATCTCGGTCGGGATCGCTTTGATGGTGATGTCCTGGTTTGGATTGTCTGCAAATTTGATGTCGCTTGGTGGCATTGCAGTTGCAATTGGCATGCTGGTTGACGGCTCTGTAGTGATGGTTGAAAACATGTTCAAACATTTGACGCATCCAGACTCATTACACGATGAAACCTCGCTGGCAAGTTCAAATAAAACGCTAAGCCCCCAAGGCTCAGCGGCGGGAAAAAGTGGAATCTCCTTGCGACTGCAGGAGGCTGGAAGAGAAGTTGCGAGACCAATATTTTTTGCTACTGCGATCATTCTTGTTGTCTTTATGCCGATGTTTACGTTTGAAGGGGTTGAAGCAAAACTTTTTCAACCAATGGCCGTGAGCATTATGCTAGCTATGATGGCAGCAGTTATGGTTGCTTTAATCATTGTTCCTGCACTAGCAACTTATCTTTTCAGACACAATTTAATACAACAAGAAAGTTTCGTTCTGAAACCCATCGATCATTTGTATCGGAAAACGCTTCAATGGGCCATTAAGAATACAAAAACAGTCATCGCATCGGCGGTGGTGCTTGTGGTCGCTGCAGCATTAATGATCCCACGATTAGGTACGGAGTTTGTTCCGGAATTAGAAGAAGGAACGATTAACTTGCGTGTCACCCTTGCTCCATCGTCTAGTTTGGATACCGCGCTAGAAGTGGCCCCAAAATTGGAATCCATTATTATGACCTTTCCAGAGGTTAACTACGCGTTATCGCGAATAGGTCGTGCAGAGATTGGCGGCGATCCGGAACCTGTCAATAATATTGAAATCTATATTGGTTTGAAACCGATATCTGAATGGACCAGCGCTAGCGATCGATACGAACTTCAGTCGCTTATGGAATTAAAACTAGAGCAGCATCCTGGGCTCGTATTTAATTTTTCTCAGCCAATTGCAACTCGCGTTGACGAACTCTTATCGGGTGTCAAAGCACAATTGGCAATTAAGTTGTTTGGCCCCGATTTAACTGTATTGGCAGAAAAGGGCCAGGAAATCGAAACTTTGATTAAATCGGTCAACGGGGCACGTGATGTTGCTATGGAGCAAATCGAAGGTGAATCTCAACTTGTCGTCAAACCTAACCGCCGAGCGCTTTCTCGATATGGTTTATCAGTTTCCGACGTAATGGGGCTGGTAAAAGATGGTTTAGGTGGAAATAGTGCGGGACAGATTATTAATGGTAATGAACGTTACGATATATACGTCCGACTCGATGCTCAATTTCGACAAGATCGAGAAATCATTTCGGAGTTAAGACTAAGGTCACCGTCGGGAGCATGGGTAAGGCTGGGAGATGTTGCAGAGGTGTCTATTGAATCCGGTCCGCCGCAAGTTCGTCGTGATGATGTTCAACGCCGAGTGGTAATTCAAGCGAACGTTCAAGGCAGAGACATGGGCAGCGTAGTAACTGACATCCAGTCTACAATAACAAAAAATGTATCCCTGCCTACAGGTTACTCAGTTGAAATTGGTGGACAATTTGAAAACCAACAGCGTGCCCAAAAGCGGCTCTCGTTAGTTGTTCCGATTTCGCTAGGACTAATTGCCTTGTTGCTCTACTTTGCATTTAATTCTGTCGGTCAGGCATTACTGATTTTGATTAACGTCCCACTCGCAATTATTGGCGGAGTTTTTTCCTTGTGGGCAACAGGACAATATCTATCGGTACCTAGTTCAGTGGGTTTTATCACGCTATTTGGCGTCGCTGTCCTTAATGGAGTCGTCATGGTCGAAAAGATTAATCAGCGCATCAATGATGGTCTTACCGTGAAAAATGCTGTTTTTAATGGTGCTGTTTCGAGGCTAAGGCCAGTTTTAATGACAGCGATTACCTCAACACTAGGACTCATTCCAATGTTGCTGTCTACTGGTGTTGGAGCCGAGATTCAAAAGCCCTTGGCGAGTGTTATTGTGGGTGGACTGGTAACTGCGACGTTTTTAACGCTTTATGTACTACCGGTCTTATTTTCCTGGTTTTCGAAAGGAAAATTATCTAAAGCGTATTAAATCTCAAAGCATCGAAGCGCTCTAGCTTCGATGCTGATTAAACTAATACAAGAAGACTTTAGTTGAAAGGAATTGAAGATGCATTCTCATGATAACAATAGTAGCAATCGAATTGGTTGGGCATTCTTTCTTAATTTAGGTTTTACCATTATTGAGTTTATCGGTGGCCTTCTGACTAACAGCACTGCAATAATGGCCGATGCTATACATGATTTAGGCGATAGTATATCCATCGGGATGTCTTGGTTGCTAAGTAAGCTTGCTGAAAAAGATCCCGACTCAACATTTACGTATGGTTATTTTCGTTTTTCTTTACTTGGTGCATTAATTAATGGGTTGGTGTTGATTTTAGGCTCTGCCTGGATCATGTTTGAGGCGATCCCTAGATTAAGTGAACCAGTTATGCCCAATGTTGAAGGGATGTTGGGACTAGCTATTTTCGGTGTTGTCGTTAATGGTTATGCAGCATACAAATTAAGCTCTGGAAAATCTTTAAATGAAAGAATATTAAACTGGCACCTCATAGAAGATGTACTTGGTTGGGTCGCAGTTCTTTTACTGTCAGTCATTCTCATGTTTATTGACGCACCAATTTTAGATCCGATCTTATCAATTCTATTTACATTGTTTATCTTATTTAATGTAGCCAAGAACTTAACAATTACTATTAAAACTTTTCTACAAGCGACACCCGATACGCATTTGTTGCAGGAAGTAAAATTAAAGTTAGAAGGATTGGAAAGTGTTCAAAGCGTCCATCATTTACATTTCTGGTCATTAGATGGCGAGAAACACGTTTTAACAGGTCATGTTGTGCTTGTTAAAACAGTCACCTTGGATTCATTACTCGGTCTGAAGAGAGAAATAAAAAAACGGTTGGAAACATACCAGTTCAAACATACAACTATAGAACTGGAATTTTCCGATGAGCATTGTAGGGATGAAGATAACAACTAATTACCTATTGGACGCGATTCCTTCGGACCGAATTCTATTTACATTTAAATTCATTAAGTGCCGTAACACATAACGAAATAGTATTTTTTTTACTCCAGATAAGTTACTTCCATATTTCGCATAAAAATCATCAGGTTGAGCATACACACCAAAATCATCAGCAATACCTTCACTTTGTATGTAGGTATCTTCACCTGTCCAATCGATTTCAGGCTCACTTAAGCATTTAGTCGAAATACCATATCCTGAGAATTGATTACATTGATTAGAAAAGTTACGTTGAACTTGTTTTAAATAGGGTTTATCAATGATGTAACCTTCCAAGTTGACCCAACGATCATTATGATAAATTTCTACCCAGCTGTGGATTATACGTTCAGGAGCAAAGAAAAATAGATAGTTTGGAATTGCGCCGCGTTGCAATTCATTATAAATAGTAAATCCATGGAATCTGGTTGGTATTCCAACTGCGCGCAGAAGAGCTATTAATAGAGTTCCTTTAGTGTTGCATTGCCCATATCCATCACTTAAAACTTGGCTTGCAGATAAACGGTCATCTGCATTATAGCCAAATAAGATCTCGTCTCTTACAAAATTGTATATTGCCCCAATAGCGTCAAATCGGTCCAAATCTCCCCACTTTCTTTGTTTAATCAAGTCTTGAACTTTCGGATCGCCAAAGTCCAACATAGGAGTTTCGATTAAAAAATCGCTATTTAGTTCTGCCATGGATATGTCTCTCTATTGAATATGATTAAAGAATATTCAAATAAATGATGGATAACTTGAATAAACTGGCTAACTTTGTAGTTTCAGCAACAATACGATTTGTTAACCGTTATCCATGACTAATTTCAGAGTTTTGTTTCTTTACGAAAGCAAATAATGAAATACCAGCCAGTAATATAAGTGGATGAATTACCATTCCGTGGAATATGGAAATATCAGCAATCATTCCATGAATTAGGGTAGCTAATATAGTCACCAAAGCAATAACAATTAAAATGAGAGTGATAAGTTTCTGTTTCATAGGCTATTCCTGCTAAATAATAGCAATTAGAATAACTCTTCCATCATTTTGATAATTGAATAAACTGGCTAACTTATTCAAAAAAGGGAAAGTGCCTGCCTTATAGACATCCCAAAGTTTTTTCGAAACGTTCTACTCAGATGTGCACTATCTGAAAAGCCTGCCAAATAAGCAGCTTCGGTAGCAGACTTATTGTTTACTAATGCCTGAATTGCACACATCATCCTACGCCATAGTAGATAAGGTCTCCATGAAATCCCCATTTCTTCACTAAATAAATGAAGAAAGCGACTTTCTGAGAGAGCTAGTTGTTTAGCCACTTCAGAAGCTCTCCAACTTGAAGGCTTAATACAATCCCCCTTTAAACATTGGTTGAGTTCAGTGAGTAATTGTTGAATACGCTTATCTTTTACTTTATTTTCGTTTAGAACCAAAAATTGTTGAGTTAAACCTAACTCACTAAACAATGGTTCTAAATAATCATTTATCTCTTCTGTTTCTTTTGATAATTCATTAATAGTGAAATTGGATATAGGAAATGATTTGTACAATTCTCCCGCAAGCTTGGCAGATAACTCCGCCCCCAAGTTACTATTTGGTTCAATAAGCAACACCCAGCCTTCTGACATCTCGAGTTGATGTTCAACCATGGAGTTTACTAGAGTTGTTCCTGCTATAGCTTTATTATTTAATTTACAATCTAAATCTTCTTTGCACCATATTACTTGTATGGAATGATGGCTATGAGAAGCGGCATCGATGCTTGAACCATAAATAGCAACAACCCCTGGATTAATCCAAATGGCAGGTTTAATCATAATATTCGACCATTAACGAAAACCAGTGTTTAAAAGTCGTCATGTAAAGTGAGATATGAATACATTTATTCTTTACCTGGTGTATACCGAGTTTTGTCATAAGTATACGATGAATAGTTTCCCCAAAACAAAACGAGAAATTATATCCGCAGCTTTAACATCATAAATCTATCTAACAATTAAAGGTGAAGGAAATAGATCCTTTTAAAACCAATAATCACTAAGATTTTGATATGGTTCAATACTAATCTATAGGCTCTATAATAAATAGCTTCAACTTCATTACATAACTCTGCAGGAAATTACATTGCTCGAATTAATAATCCTCGCTATCGCTTTAAGCCTGGACGCTTTCGCAGTATCTATAGGGCTGGGAGCGCGTCATCAAATTAACCCGCAGATACTAGCGATAAAATCCGGAGTTTACTTTGGTGTTTTTCAAGGGGGCATGCCGGTTATTGGTTATTTGGGCGGTCAAGGTACCTTGGCTTGGGTCGAGACTTATGCGCCCTGGGTGGCCGCCGGATTACTCTTTCTTATCGGAATGAAAATGATTTATGAGTCATATTCGGAAGGTATCGAGCAGGATATATCCCAAGTAACACCACGAGTCATGCTAATACTAGCCATTGCAACCAGTATTGATGCTATGGCAGCAGGATTCGCGCTAGCACTGCTCGGGATTAGCCTTACCATTGCATGCATATTAATTGGTTTAACTACTTTTGCATTTAGTTATGTCGGAGTTTTCATTGGTGTTAAAAGCGGTACCTATCTAGAAAGTAAAGCTGAAATTATAGGTGGAGTTATCTTGATAATGATTGGTGTTAAGCTCCTAATTTGGTAGAGCCACTAACAAATTTATTCTTCGATACGCCGATTCTCCCACTCATCAATATTTCGAATAAATCCCGGGCAATGGTGCTCATAAGAGTTTTTCCCAGTGAAGATAGTCCATAAATGAGGAATTGCCCTCATTTCACATCCAGGAGTTTTGTTAATGGCGGAAAGAACAAATGATATTCCAAGATGGCCGAATACGTAGGTCATCCAAAACATTAAAAAGGCTGTTAATACTTTGCCAAACATTGGCCCGCCAGATAGCCACTCATATATGAAAATCGCGAGTGTAGTGGTAAAAACAAAAACTTGAGCCCAATAATTGTTTTTCAGAGTAAATCCAAGATTTAACACTGGGCGGAGTAAATAGAATCCGAGGAAGATGGTACAAATAGCAACAGGATTAACCGGCCAGCCTCGTTCAATCATTCCGGGAATATCGTCAACAATTTGCCTGACTAAATCGAGGCAAATCACGCCTAGAGCGAGTCGGACAATACGCCCGATTATTCGTGGCGGCTCAATACTGCCATGTTCTTGATACGAATCGTTTACCGTGTCCATCATCAATCACCTCTTTTAGCACCAATCGACAAGAGGCAACTTTAGTTAAGAACCACTACAACAAGCGTTACCTTCTTGAATCGGTGGACATTTCACTGTTCCATATGAGCAATAAACACAACAGTCACCTTTCAACGGACTGAGTAGTGTTTTGCAAGATTCACATTCGTAATACCACTGACAGGCATTAGTCGGCATTTCTTCTTTTTTTTGAAACCCACATTCTGGACAAGTGATTGTGGAATGTAATTCTATGTTGCTCATTAAGTTATCCAAATATTTGATTTAAAACTGTATCGACGTTATTTCAGCTATCGGTCAGTTTTGCGGGAAAACCCGCATTAGTAACTGCTGTAGCCAAATCCGATGATTTTAATTTTTCATCATCAAATGTCACTTTAACTGTTTTATCTTTCATTGAAACTTTTACTTTATCAACCCCTTCAAGGTCATATAGTGCGGCTCGAACGACTACCGGACAAGTCGCGCAATCCATATGATCGACTTTAAGTGTCACTTCTTTGATTGCTGCCATCGTCGAAAACGAGGTTAAAGTAAAAGTTAATACAAAGAAGTATTTGCTTAATAATTTCATCTTATTCAGCTCCGTAAAGATAGTTAACTATGTAAGGAAAAATCGTAGCAATTAAAATCATCACTGCTGCCAGCCAAAAACATCTCTTAACCAATTTTTTAGGCAGCGGCTGACTACACAATTGATCTTCCTTACACTCTTTTTTAGGTTTAATGAAAATAAAGTAATAGCTTAATGCGAGGAGCGAGAAAGCGACTGCTGTAAACCAAGTGTGATAAGCAGCCATTGCCGTTAGGTTAGCAATCCAGGCACCTGAAATTCCAACCCAGATAAAAATTAAAGGTAAAACACAACAGGCAGATGCAGCTATTCCACCGGCGATAGCTCCGCTCACTGCCGTCCATCGCTTTTGATTTGGGGTCATTATTTATCACCCGATAGATTTGGAGCGCGTA
The DNA here is from genome assembly GCF_007004765.1 of Aliikangiella marina. Classification (GTDB taxonomy): domain Bacteria; phylum Pseudomonadota; class Gammaproteobacteria; order Enterobacterales; family Kangiellaceae; genus Aliikangiella; species Aliikangiella marina. Next base: position 1,178,336 of record NZ_VIKR01000001.1, read on the forward strand.
ATACTACCGAAAATAGTATGTAACTAATTGTTTTAATTAGATTTAACATTCACTAACTACCTAAATGTGAAATAGTCATACCTTTAATGCTAATATCTGTAGTAACTACAGATGCAAGTTTTGTTGAAATTTACTATGACGAGTAGCTTAAAAACCATCGGTCGTGTATCTAAGCAGACTGGTGTGAACATCGAAACCATTCGCTATTACGAAAAGATAGGTCTTGTTGATGCACCTTTAAGAAGCGAGGGTGGAAACAGGTTGTTCGATGGAGAAAATATTCGGCGACTCAATTTTATTAAGCGTTCACGCGAATTAGGCTTTAGTCTTGAAGAAATTCGTGCTTTATTGCAATTATCATCGAGTAATTCTAAAGACTGTCGAGCAGCCCAAAAAATCGCTAACGCTCATTTAGAAATAGTAAGGAGTAAAATAAGCGATCTACAACAGCTTGCCGAAGTTCTAGACAATCTTTCCGCAAAATGTGACCCGTCAGCGCCCGATGAATGTCCAATATTGCATTCATTAAACGAACATAACTAAGCGCTAGTCGAATAAGTGGTAAACATTTTAGGTGCGTAAAAAAGACTTATGCACCTTTTCCATCCTAACAACACAATCTAGACTATCGAAACCGCATTCAGCGGGCCAGTGCATCTAAAAAAATTAACTTTTAACTTAGCTGCGCCGCAGACTTCAAGTAGATCGAGGAAGACATTCATTTGAGTATTTTTAATGCTCTACATAAGCTCTATAAACTGGCTCTTTTGTATACTGTTGTCAATATATCTTAGTGCAGACTTTGGATCTTGCCATCCAACGTATTCCATCAGCGCTTTTAGGCTCCATCCATTTTCTGAGGCCCAAGACGCAAAACCTCTTCTTAATGAATGACTAGAGTATTGTTCAGGCATGGAAATTGATGCTTTCTTAAACAGAGAACGAAGCAAAGGAACAATACTATTGGGATTAAGTGCTTTATCACTGACTTGTCCCCAGCGATTAATCGCTCGAAACACTGGGCCTGCTTCTATTTTCGCTAGCCCTATCCAGTCTTGGTAAGCTTTGACAGGGCATAAATGTTTCAGCGCAGGCGCATAATAGGCACGTCCTACTGATTGTTTATCTCCCTTAGAGCGGGGGAGATACAGTTCTAATCCATTGTTTGGCGCCACGTTTATAAATTCAGTATTCAGCCGACATAACTCATCACTACGAAATCCTCGCCAAAACCCTAGTAAAACAAGCGCCTTATCGCGATAGCTTACCAATGAGAGGGGGTTGTCTGCGATTTCTTGTTCCAAATAATCAACAATTTGCGATAACGGCTCGAGTTGTAACGGCTTAGCTTGTTTAGGATTAACAGGGTGTAGCTCTCTGATCCCTTTTAAAACCTTTTTAACCAAGGAGGACTTAGTTGGATCAGGAAAGCCTTGATCGATATGCCATCGGGCAAGAGCAGCGGCTCGTTGCTTTAACGTAGTAAAGGCTAAAGTTTCAGCATGATCAGCTAAGTATTCAGCAATATTATTAGCCGTTGCCGGCAGGAAACCACCCCAGGTAACTTCATAGTGTTCGATCGCGCTTTGATAACTACGGCGCGTATTGTCACGCGTTGCTGCCTGGATGTACTGGTTGATTTTTGATGATTGACTCAATTTTGCCGTCCGGAGTAATAAGCGCTTATCGTACTGATTTACGTCCAATTATAACGATAAACCTCATTAACATGCGATAATTCTAGATTATCACATATTAATATCGTTTGATTTTGACGAAGTTTAAACACTGATATAGTATGTATATACATATTACGTATTACAGTATGAAATAATCTAGGAAAGCGACAATGGCACGTGCCGGTATCACAAAGTATTCAGTTGAAAAAGCTCGTAATTTATTGATTTCAAAGGGAGTTAACCCATCGATTGACGCAATTCGCGTAGAGCTGGGAAATACTGGATCTAAAACCACTATTTCTCGATACCTAAAAGAGTTAGAGGCGGATGAAAGCGTTCAACTAGAAGACGAGGCATTACTGAGTGAAGGAATTAAAGACATTATTGCAAAGCTGGCAAGTAAGTTACACCAGGAAGCGAAAGAAGTAATAGCTAAGTCCGAATCTAGACTTCAAGAGACAATCAAGAGTTTAGAAACAAAAAATAGGGCATTGATTGTTCAGTTAGATGAACAAAAAGCACAGCTCGAAAAAAGTTTGTTTGAGAGTGAACAGATATCCGAGTCTAACCAGTCCCTGAAATCTGATATAGAAACGTTGCGAACTCGTCTTATTGAATCAAACAGTCACAATAAAGAATTAGAAAGTATTCTCAAGGAAAAAGAAGAGCAGATCGACACTCTCAAGGAAAGCCACAAACACACCCGAGAAAGTTTAGAACATTACCGAGTGTCGGTAAAAGAACAACGTGAGCAGGGAGTTAGGCAGCACGAACAGCAACTTCAGCAATTACATGGTGAAATACGCCAGTTAAACCAAACATTAATCGTTAAACAAACGGATATTACTAGTCTCAATAAAGATAGTAGTCGGCTAGTTACAGAGCTCAAAGCTACTCAAAAAGAAAAACATAAGCTTGAAGACGCGACTAAAGTAATTACTCAAAAGTATGACAAGTTAGAACACGATCTATTCCAGGCTAAGTCGGCCGTTGAACGCCTAACAAACGAGAAAGAACGAAATACTAAGGAGATAACAGAATTAGTGCAGTACAACGACGCCCTAGCGAAAAGACTGCATGAATATGAGCTAATTAATGTCAAACTTGAAACAGAGCTGAGTATTCAAAAAGACTTTCTTAATCGGCAGGAGAGAAGTGGATAGAGTAAAGGAGTCTTTTTTGCATTTCTTGAAAAGGATTTGCTGTTTATGCCTACTTCTATAGCTTAGATATTTACTAATGAGATAAATAGGTTAATAGTCCAAATTTATAATATTGTGGATCGCTGTACATACAGGTACTATTTAACGTAATTAAAACAATAATTTAAGGAAGCTTCTTAAAATGGATTTAAAATCGCTAATTTTCCATAAAATCGTCACTGTTCAATACGATCCAAAAGTTTCAATTGACGCTCGCGAAGAGACAATCCCGCTTCCAGACCCTAAAGCTGATAAGCTAGTGAGTGAAATCATTAAGAGTTACCGTGAAGAAAGTCATCTAGCTTATGCTGGATTTTCTGAAAATGAGTGGTTTCCTACAAAATTATTAGAATACGAGAATGACAATATTGATTTTTACAAATTATCGGTAGATGGCCTAAAAAAACTAAGCGGATTAATGCGCCATACCCCAGCCTCTACTGGAGGTTACCTAACCTTCGCGCATTACAAAATTGATGGTAACAACTTTTTTATGATCATCTTGATCAAAGACAAAGAGGGGATTGGAATTACTAACAACTTAGAATTAGAAGATGTTCATAGTCTTGACTTAGACAAATTACACTTTGCCGCAAGAATCAACGTAGACCGATGGTTAGCTACAAAAGATGACAAGACAATCAGACACATTTCATTTCTCAAAGGTAAAGGTAGAAATGATGAAGTTGTTGGCTATTTTAAGTTATTCCTTGGAATTGATGAAGAAGGGTACATAGACCCTGCGCGCCACACTAATGAACTTGTAAATTCGATCAAGAATTACTGTAGTAAATTTGATAATGAAGAAGAGGCAATTAATGTAAGAAGACGAGCTCATGATTATACTCAATCACAGCTAGAAAAGGGCAAGGCAATAACACTTGCAGAAATCTCAAACTTACTTAACCCAGAAGATCCCAATGAGTTTATTAAATACATAGCAGACAATGAAATAGAAATACCAGGTGAATTTAAGCCTACAGAAAGAAATTTAAAGAAATTGGTTAAATATCGAATTAAAGGAGAGAATAGCGATTACACCTTGTCATTTGAACAAAGCGCAATAGAAGATCACAAAATATGGCTCACCGAAGATGATTGTATAATGATAAGTGATGTCCCAGCCTGGGTTAAAAAGGAAATTCCTCGAAGGTAGCAGAAATGGACGAGCTCGAATTTTCTCAACAACTATTACAGTTTTCAAAAGAGTTTAACTTTTTGCCGAAAAATTGGAAGTTGGTTGCAAATGTTAAATCTGATGAAAGACTTCGAAGTAAGCTAATATCACTCGATAACTATGATTCGTTCGAACTTGAGATAAAGGTCAATGAACAATATGTAAGTATTGAGAATTTTGAACTTGGCATTCAATTGGATATTGCCATTGCTCCACCTCGGAATAATAGCGTTTTTTTTGCAAACGACTTAAATGATCTAATTGAACATACAAGCTTAATAAATCCACCCAAAAATATTGTACTCATTAATGAAGGGTATGTTAGCTGGTTGAACGATAGTAAACCAAGTACCAAAGTTGAGGCCTTCTTTACCGCCCAGCGATTAATTCAAGATTTAATTGCAATCGAAGTCTTAGAGCTTGATCGTAAAGATGAACTTGTACTAACTTCATCTGGAAGCAAATTATCATTAGCTAAGAATTTGAGTGAAACTGTCTTTGTTCAAAATGCCAATGAAATCATTTTAGGTTCCTCTAATATTATTAAGATATTCAAGGATAAGTTACATGAAAATGACAAAAAACGTGTATTGCGAGCAGTTCTAAAAAATAGTCTTACAGGCTGTGACAAAGAGAAGCGTTTATCACATTTTTTCGCACACTGCTCAGAAATAGCTACTGTTTTTTCAAATAACTATGAGCTATTTGTATCAGAGTTTTCTTTTGATAATGAACTTGAGAAACTGATGGAGCAGAAAAGAAATTATAGTGCGAAGCTAAACTCATTGTTAGCCAGTATACAAGGGAAAATTCTCGCCATTCCACTCTCACTTATACTTGCTTTTGGGCAAATGAAATCAAAGCCAGAAGATAGTCCTTTACTAGTTAATACTGGAATATGGATAGCGGCAATAATCTTCTCAATAATTATGTTTTTTCTTTTAAGAAGTCACAATACAGCCCTAGAAGCGATAAGTAAGGAAATCTTAACCAAATCTAAAAGGTTCAAGGTTGAGTTAGCAAATTTGTATAGTGAAGTTCAGTCTGTTTTTGAAAGCTTAGCGAAACAGAGTAAGATTAACTTTATCATGATTCGATTTTTAACCGCTCTAATATTTATCGGTATTCTCTCAACCACAATTACGTACGCATATATCACACCTGAAATTAATGAAATCTTTGCGTCTTTAAAAACAAAAATCGTATCGTTTGTACTGTTCTTAGTATCCTCTTAATAAAAGGAGTTAAGTTTTGACTAGCATAACAGAAGGTATAGTAATCGGCGGGGCAGGTGGTGCAATCGCCGGGTTAACGGTCTACTTGATACAATATTTACATTGCAAAGTAAACGAGCACACAGAATCAAAAAGAATCTATGAATGGTTATCAAAGAATACTCTCGATCAGGATGGTAAGAGATATAGAACAAGTAGGGCGATTGCGAGCTGGACGAACCTTACAATTGATCGAGTTCGTTTCTTATGCAGTAAACATTCGAAAATATATCTCTCTACAGGTGAGCGAGAAGATCTATGGAGTATTTACGAACTTACTAGATCCTAGCTAATTGCTTGGACAAGATTCAACTAAACTATGAGTATATGGGATAGAGAATGTCTGAATACAAACTATCATCTGAGATCATAAAATTATCTGAAGCAGAGCTTTGGGACACAGCAAAACTTGAATGGAAACTTGAAGAAGTATATGAGTCAGAAACTCCGGACACTTGCCTATGTGGACATTTTCCAATAATTGAAATATGTGTATTATCAAATAAGTTTAATGGAAATACTGCCATAGTTGGAAACTGTTGTGTTAAAAAATTTTTGGGATTGCCATCAGATAAAATATTCCAAGCGATAAAACGTGTAAGAAAAGACAATGAAAAATCGCTTAACTCTGAAGCTATTAGTTATGCATTTGATAAAGGATGGTTGAATGATTGGGAAAAAAAATTCTATATCAATATTATGAGAAAGAGAAACCTAACCAGTAAACAAAAAATCAAAAAGATTCAGATTAATACTTTAATAAAAGAAAGGATGAAAAGAAGAGGTTAGCACTCGACTAAAGAGCCTAATATGAATAATAAAATACCGAACTCAGTAATAGGTGCAGTGTCTTCAGTTATTGCGGCTCACTATTATAGTCATTCAAAACTAAATACTTTATTTATGGAATCAGGTGCGCCGGGAGAACCTCCCGAAGGTAATTGTGAAACTAAGTGCAGTAATTGGTTAAAACGATGCAATGAAGATCCTTTGATAAATGCGTTTGAAGTATTGGGACATGTTATTCAAGGTTTTATGGACCAAGAAGAAACATCCGCACTTTTCGGGAGCAGAGACAATGACTTTACAGAGAAAGGAAAGGCTCGTATTAAAAATGCTTTGGCCAAGAATCAGTTATCCTATAAGACAAATGGTTTTATTGTTCTCGCTGGCTCTAATCCGACAACTAAAACTCTTAAGGATTACTTAAGAACTGGGGACTTTTCTTCTATCGAGAAAGAGTTTGAGCGTGCGTTAAAAAATATAGATACGGATCCACACGCATCTATTACAGCGGCAAGTTCAATTATTGAATCTGTTTGCAAGACTTACATCGAAACTTTTGGCTTAGAAATGCCCAACAAGAAAAATATTCTACCGCTTTGGAAGACAGTGCAAAAACACCTGGGCTTAAATATTGATCGTAACTTAGGAGAAGACGAGCAAAAGATTCTTTCTGGGTTATCTTCAATTGTAGACGGAATAGGCGCATTTCGAACTCATATCGGTTCAGCTCACGGGCGTGGTATTAAACCTCCAAGAATTACTGTCGCTGAGGCGCGTTTAGCGGTAAACGCATCTCATACTTTGACAATTTTTATTATGGAACGATGGCACACAAGAATATCTTAATGCTTTAGTTAACTGAACCAAAAAGTGCAGAAACCGTATTTCGGCTTAATCACTTTAATCAATAATCGCTATGTCCGATACTGTTTAGTATTGGACATAGTGTATAATGCTGATATATACTAGGTTCATGTTTTATTAATAGAATCAATCAGATGGCGACTCCTAAGCCGACACCACTATATCCAACATATAAAGAGCTGAAAGAGATTTCGCTATCGGATTATCCGCAGCTTAATAGTGTCTTTACTGATAATCCAGACTGGTGTGCTGTTCATTGGCAATGGGGAAAATCATTTTTAGAATACACCGGCCGAAATAAATCAGAACACACTTATGTGCGCTTTAGAAATGAAATCGAGCGCTTCCTATTGTGGGCTTTTTTTATCAAGCAAGTTCCTGTTGACGATTTCCGAAAAGCCGACATTTTGGAATATGTAGATTTTTGCTGGAAACCACCGATAAGTTGGATTGGTAATTCAAACCTTGACCGATTTGTATTGGAAAACGGCTACTTTCATTCTAATAAGCAATGGCGCCCATATAAAATCCAAGCACCAAAGAGCCAGCAAAATAAAGATATAGATAAGAAAAAGTACAGACCATCCCAGCAAACATTAACTTCAACATTTACAGCGATAATCGCTTTTTACAAATACTTAATGAACGAGGAGCTTTCCTATGGTAATCCGGCTCAAATTGCAAAGAAGGATTGCCGTCATTTCATAACTGACGCTCAAGTTAAAGAAGCTAAACGTCTAACTGAAATACAATGGCAGTTTTTACTTGATACTGCTGTAGAAATGGCTGACGCGAACCCCATTTATGAACGAAACCTTTTTGTTATAGCTTCGCTTAAGACTCTTTTCCTAAGAATATCAGAACTATCTGAGCGTAAGAACTGGTCACCAGTTATGGGGCACTTTTGGCAAGATGAGAACGAAAATTGGTGGCTTAAAATTTTTGGTAAAGGAAGAAAGCTTAGAGATACAACCGTACCACTTGATTTCATCCCTTTTTTAGAACGTTATCGTTTGTCACGATGTTTATCTCGTCTACCTTCAACTAGCGAAAACAATGTTTTAGTTGAAAAGATCCGTGGGCAAGGTGGTATGAGCTCTAGGCATTTAAGGCGTCTTGTTCAAGATATTTTTGATAATGCTTATCGAAAAATGAAAGAAGCTGACGGAGAGCAAAAAGCACTTAAACTAAAAGAAGCATCGACTCATTGGCTTAGACATACGGGAGCCAGCATGGAAGTTGAAAGAGGTAGAGCACTAAAGGACCTTTCCGAGGATTTGGGGCATGCAAGCATGGCTACGACAGACACGGTATACGTACAAACCGAGAATAAGAAAAGAGCAGAAAGTGGTAAGAATCGTAAAGTTAACTAAAAGATAATTTATTTAGGTACACCTTTTGCGCCGGCATTACGCAAGAAATGTTTCTCTTTATCAGTTAATGGTTTTGAATGCGGTTCTTGCTCAAATAGTCCGGCCTCTAAACAACTAAATAGAAATTCTATAGATTCTAAATTTTCATTTGGCGAGTAGAGTATTTGGTGGGCTGTTTTACCCAAAAGTTTATCGATCGGATGATTAAACCAACGATTTGCTGCTAGTCCTTCCTTTTCGAAAAACTCGCACAAGATTTCTTTTTTAGTAGGAATATTCATTGGGTTAGGGCTATTACAGGAAAGAGGTTATTGGACTTTAGGACCTACCATAGTTTGCTCCAGAACAAATATAATCAGCTGAATCAAGTTTACAGTAAAAACTCTCAAAATGCTCAATGCTTTTCATCGACAGAACCGATTTCACCCCTAGAATGCAAATGATTATCAAGTGCTATTCGTAAAATCAAGGTTTTGTTTAGAATTACCCAGTAAACCATGAGCCTTTTATTAAACATCATTGAAACATTTGCGATCATCAGTTTCGCATTAATGGCCGGGCTATACTTCATTTTTTCAAATACAATTATGAAAGCCTTGTCGCAAATGCCCACTGAACAAGGTGCTCAGGCGATGACGAAAATTAACGACGTTATCATCAATCCGCTTTTTTTCACTTTTTTCTTTGGTTCCGCTTTAAGTGCCATCTATTTAATCATTGAACCAATGTTATATGAATTTAATGGGTTAAAGCTAAGTGCGGGGCTTTTGTTTCTAGTGGGTTCTTTTATTTCTACCGTCGTATTTAATGTGCCACTCAATGAAAAGCTTAAAGCCGCGGTCATGAGTCCTGGAGACATTAGTCAGGTATGGTCTGAATATTTAAACCAGTGGACTAAATGGAATCATTCCAGAGCAATTTTCTCATTCGTCGCTGCTGTATTAACACTTTTAAGCTAAGCATGATGCTCGCAAATATAACGTGGCATTCAACTAGGCGCCTTCATCAAAAGAAGGCGTCTTGTGAATTTAAATAACTCATAAGCTTCAAGATAGTCGTAATCTAGAAGCATTTACTTGTAACGTGGCTGATCTGTTTTAACAGTTTTACGAGTCGTAAATGAGTGAACTTAAGCATCTGCTTCAGAAACACCTAATAATTTAATGCTAACGAAATTTATTTCAAAAAGACTTTATAAGTGTACACCAAGCGCAGATTGATACGAGTCGATCACTTCAAGATAATTTGTTCTTTCAAGTGCAGATGGGTTGATCGCATTTTTACATGATAAACTGCCTTTCATCTGTTCAATCGAATCGTATTCATTTTCGTCCAACCACTCATTCAGCTCTCTAATTAATCGTCCTAAATAGTAGGGACCATGTTGTAATAAAGCGCTACATAAATGGGTAACATCTGCGCCGGCAAGTAGCGCCTTAATAATATCTTCAGTCGTATGGAGCCCGCCGGTAGCCGCAATATCGATATCGACCTGACCTCGGGTAAAAGCGATCCAGCGAATACGTAAGAGACTTTCTGCAGAGGTTGACAAACTGATAGCGGGCTCAATTTTAAGCGACTCGAGGTTGATGTCAGGTACATAAAATCGATTAAACATCGAAACACCCATGGCACCGAACGTTTTAAGTCGACAGATAAAGTTGACTGGTGCACTGTGCTGCGAAGATAGCTTCACGGTAATTGGTAATAAAACCTGTTCTTTTAAATTTGTTAATATCTTGAAGTATCTTTCTTCTACTTCTGATGCGGTTTCTTCTTTACTCGCAGCAATATGATAGACGTTTAGTTCTAGTGCATTTGCCCCGGCTTGCTCGAGCGCTTTGCCGTATTCAATCCAACCATCAATCGAGGTACCGTTTAAACTTGCGATTATCGGAATATCCAGAGCGGATTTTAATTGTTGTAAACATTCTAGATAGTTATCGCGAGCATCCGGTATGGCTTCCGACATTGGTAGAAACGAGCTTGCCTCTTGAAAACCGGTATTTTGTTGTTCAACAAAACGATGGAGTTGTTCATGTTGGTGTTTAATTTCTTCTTCAAATAACGAGTGCATGACTAACCCTGAAGCACCCGCATCTTCAAGTTGTTTTGCTATATCAATGTCACGAGACATTGGCGAAGAAGAGGGTACAAAGGGATTAGCCAGTTCCAAGCCAAGATATTGAGTCGCAAGTTTATTGGTCATTTTTGTCTCCGGATTCACTCTTTTGAGAAGAAACATTCTCTTTATGTTCAGTCCAAGGAATATTGGCTAATTGATGATAATGCTCGTATTTGAGTAAAGCATCTGCTTCGGCTTCATTGAGTAACTGTTTTGCTCTTTCTGGTTCGGAGTGCCATAGCATGCTAAACCGAGTCTCACCTTGAGCAAATGCTTTAAAGGGGATCGACGGTGCTTTGCTATCGAGGTGTAAAGGATTTTCTAAGTTTTCAATTTTCCTCGGATCATAGCGAAGTAAAGACCAGTGACCTGAGTTGACTGCTTTTTGCTGTTGGAGATGATTGTTTGACAGGTCGACGCCGTGTGCAATGCAAGGTGAATAAGCAATAATAATCGAGGTCCCAGGATAGGATTCCGCTTCGATAAATGCACGGAGCGTTTGCATATCTTTAGCGCCATAGGCGACCTGCGCGACGTACACATTTTCATAACTCATAGCAAGCTTAGCAAGATCTTTTTTACGCGCGGGTTTTCCAGCCGCTGAAAATTTTGCTACTGCGCCTTTAGGCGTCGCTTTAGATGTTTGACCACCTGTATTGGAATAAACTTCAGTATCTAAAACCAATATATTAACGTTTCGACCCGAAGCTAATACATGATCTAATCCACCATAACCAATATCATATGCCCAACCATCTCCACCAACAATCCAAACACTCTTATGAACTAAATTGTCTGCAATACTAGCAAGATGTCGCGCTGCTTTGCTGTCGAGCTTTTCAAGAGCTGCTTGAAGGATCGCGATGCGCTCTCGTTGCTCAAAGATTTCTGCCTCAGTTGTTTGTGTGGCATTATTGATAGTATCGACCAAGTTCTCATCGAGATCTTTTCTCAGTTTAAATAATAATTCTTTCGCAAACTGCTGTTGTGAATCAATCGCAATCCGCATACCAAGGCCAAACTCGGCATTGTCCTCAAACAAAGAGTTGTTCCAAGCAGGTCCTCGACCTTCGACGTTTTTAGCCCAAGGCGTCGTAGGGAGGTTTCCTCCATAAATGGAAGAACAGCCAGTTGCATTAGCCACTAGCATACGGTCACCAAACAGCTGACTGGCCAATCTTAAGTAACTTGTTTCACCACAGCCAACACATGCTCCAGAAAATTCAAAGAGAGGTTCCATTAACATTGCGCCTTTCATTGTTGTCGGCTTAATCTGAGTTCGGTCATACTCAGGCAAACCAATGAAATACGACCAATTAATCGCTTCTTGTTTTACCGTAAGCTTTTTATCCTGCATATTAAGCGCTTTGCGATTGGCTTGTTTTTTGTCTCTGATTGGACAGATTTCGACACACAATCCACAACCGGTACAATCAAGCGGAGAGACTTGATAACTGATGTGGATATTGTCGGGATAATCTTTTCCTTTGATTTGAATATGTTTAAAAGATTCCGGTGCGCGTGTTAAATACTTTTTGTCAACGGCCTTACTGCGAATAACGCTATGTGGGCAAACGAAAACACACTTACCACAGTGAGTGCATAAATCAGTTTCCCAAACCGGCATTTCTAAGGCAATATCACGCTTTTCGTAGGCGGCTGTACCAAGAGGGAAGCTGCCATCATCCGGTAATAAGCTAACTGGAATTCTGTCACCGCGACCTGCAATGATTTCCTTTGTCACTTTTTCAACGAAATTCGATGCAGTTTTAGAGTCTGGACTATGAGCTTGTTGCTTGGTACATTTAGTTGACGAATTGACTTCTACTTTAACAAGATTTTCTAATGCATTATCTATCGCAGTGAGGTTTGCTTTGAGAATCATCTTGCTCTTACGCCCATAGGTTTTAGCGACCGCATCCTTGATTGCCTGTAACGCCACGCTGCGTTCCATCACATTTGAAATCGCAAAAAAACAGACTTGCATAATGGTGTTGATGCGTTTATTAAGGCCTGCTCGCTTTGCGATTTTATAGGCGTCGATAACGTAGAGCTGAATTGATTTTTCGAGAATTACTTCTTGGGTTTCGCTAGGTAAAGTATCCCATACTTTATCCGACGCCATATCAGAATTAATAAGAAAAGTAGCGCCCGGTTTCACTTTATCAAGCATTGGAAACTTTGATAAGAAAGTCGATTGATGACAAGCAATAAAATCCGCTTGACCATCTTCTATCAAATAAGCTGAGCGGATAGGTTGAGGTCCAAATCTCAAGTGAGAAACAGTAACGGCACCTGATTTTTTTGAATCATAAACAAAATACCCTTGTACATAGTTATCGCTCAATTCACCGATAATCTTTATCGAATTTTTATTCGCGCTAACGGTGCCATCCGATCCTAAACCATAAAAAATCGCTTGGTAGTTTTGCTTTGACTGTTCAGTACGATAAGCTTCGTCCCAATCTAAACTGAGATGAGAAACATCGTCATGAATACCAATAGTAAACTCTTGCTTAGGTTGCTTTTGGTTGAGTTCGTCAAACAGTGACTTAACCATCGCTGGGGTAAATTCCTTTGATGATAAACCATACCGGCCACCGATTATTTTTGGCATAGTGTTGAATTGAGGTTGGTTACTTTCATCACTCGAAGCTAAAGCTTGTGCAATAGTGGTAACCACATCCTTATAGAGCGGTTCACCATCGCCACCTGGTTCTTTGGTTCGGTCGAGAACCGCTATCGCTTGAATACTATCCGGTATAAGCTTTATCAATGCTTCGGCAGAGAAGGGGCGAAAAACTCTCACTTTTATCACGGCAACTTTTTCACCTTTAGCGGTGAGGTCGTCAACAGTTTCCTGAAGCGTCTCACATGCCGAGCCCATTGCGATAACAATTCGCTCAGCTTGCTCATCACCATAATACTCAAAAAGCTTATATTGTCTGCCGGTCAGTTTAGCAAACTCATTCATAACCGTTTGCGTAATGGTCGGAAATTGTTGGTAATAGCGATTGACCGTTTCTCGTGCTTGAAAGAACACATCAGGGTTTTGACTGGTACCTCGAATAACTGGCGTATTCGGATTGAGAGCCCGCTTTCTAAAGTCATCTAATAGGTTCTCTGGCAGTAATTGATGAATGACCGAATCCGGTATTGCTTCGATTTTTGAAATTTCATGAGAGGTCCTAAAGCCATCAAAGAAATGCAAAATCGGAATTCGACTACGTAAACTGGCCACCTGACTAATCAATGCTAAGTCTTGGACCTCCTGAACGGAGTTAGCACTAATCATAGCAAAACCCGTGGTTCGTGCTGCCATAACATCACTGTGATCACAAAATATTGATAAAGCATGGGTCGCGACTGAACGAGCCGCAATATGGAATACGGTTGGCGTCAACTCTCCGGCAATCTTGAACATATTAGGGAGCATGAGCAACAATCCCTGAGACGCGGTGAAAGTGGTTGTGAATGAACCTGTTTGTAACGCACCGTGAACGGCGCCTGCTGCACCGGCCTCGCTTTGCATTTCTATAACTGTGGGAACGGTGCCAAAGAGATTGCTTTTTCCTTGAGCACTCCAACTATCAGATAGTTCGCCCATTGGAGAGGCTGGCGTAATCGGATAGATCGCAATGACTTCATTGACTGCATAAGCCATTGAAGCTGCGGCCTCGTTGCCATCCACTAATACTGATTTACTGTTGTTCATTCTCAATAGTACCGGCGCTAAGGATTACCATAGCCAAAGTTTACCGGTAGCTTGTTGAGATATTGTGGAGCTAGATCAATAAAAGATGACTCTTATGCCGGTTTTTAACGAGTTCTTATTGTTACAAAACCGTTCTCGTTTTTATTAAGTGTGATACTTAGAGCCTCAGGTCGAAAATAAATATGGTATTAATGAATCATTTTATTTCAGGATTTAAAAGCGCTTTTTTAATGGTCACTTATTCCCATCGTGCTGACGCTTCATCAATTTCAAATCCAATGTTTTTACCGTCACTATTCAGATGGGTGACTTTCAAAAGCGATCCGTCGGGATTGAATTCGACTAAACCCATGCCAGAAGCATTGACTAAGCGTTCACCTCGACTCGAGGGGATTGGCTTGTGCGGAATAACTCTAAGTGATCGTCGTTTGGTAAACCAATTTAATGGTGATTTAGGTGAAAACAACCAACGGTTCAATCGATCGAGTATATCCAAGAGCTTCTTTGGAAATTCGTTCTTAATGCCACTACTGGTAATCTGCCATATATTTGATGACTGTTTGCTACCACGACATTCGATGTGATACACAAACGAGTAGTGAACATCACCGGATAAGATGACAAAATTTTTGGGGGTCTTAGAACTACGAAACATATTAATTAATGTGTTAGCAGTTCCAGGATGCGCCATCCAGTTTTCTGAATCAACCACTAAAGGTTTACCAAACCAGGTAAATATTCCTTGAATAACCTCGATGAGTTTTACCCCAAAAATCGGAGCAGGGGAGACAAGTATTACAGCCTCTTTATGCAGGAGTTTTTGCTGTAATTCGCTCAGCATTTCCCAATCCATTAAGCCTGACGGTTTGTTGAAATTGCGTTCAGATCGCCAGCGGTGCGTCCGTGTGTCGAGCACAAGGATCAGTGGTGATGTATTCCACTGATAATGCCAGTTAGGGAATTTTAATAAATCGTCAATGAGGGCTTCATGGGGAGTATCACCGGGAGATTTTAATACTTGTTGAACCTCCTCGATGAGTTTCTTATCGAAGTTTTCTGGTGCGTTTGCCCAGCCTTGACATAAAAAATAACCAATTAGCGCATTACCAATGATTCTTTTTGAAAAAGGGTGGTTGTAGGCTGCTCGTTCCCAAGCTGCGTTTAAATTCCAGTCATCCGTTATTTCATGATCATCAAAAATCATCGCGCAGGGCAGATGCGCCATGAGTCTACGGACTCGTTTTAAACCCGCTCGAAAAGCAATTAATCTTTCTTTTTCTGGGTTAAATGCCGTTTCGTCATAATTCTGCGGCAGATTAATATCGAGTAATTCCCAACAGCTAGGTGACCAAACTAGCAAGTACATCGCTAAGACTTCTGCCAGTGAAACTAGGTGATTCTGTGCTGAAATCGAAGTAAATACCGGTTTTCTTGCACCTTTAAAAATTGCCTTTACCGCCCTTTCATCATCATTTAAAACCGGGAGAACGGTCTCTCTTTGGTTATAATGTGGCGAAAATTTATGTAACTCAGACGAATCGAAGACTTTAGCGCTCATAAACGATTCTGAAGGAAAGTCGAGTTTTTCGATTAGCTCATGGATGGCAACTAGCATTGGCGTTGAGACATCGTCCGTATAGATCTGGTCACCACTCATAATCAAAGCAGAAGGCCAGCCATTAGGGTCATTCTCGGATAACCACTGATCCGCCCTAACCAAGCCATCTTCACTAGGATGATGTGGCTTACGACAAGATCCGTGCATAATCCTTTTGACGTTCGATGGTAAGAGAAAACCTGGCAGCTTCCTGCCTTCATAGACTAATTCCGGTGCCCAGTCTTTCCAAGTCAGTTTATCTCCTGAGTCGTTGGTAACAAGAACCAAGTCGTACCCAATCCATTGATTGCAGGGTAGAGGTTCACTAAGCTCAATCGTTATTAGATTAATAAAGAGCGAATCAGCAGATTGTAATGATTGATGACCTTTTATCATTTGCTCATTAGGTATTGTTATCGCTGATTCAGATTCTGGATAAAGTGATAACTCGGCAGAAATAGACTTGGAAGACGCAAGCCAAAAAGTCACCTGATTTGGGGTGGTCTTGCGTAGAATAGGTCCACTAAGGACCAAAGGCAGTTGACTCATTATTGTTTAGGGAAGCCTAGGTTATGTAAATAGTCTGTGTGGGATATTACCGTTAATTTATATTAATTATCAATTTAACATAATATACATTATGCGCACATTGATACGTTGGAGAGAAGAATAGCAAGGTAAACAATCACATTAAGAAAAGCAGCTATCTTATTGAAATTGTTAACTTAATGTAAATATTTGCAAATCGTGCTTGTGCCTTTATTATTTTTAGCTTTCAATTTATTCCGATTATTTGGTTACATTATACCTGTTCAATTTGTACAGCAACTCTAACAAGTTATTTTTAGAGTTAATTAAATTATTTGAATGAATGTATTAGGCGTATCACAATTTTATTAAAGGCTGATGAGAGCATTTGAACTGTTGGACTCGCTGCTATAGCATCGCGTAGATTAGCACGTCAGCAATGTATATTATGATTATCTAATATATGGTTGTTTAAATAACGCTCCTTAATTTTTCTATTACTACCAATATAGGACTCTTAGCTTTGCATGTGTTTAGTATGCCTATGCATAACACGTGAAAAAGAAAGTCTGCTAATTGAGTACTTAAGTCTAACTAGATGCTACGCGATGTAACAGCGAGAAATAGGGAGCGGATACCTGTTAAATAAGAACGCCATTCATTTTATTAACATTTCCTGAGAGGCTGAATTGAAGCCTAATTATCCGTTAAAATGTCATCATTACGTATTACTAAAATCACCATTTTTTAGGCTTTTACCTAAAATCTGGTGAGGAAAGCTCTTATAAACTACTTTGAATTGAGGTTAGAAAAAGCTAAAACGTTAGACCCAGGCGATCCGTTGTCTATGACTCAAAAAGGGGAGCACTACTCCCCTATTCTACTCAAGTATACTAAGCGATTAGCTTTTATGTTGAATAGTTAGGTGGTAATTTAACGATGCTGCTGGTATTGGTGTTTTTTGAAAACGATCTTAATCTGCAAATAAATTATGACTTTACTCAATGATATAAGTATAAACGCAATCATTGATAGTTCGAAAATAAGCTTTAAATTTTCGTCCTGCGCAAAGTTGAGGATGTAAGTCTTGCAATAGAACTAATTCCAGAAAACTGTCCTCTATTGAAAAATAGCAAACTTCAGCGGCAGAAAAGTCAAAAAAGTCCCCTACTGTTGAATATAAAGCCTTGAATAAACTTTCTTTCGCTGAGAAAGCTAAAGTAAATGCCTTTGGAAAATTAAGGTTGGCTTTACGTAAAGTAACTTCTTCTTTGGGACTGATTATAGTGCTTTTTATTTCCTCGACCATATTTGATTCAATCAAATTTTCAATATCTATTCCAATATATTTTAACTCGCTTTCTAAGCCTGCTAAGCATATCGCGGTATCATTATTATGAGTTATTGAGCCAATAAAACCATCGGGCCAAATAGGGTTTCGTTGTTTTCCAATTCCTACATGAGTTGAGGTTGAGTTTAAGTGTCTCAACACTTTTTGAGCCATCAAACGTCCTGCTAAAAACTCTGCCTTTCTTTTTTTAACGGAACTTAATATAGACTCAGGAATAGATTCATGTAACAACGTAAAGAGTTCATCAGAAAAATCTTCGATAGAATATTCACAAAGAAATGTTACCAATTTCCCTGAATAAAATGACGTTTCCTTTTTTAGGAATTCAGTTTTAGTATCTAAAACGGGTTTATTCATTTGTTTTTATAGAGTGTCTACCAGAGACTTGATAAAATTTTTTATAAGAAGTCATTTAGCGTGTTAAAAAGCGCACTTATTAATCAGTCTCACTGTTTACAGTCAGTCCGCTTAAAGCTGATGGCCATTTAAGCTAATAATATGCTCATGGTCAAGTTTTTTAAGGTAAAGCCTGGCATCCAATTACAGCAACTTAATACCATCGTCTAAACTACCCTTCCAACCATAGAAACCGTATTTAGAAAGCAATGTGCTATGATTAAAGGCCACAAATTTCTACCAAATAGAACATAGCCTAGCCCCATAGCAAGCCCAATAAGACCAACAGTAATAGAACGTTCCGAAAAGTCATTAGAGTGTCTATAACCGAATATTATTGCTTGAAATAATACGGCAAGAATAGTCGCAAAAACTGTACTTGAAAATATTTTTTCAAACCAAACAATCAAAAAACCACGATCTAACATTTCCTCTAACGCTGACTGTATCCAAACGAATGGAATAATAGTAAAAAATAGCAACCAATTACCGTATAGATCACCGAATTTAGAAACCGCTGCTTCATTAGAGTTGTCTTCTTGCACTTCAAGCCCTAGAAGTCCTTGGAAGGCTTTAAAAGCTATTATAAAAGCAATTGAGGCAATAGGAATTAAAATAGTTGCCAAGGCGGCCATCTTATAATTTTTCGGTCGACACAAGCCTAAATCTTTCCAAGTGACACCTCGAACTTTCATCCGCCAAGTCGCAACTACTAATGTAATAGTCGACCAAAACAAACCATTCGCTAAAAAATGTAATTCAGCAAAGTAAATTTCCCTTATCGAAAACATCACCGCAATATAGATAAGAATATCAAATAGAAACCGAGAGGGACTATCTGAGTTAAAGTTAACTGTTCGGTTCGGTTTTGCTTTTAGCAAGTTCATTACTAGTCCCATGAATAAAGTTATTTTACTTTTTTAAAGTTATATTTCTGATTAAATTATCAAATGTTTTTTCGGTTAAGTTCCAGAGCTGTGTATCAATCCTTTGATCAGCCATCATACTTGTTTCCCATAGATGCCTAATGCGTATGCAAAGATTCGTTAACTGCAGATCATCATCGCTTAACGTTCGAACAGCTTGATATCCCCCTATAAATGGCAGCCACCACTCTTTTTGCCTTCGATTCGCAATTGCAAATCTCTTTAGCACAGCTAAGTCATAAGCCCGTGGCCCAAAACCACAAAGATCAAAATCGAAAAATGTTAAGGCATTATCGCAATTGTGAGTATTAGCAAAATGTAAATCTCCATGGCAAAAACCAAAATCGATATTTTCGCCGATTAGTTGATCAAAACTATTAATTAGAACTTGAGCTTGCCGCTTAAAATACTGC
Source organism: Aliikangiella marina (assembly GCF_007004765.1). GTDB lineage: Bacteria > Pseudomonadota > Gammaproteobacteria > Enterobacterales > Kangiellaceae > Aliikangiella > Aliikangiella marina. Next base: position 1,197,742 of record NZ_VIKR01000001.1, read on the forward strand.
CATTTATCGCTAAATTTTGAATATATGGGTTCTAGTCGATTAACAGACTGTTTAATTAAATAGCCTGAATCGATCAACTGCCTTGAGTAGCTGGAGCTAAAGCCTAAAGAAGCTTGATGAAGCTGCGCCACTGCACTGCCAAACTGGTAACAGACATTAGAATCATCTAGGTCTAAGGATTCTCCTTCTGCATTTTCTGTAATTATCACATATCTCTCGCCTTCTGGCGCTGAAACAAGGTTTACAAGTTCTCCATTATTATTTCTTAACGGCGCAGCGACTTTGATATTATTTTCTTGTAAGTACTTTAGCGCGTCTAACTCAAACTTCACTTCTTCTAAGGAACGTAGATTTGCACGATAAACACGCAAATAAAATAAAGTCTCACTAGAAAAAACCTGATAGGTATCACTAAACCCTCTACAATAGAATTGACAACTTAAGGGCTCCGACAATGAGTATTGAGAGACAATTGAGTCCAATAATTTCTCTGCACTTAAAGTAGAGTAAATCGCGGGTATCTCAACAGTATCGCTAGTCATGTTTTATCCTTTATTATGAAATATGTTTTAAGATTTCATTTCTGCTGTAGATATACTATTTGCCATGCCTACAAGTACCTTACGAGCGCCTTCAAAAGGGTCTCTACCATGAGCAAAAAGCATATTATCCAAAAGCAATAAGTCGCCATCTTCCCATTGAAAGCGAAATGCATGCTCCCGATATACTTGAGAAATAATCTGAATATATTCTTCAGGTATCTCGCTGTCATCAGCAAAAAATACATTTTTAGGCAGGTTTTTATATCCTATTGAATCAACAAGCTGCTGCCTTTCAGCTAAAGGATAAGTAGAAAAATGAAATAAATGTGCTTGGTTAAACCACGTTTTTTCTCCAGTCTTCGGATGAAAAAATGCAGGCCTTTGCGTATTTACCGTTCTTAAATTGTCATTTCCAGTCCATTCAAATTGTAAATTATGATGGCGGCAAAAACTCTCTACTTCTTTTCTTTTATTAGTTTGAAAGACATCCTTCCACGGTAGATCGATGTCGATAAAATTGCGAACATATTTAAGATTCTTGGCTTCAAACTCTTCTCGAATTTCATTAGGGATCGCCTGGTAGATTAGTCTGCTATCAACAATTGGGGTCGCCCCTCCGTTTTTAGCTGCTTTGGCGCAATAAAAAGCAATATTCATTGGCCAACTCGTAAAGTATGAACTTTCGTTGTGGAGCGAGATATAGTTATCACTATGATATTCTGTAGAACTATAAATATGCCCCCTTAAATTGGTTCTAGGAGAGGTTCTATAAAGATAATCCAATAGTGAATCTTCAAAAATAGTGGAAAGCAGCTTTTCAAGCTTTTTCATTCCTTGTATAGGTGCTCCTCTTACTAAGACTACACCATACTCCTCCAAACTCTTGCGAATATCACCGATGTTGCTCGCAAACCATTCAGACGTATCATCTAGATTCTGTGGTGCTAAAAATGATATGTTTTGTTCGAAACTTGGTAAATATTCTTTTTGTGCGCTTTTCACTGACCAATCCTATTCTTTAGTAATTAAATATTTAAAACTCAAACTCTTCTATTAGTTCAGTTCTGTTTACCGGTTCGATACTTGGAATGATATTATTTGACCTTTTTTGAGCATCGACTATTCCAGCAAGTTCCGCAATGGTTGGTGAGTCAAACAATGACTTTAAGGCTATTTCAACTGACAAAGATTCTCTAATAGTATTAACCACTTTGGTAGCAACTAGAGAATGACCGCCCAATTCAAAAAAATTATCATGAACACAAATTTCATCAATCCCCAGCTTTTCTTGCCAGATCGCCGCGAGCTGTTTTTCAGTCCCATTTCTCGGCACAACTTTTGTTGTATTTTGATTTAAGGCATGCTCCACCAATTTCTTTCTATCGATACTTCCATCCGGATTAATAGGAAACCCCTCAACAACATAAACACTTTGTGGTAACACATGTGCTTTTCGTTGTTGTTTCACATATTTAATCAGAATAGCGCGAGCGTTTTCTTTGACTCCAGCGGCTAACATTTTATTTAACTTTACAAACAAACTGTTTTTCGCTGCTGCTCGAACATCCATATCATTTATAATTAATGCCTCTTCAACATCAGGATGTTTAGTTAGAGTATCTTGTAAACACAGGTTATTTACTTTTCTTTCATATTGTCTTACTGGGTCATCCTTATCCGAAAATTTCAATACACCCTGCGTAGACCATCTCGCTATCACTCCTGCGCAATATAGAGTGATTTCTCCTATACCTTCCAACTTGGCAATTACAAACCTTGGATTTTTTCGTTTTTTTCTTATTTGTTCCTGACAAGACTGGTCTACCACTTCCATAAATACCATACCACAAACACCAGCCGGGACTAATTCCAAAGATTCGTCTAACAAAAAAATCCGAGGGTTTGATTTTCTTAGCAATTGCCTTATATCCAATGGTATACGGTTAGCTAAAAGTTCACTGTTGTTTCTAGAATACTGGTTTAAAATCACATCTTTTTGGGCACTGCTCATAATTGGGATTTGATTAATTTTTAAAGATGATAGCCGGGGTTGCACACAGACAGACTCAAGAAGTGTTAAAAAACCAATGGCAAAGTTTTCGATACTGTCTCTATTAAAAAGATCGCTGTTATAGTTCCACTTAATCATTAGCTCTGAAAGTGTTTCCTGAACTTGTACTTCTAAATCAAACCGAACAAATTTCTTAAGTACTCTTATTTCTTGGCGACTATTTACAGAAATTTCACCTTTTTCCTCCATAATCAAATTATTCTCTCTATCATTATAATTATCTTGTGCGGTAAAAATAATTTGAAATATAGGACTATAGTTAGAGCTTCTTGAAGGCGATAGAGTTTCTACCAATAAATCAAATGGCATTTGATGATTGCTAAATCCATCAATTATCGTCCTTTTATTATTATCAAGTAATTCATCAAAACTAAGATCGCTTTTGCATTGCGTTCTGATAGCTAGCGAATTAGCAAACAATCCAATCATCGATTGTAATTGTTCATTATCGCGTCCAGAAATCGGAGTACCTATGACGATATCTTCGACTAGGCTATAACGAGACATCAGTAAAGCAAAAACGGTTTGCATAAAGATAAACTTAGTAACTTTCTTATTCTTAGCTATATCTTGGAGCTTTTGAGCCAACTCAGCAGGGATTTCTTGGTAATGAGTAGCGCCATTATGACTACTATGTGATGTCCGGCTGTTATCAAGTGGTAAACTATGAACTAATGGGGCCCCCTGTAACTGTAAGCGCCAATAACTCGTCAAATTCGTTAATTTTTCTTTTTGAAGATCTTTACGTTGCCAAGCCGCAAAGTCAGCGTATTGTAGGTTATCATTAGCTATTTTTATTCTGTGCTTTTTCGTCCTCGCTTTATAAAACCTTAGAATCTCCTTTTTAAGAAGGACATTTGACCATCCGTCCGTAGCTATGTGGTGAATAGTACCTATTATTAGAAAACTGTTCCGATCTAACATTAATAGTTTTACTTTCAACATAACATCGTTCTTTAAGTCGAAAGGACTTTCGATCTCACTACAGATGATTTGTTCCGCTTGAGCAATGCGTTCTTCTACGGGAAGCATAGAAATATCGACTGTACTAAAAGGTATATCGTATTCAGATTGTATAATCTGTATAGGGCCGTCTTTTCCCTCCCGATATATGGTTCTTAAAATACTATGTCGTGCAATCAAGTCACTAACCGCACCTTTAAGTGCAGGTATATCTAAATCTCCTTCTACCACATGACGTAATGAAACATTATATTGCTTACTGCCTTTATTTAATTGATCAATAAACCATAATCTTTGCTGAGCAAATGAAAGAGGTATCTCATCACCTCTAGATAACGGTACTATTTCTGTTGCTTCACTACACACCTTTTGAATTTCGATATGCTTTGTTAATGACTCAACTGATGAATATTCAAAAAGCATTTTTAGCGGCAAGTCGATTTCTAATACTTGCTGCAATAAACTGACTAAACGTGTGGCCAGTATCGAGTGGCCACCCAGCTCGAAGAAATCATCATCAACACTTAAATCTTCTATTTTTAGTATCTTTAACCAGCAATCATATACTTTTTTCTCAAGTTCGCTTCTTGGCTGAATTACATCTTTTTGTATCAATTCGCTAATATTAGGTATTGGCAGTCTCTTTTTGGCTATTTTGCGGTTAGCTGTAATAGGAAATTCGTCAAGACAGACAAAATACTCAGGAACGAGGAAATCGGGTAACTTTTTCTTAAGTTCCAAACGACAGAGACTTTTTATCTCCGCGTCAGTTGTTTTATGTTTAGAATCGACCCTAGATTTAGTAACATAAGCAACAAGCTGTAACTCAGGCGAATTGACTTGCTTAGCCATTACTACCGCTTCTGAAATGCCCTTGATCTTTTTTAAATGACTCTCAACTTCTCCTAATTCTATACGATACCCTCTAATCTTAACTTGTTGATCTATCCGACCTAAAAACTCGATATTTCCGCAAGGTGAAAATCTTGCTAAATCGCCAGTTTTATATAAACGTTTACCATCATTTGAGTAAGGGTTCGGACGAAATTTATCTGCTGTTAAACTCGCGCGATTCAAATAACCTCTCGCCTGCCCCACACCAGCAATACATAGCTCTCCTGGTGCCCCCTGAGCTGTTAAATGCTCGTACTCGTCTAAAATATATGCTTGAGTGTTGGCCATCGGCCGCCCAATAGATATGCCCTGTTTCGTAGAGGGTAAAGAATTGGTGACTTCTACAATAGTGCTGCCCACAACTGTTTCAGTCGGTCCATAATGATGAAAATAACGACTATTTGGAAAAAACGATTTTAAATTATTGAGTTTAGCTTGAGTCAATAATTCTCCACCAATAACAAAAGTATGATTGACCGAACTCAAACAGTTGCAATCAACTAAGCTTGCTAGCCCCGTAATGTGAGATGGTGTAATTTTTACTAAGAGATTATTCTTGGTTGTTAATAAATACCTCCAAAACTCTTCAAGATCATTACTTTCGGAAAACAGTTCAACAAAACCACCAGTAAACAAAGGAAAATATAGATTAGTAACGGTAGCGTCAAAACTTAAAACTGATACTACGATAGAGCCATCGAGATTATCTGGATAATAATTATTGATGCCATAGTAGCAATAATCCACAACACCACGATGCGCTACTAAAACGCCTTTAGGCATCCCTGTAGAGCCCGAAGTATAGATAACGTAAGCAAGTTCTTTTGCTGATATTAATAAGTTTGGATTTACCTCGCTATAACTCGCTAGTAAGTCTTCGGTATGCTCTTCGTCCAAAACGAGCATAGATGTAGCGAGCGCAGCAACCTTTGATTTTGTTTGGCTTTCGGCGATAACTATTTCTGTTCCACTATCTTCAATTAAATATTGCAACCTATTAGATGGGTAGCTATGTTCTAACGGTAAATACGCCGAGCCAGCTTTCAAAATTGCAAGCACACTCACTAGCATATTGGTTGACCGTTGCATACAAATCCCAACTAAAGACTGATTTGAGTAGCCTTTTTCAACAAGTAATCGCGCTAATCTATTAGCCTTATGATTGAGTTGCAAATAGGTTAAAGACTGCTTTGAATCTTTAACGGCAATATTACTTGGTGTTAATTCTACTTGATTCTCAAACATTTGATGAAGTAGCCAATCTGGTGCTTTTGGGGCATTTGTTTGACTTAAAGATTGAGTTATGTTTTGTTGTTGGTGAAAATCTAACAAGGGAATTTCCCAAACATTAATATTGTCAAATGGTTCCTTATGTTCATGACTAAAAATTGAGTTAATGATATTGTTATAACACTTACTTAAAGTTTGCATACTCTTTCTTGCAAACAAATCTCTATCGAATATCCAATTTAAAGCGAACGCACCGTTGCTTTCATAGACGTGGAGATGTATGTCAAATCGTGTTGCTACTTGTTTTTCGCTTTTAGCACTATCAAACTTTGAGGCTATGCCTAAATGAGATTTAGGCACTAAGCCTTTTTGACCTTGATATGCGAACATAATTTGAAAAATAGGATTGTGATTAATACTTCTCTTAGGAGACAAATGTTCTACTAGAACATCAAATGGAAGATTTTGGTATTGATATGCGTCTAAAATAACCTTTTTATTATGCTTAATGAGACCACTAAAAGAAAAATGTCGATCAATGTGACTTCGAATGACGAGATTGTTAACAAAAAAACCCATAACTCCTTCGAGTTGATGACTATTACGGCCGGAAATAGGCGTACCTATAATAATATCTGTATCATTACTATACCGTGCTAGCAATATGGTCAACACAGTGTGAAAGAACATATTTTCCGTAATATTGTTTTCTTTACAATAACTTTTTACATCGGCAGAACATTGGGCATTAATGGTTGACTCCAACCGAACACCTCGAAAGCTTTGTTTCTGCGGACGCTGATAATCTAATGGTAAATTATGAATGTTAGGAACACCTTGTAACTGAGATTTCCAATAAGATAGTTGTTGTTGTAGAAACTCACCGCTCAAATACTCATGTTGCCAGCGTGCGTAATCGAAATAGCTAACTTCTAATGAATTTAATGAAGGGGCTTTATTGCGCTTTAAGTCTTGGTAAATTTTAAGAAAATCAGATTTAAATATATTGTTAGACCAAGCATCACTGATGATGTGATGCATAAAATAGACAACTAACGTAATATCTTGAGCGACATTGATACAACACACATGAAAAAGCGGACCTTCACTTAGGTTAAATGGTTTTTCAAGGTTATTCTTTACAAATGTCTCGATATAATCTTGCTTTTTATATTGCTTTAAGTGGGTGATGTCCTTGTAGTCAATCGGCAGTTTAAAATCTTTCACTTGCGATTGCCAGATACCGCTTGAGTCTTCAAAAAAATGTGATTTTAGAACTTCGTGTCGATTTACTAAACTATGTAAGGTTTGCTCGATTAGGTCAGTATTTAATTTATCCTCAATGATTAGTTGCTCAACCATGTTATATTGGCTACTACCTTCACCTAATTGGTCAAGAAACCAAAGTCTTTGTTGCGCATATGATAATGGTAACTTTCCCGAACGTTTTGCTGATTTTATTGGCGGTAGGCTATGTTCGACCTGCTTTTCGTTCGATTGATGCAAATAGGCAATTATTTCATCCTTAAACTCAATTATTTGCGATTTTAACGCTTGACTAAGGCCTTTCTTTTTCGCTTTATAGGCCAATCTACCGTCTTTTAGATAAAAGGTTACACCTGCTTGATGAGCTTCTAAAATTATGTCTTGTGCTTGCATTACAACACTACCTCATCAAGTTCTTCATCGTCCTCTTCAGCATTTATCGAATTAAGTCGCTTATTATTAAGAATGGCTATGGAAATTTCATTTGCAAGTTCTTCCACCGTAGGAACTTCGAAAATGGTCCGAAGTGGTAAATCAACATTCAATTCTTTTCTTATGCTAGTTAGCAATCTCGTAGCCAATAGGGAGTGTCCGCCTACGGCGAAAAAATCGTCTTTAATACCGACTTTCTCGAGCCCCAATAACTGTTGCCAAATATCACACAATTGCTGCTCAAGATTTGACCTAGGCTTGCAATAAGTTACTCTGTTCAAATCGTTATCATCAGGTAAAGGTAATGCATAGTTATCGAGTTTACCGTTTCGAGTTAACGGAATATTTTCTAAGGTAATATATAATTGAGGAATCATATAATTAGGCAGTTTTTGTTTTAACTCTATGTCTAATTCACTAGCCAAAATTTGTCCGAGACTAGGTAACTGCGGATAATTCATTAAATGCTCTATCAAGTAACTATTGCGTGCTTTAATCTCTGGTCTTTCATCTTTGTAAAAATAGACATCTAAGCAAGCGAGATCTTTTTGAGACCATGTTGCTACACATTGATAATGATAACGGCTTGCTAATGAAATGATATTATTGAGATTGACTGAGTTTTTAAGATTAACGTCTTTATCCGGTTCCTCGTTGGGATGAACTAATTTATTTGCGGACCACTCAGGCAAACCTTCACTGATAGCTAAGTTAGATTGAACCCTAACATTCGGTACCTCTGATAATCCAAACTGTTGGTATTTTTTCGATTTAAGTAGGGCTTCCATGCTTGCCTTACTGCCATACTTAAACCAAGGTAACTCGGTGGCAGGCGTATTTATTGTATTAAGTTGTTCACGTGTGATAACGACATCATAACGATAATTAGACATCTCATTATTATATCGAGAATTTTTTACTAGTATATCCGTTTGAGCAACCGACGATTTTAATGAACTTAATTGCCCGAAGTAGCTAGGACTTATTAAGAGCTCAGGTTCTTGTTGCATACGCCGATGTATGTCATTACTAAATTGGCTCACACGAACGGGCTGTACCAATTGACTTTTCTCTATTGCAACCAAATGCGACTTATGAAGATCTAGATTCCGAATATCGCCAAGAAATAGTTTACCGCCAGGTTTTAAGCATTTTAAAGCGGCATCTAGAAACTGTTCAAAATAGAGTTGATTTGGAAAGTACTGTGCAACGGAATTGATAACAATTGTATCAAAAGACTCGTCTTTATAGTTAAGTATACCTAACGCGTCTGCTTGCTCCAGCTTAACATGCTCCCACTGCCTGCGAACTAACTCACTCTTAATAGAACCTAGTGCGACACTCGATATATCTGTAGCGTGAATGCTTTGACAGTGTTCGGCATATTGAAACAACAACAACCCTCCACCAACACCAACTTCAAGTAACTTTTTTGGCTTTAAGGATATAATCCGTTCAACAACTTCATCACGCCAAGTCTGCATTTCTTTTAACGGAATAGGCTTTCCTGTATAGCTGGAATTCCAACCAAAAAAGTTATCTTCTACGAAACTGTCTCGATTCGCCTTATTCCCATATTTATCGTCATATATTTCCGTCCATTGATTGACATGCTCTGCATTGTGCTTTTCAGACGCTGATAACAAATAAGATTTTGATGGACACACATAGGCTACCAACCGATTAGTGTCATTATTGTCTATTAAATTGACAATACTACTTTTAATCGATTTACTTCTATTTATTGCTGACTCAATTTCTTCTAACTCAATCCTAAACCCTCTGAATTTAATTTGTTTATCCCTACGACAAACAAATTCTAATTGACCGCCACTTAAATACCTAACCAAATCTCCAGTTCGATACAATCGTTCTCCAGGCGTTTTGCTAAATTTATTTGGAATAAAAGATTTGGCCGTTAAAATTGGGTGGTTTATATACCCGTTAGCTAAACCATCGCCAGATATATAAAGCTCACCTACCTGTCCTAAAGGTAGTAGATTTAATTCATTGTCTAAAACATAAAATTGACAATTATTAATCGGCGCACCAATTGAAAGGTTATTTTGACAACCATAAGCTGCCATTTTATCTTTTGAGAATAAATAAATGCTACTACCGATTGTCGCTTCACTAGGACCATACTGATTGATAATCTCAGCGTTGGGCAATATCTTTGTGACTTTGTTAACAGTTTCTTTAGTCAGCTGTTCTCCACCGACTAGTAGTAAATGTTTTGAGCGTTTATTGATTGAATATTCAGAAGTATCAATTGCTTTTATATGGGAAGGCGTTAACTTAAATAAATAGTTATCGCTATCATCCATTAAGTAATCGGTCAATATTTCTAGCATTGAGTTAGAGTCCGCAATAATTTCTATTTCTAGCCCGCTAATTAAGGGTAGAAATACAGCACTTGCTGTAGCGTCAAAAACTAGATTCGAACTCAAAATTGCGCCACTAAGGTGATTGTTTAACCTAGGTTTTAATGAACTTAAATAGTTACTTAAATTTTTATGCGTTACAACGACACCTTTTGGCTTTCCTGTCGTACCTGAGGTATAGATTAAATAAGCTATATCTAACAATGAAATTGATTTACCATGTTTTAAAGGGAGACTGTCTAGTTGAGTATCAATGAGCTCAGAAACGATTTCGTCATTAAGATCGATATGTCTAACTTCAATATTTTCGGCTAAGTCATTCACTCCTATAACAAAACTAGCATTGCTATCCTTGACGATAAATGAATTTCTTTCTTGAGGATGGCTTGAATCTAATGGAACATAACACGCGCCAGACTTCAAGATACCAAGAATAGAAACTATCAGTTCGATAGAGCGACTAAGATTTAGCGCTACAACAGTTCCCAACCCTATTCCTTGAGCCATAAAGTAGCGTGCATATTGATTTGATAATCTATCTAATTTATCAAAACTTAGTTCTCTCCCATTGAAAGACAATGCAACTTGATTAGGCGATTTTGATACTTGTTCAGAGATAAGGTCTAATACTGATTTTTCTGTTTTAGATCTACCTTTACTATTATCAAGCTGCCACTTAACCTGTTCATCACTTACAAAATTTAGTTGGTGATAATTTTGCCTTAAGTCTGATTTTTGATACTTCTCAAGAATGTCACTTAAAACTGTCTCATAACAGGCCGAGAGTCGCTTAATCGAATTGTCGTCAAGAATAGAATGATTGTATAACCAGCGAAACTCCAACCCCTCTGATAGCTCGTTTGCATGAAGTGCTAAGTCGTACCTTACGCTAGTTGCAACAGCTTGAGTATCATTATCGTCAAACAACTCGATACGTTGAGCACTTTCAGAAAACTCGCCTTTTTCATTGTTCTGCATTGCAAAGACAATTTGATATATTGGATTAAAATTCAAATTTCTCTCAGGCCTAATCTTCTCAACTAACATCTCAAAAGGGACATCTTGGTTCTCAAATGCTTCTAAAATTACAGACTTGTTCACCTCGAAAATCTCCAAAAGAGACTGTTCTTTTTTAAATCGAGTACGTATTACCAAGGAATTAACAAAAAAACCAATTAATCCTTCTATGTCTCGATGATTTCGACCGGCAATTGGAGAACCTATAACTACGTCAGTTCTCCCACTATATTGGGCAATCACCAAGGCATAGATTGTTTGTAAAAACATGAATAAAGTAAGACCTTTTTCATGGCAAAGTTTTTTTATGGCCTCCAGCTGGATGTTACTTACTCTACTGATCCAAACTCTACCGTGATGCGTTTTATGGTTTGGTCTAGGTCGGTCTAAAGGAAAGTTATGCTGTGCTGGAATTCCGTCTAGTTGTTGATTCCAATAACTTAATTGAGAATCGAGTAAATCGCTACTTAACCAATCTCTCTGCCACATTGAATAGTCCGCATAGGAGTATTTTAACGCTGAAAGCGGATTAGGAAGGTCTTGTCGATATGCATCATATAGCGCATGAAGTTCATTTTCGAATATGCCTCTTGACCAACCATCAGCAGCGATATGGTGCAAAGTATATAAGACTAGATGCAGTTCATCATTTAATTTAAGAACTCGGACTCTAACCATCAAATCACTACTTAAATCAAATGCTGTACTGGCCTCTTGACTAGCATGATGTTTTATTTGATTTAATTGTGAATCTTTATCAATATGACTTATATCATAATATTCTAGTGGCAATTCAAAGTCGTGTTTAACTACCTGAATGGTTGAATCTCGACGTCCTTCATAGTTTGTACATAAAATATTATGTCGGTATATGATGTCATTCAGTGCTTTCTTAAAGGCCTCAAGTTTAAATTCTGCTTTGAAGTAAGCATAGCCTTGCATATTATATTCTAAGCTACCTTCTCCAAGCTTATCTAAGAACCACAATCTCTGTTGAGAATATGATAGTAAAACAGCCTTCTTAGCATCAAAGTGACGCATGGGAGGCATAATGACCCTACACTCAGAATTTTGAATTAGGGACGAAATTGCATGAATGGTTGAGCTAGCAAAAAGTTCACGAAGACTAATTTCTACTTTAAACTCATCTCTAATATAACTTATTAGCCGTGTTGCAAGTAATGAATGTCCGCCAAGATTAAAGAAATTAGCTTGAACACTTATCTCTTCAGGCGCAATATTTAATAAGCCAGACCAGGCTTTTACAAGTTTTTCCTCTATACTATTTACTGGTGCGACATAATCTTTCTCACCAAAATCTATGGCTTTAGGTTTAGGTAACTTTTTCTTATCGATTTTTCCACTGGTAGTCAATGGAACCTCTTCCAATTGAATAATAGCGCTTGGTATCATATATTCTGGCAACTGGCGTGCTAAATATTTTTGTATCGAAATCGAAAAATCATCGTCCGCGATTTTATTTTTAGACGGTACGACATATGCTATAAGCTGATGCTCATAATCTGATGTCTTTTGTAATAAAACCACACTCGATTTAACTAATTGATGCTTTTCAATGATTGACTTTATTTCAGTCAGCTCGATCCTTAAGCCACGTAATTTTACTTGATCATCATTTCTGCCAATATACTCAACCGAGCCATCAGCCTTCCATCTCGCTAAATCTCCAGTTTTATATAAACGCTTATGCCCTTCTACTGCGAACGGGTTGCTTATAAATTTTTCTTGCGTCAATCCTTCGTTATTAACGTAGCCTCGTGCGAGACCTACGCCACTAATAAACAACTCGCCCACTGCACCAGGGGGGAGCATATTTAAGTCGCTATCTAAAATATACAGCTTAATATTTTGGATAGGTTTACCAATAGGAATACTTTTACTAATTGTCTCAAATTTACACTCAAAAGCACTAACATCAACTGCAGCTTCTGTAGGTCCGTACAAGTTATGAAGTTCTGCATTGTTCAAGTTAAAATGCGTCTTAGTCAAGTCAGGCGGTAGCTCTTCACCACTACAAAAAACCTTTTTCAAGCTATGGCAACCTCTCCACAATTTCTCTGAGAGTATTTCGCGGAACATCGAGGGTACAAAGTGTATATGAGTAACACAGCGTGTTTGAATTAATTTAGATATGTATTCGGGATCTTTATGGCTGTCATGCGGTGCAATTTCCATTCTAGCACCCTGGAAAATTGGCCAAGTTAATTCCCACATTGAAACATCAAAGTTAAAGGGTGTTTTTTGTAGAACGATATCATTTGATACTAATTGATAACGCTCTTGCATCCAGTTAATTCTATTTACTATTGCTTTGTGTTCTACCATGACTCCTTTTGGTTCGCCGGTCGAACCAGAAGTATAAATGATATAGGCTAGATCTTCCGCCATCACAGTCTCCAGACTTATCCTGCTTATCCCTTTCTCTTTAAAGCTAATTTTGTCAACAAGTATAGTTTTTTGGATGAATTGATCATTTGCATACTTAGAATGAGCCAGAATATGTTCGACTTTCGCATCGCTTAATATATAATCAATCCGATTGTTAGGAAGATTCGGATCGATTGGCAAATAAACTCCCCCAGCTTTCATCACTGCATACATCGCAATAACTAAATCAATACTGCGATCAAGCATAACGGCGACAACCGACTCTCGTTTTATGCCGAGATTTACCAGTCGCTTTGCTAAGTATTCGGTTCTTCGATTCAATTCATAATAACTTATTTGTTCGCAAAGGCATGACAGAGCAATGCTTTCTGGGTTAAGTGCAGAACAGTTACTAAACGACTCATGTAAACAAGCAGCACCTGAAAGCTCTTTGTTTGTCGAATTCCATTGACTTACAATTAATTTTTCTTCTGCTGTAGTTACTTTCTTTATTCGACTTATAGGTGTGACATGAATCTTGTCTTCTTCAGCAAGATCAACTATCTGAGTTATTAGCTCATCAAAGTGTAAAACCAAGTTGGAACAAGATTCAGTATCAAATATCTGACTATCAAAAACCCAATCTAATCTAATACCATCTTTAGAATTAATGACATGTAGCTCAATATCTAACTGAGAATTAGTTTCTTCAAGTTTTATCGACTCAGCATTGTTTTCAGACAGCGAGCGTTGGCTAGATAGCGAAACATTATCGCTATTCTGCATACTAAACTGTATCTGATATAATGGATTATAGTTGGTATTTCTTTTTGGATTTAACTCTTCAACTAGTCTTTCATATGGGAGATCACTGTTATCAAATGCGTCTAAAATTATATTTTTATTATTTGTTAATAAGTCGATAAAAGTAAAGTTGTTTAATTTTTCGGGCAATTGACAACGCAAAACAACAAGATTAATAAAAAAGCCAATAATTTCTTGGAGTTTGTCATGGTTTCTTGCGCTCGTCGGAGTGCCTATCATGATATCTCTATCTCCGCTAAAGCGGTTTACGAGCAAGCAAAACAGGCTATACATGAGCATATACATCGTCACGTTATGCTTTTCGCATAACCTTGAGAGTTTAGCAACTGTATTCGAAGGTAAAGTTAAAGTGCATCCAAGTCCGTGATAGCTGAGTTTTAACGGTCTGCTTTGGTCAAGTGGAATCGCATGCGTCTCGGGAGCATCAGCAAGCTGATGCTTCCAGTAATCTAATTGTGCATTAAATTTTCTATTGCTAAAAAAATCCCTTTGCACCTTAGAAAAATCTTTATAATGAACTGCACTATTGCCCAACGGACTTATACTGCCTTGCTTAAAACCTATTCTAAGTTCTGTTTCTAGGATTTCTTTTGAACGAGCATCAGACGCGATATGATGGATATTATAAATTATTAAGCTCTTATCGCCAGAGGTTCTTATAAGATAAAATCGCACCATTAGATCATGACTTAAATCAAATATTCTTTGACGCTCATTTGCCACGTGCTTTTTAACTTCTAAGTCAATTTCACTTTGCTTCAGGTTACTATAATCGTAATAACTATAGTTTACATTAAAATCCTTTCTTACTACTTGGCGTGGTACGCCATCAACTTGAATAATGTTAGTTCTTAAAACCTGATGTTTATTAATTAACTGCTTTATAATTTTACTAAACTCGACTTCGCTTATAGTGTCATCTATATAAAAGGTACTTATTGAATTAAACTGATTACTTTTTGAATCCAATTCATCAATAAACCATAACCTTTGCTGAGCATATGACAGCGGATAATTTTCTTGTTCAGCTTGTGGTTCCAATTGACTATACCACTGGCTTGCATACCCGCTTGACGCTTCTAAATGCTCAATAATACGCAACTTATTTTGTTTCAACTGCTCCAGAATATCTTTAGAGACTTTATCTTTTATTGAAGAGATTTTTAATTTTCCATCAACGACCGACAAACGAATGCCAGCCTGAGCACATTGGCCTAGTAGTGATGCTATACTCATAGAACAAACTCCTCGACTGGCTCTATGTCTACGTCATTTTCTTGAAATATGAATGAGTCAATAATATTGGATAATTCATCGACAGTGGGATACTCAAAAATTGATTTCAGAGGTATGTCAACCAAGAATGACTCGTAAATTTCGTTAACAAGCTTAGTAGCCAGTAAAGAGTGACCTCCTAGCGAAAAGAAATTGTCTTTAATCCCGACTCGCTCTAGGCCTAAAACCTTCTGCCATAACTCTGCTAATTTTACTTGAGTTTCCGAAATTGGAGCGACATATTCTTCTAACTGTAGATCTTCTTGCTCAGGCACTGGTAGATTTTTCTTATCTATTTTCCCACTATTTGTTACAGGAAAATCATCCATAAAAACAAAAACATTAGGAATCATATACTCTGGAAGATATACCGCAAGTTGTTGCCGAGCCTCTTTAATATACTTACCTTTTAACTGCCTAAGCTCCAATTCATCAACTGCACTAAATGCTCTGTCTATTTTCAGGTAAGCTACTAAGTATAGATTTCCGCTATTTGACTCGCTAAGGTTCAAACAACTCATAACAACGCCATTTAGCCTATCTAGGTATGCTTCTACTTCATTACTATCAATTCTGAAACCATGAAACTTAATTTGTTCATCTAACCTTCCAATAAACTCAAGATTTCCATCATTTAACCACCTAGCATAATCTCCCGTTAAATAAAGTCTTCGATTAGAGCCATCTGTAAACTGATTTTCAATAAAACGCTTATTATTAAGTTCAGGATTATTAACATAACCGTCTGACAAACTTTCACCACCGATCGCTATTTCACCTATTCCTCCTGGTATCTGCAATTGATAATTAGAATTCAGAATATAGACTTCGGTATTATCCGTAGGTTTGCCAATTGATATAGTTGTCGTGTCAGAGTCAAGCGGAAGCTCTATATGACTAATCGTCGATCCTACAACCGCTTCTGTTGGTCCATAGTGATTAAAAAACGAAGAGTTTGGAAAGCTTTTGGCTAAAACCGTGATCAAATCAGTTCTTAATGACTCACCACCAATTACAAAAGCGTGCTGTTGCTCGTGAATTTGAGTGTTTTGAACAATGCTTGACAAATGCGTTGGTGTTACTCGAACAAGATAATTTTTAGACGCATCAGTTAACAACTTTGAAGCACTCACTAAGTCGCTAATATTACTACTAAGTCGCACAAAATCACCTTTTAGTAAAGGTAAAAACATGCCGGGAACTGACATATCAACATGATAACTAGTCAACAACAATGAACCACTTAGATGTTCTTGATAGTAGCTTTCGGACGCGAAATTTAAATACGCCATTACTGCAGCATGTGATACCTTCACTCCTTTTGGAGCTCCCGTAGTACCCGAAGTGTATATCACATATGCGAGTCGAGCCTCGTTATTATCTAACTCGAAGATATCGTTACTATCTTCAATGTTTCTAAGGAATATATTTCGATAAGATTCATCTAAAGGAATTGCTTTAACTTTATCAAGCGTTAAAAATGAAATTAGTTCTTGATTACTAAGCAAAACATTGACGCAGCTATCTTTAAGAATCCAATTGATTCGATTCTCAGGTAACTTAGTATCAATAGGTAAATAAGCGGCTCCTAACTTCAAAATTGCGAGCATGCCAATAAACATTTCAATAGAATTCTCAAAATAAAGAGCAACAGTTTCACCGCTAGATACGCCTTTTTGTAATAAGTATCTCGCTAACTGATTAGATTGTTTATTTAATTCAGCATAACTCAGCGTATCACAGTCACTTACAATTGCTGGTAAATCCGGCGTTTTAGTTGTCTGTAACTCAAAGAGCTCATGTAATTTTTTGCTATCCTGTATAGTGGCCTTTTTTCCTTTTCGATTTAATAGCAGTTTCCTTTGACGTCGACTCAAATCATTAATTTGACTAATATTTAGACTTTTATCACTGTCTATCTTAGATTCAAGCGTTAATAGATCTATGATGGACTCTACTAAACAATGATAGCTTTCAGCCAGTTCCACAATCGTTTCGGGTTTGAATAGCGCTTTGTTAAAATTCCACATTATATTGAAACTATCTCCAAAATCATTAACATGAACTTGAAGGTCTGTGCGTATCGTGGAATTAGAAAGCTCAGTAGACGGTTTCTTATCGGTGTCAACTAACCCTATCGCCGCTAGCGGGTCTATGTCTACCGAATTATTTTCATGTACTGCAAACATAATTTGGAATAGAGGGTTGTGACTTAAGTTTCTATTCGGACTGAGCTGTTCAACCAACATTTCAAAAGGAATGTTTTGATTTTCAAATGCATTTATGATATTTCCTTTATTTACTTTAAGTAAGTCAATAAAGCTTGGGTCACCAGCAAAGTTTGTACGAATAATTATAGTGTTAATAAACAAACCAACTACTTCTTCGAGTGATGTATGACTTCTTCCACTTGTTGCTATACCAACAGCGATATCTTCCTGATTGGAATACTTAGATAAGAGTAACGCGAATATAGTTTGCATAAAAATAAACAGAGTCACATCTTGCTCGCGACACACTGAACGAATCTTATGAATTAGATTACCGTCGAGCTTAGCGCTAACGCAACCGCCTGAAAATTGTTGCTGTATGGGTCTCGGAAAATCCAGAGGTAAACTATGTACTGTAGGCAAGTTGTCAAGCTGATTTAGCCAATAATCCAGCTGAGTTTGCAGCTCAATTCCGTTTAACCATTGGCCATGCCAGGCTGCGTAATCAACGTATTGAATTTCAAGAGTTTTATTTAAAACTTTTTTTGCATTTTTTATATTCTCATAATGATCGATTAGGTCTCTTTTTATGATTTGCTGTGAGATCCCATCACTAGCAATGTGATGAGTTATCACTTGCACAATTTGCCAAGATTCATCAGTTGTGTATACGGTAACTCGTAACAAGTGTTCACTCGACAAAGTAAATGGAACGTTAATCTGAGTTTCTAGGTCTTTATCAAGTTTTTCTAAAATTGTTGTTTTATTAAGACCTCCCAAATTAACAACTTTTAGACTGACATTTATTTCTGGGTCAATTACCGCGAGTGGCTCTCCTGAGTTTGAGATATATCTTGTTCGAAGCACCTCATGCTTCGCCCCTAAAAGTTTTATGCCTTCTTCAAACGCACTCTGATTAAATTTGCCTTTTAAAACAATTCTTTCTGGAATATTGTAATGAGCGCTCCCTTCACTTAGCCTATCTAAAAACCAAAGGCGTTTTTGAGCAAAAGATAAAGCTAATGGGCCACTCCTATCTATTTGAACTATTGGTGGGCAATACCTATCAGTAGATTGTTCTTTTATAGCTATAACAAGCTTCTCAATTGTCGGCGCGTTAAAAAGCTCAGATAACTGGAGTTCAACATTATAATGATTTCTAATTTTACTAATTAGTCGTGTCGCTAGTATCGAGTGCCCTCCAACATTAAAAAAGTTGTCAAAAATGCCAAAATTATTATGACTTAAAAGTTCTGACCATATTTCATAGAGTATTTCTTCTTCGGGATTACGGGGCGTACTCGATTGGTCGATTTTGTCGATAGTTACTATTTTAACCAGTTTTTTATAATCAACTTTGCCGTGCGAAGTTAATGGGATACTTTTTACAAAATAGTATTGAGACGGTAGCATATAATTAGGTATTTTTTGACTTAATGCTTTACCAATGATTCTCGAAAATTCGAGATTAGAATAAGAGTTAGAAGAATAAACAGTCCCGCCTATTTCTTGCCCATTAAGCTGAATAAATGCTTGTAAAACTGGCTCTTTAGAATCACTTAAGCAAACTCTTGCGTCTTCAACATATTCTAATGTTGTTAAGTTAGACTCTATGTCGCTTATCTCTAATCTATACCCTCTTAGTTTGATTTGCGAATCCATTCGCTTCAAGAATTCTAATAACTCATTATTTAGCCGCTTAACTAAGTCTCCACTCTGATACATTCTAGAACCAGGAATTTGGGTAAACGGGTCAGGACGGAATTTCTCAGCCGTTAAGCGAGGATTATCTAAATAACCGAGTGAAACGCCGCTACCAGAAATGTAGAGTTCACCAACTAAACCTTCATCCTGAATATTATCGTTTTCATCCAGAACATATAGATTAGTATTTTTGATTGGCAAACCTATCGGTAAAGTCGGCCTTTTTAACGCCTCAATCTCATTCAAGTTGATAGAAAAGGTACTACAACCTACTGTGGCTTCCGTTGGACCGTATTCATTGACTAAACAAGCATTTGGAAAATAGTTTAAAAACTCTTTGCTAACTTTTAGCGACAGCGATTCGCCGCCTACAACAAACACATGCTTAGCTGCAATATCATCAGCAATCCTTCCACTCGCAATTAATAGCTTTAGATGTGCCGGTGTAATTTTAAATAAATAATTTTCATCCTCATCCATTATAAAATCGAGTAGGTGTTCAACAAGGTCATCATTTAACGGCAATAACTCAACCCTAACTCCATGCAAAATTGGAACTAACAAAGAACATATAGTTGCATCAAAGGTAATCGGACTACTAACCACTGCTGCATTGATATTCTGTTTGAGATAGCTTCTTCCATGAGCAATATAATTTGAAAGGTTCTCGTGGGAAACAACGACACCTTTAGGTTGCCCCGTTGAACCAGAAGTATAAATAATATAGGCTGGCAACTTTTCGAAGTTAATAGTTTCGCTTACTGAAAAGTTAGTCGTTGAGAGCTCACTTAATTCTTTTTGAATATTTGGTTCATCAATCGATACTTTAGCTTTATGTTTAACCATTGAACGATACTGATGATTTAAAATCACCATTTCCGCGCTGCAATCATTTAAAATTGAATCAATTCGACCTATCGAAAAGCCAATATCCAAAGGTACAAATGAGGCCCCAACTTTTGATAGAGCCAATATGCTAACTAACAATTCACTAGAATTGTTAACCAATAGCGCAACTCTTGAATAGACTCCAATACCTTTTTGGTCCAACCAATGCGCCATTTGGTTTACTTTATTATTTAACTGCTTAAATGTCATTTCACCGCTATTACCAACTAGTGCAGTGACATTTGGTATTTCTGAAGCTTTATTCTCAAATAGCTTATGCATCAAAGCAATCGACTTATCGGCTAGCGCAGTATTTTTCTCTATTATTTTTTTTGGTCTTCTGGATTTCTTGTTGGATAAAGATATTTCACTAACTTTTACATTAGATAGTGAATTATTACTTGTTCCATCAATCAATAATAACGCTTGTATTAGCTGGTTAAAGTAACTCGACATTTTTGAAATTGTTGATAGATCAAACAACGAATTATTAAACATCCAATTTAGATACACGTAATTATCGTCATAAATCACTTGAACTTCTAAGTCAACTCTAGTGGTAATTGATTTGCTATCGGGAGTTTCACTCTTACTGCTTAAATATGTATCAACTACTTGCTCTAGACTGTCTTTTTTCTGAACAGAAAATACGATTTGAAATATAGGACTATAACTTAAATCTCTTTGCGGGCTAAGTTCATCGACAACCATTTCAAATGGGAGATATTGATTAGCAAAACCATCTAAAATCATTTGTTTGTTATTCTGCAACAAGTCAGAAACGCTTAAATCATCTGAAAGGTTATTTCTCAATGCGACAGAATTAATAAAAAAACCAATAAGATCTTCTAATTGACTATGGTGCCTGCCTGAGACCGGTGTGCCAATAACAACATCTTTCTCCGCACTATATTTACTAATAAGAATCGCTAATACCGTTTGCAAAAACATGAAAACCGTAACACCTTCGTTTTGACACAAACGCAATATTTGATGAGTGGTTTTTTGTTCGAGCAAGCTCTCAAATACGTTGCCTTTGAAGCTCTGAACATTAGGCCTAGATTTGTCGAGCGGTATGCCGTGTAACTGAGGAATTCCACTAAGCTGTTTCTGCCAATACTGTAGCTGCTTTGACAACCTTGGACCTTGCAACCACTCACGTTGCCATTGTGCATAATCGAGATACTGTATAGTTAAGGGCATTAACGAGTTTTCTAGTCCTTGACTAAATAATGCATAAAGCTGCTCTAATTCACTGCGAAAAATCTCTAAAGACCAGCCATCGCTTGCAATATGATGGATCGTATAAAGTACTAAATTCTCTTCTTCGGTAATTTTGACTAGAGAAACACGCAGAGGTAAATCATTGCTTAAATCAAAGGGAATAATCGCTTCATTAGCGATAATCTCTTCTAATTTGTTGTCTCTCAATTGGATTTCATAGTGCGACAGGTCAATTAAGGATAGCGGTAATTGAAAATCATCTTGTACTGATTGAAAGGCTTCGCCATCCTTTTCGCAATAGCAACTTTTAAGTATTTGATGGCGATTAATTAACCCCTCTAGTGCTTTCTTAAATGCCGTTGTATTGACTCTTTGGTTAATATAATAATGGCCAGGAATGTTGAATTGGATACTCCCTCCACCAAGCTTGTCAACAAACCAAATGCCCTGCTGAGCGTATGATAACCTTACATGATGCTTTTTAGGATAAACCCTAAGCCTAGGTGTATTTTGATTTTCTTCGTCAGCTTCAACACCAACTTCTGATAAGTAGTTAATAATCTCTTGTTTATTGCTTTTGACCAATTCCTTAATTTCGGGCGTAACTCTTCCAACCTCAGCCCTGTATTTTAATTGACCATTTTCGAGATATACAAATATCTCATTGTCGACCAATGTATTGATCACGTCTACAGCAGTCATTAAAAGACTCCTTCCTCTAATTGATTTTGATTGGCAAGATTATTGTCACTTTCTTCTTGTTTCTGTTTTAGTTGCAATTTATTTTGTTCAAGCTCAATAATTGTTGCTATCTTCTTTATTGTTGGGTTTTGGAATATGTTCTGCACTGAAAGTTCCAAACCAAAAAGCTCTCTAAGCTGACTGATAAGACGTGTCGTCAGCAAAGAATGTCCACCCAAAGAAAAGAAGTCCGCAGTAATGCTTACCTGAGACTCCTCAAGCTTTAGTAGTTTTGACCAGACTTTTAATATTTCTCGTTCAAGCTCATTTTTTGGCCTTTCAAAGATATAACTTTTATTCGCAGTAATATCAGGTTGAGGTAGGTTTTTTAGATCGATTTTTCCATTATGATTAACGGGCAAACGTTCTAGCAATACAAAATAAGCCGGGATCATGTATTGAGGTAATTTATGAGAGAGATAGTCGTTAAGAACATCTTGAATCTTGTCATTACTAAACTCCGCATATTCACTGCTTGTTATATAACTGATAATCACATTTTCATTAAGGTTTGACTTGCGACACACTGTTACACACTGTTCAATCGAATTATGGCATAGAAGGTTATAAGTAATTTCTGACAATTCAACTCTAAATCCTCTTACCTTAATCTGATTATCGATCCGTCCAATAAAATCGAGCTTTCCATCTCCCCCAAGTCTAACTAAGTCGCCAGTCGCATACATTCTTTCACCAGCTTTCTGCGAGTAAGGGCAAGGTAGAAATTTTGAAGAAGTTAGAGCACTTTTTTCGTAGTAGCCTCTTGCTAATTGATATCCACTTAAATACAACTGCCCGATCACGCCAATAGGTAGCGGATTTAAATTTTCGTCAAGCACATAAGCAGACAAGCTTTCAATTGTTTCTCCTATAGACAAGCTTCCCTTAGAGTCATTTAATTCGACTGCTCGATAAACACTACTCCAGACGCTGGCTTCCGTAGGTCCGTATTCGTTAAAAAAGTCTGCTTCGGGAAACAGTTTTTTACTTTTTGCTGGTAAATTCTTATCACAAGTGTCGCCAGCGACAATAAGCCTTTTGGCTTTTAAGTTTTTATGAGTGTGCTTGTTAATTAAAAGTAATTCTTCGAGTAAATTAGGCAGCAATAATGACTCAACAACGAAGTTACTGCGCATATACTCAGTTAACTTATCAAGTCTTAACTTAGTATCTTGAGTTACCGTCAGTAATGTCCCCCCCGTGGTTAGGGTCCAAAATAAACCGGCAATCGAGCTGTCGAATGCAAAGGATGATAGAAGTAAGAATCGATCAGCGTTCTTATAATAATCTATTCGAGTCAATGTGGACTCAACAATACTCCTATGTTCTATTGTTACTCCCTTTGGCTTTCCTGTACTACCTGAGGTGTAGATCGCGTAGGCTAACTGGCCATTTGATTGCTTTGAATTACTATCAGCCAGACAAGCTTTGTTAATGTTACCCAAACTCCTAAATTTCTCATTTAGACTGTGCAAGTTCAAGCAAACTATCTCGGCACTTAGAGATTCCTGACATTCTTTGACACTTTCTTCAGCTAACAACAAGCGAACATTAGAGTCTTTGATAATAGCCCTAACTCTGTCAATGGGGTAAGTAGGGTCCAGTGGAAGATAGGCCGCGCCAGCTTTCAACACTCCTAATATTGCAACTACTGCACTGATAGAACACTCATAGCGAACGCCAATTAGTTCTTCATTTCTTACTTTTAATCGACTCAAGTACTTCGCGACAAAATTTGCTCTCGCGTTAAGCTCTTGATAGCTTAACTGTAGATTATAATTTTGACAGATCGCAATAGCATCAGGAGTCTTACGAGCTTGATTCTCTACTAATTCGTGTAAGAGATAAGACTTACTGATATTCTTAGCTCTGGACTTTGTCAAGTTTAGTATTGCAACTTTGTTCTTTTCGTCTAGTAAGGAAAAGTCCCTAATCGGTTTAGACAGCTGATCACATTCATGCAAGTTTAATATTTCGTCAATTAATTCATTAAAATATTTAGACAAGCTTATTACGAAATAATCCTCAAACAAAGACTCGTTAATTATCCATGATATATTTATAGAATCAATTAACTCCCTTACGACCAACTCTAGATCTGTTCGTATCGTTATATTGGATAATGCTTGTTTTTTAAACTCAGTGTTTTTCTCGCTAGATATGTCGTTACCCACATCATTTTCTTTAAAAAAACCATGATAACTAAACATAATTTGAAATACGGCATTGTAACTCAAATCTCGTTGCGGACTAATTTCATCGACTAGCTTCTCAAAAGGTAAATGCTGGTAAGAAAATGCTTCTAAAATCATTTTCTTATTATTATCTAAAAACTCGGCAAAACTACTATCATTTGAAAGCCGGCTCCTTAACACAACTGAGTTGACAAAATAACCAATAAGCGGTTCCAGGTCTTTATGAAACCTTCCTGATACAGGTGTGCCTATAACTACGTCGGACTCATTACTAAATTTACTTATTAGTAATGCGAAAACTGATTGAAAGAATATAAATAATGTAATACCTTTCTGATTACATAAACTCTTGACTCTTGATAATGTTCGAGAATCTAGCCTACTATTTAGCAGCTTTCCTTGATACGTCTGCACGCTTGGCCTTTCAAAATCCAACGGCAAGCTGTGAACAGAAGGAAGCCCTTTAAGTTTAAGACGCCAATAATCTAATTGTTTGTCTAATATATCGCCCTGTAGCCAATTTTTTTGCCACATAGCGTAGTCTGAATACTGTAGATGTAAGGGCTCTAACTCATCATCTTTACTTGTAATATTAATTAAATATAAAGCCTTTAATTCGTTATGGAATATCTCTAGAGACCAACCATCGCATGCGATATGGTGAATTGTATAAACAACTGCAAAACGAGCAGATGAAATCTTAACCGCCATAACTCGAATAGGTATTTCTTTTGTTAAATCAAATTTTTTACTCGCTTCGTCATCTATCAGTGAATCAATATGTTTTGGAATATTTTCTAGATTCGAATAATCTAATACAGCTAGCGGTACATTTTGTTTTTTAACGACAGTCTGATATGGCTCGCCTTCTATTTCTGAAAAAATACTTTTAAGCACTCTATGTCTATCAATAATCTGTGATAACGTTGCTTGAAAAGCATCAACGTTTAGTTCTTTTTCAATATAAATATGCCCCGGCATATTGTACTGACTACTACCATTACCTAAGCGATCGATAAACCAAATGCGTTGCTGTGCATATGAAAGCTTTGTATTATTCCTTTTAGTTACAGGTATAGTGACAGGCAAACTGCTAGATGTTTTACTATCGTCTATGGCTTTGGCTATCCCAGCTATAGTAGGATTTTCAAAAATCTCCGACAAAGACAACTCTATCTGAAGTTCTTTACTTACCAGATTATTTAATTGAGTCGCATTAAGAGAATGACCTCCGATATTGAAAAAATTATCATTAACACAGATTGACTCTTTATTAAGTAAGTCACACCATATTTTATGAATGATTTGTTCCAGACGATTTCGAGGAGAAACCTTATCAACAGAAAAATCCAGCTGTTTAATAACTGGTAACGCCTTAATATCTGGTTTTTGGTCATTATTACTTTTGATTGCTTCACAGAAAACAAATTGATTCGGCAGATAGCTAAGCTCAGATTTATTCAATAAATGTTTTAGCAAAGCACGCCTTAATTTTAATCTATCGCTAGAGTTAGCTTTGCCTACTATATATGCGACCAATAATGAGTTATACCTACCAGCTTTGTGAACATAAACAAAAGAATCTTGAATATCACCGTATTCCTGTAAACGAGCATTAATTAGTTCACATTGCTGTTGAATAGAATATCGACTTACAACCTTATCATTTTTTAATAACTTAATTACGCCGCCTACATTCCGAGCATAAATCCCTGTCTTCAAGAGCGTCTTTTGTAAATCACCTTCTACTCCATCAATAACAACGGCTTTACCTATAGTATTAAACTCGTTATTCCCTGATGCTTCAATATACAGTTCACCGGCAGCACACACTGGCTGCAACTGTAAACTGCGACTCAGTATATAATATTTTACTTGCTTATGAGCATCAAAACATTTTTCCGAAGTGGTTCCTAAAACATCACCTATAAATTGATTGGAAATCGAACTTTGAGTTAAACTTTCCCTCTGTGCACCATTAAGCACCGGCAGCTCCGCCAATTTCAGCTGACTTAAACTTTTAACGTTCTTTCCACTTACAACAAAATTGATTATACAAAGGAACGAGTCGGCCAAGCTTTTAATGTATTCGCTTTCAAACGAGCGTTCATTATAAACCCATTCGACTTGAGTCTTATTAGACTTGACCGTAACATGCAAACTCAAATCAAACTCAGAAAAGGTTGTGGTTACTCTTTCTAAACTTTTTAATTCATCGCTTAGCTGTAACTGTTTATCAGCATTAAAGATTTGTTCGTCGAGATTCTCTTGTACCGCAAACATAATCTGAAAGAAAGGATGCGAGTTTAGTCTCCTATCGGGCGCTAGCTCTTGAACTAGTTTATCGAAGGGCAAATCTTGGTTATCAAAAGCTTCTAAAATAGTTTTCGTGTTGACATTCATTAGCTCCAGAAAACTCGAATTTAAATCTATCTCCGAGCGCAAAACTAAGGAATTAACGAAAACCCCCATAAGATCTTGAGTACCCTCCCTATGTCTACCACTTACTGGAGTCCCTACGAGTAGATCTGTTTCATTGGTATAACGAGCAAGCAAAACGACCAAAACAGTATGTAAAAAGATAAATACCGTAACACCTTTAGCCTCGCAAAAATTCTTCAACTCTTTACTGACTTCCCCACTAACACAATTTCTATAAACTAAACAGCGGTTAACTTCTTGAGTTGCCGTATGTTCCATTATAGAAAGAGAATGATATAAAGGTGCATTAGAGAGCTGGCACCTCCAATAGTCGAGCTGTTGAACTGCCGAGTCTGAATCGACAAACTTTCTTTGCCATTCTGCATAGTCTACATACTGATTGATACTTGTTGCAGTAGACAAATCGCTCACCTCGTCAAAACCATAGAAACGCCTAAAATCACGGTAAAAGATACCTAGCGAATAGCCATCACTGGCAATATGATGAAACGTATAATGAAATATAAAATGATTCTTATTTAGTTGAATAAGTAAAAAACGTACAGGAAACTCTACCTTCAAGTCGAATGCTTTTGTTCTTTCTTTGTTTAACAAGCTTGATATTCGACACCAGTCTATTTCATCAGTTTTGGAGTTAAGACGTTCAATCGTCAGTGGAATCTCAATATTGCTAAATACCTTTTGATACGGGACTCCTTCTAACTCAACGTATTTAGTTCTAAGGACTTCATGTTTTGTAAACAGTTTTCTTAAAACATCTTCAAGTTCCATCAAATCAACTTTTGACCTAATTTCTTGAAACCCCGGTATATTTAACTCATTTTTAGTTTTCGATAGTTTATGTGCCAACCAGAATCGATGTTGCGTAAATGACAAGGGAAATATATCGATATCCTTTTCTCGATTAATAGGCACGACTTTTGTTATTCTAGTTTTAGATAGTTCATATTCCCTTAAGTATTCTATGATTTCAGACTTGTTGTTTTTAATAAGCTCCCTTTGGTCAGTCTCAAGTGCACCCATAGTACATTTAAACTTTAAGTTAACTCCGTCTAAAAACAAGAACACACCGTTTTTTGATAAGAGCTTTAGTATTTCATGAACTTGCATGCTATATAACCCCCTCCTCGACACACTCTTTATTATCGTTTTTAAAGGAGCTTAATAGTTCTTCCGCATTTCTTAGCTCCAACTGAGCGATTATAAACTCTGACAACTCTTGAATCGTTGGTTTACTAAAGAATAGCCTTATTGAGACATCAACCTTAAAGATTGATTCTATTTTAGAAGTCATATTTGAAACCATCAGCGAGTTCCCGCCTAAACTGAAAAAATTCGAAGTAACACTGATATTTTTCATATTAAAATATTCTTGCCATATCTCTTGCATCTTGATTTCAACTTCATTAGTCGGTGCTTTATATTTCTTTAATTCATTGCTTTTAACACTTGACTTTAGCTTCACTAAATCAATATAGCCATTTGGAAAAGAAGGAATGTTTTTTACTAAGAACCATTTTGTTGGTAAAAACATTAGATGGTCCGCATTTCTTATAGCGTGACTGATTAGCTTCGTCTGCTCGTCTTTATTTAAATCACAGCTATCATCATTAACAAAGTAACATTCAGAAGCAACTTGAGAGCTTACCAAGCTCGAAGTGATAAACAAGTCCGTAATGAAACGAACCTCTCGTAGAAGAAAGGATTTCAATGCCTTCACATGAAACTGTATCTGAGCGCGCAATACTGATTGATTTTGGTTTGCAAAGGTCAAGTCACCGTTTCCGCAGACCTTTGCGATAACTCCAGTGCGAAGATATTTGCTTTTATGACTCTCAGTCAAAAAACACTTAATAACTTCTCCAATATCATCCCGCTCGCTATAGCAAATTTCACCGATACCACCAAAAGGGACTATTTGATTATTCGCTCCGAGCACCATCGCTTTATCGAGTCCACTTGGCCGGCTTATTAATTGTTGATGATTTGCGTTATTTGTAAGTGCGAATTTGCCAACAGTTGAGCTTACAATACGTTCTTTTTCTTTTTCTCCGAAGATCGCTAAATGTGAAGCTTTAATATTAGCCAGCTTATTTTTCTGATCAGCCTTAATGACACTATTAATCAAATAAATATAACTCTTTTGAAGCCTCAGAATACTGTCTGCGTTAAATATGTCTTTACAGTATATCCAATCGATATTTAATCTAGAACCTTCCTCTTTTGCGTGAACTTCTAAATCAAATCGAGCGGTTATCTCATCATTTGGCAGATAGCCATCTACATTATCACTTAAATTAAGACCATCAAAATAAACGTCTCGCTCGATGTTATTTTGTACCACAAACATTATTTGGAATAATGGGTTAGAATTTAAATTACGATTTACACCGAGTTCGTCAACAAGCATATCAAAGGGTACATTTTGGTTTGTGTAAGCATCAATAATCGTTTTTTTATTCTTTTCCAAGATATCTTCAAAATTCGAATCTAAATCAAGCTGATTCCTAATAACTAAAGTATTAACAAATAACCCTACTATCGAATTGCTATCTCCATGCTCTCGACCGGCGATAGGCGTACCAACCATAATGTCCCGTTCATTTGAATAGCGAGAGATCAATACTGCCAAAATAGTTTCTAAAAACATAAACAGTGTGATTTTTCTCTGCTCACAAAAATCTTTAACTGCCTTCGATAATCCACTATCAAGTTCACTATGTAAGTAATTACCTAAATACGAAGCATCCGCTACTCGCTTCTTATCCAAGGCCAATCCATGTTCGATCGGGCAATCCGCTAATTGCGCTCTCCAATATTTAATTTGCTCTCGAACTTTGTCTTTTAATAGAAACTTTTCTTGCCATGCTACGAAATCTGAGTATTGCAGGCAGCTACCATCTTCTGATGTTTTAATATCTGTCAAGAATTCATTGTAGTAAGCTGCTAACTGTTGCTTAATTAAATTATCTGACCATCCATCACTTGCAATATGATGTGTAAGATATTGCAATAGATAAACATCACTTTCTAACTTAATAAGTAGAGCTTTAATCATTAGTTCATTTGATAAGTCAAATTTTTCTCGAGCATGTTCCTGAACCCGACTTTCAAGCACTTGTTGCTTTTGACCAGTTTCCAGACTGCTCAGGTCGACAAATGGAATCTCAACCTGGAAGTCATTTAGCATGACCTGATAAGGGTTACCTTCACGCTCGAGATATACAGTCCTAAGAATCTTGTTGCGAGCGACCAAATTATTGAATGCATAAAGCAAAGCGTCTTGCTGTACTTCTCCTTTAAACAGTAGCCGCGTAGGCATATTGTATTCAATACGCGAGTTGCTGAATTTATGCAAAAACCACATTCTTTTTTGCTCTACAGATAAAGCCGCATAGTCACTTGGAGCTGTTTTAATAATTTTCTCTTGTTGAGTAGTCTTTTCTAAGCTGGACTCGATTTTGTTAACGACAGATGATAAAAAAGGATCTTCGAATAACACTTTTAACGGTATATCAACTTCAAACTCGTTTCTTATTGAACTTATCAGCTGAGTCGCGACTAAAGAATGTCCACCAAGTGCAAAGAAGTTTGCATTTAAACTTAATCTTTCGATTGGATAATTGAGGTGTTTTGACCACAAGGCAACCATCTTCTTTTCATTTTCACTATTAGGTGGTAAATAGCCTGTTTCTGAATAACTGCTTAGTTCGGCTATCGGCAATGCGTCTTTATTGACTTTACCATTAGCTGTCACGGGTAAGTTATCAATGTTGATGAATGCATCTGGTATCATATATTGTGGGATATGAGCATGCAGATACTTTCTTAATCTAGTCGCATAATCAAACTCTTGACCGTCATTTAACACTACGTAGGCTATTAGGCTTTTTTCGCCGATATTAGAGTCTGAAACGATAACTACCGATTCTACTACGTCAGAATGAGAATTAATCTTAGCTTCAATCTCACCTAGCTCTATCCTATAACCTCGAATTTTAACTTGCTCATCAGCCCTACCCACAAACTCCAGATTACCATCAGACAATCTTCGAGCGAGGTCTCCGGTTTTATATAATCTCTCCGTTTTCACGTAGGGATTATGAATAAATCTTTCTTTTGTTAATTCTGGTTGATTGAGATAGCAGCGTGCAAGCCCCTCACCAGCAACATATATCTCGGCGACAACGCCATCAGGAACCAAGCTTAAATTTTTATCTAGTAAGTATATCCTTAGATGCGGCAACTGTTTTCCAATTGCACTATTAGAACGAGTGTTGACATCGCTTTTTTGCAAATCCTTGTAGGTAACATGTACGGTCGTCTCTGTTATTCCATACATATTAACTAACGAAGGTTTCTTATCGCCATGACGTTTAAACCATGGCACTAGCTTTTGAGTATCCAGGGCTTCTCCACCAAATATGATTTTTCGTAAGGATAACTTACTTTTTTTAATAGCATCCACCTCTATAATACGATGGAATACACTTGGTGTTTGATTGAGTATGGTAATATTGCGAGAAGCCAATAAATCATAAAACAATTCAGGGTTTTGAGCGCTATCTTTAGAGATAATATGAACCGTTCCACCGTGAAATAATGC
Source organism: Aliikangiella marina (assembly GCF_007004765.1). Classification (GTDB taxonomy): domain Bacteria; phylum Pseudomonadota; class Gammaproteobacteria; order Enterobacterales; family Kangiellaceae; genus Aliikangiella; species Aliikangiella marina. The sequence continues at coordinate 1,229,039 of NZ_VIKR01000001.1, forward strand.
CCCCCAAATCTCCCAAACAGAAAAATCAAAGGCAATAGAGTGAAATAATGTCCATTGATCATCTTCGGAAAATTTAAACATTGAGCGTGTTGATTCAAATAACGCTATAACATTACGGTGTTCAATTAAAACCCCTTTTGGATTACCTGTAGAACCTGAAGTATAAATAACGTAAGCCAGATCACCTGACTCTAAGCCAATACTGCTTCTTAAGATATTTTTGCAAGAAAACTCAGCGTCAAAAACTTCGCCAGCTGATCTAGACATTAGTTCATCAACATAAACTGGTTCTAAGTCTTCAGTATCTTCAAACTTAGGTAAACTCGATTGAGTCAACATTAATTTCACTTTTGAATCTATTAATATATAACTAACTCGTTTTTCGGGATAACTAGTATCTATAGGGAGGTACGCGGCACCAGCTTTGAGGATAGCTAAAACTGAGATCATCATCTCTATAGAGCGTTCAAGGTAAATACCAACTAATTCACCGGGCTTCAAATTTTTTGCTAAGATAAAATGAGCCAACCTATTGGCACGTTCGTTTAACTCGTTATATGTTAGTATTTCGTTGTCTAAAACTAGCGCTACGGAGTCTGGTCTTTTCAACACTTGTTGTTCAAACAACTCATGAATACATAAATCGCTAGTTTCTTGCAGGTAAGGTGGATTAAAAACGTTTAATTGTTGATCGATATCTCGTTGATCAAGCAATTGAAGTTCTTCAATTCTTTTTTCAGGCTGAGCTAAAATCTCTTTAACTAAATTTTGACAGTGAGTAAACATACGAGCTATAGTGCTCGCCTTAAACAAATCCTTATTAAAAACCACCACAAAGTGGTATCCGCCGAGCTTTTCCTGCACTAAAAAATTTATATCGTATTTCCCATAACCAAGATTTGTCTCTTCCAACGTTATGGTCAAGTCCGTATTCTGGTGAGTGCTAAAGTAATCACCTATGCTTTCGTAGTGAAACAAGACATCAAATAATGCTGTTCGGCTCATATCAACTGAGGGAGAAAGCTTTTTGACAAGAAGATCAAACGGAATGTCCTGGTAACACTTGGCTTCCAACACAGTTCTTTCAATGTCTTTTAATATATCTACAAATTTTTTATCTGCTTTTATAAAATCTCTAGTTACAAGCAAATTAGAGAAAGGTCCGACTAAGCCAGGATTGACTTCATACTCCTGCAGTCCATTTATACCTACTACGATTTCTTCATGTTGTGCGTAACGGAATAGCAATACTTTAAATACAGCAAGAAAGAAGTCAAACTTATTGGATTTTTTTCGCATCAAGAACTCGTCGAGCATGAGATTCAAGTTGTCGTTTATATATCCAGTAAAGCGTCCTTCAATATATTCGTGTACAGCTTTTCTTTCAAAGTCAAGGGGTACCTCTAATTTTTTCAGACTATTGGTAAGCTTCGAGCGCCAATAAGCAAAGTGCTTTTGATACAGCTTCTTTTTCTCAAAAACCTGCTTTTGCTGAATAGCAAGTTTTTGGTAACTCTCTTCGAGTCCCACTTCAACATCAAGCGAAGAATCACTTTCATAGACCGAAACAAGCTTTCGTGCAAGTGTCGCAACTGAAGTTCGGTCTGCTAACATATGATGTATAACTAGCAGCAAATAACTTGTTTTGTTGTCCAGTCTGAATAAATTTGCACGATAGAGTGGCCCGCCATTAATCTCAAAACTCTGTTTTGATAAATTAACTAAATATTCAAGGTCTACCTTATGCGAACTCAGTGCCAATTGGTCTAATACAATCTTGTCATGTGGAACAGTATTTATAATTGGTTTATCTAACCCTTCATGTATTCTTGTGCTAAATATATCGTGACTCTCCAGCAGGGATTTAAATGCTCGCCGAAGCTTTTTAGTATCTAGTTCACCATTTAGTTTAAGAATCAATGGTATGTTATGATAGTTTGGCCCACCTTTATATAAGACGTCTCTTTCGAAACTATCAATAAACCATAATCTTTCTTGATGATAAGATAGCTCTGGACTATCAACTTGAAATCCCTGAGACTGCCACTGACAGCGAAGATCAGTTGCTTTATCAAGCATAAGTTCATTTAAAGTGACACCAGGATTAATTAGAATATTTTCAATTAGTTGTACATATTGATCTGCAATATTAGCTATCGTTGTTTTTTCGAATAAATAATGATTATAGACAAACTCTAAAACAACTTCATTGTCTCCTGGCATTACGTAAAGATCCAAATCGCTTCTCAGTGAATACTTGGTCTGTTCTGAATCTTTTAATTGATGCCAACTGGAACCTTGAGTATTTATATTCGACTGCTGATTTGCTACATGAACTATCATCAACTGAAATAATGCGTTACTCCCAGGTTTTCGTTCTGGGTTGATTTTTTCTACAAGCATCTCAAATGGTATATATTGATGAGCATAAGCTTCAACGATAGTCTCTCGATTTTTTGCTAAGACACTATCAAAACTATCTTCTTGATTAATATCGCTCCTGAGCACTAAAGAATTTACGAAGAAGCCTATCATTTTTTCTAAATCTTTATGAGGTCTACCGGCAATTGCTAACCCCATAACAACATCACTTTTACCGGTATATTTAGCCAGTAATGTTGCGTACACAGTTTGCAAAAAGATAAACGGTGTTACAGAATATTTTTTACAAACGATGTCAATCTTGTCATTTAATGACGCTTTAATTTTTGTGGTAATTAAGCGACCAAAAAAGCTTTGCTTTTTCGGTCTTTCATTATCAAATGGTATACTGAAGTCAGTTGGCGCCGATTTTAATTGTTTTTTCCAATACTCTACTTGTGACGATAACACATCTCCTTTAAGCCATTCTCTTTGCCACACAGCATAATCTGCATAATGGACGTCTAATGCGCCTAACTTGCATTCAGTGTTATTAACATATGCGTTATAAAATAACTCTAGTTCTCTATTAAAGATAGCCATAGACCAATCGTCATGAGCAATATGATGTAACGTATATAAAACAACATGTTCTTTAATACCTAACTTTACTACGACTACCCTAATCATTAAGTCCGTTTCAAAGTCAAAAGGCGTGTTTTCTTCGTTTTTAGCGAGACTCTCAATTTTGATCTTTTTTATTTTGTCGTCTAATTTCGAATGATCGTAAATGCTAATTGGTGTATCAAAGTCTTTAACCACTTTTTGATAGGGAGCTCCGTTTTCTTCATAAATTTTAGTACGCAGTACTCTATGCCTAATTATTAAACTTCTGATAGCACTTTCAAATGCAGCCAAATCAAAGTCTCCTACTACTTTAAATTTGCCCGGCACATTGTATTGAGTTTTCGTTTCTTCAACTTGATGGATGAACCAAAGTCGCTGTTGAGCAAAAGAAAGGGGGATTCTAATATTTTTCTTATGCGGTAATAATTGCGGTAACAATGCTCCTTTTTCGCTTGAACTTATCACTTCACATAAACTCACTATAGTTGGAGCTTCAAATAGACTTCTAATCGGCAATTCTATTTCAAACGCTTCTCTAATTAGGCTTACAAGCCTAGTTGCTAACAGCGAATGGCCACCTAGCGCAAAGAAATTATCGTACACACCAACTTTTTCAATACCAAGAGAGCTCTGCCAGATCTCGCATAGCTTTTTTTCCATTTTGTTTTTGGGCGCAACATATTTATGTTTAGTTAGAGTAGACTCTGGTGGATATGGCAACAAATTAGTGCTTGTTAAATTGCGTTCACTATTATTTGACTCAGGCATGGCTATATATAAGTCAGGTAAATCAGATGCCGGATATACTTGCTTTAAGTAACTATCCATTTCATTTGATAATTCATTTTCAAGACGACTTATCTGTGGAAAATTCGCATTACATAACTTAGCTATACCAGCTGGTAGCTTAAGCCCATCAATAGATTGAAGACTGAAAACTAAGTCAATAAACTCTACTCCTAGTTCAGAGTATATCGCCACAGCATTATAATTATGCTTTTCAGCGTATTGAAACAATTTTTCTATATCTTCGTTTTCGGTATTTTTTTCCTTGCTCAAATGCCCAGGCGAGGAGCTTGGAAGCACGTCAATTTGATCGCCTCGATCGAGCTGTTCTTTCAAGTTTATATTTTCGTCAACCCTTGGGTTAACAACGCCCTTAACTATAAACGTATTATATTCGTTTGCAGAAATGATGTTCTCAATCTGTTTCCTAGACAGGTTAGAAAAGCTTTTAATATTATTTGATTGGTTGTCACTTAGAATTTCTGGCCTAATCGAGATTATTGCATCATACCGAAAACGTATCATCTCATTGTCACCACTCCCTCTTTTTAAGAAAATTGACACATTGTCGACATCGTGGTGGCGTAATTTTAATTCTGAAAAATAACTTGGCGATACAAGCAGCTCTTGTTCTTGTTGAACTCGCCACTTCACCCGTCTATTAAAATCTCTGAGAGATATTTTTTGCTTTAACTGGCTTCTTTCTATCTCAATTACATGCTCAGTATGTAAGTCTAAATTCCTTACATCGCCGATAAATATTTTACCACCAGGCATCACATATTTAATCAACTTTTCTATTAGCATCTCGAGATAATGTAGACTAGGCAAATAGGGAACAACCGAATTTATAACAATAGTGTCAAACTGATTATGCTCGAATTCGACACTCAAAGCGTCACCATGGTGTAAATTAACGTGACCCCATGATTTCTTATCAAGTTCCTCTTGAATTTCTTCTAGTGCTACTTTGGAAATATCGATAGCATCAACAGAGTCACAAAAAGCTGCATAGCGGTAAAGAAGTAATCCAGTACCGCAGCCGACTTCAAGTAAAGAGATAGGTTTTAGTGAAGCAATTGTTGTAACCGTATTATCTATCCACTCTTTCATTTGATTATCTGGAATTGCTTTACCGGTATAACTACTGTTCCAACCACTTATATTTAGGGTTGCCTCTAACTCTCGGTCCTTTTTAGAATAAGTATCGTCGTAAAAGTTTGTCCAGTGTTGCAAGTGTTCTTTTATGGCCTGAGTAGAAATCCTTTCAATATATTGAGTGGTAGGTTGAATGTGAGCTATCAAATATTTATTATTCTTACCATAGTTAGTAAGACTCACACTTTGTATGTCCTTATGAGAAGACATAAAACGCTTGATATAGCTCAACCTTGCCTCTGAGTTCTTAGAAACAATTTGAGTAACTTCATCTATGCCAACGCCAGTTTCAGTGTTGCCTAAATCAACTGCTGGCAAAGGAATCACTACATGTGGTAGCGGTCTAAGTTCTGATTGTCCCTTACAATAACTTAATATGTTCTTGCTAAACTTAGCCAACTGTTGGTTTTCTAAAACTGGAGAACCCTTAATTTCTAAATAACATTCTAGACGATTAACTTCGTCGGAGTTGACATGCAGTATGCCGACATTCTTAACAGGTGAATAAGACTTAATCATTTTAGCAATTTGCAGATTTCTTGAATGTATCTTTGCAATTCGTAACTGTTCACTATGAGCAATGATTATTCGTCCGTTAGCATCCCATTGAGCAATACATTTTGCATCCCAAATATAGCTATACAAGTCATTAGAAAATGGATTTCTACAATGACTGACCCCTAGATTTTTAAATTCTTGAATGATACTGTTGTTTTTAACATTAACTTCAAAGTAAAGATCACCAAACCCTCCATACGGCGCTAAATTAAGATTACTATCAAGAATATGCGCCTTTAAATCCAATGATTTACTTTGTTCATAAAGTGAGCTTGAAATTCGCTTTAAGACTTTATCTAAATATTGTTCGCCCTCAATTAGGCTGTAGTTAACTGAGTTATTTTGCAACAGATATTTTTTGTCTGAGTCTGTTAACATATCCAGTAAGCTTACAGATTTTTGTTCGCTTGCCGGCTTCCTTACATCTAAAGCGATGTTTTTCAAGAGTATAGAAAAGCTTCCAATAAGCTTGCTGATAGTTTTTTGATTGAATAAATTGGTACTGTATATCCAATGTATTTCCAAGTTACTTTTGTCGTGGCAAACGTGCAACTCTAAATCAAATCTAGTGCTTAAGTTTTTTAAAACCGAAAAGTTACTATCATATTCTTGCTGATACCTATTTCTTACATCATATTTGTGGCCATCAAGTTCAAGTGGTACACGTTTATTGTTTTGAACTGCAAAGACTATTTGCATTAGCGGGTTGTAGGCAAGATCACGCTGAGGCTTTAACTCTTCGACCAACATATCAAACGGAATACTTTGATTGTTAAAGGCATCGACAATCATTTTTTTATTTTCGCGCAACAACTCGCTAAATGTAGATTTTTCAGTGATTTTATTTCGCAAAACAAGCGAGTTAACAAAAAAGCCAATTAAACCTTCAAGCTCTTGTAATTCACGGCCTGCAACTGGAGAACCAATAACAATATCAGACTGGTTGCTATACCTCGCTATTAACAAGGCAAACGCAGTCTCTAAAAACATGAACAAAGTTACATTATAATTCTTGCATAATGCTTCAATATCTTGAAACAACCGCTGATCTATATGTTGTATTTCTAAACAAGCATCAAACATTTGTCTTTCTGGTCGTTTTTTATCGAGAGGTAGTAAATGAAAATCAGGTATACCTAGTAATTTTTGTTTCCAGAAATTGAGTTTCTCCTCTGCCACTCTACTGTCTAGTTGTTTTTTTTGCCAAAAGGCGAAGTCACAATACTGTATGGTCAACGGTTTTAATGGGATTTCTTGGTTGTTTTTGAGTGCTTTATAAATGATGCTTAGTTCTTGGTTTATAACATCAACCGACCATGCGTCACAAATAATATGGTGAATTCCATAAACAATTAAAAAATCGTCTTCACTAAAACTTAGTAGTTTAACTCTTAACAACAACTCATTAGATAAATCAAACGCTGTAAATATTTCTTTGTGAATTACATGTTGAGTCAGCTTTTGTTGACTGCTAAATGATTGTTTAGAGAGATCAATGTATTCAAATGGTGTTTTGAAATGCTCTAGTGTAGATTGATAAGGAATCCCTTTCTCAGATTTAAATATCGTTCTAAGAATTTCGTGTCTTTGTATAAGCTTAAAGATAGCTAACTCAAACAGCTTTATGTCAAGAGGACCATTGTGTATGTACAATTCGGTCATGTTGTATTGCACACTTCCCTGCTCTACTTGATCAATAAACCATAGCCTTTGCTGAGAATAAGACAAAGGAAGATTACTTGTTAAATGTGCCGGCTTAATCACAGTTCGGCTGTTAGTACTTTCACTTTTTTCTAAAAATGAGCTTAAAGATTCGATATCTGGATAATTAAATATTGACTTTAGATTCAACTCATATCCTAAAACCTCTCTTATTCGATTTACTAGTTGCATTGCAAGCAAAGAATGACCACCAATTGTAAAGTAGTCGTCTTTAATGCTAATTTTGTTTCTAGGAATTTCTAATAATTTTGACCATATAATAACCAGGCCTTTTTGTAGCTCATTTTTAGGTTCAATAAATTCTCGATGTTGAATATCAATATCTAAATTTAAGCTTAGCGAGTTTTTATCAACTTTCCCATTTGCGGTCTTTGGCAATTGTGTTAAAACAACAAATCGAGAGGGTAACATATAGTTTGGCAACTTCTGGACAATATACTGTTTGATATCTTTGACGAGCTCACTCTTAGATTTCTTATCTGTGAGCACGACAAACGCAATCAAAGAATTATCTTGTTTAATCTTACGGACGCAAACCGCAACATCAGAAACTAGGTCATGTGAATTAATTACGGATTCAATTTCGCCAAGTTCTATCCGAAACCCTCTAACCTTAACTTGCTCATCCCCTCTACCTAAAAACTCTAGTTCACCATTTTCCATATATCGAACATAGTCACCGGTACGATAGAGTCGACGTGAAGTTTCTGCAGAGAATGGATTGGTAACAAACTTTTCTGACGTAAGTTGCGACTTTTTCCAATAGCCTCTCGCCAAACCAATACCGCCAATATACAACTCCCCTGCTACTTTATCCGCCACTAATTGTTGTTTACTATCCAGCACATAAAATTCAGTATTACCAATTGGACGGCCGATTCTTACCGCCTCGCCTGCTTGCATTTGATTTACCGCTGACCAAACGCAAGTTTCTGTTGGGCCATACATGTTCCAACAATCTGCACCACTCGCTAGTATTTGTTCCTTCAACTGATAACTGAGTGCTTCACCACCACACAAAGCTTTAAACGCACCTTGAGGTTTCCATGTGCAATCTATCAACATTCGCCAAGTCGCTGGCGTTGCTTGCATCATATCTACCTGATAGCGACTGATACTACTCGCTATGGCCTCACCAGAAACTACCGTTTCATCGCTCGCCAAAATAAGACGAGCCCCTGAAATCAACGGTAAATACAACTCTAAAGTGTGAATATCAAAAGATATTGATGTTACCGCTAACAAACAATTGTTTTCATCGATACCCGGTCGACTGACCATTGCGTTCAAAAAATTAGTCAAACTTCGGTGGGTTAACATTACGCCTTTGGGATGACCAGTAGAGCCTGAAGTATAGATCACATAGGCTAACGCTTCCGCTGAACAATCTGAATAACAAGGGTTAGTGACAGGGTAATCATAAAATAATTGAGTCTCTCCTAAAAAGATTACTTGCTGCTGTGTAAATGGGAGTGTTTTGCTGAGCTGTTTTTGTGTCAAAATTAAGCTTATACCCGAGTCTTCGAGCATATATGTTAAGCGGGTTGTTGGGTAAGTCGGATCTAAAGGAACATATGCCGCGCCTGCCTTTAAAATTGCCAACAAACCGAGCATCATATCAATATTGCGTTCTACGCATAATCCGACTAATTGTCCCGCCTGAACGCCCTGTGATCGCAGGTAGTGAGCTAATTGATTAGCGATTTGATTAAGCTTTTGATAGGTTAGTTGATGCCCTTCAAACACTAAGGCGACGGAGTCGGGTGTCTGTTTGACTTGCGCCTCAAACAACTCATGGAAACCAACGCTGTCTATTTCTGGAATGCGAGTTGAGTTGCGGCTCATTAACTGTTGCTTATCGCTCACGGTTAGATATTGGGCTTCCATTAAACTTTGCTGTGGTTCATTGCAAAGGCTTTGCAACAAGTTAATATAATGAATTAGAAATTGATGTATCGTAGAGTCGTCATAGAGGTCACTATTGTACTCCACTACGCCATACAAACCGTCAGTGGCTGGCTCTAAGAAAAATGATAAATCATAGAGAGAAACCGTGTGCGCTAAAGGTCCTTCCAACTCAGCTTGCAAAGCATTCACATCCAATTGCTCGAGCGATAAGTTAGTTAGCGAACTTCCTTGCAAAGCAAACAATACTTGAAACAACGGGGAGTAACTTAAACTTCGCTCTGGATTGAGTGCCTCGACTAACAGCTCAAATGGCATATCTTGATGTTCATAGGCTCGCAAAGCCATAGTCTTTGTCGTTGCTAGAAATTCACTAAAGGTTGGATTGTCACTTAGGTCACTTCGCATCACAAGCGTGTTAGCAAACACACCGACCAAATCCTCACATTCTGGTTGCCGGCGATTAGCAATAGGTGTGCCGATTGCGATATCGTTCTGCCCCGCATAACGACCAAGCAACAATGAAAATGCCGCTAACAAAGTCATAAAAGGCGTAACTTGCTGGTCCCGACTTAAAACTTCCACGCTTTGAAGTAATTCTGCGGACAAATGAAAAGGTTGGGTGCGCCCTTTAAAAGTTTGCTCAACAGGTCTCACTCGATCAGTGGGTAAGGTTGATAAAGGCGCTAAGTCGGCAAGTTGTTGGCGCCAGTAATTGAGGTGTGGCGTTAATTTCTCTTTGCTTAGGTATTCTCTTTGCCATTGTGCATAATCAGCATATTGAAAACTGAGTGGCTTGAGCGGATTAGTTTGATTATTTTTAAACGCTGAATACAATGTCGATAATTCTTTCAACAGTACCGCCTGTGACCAACCATCGGCGATGCTATGATGAAGTGTGATAATTAACACATGGCTATCGGTCCAGGCTTCTGCAAGTAAACGAAATCGACAAAGTTGCTCTTGAGTTAAATTAAAAGGATAGTTGCGCTCTTGGTTGCATATCTTGGCCAACTCAGCTGGGGAGTCAAGTGTCTCACGAGTGAGATCAAAAGTATTGTTCGAAACGACTTGGAATACTTCATCCTCAATTGGCTTGAACAACGTTCTTAGTGCATCGTGCCTTTCGACTATATGCTTTATCGCTCTGGAAAGCGCTGTGACATCAAGTTCTCCGTTTAGGCGAAACGCCATAAATAGGTTGTATATTCCGCTGGTACCGGCATATTGACTCAAAAACCACTGTCTTTGTTGTGCATAAGACAACTTTAAATTGGCATTCTTTGATTTTTTTATGAGTCGTGTTGTGACACGCTTATTCGAATTCTCGATTAATTTTGCTTGCTCTGCTAGAACTTGCTGTTGGAATAAATTCGATAACGGAATGTCTAAGTTGAATTGTTGCTTTATAAGCGACGACAACTGAAGGGTTAAAAGCGAATGGCCGCCGAGCATAAAGAAACTATCATTGGCGCCAACTGATTTGATTGCAAGTAATTGTTGCCAAATCTTAGCGAGAGTCTTTTCAGTATCCGTTCTAGGCTCAATATAATTAACTGCAGCTAACTCAATTGACGGCAGTTTAGAATAATTAACTTTACCCGTAGAAGTTAGTGGAATGCTTTCAACGATCTGAATCTTAGTCGGCACCATATAATCAGGTAAACTTTTTAAGCAAAAATCTTGAACTTTCTTTTGCCAATCAATATCATTAATTTTGATTTGGCTATTATCTAGTACAACATACGCAACTAACTGTTCCTCTTGATTAGAAGCCTTCGCACTTATCACTACACTATTGGATACAGCTTTTAATTGATTAATACTACTTTCTATTTCAGACGGCTCAATTCTAAACCCTCTAATATTTAATTGCTTGTCAGTTCGTCCTATAAACTCTAATTGACCATTCTCTAAGAGGCGCACCCTATCCCCTGTCTTATAAAGTGGGTCAATCGCATTTTTATCAAAAGGATTTTTAATGTAAGCCTCAGAATTTAATGTTTGATCTACATATCCAATCGCCACTCCAACTCCACCGACTAACAATTCACCTGGACTTCCTTGAGGCACCATTTGCATATTTTTATCGACTAAATACAGCTCAAAGTTTTTAATTGGTTTACCTATTGGGATAAGTTCGTCGTTGATAAAAGCGTTTAGCTTTACTGTCGTAGCAACATGCGTCTCAGTTGGGCCATAATGGTTCCAAAGGTTACATTTTGGGTTTCGCTTTAACAGGAGTTTAAGCGAAGGCGTAACTTTTACAGCCTCGCCAGCTAAAAATATTTCTTTTAGTGTTCCAAATTTATCGAAAGATTTAAGATGATTGTTAGTTATAAATGTAAATACTGATGGTGGTATAAATAACCTTTCGATCGATTGCTTTTTAACAAGGTCTCCAAAGTTAAGTAAGTTTTCCTTATCTCGTTGAGAAATTAGAATTAAAGAACCACCAGTAAACCATGCCGTTGCTAGTTCCTGAATAGATACATCAAAAGAGACTGACGTAAACTGCAGGGTTCTTAATGGCCTAATGATTCCATCTAGCTCTGAACAAGAGCTAACTAAGTTGCTAATCGTGTTGTGATGTTGTTTTACCCCTTTTGGGTTTCCGGTTGAACCAGACGTATATATTACATAGGCTAAATGTTTTTCAAAATTATCTTCTGCAACATCGACTTGTGAGCTTTCAATCGTCCACTGCTCACAGTTGTTAGTTAAAACTTTCTGTATAGAATGAATCTTGGATTGGTAACTAGCTAACTGCGGAATAGTTTGTTCTTCAGCGAAGATCACATCGACCTTACTATCGCCTAAGATAAAATCTATTCTTTCTATGGGGTAGCTAAGATCTATCGGTAGATATGCGCAATCAGCCTTTAAAATCCCTAAAATAGCTGCGATTAATTCAAAGGAACGCGTCGCACAAATTCCGATAATTGTTCCTTTGCTAACCTTAGCCTTGCGCAGATATTGAGCAATTTTCTCAGCTAATAAGTTTAATTGTCCATAACTAATGTGATGATTGTTTATTTGTAACGCAACTAGATTGTTGTGCTTCCTCGCAGTTTCCTCAAATATTTGATGAATTCTTTTAAAACTCTCTGGTTTTCTTCGATTTTGCCTGTTGCTTAACGTGTAGCTAATATCATTTTCGGAAATAAACCTTACTTGACTTACTTTCGATGCGGGAGCTTTAATTAAGTTAATTAATAGATTTTGGTAGTTTTCTAAAACATTCTTAGCAGTTGAATAGCTAAACAAATCTTTATTATACTCTATCGATACTCTTAAACCATTGACACCTGGCTCTATGAGAATAGTTAAGTCGTATCTAGCCCCCGTGTCATTACTAAAAGTTAAGTTTTCCTTATTGATTGGATCAAGACCGATCTCCCCTAGCTGACGTTGAAAAAGGTTTGCATTCTCCATTACAAATAAAATTTGAAAAAGAGGCGAATGCGATAAGCTACGCTGAGGATTTACTGACTCCACTAACATTTCAAATGGAATATCTTGATATTCTAACGCTTCTAAAATGTTAGCTTTCGTTGATTCCAAAAGCTCGACAAATGACTCTTCATCATCTATTGAGCTTCTAATAGCTAGTGTATTAACAAAAAAGCCTATTAAACCTTCAAGGTCTGGCAAGGTTCTATTGGCTACAGGTGTTCCCACTACGATATCTTGCTCGCCGGAATATCTATATAGTAGTAGATTAAATGCAGCGAACAACGTCATAAATAGCGTCGCGCCCTGCTCTCTGCTTAAATCATTAAGCCTTTCATGAAGATCTTTATTAAGTTCAAGTGAAATAGTATCGCCCTTGTAACTCTGCTTCGCTGGTCGTACTTTTTCAGTCGGTATTGAGCAAATATGAGGCGAGTCCTTTAGCTTTCCCTTCCAATAGTTAAGTTGTTCTTGAAGTTTTGCGGGAGTTATAAATTGATTTTGCCAAATAGCGTAGTCGCTATATTGTATCGGTAATTCCTTGAGGCCAATGTCTGTTCTAGTGAGAATTGCCTGATAAATATAGGAAAGTTCGTTAAAAAATATTTCTAGTGACCACCCATCAGAAATACTATGATGCATATTGATCAATAGTATTTTTTGGTTAGTCTCACTCACTTTAACTAAAGTAATTCGACACAAGGGTCCTTGCGTTAGTGAAAAACAGAAGTCTTTTTCTTGTTTTTGTAGCTTGCGTAGTTGACTTGTATTTTTTAGCTGTACGATCTTTAGACTTTCGCTATTTTCAGTTACTTCTTGAAAAACATTGCCATTGTTCTCGAAAAAACGGGTTCTGAAGACAGAATGTCTTTGAAAGATCAATTGAATGGTTTTATTTAAAGCTTCTTCATTAAGCTCACCACTAATTTGATAAGCCAAATTAATATTGTAAACATTACTCGAACCAATCAGTTTGCTTAAGAACCATAAACGCTTCTGCGGGTATGAGAGTGGTATATTCTGAATTTGATTTAGCTTTATTATTTTAGCTTGATTTAAAGATCTATCTGATTTTAGTGTACGAATATAACCTACTAGGTTAGAAAAAACTGAATAATTAAAGATTTCCCTTACCGATAGCTTAACGCCGAAGGCTTTAGATATACGCGTAGATAGCTGAGTAGCCAGTAAAGAATTACCTCCGCTATCAAAAAAGTCATCGTTTCGACTCACTTTATTGACAGGTAACGTAGAAACCCAAAGCGTCGCTAATAATTCCTCCGCTTGACCAATTGGTGGCGCAATTTGCCTTTGATTAACGGAGAATTCTAATTTGGGTAGTCTTTTTCGGTCAACTTTACCATTAGCAGTTAGTGGAAATTCTTCTACAACCATAAAAGATGAAGGCTGCATATAATTGGGTAGTATGTTTTTAATATGCTTTTTAACTTTTAAAGTAATGAGATCAGCTAATTTAAATAAATTTGGATAGTTGGTAAGTCGACTAGCATTGTATTTTTCTTTAGCAATTATTGGGTGAGACTTTCCTGTGTAAAAGTGCATATCAAGCAAACCGTCACTTGATTGAGACCAAGTCATTTGAGACTGGTAACCTAGCTCAGAGGCTAGTTTAGTGATTAAATGTAATTCGTCGCTTGGTTGACATTCATACTTAGTATCAGAAATAATTGTTTGTATATTAGTATCCGACTGATTGTGTTTTAGCGAGTAGTTTAACTGTTTAAGCAGTCTAAATTCATTCGATATTCTTGTATTAATTAAGCCCGAGACTGCGAAACGCTCATAACCTTTCGAAAACAACTTTTTTAGCGCTGGAATTGATTTGTACTCGTGCCATATAAGGTCGCTTTTATTGCTAGCTTCTGCATTCGATGGTTTTGTACGGATAATCACATCATAGCGATATCGAGTCATTTCATTATTACTTTTGCCTTGCTTTGCCAAAATACTAATCGATTCAACTAATTCATTACTTTTGCATAGTTGATGAAAATAACTCGGGCTAATGAGTAACTCTTTTTCATGAGACTTTCGAGATTGAATGTTTCTCACAAACTGTTTAACGCTCGAATTCGTGTTTATTCGGAGCTCTATCGCGGCTAGATGTGACTCAAATAAGTCTAAGTTTCTCACATCACCAATAAATAAATTGCCGCCCGGACAAAGCTGCTTGATACAACTTTCAATTGTTTCATTTAAATAAGCTTGGCTTGGAAAGTATTGACTGACTGAGTTAATAACAATGGTATCAAATTTATCTTGCGAGATAACTTCATGGGCTGGCTTGTGCTCAAGAACAACGTGGCTCCAGTCGCGCTGCTCTATTTTAAGTCTAAGAGACTCTAAGGCATTTTTTGAGATGTCGGTAGCATATATGCGACTACAAAATTGCGCATATTTAAATAATAACAAACCAGTACCACAACCTATTTCTAATAAGTTCTTCGGTTTTAATGCCAAAATGTTTTTTGTGGTTTGTTCCAACCATTCTAACATTTCGTTGGTTGATATTTGCTTATTTGTATAGCTGCTTACCCAACTAGCAAAATCAAGTTCTTCGGACACTTTTGCCTCGCTATTTTGATAAGTCTCATCAAAGGCACGGGTCCATTCGCTAATAAATCGTTGATTTTCTTTTGCGGCGTTATCTTCTAATACGCTGTTGGTCGGTTTGAGATACGCTGTAATGATTTTGTTACTATCGATTGTTGCAACGTCGACGATTGAATTCGCTACCATATGATGAGTGTTAATAGCAGATTCAATATCCCCTAGTTCAATTCGAAATCCTCGAATTTTTACTTGTTCATCTCGTCGACCTAAAAACTCTAGTTTAGCTGCGTCGATAAAACGCACGTAATCGCCAGTGCGATACAAGCGAGCTAACGGATTGTTTGAAAAAGGATTATTAATAAATTTTTGGTTGGTCAGATCGTCATTTTTCCAGTACCCTTGCGCTAATCCAAGTCCACCAATATACAACTCTCCGGTAACTTTATTGGCCACCAATCTCTGATTCTCATCTAACACATAAAACTTAGTGTTATCAATTGGCCCGCCGATTAATACTGCTTCTCCGGCTTTCATTTGATTGACAGAAGACCAAACGCAAGTTTCCGTTGGGCCATACATATTCCAACAATCAGCGCCACAAGTGAGGATGCCTTCTTTCAATGCATAACTTAGTGGTTCACCGCCACAGAGGGCTTTAAATTTCTTTTTAACTTTCCAATCACTAGCCAACAGCATACTCCAAGTGGTTGGAGTTGCCTGCATAATATCCACTTGGTAGCGATTTATCCTATTCAATAACGCTTCACCAGATAATACGGTATCATTGTCACAAAGGACTAATTTAGCACCTGTCATTAAAGGTAAGTAGAGTTCTAAAGTATGGATATCAAATGATATGGATGTAACGGCTAATAAAGTGTTTGTGGCATTAACTCCCGGTCTGAAAGCCATTGAGTTTAAAAAATTGGTCAAACTTCGATGATTAATCATTACCCCTTTAGGTTTCCCCGTCGAGCCAGAGGTATATATCACATAGGCTAAATTATCTGTGGACTGATTAGGGAGATAAAGATTATCGCTTGGGTAGTCAATTAACCTAGACCAATGCTCTAAATAAACTGTTTTTTGTGTACTTAGCGGTAACCCCTCAGCTATGTTTTTATGCGTCAAAAGAAGACTTAACTGGGAGTCTTCAAGCATATGTTTAAGCCGCTCTTTGGGGTAACTCGGATCTAAAGGTACATACGCACAACCAGCTTTTAATATTGCTAATAGACCAATTAACAGATCAACATTGCGCTCAACACAAAGTCCTACTAATTGATTATTCGTTATGCCTTCTAATTGTAAATGGTGTGCAAGCTGATTCGCGCGACTGTTAAGGTGTTGATAGGTTAATTGTTGCTCCTCGAAGACTAATGCAATCGCCTCAGGTGTACGCGCAACTTGTTTTTCAAACAATGCATGGAATCCAGCGGTTTCTATTTCTGCCACATGCGTCTGATTAGTCACCAAAAGCTGTTGCTTGTCACTTACTGAAAGATAGTCGATTGTTAATAGGTTTTGCTCCGGGGAACTCACTACGCATTCTAGTAAATTTTGATAGTGTTCGAGGAATTGATAAATAGTTGTGTCATCATAAAGACCACAGTTGTATTGGATAATCCCTTTAAGGCCATTGGTCGAGGGCTCAATAAATAACGCTAAGTCGTACAACGATACAGTTTCAGTTTCAGTTTCATTTAGGGTTACATCGGAGGGAAGCGTTTCAACATCTAATTGCTCGAGCGATAAGTTGGTTAGCGAACTTCCTTGCAAAGCAAACAATACTTGAAACAACGGGGAGTAACTTAAACTTCGCTCTGGATTGAGTGCCTCGACTAACAGCTCAAATGGCATATCTTGATGTTCATAGGCTCGCAAAGCCATAGTCTTTGTCGTTGCTAGAAATTCACTAAAGGTTGGATTGTCACTTAGGTCACTTCGCATCACAAGCGTGTTAGCAAACACACCGACCAAATCCTCACATTCTGGTTGCCGGCGATTAGCAATAGGTGTGCCGATTGCGATATCGTTCTGCCCCGCATAACGACCAAGCAACAATGAAAATGCCGCTAACAAAGTCATAAAAGGCGTAACTTGCTGGTCCCGACTTAAAACTTCCACGCTTTGAAGTAATTCTGCGGACAAATGAAAAGGTTGGGTGCGCCCTTTAAAAGTTTGCTCAACAGGTCTCACTCGATCAGTGGGTAAGGTTGATAAAGGCGCTAAGTCGGCAAGTTGTTGGCGCCAGTAATTGAGGTGTGGCGTTAATTTCTCTTTGCTTAGGTATTCTCTTTGCCATTGTGCATAATCAGCATATTGAAAACTGAGTGGCTTGAGCGGATTAGTTTGATTATTTTTAAACGCTGAATACAATGTCGATAATTCTTTCAACAGTACCGCCTGTGACCAACCATCGGCGATGCTATGATGAAGTGTGATAATTAACACATGGCTATCGGTCCAGGCTTCTGCAAGTAAACGAAATCGACAAAGTTGCTCTTGAGTTAAATTAAAAGGATAGTTGCGCTCTTGGTTGCATATCTTGGCCAACTCAGCTGGGGAGTCAAGTGTCTCACGAGTGAGATCAAAAGTATTGTTCGAAACGACTTGGAATACTTCATCCTCAATTGGCTTGAACAACGTTCTTAGTGCATCGTGCCTTTCGACTATATGCTTTATCGCTCTGGAAAGCGCTGTGACATCAAGTTCTCCGTTTAGGCGAAACGCCATAAATAGGTTGTATATTCCGCTGGTACCGGCATATTGACTCAAAAACCACTGTCTTTGTTGTGAGAAAGATGTTGGTTTTTCAGCTTCTTGGACTGTGGAAATGGCTAATTTGGTATAACGAAAATTTTTGTCTTCGGCCAAGTATTCCGTTATTTGTTGCTTATATTGTTGAAATAGATGCTTTAGTTCGCCAGTTAAGTGACCGTTTAAATCCTCAATTTGTAATTCATCATTCGCTATAAATACATCTATCTCATTATCATAAAATAATTTTAGAACTTCTAATGGGCGCACAAACAAACCTCTAAACTTATACTAAAAGACGAAGTGTAAATATTTCAAATTAAGATGAATAAGGTAGATAAATTCGAAGAAAAACTTAGTGAGTAATTGTGACTACTTAATATACTTTTTGTCGTGATTCATTATTATTTTCTTGCGTTTAAATCGCGCTAAAACAATTTAGTTATCGAATATTAGCTAGCCGAATCGTGCGCTTAGTATTTAAGTTCCATTATCTCTGAGGCTATAATTTGTTTTTAGTCGTTTATTACTTATCAATTCCAAGTCCATTACACAAAATCGCCAGCGTTGCGCTTATTTTTTATCCTTCTAAATCGCTTTTAGAGATTGCTATAAGTGTAAAACTGATGTAATGGCGCACTCATCAATACTCCACAATACTAATCCATTTCAGAATAAAAACAAACAGTATTTTTCATAAAAGCGTAACATTGAGCTTAAAAATATATTTTATAAAGTTCAAATTCATTTTTGATGATTAAATCAACTATGCAAAGATAACGCATCTATTTCGCATAATAACCATTGTCCAAATTCAGAGATAAATTTAGTTAATGTTAGCTTATCCGTAACAGGCACGATAGCTGATTCAAGAGCAAACCTCATTTGTGGTTCGTAAGTAGGATAATACTTGCTAAAACTCTTGTAACACGGATACAAATCTCTTGAAAACGAATTCTCACGTTCAGCAACGAGTAAAAATCCAGTTCGTATAATTTTTTTCATTATCCAACTACAAAGATATTCTATATCTTCTTTTTTAGATATCTCTTGCAATGTTGATAAACACTTGGAGACTATTTTTTTAAAATTGAATAAATCATTAGTTAAGTAGCTGCCAGGTTTAAAATTACCAATAGAATTAGCGACATTTTCGCCATGTATGCAAGCAGTTTGTAACTTAATCATAAACTGGAGTGAGTAACGTTTTTGAGGATCAAAGACGCTATCATATGAAAGCACGCCCATTTCCACGCCAGTATGAAAACCAGATTGTTCTGTCATTTCAGATTGAAATTGGCTAAACCAGTCGGTATTTACATGAGTCACTCCAGCCTTAATTATTGCGAAAGTGTCTATATCAGAATTTCTTTCTACTGCCGTTCCTTTTGCAACGGAGCCACGAACATAAATGCTATGAATATCATTAGCAATGTTAGCTAAATAAGCTTCCTTAGTCAGGTTAACTACTTCAAGCCAGGGCGAAGTGATTAAACTTATGTCACAAGGATTAATAAAAAAGCCTTCACTATCAACTTCAAATAATTCACCAATTGGTTTAATAACGGACATACTTATCCTTACAAAAATTATATTATTTTAGCCCTTGCATGATCTCATGCGTGAGAAACAGTTTAAAAATATTGCCGAAAAAACACTTTCAAAAGATCGGAGTTAAGAAAATGCTTTTCAGCCCTGCTTTTAAAGTAGCACTTTCAAATTGTAAAGCGCTCATGAGTATTTATATTTTTATTTGGCTTTTGTTTTGAATTACAAAAGATGTTTTACTCGCTATTAATTGAGCATGATAATTTAACATAAATTAGAGATTTTTCATAAAAAAGTTGAACTAAGTTATAGACAAAACAGTCTGTAGAGCTAACAATAAGGCCACTCTTTTACTGAGGTCAAATTGTGACTACATCGACGGCTCTAATTTTAATAATAATAGCTTTGATTACCTACTTATTTATTAAACCAAATCCAAGAAAGCAAAAGCTAAAAATCTATTTTAAATATGCAGTTAGTTTTTCCTTTTTCATTACTGGATGGATTATTGGAAAATTATCTGTAGCTCTCAAACACATGGGATTTTTACGGAATAAAGCTGAAAACCAAGAAGAAAGTAATTAGTACTTCTATGCAAGTGCAGGCTCTTTCGCTTCAGCCTTTGGCGCATAATCTTCAGATTCATTGACAATACCGTTGTCAAACTTAATTACGCGATCAGCTGAACGTATTGTTTGTGGACGATGCGCAACAAAAATACGTGTCATTTTCATATTTTTTAATGAATTAATAACTTCATTTTCTGTCTCAGTATCGAGAGCTGACGTAGCTTCATCTAAAATTAATACGCTAGGATTTCGATAAAGCGCTCGTGCGATAACGATGCGCTGCTTTTGACCACCAGATAGCGAAGCCCCCATGTCACCTATTAAGGAGTGATAATCCATGGACATTGACATGATGTCTTCGTGAATTCCGGCTTTTTTCGCACACTCTTTCACCAACTCTATATCTGGATCAACGGCAAAAAATGAAATATTTTGGAGTATTGTTCCAGCGAGTAAAGTTTCACTTTGCATCACACAACCTACCGTAGAACGATAATTTTGCAAACCAATCTTTTTTATATTTTGACCATCGACAAACACCTCACCAGAAGTGGGTGTTAATAACCCAAGTATAATCTTTACTAATGTACTCTTTCCGCAACCCGACGTTCCAGCAATCGCAACTGATTCACCATTTTTTATTTTTAGACTCACATTATTCAAGACAAACTTTTCATCGTCAGCATATCTAAAGCATACATTTTTTAGCTCGATATCTCCATCAATAGAGTAATCATTGTCAAGTACTCCCCTATTTTGCTCTTGCTCACTTAATGCGATATCTGCGAGGCGCTCTAAATCTAGCGACATCATTTTATAAGTAATAATACCTTCAATTAATTTGACAGCTTTTTCTCTAAATTGAGTTTTATAGGATAAAAAGGCAAAAATCATCCCCACACTCAATTCTCCAGAAATAACCAATTTAGCCGCAAAATAAACAATTACTATTTGCTCAACGCCAGTAAGTAGCTTCTCAGATAGAATAAATAAGACTTTCAGCCTTTCAGATTGCATACCATGATTACAGGCTTCTACGTTCAAGTTACTATATTGATTAAGTCGCTCGTTCTCTTGATTGTACAATTTTACAGTTTGCATTCCTCGCACAGATTCAATCAAGTTTGTATTTTGTTTTGCTTTAGCAACTATCAATTTTCGCTTGTTATTCTTATATGGTCCGTAATATATTAGGCGAAATAGAAAATATATTACTGTGACTGACACTACTATATTAGCAAGCATCGGGCTGTAGAAATACATGACGGCTAACAACCCAATAATCATAATCCCGTCAACCAGACTCTCGATTATTGTAGTGGTTAAAACCTGCCTTATTGTATTTAAGGATGATATTCGAGACATTACATCGCCAATATGCCTAGTTTCAAAGTAACGCAATGGCAGCTTAAACAAATGCTGAATAACATTCGCATTAAGTTGCAAAGTTAATTGGTTTCCCATAACTGCCACAGTTAAAGTACGAATACCAAAATTAACTATTTCTAGCAGTAATAATAACGAAAATCCGATTGCTAAAATTGTCAATAGGTCTAGATCTCTTGCAACTAGCACGTCATCTATCACAAATTGCATGTAAAAAGGCATCGCTATTGCAATCATTTGCAAAGTAATTGAGAGCAGGAATATTTTTATTAAGGTTGATTTTAGTCCGACTATTTTTGACCAAAAGCTAGACAACTTAACTTCTGGTGGCTTATCGGTCTTTTGAAAGTTAACCGATGGCGTGAGCTCTAAAGCAACACCATTTAAATGTGCAGCAACTTCTTCAAATGAATATTCACAAGCACCTATCGCCGGATCATGGACATGTACAACTTTATTTTTAATTTTGTTTAATACAACGAAGTGGTTCTCACCCCAGCTTAAAATACAAGGTGTTTGTAAGCGGTTTAGTTTTTCAATCGATACTTTTATAACTCTTGAAGAAAAGCCCATATTTTCTGCTAAATTCATTAAACATTTAATGGTAGTACCGCGACTAGATAGAGAATATTCGCTTCGCACCTGGCTTAAATCTACATTATTACCGTGATAATTGGCCAACATTGTCATACAAGCTAATGCAGTTTCTGATTCAGAAGCTTGCAGAACTATAGATAGTTTTTTTCTGTTCGTGAACTTTAGAACATCTAAATCAAATATCATAATTTACCTTTCAAACTAAATATCGGTTCTAAAATCCATTGCCAAATATTTCTGGAATCTAGGGTTACTGAAGCTTCTAAAGTCATGCCTACATGCAATGGTACATCCTTACCTGCAGCTCTTACGGTTTGTGAATCTAAATTAACAATCGCTTTATATACGGGATTACTTACAACAACACCTTGCTGTAATTCTGCTGGATGAGAAATCACGCTTGAAACCTCGGCAATAAATCCTTTCTGCAGCCCATAATGTTGATAAGGAAAGGCACTATATCGCATATAAACAACTTGTTCTGACTTTACAAAACCAATAGCATGCGAAGGTATATGAAGCTCTGCCTGAAATTTAGAATTATCGGGTAGTATTGTTTGAAGTGCTTGTCCGGGTTGTACAATTTGCCCAAGCTTGGTTAAATTTGTAGCGACTATGCCATCTACGGGCGAAACAATTGTGTAATCGCGTCTCGCGAGAACGTCGACAATTCGTTGGTTGAGCGAACTGATTGACTCCTGGAGTTCATTTTCTTGAATCTTTGACTGAATGGGATGTTCTTTTATCTGGCTATTCAAGCGAGCTATCTGATTTTCGATATTCGAAACCTGTAGAGCCATCTCTTCTTGCCTAAGGCTAATCCCCAAATTCTTTTCGTAAGACTGGTTATAGGTTTGCTCAGACACCAAATTCTGTTGTTTAAGCTGATTTAGCCCCGTTAACATTTCTTGTGAGATTCTAGCATTATCAGTTAACAATTGATTTTGTCGGATAAGTGACTTTAACTCGATTTTTTTTCCAGCTAAGTCCTTATTGAGCGATTCGAGTCGTAATTTATTTAATTCTTGAAAATTAACTAGTTTGCTCTGGAGAATTTCTTTCGAGCGTCTAAGTTCTGCTAAAATGCTGGCATCGTGGTCTTGGTTTTGTAAATTTCGTCTTTTAGTCGATATTAAGTAAAGAACATCACCTTTTTTTATTTTATCCCCAGCTTTAAAAAATTGTTTTTCTATCGTTCCGCCGGCTTTAGCTTTGACTCTAGCTATGCCCATACTTGAAATAATTACTCCATTTACCTTAGACTTTTTCGCGTACTCACCATTTAATAAATAAATCAAAGAAACAACAACAATAAGAACAATAAAACTGGTAATCCAAGTATTAATCGGCGTCTGAAACAAGACTACTTCGCCCAATAGCCTTGGAGACTTGGTTCGTTTCATGGTAAATGGTTGCGACATACTTTTTACTTTTAACCTTTTTAGTGGCAACTAAGTGCTAATTGATGAAGATTTAGCTCGATTAGCTTATCGATACTTACCCTAGCTCACACTTTAAACGCATAATTCGTTCGAATAAAAACTTACTATGTCATAAATTTAGTGGAGATTTAGCTTCATTGGCTTTAGTATTTTTAGCGCTTGTTCTGATTGCTCACGATATCCAAAAAATTGTTCTCTAGAATCTATCTAGAACGCTTAAGTCGCGCAGGCTGCAAGCATGTATCGCTACTGAAAAGAATCAAGACAAGTTACTGTAACCTTTTTTAAGCGTATACACAACCCAACGCGATCAAAAATATTTAAGGAGATAATCTATATTAATCAGATGGTTAGCGTGTTCTTTTTGTCAGTTACCAGGTTAAATAATAATGTCAATAAAGTTAACCGATCTTATATCTCTTTTCGAGAACATCAACATGCAAAAACTTCTCACACATGAGATCCTGTTTGACTATGCGGTTTGAGCGGCGCCTACTTTAATGTTATTTTGAGTTAGAAATCGACTATTGAAGATTTTAGATAGATACTTAACGCCGTTATCACAAAGCAATGTCACTATAATATGCTCTGATGTTAGCGAATTCGCTATTTCAACAGCAGCATGCACGTTTAAACCGCTACTTCCGCCAACTAATAATCCATTGGTATTGGCTAATTTATAACACATGTTAATAGCTTCTTGATCGTTAACTTTTACAACGTCATCTATGACATTGAAGTTTAGGCAAGGAGTCGGCTTAGATTTACCTGCGCCCTCTATGATAAACGGTTTCATCGCTCCAACAGCAAAGTCATTATCATTCTCTTTAAAAGATTTGTAGTAATAATCATGCATGTTTGAGCCATCAGGATCTGCGAGAATAACTCTAATTTCAGCGTTTTGTTCTTTTAAGTATCTGCCAGTTCCGGATATGCACCCAAAAGTAGATCCCGTCATTACAAAATGACTAACCTTTCCTTGAGTCTCTTGCCAAATTTCTGGTCCAAGCGTCTTATAATAAGCTTCTGGGTTTGCTGGATTTGAATACTGATTAATATCAAAATAGCCGTGTTTTATAGCCAGCTCACTCGCTTTTGCCATGTAATCTGTATCCGGCATTATCATCAGCTCAGCGCCGTAGGCTTTTATATGGTTTTGTTTTTCTTCGCTGCATTTGGCTGATGTTACTACGATCACTTTAATTCCTAGCATTGACCCGATCATTGCCACACTACATCCTGTATTTCCACTTGAAGCACATACAAGTGTATCGCCGGATTTTAGCTGACCATTATTAATCGCCGTATGAATCATATGTGATGCTATTCGATCTTTAAGACTCATTCCGGGATTTGCGTACTCGCATTTAGCGAGTAACTTAGCTCCGTCAGGCTTCACTAAGTTTGAGATATTAATTAAAGGAGTTTTACCAATCGTTTGGCAATATAAATTAGAGTCAATGGCCATAAAAGCAGGTTCCTCGCTTATGAACAAATTTTACGGGCGAAATACAAACATCCAATTTTAGAAAAGAATTAATATTGTTCTTGTATAAGAAATTTAATCACAACAAGGTGTGGTTTGTATTTAGTCTTAAGCCCGTAAATTAGTTTATTTAATATATAATAGTCGCTACCCGCTTTCAAGAATTACTCCAAATTTCAACTCGTAATTAGAAGATTTCAGACATACTAGGTCATAGCGACTAAAACTTTTCGTTCACCTTTAAATGGTGACCTTCCATGAGCAGTTAACACATTATCAATCAACAGCAAATCACCAACTTGCCACTCAAAATAAACCGTATGTTTTTTAAATATTCGCCTAATCTCATTTAACATATCTAAAGGTATTTCTGATCCATCTCCAAAATAGGCATAGGTAGGATATTTGCTTTTATCACCATTGGTTAGCATCTCAAGTGTAGATGATACTTGGTCAGGTAAATTAGAAACATGAAATTGGTCTGCTTGATTAAACCAAACCGGTTGCTTTGTGACGGGATGATTAATTACTCCAGCGGCTGTTTGCTTTAGCGCGACTCCACCGTTTTCATGCCATTCATAGTGAATTTTTTTATCGACACACGCTTTTTCAAACGCTTTTTGATCTTCGCATTCGAATGTTTCTTTCCAAGACGGCCCTATGCCATGACCACTATGCAAATAGCGAGTATAAAGGACACCCTTACTAGAAAACTCTTCAACAATTGATGGATGCAAATCTGCTAAAACTTTTCTAGAATCCGCAATCAAAGTATGACCCGATGATTGAGGTGCGGTAACACAACAAAAATAAAGTCGATCTGGCCAGCTATTTGAGTAAGAAAGTTCGTTATGCATAGAAATTTCATATTCAGCAGGAAATTCCGTCGATGTATAAACGGACTGTTTTAGCTTGGTCCGTGGTGAGTTACCGTCAATATAGTTTAACTTGTTGAATGGTAATGATTCTATATATTCATTAAACTTTTCGGTTGAATCAATATTAAATCCTTTAAATAATACAGCTCCAAACTCATATAACAGTTTTTCAAATTCTTGTTGGTTATTCTTTTGCCAGTTAAACAACGCTGAAGGCTCTCTAGTTGGCTCAGCTGACAAAACAACTAATCCATCTATCAGTTTTTTAGATAATTTTTTCATTTATTAACTCGTTGCTCGGACCGTAGACATAATTTATAAATTAGATTAAACACTCGATAGCTTTTCGCTCAACAATAAAGTTAATAGCAGCCTCTGCAAGTATTTGGGTTGGGTTGATTACATCGAAGTCTAAGTCGTTATTATTCAATACTAAAGGGATCTCTGTACAACCAAAAATCGAAGGAAGTTTCCAATAATTGATTATTTCTAAAATGGTTTGTTTTGCAGAGGTTATTTTAGAATCGATTTTAATATTATAGATTGCTTCCATTAACTTTACTTTTTGAAGCTCAGTGGGCAGAATTAATTTTAGATTATTATTCAAGGCATATTTTTCATACAGACCAGCCTGGTAAGTCGCCGCTGTGCCTAACAGCAAAACACCATCTTGATAATTTACACTGTTAGTAGCATAGTCGATAGTTTTTTCAACCATGTTAATAACTGGAACCTGAATAGCGTTTTGAATTTCGTTTAAATACATATGCGATCCATTACACGGAATAACAATCACATCAGCTCCTGCAGATTCCAGCGCTATCGCTGTTTGTTGTAGATACGTAATTAATTTCACATTTGAGCGGAATAACGTTTGGCTTCTATCAGGTATTTTAGGGTTGCTAAAAATTAAAGTGGAAATATGATCTTGTTCTTTTTCAATTTTAGTTTGCGACAATATTGATTCATACAAGTCAATCGTTGCCCTTGGTCCCATACCGCCCAAGATACCAATAACTTTATGTTGATTGAGAAACAAAAGCTTAAATCTCCAAATAACTCATTTAAAACTCTAGCTTAAATTTTCTTTAGAAATGAATTTAAGTTCCAACTGTTGTTATAGCCCCAAAAATCACAATAGTGGCTGTCAACGAGATAGTTGTAATTTAAAGCGAACTTTTCTAACATTTCATGTTTCCATTCTGACAAAGTATCCTCAATTACGAGGTAGTCTCCACTGGTTAGGTAACCATCGATCACATGAAGCAACTCGCTAGAATTCTCATGAGAGTCTTCAATCGCCAATATAGGATGCTTTAACTGCTCAAAGAATGTTTTGTTTTTTTCAGCATATTCGATTATTTTATGGTTATCCAAATGATGAAAGAATATATTTTCACTATTAGGTAGGTTTACTCGATCATCGTTAATATCAAATGTGTGAATATCACAGTCGATTGAAAATGATTTGAGTAAATCACTCATCCACAGTGCTGATCCGCCTTCAAAAGTTCCAAACTCTAAAATTGTTTTGGGCTTTATATCCTGTAACATTTGTTGATAGATTGACAGACTCATAGGATCTTTCATTAAAGTAAGTCCTTTCCACTTTAAATAGTTCCACTTCGTATGTTTGACTTTAGCCAAATAGTCAGGCATGAAATCACTATAAAAATTATGTATAGTGCTCAAATATTCTCTGTCAGAAAAGTTTACATATCGATTTTCTAATTCTTCCACAATTATACCTCTGTATGAAATATCTGCTAATCTAAAACTTACAAAAAATAGCGTTTGGTGAACAGGTACAGTTTCTACCAAACATATCAGTGTAGTTAGTATCAACCATTAGCGAGCAGTCAGTAAGGCTTTCAAGCCCTTCTGCGACTTGTTTAACCTCCTTCGGAAATATCATATCCTCAATAATCAAATAATCGCCTACGGCTAGTTGCGGATACAAATGATTTAATACAACAGGAATGTGTTGATGGCTATCATCGACCACTAACCATGGATGAGGCAACTCTTGCAGTTTTGACTGAGGGAGTAATTGCTCAATATCAATCACGTCTCCTGGGATGAATGTAATGGCCTTATTGTCAAACAGTTCTTGATCTACGGCAGCTTCATTTATATCGATTGTATAAACTTCACAATCTAACTGAAATGTCTCGCATGTATCATAAAAAAACAGTGTACTGCCCCCAAGCCCGGTCCCTAACTCAATAATGGTTTTTGGCTGTAGTTCTTGAATTAACTGCTGATATATCCCAATATCATAACAAGTTTTCCCTAAAGCGACGTTCTTCCATTTTAAACCTTTACGATACCCTTGCGAAAGGAAAAAGTTATATAGGGTAAGATCATTATCCATTTCCTCACTCAGACGTTGCTCAAAAGAGATAAATCTATCGCTTAGTACATCGTGCATAACTTCTAAAATTCTGTCTTCGGTAAAACCGAAGGCAGCTTGCATTACCTCAAGTGTTCTTTCCGGCTTTTTGAATAACCGAGAAAAACAGTGCGTCCTACCATCTATCCCTGAATAATGAAAATACTTTTTACATTCTAATGCTAAATGAGCGATTTCGTTCAAATCGATTTCTTGGTTCATTTTTATTATCCCGCAACATTAGCACCGCAAAACTATGCGGTTTGTTTAAACATTAACAAGTCACTAAACAAAACCTTTCGTTAATTGGTTAATAAACTTGCATTCATAACTCCTGCCATTCCTACTAACACTCTCCTACTGCCACTATAAGGTTGCCTTCCATGTGAGAACAACATATTATCAAGCAGCATTAAGTCTCCTTCATGCCAATCAAACGTTATCATATTCTGCTCATAAGCCTTTCTAATAATATTTAACATATCAGCATCAATCTCATCACCATTACCGAAGTAAACATTTCTTGGCAAGTTATCTTTTTCAAATGTGTCTAATAAGCTTTTTTCGTTATCTTCACCTAAACTAGAGACGTGAAATAAGTGGGCCTGATTAAACCATACTTTCTCCATCGTTTTGGGGTGGTTATAAGCAGCCCCAGCTAATTGACTAGTACGTAAATCATTGTCACCTCGCCATTCAAAATTTATGGCATTATTACTACAAAATTCTTCTACTTCTTTTCGGTCATTCGTTTGAAAGACTTCTTGCCAAGGTAAATCGATATCTCCATAGTTCCTAACATATAACAATTTTTTACGCTCAAACTCTTCCCGAATCTCGGCAGGTATAGCTTGATAAACCTTTCTGCTGTCAGCAATGGGTGTAGCGCCACCTACTTCTGCAGGTTTAACACAATAAAAAGCAATTTGCATCGCCCATTCATTTGAATAGGCATTTTCATTATGTAAACCGATCGTTTCTTCCGGGTGATATTCAGAAGAAGTATAGATTCTACCTCGCATTTTAGTTCGCGGCGTTGAGCGATAATTATATTCTAGAAGCTTATCATCAAATAAAGTCGTCAATACTCGCTCTAGCTTTTTGCTACCTTGAATAGGTAGCTTCCTAATAACGACAGCGCCATAGCTGTTTAATAATGTTTTTATTGACTCAGTATTGCTTTGCAGCCATGTATTTAGTTCACCCGCAGCAACATCAACCGGAAGTAAAATACTTTCACCTCCTAGTTTTTCTAATTTTTTCACAGTATTATCTATTGTGTTTTGCATCATATTACTCACCAATTTAAAATGTTGTAGTTCTTTATAATTACAATGCTTGATCAATACGCTTAATTGACAAAAAATCTAGCGATTCATTTTTCAAACACATTCATTGATCTGTATGGCAATCCGCTCAGCTGATTCTTTTTCTAAAATACTAAAATGATCTCCATCCACTTCATTGTAATAGATTTGCCCACTCGTATAGTTTCCCCAATGCTCTCTTAGTTCAAAGTTTGTTTTTCCTGCTTTAAATACTACCGTCGAGGCATTAATTTTTTTGCTTGGTTGAAAACAAATATTCCTTTGACAATTAATAAGCTTTGCAATATTACCTTTTAATCCGGATTGGACTGGTAATAAACGTTCGTTATCATTATCCCGCTTATCTAATGAAGCACTTCCATCAATAACCACCAGGGTGATCTTTCTAGTTGAGTCAGACTCTAATTGACGAGCCATTTGATAAGCAACCGCAGCCCCCATTGAGTGACCAATAAGTAATAGTTCAGCATTACTTGGAAGATTGCTTAACTTACTTATATTATAGCTTGCAATCTCCTCAATACTCGTATGCGGCTCTTCATCATCATAGAGCCCTAACGCATCAAGTCCTACAGGAACGATTTTAGAATCAAGATGCTTGACAATGTCATGGAATATATGACTGCTGCCGCCTAAACCCGGAACAAGCACTGCAAGCTTATTGCTAGCTTTTAATTCAAGTGACGGCTTAACTTGATTATCACACTCAAGCATTTTCTGTTCTATCAGCACCGCTTGGCTTTCTATAGTTTGCCTTTGAAACAACTCATTAATTGAAACAACTAAAGAAAATACTTCTTTGATAGTCGAAGAAAGCTTCACCGTAAGTAAGGAATGACCACCTAACTCAAAGAAATTGTCTGTGGTACCTATTTGACTTTTATTAAACAACCTCCTCCAGATTTCTGAAAGAGTCGCTTCTGTCAAGGAGCGGGAAAACTGACGTTCACTCTTATCATCGCTAACACAAGAAATTTCTGGTAAATTTTTGTAATCAATCTTGCCATGAATTGTCATCGGCAACTCACTCAATATTACGTAGTTAGTAGGTATCATATAACTTGGCATTCGAGACTCTAATGCTCTTTTTATTTGACTTAGGGCTTGGTATGATTTGCCACTACTAGTTTTGAGTACAATATAAGCTGTTAAGGATTTTTGTTTTTGAGTATTATCTTGACATAATACCGCACAGCAAGCGACTTCCTCGCATTTCGAAATTTGTGATTCGACCTCAGAGATTTCTATTCTGAAGCCTCGAATTTTAACTTGGTTGTCAAGCCGCCCAAGATATTCTAAATTACCATCATCAAGATACCTGACAAGATCCCCTGTACAGTATAGTCTTTCGCCTTTTCTAAAAGGGGAATTTATAAACTTTTCTGCTGTCAGTCGTGGTTGATTTAAGTACCCCCTAGCGATTGATTCTCCGCCAATGTATAAAACCCCCACACTTCCGAATGGTACTAATCTGAAATTATTATCTAGAATATATAAGCGTTTGCCTGCAAAGGCTTTACCAATTGATATTTTTTTATCGCTCGCTATCTTCGCTAAAGTTGAGGTTATAGTGGCTTCTGTTGGCCCATATGCATTGTATAGAATTGTCTTTCCGTTATTCACTTTCAACCATTGAGTAACA
Organism: Aliikangiella marina; assembly: GCF_007004765.1. Classification (GTDB taxonomy): domain Bacteria; phylum Pseudomonadota; class Gammaproteobacteria; order Enterobacterales; family Kangiellaceae; genus Aliikangiella; species Aliikangiella marina. Next base: position 1,260,211 of record NZ_VIKR01000001.1, read on the forward strand.
ATGGAACTCTGCAGCTGCTCTCCACCGACTACTAATTCTTCGATAGTTGTATTTTGCCAAAAGCCTTGTGCTTCATTATTATTTGTTAACTCTGCCAGATATCCAGGTGACAAATCGGTAAGGGTTATATTTCTAGTATTACAGTAATGATAAAATTTACTTGCACTCCATAAATCGGAATCTCTCATATGCAAGCAACTGCCACTAATCAATGAAGCAAATGTCTGCTCAAAAAAAGTATCGAAACCAAATGATGAAAACTGTAATACTTGCGACTTATCATTAAGTTCAAACTCTTGCCTGACAAAGCCGATATGACTTTCAATTGCACGATTCTCAATCATGACACCTTTAGGTTTGCCAGTTGATCCAGAGGTGTAAATCACATAAGCCAAGTCACTTTGGTTCTTTTTCTGATAGCTGCTTTCTAAAAATCGACCATCAAAATAATTTAGGATACTTTTGTTAGATAAGTCATCGACGAGTATCTTTTTCAACCCCTCAAAACGTTTAATTTTATTCGATAATTCACTTTGAGTGATCATTAAAGAGCAGCGCGAATCCTGTAAAATATCATGTAGCCTTTGTTCAGGATAACTATCGTCAATAGGTAGAAATGCATGGCCACTTTTCATAACAGCTAAGGTAGAGACTATTGTTTCAAGTGAGCGTTTAAGCTGAATAGCGACGACTTCATTGTTTTTGGTGGTTAATTTCTGAATAAGAGCAGCTCGATGAGAAGACAGCCTCTCTAGTGCCGAATAAGACAAATGCTGTGGTATTTTATGGTCCTCTATAACTATTGCAATACGATCAGCTACTTGTGTACTTTTTTGCCTAATCTGCTCAATGAGATCGACTTGTGTCGATGAGCTCTTTATACTTTTCCCAAAATCTTCGGTTAAATTTTCGACTTCTGCTTTTGAAAGCATTGGTATCTGACTCAGCTTGGCGCTGGGTGAATCTACAACACCTTGCAAGACTTGAATCAAATGTTTAGTGATAGTTTTAATTCGAGAACTAGTAAAGATCGCCTTATCAAACTCAGTAGCTATTAGTCCACCAGAACGATTTAAACTAACATCGATAGAAATATCAAATTTCGATACTACGTTTTCTACTACTTCAGGTTGTCTATTACGATAAGAAATCGTGGAAGATGACAAATTAGTTTCGATTGCATTCATTGTTAGCATAATTTGAAACAATGGAGAATGCTTAGCACTGCGCGGCAACTTAGCTAAATCTACTAACTTTTCGAAAGGTACATCTTGATTTTCTTGGGCTTCGAGATTAATCCTTTTTACGTGCTTTATTAAATCAAAAAACGTGTCAAAAGCAGTACTTGTTCTAAGCACTAGCGTATTAACAAAAAAGCCAATCAAAGGTTCCAGTTCGACTTGAAGTCGATTCGCCATTACCGTTCCAATTAAAATATCTTGACTATTGCTATGCCTCGATAAAACAATCGTTAACGCTGAATGAATCAGCATAAATGGAGTGACTTCTAAATTTTGAGCTAAATCGATAATCTGATGTGATAAAGTCTTTGGTATGCTTATATTGACGATAGAGCCATTATGCTGTTTTACCGAAGGTCTCTCAAAATCCAATGGTATTGAATGAACCGAGGGCGTATTTTTGAGGTGTTCTTTCCAATAATTGTATTGTTCATCTAATAAGTTATCTTGCAACCATTCCTTTTGCCAAACAGAATAGTCCGCGTACTGGATCGCTAATGCTTGTTGCTTTATGGGTTTGCCGCGAACAATCGACTGATAGTTTTCCTTGAACTCCTTCAAAAAGATATCTAATGACCAACCATCAGCAGCTATGTGATGCATAGTTATTAATAATAGCCCTTGATAGTTATCATTATCTTTACCGAGATTTAAGTAGCTTGCGCGTATCATTAAATCTTTATCTAGTCGAAAAGGAATTATCTGTTCGTCTTTAGTGCTTTTCCTTAGTTCTCTCAATCGATTTTGCTTGCTTAACTTGCTTAGATTTTTGTTAGAAATCTTAAATTTAAAATTCCGCTTTACCTGCTGTAAAGGCCCTCGACTTGCTTCTTTATAAGTGGTTCTTAATATTTGGTGTTTTTGAATAATTGCAATAATCGCTTTTTCTGCACTCTTCACACAAAATTTATCTTTGACTGGTAAACTAAACGGCATGTTATATTCATAACTACCCCCCTCCATTCTATCGATAAACCACATTCTTTCTTGTGCAAATGACAATGGATAACTAGAACCCTGAGAAGTCACAGAATGAATTTGTTGTCTAATACCTGAGTCATCACATTGCTCAAGCAAATTTGCTATACCCTCTATTGTCGGGAAGTCAAAAATTGCATTTATTTTTATTTCTCGATTAAATTTTTGACGCAGCTCCGATGTTAATCTTACAACTAGTAGAGAATGCCCGCCCAATTCAAAAAAGTTACTATTAATACCAATATTATTACTATCCAAGCTTAATAAGCTTGCCCATATTTCGATCAAATCTTTCTGAATTTTTGTTTTTGGCGCTTTAATTACCTGTTCCGTAAAAGAAAGCTCAGGTATTGGCAAAGCTTTTTTATCGATTTTACCATTTGGTGTTAAAGGAAATTTATCTATTATCATAAATGAAGATGGCATCATGTATTCGGGTAAATTCTCAGCTACTAACTGATGACATCCACTGATTATTTCTTGTTCTAATTTTTCTGCTCGCCCAGATTCATTAGCAATGATATATGCAATAATTGAATCTCCTTGACTCGCGATCTTAACAGCTCTTACAATAACATCCTTCACCATATAGCATTGTCTTAATTGATGCTCAATCTCTTCAAGCTCAATTCTAAATCCGCGTACTTTAACTTGTTGATCAAGCCTTCCTAAATATTCAAGATCATTGAGTGAATTAGCTCCTGGTAAATATCTTACTAAATCACCAGTTTTATAGAGTCGCCCTCCTGGATGGTCACTAAAGTTAGCCGGGATAAACTTTTCTGCAGTAATACTCGGTCTATTATGATAACCTCTAGCAAGACCATGTCCACCGATATAGAGCTCTCCAGGCGTACCAAGCGGCGCTAAACTACCCAATTGATCTAATACAAATAATTGAGTGTTAGCTAACGGGCGACCAATATTGTCAGAGCCATTTAATTGTCTTAACGTAAAGGTCGAGTATGTTGTCGTTTCAGAGGGCCCATATAAATCATACACCTTAGAAATCGAGGTTTCTTGATACAATCGATCGACTAACTGTGTCTGCAGCGGTTCGCCAGCTAAATTAATTACCTCGATATTTGGTGGTATTTGTTGGCTATCGAGGAGTGCTGCCGCAGCTGACGGTACCGTATTGATTAGTGTTGTTTGATATTTTGTATTGTGCTCAGAAAAGCTTAGAATAGAATCTGTGAGTATACATTGATCACCTGAGGTCAGGGGTAGAAAAATTTCAAACGCCGATAAGTCAAAGCAAATTGATGTGCTGGCTAACAAGCTCTTACGTTCTGAGTGATTAAAATTCGAGCGTCCCCAACTGAGCAATGACATTAAACTATTATGCTTGACTGAGACGCCTTTAGGTTTACCAGTACTGCCAGACGTATAGACTAAATAGAAAATGTTTTGTGAATTAAAATGGTTAAAAGACCTATTCTGGAAGTCCTTTGATACCATTGAATTGACAAATGGTATTGCTTTAATATCGACTAAAGCAGTATTTTTATACTGGTGACTATTGTTGATTTCACTCAGCTTTAAGTCTTTACTAACGGCCAAATCAGTGACAATCATCTGTAAATTGCTATCTACAATAATGTCATGCAGCCTATTGATTGGGTACTTTGGATCTAGGGGAACGTAGGCATTGCCCGTCTTCAAAATAGCTAGCATGCTAATAACCATTTCAACAGAACGATCTAAACAAATGCCAACGAAACCATTCACCACGAATTTTGGATGATTCAACAAGGTAGTCGCTAGAGCATTTGCGCGTTTATTCAGTTCGAAATAGCTTAATTGTTGATCTTTATAAACAAGTGCAATTTTATCAGGATTATCATCTACTCTCAGTTCAAATAGTTGTTGAACTAATAGCTCTTCATTGTATAAATGCTTAGTATTATTGAGGTCTTGAGTTAACAGTTTGACCTCTCCGTCAGATAACATCGCCAAAGAATTTAATGAAGCTAAGGGCTTGCGAATAATTTCAAGCAATAATTGTTTAAAATGATTATGAAGAGTCTCGATAAACTGTCGATCAAAATATTCTTTATTGTACTCCCAGCTAAGCTCCCCTCCGTTTCGACTAAAATCAACATTAACAGACAACTCATATTTTGCATAGGTGTCAGGCTTAAAACTTATCTTGCTATTTTGTTCTACGGTAGAGGTTCGCTTGAAACTCGCAGTTGTATTCATACTCAACATTACCTGGAACAATGGCGAGTATTTTGAGCTTCGATTTACATTGCACCGATCGACTAAATATTCAAAAGGCACATCTTGATTGACTTGGCCCTCTAAATTAATCGTTTTAATATGATTTAAGAAATCTTGAACTTTATCATGTCGTGTACTACTCCTTAAGACCAACATATTGACAAAATAACCTATTAGCGGCTGAGTTTCAGCTTGAGTTCTATTTGCTGTTGGTGTTCCGATGACAATATCAGAAGTGTTACTGTGCCTAGCCAAGGTTAACGCCAGTGCCGCGTGAGCTAGCATAAATGTAGTTAATCCATGTTCCTGACTAAAATTGATTACCGTCTCACAAAAAGTTGAAGAAAGAGATTGACTTATTAGCTCTCCACTTACTTCCTGCATGGCTCTACGAATTTTTTTCATCGGTAAACTATGCACTTCAGGAGCCCCGTCAAGCTGTCTTTCCCAGTATTTTAATTGTTCGTTTAGGACATCTCCTGTTAACCATTGTTTTTGCCATACAGCATAGTCTATATATTGAATGTTAAGTGGGCTTAAAGGACTCTCTGTTCCATTCACAATAGATTGGTAAAGCGTATTAAATTCTTCTTCAAGTATATTTAGTGACCAACCATCTGCAGCAATATGATGTAGTATGAAAACAAGCATTCCTCTCCTTGCGCAGTTGGATTCTAGTAAATTAATATAGATTGCTCTTATTGGGATCTCTTTATCGAGTTTAAAAGGCCGATTACCTTCATTGGTCAATATGTGCGCTAAAGACTTTGTTTTTGCGTGACTATTTAATTGAGCTAGGTTTATCTTGTTTAATTGGAATGAAAAGTCTTCTTGGACTTTTTGAAGAGGCCCATTTTTGTCTTCAATAAAAATAGTACGGAGTGTCTCATGTTTTTGTATTATGCGAATTATTGCTTTTTCAGCATATTCAGAATCAAAATCTCCATCGATATATTTGCTATAAGGTATGTTGTATTCAGGACTTTCACCTTGCAGCTTATTAATAAACCATAATCGTTCTTGCGCAAACGATAGTGGCATCCCGTTTTTCTTTCTTGCGACCTTGGTAACTTTAGTCCTCAACTTATCCGCCGATTTATCATCAATATGTTTTGCTAAATCGTTGAGTTTAGGATGATTAAAGATACTCGAAACAAGAATTTCCTTTTTAAGTTCTTCTCTAATCGCTGCAACCAACTGAACTGCGAGTAAGGAGTGTCCTCCTAGAATAAAAAAGTCGTCATAAACACCAATCGTTTTTTGTTTCCGGTTTAATAAACTACTCCAGATACCACATAAAGCTTTTTCAGTCGATGAATTAGGCGCTACATAATTATCATTGACTAGCACCTCCTTAGGTTTCGGTAGTGCTTGAAGATCTATTTTTCCATTAAGATTGACTGGAAAGTCATCGATTGCAACTAGATTTTGAGGAACCATGTAGTCTGGCAGAACGTTCCTAAGCCGTTCTTTGATCTTCTTAATGCTTTCATTTTTATTGCCTTTGTATTTGTCTGCTAAAACGACATACCCGATTAATAATCTCTCGTTTTGTTGACTGACCGACACTATAACGATCGCTGACGAAACATCTTCACAATTAGCTAATTGAGCTTCAATTTCTCCTAGCTCAATCCTAAAACCACGAATTTTAACTTGTTTATCAACTCGCCCCACAAAATCGATATTCCCATCTTCCAAGTACCTAACTAAATCACCAGTTTTGTATAGCGCTTCGTTGTAAGCGGGTTTGAATGTATTGTGATTAAAATGCAAATCCGATAACTGAGGTCTACCTAGATAGCCTTTTGCGACTCTCAGCCCACCAAGGTAAAGTTCGCCAATACTACCCAAAGGAGCAAGTGTTTTATCTTTGGCTAAAATATAAGCTGTTCCTGTTATTAGTGGTTTACCGATTGGAACACTTTTTTTATCGTCGAGATACGATTTAGAAAGTTTTAATGACGTGCTAAACGTTGTAGCCTCAGTTGGACCATAGACATGAATAAGCTGAACAGTATTTCTAGTATCTAAAAAATGATTCACGGCTGTATAATTTGATTGTTCCCCTCCAAACAATAAGTACTTAAGTTTTTTTAGTGGCGCATCAGGAGAATAGGATAAATGATTAAACATCGCAGTAGTTATGAACAATGTTGTAACATTTTGCTTAGTTAATTGAATATTAAGCGTCTTTGGCTCTAATAAGACATTTTTGGGTACAATATAGCTTTTAGCGCCATGACATAAGCATGACCAAATTTCGAATGTGGCAGCGTCGAAAGATAGATTTGCTGCCTGACCGACAACATGCTCGGAAGTTATCTTCAAATAGTTTGATTCATTGACCAAACCTGAGACATTACCATGACTTACCATTACACCTTTTGGTTTACCTGTACTCCCAGAAGTATATATGACGTAACAGAGCGTATCACAGTTTAACCCTTTAACTTCAGATAAATTGTTGTAGGAAAAGTCCGCTAATTGGCCGAGTATCGATTCAACATCTAGTTTAAGAACACTATCGCCAGCATCATCAAATCGATTATCAGTAGCTAACAATACTTTAGGTGAGGCGTCAGCAACTATTTGACTAATACGCGCAGGAGGCAATGAAGAGTCTATTGGTATATAGGCAGCTCCAACTTTTAATATCGCGAGCATAGAAATATATAGCTTGACGCCAGAGTCCATACAAACAGCGACCTTATCACCAACTTGCAATGCATTGTTTTGCTGCAAATATCTCGCTAATTGATTGGCCTGGCTATTTATCTGACCATAACTAAAATGACATGGCATACCTTTTTCATTTTCAAATGTTAATGCAACTGACTCCCCCGCCTTTCTGCAACTATGCTCAACCTGTTGATGAACGAGCTGAAAAGGTAACGTCTTCTGATATTTTTGATTTAATCCTAAGCTAAGATGTCTTAGTTCAGAATTAGTTAGCATATTTAGGTCATTTAAGTTTGGAGATTTACTCTCCGTAATGCTATTCAAAAGACAGATAAAGTGCTGGTGAAGTACTTTTATACGCGAATTTTTAAATAGCGAGGTATCATACTCCCAAGCAATAAATCCTCCTCTTTCGGTTACTTCCACGTCTAGAGTTAAATCAAACTTGGTTGTTATGCCTTCTCTTATATTTAATTCGCTCGAATTATCAGAAAATTTGCCGAAATCGACTTTATTGTTGGTATTCATACTCAGCATAATCTGTACCAAAGGTGAATAACTGGCACTTCTTGACAAAGACAGACTCTCTACAATACATTCGAAAGGTGCATCTTGATTAGCTTGCGCTTCAAGGTTTACTGTTTTAACGTGAGCCAAGAGCTCATTAAATTTTTCGAAATCGGTATTTACTCTTAGCGGTAGTGTATTGATAAAAAAGCCAACTAATGGTTCTAGATCGGCCTGCAGTCGATTTGCTGTAACGGTACCGATAACTTGGTCATTATTTCCGCTATGCCGAGACAACAATATGCAAAAAGCACTATGAATTAGCATGAATGGTGTGACTTCATGGTGCCTTGCTATTTGTATGATTTTTTTGCATAAATCAGATGAAATATTTCCGCTAAGGACCGCCCCCTGGTTTTGTCTAATTTCTGGCCTTTCAAAGTCCAGTGGTAATTGATGTATAGGCGGAATATCATCGAGTTGTTTTTGCCAATATTTTAGTTGTTTTTTTAGAAGTCCGCTCTTTAGGTTTTTTCTTTGCCAAAATGCATAATCTGAATATTGAATATCAAGCGGTTTTAGGGGAGTTTCAACACCTCTTTTGAGAGCACTGTATATTTGATTGAATTCTCTGGCAAGAATATCCATTGACCAACCGTCCGCTGCTATGTGATGTATAACCAGCACCACGATACCGGGTGACTTGTGAGGTTGATCTGTTAAATGAAAATAAGTCCCTCGAATCATTAAGTCACGCGAAAGATCGAACGTTTTATCTTGTACTTCCTTAATTAATTGACTCGTCTTTTTTTCTTTCTCAATATTGTCTGGACCACGAAGGTCGACATAATTCAATTTAAAATTCGCTTTCTCTTGTATATGTGGATAAGGGCCATCATTTCCTTTTTTAATTACAGTGCGCAATACCTCATGCCTTTGTACAATTATATTAAATGCTTTTTCGGCTAGTTTGATGTCAAATCCAGCCTTAATTGGCATGGTTATTGGAATGTTATATTGCGAACTGCTAGATTCTAATTGGTCAATAAACCAGAGTCTTTCTTGTGCATGCGACAAAACCAGTTTGTTAGTATTTCTGTTGACCGGCTGTATCCGCTCCATGTTTTTAATACTTGCAACAGAAACATGGTTAGAATTAATCAAATAATCAATTAGTGCGTCTTTATTCGAGCGAATAACATCCACTAAATCAGGACTTATACTATTTTTAACCGCACGGGTTTTTAGCTTACCATCTTCAACATAAAGATAGATATTGGATTCAGCAAGCTTATTGATTATTTCAAGCATACTACCACTCTATTTCTTCTATATCGTCGCTTGAGCCAGATGCTAGGCCTGATAAGATTTCTGATTGTTTCTTAATACTATCGATTAATAACGACAACGCATGTACCTCTGAGTTTTCAAAAACAGATTTAATGGTGATTTCCTGACCTAATTGTTTTCTCACTTCACCAACAAGCCTGACAACCAATAAGGAATGTCCTCCCAACTCAAAGAAATTATCGTTGACGCTAATTTCGTTCGATTCAATCCCTAGCAAATCTCCCCAGATAGTAACTAACGCCTTCTCAGTTTCACTCTCAGCTGCCTTATAAGTACTATCCTCTTTCGGTAACTCTGTCTCTATTAATGCTTTCCTATCAACTTTTCCAGTTATCGTTAAAGGAAACTCGTCGACAATCGAATAGTTGCTCGGCAGCATATACTCCGGTAAAGATTGAGACAATTGGGACTTAACATTTTCAATTAAGTCAGTGTGTGACTCAATCATTTCTTTATCGAGATGGATAAAAGCACGTAGCCTAATATTGCCTTTGTCATCTCGATGAGATAATACTATCGCCATTTCGACATCCGTACACTGTGCGATATGAAACTCGATCTCGTCTAATTCGACTCTATGTCCACGAATTTTTAATTGCGAATCCAGCCGACCAACAAATTCTATATTGCCGTCTTCTAACCATCTTACTTTATCACCAGTTTTGTAAAGCTTTGAGCCTTGGCCACTACTAAAAGGGTTATCTATAAAACTCAATTTAGTTTGTCGACTATCATTTAAATAGCCTAAACTCACACTTTCTCCACTAATATAAAGCTCACCTTCAACGGATATAGGACACGGCTGAAGTTCAGCATTTAACACATAACACTTCGCTGACCGTAAGGGCTTTCCGATCGGAACTTTCTTATCGGAATTAAAGTTTGTTGCATCGAAAGCGCTCGCTATTACCGTAGTTTCAGTTGGGCCATAGGTATTAATAATCCGAGTCTTATTTGAGATAAATAGTCGCCATTTTTGTAACATCTTTGCAGACATTGCTTCACCACCAATGATTACTTGGCGTAAACAAGGCGCAATTGCTGTACTACTATCTAACGCATAACATAATTCATGCCAGTACGCAGTTGGTATTGAAATGGTAGAAATATCATACTTGTTAAGTTGTTGCCAAAATTTTGTGGTCGACTGCAGATCGGCTTCGTCTTTTAAAATTAATGCCCCACCACTTAACAAGCTAACGAACATCTCTTCAACAAAAATATCGAATGAAAAAGATGAAAACTGGAGAAAACGCTCATCTTCAGTGATATTATATACATCCTTAATCGATTCATAATAAGCGAGCAAATTTGAATGTGAAATTTGCACGCCTTTAGGAGTCCCCGTCGAGCCAGATGTGAACATTGTGTATACAACTTGTTCTTTGGGTGGTAAAAAGTCATCGGCGTTCAAATTATCGACAGATATACTTTCCGATGCTAGTTCACTTATATTGATCATTGTGACATGGCTGTTTAAACCGCTCATTTTCTCTCCATCGAAAACTAAAAACGCTAGTTTGGACTTATCACTAATAAATTGTAATCGATTGGCGGGACTCTTAGGGTCTATTGGCAAATAAGCTGCACCAAGTTTAATAATAGCTAGAACGCTCGCGACTAGTTCAAAACTGCTAGACATCTTAACAGCAACGACTGTTCGAGGCTTAACGCCTAACCGACGTAACTCATGAGCAATGTGATTCGCTTTACGATTTAGTTGAGAATATGTTACATGCTGATTCTTAAAGCTAACGGCCAACTTATCCGGGTGCCTTGCTACATTTTGTTCGAATAATTCATGAACATATAATGGTTGCTTAGTATCAGTCAGTTCATGCTCTGACTGCATACTAAATTGGTATTCGGCTTCACTGAGTAACGGCAATTCTAGCAAAGAACTTTCTGGGGACTCGACGATAGACTCGATCAGTCGGTTGAAATTTGCGGCTAATCTTTGAATGCTAGAATGTTCAAACAAGTCAGTATTATAGTTCCATACTAAAAACATTTTATTTGTCATTTGAGTTACACTTAAAGTTAATTCAAACTTAGCGTAGTTAAATTCACTATTTAATGGAATCCATTTTGTTTTTTTGGATATATCGCTTTTATTGTTTTCATTATTCTGCAGTATCAACATGATTTGAAAAACAGGTTGGTAGCTCAACGAAGACTCAACGTCTAGCTCTTTTACCAACTGCTCAAACGGTACTTGTTGATTAGCATATGCATCCAGTGCAACGGACTTACTCTGCTCTAATAACTCTTTGAAGTTATCGACTTTAGCTATATTGCTTCTAAGTACCAACGTATTGAGGAAAAAGCCAATTAATGGTGCGACATCTGGTTGCTCTCTATTAGCTATCGGTGTACCAATAACGATATCATCCTCATTACTATAACGACTCAGCAAAAGTGAGAACGCTGCATGCAGCCCCATAAAAAGCGTTGCGTTATTTTGTAAACATAATTGATTAAATTTATGATAGGTATCGTCAGATATATGACTGGCGTGATGAGCACCATTATGAGTATAGTTTTCAGGTCTCGGATTATCGAGCGGTAACTTGTGTACAGAAGGTATCCCTTTCAGTTTTTGTGTCCAGTGTTTAAGCTGATTCTCGAGTACTTCGCCTTTTAACCATTGTCGTTGCCAATGTGCATAGTCAGAATACTGAATAACCAGTGGTGGCAATGGACTTTCTTGGCCGCTTTCAAACGCTTTATATAATGCGCTAAATTCCTTTGCCAAAACCCCACCAGACCAACCATCCGAAGCAATATGATGCATCGTCCTTAACAACACATGTTCATTATCTGCAACCTTTATAACCTGCCATCGCATCATATAGTCTTTTTCAAGGTCAAATGGGCGTCTAGTTTCCTGATGCGAAATCTCTTTAATTTTTAACTCTTTTTCCTCTTTATTTAGCTCAGATAAATCGATAACCGGTGGATTGACAGGTTTAAACTCATTAATAACCTGATAGGGTTCATCATCTTTGCATACAAATGTGGTTCTAAGGCTTTCGTGACGCTCTATTATTGCATTGTGTGCCTTGTCGATCGCGTTGAGATCGATATAGCCTTTAAGAAATGACGTCGAAGGCATATTATAGTGGACGCTACCACCTTCCAATTGGTCTAAAAACCATAGGCGCACTTGTGAAAACGTTGAAGGTGCTAATTGCCGGTTTGATCTAATATTAAGTTCTTCAAAAACGTCGAATATATCTTGTTTAAAACTCGCTAGCCTTTGCTTTATTTCATCGTTTAACGCTTCGCTATTGCCTTGTACTTTTAATTTACCATTTTCGAGATTGACGAAAATGTGCAATTCTTTCATTTCTAACAAAAATTCAATGACGTTCATAATTCAAACTCTTCCATTTCAAAGGCCTTATCTTGATGAAATACATTTACTCTCTGCTCAGTTTGTGTAACTCCAGCAGCGATTAATTGGTCAATTTTTTCAGCAATTAAGCGTATTGTTTTCAGGTGAAAAATGTCTTTTAGTAGGAGTTCGACAGCAAAAACCATGCTAATTTTTGAAGCCAACCGGGTCGCTAAAAGTGAATGCCCACCAATTTTAAAGAAATCTGCATCTATACTAACTTCTGACTCTGCATTAAATAGTTCTTGCCAGATCTTACTAATCTGCTTCTGCGTATCAGACTCCGCGGGTATATGAATTGCAGAATCCACAAATTTAACTTTCGGTAAAGCGTTAAAATTTGCTTTTCCGTTAGCTGTCAAAGGGATTTCATCTATGTATGAATAGGCTGAGGGTATCATGTATTCCGGTAATACTGATGACAGTGATTTATTCAAAAGTTCATCGGCTTGTTCCGGAGAGACATGATTCTCTAATACTATGTGAGCGACGATTCGATTGTCATTATTAGTATCCTGTTGAGTAGAGACAAGGGACGACTTTACCATTTTAGAATTTAATAGCGCACTATCGATCTCGCTTAGCTCAATGCGAAACCCCCTAATTTTGACTTGAGTATCTTTACGCCCTAAAAACTCTAAATTTCCGTCGGGTAACCAACGTGCTATGTCTCCAGTCTTGTACAATCGATTCTGAAATTTAGCAGAAGATTTATCTTCGCAAAAAGGATTGTTAATAAACAATTTTGAATTTAATTCGTCTTGATTTAAATATCCTCTCGCAACACCCACCCCACCTATCAGCAATTCTCCAGGCACACTGACTGGCACCAATTGTAAGTTTTTATTGACTACATAGCTCTCGGTGTTGGCAATAGGCTTACCGATTGGAACTTTAGTAATATTTCTTGGCAAATCTTTGCATTGAAACTGGTGTGAGGCGACACAGGTTTCAGTCGGTCCATATTCATTAATTAACTTATCTTTTAATAATGTGTACAAACTAGGAGGAGTTTCTTCACCGCCCGATACTATTCTTTTTAGTGACTTAATATTTTCAAGCTCTAGGTGAGTCAGCAAACTAGCGGGTGCATCAATATGCGTTGCCTGGCTATTCAATAAACTTTTTTGCAGTCTAACTAACGATTGCTTCTCACCTTCTGAAACAATATGTAATTTATGTCCAGTAAGCAATGCAAGAAAAATTTGCTCTACCGACGTATCGAATACATAGTTCGCAATCCAAAATACCACTTCACCCGGCTTTATTTGATAAAATTCTTCATTATGCTTAATTAAGTTAATAACAGAGTGCTGCTCTATCATTACGCCTTTAGGGTTGCCTGTAGTGCCAGAAGTGTAGATAACGTAAGCGAGGTCATTGGCCTTCGACTTAGTTTTTAACGGGGCCTTTGAATGAAAATCGCTAACCGCTTTATCATTTAGGTTAATTACGAATGACGGCGCTTTAAGCGTTGAAGCTAAAGAGTTAACTTTCTCGAAATATTGGCTTTCCGTTAATATTAACGGCGTTTGAATATCATTTAATATAAACCGAGTGCGTACGTCTGGATACTCTGGCGAAATAGGAACATACGCGGCACCGATTTTTAGCACTGCAAGTATAGCAACAACAGTTTCAACATGCCTATCTAAGTATATCCCAATGAATGTATCCGTTTGTCGATTTTTATTTTCGGTATTTAACTTATTATTTAAATAGTTGGCAAGCTGACTTGATTTATTATCTAGTTGTAAATAAGACATTCCATTTACGCCACATTGCAAAGCTATAGCATCAGGCGTCTCATCAACTTGTTTTTCGAAAGCCTCAATTAAGCTATTATGCACAGAATAATCTCGTTGCTCACCTCGCGAAAAATCGAGAACGCGTTGCGCCTCTTTGAGACTCAACAAGTTGATCTCTCTAATGTATTGCTGCGGATTGTTGACTAAAGATTCTAGTATCAACTGGAACATCTGAACTATACGCTTAACACTGCTTAAACGAAAAACTGAAGTCGAGTAACTGGAATATGTCTTGATTCTTTCATTGTCATCAACAAACGTGAAATTTAAATCAAATTTAGCTGAAGATCGATTTTTTATCGCTAGCGTTGTATTTCGTAAAAGGTTTTGTTGTGAATCGCGGCTATTCTCGGATACTGTTTGCAGATCGAAGATCACGTCAAATATAGCATTTCGTGAAGGATCTCGCTCAATATCTAGCAATTCCACCAGCTGCTCAAAAGGTAACTCTTGATGGATCTTTGCTTGCATTACCGTTTGATGAACCTGTCGGATTAGTTGACTGATAGTCTCATTTGAATCTACGCTCACTCTAAGTGCTAACGTATTGGTTAATAGCCCAACCAAGTTTTGTGTTTGCGGATGCTGACGATTATCAGTCGGTGTCCCAACGATAATATCTTCTTGTCCCGACATGGTCGCAAGAGTGATATAAAATGCACTTAGCAACACGCTATACACGGTCGTTTCATGTAAGCGCGCTTGTTGCCTAATTTGGGCTGTCAACTCCTCATCTAATTCAAACTGATAATCTTCACCTAAGTAACTTAACTCCTTTGGTCGAGGATAGTCGGTCGGTAACTCTAAGGTTTCAAAGCCAGACAGTTGTGATTGCCAATAATCTTCTAAATGCTTTAATGTCTCACCACGCAAGCTTTGTTTCTGCCAAATACTATAATCAATATAATTAATTTCTAAATCAGGCAAAGCTGGATCACGATCCTCACAAAAAGCTCGATACACACTCGAAAGCTCTTGCATCAACAAATCTAATGACCAACCGTCTACCGCGATGTGATGCCATACCATCAATAAGTAATGTTTATCTTCTACAACATATAGATTAACACGCAGACTTATCTCACGACTGAGATCAAAAGGACGCTCAATTTCCGAGCTGACTTGTGTGAGCAATTCATTTTCATCACGACATTGTGCCTTGTTTAAGTTAAAACTTTGTTCAATGACTTGCTGATAACTGTCTCCTTCTGGTGAAGTGAAATAGACAGTTCTTAATATCGGGTGCCGCTGGATTAAATAATCAATAGTTCGAGTAAGAACATCCAGTCGAACATCCGTACTTAACTCAAAAAGATTTGGAATATGATAAGCACTAGTCCCCTGCTCATATTGTTCAATAAATAATAGTCGCTCTTGAGCGAAAGAAACTGGCGAACGAGCGTGCTTATGTAATTGACTAGCTGACGGTATATTTTCAAATGCATTATCTTTTAAATGCTCAGTGATACCAGCAATTGTCTTATAGGTGAACAGTAACGACAAAGGAATATCGATATTGAGTTCTTTGCGAGTAATTGCAGTCAGTCGCATCGCAATGATAGAGTTTCCACCGATAGCAAAATAGTTATCATTGATACCGACCTGAGTAACGCCTAATAAGTTTTGCCAAATTTCACAAAGTTTTGTTTCAAGTTGATTGCGAGGTGCAACATAATTATTTTGTTCGACTAAAACGGGAGCTGGCAATGCTCGCTGGTCAAGCTTACCATTGATGGTGAGGGGGATTTTGTCTAAATAGGTTAGTGTGCTTGGCAACATATAATCAGGTAAGAAAGTCCGTAGCTCATCTTTGAGCGTGTCTATCGATAAACACTCTTCCCCTACTGCAACTACATATGCGGCTAAAAATTCATTTTCATGATGCTCACAAGCAACAACTACACATTGCTTAATACCACTTAAGTTATTTATTGCACTTTCAATCTCACCTAACTCAATACGATAGCCGCGAATTTTCACTTGACCATCATTACGACCTAAAAACTCTAGGTTTCCATCTGCGAGCCAACGTACAACGTCCCCGGTTTTATATAAACGAGTATATCCTCGTGCCTTATCAGCTTCACTTGCATAAGGGTTCTCTATAAATTTTTCCTGGGTAAGTTGTGCTTGATTTAAGTAACCTCGTGCAACCCCCGCTCCCCCGATATAGAGTTCGCCAGGAGCGCCAATGGGTAATAGTTTTAAGTTGTCTGACAAAACATAAACTTGAGTATTAGCGATTGGTTTACCAATACAGTTCAATAACGGGTGTTGGCTATAATCAAAGCTTTCGATTGATGTAACGGTTGTTTCTGTAGGCCCGTATTCGTTAACCAGCAAATCGCCCCAGATCGCTTTGAGAACACCTATACCGCTTTCTCCGCCTGCGAGGACTCGGCGTAAAGAAGTCGCAGCCTTAATTTCCCCGAGCACGCTCAGATAACTGGGTGTTGCATGCAGATGAGTAATTTGATGAGCAACAATCTTATCGCGTATTTGCTCAGCATCGAGTATTTCTGCTCGTGTCGCTATATGCAATTCAGCACCATTTAGTAAAGCTAAAAACGCTTGTTCTATTGATGCATCAAAAATATAATCCGCTAACCACAACACACGCTCCTGTTGCTCGAACTTCATCTTTTCTGACTGACTAAAGATTAAGTTGATTATCGAAGCATGCTCTACCATCACCCCCTTCGGATTACCGGTGGTTCCAGAGGTGTAAATAACACTCGCCAAATCACTACTTTTAGCAGGAGTGAAGTTTTCTATTGCTTGATTTCGATGTTGACGAACCTCATCCAAATATAATACGGCGGGTTGAATAGCTAGTGGCTGGATGAATTGGTTTAACTTAACCCGGTGGCATTCTTGACTAATAACTAAAGCCGATTGTGTGTCAGTTAAAACGAATTGAGTTCGTTTTACTGGGAATTCTGGTGATATCGGAACATAAGCTGCACCAACCTTTAAAACCGCTAACATCGCAACAATGGTCTCGACACTTCGATCTAAATATAGTGCAATTAGTGTGTCAGCTTTTATCGACTGTTTATTATGGTGAATTCTTTGCTGGATAACACTTGCTAATTCGATAACTTTAAACTGGAGCTCTTCATAGGTTAAACTTTGCGCATTATCCAAAACAGCCGGAGCTTGCGGTGTCTCCCTGACTTGGCGTTCAAATACCTGAGTCAGTGTAAGCTCACTTTCAAATGCTCGATAGGTTTGATTCCAGTCGATTAATTGTTTGTACTGCTCATCTTGTGTAACAAATTTACAACTTTTAATTTTATTACTAGAATTAATCATTGTCGAATTAACGACATTCTGAAAAATACTAGCAAAACATTTAGTACTTGAAATCGAATAATAATCCACGGCAGCGTTCAACCGGCATTCGAATTTATTTGAGCTTTCATAAATAAATAAGCTCAACGGAACTTTTGCAGGAGTATATAAATTAAACTTACCGATTAAATCATTACTTTTAAATGGTTCATTCGACAAATCGCTCGGTGATTGCAAGCTAAACATTACATCAACAAAGGGAACTCTTGAAGGATCACGTTGAATATCTAACAGATCCACCAGCCGCTCAAATGATAACTCTTGATGGATCTTTGCTTGCATTACCGTTTGATGAACCTGTCGGATTAGTTGACTGATAGTCTCATTTGAATCTACGCTCACTCTAAGTGCTAGCGTATTGGCTAATAGCCCAACCAAGTTTTGTGTTTGCGGATGCTGACGATTATCAGTCGGTGTCCCAACGATAATATCTTCTTGTCCCGACATGGTCGCAAGAGTGATATAAAATGCACTTAGCAACACGCTATACACGGTCGTTTCATGTAAGCGCGCTTGTTGCCTAATTTGGGCTGTCAACTCCTCATCTAATTCAAACTGATAATCTTCACCTAAGTAACTTAACTCCTTTGGTCGAGGATAGTCGGTCGGTAACTCTAAGGTTTCAAAGCCAGACAGTTGTGATTGCCAATAATCTTCTAAATGCTTTAATGTCTCACCACGCAAGCTTTGTTTCTGCCAAATACTATAATCAATATAATTAATTTCTAAATCAGGCAAAGCTGGATCACGATCCTCACAAAAAGCTCGATACACACTCGAAAGCTCTTGCATCAACAAATCTAATGACCAACCGTCTACCGCGATGTGATGCCATACCATCAATAAGTAATGTTTATCTTCTACAACATATAGATTAACACGCAGACTTATCTCACGACTGAGATCAAAAGGACGCTCAATTTCCGAGCTGACTTGTGTGAGCAATTCATTTTCATCACGACATTGTGCCTTGTTTAAGTTAAAACTTTGTTCAATGACTTGCTGATAACTGTCTCCTTCTGGTGAAGTGAAATAGACAGTTCTTAATATCGGGTGCCGCTGGATTAAATAATCAATAGTTCGAGTAAGAACATCCAGTCGAACATCCGTACTTAACTCAAAAAGATTTGGAATATGATAAGCACTAGTCCCCTGCTCATATTGTTCAATAAATAATAGTCGCTCTTGAGCGAAAGAAACTGGCGAACGAGCGTGCTTATGTAATTGACTAGCTGACGGTATATTTTCAAATGCATTATCTTTTAAATGCTCAGTGATACCAGCAATTGTCTTATAGGTGAACAGTAACGACAAAGGAATATCGATATTGAGTTCTTTGCGAGTAATTGCAGTCAGTCGCATCGCAATGATAGAGTTTCCACCGATAGCAAAATAGTTATCATTGATACCGACCTGAGTAACGCCTAATAAGTTTTGCCAAATTTCACAAAGTTTTGTTTCAAGTTGATTGCGAGGTGCAACATAATTATTTTGTTCGACTAAAACGGGAGCTGGCAATGCTCGCTGGTCAAGCTTACCATTGATGGTGAGGGGGATTTTGTCTAAATAGGTTAGTGTGCTTGGCAACATATAATCAGGTAAGAAAGTCCGTAGCTCATCTTTGAGCGTGTCTATCGATAAACACTCTTCCCCTACTGCAACTACATATGCGGCTAAAAATTCATTTTCATGATGCTCACAAGCAACAACTACACATTGCTTAATACCACTTAAGTTATTTATTGCACTTTCAATCTCACCTAACTCAATACGATAGCCGCGAATTTTCACTTGACCATCATTACGACCTAAAAACTCTAGGTTTCCATCTGCGAGCCAACGTACAACGTCCCCGGTTTTATATAAACGAGTATATCCTCGTGCCTTATCAGCTTCACTTGCATAAGGGTTCTCTATAAATTTTTCCTGGGTAAGTTGTGCTTGATTTAAGTAACCTCGTGCAACCCCCGCTCCCCCGATATAGAGTTCGCCAGGAGCGCCAATGGGTAATAGTTTTAAGTTGTCTGACAAAACATAAACTTGAGTATTAGCGATTGGTTTACCAATACAGTTCAATAACGGGTGTTGGCTATAATCAAAGCTTTCGATTGATGTAACGGTTGTTTCTGTAGGCCCGTATTCGTTAACCAGCAAATCGCCCCAGATCGCTTTGAGAACACCTATACCGCTTTCTCCGCCTGCGAGGACTCGGCGTAAAGAAGTCGCAGCCTTAATTTCCCCGAGCACGCTCAGATAACTGGGTGTTGCATGCAGATGAGTAATTTGATGAGCAACAATCTTATCGCGTATTTGCTCAGCATCGAGTATTTCTGCTCGTGTCGCTATATGCAATTCAGCACCATTTAGTAAAGCTAAAAACGCTTGTTCTATTGATGCATCAAAAATATAATCCGCTAACCACAACACACGCTCCTGTTGCTCGAACTTCATCTTTTCTGACTGACTAAAGATTAAGTTGATTATCGAAGCATGCTCTACCATCACCCCCTTCGGATTACCGGTGGTTCCAGAGGTGTAAATAACACTCGCCAAATCACTACTTTTAGCAGGAGTGAAGTTTTCTATTGCTTGATTTCGATGTTGACGAACCTCATCCAAATATAATACGGCGGGTTGAATAGCTAGTGGCTGGATGAATTGGTTTAACTTAACCCGGTGGCATTCTTGACTAATAACTAAAGCCGATTGTGTGTCAGTTAAAACGAATTGAGTTCGTTTTACTGGGAATTCTGGTGATATCGGAACATAAGCTGCACCAACCTTTAAAACCGCTAACATCGCAACAATGGTCTCGACACTTCGATCTAAATATAGTGCAATTAGTGTGTCAGCTTTTATCGACTGTTTATTATGGTGAATTCTTTGCTGGATAACACTTGCTAATTCGATAACTTTAAACTGGAGCTCTTCATAGGTTAAACTTTGCGCATTATCCAAAACAGCCGGAGCTTGCGGTGTCTCCCTGACTTGGCGTTCAAATACCTGAGTCAGTGTAAGCTCACTTTCAAATGCTCGATAGGTTTGATTCCAGTCGATTAACTGTTTGTACTTTTCGTCCTGTGATACGAAATCAATTTCTTCGACTAACAGTCGTTCTGAACCGATGATGTTGTTGACCACGAGCTGATATAACTCAGGAATTTTATTATGTTGGTAACGCTTTGATAATTGTTGATCGATATCAAAACTTATATAAAAGCTTTGCTGTCGTTCGACAACCTCAATACTGACTGTTGAATTTTTATACAACGAAGAGTTCGGCACATCAGTATTTGGTTCTAGACACTTTGGGCTTGCTCGATAGCTAAAACTCGCCGAAATCAACGAATCGTAGTTTTGCTTCACTTTCTTATTTAATTCTGACTTCAAGTCACTTACATCTAATACTTGAGTATCGATAATACTTTGTTCGAAGCAATGAACTTGAGTCACAATATCAATTAAAGGTCGAGAAAAATCGATATCCATGGGCCAGGGAATTAAATCGTTTTCGATTTTTGGGTTGAAATTAGTATTAACATCTGAAACCGATGCTTTATCAATCCCAATCGAAAGCTTTTGCTGCCCAGTAATGGCCGCTAAAACAATATAGTAAGCCGATAAAAATACACTAAACTTACTAGTTCGAGTTCCCGTAACGAAGGCCTCGAGATTGGAGTCTGTCGAACCGGTAATTACAACCTTTGATGAAACTAATTCTCGTTTTTTTATAAACTCTTGTTTATCAATCAACAAATCCACAGGCTCAACGTCGGCCAGTTGGCTTAAGTAATCTTGAAATAAGTTCGAATTTTTTAAATTCACAGATCAAACTCTTCTATATCTTGTCCAGCGGAGTCTTTATCGATAGTATCCAAACGTTCAATCCTTCTAAGATCATCTATTTTTCCGGATTGCAGGCCGTCAATATAGCTTGCTAGTTTAAAAATGGTCTGATGTTCGAAAATACTCGCCAGCTCAATTGTTAAATCTAATTCAGCTTTTATTTGACCTACAACAATTATCGCAAGCAATGAGTGCCCACCAATATCAAAAAACGAGTCATTTATCCCAATTTTCTCAGCGGAGATTTTTAAGACTGCTGACCATATGCCTAACAATTGCTTTTCTGTTTCAGTACTTGGTGAATCTTCAGGTTTAGAGTTAGCATGGTTAACAACCTCCAACTCCATTAATCGTTTGCGATTTACCTTACCATTTGCGAGTAGTGGCATTTCATTTATATTGACTATGTACGACGGAAGCATGTAGTCGGGCAATAAATTCTGTAAATAATTTTTTAAATCGGATATCAGCCTCACTGCTTGTTCATTAGAGTCCTTGCTCGCCTCATGATTTTCTTCTAACGACTTAGTAAATATGATGTAGGCGACTATTTGACTTCCTGCAGAGTCATCTTCAATAACTAATAGCTCACTTTCTCTTACCAAGTCAGATTTCATAATTACATTTTTTATTTCTTCTAACTCGACTCTATTTCCGCGAATTTTAACTTGATGGTCTGCCCTTCCTAAAAACTCCAATACATTATTATCGCGCTTCCTAGCCAAATCACCTGTACGATACAAGCGTGTTTTACTTTTAGATACATCTATATTAATAAAACTATTATTAGTTAACGATTCATTGTTTAAGTATCCGGCCGCCAACCCAATACCGCTTATAAATATTTCTCCAACAGCACCATCAGGCACGGGATGATAGTTTTTATCGAGTAAAAACACCTTCATACCGTCAATGGGCTTACCTATAAAAACGTTATTGTGTTTCACCTCATGCTCTTCAAAGCGGTGAAATGTGGTTGTCATAGTACACTCAGTTGGGCCATATTGGTTTACCAACTCAATCTTAGGGTTAAAACTTTGTTTTGCCTTAAGGCATAAGTCAGATGTTAGGTTTTCTCCGCTGATTAAAATCAACCTTAATTTATCTATCGGATTTTTAACGCCATTTAAGTAGGTCAAACTTTTTAAAAACGATGGAACTATACTAAAAATTGCAGTTATTGATAATTTTGTAAGTTTATTAATTAAAAGATTAGCATCTTTATGTTCCTTATCAGCGACCAATATGGTTTGAGCGCCATTTACGACAGGTCCGATTAGATCTCTAACGCTTGCATCAAATGGTAAAGACGCTAATTGAAGAATTCGGTCATGCGTTTTAATTTCAAAGTTATTAGATAAGTAAGATAGATAATTCACGACACTTGATATTTTAGTCATCACTCCTTTAGGTTTGCCAGTGGAACCACTGGTATAGACGACATAAGCCAGTCTTTCAGGATTCAAACTTATCGCTTTTTTAAGATCCCATTCTTCACTTAAATATTTGAATTCATCGCTATCTATAAACGATAAAGAAAGCTCATTGTGGTAAATAAACTGTTCTTTTAAATTTTCGTGGGTTATTAAGAAAGCAATATCGCTCTCTAAAATTAATTGTTCTTTTCTCTTTTGTGGTAGCTTCGTATCAAATGCTACATAAGCGGCACCAATCCTCCAAATTGCAAATATCAATGCTAAGTTATCGATAGAACGTTCTACGCAAATCCCAATAATTTGGTCTTCTTTAACACCTCGCTCGTGAAGATACTGAGCAATAACATTGCTTCTTCGCTGTAATCCGAAAAAGCTTAACTGTTGATTATCGAGAGAAACAGCAATAGCATTTGGTCGCTTACTAACTTGAGCATCGAATAAATCAACAATTGTGTTCACCTTACTTGCATTATTTAAGTGGTTAGAGCCCAAATCATTGTCTTCAAACTCCAGCAACTTTTCTGATAAAGGTAAATTTGTCACATCAATTTCTGTTTGCTCAGCATCACATAAGCATTTCAATATATCCTTAAGCAAGATTTCAAAGCTCAGCATTAAAGATTTTACAGTAGTCTCTTCGAAGATGCTGTCGTCATATACCCAGGTTAAAGCAATCTTGTCGGCCCTCTCATCAACATATAGTGCCAATTCATATTTAATACTAATTCGCTCTTGATTTGAGATACCTCTAGATTCACCAACACTGGATAAATCTTTTTCTTTAAGTTCAAAACTAACCGTTTCATTATTCTGAACAACAAAAGATATTTGTATAAGAGGATTAATGCTCAAGTCTCGGTCCGGATTTAATTCATCAACCAACATTTCAAAAGGAATATATTGATGCGCATAGGCATCTAATATCATTTCCTTGTTGTTTTTGAGTATCTGTTTAAAATCGTTAGTCTTATCTAATTCAGTACGTAATACTAATGTATTGATAAAGAAACCAATCATGTCCTCTGTATCTTTATGAGTTCTTCCTGACATTGGGGTGCCCATAACGATGTCATTTGAATCACTCCAACGACTTAAAACTACTGCGAAGACTGTTTGTAAAAACATAAAAAGCGTTACTTGATTTTCCTGACAAGCTTGATAGATGCTTTTAGTAGTCTCTTGATCTAGCAAGGAATGTTTTCTCCTCCCTAAAAAGCTCTGTTGCACCGGTCTAGGATAATCGAGCGGAATCTGATGAGTAAACGGCAAGTCTGCTAACTGATTGCGCCAGTATTTTAACTGCGTCTCAAGTTGTTCGTCCTTTAGCCAATTGCGTTGCCACACAGCGTAATCAGCATACTGTATCTTTAGCTCCGGTAGCGGGTTCACTTCGCCACTCGCAAACGCATCATATAACTGTGCAAACTCTTTATTAAAGATTCCCAGTGACCAACCATCGCTTGCGATGTGGTGCATAGTGTATAAAACCAAATGACTATCTAACGTCAAATTAAGCACTTGCATTCGAATCATAACGTCTCTAGTCAGATCAAATGGTGTATTTGCTTGTAACTCATTAAGTTCACTAATTCGTCTTGATTTTTCCGAGTTACTTAAGTCAGACAAATCATAATGTTTAAATGGCAGTTGAAAATCATTATTTATGACCTGAAACGTGTCATCTCCGATAACCTTCAAGTTTGTTCGAAGTACCTCATGTCTTTCGAGCAAAGTTCTAAACGCTCTTTCGAATGCCATTAAATTTAACTCTCCTTGCAAGAAGAATTGGCCAGGCATATTATATTGAACGGAGTCATTTCCTAACTGCGATATAAACCACAACCGCTGTTGAGCATAGGATAACGGTAAGTTCTGGTTAGAGTCTCTAGGCTTAATTGGTGGCAAAACATTTAATGTAGGCTTATCTTCAATTTTACTAATGTAACTGATTATTTCCTGTTTATTGACCTTAATTAGTTCTTTTAACTCATCAGTAAACTTTCCTTTTTCGGCCTTATATTTTAGTTGGCCGTTTTCTAGACTTAAAACAACACCTTGTTGGATAGCATGAGAGAGAATATCTTTGGCTGATATCATAGTGTACCTTCTTCAATATCTATATTAGCGCTATTGAGGGCTTCAACGTTCTTTTCTATTTGACTACTCGATTGCTCAAGAAAAATTCTCTTAGCTATCAATTCAATAGTAGGATCCTCAAAAAGTGCGCGTAGCGGGAACTCAATTTTATATTTCGCTCTGATTTTATTAATTAATTTAGTCGCAAGTAACGAATTCCCGCCGGCATCAAAGAAATTTTCATCAACACCTATCAGGTTGATATTTAGGACTTCCGACCAAATCTTAACCAACTCCTTCTCTAGATCGCTGGAAGCACCTTTATATCGATTAGAATTTTCAAAATCACTTAATTTAGTAATTTCATTGACGTCAAGATCGCCATTGTCTAATCGAGGTATCGCGTCTATTTGGCATATATTTCTCGGCAGTGGGTTTAGCGAAATATCATTACGCAGGCTCTCTTGAATTTGATTATTAAATCGACCTTTGTTTACGCTATCACCCAATTCTTCTTTATTCTTAGTACAAAAATAAAGATCATACGTTGAGGTCTTGTTATTGATATTGATTGCAATAGTTTCTTCTATATCCAAACAACTATCAGATAAATAGCGAGTTACCCGTTTACAATCGTGTGATACATTCTTAGTAACACTAGGCGACCCCACTTCGATAAGATTTTTATCTATTTTCCGAGCGAGCATAGATGTTTTAAATAATACTGAACCAGGTATATCGGCACTCGCATTTGGTCTATATATTGATGCGGCTCTAGCACTGCTAATGTTCAAGCAAAAAGCATCTTGCGAGTCTTCAATATATAACTCTCCATAAGTTCCCTCAGGCACACTACATCCATTTCTATCTAAAATATATGCATCATTTTCTGACACTGAATATCGTTTCGAAGAAGGAAGCTTATTTCTTTTGATGCCATCTATACTTCTTAGGATTTCGTTTTTCGAAGCAATTAACGGCTCATCTACCACAACTAGCTGGCTATTGCCTGCATCACTTTCTAAAGCGTGTTTTTGTTTTGGATTAAAAACCACATCATGAACAGAATTCCAATCACCTTCAATCATAGTAGCTGGCCGGTTCATTTTAAAGCATATACATTTCCCGGACATTAATGCCGCAAACATACTACCTAGGTCGAATTCGACACTAGGAGACGACATTTTTTCTATCTGATTCACATCTATTTGACTGAAGCTGTCTACTAGACGCTTCATTTGCTTGGCCAGCGATTTATAGTTCGTAATATGACCTAAACTTGTAGAAAAGCTTTCTTCATTGTAGGTTATTATTGCGGAGGCTTTTGCATAATTATTGTAATTGTGGTTATCAATAACTTGGACCTCATTCGACTGGCTAAATGCTTTTTGTATATCTATTAGTTTGATGAAGTCATGCTTACAAAATGACTCTTCAACAAAACGCTGAGTTTTCGAATCTGTAATCAACAGGGATATTTGACTTGTTTCAAAGATATAAGCTTTTTTGGAACTAGGATACTCTGGTTTGATTGATACCACACATGCACCACACTTTATCACGGCTAATGCAGAGATTAAGAAATCCATCCTCGTATTGACTAAAACACCTACTTTTGATTCTACCTTCACACCATAGCTTTTTAGTAGATTAGCGAGAGAATCAACCCTATTTGCTAATTGCGAGAATGTAGCCTGACTGCTAGCTTCTCTAATAGCAATCTCGTGCGGTTTAAGCTTAGCTATCTCGGCAAGTTGATCGAGTGACTCATTCAAATAGCTTACGTTACCCGATTTATCGCTTAGGACCTCTTCATTAGGCTTAAATTCCGACGATGGTTCCAACATGTAGCTCGTTGCCGGTTTAGCGCAATGATTGTTATTAAGTAAGGAATTCACGATTTCACCGACAAAGTGGGTGAAACGCTGCGCCATTGTCACTATTGATTGTCTTTTAAAAAGTGACTTGTTGTATCCCCAGCACAACCCTAAGGTATCGGTTTTAGGTGTAACCGTAAACTCTAAATCAAAGCGAACGCTGCTGTTACCCGCATAGACCGGTGTTAGTTGCTGGTTACTTTTTCGACTTTGCAGTACCTGATCAATTTTCCCTAGCTCAATATTTTGAACCGAAAAATAGAGCTGCGTAAGCGGTGACAAAGCAAGATTTCTCTCTGGCTGCAATGCATCGACAAGCATTTCAAAAGGAACATCTTGATTATTCAAGGCATCTAAGACGCTAACTTTGTTCCTGGCTAACAAAGAGTCAAATGTTTCTGAATCAGATATTTTGGTTCTAATTAATAATGTATTGATAAAGAAACCTATCAAAGGCTCCAGCTCAAAATAATCCCTTCCTGCGACAGGAACTCCGACGACAATATCATTACTAAAACTATAGCGACTAAGAAAGAGTGCATACACTGTTTGCAAAAAGATAAACAGAGTTACATCTTTTTGTTTACATAGTTCGTCGATATCCTTCGCTATTTTCTTGTCTAAAACATGATAAATAAGTTCTCCGGCATGAGTTTGCTGTTGCGGCCGGTTGAAATCAAGCGGGAGGTTATGCTGTTTCGGAATACCGCTAAGATTATGTTTCCAATAAGAAAGTTGTTTCTTTAGTTTTTCACCCTGCAAGCATTGTTTTTGCCATATTGAATAATCTGCATATTGTATATCCAGAGGGACAAAAGGCGACGGTTTATTCTGCAAGAAGGCTTGATAATTTTCGTATAGCTCATCTTGGAATATCTTTTTAGACCAGCCATCACTCGCTATATGGTGCATCGTGTACAAGATTACAACTTCCTCGTCAGATAGTTGCAATACTCTAGCCCGAACCATTACATCTTGGCGCAAATTAAACGGAGTCATTTCCTCCTGCGCTATGTATTGATGAATTTGATGAGTTCTTTCGTCCTTGCTATAACTCGATAAGTTATGAAAAGATAGTGGGGATTCGAATTTTTCATTAATGACTTGTATCGTCCCGTCGTCACTCTCTTCAAAAGTTGTTCTTAAAACCTCATGCCTGTTAATTATTGCATCAAGTGCCCTTTGAAAAATTTCGAGACGAAACTGCCCTTTAATATTAAACCTACCTTTAATATTGTATTGACTGCTACCTTCGCCTAATTGATCAATAAACCATAACCGCTGCTGCGCGTATGATAACGGGAGTTTTTGCTGTCGCGAAACTTTTATGAGCTGCGATTTACCGGTTTCTTTGGTTGCATTCTCTATAACCAAACATAAACTTTCGATTGTTGCGTTGTCAAATAAGTCCTTTATCGAAACTTCAGCATTAAACGCTTCTCTAATTTGACTAATCAACCTAGTCGCTAACAGTGAATGCCCACCAATTTTAAAGAAATTTTCATCTACCCCTACCCTATTGACATCTAATAAATTTTGCCATATGACACACATACGCTTTTGCAGTGAATTTGTTGGTAAACGAACGGATTTTTTTCTCTTAACATCTTCATAAGAAGGAAGCATAGAGTAGTCAACCTTCCCATTATTCTCTAACCTTATACTTTCAACAAAAACGATGAAATCCGGCAACTTAACAAGACTCTCTAGGTTACGAAGAGAGTCAAGTATAATTGAATTAGCGTCTTTACCATCTAAGGTGCTCACTTGTTCAACTACTTCACAAAAGCAAATGTAAGCAAAATCATTATTTCCTGACCACCTAATTGCTGAATTCTTTACCTGATCTAAAGAAGCTAAGCATCTCATCAACTCAACTTCTAACTGATCACGGTCGAGGTTTGGTATAGTTTTAGCTTCTAATCCTAAAACCTCGATATGATTAACATCAGTATATCTTGCCAAGTAAGGTGTTTTATAAAACAAATTCGATTTGGAATCAGTGTCTGGAAGATCGCAATCCACTGCCACGCACTGGCGCTTAAAATTCTCTATTAATAATGAATCGTCGAGTAACAAATTGCCTATGGCGCCCATAGCTTGAGGTCTGCAATCTTTATTGACCACTATGCCATTAAAACCATTGTCTCCTAATGTAAATTTTTTATTTTTTATATCTGCAGGCTTAAGTCGTTTTGTTTTAGCCTCTCCTGCTTGCCACTTACCATCGTAAATACTCTTTAGAATTGCAGTATATTGGGAAAGATTTATACTATTCAGTACCAAACTTGCTGGATTGTCGAGTATGTTTTTCGTTTTAAGCATGTGACTTAAATACTCATGACTCATCGGAATAAATCGAGGTAAACCTTCTGGTTCTTCACTGATAAGAGTTAGTGCTACATCTGAGCCAGGACTATTCGCCTTTTCGCTAGTATTAATAGGTTTTAAATCAGAAGACACTGATCCGTCATCATTAAGTTCTATCGCCTTAATATCAGTCGCTAAAAGTTCTATTAGTTCAGAACCTAAACGACCTTGTGAAATGACTAATTGACTATTACTTAACTCTAGTAAACTAGCAGCTTTAAACTTCGAATATCTGTGATCTATTAATAGTATCGTTAGTCCGGACCTTAGCACTGCCAATGTGCTAATTACCTTTGCAATTGGCTCATGACACAATATAGCAACCGGTCTATGCTGATTTGGATTAAAATTCACTAAATGTGCACATAGCGCTGCGGCGAAATAGTCTATTTGCTTAATGCTGATAGATTTCCTTTTATGGCTAAGGAAAACTTCTTGTGGCTTTTCTCTAACTAATAATTCGAAACGTTCATATAGCTTAATTTTTTTATTATTAGAAGCTTGCATCTCAGTAATCGAACGCCTCTTGTCCCACAACCCACTCGCTTCTGGCAATAGAATGTCTTTTATCAATAACGACTCATCTAGATCTAGACTCTCTATTTCGTGAGCAATTTTCGTGAACACAAAGCTAAAATATTCAGATAATCGACTAACATTTCCTTTATTAAAAAGAGACGTATTAAAAGACCAATTTAAGTCAATTCCTTCGTCAAACTCTTTAGCCCTTAGTTCTAAATCAAACCGAGTTGTACAGTTTTTAAACTCTATTTCCTGTCTATTAGAACTCTTTGATCGCACTTTATACGAATCATCATTCTCATATTCTAAATCTAACACACCCGTTTCATTATTCTGCACAGAAAACATAATCTGAAATAGTGGGTTATAACTCAGACTTCTACTAGGCTTTAACTCTTCAACAAGTGATTCAAAAGCAATATGCTGATTAGAATAAGCATCCAGAATTGTATTTTTATTAAGTTCCAAAAACTCGAAAAAGTTATCGTCACCATAAATATTAGATTTCAATACTAAAGTGTTAACAAAAAAACCAATTAACCCTTCTAAATCTTTATGCAGCCTACCCGCAACAGGAGTTCCCATAACAATTCTAGAACAGCCGCTATACTTAGAAAGTAAGATTGCAAATACACTTTGCAAAAAGATAAATAGCGTAATATTTTTATCTTCACAGAAAGCTTTAACAATTTTGACAGCCTTACCATCTAGTCGAGTCATAAACCTCATACCATTAAATGACTGCTCAGAAGGACGCTCTTTATCCAACGGTAATTTATGAACATCTGGGATATCAGATAATTGCTGACGCCAATAGTTTAACTGATCTTCTAACAGCTCATCCGTTAACCATTCTCGCTGCCAAACTGAGTAATCAGCATATTGTCGCTTCAGTGGTAAAAGTGTACTTTCTTTACCATTCGTCAAACTTGCATAAATATCACTTAGCTCATTTTGGAAAATCGCCATTGACCAACCATCACTAGCAATATGATGTAACGTATACAGTATTAAGTGCATATCATCGGCTATCTTTAGCACTTTAACTCTTAACACCATATCATTTGCTAAATCAAAAGGCGTTTTAGCTTCATCTTGGATTAGCTTAAATACTTTATTTTGCCTTTCATCGTCTAAAAATTGAGAACAGTCGATTAGCGAAATTGGTAATTCGTAACTATTTTGAATAAACTGAAACGGAGTGCCTTCATAATCTTTAATTACTGTTCTTAATATTTCATGTCTATCAATTAATTGAGCTAAAGCTTCTTTGAATATATCTAAGTCAAATTTGCCGCTTAGCAGATATCGACCGGGCATATTGTATTGGAGACTTCCACCAAGTTTATCTATAAACCAAAGCCTTTGTTGAGCGAATGAAAGCGGTATTCTGCTCGTCCGATCACAGACTTCAATTTTCGGTAACACAAAGTTATCTTTCTCGAGGTTAAGCTTTTCCGATAAGCCTGCTATTGTAGGGTATTCAAATAAGGTTCTTAATTGGACTTCACGTTGTAGCTCTTCTCTAATCAAGCTAATTAACCGAGTAGCCAAAAGAGAATGCCCACCTAGCGTAAAGAAATTATCATTAATCCCCACAGCCGTAACACCCAAGATTTTTGCCCACAGTGTGCACAGCTTTTCCTCAAGCCTATTTCTTGGGGCTTGATATTCGAGCTGCTCAACCGAATCCTGTCCCGGATTAGGTAGGTCTGCTTTAGCAATCTTACCACTAGGAGTTAACGGCAACTTATCAAGGTATACAAAAAAGGAAGGCACCATGAAATCTGGTAATTTAGACGCTAAATACCGCTTTATGTTAGATACTTGGTGATTTTTTTGGTTTGGAGGATTATTGGATACAAGATAAGCGACTAAAACCTCCTGCTCTAATTCAGTTTCCTTCACAACCACAACAGAATTGTTAATGTCATCTAATTGATTGAGTAAGTATTCAATTTCTCCAAGCTCAATTCTAAAACCTCTCAACTTAACTTGGTCGTCCACTCGACTCAAGAATTCAATATCTCCTTGATTTGTCCATCTAACCAAGTCCCCCGTCTTGTACATTTTAGGAGAAAAATCACGTCCAAATGGATTGTCGATAAATTTTTCATTAGTTACTTCAGGCATATTCAAATAGCCATCCGCTAGACCTTCTCCAGATATATAAAGTTCGCCAGGCACACCAATAGGCTGTAGGTTTTGATACTTATCTAAGACGTAAAAGTTTACATTACTCAGCGGTGACCCTATTGGAACCGAATGATAGTTCTTAGTCTCTTCCTCGTGACCTGATATTTGATAAATACAACTGCCAACCGTCGCTTCAGTTGGTCCGTATTCATTAATGAAAATGCTATTAGGTAGAATTTCATTCACCCATGGTAAAACCGTTGAACAAGTCAATTTCTCTCCCGCCACGACGATTACATGATTAGCGGAAGAGTTAGTTGAAAGGAATCCAATATCTGATACAGCTTTAAGGTGGGTTGGCGTTATCTTAAACAGCAATCGTTCTTCATCATCGATTAGATAGTCTGCTAAACTTTCAATCAGGTTCTCATCTTCTGGAATAATTTCTACATACTTGCCAACACATAATGGAAGGTATAAAGATTGTACTGTTGCATCAAAAGCGAGCGGTGAACTAACAATAGAGCCGGATAATTGTTCTATAAAAAACGGTTCTTTAATCGCAAATAGGAAGTTAACAACACTTCGGTGATTAACTACGACTCCCTTAGGTTTACCCGTTGAACCCGATGTGTAAATCACGTAAGCAGGTTGATGGCTATTCAAATTTATAACATCTCTCGATATATTCTCTGCGCTTAAACCTTTTAACTGGTCGAGCGTATTGCTATCATCCAAACAAATCGTAAAATAGTCCTCAAATATAGTCTTTACGAACTTATGTTTAGTAATAATACAAGCGGCATTGCAGTTTTCTAACATGTACTCAATTCGATCGCGCGGATATGTTGAATCGATCGGCACATAAGCGGCTCCTGATTTTAATACGGCCAGTAAGGCAATCATTGCCTCAACTGAGCGATCGATAAATATTACAACCTTTGCACCGTGACTAACACCTGATTGTAGAAGCAAATTTGCTAGCTGATTAGCTTGGTGGTTAAACTCCTCATAGGTTAGCTCTTGCTCTTCACAGATTACCGCAATATTATTTGGGGACTTTATTACTTGCTCTTCAATCAATTCGTGAATGCACGATTTAAGTGGATAATCTGCTTTATTGTTATTCCAGTTTAATAATTGTATATTTTTTTCTTGCTTGGTAATGAATTCTACTTCGTGGACACGACAAGATTCACCACCAGATTCTAAAGATTCCACAATCTTTTCAAGAAGACATTCATAGTTTTTCACCATCCTTAGTATTGATTCATCTTCAAAAAGAGAGTCTCGATATGACCACCTAACACTCAAACCATCAGCTGAATCCTTGACATGAATAGCAAGGTCAAATCGAACGCCAATTTCATTTATGACTTTGATTGGTTCTTTTTTATCGTTTGCTTTCACTTTCGACTGAGCACTTACAACGCTTTCAGTTTGCACATCAAATAGAATTTGAAACAACGCATTGTAAGTAATATTGCGTTCATCAAGCACCTCATCAACTAACATTTCAAATGGAATATGCTGATGTGCATAGGCATCTAATATCATTTGTTTGTTTTTAGAGAGCAATTCTAAAAAGTTGGGTTCACCACTTAAATCCGTTCTTAATACTAAGGTATTTACAAAAAAACCGATTAAATTTTCAATGTCTTTATGGATCCTACCCGACACCGGGGTACCCATAACAATATCACTTTGATTACTATAGCGCGAAAGCAAAACACTAAACGCGGTTTGCAAAAACATAAACAAGGTTACCCCTTGCGCCTTAGTATGTTTCTTAATTTTATCAACCAAGTTTGGGTTGATAGTTTGCTTAAAACCTCGGCCCGAATTGGTTTGTTTATTTGGTCTTTTTTTATCTAACGGTAAACTATGAACTGTAGGCAATTCATTCAAATTGCTTTTCCAAAATTCCAGTTGTGATTCTAAGACCGCTCCACTTAACCACTTCTTTTGCCAAGCTGCGTAGTCTACATATTGATAGGCAATTGCTTGCAATGGGGATTGTTTTTTCTCATTAAACGCATCATACAGAATGCTAAGCTCTCTCTTGAAAATGTCAATTGACCAAGCATCACCAGCTATATGATGAATAGTATAAAAAATCGAGTGAAGGGATTGGCTGAGCTTAGCAACCTTAACTCGGATCATTAAATCGCTGTCTAATTGAAAAGGTTGGTTGGCTTCTTGCGAAGAAATCTCATTTAATTTTATATTAATATCGTCAGATTTAAATCTAGACAAATCGAAATATTGGTAGGGGATCTCATATTGCTCTAAAATCTTCTGTACAGGCTGCCCATCTACCGATAAATAAGTTGTTCTAAGTATTTCATGGCGTTTAATTAAATATTCTAAAGCATTGTAAAACGCACTCTGATTAAAATCCTTCTCAATTGTAAATCGGCCGCGCATGTTATATTCAGTACTTCCCTCACCAAGCTGGTCGACAAACCAAAGTCTTTGTTGCGCATATGAGAGCGGCAATTGTCCCTTTCTCTCTACTTTCTCTAGGTTAGGCAAAACAAACTCGCCCTGCAAACTAGTGATTACCTCTGCAAGGGTTGCAACTGTGGGAGCTTCAAATAGCATTCGTATCTGAATTTCCGCTGCAAATTGTTGACGAATAGCGCTGATTAAACGAGTTGCTAGTAAAGAATGTCCGCCCAAAGAAAAGAAATTATCATGAATACCCACCTTTGAAATATTTAAGATATTTTGCCAAATTTCACATAAACTCTGCTCAACTTCATTAGAGGGAGGTACATATTTTTCTTTTTGAATATCTGTCTCATTAGGTAGTGGCAGTACTTTCTTATTAACTTTACCGTTAATAGTCAGTGGTAGCTTTTCGAGAACAACAAAAAACGAGGGTAACATATAAGAAGGGAGCTTTTCTAATAGATGATTAGCCACACTTTTAGAGAGCCCACTTCCTATTTTATCAAGTCTTGGATAATTTATGAGATAGCTTTCTTTATATTCAGATCGGGCAAGGACTTCAGGTAGTGAATCCCGACTAATAATTACATCAAGCTTATCTTTAGCTGATTGTGACCAAGTTACCGCAATCTTATACCCTTTATCTTCGGCTAGCCTAAATTGTGACTCTAACCAATCGATTTTTTCTTGCGTAGTTAGACTTAACTTCCCTGCTGATGCTTGTGGATGAATCAGACGGCTTGACTGCCAATTCTTTAAGCCCAGACATAATGCAAAATCTTCATCCAATCTTGGATTAGGAATGCCACTGATTGCGGCAACATGATCATCTAGATTACAGATTAACGCCTCAAAATCCGACCTTGACGTAAAATTTTGCCATTCAACTTGCTGCCTGGAATCCTGATTGGCGTCCTTACTTTTCTTGGTAATAACCACTTCATAACGATAACGATTCATCTCGTTATCACCAACGCCGCGTTTCACCATAATATCTACTTGGGCGATGGTGTTAAATCGAGCTTTTAGGTTACCAAAGTAACTTGGACTTACAAGTAATTCCTGTTCCTGTTGGATTCGTCTCTGTACACGATTAGAAAAAACACTAAGTGTTGTACTTTGAGTAAGTCTACTTTGCTCTACCGCACATACGTGCGATGTGAATAAATCTAAGTTACGAATATCTCCAAGCAGAAGCTTGCCACCTTCACATAACACACTTAGCGCATTATTTAAAACGGTCTCAAAATAAAGACGATTAGGAAAATACTGCGCAACAGAATTGATTACAATACAATCAAATTGTCGGTTGTGAAATGACTCCGATATACTTAGGGCATCCCCCTGTATTAACTCGATATGCTTCCAATCTTTCGCGGAAATACCTTTACTCACGTTAGCTAATGCTTCTTTTGAAATATCAACTGCAGTTACGGATTCACATGAACTAGCATAACGAAACAACAGCAACCCGGTACCACACCCAATCTCTAATAGGTTACGAGGACGCAGTGATTGAATAACGCTAATGGTAGCATCAAGCCATTCGTCCATTTGCTCTATTTCTATGGCCTGCATGGTGTAACTACTATCCCACCCGGAATAATTTGCTTCTATGACGGGTACATCATCTTCATTGTAGGTATCATTAAATACTTCAGTCCATTGATTTACATTATCTTTGATAGTTTCTTTTGACGTCTTTTCTAAATATTCATTCGAAGGACATAGATAGGCAATTAACTGCTGATTGGAATCTCCGTCACCACTGGCTATAACGGCATTACTGGAAATGTCTGTGTGTTCAGAAATTGAGCATTCGATATCACCTAGCTCGATCCTAAACCCACGAACTTTAACCTGTTCATCGACTCTTTTGACAAACTCCAATTGCCCATTATGACACCGTTTCACTAAATCACCTGTTTTATATAGGCGACTTCCTTTTCTCTTTGCATATGGGTTGGGTATAAACTTTCTTGCCGTTAAACTCGCTTGATTAATATATCCATTACTTACACCGTCACCACCTATATAAAGTTCACCGACAACACCATCCGGCTGAGGCTGTAAGTGCGCATTAAGAACATAAAGTTGCGTATTATTAATAGGGTTTCCTATGGATACTGAGTTTTGCTCTCGCAATAACGGCTTACTAAAAGCTTGTTTTTCACAAGTATGTATACAACAACCGACGGTAGTTTCAGTCGGTCCATACTCATTGATTATTGAACACAATGGAAATTTATCAAACCATTGAGAAGCGGTTTCTGTTGTGAGTTGTTCACCTCCAACTACAAAAACATGTTCAGACTTAACATTTGTCTCTAATAAATCATTGCTAAGTACGGCTTTTAAATGAGAGGGGGTAAGTTTGAATAACAGATCATCAGAGTCATCTACAATACAATCAATCAATGAATCAATCGACGCACTATCATCATCAAGTAACTCGATATACTTACCATAGCATAGCGGTATAAATAGTGAACACACGGTAGCATCAAAAACTAGCGCGGTAGTTACTACGGCTCCCACAATGTTTTCCGTAAGATAACTCTTACCATGTTGTATATAATTAATTACATTTCTGTGATTGACCATTACGCCTTTCGGTGTTCCGGTGGAGCCAGAAGTGTAAATAATATAAGCAAGTAAATTACTAGAGCTGCGATCCGCAAAAGCTAGTTCGTGTGAAAATTTAGTAAGCTCGCTGCGAGAATGATGATCGTCTAATGCCAAATAATTGATATTCAAATCAGTAAAAAGTGCTAAAGTCGCATTATTTCCAATAACTATATTTGCACCACTATCTTTTAATACAAATTTGATTCTTGACTTAGGGGTTTGAGGGTCAATAGGTACGTAAGCGGCTCCGGCCTTGAGTATAGCGAATATCGCGACCACCATATCGATTGAGCGATGTATACAAAGTCCAATGACATCTGATTGTTTCACTCCATGAACAACTAGATAATTAGCTAATCGATTAGCCTCTTGATTTAATGTTTTAAAAGTAATTTCGTTATCATTGTCAATAACAGCGATTGAATTTGGATTTTTACTTGCTTGCAATTCAATAAGCTGATGTAAGGCGATTGATCTATCATAGTCTGCATCAGTATCATTCCAATGATAAAGCGTATTTAATTCTTTTGATTTTGACAAAAGCGATAGTTCGTGAATTCCTGCATGCTTCGTCTTTATCCGACTACAATCTCTAAAGACATTTTCAATTAAAGTACAAAAGCTATTTGATAAATTTTCTATACTACACGAGTCAAATAGCTTTAAATTGTATACCCAGCGTAATGAAATCCCCGCATCTGACTCATTAACATGCAACTCAAGATCAAATCGTGTTTTAGCGAAATGAGAATTTGAAGGCGATCCCTTTTTAAGCGTTCCTTTGCCCTCTGCAACGACTTCCCCAGACTGCCAACTCCCCCTCTCATTGTTTTGTACAACAAATAGAATCTGAAATATTGGGTTGTAACTTAGATCTCTTTCAGGTCGTATATTTTCGACCAACATCTCAAAAGGTATGTGCTGATTTGTAAAAGCATCAAGGATTGTCTCTTTGTTTTTAGCTAAAAAAGACATAAAAGATAGATTATCTTTCAAATTACTTCGAAGCACTAATGAATTAACAAAAAATCCGATAAGGCCCTCAACATCATTATGAGTTCTACCTGAAATTGGCGTCCCAATAACGACATCTTTTTCATTACTAAATCGAGCTACTATTATTGCGAAGATGGTTTGTAAAAAAATATACAATGTAATGTCATGTTTTTTACAAAAATCTATAATCTGTTTTGACAGACTTCTTTCGATATCTTGACTAAATCTACTAGCGTCATAAGTCTGTTGAAGAGGTCGGGGTTTATCAAGCGGCAGTCTATGTAAATTGGGAATGCCACTTAACTGTTCAAGCCAATATTTTTTTTGCTCTTGTAATACGCTACCCTCTAACCATTGCTTTTGCCATAAAGCATAATCAGCATATTGAATTCTTAGTGGTTCAAGGGGGTTTGGTTTGCCATCACGATAAGCCTGATATAAGCTCGACAACTCATTCTGCAAAATTCGCATCGACCAACCATCGCTCGCAATATGATGTTGTGTGTAAAGAACAATAAAATGTTTAGGCCCCACTTTAATTAATTGGACTCTAAGCATCAAATCCTTACTCAGATCAAATGGTGTAGTCGCTTCCAATTCAATTAAACGATTTATTTCTTTACTTTTTGATTCATCACTTAATTTTTCTAGATCATGAAATTTAAATGGCAATACATACTCGCAGACGATAACCTGCCTGGGTTCACCATTTAGTTCACTAAAATGAGTTCTCAGAACTTCATGCCGTTCAATGAGTTCATTGAGGGCTTTTTCAAATGCAGGCACATTAATTGATTCAAATATTTGAAAACGACCGGGGATATTATATTGGACACTGCTTCCGCCCAACTTATCTAAAAACCACAACCTTTGTTGCGCATAAGACAGCCACGGAACATACTTCGCGCCCTCTCCTTCCGCTTCAATATCAAAAAATTTTGGATTTTCGCTAAGAAAGTCAATAAGAGCTTGTTTGTTAACTTTAATTTTTTCGCGTAAAGATTCAGAAAGTCTACCTTTTTCCCCTTTAGCGATTAACTTACCATTTGAGAGAAATAACTTTATGCCAGTACTTTTTGCATCTAACAATATGTTCTCTACATTCAAAATACGTGCTCCTACAACTTAAGCCGTTTGGTCGGATTTTTAATCTTTTAACTCGTCCCAAACCGACCAATAGACTTGTTCCTTAACTATTGGATAATTGTTTATAGCCAATCAATCGTAAAGTGTTAAAACAGACTTATTCGCCAGAGTATTTAAAGTAACATCAACTAATATTTGCAACTCAAGCACGATTTAGAGGCATTAAAATCGGATAACCTTTTTAATTCTATTTAAGCTATATCGTTCTTTAATGGAACGGCTTTAATTAATTACTGCATTTAAGCGCCAAGCTTACCTCGATGCATCTGACTGGCAACGAGGTGACTAAACTGCGCCGATCAACCAATTCATCTCACGCGTGAGTTATTATTGATTTCTCACTTCGGCATTATCTGGATAACTCGTAATTCCCACAGATTGAGAATCTCCAACAATAACTCACTCGTTAACTCGATTCTTAACTGATCCGCTAAATGGGCGATGGAATAACGATTATCTGCCGCAAGAATCTCGAATAATTCATTTGATATTGTATGTGTCTGTTTCGCAAAAAAGCCTGAAGATGCAAATTCTATCGATTTAAAGGTTTCAAAACCCTGATTAGTTTGTTTAAAGCCTTTTGAGAGCTTGTAACTTTCCCTCAGTCTTATTTGAAAATTGGCGATATTATTCGTTAATTCAGGTTTTCTCTCAATAACATAGTCACCCACTATTAATATATCCAGGTCTGTTGTTAAATAACTTGCTATCGCATCCTCAACAGAGTCAACTATTGGCTCTACATTATTATTAAATGAAGTATTTAGCAATATTGGAACGCCACTCAACTCATTAAACTTGGAAATTAATTCCCAATATCTTGAATTTGAATTCTTGTTTACTGTTTGGATTCTTGCCGTACCGTCGACATGGGTGATTGCCCCTAGCTTTTCCTTATATTCTTCCTTAACAGAAACAATTAAATTCATAAATTGCAAGCTGTTCGAAAATTGTTCTATCTCGAAATATTCCTGTGAATATTCTTCTAATACCGATGGAGCAAAAGGTCTATAACCTTCCCGCTTCTTAACCATCTTATTGATCTTATCCCGATTTGAAGCCGGTCTAGGGTCTGCTAATATACTACGACTTCCCAGCGCACGCGGTCCAAACTCCGAGCGACCTTGAACCCAAGCAATAATTGAACCATCGGCTATTAATTGAGCAGCATGCTCAGTGACAGGTGAAACTTTTTTATAACTTATTAGAGATGACCAATCTTTTAATTTATCTTCAATTACCTCATTGGAAGGTATTTCGGTTCCATAAAATAGATGCTCTAAACGCTTAGTTTGAAACTGTTTCGATTTTAAGTTGTGGGCGTATAAAGCTGCTCCTAATGCTCCACCGGCGTCATGTGCGGCAGGTTGCACAAAAATTTCATCAAACATTTTGCTCGAAACTATTTTGCCATTAGCGGTACAATTATGAGCCACCCCACCAGCAAGGCAAAGGTACTTCATTCCGCTCGACTGCTGATAGTTCTCGACAATATGCAGTATTAGTTTTTCTAACGTTGCTTGTAAGCTTGCTGCAAAATCTTTGTGTGCTTGAGTAAATTCCTCTCCCTTTCTTCTAGGACTAGAAAATTCTGGTAGCGAATAAAGCTGCTGCCACATCGCGACCCCAGGATTATGATGAACGTCATAATCACCTTGATCTTTTAAACGGTAGAGCTGCTGAAACTCTTTAGCAAACCGATTAGGGTCTCCATATGGAGCTAACCCCATAACTTTATACTCATCAAATCGATTATATCCGACTAGTCTAATTGAACGGATGTAGAAATGACCTAAAGACTTTTTAGCTGGAATCTCAGCTAGCGTGTTGAACTCGGAATTTTTATGAACACCAACCAGCCCAGACAACATTTTGCCATCACCACTTGGACCGTTCCCATCGAGAACGACAACCAAACTTTCATCAAAACCAGAAAGTGGAGTAGCACTCCAGACATGCGCTAAGTGGTGACTACAAAAGACTATTTTATCCTTAACGTCTTGAGCGAAAAATTGCATAAACTCGCTCGCAGCAAACTCATGAGCGCTAGCAACTTTTGTCTTAGCGTCTTCTAATACTCCTAAAGATGCCATTGAATGTGCGTCATATTCGGAATAATTTAAAGCAATATAATCTACATCAGATAGACAAATGTTGGCTTGCTGTAAGCAGAATTCGATCGCTCTTCGAGGGAAAAAGTTGCAGTGTTTAACGCGACTTAGCCTTTCTTCCTCGATTGCGGCAATAATTTCGCCATCCTTTAACAACACAGCAGCAGAATCATGATTACTGAACCCATCTCGATTAAATCGAGTTTCTATTCCTGCCCCTGTTTGAAGGCCTAAAATATACATGTAAGAAGTTTCTCCTTAAAGCTTGAGCTATGAAAAGCTTCATAACACGTTAAGAAATAACGCGCGCACTAATCCTGACAGCTCGCTGCTGACTTTGTAAATTTATAACACTAGAGGTTACAAAGTTGAGACAATACTCAACCTACTCAAAGTATGGTTACTTTTGATATTAGCTTGTAATTATTGCTTTTTTAAATCAATACCAGAGAGCTGTTACGCAGTAACATCACCATCATACTTGCATGTTAATCTAAAGTAAATTCCAATGTTAATCGCCAAAAAAAATATCTCCAATAAAGATACCTGCCGTAAATGTTTTACTTTCAGCAATTAATATTACTCAAAACTCTACTTCCTCGAAATCTTTACCGCCCTCTTGGTGACGCTCTACCTTTTTAATGGTTGGTACCACTGACTGCTCATTACTTGCATTAATCTTTGAGCATAATTCTGCAATGGTAGGTGATTCAAATAATAACTTTATCTCCAGTTCGACTTGTAACTCTTTTCTAATGTGACTAATAACCCGAGTTGCTATCAATGAATTCCCCCCAAGTTCAAAAAAGTTGTCGTTGATTCCAACTTGTTTTGCATTTAAGGCGCCTTTCCAAATATCGCAAAGTAGCTCTTCTTGCTGATTTCGAGGCTTGACATATATGCTAGATTCATTATTGATCGGAAGATGTATCTCTAAATCATTACTATTGATGCTACCGTCTTCATGATAATTAAAATGGTCAACCTTCATAATATGAGTTGGAATGGGAACCAGCTCTGATTGATTTTTAGCTACAGCATAAATACGATTATTTAAGTTTTTATTACCACTTTCTCGTTCATTTTGATTTAGTTTTAAGTAACAGGCGTAATGGATTCTATTTTGACTTTGAATCGCTTTAATGAAAACGTCATCCGTTAACTGACTTTGTTTGAGCAATTGTTCTAATTTGTCAAAAGAATAAACCCTAGCCTTCTCACTCGAACTAATTATCTCAATTAAGCGATTGGGTAATACTCTAGCTAAAAAGCCACTGTTATATAATCTTTGACCAGACGACTGTGCAAACTGATTGGGGATAAAACACTCAGCGGTTAGACTAGCATTCTTTGCGTAACCTAATGATATATCTGAAAACGAAATAAATAAGTTTCCTATACCACCTTCCGGTACAGCACTTAAGTCTGCATTTAAAATGTAACACGGTAAATTAGTATGATTTTTGACGACCAATACATCTTTGTGTTGTTTGCCATCCAATAGAAATTGCTCAGCCTGTATATCTTTAATAACTGATAAATGACTCGCAAAAAGACAACGGTTAATGAATGATTTAAATAAATCGCCACTATTGATACTGGTATTACCGATAGAGTTAACATTATTTACTACGGAGCTAGTAGACTCTGAAAAATCAATTACTTCATTGCGAGCTAGCATTACTAAATAATCAAATATTTGTACACTCGCTTGCGATTCTTTCGATAAGTCCTGAATACCTGGAAGCCTCTCATTAAATGACAATAGAGAATTCACGGATTCAATTAAAACGCTATGTGATATATCATAGTCATCACGACGACTACCAGACTCACTAGTTTGGTTGATTATCAACGCTCTAGTACTTGGTTTGATGAAATCTTTATTCAAGTTTGCGGACGAATATTTAGATGATATCTCGAATTCTATAAAATTAAAATCTTGAGAGAAGTATCTCGCCAGTCGACTAGGCAGATCTCTATTTGATTCTTGTAAACCGAATAAAAGAGTTTTTACGTTATACTTTTCTATTAAGTGATAAATTTTTAATCTAGGTAGTTCTTCTGGTAAATAAATAACACTTGCGCCAGTCTTTAATACTGCTAGAAGACTAATCAAAAACTCATTTGATGGTTTTATAAACAACGCAACAACTTGGCTTCCATCGACATTTTTCTCTTTTAATTTTCTTGCTAGCTGATTTGCCCGGCCGTTTAACGACTCTAAAGTCATACCGCCGTTGTTATCTTGTGCGACTAACTGTTCTGGATTGCTCTGTGCTTGTTTTTCGATGAGCTCCATTAAGTTGTTAGCCTTTGTACCAGGCGAATTATTACAATCAGATTTTAAGTATCGAATACCATTATGATCACTTAGATTTATTCGATTTACATAGGTTTCCGGTAAATGCAAATCACTAACTGGCTTATTGACATCTTCAATAGCACCCTTTAATAGCCCAACATATCTAAGTAGCATTTTTTCAATAGTTGACTCCTCATACAACGACTTATTGTAATTTATTGTACAAAGAGTACCTTTTAGATCCTCAGATATCACTAAGCCGATGTCAGTATTTGAGTAAACAATATTAGAGAGTAAACTATTGTAGTCATTGGACTGAGTTTTAAGCGTTTCAGCTTTTGCGTTACTTGTATTTCTGAGACGTACTTGAGTCTCAACCGCGAAAGAAACTTGATGCAACGGTGCATAACTTAATCCACAAATAGGGTTGATTAACTCAAGTAACTTTGACAGTGGCAAATCTTGATGATTTTTGCTTGCCAATACAGATTGAGCGGTACTATTTAAAAACTGTTCAAATGTATCTTCTGAATCGACATTTACTAAAATCAATTGGTTATTAAAGTAATCACTCTCAGTGCCATTAGTCTGCTTGGTGTTATATGTTCCCAACAGTATTTTCTGAGAATTTGTATAACGACTCAATAACAAAGAAAAACTCGCTAATAAAAGCACACTATAATCGACACCCTGACGCCTGCTGAGCGACTGTAACCTCACAGACAACTTTCGCCCGATTTGAACTGAAAACTTGGCTTCTTGAAAGCACTGAATATCTTTACGTGCATAGTCAGTTGGCAATAATAAACTTGGAATACCACTGGTAAATTGTTCTTGCCAGTACTTTTGAGACTGGAGATCTACCACACTATTCTTATGAGTTGTTAACTGGTTTTCTTCAAGTAAAGTCAAATAATTCTTGGTACCTGGAAAAGACTTGTTGAAAGTAGGTTTATCCAATATACCTTGTAACAAACAATCGGCAATGCTATTCAATAAATTTTGATAACTATTTGCAAAATTAAAGATTGACTCTTGTTCAAATAGACTTGTATTGTAGCCCCAACTTACCGACAAACCATCTTGTTGTTCATGCACGTTGATTTCTAAATCAAACTTTATATTGGATACTTCCTTTATATTTCCAGCTTTATCAATATTTGATGCAAAATCGTTAGATTCTTGAAAATTCAAATAGCCTTTCTGAGTATTTTGCACTGCGAACAAAATTTGTACTAAAGGGTTAAAGCTTAAACTGCGCTTTGGTTGTAACTCGTCGACTAGCATTT
This sequence comes from Aliikangiella marina, assembly GCF_007004765.1. Classification (GTDB taxonomy): domain Bacteria; phylum Pseudomonadota; class Gammaproteobacteria; order Enterobacterales; family Kangiellaceae; genus Aliikangiella; species Aliikangiella marina. Next base: position 1,304,946 of record NZ_VIKR01000001.1, read on the forward strand.
CAAAAGGAATATACTGGTGTCCATATGCATCCAAAATAGTCTCTTTATTTTGTTTTAACAAATCGCAAATTGACGTATCTGATGATATTTTTGTTCTAATCACTAAAGTATTTATAAAAAAACCTATAAGGGATTCTAGGTCAGAATGATTCCTACCAGCAATCGGCGTTCCAATAACGATATCAGACTGATTGCTAAAACGACTTACTAAAACTGCCAATGCGGTTTGTAACACCATAAATAAGGTTACTTCATGCTTTTCGCAAACCCGTTGAATTTTTTGGCTGAGCGTTCTATTGATAAATTGACGATATATTCTACCTGAATAGGTTTGTTGGTTTGGTCTCCGATAATCAAGCGGTAATCCATGTGTAACGGGCAACAATTTTAATTGATTACGCCAATAGTTTAAGCCTTTTCGTAGCAATTCACCTTCAAGCCATTGCTTTTGCCACATTGCAAAATCAGCATACTGTATTTTTAATGGCTTTAATGGGTTCGGTTCGTCACTTGCAAACGCGGCGTACAATTGACTAATTTCATTACGAAAAACTCCTACTGACCAGCCATCTGATGCGATATGATGCATGGTATATAAAATTAGATGCGACTCGTCCGCAATCTTGACAACTTTCACCCTAATCATTATGTCTTTAGATAGATCGAAAGGCGTGTTAGTCTCTTCATCAATAATATCTGAAAGTTTTTGGCTTAATTGTTGACTGCTAGTTAATGATATATCGATAAAGCTAAACGGTAGATCAAATTTATCTTGAATGACTTGCTTCGGTGTATGTTCATATTCGACAAAGCAAGTTCTTAATACCTGATGTCGTTCAAGGACACATTTAAAAGCTTTCTTTAATGCTTTTAAGTTAAACTCTCCTTTAACTAGATACCGCGCAGGCATATTGTATTGAACACTGTTTTGATTAAATTGATCTATCACCCAGAGCCTTTGTTGCGCATAGGACAAAGGTAATGGGTTACTCTTATCCACAACATCTATGTCGGGTAAAACAATCTCTGTTGACTGAGCCTCAATTAGTTTAGAGAAATCTCCGATCGTTGGGGACTCAAAAAGTGCTCTTAAAGGTATTTCTGTTCTGAAAGCTTCCCTTACAAGACTAATCAAGCGAGTCGCTAGAAGTGAGTGGCCGCCTAATGCGAAGAAGTTATCCGTTATACCGACTTGCTTTAAGTCGAGCAACTCGGCCCATATCTTACAAAGCTTTTCTTGAATATTATTAGTTGGAGGCTGATAGACACTTTTTTCTCTATCACTATCTTCGGGTGTTGGTAGCGATTTTTTATCGATTTTACCGCTTACCGTTAAAGGCATCTCTTCGAGACAGATAAACACAGACGGAACCATATACTCAGGTAGTTTTGAGTTAAGTGATTTGCGCACCTTCGTTGCTATTTCGGTAGCAATCGCTGGTAATTGAGGGCAATTAACTAATGTAAGCTTGTTATAATCCGCGTGAGCCCTTAACTCGGGTAATTCTGACTGACTAAAAATAATATCGAGTTTATCCAAACTTTCTTGAGACCATGTTATTTCGCAACGGTATCCTTGGTTTTCAGCGAAATTCAAGGCTTTCTCTAATTCTATGATCTGATTAACACTCTCCGAGCTTAATAGTCCTTTATTTTGTTGAGGGATAATGACTCTATCTTTACTCCACCCTTTAATTTGACTGGATAGCTCAACATCCTCTAAAACACGATAGTTAGGAACAGCAAAGACTCCAAAAGTATCATCTTTTGCTAGCTCTAACTCTCTTCTGAGCTCAGTAATACCATTGAATTCAATCCATTTAAATTCATCAACATTGTCGTGTTCCACTGGTCTATTCGACCATTTTTCAGACTTAGTTATCACGACATCATAGCGATACCTCAACATTTCGTTATCGCCTACACCGCGCTTGACTAATATATCAACCTTATCGATAGATTGAATAGACTCTTTAAGATTAGCGAAGTAGCTTGGGCTAATTAATAGTTCGGGTTCTTTTATTTTTCTTCGCTGTATTCTAGAAGAAAAAGTCCCTGCTGAAATGCTCTGATTAATTCGACTCCTTTCTATCGCACATAGATGTGATTCAAACAAATCGAGATTTCTGACATCACCAATAAATATTTTTCCTCCAGGCTCGACACAGTTGATAGCATTTAGAAGCACTTCATCTAAGTATTTTTGGTTCGGAAAATATTGCGAGACTGAGTTAATAACAATTGTATCTATTGCAGTATTATCTAGATGATCAAAATGAAGCGCGTCTCCTAGCTCAAGAGCCACATTATTCCAGTTTCTTTTTGTTAATTCGTTTTTAATTCCATCAAGCGCCACTTTAGAAATGTCAGTAGCATAAACTTGGTTGCAAGACTCGGCATAACGGTACAAAAACAGCCCCTGCCCACAACCTATTTCAAATAGATTCTTAGGGGATAGCTTTAAGATCCTAGAAAGTGTTTCTTCAACCCACTGCTCCATCTGTTGTTGTTGAATTGGTTGGCCGGTATAACTACTATTCCAGCCAAAGAAGTTAAGATTTACATCTTCGATATGATTTGTATCGTCTCCGTATTTATCATCATTAACAGAAGTCCATTGCTCAACATGCTGCTTGTTATACTCTAAAGCAGCATCATCTAGATATCTTTGCGTCGGGACTAAATACGCAATAAGTGAGCTCTCTTCTTCACTAGCATTCGCTATGACTACCGAATCTCTAACAAGATCCATAGATTCAATCACCGTTTGAATTTCGGTCAACTCAATTCTGTAGCCCCTGATTTTTATTTGATCATCAACTCTGCCAACAAACTCCAATCCATAGTTTTCAACCCAGCGAACAAGGTCTCCGGTTTTATATAATCTGATACTATCGCGGTGGTTAATTTTGTATTCGATAAATTTACTCTTGGTCAACTGAGGCTGATTTAAGTACTCTCTAGCTAAGCCCTTACCACCTATATATAATTCACCGACAACTCCAAAAGGCGCCAAATTTTTATTCTTATCAAATACATAGAAGCTGACATTATCTAGCGGAAATCCGATTGGAATACTTTGACCACTAGAAAAGCTTTGTATATCATTTATTTCGAAAATGCAGCTACCTACGGTACCTTCGGTAGGACCATATTCGTTGATAAACTTTGCATTCGGTAGTAACTCAAACCAAGGCAATAGATTATTCCTGGTTAAGGTTTCTCCAGCTACAACTATAACGTGTTTAGATAATGGGTTTCGAACAATGGATGCTTGATTGACTAACGCTTTTAAATGCGTTGGTGTTATTTTAAACAAATAAGCTTCTTCATCATCTACAAGATATTCAGCAAGATTAGCAATTAATTGGTCATCATCAGGTAAGAGTTCTACCGACCTTCCATCGATTAAAGGTAAGTAAAGTGATTGAATAGTTGCATCAAACGTCAAGGAGGAGCTTACTATAGAGCCTACTACGTCATTAATGAGAAACTTATCTTTTACGCTTAATAAGAAATTGCTTAAACTTGCATGGTTTATCATTACACCTTTAGGTTGACCAGTTGTACCTGAAGTGTAGATCACATAAGCTAAACTATTTGATGTTATTTGCGTAGAATCACGAGAAGGGTTTTTATCATCAAACTCACTTTTTAACTCTTCAAGCAGCTTTTGCTCAAGAACTATTACACTTCTATCGCCATAAGCTTTTATATCAGAATACTGAGGCTCGGTGATAACCAATCTAGCACCACTATCATTTAATATATACTTCATCCTATCAGTCGGCAAATTCGGCTCTAACGGAACATAACCAGCTCCAGCTTTTAAAACTCCCATTAGTGCTATCATTGACTCAACGGAACGTTTAATATTGATAGCAACTATACTATCTCTACCTATTCCTCGAAATATTAAGTAACTCGCTAATCGGTTAGATAATTGGTTAAATTCTCTGTAAGACAAGGTACTATCTTCAAAAATGATCGCCTGATTGTTTGGCGTTCTCTCTACCTGCGCTTCAAACATTTCATGAAAACAAGTGTCTAAACAATGATCTTTTTGTGTATCATTGATGCTATTTTCCAGTAAATCTAACTCTTCATTAGTCAGTAAATTAAGTTGGCAAATAGGCAACTTCTTCTCTTCACTATCCATGAGCGAAGATATAATTGACTCTAGCAAAACACGAAAGCTATTAGCCATTCGCTTAATGCTAGATTCCTTGAATAAATAATTTCTATACGACCATCTAATACTCAAATCATCGCTGTTTTCTGTCACATGCAGAGCTAAGTCGAAACGAATACGCACATCGCGTTCATTAAACAAACTAGCTTTTTCGCTATCATTAATATTAGCAAGGTCTTCTTGCTTTTCTGTTTCTGTATTTTGAACAACAAATAATATCTGAAACAACGAGTTATAACTGAGATCCCTTTCTGGTCTAATTTCTTCAACCAGCATTTCAAACGGTACATGCTGATGTTCAAAGGCGTCAAATATTGTCGTTTTATTTTTAGTAAGTAATTCAGCAAAATCTAGATCATCATTAACTTCGGTTCGAACAACGATAGAGTTTACGAAAAAACCGATAAGAGAATCTAAGTCAGAGTGAGTGCGCCCAGCAATCGGCGAACCGATGACTACATCCTTCTGATTACTGTATCGGCTAACTAACACGGCAAAGGCGGTTTCTAGTAGAATAAATAGCGAAACGCCATGCTGCTCACATAAGTTATAAATATTTTTAGTTAATTCTTTATTAATAATTTGCGTAAAAGCTCTACCCTCGTATTTTTGAGTTGACGGCCGAGGTTTATCAAGTGGCAAATCATGAACCGCAGGAATTCCCGCAAGCTGCTCCTTCCAATAATCAATTTGTTTTTTGAGTAATTCGCCAGATAGCCACTGGCGTTGCCAAACCGCATAATCAGCATACTGAACTCTTAGTGGAGCAAGTTGAGACTGCGCATCAAGCACGCCGCTTTCGTAAAGGCTATTGAGTTCATCTTTAAATATTTTAATCGACCAGCCATCACCTGCGATATGGTGAATAGTATAGTGTATCAAGTGTTTACTGTCTTCGAGTTTGATTACACACAACCTAACCATTAAATCGTTCTTGAGATCAAAAGGTTTTTCTGCCTCTTGTTTTAACCTTTCTGAAACAATAGAACGCTTGCTCTCGTTTCTCTCTCCACTAAGATCTATAAACTTAAGTGGCAATTCAAATTGTGTCGCTATGACTTGATAAACATCATCTTTATCTTCAATGTATTGTGTTCTTAATATTTCGTGTCGCCAGATAAGTGTTTCTAACGCGGCGCTAAATGCCTGCCTGTTCAAATTACCACTATACAAGTAATAACCGGGCATATTATATTCTGTACTGCCCTCACCGAGCTTGTCTATAAACCATAATCGTTGCTGCGCATAAGATAAGGGCAGTTTATTGTCTCTATTCACCTTCTCGACTGGAGGAAGAACCTCTTTATTAGTGGTGCTTTTTACGATTTCGGATAGTTCTTTGACTGTAGGATACTCAAACAATGTCCGTATCGGCATTTCAATATTAAACTCACGTCTAATTGCGCTCACAAGCCTTGTTGCTAAAAGCGAATGTCCTCCAAGCTTGAAGAAATTATCATTTGTGCCTACTTTATTCACTTTGAGCGTATTCTGCCATAAGTCACAAAGCTTGGATTCTATTTCACTATCGGGCGCTTGGTATGTAGAAGCATCACTTAAACTATCAAGAGGACTTGGTAGCGATTTTTTATCTAATTTGCCATTTACAGTCAACGGTATACTTTCGATAGCGATTACAGCTGACGGCAACATGTACTTAGGCAAATAGGCTTGAGCAGTTTTTAATATGTGATCGGTCAGCTCTCTTGTAGAACTATTCTCCAATTGTTCTCGATATTTAGTTTTCAATACAACATATACAATTATACGACGGTCGTTCTCACTACTTTCATGAACAATCGCTACTGAGGAACTAACTGCATTGTGATTACAAATAACCTTTTCTATTTCTCCCAGTTCTATCCTAAAACCGCGAATCTTGATCTGATGATCCTTACGTCCTAAATATTGAACGTTACCATCTGATAGAAAACGCCCTAAGTCACCCGTTTTATATAATCTTTCCTTTTCTTTAAAAGGATTAGGGACGAAATGTGCTTTGTTTAACTGTTCACTATTAATATAGCCGCGGGCAACCCCTGAACCACCAACATATATTTCGCCTTGAAGCCCTTTTGGTAATAGATTCATTTGTTCGCTCAGAATATACAATTCTAAGTGAGGTAACTTTTTACCAATCGTGCTATAAGTCAAACCTGCGGCTTCTTCTTTCTTTATCGGGTGGAAGGTTACATGGACAGTTGTTTCAGTAATTCCATACATGTTAACTAACCTGGGAGAGTCTTCTGGATGCCGTTCAAACCAACTTTTTAGTATCGAAAAGTCTAACGCTTCACCACCGAAGATTATATTTTTAAGTGATAGCGACTTTTGTAATTTATTATCGACACTAATGACCTCTTTAAACATGGAGGGTGTTTGATTTAAGATCGTAACTTTTTCTTGTAAAAGAAGCTCATAAAAATCCTCCGGAGATTGTGCTGTTTGTTGAGGAATAATTATCAATTTTGCTGAATTAGTTAAACAACCCCAAAGCTCCCATACGGAAAAATCAAATGCAAACGAGTGAAATAAAGTCCAAATGTCAGATTGTTTTAAGTCAAAGACTCCCTGGCACGAGCTTAGTAAATTCGTAATATTCGCATGTTCTATTAGAACACCTTTTGGATTACCAGTGGAACCTGAAGTATATATGACGTATGCCAAGCTGCTTAATATATCCTTAGACTTCAACTTAACATTGTCTTGTGATTGGCCTTCAAACAATAAATCATTTCCTAATTTATCTTCCCCCCCTTCTATGCAGAGATAATTTATATTGACATTGATAGTATCCAGATAATCATCAAGTTGTTTGAAAAACGACTTTTCAGTTAATATGTTATCAATACGAGAATCGTTAACAATAAATTGAGTCCTATTTTTCGGAATTGCGGGATCGATAGGAACATAAGCAGCACCAGCCTTAACGATAGCGAGTATACCGATAACCATTTCTATCGAACGATTAACATATAATCCAACTTTATCATCTTGGCAAATACCTGATGCGACAAGGTAATGCGCTATTTTATTGGCGCGAACGTTGAGTTCACGGTAAGTAAGACATTGTGTGCCTAAAACGAGCGCAACGCTATCAGGGTTTTTAACTACGTTTTCCTCGAATTTTTGGTAGACCGTTTTCTGGACACTTTTTTCTGGGTCAGCTTTATTCCAATCTCTTAATTGCTGTTGCCTATCTTGCTCGTCTAGTAAATCCATAGACAAAATATTAATATGACTATTGGTCAAAACCTGTTTTATCAGATTTTGGAAATGTCTAAAGGTCTGACTAACTGTTTCACTTTTATAAAAATCTTTATTGTATACAACTGAGATAGCGTAATTATCATTTTGTTTTTTTATTAGTACATTAAGGTCATATTTACCAAATCCAAGGTTAGTATCTATATGTTCGAAATTAGTTAACTCGTTTATCGACTCTACTTCACTGTCTACTTCATATTGAAATAAAACGTCGAACAGCACAGTTCGACTCATATCTACTTCTAATTGCAACTTTTGCGTTAATAAATCGAACGGAATATCAGAATAACGGACAGATTCATTGAAGGTTTGATGAACTTTTTTAACAATAGAGTGGAAATCATCGTCGTTATTGAATACATCCCGAATCGGAACATAGTTCTGAAACATTCCTAGCGCTGAACTATCGTTAATTCTTTGCCTTTTATCGATGACGGCTCCAACAACAACTTCATTATGTTGGGTATATTTGAACAATAAGGCTTTGAAGGCTGCGAGAAAGAATACTTCTTCAGTGATATTAAGTTCTTTGCTCAGGTGTTTGACGGCTTCGCAACAACTCGAATCAAATTCAGAGTGATACCTCCCCTCAATGTATTCATGTACGTGTTTACGTGGATAGTCTTGAGGTAACTCTAGCGCTTTAACATTACTCCCTAATTTAGATCTCCAGTATGCTATGTGAGGTAAATATACCTTTGGATCCTTAGACCAACTAGATTCTCGACAAGTTAAATTATCGATTAATCTGTTAGCTTTGAGCGCAGTTTTACTTTTTCCGTTTAGTTTGTCTATGTAGCATTCGCGGATTAACTTTGACAGTAGCTTTATACTAGGCCGATCTACTAGCATATGGTGTATAGTCATTAAAAATATATTTTTATCAGCTCCATATCGTATTAGTTGAAGACTAACCAACCGCGAGCTTGTAAAATCAAAGCATTGTTTAGATTTGTTAATCGCATACTCTATCGCTTGATATTTAGTCATATCTTGAGTAATAACGCTCTCATGATACAGCTTTAGACTGTCTTTTTCCGCATCACTAATAAATAATCCAGAATCCTTTTCACTGTATACTCTTTGAGTTAGAGCAAAACTATCTAATACTTCATTTACACTTCTTTCAAGGATATTAGCGTTGCAATCACCCTCAATATGCAGCAATAGCGGTATATTATGATAAGAAGGTCCCCCCTCATATACGACTCCCCGCTCAAAGCTTTCTATAAACCAAAGTCTTTGTTGATGGAAAGAAAGCCCAAGGTCTTCAGTAACATCTGCAGCAACACTTTCGGCGTTTAAAATCAATGCTTGGTCAGGTTTGTCAAAATTTAGATCAGACAATACTTTTAACGGATTAGACAAAACTTCATCTAGTATATTGACGAATTGAGTCGATAGTAGCTCGATCGTTTCTGGTTTAAAGATCACATCTGAATATTTGAATGTTAGATTTATACCTGAATTATTATAGTTAACATACAAATCTATATCGGTTCTTAATACTGTATTGTCTAAATCATCGTTACTTATCAATATTCCCGGAGCGGGTTCATTTTCGCTAGACTTTGTATTCTGTCGCTTAGCGTGATCATTAGGAAAGACCAGCATAAATTGATAAATAGGATTGTAGGCTAAATCTCTTTCTGGACATAACTCTTCGACTAACATTTCGAAAGGCACGTCCTGGTTTTCAAATGCTTCCAAAACAGTGCTTTTCGACTTTTTTAATAAATCCAAAAAACTGTCCGTTTGATTAACCTCTGTTTTTAGCACCAGAGAGTTAACAAACATACCGATAAGCTCTTCTAAATCCTTATGCACACGCCCAGATATAGGCGTCCCCATTAAAATACTTTTATTTTGACTATAGTGGCCTAATACTAATGCATATACAGCGTGTACTAGCATAAACAACGTAACGTCATGCTGTTGACAAAATTTGTAAACTAATTTATTTAAGTCCCCACTAATATTTTTAGTCAGTTTCCTACCAGTAAAACTCTGTTTTTCTGGTCTTGGATAATCTAAAGGTATGGAGTGAGTTTTCGGTATCCTTTGTAAATTCCCCTTCCAATAATCCAATTGTGTCTTGATTTCATTGTCATTAAGTAAAGATTTTTGCCAAATAGCATAATCAGCATATTGTAGTTTTAGAGGCAACTTAGATATCGAGTCATTCTGTTTATAACAATAATAAAACTCCATCAGTTCTTTTTCGAATATACTTCTTGACCAACCATCGCTTGCAATGTGATGCATGGTGTATGTAATCAAGCTTCGTTCATCTGGTAAGCTAATAACGGTGATCTTAATCATTAGATCGTTGCTAAGATCAAACTTTAACTTAGCTCTACTTTCAATGAACTGAAATAGCTCTAACTTTATTTGACTTGGCGTTGATTGAGAAAAGTCTAGATAATCGATGACCGGGTCGGTAATTGTGTTGATAACCTGGCAAGCTCCACCATTATTATCGACAATAGTTGTCCTTAGAACTTCGTGCCTATCTAGCAACATTGAAAATGCTTTAGCTAGTGAACTCATACAAATACTTTCATTAGCGAGAATCTTGCCGGTAACGTTGTAATGTGAACTTCCTTCACCAAGCTGGTCAATAAACCAAAGTCTTTGTTGAGCATAGGATAGTGGGATATCTCCAGATTTGGTTCGCACTGGAATTGGCATTGCCGAAGTTTTACCATGAGTTTCAATGAATTGACATAATTCAACTAATTTACTGTTTTCGAATATCGCTCGTAACGGAATTTCGACACCTAAATCACTTCGAATAAGATTTACCAGTTTCGTCGCTAATAAAGAATGACCGCCGACCATAAAGAAGTCGTCTTCAATTCCCACTTGTTGTAGTTCTAGAACAGTTTGCCAGGCTTCGCACATCTTTGACTCTAAGTCAGAACTCGGAGCTACATAATGGGTTTTTACAAGATCAGATTCGCTAGGTTCCGGCAGCCTTTTACGATCGAGCTTGCCAGTTTTTGTTAACGGCAACTCTTCGACAAATATAAATATTTGAGGAACCATATATTCGGGAATAGTGCCAGATAGTTGTTCCTTGATACTCTTTACTAGTGACTCTTTCTTTCTTATGAGTTCAGCCTCTTCTTCAGCGGCTAGCAAATTACTATCGGCTAAACACACGTATGCAACTAGCCTACTATCGTTAGATTCTGTTTTAAAAACAGATACGGCGGACTTACTTATCGCCTGTTGTGCATTTAAATAATTCTCAATATCGCCAAGCTCGATCCTTAGTCCTCTCAATTTAACTTGATCGTCAGTTCGTCCAAAATACTCGAGCACAGGCTTCTCATTGTTATTGAATTGCACCCACCTGACAAGATCGCCCGTTTTATATAAAATTCTCGAATTTGACTCTTTGATAGGGTTAGTTATAAATTTTGAACGAGTCAAAGCAGTATCATTCAAATAACCATCTGACAAATCATTACCGCCTATATATAGTTCTCCAACTATACCAGGCGCGCAAAGTTGTAGCTGCTTATCGAGCACAAACGAAGGTTTGTTACTCATAGGTGTGCCTATTGGGCTATAAATGCTCGATATATTTTCTGATATCGCTAACTGATTCAGTGTTGCACCGACTACAGCTTCAGTTGGACCATAATGGTTAAATAAAGCGGCTTTTGGAAATAAACCGCGCAGCTTATTGACTAAAGAATTGGCAAGCGCCTCCCCTCCTATTACAAAGCTATGATTAGTAAGACTAATTTCGCTTTCTTGTTCTTCTTTATACTCATTAATCAATAAGCTCAAGTGACTAGGAGTAAGTCTTATTAACTGGGGTGCTTTTAATTCAGTTAACTTTCTCTTTAATTCGCCTATTTCATCCCCAACTGTCATCAATTGAACTGTTCCACCTGTCATAAGCGGTAAAAACAACGACGGTAAAGTCAAGTCGAAATTATAAGCGGTTAATACTAAAGCCCCACCTATACCCGTACTATAATATTGATTTAATGCTTCGACACAATACCCGAATAACGCCTTGTGTTTTACGACCACTCCTTTAGGTACTCCCGTTGACCCAGATGTGTATATTACATAGGCAATATCTTGAGGACTTATTTGGACGTTAATATCAATATCAGAAAATGATTCTAAAATGCCCGCAACGTACTTGCTATCTACGGGTACTGCTTTCACTCTTTCAAAAGAGATCTCTTCCATCAATTCGTTTTGCGTTAAGACCAAGGGGCAATTACAGTCTTGGAGAATCGTGTTGATCCGCTGTTGCGGCATATGGGGATCGATTGGTACAAAAGCATGTCCGGCTTTTAATATTGCTAAGATAGCAGTCATCATTTCAGATGACCGCTCCATACATATGGCGATTTTACTATTAGATGCTAACTTTTGATTTTTAATAAGAACAGCTAGTCTATTTACAGCTTGGTTAAGTTTTTTATAGCTTTGCTGATCGGTTAGTGTAGATACTGCAACGTGTTCAGGAGCAACCTTAGCAAAATGCTCAAAGCATTTTATAACGTCGTCGCCCTTAAATTGAAATCTATTTTCTAACGGTATATCTCTAATAAATACATCGGCTTCATTTTTAGAAATTAGGGCTAAATCGCTGATTCTCTTTGAACCATTTTCAAAAATATCTGAAAGAATATTATTTAAATATTGATTAAACCTCTCGACGGTATTGTCATTAAATATATCCGTCGCATAACGCCAGGTTATACTGATGGTATCTTTTAATTCTTGTACGCTAATATAAAGGTCATGCTTAATATTATGCACGATCTCTTTCTCGACACTATCTTGATTCTTGTAATATCGACTTTTTTGCCTTGCATCAACTGATTTGACGTTAGACAGTTTTAACGATGACTGCTGATTATTCTGAATATCCAATTTGATTTGATATAGTGGACTATAACTTGCGCTTCTTTGCGGGTTAAGCTTTTCCACCAATACTTCAAAAGGTATGTGCTGTTGACTAAAGGCATCTAAGATCGTTTTCTTGTTGTTTGTCAAAAACTCTTCAAATGTTAGTTCATTATTGACATTTGAACGAATAACTAAGTCATTAATGAAGAATCCCACTAGATTTTCTAAGCTCTTTTGATTACGACCACTACTTGCAGTACCGATTACGATATCATTTTCACCACTATAACGACTAAACAACACAACTAATGCTGATTGAATAAACATAAAAATGGTCGTTCCATGTCGATTATTAAAATCTCGTATTTTTCTAGTTACTTTGTCGTCAAAAATGTATCTTTTGGTTTTTCCCTTGTAAGTTGGTTTAGGCGGTCTGGGGTTATCCAAAGGAATACTATGTACATGAGGTAACCCTTGGAGATGATTTTGCCAGTACTCTATCCCTTGTTGGATTACCTTTGCGCTCAGATAGTCACGTTGCCATTTTGAATAGTCAGCGTACTGAATCGTTAACTCAGGAAGTTTATAATCTCTATTGCTTATTATGGCATTATAGAGCTCGCTGACTTCACGCTGAATGATTCCTCTTGACCAGCCATCACTAACGATATGGTGCATGACATAAAACACAATGTATTTCTCGTGTGCTATTTTTATGACCTTAAATTCGATTAACAAATCATTGGCCAGATCAAATCTTCTTTGTGCACATGTCTTAACAACATCTTCGATTTTAGACGAGCTATTAACACCTTCATGTTTTGATAAGTCAATGAAGCTAAACGGAGTAGTAAATTTTTCGTTGATTATTTGACAAGGCTCGTTGTTTTTAACCTGAAAGTTGGTACGAAGAACTTCATGACGTGCAATAAGAGTATTTAACGATGACTCTAACGCAGACAGATCAAGTTCGCCATTAATTAAAAATTGTCCCGTTAGGTTATACTGGCTTTTATGATTTTCTAACTGGTCTATAAACCATAATCTTTGTTGAGAAAAAGACAAGGGAATAGGCAAACTTCGATCTATTGGTTTAATGTCGGATAGCACTTGCGATTGACCTTGTCTTTCCTCATTAACCAAGTAATCAATTATTTGATCTTTATGGTTTAAAATGCTTTGTTTGAGTGATTCTGACAACGCACCCATTTTCGCTTTGTATGCCAGTTTTCCATTCTTAAGGTAAAAGTACACACCTTGAGCCATTGCTGTTTTCAAAACGTCACGCACACTCATTCCAAAACTACCTCTTCTGCATCATCTGTACCAGATAAATCTTGTTTATTTTTTAGCATTGCTTGGTCAAGCAAGCAATCGTCAATACAAGTAGAAAAACTCTCTACGCTCGGGTTTTCGAATAACGCACGCAACGAAATTTCCACTTGAAACTCTTCTCTAACCAGACTAATCAATCTTGTTGCCAATAAGGAGTGTCCACCAAGATCAAAAAAGTTATCTAACACTCCTACTTGATTTAATCCTAAAAGTGACTGCCACATCTGACACATGCTAATTTCAGTTTTACTCGTCGGTTCCTTGAACTTCCGATGATTGAGTGAATTTACATCAACATCAGGTAAGGCTGAGATATCTATTTTTCCATTGAGAGTTAAAGGCATCTCCTTGATGACCATATAACTACTTGGTACCATATACTCAGGTAGCTTATTCCTGAGTATATTTTTTAACCTCTCCGCTAATTCATTACCTCCGACTAAAGCGACGTCGTTGTTAAGAGTCGATGTGTTTTGAACATCTTGGACTACTATGTAAGCAATTAAACTTACGCCAATATCCTTTCTTTGCCGAGCAACCACTACTGCATTTTTAATTAATGAAGTTTCTTCTAAATGTTTCTGTATTTCGTCTAGCTCTATTCGATAGCCCCTAATTTTTACTTGATGATCGACTCTACCAACAAAGGTAATATTACCGGCGTAATTTTCTGTATCACTTAAATATTTCACCAAATCTCCGGTACGGTATAATCGCTCACCCGGAACTAAGCTAAAAGGGTTAGGTAAAAACTTCTCCGCAGTCAAACTAGGCCTTCGTAGATATCCTCTAGCGATTCCTTCACCACCAATGTATAACTCACCAGTACCGCCTATAGGCATTATTTGTTGATGTTGATTTAACACGTAAAGATCGGTGCATCCCAAACTTTGACCAATTGGAATGGTATTTAAATGAGGGGTCTTATCGATATCTGATATATTGAAGGTTGTACTACCAACTGTAGTTTCAGTCGGCCCGTATTCGTTAATTAATAATGAATTTGGTAATAGATCTTTTATACCCTCAAATATAAGGTTACTAGCTAGTGCTTCCCCGGCAATGACTAGTACATGTTTTGAGGTTACATTCTTTTGAATAAAGCCCTTACTAATTACAGCCTCTATATGGGACGGGGTGATTTTAAATAAGTATGATGACTCATCGTCAGACAAACAATCACTTAATTGCTCTATAGCAATGATACCATCATCTAAAATCTCAGCATATAAACCGAAGCACAATGGCACTAACAAAGAACCAACCGTAGCGTCAAAAACTAGTGTTGAGCTTACAATCGCACCTGAGATTTCAGTGTTAATGAAGTTATCTCCAGCAGCTGAGAGAAATTCCGAGAGATTTCTGTGAGTTGTAACGACTCCTTTGGGAACTCCTGTTGAGCCGGAAGTATATATTACATAAGCAACATTGCTTTCATGTAGGTTGCTTTTTGATCGGTCGATGTTTTTTATATCATAATTTGCTAGCGTTTTTATGAAAGCATCGTTATCGATACATAACTTGTTCTCAACTAAATTCAGTTGATTACCTGCTATCGACTCTTGTGTCAGAACAAGCTTACAATCGCTGTCTTGCAAGATAAAACTCAACCGCTCTTCCGGAGAATTTGGGTCCAATGGAACGTACCCAGCACCAGCCTTATTGATTGCAAGTAACGCAATTAGCATATCGATCGATCGTTCTAGACAAATGCCTATTAGTTGATCTGTCTTTATTCCTCTTGAAAGTAACATGTTTGCTAATTGATTGGCTTTCTTATTCAGCTCATGATAGGTAACTTCATCACTGTCTTTAATGACAGCGATTGAGTCCGGGCTTTTAATCACATGAGCTTCAAACCATTCAAACCAAAGATGTCCTGGATATCGATATGCACTACTCTTATTCCATTTATCTAGTAAAGCTGACTTTTCGAATCGAGACAAGAATTCAATCTGTTGAATAGGTTGGTTCCTGGCTATACTTTGTTGTAGGATTACCTCTAATAACTCCGAGAAACTAGTTGTCATTCGTTCAATAGTAGCATCAATAAACAAAGACTCATCAAAAAACCACTCTAGGACTAGCGAATTTCCTACTTGAAACACATCCAACTTTAAATCAAATCTAATTGAAAGTTCTACATCAACAAACTCACCGAAAATTCGCTTTCGCATGGTATCGACTTCTGTAACTCCACTTGTTAGCTCATTTTCATTATTTTGTACCCCGAACAAAATTTGAACGAGTGAGTTATGTCTTAAATTACGTTGAGGGCTGAGTTCTTCTACCAACCGATCAAATGGTAGATCTTGATTCGCGAACGCCTCAAGAATCATAGATTTATTTAAATCTATTAGCGATTCAAATGTTTCATTCTTAGAAAGATCTGTTCGTAATACTAATATATTTAAAAACAATCCGATTACGTTTTCCAGCTCAGGTTGATTTCGACCTGCTACTGCTGTACCCATCACAATATCTGAGCTATCGCTATAACGGCCAATTAATAAAGCAAATAGCGTTTGCATGAACATAAAAAGAGTAACTTCCTTTTGATCACAATACTGTGATATTTGTTCGTTGATTTCTTTACTCAAAATTTGACGAAACAATCGGCCTCGGTAGTTTTGTATTGGCGGCCGAGGACGATCAAGAGGCAAACCATGTACTACCGGGATTTCTTTCAGTTTTTCCTTCCAGTAACCTAGCTGGGCTTCATAAAACGAATCCGGTACTGAATTAATCTGCCAATTTGCATAGTCAGCATACTGAACCTCTAAACTAGGAAGCTTGATCTCATTTTGACTTTGATGATTGCTATAAATTGATGTGAAGTCTTTTTGTAAAATATCGCTAGACCAGCCATCTGCTGCAATATGATGTAGAACGTAAAAAACTAAATAGTCATTGACACTTGACTTAATCGCAATAAATCTAATCGGTAACTCATGGGTTAAATCGAATTTTTTGTTAACCACCCCAGTTGAAATATCATTAATTCTGTTTTTTTGCTCTGTCGATGCCATTTCTGAAATATCATAGTAAAAGACCGGCAAGCTGTATGCTTCAAATAACTCCTGATAGATTCCATCGCTATGTTGGATATACTTCGTTCTAAGTATTTCGTGACGTAACAAAAGTGTTTTTATCGTTTTTTCAAAATACTCTCTGTCAAATTCTGAATCTAATTTAAGCTTCCCTTTCATGTTGTATTGTGAACTACCGCCTCCTAACTGATCTACAAACCAAAGTCTCCGCTGAGAAAACGAAAGTGGTATTTTTTTATTTCTATCCACTTTCTCTATTTCAGGAAGTTTATAAACTTGAGAGTAATTTTCTAACAACAAAGCTAATTCAGCTATTGTAGGACTTTCAAAGATGGCTCTTAAAGGTAATTGACAATTAAATTCAGCTTTTATTTTGTTGAGAAGTCTCACGGCGATTAACGAATGACCTCCTAAAGCAAAAAAACTATCATTTATGCCTACTTTTTCTTTTCTTAATAATTCCTGCCAAATCTCACATAACCGAGTCTCTGTCTCATTTGTAGGGTCAACAAAAGCAGATCTTATTAGATTTCCCTCATTAACATTTGGAAGACTTTCAAAATTAATCTTACCATTCACTGTCAAAGGTAAACTCTCTAAATATACATAATACTTAGGCGTCATATATTGTGATAATTGAGTAGCGAGAAACGAATTTAGCACCCTTGAAAATTTAGCGTTGTCTTTAAGCACAATAGTCGAATAAATATTTTCTACTACTATATAAGCGACCAACTGGTTGTTAGCGGAACTTTGTTTGCTTTTAATGACAATACAATCTCGCACATACTCTGACTCACGAAGACTGTTTTCAATTTCGCTTAAGTCAACTCTAATACCATTTAGTTTGACTTGATTATCAACTCTTGAGAGGAACTCAAGATTGCCATCTTTACGCCAACGTACGAGATCACCTGTTTTGTACATTTTATTAGGGCTGTTTTCTAAGAATGGATTATTTAAAAACCTTTGCTTGGTTTCCTGCGGATTATTGAAGTAGCCGCGAGACAGTCCTCTACCACCAACATATAATTCCCCAGTGGTCCCTAATGGACACAGCTTGCGGCTAGTATTTAATACATAAAGATGTGCGTCTGCAATTGATTGACCAATTGGACAGTAAATAGAATCAATACTATCCAGGTTATTGTCAACTCGATATAGACTACATGCTACAGTTGTTTCTGCTGGTCCATATTGATTGAATATTTTTGCATTTGGAAAGGTTTTTTTGAGTTGACGAGCAGTATGTGTTGGGAATGCTTCTCCACCGATCACAAAACTATAGGCAGATTTAAATGTTTTGTTTTCCAGCAACGGAATGATAGCTGCAAGGTGGCTTGGGGTTAATCTGATTACCTGAGACTCATCTACCCGATTGCAGTTATTATTTAGAGTATTAGCTAGTTGCTCAATCTCCAAACCTTGGTCGAACAAACGTATAGTGCCTCCATATAGTAACGGAAGAAATATGCTTGGTATCGTTAAGTCAAATGCATAAGAAGTCGCTAAAAATGTTCCTTGCCGTGTTTTAGTATAGTAGTGCTGATGTATTGCGTTCAAGAAGGAACTCAACGCCTGATGTTCAACCATAACCCCTTTGGGTTCACCACTACTACCCGAAGTGTAAATTATGTAGGCTAAATCGTTAATGCTTGACTCAACATCGGTTAGATTATCACCGCTTTCTTGCTTAACGCTATATTCAACTTCAGCAGAATCAACATTAATAATAGGTAGTTTTTCCCCATTAATAATGCGGCCTAGCCTGTTAAATTGTGCTGAATGTGTTAAAACACAATTAAATTTCTGACTTTCTAATAATTTTTTTGCTCGCTTATCTTGATAATCGGGATCAATTGGAAGATAACTTGCCCCTGATTTAAGAATTGCTAACATTGAAATAATCATTTCAATAGAGCGGTTAAAAAACAAAGGAATGATCGAATCCTTAGTCGCTCCTACTTTTACTAGATATCTTGCTAACTTATTTGACCTAATATTTAACTCATAAAAGCTCAAGTACCTTGACTGATGATGAAGCGCAATCTCGTCAGATCTATTTGTTACAGACTCCTCGAATATTCTGTGAATACACATTGGTTCGACATTAGTCAAATAGTTACTTTTCGATATTTCTAAAACCGACTTTTTCTGCTTTTCACCGAGCAGATTGATATCCCTTATCACTTGCTTTGGCTGTTTACAAGTTTCTAGGACTAAATTTTTAAACATATCCGAATAGTTATGGATCGTTTCAAAATCAAAGATTGCTGTATCATAACGCCACAAGATTTCTAAACCTTTATCGTTTTTTTGGACATCTACATATATATCATGCTTAACAAAATGCTCTAGCTGCTCACTAATTTCATGAAACCCTTCTAAATCTTTGCTAAAACTGGAAGTCTCCTCTTCTTTCTCCTTGCTGCTTACATCGAGCTTAATTTGGAACAAAGGGTTATAATTGAGATTTCTATTCGGATTGACTTCCTCTACGAGCATATCAAAAGGTATATACTGAAAAGTAAATGCATCTAAAATCGTCCTTTTACAACGATTTAAATGCTCTAAGAAACTTTCTTTATTATTAATCGAATGTTTAATTACAATATCATTAATGAAGAAACCGACCACGTTATTTAGCGCTTTGACTTCTCTCCCAGAAATCGAACTACCTATTGCTACAGTCGAGCCTTCTGAACATTGCAAAATTAACTGTGACAACACAGCATGTAAAAACATAAATAAGGTTACTTCCTGCTCTTGACAGAAGCTTTCTATGAGTGCAGCTTGCTCACTTTCTATAACGCTACGTACATAGCGACCTTTATATTGACGATTTTTCGGTCGAATTCTATCTAAATTTAGATTATGGGTTTGCGGCAATTCATTTAACTGTGCTTTCCAGTAGGCTAAACCGTCTTTTATCTGATGAGAATTTAACCATTCACGCTGCCAGACGGCATAGTCACTATATTTTAGGTCTTTTTCTTCGCCGTAAGTATTACTAGTTAGCTCAGGTTTTTGATAACTTTCAATTATTGATTGCTTAATCAATTTTAAGGACCAAGCATCACATGCAATATGATGCAATGTATAAAGCAATAGATATCTATTCTCCGATAGCTTTACTAAACTCGTTCTAAATTGTAAGTCAGTTTCAAGATTAAATGGCTTGTTCTTGTCTTTTATATAAAGCCTTTTAACTTCATTAACTTTCTGGAGCGTCTCTAATCCAGAATAATCATATTTTTTTATATTGAGATTAACTTTAGGTAGCAATAGTTGTATAGGGCTTCCGTCTCGATAGGAATAAACGGTTTTTAGAATATCATGATGTTCGACAACAGTATTCAAGGCTTTAGTTAACCGTTTTAAACAAATATTCTCTTCAAACAATATTCCTTCTGTAATGTTATACTGGACACTGCCCAACTCTAGCTGGTCAATAAACCACAGTCTTTGTTGCGAGTAGGATAACGGCACACCTTTAAGCTTATCTTCTCTACTTATTCTTTTTATATTTACAGATTTAGAGTTTAAGGTTTCACTTGATTTTATTATATCAGATAGTTCTGCTACAGTAGGACTTTCGAAAATTTGTCTTATCGTTACTGAAAGTTTAAATTTGTGGTTTATCTCGCCAACGAGTTTAGCGGCTAAGAGCGAATGTCCTCCTAACTTGAAAAAGTTATCCTCAATGCTTATTCTTTCTTGCTCTAGCAACTCTTGCCAAATACTACATAATTCTCTTTGATGTTCGTTTGTTGGCGCAATATAAATATTAGTTGTGGTTTCAAATTTCGGTAGCTTCTTCCGGTCAAGCTTACCATTAGTTGTCAGTTCAAAATTGTCTACGAATTGATAGTACTGAGGTATTAAATAATCTGGTAAGTAGTCTCGTAAATCGGTTTTAATTTTAGCTATAATTGATTGTTCACCATTTCTTTCTTTTTCTCTAGATGGATTATCTAGTTGAATATAAGCTACTAGCTGAGCGATATTATGTTCGTTTAGAAAAGTCGTGACTACACAGTTTTTTACAGCCTCTGAATTACTGACTGCTCGCTCAATTTCGTTAAGCTCGACTCGCGCTCCGTGTATTTTAACCTGCTCGTCTATACGACCAATGTACTCTAAACTGATTGGTATTCCATTATCGTTTATAATATATCTAGCCAAATCACCACTACGATATAGCCTATCACCAATTTCGGAAAATACATTTGGAATAAATTTCTTCGCAGTTGCAGCTGGCTGTCCTAAATAACCTCGTGCTACACTGTTACCACTTATAACAACTTCCCCAGGAAACCCCAAAGGAACAAGCTTTTGTTCTGGATCACATAGAAATAGTTCAACATTCTCAATACTACTTCCGATTGATACCGCGCTTCGACTTTCATTAGTTTGAGTATTCTTAGTAATTACATTGGTACTTACTCCTACGCAGGTCTCTGTGGGTCCATACTCATTAATAAATATGCTATTAGGCAGAACTTCTTGTTTCCACTTGGTTAATAGCCTGGTATTGAACTGTTCTCCACCTACTATAAAATAGTGTCTCTGTTTGCCAGCTTTAGGTTCTGCATTAATTCTAATAGTTTTCAAATGAGTTGGCGTAAGTTTAAACAATAGATTCTGTTGGTCATTAAAAATAGCAGCGGTTAACTCTTCGAGTTCGTTTTCTTCAGAAGTTAATTTCACAAACTTACCGCAGAACAGTGGTGCTAGGAGACTCGTGATAGTCGCGTCAAAACTGACCGAGCTAGCTACGCAAGAACCATCAATTGATTGATTAAAGTATTCGTCCTTACAATGTGAAATGTAGTTAAGCAAAGCTTTTCGTGTGACTTGGACCCCTTTTGCTTGACCAGACGATCCGGAAGTAAACATGACATAAGCTAAAAATTCGGGATGAATTTTATCTGACACTAGCTTGATTTTTTCTAGTTCTAGCGGTTTGTTTCTACGCTTTATCGAGTCCAGCGGTAATGTAGGTATTGGAAAATCAACGAGTTCTTTGGAGCTTATAGTCTGAGTGAAAACATATTGGCTATTTGAACACTGCAGGATTTCAGAAATTTTTGCTTTTGGTAGTTTAGGATCAATTGGTACATATGCAGCGCCTAATTTTAAAATCGCGAACACAGCCGCAATTAAATCGCTTCCTCTTTCAACACATACTGCAACCGGTTGCTCATAATTTATATTAAGCACAGCTAAATAGCTAGCGATTTCTAGTACTCTTTGATTTAATCCTCCATAGGTAATTTGGACACTATTCATTTCGATCGCTAGTTTATTTGGCGATTCGCTTGCAACTTGGTCAAAATAACAGAAAAAATCATTCACTCTTTCATTTGTTTTATTTGGCAGACCAATTTTACTGTTTAAGGTCTTATATTCTTTGAAGAGTAAGCGTCTTTTTTGCTCCGACATTAAATCAAATTGATAAAGCTTTAGATGTGGATTTGCTATTACGCTATCAATCAACACTTCATAGCAGTGAGCTAAATTTGTAATGGTAGCGTCAGAAAACAAGTTGCCGTCATAAACCCATGATAAAACAATACTGCTATTTACCTCTTTAACGTTCAAATAGAGTTCATCTTTAACATTGTTAAAGACTTGGGATTTACTCCCGATTGACAATATCTCTTCAAAACTCTTATTAGATTGATTCTTATCAAAAGATAAATGGTTAATTTTACTATTCTTGACTTTACTTTCAAACGAAAACTGGACTTGAACAAGTGGATTATGAGTTAATGTTCTCTGAGGATTCAGCTCTTCAACTAGCATATCAAATGGAATATCTTGGTTATTAAACGCTTGAAGAACTATTTCTTTTGATTCGTTTAAACATTGAGTGAATGAGACATTTAAATCTAATTGGTTTCGCAAAACTAGGGTGTTGACAAAAAAGCCAATTAGATCCTCAAGTTTTGAATGATTTCTACCAGACACCGGTGTCCCAACAACTACATCACTTTCAAGGCTCACTCGAGATAATAATAAGCTGAAAACCGTATAGAAAAACATAAATTGAGTAACTTGATGTCGATTACAAAACTTATTTATACCGAGTGTATTTTTAGAATCAATCGCCTTATGAAATACCATTCCTTTGGTAGGAGCATTAACTTTACGCTCACGATCTATAGGAAGACTGTGTAATTGTGGGATATTCTTTAGCGCGCATTTCCAATAATTAAGTTGACGACTTAAACTCTTTGCCTCAAAACATCGATGCTGCCACATGCTGTAATCTGCATATTGAATTGGAAGGGGCATCAAGGGGCTCGCTAAACCAGCAATAAATGCTGAATAAAGTTCATTAAATTCATTTTCTAAAATTTTAATTGACCATCCATCACAAGCGATATGATGAACGACATAAACAACTATATTTTCATTTTCGCTTAGTTTCACATTGCTTACTTTAATCAGCAGATCCGATTCTAATTGGAATTCTACAAGCGACATTTTTTGATAATAGGATTTAAAACTATGTAATTTTTCTTTATCTTTTAGCCCGCTAAAATCTTGGCATTCTATTGTTATATCTGGCTTTTTATTGATTTTTTGATATACATTTTTACCCGAACTGACGTAATTAGTCCTCAAGACTTCATGTCGTTGCACAATAGTATTCAAGACGTTTCGAAAAATAGCTTTGTTAAACTCATCGACGAGCGGGAAGTAGCCTGCTACGTTATATTCGGTCTTAAAGCTATCTAATTGGTCAATAAACCAAAGTCGACGCTGCGCATAAGATAACTCAATTTTTTTGCTTCTATCCTGGGGTTCAATATCAGGGAGATTATTCAAGTCTCTTTTTTGCGTAAGCGAATTCGCAAAATCAGCTAAAACAGGATTTTCAAATACGTTTTTGAGAGGTACTTCTATTTGATGTTTGGTTCTTATCGCACTAACAAGTCGTGTTGCCAATAAAGAGTGTCCGCCTAGGTCGAAAAAATTATCGTTAATTCCGATTTGCTCTACGTCCAATAAATCTGACCAAATTTGACTTAGGCTCGACTCGAAATTATTTCTAGGCTTAATGTAATAGTTTTTTGATATACCATATTCGCTGTGTAAAGGTAGGGCTTCAACATCGAGTTTTCCGTTTGTAGTTAATGGTAATTTATCCATTATAACAAAGCCAGCAGGAATCATATAACTCGGCAGTGATTGTTGGAGCTGTGTTTTATATTTATCAATTAATTCTTTCTCTGAATGCTCATCTGAAACTTTACTTACCACATAAGCGATAATTTGAGCTTTACTAGAATGAGGATTAAATATTTTTACGGCAGCATCAACAACATTATGTAAATTTAAAAGACAACTCTCTATTTCGCTTAATTCAATTCTAAAACCTCGGATTTTTATTTGGTGATCGATACGACCATAAAACTCAAGCAAGCCTTGAGAATTAAACCTTACTAAATCACCCGTCTTGTATAACCGACTCCCCTTTTCTGAAGTAAATGGATTGGGTATAAAACGTTCGGCCGTTAAAACAGGCTTTTTGTAATACCCTGTTGCAACCCCTTTACCGGCAATATATAACTCTCCGATACAGCCTATACTTTGACGAACATATGATTGATTGAGTACATATAGTTGCGTGTCCCCTAATTTTTCACCAATTGGAACTATGTTTGTTTTTATAGTACGGTATTTCGATTCGTCCAAAGGATAAATTGTCGCGCCAACCGTGGTTTCAGTCGGTCCGTATTCATTGATAAATAGAGAACTTGGTAAGAATTCGGAATGCCAGAGCTGAATGGTTTCCTTTGATAACGCTTCTCCAGCTACTACAATAACGTGATGAGCATTTTCATTTTTTTTGATATACCCCTTAGACATCATCGCTTCAAGATGAGACGGTGTTAACTTAAATAAATAGTTATTTTCGTCATCGCATAAACAATCTGCCAAATGATCAAGAACCAAATCTTCTTCTGGAAGCAATTCAACAAACTTACCACAAATTAAGGGGACTAATAACGATCCTATCGTTGCATCAAAAACAAGTGGCGAACTAACGATAGCTCCATCTATGTGTGGCAACATAAATTCAGAAACTGCCGTTTTCAAAAATTCGACCAAACTTTGGTGATTGACGGCAACACCTTTTGGTTTACCAGTAGAACCAGACGTATAGATGATATAAGCAATTTGATGATGAGAGTAAAAAGAATACTCTTTGATCAGATTATTCTTTGATAATTCTAAAAATCGAGCAGTTAATTTCTTTTCATCAACACAAATGGTTGGTATTTGATTTTGGTCAAATTTTATTTTTTGCGACTTAGTGGTTAAAAGGAATTTGGCATTACTATCTTTTAGCATATACGCCAAACGTTCTCGAGGGTAAACTGGATCCAAAGGTAAATAGATTGCGCCGACCTTTAAAATCGCTAGTAAACTAATTAGCATTTCAGTAGAACGTTGAATATTTAAACCAACAACAACCCCTGGGTTAACTCCAACCTCTTCTAGGTAATGCGCTAACTGATTTGCTCTTTCATTGATAGTTTGGTAGGTAAATTCCTGATTATCATAGATTACAGCGATAGCATCAGGTTTGTCATTCACCTGTTCCTCGAATAACTGATGAAAGCAATCTGTTAATTCGCATGATTCGGATGACCTATTCCAATCATTTAATAATGCTAACTCCTCATTACTAATTATATTTAGTTCACCGACCTTTAACACTGAAACAGTTTCATTTTGATAACTTTCTGTGATGCTTTCTAATAGTACTTTGAACGTATTTGCAAAACGTCGAACGCTGTCTTCAGCAAAGAGAGCAATATTGAATAGCCAAGTAAAGGAAAATGCTTCCGAATTTTCATAAACATCTAGCTTGAGATCAAACCTAGTACTCATTTTTCCGCTGAGTCTACTATCATCGGACTGAGAGGTATCTTGTTGTTGCATTGACTCTAATTGAGAGCCTTCATTATTCTGAACACCAAATAGTATTTGTACAATGGGATTGAAACTCAGGTCACGCTCTGGATTGAGTTCCTCCACAATCATATCAAATGGGACCATTTGGTTTTCGAAGGCGTTTAACACATTTACTTTATTGGTTTGCAATAACTCTTGAAATGTTGGATTAGTGGTTAAATCGGTACGCATCACTAAAATATTGAGAAAAAGGCCAATCATTTCCTCTAAATTGCGGTGTTCTCGACCTGCTACCGCGGCTCCAAAAACAATATCGGATTCATTACTAATTCTGCTCAATAAAACTGCGAAAGCGGTTTGTAAAAACATGAATAAAGTAACGTCCTGCTGTTTACAAATTTGTCTAATGCGACTGATGAGATCCTTGGGTAGCTGCTGAGTAAAAAACTGACCGTCAAATGTCTTTCTGTTGGGTCTTATATAATCTAATGGCAAATTGTGTTTGATAGGTATATCTAACAAGTACGACTTCCAGAATTCCAAACTAGATTTTAGGTTATCACCTGCAAGCCAGTCTTTTTGCCACGCAGAATAGTCTGCATATTGAAATTCAAGTGGCGCCAATGGCGATTCCAAACCTTTAGCAAAAGCGCGATAAAGGATATTAAACTCATTTTTAAAGATTGAGACTGACCAGCCATCGCCCGCAATGTGGTGTAACGTGTAAAAAGCGACAAAATTTTTATTAGGAATCTTCACAAGATTCATTCGAATCATTAATTCTTTTTCTAAATCGAATGGTATTTTTTCATCCGATTGCATAATGTTTTGCAATCTAGAATTAAGTTCATGTTGTTCTAAATTGGCTATGTCGTATTCTTTAATTACTGGTTCATATTGCTTAACAATATGCTGTCTAGGTTTACCCTCTTCTTCCTTAAAACAAGTTCGTAACACATGATGTCTCTCTAACATCGCATGATAAGCTTTAGCAAAAGCGGCCTTATCAAACGGAGCTTCAAAGAAAAGCACTCCCTGAGTATTATACTGTGTGTTTCCCTTTTGAAGTTTGTCTTCAAACCAAAGACGGTGTTGGGCGTAAGACAGTGGGATATCAGAATCATTGCTGTTAACTTTTACTAACTCGATAGGTTTCAACACCGGTTTTGAGTCACGATTATCAATATTTAATAGGTATGACTTTATGGCTTCCTTGTTTTTTTGAACGCGTTTTTTATCTAGGTCTGAGAAATTGCCTTTCTTCGATCGATATTTTAAATCGTCCCCTTCTACATATAAAAATATCCCATCTTTTATAAGTTTTCGAACGAGCGTAATAATTTCTCTGGTTTCCATTAAAGATACCTATTAAACAATCGTTAAGAGATTGCGCTTTTATTTGTATTTTAGGCCCATACCGTCAAAAGTAACATAACCGGCTGTAGTTACAGACTTGTTTCAATTGAGTTTTTCTTTTGGTCAAAAATATACCGATTTAATGAAGTAGGTATATATAAATAAACTAAACTTCTACTAATCGAGTTAACTAAATTACTGCTTTAATTTGATCTCACATGTGAGATCAATAGATTAATCCTTACAAGAAGTGTTAACTTCTACTTTAAATTAAAACCTCAATTACGTTTTCAAGCCATTTGTCTGTGACTCGAGGAACATTTTCAGGGTTATAGGTTTAAAGATATTAAACCGCTACTATAACTTGTACTTTGTTCAATCATTACTGGACGATAGCCCAATAATACTCTATCTCTCTTAAATCCCCGATTGGACAGTTCGCCCAAGAAAGACTTGAGTATTATTAATTGGCCTACACTTTATCTCATAAGGAGAACTTAAGATTAACTTTCAGCCTTTTTCTTCATAAAGCGTCGAAAAATACCATCTGCACCTGTTTTTAAAGCAATAGAGACACCTATTCCTAGGATAAAACCAGTATCATACCAAGCGCCATTATTATACACGGCATATATAGCGGTATTCTCTGAGAATAAAGAAGTAATCCAAGCAACAGGAAGTATTATGCCGTGCCACAAACCGTACCAAAAACCAACTGGTTTAAATTCCGCGATATTAGCGAGTGAAACACTCTCTGCACATCCAGAAATAAATAATAAAATAGCTAAAAAAAACAATATTCTCATTTTTGCCCCTTAGTAGTATAAAAATCACCCAGAATTTCGTGCTGTTGAGAGATATTTTGAGAGTACCAGCTCTATAATACAGCAAAAAATCTCTTATACAATAACACCTTCGCAGTTAAAATGTCCCTTCGTCGATTTCGTCTTCATTGCCTTCAAGGCTCGTTTTTGACTGTAATAATTTAATGCTATCAAGCTCAATCATTATATAGTCACTTAGCTCCCTGACTGTTTGATGTTCGAAAAATACTTTTAACGGTATATCAATCTGGTATTCCTGTCTTATCATGTTTGACAATCTTAAGGCTTGCAAAGAATGACCTCCGATATCCCAAAAATTATCCGCCACTCCTACTTCTTCTAGGTTGAGTAACTTCTGCCACAAACCACACAGAAATGCTTCTATTTCGTTTTCTGGAGCAACATAATTACTTTGCCTTTGTGAAAAATCAACACTCGGTAACGCCTCATATTTAACTTTCCCATTTACGCTCAATGGGATGTCGTTTATCACCAAAAACGCAGAAGGTACCATATATATTGGTAACTCAGCCTGTACCAATTTTCTCAGTTGATTGTGAATTTTATGGCTATAATCTGTAGCGTCTTCGGTATTTAATGTCGATTCAACAACATATGCAATTAGTACCTGATCACCCGAAGGTTCTACTTGAGCAACAACTACCACATCTTTCACTAATTTATGAGATTTAATTACAGCTTCTATCTCTGATAATTCTATTCGATAGCCTCTAACTTTAATCTGGCTATCAATACGGCCTAAAAATTCGATTTTATTTTTCTCAATGATACGAACCAAGTCTCCACTTTTGTATAGTCTTTCTCCATTAACTGCTGAAAATCGATTGGGAATAAACTTTAATGCCGTAGTGGCCCCTTGCTTTAAATAACCTCTGGATAAGCCCATTCCTCCTATTAACAATTCTCCGGGGGTACCAGTTGGTTGAATTTCATATTGATTGTCAACGATATAAAATTCAGTATTTTGTATTGGATACCCAATAGGTAAAGTGCTGGCTTCTAGATTTACAACAGAATTTTTATCGATGTTAAATATTGAGCTTCCTACGACTGTCTCAGTTGGTCCATATTCATTAACAAATTTTGCATTCGGTAAAAATCTGCTGCGCCAAGAGTCAATTAACTCTGAAGTCAACGCCTCACCACCAATCACTAAACAGTGTTCTAATGTACATTTAATCTCACTGTTAATTGTGTGCTTTAATGCCTCTAAGTGAGCAGGAGTCAATTTAAATACTAATGGCGATTGGCTATCAAACATTAAGCTTGCCAGTGACTTAAAGCGGTCTTCATGGCTCGCAGTTAAAAATACTGTCTTTCCTAACGTTAGGGGAGTTATAAGACTTGTAACCGTTGCATCAAAATTAAAAGATGTGCTCACTACTCCTCCGTTACAATTATCAAAGTAATTTCGTCGAGCATGATGCAAATAATTATTAAGACCTTGATGTACAATTTGGACAGCTTTAGGTTTTCCACTAGTTCCTGAAGTATAAATTTCGTAAGCTAATAATTTCCTTTTTATCTGCGAAGGGACTAAATTTAAATTTTCTTGTGAGAATTGAGAGAACAATTTATCTTGTATCGCTAAATCTACAGGAACAGTTCTCAAGGTACTTAAAAGAGGAAGTTCTTCTAGAAGGTGTCTCTCACACAACACCATCTTGCACTCACTAGTTTCTATCATATATTGAAGCCGATCTTCAGGGTATTCAGGATCTAATGCGATATAACACCCACCCGCCTTGGCTATTGCGAGCAAAGAGACTACCATTTCAATTGATCTTTCGGTACAGATCCCTACTTTATCCTCATAGCTCACTCCTTTACTAACTAAAAAGTTAGCCAGTTTATTTGTGCGACTATTTAACTCAGCATAAGTAATATTTATACCATTGCAAGTTATCGCAATTTGATTTGCGTTTTTTTCGGCGTTTTGTTCAAACAACTCATAAAAACAATCTTGTATATTTTCTTGGCATTGGGTTGAGTTATTGACAACAAGCAGTTGATTTAGCTCCTCCTCCCCTAACAATCGCTCTTTACTAAAAACACAATCGGTATAACTAACAATTTGTTCAACTATATTGTTGATGTAGTTTTTAAAACGTTCTCTGGCTGCTTGATTAAATACCTTGGAGTCTGCATGGATTGAAAGACTAAATGTTTGCGTCTTTTCATTTTTGTTAACATATACGTCCATTAAATAATTCGTCGACTGAAACGCCGAAACTTTCTCAGGTATAGGACTATTACCGGGCTTATTTCTACTAGTTGCTCCTTGATCTTTTTCATAATATACATGCCAATTGGTATAAGTGAATAAAGCTGCAGAAAAATCAAGACCTGTTGCTCGTTGAATCTCAGCAATCGGATAGTGCCGAAACTCATGCTGGCTCCTTAACTTTTTATCAACAATTTCTATTATTTCCTTCCAAGAACGGTTTTCGTAATTGATAGACAATGGTAATGCATTTAGGAACACCCCTATCATTTTATCGCCACCTTTAATTTCGGGACGACCTTGAGAAATAATCGGCGCTGCAATTTCATCACTACCATTTAATAATCCTAAGAAAGTCAAATAAACAGTACTCCAAATACTTTTCTCCTGTACCCCTAAGCCCTTAGCTAAGCCACAAATTTTTTGACTTGTTTGGTCGCTAATATGGCACGCGATTCTTTCATTAGTTGCACGCTTCAACCCTGTCCACCAAGGTATCTCAGCTGTAGCCAAGTCCTTACACCAAAACTCTTTATGTGCTTCTGACTTAATTGCTTTTTGTTCTTTAGCAATAAATAAGTTATATGAAGGTAACTTCTCGTATTCTATAAACTTACCTTTTTGTAAAAGATAACGGTAAGTTTTTAGCACTTCATTAGTAAAGCTCTCTAGACTCCAACCATCCCATAAAGCATGGTGCACAAATAACCCAAACAAAAACTCACCATTAGGTAACAAAAAAACTGTTGCTCGCCAGAGCCCTTTGGTAACATCAATGCCTATTTCGCGCTGTTGAGCCATCCATTGCTCAATTGTCGGTGACAACTCCGAATCTTTCAAAGTACTTAAATCAACAACGTCAAGTTCAGGAGCTTTATCTTTTAATATTAACTGTATTGGTCTATCGAGACTTAAACAGTATACGCTTTTCATATTTGAGTATTTATTCGCTAAGAACTGCAATGTCTTTCTAAAAAGATTTATATTCCAACATTCTTTAAAGTGATAAAGTTGTATATTCTCATATAAATTTAGACCACGAGACCTTAACGAATGTAATACCATACCCTCCTGCATCATCGACAGCGGATACGCATCATCTATAGCATGAAAATCATAGGCTTCCTTAAGCTGATTTAATTCTTTTTGAGTTAACAGCTCATACTTTTCTACGGCTTTAAAATAAACGGTTTCTTTTTCGAGACCACTTTCTATGAATTGAGCCAGCTCTCGAATAGTGGGGTATTTAAATAGATGTTTCGCCGCAAACTTAACTCCACACTCTTCCGCTGCTGAAATTAATCCAATAGCACGAATTGAATCACCGCCCACAGAAAAATAGTTACAATCAATGCCTAACTCTTGCAAATCAAGTTTGTCTTTCCAAAGCTCGATTAGTTTTGATTCTAATTCAGTACTAGGATTCACAAGCTTAGGGCCTACAACAGGCTTTGAAGCAAAAGTCCTCAATAATTCTATAGTGTTTAGCAACCCTGATCTTAAATATGGAAATTGCTTACTAATAAAGACTTTCTTGGGTAGTGGGGATATATTCTTTCCACACCTAATCTTGTCTCGGAGTCTTTTAACTTTATTCTCATTCGATAGTACTTTATGTTTATCTTCTAAATAGAGTTCTAATCCATAACGGTCATTTAATGACTCAACGACAAAACAATTATGAGTTATCTGAACATGATGCTGAACGACTTCTGTTAATCGCGTCGATCGCTCCCCGGAGAGCAACCGTGCTGTTCCCAAGTCATCTTTTACAGGCTCTAGTTCAGAAAATGTACCGATATCTTCTAAATAAATTTCTTTATTTCCTGCGAATCTTGTCGAGCGATTAAGCTTCTGGCCAAAGCTTAACAATGGAATTGAGCCCAATTGAACGTCAGGCGTTTCTACTAACTGTTCTAATAAATACAAGTAACTATTGACTAATCCTTGAACTGTGTCTTTTTTAAACAATCGCTTATCAAAATCCAACTTTCCTACAATATCATGCTCTCTTTCGAGTAACATAAGCGAGAGTTCGTGTCGAGCAACGACATTACTGTCCGTTGCTAAGAATGTTTGCTCAGAATTTTCAGGATAAGCAACTAGTTTAATATCAGATTCATTTTCATTGGCTGCAGGTATATTTTGCAATGCAAACATAACTTGATAAATCGGTGAATATTCACTAGAACGCTCTCCCGCGACTTGATCAACTATTTTATCAAATGGTAGTTCCTGGTGAGCAAAGCACTCGAGTGTTGTGTTCCTAATTTGTTTAACAAATTTGGTGAAGCTGAGATTAGGATATAATTGTCCTCTAATAGGCAGGCTATTTACAAACAAGCCTATCAACGACTCTAATTCACTTCTAATTCTCCCCGCTAATGGCGTTCCAATCGCGAAATCATTGCAATTAGAAAATTTACTCAGCGTGACAAAATAAACTGATATCAGTAACATGAAGTTAGTTATATTATGCTCAGCTGTAAAGTCCTTAATTTTTTTAAGAAGCTTACCACCTATCGAAACTTTTACTGTTCCGCCTTGAAAGCTTTCGCCTAAAGCCCTGGACTCCTCTATAGGCAGCGTCAAGCAAGGTGGCATACCGTATAATTTTCGTGACCAATAAACAAGTAACTCCTGTAGCCAATCACCTTGCAGTCTAGCTTTTTGCCATACAGCATAATCAGTGTACTGTAGCTCAGTATATTCAATCGGTTCTTGAGTAGCACTTAGTATAGACTGATACCTTTTTAGAATATTATTAATTAGTATTCCTATTGACCAGCCGTCTGAAATACTGTGATGCATAGTAATAAACAAATAGTATTCTTTATTTTTCGGCTCAACTTTTCGCACCAACTTGACACGACACAAAGGCTCCTTAAATAAGTCAAACCGATAGTTTTTTTCATGAAAATATAAGCGCTCAAGCTGTTCTGTTGAAGTTACATTCTCTATCGTTATACCAGGAACTTCGTGCAGCAAGTGAATTAGTTCGCCGCCGACTTGTTGAAAACATGATCGTAAAATATGATGCTGATCAAATAATTCGCTCAAACTATTGATTAAAGCTTTTTCTGAAACACTTCCTTCCACCTTTAATGCCACAGGTATATTATAGGCGTTTTTCATTCCCATATACTCAGTCAAAAAGAGCATTCGTTGTTGTGCAAATGAAAGAACCTTTGGCAGTTCACTACGAGCTGGAACAACCTTATCGGTTAAATATTTATCTTTATCACTTGACAGCAAACCTTCAATATAAGTCGCCTGCTCTACCAGTAGTTGCTTATCAAAGATTTCTGCAATAGAAATTTCCACATTAAATACATCTCTAATTCGAGAGATTAGTTGCGTAACTAATAAGGAATGACCACCTAAGTCAAAAAAGTTATCCAATTTCCCGAGTTCTTCAGAATTTAAAAGCTGGCGCCAAATGTTAGCGAGAATGTGTTCAACCTCTGACTCCAGAGCCACTTTAACAACGTTTGACTGACTGGGAATATAGGATGGTAACTCTGACTTATTGAGTTTTCCATTTTTTGATACCGGTAGGTGGGTTATGCCGATAAATCCGCTTGGCATCATATAATCAGGCAAATTGGAACGAACCTGAAGAATCAATTCGTCCACCAAACTTTGTTCCAGTTGGATCTCTAAACCGGTTGAACCGACATTTTCTAACTGTTTAGCGGCAGGAACTACATAAGCTATTAAATATTTTTGCTCTGAAGAAAGTTCTAGCAAGTTAACAGTAGCAGTTTTCACTCGATTACTTTTAACTAGTACCCGAGTGATTTCTTCTAACTCGATTCTATATCCCCTGATTTTAACTTGGTGATCAATTCTGCCGAGATATTCAATATTTCCATCCGCTAATAAGCGCACTAAGTCACCAGTTTTATATAGTCTTTGCTGGTTGTCATCTATATGATTAGGAATAAATTTTTCTGCTGTTAAGCCTGGTTGATTAACATAACCTTGAGCCAACCCGACACCGCCGATTAATAATTCACCACTACAACCGGATGGGATCAGTTGAAGGTTTTTATCGACGACATAGAGTTTTATATTATGGATTGGTTTACCAATCGGCACACAGGATAAATTGTTATCGAGGCTACAATGCCAAGCAGAGACATCAATTGCTGCTTCCGTAGGGCCGTATAGATTAGCGAGTTTAGCACTAGTGTTTAGACCAATGAATTTTTCAACCAAATTCTTACTTAAGGCCTCACCACTGCATATGACTTGCCTTAATGACCTAACGCTTTCATAGGTTGCTTGTTCTAAATAGACCTGTAGCATTGAGGGCACAAAATGTATTATTGAGATATGCTTCTCCGCTACAATTTTATTTAAGTATGTTGGATCTTTATGCCCAGCAGGTTTGGCGATCACTAAACATCCACCGTAACTTAGAGTCCATAAAAACTCCCAAACTGAAACATCAAAACTAAAAGGCGTCTTCTGAAGCACTCTATCGCATGTCGTCATTTGATACTGAGTTTGCATCCAGCTCAACCTATTAATTAAAGCTTCACTAGTATTCATTACTCCTTTTGGCTTTCCAGTGCTGCCAGATGTGTAAATGACATAGTTACAAGTTAGCGGGCTTAACGCTAACACTGGGTCAATAGAATCGCTAGCGCTATATTGTTTAAAATCAGCAAGGTTTATGACTTTCGGCTCTCTTTCGTCAATTTTTTTGAATTTTGAAATCGATTCTTGGTTGGATAAAACTACCTCCACGTTACTTTCAACAATCATATGGCGTAATCGTTTGCTTGGTAGCTCGGGTTCTAATGGTACATAGCTCGCCCCTGCTTTTAGCGTTGCGAGTATCGCTAAAACCATTTCAATACTTCTTTCGCAATAAATACCGACCCTTGAAGAACAGCTAATTTTTTGGTTAATTAGCTGATGAGCCAATAGGTTACTCATGTTATTTAAAGCCCTGTAACTAATCTGTTGCTCATCATAAGCAATGGCGATTGAGTCCGGGTGCAACTTTACCCTCTCTTGAAAAAGTTCATAAACGTGGGTAGTTTGCCCAAGAGGGTATTCAGTATTATTCCACTCTTTCAGTTGCTGCTGCTTTTCGGCCTCTGACAAGAAATCTAAGTTCAAAACGGGTGTTTCTAAGTTACAAACAACTTGCTCAGCTAATTTATATAGATGAGTAACCATCCGCGATATGGTTGAAGGTTCAAAGAGGTCAGTGTTAAATTCAAAATCTCCACTAAAACCAGCGTCACTCTCTTGCAGTCTGAGAGTAAGGTCAAAACGGGACATTTGACTACTGCCGGCGTCGACTCTATCATCCTCACAAAAAACCGGTAACAGTTGAATATCAGTTGCTTCGGCAGCAGGCTTTGGGACGTTTTGAAGAGTAAAAGCGACCTGAAACAATGGAGAATGACTCAGACTGCGCTGAGGACTTAACTCTTCAACCAGTTTTTCGAAAGGTATATCTTGGTGCTCAAAACTTTCTAATACGACATTCCTAGTTTTTTCGATAAGCTCAGCAAAACCGTCACCATCTTCTATTCGAACCCTCATCACTAACGTATTCACGAAAAAACCAATGAGATTTTCTACATCCTTATTCGCTCGATTGGTTACCGGAGAGCCGATAGCCAAGTCAGCTTGCCCGCTATAGCGATAAAGTAATGTTGCAAATAAACTCAGCAAAGTAACGTAGGGGGTGGTATTGTATTCTAGACTTAAGCCAACCAACTTCTCACTTAGCGTCTTACCGAAATTTACCTCACATATCGCTCCATTAAAAGTTTGCTTATTGGGCCTGGGTTTATCAAAAGGTAAACTCAACGAAGAAGGTAAGTCTTTCAGCTGATTTCGCCAAAATCTCAATTGCTTCGTTAAATAATCACCCGCAATATATTGATTTTGCCATTCTGCGTAATCTGAATATTGAATCTCTAGCGGTGGAAGTGCATGCTCCGGACCACTACTGAGTGATAGATAGTTATCCATTAACTCTTTAAAGAAAATTGACATTGACCAGGCGTCTGTAATGCTGTGGTGCATAGTCAGCATCACAATAAAATCGTGACATGGAGGTCCTTTTTCTGCGTTATTTTGACGTAGCACTTTTACGCGTGCCAGCTCATCATGTTGCATGTCAAAAGGAAAGTTCTTCTCGGACAGCCATATTTCGCGTAACTCATTGACATCACTAACTTCTTTAACTTTTAAATCTTCGTTGACTTGGTTTACTACTTGGTACGCGAC
Organism: Aliikangiella marina; assembly: GCF_007004765.1. Lineage (GTDB taxonomy): Bacteria > Pseudomonadota > Gammaproteobacteria > Enterobacterales > Kangiellaceae > Aliikangiella > Aliikangiella marina. Next base: position 1,341,291 of record NZ_VIKR01000001.1, read on the forward strand.
ACCATCTTCTTCTATAAATTTGGTTCTTAGTGATTCTTGGCGTTTAAAAACCATAAGAATTGATCGAATTAGTAATTTTTCTTCAATTTCGCCTCTCAACCTTAGCGCTATAGAAACATTGTAGACTGAATTTGCGCCCATAAGTCGACTCAGAAACCATAGCCGCTGCTGTGCGAAAGACAAGCTACTTTTAAATTTTTTATCTTTATGGTTTCGAGGCATAATCTTTGACTTAAAATATTCAGCCCTCTCTGATGCCTCAATTGAACTTAAAAACTCAACAAGATCAGTCTTATGCGCTCTTAGCTTCGCCTTAAAAGCGTCAGACATTTGACCTGTTTTCGCTGTAAACTTTAATTTATCATTTTCAACGTAAAGGTGAATCCCTTTATCTAGCGCCTCACTGAGTATGTCTGAAATTTTCATTATATTTCTCCTTCCTCAACATCATCGGCATATTCATTGATTTTACTTTTGTTTTGTTTAATTTGTGTCTTTATTGTATTTTTAATCGTATTCCCGTTGATTTCAGCCTCTAAAATGCTAGCTTGCAATGCTAGTGTCTGATTCTCAAACATCTTTTGGAGCGAAATATCCAAATCGAACTCATGACGAATTCGAACTCTTAACTGCGTCAGCAATAGTGAGTGCCCCCCTAACTTAAAAAAGTTATCTAAGCGAGTCACTTCACCTAGTTCTAAAACTTCACACCACAGCGAAGCGAGACGTTTTTCCACTTCAGTTTTTAACTCAACCGCTGGCTTGCGAGCCAACAACGCAGTTAACTCTAGCAATTTTTTCTTATTAATTTTTCCATTTTGCAAAAGCGGAAATTGATTTACCTGATAAATTATTGAAGGCACTGTTGATTCAGGTAGGTATTTTCTTAATTCGCTTTGAATCGCCAATTCTAGAGACTCGTCTAAAAAACGAACGATCGTTTTTTCTTGCTCCACCGAAGCAGAATCGCCCTCGCTAATTACGTATGCACAAATTTCAACCCTTCGATTATTTCTTTCATCAAGCAGAACTACTGCGTCTTTTATTGCTTCTTGCAAACATAATAAGGATGCAATTTCAGCGAGTTCAACTCTTGCTCCTAAAATTTTAACTTGCTCATCCTTTCGACCGATGAATTCAATATCACCCTTGCAATTCAACCTAACCAAATCACCTGTTTTATAGAGGATGTCAGGCTCTGTCACATAAGGATTTTGAATAAAACTATTCCTCGTCAGCTCGGTTTTATTATAATATCCTAGAGTTACTCCTTCACCACCAATATAAAGCTCGCCTACCCCACCTTTAGGTAACAATTTTAAATAATCATCTAAAATATAAAAGCTCACATTCCTTATTGGTCGACCACAGGGAACAAGTAACCCCTCATCATCTATATTATCAACTTCATAATAAGCAGAGGTCATTGTACATTCCGTTGGACCGAAATTATTTATTATTCGTACCCTATCGCCGAAACTATTTCGAGCCAGTCGGCAATCTGAGTAGCGTAATACCTCTCCAGTAGACATGATCAACTTAAGACTAAATGAAGTATATACCTCTGGTAGTTCAACCTGATTAACAACTCGTAAAAACGACGGTACAATACTTAGTAAGTGAGTAATTTTTTGTCTAGCAAGCGTTTGCTTGACATAAAAGGCATCTTTAGCGTCACTATCATCGAGCAGTACTAGTTTCCCACCATTCACTAAGGTACCAAATATCTCCCGAAATGCGGCGTCAAACCCCTGTGCGGTTAGCTGCAAACATGATGAAGTTGTCGATATGTCACAAACTTCATTCATATAACTTAAATAATTGAGTATATTTGAGTGAGAAGTCATCACACCTTTGGGATTACCCGTTGAGCCGGATGTGTAAGTTATATACGCTATTGAATTTTCATTAAACAAGCGAGGCTCATTACGCTCTTCTGTTTGTAAATTAGTACTTAATAATGAAGCTAGTTCCTTCTTGGTATTCTCATTGTCAATTTCAATATATGGTTTAGAGCAGTTTGCCCCAAACATGAAGCCTTGTTCTGTTACTAAAATATCCAGGTCATTAACGAGCATTTTGATTCTTTCTTTTGGGGTATCAATATTAATCGACACACATGTTGCGCCACACTTAAGAATACCTAAAATGACAGCGAGCAAATCGATACTTCGTCTAACGCAAACGCCAACCAAACTACCCACCGAAACTGCATTTGAAACCAGCATTCTAGCGACTTGGTTAGATGATTGATTTAACGAACAGTAAGAGACCGAAATACCATTGAAGTAAGCCGCAATTGCGTGAGGGTTAAGCTTTGCTTGCATTTCAAAAGGCTCATAAATGAAGCTGTTCTTATTTTTGTTTTCAGCATCTAATCTACTGCTCTCTAGAAGCTGATTAGTTTCTGCATTCGTTAATGCAGAAATCTGAGCTATTTCCCTATCCGGATTATCGAGAACGTTAACTATCAATTCGTTAAAATTTCTAGCAAGCCTTTCTATAGTTTCTGCTTTAAATAGATCAGTTTTAAATATCCAGTCATATACAACGCCATCCATGCTTTCTTTTACAGAGAGTTCCAGGTCAAATTTTGTTGTTTTAATTGAGTCTATCAACGAATCAATTTTAACTTGAGGCAAATCCAGTTGTGTCTCAGTTGCGTTTTGTAAAACAAGCATAATCTGAAACAACGGATTCTCGTTACCCTCTCTTTCAGGGTTGATGCGTTCAACTAACAAGTCAAAAGGCACCTGCTGATTGTCAAATGCTTCGATAATATTTTGCTTATTCTCTTGCAAAGCTGAAATAAACGTTTGACTAGGGTCAATTTTCATTCGTAAAACCAGGTTATTTAAAAATAAACCTACGACATTTTCTAACTCAGTGTTTTCTCTATTGGCAATTGGCGTACCAATAACCACGTCGCTTTCCCCACTATATCTGCTAATCATGACACTTAAACAAGTGTGTAAAAACATAAATAATGTTATGCCTTGCTGAACACAAAACGCTTGCAGTCGTGTCGAATTCGATTTGGACATAACATGTCTAAATACTTTGCCCGCGTAACTTTCTTTGCTTGGTCTTGGATTGTCAAATATGAGTCCGTGACGTTGAGGCAATCCTTCGAGTCTTTTATGCCAATATGATAACTGTGCTTTAAATTCTTCTGTATCAACAAGACCTCTCTGCCAGTGAGCATAATCAGCGTATTGCGCACTCAACATAGACAATGATGTGTAAAGCCCGCTTGCAAGTTCTCGATATAGAAGGTTAATTTCACGAAACAACACACCTAAAGACCAACCATCGGCAACACTATGGTGCAATGTTAACAGTACCGCAACGTTCGAAGGTGTATCTCCCTGGTTGCTATTTATATCTTCCAACAAACGAATTCTGGCTAGCGGATCGCTCGACAAATCGAAACGATGTAGTTGCTCGCTTTTGCAGATCGATTTCAATGACTTCGAAAAATTTATCGTTTCTATCTTTAATGGGAAATATTTATCAATTAATTGATAAGGCGTATCGTGGTCGCTGACAAATCGAGTTCTTAGTGATTCATGTCGATAAACAAGGTGATTTAAAACCCTTAATAATAAATTTACATCGATATCACCGGTTAATTTTAGCGCTATTGGCATATTGTATATTGAGCTTGGCCCGGTCACTTCGTTAATAAACCATAATCTCTGTTGCGAAAACGATAACTCCAGTCTACGTCCTCTACCAACAGGCACAACCTCAGTGTTAGAGCGACATTTTTCATCTTTTATGCTAGCTTCTACGAATTTCACTAATTCATCAAAGCGAGAATTTTGAAATAGATCTTTTAACTTTACTGTTATTGAATATTTTTCGTTAAGCCTAGCAATAACTTTTGTGGCCAATAGTGAATTACCGCCTAGTCTAAAAAAACTTTCTTGAAAGTTAAAATTAGAGATACCTAAAACCTCTGACCATACCTTAAACAACGCGTTTTCAGTTATTGTACGCGGGACATCTGGCTTAACTTCATCACTCCTAACCTCTCTTTTTAATTTATCTAGATCGTATAAGCCATAACTATTTAATGGTAAATTGCCTAGCCGGAAACATGAATGAGGAAGTCTATTTAGTCGCTCAGCCTTCTTTACATGTTGACTTACTTTTTTAAACACATCCGAACTCACCATTTCCCGGCCAATACTTTTATCTGATGATTCTATAAAGCAGGTCAGCTTTTTACTCAATCGAGAATCATCTATTTCAGCCATCAAACTATCACAGACAAAGTCAAGACTATTTAAGCATTCTTCCTCATAAGCAAAGCAACCGGCTAGATTAGATATGTTTTCTTCTTCATCCAATATCACAATGCTTTTATCTGCATTAACTTTCGCTTTAATTTTTGTATTTATAATCCGTCGACCTTGTTGGCATGAAAATGGATTGGGAAGAAAGTAAGAGGCTTGCTCTACAGCACTGACACCGACTTGCTCACTCGATTCTTGCTCTGCTATAAAGATGTCGCCACATTGATCGACGTCTGTAGGTTCGAGTTGATCATCTAACACCAGCAGGTTTTCACTAAGATATAACCTGTTGGCTTCATCAGTATTTATCATTTCATCAATATAAAGTGAAGTAGACTCACTATTAGATGAGCTAGACCCATTATCTGTCTCGGCTAATACATTCAGTAAATCTCTTATTAGCCTAAGATCTTCGGAACTAATATTTTTTAATATTAAATAATCATCAATTGAGTCAATACTTTTCGCTAAGGTAGATAATTGTGCGTAATTCAAAGTGCAATACTTCAACCTGGACTCGTTGTTATGCCAACTTAAACATAAAGCAGCGCTATTCTGTGCTGGATTATTGTGATCAAACTTAATTCGCGCCGAGCATTTCTTAAAATTTGGTAGTACCAATCTTTCTACTATTGATGATCGACTTTGTTGATCAGTAATTATTAGTTCAAGCTTTAACTCTTGAGCATTATTAGCAATATAAAGATCAGGTGCTTCAGAATCTAGTATCACACAACAACCACCTAATTTGAGAACTGCTATTGATGTTAAAATACGGTTAACCTGGCCACGGCAAAGAATTCCTATTTTAGGATTAGTAGATAACTCTCTAGAAAGCGCTTCACCTACTATTTGGTCAGACATCCAATCTATATCTTGGCTTGTCAGAGTTTTTTCTTCAATATTGTATGTAACACTTGAACTATGGTTAGCAACTATATTTTTGAGTAATTTACTGGGTGAGCGCATATAGGCGCTAATGTCTTTCGACCGATATATTTCCGTTAATTGCTCTCTCTGTTGACCTATCACTAGGTTACTAGCATATATATTCCCCTGCGGATCATTAACGAACGCTGTTATAAGTTGTGTGAAATTGCTTAATAGACGCTTTATTGTGGTTTCTTTGAATAAATCGGTGGTAAACTCCATATCACCAACTATAAGACCATTACTCTCCCTCAGAGAGAATGACAGATCATACCTTGATACTTGGTTGTACTCCTTAAAATCGAATAATCCGCTCTCAGTCAATGATAAAAGCTGCACACCACTGAGTCCATTGTTATCTATCGGTGAATTTTGAAAGGCAAACATCACTTGAAATAGTGGCGAAATATTCCCTTCCCTATCCGACAACAAACTATCAACCAGCACCTCAAAAGGCAGTTCTTGGTTAGCATACGCATCGAGTGTTATTTCTCTTGCTGACTTAACGGTTTCCAGAAAGCTATGATTGTTTTCAAGTTTGAAACGCATGACCAGCATATTTACAAAAAATCCGATTAATGCTTCCAGTTGACTATGGGTACGGTTAGCCACAGGGCTACCTATAACAATATCTTTTTTGTTCGTATATCGACTAAGCAAGATCGAGAATACTGTTATGAAAAACATATATAAAGTAACACCATGGCCATGGCAAAAACTTTTGACTTTAGAAGTAACACTTCGCCCCAAACTAAATTCCACACTACTTCCTTTGTAACTGGGTTTACTAGGGCGCGAGAAGTCCGTTGGTAGATTTGAATTTAAAGGAAGATCGCTTAACTGACGTTTCCAGTAGCCAAGTTGGTTTTTCATACTTCCATTCAATAGCATATCACGTTGCCATTCACTATAATCTACATATTGAATTGGCAGTGTCGGCGCTTTGTAAAGACTATCCTTAAGCTTCTCGCTATAATTTGATTTAAACTCTTCAATTAATACACCAATTGACCATCCGTCAGAAATAATGTGATGCATAGTAACCGAGATGATATAATTGGCTTTACCATCCTCTTTGCATTTAACAATCTTCACTCGACACAAATCGTCTTCGTAGAGGTTAAATTTAAACTCTCTCTCTGCTTCAAATAAACTCTTGACTCTATTCAAATCACTTTCATCTTCGATAATAAGATCAAAATTTGATTCGCTAATAAGCTGCACCAGCTCACCGTCTAGATTTTTAAATCGACTCCTTAAAACCTCATGACGTTCAATAATATCTTGCAGACTGTCCAGCAAAACATTTTCATTGACCTTTCCAGTCATTACAAATGCAACAAATATATTATATATATTGTTCGCACCTATATATTCGTTAGCTAACCACATTCTTTGTTGTGCAAAGGAGGTAGTTAAAGCCTTATCTCGTTCGGCTTTTTCTATCGGATTGACTCGGTGAGAACAACTACCCTTTTTATGATCGACGAACAATGCTAACTTTTTTAGTGTTTTTTGAACAAAAACCTCTTTTAATGTTAAATTTAATGAGAAAATATGATTAATTCTATTTAACAGTTGGGTTGCGGATATAGAATTCCCCCCAATTTGAAAAAAGTCATCTTGCGGCGATATATTTTTTATACCTAAGGTATCCGACCATACACCTGCAACAATTTCTTCCGTAGGCGACATTCTTTTAGCGCCCTTTCCCCTTTCTTTTTTATCCAGACCTATTAATTTAACAAAGTTGATTTCGCCATTATTCTTTGTTGGCAAAGTCTCACTAAAAAGGATTCTCGTTGGCAGCGGCGTCAACGACTGGCATCGCTTAAGTCGCTCACGAATATTTGACTGTAGCGAGTTACAAGAATCACTAGCAACTTTCGTTTCTACAAAACATTGTACAAAAGATATTGGAGAGTTACAGTCCCTTTGCAAATATATATGTTTTAAATTTACTGCCTGATCAACCTGTTCATTCAGCACATCACTTACCACTGGGGCGATGCAGCTAAAATCGGAATAAATCTTCTTTGTGTCGATTTTTTTTTGGGGATAGTTACTTTTATTTTTATTAAGAACCAAGACTTCTTGACCGTCTACACTCAAGGATATTAATCGACTATCAACAGCCTTATTGCCATCATTGTTTAAACGTAAAAAGAACCCCCTATTCAGTATCGCCGTGAAACCATGACACATATTGTCTACAATTTGCTTATCTTGGTTAATTACAACTTTTAAAGGAGACACCTTATGTTCCTTTAAGTTACTTGAAAGGCGGAGTTTTGTCGCGAGCCATTCTAGTTCTTTTGGATAATTAGACGCTAAAGATTCACCAATCTGGGTCGAAAAAGTATGTTTTAACATCCACTCTAGATACGCATGTGTTACGCCGACCATTTCAAACTGACCACTATCATTTGATAGTAACTCAACAACTGCACTATTCCTTACATCAAAATTGGACTCGTGTTTCTGATAGTGGTCTATAGTAAATAAACATAAAGCGCTACTGCTATCCACATTGTAAACTTTAAGTAAATCGCCATCATTTATGTAAACACTTTTCGCAATATTCCGTTCGGTTATTATTATGTTAGCATTTGACAACTGTAACGCAGCTCTAATTTTCAAGGCCGGCCAAGCAGGATCAATCCTAAGAAAGCAAATCTGGCGCTCCATCAGCATCGAAGCAATTCGGCTTTGCTCGTTCTCATCTTTTACAATCAATGCAACCAATACAAAACTTTCGTTTAAAGCATCGGTGACACCGTTCCATTTTGGCTCAGATTTATCTGATAGAATTTTTTCTAACCAAGTTTCAAATATAGTTGTATCGGTTCCATATGCAATCCTTGTAGATATTTCTTTTGCGATTGTTTTAATAGACTTATTATCCAAATTCGAGTCACGCATATTATTTGTGGATTTGCCGTTAGCAAAACAATTCAAATCGCCAATACTCTGCTCATGACTCTTGGACATTGAGACAACTATTTGTTTGAACACCTCTACTAATCGGCATATCATGCTATCGCTATAAATTGCGGACTTGAAATTAAACTTGAAATCTATCGTTTTAGATACATATATAACTAATGTTAAAGGAAATTCTGTTCCTTCTTTACTATAACAATTGGTCACCCTTAATGAAGAACCATCTACTCCAAGAGCATCACCTAATGAAGAATTAATAGGATAATTCTCAAATACTAGTAAACTATTGAACAATGATTGGTTCTCTCTCAAACCAAGCGCTTTGCTTATTTCTACTAAAGATAAAAAGCTAAACTCTAAACTTTCTTGTTGTCGAGCACTTATCTCTTTTAGCCACTCCGATATTTTTTGGCTTTTGTCGATTTTTACTCTAACAGGAATGGTATTAATGAACAGACCAATCATGTTTTCTATACCATCAACAGGTACATTACGGCCAGATACAGTCTGACCAAATACAACATCATTTTCGTTAGAAAACAAGTAGTTTACGTAAGACCAGGCAGCTTGAAAATATGTATTTATAGTTACATTTAAATCCTTAACAACACGTTTAACCGCAGCTGACTGATGTGAATTCAAATTCAAGACAACTTCTTTTGAAGATACGGAACTCGACTCCATCTCCAAAAGGCTATTTTGGCATTCTTCATGTATCTTTACCCCATCTAACTCTCGACACCAAAAATCTCTCGCCGATTTGTAATCTTGATCAGTTAGCCATTTAATAAAAGCTTTATAAGGCACTCGCTCTGTGAGCTCAAACTCTCGATGCTTTTCTAAAGAAAAATATATTCTAAACAAATCACCTAATACACTTGAAATACTCCAACCATCGAGCAAGCAGTGATGATGAGACCAAATCAAGCATGTCTCATCTTGTGACATTTTGATTAAATACAAACGCATCAAAGAGCCAGCGTTTAAGTCATACGGCTTTGTCTTATCTGTTTGTAATAGCGACTCCTTCTTTTCGCGTTGTTCTTCGCTTGAAAACCTTTGCCAATCAAGCTCGTACCACTTTAAATCACAACGGCTTAATACAATCTGAACCCAATCTTCGGATTGATAATTAGCAAAAGCCGTCCTAAATATTTCGTTACTTTGTACTAGTTTACTCCAAGCATTTTTAAGATGTTTCGTATGTAAAGTACCTTTAAGTTCAAACACTAGCTGAGTCGTATAGGAATGTTTTTTATTATCTAACAAACTAAGATAAATCAATCCTTTTTGCATGTCTGTTGTAGGGTAAACGTCTTGAAATTCAGGGTATGCATTAATCCAAGAATCCAATTTTAGGTATTCTGGCTTTACTAACTCAAAATCGCTTGGTGTAACACTACTATTAGTTTTGCAATGAGAAATTATAAATCTTATATTTTCTCTAAAGTCGTTAATAAACTCGTTTATATCTTTAGTTGAGAACTTATTAGTACTAATATCGATATTACAAGTGAGTAGTTCATCTTTTATCCAAGCATTGAGCCCTATCGGATATTTTCGCCGAATACTACCTCCAACATCAGAACCTGTATCATATGGTAAGGACTCAAATAGACCTTGATTATTTTTTTGTTGGTTAAACTGACCGAAATAGTTAAAGAGTAATAGCGCTGGATTATTATTGTCTAATTCTGTGACCATCGGGTCATTTAATAAATAGCGAAGAACACCAAAACCTAATCCTTGATTGGGTGTATGCTGGCGAGCTTCTTTTGCACAGATAATAGCTTTTGCAATCTGCCTAGACTTATAATCATTATTCAAACTAAGCGTTACGCTCTCTGCGTCCAATTTCAGTGGATATACTGAAGTGAACCAACCTACAGTCTCACTTAGATCGCATCCTCTAAACAAATCGTCTTCTCTTCCATGTCCCTCTACATCAACTCTAAAACTTGGGCACCCTATTAGCTTAACTACAGAGGCATAAACACTCGCTAAAATGAGGTCTTGAATTTTAGTATTGTAGGCGTAATTTGAGTCACCGAGTAACGCCTTAGTTTCTTCACTATTGAATTGGAGAGACATGTGAGATGAATCTGAGTATTTATCAAATTCTTTTAAATTTAAGCGAGGCAAAGCTAAGTTTTTTAACACCCCATACCAGAACCGCTTTTCTCTCAGCACCGACTGCACGAACTTTTCCGTCGTTAGCATCTTTGACCAGAGTAAGTAACTCGAAGTCTTTTCTGGTAGTACAATATCGCTTCCAGCTGAAAACTGACTAAATGCCAAGAGTAAATCTTCGTAAAGCACCCTCCAACTTACACCGTCAACAATTAAATGATGGAAGATTAATAAAAGTGCACTATTCTCGTTGCTGTTCGATTTAAAAAAGACTAATTTGAAAGGTGAATCCCCAATTAACTTAAAGTTAGTTTTAAAATAGCTTCCATAGGACTTGATCTGATTTTTTAGTTCGATATCACTAAAATCATCTATTTTTATTTCTTCAACACAGCTACCCACTGCAATCTGGCTTGCATCTATAAATTCGGCTCGATACTCATTGTTAAAATCGAATTTTAAGCGTAATACATCATGCCGTTTTATAAGTTGACTCAAGAATTCCACAAGAAACTTACGGTTTAGGCCATTCGGGACGCTTAACAGTTGACTTTGAAAAAAATGAGAAGGTTCCGTTAATTGCGCTTTAAAAAACCATTTCTGAACAGGTAGCAAGGGAAGTGAACCGATAGCAGAATCTCTTGTTACTTCTTGATTATCTAGACCGACTATTTCGGAAAGTGATTTTATCGTGGGTCTTTTAAATATATCTTTAACAGAAATGGTAATCCCGGCGGACTTTGCCTTGGAAACAACTTGTATAGAACTAATTGAATCACCACCGATTGCAAAAAAGTTGTCTTTTATACCAATTTTTTCCTTAGCTAATACATTTTTCCAAATATCGCATAATTTTATTTCAACCTCATTTGAAGGCGCAAGATATTTCGCTGTCTCGGCAGCTTCATCGGGCTTAGGTAGTAATCTTTTAGCGACTTTTCCATTGGCCGATAAGGGAATACTATCTATGATAGTAAAATATGATGGAATCATATAAGAAGGCAGTTTTTCACTTAGATATGATTTTAAATCACTAATTATTTCCGGGTAGTTTGATTCTGCTTCGCTCTTTTGGTTCTGTAGCTTAAAGCCATTAGATAGCTCCAGATAAGCAGCCAAATATTTTCTGTCAGGGATATCCTCCCTGGCTAAAACCACTACTCCGGTAACCTCTTTTCGCTCCATTAGAAGCTGCTCGATTTCACCAAGTTCAATTCTAAACCCTCTAATCTTGATCTGGTCATCTAACCGGCCCAAATACTCTATCCGTCCATCGCAAAGATAACGTACTAGATCGCCCGTTTTATATAACCGAGCACCTTCGACTTTGGAATAAGGGTTAGGGATAAATTTGTCAGCTGTTAAGGCAGCTTTTCCATAATATCCGCGTGACAGTCCTTCTCCAGCGATAACCAGCTCACCACAAGCCCCCCTTGGTAATAGTTGATTGTGCTTATCTACTATGTAAAGCTGCGTATTTTGAATGGGTCTACCTATGGGGTTGGTGGTTGACTCCTTATCAATTTTACAACGCCAAAAGCTAACATCGATCGCAGCCTCAGTCGGCCCATATAAATTATCGAGGTTAATAAAACTTTGTGAGTTTAAAAAATTGTCACTAACCTCTTTTGGCAGTGCTTCGCCACTACACACGACTTGCCTTAAACTTAAACACTTGGTCCAATTATGGTCTGACAAAAACGCTTTCAGCATAGATGGTACAAAGTGGAGCATGCTAATATATTGCTTTCTGATTTCCTCAATCAAATATGCTGGATCTTTATGCCCTCCAGGCTGCGCGATTACCAAGCTCGCTCCAGTTACAAGTGGCCAAAAAAATTCCCAAACCGATACATCAAAACTGTAAGGCGTCTTTTGAAGGATCTTATCGCCGCTAACTAGTTGATATTGTTTTTGCATCCAATCTATTCTATTTACCAGCGCAGAATTGATATTACCAACCCCTTTAGGTCGCCCTGTACTACCTGAGGTGTAAATCATATACACTAAATTTTCTGGATGTGTTGGTTTTAGCGTTTTTAGATAGTGCGAATGGGTAGACAACATTCCTTCTTCTTCACTATATAACTTTAACTTACTTATTTCTTCCCAAAGAAGAATTTGTAATTTGCTTTCGCCGATTTTACTTTTGAATGTATTATTAGTAATAACGAGCTCTATTGCCGAGTCATTCACTATGTAGTTGATTCGTGATTGAGGGTATTCAGGGTCAACGGGGACATAACATGCTCCCGCTTTAGTAATGGCCAAGATGCTAATAACCATATCAAGAGAACGTTCAAGACAAATGCCTACCCTATCTTCAACCCCAACGCCTTGTTCAACTAAAATACAGGCTAGATTTCGAGCAGCGTTATTAAGTTCTTTGTATGAAAGCATTTCATTTTTATTAATCAAGGCAATCGAGTCTGGCGTTTTAAGCACTTGCTCATTAAAAAGGTCGACAATCGACTCGCCTTTAGGGAATTTATGTGTGGTATCATTCCAGTCGATTAATTGCTGTTCAGTTTCTAATGGCGTTAAAAAATTGTATTCAGATATCTTTAAATGAGGAGATCTGACGACAATATCGAGCAAATTCTGGTAATGCGTTAACATTAAATTAATTGACTTAGCAGTAAATAAGTCTGTGCTATATTCAATACCACCAACCATGCCATCTTCGGTTTCTTGAATACTGAGAGTAAGATCAAAACGGGAAACACCATCTTGATTTCCCGTTTCAAATTCAAAAGGCTCTAGTTCTAAAGGCGCTCTACCTGTCGTCGACGAAGCGTTCGCTTGTAATACAAACATGACCTGAAAAAGCGGTGAATAACTTGTGCTTCTCTCGGGCTGTATTTCTTCAACAATTCGCTCAAATGGAAAATCCTGAAAATTGTATGCATTTAAGGTAGTGTCTTTTACTTGTTGTAAAAACTCATGAAAACTTAAATTTTGATTTAAATTCCCACGAACCACTAGTGTATTAGCAAAAAAACCAATTAAATTTTCGACCTCGGGTAATGTCCTATTTGCGACCGGAGTTCCGACCGCAATATCTTCTTGTCCTGAATAACGAGACAGCAAAATAAAAAAAGTCGATAGCAGTGTCATGTAAAGCGTGACACCTTGTGTTTTACAAAATGCCTCAAGTTCATTTTTTATTTTTTTTGAAAACTTTATCGACTGAGTACTACCTTTAAAGCTTTGTTCTTCCGGTCGAGGAAAGTCAGTAGGCAGAGTTAATAATGACGGCAGGTCCGCTAATTGTTTTTTCCAATAATTTAGGTATTTTTCTAAAGTTTCGCCTTTTAGATGTTTTCTTTGCCAATAAGCATAGTCCGAAAATTGGTATTCGGGCAGTTTTAGTTTATCTACACCCCCCTTCGTAGCAGCAGAATAAAGCTGATTTAATTCTTTAATCAATACATCTGATGACCAACCATCAAAGATGGCATGATGACAGTTTAAGATTAATATTAGACTCGAAGATTCAGGTTCATCGTCATTTTCTATAAGCCTTAGGAGTTTTATCCTACAAAGATCATCGTGCTCTAAATCAAATAGATAATTGCGTTCAACTCGAATTACATCAAGCAACTGTCCTGTATCGCACTCTTCAACCCTTATTGTTGGCAGCTTGCTTTGTATACTTTGGTACGCAGTATTGTCTTTCACTACAATTCGCGTTCTTAATATTTCATGACGTTCAACAAGCTTTTGTAACGTCATTACCAATACATTTGAATCAACCGTTTTACTGAGCCGATAGATAAGCGGTATGTTATACACGGAGTTCGGGCCAGCAAATTGACTATGAAACCATAAGCGCTGCTGAGTAAATGACAAAGGAATGCTAAGTTTTTCTGTTTCATTTAAACGGCGTATAGTGAGTGTTTTCTTCTTAGAAGTTAAGAACTCGATCAATTCTTTTTTATTACTACGTAACGCTGCCTCTAACTCTGAGGAGAGAGAACTGCTATTACTTTTGACTCGTAATTTTTCACCATGAACAGTTATCTTAACACCCTGTTCCTTGCACATTGTCAATATGTCTGAAATTGTCAAAATTCTAGCACTCCAGTCTCATCACTTTCATTATTGTAACTATCATCAGATTCATCCAGCTCTTGTTGATAGTCAATAATGATAGAAATTTGCTTTACTGACGGATTGTCAAACAGCATTTTTATAGGTATATCAATATAATAATCAGTTTTTATACGCGCTATAAACTGCATCGCTTTCAATGAATTACCTCCTAACTCAAAGAAATTCTCGTCTCGGCCTATATCTTTTACTTTTAAAATTTCTGTCCACAAGCCTGCAATGGCTACCTCTGTTTCAGTCTGCGGCGCTTCACTTTTCGGCCTGGTATTGAGTTCAAGTTTAGGTAGCGCCTTTCTATCGAGCTTTCCATTTGAGGTAGTTGGAATACAATCTATAAACATCATAAGCTTAACGACCATATATTCTGGTAGTTCACGATTCATTAATTCCGTCAATTCTTCTTTGAGAGTTTCGCTCGATACTGTTTGTGATTGGGACTTATTTAGACTGGTAACTAAATAAGCGACAAGCTGAGTGCTATTCGTGTTTTGTTTTTCAGCAATTACGACAGCCTGCGAAACTTGATCATGCTGTAAAATGACGTTTTCAATTTCACCTAGTTCAATTCTGAAGCCTCTAATTTTGACTTGGTGGTCAATACGGCCCAAGAATTCAATATTCCCATCAGATAGATGACGGGCTAAGTCCCCTGTACGATACAGACGACTGCCGGGTCGACGAGAAAAAGGGTTTGCAGTAAATGATTCCGCGGAAAGTAGTGGTTGATTGATATAACCTCTCGCTAATCCATCACCAGCGATCACTAATTCACCAACACTTCCAATTGGCATCAGATCTAAATCAGGATTTACGATAAACAATTGGGTATTTTGAATTGGCTTACCAATTGGAACTAAGTTATTTTCGGTGTCTTTTTGACAATGCCAATAGGAAACATCAATCGAAGCTTCAGTAGGACCATATAAATTATGTAGTTGAGTATTTGATGAATAATTAAAGAATCTATTTTGCAGCTCAATACTAAGAGCCTCACCACTACAGAACACTTGCTTTACCTTTTCACATCCGACCCAACTAGTTGTTTGAATAAATGTATCAAGCATTGAGGGTACAAAATGTAAAATACTAATACTATATTTATCGATGATGTCTGCCAAATACATTGGCTCTCTATGTCCGCCGGGCTTTGCTATCACTAAACAAGCTCCATTAACAAGCGGCCAAAAGAACTCCCAGACTGATACATCGAAACTAAATGGTGTTTTTTGTAACACTCTATCATTAACATCGAGTTGATATTGGTTCTGCATCCAATCGATACGATTGACTAAGGATTGATTCTCAATTGCGACTCCTTTTGGCTTTCCAGTGCTCCCCGATGTGTAAATAGCATAAACTAAGTTATTAGTTTTACTTTGGCTATTTTCAGATTTAACAAAACTAAAATCGCAGTGAATTAAGTCATCTATAGCAAGCGCATCTTCCCAGGAAATTGTGTTTTCAGCTATGGAACCTTCTTCCATATTTTGTGAGACAGTTAAAATCAAATTTATATTACTATCTTGGATGATGTAATTAAGTCGTGTTTCTGGAAGCTCTGGATCAAGAGGAACATAGAACGCGCCGGCTCTAATTATTGCCAGTATACCAACAACCATCTCAATCGATCTTTCTAGATACAAACCAACAGCAGACTCATTGGAGACTCCTAGTTCAGATAATCTTAATGCAAGTTTTTCGACTTTGACTAGTAACTCACCGTAGCTGATATATTCGTTGTCAAATGCCAGAGCGATTGAGTGTTTGTGACTTCTTGCTCGTCTATGAAACTGTTGATAAATAGTCTGCTCTATTGGATAAGCATAATCAGTTGAATTCCAATCAGTCAGCAATGTTCTTTTTTCTTCTTGGCGAAGATAAGGTAACTCATAAATATAATTAAGGCTTGCATCCGCAAATCCAGTTAGAATTACTTCGAAGGTCTTTGCTAGTCTGTCTATATCATTGGAATCATAATTCGATGATGAATAACCAAATTTTAACTCTAAGCGGCTTCCAGCCTGAACAATAAGTGTGAGGTCATATTCATATATCTCATCACTACCTGAACCTTTTACTGAAAACCCCAAGTTTTGCTTTTGATTTGATAAATTCGAACTAGCTAATTCTTTTTCTATGGGATAGTTTTCAAAAACAATTAGGGTGTCAAACAAGCTACCTACGGTTTTTGACCCAGATTGTTCTTGAATCTCACTGAGCGAAAGAAAACTATATGTCTCTCTTTGAATCTGCGCATTATGCAAAAATGTCAACCAATTTGCTATCAAGTCGCTTTGATTGATTTTTATTCTTATCGGTAAAGTATTGATGAATAGCCCTACGATCTTATCAACACCCTCTATATCAACATTTCTACCAGAAACTGTTTGACCGAACACCAAGTCGCTTTTATTACTATAACGGTACAGCAAGTAAGACCAAGCCGCTTGGATTAGCGTATTTAAGGTCACACCATAGTTTTTAGCTACATTTGTTAGATCTAAAGTTAGAGCTTCTGTTACCTTTACTGTTTTATCGCGGTATGTTGTTACTTTATTGAGATTTTTACTTTTATTAAGCGCCAAAAAGCTTGAAGATGTTATACCAGCTAATTGTTCATGCCAAAACTCCGTAGCTACTCTCTTTGGCTTGTTTTCTATCCACTCAACATACCTTTTAAAACTTACTCTCTGTTTAGGCTCAACATTTTCACCACGCCTTATCGCGATGTAGTTATTAAAAATGTCTTTTAGTACAATTGGAAAGCTCCAACCATCGAGTAGACTATGGTGGTGTGTCCAAAGCCAGCGATACTTATCGTCACTCAACTTAATTAAACTCATACGCATTAGAGGTGCACTATCAAATTTAAACCCCTTTGATTTATCACTTATACGTAGCTCTTCAAACAGCGCCACTTGCTCAGGTTTTGGCTTATCCCGCCAATCAAGACGTTCCCAAGCAAGCTCTACATCACTCAAAACCATTTGCAATGGCTGCTCTTGGTCCAAGGCAATAAAAGCGGTCCGAAAGATATCGTATTTTGACAGGATAATTCGCCATGCTTTCTCGAAAGACTTAGCGCAGAAATCACCATCAAAATCTAAACATACTTGAGTCGAATAGGCTCTATTATCATTTTCCAAAAGACTTTGCAGAACCATACCCAATTGCATTCCTGTGGCTGGATAAAGATCTTCAAGGTGCGGATACTGTTTTTGACACTGATCTAACGATATTTGATCAATTTTTGCTAGTGGAAAATCACTTGGCGTCAAGGTGTTTGCTACTGGAGCCAGGCAATGATTGATTATCTCACTCAATGTTTCACTAAAACGACTCGTTATCCTATCTATTTGGCTCTGACTAAAGTTGTTTGAGCTGTAATTAAACGTAAATCGTAATTGTCCCTCACTAACTAATCCATGAATATTAAGCAAATAACCGAATGGGAAGTTAATATCTACATCAGCGCCAGAACTTTCACCGGTTGGCTTAAAAAAGTTATCATCTTTTAACTGTTGATCAAACTGACCTAAATAGTTAAATACGATTGGAGAGCGATTAATACTCGATAACTTATCAATAACTTTGTCTTTAGACAAATAACGCAGCACACCAAAACTCAGTCCCTTATCTGGAACCGCTCTCAACTGTTCTTTAATCGACTTAATTACTTCCCCGACATGCTGGCAATTTACGTTTTTTAGGTTTAAGTTCACTGTATACAAACTGGTAAACCAACCAACTGTTTCGCTTAAATCAACCCCCTCAAATAATGCCTCCTCTCGACCATGCCCCTCTAAGTCTATTTGCACATTGTTTTCACCACTAAACTCTCTATACGCTAAAAACAATGCACATAGTAAGAGCTCTTGTACGTGTGTTCGATAAGCGCGAGAACTAAGACTTAGTAAATTTTCAGTCTCTCTCTCTGACAAACTTATAACGACTTGATTAGTTTGAGGGAGGTTATAATTATAATTTTCTTGGTCATTATTTTCAGGGTC
This sequence comes from Aliikangiella marina, assembly GCF_007004765.1. Taxonomy (GTDB): domain Bacteria; phylum Pseudomonadota; class Gammaproteobacteria; order Enterobacterales; family Kangiellaceae; genus Aliikangiella; species Aliikangiella marina. Next base: position 1,359,718 of record NZ_VIKR01000001.1, read on the forward strand.
AATTGAGCCTGCGACTAACTGTTGACGCCAATATCCAATGTGGTCTTTTATATCAGTAGCATTAGCATACTCGTGAATTTTATTCGACCAGTCCTGATAACTGGTAGTTTTTTCGCCAAGTTCAATCGTTTTAGATTCAAGCCATTGTCGATAGGCCATCTCTAAATCACTTAATATAATTCTCCAACTCACTCCATCTACAACTAAATGATGAATAACGATTAATAGTCGACTCTTCTCTGGGCGTTTAGCTTCCAAATAAACGATACGAATTAAAGCCCCCTGTTGAAGATTGAAACTAGATTTCACATTAAAACCGATTCTTTCGAGTTCTCTAGTTTCATCACTTTCTTGGTACTCGATTACTGAAATAGTATTTCTAACAAGATCCTCAATATCTTCTTCATATCTACCTATCCAACCAGTCTCCAGTTTCTCATAGCTAAGCCTTAAGGCGTCATGCCTAGAAAATAATGCTTTAACAAAACTTGGTAAAAAATCGCTAGAAAACTGGTTAGGTACAGACAAGACTTGCGACTGATGAAAATGGGAGGCTTTTTTGGCTTCTTTTCTAAAAAACCACTCTTGTATCGGAATTAAATTGGCCCTACCTACTGATGGTACTTGTTCAATGTAATGATCGTCGGAATGCGCAATGTTAGCTAGCCCAGAAATAGTAGGAAACTTAAATAAATCCCCCATACTAAACCTTAGCCCGGCGGCCTTCGCTCTAGCGACTAACTGAATCGATAATATAGAATCTCCACCTATCATAAAGAAGTTATCATCAACACTTATACTATCTATTCCTAAAATATCACGCCAAATATCGTAAATTAGACTTTCTTTATTTGTCGATGGTAAAAGGACATTATCCGAATGTCGTTTTTGTCGCAAGTTAAGTACTGACTTTACATCTAATTGATTCTTACTCGTCAGAGGGATTGAATCTAATGAAAATGACTCGCTAGGCAAGGATAATAATTCAGATTTTCGTCGTAGTTTGGCATTAAGGTACTTTAATATTTCAATATCACCGGAACCTTGAGCGCTTTTTTTAGGTTTCTCAAAAAATAGACAAGATGTTTTAACTGATTTTGATACCGCTACCGGTACCAGGTACGCCTTAGATATGGCAATATCTTTTAAATCTAATAGATGGACACCAGAATCGACAGAATAAGGTCTTTTATAAAGACTTAAATTTTTATCTTCTAAAAGCTGGAGTCTACTATCTGATAAGTATCGCGCTTTGTAATGTGTTGGATAAAAATTGAATGCGCAATCGCGATTATTTGCTGCGGATAAGCTTATGGCCACTTGTTCGTCGAATAGCGGCTTTTCTCCCCTAACATCTAGGCTACTTGATAAATATAGATCGCCAGTAATTCCAATCGGTACAATTTGATTATACTGATCAAGCACTACCAAATCTCTACTCATTTCCTGAACATCGGTCGCTAAATTCATTTTTGAGCAAGCCGCTTTAACATCAGACAGCACCTTACTAACCTGAATATTTTCTTTACCATTTAACAAAGCATTCAGTACGCCTAATAGTGCAAGAGTTGTATCTCCAGGGTAAGCATTAACTACCTCAACTAAAAACTCGAATCCTTTGAAATTTAACTGTAATAGGTTCAACAGTTTATTTTGCGCGACTAAACAAGAAGATAGTTTCCCATTATTTTCCGTTGTACATAGAGCTATAGCAAAGTCGCTTGGCTTAACTTCCACTTGAGGAATATCACAAGATATAATTTCTTGATTATCTGGGTATCTAGAGCCGGAACCTTCTTCCGAGGCATGATATAACCTTGATATTGACGTGTGCCTTAATAGCTTGTCGGCATATGATTGAGACTCACTACTAGACGGAACTAATAAAGATGTCACATTATGAAGTTCGACAAGGTGAGCAGCCCTAAGTATTGGCTGGCTTAAATCAATGCTTACCAAGGTCGCACCCGCTTTAAATACTGCAAGCATTGCAACTACTGACTCTATTGACGGTTGGGTAACGACTCCCAATCGAGAATTACCGGATATGCCCTGTGCAATCAAATAATTTGCTAAAAGATTTGACTGCTTTTCAAGTTCAATGTAACTAACTTTATTATTAAGTTCACTTGTCAAACAAGACTTGTCTGCTTTTTTAGCAACGACATTTCTAAACGCTTCTGCAACCGAATTGAAATTAAGTTTCGATACTTTTGATTTGTTATTGGCATTCCATGGTAGCGAATTATCAGTAACATTATAGTAAGGTATCTCCAACACGCTTTTAACTTCATTCTTTAGAAATGAATCTAATATAGTATCGAAGTGAGATAATACCTGTACTGCAGCATCAGGGTGCACTTTAGATTTATCAAAACTTAATGCTACCTTAATCTGTTCGCCGGGAATAACGACTAATGTAAGCGCATAATCGGTCCCTTCTTCGCTATGAATGTTCGTCAAATCAAAACCTAACTCCTCGTTGATAGGCGAATCATTTGTGTTTAACTCATCACCTAGTGGATAGTTTTCAAATACAATTAAGCTTTGGAAAAGTGGTGTTTTACTTGAGATTCGACTTAATTTTTGGATTTCGCTTAGCGGAAGATAACTATATGTTTCACGGCTAGTTTGACTTTGATTTAGGTTTCTTAACCAATCGCTGATTGTAGGACTCTCTGAAAAATCAACTACTACAGGCAATGTATTGATAAACAACCCAATGATACTTTCTACGTTGTCTAAATCGATAGAACGACCAGAAACTATTTGCCCAAATACTACGTTTTCGTCACCGCTGTATCTGTGTAATAAATAAGCCCAAGATGCTTGAAACAATGTGTTTAACGTAATCTCGTGCTGCTTTGCTAACTCCTTCAAGTTAGCTGTGCGTTGCTTGTCAAATATTATTCGTTCTTTGTGTAATCCTTTGGTACCTGGTTCAACTTCAAGCTGATTAACTTGCAAGTTGGTCGGCTTGGTGATTTTTCTTAACTCATTGCGCCAGAAATCTTTCGCGATATCACTATCTTGATCGATTAACCATTTAATATAATTACGATACTTAGTAACTGGAGGAAGTGAAACAGCGGTATTAGATCTTAGTTTCCGATAGACTTCGAAAAGCTCTTTTAATACTAAAGCTACACTCCATCCATCTAATAGACTGTGATGATGGGTCCATAACCAACGATAGTGACTATTTGATAACTTAAATAGGCTCATTTTCATAAGTGGAGCGCTGTTATATTCAAAACCGTTAGCTTTTTCCTTTTCTGATAAATCCCTTACAAACTGTGTTTGTTTAGATGCATCTAAAGCACTAATATCATTGATGTTCCAGTCTAATTTTACTGCGCTTAAAACTACTTGTAGCGCTTGTCTGTTTTCACCATTGAGTAGCGCGGTCCTAAAAATAGCATGGCGATCAACTAATTTTTCCCATGATGTTTTAAACACATCGGGTTGAAAACCACCCTTAAAATCTATTGATATTTGAGAAACATAAGCTTTATTTTCTTCATCCATTAGACTATGAAACATTAGCCCCATTTGCATACCCGTCGCTGGATATAGATCTTCCATGTTTGGATAGTCTAACTGCAATCGCTCAAGTCTTTTTGAACTGATTTTAGCTAGACTAAAGTCACTAGGCGTGAAACATTGGTTATCGATGGTTAAACAATGATTAATAATTTCTTCTAGTGAATTGTTATAAAGCTTAATTAGCTGCTGAATACTCGTCTCTTGAAATTGCTGCAAATAGTAATCTATTGCAAAGTACAATTGTTCATCACGAACCGAGCAGGTGAACGTCAACATATGATCTTGGCAACGCGAGCGACTGACATCCGGGCCATGTTCCTCGTCAGATAAAGAAAACTCGCTTTCTTTATCATCAAATTTTTTAAACTTTCCAAGATAGTTGAAAACTAAGTCAGCATCTAAAGCTGATAACTTTTCGTGATATTTTCCATTTGACAGGTAACGAAGTAAGCCATAATCAAATCCTTTGTTAGGAACATTACGGAGCTTTTCTTTTACAGTTTTAATAATATGCGAGATTTTCCTGTCGCTATCGTTTACACTTGATTTGAATGATACAGGATACATAGAAGTAAACCAGCCAACAGTTTCACTTAAATCGACGCCTTCAACCACTTCTTCTTCGCGGCCATGGGATTCTAGGTTGATGCGCAACGAATCCTTACCACTCCACAATTGATATGCCATAAACAAAGCGGCTAATAATAATTCTTGAGGCTGGGTATTATAGGCTTTACTGCAAACGGTCAATAAGTTATTTGTTTGCTTTGCATTTAACCTTCCTAACTTTCGCTTTACTGTCCCAAAACTTGGTAAATTGTCAGGTTGATTATCCGCTTGTATTAAATCAATTTTAAGCGCCGCTTCTTTTAGCCAATATTCCCTGCTAATAATAGGCTTACTGTCATTCGCGTATAAATTCACCAATTTAATCCATTCTTGATAGCTGGTGGTTTTTTCACCAAGCTTCACTCTTCGAGTTTGCTTCCAAGATCTATAGCTTTGTAAAAAATCCTCCATTAAAATACGCCAACTTACACCATCGCCAATAAGATGATGCATGATAATTAATACCCTATCTTTGACAGGCGAATTCATTTTAAAGTGAACGACTTTAAAGAGTGGCCCATCCATGAGATCAATATTTTCCTTAATCTGATTACACTTAGTAACAAACTCCTTTTCTAGGTCTGATGAACCGATATCAGTTAGGTCTACTTTAATTAAACTTTGAGCGATCAAGTCGTCAGTTAGGATCTTAAACTCTCCATGCCAGCCTGTTTTTTTCTTCTTATAAACAAGCCTTAAAGCATCATGACGTTCATAAACCGCTTTTAGAAATTTTTGTAAAAATTCAGAATTAAAATCATGAGGTACTTTTAATAATCGAGATAGTAAAAAATAATTAGATTCTTGACTTTTATTTTCAAAGAACCAATGATGCATCGGCAGTAAATCAACTTTACCTTTTGAAGATCTACTAGGATTTCTATTTTGTTCAAGCACCTGGCAATGCTTAGCTAAAAGCTTTATCGTAGGAAATTCAAAAACCTGACGGACATTGATTAATAGTCCTTCCAGCTTGGCTTTAGACACAATTTGTATAGAAATTATTGAGTCTCCACCTATTGCAAAAAAGTTTTCATTAACTCCTACTTGATCAACACCTAAAACTGACTGCCAAACTCGACATAGCTTATGCTCAACTTCAGTACACGGTGCTTCAAAATCGCTTAACTTTTCCCTTATATTAGGAATTGGTAAACGTTCTCTTGCCACCTTGCCGTTAATACTGAGTGGAAGTTTATCTAATACAACAATTTCGCTTGGAATCATATAGGTAGGTAAACAGCGTTTAGCGGCGTTTTCGAGTTCATCCTTGATCTCTTCCTGTCTTGACAGTTTATTTTGTTGCAGCACTACATAGGCTATTAAACGCTTGCCGACTCTGTTGTCTTCATGAACAATTACTACAGCACTTGTTACATCCGCTTGCTTTAACAACAAGCTCTCAATCTCCCCTAATTCGACTCGAAAACCTCTCAACTTAACTTGGAAATCCTTTCGCCCAATATATTCGATATTGCCATCATGATGAAATCTAGCTAAATCCCCGGTCTTATAGATGCGCTCACCTGCAACCTTACTAAATGGATTAGGTATAAACTTCTCAGCGGTTAAAGCAAATTTATTCAGGTAACCCCTAGAAAGACCAACACCACCAATAACCAGCTCACCGATACAGCCGATTGGTAACGGGCGAACTGATTCATCAACTATATAAAGGCTAATATTGTTTATCGCTTTCCCTATCGGTGTTGAAGAAAGCTTTGATTTTGCTTGGCAACGCCAATGGCTGACATCAATGGCGGCCTCTGTTGGGCCGTAAAGATTATCAAGGTAGCTATTTTCGCTTATCTCGAGAAATCGATTCTGCAATTCTGTTCCTAGCGCTTCACCACTACAAATCACTTGGCGTACACTTTGACAACCTTGCCAATTTGTAGCAAGAAGAAATGCATTTAACATCGGCGGAACAAAGTGTAATACACTAATTTTTTCGTGATTAATCAGTTTTGATAGATAATGTGGGTCTTTATGCCCATCAGGCTTGGCTAACACTAATGTGGAGCCACTGATTAACGGCCAGAAAAACTCCCATACTGAAACATCAAAACTATATGGTGTTTTCTGTAAAACTCTATCTTTCCCAGTTAAGCGATACTTTTCCTGCATCCATTCAAGTCGATTAACTAATGCTTTATGCGAAATTGTTACACCTTTCGGTTCACCAGTACTCCCAGAGGTATAGATTGTGTAAATTAACCCGTCAGTTAAATTATCATCTAATAAACTGCTCACTGGTAAATTGCAATAAGGATTGCGGTCGTCTAAATTTAGTAGTTCTAACTCGCTGTTATTCAAGTTTAAACTATTATCCTGGGCGGTTATATCTAATAATGATTGCGCTAGAGCCCCATGACTGACAATCAACTTTGCTCGACTATTTTTGAGAATAAAGCTTAGTCTGTCTGCAGGCGTTTCGGTATCTATCGGCAAGTAATAACCGCCAGCTTTAACGATAGCGGCCATCGCAATGACCATATCCAAAGATCTTTCTAAGAATAAAGCTACGCATACCTCATTTTTGATTCCTTTCGAACTTAATAGATGTGCAAGCTGATTACTTCGCCGATTAAACTCTAAATAACTTAAGTGATGATTCGCAAATACTAACCCTATGCTATCTGTGTTTTTCTCAGCTTGCTTAACTAGTAAGTTGGAGATTTTTATTTTATCTTGAAAGTCCTTTCCAGTCAGGTTCCACTTGTTGAGCGTTTTAACTTCTTCTTCAGAGATTAAACCTAGCTCATTTATTCTGGTCGGTGCACTTGAAGTTAGTTTTTTTACAACATTCTCGACTAAAACCTCGAAGTTTCGTAACATACGTTTTATCGTACTTAACTTAAATAACCCCTTGTTATACACCCACCTTATTATTATTTCTGGCTCAGAATCATTTAGATTTAGCTCTAAGTCGAATCTGACACTATTGACTTGATATTTTTGTAATTTTTTTATCAGCTCATCGTCCGCATTATTTTCGCTTTGCAAATTGAGCTGATTTCGCTCATTATTTTGTCCTGCAAATAATATTTGAAAAATCGGATTATGGCTGAGGTTACGCTCAGGCTGAACTTCATCCACTAGCATTTCAAACGGAATATGTTGGTAAGTAAATGCATCCAGTATTGTTGATTTGTTTCTATCCAAAAGCTCAAGAAAAGTGGGATTACCACTCAAATCGGTCCTAAGAACAACAGAATTGACGAAAAAGCCAATTAAACCTTCGATATCTTTATGGTATCTACCGGCTAATGGCGTTCCCATAATGACATCAGTTGAATTACTGTACTTTCCTACAAACAACGAGAAAATTGTTTGCATTAGCATAAAAGAGGTAACTTGATGCTCATCACATAGCATTCTAATGACTCGAGAAACCTCACTACTGAAGGACTGAGTGATTGAATTTCCAGCATACATTTGAGTACTAGGGCGGTTATAATCCAGCGGTATGTTATGTACTACAGGCACACTATCGAGCTGTTTTTTCCAGTAGGATAATTGCTTGCTTAATATGTCATTTTTTAACCATTGTCGTTGCCACACAGCATAGTCGACATATTGCACATTTAGCTCAGCTAGCTGACACGATTCACCATTCGCAAATGCTCGATAAAACTCGCTCAATTCTTTATGAAGAATACTCATTGACCATCCATCACTCGCAATATGATGCATAGTGTAGAGTATCAAATGTTCGCGCGTGTTTAGTTTTAATATTTTTACTCTTAATTTTAACGCTGACTCTAAGCAAAATTTGGTCGTAGCCTCAGCTCTAATATGACGTTTTGTCTCTTTTTCTTTTAGTGAACTATCTAAATCACTTAAATCTATAAACGTCAAAGGAACATCAAACTTGTTTACAACTTGCTGATAAGCCTTTCCGTCATGTTTAATATAATTTGTACGTATTACTTGATGGCGCTCTATTATACATTTTAATGCTTGCTTAAACGCTGCTTTATTAAACTCTTCAGTTAACAAAAACCAACCCGCAGCATTGTACTCACTACTTCCCTCCCCTAACTGATCTAAAAACCATAAACGCTGTTGTGAATAAGATAATGGTATTTTTTCAACACCATTTAACTTTTTAACAGGCGGCAATATAAATGAATCTTTTTTACTTTTAATAGCATCACTAAGACCAGCTATCGTTGGGAATTCGAACAAGACTCTAACTTGTAACTCGCACTGAAACTCCTCTCTAATCAGGCTTATTAACCTCGTAGCCATTAAAGAATGCCCACCTAATGAGAAGAAATTATCAAATATGCCGATTTTTTCCTTGCATAGTACTAACTCCCACAATCGACATATTTTTTGCTCGATTGGGTTTCTTGGTTCTTTGTATCCCTCTCTATTCAGAGCACTAACATCTGGAATAGGAAGTAGACTCTTATCGCCTGTCTTAAGAAAATATTCAGGCATTTCATCTAAAACGATAAATTGCTGGGGTAAAAGCCGACTTACATAAAACTGAGCCATATATTGTCTTAATTCGCGACTAAAATCTCGATTGACGACTGGCAAACCAGGGTAGTTAATCAGTCTCGACTGGGAGTAATCTCCTCGAGCGCGAACTTCAGGTAATTCAGTGCGACTAAAGATAAAGTCCAGCTTAGCTCTATTGCTTTGTGACCAAGTAATTTCTGAATGGTAACCATTATCTTTGGCAACAGCGCAAAGACCAAATATCTGACGACTTAGCTCCTTAGAATGCTTATTAAGCTCTCCTAATGCGTCAGACGGAGCGACAATCTTAATATCGTTTTCTTTACTTAAACTATCAACAAGGTTTACTAGGTCGGTTACCCTTGGATTTGGAATGCCGGAAACCCCAAACGATTCAAACGTCCCTTCTAGCAACAAAGACTTAACTTGACTCACTGAGTCATATTCAAGCCAATTTAAATTACATTTTTCTACCTCTTGATTACTCGAGCTTTCGACTGAAATGATGACGTCATAACGAAAACGCATCATTTCATTATCGCCAAAACCTTTTTTCGCTAAAATATTAACTCTTTTTATTCGTTTGAATTTAGATTTTAATCGCTCAAAATAAGTCGGACTTATTAGTAACTCTTGCTCTTGATGTAAACGCCAATTTACTCTTCTAGCAAACTCACGTTTAGACAAATCCTTAGTAAGGTGGCAACGCTCAATTTCCGCTACATGCTCGCTGTGCAAATCTAAATTACGTATATCGCCGATAAATATCTGCGCATTTGGCATAGCGCAAGAAAGCAAGTTTTCCAGCACTTTCTCAAAATACTGTTTACTCGGTAAATACGGTACGACTGAATTAATAACGATGGTATCAAATTGATCCGTCGCCCAGTTTTGGACGCTTAAAGCATCTCCGTGCTCTAATTCTACATGAGACCATCCACGCTCCTTAAGCTCGTTTTTCACATTAGCTAACGCACTAGCAGAAATGTCTGTTGCCTTTACATATTCACAGTCATTAGCATATCTAAATAACAACAACCCGGTTCCGCAACCAATCTCTAGCAAGCGCTTAGGTTTGAATCCTTGAATTCGCTTACAAGCTAAATCAACCCACTCTTCCATATCGTTGACCGGAATCGGTTTTTCCGTATAGCTACTATTCCAGCCACTAATATTTAAGTCGACAGTAATATTTCTTTCAGATTTATCATAGGTATCGTTGTAAAACGTAGACCAATGTTCTAATTGCTCATTTATATACTTTTCAGATAAGCTATCAATATAATCCTCAGATAGACTTACATGCGCTATTTGCAAATCATTTTTTTCACCATAATAACCAATTGACACAGCACCAACTGAGCCGTGAGTCAATAAGGTTGATTCCAATTCATACGCATTAATACTATTATGGTTATCAAAATATTTATTTTCTCCCTCTAAAGCAGCAGGTAAGAAAGGTACTATTTGATTTGGAAGATAGCTAAGCGTCTCCTTGTTTTTAAGCGCTTTTAATAACTCGGATTCTAATTGTGAAAACTTATATAAGTAATCCTTACTACTCTCTTCTAATGCGATATAGGCTTTGAGCTGCGGACATTGCAGTTGTTTCTTAGACACCACTACTTTAGCGCTGGCAAGCTGGTCACAATTAGACAGAAGATTTTGTAATCGAACTTTATCAGACTCAATTTGGTATAATTTAACTTGAAAATTTGATCGCGCAAATTCAAAATCATGGTTACCTTGTTTACGCACAAAATCTCCAGTTTTATAAACATAAAGATTTTCTTCGTCACTCGAAGAAACGCAAATTAACTGTTGAGTCTCAAAAAGCCTTTCGTGTTTCTCAATCAAAGAGTCTTTGATACCAAGTAGACATAACTCGCCAATCATGCCATCGGCAACAGGCTGCATGTGTTGATCTATAACATCGATAAATATTTCACTGTTTTGTGTATTATTAATAAGGTTATTGTCAACTAATTTTGCTAGTAGCTTGTTAATTGATGAGTTTTTAGGAAAACCCTGCGTATTTGAGAATAACTCAATAGGCGCAGGTGTGCTTTTGGCGTTTTTGATGAAATTCAGCTTGAAAACCGACTTTTGCGAATCGGGCTCCTTGCTCATTTCTAGAGCGATATCCTCTAATAATACCTCAAAACTAGATGCAAACTTTTGTATACTAGCCAGGTTAAATATCGAACGATTAAAAACCCAACTGAATGACAACTTATCTCCCATTTCAAAAATATGCAGTTCTAAATCAAATCGCGTTCGCATTCTTTTTGTAAAGGGTAAAATTTGTCGGCTTTGAATTTCACCTATTTCACTGAGATTGTTTTGTTGTGTTTCTAAATCTAAAAGTCCAAGCTCATTATTTTGACCAGCAATAACAATCTGAAAAAGTGGGTTATGACCAGTATTTCTCTCAGGCTGGAGCTCTTCAACGAGCATCTCAAATGGAATATGCTGATGGGTATATGCTTCAAGCATATCTAATTTATTTTGCGTCAACAGCTCTACAAAAGTAACGCCTTCAGTCAACTTTGTTCTTAACACTAAAGTGTTAACAAAAAATCCAATTAAATCCTCAATATCGGTATGAATCCTTCCAGCGATTGGCGCTCCCATAACAACATCGGCTTGATTACTTAAACGCCCTACCAATATAGAAAATGCTGTTTGTAAGAACATAAACTTGGTAACACTATTTAATTCACAGTGTTTTGTGATATTAGTAGTCAAGCCTTCGCTTAGTCTTTGATGAAATATTTCACCGTCAAATGACTGGTGCTTCGGCCTTTCTTTGTCCAGTGGTAAGTTATGTACTACTGGCAAATCAGTTAAGCGTTGTTTCCAAAACTCTAACTGCTGCTGTAGGGTTTCGCCCGACAGCCACTTTCTCTGCCACATAGCATAATCGGCATATTGTGTTTTAATGGGTTTAAGTGAAGGAATGTGATTATCTTTGTAACAACGGTAAAGCGCCATTAATTCGTTTTGGACTATACCTCGGGACCAACCGTCACTAACGATATGATGCATGGTGTATAAAATTAATGAAGATTTCTCAGAAAGCTTTAGTAGTTTTACTCGCAACATTACATCAAGACTTAAATCAAATGGAGTGTCGACCTCATACTGCATATATTTTTCTACTTCAACAGTTCGCTCACCTTCACTTAAGCTAGTTAAATCATGATATTCAAAAGGAACCTCAAAATCTTTTAAAATAACTTGTAGAGCTCTTCCCTTTGTTGAACGAAAGCATGTTCTTAAAGCTTCATGCCGATTAACAATTTCTTTAACCGCCTTTTTTAAGGCGTGTTTTTCAACCGACTCATTCAACAAGAAATGACTAGGCACATTATACTGGACACTACCCTCGCCAAATTGATCGATAAACCATAGCCTTTGTTGCGCGTAGGATAAGAGTAACGGCTTGTCTCGACTCGCTTTTTTAATCGAAGGTAGTACGAAAGAGCTTTTTGTAGCAGTTAATAGTCCCGCTAACTCTGCAATCGTCGGGCTTTGAAATAATTGATTTAAGGTAACTTCATTATTAAATTCCTGGCGAATCAAACTTATCATTCTCATCGCAAGCAAGGACTGACCACCTAGAGAAAAAAAGTTATCATTTATACTTATTTTCTTATGCTTTAAAACTTCACACCATATTTCGCTTATTTTAGTTTCAAGCATATTTCGTGGCGCAACAAAATTACTATTAGTTAAACCATCTTGTGAAGGCAATGGCAAATCAGCTAAATTGAGCTTTCCATTTGGCATCAGCGGCCACTGTGATAACTCAACATAATAATTAGGTACCTGATAAGAAGGTAAATTTAAACTTAGATGGCGCTTTAACGCTTCATTTATGACACCTTTATCTTTTCTATCACCTAAATCAGCATTTTCGTTGAGGATGAAATAAGCAATCAGTGCCAAGCTCTCTGAATTGACCTTTTTTGCTAACACGTGACAATCAGCGATACTTGGGTGTTTTTGTAGCTGATAGCTAATTTCACCTAATTCAATTCTAAATCCATTTACCTTGACTTGTTGATCTATTCTTCCGAGAAAAATTAACTCGCTATTGGCGTTCCATTTTACCAAGTCACCCGTCTTATACATTCTTCTTCCCGCTTTAGCGCAAAACGGGTCTGGTAGAAATTTTTCAGCACTTAAAGAAGGACGACGAAGATAACCTCTAGCAACCCCTAAACCGGAAATATATAACTCACCAACAGCCTGAGGTGGCACTAAGTTCAAGTTATCATCTAGTACATAAAGTTCGGTGTTCTGTATAGGTTGTCCTATTGGAAGAGAGTCACCAGTCATAGTATTTAGGCGTTGACCCGTTGGAACCCTAAAGTCACTAGAGCCTACCACGGTTTCCGTAGGGCCATAATGATGAATAAACACTGCCATAGGAAGTAGATTATTACTCCACTCTTTTATTAACTTCAACGAAGCCGACTCGCCACCAAACACGATTATATGGCGTGTTTTGACTCCATTTTGTGTCCTAAATAGGTCTTTAAGTGCGCGAAGGTGTGAAGGAGTAAATTTAAACAACAGCGGGGCGCTACTTAAAAATATTTTGTCATATAAATCATGTAATAAATTATCTCCTTCTCTTAATATTTCAACTTGCTTGCCGACTAATAACGGAGGGAGCAAAGAAGTGACAGTTGCGTCAAAACTAAGAGTGTTACTAACAACTGAACCTAAAACGTCTTGCTGAAGGTAGTTTTTGATAGAATGCTGGAGGTAATTTATCAATCCAATCTGATTTATCAACGTGCCTTTGGGTCTACCGGTAGAACCCGAAGTATAAATCACATACGCTAAACTATTCGCATTACACTCGCTATTTGTGTCTAAGTTCGAGTTTAGATGCTTTGTTAACTTGAGCCGAATTAATTTATTATCAACTGCGACTAATTCGCCGGAAAAACTGGCTTGAATCGATTGAGCTAACTTTTCATTCGTAATAATATGCTCTACGCGACTATCATCAAGCATGAACTCTACCCTACTATCAGGATAGCTTGGGTCGATTGGTAAATACGCGCCGCCAGTCTTTAATATCGCAAAAACACTTATTAATGTTTCTAAAGATCGTTCTAAATAAATACCGACAATTTTGTCAGCGGCTACACCATTTTCCCTCAAATATCTAGCCAATTGATTGGCCTTTTGATTAAGCGCGCGATAAGATAAGTATTCGCAATCACACGCGACAGCAATTGAATCTGGCGACAACTCGACCTGACGTTCAAACTCGACATGCAAACTATCGCAGTTTCTCGCATTTAAATTAGTCTTATGTTCGCTATCAGTGAGTTTAATCTGAAGGCTTTCCGAAATTGGGGATATTGCATCTAAGCTTTCATTAGGCGAGCCAAGCAATATTTTCACTAATCTTTTTAGAAGCGTATTAAAATAATCAAGAACGTTTCGTGAGCCTATTTCAGATACCGCTTTAGATTCAATATAAAACCTCCCAGCTTGATTAGTTATTGCTAAGACAAAAGGCAAACTACTTTTCATATCCCATTGAGCTACTTCTACGCCTAAGCGCAGTTTTTCCTCCTCACCCGAATACTGCTCTTTTGAGTGTCGATAATTAATAAGACTGCTGTACAAAGGAATGCTATCTTTAAGATTACTACAACCATGTGCGAGACCAGCCGAGGCCTGTTCCATTGTCATTAGCTCTTTTAGACTCGAGTCGATTTCATAAACTATTTCGGCAACAGTTTTATTAACCAGGTTTACACGTATAGGTAACGTATTGATCAATAGACCCTGAAGGCTATCGATGCCTCTAAAATCTTGTAATCTTCCCGAAAGAACAGTGCCAAACACAACATCGCGCTTAGTTGAACTACTTGCCACAAATAAGGCCCAAGCCAAATGAAATATAGTCGCTGGACTAATTTGAAAGCGCTTGGCAATTTCAAGAATATCCGTTGAACAATCTTTTTCTAGTAGTTGCCTTGTTACCTCAGTAGTTGCTTGATCAGTATATGCAATGCTAAAAGGTAATGATGGCTCATTAACATCACCAAGCATTCGAGTAAAATAATTCTCAATGTCAATATTGATGTTTTTTAGTGTATGGTTCACAAAATCAATATAACTTGGATTGTATATATCTATTTGCGGCTTACCGCTTATGATTATCGCTATTGCCTCGTTGAGTTTGTCGAGACTTACTTGATCTGTAATTAGGTGATGAATTCTTAGGTCGAGGAAACATTCGTTCTCATCAGGTAATGTGATTTGCTCGAGTCTAATTAAAGGAGCGGTTGAAATATCTATCGGAATAACTTTATCAAACTGGCGATTTAACGGTTGCGAATCATCATTATTTAATTTTTCTTTAGCTTTTATCAGGCTGAGCTTAGCCACACGATTAATTACTTGAATAGGCTTAGAGAGCCCATCAAAATGGAATGAACTTCTAAGCGCCTCAAATTTATCTACGCATAACTGAAGTGCGTTTACATAATCTTCAAGTTCACTCAAATCCTTAAACTTAAGTAGTAACTTTAAAACGTAGCTATCTAACTCGGAATTATTCAGATAATTAAAGAGTAACCCTTCCTGCATAGGCAATATTGGTAAGATAGCCTCAACCTCATTGTCTTTACCAGTAACCTGCTCGTAAATGGTATTTACTTCTTCAGTAGATAGTTCTAGGCATTCATGGCATCTATTCTTTTCGTTGCTCCCTTTCTTCTCGAGCTCATTAGCTATTGTCGCTGGCCTGTGATCCGCTGTAACAATTTGATTATCAGCATTGTCCGTTATTTTTTGAGCCAACGATCTTATATTGAGGCATTCCACAACCCACTTAATGCCGCACTCAATGCCTCTGCTAGTTAATCGATTAACAACTTCTGCAAATAGCAAGGAGTGACCACCCAGCGCATAAAAGCTATCGGTTACACTTATCTTTTCTTCATCAATAAGTAAAATATCGCTCCAAATACTGAGAATAGTTTTTTCTATCTTCGTTTTTGCAGGAACAACGTCTTTCATAGAGGAGAATTCGCGCTCTGAGAGTGCCTTCTTATCGATCTTTTTGTTAGCCGTCATTGGTAACTTATCTAAGTTAACAATTTCATTCGGAATCATATATTCCGGAAGTGACTTAACGAGTATAGTTTTTATAAAACGACTATCTTCGTTAACGGATTCAACAGGCTTCTTACTAACCCAATAAGCAACTAAAATATCTTCATTTCGCTTGTTGCTTTGTTTTATAACAACACAAGTATCGACTATATCGATAGCGTTAATTGTTGCTTCTATTTCTCCTAGTTCAATGCGATAACCTCGAACCTTAACTTGATCGTCTTCCCGTCCAATATACTCGAACTCGCCATTTGGAAGCCTTCTCGCTAAATCACCTGTACGATAAAGTCTATGACTCCCCCCTAAAATATGGGGGAGCATGACAAATTTATCAGCCGTTAAGGAAGGAGCATTTCGATAACCAAGCGCTACACCATTACCACCGATATATAGTTCACCAATGACATAATTCGGTAAGATATATTGTTGAGAGTCTAAAATATAAAACTGAGTATTGTTAATCGGCATTCCGATATTAACATTATCTTGAGACTTCAATCTTTTGACCGATGACCAAACACATGTTTCAGTGGGCCCATACATATTCCATAATTGAAAGTTTGATCTTGATACAAATCTTTGCGTTAGTTCGCGAGAAATTGCCTCACCACCACATAAAGCGAGAAATGAATAGTTAAGCTCTGGGAAGTCTTTGAGCAGAATTTGCCAGGTTGAAGGGGTAGCCTGAATAGCGTTAATGTAATGCTGACTTATTAAACGATAAATTTCTTTTGGTGAACGAACACTTTGTCTATCGGCTAAAACTACTTTTTCACCGCAAATCAATGGTAAGAAAAACTCTAATGTATGGATATCAAATGAAATCGAAGTAATTGCCAGTAGGTTACATCCTTTTGCCAAACCAGGTTTATGTTCCATTGATAACAAAAAGTTAGTTAAACTGTGATGCTCAATCTCTACGCCTTTCGGCTTTCCAGTTGAACCAGAAGTGTAAATCACATAGGCTAGATTACCTTTATGATTACTATTTTCTGTCAGAATCTTACTAGATGATTGGTTTAGCTTTGAGAGTAGGATAGAATTAAAGACTATTGTCTTTTCATGATTAAAATTTAGTCTGTCATGACTATTGTTGTCGCAGACTAAAAAATTAACATTCGCATCTACTAGTATGTATTCTATTCTCTCTTCCGGAAAACTAGGATCTAAAGGCACATAAGCCGCACCAGCCTTCATAATTCCTAAAATAGTAATCAGCATTTCTGCTGATCGATCCATATATACTGCAACTGTGTTTCCGGCTTTTACCCCAAACTTGTTTAAGTAATTAGCCAAAGAATTAGTAAGTTGATCTAAGCAACGATAGGATATATGAGCATTCTTGTATACAAGCCCTATTGCGTCTGGCTTTAGATTAGCATGCGGCTTGATCAATTCATAAAAGCGAGATTCATACTCTTTTGCTTGATATTTTAGGTCATTATCTAGCTTTAATTCTCTTATTTGTTCTTTATTAAGTAATGAGATCTCAGCAATTGGTTGGTCTGGCGACTCCATCGCTCCATCGAGAATATTAATAAAACTAAGTGTTAGCTGGGAAATGAGGTCTTCTGAGTACAAATCGTTTCGATAAACTATCTTGCCGCGTAAAGTATCGCCTTCAGGTTGCAATACAAGCTCTAGATCGAATTGGCTTTCTTTTATATCTAAGTCAATAATCGAAAATTTAGAGTTCAAAAAATTATTCGAGTGTATTTTTATATTTTGATATGAGAATAAAACTTGTACTAAAGGCGAATGCAGCGAATTGGGTGCGCACTTGATCTCTTCGACCAGACTTGAAAGCGGTATACTATAATCCTTTAATACACTGCTACAGTTACTCATTGATTCTTCTAACATTGATATAAATGATGCTTTAAGATCAAGCTTTGTTCTTATCGGTACAACGTTTATAAAATAACTAATGATATTCCTAAATTTAGTTAAATCCCTGTTTAAATTAGGAACACCAATCAAGAGATCCAATTGATTTGAGTACTTTGAAATAAGGACATTAAAAGCTAAGAACAATACTGAGAATGGTGTAGATTTGTTCTTGCTAGCAAACCTACTAATTTTTTCACTTAATGGCAAAGGAACGTTAAAAAAGTGCGAACAAACCTCGTATTCTCTTTGGTAAACTTGACTTTGCGACTTTGGTAAATTGACGATTTGGTTTGAGCCGCTTAAATACCCCTTCCAAAAATCAGTAACTTCGATATCGACTGGCCCGCTACTCTTTTGGCTATCAAAATATACTTTATATTGATTACTAGTGCTAATCTTCGTTAATGGATTGTGTTTTTTTAAACTTTGATATATATCGTTAAGCTCTTCAAAAATAACTTTTATACTCCATCCATCACACACAATATGGTGGATCGTTAAAAATAAAACGCCGCTTTCTGAGGAGCTTTTAACTAACTTTATTCGTATTGGGGGCTGATTAAATAAATCAAATGCTTGGTAAGATTCCGCTCTCCCGATTTCACAGATCGCAGTCTCTCGTTGTGCTTCGGTTACATGAGATAAGTCATAGAGTTCAAAATCTAAGGTAGAAACATCAGGTAAATATAAATCGGTAGAATTCTCTTTAAACCGGCATTTTAGTAGTGGATGCCGCTCACAGAGCACTTCCATCGTATTACTAATTAATTCTAAATCAAACTCATCGTTTAAATAGATTTGCATCGGTATATTGTGAGCAAGCCGACCTTTCTCAAGTTGCTCAACAACAAGCATCGCCTTTTGATTTTGAGATAGCGGGTATACCTTAGCTTGTTTTAAATCTACTTCGTTAAGACTTCCAATGGTTTTGCGATAATTAGTTAAACAAAATGCTTTTTTTTTATCGTTATTACCAGTCGACAAGCTCTTATCGCAACCCTCAGAAAATTCTTTTGTATTTAAGAAATAATCTGCGATAGACTTTATGCTATTAAAATTTAAAAGAAAATCTGGAGTTAGCTTCGTCTTAAAGGCTTGTTCAAGCTCACATTGCAACTCTAATAATTCCATTGAATCTAACTCTAACTCATCTAGACTAGCTTCCATATTGAGAGAGCCAATTTCACGCGGACTAATTATTTCATTGATACAATTTCTAATAACCTTAAGCGTTTGTTCTGCGGCATCACAAGCGTATGCATCTGGTAAATCATCAATCTTACAAGCTCGTTGGTTAACGATCTTTTCAAAATATTCAATAATAGTTTCAAATGAATTGTTACTTATTAAAAAGTCAGCAGATAATTTTGTGTTAAATTTTTCTTCAAAAGCGCACTGAAGCTCTAATAACTCCATAGAATCTAAACTTAGATCGCTCAGCAAGGTTTCCCTAGTGAACAGTGACCCTTTTACCACTGGAATCAGTTTTGTCACTGTTGAAAATACAGTTTCTTCGATTTCGACTTCTTTGAACTCTTCTTTTAAGGACGCTTCATAGTCATTATGATTTACGCTAGCCTTTTGTGATTCTGTTTGAGTTGAAAAATACTCAATAACCTTACCCAACGTATCGTTTACAAATAGAAAATCAGAATCTAGTTTAGTAGAAAACTCACGCTCTATAGCAAACTGAACTTCTACCAACTCCATGGAATCTAATCCAGAACAGGAAAAATTTGTTCCCGAGCACACTTCATCCAGCTGTTCGCCGTTTAAGACTTTCTCTAGTATGGAAACTAATTTAGTCCGAGTATCAGTTATTTGCTCAGATTCCGCTCCTGAAGAGTCAGGCGAACCATTATCGTTGAATGAAGAGTGAATTCTTTTGATATAGTGGCTAATTTGATCGACAGTATCATATTCAAGTAAAAAATCAGGCTTAAGTTTAATCGAAAATGACTTCTCGATAATGCATTGAACCTCTAGTAACTCCATAGAGTCAATTCCAATATCATTGATCGATTGACCTTGAGCTAAACTACGACATTTTTTGGGGTTAATCACATGAGCGATTTCACGTAATAACACCGCTACAATACCATCTTCTGTTTGGTTGAATAATGAAAGTTCTGAATCCTCATTGTTACTTACCGATAATTGCGTATCTACAGGGACCGAGTCAATCTCTTCGATATTTTTTTTATCTTTT
Organism: Aliikangiella marina; assembly: GCF_007004765.1. GTDB lineage: Bacteria > Pseudomonadota > Gammaproteobacteria > Enterobacterales > Kangiellaceae > Aliikangiella > Aliikangiella marina. The sequence continues at coordinate 1,379,597 of NZ_VIKR01000001.1, forward strand.
TTTGCAACCAAAATCGCTTGACTAGCTTCTTTGGGATTCTTAATAAACGGTAATGTATAGGCCTTAAAACCAACATATTCTGAATCTAAAAACGCCTTTTCCCATCTAGATACATCGAGTAAGCATGAACCTGGTAAACGATTTTCTGGATCTTCAAATAACCACCACCCATGTAATAGTCCACCAGTGTACAGTAATAAATCTTTCATCCTGGTGTATTCGTTTATAGCGATGATACCATCAGGATTAAGTAATTCTTTTACCTGAGAAAGCGTATATTTTATATATTTTGTATCATGCAATACATTAGAAGCATAAATAATGTCATATGATTTTGAGTTCTCTAAGGAGAGGTTTTCAACATCAAGGACATCAAATTTAATATTTGGATATTTATCCGAAAACTTTTGTTTTCCATATCTTACAAATGAACTAGAGATATCCGTATATGTAAATTCAATAAAATCAAAGTATTCTGACAAAGACTCTAAAACATTTGTTGTCGCGCCTCCAGTACCTGCACCCACCTCTAAAATTTTAATCTTAGAACCCGCTGCTTTATTAACCTTGAGTAGCGCATATTGTCTTATCACCTCGGCTAGTACCGAATTAAAATAATCTGAAACTTTATCACCTTTAAATATCGCTTCAAAAGACTCCATTGATGCATTCGGAAAAATAGCTTGATTAGCTGTCATCTTACCTTGCAAGACGTTTTTGAAGTTCCCTAGTCCGAGCTCCATTAAATTTAAAAATGAAACATAAAACGGAAACTGTTCTGTATACCTTTTACTAAAAACTGGAAAATCTTTGGTGATATCTAACAAAAGCTGAGAACAATTTTTATCGATAATCGAAAACTCTCTTAAATTCTCATCAACCTTTACAACCCCTATCCTTCCTAGCAAGTTTACGAGCTCATTAAATAATCTATAATACTTTGGTAAGACATTAAATTTTATTAGTAACTTATCAATGGAATATTTTCGTGAATAATCAAGCTCTAAACCCATTTGAGCGAGCACTGTCAACAACCAGCGTCCCCCAAAAGACTCTAATTCTCTCTCTGCAAGAAGCGTATCATCTTCAGGGCCTATTGAATAAGTCGAGATAAACTTATCAATATATTTCTCAACGGGAAGATCATCACTTTTAGTTTTATAGGTATATACAGCCAAACTAGCGTGCTTCAAATTATCCAATTTACCCCTTCCGCCCAAAACATTATGCGCAGAGACAAAATCGAGAAAATCATTTAATTCCTCAAGGGAGACTCCGCTTTGTGTTTTAACAGATTCAACATATAACTTTCCATCAATTGAAATCAAACTAGCTATCGCACAAAGCTTATCCTTAATAACGAGGCCGTACTGAAAAGAGGAACTCTGTTTTATTCTTGAAGTTAACTGAGTTTCTGGTAAGACACCATCTAGGCAGAAGCAACTATCCATATCTCTTATTAAATCTACATCCTTTAAAACTAAATGCCTAATTTGATAGTCTTTCTTTTGAAAATAATTTAAGGTAATTCGGCTAAATGGCAAAAATTTAGGATATTTATTACTGTATTCAAGATTTGGAAATAATCCAACTTCAGACGCACTAATTAAAAAGGCAGTTGCATCAGTTAAGTATTGCCTAGAAAAACCATGATACGCATCAAAATAAAGATTCTCGCTTCTATCAATGAACTGATTTGTGACGGTTGCAGGCAAACTATGTACTTCTAGTAAAACTAGTCCATGCTTTGAATCTAAGTCAGCCCACTTCTTCAAATGTTCGACTAAGCTTTGCATTACCTTTTTCACCGGTATCAAATCACCAGCGTGATCAACGCAAATCGATTGATAGGTATTATCTAGTCTCTGATGCTCTTGGTTAACATTAATAGTTTCATTAAACGGACGATCATGATCTAAAAAAGAACGAACATGTAAGATATTCTCTGGATCAGTTATACCTTTATCAATAAGGTCGACAATCATTTGCTGAGGATCACCGATATCACCGCGCAAAGTCATATGATCTATTGAGTTTAAGGTTTTTGACGTTTCTAACAGCGCTTTTTCGTTATAATCAATACCAATTAAAATCACTGGAAATTTATCTAACGCTTCACCACGTAACGTTTTTTCCTTAATTGTTAAATATATTTTTTTTAAAAGGTCGCCGTTTCCACACCCCATATCGGCAACGTACTTAGGTTGCTCTGAATAGTCTCGATTATCAAAGATTGATATTACAAGTGATTCAATTTCCTTAAAGTACTTTTCGTGTTGAAAGCCGCTCCCTTGTACATTTAACGTTCGGTCAATATGAAGTTCATGGCCTGCTTCATCTCTCTCGAAAACTTGAGAATGCTTGCCTGAAAGTAGACTAGGTATATTTTGAATCATTGGTTTATAGGATGCTACAGTAGCGGCGATATAAATCCTATCAAATATAAACTTACCAACATTAGTAACTTCATAATAGTCTTTTTGTTTATTCACCCAAGCTTTACTAATGAAATACTCTATAATTTCCTTTTTAAAAATTGAAGATGCAATGTCAAGCTTAAGTTCTAGCGATTGTTCGTCAACCTTCTGATACGTCAGTAAACTATGTTTCTTGAGAGCTAATAATAAAGATATAATCAATATACCATCTAGCATATCTGCTATTAATTCATTGTCTAGCTGCCATCTATTCGAAGAGCGCTCTAACCACGTTGTTAAACCCGCATCACTGTTACTATTTACATAGTCTTCCATCGGAAAATCTAACAGCATTAAAATTTCGTTAGGTATTAAATGTCTTTGTTTAGCGTTTTCTAACAAGCGATATTCATTAGCATCGTTTTGTTCAATCCAACCGAGCGACTCTAATGATCGTAGGGCGATTTTCAAATGGCCGCTATTTGCCTTGAGAGTCTTAACAAGTTTATCAAAGTTACAATATTCATCTGCTGTAAGACAATCAAACACCCCTAGCTCTTGAGCAGCAAGAACCGTTGGTATGATTACATAACCGTGTTTGTATCGATTGATAATTTCTAACATCTGAATAACGCCTATATTAACACTCGAGATCTTTCATTAACTTTTATGGATTTATTTAAGCAAAAAATTCATGCTTTTTTTTGGTACATATCCATTAGAGTTCGATTGTTTTTCGCCCGTACATCTTTTCTGCGAGGATATTTATTTGACTGCATTGTTCGATCATCTTATTCGATTCAAGCAATTGTTTAGAGTCTTCTTCATACTCTAATCCCATAAAATACTTGAACCATGGCTCCATTCCCAAAGCATAAATACATACTTGTTTGGGTTTTATCATTTCAACTACACCATATGCTTGGGTACAATCTGAACCATCTAAACGTCGAGTATCTTTTATCGCCTTGGGTACCATTTTTGAATGAAGCGCCCCATATAACCAGGTATAAGGGGCTCCTACGCACTCCATGCCAATCGCGTATACATCTAATCCACTCAGTAAGTCACACATATGACGATATAAATTAACATCGGGGTTTGCTGAATCAGCCCCAAAGAATAATTTTTTACCGTCAACTTCAATTAGCCAGGCAGCTTTACTTCTAACGTTTAAATCACCGTGTTCACCAAGAAAAGGAATTGCAGTAATCTTACCATTAGGGATATTTATTTGATCGAGGTCTTCGACTTCGATCACATTAAAATTTAAATGTTTTAAAAGTAATTTGATTGAAGGGTCTGCAAGGCTACCCCCGTTATTTTTTGGAACAATTACCTGTGATGTTTTGTATCTTAATTGCAACAAACTCTCAATACACACATGATCTTGGTGATTATGCGTCAAACAAATAAAATCTATTTTAGGCGGTATTTCACTATAGCTAATAGTATCTGCTTCGTACTCTTTACCGCGACTTGCTATAACAGGATCAATCAAAATAGAAACGTCTTTAGTTTCTACAAGAAAGCCTGCATGCCCGGTATACTGGAGTCTAACTCCACTTTCAACTGGTTTGTGTGGAAACTGAGTCTTGTTTTCTGTAAAAAGTTCATTGTAATCTAAGCCACCAGCAAGTTCGTTCGTAGAAAACAGTTCTTTTATTCTTTTTTCACTAATTGGAATTTCTCGACTCTTAAATATCTCGTCAACTATTTTCGAATTAAAATCAGCCTCTATCCGCAAATGATTATCATCTGGCAGTCTTGGAGTACTTAAAACAAATGGTCTCTCTTCTACTTTTGAAAGCATGCCAAATGATAGAGCTTGTAGATCTTTTTTGTAATATTTACTTTGATATAACAAAGCTTCAATGAGACGATACGAGGGTCTGTGCTGTAAGTCCATTACTAACTCTACATAGCCACTTAACGCCTGAGGAACCTTTTTGTAAAAAGGCTCAACCGTTTGTCCACTAGTATGAGATTCTAGCATCTCATCAAGAGCATTTATTGCAGAAGATAGTTCAACTAAATCACTGCACTTGGTGTCAATATCATTAATTAAATTCTGTATGTCTTCTAGCTGTTCTTCGCTACAATGTAAGAAATCACCGCCAGTCACTACTGATTCCTTTGCAGCACTAATATGCAATTCATAGTTATTCACAAAAGAATTCATAATTCTCTTATGCGTATTCACCATATATCTAGCTGCAGTAACCGGTGGAAGTAGGTATGACCACGCATACCAGTTATTAAATAATGGTTCAAAATAAACATCTTCTTTAAGATAGAACAATCTATCGGTCATCTTCGGCTTCCTTCTTAATTCTATTCGCCAGATAAATTAGGCTCGTTTACATAATCGCTAAGTTCAATATCACTTTAAGATAGAACGGTTAAATGCTCTCGTATACTTTCAACAGGATTACTATGGCCATATCTTTGATCTGCGTTTGTTGTTGTTCCAATATTGATCGCGACAACTTGGCCAAGCTTATTTATTATCGGCGCTCCGCTACAACCAATTGGTATTCCTTCTTTTTGGTTGTATCGAAAAATTAAACTCTTATCACTTTTTTCCACGACTACTGCTTGTCTGGTATTTTGGTATTCCGGCATATTAGCAACTAGCCAAACAGACTCACCAACTTCGGGTGAAGATTCAGCTAAGCAAGCTGCTTTTACCTGAACGTCTTCAGAAATATGGAATGCGCTAATATCCTTAAAAGAAATAGGTTCCAATTCTCCTATTCTGGCATTTTTTAGTGCAATCATTTGATTACTCACGCCCAACTCATGAAACATCCATCTTTCTTTCATTACATCATAAAGTACCGTTGAATCGATTACTGACGGTAGTTCGGCTCCTGTATAAGCTAGATTGTTACTAGAAGCATCAATCTCGTGCGCTTTTAATACCTCGTCTAAAACATGTAATGCAGTCAGTACTAATGTGTGTTGGTTATGGTTGACGACAAATCCATATCCGCCAAAGGCAGAATTAAATCCACTCTTAAACTCCAAACGAACTAAGAAATTATCGAACAACTCGGGTGTGACAAGCTGATTAACAGGAGTTTCTTGCCACTGTTGCAAATTTATATTTCTTTCTCCATGATAGGCTTTAAAATCATTTCCTCTCAATTTAACTTGATCAGAGGTATGACACGCCTCACTTATCTTTCCTTGCTTATATAGTGCATAACACCTTTGACATAAATCAATATTGGGACCTGCGGGACAGGTTTGACATTGATAACGTGTACCCACTATTGGGCTTACTTTACAGTTAAAGCAATGTTGCCAGAAATGTATTTCTTGCTGCATATTCACATTCAATTAACCCACTAAAATCATCAAACCCAAAACACATGAACGAAACTGTTGGTACTACGTCAATTATAAAACGATTGGTTAATCGGCCTTACTCAATAATTTATTATTCTCTAGGCTTTGAGGCGGCAGTAACACGTTATGTCCTAATTCGACACCATCATCTGATTGACTTCGACATTCGACTATAGAGTTTCTCAAAGGCTCTATCGTCATATCTGAGTGGTAAATCATTCCACCACCTGCCGATAGACCGAAGCCTTTATTATATTGCCCACTCGACGCTAGTAGTTTCTTAAGACTATTCCAATTGCTTTCTTTTTCACTGACTTCAACAAAATAAGGAAGTAACTTTAAGCCTTCAATAAGAGTTCCGTCACAATTCGCAATTCCTAAACCTAGCTGAATAGCACCGGCGGATATTCCAATGAGTACAGCGCCCGAGTAGTACTTCTCAATTACGGTTTTAGCCATACCGGTCTTTTCAAGAATCTCTGAGGCGACCTTAATATCTCCACCCGCTAGCAATATGAGATCTGCTGACTCAAGGAATTCTTGTTCTTCTTTAGAATATTGACTCGTAATCATTCTGCTTTCGTGAAGATCAATATTATCCATTGCAGCTTTAAACAATTCAAAAAACTCAGGTTTATCACCGTTAGCCGCACCAATGTATGCGGCTTTGGTGATAGAAGCTTTTTTAGTATCTAGATTTTCGCGAATAGATTCGATAAATCGATTTTCAGCTATATTCCAAAACAACAGCTGACTATCCGCGAGAAGATACAAAGATTTTCTGTGTTCAGACATTACTACTCTTCTAATGCAAATTCTTTATCACGAGTATTTTTAGTAACTCTACGGTTATGACTATATTTGTCTTCACCAGCAACTAATACCGTACCATATTTATCTAACGATAATACTGTTCCGTATTCGTCAACCGTGTCAGTTTCTGGATAAACTTTTACACAGGTCGGGACATATCTCGCGGTAAAACCGAGACGAGTTTTATTCTTGCTTGAATTAGGAAAAGATGAATGCATCAATGTAGACCAAAATATAACAAATTGACCGGCTTTCATCTCAATTGAAACAGCTTTTGATTCATCAGGAACAAAATCTGGGTCTTTTTGTAGGTTTCTATAATCATATCCAAAGAAACCACGTTTCATACCATCTTTTTCAAGTTTGTTTACTTGGTCTGGCTGATATTTCATTTCCTTTGACTCATCGTATACCATTTCTTCTTGAGTACCTGGTATAAAACGCAAACAACCATTTTCTTCAGTTGCATCAGTTACGGCAGTCCATACCGTGACCGCCCCGCCAAACTCAGAACTTGGCCATTCTATTTGAGGGGCACCTGACGCATGAGCAAACGTATCTGCCTGATGCCAATCAGTACCCTCATCTCCCGGATACTTTGGAAATAACTCTGAACGCCAACAAATAATATCTGGACCTAATATTCCTTCTAACTTGTCCAAAATCTGACGTTTCATAATATGCTGACTAAAGAAATTAATATCTAAATGGCGATCGTAGCCAGCCAGAAGACTTGCGTGATCAACGTCGTAAACGGCGTATTCTCTGTCAAACATTTCAGCTCTAAGCTTTTTATACTCTTCTCGAATTTCTTCGGCATCATAAAGATCAAAAGGTCCTAAATATCCATCCCTTCTAAATTGTGCGATCTGTTCATCGCTTAAGCTAAACTTTTTCTTAGTCATAAGTTAATTCCTTAAGGTTTTAAATGAATGATTCTTACAGGCTTTCTTACTAAGCATCTAACGCTTCAGTCGAAGCGTTTGTTTCTGCTTTAGAATAAAGCTCTACCCACTCTGCAATTGTTGGAGCGGCCATTAATTTTGCCGTTTCTACGGTGCGATTAATTTGTTTTTCTACAACAATTTGAAGTTCGACAACAGTTAATGAAGATACTCCTAAGTCAAAAAAGTCTTCATTTAACTCAATATTCTTCATTAGCTCTTTTTCTCTAAACGAATTTAGGATTAAACTCTCAATTTCTTTTGTTTCCATTTTTAACTTCCTATTTTAATTAAGTTGTGCTCATTAATTTTTTATCAACTTTACCATTATTATTGATCGGTAAACTTTCACTAAAGATAAAACTGTCCGGTATCATGTAGTCAGGTAGTATCTTCGCCAACATTGACTTAATTGACTTTGGCGAGAGTTCATGTTCTTCCTTTACTTGAATATAGGCGACTAATATTTGATCACCTGATTCATATTTTTTGGTGGTAACGATCGCGTCAACCACTTCCTTGACTTTAACAATAGCTGATTTGACTTCCTCTAACGACACTCTATAACCACGTATTTTTACTTGATTATCTTTACGACCATGAAACAATATTTCACCATTTTCATTTCTCGCTACTAAATCTCCGGTTCGATAGATAAGCCCAGTATCTATCTTATCGTTATAAAAGAAATTTTGATTATTGCTATCATTTAGATAACCTAAAGCGACACCAGAACCGCTGGTATAGAGTTCACCTAAGCGACCATCTTTTACTGGATTAAAATTCTCATCTAAAATAAAGACATTGGTTCCCGTAATAGCTTTACCAATCGGTACATTCGTGTCAGGCAAGTTATTTTTGGTCATCTTATGGCAGCAAGTAAAAGTAGTATTTTCAGTTGGACCATATCCATTTATCATCGTAATATCTGGGAACTGGTTGATCACTTTTCTAATGTATTTAGCACTTAACACATCTCCACCAGCTAACAAAACTCTTAGCGGCCTTAAAACGTCAATAAACTTATCTGCAACTAAGTGGAATAAAGCCGCAGTTAACCATAAGATAGTGACATTATTATTTACTAGATCTTGTTTTAGCCGATTAGGATCTAAACCTTTTCCGGAATATAAAGCGACACACGCACCATTTAATAGTGCCCCCCAAAATTCAAAGGTTGATGCATCAAAATTAGCTGGTGCAAATTGCAAAATACAATCTGTTTCAGCAACACTAATGTAGTTAGTTTCCTTGACTAATCGAATTACTGCTCTATGTGGAACCTCGACGCCTTTGGGGTCCCCGGTTGAGCCGGAAGTAAACATAACGTAAGCTCGAGAATCAGGCTCACCGTTAATACTTTGAAATTCGGAAAGTTCTTGCTCAAAGAGCCCTTTTTCTTCAAACAATATTATTGGTAATGTCGAAAGAGAGCTAACTTGACTCGTTTTATTTGCTATCAGTAATTTAACTTTGGCTATATCTAAATACTTTTCAATTCTGTGTATCGGAAGTTGGCTATCAATTGGTAGATAGGCTGCCCCACATTTTAAAATTGCTATGATCGAAACGACAAATTCGATAGTGTGTGACATTTCTAGCGCTACAATATCGCTAACACCGACATTTTTCGCTTTTAGATGGCTCGCTAAATTATTTGCCCTCGCATTAAGCACTGAGTAAGTAATACTTTCACCGGAATATTTAACTGCAATATTGTCAGGATTTGTTATTGCATACTGTTCAAATAATTTATGTATGTTGCTTGGTTGTGTTTTACGCGAAAATGGGTTGTTGTTCATAGAGATAATTCCAAATAGTAATCATAGTGCTTGAATCTTCACGCAATAGACCGTAATGGTCGGCTTCCGGATCAATGTATATTTCCGAATTTGAAATTAAATCAGCAATTTTTTGCGAACTAGTAACATTTGCTTGTACGTCCCTCTCACCGGTTAAAATGAGCGTATGATGGCTAACATATTCAGCAAGATGTTCAAAATCACTCGATTTATAAGATAAATAATTTGCTGCATGTCTTCTCAAAAATTCTTTTTTTGTAAAAGGAAGATCAATTCCATCGGGGCGATTTGAGGAATCTTCAAACCGATCACCTTTTATCTTCTCGAAAACCAAGTTTAAATGTTCTTCGTCTTTAGCGGCAAGGGACAATAAACTATCGATTTCTGAGGCGAATTGAGTGGTACAGGCTGAATCATGCAGCATAGTATATTCACCATGAGCAAGAATTAAGTTATTGATTATATTTGGATATCTATTTGCAGCGGCTAAGGCAATGCCGGCTCCAGAACAATAGCCAACCATTATAAAGCTTTTAGCACCACTTTTATCTAATACATCTTTTAAATCTCTAACATGGTTCTCCAGAACAAACTCATTCTCAGTAATATTTCGCTCTGAATCTTCTAGAATAGAACGCGTTTCCCAAACAATAGAATTGTAGTGAGGCTGGAAAAACTCACAAAAATGCCGGGCCATCTCAAGCTTTAGACCAAACGGGATGATTAGTGCAATCCAAGGCTTCCCCGGTCGGCTTGATTTAGTTATGGCATAATTTATATCTATACCGTCAAAACTTTGCAGGGTTTTCTTTTCCATAGTTTCCTCTTTAATTTCGATATAAGCGTGCTTAAAATGCAGTTATTTTTAATTAACTTTAAGCGCTCAGATTGTGCTGGTTATTTTAATTAGGCGAATTCTGGCACTTGAGTCTTTTGTGTGCCCATTAACGCATTTAGTTCTTTGCTGATAAATGAAAGCAATTTTTGTTCATCGGTATGAACAAAGAAGTGCCCTCCATTAAACCTCTTACTTGAAAACGAATTTTGAGTATGAACTCCCCAGGCTGCCAAATCTGCATCACCGATATTTTCTTCCTCGTCCCCTGCTAATGCATGTATTTGGCAATCAAGGACCGAAGCTTCTTTGAATTGATAACTTTCAAGCAACTTGAAATCACCTCTTAGTTGCGGCATAAAAACGCTACGCAAATCTTTGTCCCTCAAGACATTACCTAAATTGTCTCCATAAGTTAGCAATAGTTCATTCACAAACTCATCTTCGGGTAACTCGCCAATAGGCTTATTCGGATAATACAATTGAGGTGCGGGCATCCCCGACGGTATATATAACAATGGCAACATTAAGTTACTTTGCTGTAAAACTCTTAGCCATTCAAAGCTAACCATAGCACCTAAACTGTGTCCAAATACAACATAAGGTTTAGTAAGAAAAGCTTTTAACTCGTCGCAAAGCTTTTCGGTCAATTCAGGAAACTCTGTGATGTATTTTTCATTAAAACGCTTTTCTCTACCAGGTAACTGTACTGCGCACAATTCGACATTTGCTGGAAGTAATCTAGGCCAATCACGATAGGCCGAAGCACTACCTCCGCCATAGTGAAAGCAGATAAGTCTCATTGTTGCGCTAGGGTTTGGCTTATGAATCACCATCCAAGGCGTTTCATTCTCCCCTCGAGTCACCATTAATAATCCCTGTTTTATGCTTCTTTATGAAGTCGCATCTGCGACGTTTTTGTCGTCAGAAGCTGCTTTCTCTTGCTCTATTTTTTCCATGTGTTTGCGTAAACTAAGCGGGCGCATGTCGGTCCAAACCTTGTCAATATACTCTAGGCACTCTGCTTTTGTTCCAGACATCCCCTCGTTATGCCAACCTAGCGCATTTTCTCTATCAGCTAACCAGATCGAATATTGCTCTTCATGATTTATTACTACATTGTAAGTTCGTGTATCTTCTTCTTGATCAAACATAAATTTTACCTTTGTTTGTGTCTAAGCTGCGAGTTTCCAATCCTGAAAATACGATTTAATCACGCATACTCATTTCGTTTTGTATCAAGCAGTCGCTTCTTCTTCGACGGGTACTAATTTCCCTGTTCCTTGTAATGTGCTTAGATCGATATCCGCGACTAATTGCACTGGTACATAATCGAGCACGAGATTACCCACCAAATGAACAACACCTTTTGCATTTTCAAAATCTGCGTCGTCTAGTTTACTTTGCTGCATATCCAATTGGCTGCCGAGCTCAGTACCGCCCTGTGTTTCAGTGAATTTCAATAGTACAAATTCGCGCTCAATCTGTTCTTTCAATTCTTGTGCTGAATCACTTCTTTCAGCGACTATTTTATGTTGGCCTTGTGAAAGCTTTTTGACTAATTCGTTCATTTATTTTCCTAGTGTTAAATGGTTAAAATGTTAAATTACAAATTAAGTGTTTATTCAAAATGGTTAACAAAGCTTTGATTGTTACACGTCTTAATAAATTTCCGGCAAGACGCTTCTTTAACCACACATGTGCCTACTTGAGCAAATAATGCGATTGTTTTACTGCGAATATTAACCTTTACGAGGCTGAAATTATGTAAGTTATTAAACGAACTAAGGCTTTGCTACTGTAACCTACCAATACGTTTCTAATTCCGTTAAGCAGTTTTATGATTCAAAATCGTCGATACCAACGCCTGCTTATCGCTTTTTTGTAATACGGTTATTGATTGAGCTTCACTTGCAATATGCAATGAATGACAGCTAATACGGTCGCTTCAGTTAATTTTAATGACTTTAATTGTGTCTTAGGTTAACCGCTCCAATTGACTAAATCAACAGAAAATTAAAACCAATTCACAGGTAATTTATTTAACCTTTACCTGTGAGCAGTAACGCACCTAAACGAAATAATGATCTCATGCATGAGACGACTTCATCTTGAGTGAGCTATTCTCGAACAACTATCACTGCTATGATGTTTATTAGATTTTTTATTTACGAAAAACAATCAATCTCTGTTAAACTTCAAAACTAGTCTCTTGTCAAACTCTATAGCCCTGGGGCAATACCACACTAGAGGCAACACATATCAGGGGCAATAAAACAAGAGAGGCAATACAACGATTAAGACAATACAACAAGTAAGACAATACGACAAGAACTGTTCTTTCCGCCATATTACTTCTTATAGATTATAGAATTCAATAGACTGTGAAAGGGTAAATACTAAATTGTATATCAAACGTTATCAATGTGATTACTAATGTCATATCTCAAATTATTAATCTAACGTGTTACTAGGATTATTTTTATGTCAAAAGACCAATGGTTGCTTAGGCCTAATAGAAGCTCCCCTTTAAACCAAGATATTAAGTTACTCTGTTTCCCTTACGCAGGAGGCAGTGCTGCGACTTATTTAGATTGGCACAACTGGTTACCTCAAAACGTAGACTTAGTTGCTATTCAACCACCTGGTAGAGCTTCTCGTATTTTTGAACCGGGTTATAAAAATATGCATGACTTAGTCGACAGTTTAATCGAGGCTCTATACAAAGAACTTAGTTCTCCCTATATTTTATTTGGCCACAGCCTAGGCAGTCGCATCGCATTTGAACTCATGAACAGGTGTTTAGCACAAAATTTGCCCCTGCCCCACCGTTTCATTGCGTCAGGAAGTCGAGGTCCTCATCTATCACCAAGAATAACCTCAATTTATCGATTGCCAGATGCTCAATTTATAGAAAAGTTGAAAAGCATAAATGGCACTCCGAAAGAAATTTTGGAAAATTCAGAGTTAATGGAACTTTGCCTCCCTATGTTACGCTCGGACTTCGAACTCGCTGATAAATATAAATATTCAGGAGACTGTGTCTTTGACTGTCCAGTGAGTATTTTTGGAGGTAAAAGTGATTCGGAAATTAGCGTTGACGAACTTAAAACTTGGCAAAAGTTTTTCTCTAAAGATATCACTATAGAGTTATTCGCAGGCGATCATTTTTTTATTGACTCTTGCAAAACTTCTGTAATTAGTAAAGTTAACGAAATAATTAAATTTGAATTAACAAATTTACAAGTTGTTTCCTGATTTAAAACTGCCTTATTAAAAATAGCCCTCAGTGACTGAGGGCTATTTTGTGTCTTCTAAATACTCGATAACCGTCGTTAAAACATTCGACACAGACAAATGGTCATCCCAATCTATGTTTTTCCAATCAATGCCAGTTTTTAGCTCCATAATATTGGAAGTTAACAGTTTTTTAACCGTACTCGAAGATTTAATAGGCCGCACCTTGAAGGGTTTTGTTTTAGCTGGCGCTTGTTGACTATTAGACAGTCTGAGCTCTATTTCTTGATTTATTTTTTTTCTATCAGTTATATTCAGCGTCGTTTTATCTTGACTAATTTTATATTCGTTTTCAGCATCTAAAACAATTTTTTTTGTTTTAACAAACGAGTTAGATAAACCTGATTCATACGCTTCTAAAATACAGGGATAGCGTGTTAAGACGTTGTAATTATCAAACGCTCCCATCGAAATGCCGAGATTAGTTGCTGTTTCTTTAATCGTTAAACGCTTTAAACCAACTCGAACTCGCGCGGTGTTAAGTGTATTAATTTCACTCATTGCATTTAGAAATGCAGCCAGTTTTCCATATTGCGGTAAATCTTCTCGACTCGCGTTCTCCTGAAACTGTTTGACTTTGGCTAATAATGGTTTGTTGTTGTACAGCTTGAATTGAGCTGCAGAACCATAACCGTTAGCATATACTAATGCGAAGAAACGTCTATGGCCGGTTAAGACTTTGTATTTACCATCTTCAAGTGGATAAACGGTAGGCGCTTGTATTAGTTCAGAAATAGCTATGTTATTACCTAGTTCAATAATTGACTCAATTGTTTGATTCGCTTTTTTCCATTCTTTACTACCGTATTTCAAGCAATTTATTATACAAGACTTTCCTATAATAACTTTATCTTCAGCTAGATAAGTATCCACTAGTTGCTTTTTGGTAATTTTACGAGTTACGAATAAGTTGGCATGTTCGTCTTCGATTAACACCGCAGGCAAAAACCTGGCATTTTCTTCATCAGGAACTATTGAACTGAGAAAAATTGACTTATATTTAAACGACTCTAAATCTATTTTCTTATCTTTGTTGTTTAAATTACTGACTAATAATTGTTCGTACTTAACACCGTTCATTCGAATATTCTGACCCCCGAAACTTAACCTAGACAAACGCTAGTATAACACATCCGACCATCTATTGGTTAATTTATACCCGTATTGCAACATAGTGGTGCATAACTATTAACCATAAGCGTGTCAAAATGCTCACATATTAACCAAAAACAGAGTTTTTTAAGTTAGTTTTCTATCCGACTAGCATATTTTTATAACTATGTTATTAATTATAGCGTAATTAGTTGACTTCGATATCGTTAATTAAACATGCGTTAGATTCTTCGGGTATAAATCCAATCGAACTATTTAAAATTCTCCTTTTTACTCATATTGAATATATTCTTATTCCCTACTTTAAATCTATACTCGTCTGAAACTAGCTAAAGAAAATTTCTTTTCAGTCACATAATAGGCTACAACCCTAAATTGACTTGTCGCTATACTTGTTCATTACTTATCCTTCACAACTGTTTTACGAATCTACTATTGTAATTTTCGGGTAACCAATGTTTGTTATGGTTCTTTTACCAATGTTTGTTGTAGGACCTTTAAATGAGTCTTAGGACTAAACCTTAAATCCCAATTTTAATACGACCTTTAAATAGCTCGCGTTAAGAATATTTTAATCACGAACGATAGCAGAAATCTGGAAGTTACTTGTGAAAGTTATTAATCAAATTTAGACAGGTAAATGGACTAACTACATAACGACGTACAAGGATTAATTAGTCGACCTACGCAATAATTGATGATTGTTAAGGTTGTTTAATTTTCAAACATCCAATCTCTAATAGTATATCTTCTCAGAAATTTAAAAGGTTTAATTTAGTTTTTATCTCATTTTGAGTGTTGCCGACTTAACTAATTCAGTGATATTTTTTTAGCTTAATGGACTTGATGAATTAGAAGAAACTTATGAATAATAATGATACTAAACTGGACGAGTTAGAAAATATTGAACTGATTAAGTGGGCGTTCAAGAGAGGATATCAGTTAGGTGCTTCAGACGCTGGGCAAGGTGTTTTTATAGAGTTTTCAGAAACATTAAACTATTTTATAAAAGAACTCGATCAATCAATAGAAGTACAATCAAAGTTAAAGTACGTCGCTAATTAATAACACAAATCTACTTTAGTTTTCGATTAACCCCCTATTTAATTCGTTGCAATGCAAATAGCTTGATCAGTAAGAGCAAGAGCCAAAATAAAATTAAAAAGTAAAAAGCGGCAGTTAAAAAATACCTCCTTAACTGATTTAGCACCAATAAAAATTCGACACGAGAGTGTGATTAATGCGCGTCCCCCAGTTGCTTAAGTACGAATATCTTTAGTAAAAATATATTTAGCGTATTTATCAATTTCAGATATCTCATCAATGTTATCTCTATAATCTCTTGATGAACGACAAGCCAACCTTTTTTTGACACCGGTAACAAACAATTAAAGAAAATAATCTTTAGGCGTACATAGCGAGTAGTTCTCTCGTCTCGAGGGGGTTCCAATTATTAACACCATGGGCCCAAGCTCGATTGTTAAATATTAAAAAATCACCCGGCTGCATTTTATAGATAACATGGGTATCAAACAATTTTGCTGTCGAGGCTAAGTCACCACTATCAGTGTCAGCAGGCGCCCAATCAGAATCCCGTTCAATATGCATCATACTTTGATATTGATCACTACCTTTAGCATCAATTGAAAAACAAGAAGAGCCATTATCAGTTTGAGTGTGTATCAATGATAATTGACTCAATAAATCAAATTGTAATCGATGAAATGCATGATCATGAACGGTAACATTATCCCATAAGGTATAAATCTGCTCGTTACTCACTTTTGAGTACTGCTTTTGTAATGGTGCTAATCGAGTAACCACCTTGCCTTGAGCAGTCTCACTTAATGTGCGTAGTACTTTATCGCAAGACTCGATAACATCCTTGGCATCAAGATGACCTTGCTGTAGTTTGCGAATTGCTGCCGCGTCAAGATCTTTACCCAATATCGCCTTCTCTTTCGCCTTCACATGGCTAAAATCTGCTCGTTGATCAATTCGACTGAGCACGTTTTCACCACCATGTTGAGCGTTCTTTCGACAATAGAGACCAAACAATTCAATGGGAGAAGTACTATCGCCCTCACAATGAGGTTGAATGTATTGATAGTCTTCTCGCTCATTCACAGTAACGGCAACATCATCAACACCACAACGATCTTCCATCATATCTACGACAAATTGCATTTGAAGTAAGTATGATTCGGTTAGCTGATAATGTTCTGCTAAGTCGCTAAATATTTTACTAGCATCTTGCAGTGAAATAGATCTTGCTAATGCAATATTATTATTTGCTAGTTCAGATATTAGACCCGAATCTTGTTGCGGCGCATTACCGTCTAATGGAATGATATACGGACAGCTATGTGCTTCTTTGCTAGCATTGAAGACTGGAACACCATAATGTTCAACTTGCTCGTTTGTAATGTGCCGACTTACATGGTCAGTTTTCATGATAATTACCTTTTACTTTAGGCTTTAAACAGTTTCAATTGACGATTTTTTGGTTTAGCCGTACGCGAGACTGCTGAGGGACCAACAAAATGCTAGTTCAGTCACGAGAGTCTTACTTCGCCCAGCGTCATGAGAAAATTTAATCGATGACAAGAGCTAATACTTCTTAACTCGCTAAGTAATTCAAGCTCAAACCGTCTTTTTGCGAACATTGTGCCCGTTGATTAATCAGTGGCTATATCTCTCTAACTTTTTTGGCAAATAAAATCGATTCCCAGAACCTTTTGCAGATTTCTGGATTCAATTACATTGTTCAAGGGACAACAAGGCCGCTTGTGATCAAATTCTTCTTATATTTATAACTTTTATGGTATATACCGACCTTGCTCTCATTACTCGTCAAGTGTTAGTCGCATACTAATGAGAACTGTCAAGCTTTAACGTTTTGTTTCAGCGCTTACGTCATCGACGTTTTATCGGTGTTACTTAGAATAATGTAATACAAAAGCGCTAATTTCAAGTAGTTAAAAGTTTGATTTTTCAACTGGGTAAATTTGCTTTCGCACTTTTTATTTTCTTATAGCAGATCTAATCTGCAGTATCCCTATACTATCTAATTTCGCGAAACGAAACAAACGAGCACTCGCTTGCCACCGTTAATTTAACGCTCTTAATTGCTTTCAAGAGCCTATTCAAGCAGCTAGAAGGGATCAGTACTCATCAATTAAACCACCAAAAATAGGCAAGTCGTTAATTATATAAATAATTATTTGCGCTTCAGAAACAATGACTGGACTACACTGCCCGACCAACTTTAATTTATTGGCTTCATATTACTAGATTAAAATCCAACTTAACAGCCAACTTGAGCCAATTTTTTCTCGCAAAAGTTTACGTCATCATTCTATCAAATGTGAGCAACCTAAGCCGATACGAATAAGAAATATGTAGCTGACTCTTTCACTCAAATGTCCGTTTTTCGTATTAAGACGTGACCAGCTTCACTAGCAATTTTGATAGTTTACTTTGCTGTCGCTTGTTTAATCGACTATTCGAGCTGTTGCTAACCATAAACACATTTTCTACCATCTCACCAACGGTAGTCAGCTTAGCGGAAAATATTTTTATCTTCATTTCTCTAAAACATTGGCAAATAATCGTCATGAAGTTTGGGTTATCTAACGCGGTTATTGAGACTAATGTTCGATCTGTTTTGGTTGTTTCTAAATACTCAACTTGAACCTTGTTTTCAAAATTTTTGATATATTTAGGTGAAGCTAGTTTTACAGACTTTTGCCTGTTTAATACTTGTTGCTGTAGCTTGTCTTCAACATCTTGTTTGCGGGAAATAGTCTCTATTGGATTACCGTTGTAATCTAGGACCTTTATCAATTCTAAAATATAATCATTCTTACAACGAATTAACTGGGCATCTTTGACGTCAACCTTTAGCTGATTTAACGCGCTAAATAGATCGGAGAATAAACTTTCTCTATCAGGTAAATAAGCGAAAATACAACTACAACCATCGACCGGTGCTTCTGATATTGAGATAAAGCCTAACGTATCGGTTGATAAAAGGGCTTTTTGACTAAAATACACTATTTCATCTATCTCAGTATTACTGAAGAACGTAAGCGGTAGATTTCTCCATAGGTCGATAACTAAGTCGTGATTTAAGTCAAAGCGCTTTTCAAGTTCAGCTAAGGACTCTTTTTTACGCTCTTTAATTTTTTCTCGTATGGTAAAAACGTTTTCGAGCCCTTGTAACAACGCTTTTTTCGATTCAATGTAAAGCCGCTCCAACAAACTCGCTTTCCAGCCGGTCCATAGATTAGGATTAGTCGCATTAATATCGGCAATTGTCAGACAATACAAGGCATCTAGTCTAGACTGAGTACCTATTTTTTTTGCGAAATTTTTTACTACTTCGGGATCAGAAATATCTTGTTGTTGTGAAGTAATCGACATTAAAAGGTGATTCTCAACTAACCAAGTTACCAACTCGATATCTGAGCGTTTAAGCCCATGAAATTGACAAAATTGTTTCGCATCTACTGCGCCAAGCTCGCTATGATCGCCTCCCCGCCCTTTGCCGATGTCATGAAATAGTGCAGCTAACAATAGCACTGGACGCTGACGAATCAATTTTGAGAACAAGGGTTGATAAGTAGCAAAGTGTACTGACTTTGATTTCGATGTTAACTCAACGACATTCAAAATCGTTTGGAAGATATGTTCATCAACGGTATATGCATGAAATAAATCGAATTGCATTTGACCAACAATATTTCGCCACTGGGTTAAATAGGCTGCAAGTATACCGTGATGGTGCATTAGTTTAATCGAGTTACTAATATCATTTGTTTCAGCAAGAATACTCAAAAATTCTGTACGACATTCCTCGAAATCTTGCAGATCACCGAGCAAGCGGCGGCGTGCTTGTCTCATTAAACGAATTGTTTGTGGGGTTATGCCTCTAATCTTGCTACCAGACTGTGCGACGATACGAAACATTGACAATATTTCTTTACGATGAACAAAAACATCGTACGCTCTAACATTGATTAAATCATCACGAATTTCAAAGTTTTGATTAACGACCTCTACTTTTTTCAGTCCGGTAGAGTATAAATCAAACTGGATAAATGCCATAAGCATTTGATTGATTTCTTTGATACGTTTAGTTGCACGAAAAACTTGTCGCATCATTTTTTCAATAGCAAGATTCCCAGTATCGCCAAATCCTAAAAGTGAAGCTATGTCGGCTTGATACTCTAATAACAGCCTGTTTTCATCGCGACCCGCGATCTTATGAAGCGCCCAACGAACGCGCCAAATAAAATTCTGTGCCTCGATAAGTTCATTAAACTCATCGGTATTGAAGTATTTGCTACGTCTTATGTCAGCAAAATCTGAAGTTCCCATCTCTTTCTGGAGAATCCAAAAAACAGTTTGGACATCTCTTAGACCACCAGGTCCTTCTTTGATATTTGGTTCCAACTTAAACGCTTGATTATCAAGCTTTAGATGACGTTCTTTCTGCTCTAATAACTTTTCAGTGAAGAAACGTTCGCCATTCCATGGTTTATTACTATAGAGCATTTCTTTCACGACACGAGCGTGTTGCGGTGTTCCAGTTATAGTCCTTATCTCAAGTAAATTAGTCGCTATAGAAATATCATTTTTGCACATCTGCTTATTTTTTGAGAGCGACCTGACAGATTGACCAACCGTTAACCCTAAATCCCAAAGTTGAGTCATAAAGACTTGTAGACTCTCCTCTTCTTTCGAACTTAACGAGCTCTCGTAAAGCACACATATATCAATATCAGAATGTGGATGTAGTGTTTTCCGACCATACCCTCCAACTGCATTAAGAGAAAGGTTTTGGTTTGCACAACCTGCAGCATTCCATAATTCAGTCACCACTCCATCGATAAAAGTTGCACGATTTTCTAATAGGCTTTCAATCGGTGTTGTACTAAAGTTTATACTTAATTGCTCATCGAACACGTTAATTTGATTTTGGAAGCGTTTAATCATCTCAATACTTGTCATAGAATAAACTCTCCACTAAGCGGGCTTTAAGCTATCCAAAATGCATACAACCCAAGACTGGTAACAATCATTAGTAGAACATTTAATGGCGCGCCCACTTTAGCAAAGTCAGTGAACCGATAGAGCCCGGTACCATAAATCATGGTATTAGTCTGATAGCCTATGGGAGATAAAAAACTGGTAGAGGCAGCAAACATTACTGCAAGAACCATTGGAAAAATATCAATCCCAAGACTTTCTCCAAGGGCAATTGCAACCGGAACGAGGATCACGACGGATGCATTGTTACTCACCATTTCTGTTAGCAAAGTGGTGACCGCATAAAGCGCCATTAATACCCAGATAGGATGCCAACCAGACGCAAATACGGCAAGTAAACCACCAAGCCATTCTGCCCCACCCGATTTTGTCATTGCGATCCCTAAAGGAATAACACCGGCCAGTAAGAAAATCACATCCCATGAAACGCCTGAATAAATATCATGCTTGTTAATACAACCACTTAATACCATTGCTATTATTCCAATCAGCGCGGTCACTACAATCGGCAGTGGTGTTAGTGCTGCGCTGAGCACTACTGCCGTGACAATACTACCCGCCCAAATCATCTTCTGGTTATCAAAACTATCTTCATGCTCTTCAAGTAAAATAACATCGGTCTGTCGGCGTAATTTTGCTAAAGATGTATTGGAACACTGTAGTAGCACCACTTCACCAACATGGAGTTTTTCATCACCAAGATAACGCTCAGTAACTTGCTCTGTTTCAAGGCCAATAAGACGAGCTTGATCCCGCTTCCAGAATCCTGCTTCACGTACTTTACGACCACTAAAACGTTGCCGATCCCGAACCAAAGCCCTGACTAACTGGCCATCGCTTCGTGCTTTACGCAATTGTCCGGTATCAAATAAAACATCAACATCATTACTTTTAATCAAGTCGACAACCTGCCGCATCTGAGCACGAACTTGAATAATGTCTAATCGTTTTATCGGCTTCACTTGTGCTTGTTTGATATGGCTCGTGTTCTCTCGAACGAGTTTAACAATTTCGACATGAGCACGACTGGCAAAATCAGATTCTTCTAAGGTCTTACCGATCAACTCGCTATCATCAGGTATACGAAGTTCTACAACAAATTGTCTCGCATCCTCATCATGAAGCTTAATTCGATCTTTTTTGGGCAATAGCCAACGACCAACCGTCAGAAAATATACGAGACCGACACCTAAGACAATTAAACCTAAGTGCGTAAATTCAAACATATCAATTTCGCGGCCAAATTCGGGACGATCCTTGAGAATAGCCGAGGCTAAAATATTGGTCGAAGTACCAATCAAGGTTAAAGTACCGCCGAGCATGCCAAAGAAGCTTACCGGGATCAGCAAGCGCGAGGCGTGCATTTTAAGTCGTTTACACATATCAAGAACAAGCGGTATTGCAACTGCAACCGCAGCAGTATTATTAATGAAACCTGAAATAAGACCAACCAATAACGCAACGACTAGCATCATACGTAGCTCTGAAGTGCCAACAAGCGGAAAAAGTTTTTTACCTAAAAGATTAACTAATCCCGACCGTTGAATACCGGCAGACAAAATAAACATTGCCAGTACGGTTACCGTCGCAGTGCTCGATAACCCGCTCAATCCCTCGCTAACGGTCGGAAAAGCCGCTCTTAAATCAATTCCCCTCTCAATTAACCAGGGTGAGTGCCCCACTAACGGGATAACCATCAGAGTGATTAGGATCAATAATGCCGTGACATCTAAGGGTAATTTCTCAGAAGCAAACAGATAGAGTGCAAGCGCGATAACTGCGAAAACGATAGCGATTTCTACGGTCAATTGATATTTCCTTATCGTTGTTTTTTCGTTCTAGTAAAAACATTATGGCATAGATTACACCAAATCTTCGTTTTAAATTCGCTCGTTACTTGATAATAAGTCTGACTTAACAGCATTCTAATTTTATTTGACTTCGCTATTGAGAAACGTTTTTTAGTTGAGTGCTCAACATTGCTGCAATAAGACTTAACATTGCAAAAGTCGCTAACACTGCCGTGATAGAATAATGAGCGATCACCCCGCTAACGGCCCCAATAAAAAGCAATAAAATACCAATGAGCGTGTTACTCACAGTAACGTATGCAGTCCGTTTATCGTCTTCAGCCATATCAATTATATAGGTCTTACGCGCCTGACGAACGCCCTCGTGCATCACGGACAGAGAGAAGAAAAAAGCGAGGTACCCATATAAGCTAGCTGAATCTAGACCGTGTACCAGCATTCCTACAAGAAAGATTAGCATGTTGATGATGGCAATTAGTGTAATTAAGCCCTTGCTATTCCGGTCCGCCAATCGACCCCAGATGGCGCCACTAACAAAGCTAGCTGCGCCACTTAAAATGATTAAACTTCCTAAGTTCGACAAGGTTCCGCTGGTCTCTTGTTGAATTAATAGCACAAAGTAAGGTACACCCAAACCCGAGGTGATCATTAATCCTCTGACTATAACAAAACGAACAAAATCTTTGTTTTTACATGCGACAACGAGATTATCGACTGCGAGGCTTAAGCCATTAACCGACCCAGAAGTCGCTCCCGGATATTCTTTGACAAATCCCCAGGTTAGTGCACACAAGGTGAAACTAACAATCGCAATAATTAATAGTTCACTAACCCCATTTTTATCCTCATAATAGAAGAGTAACATACCGCCTAAAACAATACTGAACAGGCCAGAAATCGTAGCTGCTTTACCAGTAAGTAAGCCTCGTTTTTTTTTGGGAATCGTTTTACCTATAACATCTTTACTCGCAATTGAAGCGATCGCACGTGCAAGACTAAAAAATAGCGTGAGCACTACGATCGCGATCCCCGCTAACATATCAGTCAAATACAATCCAACCAGCAACAGTCCGGCGATCATAACCGATTGTAACAGTGCACCGACAACTAGATAATTTTTACGGATCGGTTTTTGACGAATAAAAGCACCTAAAATTAACTGCGGGAGCATCGAGCCAGCTTCTCTAATCGGCACGAGCAAGGAAATAAGAAAGATCGGTGCGCCAGTTGCCGTCATTAACCAAGGCAAAACAATTTTTGCACTCGCTAAAGTATCAGCTATTTTACTCAACACAAGCGATACAATAACAAATAGCGCATTACCAGGGACGACCTTACACGCTTTATCGCTTATCTCTAGGCATGCCCTGCCCTCGTATTCATCGTCGATAAATTTATGGAGTGTATTTATATATTTATTGTGCATCAGTCTTTAGATTTTCCCCATTCACGCATCATTCGACAGCTTCTCTTGTGCTTAGTTTTATTTGCCTATTAGTATCATCTTTCGACATCAATGCGACAACAAAACCGGTAGATTAAATCGATTCAGTAGCTCTTTAGTCTGACTGCTAAAAAAAAGTTCCCTCAACTGCGAATGCCCATACGCGCCGAGAACAAGCATATCAACTCCGCCTTTTTTTACGGCATGTTTTACCTGTTCTATCGTTTTCTTATCTTTACCACTGCTCGGTTTTATTCGTTCAGACTCAATATTGTGCCTTGCGAGATAGTCAGTTAGTTCGTTGATTAATTCTTCTCTTGATATTGTCGATGAGTGCCGTTTTTGAACATTGATTAATGAAACTTTATCAGCTTTGCTAAACAAAGGGATTGAATCACTCACCGCACGCGAACACTCAGGTGTCCCATTCCATACAACTAATGGGTTTCGCGCTTGAAATTGTGTGTTCATCTCAGCTGGAATCACCAGTACAGGGCAACCCGCTTGAGTCGCGATATTGTTTGGTAATGGCGTTATGGTTGAAAAGGCGTTTTCTTCTTCAAAATCTGCATTAATCATCAGCAAATCATGACAACGACTTAGCTCAGCAAGAATCTTACTTGTTTTGCCTTCGTAAAAATTCAAGTCATAATTTTGACCAAAGCGTTGTTGATAGGTATCCAGTTTTTGCCGTATTTCCTTCAGTCTCAAGTGTAAAGTCTTAGCGATGTCTGCGCCAATTGAATGTGCCGGTTCGAACGCGTTGAGCGGCGTAGCAACGACAGCTTCTGTATCATGACGATAAACGCACACTGCTGTTAAAGCAGCGTCTAAAAAACGCGCTAAAGAAAACGCCGTCTCCATAACGCTGTCGCATTGACGGCTATAATCGATGTTTACTAAAATACTTTTAATACCCATTTTCTACCTTATTTTTTATCTGTTCACCTAGATGTTGGCTGGCTTAAAAACTCGAGTCAAAATTTTAATTTTGCCTTAAGAGACTTTCTCTGAACGATTTAGACCGTTTTTGCATACTCAGAGTTGAACCAGCGACTGAATAACGATTTAACATTCGAATTGTCTCTTAGAGACTTGCTTTAATATTGCTCAGTTTTTCTTTGAGAACTTCCGTTTTTTGCAGATAATCAATGGACTCATCTGGCGAATCGACGATGACGTGATAACTGTCTAGATGCTCATCAAGTTCTCTAATCGACTTTTTAAGGCGCTTGAATAACTCAATATCAACCTGATCGATCCGCGCTAACGCTTGCTTTGCTTGCAGCATCATATCAGGCAGAGTATCCAATATCGTGCGTTCCACGGGTTCCTGTTCAAGTTTCTGTTTTAACGATGCTCTTTCAGCGAGCCAAGCTTCAAGTCGCTTTATTTCAAACTCAGAAAGGCATGCGGCCGCGTGGGGTGGAATTTGCTGCTGGTTTTCATCAAACGAAGTGATCTCAACTGAGTGAGTGGACTCACCGTCAGCAGCAAGTTGGGTGCGAATACATTTTATTTGATTATCTTCAGTGACAAATCTCATTGTTCCCTCTTCTATCAGTTAGTAAGTTAATTATAAAAAAGATCGACCATTGTTATGGTTCTGCAAGGACAACGAGCAATTACTATACCAATTGCGATATTGTAGAAATGATTAGGGTTAGGGAGATGCAATGTTACTTAAGCCTGGTTGAAATGAACAACGCTGGCGCAAATCAACCACAAAGGTCGTTTTAAGTCCGAATTATTTTAATCCATATTTTTGCACTCGATAGCGCAAAGTTTGACGAGTGGTACCCAGCAGTTTAGCAGCTTCAGTAACATTAAAATTTGTTCGTTCTAGGATGGTTTTTATCACTCGCGCTTCAATTGATTCGAGTGAAAGTGAGCCATCAAGCGGAATCTGCAACACATTTTCAGCGGAAACCGCTGGGCTTGAATCGATAGAGTTGCTGAGACTGCTGCTGAGCTGCAACCATTCTACCGGTAATAAAGAATCTGAGGATAGTAAAACACATCGCTCTAATACATTTCTGAGTTCTCTAACGTTACCAGGCCACTCGTGTTGAAGCAGTTTCTCCCAAATATCATCGCTGATATTTTCAACATGTTTGTTCGCTTTAGTATTAAACTCAGCAATAAAGTGTGGCACTAACTCAAGTAGATCTTCTTTACGAACACGTAATGCCGGTAAATTAAGAATAAATACACTGAGTCTATGATAGAGATCGTCACGAAATTCATTAGCAATAACCGCTTGTTCCAGATCAACACCCGTTGCAGCGATAATTTGAACATCTACAGCCAGTTCTTTTTCGCTCCCTAAACGCCGTATTTTTTGTTCTTCAATTGCCTTGAGTAACTTGGCTTGCAATTCAATATCTAAATCGCCAATCTCATCTAAAAATAGCGTCCCGCCATCCGCTTGTTCAAATAAACCCTTTTGGCGTGATTGAGCACCAGTAAACGCGCCCGCCTCATGCCCGAATAATTGTGACTCTAACAAATCCTTTGGTAATGCAGCACAGTTTAATTCAATGAATGGCCCATCTTTTCTCAAGCCTGTCGTATGAACAATTTTTGCAACAAGACCTTTGCCAGTACCCGTTTCACCGCGAATAACCATTGCACTAACCGGTACGTTCTTGAGTTTCGTTATCATTTTTTTTACGCGTTTGACCGGTTTGCTGTTTCCCAAATAGGCATCGACACTATAGCGTTTATTATTCGCTTGGGAATAAGCGTTGAGTCGACGACGAGTTAGTGATGACCGAAAGGCTCGATTAATACTTTTCTCAAATCGTTTGGATTCCTCTTGTCGGTTTAACCGCTCGAAAGCTAGGTCATCTAAAATTTCATCGATACTGTCTTCGGTTTTCTCAGTGATAAAAAGCCACTCACAGTCAATGGTCGAAAGCGCTAAAGCTCCAATATCATTGATTGCTCTGGTATCAACTAATTCAACGGCACAAAGGATTACATGCGGGTCAAGTTCATCGTTAACTAGCAGTGTTTTTGCTTGAGAGAAGCTACTGGCTACTTCAAGCTGCCATTGTTCTTTATTCATTGCGGAGACAAGCGACTGGCTGATTGTGTCTGGGTTATCAATGATGAGTAAGCGTTTTGACAAAGTATTAAAACTCCCGTAAATAAAAGTTTAAGTACGCAATAGGTCGCACTTTAGCTCACTAACTTCAAGGTTTAAGCGCAAAACAAAATGCCTAATTTGGTTGATTTAAGCAAAATCGTGTTTGATATGCACCAGTTCAGGGTTAATTTTCTCATATTTCGCGATTCAAAGCCTGATATTCCGGGTTGGCATCATATCTGCTTCTCCATTAATGACATTCACAATCCTAAGGAGAAAAAATGAGTACGCGTTTAACTACAGTATTGAACACTCAATCAGATGAATCAACTGTAAACAACGGCGTAGTAAGAGGCGACAGAAAAGCGCTGTCGATTAAACTGTCTGAAGCGCTTGCTGACAGCTACATGCTCAACATTAAGACACAAATTGTTCACTGGAATATTTCGGGCCCCCTATTCCATGCAGTGCATCAATTAACGGAAGAGCAGTATCAGGATATCAACGAGGCGATCGATATTATTGCTGAGCGGATCCGCGCAATCGGATTCTTAGCGCCAGCAACCCTGGGTCAACTGAGACACTACTCTTCGATCAAGGATGCCGAAGATGACTTAGGCGCAATTGATATGGTGAAAGATTTAGTCGAAGCAAACGAGTTGATTAGTAAAAACTTACGATTTGCTGTCGAAGCTGCCGAGATTGCGAAAGATGTTAGCACTGCAGATTTATTGACTAGCCGTATTGGACAACACGAAAAATTCGCTTGGATGCTACGTTCGTTAATTTCTTAGCACGCTTCAATGGAATTAGATCGCGGCTAGCACGTTGCAGCCGCGCCCCTATAATGATTAAGACGAAATTGCTTTCTAGAAGGTAACCATATGACAATAACGAACACGGTATTCAACCAACCAATTGACGAATCTGCAGTCGATAATGGTGTGATGCGCTACGACAGGAAATTGCTCTCAAAGCTACTCACAAAAGCCTTGGCCGACACTTACTCACTGCATGACAAAACCAGAATTGTAAACTGGAATATTACCGGGCCACTATTTTACTCGGTACATACATTGACGAAGGCGCAATACCAAGAGCTTTTTATTGCAATCGATGCCTTAGCGGAAAGAGTGAGAGCCATCGGTTTTCTTGGTCCACGAAATGTTACTCAATTACACAATCAATCGAGGCTAAGTGATATTGGCGGCGATATGAAAGCGTTAGAAATGATATGGTCTCTCGTTAATGCCAATGAAATTTGCTGTCGAAGCCTACGCGCAGCGGCTCAGGAAGCAATTCGCTTAAACGATGTCGTGACCGCCGATTTCCTTTCGCGTCGAGTCGAAGTACACGAGAAAAACGCCTGGATGTTGCGTTCTCTCATAGAATAGTTACCCACTCGCACTCGACATTGTGGCGACGTTCTAAACTGCGCTTTAATTGTTAACCTGGCTTCTACTATTAAAGGCGTTACTATTACAGGCGTCTCGACTACGCAACGTTACAAAGGTTAATCTTAGCGTTTTCGTTGCATTTAACTGGTTAGCACATATTCTTTTTCTGGATCCACTAACAAACGGCCGATCATTGCTTCACGGCCTAACAACATTAAATAGGTCATGTTGGACCGATCGGTTAAATTCAATTCGATCGGCCATTCTTGATCTTTCAGCACGAACTTAGTGTCAATGACATAGCGTGTCTCGCTCTTGTCATTGGCCATTTTAATTCGTCGTTTTGACTTTACTTTTGCTTCTCGACGAACCACTCTATCAACATCATGATAGTCCGGGTGAATATCAAAACGAACCCATCTCGCACCATCTTTTTCGAACTCTTCGATATTATCGACATGTAAAGCGGAAGTTTTTGCCCCCGTATCAACACGCATATGTAAATTGCTGATTTCAAGATCAGGGAGTGAACAAAACTCTAACGCACCCACTATCATTTTATCATTCATACTTTGCTCGACTCTTATTCATAATAAAGCTTAATCTGGTACCAAGTTATCTTGAAGAATCTCAATATTATCGACAACTTCATCAGGCTTTTTAAAATAAGCAATGTGATACATTGCCTCACCTTCATGGGTGAGCGGAATATTCTGTTTACCGATAACAATCCCTGAAACACTTGAGATCACTTTATCGATGACCTCACCAAAGGGATCTTTGATATTGGCTAATACATGGCCTTTTTCAACAAAATCACCGACTTCCTTTTTGTGGCTGACAATGCCGCTGTTGCCGGCTCTCATCCAGGTTGAATCTCTAGCAACAAAAGGCTCCACGTTAGCTTTTTTAGAACGCAGCTTTCTTAACATGCCTAGTTCGACCATGACGTTGATGATTCCACGGTATCCTGCCCTTATGCTTAACTCGTCAAACCGTAACGCTTCACCGGCTTCATAAAGTAATATTTTTACGCCTAACTCATGGGCAGACTCGCGCAAGGATCCATCTCTAAGATTAGAATTAAGTAACACAGGAACGCCGAAAGCTTTAGCAAGCGATAAGGTTTCCGGATCTTCAAGATCGGCGCGAACTTGCGGTAAATTCGTTCGATGGATTGCGCCAGTATGAAGGTC
The DNA here is from genome assembly GCF_007004765.1 of Aliikangiella marina. GTDB lineage: Bacteria > Pseudomonadota > Gammaproteobacteria > Enterobacterales > Kangiellaceae > Aliikangiella > Aliikangiella marina. Next base: position 1,409,165 of record NZ_VIKR01000001.1, read on the forward strand.
AATCCCGTACTGACATTTAGAGACAACTTCTTTCATTAATAAGTTTGCCATGCGACTCGCTAACGACCCTTTTTTAGAGCCTGGGAAACATCGATTTAAATCCCGCCGGTCAGGCAAATACCGACTTTGATTTAATACGCCATAGGGGTTTACCAGCGGCACTGCAATTAACGTCCCTTTTAAGTTGGCGATTCTTTTTGAGTTAATCAGTCGGCTAATAATTTCAATACCATTTAGCTCATCTCCATGGATTGCAGCGCTCACAAAAAGGTTAGGCCCATCTCGCTTACCCCGTTTGACAAAGACGGGCAAGTAAAGACTGATATCCGTGTAGAGGGTTCCAATCGGGATCTCTATTTTTTTACTTTCACCTTTAGCAATTTTTTCGCCGCCGATGATTAATTCGGATACCACTAGCCTTTACCTCTGGTTCGTGTGCGATTAGGCCTTGCATTCTTTTCAATAAATTCGAAAATCATCCCTGCGACGTCTTTTTTGGTCGCGGTCTCAATTCCCTCTAAACCGGGTGAAGAATTGACTTCCATTACGACTGGACCATCATTCGACTGCAAAATATCGACACCACAAACATTGAGCCCCATTACTTTTGCTGCCTGGACCGCTGTCGCCCTCTCTTCTTTGCTGAGCTTAATCAGGGTTGCACTGCCACCTCGATGCAAATTTGATCGAAATTCCCCTTCAGCACCTTGGCGTTTCATGGCGGCCACTACTCTCCCGCCAACCACAAAACAGCGGATATCTGCACCGCCCGCTTCTTTGATAAATTCCTGGACCAATATATTCACATTGAGGCCCATAAAAGCTTCAATCACACTCTCTGCCGCTTTCGCTGTTTCACCTAAGACCACGCCTATTCCTTGAGTACCCTCCAAAAGCTTAATAACAACAGGTGCACCTCCAACATTTTTAATCAAATCTTTGATATTATCAGGCCGGTGAGCAAAACCGGTTCTCGGCAAGCCGACGCCTTTACGTGACATTAGCTGGAGCGACCGAAGCTTGTCTCTTGAGCGGCTAATTGCGACTGATTCGTTAACACAAAAAGTCCCCATCATTTCAAACTGTCTGACAATAGCCGTACCGTAAAAGGTTACGGACGCGCCAATTCGTGGAATAACTGCATCATATTTTGGGAGCTCCACACCATGATAGCGCATGGCAGGCCGACTCCGAGTAATATCCATATAGCAATGCAGCGTATTGATAATATCAACTTCATGGCCTCTTGCTATGCCCGCTTCTTTGAGTCGTCTTGTGGAATAGAGCTTCGGGTTTCTAGATAGAATTGCGACTTTCATCAATCATCTCGTTTATTTGGGAATTAACTCAAATGGTCGACTAGATTTTATTAAAAATCAAGCGTTTATATGATTTATTAGAATTATCGAATCTCGTTGCAAGAAGCTGTCAGTCTGAGCGAATAATCTAACCACTTAACTAAGCGCCAAATTTAAGCAGCTAAAACGTTTGAAAAGTAACAATGAACGACCAACGGGAGCTAAGCCACTTTGCATTGATATCAATTGATCAGATAACGATCAAGGACGAGCGTTAAGAAGCCTACGTTGTTTCATGGTTGTTTCAAGGTTGTTTGCGGTCTGTTTGAACGTTATTTCCAACCAATTTGCTTTACCTGGTGACAAAGCAATAACGCTTACACATTAGGTGTCTGCGACTCGTTTTTGCGCCCCACCAGGCTTAGCTAAAGCCGATTCAATAATCATTACTTTTCAACAACTATATATAAACGTCGTCATCCTCTAACACTAGGCTATCATCCAAGTCATCGAACTCCTCAGTTGCCGCTTCTTTTTGAGATTTTTCTCTATCAACTACCCACACTTGAGAGCGTTTGGGGAATGTACTGTATTTTAGCCAAGTCTTTTCATCAAAGCTCGAAGCTTCCACTTCTCCGCGCAACACTTTGATGACGCGCATGTCGTCTTCGTTCAAATCGGTTAATAACCCTTCTTCAAGGGCTTTAAAGTATGCCCCCATAGACTCCAAACTTTCAGATTCCGATACGGTAAAGCAGCCAGACTTAGAAAAACCATACGGAAATCGCTCGTCATCATAAAATCGTCTAGAAAGAAAATCTTCTCTTGTGCCCATTTGATACCTCTATAATGATTACAAATTAGTGCAGTTTTGAAACGCCTTTGTTTCCATAATCCGAACTCGCTATTAAATACACCGAGGTACAGAGAAAATAAAATAAAAAATTTTATATCTTTCCATAAAAATTTTTTTAATAATAATCGCACTTCCTTCTAGGTTGTTTAGTTGCCAATAACTCACTAGAATTTCAAAGGGTTAGGTGCGATTTCAACAATTTCAACGAATCTAATACATGGATACAGAACTGTTAAAGACCTTTCTTGAGGTCAAAAATACGCGACATTTCGGAAGAGCCGCGGAAAACCTTTATCTCACGCAAGCTGCAGTGAGTGCACGTATTAAACAGCTGGAATCGACTCTTGGTGTTACTCTGTTTACGCGGTATCGTAATAACCTTCAACTCACACCCGCGGGTGAGCGACTAATCGACCACGCAGAATCGATGCTGAATGCTTGGGAACGCGCTCGTGCCGCTGTTTCACTCAAAAAGAAACAGCAGTTTGTTTTATCTTTTGGCGGAACAAGCGGTCTATGGGATTTGATTCTACAAGATGCACTCAATGAAACTCACCGCAAGTTTCCGAATCTCGCATTAAGAGCTGAATCGCATGGTCAAGACGTTTTAATTCGTCGTTTAGTCGAGCGAACGTTAGATATCGCTTTAGTTTATGAACCTGCCAAAATAACCGATTTAGTCTCCAAACCGATTGCCCAAGCTGAATTAGTTTTAGTGTCGACCAATCAATTGCAGCAGTTAGAGTCCGCACTCAATACCAATTATGTCGCAGTTGATTGGGGTACAGCATTTGAAATCAACTTTTCTCAGGTATTCCAAGACTTAGCCCCTCCAATTATGAACACAACCCTTGCCAGGATTGCGCTGGAGTTTATTATGGACCACGGCGGCAGTGCCTATTTACCGCAGAGAATGGTCGCGGATTTACTGGGTAAGTCTTTGTTTCAAATCCAAGAAGCCCCCACATTTAATCGCCCAATTTTCGCGTGTTACCACCATGAAAACCGAAACACAGACACAATTGAAGAAGTCCTCAAGCTAGTCAGCGACATCGCTGAAACTGACTAAAGCCAGATTAAGTTAGAATCAATAATTTTTGTGATCAATATTAAAAACATTTGTTGGTTTCTTTCGCCGAGTCGAGTTAATTTAGCGCTCGGTTTTAATCCACTGGAGATCACAATGAAAACCATCTTCACACTGTTTGCTTTGGTAATTGCTTTAAATGTAACCGCTACTGGCTCAGGACAACCTGCACCGAAAGAAGTACTCGACGAGTACATTGAGACTTGCAAAGAGTATGCACTTGAGGACGGTGTAACTGCCGAACGTTTAGAGGTGTACATGCTCGAATGTGTCAACGAAGACCTTGAAGCAAACGATTATCAACGTATCGATAAAATCGACGACTAAATACCCTCGCTTTCTGCAAGCCGAAATTGTCAATTTTGGTTTGCAGTTTTTTCATGGCTAGATGTATTCATCTATTGAAAAGCTAGTCGCTGGTGCGTAATTGCAAACAAATAATTATTGACCGAAAATAAGCGATGTTATTCAAGCCCTAATTATCTTGCTTAATTAGGGCTATCAAAGCGACTTTATCTGGCCCTAACTTTGAGCCTCAATGTTACAGCGTTAGTTTGACCGAAATCGGGCAATGGTCGCTCAGTTTTGAACTAATTTCTTTGGTATACTCTGGCTCAAAGACTAACTGTTCAAACGAGTCTTCCACATACTTTGCTCTGGCATTAACGTCCATCACTATATGGTCAATATAATCTTTATAATAACCGCCCCAACACGCTGACTCTTTTTCTAATGTTGGCGACCAAAGTGCTTCGTTACCTTCATCATCGATTGCTTGCCATAACCCAGCATCTTCAGGTTGCTTGTTGGCGATATCCTTAACAAATCGTCGGTTGAAATCGCCTAACACCATGAACGGGATCCCCTCCGATGCCCGAGCATCGATCCAAGATTCTAGCGGCTCTATTTGTTTCCCCAAGATATCACACGCAATTTTGCGTCTTTCTTGTCTATCATCCTCCGCAGGCATTGCGGCAATGCTCTTACTGTCTAGTGGTAAATCAAAACATCCCGACTTTAAATGAACGGCGAGTAATCTTAATTGCTTATCACCTTTTGTCATTATGATATCCATCCCATGACGCACTCTGCCGACATCAAGCGCTTTGTATTCAATGGATTTAACGTCATAGCCGGCCGACTTTCTGACCGCGACGCCGACTCGCTGTACCCAATCTTTCGTCGAAAAGTAATAATCGTACTCGTCGCCAAACACTTTCTTGGCATAATCAGCGCCATCGACCTCCTGCAAGGCGATAACATCGGCATTAAGTTGCTTTGCATACCTTGCTAACTCTTTATAGTCCGCTTCATTTCTGATATTTCGTTCATGCGAGCCAAGCCATTCAATATTCCATGCAGTGACTTTCAGTGTGTCGGCATGCGCAGAGAATGGAAATACCAATGCTAGTAATATTAAAAGTGTTTTTTTCACGTTAATCTCAATAACAATTGTTTAGAAAATGTGACACAACGGTACTGTATTAATGGATTAACTTCAATTGATATTATGTGACCATAGGTTAGACAAATGTTACCTTCGTTTGGTCTGAGTGGATGGTAATATAGTCTGGATAGTCAGTCGGAAAGCAGCTAAAACAGTTCACAGTCGGAATTGGTTGCGGCGTCGGTCTTAGTAAAATCATCCGAATTAAAAAATGTCACCCTATCGCGTCCATCGTCTTTGCTTTTGTAAAGTGCTTTATCAGCATGCTCAACGAGTGTCATATGAAAAACGTTCCTCTCCATTTTAACTACGCCAATGCTAACGCTGATTTTCCCAACCTGCGCGATATTGATATTACGCACGGCATTCATAGAGCGGTGTAAAATGCTGCTCGCTTCATCTGAATCGGCCGCACTAAAGATGAGCGTGAACTCTTCCCCTCCATATCGAAATAACATGTCATTCTCACGGAGCGATGCGCGTATGGTTTGTGCAATTCGCATCAATACTTCATCCCCCATTAAATGACCATGCTGATCGTTTATCTTTTTAAAATGATCGATGTCTACCATTGCGAGCCACAACGCATTGTCAGAAGCCTCTTGACGTTTTTCATTGTCGAACTTTTCTGGCGTTGGTAAAACTGAGTCGTGGATCTTTTTTATGACCTCATCAAAGGCTTTTCTGTTGGATAATCCAGTTAGCTCATCAGTTTGAGATTCTAATAACAGCTGCTTAAAATTACGATAAATTCGCAACATTCCCATAATTTGTTGTGAATTAGATTTTGAGACCCCAAAGGAGTTGGACTCAATCGTAATGTATTGAGCGACTTTTCGGGTGTGGGATAATAAAAATAACGTCAACGCATGATTATCCAAATTAACCGTATAATAATCGGTTGGCATACTATCTAAGAGTTCACAGGCTGATAACAGTTCTTTGCTTGCTTTAACTTTGCTGGTGATGGTGCCGTGTTTTAATGACGAGTAATCCACCTGCTTAAGAATAATGTTTTGATTGTCTAATGCGAGGAGACTCACTTGGATTGGGTTTACGATAGCGTAGATGCTTTTTAACAAACTCAGTTCCAGAAGATCGACGTCGCGAAGCGAGGTAAATCCGGCAATTTGACTCACTAAATCCGTGTTTTCTCCGAGGTCACCCATAAATCAACTATCTTCACTACATTTTCCTTGAGTATAGTCCCAAATGAGCAAAAAAAGTAACGCACTACCCTAAGCGTTTGAACCGATTAAGCTAACTAGCGCTTCATGAGAAAAAGTACCGCTCACATCGTTGTTGTTGAAACCACGTTTGAAAGCTTTACTTAAAATCTTTACTTGGGACCTTTACTTGAACGTTTGATTAAGAACGAAACCCATTTTTGCGCAACAGAATGTTATCGGATTATCGTTTAAAATATTTTAAACCGTCAAAATTAAAATAACGCTTTTATTTAACAGGGTAATTATTTTTTCAGTTTTATGACAAAAAAACGGAATTATTTAAGCAAACACTGTTATTAAATATAATTTGGTAATATTACCGCTTTTTTGGCGGAATATTCGCAAAAATGGTCGTTTTTGACCTTTTTTATTCTCCTCAAATTGATATATTCGGAACGTGCTGTAGAGGCTGGTCAAATTGTTTACAAACGAAATGGCTTTTCAAAACTAAAAAATAACACTCACAGCATCCATTAATAAACAATCATAAAGTTGGGAGTACGCATGAAATATCCGATCAAAAAGGTTGCTTCCGCAGTTACTGCGGGCATCTTGGGGGTAACGCTCACGGCGGGCGTTAGTGCCGCAGGTTTAAATGAAATTTCATTAAAACCAGTTGCCATTGATTCCGTCGAACAAGCCCCGGTTCGCTACATCGTCAAATATAAGAAAACAGAATCTAATACGATGATGAAAGCATCTGGCAAGCCAGGCTTCAATGCTATCACCGCAAAAAGCCAATTAAAGGCACGCGGAATTAAAGTCAAAAAAGAAATTTCTGACCAGTATGCAATTGCTGCGATGTTAACCAAAGCCGACATCAAAGCTTTACGCAAAAATCCAATGGTGGAAAGTTTAGAAATTGATGCGCCACGTAAATTTATGGCTCTCTACAATGACGATGCTGGCGATCCAAATACTACGCAGTTGACGCCATACGCAATCTATCAGTCGCAAGCTAACCAGTTAACTTTACAACCTGGTCAAAAAGTTTGTGTTATCGACTCAGGTATCGCTGGCTCTAACGGTGAGACTGGCGGATTAAACAACGACTTTGTATGGTCCAACATTACTGGTACTAACGATTCTGGTACTGGAAACTGGAACGCTGACGGTGGTCCTCACGGTACTCACGTTGCAGGGACCGTTGGTGCTGCAGATAATGGTTTTGGTGTTATTGGTATGGCGCCTGGCGTGCCAATGCACATCATTAAAGTATTTAATGCCGCTGGTTGGGGTTATTCTTCTGACTTAGCACAAGCAGCAAGCGACTGTGCGAACGCTGGCGCAAACATCATCACCATGAGTCTTGGTGGTGGAGCTGCAAATAGCACGGAAAGAAATGCATTTGATAACTTCACCGCAAATGGTGGTCTCGTTTTAGCTGCTGCAGGTAATGATGGAAACACCACCCGTTCTTACCCGGCTGGTTACGATTCAGTTATGATGATCGGTGCAAATGACGCCGATAACAACATCGCAGATTTCTCGCAACATCCCTCTTGTAACACAGCAAAAACAAACTGTGTTGAAGCAACTGCTGGTGGTGTGAATACCCTTTCAACTTACCCTTCAGGCGGAGCTACCGTTGCAGGCTTAACTGCTGATGGTAGTGGTTACGCAGCAGCCGCGATGGAAAACACAGGTAATGCTTCTGGCTCTACTTACTTTATGGGTACTGCGGAGACAACTGACGCGGGTGCTAATGGCAAAATTTGTATGATAGATCGCGGTAACGTTTCTTTCTTCGACAAAGTTAAAAACTGTGAAGACAGTGGTGGTATCGGTGCGGTAATCATCAATAACGTTGCGGGTATTTTACAAGGTACGTTAGGTACTTCAAATACAACTTCAATACCTGCACTAGGCGCAGACCTTGCTGACCGTTCTGCGCTTATCGGCGCATCAAGTGCGTCTATTTCTGTTGGGCCCGGTGATTACGGTTTAATGAGTGGTACGTCGATGGCAACACCAGGTGTTGCTGGTGTCGCGGCGCTAGTTTGGTCTAATCATCCTTCTTGTACCGGTACGGAAATTCGTAATGTACTTAAACTGACCGCTGAAGATGCTGGTGCAACAGGACATGACGTTTACTTTGGTAACGGTATTGTAAAAGCTAAAGCGGCAAGCGACTATATCACAGCTAATGGATGCGACGGTTCTGGCGGTGGTAACCAAAATGAATTACCAACGGCATCGTTTACGAGTTCATGTAATGATCTTTCGTGTTCATTCAACGGTTCAGGTAGTTCAGATACCGATGGCTCAATCGCTGCTTACTCTTGGACATTTGGTGACGGTGGTACAGCCACTGGCGCAAGCCCTTCTCACAATTACTCAGCTGCAGGGACTTACACCGTTCAGCTTACAGTCACTGATAATGATGGCGGTACAAACTCGACATCACAGACTGTCACTGTGACTGAGCCTCCGGTAACCGATAATGTACTGACAAATGGCGTTGCCAAAACCGGACTCTCGGCTGCACGTGGCGATACCGTCAGTTTCACTATGGAAGTTCCAGCTGGTGCCACTGATTTATCATTTGTCACTACTGGCGGTTCTGGTGATGCTGACTTATACGTAAGATACGGCGCAGCGCCGACGACTTCTAGCTATGACTGTCGACCTTACAGAAGCGGCAACGAAGAAACTTGTAGCTTTGCAACGCCTCAAGCCGGAACTTACTATGTGATGGTTCGAGCTTACAGCGCGTTCTCAGGCGTTTCATTAACCGGTTCTTTCACTGAAGATACTGGCGGTGGCGGTGGTGCTACTGGCGGAAGTGCTTCACTGGATAATCTGTCAGGTTCACGTGGTAACTGGGATCACTATACCCTAGACATTCCAGCGGGCATGAGTACGTTCACTGTTGTAATCGCTGGTGGTAGCGGTGATGCTGACTTGTTTGTTCGTTACGGCGCACAACCCACTTCAAGTTCTTATGATTGCCGTCCATACAGAAACGGTAACTCAGAGACGTGTACTTTCAACAACCCTGCGGCAGGTACTTGGCATATTAGTTTAAATGCTTATCGTACATATAGCGGTGTTGGATTGGATGCGACTTGGAATCCATAGAAAGCAAAATAAAACAATAAAGATTTATTGATACTTTGATACCGGTAAGTTGTCTTACCGGTATTTTTTTGTCTTAATTAAACGTCAAACTCTTAATGTCTTTCATCTCCAGTCAGCAACTTGAAACGCGCTTTAATCAATATTTTATGCTTGCCGTCGGGTCTAGATATCCGGCAAGGAAAAGCACCAGGCTATCAAAGTCATTAGCGATGATTAACGGGGCCTCATTGATTCCTAGTGGCAATTTTTTCTAAAGTAAGTTCGATTACGCTATCTTTACCTGCAAGCCAATCCTCAAAAGATTGTTCAGCAAAAATATCGGGGGTTATTCCTGCATCAGGTTGTGTATGTTCTGGATAGTAGGCAATCAGTGGAATGTCGACCTCAATGTCTGAGTTTGGTAAACGAAAAAAGAACATTTGTCCGCCATTGGTTCCCTTTAAGTTACCACCATTTGTTTCGCCGATAAGGGTTGCAAAACCATTGTTTTTCATTTCCTTCGCCATCGTTGAAGTTGCCGAATTGTTTGCACCATCAATTAATAAATAAACGTTACCGCTAAAAGTTATGTCTGCCGGTTGGATCTGATAGCGCCGGACGTTATTGATTACGTACTCTCCTTTTCCATTAGATTGCGCCCATTCTCGAATATCATAAACGGCATCATTCCATGTGCCCAAGAAGGGTTTGTGTTTCTTAGCCACTTGTTGATACACCGTTTTTTCCGCATACTTAGTAATACTAATTGTCGACTCGGTTAAATGGGTTAATATTTTATCGACGACGTCTCCCATTCCCCCACCATTTCCTCTGATATCAATAATAAGGTTTTTTGCTTTGTTATTCTCTAATTGTTGAAAGCCGTTATCCAGGAATTTTTTCCAATCCAACTTCATGTTATAAGTCGCAAAACTATGAAATTTAAAATACCCCGTTTCCGAATTAAGCATTTTAAATTGCCAACGTTCACCGCTAGTTTTTTTGTTTAATGGATTAATTTTTTGGAGTCTATTTTTTCTTTCTATGGCCGATACTGTAAACAGTTTTTCAGAAACAATTTTATTACGCTCGCGGCTTCTGTAGGATAATTGATATTGACTATTCTGCGGTGGATACAATAAAGGCAAAAGGATATCGAACCATTGCTTGGTGCTAAACCCATCCATATCGAGTCGATGATAGCGCTTTGCAAAATTGCTACCGTCAGAAGCGACATAAGGAATCATTGACTGATATATCTTAGTCATAGAATGACCATTTATTGCGACTATCTCATCACCATTTTTCGCTTCGCTGTGTGAGGACAGGTTTTGATCGATAAAAAAGCGTTCACCAATTCGTTTAATTAAGATCGGTAGTTTGTCGTTACCATCGATAAGTAGATCTTTAACTGATTGAGATTGGTTAAAGGGGTTTGTAAACGTATGTCCACATTGAATCTCTGCAGCTAGCTTGCTAATCACTAAGAATGCTTGAGCGGTTGTACCCCCAGAATTAAACTGTTGTCTGGCAATTTCTAGCTTTTTATCAAATTCTTCTTCTGTTTGATAACGATACAACCCGGGATGATAAGCCTTCATTAATTCGCCAAATAACTGCAAGTCTTGACTAAACGCATGAGAACTAATCTTCTGGTTTACAGCATCACTAGCATTAGCGGTCGACACAAAAACAATGACGCCTAGTAGCAAAATAGTCGCGTATCGCATCAGTGAGTCCCTTAGTTTGGTGTTAAGTTCTAGTATAAAAACCTTTGATTCCGAATTTTTTCTTTAATATCAGTATCAGCGTTTATTAACCGCTGATTCTCAGCTTCAAGCTATTTCTGCCGAACACGTCTCTTCATTTAAATGACATTTGTAACAGTGGTAATGAGTATTTATCAGGCTAATCGAAAACCGGCAAACACCAAGTCGAAATTTTCAAGACGCTATTGTTGGCGAGCAACTCTATTATTAATACGTGTAATTTCGCAAGCTGGTTTATATTTAATTAGAGCTTCTGCATTGAAAGTATTGAGCCAGCTATCAATCATCAATTGCTCTTCAGTTGACAAGCTGCGGTAATACGCAAGTGGTCGTTGTAACATCCACTGAGTATAGGTGGGACAGATACGTTGTGACTGCGTTTCGCCTATTTGAAAATCGATTTTACCAATTGCTCGCGGTATCGATTTCTCAGGATTCTCCTTTAGCCATTCGCAAAGCCGTTTGGAAGACTCTTCAAAAAATGGCCATGCGTCTTGGAATAAAAGATTAAATATTGGGTTCAGCGTTTCGGGTACTTGATCCTTTACAAGCCAACCTTTAATTTCATTAGCGTCAGATAAACACCACATTCGATCAATCCAATCGACTAAATGAGGTGACTCCTTGGTTAATATTTTTTTCGGGTACGGGTCATGAAATAGATGGGCTCTAAAAGGACCGATAAAACTAAAGTCCGCAATGGAAGGCCGGTCACCGAGTAAAAAATCGTATTGCTCAAAATGAATATCGAGCGCTTTGATAAGCTGAACAAATTGATTCTCGATAGCGAGCTTGGTGGTTTCATTAATCCCTAATAGCGGTACGAAACCAGCGAAACGTTTGCCGACTTTTTTACCGATATATCGTTGCAAAAACGCTGGCAACCATGGAATTGCGGTCTTACCGAATGCTTCAGCAACAAAGTTTAAATTCTCATCGGGAAAGCTCCACCGGTAGTGCATCGCGGGTAAAAGTAGCCATTCGTCACCGAATAATTCCAATAGCAAAGCCGCTAATTTTTGTTTTGGGCTAGTTGGATAAACGCTTCGTTCGGGATGTGTTTTTTCTATAGTATCGATGATGTGAGTCGAGTCTTGTAAGAATGCACCTTCCGGTGTTTTGACAACAGGAATAAAATTAACGCCGGTCTTCGGTTTAATGACTTTTCGATAGGTCCAAATAGTCGCGTATTGATCAGCAAACGCGATTTGCTTATAACGCAAATACGACTTTACTTTCGCCGTATAATACGAAGCCGGACTCCCATATAACGTATAAGGCATGATAACAACAAATTGATAAGCGTTAATTTATCGTAGCAGCAATTTCATCTAAGTACGACATGACTTCGTTACTCGCTTGTTCCATTGCCTTAAAATGGCGCATCGCTTGCTCTTTTTCATTAGCCTTGTAGAAATTTAATGCTTCAATCCCATTACGGTGCACCGCCTTATGAGGTTCATTTAACTTTTTAAAAGCACTCAGATTAGAATACTTTTGTTTGCCAGTATCATGATACCATTTACCAAATCGGCACATAGTATGGTCAGCAAAACTATCGACTGACTTATCTAATATTCCAAAGGCAACAGCATAGACTTCGCCTTTCCAAACGATATGATCAAGCTTAATTGCTTGTATAAAACTAGTCGCAGAAGCAGCTTCAATCGTGTGTTTCATGGTATTACAACAAGCGATAATCGAGCTGTAATCTGCATTTAATTTTGTAATACCCTGCGCGAGCTCCTCATTACTTCCTCTGATGACCGAAACAGAGTCAACAGACTCATTGGTTGTCTTGATTATTTTATTTACTAACTCAGCAACTTCACTTGCTGAAGAATTAGTACTATTGGCTAATGAACGAACTTCGTCAGCGACGACACTGAATCCCCTGCCAGCATCACCAGCTCTTGCCGCTTCTATCGCAGCATTTAAAGCTAGCAAATTGGTTTGGTCAGAGATTTGCGAGATGGTGGCAACGAACGTATTAATGTTACTCGCCATGTCATTCAAACCGGAAATATTTTCGTTCATATCTTCCATGTTACCGGTTAAGCTCTGCATGCCATCGACAATCGTTGACAGTGCTGCAGAAGATACATCGAATAATTGATTGATTTGTTGGATAGACTGACTTTCGTTCTCAAAATGATTAAAGGACTCGAGGACATTCTCACGAACACCTTCAACTTGTAAAATGCAGTCAATTGAGCAAGCTAATAGGCCGTGTTCAAATTTATGAATATCAGCGTTGTCGTCCTCCACTTGTTCCTTCAAATCGCTATTTTCCAATTGTAACTGCTCGAGAGCCTCAGATAACCCTTGGTTCTCTGCTTTCAATTGGTTGTACTTTTCTTCAAGTGCCAAATACTTGGATTTTGATAAAAACATCGCTGGTTAACCTTTCTGTTATTTTTCTATTCATGCTGACGTGCTTATTCAAATAACCGGTATTGAACTGAATTTTTAATAAGCGCTTGTAATGAGGTTAGTTGAGCAACTGCTTTTTGTCGAATTAGCCAATAATAAAAATAGTGCAGGATCAAAGTAACATTTTCGACACAATCTACTCTGAAAAGCAATCTGATAATTATCAACGACGTATATTCAAGAAATGAGATGCAGAGATACTCACGTTTCCGCCTATTTTTGGATTTAATCAACTTGAGCTAAAAGGTCTATCCCTTTGAAAATAAAAGAAAACCTCAGCAAATTAATTGGTAATACACCACTACTAAAAATTCAGTCACTATCGGCATTGACCGGCTCCGATATTTATTTGAAATGTGAGTATTTAAATCCTGGAGGTTCCATTAAGGACCGAGCCGCCTTGCAAATGGTTTTAGACGCAATCGAGCGGGGTGACTTGAAGCCAGGCATGACAATTGTGGAAGGAACGGCGGGAAATACCGGTATTGGGCTAGCAGTGGTTGCAAAATCGCTAGGATTTAACATGCTTACCGTTATGCCGAAAGGTCAAACGCCCGAAAAAGAGCGAATGATTGCACTTCATGGTGCCGAGCTCAAACTGGTTGATCCTTGCCCTTTCTCAAACCCAAATCATTTCTACCATACAGCTCGAAGGTTAGCCGAAGAAAACGAAAATTTTTGGTGGGCCAATCAATTTGAAAACCTGAGTAATTCGCGCGCCCATTATCTCAACACCGGACCTGAAATTTGGCAACAAACGGATGGCCAGATCAATGTCTTAGTTTCAGTTTGCGGAACCGGCGGAACCCTCGGTGGGACTTCGAAATATCTCAAGGAACAAAACCCTGATATTGAAACTTGGCTAGTCGATCCTGATGGGTCCGGTATTTATGCTTATCTTAAACATGGTGAATACCAGGCTCAAGGTAGCTCATTTACTGAAGGGATCGGCATAATGCGTTCTGTTGCTAATTTTAGAGAAGCCAAAATAGACAAAGCTGTTAATTTACCTGACCAGGACCTGGTCACCATTTCACGTTATGTGAGAGACCATGATGGCATCGTTCTCGGCAGCAGTGCAGCTCTCAACGTCGCAGGAGCCCTCAAAGCAGCCGCCCACTCTGATAAAAAGCGGCTAATAGTGACCTTTGCTTGTGATATCGGTGAACGCTCGTTTTCGAAACTTTACAACAGTGAGTTTCTGGCGCAAAAAGAGATTAACGAAAACAAAGAATCAATTGAATCGCTTTACGCACGTTATCAAAGCGACGAAAACGCAGTAATTTCACTTTAACGCCAAAGCCATTAACAACGAGCCCTTGGATCGTACCACAGCATCGGAAGACCACTAATATTTATTAAAATATATTTAAAATGACAATTGCATTTATTATGATAAATGTAAAATCGATTCACACAGGTATTAGTGATGGCGCTCCCCCATTCGAGGTTTCATGCTCGACTAGGAACCTTTCGTCAACTCGAGATATTCGTCAAGTTTGCTGAAACAGGCAGCATCAGCCAAACAGCGCACGATCTGCATCTTGCACAGCCATCGGTCTCAATTCAATTAAAGAAGTTGGCCGAAAATCTGGATATTCCACTGATAGAGCAAGTTGGAAGAAAGCTCTACTTGACGGCCGCTGGACAAGAACTCTATCAAAGCTCCAAGGAAATTTTTGATACAGTTGGTCGTCTTGAGAGTCGTCTGGCGAGCCTGTCAGGCCTGCAAGCCGGATTACTGAAACTTTCTGTTGTAACCACTTCTAAGTACTTTTTCCCCCATTTACTGGGTCCATTTTGCGAGACTTACCCCAACATTGAGGTTTCATTTAATATTGGAAACCGCAACTCGATGATTGGCCGGCTTCGTGAAAATAAGGACGACTTTTATGTGTTTAGTCACCCTCCTGAAGATATGGACTTGGAAACCTTTGAGTTCGTCAAGAATCCGCTCGTTGTCGTCGCGCCGGCAGGACATCGTTTAGCCGGGAAAAAGGATATTTCTTTTGCTGAGCTCAAAGATGATCCGTTTATTATGCGAGAGCCTGGATCGGGAACACGGTTTGCGTTGGAGCGCTATCTCATGGAGACCGGCCATACCATTAATGAAAAAATGACGATTGAAAGTAATGAAGCGATTAAACACTCTGTGATGTCAAACCTTGGAATAGCGGTTTTGTCAGTCCATACCCTCTCCTTAACAACCTCTGATGACTTTATCATCCTCGATGTTCAGGACTTCCCGCTTCAGCATCAGTGGTACCTAGTTTATCTAAAAAGCAAACAACTCTCTGATGTCGCCAGTACGTTTATTCAATTTTTGCAAGCAGAAGGTGGCGAACTTGTCGCGGATCTGCTTTCGAGTTCTATCGCGAAAGGTTATCTGGATAAATAATTGCATTGGATAAACAGCATTCGATTTACCAGCTAAGATTCAATTTTCCAGCCAAGTGGTCGCGAAGCCTTGAGGAGCGATGGTTTAGATACGCTTTAATATAGATTTTTATAAATACTAAAGCTAAACAATATATATTATTGTCTATGCAACTTATTTGTCACAATAGCGCCGTGACACGTTCGTATAACGGAGCTAACTCATTGAAAAATAAAATCCAGTTTATCTATAGCCAATTCACTGCCCTTGTAATGGTTGCTATTGGATTTATTACCGCTGAACATAATCCAGGTAGCTGGATGTTGTTCGCTTTGGGTGGTGCAATTTCAATATTAGCCTTCTCACAAATCAAGTCTCGCAAGAAAAGCGACGTAATGGCGATAAAAAACGCGAAAACACAGGCTAGCCAGTAGTTAGATAAGGCTTTTTAATGCAAATTGATGTCATTGTTCTATTTTTCCTGTTAGGTTTCGTCGCAAAACTTATCGGGTCTAACCTCCGCTTCCCTGATGGCTTTCATCACTCGATTAGTATTTTTCTCATGCTGGCGATTGGGATTAAGGGCGGCATTGCGCTTTCTGAAAACTTTTCCACGAGTATTTTAATCCAGGCAGGATTGTTCACGCTACTTGGCCTAGCGCTTCCGTTCATGGCTTACCCTGTGCTCAAACTCGTTGGCGGATTTGAGAAAAAAGATTCTGCGGCAATCGCTGCGCATTTTGGCTCGGTGAGTATTGGAACTTATGCTGTCGCAGTTGCACTGCTCGAATCGCAGAATGTTGCCTATGAAGCTTATTTTCCGCTGTTTGTGGTATTGCTCGAATTTCCAGCGATGTTTATCGCTGTATTCTTGGCCAAAGAGGCAGGTGGGAAGTTACAGCTTGGTGAGTTAAGCCAGCAAATTCTTAAGAATGAGAGTATCGTCTTGCTGTTTGGCGGTTTGCTGATCGGTTTTGTCGCCCAGGCTCAAGCAGTCAAACTCATGCCGTTGTTTAACGATATGTTTTATGGCGTGCTGGCACTGTTTCTCTTGGCGATGGGAATTGATGCCGCAGATAAAGTAAAGCTGCTCAAACAAAATAGCGTTTTCCTTATAGCCTTTGGCACATTAACTCCTGTGATTAATGGTTTGGTCGGCGGTGTCTTTGGTTATCTTCTGGGCTTTTCAGTCGGCGGTATCTTTTTAACCATCGTGCTGAGCGCCAGTGCATCGTATATCGCCGTTCCTATTGCGATGAGGACATTATTACCTGACGCAAATCATTCTTTTGGTATGACAACTTCCCTCGGCATTACATTTCCATTTAACATTCTAGCTGGTATGCCTGTATACTGGCTGTTTGCTCACTGGCTTAGTAAAATAGCCTAATCTAAAAGCTTCTAATTCAATAAGGAACCTAAATGAACAATGCTCCCGTTGTCAGCATTATCATGGGATCACGCTCTGATTGGCCGACCATGAAAAAAGCGGCTGAAATGCTTGAGGCCCTTGAAATCAGCTATGAGACGCAAGTTGTTTCTGCCCATCGTACACCAGATAGATTGTCTGAATTTGCAAAATCCGCTGACGATCGCGGTATAAAAGTCATCATTGCTGGCGCCGGTGGCGCTGCTCATCTGCCCGGTATGTGTGCTGCAATGACCCATATTCCTGTGGTTGCCGTTCCGGTAAAGAGTTCAGCATTAAGTGGCTTAGATAGTTTATTATCGATTGTCCAAATGCCTAAAGGTGTTGCGGTAGCAACCCAAGCTATTGGAGAAGCCGGTGGCGCAAATGCTGGCTTGATGGCGGCTCAAATGCTATCAATTTCAGATGAGTTACTCTGCGAGAGAATTAAACGTTGGCGTAAGGACCAAACCGACAGCGTACCGGTGGAGGTTGAATAATGCATGTTGTTATTCTTGGCTGCGGGCAACTCTCTCGGTTAATGGCTAGAGAAGGCAAAAAGCTAGGTGTTGATTTCACTTTTGTCGCAATGGGCGACGAGTCTACTGACTGTGTTAATGGGCTTGGTAAGATTGTGCAGTGGCAAGATTCGATGTCTGCAGAGGCATTATTAGCCGAGACAGGAACTCCCGATGCGCTCACCGTTGAACGAGAAAGCATTGATGTTAAGTTGCTGATAGAATTACAAAAACTATGCAATGTTTGCCCGCCTCCAGAAGCGGTTGCAGCCTGCCAGCACAGACTGAAAGAAAAAATGGCACTGACATCGCTCGATATCCCTGCAACACCTTGGCACCCCATATCGGATGAAGCTTCTCTTCATAAAGCCGCTGAGATGTTTGGTTACCCCTTAATCGTGAAATCTTTTGAAGATGGCTATGACGGCAAAAACCAATGGCATCTTCAATCTGCGGATGAACTCGCCGAGCTCGTAAAAACCGAGAAGCCAGAAAACTGGCTCGCAGAACCCAAGATTAATTTCACTCACGAAGTCTCGTTGATTGGCGCAAGATCGGTTTCCGGCGAAGTGAAGTTTTACCCTATCACTGAGAACCACCATGAAGGTGGGATCCTGAAACGCTCTATCGCCCCTTACGAATTGCTCGATTCTACCAAAATTGACGAAATGCAAGCCAACATGAAGCGGCTTATGGAGTCATGGCAATATGTCGGTGTACTAGCAATCGAAATGTTCGTTACAAAGGACGGTTTTACGGTTAATGAAATGGCGCCAAGAGTTCACAACAGTGGACATTGGACGCAAAACAATACGATTACTAGTCAATTTGAAAATCACATTAGAGCGATTCTCGATATGGAGTTAGGCGACACTGAAGTGAACGATTATAGCGGGATGGTCAATATTCTCGGCATGGGAACTCAACAGCCTAAGGTCGATCATGTCGAAGGCGAAGTATTTTTATACGACAAGACGCCGCGCAATGGTCGAAAACTCGGACACGTCAATTTAAGTGATTCGGATAGAGAAAGTCTCGCCCAAAGAATGAGTGCGATTGAGTCACAAATCTATTCCAACTAGTTGCAACAATGAATACCGATAAAGATAAGCCCATTCAATCTTCCGTCTCAATTTTTCAAAAGCCGAGTGGGCCTATTGTAGTAAGCGCTGAGCAAATTGACGTTCAGAAAAATGACGGTGCTAAGCAACAGTTCTTTGGCAAATTGTCACTATGCGGATGCGGCAGGAGCAATAACCTGCCGCTGTGTGACGGTAGCCATAAAAACATCGCGTCTTAAAACTCGGTATACCAGTGTTGTTCCCCTTTCTTGAAGCGCTGAAGGTTGAATTACATACTAGCGACTAATTACCGCTGAAATTTAAGTCGTTTTATTTAAGTCGCTTTATTTGAGCCGCTCAATTTCAGCCTTTAGTGCCTTTATTTTCTTTGTCATTGCTAGCTTGTATTGACGGTAGTCGGATTTAAGTTCTTCATACTCCGCTGATAAATTCGCGAGCTCTGCGCTTCCTTGTTTTCTTAAACGCCGAAGCTGATCGACTTCTTGTTTTAAGTCATCGTTAGCCTTTAAGGCAAAATTCAATTCGGTCTCAAAATCATCCGTCATAGATTGTAAGGCTTGTTGAGACTTTTGCCATTCTTCCTGGCGTTCACGGAAACTCGTTTCGGCTTCACTCAAAGCAGTATTCCACAGAGACTCAAAAGTTGGGATTAGCTTTTCGGGCATCTTGTCAGATAGTAGGTTTTTAGAGCGCTTGTGATTATTTGCCCGCCAAGATTTTAGATGTCTTGATATGGTGGTGTTGCTTCCCGTACCCAAATATTCGCGCACGAGTGCAACAGTCGGACTCTTTCCGTCAAGCAGTAGTCTTGCTGCTGCATCCGAAACATCTTCTAAGGTTACACCGATCCTTGCCATGTGATAACTATCCTTTGTAAATTGTCTCGACTGTTATTGTTTAGCTGTCGAGCCCGTTTCCTTTAGTTGCCAGTTAATCGTCTCTGGTAAACGTTTAACAATGAGCCGTTGCCTCGAAAAACCTTCTCAGCAGTTTTGAAATTGTAACAATGTTTAGGTTTTACCAGTAAATCGCAGCATTTGGTTTTTTAACGTAATATTACGTAATTTAAAATAATACATTTTACTTTAACCAAAAATATCGTTTCCCTAAAAATTGTTTGGTTTACTCTCAATGACTGTCTCTCGATCATAGATCATCGAGATGAGAATTTACAAGGATTTCAACCACTTTTCATTGAATATGAAACTAAAATGTAAAGGGGTTCAGTTTAGATAAATTACCGGACTAAAAACTGAGCGGTTATAACCTGCAATTCGATCACCGATGAAATTAAACATTAATTATTGACGGCCATCAAAATATTCTGCGCTATTTACCGATACCATAAGCAAAAATGATTTATTGGAGTTATTATGTTCGAAGCATTTAAATCGTGGCTCAAACAATCAAATCAGCCACAAAAGCTATTCGATCACCGAGACGAAGAAGAAATCCATGTCGCATTAGCCCATCTGCTCTACCACATCATTAGCATCGACAAGATGGAAAGTTCTCGTGAGAAGGAAACCTTTTGCGAAATTATGCGCGAGGAATTCGAACTTAATGATGAGCAGATTGGCCAACTTTATCATTACGTTGAGTCGCTAAATTCTGATTTTCATAATGACCTACAGACCATTAATGCTCACTTGGTCAAAAACCCTCATTTAAAAATGGCATTCATGCAAAAACTTATTCATATGATGAGTCTAGATGGTGTCAGTAATGCCGAGCTAGATGTGTTTTACGATGCGATGAGAGTGGTTTTCCCTGAATTAGAACCAAAGTCGGCTATTTGAGTCCCCAATTTAACTCCACATAGCATCCCTTTAAATCAATTTATAGCCACAAATCGAGGGGGCCATCTTTAATCATTGAGCGTAAAATATCGCTTCGGGTGATTATACCTGATACGCCCCCTTCGCTCGAAGTGATCGGCATAGCGCCAATACGTTGCTTAAACATCACATTACAAATTTCTTTTATTAATGTTTTCTTACTTGCGGTTAACACGTGATTAGTCATTATGGTTGCTACTGGCTGGCTCAGTTGAGTCGTTGTTAAACTAAATTGATGGTCACTAAATAAGTTAAGAATATCTCTGTCGGCGACAATTCCAACCAACTGCTTGCGCTCATTAACTACTGTAAAATGTCGATAACGAAACCGTCTAAAACTAGCCCAAACTTCCCTCAGGCTCATTGTTTCTCGCAGTGAAACCACTTTTGGAGTCATCAGCTGCTCGGCTAGATAAATTCTTTTTTGCCCGTCCTTGTCACTGTACGGGTTTTGGTGTGCAGATATTATTCTGCTATCTGCTGCTGAGCTTATAGCTGAGCGATTGGCACTCGGTTCTTCCGCTTCTATATTTTCCTGAGTTGTTGCGCGCTCGTGTTCTTTTTGAGCGTTGTTACTGGTAACGCTTTTGTTGTCCGAGCTATCAGCATTTTGACGAGAGTTTCGATCGCGATTAGGTCTATGAACTCTCGCGGATTTTGATAGCTCCTCCAATGGTACTGCTTTATCCAGTTGGTATATTCGCTTTTCTGAGATGGGCACCCCCATACCAACGTTGTAGATCCAAAAACTCATCTAATCATCTCGCAAGTAACACAACCAATACACTAACGCCACAAAAACGCTACCACCAACCACATTCCCCAGAGTAACCCAGGTTAGGTTAGCCAATAAATCAAAAAGTGTAATCTGAATTTCGGATTGCATCATTGCTAAAGGGATAAAGTACATATTGGCAACAGAGTGTTCAAAGCCTAAAGCGACGAATGCTGAGATTGGAAATATTATCGCCAGAATTTTCCCGGCGACCCTCCTTGCAGAAAAACATAACCAAACGGCTAAACAGACCAGCGCGTTACACAATATTCCCCTGACAAAAGCTTGCAACGGCTCTAACGACGTTTTTGCCAAGGCAATATTTATTGCGGTTTGGCCAACTGCGCCCTGATTGCTGGCTAAAATACCGGACAAATCAACCAACAACGCGGTCATTGCTGCGCCGATAAAATTCCCCACATAAACGATTAGCCAATTTCTGAGTAACTGTTGAGTGGTTACTTTCTTATCAGCCCAAGCAATAACTATTAAGTTGTTGCCAGTGAACAATTCTGCACCTGCAACAACAACTAAAATCAGACCAAGACTAAATGTAACGCCCCCGAGTAGTTTAGTCGGTCCATAACCAAACTCGCTGCCGGTAATAGTTTGAGTATAAAACATCGCACCAAATGCAATGAATGCACCCGCTAAGATCCCAAGGGTGATTAATTTGAGAAACGCGCTATTAGCTTTGGTGACTCCGACAGTTTCGGCTATTTTGGCTATTTGGTCGGGTTTATAAGCATCACTCGATTCCATAATCGGTTTTCCTTCTCAATATGCGCGTTTTAGAGCGGGTTATAAAACTAACGATGTGAGTTTCTTTTGCAGTGTTGTTTAATCTAACAATATCGTGTTGTAACCGTGTCCTATTGTAACGGTAACCAATTAGCTGAAATATTGACCAAAAACAAAAAAAGAGGCTTAACGCCTCTTTTAGGTTATTCAAAAGTGTTTTCCTTGAATATTAATTCGCTTTTTTAGTGACCTCCGCGAGCTTGCCACCGCTCTTTAATGCGATAAAATCCACGAGTATATTAGCCGTTTCAACGAGCTTGCTGTCATCGGTTTCTGTCAACTCGGTGTTTTCATCAATCTGAAGAATCGGCTTCTTGCCCGTAGCAATACGACGCTCGTTTTCACGGTCTAGCTGTTTCTGCTTGTCTTTTTTAAGATTCGCTTTACGTTCCGCGAGATTAAGACTGACCGACTTTTCAGCACGTTGCTTGTTGAGTTCCTCAATATCCTTAATTAAGTAGCCGAACTCTCGATCGGTTTTGATTCTTTCAGAATGCTTTTCTTTTAAGACAGGAATAAATTCACCCAAGTTATCAACCGGCTTGAAGTTAACCGGCGCAATAACATCCCAAGGTAGCGCAGAATCATAGCTATTCTCACCGAAATCTTCTCTTGAAAATGGGTCCGGGAAGCTGATATCCGGTATCACACCTTTCATTTGAGTGCTTTCACCCGTGATGCGGTAAAACTTGTTGATGGTAATCTTTATCGCACCATACACATTACTCTCAGAACGGAACCAGTCATTGAGATCAAGAATCCGCTGCACAGTTCCTTTGCCGAAAGTCTGCTCACCGATAATTAATCCTCTACCGTAATCTTGGATCGCTCCAGCAAATATTTCTGAGGCTGAAGCACTTGAGCCATTTACTAAAACCGCTAGCGGACCGTCCCATGCGGTTCCTCGTTGGTCATCTGACAATATCTCAAGATTACCACGACTGCTGCGATCTTGAACCACTGGACCGGTATCAATAAACAGACCCGTTAACGAAGTCGCCTCTTCTAGCGCGCCACCGCCATTGCGTCTTAAATCAATAATCAAGCCATCGAGCGATTTATCTTGTTGCATTTCCTCGATTAAATTTCTGACATCGCGAGTCGTGCTTCTGTAATCTTTTTGTCCTTCGCTTCGTGCTCTGAAATCAAGATAAAACTTTGGTAGATCGATGACACCAACGCGGAATTGTTTTCCACCAGAGTCGATATCGATAACCTCTGATTTAGCCGCTTGATCTTCAAGCTTCACTTTCTCTCGGACAATTTCGACAATCTTGGTTTTACCTTTGACACTGTTGTTCGCAGGTTCTATTTTTAAGCGAACAATGCTACCGGCGTCGCCCCGGATAAGGTCGACAACATCGTCCAATCGCCAGCCAACGACATCAACCATTGGTTCACTACCTTGGCCTACCGCGATCACTTTGTCATCGACATTGACCGAGCCAGACTTGTCTGCCGGCCCGCCGGTAACGATGCGGTTGATCTTAGTGTAAACATCATCAGACTGAAGAACCGCACCGATACCTTCGAGCGATAGCTTCATATCGATGCTGAAATTCTCTGCGTTTCGAGGCGATAAATAAGAGGTGTGAGGATCAACGGTATTTGCGTAGGCATTCATAAAGTAGCTGAAGACATCTTCGCTGTTGATTTGCGCGACTCTGCGCATTGCTGCTTTGTAACGTTTTTCTAAAATTTCTTTAGCTTCATCCAATGTCTTATCAGCGAGTACTAAGTTGAGTGCATCGCTTTTGACCTTCTTACGCCAAAACTCGTCTAATTCCGCCGAGGACACTGCCCAATTACTCTCTTCTCGGTCATATTGATAGATTTCTTTAGTTGTGAAATCCATCTCGCCTTTCAGTTGAGATAAGGCAAAATTGTTGCGCTCGGTCCAACGTTTTTGAAAAACACTATAGATATGGAAGGAAGGCTTCAACCAACCCGTTAAAATCGAGTTATCCATATTATAGCGATACTGCTGAAACTCTTTGATATCTTCGGCCAAGAAATAGGATTTGTTGCCATCGAGCATCTCGATAAATTCATCAAGTATTTCCACTGACTGCTCATTGTCTAAACGTGGTTTGGCGTAATGATAGTCATTGATAAACTTTGCAATATAACGGCTGGCTTGATGGTGGGTAGGACTCGGCGATAAATCCAACATTCTCGGTGCTTCAACGCTCGCTACGTCGACAGAGTCGGTATTAGCAAAGGCGATTAGCGTACTGGACAGGCTTAGGGCGAAAACACTAGAGGTGACAAGCGATTTAATTGAAGGCATTAATACAGGTTCCTTACACTCTCAAAACAAGCAGATAAGACTACTTTCGGATACAGGCTAACGAAATAAACGTTCTACTTACCAGAATAAGACCACAAGCGGCTGCCAAAGTTTATATTATTTAGGCTGACAGCGAGCACGCAAGTTAGACGCAAACCCAAGCGGCTTTCGCTTATAAGACTCAGTCAGGAAATCCTTTTGACCGTTTACTTATTAAATAAATAACCTCTATCGCACAAAAACTCAAGTTAAACCCTTAGAATAATTGTGTGCATTGTAAAATTATGTGTAATTCGTTGTGTTTTATGAGGATTTTTATAATAAAGCCGCATATGAATGCGGCTTTATTGACGCGAAAAGAATTTCGATAGGAGGAGCAAGAATTAGCTGAACGCTTGGATTCCTGTTTGCGCACGGCCCAAAATCAGAGCATGAATGTCATGAGTGCCTTCATAAGTATTCACAGCCTCCAAATTAATCATATGCCTGATGACATGGAACTCGTCACTAATACCATTCCCACCATGCATATCGCGAGCCGTACGAGCGATTTCGAGCGCTTTACCACACGAGTTGCGTTTGACTAGCGAAATCATCTCTGGCTTGAACTGCTTGGCATCGATTAACTGACCCACTCTCAGTGCCCCTTGTAAGCCTAAAGTAATTTCTGTTTGCATGTCAGCTAATTTCTTTTGATAGAGCTGGTTAGCCGCAAGTGGTCGACCAAATTGACTGCGGTTTAGGCCGTATTCTCTGGCAGCGTGCCAACAGAATTCTGCAGCCCCCATAGCTCCCCAAGCGATGCCGTATCGTGCCATGTTCAAACAACCGAAAGGGCCACCAAGTCCGCGAATGTCAGGAAACATATTTTCTTCTGGAACAAAGACTTCATCCATGACAATTTCACCAGTAATCGATGCTCTCAAGGAGAATTTACCCTCGATCTTTGGTGCACTCAGCCCCTGCATGCCTTTCTCGAGCACAAACCCACAAATTCTATCTTCTTCATTCTTTGCCCAAACAACAAACACATCTGCCACGGGTGAATTGGTTATCCACATCTTGCTGCCTGAAATCGAATAGCCTCCATCAACTTTTTTGGCGCGTGTTTTCATTGATGCGGGGTCAGATCCGCTGTCAGGCTCGGTCAAACCAAAACACCCTATCCACTCACCGGTCGCCAGTTTCGGAAGATATTTTTCTTTTTGGGCTTCAGAACCATAAGCGTTTATGGGATGCATAACCAAACTTGACTGAACACTCAACGCGGACCGATAACCACTATCGACTCGTTCCACCTCTCGAGCGACCAGACCATAAGCGACGTAACTGACACCGGCACAACCATATCCTTGAATGGTTGAGCCTAATAAACCTAATTCACCCATTTCACGCATGATATTGACATCAAACTCTTCGTCTCGGTGAGCTTTTTGCACGCGAGTTTGAAGTTTTTCTTGGCAATAATTGCGTGCCATGTCGCGAATCATTCGCTCGTCTTCTGTCAATTGCTCATCAAGTAAAAATAAGTCGTCCCAAATTTCCAGTGTCATAATTTTCGCCGTATTATCGTTGAAGGGTAAAAAACTGGGCCTAGTCTAGCCAAAATCTCAAACGGTATCTAGTTGTAATATTGAGCAATATCAACTATACCTAAAAATAAATAAGCTTATAATATAAGCGACTGATTTATAATTACTATTTCGCCGCCACTCGGTGGTCTTATGAGTTAACATTAGGTTAAATATCGAAGTAACATGTCGCTAAAAAGCCGTATTGAAAAATGGTTAAATCAAGAAACGCCGCCGGCGAGATTTCCGATCTGTGATTTTGAAAAGCTCAGCTACGCCGTGCGCCCAGGCGACGTTGTTTTAGTCGAGGGCAGAACGCGGGTTTCAGATGTTATCCGAATCATTACCCAAAGCCGCTGGACCCACTCGGCGCTATACATCGGTAGATTGCACGACATTCAAAGCCAAGAGTTTCGTGATAAATTAACCACACACTTTAATGCCGAGCCTAATCAACAATTACTTATTGAGGGGATACTTGGTAAAGGAATGATTGTCACTCCATTAGAAGATTATCAAAAAGACAATTTAAGAATTTGCCGACCTTCGACTTTATCGGCTGCAGATGCACAGAATGTGGTAAATTACGCTATCGGCAAGTTGGGTGTCGGTTACAACATCCGTCAGTTATTTGATCTCGCCAGGTTCATATTTCCTTGGAGAATATTGCCGCGGAAGTGGCGCTCTAGCCTATTTACACGCAACCCAGATGTCGTCACCAAAACGGTTTGCTCTTCGCTAATCGCAGAAGCGTTTTATTCTGTGCAATACCCAATTTTACCGCTGTTTCGCCAAGTCGGAAAATTGGGCATTGAGTTAATTCCTAGGAATACACGCTTGTATACCCCTGCAGACTTTGATTACTCGCCATATTTCGATATCAAGAAGTTCCCTTTTATGGGGCAGTCAAGTCACAGTCCCTACCGAGACTTGCCGTGGAATAAGGATGGCGTCGTTGGGCATGGTGATAAAGATTTTGACTTGTACCATAATTAAGCCGCCGATTATTAGCCCTTTCTTTTCAAGTAGTTACTCTAGACCCCAGATGTTCTCTAATTTATAACTAAAAAGCGTCAAAAGTATCTTTTAGAGTCCAAACTGTTCTCAAAATAATTTCTAAAAACTGGCAATTCAAAGTGTTTGGACTAAGTTTATATATAGCAAGAGCGTTGTTTAATTTTTATTCAATTGTGAAGAATCTTAGCTTCTTCTTCTACTTCCCCTACCCCAGGTTATCTGCGAAAGAGCCTGGGATTTTTTTATTTAGCGACAAAAAAATCCCGGCAAAAACCGGGCAATACGCGATGTAACTTTTTATATTTAGTGAAAGCGCACCGATACGAATTATTCGGACTTTGGTACATTCACCGATAAGATGTCACAGTTAACCGTATCAAGAATCTTTTCTGCAGTACTGCCGACCAAGCCAGAATGATAAACAGTCCCCAAGACCAAAAGATCGATATTAAATTCATCGACGAGGTCCGGCAGCAACTGTTCTGGATAACCTTCGACTAAATGGAGTTGCGCTTTCTCAAAATTAAATGGATTAACCACAGCATCGAACTGATCTTGTAATCCCTGCTTTAATTCATTGACATAATCGGTGTAGTTATTTTCGCCCATTGTAAAATCAGACGGCCCCATACCAACTCCCATTCCCATGCCAATATCGCTCCATAATTGATACTCAATTGGCGAGTAACAATGACAGACTCGGTTTTGTCCACCGAGCTTGGCAGCCAGTGTCTGTCCGGTCTTAATGATTTGCGCATCCAGTGTTTCTGGCTTTTGGTGGTCGTGAGATGGGTCAATGCCACACATAATGTTTTTGTATTCTTGTTTATTGCGCGACTTGGCTAATATTAGCGGCACAGGGCAAGACTTCATCAATTGCCAATCGTTAGGTGTAAATAATACTTTATTAATTGTAGGATGGTGATGGGTTGATTTTATAACGAGATCAGCTTCAATCGCTGTTGCTTGTTCTATCACCGCTTCATACAGCGGTTTGTGCCAAACAACATTAACGGTCCGTTTGATGCTTGCGTCATCAGTATCAGATAGAAAGCTCTCTACCCAGCGTCTTTGGGAGTTGATATATCCTTGCTTGGCAGCCTCTAACTCATCCGAGTTAAAAAATAGATTGGTTAATAAACCGCGATTGTAGACCACTAAAAGCAGTTCGACACTCGCATCGTAGACTTTAGATAAATAGAGCGCTTTTTCTAGCGCTGGTTGGTCTTCTCGGTTTGGATCCATCACAACCAAGATTTTATTGATTGATTCCATCGCGTATACCTCGTCTTTTTTAATTAATATCAATTAACAAATATCGACTAAGGTGCTCAATAATCGTCTCGATTAACCTCTGGGCACAATTTTAGTATATGCGTTACAAACACAAACACATTGACGTAAAACAAATAAATTAATGAATATTTGAGATATTTAACGGCTTACTTAAGGAATAACTGAGCAAAATTATCCGTTGTTTGTTGGGCAATTGTTTGTAAGCTTACGTCTCGAATTTCGGCAATACATTTGGCCACATCAAGTACGTGTCGAGGCGAATTCGGTTTGCCTCTAAAAGGTACTGGTGTGAGATAAGGACTATCAGTCTCAACTAATATTTTATCCGAAGGCAAGACCTTAGCAACTTCCCTTAATTCTGCAGCATTGCGGAAAGTTACGATTCCCGAAAACGAAATATAAAAACCCATCTCAATTGCGGCTAAAGCCATCTCAAGAGACTCTGTAAAACAATGTAAGACGCCGCCGACTTTATCTGCTTGGTTGTCAGCTAGAATTTTAAGTGTGTCTTCGCGAGCATCACGGGTGTGAATAATCAGTGGCTTTTGTGACTCAACCGCTGCAATAACATGAGTTTCAAATAAAGCGAGTTGCTCTTCTTTGCTCTCTTGCGCGTAGTAATAGTCTAAACCGGTTTCTCCTATTGCGACGATTTTTTCGTGTTGCGCTTGTTCGACCAAATAAGTTTTGTCAACTTGTTGCCCTTTTGTGTAGAGTGGATGAATACCGACCGAAGCGTATACGTCCTCGTGTTGACTCGCAATATTTAACACATCGGCTTGATTATCGACATTAATTGCCACGCAAAGAAACTGATTAACGCCCACTTCTCTCGCTGCCTGAAGCGCAGCATCGAGTGAACCATCAAAAGGAGATAAATCTAATCGGTCTAAATGACAATGTGAATCGACAAGCATGTTAATTTGTTCAAAAAGGCGTATTTATAGAGAGGCAGATTCTAGCGAAAAACCAACAGCGATCGCTAGGGTGAGTTAATTTAATTTAGCTATAAAGGGATAATCAAAATTGTTGACAGCCTGATAGCGTGTCATATCACCTACATTGTATGAGTGATCCGATCAGACTCTAGCGCACCAGCCAAGTGCGTTTCGATTTTGTTACGAGTGACACCCTTGTCTTGTTGACTAAACTGAACGCCTATACCTCTTGCTTTGTTTCCTTGGGCTCCTTTCGGCGTAATCCAAATAATTTTACCGGCAACCGGCAAGCGATCTTTTTCGTCCATTAAGGTCAACAACATGAACACTTCGTCACCGATATTGCATTGCTTGTTGGTCGGAATAAATAAACCACCATTTTGCACAAAAGGCATATAGGCGGCATAAAGCGCGCCTTTGTCTTTTATCGTCAGTTGCATGATTCCGTGTTTCGGTGATCCGGGTGTAGACATATCTTTTCTCTCGATTAAAAAATCGTTGCTAACATAAAACCTCGATTAAAACAGCAATGCTAGCGCAATTATTAGTCTCAAATTACTTGAGTCTTTTGTATTAAACCAACGAAGAATACCCTATCTGGCTTTTTCTGCGAAGATAAATTACTTGAAGTAACTGATTTAACTATTTGAATAATGGACTAATTTTTTGCCAAATTCAAACCATTGTATCAATATTACTTCGATTTGTAGACGCGTTTGCAGGTTGCTTCCCGCTTGTTGAGCTCTTTTTAGCTCTAACAGCTTAGCATATATTTGAAAAATTAACCGATGGGGAATTCTTTGGTATCTGTCTTGGTGCAGTTTGAGCGCTTGACACTTCTCGACATGATAAAAATAATTAGTCACTTCATCGATTATCGAGTCGCCAGTACTATCCACTTGGTCCAAAAATTCTACCGGAGTCAATTGGTTTAACAGCACCCTGTCAAGCTTATCAAAGAATGACTTTACCAGTGAGGCGCCTTCTTCGTTAAGGTATTCCAATGCGGCTAGCGGCGCCCAGTAACTCGTATCGAGTGCATCTTTTACTTCAATTTCAGGCGCATCTACTTGGCTCTGTAGCCAAGGTATCAAAGTTTCTCCGGTTAATTCAGGCTTGATCAATTGGCAACGGCTTCTAATGGTTGCCGGAATACTCGCTTGGTTATTCGCCAGTAACACTAAAATCGTGTCTTTACCCGGTTCCTCTAAGGTTTTTAGTAGTGCATTAAATGAGGCCGTTGTCATCGCTTCGACCGAATGAACTAAAGCAATACGGAAACCGCCAAGCTGAGCGGTATCCCTGAGATTAGCAGTTAACTCTCGAACTTGTTCTATGCCAATTGACTTCTTCTGTTTGCCTTTTGCGTCGACTAATTTATCAACTCCATAAAAGTCTGGGTGAGTGCCTGCATCAAACAATTGGCAGGATTTACACTCGCCACAACTACCGGATAAGTCTGCTACTTGAGAACACAACAAAGATTTGGCAAACCCGAAAGCAAAAGCGGCTTTACCACTCTTTGGTGGTGATTGAATCATTAAAGCATGCGGCATACGCTCATTGAGCAATGCTTGAGAGAGATTCTCGTTAATGTTGTCAAACCAAGGATATTCAGTCAGCATAAAGGCACTAGTCGCGGCATTTTAATCTCAGATAATTTAGCGTTGTTCCACTTGAGCAACTTGATAACTAGCAAAACTCGCGCAGGGCAAGCCTCAACGACGCTTGAACCGTCGCTATATCTGGCGCAGCATCTATCACTTTAATTCTATCCGAATATTTCCGAGCCCGTTGAAGATACGCTGCTCTTATCTTTTCATAAAAGTCCAGTTTTTCAGTTTCGAAGCGGTCGGGTTTACCTCTTTTTCGAGTTCTTGCCATCCCCTCTTCAACCGACATATCCAATAGTATAGTCATGTCCGGTTCAAACCCCGCGAGCGTCCATTGTTCGATTTCAGCAATCCGGTCCACACTAATTCCTCTACCACCGCCTTGATAAGCGAAAGTGGCGTCTGTGAACCGATCGCATAATACCCAGTCTCCATTGTCGAGCGCGGGCTTAATCAGAGTATTCACATGCTGGCTGCGAGCGGCAAACATCATCAGTAGTTCTGCATCTGGGTCGACCTGTTCTTGGCGATTCGACAAAAGGATGTTTCGCAAATCCTCGGCCAGTGGCGTACCGCCTGGCTCTCGGGTTACAACCACTCGATGACCTTGAGACTCGATATATTCTCTAACAAAATTAAGACTAGTGGTTTTTCCAACACCTTCGCTACCCTCGAGCGAAATGAATTTACCGCGTTGTTTTGACATAGTTATTATTCTTCATGAGTTTAAGGGATATTTTACGCTATCGCTTCTGTCTCTGTCGAGAATAGAGAATAAGCGAGCATTTTTTCAGTTACTTGCGCAGTTGATACTTTCTGACCGCACGGTTGTGCTCTTCCAGCGTATCACTGAAGTAGTGACCGCCGTTCCCCGTGGCAACGAAATAGAGTGCAGAGCCATCTGCTGGATTGAGTGCGGCATGGATTGCCGCTCTGCCAGGCATTGCGATAGGTGTAGGCGGTAAGCCTTTGATGACATAGGTATTGTAAGGCGTAGGTGTTCGCAAGTCTTTGAAAGTAATGTCGCCATTGAAGTCAGGGCCAATGCCATAAATGATTGTCGGATCGGTCTGAAGTCTCATCCGTTTTTCAAGTCGGCGAATAAAAACACCAGCAATCATATCTCTTTCCGATGGAATGCCCGTTTCCTTTTCAACAATAGAAGCCATAATTAACGCTTCATAAGGATTTTTGTAAGGTAACCCGACAGCGCGATTTTGCCACTCTTGCTCGAGTACTTCTCGCATTTTCTGATTGGCTCGCTTCAAGAGCTCTAGCGCACTCGTCCCTTTAGAAAAGTAGTAAGTGTCTGGATAAAACCACCCTTCAATATTTGACCAATCCAAATTGAGCTGTTTTATTTGTTCCGCGCTATC
This sequence comes from Aliikangiella marina, assembly GCF_007004765.1. Taxonomy (GTDB): domain Bacteria; phylum Pseudomonadota; class Gammaproteobacteria; order Enterobacterales; family Kangiellaceae; genus Aliikangiella; species Aliikangiella marina. The sequence goes on from NZ_VIKR01000001.1 coordinate 1,441,244, forward strand.
CTCTGCTAGGTCAAAGATTAAGTTAGGCTCTTCTTTCAACAAGTCAATTAGCTGCCACTTGTTAGTGCCTTCAACGATAGTAAAGGCATATTGAATAACTTTACCTTCCTTGAGTTTGGTTAACAATGTTCGTGGCGTTTCACCATTTTCTATCTGGTATTCACCCACCTTAACTTGCTTAAATTCGGGATTTAAATAAGCAAAAAGCTTCAGATAAAATTCACTCGTGATGACGTCCTGTTGGTACCATTGACTTGCGAGTTTGTTAAGGCCATTACCTTTTTCGACAACTAACGCTTGGTTTTTATCCGGCCAGTTTATCGGTGTATCGACAAATCGTTCGAACGACAAACTTTGCCAATAAAATACGATAAAGCCGATAAAAATCAAACCACCTAAAATAAATCGAATTGAAAATATTCCTTGAAGCTGCATACCGATAACTAACGAGTAAAGTCTAGCTGTGATTGTAAATGGCGAGCTAAATTGGCATCAAGCTTTTTGTCTTCAATCTGGCTGATTGGCCAAATACCCAACAGACTATTACACACAAATGCGGCTTGGCTATTCAGTAAGTCAGATTGAGATACTCGAGTCACCGCAAACTGAACGTCTTGTTTTTTCATCGACTCGATGATTCTGGCTCGGGTAATTCCTTCAATTCCAGCGAGGTCGAGTTCAGGTGTTTTCCAGATATTGTTAATCAAACAAAATAAATTACTTCGACTGCCACAAACAACTTGCTCATCAATACACATTATCGATTCACTATTTTCTTGAAGACATTCGTTTGCTGCCAAGACATTATCAAGCCGGTTTAAGTGTTTTATCCCTGCGAGGCGCGGATTGACTGATACGGGCGTATCAGCGAAAAAAGCCATGCAATCTTGCTTTAATGGTGACGTCCAAGGCGTGACGACTAATTTAACGCTAATTTGTGTCTGCTTTGAGACCGCGTAACCTCTTTCAGCTTGAGAGCGTGTTACAGACAAACGGAGAATTCCCTTATCGATCGTCTTTAACGATTCTTTGAGCGTGTTTTTTATTTGTTCGAGGTCAAAATTTTCAAAAAGTAGCGAGCGAGCCCCTGACTCTAGACGGTCGAAATGATACTCACTGTTCAATAGCTGATGGTTTTCAATGACCCCGGTGGTAAAAAAGCCATCGCCAAACAGTGAGTCTCGTGCCCACTGCGTGTTGATTGGTCGATTTTCTGACTGATGATGAGAATGACGAAAGTCTATTAGTTCGAAAAACAAAGCCAATCTTTAACCGTTAAATTCAGAAAATAGCAAAGAACCATTCGTACCACCAAAGCCAAATGAATTACACAGTGCGTTTTCTATTTTGGCCTCTTGCGCCGTGTGCGGAACATAATTAAGGTCGCACTCGTCATCTGGATTATCAAGGTTAATGGTGGGCGGTGCGACTTGGTCGCGTAACGCTAATATCGTAAATATGGCTTCGACACTTCCGGCCGCGCCGAGCAAATGGCCTGTCATCGATTTTGTGGAACTGACGCGAATGTCTTTGGCAAATTGACCAAATAAATTTTTAACGGCTCGAGTTTCGGCGATATCTCCGGTCGGTGTAGAAGTGCCATGAGCATTCAAATAGTGTATTGATTCCAAGTTTTTACCGGCATCATTGACAGCATTTTGCATTGCTAATGCGGCACCCGCGCCATCCTCTGGTGGCGATGTCATATGATAAGCATCACCACTCATCCCAAAACCGGTTAATTCCGCATAGATCTTAGCGCCGCGCGCCTGAGCACTTTCTAGAGACTCTAAAACCACAACACCCGCACCGTCGCCAAGCACGAAACCATCCCTGTCTTTGTCCCAAGGGCGACTTGCTGCAGTCGGATCATCATTTCGAGTCGACAGTGCTTTTGCAGAATTAAAACCCGAAATAACCAGCGGGGTCGTTGCCATTTCCGAGCCACCGGCTATCATCGCATCGGCATCGCCATAAGCGATCATTCGTGCGGCATGACCGATATTGTGCACTCCCGTCGTACAAGCGGTGACGATGGAAATATTAGGCCCCCGTAACCCGTACATGATGGATAACTGACCAGCGACCATGTTAATAATCGAACCCGGTATTAAGAAAGGTGAGACTCTGCGTGGTCCTCGATTGAGTAATGCCTGATGGTTTGCTTCAATTGTTTCCATTCCGCCCAAACCAGACGCAATACAAACGCCAATTCGATGGGAATTTTCTTCGGTAACTTCGATACCTGAGTCGTTAATGGCTTCGACTGAGGCAGCAATGCCATATTGGATAAACGCATCGAATTTTCGAGCTTCTTTTTTCGGCATCACCGACTCAACATCGAATCCTTTAACACTGGCTGAAAATTTAGTGGTCAGGGCTTCAGTATCAAAAGCATCTATCGGAGCTACACCACTCTTACCTGCCAAGATAGCAGCCCAAGACGCTTCCACTGAATTGCCGACTGGCGATAGCATTCCAAGCCCAGTTACAACGACCCTATTTTTCATTATTCAATTCCTAGAAATTAACAACAGATATCGACTCAATAGTCCAAAAATATGCGGTTTAGTTCAAGATTAACGAGATCTTAACAATAAAAAAAGCTGCGATAGTGGAACTATCGCAGCTTTTTTTTGAATACTTGCAATCAGTAACCTGATTACGCGCCTTCTACGTTCGCTTTAATGTAATCAACTGCAGCTTGTACAGTGTTGATTTTTTCAGCTTCGTCATCAGGAATTTCAGTATCGAATTCTTCTTCTAATAGCATGACCAACTCAACTGTATCTAGTGAGTCTGCTCCAAGATCGTCAACAAAAGATGCTTCTAGTGTAACTGTGTCTTCAGAAACGCCTAACTGCTCGACAACGATCTTCTTAACGCGGTCTTCAATAGTGCTCATGGTGTTTTTTTTCCTCTAAAAATTAATCCAGCAAACGCTGAGGCGTGTAGTTTATTGATTTTAAGGAAATTTGCAAGTGACAAGCTATTGTTTTCCCATGGTCTGACCACAAAGTAGCCAGTAAAATCTAACCCTCGTACGCCCACTATTCGGCGAAGCCATATTAAACACAAAAATGATTAAAAAATAAAGAACTTATCCTTGTAAATAACCGCTGGTTATCGGCTACCAGCGATTAATTTTTACCCCATATACATTCCGCCGTTAACGTGAATCGTCTCGCCAGTGATATAATTTGCGCCTTGTGACGCCAGAAAATTAACGGTTTCTGCAATATCTTCAGGGCTGCCAAGTCTAGCAAGTGGAATCTCTTTAAAAAGTGCTTCTTTTTGAGTGTCATCGAGGGCATCTGTCATATCCGTCGCAATAAATCCCGGCGCAACCACATTCACAGTAATTCCTCGAGTACCGACTTCTTTTGCAAGCGATTTACTAAATCCAATGACCGCAGCCTTGGCCGCTGAATAATTGGTTTGGCCAGGATTTCCCGTCGTTCCAACAACGGAGCCAATGTTAATGATTCTTCCCCACTTGGCTTTCATCATCCCCCTCAAACACGCTTTGGAGAGCCTGAAAATAGAGGTTAAATTGGTTTGTAAGATGCTATCCCATTCATCGTCTTTCATTCTCATCAATAAGTTATCGCGAGTGATACCGGCGTTGTTTACTAAAACTTCGGGGGTCTTGCCATAGGTCTCTTTTAAAGCCGCTAACAACTCATCAATAGACTCGGCACTGGAGACGTTAACCACAAAGCCCTGCCCTTCAATTCCAATTTCTTTGAAAGCTTCTGTAATTCCCTGTGCACCGGCATCAGAAGTTGCGGTTCCCGCAACAATAAACCCTGATTTGCCGAGCGACGCGGCGATCGCTTTTCCAATACCCCTAGATGCTCCAGTTACCAATGCTAACTTAGCGTCACTCATTTTGTTCTCCAAAAGTCTAATCTTAACTTAAAGTAAATAATGTAATATGTTTTATAACTTATTGATTAAATGTATCTTTCTTTGATAATTGCTGTGCAGTTAAGCTGCGATCAATTCTTCTCGCCAAGCCACTTAAAACATTACCTGGACCGCATTCCATTAATTGGTTTATACCTTGATTGGCCAAGTAGATAACCGATTCTGTCCAACGCACAGGACAATACAACTGACGAATTAATGCGTCTTTAATATCGTCTGCTGACTCACACACCGCGACATCAACGTTATTAACGACTGGAATCAAGGGCGTAGCAATTTCAATATTGGCTAACGAGTCTGCAAGCTTCTCCGCCGCAGGCTTCATCAATGAGCAATGCGAAGGAACGCTCACCGGCAAAGGTAGTGCCCGTTTTGCCCCTTTATCTTTGCAGGCCACCATTGCTCGCTCAACGGCTTCAGCGTTGCCCGCAATAACGACTTGTCCGGGAGAATTGAAGTTCACCGGAGAAACCACTTCTGAACCGGCGGCTTCTTGACAGGCCTCAGCTATCAGCTCATCGGCCAAGCCAATGATCGCCGCCATTTTCCCGGTTCCAGCCGGTACGGCTTGCTGCATAAAATGGCCGCGTTGCTCCACTAGTTTAACACCGTCAGAAAAATTTAATGCGCCTGCCGCGACTAACGCTGAATACTCACCCAAGCTGTGTCCGGCTAACAACAACGGCTTTGCATGACCCTGCTGTTCCCAGAGGCGCCATAGTGCTGTACTTGCGGTTAGTAATGCGGGTTGGGTACGTTGAGTTTCATTCAATGATTCCGCTGGACCTTCGGCGACTAACTTCCACATATCATAGCCAAGCGCATCTGAGGCTTCTTGAAAGGTATCGGTTACTATTGATTCTTCTACAAAATCAGCCATCATTGCTACTGATTGCGAGCCTTGTCCCGGGAAAACAAACGCAGTTTTAATATCAGACATTCGAAAATCCTAACTATTTATTATGCTTTTAAAAAGTTGGCAGGCATTATAGGCCTTTTTATTGAATAAACCACTCCGAGCAGATAGATATTTTATTAATATTTTAGAACAAGAAACTAATGGTCGAGCGTCGCTGCAGCTTGTTCAAGCTTTTCTCGAATTTTATGAGGTAATTTTTGTTTCGACTGAACGATTGCTTCTTCGATTGCACAGAATGTTGCGAATACGTTCGCCGCACCGTGACTTTTTATTACGATACCTCTGAGGCCGACCAGGCAGGCGCCGTTGTATTTTTCCGGGTTGACTTCGTGTTTAAAAGTTCTGATGACGGGTTTTGCGAGAAGCCCAGTAAACCGAGTCCACCAATTGCGTTCAAATGCAGCCTTAATCTTATGACTTAAATATCGCGTTAGTCCTTCTGAGGCTTTTAAAACGTTGTTGCCGGTAAAGCCGTCAGTCACAATAACTTGGTATTCGCCGCTAAAAATCTGGTTACCCTCAACAAAGCCCGCGTAATCAATCGATTCAAGGGAGTTGATCATTTCCGCTGCGCGTTGAAGCTTTTCAGAGCCTTTATTTTCTTCTTCTCCCACATTGAGCAAAGCCACTTTCGGTGACGGATTGTCATCTAAACATTTTACTAACTCGTTGCCCATTATGGCGAACTGAGTAAGGCGCCTTTCATCGCAGGACACGTTCGCCCCTAGATCAAGCAAAAATACATGCTCATTAATTAATGTCGGAATTGCCGAAATAATCGCTGGCCGGTCGATTCCCGGAAGCATTTTAAGGACAAACCGAGAAATCGCCATGAGCGCGCCGGTATTCCCTGCACTGACGCAGGCATGCGCTTGCCCATCTCTTACTGCCTCCAGTGCTAGTCGCATAGAGGAGTTTTTCTTGTTTTTGAGTGCGATAATCGGGTTATCATCCATCGTAACATCGTCGCTCGATGCAAAAACCCTGATTCGATCGTGTTTATTAAATCGGTGAAGTTTAAGATAGGAATTAATCGTCGCTTCATCACCAAATAGTTGGAATGCAACGTTGGGGTAGGCTTTAAGCGCCTTTTTTACTGCAGGAATTGTAACTGAGGGGCCGAAATCGCCCCCCATACAATCAATCGCTATGATTATCTCAGTCAAGCTTTGCGACAAACGCGACTGGGATTAAAGGATTTTGCGACCGCGATAGTAACCGTCTTCTGTCATGTGATGACGACGGTGAAGTTCACCGGTAGTTTCGTCTTCTGACAATGAAGAAGTGTTGTCTACTAGCGCATCGTGCGAGCGTCTCATATCACGCTTTGAACGAGTCTTTTTGTTCTGTTGTACAGCCATGGTATTACTCCTAAACTTAAGTTTTCTTTAAATTCTCTAAAACCGAAAATGGGTTATCTGCTTTTTCAGCAGCGGCGATTTTTGCTTCATCAAGCTCGCCAAAACTCATCTTCTGTTCAATCTCGTTTAACGGCTTATTGGCCACCAGTGGCACAGCTAAAATAAGCTCGTCTTCTATCACTTGTTTTATGTCGAGATAACCCTCTTCGACTAAAACAGGTTCGTATTCTTCTTCAACTTCGGCAAACTGACTTTCCGCCACAACCGCACAATAAGTCGTCTCGTGGTCAACTTGGTAGTCAATTGGCTCAAAGCTTGTCTGACATTCCAGCGTTAATTGCGCGCTGATCTTTGCCACTATCAAACAACGCTTACGGTGGTCATAAAGCCCTTCCAGCTTTACATTGACTTCACCGGTTTCACTCAGCAACATCTCAGATAATCGCTTAAACTCTGAAACTGGCCATTTAAAGCTTAGTTCGCCTTCTTTATTGGCTAACTTAAACGGCTGTATACTGCTAATTTGCTGGGATTCTCGCATAGGCGCGCGATTCTACCCAAAAGAACTAAAAAACGCAAAATAATTCTTGAAAATATCAATGAAAACGGTGATTTAACAAAAGAATCGTCTATTTCTCTGTTTTTATATGACAAAACGCCGGAAACTCATATGCCACTTTAAACAAACGCTGTATTACATTAATAGGCTTATGCATCCTATCTCGCTGTTATAAAGAAACGGCCAACAAGCGACTAGTCGTCTTCGTCCAGAACGTCTTCTAATATGACCAGTGGTTCTAGCTCTGGACCAACTAGCTCATCATCCCAGTTAGTACCAACTAAAATTTCATCTTCGTGCATACCATGCAACCAGTCATCCAAAAACTCCTCTAACGGAATAGGCCTGGGGACATAGTCGGCCCAGTCTCCCGTACAGAGAAGTTTTGCTAAATGCTCGTTGGACCAGAAAGGGATCGCTTCACGCCCGTCAAAGTCATTTGAATCACACACGGCCCAACCTTCTTCGTTGGCTAATCCCCAAACTATCTCTGTACCACATATTTCGTCTAGAAACTCATCATAGAGTTCTTTGACACTCACGCCGAGCTCTTGCGACATAAATTTTTTCCAGCTTTAATCGAGGCATAGATTATAACCCATTCTGAATGACTTCCAACTCTTAAAAAGTATTCTGCCCCAATAAACCTGGGGAACACGATCTTAGAAATCTTGGCTACAATCGTCTTAGCGCTTGAAGAAATCAGAGTGAGCAAAATTATTTTGCCGAATAGTCCACTCGTCTAAAGGTTGCTACAATCCCTGCTACCTATCTTCCGGATTATTAACTCATGCGCTCAAGCGGACAACAAATAGAAACTCGTTCTCAAATTAATTGGAAAGTTCTCCGTCAACTTTGGCCCTATCTCACCGAATTCAAAGGTAGAATCGCTATCGCTTTAATCTTTCTGGTATTGGCTAAAGTGTCTACGATTATTATGCCATTTATTTTAAAGATGATAGTCGACGGCCTCTCGGGGGAAGCATCCGTTAATGCCCCGGCCTTTTCAGATACTATTCCTATCTGGGCGCTGACACCGATTGCTTTAGTATTTGCTTATGGTCTTTTTCGTTTTAGTACCGTTGTGTTTGGGGAGTTAAGAGATACTGTATTTAGCCGAGTGACTGAGAGGACTATACGTCGAACGGGACTAAAAGTCTTTAAGCATTTGCATGCATTAGATGTCGATTTTCATTTGGAACGTCGGACTGGCGGGCTTGCTCGTGATATCGACCGAGGGACTAATGGTATTAGTTTTATCATGCGCTTTATGGTTTTCAATATCATACCAACACTCATCGAAATATCTTTGGTTGTCGGTATTTTACTGACTAGCTATGGTGCCGCTTTTGGTGTAGTGACAGCGGGCTCAATTGTCTTATATATTGCATTTTCAGTGGTGGTTACTAACTGGCGAAATAAATATGTACGCGCCGCTAACGAAGCCGATTCTACAAGTAATACTCGAGCGATTGATAGCTTATTAAATTACGAAACCGTGAAGTATTTTACCAATGAAGATTTTGAAGCACAAAAATATGACAGGGATTTAGCTCAATGGGAACAAGCGAAACAAAAAAATCGCTTAAGTCTGTTTGTTTTGAATGCAGGTCAGGCATTAATCATTAGTGCAGCAATCACTGCACTCCTCTACTTGGCGGTTACCGAAGTAACTCAAGGTAACATCACTGTCGGCGATTTTGTTTTAATCAATGCATTTATGATGCAATTATTTATGCCGTTAAATTTCTTGGGGTTCGTTTATCGAGAGATTAGAGTGGCGTTAGTTAATATTGAGAAAATGTTCGACCTTCTGGTTAGAGAACCTTTAGTGGTAGATGCACCAAATGCTGGCCCACTGATCAGTGCCGATGCCGAAATTTCATTTGAAAATGTGGCTTTTCAGTACGCCGCCAACCGACAAATCCTAAAAGAGATTAGTTTTACTATAAAACCAAGGCAGATGGTCGCGGTTGTTGGTAGCAGTGGTGCTGGAAAATCAACTATCGTTAAATTATTACTCCGTTTTTATGATCCGACAAGCGGCAAAATAACAATCGGTAATCAAAACCTCACCGAGATTGCTCAACAATCTCTGCGTGCTCAAATCGGTATCGTTCCACAGGATACGGTTTTATTTAATGATTCAATTCTCGAAAATGTTCGTTACGGTAACCCTGAGGCATCTGACGAAGACGTATTATTGGCAATTCAAATGGCTCATCTCGATGAGTTTATTAAAACGTTACCCGAAGGAACTAGCACCTTAGTGGGTGAGCGAGGATTAAAATTATCTGGTGGAGAAAAACAGCGGGTAGCGATCGCCAGAGCATTACTCAAACGACCGCCGATTATGATTTTTGATGAAGCAACTTCGTCGTTAGACAGTAAGTCAGAGCGGGCAATTTTAAGTGCTATTGAAGAAATAGCGAGTCATTATACCAGTCTTGTAATCGCTCACCGTTTATCCACTGTGATTAATGCGGATAAGATTATCGTCCTTGATGCAGGCCTGGTTGTGGAGTCAGGATCGCATGAAGAGTTACTTGCGCGCCAAGGCCTTTATGCTGAGTTGTGGCAAGCCCAACAGAAAAACCAAATCGCCAATGATAGCAATCGAGAAATTGATACAGAGACAAACAAAACATGATGAGAAGTTCTTGTGAAGAAAATACTATTGTTCTTGCTTCTGGTTCGAAATACCGGGCAAACCTCCTAAACCGATTAGGTTTGCCTTTCAAACAGCAAGCGGCGGATATTGACGAATCACCGTTGATGAATGAGCATCCCTTGAGTTTAGTCGAGAGGCTTAGTGTTGAAAAAGCACTGAGCATCGCCAAACAAATGCCCAACGCCTGGGTGATCGGCTCAGACCAAATCGCCCTATTTCAAGAATCAATTATTGGTAAACCAGGGGGGTTTGCAGAAGCTAAAAAACAACTCCAACTTTTTTCTGGAAACTGCGTGAAGTTTATGACCGGTCTATGTCTTTACCAGCACAGTACTCAAACTCGGCGCTATGAACTAGCTAGTGTTGAAGTTCATTTCAAAGACTTATCAGACCTGCTAATCGAAAACTATTTAAAAACTGATTCGCCCTACGATTGCGCTGGCAGTTTCAAAGTCGAGTCTTTGGGCGTATGTCTGTTTGACAAAGTTGTCAGCGATGACCCGACGGCGTTAGAAGGCCTTCCATTAATTTCCCTTTGTAAAATGTTCGAGCAAGTGGGTATTAAATTGTTTGGTTAAAGCCGTTTAATTAAAGTCGTTTGGTTAAGCTCGCTTGATTTACGTTATTTGCCTGACGTTGCTAATAGTTTGAGCTTCACTGCTGTGAGCGTCTCGAAAAGTTTTTAATTTGTACGCAGGAAATACCAATTAACAACAATGAAATGCCAGCAACTTGCCTTGCGTTCAATGAGTCACCCAATATCGGGATTGAAATAAGTGCAGTAAAAACAAGGCCAGTGCTAGCCAAAATGCTGGCCTCAAATGCTTTGAGATGGCGCATAACGAGATTAAACACATTCATAACTAACGCCATGGCGACAATACCATTGGCCGCAATAATCAACCAATCAAATAGTTTGATGTTGAGTACACTTTGAAAGTCTTGAGAACCGTATAAGACTATCGGCAAGCCGCCGGATATTACCGCAAAGCAAGAGACTAAATTATGCGATACGCTTTGGGGGTATTTGATGTGCAATAACCGCATTAAAATATTTGTCATGGCCAAAAAGAAAACCGCGAATACGATCAACAAAATACCGGTTAATTGTTCGCCACTTGGAAAAATATCAAAGTAAACTTGTATCCCAACAATGGCTACTATTGCGCCAATGAATTGAATAGCGGTCGGTTTTTCTTTAAGAATAATCGCGCTTAAAAACATTGTCATGATACCGACAAAATTGATGAGGTAGGCATGAGTTGTCACCGACATCATATCTAGCGCAAAAATAAATAGCGTTCTAACCAAAGTGAAGTTGCAAACACCCATCGCTAATATAATAAGCCAAGCGCGCAACGGAACTTCTTGCGGTAATTTTTCGCGTTGAATCACGAAGGTGTATAGGCTAATCGCGACGATCGCAAAAAACATTTGCAACCAAATAAAGTCAAAAGCATCAACAGATTTCAAGCTGTGTTTTGCTAATACGGTAACCAAGGCAACTAGCAGCATTGTTGCAATCAGTTGAATACTTGCCTTGAGTCGTTCGGACATTAACTATGCCTAGTTTCTAACCAAGGCTTGAGCTCAACAACGTTTTCAAAAATCGCTATTGGTGAGAGTGGATCAAGTTCGTGGTGTTGATTAGCACCCGATGTAACGCCAATCGCATCGACACCTGCATTTTTGGCCATATGCAGATCGTGAACAGAGTCGCCGACCACTAAGGTTTGTAATGGTTTAAAACCCGCACCTTCCATTAAACGTTGGACCATTTCGGGATGCGGCTTACCTGCTGCTTCATCGGCACAGATACTAGAATGGAAATAATTTAACAAGTCAACCTCTCGCAACACCCGTTCGAGACCAACACGAGACTTTCCGGTCGCGACGGCGATAAGGATATCGTGTGATTTTAACCACTCCAAAGACTCGATTACGCCCTCAAATAATGGGGTCGGTGTATTATCACCCTCGACATACTGGAAACGATATTCCTCTAGCAACGCTGCTCTTTCCTCCTCATCTGCTTGAGGGAATAACCGGTCCATACAGGCTTGCATACTCAATCCAATAATTCCTTTAACATCTGATTCACTCGGAATAGTCAAACCGATATTTTTAGCCGACTTACGCATCGCATTCACTATTCTATCGGTTGAATCCATGATGGTTCCATCCCAGTCAAAAATAACGAATGAATATGGGTTGTGTAGTTTCATAACAGTTAATCGATTAACATGGCATATTGCTGGTCTTATTGCTTGGAAAGCCGATTAATTGATTGCTCAAATAATGCTGGCAACGGTGCTTCATAAGTTTTGGGTTCTTCTTCATCAGGTGTACTGAAGGTTAACTTTTGTGCATGCAATAAAAAAGTTTTAAGGTTCAGTCGCTGTAAGACTTCACTGTCAGCGTCCAAATCGCTGTATTTTTCGTCACCAATTAGTGGGCATCCAGCGAATTGCGCGTGGACGCGTATTTGATGCGTGCGTCCAGTTTTCGGTAACGCTTTGATCAAGCTGAAATCCCCCTTCTCGGTATCGAATCGCTTTAAACACTTGAAGTGCGTTTCCGAGGGTTTACCTTCTTCTGACACTCTAACAATCCTCTCACCAGATTTCAGTTTGTTTTTATAGAGCGGTTCGATAATGCGGTTATTGGCGTTGTCCCAATCTCCAGAGACGAGAGCCAAATACTCTTTTCTCATCGTTTTATAACGCAATTGATCTTGAAAATGGATTAAGTAACTGCGTCGTTTGGCTATTAACAAACAGCCTGAAGTATCCCTGTCCAATCGATGGACTAACTCTAAAAATTTTTCCCTGGGTCTGAGCGCTCGCAACGCTTCGATGATACCAAAAGAAAGACCACTACCTCCGTGTACCGCGATACCTGAGGGTTTATTGAGTAATAGAAACTGTTTAGTCTCGTAGATAATATTCGACTCGAGGCTTTTAACCCGGTCAAATTTTGACAAGTCGAGTTGCTGTTCTTTTTCAGCAACCCGAATTGGCGGGATCCTAACCTTATCGCCATAACCGAGTTTATATTCTGCTTTGACTCGCTTCTTATTGACCCGCACCTCGCCTTTACGCAATATTCGATAAACTCTGCTTTTGGGAACACCCTTCAGAAAAGTAAAAAGAAAGTTATCTATTCGCTGCCCTTGATGATCCTGGTCGATATCACAGAATTGCACTTTGTCGAAATTTGTCACAGCAAGATGGTCATATAGTCAAACAATTGGGGCTCGATTATAGCAGAGTCGCTATAAAGAGATGAGTTTAAAAGATAATTTGTGATACGAAAAACACGAAAAAATGGAGAGTTAACTTTGTTTACGCGGAACTTGCAAAGTACTCATTGAGATGTGAATCTATTTTTTCGTTCAACCAATGGGAAACGCTCTGACCATTTTTGCGCGCCGCTTTTATGACTTTATTTTGCTTTTCAGTTGATAAACACACCGTAAAATTGCCTACAAAGGGAACCGGTTTAACACCGGCCATTTGCTGTTGCATAACCAAATATTCATCAATAACTTGGTGAAAATCGTCATGAATCTCAGCTGCACTGGTCCCACTGAACTCCAAAAGATCAACCGAATTAACCACTTCACCCACTAATTTATTACTCGCGGCATCATAGTCTATCTGACCTATAAAGCCTTTATAAATCAACATCCTGCCTTCCTTACTTAAAAAGCAATTTAACACTGCTTGCTATAAATATAGCACTGTGGGTTTGCTTCAGCAGACTTATTTAGCAACGATTTCTTATTAGACGATTGAGGCTTATTAAAATGTTAAATATAAACCCAAAATCTTCACTTAATAGCGATAAATCGTCAAATTTTCGCCGCCAATTCGGCTCCTTGGCGTATTGCTCTTTTTGCATCCAATTCCGCAGCAATATTCGCTCCACCAATCAAATGGACTGATTGAGACTGAGACTCAAGTTGGTCATAGAGCTCCCTCAAAGGATTTTGACCGGCACAGACGATGATGTTATCGACTGCTAATATCTGCTCCTTGCCATCAGCGGTAATGTGCAAGCCTTGGTCGTCGATTTTACGATAAACCACGTTATTTAACGAAACAACACGCTTGTTTTTGAGACTTGACCGATGTATCCATCCAGTTGTTTTGCCTAGCCCCGCGCCAACTTTTGAAGCTTTTCTCTGTAACAAATAAACTTCTCTTGGGGATGGATGAATTTTTGCTTCTTCGAGCAGTCCGCCAGGGCGTTGGTAACTAAGGTCCACTTTCCATTCGTTCGCCCACATTTCAGGATTCAGCGTTAACGATTCTCCTTCATGAGTTAAATATTCAGCCACATCAAAACCGATACCACCGGCACCAATGATCGCGACTTTTTGACCCACTGGCTTTTTATGTTTGAGAACGTCAATGTAACTCATCACTTTTGGATGCTCTATGCCCTCAATGGGCGGCTTTCTCGGAGAAATACCGGTAGCGATGACAATTTCATCAAACTGTTTTTGAGTAAAGGATTGTTCATCAATGGACGTATTTAACTGCAGCTCCACGCCAGTATCTTTAATTCGCTCGCCAAAATAGCGAATGGTTTCAAAAAACTCTTCTTTACCAGGAATTTGATTCGCAATATTGAGCTGTCCGCCTATCTTGTCACTCGCATCAAATAAAGTTACTTGGTGGCCCCGTTGCGCCGCGTAGGTGGCGAACGACATTCCTGCCGGACCGGCGCCAACTACTGCGAGTTTTTTCGCTTGTTGAGTGGGTTCAAAATTGAGCTCTAACTCATAGCAGGCACGAGGATTAACCATACAGGTTACTCGTTGATGCTCAAAAATGTGGTCTAAACAAGCCTGATTACACGCAATGCAAGTATTGATTTTATTTGACTGGTTTTTTGCAGCCTTATTCATAAACTCGGCATCGGCTAGAAAGGGTCTCGCCATTGAGACCATATCACTTTTGCCACTTTCAAGTATTTCTTCGGCCACTTCTGGCGTATTGATGCGGTTGGTCGTGACCAAAGGAATGTTAATGTGCGGTTTTATTTTTTCTGTTACCCAGGCAAAATTAGCTCGCGGAACAGATGTCGCGATGGTCGGAACCCGGGCCTCATGCCATCCAATTCCGGTATTAATAATTGAAGCACCAGCCTTTTCAATTGCCTTGCCGAGCTCTACGACTTCATCCCAAGTACTGCCCTCATCAACTAAATCGAGCATTGAAAGTCGGTAAATAATAATGAAATTATTATCGGTTGCCTCTCTTACTGCTTTGACAACTTCGATCGGGAAACGAATTCTGTTTGCAAAGCTACCGCCCCACTCATCAGTCCTTTTATTGGTCTTACTGACGATAAACTGATTGATGAGATAGCCTTCACTCCCCATGATTTCGACCCCATCGTATCCTGCTTGTTGCGCTTTTTTCGCACAGTTGGCAAAGTCTCGAATGGTTTTGTGTATTCCGCGTTTGCTGAGCGCTCGCGGTTTAAATGGATTAATTGGCGCTTTGATTGCTGACGGCGCGACACTCAACGGGTGGTATGCATATCGCCCAGTGTGCAGTATTTGGAGTGCGATTTTTCCGCCTACCGAGTGGACGGCCTCAGTAACTTGGCGATGCTTTCCGACATGCCAAAAATGACTCAGTTGACTGCCAAATGGCGCAACTCTTCCAGCAAAATTAGGTGCAATACCGCCTGTCACAATCAATCCACAGCCCCCCTCGGCTCGCTCTTTATAAAACTGTGCAAGCTTTTTGAATCCCCCGCGCATTTCCTCCAAACCGGTATGCATGGACCCCATAATGACCCGGTTGGGCAAAATATGGTTATGGATTTTGAGCGGTTCAAACAGTTTTGGGAAAGGGTTGTTATTAGCTTGAGGAGTCGTCATATCAGTCTTTAATATTGTTATTCAAATGGTTAGTGAGCCTTTATAACAGATTAGACCAGTTGAGTGAATCCAAAATTATTGCCTTAGACAAAATTGTTAACACTTTATTGGCCAGATAAAATCTATATATTTCAGTAACATACATAATGTTTAAGGTTGTGCTACTTGAAATTGGTGATTTGCACTAACACTTAATAATAGCTTAGTTTATGATAAGTGGCTTGTGCGCTAAGTGCTTAAATTAATTGAACTATCTCTTGGTAATTATCTTTTTAAATAGATTTTACTCTCATTCGAATTAAATTAAAGGAAGACTATGTCAAAGCTATTTAAGAATCTATGGTACGGGTTAGATCTCTCTCGCAAGATAATCCTGAACCTAGTGTTTTTTCTGATATTGTTTTTTATCATCTCCGCCATTATTAGCTCAGATGACAAACCGACCGTCGAGAAAGGTGTAGCACTTGTTCTCCAACCTAACGGTAACATCGTTGAACAGCTCACTTATCGAGACCCTTTCGAAGCGGCGATGCAAGAAGCGACCGGACAGGAAGACCCTCCAGAAACTTTGATATATGACTTAATCGAAGCCATTGAAAACGCGAAAGATGACAACCGAATTACCGCACTTGTGATCTCAACCAAATATATGTGGGGCAGCGGCGTAACTAAACTGCAAGATTTGGCCGTGGCAATCGAAGACTTTAAAACCAGTGGCAAAAAAGTCATTGCATTTGATGACAATTTTTCACAAGCCCAATACTTCTTGGCGAGCCAAGCTGACGAAGTGATTATGAATCCACAAGGTGGCGTTTTCTTAACCGGTTTTGCGCGAGTTGGAACCTACTTTAAATCGCTGTTAGACAACTTAGAAGTCAGCATGAACGTATTCAAAGTGGGTACCTATAAATCGGCAGTTGAACCCTACATTAGAGACAACATGTCGGAAGAAGCTAAAGAAGCCAACCGCGCATGGATGGGTGACTTATGGACTGATTTTGTCGCCGATGTTGCTAGCCGACGTGAAATGACCAGCGACGACATTCTTGCTTACATCAATAGTTATAAAGAATCGATGAGTGAATACAAAGGAGATGCCGCAAAACTGGCACTCGATAAGGGCCTCGTCGATGGATTAATGACGCGCATTGAGTTCCGCGACAAGATGATCGAGTTAGTTGGTCAAGATGAAAAGCACAAGAGTTACAAACAAATCAGCCACAAGAATTACTTGCGCGCGATTAAAGGTCCGATGGATTACGTAAACCCTCGAAGTGATAAGGTAGCGGTAATTGTCGCTAAAGGTGCAATCATGGACGGTGAGGTGAAAGAAGGTAACATCGGTGGCGATACTGTTGCTCGCAAAATCCGCAAAACGAGAAATAATGACAAAGTTAAAGCAATTGTTCTCCGCGTCGACAGTGGTGGTGGTAGTGCATTTGCCTCCGAAATAATTCGTGAAGAGCTGGTAAAAGCCCAAGAACAAGGCATCAAAGTGGTCGTTTCCATGGGTGATGTCGCGGCTTCTGGCGGTTACTGGATCTCTGCGACTGCTGATGAAATTTGGGCCCACCCGACGACAATTACCGGCTCAATCGGTATCTTTGGAATGCTACCAACATTTGAAAAACCAATGAATAAGTATGGCATTTTTAGAGACGGTGTTGGCACAACAAAATATGCGAATCCAGTTGATACTGGCCAAGCGCTGAGCCCTGACGTTGCAGAAATCATCCAAACTAGTATCGATTCGGGATATGAAAAATTCTTGGCACTGGTTGCTAAAGGACGAAACATGACTCGTGACGAAGTCGACAAAATCGCCCAAGGCCGCGTTTGGTCAGGAAAACAAGCGCACGAGTTCGGCTTGGTGGACAAGTTAGGAACCCTTAACGATGCTGTAAAATCAGCTGCTGAATTAGCCGGAATCGAAAAGTATGATACTTGGTTTGTGAAACGGGAACTGAGCGAAAAAGAACAACTGATGAAACAATTGTTTGGCAGCGCCAATATGCAACAAGAGTTTACTGAAACCGTTAATCAACCACAAAAACCAACGATCAAAACTCAACTGTTGAATGAGTTTTCGGCTGTACTCGGTGAATTGGACAAATGGAACGATCCAAATCACGCTTACGCAAAATGTTTTTGTAGCATTAACTAGTTAATCGCTTAAAGCAAAAAAATAAAAGCGGCGTCTATTGCAGGCGCCGCTTTTTTTGTGGCTCAGATTCGATTATCCTTAGGCCTGAAAGTTATAACAACAATTTCGATTGAATCAGGTCTATGAATCACAAAAAAGTTTACGTGGCATACACTGGCGGTACTATCGGAATGAAACCGAGCGAAAAGGGTTTTATTCCTGAATCTGGATACTTTGCCGACTTAATATCTTCCTTACCCGAGTTTGAATCTCCGGAAATGCCCCAGGTAGTGATTAACGAATACGATGACTTAATCGATTCTTCGAATATTACCCCAGAACATTGGTTTCAGATTTCACAAGACATTGCATCGCGATTTGATGACTATGATGGTTTTGTTGTGCTTCATGGCACAGACACCATGGCTTACACGGCGTCCGCTCTCTCTTTTATGTTAGAAGACCTTTCCAAGCCAGTAATCGTGACCGGTTCACAAATTCCATGGTCACAAATGCGTACTGACGCCAGAGATAATTTTATTACCTCACTTTTGTTAGCAGGAAACTATGACATACCGGAAGTCGGCCTGTATTTCCACAATCGATTATATCGAGGTAATCGCGCAAGGAAGTTAGATGCGAGTGGTTTTCATGCGTTTGAATCGCCTAATTTTCCTGCCATTGCGGAAGTGGGTACAAAAATAAAACTCAAACAACACTTGTTGTTAAGAGAGCCCGCTGAAACACTTAAAATAAGAAAAATCGCGACACCTCAAGTGATCATTCTTTCCTTGTTTCCCGGTTTTCCTGCTGAGCTGCTGGATTACGTCTTATCATCATCCGTAAAAGGTCTGGTGCTAATGACTTATGGCATGGGTAACGCGCCGTGTAATGACAAAGCGATGTTGAAGTCTCTCGAAAAAGCCTCTAATCGTGGTGTAGTGATAGTTAATTGCACTCAGTGCTCAAAAGGTAGTGTCGATATGAGCGGTTACGAAACAGGACAAGCACTTCTTGATGTAGGCGTTATTAGTGGTTTTGATATGACGCCTGAAGCGACTTTAACCAAACTAAGTTACTTACTCAGTAGTGAATTGACAGTGGATGAAATAAAGCAACAAATGCACACTAATCTTAGAGGCGAGTTAACGCGATCATAATATTTGATTCGCATCGATAATTATCACAACTCACGAACGAATTTTTTTAAAGCGACAATAAACAAATGCCTGTTCAGTATCGAACGGTGTTTGATGGCTCTCGGTTTTGGTTTCCAGCAACTCAAAGCTGGGACCAAAGGTTTTTACAAGCCCTTCAACATCGTATCGAACGACCGGGAGTCCACTACATTTTTCAGGCCCGTCCAACGAAAAAGTAGCGACGATAAATTCACCGTTCTTTTTTAAGCTCGAGTGAAGATTTCTAATATACGCTTGACGCTGCTCGCGCTCTGTTAAAAAGTGAAATACAGCGCGATCATGCCACAAGGCGTATTTTTCTATATCAAGGTCTATTTGAGTGATATCGCCTACCAACCATTCAAAAGTATTCACATCACGATGTAGCGATTTCAACTGAGCCTTGGCTTTTGCCAAGGCTGCACGAGAAATATCGAGAACGGTTACGTTATAAAAACCTAGTGCTACCAGTTCACTAATCAACCGTGTCGCTCCACTCCCCACATCAATAATATTGGCTTCCTTGGGTAGACGCGCATGCTCAATTAACTCAAGTGAGACCTTTGGGTTCTGTTGAAACCAACTCACTTGATTAACTGGCTTATTTTGGTAAACGTTCTCCCAATGAGACTGGTTCATGATATCTTTAGTGTGACTATAACGTTATTTGATTAGTTATATGCTTTGTCGGTTAGCCAGCGAAAGCGCTAACGTCGATGAATCGAGATATTCTAGCTCGCCGCCGATTGGAACGCCTTGCGCCAGTCGACTGACCGACACTTGTTTATCCTTAACGCCCTGCACTATTGTTGAAATGAAATGTGCGGTCGCTTCCCCTTCAACGGTCGCAGAAGTCGCAACGATTATCTCTTGGCAATCAGTTTGTTCAACCAGCGTCTTTAATTGGTTTAACCCTATTTCGTCAGGACCAATGCCATCGAGTGGTGACAAGTTCCCCATTAAAACGAAGTATTTACCGGTGTAGCTTCCGGTACTCTCGATCGCGGCAACATCTGCTGGGGATTCGACTACACACAATGTTTGCTCGTTACGTTTTTCATTCCGACAAATCTCACACAAGCTCGCCTCTGTATAATCACGACATCGTTCGCAATTGCCAATTTCATCCATCGCACTTTTTAAATCGTTTGCTAAACGCAACGCGCCCTCTCGATCCTTATCGAGAAGATGATACGCCATTCGTTGGGCAGACTTACGGCCTACACCAGGCAGGCATTGGAGCGAGAATACAAGCTTATTGAGCAAAGACTTTTCTTGAGACATTGATCATTCAACTACGGCGTGAAAAACTTTCTAACGGTAATGTTCATCAAAACGGCATTTTAAAGCCAGGAGGTAAAGGAATGCCCGCAGTAACGCCAGCCATTTTGTCTTTGGATTCTTCTTCAACTTTTCTAACCGCATCGTTAACGGCTGCAGCAATTAAGTCCTCAAGAATTTCTTTGTCTTCTGAGAGGAGCTCATCATTTAACTCAACTCGTTTGACATCATGTCTGCCTGTCATCGTGACTTTGACCATTCCAGCGCCGGACTGACCCATGACTTCCATATTAGCCACTTCTTCTTGCGCCTTTTGCATTTTTTCCTGCATTTCTTGGGCTTGTTTCATCAAGCCACCTAAACCTTTCATAATTACCTCATGGTTATTTCTTTAGTTGGATAGATTCTCGCGGCAATGTCGCCGAGAGCTTTTCCATTAAAAACTTAATTTGCGGATCGTTTTGCAATTCACTATTCGCTTCATCAATTGCAAGCTCGTGCAATCGAGCGAGTCGCTCTCGTGGAGTTTCGCTTGTTTGCTCAACAAACTCATAACTGAGTGGTAAGTGATCTTGTTTAAAATAACTTTTCAGCGCACTTAAAATATTGTCTTGTGCGCTGGGCGTTAGCAAACTTTCAATTCTAGAAAGTGGATTTATAATCAATTTACCGTTTTGATAGTTGGCTGTGGCATTAGAAAGTACTTGCAATCCATGACCCGTTAAATTTAATCCTGCGACAACATGAAACCATTCGTTCTCGGTGACGTCCTCAAAGGCAATTGTCTTAACCGTCTCTGATTGCTGACTTTGCGACTCAATGCTCGCTAATCTATCTGCTGGTTCAATAGGCTGTTGCGCTTGCCGTTCATTCTTGACTTCGTTATCAACAACCATGGTTAACTTAGCTGGCTGCTTAATAATTTGTTTAATCTGTTCCGCTTTAGATAGATGAGCCGTAACGTCATTCTCTTGGCTTTTTACATTTTCATCCGCTGACAACTGCGGATGCTCGTCGTAAGCGAGTGCAACATTGGATTGACTTTTGGAGGCGATGTTAAGTGAAGCAACCGGTTGCGATTCAACCGGATTCATCGCCGAATGAGTGAGATTGTTTGCACCACTCTCGACATTAACGGATTGATTTTTGCTCGGGCTAGGTCCAGGGTCGGTATCTATTTGAGTCGCTTCAGGCGCTTTATTTTCTGGGCTTTTGTTTCCGCTACCAGGTGGCTTGGTGGCTGGCTTGAAAGCCATAATTCTTAACATGGCCATCTCGAAACCTTGACGAGGGTGCGGTGCGTAAACAAGATCTCTTTTAGCTTGCAGTGATAATTGGTAATAAAGCTGCAGATCTGCCGCATTGATCTGATTTGACCAGGAGAGGACCTTGGGATCATCGCTAGACTGAGTCGCTTGAGAAACTGCAATTTGATGTAACAAGGATAACCAGTCGCCAATGAGTTCATTGAAATCTGGAGAAAATTGAGCAATGTTTTCAATCACTTCAATGAGGCGCTTAGCATCCCCGCTTTCAATGGCTTCGAGTAACTGAAAGCTGTAATCACGATCCAATGTGCCCAGCATATCAAGCACGACCTGAGCTTTAATATTATCGCCACAGTAAGCAATCGCCTGGTCTAATAAGCTGAGTGCATCTCGCATACTTCCATCGGCACCTTTGGCGATCGCTGGTAATGCTTCCATTTCGAACGGAATATTTTCGGCTTCCAAGATGTGTGATAAATGACTGATTATCTCGGGCTCTTCCATTCTTCGAAGATGAAACTGAAGACAACGAGATAACACGGTTACCGGCATCTTTTGCGGGTCAGTGGTCGCTAGTAAGAAAATAACATGCGGTGGTGGCTCTTCCAGGGTTTTAAGTAAAGCATTAAAACTATGACCACTCAACATATGCACCTCGTCTATTAGGTAAACCTTATAGCGGCCACGAGTGGGTCGATATTGAACGTTGTCGAGTAATTCTCGCGTATCCTCAACTTTTGTTTTAGATGCCGCATCAATCTCCAGTAGGTCAACAAAATTGCCCTGATTTATTTCGACGCAACTCGCACACTCTCCGCAAGGCGTCGAAGTAATTCCCGTTTCACAATTTAGACTTTTCGATAAAATCCGAGCAATTGTCGTCTTACCGACACCTCTTGTACCGGTAAACAGATAAGCATGGTGTAACCGTTGACTTTCAAGTGCGTTGATTAAAGCTTGAGCAGTTTGTTGTTGACCGACTAATTCACTGAAATCTTTTGGGCGCCATTTACGGGCAAGCACCTGATAACTCATAAAAAAGGACTCTTTGGTATCGTTATTTTCGCTGATTATTATAATCGATGAATGCGGGCAGTCACAGGTTTATTTGAGGCTTAGGGAAACAGAGCTGGTCTGGGCGTATTCAGCTTTAACGATAATTGGCCGCAAGGTATCAAATGCTCGAGACAACACTGGTACTAGACAACACTGTTACCAGACAACACTGGTCCGAGACAATACAGGCCCAAGCTATTCTGGTCCCAAGCTATGACTGAAGAATTATGGAGGCGATCCTACCAGCCACATCCCGGCACACGAGTCAATTGCTACCGTTGCTTCCTTCCGGACCTGGCGGAGTTCACAACCTATCGTTGCGGGAGGACCAATAGGACCACCATAATGAGCGGCGTATTGTATACACCTTTAAGTCTTTAAGCCAGCTGTTTAATCGTAAACTTCGCTCTCACCAAGAACCTCTTAGGACCGAGCTGGGCGTTGCCAACTTGTAGCTTCAAAACTGGCGGTGAGAGAGGGATTCGAACCCTCGATAGGTGTTAACCTATACACGCTTTCCAGGCGTGCTCCTTCAGCCACTCGGACACCTCACCGTGTCTATCTTTTGTACTGTCACTATAGGCCAGGGCCTAGTAACAATAAGGCGCGTAGATTATACAATATCCTTTTAAATGGCAATGCTTTATAAAAGATAATTTTCGGTCTATCATGGCTAAGTTGAATTCATTGTTCGACCGAATGTTTATAACAATAAAACCTTACCGAGGTTAACTAAATAGGAAGATGAATGGATATTAAATTACTACTTAGGTTGATGGCTGAAAAAAATGCCTCCGATCTGTTTTTTAGTACCGGCGCACCACCACATATGAAAATCGAAGGTGTATCAACACCGATGGGCCAAGGGCCAATGCCACCTGGCGCGATTAAGGACATCGCCTATGAACTAATGGATGAGAGCCAAATAGCTGAATTTGAATCTGAGTGGGAGCAAAACTTTGCGATTTCGGTTGACGATATTGGCAGGTTTAGGGTCAATGTCTTTATGCAACGCGGTGAAGTCGGCATGGTCATGCGCCATATTAAGAGCAATATCCCTAATTTTGAAGAATTAAACTTGCCCGCGGCAGTGTCTAAGTTAGTTATGGAAAGGACCGGTTTAGTGTTGGTGTGTGGGCCGACGGGAAGCGGTAAATCAACGACCCTAGCAGCAATGATTGATTTCCGAAATCGACGCGACACGAGTCATATCTTAACTATTGAAGACCCGATTGAGTTCTTGCATGAGCATAAGCTCTGTATTATCGATCAACGCGAAATCGGCGTAGACACCAAGAGCTATCACAATGGCTTAAAAAATGCGATGCGCGAAGCGCCTGATGTAATTCTTATCGGCGAAATTCGAGACGAAGAAGCGATGCAGTATGCGTTGAGTTACGCACAAACTGGGCACCTTTGCCTGGCGACTATCCATGGTAATAATGCGAAACAAGTTCTCGAACGGATCCGCAATATGATTCCAAGTGAGCAGCGAGATTCGGTAATGAAGGAACTCTCTTCGGTGTTGAAGGGGATCATATCGCAACGGCTGGTTATGAGTCAGCAAGGTAAACGGGTAGCCGCCCTTGAGATACTAATGAAGGCTCCCGATATTCAAGAAATTGTTCAAAAAGGCACGCTGGATGAGCTTAAAAAGGCAATAGAGAAGCACCATATGGATGGCATGATGTCTTTTGACCAATCATTGTTCAAACTCTATAAAGATGGCGTGATCAGTCGCGAAGACGCACTGAAATTCGCCGAATCCAGGACCGATTTAAATTTACAAATGCGCTTGTCTGAAAGCGGTGGCAAAACCGCTGCAGGAACTGAGCAGTCTAAAAAGAAGCCTAGCGGTCCAAACTTTTCTACTAAGCTCTAAACCTTACACTTATTAATAATCCTAAGTGATACGCTCCCCTGTTCTCAGGGGAGACACCGGCTAATTGATTGCCAATAGATGTGATTGCCTAAAGATGTGACCGCCTTTAATTGCAGCTGTCCTTAAATCAGACTGCTTTAAAAGTTATCGACTTAAAAATCTATCGACTTTGAAAGTTAACCATTCTCGTTAATGGTTTAAGTGCTTTTTCAATTAGCTCAGGCTCGACGATTATTTCGTTATCTTGCTTATCAAAAACTTCGGAAAGCAATATCAAATCGTTCATTTTCATCCATGGACAATGGGCGCAAGAACGGCAAGTGGCGCCCTCACCTGCAGTTGGCGCAATGATTAACTCTTTTTCCGGTGCAGCTTGTTGCATCTTGTGGAAGATCCCTTTGTCAGTGGCAACGATTACTTGCTGATTTTCCACGGTTTGCGCTGCTTTAATTAATTGTGATGTCGAGCCAACATGATCCGCGAGGGCAATGACCGCTTCTGGAGATTCTGGATGTACCAAGACAGCCGCTTCAGGATAAAGTTTTATCGCCTTTTCTAACGCTTGATATTTGAACTCATCATGAACGATACAATGACCTTGCCACAACACCATATCTGCCCCAGTTTGCTTTTGAATGTAACCCCCAAGGTGTCGATCGGGTGCCCATAATATCTTTTCACCTTGTGCGTCCAGGTGTTTGACAACATCGACCGCAATACTACTGGTAATCACCCAGTCCGCGAGCGCTTTTACTTCTGCTGAGGTATTGGCGTAAACAACAACAGTTCGGTCTGGGTGTTGCTCAATGAACGATTTAAACTCATCAGCCGGGCAACCTAAATCTAATGAACAAGTTGCTTCCAAAGTGGGCATGATCACTTTTTTTTCCGGACTCAACATTTTAGAGGTTTCACCCATGAATTTTACGCCAGCAACCACCAGTGTGCTTGCTTCATGGGCCGCACCGAACTTCGCCATTTCTAACGAGTCACCAACAAAACCGCCCGTTTCTTCTGCTAATTTTTGAATAGCCGGATCGGTATAATAATGGGCGATTAATACTGCATTGTGCGCCTTGAGCGCATCTTTACACTTTTGGTTGTAAAATTCTGCTTCTGAGGAGTCGAGCTCACGAGGCGGTTTAGGAAGTGGAAAATCCTGAATTGGGCTAGCTAACATATTAATTTAATGAAAATTTCTGGTCCGAGTATTATATCAGTCCTCGGTTAATCAAGCATAGAACTATTGGTTTAACCCGATAGTTGCGGACTATGAGAGTTGAGCAAACCATAGCGGCATGGCTGGTACGAGAATCATTTAATCGACTGAACTCACTAGACCCACTATCTATAACCTTAAAAGAACATCTATCTCCTTGCGCAAAAATAAAAAAAAGCCCTCATTACGAGGGCTTTTCTGGAGATCCTTTGGCTTTTGGTGCCTGCAGGAGATTGGCTGATTAAGACAATTTGTTTCAGAGTGGGGTCACACAAAATACCCTTTGCTCACCTCTTCTCGCGCTTCTCGCCACCCACCGAGCCAATGCTCTTTGGCTTCTAAACTGGAGAATGGACAGGATTCTGGAGATTTACCGTTTACACCCGCTGTGTATCCCTTTTGATGAGCTCTTTCGACTCGGTCACGCTTTTGTCTTTTCATATAGTGTCTTACCTCTAGAGAAAGGTTTAAGGTTGAAACCAGTGATTTATTAGGTCGCGAACAAATTCCTTCGTTATTATGTTTGTCCTCTCAAAACCTTAGAAGTTTCACTAATTTACTGCAAATAAAATTTCGCTATTAAAACCACCAGAATCATTTCGAAAAAATGTTAAAGTTAAAGCTTATTCTAGGCTTTGTTGTTAGCTTATTGATTTTTATAACAATATCAAAATAGTAACAGAGTTCATTCAATCCAATTTTTGTGCGGTTGTCTTCGATTTTTTTGGACTGGTCGGTCGAGTTTCACTTAGAACTGTTAGTTAGAGCACATTAGCTTTTCAGCGTAAAATGCGGTGATTTTTGCATTGACGACTATACTATCAAGCAATTTACATTGACATGATAGGCTTATGCTGTACCATTCGCGCCCTTTAACCCCCTCCTTTACTGAAGAACTTAGCCGTGTTTGATTTATTTAGACGCTCACAATATAGCGTTAAAAATGACGTATTGTCCGGTCTCACAGTTGCTCTTGCCCTCGTCCCTGAAGCAGTTGCATTTGCCTTCGTTGCCAAAGTCGATCCAATGGTTGGTCTCTATGCAGCCTTTATGGTCGGGTTAATCACCTCAGTACTCGGAGGTCGGCCGGGTATGATATCTGGCGCAACTGGCGCTATGGCAGTTGTAATGGTCGCGCTGGTTGTTGAACATGGTGTTGAATATTTGTTTGCGGCGGTTGTTCTGACTGGCGTTATCCAAATACTAGCCGGTGTTTTCAAGCTTGGTATGTTTATCAGAATGGTTCCTTATCCGGTTATGCTGGGTTTCGTTAATGGCTTGGCGATCGTCATTTTCCTTGCGCAACTCGGCCAATTTGAAGTTAAAAGCGCCGCTGGGGCTAAAGAGTGGATGTCCGGCCCAATGCTTTATTGGATGCTAGCAATGGTTGCGCTGACCATGGCAATCATCCATTTTCTGCCCAAATTCACTAAAGCAATCCCAGCGTCATTAGTGGCTATTTTGACGGTAACGGCCATCGTTATTTTCTTGGATATTCCAATCCCTTCAGTCATTGACTACGTGCGCAGCGAATCAAATGATATGTCGGCAACGTTAGCCGGAGGGCTACCAACTTTTTCAATCCCTGAAGTGCCGTTCACGTGGGAAACATTTAAGATTATTCTTCCATACTCACTTATTTTGGCCGCCGTTGGACTGATCGAATCCTTACTCACAATGTCTTTAATAGACGAAATCACGGAAACTAGAGGACAAGGAAATCGTGAATGTATCGGCCAAGGTTCGGCCAATTTTGTCAATGGCTTTTTCGGAGCGATGGGCGGATGTGCGATGATTGGACAAAGCATGATCAATATTAACTCTGGCGGTCGAGGGAGATTATCTGGAATTACCGCAGCCATCGCACTCTTATTGTTTATTCTTGTCGGCTCAAGCTGGATTGAAAGCATTCCACTGGCTGCACTCGTCGGGGTAATGTTTATGGTTGTACTCGGCACTTTTGAATGGGCTAGTATTCGTATGGTCAATAAAGTGCCAAAATCTGATGCATTCATCATCGTATTAGTTTCCGCGATCACCGTAATTGCGGATTTGGCGATCGCAGTAATTGTTGGTGTTATCGTATCCGCGCTGGTTTTTGCGTGGAAACAAGCGAAAAAGATCTATGCCACAAAAACAATCGATGAAAATGGATCGAAAGTCTATAAAGTACATGGTCCGCTGTTTTTTGGCTCGATACGCAATTTTCAGGATATTTTCGAACCTAAAGATGATCCACAAGATGTCATTGTTGATTTTCTTGACGCAAGGGCTTACGACCACTCAGCAATCGAAGCATTGGATGCGCTCGCAGAGCGATATCAAAGACGAGGCAAAACCCTTCATTACCGCCATTTAAGCCCTGAGTGTAAACTCCTTCTCGATAAAGCGGGCGATTTAGTGGAGGTTAATCTCATTGAAGATCCGGATTACCACGTTGCGGACAGTAAATTAGCCTAGATTAGGCCACGCAAAACACTTTGCCGGTCAGCCAAAACCCGATGAGAGCGCTGGAATATTCAACTTTACGGAGTTAAAAAGTGGTTTGAGGGGTAAGCAGTTATGAGTCGTAGCGAGACGTGCGGCTCAAGATCAATGATTTATGATTGACGAATAATGACAAAAGGAAGCATTACTGCCTATAATCTCGCCCCTTGTTTGCGGCTTTTGTGAATACCAATCATCTAATTGACCATCGATTCTCACAAATATAATAAAAGACCCGGATCCTATGGCTTTAAAAATCAATCACTTTATCAAACATCCAACTGATCTCGGTGGCTTAATTCTCGTTGGTTTTGCTTGGCTCCTCGCAAAGCTTCCCTTAACGGTCCAACTACAATTCGCCAATCTACTGGGCAAACTCTTTTATCGCTGTTTACCTAAAAGGCGGAAAATCGCCGCAACCAATCTAGCACTTTGTTTTCCGGATAAAACAGCGGAAGAGCGGCAATCGATTCTTGAGGAAAACTTCCGTCAGTCTGCTCTCGCCATGATTGAAGTCGCCGCATGTTGGTTCTCTGACCTTAGCTCGCGAAAAAAATATAGTAGCCTCATCGGTAAAGAACACTTAGACGCTGCGCAAGCTGAGGGAAATGGTGTGATTCTACTCATTTTTCATTTTACGAGTATGGAACTTGGCGGTTGTTTACTTGGATCGCACGTTGAGTTCAATGCGATGTACAAACCAACAAGAAATCGTCTCGTCGAACAAACAATGTGTAAAGGTCGACTTCGGCATATTAAAGGATTAATTACTCAAGATGATGCAAAATCGGCAATCAAAGCGCTGAGAAATAATGAAATCGTTTGGTATTCTACTGATCAAAACTATGGCAATGATAGTCGCCACAAAAACTCTGTTTTTGTGCCTTTTTTTGATATTCCTGCGCGTACTATCACCGGGTTAAGCCGTTTCGCAAAGATTTCCGGTGCTAAAGTAGTTCCCCTCACCCATCGCCGGACTCATGAAGGTAAAGGCATTGAACTCGAACTCTATCCAGCACTCGATAATTTCCCCAGTGACTCCCCAACTGAAGATGCAGCGAAAGTTAATCGGTTTTTAGAGCGATTTCTTAAGAAAGAACCAGCGAATTATTTGTGGGTGCACAAACGCTTTCGCTCGAGGCCCCCAGGTGCTCCGTCGATCTATTAGGACAGAAAATAGATAATTTACGATACTTTCACCAATTCCTCTGCCTATCGGCTATATAAACTATTAGCTGAAATGATTTAACGGATGACGATGTAAAAAAAGCTTCTTATAATCAATAGTGATTAATCTATTGGAATGTTTTTATCGAAAGGTGTCGACGCTCTGATGAAAAAAATAATACTTAAATCTGTCGCGGTGTTTATGGCCGTCGTGGTGGGCGCTGGATTGCTGTACCACAATGAGTTATACCGATTGTACAAAGTCGTATACTTATTCGAGGAATCCAACATCGTCGATAACTTTCAAAATATGACGGAGTTTTTTCCTTATTCTACCATCGATAAGGGCAATGCGAAGCACCAATTTGAGATCTCTCCAAAACCATTGATCAAATCAGTGAAATTCCAAGGCGAAGATTTTGACATTGAAACCCTCCTACAGTCGACTAATACTACCGGATTTATTGTCATTAAAGATGAAAAAATCATCCATGAATATTATGCATTAGGCAACACTATAGACGGTTTAAATATTTCTTGGTCGCTTAACAAATCCTTTGTATCAGCCTTGATCGGCATTGCACTCGAAGAAGGCTTAATTGCAAGTGTTGAAGATCCAATAACCCTGTATGTCGAACAATTAAAAGGTAGCGGATACGACGGTGTTTCGATTAAAAATATTTTGCAAATGAGTTCAGGTGTTGTTTTTAATGAAGATTACGTCGATTTTAATTCTGACATTAACCGTATGGGCAGAGTCATCGCACTTGGTTCCTCGATTAATGAATTTGCTGCGACGCTACAGGCAGGTAAACCCGCCGGTCAGTACCACCATTATGTCAGCATGGATACCCAAGTTTTAGGAATCCTCTTGAAACAAGTTACCGGTAAAACCCCTTCAGAATATCTTGAAGAAAAAATATGGAGCAAGCTTGGTATGCGCTCAAATGCTCGTTGGTTGATTGATGATATGGGCATGGAACTGGTATTTGGAACGCTCAATGCCACCTTAAGAGACTATGCCCGATTTGGTCAGTTATATCTCAACCAAGGCAATTGGCAAGGACAACAAATCATCCCTGAAAACTGGGTTAAAGACTCTATAACCCCAGATGCTGCCCACTTAATGCCTGGTGATAATGAAAAGTCGTCGAGTCGCTTCGGGTATGGTTATCAATGGTGGTTACCGCCCGAACATGAGGGTGATTTCTTAGGCCGCGGTGTTTATGGACAGTACATATATGTCAACCCTGAAAAAAACGTTGTTATAGCAAGAACGGCTGCAAATCCGCACTGGCGCGCTGGTGATAAAACCAGCCAGGTCATGGTTAAAATGTTTCAAGAAATCGCTAGGAGCTTATAGCCTATATGAAACAGACTTTAAGCTATTTTATCGTTCGACCTAAATACTGGTTTGGGTTAATTGGGTTTGCTATTTCTTGGTTAATCGCAAGACTTCCCAGAGCGATGCAAAGAGGCATAGCTCGCGCGCTTGGGTTTGTTATGCTAAAAGTATCTGGTCGACATAAAAAAATCGTTGATAGAAATTTAACACTTTGTTTTCCAGAGAAAACCGCCGAAGAACGCGAAACAATCATCAAAGAAAACGCTTATCTAACAGGTTATGGCGTTGTCGAAACCTCAGCGTGCTGGTTCTCTGACCTTTCCAGTTATTTAAAAGATACCAAGGTCCATGGGATTGACAACTTACACGCTGCTTTGGATAAAGGAAAAGGCGTAATTTTACTGAGTTTTCACACCACTGGACTCGAAATTGGTGCCCAGCTCCTCAGCCATCAAGAGCGAATCTCCGGCATGTACAAACCGGATAAAAATCCACTCATCGAATATATGATGACCAAGGGACGTTTGCGTCATGTGAATCAATTAGTTCAGCAACAAGATGTTCGGTCTATGCTTAAGGTATTAAAGAATAATGGCATCGTGTGGTATGCCGCAGACCAAGATTATGGCCCTAAGCGTTCTGCCGTTTTTGCACCGTTTTTTGGAATTCCAGCAGCCTGTATTACAGCAACAACCAAGTTTGCCAAAATGACCGGGGCTGCGGTAATACCCTTTACCCAAACACGAACGAATAAAGCACGAAATTATGAGCTTACCGTATATCCTGCACTGAAAAACTTTCCAGGGGAAAGCGAACTCGCTGATGCTACCCGGATTAATCAAATTTTAGAAGATATATTGCGCGCAAACCCAGCTGATTATTTTTGGGTTCACAAACGCTTTAAGACGCGACCCAACAATGAAGAAAGCCTCTATTAAACAATTTCGCTTAAAAACAATCTGACCAGCATTGCTTTTCACTTTCACAAAATCACAATGGTTTGTGTTAAGACTTAAACCTGCTTGTTAACCTGTGTATTGACCATAAGTTTTAGACTATGTCTGGCATTTTGTTTTGCTCAGTTTGTTTTGCTCAGTTTGTTTCGGTCAGGTTGTTTCGAATTTTTTTAGGTAAGCTCGCGACGATTAGGTCATAAGAGTTGTCAATCATCCGCATTACTTCGCCATCGGGTACATCGCCTTCCATTATGACTGTATTCCAGTGCACTTTATTCATATGATAGCCCGGTATGACGTTCTCAAATACATCTCTTAACGCTAGTGCTTCATCAGGATCACATTTTAAATTGATACTTAATGGATTATTGGCTTCGGCAATAATGCCGAACATTTTATTACCAACTTTATAAACCCTGACTTCAGGCCCGAAAGGATAGCTGGCAGACGCACCCAGTTTATTTTGGAAGTAATCGCAAAGCTGACGGTGGTCCATATAATGTTCTTAACCCAAAGCTATAGCGACATTAATCGGGATTGACTTCAGTGACCATAATAGCGACTCTTTGGCCTACGGGAACATTGATATTGGGAAAAACCACCGACTCTCGCTCAAACGCAACCCGATAATTATAGTCGAAGTCTTCCGCAATTAAATACCCTTGCGGGTAAGCAGTAAAATTCTCGACATCATCAGGAACGTAGAACTTAAACTCGTCACTATTTTTCATAATCTCGGCAACAACTTTATATTCAATCAGGCTATCTGCATTGTGTTCTACAATCGAAGAACTTTGAACGAGATCGTCGAGCGTTTGAATTGCCGCTGAGAAATCCTCTGGGTTATTTTCGCCAAAAGGCTTTACCTTCCCAAGCTCTAATGTGTAAGCCTCAGCGTTAAATTTCTGTACTGAAAACGCAGAAAAAGTTGTCGACGGTTTGTTGTGTTGTAAAACGGCTTCGATACCTAACGCCAACAGTAACCTTTTGGATTGTGGAGAAATTGCAGATTGATGATAGGGTCTAATCGCAAAAGTTTTGTGGAAAGATGGCTTTATCGCGGTATGTAAGTCAAGATGAATTTTCGTCAGTTGGCTGTTTTCTTCAAAAAATCTTGAAACTAATTCTTCAAGCTTTTTCGCCCGTTCAATCTCATATTTAGAATCTTCGTTTAATTCATAATTAGCATATGCACCGGCGAATAAACGATTCATATTTAATGATACAAAGCGTTGTGAAGTTTGCATTGATTCCGGATTACCAAGAATATATAAAAGCTCACAATGAGGTTCGATTGCACCAGTAACGATTCGACTAATTTGATTCGAAATAATTTCAATCGGCGCCGTCTCATTACCATGAACGCCACATGAGAGCACTAATGCGGTCCCTTTCGCTTTAGCGGGTCGAACTTGCAACACACCACTATCAAGCATGCGCAGCGCTACTTGGTTTGGTAGCTCAACCCAGTTTTCAAATTCTGGATTGTGCGGCTTTTTCGAAAGCTCGATAAATCCACTGTTGACTTCAAGAAAACTTAACACTACATCACCTATTGCTAAATCAGCCTAATGTTCAAAACATTTACCCTTCAATTATCGAGGGCGACTGATTAAAATTTGATTACACTCGCTTGATCATTTTATGACTATCTTTCATCGAACGATGCGAGTGATGAATTACTTAATATCAACTAACAACGCTGGATCCAAACGAGTCTGAAACCAATTGAGTCGCCAATCTAAATGGGGGCCAGTTGCCCGTCCTGTTGCACCGATAGTTGCCACTCTCTGGCCTTGTTTAACGGTCTCGCCCACCTTAACATCAATCGAATTTAAATGGATATAAGTAGAACTTATACCTCGCCCGTGATCGATTATCAGGGTTCCACCAGAAAAAAACATGTCTTTGTGCGCTAACGTCACGACGCCGCTAGCGGCAGCAACAACCGGCGTACCTGTCGCATTCGCAACGTCTAAACCATAATGCGGCCTTCTTGGTTCGCCATTTAGAATTCTTTGACTGCCGTAGACGCCGGAGATACGCCCTTCTGCCGGCATTACAAACGGCTCTCTAAAATGATTGAGTTTAGAAACTAGGTTTCTTGCGGCTCTAACTTGTTTTGATTCCTCAGCAATGCGTTTAAGGACTGCAGGCGCTCTTGGTGTCACTTTACTCGGCGGGAGACCATCAACTCGTTCGATTTTCCACTCACGTTGGGCAATCGCGATTGGAAACTTTTCGATTTGTTGCTCAGAAGTAACGGTGAGCTCTATTTTAGAAGGAGCCTCTCTGCCTACACCAAATACAAAATAACCTTGCTCATCGACTTCAATTGGCGTGGCGCCGAGTGACAGATCACCTTCACCTATGAGCTTACCAATTATCATGCTACCTTGTTGCGGATTAGGAGTAACAATTTCAATGCTTTGCGCCCAAGCCTTAGTTGTTAACAGGCTGATGGCCAAGGCCAGTATTACTCTTTGTAGCATAATTTTTGAGACCTCAATTAAGTGTTTGTGTTTAGCCAGATGATTTAAGCCAATTTTGGGTTGTAAACGCATCGACCTTGTTGTGAAAATACAATAAGGCCAGCGGCTTGATCACATGCTTTTAGTTTATCCCTGTGCGACTCTTTCGGCAATAAAATTCAATGCCTGATCAATTCTTGCCAGAGTTCTTTCGCGACCTATCCACTCTAGGGTTATGTCCAGACTTGGTGACATTCCTGCGCCAGTCACTGCGACGCGAAGCGGCATACCAACTTTCCCCATACCGACTTCTAATTCTTCAGCAGTTTGATTAATCGCATCATGAATCGCTTCGGGTTTCCATTC
This sequence comes from Aliikangiella marina, assembly GCF_007004765.1. Lineage (GTDB taxonomy): Bacteria > Pseudomonadota > Gammaproteobacteria > Enterobacterales > Kangiellaceae > Aliikangiella > Aliikangiella marina. The sequence continues at coordinate 1,475,402 of NZ_VIKR01000001.1, forward strand.
ATCAAGAGAAGAAAGCTTTTCCTTAACTCGCCGCAATGGCTCTTCAGCGACACCGCGCAAGTGCTTTTTAGCAGCCTTTTCTTCGAAACTATCAAAATCACAGTAATACGGGCGAACAGCGTTCGCGAGTTCGGTCAAAGTTTGTGCTCTTTCAGCAAACTCCGGTATCAATCGTGAAATATCAGGGCCGTTAGTCAGATCAATGCCTAGAGTATCAAGATGCCATTGTAAGTGAGGCAAAACCTCATCGACCGGTAATGATTTGATATATTGCTGATTCAACCAATTCAGTTTTTGGGTATTAAACGCCGATGCCGCTTTATTGATATTGTTCACATCAAACAGTTCAATCATTTCCGCCACGCTAAAGACTTCCTGGTCACCATGCGACCAGCCCAATCTAACCAAATAATTAAGCACGGCTTGTGGTAAATAGCCATCATCACGATATTGCATTACACTCACTGCCCCATGACGTTTTGACAGTTTTTTACCATCATCGCCTAGGATCATCGGCACATGCCCATATTCAGGAATGGACGCACCGAGGGCATCAAAAATATTAATTTGTCTCGGCGTATTATTAATATGATCATCGCCGCGAATAACTTGGGTAATGCCCATGTCCATGTCATCGACGACCACGGTAAAGTTATAAGTTGGAGAACCGTCGGTCCGGGCTATGATCAAGTCATCTAATTCGCTATTGGCAATAGTAATCTCACCTTTGACGACATCCTTAAAGGTCACGGCACCCTCTTGAGGATTTTTAAAGCGAATGACATGATCTTGAGTCAAGTCGACATCGTCTTTAGCTAAATTTCTACAGCGACCATCGTATCGAGGCTTCTGTTTATTCGCCATCTGCTCTTCACGCATGGTATCAAGACGCTCTTTGCTGCAAAAACACGGATACGCCTTACCCTCATCAACTAACTGCGCAATAACCGCTTTATAGCGGTCAAAGCGTTTTGTTTGATAGAAAGGTCCTTCATCCCAGTCAAGCTCAAGCCATTTCATGCCATCAAGAATAGCCTCTACAGCTTCAGGCGTTGAGCGCTCGAGATCCGTATCTTCGATTCGCAGTACGAACTTTCCATTATTAGCTTTGGCATGCAGCCAGGAATATAAAGCAGTTCTGGCGCCACCAACATGTAAATAACCTGTCGGAGATGGCGCAAAACGAGTTTTAACTGTCATTGGGAATCACTTAAAAATAGGGGTTAGATTTGAGGCGTAAGTTTACCAAATTGCACACTTAAAAAAATAATTAATTTAATTGTTGACGTGTAATTCTTTTGTCACTAGAATGCGCCCCAGATTCGACGACGAGTCAACTGACATGGGCGCTTAGCTCAGTTGGGAGAGCATCGCCCTTACAAGGCGAGGGTCGCTGGTTCGAGCCCAGCAGCGCCCACCATGTCACATTTTTTTCTCTCACATTAGCCGTTCTGGCACCGACCTCAATACTCTGATTAAACCGCTAAAATTAATACGTTTATTAATCGACGACAAACAATGCGTTAACTGTCTATGAGCATACAAATTGACTATCAGTTGTTGAGCAATTCAGTCACCAAACATGCAAAACTCAATGGCCAAAAATATTTTGTCTTATCTTGAGTCCCGCTCATATCAAATGCTTATAGAAAAAGGCTTGAAAGCCACAACAAAACACTTCTCCTAGTAACCTGGACACAGTAAAATACCCTGCTCTTCAATAACTTGATTTATCAACTTGAAAACTAGCTATGAGTGACTTGATTCGACAACTTAAAGACATTATCGGCGATAATTACGTCTTAACAGACAAATCTGATCTGGACAACTATGGCCAAGATTGGAGTCGACTCTATCAACCTGACCCGATAGTTGCGGTTCGACCTGGTTCAAACCAAGAAGTCGCAGAGATTGTTAAACTGTGTCAAGCAAACAAAGTATCAATCGTCCCATCAGGTGGGCGAACAGGACTTAGCGGCGGCGCGGTCGCGACAAATCAAGAATTGGTCTTGTCATTAGACCGACTAAATCAGATAGCCAATTTTAACCCAGTCGATCGCACAGTCGAGTGCGGGGCAGGCGTAATCACACAACAGCTGCAAGACTTTGCCAGTGAAAATGGTCTCTTCTACCCCGTTGATTTTGCCTCTGCAGGTTCAAGCCAGATCGGCGGTAACATCGCTACCAATGCCGGTGGAATTAAGGTACTCAAATATGGGCTCACACGTGACTGGGTTGCAGGATTAACAGTCGTGACTAGCGAAGGAGAAATCCTTGAGCTTAATCATGCACTCGTAAAAAATGCGACCGGCTATGATTTACGCCACTTAATGATCGGCAGTGAAGGTACGCTAGGTATCATAACCCAGGCGACAATGCGTTTAGCTAACCCGCCGCAAGAACCCACTGTGATGCTACTCGCTGTTAGCGACCTACCCAGCGTGTCTCATTTGTTGGAGCATTTTCAGAGCAATATTGATTTAATGGCATTCGAATTCTTTTCGCAACAAGCGCTCGAAAAAGTCATGGCACACCGAGAATTAAAAACGCCATTTGCAGACAGCGCTGAATTTTATGTATTGGTTGAATTTGAATGTCCGGGTGAAGCCGAAATGGAAAAAGCGTTTGCGGCGTTTGAATCGGCTGCTGAAAATGGTTGGTTAGTAGACGGGATTATTAGTCAAAGCAATCAGCAAGCGGAGGAATTATGGCAATATCGTGAAGGAATTTCCGAATCAATTGCGCATTATCCGCCCTATAAAAATGACATCGCAGTAAAACCATCGCTTGTTGGTGAATTCTTGCAACAAGTTGACTCGTTTGTAACGACAAACTACCCTGCTTTTGAAAACATCTGGTTTGGACACATCGGTGACGGCAACCTTCACCTGAATATTCTCAAGCCGGAAAACATGGACGTAGAAACATTTAAAGAGACTTGCGCCAAGGCAAACCCTGAAATTTTTTCGATTTTAAAAGGATTTAATGGAAGTATTTCAGCCGAGCACGGTGTCGGATTGCTGAAAAAAGATTATCTAAACTACTCGCGAAGCGATACTGAAATAGCCTTGATGAAGGCAGTTAAAAAAGTTTTTGATCCAAACAACATTTTAAACCCAGGTAAGCTTCTCTAATGCTGGCACTAATTGCGTGTATTTTCGCGCTCTTTGTCGGGCCGCTAGTTTATCAAACTTTCGGGCCACTGCGTCGTACTGACAAAATTGTATCGGGGATCGTCTTAGTAGTGGTTGTCGGTACGATCTTATTTGAGATCATCCCGCAGAGTTACCAAGCAATCAGTGTTTTTGCGGTGTTGTTGTGCTTAATTGGCTTTGTCGGTCCAACGGTTGTCGAAAAATCGTTTCGCAAAGCCGCTGATACTACTCACAAGTTGACCATCTTATTAGGAATCATCGGTCTGCTTTTGCATGCCTTTATTGATGGGATGGCTATCCAAGCGTCAGAGACACCTGAGCTTAATAGTCTTGCGATCGCCATAATTCTTCACCGACTTCCAATTGGTTTAACAATATGGTGGCTTTTAAAGCCATTACTTGGAGAGCGTTATGCGCTTGTTACCCTCATTTTAATGGGACTCACCACTTTTCTCGGCTATCTATCGAGTCAAGCACTGGATATGATACATAACAGCATGGCGCTTGCTGCCACGCAGGCCTTTATCGCGGGTTCGCTGCTCCATGTAGTCATTCATAAACCACATTCTGATGGCTGCATGCACACCTCTCCCGAACATGACCACCATCATCAACCAACCGGTAATGTTAATCAGTCGAAGCAAGGCGTAATCAAGAATCAATGGGAACTCATTGGTTTTGCACTAGGCGGATTGCTTTTCGCTATGATGTACTTTTATCATCATTGATATTTCGCTCTCGATCGATTTCGACCGCTAACCTCTTAGCCTTCGCGGATTGCTGATTAAGCACGCTTGCCATATCATTAGCAATAACATTTTTACTTCAATAATATTGGCATGATGTCTGCTTATTTGAAGCTTTACCCTAATGGATTATGCAATGTCGTTTCGTCAACTTAGTTTAATTTTTATTACCGCATTGTTATCAAGCATTATGCTCCTTCAATGGTGGTCAATAACCTCGTTTAGCCAAGATATTTCTAAGAAGGTTGGTGAGTCAGCCTTTGAAGTCAGTCGAACGACCGCTAAAACTTTAATCTTTGAACAGCCTAAGGTTGAAGTCGTTTCATATTCCATCGGCAACCAAGTCGTTGAACTCGATACAGCGGTGATGCGTCAGGCGGTATCAAGCATCAAACAAGATGTTTTCATTCAGCTCATTGATGAACAAAAGGATGATCATTTAATACTCACCGCTGATCAGCAGCAATGGCAAATACCTATACCTAGAACGGGTATAGACGAATCATTAGAGAAGTTTTCACAAAAGGTGTTGTATTCGACGCTAAGTTTTTTAGTCCTCGGCATAGTTTTATCTTTTTTCTTCACATCAAAACTGGCGATGCCACTAAAATCACTGCAAGTCGCAGCTCACCAAATCGGCGAAGGTGAATTTGGTACTCAAATAAAAGATGAATCCCGTTGGAACAGTAAAGAAATCACCCTGACACTCAATTCCTTTAATCAAATGTCGAAAAAGATCGTAGAACTTCAACAACAAAACGAGACGTTAAAAAACAGAGAACACTTGTATGAAATAACCGAAATTTCAAAAGGACTTGCGCACACCATTCGCAATCCATTAAACACACTCAACCTCGCGATAGACGAACTCTCTGAATCGCAGCAAGAAGACAAAAAACATGAGTTCACCGTAATCGCTAAAAACCAAATTAAACGCATCGATGGTTGGGTTAAATCACTGATGGATTTGATGACAAGCAAAGACGAGCTGCTTACCCAGGTTTGTCCTTTAAACATCGTTCAGTCTGTTGTTGATGACTTCAAACTGGCTGACACTAAAGGACTAACATTTGAAATCATCGATAACAACACGCAAGGGCAGATTAAAGGCGTAGAGAGTGAATTAAAAGGATTAATTCATAGCCTCATTGCTAACGCGGTTGAAGCTTCTCCTAACAAAGAAACAATTCAACTAACTTTAAGTCAGTCGAATGATAGCTATGAACTTCAAGTAAGAGATCATGGCAGTGGATTTTCTGAAAAAATTCTTAGTAACCTTTTCACACCACACAACACCAATAAAACATACGGTGCGGGCATGGGCTTATATTTGGCACATAGAATTAGTAAATATAAATATCAAGGCGACCTCACCGTAGCGAATCAAAAACCACAAGGAAGCTTAGTAACATTAACTTTCCAGGATAGAGGATAAACACTTGAATAACAGTAGTATAAACCTATTGCTAGTTGAAGATGAAGCAGAACAAAGACTGTTAATTCGAACCGCTTTAGAGTCGGTAGGCTATCAAGTTGACGATGTTGATTCAGCTGAAGCAGCGCAAAAACAACTCGCTCAAAATAACTACAACATCATCGTTTCTGACTGGAAATTACCAGGTTTATCCGGCGAAGATTTACTTGAATATGTTAAACAACACTCGCCACAGAGTGGTTTTATTTTGATCACCGCGCATAGCGATGCTTCACATGCGATAGGAATAATTCGTGCGGGAGCGGATGACTACCTCGCCAAGCCATTTGAAAAGCAAAGTTTACTCTTTGCAATCAATAAACTGCTGTACACGCAATCGATTGAAGCTGAAAATAATCTACTAAAGAACGAGACAAAACATCGCCAGAAGCTCTTGGAAATGATCGGCCATTCGGCAGCGATGAATAAGCTATATCAGCGTATAGAAAAAGCGGCTCCAACGTCGGCCACTGTAATGATTACTGGAGAAAGTGGAACCGGTAAAGAACTCGCCGCGAGAGCTATTCATCAGCTGTCTAACAGAAAAGATGGTGTATTTCTCCCCGTCAATTGCGCAGCTATCCCGGAGAGTCTTGCCGAAGCAGAATTATTTGGCGCAGAAAAAGGTGCGTATACGGGTTCTAGTAAAACAAGAATAGGAAAATTTGAAGCTGCTAATCATGGTACAATTTTTCTCGATGAAATTGGCGAGTTACCATTAATCCTACAAAGTAAACTACTCCGCTTTTTGCAGGAAGGAACAATTACTAGAGTTGGCTCTAACGACGAGATCAAATTAAATGTTCGAGTGGTCACGGCAACCAATCGCGATCTCGAAGAAGAGGTGGCGAAGCAAGCTTTTCGTGAAGATCTTTACTATCGACTCAATGTAATTCCGGTAACTATCCCACCACTAAGACATCGACAAGATGATTTAGTCCCGCTCATCAATCACTTTATTGAACTGTTTTCTCAACAACACAATGTAACGCCTAAAAAACTTTCCGCGGCAGCTTTCAAAGCCCTATTGGCCTATGCTTGGCCAGGGAATGTTAGGCAACTTAGAAATGTTATCGAAAGATTAGTGTTACTCTCAATGGATACTGTGATTCAGCTGCAAGATGTTGAAGACTTAGAACTAAATTCACCTAAAGATATCGATACGTTTTCCCTGCCTGCAAACGGTATCGATTGGGAAAGTCATGAGAAAGATTGTTTGTTACAAGCGTTAAGTCATTGTAATAATAACCGGACACAAGCAGCTAAACTTTTAAACCTCGGATATAAAGCCTTTCTCTACCGCTTGGAGAAACATGGAATTAAATAATTGCCGAAATCAGTACCCATTTCCCCATATGAGGAAATTACCTGTGATGCGGCAGGCTAAATTACCCGATATACAAGGATTCACCAATTAAAAATGTGGCACGATAATTGATAACTTTATATTGAAACCGTTAATCAATATATTTCAATCATATTTTAGGAGCTTTTCAATGATGAAAAAATTAAAAGACACCCTCTTTGCATTTGCAGTTGGTACCTTTGCAATGTCGAGTTTGGTTATCAGCGCATCCGATCAAGAACCAAAGATGGTGATGATTCAAGTGAATAAATCAAACGACGAAAATGCAGTAGTCGACTTAGAAATCGACGGTAACGTCGAAGCGTTTGATTTACCGGAATTGCAAGTTGGAGAGTCTAAATCTATCACGACTCAATCCGGGAATAATGTTTTGGTCACCAAGACGGAAGAAGGTTTAACCGTTGATGTCGATGGCAAGACGATTAAACTCCCCTCCTTTAGCGGTAATCTTGGTGCTAGAATTCATGGCTCATCGGCAATCCATCAAATCCACAAAGATACTGTGCAAATTTCTGGCGTTAAGTTAGATGAGACTCAAAAACAAATTATCAAAGACGCTTTTAAAGCTGCCGGTATTGAGAAAGAACTCTCATTTAATGAACATAGTATCCAATTGGTCAACGTTACTGATGGCTTTCAATTTGTGACTGGTGACAAAGAATTTGAATGGCATTCAAATGGCGATTCGAATATAGAAGTGATTGTAGAAGGCGATGGAAGCGAAAACGTTGAAAAAATCATAAAAAAGCATATTAAAGTTAAGAAAAAAGAAGACTAGTCAGTGCTTTTATAGTTAGCAATACAAAGCCCGAGATTCTCGGGCTTTTTTTTTATATTTTTATTGGATGCTTAACTTTATTTCTCTTCGACTTTATTGGTTCCTTTAGCCGAAGCTCCAGGACGTCTAGTATCGGCGAAGCCCATAAATACACCACCCTGAAACTCAATTGAATGTGAGCTTCCCCAAGGTCTTCTGAACTGGACATTATGCCCCATCTCTTGCAGTAACTTTGCGCTATCTTTTGGAAAGCCTTTTTCGACCGAGAGTCTATCAGGATACCACTGGTGATGAATTCGCGGTTGAATAGTCGCTTCGGCAATATTCATATCAAAAACCATTCGATTAATTAAAAAGTTAAAAACAATCGATATAATTCGGCTACCCCCAGGACTACCAGTCGCCAGCCAAGGCTCATCGTTTTTCAAAACAACAACCGGCGTCATCGAGCTCAAAGGTCTTTTCTCTGGCGCTATAGCATTAGCGTCCCCGCCTAAGAGCCCATAACCATTTGGCGTACCAGGCTTAGCAGAGAAGTCATCCATTTCGTTATTTAACAGCATACCGACTGACGGAATACTTTTACCATTTCCAAAACTAAAATTTAAGGTATAGGTGTTGGAAACGATGTTGCCATCTTTGTCCATTACCGAGAAATGCGTAGTTTGTGGGCTTTCCGTATCAAGATATTGACCGGGCTTAATCGTATCGGTCGGAATCACCTTATCGAGCGAGATTTGTTTTGCAATTGAATCCGCATACTTTGGGTCGATGAGTTTTTTAACGGGTACTTTAACAAAATCCGGATCGCCTAAATACTCGCTTCTATCTGCATAGGCATGCTTCATCGCTTCAGTTTTGATATGCGTTGTGAAGGCACTATTCGGTCCCGCCTTATCAATCGGAAAATTTTGCATTATATTAAGCAATTGAATTAAATGTACTCCACCTGAACTCGGTGGAGGCATTGAGAATACTTCGTAATCACCGTATTGCGTTGAGACTGGCTCTCGCCACACGGCGCGATAACTGTTTAGATCATCCAACGTTATCAGACCATTGTTCGCTTTAAAGTAATCAGCAATACGTCGCGCAGTAATGCCTTCATAAAAATCGCGTCCCTTAGTTTCTGCAATAAGTTTTAACGTTTCGGCTAAACGCGGTTGTTGAAACTCATCACCAATCTTCCAGTTACTGCCATCAGCTTTGGTAAAAATTGCCTTACTGGCAGGATCGCGCGATAGATATTTTTTTCGAGCATTAAAGGATTGCGACATCGCTAAAGTCATTTGAGTTGATTGTGCTAGTTTAATGGCGGGCTCAACTAACTTGGCGAAAGGTAACTTCCCATATTTGTTATGTGCCTCAACCATACCCGCGACAGTACCGGGAACACCGGTGGAGAATATCGAGTAACGAGCTTTGCGATTATCAACATTGAGTGACTCGTCAAGAAACAAGTCTCTGTAGGCCGCCTTAGGTGCCTTTTCACGATAATCTAATGCCGACACTTCCTTTTTTTGATTATCGTAAATCATCATAAATCCACCACCGCCGATATTTCCCGCTCTCGGCAGTGTTACCGCTAAAGCAAAAGAAACAGCAATTGCAGCATCTACGGCATTACCCCCTTGCTCCAAAATTTTAACACCAACTTCCGTCGCTCTTGATTCTTGTGATACAACCATCCCTGCGGTAGCCACCTCAGGAAACATGACAGAGTTAAACTCCAAAAGCGGAAGTTCCTGAGCGTCAGTAGACGAATTTATCAATAGCCCCAATGATAGAAAGCTTGAAGTAAAAAGTTTTACAAGACGGATTTTAATCATAAATTAACTCGATTGATTTTAAACAAAGTGGCCGGTAAGCCAATTTCCCTCGATAACTAACACTAGGTCTGAATTTGCCTTTAAATTCTTAAACTCTTCTAAACGTCGATTGACATCTATTCTCAATACGCCTGACTTATCACGAGGATTTTGTTTTTTATGAAATGCGATCAGCAACTCACTGAGCGTCACTAGCAAATCTGCCTCATCTAAAATCTGCGGTAGTAGATCTAAATATGATAGGCCGATATTACTACCCACTGTTATGTCGTTAGCGACAACATATTTACTATGTACAATCCGGTTCCGGGCCTGGATCAGCCTAGTTGCTAAACTCTTATCTTTATAACTATTTGCTAAGATTAGAAACGCATCATCAGCGACCGAACAGAAATAAGTATCGGATGAAAATTGTCTTTTCAACTCCGTCGCAATCTGATTGGTGACTTCTGCTGCAGCGACATTACCAAATTTTCGTTTAATTTCATTTAAATCCGAAATATGGATCATAGCGAGTAAACTAAACTCTTTCTCTTCTTCTTTGAAACGTTTTTCAGCTAATAGATGTTTGATATTTTGAAAGCGATAGAAACCACTGACAGAATCTCTGAATTGGTAGCTATCAACCACTTGAGACGCTTCATTAAGCTTATCTGTGATTAAGGTGAGTTCATTTGCTTTTGCTTCAAGTTCGTATTTTAATTCTTCATTTTGCTTTTTAACTTCTTTCAGTCGAACACTTTCTATTTTTACCCGGTTTTCGGCCTTGGCAACTCTAGCTCGATAACTACGATTAAAGATATAGGCCAATAGTAATAGTAAACTAACGGAAATGCCCGAAGAAAAATAGAAAATATCTTCACTTTCCCATAAGCTAGAGGTCACGATCAGATCGATTCGCAAGTTATTTTTTGACCAAGGTTCATTCCCAATTCGAGACTGAATATCGATGATATATTTACCTTCGTTTAAACCGGCGAGAATAAAAGTCCTATCTTTATCTAAAAACACCCAGTCTTCGTCGAGTCCTAACAGCCGATAACGATAAGACTGGGTACCAAGCTTTCGATAAAATAAATCGGTCACTGATATTTTGAGTGTCGATTCTACTTTCTGCTTTTCAATAAGCGGCGTGCTTGTTTGATTGAGTGGATAAACATCTAATTGGCGATCACCAATTTTAACTTCACTGAGTAATAGCTTTCGCTTGGCCGGCTCATCAAGAAGAAGTCGGCTATCAACAACAGTGACACCATTAATCGAACCAAAGTAAAGCAGGCCATCACCATCTGCAAAATAGGCAGCAGTGTTAAATTCATCACTCGACAAGCCATCGCGGCGACGGAAAGACTGCATACTCTCTGCTTGCCCGGAAAATCTTACTAACCCTAAGTTTGTCGACAACCAAAGCTGTTTAAAGTTATCTTCAAGAATCCCATAAATAGTATTATTGGGTAATCCTTGCTCTTTGGTGATTCTCTCAAAATAGACTTCATCATCATCGGTTCGATTGACTTTATTTAATCCGTTGGCAGTACCAACCCACAAAATGCCTCGGCTATCTTCAAATAGCACTTGCACATCATCGTGAGAAAGTGACTGCTCATTACCTTTATGGTATTCAAAATGTCGCCAATCTTCTGTTTGTTTTGAATACCTCAACAAACCGCTGACGCCGCCAAACCACATATTTCCGTCACGAGTTTCAATGATGGTGCTAATTCGACTACTTCTATCGCGAAAACTATAAGGAACCTCTTGTTGGATATTGAGCAAACTGACTGTAATGACACTCTCCTCTACCAAATACTCTTCCACTTGGAAAAGTCCGTCACGGGTTGCGAGCCAAATGACGCCAGAATGGTCTTCATAGATCTGAAAAACAAAAGGGATAAACTCCACGGTCTCCCCTTGCAGTTTCACTTCGGCTTTTAAAAATTTTTGCGAATTAAGATCGATAACAAAGATACCTTCAAAAGTACCGACCCATAGTCGATTATTGATATCTACCATCAACGAATAAGGATATTCGAAACTATCGCTAACCGCGCTCGCTTCAGTGAAAAACGGTCGCGAGACTTCGCCCGTCATCAAATCGAGCTTAACAACGCCACCAGGATAAGTTGCTAACCAAAGATTTTCATCTTTGTCTTTCACAATACTATGAACAGTATTGGATGAGCCAAATTGAGCGACATTAGACTCAGACAGTAGCGACTTAAACCCTGATTGCTGCGGATCTAAAATATTAACACCGGCCGCGTAGGTACCAATCCAAATGAGGCCATCCCGATCGACATAGACCGACATGATATCATTTGCCGTTAAGCCTTCCCTCTCCGAAGCCGAGTAGTTATATCGTTGGAACCGATCTTCAGAATACCAATAAACGTTAAGGCCATCTGCAGTGCCGATCCAAAGGTTATTCTGCTCATCAAAATCCATCCACTGAATCCAATTAGACGACAAGGTGTCGGGATCGTCTTGCACTGAACGAAATCTCTCTAACGTTTTATCAACTAAATCATATCTGATGAGACCGTTATTAGTGCCGATCCAAAGGCTTCCTCTTTTAAATATAATGCGGCGAACTCTTTTATCAGCCAGCCAAAATCCCAGCTCTCCATCACAAAGCGAAACAATTTGCCCCGGCTCTTCGCTGACTTCAAAAATGCACGACTCAGTCGCCACCCAAAGACGATTCTCAAAACTTTCAATGGCGACAATTTCTTCGTCAATTACTTGGCCAGCTTCGTCAGTAAACGGGCCCACTTGCTGAGTTTGTGTATTTAATAAATACAAGCCATTCTCAGAGCCGATAAATAGATTTCCAGATTGCGGAATGCCAAATGAGAGAATTGCGGTTTGAAGGTCGCCTTGGGGATCTTCTATTCGGGTAAATTTTTGAGTCGTCTTGTCAAAGAAACTCACACCATTTTGGGTACCTACCCACAGCCCCTTACCTGGCGCTTCAATAATCTGATGGATATAACTGTCGTGGATTGAATCTGGATTATTATGTTCTTGTTGAAATACGCGAAAATCATAGCCATCAAAACGATTTAACCCATCCTCAGTGGCAATCCAAATATAACCGTCTTGGTCTTGGATAATTCTAGTGACAACGCTTTGCGAGAGACCTTCCTCTAGCGATAAAGATTGCACTCTAAACGCTTCTTGAAAACGGTGGTCATAAATGTTGGCAAACACAAAGCGAGTTTGCGTCAATATCAATACACTAACACTGATAGCCAACAATCTAAGTAACATTAGGTCCCTAATCGATTTGTGATATTTAGCTGAGTTAATTAATTTTTATCGAGTGAACTTTATCTTGCTAAATAACTCTGGTTTAAATCCTTTAATATCTTTATAAAATTCCTCAAGCTTTTTCGCATCTTCGTCAAGGTCCCCACAAGGTTGAATTAATGGACCAAAGCCGATGTGTTTTTTCTCTGCATCTAAAAAGGCGAGCTGAATCGGTACTTTCGCCTTCACCGCAATATAATAAAAGCCTGACTTCCAGTGGTCCTTATAACTGCGAGTACCCTCCGGCGCTAATGCAAATATGAACTCATCACTGGTTTCAAAAATTTCTACGATTGCGTCAACAAGATTTTTCGAACTGTTTCGGTTTACCGGTCGACCACCAATTTTTCTTAAAAACCATCCAACTGGACCGACAAAAATCGTATGTTTACCAATGAAATTAACCTGTAGCTTTAATGACCACTTTAGCGTAAGAAAAATAAAGAAATCCCAATTAGAAGTATGTGGTGCTGCGATGATTACATACTTCTTGAGATTCGGTTGTTCGCCAATAACAGTCCATCCGCGCCATTTTAGGATCTTACTACAAATCCATGATAGCACTAGTGGCCTCCGACATTATGAAGCTCCATAAAGGTCTCATCATTCGACTCTTTGTCATCATCAATGATTTCTACTTTTTTAGAGTTTTTAGCTAAATCATTTCTTTTGCTATCAAGCGCATTCAAATAGCTCTCATCAATATCACCTGTTACATAATTACCGTCAAAAACCGACGTATCAAAGCGCTTAATCTTTGGATTCCCTTCTCGACAAGTCTCTACTAAATCCTCTAAATCTTGATAAATTAGGCCATCTGCACCGATCAGTTTTTCCACTTCTTTATCACTGCGTCCGTGAGCAATTAATTCCGTTGCCGACGGCATATCAATCCCATAAACATTAGGATAACGAACGGCGGGTGCTGCGGAAGCAAAGTAAACCTTACTCGCCCCGGCCTCTCGAGCCATCTCAACAATTTGCTTACTGGTCGTTCCGCGGACAATTGAATCATCAACTAAGAGTACATTTTTGTCCTTGAACTCTAAATCAATAGCATTGAGTTTCTGCTTGACCGATTTTTTACGCATCTGTTGCCCCGGCATAATAAACGTACGCCCGATGTATCGGTTTTTAACAAAACCATGGCGCATTTTAAGATTGAGCTTGCTGGCTAATTCCATCGCGCTAGTGGTCGAAGTATCGGGGATTGGGATAACAACATCAATATCATGATCCGGCCATTCACGTAAAATTTTGTCGGCTAACTTTTCACCCATTCTCAAACGCGCTCGATAGACGGAGATGTCATCAATAAATGAATCCGGTCTCGCTAAATACACATGTTCAAAAATACATGGCGCTGACTCTAATACCGGCGTGCATTGACGAGTATGGAGGTTCCCCTCGGGATCAATATAGATTGCTTCACCCGGATTGACGTCTCGAACAAGCTCAAATTCCAAAGCGTCCAATGCAACACTCTCGGATGCAAACATATACTCCGCTTTACCATTGACTTCTTTTTTACCAAAAACAACGGGTCTAATCCCATAAGGATCTCGAAAACAAACCATGCCATGATCATTGATCAAAGCAACCGCGGCATAAGCACCGCGTACACGTTTGTATACTTGCTCGATTGCCGTAAAAACGTCTTTCTCGGTTAGCTTGTCCTCTGCAACTAACTGCAGTTCATGGGCAAACACATTGAGGAGAATTTCAGAATCTGAACTGGTATTAATATGCCTTCTGTCAGTTTGATATAACTCTTGCTTGAGCTCGTCTTGGTTAGTTAAGTTACCATTGTGCGCCAATACGATACCGTAGGGAGAATTTACATACAGGGGCTGAGCTTCAGCTGAACTCGCGCAGCCGGCAGTTGGATACCTTACGTGAGCGACCCCAATATTTCCTTGTAAGCGTTGCATGTGCCGAGTATGAAACACATCTTTGACAAGCCCATTAGCTTTGCGAAGGAACATCTTTCCCTCATCCAAAGTCACGATACCAGCAGCGTCCTGTCCGCGGTGTTGTAAAACAGTTAGCGCATCATACAACCCTTGATTGACTGGGGAATTTGAGTAGATGCCGACGATACCACACATAATCTATAAACCTTCTAAAAGAGTCAGGAATTGTTACCGATTGATAAGCTTGAATTAACTTCTGGAATAGAGTCTTTGAGATGATCGTAGAACCACTTGCCGATAATTTCAACATGAGGGATTAATTGTGACTGGCGCCACCAATTATCTTGTTCTACTGGTGTAAAAGTCCGCAATGTAATGATCGCCAAAGCTACCACTAATACACCTCTTAGGGCACCAAATGCCATACCCATAATTCTATCCATACCGCTTAAACCTGCTTTTTCAACCAGCCGGCCAATGACATAGTTGATTAGGCCAGAAACAGTTAGCGTTAAAAGAAAAAGAGTCGCCCAAGCGACACCAAACCTAAGACTGGGTGTTTCGATATAATCGACCAATAGAGTCGAAAAGTCTGCATAAAACCCTTTAGCGACGAAAAATGCCAGAATCCATCCTGCGAGCGACAACGCTTCCCTAACAAAACCTCGTAACAAGCTAATACCAGCGGATATTCCAATAACAATCAGAATAGCCCAGTCGATCCACTGCATATGGTCTATTTTCTTTATTGAATAGTTGGGGCGATTCTAACAAATTAATTGCAGCTACAACAGAAAAGTTATTGCCTTTAGGGATATATTCTTGGTGCTATGGGTAAAACCAATTAAAGACTCGGCTTACCCCTATGTATTAGCGACCTTTGCACGAGAGATCGCGAGATATTACAAGCGTTTAGTGCTTAATTGGATCGTAGGCAATAAGCATCGCCTTGCTTTGAGAAAGTGACGATATTGTCGCCAATTGCGCAGCGGCAGCCGACTTTTCAATGTATGGCCCCACATAAATCCGGTAAATAGCTCTGCCCTGTGCGGTTTTACCATCTCGGCGGTAAGCTTTATGCCCCGCATCCTTGAGTTTTTTGACAAGCTTCTTGGCATTGTCGAGGTTTGAAAAGCTTGCCACTTTAACCACCCAAGCTGCATCCTTGAAGTTTTTCCCAATCGTTTCCGCAGGCACTTGTGCAACATCAGTTTGCACTTGAGCGGATTTATTTTGAGCTTCAACTGGCTCGTTAGATAAAGAACTCGCTTGGTCTATGCCTTGATTCGTTGAGCGATTATTTTGAGTTGGTTCCGGTTCATCAGCTGAGCCTATAGTAGCGTCTGTCACCCTTTTTTTGCGGTTTTCTGCAGCAATTTGATCGAGCTTGCCAATGACTTCGCGATTTTTTTGAGTATCTTCTTCACTAATACGGTGTTCGACCAACTCAATCGGCTTAGGCGGTATTTCTGACTGAAACGGTTGTGACTCGGTTTTCTCTTTGAGAATGGCCGGCAAGAAGATAACGGCAAGGCCGATCAGTACAACCGCACCAACTATTCTTTGTTTAAGACTGTTTTCCACCGCTTAATTTTCAACCTACTGCTTGTGTTTCATATATTGAATCATGTTCCCAACAGTAATAAAAGAGCCAAATACTAAAATCATTTGTTCTTTACCATGAGAATTTGTAACTGATTCAAAAGCGTCGCTGACTGACTCATGGACAAATGCTTTTTGACTGTTAGACAACCTGTCATAGACAGACAGCAATTCACTCGCTGTTGCCGCTCTGGGTATTTCGAGATCGACGAAATGCCATTCTGATATTGCCGAAGCGAGATTATTAAACACCTCCGCTATGGCTTTGTCTCTCATCATTCCACAAATGGCGACTATGCCGGTGGATCGGGTTTGCGCTTTTAGAGTGGTTAGCTGACTAGCCAGGTTGGTTGCCGCTTGCGGATTATGAGCGACATCAACCACCACTGTTGGCTCTTCACAAACAACCTGGCATCGACCATTGATTACAACGCGCGGCAACACCTCCGAAACATCGACCCTAGTATTAAAGGCTAAATCAAACGCTTCTTTGCCAAGGAGAATATTTTGCGCAAGTAATTGATATGGGTTACGAGTGGTGTCATTAATAGCCGCTGACTCGACTTGAGTCGGTTGCGATATTAATCGGAAGTGAGATGTTTGATAGCTTGGCAATTGTTGCAACAATTCCAAACTGGCTTTATCACCAACTAATGTAGTCTTATTTGCCCGACTGATTCCCGCTTTTTCTCCGGCAATTTCAATAAGCGTCTCGCCGAGCCAATCAGTATGGTCCAAACCAATCGTGGTAATAACTGAAACCTCTGGTTCTACGATATTCACCGCATCTAAACGACCACCAAGCCCGACCTCTAGAACAGCTAAATCAGGCGATAAATTTCGGTTGATGACTAACGCTGCTAAAGTCGTAAACTCAAAAAATGTGAGAGCTGTATCATGACGTGCGTCTTCAATCGCTTCAAAAGCTGCCACAAGTTGCTCATCGGTAACTGGCTTGCCATTTATACGAATTCTCTCATTAAACTCAACCAGATGCGGAGAAGTATAAGTCAAGACACTTTTATGCTGAATCAACGCGATAGCCTCCAAAACAGCAACACAACTCCCTTTACCGTTGGTGCCTCCAACAAGTATTACTTTTCCATTATTCTCAAACAAATTCAATCGTTCGGCGACTTTCTTGATTCGCGCCAGTCCCAGTTCAATTTCCTCTGGATGGAAACTTTCAATGTGAGTAAGCCATTGGTTTAAATTTTTGCGATTCATAATCTTCGAAAATATTGATTGAAAAACACGGAATGATTTAATGAGACTGATGGATTAAAAAAGCACTCCGAAGAGTGCTTTTGAGGTTTCTTGTGATAATCAATTAGTCGAGTATCACTTTATTAGTCACAGGAATGGTCACTTGAGAAGCTGACTTCTTAAAGTCTTCAATCTCATGGAAATTGAGGTAACGATAGATATCCTTGGCCATGGTATCCAAATCTTTCGCGTAACTCATGTACTCTTCAACAGTCGGCAGCTTTCCGAGTATCGATGAGACTGCAGCAAGTTCAGCAGACGCTAAATATACATCAGCACCATTACCTAAACGATTTGGGAAGTTTCTCGTTGAAGTCGAAACGACTGTCGAATTAGCTGCGACTCGCGCTTGGTTACCCATACAGAGTGAACAGCCTGGCATTTCAGTTCTTGCTCCGGCGGTTGCAAAAATGTTGTAAAAGCCTTCCTGCATTAGCTGATGCTCGTCCATCTTAGTTGGCGGAGCAATCCACAAACGCGTTGGGATACTAGAAGTCTTCTCGAGTAATTTACCTGCAGCGCGGTAGTGACCAATATTAGTCATACAGCTGCCGATAAAGACTTCATCAATTTTGTCACCAGCAACTGCTGAAAGTGGCTTAATATCATCAGGATCATTAGGACACGCTAGAAGTGGTTCTTTGATATCATTCAAATCAATTTCGATCACTGCTGCATATTCTGCATCCCCGTCGGCTTCCATTAATTCAGGGTTAGCTAGCCAGTTTTCCATTTTCTCAATACGTCGACCAATCGTGCGCGCATCACCATAACCTTCACTGATCATCCATTTAAGCATGGTGATGTTTGAATTTAAGTACTCAATGATTGGTTCTTTGTCCAGCTTGATAGTACACCCTGCTGCCGAACGTTCTGCTGAAGCGTCTGACAATTCAAAAGCTTGCTCTACTTTCAATTGAGGCAACCCTTCGATCTCGAGGATACGTCCGGAGAAAATATTCTTTTTGCCCTCTTTGGCGACAGTGAGCAAACCTTCTTGAATGGCTGCATATGGAATCGCGTTAACTAAATCGCGTAGGGTCACGCCAGGCTGCATTTCACCAGAAAAACGGACTAATACAGACTCAGGCATATCAAGAGGCATGACCCCTGTAGCGGCAGCAAAGGCCACCAACCCAGAGCCCGCAGGGAACGAAATCCCGAGTGGGAATCGCGTGTGGGAGTCACCGCCGGTACCAACCGTATCGGGCAGCAACATACGATTCAACCAACTGTGAATTATCCCATCACCAGGGCGCAAGCTGACACCACCACGAGACATAATAAAATCGGGTAGCGTATGCTGAGTATCGATATCAATCGGTTTTGGATAAGCTGCGGTGTGGCAAAATGATTGCATGGTTAAATCAGCAGAGAATCCTAAGCACGCTAGGTCTTTTAATTCATCGCGGGTCATTGGTCCGGTAGTATCTTGCGAACCGACCGTTGTCATTGTGGGTTCACAGTATTGTCCTGGGCGAACACCTTCAACGCCGCAGGCTTTACCAACCATTTTTTGTGCCAAAGTGAAGCCCTTGCCAGTATTAACGACTTCCGCAGGCAGGCGGAAAAAGTCGGCAGCGTCTAGCCCTAAAAATTCCCGAGCTTTCGCCGTTAGACCACGACCGATAATCAGTGGAATTCGTCCGCCGGCTTGCACTTCATCTAATAAAACTTCAGTTTTTAATTGGAATTCAGCAACAACCTCTCCGTCTTTCTCAATTTTTCCGGCATAAGGATAGAGATCGATGACATCACCCATCTCTAGTTTAGAGACGTCAACTTCTACCGGCAATGCACCGGCATCTTCCATTGTATTAAAGAATATCGGGGCAATTTTACCGCCGAGGCAAAAGCCACCCGCACGCTTGTTAGGGATGAATGGAATATCATCACCCATGTGCCATAGAACCGAGTTTGTAGCTGATTTTCTCGATGATCCCGTTCCAACCACGTCACCCACATAAGCTACCGGATGGCCCTTCTTTTTAAGTTCTTCAATGACTTCGAGCGGATTACCGTCTAATCCTTCTCGAGGATTTTTTAACATCGCCAATGCGTGTAGCGGAATGTCTGGTCTTGACCATGCATCTTGGGCTGGCGACAAATCATCAGTATTGGTCTCGCCCGGTACCATGAAAACGGTCAAAGTGATTTTTTCTTCAAGCGGCTTTCTTGCTTTAAACCATTCAGCGTCGGCCCAACTTTGAATAACGCTTTTAGCATGCTCGTTGCCAGCTTTCGCTTTATCGGCCACATCGTGAAACGCATCAAACATGAGTAGCGTGTGCTTTAACTCGTTTGCAGCCGTCGCCGCTAACTCTTCATCATCAAGCAATTCAACCAAGGTGGAGATATTGTATCCACCTAACATAGTGCCCAAGAGATCAACCGCTTTTTGTTTATCGACAATCGGTGAACTGGCTTCGCCTTTGGCTACTGCGGTTAAAAACCCTGCTTTTACATACGCAGCTTCGTCAACACCTGCTGGAATTCTGTTGGTTAATAAGTCGAGTAAGAACTCCTCTTCTCCCGCTGGAGGGTTTTTCAACAGTTCGACCAGAGACGCTGTTTGCTCTGGTGATAGTGGCTTAGGGACAATTCCCTGCTCGGCTCTTTCTTGGACGTGATTACGGTATTCTTGTAACACTCTTGGATTCCTCATGATGTTGATATCTCGCGTTTTCAAGAGGATTAAAGTACTTCTCCTCTTAAGCAAGCGCTAAGCCTGCGAAAACTTCAGATAAAGACTAGTTCAGACGGCGCGAATTATACAGATTTTTAGCCTATTAATAAATCGTAAAAACGTAGAAATGCAATAAAAATAACCGCTTATATACGCTTCGTTTATAGCAGATATACTCAAAACATTGAGCGCCAAATTGACCAACTGAGATAAATGTATTGGCTATCTGCGTTGATTGGAGCACTTTGTTTTAATAATACGCTTCAACATTCGCCACCACCAACAAAATCTGCTGACAACCCAAACGCTTATTTACAAATTAGGCCTAGCCAGGAGATATCGGAGGATGTATGTTATCGTGCAATTATTAAAACAATAATGTATCGATTAAGGGAGAAACTGAAACTTATGAAACTCAAACTCTTATTAACCGCTAGTCTGGTCTCAGGACTACTCGTAGCCTGTGACCAATCAACTGAAAAGGCGGCAGAAGTAGCCAAAAAAGCCCCTAAAGCCGAAGCTGCGCAAAAGGTTGAATCTGCAGCCGCAATGAAATCCGATAATACGCTTTTAAGCGAATGGACTGGCCCATTTCAGGGAGTCCCTGCTTTCGATAAGGTAAAGCTTGAAGATCTCAAACCTGCGTTGGAAAAAGGAATGGCGTTGAATATGGCCGAAATTGAAGCTATCGCCAACAACCCCGAACCACCAACTTTCGAGAATACCATTGTAGAGATGGAAAAAGCCGGCGATGTCCTCGGTCGTATTTTTACTTACTGGGGTATCTGGAGTTCCAATATGTCGTCGCCTGAATTCAGAGAAATCCAGAGAGAAATGGCACCAAAATTGTCGGCTTATTTCTCTAAGATCAACCAAAATGAAAAGCTCTTCGCTCGCGTTAAAGCCGTTTACGAAGACGAAACCACTAAAACCCTCCGTCCCGATCAACAACGGCTAGTATTATTAACCTACAATGGTTTTGCTAGAAACGGCGCTACCTTGGATGCCGATGGCAAGAAACGCTACGCTGAAATCAATCAACGTCTTGCTGAATTACACACAAAATTTGCCAATAATGTACTCGCAGATGAAGAAGGTTATGTGACTTATTTAACCAAAGATCAGCTCGGCGGGCTATCGGAGTCGATTATTTCCGCAGCCGCTGCTGCAGCCAAAGAACGCGGCAAGGAAGGACAATATGCGATAACCAACACTCGCTCCTCCATGGACCCATTCTTGACTTACTCGACGGAAAGAGAACTCCGTAAGAAAGTTTGGGAAACCTATTACAACCGAGGTGACAACGGTGATGAACATGATAACAACGCGTTAATTGCAGAAATCCTCCAACTAAGACATGAACGGGTTAACTTGTTAGGTTATCCAAATTACGCCTCATGGCGATTAGAAGACCGCATGGCGAAAAAGCCTGAAAATGCCATTAAGCTTATGGAAACTGTCTGGCCTGCCGCTATTGCAAGAGTCAAAGAAGAAGTCGCTGATATGCAGGCGCTTGCGGACGCCGAAGGTGCTGATATTAAAATAGCACCTTGGGACTACCGTTTCTATGCAGAGAAAGTTCGAAAAGCGAAATATGCATTGGATTCAGGCGAAGTAAAACAGTACCTTCAGCTGGATAAATTAAGAGACGCAATGTTTTATGTTGCCGGTCGACTTTTTAACTTTGACTTTAAAGAAGTTACTGATGGAAGCGTACCAGTTTTTCACCCTGACGTTCGCGTTTGGGAAGTCACCGACAAAACCAGCGGCGAGAACATTGGCCTTTGGTATTTAGACCCGTTTGCACGCAAAGGCAAACGCTCTGGTGCTTGGGCAACGAGTTACCGCTCTCACTCAACATTTGATGGTAAAGAAAACGTGTTATCGTCAAACAATTCAAACTTTATCAAAGGCGAACCAGGCAAACCGGTGCTTATTTCATGGGACGACGCTCAAACCTACTTCCATGAATTCGGCCATGCGCTTCACTCGCTTTCGTCTAAAGTCGCTTACCCAACACTCAATGGCGGCGTTCGAGACTACACTGAGTTCCAATCTCAACTCCTGGAAAGATGGCTCTCGACCGACGAAGTTATCAATAAATTCTTAGTCCATCATGAAACCGGTAAACCGATGCCAAAAGAACTCGTCGCAAAAATCAAAAAAGCGGCGACATTCAACCAAGGTTTTAAAACCACTGAATACTTAGCGTCGGCTTTGATTGACATGAAATTACACACCACCGATCCAACAGGCATCGACGCAGACAAGTTTGAAAGAGAAAACTTAACGGCGCTAAATATGCCAGAGGAATTAGTTATGCGTCATAGAACCCCTCACTTTGGACACATTTTTAGTGGCGAAGGATACTCTGCTGGCTACTATGGTTACATGTGGGCAGATGTGTTGACCTCTGATGCGGCTGAAGCTTTTGCTGAGGCACCGGGTGGTTTTTACGACAAAGAAGTGGCAGCCAAACTGGTAGAACACTTGTTTAGCGTCAGAAATGCAGTTGATCCTGCTGATGCTTACCGCGCCTTCCGCGGAAGAGATGCCGTAGTCGAAGCCTTGATGCGAGATCGAGGTTTTCCGATCACCAAATAAACCAGGTTGAGTTCTGAAGTAAAGCCCGCACAATGCGGGCTTTTTTATTTTCGAGCAACATACCCGACCTCTTGAAATCTGCTTTTCAATCGTGCTTTGGCGGGGTAACATGCGCATAATTTTTTATTAACCCTTTTCTTATGAGGGGCTCTTAACCATTTAAGGATTAAGCAAATTATGGTCATAAAACCAAAAATTAGAGGTTTCATTTGTACAAATGCCCATCCAGTCGGTTGTGCCGAAAGTGTTAAACGCCAAATCGCCTACGTTAAATCCCAAGCCGAATTGAGCGACCGCCCTAAAAATGTATTAGTCATCGGTTGTTCGACTGGCTATGGGATGGCTTCTCGAATTACTGCAGCATTTGGCGCTGGCGCAAAAACGCTCGGGGTTTGCTTTGAAAAAGAGCCGACTGAGCGAAAAACTGGAACCGCAGGCTGGTACAACACAGCAGCCTTTCATCAAGAAGCGGAAAAAGCAGGTTTGTATTACAAAACCCTTAACGGAGATGCTTTTTCTCATGATATGAAAAAGCAGGTTATTGAAGCAATTAAATCTGACTTAGGCTCAGTCGACCTCGTTATTTACAGCTTAGCTTCGCCGAGAAGAAATGATCCAGACACCGGTGAAGCTTACGTTTCTTCGTTGAAGCCAGTAGGTGAAACTTACACTACCAAGACTTTTGATACCAATAAAGAGATCGTTCATGAAGTCACCCTTGAACCCGCTAATCAAGATGAAATTGATAACACGGTTAAAGTCATGGGTGGCGAAGATTGGGAGCTATGGATTAAAGCGCTTACAGAAGCTAACGTTCTAAGCGATAACTGCACCACAACGGCCTACACTTATATTGGTAAAGAACTCACTTGGCCGATTTATGGTCACGCGACTATCGGAAAAGCAAAAGAAGATCTTGACCGCGCATCATCAGCAATCAATAGCCAATACCAAAACGTTAAGGCATATGTTACCTCGCTTAAAGCAGTTGTTACTCAAGCAAGCTCTGCAATCCCAGTTATGCCACTCTACATCTCTTTGATGTATCAAGTGATGAAAGATGAGCATTGTCACGAAGGGGTTATCGAACAAATATATGGCCTGTTTAATACACTGCTACTTAAAGAAGCGCCTCCCGTAGACGAAGTGAATCGATTGAGAATGGATACTGTAGAGACCAATGATGAGATTCAAGACAAAATAAAAGCAATTTGGCCACAAGTCACTACCGAAAACTTCCCTGAGCTTGGCGATTACGCTGGTTACCACCAAGATTTTCTCCATCTGTTTGGATTTGGTTTTGAAAATGTCGATTACGAAGCAGATGTTAGCCCGCTGGCAGCATGGTAACGAATAGTAGACCAATAACCAGCAAAGTCTAAAGGCTGCTTCCGCAGCCTTTTTTTGTATAAGAAAAATCTAACGGCCTATTCGTTGTTATATCGGAAAATTTTAAAAGCCTCTGATTTTGCGATCAAACGTTCCTAAAACTCTATCCAGACGACACCAAGACAAGTGCTTAATTTGATACAATATTAATAACTTAGAGAGGAATGTGTATTGCCACTTTCAATATCTCAAACAAGTATCGTTAATTCTGGCGCGCAGCCGCTCGGCTCGAGTTCGTTTCAAATAAATGGCAACATAACGCCTGTTTCGACGGCTAGTAGTCTTCGGACGAGCCGTAACCTCACTAATTCAGCATCGGTTATTTCTGTTTCTGAAGAAGGCAGAATCGAGAGCCCATTCGTCTCAATCTCCGAGCAGGCCGCTAATCTCAGCAACCAAAATCAACCGCTTCCCGCCAGTGAAACGATTGATCAGTTGCCCGGTCAAATACGTAATTTAAATCAACAGCAACAACAAATTCGAGTGCGCCAAGAGGACCTAGCGCAACAGGAACGATCCATTGAGCAAGAAATTAACTTATTACAGCGCAAGGAATTAGAAATCAATCGCAAACGCTTTGAACTGCAGCGCCAAAGTAGCATTGGCTCAATTATTAATTTACAGATCTAGTGAGTGACACTGGTGACTGTTCTTTCAATGATGTATCTGAAACATCAAGGAGTATAAAATGGCTTTACCACCGATTACGAGTTCCAATATAAGCTTTAACAATCAACAATCGGTTGAGAGAACTCAAGATGAAAGACCCCAACAGCAATCTAACCAGTTAGAAGAAATCCAATCTCAAGCGGTTGAAGCCGCAGACAGAGGCACAACTGCGGAGCCCGTTGCCGCAGCAAATCAGGCTGACGCGCTCGAAAATGATGCAAGATTGGCGCAATCCAGAGCCAATGAACAAAACACAATCGAACAACAAGACCAAAACAGTGCAGACAGCAACCTTGGTAGCCAGCTTGACATAACGGTTTAATGCATAGTTTTAATGCATAGGTGAAATAAATCGATATCTGCTTTGGATAATCTCGCTCAAGGATGAGCGGCAACACTTTCAACTACTTAGGTTAAAACTGGTTAACACCCCTACACCTTGGTTTCTCAGCAAGCGAAAACAAAGTCTCTATCCCTTAGTTGATGTTTTATTTCAACTAATTTAGTGCTCTAGTAACTTTAACTAACCAACGTTTAATTCACGATGGAAAACTGAGATAATCCATACTGATTAATCTATCCGTGTTTTTTACTAAACAGAGGCTTCTATTTTACTGACGTTTTTAGATTAACCATGAAATTGGTTAAACTCGCCTTATGACCACCCATCGCCAGTAAACAATATTCATTACGATTTTAAAAAGGACTTTAAAATGCAACTAATTTCTCGAACCTCTTACTGTTTGAGGAAAAAACTATTACAAACTCTAACTAAATTCTTACCGCTCTCAGCTTGTTTAATTGTTTTAAACTTGCCTTTTCTTCAAGCGAGAGAAATTAGCTTGACCAATCGCAAACAGGATAACCACCCGATTAAGGTTGTTAAAAAAGTTAACCATACGCTGAAACTCACAGTCAATGCTGGTCGTATTGGTATTGCAGATAACTTAGCAAAAGCAGATGTTTTAGGTATGGAGTTACAATATAATTCTTTTGAGATTAAAGGGTTTGAACTACTTCCGGCCATTGGCTTTTATGAAACCCAAGGAGGCGCACAATATTCTTATTTAAGTTTTCAGCACGATTTTTGGTTGGGTAATCAGTTTGTGCTCACCCCAAGTTTAGGGCTCGGGTATTTCAGAGATAGTCACGATATTCAGCTCGGGAATAAACTAGAATTTATTTCCAGCTTACAAATCGCCTACGAATTGCCACACAAATTCCGAATCGGTTTAAAGCTTTCACATATTTCTAATGGAGGAATTTCAAACATTAACCCTGGTACAGAATCGTTGACGCTTGCTTTTACGATTCCAATTCTTGATTAGTTTTTACGTGATTAGCATATCATTGTGTGTATTTGCTGTTCGATTTGATTAATTTCGACAAACATATTGAGATCTGACGCCGCATCTTTGGCCGTTTCAAAAGGCCCAATAAATTGACACTCGCGTGTTCGATAGAAATAAAAACCATCTCTGATGATTAAACGCTCTTTACGTTCAAATGGTTCAAGATAGATAGGCTCCCCTGCTCTTCTTACATAAGACATCCTTTTCTCCTTTCAGACCGCGTCGACACGTTCTTGGTCTGAGTTGAAATGTTCATTGCAGAAATTTAAACCGCTCGAATAAAGCCATCAGCTATTTATTTAAATAGTGTATTGACACAGCCGCTTCTCTTTTATTTTTCAAAGATCAGATTTAATTTAGCTTTTTGGCCTGAAGACTATTACTTTAGTCTACACCCAGACTAAAAAAAAATATTGAGGAATAAACGGTTATTTGTGTGAGAAATGTCTCAAGTTTTAACGATTACTAACACTTGAGCGGTTGTTTATGGCTGAAACTATCGTGTTATGGCAGAAACGACCTTATTACAGTTAAATCTACCTTGGCGGTAATTGTTTAATAGAATGTAAGTGCGAATTAAATTCTCGCTTAAAATTAAAATTGATACTTTAGACGCACAATTAAAATGTCTTGCACTTAGACCAAAGCGTCAAAAACGCTTGATTGAACCGCTCAATTAATCGCGAATCGTTTGACACTACGATATTTTCGTCATTGTATTCACTGGCGCTTCTCGTCCAGTTGTAACTGCCATTGAGTAACGTTTGATTGTCAAATATTGCGAATTTGTGATGCATGTGATTTTCGGTTTGATCGAGTCTAACTTCAATACCTTTCTTAGCCATCAACTCGATATCACTTCCTAAGTCCTGAGACTTGTCGTTATCACTGCATATTCTTACATTAACTCCGGCTTTGTGCGCCTTAACCAGAGCCTTGCTAATTTTGTCGTTAGAAATCGTAAAAACACAAACTTTAATTTCAAATTGAGCCTGGTTGATTAGTTGAATTATTTTTCTCTCACAATCTTTTCCTGGGCTAAAGTAAGCAGATTGTTTTATTTCACCGCTCGACTGTTGCACTTGATCAATTGATTTAACAACGCCCTTCAACCACTTTAACGCTAGCTTCGCTGATACCTCTTCATTGCGAATACTTTCGCTGACCACTTCAAACGCGTAGTTTCTTGCATAGCTTAACTTCTCGTGATCGTGCTTGATTGAAGTAAAACTCACAACAAGCGCATACTTCTCAGCAGTAGAGAGACGAAAGTCTTGATACGAAGCGGCTAATTCCGATTTAATTTGTTCGAATTCCATAATAATCCACACATTTCATTTAGCTAAAGCGGTCTAATTCAACGTTTCCAGTGGTAAAAAACATTACCACAAAAAAAGGAGCCGAAGCTCCTTTTAGTCATAGGTTAATTGTTTATTTGGTCAGCAAACGATTAAGTCGCTGAGTAAATGCAGCGGGGTCATCGAGATGACCGCTGTCCGCCAAAACAGCTTGATCAAACAACACGGAAACCCAATCCGCAAAATCTTCATCAGCCATGTCGCTTTCTAATTGCTTGACCAATTGATGCTCAATGTTAATCTCAAATATTGGCTTTGACTCAGGCACAAATTGCCCCGCAGCTTTCATCATTCGAGCCATTTGAATGCTCATGCCGCCGTCACTAGCAACAACACACGCTGGCGATTCGTCAAGACGGGCAGATATTTTTACTTCACTCACTTTATCGGCCAATTGAGTTTTTATTTTCTCAATCAAATCAGACTTTTCTTCTGTCGCCTTCTCAACCGCTTTTTTATCTTCTTCAGACTCTAACCCACCGAGATCGAGTTCTCCGTGAGTAACAGCTTGAAGTTTCTTGCCGTCAAACTCAGTCAAGTGACCCATTGCCCACTCATCGACTCGGTCCGTCATCAACAAGACTTCAACACCTTTTTTACGGTAAATCTCAAGATGTGGGCTACTCTTTGCCGTCGCATAATTATCTGCAACGATGTAGTAAATCTTATCTTGCTCAGGCTTCATTCGCTCAATATAGTCTTTTAACGAAACACTTTGTTCGTCGCTATCTTGATTAGTTGAAGCAAACCGCATCAAACCGGCAACCTTTTCGCGATTGCTATGATCCTCTGCTAAACCTTCTTTTAACACCGAGCCAAACTCATTCCAAAATTCTTGGTAATCTTCTTTTTGACTCTTAGCGAGCTTCTCCAACATGCTTAATACCCGTTTGACACAGGCGTTTCTGAGCGATGTTGTCGCGGCGCTATCTTGTAAAATCTCACGCGACACGTTAAGCGGCAAGTCATTAGAGTCAAGCACACCGCGGACCATTCTTAAGTAAACCGGTAAGAACTGTTCAGCATCATCCATAATAAAAACGCGTTGAACATAAAGCTTAACACCACGAGGTTTATCGCGATTCCATAAATCGAACGGCGCTTTTTTAGGTAAGTAAAGTAAGCTTGTGTATTCTTGTTTGCCCTCGACTTTATTATGAGCCCAAGTCAACGGCTCACCATAGTCATGCGAGATATGCTTATAAAACTCTTTGTACTCTTCTTCGTTTATCTCTGATTTAGCACGAGTCCACAAAGCTGTTGCTTTATTGACCGCTTCAAACTCAGGAACGACCACTTCATCTTCTTCTTTATCCTCGCCCTCAGGCGCTGCCATATCCACTTTTTCCATCTCAACAGGGAGCGAAATATGATCAGAGTATTTACCGATAATTGATCGTAAACGCCACGGCTCAAGGAACTCTTTCTCATCATCTTTTAAATGTAAAATGATCTCAGTTCCACGATCTGATTTCTCAATCGATTCTATAGAGAACTCACCCTCCCCTCTAGAGACCCAGCTAACCGCATCTTCAGGTTTAGCGCCAGCGTGACGACTTCTTACTTCAACTTCATCAGCAACAATAAATGCCGAGTAGAAACCAACACCAAATTGGCCAATTAAGTTACTGTCTGCTTGCTGCTCCTTGGTCATTGCTTTAAGGAACTCTGAAGTACCAGAACGAGCGATGGTACCGAGATTATTCATAACATCATCTCTGGTCATACCAATTCCATTGTCAGCAATTGTTAAAGTACCTGCTTCTTTGTCGGTAGTAATGCGGATTTTCAGGTCACTATCGTTTCCGAAGTAATCATCATGACTGAGCGCTTCGAAGCGAAGTTTGTCTGCAGCATCGGCAGCGTTTGAAATCAGCTCGCGCAGGAAAATTTCCTTATTGCTGTAAAGCGAGTGGATCATTAAGTTGAGTAGCTGCTTAACTTCTGTTTGAAAACTGTGGGTTTCTTTATTGATTGTTTCAGACATTTAACAGTTCCTTTACATAATTTAAGTTAAAATAAGGTTTAAAATCGTTATGGCCCTTCTATTGGGTTACATAATATTAATTTCAAGGTTAAAATCCGGAATTTTTAAAACTACTAGTTAAAATAAAACCAATTAATAACAGCATCCCAATACCCTGTTTAAAAGATAACCATGCCAGAATCGTCGAGACACTCGATTTTGGATTAAGCTGGAGCAAGTTTTGATTCGTCGTACCAAAATCGTTACCACCCTCGGTCCTTCTACGGATAACGAGGCGTCCTTGGCTGAGCTGTTTAAAGCCGGCGCAAACGTTGTAAGAATGAACTTTTCCCATGGAGACGCAGCTGATCATATCAAGCGCGCAACAATGGTACGAAAAGTAGCCAACGAGTTAAATCTCAATATTGCGATTTTAGGTGATCTGCAAGGCCCTAAAATTAGAATAGCGAAGTTCGCTAGTGGAAAAATAACCCTATCAGAAGGTGATGTATTTATTCTCGATGCTGATCTCGATCGAGAGGCAGGCGCCCAACATCAGGTTGGCATCGACTATAAGCAATTGCCTCGTGACTGTTCGGTAGGCGATATTTTGTTGCTCGATGATGGTCGTTTAGAGCTAAAAATCACTGCAATTAAGGAAAATAAGGTCGTCACTCACGTCGTCATTGGCGGCGAACTTTCAAATAATAAAGGAATTAATTTGAAGGGAGGTGGCCTTTCGGCGCACGCGCTAACTGAAAAAGACAAGCAAGATATCAAAACCGCAGCTGATATCGGCGTTGATTACTTAGCAGTCTCTTTTCCTCGTTCAGGTGATGATATTCGCTACGCTGCGAAATTGGCTAGAGAAGCCGGTTGTGAGGCAGGAATTGTCGCTAAAATTGAAAGAGCTGAAACGGTTGCCAGCGACGAAGTTCTCGATGAGATTATTAAAGCTTCTGCGGCAGTCATGGTCGCCAGAGGAGATTTAGGCGTCGAAATTGGTGATGCTGAGTTAATCGGTGTACAGAAGAAGATTATTCAAAGAGCCCGCTCGTTAGATCGCGCAGTAATCACCGCAACCCAAATGATGGAATCGATGATCACCAATGCGATTCCAACTCGTGCGGAAGTGTTCGACGTAGCCAATGCGGTTTTAGATGGCACGGATGCGGTAATGCTGTCGGCAGAAACAGCTATGGGGGAGCATCCGATTCGCGTTGTTGAAGCAATGTCGCGAGTCTGCTTGGGTGCGGAGAAGCAGAAATCGACTCAGGTGTCAGGTCATCGCTTGGATATTGAATGGACTGAAATAGACGAATCGATCGCCATGGCAACCATGTTCGTCGCCAATCACTTACCTGATATCAAGGCCATCGTTTGCTTAACTGAGTCTGGCTCTACGCCACTTTTGATGTCGAGAATACGCAGTGGTATCCCAATTTTTGCACTCACTCGGCTCGAGTCAACCAAACGAAAAATGGCTCTATATCGAGGTGTTGAAGCGATTAGCTTTGATCCAACCGTTCTTGCTCGGCACGATGTCAATCGTCTGGCTGCCGACGAGCTCGTCAAACGAGGCGTTGTCAAAGAAGGCGAGTTAATTGTCCTGACAAAAGGCGACCACATGGGTATTTTAGGCGGCACGAACGCGCTCAAAATACTTAAAGTCGGTGAGATAGTTTAATTCCTAAAAACTATTTCATTTTACGGTTCACTAACGGGTCTAAAGCACTTATACTCAAACTAGACCCGTTAATTTGAGTCGCCTTTATAATAAGGAAAAAAATGCAAAATCATTTGGTTATCTCTGCGATAGCACCAAATCGTCCTGGCATCGCAAACGAAATCACATCCCTTGTCACGAAATGTGGCTGTAACATATTAGAAAGCAAAATGAAGTCTATGGGAGACACGTTTAGCTTAATCCTCATGGCCGCAGGCGAGTGGAACTCAATCGCAAAACTAGAGCACACACTGCCAAGCAAAGCATCAAGCATGCAAATGACGACCATGATGCAACGAACAGAAATCCAACAGCCTAAACCAGAACTCCCCTATCGCGTAAAAATATTTTCTTTAGACAATCCTGGAATAACCCAAGAAATTACTCACTTTTTCACCGATAATGGGATTAATATTCAGGAGATGAGTTGCAATACTTACCCAGCGCAACATACAGGCGCTATGGTTGGAGCAACCAAGCTAACCGTCAGTATTCCGACCAGCCTACAGGTCTCCAAAATTCGAGAAAAATTTCGGTTATTCTGCGACAAAACTAATTTAGATGGAGAGATGAAGCCTATCGGGCAAGACTAATACCGCTTTAAAAAACACTACTCAACTTTAACCATAAGGACAAAGCGTTTATATGAAAATTGGTGATAAATTACCCAATATTAAACTTGAAGCAACCGGCGAACAATCAATCAATTTAGCAAAAATAAAAGGCCAGAAAGTCGTCGTTTATTTTTACCCCAAAGATAGTACCCCAGGATGCACCACTGAAGGACAAAATTTTAGAGATCTTTTTAGCGAATTTGAAAGTCATAATTGCATCATATTTGGCGTTTCCCGAGATTCGATTAAATCCCACGAACGATTTAAAGAGAAGCAAGCATTTCCATTTGACCTGTTATCTGATCCAGATGAAGCCCTGTGTAAAGCTTTCGATGTTATTAAACTTAAGAAAATGTACGGAAAAGAATACCTCGGAGTCGAGAGAAGTACCTTCTTGTTTGACGAAAAAGGAAAGCTTGCTCATGAATGGCGCAAAGTCCGAGTAAAAGGCCATGTCGATGAGGTCCTTGAAGCTGTGTCTCAGCTCTAGTCCTCTCCAACATAGAATACGAACGACGATTTGATTCGTTAATTTAGGTCAACATCTGCTAATAAGGAAATATCTATGCCAAGACTAAAGTTTTCTGGTTCACGTTTATTTGTACTTGATACAAACGTATTGATGCATGACCCCACTTCGATTTTCCGGTTCGCTGAACATAATGTTTACATCCCCATGGTTGTATTGGAAGAACTCGACGGCGGTAAGAAAGGCTTATCCGAGGTCGCTCGTAATGTAAGACAAGTCAGTCGCTATTTCAATGAACTCATGGAGTCGGCTACCGAGGAAGAAATCAAACGTGGACTACCCTTAGGCAACTCTCCCTATCTTCCCAAAGAAGAGAGAACCGATGGGCGGTTGTTTTTTCAAACTACTGACTTGGCTACCGATACTCTCCCTCCAGGAATGATGACCAGTAAAGTCGACAATACCATTGTTAACATTGCGTTGGCGCTCCAACAAGACAACCAAGAAAAACTCGTCACGCTGGTATCAAAAGACATCAATTTACGAATCAAAAGCAGAATCCTCGGGGTCCACTCGGAAGACTATTTTAATGATCAAGTCCTCGACGACATCGAAACACTTTACACGGGCCAGAGTGAATTACCCGCTGATTTTTGGGAATCCCATGATAAGGAAATGAAATCATGGAAAGAAGAAGGTCGAACTTTTTACCAAGTCGGTGGACCTTTGGTCAAAAGCTGGGTCGCCAATCAATTTATCCATTTGCAAGATGGGTCAAACTTCACGGCGATCGTCCGCAAAGTAGAAGATGAGCAAGCGACGATCGAGTTATGCACTGATCACACTTCGCCATCACACGATATTTGGGGTATCACAGCAAGAAACATTGAACAGAGTTTTGCTTTAAACCTTCTGATGGATCCAGAAATCGACTTTGTCACCCTGCAAGGCCCCGCAGGCACCGGTAAGACTTTATTGGCGCTAGCCGCCGCGTTAGAACAAACCATCGAATTAAAACGCTACAACGAAATTATTGTTACCCGTGTCACTGTTCCGGTTGGTGAAGATATTGGTTTTTTGCCCGGAACTGAAGAAGAAAAAATGAACCCTTGGATGGGCGCGTTTACTGATAATCTCGAGGTGTTATCCCCCTCACAATCAAACGATGATTGGGGACGACAAGCAACTCAAGATATTCTTCAAAAATGGCTAAAAATTCGCTCTCTCAACTTCATGCGAGGGAGAACATTTATCAACAAGTTTGTCATCATCGACGAAGCGCAAAACTTAACGCCCAAACAAATGAAAACCCTTATTACTCGCGCTGGTCCGGGAACTAAAATGATTTGCCTCGGTAATGTTGCGCAGATCGACACCCCTTACTTAACTGAAGCGAGCTCAGGCTTAACCTATGTTGTCGATAGATTTAAAAACTGGGCATTTGGTGGGCATATCAAACTTCATAGAGGAGAAAGATCGAGGCTCGCTGATTTCGCTTCCGATAATTTATAAAGTTGATATTCGAATACTCAAACAATCAATGCTTTATAAAACCTGTTTTTGAATAATCAGCAACATAAAAATAAACTAATTAATAATATATCAGTTAATAAAAAAGGTAGCTTAGCTACCTTTTTTTATTTCCAGCGACTTTCATGCTGCTTGCCTAGGGTTAAGTGGCTGAGGGTTCGGGATCGGACTTGGCTTCGTCGAGCGCTTCGATCACAGCTACAACTAAGGTCGCCAGTGGAATGGCAAAAAATACGCCCCAAAACCCCCAAATACCGCCAAAAAATAAAATTGCGGCAATGATTGCTACTGGATGCAAGTTGTTAGCTTCCGAAAAGAGTAATGGAACTAATACATTGCCGTCTAATATCTGGATGACAAAATAAGCGACTAATAAGTAGGCGAAGGTTTCATTCGGCCCCCACTGAATCAAAGCAACTAACGCCACAGGAATTGTTACCAAGGTGGCTCCGATGTAGGGAATTAACACTGAAAAACCGACGAGTACCCCCAGCAATAACGCGTAGTTAAGGTCAAAAATCATAAAGGTGACATAACTAACCGTGCCAACAATAAATATTTCGAATACTTTTCCGCGAGCATAAGCGCCAATTTGATCATCTACTTCCGCCCAAACTCGATTTGCTAACCCTCTCTCACTCGGCAACCAACGCAATGCCCAGGCGAGAATGAGCTTCTTGTCCTTCATTAAGAAAAACACTAACAAAGGCACCAGAATCATATAAATCATCACAGTTACGATGTTCTTAAAAGATTCCAATGAAAATGAGACCAAATCATTACCGATACTGCCGAAGCCGCCGCCCAGTTGTTGTATCGTATTCTCAATTCTTTCTCTCGTGATGAATTCCGGATATTTCTCGGGTAAAGTCATCAGCATCGCTTTAATTTCAGCGGCCATACTCGGCAAATCGCTAAACAAGGTTTCTAATTGTTTTCCTGCAAGCGGGATAATGCCAATTACTATGGTTAAGCTGATAGTACAAAAACCTAAAAAGACTAATATCACTGAAGGGAGTCGCGGAAAATTTGCCCTTTCCAACGCAGAAACTCCCCATTCCAAAATATAGGCAATCACGATAGCAACCAGTAACGGCATAACAATCGGTCCGACTAGCCATATACCGAGAAAAATAAATAATAAAATTACCGCTAGAATCACGGCTTGTGGATTAGAAAAATTGCGTCTGAACCAACGCACAAAAAGTTTGGTCATTATTTATCCCTTAAGCCTTTTTAGTCACCCAGTAATGAAACTCATTTTTTACTTGCTTGATTCTTAATTCATGTTCGGTCATATCAATGAACGACTTGAAGTCTCTCTGCGAAGTGGGATCGGTACATCTCACGAAAACAACCTCACCGACTGAAGCTTGGTTGAGTGCTTGTTTCATTTTAAGCAGTGGCAAAGGACACTTCATTTGCGTCGCATCGACGAGATAATCGGCTGAAATATCTGAATTTTCCGATAAAGGCATGTTTTCTGCACTTTTCATAAGTGATAGACTAAAACCAGTTGTTTCGGGAACTTATGATACCTGTCATGTTCTTATAAGCAACTATATTATTTCAGTCTGTATTAATTAGAGAGTTGTTTTGACTAAGTTCATCGTTGCTTTATTAGCCGGTTTGTATGGATTTTGTTCAGCAGTTACTGCTGCAGAATTACCTGATATTGGAAGCAGCTCATCACAGGTATTCAGTCTTGTCGATGAGCAAGCACTCGGTGATGATTACATGCGCCAATTAAGAGCAATTGCGCCTATAGTCAATGATGCAGAAATCAATGACTATATTCAGCACCTCGGTTTCAAACTCGTCGAAAACAACCCAAACGCCCAAGACAGACAATTTTCTTTTTTTGTTATTCGGGAGCGAACCATTAACGCGTTTGCGCTTCCCGGTGGCTACATCGGCATTCATACCGGGTTGATCACAAAAAGTCAGACGGAGAGCGAACTTGCATCAGTATTAAGCCATGAGGTCGCTCACGTCACTCAACGACACCTAGCAAGACGGCTTGAATTACAAAACCAACTGACCATTCCGACGTTGGCGGCATTTGCTGCAGCAATATTGATTGCTAGTCAGGCCAGAAATTCAGAAACAGGGATCGGTGCAATGGCCAGCGCGCAAGGTTTAGCGCAACAAGCTTTAATTAATCACACTCGCTCTAATGAAGCTGAAGCGGATAGGATCGGAATTTCAACCCTATATCGCGCAGGATTTGACCCTCAAGGCGCGATTTCGTTTTTTGAAAAAATGCAAGAAAACACTCGTTACAACTCTAACGCATTTGAGTTCTTAAGAACTCATCCTTTGTCTCGTTCAAGAATTACCGACGCCCGTTTGAGAGCGAACGAGTACCCTACTCGGCGCATTAGGGATCCCTTGAAGTATCATTTGATCAAAGAAAAAGTTAACGCCATTACCACTAAAGTCTCTCCAGTCACTGTAGAGCGACAAGAGAGATTGTTTAAGGACGGCAAAATATCGACACCGGCTCAGCTATATGGGTATGCTATATTTATGATGAGAGCGAAAAAATTTGAGGTTGCCGAGAAGATTCTTAACAACCTTCGTTTCTCTGACGCCAAGCAGTCGAGTTATGCCATCGCTCTTGCGCAATTAAATATCGAAAGAAAAATGCCCTCAAAATCGGTACCCGTAATTGAAAAAATGCTTTTGCAATCGCCAGGGAATCAAGCGCTCGTTGAAACTTTGGCCGAGCTTTACCTCGCCAACAATCAGTTTGAGGAAGCTCGAGAGCTTTTACTCAGTAACGTCCATATGACAGAGTACGCGCCCTATCTGTTAAAGCTGTTGGCCGAAGCACAAGAAGGCTCGGGGCGACGCTCGGAAGTTTACGAAACAGAGGGAAACTTTTTGTTAGCGATGGGTGACTTGGGGGGCGCTCGATTACAGTTTGAACAAGCCTTAAATGTGCACACTGATGACCCTTATGCGCGTTCGCGAATTAATTCTCAAATCAACAGAATAAGAGAATACTTAAGGCAAAGATCGCTCAGAAATTAGCAGTCAATTAGGCGAAAAAATCAATCCCAACTAATTGATCAATCTCTTCTCGTCGTAACAGGTCTTGGTTTAATTGATACTGATTAACGGGAGAAGCTGTTGGGGTGCTCTGTTCGGGCCGGACTAATCTTAGATCCTCCTCAATATCGCTCAAATTTCGAGTATTGGTAATCGCTGGAATTAGCCTTACATCTCGATTTCGCTGAACGTTGGATTCTTCCGGCTGGCGCTGAGCTATTTCATTATCGCGACGAACCGGCTGATTATTTCGCGAGATAGTTTCGAAATTGCTACTTGCTATACTTATTGGAGGGATCTGAGGCATGCTTTTATCAATCGCTTCCAGTGAATTCTTTGGATTTGTTCATACTCGCTTATCCTTGTTGCCTACTTTCCTTGTGACCTGCATTCCCGTAAACACTTGTCGCATTGTTTTAATGAGTCGATTTACAAGAACAGGACTGGCATGCCTTTCCGGCACTTAAGTATAGTGTAATTTTTGGTCAATTAACTAGTTTTCGCTTTTTTCTCAGCCACTTTATTCCGCAAATAACTCGGTTGTAAGTCAGCAGGACTCAGTAAATTGCCTTTTTTAAACGCGATTTTTGCCCAACTCAACCCCGTTTCTGCTCTAGGAAACTGCGCCTCGATTAGCTGCTCATAATTGATACCATTGTTTTTGAAATCCGTCTCATAGGCAGCCCAGCCGGAGCCCGCAAGGCTAAAGATTCTCTTGCAGGTATCTTGTTCGTCTTCACCAGTTTCGGTTTGTTTGCCCCGATTGAAAGCTGCCGCAACTGATTTCGCGGTAATATAACGAGGTGAAATTACAACTTCTGATTCTAAGTTTTCAGCATGACCACTCTCATCTCGCCTAAAAGGCGCGAAATAGACTTCCCCCATCCTGGCATCAATGGCCGCTAAACAAAAGTCTCCCGAATTTACTTTAAAAGCTTGTTGAGCTAAACAATACAACCCTGACACAGCGATAGTCGGCAGTTGAGCACCATAAGCGAGTCCTTGAGCGACTGATACGCCGATGCGTATTCCGGTAAACGCGCCAGGTCCTACATTGCATGCGATTGCATCGAGTTGGTTAAGCGACAAATCAGAATCGGCTAGTAATGACTCGACCATCGGCAGAAGTAAGGCAGCATGCTGTCTCGGTGCCACTCGATACTCTTGGGTGATTTCAGTACCATTTAATAGGGCTACAGAACACGCCTCGGTTGCAGCATCTATGCAAAGAATTTTACTCATGGAGCGTCATATTGATGAATTTGCGGGGATTATATCAGCCAAAAACGCTTCCACCAATCTAAGCTCTCGAGTTCGCCGCATATCGGGCAAACTATTAACAAAAATTTCGCCATACTGTTTGCCGACTAAGCGAGGGTCGCAGATGACAACGACTCCTTTATCATTGACGCTTCTGATCAGTCGGCCGCAACCTTGTTTTAACGATAGCACCGCTTCGGGTATTTGTAATTCGAAAAATGGGTTGCCTCCTTGAGATTTACATTCCGCCATTTTCGCGTTGAGTATTGGATCATCCGGTGGAGCAAAAGGCAATTTGTCGATAACGACGAGCACCAGCGCATCACCACTAACATCAACACCTTCCCAAAAGCTGCCGGTTGCAAGTAAAACCGAATTCGGTGTTTCGATAAACCGCTTGAGTAACTCTGCTTTACTCGCTTCACCCTGCACTAAACACTCAAATTGATTCACCGCTTTTAACAATTCGGCGCCATTTTTAAGCGCTCTGTGACTGGTGAAAAGCACAAAAGCTCGACCTTGGACCATTTGTAAAAGGGGCAAAATCGACTCTATCACCCTGTCGGTATGTTGAG
This sequence comes from Aliikangiella marina, assembly GCF_007004765.1. Lineage (GTDB taxonomy): Bacteria > Pseudomonadota > Gammaproteobacteria > Enterobacterales > Kangiellaceae > Aliikangiella > Aliikangiella marina. The sequence goes on from NZ_VIKR01000001.1 coordinate 1,514,092, forward strand.
GCGAGCGTGCTGATGGTAAACCCCGAGGAACATATAATAGGGATTGATTAGGGTAATCAAAAGAGGATGGTAAATTGAGGGTTTTAACCTCTCCCCAGCCCAAAGCATCGATGTAATGTTTAAAACTCTCATCCACACTGAGCGTCGCCGAAGTCATTATCCAACTCGATTGAGCGTACCTTTGTCTGCTTTGGGTAAACAAATTCGCGACATTGAGCGGTGTGGTATTGAGCCTAAAGCCACTTTTCATGGTCTCAAACCAATTGATTCTCGCCCCTGCAAACAGCCCGCCCTCCTCATCACTCTTTGCATTAACTTGGTGATTGTTGTCATCCGTTTGACTTGATGACTTAAACCGGTTTAATGTGTGGCGAATTGCCATGAGCCGCTCGAAGCAAGATTCTAACACTTTTGTTCTTGTAGAGTTAACTTTAACAACTTCATATAGTTTATTGATTTTTATAACTAATTCGTTAAATTCCTTCTCAACCAAGTGGTTCGGATTCCAATCTTCTCGGGAGTCAAATTCAGGTAGCGCGAGACGAAATTCTTTCACTTGTTTTGCCAGTCTTTGGGCGTCCAACATGAGATCTTTCACATCAGTCACTTGAGTCCGATATTCAAGTTCAAGCTCTCGGCAAAGCTCGTTCAATTGGCGACTGGATACCGCTTCGCCATAAAATTGGTAGGCGGTCTTAGCGAGATGATGTGCTTCATCAATTACAAACACATCGGTATCAGGGAGTAACTCTCCAAATCCATCCTCTTTGAGTACCAGATCGGCTAACAACAAATGATGGTTGACCACTAATACTTGTGCTTTTCGCGCTCTTTCTCTCGCACCGGCTAAGAAACATTTATCAAAAAATGGACAGTCTTGCCCCAAACAGTTGTCTGAGGTGCTGGTCACAAAAGGGATTACCGGCGAATCTTCTGGTAATGGCGACAACTCTCCCAAATCACCTGAGGTGGTTTTCTCACGCCACAAATTGACTAAACCTAAGTGCTTCACAGCTCTCGGATCGGGTAAGCGACCAGACGCTAAGGTCGATTCCAGTCGATATTCACAGAGATAGTTATTGCGGCCTTTTAGAAGCGCCACCTGAGGCGAAATTTCAAGTATTTTGAGTAAAGCGGGCAAGTCTCTCTTAAACAACTGATCTTGGAGGTTTTTAGTGCCCGTTGAGATTACGACTTGTTTTTCAGACAAAAGCGCCGGTAACAGATAGGCGAACGTTTTGCCAACCCCGGTCCCCGCTTCTACCAGCAAGTTTTCACCATTAACTATTGCATCATGCACGGCTTGCGCCATAGCTTGTTGCTCTTCTCGCGGTTTAAACTTTGGATTATGTTTGGCAAAAGGTCCTGACTCGCCCAAATAATAGCGAATATCAATATTTGATTCGCTCAAGAGTCATGCTTCCAAACTAATTCGCCGATCGCTTTATACTTCGCCACCGTCATCGACCCTCTTTTGTCTTTTGGTGAGTTCGCCAATTCAGATTCAATTTTTTGGCGATTAATACGATAAATTTCTACCGGCTGATAATCAGCATCATAAATAACCATTAACAGAGAGTCCCAGTCGACATCGAGACTAACTTGACCGAGCTTTTGGCGAGCTTTACCACCTTTAAATATGACCCGCCCTTTGATTAAATACCGGTGTGACTCAGTTGCTTCATCAACTGCATCAAATGGGTATTCTTTAGGCGTTTTTAATAGCTTAAGTTTTTCAATGGCATCAAATCGTGCAAGCTCTGCAGTCACCGGTAAAGCATGCCCGGTGGCTTCGCGGTATTCAGCAGCAACAATTCTGGTTTGTTCCATTAAAACAGAAACATCGAATGTATCACTCGACGCTGTTCCGATATCGATTTTTTCCGTTTTGTGCGCGCTGTCGGTCAATTTTTGTCTCAACTTTTTCCGATTAGATTCAAAAGCATGATGCCATGATAGCTAGCGATAATACGCGCTGATTATAACTGGCTGAGCGATGGTTTAATAGGCTATCGTTCGCGCATTATTTAAACTTTAAAATCGATTTTGGTGTTTAGTTTTTGCTTACCGTCGTTATCGTAAGTCGCTGCGTCAAGAACAGGTTCTTCGCTTTTGGGCGCAGCGCGCTTTTTCGCTTCCTTCTTCGCCGCATTTTTTTCACGAGATTGAGTGAACACCTGCGGTTCATCACTTGTTTTGGTCACTTTTTTCGTCTTATTGGTTTTCAACTTGGTTGACCTATTTTTAACCACAGTGACAACTTTATCTAACGGGATATTGTTTTGCATCGCTCATTCACTTTCTACAATTCATTCTACTGGTTTGGACTTGTAGTTTATTTTGCTCTCAGTTTTTTTACACCGGTTGTCCTTAAAGTTGACTCATTCAGTGCAGGAACGTAAATCCATCGAAGCTTTATCAATCTTTTAAGCTTGTTGTGTAATCCCACTCCCTCCACTTAAGTTTACATAAGTCATTGAAAAATCGCTACCTATTGGTTAATCTGAGCGAAATATTGGGGAGTTGCTATACTCTATTCAGCAATATACCTAACGGCAAGATTCAGCAATATACCTAACGGCAAGGGAAACGCTTCGAGTTGGTAGTAATAAGCGAAAATACCTTAAAGTTATCCTTAACGACTTAGTTCAATAATTATAAGGAACAAACTTTGATGGACATCGATGATAACGACTTAAAAAAAATCAAGTCCTCCGGAAAAAAGCTCAAATATTTACCCACTGAAATTTGTTTACTGCCAATCAGTGAGCGTCCGTTTTTTCCGCCACAAACACTGCCAATCTTAATGAACGAAGATAGCTGGCGCGATACCATTGAGTACATTAACGACCAACACAACAATATTACCGGCTTGGTCCTCGTAAAGAATCCGCTACCAGAAAATGCGAAACCCGAAGAATTTTTTAATGTTGGAACCCTCGTTAAGGTTCATCATCCCGTTTTATCCTCAGGAAAGGTCCAGTTTATTGCCGAAGGATTGCAACGCTTTCGCATCAAAAAATGGGTCCGCCGAGCGCCGCCATTTATCGTTGAAGTCGAATATCCGAATGAGCCTAAATACTCGGAATCGGACGAGCTCAAAGCCTATGCAGTTGCCATAATCAACACCCTGAAAGAGCTGGTTCCGCTCAATCCACTCTATAGCGAAGAGTTAAAATTTTTCTTGAATCGGTTTGATCCTAATGAGCCGTCACAACTCAGCGACTTCGCAGCCAGTGTCACAACCGCAACTCGAGATGCGCTTCAAGAAGTGCTCGAAACAGTTCATTTGAAGCGTCGCATGGAAAAAGTACTGGTGCTAATCAAGCGGGAGCTCGAGGTAGCACAACTGCAAAAAGATATTCACGACCAAGTCGAAGAAACCTTGAGTGAACATCAAAGACGTTTCTTCCTTCGCGAACAATTAAAAGCCATTCAAAAAGAATTGGGGATTGCTAAAGACGATAAAACGGCTGATATGGAGCGGTTTGAAAAAAATATTTCTGATAAGACGCTGCCACCCGCAGCAAAAAAGAAATTTCAAGAAGAACTCGATAAGTTGGCCATTCTAGAGTCTGGGTCACCGGAGTACGCCGTTACCCGTAACTATCTCGAAGTATTCTCCAAGCTTCCTTGGGGAATATACACAGAAGATAATTTGAAGCTCCGCTCGGCGAAGTCGGCACTGGATAAAGAGCATGCAGGACTTAAAGACGTTAAACAACGAATCATCGAGTTTTTAGCGGTCGCGGCTTTAAAGAATGAGTTATCTGGTTCGATTATTCTACTCGTTGGGCCACCAGGCGTTGGAAAAACATCCATCGGTCGTTCGATTGCGAACGCTTTAAAAAGAGAGTTCTTTCGATTTTCCGTCGGTGGCATGCGGGATGAAGCCGAAATTAAAGGCCACCGCAGAACATACATTGGTGCAATGCCTGGGAAAATTATTCAAGCACTCAATGAAACAGGTTCATCAAATCCGGTAATCATGTTGGATGAGATTGATAAAATTGGTTCTAGTTACCAAGGCGACCCCTCTTCTGCTCTCCTTGAAGTGTTAGATCCAGAACAAAATAATCAGTTCCTTGACCATTACTTGGACGCACGCTGTGACTTGTCTAAAGTACTTTTCATTTGTACCGCCAACCAACTCGATACGATTCCTCGGCCACTCCTCGATCGCATGGAAATCATTCGCTTAAGCGGCTACATCTTAGAAGAAAAAGTTCAAATCGCGCAAAAACATTTGTGGCCTAAGTTACTTAAAAACGCCAACCTAACGTCAAGCAAAATTAAGCTCTCTGACAGTACCCTTAAAGTTCTTATTGATGGTTATGCAAGAGAGGCCGGTGTCCGAAATCTGGAGAAACTGTTAGCGAAAATTATCAGGAAATGTGCAGTAAGCATTGTTACTGGAAAAATCAAATCGATTACTATCACTCGCAAAAATCTGATTGAGTTTTTAGGTACCCCTCTATTCACTAAAGATTCAAAACTGCAAGGTGTTGGAATAGTGACTGGTCTTGCATGGACGTCATTAGGCGGCGCGACACTATCGATAGAAGCAGCCAAAGTACATGGTTCCTCTCGCGGATTCAAACTTACCGGACAGCTCGGAAACGTCATGAAAGAGTCTGCGGATATTGCCTATAGTTACATTGCTTCTCACTTAAGCAGATATGGCGCCAAAGAAGACAGTTTTGATAAACAATACGTTCATTTGCACGTACCTGAAGGCGCAACACCTAAGGATGGTCCCAGTGCAGGCATAACAATGGCGAGTGCCCTTTTATCATTAGCACTCAACAAAAAAGTAAAAGCCAAGTTTGCAATGACGGGTGAGCTTACCCTTAGCGGTGCAGTTCTCGCGGTTGGTGGGATTAGAGAAAAGGTCATTGCCGCAAAGCGGGAAGGCATTAACAATCTCATTCTACCGAAAGAGGTTGAGGGACGTTACGACAAGCTCCCTAAACACATAAAAGACGGGATTAAGGTTAATTTTGTCAGCCAATTTGATGAAGTCTTCAAGCTACTGTTTTGATGCAACCAAAACCAGGAAGTCACCGCTTGATATGGGTAAAATAAATAGCGAAAACACTGTAAACGACCTTAGTCTAAAACCAGAAAACTGAAAAGGCGGCGCCATGTATTTAATACGACTAGTTTATACCAGCTCAGTATCTGAGCAGTTCTCGCAAGGTGATATTGAAAACATTCTCGACGTGGCAAGGAAAAACAATAATAAGTTAAATGTGACCGGCATGCTTTGTTTTAATAGCCGCTTGTTCTTACAGTGCTTGGAAGGATCGAGAGAAAATGTCAATAAAGTGTATCACACCATTCTCAACGACCCGCGTCATGAAAAGATCGAGATTCTTGAATACCAGGAAATCAGTGAGAGAGAGTTTGATACTTGGTCAATGGGTTATGTGCCAGAATCAAGTTTAACTAAACCATTGAATTTGCGTTTTTCCGGCTCTCCTCATTTCAGTCCTTATGAGATGTCTGGCGATAGCGCACACCGATTATTGCTCGCCTTAAGGGATACGGTTCCAAATATTTAAATGAAAAATAATAAAAAAGGGCCTTTTTGGCCCCTTTAATTTGAGTGCTTTACAGACTTAGCTTAAAACTCATGAAAGCCCTTCGAGTATGGCGTTTTTGATATCGTCTAAACTACCGACACCATCAACCGTTACATATTTCGGCGCACCTTCACCGCCTTGATTCGCCCAGCTAGAGTAATATTCCACCAGCGGCTGTGTTTGTTCATGGTAAACAGCTAATCGATCTTTAACCGTTGCTTCCGAGTCGTCTGGCCTCTGCACGAGATCTTCGCCGGTTTCGTCATCCTTACCCTCAACCTTCGGTGGGTTATATTTGATATGGTAAGTACGACCAGAACCCGGATGAACCCTTCGACCACTTAATCGCTGGATAATTTCTGAATCCGCGACATCAATTTCAACCACAAAGTCGACGTCAATGTTGTTCTCTTTCATTGCATCCGCTTGCGGAATCGTGCGCGGGAAACCATCGAGTAAGTAACCATTGGCACAATCTGACTCTGCTACTCTTTCTTTGACTAATCCGATAATAATGTCGTCAGAGACCAGCTTTCCTGCGTCCATAACCGCTTTAGCTTGTAAACCGAGTGGCGTACCAGCCTTAACGGCAGCTCTGAGCATGTCCCCGGTGGATATTTGAGGAATGTTGTATTTATCTTTAATAAACTGGGCTTGAGTTCCTTTTCCTGCACCAGGTGCACCCAGAAGGATAATTCGCATTATTATCTCCAACTTTTGGTTATGAGTGTAATCTGGGTGTCATTATAGACAGCTCATCAGCAGGTTGGAACCCAAATTTAATATTTGTTTTATCTTCTACCAACAGGCTTCTAAGCACCGTTAGTGGGGGGTTCTCGCAGCAAATCCGGTAAATGGCCTACTTCAAAAATGCTTAATAACTTTCTGTTATTGACAGCGAAACTGAAAAATGAGACCTTACGCATCCTTTTCCGAACCAGAGAGCAAGCCAATGAAGCAGTCAAATCTACTGAACACCGCGGCCCAAGTCGATGTGCTCTCAATTGTTGTTTCACGCGAATTTTTATAAGCAAACTATCGCTTTTGCCAAGACACTTGGCTATCAACTCGCAATGACAATTTCTGGGTCAAGTTGAAGCAACTCGACCTGCCTAAGTATTTTAATCTTGCTAAGTAGTTTTGGTTTAGATTTTAGACCTGAGTATTTACGCAGATATTTAATTACAAGTCGGAAAATATTATGTGTACACAAAAAACACAACAATCACCTAATTTTATTCAATTATTTAAGCTCGCATTAAAAGGCGATAACCAAAGAGACTTTACCAAAGGTTCAATCGGGCAAGCAGCATTTCTTTTGGCGGTACCGATGGTATTGGAAATGGTAATGGAGTCGATATTCGCGGTAACTGATATCTTTTTTGTGTCAGGCCTCGGCGCTAATGCGGTCGCTGTAGTTGGCTTGACTGAAGCCGTCATTACTTTGCTGTATGCCATTGCCATCGGCGTTAGTATGGCGGTAACAGCCTTGGTCGCCCGCCGAATAGGCGAACATGATATAGAAGGAGCGCAAAAAGTGTCATCGCAGACACTGCTCCTTGGTATGGTGATCGCGCTAGTGATTGGTACGCTTGGCGTTAGCTATTCACGCGAAATACTCCAATTAATGGGTGCAGATCCAGCCGTTGTTGATATGGGGCAAGGCTACACCAGCGTTATGCTAGGTGGCTCAATTACCATTCTTTACCTCTTTTTGATTAATGCAATCTTTAGAGGGGCTGGAGATGCAACCATTGCAATGCGGTCGCTTTGGCTGGCCAACGGGATTAATATCGTACTGGATCCATTATTGATCTATGGTATTGGACCATTTCCAGAAATGGGAGTTACTGGCGCTGCAGTTGCCACAAATATTGGGCGTGGTGTAGGCGTTCTCTATCAACTTTATCACCTGTTTGGACTGTCTTCGCGCATTCAGCTTAACTTATCGCAACTTAAACTCGATATAAGCTTATGTCTCAACTTGGTTCAGGTTTCTATTGGTGGGGTATTTCAGTTCATTATTGCGACCGCGAGCTGGATTGCGCTGGTTAGAATCATATCCACCTACGGGAGCGCAGCGGTTGCCGGTTACACCATAGCGATTCGAGTGATTATATTCACCATTTTACCGGCTTGGGGACTCAGTAATGCCGTGGCTACTTTGGTCGGTCAAAACCTCGGCGCGGGAAACCCAGAAAGAGCCGAACGTTCCGTTTGGGCCGTTGCCAAATACAATGTCTACTTCTTAGTCTCGGTAGCGATCGTTTTCATTGCGTTTGCCCACTCTGTTATCGGCATATTTAGCGATGATCCGGTTGTTATTCAATATGGCGTTGATTGCTTACGGCTTATTAGCTATGGCTACGGATTTTTCGCGATAGGCATGATCTTGGTGCAAGCGTTCAATGGTGCGGGCGATACTTTTACCCCAACCAAGATAAATTTCCTCTGCTATTGGATGGTTCAAATACCTATGGCCTATTTTCTTGCAAAAAGTCTTGGTTTTGGTCCAACAGGCGTATTTATCGCCGTTACAGTTGCTGAGAGTTTACTGGCGGTAGTCGGTTACATCGTCTTTAAACGAGGCGATTGGAAACTGAAGACTGTTTAAATCTAACTGAGATCGTTTAAATGCGTCCGGTCGCTGATTTAAACGGTTTTAGGACACTTAGCCAAACTCACCGGCCAGGCTTTCTATTTTACGGCGACGAGTCCTACTTGCCTCTGGCAAGTCGGACTCGTCCCTCAACATCCCTTTCTTCAGCCGATTTTTAATCGCCAGTTGATAGATAAAAAAGAAGGCTAAATTCCTTTTGTGACAGATTCTAGCCCTAGCTTGTATATCCTTGTTTTTAGGCTATATTTACACTAATTATTTGCTAATTGATGATTAAAAAATAGCTTTTTAAAAGGGGCCAAATAAAGTGCGATGGGCTTTACTCGCAGTTTTTAAGGTTTTCGCAATTTTTATAAGCACTAAACTCTCCGCTCAAGAAACTCAAAAAATGACGGAGTTATTAGACTTATCTTTAGCGGACTTGCTTAAAGTACAGGTTTCTACGGCGTCTAAATCGACTCAATCGATTTCTGATGCTCCTTCAATTATTAATGTCATCACTGAAGCAGAAATTACGGACTTAGGTCTCGATACACTGTCAGATGCGTTAAGCCTGATTCCTGGTATTTCTCCCATTCAGCAACTAAAGTCCGATAGAGTTTTAGTCGTCCGGGGACTCGCTTTAAAGGATGGCGTATTGATTCTTATCGATGGCGTTCCCGTTAACGACGCCTTTGATGGGGGCTTTGATTTTTACCAGCGTCCTTTAGACGATATCAAAAAGATAGAAGTTGTCAGAGGTCCAGGTTCTGCCCTCTATGGCAGCTACGCAGTGTCGGGCGTTATCCAGTTGTTCACCAAGCAATACGAGTCCGATTCTCTCAGTGCCCAACTAAGTGGGGGATCATTTGCTGAAAAGTCTTTAAACGTTAACTATTCGCAGCAATTGTCACTAAGCGAAGCAAAAGGACATGTAACCGCAAGCTTTAATTATTTCGACAACGAAGGCGATGATCTTTTCATTGCGCAAGATTTAATATTTAGTCCAGAGCTAGGGACCTTTTTACCGCCATTGGCAAACCCAACCTTGACGCCGACATTTAGGCAGGAAACGACAGAAAAATTTAACGGGCACTTCAATGTCAACATCGAGAATTTTCGTTTAGGTTTTGTGCGCAGCCAAATTATTACCAACCCTCTGGTTAGCCACCTCGGCATTGTCACAGCGGAAAACGCTACTATCAAAGATTCAGTTCAAGATAGCATTATGCTTCAATATGAGTCCAAGCTACTCAAGAAGGTAAGTTTAACTTCTAAACTATTTTATGTACTTAACAAAAGTAAACTATTTGGGCAAAGTCAACCACCACAATATCGCGGTGACGAAGATCAAGATGGACTCAACGAAAATTTTCCTTCAGGCATCATCGAGAACTTTTTTCATCAAACGCATTCGACAGGATTAAGTTTTGATTTAGAATGGAATGCCAGTGATGACCATCAATTATTATTTGGCTTAGAATTTGAGGACACTCATCTTGACGATGTTGAAAAGGTAGCTAACGTTTCGCTAGCGGGTAGAGGTCCAACAGAAATCTTTCCAGCACAAGACATGACATTCGAGTTTATGCCCGAAGGCGTGAAGCGAGACTCAAAATCGATTTACGTTCAAGATAGATGGAACCTATCAGATAAAACCACGGTGACAACAGGTCTACGCTATGGTGATTATAGTGATTTTGGTGATACGACTAATCCTCGGCTAGCAGTCGTACACCAATTCAATTCTAAAATTTATACTAAATTTCTCTATGGCGAGGCATTCAAAGCACCGGCATTCTCGCAGCTATTTGACGCTACTCCGACGCTAAGCGCGAACCGAGTGCGTGGTAATAGCTCTCTCCTACCCACGGAAATAAAAACGCTTGAGTGGCAAATCGGATATAACTTTTCAGAAAGCCTGATTTCAACCGCGACGTTATATCGCAATGAAACAGAAAACGAGATATTCTTTAACTCAACGCCAGGCATTCAGCAATGGCAAAACTCTGGCGAGAGAGAGTCTCAAGGAATAGAACTTGAATTGCAAGGTAAATTCCTTAGCTTTGATTATGCGACAGTCAATTACTCTTATCAGGATACCACTGGCGTCGACCAAGGTGCAGGCGCCAATATCCATTCACCACATCGATTCAACTTTTTTGCGAATCAAAAGCTTAACAACCACTTAAAACTGGGCGTAACTTTAGCGCACTACGCTTCTCCAACACGAGAGCGAAATGACAATCGTGAAAGATTAAAAGCTAAAACTTTGGTCGGTTTAAATTTACAGTATCAAAATAATTCAAATTCTAATTGGCAATTTGAGTTATCAGTTAAAAACCTGCTAGACGAAGACGGCAGAGATGAAATTGAGAGTTCTATCGGACTTCTCGACGACATACCTATTGAAGGCAGAAAGTTTCAATTCACCTTGAAATATGATTTAAGGTGAGGAGTTTTATATGAAAATCCCATTTATCCCATCAATCTTATTTTCAGTTTTACTCATATTCTCTATCGGATGCAAAGACACGACCTTTGAAATCACTAATGAAGGTTCCAGCAATAGTGGCGCGACGCAAATCGCCGACATCACAGGAAAAGTCACCGATGATATGGGTAATCCGCTTGCGGGTGTGCAGATAGTTACCTTACCGTTCAACCGTGAAATTGTCGTCAATGATATTGGTCGCAAAATCATTTCTGATACAGTAACAGACTCACAAGGTGACTATCTTATTCCCGATCTGCCACAAGGAACATATAAACTTTTATTTTTAGCGAGTGGGTTTATCAAAGTCAGTCTTACGATTGGTTCTGTCGATTTTGTACCAGAAAACTTAGTTGATGGCGTTATAGTCAAAGGCGCTGTATTACCTAACTACCCGCTTCAGAATGATGGCGATATTCCTGAAGTGGCTCTGTTTGATCCTGAAGATAAAAAACGTATGACAGAATTATTGACTTCGCATGGTATTCGCTATAACTCAATCGTGGGTAAAGTTTCACAATTAGACGCTGCCAATCATAATCTTTTAATTGTGGGATTGGACGCAACTGTGTTTGACCAAATCGAGGAGCTTATCGATAACGTTAATATCCTCGACCGTTTTTTAGAAGATGGTGGCTCTATTTACTTTGGACAAATCAATGACTTTAGTTTTGAGGCAACTCCCGTGCCTTTTCTCACTGGTGACCAACAATTTGCATTGCATACGGAAGACGCACCATTTAATGATTTTACTTCTGGTTCTATCGTCGACCAATCACATCCTCTGGTAACTGATGTCACCTTTGAAAATTGGCAATATATTGAAGCTGGTCAGCAAGCAGTAAAGGAAAGCGTAGTTTTTGATGCCGCCCTCAAAAGTTCGATTGAAAATAGCCCTAACTGGAATATTATCGTCACAGCACCAGCAGAGGATTTCACCAGTGGTGCGGGTACTGTCCTTGCCGGTTCCGATGTCATCATCGCCGAATACACTGATCCAAGAAGCGGTTCTAAGATAGTATTGAATCAAGCTGCTTTTTACCAAGCGACGTTTGGCGACACCACTGATGTGAATGGCACTAAACTCTCTAACAATGTTATAAACTACATCAAACAGCTCAATATGCCTTAATCTCCGAGTTGTTAACGATGATAAAGATCGACTAAGGTTCACCAATTAATCAATGTTTATCGATTAGCGTCAATTCAGTCAGCGTTCAGTTACGAGGACTTATAACTATAGCCATCGTCAATCAACACTCGTAACTGCCATGCTTCGAGCTTTTTTTGTTGTAATCACACTCTGTCTCTTTCAGTCGTCGCTGCACGCACAAGAGCCATACAATGCGCTAACGGTCGACCACCCTATTCCTTCCTTTGGCGAGTACAGCTTTCCTAATGACCAAAAAATTCAGCCGGCAAAAAGTGATTTTCATATTGAAAACGTCATCACTATGAGTAACCCTGAAGGTGAACGATGGGCCGCGGTGACCTTGACTAACCAATCAGCGGGGCAGAGAATCTTCAAACCCAACCAGTTGCTCGCCCTATTTGCCGACGGCCAAAGACTATTTCCGATGAGTCAGGAGCATACTTTTGATGCTCGCGAGCGTGTCACCTTGACCTTATATTTTGGCGAAAACAACTTCCCAATTTTGTCGATTTATACACGTCGATAGACACATTACAGAAACCTTACCTTTTCTTTTCGGACACTTCCAAGGTTGCAACAAAACTAGACCAAACCTATACCTCAGGCTATGTTTTCTCAAAAAACTAGACTGTCAAGCGATCGAAAAATAACCCCTTCAGAATATAGTTGTTTAAATTCAATAAGATAAAGGACTATTTTGAAGTAGTTTTTAACTCAAGCTTAATGGTCGTACCATTTAAAAATCACGCTCGCGCAAGTTTACGTTAACGTAAAGGTAATCTATAATTTCCCCCTATGAGCGACACTAATCAAACATATTCGATCAGCGACTTGGCCCGAGAATTTGAAATTACCCCTCGGTCGATTCGTCACTACGAAGATCAAAAACTTATAACGCCCAAGCGAAACGGCTCCCAACGAATCTACAGCAAAGGCGATCGTGTTCGCCTGCAACTTATATTGCGCGGTAAACGAATAGGCTTCTCTTTATCCGAAATCCGCGAAATTATAGACATGTACGACCCTACCGCCGGTGATGAAAAACAAACCGAGCATCTTCTCCGCAAAATAGCGGAACGACGCGTCGCGCTCCATCAACAGCAGCAAGATATCGAAACTATGCTGACTGAACTTGACCAATTGGAACAAAAACTTAATCAAAATATTGAGGCATAAAATGTATTCAGGTTTGAATTTTAACCTCGGCGACACCGCCGATATGATTCGTGAATCGGTACGAGCGTTTGCTGAAAAGGAAATCGCTCCGATAGCAGCAAAAGTCGATGAGGAAAACGAGTTTCCAAATGATTTGTGGCCAAAACTTGGTGAAATGGGGCTCCTAGGCCTTACTGTTGAAGAGGAATATGGTGGCTCAGGGTTAGGTTACTTGGAGCACGTTGTTGCTATGGAAGAAATTAGTCGCTGTTCAGCGAGCATTGGCTTAAGTTACGGTGCGCATTCTAACCTTTGCCTCAACCAATTAAGAAAAAATGGCAGTGAAGAACAAAAACGTCAATACCTCCCCAAATTATGCTCAGGTGAGCACATCGGCGCTTTGGCCATGAGTGAACCTGGCGCCGGCTCGGATGTAGTGAGTATGCGTTTAAAAGCCGAAGACAAAGGCGATCATTTCTTGCTCAATGGCAACAAAATGTGGATTACTAACGGTCCGGATGCTGACGTGTTAATCGTCTACGCCAAAACAGACCTCAATGCCGGCTCTAAAGGCATTACTGCTTTTATCATTGAGAAAGGTTTTGAAGGTTTTTCCACAGCGCAAAAACTCGATAAATTAGGCATGCGTGGGTCAAATACCTGCGAGCTTGTGTTCACAGACTGTAAAGTTCCCAAGCAAAACATCTTAGGTGATCTTAACCGCGGGGTTGCGGTTTTGATGTCGGGATTAGATTTTGAACGCGTTGTTCTTTCTGGCGGCTCAACAGGTATCATGCAGGCTTGCATGGACGTCGTTTTACCCTACATTCATGAGAGAAAACAGTTTGGTAAAGCCATCGGCGAATTCCAGCTGATGCAAGGCAAGATCGCAGATATGTATACCACGATGAATGCAACTAAAGCCTATGTTTACGCAGTCGCTCAAGCCTGTGATAGAGGCGAAACGACGCGAAAAGATGCTGCCGGGGTGATTCTCTATGCGGCGGAAAAAGCCACCCAGATGGCGCTTGATGCTATTCAATGTTTGGGTGGAAACGGATACATCAATGAGTACCCGACAGGTCGTTTGCTGCGCGATGCGAAACTCTATGAAATTGGTGCTGGAACGTCTGAAGTAAGACGCATGTTGATTGGTCGAGAACTGTTCAACGAAACGGCCTAAGTTATTTCAGGTTGTTTGCAGCATTAGCGGGCTGACCTAATAGCACTAAAGTCCGTTATTAAAAGCAACCTGGTTAGTTTAAGTTTATATCACTGCCATAATCTGAGTATCAAAAGGCAGTATAATTAAATTCAATAGATTAAATCCCAGTGAGGAGCTAATAATGTCACAAGATCCAATTGTAATCGTCGGTATGGCCCGAACCCCAATGGGTGGCTTTATGGGAGATTTATCGGCAATGAAAACAACTGACCTTGGCGCAGCAGCGATTAAGGCGGCAGTTGAGAAAGCTGGCGTTTCCAACGAAGACGTACAAGAAGTCATAATGGGTTGTGTTTTACCCGCGGCACTTGGTCAAGCGCCGGCTAGACAGGCAGCACTCGCGGCAGACCTCCCTCTTTCAACCGGTTGTACCACGATAAATAAAGTTTGTGGCTCAGGTATGAAAACAGTCATGCTCGCGCATGACTTGATTACTGCGGGGACCAATGATGTGATGGTTGCGGGTGGTATGGAAAGTATGAGTAATGCGCCTCACATGCTTCCCAATGCACGTTCAGGCTACCGTTTTGGACATGTAAAAGCGCTCGATCACATGGCTTTTGACGGATTAGAAGATGCTTACGAAGGTATTGCGATGGGTAACTACGCGGAAGATTGTGCGGAACGATATCAGTTTACTCGTGAGCAACAAGATGAATATGCGATTACCTCACTTGCTCGCGCAAAAGCAGCGATCGAAAACGGCTCTTTCGATGAAGAAGTTGTGCCGGTCACGATCAAAACTCGTAAGGGAGAGGTAACGATAGAGCATGACGAGCAACCGCTTAAAGGTCGTCCTGAAAAAATACCTTCGCTGAGACCAGCGTTCAAGAAAGACGGAACAGTAACCGCTGCTAACGCAAGTTCGATCTCTGACGGTGCAGCCGCAATGGTTTTAATGCGCCAATCAGAAGCCGAAAAACGCGGCCTAACACCACTGGCGAAAATAGTGGGTCATGCAACTCACGCGCGAAAGCCAGCTGAATTTACGATTGCACCGGTTACCGCAATCCAGTCACTTCTCGATAAAATTAACTGGTCAGTCGACGATGTTGATCTCTTTGAAATCAATGAAGCTTTCGCTGTCGTGACGATGGCGGCCATTAAGGACCTTGGACTCGACCATGAGAAAGTTAATGTTCATGGTGGTGCGTGTGCTTTAGGCCACCCAATTGGTACTAGTGGTACGCGAATTCTGGTGACCTTAATCGCCGCATTGAAAAAATATGGTAAGTCGAAAGGCGTTGCTGGTATCTGTATTGGCGGTGGTGAAGCTACGGCAATGGCAATTGAGCTTGTTTAATCAGTCTATTAAAGTCGCCGAGTCACTCGGCGGCACTTTTAAAATATAGTGTTTTTAAAATATAGTTTTAGAGAATGACCCAATGTTATTAACCGAAGAACAAACGATGATTCAAGACGCTGCGCGTCAATACGTTCAAGAGAAAATCGCCCCCTTCTCTGCTGACTGGGATCGTAATAAAACATTCCCTGCGGAGGCACTGAAAGGACTCGGCGAGTTAGGGTTTTACGGAATGTTAGTACCGGAACAATATAATGGTTGTGACATCGGCTATGTCGCAGCAGCACTGGTACTGGAAGAAATCGCCGCAGGTGACGCTGCCTGTTCGACAATTGTTAGTGTCACCAACTCGGTTGGCTGCATGCCGATTTTGAACTTTGGAAATGAGGCACAAAAAGAAAAATTTTTAAAACCGCTTGCCGCTGGAGAACATCTCGGTGCTTTTTGTTTGACAGAACCTCATGCAGGATCAGATGCTTCTGATTTGAGAACAAAGGCGGTCAAGCAAGGTGACAAATATATTCTCAACGGTGTTAAACAATTTATCACATCGGGTAAAAATGCCGATACTGCAATTGTTTTTGCTGTGACTGATCCTAGCGCAGGTAAAAAAGGTATCTCAGCATTCGTGGTACCGACCAGCACCCCGGGGTATCAAGTTGCCAATGTTGAGCATAAACTCGGCCAACACGCCTCTGACACAGCACAAATCATTTTTGAAGATTGCGAAGTGCCTGCTGAAAATTTACTGGGTGAGGAAGGTCAAGGCTACAAAATTGCCCTTTCTGGCCTCGAAGGTGGCCGGATCGGTATCGCGGCCCAGTGTGTTGGAATCGCACGAGCGGCCCTTGATGCGGCAAAAGTCTATGCGCAAGAGAGAACGGCATTTGGAAAACATCTCCATCAACACCAAGCGATTGGTTTCATGATTGCAGATATGGCCACTCAACTTGAAGCTGCAAGGCAATTGGTGCTAAGTGCTGCGCAATTGAAAGACGCGGGTAAACCTTGTTTAAAAGAAGCGTCAATGGCTAAGTTATACGCTTCACAGACAGTTGAAAAAGTGTGTTCCGATGCTATCCAAGTATTTGGTGGTTATGGATACCTCAATGACTTTCCGGTGGAACGCTACTATCGGGATCAACGAGTCTGTCAGATTTACGAAGGAACCAATGAGGTTCAAAAACTCGTTATTAGCCGCTCAGTGATTAGCGAACAGTAAAACTCACTGAGTAATTTAATGCTTTCAATTTAAATGGACATTTAAATGCCAACAATAAAAAGCCAACTCAATCCCAAGAGCCAAGAGTTTATCGCCAACTCTGAAAAAATGCAGGCTCTTGTCGATGATCTACGCGACAAAATGCAAGCCATTGCGCAGGGCGGCGGTAAGGAAAGGCAAGACAAACATCTCAGTCGAGGGAAGCTATTGCCAAGAGAAAGAGTGAGACAATTGCTTGATGTTGGCTCGCCGTTTTTAGAGCTTTCGCAGTTTGCTGCCTATGATATGTATGACAATCAGGTACCGGCCGCAGGCATCATTACAGGAATCGGTCGAGTCAATGGACAAGAGTGTGTCATCGTTGCAAACGATGCGACGGTTAAAGGCGGCACCTACTTTCCCGAGACAGTCAAAAAACACTTAAGAGCGCAAGAGATTGCAGAGCAAAACCACCTACCCTGTATTTATTTAGTTGATTCTGGCGGTGCTAACTTGCCACAGCAAGACCAAGTGTTTCCCGACAAAGAACACTTTGGAAGAATTTTCTTTAACCAAGCGAACATGTCTTCCAAAGGGATTGCCCAAATAGCTGTTGTCATGGGGAGCTGCACCGCTGGCGGCGCCTATGTTCCCGCGATGGCTGATGAAAGTATCATCGTTAAAGAACAAGGAACCATATTTTTAGGTGGGCCACCATTAGTAAAAGCGGCAACCGGCGAGGAAGTCACCGCTGAAGATTTAGGTGGTGCAGATGTCCATTGTAAAACCTCGGGCGTAACCGATCATTATGCAGTCAACGACCAGCACGCACTCGGCTTAGCGCGCAATGTGATTGCCCATTTAAATAAACAAAAATTCGCGCCGTGGAATATTCAAAAACCTATTGAACCGCTTTATCCCAAAGAAGACATCTATGGCGTTATTCCAACCGACAGTCGAAAGCCATTCGATATTCGTGAGATTATTGCTCGAGTGGTCGACGCGAGTGAATTTGATGAATTTAAACCACTTTACGGTAATACCCTCATTTGTGGATTTGCAAAAATTTGGGGCTACCCGGTTGGGATCGTTGCCAACAATGGTATTTTATTTTCAGAGTCAGCCTTAAAAGGCGCGCACTTTATTGAGCTATGTTGCCAGCGAAATATTCCATTGGTGTTTTTACAAAATATCACAGGGTTTATGGTGGGTAGAAAATATGAAAACTCAGGCATCGCCAAAAATGGAGCTAAGATGGTAACGGCAGTGGCTTGTGCCAAAGTACCCAAATTTACGGTTATCGTTGGCGGAAGCTTTGGGGCTGGTAACTACGGAATGTGCGGACGCGCTTACAGCCCAAGATTTTTATGGATGTGGCCGAACGCGAGAATATCAGTTATGGGCGGCGAACAAGCTGCTAATGTACTCGCCCAAGTTAAACTAGATAACTTTGAGCGCAAAGGCGTTGAGTGGTCAGAAGAAGATCAAGAAAAATTCAAAGCGCCGATTCAAGCGCAATACGAATCTCAAGGTCACCCCTACTATGCAAGCGCGAGACTTTGGGATGACGGCATTATTGACCCCGCCGATACCCGGCAAGTTTTAGGTCTCGGACTTTCTGCGACTTTAAACGCACCGCCAGAAGAAACCAAGTTTGGCGTTTTCCGTATGTAATTCAATCGCTTGAAGGAAAAAGTAATGTCTGAAAACTCAATTGTCTTAGAAAGATCGGCGAACGGCCTGGTCAGTCTCACTCTTAATCGTCCAGACGTTCATAATGCATTTGATGATAAATTAATTGCCGACCTCACTCGTGTGATTCAGCGATTAGACGAAGATCCCAAAGTGAGGGTTTTAGCCTTAAAAGCTGAGGGAAAAAGCTTTTCTGCTGGTGCAGATCTCAATTGGATGAAGCGCATGGCCAATTACAGCTGGGAGCAAAATTACCAAGACTCTCTGCAATTGGCTGGTTTGATGCAAGCGTTACATGACTTTAGCAAAACCACCGTTGCCATAGTACAAGGTGCCGCCTATGGTGGCGGTGTTGGCCTGGTGGCTTGTTGTGATATCGCACTTGCGAGCGAGCGAGCAATCTTCTGTTTGTCAGAGGTTAAACTTGGGTTAATCCCTGCGGTGATTAGCCCTTACGTTGTTAAAGCCATCGGCGAAAGAAATGCAAAACGATACTTTGCTACCGCGGAAAGCTTTAACGCGAGCGAAGCGAAACATATCGGCCTCGTCCACAAAGTCATTAGAGTGGAATCGTTCGATGCTGAGGTAAATGATTACCTCCAGAAAATGCTGTCGAATGGCCCCAATGCAATGTACCAAGCAAAGCGGCTTGTTGAGTTCGTTTACAATAAACCAATAAACGAGGAACTCATCAGGGAAACGGCGCAGAGGATCGCCGATACCAGGGCTTCCAAAGAAGGTAAAGAAGGTGTTTCTGCATTTCTCGAAAAGCGCCCTGCGCAATGGCTTGATGCTCAATCTGAAAAAGAATAAAACTAGGAACTCTGATGACAAACATTTCAATCAGTAAGTTACTCATCGCAAACCGCGGTGAGATTGCATGCCGAATTATTCGAACCGCGCAGAGAATGGGCATCGAATGTGTCGCGGTATACTCGGATGCAGATAAAAACGCCCAGCATGTCAAACTCGCCGATGAGGCTTGGTACATTGGCCCATCACCCGCTCAAGAAAGTTATCTTCGCAGTGATAAAATTCTCCAAGTCGCAAAACAATCCGGCGCCAATGCGGTTCACCCTGGCTACGGCTTTCTATCGGAGAATGCGGAGTTCGCTGCCACTTGTCAGCAAAATAATATTATTTTCGTCGGTCCCCCGGTAGGCGCAATCGAAGCTATGGGGTCAAAAAGTGAAGCTAAGCGCATTATGCATGAGGCAGAAGTTCCACTAGTCTCGGGTTACCACGGCGATGAACAATCCGAATCCCTGCTACAAGCTGAAGCGGATAAAATTGGTTATCCTCTGCTCATTAAAGCAACCGCTGGTGGCGGTGGGAAAGGCATGCGGGTGGTAGAGAGTTCGGCGGAATTTATTGACGCACTCAACTCATGTAAGCGAGAAGCTAAGTCGTCTTTTGGTGATGACAAAGTATTAATTGAAAAATATTTGACTAAGCCACGTCATGTTGAAATCCAAGTTTTCGCCGACAGCTTAGGTAATGCTGTACATTTATTCGAACGTGATTGTAGCGTCCAACGCCGACATCAAAAAGTAATTGAAGAAGCGCCCGCACCAGGTCTAACTGAAGAAACTCGCGAACAAATGGGTCAAGTGGCGATAAAAGCAGCCAAAGCGATCGGATATCAAGGCGCAGGCACTGTTGAATTTTTATACGACGAAGACGGCTCGTTTTATTTTATGGAAATGAATACCCGACTTCAGGTAGAACATCCGGTAACAGAGATGATCACTGGGCTTGATCTCGTCGAATGGCAAATCGTTGTCGCAAATGGCAATCCCCTGCCCAAGCAGCAAGCTCAACTTTCAATTAATGGCCATGCCTTCGAAGCTCGGATCTATGCAGAAGATCCCAATAATGACTTCTTACCGGCAACGGGTTTAATCAGTTACATGGGCACACCGTCAACTAACCAGCATGTTCGTGTTGATTCTGGCATAATTTCTGGCGATCAGGTGAGTGTTTATTACGATCCTATGATTGCGAAATTAATTGTGTGGGATACCGATAGAAACGCCGCCTTAGCGAGACTGAGAGGTGCACTTGCAGACTTTCATGTTGCTGGATTGACAACAAACATCGAATTTCTTCACCAACTTGCGAGTAACGATTCTTTTATCGGCGCAGATTTGGACACTCATTTTCTTGACAAGCATGGCGAAGAATTAATTCTTGGGCAACAACCTGCGGATGATGCGATTTTAGCTGCAGCGTCACTCAAGGTAATGCTCGATCAATCAGGCAATCAGCAACAACTCCATTCAGTCGATCCGTTTTCTCCCTGGAGCGATAAGAGTGGATGGCGTCTAAATGAAGACAATTATCACCAAATCGATTTAGTGTACGGCTCGGGACACTACGAAATTACCGCGCATTTTAGAGATGACGGCTTTTTGTTTGAGATTAACAATCAAGAAATTTTTACCAAAGGCTACATCAGTGATAATAAACTTTTTCTTGAACTCGACGGCCACAAATCGACCGTCAGTTTCGCCCAAGAAAAAAATCATCTAGTGTTATTTAGAAATGCTTCAAGCTGGAGTTTCGAAGTAAAAGACTCTAGCCAAGTCGACTTAGGTCAAGAGACATCTGCAAACCTCACTGCCCCAATGCCTGGTACCGTTATTCAAGTTTTAGTTGCTGATGGAGATTCGGTAGAAGAAGGTCAAGCTTTAATCGTAATGGAAGCGATGAAAATGGAGCACACGATTAAAGCGCACAAAGATACAACCATCAAAGAAGTCCTATTTAATGTCGGCGATTTGGTTGACGAAGGTGCCGAGTTGATTAGTTTTGAGGAAGAATAATGTCTCACTTGGATCACGTTAAAATTATCGAAGTTGGAGTTAGAGATGGTCTTCAAAATGAGAAAACACCCGTTCCGACAGATGTAAAATTAGCGCTTATCAATCGTTTAATTGATGCTGGTTTGAATGCTATTGAAGCGACTAGTTTTGTGTCACCTAAATGGGTACCACAAATGGCGGATCACCGAGAGATTGTTGAAGCATTGCCACAATCTAGCACTGTCAAGTTTCCGGTATTAACACCTAACTTGAAAGGCTTTGATAACGCCATTGCTGCCGGAGCGAAGGAAGTCGCAGTGTTTGCTGCTGCGTCAGAATCGTTTTCTCAAAAAAATATCAATTGTTCGATTGAAGAAAGTATTGACCGCTTTACGCCCATTTTTGAAAAAGCCCAGTCACTTGGTATTCGCGTGCGGGGCTATGTATCGTGTGTTTTAGGTTGCCCCTATGAAGGTGACGTTTCGATCCAGAAAGTTGTCGATGTGGCCGATAGGTTGTACCAAAGTGGTAGTTACGAAATTTCTCTGGGTGATACTATAGGCGTCGGTACACCAGCAAGAACAATTGAGCTCATAAAAGGTGTCCAACAGGTCGCCCCAATAAATAATGTTGCGGTTCATTTCCACGACACCTATGGTCAAGCGCTCGCAAATATTTATGCGGCATTAGAAACCGGTGTAAGAAGTATCGATGCGTCGGTTGCGGGGTTAGGCGGATGTCCCTACGCGAAAGGTGCTTCAGGAAACGTCGCGACCGAGGATGTTGTTTACATGCTTAATGGACTCGGACTAAGTTCTGGGGTGGACTTAGACAAGTTAGTTGATGCAGGCGATTTTATTAGTCAATTTTTAAAACGCGACAACAACTCCAAGGTCGCTAAAGCGATACTGGCAAAACGCCACTAAACAACAAGAGCAAAAAACAATAAGTGCAAAATATTTTTGAACAACCTAATAAATTGAAAGGAGTACACGATGGCCGGCTTTGATAAAGTCGTAAATAGTTACGATGAAGCCATGGCGGGATTAGAAGATGGAATGACCGTCATCGCTGGAGGATTTGGACTTTGTGGGATACCCGAAGGTTTAATTGCCGAAATCAAAAAGAAAGGGACCAAGGAACTGACCTTTGTTTCAAATAATTGCGGCGTCGATGATTTTGGTTTGGGCTTGCTGCTGCAGGACAAACAAATTAAAAAGATGATTTCATCTTATGTCGGAGAGAATGCTGAGTTCGAACGACAATTTCTTTCCGGCGAGCTAGAAGTTGAATTAACACCACAAGGTACTCTCGCCGAGAAAATGCGTGCCGGTGGCGCCGGTATCCCCGCTTTTTATACTGCAACGGGGTTTGGTACTCCAGTGGCAGAAGGTAAAGATGTGAGAGAATTTAATGGCCGAAATTATATTTTAGAAGAGTCTATCACCGGTGACTTTGCCATCATTCGCGCATGGAAAGCAGATAAAATTGGTAACCTCGTTTATCGCGATACCGCGATGAATTTTAACCCAATGGCAGCAACCGCTGGGAAAGTTACCGTTGTAGAAGTGGAAGAAATTGTCGAGGTTGGTGAGATACCACCGACTGAAATTCATACGCCGGGTATTTATGTTAATCGAATTATACAAGGCTCGTTTGAAAAGCGAATCGAACGTCTGACATTGGCAAAAGAAGAGTCTTAAGGGAGGCGCAAATGGCATTATCTAGAGAACAAATTGCAATGCGCGTCGCGCAAGAGTTACAAGATGGTTATTATGTAAACCTTGGGATAGGTATACCCACCCTAGTTGCAAATTATGTCCCTGAAGGTATGCAAGTCATGCTTCAGTCTGAAAATGGTCTTTTAGGTATGGGACCGTACCCGACTGAGGACGAAGTTGATGCTGACATGATCAATGCAGGAAAGGAAACGGTAACGGCGATCACTGGCGCGTCAATTTTTTCATCCGCGGAAAGCTTCGCGATGATTCGCGGTGGACACGTCGATTTAACGGTGCTTGGTGCATTTGAAGTTGATCAACTTGGCAACATCGCTTCTTACATGATCCCTGGAAAGTTGGTTAAAGGCATGGGCGGCGCGATGGATCTTGTTGCCGGCGCGCAAAATATCGTCGTCACAATGACACACGCCGATAAGCGAGGAAACTCTAAACTACTCGAAAAATGTACACTACCTCTGACCGGTGTCGACTGTATCAAAAAAGTGGTAACCGACCTGGCAGTTATGGAAATAAAAGATGGCGCTTTTTACCTTTTAGAAAGAGCGCCGGGCGTGTCAGTCGAAGAAATTCAGCAAAAGACAGCCGGTAAGCTCATTGTTAATGGTGAGATACCCGAAATGCAGTTCGATTGATTTAAAATATCATACTAAACAAATATCATTTCGATAATGAATAAGAGGTACACGATCCGTGTATCTCTTTTTTTTTAATGCTATGCTGTAGGTATGCTGCCATACTTAAACGCTGACACTCCTTTTCCAAATGTTGACGATGCTCTTGTCGAGCCTAATGGCTTACTTGCTGCCGGCGCCGACTTATCATCGGAACGGCTTATGCGAGCCTATCAAAAAGGAATTTTCCCCTGGTATTCTCCCGGAGAGCCTATTCTTTGGTGGTCTCCCGATCCACGTGCGGTTTTCTTCGTGGATAATTTTAAGATCAGGAAAAGCGTCAAAAAGGCACTTAAAAACAATGATTTAACAGTCACCCTCAATAAAGACTTTAAACAAGTGATACAGGAGTGTGCAGCTCCTCGCAGCGATGATAATGGAACCTGGATAACCAATGAGATGTTGCTCGCCTACGCGTCTTTGCACCATCACGGACACGCCCATTCTGTTGAAGTTTGGCAAGATGGAAAACTAGTTGGTGGAATCTATGGCGTGGCTACTGGCTCAATCTTTTGCGGCGAATCGATGTTTAGTCGGATTTCAGAAGGGTCAAAAATTGCGCTGACGTGCTTAATTTATTACCTCAAAGCGCACGGCTTTAAACTTATTGATTGCCAAATTGAGAACCCTCATTTAAATAAGTTGGGTTCAACGCTTATCTCTCGTGATGTCTATCTCGAACTGTTAAGCAATGGTCAGTCTTTTAATCCCAGTAAGATAATGTGGGAGCCAAAAACTTTGAATTGGAAAAAACTATTGGGACTCTGTGATGTCTAGTCAATTTAAGCCGATACCACTCAGCTTTTTTATTACACCACCCCATAACTGTCCTTACTTAAAGGATCAACAATCCAAAACCATTTTCCTATCTCCAGAAGTACAGACCAATACCATTATCTATTCCGCGCTTCTAGAGAAAGGCTTCAGGCGCAGTGGCGAACACATTTACCGGCCGCAATGTGAAAATTGTAATGCTTGTATTTCTGTGAGAATTCCTACTGACCAATTTAAGATGACTCGCAGCCAGAAACGGGTCTATAAAAAGCTCAGTCATTTTACGACCAAAACAGAGCCGGCTCATTTTAACCAGCAACACTTCCAGCTATTTGATAAGTATATATCGACTCGTCACAGAGATGGAGATATGTATCCTACTTCAACCCATCAGTATCAAGATTTTCTGCTATGCGACTGGCTTGAATGTAATTACCTAAACTTTTGGGATATCAGTACTCAAAAACTGGTTGCCACTTGTGTTTACGACGTGGTGAGTGATGGCTTATCCGCTGTATACACTTACTTTGATCCAGACTATGAAAAGTTTAGTCTTGGAAAGTTGGCGATACTCAAGTTGATTGATATCGCTGCCAAGCGTAACTTACCTTATGTCTATTTGGGCTATTGGATTAAAGAGAGCCAAAAAATGTCTTATAAAGGTGATTATCGACCGCTCGAATGTTTCGTCAATGATAAATGGATTACGCTCAATTAAAGTTAACTCACAGCCTATTTGACAACTCTTGTGAAAATCTTTGTTATTCGAAAATTTTACTTAATACCGTCTGTTAATTTCACTATTGACTCAATTCCCAATCTTCTCAAAAAGCCTTTGATTATTGGTTGATTTTCAGGCATCATTACGCGCGTTTTTAACCTCATTAATAAATTTGAAGAGCGAATGGCAAAAGAAGACGTAATAGAACTTGAAGGGACCGTACTAGAAACCTTACCAAATACGATGTTTCGTGTTGAACTAGAAAATGGTCACGTTGTAACGGCCCATATTTCTGGCAAAATGCGCAAAAACTACATCAGAATACTCACTGGTGATAAGGTGACTGTCGAAATGACTCCTTACGACCTCTCTAAAGGAAGAATCACCTTCCGCGCTCGATAAACGCTCCAATCAGGCATTGTACTTTTGGTTCGGCGCAAAAGCTTGGCCGTCAGATTAATACCATCAGATTCGTGTCATTGATTCGAAATACCGATAAAAAAGCAGGCTTCACGCCTGCTTTTTACTTTCTATCCACTACTATGCTTCTTGTTATTGCTTAATAGCGAGCTCTTGCTTTTTCTTAATTGAAAAAGTGAGTTTTTCCTTCTTCTCATCATAGCCAACAGTAACCTGACCACCATTCGCTAAACGTCCAAACAACAACTCATCAGCCAGTTCTTTCTTAATTTTCTCGCGTATCACCCGCGCCATCGGTCTAGCCCCCATAGTCTCATCGAATCCTTGCTTGGCTAACCACTGACGAGCATCTTGCGTCACTTCTAAAGATACGCCTTTATTATCAAGCTGGCTTTGCAACTCGACAATAAACTTATCGACAACCGAACAAATAACTTCCATATCGAGAGGGTTAAACCAAACGATAGCGTCTAAGCGGTTTCGAAACTCTGGCGAAAATACCCGATTAATAACTTCTAGGTTGTCCTTATCTTTTGACTGCAAGTTAAAGCCGATTCCTGGCTTCTCGAGCTCTGCGGCACCGGCATTAGTTGTCATAATAAGAATCACGTTTCTGAAATCAGCTTTTCTCCCGTTGTTGTCGGTTAACGTACCGTGGTCCATGACCTGGAGTAGCAAGTTATAGACATCAGTGTGGGCTTTTTCAATTTCATCTAACAGAACCACCGCATAAGGATGCTTTGTAACAGCTTCTGTAAGCAGTCCACCTTGATCATAACCAACATAACCTGGAGGGGCACCAATCAATCGAGATACGGTATGTGCTTCCATATACTCAGACATGTCGAATCGAATAAATTCGATCCCCATAATTTTTGCCAACTGTTTAGTGACCTCAGTTTTACCAACCCCGGTTGGTCCAGCCAGTAGAAAGCTTCCGATCGGTTTATCTTCGATGCCAAGGCCTGAGCGCGAGAGTTTGATGGCATCAGCCAAGGTGACTATCGCTTGATCTTGTCCGAAAACAACCATTTTTAAATTGCGTTCTAGATTCTTCAACGACTCTTTATCGGATGTAGAAACCGTCTTGGCTGGTATTTTCGCCATTTTAGCAATGATCGATTCGATGTCTTTTACGGAAATTTTCTTTTCGCGTGTTTCTGGATCTTGCATTTGTCGGTTCGCACCAGCTTCATCGATAACGTCAATAGCCTTGTCTGGCAGCTGACGATCGTTTATGTATCTTGCCGCAAGTTCTGCTGCTGAATGAAGCGCCGCGTCAGAGTATGAGACTTCATGGTGTTGTTCATATCGAGAACGTAATCCTTTTAAAATATCAACAGTGTCAGCGACGCTCGGCTCCTCGATATCCACTTTCTGAAAGCGTCTGGTTAATGCTCGGTCTTTCTCGAAAATTCCTCGATACTCTTGAAAAGTAGTAGAGCCCATACACTTCAATTCACCGTTAGCAAGCATTGGCTTTATCAGGTTTGAGGCATCCATCACCCCACCCGAAGCGGAACCCGCACCGATAATGGTGTGGATCTCATCAATAAATAACACTGAATGCTCTTTCGCTTTTAATTCTGCAAGCACCGCTTTCAAACGCTTCTCAAAGTCACCACGATACTTTGTACCAGCAAGCAACGCACCAAGATCGAGTGAGAATATCTGACAATCCTGAATTACTTCAGGTACTTCACCGTCAACTATACGCTTGGCTAAGCCTTCTGCAATCGCGGTCTTGCCAACGCCGGCTTCACCAACGAACAAAGGATTATTCTTGCGACGGCGGGAGAGTATTTGGACCGTTCGTTCGAGTTCTAGATCACGACCTATTAGTGGGTCGATTTTACCATCGAGCGCTTGCTGGTTGAGGTGCACTGTGTAAGATTCCAAGGCAGTCGGTTGCTTGTTCTGACTCTCCTTCTCGCTTCCATCAAACTCAATGCTCTCTTCTTCTTGCTCTTCATTAGGAATTTTAGAGATTCCATGTGAGATATAATTCACAATATCAAGCCGAGAGATATCTTGCTGTTGTAATAAGTAAACAGCTTGGCTCTCTTGCTCACTGAAAATCGCAACTAAAATATTGGCACCTGTCACCTCTTTTTTACCAGAAGATTGCACATGGAAAACAGCCCTTTGCAACACGCGCTGGAAGCCTAGCGTTGGCTGAGTTTCCACTTCGCCCACATCCGCGGGCAAAATATGGCTGGTTTCCTCAATGAAATTAACGAGTTGCCTATGAAGTTTTTCTACATCAGCACCGCAAGCTCGCAATACACTGACGGAATTGGCGTTATCGAGAAGCGCAAGTAACAAATGCTCTACGGTCATGTATTCATGACGTTTTTCGCGAGCATCGGTAAATGCCAGGTTTAAGGTAAGTTCTAAATCTTTACTCAACATCTTAAGTACACCTTATTTCATTTAAAACCAACTTCCAGGATTATCGAGTGACAACAAATAATGCTCCCGCCTCATTCCGCTTCCATAGTGCTCATCAGTGGATGATCGTTTGCTCTCGCATAGTCATTCACTAGTGCCACTTTGGTTTCGGCAACATCACTGGTAAATATTCCCGCAGTGCCTTGTCCTTCATAATGGATTTGTAACATGACTCTGGTCGCTTTTTCTGTGTCCATATGGAAGAAGCGTTTGAGCACGTTTACAACAAAATCCATCGGGGTATAGTCATCATTGAGGATTAATACTTTGTACATTCGCGGCTTTTTCGTTTCAGGCTGCGATTCCTCAACAACGAGTCCATGATCTTCCTCACGAATATTTTCGTTGCTCATAATTTAATTCTAGTCAATCAATTTAAAAATGCAGTATTTTCTGAAGGTTTAATTTCGGAGCGTGCAAACGAGATTATTAATGTCCTCTATCCACACACTAGTGTCAAAAGCTTTCATCTTTAGTCTAAACTTTTTAGCAATATGAATGTTAAACAACCATAAATACGACGATAAAAGGTAGCTCTATTCTATAAAAAGTAAATGGGGCACCACTAGCTATTTTTCAATATAAATTTGCCACTAATGACCAATTTATTCATCTCGATTCGTGATGAAGCCGGCGATACACTTGACATAAAACTTGAATTATGCGATTCATTGATGCGCTTTCATAAAAGCTGTTGACGAATACACAAGAAATATTGGGGTAACGCGTAAAATAAAGCTGTAAGCGCGTTATCTTGATGGTTATTCACATATGAAGGGAAAACGAGGAGTAAATGATGGCAACAGGTACAGTCAAGTGGTTCAATAATGCAAAGGGATATGGTTTCATTCGTCCAGATAGCGGCGGAGATGACATTTTTGCCCACTATTCGACCATAGAAATGGATGGCTACAAAAGCCTAAAAGCTGGCCAGGAAGTGGCTTTCGACACCTGCGAAGGCCCAAAAGGTTTGCATGCTTTGGATATCACCCCAGTCGGTGGTGAAATCGTACAAAGCCAAACTGACGAATAATTTCGGGTCCACTGATAGGTGGGCTAATCCAATTTAATCTCTCGCTGCAATGAGTTGCCACTAAGGCAGCTCGTCTGAAAGAAGATTCAGAGTTATTTCTGCGATAAGCAGCAGCGTACAAAATCGACTCAAAAAACCGGCTAATTCATCCAAAAAAATGGCGATATTCGACAATATCGCCATTTATTCGATAAAAATCTAAATAGATTGCTTCTTATACACTAGCGAGTATTTTATTGAAAGTCTCACTAGGGCGCATCGCCTTTGCAGCCAAATCATCATTAGGTAAATAATACCCGCCGATATCCATTGATACTCCTTGTGCACCATTGAGTTCATTGACGATAGACGCTTCGTTTTCACTCATCGACTCAGCAACCTTTTTAAAACGTTCTTGCAAGTTGCTATCCTCGGTTTGCTTAGCAAGTTCCTCGGCCCAATACATGGCGAGATAAAAGTGACTACCTCGGTTATCTAACTCATTGACTTTGCGTGATGGTGACTTGTTATTATCCAAGAAAGTTCCCGTTGCGCGATCTAGCGTATCCGCTAGCACTTTCGCTTGACTATTGTTAGTCGAATTACTCAAGTGCTCCAAAGACGCCGCCAATGCTAAAAACTCTCCCAAAGAATCCCACCGTAAATGATTTTCTTTTTCAAATTGCTGAACATGCTTAGGCGCAGAACCACCAGCACCGGTCTCAAACAACCCACCACCATTCATTAAGGGGACAATTGACAGCATCTTAGCGCTGGTACCTAGTTCTAAAATAGGAAATAAATCGGTTAAATAGTCTCGCAATACATTACCAGTAACCGAAATAGTATCTTCGCCAGCTTTCATTCGTTTTAAAGAAAATAAAGTCGCTTCAACAGGCGCCATAATATGGATTTCCAAACCATCTGTGTCGTGCTGTGGTAGATATTTATTGACCTTTTGAATCAACTGCGCATCGTGCGCCCGTTTTTCATTGAGCCAAAATACCGCAGGCATTCCACTTAACCGAGAACGATTTACTGCTAACTTAACCCAGTCTTGAATCGGCGCATCCTTAACTTGGCACATTCTGAAAATGTCGCCCGCTTCAACCGTTTGTTCAATCACAACTTCGCCCGCTTGGTTAATCACTTTAACCGTACCTGCTTCGGCAATTTCAAAGGTTTTATCGTGCGACCCGTACTCTTCGGCTTTTTGCGCCATCAATCCGACGTTTGGAACGGTTCCCATGGTTGTTGGATCGAACGCTCCGTGCTCCTTACAAAAGTCAATTGTCGCTTGGTAAACGCCTGAGTAACAACGATCCGGAATGACCGCTTTAGTATCTTGTTGTTTACCTTCAGCATTCCACATTTGACCCGAGCCTCGAATCATAGCAGGCATTGATGCATCAACGATTACATCTGATGGGACATGTAAGTTAGTAATTCCACGGTCTGAGTCAACCATAGCTAAACCGGGTCGACTTTGATACAAGGCTTCAATGTCGGCTTTAATTTCAGCTTGCTTGTCTGCCGATAAACTACCCATTTTGGCATACAAATCACCGATACCATTGTTGACATCTACGCCTAGCTCTTGAATCACATCAGCATGCTTTTGCAAAACATCGGAATAAAACACCGAAACAACATGGCCAAAAATAATTGGGTCAGAGACTTTCATCATCGTGGCTTTCATATGCAATGAGAAAAGGACATTATTCGCCTTAGCGTCTTCAATCTCTTTAGCGATAAAGTCTCTCAATGCTTTGGCACTCATCACTGACGCGTCAACAATCTCACCAGCCAAAACGGGTGTAGAAGCTTTTAACGTTTGACTACCGTTGGCGGTTTCTAACTCAATACGCAAGTCATCAGCATTTTCAATCGTGATTGATTTTTCGCTGCCGAAGAAATCACCCGACTCCATACTCGCAACATGCGATAATGAATTAGCATCCCATGCCCCCATTGAGTGAGGATTCTTTTTTGCATAATTTTTAACCGAACCTGGTGCCCTTCTATCTGAATTTCCTTCGCGCAGTACTGGGTTAACGGCACTCCCCTTAATCTTATCGTAACGAGCTTTTATTTCTTTTTCTTCGTCAGAACTGGGTTCTTCAGGATAATTGGGTAACGCAAAACCTTTGTCTTGTAATTCTTTAATTGTCGCTTGCAATTGTGGTATCGACGCGCTGATGTTCGGAAGCTTAATAATGTTCGCTTCAGGTGTTTTGGCCAATTCACCCAGCTCTGCCAGTGCATCTGAAATTTTTTGGTCGTCTTTTAGGTAGTCTGGAAAGTTAGCGATTACGCGTCCAGACAAAGAGATATCTCGGGTTTCAACTTCAACACCTGCCGCGTCGGTGAACGCTTTGACAATTGGCAGCAGAGAGTAAGTTGCTAGGGCTGGTGCTTCATCGGTTTTGGTATAGATGATTTTTGAGGTTGTCATTGGAGTTCCTAATAAAAAGCTCTGTGAATTGATTCTTTAAGAGTTTAATCGGCAATTAGTGCATTTTCGGCCCAAAATAGCCAAACTGACGCATTTCAGCGGCCGCATTATACGCTAATTATTGGCATTTATTCTAGCGCATTGTCGTGTATTCGAATCATTATTGGTCTAAAGTCGAATAGGTTTTCAGCAAAGCTCGCAC
Source organism: Aliikangiella marina (assembly GCF_007004765.1). Classification (GTDB taxonomy): domain Bacteria; phylum Pseudomonadota; class Gammaproteobacteria; order Enterobacterales; family Kangiellaceae; genus Aliikangiella; species Aliikangiella marina. Next base: position 1,545,751 of record NZ_VIKR01000001.1, read on the forward strand.
TTGCTACTAAACTCCCTTAGTTTAGATTAAAATGGCGTCAAACTCTCAAGCATCCTCAATTATGCGAAAGCCCAACTCAAGCTCCAAAACGCGACTTTCAACCAACCGTAATTCTTCTCAAAAAGGTAAATCAGGCAAAAGCTTGTCTAAACCAGACACCGCACCGGTTTTGGTCCTCCTCAATAAGCCATTCAACACGTTATGTCAGTTTACGGGCGAAGATGGTGATTCTACTTTGGCGGATTACGTAAAAATTAAATCTGTTTATCCTGCAGGTCGGTTAGACAAAGACTCAGAAGGGCTTTTACTACTCACCAATGATGGTAATTTCCAACACAAAATCAGTCACCCGAAATTTAAAATGCCGAAGACTTACTGGGTCCAAGTAGAAGGAGTACCTGACGACGAGGCTATTGGAAGATTGCGCCAAGGTGTTGTGCTGAAAGACGGTAAGACCAAACGAGCCAATGTCCAAATCCTCGAGAGTGCCGCTGTTGAAAGCCGAATTTGGGAGAGAACACCGCCGATTCGTCAGCGACAATCGATACCGACAACTTGGATAGAACTAATTATTAGAGAAGGTAAAAACCGTCAAGTTCGCAGGATGACCGCAGCAGTTGGTCACCCAACGCTGCGATTGATTAGAGTTTCGATAGGCCCGTGGAAATTAGCCAATTTATTACCGGGAGAGTATCAGGTTGAGCCGCTCGGTTAAACCATCAGCCAGCGGCAAAATTGCTCGAAGACGCGTTAGTTACTCTTCGGCCAAATACTTTGGAAGTAAAATTCCGGAAATAAAAACTCGAAAATAAACATCACGCTTGTTTACGACGTCTAGTTAACGCCATTACTAACCCAATGAATAGTAACCAATAATGTACTAATCCCCCTCCTCCAGATGAGCTACTCGGCGGTTGCGACTGCGGTGGAGGTGTTGCGGGTGATGAAACGGTTAGGGTCTCACTAGTGACCGCGAGGGCGCCACTATTGTCAGTGACAGTAAGGGTCACCTCTTTCTCACCTTCGCTAGCGAACACATAGCTTGAGGTTACACCTTCAGCGACATTCCCGTCTCCGAAATCCCACTGGTAACTCTCAATGCTCCCGTCCGGGTCGAGACTGGCCGAGGCATCAAACTGACAACTTAAATCAGCACAATTTGCGGTGAAACTGGCACTAGGCGAGGCATTTTCACCCACGCTAATCATGCCCGCTGAAACTGCTCCGGCCTGACCTTGCGAGTTGATAGCTCTCACGTAAACCAGATGTTGGCCTGGTGGCAAGGTGTCTGTATTGATCGTCGCTTGCGCGGTTTGAGTTGTGGGCGCAGAAGCGTTTGGGTTGTCAAAAATAACTTCACGAGTTGCTGTTTCCTGCCAAACTGGGATTCCCAGCGAATACTCGATGCGGTCAACATTGCGCTCGCCACCACTGAGAGCTGTGCGAGTCGCAGAAGCGGTCACTGACAACTCAACCTGTGTACCAGCGGTTATCGAAACGGATTGATTGGAACCGTTTAAAGTTAACCGAGAAATGTCAGGACCAAAAGGTATCTGGTATGGAGCACCGACAATTTTTGCCGCATACGAGAGCGCATTGAGATTAGTGTTTTTAACCGAGAAATTATAAGTCGTGCAACTCTGGAAAAACTCAGTTCCTAGCTCAAAAGTAATCGCAGGAATACCTAACTCACCATAACTTACATTATCGCTAGTGCCGTCTGTTGGATATAAGCCAACACTCTGCATTGGAGCGTAGTTATTGAACCAAGCGAGTTTGTGTCCCATTTCAACGAAAGCGGCATCATTGGGGGAAGCTCCCTGTTTGTGCCCATAAGGCCAGAGGACTAACTGGCTATAGCTATGAACATCAATATGCATACCTTGAGTATCTTCTGGAGCAGCATCATCATCATTAGGTCCGCGTCTGTCAGGGAATATACTCCGAATATAGTTGGAAACCGCTTGCGTTTCTGGCTCTGACTCTGGGCTACTTCCGCGATAGGTACTATCACAGGCAACCCCGCTCGAACCATTCGTCGTTGAGTTCCAGGTTTGTGCGAAATTTCTGTTGAGGTCGACGCCAACATTACCACCAGGGCAGTGGTTTTGATTAGTATTTTTGCGCTGTAAAATTTGGCCTTCGGCTATCTTTCGGCCATCAGGATTCATATGAAATAAGATGTGTACTTCGTGTTGATCGACAATCCATTGCGAATCAGGATTTGTCGCGTAATCCTCTAGTAACAATTTAGCAAAATCCAACGTCAACGCCGCAGGCGTATATTCGCGTGCATGCATGGCGCTATGAATAAATAGTATTGGCTTGTCTTTAACAATTGCTTGATTCGTTATTTTCAATACCATCAAGTCGTAACCCGAACCCGAATTAATTTTTGACCAGGAATCCCCAATATCTATCCATTCTGCCAGTTGTGGGTATTCTTGCTCTAACCTGGTCGCCTCCGCATAGGTTTCTTCCACCGTTAAATAACACTCATAGCCAGGGATTCCGTCAACACCGAACATCGATAGCGAACTCGCCTTGCTGCCCCCAGCTTCACGTTTTAAAGATTTAAGCTGCGCAAACTTCGCATTAACGTCTTCTAGCCATTTATCTGCCGAAGAAATTTTGAGATCGAATTCACTCAGTTTTCTTAAATCTTGATCGTTTAACTCCAGAATCAAGTAACCTTTATCGATGTGGCTTTCAAGAACAGCGTGGTGAAATGAAATGGCAACTTTACGAGCAAGCTGTTTATTATCTGTAGCGACTTTAAATGCTTTGAGCTGGGCAATATCGCTATGCGCTTGAATAGACAATACGGATAATGTTGCTATCACTAAGAAAATTATTTTTATCAATTTCATCTCTATCGACTTGTTGAGTTTTTTCTTCATTGTAACCAGAGTCAAATAGCTAACAAGGTAAATATTACGCTTTCATGGCACTTTCAATATTTTTATAGGGTAAACTTAAGCAGGTTTCTTGAATAACATTATCAACTATCTTCTCCTCTTGAGATACATATTGATAAATCGCTTGCCGAAATTTAGGATTACCTATCCAATGATTCGAATAAGTCTTTACCGGATAAAAGCCTCTAGCAACTTTGTGATCGCCCTGCGCGCCCGCATCAAACTTGTCTATCAGATGCTTTATCGCAAATTCGATTCCTTGATAATAACAAAGCTCAAAATGCAGAAACTCAAACTCTTTGACACATCCCCAATAACGACCATACAAATTTTTAGCATCATAAAAGAAAAGAGATGCGGCAATCATCTCATTATTTTGAAACGCAGCTATCAACATTACATTAAGTTCGTTTGACTGGCTCAAGCTTGTAAAAAAATCTTCCGTCAAATAGCCGCCATGCCCACTCCGTTTCATGTAGGTCAGTTGATACATGAAGTAAAAACGCCGCCAGATATCCTCGGTTAACTGGTCTTTTTTGAGTACTTTAACTTGCAAATTATTCTCGGCAATACATCGCCTTTCGCGTTTAATATTTTTGCGCTTTTTAATTTTACATTTCGCCAAAAAATCATTGAAATCTGCATATCCATCATTAAGCCAATGATACTGAACACCACTTCTACTGAACATATTGTGCGACGCCATTACTCTGCTTAGCGTTTGCGTAGGAAATAGCATATGAAAAGAACTAATCGATTGATTGCGATAAATAGAAATCAAATGTTCATTTAGCGAGCGAATAAATACTTCCAAGTCAACAGAACTATCAATACCAATCCTTGGTCCGCTAGCTGGCGTAAATGGAATAGCTGTAATCAGTTTAGGATAGTATTCAAAACCCGCCGAATGAAAGGCATTCGCCCACTGAAAGTCAAATACGTATTCGCCATAACTGTGGGTTTTCAAATAACCAGGCATTACCGCTAGAAATTGTCCCTGGTTAATAAGGGCACAGTGGTTTACCTGCCAGCCAGTCTGCTGGCCTACTGACTTACTCGATTCCAACGCGAGAAGATAGTCGTATTGTAAAAACGGGTAATCCGTGGCTATTAATCGCTGCCAATCTTCTTTCGGTATTTGTATTATTTGGTCGAAAAACCGTAATTCATTTGTCATTACTGCTCATTCATCATTTAGTATCGTTCTATCAATCAAACACAAATGGACAACCACCATATTCATTTAATTTTTCGTTCCAGCGAATAACATCATTGGCTCTTCTCCAACGCTCATGAAAAAACTCCATTAGACAAGGCCCCTGCTCTAACTCCACCATAAAGGTATCACGTTCTTTTACTTGACTGTACTCCGGATAGTCACTTCCTTGTCCCCAAGTAAGCCCTCCTTTTTGCTTAGCATATTCTTGCCAGAAGGACTCTACTGTCAGCCATGAATCTGCGGTTTCACTCCAAATAATCATATTCTGATTTTTGTCAGTACTGACATCTGCGTGTTCCGGCTTTTTGGCAAAGCCCGTCACAGAATATGACAAGAATAAGACGAATAACAATAAACGCATTTTAGGATACTCCTTTCTAATTGGTTTGATAATAGACGCACTTGTCTAACTTTCATTACATAAAAATGCTCACCTAAAACGCAAAAGAGGGACGGAATAAACTCCAAACGGCGGAAATATTGAAGGTTTAGTATTAATGTCTGGTAGTGATAGAGGGATGATAGGTCGATGGGTATTACTATGAAGAATAGCGTCAGTATTGGGTTGCCTTTGTTCTCTCAGAACCTAGTGGCTTAAAATAAAGTAGCCCGAGTCGCGAGCCATTTGCTTAACCTCGCGACGGGCTGCTGCTCTTTGAGCAGAGTTTGATTGTTGATGAGCGCCACCTCTTCTCATTAGCGGGTTTAACGCTAGTGGATTACGCGGTGCCCGCATAACTGCGGTCTCCCGGCTATTACGCTTTTTGCTTTTACGCTTTTTACTTTTAGCCATGTATCCTCCTTAGGCTACTTTCAAATGCCACCACATTGGCGACTTTATTTTCTTATAGCGACGTTTTGCCCTCTTATCTTGTATTACAAAGCTGGGTCCTTCTGAAGTTTGCGAAAAACAGAACTTTTTCGGTAGTTCTGTGTATAGACTTTTTGGCGGGCGCGAGCTTCTCAAATTTTTCAAAACTGCACCTGTTTCATAGTCATGATAATACACGTCTTTTATACCCAACTCGTCAGCAATAAATTGAATGCTATAACCTAGCACTACCTCACTCCAACATTTACCATAGGTCGCTAAAAATTGGTTCGTATAGCGAAGCGTCTTCTCTGTCTCATAATACGCCCCACCATATCGATATTGTTCGTTTCCGTTTTTCTGGGCACAAACAGCGACTCGATGATGATAGGATGCGATTCGTATCCAATCAGTTTGTATTTCTTCAATAAGTGCTTTGCCGCTTTCTAAATCGAAATCGATCCTTGACCAAGCGATTGAGCTTTTTTGCTGGTGGATTGGGTGTCCCCAACGTTTAAACAATTCGGTATCAAGACCAATATTTCTTACCATTTGATCGTGCTCATTGGTTAAGTTAAATTGCAAAACCAAGTTAACACCGGGGCGACTGGTTTGGCTCCAATTGTAACTATCGCAATGCCCCCAGTGAGCAAGGGTTACGACAAACGTTTTGTATGAGTCTGCGATAAAAGATTCGAGTCGCTCATGCGTCAACACACCATCACCACAATGGCGAATAATGCTTTTTACTCGCGGTTTATTCAGCAGTTTTGCCAAGCAATGCTGTCTAATCTGAGAAATCGCCAAGTGTTGCTTTTCGCCGATTAATTTAGATAGCATGTAAACAGCATATTGTTCTTCAAAATAAAAAAATAACCGTCTATCCTCATCGAGACATGCTAGAACCTCTTCTAAAGTTTTCAAGTCCATAAGCTTTTTTCCTTAAATTTTTAATCAGTTTTATTCGTTCAGTTTTGAAACCGGGTCTGGTTTTCATGGTTTTCTCCTTGATGCAACAGCATCGATTCAATTAACGTTAGCTAACCTTTAACACACAATACTTGTTTGAGTTGATGGACAACTTCTACGAGATCAACCTGATTTTCCATAACCTGATCAATTCTCTTATACGCCTCTGGTATTTCATCGATAACACCATTATCTTTGCGACACTCAATGCCTTTGGTTTGTCGCTCTAAATCAATTCGCTTGAAAGCTTTTCTAGCAGCCATTCGGCTCATCTTCCGTCCTGCACCATGAGCGCAAGAACAAAATGATTGAGGCTCTCCTTTACCAGAAACTATGTAGGAGCGGTCTCCCATACTACCTGGAATAATGCCCAACTCGCCTAGCCGGGCACTTATCGCACCTTTGCGAGTGATGTAAACATTCTCACCAAAGTGATGCGCTTTTTCGACATAGTTGTGATGGCAATTAATCGCTTCTTTAGTCAGCATAAAACTCGGTAAGAATGGCTTTATTGCTGCTACAAGTAATTTCATCATCTCCTGACGATTTATCAAGGCGTAATCTTGCGCCCAGGAAACCGCATTGATGTAGTCTTCAAAATTGATATTACCTTCTTTAAAATAAGCGAGATCTCTGTCCGGCAAATTATGCATATGGCCTTGCATATCTTTTTTCGCTTTTTGAATAAAATAGCGCCCGATCGCATTGCCAATACCACGACTTCCTGAATGTAACATCAACCAAACATCCTGATTTTCATCAATACAAACTTCAATAAAATGATTACCACTTCCTAAAGTACCCAGTTGTTGCAGCCAAGTCTGACGCGGTTTTTTCAGCATTTTTAGTAAAGTCGGGTGTGCTTCGAATAAACTATCCATCCCAACCTGAAGTGGCTTGGCTGCATTAGCACGTGCAGATATCAATTTATGAGCGCCCGCCCCGACAGGAATAGCTCTCTCAATTGCTGACCTCATTGGTTTTAAATTATCAGGTAACTGATATGCTTTTAGCGATAGTCTTACCGCATTCATTCCGCAACCAATATCAACACCGACAGCCGCAGGGATTATCGCTTGTTTGGTTGGAATGACCGAACCAACAGTCGCTCCTATCCCTACATGGACATCAGGCATCGCCGCGATATGCGAATGGATAAACGGTAACTGCGCTAAGTTTTTTAGTTGAGTTAGCGCTTTACTATCAACTTCATCCGTGTAAATTTTAACCGGCTTTAATCCGTTTGTTTGATTCTTATTTAATTCTATTTTTATAGGCACAACTCAGCCCTCACTGTGTTTACAAAAACACAAATTAATTCAAAGTTATCCTTTCGAGATGAGCGTGTTCGATCAGACCTGATTGGTAAAAGAAAAAATTCTGATCAAAAAAGCCCTGCTAGAATTCTAGTCAGGGCTTTTTAGATTTCCTGACTCGAAAGGCATTTTACCTTCCGAGTAGCGAAGCATTTGGAAGGTTATTTTTTATTATCCTGTTTAAAACATATTGGCATTCCAACTACTCCTCATTGATCTTTGGTTAACTATAATAGTCGACTAATTAATTTCACGTACATTTCACATTGAACATGTCAATTAATTAGTTTTTTGAATTAGAACTTTGGCGACAAACAATTCTTACCGCCTAAATTTTGCGCAATCATACGCCTGTAAAATCTTTTGTCAACGTTTTTAATAAAATAATTGAGTATTGAAGTCGTTTAATTTTGAAATATAATAAAAACCTTAAGCGCTCTGCATATTGCAAAATTTGGCATGAATAACTTTGCAATAAACAGATAAGAAACGAATAACTTTGGAATAAAAAAATTTACAATGAATAAAAGTATCGTCACAAACTTAGTGGCTTTTAGCCTTATTCCGCTTGGCTATTTTTTAAATCAGCCAATTATATTAACAATAGGATTATTCTCTTTTAGTGGCGCACTTACCAACTGGCTAGCCGTTCACATGCTATTTGAAAAAGTACCAGGACTTTACGGATCAGGTGTAATCCCTGCACGTTTCGAAGAATTCAAAACTGCCATCAAAACAATGATGATGGAACAGTTTTTTAGTGATGAGAATATTGATAAATTTCTGAGTCATGAAGCGGGTGTTAAACCAGATTTACATTTAAAACCAGTGATTGAAAAAGTCGACCTATCACCTGCTTTCGACCGATTAGTCTCAGTCATCATGCAATCGTCATTTGGTGGAATGTTGGGCATGTTCGGTGGTCAAGAGGCTTTATTGCCCCTCAAGGAGCCGTTTATTACTAATATGAAGGCTTCCTTATTTGACTTAACAGGGACGGAAGAATTTGCGGATTTACTCAAAGAAGAAATCGAGCAGCCAGAAGTATTGTCAGATATCAAACAAAAAATATCCGCAATTATCGACAAACGGCTCAATGAACTTACCCCACAACTCGTTAAAGAAATTGTACAAAATATGATCAAAGAACACCTAGGTTGGCTGGTAATCTGGGGTGGCATTTTTGGTGGTTTGATCGGTTTATTGTCCTCGATCATGTTTAGGTGATGTTTTTGCGGGTTTCGATTGCAGATCCAACACGCTGAGGTATTATTATTCCGATAATTTATTCGAGGGAGATAACTTATGTCAGCAACCAACGCGATTGCTTTGTTATATGGCCCATCTGAGGTCTGGAAAAAAATAAGTGATAAACAACAAAGTGTTACGGAAATCTACCTTAAGTTCTTGATTTTCTTCGCTGCAATTCCACCAGCATCAGCTTTTGTCGGCGCGACTTATGTCGGCTGGACTGTAGGAGATAACACCTACAAACTGACTACAGAAAGTGCACTCTATCTTTCAATAAGTGCTTATTTTGCGATACTTGTCGCAGTTGCCGTTATTGCGGCATTTATCCACTGGATGGCGAAAACCTATGGAACCGAGCCGCGCTATCGTCGTTGCTTGAAACTCACAGCGTATAGCCTTACTCCGATGTTTTTAGCCGGTGTTTTGGGCAGTTGGCCTATCCTTTGGTTAGATATGTTAATAACGCTCGTTGCGATTGGTATGTCTGTTAATCTGCTCTACAAAGGCGTGCCCACTGTGATGGGAATTAATCAAGAAAAAGGCTTTCTATTTGCCAGTTCAATTTTGACCGTTTGTATGGTCAGCTTTGTTGGAATGCTCGCAATCACTATCGTTTTCTGGGGTTCTGGCGTTTCACCGATATTTACCTCTTAAAAATTAAGAACCACTCGAGAAGTAGCAATCGATGGACGTCATTTACTGGTTGATTCCCCTTTCAATCGCTATTTTAATGGCCGCGATTGCTATTTTCTTTTGGGCAGTTCGTTCTGGTCAATTTCAGGACCTTGACTCTCCGGCTGTTGATATTCTGTTCGAGGATGATCAAGATAGCATTCCGCAGCCAAGTAAAGACAAAACGAAACATAAAGCGACCAAAATCAAATAATCAGTTTATAACCCTGACAATATTCACCGCGACATATCGACGCACCCGACAATCGAAAGGATGCGTAACTTGCGCTCAAATGATACTCTGACACCTTTTAGCGATACCCTATATTTATGTTTCGACACTTAACTATCTTAATCAGCGTTAGCTTAATTCTAGTGATGCCTGGAAGAACGCTCGCAGCGAGTAAAATTGTGCTGGCTAACTCTTTTTCAGCCCTCGCGATGAATGGCAAAACTATCGAGCCTACCGCTCAAATGAGTAAAACTGTGTCGCTCAACTCCGGTCTCAATCGATTAGTTGTCGAATTTGAAGGCACCTTTAAAAGCGAAGATAGTAACGCCATCGAAGTCGTTAAATCATTACCATTTCTTATCGAGATTTACCTAGAGAAAGACCAAACTTACCAACAGAGACTTCTACAACCATTCGGCAGTGAAGCGGCTCAGCAATTTGCGAAAGTCCCAAAATTTAGTTTCGTGAACATGGCAACCAATCAGCAACAAAACTTTCAATTAAATGCGCTATCAAGTAAAAATCAAGAATACCTTAAAGCAGAGTCTCGATTACCGACTCGCAAGACATTAATCATCAGCGCTGATACCGCAAAATCAGCAGTAAAACAGGCTCCAGCTCCCCACTTGTCGACCGTCTCAGAAAAACTTGATTATTGGTGGGAAAAAGCGAGTGAAGCTGAACGTGAAGCATTCCTCAAACGAATTGAAGAGTAATTTAACAGAAGTTACCAACATCGATTTGAGCAAAAAAACGAGTAAACAACATCCTTACTCTGATATTAAGGATTGGTGTTAACGCCGATTATTAAACGAAATATAACGAGAGAAATATGAGTTACGAATCAACCACCCTCGTTGGTGCTTTCATACTCGGATTAATGGGCGCAAGCCACTGTGTTGGAATGTGTGGCGGTATCATTGGAAGTTTGTCGATGGCCACTAAAGACTCTGCTAAAAAATGGATAAACATTTCATTATATCAATTTGGCCGAATAGCCAGTTATACACTATTTGGTCTTATTGCCGGTTGGATAGGCTCTCAAGCCGATGGTATGACGCCGATACCAATATTAAAAACGCTCTCTGGGATACTACTCATTCTGATGGGGCTCTACGTTAGCCGAATTTGGATGGGCCTTACCTACTTAGAAAAAATCGGTAAGCTGCTTTGGGATAAAATAAGCCCTTTAAGCAAACGTTTGCTACCAGTTCAATCTCCCGGACAAGCCATTTTGTTGGGTAGTTTGTGGGGGTGGTTACCATGCGGACTCGTCTACACTGCCCTCGGTTTCGCGCTTGCCGCTTCAGACCCTCTCTATAGTAGTATGTTCATGCTTAACTTTGGGATTGGTACCCTGCCCGCCACTCTCTTGGCTGGCGCTGCAAGTTTAACTTTGAAACAATGGTTAAATAAGGCCCCCATCAGAACAATAAGTGCACTAGTTTTTATTGGCCTTGGTGTCTGGACTCTCTATACGTTGTATTTTGGCGCAGATATGGGACATCATCACCACCATTAAAAAGCGGGCAATTTGCCCGCCGTTTTATCCCGCTTGTTCGCCTTTTGATAGCTTAATTCGTTAAGCAACCCAACCTATAGTTGATAAGTCAGCATAAACCACATCTTGTCTCGTGACGCATAACTTGCATTATCACTACTAAAATCCGCCAATTTAAATAGACCAGCCCAATGCTTATTGAACTTTTTAGTCACAACCAGATCAAACTCCGAGCCCAAATCGACTCCGCCTTCATCGGTTGAAAAATCATGGTAAAACAACTTTATATCAGCACCAGCTAGCTTGAATCCTCCCTTGATATAGAAATCTTCAATGCCAGCCGTAGGCGTCCCCAAAAAGACATCCGCCCAGCCCTGGAACTTATGCAAAGTAGCGAGTGAGGTCGTGAATCCTTGGCCGCCAGTTTGGTCGCCCCCCAGCACTTCAATTCCGGCTCCTACGCTAAAATTACCGGTGTTGTAATTGCCATCAATGTGGTAATAGTTAGCTTTATAATCATTCGGGTTATCACCCGCATCAGATTGCGACGCATATTCGAAAATGTAACCGAAATCACCAGCTTTACCCTGATAACGAATACCAAAGGTGTTGTTAGACAACCCAACTGCGTCTTCGTTGTCGATGGCAAAATAATAACCGGAGAACTTGCCTTTACCAATCTTGTAGTCGACGTTAACAAGGTGAGTATTATGTTGATGATCGCCAGCAGGGACGGATTCTCCAAAAATTCGATTCACGTTGTAAACATACGCATAACTGTACTTGAACTCTCCGGCACCAGAATTGACCGTGAAACTATCGTAAGTTTGCTCATTTTGTCGCCAACCGACGCCACCGACAAACCGTTGATTGCCAATGAGTATTCTTTGCCGTCCCAACGCGAACTTAGCCGAATCGCCCGAATATCGAATATAAGCTTGGTTCACCTCGGTGCCTTCCGGATCCGCAACAACGGGAAACTGACCGCGTGTCGGCGAGGTTCCTTGACCAGAATTGAAATCATCCATACCGATTTCTGTGACATCATCAAATTCAATCACGCTGTCTAATTTGGGCCGCCACTTGGTTTTTATCGTAGCGCGAGTTCTTAGCGTGGACGCTTCGGCGTCCTCAGCGATACCGTCTTGGCTCACCAGTTCAACCCGATACCTAAAACTTAAATCGATCTCAGACTCGATTGCTTCGCTCGCAATCCCATCTAGAGGAAGCATTAGAAGCGAACTAGTCATAAGCGCGATTGGCATTTTAAATTTGAGTTCACGAACCATCGAATATCTCCAAATCGTATACAATAAAGTAGAATTTCTATGCTTAATATAGACCAATAACTATTAATGTGACTTGAAGAATTTCCAGGTTAACAACGTAAATAGACAATAAATAGACAACACCCAGCAAATCGCCTAGTAAAATGCTCGGTATCAGCACCTACTCGCTCGCAAGCAGTCGCTCCCCATGCTGGACATAAAATCTTGCAGTTTGTCTCGCTGTTTGTATTGCGGTAACATGAAAATCTGTTAATTTAGGTGTAATTAACAACTCCGAGCTTTGTCTAACTAAGTTCATGATCAGTGTATAAGTTTTCATACGCGATTAAGAATAAGTTGATTTAGCCGCAGTTCACACTGCCAGGGTTAGCCGAGAAATTTGCTAGCCTCCCGTATTTGGAAAGGAGCATTATTTGAACGAGTCATTAGTCGATCCATACGGTCGACGGTTCCCTTATCTCAGATTATCGCTAACCGATGTCTGCAATTTCTCATGCCAATATTGTTTACCCGATGGCTATCAGTGCGGCGAGAAGAAACAGTTTTTGACTGAAACTGAAATCAAAAACCTGATCAGTGCATTTGCAGAACTGGGTACTTATAAGGTTAGACTGACTGGGGGCGAACCAACTATTCGTAAAGATTTTGATGATATTCTTTCGACTGTCAGCAGAATACCGGGCGTTGAGCAGGTGGCAATGACCACCAATGGATATCGCTTAAAGCAAAATATCACCAAATGGGTTAACCTGGGTTTGACTCATTTAAATGTCAGTGTTGATAGTCTCGATGCGAACTTATTCCATTCGCTCACAGGACATAACCGTCTCAAAGAGATAATACAAGGCATTGACCTGGCTCTAGAATCACCCCTTAAGCAGATTAAACTAAACGCAGTACTGCTTAAAAATGTAAACTCACATCAAATCGACCAATACACAGACTTATTAAAAACAAAATCAATATCGATGCGTTTTATTGAGTTGATGCAAACTGGTGATAATCACGATTACTTTCAGCGGTATCACGTTTCATCACAAGTCATCAAGAATCACCTTTTTTCGCGCGGCTGGACTGAAAAAATCCGTGATAAAGCCGCGGGACCAGCAGTTGAATATTTCCATCCTGAATACCAGGGAAGCTTCGGAATTATTGCTCCCTACTCAAAAGACTTTTGTGACTCTTGCAATCGATTGCGTGTATCAGCGGTTGGTGATTTCCATTTATGCTTGTTTGGTGAGGAAGGATATAGTATTCGCCATTTACTGCAATCTTCTGCACAGAAGCAAGAGTTAAAAGACGCACTCCGCTATCATCTCGACTTCAAAAAGAAAAGTCATTTCTTGCATGATGGTAATCCCGGGGCCACACCTAATTTAGCTTCAGTGGGCGGCTAAAAACTTCGGCTGAGGGAAAAAGTGAATAACAATTCTAATCATTACACTGATCACTTTATGATTGGCTTTGAACAAGCCCGCGAGCTCATTTTTGACACTGTCTCCGAAAACGCTTACGAGGTTATTTCCCTCGCCGATTCATCTGGTAGAGTACTAGCGAAGCCAATCCAAGCAAATGAGTCATTACCACCATTCAACAATACCGCGATGGACGGTTACGCAGTGGTTGCTTCTGATCTCAAAGAGGCTTCACCTGAGCACCCCGTTGACCTCAAACTAGCGGGAATTACCGCTGCAGGAGAATTACCTAGTAACGTAGATGATACTCAGGGAACGGCCTGGAAAATAATGACCGGCGCGCCAGTTCCACGTGGTTACGATTCAATTATTCCTGTCGAAAGAACGCAGTTAAAAAACAATATCGTGAGTTGTTATCTAGCCCCTAAAAAAGGCGATCATATTCGCAAGATAGGTGAAGATTTTTTAGCGGGAGAAACCATTGGCGAACTTGGCGAGATTATTAATAGCAATTCGATAATGGCCTATTCGGCACAGGGTATCGATAAGGTTACCGTCTTCGCTCGCCCCTCTATCGCGGTATTTGCAACGGGCAAAGAGCTGGTTGACGACCCTAAAGCGAAGTTAAAACCAGGTCAAATCAGAAACTCTAACAAGCCGTTCATTTTAAACTGGTTAGCGAAATATCCCGTTGAACTGATAGATGCTGGGACAAATTTAGACGATGCGGAACAATTCGAAAACGATCTCAAGCAATGTTTACATAACCAAGTAAACATCATCATAAGCAGTGGAGCCGTATCGATGGGTGATTTTGATTTTATCCCTCAAACAATTCAAAAATTAGGGGGAGAAATAATCTTTCACAAATCAAAAATAAAACCTGGCAAACCGATACTTTTTGCAAAATTTAGCAATGGCAGCTTTTACTTTGGTCTACCCGGGAATCCTATTTCATCCATAATTGGTGTTCGCTTTTTCGTATCAACAGCATTACGCAAGATGTTGGGACTCACAATGGAGTACGCTGCTTTAGCGTCGGTCAACAACGTGTATTCTAAAAAAGCAGGATTAAAAAATATCCTCAAAAGCCACTTAAAAATAACCTCAGAAGGTCAACTAACCATTCAAATTCTCGATGGTCAAGAATCATTTAAGATTAAGCCACTGCTTAGATCAAATAGCTGGGCAATCGTTGACGAATCGATTGAGCAGCTGAATAAAAATGATAAAGTAGAGTTTTACCCAAACCACATGAACTGGGAATAAACAATAAAAGGAATTTAACAGTGAAACTACGCATTGAAAGAGATTCAATCAAGTTTAAAGTATCGAAAGAACAAGCCAATCAATTACTCGCTGACGAGGTATTGTTAGACGCGGTGCCTTTGACCAGTCTTCTCAAATTAACTTACTCAGTCGAAGTTACCGAACATTTATCTAAGTTTGAATATAGTGAAATCGATCACTGCCTCTCGCTCAGAATAAACCGCGATATTCTCCAAAAAGAACTCACAGAAGGACCAACTAAAAAAGGCATTTTAATCGAGCACGATATTAATGACTCAAAATACATCAGTGTCGGATTACAAGTCGATTTAAAAACGTCATAACCAGAAAATTCAGCCAAATTGGTATTTATATTCGCTAAACTCGAGAAGATAAATTAGAACTGAGAGGTTTGACTTAATCCTACAACTCAATAGTTGCAAAACGGGAAATCGAAGTTGACACTTTCAAATAACATTGCATTCAGTACTTAACACCCCGTCTAACCTCCTCTAGAGAAAAACTTTCTCAAAGCTTTAGTCAACTAAGATTAAAAGGCAAGGTTTGCCTTATAAGTGACTGCCTTTTAAGTGACTGCCTTATAAGTGACAGTCACTATATCGACAATCACTCACGCTATCAATCTTCAATCTCTGAGTTGTCTCGGTGTTGTTCTCGCCTTCTTTTATGAGCTTCCTTTCTTGATAATGTGAATTCATTGATTAAGGAGCACGAATGGCCATCAAGCGCAGTGACCTGATTGATTCTGAAAATATTACTGACAGTCACTATATCGACAATCACTCACGCTATCAATCTTCAATCTCTGAGTTGTCTCGGTGTTGTTCTCGCCTTCTTTTATGAGGTTCTTTTCCTGATAATGTGAATTCATTGATTAAGGAGCACGAATGGCCATCAAGCGCAGTGACCTGATTGATTCTGAAAACGCTGGTTACTATCACCTGATATCCCGTTGTGTTCGACGGGCTTTCTTATGTGGTGTGGATGATGAGACCGGGGTATCTTATGAACATCGCCGTGCTTGGA
>NZ_VIKR01000002.1 GCF_007004765.1 Aliikangiella marina
CTCTAAAACGACAACTTACTTCCATCGTGATCGTTTAGGTTCAATGATTGCGACGGTAAATAGTAGTGGTTATGTGATTAAAGGTCACAGCTATGACCCATTTGGTAAACCGCGCGACCAGCGAATGCGAGATAATGCTTATAGTCAGGTCAGTACTAACATACTTAATGACACGCAAACCACTCGTGGGTTTACTGACCATGAGCATTTGGATGATGCGCAGCTGATTCATATGAATGGACGGGTTTATGATTATAACCTGGGCCGGTTTATGAGTGTGGATCCGTTTATTCAGGAGCCAGGAAATTCTCAAAGCTTTAATCCTTATAGTTATATTATGAATAATCCACTAGCTGGCACAGATCCTAGTGGATATAGAAGTATATGTGGCGGTAAGAACCAGAGGTCTTGTGATCAGATTGTTGACTACACCGGCAATAATCAAGGAATGTCTACAGATGTAATGGGTGGAGTTGTAAAGGTAAACGGTGCATCGAATAGCTCTGGCGCAAAATCAGTCACCAAAGATTCAGTCGCAGATCTTATTTCACAATTAGATCTAATGGCTGAGCAAGTAGCAAATATGACTTTGCCGAGCGAAGCCCCTCTTGAAAGCAGCACAGGTTCAGAGGGCTTTGGTTCTAAACTGACTAGATTATTCTTTCCTGCTACAACTTTCATGAGAGAAAAAGGGGTTGAAGGTACATGGGGAGACGCAGCTAAAGGCTACTTTAAAGAAGCATACAACTCTGGTGTAGGATTTGCGCAGGTGATAACGAGTGGTTCTGTTATTGGAGTTCTTGCACAATTTATTCCTGTCGCTAAAATTAAACCTGAGGAAGCTAGTGGAGCTGCTCTTTTTGAGTTAGGCAGCTATGCTGCAGGTGGAATTGTTAGTGCTGAAACTGCATTTTTAAAAGCGATGTCAAGAGTTTCCGTATCTAAAACTGTTACAGTGAGAACGGGGCCAAGAGGAGTAGATCCGAATCATCACAACGCAAATGTAATGGTTAGGGATGCTGACGGGAATATCTTAAGTCATGAACGAATAGTTAGTGGAAACATGACTCCGACAGAAAAGGCTTTAGGATTTCCAAAGAATACGTTAGCTTCCCACACTGAAGCTAGAGCTGTCACACATACAGCTTTGAAGCAGGGTGATACAATGACAATTACTGGTCAGCTACCTCCATGTAATTCATGTAAAGGTTATATGAACAGGGCTGTCAACGAAACTGGAGCCAATATAAAATATCAATGGCGACAAGATGGCAAGACCCAAACATGGTTAGCAGGCAAGAAAAGATAATATTGGAGACTTTAGATAAAATGTCATATGAATTAAATGCTAGTCATATCTTTAACCAAGATGATGATTATATGGTGATGCTAGGCTTTGCAGATGATGAGTTTGAGCCTTCAAAATTTGTCATTATCCAAAAAGCTCATGAGTACGACGACCAAGATGTAAAGCTTGGTATGGATAAGCTTCATATTCAAGTAGAAGACCAATCTCGTGCAAATTATGGTGGCATATCATCATTTACTTTAGATAATAGTTACTTGGTTATTGAGCTTGAGCTGGACACGCAATCTAGCTTGAAAGTCGACGGAAATATTAGAATAGCACTGGAAGCAAATCACCCAGAGCTTGAAAGTACTCTTTCAGTGCTCAAAAACATAGCCAGTGATGAAAATATTCCATTCAATAGCCCAAGGTTGGGGTGAAATAAAACAAGATAGGCACTATTTGGCCAATCACTTACAGTAGTTTGAGTGATTGGCTGGTTGTTCGTTTATTACTCCTGGTAAGATTAATGCTGTTCTGGCAATGTAGTGATTCATCTTTTTGGGGTATGGATATAAAACCTGATACTGTCGGTCTCATTTAATCTACAGGTCTTATTTAATATGAGTTCTACCGAAACTATCTAACGCTAGTTCTAGCAACAATTTCTCTTTTTACTTCCAGTGGTACTGGCTGGCACTCGTAACAGCGCGCTGTTCGGTCATTATCAGAATTACTGATCACTTTTGGTCGGCGCGGTGAGCGAAAAGAGGCAGTCCCTACAAGATCACGAATTTTCGGTCTTTCTCTTATGAGTGTTTTTTAATCTATTTTTTTACTGGTACTTAACCTGCGAGATTTCATTCGATTATTTTGCCTGACTTTTATTTTTGTATAAACTTGACCATTCAGCCACTATTCACCCTCAAAACCCCAAAATACCGAGCGATTCGTTGAATATGTCCAAATTTTAATAGTTTTTGGCGGATTATTGATAACGCTCAGCCGTTATAAAACGAGAAAATAGCACTCGGAGATTAGGGGATGTTTTGCATTAATACAGGCTCATCGCTTTGTTGAAAACAAAACAGATTGAACCCGGCTCGCTAATAAAACGACAAACGATTGTGCACCATCGCTTGATGTCATCGTTATGAGTACATGATTCCAAAGAAATACTGTTTTAGGGAAATACGGGGAAAAACATGACTTCCATGAAGTTACTTACTTGTTCACTCGCTGTACTGTGCCTTTCGGCTTGCGCCGGAACCAGTTACACCAGTCAGTCTTTTAACAACCAGAAGAGCCGAATTGCTCAAATTTCGAGCTATCAACTCAATGATAAACAAATCCAATTCCAAGTCGAAAGCGCTGGCTGTACTTTTTACAGTAGCTTCGCGATAAGAAAAGGTGAATTAGAAAACAGCGTAGAGATAACAAGAGTAACGCCTGATAAATGTGGGATGCGCAAGCATTTAGTTGAGCTAACCTATCCATTAGGGGGGTTGGGCCTCGACTTTAGCCAGGATATATTCGTAGTGAACAGCATTGACACTGCTCAGCAAGATAGCGTTCAAGCGACTGGTGAGCTTGACGGAGGCCGCTTAAAACCAGAAAACGACATGTTAGATCATGGTTCGAGCCCCAAATAATCAGTGCACTTAAACACTCGCAATCCGCTATATGAATAAAAATTAAATCAAGAAATGTATTAATTATGCAAACGAGTAACGCATTAGAAAAGCAACAATTAGACAGTCTGGAGTCAGAAATTTTGAAATCAGACAGTCTGGATGCAGACCATCTAGAATTAAAGCGTAAACCCCAAAGCGATTCCTCACCAACTGCTGCCGGGCGTTCTCAAAGTTTGGTATTAACCGAGCCCAATGTCTCTCAAATAGGCGGCTCTCTTCAGTTTTTTCGACTATTGAATTGGGCGCTGCTAGCTATTTGTGGGTTGGCTATTTCAGTTTTGATAGGCGTTTCTGCAGCAGACTTTACCTCGGGGAACAATATTACTGGCTCAATTGGCTACATGCTTCAATTACTACCATTTGCGGTGTTTTCTGCGGTGTCACTCAAGTTGCTTAAGCAGCCTAACCCTTCAACGCCAGATTTATTGAATAAACACCTGACGATCTTCTTAGCCGCCTCAATTTCGATCTACGGGTTGTTACATTACTTGTCGAACAATAGCTTTATAACATCTAGTCCTTTTAATATTATCGGCAATATTCTTTATTATATTGTTTGCACAAACTATTTTTCATATTCACAAACTGTCAGGGCCTACTTTGGCGATAATGCCTATCGTTAGCGAGCGCTTGTTGTGACGTTAGTATAATTGTCACACTAAAGCGTTACGTCCAATAATAGATAGCTAGGCGAGCAATACGAGCATTCAGCACAACAATGAGGTTGCAATTCTAGCGTAGAAGACTGAATAGGTTGGGATGAATTCGTGACGAAAAATCTATCCGACCATGTAATCAAACATCTTTTTAACTTGAACGAGGCGTTGAGGCTGTTCGGCAAATACGAAGTCGATAGAGCGTATAGACTTTGAATCTTCAACACGGTCGATGAATAATACGCCATCGAGATGATCAATTTCATGTTGAGCTATTCCAGAGAATTCGCCGCTAAACTTTATCGATTGTGATTCTCCTTTCTCATCGACGTAATCGACTCGGATATTTAAATAGCGTACGACTTTACCCCTGATTTGGTAAAAACTAAAACACTCCTCTTCAAATAAGAAAGTCTCGTTATCTAGCGCTTCGAATGAGGGGTTAAACATCGGCAAAAATTCACCCTCTACCCTGAGAAGGACCAATCGAATCGGGGCGCCAACCTGCGGTGCGGAGATGGCATTACCATTTTCCGAAGAAATTGACTGAATACCATTGAGGATGGATTTCATTTCTTCTAGGGTTTGTTGGTGTTGACCTGATTGAATGGCAGATATTTCAACAGATTTTGAAACTTCTCTTAAAACTGGATCACCGAGTTGTTTGACTCTCATGGAATAATATTTTTGTATCAACTTAGAAGATCTTCAAGATAACTGGAAACACACTCATGGTCTAGTCCCAAAGACTCAAGTGTTTGACAAATATTGGACTGGTAAGATATCGCTCAAGGGGAGTGATGTGGGCTTTAATCAAACTCAATTTATCGTCGTCACTTTTTAGATTCTCATTAAGTAAAGTAAGTCACTAGAAACGATATTCAAGCCCGATGGAGAGTGATCTTTCTGGTTCGCCCTGAAAAATTACCGCCTCTTGGTTTCTAACGTCAGGAAACAACACTTTTTCGTCGAGAAGGTTTTTGATCGAGGCATAAAAACGCCATTGATCGGATTGGTATTGATAGCTGGAATTGAGTAAATAGTTGCTGTTCACTTCCGCTCGTGCAGATGACGCCCTTAGCGACAAACCGATGCTGTGTTGATCGATTTGGTAAACACCGCCGAGTTTCACCAGCCATCGAGAGCTAAATAAAGCTGTTGGATCGTTTTCGATATTTTGATCGCCTTGTTTAAGATAAGTGACATTCGTTAGGAGCTGAAAATCTGAATATTGAATCTGAAGCTCGTATTCAGCTCCGCTTCTTTCGACGACTTCGACACTATTACTGATGCCATTAAAAGATGTTTGAATGAGATCTTTCGCCCGAGTATAAAAAACAACAATGGATTGATTAAAAAATTGATCGTTTTGTGTATAAGCGATTTCACTGGTTTCGATGATTTCGGCCTGGACGTTAACTTCTTGAGGAATTCCAAATGTATTGCGTCCAGTAATTTGACGAAAAGTCGGGGAGTTAAACCCTTCAGAGTAGAGCAACTTTAAGGTGCTTTGCTCTGAGACCGAGTAGATATACGATACTCTTGGTGATAAATGACTACCACTAAATTCGTTGTCCACCTGCCTAAGGCCTGCGACAAGTCGCCAATTGTCAGAACTGTGGTCGAGTTGGGCTAAGAAGGCTGTCTCGTCGAGTTTGCCTGCATCAATTAACAGAATGCTTCCATCGGGTTGAATAACAAACGGCAAATTAAATGGGGGCTGAGTGATTAAACTTAGAACGTCTCCATTGGCATCATCGCGGAATTTATTGTTTTCCGTCGAGCGTGTCTCATTTTCTACACCTAACAACCAACGGGTATTATCTGATAAGAAGAGTTCGTAGGAAATGCCGGTACGCCACCTGTAGTTTGCTCGACCTTGGTTATCAAAACCCTGTAGGCCGTCGCCAGCGATACCATTAAAAGCCAAAACGCCTTCTATGTCCCTGCGCCAATAGTATTGATTCCAGTCGGAATAAAACAAGGTTTTGGAGTAGTCATTGTTCAGCGAGTATTGAGCCGAGAGTAAAGTACCATATTGTTTGTAAATAGCGGGGCTTAAAAAGGTGCCGCTTGCTATTGCTGAGGTCTCCTCTTGATATTTCTGAAGTATGAAGTTGAGCGAGTCTGAGTGATATTGTCCGAGAAAACTCGCATGCTCGGTTGTTCGATTGAGACTTTGGGGCTCAGCTAGTGGAAAACAGAGGCAACCGGCATCAAAAGCGGCTAGTGTATTGCGAGTTTCTGCATCATACCCGTCATCTTGACGAAGCGCTAAGGCAAAGTCAAAGTGACCATCGTTGGATGCGATCGTGTGATAAAGGCCTGATTGAATAACACCCTGAGTGTCTATTGATTGACTAAACAGTCCTTGCGCATTCGATTTGGTCACAATGTTGATCACGCCAGATGAAGAGTTTGTGCCGTATACCACTGATGCAGGTCCCCGAATGACTTCGATCTTTTCAATCATTACTAAAGGAATACCATTGATAGGAATATCACCGTGAGAGGGCATCCAATAGGGCTTTCCATCGAGAAGAAATAAAACCTTTTGATTGTTAGCATCGGATAACCCCCTGATTTGAATAGGGTTAATCCCACCAACGGCGGGATTGATTTCTACACTGGATGCAAAACTTAAAAACTCAGAAACAGAATGTAACCCCATTGCCATCAGTTGTTCAGGGTAATAAACCGATGCGATCCCTGGAGTTTGACTAATGTTTTCTTCGGTTTTTGAGACTACTTTAACTTTGAGTAGCTCCTCTAAAGGCAAGTTAAATAGTGTCATCGCATCTTTTGCAGAAACATTCTGGCCGAGAATGGAGTGACATAAGCCCAACAAAAGAGCACTTACAAACTTATATTTCAAATACTTAGCTTACTTTAATGATAATGACTCATGACTTTAAGCATAGTCGACTTCAGCAAAAACTTAAAAAAATGAGATAAAATAAAAAAGGGCGCTTTCGCGCCCAAAGGGATAAAATGATTACATTATTATTTTGGGGAGAATAAGTTACTCATTAAGGTCTGGCACTAAGCCTACCAATTTTAATGTCATCTGTTGCACTCGCACCATTCAGTATATTTTTTTCAATGTTAAGTTTTGATTGCGCGAAAACTGGATTAATTCGGTTTTCTTTTGTCATTGCTTGATTCTTTGAATAATAACGAACAAATTCTTCTCGAATAACGCCCCTTATTATTACTTCAAGTCGTCTTTGATTTTGAGCATTCAATGAGTTTGTTATTTGCTGCGCTTCTTTCTGTTTTCCTTTGGACGCAATTTCATATGAATCAAAACTTTCAAGGTGACGATTTAAAAATTCGATTTCAAGAAATAATAAACCGATGACAAATGACTGCACAATTGCTATGCCAACTAAAATGGATAAAGCTTTCGAGTGATTCATCTGCAAATTTTAGTATTTATTTTAGTAAGCAAATAGCTTGTTTCTGTCTGACAAGCATCGAGATTATTGCATTTAAAACAATAACAAATTTTATTTTTTTATCATGTAAAACAAAGAGTTTTAGCCAACGGTTCGTATTATACTTTTGCTTATTTTTTTTGCTGCGAAGGATGCTACTAAAGTAAAAAAATTGAATCAATGACAATCTTGAATATAATCGCGAATTGAGGTTGCTTTAGAATTATTTAAGATGCGATTAAAGTTTATTTGAGATAATAAATGACTAAGAGACACATAATTTTGAAGTGTTAGATTTGATTTGTATTAGTTAAAAATGAGTCAAACTATAGCAATCCGGTTTAATAATCGGAATTATCGAAACCAACGCCTCGGGTTAAAGGGTTTTCCTTGATGGCGCAATTCGAAATAAAGACCAGGGCTCTGTTGCCCACCACTTTGTCCTACGGTAGCAATAGCTTCGCCAGCTTCCACATATTCTCCGACTTGTTTGTACAGTGCTTGATTGTAGCCGTATAAACTCATATAGCCTTTGCCATGATCGATTATCACCAGCAACCCAAATCCACGTAACCAATCAGCATAAACAATACGCCCATGATGAACAGCATTAACAGCATTACCTTCTGAAGAGCCAATGACAATCCCATTACTTTTGAGCCCTTCTGCTAACTCGCTACCATAGCGCCGAGTTGTTTTTCCACTTGTTGGCCAGCGTAACTTTCCTCTTAACGATCTCAAACCGTTTAGCGGTTGAGTAAAATCAATTTTATCGAGTGCTTCTCGGACAGAGTCTATTAATTCTTGAAGCTCTTTAGCATTAACTTGCAGTTCCGAAAGTTTAGCGGTTTTGCTTTTAATTTCTTTGGCCAATGCATCAACTAATTTTTTACGTTTATCTTTCAGTCGCTTGAGCCGATTCGTTTCTTCTTCTTTAGATTTTTTAAGAATATTTAGATCGATAATTTCTTGTTGGATCGCTTTATCAATATTCTCTAGGTCGATCAAAGTTTGTTGTAGTTTGGCAACTTTTTGAGTTCGCGCTTTATTCATGTAGTCATAGTAGACGAGCATTCTGCCGAGTGCTTCGGGATCTTCTTGATTGAGAAGCAGCTTTAAATATTCTTGTCGACCACTTACAAATGCTGACTTGATTTGTGCTGCAAGGGCTTTCTTTTGTTCGGCTTTATTTTCATCAAGGTTTTTTTGTTGGCGTCGTAGTTTACGAAGTTCTTGTTCTTTTTTAATTAATTGTCGATTGGTCGAGCGGAGAATTTTTGTCGCTGTGGCGATTTGCTTTTCTGCATTTCGCAATTGAGTAACAGCTTTAGATTGTTGTCTTTGTTTAGACTTAAGGTTTTTTTGTAAGCTTTCGATATCTTTTTTTAACTGTCGAAGTTCTTGTTTAGCTTGCTCTTTTTCTGTATCGAGTTGGTCTTCACTCAATGCGTTGACATTAAGCGAAATGAGTAGTGATAAAATAACTAAAAAAACTACTTTTAACTTCAACTGGACTACCTGTTTTTATTGTACTGTTTTTATTATTTGAGCGAGCAATTAACGATAGAAAAGGTGGCCATTTATTAAATTAATAAATGGCCACGTTATAATCACTTAATCTTCATCAGTGGTTCACCGGTCATTTCTGTAGGTATCGGTAAACCTGCAATCGATAGCAGCGTTGGTGCGACATCGGATAAGACACCATTGGATTTAGTTGGTTCAGCGTCTCTGCCCACATAAACAAAAGGTACCAGAAAGTTAGTGTGTGCGGTATGAGGTTGACCGGTAATATGGTCTTGCATCTTTTCCGCATTTCCATGGTCGGCAGTAATCATTGCTTCACCGCCGGCACTCTCTAATGACGCTAAAATTTTTCCAAGACAGCTATCCAAACAGGAAATCGCTTTGACTGTTGCGTCAAAATTACCCGTGTGACCCACCAT
Source organism: Aliikangiella marina (assembly GCF_007004765.1). Classification (GTDB taxonomy): domain Bacteria; phylum Pseudomonadota; class Gammaproteobacteria; order Enterobacterales; family Kangiellaceae; genus Aliikangiella; species Aliikangiella marina. The sequence goes on from NZ_VIKR01000002.1 coordinate 9,022, forward strand.
ATCTGGGTTAGCAAAATTACAGATAATAAAATCATATTTACCAGATTCGATCGACGCAATAAATTTATCGGTCAGTAATGGCGCGTTCATTTCTGGCTGAAGATCGTAAGTGGCCACTTGCGGACTAGGAATTAGCTCTCGGTCTTCACCTTCGAAAGGTTTTTCTACGCCACCGTTGAAGAAAAATGTCACATGGGCGTATTTCTCTGTTTCTGCAATTCGGAGTTGAGTTTTGCCCAAATCTTGCAGATGTTCTCCAAGGACTTTTGGCAGTGTTAGCGGTTTAAATGCGCAAGGTGCGTCGATCGTTGCTGCATATTGAGTAAGCATCACATAGTGTAGGTCGAGTGCCTGTCGCTCGAAGCCATTAAAGTCTTTTTCAACAAAAGCCCGCGTAATTTCCCTTGCGCGATCGGCTCGATAATTCATAAAAATCACTGCATCTCCCGATTCGATTGGCGCTGAATCCCCAATTACCGTCGGTTTGACAAACTCGTCAAATTCGCCGCGTTCATACGATGACTCTAATCCCGCGAGCGCACTTTCAGCTTGATATTCCGATTCTCCGGTGGTTAAAACTCGGTAGGCTGATTCGACTCGTTCCCATCTTTCATCTCTGTCCATCGCATAATATCGGCCGCTTAAAGTCGCGATACGCCCTTTATTTAATGCCTCTACGTCTTTGATGTATTGGGCGGCGCTTTGCGGAGGGGTATCACGGCCGTCGAGAAACGCATGCAGATAGAGCTTTTTAGCACCTCGCGCTTCTGCAAGTTCTAACGCGGCTTTAATATGGTCGATGTGGCTGTGAACGCCGCCATCAGAAAGTAAGCCCATCAAATGAACAGCCTTGCCGTTGGCTACAGCAGCGTCAATCGCTGCAGTGATCGTTGTGTTGACTTGAAATTCACCCTCGCGGATCGCTTTGGATATTCGCGTAAAATCTTGATAGACCACACGGCCTGAGCCGAGGTTAAGGTGGCCTACTTCAGAGTTACCCATTTGTTGATCAGGAAGTCCGACATCTTCTCCAGAACCGGAAATCAAGGTACGTGGCGCAGTTTGCCAAAGCTTGTCCCAGACGGGTGTTTCAGCTGCCATGATAGCGTTTGATTCGGGTGATTCGCTGTATCCCCATCCGTCCATGATTATCAGTGCAATCGGTCGTTTGTCCATATTGAATACTACTTATAAGTTAGTTGATGAAATGCGCTAAAATTGCCTGTGATTATCCTAAATTCTGACTCTGAGCGCAAAAGATCTCTCGTGATGCGAGGCTAATTTAGGATTAATTGAAAAAGACAACCGATGCAGCGAACGGGTGAATGGCCTTGGCGTGTGGGATAAAAAGCGAATGAGTTATTATGACTTTTGTGATTTACTGCTAAACTCCGACATCAATAGTGGCTTATAATTCTGCATTAGTTATTTTGAGTGCACTAAGAAATTTGTGTTTTTGAGCGCTAATTAATACAGTTAATGACTAAATTGGGTTTTCTACGAATTTAACCTCTGGCAAGAATTTGTCCCAACGAAAATAATAAATACTACGAATCACACAGGGCAATAACAATCTATGAAGCGAAATCTGCTCCCGTTGCACCGGTCTGGCTGGCTTTATTTGCTGATGGGCATTTGGGGGTTGTTGTTTTGGCTTAATCAAACGGGGGCTTTCCATAGCGCCAACCAAATAAACCGTAACTTGCTACAATCACTATTACCCAGTCATCAAACTACCGAGCTTTCCGAGTCCAGCGTGGTCAGTTTGTCGACATCGTTTACTGGCGATGAATTGGATAAAATTAAAAAGCTCGCCCTGAGTCATCCTGAAACGCTAATCGTGTTAATGGGGAATATCCCCGAGTCATTATTAGCCATGTTATCAAACTGGACGAACCAAGCGCCGTTAAAACAGCCGATCTTTATCGCTAAAAAACAGCAGTCCTCAGTGTCAGCAATAAGTGTTGGTTCAGAAACTTCAATTTGGACGCGCTATTTACTCGATTGGTTTCGATTCCCACCTATTTCAGCACCGCAATGGAAAACCAGCAATCAGTTGGTATTTGCCCCGCTTGGCATCGATGCCAACAATGTCGGTGGCGGCGTTCCAACCGTTTGGCAGTTTGAAGATAAACTTTATCCAACGATGCTCGGTGCGATTACTCGGCAAATATTGGTGGGTTCGAATGAGTCATTAGCAGCGGACCTTTCTCTGAGGTGGCAGGGGGCAAATGACAGTATTCAGTTAGGTCTCTCAGGGAAGATATTCTTTGCCGACCGGCCGCACACAAATCTGCTTTTGAATGACTATTTAGCTGCAATAGAGCAACAGCCAAATCATTCCACTCAGCCTCTATTAGTGCTTATCGCTGAACCCGACTTCCAGCCGTTAGCACAATTGGCTCAATCATCGCAGCAATTGTTATCTGGTCGTTATTTGACGGAAAATATTATCACTGCAGCGAGTCCAATCGTATTGTTAATAGCTGGATTGTTCGGCTTGTGGTTGATGCGTGAATGGTCGACAAAGATGCAAGGTTTCTGGATTGTCTGTTTGTTGATAATTGGGGCGGTAGGGCAATATATTGCTTATACGCAGATGCTATGGCTTTCACTTGTTCCAGTTGCGTTAACCTTGATTTTAAGCTGGATAATTTGGAGTGCTTATCGGCTTGAGTGTCAGTCGATGAAAGCACTGTATCAGCGACACAATTTGCTTATTGGCGATTCGCTTAACGTGTTTTATCAGTCGCAGAGCTTTGACAAAGTTCAGCCATTTTTAGAGCAAACGATGGTAGACCAACCACTGGCGGAAAAGGTTTTTGATGTTGCATTGCGTGCCGAATCGAATAACAACTTACCGCTAGCTAAGCACCTTTTGAGTTGGCTCGTTGACAGCGATATTTCTCATCCTGCCAGTCGCCAGAAGCTTCGTGAACTTGCCCCAGAACCTGGCGATAGCGGCGACCAATCGCTTGATTCAACTATGGTTATAACACCGGGTCAAAGCGGTCCACATACCACTTCTTCTATGGCGATCCCGGTGAGCCATTTTGGCCGTTACGAAGTTGAAGGGATCTTAGGTAAAGGAGCGATGGGGATTGTTTATCAAGGGGTTGATCCGAAGATCAATCGGCATGTAGCGATTAAAACGCTCCAATTGACGGATTCGGATGATGAAGCTGTTCAGCAAGAAACTAAAGAGCGTTTTTTTAGAGAGGCGGAAACTGCAGGCAACTTGAGTCATGCCAATATCGTGACTATTTATGATGTGGGTGAAGAGGGAGAGTTAGGGTATATCGCGATGGACTTGTTAACCGGTGCACCCTTGTCTGAGTTTGTGAAATCAGAAAATCGCTTACCGGCTCCTTTTATCTATCAATTGATGATTCAAATTACCGATGCATTGGAATATGCCCATCGGCAAAGTGTAGTCCATCGTGATATCAAACCAGGTAATATAATTCTGGATGACGAAATTCAGCGCGTCACCGTCACCGACTTTGGGATTGCATTTGTTGCCGATAATAGCAAGACCAGAACGGGGACTATTATGGGGAGTCCTTACTATATGTCCCCCGAACAAGTTCTCGGCAAGCGCGTGGATGGGCGAAGCGACATATTCAGTCTGGGCGTGACATTTTATCAATTATTGAGCGGTCAATTGCCCTTTAATGGCGAATCTATCGCCAGTGTCGCCTATCATATTACTAAGACTAAACAACCATCGGTGCGGCAATGGGATAGTAAGTTGCCTGCGAGTGCAGCGAGGATTACCAACAAAGCACTGCAAAAAGATGTTGGCAAAAGGTATCAAACGATGGAAGAGTTTAAGCAGGTGCTCATCAGTGCGCTTAAACGTGACTTCAAAAAGTCGCCTATCGTGTAACAGGGAAGCAAAAGATGAAATATACAATTGACCTAGAATGCTCGGTTGGCGCCTTTAGACAGAACAACGAAGATGTCATCTCCTATGGGTCTGATCCAAGGGTTGGTTTTTTCTGGATGGTAGTTGCGGACGGAATGGGCGGACATAAAGCGGGCGAAGTCGCCGCAGGGTTGCTCGCGGAGTCCTTTGAAAATGCCGTCGCAGAGTTAGACGGATACTATGAACTGAGCTGGCCAAATTGGATCGAACGGATATTTAAAGAAGCTAACGAAAATATCTGGCAGGCGGCGAGAGACAATAAGCAATATTCAGGAATGGGCACAACTGGGGTGGTGTTAGTGCAATGGGCTGGCAAGTTTCATGTTGGTTGGGTTGGAGATTCTCGGGCCTATTTGTGGCGAGATGGTGAAGTTAAACTGTTAACCCGAGATCATTCCGCGATCCATTATTTACTCGATAAAGGCTCGATAACCAAAGAAGAGGCGGAAGAGTCTGATAGTAATCATTTACTTGCAAGAGCAATTGGTAGTAAAAAAACGGTTGAAGTTGATTTGCTCTCTGATTATTTGAAATCCGGTGATATTATGATGCTTTCCACTGATGGAATGCATGATTTTATCCCGCAGATCACCTTGCGAGATTATTTTGCGAAATTTAATTCAGGTAAAAATATAGCGGCTTCTTTAGTGTCGATAGCCATCGCACAAGGAAGTCAGGACAATATCACCTTAGGTGTTGTGAAAAGTGAATCTTAATTGCTGGAAGTAAACAGCAGTTGTTTAAGGAGTTAATCCATGGCCTATTTGGCACTAATCGTTGAAGACGTAGTAATTAAAAAGTGGGAACTTACTGAGGAAGTTATCATCATCGGACGCGCTAATGATTGTGATATCCAGATTGATGATCAGTCGGTGAGTTCTAAGCATGCTCGGTTGGTCGTAGAAGCTGATCCTTATTTTGATGGGGCTAGTAGCATTTTTGTTGAGGATTTACGCAGTACCAACGGGACCGAGTTGAATGGAAAGAAAGTTGCTCGGGAGCGCTTGAGCGATCAAGACATGATCAAAATCGGCTTTAATGAATTTCGCTTCGTTGGCAATGATAAGAAAAGCCTTGAGGATACAGCTGTCATCGTCAGCTGAAGACCGCCTAATAAAGTCGGCAGTTGACCCAAAAGCTAAAAAAAGCGCCGCTGGCGCTTTTTTTCTAGCAATGTAATTAGTTCTGTTGATTTGAACTTTTTTACTAAGAAAATCAACGATTTACTATTCTCAGTTAATATTCACTCTATTTTAAAGTTTTTTTTAACCAATTCGTCGTTTTCGAGTCATAGATCGCTCGTGGCACTCTGTGTATAATGCTCGGCCTTATACTAGCCGCATAAGCTTAGTTAAGTGGGGCTGGCGATAGATAGTTAGATAGTTTTAAAGGAAGGCAATGACAGAATTTACTCAATTTGCGATGAACAACGTAGCGCTTTTTGGTGCTTGGGTTGTTGTCGCGGTGCTACTATTGGCTGTTCAAGTGCGTCTGATGGCTCACGGGCCTAAATCAATAACCACCCAAATGTTAACTAATTATGTTAACCGAGATGAGGCTGTGGTTGTTGATATTCGAGGTCAGGGTGATTTCAGTAAAGGTCATATTCCCGGTGCCATCAATATGCCTTTGAGCCAATTAAAAGATAAAGCACGAGACCTTGAAAAATACAAAGACAAACCCATTATCATGGTTTGTGCCAATGGTATCCAAGTGGGTGGCGCATGCGAAACGCTTAGAAAAGAGGGTTTTGAGAACTTGCACAAACTCACCGGGGGCATGTCTTCGTGGACCGGAGACAATCTACCTGTCGTTAAGTAGTCGTCTGGGGTTACGCCTGATTAAACGAGAACTGACGAAAATAATTAACACTATAATTTGAAATAAAGAGAGACATCATGACCGATCAACAAGACGTAAATCCAGAAGCTGCAGGCGCTGAGGCACAGCAACAACCACAATTTTCAATCCAAAAGATCTACGTTAAAGATATTTCATTTGAAGCACCTAACTTGCCTGAAATGTTCAATATTGAATACAAACCTGAAGTAAAAATGGAAATGAATAGTAAGTCGCGCAAAGTGGCAGATGATATTTACGAGGTTGTATTGAGTATCACTTTAAGCGCAGAAGTATCAGAGAAAACTGCTTTCTTAGTCGAAGTTCAGCAAGCTGGATTATTTCTTATCAAGAACTTTAACGAACAACAAACTCATCAGTTATTGGGTGCAGCGGCGCCTGAGTCACTCTACCCTTATGTTCGTGAAACGATCGCGAGTTTAATTGGCCGTACTGGTTTCCCTGCAATTCAATTAACGCCGGTTAACTTCATGGGCTTGTATATGGAGAAAATGGCACAATTGCAACAGCAACAAGCTGGCGCTGAAAACTCAGGTTCAGAAACCGTCCAATAAGCTGAGTTGGATGACTGATATATTCAGCAAACCAATTGCGGTACTAGGGGCTGGCTCTTTTGGTACCGCGTTGGCTATTCTTCTCGCGCGAAATGGTAACCAAACGATTTTATGGGGAAGAGATCCCGAACAAGTCGCCGAGATAGATAAAAATCGACTCAATCTAAAATATCTTCCCGACGCACCACTACCTGATAATCTCCAAGTAACTGCGGATTTTGAAGCAGCTGTCATAGGCGCGCGCGATATATTGATTTCGACGCCGAGCCACGCGTTTTCAGATACTTTACGAGAACTGAAAAAACTCGACGATGGTGAGCGTCGGATCATATGGGCGTGCAAAGGTCTCGAGCCCGGTACCAGTGAATTTTTAGATACTCGGGTGGAAGAAGTTTTTGGTAAAGATAGACCCAAAGCGGTGTTATCGGGACCGACTTTCGCTAAAGAGTTGGCGATAGGCTCTCCAACAGCGATCACTATGGCGGTTGATGATGACAAACTCGCTTCAGAGCTTGGTCAACGTTTGATGAGTGATAGCTTTCGAGTTTATATGAGTAACGATTTAAAAGGCGTTCAATTTGGCGGGGCCTTTAAGAATATCGTTGCCATCGGTGCCGGTATTGCGGATGGTTTAGGTTTTGGTTCTAACGCGAGAACGGCGTTGATCACAAGAGGCTTAGCCGAAATGATGCGTATGGGAGAAAAGATTGGCGGTTCTCGCGAGACTTTCACAGGGATGGCAGGACTGGGTGATCTGGTGCTGACTTGCACTGACGACCAGTCTCGTAATCGTCGTTTTGGATTAGCCCTCGGGCGTGGTGCGAGTGCTGAACAAGCCGCGAGAGAGATAGGCCAGGTAGTGGAAGGTATGCGCAATACCAAAGAGGTCAAACGACTGGCGGACAAAGAGCAGGTCGATATGCCAGTTTGTCAGGCGATATACGATATTCTATACAATCAGCAAGATCCCAAAGTAGCGGCGAGAGCGCTGCTGACTCGAGCGATGAAAGTTGAAGGGGACTAAGCTTCGGCGATTAGCGACTTTTTCAATTCTAGTTTTTCGAATCAAACTCAATTAAAGGTTTGCCCTGCCCAAGTCAAGCATTCAAATTTCATCCTAACGAAGAGTGCTCACAGTAAGATAATGCATAGATGACTAAGTTACTCACTAGGTTGAAACGAGCCCTGATAGTCGAGTTGTCGCCAAGCTTCATAAACGAAAATAGCGACACTATTAGACAGGTTGAGACTACGACTATTTTCAATCATGGGTAGACGTAGGATTTGTTGTTCTTTTACGCTCGTTAAAACTGCTTCGGGCAGCCCGCGCGTTTCCGGACCAAATATTAGATAGTCCCCTGCGTTAAACTTAACATCAGCTGGACCTTGTTTTCCATTTGTTTCACAGCAAAACAGCGTTGCATTTTGATTTCTTTTAGCCTGAAAATCGGCAAAACTTTTATAAATGTTTACATCAGCAAACTCGTGATAATCAAGACCCGCTCTACGCATACGCTTATCGTCGAGCTCAAAGCCTAAGGGTTCTATCACGTGGAGCTTAAAGCCAGTGTTTGCACACAGTCGAATGATGTTACCGGTATTGGGGGGTATTTCTGGCTCGAAAAGAACGATGTTTAACATGATGATTTATGAGTTAAAATTCTGTGCGGAGTATTCTAACGACTAACCTATGCAGTGTCATCTTAGCTTAGTGGCAGAACAGTGCTATTTCTTCAGGCCTAAACATGTCCCTGATACTTTGGTTAACCGCTAACTTCATTAAACTAACTCTGTTTAAGTTTTCTGGTCAAAGTGTTACGTCCCCAGCCGAGCACTTTAGAGGCTTCCGCCTTTTTGCCCATTGTTGTTTCGAGGGCCGTTTTAATAATGATTTGTTCAAACTCATCTTGAATTTTTATAAAAGCTTCATGGTCGCCTTTTTGATATTCGTTCACTAATTTGTTCGCGAGAATGTTCTGCCATTGGACAGTAGGGATTTCTTTATTTTTTGCCGCTTGTAATTCTGGAGGTAAGTCTGCTGGAACGATTACTTGACTGTTGGCCATTACCGTTAGCCAACGACAGACGTTTTCAAGTTGCCTGACGTTACCCGGCCATTGGTAATTTTGTAATGCTTTTGATGCCTCTTCCGAGAGTTGTTTTTTCGGTTCGTCAATTTCCTGAGAAATCTTATCCAGGAAAAACTCCGAGAGCAGTGGTATGTCGCCACTTCGATTTCTAAGTGGTGGTAAATGTAATGGAATAACGTTTAGGCGATGATAAAGATCTTCTCTGAATTCACCTTTTTCAACTTTGTCGAGTAAGTTTTGGTGAGTGGCGGCAATTATTCTCACATCGACTTGAGTTGGCTGGGTCGAGCCAATTCGGTAAAAAGCCCCTTCTGATAATACTCGGAGTAATCGAGTTTGGGTTTCTAGTGGCATGTCACCAATTTCATCGAGGAATAGTGTCCCACCGTCGGCTTGTTCAAACCTTCCCATATAGCGTCCACTTGCTCCGGTGAATGCGCCTTTTTCGTGTCCAAATAGCTCAGATTCAATCAAATCTTTGGGGATAGCGGCCATGTTTAAAGCAATAAAGGGCTGTTCGTTGCGAGGGCTGTGTTGATGAAGCGCATTGGCAACTAGTTCTTTACCTGTCCCGGATTCTCCGTGTAATAAGACAGTGACCTGTGAATTAGACAGTCGGCCAATCGCTCGATAGAGGTCTTGCATTGCCGGAGATTCGCCAATAATAGAAAAACGTTTAACCGGTGGCGTGTCGTCAGCGCTTGGTGTCGCAACTTGCTTCGGCGTTAAGGCTCGCTCTACCGTTGCGGATACCTCGTCTAAATCAAAAGGTTTCGGTAAGTACTCAAAAGCACCACTTTGATATGCGCCTACGGCACTTTCAAGATCAGAGTGCGCTGTCATGATGATGACTGGCAGTTCTGGATAGTCGCGCTGACACTTGGCTAACAGTTCCATGCCGCTTTTACCCGACATACGAATATCAGACATGACCAAATCAAAAACCTGCCTCTCAAGCAGCGCAATAGCGCTTTCCGCTGAGCTAGTTTGGGTTACTTGGTGACCCATATCCTGAAGTAATTCATTGAGTACCCAACGAATACTGTCATCGTCATCAACTAATAATAATCGTTTACTGTGTTGATTAGTCATTCTCGTTCACTACCGGTAAGTAAAGGCTAAAGCAGGTATGCCCAGGTAAGTTTTCGACTTCAATGATGCCGCCGTGACGTTGAGCCAGTGATTGTGCAATGCTAAGGCCCAAACCACTGCTGTTTTTACCACTGATTGTGGGGAAAAAAATGTCCCTCTTTATGTTGTCTGGTATTCCATCTCCATCATCGATTACATCAATTCGGATAACTTGGCGGTGTTGTAATTTTCCAATCGTTTGCTGATGGAGTATACGTGTTCGTAATCTGACTTCCCCATGTTCGTCAGTGGCTTCCATCGCATTTTTAATTAGGTTCATGAGAGCTTGCTGTATTTGGCCGGCAGATACATTAATTTCTGGCAAGCTCGGATCATAATCTTTTACGATCTGTATCTTGTGGGATTGCTGCAACATCAACACATCAACAGCTTTGTCGATTATCTGATGTGGATTGATTTGGCTTTGAGCTTCGGGTTCTGCAGGCAGCAATAATCGACCGACTAGACTGCTTAATCGATCGGCTTCTTGGATTATAATTTGGGTGTATTTATTGGAGTATTCTGATGGCAATTTTCGCTCCATGAGCTGTGCCGCCCCCTTGATCCCGCCGAGTGGGTTTTTGATTTCATGGGCTAAATTGCGAATCAAATGATTACTGACGCGACTTTGTTGTTGTAGTTCCATATCTTTTCGAATATGCGCATGATGTTCACTGGTTTGCAGCTCCATGACGAGATATTCGATGCCGTCTTCTTCATAGTTGGATAGCATGACATTAGCAGTAACTATGCCAGTTGCTGTTTTGAGTTCCATTTCTTCGAGAAATGCGGTTTGTTGCTGGTGCGAAAACTGACTAATGAGTTTTGCGTCGAGGTCGCCGCGAATAAGATCGAAAAAGTTTTCGGACATGGCTTGGCGCCCTGAAAAGCCCAGAAGTTGCTCCGCAGATTGATTGAGATAGACAACCTGGTTTTGGGTATCAAGCATTACAATAGACGTGCCCAAGGTGTGCAGTGATGGTGCGATTGACATAATTAGATGGTTTAAATGATTAACCTTTTTGGTGATTTTAGCCGATGCAGTTGAATATTGCACCGAAATGGTGCGTTAAAATGCTAATAAGTACGATTTTTTAGTTATATCACCATATTTGGAACAGACTTTGGGAATCCGGTTTACGAGGTTGACTGACTATCTCGTCAAGATTGGTTCAAACGGGTCAATATAGCGACTAACAAAAGGCTTATTATGAGCCTTCCATTAGTCGCCTAATTCAAGCGAGTGCTTGCTTTAGTAGAGGATTCGGGTGCGCACTGTGCCCGGTATTTGTTTCAAGGCTTCGAATGCTTTGTCACTTGAGGTTTGGTCGATATCGGTTACCACATACCCGACTTGGTCCTTAGTCTGGAGGTATTGAGCGGCGATGTTGACATTGTTGCTCGAAAACATGTCGTTAATCCTTGCGAGAATTCCTGGCTCATTGTGGTGAATATGACAAATACGATGTTTACCTGAGTGGGAAGGAAGCGCAACTTCAGGGAAGTTCACAGCAGATAAAGTGGAGCCATTGTCGCTATATTTTACCAGCTTCTCACTCACTTCGATCCCGATGTTAGCTTGCGCTTCTTTGGTACTGCCACCGACGTGAGGAGTTAAAATCACGTTATCATACTGTCTTAGCGGTGAGACGAATTCCTCTTCATTTGACTTTGGTTCAACAGGAAAAACATCAATAGCGGCGCCTAAGACTTTTTTATTAGCTAACGCTTTATCAAGTGCGTCAATATCAACAACCGTACCGCGAGAAGCGTTAATCAAAATAGCACCATCTTTTAAGTGTTTGAAAGCAGTCTCGTCCATCATGTTTTTAGTTTGCGGCGTTTCTGGTACATGGAAACTCACCACATCCGAAGTCGCTAAGAGCTGTTGATAGCTCTCGGCAGCTCTGGCGTTACCTAATGATAATTTGTTTTCGATATCATAAAACTGAACTTTCATGCCGAGGTTTTCGGCAAGAATACCAATCTGGGTCCCAATATGCCCGTAACCCACTATCCCCAAAATTTTGCCGCGAGTCTCGAATGAGTTTTCGGCTGTTTTCAGCCATTCTCCACGATGTGCTGCGGCGTTTTTCGCCGGAATGCCACGAAGCAATAGAATCATTTGACCAAGTACGAGTTCGGCAACGCTGCGGGTGTTAGCAAATGGCGCATTAAATACCGGGATTCCTCGTGCTCGGGTTGCAGTGAGGTCTACTTGGTTGGTACCAATACAAAAACAGCCTATCGCCGCTAGCTTCGGGCTAAAATCAAGGAGTGCTTGGTTTACCTGGGTTCGTGAACGGATACCCAGAAAATGAGCATCGGAGAGAACGGTTTTTAGTTCCTCAACAGGAAGTGATTTGGCCGCAGTGACCACATTGGTGTAGCCATCATTGGCGAAAACCTTCTCTGCGCTGGGATGAATGCCTTCAAGAAGGACTATTTTGATGCGATTTTTATCAAAAGAAGTCGAATTTTCAGTCACCTTGGTGTCCTGATTGATATGCTGAGAAAAAAGTCCTCATAGGATAAGTAAAAAGCCTCTGGAATACTACCCGAAGCTACAAACCAATAGTTATTAACTCTCTCTATCGAGTCTCCATTAAAATTGGCAGTGCAAAGCGGCTTGGTTATTGATAGAATCGCGCCAATTTAAGCCAAAGACCCGATTTATGAGTAATCTAGAAGTTGCTGCTAGTATCAAGCAGTTGTTAATCGAAACGCTGTCTCTCGATTTGTCTGTCGACGATCTTTCCGAAGAGACACTTTTGCTAGGTGATATCCCTGAGTTTGACTCAATGGCGATTGTGTCAGTGATTACTGCTGTTGAGGAAAAATTTGGCTTTATGGCTGAGGACGACGATTTGTCTGCTGAGGTTTTTGAAACTGTTGGTAGTTTTATCGAGTTTGTTGAAGCCAGAGCTTGAGCGAGCTGCGGGTAGCTAAATCAAGAGATATCTCATTTGTGAATCTGGTCACCAAATGAGCAAATTAAGGTGGGACGGGGCGTCGTAAACTTGACAGTAAATGAGTCACTCGGTACCATTTTCAGGCTGAAAGTGCTCGGTTAAGCAAGCGAATAATCAAGCTTGAACGGGGCCCAGTACAGTACAATCTAATCAGGCTATAGCTTTTAAAGTGCTTAGGGAATAGCGAGTTGTAAAAAGGGAAGTGAGTTATAGCATCTAGAGAGCGGACTTTAACCCAGTCGAGCTCGTCACTTCCCCTTTTATAACCACAGTGAATGTAATCATAGTGAAAACCATTTCAAGTAGAGTATTCGAGCTTGGATGGGTGGTTTGTTTGTATATATTTTGTACAAGCAACAGAAAGTTTTTATAATACGGTCGAAAATCAAACAATTACAGCCATTTCAGGTGCAATGTGATAGTCTGACGGATGGAAGTTGGAATCATCGAAGGCAAAAGTTGTTTGAATAATAACTATTGAAAAACAATAAATTAACAGGTTTATGGACGGATATTGGTGGTAAATATGTTGAGAATCAATGCATTACTATTAGTCGTATTGTTAGCAGGATGCAGTCAAATTCCAGAGTCAGCGCGATATGCGCAAGAAGTCAGTGAAAATAAAACTTTGCTGGTTGATCAGTACTATATCGGCGTGGATGATATTGTGATTGTCAATGTTTGGAAAAACCCAGATTTATCAATTCAAGTTCCGGTAAGACCTGATGGTAAAATATCGGTACCTTTGGCTGGCGAAATCCTAGCGGGGGGCAAAACGCCAGTAGATGTAGCTGGTGAGATCACCAAAAAGTTATCTAAATTTATTCGCGATCCTCAAGTTTCAGTCATTCTCGGTGAGTTGCGAAGCCATGAGTATCTGTCTCGAGTGAGAGTAACCGGTGCGGTGCGTAATCCAATATCGATCAGTTTCCGACAAGGGATGACCGTATTAGATGTTGTGTTAGCTGCTGGGGGATTGAATGAATTTGCTTCTGCAAACGGAACAAAATTGTTTCGCCGGACTCAAGGTAATTTAGAGCAACTTGATATCGATTTAGCTGATATCTTATACAACGGTGAAATGGCTACTAACTACGCAATTCAGCCTGGTGACGTGTTGTCCATTCCGGAAAGAAACTTCTAAGGTAGATTAGGCTAATGAATACTCAGCTGGCATTTTATTTAAGACTCATAAGAAAGGAAGTTTGGTCTAATCGCAGGCTCGTGATCGCAGTCTATTTTATTACCTCAATGGCCTTTCTTGCGGCCGCTTGGATGTCGCCGAGAGTATTCACTTCTACCAGTGTTGTATTGGTTGATTCAAAATCTATCTTAAGTCCTCTCATGCAAGGTACAGCTGTCACTACTGAAGTCGAAGATAAAGCCCGCAGAGCGCGTCAAATCATCCTCAGTAAAAAATCAATTGATCAAGTTCTTGAGCTTGATGTTTGGAAAAAGACATTAGGTGATGATATCTCAGAGTTTACTCTTGAGGCCTATAACAAAATTATCAAAGCCAATACATCTGTTCAAAATGTTGGTAACAATCTGATTGAAATTAGTTACAGCGATTCGGATCCACAAAAGGCTTTTGAAACGGCAGATCTTTTTACAAAAGTGTTTGTCGACGGAAGTTTAGAAGCGAAGCAGGAAGAGAGTCGATCAGCTTTTGAGTTTATCGACAATCAAGTAGCGATTTATCAACAGCAACTACAAGCTGCAGAAAATGCGATAAAAGACTTTCGCTCACGTAATGTCGAGTCGACGCCGGGCGCGAAAGAGAATGCAAGTGAACGACTGGTTGAACTAAACACCGAACTTGAGGCTGCGGAGCTTGAAAAATCTGCTGAAGAGTCTTCGATATTAACTCGCCAAAAACAACTTCGAGGCGAAGGTAACGAAACAAATCGAGAAATCGAAAAAGAAACTACCTTAAGCACAAGAATTTCCGAACTCGAAAATCGTCGTGACGAGCTGCTATTGAATTACATGGAGACTTATCCCGATGTCGTTCAAATCAAACAACAAATAGAAACATTAAAAGCACAATTAGCCGAAGTGGTTCGCAAACGTGAAGAGGGACGCGGAAATGCTGGTGGAAAACCAACTGGTGTATTAGCCCAAGAACTGCGCCGTCAAATATTACTTTCTGAAAGTAAAATCACCACCTTAAACTCTCGAATTGAGCAGCTTAAGTCGCGTATAGAAAGAGAAAAGGAAACTCTCGAAAAAATTATCGCAGTAGAAGCGGAAATGTCGGAATTGACACGCGATTATACGATCAACCAAAACATGTATAACGACCTTTTAGCACAACGTGAAAATGCTCGGGTATCTATGAATATCGATATCGAAAACCAGGGCTTATCACTCAAGGTACAAGATCAAGCTTCGTTACCATTTACGCCTAAGGGCATTCGTTTTGCGCATATAATTCTCGCTGGATTGGTGATTAGCTTTATTATTCCCGCGTTATTAGTTTGGGGGCTCGCTGAGTTAGATCAGAAAGTTCGCAATCAGCTTTTCTTCAAAGAAACATTCCGAGTACCTGTTTTAGCATCGGTGTACAAAATTCCGTCGAGTGCTGAAAATAAAAAAGAAAAGCTAAAGTTAGTCGCTATGGTTATTACGGTGCTGTTAGTTTGGAGCATCTACGCCTATGCAATTTATTTAAGAAGATACGGGTGATTTCATGAGTACTCTTGAAAAAGCTTACCTCAAAGCGATGAAAATTTCTGAGGACGTTGAAGATCACGAGAAAAAACAACTGATCGAAGAAGCTTCGGAAAAGTTACCGCTAGTAACCAAAAAGAATTCTAAAGATCTTGCTGACTCCAGAACTGGGATTTCTCAGATGGAGCAAGCCAAGAATTTTACCCTCAAGGAATTACAGGATAAAAGTTTAATCTATCCTGGTATGAAGAACAGCACTTTACTTGATCGCTATCGTACTTTACGAACCAAGCTATTATCTTTATCGAGAGACCAGAATTTTGTTACTTTGGTTACTTCTGTTGTTCCCGAGTCTAATTCTCACCTTATTGCAGCGAACCTTGCTGCAACCTTTGCGTTAGATGAAGCCAAAACATCGATGCTTATTGAGTCAAATATTCGATACCCTCATTTAAACGATATTTTCGAGATGAGAGAGTCGCGAGGAATGATCGACTTTCTTGAGAACGAAGAGTGGGAAAGCGGTGAAGTTTTGTATAAAACGGGAATTCCTCGATTAAGATTTGTGCCAAGCGGTTTACCACGAGAAAACTCGGCAGAATATTTTACAACTGACAAGATGAGTCATTTTGTTCGAGAGTTGGTTGGTCGATATCCCGATCGTTACCCCATTATTAATGCGCCGAGTATTGAAGATTCAGCAGACACCCGAATCTTAATAGAGCTATGTGATATGGTCGTTCTGGTTGTTCCATACGGCAAATGCTCTGATGAAGAAGTGATGCAGGCATGTCTTGCAATCGGGGAAGATAAACTCGCTGGGGTCGTTCTCGACGAGTTCTAAACTTGATAGGAAGTCATGAAAAAGGATTTAAGTCCAATAAGAACAAAAACAAAATTGGCATCATTCATAAACTTTTTGAGTTGTTTTGTTTTAGTACTGACATTTTTGGTTAGTACTTCCCTACGTGCCGCGCAATACAATTACTCTATCATCACCCAAGTAGAAGATAGTAACAATATTTCCGGACAATTGGACGGAGAAGAGGGTGAGGCTTATTCGCTCGGTTTAAATTTTGGATTAGATTCTTTTCAGCTCAGAGAATGGGATATTGATCTTGCTGGTCAAGTGTCAAGTGTTGAATATTCCGATGATACATTACAAAATGAAGAGCTATATGACTTTCAGAGTTCTGTTCTATACAAACCTTTACAGTCCAAATTTACATTACTCACGTTATTAAATTATGGCCAAGTTCCTATCAATCGCTTCAGCACTCAAGAAGTCAATAACGTGCGAGATGAGCGGGTCGCGGTAATGCGCCCAAGGTACTACTTTTCTCTGAGTCCAACCGACCGTATCAATTTAGAATACACTTATTTTGATTATTACTTAGAAGAAACCGAACAAGTCATTTTCGGACAAAATAGTTCCAATGCAACTCAAAGTTTTTTAGTCAATTATGAAAAACAAGTTAATCCAACCAGTGCATTATCGCTAAACCTAAGAACTGCGATTACCGAGTATGAAGAGTCGGAGCAGAGTGCTATCGATTATGATCGTGATGATATATTTTTGCGTTGGGTAATGCGAGACGCAACCAATCAAATCCAGCTTGATTTAGGGCAATCAGAAATTGTTGACGACAACAATCAAGAACTAAACCAAGATCTTCAAGTTTTAACACTTACCAGACAAATCAATGTAAAAAACAATATCGAACTGGCTTATTCAAATAGTTTTAATAATCAGTTGGACACCAACCAAAATGCAAATACAGTCAATGTTAATCAGCAAAATGCGTTTGCACGAGTTCAAATTGTGGAAGAGTACTCTATTGGTTTTACTCACGATGACGCACTTTTTGATTTTACTTTAAGTTTTTCTGATGCGGAGATTGAGCAGTTCCAATCGGATGACGTTGAGAGAAGAAAGTTAGGCTCAATAGGAATTGATTATTCTTTAAACCGATTATTTAACAATGGAAGTCGCTCTAGTATACGCCTTAATTATATCAAAAGTGAAAGTGAATTTGATACCAACTTTACTTCGATAGCCGCTAACGAGATTGAAAATTATAGCGTGACTTTTAATTATGCTTTCTCGAGTAACTTTCAAATTTCACTTCAACACGCGACTAGAAATAGTATACAACTTAATGTTGATTCGACGACAAGTGAAATTGACACTGAATCAATTTTTTTAAATTTTATTTATTCAGATCGTGGAAGATTATAGAGTCTTCATGATTTATACAGTGAGTAGTAACAATGTCAAAACAAAGAAAAGGGATAATTCTTGCGGGTGGTAGCGGAACGCGCCTCCACCCTCTAACTCGGGTAGTCAGTAAGCAACTGATGCCGATTTATGATAAACCAATGGTTTATTATCCATTAGCGACCTTAATGCAGTCAGGTATTCGAGAAATTTTGTTGATTTCGACTCCGGAAGAATTGCCACGCTTCGAATCTTTACTTGGTGACGGAAGCTCGTTTGGACTGACTATCGAATATAAAGAACAGCCCTCACCAGATGGTCTCGCACAGGCATTCATACTCGCGGAAGAATTTTTAGATGGTGCGCCGGCAGCACTCGTATTGGGCGATAATATATTTTATGGACATTATTTAATGTCGACGTTACAGCGAGCCAATGCGAATACCCAAGGAGGCACCGTCTTCGGATATCATGTAGCCAACCCGAAAGCGTATGGTGTCGTTGAGTTTGACAAAGAAGGTAAAGTCATTTCAATCGAAGAAAAACCACAACAGCCTAAATCAAATTATGCAATTCCAGGAATTTATTTTTTCGATGATAGAGTTGTCGAGATTGCTAAAAATGTGAAACCTTCCGCTCGCGGGGAATTAGAAATTACTGATGTAATTGACCAATACCTTAAACTAGATGACCTTCGTGTAGAGCTTATGGGGCGCGGAACCGCTTGGCTTGATACCGGAACTCATGATGACCTATTGGCTGCTGCGCAATTTATAGCCACTATTGATAAACGGCAAGGACTGAAAGTTAACTGCCCAGAGGAAATCGCCTTTAGAAATGGCTGGATTAATTCAGATGATTTGAGAGCATTAGCCGAGCCATTGAATAAAAGCGGCTATGGTGCTTATTTATTGGGATTGCTTGAGTCTCAATCGATTTAAGGTTTGAATTAAACCGGGATTATTTTAAGTCTTTCTTTTGAAAGAGCGAGTGACGCTAAGATTGTGTTTTAATTTTGAGTTTTATTGACGAATAAAAAGACAATCGACTATTTAGGATTAGAAATGGAATTTATTGAAACTGAAATATCTGATGTAAAAATTTTAGTTCCACAAGTATTCGGGGATGAAAGGGGTTTTTTTATGGAAACCTATCGTCAAAGTGATTTCGCAAAACATTGCAGCGAAAAAGTTTTTGTGCAAGATAATCATAGCCGTTCAAACTTTGGAATTCTACGTGGTCTTCATTATCAAACCGAGAACACTCAAGGTAAACTAGTTCGAGTTACTCAAGGAGAAGTTTTCGATGTTGCTGTTGATTTACGTGAGTCTTCTAAAACCTTTGGTCGATACGTTGGGGTAGTACTTTCAGCTGAAAACAAGAAGCAAATGTGGGTTCCAGCTGGTTTTGCCCACGGTTTTTATGTAATGAGTGAAACCGCCGAATTTGTTTATAAGTGCAATGATTATTATGCGCCTGACTACGAAGTCTCAATTCGATGGGACGATCCCGAAATTGGTATCGATTGGCCAATAAGGGCGGGAACTAATCCACAGTTATCGGCAAAAGATGAGCAAGGACTTTCTTTTAAAGACGCGCCGAAGTTTGCCTGAAATGTATAGATTAAAAAGCTAATATGAAAATTCTTGTGATTGGAAAGAGTGGACAGGTTGCAAGCGAGCTTTTGAGGCTCGGCAATGATCAAATTAAAATTACTTGTCTCGGCAGAAAAGACATCGATTTATTTGATAAGCAGTCAATGACTGAGGCACTCGAGCAATTGAAATTTGATGTATTGATCAATGCTTCTGCCTATACCGCTGTCGATAAGGCTGAATCTGACCAAGAGGCTGCATTTGCTCTCAATGCGACCGTAGTAGGGTATTTGGCAAAATATTGTGCAGACAACAATGTTTATTTCCTGCATATATCCACTGATTTTGTATTTGATGGGAAGAAAAGTTCGCCTTATCAGATTGAGGACAACGTGAAGCCTATCGGTGTATATGGCGGTAGTAAAGCAGAAGGTGAACGCTTAGTTTGGAAGTTTAATGCTGCTAATAGTGCCGTTATCAGAACTTCATGGGTCTACTCTGTGATAGGCAATAACTTTGTCAAGACTATGCTGCGTCTTATGAATGACAAGCAAGAATTGGGTGTCGTTGGTGATCAGATTGGAAGCCCAACTAGCGCAAAGTATTTAGCGAGAACTTTAATTGAAATAGCGAAACAAAAATTAGTCGGAGTTTACCATTGGACCGATGCTGGTGTTGCAAGTTGGTATGACTTCGCAGTTGCGATACAAGAACTCGCAATAGAAAAAGGGTTACTTGAAAAAGCGATTCCAATTCGATCGATAGCGACAAGTGATTACCCGACACCTGCCGAAAGACCGAGTTATAGCGTTTTGGATAAATCTAAATTACTAGAAGATTGCCCAGGGTTAGGAATTGAACATTGGCGGGTAAGACTGAGTGAAATGATATCGGAATTAACCGGTATGTCCGGGTTAGATTAATTATTTTTGAGAAGTGAAGTATTGAAATGAAAAATATTCTGGTTACTGGTGGCGCGGGCTTTATTGGTGCTAACTTTGTGCATTATTGGATGGAAACCTATCCAGCGGATAAAGTTGTCGTCATCGACGCACTCACTTACGCTGGCAACAAAGCGAATTTAGCTCCTGTAATTAATAATGATAATTTTACTTTTTATCATGAAAATATTTGTTCATTTGAAAAAGTTTGCGAAATTATACGAAACAACAATATCGATACGATAGTTCATTTCGCGGCGGAAAGTCATGTTGATCGCTCAATAACCGGTCCGGATGAGTTTATTGAAACGAATATTATTGGTACTTATACATTACTCAAGGCAGCAAAGCAGCTATGGCTAGATGAGCCATTCATTGATTCGGTTAAACAGAATCACCGGTTCCATCATGTTTCTACTGATGAAGTTTACGGGACTTTATCTCCAACTGACCCAGCGTTTACTGAAGATACTGCTTATGCGCCTAATTCACCTTACTCCGCAAGTAAAGCATCGAGCGATCACTTGGTTCGAGCATACCATCATACTTATGGGCTGAATGTTACAACAAGCAATTGTTCCAATAATTACGGGCCTTATCATTTCCCAGAAAAACTCATTCCTTTGGTGATAACGAATATTCTGCAAGATAAGGAATTGCCCATTTATGGCGATGGACAACAAATTAGAGATTGGTTGTATGTTACCGATCACGCTTATGGAATTGACTTGGTATTAAACAAAGGTCGAATTGGAGAAAATTACAATATCGGCGGCAACAACGAATGGGCCAACATCGATATTGTTAAAGTGATTTGTGGCTTGGTGGACGAAGCATTTAAGAATGACACTTCACTTATAGAGCGTTTCCCAAAGGCGAGCTTTGCGAAAAATGGTAAGTCAGCTGAGTTAATAACTTATGTAACTGATAGGCCCGGTCATGATAGAAGGTATGCAATTGACCCCAATAAGTCATTTAAAGAGTTAGATTATCGTCCTAAAGAGTCTTTTGAAACAGGAATTAATAAGACGGTTGCTTGGTATTTAAGTAATCAAGGCTGGTGGCAAGCCGTTATGGATGGTAGTTACTTAAAGTAAGGTTTATTAATAAAGAAACAAGCTATAATCAACCGGCTGAAAAGTCGCTTGATTCTCAGAGTGAGTCGTAGGGACATGTTAGGAATTACTGTCGTTAAATCGATAGAATGTGAAGGAAACAAATCAGGGTTGTTGGGACATGGTAGTTAAAAAGTCAAACACATTTAAAACATCGGGGAATACATACTCGTTTATTCTTCGCTTGGTTGACCTTGGCGTAATGTTTGTTAGCTTGTATCTGGCGATGACCATATACAACGCTATTTTTACGGAAGATAGTTACCAAGTTACTTTTTCTCAAGATTATCAAGTGGCTTCGCTAGTTGTTGCGGTATTCTTCTTGTATACCGCTGAAATGCTTAACCTATACCGCTCATGGCGCGGTAGTCGTTTTTCGCAAATGATTTTCACTTCTTGGGCGTGTATCATTTTATCGTTTGTCGGTTTCTTGTTAACCGCATTTTTATTCAAGCAATCAGAAGACTTTTCGCGTGTCACCTTAGCTATTTGGGGAACAAGTGCAATGTTTTTGACTTTCTTTTGGCGAGCCATTTACTCTGGTTATCGGAGGTTAAAGTTAGAAGCTGGGCACAATCTGAAGAAAGTCGCTATTTTAGGCGTTAATCAGCTCGGATTGGATTTACATACGCAAATCAAAACCCAAAAAGATCTCGGTTTTAAGTTTATGGGATTTTATGATGATCGCGATTCCGAGCGCGTCATGGAAGAATATGGCAAGACGACTGAAGGGCGCATCGATGATGTCGTTACTATCGCGAAAAATGGCACTATCGATACCTTGTTTATCGTGTTACCGCTAAAGGCCGAAGCGCGCATTGCAGAAATCCTCGCGTTGCTTGGCGATACAACGGTAGACGTTCACCTTGTTCCTGATTTCTTGTTAGCCAACTTAGTCCATTCTCGGATTAATCATGTCGGTGATATGGATACTTTGAGTGTTTTTGAGTCGCCTTATTACGGCGCCAAAGTCTGGGTTAAGAGAACTGAAGATATTTTTATTTCATTTGGTATTCTGTTGATGATCGCGATACCGATGTTACTTATTTCACTTGCGGTTAAAATAACCTCCCGAGGTCCGGTCTTTTTCAAGCAGCCACGGTATGGTCTAGATGGCGAAGAAATTTTAGTTTGGAAATTTCGCTCGATGAAGGTGAGTAACGAGAATGCTCGCGAAAAGGTTGTTCAAGCGCAAAAAAATGATAGTCGCCTGACACCTATCGGCGGATTTTTAAGGAAAACATCCCTTGACGAGTTGCCGCAGTTTTTTAATGTATTAGCTGGCAGTATGTCTATCGTTGGTCCGAGACCGCACGCAGTTTCTCATAATGAAGAGTATCGACAAAAAGTTTCTTTTTATATGTTACGTCACAAAGTTAAACCAGGCATTACTGGCTGGGCACAAATTAATGGTTGGCGAGGGGAGACTGATACGCTTGAGAAAATGGAAAAGCGTGTGCAATACGATTTAGAATACATAAAGAATTGGTCCTTGTGGTTGGATATTCGAATTATCTTTATGACGGTCTTTAAAGGGTTTGTCGGCAAAAATGCTTACTAGTAAAAGTCAGGAAGAGATTGATTTGAATACATCAAACCAAATAGCGACATTAGAAACCAAACTGATGCAAATTCATAATGTTACCATGGATGAAGCATTAGACAGTGTTAGGCAACTCAGTACTTCTCAAGCGCTAGAAACGGTTGTAACACCAAACATTGATCATATGGCAAGGTTGTCTCAAAAAGATGTTAGCCCGCAATTCTTGCAGGTTTATCAAGAAGCTTCTTTATGTTTATGTGATAGCAAAATTTTAGACAAACTCATGCGTATGAAAGGTATGCGCGTACAAGAGGTTATTACTGGCAGTACCCTGACAGCAAATCTTTTTGAAAAAGTGCTCAATAAGCAAGACGTAATCATGATTGTTGGTGGCAGTGAGGCGGTTATCGAGCAATTAAGGCTTAAATACCCCGATCTTGTAATTAAGCATTACAATCCGCCGATGGGATTTATCGATAAACCAGATGAAGTAGAAAAGGCTATTTCGGTAATTGAAGAGTCTAATGCTAATTTTTTCTTTTTGGCTGTCGGTTCACCAAGACAAGAAATCTTGGCTAAGAAGTTACAAGAGCGAGGAAACACCAAAGGCGTCGCTTTATGCATCGGTGCCTCGATTTTATTTTTAGTTGGTGAAGAAAAACGGGCGCCGGTTTGGGTACAAAAAATTAGTATGGAATGGTTTTATCGAATGATGCAAGATCCAAAGCGACTTGCATCTCGATATGGAAAAAATTTCCTCAATTTACCTTTAATATATCGTAATATTTAGCGGTGCTATTTCACTCGTAAAACGAATTTATATAAGAACAGTTAATGACTTTAGATAATCAAGCAAATACTTGGGTCGAGAAACCACTTTACTACAATTGTAGGTTTGGTGAGATCCCAGTTTTTAGTAAGGTTTATCAAGGTCTGCAAAACTCTCCCAATATATTTGAGAACAACGAAGATTGGTCGGTCGAGTTACCACGTGAAAAAGCTCACGTGTGCCAACGGTTATCGGTACCGACCAATGAGAATTTAAAGCCTTCCATTGGTTTTGAGGGCGGATATATAAAGCATGTTATTCAGGTATATAAACATTACTTTGTGGAAACAACGGGTAGTTTTGAGACATACTGTGAGCGCTACAAAGGTAAGTCTCGAAATAGCTTAAATCGGAAGATAAAGAAAGTTATCAATTCCAATAAAGAACGAGAAGCTTTTCGTATTTTTAGTAAGCCTGAAGAAGTTGATGATTTCTTAAATACCGCCAAAGCGGTTTCTCAACATTCTTATCAGGAAAAGCTTTTTGGACGTGTTTTGTCAACGAAAGATGCATTTTCAGAGTGGGTGAAAGAGCAAGCTCAATTAGGATTTTTTAGAGGATATATTCTTTATGCTGAGGATCAGCCTATTGCTTATAACTTATGCCCTATTTATGGGGATGGCATTCTTTTTTATGATTGGACTGGCTATGATCCAAAATATTCGAAATATTCGCCCGGCACGGTTCTTCAATACAAAATTATCGAAAATGCTTTCAATGATGAAGAGATAAATTATTACGACTTATGCACAGGTGAGGGTCGCCATAAAGCGTTTTTTATGACGGGATATAAAGATTGTTTTGACGTTTATTACTTTCCCTTTTCGATTAAAAACTTTTTCATTGTTAGTAGCCGTTTTGTTATTGAACGGGTTGGTAAAGCTGTCTCTTTTGTACTTAAAAAGTTAGGGTTGATTGATAAAATTAAAAAAATCATTCGGCGCAGTAAATAGTTAAGTCAAACGAATAAAAGAAAATAAATATGTTATTGTCGGTTCAATATCTTAGAGGAATAGCTGCTTCTTTAGTTGTCTTCCATCATACTTTGGTTCAATTAGAGCGTCATGGCAGCGGAGCATTTAAAGTTGACACCAATGTTGGTGAGGCTGGCGTCGATATCTTTTTTGTGATCAGTGGTTTCATCATGACTTACATTGCCGGTCAAAAAACGTTGACGCCAATGAAGTTCTGGCGTGACCGCGTTATCCGCATTGTACCGCTTTATTGGTTCTACACCGGTTTAATGGTAGCAATCGCTTTTTTTCTCCCGAGTGTATTAAAAACAGCGGTTTTTGATATTCCTCATGCCATTAAGTCGTTTCTGTTTATACCGACCTTCCATCCCAAAATGGACACCATGGTTTGGCCGGTCTTGGTACAAGGTTGGACATTAAACTATGAGATGTTCTTTTACCTGATTTTTGGTTTGATGTTATTACTGAGTAGCGCAAGCCAACGGCTGTGGGGACTGGTCACTATTTTTGCTCTATTAATCGCGCTTGGACTAGCGATTCAACCGAGTAACCCTTTAGCTGCAACTTATACCAATTCACTGTTAGCAGAGTTCATTGCAGGGGCGATACTCGGACATCTCTATAACCAAAATAGGTTTCCAAGTGGTCGTTCGGGTTGGTTGTTCCTAATCTTAGGCGTTGGTTTCTTCCTTTTGGCTGTTGTTATGCCTGGTTGGGGTGGTAAACGAGCTATAGAATGGGGAATTCCGAGTACTTTGCTATTGATTGGCGCGGTGGCAGTTGAACGAAATGGCAAAATTTCGGAAAACAAGCTCTTAAAATATGTGGGTGATTCTTCCTACTCTCTATATCTGGTACATACCTTTGTATTGGGCGTTGTGGGCTTTATCTGGGGTAAGATTACTTTTCAGCATTATCTCTTCGATGTACTTGCGGTGATACTCGCGATAGTCGCGTGTTTAATTGCCGGCCTCATTTCTTTTTATTGGATAGAAAAACCAATCATTCGTTTTTTCAAAAAGCGCGCATAGCGCGCTAAATTCAATTCCTGTTACCGACCACAAGATGTTTTTGAGATAAATTATTAGCGTCGGCAATAAAAATAAGAATGGTTATGCGCCTTCGACGCGATAGCCCAGGTTTATTTTGAGATAGTCGAAAACCTATCTCATTTCAAAGCATTACAAGCAACACGCTATTTTATCTAACAGGTTGTTTTTTATGTAATAATTCACTAAAAATAGCGCGTTAAACTCACTATAATTTCCTTCAATAAACATCTCTATAAATGATAATTTTGCTTAAAATACTCGAGACTGAATTCGGTTCTCATTGCTTTTGTGGGATCGGTCACACTTTGGAGTATGAGGGGGTTAAGTATTCTAAAGATTACCGATACAAACACCAGAAGTGTTGACCACTTGCATCTTTGTTAATTTTTTTGGTGATCCTAATGACATGTAAACCGACTCAGTTTTTATCTCAATCTTCAATGACGGTACTATTGGTGCCAGCGTTGGTATTCCTAAGTGCCTGCGGTGGTGGCGGAGCTGACGAGGGTAATGCCCAGTCGCCGGATACTATTGTGGAGCAGCCAACCACGCCGCCATCGTCTGAAAATCCACCACCAGCGCCTACCCCTAACGCAGCACCGGAGATAACGCTGATCGCCCCGACAAGTGGAAGCGACTTTATTCAGGGCGCTGAAATTAGTTTTGAAGCGACAGCCAGTGACCAAGAAGATGGAGATTTAAGTGCAAATATACAGTGGTCATCAAACCTAGATGGAAACATGGGTACCGGTGGTGTACTTGCAAGAGCGCTTTCGCTAGGTGAGCATTCAATTACTGCTTCAATCGTAGATTCTGAGAATGAGTCGGCTCAGATCACATTGAATTTATCGGTTTTTAGACCCAATAGCGCACCAGAAATTACAATTACCGCACCGACAGACATCAATTCGG
The DNA here is from genome assembly GCF_007004765.1 of Aliikangiella marina. Taxonomy (GTDB): domain Bacteria; phylum Pseudomonadota; class Gammaproteobacteria; order Enterobacterales; family Kangiellaceae; genus Aliikangiella; species Aliikangiella marina. The sequence continues at coordinate 35,409 of NZ_VIKR01000002.1, forward strand.
TTGAGAGTGATACAGCGGTAACCTTCGCGGCAACAGCAACTGACGAAGAAGACGGTGATTTAAGTGGTTCGATTCAGTGGTCATCAAACATAGATGGTGTGATTGGAACAGGCGCATCGATTAACTCGACGCTAACTGTTGGTAATCACCAAATTACCGCAAGTGTCAGCGACAGTGCCGCTGAAAACGTTCAAACCAGTTTAAACGTTGAAGTGACAGAGCCTGTGCTACCTCCTAGCCAAGGTTCCGATAGAATCGAGATTGAAGTATACGTTTCGCGAACTCAGTGTATCGCGCCCTGTGGTGTGATGTTTGATGCGACGGATACCACTTCATTAGATTTCACTGAGTCTTTTCATGAACTTCAATTCCATTGGGATTTTAATGACCAAAACGCCAGCTTCGAAAATCGTCCTGAAGTAGAAGCGAACCAGAGTATTTCTCCTATTGCAGGACACGTGTTTAAAAATGCGGGTACTTACGATGTCTTGCTTACCGTATCTGATACTAACGGCGAAGTTGCGACTCAGGTAGTGCGAGTCATTGTAGATAATCCAGAGACAGCTTTCGCAGAGCTTACTTACTGTGTTTCAAACACCAACGATTTTGCGAGTTGCCCATCAAGTGATTCTGAGTTCCACTTGAACTCTTTTGAAGAAGCGGCATCAATTCTCAGCACCATTAGAAACTTTCAAAATCAGCGCCCAGCACGAGTATTATTCAGAGCCGGTGAAACTTTCACGACCGGTCTGAACCGTGTCGGTATCAGTGGTTTGTCTGCTCAGCTATTGATAAGCTCATACGGCAATGGTGAGAAGCCGGTCATTGCGGTTAATGAAGCGACAACAGCGGGTGAACTTTTCTACTTGTCGAGCAACAATGGATTCACCGTGTCTAATTTGTATTTCCGCGGTAATTATGACCCTGTAACGGGTTTGGGTAATCACCCTAATGGATTCTTTATTTGGGCACAGTCACAGAATTACTTGTTTTACCAAAATAAATTTTCAGGCCTGGGCTTGAACATTTATCCAAATGGTTATGACAACACCAAGCACCAGATGATTGTTGATAACCATATTACGGATTGGCAAGATTACGCAATATTAGGTAACTTCGGTTATTTGAGCACAGTATTGGCAAATCACATTAAACAGAATCCTAATGCTGTAAGCGGTGGTGAAGGTAAGTGCGGAGATTGCGTACCTAACTATGCCGATCATGGTCCATTACGTACCGCAGAGCCTGATCATTTATTAGTGCAGTTCAACGATATGTTTAACAATGCTGGGTGGTCTACAGCAGGTTTAGCGCATCAACCGAACATCAGACTTGGTACCAACGGAGAAGTGATTGATTCAATTGTTTCGGATAACCGATTAAATGGTGGCTTTAATACACTAGAAATGGTTCCAGCTAACAATGGGCCTGGCTCATCGGCGGTACGTGGAAAAGTGATTATTGAGAGAAATACGTTTACTGCATCTGAGAATACTACTTCATTTATTAATTCATCATTGGGTGGCGTAGTGATTCGAAATAACGTCTTCTTTAAGCCAAACAATGGCGGACCTTCGATTGGTACAGGTACATTTAAGTCTGCAATTTGGTTTGCTTCTTCGAATACAACAGCGGAAAACTTGACTCATACTAACTGGATTTACAATAACACTTTAAATTCAGAGGCTTTGACATCTTCACCCAACTTAGCGTTCTTGGAAGTGAGTAATAACTTCACTCAATTTGCGGTATACAACAACTTAGCCAATATGCCTCATGTTCAAGGTGGTCAAGATGCAGGCTTGATAAGCTGGAAACACTCTGGCGCTAAGACAGGATTAGTCGAAGACAATAATCTATTGTACGCACCGAACACAACTAACTACATTTACGATAATGGTTCTCAGACTGACTTGGATACGTGGCAAGCAAGTGGTAACGCAGCGAACAGTATGGTGGCATCGCCAGAGCTTGATACCAACTCTGAATTTGGTGAAGAGTTGACTTTGAGCAGTCCTGCTATTAATGCCGGAACTGCCATATCGGGATTGTTCACTGACTATCAATCATCGAGCCGAGAAACTACGGTAGATATAGGTGCTCACGAAAAAGAGTAAATATTACCTTCAGTAAAACACAAACCCAACGTCCAGGCGTTGGGTTTTTTATTGCCATTAGGGGCAATATCTCATATCATTTTTGTTTGTATGGGTGAAAATTAACCCGTCGCTGCAAAAAGCAGTGAATAGTGGAATCCTCTCAGATACAGGAAGTAGATTAAAGAGTTTAAGCATTAGCTTTCTTGCGATTTACCTTGAGTCAGTCTGTGGCAATCGATTTGTGATTTTTTACAAATCAGGGTGGTAAGATGATGAAAATTAAGCTGAAAATTGTTCTGATACTTTTGCTTGGCGTTGGACTCATTGCCTGTGGCAGCGTGATAGTACATCACGAAATCAAAGAGATGCGGATAAGCGAAGATTTAAATGCGGCGTTAAAAGTGTCTCGCCGAGAATGTATCGCTCCTTGTGGCGTTATGTTTGATGCCTCAAAATTCGAACTTGAGGGTTATGCTTCTCCTTTTTATGAATTGGAATATCACTGGAACTTCGGCGATGACGGTGCAAAATTCGTCAATAGACCAGGGGTAGACGCCAATAAGAGTTTATCACCCATTGCGAGTCATGTGTTTGATAGTGCTGGAATGTACAGAGTTGAGCTGCAGATCAGCGATCGAGGCGATACGATTGTTACCGAGCGCATTTCCATTCGAGTTAGAGAAGCGAATAACGCCTATCGATCTCTCACCTATTGTGTCTCTGTCAATGAAGACTTTGAAGACTGTCCCGGTAAAAACCATTTAAATTCGTTTGCGGAAGCTAAAGAGGTCTTACAAACACTGAGAAACTTTCAAGATCGAAGGCCTGCTCGGGTTTTATTTCGAGCAGGAGAAGAGTTCACCACCACGCTTGATAGAGTTTCAATCAGTGGCTTGTCGGCAAATTTATTGATTTCTAGTTATGGTAAGGGTGAGAAACCGATTATTAAGGTTAATCGAAAAGCCACTGCCGCCCAGCTATTCTATTTGTCTGATTTTAACGGCGTGACCGTTAGCAACCTCCATTTCAAAGGAAACTATAATCCCGTTACTGGTCACGGCAACCACCCCGATGGATTCTTTTTTTGGACTAATTCGAAGAACTCGTTGCTCTATCGCAATAAGTTTTCGGGCTTGGGGTTAAATATCTATCCGCATGGACATGGGGAAAGTAAGTATCAAATGATTGTCGATAACGAGATTTTCGACTGGCAGGATTACGCAGTATTGGGAAATTTTGGTTATCTAAGCGCGGTAGTTGGAAATCGAATAAGGCAGAATCCCAATGCGCGGAGTGGTAAGGAAGGTAAGTGCCAAAACTGCGTACCAAATTTTCCCGATCATGGTGGCATCAGAACAGCATTACCTGACCACCTTTTAATTCAACACAATGACTTTTTCAATAACGCAGGATGGTCAACGGGTGGTTTGGCTCACCAACCAAATGTCAGAATTGGTACCAACGGTAACATCGTTGAATCGGTGATAGCGGACAATCTATTCGAAGGAGGTTTTGCTGCGCTTGAAATGATACCAGCTAATAATGGACCAAACCTTGCGGCGAAAAAGGGCGAACTTATTGTCGAACGAAACAAGTTTACTGCAACTAACAACACAATGACGTTTATTAATACTTCTTTGGCGGGGTTAGTAATTCGTAATAATATTTTTCACAAGCCCGATAATGGCGCGCCGCCCATCGGGACTCGTACATTTAAAAGTGTAATTTGGTTTAACGCGGCCAATACTACCGATGAAAACCTTACTCACGACAATTTTATTTATAACAACACTTTTTTAAGTGAAGCCAAGCAGTCTGCACCAAATGTCGCCTTTTTAGAGGTAGCTAATAAGTTTAGTAGATTCACCTTGCGTAATAATGTGATTAGTATGCCCTATGTAAACGATGCGAATAGGTCCGGATTGGTAAGTGTTAATTACCTGAATGATAATTTACAAATAGATTCCAGTAATAATATTTTGCATGCTCCCCAACTAGGTCAGTTTTATTCGCTAAACGATAAACTCTTAAATCTAACCGAATTACAGGCTTCCGGTAAGGAAACAAATAGTCAGGATATTCAGGATGGGTTTGAGATAGACTTAAATGGTGATATTTTAGTTGGCGTTCAACTCATAAAAAGCAAAGGTGCTTTAGTGAACGGACTAAATAATGACCGAAATGGGAAATCCCGAGAGGACCTTGTTGATCTTGGGGCTTATCAACTAGATTAAACTGTTCAGTTAACGTATCGCTAATCCATCTTCACAATTTTTATTGGCACTCATTATAAGGATTTATTGTAGGTACTTGTCGTAGCTACTTGTTTTAGCTGTTTGGTGCTTAACCCCAAGTTTCTATTGCGTTGCAGACTTTCCAAACCCTTCGTTTTGCTTACCATGAAAAGCCTCTTGAAAGGCCGCGTGCTTGGAATTTTCCCGGGCTGATTTGTCCAGTAGCTGGTAAGAGACACCCAGTAGAGAGCCAATAATAAACCAGATATAGCCTGATATTGAGGCGTTAGGTATTTGATCAACCATTAATAAGCCTACCATTATGACGAGGCTATACATCAGTCTTTTGTCACCCTTTGACTCTAAAGTTTCGGCGGCTTTTATCCCTTTAAGCACCGCAATCGACATCAGCCCAAAAATACAAATAAAGCCAACAATTCCCTTTATACCCAGAGTAATAATCCAAAAGCCATCTGTAACAGAGTCATGGAGCCGGTTTCTTGCCCAGCCCCCCCAGCCAAAATAATACTTCTTCTGCGCATGAGCAAGGAGCGCTAATTCATTATCGAATCTAACTTGGAGTGATTGACCTCTTTCCTCATTAAACTCATAAACTTCGTCTAAGATTTCTTCATGCGGGAATAAATGAGAAATCGATAAGGAAGGATATAGGATAACGATTACCACTAAGACTTGTGCGGCTCGTTTGATCAAGTTGAGTGGCGAGAGAACGATTAGTAAGAAAAAAGTGATAGCAAGAATATAAGCGCCGAGAGTTTTACAGAATGCGAGCGTCACGGCCAGGTAAACTACCGCAAAAAATAGTGGTACGCCTTGCACTTTAATCTTTGCTTTCCACAATGAAATAGTTGCATAGAGGCCGACTGCAATAAATGTCGCAACCCACAGACCATGACCCATAAAAACGAATGGTCTGAATCCACCCATGCGAATATTCTGTACCCAGCCAGGGGGAATAAAGCCATAGAAAATCCGATTAAGTTGCGGACTCATTCGCGCTTCATACAAGACGAATAGGGAATACACGAGTCCAGCGTACATTAGAAGCTTCATCAATTGCTTAACATCATCTTGGGTTTTGACTAATTGCAAACCGATAATAAGTGGGATCAAAACGATATACTGGGCAAGCGCGAAGGAGATACCATCTTTAAAACTTAAGCCTTGTATCCACCATTTGCCATTATACATTGCCTCAGTATTTGTCATCACAGTGAAAAATGGTAAAACGCAAAGAATAATTGTTATTAAGCGAGGTATACCTTTAGGTGGAATCAAAGAAATATCTAATTTTTTAATCACGATACAGCCGAATAATGCACAGACTGATGCGATTGAGCCCTTGTCAAGCGGGGGTATCAAAGGAAAGTCGTAGACTATTTTTACGGGCAAAAACATATGGCCAGCGACAATGGTCCAAAATGCCGCTTGCAATGGTTGTAGTCTTTTAAACAGTATTATTGTGATCACTGGCCATAAAATGAGGACCATGTGCGCAAGGATGTTTGGCATTGACTTCCCGTTCAATTGTCAAAGAAGTCACTATTTTACATTCGCTTGTGCCAAATTAACAAATGGAATGACTATTTCTCTCGCTATGATAGAATTCGCATCGGGGAAATAAGTGCTTTAATCCCATTTAAAGTGCGCTTAGCATCGAGCCAACACGAATTTTAATCCACTGCTCAGAGTATGATGCTTGGTAAATCATATGGAAATTACATAACGATGAAATTAGGAACTATTTATTACCTTATTCCTGATATTTTTCAGCGAAAATTTAACTTACGCGAGTTTTATAGGCATTTAAAGCGAGGCGAGGGAAGCTCTTACCTTCACCAGTGCAAACATGTAAACAAACGCGCAATCGGTGGGATCAAAGTATTTTACCAGCACTGTAAACAGCTTACCGAACTCGGTTTCGATGCAGTGCCGCTTGCTATGGGTAATTTCGATGGCAATCTTTATTATCCTGAAATTGACTCGAAGCATATTTCTGAAGTCGGATTTAACCTCAACGAAAATGATGTCGTGGTTGCGACTGAGTTTAGTCCATACGATGCGATTCAATTCAATCATTGTAAGAAAGTTATGTTTGCGCAGAGTTGGATCTACTTAAAACCACGATTTAAGCCAGAAGATCAAGACAAGTCCTATCGTCAACTCGGCTATGATTATGTAATCTCTTGTGGCGAGTATATTTCAAGAACGATCCGCGGATTGCATAATGAAGAATGCGTTACCGTGAGCAATGGAATTGACGGTAGTGTTTTTTATCCTGATGAAAAATTACGAGAGCCGAACCGGGTGATGTGTATGCCGCGAAAAAATCGCGACGACATAGAAACAATTAAATCGATTGTCAGTAGACAGTGCTCGAACGTAACCTTTGTCGATGTAGATGGTGTCCCTGAAGCTGAGATTGCTCTCGCTTATCGTAAATCCGACATCTTGCTCTCAACTGGCTATCCAGAGGGGCTGCCTCTACCACCGTTAGAAGCAATGTGTAGTGGAAGCGTCGTCGTTGGTTTTGCCGGTCGTGGTGGGCGACAATACATGATCGATGGGAAAACTGCTTTGGTGGCGGAAGATGGTGATTGTATCAGCGCAGCGGAAGCGTTAGTCAAAGTACTCAATGATCGAGACTTAAAAGAATTGTTGCGTAAAAACGCGCAAAACGAAATGCAGCAGTATACGCTTAAAGCAATGCAGCAGCGTGTCGGCCAATTCTTCAAACAAGTTGAAGCTGACCTTAATTAATCGATACGTAGCTTAAAGATTAATATTTTGTGTTAACAGTAGCGATTGATATAGGGACGAAGGAGAAAGATAATTAATAATATAGCAGTCAAAGGATGGCGTGGACTTCTCGAAAAAATTCAAAATAATCGAATTTTCAAAGCGAGCTCTTGGGTGTTAATTGGTTACGTTGTTTCGCAAGTATTGCGCTTGGGTAGCAACTTAATCATGACGCGTCTGTTGGTGCCTGAAATGTTTGGCATCATGGCTTTATGTCAGACTTTCCTTTATATATTAGCGATGATTTCTGATGTGGGAATTGGACCCAATATTATTCGAAGTAAACGAGGCGAGGAGTCAGAGTTTTTAAATACGGCTTGGACACTGCAAATACTTCGTGGCGCTTTTATCTGTTTATTAGTGGTATTGGCCGCATTAGGAATCGGCTATGCACAAACAAATCAAATGATCGGTGAAACATCGGCATTCAGTGAACCGCAACTACCGATTATCTTGGCAGTAATGTCATTAACAGCCTTCATATCCGGATTTAAGTCGACTAATTTAATCCTAGCTAACCGAAACATTCAGCTGACTCGCTTAACAATTCTCGAGCTAATCAGTCAATTATTTGGCTTAGTAGTAATGATTGCTTGGGCATTTATCGCCAAAAGTATTTGGGCACTTGTTGCTGGGGCACTGGTTTCTGCAGTTTCATTAGTATTACTTTCGCATTTTGCATTTCCTGGCGTAGCTAATAAATTTAAGCTGGAACGTGCCGCAGTGTCAGAAATTATTAACTATGGGAAATGGATTCTTTTGACCAGTATTGTCACTGCGATGTTGAATCAGGGTGATCGACTTATTCTCGGCAGTTTAGTTGATGCGACTACATTGGGGATTTACTCAATAGCGCTTTTCTTATCAACTTCACTTTTACAAGCATTTATGAAGCTTAATGGTATGGTCTTTTTTCCATTACTTAGTGAAGTGGCTAGAGAAAGAGAAAACGAGTTAGCGGAAGTTTACTATAAAATTCGCCGAACTACTGATGCTGCGGCAATTTCTATGGCTGGATTTTTGTTTGCATTTGGCGAAACGCTGATTAACTTTTTATATGACGACCGATACCAGGCTGCTGGACCAATGTTGCAAATATTAGCGTTGGCTCTGATGTTAACCAGTCCCAGTATCTCTAGTGCGATCTATTTTGCGATAGGTAAACCGAAATATGTGACCATTATGGTAACGATCGAGTCAATTGTTAAACTTACTTTGCTACCGACATTGTACGTAATAGGTGGCATGAATTTGGCAGTTTGGGCTGTTGCTTTATTTACTATCAGTATTATCCCCATCGATTTCTACTATAAGCATAAACTTGGAATTTTGAATCTCTTTAAGGAGTTTAGAATGCTCCCTTGTTTTGCTTTAGGTTACTTACTTGGCTGGCTGATTTCGTTTTTATTTTAATTCACCTTTCGAGTTTCTGTTGTTTGATATTGTTAATTATTAGGTTTCAAAATTAAAGCAAAAACGCTTTTTAGCTGCGATAAATCTGAAGGGTTTTTAAAGTAACTTTTTACGCCATACCAGACTGCTGTTAAATACTTGCCATCTTTTTTTAGGCGCCATGCATTGCCCATAAAAATATTCGATAGGTGCACATTGATAGAGTTCTCTGAATCTTTTGCGCTCGGGATCTCGGGCGGATTATTTTCTTGAAGATCGTCGGCCCCTCTTTGAGCCCTTTGTTGAATAAATAAGTGAGCTGTTTCTTCAAAGAAAATTCGTTGATTGCTTGGTTGTGAGTGAGTGATAGAGCTTGAATGGAGTCGATAATAAAAAGTTGTTCCAGGCTCAAACCAGATTCGACATTTTTCCGCCAGACGAAATTGAAAGTCAAGATCAGAAGCCGTTACAAACCACTTTCGATAAGGGAGTTCTTTTGCTAGGTCGCTGCGAATAAGGTAAGAACAATGAGAAATAGATGTACTTCCTGAGCGAATTTTTTGAGTGACTTCAGAAGCTTGTGGTCGCTCGGATTTTGCTGGTAATACTTTACCTTCAGGTGTCAGCATTTGTAGCTCGCCACAAATTGCACCGAACTCTTGGTTGTTGTCGAGAAAACTGACTTGTTTGGATATCCTAGTGTTAGTAATCAAATCATCACCATCACTATGCATGATATAATCACCATGCGCCCAAGCGACCCCTGAGTTTACGCCATCAGTATATCCGGAACCTTGATTTTTAATTACATGAATTCGAGAGTCGTCAATTTTTCCGATAATCTCTAAAGTATCGTCGGTACAGCCATCATCCACGCACACAATTTCAAAGTCTTTGAAGTCAGAGGATAAAACCGATTGTATTGCATCAAAAATGAATTTTCCGACGTTTTTGATAGGCATGATTACTGAGACGCGCGGAGTCCCTTTCTCAGATTCGCTCATTTCTTTTCCTTGTAAGCTTCAGTGTCACAGTGGTTTAACTTTCAGAGGCTAGCATTTTAGCAATAATTAGATTGAAAAGTTAGCTGTTATTCAGGTAGTTTTTTGAACTATGTCCAATTATTTCACTTATTCTGGAATATAAAGTTTTACTAATATAAAGATGAGTTTTTAAAACTCAAAATGGAAGTGAAAAACGTATCTGCCTCAATTCGCAATATTCTTTATTACCGGACAAAGTACTTTTTTTTGTTTTCAGATTTGTGACATAATAGGCGACTTAAGCCATAAATGAGGCGAACAAGGACAGATAAAAGGGACACAAGGGAAGTCAATGCAAAAAGATAATCAAACTATAATTCAAAATCCGTTTTTCATGGTTGGTGCAGTCCGTTCAGGGACGACCCTGCTGCGTTTGATGTTGGATTACCATCCCAAAATAGCCTTTGCTCCTGAGTTTGAATATGCCGTCAGTGAAGTCAGTGATGAAGGCGTATTTCCAGAAATGACGGAGTATCATCGATACTTAGATGAAAATGCCGTATTCAAACGGTGTAATTTTAGTGTTGACCCTTTTCTTAGTTACAAAGATTTAGTCGATGATTTTCTGCACCAAAAGATAAAACCGGGTGTTGAGATTGTGGGTGCTACAGTACACGAACATTTTGATCGCTGTTTACATATTTGGCCGAATGCAAAATTTATCCACATCATTCGCGACCCAAGAGATGTTGCGAGAAGCGCTATTGCTATGGGGTGGTGTGGGAATGTCTGGGTAGGCTCGGAAATATGGGTAGAGACTGAGCGTTTGTGGGGAGAGTTTGCTAAAACGTTAAGTCCTGAACAGTATATTGAAATCAAATATGAGGATTTAATTGCTGACCATGAGTCTGTACTATCACGAATCTGCGAGTTTATGGGTACGGAGTACGATGCCGGTATGATGGATTATGTAAAAGATACCACCTACGACGTTCCAGACCCATCGAGAGTATACCCTTGGCGAAAAAAATTAGATGAATTAGGGGTTCAACAAGTTGAAAGTCAGTGCGGCGAATTAATTGAGCAACGCGGCTATGAATTAAGCGGGTTACCTCTGAAAACTTTTACTGCCAGGCAAGCTCAAGACTTTGTTAAAGACAGTGACAGAAAGAAACGCCAATTTCGAATAAACCGATACGGTTTCTGGCTATTATCCTTTGCAAAACTCACTAAGATGTTAAAAATTAGCTGGATGAACGATTACTTTCAAAACAAAATTGATCACGTTTCCAGTCAGTATATTAAATAGCAACTAGGATCAGAGGCATCGGCCTCAACACAGTTGAGACATACACATTGAAGTAAAACCTATGAAAGTTGCCATTTCTATTGTTAATTACAAAACACCGCAATTGGTCGTGGACTGTCTCGACAGTGTGTTGCAAGAAATGCAACGTCTTGATGGCATAGAAGTGTTCTTGGTGGACAATCTATCGCAAGACGATTCTGTGGAGACTTTTCGTCAATATATTGAGCAAAACCATTGTCACAATAAGATTCATTTGATCGAAGCAGATAGGAACGGTGGTTTTTCCTACGGAAACAATTTGGCGATAAAAAGTGCCATGTCTCATAAAAGCCAACCTGATTTTATTTACCTACTTAACCCTGACACTATCTTGCACAAAGAGGGGATCGTAAATTTAGTTCATTTTATGGAAGCTAACCCTAAGGTAGGAATAGCCGGTGGAAGTCTTGTCGGCCCGGACGGAGAAGAGCAGGGAGCTCCTCGGCGCTTTCCAAGTATTCTGAGTGAACTTGAAACCAGTGCCAGGTTAGGAGCTATTTCAAAAGCGTTGGATAAACATGTTGTTCCACTGCCATTAAGTGAAAAGCCCTTTGAATGTGATTGGGTTTCTGGTGCGTCAATGATGATACGCCGACAAGTTGTTGAATCGATTGGCTGCATGGATGAAGGTTACTTCCTTTATTTCGAGGAGGTTGACTACTGCTTTCAAGCGAAATCAGCTGGTTTTCAAATTTGGTATGTTCCTGATTCAGTAATTACCCATATTGAGGGAGCGGCAACCGGAGTCAATCAACGTAAACGCCGGGGAAAGTATTGGTATGACTCGAGAAGGCGATATTTTGTTGTTAACTACGGTATTTTCCATTTGCTCGGTGCTGACTTACTGTGGGCAATTGGTCGGCTCAGTTTTAATTTAAGACGAGTTTTAAGGTTGGGTAAGAGTTTTGATAGTGCTGAAAGCGACCCCACTTGGTTTGCTTGGGACCTGTTAGTTGGTGACTTAAAAGCAGTATTGTCTGGTAAGGTTTTTGGCGAGAGAAAAAGAGCAAATGGATAAGCCAAATTTTAATCATTTAGGCATAGTGGTTATCGGACGTAACGAGGGAGAGCGGTTACGTAGATGCCTTGAGTCGGTTATCAATTCTGGCGCAACTATCGTTTATGTTGATTCGGGATCGAGCGATGGAAGTATAGAGCTCGCTAAAAACCTTGGTGTAGGTGCTATCGCACTAGACGATTCTAAACCTTTCTCTGCAGCTCGGGCTCGCAACGAGGGTGTTGAGTACTTAGTTAGTCTCGATCAGGGTATCGAATTTGTCCAATTTATTGATGGTGACTGTGAACTGTTCCCTCGATGGCTTGAACTAGGCATTAATTATTTAATGGATAATGACGAAACTGTCATAGTGTGTGGTTATTTACATGAGCGATACCCCGAAGCTTCTATTTACAATCGCTTCTGTGATTTAGAGTGGGATACCTATGTTGGCGATCTGCACTCATGCGGCGGAATCTTTATGGTGAGACTTAATGCGTTTTCTGCTGTTGGTGGGTTTAATGGTGCGGTTATCGCAGGAGAAGAGCCAGAGCTTTGTAAACGGTTACGTGCGAATGGTGGCAAAGTGGTCCGGGTTGCGGTAGACATGGCTTATCATGATTCAGCAATGTTGCACTTTTCGCAGTGGTGGAAACGGGGAGTGCGCAATGGTTATGGCGGAATGGAAATTTTGTTTAAGTACAAAGTTGGCGGCTCGATAAAATCGGCTTTGAGCATTGGCATCTGGGGGGGGTTATTGCCAGCTTCCATCATAGCGAGTTGGCTTTTATCCAGTGGCTGGATTTTATTAGTTAATTTGATTTATCCATTGAAAGCATTTCAAATTGCCCGGCGAATGTCACATTTAGCTGAGAAGCGAGCGGGAGACCCATGGATTTACTCTTTAAGCTGCATGACGGGTAAGTTTCCAGAAGCATTTGGGCAAATTAAGTACTTTATCTCAGCGTTACTTAAGAAGCCTTCTGGTGTGATTTCTCACAAATAGTAGTGAATTGTTAAACGAATCGCTGCGAAGGGGATAACGTCAATGAGTTTAGCGCCATTGTTCGACGGCGTTGGATAAGTTGTAGCCCTTAGCTTGCATTTGCGGCGCGACAATATCGACCAGTTTGGGGATTTCACCAAATGTATCATGACTCAGGACGATCGCCGAATCGTGAATTTTTTGGATAAAATTTTCAGCGAGCTTGTCAGCTGGCGCTCTAAGCAGGTAGCTGTACTCACCGGTATCAAGTGACCATTTGAAGATAGCGTGTTTTGTTTTTCTGGCTGCTAGGAGTAAAGCGGGGGTGACGATTCCACAGGGTGGGCGAAACAGGGTGGTTGTAAAACCGGTTTGCTCGAAAATCATTTGTTTACACTGATTGATTTCATCGACGATTTCCTGGTAAGAAAGTTCCGAACAGGGGGTGTGCGAGTGGCCATGATTGCCTAGAATATGACCTCTATCGAGAACTTCATTAAGCAGTTCAGGTGCTTTGTGGATGTTGGCACTGGGTACAAAAAAAACCGCCTTGGCGTTATATTTATCAAGTACATCAAGAATCTCCGGTGTGATTCCTGGTTTGGGACCATCGTCAAAAGTAAATAATATTGAGTTTTTTACGCCGAGTTTATGGCGGATAACTGACGAAGGTACGATCTTTTTTAGTACTGTTCCGACTGCCCCCATTGGCTGGCCCTCTGCGTATCGTTGGTCAATTTATTAGTTTATAACGCTAGCTGTGTTGTACCTGAATAGCTCAAAATTTCTAAGAAATTGACTTCAAAGTGTGCAAATTACAGCTAAAATATCTCACGAACCTATGTTAAACATAGTAGTGAGCAAACTCAAGGTGAATCAATGAAAGCAACGACCGCTTATTTGATCATACAATTAGGCATTTTATATCTGTTAGTATTTGGAATACCTGCATCTTCGGAGTGGTTATGGGGCTATGCTGTGCTGGCATCGCTCGGGGCAGTGTTTTTATATTGGCCCCACTTTCGTTACTTGGTTTCAGCAAAACCCCATTGGTTGAGCGACGAAAATCCTGTCAATGCCGAGGATATTAAAGTGCTCGAACGAGCATTAAAATTGCTCGAAGCACCCGAAAACTGGGACCAAAACGATGATCGGCACTGTTTAATTTGGGAGAAAAAAAGTCTCTTCTGCGCCATCGCTTTGGCGCAAAAAGAAGTAATAGGCCACTATTCCCATCGAAGTATTCCCGCACAAGAAGTACGCTTCACGATTGAACGAAACTATCCCAAGCGTTGGGACAAACATCCCATCATGGATTTTAACAACCATCAAGCGACAACATTTGATGAAATACAGAATGTACTGAGTGACACGATTCAACGACTGGAACAACGTCTCAAAGGTGCCTAAATCTTTGTATAAGTTGATGTATATCAATTACTTAAGTTGTAATAAAGTTGTTCTATGAATCGTGTTAATTATACTCTACAATAGACCGGTTGGTGAGAGCCAACAATTAAAAGGAAACGAATTCTCTGACAATACGGATATAGAACAAATCGCCCTATGAATACAGAACAAATAAGAGCAATTTTGGCCGAACACGGCCGTTTAACGACTCCTGTAGAAGACTTAGAAGACACCAGTGATCTCTATCACTCGGGGCTAACCTCATTGGCCACGGTGGGTTTAATGCTAGCGTTAGAAGACGAGTTTGATATTGAGTTTCCTGATTCAGCGCTAAGTCGTAAAACTTTTACTAGCATAGAGTCGATCGCGGAAGTCATCGAAGAGCTAGTGGAGTAATTTATTTTTAAGACTAGAAGGATTTAGAACAATGCATCAGTCAATTCAGCAAACCGATTTTGATGCTTTAATGGAGCAAGTCCACAAAATCGGCAAAGAAGTAATCGCAGTTAACGCTGACGATGTTGATAAACAGGCACGTTTTCCCAAAGAAAGCATTGAAGCCATAAAATCACTTAAATTAATGAGCGCTTATGTGCCAGCCAGTATGGGTGGCATGGGACTTAGTGTTGGGCAAGTCGCAAAAGTTTGCGAAGCGCTAGGCCACTATTGCGGGTCAACAGCAATGATCTACGCAATGCATAAAATCCAAGTCGCTTGTCTAACACACCACTATCATGACTCGCCTTATCTTATTGATTACATAAGTAAACTGGTTAATGAGCAGCGTTTAATCGCTTCTGCAACAACAGAAATTGGCATTGGTGGTGATTTACGTTCAAGCATATGTGCAGTCGAAGTAGACGGCGACAGTTTTACCTTAACCAAAAAAGCGCCGGTTATTTCCTATGCCCTTGATGCCGACGATATTCTGGTGACTGCCAGAAGGCAGGCTGATTCTGCAGCTAGCGACCAAGTTCAGGTTATGTTCCACAAGGGCCAGTTTGAACTAGAGCCAATATCGGGTTGGGATACGCTTGGCTTTAGAGGGACTTGTAGCTCTGGTTTTGTTATTTCTGGAAAAGGAAGTATTGGTCAAATTTTCCCAGAAAATTTCGGCGAAATTTTGAGTGAGTCGATGCATCCATTTGCGCATATTGTCTGGGCTTCACTTTGGAGTGGAATTGCCGCAGACGCAGTCAATAAGGCTCGTAAATTTATTCGCAATCAAGCTAAGAAAAATATTAATGCGCCACCAATTTCTGCAATTAGATTGGGCGAGGTAGATTCTGTTTTGCAAAATATGCGTAACAATATTGCAGTCGCAGAGCAGGAGTATTCCGACATGCTAACGGCTGGCGATAAAAACGCGTTTAGTAATTTCGGGTTTGGCATTCGAATAAACAACTTAAAAACCAGCAGTGCGCAACTCATCGTTGATATTGTCGGTAAAGCTATGTTGATTTGCGGTATTGCCAGCTATCGAAATGATTCACCGATGAGCTTGTCTCGTCATATTCGCGACGCATATGGTGCGGCGTTGATGGTTAACAATGATCGTATCATGTTACACAACTCAACTCTTTTGTTGATGCATCGCGAAGAACATTAGCATTTGCTGACAATAATTCCGCCGATTAAGCCTAAGGAAAAGGCAGACGGATAACGAGGAAATCGGAATTAAAAAGAATTATGAAGCACAAGATTCTTAATCTTTCGCCTGATTCGTATCAGGCGAATTTTATTCATACTCAAGAGCGTGATTGGGCTGAAACCAATTGTTATGTCGACATTTGGATAGAACTTCTGCACGCGCTGAAAAAAGACCCTAGAGCCGCTCTCTCATATACCCTTGCAATTGATTTTGAAGGCGATCAATGGACTTTCTTCAAATTTCCATTAAATGATCTAAAAGATCTATATGGATTGGATGTTCAAGAACTGGCCGTTTGGCGTCCAGTGGTTGATCATGTTGAAGAGCAGGTTGCATTGGGACGCCCGGTACTGGTTGAGTTGGACTCTTTCTTCCTGCCAGATACCGTCGGGATGGCATATCAACTAGCGCATGTTAAATCGACTGTTGCTGTAACTGCGATAGATAAACAAGAAAAGCGTTTAGGATATTTTCATGGCCAAAGTTACTATGAGTTGTCCGGTGATGATTTTGATAAGGTATTTCATTTAGATCGAGATTATGACGACGCGATACTGCCGCCCTATGTTGAAATCGTAAAGATAAGAAAAGGTTATGAGCCGAGCGATTCGAAAATGCTTGAAATAGTCAAACAGCAATTGATAGGTCAGTTAAATTGGCTTCCTCTCCAAAACCCATTTACTGAATATCAAAAGCGTTTACAGGCGGATCTCGATTGGCTAATGTCTGAAGACATGCAGATGTTTCATGACTATTCTTTTGCGACCTTACGGCAGCTCGGTGCATGTTACGAATTGAGCACCCATTTTATTGATTGGCTGATTGAAAATGGCGAGACTTCGTTGGACGGAATACGTGCGGAATTTAAATCAATCTCAGAGCTTGCAAAAGTCTATCAGTTTCAATTAGCACGAGCGATGAGTCGTAAGAAGCAACTTGATTTATCAACCATAGAAAAAATGGCTGAACACTGGGACAAAGCAATGTCCGGTTTAAAAGCGAAGTATTTACAATAAACCAGATTACAATGATTCAACACCTTTCAGATATAGCATGGCAACTTGCAGCAACCGACTGTGATGAAGTTGCTGCGCCTCAAGAATTATCTGAAGATTTAATTTGGATTGAGACAAAAGTTCCCAGTACCGTTGGTGAAGCAATCGAAGATTCCAATACTTACAAGCATTTGCTCAATAGTATCGAATCCAAAGATTGGTGGTATCGATGTCGCTTTGATTTACAATCTTCACCAACTTCAACGAAACCTAAACTCGTTTTTGGTGGTCTCTCGACTTTAGCCGAAGTTTGGCTAAACGGTGAAGCCATTCTCATGACGGATAATATGTTCGTTGAGCATGAGGTATTTCTTGAGAATTTAAAAAACATTGATAATGAATTAGTTATTCGCTTCCGTTCGGTTGAAAACTTCGTGAAACGAAGACACCCTCGCCCCGGTTGGAAAACTAAACTAGTCAATAATCAAAACCTTCGTTGGGTTCGAACGAGCTTGCTCGGCAGAATTCCTGGTTGGACGCCACCAGTTGTTGCAGTGGGTCCTTGGAAGCCAATTAAACTGGAAACAGGAGTTCAATATTCGCAAGTAAAGCTGGTCACTGACCTTGAAAACAATCTTGGTAAGGTAGATTTCAGTTGTCAATTACACTCCACGGAGGAACTCACTAAAGCGGAACTAATCATCGGTGAAATAACTTATTTAGTGAATGCTGAAACTCTCGACCGAGAGTCAATTCGATTAATTGCTCAAGCCGAGATTGAAGACCCAAAGTTATGGTGGCCACATACGCATGGCAATCCGATGCTGTACCCCGTCAGATTAAGAGTGTTTACATCCGAGACAGAAATAGAGTGGTCTATTGGGGAAGTCGGTTTCCGGCAGTTAGCGATTGATCAAAGCGGTGAAGAATTTGAAATTTTAGTCAATGATAATCCTGTTTTTTGTCGCGGTGCTTGTTGGACTATCAACAACAACTTATCTTTATCTGGCAACTTGATGTTGTTGGAACAGCAGCTGGTTCACTTTAAACAAGCCGGTGGTAACATGATTCGAATCATTGGGACTATGACCTATGAATCGGATGACTTTTATCAGCTTTGTAACCGTTTAGGGATCATGGTTTGGCAAGACTTCATGTTTGCCAATATGGATTACCCGTTTAGTGATTCTGGTTTTCGTCAGTCAGTCGAACAAGAAATTAAACAGCAAGTGGCACGCCTGAGCAAAAATCCCAGTTTAGTAATGTTCTGTGGCAACAGTGAGATTCAGCAGCAAATTGCGATGCTCGGCTTTTCTAAAGAGCACCAACAAATAAAGTTTTATGATGAAGAGCTGGCTAAATTTATTAAAGAAAACACTCGGCAAGTCGAATACATTTCGTCTTCACCCTTTGGTGGTACCTTACCGTTTCATGTAAATCAATCGGTTTCACATTATTATGGTGTTGGCGCTTACCAGTGCTCGATTGCCGAACTAAGACAGCATGACGTTAAATTTACATCGGAGTGTTTAGGGTTTGCTAATATTCCAATCGAGCACTCACGTAACAAAATACTCAATGGAGATATTCCTAAAATACATAATCCAAATTGGAAAGCTGCGACGCCTCGTGACAGTGGAGCAGGATGGGATTTTGAGGATGTAAGAGACTACTATCTTGCGTCTGAGTATTCAGTTGAAACACAAAAGTTGCGCTATGAAGATCCTGAGAAGTATCTCCAATTAAGTGAATTAATTACCGGTGAGCTGATGGGACGATCCTTTGCAGAATGGCGTAGTCGTCATTCTAATTGTGCTGGTGGGCTCGTATGGTTTATGAAAGATATCCAATTGGGTGCTGGCTGGGGTATATATGATAGTCTTGGTTACCCAAAGGCTTGCTTTTACGAGTTAAAAAGGCATTGGCAACCATTATCGGTATTGCTTACGAATGAGTCGATCAATGGAATTGATGCACATGTCATCAATGAGTCACAAGAAAATTTTAGTGGGCATCTCGTTGTTGCTTTGGTAAACAAAAGAGGTTTCGTGGCGACTGAAGTCAAGAAAGACATATCAGTCAAAAGCAGAAAGAGCCTAACGATTAATCTCGAAACAGTATTAGGTGGTTTTTATGATATTAACCACACTTATCGATTTGGTCCAGCTTCACATCAGTTAATCAGTGTATCGCTTTGCGATGACGAAACTAAATTAGCTGAATCTTTTTATCGTGTTGAGAAACAGGTTCCATTGGTCGACTATGAGGCCAAACTTGAATATCAATTGACTGCAATCGATGACTTTCGTTATCAGTTAAAGGTCAGCGCAAACAAATACATTGCCGCGGTTACTATTAAAACACCGGGGTATATTGCGGAAGATAACTTTTTCAGTCTAATGCCAAATTCGCCTAAAACGCTTGAGTTAACTCGACATTGCGAGTATCAAGGCAAATTTAAAGGCTATATAAGTGCTCTCAATCTTTCCGAAGAGATAAAGCTTCGACCCACACAGCAAGAGGTTAAAGGCTAGTATGACCTCTGATGTACAAACCTCAATTCGTAATCAGTCTGGAGAAGCAATATCTCGAGAGCCAGAGTCATCGAGCAAAAAAGTCGAACAAAACTCGTTTGCAGAGGATACGCGACAATTTGCGGAAAAAAGATTTAAAAAAATAAAAAGACTGCCTTTCTACTTTGGAGAAAACGAAAGAGCAATGTTGGGATGGCTGCATTTCGATGAAAGGGTAAAACAGTCCGATACTTGTGTGCTTATTTGTCCGCCTCTGGGTTTAGAGTATATGAATACTTATCGTTCACTTCGGTACTTAGCGGACTATTTTGCGCTTGCTGGCATACCGGCATTGAGGTTTGATTATTATGGAACCGGAGACTCCTCAGGTTTTAATATTGAAGGTAACCGCCTAGTCGATTGGACTGAGGCAATCATTCAATCTAAAGACAAAGTGAAAAGTTTAACAGGAGCTAAAAAGGTTGCAGTTTTCGGTTTGGGTATTGGTGGTACTATCGCTGCCTCGGCGCCCTTTAATGAGATTATCGATTATTTAATATTATGGGGAACTCCGGATAGAGGAAAACGATTTGTTCGCGAAATAAAAGCGTTGCAAATGACGTCGGCTATCGACTCAAGTGATCTTGAGTCCGGTCGCATTGAAGCTGGTGGAATGATTTATTGGCCGGAGACTATTGATGCGTTCGGACAAATAAACTTACAACAATCCAAGCCTCATGCAGATAGAGTACTATTACTGGAAAGGGATGACGTACCTGTCATGAAAAAACTTGCATCATCTTGGGCATCTATGGAAGACAAACTTGAGGTTAAGGTTCTCGATGGATTTTCTGATATGTTGCAAAATGCCCACCTTTCTCTTGTACCTCATTCAGCGCTGCAAGAGATTGCCTCTTGGTTAAAAGCAAAATCTAACTTAAAGGTCGAGTTGACAAGCCATCAGATTGAAGCGATGGTTCGCGATCAGGTCTCAAAACAAGTTTTTTCTATTCCCAATAATGCACCGTCGAACATAGACGCTAGTCCGGTTACTACGACCATTAGTGAACGTTTTTTTAGATTTGGTAAAAATGATAAAGGGTTTGGAATTGTTGCCAGTCCAGAGGAAACCAGCAGCGATTTACCCAAAATAGTATTATTAAATTCTGGTGCGACCCACAGAGTAGCACCGGGGCGATTATACGTACTTTTATCTCGTCAATTGGCCAAATGCGGATTTGATGTTTTTCGAGTAGATCTTCCCGGTTTAGGCGATAGTCAAATCAATGATCGTGATCTCGAGAGAATCGAATATCCTGATGAACCATCTGAAAAAATTGAGTCGATTATCAAAGCAATAGAAAAACAATATCCCGGTAGTCAATTTATTGTTATGGGGCTATGCTCAGGTGCTTATCATTCATTTAAATATGGGATGGAAACAACCAGAAGTAACATTTTGGAGTCAGTCCTGATTAACCCTTTGGTTTTTTATTGGGATAAAAGAGCGTCCGTTGATTCTTTCGCAAGAAATTTTAGTGATTGGAATGATTTTAAACTAGCGCTCACCAATATAAGAAGTTGGAAGCGATTTTTAAAATTTGAGATTAACATCTTTGCTAAAATCAAGATTGTTCTAATCAGAATGTGTGTCAAGCTTGAAAGTCTGATGCGTAGAATGATTGGCCAAGCCAGCGAAGCGTCTGATTGCGGTAACACAGGCGATTTGAACAAAGACTTAAATGCGTTTATTAATAAAGGGATCAAGCTTTCATTCTTCTTTTCGAGAGAAGATCCGGGTTATGACTTGCTAACTACCAGTGCAAATATTACTGCGCCTAAGTTAATTAAAGCTAAAAAAATAGACGTGTCTTTTGTTGAAAAGGCAGACCATACTTTTTCTAAATTTAAACCGAAACACAAAGTTATTGAGTTAATTGTCAAACATCTGGTTGAACGATATAACAGGAAGTAATAGCGTTTATGGATAATAAAAATTCTCCCAAAAACATTCTTATAGTTGGTATGCCTCGATCCGGGACCAGTATGACAACTAATATTTTCGTGCGCCAAGGCTATTATGTCGCGGAAGACCTAAAGTCTCAAACTCGACAAGGCGATAAAGATAATCCCGCGGGTTATTTTGAAGCAGAACAACTGATCGAGGCTAATGTATCGGTATTCAACGCAGCGGGTTATCCTCACCACAATACTTGGTTATTTGACGCTATTGATGTTGAAACAGCTAATTCTATTGATAATGTCCGACCTGAGGAGTCACATCGAGCACTGGTTGACAGTTATAATCAGCATAATCCTTGGGTATGGAAGGATCCGCGACTTTGTTACACCTTAGGTTACTGGTGGAATATTCTTGATAAAGACTCTACGGCAGTCTTGCTATTAAGGCGCAACCCAATGGATATCTATCAAAGTTTTCTGAGAATGAATTGGCGCAAGGGCTCTGAAGAAGATAAGCAAGATGTTTTAGAGCGAGAAATCGCCCATATTACTGCCGCAAAAAAAACGATAGAAGCATTAGATATCCCCTATGTTGAAATTGACTATGGGAAATTTGAATCAAACCCAAAAGAAATTATAGGTAAACTGAATAGTACGTTTAATTTGAATTTGAAAGTGACCGATTTGGGGTACGATAAGAAATTAAACCATAAAGGATTCAAAGGAAAAATTGGTGTTTATCTACGCCGGCTTAAGTCGTTCCTTTTTCCGCATTGGCTACGAAGCTTTATAAAGGTTATGTTGCCAAAATTTCTCCTAGAAAAATTGAAGAAGAATTAGTTCGAGTATTCATCGATGAAAAACATTAGCGAATTAGATGGTTGGCGCGGAATCAGTATTTTATTGGTGTTAGCAGCCCATTTATTACCCTTAGGCCCTAAGTTTATGCAGTTAAACGGCACGGCCGGGGCGATGGGAATGGCGCTGTTTTTTACGCTTAGTGGGTTTCTGATAACCAGTTTCTTACTGAAAGATCAAAGTATTATCAAATTTTTGATTAGGCGTTTTACTCGAATAATTCCGCTTGCATGGTTGTATCTTTTTATTATGTTTTTGTTTGTTCCAGCAACTCCAACAGACATAATGCACAATTTTTTATTTACCGCTAATTTAGGGGAATATAATACCAATCATTTTAATACACACTTCTGGAGTTTGTGTGTCGAAATGCAGTTTTACATTGGTATTGCGTTAGTTATCGCTCTATTCAAAGAGAAAGGGTTTATTTTCATCCCGGTTTTCTGTATCGCGATTACGCTGTATCGAGTCGACAATCAAGCCTATGTAAACACGACGACCTTACTTCGTTTAGATGAAATTCTTGCCGGCGGCATATTAGCAATGGTCAGTCATGGTAAGCTCGGCGATAAAGCTTTAGCATTTTTAGGCCAGCTAAATCCTTTTGTAATGTTTGCACTGTTTTTTATTTCGTCTCACCCCGAAAGTGAGTGGGCGAATTATTTTCGGCCCTATTTTGCTGCGATGCTAGTTGGCTCTACCATGTACAATAAAAAAGCACTGGTCAATGGTTTTCTCAGTTGGAGCGTATTAAAGTACGTCGCTGCGATTTCTTATGCACTTTATGTGATACATGGTGGTTTAAGATATACCTGGCTAGGGGAAGGTGCGGACACTTTAGAAAAGTATTTAAAGCGACCGCTCTTATTTGCGGTCATATTTGGTTTGGCACACATATCAACATTTTATTACGAGAGAAAAGTCAACGATTGGGGAAGAAAGTTTTCAAATCGTTTTGATAAAAAGAATCTGACCAAAGAGATTCAAAACTAGACGTTTAGTATTACTTAACTAGAGAAAGCTTAAAATGAATAGAGATTACCTCATTATTTCTCCATGTAGAAATGAGGAAGCATTTATGAGACATACGCTCGATAGTGTGACTCAGCAATCCATTAAACCGAAGAAATGGATTATCGTGGACGATGGCTCTACTGACTCAACACCGTCGATACTCAAAGAATATGCGGATAAGTTTAGTTTCATCGAGATTGTCACCCGTGACAATAGAGGACATCGAAGTGTTGGCCCTGGTGTAATTGAAGCGTTTTATGAGGGATATTCGCATATCAACATTGATGACTATCAATATATTTGTAAGCTCGATCTTGATTTGATATTGCCGCCCAAATATTTCGAACTAGTCATGCAAAAGCTTGAAGGTGACCAGCGTCTAGGTACGTACAGCGGAAAAGCTTATTACACCGATAAAGCGAGCGGTAAATATGTTAGCGAGGGCTGTGGTGACGAATCTTCAATTGGTGCGACTAAGTTTTATAAAGTAGTTTGCTTCAAGCAAATTGGCGGTTTTGTTAGGCAGGTGATGTGGGATGGAATAGATAGTCATCGGTGCCGGTATTTTGGTTGGAAGTCAGCCAGTTATGACGAAGAAGAAACTCGATTTACCCATCTCCGGCCGATGGGCTCGAGTCAAAAAGGGATATTAACGGGCCGTCAAAGACACGGGTTCGGTCAATATTTTATGGGAACAGGCATCGTTTATATGATGGCTGCAACAGTTTATCGCCTGGTTAAAAGACCTTTTATTATCGGTGCACTCGCAATGTTTTGGGGTTATATGAAGAGTATGCTAACGCGAGTAGAAAAGATGAACGACCCTGAGTTAATAAAGTTTATTAATCAATATCAATGGAATTGTTTATTTAAGGGAAAAGCAAAAGCCACTCGGCTATTAGAAGAAAAACAAGCAAGCAAGTGGGAGCCTCACCAAAAAGGCTATGATTTACCAATATAATGATTTATTAAAACAACAATTGATATCAATGTCGAAATAAGCCTAAAAGGATTTATCTTGAGTAACCAAGCGTTGAAGCGAGTTTTATATCTCGCACCGGAAGTTCCTGCACTGTCAGCAACATTTGTATATAACGAAATCTTTGCCTTAAAAAAAGAAGGCCATTTTGTTGCTGTCGCTTCAGTGCATCTTCCTGCGGCTAAAGTTGGAGAATCTGTTAAAGCAGAACTTGGCGATGTTTTTTTCTTATATAAACAAAGCTTTATGCATAAGCTTAAAAACTTTTGTAAAGGTGTCGTAAGAAACCCAATAAATTCCTTGACTACTGTGTTTGTAATGTTGAAAGACTTTTTTAAGTTAGGTGTCATTACTAACACTGCGCTGGGACAGTTTTATCGGTTCTTCGTTTCTTTTTCGCTTGCGAACTATATTACTGAAAATAAAATTGAACATATTCATGTTCATTTCGCCCATGTTCCGACTGATTTAGCAATGTATGCGAGTTTGATTACTGGTCGCAGCTTTAGTGTAATGGCTCATGCTAACGATATATTTGAGCGAGGCTATTTACTTGATGAAAAAATTTCGCGAAGTAAATTCTTCGCAACAATTTCGCAATATAACATTAATTATCTCAAACAGTTTTCAAATAAAACCGAAAAGTTAAAAATAGTCCACTGCGGTGTCGATACAAATGCTTATGGTGAACCATCATTAAGAGCGAAAAACGGCGTGCCTATTATTGGCTTTCTGGGAAGGCTGGTTGAGAAGAAAGGTTGTACCTATTTGCTTGATGCAGTTAGCCAATTAAAAGCTCAAGGTGAGTCTTTTAGGCTAGAAATTGTCGGTGATGGTCCGCTTCTAGAAGAGCTGAAAGCTCAAACTAACAAACTTCAGCTCAATGATATTGTCGAATTTAAAGGAAGTATGCCAAATAAAGATGTTTTAAAATGGTTAACTTCGCTAACTGGTTTTGTTTTACCGTGTGTTGAGGATTCGAATGGCGATAAGGATGGTATACCAGTATCTCTGATGGAAGCAATGTTGTTTGGCGTTGTGGTAATTTCGACAAATCTATCTGGTATACCCGAATTAGTTTTAGATGAGAAAACGGGCTTTATCGCAGAAACAGGGAACACTGACGATTTAACTCGAAAAATTGCACAGTTACTGAGCCTTGACGAAATACAAAGAAAAAATCTGCTCGGTAACGCATTAAATCATGTCGTGGAAGAATTTGATCTCCAGCGAAACGCGAACAAGCTCTCAACTTATATCCAACAACCATGAATATAACTGATGAATAATAAAGGTGAGTTAAAGTATATACCGACATTGGATGGATGGCGTGCAGTCGCTATTTTACTGGTGATGGCATCTCATGCTTTTTATTCGTTGAAAACCTATTATGGGGAAAATGAGTGGTTAACGATTTTCTCCTCTGAGGGGTTGATGGGGGTGAGGATATTTTTTGGCATTAGCGGCTTTTTAATAACCTCTAAAATCTTGGACGAGATTCAGAAAACGCAACAATTTTCTTTAAAGAATTTTTATTACCGCCGTATATTCAGGTTAGGCCCAGCGCTACTGCTATTTTGCTCTGTAATCGGTCTATTGTCTTTACTCAATATTATTAGTATTAGCCTTTTAGAGTGGTTTGGTGGAATTCTATTTTTCGCAAATTTTATTACTAAAAGCTGGTATACAGGACATTTATGGTCTCTCTCTGTTGAGGAGCATTTTTATATTGTCTGGCCCTTATTGATTTTATTTTTTAATATTCAAAAACGGCCGAAAGTCGTGTTAATGCTAATTGCAGTTTTTGTTATTTGGAGGTTAGTCAGTTGGAAGTACGGCCTTTTTCGCTCACCGGCATTGTTTTGGGGAAGAACCGATATTCAAATCGATGGTTTATTATGGGGGTGTTTGCTCGCAATTTTAATGAAAGATGAGCAGTACCAAGTATATCGAAAATGGTTCACAAGCCACCTGTTTGCATATGCCTCGCTAACTTTGTTTGTCGGATTGTTTTTTATCGATGCAACTGATTACAAGTTCCGACATGCTCTCTATGCCGTACAAGCTTGTTTGATACCTATTTTTATTGCCGGTTTCGCTGCTAACCCTCAAACTCTTCTGTCTAAATTTTTAGAGATCTCTGCAATCAAGTGGATCGGTCGAATTTCATATAGTTTGTATTTGTGGCAACAGCTTTTTCTCACTAGCGAAGTTGGTGCTTCAGAGAATATGGGAGTATTCCAGCATTGGCCTATTAATATATTTGCGGCCTTTGCTTGTGCGACTTTAAGTTATTACTTAGTAGAAAAACCGATTATTCGATTTGGCCACAAATTCACTCGTAAAAGAGACGCTTTGAGAAAGGCTAGGCATCAATCGATTGCGACTTAGTATTAGATTTTACTTTCGCGGGAATACCAACAGCAGTATGGTTTTCAGGTACATTTTCTAAGACAACAGACAAAGCACCAATCTTTGCATTGTTACCGACAGTAACATCGCCTAGAACCTGTGCATAAGCACCTAACTCTACATTGTCACCTAATGTTGGCGCAAACTCGTCATTGTACCGATTCCCGAGAGTAACACCTTGTCTCAAAGTGCAATTTGCACCAATCACGGTGTTTTGGTGAATGAAAACATTACCAAAATGGTAAATTCTTAGACCACCACCTATTTTTATTGATTTGGCAATGCTAATGCCAGTTGCGAGAGTAACAAAGTGAAAGATTATCCAGTAAAAAGACATCGCAATTTTTTTAAAGAAACCATCTTTCATTAAGTCGATAGACTCGCCTTTTCTATGCCAATAGACAGCCCAAATGGACGGCTCTCTCAGCCACGGCTTTTTAGGGTAACGGCTTAAATCGTCTTTCCATTTTATTTTTATATCTTTATGCATTTAACTTGATAACTAGTAAATTTAAGAATGGTCCAGAAACAAAGCGACGAGTTTATATCACTGTAATCTAACAACTATGTTACGAGAAAGCGGATTATATCAAAGAAAAATTAAGAACGCTCGATTTGATGGAATTATAAGTGATAAGAGCAAGATTTATTTTAGCCAGTAGATTTATTCTGTAAGGGAATTTAAGTATCATGAGAACATATAAAATTAACTATCGTACTAGACTGATAAAGTAAACATGGATGTATTTAAATCTCAGCCTACTGATAATGCGTATATCGGCTTAGACGAGCTGGAAAAACCAGCTTGGTACGTCGTAGAAGGTAGTGAGTGTAAGAAGCTTTTATTCGATGAAAATAATCTAAATTCTCCATTTACGCGACATTCAATAGAATATGAACCTTTTAGAAACGGCAAGTTTCAAAAAGGATATCCCCTACTTCAAAATCAATCAGAAATTTGGCTTGCATGTAAACTTGGAGGTATAGCGGCTTCCAAAGCATTCAATATCGCTTGTTCGATTACAATTAATCAACCTTTAGATATTGAAAAATTTAGTCAAGCGTTTGAACGAGCACTGCATGAAACAGAAGCATTTAAAACGGTGTTTAGTAAGACTGGTCGATACCGACTGATTCAGTGTGACCCAGTTCACGATTTTGCGTATTACGATGCTGCCAGTGATGGAGCTAATGAAGCTAGCGCAAAGATTAAAGTGAAAATTCGAAACTTTGCGAATCAAGCATTTTCATTAGAAGCGGGC
This sequence comes from Aliikangiella marina, assembly GCF_007004765.1. Taxonomy (GTDB): domain Bacteria; phylum Pseudomonadota; class Gammaproteobacteria; order Enterobacterales; family Kangiellaceae; genus Aliikangiella; species Aliikangiella marina. The sequence goes on from NZ_VIKR01000002.1 coordinate 63,323, forward strand.
GGTTTGCTGCGGATCTTATTAATCAAACTAGAAGCCAATAAATATCAACTTGTTATTACAACCCATCATGCGGTCTGTGACCGAAGAGGACTGTTACTCTATATTGATCACTGTATTGCCAAGTATCATAAATTGGTCACTCAAAGCAGTGATGGAGTGAAAAAAGACATCACTAAACGTCTCGCTATAAACGAAGCTACGCCCTTTAATTTGGATCAAGTTAAGAAGTCTCAGGATTATTGGCGCGAAAAAATGACGGTCGAGCATGAATATACCGAATTTCCGTTAGACTTTGTTCGAGGTGCCGATAGGCAATATCGATGTGATGTTTATGCTGGCCATTTGGAGGATAGGTTATCCGAAAAACTATTAGCCTATGCACGTTCTATTTCAGTAAAACCTAAGATTATTTTATTAACTGCTTATACACTACTTTTGGCTCGCCTAAATCAACAACCAAAAGTCGGTTTTGGATTATCTACATCCTTACGAGATAATATATTAGAAAGCCAGTATTTAGGAAACGCCGTTTGTCTGATTCCGCTATTTGCTGATATTTCTTCAATAGAGAATACGAGGGATTTAATCACGCAGGTTGACCAAACAACCAAGGATATATATCAGTATAACCAGACGAGCTATGGCGAAATAATCGGTTACTCTTCTAGACAACGGTCAGTTAATAAACCACCGCTTTTTTCATCGACAGTGTCATTTTCCGATTCTCGGGCTGAGCGATTAAGTTATCCGATTTTTTCTGATTCAGCAGTAGAATGGATATCAAGGAGTTCCGAATTATTTGATAATTCGGTAAATTTTCAATTTGATGCCGAAAGGATTTATTTTGAATGTTATTTTAATTCAGCGCTATTTAAACCGGAGATAATCGAAGAACGATTTTTAGAGTTTCAATTGATTTTAAGCGCAATATTAGAAGAAGTTGAAGTATCTCACCTTAACTTACTTTCAAATAAAGGGAGACAAAATTATCTCAAAATAAATAATACGAAAACGCCTGTACCGAATATGTTATTGCATCAGTTTTTTGAGCAACAGGTAGTACTCTCTCCGACTCAAATTGCGGTAATTGATATCGATAGAGAAATTTCATACCAAGCTCTCAACGTTAAGGCGGAAGTTTTAGCACTATCGATTCATTCAAGAGGCTTACCTCAAGGTAGTGTCATCGGTTTGTGTTTAGACAGAAACATAGATTATTTGGTTGCTATGCTCGCGACACTCAAATGTGGCATGACTTTTCTTCCTATTGATCCAAGTTTACCTTTGAGCAGAATACGCCACATAGTGACTGATTCTTCGGCACAACTCATTCTGTGTAAAAGCAGCTTTTCAGAGCTGTTTTCGGAAATGTCGGTAGAATTGTATGACCCATCATCCGCTATTAGCAAATTACCGGCCGAGAAAACTATTTTAGAAGGCATTGAGACTAACCTCGAACAACCTGCCTATTTAATCTATACCTCGGGCTCAACAGGGGTGCCCAAAGGGGTAAGAATTTCGCATCGAGCGATAGCGAACTTTCTGTCAGCCATGCAGTCTCTTTTTCCGCTGAGTGCTAGTGATAATTTTTTAGCTCTCACCACATTTTCATTTGATATATCTTTGTTAGAGCTACTTTTACCCCTCTCTTGCGGTGCAAAAGTAACTATTGCAACGAGAGAGCAGCGATTAGAGCCTGATGCGCTTGCCAGTTTAATCGACTCTAACGAAATTACTCATATTCAAACAACACCAACAACTTGGCGGTTATTACTCAAGACAAACTCACAAAGATTGTCAAGCGTTGTCGCTTTGTGCGGCGGTGAAGCTTTAAGTTTGGACTTAAAGAACCAGCTGTTTGAGCGAGTAAAGTGCTTGTGGAACATGTATGGTCCGACTGAAACAACCATTTGGTCGTCTTGCCATCAAGTTATCTCTGTTGATGAAGACATTTTTATTGGACAACCGATCGATAATACTCAGTTTTATATTTTAGGTCAGAACGATGATGTACTTCCCCGAGGTGTGATCGGTGAGCTGTATATTGGTGGTAATGGATTGTTTAGCGGCTATCAAAATGCCGAAGCGTTAACGCATGAAAGGTTTATCTCAAAGAATGTTTTAGGTGAAGGGACTGTACAGTTATATAGGACGGGTGATTTAGTCAAATTAACCTATGAAAATAAGTTCCAGTTCATATCTCGAGCCGATCGACAAGTAAAAGTCAGAGGGCATCGCATAGAATTGGCAGAAATTGAACATGTCCTCAGTCAACATGAATCGATCGATGCGTGTCTATCTCGTTTAGTCGAAGTGCCAGGAAATGATAACAAGATTGCCGTGTATGTGAAGTACCGTAACAATTTAAGTGAGACGACGACAGGCTTGCGGAGATTCATGCGAGAGTTTTTACCTGACTATATGCTGCCTCAATTTATTGTACAAATAGATGAGTTGCCGCTAACCCAAAATAAGAAGGTTGACTATAATGCGTTGCCCAACGTATATAAAACTGAACATCAGCAACACACTCGTGACTTACCGAAAAGCGATATCGAACGGCAGTTTGTTGATATTTGCGCGGAGATACTAAGCATCGACACTAGTCAAATAAGCTTATCAGATAACTTTTTTGAAATCGGCGGAAACTCGCTCAGCTCATTAAGGGTCATTGAAAAAGTGAGAGTTTTGACAGGGAAAAGGTTAAGTCCGAGACTTTTTATCCTTGAATCGCTTCGCAATATTGTCAATGAACTAGACCATGAACATTTAAAAAACACAGTCTCGTATTTAGCCAGCAATGAAATCAAAGCTACCAACAAAAGCTGGTTTGATAAACTAAGAAGTAGGCTGTTTCGTCACTAAAACGCCAGTGATAGTGATTATTTAATTCGCCTTATTATCAATAATAACGTGGCTGGAAGTCTCGTTGCAAGAATGGCTATTGTAGGAGTTGCTATCTTAGAAATAGTTATCGCTTTAATTGCGTCCGATCAAAGTTCAAGGTCGTTATACTTGGTTACTTCAAAGAAACCTAATTACATCAAAGGCGCTTCAAGAGAAGTGCTCATTCAACCATAAAATAATTCGCTCAAAGAGTAATTTTCGATGCGCTAAGATCAAGTATGTATGGTCGGCGGTTTCAAAGTAGGTAACCTCAACGTTTTTAGAAAAATCATAGTGACCAAATACGTCGTCAAATTGTTTTTCATAAGAGTAATAACCTCTCACCGCGCCGGTAAAAATAAGGAGTTGATGAAGTCCCTTTTTATACATCGATTGCATGTCTTCAATGTAAGAGCTTTTGGCTGGTAGCTTCCAAGTAAAGTCTTGCTCCATTCGCGATTCATACTTTGCTTGTTTGGAGCTAAATAGCCTGCGTAACTTTCTTGATATTGCTTGGGTAAGTCGCCGTGGTCGAGTGACTATCGGTACGAATCTTTGCATATGGGCGTTAAAGTTTTTATACCCGTAGCCATCGAGAGAAACATAACCGATGATTTTCTCGTAAAGAACGCTCGCTTGATGTGCAAGGTCGGCACCGTTACACAAACCCAGGACAATAAACTTATTGGTAGAAAGTTTTGACTCTATTGCGTCCAATGCATGGCCAATGTCATTGAGATATTGCTGGTTAATATTTTTGGCGTCATTAATTTGTAAATTACTATCGCCTATTCCAGATAAATCGAAGCGAAATGCATGAAATCCTTGTTTAGCCAATTCTCGAGCGAGCTCAGTACTCATTCTGAAAGGGCCGGCGCGATTGACTAAGCCTGCGTTCAAAATCACAACGACGGGCCTTTCGCAGGTAAAATTATCCGAGTCGCCTGGTGCTTCTGCCGGCGTTAGAATACCGACAAGATTATGACTTTCGCCAAAGGTAATGACGTTTTCCACGCTTTACTCTCCCCTCAAACATTGGCGAATCAATGAAAAGGATTGAGTCGCGGTAAACATTCTTCCTAGTTGCCTACTATCGCGCCAATTAGTTAATTGCTGAGATATTACAAGCGGCGAAGAAATCAATCGATTGAGTTGCTCGATTAATTCTAAGTTTTGAGGTTCAGAAGTTACTGCGAATCTGTTTTTGACTGAATAGCGGTCAACCGACCTGAAAGATAGTGCTTGGAGCTGGCTTTGCAGCTCTGGGCTGTAGTAATGACCAAGATACTCGTTTTGCGTCTCTGAGACGCTTTCTTCTGTTAAGTAAAAGCGTTCCGGATCCGATATAGCAAATTGATGCATTTCTTTGATTTGTTCCAGAAAGGTTGCTCCGGAAATAATGGGTTCCCACATAATGAGTTTACTAACTGTTAATGACCGGGTTGCTTCGAGAGCCAGCAGGGAACCAAGTCTTAGTCCTAATAATGAGACTTTTTGACAGCCAGACTGCTCTTTACACTCTTCCACTGCCGATTGGATATCTTTTATCCAACGAATGACCGAACCTTTATGGCTCTCTCCAGAGGAGTCTCCGGTTGCATAATAACTAAACCGCAATACTGAAAAACCGTCATTTGCTAAGTAATCACTGAGCAGTTTGAGGGTTTTATGAGTTCGCGCAAATTCGTGGCCGATAGGAGGACAGATGACCAAGGACTCTCCTCGATCAAACGCTTGATTGGCTAATTGATGAATGCCGAACAGCGGAGCCGATTTTTCGCCGAAGAAAAATGCGTTAATCATCAATTAAAAGCCTGCAACTAGAGAAGGAGGAAACAATTGTATTTTTGTGATGTATAAACATTTTGAGGTACAACAATAATCCCCAAAAGTACAAGAGATACTTTTTACTAATGCCCTATACTTATTCTTAGTTAAACAATTGATTTTTATCAACCTTGATGAAAAAATTCCTGTTTTGAGATAGTAACTGAATAGTCATTAAAATTGAATGTCTCAGTCTGATTTAAAACGGTCCGGTAGTATTTTAAAGTTAAGTCCTTTATTTTTTCGATTGTCGATTTCTTGGATTGTGAGTTCCTATAACGTTAAATGACAGGGCTCCCATCCTGAAAAACACTTGGTTTATACTAAGCCCAGATATAATCGTCTATGCTATGATTGTTCATAAAACTTTCAAAAATGTCACATTAATGTCATTTATCTGCCGGAGAATGCTTACGTTTTTTAAATAACCCCTAGATTTGGGGGCTTTGAGTCAAGTGAGGCCTTGTAAATGGCGAAGAAGATCTTATTAGTTGAAGATGAACAACCCATCAGGGAAATGCTTCGTTATGCATTAGAAAGAGAAAGCTTTGAGATTGAAGAGGCCGATAATGCTGCTTCTGCACGAGAAAAGCTAACTAAGAAGCGACCCGATCTCCTCATCGTCGATTGGATGATGCCTGGTGAAACGGGTGTCGATTTTATCAAACGCATTAGAAAAGACGAGGTTTTACAAGACTTACCGGTTATAATGCTGACAGCAAGAGTGGAAGAGTCCGATAAAGTTAAAGGCTTGGACTGTGGCGCAGATGATTATGTGACCAAGCCAGTTGGAATTAAAGAGCTTGTTGCGAGAGTGAAAGCGCTATTAAGGCGAACTTCACAAGCTGATGAAGACGATGTTTTGGAGTCAGAAGGACTAAAGCTAAATTTAGCGACTAATCAACTTGATATCGAAGGGGATGACGTCCATATAGGGCAAACAGAGTTTTCCTTATTACGCTTTTTCATTGAGCATAAGAATCGCGTATATTCGCGCACCCAATTACTCGATTTTGTCTGGGGACAAGCCGTTTACATCGAAGAAAGAACAGTTGATGTACATGTCTTGAGACTGCGTAAGATCCTTAAACCATTCGGTAAGGACAAACTAATTAAAACCGTTCGAGGCATGGGCTACATGTTTAGCCAAAAAAAGCCTGCTTAGCGGCAAGAGAATTGAACACCCATGAATAACGCTTGGACTATAGAATTTACACGGATCGTAGTAGTTGTCGCGATAGCGATTTTATTCGGTCTGGTCTCAGGCTATTGGATGTTGGCAATTCTTGTTCCGTTTTCAGTTTATGTTGGTTGGATGCTGACTCAAATCAGAGTGCTAGAGCGCTGGATTCGACTAGGTGCTAAAAATAGCCTGGCTCCAGATTCTAACGGAATATGGCAGTTGATAGTGCAGCATATTGTTCATGCACAGCGTAAAAATACTGAGCGTAAAGTTCGTTTATCACAAATGGCTAACCGGTTTGAGGCGATTATCGCTGCGTTACCCGAAGCGACAGTGGTGATTAATGCAAACAGAGAGATCGAGTTGACTAATCAAGCGTCGTTTACCTTGTTAGGTATCGATAAACAGCGCGATCTTGGCCAAAAAATCGATAATCTAATCCGAGACCCAGCTTTTCACGCGTTGATTGAGTCACCAGAACAGAATACTCAAGTTGAAATCGAGTCGCCAATCGATAATTTAAAAACCCTGTCCATGAATTGTGTTGATTTTGGTTCCGATCAGAAGCTTATTACAGCACGCGATGTCAGCCAAAGAATTGCAGTTCAAAAATTGCGCAAAGCGTTTATTGCAAATGCCTCTCACGAACTTAGAACACCGCTAACAGTTATCGCAGGTTACTTAGAGCTACTCGAGTCAGAAGTTGATATTCCCGAGCATATCCGCCGCCAGATTACTAATGCGAGTCATCAAGCAAGCAGAATGCAGAAGATCCTGGATGACTTATTGATGCTCTCCAAGCTCGAAGAGAAAGGCTACAATAAGCGTTCGGGTGTTGTCGTGGATATGGCAAGCTTAGTTGAGAAGCTAGTCGCTGATTTCCGTAAAACTCGCGCCAAGGGCACGCATGAAATTATCATGAATGTCGACCATAGCTTGCAGGTTAAGGCAGTAGAGAGCGAGTTATACAGTCTATGTCAGAACCTACTCAGTAATGCGGTTAAATATTCGCCGAAGGGCTCGGTAATCCATGTCAAATGGGAAAAAGCACCCGAAGGGAGTCCCGTATTTACAGTCACAGATAACGGTGAAGGGATCGCGCCTGAATATATCTCGCGGTTGACTGAAAGGTTCTTTAGAGTCAATGTTAATCGCTCTCGTCAGATTGGTGGGACCGGCTTAGGATTATCGATTGTTAAGCATATTTTAGAAAACTTAGGCGGGTATCTGAATGTTGAGAGCGAATTAGGGCGAGGTTCTGAGTTCTCGGCCTATTTCCCGCGTTATCGCGCAATTGACGAATCTCAGGTTGCCCAAAATGTCCAAGTCTTAAAACCACAAGAAGAGGGTTTTAGAGAGATTTCGTAATTTGAAAGCAAAATTGCCGTTGATTTACTCGTCATTTAGATGATAGTCTCAAGCGGTCTAAATTTGACCTCGCTTAGTAAGTCTTAAGAGTCACTCCGTAGAAAGTTCTCTCCGCTGTTTCTATCGCAGCGGTCTCAATGAATTTATCAACAAGCGTCTGTATCGGCTTGAGTGGTGTCAAACTGATAAATATAAATAATTTAGCAAAGCTTAAACCTGGCGTAGTGAGTTTGCTCAAAAGGTTATTCAGGTGGAGAATTAAATGGAACCGAAAATCGAACAATTAAATAGTAACCAGCACAAGAACATTAAGCTGGTAGTCAATCAAGACTTTTCCCATGTCGCTAACCATCATGTTGCGCCGGTAATTGCACAAGAAATTCCAAGTCTATCCTCAGATTTACCCGTAGCTTTCATCAAAAACTCTTCAACCGGGCAGTACCTCTGTGTCGCAATCCTGGGCTTTAAAGAAGAAGAGAATTTATTAGTTAAAGATGGCAAGTGGACTGGTCCGCTAGTGCCTGCAGGTTATACCCATCACCCATTATCATTGATCCCGCTTCCAGAAGATAAGAAGCAATACACCCTAACCATCGATTTGGCGAGCAAGGCCATTACTGATGAAGGTGAAGCCTTGTTTACAGAGAATGGCGAGCCGACCGAATACTTAGAGAAGCGTCGTAAGTCATTGGAGACATACTACGCTTATGCAATGGCCACAGATGATTTTACTAAGACGTTAGTGGAAATGGAGCTGCTTGAAGAAAAACAATTCTCCTTCCAAGTCGGTGAAGATAAACGAAGTGTTAATGGCTTGTTCGTAATCAATGAAGATAAGTTTAATCAGCTTTCAGACGAGAAATTTATTGAGTTAAGAAAGAAAGGTTACTTGGCTCCGATGTATGCACACATGTTGTCTTTGGCTCAAATACCAAGACTGGTGAAGCGAATTTCGGAAAAATAAGGCGAAATAACATCAAAAGTTAAAAAAGCCGCAATTTTGCGGCTTTTTTGTTGTATCTCAACTAGTTAGCGTAGCAAAATTGGCGCTCTGTCATATTAAGCCCTTAATTTACAAGGGATTGAGCGAATATTACAGATTTGTTAAGAAATCTGAATTCTTGTAACATATCTGTCATATTTCCTTCATATACTCGTCACACTTCGTAAATATGATAGCCAAGCCTATTATTTTACTTAATTAAGGTTTCGGAGAAATCAATGAAAAAATTATTAGTCGCATTATCAATGTGTGCAGTTTCAGCGAATGTGATGGCTGCGGGTAGAGATGCAATCAATGTAGTCGGTTCATCAACCGTATTCCCTTTTTCAACTGTTGTTGCAGAGCGCTTTGGTAAAAGCACTGACTTCAAAACGCCTAAGATCGAGTCAACTGGTACTGGCGGTGGTATGAAGCTTTTCTGCGCAGGCACTGGAGTTAACACGCCAGACATGTCAAACGCTTCACGTCGTATGAAGAAAACTGAATTTGAAATGTGCCAAAAGAATGGTGTTACTTCAATCACTGAAGTTTTAGTCGGTTACGACGGCATTGTTATTTCTAACTCTAAAGAAGCAAGCCAGATGTCTGTGACTCGTAAAGAATTGTACTTGGCTTTAGCCAAAGAAGTTCCAGCAAAAGATGGCAGCGAATCGTTAATCCCTAACCCTTACAAAACTTGGAAAGATGTAAGCCCTGCACTTCCAGCGAATAAAATCGAAGTATTAGGGCCTCCACCTACTTCTGGTACTCGTGATGCTTTTGTTGAGCTTGTAATGGAAAGTGGTTGTAACTCTTTCGGTTGGATTAAAGCGATGAAAAAGAAAGACAAGAATAAGTATAAAGCTATCTGTCATTCTGTTCGTGAAGATCAGGCTTACATCGAAACTGGAGAGAATGATAACCTAATCGTTCAAAAATTAAGCTCTAACCCAAAAGCACTTGGAATTTTCGGTTTCAGCTTCCTAGATCAAAACTCAGACAAGCTTCAAGGTTCTAAAGTTGACGGTAAAGAGCCTACTTTCGAAGCGATTGCTGATGGTTCTTACCCTGTTTCTCGTCCATTATACTTCTACGTGAAAAATGCTCACGTTGGACAAGTTCCGGGTATCAAAGAGTTTTTAGATGAATTTACGAGTAATGCGTCTATGGGTGATGAAGGTTACCTGACAGACAAAGGTTTGATTCCTCTTAACAAAGATAAGAGAGAAAAAGTAAGAGCAGATGTTTTAGCTCTTAAGCCTTTACAGTTATAATACTCGGTAGTTAGTAAACTTTATGGATTTGAGGCAGCTTTATGAGCTGCCTCAAATTTTTATGTGAGAAAGATAAATGACTTCGTCAACCCTGATTTTCGTTGTTTTGTTCCTGGCATTGTTCAGTTATTGGTATGGAATCCAACGTTCAATCAAAGTAGCCGGTGGTGCTACCCAAGTTAAAAAGCTGGTATCTTTACCGCGTCAATTTGGTCTTCTCACAGCTATGTGGTGCGGGCTTCCAGCTCTAATCTTCCTGCTAGTATGGACGTTTTTCGAGTCCACCGTAATTGAAGCCTTACTGGTACAATCGTTGTCTGTTGAAGTTCAGCAACTTGATCAGTCTGCTTTGGGCTTATACCTAAATGATGTTCGTCTTCTTAGCGATAGTAGCGCCGAAGTTCTCCAAAAAGCAGATCCAGACAAGGTCTTTGCAGCAGAAAAGCTGCTAGAGATAAACCGAGATGCTGCTTGGTTAAAGTCTGGCTTGGTGTTAATTCTGTGTTTGTCTTGTGTTGCTTTTATTATTAGCCGGTTTGCGGTTGATTTTAGAGCAAGAGTTTATCTTGAAAAAATTATTATGCGAGTCTTGCTCGCTTGCTCAATCATAGCAATCCTCACAACGGTCGGTATTGTTATGTCGGTATTGTTCGAGTCAATCCAGTTTTTTAGTTCGGTGCCGCCTTGGGAATTTTTGTTTGGCCTCGAGTGGAGTCCGCAAATGGCCCTTCGAGCCGACCAAGTAGGGTCATCGGGTGCATTTGGCGCGGTACCGCTGTTCGCCGGAACCATTTTAATCACCATTATTGCAATGTGCATGGCCGTCCCTGTTGGTTTAATGACCGCAATTTATCTATCACAATATGCGTCTGAGAGACTTCGCTCGTATGCGAAGCCTATGCTTGAAGTGTTAGCAGGTATTCCTACGGTTGTCTACGGGTTCTTCGCCGCATTAACTGTTGCACCCTTCATACGTGACACGGGTGAAGCGCTCGGTTTGAGTGTTGCTTCGGAAAGTGCGCTTGCCGCTGGTTTAGTGATGGGCGTGATGATCATTCCGTTTGTATCATCACTTTCGGACGATGCGATAAACGCTGTACCTACCGCGTTGAAAGAGGGGTCTCTGGGAATGGGAGCCACTCAATCGGAAACGATTAAACAAGTTTTATTGCCAGCAGCACTGCCTGGTATTGTTGGTGCCTTTTTACTCGCAGTCTCTCGTGCTGTCGGCGAGACAATGATTGTCGTTATGGCTGCCGGTATGGCAGCGAACTTAACGGCAAACCCGTTGGATTCTGTTACAACGGTAACTGTGCAAATCGTAAAACTGCTTACCGGTGACCAAGAATTTAATACGCCAAAAACATTAGCGGCCTTTGCGCTGGGGCTAATGTTGTTTGTTACTACGCTGGCACTTAATGTTGCGGCATTAAAAGTCGTTCGCAAGTATCGCGAACAATATGACTAAACCAATTAATCGAACTGAGACGTTAAAATGTCAGATAGTACTCAAAAAGTAATCAATAGCCTGAAGAAGCGGCATCGTAAAGAAAAAGTCTTTCGTGCAGCAGGAGCCACCGCAATTGGCTTCGGTTTCTTGCTCGTGTTTCTTTTAATCACGGACATTATTACCAAGGCGACGCCGGCTTTTAAACAAAACTGGATTGCTATTGAAGTTGATTTTCAGCCGGATTTGTTGGGAATCGACGGATTGGATTTAACCCGGTTACCTAAGGGCGATTACAGAACGGTCTTACGAAGCGCTATTTTTGAAATGATGCCGGAAGTGTCCGGCCGAAGAGATAAGCGAAGCTTATTTGGATTAATCAGTAGTAGTGCAGAGTTCGAGATTAGAAACCATCTTGTCGCTAATCCTGCTGACTTAGGCAAGAAAGTGACTGTCTGGGTAAAAGTTGATGACGATGTTGATAGCTATTTAAAAGATGATGTGGTTGTCGGTGAGCCAGGGATCAGAATCAGTGAAAAACAAGCGACTTGGATTAAAAAGTGGGTCGATAGTGAACTCATCGAGAGTCGCTGGAATTCCGAGTTTTTCTCCTTAGGCGACTCTCGAGAACCTGAGTCTGCTGGTGTTAAAGGGGCACTAACCGGTACTTTTTATACGATGCTGGTAACGCTTGTATTGTCATTCCCGCTTGGAGTTGCCGCTGCCCTCTATCTTGAAGAGTTCGCACCAAAAAATCGCTGGACAGACTTTATTGAAGTCAATATTAATAATCTAGCAGCAGTGCCATCCATCGTATTTGGTCTATTAGGCCTTGCAGTAATTATTAATATCTTCGGGCTACCACGATCGACGCCGCTTGTCGGTGGTATAGTGTTAACTTTGATGACACTGCCAACCATTATTATCGCCAGTAGAGCGTCGATTAAAGCCGTTCCGCCGTCGATTAGAGAGGCGGCGATGGGACTCGGTGCATCACGGATGCAGGTGGCATTTTCGCACGTTTTGCCACTCGCTATGCCCGGTATTATTACTGGTACCATCATAGGAATGGCGCAAGCACTCGGTGAAACAGCACCACTATTAATGATTGGTATGGTAGCCTTTATTGTTGATGTTCCTGGCGGCATCACCGATCCAGCAACCGTAATGCCTGTACAAATTTATTTATGGGCAGATAGTCCGGAGAGGGCATTTGTTGCAAAAACATCTGCTGCAATTTTAGTATTACTTGGATTCTTGTTAATCATGAATTCATTCGCCGCATTTATGCGCAAGAAATTTGAGAAGCGTTGGTAGGATTAGCTATGAGTGATCTTTCTATAACAGAAGCATTGACTTCAGATGACATTGTCATTGAAGGTACAGTAGGAACAACAACCGCAGAAGATGCAAAGATGTCGATGCGTAATGTCAATGTATTCTATGGTGATAAGCAAGCCATCAAAAATGTAAGCCTCGACTTGGCACGAAACCAAGTGACTGCACTTATTGGGCCTTCCGGTTGCGGTAAGTCGACCTTTTTGCGCTGCCTCAATAGAATGAATGACACGATTCCGATTTGTCGCGTGGAAGGTGAGCTGAAGTTAGAGGAACAAGATATCTATGCAAAGAAGCTTGATCCGGTTTTGTTGCGAGCCAGAGTTGGAATGGTATTCCAGAAACCTAACCCGTTTCCAAAATCAATCTACGATAATGTCGCTTATGGTCCAAGAATCCATGGCTTAGCCGCCAACCGAGCGGAGCTTGATGAGATAGTGGTGTCTAGTTTGCAAAAAGCCGGTCTGTTTGGCGAAGTAAAAGATCGCTTAGATGCTCCTGGAACGGGGTTATCGGGTGGTCAACAGCAAAGATTATGTATCGCCAGAACGATTGCGGTAAGTCCAGAAGTGATTTTAATGGATGAACCAGCTTCAGCTTTGGACCCGATTGCAACTGCAGTTATTGAAGAGCTGATTGATGAGCTTAAAGAAAAGTATACGATTGCCATTGTTACTCACTCAATGCAACAAGCAGCGCGTGTTTCTCAAGCAACAGCATATTTCCATATGGGACACTTGGTTGAGATGGGTAAAACAGAGCAGATATTTACTAACCCAACTCATGAATTGACAGAAAACTACATTACTGGTCGATTTGGATAGGGAGATAAAAATGGAAAATGATTTACATTTAGGTCAACACATTTCAAAGCGTTTTAACGAAGAGCTAGAAGAAGTTCGTAACTTAGTAATGAAAATGGGCGGCTTAGTCGAGCAGCAGGTGCGAAGCGGTCTAAAAGCTTTGTTAGCTGCTGATCAAGAATTAGCGAAAAAAATCGTTGAGGAAGATGATGCGGTCAATGCTTTGGAAATTCAAATTGACGAAACTTGTACCCAAATATTAGCTCGGCGACAGCCTGCAGCGAGTGATTTGAGATTAATGGTGAGCATCATCAAAACCATTACTGATCTAGAAAGAATTGGCGATGAAGCGGTTAAGCTTGGCAAAAATGCGGCTAAATTATCGGACGATGGAAAAAGCGCTCGTCAATTTGTTGAATTAAGACATTTAGGTGAGCATGTTAATGAAACGCTCAATAAAGCATTAACTGCTTACGCGCGTCTTGATGCAGAAACGGCCTTTGAAATCATTAAAAATGACAAAGTGATTGATGAAGAGTTTGATAATATCTCGCGCCTATTGATTACTAAAATGATGGAAGATCCGAGAGAAATTAAAAACGCATTAAGGATCTCTTGGTGTGCTCGAGCATTAGAAAGAATTGGTGATCACACGAAAAATATTTGTGAGTACATCCTTTATCTAGTCAAAGGCGAAGATGTTCGTCATAACACGGTAGAAGAAATTAGAAATAAGATTGCTGATTGAAAAAACAATAAAAAAGGCGCAAAGAGCGCCTTTTTTATTGGGGCGATTTTTAATCGGTTAGTCGGCCTCTATAATTTCAAAACTATGCGTGATTTCGACAGCTTTTTTGAGCATCAAAGAAGCAGAGCAATATTTCTCCATAGATAAGTCACAAGCTCTCTTAACTTGAGACGCTTTTAAGTTTTTGCCGGTGACTTTGTAGTGAGCATGCATTTTAGTAAACACTCGTGGTGCATCCTCTGCTCTGTCTGCATCTACCTCACAAGTACAATCAGTAATCTCTTGCCGAGCTTTCTTTAGAATCATAACAACATCAATTGATGAACAGCCAGCAACACCCATAGCAATTAAATGCATCGGTGATGGGGCTTTTCCGTCACCGTCTATGGTAATCGATTGACCTGCTTCGTTAGAGGCCACAAATGTGAGGTCTTGTTGCCATTTGGTGGTGATTTTCATTAAATTCTCCCGCAGAGATAAAGGATACAATTTTTTCGCAAGGTTACTCGTTCTCGTACGAAAATGCAGTAATATTCACGCAAATAATTTAAAAAAAACTGATATAAGCTAAGATACTGATTTAAATATAGTAAATTCAACTACAAGCGAGTAAAAAAGCAGGTTGAATGCCTCTCTTGACAGAGGTATTATCGCTTTAGGAGAATTCCTGATTGGCGTTAAATAAAAATAAGTAGCCGAAACATTCTTAAAAGCTGCTAATATTAAGATTGCGCTGTTGCTGAAGTGAGCGTCTTCAAGTACAAACCGGAAATCAAAATGGCATTGATTAAAGAGCCCCTTGCACTACCTCATAATATAAAAAGCGATCCGACTTTGGATTGGTTTGTTGCACAGTGTCACAAGCGTCGCTATGCACCCAAGACTACGATCATTTTCGCTGGTGATAAACCGGAGACCTTGTACTTTTTAATCAAAGGTTCTGTCAGCGTGTTGATAGAAGATGATGATGGCCGCGAACTTGTTTTGGCCTATCTCAATTCTGGTGACTTTTTTGGAGAAATGGGTTTATTCGATAGTTTGAGTGATCGAAGCGCTTGGGTAAGAGCAAAAACGGAAACCGATGTCGCAGAAATCAGTTATGCGCGTTTTCAAGCCCTGGTTAAAGAGCAACCAGACATTATGTTTAAACTTGCCGAGCAAATGGCTTTAAGGCTAAGAAAAACCAGTCGCAAAGTGGGAGACTTAGCTTTTATGGATGTTACAGGAAGAGTAGCGCGGGCATTGCTTGATTTAGCGAAAGAGCCCGATGCGATGACACACCCTGATGGCATGCAAATCAAAGTCACCCGCCAAGAGTTGGGCCGAATTGTTGGCTGCTCTAGAGAAATGGTCGGTCGAGTACTTAAGGTGCTCGAAGAACAAGAACACATCTCTGTGAAAGGGAAAACAATGGTTATTTACGGTACTCGCTAATATTAACGAGTACCCAATTATCTCTAGTCAGGTCGAAATTAAAGTTGGACCGACCCTCATTGATAGACGTCGCTCGCTAGGTTGAAGCTAAAATATTTCTTCGTCTTCAACCGTTTCTTTGTCATTATTGAAAATATCTTGGATCGGCTTTTCTGCGTATTCCGTTGGCACAAACTCTTCTCTAAATAGTTCGAATATCGGATTTTGTGTGAGACTAGTAGCGAGCTTACCATTTGACGGATCAATTCTTGCGGTGATAATACCTTCAGGTCGTTGGAAATTGTTTTGCGGGTGACCTTTTACTGCTGACTCCATAAATCGTTGCCAAATTGGTAAAGCAGCAATCCCGCCAAATTCTCTAACACCCAGTTTTTTAGAGTGATCATCAAATCCAACCCAAGCAGTGGCGACATGACTGAGATTGTAACCACTGAACCAGGCATCTTTCGCGTCATTTGTCGTGCCGGTTTTTCCTGCAAGATCATTGCGTTTGAGTAGCGGGCTTTTATTTCGAGTGAGCGTACGGGTCGCTGTGCCACGATGAATCACATCCTTTAAGATATTATCCACTAAGTAATGATTGCGCTTCTCAATCACTCTCGGCGCAACCTGGTTTTCGGGGAAAGGCATCAGTGGTAACCCAGAAAACTCATTCAATATTTCATCGGTATTTGTTTCTGTTTCTTGGTCTGCCATTTGTGATGAATCAGCCACAAGCTCAAAGGACTGGGCTTGGTTTTCACTTTTCAGAGAAGCATCGACAATGAGATCTTGTAAATTGGCCTCTTTTTTCGCTTTTTGTTCTGCGATAACTGCCTCACAGACTTGGCAGACTGTTAAGGGTTGATGCTGAAAGATGATTCTCCCTTCCGATGACTCGATTCTTTCAACAAACCATGGCTCTACTTTATAACCTCCATTGGCGAGGGTTGCATAGCCTTTGACGACTTCAAGCGGTGTGAAGTTTGGAGACCCCAGTGCGAGTGACAGATAAGGCTGCATATGTTCACCAGGGAAACCTAAGTTTTCTAAATAGCGTTTAGTATAGCGTGGGCCTATTTCTCTGATCAGGCGAACAGAAACGGTGTTTTTTGAGCGCCGAAGTGCGGTGCGGAGACTGGTGGGCCCGGCATAATTATCGCTATCGTTTTTTGGACGCCAGAAGTTTTCAGCCGTAATATCAGCTTCAACGATAGGCATGTCATTAATCATTGAAGCGGGCGTATATTCTTTGTCAAATGCCGCCGCATATACAAAGGGTTTAATATTACTACCGGGTTGGCGACGCGCCTGAGTGACCATATTATATTGATTGAGAGAAAAGTCATAACCGCCAACTAACACCTCGATAGCGCCATTGTCTGGCTTAAGCGATACAAAGCCACCACTCACATCAGGTATTTGCGCTAGCTCATAGCTATCCACGAGATCTGAACGACTTTGTTGGCGTACCCTAATTACATCACCCGGCGTTAAAACTTGGGTAACCTCGGTGACCTTCTTTCCTAAATGGTTTTCATCGACATATTTTCTCGCCCATTTGACTGCGTCTAAATCTAATTGACTGGTGACGTCATTTTTTAAGAGGATAGTTGCAACTTCAGCATTAACTTCAAGAACAAGGGCCGGTAGTAACTTACCAATAACTGGCAAGTCATTGACGATATCATTAAGTTCTTCTCGTGGGGTATTCGGTGCGAGGCTAATTTGTTGTTCTGGCCCGCGGTAGCCGTGGCGACGATCATATTCTTCGAGGCCGAGCACCAGCGCATCACTGGCAAACTGTTGAAGTTTTGGGTCGAGTGTCGTGTAGATCTTGAGACCATCATTATAAGCACTTTCCCGACCATATTTGTCGATAACATATTGGCGAACCATCTCGGCTAAGTAAGGTGCTTCGACGGTTTTACTTGCACCATGCTTACTCGTTTCAATGGGCTCTGCCATTGATTGCTCGTATTGAGCTTGGTCAATGTGGTTTTCTGCAAGCATACGCCCGAGCACATGACTGCGACGAGACAAAGCTCGCTCTGGATAAGAAATTGGGTTATAGACGGATTGACCTTTCGGGATACCAGCGAGGGTTGCCAACTGTGCGATCGACAAGTTGTCCAGCGTAGTGCCGTAATAGACTTGGGAAGCAGCGCCAAGACCGTAAGCTCTGTGACCGAAAGGAATTTTATTAAGAAACAGTTCTAATATTTCATTTTTCGACAGTTCAGATTCAATTTTCCAGGCTAAGAACATTTCGGTGAATTTTCGAGAGAAACGTTTTTCCCGAGATAGATAGTAGTTTCTGGCAACGAGCATAGTGATAGTACTGGCCCCCTGGCTTTTGGTTTGGGTAACCGCCAGATTGAGAAATGCGCGCATCACGCCGAGTAGGTCAACGCCAGAGTGCTCGTAGAATCGCTGGTCTTCAGTGGCAAGCAAGGCATTTATGAAATCTTTAGGAACTTGGTCTAAAGTAATAGGTATGCGACGTCGATCGCCAAACTCATCGATAAGTTGACCATCTTTTGCGTAGATACTCATCGGCGTTTGTAATCTTATTTGACGGATAGAGTCGACTTCTGGAAGTCCCGGTCCCACCGCTAAATAGAGTGCAACAAACCCCATCGATGAGGTAACTGTGAACAAAGTCGCAAAATAGAGAAATTTCGGAGTGATTGCAGAGAGAAACTTCATACCTGAATCTATAAAAATAATTGCCCGTAGTATATCGACAAAGTATATCGGGATTTGTTCTCTGCTTTAACCGCTTATCTGAGTTTTTGTGGAAGATTTCGCCTAAAACTTGGGTATTCGTCACGCAATTGAATATGCATCTTGAGCGATAATTGCGCACCCGAATGTATAAAGAGTCCTCCAATTGGCCCATATTATCGGCCTCGGTCCCTTGACAAAGGGCCTAAATATAGCGAAATTGGACACAATAAAAAGAAAAAATAGGTGAAATTTCTTATAGTTAGGGCTATTATTTAAAGTGAAAACGCAGTTATCGCCTGTAACTGGATAAAACAGATAGGAAAATTAGAATTATGCTGGCTAATCTATTCGGCACAAAAAAGACCGCTCTGGTAGGCATAGATATCAGCTCAACCGCATGTAAATTGATCGAACTGGGAAAGGTCGGTTCACGCTATCGGGTTGAAAGCTATGCCGTAGAACCCTTGCCTCAAGATGCGATGGCAGACAGGGATATCCGAGATCCCGAAGTTATTTGCGAAGCACTCAAGAGAGTGATTAGCCGTTCAGGCACCAGTATTAAACATGCCGCTGTTGCGGTAGCTGGATCTTCTGTCATTACCAAAACCATCCAAATGGATAAAGGTTTGAGTGAAGATGATATGGAGAACCAAATTGAAGTGGAAGCTGACCAATATATCCCCTATCCGCTAGAAGAGGTTGCTCTCGACTTTCAGGTAATCGGAGAGTCCGAAAAAGTCCCTGACAAAGTTGATGTGTTATTAGCTGCGTCTCGTTCTGAAAATGTATACAGTCGTGTTGATGCATTAGAGCTAGCAGGGTTAACCGCAAAAGTTGTCGATGTCGAAGCTTATGCAATCGAGCGTTCATTCAAGTTATTAGCTAATCAATTACCTGACCAAGGCGAAGGCCAAATTATCGCGGTTGCCGACATTGGCGCGACCAATACAAGTCTCAGCGTTATGGAAGATTTCAATACCATATATACCCGCGAACAAACCTTTGGTGGCTCCCAGTTGACCGAGGAAATCCAGCGACGATACGGCTTATCCTTCGAAGAAGCCGGTATGGCCAAGAAACAGGGCGGACTGCCTGATGATTACGAGCCAGAAGTATTAGAGCCTTTCAAAGAAGCGATTATTCAGCAGGTCAGTCGTTCACTACAGTTTTTCTACGGATCGAGTCAGTATGGCGAGGTCGACCACATTGTATTAGCGGGCGGGTGTTCAATTATCGATGGACTCGAAGAAATGATAGAGGAACGACTTGGGACTACGGCGTCAATCGCTAATCCTTTTGCAGATATGTCATTGTCGTCGAAGGTAAATGCCCAAGCACTCAGTTTAGATGCGCCGTCACTGGTAATTTGTTGTGGCCTGGCATTAAGGAGTTTTGATTAATGGCTAATATCAACTTACTGCCTTGGCGCGAGGAACTCCGCCAAGAAAAGCAAAGACAGTTTCTCAGCGTATTAGGCTTGGTCGCGATACTCGGTGTTGTGGTTTCTTGGACTATTTATACGTACTACGATAGCGAGCTTGATAACCAAAGAGCGAGAAACAAATTCCTCCAATCAGAGATCCAAAAGCTGGATTCAAAGATAAAAGAAATCGAAACTTTAGAGAACGAGCGACAACAACTCGTTGAACGAATGAACCTTATTCAGGATTTGCAAAAAAGCCGACCGCAAATTGTTCATGTTTTTGATGAAATTGTCATGAATATGCCTGAGGGCGTCAATCTCGCGTCGGTAGAGAGAAAAGGCGATGATTTGATATTTAATGGTGTTGCGGAGTCAAGCCCGAGAATTTCGAAATTCATGCGTAATATATCGACTTCTAAGTGGCTTCGTTTGGGGCCTCTAGAGACCATCAGTGGTGACAAGGATTCTGGTGCGAATAGAAAGAATTTCTTACTGCGTACTAAAATCAGCTCACCAACAGTGGAAGGTGAGGTACAAGAATAATGGATTTAAATGATTTAAATAACCTCGATATAAGTGACATTGATTTTAACAACATGGGATCGTGGCCAAATGCTGCGAAAGGTGCTGTTGCGGCGCTCGTTTTCTCACTGGTTGTGGGGCTAGCCTATTACTTATTCATTGGTTCGCAAACTGATCTTCTGGTTAGCATTGAAAGAAAAGAATTCGATTTAAAGAAAGAGTTTGAAACTAAACAGTCTAAGGCAGTTAATCTTGATGCTTATAAGCGTCAAATGAAAACCATCCAAGACAGTTTTACCACTTTATTGCAGCAGTTACCCAAATCAGACGAGTTACCCGCGTTGGTCGACGAGTTTTCCTACGCAGCGACGGGTGCCGGGTGTGAACTTGAAGATGTCAGCTTTTTAGATGAACAAGATTCAGAGTTTTATTCAGAAAAGCCAATGAAGTTGACAGTGCGCGGTGGTTACCATCAGCTCGCGGATTTTATCAGTAGAGTGTCTCGCTCGCCTCGGATCGTCACCCTACATGATTTTGTAATCACTATCGGCGATGGCGAAGTACCGAGTTCTCCTGGAGAGAAAATGTTGGTAATGGAAGTGACTGCGAAGACTTATCGTTCGGATTCAGGAGAGGAATAATATGTTATTAAAAAATCCTAGATCTCGTTCGTTTTTCCTGCGCTGTGCCATAGTAGCGCTTGGCGTAGCAGGATTGAGTGCTTGTGGCGGGAATACCAATGATCTGCGGGCATGGGTCGATACAATTAAGGCAAAACCGCCCGGTCGAATCAAGCCAATGCCGGAAGTAAAAGAGTACAAGCCGCATGATTATCAATCGGCGCATTTGAAAAGTCCTTTTTCAGAATTAGAGCCAGAATTAGAGTCGCAATTGCAAGCTTTGGTTGACGGTTGTGATGAATCCATCCGTCCTGATACATCTCGTAGAAAAGAGGACTTAGAAAGGTACTCGCTAGATTCGATGGAAATGGTTGGTATCGTTAATAACAACCAGAAGCAATGGGGACTGGTCAGAATGACCGCTGGTCCTGCGAAAGACAATGTTTTTCACGTTACAGTTGGTAACTATCTGGGTATCAATCACGGCCAGATCATGAAAATTGAAGAGCAACAAATTGAAATTACGACCTTAGTACCGGATAGCAAAGGTTGTTGGGAACAACGCACGGTATACATGGCGCTGGCCCAATAAGGCGAGCTTTAGGAGTTAATATGAGTTATCCAAGCAAGATTAAAAATAAACAAATTCGAGGGGCAGGAGCTATGTTTATTCGCCATTTAAGAAAACTTCTCGTGCTTGTAGCTGTGCTATTCCCAATGGCGTCCAGTGCAGTCGAGATTCAAGACATTGACTTCAACGTTATGCCTGGTGACCGAGTGATGATTCGGGTAAAAATGGATGCACCTCCACCGGCCTATAAAGAAATCACCACAGAGAACCCGGCTCGAATCTGGATGGATTTCGATGGAGTATCGAGTGCATTAAAACGCAAGACCCACAGCATCGGTATCGGCGTTACAAGAAGTGTAACGGCAGTGGAAGCAGGCGGCAGAACTCGTTTGGTGGTTAATTTGGTTGAAATGGTACCTTACTCGACTCGAGTAGAAGGGAATGATCTTGTTATGACCGTTGGTTACACGGATCAATCGGTTGCTAATACCGGATTTAACAGTTCTCAAGCAGTGGCAGATAATTCAGGCGAAGCCGCCTCTGCGTCAGCAGCAAGCGCTCAGCGCAGCGCCGAAGACATTAGCGGAATAGATTTCAGACGCGGCGAACAAGGTGAAGGCCGAATAGTTGTTGGCTTAAACAATTCCAATATTGGAATAGATTTAAGACAAGAGGGTAGAACAATACTGGCCGACTTTATCAACGCCGATATATCCAGCGACTTTATTCGTAAACTTGATGTAATTGATTTTGCGACGCCAGCCAAGCTCATCTCAACCAGTCGAGTAGGTAATAATGTTCGAATCGCGGTAGAGACTTCGGATGAATTTGAATATTTAGCTTACCAGGCTGACAACACTTATGTTATTGAACTCAAGCCGCTAACCCCGGAAGAAGTTGAGCGCAAGAAATTAGAAGAGCCTCAGTTTACTGGAGAGAGATTGTCTTTGAATTTCCAAGACATCCCCGTTCGCGCTGTATTGGCAATCATTGCTGAATTTTCTGAACTAAACTTGGTAACCAGTGATACCGTATCGGGCTCAATTACTTTGAGGTTACAGACCGTTCCTTGGGATCAAGCGCTTGATATCGTATTGAAAACCAAAGGTCTGGCTAAACGCACAAACGGTAATGTAATGCTCGTTGCCCCTGCGGAAGAGATTGCAGCAAGAGAAACCTTAGAGTTACAAACGAATAAGCAAATCGAACAACTTGCACCGCTTCGATCAGAATTTATTCAAGTCAATTACGCAAAAGCAGAGTCACTTGCGGAACTGATTATGACCAAAGGAGCGAATTATCTTTCAGCGAGAGGTAGTGTTGCGGTTGACGAAAGAACCAATCATTTGCTTATCCAAGATACAGCCAAGAAATTAGATCAAATTATAGCCATGGTAAGACGCTTGGACGTACCAGTTAGACAAGTACTTATCGAATCTCGTGTTGTCGTAGCGGACAACGGCTTTGAAGAAGAGCTGGGTGTTAGAGTTGGTATCACTGACAGAGGAAGTGATGGCGCATTAAGTGGCTCGGCAGCTGGTTCTGACGGCGTGTATTTCAACAATAACCCAGCCAATAGAACCTTTGCTGTGGATCTTCCTGTTTCGAACCCAGCCGGTAGCATCGGTATGACCGTAGCTAGGTTGGCAGAAGGTACCATTCTTGACTTAGAATTATCCGCGTTAGAGAGCGAAAACCGAGGGGAAGTAATTGCTTCGCCGAGAGTTATTACCGCCAATCAAAAAGAAGCCTATATCGAATCTGGTGAAGAAATACCCTATTTGACGGCAAGTAGCGCTGGTAATACGACCGTTACATGGAGAAAAGCGGTATTAAGTCTCAAGGTGACTCCACAAATCACTCCAGATGATCGTATAATCCTAGATCTGACAGTTAACCAAGATACTCGAGGTGAAAATATCCTTGATATCGGACCTGCTATCAATACCCGTGAAGTTGGTACTCAGGTATTAGTAGAAAATGGTGAAACTGTCGTGCTTGGTGGTGTTTATCAACAGCGAACCAATAGAGACGTTTCGAAAGTACCTTTCCTCGGTGATTTACCAGGAGTTGGTGCCCTTTTCCGCTCTACGCTTGAAACCTCCGCCAAACAAGAACTCTTGATGTTCGTTACACCAAAGATTGTCAAAGAATCAATCAATTAGTGACGAAATCATCTTAAATAAAGTGGCAAGACCCGCTTCAAGGCGGGTTCTTGCGTTTCTCCATGGGGAAATTATTAGTATTTAATTATGATGAAAGGTAAAAGAAACGTTTTCCTTGTTGGGCCGATGGGCGCCGGAAAAACAACTATTGGTAAGCAACTAGCTCAGACTTTGCACCTAGAATTTATCGATTCCGATCAAGAAATTGAAGCACGTACCGGTGCGCCAATTGATTGGATATTCGATATAGAAGGTGAAGAAGGCTTTCGAAAACGTGAAAAGAGCGTTATCGAAGAGCTCACCCAAAAACAAGGTATTGTACTTGCGACAGGCGGAGGTGCGATCACCGAGCCTGAAAATAGAACTTTTTTAGCGGGTAGGGGAATAGTTGTTTATTTGGAGACTTCGATTGAGCAACAGGTTGAGAGAACGCGACGAGATAAACGCAGACCGCTCCTACAAAACGAAGATCCTGAAGCGACTTTAATTGCACTCAACGAGAAACGAGATCAGTTGTATCGGGAGATTGCTGATGTCGTTGTCGCAACGAATGAGAACTCTATTAAGTCGGTAGCCAATAAAATTATATCGCAGATCCAAGAAGGCTAACGAGCTGAATGCGCACCCTTGAATTAGATCTCGCCGAGCGCAGCTACAATATTTACATTAATGAAGGACTTTTAACCAACCGCGACTTATTGAGTCAATATTGTCGCGGTGACAAAGTCCTCATACTATCAAATCAAACTGTCGCGCCAATTTATCTCGCAATGCTTAGTGAGTCACTTAAGCATTTGAAAGTTTACTCTTTGGCTTTACCCGACGGAGAAATATACAAAAACCTAGAGAGCTATCAAAAAGTTTTGGACTTTTTGATTGAAAATCAGTTTCGCCGCAATGATACCTTGATAACGCTTGGTGGCGGTGTAATCGGTGATCTTGGAGGGTTTGTTGCTGCTAGCTATCAGCGAGGGATGGGTTTTATCCAGGTACCAACGAGTTTGTTAGCTCAAGTCGATTCGTCCGTTGGTGGAAAGACCGGAGTCAACCACCCACTTGGTAAGAATATGATAGGCGCTTTTTACCAGCCCAAAGCGGTAATAATTGATACCGCGACATTGGATACGCTTCCGGATCGAGAATATTATTCTGGATTTGCAGAAGTGCTGAAATACGCCATGTTGGGTTCCAAAGAAATTCTTTCGAGTCTACAAGATGATATTTCCGCTATTTTGGCAAGAGATAAAAACGTTCTTAGTGACATTGTTTATTACAGCTGTTTAATGAAAGCGGAAGTTGTTGCAGCCGATGAAAGAGAACAAGGACAACGAGCCTTACTTAATCTTGGACATACTTTTGGGCACGCGGTCGAAAAAGTAACCGAATATAAGCAATACCTTCATGGTGAAGCAGTTGCAATCGGTATCGCAATGGCGTTAAATTTATCTGCGGACAGAGGGCTCGTATCAGAAGAACGTCGAGCGCTTTATCTTCAATTAATTGAAAAGTTAAAGTTACCCAGTAAGACCTCTTTACCACTGAGTGTCGACGAACTAATTAATGCTATGCGCCTTGATAAGAAAAATTTGTCAGACAGTTTCAGGTTGGTTTTACCAAAAGATAACCACTGCATCATTTCAGAGGAAAAGGATTCTAAGCCAGTAGCGTTGGCAATTAGCAAACAGCTTGATTAAATAAGATCAAAAAAGGTAGACGACATTGAGCTATGTAAGTTTACACAAGAGTCAGCTGTTAGACTCACTTGAAAATCAGGTGCTATATGCGGACCTTTGCACAGTTGTTATTGGTGAAGAGGGTACAGGGAAAAGCTTCTTTCTTGAGCAGTTGAATCAGCGAATGCAAGGGCAAACCGAGGTCTCTCAGATTGAAGCTGCTGACGAGATGAGCGTTGCTCAACTCGAAAAGTCGATTGGCTTACAGTTAGACTTAAGCTGGAACGAAGCCGATAACCTTATCGACAGAGTTGCAAACCGTTTTGATCGTCGTGTTCTTTTGACTGTCGATAATGCTCAGCTTCTACCCAATACTTGCCTCGAATTTTTAATGATGTTGGTTGCCGAGCAGTTGAGCTCAAAAGCGGTTAAAATTTTCGTGGTGCTTGCGGGTGATGCTCGGCTGGCGAAAAAGCTCAACGAAACGAGTACGCTCGTCAACAACCCGAATATTTGTGTTGTATTCGAATTAGAGCCGATCAAAAAAAACGAGACTAAAGCGCTGATTGCTGACTTCCAGTCTATCGACGAAGGGACCGTTGATGCACTGTATGACGAGCAGAAGCTTGATTACTTATGGCAACTCAGTAAAGGCAATCCTGGCGATCTTAATTATCAGTTAAACCGCTGGCTAGCAGAAACCAATAAACCCGCACCAAAACTGGAAGAAAATACGGTATCTAAAAAATACTTGATGGGAGTAACCTATTTAATGCTAGCGCTTTTGTTGGCCGGCGTTTTAATTTATCAAGATGACATCAACGAGTTCATCGCTCCTCAAGAAAATACAATATCAGATCCTCGCTCTCAAGAAGTGCTCTCACTCCCTGAAAACCGCTCGGACTTAACCCAGGTCTCTGACTCGACTAGTGGAAATACTGGAGAATCATTAAATTCAAACCAGTCCTCTCGTATGAATCAGGAAAGTGAAAATCAGGAAAGTGAAAATCAAGAAAATGAGAATCAAGGAAATGAAGCGCAAAATGAAACCGCAACCACGACATTAGAAGCGAAAAAAGAACCGCAAATCGATAAGGTTAGTTCTCAAACTAAAAATAGAGTGGAGGAGAGCCTTGATAAAAACGATACAACGGATATTAGGGTAGCAGAGAGCCAGCAAGAAACAGATAGCAAGAATGAGCCATCTAAATCTCAAACTCGAGAATCGTCAGAGCCGCCTAGGACTGAGACTAATGAGATAGAAAGTCCAGCGGACAATATCAATTCTAATCAAAGTAGTGAGACTGGGAAGGCACAGCTAACAGCTGATGAACGAAAGCTACTGACCTATCTGGACTCTCAGCATACATTGCAATGGGTTGGCGTGAGCAACCTGCAAGCCGCAGAGCAGTTCAGGGACTCACATCCATTGGCATCACAGATGCTGATTTTTAGACGGCTGCAAGGTGGCAAGTATTTATTTTTGGTTGTCTCGGGCCAATTTAATAGTCGAACCGACGCAGATAACGCGCGAGTAATCTATGGCCAAAGAAACTATCCTGGAAAGCCCTGGATTAAGTCAATAAACGCGATAAAACAAGAAATCAACACCATTCCTCAGTAAAGCCTTTGCGACCGATCATTTTAATCTAGCGGTGACTAGGTTAAAATTGCGCGCGTTAATTCTATGAAGGCTTTCTTATGTTAAAAAATGACCGATATATCAGAGCGGCTCTTTCCCAGCCGGTTGATAAAACTCCTGTTTGGATGATGCGCCAAGCGGGTCGATATTTACCTGAATATCGAGAAATTCGTGCTCAAGCTGGAAGCTTTATGGCTTTGTGCACCAACCCCGAATTAGCGTGTGAAGTGACATTGCAGCCGTTAAGACGTTATGCATTGGATGCTGCGATTCTATTCTCTGATATTCTGACAATCCCCGATGCAATGGGATTAGGCCTTCATTTTAAGACGGGTGAAGGTCCAGCCTTCGAAAAAGTCATTGCGACGAAAGCCGATGTTGATAATCTGTTTGTACCCGATACTTTCGATAAGCTGAAATATGTGACTGATGCTGTCAGTACCATCCGAAAAGCGCTTAATGGTGACGTTCCTCTGATTGGTTTTTCAGGCAGCCCATGGACCTTAGCGACCTATATGGTTGAGGGGGGGTCAACCAAGAATTTTGGCAAAGTAAAAGGAATGCTTTTTGAGCAGCCACAAGTTATGCATCAATTACTTGATACCCTAGCGAAGTCTGTGACCGAATATTTAAATGCGCAGATCGAATCTGGTGCACAAGCGGTGATGGTTTTTGACACTTGGGGTGGGGTACTTTCAACTCAAAACTACCAAGACTTCTCGCTAAATTACATGCAACAAATTATCGATGGGTTACATCGCGAATATGAAGGGACGAAAATTCCGGTTACGATTTTTACCAAAGGCGGTGCGGGTTGGTTAGAAAAAATGGCGGCGACTGGCGCTGATTGTGTTGGATTGGATTGGACGATCGATATCGACGAGGCGAAACGTCGTATTGGTGATAAAGTTGCGCTTCAAGGCAATATGGATCCATGCGTTCTTTACTCAAACCCTGAAAGAGTCAGAGCAGAAGTCGGAGATATTTTAGAAAAGTTTGGTAAAGGTAGCGGTCATGTCTTCAATCTAGGTCATGGAATCCACCCAACAATTGACCCTGCCAATGTTGAGGCTTATGTAAATGCTGTGCATGAGTTGAGCGAGCAGTATCATAGGTAGGGCGTATTAAAACCGACTCTATTAAAAAAGGCCGCTTAATGCGGCCTTTTTCATGAGTAGCGACTCTAATTGTTAATGATACTGATTGCAGAGTTAGTTGTTACCAGTCCCCCTGGTGTTTCTACCTCAATAATCAAAGTACCATTTCCAGGTTGCTGACTACCTTTCACTGTAACAGAGAAAGCTCTTCCGCCATTGTTATTGTCATTTGGCCATGTAAATACGCTTGACCCTTGAACAGAACCTTGAGTAGCAGTAAAAGTCACGGTTGTGCCTGCTGGCATTGGTTGATTATGCAGGTCAGCGATTGTCACAGTGACTGTGCCAGAGTTTTGCCCATCAATGACAAGTGAAAGATCGTTGGGATCATCGGATGCAGCATCTGCAGTCGCGTCATTTGTGCTATTAATTGTGAAGTTGGCATTGCTTCCTGACATGATCAGCACAATCGAAGCGCGAACATTAAGTGATTGGTTTGACGAACAGCCTGCATGCGCGGGGATTGAGCACAGCACACCATTGTATAAACCATCAGCGACGGTAAATGAACTGTCATTATTGAAGTCGCTAAAAGTTTCCAGCTCTCCACCGGTTTCTCCACCCGCTTGCGCAGGGTTGTACAACCCATCTTCGTTATGATCGACGAAAGCTTCATCTAAATCGTAAGGCTCGCCACTAATATTGGTTCCGGCAAAAGCAGTTACTTCAGAAGCGTCAAAGCGTCCATTACCGTTAGTATCTGGGAATGACTCTTCTCCAATTGCTGTGGCAACGATTGTTGCACGCCCACCGAATTTTTGCCCCATGCCATTAATAACCGTTGGCGTGATGCCATTTTCTGCGAGTGTTTGTCCTTCAGGTCTTGGGTTTTGGCTGGTCCATGTAACCGAGCAAGCACCATTTTGAGTAGTACAAGAGGGTTGTATAGAACCACCTTCTGTGGTGAATGAAACCGCTGTGCCATCTGGTACTGGGTTATTGAATGCGTCTGAAAGCCTGGCTGTAACGGTCGTGGTGTTACCATCAATATTCCAACCTTCAACATTAATTGTACTCGCTGATAAGCTGAAGCTGTCTTGGTCTGGAATACCGGTAGAAACAACCAAGTTGCTTGATTGAGTCGAGATTAGCGGGTCGCTTTGGTCGATCGACGCTGTGACTCTGACCGTAGTTGCTACAGAACCCGAATTGATGACTGTTTGCACCAAGCCCTCAGAATTAGTTGTTGCTGAAGTCGGATTAATAGCGATGCCACCAACATTTGTGTTAAGAGAATAATTCACAAGCTGACCGTTGACAGGGTTGCCATTGGTATCTCTGACTCTAAACACTACAGTAGAACTTTCGGAACCACCTAATCCGCCGGCACCTAGGATTGCAATATTTTCTGGCGTGGCAGATACGAACTCAATCGAACCGACATCAGCTGATAAGACGTTAACCGTGCCCGATGCAGAGAGGTTGATCCCGCCTGCATTTGCGGTTACGTTGATTGGATCATCACCGACACAACCTTGGGCTAAATAGGTACTTGACGCTACGCCGTTAACAGTTGTTATCGGAGAACTTAATGTTGCTGTCGCTGGTTGAGAGCTAGTACATGCGGAAGAGAAGTTAACATCAACAGGATCGGTAAACGGTTGCCCCGTTTCATCAACGATAGTGACGCTGACCGTTGTTGTACCACCCGCAGAAATTTGTGTATTGCCAACATTCGCGACGCCCTCTTGAAAGGGTGAACCGCTACCCATTTGCAAATTCGTTGCGCCAACGGCATAAACCAATGATGCGTTCTCGCCTGTGTCTACAGTAGCGATAACGGTGCCTGCACCTAGTGAGCTACCGGCCAGGATATCAACCGTCGCTTGATTGCTTCCATCGGTGATCGCTGTAGGGATTGGAATTGCAGCCACATCCGTAGAAAAAGTCACGATCACTGGCTGGGTGATCCCCGTTACGGTGGCGACCACTCTTCCAGGGTTAGACGAGGTGATTGTTTGAGTTGGCTGGCCGGATGCTGCAGAAACAAGACTCAAACTGATAGTAATGGTCGGCTCTTGAGAACCTCCAGTACCGCTATCGCCGGTAGGTCCGGTATCCTCATCAAACCCACCACTACCGCATGCTGTTAGCATTGCAAACATTACAAGGGTGGCTGTGAGATAAAGCTGTTTAATCGGTGTGGATGCTTTTCGTAACCAATCCATCACAAGGTCTCCTATTACCTGACAAGCAGGAATCACTGCGTTTTTATTGACGATTATTAGATTAATATCTAGGTATTGTAAAAGAGACTACCCAATCGTAGCTCAATTTACAATCAAAATTTAAATAAAAACTCACTAAAAACAATAAGTTCTCTAACAAAGTTAGTCTAAATTCTAGCAATTGCCAAGTAACTGGTTCTCAAATCTTTCGTCGATGAACGCTCAATGAGATAAAATCAGAGAAAAATGACAACTTGCAAAGATTTTAGACGCCTATCTTGCTCTTATCGGAAATATTTTGACGAACAAGAGCATAATTTGATAAACGGTAATCTTTTCACAGCCAGAGATGTTTTGAGTGTTAACTGAATCACAATTTAAGCCAGCGTGGTGGGCAAAAAATAGGCATGTACAGACGATTTGGGGCGCGCTTTTCCGGTTAGTCCCCAAAAAACCGTCGATGCGACGTATTCGCCTCGATCTTGCTGATGGGGATTTCATTGATGTTGACTTTTATGCGATAGCAAACGCTCCGACAGTATTACTGCTCCATGGCTTAGAGGGATCGGTTGACTCTCATTACATGCGCGGCATTGTAAATAGTTTGATTGGCCAAGGTAAACAAGTCGCGGTTATGCATTTTAGAGGTTGTAGCGGCGAAAGTAACCGCTTACTTAGAAGCTATCACAGCGGCGTGAGTGATGATCTCCAAAATGTTCTACTGTTGCTCGAAAATGAGTCGATCACGGTTGATTATTTAGTCGGTTTTTCTCTCGGCGGAAATGTTCTGCTCAAGTGGCTCGGCGAAAATCATCCAAACAACCAAGTAAAAGCGGCTGTAGCGGTCTCTGTTCCTCTGCTTTTGGATGAGTGCGCGACAGCGATCGACGAGGGGTTTTCTCGCCTTTATTCAGGGCGCTTACTCAAAACGCTGAAAATTAAAGCGCTTTACAAGAAAATGGAGTATCAAGATGCGATCGCGCTGAGCCCAGAGGAAATCAAAAGACTGAACAACTTTTGGGCTTTTGACGATCAAATCACCGCACCCTTGCACGGTTTCGGGAGTGCTGAAGAGTATTATCAAAAAGCGTCCAGCCAACCCTTTCTCAAGTCTATCAAGATCCCAACCTTAGTGATTCACGCCAAAGATGATCCATTTATGAATACAAATGTTATACCTCGAGAAGAGCACTTATCTGACAAAGTCGACTTTGAATTGGCCGAATACGGTGGCCATGTTGGTTTTGTGGGAGGTAACTGGCCTTGGCGAGCTGAATATTATCTTGAAAAAAGAATACCGCAATTCCTGGCGCAATTTGAATAAATGTTTTAATCTGAGATGTTTCTGGTCCTACCAGCATGAACAAGTCGCAACATAAGTATATTGCCCTGAGACATCGAGTTTGAAAAGAAGACACTTTATAAGAAACACGCTTGCAGCGAGTGTTGCTGCATTGGGCGGGGTTGCTGCCCTGCAAATGTATCAGCAAAACCAACTGGATTACTCGGAGACAGAAAATTTGGGATTCCTGTCTAAGGATGATCAAGTGCTTCTGTCGGTACTGATCCCTGTGTTCACTAGTGGTATTCCCCAGCAGCCAAGCGTTGCCATAACGATTGCAAACATAGATAAGGCGATCATGTTACTCCCTCTGAGAACACAGGACGAATTAAGGCAATTGCTAGATGGTTTGAGCAACTCGTTTGGGCGACTAATACTTGCTCAAGTTTGGGTTAATTGGCAGGCGGCAGATGTTAGTCAAGTTAATCAGTTTCTAGACTCAATTCGGGAGCATTCTATCGGACTCCTGCAAGATGCCTACGTTGGATTACACAAAACGATCCTAGGGGCAGTCTATGCTGAAGCGGACGCATGGCCGACAATTGATTACCCAGGGCCACCTTTTTGATGGACGACAGCTTTAATATCAGCCTATTCGTAATCGAGTAAATTATTTTTTGGTGCAAAAGTGACAATTTCATACCCCAACACAACGAATTTTTCGGAACAAACGCCCCCTCAATCAATCACCGTTGATTTGGTGGTGGTTGGCAGCGGCGCAGGAGGCGGTGTCGCTGCGGAAATATTGTCGCGCAGCGGCTTGAAGGTGTTGATTGTTGAAGAGGGTCCTTTGAGAACCTCAGCTGATTTCAAGATGAGAGAAAAAGAGGCTTACGCTGACTTATACCAAGAAGTCGCTTCTCGGCAAACTCTGGATAAGTCTATTCAAATACTGCAAGGGCGGTGCGTCGGAGGATCAACGACAGTTAATTGGACGTCAAGTTTCAGAACCCCGAGTCAGACGCTCGATTATTGGCAATCAGAATTTAATTTAAAGGGATTTAACAGAGAAGCGCTAGATCCCTGGTTTGCCTGGGCGGAACAGCGATTAAATATCGCCCCTTGGGAGGTTCCACCCAACGCGAATAATCAGAAATTAGCGGATGGTTTAGACGCACTCGGTTGGTCTCATCAAATTATTCGTCGAAATGTAAACGGCTGCGCCAACCTCGGCTATTGTGGTACCGGATGTCCGATTAACGCGAAACAGTCGATGTTGGTGAGTTGTATACCTGAAGCACTTAAAAATGGCGCTCAGCTGTTTTCGCGGGCACGAGTCGAATCCTTGATTGTTAATGGTGCCAAAATTGATGGTTTATGGCTGAGTAGCATGGACAAAAACGGTCAAGTAAAGCAAAAAAGGGTCACCAAAGTCGTCGCCAAGCACATTGTGTTGTCAGCCGGTGCCATAGGTTCACCGGCCATTTTGCTCAGAAGCTCTCAAATTGATCGTCGCTCTTCGCTCGGCAAGCGAACCTTTTTGCATCCAGTTTCAGCGTGTATCGGACGAATGCCCGATAAGGTGAATGCCTATCAAGGCGCACCGCAAAGCGTATACAGTGATGAGTTTTTGTGGCGTGACGGGGTTGCCGGAGAGTTGGGTTATAAATTAGAAGCACCTCCTTTGCATCCGACTATTTCAGCGATAATGCTTCGCCAACATGGCGACAAGCACTTTGAGCTAATGAAAGACTTCGCCCATTTTCATGCGAGCTTGGCGTTAATCCGGGATGGATTTAACAGCGAAAGTGTTGGCGGTGAAGTCAGTCTAGACAGTTATGGTTATCCACAATTAGACTATCAAATTAGCGATATGACGTGGCGAGCACTGAAAGACTCACTATTGAAATTGACCGAAATTCAGTTTGCCGCGGGCGCGAAAGGTGTTTTGCCAATTCACATGGATGCATCCTTTTATGGCAGTTGGCGGCAAGCTGAAAAAGCGATTAAAGCGCTGCCGACTGTTACGTCTAGGTTTCAGGTAATGAGCGCTCATGTGATGGGAGGTTGCCACTTTGGTG
Organism: Aliikangiella marina; assembly: GCF_007004765.1. Taxonomy (GTDB): domain Bacteria; phylum Pseudomonadota; class Gammaproteobacteria; order Enterobacterales; family Kangiellaceae; genus Aliikangiella; species Aliikangiella marina. The sequence continues at coordinate 96,626 of NZ_VIKR01000002.1, forward strand.
GAGAGAATTCCAACAGTGTGTGCGACAGTTCTGGGCGAGTTAATGGCTTGGAAAACCTGTCGGTGATGGATGGCTCATTGTTTCCCACGAGTTTGGGCGTAAACCCACAATTGAGCATTTATGGGATAGTCGCTAAACTAGCAACGCAATTAGGAAAAGAGCTTGGTGCGAACCCGCCAGAAGATCTCGTCCGTATTGCTGATATGATAAGTTAAACTGAATCAGTTAAACGGTCCCAACATGCCAAAAATAATTTTATACCCAGGAACCTTCGACCCGATAACCAACGGTCATCTTGACCTGATTGAAAGAGCGGCAAAACTGTTTGATAAAGTCATCGTAGCGGTGGCGACAAACCGCGGCAAGAACCCGCTTTTTGATGTCGATGAGCGAGTCGATCTTGTGAGACAAGTGATTGCGCCCATGAAAAATGTCGAGGCTTGTGGGTTTTCTGGGTTGTTAGTCGATTTTGCGAAAAAGCAAAACGCTAACGTGTTATTGAGGGGGTTACGCGCGGTCTCTGACTTTGAGTACGAGTTCCAATTAGCCAATATGAATCGTCGTTTGGCCCCCGAGTTAGAAAGTTTATTCCTTACGCCTGCAGAACAGTTTTCTTTTATATCATCTACTTTAGTTCGCGAGATTGCTGCTTTAGGTGGCGATGTTAGCGAGTTTGTTCCAGTTCAAGTCAGCCAAGCATTGGCGAAAAGATTTCAAAGTTAACGCATGAGGTTTAAATAGCATGCAGATCGTTGGTGATCTGATAATGCTGGTGTACAATAGCGGCCCGGTTTTATAGAGAGATATCAGGTTATGTCACTTATTATCACTGACGAATGTATTAATTGTGATGTTTGTGAGCCCGAATGCCCGAATGAGGCAATTTCACAAGGGGTTGAAATTTACGAAATTGATCCTGACAAGTGTACTGAATGTGTTGGCCACTACGAGGAACCCCAATGTCAGCAAGTTTGTCCGGTAGATTGTATTCCGTTGGATGCGAATAACCCCGAAACGCGTGAGCAACTGATTGTCAAATACGAAAACCTCACTGGAAATAGTTTTGTTGAATAAACTATTTGGCCTGAAATAAGTCTAAACCAAGCTAGACTTATTCCAGACCACTGGTTATAGTTAGCCTAAATTTCTATAGCCGCCTCAAAATAACAGTGCTAATGGCTTGAGAACGATATATAAGGCACTGAAATATAAAGAAAACCAAATAAAGTTAAAGAACTATAAGTTAGAGGCGAAGCCTCGACGAAGCAAACAGGACTTATAATGCGTAGACAGAGAAAACAATTCGATGACGAAACAGAAGTCGACATGACACCGATGCTAGACATCGTGTTTATAATGCTGATCTTCTTTATCGTAACGACCTCATTCGTGAAAGAAGATGGAATTGAAATCGGTCGTCCACCGATGAACCCGCCGCCAGATGCGCCGCCTAATCCACAGCGCCCTATCTTGATATCAATCGATGGAAATAGCGATATCACTATGGATGGACGTTTAATTGATGTTGAAGCAATTCAACCTAACGTAGAAACTGCACGAGCGAAACGACCGAAAGCTTCAGTTGTCGTTATGGCTGATGAATCAGCAAAAAGCGGAATCGTGGTTAGAGCTGTTGACGCAGCCACGCTTGCCGGTGCCGGACAGGTAACGGTTGTTAAACCGGTTAAGTAAGTTTATATCGTAATCTAAAAAGGCGACTCTAGCAGTCGCCTTTTTTGTCTCTGGAAATTCTTATTGAAAGATCCGCAATGAGCAAAGTCATTACTTTAATTATCCTTGGCGTGCTAGCGTATTATTGGTGGGTAACTCAGCAACTAAAAGCAACCGCATTGCGAGCTGCTAGACAGAGATGCCAGCAAGCTGGAGTCCAATTGCTCGACCATACCGTTGTGCAAAGTAAACTGCGATTAATCAAAGACAGTCGCAATCGCTGGCGAATAGAAAGACGCTATAACTTCGATTTTACTTCAACTGGCGAGCACCGTTACCATGGAACTGTCTCCTTGTTAGGCGGATATGTCGCTAGCATTGAACTGGAACCGTTTTCGATAAACTAAGCCATTAGTGGTTAAATTTGTTTTCGTCATCTATATACGTCAAACCCAGCAATATAAACAGTAACCCCTTTTTAAAGGTCTTCTCCGTTGTAATTAACTGAGGTCTTTATTATTCAGTGGAGATAACTGGAGGGGAAATAAATGCGTTATCGAAAACAAGCCGAGCCGTTCGAGTCACCGGATATGACACCGATGCTGGATATTGTCTTTATCATGCTAATATTTTTTATTGTAGCGACTTCTTTTGTCAAAGAAGAAGCGATTGATTGGCGGGCAACGGAGCAAAATACGACCCAACCCAGCGAGCAAAAAACTTTATCCGTCGTTATCGATGAGTTTGGAATGATTCAAATCGGTGGTCGCCAAACCGATGTGAACAGGGTACAAGCGAATGTTGAATCGGAGCTGATAAACTCCAATTATGCCGGAGCCATCGTTCAAGCTGATGAAGTTGCGAGTTCAGGGATACTCGTGTCGACAGTTGATCAAATAAAGCTAGCAGGACTCAACCAAGTTCAAGTGATTAAAAAGTAATCTAAACGCTCCGAAATTAAATCGTTTATTCGTTAATTTGTGCCTAGGTTGCAAATTGAAAGTTGATGGTTGCTGAACATCGACGGACACTTTGGTATATTAAGTTCATCGATCAAACGAGAAGTTGTTTGTATGCAACCAAAAAACTCCGTTGAGTGTTTATCTGTCAGCGAATTAGTTTTCAGGGAAAAAAATAAATTAATCATTGATAACCTTTCAATGACCGTAGACCGTGGTCAAAAAGTTGCTTTAGTAGGTCTCAATGGTGCCGGAAAATCGACCTTAATTGCAATTTTGACTGGGCTCATAAAGCCGCAAGACGGGCGAGTGGCGATAAACGGCAGAAGCGCTCAAGATTTAGACTTCAAAAGAAATCTCGGGGTGCAGTATGCGAATACTCAAGCAATAACTAACCTCAGTGCTAGCGAATACCTCTACCTTTGTGCGCAAACAAAATTTGCAGAGAATAAGTCGGTAGATAATGCAATTGAAAATGTTGTTTCTCTTTGGCGTCTAGAGAATATTCTACATCGACCTATGTCGGCGCTTTCTCAAGGTAATCTACAAAAACTCATTATCAGTCAAGCCTTTTTGGGCGCCCCAGAATTTTTGGTTTTAGACGAACCAACGCAGGCACTTGATCCTGTTGAGCAGCAAAGGTTCATCGACAATATTAAACGACTGAGTGACAGTCAAACCTGTATCTTTTCTTCGCATCATATTAATGAAACCGTTGAAGCCGCCGATCGAGTATTGATGTTGCATAATGGACAATTAGTTGCCGATATCGATTTATTTGAAACGGATGAATGTTGGTTAATGACCAAAGAATCTGTTCAAGAGTTGGAGGCCTTTTTCAGTGAAAGTGAGCAACAAGAAATGCGTTTTGTCGCCTGCTATTCTGGGCAGCGTAGTCAACTATATAAAGTGACAACTGCAGATGCTCAGTCGATGCAAGACCTAAAAAATTACTGTGATAAAAATACGGCAGTTGTTCGGTTTTGTGCGTCGCCGAAAGAATCTTTGTTACCTATTTTTAGTGCGTTAGCAAACGGGGACTTGTAGGTTAATGAAAACCTTAATGGCAAATCTTACTCGGCTATTGTGGCGAAGTCCAAGCGTAATAATAACCTTGGTCGCGGTGCTAGTTGCAATGGGTTTTTTTACTCGTTTAAGCTATCAGCAGTTTCTATTTTTGCAAGCGCAAAACTTAAGTAGTTTATCGGTTTTCAATGAAGTCATTATGCCATTAGCGGGTTTGACGCTGATTAGCCAGTTGCTGGTAGGGATAATTGCTTCAGTCCAATTGATGCCCCGGCTAGTCCAGTTGGGGCAAAGCTTCCTTATCTATCAAGCCGGCATACCACCTCTGCAAAGCTACTTAATTTTGGTCTTCCCAATAATCATTATTAGTTTCATTCCTTGGTTGTTTTTTTTATTAATATCGATTCATATTGACTTTGCAAGCCAACTCGACACGCTTCGATTGTTGGTTGCAGCTATCGGCTTGATATCGGTCGGATTAGTCGGGGTAATGGTCGTTGTATGTTGTAACTTTGTCGCATCTCGGGTTTTAACGGGGTTGTTATTAAGCACTATTTTGGTCGCTACTTTATTGTCGTTCGACAGCATGAACGCTTTGTTATGGTCGCAAAGTTATTGGCGAGGTTTGCTCAGTCCTTTCTATCGATTTAGAGAAGGCATTGTCGTTGTAGCGGATTTGATCGCCTTATCTGGTTGGCTAGTATTTTTATTCTCATTGGGGTTTTTACTCCTCCATAGGCGCTTGACTTGCAACAAAAATAAACCTTTATCGATACTCTTTATTGGCGTGTTTTTAGTCGCGACCGCAGGGCTTTATCAAGGACAATGGGATCTTACCAACGACAAGCGAAACTCGTTAGATTCAATTTTATTAACTAAACTGGAACAGCAAGATCAGCCTCTTGTAATCACCGCGGTCATCAATGAAGAAACTAATCGCGATGAAATTTTACGTGGCTTTGATGTAGTTAAACGATTTTATGACAAAAGCGAGATCAGTTTCCGAGCAAGACAATCTCTCGGACCTGAATTCCAATATCAAGGTGAGTATATTCAGTTTCAACTTGGCGAAATGTATCAAGCCATTGCTTACCCGCTTGAATACAACGTGAAAGCTTCTTTTGAAATGGCGATTAGTCAAATGCTGCGTCGTAAGTCTCAATGGATAACTTTTGTTGAGGGGCACGGGGAAGCTAGTCCAATTGCTAAGAATACATCCGATCTTGGAGAGCTGCACAACACCATTAAAATGATGGGTTGGCCAGTGGCTGCTCAAAACTTAACAACTACGCCTGTAATAAGCGACAATACTGGCTTGTTAGTGATTGCTTCAAGTAAGCAAAGTTGGCAAAAACAAGAAGAAGATTTAGTTTTAGACTACTTAAAAAATGGCGGCAACCTGCTATTAATGGTCGACCCAGATAGTGTCATGCCTCCTCGTTTGGAGGAGACGATCGGCATAAGCAGAATTCCTGGTACTTTAGTCGATTGGAGTGGTTATCAAGGAGGGACTCCACATCCAGCGATTGTGATTGTTAACCAGTTAACTGACCATCCAACGGTTAATAAGCTCAATAATCTTTTGGCGTTCCCTTGGGCTAGTGCGCTCGAAGTTGTCGAATTAAAAGTGAACCCCAACGTTGAATACACTTCTATCTTACGAACGCCACAAGGTGTTTGGACAGAGTTTAACGTCGAATCCGAGCAGCTCGCATTCAACCAGGAACAAGGCGAACTTCAGGGGAGTTTTGATATAGCACTTGCACGCGTTGATCAATCGAATCAACAGAAAGTTGTCGTTGTTGGTGATAGTCATTTTGCGTCTGATTCTGCGGTTAATAACTATGCGAATAAACAGTTTGCGCTGAACCTTATCAGCTGGTTGACTAACCTTCCGATTGACGAGCAACAAGTAGCACAAAATCGAGATTCGAGTTTGCGGCCTTCGCGACTAGGACACTTTGTGTTTAATTGGGGGTATGGATTGCTACTTCCTTCCTTACTGTTGCTCCTTTGGTTTTGGCGCAAGCGTCGGAGGTTTAATGCCTAGAAAAGGCCTTGGTTATACCCAACAGCAATGGACAAACCTGATCATATTTGTGATTAGTGCTTTGGTTTTGTTGTTTTTGTTTATCGGTAAAATTATGGAAAAGAATATCGATGAACAAACTGATCGTGTCGTAGAGCTGGTGCGTATAGATTTTGGTGGCCTCGAAATATGGCGCGAGCAACAAAATTGGTTATCGAGTAGCGCTCAGTTGCAGGCCGTTGAAATTCAAGCCATAGCTGATCGTTGGCAGAGTTTAGTGAATAAACCTGGTGAGACCTATCAATCATTACCGTCCGGCGGAAGAACTGTCTTGTTATATTTTTCGACAGTCGCTCAGCCAGTGGTATGCAAAGTGATTAATCGTAAAGGTTCACTGTTAATCGCGTTTATCACCACCCAACAATTAATAGAATTACCTTCAGCTGAGCGAAGTTTATATTTTCCAGAAGTCAGTTAATATGCCAGAGTTACCAGAAGTCGAAACAAGTGGACGCGGAATCGCACCACACTGTATTAATCAACAAATCAGTCAATTAATCATCCGTGAGAAAAAGCTTCGATGGCCGGTTGAATCATCGATGGCGCGAAAAGTGAATGGACAGACTATTCATAACATCTCTCGTCGCGGAAAGTATTTATTGTTGGAGATTGATATTGGGTATTTGATGATTCATTTGGGAATGTCAGGTAGCTTGCGAGTTGTTGACGATAACCGCCCGGTTGAAAAACACGATCATATTGATATTTGTTTAGCTAATCAGAAAATCATTCGTTATAACGATCCAAGACGGTTCGGAAGTTTTATTCTCAACAAACAAGGCTTAACGCATCCATTATTAGCAAAGTTAGGAGTTGAGCCGCTAACCGACGATTTTGATGCGAATTATTTATTTTCGATATGTAAGAGTCGCAAGGTTGCGATCAAGCCGCTAATTATGAACAGCCATGTTGTCGTTGGCGTTGGAAACATCTATGCGCAAGAATCTTTATTTCGCGCGGGAATTCATCCAAAAAGACCGGCGAATAAAGTATCAAAGGCTCGAATCGAGCGTCTTGTCGAAGAAATTAAGTTGGTGTTGGCTGAGGCGATCGAAGCAGGCGGTAGCAGCCTAAAGGATTTTACTGCAGCCGATGGAAAACCAGGATATTTTCAACACAATTTTCTTGTTTATGGCAGAGAGGGTGAACCTTGTCCTAGCTGTCAAAAGCCGCTGAAACAAAAGCAAATTGGACAAAGAACAACGGTGTATTGTGGAACCTGTCAACGCTAACCAGTCTCCCAGTATCGTCATTTGCGGTCAGGGAAGAATTGGCGGCAGCTTGATCGATATTTTGCAATCGCAAAATATCGATTATCTAAGCGCGCGACTTGATGTTGCTAGCGGCCTGTGTACCCGTCAACAAAATGATCCGCAACTTCCTCATGAAATCGACTTACTAGTGGTGTGTATTTCGGCGAGACATCGCGGCGGAGGAAAGTCGAGTTGGCAATGGAATAACATTTTTAATGGGCTTATCAAACAGATCGATGCTGGCGAGATTAGCGTTACCAGTCTAGTGATGGTGTCTTCTACCAGGGTCTATGAGGGTTATGATTGTGGTTTAATAAAGGCAAGTTCCGAAACACGTGCTTTGTCAGCTCAGGGGGAAGGCCTTGTTGCTGCGGAATCCGCATTGATAAATTCTCCCATAAATACCTTGATTCTGCGCTGTTCTGGACTTTACGGCGCGCTATATCCCGTTTATCAGCCAATATTATTAAGTGGAAAAGATAAGCCTCGATTTGGCGTCGACGCTGACAAGGTTGTTGAACGATTGTTCCTTGTTGTGAAACAAGTTTTAACTCACCAATTTAAGCCAGGTATTGAGTTAATGACCAATGGAAACTTGTACTTTAAAGGCGAAGTCTTGACATGGCCAAGAGACAAAAAGCACATCGAAAATTTGGCTAGAACGCATCGGGTGCTGATTAATTCATCAACGGTTGGGAAATAGACTCGGTATCAATGAGTTCAATGGTTACTCTTGGTATAAAATAAAAAACCCAGCGATTGCTGGGTTTTTTTAGGCTACTCGGTACACGAGCTAAAAAATCAATCTATTTGATTTTTGCTTCTTTGTACATCACGTGCTTGCGTACAACTGGGTCGTACTTTTTGAATTCAAGCTTGTGAGGAGTGTTCTTTTTGTTTTTGTCTGTGGTGTAGAAATGTCCAGTACCAGCAGATGAAACTAATTTGATTTTATCGCGCATGATGAGTCTCCTTAAACCTTAACGCCATTTTGACGAATAGTTGCTAAAACTGCATCAATACCTTTTTTATCGATGATGCGCATACCTTTTGCAGAAACGCGAAGTTTTACAAAACGGTTCTCACTCTCAACCCAAAAACGGTGAGTGTGAAGATTTGGCAAAAAACGGCGACGAGTGCGGTTTTTCGCGTGTGATACATTGTTTCCTGTTGCAGGTCTTTTACCTGTAACCTGACATACTCGTGACATGGTATTAGCCTCTTAAAATACTCTTTAAAAACGGCAAAATATTGCTTAGAGAATCGCTCTATTGCCTTCCTGCCGCGGAAAGGGCGCACTTTATACCAAATACCCGACCAGAATACAACTTTTTGCACAGAAAATTACCAATTCCTCGGCAATTTATCCCGAACACGGCAAAATCAAAGATTCCCACGTTCAGCTAATGAGATAACTCGGTTTCCTGCAACGATTAAATGGTCGAGTAGCCTGACATCAATTAGTTTGAGCGCTTGTTTTATTGTTTGGGTGATTTCGATATCGCAAACCGATGGCTCAGCTACTCCCGAAGGGTGGTTGTGGGCAACTATCATTGCTGACGCGTTATGCGTGAGCGCTTGTTGTACAAGGACTCTGGGATGAACACTTGAAGCATTGACTGTCCCAAAAAATAGTTCATCGTAGTGGATTACTTGGTGTTGATTATCAAGGAATAAGGCGACAAACACCTCATTTACGCGGCCACATATCTTGGCCTGTAGATAGGTTTTTACTTGTCTTGGGTTGTCGATGACGTCTCCGGCAGTGACTTGCTCATGCAAATATCGCTGGCCAAGCTCTAAACAAGCTTGAACCTGCAGATATTTAGCCTCTCCGATTCCCTTAAGCCTGCAGAAGCTGTTTAAATCAGCATTGAATAGCTTTCTTAAACTGCCAAATTCATTTAACAAGTCTCTTGCCATCTCGATGGCGTTTTTACCTTGGATTCCAGATCTTAGAATTACCGCTAATAACTCCGAGTCAGAGAGCGATTTTGCACCGCGCAGTAAAAGCTTTTCTCTTGGTCTATCTTGCTCAGGGAGATGATTTATTGTTCCGGTGTTCATATATTTTGATGTTTCTCATTTTTTACGGCGCATTTTGGGTTAGATCTAGGTGATGGATGAGTGCGCAGATCATTTGTGGGTATTTGAATGAATTTTGGGTGAATAATTGAAGCCTGTCTGTAGGAGTTTCAATGAAAAAAGATTGAGAAATCACTCAAAAGGTCTGCTATCATTGCGTAAGTGAGTATTCACGCCGGTACTAAAATAATTAAACCACTTCAATCGTTTAAATTTACGACTAAAAATAAGATATTTAACATTAAGAGTTAAGATATAGGGTTTTCTATAGCTATGCCTGCCGCTGTAAAAAAGAAGCTTGTTTTAGGAATAACTGGAGGTATCGCTGCCTACAAGTGCGCTGATTTAGTCCGCCGCTTGACTGAGCGAAATTTTGAAGTGCGTGTCGTTATGACAAGCAGCGCCAAAGAATTTATTACCCCAATGACCCTGCAAGCTGTATCCGGTCATCCTGTTCACGATGATTTATTTGATCCTCAAATGGAAGCTGCAATGGGTCATATAGAGCTTGCTAAATGGGCAGATTATATTCTGGTCGCACCTGCGACCGCCAATACCCTGGCGAAAATAGTACATGGAGATGCAGACAATTTATTACTCACGGTAATTTTAGCCTCGAGTGCGCCGCTGTTAATTGCACCAGCGATGAATCAACAAATGTGGGCCAATCAAACGACTCAGGATAATTTAAAGGCGCTTGAAAAGTCCGGTGCGACGATTCTTGGACCAGGAGAAGGAGAACAAGCCTGTGGTGATGTTGGCGCAGGGAGAATGCTGGAACCTCTTGATATCGCCCAACGCTTATACGCTTTAGCTGAGTGTGAAAAAAAACTGCAAAATAAAGTGGTTATGATTACTGCAGGGCCAACAGTAGAGGCAATCGATCCGGTTCGTTACATTTCAAATCATAGTTCTGGAAAAATGGGGTACGCGTTAGCTCGAGCTGCACAGTTGGAAGGTGCCGAAGTGAGATTAGTATCAGGGCCTGTCAGTTTGCGCGACCCGCACGGTGTGACTACTGTCCGAGTGACCAGCGCAAAACAGATGTTTGACTATGTTAAGTCCAATATTGCAGATGTTGATGTTTTTATCGGGTGTGCCGCGGTTGCCGACTACACACCTGTAGAAGTCGCGTCACAAAAAATCAAAAAGAATGATGATGAGATGACGCTGAAGCTAAAGCGAAATCCAGATATCCTGGCTTGGGTTGGAGAACAACAAGCGACAAGATTTGTTGTTGGGTTTGCTGCAGAAAGCCAATCCCTCAAAGAGTTTGCATTAAAAAAGCTGCAAAAAAAGAAGCTTGATTTAATTTGCGCTAATGATATTAGCCAACAAGGGTTGGGGTTTAATAGTGATAACAACCAATTGTTGTTACTTTACCGCGATGGACAAGAAAAATTATTAGATATTGCCACTAAAGATGCATTAGCCGCTGACATAATGCAGGAAATTGGCGAGCATCTTAAACAGCGTAGTTAGAACACGGTTTAGATTCAAATCGTTGAACCATTCGATTCGTTGTATTGATTTAAATTAATCGGTTGGCGGTCTGAATAAAACAGTCTTATTAGATCAAAAGACGGGAATAAATAGGTTTGGAGACCAAAGGTGAAGATCAATAAAGATAAAGAAAAACAAAAGTTAAAAGCGAAAAAAAGTGCGCCAGTAAAAACGTTGCTAAGCTATTCACTGCCTTACTTAGTTTTGTGCGTGCTAACGATCATTTTCGTCGCGATTATTCAATATTATTTGGTGGTAATTGCTCCGGCTGATGATAAAAACAGAACTTTTGTCAATGTGACTATGACTTCATATATGGAACTGGTTCTTAGCCGTCTGAATGGAATTAGTCTTACTGCTCAATCGGTTTTAAATGACCCTGCAACCAAACATGTATTGAGAACTGGAACTCCCGAACAGTTTGCAGTTATTGAAGAAAATCTAAAAAGTCGACTCAATGATGTTGTTGGGGTAAGAATTCTTGATTCTGGTGTTCATGATGTTGATCCGAACTCTACGCCAGTGATCACCAATGTAACTTTGCAATTGATACGGCAGTTGAAGAATGCTGAAACGATTTTACCGGAGGCAATTAACTCTGGGGAAAAGAGTCAGCATGTTGCGGTAATTTTTAAAGTTGTTGGCACATCGAAAGTCGCCCTGATTGGTGTTGACTATGCCATTTTTGAGAAAGCATTGCCGCCAGAACGTCTGGTGCCAGGTTACTATGAATTTTTACAAAATTTCGCGAATCAAAACCGCTCGATAGTCTCAATTGGGAGCGCAACTTACAAAGTTGGTGAGCCCTTAGGCATTGCTAATGTCCCTAACACGCAATGGCGAATTGCTTACTGGCCAGCAGATCCTGATAAATTTAGCTCACGGGATGAGTTGTTGATCTTTTTTGGCGGTTTAACGCTTGTCATGTCGTTAGTGGGTATAGGCGGCTTTTTTGGACTGAGAAGTTTACAGACCAAAGTGAGAAGTGATGCATCAAACCTTGTGAAATGGTTACTCGATAGTAAGAAAGAAAACAAACCTTTGGTGGTTAACGAGTACGATTTGCAGGTATTTCAAGATATGGCTCAAACGTTGGTGAGAGAGGGCTTTTCATTGCAGTTAACAGCAACCGAAAGCACTGCTAGCAAAGGACCAGAAAAAGTCGCTGAAACCAAACCAGGCTCGTTAATTGAAGCCTTGTCTTCAGGAAATGACGAAGCCTTAGAGCTGATTGACAATAGTTCTTCGCAGACATCTTCGATTTCACCGACGATATTTAGAGAATATGACATTCGCGGCATAGTTGGGGATACTTTAAACGCTGAAGTTGTTAAAGATTTAGGTCGAGCTATCGGTAGTGAGGCTTTTGAGCGCGGTGAGCAAAGAGTTGTTATCGCCCGAGACGGGAGACTATCAGGTCCAGATTTGCTTGAAGCTTTAAAGCAAGGACTCGTAGAGTCTGGTCGCGACGTTATTGATATCGGTGAAGTGCCAACGCCATTATTGTATTTCGCAACAAATTACCTTGATGCAAGCAGTGGGGTAATGCTGACCGGTAGCCATAATCCGAAAGATTATAACGGACTTAAAATTGTTATCGCAGGACGTACCTTGTCAGGCGAAGAAATCCAAGCATTGAGAAAGCGTATTGAGACTGGAGACCTGGTAAAAGGTTCGGGAAGCAGTGAATCGACTTCGGTAACTCAAGACTATATTAGTCAGGTAACTGGTGATGTTGCGCTAGCTCAACCGCTTAAAGTCGCTGTAGATTGTGGAAATGGCGTAGCAGGAAAAATTGCGCCGCAATTACTTCAAGCGCTCGGATGCGAAGTCATTGGATTGTATTGCAAGGTCGATGGTAATTTCCCTAACCATCACCCGGATCCCAGTAAACCAGAGAACCTCATCGAGTTAATCGAATTAGTGAAATCTGAGGAAGCCGATATCGGACTCGCTTTCGACGGAGACGGCGACCGCTTGGGCGTAATTGATTCAGAGGGCAATATCATTTGGCCTGATCGCCAGATGATGTTGTATTCGGTAGATGTATTGTCACGCAATCCAGGGGCCGACATTATTTATGATGTGAAGTGTTCTAAACATTTAGCGAAAGTCATTTCTGCCAATGGCGGCCACCCGATTATGTGGAAAACTGGACATTCGTTGGTAAAAGCAAAAATGCGAGAAACCGGTGCGCTTCTCGCTGGAGAATGTAGTGGACATATATTCTTCAAAGAGCGTTGGTATGGATTTGACGATGCACTTTATACCGCCGCAAGATTGTTGGAAGTACTCGCTGCTGACACTCGTAAATCAGCCGAGATATTCAGAGCTTTCCCAATTAGCGAAGTAACGCCTGAAATCAATGTTCATATTGCAGACGAACGCAAGTTTGACTTTATCAAGCGATTATCAATGCAGGGTGCGTTTGGTGAAGGCAAGATGATTGATATCGACGGTGTTCGAGTGGAGTATGCTGATGGATGGGGGTTAGTGCGAGCGTCGAATACGACTCCCAATCTAGTTATTCGCTTCGAGGGAGACTCGCCACAAGTTATCGAGCGGATTAAGAAGATTTTTAAACAGCAGTTGATGATGGTTGATAGCAGCCTCAATTTAGACTTTTAGGAGGCTGCCGTGGTCGACAAAAAAAACAGTAGAAAACAAGATATTTTGCAAAGTCTCGCTCATATGTTAGAGACTGACTTATCCGCGAGAATAACAACAGCACGTCTAGCGAAAGAAGTTGGGGTTTCGGAAGCTGCTTTGTATCGTCACTTTCCAAGCAAAGCGAGAATGTATGAATCGTTACTAGATTTTTGTGAAGAAAGTATTTTTTCAAGAGTCAACAATATCAGTAGCAGCGATCAATCTAGCTTAGAAAAATGTAATTTGATTGCTTTGTTGGTGTTAAATTTTAGTCAGCGGAATGCGGGAATAAGTCGACTATTAACTGGAGAAGTTTTACTGGGTGAAACTGAACGCTTGAAGGATCGTGTTTCTCAACTGTTTGACCGCTTGGAGCTTCAGATTAAACAGGTGTTACGTAACCAAGCGGTTCAGGATGGGCAGTCAACAGTTGATTCGGCTGCAATGGCTAAACTGGTCACTTCGCTTATAGAAGGAAGAGTTCAGCAGTTTGTTCGCTCTAACTTTAAGATTGACCCGACTGCTAGTTGGGATACGCAATGGCGAATTGTTAATCAAGGACTGGCTAGTTTAGTGTAATGATTCTAACCCGTTAGTGGTGCTGTTGAGTCGAGACACGAAATGAGTTAGTCGCGCCCAATGGTTTGTTAATCGCACGAAACCATTGAATAGTAGGTTGGAATGCGCTCAGTGGAAGTGCGCCGGCTAGTCTAGCCGACGTTTCAAAAATGACAAATAGTTTTTGCGCAAGTTTTTGGCGACATCGCTGCGACATAAGTCGGCACCAATATCACTATCAGCACAGCTCACTTCTAGCACAATTTGGTTTTTGTTTTTAGGAGCCGGTATCCTTGAGAATGACAAAGCCACATCAGTATCTTTCTCTGGCTTGCTGGTCAGTATTAAGGTGTTGGTGATAATTTCTATCTGCCCTGATGCGTTATCTTTGGCATAAACTTGAGCAAGTTGCCATGCTTTTTGGCAGACGTTTAAGTCAGGACAGTCAAAGGTAATTGCTCGAGAGCCGTCATTATCGGCCTGTTCTTTTTTGAGCGTCATACGCAGTGACTCGAGCTCTTTGTATCTAACAATATCTCTTTCGTAGCGTTGCGCGACTTTAACTTTTTCTGCTTCTAGTAGCTGTGAGTTTTTGGTTGTACCGAGGATCTGCTCTTGAGTATCTTCGATGTCACGGCTGAGCACTTTTGGAATTTTTTGCCCCAAGCGTTCATGAGTCGCTGCTTGGCGTTGTTGATCTTCTAACTGTAATTTGAGCAAGTCTGACTTACTTCCTTGAATGCGAATTCGTTGCTCAAGCGCCAGTAGCTGGGCGTCACGATTTCGAATGATGTCGCCCACTGAGCTAAATTGACGGAGTAGATCAGCGTCGGAGCGAATTTGTTGCTTCAAAGCATATTCTTCTTTTTTCTTTTCAAGCGCTTTGAGACGCTCTTCCTCTTCTTGCAACAAGGTTTTGCCAGGGCCGACCCGTTTTATAAGTTTGCCATTAGCATTAATGACATCATAACCAGAAGCGATCATGTCGTTGGTGAGCTGATCTTTGACAACGACCCGTCCTTCCGCATTTTTAAATCGGTAAAATTGTTTCGCTTCTAACCCCGTTGCAACTAGGGAAATAATAATTAAGATAATGATTTTATTGAATATTTTCATAGACACATCATAGCAAAAAATTGCTTAATAACCGAAATTATCGATAAATTAACCTGAATTTAAGCTGAAATTCCATAACTTTGCCGGTAATCCGTCATAAGTTTGGAAAATTTTGATAGCGTTTTGTCTTCAGCAATATACTGCTGGAGGTCATTCAAAGTGATAATAGCATAAACTGGTAATTTGTATTCTCTTTCGACTTCTTGGATAGCAGAGAGTTCACCTTGGCCTTTTTCTTGGCGGTCAAGCGCTATCAACACACCTGCTGGTGTAGCGCCTGCCTCTTGGATTATTTCAATTGATTCGCGGATTGCGGTCCCAGCAGTAATAACATCATCAACAATTAAAACTTTTCCTGCGAGTGGGGCGCCGACCAAATTCCCGCCTTCGCCGTGAGATTTGGCCTCTTTACGGTTGAAACAAAACCCCACATTGATTTGGTGATTGCTTGATAACGATGCTGCGGTGACCGTTGCCAATGGAATACCCTTGTACGCTGGACCAAAAACCATATCAAAGTCGGCCCCGGCGTCAACCAGTGTTTGAGCGTAGCAATCTCCGAGTGTTGCTAAATCGTTGCCCTGATTGAAATAGCCCGCGTTAAAGAAATAGGGACTGATGCGTCCTGATTTCAGGGTGAATTCACCAAATTGCAAGGCTTGCTTGTTGATTGCCATCTTGATGAAGGCATTTTTGATTTCGGACATGTTTATTGTTTCTTACTCTGTGGAATTATGCGAAGTTTAACGAAACTTTCGACTCACGCCAAATGCTGAAGCGTATGAATTCTTAGTAGCGGAGTTCGAGCCACAGTGAGACAAACATTTCGAAAAAGGCTTTGTTGCTTTGTGCGAGCGCATCCGCGCTCGGGAAATAGTCTCGCCAGTTATCGCTGAGGATCTGCCCACTTAGGAAGGCGGTTGGCGCCTCGACAACTTTCAACCCGTTTGACTCGAAAGCTTTGGACGCTTTTGGCATATGCCAAGCGTGAGTGACTAATATAACTTCGTCGATATCGTTTTTCTTTAAAATATTTGCTGAGTATTCGGCGCTTTGTCCGGTATTTTTGCTTTCAGACTCTATCCAACGTGGTTGGTTGCCAAAGCTTGCCGCCATTAATTGATTCATTAGAACTGATTCGGCTGTTGCTTCATTAGAGCTGCTACCACCTGATAATAATACAGGGAGTTGGGTTCGCTTTTGCAACCAACTCGCGAAGTGGATTCTTTGCAAAGTGGCAGGATTAACGATATCAATTTTGTCATATTCGGGGGCCGCGGCAACTCGCCCGCCTGATAATACGACAATCGCTTTGTTACTGATATCCGATTGACTAATTTGTTTGATTTGTTGTGTTGTTAAAGCACTGGTTGATTCGATGCGTTGGATTAGGCTGTCTGCAACTATTGGTAAGCTGAAAATATAAAGTGTGATTAGCGAAAGTGAAAACAATGACACGGCGGTTTTACGATAACGCTTTAAGAGTATCCAGCCGGTGAGTATCAGAATAAGGTTAATTCCGGGCGGCATAAAAAAGCTATTGAGAATCTCAGCGAATAATTGCTCCCAGCTCATATGACCTGCTCCTGGATTATTTTACCCGTTTGACTTTTGCCTGTGCATTTAGGCCTTCTGCTTTAATTTTGTAGTCGCCAAAGCCCCCTTTCTCGATTACGACTTTGGGGTTACTTAAATTGACGTAACCTCTGGAGTTACTGACAACTTTCCACTTTTGACCATTATCTAAGGTAATTATCGCGCCTTTTTTCCACCCTTTGAATTGACCAACAATAGTCGAACGAATCGTTCTCAACTGGTGGATTTCAGAAACGGTTTTTCCAAATAAATCTTCTTGGCTTGCGGTGATTTGCTTTGTTGCCTCTTGAGACGGTTTAGGAGTGACTGAAGGGGCTGTTGGCGAATCACTCGTAGATACTGCGTTTACATTTTGAGGAGCTGCCGATACATTCGCCGTGTTTGGCGATTGTGAGACTGCTTCAGAAATCTTCTCGGTTAGAAGAATAACTGGTTCGCCTTGGTTGTCGGTGACTTGCGCTTTGGCGATCGCGTCGTAACATTCTAGGCGCGCGGTGTCTTCTTTTATGTTTAGACATTGGGTAAGTTGCTGATTGACATTAGCCATCGCCGGAGCAGTAAATGCTGTCAATAATAGCATTGGTATCAGCTTCATCAGTCGTGTCCTCTTAAGCTTGTTCGGTTTTCTTAGCATCTTTATTTTGAGTACTAAACTTGGCAAAAAATATTCCAAATTCAAACAATATCAACATTGGAATAGCGAGCAGTGTTTGTGAAATGACATCCGGTGGCGTCAACAGCATACCAATGACAAACGCGCCAACTACCACATAAGGGCGCTTTTCTCTCAGACTATCTACCGTAGTTAAGCCCGACCATACCAGCAATACTGTCGCGACAGGTATTTCGAATGCGAGGCCAAAGGCAAAAAACAGCTTTAATACAATGCTCAGATAACTGCTGATATCGGGCGACAGGTCGATTCCTTCTGGGCCGACTGCAGTTAAAAAATCCCAAGCGAGCGGGAACACGACAAAGTAGGCGAACGCTAGCCCAGCATAAAAGAGTAGAATACTTGAGAAGAGTAAAGGGTAAGCAAACTTCTTTTCGTGGCGATAAAGCCCGGGAGACACAAATGCCCATATTTGATGCAAGATATAAGGCATCGCGACGAAAACTGCGACATAAGCTGTGGTTTTAAAGGGTGTCAGAAAAGGAGCCACGATATCAATAGCTACCATTGAAGCATTTTCTGGAAGGCGCTGTATCAATGGGTCAGCAATGAACAGATAGATATCATTGGCCCAATAGACCATAGCAACAAAGACGATTAAGATTGAAAGCACTGAACGTAAAAGTCTATCCCGCAACTCTAACAGGTGAGACAGGAGTGGCATGTCTGCATGCGAATTGTTTTGATCAAGGCTTTCTTCTTGCTCAAAGCTATCATCGTGATCAAGATTATTGGGCGGTTGGGTCATTGTCTTTATTGTTTGGTGTGTCTTTTAATGATTGCGCTGGTTCTTCGATGGCGCCGATATTTTTCAAAGGGTTCGATAAGTTTTCGGAAACATTGTTAATACTTTGTTGTGAGTCATTAATGGTTTCTTTGATTTCATCAACACCTAGTTGACTCTCAAGGTTTTGTTTTTGTTCTTGGAGTTGCTGCTGTAACTCTTGAACTTTTAGTTCACGATCGATTTCATTTTTAATTGAGTTAAAACCTTGCTTGGCTTTACCAACCCAAAGTCCGACTGTACGCGCAGCCTTGGGGAGTCGCTCTGGCCCAAGCACGATCAAGGCGATAACGCCGACAACAAATAGTTCCCAGAAACTCATAATCAATCACTAAAGTCGATGCGGATAATCAGGCTATTCTGCTTTTGTTTTTTCTTTTTCTTTATCAGAAACCACTTCCCCTTCTATAACCGAGTCTTTTTCTTTATTTTCGATAGAGTCTTTAGTGCTTTCTTGACCATCATTGACCGCTTTTTTAAAGCCTTTAAAAGCTCCACCGAGGTCTGAGCCGATGTTTTTTAAGCGCTTAGTACCGAACAACAAAATGACGATAACTAAAATTATAAGTAACTGCCAAATACTAATACCAGCCATAACTGTAATCTCTCTAAGTAAATTTTATCATTATGCAAAAGGTAACGGGCCACCACCAAGTAGATGGAAGTGAATATGGAATATCTCCTGACCGCCGCCTTTCTCTGTGTTTATTATTGTCCTGAACCCAGCTGTTAAACCGTGCGCTTTCGCAAGTTTTGGCAACAATAGCATTATTCTGCCCATCAATGCCTCATCTTCTGGTAACAAATCATTTAAACTAGCGATATGTTTATGAGGAATCACCAGTAAGTGGACCGGGGCTTTTGGGGCGATATCACGGATCACAAAGACATCATCGTCCTCGTAAACCTTTTCTGAAGGAATTTCTCCCTTATCTATCTTACAAAATAAACAATCGTTCATAGATTCTCTCTTCACACCGGATATCGGGTCTAGGCCCTGAAAGATACCACAAAACTTGCTAATGACAAGCTGAGCAAGATTTGCTTGATACCATCGCTCGCTAGCCAAATGGGCTGATCGAGCAAGCTGACTAAAACCAGGGCTAAGCCGAGCAGCGCCCATTTTAATCGGCCAGAGCTCTTGTTTTGTGAATCTTTTAAGACTTCTATCGATTTAACCAGCTCACTCTGTTTTTCTTCTTGTTGAATGGAATGTTCTAGGAGAGTTGCAACTTTTTCTGGCATATCTGGCAGCTGCTCTAACCATTCCGGAAATTTGTTTTTAATTTTCTTAAAGATAGCCCGCGGGCCATAAGTCATCGCCACCCATTCATTAAGGAAAGGTTGCGCGGTTTCCCACAAATCTAGTTGGGGATATAACTGTCTGCCGAGTCCCTCGATATATAAAAGTGTTTTTTGGAGTAAAACGAGTTGAGGCTGGACCTCCATTTCAAATCGACGTGCGGTCTGAAACAGTTGAATCATAAAGTGGCCGAAAGAAATTTCATCGAGGGATTTGCCAAATATGGGCTCACAGGCGGTACGAATCGCAGTTTCAAACTCTTCTGCAGAAAAATGCGGTGCTATCCAACCAGATTTTATATGAAGCTCAGCGACTCGACGATAATCTCGATTAAAAAAAGCGATAAAGTTTTCACCAAGATAGCGTTTGTCTGATTCATTCAGTGTACCCATGATGCCGCAATCAATACCGATATAGGTTGGATCGGCGGGGTTTGAAACATCAACAAAGATATTTCCCGGGTGCATATCCGCATGAAAGTAACTATGTTTGAATACTTGCGTAAAGAAAATTTCTACGCCTCTGTGAGCGAGAAGCCGCATATCGACATTAGCTGCTTTGAGGGCTTCTACATCACCGATCGGAATACCATAGATTTTTTCTTGGACCATGACGCGTTCACGGCACAAGTCCCAATATACGCTTGGCACATACAAAATCCGATTATTTTCAAAGTTATGACGAAGTTGGCTAGTGTTCGCCGCTTCGATTCTAAGGTCTAATTCGTTAAAGAGCGTGGCTTCATAGTCTTTGATAACGGTTTTTGCGTGCAAACGTCTGCCGGTGCTTGAGTATTTTTCAAACCAACCGGCCAATAAGTGCAAAAGTTTTAAATCGGCCTTTATTTTGCGAGTGATGCCGGGGCGAATGATTTTAACGACGACTTCGTCGCCATTGAGCAGGGTCGCGCTATGCACTTGTGCGACCGACGCAGAAGCCATCGGAGTAGGGTCAAAATGGCTGAATATCTCGCCGATAGGGCACCCTAACTGCTTTTCGACGGTCGCAACTGCGACTTCGGAAGTAAATGGCGTCACCTTATCTTGCAGTTTAGCTAGTTCGTCAGCAATATCTGGAGGCAACAAGTCGCGGCGAGTTGAGAGCATCTGACCCAGCTTAACGAAAATAGGGCCAAGCTCAGTCAAAGCTTGGTTGAGCCTTTCACCCCGGTTTAGAGATTTATGGTTGTTGCTGGATAATGCAAATAGTTTTAGCAGCCGAGTGATTTTGGACAGTGGAGTCGGGGCTAAAAACTCTTCAAGGCCGTGCCTAACCAAAATTCGATTAATAACGAACGCGCGACGTAAAGTCAGTAAGCTAGTCATCAGTCTTTAACCTCTGTATGCGCGCTTCTAGTCGATCAGTCTGGCTTCTCAATGTATCAATGGACTCATAAAAATTATCAAGCTCTAACTTTGACGGGGTTACTTGGATTTCTTCTCTCAAATATTCCGGCACATCTTGTTTTAGGTTGCCGATAAATCCTTCAAGAAATCCACCGATATGTTTGATACCTTGGCTTATGTTGTGGCCGACGACATCACCAAAAACTTGGCTGATAGGTTCTTGCCAGTCGATTTTTAAAGACTGTGTTAATGACTGAAATTGCCGTGCAACATTAATTTCACCGCTAAAGTGTAAGTCACCTTTGAATATCGAGTCGCCTGAGTTTTCTGCGTTGATTGAACCAATGAAGGCACTCATTTTGCCTTGAATTGATGCAGAGGGCTCGCGATCACTTTTTGGCAGCACAACAAGCGATCCACCTGGGAAAAGGAAATAATAATCGAGTTGGAAGTCTTCGATACGAATATGGATGACTTTGTCAGCAAATGATTCGAGTTTAGATTGTGCTTCGGGATCAAGGCTCAGCAGACGGTTGCCTGCTTGCTCAATCGCAGCGCACGAGGTCTCTCGTATCAATCCTTCTAGTGCTTGCATAATTGATCGCTGTGGTCCAGGTTGGGTTAATACTTAAAACCACGATGGAGGGCGACAATACCTCCAGTGAGATTATGATATTCGCAGTCTTCGAAACCGGCGGTATTGAACATATCCTTCAAGGTTTCTTGATCGGGGTGCATTCTGATTGACTCTGCAAGGTATTGGTAGCTATCGGCATCGCCCGTTACCCACTCGCCAAATTTGGGTAAAAGACTAAACGAATATTGATCATATATCTTGCTTAGCCAAGGAAATACGGGCTTTGAAAATTCTAGTACTAATAATCGGCCGCCGGGTTTAATTACTCTGAACATTGATTCAAGCGCTTTCTGTTTATCGGTTACATTGCGCAGACCAAATGCAATGGTGACGCAATCAAAGGTGTTGTTTGCAAAAGGGAGACTCTCAGCGTTTACTTGAGCATATTCGATATTATTAACTAAACCGCGGTCGATCATTCTATCGCGGCCGACTTTGAGCATCGATTCATTAATATCGGCCAAAAACACCTTTCCGGTCTTCCCCACCCGTTTTGAGAACATGGCCGTAAGATCCCCTGTGCCACCCGCGAGGTCGAGGATTGTATGGCCGGCTCTGGCACCGCTCATGTCGATGGTATAGCGCTTCCACAAGCGGTGAATTCCGCCGGACATGATATCGTTCATAATGTCGTATTTTTGGGCAACCGAATGGAATACATCTGCCACTCGTTTTTGTTTGTCGGCGACAGGGACATTTTGGTAGCCAAAATGAGTGGTTGTTTCGTTTTCCGGGGTAGACTCTGACATGTCTATTTTTTCAACTGAGTAACTGCAATTAGAAGCAAGTATATCAAGACTTTAAAGGTCGGTCAGTAAGTTAACGCTAGTGCTTGGCTGTTGCATGATCAGGATCGCTATTCAAGCAATAAACGGTGTTACCTCTGGCATTATTTTGACATAATTAGGCGGTAACGTGATCAAGCAGTGACCCGCTTGATAAAAAAGACAAAAACAACAAAGAACCGCTATTTTGTTTAAAACTCACTCGATTTATAACGCTGAAATTCCGTTAATCATGGGGATATTAAATGTGACCCCGGATTCGTTTTCAGATGGTGCTAAGTACAACCAGTTCGATAAGGCATTGGCGCATGCTGAATATATGTTAGCCGAAGGCGCTGATATCATTGATATTGGTGGCGAATCAACCCGGCCTGGAGCGGCTGAGGTGGCTGTTGCAGAAGAAATTGAGCGAGTCGTCCCGCTGATTGAGAGGGTCAAGTCCTTAGGCGCTCGGGTTTCAGTCGATACCAGTAAGCCGGAAGTTATGCTGGCTGCAGCTGATGCTGGGGTGGATATGATTAATGATGTCAGGGCATTACAATCGCCCGGCGCTCTCGCGGCGGCTGCTGCCTGCCAACTTCCAGTGTGTTTAATGCACATGCAGGGACAACCCAGAACCATGCAGGCTAACCCCCAATATGCAGACGTGGTTGAAGAGGTTAGGCATTTTTTAATTGAACGTATTCATGCTTGCGAAAAAGCGGGGATTGCGAGCCGTTTATTAAGTATTGACCCCGGGTTTGGTTTTGGTAAAACCCTGACGCATAATATAGCGCTACTTAATCATTTATCGGCATTTAGCCAGCTTGGCGTGCCAGTTCTAGCTGGTATGTCTCGAAAATCCATGTTGGGTCAAATTACCGGCAGAGAAGTTCATGATAGAATGCCGGCAAGTCTCGCGGTGGCTTTAATGGCGATGCAACAGGGGGCTAAGATTATTCGAGTTCACGATGTCGCCGAAACCGCCGATGTTAGAAAAGTTTTTATCGCGTGTCGGAAAGAACAATAACTGCGCAGGTTAAACCGCTTTTTTACTACAAGTCAGTAAGAAATTATAAAACGATAGAAGTATTTAGGAGACATAGATGTCGAAAAGAAAATATTTTGGTACCGATGGAATTCGCGGACAAGTTGGCCATCATCCCATCACGCCAGAATTTGTCCTTAAACTAGGATGGGCAGTCGGTAAAGTATTAGGGAAGAATGAAGGCGACCGAATTGTTATTGGCAAGGATACTCGGATTTCGGGGTATATGTTTGAATCGGCGCTAGAGTCAGGAATTATTGCCGCCGGTATGAACGTGCAAATTCTCGGTCCAATGCCTACCCCTGGCATCGCTTATCTCACCAGAACTTTTCGCGCAGCAGCCGGCATTGTGATATCGGCTTCTCACAATTCTTATCTCGATAATGGTATTAAGTTTTTTTCACCAGAAGGGTTAAAGCTGCCAGATGAAATCGAGCTAGAGATTGAAGCAATGCTCGACCAGCCGATGGAAACCGTGTCTGCCGAACGGCTAGGGAAAGCAAAGATGGTGAAAACGGCAGCGGGCCGTTATATCGAGTTTTGTAAAGCGAGTGTGCCAACAAGCTTGTCCCTTAACGGCCTAAAGGTTGTTATTGACTGTGCCAATGGCGCAGCATACTCGATCGCGCCAAAAGTATTCCGAGAGCTTGGTGCGGATGTTCATCCAATTTTTAATGAGCCAGATGGTCTTAACATCAACAAGGAATGTGGAGCTACTAGTCTCAAGGCAATAGCAAAAGCGGTTAAGGAAAATGAGGCTGATATTGGACTCGCTTTTGATGGTGATGCTGACCGAATTATGATGGTGGATCATAATGGCGATATCGTCGATGGTGACGAGCTATTATTCATCATTACGAAAGATGCAAAACAGCGTGGCGCATTAAAAGGGGGCGCAGTCGGCACCTTGATGACCAACTTTGGTATCGAAAAAGCCTTTGAAGCGGAAGGTATCCCATTTAAGCGGGCGAAAGTCGGGGATCGTTACGTGATGGAAATGTTGTTAGAAAATAATTGGCAGTTTGGTGGTGAATCCTCGGGGCACATTATTTGTTTAGAGAAAAACACCACCGGTGATGGGATTATTTCTGCTCTACAAGTTCTTGCTGTTATGGCTCATGAAAATAAATCTTTAGCGGAACTGAAACAAGGCATGACCAAAATGCCACAAACAATGGTTAACGTAAAAATATCTCAGAAAACCGATCCTTTGAGTAATCTGGCGGTGGCGGATGCAGTCAAAGACGCTGAATCAAAACTCGCCAATCGTGGACGAATTTTGCTCAGGGCGTCTGGAACAGAACCTCTGATCAGAGTTATGGTCGAAGGTGAAGACGAATCAGAGGTAAAATCTTTGGCGAATCAATTAGCGGA
The DNA here is from genome assembly GCF_007004765.1 of Aliikangiella marina. Classification (GTDB taxonomy): domain Bacteria; phylum Pseudomonadota; class Gammaproteobacteria; order Enterobacterales; family Kangiellaceae; genus Aliikangiella; species Aliikangiella marina. The sequence goes on from NZ_VIKR01000002.1 coordinate 121,060, forward strand.
TATCGTGAGAGATAACCTATAATAAAATCGATAATGACAAAAACTAAGGAGTTTGTATGCTCAATTCTGTAACAGTTAAAGATTATATGACCTCTGCGATGATCACGATGAAGCCAGAAGTTGACATCGTTGAAGCAGCACAGACCTTACTTGAATACCGACTCTCGGGAGCGCCTGTGGTCGATGAGCATAATCGCGTCATAGGCTTCTTATCCGAGAAAGATTGCCTACATACGGTTCTCAGTGCCGTCTACAACAAAGACTATGGTGACTTGGTTTCTGACCGCATGACTAAAGGCATTAAATCTGTGCATCCCTCAGAGAATATTACCGATGTTGCAGAACGCTTTCTTAAAGATGGAGTGAGAATGTATCCGGTTGTTGAGAAAGAAGTGCTCGTTGGAATGATTTCTCGGCAAAGTGTTTTAAATGCTTTTGTTCGGATTGCGGCGAATAGTCCTGGTCAATAATCTGGTCAAAGTTAATGAAGTCCTATTGAGAACCAAATAGTCTCGGTAAAATGCCAATTCAGCTACCGGTAGTCCTGTCCTGGTAGTTGAAATATTTTTTTAAATCCCACTCAGTGATATTCGATACTCCTAGCGGTTGGTTGTTTGAAACTACAATCGGTCAACCAGCGCGTAAATATATTCGCAAAAACTGCCCCCCACTCTTGGGTTGATCTCAAGGATCATCGGCTCACCATTCTCAATTTTATAGTTAATACAACAAATTCCTTCGTACTCTATAGCGGCCAAAATTTTACTAAACAAGGTTAAAAAACGGCTCCGACAGACTGTTCGTGTCAGCGCCTTGTCTTGACCCTTGATCGGTAGCGCTTTGTCGAATAGATATTCAATATTTAAAGAATATTGAATTTTTCCTCGGTGAAAATAAATATGCGTTGCATATTCTCGATTCCCTAAAACGAGAGCTTGGGTAAAAAAGTCTGGATCTGCTATCTGTTGAGCAAACTTAGTACGATCCGCTTCCGTTTGAACAAGATGTGAGTTATGGCCAAACACATCAATTCGTTTTTTTACGATAAAAGGGAGATGAGGGGCACAGTCTAAAGCTGGAATGTAGCGCGAAAAACCATTATCTAACATAAACGCATTAAACCGAATTTTGTCATCGCATAAAGCGATCGATTCACTCGAAGCAACAGGAATGAGGTTGTTTTGGATGTAGTCACTATGCTGATTCAAAAAATAACTGTCGTCCAAATTGAGCGGAATAACCAGATCGAAGTTGCCAATATTATCAACACTAAACTCTGCATAAGTGACTTTATGTTGAGTATTGGCAAAGCCCGTCTGAAGCGACTTTTGCCAGCCTTTTTGTTTAGAAACGAGTATTTCAAGTGGTGGCTTAGCAGCTATCTTGCTTTTGTACTTCAGGTACCGACGAAATAGAAAATTGATGATTTTTAAATAAACCAAATAGGCTTTGCGTGTGATAGCTATATTTTTCGATTCCATTCGTATACTGCTTTGTTTTGGATTTTATGGATAACGTTTCGATGTTGTTGGCTTTTTAATTGCAAACTGATAACGAAGGAGGTGACAACAGGCCTTTGGTATATCGGCTTACCAGAAAGATTGAATTGCATATAATGTCAAATTGAGTCTTTTCGTAGTTGGCGTTTAAAAACCAACAACCCGAAATAGGCGATTGTCACTGGTTGCCAATTGAGTTAAAGCAGAACAAAATTTCTATGGGTAGTTTAGTCTCTGATAGTTCAACAAGCAATTGCTTACTATCTCATTAGCCAAAGAATATTTATTCTATCAGCGATAGTTTAACCGACCGACCAAATGTTGGGTTTGTTTGTCAAGTGACTCCATTAGGAAGTATCTTTGTGAATTTTTTTGCGCATATTTAAATAAGATGTCAGATGCTGTTTTAACCGGCTTTTTAAAATTAACCTCGACTGATTGAATGTGTTCATCAGCAATGTTTAATTGACCAATTGCAGCAGCTTTTAACCACATGCCATGTGCAATAGTTTGTTTAAAACCAAATAGCCTTGCAGTGAGATTTGACAGATGAATCGGATTAAAATCTCCGGAAATTCTAGCATATTGTTTGCCGATATCAGCGGCGACTGAAAAATGCTCGGATCGCCAATTGATATCCTCAGGTAGCTCAATAAACTCCGGCTTGGCTTCAACTTGTTGTGCAGATAATGTGGTCAAGTAAAGATAAAATGAGCGACTTTGCCACATTAATTCGTTATCAACTTTAACTTCGGTAAGAAGTTCGGTTTGAATGCCTTTTGGCATGTTCTGTGATTTTCCTAAATAGCAATTGATCTCCAAGCAGCTCTCAACTGGTATTGGCTTTAAACTACAAATAATATTTCGTGTGTGCACAAGACCAATAACAGGTAGCGTGAACGCTTCACTGACTAAAAGTGATAATTGCGCATTAAAGGATAAAACATGCGGATAGGTGATTGGTAAATAAGCGTCTGAATGAAGCTGACATAGTTTTTGGTAAGATATAAGTCGAAGCGAATCTGTGGGAGTTTTATCAAAAAACACTAATTGCCGAGACTTTTTTTCGACTGGTCTGCCTGGTTTCGCGAGTGTCAGTATCGCGCGTAAATATAGGCTTAATTTAGACTGGCTAGCAGGTAACACTGTTTTTGTTGTCATTTTCTGTCGGTCGTTCGAGTATTAACTTGCAAGTGCAATAAAATAATTGTTTTTTCAAGCGTAAATTAAATTTTACGCGTTTATAATTATATAAATATTTTTTCTCAGGTATATTTAGCTTAAACAAGTATGACATTGCGCGAAAACTACTTGAAATTGCTATTTGAGATAAGGCAAACTGAGTATCGTGCGACGACGAGTCGCCAACCTCACTCCTTTTTCTGAGGGATATGATTGCTAGGGACATATGAATTGGGAGGCAATAATGTCAGGAGACAAAGAACTGATGGATGATAGTTTATCCAATCAGGCAAAAGACTATGATGTCCAGATGAAGTTTGATGGTAATTTGTTACGCTACTTTGTTACCGGCGAACGATCATTTACCGCGTCATATCGGCTTTGGGAGCGTATCTATAGCGACTGCGAAAAATACGACACCAATAATGTTCACGCAACGGTTATTCTCTCAGGAGTCCTCGAGAGAATGGAGATCCCGTTGATCATTCAAAAGCTCATTTCCTTAAATAACAAGCGCCCGATTAATTGCGCGTGGGTTGATCACAATCATGCCAGTTATCTCGATAATGTCATCGGTGAGAGAATTCCTAGACCTGATTCAATGAATATCCAAATATTCAATAACGATGAAGATGCCATAGAGTGGCTAAGCGCAGTGATTACTGAACCTTCCTCTTGTTAAGCTCTGTCGTGTCTTAGGCAATTTGAATTTGATTTCTGCCAGCTTGTTTGGCCTGGTATAGCGCATTGTCGACTTTTTGTAAGAAAGTCTCTAAATCATACTGGTGATCAAACAATCCCAGGCCTGCAGAAAAAGAAGGGACTAACTCGTCCAAGTTTAACGAAGCGATTGGCTGGTTAACGAGCTTTCTCAGTTTATTGATGACAAGTTTGGCTCCGTTTAAATCAGTGCCCGGTAAAACAATCAGAAATTCTTCGCCACCAATTCGACCGATGATGTCGGTTTTCCTTAGGTTAGTTCGGCTTAATTGAGCAAAGTGTTTTAGCACTTCATCGCCGACTCCATGACCGTATTTATCATTGATAGATTTAAAATGGTCAAGGTCAAGAATTGCCACGCATAACGCTGTTTCTAAACGTCTTCCGAGCGCAATTTGTTCTTCAAGTAACTCGATGGTTCGGCGACGATTACAAAGCTCAGTCAAGCTATCGGTAGAGGCAAGCTTCTCTAAATGCGCTTTGTGCTTTCTGTCTCGATAGACCATCACTAAAACGAGTAGCACAACAAAACCAAGTGACACTATCGTTATAGTTAAAAATTGATTTTGTTTGCGACTACTTTGAATGGTCACTTGTTGCAGCTGATTGGCTTTCTCCAGTAATTGATTTTCTCCCTCAATAACATCAAGTTCGTACTGAGTACGAAGTCGATGGAGTTGTTGGCTACTTTGTTTTTCAAGGAGCTCTGCTTTAGCTTGCTCAGATCGGAGCAAGAGTTGGTAGGCTTTTTCATGCTCGCCGGTCTTCGACAGTATTTGAGACTCTAATATATCGAGACTGAGTTTCTGAAAGGGCATTGAATCGGCATTTAAATGTTCTCTAGCTGATTTTAGGTGTTTGAATGCTAGATCTAATTGTTGCCGCTTAAGCGCAATAATTGATAAGTGGCGAGCGCTATCTAACAGCATATACGCGTTATTTGCGGCTAAGAAAATTTCTCGTGCTCTTAGGTTTAGTGATTCAGCAACTTCAAGATTATTGTCTTTTATTTCGATTGAGGCGAGCGCTCTCAGTGCATAGGCAACGCCTTGAATATCGTCCAACTTTTCCGATAGTTTGAGCGCTTCTTGAAGTTGCGCTTTGCCTTCTTTTTTATTGCCTAATCCGACATTTGCCTTGCCCAGTCCGTAAAGCGAAATGCTAAGTTGTAATTCATCGCCTATATTGCGACAGTGTTGAACTGACTCTTCATAAAAAGGTGCTGCAAGATCATCTTCGTTTCTATACTCATAAAGTAGCGCTAAACTATTCGCGACATCACCTTTGGTCAAATCTCGACGATATTTTGTTTGATATTCCTTTGGTGCTAAGCGATAAGCTTGCTGTAAATCCTGCATTGCACCTAAATAATCGACAAGGCTGGTTCTAATCACGCCACGACTAAATAGTGCGCTAACTTCTAATCGCTCGTCGTTGAGTTCTCTTGCCCAAATTAACGCATTAGTGGCTCTAGACTCGGCAGTTTCTAAATTACCTTGGATATCTAAAGCCATGGCCAGAGTGAGTTGTATCTTGTGGAACAACCAAGGTTGCGATGCTTGGTCAATGTAATCTAACGCAAGTTGCGCATTGAGCACTGCTTTGTCGGGATAAGCAAGGCCGTAGTAAGCTTCGCTGAGGACCAAGTAATATTGCGCTTTTAATGAATTATCTGCCGAGCTTTTGGGCGGTGAGGCGAGTAAATCTTTAAGCGTTTTATTTGGAAATTTTCGGTAATTAAATAATAGTTTTTGGTAAGATTCTTCGAGCTCTGACACATAGTGTTTTGTACTAGCGGGAGGAGCAATAGCTACGACTAAGTGCGAGTAACTCAACACGATTATTGAAAGCAATAAAACACTGAAATTCAAGACTGAGACGGGCAGCCAAATACTACGTATCACCGCTTATATTCCTGTCGATCGGTTTGCCAATAATAATTGTCCTCAAGTTACTCTAATAAGCCTAGTACAAACGAGTAACTTTGCGGAATTATGTTATTCAGGTAATATCGAGAGAATTAAGCTATTAAGGCTCCAGAGTCGTAACCTGTATTTGGTTCTCGCGAAGCTTTTTTTCTTCGCGAGTTTGTTCTTCGAGCCGCTTTAATAGTTCCTTGCGTTTGTCGCAAGGCTCCTCGCAGTCGCATACTTTTTCTAAGCCAAGGTCTGCAATGCCACCGCAGCTACCTTTTATCTTTTTACGTTGAACAATATAACCGATGGCCATAATGAAGATCACGGTTAGCATTATTAAAAAGGTGACAAAAATTACTTCAATCATTTTAAAACTCTATTCATCTTTAAAAACAGCGGTTGCTTGCCGCCGCCGATCAACGGTTAGTTGGGTAACATCGGGCCTTGAATAATGACCTGATGGATCAAAATTATGTCGCTCTCTTCTCACGGAAGCATGATCGAGCTCGGCTATAAACAACCCCTCGCATTCAGTTTGCGGCTCTATTAACCAACTCCCATCGGGGTTAGCAATGCAAGAACCGCCATTAGCAAAGAAGGCCTCATCAGCGTCTGCCAGTTCAGCCAATTCAGGCAAGGTTACATCAACATCTGTCGGTCGCATGAGGCCACATACTGCCATGTGATATGAGCGACCTTCCTTTGCCAGCACAGATGTTAAATCATACGTGTTTTTTAAGTTTCCGGGCCAAATAGAAACGTGTAAATCTTCTCCTTGAGCGTAAAGCGAGGCACGCGCTAAAGGCATCCAGTTTTCCCAACAGTTTAATCCGCCAACAGTAAACTCGCCGAGGGAGTGGGTCACTAGTCCATGGCCATCACCTGGAGACCAGCTAAGCCTTTCCTCGTAAGTGGGCATTAGCTTGCGATGGACCGATGCTATTTGTCCTTTTTCGCTGATATACACCATCGAACAATATAAACTATGACCACCGCGATCTGACGGTCTCTCGATTATTCCAAGGTAAATAGCAATGTTCTTCTGCTTTGCAACCTCACACAGTGGCTCTAAATCACCGCGTTCAATTTGCACCGCCTGTTTTGCGTACTCGGCTTGAATTTTCTTTTGCTTGTCATCGTTGAAACGAGCACCATCGGTTCTTTCTAGCCAAAAGGGGTATCCTGGCACCAATGCTTCTCCGAAAGCGACTAGCTGACAACCTTTATCGGCAGCATCGTGAACATATTGAGCGACTTTTAACAAAGTCGCCTCGCGATTGAGTAAGACTGGTGAGATTTGTGCCAATGCGGCTTTAATCGTTTGCATTTCGGAGCTCGGAAAATGACTATAACTTGCTTAGCTTATCATAAGTCGCTTAAAAATGGCTTAAATGCCTCGCTGTAGACTTCTTCGAAGCCGGCGCTCGATTTAACTAACATAAAAATTGGCAGGTTATAGCGGTTTGCGAAAGCGAGAGAGGCTTCTGGTCCCATGACCATCATCGCCGTTGCATAGGCATCGGCAAACATGACTTGAGGGTGCAATACAGTAACTGATGCCAGGTTGTGGGTGATCGGATAGCCCGTAGTTGGATCAATCGTATGCGAGTATCGTTTGCCATCTTTCTCAAAGTAATTTCGATAGTCTCCAGAAGTGGCCACTCCAAGGCCATTCGGGGTTAAAGTTTTTTGGATCGAACGTTGGTCGAGGGTAGCTGATTCGATCGCAATAACCCAGGGTTTTTGGCGTGAATTTACGCCTTTAGTGATAACTTCACCGCCAATTTCCACCAGATAGTTTTGACTACCAGCCGCTTCGACAATTCGAGCTATTTCGTCTACACCATAACCTTTGGCAATCGCAGATAAATTGATTGACAAATTGGCGAGTTTTTTAGCGACACATGATTGTTCTACAGTAATTTTATCGGTGCCGATTGTTTCAAGTAGATTATCGATGGTCTCTTGGCTTGGAATTTGATTGTTAGTGTCCTTTTTGTCGAATCCCCAGATTTCGATGAGCGGTCCGAGTGTGACATCAAATTTGCCATTGCTTTCCTTGGCTATTTGGACTGCGCTTTCAATCACGTACTGAGTGTCAGCGGATAAAGGAATACAATCAGTAGTTTGGTTGCCATTAAAACGCATCAATTCCGAATCGGCAATATAAGTTGACATCAGCTGATTAATTTCAATTAGACGATCATCGACTTGCTGTTGAAGTTTTTTACTATCAATACCCTGACTTTCAAGTGTAATTTGATAAGTTGTGCCCATCGTAAAACCAGTCAGGCGTTCATATTGGGTCTTCTGCTCACAGCCAACGAGACATAAAAAAATTAGAGTAAAAAGGGGTAATCGAAACATAGGTAGGTTTGACTTTGTTGCGCTAGAAAAACATTGATCAATAAAAAAGGGCAGTAAAACTGCCCTGTATTGGTTAGCCGCCGAAGTCGTCCAAGAAGATGTTATCTCTTTCAACCCCTAGGTCTTCGAGCATCTTAATGACGGCTGCGTTCATCATAGGCGGTCCACACATATAGTATTCACAGTCTTCAGGCGCTTCATGATCTTTTAGATAGTTGTCATAAAGAACGTTGTGAATAAACCCAGTGTAGCCATCCCAGTTATCTTCAGGCATCGGATCAGAGAGGGCAACATGCCACTCAAAGTTGTCGTTTTCAGCTGCGATACTATCGAAATCTTCCACATAGAACATTTCGCGCTTACTACGAGCGCCATACCAAAATGAGACTTTGCGATCGGTGTTAATGCGTCGGAACTGGTCAAAAATATGAGAGCGCATCGGCGCCATACCAGCACCACCACCAATAAAGACCATTTCGTTCTTGGTCTCTTTAGCAAAGAACTCACCGTATGGTCCAGAGATAGTGACCTTATCTCCTGGCTTAAGGTTAAAGATGTAGGATGACATTTTACCCGCAGGGAGACTCATGTTGCGTGGCGGTGGCGAAGCAATCCGCACGTTTAACATGATCATGCCTTTCTCTTCCGGGTAGTTAGCCATCGAGTAAGCGCGCATTACTGGCTCTTTTACTTCTGACACTACGTCCCAAAGCTTGAAGTGATCCCAGTCAGGATGGTACTCAGGGTCGACATCAAACTCGCTGTATTTCAATTTGTACGGAGGACATTCAATTTGGATGTATCCACCTGCGCGAAAAGGAACACTTTCGCCCTCAGGTAACTTCAATTTAAGCTCTTTGATGAAAGTTGCTTTGTTGTCATTAGAAATGACTTCACATTCCCATTTTTGAACACCAAAAACCTCTTCAGGCAATTCAATGTCCATGTCTTGCTTAACATTTACCTGACATGATAAACGGTAGCCTTCGCGGGCTTCTCGTTTGGTGATGTGACTTTCTTCAGTTGGAAGCAGTGAACCACCACCTGACTTTATTTTACACAAACACTGGCCGCAGGTTCCGCCACCACCACAAGCAGAAGGGACAAAAATACCGCTGTTTGCGAGTGCACCTAGCAGTTTTCCGCCGGCTGCAGTAGTCATAGACTTCTCGTCGTCACCATTAATTCTGATATTAACATCACCGCTGCTAACTAAGCCTTTTTTAGCCGCGAGAATAATTAACACTAACGCTAGAATGACTAGCGTAAACATGGAAACGCCAACAATTATCTCTTGCATAGTCGTTATTTCCTTTTATTAAAGCTGAACGCCGGTGAACGACATAAAACCTAATGCCATCAAACCAACAGTGATAAAAGTAATACCCAAACCGCGTAAACCGTCTGGTACGTCGCTGTATTTCATTTTTTCACGAATACCGGCCAAAGCAACTAATGCTAGCGCCCAACCAAAGCCACTACCCACGCCGTAGACGACTGATTCACCAAAATCGTACTCGCGCTGAATCATAAATAGACTGCCACCTAAGATGGCGCAGTTTACTGTAATTAACGGCAAGAATATCCCTAACGCTTGATATAAAGCTGGAACAAACTTATCCAAAAACATTTCTAAGATTTGCACGATTGCAGCAATAACGCCGATATAGACGATTAAGCCAAGAAAGCTTAAATCAACATTAGGTAACCCAGCCCACGCGAGAGCTCCTTCTTTTAGCAAATAAGTGCTTAGTAAGTAGTTAACCGGGACAGTAATCGTTTGTACCACTACTACCGCAACCCCAAGACCGATTGCCGTTTGGACTTTCTTCGATACCGCAAGGAAGGTACACATACCGAGGAAAGCTGAAAGCGCCATATTGTCAACAAATACGGAGCTGATAAATAAACTAATATAATGTTCCATTAGTTAGTTTCCTCTACTTGTTCTGGTTTCCAGGTTCTTAAACCCCAGATGATGAAACCGATGATGAAAAACGCACTTGGCGGCAATAAGAGCAAACCATTTGTGTGGTACCAACCACCATCTTTTGCAGGGTCGAGGATGGTAAATCCTAATAAGCTTCCTGAACCGAACAGCTCTCTGACTGAAGCGACAATAATTAAAATTACAGAGTAACCAAAACCATTACCGACACCATCAAAGAAACTCATGACAGGTCCATTCTTCATTGCGTAAGCTTCCGCGCGTCCCATTACAATACAGTTTGTAATAATCAATCCGACAAAAACCGAAAGTTGTTTCGCCGTCTCAAATGCATAGGCTTTTAAGATTTGGTCAACAATGATGACCAAAGAAGCGATAATCGTCATTTGGACAATGATCCGAATGCTTGAGGGAATTTGCGCTCGAATGGTACTGATTAATAAGTTCGAAAATGCACAAACTAAAGTTAATGCAACACACATTACCAATGCAGTTTCTAATTTTGTAGTAACCGCTAACGCACTACATAAACCAAGAATTTGCAGAGCAATCGGATTGTTGTCTGCAATAGGTTTAGTAATAACGCTTTTTATTTCCTGAGCGTTAATAACTGCGGTAGTCATTATGCTTCTCCCTTAGTTACATCTAAGCGTGACAAAAACGGCCCAAAACCTTGCTCGCCTAGCCAGTAAGTCAACATGTTTTCAACCCCTGAGGTCGTCCAAGTGGCACCCGATAGTGCGTCGACCTCGCGGTTATTTGAGGCTGAAGTTTTAACCAACGTTAGAACAGTGTTACCTTTTTCATCAAGCAACTGTTTGCCAGGCCATTTAGCTAACCACATTGGGTTATCAACCTCACCACCGAGTCCTGGTGTTTCCCCGTGCTCATAAAACTTCAAGCCGACGACAGTTTGTTTATCAGACTCTAAGGCGACAAAGCCATATAAGGTTGAGAAAAGACCGCTCCCATGGATAGGAAGAATGATTTTCTCAACTTTGTCACCGTCACGAACTAAGTAAACACTTGCGATTTTTGAGCGACGTCTAATTTTCGCGATATCTTCTTCAATCGCCACACTTAAGTTCGGATCTTTAGCACGCTGGCGTTGATTGAAGGCTTCGGGGTTTTCAATTTCGACGAACGCACCAGTTTCTAAATCGACAAATTTTTGCTCAACTTTTCCGAAAAGCTCCTTGAGATCGGCGCCTTCGGTAAGCAAGTTAGCAGCCATTAAGATGTTTTTCTTTTTGTCTAAAACCGCGTTCGATTTTTGGGTCTCTTTTAGTGAAACTGCGGTTCCAGAAACTAAAATAGAACAAACCAAACACAGTGCGACAGCAACAATAATGGTCTTTAGGAATGAATCGTTATTAGCTGGCATAACGTTGTGCCCTCCGCTTAATATTCGATTGAACAACAAAGTGGTCAATTAACGGTGCGAATAAGTTAGCAAACAGAATGGCAAGCATGATGCCCTCTGGGTAAGCTGGGTTTGCAACGCGAATCATCACGCACATTGCACCAACTAACGCGCCAAAATAGAACTTACCGCGGTTGGTTAATGAGGCAGAAACCGGATCGGTCGCCATAAACATCATACCGAAAGCGAAGCCGCCTGTGACTAAGTGCCAATGCCATGGCATTGCAAACATTGGGTTTGTCTCGCTGCCAACGGTGTTGAATAGGAGCGATGTTGCAACCATTCCGCCGAACACCCCAAGGATGATTCTCCAAGAAGCGATTTTGAAGTACATTAATGCCGCACCACCGATAAGAATCATGAGTGTCGAAACTTCACCGATTGAGCCAGGAATAAAGCCAAAGAACGCGTTTTGCCACGCTTGGCTAGCAATTGCGTCAGTTAAAGACATAGCAAAGTATTGGTTCATCTCACCGACAGCGCCCGCTGCAAGTGGTGTCGCACCGGTATAACCATCAACAGCATTCCACACGTCGCCTGACATCTCTGTTGGGTAAGCGAAGAATAAGAACGCTCGTCCTGCTAATGCTGGGTTCAAGAAGTTTTTACCCGTGCCACCAAAGATTTCCTTCGCAACGACAACGCCAAAACTAATACCGAGTGCGACCTGCCACAATGGCACATCAGGCGGCAAGATTAAGGCAAATAAAATCGAAGTAACAAAGAAACCTTCATTGATTTCGTGACCGCGGACTGAAGCGAATAACACTTCCCAAAAACCGCCGACGATAAAAGCTGTTGCGTATATTGGTAGGAAATACAAAGCACCGATAAACATCGCGCTTAACACATCTTTTGAGTATTCAGCGCCAAATAGCGACATCATGCTACCACGCCAGCCTTCAAGTGAAGTGGCACCAGTGACAGCCATTGCGTCAACCGCTTGATAACCGACATTGTACATTCCCCAAAACATGGCAGGGAAAGTACACGCCCATACGAAGATCATAATACGCTTTAAGTCGATATTGTCTCTAACGTGCGAAGCATTGTGTGTAACGTGCCCCGGAGTATAAAAAATGGTCGTTACGGCCTCGTAAAGCGCGTACCATTTTTCGTATTTACCCCCTTTTTCAAAATGGGGTTCGAGGTGCTCGATATATTCTTTTAAACTCTTCATCAGCCTTCCTTCTCAATGGTTGATAAAACGTCGCGTAAAATCGGACCGTATTCGTACTTGCCTGGACATACGAAGGTACATAGAGCGATATCTTCTTCGTCAAACTCAAGAACACCGAGTTGCTGAGCGCCTTCGGTGTCGCCAACAACAATAGCTCTTAGCAATTGCGTTGGTAGAATGTCCCAAGGCATAACATCTTCGTAACTACCGATTGGCATGATCGCTCTTTCACTGCCCCCAGTTGAGGTAGTGAAATTGAATTTTTTATTAGAAATAAAGTGTGAGACAAATGCGCGAGTCACTGAGAACTTATCTGAGCCTGGACGAATCCAACCGAAAAATTCTTTTTCACGACCTTCAGCGAGAATACTGATTTGGTTGTGATAGCGACCAAGGTAAGCACGGTGATTAACGGCAATGTGACCGTTAAATACTGAACCAGAGATGACTCTTTCGTCTTGCTCGTCAAATTGATCTTTAGTCAGTTGATCGGTGTTTGCGCCGACTCTCGTTTTAATCAAGCGAGGTGCTTTAACCAATGGGCCAGCCAAAGAGACCACACGATCGGTAAATAACATACCGGTGGTGAAAAGCTTGCCAATTGCAATCACATCCTGATATCCGACATGCCATACGGTTCTGAGATCGTTGACAGGTTTCAGGTGATGGATATGTGTACCTACGTTACCGGCTGGATGCTTTCCGCTAAATGGGTGGTAGCTGGCAATTGGGTTTTGCGCAAGGTCATGACGCTTAGTTCCGTCGTAACCGACAAATAATTCGCCGTCTGTGAGGTGCTTTAATACGGTCAGTCCGTGATTGAATGCCTCGATTTGAGGTTCTATCACCACCATAGGGTCAGCAGCAAGTGGATTCGTGTCCATTACGCTGACAAATATAGCCGCTGGCGTTGAGTCAATGGCAGGTACTTTGCTCATTGGGCGAGTGCGAATGCTAGTCCACATGCCAGAAGCAACCAAGTTGTCGACCACATCTTGACGATTTAATTGCGGTAGCTGCGCAGCATCATATTTGGAGAATTCTTTATTCTCATCGCCTTCGATCTCAATCACGACAGATAGAAGCTTGCGCTTTGCGCCACGATTAATCGCTGAGACAGTCCCGCTTGCCGGTGCTGTGTAAATTACGCCATCAGTTTTCTTGTCGATGAAAATTTCGTCGCCACATTTGACTTTGTCGCCGACTTTAACCTTCATGGAAGGCTTCATACCCAGGTAGTCTTCACCAAGTATTGCGACCTCTCGAACTGCTGGCCCATCAAGAATTTCTTGTTTTGGGCTTCCGGTAATCGGAAGATCCAGACCTTTGTTAATTTTGATCATAGATTTTCAGTGGTATTAAAGTTGAATATCAGACGTTTACTATAGTTTAAATCCATCAATCTTGCTTGATACATATCGCCAGCGTCAGGGCTTTTTCTAACTAATATGATGAATTAATAAGCGCCGTAAAAATGTACTAATATTGCCTAGGGAATCAAACCAAGTGTATTTGGCGGATTTTGGGCGCGCGTATTATACGGGTAACGGCGGATAATTGACCAGTGAAAAGACCAAATAATTTATAAATAATTCCGGGTAATCCGCAATTTTGAGTAAATTAACCTATACTGGATATATAACAACGACTTACGTCGACAACCCTTAATGCAAGCAATTGAAATAAGCCATAACAATTCAGTCAATTTCTGGGGATCGAATTTGGCAAAAAGCCTAATTTTTTTTTCAATGTTTCTGCTGACTATCAGCGGAAGCCTCTCGGCTGCAGAAAAGCTGGATGAAGCGACAGCAAGAACGCTGATTGTTCGTCAACTTTTAAGCCTAGTCGATGGCCACATTCCTTCTGCAGATCAAGCGGAAGGGTACCGGCTATGCACCTATCGAGATTCATTTTCGCATAATCAAATGATGAAGCACCTCGCTGGTGTCAAAGTTGATAACTTGCCGTTAGTAATCTTGGATAAGCAAAACAAGAAGGCTGTCGGCGGTTGTAACGCGCTGTATGTTAACAAGCCCCAAAAAGGTGACCTCGATTGGTTTCGACAGAATGGCACACCGCAAAATACCTTATTTATCATAAATGGCCGCGACTATGCCGAGCAGGGGTTTCATATCGGTCTATTTCTAAACAACCGAGATACGTTTGATTTTGAGCTTAATCCTGAAGCATTTGAGGAAAGTGGCTTTACCCCGAGAAAAGAGTTACTTCAATTTGGACAGGTTTTAGAGTCGGGTCTTCAAAAGCGAGTTAAGCTACTGAGAAACTTAATTAACTTCACCGATTGGCCAGGCACGAATAGCGACTTCGAAACCAGTGAAACCTTTGACCTCTGTTTGTACAGAAATCAGTCACTCGCCACTTTCATTGATTACTTTTCTCGGCGCAAACCTTTCAAAAGTAAAGCACTCAACACCAAGCTTATTGTCTCTATCGAGCAAGCCGACGGTTGCGATGCGATCATTCTGAACGACCCAGAGGATACTGATCATTACCGTTTTATTGCTGATCGGGACAAGGAAAAAAAACTGCTTATCGGTAACGATATGACCACAAGCGCCGCAGGCGTTCATTATAACCTGGTGGCTGAAAAGTCGACTGGGCGACTCTTTGAAATGAATTTAATCGCGTTTCAGCAAACGGGTCACTCTCCGCATTTTGAGCTGATCAATTCTGCCAAACTCGTCAATACTGATTATCCGGAAATAGCCAGAGTGCTCGACTTTATCATCCAGTCGACCACTTGGCCGAAAAAACAAGCGAATCAACTAGCGGGAGAGGCGTTTAACGTTTGTGTTTATCAGCAACCCGCATTTAGTGAATATCTTGGATTTCTCTTAGAAAACAAAGCGAGCGAGCAGGAATCAGATGCTCGAAAGATCATTCTGAAAAATATTGAAGAATCCAATCTAAGCGGCTGTGAGGCCACGCTAGTTTCTGAGGACAATTGGCAGGAATTGACAGCCGGAGAATCGACTTTGATTTCTGAAGCGGCTCAAAGTTTAACACTCCTGCTCACTGAAAAGCGCTTGTCAGCCCCGGGTATTCATTATCAAATGCTGATTGCACCTAAGCGGATCAAGTTGGAAATTAATCAAGAGCTCTTAAATTCAATCGGATTTAAAGCTTCTGAGTCACTGATTGATTTTGAACGACAAAGTGGAGGTGGCCGATGATCAATTTTGGTAACTCCATTCGTTCGAAACTGATCATCGTCATTTTGTTAGTGTCAGCTGGCGCGCTAGGAATCGGAATGATTGGGCTGGGCATCAGTTACTATAATACAACCAAGCAGGCCTTTATTGCCGATGCCGAAACCCAAGCCAACTTACTCTCAAACAGTGCTCGGGTTGCAGCAAGCCTTGGTGATGAAGAGCAACTCAAGTTGGTATTAAAATCAGCCACTCTACGGAGTGAATTTGGCGCTGCGGCCTTTGACAATACCGGTAATATACTGGCTGCGCTCGACGAACCACAAAGCGAGTATTACATCAGTGAAGCCGAGTATTATAAAACCAAGCTGATTGAGTGGAACGGGGACATACTCAATGTATCGGTTCCGATTCAAGCAGCTGATGGTGAGTATCTCGGGGCCATTTATTTAAAAATATCAACCGAGTCTTTTTATATCGCGATCCAAAACTTCTCTATGATGAGCTTAGTTATCGCACTTGTTCTTGTGGGAATGGTTTATTTAATTGCGCTGCGCCTTCAAAAAGTAATCTCTGAGCCGCTCATTGAGCTGGATGCAATTAGTAGAAAAGTCAGCGATAGCAGTAATTACGCTATTCGAGTGCCTTATTATGGTGAAGATGAAATTGGTTCGTTGGCACGGTCATTCAATCAAATGTTAGAAACCGTTGAAGTCAACCAGAAAGAGAGAGATACCGCCAATGAAGCGCTTAAGCTTAATAAAAAGCGACTAGAGCGAGCAGTCAAAGATCTCCAGTATCTCGCTAACTACGATTCATTAACCCAGCTACCGAATCGGGCATTATGTATGGATCGAATCAAATATGCCCTCAAACGAGCTTCGCGCAATAACAATATGGTTGCGCTTTTATTCTTGGATCTCGATCATTTTAAAGACGTCAATGATTCGCTGGGGCACGCCGTCGGGGATCAACTACTCAAAGCGACCAGCCAGCGGTTGCTCGAAAAAATCCGCAGTGAAGATACGCTTGCCCGTTTAGGTGGTGACGAGTTTGTAATTATCTTAAATGAGTTGCATGACACTGATGATGTTATCAATATTGTTGATAAGATTGTTGGTAGTTTTGAAGCGCCATTTCAGCTATCCAACTATGAAGTCAATTCAACGGTTAGCGTTGGAGTTTGTATGTTCCCTCAAGACGGTGCGGACGTAGACTCATTGATGAAAGCAGCTGATGCAGCAATGTATAAAGCCAAAGAAGTTGGACGAAATACTTATGAATTTTATGAGGCCGAGCTTAATCAGATAGCGATTAGACGTCATCAATTGGCCAATGAAATGCGTCAGGCAATTAAGAATGAAGAACTTAGCTTGGTTTTTCAGCCTCAGCTCAATATCCAAGAAAATAAGGTGATTGGCGCAGAAGTATTGTTACGCTGGCACCACCCAATTCTTGGGCACATTTCCCCTGGAGAATTTATACCGATCGCTGAAAATACTGGACTCATTCGCGAGATTGGAAGCTGGGTACTTGATAATGCCTGTAAGAAAATTGCCGAATGCAGGGAAATTGGCCACGAAATTCGCTTAGCGGTAAATCTCTCAGCGTTGCAATTTAGGCAGTCTAATTTGCCAGAATCGATTGCAGCTACGTTAGAAAAATATCGTATTCCCCCTAAACTGCTCGAAGTCGAGATAACCGAGAGTATGTTGATGCGTGACGTAAGCCAAGCGATTGATATCCTGGAGCGCCTGAAAGAGATGCAGATCCGTATCGCTATCGATGACTTCGGTACCGGCTATTCATCTTTATCCTACTTAAGGCGTTTACCGTTAGACGCTTTAAAAATCGACCGAAGTTTTATCGATGAGGTAGTGGTTGACGCGGATGATACGGCTATCACGTTAGCAATCATATCCATGGCGAAAAGTCTTCGCTTAGAGGTTATCGCGGAAGGTGTGGAAACAGAGCAACAGCAAGAATTTCTGATCGATAATAATTGTGACGATATCCAGGGATATTACTTTTCACGTCCACTAGCATTTGAAGATTTTAAGGCTTTTTTGGAGAAGCGCTCTCAACAAGAGTGCAGTTCTTCGCAATCAAAAGCCAATCAATAACCCGGTAATCCCACAATCCATGCGAGACTTGAGGTATTTTAAGGTTTATTAACGTTTCTAGTCTTGTATATCTAATTTAGGTCAGGTAAGATTTGCGCCCTTTTTAATGTGAGCCAAATAGCGAATATGGGAACCGGCAGAAAGCGATTAATCGCAGGTAATTGGAAAATGAATTGCCAGCGAGCTGCGGCACTGGAATTAGCCAGCTCGGTCGTTGAACTAAGCCAAGCTTCAGAAAACGCCGATTTGTTGATTTGCGTTCCAAGTATTCATTTAGCTGACATCGAAAAGTGCTTGCAAGACAGTCAGGTGAAGTTGGGTGCACAAGATGCACACTGGGCCGAATCTGGCGCTTATACGGGAGAAACCAGTGTAAGTATGCTTGAAGACTATCGTGTGCAATATCTACTAGTTGGCCATTCAGAGCGACGAGAGATGTTTGGTGATAGTGATGAGCGAGTTGCAAACAAGTTTGAAGCGGCTTTAAAAAATGGCATCAAACCCATATTATGTATTGGTGAGTCGCTCGAGCAACGCGAACAAGGCGTAACATTAGATGTACTCAAAAGCCAAGTCCAAGCGGTGATTGATCGTGTTGGCATTAAAGCGTTCGAAAATGCAGCTATTGCTTACGAGCCAATTTGGGCTATCGGTACTGGAGTTACTGCTACCCCAGAGCAAGCACAAGAAGTTCATGAGCAACTGCGCCATTGGTTGGCGACTCATGACCAAGCCATCGCAGATGGTCTACAGATTTTATATGGCGGCAGCATGAATGCTGCGAACGCTGAGACATTATTAGCTCAGCCTGATATTGACGGCGGCTTAATTGGTGGTGCTTCACTAAAAGCCGACGATTTTATGAAGATTTACTCGGTAGCGAGATAAGAGATGGAATCAATTATTCTAGTAGTTTACCTCATCGTTTCTATAGCGTTGATCGGTATTATTTTATTGCAGCAAGGCAAGGGCGCGGAAATGGGCGCTTCATTTGGTGCTGGTGGTGCTAATACTGTATTTGGTGCGGCGGGCTCTGGTAACGTTTTGACCAAAACGACGACCATTTTAGCGATTTTGTTTTTCGCAATCGCGTTGAGCATCAGTTATTTTAATTCAGCGCCGGCCTCGAGCGTCGATGAAGTTTTAGATGAAGTAAGCGCGCCTGTAGTAACTCCGCAGCCAAGTAGTATTGAAGCTGAATTGCCGACTGCGACCCAAGGCGGTATTGAAGCGGAAGTTGCGCCAGCGCAAAAAGCATCAATCGAAGCTGAAACACCGGCTGCTAGCGAAGCCGCAAAAGCGGAAACTGAAGAGAAAACCGAAAACGCTAAAAAAGAAGGTGATAACTAGAGTTTAGCGAATCAAGCAAGTTTTGCCGAAGTGGTGGAATTGGTAGACACGCTATCTTGAGGGGGTAGTGACCTACGGTCGTGCCGGTTCAAGTCCGGCCTTCGGCACCAATTAAAAAAACCGTCCAAATGGGCGGTTTTTTTATTGCAAGGACAAAGTCTGGGCGTTGGTTTTTCTGAATAATTTTTGTCGATGTGAATGGACAAAACTGGCGGTTATCGCTTAGAATACCCCGATTTTTCCGCAATTGCGGCCAAATACACAAAATTACCCAAAAAGCGGAAGAGAATGTTTAACTTTTCCGCTTTTTAGTATCTGTTTTAGCCGGAGGGTGTCTTGTCTGCATCAGCAAATTCTACAGCTGCAATTCTCGTTCTAGAAGATGGAACAATTTTTCGAGGTGTGTCGATCGGCGCACAAGGTGAGTCAATTGGCGAAGTCGTGTTCAATACTGCCATGACGGGTTATCAGGAAATCTTAACTGACCCCTCTTATGCCAAACAGATGGTGACATTGACTTACCCCCATATCGGAAATACTGGCGTCAATACAGAAGATGAAGAGTCGAATAATGTTTGGGCCGCTGGCTTGATTATTCGTGACCTTCCGTTGCAACACAGCAACTGGCGTTCTGAAAAGTCGTTAAGTGATTATCTGAAAGAGAAGCAAATTGTCGGTATCGCCGATATTGATACTCGTAAACTAACGCGAATTTTACGAGATAAAGGTGCGCAAGCAGGGTGTCTGGTCGCCGGTGATAACATCGACGAAACCGCTGCATTGGAAAAAGCCCAATCCTTTGCTGGGCTCAAAGGAATGGATCTCGCAAAAGAAGTGACAGCGAAAGCATCTTATCCATGGTTCGAAGGTAGCTGGCAGCTCGTTGGTGGACACAAAACACTGACAGATTCAGATGAAAAGTTTCATGTGGTTGCTTATGATTTTGGCGTGAAGCGAAACATACTCCGCATGCTATCTGACCGTGGATGCCGATTAACCGTTGTCCCTGCGCAAACACCCGCCGAAGAAGTGTTAGCTTTGTCACCGGATGGTATTTTCTTATCCAATGGCCCAGGCGACCCGGAGCCTTGCGATTATGCCATATCAGCAATAAAGGCTTTCTTACAAACCGATATCCCTATTTTTGGTATTTGTTTAGGTCATCAGTTGCTCGCCCTAGCTTGTGGCGCAAAAACGATGAAGATGAAATTTGGCCATCACGGTGCCAATCATCCGGTGGAAAATGTTGCCGACAAAACAGTCATGATCACCAGTCAAAACCATGGGTTTGCGGTAGATGAAGACTCATTGCCAAATAATTTAAAGGTCACTCATAAGTCACTTTTTGATGGCAGTTTGCAAGGTATCGAACACACAGAAAAACAAGCGCACAGTTTTCAAGGCCATCCGGAAGCGAGTCCAGGGCCTCATGACGCGGCACCTTTGTTTGATAAGTTTATTGAAGCAATGCAAGCGAACAAATAAGTTGTTTTTAACCAGACAATTTAACCACTTAAAATTTAGTCATTTGTAAACGGTAATAGCGAATGCCAAAACGTAACGACATACAAAGTATTCTCATCTTAGGTGCAGGTCCGATAATTATTGGACAAGCTTGTGAGTTTGATTACTCAGGAGCGCAAGCGTGTAAAGCCCTTAAAGAAGAGGGTTTTAGAGTTATTCTAGTTAATTCAAACCCAGCCACAATCATGACTGATCCTGAAATGGCTGACGCGACTTATATTGAGCCGCTGCACTGGGAAGTCGTTGCAAAAATAATCGAAAAAGAAAAGCCGGATGCGATCCTGCCAACCATGGGCGGACAAACCGCACTTAATTGTGCGCTCGATTTAGCATCACGAGGTGTCCTTGAAATTCACAACGTTGAAATGATTGGTGCGAAACGAGAGGCGATTGATAAAGCAGAAGACCGAGAACAATTTGCCCAAGCGATGCGCAAAATCGGTTTAGATATGCCGCGTGCTGGAATTGCCCATTCAATGGAAGACGCTTATAAAGTGCTCGATGAAGTCGGTTTTCCATGCATCATTCGTCCGTCCTTTACCATGGGAGGTACCGGTGGTGGTATCGCCTACAATCGGGAAGAATTTGAAGAAATATGTATTCGTGGTTTGGACCTGTCGCCAACCAATGAGCTATTAATTGATGAGTCATTAATTGGCTGGAAAGAATACGAAATGGAAGTTGTGCGGGATAAAAACGACAACTGTATTATTGTCTGTTCGATTGAAAATTTTGACCCCATGGGGGTTCACACTGGCGATTCAATCACGGTTGCACCGGCACAAACACTCACTGACAAAGAATACCAAATTATGCGTAATGCCTCGCTTGCTGTGCTGCGTGAGGTCGGCGTTGAGACTGGTGGTTCTAATGTACAGTTCTCGGTGGATCCAAAAACAGGCCGCATGATAGTCATTGAAATGAATCCGCGTGTGTCTCGCTCATCGGCGCTTGCGTCAAAGGCGACCGGTTTTCCTATCGCCAAAATCGCGGCTAAACTAGCCGTTGGTTACACCTTAGATGAGTTACAAAATGATATAACGGGTGGTCAAACACCTGCTTCATTTGAACCGGCGATTGATTACGTCGTCACTAAGATTCCACGGTTTAACTTTGAAAAATTCCCGAATGCTGATTCGACACTGACCACCCAGATGAAGTCTGTCGGTGAAGTTATGGCAATTGGGAGAACGCTTCAGGAATCAATGCAAAAAGCACTGCGTGGCATGGAAACTGGAGTTGATGGTTTTGATCCTTTATTGGATACCAGTCGCGGTGACTGGAAAGAAGTGCTTCGTCACAACTTACAAGTGCCAGGTGCCGATCGAATTTTTTATGTCGCTGATGCCTTCCGTCAGGGTTACAGCGTCGAAGATATTTTTCGTTTGACTAACATTGACCCTTGGTTCTTGGTCCAAATTGAAGAAATCGTTCAATTAGAAAAAGAGTTTTCACAAGTTGGAATTGGCAATGTCGAAGCGGACCTTTTGTTTAAAATGAAGCGCAAAGGGTTCTCAGATAGACGCTTGGCTAAGTTGCTGGATGTCTCAGAGAAAGAAATGCGTCGGGTTCGTCATCGCTTTGATATTTATCCCGTTTACAAACGCGTGGATACTTGCGCTGCCGAGTTTGCGACTGATACGGCTTACATGTATTCAACCTATGAAGAAGAATGTGAAGCAGAGCCATCCGATAAAGATAAGATCATGATTTTAGGTGGCGGACCAAATCGTATCGGCCAAGGTATCGAATTTGATTATTGCTGTGTGCACGCAGCATTTGCGGCACGCGATGACGGTTATGAAACGATTATGGTCAACTGTAACCCAGAGACGGTTTCAACTGACTATGATACTTCGGATAGACTTTATTTTGAGCCTGTCACGCTAGAAGATGTATTAGAGATCGTTGCCAAAGAAAAGCCTAAAGGAGTAATCGTTCAGTACGGTGGACAAACTCCGTTGAAGTTAGCGCGTGACCTTGAGGCTGCCGGTGTGCCGATTATTGGTACGTCACCTGATGCGATTGATCGAAGCGAAGATCGTGAAAGATTCCAAAGAGCAATCGAACGTTTAGGTTTAAAACAGCCACCCAACAGAACGGCTAAAACACTCGAAGATGGGGTTCGTTTAGCTGAAGAAATTGGTTATCCACTGGTTGTTCGTCCTTCTTATGTATTGGGTGGGCGAGCTATGGAAATCGTCTTTAACGCTGATGAGTTGAAGCGATATATGACCGATGCGGTTTCTGTATCGAATGAATCACCTGTGCTCCTTGACCGATTCTTGGACGATGCTATCGAAGTGGATGTCGATGCTATTTTCGATGGTGAAACGATTCTTATCGGTGGAATCATGGAGCATATTGAGCAAGCCGGCGTTCACTCTGGTGATTCCGCCTGCTGCATTCCACCACATACGCTAAGCCAAGAGATTCAAGACAGGCTGGTTGACCAGATCCACGCTATGGCCAAAGAGCTTGGGGTTCGGGGCTTGATGAATACTCAATTTGCTATCCAGGGCGAGGAAATTTATGTCCTCGAGGTCAATCCTCGTGCGTCGAGAACGGTACCATTTGTATCAAAGGCAACAGCACGTCCACTCGCAAAAATTGCCGCGAGTGTCATGGCTGGCAAGTCACTCAAAGAACAAGGTTACACGGAGGCTGTGGAATCAGACTTTTTTACCGTAAAAGAGCCGGTATTCCCATTCAATAAATTCCCTGGCTCCGACCCGATCTTAGGGCCTGAGATGAAATCAACAGGTGAAGCGATGGGGGTTGGTGAGTCTTTCGGTGAAGCTTATTACAAAGCCCAGTTAGGTGGCGGGTCGCAAGCACCGCGAGGTGGCAAAGCTATTTTGAGTGTTAAAGATAGTGATAAAGCCAAATTACCAGAAACTGCGCGAGCATTAATTGAGTGTGGTTTCGAAATTTTAGCAACCGGCGGGTCAGCGACAACCTTGATCCAAGATGGCGTTTTTTGCCAGCGGGTGAACAAAGTTTACGAAGGAAGACCGCATCTTGTGGATATGATCAAGAATGACGAAATTGATTATATCGTTAATACCACTGAAGGTAAGCAAGCTGTCGCAGATTCATTCCAAATCCGTCGCTCAGCTTTACAGTACAAAGTAGCCTACACAACCACTTTGGCAGGTGGTCTAGCGACAGCTCAAGCCATTCGTCATCAAACCAGACAAAAAGTTGTTTCGGTGCAAGAGCTGCATAAAAGAGTCAAGTAAGGGTAAACCATGAATTTAACACCAATGACAAAAGCAGGTGCAGAAGCACTTCAAAAAGAGTTAACCGATTTAAAACAAAACCAACGACCTAAAGTCGTCGCGGCAATTGCAGAGGCGCGCGAACACGGCGATTTGAAAGAGAATGCTGAATATCATGCGGCAAGAGAGCAACAAGGGTTTATTGAAGGTAGAATCCAAGAAATCGAGGGTAAGCTAGGGACCGCGCAGATAATTGATGTCACAACCATAACGAATAACGGTAAGGTGATATTTGGAACAACTTTGGATCTAGTCAACCTCGAAACAGATGATGAAGTCACCTATCAAATCGTTGGTGATGACGAAGCAGATATTAAGCTCAATAAAATATCAGTTAATTCGCCGATAGCCAGAGCGTTAATCGGTAAGGAAGAGGGCGAAGTTGCCGTGGTCAGAACTCCAAACGGCGATGTTGAGTATGAGATCGTTGAGGTTAAATATATCTAGCCACGATTCAACCCACTAGATTGGTAATTTGCAAGGGGTCACTAGAAGTTAAAAGTGGCTCGCTTGTAAACTGGCAAAACGAAGTCGGTTTTAGGGTATCGCTCGGTATCACTGTATCACCTGCGAAAACAACCTGAGTCGTCGGAGATTCTTGGGTTATCCAAGTGCCAGAATCAAAATTATCATCAAAACGAGGAATAGAATTAAAACTGGAACTTCGACTAAAAGTAATTACAGCATAAGAATCAGGGCCCATGTTTAACGGGCCCTTTTTTTATATCTAAAGGTTCTAATATTGAGGTTTATTTTTGCCAAAACTATATAAAACTGCCACTTATTGACACTGTTTGGATTTTTGTCGAATTTTTGACAATTAAATTGGCAGAATTTCTTTTTATGTACCAATATTAGGTCGGACAAAGGTTGGGTATACTCAGTCGATGTTAAGTGGTCGCTTTTTAAGTTCAGAGAGAAATCAGACTTAGGGACAATCGAACAATCTGAAAAAGCAGGATATCAAGTGAGTAGTAACAAGGATTATTTCGACGCGGAGTTCTACGCAGCGTCAATCGAAGCTATCCAGGATGGTGTTTTCGTTGTCAGGGACGGATTATTTGTTTTGGCAAACCAAGCTTTTGCTGAGCTAATGGCACTTCCTAAGGCGAGAATTCTTGGTCAATCAATCACGCGATTCGTTGCTGATGATTACGTTGCGAAAGTTGCGCAGCGTTATCGAGAGCGAGTTAACGGCGGCACCCCGCCGGAGAGTTATCAGATTGAAGTCATTCGAGGCGATGGTGAAGTTCGCCTGGTCAATTTAAAAGTCAAAGCGTTTGCAGCAAAAGATGGTCAAGTCTATGAGGTTGTCAGCGTTCGTGACGTAACCGATAGAGATAAATTACTCGCTAAGCTCGAGCATTCTGAGAGAGAGTTCAAACAGATCATCGATAACTTACCCGGCGTCTTTTATCGAACAGATGCCCAAGGACAATTAATCAAAGCCTCTCCGTATGCTTTTAAACTTTTAGGGTATCAAGCAGAAGAAGCCATCGGAATGCCGATTGCCGACTTCTATGCCGAACCGTATATGCGAGAAGCAGTATTGGAAAAAATTCTTGCTGCAAATGGTGACCCGGTTGAGTTGGAAACCTTAATGCGCTGTCGTGACGGAGCGATGGTCTGGGTATCGACAAGAGCCTATGCTCGCTTCAATAAAGCAGGAGAGTTTATCGGAGTGGAGGGTATTTCTCTGGATATTACTAATCGTAAGAAACTGGAGAATGAGTTACGCGAAAAAGCGATAAAAGATCCTCTCACTCATTTATTAAATCGTTATGGTTTGCAAGAACATCTTGATAAATCATTGAGTCGAGCGAGGCGCAATCAAAGCCAGGTAGCTTTGATATATATTGATATTGACGATTTTAAGCAAGTGAACGATCGACTTGGTCACACTGCCGGTGATAGTTATTTAGTCGAGTTTTCTCGCCGTTTATTCAAAAACTTTAGAGAGTCTGATGTTATCTCCAGAATAGGTGGAGATGAATTTGTTGTCGTCTTGGATGATAAGAACCTTGTCGCTTCTAGAGAGGAGTTTTTAGAGCGTTTAGAAACTATCATGCGTCCAGAGTTTGTCATTGAAAACACGCCGCTTGAATTTAAATATAGTAGCGGAGTCGCATTGTATCCGGAGCATGGTATAACACCGGAAGAACTGTTAAATTATGCAGATCAGAAGATGTATATTGCTAAGCAGGAAGATGATAGTAATCAACCCATATCTCAAAGTCGTCTCGCGCAAACAGGCTGTTAAGTTCTCTGTTGTTTTTAGAATACTGTTTTTGATTACGTTAATTCACTTTGCTCCTGTGAAGTCGGAGACTCTCGGTGACTATGAAGTCGTCGTTCTTGGTGTTGCTCAAGATGCCGGTTACCCGCAAATCAATTGTTATCGCCCACACTGCGCGGATGGATGGCGCGAACCCTCAAAAATGAAACTTGCTACTTCAATAGCGGTGATCGACCCTATTGAAAAAAAGAAGTATGTGTTCGAAGCAACGCCTGATATCAAGTCTCAGTTTTATCGCTTGCATCAAATCGCACCTGACCCGGAATATCGTTTAGCGGGAATATTTTTGACACACGCACATATAGGACACTATACCGGTTTAATGCATTTGGGCAGAGAGGCGATGGGCGCTAATCAGATCCCAGTTTTCGTTATGCCAAAAATGGCGAAGTTCTTGTCAACTAACGGTCCATGGAGTCAATTAGTCCAGTTAAAGAACATTAAACTAAGTCGCTTAAGTAATGGCGAAGTCACAAAACTCGGTTCAAATTTGAAAGTTACCCCTTTTACCGTTCCCCATAGAGATGAATATAGTGAGACCGTCGGATTCAAAGTTGTTGGTCCCAATAAATCACTGCTATTTATACCGGATATTGATAAATGGCAGAAATGGGAGAAAGACCTGGCGAGCGAGATAAAGAAAGTTGATTATGCCTTTTTGGATGCGACGTTTTTTCAGAATGGCGAATTACCCAATCGCGATATGAGCGAAGTGCCTCATCCGTTCGTTGAAGAAACCATGGCACTTCTTGATTCACTATCGGCTCGAGAGAAAAGCAAAGTTATTTTTATCCATTTTAATCATACTAATCCATTGTTAAAGTCTGGTAGTCGAGCACAAGAAAAAGTGATCTTGAAAGGCTTCCGCTATGCTGAAGAGGGTATGCGATTACCTTTGTGATCAGACGAATCAGAAAATTTAAGGTGGCTCTTTGAAAAATCACCAAGGTGGCGCAGTAAAATATATTCTAATCATCGTTGGTTTAGTGCTCGTAGCAATCGGCTTGATTGGAATTGTTGTACCTGGTTTACCGACAACAATTTTTTTGATTGCTGCCGCGGGGTGTTTTGCGAATTCGTCGCCAAAACTTCATGGCTGGCTTTTGTCCCATCCTTGGTTTGGGCCAATTATTCATCATTGGCACGAGTCTCGAACGATACCGTTAAAAGCAAAAAAGATTGCGTTATTCATGATGGTGGCTGCTTGTATTTATACCTGGCTAATGCTCAATGATATTTGGATAAAGCTTTTAATCACGGTAATAATGCTTTGGCCAATGATATTTGTTTATCGTCTTCCAATTAGCGATGTATCGGAGAGAGAAGATTAACTAAACTTTCAAGCCGCGCCTAAATTGTCGGAAAAATTAAAAGCCGTTTGTTTGATATGATTGATTCTGTTGATTGGCACTTTCTTGTTATTCCATCGCTCATCTTGGTTGATAAGTATTTGGCGATCGTGATTAAAATTGGCTCTATTTTTCTCAACCGATTGAAACGAACTATAACGGTTATACCTTTTAATCGCTAGCCTTACATCTGACTTAACAAGGTTTAACGGCATTTTGTTTAATCGAGAAATCGTATGCTTTTGTTTATTGGCAAATGTATGCGGAAAAAGGTATTGCCACTCAGGTTGTAACTGTTTGGCCAACCAATTGAGTTCTTGATGACATGCACCGTAGCGCGTCTCTTTCTCGAGTTGAATGATTCTTTTTACACGCATAACCTGAATTCTTAATTCGAGTATCAATTGCAGCGGTAAATTCGCGGAAAACTTTACATTACCATTGTTATAACGGACAACGAGCTGGCTCTGTTTGAAGTTGACATCAGCCAAACGCAAGTTTACGACTTCTCTTAATTTTAAATTACAGGCAACAGCAATACTTGCGATAAGTTTACTGGAGCCCTCTAGGTAATTGATAACGCCTAGACAGTCTTGCTTTTCAAATTTGGAAAAAAATCCGCGGCGTTGTTTCAGCCGCAGAAAATGGAGATCCCCAAGTTTGGTTTTGAGAATGTGTTGATAGAAAAAACTTAATGCATCACACGCGCTTTGTTGCGCGTTGTAATCATGGTTCAATTCACGCGCTAGATAACTTAGATAATTTTCTAAATCGGTTTGGTTGTATGATGGTCGATTTTTACTCTTATAAAAATGGACAAACCTTAAAACCCAAGCGGTATAGCTTTTAGTTATCTCATGACTTAACTGGTTTCTGAGTGCGACAAGTTGGAGTTGTTCTAGCCACGATGATAATTCTAGTGCTTCGCTCGAAACAGGGTCGGTATTAGCAATTAGCGTCAGTTGTTCTGGTGCTAGTTTTTGTGGCGTGAGCTTTTCTGACGCGAGCTTTTCTGAAGCGATTACCGGAGGCGCAGGTGACACCCGGAAACTCTCTGGGCTTCTGGGCTTGCACTCTCGTTTCTCGGCTACCATAGCAGTTTACCAGTAATTAGGTGTTTGCATAAATACTATTTATACGAGTAGTTAAAGTCAAGCAAAAAGTGATTATTCGATTAATTTAAAGTTGAAACCGGGCTTTGTGGAATTTAATAATAACCAAACTTGTTGAAATCAAAGGAATATTCTGCAATTCGGTACTCGAAGGGCTATGCTTTAAGAATAGCTAACTTTTGACTTAATTCGGGTTATTGTGGTATTTCGCCGGTAATGAGCATATCGCGGAAACTGGGGAAGGTAGACACCAGAATACGATGATGTTGATATGATGGAATCCTTTGGTTCGGTTGTTTACAGTATCCAAATCGTCAGTTCACTCATAATTGCTTGGGTGATATATCGCTATTACATGCTCTACAAGCGGGACTATCTTAAGTTTTGGTCCTTTAGCTTTGTCTCTCTTTCCGCTTACTTGCTGTTAGCTTTGGCGCTAAACAATCTGAGTAAGGTTGGTCTCGAGTTTCATTCTATTCCCGGATATCTACTAGCCCTATTAAAAATCAACGCCGGTTATTTGCAGATAGTCTGGTTATTTTTAGGCACTTATGTACTTATTCGTCCGCAAGGCGTGTCTCCCATCATCGCTCGAAGAGCGCTTCTCTTTACCGTTGTTTTAGCGAGTGCACTATGCAGTCTATATGCTTTTGATCCTGAAGCTGGACTGTTAAGAAACACTTTAAGAAACAGTTCAAGATATATTCTTGGCGGCTTAGCTTTTATTTTTGTTGCTATTGCGATTTATAAATACCTTAATAAGACTTCCCTCGGGAAACGATTGGTGTGCCTCGCTTTTTTCTTTTATGGTTTAGAAATGGCGGTCATTGGCGCTTTAAGTTTCAATGTATTGTTGGGTGGTGATCGGCAAGTTCTATTTGTATTGATTCGCTATCACGGAATATTTGAGTTATTGATTTATCCGATAATTGCGCTGGGGTTGGTCATTTGGCTGCTTGAACGAGAGCGCTACAAAGGCCAAATTATCTATGAAAAGTTATCCAATCAAGACACACTTGACCCGCTCACCGGACTATTAAATCGTCACGGATTTGAGCGCAAACTGAATAGTTGGAAAAACATTAATCATGATAACAAGCGCAACTTATTAGTCGTATTGATTGGGATTGATCAGTTCAAACGAATCAACCAAGCCGTTGGAGTCCGGCAAGGGGATGAAGTTTTAATTGCTTTTGCCAACAGGGTAGTCGGTGAGCTTGGTAATATGACTTATCAAGCGCGGCTCAGTGGAGACGTTTTCGCCTGTGCGTTAGACAAAGATTTAGCGAAAAAATATCATGCCGAGAAGTTAAGAAAAATATTTTCTCGTCCACTTAAAATTCATCAACAGAAAATCCATCTTGAGGTCAGTGTTGGCGGCACTTGGATGTCAGACTTGGACTCAGTTGATGATATCCTAATCCACGCTCAAAGAGCGCTTGAGTCGGCAAAGAGCCATGGTGGCAATGTGGCTGTAATGTTTGATGACACGATGCCGGAGAAAATTGATTCGCTACAACTCGAAAATGAGCTTCGGTATGCGATTAGTAAATCACAATTTGAGCCATTTCTACAGCCCATTCTCGATGCGAAAACAATGCAAATTATTGGATTTGAAATGTTAACTCGCTGGCGTCACCCGGAAAAAGGTATTTTACCACCCGTCGAGTTTTTACCCTACCTGGCACAACTTAATTTAATGCCTCAATTGGACTTATGGACGCTAAAACAGGCTGTTGAACTATTGTCTGCATGGCAACGAAAAGGTCTTAATACGCTTTCCGTAGCAATTAACCTCTCAGCTGAAGGGCTTCAAGATGAACGCTACTTAGAGCTAGCACCATCGATAATTCAGCGTCTCGGGCCGCAGACCGATAGACTGCATATTGAAGTGACTGAGAACTCAGCAATGACGAGTATTCGGGCTGGAAAGTATTCACTCAGTCTGTTAAATGACCTCGGTGTTAAAATATCGATCGATGATTTTGGTACGGGATATTCTTCTTTGAATTACCTAAAGTCTTTTCCTGCACATAAGATTAAATTTGATCGTTCGTTCATTATGCAAATGGAAACTGATAAAACAACCAAGAGTATATTAAAAGCACTGATTCCACTTTGTCATGATCTTGGTAAAACCGTTGTCGCAGAGGGTGTCGAAACCAAAGAGAGCATCCACTACGCAAAAATGTTAGGTTTTGATCAGTTGCAAGGTTATTATTTTTCTAAACCGGTACCGGTTGAGCAAGCAGAAGCGTTGTTGGCGGCGCAATCAACCAACGAGCTCTCTGACGAGCTGGATTCCACTAAAACCTCACAATAGCTGATGAGCGCACAACATTATCTTTTGCTCGCCGATTTAATTTTAATCATCCATGTGGTATTTATTCTCTTTGTTGTTTTAGGTTTAGGGCTGATTTATCTTGGGTACTTTTGCCACTGGCGTTGGATCGGAAATCCTTGGTTTCGTCTTACCCATTTAGGCGCAATCGGATTTGTCGTTGTGCAAACTTGGTTAGGCGAGATCTGTCCATTAACGTATTGGGAGAATACGCTAAGAAAACAAGCCGGAGATGCGAGCTATTCAGGGGACTTTATTGCTCACTGGCTCAACCAATTTATTTACTTCAGCGCGCCAGGGTGGGTATTCACTTTAGTTTATAGTCTATTTGGTTTGTTCGTTCTATTTAGCTGGTTTTGGATTCGGCCTCGTGGTTTTAAAAGCTAGTCTAAGTTCCAGGTTATTGCGTAAAAGCTAATAACAATAAGCAGATTCATTACCGCGGAGGTTTACTATGAAAGCAATTTGGAATGGTCAAGTGATTGCAGAAAGTGAGGATACAGTTGTGGTTGAAAACAATCATTACTTCCCGCGAGACTCGATTAATATGGACTTTTTCGAAGCCAGTTCCACCACGAGCTTTTGTCCTTGGAAAGGTGAAGCCAATTATTACTCTGTTAAAGTCGCAGACAATGTCAATAAAGATGCGGCTTGGTTTTATGACTCACCCAAGGAAGCTGCGTCACAAATAAAAGGACGAGTTGCCTTTTGGAAAGGCGTGACGGTAAGCGAATAATCGCTGTTATTCGCTTTTAACTCCCCTCAAAAAGTTGAGGTTATTCAAAAATAGAATGGGTATCCTCAACGATCGCCGACAGGACTAATTTCGCTCCTGTAGCCAGCCTTCACACCCGATAGATTCCTCAGAATAGATTCAACGCGCCAAATTCTACAAGACAAATGGCCGGTTTTTCGGTAGGGTGACCGCTCTTAAAGGATATGGATATATCACAATAATAACGAAACAAGTACGAGGGACAAGATGATAATTCGAGCTATTCTCCTGGTTATTCTATTGGCAAGTGGTTCTGCGGGCGCAGAAGGCGGTTTTCTTGATAAAGCCAAAATGATGTACGACGCCACTGTTTGTGCAACTGAACATACCAAAACGATATGCGTCATGAAGTTATTACTGAGTAATGGTGAACAAACTCCATTAAGTCAAGGTAGCAAAGCAGAGGGGCAATCTAAAAAATATTTCCTCGTGTCTCCCAATGACAACTGGGTAAAACTAAAAATTGGCAAAGCGAGAAATGATTTAGTGATCGGTGAAAAAACTGGCTTCGGCATGGTCTATGTTGATTGGCTAGACGAGCCTTTTGTTGACTTTCACGAGAATGCAAAACAACCGCTGATGGAACTTGCGAAACAGCTAAAATCAGAACCGGAATATGTGGAGTTGGATGTTTGGCCCTACAAAGAGAACGGAGCCGTATATTTGGTTTGTTATGTTACTAATATAAAAACAGAAGAATGTATGTGGTCAGCGACTGCCAATGTAAATGGCGGTGCAGTGAGAATCTTTTCGACATCCTCGGGTACAGAAGCGATGATTGGTGATGTGGTTGGTTTGATTGCGTCGATTGATGTAGAGCCGGTTGCTGAGGAAGAATCTCAAGCTTCCGCTGGCTCAGGCGAGTAACCTCGCCAATAGACGGAGCGAATGTAATTTAAATAGGAGTTAAATTTTACCTAGCGGGTCGGAGATTTGATCTCCGGCGCTTAGGTTTTTAAGTTAGGGGGAGAACCTCATGCCAGCCGGCAAACTAATCAGCCTCAATAATCTCCGCCTCACCAATTTCTTCACTGGGGTTTTTCTTATCGACTGGCACGACTCTTAAATCGAAACGAATTTTGGATTGCAAGGTTTCTTGCCAGTAATTGGGGTCATGAAAACTATCATCTAGCCAGGGTTGGATTTCATCCGGCAACAACATCAAAGGCAAAGATTTGTCATGGATATGACTAAACCTCGGATGAGGCGGTAAGGTAATAATCGAACAAGAATAGTGTGGACTTTCGGGATCGCCGGTATTCCAAGCTTTGTACAAGCCGCCAAACGCAAGTGCGCTATCTAACGGTTCAACTTTATAGCGATTACCTTTCCATTCATAAAAACAACTGGCGGGCACAACGCAGCGGTTATACATAAAATCGGTTTTACGATTGGTCATCAATTTGTCTTTACGCGTGTTAAAGGATTTGTAACGCTTGTCGTAGGTATAGCCATTTTCGGTTCTTGCTTGGAACAACCACCAATTGGCTTCTATCCCCGTGGCGACACCATTTTGACCGATGGCAATTGGGATTTTTGCGTTCGGCCGAATATTGTAATCCGTCTCCAAATTAAATGGGATATTCAGTAGATCCATCAATGCTTTCACAAAAGGGCTGTCAGTAACACGCCCGATGGCACCACACATAACAATTCCTCGCTAAATACGGTAAAGTAGAACGGTCAAGACGACCCGTAAAAACGCAACTAAATTTGTACAGTCCGGTTAATGGGATTTTGTAGTGAAATTAAGGTTTCCGTTTTTCTTACTTTTTCAATCGACTGAATCTTGTCAATTAATACCCATTGTAAATCATCGATCGAACGACACCAGATTTTAATCATAATACTATATTGACCGGTCGTGTAATAAGCCTCGACGACTTCGTCGATCTCTTTGAGTTGACGGATGACTTCCGGATAATCACCAGCACTCTTTAAGTTAATGCCGATAAAACAACACACGTCGTATCCCAATGGTTTAGGTTCAACCACAAGCTTGGTGCCTGAAACGATTCCAGCGGCCTTGAGCTTCTCGATACGCACATGAATGGTTGCAGGGCTCACTTCAAAGCGTTTACCCAGTTCTGCATAGGGGGTACGGGCATCTTCTACTAACGCGTTAAGAATATTCCTGTCCAAATTATCGATCTGTTGATTATTCATCCAATTTGCCACCGATTTTTAAAGGATTAAAAAAATACCGGTTAATTATTAAATAATATTCACTTAATGTCGAGTTTGTGTTTTTGGGTATTTAAAAATATTTTGTTTTGGTTAATGATTACTAAAAAATAGCGTTGAATTATTAGCTATTCGTTATTAAGTGATTAGCGTTCTTTTAATACAAAGTCGTTGATTTATAAAGAAAAACATAAGGTTTCAATCAAATGTGCTCGATTTTCGGTATTTTGGATATCCAGGGTGACCCGCAAGAGTTACGCGCGTTAGCGCTGGCCCAATCCAAAAAGCAACGTCACAGAGGTCCGGATTGGTCTGGGATCTGGACAAGCGATTCAGCAGTGTTGGTACACGAGCGTTTAGCGATCGTTGATATCAATAGTGGTGAGCAGCCGTTAGTCAATCGACAAGGTGATTTAGCACTGTTAGTTAATGGTGAAATATACAATCACAAAACGCTAGCTGAATCGGAAATTGCTGATTATCCCTTTCAAACCCAGTCTGATTGTGAAGTCATTTTAGGGTTGTATGACAGCGATAGAGCGAAGAGCACTCTAGTGACAAGTGAAATGATAGAAAAACGCCTCAACCAGCTTGAGGGTATGTTCGCGTTTATTTTATTTGATGATGCGACAGGCCGTTACATAGTAGCACGTGATCCCATCGGCATAATTCCGCTTTATTATGGCTATGATGATGAGCGTCGATTGTATGTTGCTTCGGAAATGAAGTCGCTAGTTGGTGTGTGTGGCGAGATCCATAGCTTTCCACCTGGCCATTACTTAGATAGTGACCAGGGTGAAATTGTTACTTATTACAAGCCCGACTGGAAAGATTACGAAGTTGTTGCCAAGAACTCTGCTTCACCGGCTGATATTCGCGATGCTATGGTTGATTCAGTCAAAAAACACATGATGTCGGACGTACCTTACGGTGTTTTACTCTCTGGGGGGTTAGACTCGTCGATAGTTTCTGCGGTGGCTCAGCTTAACGCTGCCAAGCGTGTTGAAGACGATCAAAAATCGCCTGCATGGTGGCCACAACTGCATTCTTTTGCCGTAGGATTAAAAGGTTCGCCGGATTTGTTGGCGGCGCGCAAAGTGGCGGATCAAATCGGCACTATTCATCATGAAATCAATTTTAACGTACAGCAGGGTATTGATGCTTTAGCGGATGTAATCTATCACCTAGAAACTTACGATGTCACCACGATACGGGCTTCAACGCCGATGTTTTTAATGGCGCGAAAGATTAAGTCGATGGGCATCAAAATGGTCCTGTCTGGTGAAGGCGCCGATGAAATTTTTGGCGGTTATTTATATTTTCATAAAGCACCCAATGCGAAAGAGTTTCATGAAGAAACTGTCCGTAAGTTAGAGCGCTTGCATCAGTTCGATTGTTTGCGTGCCAATAAAGCGATGGCTGCTTGGGGGGTAGAAGCTCGTGTTCCCTTTTTGGATAGGAAGTTTTTAGATGCGGCAATGAGTATTTCACCTGAGGCTAAAATGTGCGGCATGGGCGCTAACGGTCAAACAAAAATTGAAAAACATATTTTAAGAGAAGCTTTCGAAGGTTATTTACCAGAAGAAATTTTATGGCGCCAGAAAGAGCAATTCTCTGATGGTGTTGGCTACTCGTGGATTGACTCACTCAAAGATTATGCAGACGAAGTCATCAACGATATCGAAATGCGTCGAGCAGCCATCGATTACCCTATCAATACACCTGACACTAAAGAAGGTTTGTTATATCGCAAAATTTTCGAAGAGCGATTTAACAGCAATAGTGCTGCTGCCACCGTACCAGGTGGAAAATCAGTAGCATGCAGTACCAAAGAAGCCTTGGCATGGGATGAGAGTTTTAGCAATAACGCTGATCCTTCTGGACGTGCGGTTGCCGGCGTACATGCCATGGCAGTTTAAAAAATGTGAACTAAAAATAATAAGTCGTACTTGAGTTTGTTAACAATAATCTAGGACCTAAAGGAAACAACCATGAAATTACAACAACTTCGATTTGTGTTGGCGATAGCAGACAATAATTTGAATATTACTAAAGCATCACAAGTGCTTTACACTTCACAACCCGGTGTTAGTAAGCAATTGCGCCTGTTGGAAGAAGAGCTAGGTGTAGAAATATTTTCTCGTAATGGTAAAGCGTTAGTCGATATCACAGAGAATGGCAAAGTGATTCTTGAAAAAGCGCGCTTTATCATGGAAACCGTTAATGATATTAAAGCGTATTCAAGTGAGCAAAATGCGGAGACTCGCCCAGTCTCAATGCAGCAATTCGCAACTTGTGCTTAATTGAATTGAACTCAAAGTAAAATAAGATTTATTCATTCCTAGACTGTTGTCAGGTGGTGGCGCTCAGAGTCACTGCCTGAGTTTGTGTGTTCGAATTTTTGTAAGCCATGTTTAGATTTGTTAGGCTGGATGTCTTGGTTCTCTGCGACAAGTATCCTAAAGACAGAACACACCAATGAATCCGCGAAAAAGTGATTGGCAAAATCTCGATTTGCTACTGAAGTCCTTTGCTCAAATTAGCAGCAATTTTATTTATGATCTCGATGATAAAAAAGTCGCTGAGTTAGACGTTAAGCTCATCGAAAGTCACCTCAGTGAGGCGGGCCATGATTTTGCCGATGTACTCGAACATCTTTGTGACAATATTATTCCCCAGCTTTCAGCAAGTCGTGGTCCGCGTTATTGGGGATTTGTGACGGGTGGCGCGACTCCGGTTGCAACCTTTGCGGATTGGCTAGTAAGCACCTTCGATCAAAACCTATCCAAAGATGGTGACTCTATCGCCAGTGAGATTGAGCGTCAGACGATCCGTTGGTTATGTCAGCTTTTTAATTTGCCTGACAGTTTTGATGGTTTGATTACCACTGGCGCGACAGCATCAAATTTCTTAGGAGCGATTTGTGCTCGTCAATTTGCCGGTCGCCGGCAAGGTATCAATGTTGCGCAAGCAGGGATGGCCAATTTGTCAGTTGAGGTCTTTTCCGCAACGCCCCATGCAAGTATGTTGAAAACCCTGGGCATGGCTGGGCTAGGGTATAAGAACCTGATTAAAGTCGATTGTTTAACCGGCTCAGAATCAATGGATGTTGCAGATCTGGCTTATCGTTTACAAGTATCAACCGCGCAAACAAAAATAATTATTGCGAGCGTTGGAACCGTAACGGCTACTGACTTTGATGATCTGATGACGATAAATCAACTTGCGGAAAGGTATGATGCCTGGGTCCATGTTGATGGTGCATTTGGCATTTTTGAACGTATTTTAGAGGGTGAAAACCTGAGTAATGGATTAGAGGATGTTCATTCAATAACACTTGATAGTCATAAGTGGCTCAATGTTCCCTATGAAAGTGGCGTGTTTCTTACTCGGCATCTTGATGTATTGTTTGACAGTTGTGATGTACCTGCGCCCTATTTGGCTGCCGAGGGTGACAAGCCCGAATTTATGTCACTAGGGCTCGAGAACTCGCGTCGTTTTCGTGCACTTCCCGTATGGATGACGTTGCTTACATACGGCAAACAAGGCATTGCGAGCTGGGTTAAGCGTAATATTGATTGTGCAAAATTGCTTGCTGATAACATCGCCCAGTCTCCCAATTACGAATTAGTCAATGACTGTAAACTCAATGTTGTTCTGTTCAGACCAACTTGTTCTGGTCTCGATCAACAAGCCGCAGACGAAAAAACCACACAAGCAATGAAAGCGATTAATCAAGACGGAAGAATATTCGTCAGTCCCGGGTACTGGCAAGGTAAAAAAGTTATTCGCGCTGCAATCAGCAATTGGGAGACACAAATAGTGGATATAGAAATCGGTATCGCGTGTCTTGAAGATATCGCGAGCAAGCTTTAACCACGGTTACATTACCGACCTAAGATAATTAAGAATATTCGCTGAAGACTAAGACCGCACATTAAGAATACATTCGTACGAGCCAAGGATACGAGGGTGAGCCAGCTGATCGGATAGTGATTCCGCAATGCCTAGGGCACCAATAATCGGCAGCAGAGTTAAACTTCTGCTATACCTAATAGAGTATTGGTCGAATTATAGAGTATTAGTCGAATTATAAAGTACCAGTTGAATTCCGATTGCTCGAACTGAGTGAGACTTAAAAACTAATAAGAATAGCGATAGTGAGAAGATTTGTATTAGTCTGCATGATAGTTGCGGCCAATTTATTGTCGCAAGGTTATGCTGCTGACTCGGTAAAGCAGCAATTGGTCCAGCAGATCGAACGAGCTACAATCGCTGATCCAAATCAAGCCAGCCAGCTTTTAGAGCGCCTCAAACCGCTTATCAAACCAGAGGATAATTTAGACCAAGCTGAATATTTCCGACTAGAATCAGCGATATATTCCGCACTAGGTTACGGCGATAAGACGCTTGCCTCTGCCGTTAAAGGACTTGATTTACTCTTAAAATCCCAATCGGTCTCACTCCAGAATGAAGCCAACAGAGATAAAATAGCATTAATGCAGTCAAAGCTACTTATCAACAAAGCTGATGCCCACTATTTCCTCAATGATTACACGGCAAGTAACACGGCCGCAGCAGAAGCGCTTGAAGCGGCTGAGCTCAGTAGAAATAAAAAACAAATCGCCTTTGCCTTAATTTCCATAGCTGAAATGTCTGACTTAATTGGTGCGCATGATAAGTCAATATCGTTACTGTTGAGTGCTCAAGAGATGAGCGAGTCAATCGATGATAACCGATTAAAATCGATTATATTCTCAACGCTCGGAAACATATACGTCTCTATGGAGAAAAATGAACTTGCGATAGAAAACTATCAAAAAGCGATCGAGTTACATGATCCGAATAATATTTTTTCAATCAATATTCTTAATTTCAATATTGCGAATGCGCTTTATCAGCTAGATAAAAATGATCAGTCACTGCACTACCTTGAGCGAGTGATTAGTGATAGTCGAATACTCAACGACCAATCTTCCTTAGCTTACGCCTATTTTACTCGAAGCGAAATTTATGCCGAGAGAAAAGAATTTGATAAGGCTTTGTCGGGTATTGAAAAAGCAGAAGAACTATTGAGGATCATAAAGGACACTAACGAGCTGTTCAATTTGCTCACAAGCAAAGTAAATATCTATATACAACTTGAAGAACTTAGTCATGCTGAGGAGATTTTAGTCGAAGTAAAGTTATTAATGAATGAGTTGAGTAATACCATTCAAAAAAGAGACTGGCATTATATAAACGCTAGATTTTGGGCAGCTAAAAAAGATTATCAAAAAGCACATAAGCATGCGCTTGATTTTGCATTCTATGATCACAAATATCTGATGAATTCGACGAGTGATAAAATGCAAAGATTACGTCTCGAATTTAATACTAAGGATCTTGAGCTGGAAAGAGAAAAGCTTGAGCGACTCAATGCCATTAAAGAAACTGAGTTGACTAAAAGTAATTCGGAGCGCGTTCAGTATTGGTATATTTCGATTATCACGAGTATTTCACTCATTTTTACCTTTTTATTGATTTATCGACAACATAAAACCAAACAGGTATTAGCCAAGCTTGCAACGTTTGATGCGTTGACTGGATTAAGAAATCGACGATCGACCAAAGAATTACTCGATAAAGAATTTCAGCGTTACCTTCGTTACAAGGATCCTTTCTGTATTGCTTTATTCGATATTGATAACTTTAAAGTTTTTAATGATTCTTATGGGCACTCAGTGGGTGACCAGGTGCTATCCAAGCTCGGAAAACGATTGCAACCGCTATTGCGCGATAATGATATTTTATGCCGTTGGGGGGGAGAAGAGTTTTTAATATTGTTACCCAGTACCCAATTAAAGGACGCTGCGTCACTTGGTGAACGATTGTTAGAGAGGACTAGGCGTATAAGAATTGACCAAGTGAGTGCTGACCTAAGAGTCAGTTTTAGCATGGGAATTGTTCAGGTTAATCCACACAGTCAATCAACGGATGAGTTGATTAATGAAGCTGATAAAGCCGTTTATCGCGCTAAAGCCGCAGGAAAAAATCAAATCGTTTGTTGTATGGAATACAACACTATCGGTAATCCATCCATCTCTCGTTGAGTTTATTTGTTTTAAGGCCGTGACAGTCAAATAGATTTTTTGAGGCTATCCGGTTAATCTTATAGTTGTACTGTAAAACACATAACAATAATTCTTACAGGGTGGAAGATATGGAAGCACCACTAGATCCATGGCGTCAGTTTTGGATATTTCAAGCAAACCCCAATCAATACAATGCCAAGTCGCAACTGCGAGTCGGTCAAGCTGTGGATTGGTATGTTTCTCGGTTTATTAATCGCTATCGACATGGTGATATTGTTTATCTCTGGATAGCCGGAGAGGAAGCCGGAATCTATGGTTGGGCTGAAGTTGAAGGAGAGGTTTTCACGGATGCTCGAGGTAAGCAACGTTTAAAAGCGGTTTACAGAGGGGTGCTTAGCTCACCCCTTTTGAGACCGTTTTTAAAGTCGCAACCTAAAGTATTTGATGGCCTCTCAATACTCAGAAATCCGACTGGGACGAACTTTCGGGTTACTGTTTTAGAAGCAATTGAAATCAATCGGCTCATTGAAGAGTCAGGCGATTTGGGGCCACCCACTCCGGATGCCATCGAAGATCGAAATGCCCCCGGAGAGATGTATAGCAAAGCTGTTTATGTCTTAGATTATCGTTTTGATAGTCCGGTCAAAAGTATCTTGGCCAGTTGTCTTGCTGCCAGTCAGAAAATCAACGGTACTTTCTTTCCAGGCTTGTTGATTCAAGCGACTTTAAAGTATCTTTATCTGGAGAATCAAAACTCCAATTCTTCATTTGCTCAACAATTTGACAATATTTTACCAATCAGCAGCATTCAAGAAAGGCTAAATTTTGCGGAACAAGTCGAGTTCCTACCTGCGTCGAATTTATCACCCCAGTTGACCGAAAGCGTTATGGTTAAGCGTAATGTTTTAATCATTCTTGCGGAAGCAAGAAGGATTGCGATCAAAACTTGCGGACGAGAACAAATACTTATTCGGCACTTACTTGGCGCGTTAATTCAAGGCGTTGTAGCACCGATTCAGAACTATATGCGAGAGATGATACTTGAGCCTGTCGGGTTGAAGCTCGATGAGGTTAGGGAAAGTTATCTGGGATTTATTGAAAGCAATTTTCCGGAAGACAAAATTAATGCTTGGCGCGCACTCATTAATGAAGAACTGGTTAGTTTCGATGAGCCGGAAACCTTCAGTCCATTACTTACTCGAATTGACTCTGATTCTGCAGACGAGGCCGATCGTGATTTATTGAACATTGATGATGATGCCGTTGCGATTTCGAAAGTTTTGTGTGCAAAAGATGCTGCTCCACCGATAGCGATTGGTCTTTTCGGCGAGTGGGGAAGTGGTAAAACATTCTTTATGCGGAGAATTCATCGACATGTTAATTCTCTCACCGAGCGAGTTCAAGATAATGATCAAGCTTATCAATCCAAAGTGGCTCAAATTTGGTTTAACGCTTGGAACTATCAAGATGGTAAGTTATGGGCGAGTCTAGTAAATCATGTTTTTGTCGGTTTAAAACAAGAGTTAAAACGCTTAAACGAAAATAATCCAGATGAAGAGTTTAAAAACTTAATGGAGCGCCTGGACGAAGATCGAGTACTCGAGAAGAAGCTTGAGTCGACGTCGGCTAGACTGAATGCACTCAAGAAAGAACAAGAGGAAATTTCGCAAAGAATTGATGTCTTAAATAATGCCAACCAATCTATTCATGCTCAAAAAGTCAAAACTAAAAGCTCCCCTTCTATCAGTCAATTGAAGAAATACGCTGGTGAAATAGAAAAAGTTTTAAAAGTACCCGGCGCAGCGCATGTTTTGACTGCGTTTGAGAGTGCAGACAAAGCCAAACAAATTTATCAGTTGGTTAAAAATATTAGCTTTATTAAAAGGATATGGCGATTTCTTACTCGAGATTTTAAAACTAAGATACTATTTTTTGTCTCGGTTTTAATATTAGTTATCTCGGTAATTTTTCTTGTAAATAACGCAAAGCTTGTTGCATCGATAGGGTCTATTGTTGGCGTGTTGTTAACCTTCTTTGCCGCGCACTCCAGTAAGCTTTTTAAATTCATTAAGGTAATGAAAGAAATCGATAAAGATATTAAAGATACCGAGACAAAAGCTCAGATAGAAGTTGAGCGCCAATTGGAAGCAAACAAAAAGGAACTTCAAGCACTGTCGCTAAAAAAGCTCGAGGTCGAAGCGGAATATAAAGAATCGGAAAAGGATTTTGACCAGCTTAATGCAAACTATGGAAAAGCTTCGGATGAAACGTTCGCTAGTTTTGTTTTTGATAGAGCGTCGAGTAGCGACTATAAAAGTCATTTGGGTTTACTTAATACGGTAAGACGAGATTTTAGTCGCCTCAATAAATTACTCACCGATCAGCAAGATAAGGCATTACCTAAAATTGACCGCATTATTTTATACATTGATGATCTCGATCGATGTGAACCCGAGGTTGTTGTTGATGTATTGCAAGCGATCCACCTTATGTTGGCGTTTCCTTTATTTATGGTCGTGGTCGGTGTAGATGCGAGGTGGCTAGGACGCTCATTAAAAAAACGCTATTCATTTTTGGTACATGAAAAAGATGATAAAAATAAGGAAGAGTTGGACTATCATGCCGCGTCAACTCATGATTATTTAGAGAAAATTTTCCAAATACCATTCTGGCTTAAAAGACTAGATGGCGACAAAGCAAATCAAATGATGAAGGCTTTGTTGCAATCACAAAGCGCTGTTAATGCTAACGTTCCTGAAGGGCAAATAAGCGAAGGCCCGGGAGAAATTATTGAAGACGCAGAAATTCAAAAGCACCTAGAAAGTAGTGGTGAGTTATTTGAAGAAAGCGAGGATGATGTGGAAGGTTATCAAGATGAAACCGACGCAGATGAGTTGTTAATTAATAACCTCGTTTCGACTCGCGCATTAGAAATGAGTGAACACGAGTTAATCTTTTTTCAACAGTTAGGTCCTATCGTTGGCCGCTCACCTAGAGCGGTTAAGCGTTTTATTAATCTCTATCGAATCCTAAAAGCCAGTCACAGAAAAGCACGCGTGGTTGGATTTTCCGAAGACAATGGCGAGTTTAGGGTACCGCTATTTTTATTAGCGGTTATCTGTGGCAGTCCAAAAGAAGCCGAGGAGCTGTTTCGGTTTTTCAAGGATCAAGCTAAGGGGGAACGCGTTTCCACAGTGATGGCTCAATGCGAAAAGTACTCGAGGCTAGAAGGTTGGACTGGTTTAGTTAGCGCATTAAAAGCGTCTAAACAAGCAACTGGTCACTTATCGATAAACGCGATTAAAGAATGGATCCCTGATGTTGCACGCTTTAGCTATCGTGAATGGGTTGAGTGAATGCCAATGTAACAAATTGCTTTTATGGCCATCTATAACCTAGATAGTCTAATCGGGTTTTGTAAAGGAGTTCATTGGTTGATGGCTTTTAAAATATTTCGGACAGTTGCAACCCACACTTTTGCAGTAATCTTGGGTTTTGCCTTAGGGATTTATTTACTTCCGATCCTAATAGCACCAGAAAGTCCTACTCACCAGGCGGTTACCACGGTTGCTGAGTCCGCAGAATACACTGCTCAATTTACTCGAGAATTGAAAGGAAGTGATGCACTGCATTGGGGGGAAGGAACGGTGTTTATTAGTGAGAGACAGATTTCTCACAAAGGCCGGCTGTCTCCCGGACCCGATTTTAAGTTGTACCTCTCGCCCGAATTCGTTCAATCAGAAGCCGAATTTGAGCAGCTTAAATCCCAGATGATACGCGTTGCCGATATTAAAACTTTTGAAGGGTTCTTAGTGGATATTCCCGATACTGTCGATTTAACGCAATACAATACCCTTGTCATTTGGTGTGAAACCTTTGGTGAGTTTATTACTGCCGCCCAGTACCAAGAGATGCTCGGTTAGAGCGTTCATACGACCTTTTTGTTATAGAAAGGTCTGTTTTAATGATTTCGCAAAAAAACTATAAAAAACAATAAGATAAAAAGGTTTTTTCAAGTCAAGTCATAAATGTGACATCGAGGTCAACATTCTTAAGTTGTTGATTTTTAAAAATAAAATCATCTCGCCAGGAGTTATGGGTTGAATTAAATGTGAACTAGTTCACGTTTTATGATCTTTCGTCGTCAAAAAAATGACGAATTTTGATTTTTGACCTATCTTTACGTCCGGGCAATGACAAACGTTGTGCCCTCGGTGTTTGGTTGTAAGGTTTTTCCAATGAGGGTAGGGGTTAGTTTGACGATTTATGCTTTAGTTCCGTGAGTTCCGTGCAGCTTGTTAATAAACGAGTAAGATTTCGCGAAATGATTCATTAGGTCGACTTTCAGCTACTGGAAAATAATACAAGAATAAAGCCCAGCAAACCTTTCACTTAAACGTAAGAAATAATGGAGTTGAAAAACAAGATTGTTTCACTTTGCCAACTCGGCTGTTCTTTGCTCTCGACAGACAGAGTTGGAGTTTGAGATAAAGTTGTACTCAAATCTGGTCACTTGCTGCTTTTTAGATGGGGGTCTAAAAAGCAGCAATTTTCTTTTTCACTGTTTTTATTCCGCTATTATCAGCTTTTCGTTTTTATCCAAGAAACTCAAAATCTCAACTCAAATTCCCG
The DNA here is from genome assembly GCF_007004765.1 of Aliikangiella marina. GTDB lineage: Bacteria > Pseudomonadota > Gammaproteobacteria > Enterobacterales > Kangiellaceae > Aliikangiella > Aliikangiella marina. The sequence continues at coordinate 165,506 of NZ_VIKR01000002.1, forward strand.
GACAAGCTTGTATTTATTCGGTTATAGTTAGTTTTCAGGGATAAATAGATAAAAAAGAAAATACTACAATGAATAATATCGCCTTAACCAATCATGCTTGGAAGATCATTGCGACATTGGCGGTTCTCGTCGTCTTAGCGATTTTTACCAAGCACCAGTTATCCTCCGTGCCCAGCATTCCAGATAATATTCCTGCATCAGAATTCTCGGGACAAAGGGCATATCAACAACTGGTTGAGTTGTTGGCTGATGAAACCGCCCATTTCGTCGATAGTCAAGCCAATCGTCTTGTCGAACAGCGTTTAATTGAACACCTTAAAACACTTGGTTTCACCCCTGAAATCCAAGATACAGAAATCTGTAGTGATTGGCGGCGTGGTGTTGCACGTTGCACAAGGGTGAGAAACGTTATTGTCCATATTCAAGGGGAAGTGCGTGGTCAAGGTATATTACTTTCAGCTCATTATGACTCCGTACCCGCCGGTCCGGGTGGCTCCGATGCGGGCGCTGCGGTCGCGACCTTAATGGAAATAGCTCGCTTGTTGGCGGATAAAAAACAGCCGCGGAACAGTATTGTTTTGCTCTTTAACGAAGGTGAGGAGTTTGGTTTGTTTGGTGCTCATGCATTTATGCGAAAGCACCCGCTAGCGAAGCAATTGAAAGTCGCGTTAAATATTGAAGCCAGAGGAAGCGCGGGTAAAAGCGTTATGTTTGAAACGGGTGAAGACAGTGGTTGGTTGGTGAGCGAATATGCGAAAGGTACAACGGCGCCATTGTCTAGCTCATTGTTTTATGAAGTATATAAATATTTACCCAATGATACAGACTTAACCGTGTTTAAAGAGCACGGATTGCAAGGATTAAACTTTGCGCATGCTGAATTAGAGGCTCATTACCATACGCCATTGGATAATCTTGCCAACCTTAATCCTGGCACTGTTCAATTGCATGGTGACAACGTTTGGCATGTATTAAACCAAATAAAAGATAAAGATTTGACCCTCGTTGAGCAGGGGAACAAAGTCTATACCGATGTCTTGGGTATGACTGTTTTTCAATGGCCTGAAAGTTGGACACTATGGATTTCGTTCATGCTAATGGGGCTCTTAGTGTGGAGTAATATCCGTTATTACCAATTAAATTTGCTCATTAATGGCAATGCGTTGGGCTGCTTGGTCATGATGATATTGTCGGTTTTTATTGCGGCAATCAGTGCTTTTGTATTACAAAAAATCGTCCAGTCATTTGGGGCATCTATGGCTCCATGGAGAGCCGAACCAATCTCCATGAGACTCAGTATATGGTTGGGTGTAGTCAGTTCTACCCTGATGTTTTGCTATTTGGCCGCCAAGAATCATGCAACCACAAGCGTGTTGATTGCCTCAATGTATCTTTGGGTGTTACTTGCTATTGTGACGAGTTTAGTGATGCCAGGAATTAGTTTTCTATTTATTTTACCCGCCGGATTGACGCTTATTGCGTTAATTGCCGTGAGCTTCTTGGGCAACGATAAAACGCGTCAAGCAATCATTTGGGTTGCTGCACTGTTTGCCATTTGTAACGCGGTATCCTTTATGCCGATTGTGCACACTCTAGAAGTGATGGTCAGTTTTTATATGTCTGTCGCCATGGGTATTATGTTAGGGTTTTCGACAATCGCGTTAGTTCCTTTATTGTTATCAGAGCTTAAGGTTGTCAAGTCGATTCCTCGCATTGCTGGAGTTGGTATTATTTTGTCGCTATCAGCTGCAACTTGGACGATTCTTCAGCCACCTTATTCTGAGAAAATGCCTCAACCCCTGAATCTAGTTTACCTGCAAAACGCAGCTCAACCCCCTGTGTTGCTCGTTGGACGCTCGGGGCAGTCTTTACCGCCTGAATTAGCCTCAAAATATGCTGCGCAAAGTGAGCGTGAAATGCTTAAGCCGTTCGCCGTTTCTGGACGAGACTACCGAGCGACAACAGTCGATGAATATCCTATTGCTCAAATCGAAACCGCTGTTCTTCAGTCTGGCGTTGATAGTGGCAATCGAGTTGTTAAGTTCTCGGTTAACACTGAGAAGCATAAATTACTGGACGTGAAAGTGCACATCCATAGTGATTCGAAATTAATCAGCTTGCAAAACTCAGAACAAAAAATTATTTATCAAGATGAACCTTCAATCCGCAATGGTTACTATGAATATCATTGTCGAGGGGAATCTTGTCATCAATTTGAACTCATCGCAGAATGGCCGCATCAGGCTGAAGAAAAACCACTTGAAGTACAGGTGACTGCCTCATATACCGGACTTCCTTCTCAATTAAACGAGTGGGTAGCTGCGCGAGATGGGATTGCGATTCAACGACAAAATGGTGATCTTTCAATGGTTTCTCATCGGCTGGTAATTGATTAAGGATTAGCATGACCAATCTTGTTGTTGCTGGGGTGACTGGGTTAATTGGCAGTGAGGTTCTCAAACAGGACCTTAGTCCTTTTCAGCAAGTGTTTTGTCTAGCCAGAAAAGCGATCGATTTGTCTTCTTTTCAATCCCGCTCAAAACCCAATGTACACACGAAACTTCCGCCCGATTTTCAATTACTTAATACCGACTTTAATCAAATTGAATTGCCGCAAGCGAGCTCGACAAGCGACGCAATTATTTGTGCACTAGGAACGACGATAAAAAAAGCGGGCTCCCAGTCTGCTTTCCGCCAAGTTGATTATCATATGGTACTCAATCTTGCCAATGCAGGAATCAATAGAGGATATAAGCGGTTTATAGTTGTGTCGAGTGTTAGCGCTGATGCGAAAAGTGATAATTTCTATTTAAAAACCAAAGGCGAGTTAGAGCTTGCGCTTCGTTCATTAGACTTTGAGCAGTTATGTGTTATTCGTCCTGCATTGTTGTTGGGACCAAGAGCAGAGTTTCGAATCGCTGAGCGAATAGGTACGATACTTCTTCCGTTATTGAGCCCTTTGTTGATTGGAAAACTTCGCCGTTACAGACCTGTGCAAGCCAAGGCCGTTGCAAAACGCTTAGTGAGCGAGTCGCTAAAGCAAAATAAACCTTTCCGCATTGTCGAATCTGAGGCGATTTAGCGGGCATAATAACCAATCATAAACGTTTTAAGTAAACCGATTATATTTATCGGCCTGTTATCGGAAACCAATCAATCCTAACCTTTAAACGAGATTGTATGAGTCGTTTACTAGAGCAGCTAAAAACTAAAGCGTTGACTACACGCTACCCAAAATGGAAACGCATAACATTGCTTGTTGTCATGCTTTCAATGTGCTCGTTAATCGTTGGGACGAGCTGGTTTGTCTATCTGACTTCCCATCAACTGGCTTGTCATTCGACCTTTATATTGATGACCATACCCTGGCTAATCGCGGAAATTGGTGTCATCCTATTCTTATATTTGAGCAATAACTTACCGCAATATGCGAGAGACTCAATCGTGTTAGTTTTGTTATTTACTAATATCTGGTTCGGTTTATTTATTTTCGGTTTGCCGGCATGTGGTTAAGTTTATACACTCACGGCACTGATACGTTTTTAACCCACAACCTAAAATCGAGATAGCTCAGATTCACTTATGAAATTCATCACTATTCTGATCTTAAGTACTTTTGCAATAACTTCAATCGCGGTAGTGAAACGTCATGACGTTCCTGCCGAGTCTTATGCGCTTAAGACAACGCCTGATTTTTTAGTTGATATGCCCTATGAAGGTTCCGCGGTGCTTATTGATGAGCGCTGGTTATTGAGCGCAGGACATGTGGTGTACAATGATAATTATGCAGGTCAGTCAATTTTCATCCACGGTGTTGAGAACACCATGGAAAAAGTTATTTTTCATCCAAATTATCGTAAACAGCCAGACAAACCTTTTACTGGCGATGCGAAGCCGTTGATGGATTTTCTGTATGGCCGCACGGATCTCGTACTCATCAAGCTGGCTAATCCAGTCAAGCACGCAAAACCCATTGCACGCTACTATGGCAATGAAGAGCAAGGACGACAGACGACAACTTACGGAAAAGGTGCTACTGGAACAGGGCATACCGGCGAAAAAATGTATACCAAAATGCATCGCCCATTGAATTTTTTTAATAACCAAATAGACGAAGTAAAAAAATATCACTTACTGTTTCGTTTTGATCAAGGCAAGGCGGCGTTACCCTTAGAGGGCACCGTTGGTTCGGGCGATAGTGGTGGGCCTACCGTGATCGAAGAACAAGGGCAACAACGTTTGATCGGAATACAGTGCTTTAGAGACTATCAGGGCGACTTGAAGGATTTTAAAGGAGGTATATACGGTAGTGTCGCCGTATTGTGTCGCGTTTCAGCGCATAACGAATGGATCGATAAAATAATCGCTGAAAATCGGTGACAATAATTAATTACTTATGTCTGATGACCTTTCAATCGATAGGTCGCGAAGATAAATTTAAATTTTAAAGATTTTGATTGAACATTGTTACTCAACATATTTACGAACAGTTGTTTCGTAAAACGCTGAATGTCTCACTTTGTTCATCGCGTTTTCGATCTTTTCGATGAATTTCGGGTCGCTATCTTTTGAAAACATCCAGAAAGCGCCTCGGTCGTTTGCCGGAATATCAACAAAGGGGACGATTGCAAGGTTATGCTTGAAGTGCTCATTTTGTTCAACTAAATACCGAGCTTGTGCCGGATACGCTAAGGTGAAGTCCGCTCGGTGCGGCGAGGTAATCATTTTGAAGGCTTGCTCAATACTGAGTTGATATCGTTGAACTTGAGTTCTTTTCGCTTCAAATAGTGGGTCGAATAAATTGCCGTAAGAATAGTTCTTAATAATCACTCCAGTAAGGTGTTGTTGTTCAAGCAATGCTTCAAAAGATTGTAGTGTGAGCGAGCTAGGAATTTGATCGAGCTTAGTCTTTTTTATTACCAGTACCGGCTGCGGCGCCCGGTAAATCTCAGGTGTAACAATTGACCACTGCTCTCTCTCCGCTGTTTTATAAACACCGAAAGTTGAGACATTACCGCCTTTTTTTATTTCCATAAAAAGGCGGCTAACATTGTTAGGTACGAGTTGGTAATCCAGTCCACTATCTTCAAGCGCTTTAATCACTAACTCGGACATCAGACCAGCGGGCTGTTGATTTTCATCGAGGTAAACGTAAGGACGAAAGTCTTCTAAAAAGTAAATTGTGTGGGGCGTTTGAGCACCCAGCGAGGGAATTAATAGACACAAGAATAACCCGAAGTACTTTGCTAAGTTATTGAAACTGTTGATAAAGTTTAATAAATTCAAGTAATTATATATCCAGCATCATGTATCTTAAAATGAGATACCTATCACTGAATATATTTTATTCTTTCACATTATTCAAATATTTTGCGATTTGTTGCTGTAATGATTTGGGTACAGATTTTAAGATAAGTTCGCCAGAGTCAGGGTTGTAGATGATATTGTCACCCATCATATCCGAGGAAAAGCTGATACTAAGGTCTTTTTCACGACCATAAAAACGAACAAATTTCTTCAAGCTATTTCGGTGAGCATAAATTTCTTCTTTAGGCTCTTCTTGTTTTTCTTTAACGAAATCGGAGAAATGCTCCGGATTCTGAGAGTTCAATTCTTCAGATAGGTTTTTGATATTAACTGCGTTACCTTGCATGTCTTGTTCGACACAATAATCAACGATTTTGTTTTTGTAGGTTTTGCTGTCTTCGTCAGACAGTGTCTGGGCGTATTCATCAACAATCGTTAAAAACTCATCAGTTTGTTGCTGCAAGTTGACGCTTGAAACGAATCCGCAAAACTGGAGAAAAGCATGACCAATTTCTTTGTTTCCTCTGCTGGTTATAACGGTTAAGTACTGCTGCCAGTTTTCGACTTGCCACTGGTTAAAGTCTAGCTTCATTACATAGTTCATCTTACTTGCTTCGATATATTCTAAGTTTTCAATATCGAGCTCAGAGTCAATAAACTGAGCTTCAGTATGGTTTATCCAGAAGATATAAAGATGTGACTCTTCTAACAATTCTTCGACGACAAATAGTAAGTGCGCACTAAAACCATCTTTTATTTCCTCTAACTTAAGTTTGAAGTGTTCAGTTAGATTCTTGGTGACACTGGCGAATCCCATAGACTCGCTTTCAAGTTGCTTCAACCAACCGGGCAGTGGATTATCGGATTGCTCTGGATCGAATAATCCATACTGACGCACCGCCGAGCGTTGAAAGCTGTGCTTTAACTGAGTAAATAATGAGACGATCGGTCCTTCAGGTGTGTTTTCCGCTTTACGAATGTTGATTGATACTTCACCGCCTTCTTGGGGACGTTTGATTGAGTGAATAATACAGTGCTTAATGGACATACTTGCTCGATCTACTTAGTTTTGAGGCAAAAAAGTTTAATTCACCAATTGCTGTAAGGGATTATTACAATGAGTGAGAACAAGCAATTAAAGGTGAAGAATTAACGCTTTTTTGCTTTATTAGAAATCCGAGGCGCATTGTAGCCTAATCTTTGAGTAACCAAAAGCGCTCTCTGTTGATTAAAATTAGGCTAGAACTTCAACCTTGTCGTCAAGACGAATTTCTCCATTTGTACGCGGAATAAGGTTCATACCAAACATGACTCCACCTGCTTGGCGGCGATATTGGCTTAAAGTTTTTAAAGGTTCTTTGTCTTCCCGTTTTACGCCAGTTTGTGGATCGACTGTCGTCAGAATACATCGACTACATAACTTCACCGCGTCAAAAATTACTTCGCCTACTTTGATCTGTTTCCAGGAGTCTTCGGCATAGGGCGGGCAACCTTCGACCACGATATTGGGTCGAAAGCTCTTCATGGTTACTGGTGTTGATAGTCTCGTATTAAGATCATCGAGAGACCCTTGAGAAATGACCAAGAGCGGGAAACCATCAGCAAAACTTACATTGTCATCGGCTTGAGCGTAGTTGGGATCGACTGGGCGTGGCTTCGATTGTTGATAGCTGACTAATGAAACCCTGAACCCAAGATATTGACTAAACCACTGGTTGACCGATGCTGGTGCAACCTTGGCTTGACACATATCCCCCCAAATTTCGACAGTTTTCTCTTGGTCTGTGAACATTGCTTGGGTGATCGCAAGGGGAGCCACGCCATCGTAAGAGACTGTCAATTCTTGATTGGATAATGACACCTCAAGTAAAGCGAGCTTCGAATGGACTCTCTGAGTTATAAACTTTCCATGCTCGTCAACTAACATCATCATTCGATCGTTTGCCAGTCCAAGCGGAGTGGTATGTGCGACATTGACGGAAATACCAGCAAGTGATTTTATGGGGTGAATAACTATTTCGCTCAATTTCATGATCAAGAAAGTAACTCTTAAGAGGGTTGGTGTTAGGTTGGGATAATTGTGCAGCCTATAGCAATAAAAAGCGAGCAAATTGGCTAGTGAATGATTGAATCCTCACAGCGTTTTTTCAATTGCTGTCTATCAAGCCCATTCTGATCGTGGTAAGTCTGCTTTAACAGTTGATGCTGCCTGCACGATTAATCGACTTGCTAGGCCATATTAGGCAAAGTACCGGCTTGGGTGGCGATTCTTATGGCATGCGCGGGGGTAGTTATGGTGTGACGCGATTTTTATTTAGGCCAAAGGTGATCCTTTCAAGCCGCGTCTGCGGTGTCGTTAACTTTATTCTTTAACAAATTTAAATCAACCGGAATCTTGAGGAAATCGTCGCAACCTGCGCGCATTGCATTGATGCTCGACTCTGCATCGGATGCGTGGGTCAGCGCAACGATGTTTACTTTGTCGCAGCGAGGTAGGCTACGAAGCTCTTCAGCGAACGAATAACTATCAATGCCTTGTAAATAGATATTGATTAAAACGGTGGTCGGCGGCAAGGCTCTGGCAATATCAATAGCTTTTTGGGTGTCATCGACACTTGTCACAATATGACCAAGCTCTTCTAATTGACGAATGAGTGAGAGCGAGCTGATGGGATCGTCGTCAACGATTAATATTCGGTTCACTAATTGATGCCTCGCTAAATCCTTGAAATAATTCCATTTATTTAAAAAAACTAACACATCCATGTGTATAAAGTGTCTTGGAGTTGTCAATGCAGACGAGGGTAGGTCAACTCCAAGAAGGGACCGTTATAGAATAACCTTATGAAGTAAATAGGCTGTAAATAGCTTGTATTTTTTCTTGTTATATTGTAAATGTAATGTAAACAGGGACTGAAAATAACGAAAAACAACCACAATGCGGACAAGTAGTAAGATCTTAGTCGTGGACGACGACGAATTAATGCGTTCTATGTTAGTTGAAATGTTGCGCACGGAAGGCTTTGAAGATATCTATGAACTCGGTAGCGGAGAAAAAGTACTCGATACCGTCAAGCAACACGAAATTGATCTGGTACTTCTCGATATCTCTATGCCGGGCAAGGATGGATTAACCCTTACTCGTGAGTTACGCGCTACCTACGAAGAAATTGGCATTATATTGGTGACCGGTAAGGGCGATGATATTGATAAAATTGTGGGTATTGAAGTCGGTGCAGATGACTATTTGGTTAAGCCGGTAAAGCTACGAGAGTTGCAAGCGCGCGTTAAAAATTTAGTCCAACGTGTCCGTCGAGAAAAAAATAAAGCAGAAACCATTCCCCAAGAGAAAGACGCTGATGAAAAGCGGATCGGCAAATGGTGCTTTAAGCCCGCTAAACAATTGCTGGTTGATGAGTCAGGCAATTCTCAGGAACTGACCCACGGAGAACAGTCAATACTAAAACTCTTAACTAATAGACCCGGTAACGTATACAGCCGTGATCAACTATTACAAGCCGTAACCGAGCGAGATTGGAGCCCCTACGACAGAACGATCGATGTTTTGATAGGTCGGTTACGCAAAAAGATAGAACTCGATCCCAAGCGGCCCGCACATTTAATTACGGTACGTGGTGTCGGTTATAAGTGCATCAGTTAGTTCTATCGAACTTAAATTTCATTTATCTAACGAATAATCCTCGGTTTTGCTATTCTTAGTAGGGTAAGCCCAAACAGTTTGCAGAGTTGAGCGAAGGTCACTACACCTTTTGAATGATTTAGGATAGTGACCAACCCAAAAATTCTTTAACGGCAATTAGTCGCTCAACAACGAATAGTCTAGTTACCAACTACTCAGGATAATCAAGAGGAATTACGTGGAGTCTGTATTTTCTGATTTTGACTCAATGGAAGAGTTTATTCATGCCAGCGAAAAGCTGGAAAAACTCGGCTATTGGCGTTATGACGTTGAGAGCGAGACCCTCTCCTGGTCTGCGATGGCGCAATAAATTTTAGGCGTTGATTCTCAAGAATTAACGCCAAGCATCAGCACCTTTCAAAATTTGTTTACTGATGGGGGCGCAAGTTTTGAGTCTCATTTTAACAAATTGCTATCCGAGCATAATTCCTTTTCGATAGAACTTTCAGTCAGGGATGCAAGTGGCACACGAAACCTAAGAGTGAGTGCGACTTATCAAGCTACTTCTCAAAAGGGCTGCCCAGTTATCGTGGGAATCGTAAATGATATTACCGAACAAACTCAGCAGCTCACCAAACTTATCGAGTCACAACGACTATTGGATGACACTAGCGGTTTAGCCAATATCGGTCATTGGCGATTAGATATAGCAGAAAGCGATTTATTTTGGTCAGACGAAGTTTTTAGAATTCATGGTTACGAACCTGGCGAGATCACGCCTGAATTAGATATGGCAATCAATGCCTATCACCCGGATGATCGAGAGCTAGTCGCAAACTCGGTCAGTCGTAGTCAAGCGGAGGGTAAACCTTATCGTTTTAATGCGCGTATTGTTAGGCCATCAGGAGAGGTGCGTCATGTCATCGCGAGCGGGCAAACGCGCAAAGAAGGTGGTGTTGATGTCGTGATGTTTGGGGTTTTTCAAGACATTACCGAGCAAGTTGAAACTCAAGAGCAAAGCCAACTTTGGAATTATTTGGTCAATGAAACGCCGGAAGCAATAATCATCACTGATGCACAAGGTAATACACTCTGGGTTAATAAAGCGTTTGAAAAAATTTCTGGATACACTTTTGAAGAAATGGAAGGCAAAAAGCCCGGAAGTTTCCTGCAAGGACCAGAAACCGACCAAGCCACCATCGACAAAATGTCTCAAGCCATTCAAAACAAACAACCAGTGTCAGTGGAGCTATTGAATTACTCCAAGCTTGGAGAACCTTATTGGATTATGATCAGTATTTTTCCGCGCTTTGATGCCAAAGGCGAACTGAAACAGTTTATGGCAATTGAAACTGATATCACGGCTCGAGTTGAATCGGAAAAGCAACTTGCTCAAAAGCAAAAGGATATGGAAAACCTTAACTTCCAGCTCGAGCGCCAAAAATTAGCCGCAGAAGAGCTCGCCGCGAAAGAGTCTGAAGCGCGACTGCGGTTGGAAAAAGAAGTTGAGAAATCCAAGAAGTTACAAAAAGAATTGGAAACTCTCGCAAATACCGATGCTTTGACCGAAATTGCCAACAGACGGTACTTTATGATTCGCGCAGAAAGCGAATTTCAGCGCGCACTTAGATACAAAGAAAACTTGCATGTCGTTATGTTTGATGTGGATAAATTTAAGAGCATCAATGATACTTATGGACATCAAGCGGGTGATCAAGTGTTAAAGACGATTGTTACCGTCGTTAAAAGCTGTTTGCGCGATAAAATTGATTTTTTAGGGCGTGTTGGCGGGGAAGAATTTTGTTTGTTACTGCCACATACTTTACCGGAAGATGCGGTTGGAATTGTTAATCGAATTAGACAAGAAATCGAGTCGGCAAAGCAATCGATTGATACCAATGTTACCTGCAGTTTCGGTGTGGCTTTAGCGGTTCAGTTTGATACATTTAATATCGCTCTTTCTAAAGCTGATGAGGCGCTCTACGACGCAAAACATAATGGCCGAAATCGAGTTGAGTATTGGCAGGTTTAGAACATTGCTTCAAAATTGCTGCCTTCATCTCGTCCTTAATTAGTTTTAAATCACTGATTAGCAAAGGGTAAGATATTAACTGCTATAGCATCAGTACTTTTAAATTTGAATCCTAAACCGTTTTCAAAAAAGTAAAAATTTGAACCCGATAATAATCAGAACGATTCCTCCTAATAGTTCTGATTTGCTTTCTAACCAAGTGCCGCTTCTTGCGCCTACATAAACGCCAAGCCAACTCAATAAAAGTGTTGTTAAACCAATGATGGCGCAAGCAATTAAAGGATTTATTGCTAGTAGCGTTAATGTGAAACCAGCCGCCATTGCATCAATACTTGTCGCGATAGCAAGCGTCAATAACAGTTGATGGGTTATTCTTGCAATATCTTTTTCAATCCCTTCAGTTAGCGATTCGTAAACCATTTTACCACCGACGAATAATAGTAGTGCAAAAGCGATCCAATCAGCATACTCTTCAACCCAAACTAACAAGCCTTTGCCAGCCAAGAAGCCGACTAATGGCATTAAAGCCTGAAATAAACCAAAGTATAATGCAGCTAAAATTGCCAGAGATTTTGTTTGTTTTAGATGTCGAGAGCCAAGGCCTATCGATACGGCAAATGCATCCATACTGAGCGCAATCGCTAAAATTAAAACTTCAATCATGAATAGATCTTTTTCTTAAACTTATTGGGAATCTTCAATGAATCAACGCGTTATTCAGTAATATTATCCTAAATACTTGGACAAGAACGATATCGCAGACTGTCTTTATATTTTATTAGTTTTGTTAACGCCCGGTCAAAGCTTCAACTAAAGCCGTACGGTATTTTTTTCCTACGGGTAAAGTTTCACCATCTACCAGAGTGACTAAGAATTTTTCATCGTCTATCGTTTTTAGTTCGCGTACCAGGTTTTTCTGAACGATAATGCCACGGTGTATTTGAAGAAAACGCTCCTTAGATAAGCTTTCATAAATGCTTTTCAATGAGCCTCTTAAAAGGTGTTTTCCTTCTTGGTGATAGATGTCAACATAGTTACCGTTTGCAGCCACCCACTTAATTTTCTCCGTTGGTATTATTCGCAGTGACGAGCTAGATTTGATTACTATCCGTTCGAGTGGGTCATTAGTGGCCCAAGCATTTTGAGCATTTAACGAAGCCGCATGAGACGAAATGTTTCCCAAAACTTTTTCCAGTTTATTGATGCACATATCGACCCTACTATTATCGAAGGGCTTTAACAAGTAGTCTAATGCATAGAGATCAAAAGCAGTTAAAGCATAATCAGAAAAGGCAGTGACAAATACAACGAGTGGTGGGCTATTCAGTTTTTGCATTTTTTTGGCGAGCTCTAGTCCGCTTTCACCTGGCATCTGAATATCAAGAAACACAACGTCAGGTTTGTCTACTACGATTTGCTCTAAGACGTTTTTTGAAGAAGAAAACTCTTTAAGTATTTCCCAATTGTTATGTTTAGACAAAGAGGCGACTAGGTTTTCTCTAGCTTTTGGTTCATCATCAAGTATGTAGGCACGATAATTCATTATTATTTAAAAATTTTATTGTTATTCAACGATTTCATTGTTATTCAAAGTTGTAGGAAATAAAAGACTCACTTCAAAGCAAGTTTTTTCTTTGTTGATAGTTAACTCATAGTCTTGCTGATACAAGTGAGATAATCTAGATTTAAGGTTGTTGATACCTATCCCTGTCGAGTCTTTAGAGCTACAATCTTTTGGTAGTGTATTGATTACCGACAGTTTAACTCGCCCATCAGAACTGCTTACTTTTACTTGTATGTCGATTACCTCTTCGGTTAATTCTACGGCATGCTTAAAGGCATTTTCAATCAGCGGCTGAAGAGTAAAAGGGGGGCACATAATACCATCATCAAGATCGCCAATATCGATTGAGCAAATAAACCTATTTTCGAACCTTAGTCGTTGAAGCGCTAGGTAGTCGTCGACTAAATTTAACTCGTCGAACAAAGCTATGGTTTTTAATGGCGCATTTAAAATTGTAAATCTCAGAAGGTTTCCTACTTTTGCGATTGCATCGACAAGGCGCTCGCTTTCTCCTTTTCTTGCTAAGGCGCTAATGGCACCTAAACAGTTGAAAAGCAGATGAGGACTCAGTTGAGATTGCATCAATTGAATTTTTTGTTTAGATAGTTGCATTGCAGATTCGGCTTGTTGTTTGGTCAAAGCTGCATTTAATCGTTCGGCTTGTCGAATTTTTTTCGCTAGTATAACGCCAAGACAGACAGTAAAGGTCAAGCCGTATATTAGGCTATAAAAGAAAATAAGTGCGGCACTGCTTTGCCTTACGTGGCTCACTAGGTTGATCATCTCTTCGCCTCTCAATATTATTGCAATAATTTTATCAAGGGCTAAATACAGAGGTAACCAGAATATCAATCCGCAGACAAACAAGATCGTTAGTGAACGGTAAACGAAAGGATAACGGAGGCGTTCAATTATCGAGAGAAGTACCAGGGTAAGTAATGCCCAAAGACAGTACGAACTAACATAACCGATGACATCGATGTAGCTAAATGGAACATTGAGCTTATATTGTAAGATATCTGAATAGCGTGAAGCGGCGTGTGCGAGCCCGATGCACATCCATGCCAACAATGACCAACAAAAATACCTAATGCGCATAGCGTGAACACTACCCTTATTAATCAACTAACGACGTCGAGTGAGAATTTTAATTCTTTTCAGTCTATTTTTTCAGGGACTTCAACATCAAAACTCCCTGGTTTCATCACATTTTAGTTGTTCATTGTCCGGGTTCTGTCAGGTTGAGTAAAGATTGCACAAAAAATTAACGTTTTCAAATACTCGATTTGTTGCTATTGGAGTGCAATGAGATACGACTGAAACTCCCTTGTAATATCTATTTAGAAAAGGAACAGCTATGAGATTTATCAAAACAGTGATGATAATAATAATCATGAACTCGCCAATTTGTGTTGCAGAAACTTTTGTAGAAACCATTATTGATTTATCTGCTAGAGATGCAGTGACTATCGCCGGAGATAAGCTCTATGCATCCAATTACAACACTGGCGCAGTTTATCAAATTGAACTCGATGGTACTTTTTCAAACCTACTCAATAATAATTCGCGCGGTCCAGCTGGCATTCGGGTTGATCAGAACAATAATATTTATATCGCCTTATACAATCAAAATTCAATTCTTAAAATAGCACCCGATGGAACAGAGAGTACTTTTGCTTCTGGTGTTCGCGAGCCTATCGCGTTAGATTGGGACTCGATGGCTAATCTATATGTAAGCAATTTTGCGGGCGATACTAGCGTGACTAAAATATCACCGGATGGCACAGTCTCGGCTTTCGCTTCGATCAGCGCACTAAATAATATTTCTAGTCTTTGTCTGGATGACAACGACGATGTTTATGTAACGAGCTATTTTTCGGGAGATATATATAAAGTCTCTTCATCAGGCGCAGTTTCATTGTTCTCCTCGAGCAGCGCGCCTGGATACGCATATCTCCAGTTTGATCGTGTTAACCAAGTCTTTTACGCAACTGTGACTAATACGAATGCGCTAATGACAATCGACATGACAGGAGCGGCTGCGGATGTAATTAATACGCCAGATGGCGGTAGCTTGGATGGTCCAATAGAATCTGCGACTATCGATAGTGCGATAGGTTTGGCTATTTCGGGGGATGGAAAGCACATTTACTTTGCAACGAATACTCATATTCGACGGTTGAATATTGCTGATCCTACAATCGATCAAGTGAGACCCTACTTTACCAGCGACGAAAGTGCTCAAGCGAAGGAAGGTGAAAACCTTGTTCATCAATTCGAGTTTATTGACCCAAACGGTGATTCTTTGCAGCTTTCGATTGAATCATTGCCAGAGTGGTTGAGCTTTGATGGTGTAGATTCAGTATCGGGAACGCCTGGTTCAGAAGATGCCGGTAAAGTTTTTGGCTTAACCGCGGAGTTATTTGACGGATTTGCGACGGTTTCTCAAGATTTCTCTATTTCGGTGGTTGAGACTTCAAATCCGCCTCCCGCAACGCCGCCAGTGCAACAGCCAACAGCCGATTCTGGTGGCAGTGGCTCAGTGGGTGGGTGGCTATTTGGAATTATTCTATTATTGGCGACTGGATTAAGACGTGAAATGGTTTAACCCAATCAATTTTAGTTAATCAGCAGAAACCAAGATTTATCTTCCACTAGTTTGATCAAAGTGAATGACATTGTCAGTTCATATTGCTTTTAACTCAGTGGCTCTGAACCGATGTTAAACACCTATTAATAGTCGAAGATAAGTCTAAGATTAAAAAAGGTTTCTTTTAATTACTGAAAGAACTAAATGACGTTTACAGGTAAAGAATTTCTTTTAATGATAAGCCAAATACTCAATAGCAATTCTGCTGATCCCATGATTATCATAAAAACGATTTGAAGTGTTTCAGGAAATTCGGCGTCGATAAAAAATATGAGGTAGGTAAATGATGCGATAATCAACAATACACCGATAATTTTAGGGATGTATCCCGATCTTAACGCGCAGTAGCCAAGCATAAATATATGTAAGGCAAAGAATACGTACCCAAGTAGTTTTACCAACGCGTACTCATAGACGGTAACGAATTCTAGCACTAGCGCTATTAATCCAATGATGAGAATCCCTGCGTATAGAAGCCTAAAAGTTGCCGTTAAGAACGCAAGCGTTTTATTGTATGGTTTAAGTACTATGTATAATGCTAGACCAATAATGCTATCAAGTATCAGTACCACCGTATAACCAGCAACCGCAAAACCAAATAGGCTTCTCTTCGCTTCGATATCTCGCGCTAAAGCTGAAGTGTCTCCTGGGATAACGAAGTTGGCTAAAAGAAAGTCGTCAACTATGGTAACAATGATTACCGATACGATGAATGCGATGCCCACGACTAGCGCAGCGTTACTAGTCGATAAATTGAATATATGGTTTTTCACAAGAACCAATTATTGATACTAAATTTTATTGAGATTTTTTATAAGCAAGCTTTAACCAGTCAATTATTTCATTATCGACCTCCTCAACTAACGAGAGTTGAACACGATGAGTGCACATGGTGCCGAAAGGTCCTGACGGTTCGAGTCGACCTTCGGGCTTAATGTCTTTAAGTTTTAACCCTAGATCGATTCGTGTCTTTGTCGCAGGTTTGATTATCGCGAATTGTTTGCTGGTTTTGATACTCACACTACCTTTCTTAGGAACTATTTCTACATCGTTGCCAAATTTATTGACGACTTTTAAGAGCGCCTCGTAAATCGGCTTTAATCGTTCTTTGCCCTGGTATTGGTTAGCAACTAAATCGTCACTGTCGCTGCTTTCATCTTTCGATAAGCTGACAATAGTATTGGCATAACCATGCGTTACACCATGTTCTTTTTTAAGGTAATTTACCGCTTCAGTATGTTTTGAAAAATTATGTTTACCGAGCAAATTTTTCCAGTCGGCGAGGTTTTTACCCGTTTTTTCTGGCATATTGTCGATCATTGTTTGCAACGCCTTGTCCATGTTTTCTCCTAGGTTACTGGTATCTGTACTGCGATAATTAATAAAATCTATCAATACTTTTGATACTACAGAACGTAGTTATTATGTCAACGACCACTTAAAGAGAGAGAATATTTGCGATAAAACACAAGGTTTTTAGTATGCAGTTCGATGAAGCGCATTAACAACCGCTGTGACAGATATAGTCCCATCAGTGATAGCCGTGGTTTTGGCTTTTTGAGCGTATTTTCTGATGTAGTTTTTTATATCGTTAATTCAGTCATGCATCTCACTTTTTAAAAATCATTTCTCTAAATATCGCTGCTTCCTGATTGTAGTCGAGGCATGTGTGAGAGAGATATCATCAACAGAAAAATTGGAGATTAATGGCGCGCTTTCAGCGGTCAGGTATTACCAGAATCTGTAAAGCGATGAGAATGTTAATGGGAGTAATCGATAAGCCTCCTTGAAAACTCGATTGTAAATTAGGTGTTACATTAGTCTTCAAATTGAAATTCAAACCGAAAAATAATACCGGGCACAAACTCTCTTTTTATACTTTCAGGTGTGCGAAGCCAAGTTGCTTCAGGTTCTATTTCCATAAAAAACCATTTTTCAGTTAGCTGCACTCGATAGCGAATGGCTAATCGATAGGCTTCGACATCATAGCTGAAGTCAGTTGCGCCTCGCATCCCAAAATCATAGGAGACCCAGCTATTATTTTCTAGGCTCTCTACGACTGAAAAATTGTTGTACCATTCGCTCCCCAAACTACGGTCGGCATGTAAAATTGAATACTTCCAGCGGAAGAGCACTTTTTCGCTCAATATACGATCATATTCTAGTTTTACATTAACGCCTTGGCCTTCTTGTTCTCGCCAAAAAATATAATTGTAATTGACTAGGTAGTTCTTATTGTCCTGATAGATATCGTAGGTATGTTTAAGTAGCGCAAAAGAATCTAAGCTTGAGTCCAAACCTATACGCCAATCGAATCTTGACTTGTCATATTGGTCTGTTCGATAGTTAAGTGCAGCAGAGACCGATAAATCATCATCTTCAAATAATTCATCATTAGTTTGGTTAGAAAACTGATCAATATTTTCTAGCTCGTCGTCGGAAAACAGTAAACTAAGCTTTTTGTGGGTTTTGGGAAGAAAGACTTTTGCTTTAATTTTGGGTTGAAACTCTGCCCCCTTATCATCTCGCCAGCCTACAACATTAACCAACCGTAAAAAGTCGTATCGGGCGGACTCCAGCTCGCTCTGTTCGCCAAATAAGCGATCAACCCAGTTAGCAAAGCTAACTGCAGAAGAGTAGACTTTTTCTCGACTTAGGCCGGCTTTTGAGTTGTTGTTCTTTTCATTTATCGGCTCAGCGTTATCTTTTTTTTCTGATGATGAAGCGGCACGGTTAACTTGTTCAATAGCGGTTTGATGCGCTTCTTGCGCCGTAAGACTGTTGGCTAAACTTAAAAATGGAAAAGCCAGCCAAAGTGATAAACTCGCTGACTTTTTTAACTTTTTATTGCTACAAAGAGTTAGCAATAGCTTCTCTTCATCACCGCTTGATGAAAAAAACTTATAAGTTGATTTTTTCGATAGCATAACCAAAATCAAGAAGTTTTTGTTCACTCAGTGGGCCAGCGGTGAGCGATAGACCGACGGGTAAACCATGCACTTTTCCCATTGGTAGAGTTAAGTGCGGATAACCTGATACCGCAGGATAAGTGGAAAAAGAACCTCCAAAGTTATCACCATTAATCAAATCGATTTTCCATGCCGGTCCAAGGGTCGCGCTAATGATAATATCAAGATTATTATCAGTCATTAACTTATCGAGACCATCCTCGCGTGTTGCCTTGCGTATTTTGGCTAATGCATCAATATATTCTGGCTCTGTTAATGGCCCTTTTGCTTGAGATTTTATGAATACTTCTTGTTGGAAGTATTTCATTTCTTGCTGCTTATTTTGCTCGTTAAACGCAATAATCTTTTCTAAGGTTAACTGGTTTTTATCATTGGGTAACCGAGAGAGATACTGATTCAAATCATGTTTAAATTCATAGAGAAGTACTTGATAGGTATCACCGTAAAAGCCTTGATAGGGTGTCGTCGTCAAATCCTCTACCAGAATGGCTCCTTGTGATTTCAGTGATTGTTTGATGCGATCAAATGCCGCGGCAACACCTTCATGATTCATTGCTCTGGAGAATAGAACACCAATACGTTTACCTTTCAATTGAAAAGATTCGTCTGGCAGGCGGATGTTGAGGAGGCCATCCGCTAGAATTTGTGTCGCATTGTCCGCGTCATCTTTGCCCTGAATCG
Source organism: Aliikangiella marina (assembly GCF_007004765.1). Lineage (GTDB taxonomy): Bacteria > Pseudomonadota > Gammaproteobacteria > Enterobacterales > Kangiellaceae > Aliikangiella > Aliikangiella marina. Next base: position 184,349 of record NZ_VIKR01000002.1, read on the forward strand.
CTTGCAAGATAATTGCTGCGTCGGTAACTGACTTACTCATCGGCCCCGCGGTATCTTGAGTATGAGAAATTGGAACGATGCCTGTTCGAGAAACACTGCCAACGGTTGGCTTTAGGCCAACAATTCCGTTTGCTGAGGAAGGGCAGGTGATGGAGCCATTAGTTTCTGTTCCAATGGTCGCCACACTTAAATTTGCAGCAACAGCCGAACCCGATCCCGAACTTGAACCACAAGGTGAGCGCGTAACATCGTGCGGGTTTTTGGTTTGTCCACCCATTGCGCTCCAGCCAGACGAGGAACGTTCGGAGCGAATATTGGCCCACTCACTTAAATTCGTTTTTCCCAGAATTATCGCCCCTGCGGCTTTTAGTTTTTGAATAACCATTGCATCTCGATTGGTATAATTATCTTTTAAGATCAATGAGCCTGCGGTGGTTGCCATTGTTTGCGTTTCAATATTGTCCTTGACTAAAATCGGAATGCCATGCAAAGGACCTTTAAATTTACCGGTCGTAGCGAGCGCGTCGAGTTGTTTGGCAATCTCAAGGGCCTCAGGGTTAGTGGTTATTACTGCGTTCAATAGTTCATTTTTTTGCGCAATTTGTGCTAAATAAAACGCCGTTAATTGTTCGGCAGATAGCTGGCCATCGCGCATTAATTGCTGCAGTTGAGGGATAGTTGAGTTTTCGGTGATTTCAATAAGCGCAGAGAAATCTTCGTTCTGCTTGGGCGTTTCCGAGTTTTCAGGAATCGCTGTGGATTGCTCGCAACCAGAAATGACAAGATTGAGTGAAAGCAATGCTGAAAGCGATAATGTTTTAAGACTGGTAAATGATATTAAAGAGTGAGGTCCCATAGCTTTTCCGTGATTAATATTTTTCTATTGAATGTCGTTGTTTCAGTCTACACTGGCTTTATTCGCGTGAGTTTGTTTGGTTAATAAATGCATAAATCGTTGTGCGGTCTTTCCCAAATTTCTCTCGGCTCGCCATACTAAGTGCGGGGTAAATTTAAATCTTGAACCATGTTGGTAATTTACCTCCACCAGCAGATTATCAGCTAACTCTCTTTCAACCAAGTAGTACGGCATCCAACCGAACCCTAATCCTTGAAGTAAAGCCTGTTTTTTACTTTTAAAGTCACTTAAAAAGAACATGCGCTCTCCACCAAAATGCATGTGCTCGACCTCATAAAGATCTTGTTCGCTAGAATCGTGAACACTCAGCTCAATTTGCTGTTGGAGTTGGTCAATAGAAACGCTAGTGAGTGATGCAAGCGCATGATGACTCGACACACAGAGTAAACACTCTACATCGGGTAAGGGTTGCGATAAAAGTTGGGTTGACTTCTGGTATTCCTTAACCAGCATTAAATCCGCATGGTTCTTGTCAAAACGGTGTTGAACACCACCCAAATATTCCATCGTGAGTGAAATTTTGGTGGGAATATCCTCATTGATTAAGGATTGCATCGCGCTCATTATCGGTTGAATGTCGAGAATACCATCTACTACAATTTCAAAACTTGGTTCCCACTCGTGATTGAGTTGGTGAGCCAGCATTTCGATATGTTCCGCTTGAGCTAATAATCTGATTCCCTCATCAAGAATCGTTCTGCCTTCTGCTGTAAGCACAGCCCGGTATTCACTCCGATCAAATATTTCGAGATTAAGTACTTCTTCTAGTTTCTTGATTTGATAGCTGATTGCGGATTGAGCGCGGTGTAGCTGTTTAGCTGCGGCGGCAAAACTACCCTGATCGACGATGGTTTTGAGTACTCTGATGGAGTCCAAATCAAGTTTCATAAATTAATCTAAATATTGAATGGTTTAAGTAAGAATACCATAGATTTTTATAATGGAGCGAAAAGCACTTTTGGGTTGATTGGATGAGTTGGTGAGAATCCAAGTTTTGTGTTTCTTGTCGATTGAGTGACAATTAAGGCGGTCTCGCCACTCTCCTTGCAGTTCAAACCGGCAAATTCGGATAAAAAAACGCCAAAAAACGGTGCTTCGACGGGCAATACAGCGTAGAATACGCGCCTATTTTTACTACCGCTCTCTTCGTGAGCGGATTTTGCTCTTTATAGGCGGCTAGATTAGTGATTGAGAATCTAAGAAATATTGCGATTATCGCGCACGTTGACCACGGTAAAACGACCCTGGTAGATAAGTTATTACAACAGTCCGGGACGCTTGATCAGCGTGCAGAGCCAACCGAGCGGGTGATGGACTCAAATGATTTAGAGAAAGAGCGTGGTATTACCATCCTCTCAAAGAACACCGCAATCCGTTGGAACGATTATCGAATCAATATTGTAGACACTCCTGGACATGCTGACTTCGGTGGAGAAGTTGAGCGAATTATGTCGATGGTTGATTCGGTGTTATTACTTGTTGACGCTGTTGATGGACCGATGCCGCAAACACGCTTTGTGACCCAAAAAGCTTTCGCTCAAGGTCTAAAGCCGGTTGTTGTGGTTAACAAAATCGACCGGCCTGGGGCGCGTCCTGACTGGGTTATTGACCAAGTTTTCGATTTGTTTGACCAATTAGGCGCAACCGATGAGCAATTAGACTTCCCAATTATTTACGCATCAGCACTTAATGGCTATGCCTCTGAAGATGATGCTGCTCGAGATGGCGATATGACGCCTTTGTTTGAGGCAATTATCAAGCATGTTGATCATCCACAAGTCGAAGTTGAAGGCCCAACCCAAATGCAAATTACCTCGCTTGACTATTCCAGTTATGTTGGGGCGATTGGGGTCGGTCGCGTGACACGAGGAAAAATTCGTAAAAACCAACAACTCATCAGCATCGATGCAGAAGGCAAAGAGCGCCGTGTTAAAGTCGGTCAAGTATTGGGTTACATGGGATTAGAACGAACTGAAGTTGAAGAGGCAAACGCTGGGGATATTATCGCGATTACCGGGGTAGGCGAGCCGAAAATCTCAGACACACTGTGTGATCCTGACCATGTTGAAGCGCTTCCAGCTTTAACCGTGGATGAGCCAACGGTTAACATGACTTTCCAGGTTAACTCGTCACCATTTGCGGGTAAAGATGGTAAGTTTCTAACTTCACGTCAAATCCTAGAGCGTCTTGAGAAAGAGTTGATTCAAAATGTAGCGCTTCGTGTTGAGCAACTAGACGACGCGGATAAATTTAAAGTATCAGGTCGCGGTGAATTACACCTTTCGGTATTGATCGAAACGATGCGCCGGGAGGGCTTTGAGTTAGCGGTTTCTCGTCCAGAAGTTATCATGAAAGAAGTTGATGGCGTGATGATGGAACCTTATGAGAATGTCACGGTAGATATCGAAGAAGAGCACCAAGGCACTATCATGGAGAGACTGGGTGAGCGAAAAGCCGAAATGAGAGATATGCAGCTAGATGGTAAAGGCCGAGTGCGTATTGATTTTTACATTCCTTCTCGTGGGCTCATTGGTTTCCAAACGGAGTTTATGACCGCGACTTCGGGCACTGGATTAATTTACCACACCTTTGATGCCTACGGGCCTGCCCACCAAGGAGCGCTGGCTCAGCGTCATAATGGTGTCTTGATTTCAAACGGAACCGGTAAAGCACTCGGTTATGCGCTATACAACTTCCAAGAACGTGGTCGCTTATTCATTGGACACGGCGTTGAAGTCTATGAAGGTATGGTTATTGGTATCCATGCCAGAGACAATGATTTAACGGTCAACCCGCTTAAAGGTAAGCAATTAACTAACGTTCGTGCAGCGGGTACCGATGAGAATATCCAGCTAACCCCACCAATCAAAATGACGTTGGAACAAAGTCTCGAATTCATTGATGATGATGAGTTGGTTGAAGTCACACCTAATCATATTCGTATCCGTAAGCGTCACTTAACCGAGAGCGAGCGAAAAAGAGCCTCTCGAGCTCCTAAGGAAAATTAGTCACGACTGTCTAAAAGGCGGAGACTAGCCCAAAACATTCGCTGAGCGAATTTAAGCAGGCAGATAAATGAGTTTATCTGCCTGTTTTTTTTGTGCCGGGAAATTTTATTCGGCATTGATGATAGTAGCCCTAGTATCTGATTTATTTCTCCTTGACACCTGCACGCGCCTTCTCGGATTTAGCGTCGATTGTTTCTTGAAATTTGTGCTCCCTGATATCTGTATTCCCTGATATTTGCGTTACCCCATATTTGCAGTATCACTTTATTCGGCGTAACCTCGAACAATCTGGCAATGACTGAAATCGAATTTTCACCGGTTCGATGGGAGGCAGAATTGTGCGGTTTAGAGTGGTTGCGTTAAGTTTCGCGCTTGGCTTAGTCATATTGTTTGCTGGTTGTGGCGGCTCGAGTGACGACGCTGCTCAAGCGCCAGAACAGTGCTTTAGAACCAGTGTGTATTACTGTCCACAGAGTGTTTGGGGGGACCCATTCGGTATCGCGCTGGTGTTTGCTTGGTATAGTGGTCAATGTACTCGTGAGGTCGGTTGCTCTGCTGATTTACCGCAAACCGACGCGTCTCAAGGGATCATTCGCGAGGAGTTTATTGCGGCCAACTGGACTATCACTAACGCTCAAGAGAGCGAGCCCAACAATAGCTTCGACGATGCGTTACCTTTGGTCCTAAATCAGGAAACCGTATTTAGCATCACGGGGACTTTAAATGATTCTAACGATACCCGAGACACCGTTGCTGCCGGGTTCTTATCCTCAAATTTGCATGCGATTTATATTTGTCGCGGAGTGAATGATTGCTTGTTGCCTTTCTATCAAGGCAATGCGTTTCATATTGAGTTTTATGATCAAAACCAAAACTTAATTGAGAGCTCTTTTATGAATCAAACTAATAATGGGCATGAGATCACCTTTACACCTCAACCTGGACTGTATTATTTTGTTGCCATTGTGGCCGATGATACCCAGGGGGAAGATATGGCTTACGAATTGGTGATTACTGACTAAAGATTGTTCTAGCCGCATTTTGATAACTAATCCATCTGATTGGTTTATTGCTTATTTGAACCTTTTGCTTTCTAATCTCTCCAAGAAAGACCTATTATTAACAATAACCTTTCATTGGATTCGACTATTCATGATAAGAAAAATAATTCTCGCCACTTCGATTGTTGGTTTAGCTGCTTGTTCCCAAACAGGGAAGATACCGATCTTGGGCGATTTATTCGGTTACACGCCTCCGCCTGAAGAGCTCTCCATTGCGGAGGAGCTGAAGGCGGAATACGATCGTTGTATGAAAATTGGAGAAGAGGAAAATTGTGCCCAATGGGCTTTTGATATTGTTCGCAAAGTGAAAGGCTTAGAACCTAGAGCAGTCCCCAAAGGGGTTGTAATTATTCTTGAAGGCGATGGTAATGTCGGTACAAACGATGATTCAGATCAAGAAAGTAGCGAGGATGGTTCCGAGAATTAACGGAAAAACAAAGAGTTAAAAGAATCTGCGATTTTTGATAACTACCAAAAATAACGATTTATGTGCTAGGCTTAATTAACTTTTAAGAATAAGAGCGCATTAGTCGATGCAGCAACTTTATCCGGAAATCAAACCCAACGAAAAATTTCATGTGGACGTCGGCGATGGACAGCGGATTTATGTCGAAGAGTGCGGCAGTGAAGACGGCATACCGCTGGTCTATTTGCATGGTGGTCCAGGTGCAGGTTGTGAATCGACGCATCGCCGCTATTGCGACCCGGAAAAGTATCGTATTATTTTACTCGATCAGAGAGGCTGCGGTCGCTCAGAGCCGCATGCTAGTATCGAGAATAACACCACGAGTGATTTAGTGGCTGATCTAGAAGTGATCAGAGCGCATCTTAACATCAATAAATGGGTATTAATGGGCGGCAGTTGGGGAACCACTCTGGCGTTAGCCTATGCCCAGGCGCATCCAGACAAAACTATGGGGTTGATTCTGCGAGGGGTTTTTCTGGGGCGCAAAGAAGATATCGACTGGTTGTATTCAGATGGAACACGAAAAGTATTTCCCGATTATTGGAATGATTTCATCCACCCCATTCATAAAGACGATCGGGATGATTTGGTCAATGCGTTTTATAAAAAGCTGACCGGAAAAGATGAATTGGCCAGAATGGCGGCCGCGAAAGCTTGGTCTTGCTGGGAAGCCAAAGCGGCTACCCTGGAACCAAACCACAGCTTGGTTGATCACTTAGCCGCACCGCATATTGCTTTGAGTATGGCGAGAATCAGCGCGCATTATTTCGTCAATAATTGCTTCTTAGAAGAAAACCAACTGCTCGACAATGCGGATAAATTGTCGGGGATCCCGGGCATTATTGTGCACGGCCGATACGATATGATTTGTCCAGTTGAGAATGCGTGGACGCTTCAGCAGGCTTGGCCGGAGTGCGAACTTCACGTCATCAGAGATGCTGGACATTCTGCTTCTGAACCTGGAATAATTGACGGCCTTGTTAGAGCCACAAAAGAGATGCACCAGGAACTCACCCATGATTGCACTGATCCAGCGGGTAACTAGCGCTTCAGTCGTTGTTGAAAATCAAATTATCGGCGAAATTGAACAGGGCATTCTTGCCCTGATTGGTGTGCAAAAAGACGACCAACATGCCAATGCCGATCGATTGCTCGAACGTCTGGTCGGCTACCGAATCTTTGCTGATGACCAAGACAAGATGAACCTAAGTGTCACCGATGTTGGTGGCGGCCTTTTACTGGTGCCGCAATTTACACTCGCAGCCGATACAAGAAAAGGTAAACGACCCAGTTTCTCGACCGCAGCGCCACCACAAGCTGGGCAAGCGCTTTTTAGTTATTTTGTCGAGCGGGCTAAACACCAGTACCCTCATGTTGCCACCGGAGAGTTTGGCGCAGACATGAAGGTTTCATTGTGCAATGATGGTCCAGTAACTTTTTGGTTAACCGCCTAGTAATAATCGATTATTACTAGGCGGTTTCTACCGGTCAAAAACGTTGTCTCGAGAATTCGTACTCAAAATCTCACTAATACGCACGTTTAAAAACTCAATTAGTTGCTCGTGATTTTTAAGTCGCTAATTAACTGTTTAAATTCGTCAATCGATTTTGCCGCTAGCGGCGCAGGACCTGAGAGTCGCAGGAAAGTATATCGATTGGTTCCGCTTAACATCGCTATCACTATGTGGTTTTTATCGTTTTGAATGGTAAACAGGTTCCATTCTTGCGCAGACTGGCTCGTTAATTTTTCAGTCGGTAATGATTGCTCGGCAGCAATTCCGAGACGCTCTTTCCAGATACCAAGGATCGTTTCAAGGGGGACATTTGCCGGCAGTCTTAATACCGCGACTTGATAGGATTGTCCATCGATAGACTGCTCGAATGTTGCAGAAGCCATTCCTGCGCTTGCTTCCATAGCGGTCCAGTTAGAGTTCTCTGGAAGCTCGGCAAATTCGTCAAGTTTTTCTTGTTGAGGTGGTTGCGGTGCAGATTGTTGAGGAACAGGTTGGTTAAGTCTCACTAAAACCGTATTGTTGTTATCTAAAAATTTAACAAACTGTGGGGTACTTTCTGGCATATTCAGTTGGCCGCGCCAACGCTGAATATTGGACTCAACATCTTGGTTGGCACCGAGTCGAGTCACTGATACTTCTAAGCCATTGAGGTTAAAAGTTGCGATCCGCATTTGCTCGTTAGAGCCACTCAAATAGTCTTTTGGAATATGTGAAAAGTCTGGTTTGTCTGTAAACTTTAACTCGTCGACAAATAAACGATTAAACTCAACCGCTTGCTGATTAACCAAGTCAGTTTTACCGCGGGCTTTGATAAACCAGGTAGCGTCAGGCCGACGATAGATTATTGCCATAATCGACTCCAAGTTAGCGGTAGCTGGATTCGATTGCGTATTGTTTTGTGCTTGCTCTCTGGAGGCGAAAACCGTATCAATCGCTTGGCTTAAGTTCGCGACTTCTTGATCGGTAATCGGATCCGGATCGAAACGAATCAGAAACGCGACGACGGCGAATAAGGCGATAAAACTGAGTAATACGGGAAGTTTATTTTTCATTAGATTTCGCGACAGTTAGGGCAACCAATTAAACTAGCGCTAGTTTACTTTGGGGGTGAAAGTTAAACAAGTTGATGGCCGGAATAACTTACATCTTTGTGAGGCGGGTTAAAGTTTTTTCAATCGGCCCGTCAATCGTATGAACGAGTCTTTGAAGGGCAGAAAATACTCACTGGGGGAAATGCGAGTGCGATTTAAAGTATTTGGACGAGTTACTTTGGTGGAGCGAGTTAGCGAGACTTGGCAATAAACATAAAGGACCAACAACTGGGAGTCTGAATAGACAAGACGCCATTGAAAAAGAGCCCGCGCGATCATCGAGCTCTTTTTGCAATTTTAACCTTTAGTATCCCGCCGCATGGCCATCTTTACGAGATTCCGACGCGCCATAATAAACCTTGTTTTCAGCATCATACATAATAGCCTGATAACCACCATATCCGCCTCGGTCGTAGCGAACCTTGTGACCGCGGCTAATCAGCCCTTGGATCGTTTGATAGGGAATGTCGGACTCTATTGCGACCTCACCACCATCGGTGATGTATTTCGACTGGCCATCCATCGGCTCTGTTGAGCCGTAGTGCTGCCATCTAGTGGCATCACCTGCTTCCTGAAGGTTCATACCAAAATCAATTAAATTGGTAATGATTTGAACATGCCCCTGAGGTTGCATTGCACCGCCCATCAAACCAAAGCTGACCCAAGGCTTGCCATCTTTAGTGATAAAAGCGGGAATGATTGTGTGGAAGGGACGCTTACCGGGTTCATAAACGTTCGCGTGGCTTTTGTCCAACGAGAACATTTCTCCACGATCTTGAAACACGAAACCAAGCCCTGGTACAACGACACCGGAGCCCATTCCACGATAGTTACTTTGGATGAGTGACACCATGTTGCCTTCCTTATCGGCAGTTGTCAGATAAATGGTATCGCCCTCATATAAGGCAGGATTACCACTGTCCACTCGTCTTGCAGCTCTATCGCCGATGAGTTTGGCGCGCTCTTTTCCGTAAGGCTTTGAAATTAGGCCTTTTAGCGGGACTTTGTAAAAATCCATATCCGCATAAAACTTCGCACGATCTTCAAATACCAGTTTCTTCGCTTCGACCATCACGTGCAGGGTTTCTTCGCTTAGATGCCCCATGGTTTTGAGATCATACCCTTCAAGAATGTTAAGCATTTGTAGCACGGCTATTCCTTGCCCGTTGGGAGGCAGTTGGAATACATCATAACCACGATAGTTGGTTGATACCGGCTCTACCCAGGTGGAGGTATGTTCAGCGAAGTCTCGATATCTGAGATAGCCGCCGTTATCTTTCATGAACTGATCAATTTTTTTAGCAATATCGCCCTTGTAGAAGCCATCTCGACCTTCGGTGGCAAGGACTTGGAGGGTGTTGGCTAATTCGGGATTTTTGAATATTTGGCCTTTTTTGGGCGCGTTGCCATCGATCGTAAAAGTGTCTTTAAAACTGCCAGGCTGGGGAGAGAGACGAGGAACTGAGCGATTCCAATAATAGGCAATCAGTTCAGAAACCGGGAAGCCGTTATTGGCGTAGTCGATTGTTGGTTGAAGATTTTCCGCCATCGACAGCTTACCGAATTTATTATGTAATTCAAACCAACCATCAATAGCGCCAGGAACCGAGATTGGTAACATGCCTAGCGGCGGAATAGAGTCTCGGTTGAGTTTTTTAAGCTCTCTTTTAAGTTGCTTTAAACTTAGCCCTTTCGGAGAGCGTCCGCTGGCGTTTAGTCCGTATAACTTTTTGGTTTTGGCGTCCCAGACGATTGCGTATAAATCACCGCCGATGCCATTACCGGTTGGCTCCATAAGTCCAAGGGCTGCGTTAGCCGCAATCGCAGCATCGATTGCATTGCCACCCTTTTTCAAAATGTCGACACCAATTTGAGTCGCGAGTGGGTGGCTGGTTGCCACCATGCCATTTTGAGCGATAACTTCGGAGCGAGTAGCGAAGTTCTTGCCGGTAACTCTATCAACGCCTAATGCGGTAAAACTAGCGCCGAATAAGAATACCGCGGTGAAAAAGACCAGTGACGTATTTTTCATTTTCTTTGATCCTGAAGGTTAGTTATCTTTTAATAATATTGAGAATCGCGATTCTCATCAATCAAAATATTTTTCTAGGACCACTTAAAGCTTGCTAAACCTCAGACAGCGTTAAATAATGTGCACCCTGCTTAATTGCCCAGTTTGACAAGCGATAACTGTTTAATATTAAGGAACTAAAATGTCCATAATTAGCAAAGCTGACATAAAAGGATTTATTAAACAGTGTCAGCAGTCAAGTCATGAATCGTACGAACAGTTTAAGTTACTTCTTTTAGAGCTAGAGGCTCAAGATACCAGACCACGGGCGCTTCAATTCCTCAATGCGCTAGTGGCCTATGTCGATGAGGCTCAGCCGAGTAATTGCCATTTTCAACTATTAAGACAAAATATTCTCGACTACAAAGATCGGACCGTCAATTTGCGGCTGTTTCAGTTTCCGAGCACCTTTTTACCGGAAGCTTGGTCGTTTACCTTTTATGAGGGGCTTATCCGTTACCCTTCGACCGATTATTTTCAAAAACAAATGGTTGAGTTGGGGTGTGGAATCGGCTGGATTACTATCGCGTTAGCGCTCCGTTATGCGCCGCAAACCATCTTTGGCTTAGACATTAACCCCAAAGCCATCGTCTGTGCCAAACTCAATTTATTTCTTAACGCTTATGATCAGCACGGCAATCAAATGCTTGTTGCGGATGGTAGCGCACTGATCGATCGCGTTAAGTTTTATGAGTCTAACTTATTTAGTCACTTTGAAGGCGACGATAAAGTCGAATTGGACCGGATTATTGGCTGTATTCCCCAAGTTTTAAATCCCGAGCCAGAGGCTATGGAAGACTTAATCGCGGAAACATCAAGTGATGAATACCTCCATTCGTTGAGTAATTATTTTGCCAAGCAAGGGTTTATCGAAGACCAGTTTGGTTTGGGACTAATCGCAAGTGCCGTTGAGCAATCGATTCCCATTTTAAAAAGTAATGGCAAGCTCATTTTAAATTTAGGTGGGAGACCCGGTAGGAATGTCCTTGAGCGGCTAATGCAAAGGCGCGGTTTTAGAGTGCGAAGAGTATGGCAAACTCAAGTCGAACAGGCGGCAGATACTGAAATCGATGCGCTTGTCGATATCGAAAAGAGTGTTGGTCATCGGTTTGAATTTTATATGTCAGCCAACTCGGATACGCCGATCGACGCAACCACGGCATTAGAATATGCGAAAGCTGGCGGAAAAATTTATCATTCGGTTGATGTATACGAAGCTGAAATGCTTTTTCCGCAACAAGTAAAATCAATCTACAGTTCGGTTGACAAAATTGGTGGTAACGCGCTGCGGTCGGCGATCGATTTAACTTATGATAACTTTGATGACGCTGAAGAGCGTTATTCGTTTTTAGCCTTTCTTGCTGAGCAGTTGCAAAAAATCTCGTATTTTCCCTATCAGTCTACAACTGGATTAGATTATTTTAGACAACAGTTGTCCGAGTATTTTAGGTATTACTTAAGGGTTGATATTAAAGAATCGAATTTGGTTGTGACACCAGGACGAAGAGAGCTACTAGATAGCCTGCTTATTAACTATCAACCGAGTCTTGTTCTTGTTGAAAAAAGTCTCGGTCAACTGCTTGACCAGACTTCGCTAGCTTCGTCGGCTCAGTTACTTCACGTGCCAGCTAAGGTTGAGTACATTTTAGAACTCGTCGAAAAGTTAAAACCAAAGATGGTGGTGACGAGTATTAATGAATATGAAATTCAATCAAGCCACTTAATTGGTCAATTGGTCGAGTGTTGTATTCGCAATAACTGTCTGTTAATTATCGATTTGACGAACAATATTGATTTAAGTAGTCAGCCTGAGATACACGGAGTCTACCGATATCTTTCGAACAACGGTTTACCCGGTAATTTAGTCATTATGGCGGCGCTTATAAATAATCGCGTTTATCAAAATTATACGCTCAATTTTACGCTAATCAATAATTCACTGATGGTGAAAAACTTAGCTGATGCGGCTGAATTAACCTACAGTCGAACGCCATTTCTCAAACAATTATACTACGCGCATTTGTTAGAGGAGTTGTTGTATTTTCAGCGGACTCGAGCGACAGAAATTGAGTCTGTTGGAGCGCCGGGCAGCGGATATCTCTTAACGTTAAGTGAAAATGCATCAAAAGCATTCTCTCATCCGGCGATAGCAGGCAATCATTTGGGTTTTGATGATGATACCGTGCGCCTCGATTATGGTGAAAATGAACTGCCCACCCCCGAACTGCTTAAAGAATTTCTTTTTGAAAGTTATTTAGTCAGAAAATACCTACCCGAAGAGGTATCAGCGGATGATCCGCTACGACGAGTTTTGGCAAGACGTTTTAAGATCCCTAAAAACCTCTACTCGAAAATTGTTTATGGAAATGGAGTTGCGCCAATTTACGCGGCTTTGCTGAAACTGTGTATTAAAGAAGGTAAACAAATTATTATCCCTTCTGGTAGTTATGGCTATTTTAAGGCTGCAGCAGAGTATGAAAAGTTATCCTATATCGAATTAAAAACGCAAGAGTCCGCTCTTTTTAAAATTACGCCTGAGTTATTGCGGGAATGTTTAGCACGCAATCCAGGGAGTTGGTTGCTGCTGAATGCACCGATTATTAATCCCACCGGGGTCATTTATAATCAAAGTGAATTGAGCGAATTAATTGCCATTGCGACTGAATATGACTCAACGGTTATTGTTGACTGTATTTTTTCAGGATTAGAATTTGAAGCTGACTTGAGTTGGGATTTATCGGAAAACATCGAAGCGATAAGTCGCACCAAACAATCTAGATTGGTATTAATGGGCGGGCTCTCAAAAGAGTTTTCGGCAGGCGGAATTCGATTTGGCTATAGTTGGTCGACGTCAAAGCGGCTCTTGTTAGCCCTGGAAACAGAAATTCCGCATTCACCCCACTTTACCTTGGGCTATGCTGCAAGAAAGCTCATTTCTGCACAGTTAACTCATGACAAAGAGTTGATACAGCATCTTCAGCACCAAAGAGAGACACTCAAGAAACGAGCGAGATTGCTAACTGAGGTGCTCGAGAATAATGGATGGCAGGTGATACCACCGCAAGGTGGATTGTTTTTAGTAGCAAAACCACAACGCTTAATCGAAAAACAAAAGCTGGATCTGGTCACTGCGGGAGATACTATCACTCAGAAATTGTTCGAGGAGAAGAATCTGGTTATCAATAATTCGACTTGGACTGGTTTACCCGGATATTGCCGGTTTGTGTTATCAGGAAATGACAGTGATTTTGCGGAATCCGTAAAACGCTTGCGAGAATTTCATCTTGGCTAAGTATTAATGCAAAGTGAAGTATTCAACGCTTAATGAGTTAGAAAATGAATTAGATATTGAATTAGATATTGAACTCTCAATTGATTGCTATAGTTGGCGGGATTTTAGATTTGTATCAGTGTTGAATGCGCTTGCCTATATTCATTAAAAAGAAGTACTAATAGTAACTTTACCAGCATCAATAGAGTCTTGTAGTTTATCTTTCAAGATCGTTTCTAGCGCTGCGAGAGAGTCTACGGAATGATTGTCGATAACAACCCAACAGTTTCTGTGTTGTTGTTTGCCATAGTACAATGCTGCGTCCGCTAAGCTGATCAATCGAGTCCAAGGCGGTTTATTTTCAGTTTCGATAAAAGGATATTTTGCAACACCAATTGTGCAGGTGACTTTGATAGATTTTTCACCACCGCACTCAAACGGCGAACTATTGATAGTCTGTAGAATTCGTTCGGCGATCTGATTGGCCCGCTGGTTAGAATCAAGGCGTGCGACCAAGACAAATTCTTCACCGCCCCAGCGAACAAATAAATCAGAATCACGGATCGTTTGATTAATACGGTCACTAAAAATTTTGAGGACTTTATCGCCGACTTGATGCCCATAGGTATCATTAATCGCCTTGAAATGATCGATATCGAAAATAAAAATACCAAGGTTATGGTTGATATTTGACTTGTGGGCACGATTGGTGAAAGCTATTTCTCTATCGATTTGCTGTTCTAGTAATCGCCGGTTGCCTAATTTAGTCAGCGAGTCTCGAGTACTCATTTGTTCGAATTGTTCGGCCAATTGCTTCTTTTGTCTTAACTGTGAGCGAATCAATAATATGAAACTCAAAAGTACGATAAAAAGTGCAGCAAAAAATCGTTGTCGATTAGTATGCGCATTTTCTCTTTCTTGTTGTAGCTGCGTTTGTTGTTCAAGGACGATAGTTTTAAGCTCTGATTCTCTTTGTAACCTTTTTAGTTCGGTTGATGAGGCAGCTTGAGCACCCCGTTTCTTGAGTTGCGGTTCAATCTTATTTAAATAAAGTTCACTGAGTTTTTTTAGACCAACAAACTGAATGTCTGGTTCTTGAAACTGAGAGAGTCTTTTATAAACATCGAGTTGAACTTCCACCGTTGTCGAAGGATCAAGATTTAAACAACTGGTTAAAGGTTGGTTGTTGAGCCAATGTCGTTTTGCTAATTGGCGATAGCAGTTTAAATATAATTCAATCACCGGTTGGTTATCTTTTTGATCACCAATTTTTTCGATTAGCTGCTTGGCTAAATCATAATCAGAAAGTTCTGCTGCAGCGAGCGCGGCGAAACTTAAAGCGCTAATTGAATAGGCATTTTTCTCTGAATAGACTGATTCGAAACTGTTGATTGCCGCAGAATAATCATACAGGTGGAGCGCATAAGCAATTCCGGTATTAAAGTGAGTTAAAAAAATATTATCTTTAAGAAATTCAATCGTTTGTGGGTCAACTTCATTCTCAAGTGCATCGGTACTTTGTTGTCGTACCTTGGCAAGCAATTCAATTCCTTTATTAACATAGTTACTATCGCCATGCACGATATAATTAGTCGCGCTATCCATCATGATAGTGTTGAGTAGTACGATATCGTCCGATGGCGCAATCGCAAGAGCCGCCTCGTAATTTTGATAGGTGCCCGCAATATCGCCATTTTGCGACTGTCGCCAAGCAAGATCGGAAAGCAAAGTTGCTTGTATGCTAGGAGAACCAAACTGCTTGGCTTCGTGAATTAAGTCGAGCATTTTAAGTAAAAAGTCATCGTAGTTCGGATTTTCGATTTCGATACAATTTTCACGATAGTAAAAATCTTCACGTAACGGTAGAGTGCTACTACAAACTTGTCTGGCTAGTTCGTCTTTTTGTAACCAGTAAAATTCATAAAAGCGTTGGCGATTGAGCCGGTAGCTTGTTGCCGTTTCAGGCGCTTTTTCTGCTTCATGTTTTAGCCACACGAGTCGGTCTTCAGGCTTAAGATCAAAATAACTGTCTGGAAGCGGAGGAAGGCTTTGAAAGTCTTCATAAGTCACCTCCGCAAGGACAGGTAATGGGACGCCCGCCACTTGGAAAATTAAAGCAAATATGAAGACTCTTATGACCATCTAAAGTAGTTCACTTTTTCAGGAAAATCATTAGTCTTAAAATTATAGGCTATTCTCTGGATATTGCTGAGTTAACGACAATATTCCACCGTGACCAGAAGGGGGTGAACGACGGAGTTAATTCGACCCGGCAGGGATCTGCACAAACGGGAATCCAATTACCAGAGAGCAATGAGCGGTGTTCAAACCAAGTTCCTGGAACGAGTCACAGCGTATTTTAAACAACGAATAGATTTCCATTTTGCCGATCGACCTTTATGTATAGGTCTCAGCCTATCTCGCGCTAGCTTTAAGTTCTGCAACCTTTTGCTGCAGTAATGGTGCAGTTACGTCTTCTGGATTCACCGGCTCTCCAGCGACTAAATGAACTTTGGCCATAAATTTTTTCGGTAAACCTTTCATCGCAGTGCCGTTTATTCGGCTAAACCAGGTCCCCCAAAGCCCTTCAAGCGCAAGCGGGTAAACGGGCACTGGAGTGCGCTGAATAATCTTTTCAATGCCGGGTTTAAATTCACCGATCTCGCCGTCAGGTGTTAATTTACCTTCTGGAAATATACAGACGACTTTGCCGGCTTCTAATTCTTCGGCGATTTTATCAAACGCACTTTGCATTAACGCTTCATCTTCGTGAGCGGGCGAAATTGGAATTGCATTCGCCATTTTAAAGAATGCACCGATAATCGGGGCTTTGAAAATCTTGTGGTACATCACGAATCGAATGTTACGTTTACAATAGCCGGCAATAATCAACGCATCGATAAAACTAACATGATTACATACTAAAACTGCGGCGCCATGTTTTGGTATTAACTGGAGATTAGCGTTACGAATTCGATAGATTGTGTTAACCAGTAACCAAGTAATAAAGCGGAATATAAATTCTGGGGCTTTAAAGAAAATATAAATTGCGACCAGAATATTGATGGCCGAAGTGATTGCGAATAATTGGGGAATTGTAAAGCCGGCTTGCAGAATTATAATGGCATAAACGCCAGAGATAACCATAAAGAGCGCATTCATTATGTTAAGCCCTGCAAACAGTCGAGACATATGCGCTTTATTACCAATCTGTTGAATCATCGCATAAAGAGGGACAGTAAACAGGCCCCCGAACATGCCAATGAATGTCGCGTCTGTTAGCACTCGCCAAGCGCCTGGCTGTTGGAGAAATTCAAGGTATCCGTAGATAGGTTCAAGTCCGGAATTTTGATTTGCGAGGTATAAATCATAGCTAAAAACACTGAGTCCAATTGCTCCGATAGGAACAAGTCCTGCTTCCACTCTACCTGCGGATAGCTTCTCGCAGATCATCGCGCCGATTCCAATGCCTAAGGAAAATGCCGTTAAAAATAAGGTGGCGACAGATTCTGAACCAGCGAGGGTTCCTTTGGTGTAGTTTGGTATCTGTGCAAGGAAAACTGCACCATAGAACCAAAACCATGAAATACCAAGAATACACAAAAAAACGGTTTTATCGTTTCGAGTAAATTTGAGATTGCGGTAGCTTTCGGTCACGATATTCCAATTGACTTTCAGGGTTGGATCGACTGCGGGTGTTTCGGGAATTTTGCGACTAAACGCGTAACCTGCGATAGCGACGAATATGATGGTTATCGATATGGCCACCAGATTGTATTGCTCTAGCGCGATAAGTACTCCGCCAATGATTGTTCCGAATAGAATCGCAAGAAAAGTGCCTGATTCGACTAACGCATTTCCACCAACAAGTTCATCGGTGTGTAAATGTTGTGGTAAGTAGCCAAATTTTAAAGGACCAAAGATGGCCGACTGAAACCCCATCAAAAATAAAACAAATAATAACCAATAAGTATTATCGAGATAAAAGCCAATTACCGCGAGAGCCATAATAACAATCTCTGCTTTTTTAATATAACGCATTGTTCGAGATTTCTCGTACTTATCGGCTAATTGACCGGCTATTGCGGAGAACAAAAAGAAGGGCAATATAAAAAGAATTGCTGCCAAGTTAACGAGAATTCCCGCGTCCAAACCTAACTTGGTTGCAGTTGTATAGGTTATTAGAATGACCAGGGCATTTTTAAATACATTGTCATTAAGCGCGCCAAGAGCTTGAGTAATAAAAAAAGGCAAGTAGCGTTTTTCTCGCAGCAGATCAAACTGGTTGTGCTCGTGTGACATCGTTACTCTCCACTCGGTACTGGGATATTGATCGGGGTGAAGCCATCGGGTCCGCCATATTTATCAAGCTCATCATGTAGCTTTAAGTAATCCACATGTCGATCATAAAAAACGTGTAACTGAGGTTTTTGTAAAATATCCTCTCTGCAGGATTCTCGGGTAATATGGATTTCATCGGGCCAGTTTTCACCGAGAAAAAATAAAGGGGTACCGCAGTGAATACAATGTCCCCGCTGTGCTTTAGCGGACGAATCAAACCATGCCACATCTTGTTCGCCCTTGAGATAGCCAAAGTTATTTTTATCAACCCCAAACCAGGTAACGAAAGCGGCTCCCTGAATATGCCGGCACTGGGTACAGTGACAATGAGCACACCATTTGACCGGAAGCTGAACCTGGTATTCGATGCGCCCGCAATAACATCCACCGTTTACAGATTTGTTTTCAATCGCATTTTGTTCCATAAGTCGCTCCTATTCGAGTCGCTCCGACATTATTGGTTTGTATTTGTCGGTAAATCGGCCAAATTCGATAAAATGTGTTACTTGCTCAATTAGGTCACTATCCCATGTCATAAAGGAATGGTGCAACGGCATCACGATAAAGTCGGTCATATTGCTACACTGGGTATTAGATAATTCTACTACACCATCACCGGGGGCATCACCTGTCGCCTTTTTATAATACCAGCTAACCGGAATGACCAGGCTGAATTTAACATTACCAGCAATGATGCCTGTCTCGATTTCTGGTTCTGGGAGATTTTCGAGTAGCTGACTTTTGGGAGTTAAATCGGCTGTAACTTTAGGAACAAAATATTTAAGCCACCGGTGAGACAACATGAACGTAGCGGTGTTAGTTCCTTGATTAGGCGTACCGAGCATCACACATCGTCCGATATCCCACGATTTGTGACGGGCGAGCAATCCTCTAATCAATATCCCGCCAAATGAATGGCCAACAAAGTGAACTGGTAAATTTGGATCGAGCCATTGACTGACTTGAAGCTCGATTTTGTCGAGTATTTGTTGGTAATTATTTAAAACCGCTTTGTAGCCGATATTTAATATTCTGAGGTTCCTTTGGGATAAATGACGGGCTAATTTAGCCATACTTCGTGGCGTGCGAGCTAAGCCATGAAGTAAGATAACTTGTGCATTGTATTTCGGTTTTTGTTGCTTAATGAGCCGACTCCAAACGAAACAAACGACAACTATTTTGATAGCTGACAGTTGATAATTGGGCAAGCGTTTGACCTCTAGCCTGAGCAACTTTTGCCGCGATGTGGGGTAAGAATTTAGGCTCGTTTCGACCACCTTTGGGTTTTGGTTTTAAGTTTCTCGGGGTCAAGTAAGGACCATCGGTTTCCAGCAGGATTCGGTCATCCGGGATTAGGTGGACATTTTCTAGTAGTTCGAGGCCTCTTCTTTCATCACATATCCAGCCTGTAATGCCAATATACAGGCCCATATCGAGGTAAGCTTGCATATGTTCTTTGCTGCCAGTGAAACAATGAGCAACTCCCCCCGGTATTTTCGGCAAATATTTTTGCAGCAGAGATTGCTGGGTGTCGAAGGCATCTCTCTCATGGAGGAATAACGGTTTTTGGACATCTGTAGCGAGTTCTAGTTGAGCGGTAAAAGCCGCTATTTGCTCCTCAGGTGTCGAGAAGTTACGATTGAAATCTAAGCCGCACTCGCCAACCGCGACGACGTTGGGCAACTCGAGTAGTGTTTTGAGTACTTGTAAACCCGATTCATTCAAACTACTTGAATCATGTGGGTGGCAACCCGCTGTAGCATATAAATGAGTCGGTTGAGATTGCGCTATCTTGCTGGCGGCCTGGCTTTCTTTAACATTAGTGCCCGTTATGATGAGTTTGGTCACCCCGCCAGCGATTGCGCTAGTGACAACACTATCGCGATCTTTATCATACCTTTTATTGGTCAGATTTATGCCGATATCGACCCACTGATGTGTCATATTTGCCATTTCCTCATGGTCACTTTTCTGTAACTTTTCACGCTTATCGCCAACTGAGTCAGCTGCTAACGACAATAGTAGGCTTGTTGCTTCTACAATTGCAAAGAAATGTGGCCCCTTAGGCATAGAGATTATTTTGATAAGTTTCAAATACTTGTATACTAGCAGCAGAAAATAGACTCGGAAGGTAGGGTCTTTTAGGGAAGAAAACAAATGAAGCAAGAGCAATCGCTGATAAAAACATTACTGCAACGCCGAGTGCCTCAGATACTTGGACTTTATATTGCTGCGACCTGGATGATGATCGAGATTGGCGATTGGATGGTCGATCGGTTCAATTTGATGCCGGAAATTACTTCGTATATTTTCATTGGGATGGTTTTCTTCGTACCTTCAGTCTGTTATCTCGCCTATCAGTACGGTCAGCCAGGTCGTGATCCTTGGAAAAAGCCCACCTTTTTTGTTGTTCCGACTAATTTGATTATCGCAATTGGAGCGATGTTCTACTTTGTAAATCCGGTTGTTGCGACGGAAACGAAATTAGTGGTTGATGAAACCGGGGTGCAACGAACCTTTGAGGTCGCCAAGCAAGGCTACCGAAAACAGGTGGTTGGGTTTTTCTGGCGAAATCAGAGTCAAAGTTCAGAAGAGGACTGGTTGCAATATGGACTACCTTGGTTGTTGAACAAAGACCTTAATCGCAGTTTATTTATTTCTGGTTATACCCCA
Source organism: Aliikangiella marina (assembly GCF_007004765.1). Lineage (GTDB taxonomy): Bacteria > Pseudomonadota > Gammaproteobacteria > Enterobacterales > Kangiellaceae > Aliikangiella > Aliikangiella marina. Next base: position 204,761 of record NZ_VIKR01000002.1, read on the forward strand.
TTCGATGATTACCAATTGTTTGCTGACTTTAAAGCAGCAGGATTTACCAATGGGCTTCGAATTCCTAAGTCATTGCAACTCAAGATCGCTAGAGATAATTTTGATCAGTATGTATTGAATGGCTTTTATAAAGTGAACGCTGGCATCTACGAGCTCACTTTAGAGATCTATCAAGCCAAATCAGGCGAAAAAATTGCGACTCATAGTGTTAAGGGCGACAACTATTTGCTGTTGATTGACGAGCTGACAAATGCAGTAAAAGATACTTTTGAAGTTCCGGATACCCTAGAGGATCGCACCAGTGATTTACCGGTGGCGGAACATATTAGCGAGTCGCTAGAGGCGATTCAAAAAAGGGTGGAATCGAACGTAAAGATTTTTGTCGAAAACAATTATCCGGCTGCAAAAAAGTTATTAGAAGAAGCCGTGGCTCTTGATTTTAGTTTTGCCGACGCCTATGCAAGGTTGGCACAAGTCAACCAAATGATGGGGAGTGGTATTGAGGCCGCACGTGCGCTTTCTGAGGCGATGAAACATGAATATAAGTTTACGCCACAAGATCAATTTCGTTATAAAGCGATGGCTTATGGACTGAGAGGAGAGTATGGCAACCAAATTAAAGTCTTCGATATGTGGATTGAAATTGAGCCAGAAAATGTTGAGGCTCGCGAAGCTTCAGCAAATTTGCTCCTGATAACGGGACTCGATCCAGAAAAAGCGTTGTTGCATTTATTAAAGTTAAGAGAATTAAAGCCACAAGATTATTCTATTCTCAAAAATCTGGCGAATTTGTTTCTTTTGAGTAATCGACTTGATAAAGCGATTGAAAGTTTGCTTGAGTATGATCGATTACAACCCAATGATACAGGCGCACTCAATCAATTAGCTGAAATTTATCAACGAGACGGAAAGTTTGCAGAAGCCAATGCGATTATAGATAAAGTTTTACTGCTTGAGCGCAATAATGGCACTGCGGCTTTGTTGCGCGCGAAAGTAGATTTTAAATTGGGCAACTTTCAGGCTGCGGAAGATTACTTAAATCGCTTGTTAGTAGAGTCTCCTTCTTCTCCAGAGAAATTTGTCATACTGGGCGGATTACTAAGGCACCATTCCTATCTTGGTCAAATGGAGAGAGCCCTTGAGCTAGTCGAAGAAATGAAGTTGCATATGAGTCACTTACCGCCTTTGTTGCAAATATTCCGAGTTAAATTCCCAAAGAGTTTTTACTTAGCGAACATTGGACGGTTTGATGAAGGCCTTGTAGAGTTGGCGCAAGTTAAAAGCCAATTGCAACCACCCGTTGATGGGATAATTGACGTCGGTTATTTAAATCTTTATGTGATCAAAGAGGATACTCAAAAAGTAGAGGAGTACTTGCAAATTATCCAAGCCTATTTGGAAGAATATCCCAATCCACTTTTCAATAGTATCTTAGAATCTTCGAAAGGCGAACTTGCTGAATTAAACCAGAATTATCAGCTCGCCCAAGAGCTACATGAAAGAGCCTTAAAATTTGTGTTAGGCAACGTCGTCAATTCACAAGATGAGGATGCCGTTCTGATGCAAAAGGTGAAACTCGCTAGAGTACAAGTGAAGACGGGTCAAACGAGTCAAGCTTATGAGTTACTTGAGGAAGTTATCGTTCAACATCCCAGTTTCCCGCAAGCACATGTGACGCTAGCGGAGTATCATTTATCGGTGGGAGAAATCGATAAGGCTGAACAGGCATTGCAAAAAGTCGCGGTAATTTGGGGTAACGCCGATCGTGAATATCGAGACTTTAAACACTATCTCCAGGTAAAAGAGCGCCTTGTAAGCCGCCAGCAATAAGGGATTGTTGGTTTTTTACACTGTGTTTACATTCGTTTTACAAAATTATTGTTGAAATTGCTTGTAATTTAATCAAATTTCGTTAGAATTCGCCCCGCTTCTAGATAAGGGCAACCTTTTACGAAAGTTAAAGGGCGCAAAACTACCGGCCTAACCACCAGTAATGTTATTCAGACACATTGGTACAAGGCAGCGGGGTTACCATGAAGAGTCAATGTACCTTCCGTATGCTCTTATCTCCTATTGAAAAACTTTTTAGGAGACATCCACAGTGAAAAACTTGTTTGCCTTCGCAATTGTTGCGACGTGTTTATTGTTTGTACCATCGGCAAAAGCTTCTGTTAACATTGCTAACTTAGATCGTTTATCTGCTTCTGTTTGTGAATTTGTCAAAAGCAATAATCGCTCAGCATTGAGAAAAAAACTTAAATCATCAAACTTAAATTTGCGTAAAGTCTATGATGGTCTTGTCTGTCAACCAGAAGGCGACTTTAGTGGTGGTAGTTTGCTAAGAGCTGCATCGTTCTATGGTTCTACCGATATTTCAAAATTTCTAATTCGCAAGATTAAGAAAGAGCATATCACAGCCAAAGAGCATGATGGTCAGTCGGTTGTTGAATGGTCGGAAAGCGCATTAGCGGCTGGGGGTGTTAAAGACACTTCAAAAACTCAAGCGATCCTCGACGAAATCAAATCAAAAATCGCTTCGTAATTTATTCTGCAGGTCCCAAGGTCACAATCTGCATCAAGCGGTTGATTGTTAGATTGTGACTTTGGCATTTCTAAACTAAGTTTTAACTCTTTTGTATTTCGCTTGTTCTTTATTTTCTCCAGAGCCTTACTGACCTTTTGCCGCTTGATAGTATGGCATCATTAGCGGGATCATTTTTTTAAGTTTTTCTTGGCGGTTTTCAGGGGAAGGATGTGTACTCAGAAACTCGAAGCCTCCACTCCCACTATTTTTTGCCATTTTTTGCCATAAAGTTACTGCTGCATTCGGATCAAATCCTGCTTTAGCGGCTAGCTCTATACCGACTTTATCCGCATCTTTTTCGCCTTGTCGGCTATTAGGTAACGTGAGTGCGACTTGGGCTGCGGCATTGGCTAATGCCATCCCTTGCTCACCAGCATCAATTGACTTTTGCAGTAGCGATAGTGCCATATTATTAGCCATGGCGAGTGACATGCGTTCCGCTGAGTGATTGAGTAAAGCATGCGAAATTTCATGTCCCATTACCTGAGCAATTTCATCGTCGGTTGCATTCAGTTTGTTAATTAAGCCTGTGTAGATAGCCATTTTCCCGCCAGCCATACACCAAGCATTAACCGTGTTTGGTTCATCAATAACTTTAACACTCCATGCCCAGTCTTTAGTTTCAGGACGCTTTTTTATGGCTTCTTGAATTAGTTTGTCGGTGATGCGATTGACGCGCTGAACCATTTTAGGATTGTTGTCGACTTTGCCTGCTTGTTGGAGCGGACTTAGAGTGTCTACGTAAGCCTGTTTCGAAGCTTCAATAGCACTTGATTCCGTAACCAGCATAAACTGAGTTCTTCCCGCAAGGTTTTTTTGACATGCGGTCAAGGTTGTCAATGCAATTGTAAGAAAGATGACAATTAGCGAATAGTGTTTCATGAGGATATTCCGTTATAAAGGTGTGAAAGCATTAAGCATTAATATGAGACTTGTTAAAGATAACAGAAAGTCGGATACTCAGGAAGTCGATCACCGTTTTACCCATAAAGATGAGCCAGCCAATAAGTAAGCAAGAGAGAATTTATCGCACTGTCGCTTTGATTCCTCGTGGAAAAGTTGCCAGTTACGGACAAATTGCCGACCTAGCAGGACTGCCTGGTAGAGCTAGATTAGTTGGAAAGTCTCTTCGAGAAGCGCCGAGTTCGTTGAATCTTCCTTGGCACAGAGTCCTACGGAGTTCTGGACATCTTGCTTTTGATGTCAACAGTGAGAACGCACAACGACAAAAACTGCGTTTGATGGATGAGAATGTCGTAGTTTTATCGAATAAAGTCGACCTATCCAAGTATGCTTGGCAACCAGAACTTGGAGAATTATTGTCGATGGCGTTTTGAAACTCATCGGTGGCTCGTTTCGCCAGATACAGTATGAGAAGGGGGGGATTTTATTTGGTGAAGAGAGGGTTAGGCGATAAAGTATGGCCGACGCCCCTTGGCGATCAAGATAATCATTAGGGCTGATACTTCAGCCCTAATTAGGGATTAGCTAGTTGGTCCAAGAAAAGTTGAGGCTGAAGCCGTTTTCTATGTCACCACTCAAGTACTGATGATAGTCAAAGCTAAAAACAAAGCCTGATTCAGCATAAAAGCGAAACCTCGGTTTTATATATAAACCAGAACTTAAATCGATATCCTCTGAGAAGCAGTTTGAGCAGTTACTGATGCCGCGACTCGCGTTGATGGCTTCGAGGCCAGCCAGAATGTCGAATGATTTTCCGCCGCTCTCAAAATCCATGCTATAGCCGAGTTCACCGTAAAAACCAAAAGCGTCTGCTGATGAACTGGCAGTTGATGTATTACCAAAATTGTCAACAACGCGTTGTGTGAAACTGTTGTCGTCCGATAAGATCAAACCGCTCATGCCAAATCCATAAGCGAGAGCACCTTTGTGTCCTTCATACCCTAAATTAAGGTAGAAGGAAGAATCTTTGATTCCTTGCTGTTCCGCCACGGCTGAGTCAAAATTCATTTGCCCACCCGAGAAAAACCAACCTGAACGTTCGTAGACACTTTCGTTACTCGATGTCTCGTCATTCGCGTTTACATTTAGTGATAAAATTATCCCCAAGCTTAAAAATATTATTCTCTTCATTATTATTTCCATGGTAATTTATAAAGCATTCAAATAATTGAATTACCCATTTGAAGTAAGCGCCCAAATGGACCGGCATTGTATCGACTTATTTATCGATTATAAACCGTTAACTTGTTTGGTGTAATTAATTCACAACAAGTTTAATTTGGTATGAAATTAGAGACTAAGGAGTTCTCCATCTTTAACCTACAGGCAGTATTTGAACTTATCGAGCATAAAAAGTTTGTTGATGCGGAAGAGATGATTCGCTCGCTGCTAAAGGTGCAACCTAACAACTCTGATGGTTTATGGGCGCTAGGTACCTTAGCGGATAAAACAGGACAATTTGACCAGGCCTTTCAATTGTTAGGTAAAGCGGCTTTTTTAGCGCCAAAACAGTCTGGTCCTTTACTAGCATTCGCTAACTTTCTGTTTGAGCGGGGCGAGTTAGAAAAAGCACAAGCTGTGTTTCAGCGAGCGATTGACAAGTTTCCATCTTCAGTCCATGTGGTTTTTAAATATGCGAGATACTTGTTAGCGACGAATCAAATAAAAAGCGCAGAAGTCGCTTTAAACAGATGCTTGGAGATTAGTCCATATCATAGTGGGGCATTACTGTCGTTAAGTGAGCTATTAAAAGAGCCAGAGGCTGAAACTATCGTCGGTGAGTTGCATGATATTGTAAGAGACGCGATAGAGGTTGTCGCCACTGAACAAAGTTCGAAAGACAGTTTGCCTGTCAGCACTAGTCGAGAAATATGCGAGCTATACTTTGCGAGTGCGAACTGCAACTTCAAACGACGGTCGCATCAATTGGCATTTGAGGATTGGAAAAAAGCGAATCAATACCAGTTGTCTAACTGTGAATTTCGCACTGTAGAAATGCTGCCTTTTTTTAAAAAACTACGAGAATATTTTGACCAAAATCTGCTCGCCAATTCGCCCTTTATCAGTTCCATGAAGAATACAATAAAACAGGAACGACATGCTTCTATATCGCCTCTCTTTATTGTTGGAATGCCTCGAGCTGGTACAACACTCATAGAACAAATACTTACTTGCTATCCTGAAATTGAAACCGCTGGAGAAACCGACTATATCGCTTCGGAAGTTGTTGATTATCTCGTTGAACACACTCAAACGAGCTATCCTGAACTGATGTCGATTTGTGATCCAGAGTTGTTGTCAAAAGCCGGAGAAGGCTACTTAAGTAAGTTAGCATCCGGTCATGCTAATGCCCGTTATGTGATTGATAAAATGCCAGCAAATTTTCAGTCTCTTGGATTAATAAAGCTGATTTTCCCCAACGCAACAATACTCCATGTAACAAGAGAGCCGAGAGCGATAGCTTTTTCAATTTTTAGAAATTACTTTGCTGAAAATGAACCTTATTTTTGTGATTTGGAAGAGTTTGCTTTGTATTACCATCAATATCAAAAACTTATCCAACATTGGTTACAAATGGGTATTTCGATGTTTGAAATTGAATATGAAAATCTAGTTCGAAACCCAAAAGAGAGTCTTGAGCCAGTCATTAGTTCATTGGGATTATCATGGAGTGATACATGTTTAGCGTTTTTTCAGCAGACTACTGCTGTTCATACGATCAGTCGGCAACAAGTTAGAAAACCGATTTATGACTCATCAATTGAAGCATGGCAAGATTTTGAAGAAGAATTAAAGCCTTTTGAAGTAGCACTAGCTAAGTATACCTAAACGCCAAGAAACTTGGGTCGATTACTTAGCTGTATGGAGGCTCGCTTTTTCACAATATCTTGGCTCTACATGGTCAATTGAAACGGATTCGCCTTGAATAAGGCGTAAGCAATCACCGGCGACGATATCTTTGCGTTTGACGAGTAAATTAAGCGCTTGCTCGTCAGTATCTTTAAGTGTCAACAAGAGTCCTTTGTTACCACCCTCTTCAAGTGATGTCATTAGTGCAGAAACCAAGGCTCCACCGATAGCGCCAGCGACAACATCATCACCATCACCGTAATGTGCAGCGTCAATTGCACCTTCCAGCGCTCCCATAGCGGCGGCCTCATCAGCTTTACTGTCGAATGTTATGGGTTTCGTTGCTAGAACCTTGGCATAACTGACTTCGACGAGCTGATTGATATCGTTGGGATTTACCCCATGATGAGAACAGGCAGACATCGCTAACAACGTTATCGCTGTCGGCATTGAGCGGCTCCAAAGTGACATTGTTAATTCCTTTAGACTAATCAAGACAGTATGCTAGCATGCTGAAAGTGAATTCAAACTGAATGTTTGTTTAGTTTGTCGATGCAAAACTATTCTAACCCGTAGCGATCTTCATTGTTGGTAGCAGCTGCGAGAAACGCTTCCACTAGAGTTAATAATTTAGCGCGCGAGTCTTCGCTTTCCGCTTCGGTCAAAAACTGAATGCCATATTGACAGCCAACTTCGGTTTCGTGGCGATGCTTAATTTTACAGGGAATGTCACTCAATTCAATATTGCCTTCTTCGTGGCGAAATGTGAAGCTAATCAGACAGCTGCTGATTTCAGGTAATCTTTCATTCGAATACAGCGCAATTCCATTTCGATTAAAGTTTGTGGAAATCAGTTGATACTTCCTGTTATTGATACTGACTTCACTGTCACTAAAGTCATCAGTACATAAATATCTTGGTATGTTGCGCCGTTCTTCCACTAGTTTTGTCCGTTTATTTACTCAGTTTTAACCCTTTTTTTAGGTATTGACGGATATCAACCCCAAATTTTCCGTTAGGAAGTTCGCTTGATATATTGTATAAATTGCCGCTGGAATCGACCGGATTGTTCAATAAATTCACGACCTTTTGGTGACATTTATTTTTATTTTCATCCAACACAATAACTAACCGAGGGCGCAGTTTTACTTCAGGATTTGTGGCGATAACTATTCCAACTTCACCATTAGTCATTTCAACAATAGAGCCTGGAGGGTAGACTCCGATACACTTAATAAACTCGAGAGCCAGTTCTTCGTCAAACTGTCGCCCGCGATTTTTGTAAATGATATCTAGGGCTTCCATAGAGGAGCGACCGTCGTCATAGCAGCGACTGCTTGTGATAGCGTCATACGCATCTGTGATAGCGATTAGCATGGCATAGTAAGGTATTTGATGCCGTTTTAATCCGCGAGGATATCCAGACTCATCAGGGCGCTCATGGTGGCAATAAGCGACATCAATTGCGATAAGGTCGATATCTGGCATGGTCATCAATAAATCTCGACCCAGTAAAGAGTGAGACTTCATTAGCTCAAACTCGTCGTCAGTGAAGCGACCTTCTTTAAGTAAAATCTCGTCAGGTATTTTGGCTTTACCGACATCATGTAACAAACCGCAAAGACCGACTTTTCGAATTTCTTTTTCTTCAAATCCAAGGTAACGAGCAAAGGCAACGGACAAAATGCAAACATTTATGGCATGTTCCGCAGTATATTCGTCTTTACTTTTCAGCTTGCTTAACCATACCAAAGCATTAGAGTTGCGGATAATACTATCAACGATTTGGTCTACTGCTTTGCGGCATTCATTAATATCAATAGTTCGGCCAATACGGATGCCTTCCATAATGTTTTTTGCGGTAAGCTTGGCATAGGTATAGCTTTGTTTTGCCGAATTGAACTCTTTATCAACGGTGACTTTGTTGATGTAGGTAACTTTGTTCTGCGGCGCAGACTGTGGTTGAGCTGTTGATGCTAAATGGGCTGATTGAGTTGAAGCGGTTTTCTTTTTGAGTGCTTTTTTTGCACGTGCAAATAGTCCGAGCTTTTGCTTTCTGCGCTCGACTTTTCCAAAGATTGGTGGAGATTTGACGATCCTTGACTTACGTTCGATAAAGACGTATCTGCACTGGCTTGCTAAGGCTTCTAAATCCTCAGGTGTTTCAATTAAAAATCCTTGTAATAAAAACTCAGTTTCTTCCCACGGACGGTCGAGACGAGTCACGAACATCCCAATTTCCAGTTCATCAACAAATACTTGTTTTTCATCTAATTCAGTCGACATTAAAATCCAGATATTTATTTTATAAAGCTGCTAAGTGGCAGCGAGACAGCGAATAAACATTTGCAGACAAATTTTGCCAAGAAACTTTACCAAGAGATACTAATCAGAAGTACTGATAAGTATAGATAGTTTTCTTCAGACTGGAATGAAAAAATATTCCATGAGGCGATTCAAATTGTGCAATAGTTGCCAGCAGAAAAGCGGCTTTTACTGAATGAAAATAAGCGGCGAGAGCAAGCCGTTAGTTTGCGCTCGCCTGTGATTCTTAGTTTTTGATACTAGAAAGCGCTTCGTTACCCCAGCCAATCAAGGTATTGTTCTTGAAAATCAAAGGTGTCGTTTCGTCTTTGGTCGTATCACCATCCGACTCTGTGTGATGAGTTCGGTAGTAGAGTACTCGATATTGATCTTGTCCCGCAGTGAAGGCTTCTGAAAAATCAGGCGCGCCGAGTTCGCTGACAATAGCGCTGCGTTCCGTTCCAAGCTCTAAGTTGCTGATTGCCTTGCGGTTATCCTCTTGACGAGACTTCCAACTACTATAGCCTTCCCAGCCGTCATCGGTATCAATAATCACGCAACCGGTTAAGCTGCTGGCAAGAAATGCACTGATGGCAATGTTGGTTAGGTACTTCATGTATAACTCCCGATATTGAAAAATAGGCGTTTTCAATTGACTCGCCTAGCGATTAAGGTGTGTTGTTGAAGTATAACACTAGCTCAGCTAGGGGCCAATAAGCAAAGTATTACAAATTGTGACATGGGCATTGGTAGATAGGCTTAGACAGACCTCAAGTCCTATTTGACCGAACCGTCTTGCATGCGGCGTTTGCGTCTGCGCTAGCGAACTTGAGTGATGAGGCGTAATATCCCTTGTGCTATTGTGTTAATCGGATTTTTCACAGGTGACTGATATGCAACGTTCAAAAACGGTTAATTCTTTTATTGATGCACATCCCGACTGGCGACCGGCGATCGAAAAACTCAGAAATATTATTCTAACGACGGAACTAACAGAAACCTTTAAGTGGGGGGCGCCAACCTATACCATTGATAACAAAAATGTTGTTGGAATTGGCGCATTTAAGTCATACGTCGGACTGTGGTTTTTTAATGGTTCTCTGTTAAAGGATGCCAATAAAAAATTGATTAATGCGCAAGCGGGTAAAACTAAAGCGATGAGGCAATGGCGCTTTAGTGAAGCCAAGGATATTAAGTCCAATCAAATACTCCCTTACCTTAAAGAAGCAATAGCACTTCAAAAAGCAGGGAAAGTTGTACCTAAAACGAGCTCACAAACCAAATTGGAAATTCCAATTGAGCTGCAAACAGCGTTAGACCAGGATGAAGCTCTCGCGGGTCAGTTTGCCGCTTTGACGCCCTATAAACGAAAAGAATATGCCGAGCATATTGGAGCTGCTAAGCGTGAATCGACCCGCCAGAGTCGGTTGCAAAAGTGTATTCCGATGATCTTGAAAGGCATTGGTTTAAACGATAAATACCGCAGTTGTTAATCATAATAAGGAAAAACTAACGATCGAGGAATGAATAATGAAATATGAAATAGAAATCGATGTGAACTTACCGAGAGATAAAGTGATTGCTTTGTTTGATGACACAGAAAATTTGAAAAAATGGATGCCGGGACTTGTAATCTTTGAGCCTATGAGTGGTGAACCGGGTCAAGTTGGTGCTCAATCAAAAATTGTAGTAAGTACCGGCAAGAATAATTGCGAGATGATTGAAACAATCACGGTAAGAAATCTTCCAGATGAATTCACGGGAGTATATACGACCGATGGTATGTGGAATGAAAACAAAAATTTGTTCACAGAAGTCAACGAGAATACCACGCGATGGAAATCTGTTAATGAATTTAAAAGTGATAAGTTATTGATGAAATTAATGATGTTCTTAATGCCTGGTGCATTTAAAAAAGAGTCTTTAAAGTTTATGCAAAGCTTTAAAACGTTTGCCGAAAAATAGCTTCAAAACATTGGTGAAAAAACATACTTTAAGCTGCGAGTTGGCTTAAAAATGGGTATTTAATGTTTGAGAAATTGTTAACAAGTTGAGAGGGTCAAGACACCTCTCCTAGATAACGATTAGGAGAGGCATCAAGTTACTTTTTAGTGAAAGTATTAGTCGACGGTTGGAATAGTTAATGTCGAATCCAATCCTTTGCTAAATTTAAATTTCACGTTGTAAGGCAAAATAGTGGGAATGCCATAGAGTAAATCAAAAGTATCAAAAGCGATCCCCAGTTTATGACCGGCTGGTACATCGTAAGCCGTCGCCACAAGTTCCCACTCGATCGATTGCGTTTTTCCAGGGTTTGCATTGTAGGTGGTTACCGGACCATGAGTAATCAGCGTACCCACACCATTGGGCGCAATATCATAAAGATATCCGACTATTTGCATCTTGCTGAATGAGGGACGCAGGTTTAGTTTGACTTTAGGAATTCCTCTTATTTTCATCGTCTGGCTAAGTTTTGGTGTATCGAAGACAATGCCATTGGTCCGGCTTATAAGCCCCATGGGAGTCTTTACCGGGGTTTTGATATGAGCATCTAAAATGGCTGATAAAACGGGAATCCCGGTTGTCGCGAGGGTATCGAGTCCGCTATAAATCGTGTTGGTTTTTCCCCACCAAGGTCTATAAGGAGAATCCCTTAAGTCTCCATTTGAAAACACTCCTCTCGCACCCAAATAAAATGTTTCATTTGACTGACCGGGTAAAGGGTAGTCAGAGTATTCATCTCGTTTGTTTTTGAGATCAACGAGCATTGTTACCGGTTGTTGTTGCATTATTCCTGTATCAATATTCTTTAACCAGTAATCGAACCAGCGATGGGTGTTATCCCAAGTGTAACTTTCTAAGCCCACGAGTCCGAATCCCTCGCCGCTGGCATGCGTTCCTTGATTTAGGTCGATGCGTTTAGGGCCAGTCAACTGTTGATAAAACTTCAAGAGATTATTGGGTTGGAACAAGTTATCACCAAAGTTATTAGCAAGGTAAACGGGCGCGTTGCGCTCGTTAATTAAATCCACGAAATTGACCACCGAGCGCTCCTCAGCCCAATTGAGTGTCTCTGTAATATTTTGATTAATTAAAAGGTTTTGGTAGTTTTGCGCAATAATGGGATCCATGTTGGCGGTAACAAAACCACTGGCCACTAAAAAGAATCCCCAGAATGATCGGGGAGTTTGGTGTTGATAGAGCGAATCGGTTAATGAGCCCCAGGTGCTCATTGCAACAGCGGTTTTGATTCGTGGCTCTTTTGCTAGCCCCATCAAGCTGATTCCTGAACCATATGAAATCCCACTGATCCCGATATTATTTGAATCAACTGCAGTGTTAGCTTGAAGCCAATCTACGACCGCTGATAAATCTTGCATATCTTTATCGCCAACAACGTTGACTTGGCCGCCCGAACAACCCCAACCTCTGGCGCTGTAACTAAAAACTAAATAACCTTTTTTAGCAAACTGTGCGGCCTGCAAAATATATTCATGTTCGTCTAAAACCCAGCTGTTGACGAAAATAATCGCTGGGTAGCCATCACTAGGGGGTGGTGATGTTGGTGTAAACAAATTTGCGGCAATTGAAACGTTATCTAAAGAGGTGACAGTGATACTGTCGTCAAATTCAAACTTTGGAGAGGAGACAGACGGTAACTCAAAACAAATATTAGCAAGAGCGTAATGGGTACTTCCGAATAGCAGACTCCAGGTTAAAACAAGCTTTATAAATATCTCACGCATGGCATTAGGTCCTATGATTATTGTTAATTAGGATGACTGGTACGACCTTAAACCAGTTGCATGAGCCTAGTACACAATCAGGCTGGCGTAAGCTAAATATCTCAATTCTGTATGCTTGAAAGACGAAAAGTGATGGTTTTAAAATTTGTAACGCGAACAGTATTTTGATTTGGAATGCAGCGTCTTCGGTTGAGAAAAATTTAATTAAGAAAAGCTGCGATAAAGCAGCCTCTCTTAAACGGCAACTATTACTCGAATGGCTTCCAATTGAAGCTGAGTATCTGATAAATGAGTGGTGAGCTTATCAGTTTGATTTTTGATGAAGTCGATCTCCGCCTCTCGGATATTTGGATTTTTCTTTCGAAGTGAAACCAATCGGTTGAGTTCCTGCTTTTGAGAAGCTTGCATATTATCAACGACATTAGCGAGAACCGCTTGTGCTTTTACTTCTGCTTTTTTATCAGCAAGCTTGAGCATTTTCCGGAAAGTTTTTTCTTCACTTTTCAGCAGCTGGCGAGAGGTATTTTTGGGAATCTTGTGACACTGTTTACTCAAGTTCTCATGATTAACTTTGTCAGCCAAATCATTGCCATTGATATCGGTAAGTACGCGAATAGACGTGAACGGCAGGAAGCGTTGAGCTTGCAGATATTTGGGCGCGATAGGTTCGATATGATACAAGACTTCCATCAGTAACGTACCGGCTTTAATCGCTTTATTTTTCAAAATACACACGCTAGCATTACCTTTGTCCTCAGATAGCACCAGTTCAATAGCCCCGTTTACCATCGGGTGCTCCCAGCTTAAAAAGTGCATATCATCACGTGCCAAGGCTGTGCTTCGGTCATAGGTAACCGTCATGCCATCTTCTGCTAAACCTGGAAACGCGCCAATAAACATATGATCACCAGGTCGGATGACATAGCTTTGCGCAGAGTGATCCTCAAATTGAACGCCAAAACGATCCCAACACGACTCCATAAAGTTTCTCGGCGCTAAGCTGTCTCGCTCTGCGACACGTTCAATTAGTTCATCGGCTTTACTTTGATTAAATGAAGCGAGTTCAAGCAGTTTATCTCGACCACTTTCCATAGCCTTGTTGACTTCTTTAGCAATCGTTCGAGTCGACTCAATTAACGCTTTTTGATGTTGCGAGTCATCGTATTCTAATATTGCATCAAACAACTGGGCATGAGTTCGTTTGAATATTTCCGAGCCAGCGGCGTTGGTTTTCTCAAATGCATTCATACCCATGTGATACCAATTAAATATCACCTCTTGAGCTGAATTTTGCATGAAAGGAACATGAATTTCGATATCGTTTTGTTGGCCGATGCGATCCAGTCGACCAATACGTTGTTCGAGCAAATCAGGGTTGGCGGGTAGGTCCATTAACACAAGCTTATGACTAAATTGAAAGTTGCGTCCTTCACTCCCAATCTCGCTACAAATCAGTGCCTGTGCGCCTTCTTCCATATCGGCAAAATGTGCCGCTGCCCGGTCGCGGCTGATGATGTCCATATCTTCATGGAATGTACAGCAGTTGATTCCCAGTTTAAATCGGCAATGCAAATCTAAGGCGATGGCGGTATCTTTATGGGCACAGATTATCAGTACTTTTTCATTTCTGTTTTCTTTTAAGAAATTTTTTAACCAGTCAACACGGGTATCGAATAAAGTCCACGATTCGTCATGCATTTGAGTTTCTGGATGAAGCATCGCGGCGACAGTTTCGTCTAGATGTTCAGCTATTTCATACTGATATTCTTCGCAAGCTTCCACCGGGTGAGGAAAAACTTTTCTTTGAGGAAAGCCGGCAATATTTTTTCGCGTGTTTCGATAGAGCACTCTACCGGTGCCATTACGATCGAGTAACTCTTTGATAATCTGCGAACGATTGGTTTCGTCAATTTCGACATCGTCGATGTAGTTGGCAACCTGAGCTTTTAACGTGTCATCCCACTTGTCGGAATCAGTTATCGTCTCGAGAAGTTCTGCGATGGGTTGATAAGCTTTTTGCTCTTCCACGAAGTCCTGGAGATTATGGAATCGGTCAGGGTCGAGAAGTCGCAGACGAGCAAAGTGACTTTCCTGGCCTAATTGCTCAGGGGTTGCAGACAATAATAAGAGTCCTGGCGTTTGGTTAGCAATGGTTTCGACTCGCAGGTACTCGTTACTGGGGTTACCTGGCTGCCACTCTAGGTGATGTGCTTCATCGATAACTAACAGGTCCCACTCACCTTGTGAAATTTGGTCTAGATCGCATTGCGCCAGAAACTCGCTGCTACAGAGCACTAATTGCTCTGAAAGAAAGGGGTTTTCAATTTCGATCTGTTCTATATCTATCGATTCATCAAGCGCTAAATCGTCAAGATCGGTTAGCGAGTCGACCCGTGCCTGGTCGAAAATGCTGAAATGCAAATTAAAGCGCCTAATCATTTCAACAAACCATTGGTTAACTAACGGCTGTGGTACCACAATTAATACCCGACTTGCCCGATGGTTGATTAATTGCTGATGAATTATCATCCCGGCTTCAATGGTTTTACCCAGGCCCACTTCGTCGGCGAGTAATACTCTTGGCGCGTAACGATTGCCGACTTCAGAAGCGATGTATAGTTGATGGCCGATAAGATCGATTCTTGGTCCTTGCAGGCCATTAACTTCACAACGTTGTTGCTGCTCTTTGGCTTTCATGGCTGAATAACGTAATTCAAACCACCTGAGTGAGTCGACTTGTCCAGAAAATAAACGATCAGAAGCTTTGTTAAGTTGCAGATGGTGACTCAATTGGGTTTCGGGTACTGGCACCATATCATCGCCTTCGCCTGGCATCTGTGCCATGTAAACCAAAATGTCATTAAGTTGCTCGACGCTTTTGACGATCAGTATCTCGCCGTGGGCCGTTTCGATTTGATCGCCGACTTGAAAACTCACACGAGACAAAGGAGCATTATTTTTGGCATAAGTCCGTTCGGATTCAGTCGCTGGGAAAAATATGGTGACAAGACGGTGATCAACCGATTGAACCATGCCTAATCCGAGTTCGGTTTCGTTTTCACTCAGCCAACGTTGGCCTTCTGCAAAATCATTCATAAAGATTCAACTTTTGCATCATGACTATTAACAACCAGTTTGGTTTGACTGGCGCAGTTCAGTCAGATTTTCGCTAAGTATAGGAGAATTTTAAAAAGGCGCGGATTATAGCAGGCGCTCATAGCTAAATCACGGCTATTCGGCTTTTTTTTAACCATGATTTAGCATAATATAAATATTTGCATACTGGTATGACCTCTTTGGTGTGGCGTCTTCCAGTGTTGGCGGATGATTTAATTTTTTTATCGGAAAATCTATGTACTTAACCCCCAAAAAACTTAAGTTTTTGCTCAACGTTTATCCCCCTTACCTCGGTGCAGGCGTCAAAATAGTCGAATTAGCTGATGACTGGCGCTATGTTAAGGTCGCAATGAAGCTTCGGTGGTACAACCGAAATGCGGTGGGAACGCATTTTGGCGGTAGTTTATACTCGATGGTCGACCCACAAATAATGCTGATGTTAATGAACATTCTTGGCAAGAATTATTATGTTTGGGACAAAAGTGCCACTGTCGATTACATCGCTCCAGCAAAAACCACAGTTTATGCCGAAATTAGTATTACTGATTTAATTATCTCAGACATCAAAGAAAAGACCCAAAGGGGTGAGAAATATCTCCCGGAATTTACCATAGAAATCAAAGATGGAGCTGGTAATTTGATAGCAAGGGTGACTAAGGTCTTGTATATTAAAAAGAAACCGGAAAAGAACGAGCGGTAAATTGGTGCAAACGCCCTGGTGCTAGTTAGGCTCAAAATAATCCATTTGCCGCGTGATAAGTCTTTTTTCAGTGCTATGCTTAAATAAGGCGTCGACTTAAAAATGATGCCGGTCGCGAGTTATCTGGCTTAGCTTGCGGCGAGACGTTATTCACTTACTTTCAGCAAAAGGAGATTTTCGTGGCTTTGATAGAAACTGATCGTTTGATTCTCAGAGATTTCACCTTGGATGATGCTGCTTTTGTTTTGAATCTCGTGAATGAGCCCTCCTGGTTAGAAAATATCGGCGACAAAAATGTCCACAATTTGCAAGACGCAGAAGATTATATCCTCAATGGCCCAATGAAGAGCTATCAAGAGAATGGCTATGGCCTTTACATGGCTGAGTTGAAATTGAAATCGGTGCCGGTCGGAATGTGTGGATTGGTCAAACGCGATTTTTTTGTCGAGCCGGATGTTGGATTTGCTTTTCTCCCAGAGTACTGGGGACTGGGGTTTGCATCTGAATCTGCAAAAGCGGTCCTGGAATTCGCGCGGGATGAACTGAGTATCGATAGAGTTCTTGGCATCACCAATATTGATAATCGTGGCTCGATGCGAGTACTTGAAAAAATTGGACTTAAGTACGACAAAATTGTCGATCTCCCAGGGTATCAAGAGCAGAGCCGATTGTTTATCCCCAAGTAAGCTCACTTGTCATTATGCTTATGATAATTTGAGGTAGCTTTGTACGCAAAATCAAAATCAAAATCAAAAAAATAGAAATAAAAATTAAAAGTTAAAAGTTAAAGCATCTCGCCATGATTAACCTTTCCGGCCAATGTTCTTGAGCTATGCTCGCCGTAGTTAAAGTTTACGAATATATTTGTCTGAATGTTACAAAATTCGTTTTAATTCGAGGCTAATTATAAAAACCGCATAGTTTTTAAGGACTTAATAAATTGTAATTGTGAATCAAATAGTTAGCCCATATCCAGTTATGTAGATATTTTAATTGTCTCTTGGTTTCACAAAGCGTAAACTGAAATGACAGAAGTTTGAATATTGACGTAAATTGGAGTGCGAATGATATATCCGCAGCAAGTCTTCAATAAACTAAAAGTGATAGCTAAAGCCTGTTTTACACAACGAATTGGTTTTGGTACCGCTACGTTCATTTCGGCAACGTTGCTTATCGCTGGTTGCGCGACCACTCAAACTACCGAAACGCAATATATTCAAGAGCAAATTCCTGTCGTTTTTTACGACGAGTTCGGTGAAAAGCCGCAACTTATTAGTTACGACGAAATCTTCACACTGACTCGAGCACAACAAAGAGATTTCAATCGATTTCGAAACTCACCAGCGAATAAAGACTCGCTCTCAAATCGAGTGGTAGCCGAATACATCGACAAATTTATTGAAGGATTTAATTATCATAGCAAAACATTTTCTGCTTCCGAATCCGCTACGCTGAAAGAAGGCAATTGTTTGTCGCTGGCCATTTTGACGACTGCAGTGTCGAGGCTTGCACGAGTAGAGGTTGGTTATGAATTGATGCATTCCACGCCAGTGTTTGAAAAGCAAGGCAATACGATACTCAGTTCAGAGCACATTCGAAGCGTACTTCATCAACCTTTGACATCTGAAGAGATGAGTTATGAGTTAATTTTTCAGCCGGTGATTCGCGTTGATTACTTTCCTATTGATTCGGGGCACGTAAAACGCAAAGTGAAAGAAACTGAATTTGTCTCAATGTATTTCCGAAACAAAGCGGCGGAAGCCATCGTAGCCGAGAACTACCAAGCAGCGTTTTGGTTTGCCATTGAGTCTTTAGATTATGCACCTGACAACCCTCATACCATCAACATTTTAGCGCTCGTTTATGAACGAGCAGGTTACAAGGCTGATGCCGAAAAAATATATAGTTATGGGATTAGACATTCTCAAGACAAGCTTGACTTGTTAACCAATTATCGGAATTTTCTAGTGTCCGAAAAAAGGATTGATGAAGCAAAAGCCTTGGAGAATCAAATTGGTGGCCTTGAAGACCAAAATCCATTCGATTGGCTAGAGTTAGCTGAGGAGGCACTTGCTAAAGGTCAACTCAACAATGCAGAAAAATATTACCAAAAAATGATTGATGTCGCGCCTTATCTTCATCATGGTTACTCTGGGCTTAG
This sequence comes from Aliikangiella marina, assembly GCF_007004765.1. Classification (GTDB taxonomy): domain Bacteria; phylum Pseudomonadota; class Gammaproteobacteria; order Enterobacterales; family Kangiellaceae; genus Aliikangiella; species Aliikangiella marina. Next base: position 223,186 of record NZ_VIKR01000002.1, read on the forward strand.
TCGAGTCGCTTTTGCTCGTGGGCATCATAATAAAGCACGACGTTATTTGAATAATGCGATTGAGCGAACTTTCGAACCCGAAACTCGTAGCTTATACGAAGCTAAGATGTCGGCTTTGATAGGTTATGAGGTTGACTGACGATTGGATACGCTAAAATCAACAAAAATAAATTTACTAAGGAGCTATCATAAGGAGTAGTGGGAAACCTAAAAAAGGGTCGACTTAACGTGAGGTGTAATACCATGTTATTCAAACAAGTTAAAGCAGCGTTGTTCGAAAGCTGCGTCGCTCGTGGCAAAAAAATATTGGTTTTATCTGCGGCTGTTTTGATCACTGCCTGCGCGAGTACGAGTCAGAAAAATCTTGTCGAATCGCAGGACAGCACTCCCCAAAATGCTCCGATCGCTTACTACCCTATCTTTGGGGAAAGACCAGAAATGGTAACTCCCGATGAACTTTTTAAATTAACGCCAGAACAAGAAGAACGGTTCTTAAAGTTTTATCACTCGCCGTATCAAGCTAATCTATATGGCCATCGCCGAGTTGTTAAGTTTATTAAACAATATATTGATGGTTTTAATTTCCACTCAGATACGCTGATTGCGACAGATTCGCTTGAGCAAAAACGCGGCAATTGTTTGACGCTCGGCATCTTAACTACCGCCCTGACGCGGGTTGCCGATATTGAAGTCGGTTACGAATTGATGCAGGCGCCTCCCATTTATCAACGAAAGGGAAGGGTCGTGACGAGTTCGCAGCACGTTAGAAGCATATTGTATCGACCATCCGATCAACAGAAAATATCGACCGTGTTTATGTTTCAACCGGTAGTTAAACTCGACTATTTTCCTACCAGGGGCGCTCGCGTAAAACGAAGAGTCAGTGAATACGAGTTTATCTCAATGTTCTACCGAAATTTAGCGGGCGACGCACTCGCAGACGAAGAGTTAGTCAATGCTTATTGGTATATTGTGGAGTCGTTAAAGTATGATGATGATAATGCACATTCAACCAATATTTTAGCACTTGTTTATGATCGAATGGGCTTTGCTGAGGATGCTGAAAAGCTTTATCGATATGGTATTGAAAAAACCGATGAAAAGTTAGAAATTTTAAGTAACTATCATAAGTTTTTGTTAAGACACAAACGCTATGCTGAAGCTAAAGAAATCAAGTATGAGATCACTAAAATCGATCAGCCTAATCCATTTGATTGGTTAGAACTCGCGGATCGAGAGTTTAACTTTGGCGATCGTTCTCAAGCCAAGCTCTACTACCGAAAGGTTATTGAATTAGCGCCTTATCTTCACGACGGCTATTTTGGTGTGAGCAAGATTGAGTTTCTCGAAGGCAATTACTCAAGAGCGGAAAAACATCTACAAAAAGCGCTTGAGCGAGCCTTTGAAGATGACACCAAAAACCTGTATCGAGCCAAGCTGTTTGCTTTGGGAAGCTACGTTGATGGCGGCAATTGATAACCTGTTCTCGGGTAGCTAATGTCGATAAAATAAGAACATAAACGATATGCTTTGAAGTAATCGATGAAGCCTGCCGTTCGCGCTGTCCAGCAAAAAGTCGAGCGCGTGGACTAAACTCCCACATAAAAATATGACAAATGTCACCTGGCATTGGTGACAGAAGACAATTATCTCCGCTAGCCAATTAATCCACAATGGACCTGTGATTCATGACAACAGGACATTGAAATGGGCATTCCTACGTGTAATACCATCGCTGCGATAGAAAATGTTGCTAAAACCTACGGTGATTTTGTCGCATTAGATAATATTAACCTCAACCTCAACCTCAATCGTGGTGAAATTCTCTCAATACTCGGCCCTAATGGCGCCGGAAAAACAACGCTGATTAATCTAATGCTCGGTCGATTGAGCTTTGCGAATGGTTCGATCAATGTGTTTGGCCTCAAGCCCGGTAGCTTGGCGCTTAAGCGTCTTTGTGGCGCGATGCTGCAAGTTGCTGATTTACCAGAAACATTGACAGTCAAAGAGCATATTCATCTATTTCAAAGTTATTATGGCGCTCCGATGAGTTACCAAAAAGTTATTGAGTATGCTGGCCTATCTGAAATTGAGTCGAAACTCACCAAGGGATTATCGGGAGGACAAAAGCAAAGAGTATTATTTGCACTTGCGATCTGTGGGAATCCGAAGTTGCTATTTTTAGACGAGCCAACAGTCGGAATGGATGTCGAAGCACGGCATGCATTGTGGAAAGCCATTCAAGACTTAAAGGCTCAGGGCACGAGTATTATTTTAACAACCCATTATTTAGAAGAAGCTGATTTTCTTTCCGATCGAATAGTCATGCTTAATCAAGGACGAATCATTCAAGAGGGTTCGCCGGAGCAAATAAAGGCGCAAGTGAATACTCAAAAAATCCGTTTTACAGCCGAAGTGGATATTGCTGTATTAGCGACACTCAATTCCGTTAAACGAGCAACCCAAGACAAGCATTTTTTTGAATTACAGTCGTCGAACGCAAGCGCGACGCTTCAGCATCTTTTCAACAAAACAAAGACGGTTGAACAGTTAACCGTAACGAGCGCGGGATTAGAGGAAGCTTTTTTACAACTTAACCGTGAGCAAAATAACTCAGTTCAACAATAAAGGAGTTCTAAAATGGATAACTTAGTGCTAACTGCGGACGATATTAACACGAAGCAACCGTCAATTATTAATATCTATCTGATGGAGTCAAAGTCTGAATTACTTCGACTTTTCAGAACCCCTGGCTTTTACTTACCGACATTATTATTTCCAATGATGTTTTATCTTTTTTTTGGTGTCATTTTCTCCATGAATCCTGCGACGATGCCAACATACTTATTGGCAACTTATAGCGCTTTTGGCGTTATTGGACCGGCGCTATTTTCTTTTGGCGTGGGTATTGCCGTTGAAAGAGGGCAAGGTTGGTTTGACATCAAGGAAGCTTCGCCGATGCCGGCGAGCGCCTATATCATTAGTCGAATCAGCGTGACCATTGTTTTCTCTTTAGTCGTGATAGCCTTATTATTTGCATTGGGTGCGATCTTTGGCGGGGTTCGTCTATATACGACTCAATGGTTATTACTCGCAGGGGTATTGATAATCGGAAGCCTGCCTTTTTGTGCAATCGGCCTCGCTTTAGGGTTGTATTGTAAATCGAATAGTGCACCGGCTGTCGTCAACCTTATTTATTTACCCATGGGTTTTTTATCAGGGCTGTGGATGCCAATCAATTTCTTTCCGCAACTAATGCAGGATGCCGCTAACTTATTACCCGCCTATCATTTTGCGCAATTAAGTTTAAAGGTCATCGATATGGATGTTGGTGCAAATATCTGGATACACCTTGCTGTAATGCTGGCCTACTTCGCAGTATTTATGACTCTAGCGGCAAAAGCTTACTATAAAAAAGATAAGCAATAATAGGAGACGATAAGATGAAAGCTAAGATATTTATTATATTCATTCTTCTGTTCGTTTTTTTCTGGTGGTTACCGGAGCCTGAAGAGCAAGTCGATAACAAAAAAAGTGACGTATTCCAAACTCTCAATGCGAGCTTCATAATCAGCAACGCCAATATTTATGATGGATTTGAAATGCATAAAAGTAGCAGCATTCTTGTAGAAAATAATCGAGTTATAAAAATTGCACCATCAATTGATAACCCAAGTGATTATCCAGTTTATAACGCAGCAGGAAAAGCGTTAGTACCAGGTCTTATAGATGCTCACACCCATGTTTGGGGGGGAGCGCTTTCACAGGCATTAAATTTTGGTGTAACGACCGAGTTAGATATGTTTACGTCACCCGAGTCAGCGAAACCTCACTTAATCTCTCGCACTCGTATCGACAATACACAACAAGCGGATCTGTTCTCTGCGACAATATTAGCCACTGCACCGGGCGGTCATGGAACTGAGTATGGAATGGAAATTCCAGTTCTATCATCGGTTGATCAAGTGGCTGATTTTGTAAACAACAGAGTGAACGATGGTGCTGATTACATCAAGGCGGTTTACAATGCGAAACAAGCTAAGCGACAACATTTTCCCTCCATCAGTTTAGAAATACTTGAAGCGTTAGCAAAGGAATCAAGTCGACAAAACAAGATGCTAGTTGTTCACGTTGATAATCTAATCTCGGCGAAACATGCGATAGCTGCGGGGGCTAGTGGAATTATTCATAGCTTCATGGATACGGTTGCAGACGATGAGCTGATCGAACTAATGAAACAAGCTGAAGCTTTTATCATTCCGACTTTCGCGGTGCAAGCCTCAATAAGTGGTCATAGTCGTGGTAAGGATTTGGCTGAAGTTTCAGCAATGAAAGCATTTATGTCGCCGATGCAAACCCAACAGTTGAATGTTAACTTTGCGAATTTTGGTATCCCTCAATCGGCATTTCGCAACTCTCAGCGGACGGTTTTAAAATTACACAAGGCCGGCATTGTGGTTTTAGCGGGTAGCGATGCGCCTAACCCAGGAACCACTCATGGAGTCAGCCTGCACGATGAGTTGGCTTGGCTCGTAGAGTCCGGCTTAACACCAGAGCAGGCGTTACATGCTGCCACCGGTGCGGTAAGTCGAGTTTTTCCTGTGGGTTCTCGCGGAACGTTGCAACCTGGTGCGTTAGCATCGATGGTTCTGATTGGTGGAGATCCGCTTAGCAATATTGCAGACTCGCTAAATATTGAAGCTATATGGAAAAATGGGGTCTATCATCAGAGAAAAGTTTATGATTTAGACCAGCGGTTTGAACCTCCGTTGGCGGCAGGTGAAATAAGCCGTTTTGAAGAAAGTGACGAATTGACAAGTGTCGGCGCTGGAATTTCTGAATCGACCGATCAGCTGGCAGGAGGCAAGTCGGCCGTAACAAAACAGCTGGCAATGAGGGATGGTCAGAATCGCTATTTAAAAGTTACTGGACAAGTCAATAAGGGCTTCTCATACCCTTGGAGTGGGATCACATTTGTACCCGGAAAAAGTTTTAGTGAAGGAGCAAACTTAAGCGAACTGGCCTATTTGGTTTTTGATGCCAAAGGGGAAGCTCATGCACAACCGCTATCTGTGTTACTATTCCAGACAGGCAGTTTCACGCCAGCGGTACATCAATTAAAGATTTCACGTGAATGGAAAACTTATAAAATACCACTTGCGGAATTTGAAGAAATTGATATTCGCCAAGTTGTTAATATTTCCATAGTAGCAACCACACCGTTCGGCGACTTTGAATTCGGTCTTGATAATTTAAAGTTTGAAAAGTAGCAGAGATGAATGGTTAATTTATTAAAAAAAATCGATGCGTTTCTTTTACCACCACAAGAAGAAATGCGATACGCCGCTTACGTTTGGTTAGTTTATTTGGCCATTTTTTTTGTCAGTCTCTATAACTTTCAGCGTAGCAATTATGGTACTGAACTTGCCATTGTTGGGACTTTAGCGTTTCTTTATTTTTATTTCCATGCTTACTGGGCAAATTCGCAAACGGTGGCATGGGATATTCTTGCGATTGCGGCAATAGGTTCTGTTCTTGGGTACATAACGCCAGGTGCAAGTGTGTTTTTTGTATTTGCTGGTGCATTTTGTTGTCGTTTGGGAAAAGCCAAGAAAGCGGTTTTTGCACTAGCGATTATGGCTGTCTGGGTTGTCTTCTTGAGTTGGCTTTTCGATTTGTCTGCGTTTTTTTACATACCAGCAATTGGTTTTATGTGGATGATTGGGGGGATTAATATCTACCAATTTGAAATGGATAAAAAGAAAAAGGAACTCAAGCTTTCGCGAGAAGAGATCCGAACATTAGCGAAAACAGCCGAGAGAGAACGAATAGCCAGAGACTTGCATGATCTCATTGGGCATACTTTTTCTGTGATTACCCTGAAGGCAGAGCTTGCTGGGAAATTAATCAATAAGGATAATCAAAAAGCTAAAGATGAAATAAAAGAACTCGAAAACATTTCTCGTGATGCTTTGAAACAGGTGCGTGAAGTTGTAACGGGTTATCGCACGAGTGACTTAAATACTGAGTTAGCTCACGCTAAGTATGTGTTAGAGAGTAATGATATTCAGTTTCAATACTCACTTGATGAATTTGAGCTCGATGATGCGACCAATAAAGAGCTTGCAATCGTCTTAAAAGAATTAGTGACCAACGTTTTAAAACACTCGGGCGCCGATAAAGTTAGCGCAGAGATTTATCAACAATCAGGAGATCTCGTGATGATCGTCCGGGATAATGGTAAAGGCCTGCATCAAGAGTTTGACAGCAAACATGCGACAAAAGGATTTGGCTTAACGGGTATTCAAGAGCGAGTCGCTAAACTGTCGGGTGTTTTCTCGGTCAGCTCTGATTCGGGCGCTTGTTTTCAGTTGAAAGTTCCACTTGAAGTATCTGGTAAGTAGTAATGATTCGACTTTTAATTGCAGAAGATCAAGCGATGCTATTAAGCACGCTCGCCACGCTTTTAGACTTGGAGGACGACATTGAAGTTGTCGAGCGAGCAAGCGATGGTGCAAGAGCGCTGGCTTACCTCAAGGAAAGCAACTTGGCAGCTTCCTCGCACAAGCAAGTCGATATCGTGGTGACTGACATCGAAATGCCTAAGCTCACTGGTATCGAGTTAGCGCAAGCGATTAGAGAGCAAGGTTGGCCAACCAAAGTGATCATACTAACGACTTTTTCTCGCGCGGGGTATCTACGCAGAGCCATGGACGCTGGGGTAAAAGGTTACCTCTTAAAAGATTCGCCTTCCGATGAATTATTGACTGCAATTAGAAAAGTGGCCAAGGGCGGCCGTTCAATATCACCCGAGCTAATGCAAGATGCCTGGATTGAGATGGATCCATTGACAAATAAAGAGCGCCAAGCGCTGCGTTTGGCAAATCAGGGAGATACTACCGAGCAAATTGCCGATAAATTACATTTGTCGGCTGGGACTGTGCGAAACTATCTCTCGTCGGCTGCAAGTAAGTTAAATGCCAAGAATCGTATAGAAGCTGCCCGAATAGCCCACCAAAATGGTTGGTTGTAGGGGGCGCTAGTTTTTGGTCAATCTATTCGAGAAGAACAAGTTAAAGGGCATCGCTTGCGAGCGTTAGTTGCGATAACGCATGCCATAGACGGCTATCGCCAATAGCCTTTTAGGTTGTTCTTTTGGGGAAGGTAAGTTTGAGAAAATCCTAGTGAGAGAAAAAACCGTGGGGCTTTATTTAAATGATTACAGTTTGGAACCCGTTAATATCTTGATTCGCGAGCATCGGAAGGCCGTAATGAGTGGCTTTGTGTCCAATTTAAGTAATATTTTTGCATCTTGAGCTACTTTTCGCCTATTTTGAATCTAGTTTGTGGTGAAGATCTAGATGATTAATTGAGTCTAGCTGACGCTGGACCCGAACTTTAGTTTTTTGAAAAATTATTATATATATCAACTGCTTAAGGTGGTTTTTTGAAGGCTGGGATTCGATTAAAAGCAATTTTTTTATGGCGTTTTTCAATAAATCTTAAAATTTCTCTAATAAATCCCAATTACAGTTGTATTCAGCATACCTTTTCATTATAATGCCGCTCCCGAATTGAGCCGAGTCAATAGCATTCAGGCCAATAGGGTCTCTTAATGGCACTAAATTTAAGAGATTTAGCGGCGGGCACAAGCACCAGCCACTACAACCGACCTAATTTTGGTCGAAAAGAATTTAAACCGCACTCCTGAGAAAGGTTAGGAGGGGCGGGTTTTATATGTTTAATTTTTAACTTTGGAGATTCTTTGCATGGCTAAGCAGCGAATCCGAATCCGCTTAAAGTCGTTTGATCACAAGTTGATTGATTTATCAACTGCAGAGATCGTTAACACAGCTAAGCGTACCGGTGCACAAGTTCGTGGTCCAATTCCATTACCGACACGCAAAGAGCGTTACACGGTTCTGATCTCTCCGCACGTAAACAAAGACGCGCGAGATCAATATGAAATTAGAACTCACAAGCGAATGGTAGATATTGAAGAGCCTACAGAAAAGACAGTAGATGCGTTAATGAAGCTGGATTTGGCTGCGGGTGTTGATGTTCAAATTAGCCTTTCATAAGGTAATTTGAGAATCGATTTAAGGTTGGTTTCAGCGAGTTAAACTGCTGAGGTTGACACAAAGAGTTTGTTACATAGTTAAACATGTAACGTTTTTAGAGGGTTTTTAAAATGGCAATCGGAATCGTTGGTCGCAAATGCGGCATGACCCGAGTGTTCGATGAGAACGGTGTATCAACACCGGTTACTGTCATTGAAGTAACGCCTAATCGAATTACTCAGGTTAAAACTGAAGAAAACGACGGTTATCAAGCGATCCAAGTGACTGCAGGCGAGCGCAAATCAAATCGCGTAACTAAGCCAGAAGCAGGTCACTTTAAGAAAGCTGGTGTTGAAGCTGGCCGTGGTCTGTGGGAATTCGCTACAGATTCGCTTGAAGGTTTTGAAGCTGGTGGTGAAATCAAAGTTGATATCTTTGAAGCAGGTCAAATCGTTGATGTGACTGGTACTTCGAAAGGTAAAGGTTTCCAAGGTGGTATCAAGCGCTGGAATTTCCGCACGCAAGATATGACTCACGGTAACTCATTGGCTCACCGTGCAAATGGTTCTATCGGTCAGAACCAATCGCCAGGTAAAGTTTTCAAAGGTAAGAAAATGTCTGGTCACATGGGTGCTGAGCGCACAACTACACAAAATCTTTCTGTAGTTCGCGTTGACGCTGAGCGCAATATTCTTCTAATTAAAGGCGCTGTACCTGGTGCTACTGGTGGCGACGTAATTGTTCGTCCAGCAGTTAAGGTTTAGGGGAGAATAGAGAATGGAAATTAATTTAGCTGTAACTGGCGAAAAGAAAGGTTCTGCATTGGAAGTTTCTGATGTAACTTTCGGCCGTGAATTCAACGAAGCTTTGGTTCACCAAGTTGTTGTTGCATACATGGCTGGCGCTCGTGCTGGTACTCGCGCTCAAAAGACTCGCAGTGATGTGAGTGGTGGCGGAGCTAAGCCTTGGCGTCAAAAAGGTACTGGTCGAGCACGTGCTGGTACAATCCGAAGCCCAATCTGGCGTACTGGTGGCGTAACTTTCGCTGCTCGTCCACAAGATCACTCACAGAAAGTTAATCGCAAAATGTATCGCGGTGCGATGCAATGCATTCTTTCTGAACTGATTCGTCAAGATCGTTTACTTGTTGTTGATTCATTCAACGTTGATGCACCAAAAACTAAAGGTTTGGTTGCTAAGCTAGCTGAGTACGGTTTAACTGACGCGCTTATCGTGTCTACTGAAGTTGAAGAGAATCTTTACTTAGCAGCACGTAACCTACACAAAGTTGACGTTCGTGATGTTAACGGATGCGATCCAGTTAGTCTTATCGCTTTCGACAAAGTCATCATGACAGTTGACGCTGTGAAAAAATTCGAGGAGATGTGGGGATGAACCAAGAAAGAATCATGAGCATCTTACTTGCTCCGCATATTTCTGAAAAAGCAAGTATCGCTGCTGATAAAGGCGAGTTTGTTTTTAAAGTTGCTAAAAACGCGACAAAGTTGGAAATCAAGAAAGCTGTAGAAGCGATGTTCGAGGTTAAAGTCGAAAAAGTGACTACTGCTGTTGCTAAAGGTAAAACTAAGCGTACCGGTATGATTTCTGGACGTCGTTCCGATTGGAAAAAAGCCTACGTGTCTCTGCAAGAAGGGCAGGACATCGATTTTGTAGGCGCCGAGTAAGCGAAGGGGTATTAAGATGGCTCTAATGAAAGCTAAACCAACTTCTGCAGGACGTCGCTTCGTCGTTAAGGTAGTTAATCCTGACCTGCATAAAGGTGCTCCACATGCGCCTTTGTTGGACAAAAAATCAAAAAGCGGTGGTCGTAACAACAATGGTCGAATTACAGTTCGTCACATTGGTGGTGGTCACAAGCAACACTACAGAATTGTAGATTTCAAGCGTAACAAAGACGGCATTCCAGCCAAAATTGAGCGTCTTGAATACGATCCAAATCGTAGTGCAAATATCGCATTAGTATTGTATGCCGATGGTGAGCGTCGTTACATTCTTGCTCCAAAAGGCATTCGTGCGGGTGATGCGATTCAATCAGGTGAAGATGCGCCAATTAAAGTTGGTAACACTTTACCGATGAGAAATATTCCAGTAGGTACTACTGTTCACGCGGTTGAATTGAAGCCTGGTAAAGGTGCTCAAATCGCGCGTAGTGCAGGGACTTACGTTCAACTAGTTGCTCGTGACGGCGCATACGTTACTTTACGTTTACGCTCTGGCGAAATGCGTAAAGTATTGGCCGAATGTCGTGCGACAGTTGGGGAAGTTGGTAACGCTGAACATATGCTACGTTCACTCGGTAAAGCGGGTGCAACAAGATGGCGTGGTGTACGACCTACTGTTCGAGGCGTTGCTATGAACCCAGTCGACCATCCACATGGTGGTGGTGAGGGACGTACCTCAGGTGGTAGACATCCTGTAACTCCATGGGGTGTACCAACTAAGGGCAAAAAGACTCGTAGTAACAAGCGCACAGACAAGTTAATTGTCCGTCGCCGTAACCGTAAATAGTCTTAAAGACTAGAACATAGAGGATAAAATCGTGCCACGTTCACTTAAAAAAGGCCCATTTATCGACCTTCATCTTTTAAAGAAAGTTGAAGATGCGGTGGCCTCAAATAACAGAAAGCCGATTAAAACCTGGTCACGTCGATCAATGATTTCTCCGGAAATGGTTGGATTGACTATTGCTGTCCATAACGGTCGTCAACATGTACCTGTCTTAGTTAACGAAGACATGGTTGGTCACAAGTTGGGTGAATTCGCTCCAACTCGTACCTACAAAGGTCATGTTGCAGACAAGAAAGCTAGACGATAGGAGATAATGATGGAAACTCAAGCTGTTTTACGTCACGCACGTATCTCTCCTCAGAAAGCTCGTTTGGTTGCTGATCAAGTTAGAGGTATGCCGGTAGAGAAAGCTTTGAATGTGCTGAAGTTCAGCAATAAGAAAGCTGCCGACATGATTAAGAAAGTTTTAGATTCTGCTATCGCTAATGCTGAGCATAATGATGGTGCAGATATCGATGAACTTAAAGTATCAACAATTTTTGTTGATGAAGGCCCAACGCTTAAGCGTATCAAAACGCGTGCGAAGGGTAGAGCGGATCGCATTTTCAAGCGGTCTTGTCATATCACCGTTAAAGTTTCGGATAACTAGGAGATAGATCCATGGGTCAAAAAGTACATCCAAATGGTATCCGTCTTGGCATCGTAAAAAAGCATAGCTCTATATGGTATGCAGAGAGCGGTGAATATGCGGATTTCTTGGCAAATGACATTCAGATTCGTGAATGGTTAATGAAAGAATTGTCTCGCGCGTCAGTTTCTAAAATTGACATCGAACGACCAGCCAAGGCGTTGCGCGTTACCATCCACACTGCCCGTCCAGGTATCGTGATTGGTAAAAAAGGCGAAGACATTGAGAAACTACGTAAGAAAGTTTCACAACTTGCTGGCGTTCAAACTCAAATCAATATTGAGCAAGTGCGCAAGCCTGAGTTAGATGCCCAATTGGTTGCTGACGGTATCGCACAGCAATTAGAGCGTCGTGTTATGTTCCGTCGCGCGATGAAGCGCGCAGTACAAAACACAATGCGCGTTGGCGCGGAAGGTATCAAGGTTCAAGTAAGTGGTCGTTTAGGCGGAGCGGACATCGCACGTGCTGAATGGTACCGCGAAGGTCGAGTGCCATTGCACACATTACGTGCTGACATCGACTATGCCACTGCAGAAGCAAGCACTACTTACGGAATTATTGGTGTTAAGGTCTGGATTTTCAAAGGTGAGGTATTTGGTGACCAACCAGCAGTAGCGGTTGAAGAGAAGCCAAAGAAAAAGCCTGCCCGAGCTAAGAAAAAGTAGGGGATAGACCATGTTACAACCAAAAAGAACGAAATTTCGTAAACAGCATACCGGTCGTAACCGCGGTGTTGTAAACCACAAAGTGAGCTTTGGTGAGTTTGGTCTTAAGGCAGCTGCACGCGGCCGAATGACTGCTCGTCAAATTGAAGCTGCTCGTCGTGCCATGACGCGTCACATGAAACGTCAAGGTAAGGTATACATCAGAGTATTCCCTGACAAGCCAATCACTAAGAAGCCTTTAGAAGTCCGTATGGGTAAAGGTAAAGGTTCTGTGGAATATTGGGTAGCACAAATTCAGCCAGGACGTATGTTGTTCGAAGTTGAAGGTGTGTCTGAAGATTTAGCGCGTGATGCATTTGCATTAGCTGCAGCTAAACTTCCTTTTAAAACAACTTTTGTTAAGCGGACGGTACTATAAATGAAAGCTTCAGAGTTGAGAGAGAAGAGCGTTGAAGAGCTTCAGGGCGAATTGCTTGAGCTTCGTAAGGAACAATTTAACTTACGCATGCAAAAAGCAACTGGTCAGTCTGAACAGACTCACACGCTAAGAAACGTACGCCGCGATATTGCACGCGTTAAAACGATTTTGAACCAGAAGGCGGATTCGTAAGATGAGTGAGCAAAAAGTAATCAAGCGTACTCTGACTGGTAAAGTCATCAGCGACAAGATGGATAAAACCATCACTGTCAAAGTTGAGCGTCAAGTTAAGCATCCTATCTATGGTAAGTTCATTAAACGTTCTACCAAGGTACATGCTCACGATGAAACCAATGAGTGCAAAATGGGCGACACTGTCACGGTTATTGAAAGCAGACCGCTTTCAAAAAGCAAGTCATGGCAGTTAGTTGAGGTAGTTGAAAGAGCTAAATAATCATTCGGCAAAAAAACCGAATATTTTAATTAGCTGATTCAATTGAATGATGGTATACTCCCGCTCCTTTTGCGCGGTGCCGGATAGATTTTGGCCCCAAATTAGAGCGGGAATGATTGGAGAAGACCAATGATCCAGATGCAAACTACACTTGACGTCGCTGATAACAGCGGTGCTCGTCGAGTACAGTGTATTAAGGTTCTTGGAGGTTCACACCGCCGTTATGCAAATATCGGTGATGTGATCAAAGTGAGTGTTAAAGAAGCAATCCCTCGCGGTAAAGCGAAAAAGGGTGATGTTCTTAATGCTGTAGTTGTAAGAACTCGTAAAGGCGTTCGTCGTCCTGACGGATCTTTGATCCGCTTTGACGGTAATGCTGCGGTTCTTCTTAATGCCAACTTGCAGCCTATCGGGACACGTATTTTCGGACCTGTAACTCGTGAATTACGCGGTGACAAGTTCATGAAGATCGTATCTTTGGCTCCAGAAGTACTTTAAGGAGTAACTGAACATGCAAAAGCTAAGAACTGGCGATGAAGTCATCGTCCTTACAGGTAAAAGCAACGGTCAACGTGGCAAGATCACTAAAATGATCACTGATAAAGGTCGCGTTGTTGTGGAAGGTTTGAACATGATGAAAAAGCACGTTCGTCCTAACCCACAAGCAGGTATTCAAGGCGGAATCCAAGAGAAGGAAGCCCCAATGGATATCTCTAATGTTGCGATTTTCAATCCTAAGACCGGCAAAGCTGATCGTGTAGGATTTAAAGTTGAAGACGGTAAGCGCGTTCGTATTTTTAAATCGAACGGCGAGCTAGTCGATTAATTTAATTACTAATTAATTGGTGTAACAAATGGCGAAACTGCAAGACCACTACAAAGACAATGTAGTATCAGCCTTAACTGAAAAGTTTGGCTACAAGTCAGTCATGCAAGTCCCTAAGATTACCAAGATCACATTAAACATGGGTCTGGGTGAAGCTGTTGGGGATAAGAAAGTTCTAGAGAACGCTTGCAATGACCTTACAGCAATCTCGGGCCAAAAGCCTGTTGTCACTAAAGCGCGCAAGTCAATTGCGGGCTTTAAAATTCGTGACGACTACCCAATTGGCGCGAAAGTCACATTACGTGGTGAGCGTATGTGGGAATTCATGGAGCGTTTGGTAGCGATTGCTATTCCTCGTATCCGTGACTTCCGTGGTTTGAATCCTAAGTCTTTTGACGGCCGTGGAAATTATTCTATGGGTGTTAAAGAGCAGATCATCTTCCCTGAAATTGATTATGACAAGGTTGATAAGATCCGCGGTATGGATATCACCATCACGACCACTGCGACTACAGATGAAGAAGGACGCGAGCTTTTGAACGCGTTTAACTTCCCGCTTAAGAGCTAAGGGGTAAACAATGGCTAAAGTATCAATGGTACAGCGCGAAGCAAAGCGCGCTCGCACAGTAGCAAAATACGCTGCAAAACGTGCCGAGTTAAAAGCAATTATTGCTGACCTCAACAAAAGCGACGACGAGCGATGGGAAGCTCAGGTAGCACTTCAAAAGTTACCTCGTGATGCAAGTCCTGTTCGTCAACGTAACCGTTGTCGTGTTACTGGTCGTCCTCACGCTTATCTCCGTAAGTTCGGTTTATGCCGCAACAAATTACGCGAGCAAGCAATGAAGGGTAATGTTCCAGGCTTAGTGAAAGCTAGCTGGTAATTGTTGGGAGAATCAATATGAGCATGCAAGATCCTATTGCAGATATGCTGACTCGCATCCGTAACGGGCAAGCAGCAGGCAAGAAAGCAGTATCCATGCCTTCATCTAAGCTAAAAATTTCGATTGCTGAAGTTTTAAAGCAAGAAGGTTTCATTTCTGATCACATGAAATCAGAAGAAGATGGTAAAGCTGAACTTTCTATCGAATTAAAGTACTACCAAGGTCGTCCGGTAATCGACACGCTAAAGCGTGTGAGCCGTCCCGGTCTTCGTATCTACAAAAAATCTACTGAGCTACCACGTGTACTCGACGGCTTAGGTGTCGCTATTGTGTCTACGTCTAAAGGCGTTATGACCGACAATGCAGCACGCAAAGCGGGTCACGGCGGCGAAGTTCTCTGTATCGTATCTTAAGGAGAACCGACAATGTCTAGAGTAGCAAATAATCCAGTTGCAATTCCTTCAGGCGTAACAGTTGACCTTAAAGGTCTTAACTTAACTGTTAAAGGTTCTAAAGGCGAATTGTCACAAGAATTACACCCAGCAGTTGATGTCAATGTAGCCGACGATCAAATCACTTTTGCAGGTCGCGAAGGTGTTGATGCTGGTAAAGCAATGTCAGGGACTATGCGTTCTATCGTGAACAATATGGTTACTGGTGTTTCTCAAGGTTTCGAAAAGAAGCTGTTATTGGTTGGTGTTGGTTACCGTGCTAAAGCGCAAGGTAAGACACTTGATTTAACGCTTGGTTTCTCTCACCCGGTTAATTATGAACTACCAGAAGGTATTACTGTTGAAACACCTTCTAATACAGAAATCGTAGTTAAGGGGATCGACAAGCAAGTTGTGGGTCAAGTAGCCGCTAACATCAGAGCTTACCGTCCGCCAGAGCCTTATAAAGGTAAAGGTGTGAAGTACGCGGATGAACATATCCGTCGTAAAGAAGCTAAGAAAAAGTAGGACAGCGTCATGAATAAGAAACAAGCTAGAATTCGTCGTGCGACTAAAGGTCGTATGAAAATGAAAGAGCTAGGTGCCGTTCGTTTAGTCGTTAATCGTACACCTCGCCATATTTATGCCCAGGTTATTTCTGCTGACGGCGGAAAAGTCTTGGCGGCTGCTTCAAGTGTTGAAAAAGACTTGAAAGCTGCTGGTAAAGCGACTGGCAATGTTGATACAGCAAAAGCTGTTGGTGCATTGGTCGCTGAAAGAGCAACTAAGGCTGGCGTTTCAAATGTTGCATTTGATCGCTCTGGGTTTAAATACCATGGTCGTGTAAAAGCGTTAGCTGACGCTGCTCGCGAAAATGGCCTCCAGTTTTAAGGGTAAGAAAAATGGCTAGACAAGAAGCAAACAATACCGACGGTATGGTGGAAAAGTTAGTCAACGTCAACCGCGTATCTAAAGTGGTAAAAGGTGGACGTATCTTCTCTTTCACAGCATTAACAGTAGTTGGTGACGGCAATGGCAAAATTGGTTTTGGTCGTGGTAAGGCACGTGAAGTACCTGCTGCTATCCAGAAAGCAATGGAGCAAGCTCGTCGCAACATGGTTCAAGTTGAACTAAAAGACGGTCACACGTTACAACATCCAATCAACGCACGTCACGGCGCATCTAAAGTTTACATGCAGCCTGCGTCGCCTGGTACAGGTATCATCGCCGGTGGTGCGATGCGTTCTGTATTTGAAGTTGTTGGGGTTGAGAACGTTTTGGCAAAAAGCATTGGTTCTACTAACCCGATCAACATTGTACGCGCGACTATCCGCGGCTTAAGCGAAATGTTCTCTCCGGAGTCTGTTGCAGCTAAGCGTGGCAAGTCAGTCGCTGAAATCATGGAGTAGTAAATCATGGCTAAGAAAAAAGTTATGAAAGTCACTCAAACTAAGTCAGCGATTGGTCGTTTAAAAAACCACAAAGCTTGCTTAATGGGTTTGGGTCTACGTCGCATTGGCCACACAGTTGAAGTTGAAGATACACCTTCAACTCGCGGTATGGTCAATACTGTCAATTACATGGTTCAAGTAGAGGAGTAATCATCATGCGTTTGAATACTCTTAGCCCTGCTGAGGGCGCAAAGAAAAAAGCTAAGCGAGTTGGTCGTGGTATCGGTTCTACTCTCGGTAAAACCTGTGGTCGTGGTCACAAAGGTTTAAAATCTCGCTCTGGCGGTAAAGTTAAAGCTGGTTTTGAAGGTGGTCAAATGCCTTTGAAACAGCGTCTACCTAAATTTGGTTTTACTTCACGCAAATCATTAGTATCGGCGGAAGTACGTTTGGGTGAATTAAATAAAGTTGAAGGTGATGCAATCGACCTATTGTCTTTGCGTGCTGCCGGCCTTATTAATAAGAACATCCAGCAAGTTAAGGTTATGTTATCTGGTTCCATCGACCGTGCAGTCAATGTCGGTGATGGTGTTAAGGTATCGAAAGGCGCTCAAGCAGCTATCGAAGCTGCTGGTGGATCAGTTCAAGCCTAATTTATTTAAGTAGGATTTGCAGAAAAGATGGCTAAAGCTCCAGTAGAAAAAAAATCAGGCGGTTTATCTGAGCTCAGACAACGATTGTTGTTTGTGCTCACTGCTATTGTCATTTTCCGTTTAGGTTCATTTGTCCCAGTACCAGGGGTTGATGCTCTGGTCTTGGATCAGTTAATGGACCAACAATCAGGAACGATTTTGGCGTTGTTTAACGTCTTTTCTGGTGGTGCTTTAGAACGTGCGAGTGTGTTTGCACTGGGTATTATGCCTTACATCACAGCATCGATCATCATTCAGGTCATGAGCTTTGTTGAACCAAAGCTTCAAGAGATCAAGAAAGAAGGCGAAGCTGGGCGTCGTAAGATCAACCAATACACTCGCTACTTAACCTTTATTCTGGCAACGGTTCAGGCGGTTGGTATCGCTACTAACTTCCCGAATCTAGCACCTGGTTTGGTGCCTAATCCTGGCTTTGCGTTCTACTTTGGCGCGATTGTTAGTTTGGTAACCGGTACAATGTTCTTGATGTGGCTCGGTGAGCAAATTAATGAACGCGGTATTGGTAACGGTATTTCGGTGTTAATCTTCATCGGTATCGTTGCAGGATTGCCAACAGCAATTGGTCAAACATTTGAGCAAGCCAGACAGGGTGAAATGAACATCCTGGCATTATTATTAATTCTTGCAGTTGTGTTGTTAGTTACTGCTTTCGTGGTATTCATGGAACGCGGTCAACGTCGAATCGTTGTCAACTACGCGCAAAAGCAACAAGGTCGCCGTATGTATCAGGCGCAGTCTTCACACTTACCTCTTAAAGTGAACATGGCGGGCGTTATCCCTGCGATCTTCGCTTCAAGTATCATTCTTTTCCCGGGCACTATTGCTCAGTGGGTAGGCGCAAGCCAGGGTGATGGTATGTTGTGGTTACAGAACATTGCTCAGCAAATGCAACCAGGAAATCCTTTATATATCCTGATTTATGGTGCTGGCATCATGTTCTTCTGCTTCTTCTACACTGCGTTGGTTTATAATCCTCGCGATACAGCAGACCAATTAAAGAAATCTGGAGCGTTTATCCCTGGGATCCGTCCTGGTGAGCAAACTTCCAAATACATCGATAAGGTTATGACGCGGCTTACTCTTGTAGGTGCTCTGTACATCACTGCAGTGTGCTTACTTCCTGAGTTCATGATCTTATTTTGGCAAGTGCCTTTCTACTTCGGTGGAACTTCATTATTGATTATCGTGGTTGTAATCATGGACTTCATGTCTCAGGTTCAAGCGCACTTAATCTCTCGAGATTATGAATCAGTATTGAAAAAGGCCAATTTTAAGAACTACGGTTCAACCGGTGGCATTCGGTAGTTCCGAAAAGTTTGGAGTAAGAAGATGAAAGTTCGAGCTTCTGTTAAAAAAATGTGCCGTGAATGCAAAGTTATTCGCAGAAACGGTAGTGTAAGAGTAATTTGTTCCGACCCGCGTCATAAACAGCGTCAGGGTTAGTATAAAGACTTCCTTTATATATCTCGATCAAGAGAGATTACAAATTACATTAACAGGTTGATTTTTAATCGTTTCAAGGCTATCATGTCGCGCCTTTTTATGGGTGCTAGCTTAAATGAAGAATGTGCTGGTACTTGGAACTGAAATTTGGGAGTTAGTTAGATGGCCCGTATCGCTGGTATTAACATTCCAGTTAATAAGCATTCGGTAATTGCATTAACTGCAATTTACGGAATCGGCCGCACTCGCGCACAGCAAATCTGTGCAAACGCGGGAGTTGCGGAAGATGCCAAGATCCGAGATCTTGCCGAATCAGAAATCGAATCATTGCGTAGCGAAGTAGCTAAATTCACCGTTGAAGGTGATCTACGTCGTGAAGTTTCAATGAATATTAAACGCTTAATGGATTTAGGTTGCTTCCGTGGCATTCGTCACAGAAGAAGTCTTCCTGTCCGTGGGCAGCGCACCAAAACCAATGCTCGTACTCGTAAGGGTCCGCGTAAACCAATTAAGAGATAGACAACTATGGCAAAGACACCTCGTTCTAGAAAAAAGGTCAAAAAGCACGTAGTTGACGGAATGGCTCATATCCATGCGTCATTCAATAACACTATCGTGACTGTCACTGACCGTCAAGGTAATGCTCTTGCTTGGGCCACAGCTGGTGGTTCTGGTTTTAGAGGTTCACGTAAAAGCACACCATTTGCAGCACAGGTAGCTGCTGATCGCGTCGCAGAAATGGTTAAAGAAATGGGTATGAAGAATATGGAAGTATTCGTCAAGGGCCCTGGACCAGGCCGTGAGTCTGCTGTTCGCGCATTAAACAATGCTGGATTTAAGATTACTAACATCACTGATGTTACGCCTATCCCGCATAATGGTTGTCGTCCGCCTAAAAAGCGACGCGTGTAACTTTAGGTACTGCTGGAGATAAGACAATGGCAAGATATATAGGACCTAAACTCAAGTTAGCACGACGCGAAGGCGTAGACTTGATGCTGAAAAGTGGCGTCCGTGCAATTGAAGATAAATGTAAGATTGATCAAGCCCCTGGTTTCCATGGTGGCCGTCGTGGTCGTTTGTCCGACTACGGTTTACAGTTACGTGAGAAGCAAAAAGTACGTCGTATTTACGGTGTATTAGAAAAGCAATTCCGTAACTACTACAAAGAAGCTGCTCGCCTTAAAGGCGCGACAGGCGAAAACTTGTTGCAACTTTTAGAGTCACGCTTAGATAACGTCGTTTACCGTATGGGCTTTGGCTCAACTCGCTCTGAAGCGCGTCAATTGGTAAGCCACAAAGCAGTTCTTGTTAATGGCAAGTCTGTTAATATTCCTTCTTATAAGGTAACTGCTGAAGACGTTATTTCTATTCGTGAAAAGTCAAAAACTCAAGCGCGTATCGTCGCAGCTTTAGAATTGGCTTCACAAAAAGATCGTCCAGTATGGATTGAAGTTGATGAAAAGAAAATGGAAGGCACTTTCAAGAACGTTCCAGAGCGTACTGATTTACCTTCAGACATCAACGAAAACCTGATCGTGGAATTGTACTCCAAGTAAAACTTGAAGAGGATTATATATGGGCAATGTCACTGAGCTTCTGACGCCACGTCAGATCAAAGTGGAAAATCAGGGCGAGCGAAAAGCTAAAGTTGTTTTAGAACCATTCGAACGTGGTTTTGGACATACTCTTGGTAACTCGCTTCGCAGAATTTTACTTTCGTCAATGCCTGGTTGTGCAGTAGTTGAAGTGGAAATCGACGGCGTACTTCACGAATACACTACTATCGAGAGTGTTAAAGAAGACGTAATCGATATTTTGTTAAACCTGAAAGGTTTAGCAATTAAGTTAGAAGATAAAGATGAAGCGACGTTGATCCTTCAAAGAGAAGGCGAAGGTCCTGTGACTGCAGCTGACATTGAAGAGCAAGCTGGTGTGGAAATCGTTAATCCTGACCATCACATCGCGACATTGACTAAAAAAGGTTCTCTCAGTATGCGTCTTATCGTTAAGAAAGGACGCGGATACGAGCCAGCTGCAATTCGTAAGAAAAACGAAGACGAAGATATGGCCATTGGTCGTCTCCAGTTAGATGCATCATTCAGCCCAATTCGCCGAGTTTCTTACGTAGTCGATTCTGCTCGTGTTGAACAACGTACTAACTTGGATAAGTTGGTAATCGATTTGGAAACTAATGGCACAATTGAGCCAGAAGAAGCTATTCGACGTTGTGCAACTATTTTGCAGCAGCAACTTGCGGCGTTCGTTGACTTGAAAGATGAAAAACAAGCAGAGCCAGAGAAAGAAGAACCAGAAGTTGATCCGATTCTTCTTCGTCCGGTTGATGATCTTGAACTGACTGTACGTAGTGCAAACTGTTTGAAAACTGAAAACATTCACTACATCGGTGATTTAATTCAGCGTACAGAAGTTGAGTTACTGAAAACACCTAACTTAGGTAAAAAGTCACTGACAGAGATCAAGGACGTACTAGCCTCGCGCGGTTTATCGCTGGGTATGCGTTTAGAAAACTGGCCACCGTCAAGTATTCTTGACGACGCTTAAGTTTTCACTTGAGCCTGAATAGTTGAAGCAACTCGTTCAGGTTCAATAGAAAAATCGAGTAAAACCCTGTTCCTTGTGAATAGGGTTTTATTATTTAGCAGTACTACAAGCCCGAGGTTTCCAATCAAAGGCTTGTCAATAACACAAACTAAACAATATCAGTACTATTGCAGGCTGATAGTCACTAAAGGTAATTGAAAATGCGTCATCGTCATAGCGGTCGTCAATTAAACCGAAACTCAAGCCATCGTCAGGCTATGTTTCGTAACATGTCTGTGTCTCTTATCGAGCACGAGCTTATCAAAACTACTGTTGCTAAAGCTAAAGAGCTTCGCCGTGTAGTAGAGCCATTAATCACTCTTGCTAAAGAAGATTCTGTAGCAAATCGCCGTTTAGCTTTCTCTCGTACTCGTAGCAAAGCTGCTGTAGGTAAGTTGTTTGACGAGCTTGGTCCACGTTACCAAGAACGCCCAGGCGGCTACTTACGTATCATCAAGGCGGGTTTCCGTGCTGGTGATAAAGCGCCTATCGCTTACGTTGAGTTAGTTGATCGTCCAATTATTGACGACGAAGAAGATATCGAAGAAACCGAAGAGTAAGTTCGAGTCTTAAAGATTTTATTTAGCCGGGTTTTACCCGGCTTTTTTTTGCCTTGAATTAAGTTGTTGTATAGCCAAATAACTTAGGCCCATAAGGAACATTAACAAAGCGCCGAACTGAGATCCGGACATACCCATTAGCTTGATTGGGTTGGCTGCAACGAACTCAACGAGGAACCGACAAATCCCCCAAGTTAACATTAGGTGCATGAACATGAAGTAAGGTTTCGGTGACTTAGATTGAAGTTTTGTGAGGTAAAACCAGATTAAAATTGAATAGCCTATTTCATATAGCGGTACAGGGTGCACTGTGTCATGGGTTACTTCGATGCCGTTGGGGAAGCTCATAGCCCAGGGGAGATCTGAAGGCTTGCCATAGCAGTCATCACCGGCTAAAAAGCAGCCTATTCTGGCAATGATATAGGCAATCACTGCAGGAATTGCTGCAGAGTCCAGGAGCTTATCAAGTGAGACTTTGTTAAAGTGGGAGAAAAGGTAAGTGACTAACATAGCACCTAAAAGCGCACCTTGGCTCGAAAAACCACTCCCAGAAGTTAAACTACTCCAATCGCTGAAAGACGCTCTTTCTGGATTCTTGAGGACGAACATTATTTTTGCCCCAACAACACCGAACACGAGAAGCAAAATAATCAGTAATTCCGTATTAATAGGCTTGGAGGTTACTGTTTCTAAGCGTTTTATATAAAGATGACGTCCGGTTAAGTAAGCGATTGCTAACATTACACCATAAGTCCCTATGGTGATTGAGCTAGATTGATAGGCGTATGGAAACATATGAAGTTCTTATTATTGATAAAGGCCCAGTTTAGTGGTTGCCTTGGTCGAAGTAAACATTCACTTTAAGAGCGAGTTATTTGGCTGAAAAATAATCGATAATATTCACGAAACGGTTAATCTAACTGAGAGATATGCTCTATAATGAAAAAGTCTTGTTGAATTTGCGACAGGGTCGATTGATAGCTAGTGTAGACTGAGCTATTTTGATACCCTATATCATTATAAGAATATTGACATAAAAATATGTTATTTAATAACTAATCGAGTTGTTAGAGTTTTGCAGACAGTGGTTTTTATTCTTGGAAAAAAATCACGCTAAGGAGGGTATAAGTGAAGGTTGTTGCAATTGATCGCATTAAAGAAGCACAACAGCGATATCCAGCTGCGCAGAATCATTTGATGGGCTGGTATCAAATTGTTAGTCAAGGCGATTTTAAGAATGAGCAAGAGTTGAGGTCAACAT
Source organism: Aliikangiella marina (assembly GCF_007004765.1). Classification (GTDB taxonomy): domain Bacteria; phylum Pseudomonadota; class Gammaproteobacteria; order Enterobacterales; family Kangiellaceae; genus Aliikangiella; species Aliikangiella marina. Next base: position 246,113 of record NZ_VIKR01000002.1, read on the forward strand.
TTGGTGATGTCCGTGGTTTTAATCATGAGTTCAAATTTCCGGTCCCGGAAACGACGTTGTTAATTCACACCTTAATCAACTTTGAGTCACAAGTTGCATTAATCGAAGAAATTAAGCCTGGTAGCCACTAGGAGGATAAGGGATGCAAGAGGCACTAGAAAAAGCAGTACAACATTGGGGCATGGTAGCGCCAGTAGTTGATACACCAAAAACACCTGAAGATTATGAAACGTTATTAGCGAATTTAAGAGATGCAATGACTTTGGTTGAAAACAGACCCAACAGTCCTTTATCTGGCTTAATTAAAGCGATGACCCGAGCTGCTCAAGAGTATGAAAATACCAAAGTTCTGGAAGAGCAAGGTGGTGCATTATTGGCGCTTCGTTACCTGATCAAATTACATGGAATTAAACAATCTGAACTGAAGGAAGTAGGCAGCCAAGGCGTAGTATCTGAAATCTTAAGTGGCAAACGAACGCTTACCTTGAGACATGTAAAAGAGTTAGCCAAGAAATTCAAAGTTTCTCCAAACGTATTCATTGATGCTTAACACAATCAAGTTGAGGATTAAGCTTGGTTAGATTGTCACTTGGTGTGGTGATCAGTTTTCAAATCGAATTGTACATTAAGCCTAGAGCATTGCACTGTTCTAGGCTTGATAAAGTCTCGTCTATATCCTAAAGCCGATAACCTAATTGTTCCCCGTCTCGCTATCAAGTATGATGAGCGGAATACCATAAATTCAATAATGATATTGTGTCAGAACCATCTAATCCCGAATCAAGTCGCCACAGATTGATCGCGCAAAAGCACAAATACCCAGACGAAACTTATCAGTCGCCGCATCGAGAAAATTGCAGCAATTGTGGCGTCAGTCTCAATGGGCCATATTGTCATATCTGCGGGCAGTCATCGAGGAGTATGATTAAGTATTTCGGTGCTTTATTTAAAGAAATTCTCGATGACGTTATCGGTTACGATTCGCGATTGCGCCACACGATTTTTCCTTTGTTGTTTCAACCGGGAAAAATTACTAATGACTACATTAGAGACAAACGTTTTTATTATGTGCTACCGATTAGACTTTATTTAATTACCAGCGTCTTATTTATCTTGTTACTTCAGTTTAATACCGATACTAAGCCGTTCGTTTCCAGTCAAAATGGAATTACTCAAGTCACCGAACAAAATGACCTAAAGCAGAGCCTACCTAATCAAAAAAAGCTGACAACTGATTTACCTCAGGCTAAGACGGCTGACACTGACTCCGATAGGCAGGACCAATTATTGTCTAACCATGAAGTGAGCGGTGGTGTATCAGAATCAATCCCTCAGCAATCGCTTAAAGATAAAAAAAGTGATGAGGATGAAGCGGTGAAAAGTCAAGACTTTGGTATTCAGATCGAGGGCGAGGAAATAAAGTTTCAGGGCGCTGAATTTGAAAAAGAGGGATTTTTAAAAGACTACGCTAATACGATTCAGATTAAATGGGAAACTTGGAAGAAAGATCCTGAGCCTCTCGTCAAGCAAGTATTCGAACTTTTGCCTTATATGATGTTCATTTTATTGCCTATATTTGCAATATTTTTAAAGGTGTTTTATCTGTTTTCTAATCGTTTTTATATTGAGCATTTAATATTCCTGATTCACAATCACAGCTTTATTTATGTTGCACTCATGCTTGATGTAGGATTTGAGTTTTTTAGTGAAAATTTTTCACAAAGTGATCACTTGTTAGTCAAGTTATTTGCAGAATTGTGTGCGCTACTAAGCGTTGTTCTGTCGGTATGGATTATTGCGTATATATACTTATCCATGAAGCGAGTTTACAAACAAGGTTGGGGCATGACGCTTTTAAAAGGTAGCCTATTAGGTGTCTGTTACTTCACTTTGATTACCATCGGATTTATCAGCATCGTTTTAGTTGGTGCCTATTTAGCGTGAACAGATTCAATCTCAATAAGGTAGGTCAAAACCCCGTAGGTCAAAAAACTATAGGTCAAAAAACTATAGGTCAAAAACCTGTAGGCCAAAAACCAGTGAACAAAATTAATTGAGTTAAAGCAGCTAAATAAAATGAATGAATCTATCCTAACTTTTATTGAACAAAATGCGCAGTGGGCGGCACTCATCATTTTTATCATCGCCTTTATGGAATCGGTTGCCATTGTTGGTTTATTGATCCCTGGTTGGTTGTTACTAGTTGGTGTCGGAACTTTGGTTGGCGCTGACGTGTTGGATTTTTATTCCGTGGTAATCGCCGCGTACTTGGGGGCTGTTATCGGTGAATATTTAAGTTTCTTGGTGGGTTACCATTATCACGAAAAAGTATTGCGTTGGCGGTTCGTTGCCAAGCATCAAAAAATCATTGATAAGAGTCATGAGTTTTTTGCCAAACACGGAATCAGTGGTGTGTTTTTGGGGCGCTTTTTTGGTCCGACACGTGCGGTTGTTCCATTGTTGGCTGGGATATCAGAAATGCCACAAAAAACATTCTTTTGGGTTAATATAATTTCTGGGATTATTTGGGCACCCGTATATTTAACCCCGGGCATTTTAGTCGGTGCTGCTGTGACTTTAGATGATGATGCGCGAAACTTTTTACTGTTCGTGATTGGTATGATCACGATTTTTTCAATTGTTGCCTGGAACTATAGTCAGAGTCTAGTTAAACAAATTCGCGAAAATAAAACTGAAGTGGTTACGGCGATGAAAGCCGGGTTAGCTTGGGCGATTGTACTGACAATCGTTATTGTTCTGATAAACTCCAACTACTGGCCTTTGGTTGGCCAGATAGTCGATGTGGTGATTTCACGGTTTTAATTCTCAAACAAGTGTTTAGTAAGAAAAGGAGTGAATGTCTATTTGGAATATTAAAGCGCGCTCTTGCTTTTACTGCTGCTTGATTTAGACCAAGAATCCATATTCTGCTCCGCAATACTTTGCATCAGGGATACAGGATTGGCCCCTAAAATCGTATTCAGTGGGCTTTTTAGACCTGCCCGTCGTTGCATGAAGTGTTTAATGCTGTGCTCTAAAAAACGGCTCATCATCGCTTGCATTGAATCACCATAAAAACGCACAAACTCTTTGAGAATTTCAGATGTTAGTAGCGGCTGACCATTGGTTTCTTCTTCTGAAATGATTTGCATCAGTGTACAACGCGTTAAGTCGTCACCTGTCTTCGCGTCAATAACCTGAAAATCACTGTAAGACATCACCAAGTCTTTAATATCGTTGAGAGTTATGTAACTGCTTATTTTTGTATCGTAAAGTCGTCGGTTGGGGTACTTCTTGATAACTCGTGTTTCAGACATGGTATTTGATCCTTATTATTGTGGCCTACCTACTGTCAGGAAACAGCGCTGAAAGCTTGAGGCAGTATTATTATTTTGCTGTTTAATTTTTGTATTTTGCTCGTCGAGTGTAACAAGAACTATTGTTGCATTACAACAAGAAATGCAGCCACATGATATAGACACTTGTCAATACCCAAAAAAAAGAAAGCGTCAGATAAATAAAACTAATTGTTATAACAGTGGTTATTTTGACTTTTACCAAGATTTATCTAGACGAGTAACTCATTGTATCTTCACAATATTTCATCCCTTTTAGTGGCCCGAAAAAGACCCAATCGACACTTTTACTGCTCCATAGTGTGATTTTGTGCACAATTTGCATAAAGAAAAACATACTGCTACGCTTAATTGACTAAATTCTGATCACAAAAATAATCCTAAATCAGACAAACAAAAAAGATGGAGTAATAAAAAATGTCTAAGATTATCAAAACGCTACCTCAATATCTGTTAGCTGTCGCATTCTTGGGGCTTATGGGATGCGGCGAAATGTATGTTCCACCACCACCACCAGCACCGATGCAAGTGCTAGCACCGCAGCCAATTGAAGGCAATGGTGGCGAGTTTCTCAGTCCATTTACATCTGATGGTGTTACCGCGAAGTGGGTCGACAAAGCGCAGTCTGCAGAGACTGGCGCAGCAGTTGGTTCTGCCGCTGGTGCTTATGCCGGACAGAAGTTAGCTGAAAACATTCCTTTCTTTGGCAGTATGCTGGGTTCGGAAGTTGGCAATGCCGCTGGGCGAGAGATTGCTATCCAAGCATCAGGTGGATGGGAATATATCAAAGAAACCAGTGATTTATCCTTCAATTCTCTTCGAGATATGGCTATTTGGATGTATGCGAACCATTCATCAAACAAGCATTATGCTGAAGTTCTCACTGCAACTCAGGCTATTTATCCTGACTTGAAAGAGTCTTACTGGTCGTATATCCGCTCTGCGCCAGTTAAGCAACCTCAGTATTAGTTTTGTTGAATAAGGGACATACCATGAAAAACATTATCCAAACATTTTTGGCGGCTTCGTTCGTGACATTAATTGGCTGTGGCGGCGGTTCATCAGTGAATTATGAGAATGAGCGAGGACGTTCGACTGTCTATGAAGATGCAGGTACAACGGGTCGAGTTGCTGGTGTTGGCATCGAGTCACAAGATATCGTCAGTATGACTGACCAGATGATGCGTGACATGTTGCAAAACGAAATGCTCATGGGGCGGGATACGCCGCCACGAATTGTTATCGATGCGGAAAGTTTTGTTAACGAGTCAATGAATCGTATTAACCTCAATATGCTTACCGACCGGTTACGTATTCAACTAAACCGTGCCGCACGTGGTCGTTTGATTTTTATTAATAATCACGTGGCCGGACGAATTGCTAAGGAGCGAGAACTCAAACGAACGGGAATGACCGATGGCGGTACGATTCGTAAGACTCAAGCCATGGCAGGGGTTGATTTCTTTTTAAGCGGTCGAATTACTTCACAAAACGCTGTTGACTCCAATTCAGGAGAGACCAGTCGCTTCACACAGATTATCTTTGAGATGACGGATGCCGAAGCTGGATTTGGTATATGGGGTGGTATGTACGACTTCAAGAAAACAGCCCAAGATAATATTATTTATCGCTAGGCATTTCTTATGAAGTTGTTAATCATGAATATTGCGGCAGCATTGACTGTCGCATTGTCGATCATGGCGTGCGGTGGTCCCGGCATTCAACGAGTCAATCCAATATCGGCGAACGAACTTGGTGAGTTTGCGGATAAGCCAGCACCGCTTCGTCCCTATTATGTCAAGCTTAAACGTTCTGGGCGTCACAACGCAGTTCTGCATAGTATGGAGTTGGGGGTGGCAGCCATGTACCTCAATGAACTTGATATTGCTGAGCAAGCGTTTGACCAAGCGTTATCGGGCATCGAAACCATATACACCGATGATAAGTTCGCATTAGAGGCAAGATCCTTATGGCATAAAGAAGGCCGTAAAGATTTTAAAGGCGAGCCTTATGAACGTTCCATGGCCTACTATTATCGCGGTTTACTGTATTTAATGCGGGGTGATTATGGTAATGCGAGAGCATCATTTGAAGGCGGCATTATTCAAGATGCGTTTGCCGAAGAGGAGCAAAACCGAAGCGATTTTGCCTCGTTGATGTTTTTGAGTGCTTGGAGCGCTCAAAAAATGGGCTCGACTAATCTTGCTGAGCAGGCTTATCAAGAAGTCGAAAGAATTCGCCCTGATTTTGTTCGTCCGAACCCGGACGATAATCTATTGCTGATAGCCGAGACAGGCAAAGGTCCAAGAAAACTCGCTGATGGTGTCGGTCATTGGGAGCTCGTTTTCAGACGCGGCAAAAAGTTTAATGACAAGTATGCCAGTTTTACGGTTAATGGAAAACCAATCGAAGCGATTCCAACCGAAGATGTTTACTATCAAGCGACCACTCGCGGTGGTCGTCCTATCGATGGTATCGTGAAAGGTAAAGCTAATTTCAGGAAAACCTCTGGCAACATTGCGACCTCGACCGCGCAAATCTCCGAATCTGCTGTTCACTACAGTGCATTAACGGGGAGCGGTGGCGCTCATAATGTCGCAGGAGCATTTGCCGCTTTATCCGTTGTTTCACTCGCTTTGTCGAGTAATGTTGAGTCCGAAGCTGATACTCGGTATTGGTCGTCTCTACCCGATGTGGTGAGTTTTGCTACGACAAAAGTTGATCCAAGTAACGTTAATATCGATGTCAGTTTTATGGATATTAACAAGCAGCCCGTACAGTTACCTAAAGTAAACCCTATTACGGTTTTTGATAATAAACAGGTCGGGATTGTTTGGGCGCCTAGTCGCGTTCGTTCAAAATTGTAAGTTCAGGAGTTGTTATGCTGAAAAAAATTTTAATGCTTTTCGTGGCGGTTTGTGTAACCGCCATGACATCCTTATCCGCTGATGAGGTCAAAGTTAATGGTCGAGACTATGTTGAGCGTGACGCGCCAACGGGTATGAATACAGTCAAGTTTATTGACTTTAGTTTGCAGAGAACGAAAGAGAAAAAACGTCGTTGGTCAAAAAAAACGACAACCAAAAAATATATTCGTATTGGTGTTGAGTCCGAAGGTATTCGAATGAACCGCATCGGCAACCCTGAAGTTTGGACACTGCTTAGAAACTATACCGACTATGACTATTTCCTCGAAGCACGCGTGCAGTTTTTTGATGCACAACAAATCCCTTCGGAGCCACAATCAGCTTGGCGAAAAATATCGATCCCGAAAAATGCTATAGGAACTTATAAAGAGTTTGGTACTAATCCGGATAGTGTTTATTACGTGGTGGAAGTACGGGAGGTACGATAATGCCTTCTAAAACATTTCTGATCAAAAGTCTGCTCGCTGCCACCATGTTTTCATCCTGTTTCTCTGTCACTGCTGCGGAGCTTCCCGGTGGTGCCCCAATGATGGTGCAACCTAAAAACCAAAAAGATGTAAAGATGCCATCAGTCGACGAAGTTCGGTCGGTGATTGGTACTGAGTTTTCAATAGCTTATGAAAGGGCTGGTACGCCTAAAATCGCGATATTTTGGAACCGTAAATTTGATGATCAATTGAGCGAATGGGATGCGATTTTTCGTCGAAGTATCACTGGCGAACAAGCGGTAAAAGCGCAAGATAAGTTTGAACCTCAAGGTGGCGATGATCCCGCTTATGAGAGAAATGTGGTCGGTGGGCAGAAAATTGTTGCAGCAGAGTACATTGAAAGAAAAGCGCCGAAACAGCGTCGATCGGGAATGAACGAATCAAATTCTTTTGAGTTTTCCAGTGGTTATGTGGAGCCTTTTTTAACTAAGAAAGTCGCTATTATTGATCGCCAAGCTATTATGCGTTTGGTGCAAAGAGATAACTCGCGTGAAGCGGGCACCGAACTTATTTCTGATTTTCAGAAGATCGAAACGGATGCGTTGATCGGTTATGCTGACTATTTAGCTGAAATTCTTCTAACGCCAGATTCGTCGGCAGATACCGGTTGGAGCTTTATGGTGACAGTGAAAGCGGTTAGTAATGGGCAAGTGGTCGCGATGTTTAAATCGGATGGTAACAACCCAATGGATCCAAACGCCAAAGCGAAATGGGTTGCTGCTGCTGAAGGTTTTAGAAAAGTCACACCACAAAGACAAATAGGCACACCGACAGACGTTGGTCGCCAGTTAGCTTACGAGACTATGCAAAAGCTATCCGCGATTTGGTAGCGGATGAGTCTCATCAGTAATCCAAGAGCCAGTTATACGACTGGCTTTTGAGTTTTTAAAACATCGGTACAGTCGTTCCGCTATATGTTTTAGAAGAGAAAATAATTCTAATAAGGGTAGTATCAATGTATCGGTTGGGTATTGATTTAGGCACCACCAATACACTTGCAGCTTATGTGAACAATAACAATACGCCGGAGCTAATCCCCGATCCGCGTTTTAGCGATGTTTACATTACACCGAGTGTAGTCCATGTCTCTGCAAACGCTTGCGTTGCAGGGGAGTCTCTCGAACGTATTCTTGCTGCAAACAATCAACTCTCTGTTACGCGAAATATAAAGCTTTCTATGGGGCAAGATCGTTCTGTATTTACTCACACTGATCAGAGTAATTGGACACCCGAAGCAATATCTAGCCTGTTATTGAAGAAAGTCAAAAAAGATGCAGAGTTAAAATTAGGTACGCAAATATCTGAAGCGTTAGTGGCTATCCCCGCGAATTTTGATAGTAGTCAAAGATTAGCGACTCAAGCAGCGTCAAAAATGGCTGGCTTTTCAAAAGTAGAATTGGTTGAAGAACCGGTCGCAGCTGCGGCGAGTTATTGCTTTAGTTCCGATCAAAAAGAACAGACTATTTTTGTTTATGATTTAGGCGGTGGAACCTTCGATGCGACAGTGATCCACTCGTCGGCAGACGGACTATACACACTCTCTACGATCGGTTCAAAAACTATCGGTGGTAAATATTTCGATGAGTTAATTGTTAATGAGCTCATCCAATTATATAAAGCAACCTTTGGTACCTCTCGGTTTTCGACCGGTGCTCTTGAGGTCTTAAGGCAGTTTGCAGAGGAGTCAAAAGCGAAATTGTCTACTCGAAAAATGCCGACTATCAGACAAAGTTTATTAATCGATGGTAATGTTCTTGATGTATGTTTTACCTATCAGCATTTAAGTAAACTCGTTTACCCTCTACTTGATCAAACCATGGAGCTTTCTCATAAATGCGTTCAAGATGCCGGTTTGAATTGGCAACAGATTGACTCAATTCTCTTAGTCGGTGGTTCGTCACAATTGCAAGCAGTAACTGACAAGCTGCACAAGCTAACCGGTAAAGACAAAGAGTCATTAATCTTATATCAGCCTCACGAAGCGATTGCTTTTGGTGCAGCAATATTAGCGAACGGTGCTCACTCTGAAAGTGGACAACAATTTGAATTAAAACAGCAAATTGCTTCTAACTACCTCGGTCTAAGCACTTACAATCCTGAAACAAAAGAAACTGACATTGAATTTTTAATTGAACGGAATACGCCGCTTCCAACGACTGTGTCGAAAACCTTTTATACGAACCGGAGGCATCAAGAAAAAATGTCGATCGAATTGCTTCAAGCCAAACAAGGCAAAGAGGATGCGGAGCGATTGGGTGTTTTTTCTTTTGGCCCTTTTGCGAATGAACAGGACAATGTTCCCATAGACTTTGAGATCACCTATGGACGAGATGGAATAATAAAAGTTGAAGCGATTGAAAAAGAAAAGCAAGTTAAGCTATCTGGCATTGCTAATGTCGAAAACAACAAAAAGTTAGATACCGAACTAAATATTGAATCAATTGGGTTTATTTAGTTTCTATAAAAACTAGGAGTCTAATGTGGCTGGTAATACTTATTCAAACTCTAGTGAATTTAATCGTGGCCAAGAGCTATTTAATCTATGTCGAAATGGCCAGGTCGATGTCTCTCATCTTTCGCCTGAAGATCGTCAGTTAGTTAATGATTACCTAATAACGGCAAAACTATCCCAAGACCAGTACTCAAATGAAGCGATAAGAGCTGTCGATGATCGGGCAGATAAGTTAGCCAAAGACTCGGACACTGTAGGAGATTCGACATTTTTGAATCAGACTCAGTCTGATTTGGATCGCGATTTAAACTTAGACAACACCAAGGAAGGATTGGAAATAACGAAGAATGTTACTGATGGAATTTATACTGTAGCGAAAAATGCTGCTGGGCCTGCTGGAGACGCGGCCGATAAAGTTATTAGTAAAGGAAAAGATGCCGCTGAACTGGCTACTTCGGATGATCCTTTAGATAAAGCGATTGCAACTGCAAAACTCAGCGAAAATAAACCATTAGAGATGAGTCTGCGGACAGCAAAATTAAACCAACAAAAACAAAGTGGGGAAATATCCGACGAGAAATATAATCGTGAAATGATGCAGATAGGTATTGATTCGACCGGTAATGATACAGCGAAAGATGCTATGTCATTGACTAACAATACAATGAATATCAAAGACTCAGTGAATAATATTCGTGACAATGAAAATTATCGTGAACAACAAACTCAGCAGATTGATAAACAAAAAGAAAAAGATGCGGAGGTCAGTCAAAAGTTAGATGATAAATCTCAGCAATTACGAGGACAAACCGATTTTCAGCGAACTAAACAAGACCTTGAATCGGGTAATGATGAAAGAACAAATAAAATCGTTGAGCAGCTAGCCAATGATCCTGAGGTTAAATCAATTTCGCCGCAACGAGAAGCTGAACTCAGAGAGGATGCAAAAAGAGCGGATGAAAATTTCCGTAACACTGCTGAGAGAGAAACTCAGCAATCCATCCGGCCATTGCCAAAAGATTCAAACCCGAATGATTACCCTATGCAAAGTCCAACCGAGCAAAGCGAGCCTGTTGCAGCGCCATTGGCGATGGATGCAGAGACAAAGATGAACCTTTCTGAAGAAGGAATGGAGCACCATAAAAACTGGATTGAAAAACATGGAACTGATGCTCGATTGGCCAGCACTGACTCAAGCATGGATGAGGCGGCGCGCCAAGCCAGTGCTGCTGACAACGAACGCTATATGAATAGCCAAGAGTACCAAGACTTTAAAAACGAAAATTTAGAGAAATATGAAAACGATGCCAATGCTTCATTGGAAAAAATCAAACAGTCAGAGCAGGATGCTGAATCACAAGTTTCCGGTTTAAATAGCCAAAAAAACGAGTTCGATCAAAAAATAAATACGACTTTGGCTGAGTCGCAAGAAAGCCAACAAAAGCTTAATGAAAATGTATCACGATCTGAAGATGCCGTCACTGCTGCAGATAATGCAAAGGCTAAAGAGAGTGAAGCCATTGCTTCGGCAGATAATGCTAAAGCAAAAGAAGATGAATCGGTAACTTCAGCTGATGCTGCTAAGACGAAACAAGATGAAGCCACAGCTTCAGCGGATTTGGCAAAAGCAAAAGAAGACGAGGCAGTTACCTCAGCCGACTCAGCGAAAACGAAACAGGAAGAGACGATTGCTTCAGCAGATACCGCGAAAGCAAAAGAAGACGAAGCGATTACCTCAGCCGACTCAGCAAAAACAAAACAGGATGAGGCGGTTGCTTCAGCAGATACCGCGAAGGCAAAAGAAGACGAAGCGATTACCTCAGCCGATTCAGCAAAAACAAAACAGGATGAGGCGGTTGCTTCTGCAGATACCGCGAAGGCAAAAGAAGACGAAGCGATTACCTCAGCCGATTCAGCAAAAACGAAACAGGATGAGGCGGTTGCTTCAGCAGATACCGCGAAGGCAAAAGAAGACGAAGCGATTACCTCAGCCGATTCAGCAAAAACGAAACAGGATGAGGCGGTTGCTTCAGCAGATACCGCGAAGGCAAAAGAAGACGAAGCGATTACCTCAGCCGATTCAGCAAAAACGAAACAGGATGAGGCGGTTGCTTCTGCAGATACCGCGAAAGCTAAAGAAGACGAGGCGGTAGCTTCTGCTGATACCGCAAAAACTAAAGAAGACGAAGCCATTGTCTCAGCGGATACCGCAAAGACCAAAGAAGACGAAGCCATTGTCGCGGCGGATACAGCTAAGACTAAAGAAGACGAAGCCATTGTCTCGGCGGATACCGCAAAGACCAAAGAAGACGAAGCCATTGTCGCGGCGGATACGGCTAAGACCAAAGAAGACGAAGCCATTGTCTCGGCGGATACGGCTAAGACCAAAGAAGACGAAGCCATTGTCTCGGCAGATACGGCTAAGACTAAAGAAGACGAAGCCATTGTCTCGGCGGATACGGCTAAGACCAAAGAAGACGAAGCGATTGTCTCGGCTGATACGGCTAAGACCAAAGAAGACGAAGCCATCGTCTCGGCAGATACGGCTAAGACCAAAGAAGACGAAGCTGTCGTTTCAGCCGATACGGCGAAAACCAAGGAAGACGAAGCAGTAGTCTCAGCGGATACGGCTAAGACGAAAGAAGACGAGGCCATTGTCTCGGCAGATACGGCGAAAACCAAAGAAGATGAAGCTGTCGTTTCAGCCGATACCGCAAAGACAAAAGAAGATGAAGCTATCGCTTCAGCTGACACTGCGAAAACGAGTGAAGAAGAATCGGTTGCTTCGGCAGATACAGCGAAGACTAAGGAAGATGAAACGATAGTCTCTGCTGATACGGCTAAGACGAAAGAAGATGAAGCCATAGCTTCAGCGGATACCGCGCAAACCAAAGAAGACGAAGCGAAGAATTTTGCCGAACTTGCTCAAGAGTCAGAAAAAGAATCTTTAACGGCAAAAGAGTCATCGCAAAAGAATGCTTCGGAATCAGAGATATCTAGCGCAAACGCGCAAGGTTTTATGCAAACGGCTGAGACGAGTTCTTCGATAGCACTTGACCATAGTGATTTGGCTATGGACGGTTCAACTAAAGTTATGGCAGCTTTAGATGAGACATTAGGTATGAAAGATGAAGTAACCGATAACCTAGCGGATACTGATGATAAGAAAAATCTTACTAATGAAGCTCAACAAGAAACAGACCTTCTAAAAGGAAAAACAGAAGGTCTAATGGTTGATACAGAAATGCTGAACTCAGAAACAGAATCAATCAAGGATGAAACTGATGTATTAAAAACCGAAACCGCATCACTTAAAGATGAAACTTCAGGCTTAAAAACTGAAACTGCGGCGTTGAAAGATGAAACTTCTGGATTAAAAGATGAGACTGGCAAACTTAAAGATGAAACTCAAGGATTGAAAGACGAATCTGAAAGGTTAAAAGGCGAAGTCGCCGATCTTAAAGGTGAAGCGGAAACCCTTAAAGATGCCATCGAAGATCTCAAAAGAGAAGCGCAAGATGCTGTCGCAGAAGCAAAACAAGCGGCATCAGAAGCACGGTCTGCAGCAGATAGCTCTAAATATAGTTAATGGGAGAACATAATAATAATGTCCATTGCGCAACATATTGAGGGAACGCTTGGAGAGTTAGCTAAGATAACTACCATACTTGAAGAAGCGAAAGCGAAAACCCCGCTTTACGATCAAGTTGGAAAAATTTATGACTTTGCTACCGATAAAGTTCTTCCTGCGATCGTCATCACTTTTGATTCAGATAGTAGGCATTATTTTATTAATGCTTTTCTACCTAAATTTCCGCCAGAGCTCAATTGCTCATCGCTCAAAATAAATTGTGGGAGAAATCGTATAGCCAATGCGAGTCACTCGAAAAACTTTTCTAGCCATCAAGAATTAATCACCCACTTGTCTGAGAATTATCAGTCACTGAAAGCAATCACGCAGCTTGAAATCGAAGTCGATCAATTAGAAGGATTAGCGGCTAACTTTTTTAAGTTTGCTGATCTGAGTAAACTACTAGAACTTGATCTAATCGAATTTAATCGTCTGGTAGACAAGACTAATGTTGCCGTAGTTGCTGCTGCGATCAACTATAAATTGTCACCAGAAAATAGAGCAACGTTACTGCAAATATTAAAACAAGTTGATTACTTGCAAATTTGCGCCTTACCAAAAATCCCTCTGGATCCCAGTGGCCCATATTGGCATCAAGAACCGGTGCCTAGCCAACTAAAAGCATTGCCACCCTGTAAACTTGATTTCACTGACAGACCAAAATTATTTGAAAGTGCTGATTCACCGATTCGTGGCCAAGTTATCCAGTCTAATCTTTTTAATCAATTTACTCATACGGCGTCATTGGTCCAGGCACAAGTTGAAGCTAAATTACACTACTTGGATTGCTGCGAGGCAGCCGATGATTTTACCCTCACATTGATTGAAAATGATCCTAATTTAACGGCGAATATTGAGAATAATAGAGAAGCATTAGACTTATTAAGTGATACGCTGGAGCGTTTTAATAAACAGCAACAGGAAGAGTCGAAGGCCTCATTAGTTGGCAAAGGAGCCTTCTATTATATGGTTGAAACAGAACTAGAGAACCTGCAAGTCAACGATATAGAGAAAGAACAGGTACATAATGTCTTCCGGCTGACTATTGCGCAAGATGCTTTATCTAGTATTGCCGAAGGTCTAAAGCAACGGATATCCGCACAGTTTAAATCCGATAATCAAAAGCTGCTCGATAAGCTTGAAGAGGAGCTTACTGAAATCAACCAAAAATTCGATGGTTTAAACGAAAAAAAATCAACGGATATTTTTACCGCTGATTTTTTAAGTGCAGGGATTTCGAATTTAGATGACCATTTGGAGTTCAAGATCCGCTACAAAGGAGAAATACCCAAAAGGGGATTGCTAAAGCGTTTGGGAGAAGGGCGTCGAGCCATGTTCATGGTATTAATGATGTTCTCCATATTTGGCGGAATGCTTGGGTTTAATTATCGGAATTACGCTTTTATGAGTGTGTTTTTTATCTTGTTATTTATAGGTGGTACGATTTATACCTATTTTACATGGAAAAAAGATGATGAGTTTAAGCTTGGTAAAGAATTGGATAAAGCTCGTGATCAACTTCACTCTGAATATATGCGAGCGGTCACTGAAATAGAGCGTTGTCGAGTGAAGCAAATCTCAGAAAGCGTATCACAGTTGATGCGTAAATATCGCCAACAGTTTGATAATTGGCAAAAAGGAACCGTAGACAAACTAAAAGCTGAGCTTCACGAAGCAAAATCCAGAAACAAAAACAAAAAACAAATGTTAAAAACAGAAATAAAGCGCTTTTCCGATTTAAATATTGAACTTACTAAATTAATTGAAGGTGAGAAAAATTTAGAAGTAGCTTTAAGACAAGTTGACGAGAAACTAGGACTAAAATAATGATGAAATTATCCGATGCTATCGAATTGCTCGGCTTATCAAGCTCATTTTCCGAAACTGAACTTGATGCATCATATGAAACAACCAGAGAAAAATTAACCAGCAGGTTAGAAAGTGCACCTGACGCACTAAAACCTAAATTTGCTAATAACTTAACTCAGCTGGATGAAGCGAAAGCGCTACTTCAAAGGCACCTAGCCAATGACATTGAGGTCGAATCCGAAGACTTGCCGATGAGTGAGGCTTTTGTCAAAGAAAGCCATGATGATCCGATTATAGCTCAAATAAAGTCACGGTTTGACTCAGTCGAGCGAGTCAGCAAAAACAAGCAATACCAAATCTTAAATGGAAAAATGGCAGAGACCGGGGAGCTGGTGACGATAAAACTATACGAGCGTCAACTATCTAAAAGTGAACAAGATAAAGTTGACCAGCGTATGTTGTTTTTAAGTAGTCTACATTCGCACTTCGTCGAGGAAATTATCGATTACTCCGTCGAAGAAAATGGTGTCTGGTATGCGACCAAAAACTACCAAGTAGAACCTGTGCTTCGATTCTTCGAGGATAAATCTAGGACAGAGATTTTCAATTGGGTTAAACAAGCCGCTAAAGAGCTGGAGTATGCTTTTGGCGACCAGTCACACTTTAACATTAGCTTAGAGACACTTTCTGTATCCAATCAATCTGAGCCTCTGTTTTCCGATAGCTGGCTTGAATCACTAACGAAAACCGACAAAGCCAATAGTCATTATCGGGCACCAGAATCTAAACGATCGGGATTAGGCAATAAACGATCGGATAGCTATAGTCTATCTGTGATTCTACTAGAGTTACTGCTAGCGCGACGATTGAGTGATGCTTCGCTGCAAGATGCACTAAAAGATGGTGCGTTACCAGGAAAAGCACAAGCGTGTTTTCAAAAAGCGCTGAATAACAATCCAACGCGACGCTATGCTTCGATCGAAGAATTTGTAAGTGATTTAGAGGCCGCTTATGAGAGTCCAATCAAAAAAGTTGTGGTTAAGCCTTACTTTTGGGTTCCAGTGTCATTAATTATCTTGGCTGGAATTTTTTACCAATCTGTTTTTAAATTTTACGAAGAGACCAAGACTTCAATCGTCGATGAGAGTGTTGATTATCAATTGTTGGCAGTTAAATATCTTGCGGAAGCTAAGCAACTCACCGGTCAATTAGCCAGCTTTAAAAACACCTTGACTCAAAAGAAAACACGTGCCGATGATCTACTAAGACGAGTCGCTAGAAGTGATCGTTATTCTCGAGCTGAAAAAGTCGAGGCGCAGCAACAAGTCGACATCCTGGAAGAGCAGTTATTTATTTTTAATACATTGGTGTTCTCCGAAGCGTATTCGCTAAATGCTGGTTCAGAGATTGTGGTTGCCAACTCGATGATTACTTCAAAGGATTTTGAAGATGCGGTTAACTTATTGACGCCGATTCGTAACAAATTGCTAGTTGCAAAAAATTCTGCGGATAGGTTAGAAAAATTTGCGGCTTTGAAAATCGATGTCAAAGCAAAGAAGTTGCAAATCGATAAGGCAAGTTACATTCCGAATGAAGAAGCTTTTTTAGTCGAGCAAGATGCGTTACAAAGCAAGCTTGCAGAATTGGAGGCAGAACAAAATATTGCGAAATTAGTGGAGCAATATTATCAACCATTAGCGGCTTTGTATGATCAGCAGTTAACTGCGATTCAAGGATCGGCTAAGGCGAGCAATGCACAAGCCTTTTCAACCTTTCAATCGATAGTCGACGCAGATTTTGTCTCCATTCCAGCTGGCCGATATGACATGGGGATTGCTAAGGCCGGTTCAGTTGATACGCGGCCGGTTAGAAAAGTATCCATTGGCGCGCTTAAAATAAGTAAATATCCCGTGACAAACCAATTAATGCGACAATATGCGGCATTAACCGGCAAGCTTCCTGTCAGCCGGTTTGCAAACAATCGATTGCCAGCCACTAACTTGAATTGGACAGAAGCTAAAGCTTTTCTAGATTGGATGTCTCAGCAATCAAGACAAAGTTATCGCTTACCAACGGAAGCAGAGTGGGAGTATGTCGCTAAAGCGAATAAAAAAACCACTTACTATTGGGGTAATGGTATAGGAAGAAATAATGCCAATTGCGCCAAATGTGGCTCAAGCTGGGATGGCACAGGCGCTTCTCCAGTGGGACAATTTAAGCCTAACGACTTTGGCGTTTTTGATATGAGTGGAAACGTTTGGGAGTGGACTCAAGACTGCTATGTCGGCAATTACCGAGGAGCTCCCTCTAATGGTAGTGCGCGAGAGTTTGCGGATTGTAAGCGCCGCGTTTTAAGAGGTGGGGCATGGAATTCTAGCGCTAAAGAAATTACTCCGACTTTTCGAAGCGCAGCTTTGCCGGACCACAAGTCATCTACGATTGGTTTTAGAATTGTCAAAGACTGATAGAAACTCACTTAACAATTTCTAATGTTGCGTTTCCTCGTTAGATTGTCTCAACCTCTCCTAGCCCTCTCCTGATAGGAGAGGGGATGAAGTGATTGTGCGGTTGGGTTGGGCTGGATTGGATTGTCGCTAACTCTTGAACTCTAAGAACCGGTGTCAGCCCCCTTGCTTAATTAAGCAGCTTAAACGCATGCGTCCAATGGTTTTGGTTAAACCCTTTGATACACCAAAGCATGCAAAGTGGTTCGATGGCTCTTGCAGCTTCCACAGAGCCCATGTCTTCGATTTCCCATCCGAACTGATCGAGAATCTTACCAACTTGCTTTTTAGCATCGTTATTGTTGCCGCAAATAAACATGCTAGGCCGACCTTGTGAGTACTGCGGATTAACCATCATTGCACTGCCCACTGAGCTAAAGGCTTTAACAAAATTGGTTTCGGGAAAACGACTTTGCAATCTTTCCATGAGCGAGTCATTTTGCTCGGTAAAAAATTGCAAGACGCCATTAACTGGTGGTTCGTCTGAGATAGGATTGTTTGCATCGATTAATGTTTTTCCTGATAGATTTTCTGCTCCTGCCATCTCCAGCGCGGACTCAGCGACACTACCTTTTACCGCCAGCACTACTAACTCGGCATACTCCGCCGCGTCGGCAAAACTACCCACTTGAATGCTCGGGTTGTCTGTTACAAATTTATCTAATTGAGCCGGATTACGAGTCCCAAGTTTTACTTGATACCCGTGCTTTTCAAATCCAGCCGCTAGCGTTTGTGCGACAATTCCTGAGCCGATTATTCCAATATTCATTGTGTTTATCCTATGAGTTTTATCATTTCAGTTTTATTGGTTATGGCCCGTATTAAGGTTAAGTAAACCGTCGGTGCCGAAAGCGGTGTAGATCCCTTGGGTCAATTTTTCTAAATGCTCGTTGTAACCTTCGATGTGGTCTCCCATCCCCATTTTATCGACTACGGTTCTAAATGGTCGCTCACCAGCTGGTGTATTGATCAGGCTTACAATAGCCTCAGATACTAACTTGGGATCTTGAGCAGGATTTTCAGCGAGTGCTTGTTCAAATCCTTCTTGTGATTGCTGAGGTGCATGAATAAAATCACCGTATAATTCATCGCGGCTGTTATCACTCGGGCGAATCAATCGATCCATAAAAGAAGTTGGGAAGCCACCTGGTTCGACTAAACCAAAATCAATGCCAAACTGGGAAAGCTCTGTGCGATAGTTTTCGGTCAGTGCTTCTAATGCCCATTTTGAGGCATTGTAAGGACCGTAAAAAGGAATGGTCATTCTGCCGAGGATGCTCGAAACATTCAGTACGTATCCGGATTTTTTTTCGTGAAAGTGTTTTAACACGGCCCTGGTCATACGTTGTACACCGAATAGGTTAATTTCAAACAATTTTTGCATATCGTCAGTAGTGAAGTTTTCTGTCATTCCCATTACGCCAACGCCAGCATTGTTGATTAAAACATCGAGACCATCGGCGGCTTCGATCGCTGAAGCGACACCCAAATTAACACTATCTTCATTAGTAACATCGATTTCTACAACGTGAACACCTTTTGATCTCAGTGATTGAGCAATGTCTGAGTTTCTTCCCTCAGGATCGCGAATAGATGCCACAATGGTGTGACCTTCCGCTAGTAAAGCGTCAACAGCTAGTTGACCAAAACCACTGCTAGCGCCAGTAATAAGTATTTTTTTAGCCATTATTTTGTCCTCTAAAGGTTGGTTATTCGTAAAAACAGGGTTAGTATGCAGTGTAGTTAAAAGCTAAACAATACAGGGTTTAAGAACTCATGGTTCAGGATTTGAGAACGATAGGGTTTCAAGAGTTAATTGCTTTTGTTGAGGTTGTCAAGCAGGGCGGCATTACTGCCGCGGCTTCTGAGCTTGGCATAGCTAAGTCTGCGGTGAGCAACCAGGTGACTAAGTTAGAGCAACGGCTCAATGTCAAACTGCTAAATCGACATTCAAGAAGAGTCTCGTTAACCAAGCAGGGTGAGCATTTGTTACCGAGGATAGAGTCCATGTTAGCGGAAGGTGAAAGGCTCTTTCAGGAAGCGGAGTTAGAAGAGAACTTACCCAAAGGCGTTGTCAGAATTGCCGCGACACCAGAGTTTTCGCAATTTGTGCTGGTGCATTTTATTCCTCTAGTTCAACAAAAGTATCCTGACATTAATATCATTTTGAAAACAGCCTACAACTTCGAAGATATGCAAGATCCGGCTTTTGATTTTGCGTTTAGAATCAACCGCGTTAAAGACGAACGCTTAGTGGCGAAGGAAATCGGGCAGTTTCATCGGCGTTTTTATGCCAATCCTACTTTAGCCAACATTGAGCAGCTTAATCACCCTGCTGAGGTTACCCATTATCCTTGTCTTGGTTTTTCGAGTTCAACGACGAAACCTGTGTGGAGCACTAGAAATAAAAAAACTGATGAAACCCAAGAAATTGCTATCTCTGCCAATACTTCAGTCTTAAGTTTCAATATTTTGGCGGAACTTGCTGCTAGTGGCCAAGGTATTTGTTACATCCCCAGTTTTGTTGTGTCACACTACCGGGAAAATGGCAGCTTGATTCATTTGCTTCCAGATTGGCAGTCAAGTCCGGCTAAAGTATTTTTAGCTTATCGCTATGGATCTGATCGAATTGCCAGGGTGCGAGCTGTTTTAGATTTAGCCAAAGAATGTTTGCCCAAATTAATTGAGAGTAAATTCGCTTAGGATTTACTTTTAAATTGTTGAATAGTTACCGGATAGAAAATACGAGTATGCGTTATTTAGGAATGCCAGACAAAAGCCAACAAGATTGGCTGCAGCAATTAGCTAAGTCAGCTTATATTAATAATGAAATCGATTATTACAATGAAGGCGAGCTCGTACAGCAATTAGAAGCGCGAGTTGCAAAAATTCTCGGTAAGCCATCAGCATTATTTTTTACTAAAGGCATGGTCGCACAATTTAGTGCGTTTAAAGCGGTTGAAGAAATGACCGGTAGCAATAAACTTGCACTTCATCCTCTCTCACATTTAGCTTATGACGAAGCAGATAGTTATCAGGCGCTATTGGGCTTTAGTGGATTATCGCTGGGAAAAGATAAACCTTTTGGCCTCGATGAACTCAAGTCGTTAAAAGAAACTCCTTCGATTGTTTCTATCGAACTACCATTAAGAAGAGCAGGCTTCTTGTTGCCAGAATGGGATTCACTTTGCGCAATGAGCCAGTGGTGCGAGAAGAATAAAGTACATCGGCATATGGATGGTGCAAGGTTATGGGAGTCGGTTCATTATTATCAAAAAACTGAAAGTGAAGTCGCTGAGTTGTTCGACAGTGTTTATGTTTCCTTGTACAAAGGACTGGGTGCGATGGGGGGGGCTATTCTGGCTGGTGAGAATGATTTTATTGCGCAGTGTAAAGAGTGGCGAACTCGATTTGGTGGAAACTCCTATACCGTATTCCCGTTCGTTATCAGTGCACTAGATGGCTTGGATAATAATCATAAAAATATACCTAGCTATGTTTTACGAGCGAAACAACTCGCTGAGCGTTTAAGGGAATTTTCTCAACTTAAAGTTCCTGAACCCTTTACCAATGGCTTTTTCATATTTTTATCTGGCGATCAAGAGGCACTGAATCACAAAGCGCAGCAATTGAATGAGGCGATGGGGCTTAAGTTGTTCAATGCGGTTACGAAATTTCCAGGTAGTGAACAACTGATGATAGAAATACAAATTGGTGCCCGTCATAATGAAATTAGTGATGATGAGATTTGTGATTACTTCAGGCAATTACTGGAGTAGTGTGAGTGCTTTTGCCATATTGTTGCTGGTCTTAATTCGAACCTTCGAGGAGCTTGTTGTTTCCTCAAACCAGACATTCAAAAGAACCCGTCATCTCGACCGTAGTGGAGAGATCTCCCAAAGTTTTGCAAGTCCTCCCAAGTTGGATTAGCCGCATCTATCAATTTAATTTTCTTTACTCTTCGCCACTTCTTAATTTGTTTTTCTCTTTGGATAGCATCGAGACTGCTAAAATATTCCTCAAAATAAACTAGCTTATTTAGATTGTAGCGTCGGCAAAAACTATTGTATTTAGCGTTTGAATGCTCAAAAGCCTCCTCTCTAAGTTATTACTTACACCAACATAAAACACATTATTGTGAGTGTTAGTGAGAATATAGACAAAGTAATTCATTGATCAACAAGACTCCTTTGGCATAAATATAACGAAGTCTTCGGCAGCACTGATATAGTTGATATCTTCTATGTCTGTAGGAGAACTCTCCACTACGGTCGAGATGACAGAATAAAGTTGAGGTTTAGTAATTTTGACTGACTCGTTTGTGCTGTTCGGAGCCATTCAAACCTGATTGTATCCCTCAACATCTCAGATTCCAAAGTTTTCGTTCAAACATGCAGCCCACTGACAAATAACGAAGGAAAAAAGAAACTAAATGATAAAAATGCAGGTCCAGATAACAACAGGAAAACAGTACAAAATAAAATATTTACAGTAAATATCTTCGGCTTAACTAGAGCACTATCTAAAACAATTTCCTTCACAATTCTAAAATCTGTTTTAAGATTGTCTCTTATAATCCTAAGTCTTTCTAAAAGCGGTTTAAAATAAAACATTAAAAAACTAAACGCCAATTCAATTCCACCAACGTCGACTAGAATCATCAATTCAGGCGCAAAACTTGCCAATAAAACGATAGCAGCTCCGATAATTATTTTCTTAGACAGACTTAGCTCTTTCTAGTTATTCATTCAGCTCCCAGTTTACTTTTCTCGTCTGGACAAATACAAGCTCTTAAATCAGAACGCTTTACCACATTCTTGGCAAAATTTTGAGTCTTCTTCATTTAACTTGTTGCAGTAGGTACATTTGATCATCACAACTCTTTTAGGATTACTTGCAAGGTCAATTTCTGCTTCCTCCAGAGCATCTTTTAACATGCCACCTTTCATTCGGCTAAAAGGCTCGAGTTCTTCTCTACCTTTTTCTGGATCTAAAATAATGCCAGAACCTGATAAACCTTTCTCGCCTATGCTTCGAACAACTGAACCAATGTAAAGAATAGCAAAGCCTGCGAAAGACCATCCGAAACTTGAAGCTATATCAGATTCCACTACTGGATCACCTGTTATGGCAGAAATAATAGTCACAAACACAGATGCAAATAATATTATTCCTATTAACATCAATAGCATGCCCAGGTAATAGGTGATTTTTCTTGTTTGTGATAGCTTTCTAGACATACCTTTCCCTTTTATTAGTAATTATTTTGCTGGTGTGCTTCGTCAACCACTTTGTATCCGAACTTTCGTCTTAACGAATAATTAATTGTTTTATTTCAAAAATAATTAATACTAGAGTCAATGCGATGTTATGAGAGTCAGCTGTTACCTTTCAGATTCTAACTTTCTTCCGACTCATCCAGAGTAGCAGGGTCATATTACTTGCTCTGTTGAATGACTGCTTTTACTACAAAACATAGACAGGCACAATATCATGAATAACCTACAATACAAGTAGCAATACTCTCTATCTTAAATGGTATAGATGAGAAATATGCTCAGGTGAAGGTAAGAAATCACTTAATTTTGTCTTTCTTGAACTATTGGTGTCTTGATCTAATGTCGTTAAGATTGATTGGTATGAGTTACCTAATTACTCAATAAATCTGACTGCCCCAGAAATTCTAATCGACGATCCTGGGATATCTGAAAATTTGGCGTTTATTAACGAGCGCGAGCCCATATCTTCACCCTGTACGATATTTATTTCCCCAGAATGCGGCCACCTTATATCTCTCAGATAACCAGCAAATGCCGCGGATGCAGCGCCGGTAGCCGGATCTTCATAGACTCCTCCAGAAGCAAAAGGATTTCTAGTATGAAATAGTTGTTCATTTTCGCAGTAGACCAACATGATTGTCACAAGATCGAATTTACGCATAAAAGTTCGACCTTCATCTAGATCGTATTTCATTGCACTCAATAACGCGCGCGATTTGAGCGTAATTATTAGATGCTCTGCGCCACCATTGGCTCGGGCTGGCGGTATTGATTGATTTAAGTCTTCGGTTGAGTAACCAAATATATTTAGCGCTTCCGACAACATGCTTTCATCGGTCGATTGTGAAGTGGTTTCTGGAGACTGTAATGCCGCAGAATAGAGATCATTCTCCACAAAACCTTCTACGGTTATTTTTGCTTCGTTCAAGATAAGCGGGTAGACATCTTGACCTTGCTCTTTTGCGAGTGCAGCACCTAGTGCGATAGTTGCGTGCCCACAAAACGCAACTTCCGATTCGGGTGAGAAATAACGTACGCGCCAACCATCTTCAATTGGCGCAGCGAAAGCTGTTTCAGAATATCCTACTTGTGCTGCAATGGATTGCATTTCTGCTTCACTCGGAAGCGAATCGGAAATTAAAACCCCCGCAGGATTACCGCCACTAGCACCGTCTGAAAAAGCCGATAGCCTTTGTATGTTCATATTTCTATCCAATAAACAAATATAGACTGGCACAATATCATGACTAATTTACAACACAAGCAGCGCCAAACTATTCTATCTACTCATCAGCTAGAGCTGTTGGAGTCTTTGCTTTCACCCGCGCTGTCTTTGTTATTGATATGCTTTTTCATCAATTCCGAAAGTTCGCCAGCTTGTTTAATACAATCTCTCTTTTTCTGACCACTTAAATTATTGCATGAGGGCATTTTATCAAGTTTCTTTTGGTGTTGAACTTCGTCATAAATTGCTTCGCTCATTTTAATCATGCCAAAGAGAGTGGCTTGGTCTTGAGCGCAGCCTACTACGATTGATGAACAGCAGACAAAAATTATTAACTTTAAAAACCTCATTTTGGCGATTTTCCTAGATGCGATAAGTCATTCTAGCTGGCAGAGCAGATTCATGTTGAGCGTTTTAATAGACTTTAAAGCAAATGTTATTAAATCGACTTTAAAGGTTCAACAAAAAAAGCACTTCTTCAATTTGAGGATCTTTTTTTGTTGATATAGTTATAAACGACGATTTGCTCACAACATTCGGATTTATCCTAACTCCCTCTTTTTCATTAGCGTCACTATCATATACCCTATAGTTGGGCACCGTAAATATCCAGCCATTCGCCAGAGATTTAACCAAAGTGGGCGACCATGTTCCTCTACTTGGCTCACCAAATGTTTTTACTCTTTGGTCGGCAAGTAGGTTATGGGTTAAATACTCTGCGGCTGAAGCTGTTCGATGACTAATTAAAACCCATATCTCCTTAATATGTTGAAAGCGGTTTCGGTTTTGCGCTTCTACAACACCTAATGAAACTGGGGGGGTTACTTGTTGGCCGTAAACCATTGAGCCTGTGGTTCGTGCTATATCTTTCTTACTTGCGATAATCGCTGCCGCAATTTGATTGGCAAATTTGATTGAGCCGCCTTCGTTAAATCGTAGATCGATAATCAGTTTCTCTTGCTTTCGCGAATCTCGAGCGACTTGTCTTAAAACCGACTTTAATTCATTTTCTGAACGAGTTGAATAGTTGTCCAAAGGCGCAAAATTAATCAGTCGATTGATTTGAAAATAGTAAACGGACGAATTGATCTTCCCCGCATTGATCGCTTTATGCGCATATTCACGAATCTTTGATTTTGAATAGTTTTGGTTAATAAATTTAACTGTACCTTTTGCTGCGTCAACTAAGTCCTCGGAAGACAGTGAGTTATTATTCTGACCACTCTTATGCCACCAATTGTTAGCGATTGACGAAATAAATATATGCTGATCACTTAGTTCATCAATAAAATTAGTAAAAACCTTGAACAGTTCCTGTTCGATGGTTTCAATATTATTATTAGCGATGACGTTATTGGCCTCTGCCCGGTACTGCGCTAGTAATTTTTCTTTATCGAGCTTTCTCACTTTAAATCCAGCGTAATACTGTTCAAAGTTATAAAAGAAACCCTCTGCAATCGAGTGCCAAGATTCATCACCTTCCAACTGACAATTGCCTGGCAGTTGATTCACTCGAGTCATCTTTATCCGTTCAGGTGTAGAGAAACGTTCAATATGAATTCGATTAAAATTTCTTCGCTCGACATGAATCTTTGCGTAGGCAATTCGCTCTTGCCATATAGGGCCTACTGGGGGTAGGAGGGCACCGTTTGGTCTAAAGCATTGGTGTCCATCGATTTGATAACTCAAGTAGTAGTGCTGACGAATATCAAAAGCGATACCAACTTCTTCAGCGATCCAGAAACCTTTCCAAGGATGATTGTTTTCGCGATCTGCAGCGAAGGATGTACTGGGTAAGATATAAAAAAGAATTAAGCCTAAAAAGCTTAAGCAAATAGTGATTAACTTAATACTATTCGCTTTGTTCATCCGTTAAATTAACTTCCAAGTTATCGATGAGTCTCGGTTGGCCTAACCAAGCTGCAGCGGCGATTAAAAGATGATTGTCACTAGAACTTGCGCTTTCCAGATCACTTTGTCTTACGATTTCAAAATAGTCGACTTTAAAGCCTGCATCGCTGAGTAGCTTCACTGCGTTTTCTTTGAGCGGTTCAATCGGCGATCTTTGGTGAAGCTTTTCAGCAGTATTGAGAATTATTTTTCGTAAATAACTCGCTTCCTCAAGTTCTCGCTTTGTTAGGTAACCATTACGTGAGCTCATCGCTAAACCATTGTCTTCTCGAACGATATCGCCGCCGATGATTTCAATTGGCATCATCAGGTCATTCACCATTGTCTTAATGACTTGAAGTTGCTGGTAATCTTTCTTACCGAAGATAGCGACATTGGGTTGTACAATGTTGAACAAAATATTAACAACGGTTGTTACGCCTCGAAAGTGTCCCGGGCGACTTGCTCCGCAAAGTTTTTCTGTTAATCGATTGGCTTCTACACTGGTGTGGATGTCTTTTCCGAGTGGGTATACTTGGTCAATAGTTGGCGTAAAAACGAAGTCGGTTCCTTTTGCTTCAAGTTTACTAAGATCATCATCCATCGTTCGTGGATAATTCCCGAAATCTTCGTTAGGACCAAACTGCATTGGATTAACAAAAATACTTGCTACAACGATGTCAGCTTTGGTTTTCGCAATATCGATCAGTGATAAGTGACCTTGATGAAGGTTGCCCATGGTGGGAACAAAGCCAATAGTTTTCCCTGCTTGCTTAAGGCGAAGCATTGTTGACTGAAGCTGCTTAGGATCTTGAATAATTTCCACGGAACACCTTATTAATCAAAACAATGTTCTGCGGCAGGAAAAGATTTTTCTTTGACTGCTTTAACATATTGAATAATGGCATCTTCGACTGTTGCAGCGCTTTCATCAGCCATAAAATTTCGTACAAATTTAGGTTTAAAATTAGAATTTAGACCAAGCATATCTTGCAGTACGAGTACTTGACCGTCGGTATCTTTTCCGGCACCAATGCCGATCGTCGGAATAGTCAATGCTTCAGAAATCTCTTTTGCTAATTCCTGAGGGACACATTCCAGAACTAATAAGGTGGCACCGGCATCTTGCAATGCTATAGCGTCGCTAAGAATTTGTTTTGCAGATGCTTCATCCCGACCTTGAACTTTAAAGCCACCCAAGGAATCCACCGATTGTGGGGTTAATCCAAGATGAGCGCATACCGGAATACCTCTATCGGTAATTTTTTTGATAGTGGGTAATAACCATTCGCCACCTTCTAGCTTAACCATATTGGCGCCAGCTTGCATGAGTGCTGCAGCATTACTTAAAGCTTGCTCTTCTGTGGCATAAGCCATATAGGGCATATCAGCAATTAAAAATGCACTTTGATTACCTTTTGCGACACAGCGCATGTGATAACACATTTCCTCATTGGTAACAGGAACGGTAGAATCGTGCCCCTGGATTACCATGCCGAGTGAATCTCCCACCAAAATCACCTCCACGCCTGACTCGCTAACTAGCTTTGCGAAAGTTGCATCGTAGGCTGTTAAAACAGTAATAGGCTCTTTCTTTTCCTTTAAAGCAAACAAAGAGTGAAGGGTAAGTTTTTTCATTTCTGGTTCCGGTTATGCTTGATTAGGCGATGATAGGATTAAAATAATTGCGACCATTATTAGTTTCTTCAATGCGCTGCAAAAGCTGTTGATAATGCGCTTCATTGTTGACCAGATCAATTCCAGAAGCATTAACGATTAATAAAGGTGAAGCATCATAATAGTGGAAAAAATCAGTATAAGCATTGGTTAAATTTTGCAGGTAGTCTTCTGTAATTGAAAACTCCATATTTATCCCTCTTTTGCGAATTCGTTTTAGAAGGACATCGGTTGGTGCTTGTAAATAAATAACCAAATCTGGCTTAGGCGCGTCGATAGTTAAGTTTTGATAAACTTGCTCGTAAAGATTTAGTTCATCTTCATTCAATGTCACCCTCGCAAACAACCGATCTTTTTCCATTAAAAAATCAGCGATACGATTACTGATAAACATATCTGTTTGCACAATTTCTTTAAGTTGTTGAGTACGTTGAAATAGAAAAAACAGCTGAGCAGGAAGCGCGCCTGTCTTAGGGTCTTGATAAAACTTTTCTAGAAAGGGATTTTCTTGTGCGCCTTCCAGCAATAATTCGCCTCCCAATGATTGGGCGAGCTTCTTTGCAAGGGTTGTTTTACCGACACCAATCGGTCCTTCAATAGCAATGAAAGATTTGTTATTAGTTGAATCTGTCGATTGATTAGTCAAAGTCGTTTAATTCCTTGTTTATCAATATTGGATACTAATTGTTCAATGGAAGTTCCATCGGGAAGACTTAAGCTGTCACTAATTTCCGCGAGCGGTATAAGCACAAAGTTTCTTTCTTTGATGCCATAATGAGGGACCGTTAACCGGGGACTTTCGATAATTGTATTATTGTATAACAAAATGTCTAAATCTAGTGTTCTAGGGCCCCATCGTTCCGCTTTTCTGACCCTTCCGTGAAGATTTTCGATTTTTTGTAATTCATCGAGCAAAGCGAGCGGTTCTAGGTAAGTATCGATCGCTGCCACAGCGTTAATGTAATTATCTTGATTTTGGGGGCCCATAGGGGAGGTTTCATACAAACTTGACTGTTTGACAAGACTGGTACCAGGTATCTGTTTAATAGCGCGTAAAGCGGACTTAATCTGTTGTGCCGGGTTATTAAGGTTTGCGCCCAGGCCAATGAATGCACGCTGAATTATACCTGTAGAATTTTTGCAATTCCCTAAAGCGCTGTTAGTGCTTGTCATGGTCAACACGCGTTCTCGGTTTATTTCTTTGGCGATTCGGGCGTTTTTTGCTTCGGCCTTTTTTTCCCTGTTGGGGCGCACCAAGCTTTTTGACCATAATATTGCGTATTTCAGGTGACACTTCTTGATAATCGGTCCACCATTGCGCCAACTGTTTGAGTTCTTGATTGTCACCCGCTCTTAGGCATAAAAAGTCATACGCGGCTCTAAACCGAGGATGCTGTGAGACTCGTTCAACGGACCGTTTGCGTAGGTTAACCAGTTGAAATTGAAGTGCCCAAATCTCTTTGACGACCAACGAAAACCGCTTAGGTATCGCAATCGTTTCTCGCTGTTTCTCAATCACTTTACTGGCTGCTTTTTGACTCGCTTCGTATGGCGCCAACCCTTTGTTGGATAATTTTTTTGCGAGAACCTGTTGTGGTCGCCATAAAAACACCGCAAACAAGAATGCAGGTGTTACCGGTAATTCTTGATGAATTCTTTTGTCGGTATTGGCTAAAGCAGATTCGACGAATTGATTAAACTTACCCGACTCGTCATTTCTGAGGGACGCGCAAGTTTGCTTAAATATATGCAAAGCAACTTTGTAACCGCGCATAGCTCGCCACGTATCAAGTGCATGACCTGCAAGCAATAGTTTGTGGCTTTCATCCCATAAACGAGCCGGTGAAACATGCTCTAGCATTTCAGCCAGTTTTGGGATCGGTGCTTTGGTCGATTTTTCGATGCGTAAATCGAGTTTGCATGAGAGCCGAATGGCACGCAAGATCCTTACCGGATCTTCGCGATAACGCGCAACCGGATCGCCGATTAATCTGAGCTGTCGGGCTTCAAGATCTTTTAACCCGCCTACGTGGTCAAGCACGGTAAAATCTTTGGCCGAATAGTAAAGCGCGTTGATAGTGAAGTCGCGGCGAAATGCATCCTCTTCAAGGTTGCCGTAAACATTGTCTCTTACCAGAACGCCTTGTTCGCTCAACTTAGCATCTTGCGAACTCGAGTTTTCGTGGCTTGCTCTAAATGTTGCCACTTCAATGATCTCACGGCCAAATAAAATATGGGCCAGTCTAAAACGTCGGCCGATAAGGCGACAGTTTCTAAATTGTTTACTGACCTGTTCGGGCGTAGCGCTTGTGGCTATGTCAAAGTCTTTTGGTGATAATCCAAGAAGGATATCTCGCACTCCACCGCCAACCAGGTAAGCTTCATAGTCAGCACCGTAAAGACGATATAAAACTTTGAGCGCATTTTTGCTAATTTTTTTGCGGGATACGCTATGCTCAGCACGTTGCAAAATCTTGAGTTGGTGTTTAGGCAACTGAGGTGCAACGGTAACTTGTTCAGTTTGTTGCTCCTCAGGTTCAGCCGGAAACATTTTTTGCCAAAGTTTTTTTATCATTATTGTTTAGCAATTAATTAGAGTTGGTTTAAAAACGCTGCAACTGATCTGACACCTCTCCCAGTGGCACCGGCAGACCAAAGATTGTTTGCAGAGTCTTTATAACAAGCGGCTAAATCTAAGTGAAGCCATCCTTTTTCGGGGTTAGTCAAAAAACGCGATAGAAATCCAGCGGCGTTACTTGCACCACCGGCACCACCACCAGGGATTGGTCGGCTATTTGCAGTGTCAGCATAGGCCGACGGACAATAGTTTTGATGATCGAGTGTCAGCGGTAATCGCCAAGTTAAATCATGTTCAGATTGTGCAACACTGGCAAAATCTTCCGCAAGCTGGTCATCTAAGGAAAATAATGCGTTGTATTTGTCGCCAACAGCAACGACCGCAGCACCAGTCAAGGTGGCTGCATCAATAATGACGGGGGCATCGGTTTTCGCGGCATCGATTAAACCGTCAGCGAGGACTAAACGGCCTTCGGCGTCAGTATTGACGACCTCAACACTGACACCATTACGATACTCTAAGATGTCTGCAAGCTTATAGGCTTGACCGCTGACTAAGTTTTCAGCACAACACAAAAACAATTTGACTCGCTTATTAAGACCATTCGCAATGGCCAAGCCGAGTGCGCCCGCAACAGTCGCTGCGCCGCCCATATCGGATTTCATGTGCAACATGCCTAAGGTTGATTTCATGCTATAGCCGCCACTATCAAAGGTAATCCCCTTTCCAACAAGCGCGGCAGCCGGCGCTTGGTCTTGCCAACCATCTGGACAATAATCGAGAGTCAATAATACGGGCGGTCGCGTACTACCACGACCGACGCCGTGAATACCAACATATTCTTTTTCAACTAATTCTTGGTCGGCGATAAGCTGGTAACTGATTGATTCTGGCGCGAGTTCGCTTAAAAATTCGGCGGCTTGCGTCGCTAGATTGATTGGCGATAGGTCTTCCGGCGTCTGGTTGATGATCGAACGAACCCATGATAAGACCTTGATTCTGTTATCAAGAATTTGTTTTTCCGATTCACCTAGCTCAGCAAAAGTAATAGCGGGCAGCTTTTTGGGACTGAAAGCGCCTTGCCAGAAGTGCCACTGCGCTTCCAGTGACCAATGACCAACCAAGACAAAACTTGGAATTTTCATGCTCGCTAATTGACGACCCGCCTTTTGAACCATTTCCAGGTTACTTAAAACATCCTCTAGAGAAGGCAAATGTATGGTTGCGCCTTCCGTTGTAAATGAGAGATTATTTTTGTCGCCCCATTGTGATTCGATTCGATCGTCAGATAGTGCAATTTGAAAAGTTTGCTGCATCAAATTTTCCTGTTAATTGGTCAAAAGGCTAGAAGACTTATCGTTTTTATTCTGATATTTGTCTGGCAAAAGCCGCCGTTGTTTTTGTTATTGTGGTTGCCGAACATATTACTAATCAAGAAAGTGACCGAGTTTACCATGTTTAGTCGACAGGTAGCTTTCATTATGTGGGTTACGTCCATACTTCATCGGCACTCGCTCAACCACATCAATGTTTTCGGCTTTCAACGCGGCAACTTTGCGTGGGTTATTGGTCATTAACTTGATTGAGGATATGTTTAATGAGTCGAGTATTTCACCAGCGACTTCAAAAGTTCGTTGGTCGGCTTCAAAGCCGAGATTAAGATTGGCCTCAACGGTATCCATGCCTTCATCCTGCAGTGCATAGGCTTTGATTTTGTTAATCAACCCAATCCCTCGACCTTCCTGGCGCAAGTAAATTATCATTCCGCGCCCAAGTTCAGCGATTTTTTGCATCGCTGCTTCAAGTTGCGGACCACAATCACAGCGCAAGCTCGAAAAAGCATCGCCAGTAAGACATTCAGAGTGCACCCTGACAAGCATTGGCTCTCTGGAGTCCAAGTCACCCATTACCAGGGCGACATGTTCCTTACCATCAGAAGCTTTTTCGAGGGCGTATATTGTAAAGTCACCCCATTTGGTTGGCAGTTTTGCGGCGACTGTGGTTGGTTTACTCATTGGGATTGTATAAATCTTAACCTAAATCAAGGTGTTAGTTTTGCATTAAGGTCCATTTTAGCTTAACTTTCAATGGATTAATACGTCCTCATTAGCCCTTTATGGCCTGAGATTCGTTAAATAGTAGAAAGATATACGTATATACGCATGACAAGATCGCAACGACTACTGACTTCTTTGTTGATCCTGCTAACCATGGCAGGCTGTGCTTCATTGGCGCCTCAACAAGAGGAAACGATCCAAATTACAGGAAGCCGGGCGGTGCCGGAAGCGCTCGCGACCACTCAGATTAGCCCTGAATTGTTAAAGGCGGATTTAGCCATCTTTCGAGAGCGGTTAACGGCTATTCACCCGGACCCTTTTGCTCGCTTTCCCGCAACTGATTTTGAAGCTGCCTATGCACAACTCAGAGAGACGCTTAATTACCCACTTTCGCGGTCAGAGTTTTTTCTCCAATTAGCGCCTTTGGTGGCCCAGTTAAGGGATGTCCATAGCTTCATCGATTTACCGACTGACCAAAATGGCGAGTTGGCCAATCGAGACGAAACAATGTTTCCCTTAGCAGTGATAGTTCACGAGGGCAAACTCTGGGTAGCTGCAGATTTATCCGCAGAAAATAAAGTGCCTACTGGTGCCCAGATTACGGAAATCAATAATGCTCCGGTGGAGTTTTTGTTACGAAAAATGAGAAGCCTAACGGCCATGGAAACCGATACGGGCCAGAATCGAAAAATTCAATTAGATTTCTCTCGGCTTTTAGCGGCGATGGGCTATGCGGCGATGAATTACCAAGTAGCGTTCCAGTGGCAAAATGAAACCTTAGCGGTCGACCTACCTGGGTTGGTCATTAGAAAATCTAGTAATGAGCCGAAAAAGGCATCTTTTTATGGCTATTCACGCCTATCCCCGACAACGTCACTCATTTGGCTCAACGACTTTAATGAAACGCCCGAGAAGTTTAGTGAGTTTTTAGCCGAGAAATTCACTCAAATGTCTGAATATCGAGTACAAAATCTCATCATTGATGTTCGATACAACCAGGGGGGATTATCTGAAAACCTCAAGAACTTGATTGCATTTATCGCGAGTAAACCGGTTTATTGGGCCAATCAAGGTACCATTAAAGTTAGTGAGAATTTAAAGCAAAATCATGTTGAGAGAACCAAGCAGCGTCGCGAGAATAAATATAGTTGGGGGCTACAATGGTTACCCCTGGAGTGGACCGACAGTTTACAACACTCAATTTGGTGGGCTGATTTGGGCGAAACCATTACTTTGCAGCTAGACTCGGTCCAACCACAGCAAAATTACAAACCCAATAAGGTTTGGGTGTTGACCAATGGATTCTGTTATTCCGCGTGCAGCCTTTTTGTTGCCAGCGTGAATCATTATGGCTTAGCGAAAACAATGGGAGAAAAGGTCGGTTCGCTGGCAGACAGTCAATTTGTTTATCCGGTTTCCATAAAATTGCCGCATTCTGGATTGATATTGAGCCTACCAACGATGCGCCTGGAGTTTGACGCCGCGAGTGAACAACCGTTAATTGAGCCACAAGAAACGGTCAAACGCAGCATTGAAGATATTAAAAATCGCAATGACCCGGTGTTAAACAAAGCGCTGAGAGAAGCTGAAGAGAGCGTTTTCTATAAATTGGGCAAAAAACCGTAACTCGGGCTAAACTTATAGCGTGACTAGCCGAAAAGGTTTATATGGTCGATAAACACTGTTTGGTGCCATTATTCTATTTTGGTATAAAAAACTTCTTTATAGTTTAATCGAATTTTCAAAGTTTTAGTGAGGCGAGACTGATGGCAAAATGGGTAACTGAGAAATTGGAAGAGCTACTCCACCAAATCAATGAAGTCCCATTTACCGATGATCGCGACAAAAAACAGCTGTCGATCTTGATGAACGGTTTTATGCAACTCAATAATCAAGCGATGGATAATGCTGCAGTGAAAACAAAATCCCAACTCCGCAATTGGGACTTGGCTTCCAGTATCAAAGCTAAGCAGGAAGAAAAAGCGGTTAAAGAAGACAAAGCGGATGAAGAATTAACCCGATTACGACCCATTAAATAAGTTAGATTCCCCCCGAAAAGCATTTCCAATATCTGGTGTTTACCTTTTGACCAGTGGTATAATCCGCGCCCTTTATTTTCCTTTTGAGACCCAAGTGAGCAAATATCTTTGCCTCTGACGGGCTCATAGTTAGTAATTACTTTATTAAATTGTAGATTATGACCAAGAAGCTGTTTATCAAGACCTGGGGTTGCCAGATGAACGAATACGATTCATCAAGAATGGCGGACCTTTTGAATAAAACTCATGAGTTGGAAATGACCGATGTCGCCGAAGAGGCTGATGTGTTGGTACTTAACACTTGTTCGATTCGCGAAAAAGCGCAAGAGAAAGTTTTTTCTCAGCTAGGTCAGTGGAAGAATTTTAAACAGGATAAGCCTGATCTGCTCATCGCAGTAGGTGGCTGTGTCGCAAGCCAAGAAGGTGAGCTTATCCGTAAACGTGCCCCTTTTGTCGACATGGTTTTTGGTCCCCAAACTTTGCATCGCCTACCGAATATGATCAACGAAGTGCGGTCGGATAAATCACCGGTGGTTGATGTGACCTTTCCTGAAATCGAAAAGTTTGACGTGTTACCAGAGCAGTCCGTCGAAGGGGTGACCGCATTTGTTTCGATTATGGAAGGCTGTAGTAAATATTGTACATTCTGTGTTGTTCCCTATACCCGCGGCGAAGAGGTCAGTCGTCCCTTCGACGACGTGATTGCTGAAGTAGTCTCTTTAGCCGAAAAGGGAGTCCGTGAAGTCAATTTATTGGGCCAAAACGTTAATGCCTACCGCGGTAAAACCCATGATGGAGGCGAGGCTGACTTGGCTGATTTAATTGAGTTGATTGCCGCAATTGAGGGGATCGACAGAATCCGTTTTACGACTTCTCATCCTGTTGAGTTTTCACAGCGGTTAATCGATGTTTATGCAAAAGTACCTGAGTTAGTCAGCCATTTACATTTGCCGGTTCAGTCTGGCTCTGATCGCATTTTAAATATGATGAAGCGCGGCCACACTGTATTGGAATACAAGTCGAAAATTCGCAAGTTACGCAAGATTCGTCCTAATTTAAGTATGTCTTCAGATTTTATTATTGGTTTCCCTGGAGAGACTGATAAAGACTTCGAAGATACGATGGATTTAATTGCTGATATTGATTATGACTTGAGTTTCAGCTTTATCTACAGTGCAAGGCCCGGTACACCAGCATCAGATTTGGTTGATGATACTGATTTGCCGGTGAAAAAGGAGCGACTGGCACTGCTGCAACAACGATTAAACCAGCAAGCCCAAGGGCACGCTCGACGAATGTTGAATACCACACAGCGTATCTTAGTAGAGGGCCCTTCCAAGAAAGACCCAATGAAATTAAGTGGCCGAACTGAAAATAACCGGATAGTTAACTTTGACGGTCAGCCGGCGATGATCGGTCAGTTTGTTGACGTTGTGATTACCGAAGTCTTACCCAATTCGTTGCGCGGCGAACTGGTTAACTAAATACAAATATCGCCGCGAGGAATCGACGTATTATGGCAACACTGGAATTTGTCCTCGACCCTTATGAAAATGAGCATTTAGCGATGCTAGGGGGACATTTGGATGAAAACTACCGGTTACTTGAAAAACGATTTGGTGTCGAGATTAATAATCGCGCTAATGTTTTTAAAATCATTGGTGAAGATAGCCATATCCAGTCGGTTGTGGATGTGCTCGAGGCGCTATACCAAGAAATTGAGTCGAATGGACAGCTGACCGCGGAAAAACTCCACGTGATCGTCCAAGCGGGCTGCCAAGAACTCTCAGATTCGAGTGCTGACAAAAATAGCAACATTGTTATCAATACCAAGCGTGGGCAAATTAGACCGAGAGGCAAGAACCAGCAAGTATATGTTGAAAATATGCTGGCAAATGATGTTACCTTTGGTATCGGGCCCGCCGGAACCGGTAAAACTTATTTAGCCGTTGCAGCTGCTGTTGATGCGCTTGAAAGGCAAGAAGTGAGACGGATTTTATTAACTCGTCCGGCAGTAGAGGCGGGCGAAAAACTGGGTTTTTTACCGGGTGACCTGAATCAAAAAGTTGATCCCTATTTAAGGCCTCTCTATGACGCGTTGTACGAAATGCTGGGATTTGAAAGAGTCGCTAAATTAATCGAAAGAAATGTTATCGAAATCGCGCCACTCGCCTATATGCGTGGACGAACCTTGAATGAAGCCTTCATTATTATGGATGAGAGCCAAAACACGACGATCGAACAGATGAAAATGTTTTTAACCCGGATCGGATTTAATTCTCGGGCAGTCATTACTGGTGACATTACTCAGGTGGATTTACCGAGAGGCAAAACATCTGGCCTGAGACAAGCGATTGATATATTGAATGACGTGAAAGGGGTTGCGTTTTCGTTTTTTCAGGCGGGTGACGTTGTGCGCCATCCAGTGGTGCAGCGAATCGTAATGGCTTACGAAAATGCTGACAATAACAATCCTCGGCGCGATCGACAGTCACCGGCGGAAGAGGTCTGAAGAGCGAGTGACGCATGCATTTAGTGGTTGATATTCAAAACATCATTGAAGACGAAAACGTCCCCAAAACCGCCGATGTAGAGGGTTGGGTTGCCGAAGCGCTTGCACAGGGTGGCTACACGCAAGAGTCTGGAGAACTTACCATTCGAGTCGTTGGTCTTGAGGAAAGTCAGCAGCTTAACGACACATATCGCGGTAAAAACAAACCGACCAATGTACTGTCTTTTCCATTTGAAGCACCGCCAGGAATTCCGTGCGACCTGCTAGGCGATCTTGTCATCTGCCATGCAATTGTGGAAGCCGAAGCGAAAGCCCAGTCTAAAAACACCATCGCTCATTGGGCGCACATGGTGATTCATGGCACTCTCCATCTGTTGGGTTATGATCATCTCGAACCGGCTGAAGCAGAAAAAATGGAGTCTATTGAAGTGAATATCTTAGCGAAGTTTAAAATCGCCAATCCCTACGAACTCCCATAACCTCAGTGTTTGCCCCCTGCAACCCATTAATCTCTTACAGAGATTAATGCTTGATGCTGCTGTGCAGCAATAAATATTTTCTCATATTTTCGACGATTGATACTCCCAACGGCCCTACAAGCTCCTATTTAGCGCTTTGTTACCAGTTATCGCCCATCAGTATTTACATTTTATAGGTATCTGTTTTATAAGGGAGTAGCTAAAGGAATCTGAGCGGTATCCTAGCTGAATAATAAAGAAATTAATTTCTCTAAAAAGGAATAAAGTATGGCTAACAACTTCAGAAAAAGAAGCTTGGTTCTTGCTATGGGAGTAGCGTTGAGCGTACCAAGTGTTTATGCAGCAGAGGACTCGGCCGAAACCGCCGATGACGAAGCGCAAAGAATGGTCATCGTTGGTTCTCGTGCCGCACCCCGCTCTGTGGGTGATTCACCAGTTCCGGTCGATGTTATTACAGCCGATGAAATGATGAAAAATGGGGCAACCGACATGACATCATTGCTGGCAGCTGTTTCACCGTCATTTAACGTTAATGAACAACCGATTTCAGATGCGGCTACCTTAGTTCGACCAGCTAACTTACGGGGCCTTCCACCTGATTCAACGCTAATCTTGGTCAACAACAAGCGTCGTCATCGCGCATCAGTTATTTCCTTTCTTGGTGGCGGTATTTCTGATGGTTCTCAAGGCCCAGATATCTCGGTAATTCCTGCAATTGCACTCAAGCAAGTTGAGGTACTGCGTGATGGTGCTTCAGCGCAATACGGTTCTGATGCAATTGCTGGGGTCATTAACTTCGTATTGAAAGACAACTCTTCAGGCGGCAGTGCAGAGGTTCGCTGGGGTGAGTATGCAGAAGGCGATGGGGATACCCTGGTTTATGCGGTTAATGTGGGTACTGAGTTAAGTGAGCGTGGATTTGCTAACTTCAGTTTCGAAATGAAAAATGCGGACCCGACTAGCCGTTCTATTCAGCGGGCTGATGCCGCTGCATTGATTGCTGGTGGAAATACCGATGTTGCAAATCCTGCACAAATTTGGGGTTCACCAGAAATTTCTGACGACATGAAATTCTTCGTCAATATGGGCCTTGATTTAGGTGATAATGCCGAAGCTTATCTTTTTGGTAACCTCGCACAACGTGACGTTGATGGTGGATTCTTCTTCCGTAACCCTCACACACGGGGTGGCATTTATTCTGCTGATGGTGGCGCTACGCTACTCATCGGTGACCTCGATCCCAATGATGGTATTGACTGTTCTTCTTTTGTTGTACCGATTCCCGCTGACGGTTCCAATGTCCGCGATTCAGCGGCTTATCAAGCGGTGCCTTTCGCGACCTATGGGGATCCGAGTAGCGGCGCTTGTTGGGCATTCAACGAATTGTTCCCAGGTGGTTTTACGCCGACTTTTGGTGGCCAGGTTGTTGACTCGTCAATTACCATGGGAACAAAAGGTGAGTTTGATAGCGGAATGCGTTACGACGCGAGCATCAGCTTAGGCCGCAACGCGGTAGACTTTAGAATTGTTAACACGGTTAACGGTTCGTTAGGACCTGCTTCGCCGACTGAGTTTGAGCCTGGTTCTTATATTCAGTTAGAAAAAGCAGCAAACTTCGATATCTCTAAAGACTTCGAGCCGGAAGGTTTATACGGTATGACCTTGTCTGCTGGTATCGAGCGTCGCTGGGAATCATTTGAAGTGAAAGCCGGCGATCCCGCCTCTTTCGAAGTTGGTCCACTTGGTTTTGATCCGGCAACTGGAACGTCGCAAGGATTTGGTATTGGCTCGAATGGTTTCCCTGGATTCCAACCGCGTGCACAGGGTGTATTTGATCGCCAATCAACCGGTCTCTACTTAGACTTGGAAACCTATTTCTCTGAAAACTTCATGATGGATTTTGCGATTCGCTATGAAGACTTCAGTGATTTTGGAGATACCACAGATTGGAAATTATCAGGTCTCTACAATGTAACTGATGAGTTCGCGCTTCGTGGTTCGATTAGTACAGGTTTCCGAGCACCGACTACCGGTCAATCAAATGTTGTTAATGTTACGACTGCATTCGGTGCTAATGGTCTTGAAGATCAGGCAACTTTACCACCAACCAATCCAATTTCTGTTCAGTTAGGTGCAACTCCGTTGAAACCAGAAGAGTCAGAAAGTTGGACTTTTGGTGGGGTATATGAAGATGGTGACTGGTTCGTTACTTTCGATTTCTACAACATCGAAGTTACCGATCGTATCGCGCAAAACTCGCCGCAAGCTTTATCTCAAGCAGATATTGATGCGCTTGTTGCACAAGGTATTACCGATGCATCGAGTTTCTCAAGCGTAATTTGGTTTACTAATGACTTTGATACCACAACTGAAGGTTTCGATTTAGTTGTTAGTTATAGCGCTGATATGTGGGGCGGAGAGTCTGACTTCAACTTCGCATATAACCATACTGAAACAACCGTCGATAGTTTTAACGCGGCGATTATTAGTGAAACACGAATTCGTCAGTTAGAGGAAAACCTACCTCAAGACCGATTTACATTCACCATGAATCATACGCAAGAAAACTGGAACTTGTTGACTCGAATTAACTACTTCGGTGATTACTTCGAGGCTCATCTAGATGTTGGTTCATTACCAATCGACGCGAGTGCTGAGTACACAGTTGATGCTGAATTTGGTTACGACATTGCAGAGTCGTTCCGTTTAGCGGTTGGTGCGAAAAACTTGTTTGATGAGTACCCTGATGAGAATCCATGGGCGACTATCGTTGGTGCGCAATATCCTGTGACATCACCGATGGGCTTTAATGGACGCTTTATGTACTTGAGAGGTATTTATACCTTCGATTAAGTCTCAAGGTGATCGAACTGAAAACCGGCGTATTTACGCCGGTTTTTTTATCTCAAATTATCATGAAATGTTAATAATCTGGGTGGATAATAGTTGCTAAACCAGCAGTCTTTGTTAGACTAATCCAGTTAACAGCTAAGAGAGCCTATATTTGAATGAGCGACGATAAACCTCCCTCGCGAAATTGGTTTGAAAAAATTACCCACATTTTTCAAGATACCCCTCAAGACAGAGACGAACTCGTTGAAGTCCTGAAAAGTGCCGAAGAAAACACCCTTATAAACCCAGAGCTTTTATCGATGATGGTTGGCGTCATGCATATTTCTGAAATGCAGGTACGCGACATTATGATTCCACGACCGGAAATGGTTGTCATTGATGAAGAGATGGACTTTTCTCAAATGTTGCACACCGCTATTGATTCGGGGCATTCTCGATTTCCCGTCACTGGCGACAATCGTGATGATATTGAAGGGATCATACTTGCCAAAGACTTGTTGCAATTCATTGCCCAACGAGACGAGAATCCAGAAAGTAAGTTTACTTTAAAAGACTATTTGCGGCCGGCAGCGATTATTCCCGAGAGCAAGCGTTTAGATGTGCTGTTAAAAGAGTTTCGTGCGAACCGAAATCATATGGCTTTGGTTGTGGATGAATACGGCGGTGTTGCCGGGTTAGTGACTATCGAAGATGTGCTCGAGCAAATTGTTGGTGACATCGAAGATGAATTTGATATCGACGATGAAGACGATAATATTCACCGAATTTCGTCACTAACTTTTAACGTTAAAGCACGGACTGAGATAGACGAGTTTAATGAGTATTTTAAGACTGACATCAGCGACGAAGAGTACGACACGATTGGCGGTATTTTAATGCAAGCCTTCGGTCATATGCCGGCTCGTGGCGAGACGATTTTGCTCGAAGAGTTAAGATTTGAAATCGTCGCTGCTGATACTCGGCGAATTAAGCTCGTTAGGGTGACAAAGCAAAACTGATACTGGCAGCGGCCTGCATTGATCAACAACTGATCTTAAACGCGTCTCACTAAAACAAAAAAAAGCAGCAGATATTTATGACTCAAGCGGATGTGGCTGAAAGTGGATTGCAAAAACTAATCGCCAACCTATTGCTCAGCAAATGGCAATTACGGTTGACCATGTTGTTAGCTGGCGCGATTTACCCACTTGCCTTCGCACCGTTTGGTTTTTGGCCTATTGCCTTTTTTTCATTTCTACCACTTCTGTATGTGACAGTCACTCCGGCTGTTTTGTCGCCATTTAAGTGCGGCTTTTATTGGGGAGTTGGCGCTTTTGGTATTGGCGCGAGTTGGGTCTATGTGAGCATTCACGAATTCGGCTTTGTGCCGGTTTTTGGTGCAGCTTTAATGACACTCGCTTTCGTTTTATACCTTGCTTTGTTTAAAGGGGCATTTGCCTATTTCGTGAACTTGATTTGGCGAAAAGCTAACCATCAATTGTTGTTGTTAAGCGCACCGTTTTGCTGGGTTATTAGTGAGTATATGCAGTCGGTGGTATTCGGCGGCTTTCCGTGGTTATTAGCTGGTTACTCGCAAATTGATTCGCCGTTGGCTGCTCTCGCGACATGGTTGGGCGTTTATGGCGTTAGCTGGATGGTGATTGCCTTAAGTGCCGGGATAAGCCTGCTGCTCAGTGAACGAAGTCATGCTGCCAAGTTAGCCCTATCGGTGTTTGCCGGCGTGATACTTGTCGCCAACGTGAGTTTAAAAGAGCCCACAAATGCGACTGAGCCAAAATCTTTAAAAGTTGCTTTGATTCAGCCAAATACGCCGCAAGCGCAAAAATGGGATCGAAAGTATTTTGGCGACATCGTTGATAGCTTGTTTACCACGTCAGCTGATGTCTGGGGTGCAGATTTTGTGATCTGGCCGGAAGGGGCTATCCCTGCCTATGAACATCAGGTGCGTGATATTCTCGCCGATTTAACTCTTATTAATCAGCGCTATCAAAGTAATTTGATATTGGGAATTCCTGAATATCAGCGAGACACCGAAAAAAGTTATGTAGCGTTAATGGCTATTGGAGAGGAGCCACAGAATTATCGCAAACAAGTATTGGTTCCGTTTGGCGAATATGTTCCTTTGCAAGACTTGTTGAGAGGACTAATTAAGTTTCTTGATCTGCCCATGTCCGGGTTTACCCAAGGCGATGCAGGGCAACCACCAATGGTGTTTGAAAAGGTCACCATGATACCGGCGATTTGCTATGAAATTGTCTACCCAGAAATTATTCATCGGTTAGCGAGCAACGGGCCCGACGGTCGTCAGCAACTGATTGTCACTGTGAGTAACGATGCTTGGTTTGGTGATTCGTTTGGTCCATACCAGCATATGGAAATGGCCAGAATGCGAGCCTTAGAGTTGGGCGTACCATTAATTCGCTCGACCAATGACGGGATAACGGGGTTTGTTGACTTGAATGGGGAAATAATCTCAAGTCTTCCACGCTATCAACGAGCGCATTTAGTTGATGAAGTATCATTAGAAAATCGAGATACAATTTATCGACAAATCGGATTTTGGGGGATTGTGAGTATGCTGTTGCTTTCTCTATTTTTTATTCTGTGGTCTATTCGCTCGAAACATGATACAAAGTAAATAATGACAGGGCGGTAAATTTGTCTGACGATAATATATATAACAAATAAAATTTCTCACGCCCTTTATTTCGCTCCAGAGATCAATAATTAGCGGTTCTTTATGAACTAAGCTATAAAGAAAGAAGCGGCAAAATGCTTGAAAAATCAATATCTTTTGATGGAAATTTAAGCAGTATCGATTAATTCATCTAGCATGTTGATGATTCTTGACCGAAGTCATAGCGCTGACTTGAAATTTTGCTGAAAGTCTTTTAAAAAAGATTGAGCAACTTAAGAGGTCTGGGAAGAGTTATGCTTGAAAACTATCTACCAATTTTAGTCTTCGTGGCAATAGGCTTAGGATTTGGAGTCTTCCTAGAATTAGTGGGTTTTTTTGCTGCACCGCGAAAAGACGTTGAAGATAAACTACTTCCATTCGAATGCGGATTTGATGCATTTGATGATGCCCGCCATAAATTCGACGTTCGTTTTTATTTAGTTGCAATCCTATTTATCATCTTCGATTTAGAAGTCGCTTTTCTTTTTCCGTGGGCCGTCGTTTTTCAGGAGCTGAGCTGGTTTGCTATTGGCGCGATGGGTGTTTTCCTCGGGTTACTTGTTGTCGGTTTTATTTATGAATGGAAAAAAGGAGCGTTGGAATGGGAGTAGAAGTTACCCCACCCGCCGCGCCAGGTGATGAAATTTCCGGCGTTGAAGTAAAGCAGTCCGGCAAAGGCTATCTGGTCACTGGGGTTGATACTTTAGTTAATTGGGCTAGAACCGGCTCGATGTGGCCGATGACATTTGGACTTGCCTGTTGTGCTGTAGAAATGATGCAAGCGGGTGCGTCTCGTTATGATTTTGACCGCTTTGGAATTGTATTTCGACCTTCACCTCGTCAATCCGATGTGATGATTGTTGCCGGAACCTTGACGAACAAAATGGCCCCTGCACTGAGGAGAGTTTACGATCAAATGCCGGAACCCAAGTGGGTTATATCGATGGGCTCATGTGCCAATGGCGGCGGATATTATCACTACTCTTATTCAGTGGTTCGAGGTTGCGATCGAATCGTTCCAGTAGATATCTATGTGCCCGGATGTCCGCCTACGGCAGAAGCGCTAATGTATGGCGTGATTCAGTTACAGAAGAAAATTAAACGCACCAATACGATTGCTCGTGAAGTGTGAGGAACTGAGATGTCGGAAATGCTCATAAAGTCACTCGAAGGCCACTTTAAGGATCAGATTAAATCGTTAAAGTTTTATTGCGGTGAAGTAACGATTGAAATTTCGCCTGCAGATGTCATCGAAGTATTTAAAGCGTTGCGTGATAAAGACGAGTTTCAGTTTGAGCAGCTGATTGACCTTTGCGGAATCGACTATCTTAAGTATGGCGAGGACGAGTGGGAAACCGAAGAGGCCACTGGTTCTGGTTTTGCCCGCGGTAGAGAGGTTGAAGAAAAAGCGCGTGAACTCAACAGTCCACGTTTTGCCGTGGTTTATCACTTACTCTCTGTCACTCTCAATCAACGTTTAAGGGTCAGAGTCTTTGTTAACCAAGAAGACATGCAAATTCCGAGCGTTATCGATATCTGGAATGGTGCAGATTGGTTTGAAAGAGAGGCGTTTGATTTGTTCGGGATTTTATTTGAAGGTCACCCCGATTTGCGCAGAATACTAACCGATTATGGCTTCATTGGTCACCCGTTCAGGAAAGATTTTCCAGTAATTGGAGAACTCGAAATGCGTTTTGATGAAGAAAAACAGCAATGCGTTTATGAGCCTGTTTCGATTGAAGAAAGGATCTTAGTTCCAAGAGTTATTCGTCGCGATGTAGAGGGACCGAAGTCTTAAGTAAAGTTAATTTATAAATTAAAAAGTATCACGAAGCTATGGCAGAAATCGAACATTACACGCTTAATTTTGGACCGCAACACCCTGCGGCGCATGGTGTACTGCGAATGATTTTGGAGATGGATGGAGAAACCATCGAGAGAGCTGATCCGCATATCGGTTTATTACACCGGGCGACTGAAAAACTGGCGGAAATAAAACCATACAATCAAAGTATCGGTTACATGGATCGATTGGATTATGTGTCCATGATGTGTAATGAGCATGCCTATGTTTTAGCGATTGAAAAATTACTCGGTATAAAACCGCCAAAGCGTGCCCAGTATATTCGAGTTATGTTTGCTGAAGTTACGCGAATTTTAAATCATTTAATGTGGTTAGGCGCACATGGATTAGACGTCGGTGCGATGACAATGTTTCTTTACTGTTTCAGAGATCGTGAGCCGTTGATGGATGCCTATGAAGCGGTATCTGGCGCGCGAATGCATGCAACTTATTTTCGCCCGGGTGGTGTTTATCGAGACCTCCCAGACACCATGCCGCAATACGAAAAATCACCATGGCGAAATGAGAAGAAACTCAAAGAGCTCAATGCCAACCGC
The DNA here is from genome assembly GCF_007004765.1 of Aliikangiella marina. Taxonomy (GTDB): domain Bacteria; phylum Pseudomonadota; class Gammaproteobacteria; order Enterobacterales; family Kangiellaceae; genus Aliikangiella; species Aliikangiella marina. Next base: position 290,946 of record NZ_VIKR01000002.1, read on the forward strand.
CAAGGTTCGTTACTTGATTTTTTAGAAGACTATTGTGAACAGTTTGAGTCGAGTATTGACGAATACGAGGCACTATTAACTGAAAACAGAATTTGGAAACAGCGCTTGGTCGGAATTGGCGTTGTTTCACCAGAGCGAGCATTTCAACTGGGATTAACTGGTCCAATGCTACGTGGTTCCGGAGTGGCTTGGGATCTCAGAAAAATGCAACCTTACGACATTTACGCTGAGGTTGATTTTGATGTGCCCGTTGGAAGAAATGGTGACTGTTATGATCGCTATTTAGTTCGTGTCGAAGAGCTTCGTCAATCAACTAAAATTATTCGACAATGTATCCACTGGTTACGAAAAAATGAAGGGCCAGTCATTATTGACGATCACAAAATTACTCCGCCCAAACGAGCAGACGTAAAAAATGACATGGAATCACTGATTCATCATTTCAAACACTTTACTGAAGGGTACTGCGTACCAGAGGGCGAAGCCTATGCGTCAGTCGAGCACCCCAAAGGAGAATTTGGAATCTATTTGGTTTCCGATGGCGCTAACAAACCTTACCGTCTAAAAATACGAGCGCCCGGATTTGCTCATCTATCTGCGATGGATGAAATGAGTAAAGGTCATATGTTGGCGGATGTCGTGGCAATTATTGGTACGATGGATATTGTTTTTGGAGAAATTGATCGCTAATGACTGATTTTAATTACGACCAAACACTTCATCTCAAACAATTGTTGCCGAAAGACGCCATCGATGAAATCGATCACTGGATGACCAAATATCCACCGGAGCGTCACCGCCCACCAATCATCGCCGCACTCAAAGTTGTTCAGGAACATCATAAAAATTATTTAACCGAGGAACTCATGCAAGCGGTTGCTGAGTATTTAGATGTGCCTCATGTGGCGGTATATGAAGTTGCGACTTTTTACACCATGTTTCACTTAAACCCGGTGGGTAAATATGTGATTTCGGTTTGCAATAATATTTCTTGCTCGTTACGCGGCGCTAATCAGGTTATCGAGCACTTACAAAGTCGTCTCAATATTAAACTCGGTGAAACCACCGATGATGGTTTATACACGATCAAAACTGTTGAGTGTATGGCTGCCTGTGGAGGGGCGCCGATGCTTGAAGTGAACAAGCAATATCATGAAAATTTAACAGAAGAAAAAATCGATCAGATTCTCTCCGACATTGCTGCGATGGAGTTGAGTAATACCCATTCTGAAACTGAGGTGGAGGAATAGTTCATGGCTAATGAAGTCTGCTTTAGGACACTGCATCTTGATACACCATGGTCTTTAGAGGCCTACGAAAGTGTCGGCGGTTATAGCACTTTAAAAAGGATTGCAGCGGGAGAGTTGGATCACAATAAGATTATTGATGAGTTAAAACTGTCGGCATTGCGGGGAAGAGGAGGGGCAGGGTTCCCGACTGGATTGAAATGGAGTTTTATGCCGCGCAACATGCCGGGACAAAAGTATGTTGTTTGTAACTCCGATGAAGGCGAGCCGGGAACTTTCAAAGATCGCGATATCATTCGTTACAATCCTCATCAATTGATCGAAGGAATGGTCATTGCGGGTTACGTGATGAACTCAACTGTTGGTTACAACTATATGCGGGGAGAGTTTTATGAACCTTTCGCGCGAATCGAAGCGGCTATTGAAGAAGCCAAGCAAAAGAATTATTTAGGTAAAAATATTCTTGGAGCAGGTTTTGATTTTGAGCTTTATAACCACATGGGAGCTGGGGCTTATATTTGCGGTGAAGAGACGGCATTAATTGAGTCGCTTGAGGGCAAGAAAGGACAGCCAAGGTTTAAACCGCCTTTTCCTGCTAACTACGGAGTTTTCGGTCGACCAACCAATGTTAACAATACCGAAAGCTACGCTTCGGTGCCGGTGATACTCGAAAACAGTGGACAGTGGTTTTTAGATTTGGGAATTCCCAATAATGGCGGTACAAAAATATTCTCTGTCTCAGGTCATGTGAATAATCCTGGAAATTTTGAAATTAACCTCGGTACACCGTTTAAAGATCTTTTAGAAATGGCAGGAGGAGTGCTCGCTGGAAAAGCGCTCAAAGCGGTCATTCCCGGTGGTTCATCGTCTCCGGTGTTACCTGCTGAGACAATGATGGAAATTACCATGGATTATGATGCGATCGGTAAAGCTGGATCGATGTTGGGATCCGGTGCAGTCATGGTGCTTGATGAGACAACCTGTATTGTCGAAGTCGCTGCGATTACTGCGCATTTTTATTATGAAGAATCGTGCGGTCAATGTACGCCTTGTCGAGAAGGGACCGGTTGGATGTCTCGGGTGATTCATCGAATTTTGAAAGGCGATGGTCGGATGGAAGATTTAGATAATTTAGAGCGAGTGGCTAGCAATATCATGGGAAGAACAATTTGTGCATTGGGCGACGCTGCTGCAATGCCAGTAAAAGGATTTTTAAAACACTACCGTCATGAGTTTGAATACATGATCGAGCATAAAAGAAGCCTAGCGAAAGGAAAGGCCTAACAGGATAAAAAGTTGTTGCTATGGGTAAAGTACATATAGAAATTGATGGTCAACAGTTAGAAGCGGAAGTCGGTTCAATGATTATTGAAGTTGCCGATAAAGCTGATATCTATATTCCGCGTTTCTGTTATCACAAAAAGCTCTCTGTAGCAGCAAATTGTCGAATGTGTATGGTGGATGTTGGTAATTTGCCCAAAGCTGTTCCGGCTTGTGCAACACCTGTAGCGGAAGGAATGGTAATCAATACCAAGTCTGATAAAGCGGTTGAGGCTCAAAAGTCTGTTATGGAATTTTTGCTGATCAATCACCCACTCGATTGCCCCGTTTGCGATCAAGGTGGCGAATGTGAACTACAAGATTTGTCGGTCGGTTATGGCAACGATGTTAGCCGCTATACCGAAGGCAAACGCGTTGTAAAAGATAAAAACTTGGGACCGTTAATAGCCACCGACATGACTCGCTGTATTCATTGTACGCGTTGCGTGCGTTTCGGGCAGGAAGTTGTCGGCATCCGCGAAATGGGTGCCACCGGTCGCGGTGAACATATGGAGATAGGAACCTACATAGAAAGCGCAGTTGAATCGGAAGTCTCGGCAAATATTATTGATTTGTGCCCGGTTGGTGCGTTGACCGCAAAACCGTCAAGATTTAAAGCGCGTGCCTGGGAGTTACGACAATCTTCATCAGTTGCAGCGCATGATTGTTTGGGATCTAACGTTTACGTGCATCACCGGCGTGGCGAAATCATTCGAGTTGTCCCGCGTGAAAATGAAGCGATAAATGAGGTGTGGTTGTCTGATCGAGATCGTTTTTCCTACGAAGCATTGACCGAAGGTCAGAGGCTACTTAAGCCAAGAATTAAAAAAGATGGTGAGTGGCAAGAAACCGACTGGCAATCGGCGCTAGAACTGGTTGCTAAAGAGATGAAACGGATAGTCGGTGGTTCTGAGGGGAATGATTTTGGAGTCTTGGTTGGCAATAATGTTACGACGGAAGAAAGTTATCTTGCTCAAAAAATGTTGCGCGGAATAGGGTGTAATAATATTGATTTTAGATTACGTCGGCGTGATTACAGCGGTGACGGTCGTGGCAGTGTTAGAAGTGGCTTTAATTTTCCAATGTCGCAATTGGATACCATGGATGCAACGTTGTTAATTGGCGCTGATTTACGCCATGAGCAACCTTTGGCGGCACTGCGAGTGAGAAAATCAACCGGTTTCGGTAAGGCGATGGCGATTAACCCATTTGACGGGGAATATAATTTCCGTTTAACCCAAGAGTTGCAACCAAAGCCGAATAAACTCGCTCATGAATTTGCGCGCGTATTGGTGGCTGCTGATCAGTTGAGACCGGATGTATTGAGTGCCGAAGCTAAAGAGTGGTTAAGTGGCATAGAAGCCAATGAAGTCCATCAACAAATGGCTCAGAACCTCATTGATGGCGACTCATCTTGTATATTAATGGGGGTTTACGTTCAAGAGCATCCGCATGCTGAAGTGATCAACTGGCTTGCTGAATCGGTGTCTGCGGTTACTGGTTCTGAATGGGGATATATGACTCAAGGGTGCAATGCGGCGGGCAATAAAATTGCAGGCTCTGTACCGTGTCAATCTGCCGCTGGAGGTAAATCGCAGTCTGGTAAAAATGCTCGAGAAATGATTACCCAGGGCATGAAAGGCTACATGTTGATTAACTGCGAACCGGATGTGGAAAGTATTTGGGCAGAAGCGGCGCTTAAAAATTTAACCTCAGCCGATTGTGTGATTGCGCTAACGCCTTTTTCAGACGGGCGCGTTGCTGATTATGCTGATGTGATGCTGCCCATTGCTGGTTGCTACGAAACCTCAGGAACCTATGTCAATGTTGAAGGTAAGTGGCAGTCTTTTTCAGCAGCCGTAGCGGCAAAGGGTGAAGCGAGACCAGGTTGGAAAGTGCTTAGAGTGTTGGCCAATTTGTTGGAGGTTAATGGCTTTGACTATGAATCTTCTCAGCAAGTCATCGAAGAGCTGCGAGAAAAATTTGAAGCTGTAGGTGATGCTCGAATCGCTCGCAAGGTTCCGCCTCCACTTGAAGAAGTTGAGGAGTCACAAGTTACCAGAGAGAGTTTGGGGTTATATAGGGTCGACCCGATGGTAAGGCGAGCCATTGCGTTACAAAAAACACCCAAGGCTTCCACCCACCCGATCAGTATTTCGAGGGTTAAGACATGAGTGAAGGTATCTTTGATGTCGATTTCATGGCGTGGCTCGAGACCGGCGCTTGGATAGTAATCAAAATTCTAGCGATTATGTTACCGCTGATTTTGGCAGTAGCTTACACGACTTTTGCAGAACGAAAATTGATCGGTTATATGCAGCTGCGTGTGGGTCCCAACCGAGTTGGTCCCAAAGGTTGGTTACAACCGATCGCAGATACCGTCAAGTTGATCATGAAAGAGATCGTGGTACCGAGTGGTTCAAGCAAAACGTTATTTGTTTTAGCCCCTGTGTTGTTTATCGGCCCTTCGTTTGCCGCCTGGGCGGTGATTCCTTTTGATGCAGGTTTAGTACTCGCCGATGTTAATGCCGGAATTTTATATGTTTTGGCGATGACATCGATCGGCGTTTATGGGGTAATCATTGCAGGGTGGGCATCGAATTCAAAATATGCGTTTCTAGGTGCAATGCGGTCTGCTGCTCAAATCGTTTCTTATGAATTAGCGATGGGATTTGCGTTAGTCGGGGTACTCATGTGTGCGCAAAGTATGAATTTGGGTGAAATCGTTCTGGCTCAATCTGGCGGGTTATTGCAATGGTTTTGGATTCCGCTGTTCCCGCTTCTCGTTGTGTATTGGATATCAGGCGTCGCAGAAACCAATCGAGCGCCTTTTGATATGGCCGAAGGGGAGTCAGAAATCGTTGCCGGTTTTCATGTTGAATATGGCGGTATGGCGTTTTCACTATTTTTCTTAGCCGAATACGCTAACATGATTTTAATTTCTTTCTTAACGGCCTTAATGTTTTTTGGCGGGTGGTTGTCGCCATTTGAAGGCTATGGCTGGTTAGATGATATTACCGCTTGGGTACCGGGTACTGTTTGGTTGTTGTTAAAAGCAGCAGTGTTTTTGTTTGGACTAATTTGGATTCGAGCGACTTTCCCGAGATTTCGTTATGATCAAATTATGCGTTTGGGATGGAAGATATTTATTCCTGTTACCCTAGTTTGGTTAGTGGTAGTTGCAATTTGGATAAAAGCCGCGATTTGGCCATTTAATTAAATGGTTTTTGTGGAGCGCTAATGAGTAATTTAAAAAGCTTTTTTAACAGTTTTACGCTTCGTGAGTTACGCACTGGGTTAGCTGTTACTTGGCGGAATATGTTTCGTCGTAAAATTACCATCCAATATCCCGAGGAGAAGACTCCGCAGTCGCCGAGGTTTAGAGGGTTGCATGCACTTCGTTCCTATCCTAATGGTGAAGAACGTTGCATTGCTTGTAAATTATGCGAAGCAGTTTGCCCGGCGGCGGCTATCACCATTGAGGCTGGTCCACGAGAAAGTGACGGTACGCGTAGAACAACCAAGTACGAAATCGATCTATTTAAATGTATATATTGCGGTTTTTGTGAGGAGTCATGTCCAGTCGATTCGATCGTTGAAACTAGAATATTCGATTATCACTTTGAGGAGCGAGGTGATCACGTCATTACTAAAGAGCGCTTACTAGAAATTGGCAGAAAGTATGAAGACCAAATAGCCGCAGACAGAGAAGCCGATGCGAAGTATCGGTAGTCTATTCTTTGGCGAAAAGTGAGCAAAAGAGAATCAACGGTGAGTCAATTACTGTATGTGAGTAGTAATGCAATAAAAAATGACAGCAATCAACAAATAACTAAAAGCAGAATTTAACCAATAGACTGCTAAAAAAAACAGTATTAAAGATCAGATAGAATCAGTATTAAAGAACATAGAAAAGAACATAGAAAAGAACATAGAAAAGAACATAGAAAAGAAGTACTAAAGAACAAGATGCAGAGTGATATGGATGATAGTTATTCAATGTATCTTGAAGATGGGTTGCGATAAAAGCTCAGTCAGATCAAATAGTAAAAAAACACAATAAGAGACCGCTTAATGAGTTTTCAGATTATTGTCTTTTACAGTTTTGCCGCGTGGTTAATTTTTTCGGCGCTCATGGTCGTTAGCAGCAAGCATTCTGTAAAAGCCGCTTTATTTTTAGTTTTAAGTTTTGCCTCAGCATCAGCCATTTGGTTATTACTAGAGGCGGAATTCTTAGCGATAAGCCTTATCGTCGTCTATGTCGGTGCGGTTATGGTTTTATTACTGTTCGTAGTCATGATGTTGGATGTCGATTATGCCGCCTTGAGGCAAGGGTTTGTAAAAAAACTGCCGCTGGCATTAATCATTTCCGCAATATTTCTGGCGGTATTGTATGGTTTTATTACCAGTGGCCAGTTTTCATCTGATGCTTACCCAGTACCACAAGCGAAACCGGCAGACTATTCCAATATTAAGGCGCTTGGGCGGGTTCTATATGATGAATATGTTATTGCGTTTGAAATCGCCGCCGTCATTCTGTTAGTGGCTATTGTCGCAGCAATCGCTCTCACTTTCCGAGGGCGACGCAATCGCAAGACACAAAATATCAACAAACAATTACAAGCGAGTAAGTCTAATCGCTTAAAAGTCATTTCAATGAAGCCTGTGATTCAAGAAACCGAAAATGCTAATCCACAAGCCGAGAAAAAAGACGCTGAGGTAGTGCCTGGAGAAACCAGTGCTAGCGGCGAAGCAGGTGGCGATAATGAATCCGAAGGTAACAATAAAACAGCCAGTGGTAAGGAGAAAACATCATGATAGAGTTATCGGATTACCTGCTGCTAAGTGCGATTTTGTTTGCGATCAGTGTTGCCGGAATCATTATTAATCGAAAAAACGTTATTACCTTGCTCATGTGTATTGAGCTTATGTTATTAGCGGTTAATACAAACTTTATTGCCTTCTCTCATTTTTTAGAAAACACAGTGGGGCAAGTATTTGTCTTTTTTATTTTGACAGTCGCCGCCGCCGAAGCTGCCATTGGCCTTGCGATAATTGTCGTGTTGTTCAGAAACAGAGCGACTATCGATGTTGAGCAGCTCAATCAGTTGAAGGGGTAATAAAATATTATGCTTAATCAATTGCTTGCTATCGTATTACTACCGCTAATCGCGTCGGTCATTGTTGGCTTGTGTGGTCAATTCTTAGGTCGGCAATGGTCACACCGATTGACGATAGCCGCAGTTGCAGTTGCGACTGTTTTAGCAACGAGCATTGCCATTGGTTTCTATAATGGCCAGTTAAAACCCGCTGAATATGTTTTATACAATTGGGGACAGTTTGGTGACCTCGCCAAGGGCGGAGTCAAAATCGAAGTCGGTTTTTTAATCGACTCATTAACGTCGACAATGATGGCCGTAGTAACTTTTGTCTCTTTAATGGTTCACATCTATACCATTGGCTATATGAAGGAAGATCCTGGCTATCAAAGGTTTTTCTCTTATATATCGTTGTTTACTTTCGCAATGCTTACTTTAGTGATGTCGAATAACTTCCTGCAATTATTCTTCGGTTGGGAAGCGGTCGGCTTGGTTTCCTATTTATTGATTGGGTTTTGGTACAAGAAACCGACGGCAATTTTTGCGAATTTGAAAGCATTCCTGGTTAATCGAGTGGGAGACTTAGGTTTTCTGTTAGGTATTGCCGGCGTATATTATATTTTTGGTAGCTTTAACTATCTCGAAGTGTTCGAGCAGGTTAAACAGGGATTTGCTAATGTTGATATTGCCGTCACTGATGAAGTGGTATGGTCAGGAATTACTTTTGTTTGTATTGGACTATTCATCGGTGCAATGGGTAAGTCAGCTCAGGTTCCACTGCACGTATGGCTGCCAGACTCGATGGAAGGTCCAACACCTATCTCTGCATTGATTCACGCTGCAACTATGGTAACTGCGGGCGTCTTTATGGTCGCTCGAATGTCGCCATTATTTGAACAATCTGAAGTGGCCTTAAATTTTATTTTAATGATCGGCGGAACCACGGCGTTATTTATGGGCTTTTTAGGCGTTATTCAGAACGATATTAAACGAGTTGTCGCTTACTCGACGTTATCACAGCTCGGCTATATGGTGGTTGCGCTTGGCGCTTCTGCGTATTCGATTGCGATTTTTCATTTAGCGACTCATGCTTTCTTTAAAGCGTTGTTATTTCTAGCTGCCGGCTCGGTGATAATCGCCATGCATCACGAGCAAGATATTCGTAAAATGGGTAACCTTAAGAAGTATCTGCCGATTACTTATATAACAAGTTTAATTGGCTCATTAGCACTTATCGGAACGCCATTTTTCTCTGGTTACTACTCCAAAGAGGGGATTATTTTAGCGGTAAACAACTCCCAATTGGCTGCGGCAGATTACGCTTATATTTGTGTTTTGATAGGGGTCTTTTTTACTGCACTATACTCATTTAGGATGTTTTTCTTAGTGTTCCACACGAGCGAGCGAATGGATCAACATACTAGAGACCATTTGAAAGAACCTTCGGCCGTCGTGACGGTTCCGTTGATTCTTTTGGCGATTCCATCGCTTGTTGTCGCTTGGTTTATAGCCGATCCAATCGTCTCTGGTCGATATTTTGGGGATGCGATTGTCGTCGCAGCAAGTCACGATACCGTCGCGCCATTGATCGATCTTTATCAAGATTGGTTTAGTTTCGCTATGCATGGTCTCGCACCTTCGCCATTCTATTTGGCTATCGCCGGTATAATGGTTGCTTGGATTTTTACTGTTTGGAAACCAGAATGGCGAGAGACATTGAATAGTCGAATCGGATTCATCGGGAATATTCTCCGCAATAATTATTATTTCGATAAGATTTACATCAATTACATCACTGCAGGTGGAGTGGGTTTAGGCGCCCGATTTTGGAAATGGATCGATGCTGGATTAATTGATGGGATCATTGTTAATGGCAGTGCCAAAACGGTTGCCGCGATCTCTGGTCAAGTGAGAAAAATTCAGTCGGGATATTTATATCATTATGTGTTTGTAATGGTGATTGGATTGTTAGCGTTTTTGGCCTGGGTTTATTGGCGCACACTAATGAATTAAATCGAATTGACATATTCGGTTGTGAACAAGCTGAGACAAGAATAATTAATACAAGGGTTGACGAACAAGCATGATTGAAAAATTACCCATATTAAGTTTGCTGATCTGGTTGCCAGTTTTTGGTGCGCTTGTAGTGCTGTTCATCACTGGAGAAAAGCATCGTTTTATTAGTCAATGGATATCATTGGTATCCGCAGTTGCAACGCTCCTGCTCAGTCTTTGGGCTTGGAGTACATTTGATTCGAGCCGTTATTATCTGCAGTTTGTCGAAGACCAAAGTTGGATAACCTCTTTGAACATTCGCTACTCATTGGGGGTCGACGGTTTTTCATTGCCTTTGATTGCGTTGACTTCGCTGATGACGGTCATCGTAATTATTTCAAGTTGGAATAACATTAAAATAAGATCCGCCCATTATTTAGCTGCGTTTTTGATGATGGGGGGATTAATGAATGGCGTGTTTGCTGCGACTGATGCCATTTTGTTTTATGTGTTCTGGGAAGCCATGTTAGTACCGATGTTTCTGATTATTGGTATTTGGGGAGGCCCGAATAGAATTTACGCGACGTTAAAGTTTTTTATTTACACATTCTTTGGTTCGGTTTTTTTGTTAATCGGACTAATCTACCTTGGTCTCGAAGCGAAAAGTTTTGATATATTTGCCATGCACTCAATGGTTTTACCGCTTGATACTCAAGAACTACTCTTTTTTGCTTTCTTGATCGCTTTCGCAGTCAAAGTGCCTATGTGGCCTGTGCACACTTGGTTACCCGATGCACATGTAGAAGCCCCAACAGGAGGTTCGGTGATTTTAGCGGCAATCATGCTGAAAATGGGAACTTATGGCTTCGTCAGATTTATGCTACCTATTGTTCCCGATGCGTCAATGGCAATGGCCGATCTGATGATCATTTTGTCGCTTATCGCCGTGGTTTATATTGGTTTTGTTGCACTGGCGCAAAGAGATATGAAAAAGCTTGTTGCTTATTCGTCGATCGCGCACATGGGATTTGTAACACTTGGATTATTTATTAGTTTTGCTTTAATTGATAAAGGGAGCATTCCCACTGCGATTATGGGAATTCAAGGGGCCCTAATTCAAGTGATTTCTCACGGCTTTATTTCCGGTGCAATGTTTCTCTGTATTGGCGTGCTTTATGATCGAATACATAGCCGAGAGATCGCCGACTATGGCGGTGTTGTTAATACCATGCCAAAGTTTGCAATGTTTTTTATGTTGTTCGCAATGGCGAATGCTGGGCTGCCAGGAACCTCGGGGTTTGTCGGTGAGTTTTTGGTTATTATTGCAAGCTTACAAGTCAGTTTTTGGATTGCGGTTCTCGCGGGATTAACTCTCATTCTTGCCGCTGGATATACGCTTTGGATGTACAAAAGAGTCGTTTTTGGAGAGGTTGCCAACGAAAAAGTCGCTCAGTTAAAGGATTTAAAATTACGAGAGTATATTGTGTTAATTGTCCTGGCGGCTTTAGTTTTAGCTTTTGGTTTTTATCCGGCACCTTTACTCGAACTTATGCAACCCAGTGTCGAGCATCTAATCGACTGTAATTTGGTCTCAAAATTATCACCAGAAGGAATGTGTTCGTAATGAATCAATCGATAAATTTTTCTTTACTCACTTCCGAAGTTTTTTTGCTGTGCGCTATTTGTGTAATTTTAATTGTTGATCTTTTTCAACGTGACAAGGAAAGAAAACTTACTTTTAACCTGACGCTAGTTTCGTTAGTGACTTTGTTTATCCTTGATGTTAATCAAATTAATGTTTTAAGAGAAGTTGGGTTTTATGGGCATTGGGTCCAAGACCAACTCGCGGTTATTCTTAAATTAGCTATCTATGCAACGACTTTTATTGCCTTGCTCTATGCGCGACCATTTATCAACCATCGAGCGTTAATGCGCGGAGAATATTACATTCTGACCTTATTTTCGGTGTTAGGAATGATGATAATGGTCTCCGCTAACAGTTTCTTAATCGTTTATCTTGGCTTAGAGTTACTGTCTTTATCGCTTTATGCACTGATAGCATTACAGCGGGACTCTAAATCGGCATCAGAGTCTGCGGTAAAGTACTTTGTCATGGGGGGGCTTGCCTCTGGTTTTTTGCTCTATGGTATTTCATTAATGTATGGAGCGACGGGCAGCATATTAATCGCAGATGTCGCTGCGCATTTTAATGAAAACCAATCATCGTTGATTGGGAAGTTTGGTCTGGTTTTTATTGTAATAGGTCTCGCGTTTAAGTTTGGCGCTGTCCCCTTTCATATGTGGCTTCCGGATATTTATCACGGTGCGCCAAGTTCAATTTCCGCGTTTATTTCCAGTGTACCTAAGATTGCGGCATTTGGCATGGCTATGCGATTGTTGGTCGAGGCGTTTAGTCAATTGGTCACCGACTGGTCGACAATGATATTAATACTAGCATTACTATCTGTTATTTTTGGGAATCTTATTGCGGTTGTGCAAACCAACTTGAAGCGCTTACTGGCTTATTCAGCAATCGCACATATCGGCTATTTTTTATTGGGAATTGTTACTGCGACACCCGAAGGAAATTCAGCAGCAATGTTTTATATTATTGTTTATGCCTTGATGACAGTAGCAGGCTTCGGCATTGTGATTCTTATGAGTACCGAAGAAAAAGAATACCAAAATATTAGTGACCTTCGCGGACTCGGACGGTTTCATCCATGGTATGGTTTAATGTTTGCTGTGGTAATGGTTTCTATGGCTGGGATACCACCATTTCTTGGGTTTTGGCCAAAGCTTGAAATTTTTAGGCAGTTAATCCTTAATGATTATATTGTAGAGGCCGTCATTGCCATTGCATTTTCGGTTGTAGGGTTATTTTATTATCTTAAAGTCATAAAAGAAATGTTCTTTACTGATGCGACTGATAGTCCAGAGATTACCTCTAGTCGGTCTCTGAAGGTAGCAATAAGTGTCAATTGTTTATTGCTAGTCATTATTGGGCTGATGCCTGATAGTATATTCGAGTATTGTATCAGTGCGTTTAAGGCGATTAGCTAAGGATCTCAAAAGTGGAATGGCTTCAGCAACAACTGCAAACATATTTACCATTAATTTCTGAAAACAACCTCATTCAGGCTTCTTTAATCTTTTTGTTTGCAGCAATTGCATCAAAGATTGCACGAGCGATTATAGAGCGGATTCACGTTCATGCTGCGGGTCGAACTGCCAATCCACTCGATGATCATTTGTTCGCTATTTTACAGCGCCCTGTTGGCGTATCGATTTTATTAATCGGGACTTATCTCGCCTTACTCAAGTCACAGTTAATCGTTGACCAAATGCCGCTTGTTGAATCAGTGTTGGTTACTATTGCCGTTTTTTATTGGCTGCGATGTGTGTTGGATGGAGCGAGATTTTCTTTGAGACTATTAAGCGGTGATGAATCTCGTTTGAAAGTTGTTCAGAGTCATACATTACCGTTATTTGAAAATGTCGCTGTGATTATTATATATGGCGCTGCAATCTATTTTATTTTTGTCGCTTGGGATATCGATGTCTCTGCATGGATCGCTTCAGCAGGTATTTTAGGTTTAGCACTTAGTTTCGCTGCAAAGGATACCTTAGCAAACCTTTTTGCTGGTGTTTTTATATTAGCCGACACGCCATACAAAATAGGTGACTTTATTGTTCTTGATAGCGGCGAACGGGGCAAGGTCACCCATATTGGAATTCGCTCGACCCGTATCCTTACGCGTAATGATGTTGAGGTTACTATTCCTAATGCCATTATGGGGAACACCAAAATCATCAATGAAACGGCAGGTCCTTCGAGTAAATACCGGATTCGCGTACAAATAGGCGTAGCTTATGGCAGTGATATTCCGAAAGTAAGAGCCGCGTTGTTAAAAGCTGCGAGCTCAATTGAAACGGTTGAAGCCGACCCGGCCGCTAGAGTGAGATTTCGTACTTTTGGTGACTCAAGCCTAAACTTTGAACTCTTGTGTTGGGTCGCTGAACCGGTACTTAGAGGTCAAGTGAGTGACTTACTTAACGAAGAAGTCTATAACGAGTTCAACCGTCAAGGGATCGAAATACCATTTCCGCAACGCGATGTTAATCTACGACAGATACCGCCAAAAGAATAATTGAAAACGAAAATTGATCAATTTGATCACAATGAAGTCGATAGTTATTCTTGTTGATCGCCACTAAATGGAGTGAGTAATGAAGCTAGGTGAAGCCATTCAAAAACAAGTCATTCCTGTAGTCTCAGTCATCACTGCTTTTTTAGTCGCTTGGGTTAACTTTCAAGCACAAACTAATCAAAAGCTTATTGAAAAGCAAGAAGAACTCGCTCAAGTAAGACAACAGGAAATTCGCGAGCAACAAGAAGCTTTGCAACTTAAGTTACAACAAATTGACAGTGAAATTAAATTAAGCAGAGAAGAGCGAGAGGAACGAGAGAGTAATCAAGAATTTAATCTTAAAATCTATGAGATTGTGACGCGTTCGATTGAAGAGCGGAACACGCAGAAGCAAGAAGCGGCGAAAGCTTTCATCGTTGTAATGGTAGAAGAACCACTACGCACCTCGCTTCTAAACGTTCTGAAACAAGGCGGCGATGAATCTATTCGTGCCAATGTGAGTAAAATATTGCAGTCAGAGGAAAGTTTTAAATCTGGAACAGGCGCCGTCGTTCAGAAAACTTACGATGCAGTAGCAAGTTATGCCTGGCGAGATTGGGACTTTGATTTGTTTTACTGTGCTGCGTCCGGGCCACAAGCAAAGCTTCAAGCAGAAAAAATTGGTGACCGGTTAAAGGCAGAAGGTGCAGAAGGAAGAATACGCGTGAGAGAATTACCGGAATCGCTCAACGCGAAAGCCGGCTATCGGATCTCGGGTTATCATATTCGTTACAATGAAGGTAATGAACTAGACACAGCACAAGCACTTAAACGTTTAGCGGATACAACACTGGGTGAGCAAACGAGTTTTGAATTAAGCGTATCCAATCAAAAAACCAGTTGGTATTTGAGTGCTTTTGTGTGTCCTACCAGTTAGCTCCAATGAAAGCCGAGTTTATTTTTCGGGATTATCTTTCATGATGCTAACCAGCAACGCCGGTAAAAAACTAAGACTCAACAGCGTTGAAAATAATATACCGGCTAACACAATAATGCCGACCCCACGATAGAGTTCTGCACCTTCTCCTGGAATCAATACTAAAGGAGCCAGTCCGAAAATAGTGGTTGCCGTCGACATCAGGATTGGCATAAGACGCTTATTAACCGCATAGCGAACCGCATCTACCACTTGGGAGCCCTTGCTCTGGAGGTACTTCCGCGTTTCATCAACGATTAATATTGGATTATTAACCACAGTTCCAAGCAGGATCAAAAAGCCCAACATTGTGATCATATCAAAGGGTTGATGGAATCCTCCGAGCCCCAGGTTATTGAGTAAGCCACCAAAACCATTTACTGTAATTAAGCCAAGTAATCCGCCAGCCATGCCGAGGGGGACCGTTGCCAAGATAAACAAGGGAAAACGCCAATGAGTAAATATAGCAACAAGGAGTAGGTAACAGAGCGCAACAGAAATAACAAAGTTGCTCGATAGCGATGCACGAGTTGACTCAAGTTGATCGGCTGCACCACTGATACTCACAATAATGCCTTGAGCGATTTTTCCTTGTTGCCAAAGTGACGGTAGCATTTCGGTTCTAATTATTTGTTCAGCGGTCTCTAACGCGACGTCTCTTGGTGGGATGATATAAACGGTAACCGTTCGGTTGCCATCAACCCGACGAATACTATTACTCCCTTTACTGATTGATAAGTCAGTGAGCGCATTTAGTGGCATGACTTTGCCCGCCGGTGTAATGATGGGAGAGTTTGCCAACTGCTCGATATTCTGCTGATTTCCTGCGCTACTAAAGAGAAATATATCGACCTTATCATCTTCTAAAATAAACTCATCAACATAAGCACCGTCACTTAATGCTGAGACTGAATAACCTAGCTCATTGCTCGAAAGCCCAAGCTCAGCTAATCGGTCCCAGCGAGGTTTAATCTCAATCATCGGTTGATTGAGGCTTAATGAGCCCGGATCGGAGTTAATCTGTGGATTCTCGAACGTTTTTTCGGCGGCCTGATAAATGGCTTCTGCGGCTTGGTATAGCTCAGTGATTCTTGGACCGGCTATGTCAATCGCGACAGCTCTGGTTCCGCCATCATTGCTAGAAATGATAGAGCCGCGAGAGGAGAACGCGCGCATCCCCGGGTAACTTTTAAACTTTTGAGTGATCGCATCCATCATATCTTGGATATAGGCATGATTGACCGGTGCACTAAGAAACCAAATACGGCTAACACTAACGCGCATATTATAATACGCGAGGGGCGGCATCTCCGTTTTACCACTTAGGAAATCATCTTCGGAAGCATTTACATAACCATTAAAATAGTCTCGTAGTTCATTACCGATCTTTTTCATCTCCGATAGGTTGTAACTCGGTGGGGCTATCATCATAGAGAATGCTTTCGGTTCTTCGCCCTCCGGTAAATATTCTGCAGCTGGCATCAACCAGTACGCTGAGCCCATTACCAAGACAACGAAACCGACCACTGATAATCGAGCGACCTTTTTGGTTTGAATAAAAATTTCGACAAAGTTAAGCCACTTACTGGACAATTGAATTTGTTGAGACTCATCGATAGCCTCTTTTTTACTGACGTTCGCTAATGCAACAGGAACCACGAAAATAGCCACCAACATCGATACGATAATCGCGGCCGAGATAGCGATGGCAATATCTGAGTAAAGTTGTCCTGCTTCTTGTTCGACAAACAGAATTGGGGCAAAAACAAGAACGGTCGTGGTGGTAGAAGCGAGAACCGCAGGCCAAACTTCCTGAACACCTTTGACTGCGGCTTCAAGTCGCTTAAACCCTTTTTTCTTTGCTTGCATGATACTTTCTAAAACGACGATTGAATTATCAACGGTCATACCGATGGCAAAAGCAATTCCCGCTAGCGAAATAACATTAATGGTTCGATTAAATAATAACAATCCTAAAAAGGCAGCAATGGTGCAGAGAGGAATTCCCAATACGCCGATAACAGTAGCTTGAGTCGAGCGAAGGAAAAGATACATGACAATGGTGGCGAGAAGTGCGCCCAGCGCCAAGTTAAACCAAACATTCTCGAGTGAAGTTTGGACATATTTCACATCATCACTTGTAAGGGTTAACTCCAACCCATTATGTTGCAACAAATCTTGGTTGATTTGCTCAACGACTTGCAACATCTTTGATTTAATATCAATGACGTTTGAGCCAGATTCGCGGCGTACAGATAAACTCAGAGTTCTTTCACCATTAAAATAAGCAACGCTGCGAGTTTCAAAATGATCAAGCTCAACACTCGCGACATCGCTCAGATAAATATTGGTATCGCCTTGCCGGGCGATTATCAACGATTTTAACTCTTCAACTTGATTAAAACGACCGATCATGCGGATCAAGTAGCGCTCTTTTCCTCCCTCAATGTCACCCGCTGAGGCATCTTTATTTCTTTCGCGTATTGCACTTCGAACCTGGGCCAAACTGATGCCCCTCTGCGCGAGGCGAGAAGGATCTGCTTTTATTTGAATTTGTCTGGCAGAACCACCACCAACTCTCACTTCGGATACGCCAGGAACGGTTTCCATTCGTGGTCGAACAAAGTCCTCGGCATAGTCGCGGATAAGATCCATATCAAGCTCTAAGGGATTGCCTGCTTGCGGGCGGAGTGTAAAAAACATAAACGCGTTGCTGGAAAAAGCACTTGCTAAGATTCGAGGTTGGTCGACATTTTCTGGGTAAGAGGGCACTTGACTCAATGCATTATTGACATCTAATAAAGCGTCACTCACTTCGACCCCAAAGGGAAACTCTAATTCGATCGAAGCTTCCCCGAGCTCTGCATAGGAAGTCATTCGTTGCAAGCTAGGTAGGTTTCTTAGATACCTTTCTTGTTCGATGAGGATCTCTTTTTCGACGTCTTGGGGAGTTGCCCCCGGCCATCCTGTAGAAACACTAATTGTTCTGACTTCGAGATCCGGTATCATTTGGACAGGTATTTTCAATGCACCAACGATGCCGAGTATTGTGACGATAAAAACAATTACTGCGACGAGCGTCCCATGTTTTACAGCTGACTGAAACACTAGTTGACTCCTTGAATAGCCGCGGTCGAGTTGACTACTACTACTGTCTGATTATCTTTGAGAAGCTCGGTACCCGAGACAACGATAGTCGCTCCCTTAGGTAAACCAGACACAGCTAACTTTTCAGCATCGCTTTTCAAAATGGTGATTTTGAATCGTTTAACTTTATCGCCGTTGACGACGAAAATACTGTTACCGCCATCAGGGTGTCTTTTTAGCGCTGAACGAGGTACCCAGGACAGCAGCTGATTTTGGTTGGATAAATTCACTCTAGCGCGTGCTGACATCCCTGGAACCAATAGCTCATTGCTTGGCAGATCGATTCTTAATTGGACTGTTCTGCTCACTGATTCAGAAACCGGCACAATACTCGTAATTGATAGTTCAAACTGTTTATTAGGCATCACGTCCGGTATAACCACCGCGGTCACTTTGGGCAGCGAAGAAAGTGTATTTAAATGTTCTTGCGGGAGGTCGACCAACAAACGAAGCGATTGGTTTGAAACGAGTTGGAAGAGTTGATTCTGTTGGCCTACCCATTCACCAATATCAACATGACGCTTTGCGATGGTTCCATTAAAAGGGGCAACGAGCTTGTGTCGCTTTACAATTTCTTTTTGCAAGGCAACCTGAGCTTGGGTGTTAGTCAATTCTGCATTAGCACTGGCTAGATTTGCTTTTCTCTCCGACAGTAAACTGTCGGCGACTACTTTACTTTTTGCTAGGGAAACGACTTCATCGTACTGGCGTAGGGCTTCTTGTTGTTGAATTTGTGCTGCTATCTCTCGCGCTTCAACTTGAGCGAGTCTCAGCTTGGCCAAGGTATCGTCCAGCGATAACAAGACTTGCCCTTGCGTAACGGTATCGCCCGATTCAACGTAAATTGATTGTATCAGACCTGCTTCAAGCGGGGCTAATTGGGCGTCTTGCGCTGCGGCTATGGTACCACTTAACTCGAGTGAAAATTGGTGGGGGACTTGCTCTGGGGTTAGCACGTCAACTTTCACGGTCGCGCTGTCACTTGGAAAAGCGATAAACAGCAAAATCAAACAACAACTAGGCAAGATAATCTTTCGCATGAAAGCCTCGGTTAATGGTCAATATGAGTCGGCTATTATGCCCCGATTGGTATTATTGGAACAGCGATATTCAGATTTAACTAGATGAGCCGACACTATTTGTATCAAATAGAATCGTAACAAAGCTTAACAACAAACCCGATTCCTACCGCTATCCTTTGCTCGGTACAAGGCAGAATCGGCCCGCGAAATTAGGGATTCTTGAGTTTCTTGGTTTTCCCAGCCTGCAACGCCAAAACTTGCGGTCACCCTTTTGAGTGGTGCAAAATCGGTTTTCGCTAGTGTTGTTCTTAGTTTTTCTGCGACAAGTTGCGCTTTGGTGACATTTGTGGAAGGGCAAATAATCAGAAACTCTTCGCCACCCCAGCGGCCCAGGTAATCATTGGTTCTTAGTTTTGCTTGGATAGTTTCGGCAATCTTTTTAAGAACGTTATCGCCCACATTATGGCCAAACTCATCATTTATCTTTTTAAAATAATCGACATCAAGCATGATCACCGATAGCGGTGAGTGATACCGTTTACTTTTTTCGATTTCTTGGGTAAAAACTTCATCCATTTTTAAACGATTAAACACACTCGTTAAGGAATCTGTCACCGAGAGGAGTTCGAGTTTACTTTGCGATTCTTTCAACTGTGCATTGAGGTTTTTCAAATAACGATTCCACCAAATAAGAATCAGTAGCACAAGGACAACGCCGATAGCGACTTGCCAATACTTTTGATAGTCGACATCAGGATCATAACTAACAACCGCTCCCTCACTCATAAACTCATCAATAAGGCGCGGATTAGTGGCAATCAATGACTTTTCAAGAATACTGTGCAAGGCAGAGTCCTCTTTGCGCGTCGCTAGAGAGGCGATGTCATCATAGATTGATGGAAGTACGCCAACAACTTTGAGTTCTCGAACTTTCTCATTATTGAATAAGTTTGCCGCTGAATACAGTGAAACGATGGTTCCATAGACTTTGTTTTGTTGAATGTAGTCTATTTCATCTTGTACGGTATCAACATAAACAAATTCGATATTCGGATGCGTCTTTCTAATTTGAGTCACTGCGTAATTGTTTCTGAGCATCGCAAAAACTCTATCTGATACTTCGTCGAGATCTCTGATGTAGGGTTCTTCTTTTTTGGCGACTACAACTCTTTTTATTCTGACGTATGGTCGAGTGAAGTTCATGAACTGACTTCTTTCTAAAGTTTTAGTCGCCCACGGCAAGATATCACATTTACCCGCATTTAGACCTTCAAGAGCATCCCCCCAGGGCAGTAGTTCAGTCGCTTCGAGCTTGAGTCCGCTTTTACCCGCGATTAAATTAACGATGCCAATGCTGGCATCATTACTCGCTTGTTGGATGACGTTGCATACCTTAAACACTCTATTGCTGTGAATAAGGGCCTTTTCCGCCGAATTGAATATTTCAGTGGTTTCTAAGTGAGACTCTTGAAAATCCTGGTTGCTACTCAACTCAACTTCTTGAGCGATGCTTTGGTTATCAGCGTTCAATACCATGAGGCTAATTAAAGCGAATATGATACGAACTGCATTTATCATTGTTATTAAGGACCTTAAGTAATTGAAACGACTTGGCGAATTTATTATGTCTGGGAAATTGGTATCTTTGTCGTACACTGCATCTTATGCAAAGTTTAGTCTAGTTTGACCATTTGTGGCGACTTTTTGCATGAATTCCAATTCCGGTTTAGCCACTGAGAGACTTGATAGCTTTATCCATACCCGCCATAGTGAGCGGATACATTTCTCCCTCAACCAATTGAGTGACCATTTCGATACTGTAGGTGTATTGCCAGTATTGTTGTTGAACTGGATTTAACCAGACGACTTTATCAAATGTTGCTTTGAGCCGCTGCATCCAAATATAGCCTGGTTCATCATTCATATGCTCGACACTACCACCGGCATGGGATATTTCATAAGGGGACATTGAAGCATCGCCAATGAAAATAACCTTATAGTCGCTTCCATAGGTCCTTAGCACCTCTTCTAGTGGAATATTCTCGGAAAATCGTCGCGCGTTGTCCCGCCATACATGCTCATAGATAAAATTGTGAAAATAGTAATATTCCAGATGTTTAAATTCCGTTTTACAAGCGGAGAATAGCTCTTCACAAATTCGAACAAAAGGATCCATTGATCCACCAACGTCAAAGAATAGCAATACTTTCACTGCGTTATGCCGCTCTGGCACCATTTTAATATCGAGTAAACCTGCATTTTTGGCGGTACTGCTAATCGTGTTGTCCAAATCAAGCTCTTCCTCAGCGCCACTGCGGGCAAACTTTCGCAGTTTTTTGAGTGCTACTTTTAAATTCCTGGTACCGAGTTCGACGCTGTCATCAAGATCTTTGAATTGTCGCTTCTCCCAGACTTTGACGGCAGATTTATTTCGACTTTCACCGCCAACTCTGATGCCTTCTGGATGATAACCGCTATGGCCGAAAGGTGAAGTTCCACCCGTGCCGATCCACTTATTACCGCCAGCATGACGCTCTTGTTGTTCTTTTAATCGCTCTTTAAAAGTTTCAATGAGCTTGTCTAGTCCGCCAAGCGCTTTTATTTCTGCTTTTTCTGCTTCGGAAAGTTGTTTCATAAACTCGGCACGAAGCCAGTCTTCTGGTATGAGCGCTTCGAGCAGATCGTCGATATTTTGCAACTCATTAAAATAGGCGCCAAATGCTTTATCGAAGCGGTCAAAATACTTTTCATCTTTAACCATGCATAATCGCGCAAGCAAATAGAATTCGTCAAGGTCACAGAAAGCAAGCCGTTTTTGCATCGCTTCGAGTAAATGGAGAAGCTCCTTGACTGAAACCGGTAAACCGAGCTTCCTGAGTGTGTAAAAAAAATCTATCAGCATAATAACGTTCGCTTTTTACGACTCTCGTCTAATCATAAAAGCTAGCTTTTCCAATAAATGAACATCTTGTTCGTTTTTTAATAAGGCGCCATAAAGTGGCGGAATTGCTTTAGTCGGATCGCGGTCTTTAAGCACGCCTTCCGAGATATCGTCTGCGAGGAGTAGTTTTAGCCAATCAATAAGTTCTGAAGTGGAAGGTTTTTTCTTTAACCCGCGAACCTCTCTTACTTGGAAGAAAATCTCCATGGCCTCTTGAAGTAACGAGGCTTTCAAATCGGGAAAGTGTACGTTGATAATTTGTTTCATAGTGGCTTTATCAGGAAAGCTAATATAATGAAAAAAGCAGCGCCGTAAGAAGGCATCGGGTAGTTCCTTTTCATTATTACTGGTAATGATAATGATGGGGCGATGTTTAGCGGTGATCGTTTCTCCAGTCTCGTAGACAAAGAATTCCATTTTATCGAGCTCTTGGAGTAAGTCGTTTGGGAATTCAATATCGGCCTTATCTATCTCGTCGATTAGTAGAACTGATTGTTTTTCTGAAGTAAACGCCTCCCACAGTTTGCCCTTTTTAATATAATTTTTAATATCGTGGACTTTATCCTCTCCCAGCTGAGAGTCTCTTAGTCTCGAAACCGCATCATATTCGTACAGTCCTTGGTGCGCTTTGGTCGTTGATTTAATATGCCATTGAAACAGCGGCATATCTAATGCAGCTGCGACTTCTTCTGCAAGCATTGTTTTGCCAGTGCCGGGTTCACCTTTAATTAATAACGGTCGCTCTAAGGTTTTTGCTGCGTTGACCGCCATCTGTAACTCTTCGGTGGCAATGTAGTTTTTGGTACCAGTAAAGCTCATAAGTGCCTCAATTTATAGTTGTCTTTGGTTTAATCTGTTGGATGTTCGTTATCTTCGTTCTTCTGCGGTCGATGCAGCATAAAGCGTCTTGCGCCTGACTCTGTCAAAGGGTCTGAAAAGTAATAACCTTGACCGACCTGACAACCTGCTTCAATGAGAAAATCGAGTTGTTCCTGGTACTCGATACTTTTAGCGGCAGGAATTCTATCTAGGGCATTAGCCATATCGATAATGGACTTGAGTAATGCATCATTATTGGCGTCCTGACCTATAGAGCGAATAAAGTTACGTTCAAGCTTAATTGAGTCGACGTTAATCACTTTCAAGTAGTTTAGGGGAGTATTGCCCGCACCGAAATCGTCGAGTGTTACCGTAAATCCATTTTGTTTGAGCTGATTAACGAACTCGATATTACTACTTAGCTCGGTAGCAAAGTGCTTTTCATTAATTTCGACTTGCAGATTCATGGTCGATAGGCCATAAGCCTTAATTTTTTCAAGCAGATAATCAGGTGAGCCAATTCTCTGACAATACTTAGGGTGTAAATTGATCGAAAAGATGGTGTGAAAGCCATCTTCCTTCCAGCGGTTTAATGTTCTGAAGGCCTGATTAATGAGCCACTCGGTAAGTGATTCTATTAATCCTGTTTCTTCCGCGATTTTTAAGAATTGCGAGGGATAAATAATATTGCCATCAGGCGTTCGCCAGCGAACGAATACCTCAAAACCATGAAATTTTTCGGATGCTAATTCGAACTTAGGTTGAAAAACCAGATAGAACTGATTGTTTTGAATTGCTTGCTTCAATGAGGATTTCATCGCTAATCTGTCTGAAGCTCGCTTATTCATTTCGCGATGATAAAAACTGATTTGGTTCTCTCCAACCGTCTGTGCTTGCCCTAAAGCTTCGTCTGCATGAGTAATCAGGTCGCTACTGTTACTTGCATCAAGCGGGAAGCAGGCAACGCCGACACAGGCAGTGACATTAACCGTTGAGTGCCCAACGAGCTGGGATTTGGACAACTGATTTAAGATGTCTTCTATTTTAAACGAGATATTTTCTACTTTGTCTTCGTTTTCCAAAATAATAAAAAACTTGTCCTGTTCGATTCGAGCAAAAGTATCATCCTTGTTTAAAACTTCCGTTATCCTTTGGCTCGCGCCAACGAGTATTTCTCTCGCTTGGCTTTTGCCAAGCGTATGTTGATAAAAGTCGAACTTATCGATATCGAGTTTTATCAAAGCAACATTCGTCTTGTTTAAACGCGCGTGCGCAATTGCATGAGACAGTCTATCCAAAGCAAGAACGCGGTTTGGTAATCCAGTGATACTATCAAAGTAAATAGCGCTCTCTTGAGCCTCGGTCCGATGACTGAGAGTGCTCGTATCAGTCATCAATATGACATATTCGGATTCAGGCTTAGTCGGGCTGAACGGATCAATTCGGATATCGACAACAAAACTAGCCCCCGATTTGGTCGGTAGAGAGGTTTCGCCTTGCCAGGCTCTTTTTTCTCGTAATTGTTTTTCCAGTTTTTGAGCGGTTTCTTTTTCAAACCTTGAATAAATGATATCAAGAATATTGCGGCCGATGAGTTTTTCTCCACTGTAACCGGTGAGGAGCTCATAAGCGTTATTGATGAATGCAATATTGAACTGATTGTCGGCAATGACAACGATATCTCGAGTTGCTTGTACCGCTTGTTCACAAATACTGCTTTTAATGGATTGCTGTCTTTCTTCAGTGACATCAGTCCACGTCCCGATCGCTTTTACGGGCTTACCTTCACGATCGCGTTTTATTAGCTTGCCTTGAACTCGGCACCATATCCACTCATCAAGAATAAATACACGATAAGTAACGACAATTTCTTCTTGCTCGCCATTATAAAATTTGTACCAAGCCACTTTGTTTTTGTTTTGATCTTCCTCGTGGATCAGTTGGCCATACTCATTAAAGTCATAAGTCTGTGGATCTCGTTGTGGTAATTGTATTTTCAACCGCGAGTCGGTAATTTTGGGACCAAATCGAGACCATTCCCAGGTCCCTTGGACGTGACTAAACAAGGCTAGCTCTAATTTTTTCTTACTAGATTCCAGTGACGTATTGTCATCTAAAACTTTCTCGTATTGTTTTTGGCGGTTGATCAATAATGCAAGACTGCCTGCAATAATAATGAATCCAGCAAACAGTTTTAGATAAAACCAGAAATCTCGAAAAGGACTGATCTCAAATGGAATTGTAACAGTACTTAAACTTTTATCGCTTCCATTCGCTGCCTGAATATTAAGTTGATAGTCACCAGCGGGCAGGTTGACGATTGATATTTGATTCCCGGAAGCAAGAGAAACCTCAGTTTCTGTGTCGCCAGTCAACCAATATTCATATTGCCATTTATGGGGAGAAATGTAATCAAGCATTGAAATTTTGAAGTTAATGACTTTGTCTTTTTCACTGAACAGTACACTTCTTTGTAGCCAGTCAAACGCATTGATCTGATATTGTTCTGATTTGCTTGCTATCTGGGTAACCTTAATCGGGGCGTCGTTACTTTCAGTATCCAGCGCTTTGGGATCGAAAATAAGGACCCCATTGGTACCACCGAAAATTAGTTGACCATTGCTCAATCGTCCAGCAGCGCCTTCATTGAACTCGTTGGTTGGCAAGCCATTATAATAGTCAAAGACTCTAAAGCTAAAATCCTCTCGGTTGATTTTGATTAATCCTGCGTGGGAGCTTGCCCAGATATGTTCATTGTCAGGTTGCAATGCGTGAATGATGTTGTCGGGGAAGCCCGTTTTTTGTTGTAAATGCTTTATCTCTTGGTCATTGCTTTTGGTTAAATCAAGTATATAAATGCCTGCAGCATTGAATGAGACCCAAAGTTTGTTACCGTCGATAAAAATATCCGTTAGTGATAGGTCATAACGCTTTTTTAAATGGCTGAATCGAAACACCGTCGACTTTTGATTACTCTTGGGGTCAAATTTGTCGAGTCGGTTTGCATAGCCTATCCACAGCGACTGGCCCGTATAGCGGATGAAGGTAACTGGTTCAGGGTTATCATTGGCATATAAGGTTCTGGGAAATTTAAAGCGTTCAGTTGTTGGATTAAAAGCGATTGCGCCTTGCTCTGATGCAAGCCAAAGGTTGCCGTCGGGTGATTCCGTAATCGCATAGATGAGGAACTCTTGACTGGCTTTTAATCGGTCAGGGCGGAATAGCTTGTGCTCGAATGTTTGTGTATCAAACTTGATAAGCCCGTTTCCTGTTGCCAGCCAGAGGTTATTTTCTTTTTTCAACATGTAGAGCATTCTGGTGGACTCGCCCTTTAATATTTCTTGCTCGCTAGATAAAAACTGCGTCAACGTCGCGTTCTTCACATCAAGAAAATTGAGACCGTCATCGCTACCTAACCAAAAATCTCCAGTTTCAGTCTCAGTAAAACTCCAGATAATGGGATTACTTAACTTTAAATTCGAATTTGCAGTGAGGCGTGAAATTGTTTGAAACTTTAAGCTAGCGGGATCCCAAATAAAAGCCCCTTGGCTTTCTGTACCAAGCCAGACTTTATTGTTTGCATCAATAAATAGTTTTTCAATCGAATAGCTTGAGTACTTGGGTAAAACCTCCGATAGCGAGAATAAATGTTTCGTTTCTTTGGTTTCGGTATCGAAGACAAAAGTCTTATCGCCAGAAGCAAAGATGACTTGTTGGTTAAATAGCTGTGCGGTATTGATATTTTCTCGACTCACCAGACTTGTCGGATTATTTGAGTTAGCTAAGTTGATATGCAGAGCGCCTTGCAAAGAAGCAATGAAAAGTGTGTTAGCTGATGTTTTAACGGTTTGAGTGATGATTTTTTCGTTAAATGGGTATAACAAATTAATCTTGTCGATTGCTTTGGATTGTTTATTAAACCGGTAAACACCTTGAGTTGTTGATAACCAAAAATAACCATCGTCATTTTCAGCCGACGTAATAAAAGCTTTGTCTTGCCATAATCTTTGGCTAGAAGGAAATGCTTGAACATCATTGGTATCGGTAGTGAGCCCTAAGATTGCATCTCGGGTTACGACCCAAAACTGCCCTGGAGATTCCTCAAAAACGTCAATTACAAAATTATCTTCTGCGTTTTTACCGGATAATTGCGGCAATATATAAGCGTCGGCTGCAGTGCGTTCTGGATTGATTCTGTAGAGGTTTTCGAATGTAGCCACCCAAAGCGCGCCGAACGAATCTTCTTTTATGGTGCTAATCGCTTCACCGGTTATTTCATTGTCCGGACCGTTGTATATATCAATGTCGGTACCAGTGAGACGATTCAGACCAGCCTCGGTTCCAATCCATACGAATCCATCTCGGTCCTGAAAGAATCGATTAACCGTATTTTGCGACAAGCCTTGTTCTGTCGAAAACTGTCGTACGCCGACCTGCTTTAATAGACTAGACGAATGGTCATCTGCCAAGAGTGGATTGGCGAATAAATAATTTAATAGTAAGCAGAAGTTTAAATATTTTATTAGTTTCAACGCTTTATATCCCATATCAGAGCGCTAGGTGGAACTTATCGTTTGATTTTTAGCCACAATTTTTGCAACAAGAATACCCGATTTGGGGTTAAAATTCCCTCGATTGGTCAGATTAACATCAACCAAATGTCGATCTAATGAAATAATGTCATTCTCTTGATAATATTACTTGTTATTGTATCGGGCTTTCGTTAGAATTCCGTCCACGTTGATGCGGGGTGGAGCAGTCTGGTAGCTCGTCGGGCTCATAACCCGAAGGTCGTTGGTTCAAATCCGGCCCCCGCTACCAAATTTCTTAGATTATAAGAAGCCCCTATATGGGGCTTTTTAGTTGGTCTCAAAGAATTTCGCGTCAGACTCTCATGTAAACATGACAGTTGATGTATAGATAAGGTGCCGTCCTAAGTGGGCAAGCTGCAAAATGCGACTTGTAACCAAAAGGTGGTCCCCAGAAGTAGTTAGGAATGGGCCTTATGAGCCCATTTTTTGTGTCCGCGATTTTTGAGTGTTTTTTAGGTTGCGCTTTAAACTCAAACAGGCGGCTGTTTTATATTAACGCTTCGGTGCGACTTGTACTGAGCTTTAGATAAAGCAGGTCAGTAGACAGGTAATTGCGATGGCAAAAGTAGATCAGTTAAGCGATATGCTTAGACCGGCGGCAGAAGCCCTAGGTTATGAGTTTCTCGGCGTCGAATATATCGGCCAAGGGAAACACACGATTCTGCGTATTTATATCGATCATGAAAATGGAATTAATGTTGATGATTGCGCGAGCGTAAGTCATCAAGTGAGCGGTATTTTAGAAGTTGAAGATCCGATTTCTAGCCAGTATACGTTGGAAGTGTCGTCACCGGGCATGGATAGACCTTTATTTACGATGGCGCATTTTAGCGATTATGTCGGTCAAGAAGTGCAAATTCGCTGCCATGTCGGAGTTGATGGCCGCAGAAAGTTTAAAGGTAAGCTTGTATCTGCGACAGATGAGACCTTGGTGGTAGAAGTAGACAACGAGACTTTTGATATTGATTTTCAAGATGTCGACAAGGCCAATTTAGTACCAGTGTTTGATTAAAAAATTTGTGCGCAAGTGAGTTATCGACACTGAAATTTAATACAATGTATATAGTTTATAGAAACAGTTAATATTCGGTTTGTTATTGAGGCTGATAGAGTTATGAACAATAAAGAGATTTTACTAGTTGTTGATGCGGTATCTAATGAGAAAGATGTCGATCGCGATATTATATTTCAAGCAATAGAAGTCGCGATTGCTACTGCAACTAAGAAAAAGCATGGTTCCGATATCGAAGTACGTGTCGCTATCGACCGTGATACAGGCGACTACGACACGTTTCGGCGTTGGCTCGTGGTTGAGCCGGAAGAAGGCGTACTAGAAAATCCTTTGGCAGAGATCACGCTTGAGGCGGCTCAAATCGATGAGCCAGAAATTCAAGCAGGTGAATATATCGAGGAACAAATCGAATCGATAGCATTCGGCCGTATAGCGGCGCAAACGGCGAAACAAGTTATCGTACAAAAGGTAAGAGAAGCTGAGCGTGCTAAAGTATTGGAAGCTTTTGAGTCGAGAGTTGGCGAGCTTGTCACCGGTGTGGTTAAGAAAACCAATCGAGACTCAATCATTCTTGACCTTGGTAATAACGCCGAAGCAATCATACCAAAAGAAGAAATGATGCCTCGCGAAGCGGTAAGAGCTGGCGATCGAGTACGTGGACTGTTGTATGCAATCAATCCAGAAGTTCGCGGTCCACAATTGTTCGTGAGCCGAGCGAAACCTGAGATGTTGGTTGAGCTTTTCCGTATTGAAGTACCAGAAATAGCCGAAGAAGTCATTGAATTAAAAGGGGCTGCCCGTGATCCTGGCTCCCGTGCTAAAATAGCGGTTAAAACGAACGACAAGCGGATCGACCCAGTCGGTGCTTGTGTTGGTATGCGAGGTTCCAGAGTGCAAGCCGTATCAGGTGAGCTTGCTGGCGAGCGAATTGATATTGTTTTGTTTGATGATAATCCTGCTCAGTTTGTTATTAATGCAATGGCTCCTGCAGAAGTTGCCTCGATTATTGTCGAAGAAGACAAGCAAACGATGGATATCGCTGTTGCAGAAGATCAGTTGGCGCAAGCCATTGGTCGTAGCGGTCAAAATGTCCGATTAGCCAGTCAATTGACAGGCTGGACGCTCAATGTAATGACCGTTGAAGAGGCGGAAAGCAAAAGCCAAGAAGAAAATAAAGGCTTAATCGACTTATTTATTAAAGAGCTTGATGTCGACGACGATTTGGCTGAGGTATTGGTTCAAGAAGGATTTACCACGGTTGAAGAGGTCGCTTATGTTCCTCAGTCTGAAATGCTCGAAATAGAAGGCTTTGATGAAGATCTCATCGAAGCACTTAAAGCTCGTGCAAAAGATGCGTTACTGACTAAAGCCATCGCCTCTGAAGAAAAATTAGAGGGTAGCGAACCTGCAGAAGATTTGTTGAACATGGATGGAATGGATCGTCACCTTGCATTTGTATTAGCAAGCAAAGGCATTGTGACCATGGAAGATTTAGCAGAGCAATCTGTTGATGATTTGACCGATATTGAAGAATTAGACGAAACCCGTGCTGCGGAATTAATTATGACCGCCCGTGCACCTTGGTTTGCTGAATAATCGTCTTGCAACTAGGGGGAAGTTATGTCGCAAGTGACAGTTGAAAAATTAGCAAAAGTCGTCGGGACTCCAGTAGAAACGCTACTAGAGCAGATGA
The DNA here is from genome assembly GCF_007004765.1 of Aliikangiella marina. Taxonomy (GTDB): domain Bacteria; phylum Pseudomonadota; class Gammaproteobacteria; order Enterobacterales; family Kangiellaceae; genus Aliikangiella; species Aliikangiella marina. The sequence continues at coordinate 320,939 of NZ_VIKR01000002.1, forward strand.
AGAGTGCAGGCGTAGAGCTGTCTGGCGCTGACGATGTCGTTTCGGAAGAACAAAAGAAAAAATTATTGGCTCATTTGAAGCAAAGTCATGGTGAGTCGACTCAAGCGAGTGATGCGCCTAAAAAGATCACTTTGAAGCGGACCACAAAAAGTTCGCTAAAAATGTCTGGAAGTGGCGGTAAGTCAAAGACAGTTAATGTTGAAGTTCGCAAAAAGCGAACTTATGTGAAGCGAGCTGAGGTTGACGAAGCGAAGCTTGCGCCAGAAGAGCCCCAAGTAGAAGAGGTTGCTAAGACTGAGCCGGTCGTTGAGCCTGAAGTCGAAAAAGCACCAGAGCTTTCCGCAGAAGAAGCCAAAGCTTTGGCTGAAAAGGAAGCTATGGACGCAATGCGACGGCAAGCTGAAGCGGAAGCTAAGTCTCAAGCTGAAGCCGAAACAATGCGCATCGCGCAAACTAAAGCGGCTGAAGAAGCTAAAGCGGCTGCTGAAAAAGCCGCCGCTGAGCAAGAAAAAGCTCGTCAAGAAGCCGCCGAAAAAGCGAAATCGGAAGATGCGTCAAAGGCCAAGAAATTTGCTGGCAGAGGTGTGGCACCAGACACAGCCCCTGTCGATCCCATGGCTGATACCAAAGACCGTCGTAAAAAACGTCGTAAGAAAAAGAAAACTCGTGGTGAGTCTGATGTTGCTGGTGCAGATATGCTAGCTGATTTCAGACGCCCAGTTCATCGTCAATTTGCTGACGATAAAAAACTCGCAGATGAAAGAAAACCCATGGTAGCACCCAAATCAATGAAACATGGCTTTAAAAAACCGACAACCGCCGTTGCCAAACAACCCGTATCTATTCCAGAGTCGATTACGGTCGGCGATTTAGCGCAACGCATGTCAGTCAAAGCCACTGAAGTCATCAAAACGATGATGGGGCTTGGCACCATGGCAACCATCAATCAAACGATTGATCAAGAAACCGCTCAGTTAGTGACTGAAGAGATGGGATATGAAGTCGTACTTCTGCAGGAAAATGCTGCCGAAATTGAACTACTTGAAGCCAGTGAATCGACTGGCGATGAAGTCTCTAGAGCGCCGGTTGTAACCATAATGGGACATGTTGACCATGGTAAAACCTCGCTACTTGATTATATCCGTCATTCGCAAGTTGCTGATGGCGAAGCGGGCGGCATAACTCAACACATCGGTGCTTATCATGTAGATACGCCGAGAGGGATGATCTCATTTCTTGATACACCTGGACATGCTGCATTTACCCAAATGCGAGCGCGCGGTGCAAACGCAACTGATATTGTCGTTTTGGTTGTCGCTGCAGATGACGGCGTGATGCCACAGACTATCGAAGCGATTAAGCACTCTAAAGCTGCTGGGGTGCAAATGATAGTCGCAGTGAACAAGATCGACAAAGAAGAAGCGGATCCTGATCGAGTTAAAAACGAATTGTCACAGCATGATGTGATCCCCGAAGATTGGGGGGGCGATATTCCGTTTGTCCATGTTTCTGCAAAAACCGGCGAAGGTGTCGAGGGATTGCTTGAGAATATCTCATTGATCGCGGAACTTCAGGAATTAAAAGCGATTGCTGATGGTCCGGCAAAAGGGATTGTAATCGAAGCTCGTCTTGATAAAGGCCGCGGTACAGTCGCCTCAGTTTTAGTCCAAGCAGGTGAGTTGAAAGTTGGTGATATCCTGCTCGCTGGTTTCCATTATGGCCGCGTGCGTGCACTCAATGACGAAAATGGTCAGCCAGTGAAAAGTGCTGGGCCTTCTATACCGGTGGAAGTACTTGGGCTTTCCGGTGTGCCAGAGGCGGGCGATGAAATTTCTGTTGTGGCTGACGAGCGCAAGGCTCGTGAAGTTGCAAACTTCCGTCAAGGAAAATACAAAGAACAGCAAATGGCTAAACAACAAAAAGCCAAGCTTGAAAATATGTTTGCCAACATGGGTAGTGATGAAAAACTGGCAATCAATGTTGTTGTTAAAGCTGACGTTCAAGGTTCGGCGGAAGCAATCCAATCCTCTTTGATGGATTTGGCGACTGATGAAGTTCAAGTCAACGTGTTATCGGCTGCGGTTGGAGCGATTACAGAAACTGACGTTACCTTGGCTTCTGCATCAAACGCGATTGTAATCGGATTCAATGTGCGTGCAGATGCGAGCGCTCGAAAAGCGGTTGACAAAGAAGGCGTAGACTTACGTTACTACAGCGTTATTTATGACTTGATTGATGAAGTTAGGGCCGCAATGTCAGGTATGCTTTCACCGGAGAAGAAGCAAGAAATTATTGGTCTTGCTGAAGTTCGCGACGTATTCCGTTCACCTAAATTGGGTGCAATTGCTGGCTGTATGGTTGTTGAGGGTATTGTTAAAAGAAATAACCCAATCCGTGTTCTAAGAGATAACGTTGTAATTTATGAAGGTGAACTAGAGTCACTAAGACGTTTCAAAGATGATGCTAATGAAGTTCGAAATGGAATGGAGTGTGGTATCGGTGTTAAGAACTACAATGATGTTAAGGTCGGCGACCAAATTGAGGTCTTTGAAATTATTGAAGTTGCAAGAACTCTCTAATAAAAGAGCAAATGTGCAAATACAGTAATTTAGCGTCATGTAATACCAAATACACAAAGACAGGCTTATGAGCCTGTCTTTGTGGTTTTAAATTAACCTTAAAGTTGTCAGGAATTCAATGGCAAGAGAATTTAATAGAACAGACAGAGTCGCTGAGCAACTGCAGCGAGAAGTCGCCCAGATCATTCAGATGGAAGTCAAAGATCCGCGCTTAGGAATGGTTACTGTTTCTGGCGTCGATATTTCCCGAGATCTTTACTATGCCACTGCTTACGTGACATTTTTAGGTATTGAAGAAACTGAAAAAAACTTAAAGCAAGCGCTTGATGTTTTGAATCAAGCGTCTGGTTTTATCCGTAGTTTGATCGGTAAACGTATGAAAATGAGAGTCATTCCGCAGCTTAAGTTTGAGTATGATAAATCAATCGCGCACGGCAGCGAGTTGTCAGCACTTATACAAAAAGCGCGAAATAAAGATAGTGATAATGAGTCTGATGAAGACTCATAACTTTTTTCTTTCTCAATTAAACCGATAGCCCAGAGTTACTAGCATGGGAAGAAGACGCAAAAAAGGCCGCAATATAAGCGGCGTTTTACTCTTAGATAAACCGAAAGATATGACTTCTAATAAAGCGCTCCAAGAAGTCAAACATCTATTTTTTGCTGCAAAGGCAGGACATACAGGTGCGCTTGATCCGCTTGCAACGGGTATGCTTCCTATTTGTCTTGGCGAAGCCACTAAATTTTCACAGTTTCTTTTAGATTCGGACAAAGGCTATCGAGTAATAGGTAAACTTGGTGTGAGAACCGATTCGAGTGATTCGACTGGCGAGGTCGTTGAAACTAAACCGGTTAATGTTTCAAAAAAGCAGTTATTATCCGCGCTTGAAACTTTCCGCGGTGATATTAAACAAGTTCCTTCGATGTTTTCGGCACTCAAGTATCAGGGTAAACCGCTCTATACTTATGCACGACAAGGTATTGAAATCGAGCGAGAAGCTCGAGATATTAGTATTTACCAGCTTGAGTTAATTCGTTTTGAAGATGATGAAGTTGAGTTGGAGATCGAATGCAGCAAAGGCACCTATATCAGAACGATCATTGACGACCTTGGACAGTTATTAGGATGCGGTGCACACGTAACTTTGCTTCATCGAACCTTTGTTGCCGACTACCCGGTTGATGATGTCATCTCGCTCGATCAGCTACGTGCTGATCGTGAGCAAGGTTTAAGTTTAGATGATTATTTGTTGCCGATGGACAGCCCTGTTATGGAGCTAGAAGAAGCAGTCATCGATCAAGACAGCGCTCATTATTTTAGTCAAGGACAAGCGATTAATTACCCGAATCTTGAGCAAGGCGAATTACTCAGAGTTTATGATGAGGATGATCGGTTTTTAGGCATCGCTGAGGTAGATAGCGAGGAAATGCTCGCGCCCAAACGTTTAGTTGTTTATTCCGAGTAAGCGAGTACTGCTTATTATCTAGTTTCGGGAGTAAAAGGGATCAATGAAAGCGGTTTTTTTAGACAGAGCGACTATCGATTCCTCAGTTTCTCTGACACCCATTAGTTCGCTTATTTCGGTATTGCAAACTTATCCCTCAACTTGTTCGACAGAGACAGTTAAACGTGCTCAAGATTTTGACATCATTATCACTAATAAAGTAATCATTGACGAAGCTGTAATCAGTCAGCTTCCTAAACTCAAGCTGATTTGCGTTGCCGCTACTGGTACTAATAATATTGATCATCTCGCTGCCAAAAAAGCTGGTGTTCAAGTCGCAAATGTTGTCGATTATTCCACTAGCTCTGTTGCGCAGCACGTATTTGCTTATTTGCTCGACTATTATAATCAAGTCAATCTTTACCATCGAGAAAACCAGAAATATCCATGGAATGAGTCACACCATTTTTGTCAGTTTCACGCTCCCGTAAACGAGTTAGCAGGACAAAAACTGGGCATAATTGGCTATGGCAATATCGGTAAGCATGTTGCGAAGATAGCCAAAGCTTTTGACATACAAGTCACGGTCGCGGAACGCAACAATGTTCCGAGTATTCGCTCAGGGAGAGCTGCTTTTGAAGCGGTGATCGCAAACTCAGATATCATCTCTTTACATTGCCCTTTGACACCCGAAAGCCATAAGCTATTTAGTGCAGAAACATTCAAAATAATGAAACCTTCTTGTTTGTTGATTAATACAGCGCGAGGTCCAATTATTGATTCTGATGCGCTGGCTCACGCGTTAACGAATGGTGAATTAGCGCATGCGATCATTGATGTTCTAGAGCAAGAGCCACCACAAGAAAATCATCCACTACTCGACCTCCCTGCTGAAAAATTGACGCTGACCCACCATATTGCATGGGGAAGCCTGCAAGCTCAACACAAGCTCATTCAGGGAATAGCAAATAATATATCTAGTTTCCGATGAAACGTGACAACGAGAAGTTATACGCGTTTTTGGCAATATTGTAGCTAGCAACTACTGTTAAAAATAAATTGATTCGGTATACTCGATTAGATTGGTTGACGCATTGCGTTTCGATAATAGTAAATAATAACAAAACCATGAAAATTCCTGAGTCAATTAGAGCCAACGATCTAATTCACTCTTGTTATTTAAGGGTTTAAAGAAAAATAGGATAGCAGAATGAGATTTGGACTATTAATAATATCTACCTTAATTGTTATAGGGTGTAGCCAAGAGAATTCTAATATGACAAGCAAAACGTCAGTGCAAGATTCAGTGACTAAAAGTGATAAGACTGTATTGCCACCGGTAGCGGATAAAATTCCCTATGAAATTAAAACGCACGAAGAGGTTCGCATCGACGATTATTATTGGATGAGAGATGATTCTCGAAGTGATCCGAAAGTCATTGAACATCTAAATTTAGAGAATCGTTATGCTGATCATATGTTGAGCGATTCGAAAGACTTACAAGATAAAATTTTTGAGGAAATTAATTCTCGGTTAAAAAAAGATGACTCAACAGTCCCTGTTTTCCAGCGAGGTTATTTTTATTATCGTCAGTTTAATGGCGACATGGAATATCCGGTCTATATAAGAAAGAATGCAGAAAATGGCCAAGAAGAAATACTTCTTGACGGCAACAAGATGGCGGAAGGTAAAGAATATTTTGCGATTGGCCGATATAGCATTAGTACCAACAACAATATTCTTGCCTATTCGACTGATACAATCAGTCGTCGCTTGTACACTATTGAATTTCGTGACTTGACCACAGATAAAATGCTCGACGATAAGTTAGAAAATACCTCTGGGCAAATTGTATGGGCAAATGACAATCAAACCGTATTTTATATCAAGAAAGACTTGCAGACATTACTTGGATATCAAGTTTATCGACATAAGATTGGTACGCCGCAATCGGAAGATGTCCTTGTATACGAAGAGAAAGACAATACTTTTTATACCGGAATTGGCAAGACTAAAGATGATGCTTTGATCTATGTTTATCATAGTCATACGCAGAAAAAAGGAGCGTCCTACATTGATGCCAATAAACCTGAAAGTGAACTCATCCCTTTCTATCCGATTGAAGATGGGCATGAATATTCCTTTCAAAAAAACGGTGATTGGTTCTACGTACGAACCAATTGGAATGCGAAAAATTTCCGCATTATGAAAACCAAAATTGAAGATAGTCAGAATCGAAATAAATGGCAAGAAGTCATCGCGCACAATCCCGATGTATTCATTCAAGATTATGAGGTGTTAAAAGATTACCTCGTCCTGGCTGAAAAAGAACAGGGCAAAGCTCAAATCAGGAGAGTGAGTTTGAGCACTTTAGATTCCAACTTGCTTGAATTCGATGATCCTGTTTTTGTCGCAATGTTCACCGGCAATGTTAATCTTGAGACCAATAAAGTTCGTTTGTTTTATAGCTCAATGACCACGCCATCGACTTATTATGACTACGACCTTGATAAGCAAACCAGAGAATTACTCAAGCAAGATGAAGTTCTCGGCGGCTTTCATCCAAGTAACTATCAGAGTGAGCGCATTAGCGCTCGGTCACGAGATGGCGTTGATATTCCTGTGTCTATCGTATATCGCAAAGACAAGTTTAAAAAAGACGGAACGAATCCTCTCTATCAATATGCTTATGGTTCCTATGGTTCGAGTACCGAACCGTATTTCTCGTCGTCAATGCTTTCTCTATTAGATCGTGGTTTTGTGTTTGTTCGAGCACATGTTCGTGGTGGCCAAGAGCTTGGTCGGCACTGGTATGAAGACGGTAAAATGTTTAATAAGAAAAATACTTTCAACGATTTTATCGATGTGACTAAAACGCTAGTTGAACAAAAATATGGTGATCCAAAGCGAATATTTGCGAGTGGCGGAAGTGCGGGAGGATTACTCATCGGCGCAGTAATTAACCAGGCGCCGGAGTTATATTTAGGGGTAGGAGCTCATGTTCCATTTGTTGATGTTGTAACCACCATGTTAGATGAGTCAATTCCACTTACAACTAATGAATTTAACGAATGGGGTAATCCGAAAAATAAAGACTCTTACGATTACATGTTGTCTTACTCTCCCTATGATCAGGTTAAGAAACAAGATTATCCAAACATTTTAGTCACAACGGGTTTGCATGATTCGCAAGTGCAATACTTTGAGCCTGCGAAATGGGTTGCTAAATTACGTGATTATAAGACAGATTCTAATCGATTGATTTTTAAAACTAATATGGATGCCGGGCATGGTGGAAGCTCGGGTCGGTTTAGAAGAAATAAAGAGCGAGCTTTGGAATATGCTTTTTTCTCAAGTTTAGCAGGAATTAATGAATAAATTTATCATCATTACTTGAGATTATTTTTAATATTTATCGGCTAACGCTTTGTCCTGACTTTTTCGATTCTGCTAAGATAGAAAGAAATGTCAGGACAAAGCCATGGTACCTCACGGACAAGAGACACCGCCTTTTAAATACAGTCTTGCAGTCGAGAGACGAGCTCTGCAAGCCAGTAAACTTCATCGCCAAATCCCCAATAAATCGTCGCGAAAAATGCTTGCTGCGACTTGGAATCTGACCAATTTTGGTGTTCAACAACGCTTACGCAAAGATATTCAATTAATAGCTGAAGTAATCGGTTGGTTTGATTTGATAGCGATACAAGAAGTCGCTGATGATTTAACCGACTTGCGGACTTTATTGCGTTATTTACCCAATTACAAAGTTATTCTCTCAGATATTGGTGGAAACGAAGAGCGAACGGGTTTTTTATACGACTCAAAAAAAATACAACGATTAGAGTTAGCTGCGGAAGTTGCAGTACCGCCAAGTGACCATCGATATATTCGAATGAGAGGAGCCTCTGGCTCATTCAAGGGTTTTGATCGGAATCCATATGCTGTAGCCTTCAAAGCCGGCCGACTTGAATTTATTGCTGTCTCAGTTCATTTATATTTTGGTAGTCACTCATATTTTGATGAAGATCGAAGAGCGCTTGAGGCTTATGCTTTAGCGCGTTGGGCAGATCGAAGAAAAAAAACACCCGAGTCATACTCTAATAATGTGTTGTTACTCGGCGATTTTAATTTGCCGAGTATGGAAGAAAAGGGTAATGTTTACAAGGCGCTTGCTTCAAAAGGATTAATATTACCCAAGTATTCGACACAACTCATGGGGAGCAATTTGAAGGGCGACATGCATTATGATCAAGTGGCGTTTCATGCTGGGAGAATGAAAAATTACTTTACTGGTAATTCTGGTGTTTTTGATTTTGATCGAGCACCTTTTTTCGGTAAAGCTTGGGATAACCGTTTGAGTAAAGAAGAAAACCATTACTTTCGTCAAGCCATTAAATTTCATATTTCCGACCACAGACCCTTGTGGTCGGAATTCAGTATTTAAATAAACCGTTTGATTTTGGCTTTCTTAAGTCTGCGAACTCAGTTTTATCACCAAAAATAGATCTTTGATTTAAAATTTAATTGGATAATAACAATGAGAATTAACACACTAGTCTACTTGCTCTTAATTAAGAGCCTATTAATGAATAGTCCATCAGCCAATGCTCAGCAAATAATAAAATATGACTGGCTAACAATGGGTAAAAAATCAGGTGAGCAAATCGTTACCCTAAATGACGATAAGTCAATCCAGATTACTTTTGAGTTTAATGATCGGGGGGAGAGGGCCCAAGGTACAAGAATTAATCACTTTTGATGACGAAAATAATATTTTATCCCAGGTACTGACTGGTCATTCTTACATGGGGGCAAAAATTGATGAAACTTATCGAGTTTATCAAAACCAATCAATTTGGGAGAACACTCAAGAGTCAGGAAAACGAATGGTGAAACCGGATCAGTTTTATATTGCGGCTGACGGTACACCTTATACTTTAGAACTCATTGTCAAAGCGATTGATCGAACCAAAAATAAAAAACTAGAACTATACCGTCTGGCTCCGCAAGTTACGAAGTGATGTTAACGACTGAAGTGACTAAAGCGCAAGAGAAACGTAATGTGAAATTGTTAGCTCTGAACGGATTAGGATTCGGTCCAAGCTTTTTATGGGTTGATGAAAACCATCAGCTATTTGCACTTGCCTATAGCTGGATGGGATTAACCCCAGAAGGTTGGGGGAATAGTCTAAAAAAATTGCAAGCGCTTCAAGACAAGGCGGAGTTTGAGTTTAATAAGCAATTAGCGACGAAAAATTCTATCGCGTTAAACGGTGTTACGGTCATTAATAATGTTGATATTTTTACTGCTAAAGATAACCAATTAATTAAAAATACAAGTATCGCGATTGAGAACGGCAAGATCTTGGCGATAGGAAAGAAAGTGAAATCAATTAAAGCGGATAAAGTGATTGATGGTAAAGGTCGAACTTTGATGCCCGGGTTGTGGGATATGCATGCTCATATCCAAATGGGTGACGGCCTTCTAAATATTGCTAATGGCGTAACAAGTGTGAGAGATCTTGCCAACGATCACGCACAATTGATGCAAACTATTGAAGTCTTTAACTCAGGTGAAGTGATTGGTCCGAGCATATACAGAGGCGGCTTTATTGATCAAAAAAGTCCCTTTTCCGCGCCAACAGGGAAGTTAGCAGAAACGCTAGAAGAAGCGTTAAAGTATGTTGATTGGTATGCGGAGAGAGGCTATCAGCAAATAAAAATATATAGCTCGATCACACCGGAATGGGTTAAACCAATTGCCGAAAGAGTTCATCAACATGGCATGCGGTTAAGTGGCCATATTCCCTCTTACATGACTGCGGAAAAGGCTGTGAAGGATGGTTTTGATGAGATTCAACATATCAACATGGTTTTTCTTAATTTTTTAGCGGGACCGAAAGACGATACTCGAACACCAGTAAGATTTAAGTTGGTCGCAGAGGAAGCGGGAAGCTTAGACCTCAACTCAAAAGCCGTTAACGACTTTATTGAGTTGCTAAAAAAGAGAAAGACTGTTGTTGACCCCACCGTGACTATTTTTCATAGTATGTTTCTCAACAAAGCGGGAGAGCTTGATCCGGGATATGCAATGATTGCCGATCATTTACCAGCCAATGTCGCGCGAGGCTTTCTCGCCGCTGAGATGGAGATAACTGCAGACAATGAGCAACGCTATGCAGACTCAGCGAACGCACTGCTAATGATGATCAAAAAACTTTACGATGCGGGTGTTCCCTTAGTTGCGGGAACGGATGCTATAGTTGGTTTTACTCTACATCGAGAATTGGAACTCTATGCGAAAGCGGGGATCCCTAACTATGACGTCTTGAAAATCGCGACAATAAATTCTGCTCGTATTGCTGGTCAGAAGGACGTCGGTACGATCGAGGAGGGCATGATAGCTGACTTGATTTTGTTAGATGGCAATCCCCTGGAAGACATAAGTCATATCAGATCGGTTGCGATGACTATTAAAGGGAATAATCTCTATCGTTCCGATCAACTGTTTGAGTCCATCGGAATCAAACCTTTTGTACGCTTTTGATATTTAATACGCCGATAACTGTTTCGAAAAAATCTTTGACGATTTAAGGAAGGTATTATCTGAGGGTAACCTGGTTTTTACCTTCATCTTTTGAGCAATAGAGCGCTTCGTCAACTCTATCAAGGAGACTTAAGGATGAGTCGCCTGTTTGTACGATTGTTGCACCGATGCTAATTGTGACTTTCTGACCAATTTCGAATTGGTTTTTTTCGACTAAGTTTCGGATTTTTTCTGCAGTGGTCATTAGCTCTATTTTGGTGGTATCGGTGAGGATCAATATAAATTCCTCGCCTCCCCAACGGCCGAACAAATCTGACTGTCTAGTATGGTTGTCGACTAGATTGGATAGTTCAACCAGTACCTTATCTCCTTCCAAATGCCCGAGCGTATCATTGATTTGTTTGAAATCATCGATATCAAACATTAACACACCGAATGCAGTGTGATGGCGTTGAAATCGAGAAAGCTCATATTCTAAGAACTCTTTGATTCGGTAGCGGTTCCAGATTTTGGTTAGTTGATCTTGTCGATAGAGTTTTTCAAGTTTGGTTTTTTTGGTCGCCAAATCCGCCATAATTTTTTCTTTTTTGGCGAGAAACAAAGCGATTACATAGATGTTGAGACTTAAGATGGCTAAAAAATATTGCAGTTTGATAATGGCATTACTAATATTTTCATCCGCGAAAAAGCCCACCTGACGAGAAGTTGCGAATAGCGCGATTGTACCAATGACTAATAACAAGCTAAATGCGACTCGTGGACCAAAGTAAAGAAAACCATACAAGGCTGCGGGAATAAATAAGTACAATAAAGGGTAAATATATCCAGGGAAGGGGAGTATTTCTAACAAAGCTGCGCTGAGTATTGCTAGTGCAAGTGACATAATGACCAGCCATTTAAGCTCGTCTTTGTAGTTTGATGACTTCTCGCTGAGCCACAGGTAAAGCATGGGAGTGAAGATTAATACACCGGTAGCATCGCCAAAGAACCAAACGCTTAAGGTTGATACGAACAACTCATTGTCAATAACGTTAAACAGACTCAGCCCGCCCACGCCGAAGATAGCGCTAAGGAGTGGACCGATAATGACTGCGAGACAAATAAACCAAGCCAGATCAATTGCATTTTTGAAAGGGTTTCGGGTATTGGTAAAAAAGCACACAAGCTCAGCCATTATAACGCAAGCGATTACATCGCCAACCCCATTAAATGTTGCTGCAGCGATGCTGGATAAGGCTGCTTGAAGACTACTAAAACTGAAATATGCCCAAATATTACCGCAAAAAGCACCCAAAAATACGCCCGGCCAGATTTGTGGTCCACGCGCTAAAGTGATCGCGACCATAATGCCCGATGGCAACCATAATGGTGTGACATTACCCGGCTCAATCGCGAACAATTGGCCTATTCTGGCAAGTATCATATAGGTCAGAGCGACGCCGATAATTTCGGCGTACCTTTTTTTGAGCATCATTAAGAATATTTTGATTATTTAATTCTCAGTTTAGTCGGAATATGAGATTTTGCGAGTCAAGCAGCTGACGTGGATCATTAATTAATCCATTGTTATACGGCAATTTGAGCTGTCGAAAGAGGAGAATTACCTCAAAGGTGAAAAGGCGAGCAAATGAAAAGCCTGAATATTTACTAATCCATTGAAAATATTTGGTATTATGGCATCATCAAATAAGAATAAAGCTCGTATTCAATGCCTCGATAAATAACCATTCAGTAGCATAACGATAAATATTAATTAGGACGCTTTTCCATGACTGAATCAAATAATAATTCTTTAATCATGCGCGCACTCAACGCGATAGAGCGGGTGGGGAACAAGTTACCCGATCCAGCGATGATTTTCTTAATTTCCATGTTAATTATATGGGGATTATCTTATATCTTTTCACAGATGACTTTTGACGCCATTGACCCCAGAACAGGCGAAGCCATCGTAGTAAATAATTTGTTAACCGGTGATTCGCTCGCTAATTTCCTATCCAGTATGGTGAGGACCTTTACGGGCTTCGCACCTCTCGGCGTGGTTCTAGTCGCCATGCTAGGGGTTGGTGTCGCTGAGCATTCTGGATTTATCAATGCTGGGTTGAAACTGATGTTGAAAGTGACTCCTCAGGCGCTGCTGACACCATCGATTATCCTAATTGCGATTGTTAGTCATACCGCAACTGACGCCGGTTATGTTTTGGTTATTCCATTGGCTGGTATCATTTTCTATGCAATGGGACGACATCCTATCGCAGGTATAGCCGCCGCTTTCGCTGGCGTTTCAGGCGGTTTTAGTGCTAACTTTATACCTTCGGGAATTGATCCATTATTGCAAAGCTTCACCCAAAGCGGTGCACAAATTATTCAGCCCGACATATTGATTAACCCACTTAACAATTGGTTTTTTACCTCTGCTTCAAGTCTATTTATCATCTTACTCGGATGGTATATCACCGATAAAATCATAGAGCCAAGGTTGCAAAATACCAAGGTTGAAACTGATGAAGACGATGATTTGCCGACTTTTGATGAGTTGACCGCAAAAGATAAGAAGAGCTTCATGATTGCGTCTGGCGTAATGGTGCTTGGATTAGTATTGTTGTATTTCGCAGCGAGTAGCGAGGACTCGCCGCTACGCTCACCCGATGGACAGCTATCTAGCTTCTCAGCGCCTCTGATGCAGTCGATTGTTCCTCTGATTTTCTTGTTGTTCTGGATCCCTGGTGCGGTTTACGGATTTGTTTCGGGGAGCTTTAAATCGTCGAAAGACATGATCGATGCGATGACCAAGTCGATGAATTCAATGGCTTATTACATCGTAATGGCATTTTTCTGTGCACTCTTCATTGCAGCGTTCAATAATTCTAATATTGGGGCGTTGATGGCTATTGAAGGTGCTGAGTTACTCAAAGCTGCGCAACTGCCTTCTTGGTTGACGATAATTGGTATCATTATCTTGACGGGTATTGTCAATTTGTTCGTCGGTTCAAGCTCGGCAAAATGGGGGCTGCTGGCGCCTATTTTTGTACCGATGCTGATGCAGTTAGGCATTTCGCCTGATTTAACACAAGCGGCTTATCGTGTTGGTGACTCAACCTCAAATATTATCACCCCGTTGATGCCTTACTTCCCGCTGGTAGTCGTCTATTGTCAACGCTATGTTAAATCAACCGGGATTGGTACACTGATTTCGATAATGTTGCCCTACAGTATTGCGCTAATGGTTGGGTGGACAATATTCTTATTAATTTACTGGGGGCTTGGTATTCCGCTTGGATTGCAGTCGAGCTATACCTATCCTGCTGGTTGATCGTAATTCTTAATGCGCTAAAAGAAAGGCCCTATGTTAATCAATAGGGCCTTTTTTAATGAGCTTCTGTTAGCCTAAAACACTTGCAATGAAGAGACTACTTTCATTGTTTTGCGAGTGTTGTTTGAATCCATTGTCCAATATCTTTTATCTGCGGCGGACAAACTGCATGCTCCATCGGATAAGTTTTTAAGTCAGGCTGATAACCCATTGACGATAAAGTTTGTAAGCTATCACTACCAAGTTGAACTGGTACCACGGGATCCATTAAACCATGCATGATTTGGATAGGAATATTCTTGTTAGCCGGGTTTGGTTCTATCGTTGCCTTGGTGGCAAAATAAGTCGACATTGCGAGTAATCCAGCCAACGGCTTGTCGTAGGTGAGCGCAGATTGAATTGCAACCGCGCCACCTTGTGAAAATCCAGCGATAATTATTCGACTGCTATCAATACCGCGTTCAATTTCTCTTTCAATAAAGTCGACGACAGATTGTGATGATTTTAATAACTGCTCGGTATCGACTTTTCTATCGATTGACATTTCTAATATATCGTACCAGGCCGGCATTACGTAGCCGTTATTGATTGTTACTGGTATAGATGGCGCGTGCGGGAATATAAAGCGAATGGCGAGATCATCGGGTAGCCCAAGCTCCGGCACAATTGGCGCAAAATCATGGCCATCTGCCCCTAAACCATGCAACCAAATGATGGCTGCATTAGGGTTACTTTTAGTTTCAGTCTGAATGTGGGGTAAGTACTCCATGATTATGCCTCTGTTGATTTTCGAGTATTTAAAACAAAAATTTTCATCAATAATATTGCGACGACAATATACCCTATCAAGTAATTCATGACTTGTTGGTAACTGTGATCACTGTCAAAAAGCCAGCCAAATAAGATTGGAGAGATGGCAGTGGAAACGACCATAATAGACGTCACCATTGAACGGATAGCCCCAATATTTTTATTGCCATAAATCTCTACCCACATAGAACCCACAACCGGACCAGCTGCGCCAATTGTTAATCCAGTAAGAAACATAAAGGCGAGTGCCCAATAAGATTGGCTGAATGGGAGTGCTAAACACACAATCCCCAGGAGCATCGGCAATAAATAATAAAGAATCATTGCTTGGCCGCTGTATTTGTCGACCATCGAGCCGATAATTAATGAGGATTTTAGATGAGAGAATGCATAAATGGTAAAGCATAATGCAAACCATTGCTCGCTCCACCCTTTGGTACTTAATAGAATGCCTTGATGAATGAAGATCCCGGTAACGATAAAAGCGGGAGCGACTACCACAGGAATCAGTACCCAAAAGCGATAGTCTTTAATAACGTCATTGCGACTCCATTGCGCTTTGGTCTCATTCGGCTGAGCGGATACCGTTTCGTCATAGAGTGAGAGTCGATCTTGAGAGCGATTCAACAGAAAGTTCATTATCGGCCAAAATACTACTAGCAAAAATACGCCTAAAACGAGCCAAGTCTCTCGCCAGCCCAAGGTGCTGATCAGAGTGACAGCCAATGCCGGTAATATTGCTTCTCCTAGTGGCATACCAAACGCGACAACACCGATTGCTTTACCTCGATTGTTTTCAAAATATCGCGCCATAGATGTGAAGGCGATATGAAACATAAGACCTTGCCCGCAAAAGCGCAGTAAAAACAAAGCCAATACGAGTTGCCATAAGTCCTCAGAAAGATAAAGTAGCAGGCAAGCGATTGCTAAACCTCCGCTCACACCATAGGTAAATTTTTTTAAAGAGATTTTGTCAATCAGAGCACCAGCCCAAAGTATCAGGAATCCACTGACTAAAGTCGCGCTAGAATAGACCGTACCGTACTCGGCATTCGTCAAGTTAAATGATGACAAAAAGGAGTCACCAAACCATGCGATAAAAAAGGATTGGCCGTAGTTGCCAAAAAAAGCGGTTAATAATCCAAACATCAGAAACTGATGGTTTTGACGAAAGAAGTGATAATAATCTTTGAACATGGCTGCTTGAATGAGCGTTATATCAGATGCTGATAGGTAACGGCCTTTTACCCAGTAAAAGGCCTTGTGGTATTTGTTATTGTTTACCAGAGTGACCAAAGCCACCTTCACCCCGATCGCTCGCATCGAACTCTTCAACCACATCAAAATCAACTTGTACAACTGGAATAAACATTAATTGTGCGATGCGGTCCCCAGGGTTGATTTCAAACGAAGTGTTGCCCCGATTCCAACACGATATGAAGAGTTGGCCTTGATAATCAGAATCGATTAGTCCGACTAAGTTACCTAAAACGATACCATATTTGTGCCCCATACCAGAACGAGGGAGTATCGTTGCTGCCAAATTAGGATCGCCGATATGGATCGCAATTCCCGTTGGAATTAATTCCGTTTGACCAGGCTCGAGATTTAGTGGGGCGTCAATCAGAGCGCGCAAGTCGACTCCGGCTGAACCATCGGTGGCATAAGCGGGCAGTGGGTATTCGTCGCCAATCCGTTTATCTAAAATTTTTACTTCTATTTTTTTCATTGTGAGAATGCTCCACGTTTTAATGTTTGGTCAAATTTTCGACAAGCTGTCATTCTAAAAACTTACATGCCAATCGAGGCTAATGGTATCGAGCCCTGGATTAGGCTTTTTTAAATAAGCATTGGAGTAGTGATTATATCGCAGTGTTAAACGGTTTTGCTGTTGATTGAATGGGATTCCGATGCCAAACATGGTTGCAAATTGCCCTTTCGTTGATAAAGTGACAGGCATAAATTGTTTGTCATCAAAATAGCTAATACCCACTCCGAATTGCCAATACCAATTTCGTCGTTGATTTTTATTTCCCCAGAAATTAAGGATTGGTCTAAAGGCGATGATTTGGCGTGTTTGTTCAAGTTTGATTTGAGAATAGTATGCTTCGAATTCTAGTTCGCTATAACCGAACCACTCATGATCAAAATGATATTCACTACCCCAGAATAACCCGATTGACTGGTGAGAGGCGCCGCTAATATTTTGATTTTGAATCAACGCGTCGTTCATTCCGTGGCCATAACTTAACATCAGTCCATCTACAGCCATCACTAATTTCGAATGGGTTAAAAGAAATATCGTTAGGCTTGTCCAGATTATGTATTTCACTTGGCGGACGGATTTAAAAGCCCTGCTGTTTTTTAACCATATCATAGGCCGATTGAATTTCCTGTGACTTCTCTGTAGCAACTTTTATCATTTCCTCAGGCATCCCCTTGGACACCAGTTTGTCTGGATGATGTTGCGACATTAATTTTCGGTAAGCGCGCTTAATTTCTTGCTTACTTGCATCTTGTGAGACGCCTAAAACTTGGTAGGCCTGTTCAATAGACGGGCCTTGGGTGCTCGCGTAACCGCCAGATTGTCCGTTTCGATAAAATGACTGTTGAGCAATCACCATTTCAATCAATCGATCGATTTGAAAGGCTGGTATTCTGAAAGCGTCGCCAATCTGATAAAGAATTTGTAACTCAGCAGGTGATACCTTACCGTCTGCGGTCGCGCTGAGTATTTGGATTTCTAAAAACATTTGCACTAGGCTGGGTTTGCGAGCGCAATTAACGATAAACTCACGCAAATTCACTTGAAGATCGAATTGCGGCGATTTACCGAGGTTAAATGCATCGATTGCTTGTTGGCGTTTTTCACCGCTCAAGCCAAGCTTGGCCATAACTTGCTCTGCCGAATCAATCTCGATTTGTTTAACGACACCATCCGCTTTGGCAAGATGACCCATAACCGCAAAGGTAGAATCAAAAAATAGCTGTTGAGTTTGTGACGGATCTTTAGGTTCAAAAATTCGACCGAAATCTTGGTTAAGTCCTTTGTCAAAGCTATGACCTATCCAGATCCCTAGCAACAAACCAATGGGTCCCCCAAGTAAGAGACCTATCCCGCCACATATTATTTTTCCGGTAATGTTCATAGTTAGTTCGCTATCAGTTTAGTTGGCTATTGCAACGAGCTATTCAGCTCATTTAACCGTTCTGGAGTACCCACATCGGTCCATTTCCCTGGATATAGCTCTCCGGTAATCAAGTTTTTATCCGCTGCCGCTCTCAGTAAAGGCGCTAGTGGCGTCGGCACGCCTGTTTCACAGGTTTCAATTAGTGATGGACTGTAAAGACCGATTCCGGAGTAAGTGAATTTTTTATCAGCGTTATTGAGAATTTGACTGTTTTTTAATCCAAAGTCTCCCGAAAGGTTCTGAGGCGGGTTGTTTACCAAGATTAAGTGAGCCAAACTTTTATTCGTTTCCAAAGCTTCGATATGGGGACTATTGGTCAGTTTTTCAAATGGGTAGTCGCTCCAAACATCGCCATTGACTACCGCAAATGCACGCTTGCCCAATTTGTCTATCGCGTTTTTTAATCCACCTGCGGTCTCGAGGGCAATCGTTTCAGGCGAGTATTCGATAGATACGCCAAAGTCTTGCCCGTCGCCAAAATAAGCTTCGATTTGTTCACCTAAGTAGCAGTGATTGATTACGAGCTCGGTTAGTCCTGCATCTCGGAGCTTTTCTATGTGATGTTGTAATAAGGGTTTTCCGGCAACCTTTAAAAGTGGTTTAGGTTGATTCGCAGTCAACGGCATCATGCGTTGACCTCGACCCGCGGCAAGCAGCATTACTTTCATTGGCTGGTCTCAAATGCAGGACCGATAAGTTGTTCTAACAGCTCATCGAAATCCTTGAGTTCTTGATAGTGACTCGTTACTTGTTTCACGTAGTCGTAGGTCAGTCGCAAATCCTTCAAATATTGTGGCTTGTTATCGCGATAATTTAGGCGGCAGAAAATGCCCAACACTTTTAGATGTCTTTGCAATCCCATCCAATCAAAATCTTGAGTAAAAGCGTCAAATGAGGATTCCATTAGTGGTTTGCAGGCTACTGTCTGTTGACTAGCAATTTGATAATAAGACTCAAGCCAATGGATAACTTTGTTTCTCGGCCAACTAATGTAACAGTCTTTTAATAATGAAACCAAGTCATAACTGACGGGCCCAATAACGGCATCCTGAAAGTCGATGACCGCAAGTTCATCACTTTGGGTTAGCATAAGATTTCGTGAATGAAAGTCTCTGTGAGTGAGTCGTTGATTTTGTTTGGTTGCTCGTTCGATCAGCTGCTTGCAGAGTTTATCGATAATTGTTTGTTGGGAATCGGTTAATTGAATACCGAGATGTTTATTAACAAACCAAGTTTCAAAAAGTGAAAGTTCGAAAGCTAATTTTTGCTCGTCGTAAGCTGGTAGATCGGCGATTTTTTCAACGGGTATGATTTGAAGTTGGATGATAATATCGATTGCTTTGCGATAAAAACTATCGACGTTGCTTTCAGTCAATCGTGGTAATAACAGTTGATCACCCAAGTCACTCAGAATAATAAAGCCGTGTTCAAGATCAATATGTTTGAATTCTGGGACTTTGATCTTTTGCGACGCGAGCAGCGAACCGATTTGCCAAAACGCTAGGTTATTTTCTTTGTCTGGCGGCGCATCGACCGCGATATATGTCGCTCCCTGATGTTTGAATCGGAAATAGCGCCGAAAACTGGCATCACCCGAGACTACGGTTAATTCAGGCGCGTTAGTATTTAACACTGAGCCAATCCACTGAGACAGATTATCGCGCCTTTGTTGGCGAATTTGTTCGGTGTTTGCCTTTAGTGAACTAGTGGTGTCAGGTTGACTAGCGGGTCCCATGGGTAAGTAAATAACCTCTTATTGCATTGGCCAAGAATAATGCCTGTAATTGATACTTATCACAAGTCGCAAAGTCTCGTGCTGCTTTGGGTGTTTTCGCTGCATGTCTTTTCAAGTATCATAGCGTCAGATTTTGTAAAAGAGAAAAAGCTTTGCCAAAACAGGCTATTACAGCTTCGATACCGTACAGACTTAAACCATTCGTCTTGCCGCTTGTTAGCGCTGCAGTACTGGTTGTATTTTGCACGCCTACCGTATCACTTGCACAAGAACAGGAAGTAGCGGAAGAAAAAAGCGGATTAACAAGTCAAGCGCAATTAGAGGCTTTGTTTAAATCGCGAATGCCGTTGGTAAATGGTCAGCCCGATCTTAAATTATTATCTCTATGTCCGGGGGCGGGAAATCTCTCGAGACAAGAGCGCCAACTTGTTAGTAAAGCAGTACTATCATCATCAACCGCTGACCAGCAAGTTCAAATGCTCGCTGATAGTGTGCCCACCAATAGCGACGAAACGACTCATTTGCTGGGCAATGTATCCATCCGAGATCTCGACTCGTTGTTGCGCGCTCAAGAAATTCGGATTAATCATCTCACCGATGAACTTTATGCCGGAGGAGGCGTCTCCCTGGAATCCGAAAACGCGTTTTTTAGCGCTGAGTCATTGCAGCGAATGCAATCCTCTGAACAAGTGGATTTGCAGCAAGCTCGTTTTTATATCTTCTCGAACAACGCCAATGGGACTGCAGAGTCGATCAATGTCAACCAAGATGACACCATTGACTTTAATGACCTCGCTTTTACCACTTGTCCCGTGGGGGAAGAGAGTTGGCAAATAAAGTCAAGTGAGATGGCTATCGACCCCGAATCAGGTTATGGCACTTCCTATCATACGGTTATCGAAGTTGGAGATGTGCCGGTGTTTTACCTACCCTACCTAAGTTTTCCTATTGATAATCGCCGCAAATCTGGCGTTTTAATGCCAATAATTAAGCATGGTAGTGAAGAAGGGTTAGATTTGGCATTACCTATTTATTGGAATATTGCGCCTCAGTCCGATGCCACTATCACTCCAAGGGTTATCGAAAATCGGGGCAACCAACTCGCGACTGAGATTCGTTATTTAAGTGATTTGGGTTTAACGCAGGTGGATATTCAATGGATGCCGAGCGACGACTTGCTGCAATCTAAATTGGATAATCCGCTACCCGGCGTAACTTTAGATGCAACGAGTGATGAGCGTTGGTTCGGGGCGATTTCTAACGTCACCAACATCAATAACAATTGGCGTGCAAACTTAAAAGCGAGTCGTGTCAGTGACAGTGATTATTTTAGAGATTTTGGTTCAGGCATTGAATCATCAAATGCCTCAAGATTAACCAGTGAGCTTAACCTTTATTACCAAGATGACATTTGGCAAATGCGCTGGTTTGCGCTAGGCCATCAGTCATTAATTGGGATCGATTATTATCGATATTTACCGAGCTGGGAAGCCTACGCGGATTATACTGATCAATTGGGCTTTCGCTGGCAGTGGGAATCTCAGTTAACGCGATTTGAACATAACAATCAGAATCAACTAGAGGGTAGACGCTATCATATTGCGCCTACGGTTAGTTATCCGCTCACTGCTTCCTGGGGATTTGTCACACCTAAATTAAGCTACCAATTGACTCAATTTACTCAGAAATCTCAGCTCACCGAACAGGAAGCTGATTTTTCTCGTGAACTGCCAGTATTTAGTCTGGACGGTGGCCTCTATTTTGATCGCCAATTTAGTTGGGGAGAGGAGCCGTTTAATCATAGTGTTGAGCCGCGAATTTTTTACACTTACATTCCATTTGAAGATCAATCACAAATTAACAACTTCGATACTGGCGTGACCGACTTGAGCTTCGCGCAACTGTGGCGAGAAAACCGCTTTCATGGCATTGATCGCATCGGTGATGCCGACCAGTTGAGTATTGCACTTGGTAACCGGTTGGTGAGTTTGGAGTCTGGCAGAGAGTTGATTCACCTGCAAGTCGGTAAAACCGTGTACTTTCAGGATCGTCAAGTGCAGCTTGATACTTCGCCAGCAGCCACTCGGTCTGAATCTCCATGGTTGGCGCAAGTTGATTTTGAACTGTCTGATTCACTGACCTTGAGTGGTTTTATTGAATGGGATGAAGAGCAGAAGGTTACCAACCGAGCTGAATCTAGAATAAATTTTGAACCTAGAGAAAATCATATTGTCAATTTAAGCCATAGATACCGAAATATAGTCGGCCAAGAAGTGGAGGAGTTAGATTTTTCTTTTGCTTGGTCGATTGATGAGCGCTGGAGAATGGTAGGCCGCTGGTACAGCGATCTCGAAACAGGCGACACCATAGAGGCGTTGGCTGGCATCGAGTATGAGTCTTGCTGTTGGGCCGTTCGTTTGGTAGGACAGCGTTATTTAAATACTCAGTTAGACGCGTTAGGTGTGCCGATCTTCCAGCAAGATAGTTATAATGATGGCATCTACTTTCAGTTTGTCTTTAAAGGATTGGGAGCCGCTGGCCAATCGAATCTCGATCGGCTGCTGACGACGAGCATCAATGGGTACCGGGATCCGTATAAAATAGATTAAACTCGCAAAAAAGCGCAAATTCCGCGTAAGTTGAATCATTATAGTGAGTAAAATCGCTAAGGTTGAGCCAAAAATTGTGAGATAATCCGGGCTTGGCGCGGTTAAAGCGTTTTGGTCGAATAATGGCTTGAAAAGCCACAGCAATATATGAGAACGTGCCGCACCTTATGGGTTGCTCGTTAGGAATAAACGGCTTTAAGAGTACCAACTTTGCAAAACGCAGAAATGGTTCTCCGGAAGTAACATTAGAAGTAAAAATTGGTTTGAAAATGAACAAGTTAGTTAAATTGGCCGTAGTAATAGTAATTACATTTTATACGGCGTTATCGCATGCAAAAATTGAAATTATCGATCGCGTTGTTGCTCTGGTTGATAAAGATGTAGTGTTAGCCAGCGAGTTAGTTCGCAGAACCAATAGTATCGTTGATCAAATCAAGTCGCGTAACCAGGCCGTACCGCCCATTGAAAAATTGCGTGAGCAAGTGCTTGAGCGCTTGATTTTGGAATCATTACAGTTACAGATGGCGAAACGTGCGGGAGTTCGGATCAGTGATACTGAACTCGATGCAACGATTGAAAGAATCGCTAATGACTCAAAACTCTCGGTTGAGCAGTTTCGTAAGAAAATTGAATCAGAAGGCCTCGCTTGGGCTATTTTCCGCGAAGATATTCGTAATGAGATCATGATTTCGCGGGTACGCAAAGGTGCTGTGACCCGAAGAATCAAAGTGAGTGAAAAAGAGGTCGACAACGTACTTGCGCAGATCAACCAAGAAGGCGAAAGCCGGACGCAATACTCACTCGGTCATATTCTTTTACCACTTTCGGAAGGGGCTTCACCTGAGGAAGTATCTAAAGTTCGTCAGAAAGCGCAAAATATTGTCAGACAACTCCGCGGTGGCGCAAACTTCCAGGAATATGCGATTACCCACTCTGCGGGCGAAAATGCCCTGAGTGGTGGCGGACTAGGTTGGCGCAGTTTGTCACAGTTACCTAGTTTGTTTGCCGATAGTGTGCGCAATATGAAGGCAAACGAAGTGACTGAGCCACTCCGATCAGGAAGTGGACTGCACATTTTAAAACTCTTTGAAAGTAAAGGCGGCTTTGAGACTCACTCAGTTGTGCAAACGCACGCAAGGCATATTTTGATTACTCCTAACGCGATTCTCGACGAAAAAGCAGCTTATGAAAAAGCTCAGCTGTTGCGCCAGCGAGTTTTGGAAGGTGAAGATTTCGCTGAGTTAGCTGTTGAGCATTCTGATGATAAAGGGTCGGGTGCATTAGGTGGTGATTTGGATTGGGCTGATCCGGGTACTTTCGTTCCAGAGTTCACTGAAGCAATGGACAAATTGGCCATCAATGAAATCAGCCAAGCGGTTAAATCTGAGTTTGGTTACCACATCATTCAAGTTCTCGGTCGTCGCGACCAAGATCAGACCGAAGAAAAGAAACGCGACCGAGCCTATTTAATTTTGCATAACAGAAAATTCGAAGAAGAAGCATTGTTGTGGTTGCGTGAAATGCGCGATCAGGCTTATATCAAAATAATCAATGACAAATAACAGTAACCAGTCGCTCCCCAGAGTCTTAGTGACGATGGGGGAACCTGCAGGGATTGGTCCTGAGCTGATTGTAAAAGCTGCACAGCAGGAATTCGAAGGTCAGTTGATTGCCTGTGCTGATCCCGAGCTTCTGGCTCAAGTCGCCAGCAAGCTTAGTTTGCCCCTCAGGCTGTTGCCCTATCAGCTGGGGAGTGATGCCGCTCCTCATCAGCCGGGCCAAATTTGGTTTGTCGCTACCCCTCTGAGTGAAACAGTAACGACCGGCGAGTTATCGGTAAAAAATGCAGCTGACACGCTAAAGATGCTGAAATTAGCAAATGATTTAGCCCTTAATGGGCAAGTTGATGCAATTGTTACTGCGCCAGTTCACAAAGCGAACCTGAACCAAGTTGATAGCGGATTTTTAGGACACACCGAATATTTTGCCGAGGCCGCTGGCATCGACAAGGTCGTGATGATGCTTGCAACTAATGAGCTTAGAGTCTGTTTACAAACGACTCACCTACCACTCGCCCAAGTATCTAAAGCGATTACTCAAGACAGTCTGACAAAAACGATTTCGACCATTATTGACGGACTGGCCCGGCTCGGTGTTTCTGCGCCTAAAATTGCCGTCTGTGGATTAAATCCTCATGCGGGGGAGGGAGGATTGCTTGGTAAGGAAGATGACGAGATTATTCAGCCAGTCATTGAGCAATTTGCTGAAATTGGCCATCAGGTATCAGGACCTTATCCTGCGGATACGTTGTTCACCCCCCAAAAACGTGCTCGCTTTGATATTTTTTTAGCGATGTACCATGATCAAGGTTTACCGGTTGTTAAAGCCGCTGGTTTCGGTCAGTGCGCTAATATCACGCTAGGCTTACCCTATATCAGAACTTCAGTTGATCATGGAACCGCTTTAGATATTGCGAATGACTTTTCGGCTTCCGCTGATAGTCTCTGTTATGCGATCAACTATGCCTTAAGTTTAGCCGAAGGGAAGCTGCCAGGATGAAACCTTTTAACCCCAATCAACATCAAGCTAAAAAGCGTTTTGGGCAAAACTTTTTGACCGATCAGGGAATTATTGATCGAATAGTTAAAGGAATTCAGCCTAAACAGGGGGACAATCTCCTAGAAATTGGACCGGGGTTAGGCGCGCTCACTCGTCATGTTTTGCCCTCAGTGGGTAAAATGACGGTGATTGAGCTCGATCACGATGTCATCCCTAAATTGAAATTTAATTGTGACGGCTTAGGTGAATTAGATATTGTTCAGCAAGATGCACTCAAAGCTGACTTTTCTCAGTTTGCTCAGGAAAAGCCGCTAAGAGTTATTGGTAATTTGCCGTATAACATTTCCACCCCAATCCTTTTTCATTTGTTCAAACATCTTGAAGTTAGCGACGAAAACCAGGGCATTCAAGATATGCATTTTATGCTCCAGAAAGAAGTCATCGATAGAATTGTTGCCCAGCCGGGAAGCAAAGCATTTGGACGATTGACCGTAATGACAAGATATTATTGTGATGCGCAATATCTGTTTACTGTTCCGCCGTCGGCGTTTTCACCACCACCCAAGGTCGACTCTGCGATTGTTCGATTAACCCCCAAAAGAGAGCGTTTACCACTCGAAGATTATGCTGTCTTTTCAGCAATGGTTAGTGAGGCGTTCAATATGCGCCGTAAGACTGTGCGAAATGTTTGGAAGAAGCGTCTTGATGACCAAGCCTTTGAATCGTTGGGTATACTCCCAACCTTAAGACCGGAAAACCTCAATTTGGAGAACTTCGTCGACGCCGCAAATTGGGTTAGCCGAAATAGTTCCCGGTAACTCTAGATCGACTCACCATTTCCTTGAAAATTTCTAACTCCGTTAGATATACCACATAACCCGTATTGAGCAGGCTTTAATTAGATTCAATATCGGACACGTGATATTATGCGACACATAACGATAAGGTCGATACTCCGTGTAGGAATCAATGCAAAATACCAAAACTTATCCTGCTGCATGGTATAGCCGGTTGCTAATCCAGTTGTTTCGGGTATTCGTCAAGCGATTAATGCCACCCCGTTGGTTCCGCAGAGCGATTCCCTCTGAAAGTGAACGAGCTGCCAAGACTGGATTGCTTAATATCGAAATTGTTAGTCATTGTTGGCAATATGGCAATATGTTGACTTATCAACTCAGTTCTTTTGTTAACTACCCCCCACAAAATGCTCAGTTAACAGTGACCGTTTTTTATTCGGAAGAAGATACTGAAACCCGAGATACCATTGAGTTTTTTTCCGCGCTAGAAACCAAAAACGTGAAGTGGAATCCACAGCCAATTAGTAAGCCGAAACTGTTTAGACGAGCGATTGGTCGCAATCGGGCTGCGCTGGACACTAAAGCCGATTGGGTTTGGTATACTGACTGCGATATTATTTTTCACAATGGTTGTATCGATTCACTTGCGCGGGCACTACAAAGCAAAAAAGGCGCGCTTTACTTTCCAAAACAAGAACGAAAAACACCGATGCTTGCAGAGTCTGACCCAATGCTTAAAAAAGGGCGCAAACCGCAGTTAGTTGATATCCAAGCTGATGAGTTCACACTTCACCCCATTGAAAAAGCCAAAGGCGCTTTTCAAATCGTCAATGGTGATGTAGCAAGAGCAATCGGTTATTGTGATGGGATGAGGGCTTTTCAAACGGAGGTTGAGCACTGGAGCAAGACCTATGAAGACACGGCATTTCGTTGGCTTTTGCAAACCAGTGGCGAAGCCATCGATATCGATAGCGTTTATCAAATACGTCATATTATTAAGGGCCGTTATAAAAAAGGCAGCAGTATTTCTCGACTACGCAGTAAAATTCGTCGAATGCAGGAGTAGCGTTAGCGGTTTTGTTTGAGTATCGCTTTCGCTAGTTTCGGAGGAGCACTGTGGCCGTCAATAATTTCCTAATTTTTACTAAGCGAGTATTGCCACTTTCCAATACCTTTGTTGCAAATCAAGCGCGTTTTTTAAAAGCGTTTAATCCGGTGTTTACTGGTTTTTCCCATGACTCGTCTGGCCAGCACTTAATTGAAAACCATCAGAGTTGCGTATTGAGTGACTTTAGTAAATTTCCAAAGTGGGACAAGTTCTTGCTGGAAGGATTTAGCCAGGTTTCTAAGCCGTGGTTAAAAGCGCTTGAAACGTTTAAGCCGAAATTCATTCATGCGCATTTTGGTAAAGGCGGATTTTATTCCGGAGCGATTGCCGACGCATTAGAAATCCCGTTAGTGGTAACTTTTCACGGTTCCGACGTTACCCAAAAAGATAGGTTCTCTTACAATCAAAAACATCGAGAATTCGTTTTTAAGAAAGCGCAGCATGTTATTGCTTCTTCCCAATTTATTGCCGACAAACTGATTGCTCGGGGTTGTCCTGAGGATAAATTAACGGTTCACTATATTGGTATTGATAATCAATTTTTTAAACCTTCACTAGAGAAAAGTGAGTCGCCAAGCGTTCTATTTGTTGGACGACTCATAGAGCAGAAAGGATGCGAGTATTTGCTTAATGCGATGCATCAAGTCAACAAAGTTATACCGCAAGCCCAGTTGCTCATTGCTGGCGATGGTGTGGAACGTAAAAAGTTAGAGTCAATTGCGGCAGGTTTAACCAATGTAAAATTCTTAGGACCCCAGAATTCTGCGCAAATAAAAACTTTATTGGATAAGGCTTGGGTCATGTGTGCTCCAAGCGTAGTGATGCGCCGTGGAAACGAAGAGGGCCTGGGTATGGTCTTTTTAGAAGCGCAAGCGATGGGAACGCCAGTTGTATCTTTTGATACTGGTGGTGTTTCTGAAGCGGTTAAAAATGATCAAACGGGTATTTTAGTTGAAGAGCGCTCGGTTGACGCTTTAGCCGAAGGACTGCTCTCGTTATTAAGTTCCTCGGAAAAAAGACGCGCCTTCGCGGCAGCGGGAATCGAACGCATCGAAAAACAGTTTAATTTAGAAAAACAAACTCGACGCTTTGAACAAATTTATTCATCTTTGATTGACTAAAGCAAGATAAAAATATGGCTAATATTCATTATCGTCCAGAAATAGATGGACTTCGCGCAATTGCCGTGATGTCAGTTATTGTTTTTCATGCCGGTGTAGAGTCGATGTCAGGCGGCTTTATTGGTGTGGATGTGTTCTACGTTATTTCGGGTTTTTTAATTACGCGCATTTTACTTAAAAGCGTTGCAGAAGAAAAATTTTCCTTTTCCGATTTTTACGCGAGAAGAATAAAACGCTTGCTACCTGCGGCGATGGTGCTGATTGTTTGTACTTTAATTTTCGGTGCCTTTATCTTGTCACCCAATCGCTATATCGAATTAGCGAAAAGCGCATTTTACTCCAACTTATTCTTGGCCAATGTGTGGTTTATGAAAAACTCTGGCTATTTTGATCTATCGACGCAGATCCAGCCACTGGTGCATATGTGGTCCTTGGCTGTAGAAGAACAGTTTTATCTTTTTTATCCGCTGCTGCTTGTGTTTGCGAATAAGATTGGTGGTATCAGTGGAATTAAGTTTTTAGTTTTATTTATTTTAGTGAGTTCTTTTGGCTTAAATTTATGGCTTATCGATACTCAACCTGATTTTACTTTTTATATGCTACCGACAAGAGCGTGGGAGTTAGCTATCGGCGCTGCGCTCAATTTTCTTTTGGTACCGAAAGGTTTAAAGTGGCAATTGAGTGCCATGTCATTACTCGGATTTGTCATGGTAGTGAGTAGTTTTTTCGTGATTAACCACAACGACGCTTTCCCAGGAATACTTGCCTTAATACCAGCCTTAGGAACCGCTTTTATTATTTATGGCTTGAGTGAGCAAGATAATATACTCAAGCAATTTTTGAGCAACAAGCCAATGGTATTTATTGGGAAAATTTCTTACTCTGCTTACCTATGGCACTGGCCGATAGTTGTTTATTATCGAATTTATGTCAACGAACGTGCGTTTAACGGTTTTGAAGTTCTAATGTTGATTAGTGCAAGTTTGCTCGCGGGTTATTGGTCGTGGAAATATATTGAAGAACGTTATCGTTATCGGCAACTGTCCAATAAAAAGGTCTTCAGAGTAACACGTTGGGCAACCGCATTGGCTATCTTGTTGTCACTGGGAATTTATTTATCCAATGGCATGGCTTTTAGGATGAGTGAAAGTCAGCTAGTTGTTGCCGATGATGATTTAATGTGGGACATCAATTGCACTGAGTCGATGAAGCCATTTAAAGAACTTGACGAATCATTTTGTGTTGTCGGCGTACCTTGGCAGGAAGCGAAAACAAAAGCCATTATATGGGGAGATAGTCATTCTCAACACTGGGCACAAATTTTTGATCTGCAAGCTAAGTCAAAAAATATGTCGGTTCTGATTGGACCAAGAAAATGTCCTGCGTATTTAGAAGGTAATATTGTAAAGTCTCATTACCCTCGTTATCCTACTTTTACAGAAGACTGTACCACCCGAAATCAAGTCGTTTTAGAGTGGCTGGATCAAAACCCAGAAGTCGATCTCATTGTTCTAGCGGCAGCATGGTCGGGACACGCAAGAATGAGTTATTCAGACTCACAGCCCGACAACCTCAACAGTTTGCCGCTAGAAGACAAGTCGTCAGATCTCGGAGTAAAGGCAATTGAGCCAGCTTTCGCTTTATTGCTTGATAAGTTAAGCGAGCGCTCTGTCATGTTGCTAGCGGATATTCCGCGGCCAAATAAAGTCTTGAATGAGTGTGCTTTCTCAGAGAATACTTGGTTATTACGGAGTCGATGTAAAGATTCCGACTATAAAATACTGAATGCTGATACGATACTTGATTGGCACAAAGCGACTGATCAGCTATTAAATGATCTTGCGAGTAGATACCCTAACACGACGGCGATAATTCCTACAGCGGCACTTTGCGATGAAAAGTCGTGTGAAACCTATATCAATAATGAGCTAATCTATAAAGATGCGAATCACATTCGAAGGAACCTCAAACCCGATTCCGCTTTAGCTTTAGCAAAAGTTATTGGCATTGAGAGTTACTTAGAGTCCTTTAATAGCGGCAACTAAGCGCCTTGGTATTAGGCGCGTTTTCAGTCTTTTGGACTCGTATTACTGGTATTGTCAAAGATTAATCACTTGGTTCAGTTTTAGTTAAGTTTTATTTTGCTAAGCTAATAGGTAAGTTGCTCAATTGTACGCAGATATTGTCGCGATGTGATAATCCGCTAAAACCTGTGATACACCGAAACTAAACTGGGATTATTATGAAAATCATGCCTTCCATCTTTGCTGTCATAGTCTTGCTGTTTACGGCCGCTTGTTCCACGCATTATTCAGTTCATGGGCATTCTCACCCTCATCATCGAGGTAACGTAACCGTTGGGGTACATGGCCATTCCCACGGTAGAGCGGGTGCAGTGTTGGGCGCGTTAGTTGTTGGAGGCGTTATCGGCCATATGATTTCAGAAGCTTCTGATGACGATGAACCACAGCGAAGGGTTGTTGTTGAAAAGGAGTACTCCGACGATACTGAGAGTGTCGTTAATGGCTATGAGATTGACAGTCACCAAACTGCGCCTCTGGATAGTCGTTGGTATCAGCGTGGCAAAGACGGTAAATGCTATTTGATGGAATCTGTCGATGGGACTAGCCAGGTGGTCTCTTTGGTGCCCGACTATTCGTGTGGCTAGAACAATAAACAACAACGGGGCTGATTAGTCCAAATTAGCCTTGCTTCTCTTAACTATTGTTACTGATTTGCAGTTAATCTTTGCGTTTACAGCGGTAAACAAGTGCGTTTATGACCGCCCAAACTGAGAGGCATTTTCGGTGAACTTATCGCTAAGGTTGGTGTTTACAACCAGTTGTTCAGCGATCGTTTTTGGAACTGGCTTGGCAAAGTGATACCCCTGACCATACTGACATCCCATCTCTGTGAGCTTTTCTAGCTGTAGTTCCGTCTCTATTCCTTCGGCGACGAGAGATATCTGCATGGTTTTCGCTAAAGCAACAATCATATTGATGATTGGGTGATCGGGGGTTTGATGATTGATATTCGTAACAAATGAGCGATCGATTTTGAGAATATCAAATGGTAAATGATTCAGATAGCTCAGCGAAGAATAACCTGTTCCAAAATCATCTAGTGAGATTTTTACGCCAATCAGTTTGAGTTGATGAAACAAATGACGCGCTTTGCCGATGTTTTCCATAAGAACGCTTTCGGTCAACTCGATGACAAGCCGGCTAGGGTCAAGGCTAAATTGGCGAATTGTTTGCTTAATCTCTTTTATTAACAATGAATCAACAAAACGGTGGGCTGAGATATTGAAACTGATATAAATGGGGTCATTGTTCAGTTTGCCCCATTCTTGTAGCTGGCGGCCCACACTGACGAGTAGCTGACGATCGATTTCTCTTATGAGATTATTTTGTTCAGCGACTTGAATAAATTCGCCCGGGGCAATTATTCCTTTAGTGGGATGATCCCAACGCATCAAAGCCTCAAACCCAACTACCTTTTGAGAGGCGAGATTAACAATTGGCTGGAAGTAAAAGATTAACTGCTTTTTCTCGATGGCAATTTTAAGCTCTTCGATTAAAACTCTTTCTTTGAGAATGGCTTGATGCAAACCCACTTCATAAATTTTAATATTGTTTTTGCCTTGTTTCTTCGCATGATACATTGCGTGACTAGCGTTCTTTAAAAGCGACTCTGCTGAATCTATCGACTTGTCGATGAGGGCTATTCCAATACTAATTGAAGTCGTGATTTGGACATTATCAATACGGATGGGGTGTCGCATGCGTTCGAGAATTAAATTCGCAATTTGAATCGCCCGAGCTTGGCTAACATTAGACTCAAGTAACACCGCAAATTCATCTCCGCCAATTCTTGCTAGGGTATCGCTTTTACTCAGTAACGAACCAATCTGGTTGGCTGCGACTCGGAGCAATAGATCGCCTTTTTGATGGCCATACTTGTCATTAATGAGCTTAAAGTCGTCAAGATCGATAAAAAGAACCGATAAAGCGCTTTTTGATTTATCGATAACTAAAGAAAATGCATGCTCCAAGCGATCCATGAATAATGCACGGTTTGGTATGCCTGTCGCTTGATCATGAAGGGCTTGATATTGAAGCCTTTGCTCTTGAATTTTACGCCCAATAGCACTGCTGATGTGTTGACCTAGAAATGTCAGAAACTCTTTATTTTCATAACTAAACTGAATCGACTGGTCATAACTTTGCATGGCGATGGCACCAGAAAATTCATCATCGATTTCAAATGGAACTGCCATCCAGCTTGTTGGAATTTTATCGCGAAATATAAGACGGTTTTGCTTAAATAATATTTTCAGATCTTCACTTTCGAGGAGGTAGGCTTTTTGTCTTTTAATGACTTCGGCAACTAGCAAGTTATTAGTATCCCTATCCGGTAATTGGAAATTGAATTGATGAACTGCGTTATCGTCTTGAATGTAAGGAAAACTAAACTTATTGGTCTGTTTATTGTATAAGACTACAAAGAAACTTTGAGCTTTAACTTGTCGGCTGATGATTTCGTGGATCCGGGTGTAGAGTTCTTCTTTTGAGCGAGTGACAAAAGTTAAATTTGAAATCTCGAGGTAGATATCACTTAGCTTTTTCGATTCGCCAATCGCATTGACTAGCTCTTCTAAAGTCTCGACGTTTTGTTCTGCGGTTAGTTTCGAAGCTAATGCACTTGCGAGTATTTCTAAGTATCGTTGATGTTCATTACTAAAAAATCCTCTTTGACTGTGTTCCGAGTCAATTACGCCGAGGACTTTGTTTTTAAAAATAATTGGCACTGCCAGCTCCGAAGCTCGGCTTTGATCATCGACGATATAATTGGGATCTTTACTGGTGTCCTTCACAATAACCGACTGTTTTGATTTAGCACATCGGCCAACAATTCCTTCACCAATTTTTAAAGTGATAGGATTAATAATTTTTTCTTGATAAGGACTTTTAGGACCATAAGCCGCTACTTGTTTTAAGGTGACGTCGTCTTCTTCCAAGAGATAGATGACGCAATCTTCGAAGTCTAATGACTTAATTGTGTGTTGGGCGAGATGCCAAATGATCTCTGGCACCGAATTGATCTGATTGATTTTAATAATAAAGTCAAACAGTGCATCCATGTAAACATATCGAGCTTGCAGATCACGCTTATTTTCTTTGATATTAGCTTTGTTTGACGATTGATTAGGCTGTTCCGACAAAGTAAGTGCCTTTTCCTTAACCACTTAGTTTCAGTATAGAAGAAGGCCGCTTGAGTTGCTTGATAATTGATTTAAATTCTTAGAATGGTCATTAAAATGCCGATATCTGCTGCGAAAAATAGGTATTCTATTCTATGGGTGATGGCTTGATTGAAACCATGAAATTTTGAAATAAAAAAAAGAGCCTAAAAAGGCTCTTTTTATAATATTACTCGTCCAAGAAACTTCTGAGTCGATCGGAGCGCGTTGGATGCCGCAGCTTTCTGAGAGCTTTGGCTTCAATCTGTCTGATACGCTCTCGAGTAACATCAAACTGCTTACCGACTTCTTCAAGTGTATGATCGGTATTCATGTCGATTCCAAAACGCATTCTGAGTACTTTAGCTTCGCGCGCAGTCAAACCGGCGAGAACTGTTTTGGTCGCTTCTCGAAGGCTTTCTGAAGTTGCTGAATCAATAGGAGAATCTTGATTCGCATCTTCGATAAAGTCGCCAAGATGTGAATCTTCATCATCGCCAATCGGTGTTTCCATTGAAATCGGCTCTTTCGCGATTTTGAGAACTTTACGGATCTTGTCTTCAGGCATATCCATGCGTTCAGCCAGTTCTTCTGGTTGTGGTTCTCTACCCATTTCCTGGAGCATTTGGCGCGAAATACGATTTAGTTTGTTGATAGTCTCTATCATATGAACCGGAATACGAATCGTTCTGGCTTGATCAGCGATGGAGCGCGTGATCGCCTGACGAATCCACCAAGTCGCGTAGGTAGAGAATTTATAGCCGCGGCGATATTCGAACTTATCGACGGCTTTCATCAAACCAATGTTACCTTCCTGAATAAGGTCAAGAAATTGTAATCCACGGTTGGTATATTTTTTAGCAATCGAAATAACCAGCCTTAAATTGGCTTCAACCATTTCTTTTTTGGCTCTACGGGCTTTCGCTTCACCAATTGACATTCTGCGGTTGGTTTCTTTGACTTCTGCGATAGTTAAGTTACTGTCTTGCTCAACTTTGAGCATTTTGTTTTGACAACGAATGATGTCTTCAGCAACTTCTTCCAAGCGTTCAGTATATTCTGGCTCTTTAGCGAGAATCGAATCAATCCACTTAGTATTCGTTTCACTTCCAGGGAAAGTGCGAATGAATTCCTTGCGCGGCATTTTTGCACTTTCTGTAGCCAGCTTCATGATTAAGCGTTCTTGCGTGCGGAGAGTAGCCATGCGAGAACGCATTCTCTCAGACAAGCGATCAAACATTTTCGGTAGTAATCTAAATTGAAGAAATGCTTCTTTCATCGCTTCAATATGCTTAACCGCTGTTTTGTGATTTCTGCCGTATTTCGAAATCGCACTGATTGATTTTTCGAAGCTTTTTCTTAAGTTTGCAAAGAGTTCCGCTGCGACTTCTGGATCGGGACCGACGTTGCCTTCTTCTTCATCGTCGTCATCACTATCGACATCGGCGTCTTCGTCTGCAAGTTCTTCTTGTGGCACTTCTGAGCCAACATGACTTGCTGCCATCGCCGCTTCGTCTTCAGAGTCAGCAAAACCAGTAATAATGTCAGTTAATCGGATTTCGCCAGCTTGATATCGGTCATATTCATCAAGCAGTGTCGAAATCGTTTCAGGATATTCAGCAATCGAGGCGAGAACCTGGCGAATACCGTCTTCAATTCTGCGGGCGATCTCGATTTCGCCTTCTCGAGTGAGTAGCTCAACAGTACCCATCTCTCGCATGTACATGCGCACTGGGTCTGTAGTTCGACCAAATTCACTATCAACACTTGCAAGTGCTGCCGCTGCTTCTTCAGCAGCGTCTTCATCGGTAGCGGAGTTGTCGCTCATCAATAGTGCATCGGCTTCAGGTGCTGCTTCAAACACTTGAATACCCATGTCATTAATCATACTGATGATGTCTTCTACCTGGTCTGGATCGACGATGTCAGGTGGAAGGTGATCATTAACTTCTGCATAGGTTAAATAACCTTGCTCTTTACCGCGAGAAATCAATAATTTCAGCTGGGATTGCTGTGATACCGTCGCCGGATTAGGATTGTCTGCCATTCACTATAACCTTAAAAAGGACAAAAATTACTCAGTTCAGTGTCGAAATTTCCATGCATCAACAATGCGAACACGAAACCGCCAATTATACACAGTCTAGACCGTGATCAGCAAGAATACTAACCGCTATCTGGGTATAAACTGAAAAAAAATCAAGGTAGGGTTAAAAATGCCAACTGAGACTCAAAAATCAAAGACTTATAGTGATTTTAGTTTTTGTGGATCGCTTGTTGCAGCTGTTTTAAGGTGGCTTTTTCCGATTCGTCGAGTAGCTGAGTTTTAGATTTCTCAATAAGTGCGTCCCACTGCTCTAAAAGATAGGTTTTTTCGAGTCTTTTGATTATCTCGCACACTTCAATTTGTGCATTATCGGCGTGGGTGTGTAGTTCGCTGACAGCTAACTTTTGAAGATGCGGGTGTTCGGGGCGATCTCGCCAATGTTCAATTAACATCGCCGTAGTCATATCCTCATGTTTATCAAGCAGCTGGCACATTTCGAATAAGATTTGAGCGCCGGGATCTTGAATGGCTTGTAGCCAGTTGAGATCGGCTGCGGGCATCGCGTCAGGAAATTGTAGCAGCAATGCGATTGCCCGCCTGAATGTTGCACGACTTTGTTGCTGAGAGTCTTGCTCAGAGTCGGCTGGCTGTGGGTTCCCAAACTGTTGGTTTGGAGCACGCGAATAGTTTGCAGAGTGTGTTTTCTGGTCTTGATTAGCTCGAGGGTGTTGTTGTGAATTTGAACTAACACTTTGATTTTCATTAGTTTCTTCAAGTACTTTCGCAAGCTGCTCTTGGTTTAACCCTGATAATTCACAAAGTCTAGCTGAAAATCGTGCCGCAAGAATGGCATCTTTTATTTCTTGGTAGAAAGGTTTCGCCAGGTGAACCAATCGTGCTGGCCCCTCAAAAGTATTCATATCCACTTGTGATTTTAAATACTCAATTAGATAGTCAAACAAGGTGGTCGCATTTTCAACTTGTTGCCGAAAAGCATCGGCCCCGATCTTTCGGACTAAAGTATCCGGATCCTCCCCATCAGGTAAAAAGATGAGGCGTACCTCGCGAGTCTCTCTGACTAGCGGCAGCGCATGTTTTAGTGCACGAACCGCGGCTGCTCTTCCTGCCTTATCGCCATCAAAACAGAAGACGACCTTGGGACATATTCTAAATAAAGTCTGTAAGTGCTCACTTGTAGTGGCAGTACCCAGAGTTGCGGCTGCATTTTGAATCCCGAATTGAGCAAGCGCGACGACGTCCATGTAGCCTTCAACAATAATCACATGATCAATGTTGCGCATTTGACGGCGCATTTCGAATAACCCGTAGAGCTCGCGCCCCTTGTGGAATAAATCGGTTTCGGGAGAATTTAAGTATTTCGGTTCACCTTTATCGATGACTCTGCCGCCAAAGCCAAGCACTTGGCCCCTGCGATTTCTGATTGGAAACATTATCCGATCGCGAAAGCGGTCATATGCTCGACCATCATCTTTTTGAATCATCATACCGGTAGCAACGAGATCTTTGGTTAACTTTTCTTTGTCGCTGTCTAAGTGCATGAGATTTTGCCAGCCATCGGGAACGAAACCCATTCCATAAGTCTTGGCGATTTCACCGCTCAACCCACGATTTTTTAAATAAGCGATTGCTCTCTTGGCTTTCGGGTGGTTTTTGAGCTGTTGCTGATAATGGTTTGCGACTTTTCCCATTAAAGGAAACAAGTCATTGTGCTGTTGCTGTTGACTGCCTGAATATGCCTCTCGGGGGACTTCCAAGCCTTGTTGTGCGGCGAGATCTTCAATCGCAGCGACGAATTCTTGGCCCTCATACTCCATCAGAAAAGTAAGTGCATTGCCACTCGCGCCACATCCGAAACAGTAGTAAAACTGTTTGTCGGGGTTCACTGAAAATGAAGGGGTCTTTTCATTGTGGAACGGACAACATGCAGTATAGTTTCGACCGGCTTTTTTCAAGGAAACTCGTCGGTCAATGATTTCAACTAAATCACAGCGAGCGAGAAGCTCGTTAATAAAAGACTGTGGTATTCGTCCTGCCATCGCTGCCTACATGAAAATCATCAAGTGGGCTATTTTGCCCAATCATAAATAGAATGTGAATGATAAATCGTCTTAGTCACCAATTTAAATCAATAAGCACTCAGAGCCCAAACCAACAGGCTGATGAGAACGATGCTTTGAACAGCGAGCGGTTTTGCTCGGAAGAGAATTTTAGTTGAGTTGAGCTTTGACTTGACCGCTGACTGCGCCCATGTCCGCTCGGCCCTGCATTTGAGGCTTGAGAATC
Organism: Aliikangiella marina; assembly: GCF_007004765.1. Classification (GTDB taxonomy): domain Bacteria; phylum Pseudomonadota; class Gammaproteobacteria; order Enterobacterales; family Kangiellaceae; genus Aliikangiella; species Aliikangiella marina. The sequence continues at coordinate 358,347 of NZ_VIKR01000002.1, forward strand.
GCCATTACTTTACCCATATCACGCATCGTTTCCGCGCCTGACTCGGCGATCGCGCTAGTGATCATTGCTGCGATTTCTGCTTCGCTGAGGGCTTGTGGCATAAATTCTTGCAGCGCTTCAATTTCAGCTTTTTCATTGTCTGCCAATTCTTGGCGTCCAGCTGATTCAAATTGCGAGATCGAGTCTCTGCGCTGCTTGATCATTTTATCGAGAATGGCAAGAACGTCTGTATCGGTTAGCTCTTTACGCTCGTCGACTTCTACTTGCTTGATTTGAGCAAGTAACATACGAATAGTTGCCAAGCGCACTTTTTGTTTTGCGCGCATGGCTTCTTTCATACCGTCTTTTATTTGCGTAATTAAAGCTGACATAAGACTGCCTAGACTCTGTTGATCGTTTTTGTTTTAAGCGGCTTTTAAGTTTATCTTCGAAAAGGAAGGATAAACTTAGTACAAGCGTTTACGCTTAATTTGATCGCGAGAAGCTTTTTTCAAAGAACGCTTAACCGCTGCAGCTTTTTTACGTTTACGGACTGCAGTTGGCTTTTCATAGTGCTCACGACGACGAACTTCAGACAAAATACCTGCTTTTTCACAAGCACGCTTGAAGCGACGAAGAGCAATATCAAAAGGTTCGTTTTCTTTCAGTTTTACGGCTGGCATTTATTCAATCCTAGCTTTGAGCCCTGATTTCGAGATATTTCAACGATTCGGGCGTTAATTATGCCCTTATCGGGCTATTACAAAAATTACGGTTAATATTTCGTCAAAACCGACGAGGGCGCAGATTCTACTGGTTTTTTATGGGGAATGCAAAACTAAAAAAGATATTTTTTGGCAGGATCTGGATTGTTCTGTATGATCTCCTCCAAAGAATACGGGTTGATTTTCAAAAAATCAAGAATATCAACAAGTTGAATAAATTTGTATGAGTTAAAGCATAGGTTCAGAAAGTGACCGAGATTCGAATTCTAGGTATCGAAAGCTCTTGTGATGAGACGGGAATCGCGATTTATGAAGAAAAGAAAGGGGTAACTGCGCACCAGCTCTATTCACAAGTTAAATTACATCAAGAGTATGGTGGGGTAGTGCCGGAACTCGCTTCACGGGATCACGTCCGTAAAATCATTCCCTTGATTGAAGCGACACTCAAGCAGGCAAATTTAGCCCCGACCGACTTAACCGCCATCGCTTACACCCAAGGTCCAGGGTTGATAGGCGCCTTGCTGGTTGGTGCCGCGGTCGCTAAAAGTCTCGCATTTGCGTGGCAATTACCGGCGATGGGCGTGCATCATCTTGAAGGGCATTTGCTGGCACCCATGCTAGAGGAAAACGCGCCCGAGTACCCGTTTTTGGCTCTGCTGGTCTCCGGAGGGCATACCATGTTGGTGGATGTACAAGGATTGGGGCGATACGAAATTATTGGTGAGTCAATTGACGATGCTGCTGGAGAAGCTTTTGACAAAACCGCAAAGATTATGGGACTCGATTATCCTGGCGGACCGCTCCTCGCAAAATTGGCTGAGGATGGCGATGGATCTGAGGCAAAGTTTCCAAGGCCAATGACCGATAGGCCTGGATTAGACTTTAGTTTTTCTGGATTGAAAACGTTTGCGGCTAATCGGATTGCTGCTAGCGAAGATACCGCTCAAGCTCGAGCTAACATCGCGCAAGCATTTCAAGAGGCCGTTGTAGACACTTTGGCGATTAAATGTAAGCGGGCCCTAAAGCAAACTGGTAGCAAGCGGTTAGTCGTTGCGGGAGGAGTGAGTGCGAATCTCGTACTTCGTGAAAAGTTAGCCGAGTTGATGGCTTCAGTTGGCGGAGCCGTTTTTTATCCACGGCACGAGTATTGTACTGACAACGGCGCAATGATCGCTTACGCGGGATTTTGTCATTTTAAGCAACAAACAGAACACTCAACCGATAACAACCATGAAATCGCTGTCAGTCCTCGGTGGCCGCTGTCTGAAAGTTTAGCGCAAGATTAAACGAGTGTTGTTAAGGCAGCAAAGCGGGCGGTTTAATTTCAATGATTTTCGGGTGACTTTGGACCCGCTTTTACACCAATGATGGGCTCTTTGCCGGCAATGATATTGGCAAAGTTTTTTCTATGTCTTAGCACGACTATCGCGGAAAGCGCAGATAAAGGAATAAATAACTCATTAGCAAACTGATAGGCGAAACTAGGAACTACAACTGCGGTGATGATCGATGCGACCGACGAACGCTTAAAGGACCATGCCAAGATAATCCAGCTGCCAATCGCCAAGGGAGACAACTTCGGTCCTACCAACACCAGTACGGCAAACATACTCGCAACGCCTTTTCCGCCTTTGAAGCGATAGTAAATTGGAAAACAATGTCCCAACAAAGCGCATACGCCTACCCAAGCAACCCAGAAAGGCGGATAATCGAGATATATCGCCACGGCAATCGGTACCGCAGTTTTCAACAAGTCACCAATTAAAGTCGCGAGCGCTGCAAGTTTGCCACCGATTCGGTGAACATTGGTCGCACCGGGGTTGCCAGAACCGACGATCCGTGGGTCTGGCAAGGTCATCAATTGGCAAATTAGAATCGCCGAAGATATCGAGCCACTGAGATAAGCAAGTAGTAAAAGACTAGCGTATTGAATATCCACTATAAATTAAATCAACTGTTGTTTTACCAGTATACGAGAACCGTTGCGTAGTTGGATTGTAAATCATTCGATATGCAAATAGAATCTGGCTTATTCACGAATTATGAGATTCATCTATGGATATTGTTTTTATTAAACAATTGGAAGTTCGCACCGTGATCGGTGTTTTTGACTGGGAGCGCGAAATCAAGCAAAAACTCGTATTTGATTTGCAGCTTGGCACCGATATTAAAAAGGCCGCTGCCAGTGACGCATTGAATGATACCCTTGACTATAAAGCTATTTCGCATGCCATTCATGATTTTGTTGAAGCCAGTGAGTATCAGTTGGTTGAGACTGTGGCTGAGAAAGTTGCTGAAATGGTGTTAAGAGATTTTCCGGTAAAATGGTTATCGATTGAGTTAAACAAACCGGGGGCTGTGAGTATTGCGCAAAGCGTAGGGGTGAAAATTGAGAGAGGTCAACGAGGTTGATAGTTTATCTTGGAGTGGGCAGTAACATTGATGCGGACCACCACATCAACATTGCCAAGCAAGCCATCCAAACTTATTACCCCAGCAGTCAATTTTCACGAACATTTGAAAGCGAGGCAGTCGGGTTTGTTGGAGATAACTTTTTAAATTTAGTGGCAGAGATAGAGACCTCGACACCACTCGAACAGCTCATCGAAGATATCAAGCATTTAGAAGACCAACTAGGGCGTGTTAGGGGCGGCGAAAAGTTTTCCTCGCGAACCATTGATATCGACATTTTATTGTACGGTGATCTGATTTGTGAGAAACCAATTGTGTTGCCGCGCGATGAAATTCTCGAGAATGCTTATGTGCTCTGGCCTCTGTCTGAAATGAGACCGCTTTTAAAAGTACCTGGCAGCAATCAGACTTATTCGCAAAAATGGCAAGCATTCAATAAAGACTCACAAAAGATCGTACCTTTGGATAAAAATGGGTGAAGAGATCATTTAAATGAAGTCGCGCCTACCGCCATCTACATTGATCACAGAGCCTGTAATATAGTGTGCACGCATAGCCAGAAACACCACTGTTTCAGCAATTGCTTCAGCCGTACCAAGTTTTTTGAGCGATGTGGAAGCGAGGATTTTGAGTTGTTCTTCGCCTACATGAGATTGTTGTTCTGGCCATAAAATGGCACCCGGCGATACGCCATTCACTCTAATCCAAGGTGCCATCACCAAGGCTAGCTCTTGAGTTAATGATTTTAAGCAAGCCTTGCTTGCGGTATATAAAGTATGCTCGGCTAGCCCTGCATCGGCATAAATATCAATTAAGTTGACTATCGCCCCTTGGGCTTTTTGTAAACTCGGCCATGCAAGCTCTGCTAGGTGCTTCGCTGCTAAACAATTCACTTTTAAGAATGAATCGAGTTGCGCAGGTTTAGCTTCTCTCATGGGCGTTGGATAAAATATTGAGGCATTGTTGATCAAATAGTCGAGTCTGCCATGCTGACTAAGGCACTCGCTGATGAGTTTTTCCGTAGCAGGTTGATAGTTATTCAGTTCACCTTGGTGTATGGTGCAAGTAACGGAAAAATTGTGGCTAATTTCTTCCTGCACTCGTTCGGCTGACTGGCGAGAGTGGTTGTAGTGGAGCGCAATATTACATCCGCGGCTCGCAAATGCTATAGCGGTTGCTTTGCCAATCCGTTTAGAACCGCCTGTAATTAATACCGTTGGTCGTGACATTGGAATAGATTTTCTCAAGTAATGAATTGTCAGCGAAACAAATGAGTGTCTGAGTTTACCTATGACCCAATCAAAAATACATTTTTCAGAACAAGCTATTGCCATCAACACTCAGTTGGTTGAATCGATTATTGAAAAAATTACTCGCTCCGGCGGGAGTATTTCCTTTGCAGATTTCATGCATTCAGCTCTCTATGAGCCTGACCTTGGCTATTATCAGAACGTATTGCAAACCTTTGGGGAAGAGGGGGATTTTGTCACTGCGCCTGAAATCAGCAATTTATTCGCGAAAGCTGTCGCAGAATCATTAGCCGAGCTAGCTGAGCAGAGTTTGGGGTTGATTAATATAATGGAAATCGGCGCCGGCCAAGGGACTTTTGCGTTTGATTTAATGGGCGAACTAGCTTCAAGAGCCCTACGAGTTAGATATCATATCCTCGAGCCAAGTGCTCGACTTCAAGGCGTACAGCGAGAAAAACTCTCACCCTTATCGACCCTGCCCAACGTTGAAATTGATTGGTTGAGTGCACTCCCTGAAGATTTCATCGGTGTTATTTTTGCTAATGAAGTGATTGATGCTATGCCGGTCGAACGGATAAAGAAAACGCCCAATGGGTGGCACTACCAAGGTGTTATTTGCGGTGAAGAAGGTTTCGAGTGGTGTGAATTGCAGCCAGTTGAATCCCGTAACTTACCCGCTTTGATTCTGAAACATGAGGATAGGTACCCGGAAGGTTACGTTACCGAAATTCGACCGATTGCCGGGGCGTGGATCAAGTCGATTGCTGACTGCCTGAATAGCGGAGTGATTTTATTAGTCGATTACGGTTATCCTCAGAATGAGTATTACCACCCGCAAAGAGTAGTGGGAACATTAAAATGCTTCTCTCGACATCAAATGAATGATGAACCATTTGAGCGGGTGGGGTTACAGGATATCACCGCGCATGTCGATTTCACTCAATTAGCTCAGTCTGCTCATGACAGCGGACTGCAAGTGGCTGGTTTTACAACCCAAGCAGGTTTTTTACTCGCAAGTAACCTATTGCACGATTTAACCTCAGAAAATCAGTTATCAACTTATAAAATGAGTCAACAAATCCAAATGTTGATGACGCCTGGTCAAATGGGAGAAGTCGTTAAGGTTTTACAATTGGCCAAAAATCCAGCATGTTTGGCGACAGGCTTTGATTTTCAGGATCATTTACATCGATTGTAAATAGACTTTTGTTTCCACTTAGCTACAATATCGCCGTGGCAGATTGCACCATTTTGGATTTGATTTAACATAAACGGTTTCAGAGCTGACTCTTCTAAAATAACCCTTTGATTCGAAGATAAGCGTCGTTGCATCGAGGCAATTAATTCAATGGTAAGAAATACCCTAGTGTTGTTGACAGGTTTAATCTTGAGCGTGTTGAGCCCAGTGGTTTTGGCGTCATCGCAAGTAACGCCTTGGAAATCCTATCTTTTTGTTGTTATGACACTATCCGTCATTGCAGCCTGGGTGCTCAGTTCGCGCAACAAGAAAGCCGAAAGTTTTATGGGGAAATTTTTACTCGGTGGTCTGTATTTTTGGATTTTCACCTTTGCACAATTGATGGTGTTGTCGCTCCTTTACTATTTAAACAAATAAAAGGCAATTAATTCCGATGGATTGGTTACAAGCAGTTTTACTCGCAATTTTGCAGGGGCTTACAGAGTTTTTACCGATTTCTAGTTCTGCTCATTTGATTTTGCCATCGCAATTATTGGGTTGGGTTGAACAAGGGTTGGCATTTGATGTAGCTGTTCATGTCGGCTCTTTGGTCGCTGTATTAATTTATTTTCGCCACGAAGTTATTGCAATGATTCGTGCTTGGTTCGCATGGGTGTTTCAAGGAAGTAAATCTGCAGACGGCCGTTTAGCGTGGGCTGTCCTCTGGGGAACGATACCTGTCGGTCTAGTCGGGATCCTTTTCAGTAGTTTAAATATCGTCGATGACTATTTGCGATCAACTGGAGTTATCGCCACGACCACAATTGTTTTTGCGTTGGTACTCTGGTGGGCGGATAACAAAGCGGTTGAAGCGAGAGACGAGCACAGCTTAGGTGTGAAAGATATCATTTTTATCGGATGTGCTCAGGCTTTGGCGTTAATCCCAGGGACCTCTCGCTCAGGAATTACGATGACTGCCGGTTTGTTAATGGGATTATCGAGAACCGCTGCAGCGCGCTTTTCATTTTTACTCTCAATTCCTGCAATAATACTTCCGGGTGGTTTGAAGGCTTATGAATTAAGTGCAAGCGAGCAACCTGTCGATTGGCAATTAATCGCATTAGGTGCATCCGTTTCCGCTATTGCTGCGCTAACGTGTATTCACTATTTTTTAATATTGCTTGATAAAATCGGTTTTAAGCCGTTTATTTATTACCGCCTTGCACTTGGACTAGTGTTAATTGTCATGATGTTTTAATTTCGTCTGATGATGTGTGAATCAGTCGGCCAAAATGTGAGCGAGTTGCCAGAATGGGATAGTTCTGGCACAGAAAGCGCGCTAAAAGAATCGTTTCAAATAATTTGTTTAACTCGGTTAACTCGCTCTTGATGAATAGCCTCGCCAATTTGTTTGCCAACGAGCCCTTTGTCAACGAAGGTTTTCGGATTAATGTCAGCGCAAGCTGCTAACGCGCTGAGCATTATTTCGCGCTGCGGGTAAGCTTTGTTTTCAAAACCTGTTCTTCCTCTAAAGTCGGCTTCACACACTTGAACGTATTGTTGAAACCGCTCAGGCTTACGAAAAGCATCGGTTTTTTCGAGTAACTTAACGATAGTTGCCGCTTTTAATTCTTCAATCCGATGCATGTGTAGGTGGTATTCACAAGCGATTAGTGACAGTTGTAAATATTCGGTCGGCGCTTTGAGTCTCGTGCAAAGCCGTTTCACTAGCGGAATCCCATGTTTTTCGTGACCGCGATGGGCGGGATATTGATCCGTTGGGGTTATTCCCTTACCCAGATCGTGACAAACCGCTGCAAAACGAACCACAGGATTCGTCGACAGTTTGGCTGCTTGCTCAAGCACCATCATCGTATGAATGCCTGTATCGATTTCAGGATGCCATTTGGGTGGGTTGGGAATACCCCATAAAACATCCAACTCAGCAAACCAATATTGCAATCCACCACAGGCCTTGAGGACCTCGAAGTAAACCTGGGGAGAATTTTCGCCAATGGCTCTGTAAGTTTCCTTCCAGACGCGCTCCGCGCTTAAATGATTTAATTCGCCGGTTTGGCAGAGCTTTTTCATCAGCTCCAATGTTTCAGGGGCAATAGTAAAGCCAAGGTGGGCGTACCTTGCTGCAAAACGAGCAACTCGCAGGACTCTTAATGGATCTTCTGCAAAGGCCGGCGAAATGTGACGCAGGACTTTAGATTCAATATCGGCTTGACCATTGTATGGATCGATAAGTTCACCGTCATCCGTCATTGCAATAGCGTTAATCGTCAAGTCTCTGCGAACCAAGTCGTCTTCGAGAGTGACATCTTTGTCGGCGAATACTTCGAAGCCGTAGTAGCCTTTTCCCGACTTCCGCTCGGTTCTTGCCAATGCATACTCATCCCCAGATTCGGGATGGAGAAAAACAGGGAAATCTTTCCCTACTTGCTTGAAACCGCGTTCAAGCATTTCGTCGGGCGCTGCACCTACAACGACCCAGTCATACTCCACCACGGGAAAGTTAAGTAATTTGTCGCGAACCGCGCCGCCAACTAAAAATATTTGCATTTAATTAACGAGTTTCAGACTAAAAGGATAGCGATAGTAAATACCTTCACTCGCTTTTATTCCCGCGATGATGACCATTACAAGCTGAAAAATCGCCAGGCCGAATAACAAGGGGATGCCGATAACAATGACGATGAGTATTAACGAGATCATGAATGCAATTAACATGGTAATTTGAAAATTGACCGCTTCTTTTCCGTGATAATTGATGTACTCAGAATCGTCTCTTTTTAACAGCCAAATAATTAGCGGTCCAAGGACATTGCCAAAAGGGATTATAAAGCCTGCAAATGCGGCAAAATGGCAAAACATGGCCATATTTCTTTCTTCTTGACTTGGATTATAATTGTCGCTCATCATAGCTCCTTGGGTGACTTAGCGTTAATCCGCTGGAATAGGATGTTAATATAACCTTTTTTAAAAAACTCTAGCAAATATCCTGCAGTTAACTGGTATGATATCAGGTTGAATAAAACGGTGAAATTTAAACTTAATTTAAACAACGGTTGTGCACCTTATTTATTCTTTAAGCCGTTAAAATAATATTAGCGACCGATCGCATCACTCATGGTCGGTGAACTTTGGGACAAGTTTAAATTTAAATTACAGTCAATAGCATGTATTTAGAATATTTTTCACTGAAAGAGCGTCCATTTTCGATTTCGCCCGATCCGCGATTTTTGTTTATGAGCAATCGCTATCGAGAAGCATTAACGCACTTAACTTACGGCATTCAAGAAGGTGGCGGTTTTGTGTTGTTGACTGGTGAAGTTGGTACGGGTAAAACGACGGTTTGTCGTTGTCTTCTCCAGCAATTACCTAAGGATACTCGCTTAGCATTTGTTCTAAATCCGAAGCTCAACAGTCGAGAGCTGCTAGCGACTATTTGCGATGAGTTTAAAATTGAGTATCCAGAAAATTGCGAAAGCTTAAAAGTTTTAACGGATAAGCTGACCACTTTTTTATTAGCTTGCCATCAACAAGATTTAAATGTTGTAGTGATGATCGATGAAGCGCAAAACATCGAGACGGAAGTGCTCGAGCAAATTCGCTTACTCACTAACCTTGAGACAAATCAAAAAAAGTTGTTGCAAGTTATTTTGGTTGGGCAACCCGAGCTGCAGGAGAAATTGGCCCAACGTGATTTACGTCAATTGGCACAGCGAATTACTGCACGCTACCACCTACGGCCTCTCAATTTAAAAGAAACCATCGCATACATTCTTCATCGCACGCGAATTGCTGGTAGCCAACGGGCGCTATTTTCACGGCAAGCAGTTGAGCATTTACATGCAAAAACGCAAGGTATTCCACGCTTAATCAATACGATTTGCGACCGAGCCTTAATGGCGGCAGCCAATCGGCAAAAGAAAAACGTGGATAAAAAAATTATCGCGGAAGCCGTCATTGAAGTAATGGGAACGCCAGTGAGTCAAGTGAGTAATAAAATAGATTTGACCCAGTGGATAAAGCCGGTTGCTGCTTCAGTGGGCGTTTTAGCGATTGCTTTTGCGGCATTCTGGATGGGGAAACAAGGTGGGGACAGTCAGCAACCTGCTGGCTTATCAATCTCGAATAAAACCGCACCGAAAGAAAGCGATTCGAAGGCTTCCAGTGTGAGCCAGGGATCGGTAAATCTGGTTGAACGCTTAATTGGAGATCAAAGCTGGGATTACAATGGGCAACGATCTTTTACTCATTTATTCAACCTGTGGCAAATTGAATACTCTGCAATTAGCCATGGTGAAGCATGTCAGTATGCTGAAACTTATGGGTTAAAATGCAGTCGTACTATTGGCAATTGGCAGCAACTTCGAGAATTTAATCGCCCCGCTTTACTTAAATTTTCCGCTGGACTACAAGGAGAATTTTGGGGGTTACTCAGACAATTGAAGGGGCTTGAGGCGACAGTTCAATTTGGTGATAAAATTAGTCAAATTAAACTGGATGAGCTTTCATCGGTTTGGACTGGTGAATACATCGCACTGTGGCAGGCGCCAGAGGGGTTTACCGGTGACGTAAAGTTAGGCGATAGCGGTGAAGTTGTTGCTTGGTTGTCGAGTAACTTAATCGAATTATCGCAATCCAGTGGTAGTGTGCAAAATACATTTGATGCTCAACTGCAAAATCAGTTAAAGGCGTTTCAAAGTCGAAAAAATATTCGCGCTGACGGAATCGCCGGAATGCGCACGATACTCAAAATCAACGCCGAAACATTGCAAGGGATCCCTTTGCTCGACTCTATTAATTAGTACTTAGGGAGTATAACTTGTCAATTCTTTTGGAATCTCTCAGTCAACAACAGGCAAACAGAAATAAGCAAGTTCCTGATTTAACTGACAGTCATTTTGATGATGACATATTGGGTGATGAGTGGCTAATAAGAAAAGTCAAAATTTGGCAGGTTGCTTCGATAAGTCTAACTTGCCTTTTGCTGATTAGTTGGGGAGTCTTCTATTGGTATATTGACGGTTTAGATAACCAACAAGCTCTGAACATCGCGGTAGATACCAATGCATCAGACAAAGTTCTACCTGTCAATGATGGCTCCGTTAGGCCTACTTCACCAAATCCGGATAATTCGACTGGAAAACAAGCGAGTACCGCTGTCGGCTCAAATACAGTCGCTAGGACCGATAATGACCCATCTTCTAAAAAAGTTTATAAGCCGCAAAAACGACAACAACAGTCTCAAGTGCCACTAAACACTCCTGTAGTTGACTCTGCGAATACATTTGATAGCCACTCAAGCGAGCCTGCTATCGTTAGTGCTCAGACTTCTGAATCGTCCGAACGAGCTAACACGCCGGCGAGCAACAGTGTTGAGGCTGGTAGCGAGGGCGCTCCCCTTACTTTGGAAGCGTTATCTGCCGAGATGCGTCAGCAGTTTCCGAATATCGAAATTAACTCGTTTGTGGTTTCGGAAAATCCCGAAAATAGCTTTGTGATTCTCGACGGGAATTTTTATAAAATAAATCAAGTAATCGCACCTAACTTGATTCTCAGAGATATTTCTAAAGAAGCTATCGTGATTGAGTTTAAAGGCCAAAAAGTGAGTTTACCCAATCAGTAAAATTTATGACTAAGCATTCTTTCTGGCAAAAATTTAAAGCCTTTTTTTTTCGACTGCTCGCGATCGGCTTTGTTCTTTTATTATTCTTGGTGATCTACCTTGACTCACAAGTTAGAGACGAATTTGATCAACAAGCGTGGAGTATTCCTGCTAAGGTTTATGCACGACCACTAGCATTCTCTCTCGGGCAAAGTTTGTCTTTGAAAGACTTGTTAGCTGAACTTGATTTGCTCGGCTATCGGCAAACAATAAAGGCCAACAATCAAGGTGAATTTGAGCGCTACGGAAATACTTTAGTGATTAACACCCGTCGTTTCCAATTCTGGGATGGGCAACAAGATGCTCACGTCATTGAATTAACGATCGAGCAAGACAAAGTCGTCACGTTAAAAGATTTTGCCTCGCAAAAAGGCGTCAACTTTATGCGGCTCGATCCTTTGTTACTCGGTAATATTAATACCGGTAACAATGAGGACCGACAGTTAATTTCGCTGGAACAACTCCCTGAGAATTTTATCGCTGCGCTTTTGATAACGGAAGATCGAGACTTTTACAACCATATGGGAATCTCTTTTAAAGGCATTGCGCGAGCCCTGTGGAGTAATGTTAGTGCCGGTGAGGTTCGTCAAGGCGGGTCAACGTTAACTCAACAGTTGATGAAGAATCACTTCCTTTCTAATGAGCGAACTATTTGGCGAAAGATGCGTGAAGCGATTATGGCTGTTTTGACGGAGTTCCATTACGACAAGGAAGCCATATTACAGGCCTATATTAATGAAGTTTATTTAGGTCAAAATCGAACCACGGGAATTTACGGTTTCGCCAGAGCCAGCGAGTTTTATTTTGATCGGCCAATCACTAAACTTAATCTCAGTCAGGTCGCTCTATTGGTAGGTATGGTTAAAGGCCCTTCATATTATAATCCTAGACGAAATCCTGAACGCGCGAAACAACGGCGCGATTTAGTTTTGTCGATCATGCTTGAGCAAGGCCTTATCACTAAAGAAGCATTTGAGGACGCGACAAAGCGCAGCTTAATGGTGGTCGCAAAACCAAGAGGGCGAACGAGTAAAGTGCCCGCATTTATGGGATTTATTAAACGTGAATTGAGACAAGAATATTCTCTCAGCGAGTTGAATACCCAGGGGCTGAGATTGTTCACTAGTTTAGATCCGTTGGTACAGTCGCGAGCAGAAAAGTCGTTGTCCACTCGACTCTCAAAAATTGAGGCTAATCGCGGTATCGATAAGCGGACTTTACAAGGTGCGGTTATAGTTAGCGATGTAAAAAGTGGAGACATTCTCGCTATGGTTGGCGATCGTTCTGCAAACTATGTTGGATTCAATCGTGCCATCGATGCCTATCGCCAGACAGGCTCAGTGATTAAACCTTTTGTTTATTTACGAGCACTCCAAAATAGCGATAATTTTAATCTGCTAACCCCAATAGAAGATACACCATTTTCGTTGCAGGGGAGCGATGGTAGTGTCTGGACGCCGAAAAATTATGATGGAAAAAATCACGGTGAAATACCATTAATGGAAGGACTGGTAAATTCATATAATTTAGCGACTGCTCGATTGGCTTTATCAGTGGGCATTGATGAAGTTGCCGACACTATCATTGATGCTGGGTTTGAACGATCGTTACCGGCTTTCCCGTCTATTGCGCTTGGCGCTAAAGAAATGTCGCCACTCGAAGTGTCGCGCTTGTATCAAGTTATTGCTAATGATGGTGTTGGTATTCGAAGCGCGGGAATTGTTGCTGTGCAAGACCACCAAGGACAATTGCTACAACGCTTTCCAAGAAAAACGCAGCAACATTTTGAAGCGGAAAATATATTCTTAATAAAGTACTTATTAACTCAAGTCGTAGAAAGAGGAACCGCGAAAGCCATTGGCGCGAGCTTTCCGTCGACCCAGTTTGCAGGAAAAACCGGTACGACCAATGATTTACGCGACAGTTGGTACGCTGGTTTTGGCGGCGAAAAGCTAGCGGTCGTTTGGGTGGGTCGTGACGATAATCAGCCGAGTGGACTCACCGGTGCAACAGGAGCACTCAAAGTTTGGCAAGATTTATTCTTGCAAGTTGACGAGAGTTCAGTGGATACTCGAGCGCCAGATGGTTTGGTATGGGGATATCGTTCCAGTGGAATTTTTTCAGCCTTTACTGCGTGTAAGAATGAAGTATTAATTCCATTTTATACGTACCAACTGCCTTCGGAATATAAAACGTGTGAGCCATAAAATGGAATTTACTTTACATCCGCAATTAGCGAAAGATAGTTATATTTTGGGCAATTTTTCGTTGAGCCAGCTTCTCCTGATTAACGATAGTCAATTTCCTTGGTTTATTTTGGTACCAAGGAAAGTTGCCATCACAGAAGTTTTTCAACTTGATTCGAATTCACAGCAGCAATTGTGGTCAGAATCCAGCCATTTATCCGAAACTGTTATGAATCTATTCAAAGGTGATAAGCTTAATGTCGCTGCGATAGGAAACCTTGTTCCACAACTCCATTTGCACCATATTGTTCGTTATAAAGCGGATCCCCTATGGCCATCACCGATCTGGGGTAAGCTTCCAATGGTTGCTTATGATTTCGAGGTAGTCCTCCAAATCCAAGAAAAATTAGGTCGAGGATTACAGGATTTTGAGCCGTTGACGGTTCAAAAAAAATCCTAAAAATATTTAAAATTCGTTGTTCTTGGCAGATGTATATGATATATATCCGCGCCTGAATAAAAAGTCAGCTCCTAAATTGGGTTGATTTTAATCGGTATAGAAATTGAACTTTTGGGAAAACTTTAACGTTTTCAAGTAGTTAAACGGCGGAGATTCGAATGCCAGCTAAAAAAACGGCAAAAGCTGCTACAGCCACTACCCTTGGTGCTCTAGGGATTGACCCTTACAAAGAGAAACGTGGCGAAGAGTACATGAACGAAAACCAGGAAGCGCATTTCAAAGCGATTCTAGAAGCCTGGAAGAAGCAATTAATGGAAGAAGTTGATCGAACTGTTAGCCACATGAAAGATGAAGCGGCTAATTTTCCTGATCCGGTCGATCGTGCTAGCCAAGAAGAAGAATTTAGTCTCGAGTTGCGAACTCGTGACCGAGAGCGTAAGCTTCTGAAGAAAATAGGTAAGTCAATCACATCAATCGATGAACAAGACTATGGATATTGTGAGTCTTGCGGTGTCGAGATTGGAATTCGCCGCCTAGAGGCTCGACCAACCGCGACACTCTGCATCGACTGTAAGACACTTGATGAAATTAAAGAAAAGCATCTGAATAGATAACGGCTTTTTAAAATTTTTGCATCTCTCTAACAAGCGCCTATTGGGCGCTTGTTTTGTTTTAGGGTATTGCTATGACTCAAAAATGGGTTGGGCGTTTTGCACCAACGCCTTCAGGTCCTTTGCATTTCGGCTCTTTAGTTGCTGCCCTTGGTAGCTATTTAATCGCGCGTCAAAGACAGGGACAGTGGTTATTACGGATAGAAGATATTGACCCTCCAAGAGAGATGCCGGGTGCGGCACAAGATATTTTATCGACGCTAGAAGCATTTGGGTTCGAGTGGGATGGTCCTGTGACCTATCAGAGCCAGCGAACCGCCGCCTATGAACAGGCTTTGGATTTGCTTCATTCAAAGTCATTAGTCTACCAATGTGATTGCAGCCGTAAAATTGTCATCGAACGCAATGATGGCGTGTATGATAAGTATTGTCGTAACCGCGATTTAATCGATATCGGAGATAGTGCAATCAGGATAAAGTTTGACCCGACCTTTGCTAAGTTTAATGACGAGATTTTCGGTCACTGTGAATTCAACCAACAAGTATTTTGTCAGGATTTTGTTGTTCGTCGTCGCGATGGTCTTTTTGCCTACCAATTAGCGGTGGTGGTCGATGACATTGATTTTGGAATTAATCATATTGTAAGAGGGGCCGACATCCTTGACTCAACGCCCAGGCAAAATTTTCTCTATCATTGTTTTGATAAGTCGGCACCTAGCTACTTTCATCTTCCCCTAGTCACGGATGAGTCAGGACATAAATACAGTAAAAGCAAATTTTTTCCTGCCGTGGAGCCGGCAAAGGCTTGTGAGTGGATTCTCAAGGCTTACATTCATCTAGGACAGAAGCCTCCAGAAACCGATCAGATAGATAAACCCGATGAATTGTTAAATTGGGCTGTAAGCAATTTTGAGCTAAATAAGATAAGCAAACAGCCTATTGCCTATCCAACTGACCGCGGTGGTGAAATCACAACGTAAAAAAAGACTGGCTGTGCTAAAGTCGAGTTCCTAACAGAGGAAACTATCACATGAAATACCAAGCGATAAACTTCGCTGAAAAATTAAGTCTGTTTTCTGAGTATTGGTCCCCTAAAGTTGTCGCAGAAATGAATGACTATCAGCTTAAGTTGGTTAAATTAAAAGGTGAGTTTGTCTGGCATCGTCACTCAGATACCGATGAAACTTTTATTGTTTTGGAGGGCCAGCTAAGGATCGATTTTAAAGATGGGCATGTATTTCTAAATGCCGGAGAGATGTTTATCGTTCCAAAAGGTGTTGAACACAGGCCCTTTGCTGAAAAGGAAGTGAAGGCGATAATTATTGAGCCAAAAGGTGTAGTAAATACTGGTGACGCAATAGCGGACCCGTTAACCGCGGAAAGCGATGTTTGGATTTAACAACAAAGATTAAATGTTTGCTCTTTTGAGCAACATTAAGACGCGCGACAAACTATCGGTTTTTACCGAGTTTTTAAAAACAGACTTTGATAAAACTCATTTTATTTGGTGGGATTGTTTTTACCAGCCAGTGCAATTAGGATCACTATCCCAATCCGACCACAAGAATTAAAAATTTAAAGGCTAAAAAGCAATGGAGCAACCTAAAAGCGACGATACAATTTATCAAGCGCCACAGTCGGAGTTATTCCCTGATAGCCGCCGTTTAAAAAAACGATCGATCGCCAAGAAAATTCGTAACGGATGGATCGCTGCTATTGCCTATGCAACTTTATTATTGATTTTATTGGTGACTAATCTTCTCAAAGAGTCTGCCTCATTCAGTCTCATTAAAGCCGTAGAGGTTTTGTTTATTTATTGCCTGGCACTCGGTGTTTATAAACACAACCGCTTTGCGGCGGCGATAATGCTAGCTTATTTCATTGGCTCAAAATTATTTGCTATCGCGACTTCTGATACCTATACCGGTATTGGTTTAATCATAATTTTCAGCTATTTCTTTTATCACGCAACGATCGCTTGTTTTCAGTACCATCACATGAAAGTTAAATTAGAGCTGTAGCTCGCTATCGCGATCATGGTTCAATTACCCGACTCATCTTGGTTCGAACCAAAAGGCAGGTTGGAATTTATCAATACACCGATTGTCCTTTGTTTATTGTCCGGTTGAGCCCTGATCCAGGTCAATTCAGGAGAAGCATGATTCAATATAATTAAGATCGATTTCCTTTACTCTGTTTAATGGTGATAAAGTTGAAACAGCTATTTAAAAAATGGAACGGTTTAGTTTACTTATTCGCTTTTTCAATCTTCGGCATTCAAGGATTCCATGTTTCAGCCGAAGAGGTTTTAACCATCGAGCGAAAGAAAGCGCTTATTGAGTTACTGAAAAAAGACTGTGGTTCATGTCACGGCAAATGGCTTAGGGGGAATGTTGGGCCGCCACTACTTCCTGGTAAACTGCGCAATAAATCACGAGATTTTTTGATTAAAAAAATTACCGAGGGCGTGGAAGGCTCCGAAATGCCCGCCTGGAAAAATAATCTTTCTAAAGCAGAAATAGCATTTCTGGTTGATTATCTAACGATTTCTCGCAATATTGCGCAAAAAAGCGCTCAGATCATTATTAATGATACTTTAGCCAGTCGATAGCAACCCATGGGCCAAGAGCTAGTTATTTTCGAGTTGAGAGAATCGCGTAACACATCGATTATTTCTATTAAATTTGACGTCTCCTCGGTCGCCGTACTCAGAACGCAGCGCGACTTCAGTAGAGCGATAGATAGACCACTCTTTTCTAAATTTATTCTCTTCACGAATAGCCTGGCCTTCAGAGTCGAAGTATAACCAAGTGCCATTCATTTTATGTTTAGCATGAACCAGTTCATGAAAAAGGTTTTCGATAGCAGAAAACTTAATATATTTCCCACTCTTTCCCATAACGCAGTTGCTCCCAGCAAACTCCATATTAAGATAAAACTTAATATAAACACTTTCTCCTTTACCATTAGTCAAATTACTCGAGAGGGGAGCACCGGTAACACCGGCTGAAAGTAGTGCGGAGTCGCTATGATAGATAACTAGCTGATGCCCACTCGAATCGATCGATTGTAACGTTTGGTGACCGATATTCGTCAACTTGATTAAGTCTAACCATTTAAAAAGCTTAATGGCCTGGCCGAAGTTATCGACGTGAATTAGGATGTTGGGTGCGTAAAAATAGGATTCTTTTTTAGCATTATGGGGCGGCTCTATGGCTCTATTTGCAAGCGAATAAGATGAAAAAAGTGAGAAAAAGGTCAACACTAACGGTAAAAGTGTCAGTAAACAATTTCGCTTTGCAACAATTAGCAAAATATTATGCTTAAACATAGAAAACAACCGCCTTATTTAAACATCACACTATAAGTCTAGTTCAAATTTCGCAGAGTCGCCGATAAATGAGGCTGGTAACTTATTTTCTCGACCCTAATTGGCATTAGGTTCGATTATTATTTTTATAGATTACGCCTAAAAACATAATCTAAAAAGTATTCTGCGGGGGTTAGTCAATTATATTGTTTGGTAAAATTTAAAAAGTGGTTAACAAAATAATGCTATGGATCAGGCTTTTCTCCTCGCTATTTTTTCGAAAAAGTATTAGTTCAATAATGTGATGTTATTTTTTTGAACCTTATGTGACAGTGACGTAAATATTCGATGACAAAAAAATTCTTACTTAAAACGGTTTGGTCGACTTATTTTTGATAAATATTGATTGATTGTGACTCAGTCATTTTTATGTCATTAAAAAGCAATCGTTTCGACACAATTTTTTTCTACCCTTCTTGCCAATTCTCAACGCGTCTCAATTTGCGATAACGCTGTCGGGGATTCATTCAAATAAATTAATCAAATATAAATAATTGCTATAAAAAATAAGGAAGAAAACTCATGAAACTTAAAACGACATTTCTGTCGAGTTTTGTGATGGCTGCTTTTGCTGCTACTGGTCATTCTGCGGTACTACCCGATGTCCAAACACAAAGCTCATGGTTTGTCAGTGGACAAGCCTCAATCGCTGGTAAACAAATGATATCCAATGCTCCAAGAGCAAAGAATGTCATCCTCTTCGTTGGTGATGGTATGGGCGTATCGACGCTTACTGCTTCAAGAATTTTGCAAGGCCAGTTAGCAGGTAACGCTGGCGAGGAAGGATTGTTAAGTTTTGAAAACTTTCAAAATACCGCTTTGGTAAAAACTTATAACGTCGATGCTCAAACGCCTGATTCAGCAGGCACGATGACGGCAATGATGTCTGGGTTAAAAACAGATGTTGGTGTGATAGGTGTTGATGAAGATATCGAACGTGGTGACTGCGCTACTGTAAATGGTAATGAAGTTGTGACCGCACTAGAGTTGGCAGAAATTAAAGGCTTGTCTACTGGGGTTATTTCCACTGCAAGAATAACTCATGCGACCCCAGCAGCAACTTACGCAAAGTCTGCAGACAGAAACTGGGAAGACGTATCGGATATGCCTGAGGCCGCTGTGACAGGAGGTTGTAAGGATATTGCCGATCAATTAATTAACTTTGAAGAAAATGTTGAAGCAAGATTTCTTGGTACTGACATCGATGGTATTGAGGTTGTCATGGGCGGTGGTCGTCGACACTTTTTGCCGCGCGATGAAGCGTTCAATAGCGCTGATGCTGTAAGCAGTGTCGAGGGTGATAGAACTGATGCTCGTGACTTGACTGCAGAATGGCAAGATAAATATGAAAATGGTGTGTATGTGATGGATCAAATTGGATTCGACGCAATCGATCCAGCTAACACCGAACGTGTTTTTGGGTTGTTTAACGAATCTCACATGCAATACGAAGCTGACCGAACGAATGATATCGCTGGCGAACCATCGTTGTCACAAATGACAGCCAAAGCCATTGATATTTTGGATAACAACGAAAAAGGTTTTTTTCTCATGGTAGAGAGTGGCCGAATCGATCACGGCCATCATGCTGGGTCTGCATACAATGCGCTCACTGACACGATTGAGTTTGCTGAAGCGGTTCAAGCTGCAATGGATGCGACAGATCCCGCGGAAACTTTAATCCTAGTGACTGCCGATCACAGTCACGTGTTTACAATTGGCGGCTATCCAAAGCGCGGCAACCCCATTTTGGGTAAAGTGGTCCGAGTCGGAGAGAGCGAACCTTACCTGGCGAGTGATGGACTCCCCTATACAACACTCGGTTACACCAACGGTCGCGGTTTCCGCGATTTAGGAAGCGAGACAAATGCGGATGTTGCCTACTCCGAAGACTCTCTAGCAGGGCGTGTTGATTTGACTGCTGTTGATACAACCGCTAGCGGCTTTCACCAAGAGACAACCGTGCCAACAAGTTCAGAAACTCATGCGGGTGAAGATATCACTCTCCATGCAAAAGGACCTGGCGCCTACTTGGTTCAGGGGACCATTGAACAAAATATGGTCTTTCACGTCATAAATCGTGCACTTGGTTTAGTTGCAGAATAGAGGGAGTTAAAACAATGAATAAATCAATAGTTTCATTATTAGTTGTGTCTGCACTTGGACTGAGTGGTTGTGTAGATGATGGTAAAGATGGTCAAGACGGAGCCAATGGGAACGACGGATTAAGCAGTCTTATCGTGCAAACCCCCCTCGCCATCGGTAACGATGAATGTCGCAATGGTGGTATCCAAATTGACACGGGGATTGATGCTAACGGTAACGCCACTTTAGAAAGTGGAGAAGTTAGCGATACGCAATTTGTATGCAACCCGGCGATCAATCAAATCGCTGCGAATGAAATATTAAATAATACCAATAATGCTTGGTTTATGGATGCTGCTTACAAGCTTGAAAAAACTCAGCAAAGTGTTGAAGAAGTCATTCGCGAACGAGGTTCAGCTAAGAACATTATTTTGTTTGTTGGTGATGGGATGGGTGTTTCGACTGTTACAGCATCTAGAATTCTTGAAGGGCAAAACAAAGGAATGATGGGCGAAGAGAATGAATTATCTTTTGATAAATTTCCTTTTGCCGGCCTAGCCAAGACATACAACGTGGATGCTCAGACCCCCGACTCAGCAGGAACCATGACAGCGATGATGTCAGGCGTTAAAACTGATGTGGGTGTTATTGGCGTTGCAGAAGCGGTTTCTCGCAGCGATTGTTCTTCTGTCACGGGTAATGAGTTAGTTTCAGCCCTAGAGCTTGCTGAAATCGCCGGGAAATCAACCGGTGTCGTTTCAACAGCGCGAATTACTCACGCGACTCCAGCAGCAACCTATGCTAAATCTGCTGATAGAAACTGGGAAGATGTGTCAGATATGCCAGCACAAGCGATTACTGATGGCTGTGTCGATATTGCAGATCAACTGATTAACTTTGAAGCCAATTTGGAAACTCGTTTTGCGGGATTAGATGTTGATGGTATTGAGGTGGTATTTGGTGGAGGGCGTCGTCACTTTTTGCCAAACGACGCGGCATTTAATTCACCAGATGCGGTTAGTGCAGTTGAAGGCGATCGAACTGATGGTCGTGATTTGACGGCCGAGTGGCAGGCAAATTACGCGGCAGGAGAATATATCTTTGATCAGGTGGGGTTTGATGCTCTTAACACTGAAACCACTGAAAAAGTCTTGGGACTGTTCAATGAGTCGCACATGCAATATGAAGCTGATCGTCACAATGATGTTGCCGGTGAACCATCGATTAGTGAAATGACAGAGAAAGCTATCAATATCTTAGATAACAATGATGAAGGTTTTTTCTTAATGGTTGAATCTGGTCGTATCGATCATGGTCATCATGCGGGCAGTGCTTACAATGCGATGACCGATACAATCGAATTTGCGAAGGCGGTTCAAGCTGCTTATGACAGTACCAACCCTGAAGAAACGCTAATCATTGT
Source organism: Aliikangiella marina (assembly GCF_007004765.1). GTDB lineage: Bacteria > Pseudomonadota > Gammaproteobacteria > Enterobacterales > Kangiellaceae > Aliikangiella > Aliikangiella marina. The sequence continues at coordinate 379,705 of NZ_VIKR01000002.1, forward strand.
AACTGCCGACCACAGTCATGTGTTTACGATAGCGGGATATCCAAAACGGGGGAATCCTATTCTGGGTAAAGTCGTTCCAGTCGGCGGTACAGAACCGTCACTAGCGTCAGATGATATGCCATACACTACCTTGGGTTATACCAACGGCAGAGGTTTCAAAGACTTAGGTGATGAAACTAACGCTGATGAAGGCTACAGCAATAGCATCGTCACAGGACGAGTTGATTTGTCGGCTATAGACACTGAAACCCCAGGTTTTCACCAAGAGTCATTGGTTCCATTATCATCTGAAACTCATGCGGGTGAAGATGTGGCAATTTATGCAACCGGACCAGGAGCAAACTTAGTGGTAGGTACTAACGAGCAAAGTGTTGTATTTCATGTAATGGATTACGCTGGTGATCTAGTCGCTAAAGCCAATGCTGTTCTAGATTAAGTAAGAATAAATTGATTTGAAAATGTTCGTATAGAAAAATGCAAAAGCGTACCCCAGGGTACGCTTTTGTCATAGGGAGTGATTCATGAAAACTAAAATTATTTCGCTGATTATCATTGCATTACCGATGCTGGTGAATGCTCAATGTGACGATAATATCAACTTATTGAAAGCGGAGTATCAAATTACCGTTGAGCGCATTAATCAGCCGCATCAACAACTAGAAAAAAAATCTATTGTGTTTTGGCGCAAGAATTCCGAAGTCGCCTATCAACATCTGGACAAGCAAGTTACCGAAATTTGGAACAAAGTTTCAAATGGAACCGTGCGGCCCATTCGATATTTTGATCGATACCAACATGGGATTGAATATCAGCCCACAGAACTTGAAGTCGAAGACCGAAAAGCAAACTGGCAGACTAAGTACCAAATACTTTCGCCGGCTAAAATTAAACAGATGAAAAAGTTAAACGAGCAAAATGAAGGGTGTCAACGGTTGACTGAATATCGACTTGAGGACAAAAATATTTCGAATAAGTTGCTTTGGTCGTCGGCTTATAAGCTTCCTAAATACTATGAAGTTAAAACCGACTCACATTTAATTAAATGGGCGTTAACATCAGTCGAGTCAGATGCAAAAAAAGTGAACCAATTTTTTAAACAAAAACATAGTTATCGAACGACTGATTTTGCCGATATCGGGGATAATGAATCAGATCCTTTTTTGACGAAAATGATTAATTTAGGATTTGTCAGTGCCGAGGTTGCTGAGCCGATACGAAAAAAACGGGCAAAGCACCATGGGCACTCCCATTAGCAAGCCGTTGAATTTGAATGACTATATCGCTCACGCCTGATGAAGGTTTTTTACGGTATTACCAATTTTGTAGTAGTATTAACCAGTAGCAATTAATAGCGACTGCTAATACAAAAACAAATTTGGTAATACTGGGACTTTATGGATATTATTTTTTCCGCTTTTATCGCCTCCAGCCTTGATGGATACATTGCACGGTTAGATGGCAAAATTGATTGGCTTGAGCGAGCTGCAAAAAATCAAACAGGCGAAGACTATGGCTACCATGCTTATATGGATACGATTAGTTGCGTTGTTATGGGCAGGAGTAGTTTTGAACGCGCGGCAAAATATAGTGAATGGCCGTATCAAGGCAAGCAAGTCATTGTTCTCAGCCGTAAGCTCACTAAACCACCAGCAGACTTTGCCAACAAGATCGATGTTTATGGTGGTAAGATAGAATTATTGGCTGTTGAGTTGCAACATTTTCAAGTTCCCAAAGTTGCTTTAGAAGGTTCGCTCTGTATCCAGTCTTTTATTCGAGCTGGCTTGATGGACGAAATTATTATCACCCAAGTCCCTGTGCTGATTGGTCGCGGGTTACCACTCTTTGCTGAAGCGCCTGAAGACATACCTTTGCGGCTTGTTAATTCAAAGCCTTACGCTAGCGGTTTCGTGCAGAATTATTATCGCTTTGTTCGACGCACCAAAAATATTAATAATTAGGCGATTAAAATCATTGAGTTAGCAATTCTTGTAGTTGCCCATCAATGCGCTTAAATGCATCCAGAAGGGTTTCGGTTGTCGCCATATAAAACCCTTGGTCGATGCTTTCAAAGGTATCGGTTTGTTGATGATAGTGGCGGTGTAAATCAACACCAAAGTATAGGTAAGGTATATCCTTCTCTGAGAATGGCGCATGATCGCTTGCTTTCTGCCAGTCTAAACCGCCCATGATCGTACCACGTAGTTTTTTTCTGACTTCATGACCAATTTGCAAACAAACGGAAGTCGATTGTTGTAGTTGTCTTACTACCGGTTTTAGCTGAGGATTTTTTTTGGTTCCGGCAACATATAACAACTTACTCGCGCCACCTTGCCCAATCATATCAAAGTTGAGGTTGAGCTTGATTTGTGAGAGTTGCACAGGCGGGTTTTTAACAAATGCTTTTGAGCCAAATAACCCGTACTCTTCTGCGTCGGTAGCCAAGAAAATAACCGAGTGTTTCGTTTTTTTATCTTTTAAGTAGTCAGCAATCGCCAAGATTGCCGAAACGCCTGAAGCATTATCATCAGCGCCATAATAAATCACTCGACCTTTCTTACCCAAATGGTCGTAATGTGCAGTGAGCACAATATACTCGTCGGGTTTTTCTTCACCGCGCTTGTAGCCGATTAAGTTAGTACCGATTTGGCTACCACCTTTTCGAAACTTAAAATGCGATCGATATGTGCCGGCAAATGTTTCTAATCCGGCTTGTTGAAAGCGGCTAGTAATATAGTCTTGAGCGAGGCGGCTCCCCTCTGTGGTCGGCTTTCTGCCTTGCATTTCAGCGGCGGACAAGGTCCTTAAATCGCTGAGTAGTTGTTGATGATTAATGGTATGATTTAGATTTAATGTTGCGTTGCATGGCGGGCGAGTATTGGCACACCCTCCACCTATTAAACAGGTTAAAATAACCAGAAAACGAATTTTTACCACTGTTAAAGACCTAATAGTTGCTGCTTAATACTCGACTGTTTCAATGGCCAGGATTCAATCATGTGGTAATTAACGCCGTGGCGGCCTTGAACCGACTCCAGAAGACTAAACCGTTTAACAGCGACTGTTAATTCAAGATCTGCTAAGTGTTTCGGTGGTTCGTCAACATGGCGGAACAAGGTAACATGCGGCTTATAACTTTTGCGATCAAATTGAAAATGTCCGATACTCGTCAAAACACTTTCAATTGATTTTTTTAACCGGCCCAAACCTTGGCTTTGATCATCGATCAAGGCGGCAATAATTTTAGGTTTTGGCCAGTATGTCAGCTGATTCAAGGTAACGCTAAATGGTGAGACTTGAACATCGCTAAATGCCTCGCCGGCATGCAACGAAACGCTTAAACCATCTAAAATTGATTCAAGCTCTCGCTCGGCGACTTTGCCCAGAAAGCTAAGCGTGATGTGAAAGTTTTCTCCCGGAACCGCCGTGCCGTTTACATCAAGAACGCGATCTTGAATAGTGAGTAGTTTTGACTTGATATTAGGCTCAAGCTCTATCGCGAAAAACAACCGCAAATGATTTCCCTTAACCATTATTTTCTAACAAGACGCGTTAACCCCAATAAGGGTTACTTTTAAATGCGGATTTTCTTGTTGCGGCGATTGCATCAAGTACTGGAAGGTTACGTTTTTCTAACCATTCTTCGGTTTCTTGCCGATCGTGGGTTTCTAACTGAAGTTCGAAAATATAGTTATTCATTTGTAATTCACGAATACCATCGAGTATTTCAACCCACGGCTGACGGTAAGCTTGGCGTTTTTGAGAGTCGAATAAACCACCAAAAAACAGACCTGTGTCCAATGCTCTGCGTATTTTGGCGATGAGTTTGAAGTAATCTTTATATTCCAAGGATACCTTTGGGCCGAGGTCGCGCTTTAGATCTTTTAACATGTGGTCTAGCTGTATGCGCGCAAATTCGATGATGGGCGTTTTTAACTTATCTTGCTCTTTTTCGGGGATAAAGCCTCGCCATTCTTTGAAGTAAAGCCACTCCGACATGTTAAGCATCATCAAGTTGTATCGTTGAGTTGCCAGAAGCGCTTTGAACTCATTAATGGCATCAACCACCTCTGATTTGATCTTAGCGGTTTGGTGCTCTACCAAGTCCCAATCGGCTTTTTGTTTTAAATAACGATTGAGGTATCTTTGATGTTTTGCTGCATCAACAATTGGTCTCATAGCACCGGCTAACCAGTTCCAATTGTTTCTCAAGTCTTGTGTGGCTTGGCGGGGGATTAAAACCCCGAACACCATATACATGTGTTGGATGTAAATAAGTGCTCGATACATTTCCAATATTGCCGAGTGGGCGTTTTCTTTATCAAGAAATAGCTCGTAAAACTGCCAGTGGCGTAACGCCGAGAAGCAAATTTGCTCAAAGGCTTTTTCTGATTCAACCCCCTGGCTAAAGTCGTTAACCTGCATTGAATTGAATTTAGTCGCCAAGTCGCGGCGCAAAGCGTAACCACGACGAGCCTTGCTGGCATTTGATAATTTGAGATCAAAGTCTTTGATTAAATAGCGCCCAATCGCAAAGATATATTCGGCACTGCCGCTTTTTAATTCGAGCTCGACTTCACACACTTGGACAGTGTCTTTATCGGTAGTGATGGTGCCAGCGTCTAAGGCAACTTCAATTTCTGTCCCGTCTGAAAAAGTTAGCAAGCACTGACTTCTCTCAAAATCGGTATTGAATATAGGTTGGAATTCGCCGTCTTCTTCTTGAGCTTCTTCAACCAAAATCTGTAAGTAAGGCTCAGTAATTTTAGAGATATCAAGTTGATTCGATTCTAGGGTCACTTCATCTTCATTTTGCTGGTGTAATCCACCAATGATTTTTCCCGAAGATTTAACGTTTTGCAGATAGTTGTCGCCGATTTGGCGAATGCGCATGCCAATATCCATCTCACGCAACTTATAATGTGCGGTATCGTAATAGACATTACCTAGATGTTGAGTCTCCCAATCACTTTGTGACTCGGCCCCTGGAAAACTTAACTCTCTGATTTTATTTAATTTTTCTGGAGTTGCATCGAGTTTTAACTCGAGTTCGCTTGGCATAGCGTCAAACCTTTTTTTATCAGACCGCGTTATTTAACCACTCATCTGAGCTTTTGTCATCACTGGTGCATTAATAGAGCGGTGATTAAAAATGTTAAAAACGTGATCAAGGTTGGTTTAATTCAACGAGGGTATTGCGTAGAATGCCTGTGATAGGCGGTTTTGCTTGAACTGTGCCGGCTTTAAGCCGCCGAGCATGATAGGAAAACCCGAGCATGTTAGGAAAACCCGAGCATGTTAGGAAAACAAAGTGCGCCCGAAGCGATTGAACAGAATCAATAGAATAGAATCAATAGAATAGAAGCGATTGGACAGAATCGACACGGAAAACAAACAAGCACGGGTCGATTGTTAATAAAACGATACAAGCGCAGAATGCTTTTACATAAGAATGATAACCCAAAAGCGAAAACGCCAAAGCCAACACATGAAAGTCAAAACAATATGAAACCAAATAAATTAATCCTCCTCCTCGCATTTTTAATATTAAGCAGTTTGCATTCAGAAACCAGTTACGCCGAGACTGTTTATGTCGATGACAACCAAAATTTAGTGTGGATAAGAACTGGGCCAACAAAAGAATATCGAGTGTTACCGCCGATACCACCCCACACCAAACTCGAGGTGATTCAAGTGAATGATGAAACTGGATTCACCCAAGTGAGGGATGTGACAGGGCGAGAGTTTTGGATAGAGAACCAGTTTCTAACGCGCAATGAAACCTCAAAGCATTTGCTTGCATCAGCGTTACAAAAGATCAAAGCCATGGAGGACCAACACGTCGAAAAAGTCGCGTCGCTTGAAAGACAGATCACCGACCTTACGCCCATGAAGACGATTAATGAAGAGCTCCAGGGCAAAGTGGCCAAACTCGAAAATGAGCTGGAACAAATAAATCAGAAGAGCCAACTCTACAAACGCGGGTTTTATAGCGAGATGTTTTTTGCCGGTGCTATCGTGATTATTGGCGGGATGTTTCTTGGCTGGGTATTTAGCAAGTTAGGCGGTAAACGTCGCGGCAACGGTTGGAGTTAATCCCCCTCTTTGACCATTGAAACTAGAGCTTTTCGGAGCGTGATATTAAGGGAAGACCAAGGTCTTCCTTTATTTTTTCGATGACGACAAAGGTTCTGTTTTTCGCGACTCCCGGAATATCAACAACTTCACCGAGTACCGAGCGGTATTCGGCCATATCTGAAATACGAATTTTGAGTAAGTAATCAAAGCCGCCTGCAACCATGTCACATTCAGCGATTTGTTCAATTTTCTGAACGTCTTCCGCAAAACTATCAAAAACATCGGACGTTGATTTATCGAGGGTGACTTCAACATACGCGGTAAGTCCAAATTTTAGGCGACTAGCGCTCAATTTAGCCCCATATCGCTCGATATAACCGTCCGCTTCCAGGCGCTTAACCCGGTCTAAACACGGGCTTGCGCTTAAGTTCACTAACTTCGCTAAATTCACATTGGAAATGCGGCTATTCTTTTGTAAAGCATCTAAAATGAGTAAGTCGATTTTGTCGAGCGGACGAGTTTTGTTGGAGCGGTTGTTTTGGGCCATAGTTGCAAGTGTACTTTGAAAAATTCTCAGTATATTCTACGGTAAAATACCGCATTTACCGGCTAATTTACGGTATTAATCCAAAATAAACCAGCACATTCTGCTGTTTTTTATATAAAATTCGCGCCATTATTATAAATCACAGAATTTTATACTGTATAACCTGAGGATCTCACCATGTTGTTTGAAGGCTCGTTGGTCACTGCTTGTCCTATTCGTCAAAAAATCCGCGATTTTTATCGTATTGACGAAGAAACGGTTGTGGATCACATTTTACCCTTGGCTGAAGTCGGGGTGAGTGCACGCAGCAGGGCTTGGGAACGGGCTCGCCAAATGGTGGTGAATATTCGTAACGATCAGCATGGCCAAGGCGGAATCGATGCTCTGTTGAATGAGTTCTCTCTGTCTTCAGAAGAAGGGGTCGTGCTGATGTGTCTCGCGGAGGCGCTGCTTCGGGTACCTGACGACGAAACTCAAGATAGTCTGATCCGGGATAAGCTCGCCAAGGGAGACTGGAGTTCTCACCTTGGGAATAGCGACTCGCTCTTTGTTAATGCTTCTTCATGGGGGTTGTTGGTCACCGGAAAGATGGTCAATTACTCAGATAAGAACCAAGAAGATCAATTTGGGATCCTCAAGCGAACTGTCGGCCGATTAGGTGAGCCAGTCATCCGCAAATCGGTCCAGTTTGCGATGAAGATCATGGGTAAGCAATTTGTTATGGGCAGAACCATTACCGAAGCCGTTGATCGGGCAGTCGAAAAAGAACGCAAAGGTTATGCTTATTCTTACGATATGCTCGGCGAGGGAGCGCGAACGATGGCCGATGCTCAGCGTTACTTTGATAGCTACATGGTGGCCATTCATGCTATTGGTAAAGCGGCAAATGGACGTGGTCCGATTAAGAGCCCCGGCATTTCGGTAAAACTATCGGCGATCCACCCTCGTTATGAATTTACTCACCGTGAAAGGGTGATTAACGAGCTTATCCCAAAATTAAAAGAGTTGGCGCTCGCGGCCAAAAGTTATGACATCGGGTTTACAGTTGATGCGGAAGAGTCGGAACGATTAGATATTTCTCTCGACATCATTGAGGCGGTTTTTTCTGATCCGGATTTAGGCGACTGGACTGGATTTGGGTTGGCGGTGCAAGCCTATCAAAAGCGGGCAATTTTTGTGATTGATTGGCTGCGTCAATTGACAGAAAAAGTTGGTCGTAAAATGATGGTTCGGCTGGTCAAAGGCGCTTATTGGGACACTGAAATTAAGAATGCGCAAAAAGATGGTTTACCCCACTTTCCTGTTTTTACCCGCAAAGCTGCCACAGACGTCTCTTATAAAGCTTGTGCAATAAAACTCATGCAATATCGGGATACTATTTTTCCTCAATTCGCCACTCACAACGCCTACACTGCGGCAACCATTATTGAAATGGCAGAAGGTGATACTGAGGGATTTGAGTTTCAGCGATTACACGGAATGGGTGAGTCGCTTTATGATCAAATCGTGACTCAAGATAAGATCCAATGTCGCGTTTATGCGCCGGTCGGTCAGCATGAGGATTTGCTCGCTTACTTAGTCCGCCGCTTGTTAGAAAATGGTGCAAATTCATCTTTTGTCAACGCTATCGTTGACGAATCAAAGCCTGTCGAGTCGTTATTGCCTGATCCGGTCGAAAAAATTCAGGGAGTAAAATCAAAATTCAACCAGCAGATTGAGCTACCGATAGCGTTGTATGGTGATGAGCGTAATAACTCAAAAGGACTCGACCTGACCGATATTAATCTTATCACTCCAATGAAAGATAATTTAGATAAATGGTTGGCGAATCATTTGATCGATAAATCTGCAGTGCCGGAAGGTTCAAAGCCTGTCATCAATCCTGCAAATCATGATGAAGTGATTGGTTATATTACCCATCAGTCTGATGAAGAAATGAAAACGTTGATTGAGAAAGCCGATCGAGCGTTTACAGATTGGTCAACGACCGATGTGAAAATTCGAGCCGAGTTATTGCGAAAAACAGCGGATATTTTAGAGCGCCATCGTGATGAACTTATCGCCTTGTGTATGAAAGAAGCAGGTAAAGTTGCGCAAGACGGAATCGACGAAGTACGCGAAGCAGTCGACTTTTGTCGTTACTACGCAGCAAGAGCAGAAGAACTCGCGAAAGATGATCGGTTCGAAGCAAGAGGGGTTGTGCTCTGCGTAAGCCCTTGGAATTTCCCCTTGGCAATTTTCTTAGGCCAAGTATCTGCAGCAATGGTGACAGGTAATACGGTAATTGCTAAACCTGCTGAACAAACCACGCTGATCGCTCTTCGTACGATTGAGCTGATGCAGTCAGTGGGAATACCTGAGCATGTTGTTCAAGCGGTTGTGGCACGAGGTAGCAAAGTTGGCAAAGTTATTATTCCTGACGAAAGAATTAAAGCGGTGATGTTTACCGGGTCAACGGACACCGGCACATTGATAGCACAAACGCTGGCTGAACGAGAGGGCGAACAGGTGCCGTTAATTGCTGAAACCGGAGGCCAAAATTGTATGATTGTGGATTCAACCGCATTACCTGAGCAAGTGGTCGATGATGTTATTTCTTCTGGTTTTCAGAGCGCGGGTCAACGCTGCTCTGCATTGCGAGTCCTATTTGTTCAAAAAGAAATTGCGGATAAAGTCGTGACTATGTTGAAAGGTGCGATGCAAGAATTACACGTTGGCGATCCGGCCCAGTTGTCGACTGATATCGGCCCCGTAATCGATCAAAAAGCGTTTGATGTTTTGAATGAACATGTCGAATACATGAAGGACAAAGGCGAGTTAGTTTACCAATGTGACACGCCCGATATGGGCGATACCGGTCATTACTTTTTTGCGCCAAGGTTATATGAAATATCGAGTATCGATAAACTACGTGACGAGGTGTTTGGTCCTTGTGTACATGTGATTCGTTTTGATGGAACGCAATTAGATGACGTGATCGATCAAGTCAACAGTACTGGGTTTGGTCTAACCATGGGGATTCATAGTCGCATCGAAGAGCGTGCTGATTACTTGGCGAGAATGTCACGAGCTGGTAACGTTTATATCAATCGTAATATGATTGGTGCAGTAGTCGGCGTTCAACCTTTTGGTGGTCGCGGATTATCCGGGACGGGACCCAAAGCAGGTGGTCCGACTTACTTAACGCGATTAGTCCGAGAGAAAGCTTCGCCCGATAATATTCAAGCGACTAACGAGAAAGCTGACCTTATTGAGTTTTCTGTGAATGAACAAGTAAAGGCTGAAGTTAGTGTGTTGATGAAAAACTCAATCGCTGATGAAAAGTCATGGCGAGCAAAGCCGCTCAACGATAGGATTTCTCTTGTTAGACAGTTAATTGCTAAGATTGCTACTGTCGATAACCTTGAAGAGTTGGCGGATAATTTAGAGCGTACTCTCAGTGATGCACGCAATCAATTGCTACGTATCGAGAAAAAACTCAGCGCACCCAAAATGTTGCCTGGACCGACAGGCGAATCGAACATGCTTTATAACGAACCAAGAGGTTGCGTAGTTTGTTATGCCGACAAAGATACATCGGTTAATTTTTGGGTAATATCAATAGTTACCGCGCTTGCTGCCGGCAACACGGTGATCACTGTCGTGTCCGATCATTTCCACAAAGAAGCGGTGGCGTTTAAAAACAAATTTTTAGAAACAGGCGTCAGTCCAGGCGTCTTGCAAGTGGCAAAGTTAAGTCATTTGAAAGTGATTTTAGAGCATGAACATTTGGCTGGTGCAGTCATTGGTTCCGCTTGCGAAAGACGAGAGTTTGTGAAAACCGAACTAGCGGCGCGAGTCGGGGCGATATTGCCAGTAATTTCGAGCGAATACTACGACACGTTAATCAATCGTTTGTTAACTGAAAAGACGGTAAGCATCGATACGACTGCTTCGGGTGGTAACACTTCGCTAATGACTTTAAATGAGGATGATGAATAGTCACACATAATGGCTAGTTCGTTTTTAGCCGTTCGGTAATAACCTGGGAGCTTCTTTTAAAAATAGTAAGAAACTCTCAGGTAGCAATCTTTTTGTTATAATTTTAAAAAACGTTTCGGCTATCGATTATGAGTGACTTACTCAAACTTGCATCTGGCGGTAAAATAAACCCCGCTTATTTAGCGCATGCGAAACAGACTTTTCTCTCACAAGCAGATGAAAAGGCGTTTTTAGATGCGTGCGGCCGGGGCTTAAGGAAGAGTGTCAGGGTAAACACACTAAAATATTCCGTCGAAGAGTTTCGCGAACTAGCTGCTCGTCACCAATGGCAATTGACGGCTATTCCTTGGTGCAAAGAAGGCTTTTGGGTTGATGAGAGTAGTCTATCCGAAAATACTGCCTTGGGTAACACACCCGAGCATGTTCAAGGCCTTTTTTATATTCAAGAAGCAAGCTCTATGTTACCGTCGGTGGCTCTACTCGGTGATAATAAGCTCGCCGCCCCATTAGTATTGGATATGGCCGCTGCGCCGGGTTCTAAGACGACCCAATTGGCGGCAATGCTTAATAATCAAGGTCTAGTAGTCGCTAATGAATTGTCTGCTAGCCGTTTAAAGAGTCTGCACAATAATCTTGTGAGATGCGGTATTTTCAACGCCGCAATGTCTCATCATGATGGTCGTAAGTTTGCCGATTTTGTCCCTGGACTATTCGACTATATTCTGCTTGATGCGCCTTGCGGTGGCGAAGGAACCGTGCGTAAAGATATTCACGCACTCGAAAATTGGAGTTTGGCTAAGGTCAAAGAAATAGGAGAGCTGCAAAAAGCGCTGATACTATCAGCTTACCAATCGCTAAAACCTGGTGGACGATTAGTTTACTCGACTTGTACACTATCAGTTGAAGAAAATCAGGCTATCGTTGAATTTTTGCGAGCAAATACCGATGCAAAAGTGATCAACCTTAAGCATTTATTTGAAGGTGCGGAACGTTCGTTAATTGCAGAAGGTTATTTACATGTATTGCCACACCTTTACGACAGCGAGGGATTTTTTGTCGCGTGCATAGGCAAACCGGCAGAGTCGCAACCCAGTGAAAGTCCACTCGCCCAATTTAAGTCGCCTTTTGAAAAACTCACGAAAAAAGAAAAACTAAGGCTCCGGGAGTATTATCAAGCGCAATTTGGTATTGATATTGAACCCGACGGATTTCAGTTATTAAAACGACAAAAAGAAGTCTGGATTTTCCCGCAAGCAATAGGTGAAGTGAATGCGTACATGAAAGTGAATCGTGCGGGAATGAAAATCGCTGAAGTTTATCCTAATAAAATTCGGAGCACTCACGAGTTTGCTTATTGTTTTGGCCAGGCCGCAACTGATCAGATTGTTGAGTTAACTAAGCCTGACTTTGTCGAGTTTGTAAAAGGGCAGAGCCTTCATCTCGACAATTGCGATTGCCGTGATGGAGAAGTATTAATGTTTTACCAAAAGAAAGTTATCGGTATAGCGCAAAAGCAAAAAAATAAAATTAAAAATGGCTATCCAAGAGAACTTGTCAAAGATAACTATCAAGGTTAGCCACGTATTGATTGTTCTACCATTAATGCGAATATCGTCAAGCTGGTAAATACACGCAGTCTATTAGTAATGGTAAACAGATTACTGTTACTGGGCAAAGATTTAAGAATTCGCGTGGCCTGTTTACGTTGAGAGTCAGTCAAATCATAGGCCGCGGCATGTTGCAGCAGTGCAAGTAAGTTTCTTGATTCCTGTTGTTTCATCGCTATAACCTAAAGCTTTTAATCTTACACTCAGTATAAAACCTTTTGCTGAATCTAATCTGAATAATCAAAATATGTAAAACGATCGCTGGTTTTTGGCTTGCGATCGTTCGTTAAGTAAAAATTTTGATTATTGATCTGAGTGATAAAAGATGAGCTAATAAGAGCTAGACTGACGCTAACTTATCGCCCTATCTAGCTTATTGATAAGGACTTTAATTTCGCTTTCAGTGAGGAATGTTAGCGGATTTTTACAACCGGTATTTTCGGCGTTGTTCCAGAAGTCAAATTCTCCTTCCCGCCCATCCGCTAATCTGACAAAATCGACATAATCTAACTCGTTGGCATCGATAAAAAATAAAACCGTTCCTTTATCACAATGAATTTCAGTAGAAGTCATATATTTACCACCCCATGAATAGCCAGGTGAAAATGTAAGTGTAAGATCTTCATGAATAATCTGTTTTAGCAAAGACACGACTTCTAATGTATCTACTTGATCTTTTAGCATTGAACAGTACTGATTAAATAAAAGTTGCGATTAATGATTTTCGTATCCTGTATAAATCAAACGCTGGAATCATGCGACCAACTTTGCGTCGAAGATTGGGAATGGGCAGCCAAGATATTCACCCAGTAATCGAATTAACTCATACTTCTTTTGGTTGATCTTCCCATCTTGTTCAACAATATCAACACACAATTCTAAAAAGTCTTTTTTCAACAGAGGATGTAGATTACTTATTCTATTCAGCGCATTTGCGATAGGTTGTGCTTGAAAATCTGAAACCGTAAACTGGGCTTGCGGCATACCCATAATCTTCATTTGTTTTTTAAAGGATTCAACCTGAGTTTTTTCATCAAAATTACTTTGTCGAAATAATAAACTAACAAACAAGGCTATATCGTTAGCGATTAAATTAAAACGTGAAAATTGTTTGTTAGGTTTTGTTAAGTTTAAGCTTCTTCTTGCACAGCTGGCATAAATCATAAATTCGGTCAGCGTCACTTCGCCATCATGCTGAATCGCGGTATTGAGCTCGAGAATAAACACTTGTTTTTCAGAATCTAATAGCTCATCAAATCGTGATAGCGCAACTTCGAGTAGTAGATAGTGTTGACTATAACTGAGGCTACTGAGTTGTTGGCTAAGCGATTGGATGGCCTCAAAGTTATCCTTATCTTTAAAAAGTTTGGCCAACTTAGCATTCGAATGACTTTCTTGTTCAAGGAGTAGGAGAGCAAAAATCAGATCGCGATTACTGATGGACTCGTGATTTCCTCTTGCAATATTAAGTAGTTTATTCGGTGTCTTGTTAAAAAGCTGATGAGTAACATCTAGATGTTTTGGTGATATCGCTCCCACGCTTTTCATGATATGTGTTTTAGGAATTTTGACGTCTGACTTTTTATCTTTAGGGTTGTTAGGCTGGCCAATTTGTTGTGATACAAATGCGGAGAATGCCGATGTTTTACTAAACGCATCAGCGCTTTCTTCATGGGTATCAACTCGTTCAACCGCTGAAGGAACATACTTAAACTGAGGATCTATCGCTTTGATTCGCTCGTCAATAGGTGGATGAGTTGCCAATAAGCCTTTAAAGCTGAGTTTGACCGCTTGTCCGAAACACATATGACTCATTTCTTCAGCTTTTTTGTTCGCTAGTAAGGTTCCACTCGCGTTGTTAGCGATTTTATGGAGTGCACCACAAATGCCTTGCCTATCTCGAGTATATTGAACTGCAGATGCGTCGGCTAAGAACTCTCTTTGTCGTGAGATAGCGGCCTTGATCAAGCGTCCAAAGAATAAGCCAATGTAGCCTATAATAAAAAGCCCAGCGCCAATCGCAAAAACGGGCAGCGCGTTTCCTTTTGAGTTACTGCTGCGACCGCTTGAACCAACTCTTAAAATGAAATAGCCAAGTTGACCTATCACTAAAATTCCCGCCAGAATTCCAATCAATTTGACATTAATTTGCATATCTCCATGGAATACATGACTATATTCGTGAGCGATAACACCTTGCAGTTCTTGTCGGCTCAAGTTTTCAAGTAATCCTTGAGTAACAACTAGAACAATATTTTCTGTCGAGAGGCCGGCAACGAAAGCATTCATCGCAGGTTCTTCTCTCATCACAAAGACTTTAGGCATGGGCGTGCCGGAAGCGATCGACATTTCCTCGACGACATTGATCAGTTGTTGCTCTTTAGGATCTTTGCTATGTACCGATATTGGCGTTGCGTTGACCATTTTAGCAACGGCGTCAGGCGTAGACTTTAACTGCCAACTTCTGACAAAGCTGGTTATCGCGATGACGAGAACAATACCGCCAGTAACAAATAACCAGTAAGGTTGTTTTAGCCACAAAGCTAAGGGAATTGGTTCCACGGCTAACCAGCTAAAGGCAAAGTAGACAACTAGATTAAGCGATATAATAATCAGCAGAACGGCCAGACAAAAAAGCATAAACAGCTTTTTTGTCTGTGAACGAGCTTTATCTTGTAGGCTAAAAAAATCCACTCGCTAATAACTAGCTGAAGGAAACCTTCACAGGTTTCTTGGCGGCTGGATCTTCTATTTCAAGCAGTTCCGCGGCGGTAAATCCAAAGTTATTAGCCACGAGGTTACTCGGGAACTGTTCCCTTAAGGTGTTGTATTGCATCACGCTATCGTTAAATGCTTGACGAGCGAAAGAGACTTTGTTTTCTGTAGAGGTTAACTCTTCCATTAGGTTATTCATGGTAGTGTTTGCTTTAAGATCTGGGTAAGCCTCCGATAAAGCAAAGAATTTTCCGAGCGATCCGGTAAGCATTGTTTCTGCTGCCGCAAGCCCTTGAATGGATGATGCGTCCTCCGGATGTTGAGAAGCCTTTTTGTTAGCATCGGCGGCAGCGTTTCTAGCGGCAATGACCGCTTCGAGAGTCTCTGATTCGTGTTTCATGTAACCTTTCGCGGTTTCAACCAAATTAGGGATCAGGTCATAGCGGCGTGTGAGTTGAACATCGATTTGCGCAAAAGCATTTTTAAAGCGATTACGATAAGCCACCAGTTTGTTGTATATGCTGATGATGTAGAATACCAGAAGTACCGCGATACCGATGAAAATCCAAAGTTCCATTCTATTCTCCCTGGGAATATTGTTTTTATTACCAATTAAAGTTTAGCGCAAATTGTCGATTTCTGAACGTAAGTCATAATTTTTGTCAGTAACGATTTTTTCAAGAACTTCAACACGTTCTTGTAAAGCTTCAAGCTTAGCGAGTCTGTCTTCAATGGGGGATAAGTCGACCGGTGGTGTTTGATTTTTTTTCATCCAATCTTTAATCAGTCCAGCGACAAGTACCACGACGGTAATTATCACGACCATTTCAAATACGTGCATTCTCATAGTCCTCTTATTCCTATATTCGCTATTTAACTGATTGTTAGAGCGATGTATCATCCTACCTATAGCTCATTACTATACTATAGTGACTCTATTTCTCAAAAAGTGAGACTTTATGGCCAACGATGACTCGGTTGCTCCGTTAACTAAGCTACCGAAAGATATACCGCAAGAGTGGCAAGAATCGCTCTTATCAATGCAAACGATGTTATCACCCGATGTATTCCATTTTATTGTAAGCGCTTATGGGTGGAGCGAGTTTGTTCGCCGAGTGGCCATTCATCATCAATCTTTATTTTGTGAGGCGCTTCATTGGCATTTTACTCATCAAGATGAGGTGATTGTTCTTGAAATGCCGGCACTATATCGAGATCATGTTGCGGATACGCTTGATTCTGAGTCTCAATACATGACTCGTATACGAGAGTTTCGAATGGCTCACAGTGCAGCTATTGCGGTCTTAGAGTTAAACAATGTTCTTCCCATTGAGTCGAGCAGTTTCCGAATATCAATATTAGCGGATACATTAATTTCCGGTGCCTATCATTGGGGCTATCAACATCACACGCAACAATTTGGTGTTCCTTGTGACGCTCACGGTCGCCGTCTTCATTTACTGATAATAGCCATGGGCAAACTGGGCGGACATGAGTTAAATTTTTCCTCTGATGTCGATTTGATTTTCTTGTATCCCGAAGAAGGCACAACACAAGGCGATGCAAGAACAACCGATAACTCACGTTTTTTTCGTCGTGTGAGCACTCAGCTAATCCGAGTTTTAGATGAAGTGACTGCTGATGGCTTTGTGTTCAGGGTTGATATGCGGCTTCGTCCCTATGGCGAGTCGGGGGCTTTGGTGATGTCCTTGGCCCAAGCCGAAGAATACTATCAAGAACAAGGTCGTGAGTGGGAGCGATTTGCGATGCTGCGCTCAAGAGTCCTTACCGGTGAAGCCATTGATAAAAAAGCGTTAGATGACATCATCCGACCATTTTCATTTAGGCGCTATATTGACTACGGCGTCATCGATTCTATTCGCAGTATGAAGGAAATGATTCAACGAGAAGTGAGACGTAAAGGGCTGACTGACAACATCAAGTTAGGGGCTGGCGGTATTAGAGAAGTTGAGTTTATTGCTCAATCGTTGCAACTAATTCAAGGTGGAAGAGACAAGCGATTACGAGAAAAGAACGTATTTAAAGTTTTACCGATATTAGTTGAGGCAAAGCTATTACCTGAGACAGTTCAAGTCGAGTTACTTGCAGCCTACCGTTTTTTACGCCGCCTAGAGCATTGCATTCAGGAGCTTGCAGAAAAACAAACTCAGACATTGCCAACCGACAATAAAGAACAGCAGATACTGGCAGAAGTAATGCGGTGTTCCAGCTGGAGTGATTTGCTCAATGAGTTGAGTAGAGTCCAGCAATTAGTCAATCATCATTTTAATGGGATCTTAGGTGAAGAACGACAACAGGGCGCGGAAACCGAAGATTTTTATGCCGCATTAGCGCACGGAGATCTAACCGCACAAAGCTTGCGAAGTCAGTTGCTGGCGAGCGACCCTGAGGATTCAAATCGTGAAGGAAAGGGTGACCAATATTCTTTGGAAAACCTAACTGATTTTATCAAAAAAATTGAAGCCTTTAATCAGGAGTCCGCCGTCGTCAATTTATCAACGAGAGGCGCTAAACGCCTAAAAACTTTCTTCCCCGCGTTGCTGGCGGCTTGTTTGAAAACCCAACAACCCAATATCACGTTAATTCGTTTGCTCAGAGTCATTCGCGCGGTTCTTAAGCGCACGGCGTATCTTGAATTGCTCAGTGAGAACCCGCCCATATTACAACATTTAGTCGATCTCGCTGGACAAAGTGAGTGGATGGTAGCGCGACTATCAGCCTATCCTGTTTTGTTTGACGAGCTACTTTATCCAAACAGTTTGTATGCGCCCCTGCAAATAACTGACTTACAATCAGAACTCCAACAAGCGCTGCTTCGCATTGATTTAAAGGATGAAGAAGAGCTACTTGATGCATTAAGAGCTTTTAAGCAAATTAATGAGTTGCGAGTAGCAGCAGCATTGCTTGCTGAGCGGCTAAGTATTTCACAAGTTTCGCGCTATTTAACCCAATTAGCGGAGGTCATACTTCAAGCTTGTGTAGATCAATGTTGGCGCATGATGAAAGAAAGATATGGAGAGCCCGAGAAATTAAACAATGCAGTAGATTCATTAGAGAATAATTATGGATTTGCGGTTATTGGTTATGGCAAGCTCGGCGGCATAGAGCTCGGGTTTGGCTCTGATTTGGATTTAGTCTTTCTGTTTAATCGTCCAATTGATGGTAGTACAGATGGGGCTCGATCACTCAATAATAGCCGGTTTTATACTCGCTTGGCGCAAAAGCTCATTCACTTCCTTTCAACGCGAACTAATTTAGGGTTGTTGTATGAAGTTGATATGCGCTTGCGGCCCTCTGGCAGTTCAGGACTTCTGGTCAGTCACATTGATTCGTATCGCGAGTACCAAATGGAATCAGCCTGGACTTGGGAGCATCAAGCCTTAATTCGTGCACGTTATGTTGCAGGTGATCCGAATGTCGCGAATGAATTTGCTCAAGCGAGATCGAACACATTGCATCAGTTAAGAGACAGAGAGCAACTGCAAAAAGATGTTAGTGATATGCGTCATAAAATGCGCGACCAATTGGAAGCCAAACAATCAGGAAAAGTTGATTTAAAACAATCACCCGGTGGCTTAGTTGATATTGAATTCTTGGCTCAGTTTGCTTGCTTGGCCTATCAAGGAGAAGCGATTATTCCGCACAGTACGAGCGAATGTTTAAAGTTTGCCGGACGAGAAGCGTTACTCAAGAGTGAAGAAGCACGCGAGCTAGTAAAAATTTATCGGCTATTTCGTAATCGGCTCAATGAGATGGCATTGACTAGTGGTGGTAATTTTATCGGTGAAGAACAGTTTGAGCGCGAACGACGGACTGTACAAAAAATCTGGAAAACTTACTTAAATACTGCGGATTAATGAAGGGGAATAGGGTAAAAAAAAAGGGCGGGACATGTCCCGCCAAAACGTGAGAAGGAAATATTAGACAAGAAAAATGCTAGAAGCTAAAACTGGCACCAATAACCAGGTAATCTTCTGCACCTTCCACATCTAATTCGTTATCACTGTAAGTCGCCCATAAAGAGAGACTTTCAGAGGCTGCATAGCTGGTGCCGATGGCCCAATCGGTGTTATCTCCAACACCGGTAACATCATATTCACCTGTATGCAAAATCAGTGAGAATTCGTCGGTTAATGCAAACTCGGCATCGAGAGAGAGATAAGTTGCATCTAAGTCGACGTCATCATAGTAGGTTAAACTAAATTGACCGACGGAAACGGAAGCATAGTATTCGGTACTGGAACTGGTATCACCGGTAAAGGTATATTCAGTCACACCGACACCCAATGAAACCAAGTCACTTACGGCAAAGTCATAGCCTGCCATTAAGTCGATTTCAACACCATCATCGACGCCAACGTCATAATTTGATGCCCAAGCTCCAAACCAAAAACCTGTTTCATGACTGACGGTTACATCACCTTGAAGCGCTGCGTTTTCTTGGTTGAGATCAAAACCCCGCCAAATGTATTGGCTGGTTGGTGTGGTACTAAACTCGGTACTAAAACCTGCACTTCTGGCTACATCAACGTGGCCAATCATAATGGTCGCGGCGGCAATCGGAATTATTTTAGTTGTTAGTTTCATTGTTAAATCTCCTTTTTGGTCCTTTATATTTAATGTCGAATTTTTTGAATTTTAACTATTCACTTTTTTTCGCTTTTAATATTTTTATTGTTTTATTTTTATTGTTGTTATTAATGTTTTTTTTATTGAGTGTCGTCTAGAACCGTTGCTCTAGACGACGCTTTTGATTGATAACTTTTAATGTTCAAACAGTACCTATTAAGGAACACTGTATTTTATTAACGTTATTAGATCTCATTAACCGTTAGATAACGTTAGTTGTGCGACCAGCGATAAACTCTGGGTAGGCTTCCAAGCCACATTCAGTGATATCGGCACCAAGATATTCGTCTTGTTCGCTGATTCGAATACCAACAATTTTCTTAAGTGCAAACCACACGATAAAGCTGACACCAAACACCCATGCCGCAATGACGCCGGCGCCAATTAATTGAGTGCCAATGGATACGTCTTTGGTGACTGGAACAAGTAACAAGCCAACCAAACCAGCGGTACCATGGACTGAAATTGCACCGACTGGATCATCAATTTTCATTTGATCGAGGAATTTGATTGAGAAGAATGCTGCCGCTGAACCAACCACTCCAAATAGTGCCGCTTGCATCGGCGTCGGCGAGTCAGGCGCCGCAGTAATGGTAACTAGACCGGCGAGAGCCCCATTAACGATGAGGGTCAAGTCGGCTTTACCATAGATGATTAAACTCAATAAGTATGCTGCGATAGCACCCGCTGCTGCGGCGGCATTGGTATTAACAAAAACACTTGCAACAGCATCAGCATCTTCAACACCCGTGAAGCTTAATTGAGAGCCCCCGTTAAAGCCTAACCAGCCAAACCACAAGATAAACATCCCCAATGTCACTAATGGCATGTTGGCTCCAGGAACAGGTTTCACACCCTTTTCGGTATAACGTCCTTTACGTGGTCCAAGCAAAATTACACCAGCTAAAGCGGCCATTGCGCCGGCCATATGGACAATGCCTGAACCCGCAAAATCGCTGAAACCGAGGCCACCATCTTCTTCGCTAGCACCAAGGAACCCCGCTCCCCAAGTCCAGTAGCCCTCGACTGGATAAATAACGGCAGTTAAGAAAATAGTGAAGATTAAAAAGCTGGATAGCTTCATCCTTTCAGCGACGGCACCCGATACAATCGACATGGCGGTAGCGACGAAAACGACTTGGAAGAAAAAGTCGACTTTGCTGGATTGTGAAGCGCCTTCCGCGGTTGCATCGATTCCAAAACCGATGCTCGGTAGCCAGCCTCCTGTGGTATTACTTTGGTACATGATGTCGAAGCCGATAATCATGTAGCAAATACATGCAAGGGCATAGAGTAAAATGTTTTTGGTTAAAATCTCAGTTGTATTTTTACTTCGGACTAAGCCTGCTTCGAGCATCGAAAAGCCCGCGGCCATCCACATGACCAGAGCACCCGAAAAAAGCAGAAATAGTGTGTTAAACAGATAGTTTGTTGTTTCCATTGTGTTATCTCTCTAATTTATTTTCACCGACTGAAGCAGTGTTCTTTTTATTGGTAAAAGTGGCGCGGTTAGATTGCTTCCAAATCAACTTCGCCAGTTCTGATTCTGAGTGCTTGTTCGAGTTTGTAGACGAAGATCTTGCCGTCACCTGGGCTTCCAGTTTGGCTCGACTCGACGATACTCTCGACAACGCGCTCTAGATCCTTCTCACTCACCGCTAGCTCTATTTTTACTTTTGGTACAAAGCGGCTGGTGTATGCATTCCCACGATAAATTTCTGTATCAGCTCTTTGGTTGCCGAATCCTTTGACTTCTGTGACGGTCATGCCTCCAACGCCATCACTTAGGAGACGCTCGTATACGTCACTTAACTTAAATGGCCGAACGATTGCGGTTAACCAATACATGCTCAATCTCCCCTTTCGCTAATTTTTTGATTTATTCAATTAAAGTTGTTTGCGTTTTGTATTTTTCATTGTGACTTTTTCAATTTGCGTGCCAGGAAATAAGCCGTGTTTTTCAGAAGGTTTGCACAGATTTGGGGCTAATTTTTTAAATCAGGAAAAAATGAGGCAAAAATAGAGATCAAATTTGGTGCGCCCATATTGCTGAAAGCTATATGGCCTTTTTTAAAGGTTGGCTTTGTCTCTTTTTAGCGCTTACGAGATTTTTTGGCTAAAGTTCAGTTATCCGTTAAACTAGTCGTATCGACGGAGGGAGCGTGCAATGTCTGAACAACAAGAACAAGTGACTAAGCCAACGATCTTAGTAACAAACGCTGATATACCAGTGTGTTGCCCGCCAAAAGATCAAGCTCACTGGAATCTTCATCCGCGGGTTTATTTGGACATTGAGTCTGATGGCAGCGCGGACTGTCCCTATTGCGGCAATCATTTCGAACTTCAGCAAGAATAATCACCAAAACGCACTAAACTTAATCTAAATTCGAGTATTCTCGTATTAGAGCAATGAATGGGTGCTAACTGTCTGTTTCTCAGTAACTTTCTAGCCATATCCAACCGGTTAAATAACCCGCAGGTGGACTAAACAGTGACTTTTGGTTGTAAATTCAGCGCGATAAGGTGTGATTTTGCAAGAAATGCACATTTCTTTACATCTGAACGCGTTATTTACATTTTAGAAACAGTATTGCAAAGGGTGCTTGAGGCACAATAACGTATCGAAAAAAATGTGTTTTCGGCGCCGGGGGGCCCGAAAGCGATAACTCTAATTGAAGTGGGGTAATTATGAGTCGCGGAAAGTCGGTAGCAATAGGGTTTGGGATCTTCTTTGCTGGCATTGCTGTTATTGTATTATTAATGGCTGCTCGTCCTAAGCCACCTAAGAAACCTGTTGAAAATTCATCTCCTCTCGTCGAAGTCGTCTTACCCAGTGCGCAATCGGTGACATTTGAAGTTAAAGCTCACGGCGTGGTTAAACCGAGAACTGAAACCGTCTTAGTGTCCGAAGTGGCTGGCGTCGTTGATAGTCTGTCGGATAAGTTTGTTGCGGGGGGATATTTCCAAAAAGGCGAAGTTTTACTACAAATTGATCCAACGGATTACGAAGTAGGGGTTGAGCAGGCAAAAGCCCGTCTCGCCAGTCAGAAAGCGCAATATGCACAAGAGAAAGCCAAAGCAGAGCAAGCCCGCAAAGAATGGGACCTTACGGGACGCTCTCGCGAAAACGCGCCGATCTTAGCGTTACGTGAACCTTTTCTACTGGAAGCTAAAGCGAACATGCAGTCAGCAGAAGCCGATCTTAAAAAAGCGCAGCAGAAGTTAGCCAGGACGACTATTCGTGCGCCCTACGACGGTATGGTCAAAATGAAACAAGTCGATGTCGGACAGTTTGTCGCGACGGGTACCCAGTTGGGTACAACTTTTGCCATTGATTATGCAGAAGTTCGCTTACCGCTGACGGACCAAGAACTTGCTTTTATCAATGTACCCGAGTGGGGAACTGAAGCTCAAACAGCTAGTTCAAATGTGACACTGGTTGCAGACTATGCTGGTCAAGAGACTCGCTGGCAAGCAAAGCTTGTGCGAATGGAGGGAGTCGTTGATGATCAGAGCCGAGTGCATTATGCCGTCGCCCGAATTTCCGATCCTTATTCAGTACTTGAATCAACAGCCAATCCGGCGCCCCTTAAAATCGGAACTTTCGTGACTGCGGTAATTAGTGGTAAGCAAGAAGATAACCTAATTAAATTGCCACGTGAAGTGTTTAAAGATCTAACTCAAGTTTTAGTGAGTGATAAAGAAAATAAACTTTACACCAGAGAGCTAGAAGTTATTCGCTCTGAGGCAGATGCCGTTTATGTTCGTAGCGGATTAAATGACGGAGACAGAGTCTTAATGACTTCAATCGAGTCGCCAGTTCAAGGGATGTCTTTGCGTGTCGCCGGTGACCCGGAGCCTGAACCGGCAGAAGAACTTGAACAAACTGAAGAAGAATATGCGCAACAGCCTTAATTCTTGTTGTTAATTTAAATCATTGAGCGAAACGAATCATGAGTGAAAATATACCAAGAGAAAAAGGCTTAATAGCTTGGTTTACGTACAATCCCGTTGCCGCGAATTTGTTGATGATTTTCATCATTCTCGGCGGCTTATTCTCATATCAAAGTATGACCAAGCGGATGCAGCCTGATATTCAATTGAATATGGTGAACATCTCGGTTCCCTATCTAGGTGCGGCGCCTGAAGAAGTTGAGCAAGGCGTTGTCATTAAAATTGAAGAGGCTATTCAAGATGTAAAAGGCGTTAAGCGCACAACCGCCACTGCGCGCGAAGGTATGGGCACGGTTACCGCAGTGTTGTTTAATGATGTTGATCTAGATGATGCCGTTAACGAAATAAAAATCAAAGTTGATTCAATTGCAACTTTTCCAGGGGAAACGGAGAAGCCGGTTATTTCTAAAGTCGAGTTTTCCCAAGGAGTGGTCTGGCTGAGTGTCTATGGTGATATGGACCAACGAACGAGGCAGTCTATAGCGAAGGAAGTTAGGAACGATATCATGACTCTCCCTGAAGTTAATCAGGCGGATATCATGGGAAGTCGTGAGTATGAAATATCAGTTGAAATTTCCGATGCCGAGTTGCGTGCTTATGGCTTAACTATGAGCGAGATCGCTAATAAGATTCGTCAGTTCTCTGTGGATTTGCCCGGCGGTCAAATTAAAACTGAGGGCGGCGACATTCGTTTGCGTACCGTTGGACAAGCCTATTCTGAAATCGAGTTCTCTGATTTAGTACTGCGCACTAATGCTGATGGTACTCGTTTGCGTTTAGGTGATATTGCGACGATTAACGATGGATTTGTAGAGTCCGACGGGTATGCGAGATTCAACGGCAAGCGAGCAACGGTAATTCAAGTTAAATCGGTTGGCGAGCAAAACGATATCGAAATTTCTCAAGCCGTTCGTGCCTACATCGAAGAGAAAAATAAGACCCTTCCAGAAGGCGCTCAGATTGAGCTTTGGGGAGATGGTGCTTCCTATTTACAGCAGCGTCTCGACATGATGTTTGACAACATGCTCATGGGGATTGTTTTAGTTTTTATTTTGTTGTCTTTATTTCTACGTTTCAAAGTTGCGCTTTGGGTTTTAGTTGGCATTCCAATTTGTTTCTTCGGTGCGTTTTTATTTATGGACAAAATCGGTCCAATCTCAACCAACATTAACTTCTTGAGTTTATTTGGGTTAATCCTGGTACTGGGGATAGTGGTCGATGATGCTATTATCATCGGGGAGAGTGTCTACACTGAAATTAAGAAAAATGGCCATTCCAAAGAAAACGTGATCAAAGGCGCTAAACGAGTCGCGGTACCAGCGACATTTGGTGTTCTTACCACTATCGCAGCTTTTGCGCCTTTATTGACCTTGGAATTTATGTTTGCGCCTTTCTTTGAAGCAATCGCAGTGGTGGTAATTCTGTGTTTGATCTTTTCGCTTGTCGAGTCAAAGTGGATTCTGCCTGCGCATTTAGCGCATATGAAGTATGAGACTTATGATGAAAGCAAGGTTGGTTGGTTTGGCAAATTACAACATGCGACACGCGTGGGGATGGAAAATTTTGCGAGTGATGTTTACAAACCCTTTTTAGAAAAAGTGATCGTACACCGGTATTTAACGTTAGTAACGTTTATAACCGTTTTGCTTGTTTCAATTGGTTTACTTTTCTCTGGCTTGATCAAAGTAGAGCCGTTTCCGAGTATTCCCGGCGATATGATTCAAGCGCGATTTACGTTAAATGACGGCTCTCCAATTACTGCAAGAGACAAACTAATTGAACGGATGGAAAACGCGATTGATAAAGTAGACGCCCGTTTGGCGGAGCAAAACAATGGTGAATCGTTGGCGATGCATTCCTTGTCTTGGACTCAAGGAGATACTGGCGGTGCGATGCTGGTTGAACTCACCAAAGGTGAAACTCGCTTGGTGGACTCTATCGCATTTGAACGAGCATGGCGTGAAGAAGTCGGCGAAGTTGCCGGCGTCAAGGAACTCCGTTTTATGTCTTCTGCCGGAGCCGGTGGTGACTCAGCAATTAGTTTTAGGCTCGTTGGTGCGAACTATGAAAATTTAGAACGGGCTTCTAAAGAGTTACAAAATAAACTAGCCGAGTACGATGGAATTTATGACATTCGTACCACTAATAGTGCTGGTAACCAAGAAATAAAACTGGCGTTAAAACCGAGTGCTGAGACGCTTGGCATCACCCTGTCGGATTTAGGTAGACAAGTTCGTCAAGCATTTTACGGTGAGGAAGCACAGCGAATACAACGCGGTAAAGATGAAATTAAAGTCATGGTCCGTTTTCCAAAAGAAGAGCGTACTTCGATTTCGAATTTAGAAAATATGCGAATACGTACACCTCAAGGACAATGGGTACCATTTACCTCGGTTGCCGAATTTAAGATGGAAGAGGGAGTTTCAGCGATTCAGCGAGAAGATAGTAAACGCGCTGTTTCAGTCTTAGCGGACTTTAACCCCGAAAAAGTTCAATCGCATATGGTGACTTCGGAAATCAACCAAGAGTTTATACCAGGTTTAGTAAAAAAATATCCGGGTGTCTCTTCTGAGTTGAGTGGTCAAAGTAAAGAAGTTGGCGACATGGCTGACGAAATTAAACAGTCAATGCTAATTGCGCTAGCGATCATCTATATCCTGATTGCGATCCCTTTAAAGTCTTACATCCAACCGTTTATGGTGATGATTGTTATCCCATTTGGTCTGACGGGAGTCATCGTTGGTCATTTGGTATTCGGTAAGAGTTTCAACATGATGTCTATGTTTGGCGTCGTGGCATTAATGGGCGTTGTAGTCAATGACAGTCTGATAATGGTGGATTTTGTTAATCGAGGCCGAAGAGAAGGCATGCGTCTCAGAGATGCCGTATTGCAAGCGGGTACACAACGTTTCCGCGCTATCATGCTGACCTCGTTGACAACATTTTTTGGGTTGTTGCCAATTATGTTTGAAACTAGCTTGCAAGCGCAAATTATTATTCCGATGGCTATAGCGCTTGGGTTTGGAATTATGTTTGCAACCGTTATCACTTTGTTATTGGTTCCGGCGCTGTATTTAATCCTCGAGGATCAAAAAAGATGGATATTCGGGCTATGGAATAGTGTTAAGTCTTTAGTGCCAAATAAGAGAACACCGACTGCAGTGCAATCAGCTAGCAACGAGTAAATCACAATAAGTAATTGGTGATTATTAACTGGTGATAAGTATTATTATTAACTAGTAGCAAGATACAAGTATCTATCAGCTAGTGTTAAGTTATGGGGCGTAAGAAAGCTTCCGGTTTTTTTTAACGACCGGGCGCTCCAGTCTAGAAACATAAAGATTATCGGGCTTGCGCTTTTTTCGCAGGCCCTTTTTCTGCCCGTTTGGCATTTCTATCGGCCAGCGCTTTATTTAATCCTAACAACATTTTTTTGATTATACCCAAACGCTGCGGCGACAAAACACTGACATCGTCGGTATCTGCGTAAACGAGTGCGTTAACTCTTTTACCGGGTTTTAGTGAACACAATACAAACTGCGAGACCTGATCCTTTTGAACTGCGATTGGAAGTTTAGCCCAGATATTTTGATGCGCTTTTCTGCTCAAAAGCATAAAAGTTTGACGCTCAATAAATTTGATGAGCGGAGTCGGTTGTTTAAATTCGAACTCTGGTTTAATTGCCGTTCTATTTTTGGCATTTAAAGCTGCTCGGCAGACGACTTTACTCGCGCTGTAGTCAACCACCATAAATGAAACCCTGTCGAGTTTAAGTTCGTCGATTAACGTTCTTAAAGTGAATTGGATTAAATCAGATGATGTCTCAAAGCTATCAGGCTCGGCTACAATTTTTTGTATCGCATTTTTGATGGCTGTCGGCGAAATGACTTTGCTATTAATCGGTGGTTTCGGTTTATTATCCAAAGCTGGGCTCGCTACCGGTTTTTCTCCTGCTTTCATTTGTGCTGCGGTTTTGACGGGTTGCGCTTTTTGAGGTTTTGCACGCACCGGCCGTTTGGCAACCTGGGCTTTCGGTTTGCTGAGTAACCAGCCTGGGAAAGCGGGTTTCGTTTTCAGCATGATAAAGTTAGCCCCTGGATTAGGCAGCCGACTACCTTGAAAGTTTATACTCGCTGTACGTACCGCATCTTGTATGCTCTTTCGTAATTTATTGGTATCGCAGCCAGCAAGCTGATGAATTAGATGAAAAGTGTGCCGATAGCTATTGTTATGCCACGGCAATAATATTGAGCGAGCCAGCTTGTTGGCCATTACAATCAACCAACCTTCGTAACGATCCCAATCCTTCAAGGATGGTGTTTTAGTTTCATCGAAACCGTCTCGGGCATAGAGCAAAAGTTCCTTCGGCTTATTCGGTAAACGTTTTTCAAATAAAATTTGATTTTGCTCGCTCAGTTGCAACTCTTTTGCGACGGCAATACGCCACCGGTACAAATTGAATCCCAGCAAAGACTTTTCATACTCACCCATTTGTTTAGGATTGGTCAGCTGGCGATAATAAATTCGCCACATTTCCTTTGGTGCTAGGTGCCAAAGCATGGTTTCAGGGAACAAATAGCAAAGACTCGTCCAATACGCTTGAGTGCAAGCACGATGCATTTGACAAAGGTTATTGGCGAGTTCAGCGGCTAAGAGGCTGGTCGCTAATGAGAAACGAACCTCCATTGGTGGACGCGTATTGGGAACTTTGGAATTCTTGAAAATACCCGCAGCTGCGCTCAATCCAAGAGTGCTCATTGCGTGATCTGCCGCAAAGGGGCTACTGACCTTCTGTTGAGTGGCTTTATTGGCTTCGCTGATGAGCGTGTAGCAAAATATCGGGTCTCGCCGATAGATTTTCTTGAAAGAATTAACCGAGCAATCCTCGGACTGAAAGTTTTCCTTTATTGACGCCAATTCTAGTGGCTGAATTGGGTTTGCTTTATACTCAGCGAGTCTTTTTTGAATTGACGCTTCGGCGTTGCTCATAAAGGCACGTACTTCGGGGGTTAAGGTTTTATCGGCTTGCTCATAATTATAGCTGAGATATCGATGATAGGAGTGAATTTTGTCTGCCGATCAGTTTGACTCAAATAGTTGCCCTTTATGTTTAAATGACGACCATGATTTCTATCATGAGGACCGCAAAAGAGTCTATTTACAGTGCAAGTGCTGCCATTTGGTCTTCGTCCCCCAGTGTTTTCATCTGGACGCCCAAGCAGAGAAGGCCGAGTATGACCGCCATCAAAATGACCCACAAGATGCCGGCTATCAAAAATTCTTGTCGCGAACAACTGAGCCACTTTTCAACCAATTACCTCAAGGTGCCACAGGACTCGACTTCGGCTGTGGACCCGGTCCGGCGATTTCAGTGATGGCTGAGCGACACGGATTTAAGGTCTGTAATTATGATATTTATTACTATCCCGACGTTCGCCAGCTAGAAAAACGCTTTGACTTTGTGACAATGACAGAAGTTATTGAACATTTGGCTGAACCTTTTAAGATATTGAATTTAATAGATAAAA
This sequence comes from Aliikangiella marina, assembly GCF_007004765.1. Classification (GTDB taxonomy): domain Bacteria; phylum Pseudomonadota; class Gammaproteobacteria; order Enterobacterales; family Kangiellaceae; genus Aliikangiella; species Aliikangiella marina. The sequence continues at coordinate 408,762 of NZ_VIKR01000002.1, forward strand.
TTTTAAATTCCGGCGGCATTCTTGCAATTATGACTAAACGAGTGATTGATAAAAATGCGTTTTCACGCTGGCATTACAAAAATGATCCGACGCATATCGCGTTTTATTCAGTGCCCACATTTGAATGGATTGGTGGCCGAAGGGGCTGGAAGCTACAAGTTATTGATAATGATGTCGTATTTTTTCTCAAGGATTAACGATTTACGGTTGAATGGTCGGGCAATTTTCCGTAAACTCCGTCTCCTCTAGATATACCCGCTAGAAGAAGGCTCTTCAGTTAGCTTCTACTGAGGTATGTATTTAGGTTCAAATTAAGTTCAAAATGGGCCCTTAGCTCAGTTGGTTAGAGCATCCGACTCATAATCGGCAGGTCCCCCGTTCAAGTCGGGGAGGGCCCACCATTTACCCCCATCACACATTCTGCAACTAACGTTAATCGTTATTGCTTGTTGAACTGCGATGTTTATTCCTGAGATTTGCGGCCTTACGGTAGTAACGACGGTCGTTAAGTCAAACATTATGACTGTTTAGACAGATCTTTGATTAAGTCTAAAATCTGTTGCTCACCAGCACTGACACTTCCATCCGACTCAGCCATTTTTTGAGCGATAACATTGACTTCACTTCGTCCTGAAAGATTACTCATAAACTCTGATACCAGGGCTTGCTTATCCCCATCTCTGACTTTTGCTCGAAGTTCCATCAAGTAATTATCGAGTGAAGTACCACTGGTCCAATTCATTTGCTCGCTAATAGCATTAAATGCATCCTGCTCACCCATAGTGATTTTCATATCCTGACGATACAATACTATTAGCAATCCGAGCAGCGCTTCGTTTTCGCTTTGTGTTAACTCCCCGATATTAAAACTTGCCATAATGTGCCTGTCTCCTTTTAAGTCATTTAAAAAAGATTTAATCATAAGTCAGATCGAAAATATAGAGATTCAGATCAATGCTGATTAACTTAAGTTCCAAACGTTTAAAGCCGTCGATTATTTATGATTAAACAACACTAAGCTGTAAAACCAGAGACTGTAAAACCAGACAGGCACAATTTGGTTTTTTACTCACAGTCGCTTGAGATATTGACTTTGAAAGTTGTGTATTTGATTTTGATTGTCTGTAGTTGACGAAGAAACTTAAGAGAGTTGTCCTAAAAAATAAAATTTCTTTGAATTTAAGGGGCTAGAAATTCTTTCTTGTGCAAAAATAATTGCTATTACAAATAAGAAGAGCGTGGAAGTTTTTAGGTAGGTTCAATATATAGTGTTCTAATACTCGAAATGCCTTTTATCCAATGCTTTTTGAATCTCTTTAAGTAAGCCGTTATTAATTGCATTGGTCCAATAGCCCTATGATAATTCTTTTCCAAAGAAATGAGCTGTTGAAGCCAATTATCTTCACTTAAGTTGAGACCGCTAACAGTTAACAAAACTCCATGCGGCATAGTAGCTTTCCCGGGGTGGTTAATGTTTTTACCGGTCCATTCAACTAACTCGATGTAGTCTTTGAGCTTTAAGTTCATAGTACGTGATTTGATTTTTCCTGCGATAGCGTCAACTGCTTGTTCAAGCTGATCTACATTTAGTTGTGCTACGCGCTTTTGAATGCTAGTGAACTCACTGGACTGTAGTTCGTCAGTTACTCCAGCTCTTATCGGATTTAAATCTACATAAGTCATACAAGTTAAGGCGGCTGCTTCATCCAGTAAAGCTTGGGAAGTAAAGCGGGACTCCCAAAAGTGACCTTTCACAAAGTCTTCAAGGTTGCATCGTTTTGCAATCGGCTCATTGAGGCATTTCATCAACCACGAAACTGAGCCTAAACGATATCGATATTCTTCAATTAATTGCCTATCTTGAATTATTGCTTGCAACCTCAACGTTCGTTGAAGTTTAAATCTTGGATTATCTAGTTTTCCTGAAAACAGTTTCAGCCAGCGGTCAGCGACCTCAAAGTCTGTCCATTGATTGGGACCTTGAGGGTCGGAATAAATCACAAAGTGATAATGATTATGCATAACGGCGTAGCTATATACTTCAATAGCAAAAATATTGGCTAACTCAAGTATTCTATTCTCAATCCAAGCCCTTCTGTGCTCATACGACTTGCCTGTCTCTTCATCTTTTCCGCATAAAAATGCGCGGCGAACGCACCGAGAAATGAGGTGATAGTACCCTGCAGATTCTGGGTCGATTAATTCACTGCGCTTTGTTGCCATTTCATCCTCCTTGATGATTTGTTTTTAGTATGGCCACAGTTTGGAAGTGAGCAAATCGGATATATTTGGATTTTGACTTAAGAGAATGACGTTAGGTTAGATAAGAGATTGACTGTATGGTGCCTGGCCGGAATTTGGTGCTTGGCCAGAATTTGAACTGTATGGTGCCTGACCGGAATTTGTGGCTGAAACTTGAGCCTTTGATTGAGGGTAAATTAGGTTGAACTTGTTGGTTTAAGAGAATGACCAGAAGGGGGTAAGGAGATTGACCATATAGTGCCTGTCAGAAAATGGGAGGTTTTTTAATCGATGTTTGGTTAATTGTATATTGAGTGTCCAGTTGTCAACTTTGGTGTGTATGAAAAAGCGACGCATAACTTTTTGCCTAACTTGGTCGCTGAAAAAATGAGCATAATTTCCTATTTTTCGTAACGCGTTTGAGGCAGAATACGCCTCGCAATAACTCTGGTTGAGATTTGGGGTGTTGTAGCGATTTACTCGTTATTGATAGTGATGGAGTTTTCCGCAAAAAAGGATTTTATTACAGTGAAACATTAAACTTTTACTGTCTTCTTTTTCTTTTTTAGTTTCTCCGAAAAAATAATTCAAGCGGTTAAATGTTAATCAATTTGTTGGTTTTTTGAGTGAATATTGTTCAAAAAAACGCAAATTGTCCGATTTGTTATAGCTTTTGGCGGAATAGTGATAACGGTTCTGGTTAAAAAATTGCCAAAATCGCCTCGTTGAAATTGTTGGTTAATTGAACACAGCAATAATAAATCGAATAAATGTCAATGAATGACGTTTGTTGCTCAGGTTGAGATTGCAGATCCAGCGACAGTAAAAAATAAAACGAATTGCGTATGTAGGTTGGGGTGAAATACGAACTCTAACAAAATAGGAAGTATCAGCTAAGGAAGCTGTTTTAGGGGATAAAAGATGAAGAGGTTAATTTTTGCCTTATCGGTATTGTTGCTATCAACTGATGCCTTTGCGGGAAAGCCTACCTGTCATGGTTCGAGTGGCGGTTATTGTCGTTATACAGGGTATGTTGAGCGAATCTATATCAATTCTGGCAATTTGATTCTCTTTTACTTTGATGAAGCGATGGACGACGGTGAGTGGGACAAAGCTGGTTTGTCAGCTAATCAAAGGAGTGCAGCAACCGTCCTACTAAATGAAAATCCTGATTTCGCCAAGTTATTCTATTCAACAGCATTGTCAGCGCAGGCTTCTAATCGGCAAGTTACGGTTCAAATGAGCGGTGTGCATGCCGGTTATTTAAAAATAGACCGAATCTGGTTAGCGAGGTAATCACAGCCGTTTGTTGGTTGGGGTGAGCTAAGAGTCTTAACAAATTAGGAAGTATCAGCTAAGGAAGCTGATTTAGGGGATAAAAGATGAAGAGAATAATTCTAATTGTTTTTAGTATGTTATGGACAATGAACGCATCTGCTGGTGCTGTCGATGGCAAGATTATAAAAATCGATATTCATTCCGATAATTGGGAGACTTACAACGTTAATGATAAGGCCTATATGTCTCTATATGTAGATGGCCTTCCTAAATCTTGCAATCAGTCTAGTGGTGTGCGACGAGTAATCATTTCTCAAGATCATCCTTTATTTAACGCCGCGTTAAGTATAGCTATAGCCGCCAAGCAGGCAGACAAGAGAGTACATATAAATTTCTTAAATACGTGTGCTGTGCGAAGTAGCGCGTGGGACTTCGGTTATATATCAATGCGTGAATAAGTAGTAAGAACTAAAACTATCTGTAGGTTGAGGTGAGGTACGAACCCCAACAATTTTGAAAGTTTCAATTAGGAAAGCCGTGTTAGAGGATAAATGATGAAGAAGTTAGCAATAGCCATCTTTTTTATATTGACTGCGTTTACGTCGGGCAAAATTCACGCACAATCTACAGGTAATGTTGCTATTACCAACATTGGTTGCCACAACCATGATGATACTTGTTTTGTTGAAATAGTAGGCCCAGCAGTTGGCCCAGAAAGTTGTAAGTCGAATTCGATAAGGTGGCGCCGCACCGCTGACGCAAATGGGGAAGCGACTTTTGCGATGATTACTGCAGCTTACTTTGCTGGAAATAAAGTGAGAATTACAACCAGCGGTTCGTGCTTTTCCAGACAACCGAATTATCCGACTATTGCTTACATGTCAGTAGTTAAAAATTAAGAGTTAATTGTAGGTTGGGGTGAGATACGAACCCCAACAGTTTAAATTTAGAGAGACAATACGTTATGAAAAAAATTATTACCTTACTACTAATGATTATCTCAAGTTCGGTTTGTGCAAACACCTGGCACTCCGCTGAGATTCAAAGAATTTATCCTTTAGCGAATGGTGACTTTGTCATTTCGTTCAAATCCGACGCACCTGATTGCACTAATCCTAATACCCCGAAATATCATTATGTCAGTAGTGGGCAGGGTGGTCTTTCTCCTGAAGGTAGAGACAAGATTTATTCGCTAGTATTGACTGCGGCTACAAGTGGAAAGTCGGTTTCGATTAATTTTGATAAGAATGATAACAACTGTTATGTCAATAGAGCTCTAATCAATTTTTAGTGAAATTCCTAAAAGCACTCAGCTTTGGGGAGCTATGAGCTTCAAGAACAAATTATTGGATCATTAAAAGAAGTCTGAAGAAATGAATAAATTAAGAGCACTATCAATAGCAGCTATCGCGATATCAGTAATTAGCTTTTCGAACAGCACCATTGCTGCAGAAACCTATCAACGCGGCAAGATTATCAACATAACTTCTGGTAAAAGCGGTTTGTTAATAAAGCTTGACTCAGGTGTACCAAATAACTGTGCCGATTCGCCTTATGGCTGGATAAAAGTATTACAAGAGCATACAGCTATGACTTCGGTTGTTTTGATGATGTGGTCGACGGATAAAAAGGATGTCACAGTTTATACCGACCCTGCCGGTGATGGTGGTTATTGTGTCGCGAATCAAATTGATCCGATGTAATGAGTTTGGTTTTGACTAAAGAAAAAGTCTAAACAAGAAAAGAATTTAAATATTAAACAAAGAAACTGGAAGAAAATAATGAGAACTTTTAAGAGTTATTTATTAGGGATTTTAGGGAGTTTTGGCTTAGCGTTATCGAATAACGCTTTGGCTGCGTGGGAAGTTAATTTTACCCAGCCTGCAGCTTGTGCGATTCCACAAAGCACGAGTACCCACCAATGTTCGGTGACTTTCGCTTGGTCTCAAGAGTATGATCCTGAAACTGGCCCAGGGAGCCAGTCGAGTTACACCCTTCAAGTGAACTCACAGGTTGTCGGCTCTGGTACATCAGGTAACTTTACTGTCGCCTTAAATCCAGGTCAAAATACCTTTAACTTAGTCGGTCACCAGTCTGGCAGTTTGTATGTAAAATACGAGCAGTACAATGAGTATTCCAATTCTTCCAGTACTCATAATACAATCTACGGTGACTTCAACGGCGATGGTATAGCTGATCGTTTCTTACAGGCTAAAAGCGAAACTGGTAACAACAGTTTAATGCCAGTTGCTTTAGATGATTATTTAAATCCTTCTTATCATCGCGAATGGACAACCACTCACCCTAATGTCACTGCCATCCAAGATTGGAGTGAAGAAAGTTACGGCGTATTTGTTGGTAACTTTACTTCAAGTGCCGGTGACGAAATTATTCTACTCGGTAACAAAGACATTATTTTACTTCACGGTGATATTATTACGCCGATTTCAGTTTTTCCTGCAGTCAACAATGCCATCGTTTCTTGGAATGCAAGTGGCACTGCAAGCTACACAGAATTTTCATTTGATGCCAATCCTGCGGATTACATTGTTCATGTTGGTAATTTAGACTCTGACTCTTACGATGAAATTTTTCTTCAAGCTGCCAAGAAAGGCGGTACTTCTTATATCTTAGATAACAACGGTTCGGTTATTCAAACCATTTCAAATGGTTATTTAAATGCGGAATGGTCAGCGCAGTCTTATGCGGTTGCTATTTCAAACAAGACTTTAGTGATGACTGGATTGAGCGCGGGTAATGACAATAATGTTGCTTATGTTAACTCCAGCGGAGCTATAAACGTATTACAAACACCAATTACTCAAGTAAATCTTCAGAATTCTACTTATAGAAAATATGCATTCGAAGGCGTTGAATATCGTTTTGAGCCAAGTGTCTCTTCTAGCTCGACCTCGGTTTTATTTTCTGCATCAGGATTACCAAGTTGGTTGAAGTTAAATAGCAGCAATGGTTTGTTGTATGGCACGCCGACAAGTGCCGATGTTAATAAGTCACATACAGTTACTGTGACGGCAAAAGAAAACAAAACACACTCTATTTCTGATTCGATTTCAATTCACTTTAGTGTTGAAGAAGCATTTTCAATTGCAAATAAAAATTACAATGTTTATCAAGCATCTGATGGAGCTTTATTCCTCGTGGCTACATCAGGTTCAGAAGTCTATAAAGTGATTGATGATGGTGGAGTCCGACAAGTCATTATGAGTTCAACCGCAGAGCTAAATGGTTCGGGAGCCACACTACAAACTAATTACTCTGTTTCGTTTGAAGACAAAAATCTTGATGGTTTAACCGACCTTGTGATTTCAGGAGCACCGGGTGCAGGACTAGATTCTTGGATGATCAATAACGTCAACGGTAATTACCACGATGTAGTAATTATTAATCAACCAATACGGCATGATCTAGACCATGGTCCAGACACTTTGCCGAGTGCGGCAGACAACCCTTTAGCGGGAGCTAACGATTCTTTAGTCGTAGGTAGTATTCCAGCAGAGTTTGGTGTTAAACCATCCGGTAGCGCGACTTATAATATACCAATTATGGTAGCGCCGGGTTCGGGAGGGTTAGTTCCGCAACTATCGTTAGCTTACGACAGCCATGGCGGGAATGGCTATGTTGGCGTCGGCTGGAATATCCAAGGGCTATCCTTAATACATCACTGTCAGGAGAATAGAGAGCAAGAAGGGGTTGTTGTTCCAGGTAAGTTCTGGGAGTTTAAGTACTGTTTAAATGGCAAGAAATTATTCTGGGATGAGGCAAGTCAACGGTATTCTACTGAAGATAAAACTTCATTAAACATACAGCGAAATGGCGATGAGTTTACTGAGTACCACACTAATGGTTCAAGAACGGTTTACTCAAAAATAAGAAATAGTAAATTCTTAGTTCAAAAACAAGTAGATGCTGCCGGTAACTACATTGAGTTTGTATATGATAATTTGCCCGATGAAGATCCACGATTAAGTCGAGTGCTCTATACCGGTAATGAAAACAATAACTCACAGCCATTGAACGCTATTTTCTTCGAGTATGAAAATAGAGACGATCCCATTTTCAAGCGCGGTAGCTTTGAAGTTTTAAATAAAACAACACGATTAAAACGCGTGACGTCTAGAGTTAATACCACGACCTCAGCAACAGGCGGAGATGAACTTCGGACTTATGAATTACTGTATAAGTATGCAAATGCTACAGGTAGAAGTTTAGTAGAGAGCATCGAAGTATGTAGGGACGGTTCTTGTTTGCCAAAAACAACCTTTAACTGGCAGGAAGGTGATATCTTATTTAGTTCTGTCAACCAGTTTGGCAGCGGTAGCGCCTTTGGCAATGATAAATATGGTAATACCTGGGGTTATCAGTACTTAGATTTTGACGGCGATGGTATTACGGACTATTGGAAAAATAAAAATGATACAGGTAGTTCAAGTGACGACCTAATCATAATAAAAGGTGGACATCCACTTACTCAACTTGAAGTAAAAAGTAACTACTTAAATAGTAATTTCAGGCTGTCTACAAGCATCATCGATTATAACAATGATGGTAAAGATGAAGTGATGTACAAAGACGCCTTGAACTGGTATATCATTCCTGCAAAACAAGTTAGTCCAACTAGATTTCATGATTTTGATAATCCAATTAACACGCAAATGCCAGCCTTTAGTAACCAGGTTGGCAGTGTCACCAATCATAAAGTATACCCAGCAGATCATAATGGCGATGGATACCCTGATATTGTCTATATCAAAGACGATAAAATATGGATTCGATATAATTTAAAAATCGATCTTGATAATGCTAATGGTCAAGCACTGTTTAGCGATCCAGTTGAATTGCCCCTGCTAGGGTTAACCGATCCAAGTGGATTGCCAGGGTACGGTCTACCAATACCGACGGAAGAAGATCAAGACCAAAGAAACGCGCGTGAGGAAAAACTTGCATATTTCTTGTTAAAGTTTGAAAAGTTCTTTAGGCCGATCGACTTTGATGGTGATGGTATTTCTGAGTATGTGATATATATGCCATCCTCCGTAGCGAATACTCAAGATGGTTATGTTTCCAGCGGAGCTTGGTTGCTTTATAAAAAACGAACGAACGCAAACTCTGATACGATCAATTCATATAATGACTTCGTTTATGTAGGCCATTTAGCTGGATTAAACGCCTTAGATAACGATGATATCGAGTTTGTGGACCTAAACCAAGATGGAAGGCTTGATGCTGTTAGTATCGGGAGAGAGCCGACATCTGTAACACTTAGCCATGCTTATCGAAATGGGTATTTACACTCTGCAGTAAATTTTGGTTCGGAGAGCCCCTGGATTTTCCAAATTAGAAATCTTAGCTTTTTCTCTGGTTTAACCCAGTCAACCTATGATTTAAGCGATTACTTTAAAGAAATTCGCGAGAAAGCTAATTATAGATTTGTCGATTACAACTCTGACGGATACTTAGATTTCATTCATGAGAGTGAATATAACAGTAACTCTTACATTCGTTATTTTGACGGTACAAATTTCAGTGATTCTATCCAGTTACCGATAAATGCTAATAACCTGAAAGATAGAAATTGGGTCGATGTGAATGGAGATGGACTAGTCGATTATACTTACTTCGAAGGAAGGATGTATTATCAGTTAAGTTTAGGCGGTAAACGTGACCTGATTAACACAATTACTGATGGTTCAAATACGAAACGAATTATTGAATATTCGACCGATGTCCATACCGCAGATGACGATGCAAAAAGCAAAGTCTGGGGTAATGGCAGCCAGGTTAAGGATGTTCGAGGATCAATCTACCTAGTAGAATCTACTCGTAAAATGAGTGGCGACTTAACTACTTGTGGTGTAACCGATTGTTATGAGTTTATGGATTTTGAGTACACTGGACTCAAAGCACAAGTCGATCGTGGAATTTTAGGCTATCGTAAATTTAAAGTTACAGACCACATCCAGAATCGTACTATTGATAATGAATATCGACTTGATTTCCCGCACACAGGAAAGTTAATAAGTCGAACAACAACTCATGGCTACAACAGCGATCAGTTTAAAGAAACGACTAACGTCACCTATGCTACCAATAGTATTGGTCGTTCATATGCTTCACAGACAACAACTCAAACGTGGGACAAAAACTTCCCTATTAGCTCTACTCTTGTTGTTAATTCGAATGTAGATGAGTTTGCAAGGCCCGGAAAAGTTGTTTCTACAATTACTGATTCAGTCAGTAACGACGTGTTTACGACAACTGAAGAAGTCACCTATGGATTCTTACAATTCTATGGTGGTCGCCCTTCTAAGAGGGTCACCAAATACGATAGGACTGGTGAGACGCAAATTAAGCAAGTAGCAGAATTTGATTATTTTGCAGCGACTGGCTTGTTAAAATCCAAAACGATTGATCCGACTAGTGACCAAGGGACTTCTGGTGCAAACGAGCTAAACCAGAACTATGGTCTGACAGAAACATACTCTCGTGACGATTTTGGTAATGTTACTTCAACGACTATTTCGGGCGATGATGGTATTCAACGTTATGCAGAAGTTGAATATGATCTATCGGGACGTTTTGCGGAAAAGCAAAGAGCTTATCCAAACTATCCCGATATTACGGATGTGATAGAGACTAGCACGGCTTATCATCCGATTTTTGGAACCAAAACTTCACAAACTTCGGCTAATGGTCAAACAACTCATTTTGGTTATTCACGGCTTGGTCGACTTAACTTTGAATATGCGCCAAATGGCACTACCACAACGACTAAGCAGACATTCTGTAGCGTTGCAGGGGATTGTCCTACAAGAGCTTTCTTCAAAGAAGAAATTACCAATTCCCATGGACCAGACTCCGTTATTTATTTTGATGACATGGGACGTAAAGTATTAGAGAAAACCGAAATGCTCGCTTGTCACAACATGGCGTCGCTAGCCAATGTTTGTAGCGATGGTGCTGATGTGAAGTGGGTATATAAGCTTTATGCCTACAATAACAAAGGTTTTAAAACGGTTGAGTCTCGCCCTTATTTTGAGGGTGAATTACCGGCTGTGACTAACTTTAATACACTATTTTTGGCAGAGGGTTATGCAACGTTTGAGTCTGACTCGCGAGGTAGAGCTATTACCGAGTATCGCGCAGACCGTTCTAAGTGGACAACAAGCTATAACGGATTAACGTCTACCATTACCAACCCAGCAAATAACACCACAACCAAAAAAGTAAACGTTGTCGGCGAGCTGGTTGAAATGATCGATGCCGATGGTCAAAAAGTTGAGTACGCTTATGACGCCTTGGGCTCACTGCGATTAGTTAGACGCTCTCATAGCACTATTTCTGGCAGTAGCGGTTTCATTGATACTGTAATTGAAAGTGACCACTTAGGTCGTAAAGTATCGATGAATGATCCCGACAAAGGGCTCGTTGAATATCGCTACAATAGTGTTGGAGAAATGATTTGGCAAAAAGATAACAAAGGCCAAGTTTCAGAATTCGATTTTGATAGCATGGGACGTCAAATTGAATCAAGAGCCTATACCGATTATGACAATCTAGTTCTTGATCATCATACGCGAACTTTCTATGACACGGCAGTGAACGGATTGGGGTTAGTCAGTGAGGAAGAAGATTTATTAAATGGAATTATTCAGACTTACTCTTATAACGTAATGTCGCAAGTTACGCGCACCAAGACTACCTACAGTAATGGTCGTGAATTCTATAGCGATGTTGTCTATGATGATTTGTTCCGAGTTAAAGAGACTTATGATGCCAGTCACGAACGTGCGGGTATCGCATATGAGTACTATGACAACTATTTAGTCAAGAAAACTGATCTTCAATCAGGGCTAGGATTATGGAAATTCTTAGAAGCCGATGCGTTGGGTAACATTCGCATTTTTGAGAATGGTAATGGCGTAGTTAACTACCAGCAACATAATCAAAATGATGGCTCATTAGAATACATCATGGCGCTTAGAAATAATTATACCGATATTCAGCATAATCTATACAACTTCGATAACTTAGGAAACTTAGAGTATCGTGATGATATCGTTGTTGGAATGAAAGAGTTCTTCAACTATGACACCCTGAATCGTGTTGATGATTGGCGAGTTGAATATACTCAGGGCATGCTTAACCAGGTGCAAACTTTTGATGTCAATTACGATCATTTAGGCAACATTAGTGATAAAACTGGTATGGGTAATTACACCTATGGTGAGACCATTTGTGGTGTCAAAGCCGGTCCTCACGCTGTAACTACCGCTGGAAGTAATACCTATTGTTACGATGACAACGGTAATATGGTGTCGGGTGGCGGTCGTAATGCCATTGTCTACAACACCAATGACAAACCAACATTAATTCAAACATCCAAGAATCACCAGATTGAATATCAATATGGTCTTGGTGGCTCTCGATTTAAGCGTGTTGATACAGCTGCCGATGGTACGGTTAAGGAAACTCTGTATGTTGGAAACGTTGAATACATTAGTGAGAATGGGGCATTAACGAAAGTATTGCGTCATCTGGAAGGGGTCGCTTTAGAAACCTTCATTCCTCAATCGGGTGCACGAAAGTTAGAGTTCTTACATCGTGATCACTTGGGATCGGTAGAGTTAATCACCGATATAACCGGAACCACGGTAAGTAAGTTTAGTTATGACCCATGGGGGAATCGACGCGATGATACTACCTATGTAACAACTTCTTTTGGTGCGATTGATTCATCATTATCAATGGCTGTTGAAGACTTTAGACGTGGGTACACAGGTCACGAGCATATTGATGAAGCTGGTTTGATTCATATGGGCGGTCGAGTGTTTGACCCGCGTTTAGCGAGATTTTTATCCGCGGATCCGTTTGTTAAAACGACTGAGAATCTACAGAGTTTTAACCGATATACCTATGTTTCTAATAATCCGTTGAATAGGACTGATCCTAGTGGGTATTTTGAGGCAGAGTTGTCCTTTGGATACTCTTCGAGTGGAAACTATTATGCTGGGTATCAAAGTAGTACTGGATTCGATAACTTTAACACAGCCGAGTCGCTTCTGAGAGATCAGGAAATACTTACTTCTTATTACAGCACTGAGCAGGGATTGAACTGGGTTGCTTGGGATGCTCATGGCAATCCTAGTGGACAATATTTGTATCAAGAAAAATATAGGGGACAAGATGTCTTCCTTCTTGATGGCACGATAACTTTATTAGGTAATGTGGTAGGGGTGGTGAAAGCTAAAGTAGCTGGAGGTCATCCTATGAATCCGTTTACGGAAAGAGAAGTTACAATAAAGCAACAAAATGAAGCATGGGACGAAGTAGTAATCAATACTGCCTCGTTGGGACAAGCTTTTTGGACAAGAAGGCTTGGCTCAGCTATTGTACAAGCGACAAAGTATCTAGATTCGATGACGCCCAGTGGTGCAAAAGTTCATCACGGTAAACATAGCACTGCTATTGGTAGTGACGAAGCGACAATGGGTAATTTCGAACAAGCAATAGATACTGGCCTTGGACATAATGTTATAGTTCACGGGTCCAGACCGGACTATGATGAAATCGGTGGAACTTTTGTCGTTGATGGATTACACACCAACAGCCAACAAATTGCTGACGCAGTTTCGAGTAATCCCAATTACATTGCAGGAACTCCTGTTTGCTTGTCATCATGCTGGAGTGGTTCTAATGGGACTGCACAGGAAGTTGCTAGCTTATTGCAAACAACAGTAAATGCTCCAACTAGACCCACAAGGTTCAATCAAGCTACATCGCAATGGGAACAAATGACTGACCAGCAAATGATATATTTTGGTCATTCAGACTTGTTGCACATAAAGCCGGAAATGAAACAGTTTAAGCCTTTGAGTGAATAATATGAAAATGCTACCACCATATTTAGAGGAAAATAATCCGATATTCGAAAACTCGATTTCGTTATCAGAGAACATAAACGTTCTTGCTGAAAATGAAGCTATTGAAATAGCAAATTATATGGAGTCTTGTTTAGTTATAGATAGTTGGTTGAGTAATATTGCTGATGTTTTAACTAAAGAGCATTCGATACAGTCTAAAGTTTGGAGTGACGGAGAGTATTTTTGGAATTCGTCACATATACACTATATAAAAATGTATAGGGCGAGAATTCCCGAGGATTTTAGAGTGCATGTTAAGAAACGAATTGAAGATAGATTTGATTTTGAGTCGCTTGATAAAGAAAATTTAATAACTAGTTTTCACCATTTACTAAGTAAGGTTGCCGAAGGACAACAATCAGTTTTTGATGATTCTTATTGAGTCTTGTAGATATGGTTGATAACCCCAACGACATTGGTTGAATTAAACGATAGACAGTCGGGCATAAACAAAATATTTTGAATAAAACATGTTGGGGTTTATACCTCACCCCAACCTACGAGATCTTACGATATGAAAAAATTAATGCTGATTATTCTATTAATCGCACCACAATTCGCGATTGCGGCTAATCCAGGATGGCAGGGTTATATGAAACCTGTTGAATTATTGTTTGAAGGTAATGACGATGGTTCAAGAGCCTATGTGACTTTTTCTGAATCGCTGGTATTGGTTGAATGTACTGGTGGTGGAGCTTATATCAGAGTGCATGGGAACACAAAGCGGGGCGAATACTTGATAAGCCCGGTAGGTTGGGGTGAAAACCCCAACGACATTGGTTGAACTAAAAGGATAATTAATGTTTGTTTATCGAGAAATTAGATGAGAATCTTTTGGATTCAGATTTTAAAGGAATAGCCCGGTAGGTTGGGGTGAAAACCCCAACGATATTGGTTGAAACAAATAATTAATTATCGGGCGTAAATAAAAGCTTTAAATACAACACGTTGGGGTTCGTACCTCACCCCAACCTACGAGATTTATTGAAATAAGGGGTCAAGTCGCTCTTTTAACATTTGAGAACCAGTGGGGTCAGAACACTAGATCCTACAAAAATTCAAAAATTAAGGGGTCAAGTCGCTCTTTTAACATTTGAAAACCAAAGGGGTCAGATAACTTGACCTCTATAAGTTATTTTTGAAGTAAACGATATGAAAAAATTAATAACAACCTTTTTAATCTGTTTTAGTTTTTCTGCTTATGCAGGTAAAGATTGCCATTACGATAAGGTTGTCGCTATACAAGCACAAAAAGGAAGCGTGCTATTTCAACTTGTGAAGGACAACCAATCGATATGGAAAGTTATGGGTGAGTACAATGCGCCTTACTTACAAAGCTATCAATCGGTTACTCAACAAGCAATGGCCTCTGGTGAAAAAATAGTTGTCAGATATCCAGAAGGGCATGATTGTTTAGCCAATAATTTTTCAACGGTTCCTGACATGATAAGGATTTATAAATAGCCCGGTAGGTTGGGGTGAAATACCCAAAACGTTTCACGGGGCACGCTGACCCCAACGACATCGGTTGAATAAAACGACTAATTATCTGGTGGAATCAAAACTTTAAATGCAACATGTTGGGGTTCGTACCTCACCCCAACCTACGAGATCTTGGAAAATAAAATGAAAAAAATAATTGTTATGCTGGTTTTAATGTCAATGACTGGTGCTTCTTTTGCACACGCCGCGGGTCGCAGTTCTTGGGCAGTACCTACTCAAGTAGATATTGAAAGGGGCAATGGTTTTATGGTTTATGGTATGTTTGGCAATCCTGGAGAATGCACATCTTCAAATAAGTTTTATGTCAAAAAAGAACATCCTCAATACGACAAAATTTACTCAGCTATTTTAGCTGCTTTTACATCAGGTAAAAAAATAAGAACGTATATTCATGATTGTGAGACAGTCCTTTGGTATTCAAATGCTTCTGTTACATATAACATATTAATGCCAAATGGCGATGTTCAAATAAAGAATTAACCAATTGTTGACATTAACTCTCAGCCCGGTAGGTTGGAGTGAAAACCCCAACAACATTGTGTGAATAAAACTACTAATTATCGGGCGCGAACGAAGATTTTAAATACAACACGTTGGGGTTCGTACCTCACCCCAACCTACGAGATAATATTTTGGGAACTAATATGAAAAAATATTTTATTCTAATTACCATGCTTCTCATAAGCCAAAACATATGTGCCTCAGAATTTTCACAAGATACAGGAAAAGTAGCTAATTTATATGTTACCCCGGGCGGCACTATAGCCTTCAAACTAAGTGGTGGTAGAGCAGGTATTCCTAATGCCGTTGCAAAATTTTCATGTACAACCAATGGTGGGTGGATTGGTCACGAAACAATGAAGCCAATATTTGAGTCTGCTATCTTGGCTGCGAAAACGGCTGGTAACGAAATTACAGTGACAATTGATGGATGCGAAGGTGGATGGTTTAAAGTAAAAGACATTTATTTTAATTAATCATTTTTGTACTCGGTAGGTTGGGGTGATATACCCACAGCGTTTCACGGGGCACACTGACCCCAACAACATCGGTTGAATCAAACGACAAATCATCGGGCGTAACAGAAGACTTTAAATGCTTCATGTTGGGGCTCGTGCCTCACCCCAACCTACAGGGAAGGAAATAAACAAACGGAATTACACATGCAATACCGGCGAGCGGATGTAAAAGGTGGAACCTATTTCTTTACGGTTAATTTGGCTGAGAGAAATAAAACCTTGCTGGTGGATCGTGTTAATGAATTACGCGATGCGTTTAAAAGGGTAAAAACAAATCATCCATTTAAAATGGATGCCATTGTAATACTACCGGATCATTTACATGCGATATGGACATTACCCAAAAATGATTCGGATTTTGCGACTCGCTGGGGATTGATAAAAGCCAATTTCTCTCGAAGTATAGCGAAGAATGAACGCATTAACCCAAGCCGAACACACAAAGGCGAACGCGGAATTTGGCAAAGACGATATTGGGAGCATTTAATCCGCGATGAATTGGATTACCAAAGTCACATGGATTATGTATATTACAACCCGGTTAAACATGGTTATGTTAAGAATGTAATTGATTGGCCGTATTCATCATTTCACCGTGATGTGGAAGTAGGAATTTATTCCGCTGATTGGGGTGAGAGTGATGATAGTGACGGTTTGTTTGGTGAACGTAGATAGATACGTGAATTTTGAAATTGAGTGTTGGGGTTATCACCACCAACCTACGAAAAACTGTTTTGGAAACCAAAATGAAAAAACTTATATATATTGTTCTAATATTAACTTCTTCGAAATTAATCGCTAGCGAACAAATTCCAAGCACAAAAATTCTCAGCCTCGCAGTATATGATTCCTATGCTGTTGTGCGATTAGCGACGCCAGGTCAAAATGCCGAAAATTGTAGTCATAGTGCGGCGGGGAATTGGGCTGCAATATCATTTGACTCTAATAAAAATAAAGAAATGTACTCTGCCATACTCAGTGCTCGCATTGCAGATAAAAGTATTGGTTTTGGTTTGAATGGTTGTAGAAACTGGGGCACGGCAACGGTACCTTCAATTTATCGAGTTGACCTGTAACAGCGGTAGGTTGCAGGAACCAATGCAGCTTGGTCACTATATCATTAAATTGATTACCTTATTAATCATTTCACCGTGACGTGGAAAGAGGAATTTATTCCGCTGATTGGGGGGAGAGTGATGAAAATGACGGTTTGTTTGGTGAACGTAGATAGATACGTGAATTTTGAAATTGAGTGTTGGGGTTATCACCACCAACCTACGAAAAACTGTTTTGGAAATTAAAATGAGAAAGATACTATTTATTGCGGTAATAAGTTTAAGCTTCTTATCAAACTCAGCATTGGCTGAAGGGTGGTGCTATTACAATCCAGGGGATTATGAGCTTGTGACCAGTGGAAACAAGACCAATAAGGTTTATGTACTCGGTAAATTTAATGGAAGCTCCGTTAACAAACGCGGTAGGTTGGGGTAGTAACCCCAACATCGGTGGTTGAATTAACCGATTCACATTCAGGCGTGCTCGAGAATCTTTAAATGCTTCTCGTTGGGGTTCGTGCCTCACCCCAACCTACAGGGACTAATCTGAACTCAAATTGCATCAAAGAAGGTATGAACCTCAATGGCGCAGTTGATAGTTATGGAAAACATGCTTTGGATTTAAAGCGAATAAAATATTTCGAACCGTAACACTACTCTTTATCCCTTTTTAGATTAATGTTTATAAATATTAGGAAAATAAATTAATGAAAATTAAGTTATCTGTTTTTATAGTTATTATATTGATTTCCGTTGCTGTTTCAGCAGCAAGTACACCTTATAAAGAGATTGAAAGAATTCAATTTAAAGCGGATTCAGGAACTCTCTATATTTTTAATTCGTCAGGGTGGGGAGTATGTGATAACTCTCAATATGTTCAATATACGGGGTCTCAAGCGAACAAAGATACATTCTTATCTATGGTATTAGCTGCTCACATGGCAAAACGAAAGGTTAGATTCAGCGGAACATGTACGGAAGCAAATAATTATCTTGGCACGAATTATGTTTATGTAAATTAACTTATATCAATTAAACTCGGTAGGTTGGAATCTTACACCCACAGCATTTCACGGGGCACACTGACCCCAACAACATTGGTCGAATTATACGAGTAACATTCAGGCGTGCTCGATATTCTTTAAATGCATCACGTTGGGGTGATAACCCCTACATCGATGGTTGGATTAACCGATTAACATTCAGGCGTGCTCGATAACCTTAAAATGCATCATGTTGGGGTTCGTGCACCAACCCAACCTACCAACTCCAATAGCCGCTATTCCTTTAAATTCCAATATCACAAAACGAGATTTTTATCGCGTTCATGTACTGTTCAAACTTCGAAAAACTGACAAAATCAAGCCCATTTTGACCGAAAAAATATTGAATTAATCTTCGCTAAGTCATTAATTTGCATCTATTCTTGTCTAGATATCGTATATAAACTGCAAACGCGGGAAATCCTTGCTAAATTTAAAGTGAAAGCGGTATTATTCACAATTCAAATGACGCAAGAATCGATCACTCACATTGGAAGTGGTCTCGGTGTGCGAGAAACGACTTAGAAGAACTTTAAGTAACATAATTAAGTCACATTGCCTTGCACTGCCTAGAGCGAACAGCAAAAGCAACAAACAATCGCTCAAGAAATAAAAAATAAGCATTAAGAACTAACAATAAAGTAGGCGCTCATTACATGCGAGAAGAACAAAGCGCATCACAATCTAAAACACCCATTATATTATCCTGGCTTGTTATTCTTGCCGTGGTTTGGTTGTTATGGTCGGGTATCTATAAACCGCTAGTGATCGGACTAGGGGCGCTGTCATGCTTGTTGACTTTATACTTGTCGCATCGAATCGGATTTTTTAACGAGTCTACCTCAATTCATGTAATCCCTCGAATTATGGGGTACTGGTGGCTCTTATTTGTCGATATTATTAAATCGAGTATTGACGTTACTCGAATCATTCTTGACCCCAAATTACCCATTAGTCCAGTCGAAGTTGAACTAGAATCGGCCCCCAAAGGCCCGATTGGTCAAGCGATCCTTGGCAACTCGATCACCTTATCTCCTGGCACTGTGACTATTGATGTTTACAAAGGCCGTATGCGCATTCATTGCCTCACTGAGGAAAGCGCGAATGACATGATTGCCGGAAAAGTTAACGAACGGACTGCAGAGCTGACTGAAAAATGAGTATGTATGTCATTGTATCAATCGCGATCCTTGTGACCATGACCTTGGCACTTGCGCGTGCATTGAAAGGCCCAAGTGTCTATGACCGAGTATTAGCGGTTAACATGTTTGGCACCAAGACCGTGTTATTGCTTGCTGTGGTTGCCTTCTTTTATGGTCGTCCCGATTTCTTAGATTTAGCCCTGGCTTACGCGCTCATCAATTTCGTCGGAATTCTGGCGGTGCTGGAGTTTTTCCAAAGCCAGCGCAACGATGATGAAGAGCAGGCTAAGGAGCAGGAAGAATAATATGTTGGAACAAGTGCTTTATGTCCTTAGTTGGATCATGCTCACTGTTGGCGGCTTCTTTGTTTTAGTCGGCGGGATTGGCGCATTACGTTTACCAAATTTTTATACGCGTATGCATGCAGCTAGTGTGACTGACACCATTGCAACTTTTTTAGTGCTGGGTGGTTTATTGTTGCAAGCCGGTTTGACCATTGCGACCGTTAAGTTGATTGCGATTTTAGTGTTTTTGCTTTTAACCGGACCAACCGCATCTTATGCGCTCGCGAACGCAGCATTGTTATCAGGTGTGAAATCGAACGCGACTTTCAGAAAAGTTAATGGTAAAGGCAGCAAAAGTGGCGCTGGCCAAGAGACAAGCGTTAACCAAGAGACAGACGCTAGTCAAGAAACTAGCGCAAGCCAAGAAAATAATGAGGAGCAGTCCAAGTGATTATTATCTTCGCGGTATTTTTGCTCACCCTATTAGTAATCACGGCGATTGCAATTGTTCGTGCAGAAAATCTGTTTGTTGCGGTTATGTTGATGGCAATATTCAGCCTGCTGATGGCTGCAAATTTTTTCATCTTAGATGCCGCTGATGTGGCTCTCACTGAAGCCGCCATTGGCGCAGGGGTGACGACAGTCATTTTCTTGGGAGCTCTTTCGCTGACAGCAGAAAATGAAAAGAAAGTCGAGTTATCACGCGGTGTTGCAATGAGTATCGTTACTGCGACAACCTTGTTGCTCATATACGCAACCTTTGAAAAGCCTAAGCTAGGCGATCCAGAAGCGCCAGTCCATCAGCATGTTGCGCCATGGTATTTATCTGAAACCCCCAAATTGATTGATATTCCTAATGTAGTGACTGCCGTTCTCGGCAGCTTTAGAGCTTACGATACGTTAGGTGAAGTATTTGTGGTATTCACAGCCTGTATTGGGGTGCTGTTTTTGTTGAGCGCGAAAAACCCCGCGGATAAACAGTCGCGGCGAACGCCACCAGAATCAATTGGCTTGCGCCATCATTTAATCCCGAAAGTCGTCGGTCGGCTGTTATTCCCGTTTATCGTTTTGTTTGGGCTTTATGTGCAGTTCCATGGAGAGTATGGGCCCGGAGGGGGATTCCAAGCAGGGGCGATAATTGCCACGGGGATCATTTTATTTGCCTTACTCGAAGGGGAGAAAACGGCCCTTGCCGCGGTACCTCATTCAGTGATGATGGCGATGGTTGCTGGCGGCGCTTTGCTTTACACCATGGTCGGCGTGGTCACCATGTTTATGGGGGGCAACTTCCTCGATTACTCGGTGCTGTCATCCAATCCTGTTTTTGGTCAACAGATGGGAATTATTTTGATTGAGGCCGGCGTTGGTATTACGGTTTGTGGTGCGTTACTAGCTATTTTTCATGCTTTTGCGGCTCGCGAGAATTATTAATGGAATTACTGGGTTATTACAATTACTGGGTATTTGCGATTGTATTGATGGTCGGTTTTTATGCCGTTATCGTGCGCAATAACCTGATTAAAAAGTTGCTTGGGCTGGCCATTTTTCAATCGGCTGTGTTCTTGATGTACATCACTATGGACAAAGTGGAAGGTGCGACAGCGCCAATTATCCAAGAGGGAGTTACCGATCAAATATACTCTAATCCTCTGCCACAAGTGTTAATTTTAACTGCAATTGTGGTTGGCGTTTCCACTACTGCGCTCGGGTTAGCTATGGTTGTAAGAATAAAAGAGGCTTATGGAAGCATCGAAGAAGACGACATTATCGCTAAGGATCGCAAGTCGTGAATCCAACTGAACATTTAGCGGCCCTTCAGGTCGTTGTACCCTTTTTAGCAGCCCCCTTAATCGTTTTGCTTAAAGCAAAACGATTGGCTTGGGCGGCGACGACTTTAACCAGCTTATTGACCTTTTGCATCGCAATTGCTTTGACCATGGGCGTGCTGGATGGTCAAAACTATCAATATTTTATGGGCTCATGGCCAGCGCCCTATGGCATTGAATTGAAAGTCGATGCGTTTAGCGCGGTGGTGTTATTGATTATTACTGGTGCTTCAACCTCGGCCTTAATTGCCGGTTATCATAGTCTCGATAAACAAATCGGAGCGAAACGCCAGCCGATGTTTTTTGCGGCTTGGATACTGGCACTGGCGGGTTTAGCGGGTATTGTTGTTTCAGCGGATGCGTTTAATATTTTCGTGTTTATGGAAATTTCTTCGCTGGCAAGTTACGTTTTAGTGGCAGGTGGACCTGATCGACGCGCATTACCAGCGGTATTTAAATATTTAATTTTCGGAACAATTGGCGCAACATTCTATTTGATTGGTGTTGGTTTAATTTACATGATGACCGGCACGCTCAATATTGAAGATATGGGCGTCAGAATTGCAGATGTTGCCGACCAAAGTCCGGTGTTGGTGGCGGCTGGTTTTATTACTGTCGGCTTAGCGTTGAAAGCGGCGCTATTTCCGCTGCATATTTGGTTACCTAACGCTTACACCTTTGCACCGCATATTGTGACGGTATTTTTAGCGGCTTGTGCGACTAAAGTTTCATTGTATGTTTTGTTCCGCTTCGACTTTTTCGTATTCCAAGAGAACCTTGGCGGACAACAATTACACTTTACCTTTTTCTTTTTACCACTGTCGGTGTTTGCCATCTTAATTGCTTCAGCCGTTGCGCTGTTTGAAAGAAACTTGAAAAGATTGTTGGCATGGTCTTCAGTGGCACAAATTGGTTACATCGTTCTCGGTGCAAGTTTGGTCAGTATTGCCGGCCTTACTGCCAGTGTTCTGCACGTCTTTAATCATGCAATTGCCAAAGGTAGTTTGTTTTTAGCGGTGGCATGTTTAGCCTGTCATATAAAGCGATTAAGACTTACCGATATCGCAGGGTGCGCTAAAGCGATGCCATGGACAATGGGCGCAATGGTGTTAGCGGGTTTAAGTTTAATTGGAGTTCCTGGTACTGCTGGTTTTATCAGTAAGTGGTATCTGATTTCTGCAGTATTAGAACTGGGTGGTGCCACAGGAGTATTCCTTACGGCCGTTATTGTGCTGGGCTCTCTCATGGCTGTGATTTACGTATGGCGGATTGTTGAATATGCCTACTTTAAGCCACAAGGCAAAAAGCCGGCTGTAAGTGAAGCACCCTTTGGCATTCTCGCGATTACTTGGATTGTGGCAATCGGCAATCTCTACTTTGGGATTAACCCAGAACTGGCGGTGACCTTATCTGAGTCTGCGGCAAGCGTTTTGATGGGGCATAACAAATGAGTGGTTCAATGACGATAATTGCCTCGCTAGTTATACCTTTTATCGGTGCGATTGGCATTGCTTTGGCAGGGCGCTTCAATGACAACTTGCGCGAAGCGGTCACTTTGATTACTGCCGGCTTGTTGGCATGGACGGTTTGGAGTTTACTACCCGAGATTTTAGCTGGCGGCAGACCCGCAATATCTGTGGGCGAAATTGTTCCCGGAATTGAAATAGCGTTTAAGGTTGAACCGCTGGGAATGTTGTTTGCAGCACTTGCCTCTGGCCTATGGATCGTTAACTCAATTTACTCCATTGGTTATATGCGCGGCAACCAAGAAAAAAATCAAACCCGATTTTACACTTTCTTTGCAATTGCTTTATCCGCCGCGATGGGGATCGCTTTTTCTGGAAACCTATTCACCTTATTTCTTTTTTATGAAGTTTTAACCTTATCGACCTATCCGTTGGTATCGCATAAAGGCGATGAGAAAACGGTACGATCTGCGCGTGTTTATTTAGGCGTTTTAATCACGACCTCGATCGGCCTGTTTTTACCGGCGATAATCTGGACTTATATTGCTGCCGGCACTGGTGACTTTACCATGGGCGGAATACTTGCTGGGAAAATCAGCGGACCGGAAGTGGGCTTATTATTAGGATTATTTGTTTTTGGTATTGGTAAAGCGGCAGTGATGCCTGTGCATCGGTGGTTACCTGCAGCGATGGTCGCACCGACGCCAGTGAGCGCATTGTTGCATGCAGTCGCGGTTGTAAAAGCGGGTGTATTCTCAATTACCAAGATCATTGTTTATGTCTTTGGTATCGACTTTTTGGCATCAGCGCCTTCGGCTGATTGGTTAATGTATGCGGCGGCATTTACGATTATCGCTGCAAGTTTGGTCGCGCTTAAACAAACTAATTTGAAACGTTTACTCGCTTACTCAACAATCGCGCAATTATCTTACGTGGTCATGGCAACCGCCATCTTAAAACCATTAGCGGAAATTGGTGCGGCAATTCATATGGTCGCGCATGCTTTCGGTAAAATTACTTTGTTCTTTGCCGCGGGGGCAATTTATGTCGCGTCGAAGAAAACCGAACTGTATCAACTGCGCGGCATCGGTCATCGAATGCCTTGGACGATGACGGCTTTTACGATTGGTGCGTTAAGTATGATCGGCGTGCCACCGACGGCTGGATTTGTGTCCAAATGGTATATTCTTGCCGGCGCGTTTGAGGCCGATAATTACGTGGCGATTGCGACGATTATTGGCAGTACTGTTTTAAACGCGGCTTATTTCTTACCGATAATTTATTACGCCTGGTTTGTACCGGAAAAGCCCGGCGTAGGCAAAGACCATGGCGAAGCACCCATGATGGCAGTATTAGCTTTGACCATCACTGCAACGCTGACCATAGGTTTCTTCTTATTTAACGCAACAGCTCTTGAATTAGAGCGTCAACTGGTGAGCCCATGAGTAATCCTAACACTGATGATCATTGGCTAGTACGCCCAAAAACGATACGTTACCTTTGGTACATACTCTATGGGGTACTCGCGCTAACGGTTTTAGCTCAAATTTTTATTAAGGTTAAAGGTTACGTAGGCGTTGACGGTTGGTTTGGTTTTGGCGCCATATTTGGTTTTGCGTCCTGTTTAGCAATGGTGTTATTTGCAAAGTTATTAGGTATGTTTTTAAAGCGCGACGAAGAGTACTACAAAGAAGACGAAACCACCGAGGGAGGCGACAATGCTTGAGCATCTCCCACCGGCGTTAATCTTATTAGCAGGCGCGATACTGATCGGTATCTTGCGCGGCCATCTGCGCACGGCGGTTGTGCTGCTCGCCCCATTAGCAACACTATGGGCAGTTTGGCAAGTCCCTGATGGCGTTGCAGCGACCATTCCATTCTTGGATTATGTCATTGAACCAGTCGAAGGAAGTCCCTTAAGACGGTTGTTTGCCACCATCTTTGCCGGAATGGTATTTGCTGGCGGGTTGTATGCTTTTCGGTTGGCAAAGTGGTATGAATTAGCGGCAGCCTATGCTTATGCGGCGGGTGCTATCGGTGTTTGTTTTGCTGGCGACCTGATTACAATGTTTTTGTATTGGGAATTGATGGCGCTATTTTCGACAATTGTGGTTTGGTGCGGAAATACCCCTGGTGCTCGTGCTGCTGGCGTGCGTTATGCAATCATGCATCTATTGGGCGGCATCATTCTTAAAGTTGGTATTGAAGGCGTGGTGGTTCACACTGGCTCAATCGATCTGCAACCCATGCAAGTCACTAACTTTGATACCTGGATGATCTTAATCGGGGTCTTAATCAATGCGGCTGCTCCACCAGTCTCTGCATGGCTTGCTGATGCTTATCCTGAGTCAAGTCCAACGGGATCGGTTTTTCTTTCAGCATTTACCACCAAGACAGCGGTACTCGCTTTGATCATGCTATTCCCAGGCGAATCAATTTTAATTTGGATTGGTTTGTTTATGGTGATGTACGGAATTATCTATGCGTTGCTTGAAAATGATGCGCGGCGAATACTTGCCTACTCGATAGTGAATCAGGTCGGGTTTATGGTGTGTGCTGTTGGTATTGGGACTGAGATGGCGCTCAATGGGGCCGCTGCTCACGCATTTGCCCATATTATTTATAAAGCGTTGTTATTTATGAGCGCTGGGGTTGTTATTTATCGTACGGGTAAACACAAGTGTACAGAACTTGGTGGATTATTCCGCACCATGCCGTTAACTGCTTTTTGTGGCATTATCGGCGCGTTAGCCATTTCTGGCGTGCCATTAACTTCTGGTTTTACGACTAAAACCATGATATCCCAAGCCGCTGCTAATCAAGAACTAGTGGCCGTTTATTTGTTATTGGCAGCAGCATCTGCCGGGGTATTTTTACACGCTGGTATTAAGTTTCCTTGGTTTGTTTTTTATCAAAAAGATTCAGGGTTACGACCCAAAGACGCACCTTGGAACATGGGTGCTGCGATGATGATTTTGGTGGTCTTCTGTATTGGTATCGGTGTCTTTCCAAACGTTTTCTATCAGTACCTACCTTATCCTGTTGATTATCAGCCTTACACGGCTGGTAAAGTACTGTTTTATTTGCAACTATTACTGTTTTCTGGATTGGCGTTCTTCTTATTATTGCCATTGATGCGTCGAACTGAAACGATAAGTTTGGATACCGATTGGATTTGGCGAGTCTTGCTTTTCCGAATGATGAAGACGATAGGCAGTATTTTAGCGGCAATTGGACAATCGCTGAATGATTGGTTTAAGCGGGTTTCTGCTTATGTTTTGGCGAACGCCAGCCATCACCTCAATGCAGAAGATGTTAATAACGACAAAGAACCTGGTTTGCTCGCGCGATCAAGGCCCATTGGCCGTACCGCGATGTGGATCGCAATACTATTGACCGCTTACGTAATCGCTTATTATTTTTAATTTGATTGAATAGTCTTGTTTCGAGTTAATGTTTTAACGTGAAGTGAGTCGATTCAATTTTGCTTAGTATCGTTTTAGAGCAGGGGCTTGTTAAGCACCTGCTTTTTCTGCCGCTTCAATTTGCTCCCATAGTTT
The DNA here is from genome assembly GCF_007004765.1 of Aliikangiella marina. GTDB lineage: Bacteria > Pseudomonadota > Gammaproteobacteria > Enterobacterales > Kangiellaceae > Aliikangiella > Aliikangiella marina. Next base: position 435,120 of record NZ_VIKR01000002.1, read on the forward strand.
TTCTGACTCTGCTGTGAGCTCGCTATATAACGCGATATCGCCTTTACGTTGCGCGTGCATCGCTTTTTCGAGGAGCGCATCGTATTCTTTTCTCAGTTTTTTGGTGGGGTTTGACTTAAATAATCCAAACATAGTCTTTCCTATCAATTAAAATATTTCAGTAATCAGGTTAAGAAGTTATTAACCTTCAAACGAGTGTTGAAGATTAAACGCATTGTCTCGATTGTGGGGCATCACTTGGGATGTCCATCAATGTCTAAATTTTCAATCGCTTTGTCAGGTTTTGCGTAACTGAGTCTCGAGATTCGTTTTGTCACGTGATAGCTATCTAATCCAGAGACTGCAATTGTTGCCAGTGACTCAATATCCACATAGCCATCTTGTTTAATCGCATCGTCATCGATGATGATGTTGGTGATTTCACCAATAACCAATTCCGTGTCATTGATTGAAAGGATTTGGTGTTCACGAAGGTCCAATGAGTATTTCAAACGACTTTCTTTGACAAAAGGGGCGGGGATCGGATCATGATATTCTTCAGTCAATCCTGCTGCTGCAAATTCGCTGATTGCTCGATCATAACGCGCTGAAGTTTGATGTGCGCCGCGATAGATTTGTGATGAAACTTGGTTGATTGTGTAGGTTTTCATCTCGAAAATGTTTTCTAAAGTATGCCGTGGAACCGAGTGCGGTCGGAATATCATCCCAACAAGGGGGGGGGTTGCGCCGATGTGGAAAACCGAACTGACTATCGAAAGGTTGGTTTGTCCCGCCTCGTTGATAGTCCCGATGAGATTAGCGCTTTTAAAGCCAGAAAGACTATTTATCAGCTGAGCACGGTAGCGAGTGTCATAAGTTTCAAGGTGTTGTTTGTTGATAATCATTAAAAAAGAACCGGAGTTTATTTGATTCTTTTTACGGATCTTAAGACAAACTGGATACTTTGGAGTTAGCCAAAAGTTGTTACATCAGCAAGGGCGATAGTTGATGCTCATTTACAGAGACTTTTTTATTCGCCCGCGCTAGTCGGCTGAGTCGATGATAAAAATGTCGGCTTCGATAGGTATGCGCCGGTGAACGGCGATCCGCTGTTGCTTTCGATCGATGCTAAAGCCTTTGCCGGGATAGTGGTTTCGGTCAACCAATAACTTGATAGACTGTGAGGTTAAGTCAAACGCGAATATGCCTTTTTCCTGTGAGCGTAAGTCTTCGAAGTAGAGTATTCCGTTTGCTACGGAAAGGCTATTTGAGTCAATGCAAATTTCTGGGGACACTAACACTTCGTTGGTATAGTCAGCCTCGATTTTCCATAGACCACATTGATTGCGTTTGGAAAAATATAAATTGCCTTGCTTGTCGAATGTTGAATAATATCCCCCTTGTTCGGTTATTGAACTAGGTTCGCTCATGACGCTTGAGTATGGGACTTTAACCAACTGCCAAGTTTGACCGACCAGCTGCGCGAAAATGATATTATCGAGTGAATTATCGAAAATCGGATTTGCTGACTGCTTCTCCGATGAACTGTGTTGCCAAAAGGATTCATTTTTTATATTAAAGGACTGAATTTTTCCATCAGACTCCCCAACAACATCTTGTCCATCATAAGAGACATGGATTGCACTAAATAAATAAAATTCGCTAGCGTTGGTAATTTGAATTTCTGCAGAATCACCGTTCGGTAAATGAATTTTTTTATGCCAGACTTGGGGTAATCCGGAACGATCGCTGACATAAAACAAAGACTCACTATTGCCGGTGATGGCAGGCAAATTTTCTTGATAGGTAGAATCGGTGGCAATTGAAATTTCTTGTCCTTCAAAATCAAACCAGTCAATACGATTTCGATTGGTCGAAGCGCTAACAAAAGCATGATTGGTCTTGTCAGGACTTTGCACTAGTCCATAGACTTCGTTGCTGGTCACTGAATAGATTACAGAAGCAATGCGTTTATTGATATCAAATCGATACAAGTATTGTTGGCCATGATTAAAATAAAATGCACTTCCATCGGCATTCCAGTCGATATCGTAATAAACGCCTTTTTGACTAAAAAGCATTTCAGTTGCGCCTGACTCAAGGTCCAGCCAATAAAAATCACTTTGTTTACGATTAATATCGTTGATAACGATTGCCGTTTCTTCAGTCGGCGATACTCGTACCAGGTGGAAGCCATTGGCGCCTTCAACTTGAGTCACGGGTGTCGCTTTGTGTTGAGAAATTTCATAACGCCAGACTTGATAAGGCGCGTTATCGAGGCGATCGGTAAAATAAAATTGATTCGCATTATTTCCCCAGCTGACTTGGCTAAGCCCATCGGGATGACAAACCCGAATGAGTTTATTTTCTGTCACTGCCATGAGTCGATTAAAGCGAATTAATCGAATCTCACATTGTCCTTGAGCGTATTGCATATAAGCAATTTGTTTAGCGTGTGGAGCCCATGAAGGAGTGCGAATAAATGCAGCATGGGCGACTTGTGACTCCGGGAGCATCCGTTCACTTGGTACCGTCTTACTATGCGCTTTGTTTTCATCGTCATACGCGAGGAACCTACCTGGCTCTGCCAGTGGTTTAATCAATAAACGGGTGGTTTGCGCTCGATAGTCTTGATGAGTATACGCAAGCCACTGGCCATCCGGCGAAAAACTGGGATTTGACTCATTACCCGGGAGTGTTGCGAATGGCTTTGCAAATCCCGTAAGAGGCGGCGTAGTTGCTGTAGAAGCTTGAAAAAACCAAATGACCGCTCCAATTATCAATAGGCCTAAAACGAGTAATCCTATTCTGAGCGGATATTTCGATGAATTAAAAGACGGCTCAGCTTTATGAGCCTGTATCTCTAAGGGACTCCTTGGCAAGCTCGTTGTGGTATTCGTGGTAGATAACGTTTCTGCGAATGTCGGTAGGACAATTTCGACGGGTTGCAACCATTGATAGCCTTGCTTAGGGAGCGTCTGAATATATTGACGAGGTTTGCGGTTGTCACCGAGCGATTTTCTTAATTGGGCAATAGTCCAGTTAATGGCGCTTTCCGATACATTGGTGCCTTGCCAGACTTGTTCGATTAATTCTTCTCGAGTGATCGTTCGTTGCGGATTTTTTAAAAAATACTCAAGCAACGCCAAAATTCTTGGTTCTAGCGCAATAATTTGTTCATCTTTGCGCAGCTGATGCCGACTTGAATCAAACATCCACTCGCCGCTAAGGTATTTTTCTGACATATGACACACAAATGGTTTTGATATAACCAGTTTAACTCATTGAATTTCTTATACAAATATTTTCCTCACAAAAAACAATCAGTCTCCTAAGGACTTTCTTCGAGAAAAAATTAATATTCCTTCCCATATTCCAACCCAGACATTGAGATTAAGAATCGAATAGGAGATTTAATATGAATAAGGTTTTAAAGTGGTGTGTTTTAGTGAGCATATTTAACTTGGCAGCGATAGGGCTAAGTCCAGCAAAAGCCAATGAATTTGGCTATTTAGAGGCACAAGTCACTCAAGTCTCTCAGAGTGACGTGACTGCGGATACCGGATATGGAATCGAACTTTCAATTCCTTTAAGCGAAAAGTGGTACTTGATTGGCAGTAATATCCAGAGTGAGTTAATCAGTGACATTGGCGTTGAAATGGATTTCACCAATTGGTATTTGGGGGCGGGCCGTCATTGGACGATTTCCCCCACATCGACGCTTTATTTGCAACTGAGCGCTGAAACTCAAAAGCTTGCGGCAGATATTGGTAGAACAGACAGAAGAGGCGCATCTTTTGAGTTAGGTAATCATTATCGAGTCAATGACAATTGGGTGCTTACGGCTTATGGCCGCTATTCCGATATTAATATCGCCTCAATGAACGACAGAAGCGATGAGTTTTATTTTGGTGCCCGATTGAGTTATCAGTTTAAACCAAACCTTGAGATTGGGTTCGGTTATGAGAGCGGAGACTTTAGTCGAACCGAGCTAGGTTTGCGATTTCGCTTTTGATTGTTACTCGGTTTAATCGGTAACAATTGAGATACTTTTACCAAACCACTCATTCGGAATGGGTGGTTGGTTTGGGTATCTAATAATCAGAATAATTATGAAAATATCTCAAAAAAATTAATCAAAACATAATATTAGGCAAGCACACCGCTCTTTTCAGTAGCTTACGCGTTAGATTAATAACCTGCCGATTTTTTCTTACACAGTTCAATTTTTAACCGCTCAGATTTTATCTCTGATCGCGCTTTGACAAATCTTCTACAGAGTGTCAGGTTGATTTCGCGCTTTGCCGCTAAGTTACTGCTTTAGATAGAAATTTGGCAAAGGGCTCGGACCATTTATTTTTTGGTTACTCTTTAAAAGTAGTTTTATGTCCGATTAAGGAAGGGCATTTCTGCCGATCACGCAATAATAAAATATGGTGACGCTATGACATACAACAAAAAAATAATTGTCTCTGCGTTAACTGTAGGTTTGTTGGGTATTACTACAGTCGACGCTGCCGAGAAAAAATTTCTTCGAGACAACACAACGCTTGCAAATAAATTAATGCAAACAAGTTCCGCTACTCAGTCTAAAGCGCTAGCGCAATCTGCCGGTTTATCAGCAGAAGCTGATTTACTGGTGCGAAGAACTTACCTGGACACCGATGGTTCAACAACCATTCGTTACACACAAACTTATAAAGGATTACCCATTATCGGTGATGATGTGGTTATCTCTCGTCATTCCAATGGCGATTTCAAACGTGCTCACGGCGCGGTGGTATCCGGCATTTCGCAGGATTTGAAATCTGTTACTCCCAAAGTGACTCTCAACGCCGCAGTTACTCAAGCGAAAGCTTTTGACTTTGAGCCGGTTGTTATTAGCAAGGGGCTCAGTGTCAAGCCGGTCAAGCCGAGATATGAAAATGAAAAATCAAGACTTGCTATTTGGATTGATCAGAATGATAAGGCGCGTTTAGTTTATGAGATCACTTATGTCCGCTATGGCGCAAAACCCTCGCGTCCCTATAAATTAATTGATGCCCATACCGGTCAAATATTATTGTCCTTTGATAACTTGCAAACTGCCGATGCGCAAGGTCCCGGTGGTAATCAAAAAACGGGTCAGTATTATTATGGAACTGATTTTGGAAATTTAAACGTGTCTCAGTCAGGCAATACCTGTACTATGAACAATTCTAATGTGCGAACCGTTAATCTCAACGGTGGTACATCGGGTTCTTCGGCTTTCAGTTTTACCTGCCCAGAAAATACCGTTAAGCAAATTAATGGTGCTTACTCTCCGCTCAATGATGCGCATTTTTTTGGTAGCGTGATTTTTAATATGTACTCGGATTGGGTAGGAACGGCGCCGCTGACAAGTCAATTAATCATGCGTGTCCATTACGGCAATAATTATGAAAATGCTTTCTGGAACGGATCAGCAATGACTTTTGGGGATGGCGCTAATACGTTTTATCCATTGGTAAGTCTAGATGTTTCGTCTCATGAGGTCAGTCACGGTTTCACCGAACAAAACTCCGGTTTAATATACTCCGGTAAATCGGGTGGCTTAAATGAAGCGTTTTCTGATATTGCTGGTGAAGCCGCAGAAGCTTACATGACCGGGACCAACGATTGGTTGGTCGGTGCGCAAATATTCAAAGCGAGTGGTGCACTTCGTTATATGAACAACCCGCCTCAAGACGGGAAGTCAATCGATCAACAGTCAGATTTTACCAGTGGAATGAATGTTCATTACAGCTCTGGTGTCTATAACAAAGCCTTTTACTTATTAGCGACCTCACCAGGCTGGACAACTCAGCAAGCTTTCCAAGTTTATGCGCGCGCTAACCGCCTCTATTGGACCGCTAGCATTAATTGGGACCAGGCTGGAAACGGTGTTCTCGACTCGGCGTGTGATTTGGGATTCAATACTGACGATGTACAAGCTTCATTAGTTGCGGTTGGTGTGAATTCCAGTTTGAGTTCTGGTAGTTCATGTGGAACAACGCCACCACCACCTCCACCTCCTGGCGGAGACAGCTTGACCAATGGGGTTCCAGTGACTGGTTTGGGGGCGTCACGTGGCGAGGATATCGTTTACACCATGGACGTGCCTGCCGGTGCAACCAACATCAGTTTCTCTATCAGTGGTGGTTCGGGTGATGCCGACCTTTACACACGATTTGGTGCAGCGCCAACGGATTCAACTTATGATTGTCGTCCTTACCGTAACGGTAATAGCGAAACCTGTACCGGAAGCCAATCTGGTGGTACTTATTACGTGAGAGTAAAAGCTTACTCGACATTCTCTGGCGTTACATTAACGGGTAGTTACACCGAGCCTGGTGGTGGCGGTGGACTCGATCCTATCGATCAAACTATCTCCAACGTCTCTGTGGCGCGACGTGCTTGGCAGCGATATACCATTGACTTGGAAAGTGGTTATGCCGAATTGAAAGTCACTATTTCGGGGGGATCAGGTGATGCGGATTTATACGTGCGATATGGAGCAGAGTCAACAACCTCGGCGTACGACTGCAGACCTTATCGAAATGGTAATAATGAAACGTGTACTTTCAGTAATCCGCAAGGCGGAACCTGGCATGTTGATTTAAGAGGATACTCGGCTGCATCGGGCGTTGATTTGCGGATTCAAGCAACGCCATAAACCATTCCGAGATACTGACGAGTTAATCGTCTCAATACGAGCAAAAATCAGTCTGCAGTAAAGTTAAATGCCACCCAGTTACGGGTGGCATTTTTTCCTTTTTAGCTCCACCCAGTTATGGGGGCATTTTTTTATTTTAATACCTTGGTTAATCCCTCGATCACGCATCTTACTTAGCCTAAAGGCTAACCTAATACCGCCAAAAATTGTTTCAAATTCGATATTGAGCACCCATCTAAAGGCACCGAGTCAGTCTTTTCGTTCTTGATAGTCTTACGCTAAGTGACTGAAAAATATAGCGTTCAAGTTTCTTCAAATTGATTCAAGTTATTTTCAAGCTTGTATTGGCCAAGCCCATTATCTTTGTTTCACATTCACCAAGAAATAAAAGGAATTCAAGATGAAGAAATTATTTGGGTTAGTGTTGATATTCAATTGTTTTTTGTTAACTCCGCTCCATGCGAGCGAAGAACGTCACATTCACGTCAACGGTGAGCATTTAGATAGACAAGATATTGTCTTGATGGACCAGCTATTTGGCAAGACGGTTGCAAACGGTTTTTATTGGATTAATTTTCAAACGGGTCATTGGGGGCTAGAGGCAAATGATGAACCGTTGGGGGTTATCGAGGTAATTCGGCAAAATTATTTGCAGCAAGTCGCTCAACAAAGCCAGTCGAATGAGGCCAAACCGGAGATTAATATGTCGCAAAATGGCCGAGTTGTGAGTGGTAAGCTCAATGGTCAAGAATGTACTTTTGTCTCAGTCGGTGGAACAACCGTCAAGTCCTGCGATTAGTAAAATCTTGGGGATTTGACGTGAATAAGACCTTTAATAAATTACCGTTTTGTTGCGCACTGGTATCGATTCTCGGGATTGCTTCTCAAGCGATTAAAGCGAACTCGACCTACCAGCTAAATCGCATTGTTGATGATTTAGGAAATGAAATACCTGAATGGATTGAACACAATCGCGCGTTTACGATTATGCTTGATGTTCAAGATGATTTAGAAAACACGCAACAAGAAAATTTTAAAATCACACCACAGTTTGAAGTGATGTTAGGTGATCATGATGTTTCTTCAATGTTCATTTATAAAAATGGTCAGTTGCAATATTTAGGCAGGACGCCACTTCCCCATGGTGAACATCTTTTACAGATTAGCTTCAAATCAACCGATTCGATAATTTTTGTTGGTGAAGCGAGTTTGAATATCCTTTCACCAAGTGGGTTTAAACAAGCAAGTTGGACACCGAGATTAGAACTAAACGTCAATTCGCAGCTTGATGAGTCAGAGTTAGGTGATTCTCCTCCGTCAGAAGATCCGCGGTTCACTCAGGCGAACGCCAACTTTGGAATTACTTCGCATCATGAAAATGACCAGCTAGCAGTGAGCTCATCATTCAATTTTTTTGCGACGACAGAACAAGAAGAAGCGGTCCAGTTTGCGAGTAAAGCGAACAATGCCGATAAGATTGATTTAACGGATTACCAAGTGGATGTCAGTCTTGGTAATCATCAGTTATCCCTAGGGCACACAAGCTATGGTAGTAATCCGTTGCTCATTGATAGTTTGTCTCGTCGTGGGGTGAGCTGGTCATATGAAAATGAATCGTCATTAAGTTTTTCGGGAGCGATGCTCAGCGGCGTTGATTTGACGGGTATCGATAACTTTACCGGCTTGTCTGATTATCAAAAAGAGTACGTGAATGCTTTGGGATTTGGTGTCAATGCTTTGACCGACGCTCGAATATCATTGCGTGTTGAGGGCTTTATTATGGAAGCGGTCAAGTCATCAGCATCCGACTTTGGTCTTGGTGAAATTTCCAGTGCAGAGGAAAATAGAGGGGTTGGGTTTAAAGTTATCACCAATGACGCACAAGGTAAGCTCAGTGCCGAACTCACTATCGCTTTGAGCCAATATACTAATCCTGACGACGATAGTTTAGATTTTGGTGATGATTTAGTTGAGCTTGAAACCGAAGAGGCAATTGCTCACAATTTTATATTTTCTTATCAATTGTTTGATGATTGGCAGCTACCATGGGGATCAATCGCTGGATTAACTTTGTCTGGTTCGCATTACAAAGCAGAACCATTTTATCAAACGCTAACGGCTTATATACAAGCGAATGTCGAAACTAAACAGCTGGGTGGCCAGTACCAATTGGGCGATGTTTCAGGCGCTTTCAGTAGCCAAAGCTCCCAAGATAACTTAGATAACATTGTCACTATTCTAACGACGCGGACGGAATCAGATGTCTTTAATGCTAGTTTCCCACTAATGCAAATCCTGCAAGGAGATGACGAGGAAGCTAATAGTCCATGGTTACCCAACATCGACTATGCCTTTCAATCGGTTCATCAATTTGCTATCAACGCACCGGATGAAGCACTCAGTGGGTTTAATGACAACAGTCACTTACCCGATCAGTTTACTAAGTCTCATAGTTTATCGACTAGTTGGCAAATTGAGCAACACTCGTTAGCTTTGCAGTCCAATTATTCAGATCAGGATAACCGGCAAATCGGTCGGGACACCGCAGATTTTTCAAACCTTCAACATGCACTAACCTTCAACTATACCCAAAGTGAAGCAACTCAGTGGAGTTTTTCGATTGGCCGTAATCGTCAGCTAGATAAAGAGCTTAATAAAATCCAGTATTCAAATTCATTCAATTTATCCTACAACTGGCAATCACAATCAGGGCTTTCAATCAATGCCAATTATGGGGTTAGCAAAGACGAAGATTCACTGGAAGAGTCAGAAAACACATCAACCACCGCAGACTTCGGTGTGGTTAAGCGTTTAGCGAGAGGTGAATGGTGGTTACCTGCGGAAGGTAGCTTGAGCTTCAGAGTAACCTATAACGATTCTGAATCAATCGACCGAGTCTTTGATCAGATGAGCCGGTTTGGTAATACAGTTGCATTGCTTGGATTTAATTTAAGTTTTCAGTAGGAAATGAAAAATGAAAACAATCGTGAATATTTTAGTATTAGTCTTTTGTTGGTTAAGTTGTCATGTTCTTGCCGTTACGGGGCGCCATCCAACGGGTGTGAATGTCAATACTAATGGTCCAACGACAGTGGTTATTACTTTCCAAAATCTCGAGGCAAACGAGCAACCCGTCAATGCCTTTTGGTGTGGCGATGTAACCGCTACAGGCGTAGTTATCGGAAACAATCCTTGTGTCAGCGGAACATTACTGGGTTATTTACCAGACCGTTATAACTTAGCTCGTATTCAAGGTGAGAGTGGTTTTGTTCCGGGTGCTGGGACTGATTTACCTGGCGGTACTCCGGGTACGCCGGGTAGTATGACACGTAACATGAATGATGTGATGAGTATTCCTGAAGCTGTCGTGAGACGAGCCTATCAGGAGGCACAAAGAGGTGCTTCTTCAGAATTCTATTACATTCGTCAGTTTGTTAATAATGGTATCAATACCTTTGTTACGGTTACCTGTCGCTTAGCAGGTGGTGGTGCGAGAACGCCTTTGTCGCTGACTCGTGTTGATCTTGATTTTGATCAAGCAAGTTTTAGAAAGTCGATTACTCAAGTAGAGCAAAATACCCTCTTAGAAAAATTTTCGGCGAGCATTCGCTATAACGGTACGGGTTTGCTAAAAGGACGTTGGGAAGTGGTCATGCCCGGAGAAACCCCGCCGACAACTTTTGACCTTTTGTCTGAAGGTAGCTTGTCAATTGAAGATCGACCCTTGCAAAAACGATATCGATTAGTCTCTCGATTTCAGAAATTTTTACCACCGAATGGGACAGCACTTATACCAGGTCCCGATCCAAGATTATTGCCAACTAATGAAGCCGGCTTGTATCAAATTTTATTTCGAGTAGAAGCCTCCAATGATAAAGAGGGCAATACTGATACGTTAGGTGGCATTGTTAGTACCGGCGGTTCAGCGGGTTTTTCAATGCCAACGCTAAAGTATTTTGTTGGTCATAGCCCTGTCGTGGAAGTAGTGAGCACAGAGCGAAACATTACTCTGATTACCCCACAAAACGAGCAATCTCTTAGTAAAGAAAAAATTAAGTTTAGTTGGTTCCCGGCTGAAGGTGTTGCCACTATCTCCATGTATCGTCTCGAACTTTATGAAGTCATTGGTGAAAAACGATTAATTGGAACGGCAATGATTAAACCTCAGGAAAATAATTATCAGCCTGGCGAAAAGTTTAAGAGGAAATTAACTGGAACGATATTGTGGCGGGTTATTGGTTTAAATAAACAGGGGGTCGTTGTTTCAAACAGCCCCATTAGAAAATTGACGATACAGGAGTAATTCAGTGAATAAGAACATTTTTAAAGTAATTTACTTTTTAGCGGCAACCTCATTATTGTTCTCAGCACAGGTGTCTGCCTTCGATAAGAAAGGTAATGTGACGGTCAGAAACAAAGAATTCAAGGTAAACGGTATTATGGCTTGGTCTGAAGCCAAGAAGAATGGTTTTCGATTTTATCCGCAAGGCGCAACAGGCTCGCTTGATGGACAAGATACTCGTTCCTTCAATTACTTTAAAAGAGGCAACAAAGTCATTGGTTATAAACCAAACGGCTCTCAGGTGCTGGGTGGAGTTAACTTATTGGTTCACAACTCTTATAACGCTAAGTATGGCAAGCAAGAACTTTTTGCAAACTTTCATATTTTTGCCAAAAGAAAACTGAAAAGAGGGTGGCGAATTAAGGAGATAAAATTAAATGGAAGCTACCGCTGGTTAAAGAAGTACAAAGCCAATACAAATGAGATTTCAACGGTAGTCAAAGTGGTTAAGCCGAAAGGTTCTAATACCGCAGCGAAAGCCATGATTAAAGAGATTGTCTTAATTGGTCCGGTTAATGGTCGTTGGCAAGATGCCTTTGATATTTAATTTCTGATTTTTAATTCTGGTTGCATCCTAGGTTTTGTGCTTGGCTATGAAAATTGTTACCACTCAATGTTTAGTTGTAATTAATACTGTATTTCTTTTACTCTATTGTTCTCCAGTAGCTGCGGTTAAGATTGGCGGAAATGGTGGCGTGGCGACTAGTAGTATCCGCTGTGCATCAGATAGGTTAGCTGTTGGCTTAGAAGTGACTTTCTCACAAAAGATTGAGACGCTTCGTATGAAATGCCAACACTATGATGGCAATATGAAATGGAGTGGTGGTAGCAACTGGTCACAGTTTAGTAGAACAACTAATCCTAATCCCTCAAGTAATAAACGAGCAGTCAGTTGTCAACAAGACAAATGGATTACAGGAATAACTGGAGATGTGACTAACGGTATTGTTACCGGCCTTAAAATTACTTGTGCAGAATTATACTATTCTGACCATTACAACTCACTCGGATGGAAGGAGCGCAATGCGCAAGTTATTTCGATTTTAAACTCTCGAAAAGGTACAGCTAGGCAGGCATTTTGTAAAACTTCGAGCGGTGATGTGATCGATAACATTACGATTAAATATGGCTGGTATCTAGACAGTTTAAAACCTAGTTGCGGTCACATTACTCGATTACCAAGTACGCCGATCACAGTTTCCCCGAGTTTAAACGATAACAGTACTAAGTCGGCACCAGCCTCACCTAGCACTACATTTTTTAAAGTTCGCAACAGAGATGGTGATTATGCTCGCTTTTGTTTTATGAGATTGAGTAGTGAACATTGTTTTTTAAACATTGAAAAAGATTGGCCAAACAATGCCTATAGTCCCGTCGGATTAAGCTTACCCGAATCTTTATCCGGCGAAAAAATACGCTACAAGGTCAGAAACTGCGCTCGAACAGGTAACCGTGTTTGTGGAGATTGGTCAGCAGTTACAACCTTTTTGGTTTTACCGAAATCCGTATCGATCAACAACCTTCGAAACGGACAAAACTTAAGAACAAGACGGGTTACCTTGAATTGGCAAGCAACCAATACCGCTGATAGTTATCGAGTTTTAGTACTAGACAAATCAGTTAATAATATTCCTAATTTGTGGCGAGAGCCGGAAATGAATAGTATTTCAGGTAAGCGACAAGTTGTGAAAATTAATCGAAATACGAACAGTATTACGATTAACATTGATCCAAGAATGCAAACCCAGGTTAAAATAAAAATCGCTTCTTGTAAGCAACTAACAGCTCGCGATAGAGCTTGTAACGTTGGGTCGTCGATACTCAGGTTGAACTTACCCAAGACTACTCCCCGAAAAAGCCGCTAAACACTTCTGCGACAACAAAACCTTATCCCATCGATAAAGATATTAAGCAAAGCATGATGCGACTTAGCATTAGTCATAAGTTGAGGCATCGAGCAGACTTTATACATGGGTTATTTAGCTTTTTTTATGACGGGTGGTTTTATTTCTCCCGGCATGGTTTTTCTACAAGAATCCTTACCTCGCTTTATATAAAGTTCGTATCCATTCGGACATTTAGGTAACAAAGTCTTTGTGTTGGTTTGGGATAACTGACTGTTTTTATCTTTCAAACACAGATCGCTATTACGCAAGGCATCTATTTTTAGTTGAGAATGCTTAGAAACGCCCGGATATACGGTACAGGGTAAAGTAGGCCGATAGATTTCTTTTTTAGGCTTCACACAACGTGCTGAGCGGGGGCCTGATTCGAAACGAAAGCCTGGTTCGCAAGTATAAAAGGTTTTTGCCTGATCTTTAGGTTGTGCATCTGTATGAGGAGGGTTGATCAATAGGGCAAAAACGCAGCTGGAAACAAAACTTTTAAACTTTGATTTTGATAATTGCATTGGGTTCCTCGACTCAATAATTTATTCGAAATAGCTCGAATTACAAGATATCTAATCGAGAATAAACCTGCTTGAAATTAACTTGATGGAACTTGAAATAACTTGAAAGCGAGGTAAATCAAATGCTTACAAGATATAATTTACGCTTAAATTGTCCGACAGTTTAATAGTTCAATGGGATAATTTTATTTTGTTTTACCGCTTCTTCAATTTGAATTAAGACTTCCTCATGGGCATCTGTCCAATTATTTGCTAACTTTTGTTTTATTTCGTTAGCTTTATCGAGCGCTTGCTTAAATTCGCCTCGATTTAAAATTAAGTGTGCAGGAATAAGCGCATAAGCCGCTCTGGAGTCAACCCACTCACCATCCACTTTGGCGAACAGTGCCTTGGCTTTTTCATTGTCACCTAGCATTAAGGCTATTTTCACAGCTGTGCGATAGGACTGTTGTTTAAGATAGTCGTAACTAGTTTGCTCGAGTCTTTTAAGTAGAAGCTCAATACGATTGGCGCCCTCAACAAAATCTTGTTTTTCCAAGCTGACAACGGCGAGATCGTAATAAGCGATTAATTCGCCTTCTTCGTCGCCAATTTTTCGATATTCATCGAGTAATAAACGGAGTTCATTTTCGGCGTACTGATAGCGTCCAGAAGATAAGCTTGTGGTAGCGATTTGGTGTTTAGCCATGAGGGCGTAGCCATTCATTTGATATTTTTTAAAAATTTCTCTTGCTTGCTGATAATAATCGATGGCTTTATCTTTTTGATCCTTGGTTAGATAGACGTTGGCTAGATTAAAAATTGCTTTACCTTCGCCTTCACCAAACTGTGCTTTCTGGTAATTTTGTAAGCTTTTTATGAGATATGACTCAGCCTCATCCAGTTTGCCGATGGCTTGTAAACTGGTGCCCATATTCATCAGTTCTTTGGCCAACCCGAGAGGATTATCATTAACAATACCGCTATCAATTAGCTGACGAGTAACGTCCATTGATTCTGATAGTTTGCCTTGGCTGTATAAAACATTCGATAACAAGTGTTCTAAGAAGTAGGCCCGAGTCGGTTCCAAGTTTGGTCGTTTTAGCTCATTGATTTGGTTCAGGGCGGCTTCAAGTTGACCACCTCGATAGTCGACTTCCGCTAAGTAGGCTTTTGCCCAGAAAAAATCGGGGACTTTTTCAATAGCGATTTCAAGATACTGTTTTGCAGATTTTAAATCACCACTAAATAATTCATGAACGCCGATGGCATAATCTCGGTTGGCTTTTTTATTGGCTGAGTAGGTATCTTGTAAACTCAGCCGGGTGGTCTCATTGGGCAGTAGGTCAGATGCCAAATGGTCTAACATCATATCAGCGGTATCAATCACATCTGCTTCCATAAACTCAGAAATCTTAGAAATCCCCGAACTTGATAAAACTTGGTAGCCGAGAATCGGTTTTTTATTTTCTAGGCGATATTGGATGGCGATCACGTGAGTACAACCGAGTTTTTCACAAGTCTCTTGATAAAACGTGTTGTCCAAAGGCGGTGGCGTTGTTTCTGTCATCAAGTTACCAAGTTGACCGATCACTGTTGCTACCGGAATGCTAGAAATACTCGAATATTTATCAAGCTGCTCGGAAGCTAAAGACATGACGCCTATTTTTACCCAGTCATCGATAGCCTGGGTTCCTTCTAGATAGACAGGTAGCACCGCAACTCTTATATTTTCCTGAACTTTTTGAGTCGTCAAATCCTTTTGTGGTGGGGGATTACCAGGTATCAGGGATACGCCAATTCCTAGCGCAAGCAAGGCGACAATACCCAAACCAATAAAGAGTCTTTTGCTAGTCGTTACAGGTTGTTGAGATGGCTGTGGGTCACTAGCTGGTTGAGTGGTTGAAGGGGACGTGTCGATTGACTCACTGCCAGTGACCACTTCATTTAAGCGAAACCCCTTACCGCGAATCGTTTGAATAAGGCCTTGCGCTTTTCCGGTATCGCCGAGTATTTGCCGTGTATCGGAAATCAAACGTGAAAGGGACCAATCGCTAACAACTTGCTCGGGCCACAGTTTTTTTATAAGTCTGTGCTTATCTGCTGCTTGAGGATAGGCTTCGCAGAGTAGTCTCAGTAGTTCGATTACTTTCTGGTCGTCACTGATGACCTGGTTATCACGCATCAGCCTTCTGGATTGCAAATCCAGTGTGAATTGCCCAAAAACATATTGCATAGCTTGAAACGTCCCTTTCTTTTTGTTGGTTATTGAGTTAATGCAATTGAGATTAGAAGTTGTTGTAACCTCATTAGTTTACTGGTTTATGCGTGTATGCTCAAATTCTGGTAATAGCCCGCCGTTACCTTGCTTTACTTCACTGAATTTTATTTCACCGTCACAGCTTGTCTAAGATTTATATAGCCATTAAAAATAGATTCTCGATAAATACTTAATCCCCCGAGCTTATCAACTATCGCTTGTTGTGAGGAGTTGATATATTTCGCAACCTAGCACCAATTAAGAGTAAGGCTCGCCGACGCTTTGCCGTTAATTTCTTAATGATTCAAAGCCGTGCGAGGCTCTAAAAAAGGCTGTAACTGATGGGAATTGAGTATACCTACAACGATCGAACCGGTTTAATTGTGATGCAACCCTCTGGGACGATCAGTTTTGATGACGTTATTGAATACGAAGAAATGTTCATGCGTGACCATCCCAGTCCACCTCAATATGTCGAGGTTATTCGAATGGAGGAGGTAGAAGATGTTGTATTCAGTTACTCATCTTACAAGGCAGTGATTTGCGCGATAGAGAAATGGAAGCGATTTGGTCATAAACTGACATTGTTTTGCGCTTTCACCGAAAAGCATAAAGAAATGACTGACTTATTGCTACCAATATTTCAGAATATTGATATCAGCATTCAAGTTTGTTACTCAGAAGACGAGCTACAAGAAATTTTGACGGCTTTAAATTTAAGGGCATCTTAATCGGCGATCATTGATATGGTTTCTTGCTCTAATTCATTCTTGGGCGGCTCACGTGATTCAACCGGATTTGAATGTTCACAGGTCCAGCCCCAACTTTTTTGTTTTTCTATAAACACTGCCGCTTTTTCTTCGCAAAATCCGGTTTCCGCTTGAGCACGCCATAAAACCTCCATCGTCCCATTTTTGGTATATTGAACTTCGCAAGGGACAATCGTCTTTTGTGGATAAACAACTGAAATAATCCGCTCATCGTCGCCTAGTTTACAAATCGTCTTTTTATTGTCTATTGCAGCGGCGCTCAATGGAAAAATAGCGGCGAGCAAAACTAAATTTTTCATGGTTGAATCCCGACGGTTAACTTAACTAAAAGTATAGTCAAAATTAACCGTTGCAAAAGAGATTCAACATTGAAATTCTTAAGTCCTTCCTAATAAAGAACTTTTTAAACAAAAAGTAATTTTTAGGGTGTGACCAGCGCTTCTAATTGTTGAGGATTTTCGTTATTTGTTTTTAATGCACTGAATTGGTGCTTGACCAATTCCTGGTAATAGTCGCTATTTTTCATGAGTCCTTCATGAGTGCCTTCGGCTATGACATTCCCGCCTTTTAATACATAGATAAGATCTGCGTCGATAACCGTTGACAAGCGATGTGCAGATACAATCGTTGTACGATTGACTGCAAGATTATTCATCGCTTGCTGGAGTTTATGTTCTGTAGTGGCGTCGAGGTTGGAGGTTGCTTCATCGCACAGCAGTACTGGTGAGTCTTGCAGCATTGCTCTAGCGATCGCGATACGCTGTTTTTGACCTCCGGAGAGCTTTACACCTTTCTCGCCAACGGGGGCCTCAAGTCCGTTGGGAATAGTCTTAATAAACTCAGTTAATTCGGCAGCATCAATAACCTTCTCAAGGTCCCGTTGCGAGATTTCTTGTCGGAGACCTAAAGTTAGATTGTCCTTTATTGAGCCTGAAAGAAGGGGAGTATCCTGTGCTATCAACGCAACATGCTTGCGCCAGTCCTCGAGAGAAAACTCAAAGATACTATGGTCACCAATTTTAATATTGCCGGACCCTGGTTGATAGAATCTAAGTAAAAGATTAAAAATGGTCGATTTACCTGCCCCCGAGGCACCGACTAAGGCGATTTTTTTATTCTTTGGAAAGACCATGTTGAGGCGTTTAAAAAGGGGGACTTTGGGCTCGAAATTGAAGTGAACATTCTGCAAAGTAATATCGCCAGGTTTAAAACATAGCTCCCCTTTATTTGTTGACTGTTCAGAGGTTTCTTCCAACAGTTCCTCTACTCGTTCTGCAGCCCCTGCTGCTTTGTTCAGTTCAGCGAAAAAGTAAGTAAATTGAATTAGAGGAAATACAATATTAAACAAATATAAAATAAATGCGATGAGGGTACCAATCGTGATTTCACCTTGGCTAACACGTGTCGCACCAAAGACCAGAATAATAATTAATGTTGATATGATGGTCATCCCGGCAATCGGTGCCATGATTGCGCCGATGCGAACTTCTTTCAGTCCTAAATCATATAAATTTGTGAGCGTTTGCTGGCTCTTAGCGAGCGTTTCTTGCTCGGCGTTATAAGCCTTGATCAAGCGAATTTGGGCGAAGCGTTCAGTGATAAAACTGAGAAAATTAGCTTCTTCTTTTTGGACCGACTTTGATAGTTGGGTAAGTTTTGCGGCGATAGGCACGGTGATTAAGAACGCGATCATCAAGGTAGCAAACAGGACCGCTGTTAGCTGCCAATCGAGTATCCAAAGGATGACTAAGCTCGCCACTAAAGTTATTAGTCCTGAAATGAATGGCTCAAAGTGTTGTGAAACCACACCATTGATAATTTCGGTATCGTTTACAGCCCGGCTAGCGGGTTCTGCTGAGGGGGTATTATCAAAATAGGGGACTGGGAGGTAGATCGCTTTCGCCAAGATTTTGGCCCGAATGTTAACTAGCATTCGGTTACCAACTTTACCCACTAAGAAGAAGTTATAACCCGAAGCGACTGACCCACCAAGTAATACGGCAATTAAAATGCCAATCCACTCGGTCGGCAGTTGGCCACTATTTGAGGCCAAATCAATAAGTTTTTGCGTCATGACAGGAAATAATAAACTGCTGGTAGCGCCGAGAACCGATAACAGCCCTATAGCGGTTAATAGTCCTTTACCGGGGTTGGCGTAGTTGATTATTTTTAAGAGTCGCTTAAATTTATCCATTAGATTAACCGTGACATAAAAACGCATATATAGGTTAGAATAAAAATGACCGTACGGTCAATATAAAAATAAATAATCGGTCTTTGTTTTTGTAAACGATTATTTGTTAGAATAGGTCAATAGAACAATCGAGTTAGTAACTTATTGAAAATAATGAATAAATCACAAAGTAAGCGAGTTAAGATTCTAAATAGCGCTAAGCAGCTTTTTTTGGAACAGGGGTAT
The DNA here is from genome assembly GCF_007004765.1 of Aliikangiella marina. Lineage (GTDB taxonomy): Bacteria > Pseudomonadota > Gammaproteobacteria > Enterobacterales > Kangiellaceae > Aliikangiella > Aliikangiella marina. The sequence goes on from NZ_VIKR01000002.1 coordinate 453,952, forward strand.
AAATCGACCAGCATTCAATCAATAGCGACGGAAGCTGGCATCTCCAAGGGCGCGGTCTATCTTTACTTTAAGTCGAAAGAGTCGATTTTATTATCAATATTTCGGATGCTTGAGGACAAAGTCTGGCAACAAATCAAAGCAATTGACTCCGACTCGTCTTTGTCGCCTAGAGAAAAATATCGGCGACACATCCTTACTTTTCACAATGAAGTGACCGAAAACCTTCAGTTTAATCAAATGATGTTGAGCGAGTCCGGCGTTGAATTGAATGAAGCTTTTTTTAATTATGCGAGAGAGTACCGATATAAACTGCAAAAAGTGCAAGAAGCTACTCTGCTTTCAATTTACGGGGAGCAGCTCTTGCCGTGGCTGAGTGACGTGGTTATTTCTGTCGGCGGAATTATGCAAGAGTTTGACACGAGTATTGTATTGGATAATTTAACCTTCGATAGTGAGGAGCTCGCGGATTACATTGTTCATGTCACTGACTTTATTGTTGCAGGTGTTGTAAAAGCAAAAACGAAACCCTTATTCAAAGAAGAAAATATTCAAATTCGCGAAGCTTTTTTGGAAAAACTAAAAGACGATAAGCTGGTCGCGATTGAAGAGTCGATGGATGAGATTGCCAGACTCTGTGAAGAGACCATCACCACAAAAGAAAATCAACAAATGCTTCAAGAAACTATCACCATGATAAAGGATGCGCTGCTCGAAGAGTCACTCAATAAAACGCTGTTAAAAGGATTGCTCAACAATCTCGACCTCTCACCTGAACTTAAGTCAGCTAAGTTTGAATTTGCCGAGTTAATTGGATTGAAGCTGAACTAAGTGTCTCGATGTTGATTGTTAAGTAAATCGATAGTGTTATTGATTTTCATTGAGTACCTGGTGGAACAGGTTATTTAAAGGTTCGTATCCACTCACAAGCGATGAACTCGGTTCACTAAAGTGCTCCAACCTTTCGAGCTCCGAGACTATAAAGTCATTAATAATAGGGATAGCGGGAGCCATTTCTTTTTCCAAGGCGACTTTTTTTCGTTCAAGCAAATGGCTGATAGCATCATCAAGATGAACATCATTCTCAACCATTGTTCTCAATTTAGAGAACTCTATGGGAGCAGGTTGCCGAACGCTTTCTAGCCAAAGGATCGATAAGAGAGGACGCAACACATAAAAGTATTTTTTTAGTGGAACGATTTCTTTACGCAGGTAACCGCGATAATTAGTTTTAGCCATACTTCGGTAGTGATAAATACCTTTCTCTAAAGAATATGCGCTTTCTAGGAGTCGCCGAGCTTGCCTAGCAAAGCTACCAACTTCTCGATAGATGATCGGTGACTGCAACCATTCGACAAAAGAAGGATTGGACTTTTTGTAAAGTCTGAGTGCCTTGCGTAGATCCCATCCGGATATATCAATCTCATCGACTATTGGATATTCAATGACATCTCGTTTGTCTTCGAGATCGACCGCTACATACCAATCTTTTGGATGGACATAAATAAAGCGCACATCGTAATCACTATTAGGCGATGCAAATCCCCATGCCCGGCTTCCTGACTCTACCGCATAGATTACTTTTACTTGATGCTCCTCTTCTGCTCGAGTAATTCGCTTTTGAATTTCTTGTTCTATTTCTGTATTAATCATTGTCGTCTTCTAAAATCAATCGGTTATTTTTGTCGAAACCAAAAATATCAAAATCTTTTGCAAGGTAGAGATTGCCATCATAATGAAGCCTCGCTTCATTCTCGATATCTAAAATGGAACCAGGTCGGCCTATTTCGTCATGATACCTTGGGCTAAAATGTGTCAACACTAAATTAGGTAGTCCAATGCTCTGTGCGAAGCACGCAACTCTCTCGGCATCGCTATGCTGCGGACCTGTTCCGACTTTTTCAGCGATTTCTTTGGTGTAGGTTGCCTCATGAATAACTAAGTCGGCATCACTTGCCTCAATGTTTAAAAGCCTCGGATCATCATTATCGCCACATACGATGATTTTTTTGGATGTTTCCTCCACGATTAGGAAATCATCTGCAAGGCAAGTTTCTCCTGACGCAAGAACGATATCCTGGCCGCTTTGAATCTTTCCCCAACTGGGTCCTCTGGGGATTTGCTTTTGTTCAAGCTTTTTCAGGTCTAATTTATATTTAAAGCTGGTTTGCTCAAAAATATAAGCATAACTTGGTACACGATGCGATAGTGCTACAGTTCTGATTTCAATCTCATTGCTTATTAATAGTTTCTCTACTTTAGTGACATCATGAAAGTTGATTTTAAAACCTAAATGTAAGTCAGTTGTTTTAATGACCGATTCTATAAAAGATTGAATCGGTTTTGGTGCGACAAGTTCAAGCGGAGTATCCTTTCCTGACATCGCTGCGCTAGCGAGTAATCCTGGTAAACCGTAACAGTGGTCACCATGAATATGAGTAATACAAATGGTTGATAATTTTTTTAAGGAAAGCTTAGTGTGCTGAATTTGGTGCTGCGTTCCTTCACCACAATCGATCAGTATCCAATCTTTTTTGGATTCTGTTGCGATAGCGATACCGCTGACATTTCGTGTTTTGGAAGGTGTTCCTGAGGACGTTCCGAGAAAGGTAATTTTCATTCTTATTCTTAAACTGATTAAGTTGCATTATTCGATTCAATGAATAATGTGTGCGGCGACTAGCCGTAACTAAGTCGCCGCATGTTCTTGGAGAAGCCTTTGGTTAGGAATTCCATTTGGTCAGCAAGAATATTTCTATTGGCAAGCGCCAAATATTCAAACTTGTTGGGTCGGAACGGAATGGCTAACAGCTTCATTCCTGCTTCTTCAGGAGTGCGACAGCCTTTGTGATTATTGCACGCTTTACATGCTGCGACGCAATTTACCCAGTTGTCTTTTCCTCCTCGTGCCCTTGGAATAACATGGTCACGAGTCAAGTGTGAGTGACCAAAAGTTTTTCCACAATACATACACAAGTAGCCGTCTCGTTGGAACAGCGATAAGTTTGACAGTTTGGGAGTGCGAGAGTCGTGAGCATGAATGATACCCTCGACAGCAATCACAGAAGCAACATCCAACACCGACTGTTTGCCAGTTAAACGAGAATGTCCACCATGCAATCGCACGGTATTTTCGCCGTAAGTCCAAACAATTTGGCCTTTAGCATAAAGACAGGCAGCTTGTTCGACATCAATCCATTCGATTGCTTGCCCAGCCTTATTTAAACGCAAGATTTGTGCTTGCATCGTAACTCTCCTCATCGTTAAAAGCGTTTCAACAATTTGGTTTTCGTAATGCGTAAGTGATCTTGAACGATAATAAGTCGTATCTTGTGCGTTTTCTTTTAAGAATCTTATAAGCAGTCTATATTAAATACCCGTGACATTAAAATAGGTTTCAATAATTATTTATACAAAAATTGAAAATTTGGAGGGCCGAGTCGGAATTGAACCGACCTGTAATAGGGTTGCAGCCTATTGCATTAATCTCTCTGCCATCGGCCCTTATGAGGATTAACCAAAATTCGCCCAAACAAAGAAACATCCATGTACCTTATCCGTTTAATCCCAATAGCCGGGATAAATATCGTCAAGCGAATTCAAGTTTGGAAGCTCCGGCTAGACTCAAACTAGCAATACGAGAGTCAAAGTCTCATGTGTTTTCGGTTACACTACGGAGCTACTTCAAAAGGGAAATAAAAGAATGGTTGAGAGTTACACCATTTGCGTAAAAGCTTTTGAGACATTACCGTCTAAATTGCTAAACCTAAACGTTCTTCTCTACTCCGCTCCCTGTCGACAAAGTTGTCGCCCAAGTCGCACTTTTACATGACGGCCTTTGTTGATGAGTGGCTTTTCTCATGTTGCAGTTAATGTTTCTGCATTCGTTTTACCGTTTACCTTGCGGGCAATAAAGTGGCGCTAACCACACCGTGCAAACTTATACAAACCAGATTTCACCTTGCGGGATCTATCCGCTCCTGATTCACTAGCGTGTCAGGAATTTTCGTCATTTACTTTTAACTGCCTGAGGCGTCTTTGCGTTTTTTTAGATAGATTTTCTGTCTATTGATTTCCAATAATCATTAAAAACAAACCAACCAAGAAGCGCACCTCATGTAGTTTTATTATCTTTTGGATAACAAAATGCTACGCTCCTAATGTCGTTTCCCTCGCGAAAGGTACTTTTCGACAATGTTTCAAGAAACCGTACTTGCCAGCTCCTATAACATTGAAATAAAGCAATTAGCTGCTAACTTTTCACCTTATTTCTACTCTTTAGCTCACTTACTTCCCTTTGTTTGCATCCGGTAGTCGCGTGCAAGGCGACAATAATTACCCTAGTGTTACCCAGGTAATTACTTTTCCAGCAAAGCTTGATAAGTTAATCCGACTGGTCGAATTATTTTGAGCTTCAGCTTGCATGAAATGACCCTTGCTTTCCGAAGAAAACACTGGCGATGAGTTGTTGGATTCTCATCTTTGATTGCCTTACGGCAACTGTCTGTGTCATGCCACAAAAACTGGCACCCTCGGTAGGACTCGAACCTACCCATCCTAGTTTCGAAGACTAGAGCTCTTCCATCTGAGCTACGAGGGTATAAATTAAAATTGGTGTCTTTGGTTGGAATATTCAGGCCTTCCTTGGCCTTCACACTTCGTGCCATCGTCGTTCCTCAGATGTTCGGCAGCGTTCCGACGCTGTTCGTCAAACCAACGTCTCGAGATCTTCAAACTCGCGTTAATCCACCTCAGCTACAAAGACATAAAATTCAAAATTAAAAGTCGTTGAACAAGATAATTTGTTCAACGACTTTTTTTCTCCACCGAGTACGGACTCACACCGTCATACCTGTTTCATTGCACCTCGGAAGACAATGATGGAATGTTTGGTGGGCCGCCCGAGATTCGAACTCGGAACCTTCCGGTTAAAAGCCGGATGCTGCTTCGCTATTGAGCTAGCGACCCTAAACTTGGTAGCACTTATCCGAGTCGAACGGATGACCTATTGTATGTAAGACAATGGTTCTACCAATTGAGCTAAAGTGCTTTTATTTGGTCCCCAGAGCGGGTTACGATCCTGCTACCTCACGCTTATCAGGCGTGTGCGACCTACATGGATGTAGGAAGTGTAGATTTTGCAGGAGCAAAAAATCTGCCTCTGCCGATTGAGCTATCTGGGGTATAATCGAGTAAGGACTTTCACCTTGACGGGTCTGTAGGATGAAACCTCGATTAAATTTCATCATCGTAATGTGGTGCGCCGAGAGAGATTCGAAGTCGTGTGCGACCCCAGCTCAGAACCCGAGGCTTAAACCCGGTATGTATGCCAGTTCCATCACCGGCGCGTGAATTAATGTTGGAGGGAACAGAAGGAATTGAACCTTCGACCAACTGCTTAACAGGCAGTCGCTCTTCCGCTGAGCTATGCTCCCCTAAATTGGCGATCCTATGGAGATTCGAACTCCAATAACTTGGTAGAAAGCCAAGTGTCCTAAACCACTAGACGATAGGATCAAATTTGGTGGAGAAGATGAGATTCGAACTCACACTTACTTGTTTGCAAAACAAGCGCTCTCCCATTGAGCTACTTCCCCAGTTGATTGTTAATTGGCAGGGAGTGAAGGAATCGAACCTCCGCAGTTGGGATTGGAATCCAATGTTCTTCCATTAAACTAACTCCCCATTCTAATTAAAGGCACCCTCGGTAAGATTCGAACTCACATTTCCAGGCTTCGTAAACCTGTGCTCATCCATTTGAGCTACGAGGGTATAAAATTTTGGCGGTGCCACCGGGAATCGAACCCGGCGCTAATCATAGACAGTGATTAATGTTTGCCACTACACTATGGAACCTAAAATTGGTCGGAGTTACTGGACTTGAACCAGTGATACAAGGTCCCAAACCTTGGGTGTTGCCAGACTACACTAAACTCCGTAAAAAATGCTCTCGGCAGTAAGATTTGAAGTCGTGCGCGACCCCGGCACGACATCTCCACTCCAAATGGAGGACTCTGACCAGACTGAGCTACACCGAGATAAAATTGGTTGCGGGTAACAGATTCGAACTGTTGAGCTACTGGATATGAGCCAGTTATGTTGACCACTACACCAACCCGCAAAAAAATGGAGCAGAACTCGAGACTCAAACTCGATCCTTCTGGATGGAAGCCAGAAATGCAATCAATACACCAGTCCTGCTTGGTGGGAGACCTTGGATTCGAACCAAGCAAGCACGTGGCATCCGATTTACAGTCGGACTGAGTTCCCAAGACTCACATCTCCCATTCAAAATATACGAGCATCATGTTGACTGCTCGTCACTTTACGAAAACCAAATTGTTAAAGAACGTCGCCAAAAAAGCATAAAAAAACCCGGTTAAGAAAATGTCTCAACCGGGTTTAAAAATATTTTTTATTTTTAAATTTCGAGACATTTTTTCAGCCTCGAAAAATCTTCGAAGCTAGTTAGTTTTTATCACTCCCAAATAAACCAATGCGTTCCTGACCGCCAGGCTGACACATTGGTTTTATCGCTGGCCAACTTATGGCTGAATAAATTGTTGAAAGATGATTTAAATATTTCATTGTTAAATAGTTCTATAAAAGTCAAACCAATAAGGACTTTCGCCCTCTAAATTATGTTGTGTATTAAACATGTAAAAATATAACGAGTCAACAGTTGATTTGAAATATATTCAATTAAAACAGTGGGTTATGCTGTTTTTAGGGTGAGTTATATCCTTCACCTCTAAACATGAATTCAAAATATTTTTTTGAAACAGACCCATTCAATTTCAAAATAAATTACCGTTTTATTAATCTACTTATTGCCAACTAATTCTCCTGTTTGTGTTAGCTAAAAATTTGGCGGAGAGTAGTGGAGTCGAACCCACACGAGTCTGTTAACCTCCTAACGGTTTTCAAAACCGCGGCCACCGCCAATTGGCTGCCTTTCCTAAAATTTATTTGGTGCCCAGGGAGAGACTCGAACTCTCAATAAACAGGGTCTAAACCTGCAGCGTATGCCAATTCCGCCACCTGGGCCTGTAAAAAATCATCATTGGGGTAACCAATCGGCTTCGAACCGATACCATCCGGAATCACAATCCGGGACTCTACCTATTGAGCTATGGCTACCACAATGGTGACTTGCTTATAAACGGCTTAGATAAAAACAAAAAAGCCGCAAGTTTTTAGGCTTGCGGCTGAAGAAAACTATAAATGAATTTTCATCTTATCCGGAAGCCGACGCTTCCAAATAAGGAAGCGGGTTAAACTAATAGTGACTGATGACGCCCTGCTATTAATTCAAGTTGATAACTACTGGATAGACTGAGCACGTCATTATTTGTCAAACAATCAACAAACCAAAAATCACCTGGCACAAAAATGCTGGCGGGCTTGATGCCTGCTTTCATTTCTTGTGTTGGTTTAATTTGTTGTAACATTGATTCTCTCGTTAATGCTCGTGCTGAAAAAAGTATTCATCTAATTTTGTAGCTATTATAAATTAAAAATAATTTTGTTCAATAAAACTTTACTACTTAAAGTTCTTAAAATAACAATTACAGTTCATTGTTTCGATATTTGTGCAATTTATTCATAAAGTCACAAATAATTTCTTTTAACTTTCCTTTAATAAAAAAAGTATTAATAAAACCTTCATTGTTTGGTTTAGTTAAAGGGACTCTATCTGAAGCGCCAATCGACCAAACTGCTTTTTCTTTCTCTTCTCCGAAATAATCTGGTTCAACAAGAAAAAGAACATAAATTTCTAGCCCATAATTCTGTCTAACTGATCTTAGCTTCCAGTAAGACTCGAGCCACCAATCTGTGTTGTCATCAGTTTTAATTAACTCCCAGTCATTTAGTGCGAGTTTATCTAGTAATAGTTCTTTAAAATATACCATCAATATTATCCATTTTATTGACCGGGGCATTAATGATGTATTCCCCCAAATGAGGGAATACAAATCTTATTTTGGCAAATCACCAGTTAACTTAACCATATCTTTCATGATTCCTTCCAATCCACCATAAACGGTCATATGATCAATTTTTCCAGTAACTCGTTCTAATACTTCTAATTCCTTTAGCCGCATTAGAGTTGGGTTGCCTTCCATTACTTTTGCGGTATTATGCAAAGATCGGGTCGCTTGAGTTTCCTCTTTGCGTTTAATCAAGTTTGCTTCTGCCGCTTTTTGTGCTTCGACAACCTGATTTAAAATACTCTTCATATCACCGGGCAAGATAATATCTTTTACCCCAACGTCGACTACTTCTAAACCATACGCTTGTGCTTTGGCCTTAATCTGCTTTTCAACAACTTGGTTGACGATATCTTTGTCTTCCAAAATTGCATCTAAACTACGAGTGCCAACCACCTCTCGAAGCGCAAGTTGAAACTCCCGATACAAGAATTCAGAATGGTTCTTTAATAGAGTCGCCACTTTCTCGGTATCGATAATGCGGTAGCTAGCTGACAAATTGATTCGCAAGCTTACTCGGTCTTTAGTCAAGATTTCTTGACCGCTAACTTCCAAATTCTGCAAGCGACAATCGAGACGGTTAACTTCAATATTGCGATTAAAACGCCAGTAACCGTAGTTACCAGGCTTTAATAGTTTTTCAAGTTTACCGTTAACTTTCAGCAAACCAACGTGGTTATCGGGCACTTCAATGTAGTACACAGAATTTAACCCGACCTGGTAAATAACAGTCCCTTTATTGCGAACTAGCTGTGCTAGCAACGCTTTTGGTACCGTGTAGTTCTCAGAAATATCTAATACTTTAACTTCAATGTTAACTGCTTTACTCCAGTACATACGAAAGCTGTTTGGCGCTAAGATATTAACCAATTTACCATCAAAGTAAACTAAACCAATTTGGCTGTCTTTTAAATCAAAGCTGACCACTTCATCACCTAATAACTCCTGGTAAGCTGTAATCAAGAACCTTCCTAAGTGATGGGTAAGCTCAGGTTTAGTAATATCATAATGAGTAAACGCTAGCTCGCCCTTCCAGTCGAACAGTTTATGCTCGCCTGGCTGTAATACCTGTTCTAAGCGGTTTTGACGAAACATCAATACTCGTTCGTTGTCCGCTACATTAATTTTCTTTAGTCCTAACATTGAACTCTCCTTTTAGGAACTGCTTTATGCTCTCCATGAGCAATTATTGGTGGGCTCCCTGCTAAAAATTGGCATTATTTATTTAGGATAAAAGGGAGCTGACTAACAGCGGACAGAGTTTTTAATCGTTGGCTAATAGTGCAATGCCTTTTATTGAAAACAAAGTCTTGTTGGTCTTCTCGCAATTATCCGACCCATAAACCATGGTCGTTAATAACGGGCAAACGACTCATTTATTTTTATCTTTTCTCAAGGAATCGATAGTAATAAATTTTTGTTTACCAGAAGCCCTGGGATTTATAACAGGGGAGTCGAACCCCAGCCTCTCGGCTTTACCTAAACACGCCTTAAAAGGGCGTCCGATTTACAGTCGGATTGGTGATTATGGTCGGAATCGAACCGACAACCCACTGATTATGAGTCAGTTGCTCTACCCGATTGAGCTACATTATCCAAAGGGGCGTTCAGACTGATAAGTTCACTTGGTACACAGGTCGGTATACCTGCTGTGCCAGACTGGCTTGTTATCTTACAAACAATAGCCAGAACCGCTAAGTTAGTTACCTTGTTCTAAACTCTTTTGTTTCCCGTGATAGCCTCCCTTTAATGGAACCAAAATGGTTCACAGTTATCACGAGCGCACGACGATTAAATTTAACTCTATAATTTCCGTGCATCACATTCTTCCTATTTTGGCCTGACTATCTGTCTCATCGAGATGCCAAGTTCAGGCCCTTTACTATAATTTTATTAGTGCATTCATCAATTTCTTCAATGGTTATTGCTGAGCTAACAAACTGATTAATTACATCAATATTGGTTCTTACATGTTGGCTAAGTTCGTATGTCACAAAGCTTCCACCAGTCAACAAAACCATTGGTAATAAAAGTTGATCCGCTAAATATTCACCAACAACCGCTTTGGAATTAACGAACCGTTGCAGCTGTTTTATGGCTTTGTCGGCGACTTTTTCTGCTCGTACATTCCACTGCGCCACTGATTCACATTGTTCAATGCTGTTCGCATATGCGGCTTGCAGTGAGACAATGTTACCAGGGCCGAATGAGTCAACTTCAATTGCTTGCAAATCGTTCAAGTTCCATCGTAATTTCTTTACTACCTGATTCAATTCCCTGCGACTCACATGTTGCGGTATTTTCGCAGTAAAAGTTGTGGCACTCCTTGCCACTGGTTCACCTCTTTCCAATAGTTTTAATCGCTCACCTATTTTTGCCGGGTGTATTTTTGCTTGCCAGTTACCACCGCCGTTAGGATAAAAACCATATCTATGCAGTTCATGTTCAACATTAACACCTAACATTTCGACTGACTTTAAAAAGCAATCTTTTATAAATTCATAACTCGGTGCTGATTGGTTATGCGTTCCACCTTCAAGTTGTACTTCTGAAATATCATCCGCTAGTAACAACGCCGGTAATATCGTTTGGAAAACTAAAGTCGTACTCCCTGCAGTACCTATCGAAAATCGATAGTTACCTTGTTTCACTTTTCTTGGAATGAACTCGACAGTGTTTGACCGCAGTTCATCTCCCTCAACCGTAGCATCACAAATTTCTTGTGCAGCCCGTACACAAGTTAGGTGTTGTCGTAATAGCCCCGGTTTTTGGCGTCCTGCACGAATGTTTTCAATTCGTATCGGTACACCTAAACACATGGACAAAGACAAAGATGTACGGAGAATTTGACCACCACCTTCACCTTGTGAGCCATTAATTGTTAAAAATTCTTTTTTCATTTTCGTCAATTTCCCCTCCAATGGAGGAGGGGTTTTTCCTTTTTTAGCGCTTAGCATCTAGCACTTGTTTTATCCTTTCACACAAACAACTTGTTTCAAGGTATAAACCACCTCGACTAAATCACTTTGCGCTGCCATCACTTTATCGATGTCTTTGTAAGCTGAAGGCGTTTCATCGATAACATCCTTGTCTTTTCTACATTCAACCCCTTCTGTTGCTTGTAGATGTTCATCCATAGAAACCAACTTTTTCGCCTGTGTTCTTGACATAACGCGTCCTGCACCATGACTACAACTACAAAAACTATCGGCATTTCCTAGTCCTCTCACAATGAAAGATCGTGCCCCCATACTTCCGGGAATGATCCCCATTTCACCTTCCCTGGCTCTCACCGCTCCTTTTCGAGTAACTAGCACATCTTTTCCAAAATGATGTTCCCGCGAAATATAGTTATGGTGACAATTCACCGCTTCTACCTTTGCATCGAAATCGATATTCATTACCGACTTAACGGCGCCGATTACTCGATTCATCATCACTTCTCTATTTAAACGAGCGAATCCTTGCGCCCATTCAACCGCTTCGACGTAATCGTTAAAGTGATCGGTCCCCTCCGCTAGATAAGCCAAATCTTTATCAGGCAAGTTGATATGCCACTTCTGCATATCTTTTTTCGCCATTTCGATAAAGTGAGTACCGATGCGATTCCCGACTCCGCGAGATCCGCTATGAAGCATGATCCAAACTTGGTCATTTTCGTCGAGACAAACTTCAATAAAGTGATTACCTGTGCCGAGCGTACCAAGATGCGCGATGTTGTTGGTATTCTTTAATACCGCATGTTTATCACACAACACATTAAAGTTATCCTTAAGGTTCAGCCACGCAGTCGCGACATCCTTTGGAATATCATTCCAAGATCCTTTGTCACGTCCACGTCGAGCTCTCGGAGATCTTCCGTGTGGCACTGCAGCTTCAATCGCACTTCGCATTGGCGCTAAGTTATCGGGTAATTGAGCCGCTTTTAGGCTTGTTTTAGCCGCCATCATGCCGCATCCAATATCCACGCCAACCGCCGCAGGAATGACTGCGCCCACGGTTGGTACAACGCTACCGATTGTTGCCCCTTTACCTAAATGAACGTCTGGCATCGCCGCAACCCATTTATGAATAAAAGGTAAGCCCGCAATATTTCTTAATTGAGCTTTGGCTTTGTCTTCGAAAACTACGCCTTTAGTCCAGGATTTAACCGGAACACCTTGAGTTTCCATCACTTCAAAGTTGATTATTTTTTCGTTCATTGCATTTCCTTAAATTCTGCAATCAGCAAATTAGTTAATCCGTCTATAGCGAAGGGCGTGCCAGTTTTTCAATAAAATAGCTGTTGTCTATCTATCTTATTGAATTTAATAGCAAAAAAAATTAAATGCGTTTCTCTCAGTATTTGACAGTGAGAAAGGGTAATGAAATAATCTATCTAAAAAGATAGTTATCTATCTATATGCTTTAGGAGGGTTTGTGAAGAAAACGGTGATTAGTATATTGGGTACCAACCTAGATCGGCGCGGCCGAAATGCTAAGCGCTGGGATAAATGGCGGCCCAATGTTTCGCTTTGTCAGCAAGATGATTTGATTGTCGATCGACTTGTTTTATTGTACGAAGGTAATTTCCGAAAACTAGCAGAGCAAGTGAAAGGTGATATTGGGGTTATCTCGCCTGAAACCGAAGTGCTATTGTTTGAATTATCCTTTGAAGACCCTTGGGATTTTGAAGCGGTTTACAGTTCATTATTTGATTTTAGTCAGGAGTACCAATTTAATCCTGATGAAGAGGAGTACCTAATTCACATCACAACCGGAACCCATGTTGCTCAAATTTGTCTGTACCTGTTAACTGAGACTCACTACCTGCCGGGCAAGCTTTTTCAAACCTCACCGGGTAACAAAGAAAATCCCACCGTAGGAAAATATCAGATCATCGATTTGGATTTATCCAAATACGACCAAATTGCTTCTCGATTTTATCAGGAAAGCGTTGCCGGTGTTGACTTTCTAAAGGGCGGGATAGAAACACGCAACCAAAAATTTAATCATCTTATCGAGCAACTAGAAAAGGTTTCTATACTTTCACAAGAGCCTATGCTGATTACCGGAGCGACTGGCGCAGGAAAAACCCAACTAGTTAAACGTATTTATGAACTCAAAAAGCAGCGAGGCCAAATTGCTGGCAACTTAGTCGTCGTAAACTGTGCCACCTTATTGGGAGACAATGCAATGTCAGCCTTGTTTGGTCATCGTAAAGGCGCGTTTACTGGAGCGGTAGATGCAAGAAACGGTTTACTTAAAGAAGCAGATGGCGGGTTGCTATTTTTAGATGAAATTGCGGAGCTCGGTTTAGACGAGCAGGCGATGCTATTGCGGGCGATTGAAGAAAAACAATATTTGCCGCTTGGAGCAGATAAAGAAGTCGAATCTGATTTTCAGTTGGTTGCTGGAGCCAATAAAAATATGAATCGAATGGTTTCTGAAGGAAAGTTTCGCGAAGATTTACTCGCTCGAATCAATCTTTGGAGCTATCAATTGCCCTCTTTAAAAGATCGAATTGAAGATTTAGAGCCCAACCTTGATTTTGAGCTACAAAGGTTTTCACGAAAGGCCGGTCATCAAGTGAGCTTTAACAAAGCAGCACGTAAAAAGTATCTAAAGTATGCGACTTCACCATCGGCAGTTTGGAGTGCCAACTTTCGAGACTTAAATTCAAGCGTTATCCGAATGGCGACATTAGCAGAAGGTGGGCGTATCTCGGAGTTACTCGTTGATGATGAGATTGAAAGGTTGGAAATTGCCTGGAATGGCATTGGTGATGGTCGAAACTCCCCTCAACGACTTGCAGAAAAACTGCTTGGTGAACAAGCTCGCGAGTTTGATTTATATGAGTACTATCAATTATTGGGGCTATATGAGGTTTGCAGTAAATCTTCATCAATGGCCGAGGCAGGTAGAAAGCTTTTTAACGTGTCGAGAACGAATAAAAAGTCGAATAATGACTCTCATCGTCTCAAACAGTTACTCAATAAATTTAATTTGAGCTTTACCGCGCTCAACGAAGCCTCGAAAGTGTCGAGCGAAAAAAACGAATGATATTTGTTGCTCATAGTGAGTTTTAAAATTAGGGGACGAAATTACTAAATAGAGATGATGTTTTTCTTTTTATTGGTTTTTAATTTACTTTGGAGCGAAATCTTAAACACGGAAAAATATCATGGATATCCTGCTCATCGATGATAGTCCTACCCACCAATTCCAATTGGCGCGAAATATCGAAGCGGCAGGGCATTCAATCGAAATGGTTTTTTCGGGTGAAGCGGCGTTACAGTTTTTAGAAAAATCGTCGGTCGACTTGATTCTATGCGATATCGAAATGCCGGGTCTAAGCGGTTATGAGACTGTAACTATTATACGAGAGCTTCTTGCCGATTCTTGGATCCCCATTATATTTATGACCAGTCGAGACAATACCATCGACGTGGTGAAGGGATTTAGGGTAGGCGCTGATGACTATTTGGTTAAACCCATTAATCCAGAAGTATTATTGGCAAAACTCAAAGTAATGGAGCGATATATCGCCATGCAAGAAGTCGTCTTCGCCCATGGTAATTTATCTATTGTAACGCCTCACTATGACGAATTTTCAAGGGTTTACACGCCGCAATATTTTTTTGAACGCGCGCTTCAACAATGGGCCATTATGGCAAGACAAAGACTGCCAGTAAGCGTGTTAATTGTCGATATTGATGATTATTCATTATATCGAGATTATTACGGGGAGTCGCTAGCGAATGAATGTTTGGTAAAAATATCGAATAAGCTTAACGAGTCAATTTTTCGGCCTGCGGATTTTGTTGGGCGTTTTCAGAAAGAAGGGTTTATTTTAATGTTACCAGATACGGGCCGCTCGGGAGCAAGTTTGGTTGCTGAGAGAATTCGTTGCGGTATCGAAAACTTAACGATTGAAAACAAAGCTTCACGAGGCAGTAGTGCGGTGACAGTTTCTGTTGGCGGGGGGACTTGTTATCAAGCGAGGAGACAACCTTTACATCGTTGCATTGAACTAGCTTGTGATTCACTCATCAAAGTCCGCCAAATTGCGACTAATTCAGTTTATGTCGACTCCCTACCAAGAATTGAAACTGACAATGTATCAATTTCTTCAGAAATTAAAATGAGTCATCGAGCCTCTCGTAAGCACACTCATTAACTGTAGTCTCACTCTAACCAAAATTTCAGCTGAGTTGGGCTTTTAAATGAATTGTGGATGTCCGATTTATAAGGTCTAGTTATTGATATCGGCTTCTTAATATCTACTTATTAATATCCTTAATGAAGACTTTTCCTTGGAATATTGATTGTTTATAAGTCAAAGGAATATGGGAAGAAGCTTGCAATATTTTAAGAGATTTCGCACAAACGGTAGTGAAATTGGCTGAATGATCTCCTTTCGACAAGTCTATAGTATTCCCCCTGCCTAAAGTGGCTGGGAAGCAAGATAAAAAGGGAAGTGGTCATGAATATTAAATTACGAGCTGGTGAACCAGCGATGGGATATCAATTTACTCGAACTAATCGACTGGTTGTCAGCGACGATGGTTATTTCTATCGGACTCGCGAATGTGACCTTATAGGTCCATTCTTTACCGAAGCCGAAGCGCTCTATGATCTGAATGTTTTCGTTAAAGTATCTGAGATCGAACAAAACTTGCAGTTAGATGATTTTTTTGATGAAAAAATGTCTGCTTAATTTATTCGAGCGATAATTCTTCGCAAATGTGTGACATACCGAGCTTTTATCTAGGTTTGGACTGATTTAGTCGTCAAAACTAATCGCGGTCAGATTGACTTGAGTCTTAAATGTTTTGCGTTCTTTTATGCGTCGGTCCATTCTCTTATTGAGAATTACTTGAAGTTTCTTAACGTCCTCAACTGTCTGGCTTAAGTCTAAATCCCTGGTCTCTAGAATTTGTTTTTCCAGCCAGTCGCTAAGTCGACCATCATCAATGATTCTGTCTTCAATTGTCGGGTAACTATTCATACATACACCTCACAAAGTCTGTAAATGATTGAACGCTTATTAACCATAAGCTCATATTGAGATAATTGCGAGTTTCTTGCTTGCGTGTTTGTAGTTGACGGCTAATTTTGCAAACTAACGCGCAAAAATTAACGATTGTGTGAATTTTACCGCTGTTAACGGTGATTTTGAGTGTCAGAGAAAATAATTGTTGATCTACACTTATAAGTAGGGATATCAACAAACAGAATAACTTAAAATGAAGAAAATAATTGTAGGGCTGATATTCTTGATCGGTCTGATTTTAACGAGCCTTAGTGTGCATGTTGTCCATCTAGATGACAGTGTCGAAGTATTAGTAAAAACAAAAATGACGTTCACTGATACTTATGTCGATGCACGCGGAGCTAAAAAGTTTGAACTATTAACCAAGCCAAGGTTAATTGAAGCTGGAATCCAGAAAGTACTCGATAGTTGATTTAAACACTGGCTCTAACTAATTCACCATTATCGATTGTCATGCTTTCTTCGGTAAATCTCGCTTTTCAAACGCCCCATTTTTGAGTTTATAGTGGCTCTCATTTTGAGTAGAGCCATCGCTCTTATAATTTTGTTCGTAAAATTCAATGTTCCCGCTTACATGATAGAGAAGGATGGTG
Source organism: Aliikangiella marina (assembly GCF_007004765.1). Lineage (GTDB taxonomy): Bacteria > Pseudomonadota > Gammaproteobacteria > Enterobacterales > Kangiellaceae > Aliikangiella > Aliikangiella marina. Next base: position 470,568 of record NZ_VIKR01000002.1, read on the forward strand.
CTTGATCGAGTGCCATAGTCGCTATTTTGGATAAAAATAGACGAGAGCTTTTTTTCCCATTCGTAGGAAATACCCGTATCGGGGAGTTGGCTATCTTTGGCTTTGGTTTGATCGCGTAGAAGCTGCTGTAATCCTGCAAAACTCGGTAGTTGCTGTTCACTAATCGCATTCTCTAGGGCTTGTTGACCTTTGGCCATTTTTGGCCAAATATCATCCATATTGCCGTTCGATACAGAGTGAAAACCCGCAGATAATGGCTTGGTTGTTTTGGTCATGCTGTTGAAACAATACAGCGCCTGAGCAGAGCCATAGACGAGATTAAAAGGATTATAATCATCGGCGGCATGATGTAACCAATGGGTAAAACTTTCTTCTGGCTCAGAAAGAAATTTTATTGGTAGTTCGCCTCTTGAGCGTTTATCGGTCAACTGAGAGCGACCTACTCGAAGGTTAGTAATTGCGGCAAAACCGCCCATGTGATTGATGCCGAGCCAAGTTCCTCCTGCGATTAAATCTTTGCCGGCCAAAACTGGAGAGGGCTCTAACCACGGTGCAGCCCTTTGCGTCGGACGTGAATGAAACTCATCTCGATTCGCACAGATGATTAGAGGGTACTCAGGGTGTTGAGAAACTGCGGTGAATAGAATACACATTGTGGAAGTTTAGCAACAATCGGAGTAAATGTAATTCACTTAGCATGACTAATCTCGCTGGAGAGGATAAAATTACCCAGCAAAGATAATGATGATCAAATTTTAGTGGTAGTAACGCAGTGATTGGCTTCCTTTTTAGGCGATTGATTGAGCGTTTTAATATTAAAATGTCACTAAACGATTTAGACGGCGTGCCCTTCATCGGATAAAGCTAATTTTAAAATGAAAAAATTTCAATATGATTCTCGTTCAGTTGTTTCCAACCAACAAGGTATTCACGAGAACCTCACTGAGCTTGTCGCAAAGCATTTACGCTCGGACTACCGTAAACCCATTCAAACACATAACTTAGAAGCTTACCGCCAAATGCAAAAAGCGATTGCTGATATTGCACACGAATTTCTTATTTTAGATTCCTGTTGCGGTACCGGCGCTAGTTCAATTCACTTAGCGAACAAATACCCTGATACTTTAGTGATCGGTATTGACCAATCATATAAGCGTTTAAATAGAAGGGACGATCAAGTGGCAATTCCTGAAAACTGCATTTTGATTAGAGCGAATTGTGAGGATATTTGGCGCTTGTGTGAGCGGGATAGCATAAGCTTTGCCAAACACTTTATCTTGTACCCGAACCCTTGGCCCAAGTCCGAGCACTTTAAACGGCGTTGGCATGGACATCCTGTTTTCGGCTTGTTACCAAATTTGTCTTGTTATACGGAGCTGCGTTCTAACTGGAAAATTTACCTTGATGAGTTTTCATTAGCCTGGCAAACAGTTAGTGGCCAAGCCTATTCGGTTGACGAGCTTGAAGTTGCTGAGCCAATGACACTATTTGAAAAAAAGTATCATGAGAGTGGTCAAAAACTTTATCAGTTTGTCGCGGACAGTTCTCTACGTGTCACTTAGCTTTACGAAATGTGAGGTTGTAGCGGTAGTGATTACTGAGGTTTTGTTTATCGGCTTTGACAGTTTTAACACCATGATAAATTAGTCGAGATTCGCCGCCCCACACCATAACATCACCATCGTGTAACTGGTAATTGATAGGCTTACCGCGCCGAGCTTTTCCGTAAATTTGAAACTCGGTAGAAAGGCCTATCGAGACAGAAACAATCGGCCAGCGAAAGTCTGATTCATCTTTGTCTTTATGAGCGCCCATTTTATTGCCTATGTCGTAACGGTTTATTAAACAGGCATCCGGAATAAAGTCAGCAAAACCGACTGCGTCGGCGGCTCGGGTAGCGAGCTTCTGAAATATTTTAGGCATGTTGGGCCATGCTTGCTCGGTGAGCGGATCGTGCGCTTCGTAGCGATAGCCCGATTGATCTGATACCCATCCCCAGTTGCCGCAATTTGTCATTGACACTTGAGTGAGATAGCCCATCGGCGTCATCATTTGTCTAAAAGGTGCAGAAGCATCTATCGTCTGTATTTTTTCAATTAAAGGAATCGTTTTTACATAGTTTGCGAGGACCCATACTTCGGGATAAATTTCTTCAATTTCTGGTCTCTGCAGGGAAAATAAATCGGTCATCAAGCTAAGCGGTCATAGTCGGTTAGTGAAATACTGAGAGCAATAATAAACGAGAATATCGGTGAGTTCATCAGAAGAGACTGCTTTAAAGTTTATTATATTCATACATTTGCCAACTAATTTATGGTTCTCAGCGTCCTATCTGATTAAGCACAACTAAATCCTTGCGGGGTTGGTGAAATGGGGTTGCTTCAATCGGACCGGTCAAAAAGAGTTGGTTAATAGCGTCAACAACGATGACTGAAAAAAAAGAATTTAATATCGAGCTTTATCTCGGCATCATCGCCACTTTTATTGCTTTGTTATCGGTTGCGATAGCCGTTTGGGAAGGTAGTGAAACAAGAACTCACAATCGACTATCTGTTAAGCCGATATTAATTATGAGCAAGACTTTTAATATCACTCAAGCTGAGGATGGTTCCAATCAGACGACCACCTTACAGCTGAGTATCGTTAACCGAGGCTTAGGGCCGGCAATTGTGAAAAATGTGAGCCTATTACCGTCGGCAGGCGGGAAGCCGTTTAACGATTGGAAGTCTGCGTTAAGTTCGATTGGCTTTTCCAGGTTAATTCAAACTTCCGTCGATTTAGATTCGAATAGTGTTATCGAACCCGGTGATGAGCAAGTATTGTTGGTTATCGATTGGCAAGGCACAGACGAGGGCGACTTGAGCGTGCTGGTAGAATACCAATCGATGTACGAAGAACCATTCGAAGTTGTCGCGGAAAATGTACTTTCCGCGACATTTTAAATTAGCAAGCAACGTCTACGTTTTAGCTTGCCCTGTCATGTGGCGCGGCATAATCGATATCGGGCCCCGTTGGTACTACTTGAGTTGGGTTAATCATCGTATGGCTCATGTAGTAATGTTTTTTGATGTGCTCCATATTAATCGTATCTGCAACCCCCGGTTGTTGATAGATATCTCTGACATACCCAAATAGATTCGGGTAATCGGCGATTCGTTTGATGTTACATTTAAAGTGGCCAACATAAACGGGATCAAATCTTACCAAGGTTGTGAATAATCTAATATCCGCTTCGGTGAGTGTATCACCTGTTAAGTATCGTTTTTCTTGGAGAATTGATTCCAACCAATCAAGCGCTTCGAAAAGCTTAATAACATTTTCTTCATAGGCCTCTTGCGAAGTCGCAAATCCAGATTTATAGACGCCGTTATTGACTTCAGAGTAGATACGCGTGTTGAGTGTATCGATTGCTTCTCTTAAGTTCGCCGGGTAATAATCGCCTGGTTTGGCGCCAATATCGTCAAATGCGGAATTTAGCATTCGAATAATTTCAGACGACTCATTACTCACAATAGTATTGTTGTGTTTGTCCCAAAGCACCGGAACGGTTACTCGTCCAGAATAATTTGGGTCAGCCTTAGTGTAGACTTGGTGCATGAATTCAAAGCCGAACAGATCATCACTACACCCCGACTCTGCTTTAAACTCCCAGCCATTTTCAACCATTAAATAATCCACAACCGAAACGCTAATAAAATCTTCGAGACCTTTGAGCTTTCGAAAGATCATTGTTCGATTGGCCCAAGGACATGCGTGGGATACATACAAGTGATAGCGACCTTTTTCGGCTTTAAAACCGGCTTTACCTGAAGGGCCTGCTGAACCATCTTTGGTGACCCAATTACGAAATTGTGCTTCACTGCGAACAAATTTTCCATTGGTCGACTTAGTGTCGTACCATTTGTCTTGCCATTGACCGTCTACTAATAAACCCATAACTTTTTCCTAGTTTAAAATGTTGATGCGGTACCTATCTATCCGCTCGTTCAGAGAGTGTGAGAAGCGCTTGTTATCTTCTCTTGAATGATTAAATAAAATTGCCTGACTGATAATCCAAGTAAGCTTGATTGAGCTCTTCTCGAGTATTCATAACAAACGGTCCGCCTCTGGCGACTGGTTCGTTAAGTGGTTTTCCTGCAATCACTAAAAATCGAGAATCCTCTCTAGCTGACACTTTGATAACTTCAGCGAAATCTAATATTGCAATCTGACCAGGCTCGATAATTTGAGCTGTATCGCCAATTTCAATTGATCCTTGCATTAGATAAACAAATGCATTGTGATGCGGGTTAACCGCCTCGTTCAGCGCTTGTTCTGCTTCTAGTGAAACATCCCAATAAGTGGGCGAGACAAAATCATTGACGATAATTCCTTGAGTGCCCTGACTGGTCGCTCCGGCGATCACTTTAATTGACGTTCCATTCGAGCGGTTTTCAACGGGAATTTCTGCTGCTGTTTTTTCTTGATACTTTGGAGCGCTCATCTTATGTGAAGCCGGCAAGTTCACCCAGAGCTGAAAGCCCGCTAACATGCCATCGATTTGTTCAGGCATTTCTGAATGGATAATCCCTTTGCCGGCAGTCATCCACTGAACACCGCCAGTTTCTATTATACCCTCGTTACCGGCGCTATCTTTGTGTCGCATTTTTCCTTCTAGCATATAGGTAACTGTCTCAAAACCGCGATGAGGGTGAGCCGGAAATCCACCAATGTAGTCTTGTGGTTTGTCGGAGCCAAATGCATCGAGCAATAAAAATGGGTCGAGCATATCAATATAAGGTGTCCCAATGATGCGAGTTAATTGGACTCCGTCACCGTCTGATGCTTTTAAACCGTTGAATACTTGCTTAACTTCTCTAATTGAGGACATTTTTTACTCCGTTGATTATGCAACAGCTGCTTGGTTAACTTGGTCGCGAACTTGCTCAAGCACATTGTCAGCAGCTAAATCAAACTGAGAAGCATCAAGTACAGTGACATCTTCAATGCCAACGAATTTCATTACTTGCAATAAGTAGCGGGAGGCAAAATCAACTTCACTTCCAATTGGTACGCCACCTGAAGCCATGACAAGATAGGCTTTTTTGCCCTTTAATAACCCTTCAGGTCCGTTTTCGGTATATCGGAAAGTTAATCTTGCTCTTGCTATCATGTCGATCCACGCTTTTAAAACTGCCGGGACACTAAAGTTGTATATTGGCGATGCGATAATGAGGTGATCGGCATCCTGGAGTTCTTTGACCAGTGAATCGGAAAAGCTTAAAGTAGCCTTGTGTTGTTCGTCTCTCTCTTCAGGCGCTGTAAAGTTCGCCCCAATCCAACTTTCATCGACAAATGGTAAGCCTGTTGAAAGGTCACGCTGATTGAGACTGAGCGCCTCATTTTCACTGCGCAAAGCTTTTACGACTAGATCAGAGAGTTGACGAGTTAAGGAGCCTTCTTTTCGGCCACTGGAATTGATTTGTAAAATTGCATTATTAGCCATGATTAATACTCTAATTGGGTGTGTGAAAGTCTTTTTGTACCTGACCTTGGTTTCATCAAGCAGGCTACTTTAATCAGCAGCCTGTAATTAATGGTTTACGCTGCAGATTCGTTTTTTGGCATACCTTCATCAATAGATACGTAACCTGCACCATTTACGACCAAAAATAGAAAACCACCGGCAATAGCCACGTTTTTCATAAACATGATGGACTGTGTTTGGTCTGCAAAATTTAAGTGGAATAGCACCGCTGAAACTAAGCTGAAGCCTGCCAATAAAAAAGCAACGAGGCGTGTTTTAAAACCAACGATAATGGCTATCGCGCCGACGATTTCAGTAATAATAACCAGCGGTAACAATTGACCGGGAACTCCCATCGCTTCCATATAGCCTTGTGTGCCTTCGTAACCTGCACCAAGTTTGCTAATTCCAGCCATTAGAAAGATAACGCTAATTAAGATTCGGCCAACTAAATTGCCATAGTTTTCAATGAGTTTCATAATAGTCTCCTAAGAAGTAAGTGGTTTATGTTTAACTGGTATCCATTTTACAGTTGCGAGAAAAATGAAAAACAGGCTATTATCGAACTTATTGTTCTTTATTTGTGAACAATGAAGCGATGAGTCTAAACCGTGTTAATCGGTCAGTAAACTGAGTGGATAGGACGACCGCTCGTCTGAAATAGAGAACTCGCCTGAAATAGAGAAGAAATATGAATCAGTTTGATGAAATGCAGACCTTTATCAGGATCGTTGATGCAGGTAGCATCACCAAGGCTGCAGAACAAATGGACACCGTTAAATCAGCGGTGAGTCGACGACTAAGTGAGCTTGAGAAAAGGCTGGGTGTGACATTGCTTACCCGCACGACGCGCAGCCAAACCTTGACTGAGTCAGGCAAAAGTTATTATGAGCAGTGCTTAAGGATAATTGATGATCTTGCTGAAATAGAGTCAAGTATTAAAAATGAACACTGTGCGCTCGCCGGCAGAATTAAAATTGCCGCGCCACTATCTTTTGGCTTGTCCCATTTAAGTCAAGCGCTAAGAAAGTTTAATGAAATACATCCAGAGATATATTTTGATGTCGACTTTAATGATCGAAAAGTCGATTTAATTCAAGAGGGATTTGATTTAGCGATCAGAATAGGAGAGTTGGAAGACTCCTCACTGATCGCCAAGAAATTAATAACCAGCTGCAGTATTCTGAGTGCCAGCCCTGGGTACTTAAAAAAGTATGGTATGCCTCAGTCGCCCGAGGATTTGATGAACGGGCATGTGAGAGTAAAGTATACTGGCGGCCGAGAAAAATGGATTTTTAAAGGTACCGATGGGAATAAAATTCATATCGATGTTCCAGCGATTGTCAGCGCAAATAATGGTGATTTTTTGTGTCAACAAGCCATTGACGGGCAAGGATTAATCATGACTCCTGACTTTATTTGCTATAAGGCTGTTCGACAACAGCAATTAATTCCCATAATGTGTGATCGCATTGTTGATAATGAAATTTCCGGTTACGCACTTTACCCTCAGACTAGGCATCTTTCACATCGCGTGAGAAGCTTGGTCGATTATCTTGCTCAATACTTTGGCGACAAGCCATATTGGGCGATTGACCATTAAAAGCATCAAGAGCGAGAAACTTAATGAAAACTATTTTCTGTTTACTGTTTTTACTCATGGCTTACCCAATAGTTGCCGAGCCAAAAAAATTTTCACCTGGGCCGTTGATAAAAAATTATGGTCCGCATGCGCAAGTCACGCAATCAAATCCTATTTCGCAGGAGCAACATTTTAAGGTCGCTTTTGATGTTGCCGATTTGGGTGATGTTAACCAAGTTAATCGAAAATTCGAATCACTTGCACGCTTTTTGAATATGCATGTTGCAGCAGGGATCAAAGCTGAGAATATCCGTTTAGCTTTAATTGTGCACGGCAAGGCAAGTTATGGTGTTTTGAAAGATAAATTTTTTAGACAAAAGTTCTCTGTCGCCAATCCAAACCAGATGCTGTTGCAAGAGTTGATGCGAAACCAAGTGAGATTGATGATTTGTGGTCAATCTGCAGCTTACTACGAGATAAACAACGAACAGTTATTAGACGGAGTTGAAATGGCTCTATCGGCAATGACGGCGCACGCGGTTTTGCAACAGCAGGGCTACACGATTAATCCATTTTAGCTGAGAAGTGTCGCGCACCATGAAAATTTTCCATAATGTTTGCACATTTGTCTGTGATACTCAGGGAACTTCAGGAATAGTGTTTATAAAGATAAGAAGTCTCCAAAAGTGTCAAAGTTATACGGAAAATTAATGTCGTTAAAAATAAGGCACAAATTATTTGCGGCGATGATTCTCGCTAATCTGTTGGTGATTGGCGGCATTTTTGTGCTGATTAGTTTTTCATTCAGTCAGAGTTTCAAAGATTATCTTGATGCGACTCGGTTAGAAAAATTAACCCCAATGGCGCAAGAATTAGCGCAGCAATATTCTCAAAATGGTAATTGGAATTGGTTGCGAGGGCGTCGCAATGAAAGCTGGCGAGTGTTAATGGAAAAATACATCATTGATGAGCAGTCTCTGCCTCCTAAACTCCAACAACAAAGAAAAAAACCAAGACACTATGATGCAATGCGACCCGATAAAAAAATGCGAGGGGTGCCGCTAAGAAACCAAGCAGAACGACTGGGAGGGCCGCAAGGAAACAGGCCTCCACCATTGAGACCTGGACATAAAGTTTTACTTGCTGATGCCACTGGAAGTCTAGTGGTTGGGCGAATTCGCCCAACTGAAGAAATTGCTTGGATAGATATCCGAACTGACGGGCAACTTGTTGGCAAGCTGGGGTTTGTTAAAACGAAGGAGATAACCTCAGAGCTTGATCAACTTTTTGTCGATAAGCTTAATGATAACTTATTGGTCACAGTTTTATCGGTTATTCTCGTATCTGCTTTTATTGCGCTCATTTTGTCGCGCGCGCTGGTTGCACCTATCCTCAGGTTAAGAGAAGCTGCTAATAAAATGACCCATGGAGAACTGGAAACGCAACTTGCCGTCAAATCTGAAGATGAGATTGGCCAGCTTGGTCGAGACTTTAACCTTCTGTCGAGAACGCTTCGCGATAACCTCCAGTCCCGTCAGCAGTGGATAGCCGATATCTCTCATGAGCTGAGAACCCCGGTGGCTATTTTGCAGGGTGAGATTGAGGCACTTCAAGATGGTATAAGGCCGTTTAATCAAGCGTCGATCGACTCTTTGTATCAAGAGGTGAAGCGACTTAGCTTGTTAATCAACGATTTGCATGAGCTTTCACTTTCAGATAGTGGTGCAATGAGTTATCAATTTACTCGCGTTGATCTGGTATCGATTGTTAATAAGGCGTTGGAATTAAAACGAGAAAAGATCGCTCAGAGTCACATTCAAGTTAAACATCACCAACCCAATGAACCAATAATAGTTAATGGTGACAGCCATCGATTGCTCCAGTTATTTTTAAACTTACTGAATAATAGTCTCGCCTATACCGCGACACATGGAAAGATTGGAATCGATTACCATGTGCGCCAAGACGCACTCGAAATAGAGTGGTTTGATTCGGAACCTGGAGTCAGTGATGAGTCACTTGCGTTGTTATTTGAGCGTCTTTATCGAGTCGACTCTTCGCGTAGTAGAAATACTGGCGGTTCTGGGTTAGGCTTATCAATAGTCAAGAGTATTGTTAGTGCCCATCAAGGAAGCATTAAAGCAATACATTCAGAACTGGGAGGGGTAAAAATGATAATACGTTTCCCGCACCAGTCCAAGTCAAAATAACAGCTAGTTTTTGAAAGCATGTCCGGAAAGAAAATACTAATTGTAGAAGATGAGATTAAAATTGCTGAGTTACTGTCTGATTATTTAAAGCAGTCGTCTTTTGATACTCATATGATTCATCGCGGCGATGCGGTTGAGCATTGGCTAGAAAATAATCGTTGTGATTTGATTCTTTTAGATTTAATGCTACCAGGAAAAGATGGGATAGAAATTTGTAAAACCGTCAGGCAATCGTCAAATCTGCCGATAATCATGGTGACGGCGAAAGTTGAGGAAATCGATCGGTTAATTGGTTTAGAAGTTGGGGCGGATGACTATATCTGTAAACCGTTTAGTCCGAGAGAAGTGGTTGCTCGCGTAAAAGCTGTTATGCGACGGTTTACCTCGCCAATAACGGAGGACGTTGAGCAATTAACACTAGATAAGTCGACATTTAAAGTAAAATTTCAATCTCATGAGACCGAGTTAACGAAAGTTGAGTTTAGCTTAATTGAAGCGATGTATCGCAGGAAAGGACAAATTTTTTCGCGAGCTCAACTAATGAACGCAATCTATGAAGACCGACATATTGTCAGCGACCGTACCATTGATAGTCACATAAAAAAAATCCGTCGTAAACTAAGCGATATTGGCGTTAATGATAACGCCATTCAATCGGTTTATGGTGCTGGTTATAAATTTGATTACCAAGACTAGTGTCTGAGCAGTAATTGAGTATCAGTTGAGTAGTAAGCTCTCTCGGCCAAACTCAGTGTTCTACTGATCAGTCAGGGTTTCCAGAAAAGCGATGAGGTCGTTTATCTCGTTTTCGTTCAAACCAAGCTCACCAATGTTACCGCCTTGGTCGACGTTTTCAGCGACTTCTGGTAACTGGTTGAAGCTCGTGTCTCGCGTGTTATAAAAGTCGATAACTTCTCTTAGTGTATTGAATACGCCGTTGTGCATATAGGGTGGGGTGATCGCAACGTTGCGGAGACTTGAAGTTCTAAACCGCCCATTGTCGCGATTGTTGCCCGTAATATCGCCAAGCCCATTATCGACGAAACTTGGGTCGCTCATTACTGCTGGCAGTAAAGGATTGGAAGGAACGCCAATGTTTTCATATTCGAAGTTAGAAAACATTTGTGGCTGATCAGCATCGCTCGAATGACAGCGGTCACATTGGGCGCGGCCGTTAAACAAGTTTTCGCCGCGTTGTTCAGCTGCAGTGAAACTTGCAGTCCCATTTTGAACTTGATCAAATTTAGAAGAGAATGGCGAGAAAACATCGGTTCGCTCAAATGCAGCGATGGCGTCTGCAATATAGTCGTACGACCGATCGACGTCATCTAAAATATTGTTACCGAATAAGGCTTCAAACTCTCCCGCGTAAGCGGCATTTCTTAGTTTGGCGATCACTTCACTCTCGTCACTATTCCCCATTTCAACAGGGTTTAAAAAAGGCCCCTTCGCTTGCTCTTCAAGTGATTCTGCTCGACCATCCCAAAATAGGCCGCCAATTCTTACTGCATTGGCATTCCCACCATTCGGTGGCGTACGCATAACGATTTGCGGCGCAGGAATATGGGCGGCATAACTTGCTGTCGGCGAATTGCGTCCACCAAAGCTTATTCCATCTGCGCCGAGTGAAGTTGGATTTTGCGTATTAGGATCTGCAAATCCGGCAGACAAGCTGTGACAACTTGCACAAGACTGACCGGCTGGTGTCGACAGATTGGTATCGTTATAAAGCTGTTCGCCAAGGCTCACAAGGGCAGCGGTATTGACAATTGTGCCGTCAACTAATGTAGTAGTTGGTTCATCAGGATCATTGTCGTCTTCCGGTGGGTTTTCAACCGGAGGCGTCTCGGTAACTGGTGGAGACTCGATTACCTCTTCATCTATTGTATTAGGGCTATTACTATCACCCGAACCGCCACAGGCTGAAAGCGACATAATCACTGCAGCGGAAATTATGCCAATTAATCGGTTATCTAAGCTAGCTTTGCTTGGAAAAATACTCATTGTTCTACCTCTGAGAGAAACTGCTCAACTTACCCAATAAATTACCGCCAAAATAAGCACGGATAATGAACCAATTGTGCAAGAAATAAGGAAATGACTTCAGGTCAAATCGATTAAAAATAACCTGTTTGAATAAGTTGGCTGTATGCAGCTGAAAAAGCCGCGAATGAGGTTTCTTATTGATTAAAACTTGTGCATAATACGGCGCCAGTAGTCGGAGTGTCTTTGGTAGGTTGCTCTGGAAGTAAAAGCAGTATTGGAGTAGTAGTAATGTTAAGAAGGATTCTTACCAACAGGAAGTTGGCTAACCTTTTGAAGAATAAAGCAGTTTTAGCAGTATTCATTTCTAGTTTCAGCGTTTCGGCTGATGTTCAACAAGATTCAAGCTTTGGTGATAACGGTTGGTTGAGAACTAACCTAGTGAGTTCCGGAAATAGCTTTGCAGAGGCCACGGTATTACAGGCCGATGGCAAGATTGTTACCGCTGGTAGTGCTGGAAACTCAGTGGGCTTGTGGCGCTACAATACCAATGGCAGTCTTGATACCAGCTTTGGCGATGGCGGAATTGTTGTGACAAATCTCAGCGCCAACGACGCCGCTTTCAGTATCGTCCAGCAGTCTGATGGTAAGCTTGTTGTCGCTGGACAAACCCTAAACACTTCCTTCGACTTTTTAGTCGTCAGATACAATACTGACGGCTCACTGGACACTTCATTCGATACTGACGGTGCTGCAGAAATCGATGTTTCTGGCGGTATTGATTTTGCTAATTCAGTTATTCAGCAGACTGATGGCAAGTTAATCATTGCAGGAGACGGTGGTGATGATTTTGCGGCTGTTCGACTGAATACCGATGGTAGTCTGGATACTACTTTTGACGGCGATGGTATTTATACTTTAGATATCGGTAGCGCGTCTAATTTTGCTCAGGAAGCGATGCTACTCAGCAACGGTCAAATCATCTTGGCAGGGTACACCGAGTCAGAAGGTAATGGTTATGGTGACGCCGCGGTAATCCGATTAAATAGTGATGGCTCACTCGATACCTCTTACGGAACAAATGGGATTGCTGTTGCGTTTGTTAATGATGATTCTCAATTTTATCCAAGCGCTGCTCTGTTAGATGGTGAAGACAAAGTATTAATGTCTGGTACCTGGGACGCTGACGCAGAAATTTCAATTGCGTTAGTCCGCTTCAATGCTGATGGAAGTATGGATTCTAGTTTTGACACGGATGGGATGTTAGTCACTAACATCAGTAATCAAGAAGACGATATTTGGGATCTAGCGCTGCAAGCTGATGGCAAAATCATTGGTACGGGTAATGTCTATGATGCGACTAAGGCGGAAGTCGATTTCGCGGTATTTCGCTATAACTCAAATGGTAGTTTAGATTCGACCTTCAGTGATGATGGTTACCATGTGATAGCCGCTGGTTCGGTCTACTCTGAGGGCTCCGCGTTATTTGAAAATGCCAATAATCAAATTACGGTTGCCGGTGTCATTCGAAACAATACCAATACTGATGTTGCCCTGATTAGATTTAACGAAGATGGCAGTTTAGATTCACAACTCGATGGTGATGGGCTAGCGATATCGTCATTTAGTAACTCACAAGACACCCCCGAAGTATTAGTTCAGCTGAGTTCAGGTCAAATTATCATGGCGGGCTCTGTGGCAATTTCTGGTGAGCACGAATTTGCAATGACTCGTCTTCACAGTGACGGTGGCGTAGATGAATCATTTGGCGTACAAGGGACAGTTACAACCACTATTGGCGGAACTAACGATCGGATCCAAGCGGTTATCGAAACCCAAGACGGTAAAATATTAGCCGCAGGTAACGTTGAAGTAGCAGGCAATCGCGATATCGGTCTTGCGCGTTTTAATAGCGACGGTAGTTTAGATACGACATTTGATAACGACGGTGTTTTATCGACTGCAATTGGTACTTCAAATGACTACCTTTATTCTGTACTAGAGCAAACTGATGGTAAAATTGTCGTTGTTGGCTACGCTGATAATCTGAGTTCTGTGAGCGAAGTTTTTGTTGCTCGGTATAACTCGAATGGAAGCTTGGATACGACTTTCGATAGCGATGGTATTGTGACAACGCCCGCAGGGCTGGCTGATTCTTATGGTTACAATATCGTACAACAATCTGATGGTAAGTTAATTGTTGCTGGGACCAGTGAAGATGCTGCGTTCTACAATATTACCTTAGTCCGCTACAATACTGATGGTAGCCTTGATACTAGCTTCGATGCAGATGGCATCGTCTATGTCCGCGCTGACGACACGGGGTATAATGATCCCGTCGGGTTAATGCTTCAGGACGATGGCAAAATTGTTATCTCCGCATACTACAATACCGCATCGAATGGTTATGATGTTGGATTATTGCGATTTAATTCGGATGGAAGTTTAGATTCATCGTTTGATAACGATGGCATTGTCAAACAGACGCTTGGTAGCCAATCTGACTTTGCAGGCGATGTGATTCAGCAGGCTGATGGAAGCTATCTATACATGGCTAATAGTTTTAATGGTACTGGCTATGATTTGAAATTAATGCGCATTCAAAATGATGGCAGCATTGATGCAAACTTTGCGACCAATGGAGTTTTTACATTAGCTACAAACTACAGTGCTTCATCGCGACTAAAAGGGCTTCCCTACCAAAACGGTACTTTATTCACCGGTGCAAAAGAAAATGATAATTTTGCGCTCACCAAAATAACCATCGCTGATGCGCCAAGCTTTATTGAAGCTTCCCCAGTAACAGTCTTGATGGATGAAGACAATGCGCCTACCGCATTTGCGTTGACCTTAAATGCAGTCGATAACAATAACGATTCCCTTTCTTGGTCTATTGAGACTGCCGCGGCTAATGGCGCGGCGACAGTGTCAGGACTTGGCGTAAGTAAAGCGATAAATTATCTACCAAATGAAAATTTTAATGGTAGTGATAGCTTTGTCGTACAGATTGATGATGGAAATAGTGGTGTCGAGACGATCACTGTAAATGTCACTGTAACCCCTGTCAATGATTTACCTAACGGCTCAGTATCTATCGAAGGTGCGCTACTCGAGGGTCAAACATTAACAGCAACTAATGACTTAACCGATGCTGATGGACTTGGGACGATCAGTTATTCCTGGAAGCGAGGGGCAACAGAAGTTGGCACAGGGCTTTCCTATACGTTGGTCGCGGATGATGCCGGTAATAGTTTGGTCGTTGAAGCGAGTTATACTGATCTTCAAGGTAACGACGAAACCGTGGCGAGCGAGGCGACCGACACGATTACAGGTTACGATCCCAATGACGATTTTGACAACGATGGCCTGACTAACGGCGAAGAAGAAGATGCGGGAACCGACCCGACTAATGCCGATTCTGATGGTGACGGCGTTGAAGATGGAGCCGATAGTTTTCCGACCGATGGTTCCGAGTGGCAAGACTCTGACGGTGATGGAATTGGTGATAATAGTGACCCAACTCCTTATCCACCTTCTGGTGAATTCAATTTTACGGCGTCAACTTTGAGCGTTGCAGAGGATGCACTTAGTTTAACGGTAACGGTCACTCGAACGGACGGTGAATATGGGAATGCTTCTGTCGATTTCGCAACGACTGATGGAAGCGCCACAGCTTCAATCGATTACACTTTCGCTGCTGGGACATTAAGTTTTGTTGATGGCGAAACTGAAAAATCTTTTCAAGTTGAAATCACCGATGATTCAATTTATGAAGGCGATGAAAACTTTGTTATTCACTTATCAAACGTTCAAGGTGGTGACGCAACCATTGGTGCTACCGATGAAGCATTAGTCACCATTGCTGAAAATGATCCCGTTCCACCGGCGGGAGAAATAGCATTCGAATCTGCAACAACGGCGACAGCTGAAGATGGCGGATTTGTTCTTGTCAATCTTATACGCACTGGTGGAGAGTTCGGCGAAGTGAGCGTTGCGGTGGCCACGAGTGATGACTCTGCTGTTGCCGGCAGTGATTACACTGTGTTGAGCGAGACTGTCAACTTTGCAGATGGAGTCACCAGTCAGTCGATTCAAATCGACTTGGTCAATGATAGTATTTTTGAATCGGATGAGAGCTTCAATATTAATTTATCGAATCCAACTGGAAATGCAACGATCGGTTTAAATCAACATGTAGTAACGATCACTGATGACGAGCCGATGCCACCTGCGGGTGTTGTATCCTTCGAGTCTTCAACATACTCAGTCGATGAGAATAGTGCTTCTTTGGTAGTCAACATTGTTAGAACGGGTGGAGATTTTGGCGAAGTGAGCGTCGACGTTTCTTCTGTTGATGGAACTGCGATTGCCGGAGAAGATTATGTCGGCGTAAATCAGCGCGTTAATTTTGCTGATGGTGAGATCAGTAAATCGGTTACGATTACGTTAACCGATGATACAACCTATGAAGGTGAAGAAAACTTTACACTCGCTTTGAGCGATGCAATAGATACCGAGTTAGGCGACGTAACTATTACCACGATTAGTCTTAATGAGGATGATCCTGTCCCACCTGCCGGCGTACTTCAATTCAGTGGCGCTAGTTATCAAGTTGATGAAAATGCGACTAATTTGTTAGTTACAATAACTCGGGTGAATGGAAATTTCGGGGATATCAGTGTTGATGTTATTGTCACCGATGGTACCGCCACCAATGGGATTGATTTTGATGCAACGGATACTAACGTTACTTTCCTTGATGGCGAAATTAGTCAGACCGTGAGCATTAGCTTAATCGATGATGTGATTTATGAAGGTGATGAAAACTTTAATTTATCACTCGCTAACCTTATTGGCGATGCAACTATCGGCGCGCCTTCGCAAGCTACGGTAACCATTGTTGAAGATGAAGCCGTGCCTGCTTCAGGAAATGTACAACTGAGTGGTGCGAGTTATTCAGTAAATGAGGATGCTGGTAGCATAGAAATCACCGTAGTGCGGGTTGATGGTAGTTTTGGCGATATTAGTATTGATTATGAATTTACTGATGGAACAGCTGGATTTAACTCTGATTACACCAGTCAAGATGGAACGTTATTTTTTGCCGATGGAGAAACCAGTAAGTCAGTTTCAATTACTATTAATGAAGATAGTCTAGATGAGGTGAATGAAACGATCATTGTTTCGTTGTTAAATCCTGTCAATACTACCGTAGTTGCTCCGGCAACAGCGACCATAACGATTATCGATAATGATACCGCATCTGAATCTGGTTCAGGAACCAGGTGTTCGGGTGGCGGAAGTTTATACTATTTGTTGTTACTATTACTTGCGGCTAGTCGAATGAGAAAACTGCATTAATGATATGATTGTCTATCCAAAGGCGCACTCATCGTGCGCCTTTTTTTGATCTCTTCATAGACTCACTCGTGTCGCTATGAAATGCAATTGTTGAGCAAACCGGGAAAGGTTGGTTAGGATTGCTTCTCACTAATGAGGAAGCGCTGGCTTGTACCCATCATTTCAGAAGCTTCCATCACAATCATCAAAGCTGAATCGTCGATATTAAGTACGAGTTTGCGAAGTTGAGGAATTCTTCTAGCGCTGATTACGACAAATAAAATGGTTTTGTCACTCTCTTGAGTTAAGTTTTGGCCGTTGATTATAGTTCCATCACGGCCCAGCTCGGTGGCTATCGCTTTACCGATATCTGACGTTTTATCGGAGACAATATGAATAATTTTTTCTTTGACAGCACCCGTGATAACTTTGTCAATGATTTGAGTTGTGGCGTAAATACTGAGCATGCTCCATAACACTCTTTCCATGTCTTTGAAAATAAAGCCAATCGCAACGATGATTGTCGCATCAACTATGAGAATAGTTTGAGCTGGCTTGACTTGCGAAAAGCTAGCCACAATTCTTGCAATTATCATCGTTCCACCAGCGGATGCATTGCCTTTGAGAATAAGTCCTGCCCCCGCACCAATTATTGAACCCCCATAGAGTGTAGAAAGTAACATACTGCTAATTTTTGGAAATTCTGCATAGTTGTTTAAAAGATCTATCAACAGAGCCGTTAGAAGCATCGAAACGATACTTCGAGTAGCAAAAGGTAGATCAATAAATTTAAAGCCTGCGGCCAAGAGCGGAATGTTAATTAATAGCATTGCAATCCCAGTCGGAACACCGCTGATAAAGTGAACAAGCATGGACATCCCCGGGGTACCACCGGTGGCAATCTCAGCTGGTAGTAAGAAAAAACTGACCCCGATCGCAATCAGGCAAGCGCCAATAATGATTAAGGTAAAGTTTTTTATTTCGAAAAATATTGTTCTTCGGGACATGGATAGCTTTGCGCGAGTGATTAACTCACTAAGACTAGTTCAAATTTTTAAAATTGTCAGCGTATTAGGTTGCTTAGCTGCTAACAATACCGCTGAGAATTTGGTGAGTAACTGGCGTATTTAAGCCAACTTTTTCTTGTTGACTCAACTCAAAAGCAATAGTTTGGACCGTATTTCGAGCATCAAGCATCCGGTATGGATTTTTAACATAATAGAGGAGTCGCCAGGTAACCGCATGATCACCATTTTCAACTACGACGATTTTGGGTTTTGCTTCTTCGTTGATCCCGGCTTCCTTATCTGCGGCTTGTTGAAAAACGGTTTCAAGGAATGTTTGTACCGTTTCTGGGGATTGGTCATAACCTATTTTAAAATCAAGATAATCTCTAAATCCATTTTTTCCGCAATTTGAAATTGTCTCGACGGTCGCATTCCGTAATTTTGTATTAGGAATAGTGACCTCATGTTTTTGTACTAAATCGCGAATAATGGTTTGGGAAAGGGTGATTTGTAATACTACGCCAACTAACTCAAACTCTTTAACACGAATCACTGAACCGGCCTCAACACTGTGATTGTAGTGCATCACTAGTCCGTTAATCATGTCGCCCAGAAAGTAATCTTTAGACGCAAACAAGATCAGTAAAACTCCGCCTAAAACGGAAGTTGCTTGTAACCAGTTGTTAAGCTCCCATACATTGATAATGACCAGTATGGCAATTGAGCCAACCAGTATTAGGCCGATGAGGCCAATTATTTCGCTGGCATAGGATTCGCCATGAACTTTTTCACCATCGATTTCTTTAACTTTACCAAATCGATACACAATCCAACCTTGTACGTAATGAAGAACGATATATGAGATAAGAATGGTGAGTCCAGTTTGTGAGATTTGCTGCAAGTGAGTGATCTCAATTTTGAATAGGAAATCAACGATTGCTGCAAAGAGGTAAATCGAAAATAGTGCTAAATTAATCGCTCTTAGACCTAGCATACGATTTCTAGCGGTCGTGTTTTTAGAAGCTTTTGGGGAACGATTAATGATGTATCTTGCGAAAAGAAATATCAGTAGGTTGAGGCTGATCACAACGTAATCAAGAAATTGAAAGGGTAGTTTCATCACAATTGTGTTTAACCAATCCCAAGACATTTAACCTATCCCCGCATAAATAGAATTTTTATGGACAAATTTATTTCAACAACTTGACCGAAATCAATCGAACCTTTGGCTTCAGTTGTTCGTTCCTATAATACACTATATGATGATTTTGCGCTGATTTCGATAGAAAATCCGAAATACTCATTTGAGATGTCTGGTATCAAGATGACGTGTGCTCGAATCATTTTTGCGACTAGGGAAAATATCAATGTATCTCACTTGTCAGGTTGTACAGTTCAGTCATTGGTTTATTAAAAGCATTCGTCAAATTAAAAATATTGGTCGAATTAAAAGGTATAGCCAGGTCCTCTTTTGGCTCGTTTGCTTGTTCCCGGCTAGTGCCTTTGCGGTCGAAAAAATGACTGTAGAGGTCGCTGCGAATGACAAAATTGACCCCTATCAACTCGTTAAGTCTGCTTTTGATCAGTGGCGTGGGATGAGCTCTTATGGTGAAGTGTCAATGACAATTCATCGGCCCGACTGGCAGCGCACGATGAAAATGCATAATTGGACGAAAGGCGAAAAAGACGCCCTAATTCGTTTTGTTGAGCCAGTTAAAGATGCCGGTAACGCAACGCTTAAACTTGATAATGATATGTGGATGTATACGCCTAAGCTTAATCAAGTGATTAAATTACCCGCAAGTATGATGACTCAATCATGGATGGGGAGCGATTTTTCTTATAACGATCTTGCAAAGTCTGATCAACTGTTGACCAGTTATGATTTAACACTAATAAAGGCTGAAATCGTCGCAGGGGTCAAACAATATACGATTGAAGCTATTCCTAAATCAGATGCACCGGTCGTTTGGGGGAAAGAATTGCTGGTGATACGAGAAGATAAAATTTTAATTCTTGAAAGGTTCTATGATCAGTCAATGCAGCCGGTAAAGGAAATGAGAACACTGAAAATTGATAAAATCGGTGGTCGGCTTTATCCCGTCATTATGAGAATGATTAATTTTGATGAGGAAGACCGATGGACGCAAGTCGAAACACATGAGGCTTATTTTAATATACAACTACCCAATTATATTTTTACTCGTTCCAATCTCAGAAATCCGCGGCCATGGAGTATCGATTAAATGATAGTTTCATTAGCCTGGCGAAATATTTGGCGACAACCGCGTAGAACTCTATTAAGTGCTATTGCTGTGATGTTGACCTGCGGCTTACTGGTTTTTTTACCGGCGCTACAAATTGGTAGCTATCAGGCGATGGTAGATGCAGCGATTGGTATTATTGATGGGACTGCGCAAATTCAAAAATCTGCCTATTTGGATTCGCCATCCATGAGAACCAGTTTTCTGCCAAAAGACGAACTCTATCAGACCGTAAAGCAAGAAATTCCAGACAGCCAGCTAGCCAAGCGAGGAAACAGCTTTGCCTTAGTATCAAGCGAAGAGCGAAGTTATGGTTTACAAATTATTGGTGTTGAGCCAGAGAAAGAAAAGTTAATCTCAACAATCCCCAAAAATATCAAGCAGGGTCGTTATTTATCCGCTGAAGTAACGAGTGAAAGTGTCAACGAAATTATTCTGGGCAGCGTACTTGCCAAAAACCTGCAGCTTAAAGTAGGGGACAAAGTCACACTACTCGGTACTGGAAAAGATGGTTCGCTTGCGGCAGATAGTCTTCAACTGATTGGTATTTTTTCCTCGGGTATTAAGGAGCTCGACCGACAACTAGCGCAAATGCACTATGAACGTTTCTCCGAAACATTTTCGATGGAAAACCAAGTGCATGCTTTGGTGCTGATCAACGGCGAGAAAAGCTTAATGCGCAGTTATCCTGATTCTTTGAAACGTTATCTACAGGAACGAGATTTAGTTTTGCGCGATTGGCAAGCCTTACAACCGGATATCGTCGACGCAATCAAGCTTGATATAAGCTCGGCTTTAGCGATGTATATCATTTTAATTTTAGTCATTGTTTTCTCATTACTAAACAGTAGCTTGATGTCAGTTTTAGAGCGAACTCGAGAATTTGGAATGATGATGGCGTTAGGTGTTAAAGCGAATCTACTGGGCAAAATTATCTGGGTAGAATCGATATTTGTCATGCTATTAGGGGTTTGTTCTGGATTAATTATTGGGGCTGTAGTCACTTATTATTACCAAGTCACGGGAATTACTTTTACTGGGGCTGACGTGGTGTTTGAGCAATTTGGTTTAGATCCAACTATCTATCCTTTACTTAATGCAATCTCGCTGTTGGTGGGCCCCTTAGTTATTGGACTTTGTCTTGCGATTGCGGGTGCCTATCCTGGCTTTCGTATTCATCGCCTCGAAATCATACCCGCGATGAGGTCTGTCTGATGAGCGCGCAGCAACTCAATCAAAACAGTCAGTCGAGATTTGGCCGATCAATGTCACTGATACTTCCACTCGCTTGGCGTAATCTATGGCGTAATAAACGTCGTTCCTTATTAACCATGTTAGCGATTTTTGTTGCGGTGATGTCAATGGTCGTACTAGGGGCTTTTATGCGAGCTTGGTCCAGTGCGACTATCGTCGAAACCATCAATAATTTGACCGGGCATGGACAAATACACGCGCTTCAATATTTAGATGATCCCAATATCGACTATCGGATAAAGGCTATCCCAGGCTCGATTGCGAATCATTTAAATTCAGCAGAGGTCACTCACCGCGCTGACCGAGTGAGAGTGCCGGCGATGATAAGAAGTGAGCGAGAAAACTCGCCAGTTGAACTACTAGGAATTCAGCCTGCACAAGAAAAAGGATTGTCTTTTATTAGCGAGGCAATTATTGATGGGCGGTATTTAGAGAGTAATGCTGACAAGGGGATTATTCTTGGCAAAAAGCTCGCCGATAGATTGCAAACTAAACTTGGTCGTCGCGTTGTATTGATGAGTCAGCATCAAGATGGCTCAATCAGCGAGCGGGGCTATCGTGTTGTGGGTATTTTCACCAGCCAACCAGGGATTGAAAAATTTAATGTTTTTATAAGCATTCAATCGGCGCAAGCTTTACTTGGCATCGGCAGTGATATTTCTGAAGTCACATTTAAGTTGCAATCGCGCGAACAAATCGCTGGTTTTGTTCAGCGATTAAGAAACGAAAACTCCGAACTTGATATTCAAGCGTGGGATGAGCTACAACCCTTTACCAAAGCGATGATCGAAATGAGTGATGGTTCGATTTTAATTTGGATACTGGTTTCTTTTACAGTGGTTTCCTTTGGTTTAATCAACACGCTCCTTATGGCCGTATTCGAACGAATGAGAGAGTTCGGTCTTTTTCAAGCATTGGGAATGAAAACACGATGGTTATTGCTTCAGATCTTATTTGAGTCGACTTTTATGATGGCGGTAGCAACAGCTGCCGGACTTATCGCTGGAATTTTGATTGTTATTGCTTTCGAAGGAGGACTCGATTTAGGTGTAGGCGCCAGTTATTTCGGTGCTGCACAAGTTGTTTATCCCGAGTTAGATTGGAGTGAGGTTTCTTACATTGGTGTACTTGTAATGTTTTTGGGGGTTCTAGCTAGTTTATATCCAGCAATAAAAGCGGCACGCAATGTTCCAGTCGATGTATTATCTCGAGCAACGAATTAACTTTTTAAGGTAGGAAAAAATTGGATAAACCGATCGTTATTTGTAAAGACGTATGGAAAATTTATCAGCAAGGTGAAGTTAAGGTTGAAGCTCTTCGTGGCGTCGATTTAGATATCTTTCAAGGAGAGTTTGTGTCCTTGGCGGGTGCGTCGGGATCCGGTAAAACCACATTGTTAAACATGATAGGGGGCCTCGATAGTGTTTCTTCGGGTTATGTCGAGGTGGATGGCGATGATTTATCAGGCATGAATAAAAATGGCTTGGCTGATTTACGTTTATCTAAGATCGGTTTTGTCTTTCAAGCTTATAATTTAATTCCTGTATTGACCGCTTATGAAAATGTAGAGTTTATTATGCAATTACAGGGCGTTCCGGCTGAGCGGAGAAGAGAGCTGTCTCATGAGATTTTAGGACGGGTGGGGATTGCAGATATGGGCGAGCGTAAACCGGCAGAACTCTCTGGAGGACAGCAACAACGAGTCGCAGTGGCAAGAGCTTTAGTCAGTAATCCGTCAATTATACTTGCAGATGAACCAACAGCTAACCTTGACAGCAAAACCTCTGAGTCGCTATTAGAACTTATGGCAGAACTTAACCAAGAGTCTCAAACAACTTTTATTGTCGCAACACATGATCCACAAGTGATCGAATTTACCAAGCGAAAAATATTGATTAGTGATGGCAAAGTTGCTCAAGATTGTTAGCTGGCTATTGCTCGCTAGCTGGTTACCAAAAGCGTTAGCGGTGGACTTTAACGGCGAATTAAAATTTCAGTCCTTAGCCGCCAAAACTGATACTAGTAGTGCGCTAGCGTTATCTGGTGCGCAAGATTATCATCTCAACCAGTTCAACTTTCGTGGTTTAATCGATTTTCAAAAGGCGAATTGGGCTGTTGATCTTGATTACTTACTTGTCGCCGAAAACAGCACTGATATCGCGCTTCTCTCGGCGCCATCGATGAGTCCGCCGAGTCAGCTTTTCTGGGATCTAGAAAAACATTTAAGCGCGAGCGATCCGACTTATATCCAGCATGCTATCGATCGCGTGAATGTAAAGTATTCAAGTGAAAACTGGGTTTTTAAAATAGGTCGCCAAGCCTTAACTTGGGGAAACGGTGTGGTGTTTCAGCCACTGGACTTATTCAATCCCTTTTCGCCGGATGCCAAAGATACCAGTTACAAACCCGGTATCGATGCAATTTACTATCAGTATTTATTCAGCGATGGTGCTGATCTTCAATTACTTTGGGTTCCTCGCAAAAATCAAGTCGGTCAGCGTGAAAGTGATTTGGATTCGTTTGCCCTAAAGTACCTATTCTTTGCTGATGAGATACAAGCTGAAATTTTAATTGCAGAAGATTACCAAGATAAAACTTATGGAATTGGATTGGTTGGTCCCTTGGGCGAAGCAATATGGAAATTTGATTTGGTTTCCCAAGAATTTGAGCAAGATGAATTCTGGTCTTTCGATTTAAATATACAATATAGTTGGCAGTGGTTCGATAGGCCGGTGAGCGGACACATTGAGTACTATCAAAATGGTTTTGCTGATCGGCGAGCAACTACTCTTGAGTCGCTTTCTCCTGCGTTACTCGACCGCTTACAAAAAGGCCAAATTTTTTCTGTAGCGAAGAAAAATCTGACCATGGGAGTGCAAATACAACTCGAGGCTCTTTGGACTCTTTCTACTAATTTGATCTATGAGCTCGACCAAGATAGTCATTTATTATTAACTAATCTGATTTTCAATAGCTCAGATGTCAGTAATTTATTGTTTGGATTACAAGTCAAATCGGGAGAAAAAGGAAGCCAATATGGTGGTATCTTCCTGACTAACAATAGACAAGTTATTGCTGATTCGGGCAATCAATTGTTTATTCGATATGAATATTACTATTAATTTTACTTTTACTTTTGAATTTGTTTTTTATTTTGGTTTCGATTTCTTCGACTTAGTTCGCGAGTCACCTTGACTATTTTGATAAGTATAAGTTATCGATATAAAATACTTTAGCTTCTTTTGGCTTGTCGAGAATAAAGCTAACCGATACCATTTTGCTCAGTTGCATTGTACGATCTTTAGGACCTTTACGGATATCTTCTAGAGCAACATTGAAGTCGTTCCAACCTGGAGCGAGTTCCAGCTTTTTATTGAATCGCTTATCGTATCCATAGGCTATTCCCCAATGTCCCATATCCTGAATGGCAAGAAACATTTTTTCGTTTTCTGAGTTAGGGTTGTAGACACTAAAATTGAAGGATTGATACCCACGCCAATCGCTATAAAATTGACGAAGTATCGAGTGAGGATAGGTTTCTAAATTATAGGTTACTTTCAGCGAGTACTTTCCGTTCCTAGCTTGCTCATCGGTTACTTGGTTTATTGTTGTAGCCTGTAACCATCGAGTCTGCTCAAAAGGCGTTTCAAAGTCAGATAAAACCGGGGCGTTTTTGGCGACTTGATAATTATCATAGGAAACCATTAAAAACTTTTGTAAGCCAATAATACTAGTGACTAAAAACAACACTACCATAGTAACATTCTTAGTCCATGTTTTTTGAATACCAATTTGAGTCGCGAGAAATCCTGCGATGGCCCCCACCACATCGTTGATGAGGTCTTCCAGCTGAAGGCTTCGACCGACGAAATATTGAAGTAGCTCTGTTACAATTCCGAGGATGATACTTGTAATAACGACTAGTCCGAAAAGTTTGAAGCGATTTAATTTTGTTGCGGGCTCTAGCTGGGTTAGGATATACGCGAGCGTTGCAAACAGGAAAAAGTGTCCGGTTTGCCAAGCTTCTTTAATGATCCGATTATCTGAATGGTCAACATTTCCAAAAAACAGAAAAACCATCATTAATGCTGCTGGAAGAATCGCTGTTTTTGCGGCAATTTTATGCATTCAAAAGTCCCTTTGACTGACCTGTAGTAACGCTAATTCCAATTTATTCTTTTTCGGCAAGGTTTTTTTGTCTAAAAAGCGTATCGCGCATTCGCCATAACCATATCCCTAAATAACCGGGTAGCGCATAAGCCACGCAGACAACTAGGCAGATTGTTAAACTGTAGAAGATCAGTTCAGACTCGTATTGGCTGCTCACCCACAATAGTCCCATGGAACCGATCGCGCCAAGCGTGCCTACTGCCAATTGTTTAAATTGTGCTTTTGGCGTATTGGCCATCTGCTCTAGTTTGTCTTTTAACTTTGGCATTGATACTTTCAATATTTCTCGAGCTGCCAGATTATCTGAATCTTTTGCGAATCGCGAGTCATTTATTGCCCATTAAACACAAAAGGCACCATAGGTGCCTTTTGATTGAGTTAATTTGGTGGTTTACCAAAATTAATAGTAGGGGTTTTCACCCAATTGATGCTCAGTAATATCTTTAACGCCGGTGACTTCGGGAATCTTTTCTAACAGTGTTTTTTCAATTCCGTCCTTTAGCGTCACATCAGCCATTCCACAGCCTTGACAGCCACCACCAAATTGGAGAACCGCAATGCCTTCTTCTGTTAACTCAGCTAGTGATACTTGGCCACCATGACTGGCGAGCTGAGGATTGATCTCGGACTCTATCAAATAGCGTATTCTGTCTACCGCTGGCGCATCATCGGCAACTTTGCGGGCTTTTGCATTCGGTGCTCGCAAGGTGAGTTGCCCGCCCATATCGTCAGTCTGAAAATCAATTTCTGCTTCTTCCAGATAAGGAGAGCTTTCTTCGTCAACATATGCATTGAATGCTTCGAATTCAAATTTAATGTCGTCTTTTTCGACTGCATCTTGAGGGCAGTAAGAAACCCCACACTCAGCGTGCGGTGTACCAGGGTTTACGACGAAGACTCGAATTCCGGTGCCCTCTTCTTGAGAAGCTAACAGTTTTTGGAAATGAGTTTGTGCTGATTCAGTAATGGTTATCATCAGAAATTCGGTTAATTTCAATCATTTGGTTTATTTTATCAGAAGTTCGCTGCCGAAAGGCCACAAATTTTATATGGTATTAGCCCGTATAGTAGATAGACATCAGTTTTATTGGCGTAAACTATTCAAAAAAGCGTAACTAATTTTGTCTACAGGGGTTTAAGTATTGATCTAAAAGGTGATTTTTCCTATGCTCGAAAGCATTTTTACGTCGGTTTGGTCTTTAAGAGCCTGATTTTTCTTTACGCGCACTTCGATTGAAGAAAGGTGTGGGCGTGACTATCAATATCTGACCAATAAAAACAAAACACGCAAAACCAGGATCTAATGCCCTCATGTACAAGTCGTTAATTGTTGTTTTTTTATTCATTGCCAATATTGTTTTAGCGAATGCGGTCAAATCAGTAGAATTGGAATACTATCTGCCAAACGCCGCGACCTACAACCCAGCGATTCCCGCGCCGGAATCGGTCTTGGGATATCAAGTTGGCGATTGGCACATTAGACCAGAGCAAATCGAGCGTTATTTCATGGCTTTGGCTGACAGTTCTCCACGAATGCGCGTAGAGGTCATCGGCTATACCCATGAGCGGCGACCATTGATTTTGGCTTACGTGTCGTCTCCAGAAAACTTGGCGAATCTAGAGACTTTGAGACAACAACACTTGTCCGGAGAAAAGTCCGCTGAAACACCCGTGGTTACCTGGATGGGATACAGTGTGCATGGCAATGAGCCAAGTGGTAGTAACTCGTCGGTGTTATTCGCCTATCATTTAGCTGCAGCTAATGATGAACAGACATTAGCTTTCTTGTCCGATCAAATCATTATTATTGATCCGATGCTCAACCCTGATGGCCTAGCGCGTTTTGCGCACTGGGCCAATATGTACAAAGCGAAAAATCTCAATCCGGACCCCAAAAATATCGAGCATAATGAAAACTGGCCGCGTGGTAGAACAAACCATTATTGGTTTGATCTCAACAGAGATTGGCTGCTATTACAGCATCCTGAGTCTCAAGCCCGCGTCGCTCAATTTCAAAAGTGGCGACCACACATTCTCACTGACTTTCACGAGATGGGAACCAATAGTACTTATTTTTTTCAGCCGGGTGTTCCTTCAAGACAAAATCCCTTAACGCCTGAAAGTAATTTTAAAATGACGGCGAAGATTGCCGAGTTCCATGCGAAAGCCTTAGATGAGATAGGTAGTCTTTATTACACTAAAGAAAGTTTTGATGATTTTTACTATGGTAAAGGCTCAACTTACCCCGACATCCATGGCTCGGTCGGTATATTGTTCGAACAAGCGAGCTCCCGCGGACATCTACAAAAGTCGAGTTATGGTGAATTGTCTTTTCCGTTTACCATTAGAAATCAATTAACGGCGTCTTTTTCGACAATAGAAGCCGCTCAGAATTTGCAAGCTGACCTCAAAGCGATGCAGCGTGGTTTTATTAATGAGTCAGCGCAATTGGCGCGAGCCGATCGTAATCGAGGCGTTGTCGTTGGTTCAGCAGATCAATATCGTCTGGCGGAAATGTCGCGAATTTTGACTGGCCACAATATCGATCACTATCCGCTGGCAAAAGATTTGGCGATTAAAGGCCAAAAGTTTGCCAGCGATAATAGTCTCATTATCCCATTGCGCCAAAAGCAATACCGGTTAATTAAAGCGATGTTTGAAACTCGAACCAAATTCAAGGATAAGGTATTTTATGATGTCTCAACTTGGAACATGGCGATGTCCCTCGGTTTGGATTATGCCTTTGTCAGTCGTTCAGATTATGAAGACAATTTAAAAGGTAGTTTCGAACAGAAAGCGACCTCTGAGTTGAATATCGATGAGGCTACCATAGCGCTCGCGTTCGATTGGAACAATATGCAAACCTCGCAACTACTGAGTCAGTTATTGACCAATAAACTGCGCGTTCAGACCGTAACAAAAAGCACTCAAATGCGCACCAGCAGTGGTTTGCAGCAGCTTTCTTTGGGAAGCATTATTTTACCGCTCGAAAATCAACACAAAGATAAAAATGCAATAGCGGCGCTACTCAAACCAATGCTTGAGAAGGCACGCATTAAACCAGTGCAAATCCAAAGTGGCTTAGCAACTAATGGGATTGACCTCGGTAGTCCCAGTTTACCTGTGGTGAAACCGATCAAACCGCTACTGGTCATAGGCGAGGGAATGTCCAGTTACTCTGCCGGTGAAATTTGGCATTTACTCGATCAGCGATTATCACAAACGCTAACGATGATGACCAAGTCGCAACTAGCTAAGCTTAAGTCAATTGATTATAGCCATATCATTATTGCCGGGAGCAATCCTAACTTTGATGAGACAACGACCGCTAAGTTAAAAAGTTGGTTAGAACAAGGCGGGGTAATGATTGCGCATGGACAGGGCGCCAAATGGATTACTGAACAGCAGTGGACTTCGAGCGAAGCTAAGACATTTGATAAACCGGTGGATACTGAAGTCGCTTATGATAAAAAATCACAAACAGATGCCGAGCATGTGGTTGGTGGAGCGATTGCTAAAGCAAAAATTGATACGACTCATCCGTTAGGGTTTGGTCTAGATAGTGAAGCTTTAAACGTTTTTAAACGAGGAAATTTAGCATTTACTGAACCACGAGAAGCTTTTGTGAGTATCGCTCGTTTCACCGATAAACCGCTCGCCAGTGGCTATATGTCGCAGGCTAACCGTGATCATATCGCCAATCAAACGAGTATCTTTGTGCAAGCGGTGGGTAATGGACGAGTGATTGGCTTCTCAGATAACCCCGTATTTAGGGGGTATTTCCTGGGTACGGCCAAGGTTTTTGTCAATGCTTTGTATTTTGGCAAGATTATTCGCTCGCCGGCGAGAACCGAACCGAAAGAAGATGAAAAAAAGGATGTTAAAAAGAAGTGAATTTTAGCGAGAGTCAATTAATTGATGTACCGCAACTCACCGATGGCGAAATTGTTTTACGGCAATGCCGAAGAGATGATTTAGATGATATTCTGTACTATCGTCGCAATCCAGAAAGTTGCCGTTATATTCGCCCGCCAGATTCGGTTGATAGCATCACCGACTTGGTTGAACAACATTGTCAGCCCTGGAAAATACAAGAAGGCTATTGGAATGGAATTGTAATAAACATGGCCGGCGAGTCGAAAGCCCTTGGCGAAATGAACTTTAAGATCACCGATATGGTCAATCAGCGGGCGGAGTTAGGCTACCGGTTAAATCCCGATTATACGGGGAAAGGTCTCGCCACTCGTGCTGGTCGATTAATGATTGAGTATTTATTCAGAGTCATTGGCTGCCACAAGGTAATCGCTCGATGCGATCCGCGGAACATCGCCTCTTCTCGAGTGATGGAAAAACTCGGCATGCAAAAGGAAGGGTATTTTTACTCGCATTTCCTCATTGGTGACGAATGGACCGATCAAGTTGACTATGGTTTGCTCCGCACAGATTGGGAAAAATCCAACAAAATTCAATAAGTTTGCCTTGTTTCCTTGATTTTGCGATATCAAGGAATTTATATTGTAGTAACTAATCGCTTGGTCTTTTGGCTATCCCCAAGGCTAACCTCGACAAGGAATAACAATGATGAAAAAAGCGCTTGTTAACCTGATCGCATTATTTGCACTTATCTCAGGTTATGCTCATGCAAAAAAGTTGGCTGAACTTGAGCAGCTTTACGAGTTAGATCGAGGTTTTGTTGGCATTATTCACGATAAGCAAACCGATAAAATTTACCTGAGAATTGACAATCTCAATCAAGAACTAATCTACCAAACGAGCTTACCGTCAGGACTAGGCTCAAATGATATTGGTTTAGATCGAGGTCAGTTGAGTAATACTCGCCTGGTGACTTTTGAACGAGCAGGCACTAAGGTTTTTCTCAAGCAAAAGCCAACTGACTTTCGAGTAACCACTGATAATAGCAAAGAAGCCGAAGCGTTGGAGCAAGCTTTCGCTTCTTCAATTTTGTGGGGATTTCCGATTGTTGATAGTGGTCAAGGTTGGGTGTTGGTTGATGCGAGTGATTTCATTATGCAAGATGTTCATGGCGTCGGACGACGTCTTGAAAGATTAAAGCAAGGTAGTGGTTATAAAGTCGATAAATCACGCTCCGCAGTATACATGCCTCGCACTACCGCCTTCCCTGATAATACCGAAATTGAAGCAACCATTACTCTAACCGGTAAAAAGCCCGGAAATTATTTGCAGCAGGTTGCGCCAGATCCTTACTCGATTACGGTAAAGATGCATCACAGTTTTGTTCGTTTACCTCCAAAGGGCTTTAAGCCTCGCATTTATCACCCGAAAAGCGGTTATTGGTCAATCAACTTCCAGGATTATGGCCAACCGATCAATGATAGTTTGACTCGACGTTATATTGGTCGCCACCGACTGGCGAAGAAGAATCCTGACGCGGAAGTTAGTGAAGCGGTGGAACCAATTATTTATTACCTTGATCCAGGGGTTCCCGAACCGGTTAAATCAGCATTGCTCGATGGCGCGCGTTGGTGGAATCAGGCGTTTGAAGCAATCGGTTACAAAGATGCTTTTCAGGTCAAAATGTTGCCTGCTAACGCCGACCCAATGGATGTCCGTTACAATGTTATTCAGTGGGTACATCGTGCAACTCGAGGCTGGTCTTATGGATCCAGCGTAGTTGACCCACGCACTGGGGAAATAATCAAAGGTCATGTGACACTCGGTTCATTAAGAGTTCGTCAAGATTACTTAATTGCACAGGGGATGATGGCGCCTTTCGCTCAAGGGGAAAATGACAAAGCATTGATGGACATGGCCTTGGCGAGAATTCGTCAGCTGTCAGCTCATGAAGTCGGTCATACGCTTGGACTCATGCATAACTTTGCTGCAAGCACTTATGGCAGAGCCTCAGTAATGGATTATCCACACCCGTTGTTCAAAATTAACGGTAAACGAATTACCGCAGATAATGCCTATGGTGTCGGAATAGGTGCCTGGGATAAAGCAGCCATTGCTTATGGCTATCAAGATATCACTGTCGATAACGAAGAAGCATGGCTTAATCAGCAGACAGCACTTAACACCCAAAAAGGATTACTTTATATCGCTGACGCAGACTCACGCAGTCCCGGCAGTGCGCATGCTAAGGCAAGTTTGTGGGATAATGGTGCCGATGCCGTTAATGAATTACAACGCACTTATCAATTGAGAGAGCTAGCGCTAGATAATTTTGGCGCGGCTAATTTGAAGTTAAAGCGGCCGTGGTCTGAATTAGAAGAAGTTTTGGTACCGGTTTATTATTTCCATCGATATCAAATCGAAGCAGCTGCAAAATGGCTGGGAGGCCTTAACTATCAGTATGGTACCAAGCGCAACAATCAAGTGCCCAATGCAACACCTGTTTCCGGTGCGGAACAAGATAGAGCGCTCGGCGCAATGCTTCAGTCTTTGTCCCCTGAGTTTCTTGCGCTAGAACCTTTGTTAGCGAAACGCCTATTGCCTAAGCCTGCGGGTTATCGCAGGACACGTGAGTCGGTACCTAGTGATACCGGCGTTGCTTTTGATCAGTTAGCACTTGCTTCGGCGTCAGCTCAACACACTCTTGGTCTTATTTTTCATCCGCAGCGATTAGCAAGACTTGAACAACAGAATGCGGTCGACCCGGCGATTCCTTCAATTGACAGTATCGGAACAATTTTACACCAGCAAGTTATCGAGCAAAATTACGACGGTATTGAAGCACGAATCCACCAGTCTGTAGTTGATCTAATTTATTCAAACTTACTGAACCTTTTAAGAGACAAAAATGTATCGCAGTCCGTAAAAATGCAAGTATTTGGTTTGCTGCTTAAAGAAAAGGACTACTTACTAAGAAAATTGACCAGTGTCCAAAAGCGCTCCAGTTATTATGGGTTTTATGCTTATCAATTGAACCGCTTGGAAGACTTAAAGATAGATGATGGCAAGCCAAAAGTGAAGTTGCCAAAGATGCCGCCGGGCTCACCGATTTAAATTACTTTAAACTAAGAACAAGACTCCTTTTTAGGAGCCTTGTTGGCTTAGCGCTTGTAAAAAAGTTAAGCTTCGAAGACCGTACCAAGAAAACTTTTCTCCATCGATAAGAGCACAAGGAAATCCCAAATCAACGACTGATTCTTGCGCTTTGGCAAAAGGATAGGGCTCGCTCGAGCAGAGAAGAAGTGTTTCCGCGTCGAGTAAGGATAAATCGATAGTTGGATATTTTTCGCTAAACTGAATCCGACAATCGGACAAACCAATAAAGTCGAGCATGGATTGAATAAAGGTATTGTTGCCGATAGCCATCCATGGTTTGCGCCAAATAAGGTAGACGAATTTATTGGCTTTAATCGGTTTTCGCCACCATTTGATAATGCCGGGGACCTCCGAAAGGCTTGCCGCTGTTATGGATGTTGAAGTCAAATCTTGCCATTGGACAGCGATTTCATGAAGCCGTTCGTTATCAATGCGTTTAGCGAGGCGCGCGAGTTCAGGCCCGACGTCATAGACACTGGTGATGTGCAGCGCAATATAGTCAAATGGACAGGTGTTGGCCATTTCGAGCGTATTTTCCTCTTTGTCAAAAATGACTAAATCGGGTTGATACTTTTTTACTTTATCCCAGTCAATGTCCTTTGTTCCGCCCAGTTTAGGAAGCTGACTCACCTGCTCTTGGGGATGGATACAAAACCGTGTTCGACCAATTAAATGTGCGTTGCAGGCTATTAATGTTTCGGTTATTGAAGGAACAAGAGAGAGAATTTTCATTAGGTTTCAATAAGTTAATTTAAAGTGAAGCAATACTGGATTAACCGCAGTCGGTCAAAACCATGAAATACAATAAACTGATCATATAATAAATGTACAAGTAATAAAGATTTTCATTCTTAAACATCTTCATTAGAATGTTTGACCTTTTTATAGGGTTATGCCGGTAAACTGCTATAGTTAATAAAAGCAGCTTTCGAACATGCTGGGTTTATCGGCCTTTTACACTAATAAATTTAAGAAAGAGGAACCTAGCATGGGAAATCGATTGTCAAAGCTTGCAACAAAAACAGGTGATGATGGCACTACCGGGATTGGCGGTAATAAGCGGCTAGCTAAAGACTCTGCGCGTATTGAGGCAATTGGCACCGTTGATGAATTAAACGCCACTATCGGCATGACCTGCTCCCAGCCTGTGGATGATGCAGTTAAGCTGGTTCTCAACGAAGTTCAACATAAATTGTTTGACTTAGGAGGAGAACTGGCAATGCCAGACTATCGATTGGTTGAAGAGGCTGATGTAGTCAAACTGGATGAATGGTTAGCGCAATTTAATGCCCAACTACCACCATTAAAAGAGTTTGTCTTGCCCAAAGGTGATTTAGCGACAACGAGTTGTCATTTGGCTCGCACAATTTGTCGCAGAGCGGAGCGTCGAGTAGTCACTCTCGCGAGAGATGAGTCGATAAATGATTGTGTTCGGATCTATCTCAATCGCCTGTCGGATCTGCTGTTTGTATTCTGTCGTTTGTTGGCGCGTGCTGATAACCCGACAGAGGAGATGTGGCAGTCAAAGAAGTTGGAGTCTAATGAGTAATTCCAAACCCGCAGTTATCGAGTCATCAGATTTTGAAGTGACTATTGATACCGAAAACAAAATCGCGACGATCGCCTTATTTGGAGTTATCAATTTAAAACATTTGGTGGACAGTTTTTCGGAGCTTGTTCGCCATCCGGATTTCGAAAAGAACATTTGCTGCTGTTATGATTGTCGCGATGCCCTCATCGAAGTCAACCTCACTGAGACCGAAATTTTTTATCACTTCTCTGCTGGAATGCGAAGTAAGAGAGGCACTGAGTACAACATCGCGTTTATCAGTGGCGATGAAATGACAGAAATGCTCGTCCAGTTTTATCGACTGTTCTTGGTCCGATCAGAAATCCATATTGAAAGCTTCAAAACCTCAGAGGAAGCCATTCAATGGCTGCTCGAGAGTCGCCTACCTATCGCTAACGGAACAATAGAGCCTTTCCCTGACCAAGACGCTCAGCGTTGAAAACGCTAAGCCTCTAATGCACAAAAGATATATAAATCTATAAATATCAATCAACTATTTACTTTTTGTAATAAAGAGCCTAAAGTAAAGTCGTTAACTCTCTGTTTTTTATAGTAATAGCTCGTTTGGTAAGCTATTTAAAGAAAAACTTAATGAGTTATAAGAAAGCTAAGCCAGCAAGACATGTTGTAATAGCCAATAGTTGCAAGTAAAAAAGCCATCAGTAACTCGAACGAAAGTCCAAGCGAGTGCTAAAAGCTTTGATAATAATAAATGAATTAATTGACTGGGCTCGAATTGAAAACTTTTCAAGATTCAGATCGCGATAGCTTATTTTCCGCAGTCGACATCAAGTTTGACAAGCAGGCTAATTATGCTGATATGTCTTACCGCGGTGCAATAACTCTCACCTGTTTAAACGATAGTTTTGAAAAATTAGTTAAACATCCCCAATTTGATTTCAATATGAACACGCTCGCCGATTTCACTGATGCCTACCCCGAAATTGAAATGCCTGGAATAGAGTCACACGCACAGTTTGTTCAAGAGCGGTTGTCTGTAAGAGGCTCTACTTACAAGTTGGCAATGGTCACAAACGATACCTTAGGCACTGCACTTCTCTCCGTCTACAAGTTACTCATGGCGCGAACTTCGATAGAAATTGAAGTTTTTAGTCGAAAGGTACAAGCTGTTCGTTGGCTATTAGAAGATTAAGCGTCCGTTCAATCTTTTCTAATTATTGTCTATGCTATTTACAGCACTGTGGTATAATCCTCATCCGTTTTTCGATGCGCTTGTCGCTATCAAAGGGGAACGCGGTGAAAATCCGCGACTGTGCCCGCAACTGTAAGCAGAACGCTCAAGCATTGCGCTTGTTGTTATTTCTGCGAGTCAGGATACCTGTCGAAAAATGAATTAATTGCAATAACCGAGCGGGTTACTCGGCGGTGCACTGAAAAAATGCATGCCGTTTAAAGCCTGCCCAACTTTTCACCACCATTCCAGAATACCCGCTTGTTATCAGTAAGATAAGTTAATCGAAGTCGTTAAAAGACTCGGAGCCGGTATTTGGTGGACGTTTCTCTCCAAAAAGATTTGATGACAGTAGAATCGCTCAGTTGGCGAGTACAGGACAAGTCTATCTTAAACAATGTGAGCTTTTCAGTGTGTCCGACTGAATTTGTTGGAATTATCGGCCCTAATGGTGCTGGCAAGTCATCGCTATTACGATGCTTGTACGGTGTTAACGTGCCAACAGAAGGTGAAGTTCGTATTGCCGATAAAAATATTCTTGAATATTCTCGCCAAGCGCTCGCGCAAAAAATTGCGGTTGTTTTACAAGAGCCACCTTCAAGATTTGAACTGAGCGTTAATGATGTGATTGCAATGGGGCTCACACCGCAAAAATCATTGTTGAGCTTTGATAATCATCTCGATAAACAGAAAGTCATTGAGGCGAGTCGTCAAGTCGATCTACTAGACAAGTTACATCAGTCTTTTAATTCGCTCTCTGGCGGAGAAAAACAGCGGGCGATGATCGCGAGAGCTATCGTTCAAGACACGCATGTATTGATTTTAGATGAACCGACTAATCATCTGGATATTCGCCATCAATTAGAAGTTCTAACCTTGGCAAAATCGTTACAAGTGACGGTGATTTGTAGCATGCATGACTTGAATCTGGCGGCAACTTTTTGTGATAGGTTGATACTCCTCGATCAAGGAAGCATTATTGCGGAAGGTTCTCCCGAATCTGTTTTAACGGAAGCAAATTTAAATCGTGTTTTTGATATAAAAGCCAAAGTCGATACGCACCCGTTTACTCAAAAGTTAAGAATTACCTTTGATTTAGGAGAACACATTGATGCGGACTAGTTCAATGAGTGCATCTCAGACAAACACGGTTTTGCTTAGAGAAAAGCAATTCTTCTGGTTTATTGTTGGTGCATTTTTATTATTGATTCTTTCTGTCTTTTTTGCAGCTGGTGCAGGTAGAGCGGAACTAACTGTAGTTGATTTATTCCAGATCTTATTTGTTTGTCCAGGCTCCAGCCATGAATGCGCTATCGACGCAATTAACCATCAGATAGTTTGGGAGATACGGTTACCCAGAATCATGATGGCGATGATCACCGGTGCGGGACTTTCTATTTGTGGAGCAATTTTGCAGTCAGTGACTCGCAACCCATTAGCAGACCCCTACTTGTTTGGTATTTCGTCAGGTGCTTCCCTCGGCGCAGTTATCGCTATGTCCATAATTGCTAATGGCGTGATTAGTGTAACCTTTGGCGCTATGCTGGGTGGTGCTCTTTCCGTCGTATTGATGCTTGTACTTGCTGGAAAAGCCGCTACGCAAGTTGAGAGACTGCTGCTTTCAGGGGTGGCGGTTTCATTTATGCTAAGCGCTTTCACAAGCTTAATTTTGTATTATTCGTCGCCAGAAAAAGCCGCAACGCTATTATTTTGGATGATGGGAAGTTTCTCCAACAGCCAGTGGCACCAGTTATTACTGCCAAGCCTTTTCCTGATTGCCGCAATTATTTTATTTACGGTTTATCGCCGCTGGATTGGGGCAATGCAAGCTGGCGATGAAAGTGCTCAGACACTGGGAATTCCAGTTAATCAATTAAGACTTTTTATGCTGCTGGTATGCGCTGCACTAACCGCTGTAATAGTCGCCCATGTTGGTGGAATTGGTTTTGTCGGTTTAATGATACCGCATATCGCTAGGTTTATTGTTGGCGCTCAGATCCATCGAATGATTGCGATGTCGCTCTTCTTAGGTGGTTCATTCATGATCTGGGTCGATGTTATCGCCCGTTCATTACTTAGTAATCAGGTGTTGCCGGTAGGTATCGTTACTTCTGCTGTGGGTAGTCTATTTTTCTTTATTATTTTAAAACGTCGAACAAAAATAATCGCTTAGTCTATTTAAAGGAATAAAAAGTGTTTCAAGTTAAACCGTTAAGTTTTAGTGATGAGTTATATATTCAAAACCGAATTGATCAAAAAACTAAACCTATCGGAGCGTTAGGCAAACTAGAAAATTTAGCCAAGCAATTAGCATTAATTCTTGGTCGAGAGAAAGTCAATATCCAACTCCCAATGATGCTGATTTTTGCTGGAGATCACGGCATTGCTAGTGAGGGGGTTAGTATTGCACCGTCGGAAGTTACCGCACAAATGGTGACGAACTTTCTTAACGGTGGCGCAGCAATCAATTGTTTTTGTAACTCCGTAGGAATGACAATCCAAGTGATTGACTGCGGAATCATTAACTCGGTTAATGATGAAAGACTTATGATCCAGTCTCTTGGTCAAGGAACGCGTAACTTTTCTAAAGAGCCTGCGATGTCAGCAGAAGCGGTAGAAGAAGGCCTTTTGCTGGGGGCGAGAGCGGCACGAAGCCAACTGGAAAAAGGTTGTAATGTTTTCGGCTTTGGCGAAATGGGGATCGGTAATACCTCATCGGCGTCAGCACTAATGGCTGCTTTGTTGGGGCTGAAGGTGACTGACTGTGTCGGACGAGGAACGGGAATCGACGATCGACAGTACCAAAAGAAAGTTAGTTTGATAGAAAGCGCACTGTCGATTCAAGGCCAATTTTTGGAGGACCCCAAAGGCGCGCTTGCCGCTTACGGTGGTTTTGAAATTGTGCAAATGGTGGGCGCAATGCTCGCTGTTGCGGAAGCGGGCGGAGTGATTATTGTTGATGGATTCATCTCTAGTGTAGCGGCCCTATTTGCTTATAAGTTAGCTAACAATACGCGAGACTATATGATTTTTGGTCATCAGTCTGCAGAGCAAGGACACCAGAAACTGTTGTCTTATTTATGCGCTGAACCTTTGCTGTCTTTAGATTTAAGACTAGGTGAAGGAACTGGAGCAGCACTGGCACTTAACCTTATTCATTGTGCGGCAGCTTTTTACAATGATATGGCGAGTTTTGAAAGCGCAGGAGTCACTGCCGTATGACCCTAATCCGTACAGAGTTAAACTTAGTCATGATTGCGCTTACTTTTTTAACTCGGATACCTTCGCCAATATTGATTAATTTTAGCCAGTCTAGTCTCAATCAAGCGAGTCGATATTTTCCTCTTATCGGTTTTCTTGTTGGAATAATTACCGCGGGTATCTATTGGGTTTTTGCAAAATTCTTACCGAGTGATATCGCGATAGTGATTTCCATGATCATGAGTTTGTTGCTCACGGGCGGATTTCATGAAGACGGTCTAGCTGATACTTGCGATGGTCTCGGCGGTGGCTTTGAGCGATCTCATAAACTGTCCATCATGAAAGATTCGAGAATTGGAACTTATGGCGCACTGGCCGTTTGGAGTGTGCTAACCCTAAAGTTTTTACTTCTCTCTCACATGCAAGAAGTTGTAATCGCACTGCTTGTTGCGCATCCCTTGAGCCGAACTGTCTCTACTATGATGATTCCTTTGTTGCCTTATGTTCAGGATGCTGAACAGTCTAAATCGAAACCCTTGGCGGAATCACAAAACCATCTGGATTGGGTCATAGCTTTGTTGATTGGTTCGCTCAGTTTACTGATGGTTTCGCATTTAGCGGTTGCATTAGTGGTAGTGCTTTCGATTTTAATGGTTATTGCTCGAGCTTTCTTACTGAGACAAATT
Organism: Aliikangiella marina; assembly: GCF_007004765.1. Lineage (GTDB taxonomy): Bacteria > Pseudomonadota > Gammaproteobacteria > Enterobacterales > Kangiellaceae > Aliikangiella > Aliikangiella marina. The sequence continues at coordinate 509,562 of NZ_VIKR01000002.1, forward strand.
GGTGGATTTACCGGTGACACGTTAGGTGGACTTCAACAAGTCGCAGAGATAATTATTTACCTGGTAATCATCGCGGGTAGTACGTCAATATGATTCATTTAATCTTAGGTGGAGCCAGGTCTGGGAAAAGTCGTTTCGCTGAGTCGCAAGTTGAGCATTGTGAAAATAACCTCATTTATGTAGCAACAGCGACCGCTGGCGACAATGAAATGGCCAAACGAATTGCAATGCATCAAGAGAGGCGTTCAGATTCTTGGAAACTCATTGAGGAACCTTTGCATCTCTCTCAAATTATTGAAAAACATAGTACCGTTGAAAATACCCTTTTAATCGAATGCTTGACTTTGTGGTTAAGTAACTGGCTTTGCCGTGGTGACCAGCATAGCTGGCAAGTAGAACGGACAGCATTTATTAAAGCCTTACATGCTACTCAGGCTAAGGTCATTATTGTATCGAATGAGGTCGGAAGTGGAGTGGTTCCCTTGGGTGAACTCAGTAGGGATTTTGTTGATCAGGCGGGTTGGTTAAATCAGACGCTGGCTCAAGTTGCTGACAAAGTCACTCTGGTTGTGGCGGGATGCCCTGTCGACTTGACTCCACACCAGTCTGAAGCAAGTCAACAGAATAGGTAACTAAAGCGGAAAATGGCCACTCAAACAGAAATATTTTTAGTCCGCCACGGAGAACCGACTTTGCAGAGTGCTTTGCTCGGGTCGACTGACTCGCCACTCAGTGAAAATGGTTGGCAACAGCTCAACGATACGCTAGCTGGCTTGAGCAAAATTGATCATATCGTTTCTTCACCGCTGTCTCGTTGTGCTCATTTTGCTCAAGACTATGCCGAACAAGCGCAATTGCCGCTGCAAATCAATCAAGATTGGCGAGAATGCCATTTCGGTGATTGGGATGGCGAGCGATATAAAGCGCTCCACCAAAAATATCCTCTGGAGGTTTCAGCTTTTTTTTCGGACCCAGCAAACAATACTCCGCCCAATGGGGAAAAACTGACCGACTTTAGTCTGCGAACTAAGCGAGCTTTGTTAAAACTTCATCAAGACTTTCAAGGAAGTAGTGTTTTAGTGCTCACTCACGCCGGTGTTATCCGCAATATTGTTGCTTGGTGTTTACAGATTGATTATCTGTCCGGTTTTCAATTTCGCCGGTTTGCAATCGATTATGCCAGTGTTACTCATTTATCCATTTATCAAGAGGATAAGCTTTACCCGCAATTGATGACAGTAAACTGGAAGCGCAGCAATCCGCAGTCTAATGCATTATTGAGCGGCTCAGAGGAATAACATGAAAGGCAGCTTAATGATTCAAGGAACAACTTCAGATGCGGGTAAAAGTCTCTGTGTAGCGGGGTTGTGCCGGTTGTTCGCTAGAAAAGGTATTTCTGTTGCCCCTTTTAAGCCACAAAATATGGCGCTCAATAGTGCGGTTACTCAAGATGGTGGCGAAATTGGTCGCGCGCAAGCGTTGCAAGCTGATGCTTGTGGTTTAGATTACTCAACCGACTTTAATCCCGTGTTATTGAAGCCCAATAGCGATTTAGGCTCTCAAGTAATCGTCCAAGGTAAAGCGGTCGCTAGCTTACCTTCGGAGACTTTTGGTGATATTAAAAGTATTGCGTTTGAAGCCGTCTTAGAATCTTATCACCGGTTAAAAGAGCAATTTGACCTAGTGTTAATAGAGGGAGCTGGCAGTCCGGCAGAAATCAATTTACGAAAAAATGATATAGCCAACATGGGCTTTGCAGAAGCCGTAGATTGCCCGGTTGTATTAATCGGCGATATCAACAAAGGTGGCGTATTTGCTCATTTGACTGGCACGCTAAATTTGCTTTCCGCAAGTGAACAACAGCGTGTGAAGGGATTTATCATCAACCAATTCAGAGGGCATTTAAATTTGTTACAAGGTGGTTTGGACTGGTTAACGAAAAATACTGGTAAGCCGGTTTTTGGCGTTGTCCCTTACATACCAGAACTTAAGCTTGATGAGGAAGATGCAATTGACTCGTCACAATCGATTAACGAAGCACAAGTCGTGATAAAAATCCCGGTTTTATCACGGATCTCAAATCATACAGATTTTGATCCTCTACGTTGGCATCCAAAAATCGATCTACAATTTGTTGCGCCCGGTGAAAGTCTCGAAAATTGCGATCTCATTTTGCTACCTGGAACGAAAAACGTGCGTGATGATTTGGATTTTATGCGAGCGCAGGGGTGGTGTGATCAAATCAAGAAACACCTTCGATACGGAGGAAAGGTATTGGGTATTTGTGGCGGATATCAAATGCTTGGAGAGTCAATTTCTGATCCGCTCGGCGTCGAAAGTCAAGCAGGCGTTTCTCAAGGCTTGGGGTTGCTACAGGTAACCACTGAATTGCGAGCCTCAAAAAAACTCACTCAAGTATCCGGTAAATCTTTTTTGTGCCACAAAAACACCACAATTTCTGGATACGAAATTCACTGTGGAATTTCAACGGTTGCCGGGGATGAAAAGCCTTTCGCCGAACTATCCAGTTTAAACCAAAGCGCAGTTTATGATGGTTGTATCTCTACAGATAACCAGGTTGCGGGAACGTATTTACATGGCTTGTTTGAGTCGGGCGAGATAGTTCAGGTACTCGTCGAATGGGTATCAGGAGAAATAATTAGTGCAGGTGATTGGCGACAAGTTCGCGAACAAGAAATTGACCGATTAGCCGATGTCTTTGAAGAAAGTTTAGATATTGATGCGCTTGTAGCATGTATCGGCTAGGCGTTTTGAATTACAGAGTAAGCACCAGTAGAGAAAAATAATGGACAAACAAGCCAAACATAAAATCAAATCTCAAAAGCTAAAAGAAAAAGTCGATAGCCATGTCGCTCAAGCGCAAACTGAGCGAGGAGTCGTGTTGATAATAACGGGTAATGGTAAAGGCAAATCGACCGCTGGGTTCGGTACAGTAGCGCGCTGCGTAGGGCATGGCTATCAGGCTGCGGTAGTGCAGTTTATAAAAGGAACTTGGGATTGTGGTGAGCGCACTTTATTAGAACAACACGATGTTCCCTTTGCGGTAATGGGAACCGGTTTCACTTGGGAGACGCAAGACCGCGAGAGCGATATTGCTGCCGCAGAAAAAGTCTGGCGTGAGGCTAAATTGTTTTTAGCCGATCCACAGTATCATTTAGTTCTTTTGGATGAACTGACTTATATGCTCGGCTATGACTATCTGAATAAAGAAGAAGTGATTGAAGTAATAAATAATCGACCTAAAAATCAGTCGGTGGTTATTACCGGACGGGGCGCGATAAAGGCGTTAAAAGATATTGCTGACACAGTCAGTGAAATAAAGGATATCAAACATGCCTTCAAAGCAGGCATCAAGGCGCGTAAGGGAGTTGATTGGTAATGAGAGCAAGCGTGTTATATCTAGTCTTGGTAGGGGTGTTTGTATTCGCTGGAAACTCCAGCGTTGTCCAGGCATCAGTAACCAAAAAGGAACAAAGGATTATTGCCCTGTCACCTCACTCGGTTGAAATGTTGTATGCGATTGGTGCGGGTGATCGAATTGTTGGTACAGTGGAATGGTCTGACTTTCCTGAGGAAGCGAAAGTCATTGAGAGAGTCGGTAACTATGCCGGGATTAATATCGAGCGAGTGGTTGAATTAAAACCTGATTTTATTATTGCTTGGCGTTCTGGTAACAAAAGCGCCGACCTCAATAAACTTGAATCACTAGGTTTTCAAATGGTTTATTCAAACCCCTCGTCGATTGAAAATATTGGCGAGGAGCTTTTAACCTTAGGTCAACTTACTGGGCTGGAAGAAAATGCTCGCAATACAATTCGAACTATTTTAGCGAAACGAGACTTAATAAAAAAGCGCTTTGAAAAAGAAGCCAAAGTGAAAGTTTTTTACCAATTATGGCACGACCCGCTGCGAACAGTTGGCCCTAAAAGTTGGATCAGTAGGCTCATTGAAGACTGCAACGCAACAAACGTTTTTGATGATACTGACGCGGGCTATCCACTGGTTTCTTTAGAATCAGTACTCTTAAAAGATCCTCATGTGATTATCGTTCCGAGTCATTCCGGAAGAGCTGACGAATCAAAAAATATTTGGTCTAAGTGGCAAGATATTCAAGCTGTTGCTAATCAAAATATCTACCATCTCAATGGCGATTTACTTCATCGATTTAGTCCACGAGCAGTTGATGGTCTTGAGACACTATGCAATGCAATACACAAAGGGAGAAAAACAATAAGAGAATAATTTACAACATATAAAACAGAAAAGTAGAGGAATAATCATGAAGCTTTTCATGACAATATAGGGATATATGATGGTAGGTTAGGTGTTTGAGATAGAATCAAATACTAATCGGGAAATCAGTGAAATTCTGATGCTGCCCCCGCAACGGTAATACTTGTCTATCGTGAAACGATGGAGATCAGTAAAAGTCCGGAGACCGGCCTAATCTAATTTTAAATCAAGAGAAACGTTAATGGGTTTCTCAATAAAATGGCACGGTGGGTGTCATTAATTATGGGTATAAATAAATGAAAAATAAAATAGTCGTCAGCTCAATTACAGCTGCTTTATCACTATCTTCTGTGCCTACTTTTGCAGAAGACAATACAATTATCGTATCAGCGAACCGAATTAAACAAGATGTTAATGATACATTGACCGATGTAATTATCATTGATAGAGCTGAAATTGAGCGTAAGCAACCTCAATCGCTTGTTGATCTTTTAGCGAATATTCCGGGGGTTGATTACACGAAGACGGGAGGCCACGGGCAAGATGCTTCAGTCTTTATTCGTGGATCTAATTCTAACCAGCTATTAGTCTTAATCGATGGTGTTCGTGTTGGTTCTGCCACCTTAGGGAGCAAGGCCGTATCAACAATTCCCGTTGCACAAATTGAGCGTATAGAAATCGTAAAAGGGCCTCGTGCTGCAATTTGGGGTAGTGACGCTATTGGTGGTGTCATTCAAATTTTTACTAGGAATTACCGACAAGGCCAGTATCGAGTTGAGCTATCTGCAGGTTCTAATAGCACGCTTGAGTTGGACGCCGCAGTTGGATTTGGTGATGAGAAACTTAATACGACTTTAATCTACAGTAACAAGTCATCTGATGGTTTTGATGTTTTGGCCTCTGCAGAACCTGACAAAGACGGTTATGAAAATGAATCCATTGCTATCAAAGGGGGTTATCTCGCTTCCGACGTAAGTGAGTATGATTGGCTTTTCCAATCGGACAAGGGAGAAACGTTTTTTGATAGTGCATTTAATCCGGATAGTGCGGCTAATGTCACTGAATATGATAATCAATTATGGAAGTTCGGATACACCTTGACTGCAGGTCATTGGCTTCACTCAGTTTCTTTAAGTGGAAGCAAAGACTCTGCACGTGGCTTTGAAACAGAAAAAGAACAAGTCAGTTATGATTTTCAAAATCAGGTTAATAACCAATTCTCTTTATCGGGTGGGTTAGATTTTTTGTATGACGATGTGAGCGGTTCACTCACACAGTATGACGAGCGAAAAAGGGACACTCAAAGCGTCTTTTTAGCCGCTAACTATGTTGGTTCTACTTTTTTAGTTGATGTTGCTATTCGAAATGATGATGTTGAGAAGGTTGCTAATGAAACGACAAGTAACATTGGGGTAGGCTTTAGAATTTCACCAGAACATCTTGTCTCGCTTAATTATGGCGAGGGTTTCAAAGCGCCGACTTTTAATGATCTTTACTTCCCGAACTTTGGTAATCCAGAATTAAAATTCGAAACCTCAGAGAACTTAGAATTAGTTTACAAAGGACAGTTTGGTGATTCTCGTTTGACTCTCTCTGTCTACGAGACTGATACAGAAAATTTAATTCAATTCGGACCCAATGGTGCGGAAAATATCGGTTTGGCGGAAGTGTCAGGAATTGATCTGACTTACCAATTTTCTACTGGCGATTTTAATCACAAAATTACTGCGGATAATATTGATGCAAAAGATGGAAATACTGGAGCTCGCTTAATTCGTCGTGCTAAGAACCGCGTAGGCTATGAATTAAATTACGTTCAAGATAGTTTCGACTGGTTTTTACAGGTGCAAAATGTTGGCAAGCGACCAGATACCGACTTCTCAACATTCACAGCGGTTGAGTTAGAGAGTTTTACTCGTTTAAATCTTGGCGTTGGTTATCAGTTTAACGATGAGCTTCGCATTCAGCTTAACATCAACGATTTAACGGATGAAGCGCCGATAATGGTCACTGACTATAACCCCGTAGAACGAGAGTTTTACTTGTCTGCGAGCTACCGAGTTGAGTAAGGAATTAACCAAAGGAATCTCGATTGGAATAAAAACGGCGCGTAAGCGTCGTTTTTTATTTCAAGAATCAATATTCGCACAAATTTGTGCACTGAGTATTTTGTATATTTTGAGGTCTTGATTATAATCGACGATGGAATAAAAAAAGAAAATTACAACAAGGAGATAAAATGTCTAATAATCCCTATGAAACACCCGAAGCTGATGTAGCGCAACCAGCACAAGAGGGTGATTTTAATCTACATGAGCCAGTATCTGTGGATGCAGGTCGCGGTTGGGGCTGGATAGCTGACGGTTTCGGCTTTTTCAAAAAGAACCCCGGTGCATGGATATTGACCACGATAGTCTGGTTTATTGTTATTATTGCGGTAAATCTATTGCCGATAATCGGCATGATATTTTTTAGCTTAACTTTTTACGTTTTTATTGCGGGCTTGATGATCGGATGCAGAGCTCAAGATGAGGGTAAGCCTTTTGAAGTAAGCCATTTATTTGCCGGTTTTAAGAAAAATGCCGGTAGAATCGTCCTAATGAGTCTCGCTGTGAATATTATATCAATGTTAGTAATGATACTGACTATGGGAACAGCCTACTTTAACTTGATGATGGGAGATGAAGCTGCTACTCAAGCGATGGCAAGCGATCTAACCGGTTTTTGGCTTTCATTTCTGATTGCAATGGCATTGATGTTGCCTTTATTTATGGCTGTCTGGTTTGCTCCAGTACTGATAGTCCTTCATGACGCGCCGCTTGTTGAAGCCATGAAAATGAGCTTTTTCGGATGCCTCAAAAACATTCTGCCTTTCCTTATTTTTGGCATTATCAGTCTTGTTTTTTATATAATAGCGCTTATCCCGATTGCCTTGGGGCTGCTCGTGTTTGTACCGACGATGTTTGCTGCAATGTATGTTGCCTACAAGGATATCTATATCGACTTTAGAGCTTAGTCAGGTCATAAACAGACTATCAGACAGCTTACCCTCTGAATGGCTTGTTATTTGGTTACATATCAAGCCATTTTTATCACCCTAAAACCCGCTTAATTGCTTGAATTCGTCCACTACGAAGAGATATCATAGCTGCAGTTTTTCGAGAATAAAAAGTACAATCAAAATAATGCCTAGAGCAAGTGAACTTAAGCGCGGTATGGCCCTTGAAATCAATGGTAAGATGCTGCTTGTAAAGCACATTGATGTCCACAGTCCAAGCGCCCGTGGAGCTGCCACTCTTTATAAAACCCGATTTGCTGATATCGCAACTGGCGGTAAAGTTGAGCACACATTCAAAGGCGACGATATGTTGACGCAAGTCGATTTAGGTCGACACTCAGTTAGCTTTTCCTACATTGACGGTGACGACTATATCTTTATGGATAATGAAGATTTCAGTCAATATATGTTCAAGTTGGCTGATATTGAGGAAGAAATGTTATTCGTCAATGAATCTACCGAAGGTTTGGTTGTTCTGACGGTTGACGGTAATACCGTTGGCTTAGAGTTACCTCAATCGGTTGAGATGGAAATTGTGGAAACAGACCCTTCAATAAAGGGAGCTTCAGCTGCTGCTCGAACAAAACCTGCACGATTTGCAACGGGATTGACTATTCAAGTTCCAGAATACATCTCTAATGGTGAGAAAGTTAAAATCAATACTGCTGATCGCAAGTTTATGGGAAGAGCAGAGTAACCGATGAAATTTCGCCGAACTCGTCCGTCTTTTATAGACACGCTCGAAAGCTTTCCTGTAGACGCCGATAATGTATCTATCATAGAAGAGACTAAAGCGTTTAGGGAAAAGCTGATCAGTTTAATACGCAGTGCGACTAATCGTATTTACATTACTGCGCTTTACTTACAAGATGATGAATCTGGTCAAGAAATTCTCACTGAAATTTATCAAGCCAAACAAAAAAATCCTTCACTCGATGTGAAAATATTTGTTGATTACTTGCGTGCACAACGCGGGTTAATGGGCTACCCAGAAAGTATTGGTAATGTGCGCTTGTATCGAGAGTATGCAGAGAAGTATGAACATCAAATAGAAATCTTGGGAGTGCCAGTAAAGACAAGAGAAGTGTTGGGAGTATTACACCTGAAAGGTTTTGTGTTTGACGATGTATTACTTTATAGCGGCGCAAGTCTAAATAACATCTACTTGCAGCAGGGTGAACGCTACCGTTACGATCGCTATCATGTTTTTGCAGATAAAACTTTATGTGACAGCTTTGTCAAATTTCTTCAACGTTTTATTGTAAAAGCGAGCGCGGTCAAGCAATTAACAATTGACAACTTACCGCAAAAGAAACAGATAAAACCATCAATAAAACAATTAAAAAAACAGCTACAAGTTGGTGAGTATACCTTTCAGTCACAAGCGCTAACTTCAACAGAAAAACAGGTGAAGGTGACACCATTGTTAGGATTTGGTGGTCGAAAAAACCGCCTGAATCGAGCAATTGTAGAAATGATTCGTTTGGCTCAAGAGCAGGTCACTATCTACACACCTTATTTCAACTTACCTAACAAGATCAATAAAGTCGTCAGAAAGATTCTCAAGCAAGGCAAGCGGGTAAATATCGTCATCGGAGACAAAACGGCAAATGATTTTTATATTCCGCCTGATCAGGAATTTAATAAAATTGGTATTGTTCCCTATGTGTATGAAACTAACCTAAGAGCGTTTGCGAAACGAAACCAGCGATATATCGATGCGGGCTTGTTGAATCTATTTTTATGGAAGCATGCCGATAATAGCTTTCACTTAAAAGGTATCTCAGTCGACGACAATACCTATCTCGTCACCGGCCACAATTTAAATCCAAGAGCTTGTCGGCTAGATTTAGAAAATGGAATTTTAATTCAAGATCCCCAGCACCTTTTACAGGCTAAGTTTAAAAGTGAATATGAAAAAATCCTGACACATACTAAGCGGATAAGTCATTTTGAAGATGTCGAAACGATTAAAGATTATCCAGAGGCTGCGAGCAAGCTGATGCGCTCAGTCAAACGAGCTAAGCTGGATAGTATATTAAATCGATTACTCTAAAAAACGCGCCGGTGGCGCGTTTTTTTGTTGTGCAAAAAATGTTGAGCTTTAAGCAAGAATTTTGACCGCCAAGATAATCCAATAGGCCATCAAAACTAAGGAGCTAAGAACAAAAATTCTAAACCGCCACAAAACTTTATTGGTTGAACAATGAATGTAGCTGTGAAGGATCCGAAGCACCGCATAAGCCCAAGCAACATAGACCATCGACCAACATTCGAGTTTTAGAACCAAAGTCAGAATGATTCCAATATAGAACAATAGAGGTATTTCAAATAAGTTTTCGTAGTTTCTAGCAAACTTTCGACAACTTTCCGGCTCAGTTCCATTTTGGTATAACTTGTAATACTTCGGATCGACTTCTCGATTTTTAGCTGCTTTAAAACGCTTAAAGCCGAGGCTAAACAATATTGTAAAGGTAAGAAAAACCATGAGTACTGCAGGTAAAACAAGTAAAGTTTGAATCTCTGTCATAATGTCTAAATGCTCAATGATTAGAAAAGACCATCTTATAAAAACTCTCTGAATGAAGCAAAACTAAATATACCTGCTTTTGTTTTGTGTGCTGCACAAAACTCAAATTACATAAGAATAGTGTTTATTGTTAAACAATAGTTTATAGTGATTTCACTTCTTGTAGATTAAAACTTTCGGACTCGATAACAGATAAGAATCATGAACAATCAAAACACAACTCAGACGCCGTTGTTACTGACCCTTGCTTCATTAGTCGTTGTAATAGCCGGGCTTAAAGTGGCCGCTCCGCTTATTGCTCAGTTTCTTATGGCGTTGTTTATTGCAGTAGTTTGCATGCCTTCAATACGATGGATGGAAGCTCGAAAGATTCCACGCGGTATTGCGATACTGATCGTCCTAATGGCCATCTTGGCGTTTGTGTATCTTGTCGTTGCTTTAGTTGGTGATTCTGTCAATTCGTTTAATCAAAATAAAGAATTTTATATGCAGCAACTCGGCACTCGAATGCAATCGATTAGTGAATGGCTGATTGGTATGGGAGTACCTGCTGACAGTGTGGATTTTAGAGCTATTTTTGCAAAGGCCGACATTATGTCATTAATAACCCGGGTTCTCGGCGGGGTTGGCGTTATTTTTGGCGACTTTTTCGTCATTTTCTTGAGTGTTATTTTTATTTTGGCAGAAGCATCCAGTTTTCCTGCCAAGTTCGCAAATGCGTTTTCTAACAGTCAAGATAAAATGGTTCACGTTAATCACGTTTTAGGCAAAATAAGACATTATCTTGCCATCAAAACGGCGGCAAGTTTACTTACTGGTGCATTGGTTTCCATATCGTTATTTATAATTGGAGTTGATTATCCTTTTCTTTGGGGGATGTTAGCGTTTTTACTCAATTACATTCCCAATATCGGTTCAATCATCGCCGCTATTCCTGCGATTATTCTGGCGTTAGTCCAACTGGGTCCGATCGCTGTTTTATGGACGGCGATTACCTTTTTTGCGGTCAACAATTTAGTCGGCAACTTTCTCGAACCAAAATTTATGGGTAAGATGTTAGGCCTGTCGACTTTTGTGGTGTTTGTTTCCTTAATATTTTGGGGATGGATTTTCGGCTCAGTTGGAATGTTTCTATCGGTACCGTTGACGATGACGATTAAAATAGCCTTGGATACTAATGAAAAAACGCGTTGGCTGGGTATCATGCTTGGCTCTGAGGAAGATGCCGATGAGCCAATAGCTATTGAAGAAAGCGAAGACGACCTATTGCTAGAGAAAAAATAAAAAAAGCGAGCATGGCTCGCTTTTTTTAAGAAACAATTTTTTGATAGTTACTAAAAATATCCCAAGCAATTATCGCTGCTAAAACACCGAGAACGCCATTGATGAGTGTCCTCGCATGCTCTAGCGTAACCTCTAGTGGGATTGTTCCGTCAGGGTTTTCGATAACGGTTACATAGGTTTCGAAACCAAATATTTGCGCAATGACTGCAAGTGATGCGATGTTTAACGCCATATTGGCTGACAAGGTCGCTTTGTTCCAGCCCGCAGCAATATACTTAATCGAGTCAACGATAATGCTTAAACCAACAATAATATTAACGCTCCAATGAACTAGTTGCCACTCATCGCTCAGGTTGACTACTTTATCAAGATTTTCGAAAACATGGGTCATTGTCCAACCAAAAGCGCCATTCCACCAGCCAAGAAAAATTAAGTAAACGGTAATTTCAAAAAGTGTTTCTAATCGGCTAATTTTTAACTTGGGATTAACGGCACTAAGTTCTTTTGGAGACCATTTATAAAGACCTTCGATACTGATATTGTTAGTCTGTAAAACCCAAAACAATAATGTGACCCAAGCGAAGGTCCAAACACCATTTTCTATGAAATCTGCTAAAAGTACGATGCCGATTTTAATAAAATTAGCATCGGAAAAGATTAATGGAATATTAAGCAGTAGGGTTGCGATCATAACTATTGCTAGGGTTAACTCCAGCGATTTCTTAAACACGGGAAAATAGCTGGAGCTAACTAGTTCTTGGTTTGATGAGTACGCCGCGGCGACCTTCATTGGGTGACCAAAGCCAAGTAATATCGCTTCGATATCTTCCGTGTTCAACTCTCGACCGAGCGACTCTTGCTTGTCCTCGACTTGTTCTAAAATTGAGGCTTCTAACTCATCTCTAACTTCTTTTCGGATGTCTTCCGATAAATAGCTTTCAAGGCTATTTAGGTAATTGTTGACTATTTGCATGCTAGTCTCCTTGGTAATCTAAAATTCGATTTAACGTTTTTTCGGTTGCTCGCCAGTCTTCAGTGAGCTGTCGCAAAGTTGTTTGGCCAACTTCCGATAAATGATAAAAACGTTTTTTGCGGTTATTCTCTTCTCGCCATTCGCTTGCCAGTAACCCTTGCTTTTCTAACCGGCGGACGAGCGGATAAAGCGTTCCTTCATCAATATCCATTCCCTTAGCGAGTAAATTTTTTCGAAGTGAATAACCGTAGTGTTCTTCTCTTAGCTCAGCCAGGACCGCTAAGATTAAAGTCCCTCGGCGAAGCTCCAGTTTCAGTTTTTGATAATGTTCACTTTCAGTCATAGATAAAACCATTAAAAGTTTAACCACAGTAGAGCCTCAACCAGCGGGTTTTTACTGTGCGGCGTATAGTATATGTTTTATACTGTATGCCAAATAGTATGTGAGATCAAGTATAAATTTCTAGTAGTAGACACAATCGTTGAGTTGTAAAACCGCTGAATGGAAAATAAGTATTTATAAAACAATAAGATACGAGACTGGTTTTAGTAGCTGGCTCATTCTTTGTTACATTTGTACAAACTCAATAATGCTCTGCTTCGCTAAAATGACAAACAAGGGCGAGACAGGGAAAGCCGTTAGGCAATCCAAAAGCCAACTAAAAAGCCAACTAAAAAATCGCTGGAAAATGCGAGACAAGAGCGGAGGAGAAAAACGTGAGAAGAAGGCGTTATGCGTCACGTTCACTGAAAAGCCGAATTAAGAATGCGTTTTTCGAAGTATTTGAACACCCCGTTGGCCGACCAGCTAAAAAAGCGGTTATCACCGTCGCAGGTGTATTGTTAACGCTACTGGGATTTGCGCTAATTATACTACCAGGCCCGGCTTTTTTGTTAATTCCAATTGGACTCGCGGTGCTTGCTATTGAATACCCCGTTGCCCGAAAATGGCTCAGAAAATTTCAGCGATGGATGACTATATCTGCTGCGAAAGCTGATGACTATTTTGCGAAACGCAAGGCAAAAAGTTAACTGATATCATATTTTAATGAATTAAGTTGAATCGCTTTATTTTAATAAGCGAATTTTAATGACCGAATTTTAATACCTCAATTTTAATATTGTCTCCAAACTGCCGACTTATGTCGGCTTTTTTTTGAGGAGCAAAGACTGTCACCGGTCAGTTAAAGTGGATTAAAGTGAGCAGTGAAATGTCTTAGCATCGGCGGTTCCCAAGTGATATTTAACCCCGTAAGCGACGCTTTTTTCTGGTTTACCAAGTCAAGGCATTCAATGCAATAATCAATATGACTCTGAGTATAAACTCGACGTGGTATTGCCATTCTCACCAAGTCCATAGCTGCAGGAAACTCCTTACCATCTGCTTGTTTGCCAAACATGACTGTTCCTATCTCACAAGCTCGAATACCACCTACGCGATACATTTCGATGGCTAATGATTGACCTGGATAGTTCAATGGATTGATGTGTGGCAGCATCGCCCTGGCATCAATGTAAACTGCATGCCCACCAACCGGTTTCATGATTGGAATTCCAAGCTTGTCGAGAGCGTTCCCCAAGTATTCGGTAGAACGAATTCGGTAGTTTAAATAGTCCTCTTCAACAACTTCCTCTAGTCCAACAGCCATCGCTTCCAAATCTCTTCCTGACAGACCGCCGTAAGTTGGAAAGCCTTCGGTAAGGATAAGCATGTTTCTCGCGCTCATTGCAAGCTCATCATCATTGAGCGCCAACCAGCCTCCCATGTTGACCAGTGCGTCTTTCTTGGCACTCATGGTCATGCCATCTGCATAACTAAAGATTTCTTGAACGATTGCTTTTGGTGTTTTATCGGCATATCCAGGTTCTCTGAGTTTTATGAAATATGCGTTTTCAGCGAATCGACACGCATCGAGGAACAAAGGCTTGCCAAACTCTTCGCAGAGTTTTTTAGTCTCGCGAATGTTCTCCATGGACACGGGTTGGCCGCCGCCCGAATTATTAGTGATGGTTAACATCACTAATGGGACATCATCAGTGCGAGTCTCTAAGAGATCTCTGAGGCGAGCTAAGTCCATATTGCCCTTAAATGGGTGTTCAAGTCGCGGGTCGAGCCCTTCCTGACGAACTAAATCGAGTGCTTCAGTTGTGGTTGCCTCTACATTGGCTCGGGTGGTATCAAAGTGAGTATTATTGGGAATCACTTTGCCTGGACCACCAACCAGTGAAAAGAGTATTTTTTCAGCAGCTCTTCCTTGATGGGTTGGAATGATATGTTTGAACGGTGCCAGTTCTTTGAGTGCCGATTCGAAGCGGTAAAAAGAGGGGGAGCCCGCATAGCTCTCGTCTCCTAGTTGGATTCCGGCCCACTGTTTGGTACTCATTGCTGAGGTGCCTGAGTCAGTGAGCATGTCGATCAGTACATCATCTGATTTAAGGGCGAAGAGATTGTAGTTGGCCTTTTTTAAGAAAGACTCTCTTTCGAGTTCGGTGGTCATGGTTAATGGTTCAACCGACTTTATACGAAATGGTTCAATAATCGTTTTCATTGAGGTTTTAAATAGGTGTCAGATTTAAACAGAGCATTTAGTGCGCGAGTTACTTTATAGAGAGAATTGTGCGGCGAACCATCACATCGCCTCTTGACGTGTGTCAATTTGTGCGTTTATTACCAATAGTGGGATTTTTCTGCCTCGAATCACAATTTAATGAATATGTAAAAATTAACAGGAATTAAAATTTGCCTATTCTTTTAAATCTGATATAAATACCGCCGGACCGATCGAGTAACATTGTCGGTCTTTAAAAAACACTTCACGGACTCGAAGCTAATAATAAAACGAACTAGCTCTATTCTTATATGAATAATCCGTTGAAGTTTTAGCCTTACATTTCGGGGATTTCATATGAATAAAATACTATCGACTTCGCTTGCGATCAGCTTCTTAGCTTTAACGGGTTGCGCTACTGGTTACAAAACAACCATCGCGCCTGAATTTAAAAGCAGCCAAAAAGATGTCCATTTAGCTTCATTCATCGCTCAAAAAGAGATGGATGCTCGAGCGCCACTTGCTAACTCAGCGGGGGTTGGTGCGCAGTTCGGATTAATCGGTGCATTGGTTTCTGTAGCCATTGATTCTTCTGTTAACCAAACCAATATTGAAAACAAAGAAGTTCAAATTGCACCACTCCGTGATGCATTGATTGATTACGACTTTAATACGCCGTTTCACCAAGAAGTGACTAATAAAATCGCTAAAATCGATTGGATAAACGTTACCAACCAAACTGAGGTCAATGATCAAAACGAGATCGAGTTAAAAGATGGTTATTTTCTAAAAGTTGACACAAGCTATTCACTTTCATCAGATTTCACGACATTACAAGTCTTCACTAATGTTAGTTTGAATAATGTGACCAATGAAAAAGATAAAAAAACTGGCAAGCCTAAGCAAAAAGTTGAGACGTTATTCCAGAATCTTTATAAATATTCTTCGCCATCGTTGGAGCGCTTGACGAAAACTAAAGAAGAGTATGATGCTCAAGTTGCGGAAGTCGAGGCTTGGTATGAAGCACGACTGGCTAAGTTAGAAAAAAATAAAAGTAAAGGTGACCTAAGAGCGGCAAAGAAACGCAAAATGCGCAACATTAAAGAAGAATATTCATTTGCCGAAGGTAACTTGAAAATGGCTGAGTTGTGGGCGAAAGATGAAGCTGCACTTGCGAAGCAACATCTAAACGAGTCTGCATTTGAGATCAGCAAAATGATTTTATTAGATTTGTCTGATACTAAAACGATTGATGAGTACAAAAAAGATAAGTCTATTCAGACCTATGAAGATGGACTACAAGTCGTTTCAGAAGGTGCACAACGAGTAATTGTTCGTGATATTCAAACGGCAATGGCTGGTCAACTCTGCTCACTGAAAAAAGGTGATTCGGGTAATCACTGTAAGTTCAAACTATGATTAGGTTAATCACTTGTTGTTTGTTAGGGCTGCTTATGGCTTGCGGTCCTTCTTCGTCTAAAATCAGGCTTAAAATGGACTATATTGAGCCTGATGATCCAGTAGAACTTAACGAATGTTCTGAGCGATTTGTCGTTAAAGATGTGAGAAAAAACAAACAGTCACTTGGAAATTATGGCGGCCTGGCAATTAATACTGAAGAGAGCACCGAAGAGTGGTTGAAAAATGCATTATCTGTCCACTTTAGAGAATCTTTGAATGTTGATGTCGCAGGAGAAACGTCTCCGTCTAATCAAGATTGGTCGATCAACTTGAAAAAAAGTTATGTCACAACGCTAGCAGCTAAATTTTCTGCAAATGTTGTTTTGACCGTTGAAAACAAAGATAAAAATTTCAGAAAACTATTTCGAGGCAACAGTGTGACGACCAATTGGGCAGGCAAAGAGCACGAGATGTTAGAGTCGCTTAATCTTGCTCTGCAAAATGGTCTCGAGAAGCTTGAACCAGAAATACGTGATATTTGCACACTATAAATCAATGCTAAATCATTCAAATGCGCCGTATCGCGTAGTTTGAACCTACTTAAAAGCCAGTCGCAATGATTGGCTTTTTAATTTTTGCTTTTCTCTTAGTGATTGAAGTCATTTCCAGTCTTTCATAAACAACATCTTTCGAATTAAAACCTGTAACAACCGGATCTGCTGTCTCAACCTTGTATAACCACCTGAGTCGCTAGTTTCTTGATTTAAACTGAGAATGGAGTAGTTTATATTGAAGACTCTGAAACATATCAAGGTAGCGCCATGTTTATCGCTCAGCTAAATATAGCAAAAGCCAAATTTCAGTTGGATTCGCCGCAGCTTGCGGATTTTATGGAGAATCTTGATCCGGTTAACGCCACCGCGGAGTCATCGCCGGGATTTATTTGGCGGCTAAAAGACGACAGTGGCCATGCGGTTTCTATTCAGGCTTTTGAAGATCCGCAGATGATTATCAATTTGTCTGTTTGGCAAAGCGTTGATGCGCTGAAGAATTTTATGTTCAAAACACACCATGTTGATTTTTTAAAACGCAAACAAGAGTGGTTTGAGCGGCTTAAGGCTGCGAGCCACGTATTGTGGTGGATTCCAAAAGAGCATCGCCCGAGCTTAGAAGAAGCCAAAGAACGACTTTTTTATTTAAGAGAATTCGGCGATTCCCCCTACGCATTCAGTTTTAAACGCCAATTTAGCACCGAGGATCTTAAATCTTATCGCCACTAGGAGAGATAAAAAACACTCGAGCCACCATTCTTTTTAAACTTTCCTTAACCGGCAGTATTGCTAAACCGGGACGCCGTTAAAAATTGCGTGGGGAGATAATTGTATTTGAATCTCAGTATTCATCGCGACGACATAGACACAGTTTAGATTTACCTCCTCAATTTCCAATCAAAATTGCGGCTAAATGTAGAATATTTTTTGTACAAGGATATACTGTTTATTCCCGCCTAGAGACAAGGACTCGAAAATGATTAAGTTTAAGCTTAACGGTAAGTCAGTAACTTATGAGGGCGATTCCAGCAAGCCCTTGTTGTGGTTCGTAAGAGAAGATGCAGAATTAACCGGCAGTAAATTTGGCTGTGGTGTCGCTATGTGCGGTGCCTGTACGATGCACCTGAATGGCAATCCAGTGAGAGCCTGTTCCACACCTATCTCGATGGTTGATGGCGGCTCAGTCACGACAATCGAAGGTCTTGAGTCTAAAACGGCTAAAGCGGTACAAACGGCATGGCAAGATCTCGATGTAGTCCAGTGTGGCTATTGTCAGTCGGGTCAAATCATGTCTGCGGTGGCTTTGCTGGAAAAAAACAACAAGCCTACTGATGAGGATATCAATGCTGCAATGGATGGAAATCTCTGTCGTTGTGCGACTTATCATCGGATACGCAAAGCAATTCATAATGCGTCTAAATCCTTAGCGAAGGAGGCATAAAACATGAACTTTTCAAGGTTTGTCCCTCAAAAACAAAATTTAAGTCGCCGAGAATTCCTTAAAGTTTCATCACTAGCAGCTGGAGCAGGCTTTGCGATTGGCAGCGTGCCGCTGGTTGCAGGAGAAGCTACGCCGGCCGTTCAACAAGGTCTGGGGCATTTTATAAAAGTGACGTCAGACAGCCTCGTTACTGTCGTTATTAAGCATCTCGACAAAGGCCAGGGTGTGACCACTGGACTGACCGCAATTGTTGCGGAAGAGATGGACGCTGACTGGTCGCAAATGCGTTGGGAGTTTGCTCCTGCTGACGCCACTAAATACAACAATTTATTCTTTGGGCCCGTTCAGGGGACTGGTGGTTCAACTGCAATTGCTAACTCTTGGATGCAACTCAGGCAGGCTGGCGCTGCAGCAAAGCATATGATGGTCAAAGCCGCGGCTAAAAGATGGCAAGTTGCTCCTGCGGAAGTCACTGTTGCAGAGGGAAAAATTAAGCATAAGAGCGGCAAAACCTTGAGCTTTGGTGATGTTGCGAGTGATGTCGCTAAAATGACTGCACCAGAAAAACCAAACCTTAAAGACCCGAAAGACTTTAAACTTATCGGAAGCAACATCCCGAGGATCGATAGTCCCGAAAAAACTAAAGGCAAAGCCAACTACACACTGGATGTTAACCAACCTGGAATGCTGAAAGCCGTAATCATTCATCCTCCCCTGTTTGGCGCAACAATAAAAAGCCTCGATAAGAGTGAAGCGTTAAAAATGAAGGGCGTTAAAGCGGTTGTGCAAACCCCTCGTGGTGTCGGAATTGTGGCTGATTCGTATTGGACCGCGACCCAAGCGCGTCAAGTGGTAAAGATTGATTGGGATGAGTCCGCGGCTGAAAAAAGAGGCTCCAAGGAGCTATGGAAATCATATAAAACCATGGCTCGGGAAGAGGGCCAAGTTGTCAGAAATGATGGCGACGTGACGAAAGCTTTTAAGGAAGCGGCGAAGACGATTAATTTGGAATTTGAATTTCCATATTTGGCTCATTCGGCGATGGAGCCAATGAACTGTGCAGTACAAATTAAAGAGGGCCAGTGCGATATTTGGACCGGCTCTCAAATTCCAACTGTTGACCAAGGGGTAGCAGCAAGTGTTGTCGGATTAACGCCTGACAAAGTCAATATTCACACCCAGTTTGCCGGTGGAAGCTTTGGTCGTCGAGCCGTACCCAATGCTGACTTTGTTTTAGATGCGGTGTTAATTGCCAAGCTTTCTGGGCTTGATGCGCCGATTAATCTGCAATGGTCGCGAGAAGATGATATGCAAGCCGGTTACTATCGACCAATGACCTATCAAGAGATGAAAGCCTCGTTTGACGACAAAGGTGAGCTCTCGGGTTGGCATCAGCGTGTTGTATCGCAATCAATTTTGAGAGGTACGCCATTTGCGGGCATGATTCAAGGTCCGCTCGATATGACTTTAGTCGAAGGCGGACATAATCTACCTTATGCGATGGATAATATTAAAGTTGATGGCCATGAGGCTAGCGTTGGTGTGCCTGTGTTGTGGTGGCGCTCTGTCGGTCATACCCACAACGCCTATTCAACAGAAGTTTTTCTTGATGAAGTTGCACGAACAATGGGCAAAGATCCGGTTCAATTTCGCTTGGAGCGCTTGAAAGAACATCCTCGTCATGCGGGTGTTTTAAAACTCGCTGCAGAAAAAGCCGGCTGGGGTAAAAAGCTCCCCAAAAACAAAGCGCAAGGCGTCGCGGTTCACGAGTCTTTTAGTAGCTTTGTTGCGGAAGTCGCTGAAGTTACCGTAAACGATGATGGTACCTACAGCGTGGACAAAATAGTTTGTGCGGTTGACTGTGGTATTGCGATCACGCCTGATGTCATTAAAGCGCAAATGGAAGGGGGAATAGGCTACGGATTAGGCTCGTGTATGAGCGAAGCGGTAACCTTAACTGACGGTAAAGTTGATCAAGCAAACTTCTACAATTATTTCCCGATGCGAATGAGTAAGATGCCTGAAATTGAAGTGCATATTGTTCAATCGGGCGAGTCGCCCACAGGCGTCGGCGAACCTGGAACTCCGCCTGCGGGGCCGGCGGTGGCTAACGCGCTAAGGAAGTTCTTGAAAAAGCCACTGACTAAACTGCCATTTGGTGACAGGTTAGATTTGGCTTAGCGACGGCTTGATGAATCGTTGAATAGTTAAGTTATAGTTGGGAGTGGGGAGCCGCGTTATGCTCCCCAAGTTTTTTACGACAAGTTAAGAATTTATAAAACCATTTTACCCAAGACATCGCGAGCTTTGTCTGAGTCTGAGCAACTGATTGATACGATCACAAAGCCATCATGGTGTTCGACAATATTAATTCCCCGAATATCAATACTCGCTTCCGCCAACGTTCGAGAAATTTTTGCAAGAGCGCCCGATTCGTCGAGTACTCTGACTAAAATTCCGGCGCGCGAGACAACATGGTAGCCAGCATCGGTTAGCAATTGATAAGCTTTTTCGGCATCACAGGATTGCAGCTTAATTAATGCGGTTGTTTCGACTTTTTGCGCGCCAATGTTTTGAATATTCAATTGTGCTTGACTTAACAGTTCGGTGATATCTGCGAGAAGCCCAGTGTAATCTTTTGCGACGATAGTAAGGTTTTGCATGACTGGTCTCCTAATGAGTTTGTTGTGTTTTTATATCGGAAACAAAAGCATCAATATGATGTTTTTCGACATTGGGCATACAAATTAAATGAGTGATGCCATTAGCTGTCGCAAGCTGATATTTTTCTTTTATTGAGTCGTGAACTTCAGGCAACACGACTGTAATTGCATTTGGATTGCGCCAAGCTTCGATGCCGATTTTTATCAGTTCTTGCTCAGCGTAGGCCGCTGTCTCGAGGCTGTGGTTGACTCTGTCTGCAAAGCCTTTTTCCCCCAGCTTTTTTATCGCATACCAAAGTACTAAAGGTGTAAAACCATTTCTCGAACCGGTGATTGTGGTATCCAAACAACCGATGTACGCTATCGAGCGCGCGATACGCTCCACCTTATCTTTCCTTGCCAATACAATTCCGCAAGGGATCGGTGAACCGATAAACTTATGACCACTGATAGAAATACTATCTGCGCCATCAGCAAAATCATAGGCGGGTCTTGGGTTCAAAAAAGGGTTAATTGCGCCGCATAGTGCTGCGTCTGAATGAATGTAATGCTGAGTAATAGAGAACTCTTCGAATATCGCTTTTATCTTGTTGATATCGTCTTTGCCCTCCGTCATGGTCGTGCCGCTATTAGCAAATACGATGGCCGGTAAATCTCGATGAATACGAATAGTTTCACGTAAGTCATCGTAATCAATTTCGCCGCTTTTTTGAGCTCGGATCATAATGTGTCGCATATTCAACAAGTGCAAGTTTTTGGCAACAGAATAATGAGTTTCTTGCGAGAAGTAACAGATACCTTGAGGATAGATTTCTCGAGCCAAGTAGAGTCCATAGAGATTACCTTCGGTGCCGCCATTGGTGACGTATCCCCACCAATTATTCTCTGGCGCCCTTAACAACTTAGCAAAGAACTCGATCACTTCGCGTTCGAACTCTCGGCTATCGACTTTCCAGGTGGAATCAATGAAAGGGTCGCCGAGATTATTGAGCGGGTATTGTAGTAGCTCCGCTAGCTCTTCATAGGAGAAGTCTTTACTGACCGGGTAGCCTAAATAACTGTCGGTATTGCGTGCGATACGACTTTTGAATTCGTTAAGACGTTCACTAACTTGCTGATTTAAAGACATAAATTTAACCTGTCCGCATAATCTATTGGGTGTTGATGATAGATTGGATGGATCGTCACATTAAGAGATTGCCGATGGCCGCGGATTATACCACCAGTGTGGAGGAAGGACTATTGCATCTTGTTTTAATTGGGCCGAGCCATTAAAGTAAATAAATAATAACTAATAAGATATTAAATAATTACTAGGGATTCATAATGACTTCACTGGTTACTGGCTGGGCTAAACTCACCAACTATCTATCTACCGATTTTCTCGGCGGTCCTAAACGATTAAAATTTAATTGGGTCATAAACTTTCAAAAAGGTGCCACGGCTTTTTGGGTGATTTTGTTGATGGTTCATTATGATAACTATTCTACTCAGGCATGGGTGTATCTCGCGCTGCACGGAAGCTATGGTTTTTGTTGGTTATTAAAGGATGTTGTTTTCCCAGATCCTAAATGGCAGACCCATGTTACTTTTGGGGGGGCGTTTATGGCAATTGCTACGGTACTCGGACCTTATTGGGTGATACCTTATTTACTGATATCTCCAGTTCTCGGTGAGACGCATGTGGGAGCCAACTGGATTTGGATGACGGTTGCCATTGGTATGCACTCACTAGGGATTGCCATAATGATGACCGCAGATGCCCAAAAATATTTTACTTTAAAGTTAAAGAAAGGGCTGATCACTGATGGGATTTTTAAATATATTCGACACCCCAACTATCTCGGAGAAATGATGATCTACGGATCTTATGCGATAATGGCTTGGCATTGGATTCCTTGGATTATATTGGCCTGGGTTTGGATAGGGTTGTTTGCTGTAAACATCGCTATGAAAGAAAAATCAATGTCACGGTACGATGAGTGGTCTGATTATAAGAAAAAAAGTTATTACCTTGTTCCGGGAATTTTTTAGGAGCAGGGACGTTTATGAATGAATTGAAAATCAAATAATTAAATAGCAATATCCATTTTAGTAGGAGAAGAAAATGTCAAAAGAAAATAGGGATTACTTAGAACTCACTTATCGTTCCATTAACTGCTTTGCAGACGACGGTAAACTGGATGTTAATGAGTTAGAATCATTAGTAGAAATAGCCTTAAAAGATGGCGTCATCGACGATAATGAGAAACGTGTATTGAGAAATATTATCGATCGTTTAACTGATGAGGAGCTCACTTCAGAAATGGTCGCCAAAATTCATCAATTACGTACAGACTTGGATATTTAGTCTGTGTCTTGGTGTTTTAATCAGGATCTTGGATATCTAATCAGGATTAAACATAGCGAAATAAACCAATAAAAAGCCCTCATGATGAGGGCTTTTTTACGGATAATATACAAACTTATTGATTGGTAAAATACCCTCTAGTTAATGAATATTGCGCAAAATAATAAGTCATCATAATGAACAAGTGCGATGTTTCAAAGCTTAAATAGAATTTATCAATCGCGATTAGGCTATCTGAAACAACAAAACTTAAGCCGCCGACGATTAGCCAAATATTGGAGCGCCTTGAGGTTAAAGCACTAATACCCATCAGCAGTAATATTGTCATGTATACAACTACAGGAATTAGCAGTTCGCCGAGTTGCGTTTTGATAAGTAAAAACATACCGATCCCGTAAAAGACGTATGCGCCAACCCAGCCGAGGTGCTTTTTTTGTAAAGGTGAAAAACTAAAAATATAAAAAATTTGTGCGATCAAAAACGCGCCTAAACCAAAGACAAACCAACCCTCTCGATCGTAATCTAATAAAAAATCACCTAGAGCCGAAAAAACTAAAGCGGTTACCAGTAGGTAATCTTTTCCATTAGAGGAACTTCTAACAGCAATAAAAATTAAAATAGCCATTGGAACTAGCTTGGCTAACCAACTGAACGGATAAGGCGCATACAAGGTAGACACGGTAAAAAAAACAGCAAATACAATGAATACCATTGAAAACTGACGTGTCATTATTGTTTTCCTCGGAGTCATAAATCGGCAGTCTTGATATTAGCGTAATGTGAAATAACTTAACAACCAGAATTTGAAACGGTGAGAAAAGGAGAAGATAAATTTTCCGCCATCTAACTTTTAATAAGCAAATTACGATACCTAGATAAATCATTGAAAAAAAGCCCTCATAAAGAGGGCTTTCCTTTCTCCGATTAACACATCGTTTTTGACGTGAACTGGTTTATCTCATCACTTTAACTGACAAAAAATAAGCATTATTTAAGTGACTACATATTACGTCGATACTGACCACCAACTTGATAAAGTGTTTGAGATATTTGTCCTAAAGAACAGTACTTAGTTGCTTCCATCAGAACTTCAAAAATATTCTTGTTATGAAGTGCTGCATCTTGAATCGCTTTGGTTTGCTCGGTGATTTCCTCGGCATAAGCATTATGAAGTCGCTCTAACATTTCAATTTGGTAGACTCGCTCTTCTTTTGTTGAGCGAATAACTTCGCTTGGAATGACAGTCGGTGAACCTTCCGACGATAAGAAAGTATTTACACCAATAATTGGGTACTCACCAGTATGCTTGAGCATTTCATAGTGCATAGACTCTTCTTGAATTTTGGAGCGTTGATACATTGTTTCCATCGCACCCAATACGCCACCACGTTCACTAATTCGCTCAAACTCCATAAGCACAGCTTCTTCAACCAAATCAGTGAGTTCTTCAATAATAAAAGAACCCTGTAGTGGATTTTGATTTTTGTTTAGACCGAGTTCTCTATTGATGATTAGCTGAATGGCCATTGCACGGCGTACAGAAGCTTCGGTCGGTGTCGTAATCGCTTCATCGTATGCGTTAGTATGTAAAGAATTACAGTTGTCGTAGATGGCGTACAATGCTTGCAGTGTTGTGCGGATATCATTGAAATCGATTTCCTGAGCATGTAACGAGCGGCCTGAGGTTTGAATGTGATATTTCAACATTTGTGCGCGCGAATTGGCTTTGTATTTATGTTTCATGGCTTTTGCCCAAATACGACGAGCAACGCGACCAATGACCGCGTATTCGGGATCCACACCATTAGAAAAGAAGAAACTAAAGTTTGGTGCAAACTTATTAATATCCATGCCTCTTGCTAAGTAATACTCAACAAAAGTAAAACCATTCGCTAAGGTGAAGGCAAGTTGCGAAATAGGGTTAGCACCCGCTTCGGCGATGTGATAGCCGGAGATGGAAACCGAGTAAAAGTTGCGCACATTTTTATCGATAAAATACTCTTGAACATCACCCATCAAACGCAAAGCAAACTCAGTCGAGAAAATACAAGTATTTTGCGCTTGGTCTTCTTTTAAAATGTCGGCTTGTACTGTACCACGGACTTTTTGGATAGTATCAAATTTAATTTGTTGGTAAACATCCATCGGTAAAACCTGTTCACCGGTAACGCCGAGTAGCATTAATCCAAGTCCATCATTGCCTTCCGGAATTTCCCCTTGGTAAGTAGGCACTGGTAAACCTTTGGCATCGTAAATTGCTTGGATTTTTTTCTTAACTTCGGCCTCAAGACCATTTTCTTTAATATAAATCTCGCACTCTTGGTCGATGGCCGCATTCATAAAGAAACCAACCAATATCGGTGCAGGCCCGTTGATTGTCATTGACACGGAAGTTGTCGGCTTAGTGAGTCTAAAGCCGGAATAAAGTTTTTTAGCATCGTCTAAACAACAGATTGAAACACCCGAGTTGCCAATTTTACCGTAGATATCTGGGCGATAGTCTGGATCATCGCCATACAAAGTGACCGAATCAAAAGCGGTCGAGAGACGCGCCGCAGGCATGCCTTTCGAAACATAGTGGAAGCGACGATTCGTTCTCTCTGGACCGCCTTCGCCAGCGAACATCCGCGTCGGATCCTCTCCTTCACGCTTAAACGGGAACACGCCTGCAGTATAGGGGAATTGCCCTGGGTAGTTTTCTTGGAGCTTCCACTTTAATCGATCGCCCCAGCCTGAATAAGTCGGTACGGAAATTTTGGGAATTGGCTGATCCGAAAGTGAGCGAGAGTGAGTTTCAACTTTAATTTCTTTATCACGAACTTTGTAAACAAAGACATCGTCGAGATACTGCTGCTTTTCTGCATCCCAATTCTCAAGTAGCTTACTATTTTCACGATCGAGTTTTAATTCAGTATTTTCTAACAATGCCGTCACTGAGGTTTTTGCAGCGTTATCGTTATCCAGTAATGCAATCGTCTCAGTCACACTTTGGACCTTTTGCGCCTGCGCGGCTTGTTCATTAACCCACTCATCATAACTTCGATTATTCTCCGCAATTTCAGCAAGGTAACGAGTACGTTTAGGCGGAATAATGTAAATTTTTTCCGACATTTCCTCGCTAGACTCAAAGTTGGTGGTTAAATCAATTTCAGTTTTGGCGTTAACTAAGTTGATAAGATTGCGATAGAGCTCATTAGTGCCCGGGTCGTTAAATTGACTCGCGATAGTGCCATAGACCGGCATTGTTTCTGTTGGCTCTTCAAAACGTTGATGATTACGTTGAAACTGTTTTTGTACATCGCGCAGTGCATCGAGCGCGCCGCGCTTATCAAATTTGTTGATCGCGATAATGTTCGCGAAATCCAACATATCGATCTTTTCGAGTTGAGTCGCTGCTCCATATTCAGGCGTCATCACATACATAGAGACATCAGAGTGCTCTTCAATCTCGGTGTCAGATTGACCAATACCAGAAGTTTCCAGAATAACCAGATCAAAACCTGCTGCCTTAACAATATTGACTGCCTCTTGAACATGGGGTGATAAGGCAAGATTTGATTGTCGAGTCGCCAGCGATCGCATATAAACACGAGCGTTATTAATGGCATTCATTCGAATCCGATCGCCCAGCAGCGCTCCTCCGGTTTTTCGCTTGGAGGGATCGACAGAGATAATAGCAATGGATTTATCTTCAAAGTCCAGTAAAAAGCGTCTTACAAGCTCATCAACTAGCGATGATTTACCTGCACCACCGGTACCGGTAATACCTAGCACTGGCGTTTTAGAGGTTTCTGCCGCCTTGCGAATGGTTTCAATAATGCTTGAATTATCTTCCGGGAAGTTTTCAGCCGCAGAGATTAGACGACCGATTTCACGGTGGTCTGAAGTTGAGGGAATATTGGCAGCAGCTTGATTTCCAGTCGCGAAGTCTGACTTTTCAACGAGGTCATTAATCATTCCCTGTAAGCCCATTTCTCGACCATCGTCTGGCGAATAGACCCGCGCGACGCCATGTTGATGGAGTTCTTCGATTTCCTCTGGCAGAATAACGCCACCGCCGCCGGCGAAGACTCTAATATGACCGCAGCCACGCTCTTCCAGCAAATCGACCATGTATTTCAAGTATTCAACGTGTCCGCCCTGGTATGAAGTCATAGCAATCGCTTGGACGTCCTCTTGAATAGCACACTCAACGACTTCTTTGACGCTGCGGTTGTGACCGAGATGAATCACTTCGCAACCTGAGGCTTGAATAATCCGACGCATAATATTGATTGCCGCGTCATGACCATCAAAGAGTGACGCTGCGGTCACTACACGGATCTTATGCTTGGATTGATAAGGTGCTGGATTCTGTGTCGAAGGATTCTGAGACATAGGGTACCTTTTGATCTAATTGTTCAAAGCCGCTCTGGATTTCGGCTAAAGTGTCGCTCACTGGAATAGTTCTTTTGACGACTAGCGCCAAATAAATAGGCGCGGATTATAGCAAAAATAACCTTTTGATCGAAGCAAACTACGCTGGATAGACCTCTCCGGCGCTAGATTATGTCTAATTTGCTTACTAATTTTAACATTCGGAAGAGTTTGTTTTCGCTATATTGATAGCGCCTGCTTTTATTCCGTAGCGTAAAGGGTATCTTTGTCATTCTTTGCTAAAATAAAGAGACTAAACTGCAAACAAAATAAAATTTAACCAAAAATTAGGGATTTTATGCCAAACCTCAAAAAGCTTCTGGTTGCATTGTTATTAGCGATTGCGAGTTGTTCTGTCCATGCTTCAGACGTGATCGAACCAATCGAGCCTAATTACACCTTTCAAACTGAGCAAATAGTCTATGTAGTTGCCGATATTCATGGTGCCTTCAGCGAGTTTACTGCCGGTTTAAGCCAATTAGGCCTAGTGGATGAGTCGCTTAACTGGAATGGCGGGGAAGCTGTGTTGGTGAGTACTGGCGATCTGGTTGATCGTGGACCAGATTCGCGCAAAGTGCTTGATTTGATGATGCGATTGCAGATTCAAGCCAGTGAAGCAGGCGGCCGAGTGCACGTACTACTCGGCAATCACGAAGTGATGAATCTAGTGGGCGATCTGCGATACGTTTCGCTCGCTGAATATGCTGAGTTTGCCGATGATGAAACTGCAGCAATGCGTGAGTCGGCTTATGCAAGTTACTTACAAGTTAAAGCAAGTCAAGACAGTCCTGCGATTCGAGCGTCTTTTGAGGAAGGTTTTCCCACGGGCTACTTTGCCCATCGCGAGGCATATAAGCCATCGGGGCATTATGGTGAGTGGTTGATGAGTTTACCATTTGTGATCCAAGTGAATAAACACGTGTTTGCTCACGGTGGGTTATCCAAAGTCCTAAAAGGAAAATCAATCGCTGAAGTTAATCAGCAATTAAAAGATAACCTAAACCACTTTTTAGATGCTGACACAAGGTTACGGTCGGAGAATATTTTAACGTTACTGGACACATTCAAAGGGGCAAAATCTAAACTTAAATCGCAAATTCAAACTGCCGAGATCCAAACCTTCTTGACACATGCTGATTCGCTTTTGTTTTCAAAGAATAGTCCTACTTGGTATCGGGGAAATGCGATTTGTCATCCGTTCTTTGAGAATGATTTACTCGCGGATAATTTAAATCAGTGGTCGGCTGAACAGCTCTGGGTTGGCCATACGGTAACCGCCGATCGGCAGGTCCTTAATCGACTCAATAATCAACTCGTTATGCTCGATGGCGGGATGTTGAAGTCGCATTACAACGGGAACCCCTTGTTCGGTAAAATCGAAGCTGGTTCGGTCACTTTTATCAATGGTCAATCTGGAGAAGTTGTCTTAGCAACAACAGCGCCAAATCGAAAAGGAAGTAATCCCCATGGGATGACAGATGCTGAAGTTGAAGACTTCCTCATAAATGCCAAAGTAGTCAACAAGAAAACCACCAAAGAAGGGCGAACGAAACCTTTCAGAGTCACCCTTGAGCGAGATGGCAAACAAATCAAAGGCTTGTTTAAGTATAAAGCGGCCAAAAGAGAAAGACGCATTGGCGCCAAAAGTAATCGCGGTTCCCCTGATCGTTTCGAGCATGAAGTCGCGGCTTATAAACTTGATCGTATGCTTGGTATCGGGCTAGTGCCAGTAACGGTAGAACGGTTTATTGACGGTAGCAAAGGCACCTTACAGTTGTGGGTTGATGATTTGATCAATGTGTTAACAATTGAAAAAGATAAAATCGAATACGATGGTTACTGTGATCTCGCCAGCCAAATTAATCTTATGGATTCATTTGACTATTTAATTGCCAATGACGATCGAAATCAAACCAATGTGATGTATGGCAAAAGTGACTTTCAAATATGGTTTATTGATCACTCAAAATCGTTTGGTAGAACGGTTAAACGTCCACCAATGATGAAGGAATCAAAAGTCACTGTCACGCCGACTTTTAAAAAGGCGTTAGAAGGCCTTAACCGAGAGCAGCTAATGACGTTAAGACCCTGGTTGAGCGAAGGTCAAATAGATTTTCTTTGGCAGCGCAGAAATAAAATGATCGCCGGTGATTTTTAATGAATTTGAGGCGTCTACTGATTATTTTTGCATTAAAAAGTAAGCGCCGCTATGAGACGATTTGAACTAGAACATTCATTAGTTTAATTCACTCAATCATTCAATCACCCGATTCAAACATTGCACGCAAGTGCTCAACAACACTTCTACCGAGCGCATCGAGGGCATAGCCTCCCTCGAGCATAGAGACCACTCTGCCTTGGCTGTGTTTGTGCGCAACTTGCATCAGTTGTTTGGTGACCCAATAATAATCTCCATCCGTTAGCTCCATTTGCGCCATGCTATCTTCTTGATGGGCATCGAATCCCGCAGAAATAAATAATAGGTCTGGTTTGAATTGATTTAGGGCGGGTAACCAATTTTTTTCTATTGCTTGCCTAAATTCAACGCTTCCGGCACCAGCGGGTAAAGGCGTATTGATAATATTGGTTGAGGCAGGGTTAGCGCCGCTGAAAGGATAAAATGGATGTTGAAAGGTTGAGCAAAACAGCACTTGTTCATTGAAGGTCATAATGTTTTCAGTTCCGTTTCCATGATGAACATCAAAGTCGACTATCGCGACTTTGTTAAGTCGGTAATGGTTTAGCGCGTAGGCTGCCGCAATTGCAATGTTATCGAAGAAACAAAAGCCCATTGCGCGATGTCTCTCGGCATGGTGTCCTGGAGGTCTAACAGCACAAAAAACTTGTTCAGATTTGTGCTGCATAATGAGATCGACACCCTGAATACCCGCGCCTGCCGCCAATAGCGCTGCTTCCAAGGTGTACTGATTCATCGACGTATCTGGGTCTAGTCGGTATTCACCTGTGGCCGGTGCATTGTCAAAAATTGACTGAATGTATTCGCTGGTATGAGCCAATGAGAGCCATTGTTTTTCAATGGGCTTGGCGATAATTTTGATTAGTTTCTCGGAAAAATCTGCGGCATCAATATGGCGTTCAATTGACGCCAATCTTAACGGTGTTTCTGGATGAAACTCACCCATATTGTGAAGTTTACAATTTGGATGACTGAGTACGGTAAGTGTCATGAAATTCCGCCTTAAAATTTGGCATGTCCATAACATCCAGTGTATCAGAAATCATTTGCGATGTGACTGAAGCCTAATCATCACAATGACTTTTCGATACTCGTAAATAGTCAGTTTATGCTGATTGCAATAATATCGAGCAATTAGTTCCACCAAAACCGAATGAGTTTGACAAACATGTCTTGACCGACTTTTCCTTGTAAAAATTAGATGTGTAATCGAGTTGGCATTCGGGATCCGGGGTATCTAAATTAATGGTTGGTGGAATCGCATTATCTTCCATTGCTTTAACGCAATAAATGAGTTCAACAGCGCCAGTGGCGCCAAGCATATGGCCTGTCATCGACTTTGTTGAGCTCATTGATAATTTACGTGCATGGCCGTTAAACACTTTACTCACTGCTTTAGATTCGCTGGCATCATTTAGTGGAGTCGAAGTGCCATGAGCGTTAAGGTAATCGATTTCACATAAGTTTGTTTTAGCCATGTTTATCGCCTTTGACATCGCTTGGCACTGGCCGCGTGCTTCGGGATGGGGGGCAGTCATATGATGAGCATCTGAGCTTAGTCCCCAGCCGCTGATTTCTGCAAGAATTTTTGCGCCTCTTTTTATTGCGTGTCGCTTTGACTCAAGCACCAACATGCCAGCCCCTTCACTTGAAACAAAACCATCACGATTTTTATCAAATGGTCGAGAAGCAGTACGGG
Source organism: Aliikangiella marina (assembly GCF_007004765.1). Classification (GTDB taxonomy): domain Bacteria; phylum Pseudomonadota; class Gammaproteobacteria; order Enterobacterales; family Kangiellaceae; genus Aliikangiella; species Aliikangiella marina. The sequence goes on from NZ_VIKR01000002.1 coordinate 540,928, forward strand.
GATCATCTTGGGATTGGCTTAGTGCACGCAGTCGGTTAAAGCCCATTAACGAAAAAGGTGTAATGCTTGCTTCGGCACCACCGGCAATGACCACATCCGCTTCGCCCAGCTTAATTAATCTGCAAGCATCAACAATTGCATGCGAAGAAGTACTGCAGGTAGAGCTTACGCCGTATGACGCCCCTTGAAATCCATAGGACTCAGTTATCAATCCAGAGGCCATCCCGATAACCGATGTGGGAATAAGGTAAGGGGAAATGCGGCGATACTTGCTGCCTTCAACTTTGGCCATTTCCGTTTCGATATTGCCGATTCCCCCTTGTCCTGACCCGGCAATGACCGCAACATTTTCAAGTTCAGCGATTTCAGCTTGTTCTATCGCTTGATGAGCCGCGGCAAGCGCGTATTTAATAAAGTCATCCAGCTTGCGATTAGCTTTGGTGTTCAAATTTTCAGGGAGTTCAAGGTTTTTTACCTCTCCGGCAATTTTCACGGGAAAATTATCAAGCTCGAACTTTGAAATAAAATCAATACCCGATTGACCCGCGATTAATTTTTCCCAATTGGAAGCTACGTCATTCCCTAATGGTGAGACGCATCCCATGCCAGTGATTACTACCTGTGTGTCGCCCTGCATACTTATCAATCGCTCTTGTTGCTTATCATACTAAACCGCAGTCATGCGTTGTGTTGGCTCTCAGTCGCTTGGTTACCTTCGTTACTATCGATTAGGTGATTATTTGATAGCTAACTACCTTACGAATAAACATTAGTTCAGTGCCAATTAACAAAACTGTAGATTTATGGATTGTGCGATCCTAGTCAGGATTTATTTCGGCCTTATGACAGTGGATAAGCTGCGGCCGGAGCATAATCGAAATTGAAGCGATTATTTTTTCACTTTTTTAGTCGAGTTGACTCATTATCTATGTAAAATCAATTGCTTCCTTTTTCATAATTAGGTCATAAAAGATTCAAAAAACTGTCAAATAGTGTCGTGCAACTTGAACTAAATAACTAAGAATGAACTAACATTAATGACTTGAGCATTATTTTAATTTATAAAGAGTGAAGCTGGTGCAGAAGGTAATTAATCAATGAAAGTAATCGCTCACCGAGGGGCAAGTGGCTACGAGCCCGAGAACACATTACTAGCGATAGAAGCTGCTATCGTAATGGAAGTTGATGCCGTAGAAATTGATTTGCATCGTGTTGAAGATCAATTAGTCGTCATCCACGATCGATGGATTGATAAAACGACAGATGGCAAGGGAAGGTTAAAAGATCTGACATTTGCTGAATTAAGGCGCTTTGATGCAGGCAAAGGTCAAAAAGTTCCAACTTTGTGGGAAGTACTTAAACTCATCAATGGTCGCTGTGCGGTTAATATCGAACTAAAAGCTGACGATACACTAGCGTTATTGGTATCAACGTTAACTCAAGCTTGTGCGGAGCTTAATTTTGATAGCACGCAGTTTGTCATCTCGTCATTTAATCATCATTTATTAAAAAACTTAAAACAACATGCTGGAGAATGGCGGATTGGTGCTTTAACGGGAAGTCGCCCGTTAGACTATGCAGAGTTTGCTGAAAGGTTAGGGGCCTACAGCGTTCACATTGATGTTGATATTGTCGATAAATATTTTGTTGATGATGCGCATGCAAGAGGGTTAAAGGTTTATGTGTACACGGTAGATAAGGAGGAAGATATAGACGATTTGATCGCACTGAATGTTGATGGAATATTTACTAATTACCCAACACGCTCGTTGGTTAAAATTGCGCATTCGAAGCTTTAGAATTTAAGAACTAAGAACTAAGAACTAAGAACTAAGAACTGTTTCGGGGTAGTGCGCCAACCTGTTGAACACCTCGAAGGTGATATTGGTAGAACTTTTGATACTATTTTGAGAGGTATTGTGCGTACGATGGCGTTGATGTAATAAATTACCAATATTGTTTTCAGTTGAAATTCAAAAGATGTTGAATTGGCTTTGTTTATTTTATTGGAAAAGCTTTTGTTTTTAGCTTTAAGTCGATTTTTGCTGGTCCGTCAATTTGCGTTGTTGATTCAGTCCCATTCATAAACGGGTTTTCTTTTACTTTAAAAGTATATTCACCTGTGACTAATTCAACGGAAAATTCGCCTTTATCATTCGATTTTAATTGTCTAATAGGTTTGCCATCACTGGTCTCAATATAGATGTCGACAGAGACAGGTTTATCGGCGCAGGGATTCTTAATTCTCGGATCAAGTCCCTTCGAATCGGCGGTAATATTGATAGCACAAGTTGATGCGAGAGTGGTATTCCCCCGTACTTGGTGTTTTTGAAGGTTGTCAGGGTTATCAGTCTGCACGTTTGTTTCTTTTTCAGTGTTAGTTGGTGTCCCCTCGGAGGTAGCAACGCTCGATACACTGTCCGAAGAATGGCAACTAATGAGCAGACTTGTAACAGCGATTAAACCAAATGTTTTAAAGTTCTTAAAAATCGAAGCCATACTTTTTTAGTCTGCCTATCAGTTTTATCTTAATCGAAGCAGTTTATTGAGAAAACTTATCCGATATCAATTCTGGTGCACCAATCAAGGTACACCAGAGGATTGAATTACTTTTTAATCGTACGTCGAATTCCGAACAAGCTCAACAGCATGACCAAGAACAAGCCACCAAAGGCTCCCGAACCGCCACTCTTAACACTTAATGTAAAAGTTGAAGACGCAGAAAGTTCACCGTCAGATGCGGTAATCGTCACTTGAGTCACAGACGGAGCGACCGGCGTACCTTCGATAGTACCATCAGGATTAATCGTTAAACCCAAAGGTAGACCGCTGGAACTGAAGACTAAGGTATCACCATCAACGTCGCTGAAGCTTGCGCTAACGTTTTGTTCGAACTGACGCTCCACACGGCCGTTGAAATCACTAATTTCCGAAGCGACAGGCGCATCATTAACTGGCGTTACATTAATTGTCATAGTCGCGGGTTCGCGGGAAATGACGTCGTTATCGTCTCTTGCTTGCCATTGGATACTGGCGTCGCCATTGAAGTCAGCATTTGGTGTAAAGACTAAACTGCCTAGGTCGGCCAATGCAATGAGTTGGCCGGCAGATACCGAGTCACTGTTTAGTGTTAATACGCCATTAGCGAAATCAATAATTTCGATCTGTGTCGGAGTAAATATGTTTGGACCATCTAAGTTATCAACAAAGCCTGCTTCAGTGAGACTCAAAGCGGTATCTTCTGCAGTCACTTCAACCGAATTAGCGGTTCTTAATAAGTCGTTAAGCTCAACTCGATACGCGCTACGGCCATGGGTAAAGGCAAATAAAGTACGGTCTGCGAACTTCAAAGTCTGGACTTGAGTATTTGCAAAACCACCATTTTCAACCATCCAGTTTGCACCAGAATCGATACTGACGAATACCCCTAAATCAGTACCAACAAATAGTCGGCGAGAGTCGGCAGGGTCAACCTTAATATCATGAGCGGGAATGTCTGGAATGCCATTGGCTTCGCCCATGTTATCGATCGCCGTCCAAGTCGCGCCACCGTCAGTTGAACGGAAAACGTGACTCGTGCCAAAAGTTGAAACTGTAGCATAAGCGATATTTTCATCTTGCGGATCAAATGCGACTGAAGAGATAAACCCACCCAAGTTTGCAGAAGATTCCCAAACCGTTGTCGCGTCTGCATTACCGGCATCTGCATTTCGGAAAATAAAGCCATCTTGAGTACCAACAATGACTCGCTCTGAGTTAGTAGGCGCGTTTGCAACAGCGCTACCACTCGCACTCAAAGTTGTGCTGGCCTGAACCCAATTTTCAGCTTGATCGTCGGTTCTCCATATCTCGCTGCCCAAGATCCATAACCGCTGAGGATTGTTGGAGTCCATTTCAAAGGTTGTGATAAATGGGAAACCACCACCAGTAATGCCATTTGATGCTGCGGCGAATGAAACACCACCATCGATTGACTTACGAATACTTAACCCGGTTGTTTCAAGAAATAGCACGTCGGTATTTGTCGGATCGACAGCAACATAACCACCATCACCACCAAAAATTTCTATCCAAGAATTTGCGCCCGCGGTATCGGCTCCTAATAGGGTTCCGTTGTCCTGCGTACCACCAAAGTAAGATTCACCGTCAGGGAATGGCGTACCATTATAAAATTGAGTCACCCGATAGTCGTTATTTAAATTATCCCAGTCGACAATCGTGTCATCAGGAACAAACGTCGGAACACCAAAGTCTTCAGGTGTCACGCCAAAACCAACTTCGAGCGCAATGCCACAGTACTCGAGTACTGATAAAGTACGTCCAGTTGCCGCATTGTTTACGCGCTGAATACCACCATCGTTACCAACATACATGTGTTCTACAGTCGTACCATCATAATTTGGCGGGAACGCAAAAATGTGAATGTCAGCATGCGCATATTGATCGTTGTCGGTATCTAAGAACCAAGAACTTGTTAAGCCCCATGATTGACCTCCGTCATCTGAACGAAGAATATCGATACCACCAGCCCACACAACATCAGGATTAGTGGGGTCGACAGTAATGATATTGTCATACCAACCTTGGTTAAAGAACTGTTGGAAGCCAATACCGCAAGCCGGCAAAATACTCAGTAATGGATTACTCAGAATAGTAAATCCTGCATTGTTGGCATCATTCGGCACAGCAAATGGGCCTGAGAGGGTTGTCTCATCATCAACACTGTATTGTGCTTGCCAAGTGGCGCCGCCATCGTTTGAGCGATAAACCTTATTTAATCCAAGGCTGCCCATGTTGTTAGCGGAAAATTGGTTCGTTGCATTCAATGCATAAATTACATCTTGATTAGAAGGCGCAATTGCAATTGTTGAACGCCCCATTTCTGCTTCCGCTAAAACCGTTGAGAAAGTGTCACCGCCGTCTGTTGAACGAACAATACGTCCAGGAAGGAATGAACCACACGCACCAACTAGATTATCAGTTTCTAAATCAGTTCGAATTTGTAAATCAACACAGCCAACGGCAACATCACTTCCATCATGTACTAAAGACCAGGTAGCACCCGCATCGGTCGAACGAAATATACCTTCTCTGGTTGCGGCGTAAAGACGATTTGAGTCATTTGAACTAATAGCTAATTTGTTAACAAAGTGAAAGTTAGCATTGTCAGCGGTGCTTTCTAGGTGCTCCCAGGTGTCACCACCGTCTGTCGTTCTGAAAATACCATTACCGCGAACCGCATCGCCATTAAAGAAGCCTTCGCCTGTTCCCGCATACAATATGTCTGAGTTGTCCGGGTCCATTACCAAAGTGACGACTGCCAAATTTGGCAACATATCATCGAGTGGCGCCCAGTTCTCGCCGCCATTGGTTGAGCGCCAAACGCCACCATCAACACCGGCAGTAAAAATAATTTCAGGGTTTTCAGGATGGACGACGATTGTGCGTGTGCGACCACCAATGTTGCCAGGCCCTAAGTTATCCCAGTGGCCAAGCTCAACATTTTCACCGTCAGCCATTGTCTTACTGAATAAAGCTTTTAATCCAGGATCTGCTTTTAGTTGCGCTCTGGTTGGTAACACTTGCTTGGTCGAAGAGGAATACTGAGGCATCGACTCCATTTGCTTTAGAGCTTTGGAATAATTGGCATAAGGAACTTCTCCCTTACCGCCAGGCATTCTCTTTAGCACAGCAAAATCTATCGCTTCTTGTGGTTTGTCGTAAGGCTTTTTGCTTTTTGTCGCTAGCAGCGCATTAAATGACGTTTCTAGCGCTTGGCTTGTTTTAAATTTATCTTGGGAAGTTTGATCGCTAAAATGGAAAGCACCATAAACTGCAGAGCCCACCGCCAAAGCGATAAGAGTTTTGCTTATTACCTGCATGAATTTTACCCTTTTGTGAATGACTAATAAAAAATTATTATTACTTGTTATGAATATTGATAACGAAGCACGCTAAGTAACCGAATTGATTTATGGAGAGCGGGTCTACCAGCAAATCTGATGCGGCTTTTACTACTCGACGCCAAATGCTATCAAAGTTTTTTAGCGAATTTAGCGTAAATAATGCCGCTTTCGCTCAGTAAAATATGAACAAATGTTTCACAAAGGTCTGAGTTTTAGAAAACCAAACTATCAGAAAGTTACGTGATTAATACTAGTTAAGCTCGATTTACATGACAGGCATCATTAAGTTAATGACTGACAAATGCAAGGGTGGATCTCTCACAATGTTTGTTCTCGATGTGATAGATTGGCTAGTCATGATGTTGGTTTAGCGATTTACATGACAGGCATCATTAAGTCAGTGACTGACAAACGCAAGGGTGGATCTCTCACAATGTTTGTTCTCGATGTGATAGATTGGCTAGTCATGATGTTGGTTTAGCGGTTTACATGACAGGCATCATTAAGTCAGTGACTGACAAACGCAAGGGTGGATCTCTCACAATGTTTGTTCTCGATGTGATAGATTGGCTAGTCATGATGTTGGTTTAGCGGTTTACATGACAGGCATCATTAAGTCAGTGACTGACAAACGCACGGGTGGATCTCTCACGATGGTTTTCCCGGTGTGAAATTGGTTAGTGGTGATGTCGGTTTAGTATGATTGGGAAAGTGTCATAGTTGTTTGAATGGAAAAAGATAAAAGATGAACAAACTATTCTTCAGTTTGGTAATTATTGGGATATTAGATTTATGTGGGTCGGTTACCGCTTCGGAGTTTAAGTCTATTGATTGTGGAAGTATCTCCCTCGAGGTTGTTAGTTCTTTCCAGATCAACCGCGGTTTTCATAGCGAAGAGAAGAATGTCGACTTTTGCTACTACCAAAACAGAGACCATAACGGCAATGTCACCGCTAGCTTTCAAGTTCTTAGAAGACTCGTCAATGAATGGACGAATAAACCTCAAAAAGAGCTAAACGATATCGCCCTAAAATTTACCAAAGAAGCAATGAAGCCACTGTTAGCCTTGAACTTAGGCCCACCTCAACTTACAGGCCCAGTTGAGATTGCCACAAATTATGCTAAATACTTTTGTTATCGAACTCGTCCCAAAGGTTCAAATGTTTCGTTAGGTTTAGTTTGTAATGCCGCCTTACCAAATAAACAAATCCTGGTAAGATACCATCGAGAACACAAGAGCAAGGTTACAGAGAAAGCACTAGATACGATGTTTCATTCTGTAAGATACAATTAGTTTGCTTTTTGTTGAGCTTTGGGTAATGAATTAAATTGGCCGGCATTGCGAAGCTTCAAAGAAAACACAGACCAGTAAACTAACATGACAGGCATCGCTAAGTAGTAAACGCTTAGCGGGAGGACTAATTTAGAAGCTCAAATGAAAAGTGTACTAAACACAATATTCGCCATTACTTTCTCCGGTGTTGTTTATGGCAGTGATGAAGGGGCCCCACCTAAACAGTGGTGGAGTGCTCCTTTGTCTATAGAAGAAATTGAAAAACAAGATGAGGCTTGGGCACAAAAGCAAATCGAAAAAATTGAAAATTTTACTCATGACTGCGAGGAGCTTGAGATGAAATCATCACAAGAAAAGCGAATTAAATCTACTCCTTGTAACTCTTCGAAAAGCAACAAGAATTATCTTTTGCGAGGAATAGAATCGATGCGCTTGTCGAATGCAAAAGGATGGCTTAAATTAAAGTCACTATATCAAGCCGGAGACGAGGTGCGCTCATATGCAGCACCACCTTTGAGCGGTTCTATAGGTTATATACTGATAAGAGAAGGAGTCGTTATTTATACATACGAGACTGCACAACAGTGAGCTTTTTGTAAAGTCACTGATATTAATCAGTATTGCAAATTAAAAGTATAGATAAGTTAAAAATGAGTAACAATTTATATGAATCACCAGAAGCCGCGATAGTCTCAAGCAACGAGATTAAAGTATCAATAGCTGGAAAATGCCTGGCGATACTTGGGACTATATTGTTGCTCGGGCTTCCTATCGGAATAATATCTACCGTATTTTCAATGATTGAAACATTTCAATCTATTACATTAACAGGAAGTGGTGACTCAAAAGTTATGGCTGATAGCACTTCACAAGCATTGGTCAGTACTGTGCTTGGGGTAGCTTTAGCAATTCCAGGTGCAGCATTGTTAACGATTTCCATTCTGTTATTTAAATACAGGAAACCTTGGGTGTATAAAGCAGCATTTGTTTCTTCTATTTTTGCTCTGTTCGTATTCCCTATAGGTACGATTTTAGCAATATTAATCTTAGTATTCTTGGTAAAAAATAAGCACAATTACTTTCTAATACCTGAAGCACAACCCAGTGATTAAATTATATAATTACACATTGGTATCGAGGTTAAAAAAACGCGCCTCATTTTAACTTAATGGTTCTCCATGATTTACGCAGCCAACTTTGAGAGACTTGCAATACGAATTCTTTGTAGCAGTTATGTTTCCGACGACATCCTTTCTCAATTATTAGATTCCGAAGCGAGTTTTTTCGAGTATTCTGGAAGTGGATATTTTCTTTATTTTAAGCATGAGAAATTACCGAAGAGTCGAATTATTTGTGACCTACCTAAGCTTAAGGGAGAATGGGAAGGTGTGGAGGCAGGGTTCTTGGTTTTTTTAGGGGATAACGAGTTAGTCTTAGAATGCCACTCGTGGGGAGAGGTCGGTATTCCCGAAAATTACAGAGACAAACCCGTAAGTATCTATCAAATTAAAATATAACAAGACAATCTTGATAGAAACAGAAAATATGCTCGACTGATTTTGGCATTATGTACCTAATTTTAGTCAAAGACCAGTCAATTAAAATTGACTCAACCGATTCGTCCAGACTCTTTAACTGAATCTGATAACCGTGAAAGTAACAGCTCGCTATCTTCCCAGCCGAGACAACCGTCAGTAATACTTTTACCGAAAACTTCAGCATTTCCATTCACTAGTTTTTGGTTGCCTTCTTCTAAAAAGCTTTCAACCATTACGCCGAATACTGATTGGTTACCTTTGATTAATTGATTTCCGACATTTTCGCAAACGTCAAGTTGGCGTTTAAACTGTTTACTGCTGTTGGCATGACTAAAATCCACCATGATTTTTGCTGGTAAACCAGCAGCTTCGAGCTGAGTTGAAATTTCGTTGACACTCGTCTCATCATAGTTAGGCTTTTTCCCACCACGAAGAATGATATGACAATCTTTATTGCCTGCGGTTTCAACGATGGCTGAGTGACCATATTTGGTCACTGACAAAAAATGATGGGGAGAGCTTGCCGCACCAATAGCATCTATCGCAATTTTTATATTGCCATCCGTACCATTCTTAAATCCCACCGGACACGACAAACCAGAGGCTAATTCTCGGTGAACTTGAGATTCGGTTGTGCGCGCACCGATTGCCCCCCAACTCATTAAGTCAGCAAGGTATTGAGGCGTAATCATATCCAGGTACTCACCAGCTGTTGGTAATCCAAGCTCATTAATATCAACCAAAAGTTTTCTCGCTAAGCGGAGGCCATCGTTGATTTTAAAACTGTTATCGAGATAAGGATCGTTTATTAAACCTTTCCACCCCACTGTGGTACGCGGTTTTTCAAAATATACTCGCATAACAATTTCGAGAGTGTCTTTGTATTTTTCTCTGAGGGGTAAAAGTTTTTTAGCATATTCAATGGCTGCCGAAGGGTCATGAATCGAACAAGGACCGATAACGACCATTAAGCGCTTATCGGCTCCAGACAAAATGTTGTGAATCGCTTGTCGACCATGAAACACCGTATTACTCGCGTGCTCAGCGGCAGGATATTTTTCCAGCAGTGCTACCGGCGGAAGTAGCTCTTTTATTTTGTTAATTCTGACATCGTCAGTTTGATAGTGCATTTTCATCAAATTTCATTTACTTCAGGGCTCGGCTCAGAGGACGATTATTGGTGAACAAATTAAGGAATTCAACGGTTTATGAAAGTTAGATCTTTAAAAAGTGAAATTTTTATAAATATTGATTGAAGCTGCAATTAGATTGGTGAAATTTCCAATAGGCTATTTGTTGATTCAAGGAATATTTTTGATTAGGGTTCGTTTAGAGAAGCAGGGAAATGATAAAACCAACAAAGGAATACCGTAAATATGCATAAAATTTATTCAATTTTACTATTAATTATTTTTAGTCCAGCAGTACTTGCAGACTTCAATGCCGCGCTCGATGCGTATGAGAGTGGTAATCTTTCAGATGCTTATAGTCGGTTTAAATCGATGGGGGAGTTGGGCGATTCGCGATCGCAGTTTAACCTTGGTGCAATGTATTTCAACGGTGAGTCTGTTGATAAGGACGTAAATCTTGCCTATGCATGGATGAAGCTAGCGATAAAAAGCGACAATGCAACAGAGCAGCAGAAATCAGTATTTGAGCTGGTTAGCAGTAAGGTAAAGGATAAGGAAAAAGCTGAGAAGGCTTATCGCGTTCTGGAAGCAAAGTACTCCTCTGAAGCGCTTTTAGCCAATCTGTACCCGGTCATTGTCAAGCCAGAGAATGACAATGCTTTTGCGGCCAAACCAACAAAAATAGTCGATCCAAAGTATCCAAGAAAAGCGGCAATGAAAGGTATTTCTGGGTGGGTTCGCTTCCAGTTTGATGTCGATAAAATTGGCGCACCGAGAAATTTAGTTCTTTTAGAGTCTTTTCCCGATGATATGTTTGTCGACGCGTCACAACGAGCGATAAAAAAGTGGCGCTTTGAGCCTGCAACAGACTCTCAAGGTGTGTCAAATGTCGATAAAGGCTTAACTTACACGATGGAGTACAAGATAGGTGTTAATGGTAAAGCCGCAAAACTACTTATCAAAGAAGACGCCTACAATATAGTCAAGTCACAAGCGTTACAAGGTGACGCTGTATCACAATTTAAATTTGGCTTTATGCATAAGAAATTTTCTGATCTAGAAGAAGATGTTAATCCCAATGATTGGTTTTTAAAGGCCGCGGTCCAAGACTTTCCATTAGCACAATATCAACTAGGTTTGAGCTTGATTAAGGGTCAAGGATGCCTTGAAGATAAAGCAAAAGGCATCGAATGGTTGAGCCGGTCAGCAGCCAGTGGCTTAAAAGACGCAAACGAATTTTTGGGCACATTGGCGTCCGAAGTTCAATCGCAAGAATCTCATCAAAAAGCGGTACAACTTTTTAGCGCCGAGAAAGAGCTAAGTAGTTATGCGAAACTTGATTATGCTTGGTTGCTAGCAACGTCGCCATATCAAGACGTTGCGAATCCAAAACTTGCGATTAAATTAGCTGAAGATTTAGACCATAGAGAGTTTTGGGATGAAGCGACGCAATATGAAATTAAAGCGGCTGCTTTTGCTGCGTTAGGAGACTACAAAAAAGCGGTTGATTTGCAGCAAGAAGCGCTCGATGAAGCCGATGATATGAACGTTGATTTGAGTATTATCGAAGAACGTTTATCACTATATAAGAAAAACCAAAAATGGTTTTAATCACCCTATCATTCTGGGTGAACTAAAATACAATTGCAGGAATTATGGCTCGCTCGACGATTTTAAAGGGCGAGTCATACAAACCATTTTCATAGTTCTGTGCGGTGAAAGCGACTACTAAATCATAGTCCGGCACTAATACAATAAACTGACCTCCATAGCCACGAGTTGAGTAAAACGGAATCGATTGGTTATTGATGACGAACTCGCCAAGCCACCACTGATATCCATAACCCGTTGTATAATCCCAGTTTAACGGCACCGACATTGCGAGTGATTCTGCGACCCATTCCGAACTGACGATTTGCAGCCCGTTCCAAACACCATCATTCATGTACATCACCCCAAATTTTGCAAGATCGCGGGTTTGCATAAAAAGACCACTGCCAGTATTTGGGATTCCTGTTGGTGTCATCAACCATTCAGCGCGTTCAATTTGCAATGGCTGAAACAAATATTGCTCAGCAAAATCTTCCATGGGCTGGCCGGTTGCTATTTCAACAACAGCTCCCAAAGCGATCGAGGCTACGGTGTTGTAGGCATAATCGGTACCCGGATCGACAACGAGCGGTAAGTCCAATAGTGCTTTAACGAAATCATTGTTATTTTCGGTGAGAGCGGTAAGGCTATTATTTCTATCGCCAAAGGGCTGAGTCCACTCGTCCCATTCCAAACCCAGTTGCATAGTCAAGACGTTTTCCAACGTCATTAAGTTTTTCCGATCATCCCAGTTATCATAAACGGCGTAATCAAAGTAGCTATAAAAGGGACGATTCAGATCTTGAATGTAGCCTTGGTCTTTTGCTATTCCGACAAGCGCAGACACAAAACTCTTGCTGGTTGAATGCAGGACATGACGGTTTAAATCATTATTACCTACCCAATTATCATAAATATTCAGCTCGGTTCTGAAATCTTCATGAAGTAACAAGTTGCCGTTACGGACGATCGATAAAGAGTCAATACCTTGGTAAGTACCATTTTGAATATTATTGATGAGTTGTTTAATCGCTGCTTCTTCAAATCCGTTATCAACAATATGGCCAACCATCCAGCCATCAGCTTTTTCAGCTGGCATCGCATATTCGTAGGGAGGAGCGTCAACAGGCTGACTTGAACCGCTGCCTTCAGAGCAAGCAGATAACGTTACAGAGACGAGTAACAGCAGTAACGTTTTTTTGAGCAGGTCGACTGGCATAGGTGATTTGTCGCTTAACCGGTATTTTTAGCTTAAGTAGTGATCAGCTGCCTAAAATACCAATTAAACGATGGGGGATTCAACTAAATCTCGCACAGAAATGTAAATAGAATTAATTTTAAGGTCTGCGATTGATGACCAAAGCTATCGCTATTGCCCATACAATAGCGGCTCCAAAAATTGTTGATGGGAGAGCTTTGTTAGAATCTATAGGTGAACTGTAGTCCGGTAAAAGTGTCATTGCGCGCTTGCCAATACTCACTATCGATATCACGAATACGGCTAAACGCCGAAATATTTAGGCGACCCATATTCAACCCCGCGCCTATCCCTACATAACTATCAATACTTTTACCCAAGTTTTCTGGCTCATCATTGAGTCCGATGGCATCAAAGAGAATATCATCAATCTGACGAAAATCAGGATTGAGTAGTTCTCCGATGTCAAAACCAAACTCGCCGTAAAGCGAAAAGTTGGAAAAGTAACCGACTTTTACATGACCTTCCCAAGCCATAAAACGCTCTTCAAAACCTAAGTCAGTCATTACTTTTGCATTACTTAGTGATGTTGACAGATTCAAACCAAAATCACTCTCATTGAAGGTAAATGTCGTGCCAATTCCAATGCCTGAGTAAAAGTCATTGCCGCTTGATTCATGGGTAAAAAACATATTGGACTGACTGACACGTGTTTGCACAGATTGGTAATCGTCAGCTGAAGCTTTAAGTGACATTAGCGCGCTAAAAAACAGTAAGGTAATGGTGATTGGTAAATTTTTCATTGTCGAAGTCGCTTTAAATTGGGCAATAAAAATCCCTCTTCCGACAAGGCAGAGATAAAAGGAAGAGGGGGAGAAAATAAACTAAAAATTGAGTAGGTTTTAAACCAAACAGACAAATGGGTTAGAAGTTAATTGAAACCTGAAAGCCCGAAAACTGTTCTGAGCGCGCTTCCCAATAACGACTGTCGATTTCTCGATAGCGAGTAAACCCTTCGACTTTAAATGGGCCAACATTTACGCCCGCGCCAAAGCCAACATAGGCATCAATATCATCGTGGTATTCATCATAGTAACCACCGCAACGAAAGCAGTCATTGTAGTGGTATCTTAGGTCATGAAATAGTAGCTCGGACAAATCAATGCCAACTTCACCATACAATGAGATGTTAGAGAAAATTCCAAACTTTAGGCCGGCTTCCCATGCTGCGTAATTTTCTTCGATTCCGTCAAAGGCGGTGACGGTTGCATCATTCAAGGAGGTTGTTACGACGAATCCAAGATCGGTTTCAGGATCGGTATAGGTCAAGCTAATACCGACGCCATAAATATAATCGTCGCCATTTGCTTCATAGGTGTAATACAACGCGGCATCTTTATTACCGAAATAAGAATGATTACCGGCGTGATGGGCTGAAACTGACAGAATTGGCAAAAGGAGTGCGAGTCCCACTATTCCTTTGATCATTAATTTTTTGCTCATTGATTTTTATCCTGAAGCACTATTACAAAGTATGGAAGTAATATTAGGCGAAGGAAACTGAATTATTCCTGAATGATTTCTCGACAATAGAATAATCCTTGTAATTGGTTGCTAGGCGGCAGGTTGTTTACAGAGTAAAATACTGGGAAAGCCAAGATCGTTTAGTTCAATTTTCAGGCTCAAAAATCACGCTCAATAATAATAGAATACAATAGGAATAAGTATGTTATCTGGTCACCTTTCCAAAATGCGCGCCGACCTCGGTGAACAAGTCGAGTATCGATTGCCGGTTGGCGATGAAGAGTTGCCATTAAATCAGTTTTTAGGAAAAACGCTGTCGTTAGAATTTACCGGCAATATCAGCTGCAAACACTGTGGCGCCAAGACTAATAAAAGCTTTTCTCAAGGGTACTGTTTTCCGTGCATGAGAAGTCTTGCGCAATGTGATATGTGCATTATGAAACCCGAGACCTGTCATTATCACGAAGGGACCTGCCGCGAACCGGAGTGGGGTGAAGCGAATTGCTTTGTGCCACATTTTGTTTATTTATCAAATACTTCAGGGTTAAAAGTCGGCATAACCCGACACAGTCAAATACCGACGCGCTGGATTGATCAAGGCGCAACCCAAGCGACGACTATCTTCAAAGTTAATACGCGCCAGCAATCAGGCTTAGTTGAAGTCACTTTTAAAGACCTCATTGCCGATAAGACCAATTGGCGAGCCTTACTTAAAGGAAACGCTGAACCCCGTGATTTAGTGACCGAGGCGCAAACACTTAAGGCGAAGCTTCAAGAAAAACTGGATAGTTTAGTTTCAGAGATCGGCGGCGATGATATCGAATCTTTGACTTCAGAGCAGGTTGAGATTAACTACCCGGTACTTGAATTTCCGGAAAAAATTAAATCGCATAACTTCGACAAAAATCCGCTAGTAGAAGGGACGTTAATGGGGATCAAAGGTCAATATTTGTTGTTTGATACTGGAGTCATTAACATCCGTAAATTTACCTCTTACGAGGTGAATGTTTCTGGATAGTTGTTCAATACTTATACAAAAATAAAACAAAAGCCAGGAGATTCTCTTGGCTTTTTTGATACACCCGATCACATCCACTTTATTTATCACCTAGATCCTTGATCAATAAGTCTATATTTAATGAAACACTCGTCAAATTAAAACTAATGTGCGCCCGAATGCATAATTTGCATAAAAATATGCAAAAGAAATTCAGTCGCTTTTCATGGTCGAGAAGCCATTAAAACTAACTGTCTAAAATCTCACTAAGTGATTGTATTTAAAGTTTTTATCTCATTTTTCTTAATTGAATCTATACTCAGTTATGTAGCATCCTTTTTTTAGCGTTGTTTTGCATAATTCATTGAATACGTATGCAAAATATTGTGCCCGCTAGTTGATGGTGGATATTATCGAGAGCGATGGAAAAGTATTGATAATTGCCATTTCAAAAAATAAGTACAGAGAAGGCCATTCAGCATTATTTCCAATTAGTTTTCGATAGTTCTCAGAATCGCCGCAGTAGAATGTCACAATAAAGCGATAGAGGGGCCGTCTTAAAAGAATTACAAAACAACTACCAACAAGGTTAAATCAATCGGGGAGGAAACCTGCATGTTGAAATTTAAGCCTAGTAAGCTAACTATGGCTCTACTGTCGAGTGGACTGTTGCTGAGTGCGCCAGTTTATGCTCAAGAAGCTGAGGAGCAAAATCAAGATGTTGCGTCTGAAGAGGAAGTTGGCCAGATCGTAACTATTACTGGTATTCGCGGCTCTCTCGCTCGCGCTCAAGCGATCAAATCTGATGCAAATAATATTGTTGAAGCACTTTCTGCAGAAGATATCGGTAAATTACCGGATACTTCTATCGCTGAATCATTAGCGCGTTTACCGGGTGTTTCTGGTGAGCGTCGTAATGGTCGTACGAGTGGTCTATCGATTCGTGGTCTCAATGAGAACTACATTGCGACTTCTTTAAACGGCCGTGAGCTTTTGGGGATGGGGGACAACCGAGGCGTTGAATACGACCTCTACCCAACAGAATTTATCAAAGACATCGTGGTTTACAAAACTCCACAAGCCGATGTGATGAACCAAGGTATTGGTGGTACCGTTGATATGCGTACTGTCAGTCCATTAAGTTCAGATCCTACGATGACGCTCAACTATACCTATGAGCAAAATGAAAAAGATGCTTTTAATCCTGATTTTGACAACAGCGGTGATCGTCTTGCATTTAACTTCACTGATAAGTTTGCAGATGATACGTTAGGTCTAGCGCTTGTTGTGGCTACTCAAGAGTCAACACGCCAAGAGATTAATTCTCGTATCTGGGGTTACCCAGCTTCAGGTGTTGCGCCAGGTGCAAACGTATTTGGTGGGCACGACTCGTTTATCCGTTCAGCGGTTTTAGACAGAACTTCTGTCGCAACTGTCGTTGAATATGCACCCTCAGAAAAATTGAAAATGCAAGTCGATGCACTTTATATCGATTTTGATGAAAGCGATGTTCGCCGAGGTATTGAGGAAGGTGGACCAGAATGGGGTACCGGAAACTATGTTGCTACAGAAGTTGAAAATGGGTTGGTGACTGCAGGTAACTATGATGGATTTCACTCAGTTATTCGCAATGATGCCCGCTCGCAATTGGCAGAGTTAACGACTGTAGCCTTTAACCTTGAGTACTACATCAATGATGAGATGACTTTTGAGTTAGACTTCTCGACTGGTGAAGTTGAAAAATCAATTACAGACATTGAGAGTTATTCCGGTGTGGGTCGTGCGGGTATTGCAAACAGACCATTGACAGCTCGTTCGTTTGAAATGACACCTCAAGGTGTATTCTTTAGTGCTCATCCTACCGTTCCGCTCGTCGATTTATCTGATCCTAATGTTGTGAGATTAGCTGGTCCTCAAGCATGGGGTGGAAGTTTAGCGCCTGTTCCGGCATTCCAAGGTGTACCTGGTTTTGCGCCTAACACGGCACAAGATGGCTTCGTCAATGCACCAGAATTTGACGAGTCACTTGATACACTCCGATTAGAGCTTCAAGGCGATATTGAGTGGGGCATTTTCAACAGTTATCAAGTCGGCTTGAATTACTCGGACCGCCAAAAAACCAAAATTAATGAGGGTGCATACCTAACTGCGCCAACATGGCCAAACGATGGACCTATTCCAAGCCAATACTTACTTGGTACCACTGATTTGAGTGTGTTTGGTTTAGGAAGCATTGTCGCATACGATAGTTTATCGCTCTATAACAGTGGCTTCTATACCGAAACAGCAGCTTCAGGACTAGAGAATGGACGCTTGGGTGATACTTACTCAATTAGCGAAGAGTTAATTACATTATTTGCTCAGTTGAACATCGATACTGATTGGGGCGACGTGCCAGTTCGCGGTAACTTAGGTATTCAGTTTGTCGATGCAGATCAAAGTGCGCAAGGTTTTGATACAGTAACCGGGCCTGACTTGTTTACTCAAGCTACACCAACTTCTGGTGGCGCGAGTTACAGTGACGTGCTTCCAAGCCTTAATCTTAGCTTTGAAATTCAAGATGACCAATTCATTCGTACCGCCTTTGCGACAGTATTAAGTCGTCCGCGAATGGATGATATGCGACCCAACAACCAAGTAGGTTTCCAGTTCAACGACAACAACATACTTGATCCTCAAGTCGGTCCTTGGAGCGGAAGTGCTGGTAACGCCGAGCTCAAACCTCTTGAAGCCGATCAGTTTGACTTAGGTTATGAGAACTACTTTGCAGATGATGGTTATTTCGCGTTCAACTTTTTCTACAAAGATTTGAAAAACTGGCATCGCTCAGGTGCATTCATTGCGGATTTCACACCATTCTATATTCCGGGGTATCATCAAACTTCAGATAATACGAATCCACCTAACCAACCTCCAGCCACTTTCCAGGGTGTTGTTACATTCCGTGAAGATGGTTTAACTGGAAGTATTACTGGTCAGGAATTCCAAGCGAGCATTCCTTTCGGAACTTTCAGTGATGTGATGGACGGATTTGGAATTGTAGTCAGTGCAACTTTCCTTGAAGGTGACTTTGACGCGGACCAAGACGGAAATGGTGAAAACGATCCAATTCCTGGATTGTCTAAAGAAAACTACTCATTCACAGCCTACTACGAAAACTCAGGATGGGAATTCCGAGTTTCAGGTACCAAACGCAAAGATTTCCAAACAGAAACACGAGGGATCAGTTTATCGCTCGTTCCACAGGAAGATCTCGGTGCTGAATTGTGGGATGCTCAGATTGGATACAACTTCGACGAGTCTGGTATTGAGGCGCTTAAAGGTTTAAGGATTACCCTTCAGGGACAAAACTTAACTGACGAAGAAACTATCAAGATTGATGGCGACCCGCGCCAGATTACTGAGTTCCAATCTTATGGCGCTAACTACTTGCTTGGATTTAACTACGAATTCCAATAAGAGTTAGTTGAGTAACTAGGTAGTACAAACCCACCCACTCGGGTGGGTTTTTTGTGTCTAACTAATGAGATTTTATTGATTTAACTGGTGATCGTTCTTTTTAAAATGGTATAACTAACTGCAAAGAAAATTACTATCAAAACAGCTAAAAGACAGACTAAAAACAAACCGATAAATCAGTCCAACAATGAGTGTTATTCAATGACAAAAAGCTTAATAAAAAATGTCGTCATTCTTGGTGGCGGAACTGCAGGGTGGATGTCTGCAGTTTTAATCAAGAAAGTCATGGGAAGTGTGGTAAATGTCGAACTCGTTGAGTCAGAAGCGATTGGCACCATTGGTGTAGGCGAAGCGACTATTCCACCCATCCAATTATTTAATAGTGTACTCGGTTTAAACGAAGCTGAATTTTTGCGAGAAACAAAAGCCACGATCAAATTAGCAATTAAGTTTGATAATTGGAAAGAGCTTAATCACAGTTACTATCACACATTCGGCGCTGCTGGAAAAAGCTTGGCCTTTTGTCACTTTCACCACCTTTTGCAACGTGCACAAAACTTAGGCCATCAATCTCACTTATGGGAATATGACTTAAATTATTTATGTTGTGAAGCAGAGAAATTCGCCAAAATTAATACTCAAGACCCAATATTGGAGATGGGCTATGCCTATCATTTTGATGCCAGTTTGTATGCTGCTTATCTGCGAAAGTTAAGTGAGCAAATGGGCGTCAAACGAACCGAAGGGATGGTGAATGATGTCAAGCAACACAAAGAATCCGGTTTTATCGAATCGCTTATTTTAAAGGATGGTCAAGAGATTCAAGGTGATTTGTTCATCGATTGTTCTGGGATGGCTGGTCTATTAACCGAGAAGAAACTGAATACTGGTTATGAAGACTGGAGCCATTGGTTAAGGTGTGATCGCGCGGTTGCTATGCCTTCCGAGCGTTTTGAAAACACCTTACCCTATACTCGCTCGATAGCTCATACTGCGGGATGGCAATGGCGGATTCCCTTACAGCATCGAAATGGGAATGGTTTAGTATATTCGAGTCACCATTACTCTGAAGATGAAGCGGTGAATATATTAACCGATAACTTAGAAAGCCCTTCGTTAGGGGATCCAAACTTCATTCGATTCAGGACTGGTCGCAGAAGAAAACAGTGGAATAAAAATGTTATTGCGGTCGGCTTATCTAGCGGTTTTCTTGAGCCGCTAGAGTCAACAAGTATTCATCTTATACAATCGGCAATAGTTCGACTTTTACATAACTTCCCACATCAAGGTATCGATGAATCACAAGTTGCAGAATACAACAAGCAATCAAAAATAGAATACGAACAAATCAGAGACTTTATTATTCTGCATTATCATGTGAATGAAAGAACCGATTCTCAGTTTTGGATTGATGTTCGTCACATGGATATTCCTGCAAGTCTCAAACATAAAATTAAAATATTTAAAGAGAACGGACAGTTGTTCAGGGAACAAGAAGATCTATTTGCCGAGAGTTCTTGGCTGCAGGTGATGATGGGACAAGGTATTCAACCAAGAGACTATCACCCATTAGCGGACGGTGTTCCGCAGGACAAACTGTTTAATATGCTCGATCAAATTAAGGCCATAAAGCAAGAACCGTTAGCAAAGCTACCGACACATGATGAGTTTTTGAATAAGCTTTGTAATACTTAAAAATGAGCAACGATTAAAAGAAGCATAATAATGAGTCAAAAACACATTCTGATTTTAGGCGGTGGAACTGCAGGCTGGATGGCTGCTAATCTTTTCGCGAAGAAATGGCCAACTGAAAAAGCAAAAATAACATTAGTCGAATCACCCGATGTAGACATTATTGGTGTAGGAGAAGGGTCGACACCCTCGTTAAAGCATTTTTTTGAATCAATTGATGTTCAAGAAAAAGACTGGATGCCAAAATGTAATGCCACCTATAAAGTGAATATTCGTTTTGATGATTGGAGTCCCAAGTCTGGAGTGACTTCTTATCGGCATCCCTTTACTTCTCAAGTTGACGTGTTTACCGCTCGGGCTTTTATGGTGAATACTCGTACTCGACGTCTGGGTTTAGATACCCATGTCAATCCGGAAAGCTTTTTATTGAATGGCCAACTAGCCAAAACGGGCAAGGGGCCACTAACGCCTGCTAATTTTCCTTTTATCACCGAGTATGGCTACCACTTCGACTCTCATTTGTTGGGCAAATATTTATCTGATTTAGCCGTCTCTCGAGGGGTTAATTATCAACAGGCTCATATCGAAGAAGTTGTTTTAAATGAGCATGGCGACATCGAGTGTTTAAGGACTCGCGAAAACTCTGCTATCAATGCGGACTTTTTTATTGACTGTACAGGGTTTGTCAGCTTACTGATGCAAAAGACACTTAAAGTGCCATTTAAAGCGTTTAAAGAAAATTTGTTTAATGATTCAGCGGTTGTTATGCCAACAAAAATAGACGCAGAAATTCCTGTTGAAACCGTTTCTACGGCACTTTCTGCGGGATGGTGTTGGAAAATTCCATTAACGAATCGATACGGTAATGGTTATGTATACAGCGCTGATTTTATTTCTCGGGATGAAGCGGAAAATGAGTTTAGGCAGCACTTGGGTATGCTTAATTCCGATGAAGATGTTCGTCACTTGAAAATGAGAGTCGGACAATTAGAAAAACATTGGAGTAAAAATTGTATGGCGATTGGTTTGTCGCAAGGTTTTATTGAACCTCTCGAAGCAACCGCTTTACATTTAGTTCAGATCGCCATTGACACTTTTGCCAACTATTACGAAAAGGGACAGTTTTCTAATCAGTATCAGTCTAACTTTAATCATGAAATTTCTAATCGTTTCGAAAAAGTGAGAGATTATATTGTTGCTCACTATAAAATGAATACGCGTGATGACAGTGATTATTGGATCGCTAATCGAGAAAATAAACACCTCTCCGATTCGCTAATGCGGATTTTAAATGTCTGGTTTAAAGGCGAAGACCTTCATGCTGAAATTGAACGACAACAACTCGACTCGCATTTTGATGCGGTATCTTGGCATTGCTTGTTAGCAGGTTATGGTGCCTTTCCCAAACTTGTTGCCCAACAGCCTGGGCAAGGTGATCTGTATCAAGAACAAAATATCGAGAAGTTTATTGAAGGGTGTAGTCTTAATTATAAATCACATGCGGAATGTTTATATCAGTAAAGCCTAATTAAACCAACAAAACGACATCAAAAAGAACTATCATCCGACTGAAACCTATCACTCAGGTAACGCCTGTCACCCAAGTAAAGCCGATCACATAAGTAAAACCAGTCAGCCAATACAATCATGCACTCAAATAACACCGGTTATATCGAACAATTATTCGAGATTTAATTCGGCATTCGTATTTTTGTTGCTGTTTCATAGCATGGAACATTACGCGCCATAATCAACTTGCTTAATGAGGTCTGTCCACTCAATTTAATGCTGTGTGTTGCATACGTATGATTTTGATGGTTTGGCTTTTTGAAAGTCTGTAAATAGTGAATATTTGTGAATTGAATACGTATGCAATCAGTTGTTCTGAGATTTTGATCCCCCGTATGATTAGTCGTTAGGACTATTACATATTCGTGTGTCTCTCAAGTTGTCCGTTTGTTTTACGGCTGAATAATAAAAATTTGCCGGTGAGCGAGTGAGAATAAAAACACAATAATCAACACGGGGGTAAATCTATGGCGATTTTTAAGCCGAGCTTGTTAACGTTGGCTTTAACAACTGCCGGACTGACCATGGGCGGTATATCATTGCCGACTCATGCACAAGAAGCGCAGGCTCAAGAACAAGCGCAATCTAATCTAGCCGAATCAAAACAAGCTGAACCAAAACAAGCCGATCCAACAGCGTCTCAACAAGATTCTGAAACGAGCACCTCAGTTTCAGCTGAAACTACGCAAACCAATGCCGCACAAGAAGATGAAGAAGGCAATAAAATGATCATCACGGGTTTTAGAGGCTCGTTGTTGAGATCCGTTGATGAAAAGCGAGTAGCTGACACAGTATCTGAACATTTATCAGCTGATGATTTGGGCGCATTACCCGATATTTCGATTGCTGATGCATTAACGCGTTTACCAGGAATCGCGGCAGTTAGAACTGGCGGGCAAGCGGCGGAAATCAACATTCGTGGTTTGTCGGGTGTCTTTGTACACACTACTTTGAACGGTCGTGAACAAGTGTCGACAAGTGGAACCCGAAGTGTTGAATTTGACCAATATCCTTCGGAATTAATTTCTTCAGCCGCTATTTACAAGTCGCAAAAAGCTTCGTTAATTGAAGGCGGTGTTGCAGGCACGGTTGAGCTACGAACAGCTTCCCCGCTTAGTATGCGCAATCAGCATACGTTTAACGCAAGTGTGAGAGGAATGTTTAATGATCGCTCGGATGAAGTCTATGACTCTAAATCTTCAGGTGATCGCTTCAGCTTTTCTTATCAAGGAAAGTTTGCCGATGATACCTTAGGTTTTTCCGTTGGTTACGCGCGGCTTTTCCAGCCCAACGTTGCTACTCAATTTATTGGGTTGGCGTATAACGCAACCCAAGATGTTGACGGTATCGCTAACGACACAGGCGGCCCGGACAACTGCCCAGAGTGTGAATATATTAGCGAAGGATTCGAAATGCAACATCGTGGCGGTGAAGAAACCAGAAACGGCTATGTAGGCGTTATCGAGTGGGCGCCTAATGATACTTTTCGATTAAAGGCTGATGCGTTTATTTCTGATTTTGATTCTGAAGCATTTGCTCGAGGTTTCCGGGTCAAGTTTGATGGAAGTACTGCGGATATTTTAAATCCTGTTGTATTCAACAACGCGGTCATTGGTGGAACGATTAATCGCAACAATAATAATACCCGAGTTGAAATCGTCAATGATGACAATACGGATTATGATCGTGTTGAAAACTATGGGGTAAATGCCGAATGGATTTTAACGGATCAGTTTACATTAACCGGTGATATCTCCTATTCGACTGCGTCAAGTAACTTCAGAAATGGCTTACTTTGGTCACTGGTTTCTGAAGATACTTCAGCCGATCCATTGGTGCTTGATGAGAACGTTTCAATTGCTTATCAGTTGAATGGACTCAATCTACCCAATATTGGATTTAATCAAAATTTTACTGACTTAAATCGTGTTGCACTGAGTAAATATGGAATTTATCCATTTGAAAATGATGACACCTTAAAAGCGATTCGTTTTGATGGCAAATATGATTTGATTGACAACGACATATTTTCATCATTTGAATTCGGCATGCGTTATTCAGAGCGTCAGTATAGTGCTGACCGTTCAGTATTTGAGTACGGCCAAGACAATTTATTCTTAACGAGTGAGCCACCACTAAGGTTAACCAACGATATGGTCACGGTGGTTGATTGGAGTGGTGATTTTGCCTACTTCCCAAGCTATCTTGCTATCGACTATGACGCAGCTTTAAATGCTTGGTTCCCAAATGGTGTGCCTCAACCCGCGCAAACTTGGGGTGTTAATTCTCAAGGTGAAATTGATTACTCGACAAGTTGGTCGATTTTAGAAAGTGGCGATGTTTGGGAAGATGTTACCGCGGCATATTTTATGGCTAACATTGATGCAGAGTGGGGTGATGTGCCTATTACCGGTAACTTTGGCGTCAGAGTTATTGAATCACAACAGTACGCAACTTTTATCGAAGATGTTGGTGGTAGCTTAGAACAAGGCGCGCAAAATATTACTGACGAAACCGGTCTTGTTAGTAGCCGTTATGCGTCTCGCGTTGTCGGCACGACTTATACTGATACACTTCCTCAGTTGAATCTTAACTTCAAGATCACAGATGACTCACAAATTCGATTTGCCGCTGCGCGAGTCATGTCAAGACCCGATATTAATCGACTCGCAGCAAATGCGAGTAGTAACATTGCTGATGATGGTGAGTTCTCTGCTTCAAGTCGAAATAGTCCGTTCTTAATGCCATTTATGGCAGACCAATATGATATTTCTTACGAACATTATTTCGACAAGTCTGATGGTGCATTTGTTGTTGCTTTATTCTACAAAGATATCAAATCTTTTGTACAAAACTTTGATTTGTTTGAATTTGACTTCGCCGGAAATGGTTTTAATGTACCTACCTATGTTCCAGGAACTGAGCCCGGTAATGAAGATAGTTTACCGCCAGTACTGGTTACCAATGGGACATACTCTACTGCAGTTAATAATGCAGAAGGTGGTTACTTTAGAGGATTGGAATTATCTTACACCGAAATCTATTCAGGGTTACCGGGGATTTGGTCGGGACTCGGTGTCTCGGCGAGCTATGCCTATACTGATAGTTCAGTCAGTCTCATTACAGACTTAGCCGGAACCTCTTATGAGCAAACTTTTCCTGGCTTATCAGAACATGTCTTAAACGCATCAGTGTTTTTAAATTATGATCAATTTGAAACACGAGTTGCAATTCGTAATCGAAGTGACTTTGTATCGGAACAAGTTGCAGTGAATACTCAGCAAGCGTTTTTCGATTCAGAAACCGTAATCGATTACCAAGCTTCATACGACATTAATGACAACTCTCGAGTTGTTTTCCAAGTCAACAATCTAACCGACCAACCTACCAAAAGTTATTTTGGTACGCAGGCGCAAACCGGAACCATCCAATATTTCGGTCGCCAATACTTTCTTGGTCTGAGTTATCAACTTTAAGAGTGAGGTCGAATGAAGATGAAATTTTCTCAATTATTTTTTGGAGCTCAGTCGATGTTTGATTCTAAAAAGCTATCGAGTTTGTTGGCGGCGCTCGTGTTAAGTATCAGTATTTTAGGTTGCGACGCTACCGACGATATTGAACAAGGTCAGATTTTATTAACCTGCGATGCGCCTTTGATTATTAATGATGCAGGAAATGCTTGTGTCGATCGACCTCCGTTAGCCTGTCCCGCTCCACTGGTTGCTAACGCCGATAATACCGAATGCGTGGTCGGTGCCGATCCTAATGCACCAACCCCAACGGTCTTTCCAACCGAAAACCAAGCTATTTTGTATTACAACCGACCGCAAGATGCGTCTAACACGCCGGATGACTCAGTCTATGATGGTTATGTTCTTCACACATGGAACAACGAAGAATGCGATGCTTATGCTGAGCCTTATGATGCTTCAACTTGGGGTGAAGAGCATGATTTTGATGGCATCGATCCAAATTATGGTGCCTATTGGATAGTCAACTTAAAGCCAGCGGATGAACGTGGTGATTGTGCGAACTTTATTATTCACATTGGAACCGATGATGCCGGTAAAGAACTTGGCGGAGGCGACTGGAAAATGAGCCTGATTCAAGACGACGCGGAATTCCAACGGGTTAATTTTACCATTTCTGGTTATCCTGCCGTCTTCGAATATCCGATTACTTCATTAGGTGAGCTACCTTTGCAAGTGCAAGATTTCGCTGCTCACTGGATCGATGTGAATACCTTAGTTTGGGATATTGATGCAGCACTCGCTACTGAAGTCAGGCTCCATCATTCGGCAACGGCGGATATCGAAGCGGATGATGATGGTAACTTGACTGGTGCAAGTATTGCTCTTACTCAAACGGCACTAACACCTGAGCAAGAAGCGGCTTTTCCAATGTTTGCTGGTTGGGCTGTCTTCCAAGGTGAGTGGACAGCGGAAGACGCTAAGGGTGTTTTGAAAAATCAATTAGTACTTGCTGCTTATAATGCAGACGGACCTTATTTAGCAACCAATATCCAAGCGGCTAAAGCGCTGGATGCCGTGTATACCAGTGGGGAAGCCGATGCTGATGAAGCGACTTTAGGTTTGGTTTATACCAGTGAGTCAATTGATGTTGCGATTTGGGCGCCAACAGCACAAGATGTCAAACTCAAAGTTTACGATGCAGAGAAAAATTTGACCGCGACACATGATATGTCGGAAGACGCCGCAACCGGTGTTTGGAGTTACGCTGCTGACCCAAGTATGGACAGAATGTTTTATCGGTTTGAGGTGACAGTTTATCATCCGCAAAATGATGCCATTGAAGTCGTGGAGGTTACAGACCCTTATTCAGTGAGTTTATCTACCAATGGCGACCATAGCCAGTTTGTTAACTTGGCCGATGAGGACCTCAAACCTGAGGGTTGGGACTCTCATACCGTTCCGACTATCGTTGACCCAGAAGATGCGGTGATTTTAGAAGGCCACATTAGAGACTTTAGTGCTCGGGATGAAAGTACCAGTGAGGCCAATCGCGGTAAGTATTTAGCATTTGCAGAAAGTGGTACTGCACCGGTGCAATATTTACAAGATTTAGTTGCGGCTGGTGTTACTCATTTTCATATGTTACCAGCGAATGATATCGCAAGTATTAATGAAGATGCGTCAAGAATTGTTGACATCAACGATACGGTCGCTGACTTATGTGCAGTGAATGAAAATGCGCAAGTTTGTAGTGATCTTGGAGCAACCAACACAACAGTTTTGCAAGATTTGTTTGAGAGCTATCTTCCGTCTTCGGCGGACGCGCAAACGCTTGCCAACGACATGCGCGGATATGATTCGTTTAACTGGGGATATGACCCGGAACACTTCAATGTGCCTGATGGTATCTATGCCTCAGATCCTGATGGTGTTGCTCGTATTATTGAGATGCGTCAGATGAATCAAGCATTACATGAGTTGGGTTTAAGAGTTGTTTTGGATGTGGTGTACAACCATACCAATTCTGCGGGTCTGTATGAGAACTCGGTGTTTGATAAGGTAGTCCCTGGTTATTATCATCGCCGTGATCTCACTACAGGTGCCGTGCAACAATCAACTTGTTGCAATGATACTGCGCTTGAACATCGCATGATGGACAAGTTTATGAACGACTCGTTAGCAATTTGGACTGAACATTATAAATTTGATGGATTCCGCTTTGATATTATGAGTCATGGCTCTGTCGAGCAAATGTTAGCGGCGCGCGATTCTGTGCAAGCTATCGACCCTGATAATTATTTTTATGGTGAAGGCTGGTATCGCGGTGATGGCCGTGAAGATCAAGCGAACCAAAATAACATGGCAGGGAGTGAGGTAGCCACTTTCAATGATCGATTACGAGAAGGTGTTCGCACTGGTGCGCTATTTAATGCTGAAGGTAGTATGGCTGAGCAAGACGTTGTTAAACTAGGAATGGCCGGTACCTTAGCAAACTATGTTTTGGAAGGGTCAGGTGGCTCTGCCGCGACAGGCAGTAGTTTTTCGCGACCGGCTTATGGATTAGATCCTGCCGATGTTATTAACTATGTTTCAAAGCACGATAACGAAACGCTTTGGGATCAAATGCAGTATGTCCTGCCGTTTGAAATGTCACTTGAGGATCGAGTTCGTTCACAAAACATCGCACAAGGCATTATGGTGATGAGCCAAGGGATTCCTTTCTTCCAATTCGGTGGAGATTTCTTACGCTCTAAGTCGATGGACCGCAACACTTATGATGCGGGTGATTGGTTTAACTTAGTTGATTTCACCAAGAACAAAAATAACTGGAATGTCGGTTTACCTCTGGCGCAAGACAACCAAAATAATTGGGATACCATTGTTGGTTTATCGACTAGCCCGTTAACTCAAGCAAGCGCGAGTGATATGCAGTTTGCCTCGAGCGTTTTCCAAGAGTTCCTAAGCATTCGCCGTGACAGCAAGTTATTTAGGCTGACCACAGAAGCCGATATTTTAGCGCGTGTTGGGTTCCATAATTTGGGGAGTCGCCAAACTCAAGGTGTTATTGTGATGAGCATCGATGATGGTGTTGGCTTAACCGATTTGGACCCTGCCAATGATGCGATCGTTGTTGTTGTTAATGCTTCTGCGAATGATGTTTCACATACCGTGTTAACCGCGTCAGGCTTTAGTTTACATCCTACCTTGGCCGCTTCAGTTGACGCGAGAGTTGCCTCAGCAAGTTTTAGCGAAGGTGAGGGTGAAGGTACTTTCAACGTCCCCGCAAGAACCATGGCAGTTTTTGTCAAAGCGCAAGGCGCCGAGCAAGGCGAAGGATTATCGGCTTATGCGACCTCTGGTGCACCTGATGTTGTGCCCTATGGTGATACTATCGTTTACCTTAGAGGTGATATGAATGGTTGGTCAACGAATGATGCATTTGAGTATTTAGGATATGGTGTTTATTCCGTTGCTGTCGACTTAACCGGTGGAACAACTTACAACTTTAAGTTTGCTTCCGAAGATTGGTCGACGGTTAATTACGGGGCAACCTCTGGTGCTGATGCGGTTGTTACTGAGGGTGAAGATAAAATGCTTGCTCAAACTAATGACAATTTGCAATTTACACCAGCGATCGATGCTACCTATCTATTCCAAGTTGATGCAAGTGAGTCGACAGCGCCAGTGCTTAACGTGGTGAACGAAGAGCCGTTTGTCGGAACAACTGTTTATCTGCGGGGCGATATGAATAGCTGGGGAACATCGACGCCTTTTAGCTATGATGGCGGAAGGATTTATACGGTATCTGTTGACCTTACCGAAGGCACTTATAATTTCAAAGTTGCATCTGAAGATTGGAGTACGGTCAACTTTGGTGCGGAAAATGCGTCTGAAGCTGCCGTTGAGTTGGGTGTTGAAGAGTTGTTATTCCAAACGAACGATAATCTCAACATCACAATCCCAAGTGATGGTAGTTATGTCTTTATCTTTGATATGACTAACTTAGAACCTAAACTACGCGTCTTTGATCAACAGTTTTTTGGTGCAACGCCGGTATTCTTGCGTGGTAGCTTGAATGGTTGGGGTACAGATGATTTGTTTGCTTACAATGGTGACGGCACCTATAGTATCGATAAGGCCTTAACGGCAGGCGATTACGAGTTCAAGGTTGCTAGCGAAGATTGGTCAACGGTCAATTTCGGCGCACTAGATAGCGATTCTGCCGATGTTGATTTGGATGTGCCTGAGGCGCTTTTTGTCACCAACGATAACCTGAGAATTACCATTCCAAGTGATGGTAATTACCGGTTTACGGTAACTGGGCCCGATGGCAGTGCGCCCTCTGTAACGGTTTCAGCTCAATAGAAGACTACTCCCATAAGGTTTTCAATGGTTACCGCCTGCTTGCAGGCGGTTTTTTTATGTCTATTGAACGTTCGAGATCGCTTTGCAGAAATAGCTATCTCATTGATAAATATGAGTTAATTGGTTGAATGATGTTGATTAGACAGTGAATACGTATGCAAAGTATTGAGTATCTACACGCTAGGAGTAGTATGAGAAATGAGCGAGCGGAAAAGTCAATTTTTTATTATGACACCGCTAGACAAAGAGATTTTTTTCTGTAGAATGGAACTCATCAACGCATTTTAAAAGCCAGTCACCAAGTTAGCGTTTGAATGAAGTAAACAAGAAGTTAAAAGTTCAAAATCGTTGACTCGCTTTTATGACCAGTAGTGTCGCTCCGGGTTATTGGGTAAGCCCGGTTTTCGATAGCCGTCCAGCGCAAGCTGGACGGTTGATCGATTAGCTTAAGGACGCTGTCTTAACAGTTACAATTCTATTAAGATAACCTTAAGCAAACCTGACCGCCCTGCTGCGAGAAGTCCACTCCCTGATAGTGAAATCTCTTTGACAACCAATAATAACTTGCGGCCAAAGAATCATTTCATGACAAAAAAAAACGTTCTTTTTTATCTCATCATTTCATCCATTTTTATTAATCCCGTTGCCTTTGCCGAAGTTAATCTCAGATCTGTAGAACCGCCTTCTTGGTGGGTTGGTATGAGTAGTCAAAAGCTTCAGTTAATGCTCCATGGAGATAAGCTTGCTAATTATCAAGTCACTACCTCGTCGAATAGCTGGCAAATTGAATCCGTCGAAACCAGCGACAATGCCAATTACTTGTTCATCAATTTACGGATAAACGACAATGCAAAAGCGGGAAACTATCCGCTTACATTGCGCAGCAAAGATGGCAAAGCGATACACACGATTAATTATTCGCTTAATCAACGAAGAAAAAACTCAGCTAATCGAGAAGGGTTTAACTCATCAGATGTGATTTATTTAATTACCCCAGATCGTTTCGTTAATGGCGATTATTCCAATGATACCGTTGCTAGTCTCAGCGAAGGGATTAACCGTGAATATGAAGGGGGGCGATATGGTGGTGATATCCAAGGGATTATTGACAGTCTCGACTTCATCGAGTCTGTTGGTTACACCCAAATTTGGTTAAATCCGGTACTCGAAAACGCGCAAGAGAAATATTCCTACCATGGTTACTCGACCACTGATTATTATCAGGTTGATGAGCGATTTGGTAGCAATGAGTTATACCGAGAACTATCGTCTAAAGCGAAACAAAAAGGTATTGGTCTAATCAAAGACATTATTTTAAATCATATTGGATCGGGACATCCGTGGATGAGAGATATGCCCAACAACGATTGGATCAATCACGGCACTCAATTTGTATCGACCAATCATCGGCGGGAGTCTTTGCACGATCCCTACGGTACCGAGGAAGACAGGGAAGGAATGGCCAGTGGTTGGTTTGTTCCGACTATGCCGGATTTAAATCAGCGTAATGAAAAACTCGCCACCTATTTGATTCAAAACTCAATTTGGTGGGTAGAGTATGCCGATCTGTCTGGGATCCGCTTGGATACTTACCCCTATCCGGATAAAGACTTCCTAACCCGTTATACTCGTGAAGTGATGGCTGAATACCCTAATTTAAATATTGTTGGTGAAGAATGGAGCCTAAACCCAATCACCGTCGCTTACTGGCAAAAAGGCAAACAACGGCATGATAACTATGAATCCTATTTACGCTCTGTGATGGATTTTCCTCTGCAAGATGCGGTCGTTAAAGGATTAAAAGAAAAGGAATCTTGGTCCGATGGGATTACTAAAATCTATCAAACCTTAGCGACAGATTTTGTCTATGCTCACCCTGAAGAATTAGTCATTTTTCCAGATAACCATGATATGAGCAGAATTCATACGCAATTGGACCACGATCCTAAGCTGACCAAAATGGCCCTGGCTTTCTTTGCGACAACTCGCGGTATTCCGCAAATATTTTATGGGACCGAAGTATTGATGGATAATCCGGGGACCGACTCCCATGGCATTATTCGAAGCGAATTTCCTGGTGGGTGGAAGGACCACCAGGCGAGCGCATTGACTGGTAAAGGGTTAAGCCCCGATGCTAAATCAATGCTGGAATTTACCAGAAAATTATTCACATGGAGAAAAAGCAATCCTTTGATTCATAATGGCAAATTGACTCATTATGCCCCTCAAGATGGTGTGTATGTGTATTTTAGGACTCGTGAAAGTAAAGCGCATCAATCGTATAAGCAAGTAATGGTTATTATGAATAAGAATGATCAGGACACTGAAGTGAAACTTGAGCGGTTTAACAAAATGCTTGGAAACGCAACGCGCGCAACGAATATTATTTCGGGACAAGATTACATTCTTAAAGATACTATCATGTTGCCGAGCAAAACGGCGCTGGTTTTAGAATTTTAGCCTTCACAACACTTAATATCATTAACCAAGTAAAATGATGGATAGAGCCCTAGTGAATCCAGCGATAATAAGAATTAGGAAATTGAATTTATGGTAATGCAGTTAATTCGACAAAGCCAATTATTGAAACTAGTCGGTTTTATTTATCTTGTTCTCGTTTTATCAGCGTGCCAAAGTTTTCTCAGCGAAAATCCATATCGCTATTTAAGTCACGAAATCAATGACACAGCTTTAATCATTACAACGCCCGCTGGTAAAGTAGAGTATCGAACCTACGCTAATGATACGATTGAAGTTGTTTACCCGAACCAAGAAACCCAGTTACCTTCCTTCGCGAAACAACCGGCTTTGCAATCGAACAAGCCAACGGTCACTGTTTCGGAGGCGGAGATTCAGCTAATCAATGGTGATATTCGAGCGGTGATTACTAAAGATAATTTATCGACTTTATATTATCGCGACGAATCGTTACTTACTCAGCAGATCGCCTTCGCCCAAGACGCAGAAAAACTCGCTTTTGATTTTAAGTTAATGAACGATGAAAAAATTATGGGCGGTGGGCAGCGAGTGTTAGGGATGGACCGTCGCGGGCATCGGCTGCCACTTTATAACAAAGCTGATTATGGATATACCACGCATTCGACACAAATGTACTATAGCTTACCGGTGGTCATGTCAGATCGGAAATATGCGATAGTGTTTGATAATACAGCAAGTGGCTACCTCGATATTGGCCATTCTAATTCGGAACGACTGACGCTTGAAGCCATCGGCGGAAGAAGTAGTTATATCTTTATTGCCGGAGATTCCTATCCAAGTTTGGTGAGCAATTATGTTGAGATTACCGGAAAACAGCCCATGCCGCCAAGGTGGGCGTTCGGCAATCATGCCTCTCGTTTCGGTTATAAAACTGAAGCGCAAGTTAGAGAAACCATCAATAAATACCTCACCGAAGATTTTCCAGTCGATAGTGTGATAATTGATCTTTATTGGTTTGGTCCGGATATCAAAGGACATATGGGAAATTTAGATTGGGATAAGGAGGCCTTTCCAACCCCGCAAAAAATGATCGCTGATTTAAAAGCTAAAGGCGTTAAAACCATATTGATTACTGAACCTTTTATTTTGAGTACCTCAAAAAGGTGGCAAGACGCTGTTGATCATAAAGTACTCGCTAAAGATGCTACTGGCGAGCCGAGACGCTTTGATTTTTACTTCGGTAATACCGGATTAGTGGATGTTTTTGACGAAAATGCTCAGGCATGGTTTTGGGATATTTATCAAGGTTTATTTGCCCAAGGTGTCGCAGGTACTTGGGGCGATCTTGGAGAGCCTGAAGTTCACCCGGACGATTCAGTACACTTTATTTCAGAAATTGCAACACAAGTTAGAGGTGACCGAGTGCATAATGCCTATGGGCATGAATGGGCAAAACTCGTCTATGAAAAACAAAGACAACTGCAACCCAATAGTCGACCATTTATAATGATGCGCTCGGGGTTTGCGGGTTCTCAACGCTTTGGAATGATTCCATGGACTGGTGACGTATCCCGATCATGGGGAGGCCTAAAGCCCCAAGTCGAACTCAGTTTGCAGATGGGAATGATGGGGCTCGCATACACCCACTCGGATTTAGGCGGATTTGCTGGTGGCGAAACTTTTGATAAAGAAATGTATATTCGCTGGCTTCAATATGGCGTTTTTCAACCGGTATACCGGCCACACGCGCAAGACAATATTGCACCTGAACCGATATTTCATGACCCAGAAACCAAGGCTATTACCAGGGAGTTTATTAAGCTTCGTTATCAACTCTTGCCCTACAATTATACCTTGGCTTATGAAAACTCAACCTCAGGCATGCCACTTATGCGTCCTTTGATGTTTGAGGATGAGTCGGACGAATCACTGTTTCATGAAAAGTCATCTTATCTATGGGGAGATGCGTTTTTAGTTTCTCCTGTGACGAGTGCTGGTGTGAGTGAGCATACAATGCGTGTACCGAAAGGAATTTGGTTTGATTATTGGAATGGCTCACGATATCAGGGTGGGAAAAATATTACTGTACCCACTAACTTGAATATTTTACCGGTCCTTGTCCGGGCTGGTTCGTTTATACCGATGACCGATGTTGTGAGTACAACTGAACAATACTCCAGCGAAAATTTAACCCTTCATTATTACTTTGATGATTCAGTCAATCAAAGTTCAGGCCAGATGTATGAAGATGATGGAGAGTCGTTTGCCGCAATAGCAAATCGGGCCTATGACCTGCTGAAGTTTAACGCCCAAAATACCAATGACTATTTGGACTTTGATTTAAAACGTGAAGGTAGCGGCTACCCTGATATGCCAGAGAGTCGTCAAATATCGTTGGTCATTCACAACTGGAAGCAATCTCCAGAGTCAGTGAGTTTACAAGGATTAGATTTACCGCAAGAAAATATTATTTACGCTGCAGAAAGCGACATCTTAACGATCAAGTTTGACTGGTCTGAGAAAAAACTAAATTTAAATATTAAAAAGAAATAATGTTTGTTAAAGGAACAAGCTAATGAAAAAAATAGGTGTCTTGTTTGTGGGATTCGCTTTAGTCGCATGTACGCAACAACCAAACGAGAGTCATGAAACCAATACCGATGTTCAGATACCCAAAGTCGAGAAAGCTCAGAGTCAACAAAATAAGACGCTAAGCAAGCAAGGAAAGCCGGTCGTCTATCAGGTTTTCACGCGTTTGTTCGGTAATAAAAATTCGACCAACAAACCTTGGGGAACCATCGAAGAAAATGGCGTCGGTAAGTTTAATGATTTTACTGACCAAGCATTGAAGGGAATCAAAGAATTTGGCGTTACCCACATCTGGTACACTGGCGTGCCACATCACGCAGTGATCACTGATTACTCTGCGTATGGTATTTCAAATGATGATCCGGATGTTGTTAAGGGGAGGGCCGGTTCTCCCTATGCAGTTAAGGATTACTACAATGTTAACCCCGATTTAGCTGTTGATCCGGCGAAACGGCTTGAGGAGTTTGAGGCGCTCATAAAGAGGACTCATCAGCATGGTATGAAAGTGATAATCGATATCGTGCCTAATCATGTCGCTCGAAACTATCAATCACTGTCAAAACCAGCCGGTGTTGAAGATTTTGGCGCTTCCGATGATACCAGTGTCGAATATAAACGCGATAATAATTTTTATTATGTTGTCGGCGAGGCTTTTAAAGTGCCCGAACCGCTAAACAATTATCGACCTCTAGGCGGCGACAAGAATCCGCTTGCGGATGGAAAGTTCGAGGAAGTACCGGCTAAGTGGACTGGAAATGGTGCGAGAAAAGCACAGCCTCATTTTCACGATTGGTATGAAACCGTCAAAGTTAATTATGGTGTGCGTCCCGATGGTCGTTATGATTTTGATCGTTTACCTGAGACATATCGAACTAAATCATACCAGGAGCACGTTGCTTTTTGGCAGGATAAATCGGTCCCTAATTCGTGGAAAAAATTTCGAGAGATAGTATTGTATTGGACGGTAAAAGGAGTAGATGGATTTCGTTACGACATGGCTGAAATGGTACCGGTAGAGTTTTGGAGCTATCTCAACGCTTCAATAAAACAAGTGAATCCTGACGCCTTTTTATTGGCAGAAGTGTACAACCCAGACTTATATCGCGACTACTTGCAGCTTGGAAAGATGGACTATTTGTATGACAAAGTAGACTTATATGACACGCTTAAACCAATTATGCAAGGTAAACAAGTCACCTCGGCCATTACTCCTATCATTGAACGCTTTGCTGACATAGACACCAATTTACTGCACTTTTTAGAAAATCATGATGAACAAAGAATTGCGAGTCCTGACTTTGCTGGCGATGCGCTTAAGGGAAAACCTGCAATGGTCGTTTCCGCATTAATTGGTAAAGGGCCAACCATGCTCTATTTTGCACAAGCGTTGGGAGAGCCAGGAAAAGATGATGCTGGGTTTGGTGATCCCACGCGCACGACTATTTTTGATTACTTTGGTGTACCGAGTCTTCAACGATGGATGAATAACGGAAAATTTGATGGTGGTTTACTTTCAGAAAAAGAAAAAAAACTAAGGACTTTTTATACCCGTTTATTATCGTACAGCGCCAGTAGTTCGGCGGTTACTGGTGATTATGCTGATTTACATGCGACAAACCTTTCTCGAGCGCGAGCCGATAAAACCTCAGAGTATGATGAGAAACTCTATTCATTTGCGCGTTGGACTGAACAAGAAAAATTAATTGTTGTGAGTAATTTTTCGGACGAAAAAAGTTATTCAACAAGTTTATCAATTCCTGTTGAAGTGTTAGCAAAGATGAATATCCCATCCGGAGACCACTCATTAATGGATATAATGAGCGGAGCAACTTATAGCTTGAGCGTAAGTGACGGAGTAGGAGAGGTGAAGCTAACCCTAAAACCGTTACAGTCTTTGGTGCTTCAAATGTAATTGGCGAGTAATCAGCGATGTGTAAAAGAATTACGCAAATTTGGTGAAGAGCAAAATACATACTAGGGTAGGGAGAGATGATGAAATCAATGACTTTCTTAATCACACTTTTATTCATTACTGCAATAGTTGTTTCGGCGTGCAGTGAACAAAAGCCCAGAAAAGCTTCGGCCGCCGATAACGTTTTTGTCTTGGATAAAATCTTTGAAATTCCTGGACTTAATCGTCACCGTAAAATTAGAATTTATTTACCACCGAACTACCAAGCTTCCATTCAGTCTTATCCGGTTTTATATATGCACGATGGTCAAAATTTGTTTGACGATGCGACCTCTTATGCTGGTGAATGGGGGATCGATGAAGCCCTAAATCAACTCCATCAATCAAATGGACTATCACTAATTGTTGTTGGTATTGATAACGGTGAAGTGAAGCGAATGAATGAGTTGAGTCCATGGCCAAATCAAGACTATGGAGATGCTGAAGGTGAAGCATATATGCAGTTTATTATTGATGTCGTCAAACCTTTTATCGACTCTAACTATCGTACTTTATCCGATGCTAAAAATACCGCCATCATGGGCAGTTCTATGGGCGGTTTAATTTCACATTATGCCGCTTTTGAATACCCGTCGATATTTTCCAAGATTGGAATATTTTCCCCTTCTTATTGGTTCTCTGACAGCGTTTTTGTTTTCAGCGATATTAAAAAGCTAACCGCAGAGTCGAAACTTTACATGTTAATGGGGGGAGAAGAGGGTGATGACATGGTTGAAAACTTCAAGAAAATGAGACTACAGCTTAAGTCGGCTGGTTTGACTGATGAAAATTTGTCGGCGTCAGTGGTACCGGCAGGCGAACATAACGAGGCATTTTGGCGAAGCGAGTTTAAGCGAGCAATACTTTGGCTTTTTCAGTAAATTTAGGTACTCTCAATAAATTTAGGTACTCTCAGTAAATTGTTGTTCTATCGATAAGCTGCGGCGCTATCGATAATCTTAGGCGTTGTCACAAAAGATACTTGTTGCGCAAGCCGACTTTCATTCGGTCGGCTTGCTAGGCAGAGGATTCGTTTAGAAGTTGGAAATCGACCCTACGAGCCGATAGGGCGTTCTCGCTGCATCACATCGATTAAACTAGCCATACTTTTTTGGTTCCATAAGTCGTCTACTTGGATAGCGAGCCGTTGAAGCCAGTTGGGATGTTCGTCAATGGTTCCTGGTATATTAACTTGCTCATGCATTCCGAGCGCGTCTTCCAATGGAATCATTTGGATACTGCAAGGGGATTTAGCAAGATAACTTTGTACCGCTTCTTCTAATTGTGAGTTTATTATTGCGGGTGCTTTTTGCGGCGCATCTTCTTGTTTCAAAACTCCCATATCAATAAGTGCAGCGATCAAACGCTCTCGATCTAACACGCGATTTTCTTTATCCTGTTTTGACATCTCATCATTCGGGTATAGGTTTAGCGCGTTACGCCATTTAAGATCGTTACCCGTCCACCAACTCGCGAGGGTTGGTAAGTCGTGAGTTGATACCGTGACCATCGCTTGCTCAGGATAATGCTCTGGACGGAGGAATAATCCAGACTCCCAGCGTTCAAAAAAGAGTATTTTGTACGATAGCAAACCTGCAGCCGACATGATTTCGCCAAATCCCTCCGGAGTTGTACCTAAATCTTCACCGATAACTACACAGCTATCTCGTCTAGATTCAAGCGCTATGATGCGCAACAAATCTTCAAATGGAAAAGTAATGTAGATACCTTCGTCAGCTTTTTTTCCAGGTGCAACCCAGTATTGCCGCATGTAACCTAACACATGATCAATACGAATCGCACCAGCATGGCGCATATTACTTCTTAGTGCCTCCACAAAAGGTTGAAACCCTTGTCTTCGTAACTCAAGCGGATTGATCGGTGTAAGCCCCCAGTCTTGGCCGAGTAAATTTGTCGCGTCTGGGGGGGCGCCAACAGCACCACCCGAAACATAAAGTGAGCGATTAGACCAGACATCGGCGCCTCCTCCGTCACAACCGACAGCCAAATCGAGGTAGAGGCCAAGCGCCATTCCGCTTTGTTTAGCCGTTTGACTGACGGCAGCTAATTGCCTGTCAGCCAACCATTGATTAAACATAAAGTAATCAATTCGCTCGTTATGGGTTTTCTGAAATTCTTTCACTGCGGCTGAGTTATGATCTTGATAAGCTTCTGGCCAACTTGTCCAACCAAATGCATTGAAGTCTGTTTTCCTAAAGTGTTCATAAAGGGCGTCAAAGGTCGCCAACAATAGGAGTGACTCGCCCATTTTTTGCTTGAAGGCGGCAAACTCTTGGTTTTCTGGGGTGTTTTTCTTTACATGACTATCGACAAAATCTTTATGAAGTAATTCTAATGCTTGATATTTCAAATGAGCGACATGCTGATAATCAATATGTTCCTGCGCATTCGCTTGCTCAAGTTGATCTTTAAAATCCGCTGAGTTTGTTAACGCTTGGACAGCCTGACAATCATTAAAGTTTGGCGCTTTTGTTACATCAATATAGAGCGTGTTTAAAAACGTTCGGCTGGTTGGAGAGTAGGGACTCCGGTGAGCAGGATTTCCTGGATAAAGCGGGTGAAGAGGATTTAATCCGATGGTCGAAACGCCTTTTGTTCCGGCAACTTTGACCATATTATCTAAATCGCCAAAGTCACCAATTCCCCAGCTGTTATCGGTTTTTAAAGAGTAGAGCTGAGCGGCCAGCCCCCACATTTTATAATCCGCTGCATCTTTCGGGCTGAAGCCTGTTTTTGGCGCAACAATGATAAAGTTACTTCCCGTTAATACGGTTTTTCCATTCTCTAAACGAGCCAGCATTTTGTGGTAGCCTTCAATCAATCGCGGTAATTCGACCGAAAATTTTTGATATCGAGTTTGATTGATTACCTTCTCATCAATTGGTTTCAGGCTAGCTAAATCAGCCTCTCCAGTAATAACTTCACCTTTTTCAAGAGTGATCTCATATTTCAGTTTATTCGCTCGCGATTCGGCCGGCACTGATATTGTAATAAAATAGCTTGGATCTTCTGATTTAATAATTTCTGTCGGCTGTAAAAAGTCTAGCCACTCTTGGTTTTTTAATTTATCGATTTCTGATTGAACAGCAATATCAGAAGATACATCAAACCCCATCGCTTTAAGCAATGCTTTACGAGATTCATCAGTGGCGTAAACCGTATCCCCAAAACTATTAACGTAACTTTTATGAAAGCCGACTTGGTCAGCAAGTTTCTCGATCGGAGTCATTAATTTTCTTCTCTAGTTTAACTTTTTTTATCGTTTTGCTTGTTATGATTGTTGTGTATTTGTTCGAACGCTAAAACTACACATGCATTGGGTGGGACACGCAGAGGTTCGGAAGCAAGTACATCGGTATGTTTAAAGGCATACCCATTAGAAACAGAGTCGTCTGAAATTTCACAACTACTCAGACTCTCTGAAGTGTCGACAATTTTTTTCCATTCACCTTTGATGTTAGGTAACTGGAAGTTGATTCCTTTTGTATGAGCGTTGAAGATAATTAATAACGCATCATCCTGTCCGTACTCAATAGAACATTGCTCATTGGGTACTAAATAATTTTTTTCCATGCGGATTTCTTGACCGACGTCACCCAACAGCATAGCGAATGATTTTAAGCCCAAGTTGTGCCAGTCATCTCGAGTCATTGGAGCGCCGTCGGGGTTTAACCAACAAATATCGGGTAAACCGGTTTTTGCACTAATTTTTTCACCATGCTGGTAGTTTTCTCGATTGAGCAGTGGGTGCTCTTTACGCAATTGAATTAAATGCTTTACGAAGGACAACTCTTGCTTAATAGTTTCATCAGTTAAGTTTTGCCAGTCTAACCATGCGGTCTCATTATCTTGACAGTAAGCATTATTGTTACCCGCCTGAGTATTTGAGAATTCGTCACCAGCGAGTAACATAGGCGTTCCTTGAGCAAGTAACAAGGTCGCTAAAATATTGCGCTTTTGTTGTTTCCGAAAAGCAACTACCGTCGAGTCGGTTGTTGGTCCTTCTACACCATAATTGGCGGTAAAATTTGAACCATGACCATCAGTATTATTTTCGCCGTTCGCCCAGTTATGCTTTTGTTCATAACTAACAACATCTTGCAGTGTGTAGCCATCATGTGAGGTAACAAAATTAACCGAAGAATATGGACGTCGGCCTTTTTGTGAGAAAATATCGTGAGAGCCATGAAGACGTTTTGCAAACTCTGGGAGCATTCCTTTATCGCCACGCCAAAACCGTCTTACAGTGTCACGAAAACGATCATTCCACTCTAGCCAGTTATCCGGAAACCGTCCTAGCTGGTAGCCCCCTGGACCAACATCCCATGGCTCAGCGATCAGTTTGACTTTTGCAAGCGTTGGGTCTTGTCGTATAGCGGCAAAAAAACTACTGTAATCGACAAAGTCATCTTTACCTTGGCGGCCGCGCCCGAGTACTGGCGCGAGATCAAAGCGGAATCCATCAACGCCCATTTCATTAACCCAATAGCGAAGGCTATCCATGACGAGCTGGAGTACTCTAGGGTGTTGTAAATTTAAAGTGTTACCACACCCTGTGTGATTGACATAATAACGGGGGTCATTTTCTTCCAACCGATAGTAGGAGGCATTATCTATCCCCTTAAAACTGAACGTTGGTCCAAGGTGGTTGCCTTCTGCCGTATGGTTGTATACAACATCGAGAAATACTTCGATTTTTGCTTCGTGAAAAGCATTGACCATTTGTTTGAATTCGGCCAAATCCTGAGTATGAAAATATCGGGGCTCAGGTGCGAAGAATGCGATGCTATTGTAGCCCCAATAATTTTTTAAACCTTTAGTTAGTACGAATGGTTCATCAAAGAAACCTTGAACCGGCAGTAGCTCAACGCAGTTAACCCCGAGGTCTTTTAAATACTGGATCGTTTCAGGTTGTGATAGCCCTTTAAACGTACCTTGAAACTCTGTCGCAATTCTCGGATTTGTTTTTGTGAAACCTTTAACGTGTAACTCATAAATAATTGAATGTTGATGCTCTACCGTTGGGTAGTGAAGGTTCGGTAATCCGACCTCAGTTGTTTCGCTCTCGACAACCACACATTTTGGAATATATGGGGTGTTGTCTCGATAATCTGGAGTTAAGTCTTGTTGCGAACTTTGAGGATCGTAAGCGAGATGAGTATCTGACCAAATAAACTCGCCTTTTAATTGTTTCGCATATGGATCGATTAACAACTTATCTGGATTAAAACGATGGCCTTTATGGGGATCGTAAGGACCATCAACACGGAGTCCGTAGAGATCGCCTGGTTTGACTCCCGGAATGTAGCCATGCCAAACATCATCTCTAAACTCGGGTAGCGTAAAGCGTTTTATTTCTTTGGTCCCTGACTCATCAAATAAACAGATGTCGATACGCGTCGCATTAGCCGAAAAAACAGCAAAGTTGGTACCTTCCTCATCAGGCGTGGCACCCAGTGGGTATGCATGTCCGGCTAATATCTGCTGCATCTTATTGCAACTCCAATACGATGGTTGATAGTGGCGGAATGGTGATCGACACCGAATTTTCTCGATGATGCTGGCTGACTCGTTCACTCAACACGCCGCCAAGATTCCCTTGGTTGGAGCCTCCATAAATTTCCGCATCACTATTAAAGCGCTCTTTATACTTTCCAGCAACGGGGACACCGATGCGATAGTTATGATGTGTTTCTGGGGTAAAATTAGAAACCACAATGATAGGTTTGTCGCGGTTAAAACCAAACCTTGCGTAGGCGAAAATAGACTGCTCAGCGTTTTCATGATCGATCCACTCAAATCCATCATGTTCACAGTC
Source organism: Aliikangiella marina (assembly GCF_007004765.1). Taxonomy (GTDB): domain Bacteria; phylum Pseudomonadota; class Gammaproteobacteria; order Enterobacterales; family Kangiellaceae; genus Aliikangiella; species Aliikangiella marina. The sequence continues at coordinate 583,481 of NZ_VIKR01000002.1, forward strand.
TTTCTCATACAGTGCCGGGGTATTTCGGTAGAGTAGATTGAGGTCTCTTACCATCGTTTGCACACCGGCGTGTTTTGGCTGATGCGTCTCGTGCCAGTCTAAGCTTTGATCAAAATTCCATTCACCAGATTGAGCATATTCGCAGCCCATGAATAGTAGCTTTTTACCCGGGTGAGTCCACATAAAACCATAATAGGCTCTTAAGTTGGCGAATCGCTGCCAATCATCCCCAGGCATTCTACCGAGGATAGAGCCTTTGCCATGAACGACTTCATCATGACTTAGCGGTAAAATAAAATTTTCGTCAAAGGCATAAACCAAACTAAAGCTCATTTCGTTTTGGTGATGTTTGCGGTAAATCGGATCGCGGCTCATATATTCCAATGAATCATTCATCCAACCCATGTTCCATTTAAATCCAAATCCTAAACCACCAGCATCGGTCGGTCGTGAAACACCTGGCCATGAGGTTGATTCTTCGGCAACAGAAAAGGTTCCTGGATGCTCACCATATAACGATTCATTAAACGACTTTAAAAAAGCAACCGCTTCGAGATTTTCGCGACCGCCATATTCATTCGGCTCCCATTCACCTTCATTGCGGCTATAGTCGAGATAAAGCATTGATGCGACTGCGTCTACCCTGACACCGTCGACATGATATCTATCCAGCCAATGGTTGGCGCTGGCCCTTAAAAAATTGGCAACTTCAGTACGGCCATAGTTGTAAATCAAGGTATTCCAGTCAGGATGAAAACCTTTTCTGCGGTCCTCATGCTCATACAGGTGAGTGCCATCAAACTGCGCCAAGCCATGCTCGTCAACGGGAAAATGGCCGGGAACCCAATCAATTAAGAGACCAATATCGTTTTGATGGCAGGTATCGACAAAATACTTAAAGTCATCAATGAGTGTTTCAGGTGATTGACCAAAGCGACTGGTTGGTGCGAACAAACCGACTGGCTGATAACCCCAGGAACCATCGAAAGGGTATTCACTGACAGGCATTAATTGGATATGCGTGAAGTTCATATATTTGACGTATTGAATCAAGTCATCGGCGAGCTCTCGGTAGTTAAGAAATTCGTTATTTTCTTTTCGTTTCCAAGATCCAAGATGAACCTCATAGATTGAAATTGCCTTGTCTCGTTGATGCTTTTCACCACGAGTATCTAACCACTGCTGATCGCGCCACTGATAATGACTGACTGGTGCAATAACTGATGCGTTCTCGGGACGAATCTGAGATTGGCTCGCAAATGGGTCAGATTTTAATGGCAGTAAATTTCCATGACGGTCTTTAATTTCATATTTGTAGCTCATCCCTGCGTTAATATGCGGAATGAATATCTCCCAAACACCACAATCATGACGTAAGCGCATCGGGTGCTTTCTACCATCCCAGTGGTTGAATTCACCTACAACGGCGACATGGCTTGCATTTGGTGCCCACACAGTAAAAGCTACGCCGGAAACATCGTTAATCGTTTTAAGGTGTGCACCCATTACTTGGTAGGGCTTTTTATGTGTCCCCTCGGCCAACAAGTGCACGTCTAGTTCGCCTAATACGGGGGGAAAAGCGAATGGATCTTCCAGTAGCAACTCGGCTTCATCAAATTTTACTTTAAGTTGATAATCAAAGCGGTTTTTTCTTCGGGTCTTGACTGTGAAAATTTCACTGTGATCAACTTCAGCAAGTTTGTTGACGGTTCTGCCTGTTTTCTTGTCGATTAAACTGACCGCGCTCGCGCCGGGTTGAAACGTTGTTACCGTAAGATGGTCTGAGTCGTCAGATTTATGCATCCCTAAAAACGCGTAAGGCTGCGAATGATTCGCAGCCAAAATCGCAGAAATTTGTTGTTGCAGGTTACTCATTCAACCACCTATTCTCCAGATGCTAACTTAACTGCTTGAGTCGCAGGAAGGTTTTTGTCTAAAGACCAAATGTTATTTGCGTAATCTTCAATTGAACGATCAGATGTAAATTTACCCATCATAGCAGTATTCATGATGGCCATCTTTGCCCAGCCAGCTTGATCCTTATAGGCTTTATCCAATGCTTCTTGGGCTTGCGAATAGGAGACAAAGTCAGCCAATACTTTGTAATGATCACCGTCATTCAACAGACTTTGAGTAATCGCTGAAAGTTCACCAAATTTTCCAGGTGTAAAGTAGTCGGAATCTAACCAATCAATAATAGATTTTAATTCTGGCTCGCTATTGTAAATAGACACCGGATCATAGCCTTGACGATTTAACGCTTTAATTTCATCAACGGTTTTGCCGAAGATAAAGATATTGTCATCGCCAACTTCTTCCGCGATTTCAATGTTCGCTCCATCTAGTGTACCAATAGTTACTGCGCCGTTAAGAGCGAGTTTCATATTACCGGTCCCTGAAGCCTCTTTACCTGCAGTTGATATTTGTTCTGATACATCTGCGGCGGGAATAATTTTTTCTGCAAGACTAACGCGATAGTTAGGTAGAAAAACAACTTTAAGTTTGTCATTTATTCGCGCGTCATTATTAATTTTCTCAGCGACACAATTAATCGCATAGATGATTTCCTTGGCCAAATAATAACCGGGTGCAGCCTTTGCGCCGAAGATAAATACACGAGGGTTAATGTCAAGCCTCGGATTTTCTAACAGTCGGCGATACAAAGCGAGTATATGCAGCAAATTTAGATGTTGTCGTTTGTACTCATGCAGCCGTTTAATTTGGACGTCAAAAATTGCATCGGGATTAACCGAAACGCCAGTCAGTTTTTTAATTTCTTCACTAAGTTTAACTTTATTCTCGCGTTTCACTTGCATAAATTGTTGCTGAAATTTTTTATCTTCAGCGTAGTCGGTAAGCGTTGATAATAATGACAGGTTTTTTGCCCAGTCACCTTTGACTTTTTTACTAATCAAATCAGACAAAGCAGGATTACAAGCTTTCAGCCATCGTCTGGGTGTGATTCCATTAGTTACATTGGTTAGTTTGTTGGGGTAGAGCTTATGAAATTCCGGAAACAAATCTTGCTTAACCAGTTCTGAGTGAATTTCAGCAACACCATTGACTTTAAAACTTGTTATGACGCTCAAGTGGGCCATGCGAACCATTTTTTGCTGGCCTTCTTCAATCAAAGAAAGTTTGCGTCGCATTGCAGTATCGCCAGGCCACATTTTATCAACTTGACCATTTAAAAATTCCTCATTGATGCGGTAGAGGATCTCTAAATGTCTTGGCAAAATAGTCTCAAAAAGTTCAACGCTCCATTTCTCAAGCGCTTCTGGCAATAATGTGTGATTGGTGTAAGCAAAAACTTGTTTACACATTTGCCATGCATTATCCCAACTAAACCGATACTCATCTAACAATAACCGCATCAACTCCAAAATGGCGATCGTTGGATGGGTATCATTGAGTTGGATTACGAATTTGTCCGCGAACTGGGACCAGTCGTCGTGATGCTTTAAATAGCGACGAATGATATCTTTGATTGAACATGCGCAGAAAAAATATTGCTGGATAAAGCGCAATTCTTTACCTGCTGCAGTGGAGTCGTTTGGATAGAGGACTTTTGAAATGGTTTCCGCTTGGGTTTGTGCAGAGTTGGCATCCTGGTAATCGCCTGCATTGAAGGCTTCCCAGTCAAAATGACTTGAGGCTCGGCTCTCCCAAAGTCGCAACACATTGACGGTTTCGCAATTGTAACCAACAATTGGAACATCCCAAGGTACGCCTTTGATAATTTGTCCTGGATGCCAAACCTTGCGCAGGGTTCCATCAGTTTCGGCGACCGTTTCAACGTGGCCATAGAGAGGAATTTCTTGCTCAGCTTCGGGGCGGCAAACTTCCCAGGGATTACCGTATTCACGCCATTCATCTGGTGACTCGATTTGCCGGTTATTGTAGAACTGTTGCTCGAATAATCCGTGCTCATAATGGATTCCATAACCCATTGCGTTGTAATCGAGTGTTGCCAATGAATCGAGGTAGCAAGCAGCCAATCGGCCGAGACCACCGTTCCCTAAGGCGAGATCATGTCCTTCTTCAAAAATGTCCTCAATTTCGAATCCCAACTCTTTAGTTGCTGCTTGAGCCGTCTTGAACAGTTGCAAATTGTGTAAATTGTTGGAAAGCATGCGCCCCATCAAATACTCTAATGATAGATAGTTGATTGAACGGCTATTTCGCTCGTGACGACGTATATTGGTTGACTGTAACTTATCAAACACTATTTCGTTCACGCTAGAGCATACCGCCATAAGAATCGCTTTTTTGTCGATAGAATGGCTGAGATCAACGGCATGAAAGTTGAGATGATGCTGAATTCTCGCTTTAAATGCTTTGACGGTAATGTTTTTTCTCGATTTGCTTGTCATATTCATTTCTTTTTTCGGTTTAAACAGATATTCGTTGCCGACCATCTACTTATTATGGCCCTTTAGTACGTCACAACTTATATCAGTTTGTAATAGTTGCGCGGATTGGTCGAAGCCCCGGTGTTTTGCAAACAGCCTATGCGGCGAAATAGTTTCTCGTATTAGGCATAAATTGTAATCGGTAGTTTGTTATTTTTACTTAAAAATCAAAGATATACTTGTTGTTTTTGGCTGTAACTCTTTTTGGGTTTTTAAGTTGTTTAGGTGAACTCCCTGGCACCAGATGTGACTAGCCTCACTTATCCGTATTTTAAGGATTAAATTACTTGATGGTGTGACATTAAGGCAACCGAATACATACGTATTCAAAAAATAATTACCCTGCATACGTATGTATTGGAAAAAGGTTGTCTTTTTAAGTCTATTCGTCGTAAAACTAGCACAATCTAGAGCCATTGCATGTCATTCTTGGCTTTTTTTAATGTTATTGAATGAGTCGGTGGAAATAAGTTTTACGCTCGTAGCAATAGGTGATGTGGTTATCTTAAACTGAGATTTTTAGGTGTATAGTATTTTTAAAGCACCAGTTCGTCGTGTGACAGTAATGCTTTAAATAATACCACCATCAAGTACTAAGATTGTTTAATACAGTACTGACATGATTTAAAAATTTACCACTGAAATTTAATAGGGGTGGAGTGAAATAATAATATGACAAATGCACTTCAGTTAGCGGTATTCTTAGGCTTGACAGGACTCGTCGGCTTGATAACGTATCTCAAATGTCGTGCCGCCCCCAGAAATACCAGTAATAGTAAAGAGTATTTTTTGGCTGGTGGTACGCTATCTTGGCCGTTTGTGGCCGGCTCAATCCTGTTAACCAATATTAGCGCTGAGCAAATTGTTGGTATGAACGGGGCTCAATCTTTTCTCGTGGCTTGGTGGGAATTTGGTGCGGCGATCGGACTATTGGTACTGGCCAAGTTTTTAATCCCCCTGTACTACCGCTATAAGTGTACGACCACTACTGAACTGCTTGAGCATCGATTCCAAGATCATGGAATTCGCGCTTTAGTTTCGGGGCTATTTTTATTTGGTTACATGTTCATATTGCTGCCGGTGGTGCTATACACCGGTAGCTTGTTTATGAAGTCTATGTTTGGTCTTACTATGTCAGTTACAACTATTGCCGGGTTGTTTGCAATAGTCGGCGCAATTTATGCCATTTTTGGTGGACTAAGAGCCATTGCAGTTTCAGATACATTTAATGGTGCTGGATTGTTAGTCATGGGTTTAGCCGTTACTGTGTTTGCACTCAATGCTATTGATTTTGATCTATCTGGTTTACCTGCGGAACGTGTGACCTTAATTGGCAGTAATGAATCGGATATTCCTTGGCATACCTTATTAACCGGGATGGCTTTTATTCACATTTTTTATTGGGGGACCAATATGGTAATCGTGCAGCGAGCTCTGGCTGCCGATACGGTAAAAGAGGCCCAGAAAGGTATTTACGTAGCGATTGGTTTTAAGTTGTTGATTCCGTTTATCGTTGTCCTGCCGGGAATGATTGCTTTTAAACTTTATGGCGATGTTGGTGATGTTGCTTATGGAAAACTTGTTGGAGACGTTTTACCTGCCTGGTTGTCTGGAGCATTTGCTGCAGTAATTGCGGGTGCTGTTTTATCCAGTTTTAACTCATGCTTAAACTCGGCTTCGGCGCTTTATACTTGCGACTTGCACCAGAAATTTTTTAATCCGGAAGTTGATGTAAAAAAAGTCGGCCAAAGAGTCGCGCTGATTTTTGCAATGACATCGGTGATGCTAGTCCCTCTATTTGAAAAATCGGAAAGTATTATCGGTTTACTCCAACAATTAAATGGTCTTTACAGTATGCCTGTACTAGCGGCTTTTTTGATGGCGATGTTATTTAAAAATGTCAGAGGAACTCCCGTGAAAATCGGTTTGGTGTTTGGCGCTGCGCTTTATGCGATCTTTACTTTCGTTTGGTCGCCATTGCATTACATCCATTTAATGTTTATAACTTTGATAAGCTCAATGGCGCTCATTCTAATCATTAATCGATTCATGACCCACCAGGCAACGCAACTAGAACAATAATGATTAGTCGTTTGTTGTCGTCAAACTAAAGCGACTTAGGAAGGAATTTTATGCAAAAACCTCAACTCTCTTTTTGGCATATCTGGAACATGTGTTTCGGCTTTTTTGGTATTCAATTTGGCTTTGCGCTGCAAAATAGTAATGTCAGTCGGATATTTCAGACGCTAGGTGCTGACTACAGCAATATGACCATTCTTTGGGTTGCCGCGCCGATTACGGGATTATTTGTTCAACCGATTATCGGTTATATGAGCGACAATACTTGGGGCAAACTTGGCCGTCGTCGACCGTACTTTTTATATGGGGCGATCGTTGCAAGTTTATCTTTGTTAATTATGCCTAATTCACCGACCTTATGGATTGCTGCCGGTATGCTTTGGATTATGGACGCATCGATTAACGTTTCGATGGAGCCATTCCGAGCTTTTGTTGGCGATATGTTGCCACGAAATCAACGCGGTTTGGGATACGCGATGCAAAGCTTTTTTATTGGCGTCGCGTCGGTAATTGCATCAGCGCTACCTTGGATGATGACCAATTGGTTTGGGATTAGCAATGAGGCTGAACTCGGCAAAATTCCTGAGTCAGTTAAATTTGCTTTTTATGCCGGTGGAATTTTATTTTTTCTTGCCGTGTTATGGACCGTCGTTTCGACAAAAGAATATTCGCCAGAAGAATTAGAAGCGTTTGAGAGAGCGGAAAGAGAACTTGATAATCAGCCTGATTTACCCGAACCGACTCGTTCATCAAAGCAGTTTTTTTCCGGCGGATTCATTTGGGCTGCGAGCGGAATTGTATCCACCATTTTGGTTGCCTTCAACATCGAAGCCCTCGATAAAAATCTGTTACTACTCACTAGCGGTTTATTATTGTTTGGCGTCTTTCAAATTATCGCGGGCTTGTTGGAACAAACGGGAAATAATAACAATGGATTCTCTCAAATAATGGTGGACCTGTTTAATATGCCTGATGCAATGCGTAAGTTAGCAGTCGTGCAGTTTTTCTCATGGTTTCCATTTTTTGCCTGGTGGTCATCGTCAACACCGGCAATTACTTCTCATCATTACGGTACCAGTGATGTCGCATCAGCGGCTTTTAATCAAGGCGCTGACTGGGTTGGGATCTTAAACTCAGCTTACAATGTTGCCGCTGTTTTCGCGGCGATTTCAATCCCATTTGTGGTTCGTTGGTTTAATTTAAGAATTGCCCACACGGCGAATTTATTACTGGGTGGAATTGGCTTTATCTCGTTTATATTGATTAAAGATCCCAAGTGGCTGGTTGTTCCAATGATCGGTGTCGGTTTTGCGTGGGCATCGATACTTTCCCTCCCATATGCGCTGTTATCGAATTCCGTTCCGATGAAAAAAATGGGGCTATTTATGGGGATATTTAACTTTTTTATTGTGCTCCCACAGATTCTAGCGGCAAGTATTCTTGGATTTCTCGTCAACAAGTTTTTTGGTGGGCAAACCATATTTGCTTTGGTGATTGGTGGTTCGAGTATGGTTCTAGCAGGATTGCTTACATTAAGAGTTCAGCACGCAGACTAACAACTAATTTGGTATAGGTTCTAAATTTATGAGTGAACATTCACTAAAGATTAAACAACTGACATTTTTGAGTTTAACGAGTATTTTAATCGCAGCTTGTCAGCCAGCAACAGATTCGAAACAAAATGAGTCGGCACAGGAAACTCGTTTCGTAAGCACCGAGCGTTCCTACTATGGAACACTAGAGCCTTTTGCAAGCGAGGCGATTTACTTTGCAATGACCGATAGATTTGTTGATGGTGATCCAAGCAATAATTATCCCGAACAGGGTGGCGAACATAATACTTTTCAAAATCCGCTCAAAGGTCCCGGTAACCAAATGGCTTATGTCGGCTATATGGGAGGAGATTTTCGGGGCATATTAAACAACGCGCAGTATATCAAAGATATGGGATTTACTTCAGTTTGGTTAACGCCAATAGTCGATAACCCTGACCACGCTTTTTCTGGCGGCGAACCGATTGAGTTTGGAGGCGCTTTTAAGGATGGAGGTAAAACTGGCTATCACGGATACTGGGGTACCAACTTTTTTATCGAAGATGAGCACTGGGTTTCTGAGGACCTTAGGTATCAAGATTTAGCAACCCAACTGAAAGCAGACTACGGTATTAAATTAGTTTTAGATGTAGTTGCAAATCACGGCTCGCCAGCATTTTCAATGCCGTCGCAACTGGGGGATTTTGGAAAGCTGTATGATAAATCAGGGCAGTTAGTCGCGGATCATCAAAATCTTGAGCCTGAACAGTTAGACCATGATAACCCTTTACATCAGTTTTATAATCGTAAGAAAGATCTGATGCAGCTTTCGGATATTAATGAGAGCAACCCCGCAGTCTTAGATTATTTTGTTGAGGCTCACTCTCAGTGGATTCAGCAAGGCGCTGCAGCTATCAGAATCGACACGATTAAACATATGCCCAATAGTTTTTGGAAAAAGTGGGCGGATGAAATGAGAGAAAGACACCCTGGACTTTATATGTTTGCGGAGAGTTATTCGTTCGACGCAGAGTTTATCGGAAAACATACGCAGCCAGAAAACGGCTCGATCAGCGTGTTAGACTTTCCTGGTCGCGAGGCAATGCTAAAAGTTTTTGAGAATCCAAGCAGTGACTATAGTGAGTTGTTATCGTATCTGTATTTAGAGGAAGGGCCCTATGCAAATCCGTATGATTTAGCGACCTTTTATGACAATCACGATATGTCGCGAATTAATACTGATGAAAATGGATTTATCAATGTCCATAATTGGCTTTTTACTTCTCGCGGGATTCCAGTTGTTTACTATGGTTCAGAAATTGGTTTTATGGCGGGGACGTCTGAACACCAGGGAAATCGTAATTACTTTGGCCAAGAGCGCATTGAAATTGCTAAGTCTCACCCTATTCACAACGCATTAAAAAGAATTGCGAATGTCAGAAAAAACTCGATTGCGCTACAAAGGGGCTTGCAGGTCAATCTCGATTTTGTAGGACACACGGCTGCATTTTATCGCGTTTATGAACACCAAGGTGAATACCAAACGGCACTCGTATTATTAAATAAGGGCGATGTATCCCATGATTTTGTGGTTGAGAAATACCTGAGCTCCGGAGACTGGGTCGAAGCGTTTACTGGTGAAATAATAACCGTTAAGGACCAATTAGTCCGTAAAGTACCACCGCACGGAGTGGCTGTTTATTGGTTAAATCAGAAAAATACCAATTCAGATATGGTTACAGTGTTAGATAAATTAATGCAATAAAATCATAGTGTTACTTAGAAAAAGCCTCCCGAGCGGAGGCTTTTCAATATCTTGTTACGCTCAATGTATCATTCACACCGAGAATCACTTGAGTTTGGTTGTTTTCCCCTATAAGCTGGCAGTTTGATATCTATAAAGTTACGCTTTTTCAACGGGTTAATTCGTGACACTACTCATATTTTATTTACTGTTAGCGATCGGTGTATCGTTTCTTTGTTCTATTCTCGAAGCCGTTTTGTTGTCGATGAACGATTCCTATATTGCAATGCTCGAGTCGGAAGAAAAACCACATGGTAAAATTTTACGCGGTTACAAAGAGGATATTGATAAGCCGCTGGCGACAATATTAAGCCTAAATACTATCGCGCACACAGTCGGAGCCGCTGGAGTAGGCGCGCAAGCTCAGGTCGTTTTTGGAAGTTCGTCTTTAGCAATCACTTCGGCGGTTTTGACGTTATTGATACTAATATTCTCAGAAATCATTCCTAAAACTTTAGGTGCACGCTACTGGCGACAGTTATCTTTCCTGACGGCCAAAATTCTCCAAGTGATGATTATTTTGTTGATGCCATTAGTATGGTTATGCCAACAAATTACCCGTTTATTTTCTAAAGACGACCATATAGAACAGTTTTCTCGAGAAGAATTTGCTGCAATGGCTGATTTAGGCGCAGAGCATGGCGTATTTGAAGAAACGGAAGTCAGTGCTTTGAAGAACTTCGTATTTTTTGAAACACTCATGGCCTCCGATGTGATGACGCCGCGACCGGTGGTTCACTCTCTTGATCAAAATAGTGACATCGAAACCATTTTTAAACATGTCGAGGTATTACCGTTTTCGCGCTTCCCTGTTTATGATAAGCACCATGAAGATATCAGTGGTTATGTGCTTAAGACTGATATCTTTTTACAGGCTGCGAAAGGGCATGGCGAGAAGCTGCTGGACTCAATTAAGCGTCCCGTCTTTGTGGCTCCCAACACGCTAACTTTAAAAAATTGTTTTGAGCAGTTGATGGAGCGTAAAGAGCACCTCGCAATTCTAGTTGATGAGTACGGCGGACTATCCGGTATTGTGACGATGGAAGATATCATTGAAACAATATTAGGCTTTGAAATTATGGATGAAGTTGACACGATTGAAGATATGCAGCATTTTGCTCGTAAACAATGGGAAAAACGAGCGGAGCGGGTTGGCATCAAAAGTGAGGATTTAGATTCGGCGCTAATTGATCAAAACTAGTTTGAGAGAGTGATGGGGTGCTGACTGGCTCGTTAATTGTTAATCGTTGAGTGAAGTCATTCAAAAAGTTGAATTAAAAGTAAAAGTTGAAACTGAAAATGAAGCTAAGTAATTTAATGGGGCTCTCCTGGATGGCGATATCGTTGATTAGCTCTCCCATCGCCTTGTCATATTCAGTCCCCGATAGTCTTCAACAAAATAGTAAACTGTCGACAAAGTTGAAAGCTCGTGTACTCGAACTGAGGGAAGAGCGCGGCCAATCGCAAGTTGCTTTTCCGATAATGATCTATTTTACTGATAAAGGGAGCGATGTTACCAATAAACTCAACTCGGTAAAATTAAATATTAATGAATTGGCGCTCAAAAGAAGAGTGTTAAATCGGGGAGAAGCGAGAGCGATTGTTTTTGAAGATATCCCTTTAGAGTCTGGCTATATTAATCAGGTCAAAAGTCGGGTCGTTAAAATTCGCCATGAACTTAAAATGCTCAATGCGGTTTCAGCCGAGATCACGCCGCAAATGCTGCAAGAAATCACTCGACTGTCTTTTGTTAAAAAAGTTGATTTAATTAGCAAATTAAAACGTCAACCAACGCCACCAGTGACTGTTTCGCTTGAGAATTCCCTTCCCGGTCAATCGCAGAAAACGGCGAATAGTATGATGCTGGAGTATGGCAATTCGTTCACTCAAAATAATCAAATTAATGTCCCTGAAGTCCATGACATGGGTTTGAGCGGTAATGGCGTTGTTATCGCTGTATTTGATTCAGGCTTTAATCGTTTAAGCCATGAAAGTTTTAGTCAAATGGATATCGCAGGTATGTGGGATTTCGTTAATAACGATGGCAATGTTGCGGATGAGTCGGACATGGGTACCGGTTCGCATGGCACTAATACCCTCAGCGTTATTGGTGGTTTCAGTCCAGGAATATTAATTGGTCCTGCGTATGGTGCAACGTATTACTTGGCGAAAACTGAAAATAATGAATCGGAACTACATGTTGAAGAGGATAATTGGTGTGCCGCAGCCGAATGGGCGGACGCTAATGGTGCACAAATTATTACCAGTTCACTCGGTTATACCGTATTTGATCAGGGCGTTAATTATTCTCCCGACGATATGGATGGCAATACCACCATCGTCACTCAGTGCGCTGATTTGATCGCTGAAAGTGGTATTGTCGTCATAAATTCTGCTGGCAACGGTGGAAATGTTGCCCAATCAAATACAATTGGTGCGCCAGCAGATGGCAACTCAGTATTGGCTGTTGGTGCTGTTGATGCTAGTGGTAGCCGGGTTAGCTTTAGCTCTTATGGCCCATCGGCCGATGGACGAATTAAACCTGATGTGATGGCGATGGGACAAGGTGTTTTAGTTGCCAGCTCGTTGTCGGACACTGGTTATGGTAATGCTAATGGTACTTCGTTTTCTTGTCCTCTGACCGCGGGAGTTGCTGCACTGCTTCTAGAGTCTTCGCCAAATTTAACGGCATCGGAAGTACGCGAGCTAATCAGAAATTCTGCGGGGCAAGCTTCAAATCCGGATAACTTAAACGGTTATGGAATTATTAATGCGCTTGCTGCGGTTTATGCCGCTAATGGTCAATTTGTTCCAGAAGCATCTTTTGTTCATAATGAGGTTGATGCAATGACCATCCAGTTTACTAACACTTCTTCTGACTCCGATGGAACGATTGTGTCATACCTTTGGGACTTCGGTGATGGCAACCGTTCAACACTTGAAAATCCAACGCATCGTTATGCCGAGCCAGGGAGTTTCTCTTTGACCCTAAGAGTAACAGACAATGAGGGGTTAGAGAGTACAACTAGTCGTACCGTTTTTATTGAAGCACAAATGACAAGTTCAAGTGGCTCAGGTAGTTTAGGTGGCTTAAGTATTTTTATCTTGTTATTGACACTATTTCAAAGACGGCGAATCGAATTAATGGGTTAATTCCCCTACGTTAGCGGCCATTCTTGACTATTTGGTCAGCTTTTAACAGGGGGAAAATGCGTCAGCTGTTAGTTGCAAACGTCTGGTAACCGAAAAATTCACAAGGTATACTCGACGACTAGTTTACTGTTGACACCAATGGATTGTAGTTTGCATCTCATCAGAAACTTTCAATTTATTACACTTTTGCTTGTAGCGCTTTTGTCAGTTGCCTTTATATATGCGACTTACTTTGCGATCAATAATGTTGTAGCGGAACAAAGTAAAGTTCAGCAGCAAGCAATTTCTCCTGTTTATCGCCTGGTTAACGAACAATTACTCAAACCTTTACACATCGCGCAAACCTTTGCGAGTTCTTTGGATTTTAATAATAGTTTGGAGACTGCTCAAATCGATGAAGCGGTACTGTTGGCGCAATTAAAGCGATTACATGATAAAACCGGTATGGTGTTTTTCGTCGCAAGCGAAAAAGCTCGCAAGCAATATTTCTCTGACGGCAATGTTATCGATCTAATTGAAGGAAAGGTATTTTGGTATTTTGAAGCACTAAAAGTAGAGCAGGATGTTATTGCTGATTTGGGGCAAGTTGGTGATGTTCATTTGTTTTTTGATGTAAAAATATATGGCAGTAATGATGAGTTTTTGGGATTCGTTGGTGTCGGTAAGCGCCTTCAGACTTTTTTGGACTCATTCCAACAATACAAAAAACAATATGGTTACGATTTTTTATTTGTAAATGACGTAAACGATATTATTTTAACGTCGTTACCCGACCTAGTTGTAACCGGAGAACACATTCCAAAGTTGGATTCTTTAAAGTGGTACCAAGAGAGTATAAAGCAGCAGCAAGATTTAGACAGCTTATTGATTAGTAATGAGGATGAAGATTTTTTAATTTCTGAATTTACAATTGAAGAGTTGAATTGGCGGTTGTTGTTGTTAGTTCCTCTGAAGGAGAGACAAGCGCAAATCACCAAGTCTTTCATCGACAATACCTTAATTGCATTTTCCTTAGTTGCGCTTTTATTTATTGCGAGTTTTTACTTTGTGATGTTTTATAAAAGACGGCTTGAGAATCAAATAGAACTCGATCATTTGTCCGGCTTACCCAATCGAAATTTTATCCAAAGACGGTACAATCAATTACGCAGAAAAAAATTAGAGTTGTGCACAATTATTGTTGACTTAGATCACTTCAAACAAGTTAATGATACCTATGGGCATAATGCAGGTGACTTCATCATTCAAAAAGCGTCTGAGATCCTTTCTTTTGAGCTTCGACGAATGGACATGGTTGGCCGGTGGGGAGGTGAGGAGTTTGTAATGCTTATTCCTACCTCCAGTCCGCAAGAAGGTTTGGCCATTGCAGAGCGGGCCCGTCAACTATTAGAAAAAGCTTCTTTTGATTACGAAGGTACTGTAATTAAAGTTACAGCCAGTTTTGGCGTCGCGTCAGGCAACGCTAGCTTGTCATTATCAAAACTTTTAGCGAATGCTGATCTCGCGCTTTATGAGGCCAAGAAAAAAGGCAGAAACCGAGTGGAGATGTATCAGCAACCTTCACCGGGTCAAACCGCTGATTAGTATCCCACACTCGCTTTTATCTTTGTTTCGCTAAGCTTGATCAATTTTTAAGGTTGGTAGTTGGCGTTAAAATTACCGTAGCCTCTGTGCCTTCTCGCAGATATGCTGGACAGCCTCCGTCAAACACTCCGTAAGAGGCGAATATTGATTTGTCTGATTCTTGGTAACCTGCGGCAGTTGCCGTGAATTCCCATTCTCCTTCGGCTTTACCGAATCCACATGGCAATGTACAGGTAAGAATATCTTGTTCATAGTCAACTTCAATGTTGTGACTAAAAGGGGGACTTTCCTCGATAAAATCCAATTCAGTTCCGCCATTAATTCGGATGTTACTGAGTTGAATTTGCTCTATCGGTTCTTGTGTCGATTCATTAATCGCGCTGACTAAGTTTAATACCGGTTCTTGATTAATAACGATACAAGGTCCAAAAAGCGCTTCTTCATCTGAACCACATCCAGCAAAAAAAATGGAACAGATAGTGACGATTAGAATATTTAGATTTGCTTTTGAATTAAAAGCATATTTTTTCATATTTATGACCTCGATAAGTATGTTTTTATTATTGAAACTAGGCTCAAACCATAAACTCGCAACTTGTAATAGTCTGTAAAAATAATCGTTTAGATTGTTAGCTAACTCTATATCGTCAGTACGCTTTTACAAATTTTTGATTGAGTGACAGTCGCTGATTCGTCTTTGAGCTACTTTTGTTCAAAGTTTGTTTGTATTCGATTTGCCTGATTATATGATATGATATATCATCGCTTGGTTTTTTAATGAACACGACATTCAGTGAAGTGGGTACAGGTGACTAGCAGACAAAATAAGACCGTGATTGAGTCTCAATCACTTTGCGTTCAAATCAAGGGTATCTCCGTCCTTAAAGATTTAAACTTTAAAGTTGGCAAAGGAGAAATTTACGCCTTGCTTGGTGGAAATGGTGCGGGAAAGTCGACGACTCTAAAGACGTTATTAGGCTTCAACAAGCCGAAAAGTGGCTTAGCGATTATAGATGGTGAAAGCGTCGGAGATGCCTTAGTTTCGGTGAGAAAAAAAACGGCTTACTTACCGGAAAACGCCTCGCTTTACCCTCATTTAACGGCCAAGGAAAATATCGAATATTTTTTGTCGCTGGCTGATATAAAAAAGTCTAATGACGAAATTGAGAGCGCTTTTAAACTTGTTGGACTTCAAAGCGATTCCTGGGATAGACAATTGTTAACTTATTCGAAAGGTATGCGGCAAAAAACAGCAATCGCTTTAGCTGTGTTACGAGAGGCACCGATTTTCTTACTCGATGAACCGACTTCTGGCTTAGATCCCGTTGCAATCGATGAGTTTAACCAATTAGTCACCGAGTTAGCCTCAGCCGGCGCGACAATTTTAATGGTGACTCACGATGTCTATGGTGCCTGTCAAGTCGCTGACCGTATTGGTTTGCTTCGAAGAGGAGAGCTCGTTGGTGAGTTCGAGGCTCCGGATGAGGGAAGGATAGATACTGAACTCGTTCATGCTGCATTTGCGCAAAGGCAGCCAAATGAGTGATAAATGGAAAACACAAGTTTGGATTGTCGCAAAAGATGAATTGCGATATTGGTCTCGTTCCAAACTGGCTGTATCGGTACTTGTAATAGGGATAATTCTGACGCTGTCTTCGGTCGTTGTTACCGCGGTTAAGATGCATGAATTGAGTGAGCAAAGACAAGCGACGCAGAATAAGTCTGAAGAAACATTCTTACAGCAGCCTGATCGTCATCCACATAGAATGGTTCACTATGGCCATTATGCTTTTAGGGTTCCGGCTCCATTGAGCATGCTGGATCCTGGCGTCGACGCTTACACCGGGAACTCAATATTTTTGGAAGGGCACCGCCAGAATACCGCGATGTTTGCCGAACAAAAGCAAACGACGGGACTGACAAAATTAGGCAGCTTATCTCCCGCTTTTATCGTTCAAGTGATAGCGCCATTATTGTTGGTATTGATTGGATATAGCTCAATAAGTAGAGAGCGAGAGTCACAGACATTAACATTTCTGGTTGCTCAGGGAGTATCATTTTATTCGCTAATCATCGGGAAAGGTGTTGCTTTATTTTTTGTTGCTTGCCTCGTCTTGTTTCCGCTCTGCATTTCCGGCGTATTCACCGTTGCCCAAGGGGAAAGCTCACTGGTTGTCGCTAGTTTTCTATTGGCCTATCTGCTCTATTTGGTTATTTGGATACTTTTCATTTTATTGATTTCTGCATTATTTTCGAAAAGCAGTGAGAGTTTTTCAGGGCTAGCTATTGTTTGGATATTAGTATGTATTGTAATGCCGCGTGTTGCGAGTTCGACGGCTTCGGTGTCCGTACCAATTGAAGGAAAGCTTGAGACTGACTTTGCGGTTATCGCCGCTTTAAGACAACTAGGAGACGGTCATAATGCAAATGATCCTGCCTTTAATCAATTAAAAAGCTCTCTGTTAAAGAAATATAAAGTTGGGTCGGTAGAAGAGCTACCAATTAATTTTAGAGGTGCCGTAGCGAGTGCTTCGGAGGCAGAGTTGACGAAAGTACTTAATCAGTTTGCTGAAGAGCGAATGCAAAAAGAACTCAGGCAAACTCAAGTGGCTCGGCTTTTCGGTTGGTTGTCACCGAAGATAGCCATCAGATCGTTTTCAATGATTAGTGCAGGCACAAGTATTGAGACTCACCATCGTTTTTTGAGAGAAACAGAAGAATTGCGGTTTAAGTTTGTTCAATCTTTGAATAAAACTCACATGGAACAACTGAATTATATAGATGATATTAATCGAAATAAAGGACAAGAGGAAAATAGAAAAGCGCGAGTTAGCGCGTCGAATTGGAAAATAATACAAGGATTCAAGTTTTCTATTGATGATGCTTCGAAGCGATTATCCAGAGGTCTGCTTGGGCTTATGCAGTTGTTAATATGGATTGCGTTGCTATGTTTTCTTATCCGTTTTATTGGGAGACGAACCTTATGATGAATCATCTTTCAAGAGAATGGCGTTTTATGTTTCAACAGCGCTACGTAGTAGTGCTTTTATTATGTAGTTTTTTGGTTTCGACTTTTTCGATCGCGACGGGTTTAACAGAAGTTAGTGAGCAAAGACAGACGATCGAACGTCTCAAAAAAGCGGATAAAATTGACAGAGCTGAGGTTCAGTCGAAATACGATGATCCTGGGATGTTAGCTTACTATAGTTTTCATTTAACTTATTCAGAGCCTTCTAATTTAGCATTTGCTGCGCTTGGTGAACGCGATACTTATCCGTGGAAACATCGTATCCGCATGCTCGCATTAGAAGGACAAATTTATGAGAGCGACGCGCAAAACGCTGAACTTGCACAAGCGGGGAAAATTGATTTCGCTTTTGTTATAAGTGCGCTATCCCCGCTACTGATAATTCTGCTATTTCATGACTTGTTCGCAAACGAACGTAACGGCGGACGATATGATTTATTGATCAGTACGACGCGATCATCTTATGCTTTCTGGGGAGCGAGAATAACGGTTCGTGTAGTCGCACTATATCTAGCCCTTTTACTTCCCTTTTACTGTGGCGCCTATCTCAGTGACGCCTCATTGTTCGATGTGTTTCAAATTTCTTTCTGGTGCTCAGTCTACTTTATTTTCTGGGTTCTATTAAGTGTTTTTTGGGGCAGGCGATCGACTAGCGCTCCTAAGGTTGCTTCGAGGTTAATCGGAATCTGGGTGCTTTTTGCATTTATCATTCCAATTCTCGGAAACCTGCTAGTTAATCAATTAGTAAACTCTCCGAAAGGAAGCGAAATATTGCTGACTCAAAGAGAGGCGGTGAATGACGCGTGGGATCTTCCTGTGGAGACCACCATGAATGCATTCATCGCTACACATCCAAACTATGAAGCACATACAGAAGTTGGTAATAGCTTCGAATGGAAATGGTACTACGCCTTCCAACAAGTTGGCGATCAAGTTGCCGCACCGCTCTCTCAAGACTATCGAAAAGCAGGGATCAAAAAACATAGGCTTGCAGGTTATGTTGCATTTTTGTCTCCACCAATGTTCATTCAAAAGAGACTGTCGCGACTAGCGGATACTGACGCAATAGCGGCTATTGAATATGAAAGTCAAATTCGTCGGTTTCACCACTCGTTGAGGCTGTCATATTACCCTTGGTTATTTTCCGTCGAGCCATTCGATAAATCGCTATTAAACCGCCTACCTACCTATGAGCAATCCATTAAGGGGCCACAAGAACTGAATTAACTGAACGGACACAATTTCGTGTATAGCTTAATCATTTAGTGAACTTGTTGATTGAATTAATGCACATTGAAAAGATGAATATTTCTCAAATTAAAATTAGAAAGGTTAATAATTATGAATTTTAGCAAGGGACTTAAACCAGCGTATCTGGCTACTTTAGTTGGAAGTGCTTTAACAATAAATCCTGCGGTGTATGCAGAGGAAAAAACTGATATCGCCGATGAGGAGGATGAGCGAGTCGTGGTTATCGGCTCTCGTCAAGCTTATCAGGGAAATTTTGAACCACTAGAAACGCCGCAATCAGAATTGGAAATTAGCTCGGAAATTTTAAAAAATGCGGGAGCGCTTGATTTATCTGAGGCATTAGATTTATCGAGCTCAGTCGCGAGACAAAATAATTTTGGGGGGCTTTGGAACAGCTTCGCAGTTCGAGGCTTTGTTGGTGACGAAAATTTACCTAGTAATTATTTGGTCAATGGGTTCAACGCAGGCCGCGGATTTGGCGGATCGAGAGACTTATCGGGTATAGAGTCGATTGAAGTTTTAAAGGGGCCAAGAGCTGCTTTATTTGGACGAAGCGAACCGGGTGGAACAATCAATTTGGTTACTAAGCGTCCGACCTTCGAAACAAATGGTGAGTTCAGCTTCGCTGCAGGTAGCTTTGATACTTATCGATTGGATGCAGATTATACTGCACCCCTCTCTGACTCAGTTGCAATCCGCTTGGTCGGTTATGCGAAAGATGCTGGTAGTTTCCGCGATACTATTGAGTCGCAAGCGCAAGGTTTTAGTCCATCTATCGCATGGGCGATTACTGATAGCAGTAAGCTAATTTACGAATTAGAGTACAGTCACCAAGAGGTCCCTTTTGACCGAGGTGTCATTGCTATTGATGGTGTTCTCGGTTTGATTCCCGAGAGTCGCTTTCTTGGAGAGCCTGGTGATGGGCCCATGGAAGCCGATGTACTTGGTCACCAATTAGAGTTTCAACATGATTTCAACAAAGACTGGAGCGCTTTGTTAGGCTTTAACTACCGCGACACCTCTCTGGAAGGCGCTGCGACTGAAACCGGTTTTGGCGATGTTGTAGATGGAGAAATAAACCGGTTTCGCCGAACTCGGGATTATGATGCCGTGTATCGAGTTTTTCGTGCAGAGATAACGGGACTGTTTGAATTAGGGGACTTGCAACATCGAGTCATTATCGGCATGGATTCGGATAAATTTGAAAATGATCAAGTGTTTTTGCGAGTTAGGGGGGATCAATTCATTAATGTTTTTAATCCAGTTTATGGAGCGTATCCGCTTCCAACGCCCGGGCCGAATACTGACCGAGTAGAAATTCAAGAATCCGTTGGGATTTTCATTCAAGATCAAATTAGCCTAACCGATAAACTCGATATTCGATTAGGCTTAAGGTATGACGATTACAAGCAACAACTTAATAATCGAAGAGAAGATACACTCACTCGGCAAACTGAATCAAGAACCAGCCCGCAATTTGGCATTGTTTATGAGTCCTCAGATAGTCTTTCAGTTTATGCCGCGTATGGCGAAAACTTTCGACCGCTTTCTGGGAGCGATGCTAATGGCAATGGTTTTGAGCCCAATCAGTCAACCTCAATGGAGGTTGGTGTAAAATTTGCCCTTAATAATGGTGACTTGTTTGGAACTATCGCGCTATTCAAAGTTGAGCAGGAAAATATTTTAGTAGTAGACGATCCTCAAGCGTTCACGAGTGCAGCCATTGGTGAAGCAAGTAGTCAAGGTTTCGAGTTAGATTTAAATGGACAAATTGCTGATGGATTAGATCTCTGGGCTTCATATACTTATGTTGATGCACAAACTGAAAATGCTTTTTTCGATGCAAACTTTGGCTTCACTGTAGAAGCCGGAAGTCCGTTACTTAATATTCCAGAACACCAACTAACCCTTCAACTGGTTAACTCATCTGAACTTGATGGAAAGCTCTTTGAATATGGAGCTGGTATCTTGTATGTCAGTGAGCGAAATGGCTTTTTTGGTACAGACTTTGAGTTACCTAGCTATACCGTCGCGCGTGCTTTTGCGAACTATCAAGTTTCAGATTCGCTTTCAGTTCGTTTTGAGGTCGATAATCTTTTTGATGAGACTTATTATGTGAATTCTTTTGCAGATGTCTGGGTCCAACCGGGTACCCCTCAAAACTTTAATCTAATAGCGACCTATGGTTTTTAGTGAAATCACTTATGCCACTTTGTCCACTGCAAGAAATAGCTGTGGGCTTTGTGGCAATGTCTTTTTCATCGTATTCCAATTGGGCCGTGTTAGCTTAAGTATGAAACACGCTTTTTTTTCGATGTCTATTTGATTGCAACTTTAAGCCCGTCTTATTGGTTGGCTGACCACTGGTCTGGTTTGGGTGACCAATCGCCAGGTCCAAAGAACTGCTCGATTATTGCACCTAAGCTTCCACCAAATACTTTATATGCAGCCGCTTCACCACTGTCAGGATATTTTGCATTTCTTACAAACTCGACGAAGGACGGGTGCTCCTCTGCCATAGAAGCAACAATAATTTGCGCTAAGTGGTAACAGAGTTCGCTCGTTTCTCCCGGTTTTTGAAAACCTTCTCCAGACCAAAACTCTTGAATCGTTTTCTCATTCCAAAAGTCATTATGGCGAGAGTTTTTTTGCGGGTTTAAGCGATAGTTTGCCTGCCGTGTAATCATCGTTTCGGTATTGACCGCTAGTCCCTCGTCTACCCAAACAGGTAAAGATAAGTGACTGAGCATTGCATGCGTGAGCTCATGAGCAACTACCGCCTCAAGTTGTTCAAACTCGCTTTCTGGAACGACAAAGTGATTGATACCATAGCGCAAAAACACGCCACTACTTTGTTGAAATTCGCCATCTTCAGGGTAAAAGTAACTGACATAGTCGTAGTACAAATCGATATCACTGGTAACAAAAATCGGATGCTTAAAGTTTTCGGCAGCATCAAATTTAGGGTCCAAAATATCCGCTAAGGCACTTTTTATTCGGCGATAGATAGCCTCAGTCATTTTAAAAAGTTTGTTGAGAAATTTATCGTCTCCGTTGGAGAGGATAATGAAGTGATCAGATTGGTAGATGAAAAATTGTTGCGATAGTTGACTTCTCAATTGATTCAACCAAAGCAGGGTTAATTCTTGGTGAGTTATCAGATGTTTTTTATCAACAGCGCTTTGTTCTAGATAAGTGAAAACCCCTTGCCAGTTGATTCGAGCAATCTTATCTTGATGCTCGAGATAATCACTTAACCACGCGTTGTTTTCAGCCAGTTCAGAAAGTAGCTCATGAGAGACTTTTTGAAAAATTTTGGGGCGGCTTCGTTGAGTTTTAAAAAGACTAAGTAGCCCCATTTGTGATCCTTAAGTCAGACAACCTTCTCGGTTAAAAGACGAGTAAAAATTTGTTTGATAATGACTTTATTTTTTTGCTACGCCACAAGATTCGCGAATGATTAGCTTAGCAGGCAGCATGGTTGTTTTCACTGACTTATCATGAATTTTATCGATGAGTGTATTGACTAACACTTCGCCGGCAAGTTTAGTGTCCTGTTGAACAGTTGTTAAAGTTGGCCGGATAAACTCAGAGAGGGGGATATTGTCGTAACCGGCCACAGCGACTTCTTCGGGAATTTTAACTCCGCGCTCTCTTAATGCCTTGATGACGCCGATAGCGATTAAATCACTGGCACAAAAAATGGCATCGAATGGTTGTTTAAGTGCGAGCAATTGAAGTGCAGCAGCATAACCAGATTGTTCCGTTGTTATCGTGTCGATTTGTAATTTCGGATTAGGCTTCAGTCCCGCTTTTTCGAGCGCCGCGCAGGAGCCCTTATAGCGGTCAAAGAACTCTGGCGAGCCTATTCCAGCTCCGCCAATAAAAGCGATGTTTTTGCGTCCCAATTGAATTAAATGATCGGTGATTTCGAAGCCACCTTGGAAGTTATCACAACCAATAGAGATGCCTGGATGCCCTTCATTAGCCGCACCCCAGCGTACATAATTAGTTTTCTGTTCCTCTAATTGGAGGAGCTTCTCTTCGTAATCGGTGTAATCGCCATAACCAAGCAAAATGATTCCATCCGCTTTGTGACAATCTTCATAATCGGCATGCCAGTCGTCACTGAGTTGTTGGAATGACACTAATAAATCGTACCCCCGCTGGGTACAGGCTCGAGTGATACTGCCTAGCATCGACAAGAAAAAGGGATTTATTTGTGAGTCGTCACTTGTTGGGTCTTGGAAAAGCAGTAAAGCTATCGTGCCGCTTTGTTGTGACCTTAAATTACTCGCATTCTTGTCAACTTTGTAGTTGAGCTCTTTGGCGATGCGATGAATTTTTTCGCGTGTTTCTTCATTGACTAAGGGACTGTTGCGTAATGCACGAGACACAGTCGATTGAGAGACACCCGCTTGATGGGCAATGTCAAATGATGTCGCTTTACCTTTCAATCCAGGCTCCTGTCGCTATTATTATCGCTGGTCAGTTGGGTGACTGAAAGCGTGTACCTGATAATAAAATGTCAATGCAGTGGGTAGCTGCACTGCTAGTCATAAAGATATTAATAAAGGTTACGGTGCAATATACCGGATGTCCATGCCGGATTAAAGGCTGTTTGCATCAACAAGCAGTTTATCAGTAAATGTCGTTAAAAGTATCTAACATTGCGCAAAAATGCACCAATTTCGTGCAATCTACCTTTGACAAATGCTAAATGACACCGGTATCATAAGTGCCACGAGAATATCTCAAAATGACAAATAGAGAAAGCATTTATTGACTTTCTCGGAAGTTTTAATTGGATTGTCGTGTAACTTAATGTTCACGGCGATTTTTCAGAGATTGTTTAAATGCAAAACCATGAAACCTGCTACCCCTACATTGTTGCCGATATCGGTGGAACTAATGCGCGATTCGGCTTAGTGACCTCGATTGATAAAGTGAGCCGACAATTTACCGTTGAGAACCAACAGACATTCCCGAGTGCGGAATTTGATGGTCTCGAAGATGCTGTATCGTGTTACAAAGATACGCTTTCTGGTGAGAGCGTGAGTGGCGCTTGTCTCGCGGTAGCGGGACCTGTGGCGGGCGAAAACATTAAATTGACTAACTTGAACTGGAGTTTTACGGTACCCAAAGCGCAAGATGCATTGGGGCTCTCTAAGCTCCAAGTAATCAATGATTTTGCTGCTTATGCCTACGCAGTCCAGTACCTCGATCCGCTTTGCTTGACTACGATTAACCAAGGCGAGGCTGTGGAAGGATGTCCGATTGCTGTTGTTGGGCCGGGAACTGGTTTTGGCGTTGCTGCGCTAGTCAAAGGTGGCGGTAAAGTGAGTGTGGTTGCTTCTGAAGGGGGGCATATGTCACTGGCTGCTAATACGGCTTTGCAAGCGGCTATCAAAGAGCAACTCTCCAGAAAATATGAGCTAGTATCGATTGAAAAAGTTTTTTCTGGACCGGGATTGCGCCACCTTTATCATGCATTGGCAGCTGTTGAGGGCGCTAAGCCAGAACCATACCGTACAGCTGATATTAGTCAACGAGCCCTCGATGGCAGTGATGAAATGTGTCAACGTACTCTCGCACTTTTCTGCAGTTGGTTAGGGGCGGTGACTGGTGACCTTGCTCTCGCGTTAGGCGCGAAAGGGGGCGTTTATTTAAGCGGTGGAATTTTGCCGAGAATCGTTGACTTTTTAAAGGCCAGTGACTTTCAAACTTCGTTTAAATCCAAAGACCAGATGAGCCATTATTTGACTGATATTCCGGTTAAACTCGTCACCCAAGGTAACTCGGCGTTATTGGGAGCCGCTGCTTGGTATGACGATTACTCTTCGTAGGGTGGACAACTCATCAAAATTAGTACAAATCCTCAAAATTGTAAAAGTCAGCGCAATTCGTTGAATTCAATGTTGCTTGGGATGAGTGCGTTTCCAGTTTAAATCAAAAAGCCTAAATTGACAGATCAACACCATTGGGGCAAAGTTGGCCTGCACATGATACATAAGGATGAACGGGTTGCAAAAAGTCACCATTAATGATGTCGCAGAGCATGCGGGAGTCTCTAAGAAGACCGTCTCGCGAGTCTTAAATAATGAGCCGAATGTCAGTAAAGCAACGAAAGAGAAAGTTCTTGAAGTATTCAAAGAGCTCGGCTATCGGCCTAGTGCCCAAGCCCGAGGGCTAGCTACTAATCAATCTTTTTTAATCGGGTTGGTTTATGACAACCCAAACAAAACTTATGTTTCGGATGTCCAAACTGGGGCGTTAGAAATTTGTAATGAGAACGGTTACCACTTGGTTATTCACCCAACTGACCATGAACGGGAAGACTTGCTAGCGGAATTAGAAAGTTTAATTACGGATTCTCGACTTGATGGGGTAGTCTTAACGCCGCCGTTTTCCGATATGGCTGATCTTTTGTCGATGTTGCAGTCGCGAGCAATTCCTTATGCGAAAATTGGACCGACGATACTCGATGACGAGACGCCAAGCGTTATCAGTAACGATCTCGAAGCATCCTATGAAATGACTCGTTACCTTATTTCGCTTGGACATACTAAGATTGGTTTTATTAAAGGTCATCCCGACCACAATGTCTCTAATCAACGATTAGCCGGCTATCGACGCGCGCTTGAGGAAAGCCAGATTCAATTTAATAATGATTATGTCGCACAAGGTTATTTTACCTTTACTTCAGGCGAGGAATGCGCCAAACAGCTTTTATCATTACCGGCTAGGCCAACGGCTATTTTCGCCAGTAACGATTACATGGCTGCTGGGGTAATTAAAGTCGCGAGTCAAGAGAATATCGCCGTACCACAAGAACTCTCAGTTGCCGGGTTCGATAATGCGCCGATTTCAAGGTATCTGTGGCCAACTTTAACAACAGTAAAACAGCCAATCAAAGATATGGCGACAGATGCCGCGCGCTTATTGCTCGATGCGATAAATAAACGTCCGCTTGAGTCCAGCCTCGTTCAACTAACAGACGAGTTGATAGTTCGCGACTCGAGCGCACCGCTAAAAAGCACCTAGAAGTTAATAAAATCAATAAGTTAAGGCCATTGAATGCAGACCGCATTCGTATTCATTGAATTGTATTTGACACCGGTGTCACGATATGGGTTAATAACTCAATAGAATGGCGCGAGTTCTACTTGTTTATTGCGTCGTATTCCAGTCTAGATGCGAATTTATGCCAGATTTTATGGTGGTAAATTGTTTGTAAGCATCGTATTAAGAAGGTGAACCATGTCGTTATCAAATGACATACAAAAGATTACTGAGCGTATTATTGAGCGGAGTCGTCCGTCACGGGAAGACTATCTGCAACGCATGGCGCAAGCGAGAGTTTCAGGTCGTACCCGAGCCGGTCTAAGCTGTGGCAACCTTGCCCACGGGATGGCTGCTTGTTCTTCCGATGATAAAAAATTATTGGCAGAAGAAAAGTCCGCCAATCTCGCAATCATAAATTCATACAACGATATGTTGTCCGCGCATCATCCCTACCAACGATTTCCCGAAGTTATAAAAAATGCTGCCCGTCGCAATGGCATTACCGCGCAAGTTGCCGGTGGAGTCCCTGCAATGTGCGATGGTGTTACGCAGGGGCAAGCTGGAATGGAATTGTCGCTATTCAGTCGCGATATGATCGCGATGGCAACCGGTATGTCTTTATCACATAACATGTTTGACGGTGTCATGTGTCTTGGTGTTTGTGACAAGATTGTTCCCGGACTGTTAATTGGTGCATTGAGTTTTGGCCATTTACCGACGGTTTTTGTGCCGGCAGGTCCCATGCCGACTGGTCAAGGGAATGCCGAAAAAGCTAAAGTGCGCCAAGCTTATGCTGAGGGTAAAGTTGGCCGAGCGGAGTTACTCGCTTCAGAGAGTAAGTCATATCATGGGCCGGGAACCTGTACTTTCTATGGGACTGCAAATAGCAATCAAATGCTAATGGAAATTATGGGGTTACACCTACCGGGTAGTTCGTTTATTCCGCCTAACACTGAACTTCGAGATTTACTCACTGAAAAAGCAGTCGATTTGTTAGCAAAAGAAACCGCCAAAGGCGAATCTGCGACAGTTTTGGCTGATATTATTGACGAGAAAGCCGTAGTTAACGGGCTAGTCGGCTTACTCGCAACCGGAGGTTCGACTAATCACGCCATTCACTTAGTCGCAATGGCGAAAGCTGCCGGAATCATAATCGACTGGCAAGATATGGCCGAGCTTTCAAGCAAAGTCCCCTTGTTATGTCGAATTTATCCAAATGGCATTGCAGATATTAATCACTTCCAAGCAGCTGGCGGCATGGGCTTTCTAATGCGAGAACTATCTCAAGCTGGTTTCTTACATCAAGATGTTAAAACGATTATGGGTGAAGGATTAGAGTCTTATTTCAGCGAACCTACAATCGTTGCTAATCGCACCGCAGAAATATTTAGGCAGTCTGCCGATGTGAGTCAATCGCAAAAAGTTATTCAATGGCAAAGTGTCACTGAAAAAAGTTTCGATGAATCCGTTTTGCGACCTGCTAGTGAACCATTTAGTGAAGAAGGTGGACTTAAGCTATTGACTGGTAATTTAGGGCGTTCGGTCATCAAGGTTTCAGCAGTCGCGCCAGAACACCGTTTGGTTGAAGCGCCTGCAATTGTGTTTAACACGCAGGATGATTTTCAAGCGAGCTTTAATAAGGGGAAACTCGAAAAAGATTTCGTTGCAGTTATTCGATTTCAGGGACCGAAAGCCAATGGCATGCCTGAGCTTCATAAACTGACTCCGTTGCTTGGCTCACTGCAAGACCGCGGTTTTAAAGTCGCCATTGTTACTGATGGTCGAATGTCTGGCGCATCTGGAAAAGTACCTGCCGCGATCCATTTGGTGCCGGAGGCGATGGAAGGGGGGCTCATTGCTAAGATTGAAGATGGCGATGTGATTTGCCTTGATGCTGAAAAAGGACAGCTGACGATTAACGTCGCAACTGACGTGCTAAACAACCGTCCTGCTAGTCAGCCAAGTGAACAACAACAGCACTTTGGTGTCGGTCGTGAATTGTTTGCAGTCTTTCGTGAAAAAGTTACTAGTGCTGAGTTAGGTGCTACTGTTTTTTAATTTAAATTTCTAAACTTAAACTCTATAGATATTGGTACGCTATAGTTTGGAGAAATAATGAAACAAGTTTTCGACTTAGTCATATTCGGCGGAACCGGTGATCTCTCAATGAGAAAGCTTATGCCAGCTATGTACTATGCATTCCATCAAAAAAAGTGCATTGATGGATCGCGAATATTGGTCTGTTGTCGCAAACAAAGTGACTTTGATTCACTTAAAGACCAAATTAAAGCTGCGTTAAAATCCTACACTAAAACAAGCGAATTTTCCGAAGAAAGATGGCAGTCCTTTTCTCAGTTATTGGTGCCTGTTTTATTAGACTTAATTGATATCGAAAAAGGTTGGCAAGCATTTGCTGATTTATTTGAAGGACGTGAGGAGTTAGTACGCGTTTTCTATCTTGCGGTTATGCCGTCTATCTATGGTGCTTGTTGTGAAAATTTATCGCAAAAGGATTTGATTACTCCTAGTTCTCGAATCGTTGTTGAAAAGCCCCTAGGTTACGACCATGAGACAGCGGAAGAAATCAATGAAACAATGGCGAATTTCTTCCAAGAAAACCAAATCTATCGAATCGATCATTACTTAGGTAAAGAAACGGTACAAAATTTGTTAGCGCTTCGGTTTAGTAACTTTCTGTTTGAAAATATTTGGGATTGCAAAGCGATTGATCATATCCAAATCAGTATTGGTGAGCAGGTTGGTTTAGAGGGGCGTGCAGGGTTTTATGATGGCGCGGGCGCGATGCGTGATATGGTGCAAAATCATTTGTTGCAACTGCTATGTTTAGTCGCGATGGAATCGCCGAATAAACTGCAAGCTGACGATGTTCGAATTGAGAAAATTAAAGTGCTCAAAGCGTTAAAACCGATGCTTGATGAGCATATCGACAAAAATGTCGTTCGTGGTCAGTATGTGAGCGGTAGTGTTAATGGTGAAATAGTACCAGGATACTTGGATGAGCTTGGTGATCATGAAAGTAACACTGAGACCTTTGTCGCTATCCGCGCGTTTATCGAGAACTGGCGCTGGGCAGGCGTTCCTTTTTACTTAAGAACCGGCAAACGACTGAAACATCGAAGTGCAGAAATTATTGTTCAATTTAAAGATGTCACTCATAACGTCTATCCTGATATTAATCAAAAATTAAAGCCTAACCGATTAATCATTCAGCTTCAGCCAGATGAAAAAATTCAACTGCAATTAATGGCAAAGGATATTGGCAAAGAAGATAATGTTTTAAAACCGATGACTTTGAATCTAGATTTTTCCACTCAAAATAGTGACTTTAAAACTACGGCTTATCAAAGGCTATTAATGGATGCAATTGACGGCAATTCAACGTTATTTATTCACCGTGATGAAGTGAAAGCGGCTTGGCGATGGGTCGATCCGATCATTGAACATTGGCAAGAAACCAATAATAAACCTGAACTATATAAAGCTGGCACCTGGGGACCTGCGAAAGCAGACGATTTATTCAAGCGTAAAAGCCAGGGCTGGATTGATATTACCGAAGAACAAGAGGATTAGTAGGTGATTAAAGAAATACAATGCGACTCTCGCGATGAACTTTTTACCAACGTAGCCAATAAATGTGCATCGCGTTTAACCCGGGGTGTTGAAAAGCAGGGAAGAGCAAGTTTCGTTGTTCCCGGCGGAACAACACCTGCGCCTATGTTTGAGCGCTTATCAAAAATGTCTCTTGATTGGCATAATATTTTAGTCGCGCCAAGCGATGAACGATGGATTCCGGTCGATCACCAGGCGAGTAATCAAAAGCTCGTTGAAGAAAATTTATTGATTAACCAAGCTTCCAAAGCACGCGTTATGCCACTCAAAAATGATGCGGAGACGCCAATGGCGGGTGAAGCGATAGCAGAGAAAAATATTAGTGAATTAGAGCAACCATTCGATGTTACTCTGGTTGGTATGGGGAACGATGGTCACTTTGCATCATTATTTCCCGGTACACCCCAAATTGCTGAAGCGCTCGATCCGGAAACGACTAAAAAGTGTATCGGTATTGATGCAACAGGGTGTCCGGTTGCTGGTGAGTTTACCCAACGAATAAGTTTGACATTGTCGGCGATTTTAAACAGCAAATTAATTATCGTTTTAATTACAGGAAAAGAGAAATTACAAGTCGTGCAACGGGCAAAGGCAAAGTTAGCACCATTCGACTTACCGATATCAGCATTGTTTCATCAAAATCAAACACCCGTAGAAGTCTATTGGGCTGAGTAGCTGCTAGCTTTGTGAAAGTGATGACATTCGTACCACAAAAATTTTAAAGAGTTAACTTTTCATGACAGAGATGATTGACATATTGAAGAAAGGACCGGTTGTTCCAGTTATCGTGATTGATAACTTAGAAGATGCGGTACCTTTGGCAAGTGCGTTAGTAGAAGGTGGTCTAGAAGTACTAGAGGTTACTTTAAGAACACCGGTCGCTATCGATGCGGTAAAAGCAATGAAAGCGGCGTTACCTGACGCAATCATCGGTACAGGGACCGTGACCAATATGAAAACGCTGCATCAGTCTTTGGAAGCGGGTGCTGATTTTATGGTGAGTCCTGGCGCAACTAATAGCCTACTGAGAGACGCTGTATCTGAAGGAGCTTTATTGTTACCCGGTGCTGCGACGCCGAGTGAGGCAATGCATCTCTTGGAAGAGGGGTTTGTTTGTCAAAAATTTTTTCCAGCAGAGGCTGCAGGCGGAGTGGCGATGTTGAAATCAATTGCAGGTCCATTACCGCAGATAACTTTTTGCCCTACTGGTGGGATCTCAAATACAAATGCAGCAAATTATCTTGCACTCAGTAATGTTGCATGCGTTGGAGGCACATGGATGCTTGATAAAAACTTAATAAAACAAAAAGACTGGTCAGCGATAACGGAACTCGCCAGACAAGCAAAACAAATAGTGAGCTAACTTTTTAGCTTTGAAGAATCAAAAACTCAACTAACGTTTGGGAGACAGAAATGATAAGAGTAGCAATTAACGGCTATGGCAGAATAGGCAGAAACGTTTTACGTGCACTTTACGAATCTGGTAAACGAAACGACATTCAGATTGTTGCGGTAAACGATTTAGGTAGTGCTGAAACCAATGTTCATTTGACAAAATATGACTCGGTTCACGGACGTTTTAATGCCGAAGTATCGTATGCTGACGGAATGATGACCGTCAATGGCGACCCGATAGAAGTATTATCCGAGAGAGTTCCAGAGGAGCTACCATGGGATCGGCTAAATGTTGATGTCGTTTATGAATGTACCGGTGTTTTTCGTTCGCGAGAAACGGCCGGCAAACATATTACCGCTGGCGCGAAAAAAGTCATAATTTCCGCACCGGGTACGGATGTCGATGCGACAGTTGTCTATGGCGTCAATCATGATGTACTCAATTCAGATTGTGAAATTATTTCCAACGCTTCATGTACGACCAACTGTTTAGCTCCGATAGCAAAAGTAATTAACGATGCGATTGGTATTGAAAAAGGTGTCATGACAACAATCCACGCGTATACAAATGATCAGAACTTGATTGATATGGCACATAAAGATATCTATCGCGCGCGATCGGCAACGATGTCAATGATTCCGACTAAAACTGGCGCGGCTAAAGCAGTCGGATTAGTGCTTCCTGAACTCGAAGGAAAGTTAGATGGTATGGCCGTTAGAGTGCCGACGGCTAATGTTTCTGTCGTCGACCTTAATATTATAACTTCTCGTGACACCGGTGTCGCTGAAATTAATCATTTAATTAAAACAGCAGCTCTCGGCAAAATGGCTGGGGTGATTCATTACAATGAAGAACCGCTTGTTTCGATTGATTTCAATCACAACGCGGCCTCTTCTTGCTTTGATGCTTCACAAACGAGTGTCAATGGTAACTTGGTTAAAATTATGTCGTGGTATGACAATGAGTGGGGATTCTCAAACCGCATGTTGGACACTACGCTGGCATTAATGAATGCAACAGCACAAGCAACCGAGTCCGAAGCGCTTGCTGAAGCGGTTTAAACCAACTCATAAATAGAATTGATTACTGCGGTAACCAATTTCGACTTTTCGCGGGGACAATTCTCCCTGGTCCCCGCGATTATTTTTTATGATTGATGCTTATTAGGCTGCTTCAAAGTCCTGCTAATGTTTGTTCTTGTGATGGGCGTCACTCGTTAGATGTCCTGATCGCCAGCCTCAGTCGGCGATGGATGTTGTCGCCAACTCAGTGACTTTGTGACTCGCTCATTGGTTTGTGATTATTTATCTGTCATTATTGATTGACCCGCTAGCGCTATTTGCGCGAATCAATAAAACAGTGTTTGCCAAAAACCATGATTGCAGATAATAACACGCCACCAACCTCGAGAGCGTCGGCCTTTCAAAACCAATATGTGAGAGATCTTGATTGGCTTTTTTCGTCGCCGCCTATTCTTGATTTTGATGACGGTTATTTAAAAGAGCCACTGAGCTTCAGTTGGTTAAAATCCTTAGATGAGAATCCTGAGCAATTAGTCGATCATCTCGCGGCAAAAAATTTAAAAATGTTGGGACCCTACTTTGAGGCTTTGTGGGAGTTCTATTTGCTTAACTATCCTGGTTTGTCGTTAAAGGCAAAAAACCTTCAAGTTTTTCAGCGCGGCGAAACTCTCGGCGAATTCGACTTTATTTACGAGAACCAGAACACCGGACAGTTTTTTCATTTGGAAGTTGCCGTAAAGTATTACTTAGGAAATGCCAAAAAAATTCAGCAGATCCAGGAGAAGCGCGGACTCGATCTGTCCTCGCCGAAGAGTCAAAGTCTTTGGGTAGGACCCGGAACGCGCGATCGACTGGATAAAAAAGCGGAAAAACTAATTAGTCATCAATCGCGGCTGTCATTGACCGAACCAGGCCGAGAGACATTAAAATCAATCGGCATAAATAAAGTTTCTCGCCAGATTTGCTTGTTAGGGTGTTTATTTTATCCAGCGGATTACTCGATGGCGTCGCCAAACAACGCGAATAAAGACCATATACGGGGTAAGTGGATGACCTTAGATACAGTTACGCAACACCTCAGCAGTACTTCGTGCTATGCGATTGTCGACAAGCCTCACTGGCTGGCTCCACTCGATAGCGCAAGTCAGACTTTGCTGACACGAGATGACTTAGTTGAAACGCTGCGAGATTGTTTCGCCGATATTCCTCACCCAAAATTAGTTGCTGAATTCAAAAATATCTCGCCCAACCAGCCCGGTGATAACCCTAAAATTACCGGCTTATCTTCGTGTTGGCATTTTATAGTGCCTCAAAAATGGCCAAAAAGGTAATAATATCAAGCGGTTAGTATTGATTAGCGGTGCTAGGCAAAATTACCGAAATCGACCCTGTTTCTGGGCACAAATTAGGCTATAATTGCGCGTTCGATTTTTAGCTAGTTTTTCATCAGGATTATCGCCTTGAGCAAGACATTTCAAGCCGTCAAAGGCATGAACGACTGTTTACCCACCGATTCGCCGGTTTGGCAGTATTTAGAGGGCTGTCTACGGGAAGTTGTTGCCGGATACGGGTATCAGGAAATTCGCACCCCAATTGTGGAGAATACTCAGTTGTTCTGTCGCTCGATTGGTGAGGTTACGGATATCGTTGAGAAAGAAATGTACACCTTTGTTGACAAAGGTGAGGATAGCTTAACAATGCGCCCCGAAGGTACGGCATCGACGGTTCGCGCGGGCATTGAGCACGGGTTACTGTACAACCAGCAGCAAAGGTTGTGGTATATGGGACCGATGTTCAGGAGGGAAAAGCCACAGAAAGGGCGGTATCGACAGTTTCATCAATTTGGGGTTGAGACATTTGGTTACCCAGGTCCCGACATTGATGCTGAGTTGATAGCTTTGTCAGCGCGACTTTGGCAGAAACTGGGATTTGATGACAAGGTTGAGTTACAAATTAACTCTTTAGGCAGTAATCAAGCCCGCGAAGCTTACAAGCAAGTTTTAATTGAGTACTTCCAAACTAATCTGTCGCAACTCGACGAGGATTCGCAAAGGCGGTTGAAGTCGAATCCGTTGCGAATTTTAGATAGTAAAAATCCCGAAATGGTTGAGCTGATCGACAATGCGCCTAAGTTCAGTGAGCATCTTGACCAAGAGTCCGCGGCACACTTTACAGGATTATGCGAGAAATTAGAGTTGCTTGGTATCCGTTATACCGTCAACCCAACGTTGGTTAGAGGTTTAGATTATTACAACCGAACTGTTTTTGAATGGGTGACAACGGAATTAGGGGCTCAAGGTACAATATGCGCGGGCGGCCGTTATGATGGACTAGTTGCTCAGCTTGGTGGCCAAGCGACCCAGGGTTGTGGTTTTGCGATGGGACTTGAGCGCATCATTTTGTTACTTGAACAACAATCAGACTTCAAGAGCAAACTTTCTGCATCCGTCGATGTCTACATCTGCGGATTAGGCGAAAAAGCAGAGGCATTTTCGATTCAATATGCCGAAAAATTACGCAATAAAGCGCCATCCGTTAAGGTTCAGTTGCATTGTGGTGGCGGAAACTTTAAGAAGCAACTGAAGAAAGCAGACCGGTCCGGCGCTAAGGTCGCGCTCATTTTTGGCGAAGATGAAGTCAATGCTCAGTCAGTCGCCGTAAAGTTTTTGAGAGAGAATAAACCCCAAGAGATGTTAACGGCACAGTCAGTGTTAGAGTCGATTGGCGAGTTGCTCGGATAATTTGTAGATAACGAAGTAATGAGTCGATTACAAAGTATTCAGGCTTAACCAACAAATTGAATTAGTCCGCTGTGCATTGTTCCAGCGATAGTAGATTTAAGATTAGAGTATCAGGAAATATCAGGAGTTTAAGGTGAGTTACGAAACTGAAGAACAACAAGTAGAAAGGTTAAAGGAGTGGTGGAGCGAAAATGGCACGCCGCTCGTTGTCGGTGCAATTTTAGGATTAGCTGGCTTTGGCGGCTGGAAGTACTGGAATGCTCAACAAATTGCTTACCAAGAAGGGGCGTCAGATCTTTATCTAAAAGTTGCTGAAGTTGTTGCGTCTGACAATAAAGACGGCTTGGTAACGGCTGCCGAAGCAGTCAAAACACAATTCCCAAAATCAAGCTACGCGATTCTATCGGCTTTTCATATTGCAAAAAATGCGGTTGAAAAAGGTGAATTCGATAAAGCTGCTAGCGAGTTAACTTGGGTTGTAGACAACCACGCAGATAATGAACTTGCGCCGGTCGCAAAAATTCGTTTAGCGCGAGTATTGTTGCAACAAGGAAAAGCTGAGGAAGCACTTAAATTGGTCGAGTTTGAAGAAACTTCTGGTTATTACGCTTTAGCCAATTTAGTCAAAGGCGACGCGCTTATCGCGCTAGACAAAAAGTCAGAAGCCTTAGCTGCTTACGAGATAGCCAGTGCGGATTTGGAAGTGGTTGCTCGTCATCCTAGCTTGCAATTAAAAATGGACTCTTTAGCCGAACCATCAGTAGTGGAAACTGCAGAAGCGCCCAAACAAGAAACCCAAGATTCTAGTGAGCAATCTAGCGATTCAGATGAAACGCAACAACCAGCGAAAGAAGAGGAATCGAAATAATGAAGGTGCTTTATAAAGCTCTTTTCATTTCGTCTTTAGTGCTTGCTGGTTGCAGTGACGATGTTGATATTTACGAGCCTAACCCCTTGGTCGATATCGACAACCAATTTGAAACCAAAGAAGTTTGGTCTACCGACATTGGTGACGGAAATGATGATATTACCGTTAAGAACTCACCGGTTTATGCCTATGACAAAATTTTCGTCGCTGATGGTTCTGGCGCGGTTGCGGCAGTAAATCCAGAAGATGGTGAAATTATCTGGAGAAATGAGTTAGACGTCGCGATCGGTGGTGGGCCAGCTGTGGCGAGTAACTTGGTTGCAGTAGGAACTCAAGACGGCGAACTGATTGTGTTGAGCGCCGACGATGGGGCGCTAAAATGGCGTAAACCGCTAACCAGTGAAGTTATTTCATCACCAGCGATCGGCGAGGGCCATGTCGTCGTGAGAACTGTTGACGGTAAAGTTACTGCTTTTGACGCAAGTTCTGGTGATGAGAAATGGGTCTATGATCAATCAATTCCTGCTCTAACGCTACGCGGCGTTTCATCGCCAGTCATCGTCGGTGGCGGTGTTATCTCTGGTTTTTCAAACGGCAAGCTTGCCGTGTTTTTATTAGCTAACGGTCGAGTTGCTTGGGAAAAAACCATTACCGCACCTGTCGGTTCTTCTGAAATACAAAAGCTCGTTGATGTTGATGTAAAACCGCTCGTTGCTGGAAACACGATTTTCGTTGCTTCTTACAATGGAAACTTAGCAAACATTCAAGCTCAAAATGGTGAGGTAATTTGGCAACGTGAGTTGTCAACGTTCCAAGAGCTAACCTTATCGGAATTGATGTTATTAGTGACTCATGAAAATAGTCACGTCAGCGGTGTTGATCGTTCAAACGGCATTATCCTTTGGACCCAAAAAGATCTCTATCGGAGACAACTAACTGCGCCGGTTTCACTCGGCGATTATATCGCGGTAGGAGACTTCGAAGGATATATTCATTGGTTGTCTCGTCGTGATGGTACTCTAGTGAGCCGAGAACATATCGATTCTTCCGGTTTCGGTGGAACACCAATTGTTGTCGATGACAAATTGATCCTTTTAAGTCATAGCGGTACGCTTTACGCGGTTAAGAAAACATAAGGTAATACTCATGCTACCAGTGATAGCCTTGGTCGGGCGTCCAAACGTTGGTAAATCGACTTTATTTAATCGGTTTACTCGAACTCGAGATGCACTGGTAGCTGACCTTCCAGGTCTCACACGTGACCGTCAATATGGTCATGCACTATTGCAAAACAATCCTTTTATTATTATCGATACCGGTGGTATTACCGGCGGTGAAGTTGGCGTTGATGGATTAATGGCTGAGCAGTCAATGCAAGCTGTTAGAGAAGCCGACATTACCCTTTTTATTGTGAATGCTCGAGAAGGTTTAACTCCCGTTGATGAAGCGATAGCGACTCAACTTCGTGCGGAAAACAAAACCATCCATCTGGTCGTTAACAAAGTTGACGGACTTGACCAGAATACGGTGTTGGCAGACTTTTATCGTTTGGGATTTGATTCCGTTTCGGCAATCGCTGCGGCTCATGGTCGTGGCGTCGGGAAGTTGATTGATAACGTCATCTTACCCGCTGCTAATATCGATCCGGACCTGGAAGAAACTGAAACCGTTGATTCGGAAGATGACCCTGAAAAAGGTCCAAAATTGGCGATTATTGGGCGACCTAACGTCGGCAAATCTACATTGGTTAACCGAATGTTGGGAGAGGAGAGGGTTGTTGTTTACGATATGCCCGGCACGACCCGTGATTCGATTTATATCGAAATGGAGCGCCGAAACAAGCAGTACACTTTAATCGACACAGCGGGCGTTAGAAAACGCGGTAAGGTCCATGAAGCTGTCGAAAAGTTTTCGGTATTAAAAACTTTACAAGCGATTAATGACGCAAACGTTGTCATTATGATTTTTGACGCAAGAGAGGGAATCACAGAGCAAGATTTGAACTTGCTAGGTTTTGCCATTGATGCAGGTCGTTCTTTGGTTCTTGGCGTCAACAAGTGGGACAACATGTCGGAAGACAAGCGTGAAGCTGTTAAAGAAGCAATCGCTCGTCGTCTTCATTTCGCTGACTTTGCTCGGATAAAGTTTATTTCTGCGCTTCATGGTACGAATGTCGGCCACTTATGGGAAGCCGTTGATGAAGCATATGCCAGTGCAAGAGTTAAAATGACGTCCTCCAAACTGACGCGTGTTTTAGAAATGGCGGTAGCAAAGCATCAACCACCAGCCAGCGGGCGTTTTAAGATCAAGCTAAGATACGCACACCCGGGTGGACACAATCCCCCAAGAATAGTTGTACATGGTAATCAAACCAAGTCACTTCCCAAATCATATGTTCGCTATTTAGAAAAAAGTTTCCGAGAGGCCTTAAAAGTGGTTGGTACGCCGATCAAATTTGAGCTTAAAGAAAGCAAGAATCCTTATGAAGGTAAGAAACAAAAAGTCACTAAAGAGCTTATGGATAAGGCGCGACGGAATCGAAAAAAGTACAAAAGTTTTTCTAAAAAACGATAGTCCCATTCGCATGGCTAGTTTTGCTGTCTACCAAAAGGGCGCAACACTGGCCTGTGGAGTGGGATAAAGTTTACCACTCATTCTTGAATTACCTCTGCAGACCTTCATAGTCATAGCTTTTCCAATCATTTGACAACACATTTTGTAAAAGGCAAAGTGTTGTAAAAGATTAAGTGATGTAAAAAGCTACCCGATCGAAAAAGCAACGAGATCGATAAAGCAACAAGATCAAAAAAACACGCGACTATAGCGGTACTGTTGTTTAGTTGACCTTATCGCAACAACCGATAAATCGCAAAGACTTAAGGGTGAAAATAATAATGACTAAATTACCAATAAAAAACATTCCATTTCAACTGGCAAAATCGCTAGCAATCGGACTTACTATTGTATCACTCGCGGCTTGTCAGCCTGGTGAAAACAGCCAAGAAAAAAATACCACTGCTGCCGATACTTCAAATAAAAAGCCTGTAACTGAGCAACGCTCATCTCAAGTTTCGACTTCTGCCGCTGAACTTGCGCAAAAATATATTATTGCCGATCTTCATGTCGATGTTCCTTATCGCTTAGAAAATAAGTTTGAAGATGTCGCTAAGGCTACGGAAAGTGGTGACTTTGACTACCCAAGGGCAGTCGAGGGTGGATTAAATGCGCCTTTCATGTCGATATATATTCCCGCGAAGCTTCAAGAAGAGGGAGGCAGTAAGGCGTTAGCTGATAAGTTGATTGATGGGATCGAAAAGTTAATAACCGATTCCCCAGATAAATTCGCACCAGGTCGCTCAGTTGCTGAGGTCGAAGCTGCGTTTAAAAAGGGACTGATTGCATTACCGTTGGGTATGGAAAATGGTAGTCCATTAGAAGGAAAACTAGAGAACCTCGAACATTTTTATAAACGTGGAATTCGCTATATTACTCTGGCACATTCTAAAGCCAATCATATTTCTGATTCTTCCTATGATGAAAATCGACCAGCCAAAGGTTTGACAGAATTTGGCAAGAAGCTCATTACTGAAATGAATAACATCGGCATAATGATCGATATCTCGCATGTCTCGGATGAAGCGTTTTTTCAAGTTATGCAATTGAGTAATGTTCCCGCAATCGCCTCTCATTCTTCAGCAAGACATTTCACACCAGGATTTGAACGAAACATGAGTGATGACATGATTAAACTGCTTGCAGAGAAAGGTGGCGTAATCTTCATAAACTTTGGCTCGACTTTTGTTTCTCAAAAATCACGTGATAATTGGGACAAATATTCTGCTGCCCGTAAAGCGTTTATGGAAGAAAACAAGGTTGCTCAAAACAGTGAAGAAGTGAAGCAGTTTACCGCGGAGTATCGTCAAGCCACGCCATTTGAGTTTGCAACAACAGAAGACGTTCTCGACCATTTTGATCATGTCGTCAAGTTAGTTGGGATAGACCATGTCGGTATCGGTTCTGACTATGATGGAGTCGGCGACAGTTTGCCGACAGGTTTGAAAGATGTGTCGACTTATCCAAACTTAATCCAAGGGTTAATAGACCGTGGCTACAGCGAACAAGATATCGCTAAAATATTATCCGGTAACTTGATGCGAGTTTGGAAGCAAGTGGAAGACTACGCGGCTAATAATTAACATCGATTGTACCGATAAAATATCAGCCTTCATGCAGTAGGGTGAAGGCTTTTTACAATAAAGAAACTGTCGTTTATAAGAAAAATACAGTAGCTAGACCGAGAAAGGCGAAAAAACCAACCATGTCAGTGACGGTGGTTAACACAACACCGCCCGACAGCGCTGGGTCGATATCCATTTTAGTCATCATTACCGGTAATATCGCGCCAAAGGTAGCACCTGCGATTAAGTTGATTACCATTGCGCCGGCAATAGTAATACCCAGGTAGGTGGCATGTTCAGAATGTTGCACAAAGTGAAACCATAAAAATACGCTCATCCCAACAACCAGCGACCATAGTAAACCATTCAATACTGACACGCCCAACTCTTTCATCATCAACCAGCGAAAGTTGTTATCGCTTATGTGACCAACACTCATCCCTCGGATAACGAGCGTTAAGGTTTGCGTACCGGCGATACCGCCCATACTTGGGACGATAGGTTGCAAAATCGCCAATGCTGTCACTGCGGCGATTGTCTCTTCAAATACGCCAATAACGCTTGCAGCGACCATCACGGTGATCAAATTGATACCTAGCCATACTGCCCGCCGTTTAGCACTCGTTACAACCGGGGCAAAGGTATCGTCATTCTCATCAAGCCCAGCCATACTCATCAACGAGTGATCGGCATCTTCGATAATAACGTCAACGACGTCATCGATGGTGATACGACCGAGAAGCTCACCATCTTTCCCAATAACTGGCGCAGAAATTAAATCACGTCTTTCAAAAACACGTGCCACCTCATCATCAGGTTGGTCAACAGGGATCGGGTGGATATCTTTTTCCAGAACCTGCTCAACAGTTTCGTCTGGTTGGCTAGTGATTAGGGTCGATAAGCTGACAGAGCCGATAAACTTGTCTTCAGAGTCCACCACATAAATACAATCGGTTGCTACTGGCAATTCGCCTTTCATGCGCAAATAACGGAGCACCACTTCAATAGTCACCAATGGCCGCACGGTGACCAAATCGGTGTTCATTAATCCGCCAGCAGTATCTTCTGGATAACTAAGCGCATGCTCGACGCGATGTCTGTCTTGCACCCGCATTGAGGCGAGAACTTCTTTTACAATCTTATCGGGCAGATCACCAAGTATGTCCGCTTGGTCATCGACTTCGAGATGTCGCGTTGCAGCAGCGAGTTCCGCCGGTTCCATATTCGCAGCATATTCGTTTCTGATCTCATCATCCAAGAATTGCAGGACTTGTCCTTCACGTTCCGTATTAATGAG
The DNA here is from genome assembly GCF_007004765.1 of Aliikangiella marina. Taxonomy (GTDB): domain Bacteria; phylum Pseudomonadota; class Gammaproteobacteria; order Enterobacterales; family Kangiellaceae; genus Aliikangiella; species Aliikangiella marina. Next base: position 624,521 of record NZ_VIKR01000002.1, read on the forward strand.
ACGCCAAAGAATATTTCTTTCTTTGGGCGGAGTCGATTCTAAAAAGTGTGCAACATCTGCTGCGGGTAATTCATTTAGCATCATTCGTACTTGCATAAACATGCCGCTCTGGAGCGCTTCATTTAAGCGCTGGAGCTGATCACTACTGTGTTCATTTTCAAAGTGTTCCAGTATTGGCATTGTTTGTCAGGTTTGTGTTAGCTAAATAGAGAAGGACAGTCGACCGCGTAAGGTCTGGCGAAATTATCACAAGTTATTGAAAAACTGTCCAATTTTTCTTTGTTATAAATCTAAGTATAGGCGGTTTTGACTATTTCGCGTGACAAACTTGTGAACGATAAAGCAACTCATGATAAGTCGGTATTCTTGTGGTATGAGAAATTTTTGAATCTCAAAAACAAACCTCTCTTCTTAGGACTGACGAGCTAGCCTTTTAAAATGACATATGATAAAACATCCCAATCTTTTTCAAAGTTAACCACTTTACACTTGTAGGACGCAAACATGCCATCATTTGATATTGTCTCCGAGCTTGATACACATGAATTATCGAATGCCGTTGACCAAGCCAACCGCGAAGTATCGTCACGTTTTGACTTAAAGGATACCGGCGCAAAATTTGAGCACCAAGATAACTTGGTAAAGATTACTGCCGAGGGTGACTTTCAAGTCAAACAGCTGCGAGATATTTTACGAGGTAAATTAGTTAAGCGAAATATTGATCCTAATTGCATGGACCCAAAAGATATCGACATCACCGGTAAAATTGCGAGACAAGATATCGTCATAAGGGAAGGAATTGACCAGCCTTTAGCGAAGAAAATTGTTAAGTTGATCAAGGACTCAAAGATGAAAGTACAGGCCTCTATCCAAGGGGACAAGGTTAGGGTAAATGGTAAGAAACGGGATGACTTGCAACAAGCCATTCAGTTAATAAAGCAGGCAGAACTTGAGTGGCCTTTGCAGTTCAATAATTTTAGAGATTAATCAAGCTTTACAGTCAGTAAAGGCATAATTAAGCAGTGCTAGCGAGTAGCGAACTTTGTCTTAACAAATGATACTGTTGAGACGAACTGCTTGCTTTAGCTAATGCGTAGTTTGCATCCTGAATGATGTGAGACACCGACATATGAAGTTCCGGGTTGTAAATAACGCCTCCTATCCTGGCATCGACATAGAGCTCAATATCTTTATTAATGGGCTGTTGAATATTGATGAGTTCATCATAGATTCGTTGTAGATTACCTTCGGCAAACTCTTCTTTGGTTATCGACGAGGCGACACAAAACTGTTCATCGCTGAATCGGCAAATAAGGTCATAGGGTCTTAGGACTTTAGTGAGTGAGTTGCTGACAGTTGAAAGCAAATGATTGCCGATACTGTAACCGTAATTAATACTAATCCGTTTTGCTTGTTGTATGTCAATTACCGCTACAAGCAGCATGCCGTCGCCACGGTTACAGCGTTGCATTTCTTCAGAGAGTCGTTGGAAAAATGCGGGGCGAAGAAGCGTTCCTGTCAAATGGTCATAAGTAGAGCCTTTAAAATAATGCCAGTACTTATGGGTGAGGATTAAAGTAAAGGTGATTGATACGAGTGCTGATACAATAGGGACTATAGCTGGCCGCTGGACTAAATTTAGCTCGAAGGAACCCGCCGAATACATCAGTGAGTCATAGCAAAGTGTCAACCAACCGAAAGCACTGGTGGTCATCATTAACCATGCGTATCGTCTTTGTTTATGGGCCGCAATGAATAGCGCGCTACCAGCGACAAAGAAATTGATAATGATTAATAGCCAATAGTTGATTTCAGCTAATTGACGCATTTGAGTTGCATCTGGCCAAATAATCATGACGAGTCCCGAGACCCCCATAACATAAAGACCAATCGCATAGATACGCCGAATTTCTAATTCGAAGAAATGAAAAAGATAAAGTGATAAGGATATTATTGCAGCATTGAGCATGAATATTTCAAGTTTAAACAACGAACTTAAATCTAAATCAAGATGCACTGGTAGATTCGAGCGAGCTATAGATAGTGATGCGAGCGAGAGTAAGAAAAACATAAAATACAATGTTTCATAGTTTCCCTTAAGGACAATAAAATAAAAAATCGGGAAAACCATTAGCATGATTAAAATAGCGGAGATGACAACAAAAACGTAATCTTGCTCTTGGATGTTTTCATTAAAGGCGACAAAGTTACCGATCATCGGCGCGGCAGTTTGAATTCCTGGTCGCTGGCGAGAGCTATGAGTGATGATTTCAATGCGATTAAACTGGTTATATTTGAGGATTTCGTTAGGAATAAAATAAACTCTTTGCCGTCGATAGGCAGATTCAAAGTTTGGAGGAAATTGTCCCATGTTGCCTATTTGCTGTTCATTAATGAGGACCTTATCTGCGTCATCAATATTTTTTATCCAAATACCGAGCGGTTGAGATTTTAGTTCACTCGAGATAATAAACTCCTTTACGTAACTTTGGTGGGTTATAGAAGGGGGGAGTTTTTGAGTTAATTCAGGTAACTTTTGTTGTACGCAATCTCTGCTACTCGATTCAAAATGCAGACACACAGTCCACCCATGCGATAATTCAACGGGAATATTATTAACAAGTTGTGCGCCAAGTATTGGTTGAGTTGCGGTTAAGATGAGAATACTGAAGAGACATTTTAATCCCGCTAGATTTAATCCTGCTAGATTGAGAATCTTCATAAACTTGTTGCCTGTCAGTCTGAGCTTTTTTAAACAATTAAACTATCTGAGTTTTCGTCAATATCAACATCGTCAGAGTTTTCTTTTGGATGATTTAACCCGGGAAAAATATCTTCAAAAGATGTGTAAATTGACGCAATCAAAATACTATTAAAAATAAGCATCAGTAAAAAGTTAAGAAAAAGATTTAGAATAGGGAATAACAACCCTACTAGCGATACAATAATTGATAGAAATAAAATTCCAAACACGCAGACAATGCCATAAATTAAAAAAGGCAAAGAGTTAAACGCACAAGCCTTTAAACTTTTCATCATCGCTTCTACTGGCTTTTCATGAAACAAAACGGCTAACGCTGGCGCAAACCAAAAAGCCATCAATACCGGAATCAAAAATCCCATTGAGATAAGTGTTGGCATTAACAATGACTTCATTAATTGCATTGCGGCTTGTTGGTCATTAGCAACCTGTTGAATTTCTTCGTTAGTTGGAAACTTAAAGCCGAGTAGCTCACTGAAGCTGAGGCCGATCATACTACTAATAAATACGCCACCGAAATACAATAAACCAATAATGCACAAGGTTGCGGTATTAGTCTCGAATCCTGCGAATAAATGCTGGATATGAAATTTTTTGTACTGATAGAGCTGATGACTGCCTATCATCAGACCACCAAGATAGAGCGAAGTGAGCATAAATGAAGCTGGCGCAAGGGGAGGTATTAAGCCAATAACTAACAGAACGAGGATAAAAGTAAACAGCAATAAAATCGAGCAGCTTAACCAAGCTCCCGGGTTGCGTTTGAATAATACTATCGCCCTTTTTATCCAGAGAATACCGTTGGCAGCGGGGACGATCCGATATTCGGTATCTAAAGTTGGACGTTCTGAATTTGGTAACTGCGCTTCAGTCACTAAAATTAACCTCTAAATTATGCCGTTTTATCTATCAAAACCTGTCGCTATCTTACTTTTGTCAGATCCCGAACACAAGAATTCTGAAGATTTAATGCATTTACACAAGCGTTTACAAATTAATTCGCTTTAAATGCCGATTAACCCCCCTTAATCAACTCGTTCCATTGGGCGGTGACTAGCCACTTGTTTCTCAATAGTGATATGCTTTTGAGCTAATTTTTAGGGTGGCTGTCAAACGGTGATGGATTAGCCTTCAATAGGGTCGATTGATCAATGAATGCAGGCTAATCGATTAAAATTAATTTAACCTCTGGATTAAGTAAAATCTGAGTTGAGACTACCCATAAATCTTAACCTTCTAATGAGGCGCCTAAAATGCGGTTAACAAAATCAATAATAGGGATGACCCTGGCATGCGCGAGCATGGCTATTTTGGCAGATAAGCCTGTCAACTCAACCATTGTCAATAACGACCTTACAATGAACAAGATAATGGCAGACCCCGATTGGATGGGGAATGCGCCTAATAATCCCCGCTGGAGTCACGACGGCCAGTCAATTATTTATTCTCAGAAAGTTGTCGGTCATACCCACCGACAGGATTTTAAACTTCAATTAGGTGCTCAATCTATTGAAGCGATACCGGTAGAACAAGCTTTATGGACCGCAAGTCAAAGTGCTGCCAAAAGTACCGATAAGTCGCAAGGTGTATTTATATACCAAGGAGATGTTTATTGGACTAATTATCAAACGGGAGAGATTAAAGCGCTGACTGCTGATGAAGAGTCTCAATCCCGTGCTCAGTTTATTGATAACGATAAAGTCAGCTATTTTGAAGGACGTAAAGTATTTGTTTATGATCTAGCCAGCAAATTAAGTACACAAATCGCTGAGTTTAAAACTCAAGTTGACCCAAACAAAGAGAAGAAAAAGAGCTATCTCGAGCAAAGCCAACCAAGACTTTTTCAATACATCGATAAAAAACAAAAAGAAGATAAATTTCAGAAAGAACGCCGCGAGAAAAACAAACTGTCTAAAAATAAAACTTTTTATTTAGGTTCTGGAATTGAAATCAGTACATTTCGTTTGTCTCCAGACGCCAATTGGATGGTGGTTGGAACGATAAAAGCAAAGTTGTCAGGCGAAGCGGATCATATGCCTGAGTTTGTCACCGGATCGGGCTATGTTAACGATCGCAAAGTTAGGCCACTAGTCGGAACATCCAAGCCTCGAAATGAAACTTTTTATCTTTTCGATTTAGTAAATCATAAACGATATCCCATAGACACCGCGAACTTACCGGGTATAAATGATGACCCCTTAGAGGACTTGAAACAGTCGTCAGCCAAAAAAATCGGCTATAAATACCAAGAGTTACAGGGCCCGAGGGCCGTATACGCATACAATTGGCGAGCTAACGGTGGCGTGGAGTGGACCCGAGATAGTCGTAAGTTTTCAATTTTGCTCTACTCTTACGACAACAAGGATCGTTGGCTTGTTGGGATGGATACTAAAGATCAGAAATCCAAAACGCTTCATTGGATGTCTGACGAGGCGTGGATTAACGACTGGACATTTAATGAATTTGGTTGGTTACCTGATAATCAAACCGCTTACTACTTATCCGAAGAGGATGGTTATTCACACATTTATATTAAAAAAGGCAAACGCAAGGCTCGTCAATTAACTGAAGGAAAGTGGGAAGTCAGCGACCTGACAATCTCGCAAGATGGACAAAATATTTACTTTAAAGCAAATAAGAAACATCCAGGTATCTATGAAATTTATCGAGTGTCTACCAAAGGCGGCAAGATTGAAGCCTTAACAGATTTGGGAGGGGTGAATGATTATGTGTTGTCGCCAAAAGAGGACAGGCTGGTTATTCGCCACTCCACTACGACGCAATTGCCAGAATTATTTTTAGTGAATATTGCTGATAAACAGGCGCCGGTAAAACTCACCAACACTTCAAGCGAAGCTTTTAAAGCCATCGAATGGAACAAGCCAGAAATCGTTGAAGTGCCTTCAAGTAAAATCAAACGGAACATATACAGTCGATTCTATCAGGCCGAAACCAATGCGAGAGATGGCGAAGACAAAAAGAAACCTGCGGTAATTTTTGTACATGGTGCAGGATATTTACAGAATGCCCATCAAGGCTGGTCGGGTTATTTTCGCGAATTCATGTTCCATAACTTACTCACTAGGCAAGGCTATGTTGTTTTAGATATGGATTTTCGGGCTTCGAAGGGGTACGGCCGAGATTGGCGAACGGCCATCTACCGACAAATGGGGACCCCTGAACTCGAAGATCTTGTCGACGGGGCTAATTGGCTTGTGGAAAACCATAATGTTGATCCGAAACGCATTGGTATATACGGCGGATCTTACGGTGGGTTCATGACCTTCATGGCATTGTTTAAAGAACCCGAAGTATTTGCCGCAGGAGCGTCACTTAGGCCCGTGACAGATTGGGCACATTACAATCATGGTTACACTTCAAACATACTCAATACGCCAGAGGTTGACCCAGAAGCTTATGAAAGAAGTTCGCCCATCGAATTTGCTGATGGACTGAATAAGCCGTTATTGATTGCTCATGGCATGGTGGACGATAATGTGTTCTTTAAAGACAGCGTTAGGTTGGTACAAAGATTAATTGAGTTAGAAAAAACTCGTTACTTCGAAACCGCTATCTATCCCGTGGAGCCTCATGGTTTTAGGGAGCCTTCGAGCTGGTTAGACGAATATACGCGCATTCATCTGTTGTTTGAGCGTCACCTCAATCCATAGTTAATCAGCGCCTTATCATCGCAACCAAACAAGAAAGCCAGCGTTAGCTGGCTTTTTAATCGTATTATTATTGTCTGTTATAGTTGTTTGATACGGCTTTGTTAACAGTCAGCGTAGGTAACGGTTTTAGTTGAAGCTCGATAGCTGTCTTGTTTTTTCAGAAAAGCAGAATACTTATGTTCAGACATAATTTCTCGAATAATGCTAAACATCAGCGCATCAGTCGGTTGATTGGAATACTTATCGGTTAGGTAAGCTTGAACGGGTTTTAGCCAATCGGGCCACACGACTTTAAACCGACCATTGTCCTCAAACATCTCCACACCATTGGAAAATAATTGATTGTGAGAACCGGCTTCCTCAACGGCCTGATGGACAGTATCCCAAATAAACTGAATATCTTGCGGTAATAAGTCTGCGTGCATTACTAGGTGTTATCGTGTTAATCATTTGTTGATGAGGAGTAAAAATCTCAGTGTTGAATTGCTTTCCGCGAGAGAATACAAAAACGCGCATAGTATAGGGTATAGCTATTTGAGATAGTAGGTAATATTACCACATGGAGGCTAATCAACTGTTTGAACCTCAAGCATCTTGTTCTCTACCCCACATTGTCTCAGTTTAAACAGGAGAATATTTTAAATAGAAGGTAAAATGCTCTTTAGTCAATTATGATTTGATGGTTAAATCGTTCAATAAACTCTAAGTAATGAGCGCAGTTTTACTGATGAAATTTAAACTAGGCATTTTCTTTGTTATTACCCTTTTGTTGACTGTTGGGTGCACCGATGAAAGGGAAGTCGAATATGATCTGCTTTCTGATTGTGAAAACCATTTTCAAGCGACCAGTTATAAGGTCGCGGTTGAGGTTTGTACCGAGGCTGCTGAAAATGGAATTACCGAAGCGCAATGGCTGCTGGCGAATATTTATGAGTTCGATCTCACGGGAGAGGGCGCCGATCCTGACAACGCGTTTAACTGGTATTTAAAGGCCGCAGAAGGCGGTCATATGCGCGCTCAAACATTGGTCGGTGAATCCTATCTACATGCTACTGGAGTAACCCAAGACTTTGAGCAAGCTTTTCAATGGCTGAACAAAGCTGCTCGCAACGGGGATCCTAATGCTGAGTTTAATATTGGTTATATGTATTTTGCCGGAAAAGGGCGAAACAAAGATATTAGCGCCGCGTTGTCTTGGTATCGTAAAGCTGCTACCAAAGACCATTTGATGAGTATCAACAACCTTGCATGGATCTATGCGACCAGTAAGAAAAAGACAATTCGTAGCGCGAAAAAAGCCCAGTACTGGGCGGAAAAGCTGGTAATCAGTGACGATAATCGATCCGTTTTCCTCGATACCAAAGCGGCTGCTTATGCCATTGCAGGCGATTTTATTAAAGCGGTAGAGTTACAGAACGAAGCGATTGCTAATTTGCCAGAGGAAGTCGAAGAGAGTCAGTTGCTCGAATTTCAAAAGCATCTAGAAAGTTATCAACAGGAAAAGCCTTGGGAGGAATGAATCCGATGGCGTCAAACTTAGACCAACGAGAGCAACTCAAAGGCCGCTACCGCCATTACAAAGGCGCTGAATATATTGTCTTGGGGACTGCTTACCATAGCGAGACTGAGGAGCTAATGGTGGTTTATCAGCCCGATTATGGTGATAAGAAACTCTGGGTCAGACCTTTTGATATGTTTAACGAAACTATCGAAGTAGCTGGCAAGCAGGTAAAGCGCTTTTCACTGATTGACCAAAAATAAACATTCAATCTGTAAGAAATCTGAAATTGGATAGACTAATAACATTAAACCCACTTAAGGACCGATTGACGATTGATTTCATCTACCATGCACGGCGTTTACGATTATCGACGTGTCGAGTTTTCTTCTATGTCGCTTAAAGAGAGGCGAGAATACGATCGCTTTTTTGAGGCAACCTTGTCGGAACACCATGGGGTTATTTCTCGTGTTGTCAGCAGTTACGAAAGAAATAGCGCCCTTCAAGAAGAGTTGTATCAGGAAATCTCTGTTGCACTGTGGAAAGCACTTGCTAAATTTGATCATCAATCGAGTTTAAAAACCTACATATTAAGCATTGCTCACAAAAGAGCTGTTTCACACGTCGCCAAGTATGTTAAAGAGCCTCGCTCGGTGGAAATATCAGAATTAGAACTACCGGGTCGTGACTGTCCGAGCGATGAAATGACTCAATCGCAGAGGATGTCGCAACTAATGGCCGCTATTTATCAACTCGCGCTGGGTGATCGACAGCTTGTAACCCTCGCACTAGAAGGCTTAAGTTATAAAGAAATTGCCCACATTTTGGGGATAAGCGTGAGTAATGTGGGGGTTAAATTGAACCGCGCAAAAACCAAACTCAATCAGTTATTAGAAGAGGTCAAAGTATGAATGATCCGTTGAAAGATTGGGACAAGCTACAGGCCGAATGGCAAACTTACCAACCCGACATTCAGCAAATAAAAAAGAAAATCAACTGGGTAACGCTCAGAATGATAGCGGTTTTAGCTATCGATGTGGTTGTGCTCGTCGGCTATTTTCCGTTTATTTATTACTTTTTAGACTTTTCTATGGATAACTGGATAGAAAATAGTTGGCATGGCGTTATCGGAATACTACTGTTCATTGGGGTATATCTTGATTTCAAAATTCGTTTGCCGATTCTTCGAATGTCAGGAGAGTCAACTAAGGAAATATTAGCCTTTTATTTGAAACGAACTCGGGCGGGCGTTGTGATAGGTCGATATGGCGCGGGGTTTTCTTGGTTACTTTTAGCAATATTTACGGTTTGGTTTGCGGCTAACCTCTTCCTTGTTGCCCAACCAGCGAAAGAATTTAATTGGATGTTCGCTGCGTTTGGTATTGTGTGGATTTCAGGTGCGGCTTTGTTATGTCATTGGTATGCCAGTAAGAAACAAAAAGAATATCTTAAGCTGAAGCAACTGTGGCGTGACTTTATTGATTAGCTGCGCTTCTTTTCAAGCGATTCGAAGCGCAGTAAATCTGGGTATCATCCCTAAGATTATTAATATTAATCATCTCCTAATCTATTGAAATATAAGCAGTTCAAATTACTTCAAAGTCTCTCAAATTAAATTCAAGCTTGTCGTTGATTATCGCTTTAGTCTTGTTGTCGTTTAAGACTGACAAGAAAACGAGGAGATAACAATGGGTCGCTTTAATCAGCTTTTTTTATGGGGACTAATGATGGTGAGTGCATCAGTGCAGGCTGCCAACGAGTGCAGGGTTCAGTACAAGTACAAAAATTCAACTGGGAATGAAACCACCAAAACTGTAAACATAAACGCAGGCGAAACAAAAACGCTTAATATTGATCGCTTGGTTTATCTTAAGAATCTGAAAACGCGGGAAGTCAATGCTTGGGTAAATAACTATCAAGTTAAGCTCGGTAAAAACGTCGTCGATCCTGCTAATGGATTTCATCTAGCGCGAGTTAGACTGAAAAAAGTGAAATGTTTGAGCAGCAATCCGCAACAGCCAATCGATTTAGTCGTTCAACAGTTTAAAAACGCTGGAAAGTCAGCCTCGTTTATTGCGCGTCATCTCAAAAACAGCTTGCGTCAAAATGAACGTCAAATCGCGAGCTTATTGAAGAATGTTCGATTCACAACTCAACAAATTGTTATCGCACTGAAAAGTGCAGGATATTCTCATTTAGCGGTCGGTAATGTATTAAAATCGGTACTCAAGGTTGGCGCCAAAACTGCAGCCATTGTATTAAAAGGTGCTGGCTACAGTTTGATTAATGTGGCAGACGTACTCAAAGTCGTTTTTAGACAAACCGAACAACGAGTGGCCTATTGGTTGAAGCAGGCAGATTACACCCAGCGTGAAGTCAGTTTCTTTTTGCTTCGTCATGCACTAATGGCTGCTCATGTTTATTTCACAACCATGATCAACCTTTACAATGCGAGCGCAGACTTTGTTGTCGGCGCCGCGAAACAAGCAAACCGAGGGGCAACTGAAGTCGCCAAAGCGTTAAGCGATGTTTACCGCTTATCCACTTCACGAATTGAAAGTATCCTTCGGCGAGCGGGTTATAGTTTGGTCGATATTGGCGAAGCGCTTGAGCAATTTGCTGAATCCGATAATTCAAGTACCAAAAGCAACTCGCGTCGACCTAAAAATCAGCCAGTAAATTGTCCCAAGGGAAAAAGAATGGTCAATGGCCGCTGCATATAATCGGTTTACTAGCAAAGATAAGGACTTGATGCGAACAGTGCTTCGGTTTAGAGTCCTTATTTTGTGGTAATCAAATTCAAGGTAAGTTATGAGACCGGCTTTATTAATTATTGATGTTCAAAAGGGGTTTGATGACCCGTATTGGGGGACTCGGAACAACCTGGAGGCTGAAAGTCATATTGCTCGGTTGCTCAAATCTTGGCGACGCCTCCAGCTCCCCGTAATTCATGTCCGCCATTGTTCGACAGAACCGAATTCACCGCTCAGGCCCGGTTCTGTTGGAAACGAATTTAAAGAAGCCGCTGTGCCGCTAGACGGTGAACAAACATTCGACAAAAGTGTCAATAGTGCGTTTATTGGAACTGGGCTCGATGAACATCTACGCAGTAAAAATATTGGCGAGCTGGTTATTGTCGGATTAACCACCGACCACTGTGTGTCGACGACGACCAGAATGGCAGGCAATCTGGGATATAAAGTTTCCTTGCCAGCCGATGCAACAGCGACTTTCAATCGACTAGATATCAATGGAAACAACATTTCTGCAGATGATATCCATCGGATACACCTGTCAAGTTTACATAAAGAGTTTTGCGAAGTTACAACAACCGACGAAATTCTCGAGACAGTGTTAAACGATAATTAGATACTGAGTAATAGTGTTCGCTACGCCCATTAAAAAAGAGAAAATGGGTAGGCCCACCAAACTAAGCATAATGAGTCCAAACAAGACCATTGCGCCGTAGGCGTGATTCCATCGAACATATTTATAGGCTAAGTCTCTCGATAAGAAGTAGGGAAGGATGTAGTGTCCATCTAGTGGACCGATGGGCAGTAAATTGAAAAGCATCAATAGTAAGTTAATAAACGCCATATACTGAAAAAACAGTAACCCGCCTTGCGAGCTCAATAGCCCTAAGTCATTAGTAGCCGCGAGCGCAAAAACGTTGATACATAGAATCGCAAGAATGAGATTCATTGCCGGTCCTGCTGCACTTATCCAAAGCGAGGCTTGTGGAGAGTTAAAGTTTCGAGGATCGGTGGGTACTGGTTTCGCATACCCAAAGCCAATAATCGCAACCATCAGCAATCCCATGGGATCGATATGAGCAACAGGATTTAATGTCAAACGTCCCATTCGCTCAGCGGTATTGTCGCCAAACTTTTTCGCTGTCCAAGCGTGACCAAACTCGTGGAAAGACAAAGAAATCACTATGGCAATTATTGCATAGTGAAGAGTTCAACTTGTCCCTGCATTAATAAACTAATCATGGTGAGTGTTATATCTTGTGTGAATCACATCTCTTGTGGTTTGGGAATATAATAAATATGCATTCCAGGAATATCTGATTTTTCCACCAATGTCATACTATTGAACCAATTCTCATTGGTCATATTTGAATAAAGGTTTTGCCAATCTGCTGCCTCACTTGACTGTACTTTTAGTCGACACATATGATTGATACAGTTCACTTCTTCGATAAAATGAAGACCGTTCGGATCGCTATTTGCGATGAAATTAGTAATTCGATTTTCGTACTCTACTCCCCACTCACTTTTTTGTGAATTGGCATCAAACATACGATTGAACTCTTTGATTTGCTCCGGCTTAAGCTCAATAGCAACACCTTTAAATCGATTTCTGAAGGAGCCTTTCATGCGATTTTCAAAGTCATCCATGCTAATTGTCTCCAAGCCTTTGGGAGGGCTATCAGATTCAGCACTTTCCTTTGTCGCATATTGCTCCAGCGCTGCTTCGAGCGAGTTTATTTTGGAAGCTTGCGTGTCGACTAATCGTCTTAATTGTTCCAGTTCAGATTGACTTTGTTCAAGGTTTGATGGTGATGGAACTTGTATGGGTCGATCGAAAGCTGTCGAGTCAGAAGCTGTTTCTGGTTTAGTGATGGTTGGGATTCGCTCAGGGAGCGGGTTTTGTGGTTCAGTTTTTGGTTGGCCAAAAATGACATAGGCAACAATAAAGCCTGCAGTAGCAGCCATAGCATATGGAATCGTTTTAATGAGCATAGAGCGAATGGGTATCCTTTAACTTCCCGAGAATTAATGGTCATTCAATCATTCGGCTAATGTAGCAAATATTACCGGTAGATATCACTATCTATTAGATAAATATTGTCACTAGATATGAAGTTACTGTGTATAAATTGAGTAATTTTGGTACATTTAAAAAACGCAAGGTAGAACAAAAAGTGGCTAAACGATTCAGATGGCGGTACGGGATATTCTAAAAATGGGCAATCCACTGCTTCAACAAGCCAGTGAGCCCGTTACTGAGTTTGCGACCCAAGAATTGAGTGATTTAATAGTCGATCTAAAGGACACAATGGAAGCCGCCAATGGTGCGGGGATCGCCGCTCCTCAAATAGGAGTCCTCAAGCAAGTCGTTATGTTTGGCGTTCAAAGCAACCCCAGGTATCCTGATGCTGAGCCCGTTCCGTTCACGATATTAATCAATCCCTCGATTACCATATTGTCCAATGTTCGCTCGGCTTATTGGGAAGGGTGTTTGAGTGTTCCTGGTATGCGCGGCTTAGTGGAAAGACCTAATCACATTAATTATTCAGGATTTAACCAATTTGGTGACGTCGTCGATCGTGAAGCGACCGGTTTTCATGCTACTGTTGTCCAGCATGAATGTGATCACTTGAATGGTGTACTCTACCCCATGCGTATTAGGGACATGAGTTATTTTGGTTTTTCCGAAGAAATCGACAAATTACTCGACGACCATTGAAAAGTAGATAATCAAAAGAATTTTAAGAGCGAATAATAACTTTGACTAAAGTAGATACGCGAGTAATCGGCGAAGCGGCCAACGCGATTATTCAGGCTGATGGTTTAATTATAGCTGCAGGTGCTGGCTTGGGTGTCGATTCGGGATTGCCTGATTTTCGCGGGCAGCAAGGATTTTGGAAAGCTTATCCTGCACTTGCTGAGGCGGGATTGGAGTTTACCGAAATTGCCAATCCATTGGCTTTTAGTATGAGCCCAAAGCTTGCATGGGGTTTTTACGGCCACCGATTAAATCTCTACCGCAAAACGATACCTCATGAAGGGTTTCATATCCTTAAGCAAATTGCTGACCGAATGCCCAACGGTTTTCAAGTTTTTACTAGCAATGTCGATGGTCAATTCCAAAAAGCAGGGTTTAACGAAAACAAAATTTATGAATGTCATGGTTCGATTCATCATTTGCAATGCGCTGAATCTTGTCGGCCAAATATTTGGTCAGCTGATAGCTTGATAATTGAAACTGATGATGTGCATTGTCTAGCCGTTAGTGAGCTTCCAACTTGTCCATACTGTCGAGAGTTTGCAAGGCCCAATATTTTGATGTTTGATGACTTCAATTGGCAAAGCGAAAGAGCCGACTCCCAAAGAGCTAAAATGACCAAAAATATTCAACAAATGCAGAGCCCAGTTATCATCGAATTAGGTGCGGGAGAGAGCGTTGCGACCGTAAGATATTTTAGTGAGTCTCAACCGGGAAAATTAATCCGCATAAATCCCAGAGATTTTGATGTCCCAAATGGAGGATTGAGTGTCAAATTAGGGGCGTTAGAAGGGTTAACCTTGATCGTGAATACGCTATCCACATTAGGATATTTTGAAAATTAACTGGCAATTGGTATTTGCGATTTTCGAACTTTTGTGATGATTCACTTGCAAAGAATAGCGTTTGAGTATTGACGCTTTTTGATAGGTTAAACAAGATGGTTTTTCGTGAAGCTAAAATCTCCGATTCTCAACAGATTGCTGAACTGATCTATCGAGTCGCGCTACCCTTCAAGTTAGTCGATTTCACTGAGGTAGGTTGGCAATTTAGTTGTGAGTACAACACCGTCGAAAAAATCAGGCAGCGCTTTAGTCAGCCCAATTATATCACTTGGGTTTGTGAGGTTGATGGAACAATCATTGGGTTAATATCGGTTTTAGAAAAAATGCAAATTAGTCAACTATTTGTTGATGCGACATTCCGAAAACGAGGTGTTGCAAAACGTCTTTGGCGTGAGGTACTCAATCAACTTACGCTCGACGATAATAATCCAGTGCAGTTTTCAGTAAAGTCTTCGAGTTTTGCTGTGAAGTTTTACGAAAAAATCGGTTTCCAAGTCATTGGTGAGCGCCAATGTTCGAATGGTATTTGGTTTATCCCAATGACGTTGAGCTAATCCGAAAGCTCATCGTTTGCAACTTGTTTCTTGCTATAAAAACCGACAAAAGCATCAGCCCATGTTTTTCCGTTATCAGCAGAGCTTTGCCAGTGTTGCTTTACTCGTCCGTCTTTTAATGGTGTCCATGTAATTCGGTGAAGAATACTTTTACCTTCTTTGTTAGGTCGAACACCTGATAGAATCATCTTTCCCGCTGCATACTTGCCATCAAGATAAAGCGGATTGCCACTTTGATCTATCCAAGTTTGATGCCATTTTTTTTCAGCACGGTCGTAAAAGTTATAACTTTTACCTTTGTTACCTCTGGCGCTGAGCCAATTTTCAGAAATTGCACAGCCGCCCAAGATAGCGTAGATTTTATTTTCGCCAACTGCATTTCCCTTGGCATCTTTCACTTGCCAATCGCCTAGCCAAAAGTCAAATTGACGATATGCCTCTGATGTACATAGTTTTGGCTGCGCTGCAATTGCCGACGAACTCAACAACAATAAAAGAGTAATGATGGAAAAGAGTGTGGAAAGAAAACAATAATATTGCTTACTCATTGTCAGCCTCTGGAGTTTATTATGTTGGTCGTGTTACCTATCAAACCAATCAAGTAAATCGTTAATATCTTACGGCTTTTGCATTAGTGTTATGCTGTGTTTGTAGTATTGTTAATGCGTTGCTTTTAGTTCGAATTTTTAGTTCGAAATTTTTCTTTGATAATTTACTTCGATATTTTGAAATTGCGTTTTTTGATGATTGCTCTGGTTTTAGACTCTCGCGTTCATCAAAGGACTAAAAATTTGTTAGGACTTTGGTAACTTACCTTCCATTTGAAGTGCAACTCTTAAAACATTGCCTTCCATGAACACGTTTTTACCATAGCGAACAATCCGAGTTTCTCCGCCAACTAATTGCGCCGTTTCTTGTGGGACATGTTCTAAAATGTCTTGGTCATGAAAGTCAATAAACTCACCACCAGAAGATAAAATTTCTCGGTTGTCTAAAAAATGTGGTCCGGGTACAGTCATTAAAGATTGATCTTCACAAACCAGTGTTGTCATTACTTTATCTTCGAAAATGTCGTAACCCAAATATTCAGCAAAATACTGAACTGCTTGTTCTGCATCACTGGCCGCAACAAACCAATCCTCACAATGGTCGCATGATTCAACCCAATAAATATTCATTGTGCTGCCAAATTATCCTCATGAAACAATAAATGATCGCCAATAAAACTGCTGATAAAGTAATAGCTATGGTCGTAACCTTCTTGCATGCGAAGCTCGATATCTTGCCCTTTTTCTCTGCAGGCTTTTAAAAATAAATCTGGTTTTAACTGTTCTTCAAGAAACTCATCACTGGTCCCTTGGTCGATAAGTATTTTAGAGGGTGATTTACACCCGTTTTTCATTAACTCAGTTGCGTCATATCGTTGCCACTCGTTGTGATCGTCGCCTAGGTATCCGGTGAAGGCTTTTTGGCCCCAGGGGCATTGCGAAGGGGCAACGATCGGTGAAAAAGCAGAAACGGAAGGAAAAATATCTGGGTTTCTCAATCCGATAGTCAATGCTCCGTGTCCTCCCATGGAGTGTCCCATTAGACCAAAATGAGGCGTTACTACCGGAAAGTTGTGGCTGATGATATCGGGTAGTTCTTTACTAATATAGTCATACATTCTGTAGTTGGCGGACCAAGGTTTTTGAGTGGCATTGAGATAAAAGCCCGCTCCACTGCCAAAGTCATAACTATCGTGTTCTTCTGGGAAGTTTGTGCCGCGAGGAGATGTATCTGGACAAACAATAATCAAACCCAGTTCTTGCGCATAACGCTGGAAGCCGGCTTTGGTAGTGACGTTTTCGTGGGTACACGTTAACCCCGATAAATATATAATTGCCGGTCTTTTATGAGTCCAAGCGATTTGTGGAATATAAACACTAAACGCCATTTCACATCGAGTGACAATCGAGTTATGTTGATAAACCGCTTGGCTACCGGCAAAGCATTTATTCTCGGTTTTTTTAGTTATTTGCATGATTAAACAATCGTTCCTTCGAGCCAGTTACTCATTCATTAATCGTATAATACGACACTACGAATGCTTTTTCCTGCATGCATCAAATCGAAAGCCGTATTGATTTCTTCAAGCGGCATAGTATGGGTGATTAAATCATCAATATTAATTTTTCCTTGCATGTACCAGTCAACGATTTTCGGTACATCAGTTCTCCCTTTTGCGCCACCAAACGCGCTTCCGCGCCACACGCGACCGGTGACTAATTGGAAGGGGCGAGTTTTTATTTCTTGACCAGCACCAGCGACGCCTATGATAGTACTCTCTCCCCATCCTTTATGGCAGCACTCTAAGGCATCGCGCATCACATCCACATTACCGATACACTCGAATGAGTGATCGGCCCCGCCTTTGGTTAAGTCGACTAAGTAGGGCACTAAATCGCCTTCGACTTCTTTGGGATTCACGAAGTGAGTCATGCCAAATTTCTCGGCCATGACTTTTTTGTCGGGGTTTGTATCGACGCCAACTATCATATTTGCTCCGACCATTCGAGCACCTTGAATTACATTAAGCCCGATACCACCTAAACCAAAAACTATAACATTATCCCCAGGTTGAACTTTAGCGGTGTTGATAACTGCGCCGATTCCGGTTGTTACCCCACAACCGATATAACAAACTTTATCAAATGGGGCGTCCTGACGTATTTTGGCTAGCGCGATTTCTGGTACGACAGTGAAATTAGCAAAGGTTGAAGTACCCATGTAATGAAAGATTTTTTCGCCGTTTAGTGAAAAACGAGAGGTGCCATCGGGCATTAGACCTTGGCCTTGAGTTTCACGAATTGCCTGGCATAAATTAGTCTTCCCTGAGAGACAATACTCACATTGGCGACATTCAGGGGTGTAAAGTGGAATAACATGATCACCTGGTTTTAAACTGGTGACACCAGGACCAACTTCTCTCACTATGCCTGCACCTTCATGGCCTAATATCGCGGGAAATAACCCCTCTGGATCAGCGCCGGAGAGTGTGAACTCGTCAGTATGGCAAATTCCCGTCGCTTTTATTTCGACCAAACATTCTCCCGCAGATGGACCATCGAGAGATACCGTTTCGATTGATAGAGGTTTACCCGCCTCAAAGGCGACAGCTGCTTTGGTTTCCATTGTTGTCCTTGCTAGTCCCAAATATAATTGTTGAAATTGTTATAGATAGCTCGGCTTGTTGAATGTGAAATATCGACGAGCTGCTTATCCATTGTGCAACTGGATGCTGAGATTTTCAACTCATAACTGATATTCTCTGAGTAAGTCTGCTTGGAGCAGATAGGCAGAACCATAGAGTTAACTGATTCTCAGCATAAAATTCCTTGAATTTGATTCCCTAATATTATCAAATTGGGGTAATATACTACTCAAATAAACACCTGTTTATGTTTGTAATGATCCCATTCCCTAACACGCGGCTAAAACATGATTGAGACAGATCGGATTATTAGTGCTTCCAGCCAAGGAACGGAAGAGCAAGTCGACCGAGCGATTCGGCCTAAAAAGCTTACTGACTATGTCGGTCAGCCTAAGGTTCGTGAGCAAATGGAGATTGCTTTTCAAGCAGCGCGAAACCGACAAGACGCGCTCGATCATACGTTAATATTTGGGCCGCCAGGGCTTGGAAAGACGACTTTAGCCAATATCATCGCTAATGAAATGGGGGTCAATATTCGGCATACCTCAGGCCCGGTTTTAGAAAAAGCCGGCGATTTAGCCGCTCTTTTGACCAATCTCGAAGAAAACGATGTTCTGTTTATCGATGAAATCCATCGTTTGAGTCCGATGGTTGAAGAAATCCTTTATCCGGCTATGGAAGATTACCAGTTGGATATCATGATAGGGGAGGGCCCTGCGGCACGCTCGATTAAGCTTGATTTACCCCCTTTCACATTGGTTGGCGCGACAACTCGAGCGGGCTTGTTGACGTCACCGTTGCGGGATCGTTTTGGTATTGTTCAGCGACTGGAGTTCTATGAAATTGGTGATCTTACCTCGATAGTCGAACGCTCCGCCAATATCATTGGCTTGCCCATCGATACCAATGGTGCAAAAGAAATAGCGCGGCGATCTCGAGGAACGCCAAGAATAGCAAATCGTTTGTTAAGGCGAGTGCGTGATTATGCTGAGGTGAAATCAGACGGGAAAATAACCCAAGAGATTTCTGATATGGCGCTTAACTTGCTCGATGTGGATGACAAAGGGTTCGACAATATGGATCGTAAGTTGATTCTGGCGATTATTAATAAGTTTGACGGTGGTCCGGTAGGGCTTGATTCTATTGCAGCCGCAATAGGAGAAGAGCGAGATACAATTGATGACGTGTTAGAGCCTTTTTTGATCCAACAAGGTTTTTTACATCGTACTCCCCGTGGACGCGTTGCGACTAAATTAGCCTATCAACACTTTGGTTATAAACCAATCAATAACGACTTATTTGATGAGTGATTGATTAAAAAAATAAAAGTCTCTAAATTAAGCGGCACTTATCCATTATATCGCGAGTCCAGGGTAACGCTTCTGAACCCCATTGATCCGATTGGGGGACGAGTTTCTGGCGTTGTTTGATTGTACCCACTCTTAGATTGAATTCAGCCGCATCATTAACTGCCGTTGAATAAATTTGTGTGCCACAATTGTCACAGAAGCAGAGGGCTCGTTGATTACCACTTTCGGCTATTTTTATATAAGTTTTGAGCTCACCGCAAACTAATTGAAAGTCTGACTTTAGGGTGGGAAGGTTGATTCGAAAAGCGCTGCCAGAAGTCACTTGGCAATCATTGCAATGGCATATTCGAACTCTATTTAAATCGATTAGCGCTGTATATTGGATTTTTTTACAGTGACAACTCCCTTCAATATTTAGACTCGACTGCTCAACTGTTTTAGGACGATCAGTTTTTTTTGAACTATCAGTAATATTTGACATGTGGAATCCTTTTTATTGGCGATATGTGAGCTATCTTCAATAGTTAAGTTAATGTCGATTATAAGGTTATCATCGAAAATAAATTTACTGTCGAAAGTGAATTCACGGTCGACATGTGATTTTTCTACTTAGGCTTCTTTAGCGAGCGCCTGCCAATAGCTCAAATCTTTAGATAGTTGTTCAAGATAATTAAACTGATTGCGACAACGGATTAGGTTGTGATCCTCGTAATCAGTTTTAAAGTAGTTATCACCTTCTAAAAAGTCGGTTAAGAACCTAATGCCAAGCATATAGTAAATGAGTTGAACTGCGGTCACCATATGACTTTTTTCAAACTCGCTTAAGTGAGTGTGAGTTGCATTCAGATAACCTTGTGAGGTTGCTTTAAAAATTTCAGTGTCAAGATATTGATGTTTTAAATCATTGCTGTCTTCACGAGAAGAAGGCGTAAATGAGCGAACCATGTCAGCATAATCATAGAGCCAACATCCTGGCATTATTGTATCCCAGTCGATGAGTGCTTTGGGTTTCTTTGTTTGCCGATCAAACAGCTGATTGGTAATTTTGGTATCATTGTGGGTCACTTTTATTCTAAGATTTCCGTTTGCCAGATTTGAGGACTGCCACTCACCTAGCCAAGTGAAACGCTCGATTAACTCAATCTCCCGAGCACAAAATCTTCGACGGTTAAGTAAATCGACCCTCAGGACTTTTTTAAAGCGCTCCAGACGTTTGCTGAGGTTGTGAAAATCAGGGATGGTGGTGTGAAAGTCATCCGGATTTAGATCGCCTAAATGTAAATCAAAAAGTCCGATCATTTTCGCAGCATCATGCGCTTGCTCAGGAGACTCGATCTTTTCAAGCGTTATTGAATTCTCAATAAAAGGCATCATCCGCCAAAGGCGGTTATTAATTTCAATAATTGAATCACCATTAAGGGTTTTAACGGATTGTAATCCAGAATATGGATAGCCTGACTGCATTAGATGGATTGAAACACGATCAAAATTTTCCTGAATTGCAAATGGTTGAGTGAAAACTTGAGTATTGAGTCTCTGTAATATAAATGATTGATGCCCATCTTGAACTCTAAATGAATCGTTGATGAGTCCTGAATTGATGGTGATAACTTCATCAAGTGAAGCTTTAATCGCAAAAGATTGCGACACTTTGTCCCAATCTTTTAGTAAATTATTATTCATTGATAAACCGACATTACATCAATTCATGTTTACCGCCACGATTCACTGGCTTACCAGGCTTAACCAATTTGATGTCTTTGATCTTAAATGGGGTGCCCCATTGTTGAATAGTCATGACGTCTTCATCTTTTTCCCCAGAAAATTCAATGATTGCGCCGTGTTGTAAATATTCTTTTGGTAAGCCCATCGGTAATAATTTAGTCCCTTTATCTGTGGTGATACCAAAAAAACCACCTTCCAAGTCAACGTACTGGATCGTTCCTTTATAAGGGAGGATATTTTTCACATTCGCTTCCTCTATGTTGTTTTCTTTCTCTTCCTTTTTATAAGTTGCCGATGTTGACGCATTTGTTTCGGCTGTCGACGAATTTTCCGGTGAAGTCGATTCAACTTTTTGTTGGCATGCCATTAATATTGAGGAAGAAAAAAGCGAGATAATTAATAAAACTTTGGTATTCATATATTCTCCAAGAGTGCCTGAGATTGAGGCTCTATCATTAATAGCCTTTGTCCAAATCAACGATTGAAATTAACCTATCACCTCGAATGTATCGGTGTAAGTTCTCTTTTGCAAGTGTCATAACTCGTTGACGTAACTTTTCAGAACGATAAGCAACATGGGGAGTAATTATAACTCGCTCTTGTTTCCATAACGGATGATCCGCCGGTAAAGGTTCAGGATCGGTTACATCGAGCCCCGCGCCAGCGAGCTCTCCAGCCTCAAGTGCTGCGAGTAAATCACTTGTTACGACACTCCTTCCTCGAGCAATATTGATAAAGTAAGCTGATGGTTTCATTGCTTTAAAAAACTGTCGATCGAATAAACCGGTTGTTTTGTCTGTTAACGGCACTGTGTTGACGATAACATCTGCTTTTGAAGCAAGAGTCATTAATTCATTTGATAACCCCACATAGTCAACATAAGCAGGTCCTTTTCTGCTACTATTTCGTGTCGCGATTACTTTCATGCCAAGGCCTTTGGCTCTTTTCGCGGTTTCACTACCGATACCGCCTAAGCCGACGACCAACATGGTTCGTCCTTCAATTTCCCAAATTTGATCAACTCCTGGCGCAAGACCACGATCCCAAGTCTGCTTAGCTTGACTTGCTGCGTATTGATCGAGACGTCTGACTAATGCAAACATTAATGCAATGGAGTGTTCAGCAATTTCGGGAGAGGATAGGCGTTTAGTATTTGTCAGTATCATATTTGCATTTTGAATTGCTGGTGAGTTAACGCATCCTTCGACACCGACACCCATTGATTGGAGCCAACTAATATTTAAGTCCTTATCAAATGCTCCAGGAATACAGAAGCCAATAAATACATCGGCAACCTTCAGTTTCTGTTTTGCATCTTCAATGCTTGATGTCGCTTGAAAAGTCAGCTCAGGGAATTCCTTTTTTAACCCGGCAAGATCAGAATCACTCCCCCAAAAGAGAACGCTTTTAGGCGCTCTCCAGCCCGGCATGTCGCGTGATGCCAGTTCGCTTTCGCGAAGTTCAAAGCGATTGATTAACTGTTCCGCGGCGTTTTCATTGGCGGCGAGACTATTAGTGAATAATAAAGCGGTTAAGCTTGCCATAGAAGCCATAAATAAAGCTCTCAAACAATTTTGTCTCTTTTTGCTCACTATATTTTTCTCCAGAGGTTGGTCACCATCGTAAACTTATTTGGGGTGTCGTAATACCACACCTCGATCGCTTTTAATGAAGACAACATTTTTTGAATTTCTTCCCACTACCACAGGGACAAGGATCATTTCTCCCGATATTCTTGAGCTGATTAATACTCGACTCGATTTTCTGTTCAGTGCTTTCTGTACTCGAGTTCTGTGCCATATCTTTTCCCAGCATACCTACGGCGGAAAGTAAACTGGGTAGTGCTTTAAAACATTCGCTCAGATTGGGTAGCTGTGCGTAAAACTCCGGCTCAGATTTTGCGACAGCTTCTTCATTGATAAATCGGCTCAATATTAAATTTAAAACAACCAGGCTTCGGGTTGCCTCGGTTTCCTCTTCCGGCAGCACGGCTTGCCAAGTTGCAGATAGCCAACTATAGCCGCGGAGGTAACCAGTAGCAAAATCGATGAGTGACTGATTTGCTTGTTGATTTTCATCGAGTGTTATGGTGTTCGGAAGTACAAGTTGATGTCCATGATCAAAGAAAGTCGTACAGTATTGCCACCAAGCAACCATGTTTTGGGTGAATTCTTTAAGCTGTTCATCATTGTCAAATTTTAATGTGGTTTTGGGAGAGCGTTTGATTTGCTCAATCCATTCATTTGCACCGATGTTATCAGGGCTCGAAGCAACGGCAGCTACCAAGCCCAAGCACTCGTGCATGCTGCAAAACGATTCGCTAATATTGGGTTGGGAAAAGCAAGCCTCCAAGGCTTCGATACTAAATGACGACATAGACTTCTCTTGAATGAATACAAACTAAAGGGAATATTACCTGTTTTAGGAAGAATAGTCAGAGACTTTATTGGGATTATGGCTGTGAAATAATCTGATTGTTCAATAGTTAAACAATTGAGGTTGGGAATGAAGGCCAAACAATGAGGATTGTTCAAAGAGGCATTTACAAGGAAGGAAATGCAAGGAAAGAAATACAAGGAGGGAAATACAACGAAGACGACATAAATAAGGTCGTGGAAAGGTGGCGATAAAGACCCGATCGCGTGAGCCCTAAAATTACCCAGGCTTAGTTTCGCCGTTAGTTTCAGTTCTGCTAATTGATGGCAGTCCTAATGAAAGGTCACTAATATGACTGCCGAACGACTAGTTTCTGCGAATTGGCCGCTAGATTTTATGAGAAAACCGACTGCGCAGTAAAGCACGCCAATAAAACACTAAAAGAAATGACATGACGATTGTCATGAGCACTATGAAGACAATCGTCGCGACAGAAATGGCGACCCCTTTCTCTGTAAATAACAAACTCTGTGCATTATGGAAAAACAAAAATTCTGATATTGAACCAGGTAAGGAAAAGCTTGTTTTAGCGAGTGTCAAAATGATGGCAATTCCAAAAATAACCTGCGCCATGTTTGCCTCCGTTCATTTAACCTTTAGTAGGCTTTCCATTGGCAATTTAGCAAAATAGGTTTTGCTTATCAGTCTTAATGCGATAAGACTACCAACGTAAATGAAAGCAGGAAGAGAAAACCATTGGTCAGAAGGCGTATTACTCAACCAAATTCCGGCTAATATAATTACGCCTGCGTATGATGCCAGGGCAGTCACTAAAACAAGAGAAACGTTTATCCAGCGTAAACTTAAGAATCCCGGAGAGAAAGCGAGTCCGACTCCAACCACTAGGATAGATTGGAGAACAATCAACTTGAAGTTGTATTCAATGCTCAATAGCTCGGCTAACACTATGACCGAAGCAACCAGAATGGTACAGTTTTTTACGATCAAAAAGTCAACAGCACGAAGGATACGATTCTTCAAATCTATTTGTCCTGGGCCGATAAATGTATGAGCAACTGGTTTAATCTGTGGCATTAATTTCCGAGATTCACCAATTAATGAAATTAGCGTTGAGGCGGTCATCATTACAGTAAAAACTTCAAGAATTGACTTTTCATTGTCGCCCATGAGTGAGAGTGGAATGATGAATACTAAGTAGGTGAGCGGAACTAAGCCTAGTTTAAAATAAGGTAAACAAATCGCCCAGCTAACATCTTTTCTTGACTTTTTAATCATCGGTGTCAAATGCCGCCCGATGGCGTGATTAATCTTAGCAACGATAGGAGGCAAAGTTGCGGATTCACCAATGCCCACTGCTTGCAGAGTTTCTTTGGCTGTCTTTACTTTATCTCTATCGACTTCAAATAAGTAATAAACCAAACCAACCGACGCGCCGATAATCAGCAGCAAAATCACATTTGGCGGAACACCAAGTTTAACTGTGAGTCCAAGCAAAATTGGTGCTGACGGAATTAAAGTTTTATGCAATAAAGACTTCCCTAAAACCGTAAACGCGCTAAACATCGCCGCACAGAAGGGAGTGAACAATAACAAATGGAGTCGCGGTAAATTGATCGACATTACAGATGCTTGAATTGCAGAGTAAACTATGACTAAAATCAAAAATGCACTAATTAACACGTTTCGATAATAAGGGTTAATTGCCCATAGATAATGCTGTTTTAGCTTAAGCATTCCACCGGCAAAGTATATGCCGATAAATGAGCCAATCACACAACTACTCATTAATAAGAACGATAGAATTCGCTCAGGTTCACCTGAGTTACCGGGCAAAATAATTTGCATTGGCATTAATGTCGCTGCAAGCAATATGATTGAAATTAGCGTCACATAAGAGTGGGAAAAGTAGAAACCAATGGTTCGTTTAATCTGTTGCATGACACACCTCTAAATACCAATCCTCTAGTGACATCGGAATGATCTCTATGTGAGCTGAATGATTATTTTTGAACTCGTCAAGCGTTTGCTTCATTGGTGTAGCAATCGTCGCAGTGGCGCCACCAGCGATAGGCGTCCAGTTAATCAGCGAACTAAATTCTTCGGTTTGTTGCAACGGAGCTTCCGTCGAAATCTTGACATGAGCAATTGAGGCTTTGAGCTCTTCTACATCATAGTAGTGTTGGATTTCTCCATTCATGAGCAAGGCCACTTTGTTGGCAACTCGTTCTAAGTCGGAAACTATGTGACTTGAAAAGATTACCGTTGAACCAATTTCGCAAGTTAGTTCCACCAGTTCGCCGAGAAACTGTCTGCGGATATTCGGATCTAAATGGGCGACAGGCTCATCGAGAATCATCAAGTCAGGTTTTACTGAAAGCGCTTGAATAACATGTAAGATTTGTGATTGTCCGCCCGATAAATCGCCGACTCGCTGCTTTGGATCTAAATTCCATTTATGCACGAGTTTTTGACAATAGTTAGCATCCCAAGAAGGAAAGAACCCACCAAGATACGTCAGAAAATCATCGACTTTCATCCACTCAAACCCAGCTGTTTCTTGAGCAACAAAACTAATTTTTTCTCTTTGCGCTTGGCTTAAATTATCCCACTTATTTCCCCATAAAAGAACTTGCCCTTGGTCGCCATTTCTTAAATTCATAATGGACTCCAATAGGGTACTTTTGCCTGCACCGTTACGCCCAAGTAGCGCCACAATATCGCCTTGATTAATTTCAAAATTAAGTGAATCTAAAACTTTGGCATCAGCGTAAGATTTGCTAAAGTTTGTTACAGAAAGGATCGGAGAACTCATAATTTTAACCTTCTTGATTTAACGACAGGTATTGTTGGACAAGGGTGATAATTGCTTCGTCGTCATAACCTTTGGTACGAGCTTGATTGATAAACTCCACTAAAGGTAATTCGATGATTTTGTCGATTGGCTCGCCTGATTGCTGAGGAGCAACTAGCATCCCAACGCCTCGCTTGCGGATTAATACCCCCTCTAACTCGAGTTGGGCAAAAGCTTTTGAAATTGTCATTGGATTAATTTTTAAAGCACTTGCGAGATGCCTGACTGACGGCAATTGATCATCGGCTTTGAGCAAGCCCATGCGGATAGATTGTTTAATCTGATCGATCAGTTGTCGGTAGATGGGAATACCTGAACTGGTGTTTAAAGAAAACAAATTAACAAACGATGATTCCGTCACAACTCAACCTATAAAACTGAAACTTTCAAATACACCTTCCAGTGATGACCACAGAGTGTCTACTGTTTCTGATTGCTGCAAATCGAGCGACTATAAAGCCAACGGCATCAAATCGAACGGTTATCAATCTTGCACGATAAATCGTCAGTGTATTATCTGTGTATTAATATAGTGATACACTAGATAGTTATATGTCAACAGGTTTTTGTTTTTTATTGGTTACTTGTTGCTCAATTTGGGCTAAAATGCGCGCCTTTTCGTAAAGCTACAGGATTAGATGTAGCTGCTATTTTATTGTTAACTGTTTGATTTAAAGGCGTTTACTTTGATTTCTACCGCAAACATCACGATGCAATTTGGCGCAAAGCCACTATTTGAAAATATTTCAGTTAAATTTGGCGAAGGTAATCGCTATGGATTAATTGGTGCGAATGGATGCGGTAAATCGACATTCATGAAAATCCTCTCGGGGGCGTTAGAGCCATCGGCGGGTAATGTTATTACTGATCCCAATGAACGGATTGGCGTATTGGGACAGGACCAGTTTGCGTTTGAGGAGTTTAGCGTTATTGATACCGTCATCATGGGCCACAAAGCGCTTTGGGAAGTGAAACAAGAGCGTGATCGTATATACGCTTTGCCAGAAATGAGCGAAGAAGAAGGGATGATTGTCGCAGATCTTGAAGTTAAGTTTGCCGAAATGGATGGGTATACCGCAGAGTCTCGGGCAGGCGAGTTATTGCTCGGTTTAGATATACCGACCGAGCAACATTTCGGTCTCATGAGCGAAGTTGCACCAGGTTGGAAGTTACGTGTTTTATTGGCGCAAGCCTTGTTCGCTGATCCAGATATTATGCTTTTAGATGAGCCGACAAATAACTTGGATATTAATACCATTCGCTGGTTGGAAGAGATTCTAAACCAACGGCAATCAACCATGATTATCATTTCCCATGACCGTCACTTTTTAAATAGTGTTTGTACGCACATGGCGGATTTGGATTACGGTGAATTAAGGCTTTTTCCAGGTAACTATGATGAATATATGACTGCTGCTACACAAGCGCGAGAAAGGCTTCTTGCTGACAACGCCAAGAAAAAAGCGCAAATCGCGGAGCTACAAACTTTTGTTTCGCGATTCTCGGCAAATGCTTCTAAAGCAAAACAAGCCACATCAAGGGCGAAGCAAATTGAAAAAATTCAGTTGGAGGAAGTCAAACCCTCAAGTCGAATTAGTCCGTTTATTCGCTTTACTCAAGAAAAGAAACTGTATCGATTGGCATTAGAGTTGGAAGGTGTCTCTAACGGTTACGATGAGATGTTATTTAATGATTTTGATTTAATGTTAGAAGTTGGAGAAAAAGTAGCAGTAATTGGTCCTAATGGAATTGGTAAGACTACTTTTTTGAAAACCCTAATAGGTGAGATGCCAACCAAATCAGGTGAAGTGAAATGGTCGGAGAACGCGAGTATTGGGTACTACGCACAAGATCATAACGAGGACTTTGCTGAAGATATAAATTTGTTTGATTGGATGAGCCAATGGCGAAACGAAGGAGAAGATGACCAGGTTGTCCGCGGAATTTTAGGTAGAATGCTTTTTTCGCAAGATGATATTAAGAAATCAGTGACTAAATTATCGGGTGGGGAAAAAGGCCGCATGATGTTTGGTAAATTAATTATGCAGCAACCTAATATTTTGATAATGGATGAGCCAACAAATCACATGGACATGGAGTCAATTGAAGCGCTCAACTTAGCATTAGAGCATTATGAAGGAACATTGATTTTTGTTTCTCATGACCGCGAATTTGTCTCATCGCTTGCAACAAGAGTACTCGATATGAAGGACGACAATATTTTTAATTTTGAAGGTAAATACGAAGATTACCTGATTGCTCAAGGTATTGTTGAAAAAGCCAGCTAGCTGGCCGAAAAAAATTCGCTGATTAAATCGCTTAAATTAAATGAATACTCACAGGCTTGCCAAAATTGAGAACGCTGGTAAGCCTTGTATCACTCACTTGTTTTATCGAGTTAGCAAATCCATCAGCACTTCTCTCGATTTCGTATCTCAAAACCTCATGATATTATGGGCAAAACCTTCGACTTCTTAACAACCTTTTATGACCAAAATTATAGAAGCAACATCTCAAGAACAAATAGAAATCGCTCGTGACCTTTTTCGAGAGTATCAATCTTTTCTCGGGGAAGATTTATGCTTTCAAGGATTTGAGCAAGAGCTTGCGGAATTGCCTGGTAAATATGCCGATCCCACCGGGGCAATTCTATTGGCCGAGCATCAAGAAAAAATTATCGGTTGTGTGGCTGTTAGACCTATCGAAGGTGAGGTTTGCGAAATGAAGCGGTTGTTTGTTAGAACTGAAGCCCAAGGGCTTTCAGCAGGGCGACTTCTTGCCGAAGCTATTATCGCCAGAGCGCACTTGTTGGGTTACAAAAAGATGCAACTCGATACGTTAGAAAGGTTAGTTCCGGCTTTGGCTTTATATGAAAAGCTTGGTTTTAAGCGGATAGAACCTTACTACGCTAACCCGCTGAATGAAGTTGTTTATTTAGAATTAGAACTGAATTAAGCTAAAAAGTTTCCGTTAATATTTATCGTAACTAATTGAAATTATTAGATTTCAAACTCCCTCAAGTTATTTCAAACAGATTTCAAGCAAGTGTTTTTCTGTGACGATATTGTGGCGCTGTATCTATAGTTCGCATATCAAAGGAGAAACACAATGGACAGCCACAACCCAGTCAGGGGTACCTGGTTTTTTGAGGTGAAAACGATGCGCTGGTTGCAAAGCGCAGCGATCGTTTTTTTACTAGTTAGTTTTATGGGATGCAATCCCTTTCGTAATAACATTGGTGGCGAAGGACCCGAAGCCGAAGTTGACATTAATGAAGCTCCCACGGCAGCGTTTACTGCTTCTGTCGAATCGGGAGACGCTCCTTTGGTTGTGAATTTTACTGATCGATCAATCAATGGTTCTGCAACGATTACCGAATGGCAATGGGAGTTTGGTGATGGCAATACCAGTAGCGCTCAAAATCCGCAACATACTTTTAATACGCCCGGTACCTATAGTGTTTCGCTCACTGTTGTTTCAGCAGACGGTAGCGATGTAGAAGCGAAAACAGATTTTATTAATGTTGCTTCAGCAGAAGTGGCGATGAAAGTGTCTGTGGTCGATACCAATGGTGTTTTGCTTGATGATGTGACCATTGGATCCACTGACTTTGAAATCATTGAGCAACAGGCTGGCGAATCAGGTGTTGAGTTGGCAGTGCGTCCTAATGAACAGGACGGTGTTATCAAAGTGAGTAAGGACGGCTACGTCAGTAATTATATTTTTATGGAAGGCGTTGCGCTTGAGCAAAGTAAGGTCATAGTCCTAAAAGAAAAGGCGACACCAATTTTAATTAATGGATTTAGAGGCGGGCGCTTCACTGGTGCAGATGGAACCGGTGTCGAAATTCCGGGCGAATCTTTACTGCGTGCTGACGGTTCGACTGTGACGGGTGAAGTCGAGCTCTACATCACGCCAATCGATATAAGCGATCCGCTTGAAGAAGGAGCATTTCCAGGGAGTTTCTATGGCGTTTCTGATATCGGTGAACCACAAGACCAGCTTTTCTCCTACGGTGTTTTTGATATTACCTTTGAGGAAAATGGCGAAGAATTACAGCTTGCGGACAGCGCATTAGCGGTATTGACGCTACCTTTGTACGCGACTAAATCATATACCGATGAGGATTTGGTTGATGGAGATACGATTCCCCTGTGGTATCTAGACGTTGAAACCGGTTTGTGGATATATGAGAGCGAAGGACAGGTGATTGAAGATCCACTTTCACCTAATGGTCTTTCATTACAGGCGACTACCAGTCATTTTACGACCTTTAATTCTGATATTAATCCCCCAGGGTTAGGCCGAGGTGGCTCCGGAGGGGGCGGCGGAAGTGGCGGATCTGGTGGCAGTAATGTCTGCCGATTGAGTATTGATTTAATCGGTGCTGAAGTTGGCGAGAATTATCTTTACTCTGTGGTCTATAGTCGACCGGGTTGGCCTGCATCGAGAAGCGACCGCGCATTTTCATACACTGGGGCGCCACTCGGTCAGAATATCTTGAGAGGTTATTACGTCACCATTACTGTTTCTCAAGGCGACACTGAAGGCAGTTCCAGCTTTTTCTGTAATGGTGCAGACGTCAATACAAGCATAACTCTCGGCGATCAACCGCCAGAAATCAAAGATTTCAACTTACGGGTAGAGCCAGTATTTGACCGAATTGGTGGTTTCAGTGAAATTATCTACAACCGAATTTATGTTGGTGGCTATTGGGTAGGCGCCGAAGCAGGCATAATCGACTCTGAAATTCTCACTGCGCCATTGATTCTGGGTAGAGGTGTCTATAAACAGATAACTTATGAGTTTGACGAACCATCGCCACTAGTTTTCTCAGCGACAGTAAGTAATGAGTTTGGTACGGACACCACCGCGACATCAGTGCAGTTTATCGATGAGCATCCGCCAATTTTAGGTTACAGCTATGCGTTTTATGACGTGGATGTCAATTTAACCTGGATATCGTGGTCGAATGTGGAAGGCGCTGACGAAGTTAGTATTTACCAGCTAAACGAGTTAACGGACCCGCCCGGCAATCCAATTCTTACTAATACTGAATTAAATTCGAGTGATGAACTGGAGTTTATTCAAGGAGAGTATACGGGTTATTTGAGATTGGACTTTTCAAACCGTTATGGAACCACCACCGAGTACATCCCAATAGGTGGTGCTGACTGTCCGCCAAACTCAGATGTATGTGTGCCGGAATCATAAATAAGCATTAGCGACTCGCGTCATTCTCCGAGAAACGGAGAATGACGACAAACAATTAGACAGACTAGTTTTCCAAACAATTAGACAGTCTAGTGTTGAGTTCCGAGAACCAATTAATTGCGGGCTTCCCGAAAAGTGGTGTGCTTGGCTTGAGCACAAAATCACTCATAAAAGCGCAAAAATTCAACAACTTATCGAGTTTTCCTCACAAAGTCCTCAAAATTGCCATAATTTTACATTTTAACGGTTATATTCTCCGTTACAATTCGCTATAGTGCCCGATTAACGAGGCTTTGCCGCAATTTTCGAGTTAAAAAAATAACTAATGTCGAGTGAATTTATTTGGCCGATCAGGGTCTATTACGAAGACACTGATGCAGGTGGTGTTGTTTACTACGCAAACTATTTAAAGTTTTTTGAGCGAGCCCGAAGCGAGTGGCTCAATCATTTAGGGATAGACCAGCCTAAATTACTGGCAGAAGATATTGTTTTTGTCGTTAAAAATGCCAACGTAGATTTCGCTAGCCCAGCTAAATTAAACGATGAATTAGAAGTTGTATCTCGTATCACGGAAATGCGTGGCGTGAGTTTAGTATTCCAACAGCAACTTTTTAGACGCGGTGACCGTCAAAAGTTACTGTGCGAAGGAATCATTAAAGTTGCCTGTTTACAATTAAAAACGTTTACACCCTGCCGCATACCGGCAGTTGTTAGGGAGGAGTTTCAGCGTGTCTGCTGATATGTCGATTTTAAGTTTATTCCTTGAAGCCAGCATTGTAGTACAGCTGGTGATGATTATTTTGCTGCTGCTGTCGGTGATTTCCTGGGCGATGATATTTGAGCGAAGTCGCGGACTGAATTCGGCAATTACCGAGGGCAACAAGTTTGAAGAGCGCTTTTGGTCAGGTATTGATTTGAGTAAGCTTTACAATGATTTGACGGCAAGACAGACTCAACCCACCGGTATGGAATTGCTGTTCTTGGCTGGATATCGAGAGTTCGCTCGCTTACGTAAGCAAGTGGGTACTTCGCCGCAAGCAGTCATGGATGGTACACATCGAGCGATGCGTGTTGCCTATTCACGTGAAATTGACAAGATTGAAGTCCATTTGTCGTTTTTGGCAACTGTAGGCTCAACAACGCCCTACGTTGGCCTATTCGGAACCGTGTGGGGAATTATGAATTCATTTATTGCGCTTGGCTCTGTGAAGCAAGCGACTCTCGCAATGGTCGCGCCAGGCATCGCCGAGGCGCTAATCGCTACTGCTATGGGATTGTTTGCTGCGATACC
The DNA here is from genome assembly GCF_007004765.1 of Aliikangiella marina. Lineage (GTDB taxonomy): Bacteria > Pseudomonadota > Gammaproteobacteria > Enterobacterales > Kangiellaceae > Aliikangiella > Aliikangiella marina. The sequence goes on from NZ_VIKR01000002.1 coordinate 657,345, forward strand.
CGCAGTAATCGCTTACAACCGCTTTACCCACAAAGTACAAAAGGTCGAGACTCAATACGAAAACTTTGTTGAAGAGTTCTCAGGTATTTTACACCGTAAAGCGCACAGCAAAACTGCACCTTAGTAGTTTTTAGCAACGACTTAGAGGCTAGTTGATGAGTCATTCGCCAATAATCCGCAAGAATAAGCGCCGCCCGATGGCGGAAATCAATGTCGTGCCCTACATCGATGTCATGTTGGTATTGCTGGTGATTTTTATGATTTCCGCGCCATTAATCACCGCTGGTATTAATGTCGATCTGCCAGAAGTCAGTGCAGAACCAATGTCGGCTAATGAAGAACCGCCGTTGATCGCAAGTATTGATGCGAGTGGTAATTATTATTTATCCGTTGGCGATTCCTCGGATCAAGCATTAGAGCCACATGAGTTGGTTGAGTTAGTACTTGCTCACCGTAAGTTAAACCCTAATGTTCAGGTCCTGATTAATGGCGATAGAAATGTCGCTTACGACAAAGTAGTTCAATTAATGGTTTTATTGCAAGGGGAAGTGGGCATCGATTCAGTGGGGTTAATGACCGATCCGGAGAGTTAGTCACTGATGATAAATGGTGTTATCCAAGCGCAAGTCGCTGAATGGACATTGTTTAAGGGGTTGTGGAAACCCGCGTTGCTCTTTTGATCGTTAACAGTGAGTTAAACGAAAGTCTTTACTCTAGGTCTTTATTTTTGAAGTTTAAATTACCAAATTAAGATTATTAATGAAGTTTAATACCGCCATTATCGTCTCAATAGTCGTCCATATTGGATTGATTGGTTTGTTGTTAACCAATTACCAATTTTCAAAAGTGGAGCTGGAACAAACCGGATCTAATCAGCCGAAGATTAATGCAAAAGCGGTTGATAGTAAGCGGGTGGAGCAGTTAGCAGAACAACTAAAAAAGCAACGAGTTGACCAGCAACGTAAAGAACAAAAACGTTTAGATGACCTTAAACGTGCTGAGGAGCGAGCAAAAAAGCGTCGCGAAGCCGAAGAGCAAAAAGCAGAAAATGCCCGCAAGCGCCGAGAGCAGGCTGAACGCAAGCGTAAGGAAGAGGAGTCTAAAGCCCTCGCGCTGAAGAAAAAGCGTGAAAAGGAAGAGGAAGAACGCAAGAAGAAAGCTGAGCAGGAGCGCAAACAAAAAGCTGAGGCAGAGCGAAAGCGCAAAGCGGAAGAAGAAAGAAAACGAAAGGCTGAAGCAGAGCGGAAGCGTAAACAAAAGGAAGAAGAAGAACGTAAACGCAAAGAAGCTGAAGAAAAAGCGCGCCAAGAAGCGCTTGAGCGAGAAATGGCTGCCGCAATGGAAGCGCAAGCTGCTGAGTTAGCCGCTGCCAGACAAGCGGCAGTTATGAGTGAAGTTGATATCTTCAACACGCGGATCCGCAGTAAGATCGAACGAAATTGGTTTAAGCCTGAGTCGATAGGTCAATGTACTTTTAGAATCAAGATTTCACCTGGAGGTTTAGTTATTAATATAGAGGTGATTGATGGGGCTCCGGCACACTGTGAATCAGGTCGTCGAGCAATTTTAAGAGCGGAACCTTTGCCCGTTTCAAAGGATCCAGACGTATTTAATGTTTTAAGAACGAGAACTTTCAAATTAGAAAATGAGAATGACGAACAGTAAATTTATGGCTCGCGTGAGTGGCCTACTTTTAGGGATGTTTTTTACTTTTACCGTTCAAGCGGAAGAGGTGAAGCTCGATTTTGTTATTAGCGATGGTCTCGACAGCGCGAGGCCGGTCGCTGTCATTCCTTTTGCTTGGAAAGGCCTCGCCCAACAACCCTCTCAAGATGTCGCGACCGTTATTTCGTCGGATTTACGACGAAGTGGTCGCTTTAACCCGATGGCGCGTAATCAAATCCGCTCGTTGCAAGAAGTCTATCGTTATGAAGACGTCAACCTTGAACTTTGGAAAGAGAAGGGGATAGAAGCGGTCGCGGTTGGTTCAATTGAAGAACAGCCCGATGGGCGATTGAAAATTAGTTACGACTTGGTCGATGTCTTTCAGCGTGAACAAGAAGTTCGCAATGGCGAGTTGGTCAATGTTAATCGCAACCGAATTGACACCTGGGCGATTATTATCCCGGCAAAAGATCTTCGGTTTTACGCCCACAAAGTCGCTGATCGTATCTATGAAGCACTGACTGGTGAAAAGGGCGCATTTGCGACTCGTATCGCTTACGTAAGTGTTAACAAATCTCTCGAGAAGCCTTACTCATTAATGATTGCTGACTCAGACGGCTATGCACCGCAAACCTTATTTTCTAGCTACGAGCCGATAATGTCTCCCGCTTGGTCGCCTGATGCACAAAAAATGGCCTACGTTTCCTTTGAAAATGGTCGTTCGGAAGTCTGGATGCAAGATATCTACAAAACGAACAGTCGTCGCCGTGTGGCGGCTTTTGAGGGAATAAACAGTGCTCCCTCGTTTTCCCCTGACGGTCGCAAATTGGCGTTGACCTTGTCTCGTGATGGTAACGCGGAGATATACGTTTTAGATCTAAACAGTCAGCGGTTTTCACGAATTACCCGTAGTATTAACTCAATTGAAACCGAAGCTAGCTGGACACCTGACGGTCAATCGCTCCTATTTACCTCGGATCGTGGTCGTGGTCCACAAATTTACAAACAAAACCTTGCCAGCAACCGCGCATTTCGGTTGACTTGGGAAGGGAACTACAATGCCAGCGCGGCGTTAACGCCCGATGGTAAAACAATGGTGCTTATTAACCGCACTAATGGTATATTTCACGTTGCTGTGCAGGACATGGAAACCAATGCAATGCAGACATTAACTGAGACATCCTTGGATGAATCTCCCAGTCTGGCGCCTAACGGCAGTATGGTTATCTACGCGACGGTGTATCGAGGCAGACAGGTTTTATCTGTGGTTTCGACTGATGGAAGGTTTAAAGCACGACTTCCTTCTCGCCAAGGAGAGGTTAAGGCGCCTGTTTGGTCGCCATATTTAAATTAATAAAAATCACGATTTTGCCAACAAGTCGTTGAATTTCGGCAACAAAATCGTTGATAATGACCAAAATAACAGAATTTTAATTAATAGCTAATAAATAGGAGCATTCTAATGTCTATCAACAAATTGGGGAAAGGCTTGGTCGTACTAGCATCAGCAACTTTCTTATTCGCTTGTGCGGGATCTGACGATTCTTCATCTCAGGACACTGTACCGGTTGTACAAGAACCGACTCAACCAACCGTAGTAACTCCACCGCCTAAATCTCCAGAAGAGCTGGCTAAAGAAGCAAACGATGCTGCTCGCCAAGCGCGCACAGTATACTTCGATTTTGATGATGACACAGTAAAAGCAGAAGGCCGTACTTTACTTGAAGCACACGCTTGGTTCTTATCTAAGCCTGAAAATGCGGGTGTTGTTGTTGAAGTTCAAGGCCACTGTGACGAGCGTGGTACGCCAGCATACAACTTGGCTCTCGGCGAGCGTCGTGCTAAAGCTGTTGCACAAATTCTTATGTTAAACGGTGTTCAAGCGTCTCAAATTAAGACTGTTAGCCATGGTGAAGAAAAGCCAGCTAACCCGGGTCACGACGAAGCTGCTTGGGAAGAAAACCGACGTGGTGTTTTAGTCTATGAAGGATAAGTCCTTATTGGTGGCGGCGTTTGTCGCCACCTTCTCTCTACCTCTCTCCGCATCACAACAATCGCTCGAACAACGTATTCAACAGTTAGAGCAAAAACAACAAACTCAAGCTTTATTGCAAAATCAGATGAGTGAGCAACTTATTGAATTGCAAAAAGAAGTGAAAGAATTGCGGGGCATCATTGAAGAGCACGATTACAAGTTGCAGCAGATCCAAGATCGGCAACGAGATTTATATCGCGATATCGAAAATCGTTTAAGTGCACTTCCGCAAGGGGCAACCTCTGCAGCATCGTCGCCAGTGACGACAACACCATCAGCCAATACGGCAGCCCAAACGCCAGTCGTCAGTCCGACCACTGCGCAAAGCGTTCAGCGAGCTGTTGGTTCTAGTGGTACAGAAAGAACTGAATTTGAAGAAGCATTCAAACTGGTTAGAAATCGCGAATACAATAAAGCGGTAGAAAGTTTTGAGGCATTTTTAACCAAATATCCGACGGGAGGTTTTTCGGATAATGCTCGTTTTTGGATTGGGCAGGTTTATTTTGCACAATCTAAACTCGCTGAAGCGGAACAGCAATTTAATCGCTTACGCAGCGATTTCCCTGACTCCTCGAAAATGTCGGCGGCCATGTTAAAGCTGGCTGAAATCAAAGTTAGACAGGAAAAGTGGGAAGAAGCCAAGGCGATGTATAACGAGATTGTCGCTAAATACAGTGGCGCTCAGCAACAGCTGGCTCGTAAAGGGTTACAGGACATAAAACAAAAAGGCCATTAATTAGACAAGATTAACTTTAAGGCCTAGGTTGTATGCGCGATCAATTGGGTTAGGAACTTCGAAACTCTAAAACCCCGAACCCTCAAGTCCGTAATGATGAAGACCAAAATTTTTAGCAAGGCGCCAATTAAGGCGCCTTTCTTGTTGAAGCGAATTGAGCTGATACAGTTTAGACCGATGAATACTCTGCCAGCAGATTAAAATTTGCTTAGCCCTTAGCCCTTAGCCCTTAGCCCTTAGCCCTTAGCCCTTAGCCCTTAGCACTTAGCCCTTAGCACTTAGCCCTTGTTCCTCTCGCTATGGCAGGGTTTCTCATGTAAAATCCGCGCTCTGTATGAAAACCAACCAATTTTGACGTGTTAATATTTTGTCTCGACTAAGAATTACGGAAATTTTTTACTCGCTGCAAGGTGAGTCTTCAACCATCGGAAAACCGACATTATTTGTCCGTCTGACCGGATGCCCGTTGCGGTGCGTCTGGTGTGATACTGAATACGCGTTTACCGGCGGAGCGTATCGCGAGATAGCAGATTTGATTAAGGAGATTGAATCTTTTAATCCCCAAAACATCTGTATAACCGGAGGCGAGCCGCTTGCACAAAAAGAGCCCTGCGAAGAACTAATGAGAATCCTTTGTGACAAGGGATATTCGGTGTCGATTGAAACCAGTGGAGCGATCGATGTTTCCGGAGTTGATAAACGGGTCACTAAGGTAATGGACTTAAAAGCACCAGACTCTGGGGAGCTAGCAAAAAATCGCTATGAAAACCTCGCTTTTTTGAATAAAACCGATGAAGTAAAGTTTGTGATCATGAGCCGCAAGGATTATGACTGGGCCAAAATGCAGATGGACCAGTACCAATTAGCCGACAAAACGAATGTCATATTCTCCCCTTGTTTTGGTGAAATTAACGAGCGTGAATTAGCTGAGTGGATAATTGCTGATAACTTGCCGGTGAGATTCCAACTACAAATGCACAAACTTTTATGGGATGATGCGGCTGGACACTAAGTCTATTTATTGTTCGGTAATAGAAGTTTAACGTGGATATCTGAACACTTAAAAACAAAAATAAAATATTACTGTCATGCTGCGAAATGCGTTAACCTAAGGCCAAATGTCCTATTCTAGGTTATTTAAGATGCGGGCAGCACCATCGATAAAGCAAAGAAAATATATTAATGAGCGATAAAAATACGCCAAAAGCGATCGTACTTCTCTCCGGTGGACTTGACTCTTCGACCTGCCTAGCGATTGCACAGTCCAAAGGTTTTGATGTTTACGCGTTGAGTTTTTCGTATGGTCAAAAGCATTCTTCGGAGCTTGAAGCTGCAAAGCGAGTTGCGAATTTAAGCCAAGTCAGCGAACATCGAATTATCAATCTTGACTTAGGTGGATTTGGCGGCTCTGCTTTAACTGATGAAGGTATCGAGGTTCCCACAGAGAATGACCCCGACAACTCAGATGAGATACCGGCGACTTATGTTCCCGCGCGCAACACTGTGTTTTTATCGATTGCACTTGCATGGGCGGAGGTGCTCGAAGCGGAGAAAATTTTCGCTGGGGTTAACGCAGTGGATTATTCAGGTTACCCAGATTGTCGCCCGGAATATATTGAAGCGTTTCAAAAGATGGCCGATCTGGCGACCAAAGCGGGTATCGAGGGCACTGGAGTCAAAATTGAAACGCCACTAATTAATCTAACTAAACCTAAAATTATTCAGTTGGGTTTGAGCTTAGCGGTCGATTATTCGCAGACAGTTTCATGCTATCAAGCAGACGAGCATGGGCTGGCTTGCGGCCAATGTGACTCTTGCTTGATTAGAAAAGCAGCGTTTGAAAGCGCCGGTATTGCCGATCCTACCCGTTACCGATAAACAGATTTGATTGAATGACCTCACCCAATTAAGAACAGCTTATGCAAAATATTGATAATCGAATTGTTATTAACGTCGAAAACAAAATTGCAACCGTCAGTTTTTCGCGACCTGACAAACACAATGCGCTTGATATGCCAATGTTTTATGCGATTGATAAAACCGTTCGAATACTCAAGAAGCGAAAAGATGTGAGGGTAATAATCGTCAATGGTGAAGGACAAAGTTTTTGTTCGGGCCTCGACATTAAGTCAGTGATGACAAACAAGGGTAATGCCATTAAATTACTCTGGAAGTGGTTACCCGGAAACGCTAATTTGGCGCAGCGAGTGACGGTCGGCTGGCGACGTTTACGAGTACCAGTCATCATGGCTATTCATGGCAAGTGCTGGGGTGGTGGTATGCAAATCGCCTTGGGAGGTGATTATCGAATCGCGGCCGCTGACGCCTCTTTGTCGATAATGGAGGCTCGTTGGGGGCTAATACCGGATATGGGGGGAACCATCGCGCTCTCTGAGAATATGCCCGTAGACCAAGCGATGAAGCTAGCAATGACCGCAGAGACTTTATCTGCTGAAGAAGCCCTTAACCTGAAACTGATTTCTCAAGTCGCTGAAGATCCTTACCAAGCGGCGAAAAACTTTGCGGAATCACTTGTTGAACGCTCTCCTGATGTACTGGGTACTATTAAACCGGTTTATCATTCGCTTTGGTGTCCTAGTGAGCGAAAGATACTCGCCAGAGAAACCCTCAACCAGTGGCGAATAATCTTTGGCAAAAACAGAGCCATAGCCGTTAAAAAAGCCATGGGAAAAGATAAAATCGACTTTGTTTGATGGCTCATTGAAGGCTGTCTAAGTTAATTAGCCTGAGCGACGGTGACTATTTTTCAATCAGTGCTACTCCATTTAATACTTCACGTGTATAATACGCGCCCTTAAGCATCAGCTGATGCACCCGAATTCAACCTTTTAGTTAGTTAACTAATTGATTTTTATAAATATTATATTGGAGTTAATCGATGGCTATCGAACGTACTTTTTCTATTGTTAAGCCTGACGCAGTTGCTAAAAACGTAATCGGTCAAATCTACGCGCGTTTTGAAAGCGCTGGTCTAAAAATTGTTGCTAGCAAAATGGTTCACTTGAGCCAAGAAAAAGCTGAAGGCTTCTACGCTGAACACAAAGAGCGTCCATTTTTCAATGACTTAGTAGCGTTTATGACTTCTGGTCCGGTAATGGTTCAGGTGTTAGAAGGCGAGAATGCAATTAAAGCTAACCGTGAAATCATGGGAGCGACTAATCCTGCTGAAGCAGCTCGTGGTACACTACGTGCTGATTTCGCTAACTCTATCGACGAAAATGCGGTTCACGGCTCAGACGCGCCAGAATCTGCTGCACGTGAAATCGCTTATTTCTTCTCTGAAGAAGAAATTTGCCCACGTACTCGATAAATCGATTGAAGTGCTAAGCATTAAAGCTTATACACTATAAATATCGCCCTCTCTCACGGGAGAGGGTATATATTTCCCCTCTGGGAAATATCACAAATGTAAAAAACAATATAATCGCAAAAAGGTAGTGCAATGAGTGAGAAGTTAAATTTACTCGACCTGACTCGCGATGGAATGGTTAAATTCTTCGAAGAAATCGGTGAAAAACCTTTTCGTGCGCCTCAAGTCATCAAGTGGATCCACCAGTTTGGCGTCGATAATTTCGATGAAATGACCAACATTTCTAAGGCCCTTCGTGCCAAACTTCAAGAAACAACCGAAATTCGTGGTCCAGAAATCATCACAGAGCAACTCTCGGATGATGGAACCATCAAATGGGCTTTAAAAACACCTGATGGTCAAGCGGTAGAAACCGTTTTTATCCCTGACGGAGAGCGTGGAACCCTGTGTGTGTCTTCGCAAGTCGGCTGTGTGGTTGACTGTTCGTTTTGCTCTACCGCCCAACAAGGGTTTAATCGAGATTTGTCAATTGGCGAAATCATCGGCCAGGTTTGGTTGGCTGCTAAGCGTTTGGGAAGCATTAAAACCACTGGCGAACGCAAAGTTACCAATGTCGTCATGATGGGAATGGGCGAACCGTTGCTTAATTTTGAAAATGTCGTTGGCGCGATGGAGCTGATGATGGATGACTTTGCTTATGGGTTATCAAAACGACGAGTGACCTTGAGTACATCGGGGGTTGTCCCAGGATTGGAGAAGATGTTAGGGCGAATTGACGTAGCCTTGGCCTTGTCACTTCATGCGCCGAATAACGAACTTCGTAGCCAATTGGTTCCTTTAAACCGAAAGTATCCTATTGAGAAACTGTTTCCAGCAGTAAGAAACTATATTAAGGATTCGAAGGCGAGTAAAAAGGTCACTATCGAATATGTGATGCTGAAAGGTGTGAACGATACCCCAGAGCATGCATACGAACTCGCTAAACTCTTGAAAGATTTACCCAGTAAGATAAACTTAATTCCGTTTAATCCGTTTCCTAGAACACGTTATGAAACATCCACTCAGCGTGACATCAATAAGTTTGGTGAGATCCTGCTAAAGAAAGGGTTTGTGGTTGTCACAAGACGAACTCGAGGCGATGATATTGATGCTGCGTGTGGTCAATTGGTGGGTAAGGTAGCGGATCGAACTAAACGCCAACAAAGGCGTCTAAAAGAAATCGATGTTGTGCAAGTATCATAAAACGCTTCTAGGTTTTTGAGCCTTGGCACTAGTCGAATCAATGACGAATTTAGCTCGGAGCTTCCCGTGATCAGAACTCTTGCCATAATTTTAATCGTTTTGTCGGTTTCGGCATGTCAAACAACTCGAGAAACGCAACGTAACAATATTGGCTCAAACTCGACTAGCGCGCCACCTAAAGGCGGCTTCGATAAGAAAAATGCAGCAGAAAAGCGAGTGGGTATGGGATTAACCTATATCAACGCGCAAAATTATAAGCGCGCTAAGTTCCATCTTGATAAAGCGTTAACCTACAACGCCAAGTCGCCAAACGTCCACTATGCGCTCGGTATTTACTTCCAGCGCGTTAAAGAATATAAAAGTGCAGAAAAACATTTCAAACGAGCGCTCTCCATCGATAGTAAACGGCCAGAGTTTTATAATGCTTATGGCGCTTTTCTTTGCGAAAAAGGCGATTACAAAGATGCAGAAAAGATGTTTAATCGAGCGATTGATATCCCGACCTACACCGATGTCGCTTCAGCGTTTTACAACGTCGGATTTTGTGCTTTAAAACAAAATCAAATTGATAAAGCCGCAGAATATTTCAGAAAGTCACTCAATCGAGATCGACGTCGCGCTGATGCACTTATTGAAATGGCAAAAATTGAGTTCTCCAAAGAGCGGTATGCACGGGCTTTGCAATATGTAAGACGTTATGAACAGACAAGAACGACATCCGAATCCGCTTGGCTGGGGCTTAAGGCCGCTCACTTTTTAAGAGATAAAGACGCCATTGCACGTTACGGTATAATTTTAGAGCAACGCTTCCCAGACAGTGAAGAAACCGCAGAATACTTGGACAATAAAAAACGATGGATGTAGTGGAAGAACCCTTAAACAAAACCGATAACGCGGCGTCTGATAGTGACTCGTCCTCGCAGAAATCATCTTTCGAGGAGTCGAGTCAGAGAGAAGCGGGTCAGCTTAATATTGGCCGGTTGTTGATTGAAGCGAGAGAAAATCAAAACTTAACCGCTAACGATATTGCCGAGCAAATGAATTTAACGGTTTCGGTAATTCTCAAAATTGAGTCGAACGAGTTTGAGCAAGATATCCCAATCGCTTTTATTAGAGGCTATGTTCGATCATATGCACAAAAAGTTGGCGTAGATGTAGAAAATATTTGTGCTGAATTTGATCGCCAGACCGGCCAAGAAAATGTAGCGGTCCAAAAAATAAAGACGGTTTCAGATTTTAAAAAGCGCCGAGAAATAAATTCAAACAGTTTTGTTTTTAAACTCATCACTTTTGCTATCTTACTTGTTTTGTTTATCCTGGGTGGTTGGGAACTGGTCAAGCGACTGGACAGCCCACAAGCGCCAACCGAACAATCAGTGACTGAAATCCAGCTCGACAGCCAAGACCCTATCAGCCAAACGGTAACGAGCACTTTCGAAACAGCTCAAAGCGACGCAACTCCAACCGATTTGGTTGTCGACAATGCTCAAAGCGATAGGCTATCGTCCGACAAAGACAAGACATTCGAGCCCAGTGGCTCAGGCAGCGCAACTAGCCCAATTGAATCCGAGGTGTCTTCGCAGAACTCTCCCCAAGCTGCTCAATTCAATCCAAGTTCAAATGCTAGCGAATCGGCAACTGACCAAAAACAAATTGCCACTGAACAAGCTCCAGTGAATATTCAAGCTGCTCCAGCTCAGGTCGAAAAGCGTATTCCATTAATAACGGGTCCGTTAGAAGAAGTCGTGTTTACCTTCACTGCGGATTGTTGGGTAAGAGTGACAGATGCCAACGGAGAAGTTATGGCATTAGGGCTCAAGAAAGCGGGTAAAGTTATGCCTGTGGAGGGGATTGCGCCGATCAACGTCACATTGGGTGAACCAACAGCTGTTACTATAGATTTTAAGGGCGAGTCATATGATATGTCTCGCTTTAGAGCCGGCAGAGCCGCGCGTTTTGTTTTAGAGTAATCGATTCCTGAATACTTGGTCATTGAAGCATTGGCGCAAGACTCGGGTTTTAAATGGTTAACACATAGCGTGTTAATTCTGTTTTTGTAGAGTATTTAAGTAAGCAGATCATGAAAGGTATTTCTTGGATTAAGCGGCGTAAGAGCCGCCAAATTATGGTAGGTAATGTGCCTATTGGTGGAGACGCGCCAATCGCGGTGCAGAGTATGACCAATACGGATACATGCGACGTAGAGGCCACTATCGCCCAAGTAAAACGAATTGCTGATACTGGTGCAGACATTGTCAGAGTTTCTGTGCCAACCATGGAAGCGGCGGAAGCATTCAAGCAAATCAAGATAGGCTCTCCAGTGCCTTTAGTGGCCGATATACATTTCGATTATAAGATTGCTCTGAAGGTAGCAGAGTACGGTGTTGATTGTTTAAGAATTAACCCTGGCAATATTGGTAAAGAAGATCGTGTAAAGGCGGTTATTGAGAAAGCCAAAGACTTCAATATACCGATCCGTATTGGTGTTAATGCAGGTTCACTTGAGAAAGATCTGCAAATGAAATACGGCGAACCGACGCCAGAAGCTTTAGTGGAGTCGGCCTATCGACACATCGACATTCTTGATCGTCATGACTTTCAGAATTACAAAATTAGTTTAAAAGCGTCTGATGTATTCATGACGGTTTCGGCATATCGTCAGCTTGCCTCACAAATTGAGCAGCCACTCCATCTGGGTATTACTGAGGCCGGCGGGTTGCGCGCGGGTGCAGTCAAATCTGCGGTGGGACTCGGAATGCTGTTGGCAGAAGGAATAGGAGATACAATTCGTGTTTCATTAGCCGCAGATCCGGTTGAAGAAATCAAAGTCGGTTTTGATATTTTAAAATCGCTTGGATTAAGACAGCGAGGGATTAATTTCATCGCGTGTCCTTCTTGCTCGAGACAGCAATTCGATGTCATTAAAACCGTCAACGAACTGGAAAACCGACTCGAGGATGTGAGAGCTCCCTTGGACGTCGCAATAATTGGATGCGTTGTTAATGGACCAGGCGAAGCCAAAGAAGCTGATATCGGTTTAACCGGCGGATTGAAAGCCAGTTTGCTTTATCAAGATGGTGAAAAAGATCATAAGATCGACAATACAGAATTGGTCGACTCGATCGAAAAATCAATAAGAGAAAAATTAGCGGCTCGAGAAAAGCAGGTCCAAGAAAAAACCAAAGGCGAAACACAAATCGAAGTTTCAAATGCCTAAAGGCTAAGGCTTGAAACCTGTAGTGAATGCTACAGGGATTGCCTTAACATGAAAACTCGATAACTACTGCGAATAAAGCAAACTTTCAGTTGACTAGTTTGAATCAATCTAGGTGCGTTCTGAAAGCAATGATGAGTCGGCTGAATCAAGCAATAGTTCGCAATTACTTGTCCGTTATTGGCCATTCAAAGATGAATTTTGCTCCGCCGAGAGACGAATCTTCCAGATAAACTCGACCTCGGTGAAGCTTCGCAATTCGTTTTACAATGGCAAGACCCAGGCCAAACCCTTTGGTTTTGTGCTTATCTGGCAAACGAACAAAAGAATCAAAAACTCTCTCTTTTTGTGCTTGGTCAATCCCTTCGCCATCGTCTTCCACTATTAATTTGCATTGCTTGTTGACGAACTCCATACTCACTGCGACCCTTTGGCTTGCGTGTTTCAGCCCATTAATAATCAAGTTTTGAAGTGCTCGCTCAATCAGATAGCTGTCGCAATAAATCGTTTGTTGGCTTTTATCGGTAGCTACATCTAAGGATATATGGGGTGCATTGCGCTTTAGCTTTTCAGCGAGATTTTCAACTAACGATTGAATATTACCTCTTTCAAGTTTGGCAACAGTTGAAGCTTTTTCCAAGCTGGCGTAACTTAACAAGTCATCGACTAAGTTCTGCATTTCAATGACATCTTCACTAATACTTGATAATTGAATCGCGATATCAGATTTATTGGTTGTTTCGCTAGCAATTTCTAAAGAGAATTTTATTCGTGCAAGCGGCGTCCGTAACTCGTGCGAAATCGCATGTGACATCTCTTGCTGATCGTTGAGTAACTGTTTAATTCTTACCACTAAGGCGTTGTAGGTATTGGCTAAGTGGCTTACTGGCGAGTTTTCTGCGACAGAGACAACGGTATCCCATTCAGAATCAGCGAAATTAGTGACCCCCGCTTCTAATCGCTTTAAATCTCTGACGAGCGGTCGTGTCCACGCGTAAACAATCACGGCAATCAACAAGTAGAATAAAGCTAACAACCCGTATTGGCGGCTTGTTGAGATTTCATTTCGGTCAATTGAAAGTCTGACCAACATCTCGCTTCCCGAAATTAATCGGTAAGCCTCATCCTTCATATCCGTTGACTGTAGAAAAACGACTTCGCCTTGAGTTAGTTTCTTTTGAATAGCGGCACCACTGATTTGCTCGAGTGGCACTAAGGTGAAATTCAAGCCTGTATTAGCGTTGAGCTGCTCGATTTGCGCCTGATAGCGCTGCGTTGAATTATCGAGCGAGTTGGCTGCTACATTGAGTAATGCGACTTCTGGTGGATCGTTGTGCTCTTCTACAGAACGCCACAAGTAATCAATTGTAAGTCCAATTATGATAACCGAAACAATAATAACCAAATAAAACCGGACAAAAATTTGCTTAGCTAAATTCATTTACAATCACCAAGCATCGGGTATAAATAAATAGCCTTTTCCCCAAATAGTCTTAATTTTGAACGGTTCTTCAGAGTCATCGCCCAGCTTTTTCCTAACCTGTGATATCCGCACATCAATAGAGCGATCGAGACCATCATAAGAGCGGTTATAAAGTTTATTAAATAATTCATCGCGGCTTAATATCGTTCCAGCGTTTTTCGCGAGTAACAATATGAGTTCAAACTCATGGCTGGAAACGGTTATTTGTTGATTATCGAGAGAAACCGTTCGAGATATGGGATCGATAAGCAAACCACCGACTTCAAGTTTTTCTTGTTGCTGAGGCTGTTGTGTTTGAATGCGTCGCAATAAAGCATTTACTCGAGCTAATAGCACTCTGGGTTCTACCGGTTTGATGACATAGTCATCCGCGCCAAATTCTAGCCCCAATACCTGATCAAAATCTTCATTTCGAGCGGTAAGCATAAGGATTGGTCCATTAAACACAGGCCTAATTTCTTTGCAAATTGTCAAGCCATCTTTATTCGGTAGCATGATATCCAGAATGATTAGGTCGGGTTGGAAGTGATTAAATTTGTCGACAGCCTTTGCACCGTCGTGCTCAACAAGAACTTTGAATCCAGAATTATTTAAATATTGCGCGGTTAATTGAGCTAACTTTAAATCGTCCTCAATTAAGAGTATTTTTTTGGTGTCTTTGCTCACTAATAGCTCCTAGTAAAAACGCCATGGGTTTCGACGACTTCTGCGATATCGTTTTATCTCTCGTTGTAACCTGACTATTTGCTGATAGATAATCGCATTAGTACTTTGCTCTTTTAAAATTAAGGTTAAGTTATCGTTAATGGAAAAATCAACATAAACTGTTCCGCTGTTATTGTCTGCCCAGCATTCCAAAGGGGTACTTTCATGTGCTTTATACAAACAATAGTTAGCATTACTTTTTGTTTGCCAGCGAACATGAATATTGATTTCACAAGTTTTCTCTTCAGAAGACATTAAACAAAGATTAGGTGACAAATAGAGACCATACTCGTCACTGGGCGAGCTTGCTTCGATAAATGACGAAAACATGCCTCCTAAACCAGTAAGCATGTACAGCGTTATTTTTTTACAAAAATTACTAATGAGTTTAATCCCTTGTTATTTTATTTTTGTAATTGTTGCGCTTGCTAGAAGCTAAATTGTTTACCAATGAATAAAGTCAAAATATGATCTTTATCGACGATTGGACTATCCGCTATTTCAGAGTCGAGTTTTTGATACTCAAAGACAAAACGCCATGTACTGGTATGGACGTTTTGTTGTTGCCAACTCAATCGAATAAAAGGGTTTAGACTTGCACCTGCTTGGTAATAACCCCGATCATCGACGACTTCATCTTGATCAACACCATAGTAATAATCGGTCATTGATTTATCTTTCCATGTCAGCCCGAAAGTGGCATTGAGACCGCTATTGGCAAAAGGGTAGGCATAAGCTAAGCGAATTTCGCTGCCAGAATGAACATCACTGATGTCCTTTAAAACGTTAAATTGCAATTGACCATCATTTAGCGGAGTGCTGTATTCAATGCCGCCGAGAATACTAAACTCTCTTTTTTTCAGTTCTGAGCTGAGTATTTCTGTGAATGCAGCGCCTTCACTCCCGCCCGCGATCGAGTCACCAGGATTGGGAGTCGTAAAACTTGGGCTTGAAGATAAATCGACGAGAATATTGCTGATATCCCACTGTTCGAACAAAACCCGATCAAAGCTGGGCGTAATGAGTAGGTTAAGCATTGAGCTTTCAGTGTCGATAAGCGTGTATCCCACATCCAGATTATCGACGAAGAAACTGTCACCATAGTAGCTAATTGAGGGTAGCAGGATAAGTGGAATGTCATCACCGTCTAGAAGCGGGTTTGAGCGATAACCGAGACCGACTGATAATCCGATAGACCATTCGCCTACCTCTCGACAAGTGTCTTGCGCTGGATCACATTCGGTATTAGCGTTGACCGCGCCGCATAAAGTGAAACTAACCAGTAATACCATAAACTGGGTTGAGTAACGACTCAAGCGTCGGTAAAAAGCGTTCAAAAATGAGTTACCTTAATTTGTTTAACGAGGATATTTCAGTCACATCATGGTGCCTTTATACCCAAGCTAAGTCTTTGAGTAAATAGTGATTAATTGTTAAAAACTGTAACTCTGACCTTTTTACAGATTTTCACAAAATTAATCAAATCTTGCACAGCAATTCGCAGTGGCTGGCTTTAGTCTGATTGACATCAAACACGATAAACTGAAAACCAATTTGAGGATACAATAATGGTGAACCGAAAAAATTTTCGAAGTAATCGACAAAGTATTAAATCGATGCTTGCTGCCGTGGGTATCGCGACCTTAATCAGTGCTTGTGGCGGAGATGATGAAAAGCTCAACATCGATTACAGCGAACTTAAGCTCGCGAAAATTAAGGATCAGCCGCTAGCAATTACCTCGCAAGGGAACTTTGAACGCTATTTAAAAAATGGCATACGGTTACGCTTAGGGTCCTCTATTTATGAACCCGATATGCTCGCCTCACCCGCTGATGGAGGCGCAGTTGAAACGCAATTTTCCACCACGAATGTTCATGAGATTGGTGTTGATGAAGATGATCGGCTGAAATATAACGGTGAACATCTATTCCTGATGGAAGATGGCTATTTTCCACTTTCGAGTCCGGAGTTGAGTCAACGAATACGAATTATGGCGACTAATCCAGAAACAGCTGACGCATCAGAAGTCGCAATGATTGAAAACTCTGGTGACAATCTCCCATTTTCTGGGATGTACTTACATGAATTAGCTGACTCAGATTATTTGGTATCTATCTCGGCCAGTCGTTTTTATGCCTGGAATAGCTTTTTTATCGACTCCTACTGGAGTTGGGGAAGTGGCAAAACACAAATTCAAATACATGATGTCACCACGCCTGAAAATCCCGCGCTTGACTGGCAAATAGAAATTGAAGGAAGTTTGGAAGGAAGCCGCAGAATTGGTAATAAGCTTTACTTGATTACTCGCTACGTGCCGAATATTGAAGCGCTCAACAATAATGCGCAAACGGATGATGAGAAACGCCAAAATGAGCTTCTAATCCGCAACACGCCGATTTCGGATTTGTTACCTCATTATCAGATTAACAATGGGGGAATCAGGAGTTTGGTCGGTCCGCAGGATTGTTTCGTCACTCAGGAAATCGATCAAAACGAAGGCTATGCTGATGTGATAACGCTCACGAGCATCGACTTAGACAGCCGAGGTATCGAATCAAGTGTCTGCCTAAACGCCAATGTTAGCGGAATCTATAGCTCTACTGAGTCATTGTATATTGGTTCAAGTGGTCCGGTAGATTGGCTTGGCGGAAGCGATGGAACCTCTATTCATAAATTTTCACTCACCGAACAAGGGGTCAATTACCGTGGCTCAGGCTGGACAGAGGGGTTTATGGGCTGGAGTGATCCGGCTTTTAGAATGAATGAGCATCAAGGCTATCTTCGAATGGTCACCACTTTTTGGGAAAATGGAGAAAGGAAGCATCGGCTTTCAGTATTCGAAGAGACTACTAATAATCAACTAGCGGTGGTTGCTATGCTACCCAATAGCGATAACCCAGCGCCAATCGGGAAGCCCGGCGAAGATATCTTTGCCGTGCGTTTTGTTGAAGATAAAGCTTACATCATTACTTTCCTACGAATTGACCCGCTTTATCAAATTGATTTGAGCGACCCATTGAACCCTGTTATTGCTAGTGAACTAGAGATGCCTGGTTTTGCTCGCTATTTACATCCATTGGCGGATGGTTGGTTGCTTGGGATTGGGCAAGATGTTGAAAATGACATTCCGCGTGGGGTGAAATTGGAGCTCTATGACTTAAGAGACCCCAATAACCCACAAGTTAAAGATACAATAAAAGTGGGCGACATAGGCTCCTGGACGGAAGCGCTCAACGACTTGAGAGCAATTAGCTTTTTACCGATTTCACAAGATGTGCGTCAACTCGCTTTGCCCATCGACCGATATGAAGCAGGGAGTGCAGCAGGAAACAGCGGCTGGATTCACTCTGGATTATACACTTTTGAGATTTCTGGGTTTAATAGTGGCGAGTTATCTCTCAGCCATAGTGGCACCATGATTACTGAATCCCGAGACGAGAACACCACCTATCCACGCCATTGGCAGCGAGGGCGGAGCACTCTGACACCGGATTCGATTTACTTTTACCGCGGTAACCAGCTTTGGTCTGCACGACAAAATGACATCGAAAACGTAATAGGGCCTCATTAATTTGAGGCGCTTGCCGTGTTGATTAAACACGCGATTTTTGTGACCAGTAGCACATTAATTATGATTTTGTGAGATATATGGGCAAAATTCAATCTATTTTTGCTGCGCTCGTGCGACTAGTAGTTACTTTCTTGGTAGAAAAGAATTAAAATTCGCCGCTGTTCGATTTACCCACACAATAATTTGCCGAGCGCGATGAAATAATAACCAAATCGAACGTTTATTTTGTTAATTTCGGGTTTAAGATATGAAAAATTTATTTGTAGTGACGCTCCTTTCAACTTGTAGTCTGTTATCAGCATGCTCAAGTTTGTCTATTTATGATTCAAATCTGCAACAAGATCATTCAACTTTTCTGGCAACTCTAAATAGTTATCAGATTGATAATGGATTTATCACTATAGAAACAACGGGCTATGGATGTACATTCTTTAATAGTTTTGAAGTGCAGGTGGCTGATAACATTGAGAACGGCCTAAAAGTCGTTCAAGTTAACCCTGACAAGTGCGGAATGAAGCCTCGTCCAGTATCGCTTCAATACTCTTTTAAGCATCTCGGTCTAGATTTGGACAAAAAGATAGCAGTAACAAACCCTATTGAATCGAGTAGTGATACCTTAGTGAAAAACTAAGTAATAATTCGGTTTTTAGAAGATTTAGAGCGGCTGTTGTGGATACAACGGCCGTTTCTCTTTCTGGGGTTAGCATCCGACTAACGCCTGTTAAATACTAATTTTTATAAATACCCTTAAGTTCTAGAACATTTTTAATGTCGATTTGGGTCTTTTCACACGCCAACGAATAATAGTGCTAATCTCGTTAAGAGAAATGGATTTCTGATATTTGAACAATGAGTTGTTTGGTGAGGTGAGTCTTTACATGTTGAGTCACTTAAAATCGGTCAAATCGTCAAGAATTGGTGTTATAGCCCTCGATAATGGTTGGATTAGCCAGTCGCAATTGGCGCGCGCTCTCGAGTACCAGCAGCAGAATCAAGCGAGACTCGGTGAAACGCTGGTAAATCTCGGTTATCTGAGTGATTTCCAATTAAAAAAAGCGCTCTGTCGGCAGCGATGGATGCGCTCTTTTGTCGCTAGTGTCGTGATGTTGTCGACGCCAATTTGTCCAGTGCTTGCTTCAGAGCAGGAGGAAGAAATTGACTTTGCTGCTGAATTTTCGTCTAAGCTTTCTGATATCGAGTCACCGCAGAACATCGATGGTGCACCCTTTGAGGAGTTAACTTTCGATGAACAAGATGATTTTATTTATGCGATCAGTCATGAGTTTTCACCGCGATCGGGAATAGAGCTTGGATTAGCGGAACAAAATATCAACTTTCGAGAACAAGGGATCGTCCCGAAGATTTCAATCTACACATCGTCAAAATCAAGTTATCATCAAAATCGCTTTAGCCAAAATAAGCGGAGTGATCGGTATAAAAATACCATACCCGCAGTCTACCGCTTAACGTTAAAAGGATTTTCAATTTACGAAAGTGATGCGTATGTCAGTAAGTATTGGGGATTTGATAAAGACAAAGACTCTCCCTATAAAAAATACGAAGTAATGTTTTCTATCACCAAGGAGTTTTAGTCTTTAACAATGCGTAGTTTGGCTTTGATGAATTCACTGTGAGGAACAAACAGTAAATCGGCAATTTTACGCAGAAAATGCTCTTCATGACTGTCGATTTTGCCATCAGAGTAAGCAATGTTCCAAAGTTGCTCAATCATTGCAACTTTTTCAGTTCGCCCAAAGTTTTGATTAATTAGCGAAGTGAATTGATAATAGTCAACTGCGTCACTCAGCTCTTCTTCGGCAAGCGACGTTAACTCGCTAATCTCATCATCGCTAATCCCATATTGCTGGTTAAGTATAGTGTTTAGTTTTGCTCGCTCACTCTCATCGAATTGATTATCTATTCGGCCCATTTCAATGAGAATTGCGGCGATTGCCAAATTTAGTGCATGTTGAGGATCGACTGTTTCTTCTTCTACTAAGATGAATCTTTCGAAAAAAACAGAAATTTTCTTGAGCATAATTCTAAGCTAAAACCTTGATAATTAACCCGTTAATCAAGGTTAGCATAACATCCCATACGACATAAATTAAGCGGCTAGATTTAAAGTAACAAAAAATGCTCAACTAAGATTTAGATTTTGTTTCCCGGTTTAATTTAAGCAAACTGTCTTGTGCAAATTCCAAAATTTGTTTGTTTGGTTTTGCAGTAAATTTGAGCGTTTCCAAATAAAACTCAATACTACTAACAATGTCGGCAAATAAATTAATCGCTTTCTCGCTCGTGGAGTGGGGGTTTTTAGTCAGATGATACTCGAGGAATACTCGACAGCCTTCCATGACTTGTGTCGCATCGTCTGAATCTAAAAGTTTGATTGATTCTAAAATTTTATCAACTTGTTCTTTAACGTTTTTCAGAATCGTTTGTTTTCGATTTTGTTTGGTAAATGATAAGAATTCTTTTATTAACAATTGAACGTCTTTGTAGGCTTGTTCACAGACTGCGAGCTTTTCTGGAGAAAGCGTTGAGCGTCTGATCGCGGCTTTACTCGAATATTTGGCTAGCTCTGACTCATTGACAACCTTGCTGATACTCTCGAGAACGGTCTTAAGAATATTAATATCCTTATCTTCCATGACCATTCCTTCTTCGATCGCTTTGGTCAGCAAGTCGATGGCGACCGATAGTCTTACTGTCTGATCGTCAACTTGTAATATTTTTAATAAGCTATTTAAGTTGGTCAACTGCTTCAATGTTTGCGGCAAATCCAGTGGCTCAAACTCGTTCTCTTGACTATTGTGGATAGCGTCTTGGAGCAGCATAATTTCTTCGAGAAGGGTTTCTGCTATGGAGCTGTAGTCCTTGTCGCTCGGTCCGCGCATCGCCTCTGACTCCTGTCTCAATAGCTTGTCAGTCAGCTCCGTTGGTTCGATTTCGAAATGTGCTAAAACCTGGCTGATTAGCTCGGAGTAAGCTCCACTGATGCTCGTAAGGTAGAGCATTTCTTTGGCGAGTAAACGAGTTTCTGCACGGTTATCATTGAGGACATGAGTTGGCTTATTTTCGACTTGGCGAATTTGTAAGTCGAGCCTCGCTAGCATCTTCAACCGAGTTTTGGTGACTTTAAGGGCGTTATGGACGTAGCCATCAAGCATTGCTTGAGCGATCCACCACAAATTGGGAGAGTTGGGACGAGGACATTCCTCATCCAAGAGTTTCATCGCTCTTTGCATCATCTTTAAACCGCCAACCACATTCGTTTGTCGTAGCACTTCAATAAAACCGATTTGATACATCTGGCGAAAATGGCGTGATTGCTCTGCACTCTCTTCAGTTGTTACCATCACTGGTCGCAAATTTGCTCTGGGTTTACGAGTTTCTCCTTTGAAGAAAGTCGATTCACTCAAGGTTGTCGCATTAATAGCACTGCGCATGTTGTTAATTGCAGGTAACAATAGCTGAGGCATGTCATAAGGCTTTTGATTAACATGTTCAGTGTAACGCATCAGTCGGGCGAGGGCCGTGGTGACGATTTCGAGCAACTTCTGGCGAGTTTCTTTTTTCTTAATTGGCAGACTTTTGACGAGGGCGATAGCATCGGATACCAGTCGCTGAGCGCCCTGCATTTCAAGTAGCGTGAATACACCTTTGAGTTTTTTTAGATGAACGATTGTCTTTTTCAAGGGCTGCTTGTCGTCACTATTTTTTGAATATTGCTCCAAGCCATTGATTGATAAATTAATCTCAGCAGAAACATCTTCCAGAATTAAATCGAGAGATTGTAATGAACTAACTTGTGACATGCATTGTTCCCTTGATTGTTGCGGTTCAGCCGCTTTTTCGCCCTTAATTCATAGGACCAGCTAAAGCGTTCAGTCCTTGATTTCTTATTATCCCAACATTTTAGTCAATCGCTATGAAAGTGTCTGGTTCTAAGTCTCAGAATTGCAACTGAGTATCAAATTGGTGTTCAGGCCCTTTAAAAGTTGATGTTGTTCGGATAAGCTAAAATAGCATTACGGTAATATAAGTCATTGTTTTATTTGTTATATTGCTGCACCAATTATGCCTATTCGATTATAATTCTGGGGTTGAAAACCATTGGGTCGTTACCATTATTTTATCGGGTAATATTACCAATTTGCTTGGCCGGCGTATCAATATCGCCGCCAGAAACAGTTACAGTGTAGACCAATCAACTATTTTTACAAAAAGTCACTTGGACAAACCGGTCTATTTTTTAACCATTAGTTTTAATTTAAAGGTTCATCATTACTAAAAGGTCATATCATGCAACAGCTAAATTTGTTCATCAGGAAAGCACTAATCGGTGGCGTTTTAATCATTTTACCGATAGCGATTATTGGCTTAGTATTTCAATGGGCCTTTTACTTTGTGACAGACTTAATTCAGCCTTTAACGGATTATACTCAAGCTCAGTATGGCTTACCTGAACTGGTGGCCGATGGAATCGTCATTTTAATCATTTTGGCGGTCTGCTTCGTTGTCGGCACTGTTGTATCAACAGGTATTGGCAAGTGGTTGCACAGTCATTTCGACAAATACCTAGTGAGATTGGCACCAGGCTATCGCATAGTTAAAGAAATTGTCAGCCAAGTATTTGGAGATGCCAAAGATTCACCGTTTGCCAAAGGTGAAGTGGTCAGAGTGCAATTATTTGGCGAACATTGCGAAACGACAGTGACCGCCTTAGTGACAGCTAAGCATGAGGACGGTACTGTGACAATATTTATGCCAACCGGTCCTAATCCAACATCGGGGAATATTTATCACTTACCCGAGAAATTGGTTACTTACTATCCAGAGGCAACGGTCGAGAGAATGATGAAATCGATTATTGCCTGCGGTGCGGGAAGCGACACCTTATTCACTCGATAATATTCCCTCAACGCCATTCATCTAATTATATTATCTCGATGCGGTT
This sequence comes from Aliikangiella marina, assembly GCF_007004765.1. Classification (GTDB taxonomy): domain Bacteria; phylum Pseudomonadota; class Gammaproteobacteria; order Enterobacterales; family Kangiellaceae; genus Aliikangiella; species Aliikangiella marina. The sequence goes on from NZ_VIKR01000002.1 coordinate 680,291, forward strand.
ATCGCTGTTACTGCTGATGCTATGGGGGCGATTGTTTCACTAAAAATTGACAGGTGATAGCTCAGGGAAGTAGTGTGTTGAAAATTTATCTAATGTTTTTAAAGGTCATTAAAAGTAATGCAGTTTACAATCAATCCAAACCTTAACCTTGACGAAGCTAACCAAGAGTATGTCAAAGACAACCGTATCAACTTAGTTAATTTCCTCGACGTTGAGCAGGCGAATGAATTATCGGAATACATGCAAAAGCGAGTGAGCTACGATCAAGCCTATTTTGTTGATAACCAGTATCACCAAACAGCTTACGAAAAACTTAAGCAGTTGAATATGGAACAGCGGCGAGAGCTAATGACCAAGGTTTATCAACAGGCGCGCGACGGGGTAGGATTTTGGTATGGACGTCAGCGAATTCGCTATGACTCTGGAGATATATCCGATCAATTCTTTGAGTGGCTTAATGACGATTCAACACTCCAAGCGATTCGAATGCTCTCGGGTATATCGACAATTAAGTCGGCAACGGCTCAATTAACCCGTTATCTGCCGGGTGATTTTTTAACTCGCCACAATGATGTCGTCGAAAAAGAAAAACGCAGAATCGCTTTTGCTTATTATTTGTCACCCCAATGGCACCCGGACTGGGGTGGTTTACTGCAATTTTATAAGCTCAATGGTATGCCAAGGGACTCTTGGGCACCGTTTTTTAACTCGATTAGTTTGTTTGATGTGAACCACGTTCATGCGGTCACTTCTGTCGCTACTTTTGCGCCAACTAGCCGATATGCGATTAGCGGCTGGTTTCTTGATGAATAAGAAAGCGGTTTGGCGGAAAGGTTAGGGAGTGAACAGGATTCCTAAACACTTACTAGCCGACAAACATTAAACTGAGTTGTGGGATGTAAGTAATCATCAAAAGCGCAAGCAGTAGCAACAAGATAAATGGTACTACCGAGCGAAAGATCTCACCAATCGGCTTGCCAAATCGATAACTGGCAATAAACAAATTCATTCCAATAGGAGGCGTAAGATAGCCGATCTGCATGTTCGCTAAGAAGATAATGCCGAGGTGTACCGGATGGATACCAAAGCTTGCAGCGACTGGCAAAATTAGCGGCACCATAATGACGAGGGCTGAAAAAATATCAAGTACAGCACCCAGTACCAACAAAATAATATTCAGCAGAATTAAAAAGCTCAGTTTGTCATCAACATATTGCTTAGTCCACTCGAATAATTGTTGGGGCAATGACTGGTCGACCATCCAGTTAGCTAGCGCAAGGGACACCGCTAGAACGATCATAATTCCGCCACTCATTACCATCGCTTGGCTACCGATCGTGGTCAAGCGCTTAACGGGAATTTCTTTATAAACAAATACTTCAACGATGATCAGGTAAACACAACTAATGACAGCGATTTCTGAGAGGGTAAAAAAGCCGCTGTATACGCCGATCAGTACGAGCGGAACCAGTGGCAATTCCCATGCACTTTGTTTGGCAGCTTGTCCCAGTCGTTGCCATGAAAAACTCACACGTTGTGAGGTCTGTTGCCGATTACTCACCACCGCCCACACACTCAACAGAAACACCATTAATAACGCAGGGATAATTCCAGCGACGAGTAAATCCTGTAGTGTGAATTGAATCTCAAGATCGAGCTGTTGGGCGATAACACCGTATAAAATCAGCGGCAGCGCAGGAGGTATTAACAAACCCAAGCTACCGGAAGTCGTCACTAAGCCTAGACTAAAATTCTCGCGATAGCCTTCTGATACCAATGCCGGATAGAGTAATGCGCCTAAGGCGACGATAGTGGCTCCAGTAGCACCAGTGAATGCCGTGAATATCGCGCTCACCAAAAGTGTAACAATCGCGAGTCCAGCGGGAAGCCAACCAAGCAACGCTTTTGATACCGCGACTAATCGCTCAGAAGTTTTACTTTCGCTCAACAAGTAGCCTGCAAAAGTGAAGAGCGGAAGTGCCGAGAGAATGGGAATATCGGTTAGTCGATATATTTCAATTGCGATAACAAACAAGTCAATTTCTGCGAGGTAAAAACCCCACATTGCAAGGCTAACGATGACAATATAAAGCGGAAGTCCCGAAAGCCCTAGAAGAATAATAATAACCGGTAGTAACCATTCCATTAGTTAACTTCCTTGGAAACTGTCAAGCAGGTTACCATTTGAATAGCAAATCGAAGACCCATCAAACCGAAACCTATCGGGATAATCGATTCGGTCACCCAAACTGGAACCACGCCAAAAGCGATTTCGCCGTAACTATATTCCTCGAGTACAAAACCGAAACTGTAATAAGCTACCAAAAAACAAACACTGGCGCTGACTAAGTGCAAGAATGACTGCCAGTGCGAAATAAATGGTTTGGGAATTAAACGGTCGAAAATGTTAATTTTTATATGGCGATTATCAACTGTCGCGCACAGTGCCCCAAGCAAGGTGAGCCAAAGTACCAAAACACGGATTAAAGTTTCGTTCCAAAGGATGCCTGTATCAAATACATTTCTAAGGATTACTTGTAACAAGCCGGCCGCGATTAGTGCGACCAGCATTAGCCAAAGAATACCTTGCTCAATTCGATGCAGTTGATTGAGTAGTCGCTGCATTATTTACCGTTTGATTAGATTGTTGTCTGTATTCTTCGATGACTTGATTGAGTTTTGCGAAAAGATCAGCCGAGATTCTTCCTTGTTCGACCATATTGGGTCCAACTTGTGCGGCAATCTTATACCAAGCTTGGCGGTCGACATCGGCGGGTTGGATATACTCTATGCCAAAATTAACCAGTGCTTGCTTTGCGGCTTCGTTTTCTGTTTTATTCTTCTCGTTGATTTCCCGAAAAGTATTAGTCATGACAGCTTTAAAGATTTTTTGATCGTCAGGCTTGAGCTTGTTAAACGCTTTTTTCTCAACCGTGAAATAAGCATAGATATACAGGATAGGTAAGTCGATGACGTATTTTACCTGGGTGTGCCATTGAAGCGCGATTGCTGCTATTGGTGATGTTGCGACTGTATCGATAATACCCGTTTGTAAACTCGGTAAAACATCGCCAAGTGAAAGCGGAATCGGATTAATATCAAACGCTTTGACAATTTCGCTAGCTGCCTTGTCATTGCTCGGGATCCAAACCTTATGAGATCGCACATCATCAATGGTTTTAAGCGGATCTTTTGACATCAGGTAAGCAAAACCACCGCCAGCAAAACCAAACACAACAAAACCATTATCCTCGTAACCTTGGAGTAATTCTTGATCAAGTTTTGCTCGCACATAGTCAATTTCCTCTTGGTCACGGAAGACCATAGGAAGGGTATAAAGCTGACTGTCAGGATAGGTATTGGCAAGACTACTACTGGTTAAAGCGCCGCCTTGAAGTTGTCGAAAGCGAATTTTTTTTAATACGGCTTGGTCATTGCCCATGACCCCACCGGTATAAAATTTAATTTTAACTCGGCCTTCGGTTTTTTTCTCAATCTCTTTGGCGCTTGCGCGCATACTTTTCATCCAGCTAGAGCCCTCTGGAGAAATCGTGGCAACTTTGAGGGTCACCGCGTGAGCAGAACTGGATATCAAGAATAACAATATAGCGAAAAGGTTTTTCATTTTATTTCCTAGAAAAATTCGTCGGCTGATTTTAATAACGCTTCAGCTTTTTCTTTAGCGATAGTATTGATAAGGCGGTATTGAGCAAAATCGTCCTGATTCGCGATGACTTCTTTTAGCCATTTGTCATGTAAGTCGCGGTCGAAGATGACGCGGGCATATCGTTCAGCTAAAGTCACTTTGATCATTAGATTTTGCTGATTGGCGATTTGATCGGCCTCTTCGAAGTGCTTTAAGGCCAATTGCGGTTTGCCGCCGAGTGCTGGTGGTACCAAGCTATGGATGATACCGAGGTAATAATGCGCGTTGCCGTTGTCGATTGTACCATCGATAGCAATCACACGCTCCATAATGTATTGGACTTTCGGTAAATGAACGACTTGGTTCCAATCGTCGCTCGAAGCTTGCATATGTGCCGCCCAACTTTTTCCAAGCGTGAATAACAAATCAACTTCGTCTTCATCCACCTCATCGATTAGCTGGGTAAATTGGTCATATTTCAGTAATTTCAAATTGCAGAAATCATCGTCTTCAAGACAGGCTGCCGCAAGTGAATAGTTATGTGCCTTGCTGGCCATACGACGTTGTCTCTCACTATCAGTGACAAAGATCGTCGCATATGCGGCGTACAAATTAGCTGAACTGAGGAGTAAGTCAGGGTTTTCGGTATCATCCTGCATTATGCCTTCCAGTAGCAGCATGTAAGCTGGAATACCGTCTTTTACCGTTTCTAAATCGTCACTGGAAGCGACCGCTCGACCAAGTTGGTCGGCGAGGTTATTCCCAGCGCTTGTGATAACGGTGCTACAGCCTGAAATTACAGCAAGACTCATTAGCGAAAAGGCTGCTTTTTTGAGCCAATTTAATTGCATATTAGTGGTCAAAACAGAATTTTCCGATGGATGAAATTGTAGACTTGGAACTCGGCCCGGATGTTACATCAATTGCTAAATATATACGAGGAAAGTATAGCTCCAGATGCCTAAAATCGCGGAAATTTTGTTAGAAATTGCGAATTGAAGCCGAATTTTATGGCATTAGGCAAGAAAATAAAGAATTGCGACTTGGCCGATGTTTAATGAAGACCGCCTGCTTGCTTGCCGCAATTCCAATGGAAAAGATGCTCAAAAGTGGCTAACTACTCATTATCATCTTGGCCTTTTTTCTGTTTCACGCCGATGTTTTCTCGCTCGACACCAGGCTTATTGACAGTAACACTTTTTGTTTTTGCCCGAATAATTGAGCGTTTACCTTTGGCGACCAGTTTCGCTTTGCCTGCCTTCACAAGATACTGCTTGCCGTCTTTAAAACGATACATACCTTCTTTTAGACGAACTTTCTTACCGTTTTTATGTTTGATGACCAATACGCCATTTGAGAATTGGTAAGATTCGATGTCAATCCACTTGTCGTGTCCTGACCCTGCCCGCATCGATTCGCCTTTTATGTCGCCAATTTTGATATAGGCGGCAGCACTTGCATCATTGGACACTAAACATAAAGCGACCGCCGTTAAAATAACTACTAGCATGGATTTCATCATTCTCTCTCCAGTTTTGATTGATTCACGATTAAGTCGTAACAACTGACATATCGGTTTAAATTTTTAGTTACACTCATCATTGATTTTAATAAGACCCCAGCCAAAACTTTTATCTCGTCCAGGCTCACCGAGATCGATACTCGAGTTTTTGAGGGTTTCTATGTCGCTTACGGCTGCCATAGCGGTGACAAATGGTGCTGCAAAAGAGGTTCCCTGCTGATATTTAAAGCCATTCTTTTTATGCGCAGTCCAAATCGCAACGCCGGGTGCAGCGAAGTCGATATAGTCACCCCGATTGGCTTTTTTATAGAGATTTTGGTTCTTATCGATGGCAGTGACGGCGATAACATTTTTAAAAGCAGCGGGGTAAATTGGTAATGCATCTTTTCCAGAGTTACCCGCAGCTGCGACCACGGTGATATTTTTTTGAATCACACGATCGATTGCAAGCGCTAACAATAGGTTCTGACGACCACCAAAGCTCATATTGATAACCGATACTTTTTGACTAACCAGCCAGTCGAGCCCTTTAATAATCCATTCGGTTGAAGTGTATTTTTTATCGGAATCTTCCCAAAAAATATCAGCGGCAAATAGATGACCTTGAGTCAGTAAACCGCCAGGAAAATTGTTCATTTTGTTGCCCACTAGTAGTGAGGCAATTGCATTTCCGTGACCATCTTGCACGGCTTCAGAATTTTTCGGGCGAAATGGCTTGGTTGTTATCATCTTTGAATTAAGCGAAGGATGTTGCAAGTTAACTTGCGTGTCGAGTTGTCCCACGCGAGCCGGTTTGTTACATGATTCTGGCCAGTCAACCATTTTTTGTCCGAGTGAATGCCTCGGGTCGGCTAAGAGTTGATAATGATGATTGAAATCTACCCATATATCAGGACTTTGGGCTCTGATTTGATTTGCCAAATCAACAAGATCTTCACCTTGCGGTGTTCTAAATACGCTGATGACTAATCCGAGGTTTGTAAGTTTTTTGCGGCTTTTCACTCGAATATTAAAATTCCTGAGTTCAGCCGAGACTTTATTTGCCTCTTGCATATCCGCACTCAAAACGACTAACTGGTTAGGCTCGAAATCGGGGCTTTTCGAAGGCGGCGGCGCAATCCTGACTTGCGGCGGTGAAGGCAGGGATCGTCCCATCAAGCTGCCACTTCGATCAACATAATCAGTGACATTTCTTGACACGCCTTCATCAATTCGCGCATTTGATGTTGGTGGTTGGCGAGAAGCAGAGGCGTCGTCATTAGGATTTCTGGCTTGTGCTGTGGTTGAATCGAAATTAACTGTCGCCGGTTCACCGCTGGCGGTTTCAAGGCGCGAATTGGGCGGGCGACAGAACTCCAACAAGAGTTTACTTTTGGTTAGCCAGGCTTTTTGGCCTTTTTTTCGGATCCCGAGTTGATACCGTCGCCCGAACTCGATCAATGACGTGTCTGTGTTAACAGTAACGATCCTTCGCGTCGACCAACTTATTGGGTTTAATTGAAGCGCAGGTTTAGTATCAGCAATATACAGTGACAAGTTACGTCCATTGCCAAGGTTTTTGCCTTCGATGGTAAATTGTTGTCCTAACTTGACACAGCTTTGCAGATTAATCTTGAGTATTTCAGGTTTTGAGGCGCTCGGCCGCGGCAAAACTTCAGCGGCTTGTTGGCTAGCTCGAGACTCGGCAGCGGTTAAACTATTCGTATCGAGCAGTAATCCTAGCGTCGTAAACAAAGCAATGAAACGCGCTATTATTCGAACACCTTTTGGCCAGTCAATTCGCATATCAATTCTCAACGATATTGTCGACAAAGGGGAGTTGCGATAGGGATGTAATAACCTTTTCGATATTAGTCGACTCTTCCAGTGCTATCGTATAAACCCCTAACTCTCCAGGGCCATCGACGATAGTTCCGCCGGTCAGTAAAATGGCTTCCCTCAGTTGTTGTTCAGTGGTGTTAGGTTTAAATGAGATTTGGATTTGATTATCACTGATGCTGCTGCCGGAAAGCGGCTGATAATTTTCGTCGTTAGTACTCGATTGGTCGATTAATAATGCACTTTGTAAAACCACGACAACTAACGCTGCCGCCAGCGCAGGTCTCGCCCAACGATTAAATCCTGAAAATGGTGTTCCGGTATTTTTCTCGGAGTCAGCGATTTCTCTTTTCAAACGTGCTAATCCAAATTCTCCTGGCGTTGGAACATTTTGTGATTTTAAATTTGCACGGAGTGATGACAGAAACGCTTTTTCGGACTGAAGCGCTTGGTCAGAATCCAGCGCGTTATTAAGTGCTTCATTGTTTGTCTCGGTTTGGTTGATTAACCAAGGCAAATCTTTTTGATTGTCATTGCTCACTTGATGTTACCTCAAAAACTTTTGCAAGCACTGCTTGAGTGCATTTTTGGCGTGAAAAACGCGTGACTTAATTGTTCCCGCTGGACATTCAACAATTTCGGCAATGTCTTCATAGTGGAGATCCTCGAAAAAAGCGAGATGAATAACTTCTTTGAACTCATCTTTTAGTTTGCTCATACAATGGTTCACTTGTTTCTCACTTTGCGCCGCACTAATTAAAGATTCAAATTCGGGAGATTCATCCTCAATAGTGTCAGAGAGTTCGGCCGTTTGTTTGCGTGCTTTTTGACGAACTCTATCGATAGATTTAAAGTTCGTAATACCCAGAATCCAAGTCGAAACCTTAGAACGTCCCTGGAAGTTTTTAGCTGATTTCCAAACCTCCATCATGACTTCATTGAGTATGTCGGCAGCATCGAAAGGATCGTTCAATTTCGATAAAGCGAACCGATAAACACTTGATTCAAATAATCGATAAAAGCGCTCGAGCGCTCCTTGCTGTCCTTCTGCAATTCTTTCTATTAGCGATATAGCTTCCTGCTCTTGACTGACCGATAATGACAATACTTTTTCCTCTATGACTCGTTTTAGCGTTTAATCGTTTTGTTATGGCGTTTTGATAGCGCGAATGGGACTCACGGCAATAATGTTGCCTTTTTCGCTAATAGCGATGACTCGCCATAAATATTCTCGATTACCCATTAAGTGTTGCTGGCTCACTTGGGATAAAGATAGGCGGTTAGTTTCGCCTGGAACTAATATTCCAGTTATAGGCGATCCTTTTGGTACTTGAAAACGATTAGTTGTTTCGATTTCCTCTTGGTAGCGAGGACTTTTTTCGGCTATTTCGAATGCGCTTGCGGCAAAAATTTCGAGTTGATAGGCATCTGCTCCCGGTATCGTTTGCCATTGAAATTCTGTTGAGCTTGTTAAGCGGGCATTTTCCGGAGGTTGCATCACGCGAATTTTTGCTAAGCTTGCTAAATCTTTTTCACTGTTTGCTGTTACCACATAACGCAGTTCAGTAGTCGAAAACCGTAACTGAGGCTGTTTGACTCGCAATCGAACTAAATGATTACCGACTATTTCAGCCGGTAACACTGGACTTTGGACAAGTGCATTACCACCTGCACCTAAGTAGCGGCGAATGTTTTGAATCGGACGATAAAATGGCCGGCTAGAGGTACTGGGCGGAGTTGCGACTTCCCAAACCGCATCCAATAAACCGGCTTGTTGATAATTAATTTGTGCAATAACTCGACTTTGTTCACCTTTGCCGATTGTGCGCACAATTTGATCGTTATCAAAACGCAATGCAATACGTTCAATTGATAATTGACTGAGCGACTTTAGTTGAATTGTTAATATATCAGTTTCAACTCGCGCGGCGCCACCTGAGGCGGGATCAGTGCCGATATTAAATGTTCTTTGGTATTGAATTGTTTTAAGGCCAAGGTCGCTGGCTTGAGCGATAACTGAGGCCGGAACGAAAATTGACTCAGGAAATGAAACGAACTGGTTGGCATTGGTTAACCGGGTTAACGGTGTGTTAATCACGCCAAGCACTTCTCTTGCGTTAGGATTAATAAATATACCCTGTTGTGAACTGGTTGTTCCCTCTCCTAATGGCCCGGTGTTGTATCGCCAGGTCACATTGATTGGTACAACGCTATCTTGAACGAGCTGAGTTGTACTAGGCGTTACTGTTGCCTTAACCTCTGCGATTAAGATTAATGGCAAAGTAAGCACACTTAAAAATAGACTTTTTATGGTTAGATTAAACATTCTACTGCTCCCGCACTATTCATTGTGTGGCGCTGAATAGGGCAGCGTCAAAACAAAGTTTAAAAACATTTGATAGCTTGAAAGGTTGTTTAAACTATCGAGATTATCGATGAGTCTTTGTCTTTCATATGACAATGAAAGATCGATACCCATTTGGTTAATGTTAGCTTCAGATAAATTTAAGCTGAAAGCGGCAGAGAGGTTTTCTGATTCACCATCCTCGGTGTAAAACAAATGTTGACGAGCATCCAGCCGATTTCTGGCATATTGAAAAACGCCAGATAACTTATCGGGCACAATAACAAAGCTGGATGACAACGAATAAAGAAAATTGCTTGATTGACTATCAATGTCAATACTTTCTGTTTCTAACCATTGAATACTCGGATTGAGCTGCCATGACTCACCAATTAAAAAACTCGCATCTAAGTTAATGGATTCTGTTTCGCTGTCGACTTGAAAGTTTGTAAAGTCTTCGAAGTTATCTTCGCCCCAACCAATCGACCAACTCCATGTGTCGTAACTAAATGAGGCCGCTAACATCAAGTTGTCCGTAGTATTATCCTGCGCATCGAGCCCCTGTGCCGTAATTAAATCCTGAATTTCATTTTCACTAATGGCTAGCGATAAGGATGGAGTACCCAGCCAAGACCAGAAAGAATTTTCATCAATCGCTTCACTGGCAGCGTAATTGGCCGTCAAATACCACTGGGTAATTTCAGTCGTTGAGAAATTACTGTCATTGTCGAGATTGTTCTCCTCTTCGCCAAACGATGCATCAAAACTCCATTGATCTTTGCTCAATGTGGAAAATATTCGATTCAGCTTTTTGTCGGCTGGTAAATGAGTGTTGGCGAGACTTTTGAAGAAACTGCCCACTTCGAGCGATTCTGCACCGAGAACCCAGTCCCATGGGGTTAAATCGCCTTCCTTCATTTCACTCGAATAGTGGTAGCTAACCAGAAATGATTGAGCATCATCATCTAAAGCTGATTCCGCCCCGCCGGCGTCAAAATCAAATTCACTCGAGGCTTTTTCTATTCTCATTCTTAGCTGGCGCTCGAAAAAGTTTCCATCAGCGGCAAAGGTCCATGCTTTACCCTTTTGATTTGTACCTGAAAAATTGACACCTTCGCCACCTTGATTACCTTCGCCATCGAGCCACCCAAAGCTGAGAACGAGTTTTTCTGGATCATCTTCGTAAGGCGCTAAGTTCCATGTAACGCCAGAAACTCGATTTTCTTTTTGGGAGATGCCAAGGCCTTTTTGAAAACCGGTAATGTCATCAGTGCGTAACATAAATCCTGACACAGAACTATTCAATTCTCCGAGCGATACTTGACTAGAAATACCACGACGATGAAAACTATCCATGATCAAACTATTAGTTGTTAGACTATGATGACCCACTTGGGTATAGAATCGACCGGTTTGCGCTGCAATTAAGAATTCGCCCATATCGACTGATTTACCGCGTGCGGTAAATTCTTTTTCGCTAGTATAGAGTAAGTCCATCTGACCAGTAAGTTCCCAATCGTCTCCCTTAATTGCGGTGGCTAGCACGCTGCTTCCTTGTGCTTGTGTTCGATAAGGAAGGTCCATGAGGTTTCTCTGTGCAATGCGATGGTCAATATTTAAATCAACCTGTGCTTGAAAACTTGCCTCTCGATAAAGAGTCGATTGGCGCACTTCAAATTGCCAATTTCCAATTTCTTCTATTTCGCCATCGGACTTGAATTGGGTAACAGTAATTTGATTATTGCCATACGCCAGCGGTTGAATCGGATTAAACTTAATAACGAGGGGCGCGCTTTCATTAAACTCAATCATTGCGGTGATATCGATATCGTTCAGTTCAAAAACGAGTTCTTGAAACTGTTCCGTATTAAGCGAACCGATTACTTTAAACTCAAGTACATCTGAAGGGGTTTGGAATGATTGATTGTTTGCATTTTCAAACTTAAGCGTGAGATCATTTGCTTGCGCGTACGGAATACTCATAATCGCAATTGAAGAAAGTAAACAATTGCGACCTCCTGCTAACAACCGTTTTTGCCACTGTACTTTCCGAGCCATGCTACTTATCCATCGTTATAGCGTTAGACGCTTAGCCATCTTACGCATTTAATTGTCAGTTTATAGTCAGTCATAAGACATACAGCTTTGATTTATTGTATATCAATGCCGGTTAGTCGCAAAGCGGCAATCAATGGTTCAAAAAAATTTTCACTGATTGAATGGTTCGCGAAAATGATTGATTTTTAAGAATAAAGATTGAACCTCATGTCCGTTTGACTCGACACAAGAATATTAATACCAGAGCTTAATAGGACCAGACAATGAAAATATCTCAATGCTTAATACTTACGACTTGTTTATTGGCCTCAGTTTCACAGCCTATCTCTGCTGATACTATCGATGTCAAAATTCCCACTGCCTTAGTAATTGGTGCGATGAACAATCAACTGATGGGTACCCAAGTAAATATCGATACTTATGGGAAAAGAAAAGGTACTAGCTGGTACCACGCCAATAGCTATGTTTTGACGCCCGATGGTAAAAAGCATTTAATTAACCTGGGAGAGGCTACGGTAAAATTGAAAACCAAAAAAGGTAAAACGATGCGGATGTGGCGCGGGTATGTCAATGATTTTGCTTCCTCTGAGTTGAGCGTCAAAGCAAACGGAAATCAGTTGCTTTTTAATGCCAACTTTGAAAGTCAAGGCAAGGAAATTATTATTAAGTGTATTAATGCTTTTGGTAAACAATGCGTCAAGATAAAACGCGACGGTGAAGTGAATAATGCGCAGGTCAAAGCAACATTAATTCCGACGATATTAGATAATTCAATTAGCTTTAAAAAAGATCCAAAGGTCGAATTCAAGGCTGATTTTAAGATAAATGGTGCTTGTAGCAAACTAGGTGGTTTGTGTCAGAAGATCTTTGACTATAAAAAAGCGATTAGAAAAACCGTGCAAAAACAGCTGAAAAGTTCGTTAAATCAAAATAGAAAGAAGATCGCCCAAGCCGTTAAAAAAGTCGTTCAAGATAGCGTGGGTAAAGTTATTAATACTAATCAATGGAAGCTAAAATCGATTAAACAGCAAGGCGGAAACTATATTGTGAGCGTCGAGTACCCTGATCCCATTAATGCTTCTACTGTTGAGGTGAAAGGATTTAAAGTGACTAAGAAGTTTGCTCAGTCAAACTGTCCAACCAAGATTAAGTTTGATGCGACTATCCAGACGAAATATGCAGTTGCGGGTAAAGTTTGGCTTGAATATGAAGATGGTACACGAAGTAAAAAACACAATTGGCAAAACGGAAAAAATAAAACAACGACTTCATCCTTTTATCGCACATGGAATAAGAAATCTGGTAAGAAATACACTGGCTGGAGTAAAATGATGATTAGTTGGAAAGATCACAAAGGGAAAACATTTTCTAAATCGTCAAAGAGTTCTCCATTTAGCAGAACCTGTGTAAAGCCTAACCCAACCAAGACGTTTAAAACTGGTGGATGAAAAGAAGGGAAAAAAACTGCCCCTTAAAGTCCTATCATTGATAGGGTGGGGCAGTGGTTCAAGTACATTGAACGCTAGCGAAAAAAACTAACAAAGTTAACCATAGCCTTAATTGATAATCTGTTTCATATTGGTCATATAACGCCGTAATGTCGCGCCAATCGTCTCAACGGGATGGTTTCGAATAGCATGATTGATAGCGACTAATTTTTGATTGTCTACTGAGTGAGATTTTATTTCTAGTCCACCGCCGATATCTTCGGTTGTAACATTATTCATGAGTTCTTTTTGCAGCAATGGGATAGCGGCATTAGCGAATAAATAATTGCCATACTCTGCCGTGTCTGAGATAACAACATTCATTTCATAAAGGCGTTTACGGGCTATTGTATTGGCGATAAGCGGTGTTTCATGAAGCGACTCGTAGTATGCTGACTCCGGTAAAATGCCCGCTTCAGTCATAACTTCAAACGCTAGTTCGACGCCAGCTTTTACCATGGCGACAATTAAGATTCCTTGATCAAAGTAAGTCTGCTCATCTATATCATTATCGCTTAGTGGCGCTTTTTCAAAACCCGTTTCGGCAGTTTCCTGGCGCCACTTTAATAGGTTCTGGTCGCCATTTTGCCAGTCTTCCATCATGCCTTTGGAAAACTCGCCCGAAATGATGTCATCCATATGTTTCTCGAAAAGTGGGCGAGTTAAGGTTTTTATGTTTTCCGATAACTCATATGCCCTTAATTTCGCTGGGTTAGAAAGGCGATCCATCATGTGAGTTATTCCACCAATTTTAAGCGCCTCTGTGATTGTCTCCATGCCTTGCTGAACCAGTTTACCGGCGTAGCTTTCATCAATACCTTCGGCGGTCATTTTGTCATAGGACAATATTGAAGCGGTTTGCAGCATGCCGCAAAGAATAGTTTGTTCGCCCATTAAGTCCGATTTAACTTCAGCGACAAAAGAAGATGCTAAGACACCTGCGCGGTCACCACCGGTCGCCGATGCCAGCGCTTTAGCAATCTTAAAACCATCACCTTGCGGATCATTTTCTGGGTGAACCGCGATTAATGTTGGCACTCCAAAACCGCGTTTGTATTCTTCGCGAACTTCAGTGCCAGGACACTTTGGGGCACACATGACGACAGTAATATCAGAACGAATTTGTTGGCCTTCCTCGACGATATTAAAACCATGAGAATAGGCGAGTGTTGAGCCGATTTTCATCAACGGCATCACTTTCTCAACGACGGCAGCATGCTGTTTGTCAGGTGTTAAGTTATAAACCAGATCGGCAGTCGGTAAAAGCTGCTCAAAGGTACCAACGTTAAAACCAGCATCAGTCGCTTTTTGCCACGATGGACGTTTTTCCTCGATGGCCGCTGCTCTTAGTGCATAACTTACATCCAACCCTGAGTCACGCATGTTCAGTCCTTGGTTAAACCCTTGCGCCCCGCAGCCCAAAATAACGATCTTTTTTCCTCTAAGAAATTCACACCCGTCATCGAATTCTGATTTCTGCATAAACCGGCAAACGCCCAGTTGAGCGAGTTGTTGTCGTAAGTTGAGACGGTTGAAGTAGTTAGCCATGTGAATTTCCTAATTAATATGGTCAATATTTCATTAGTGATTACTATAAATGGGTAAAATAGTTGCGTAAATTGACATATGTTGTATATAGTGTTGCAAAAAGTGAAACAATAAGGTCGGCAACTGAAATAACAAGACTTGGAGTTGGCACACCAGTTTAAATGGAACAGCATTAAACCCTTGAAGCAACATTGATGAATATCAGAAACTTACAAATATATCTGCATCTCAGTCAGAGCCTCCACTTTAATAAAACCGCAGTCGCGATGCATACCAGCCCCTCTACGTTAAGCCGTATTATTCAGCGTCTTGAATCAGAAGTAGGGCAGCCATTATTTGAACGGGATAATCGTCACGTGGCCTTAACCCGTGCGGGTAACCGGTTTGCCGAGTTTGCCAGTAATGTCATTTCACAGTGGCAATCGCTCAAGAATGAACTTGACTCGCAAAGTAGTGAATTAGCCGGAGAAATTGTCATTTACTGTACGGTAACTGCGGCCCATCTATATTTGCCAGACCTACTAGAGAAATTCAGAGCGCTGTATCCGAAAGTCGAAATTACTTTGGAAACAGGGGACGTCGCTTACGCCTATAAAAAGGTGGCTGACAAATCAATCGATTTTGCCTTTGCTGTCGCTGAGGACCAAATAGAGCAAAAGTTTGCATTTCAGCACTTGCATCATATTCCGTTCAAGTTTATTGCACCGAGACAACAAACTCATTTCAGCCGTTTCTTAAACCAAGGCAAGGTCGACTGGGGTAAATTGCCTTTTGTCATGCCTGAGTCAGGGCCTGCTCAACAACGATTAAAAGACTGGTTTCTACGGATGAATATTGATCCACCAATACAAGCACAAGTTTCAGGCCATGAAGCGATTGTGAGTATGACTGCCCTTGGGTGTGGGGTAAGTGCGGTCCCTCTGCCGGTTCTCGAAAATAGTCCGGTGAAAGATAAGGTGCAGGTTATCGCGACACCGTTGCCGCTAAAAGCCTTTGATTTAGGGATGCTGACATTACAAAAAAGACTTGAGACTCCGCTGATGAAGGCCTTTTGGGCGATAGTAACGGAGTAATTTTGTGGCTAATTCAGCGATTAAAAAAGGATACCAAGATCTAGTCGCTGCTGTTACTGGGATTTGATTGATGTTGACGGTTTAGCAACTCAATCGCAGTGTAATATCCCAAATAAGCGGCAACCAACAGAACCCAAAATGAAGCCCCATCGAGCTCTTTCATCCAAAATAACGGCCAAGTGACCGCCTCAATGATGTTCATAATTGATTGAATGATAAATTGGACGAATAAGCTGATAATGGTTTGAATGACACCGCCATTGAACCCCTGGAAGTTGGCAATAATATCAGTGATCTCTCGATATTCGCTAACCGCATAAGTCAGTAATCCCACCATGCCATAAAATCCGCCGCCAAAAGTCATCCACTTTTCTTGGAGTTTGTTTTCTTTGTCCTTGGGCAAGTCTTTTAACCCATCAAGCTCGAAATCATCGCCCAAAATGGGCGCTTTACCTTTCTTTATATGACGCCGGTTAATCCATAGAAGAACTAAGTAGGTGAAGAGAAAGAGTGGCAATGCTGCGACAACAAGGGAATAGATGATTTCGGTGACCATTGCCAATTGCTAATTTTGTGGTTGTTTGAATTCGTACTTTAATTGAAGTTTGCACTTGATAAAAGCTACTTAAATGAGTAGTATTTGCTTGGATAGTCAATTATGTTAATTCACAGGAGCAAATCCGATGGCAGTGGTGACCTTATTTATGTCTGATAGAGATAAAAGCAAAACCTTTACCGATAAAAAAGAAGCGGATAATTACGACAAGATGTTGGAACTCGCCGAGAGTGTTAGCATCTGGATGGAAAAAGAAATTGAAGGACTCAATGAATCGCAAATTGAGAGTATTGGTCTGTTGTTAGCCAAAAATAAAGACAACTTACTTAAAGCACTTAAAGGCAAACCGGAATTACTGCTGGAGAAGAGCGACTCTGAAGATTCAGAAAATGTTACCCCCATCAGTGCTAGCGCTTAGGACTGTTTCACTCGAATTCAAAGCGTTGTGCTAGTCGATTTCGAAACGTCACAAGTTTACATTTGGTATTGACCAAACCTGAAGTTTCCAGTCTACAAAAGCTCTATCGTTGATAGGGCTTTTTTTGCGACTTAAACTGACTGGCAAGGCTTATACGCAACATCCAGTGCGTTGCAAAACTAAAAGGTTTATACTCGAATGCAAGGATAAAACGCTTTGAGGTTAACTTATGCTAGTCAAGAAATTACTAATCACTTTTTTAATTACCTTTTCGAGTGTTTGCTGTGCAAACAGTGTGACAGTTGGTAATGCCCAACATCTTCCGAAATATGTTTTAAATGAGTTGGAAAAGATCGTACAAGAATCTGGCGAAGAATATGTAGAAATATCCAGTAAACAACGAAGCGTTAAAAAGCAAGTTGAAATAATGTTGGATTATTACATCGAATGCACGAAAGCTTCAGCAAAAAGTAAACAACAAGGTTGCGGTATCGAGCGAGCTAAAAGAGTTTACTCCCAAGATTGTCACGGTGGCTTTGAGTTATATCGCGCAGATTTAACACGAACAGAAAATATTCAAAATATGACCAAAGGACTTAAAGCGGCATTGATTAAACTGGGAGATGAACGAACTTGCATGAATCATGTCGTTATTCCTGGGATGCGTACCGCGTTAATTGCGGTTGATATCAAACCATCCTCGGTCAAAAACCGTGTGCGCTTTTATGAGGCGATAAAGTCGAATCCTAATGTAGTGAAATTTTATTATCCGCACGTAACAGGAAAGCCCAAGTCAGCAGTTTACGATGATGCTTTTCATATCGAGTTTAAACGCCAGTGAACAGTGAGCTTAATACAGATAGCCGACTTTTTGTTTATGGAACGTTAGCACCTGGTCGAGCAAACCAGCATGTTTTGGCGAATTTAGCAGGAGAATGGCATCCAGCCAGAGTCAAAGGAAAGCTTGTCGAAAAAGGTTGGGGAGCAGCTCAAGGTTACCCTGGAATTATTCTTGATGAGCGTGCTGGTTCGGTTTCTGGTTTTCTGTTTCAGTCTGCCTCATTGATCGACCACTGGCAGGTTCTTGATGACTTTGAAGGCGCAGGATACCAGAGAGTGAAAAACAATGTTTGGCTTGAAGATGGATCGGTTTTACAAGCATTTGTTTACGAGCTTAGCGAATCTTAAAGGATTTGTCTCCTTTTGACCGATTGTAAGATCGGTTAAACCGCTCCACTGAGAAATTCTGAGTGGGTCAGAATAAAGCGCTAGGTGATAATGTTCGATAACAATGATAGTAGAGAGTTGTAATATTCGTTGTTCGATCTAAGCACAGCGATGTTCATAAGACACTTCGTTTTCTTCATCGACACCACGTAAGAAAGCGCGTCGAACGCAACGGGATATCAGGTGATAGAAACCGGCGTTTTCAGTATCAATCAGATCACTGCATTTGATGGCTGTTCTTGCTCTTTAGTAAATGAATTTAAATTATCGGGAATGAGAGCCAGTAAATGAAGGCGAGAACAACACCAAGGCCGCTCAGAGATTGGAGATTGGAGATTGGAGATTGGAGATTGAAGATTGAAGATTGAAGATTGAAGATTGAAGATTGAAGATTGATTGATTGTCGATATAGTGATTGTCAATATGAGTTAGTCAGTATTAGTTAGCCAGTATTAGTTAGATTTTCCATCGACTAAAATCTAATTTGCCAGATTGCATCTTCACAATTTCAATTTAACTTATCTTAATTCTTACTACCTTCATATATTCAAACTCGAGTCCCGCGACACTTTCAATCACCGGGTAATAGGTCATGTTGACCCTTTGACCTTTGCCCAAGGTTTTGTACTTTTGTTTTCGGTTGAATTTAAAAGGAACATCGCAACCTTCGATCATGACACTATTGATAAACCATTCACCTTTTTCACGTTGGTTATGACTAATAACCTTCATATTATCGGAATGCGTTAGTTTTTGATGCTTCTTTGTGAGTTTATCGGGATCGGTTTGCATGTTGAATTTATTAATTTACGGACTAATTAAGTTTTAAGTTGCGAGCTTTAGAAGTGACCAAAAAAGAAGGGGGTAATAGTAAGATAAAGGACAACACCAATAAATAGAATCACCGCAGTATACTTAATGGGGTGCTTGAGGATACTCTCTAACCAAGAGGCGGTTTCACCGTTTTCTTGAGCGACTCTTCTCGCCTCGACAGCCTTGGAATATCGTTTCTCTTGGTATTCGTCGACAATTTTTTTGGCAGTTTCAAATTGAGACTCATCTTTCAACCAAATACCGGCAAAGGACAGTCCCCACATACCAGCACTGGTTTCATAAAAGTCTATTTCACTATGTTCAAGCACTTCGCGAACTTCTTCCGCCTCATCATCGGGAACGCCATTGAGTTTAAAGAGTAACTTTGCCATTAATCAATTCTTTAGGTTAAAAGAGAAAGTAGTTATTCCTGTTATTGTATCAGGACGGACGACAGAGGTGAAAGGTTAAAATTTTCCGTTGTTTCAGAAGAGTGACTTGAAAGTTGATTAACTGATTAATTAATTGAATTGGCCTTCGGCGTGAGCGACCTTAGCAAATATCAGCGAAATATATCAGTTTAGTTTTTTAGGGGGCAGCGCTAAGAACTAAGAACTAAGAACTAAGAACTAAGAATTAATTTGTTCGTGCTAATGCTTAAAAGTTGCAACTAACTCTTTCAATTCTGCTGCTAATCTCGCCTGATCATTTGAAGCTTGCGACGTTTGCTCTGAATTATTTGTGTTTTGCACCGCTCGATCATTAATATCCACAATTTTCACATTGATTTCCTCTGATACCGAGTTCTGCTCTTCAGCAGCAGTTGCTATCTGAGTACTCATATTATTAATCTGTTCCACCTTGCCGGTGACCACATTCAGCGCATCGCCTGCTTGCTTGGCTTGTAGCATTGTTTCTGATACTTGAGATTGACTTTGCTCCATGACTTCGACAGCCATTGTCGAGTTAGATTGTAACCTTTCGATGATTTGATTGATCTCTTCTGTCGATTGTTGAGTTCTTCCTGCCAAAGTTCTCACTTCGTCGGCAACTACTGCAAACCCTCGACCCTGTTCTCCGGCGCGAGCGGCTTCAATTGCCGCGTTGAGAGCGAGTAAATTCGTTTGTTCTGCAACGCCTCGAATAACCTCCAATACTTTGCTCACATCATCGCTATCTTTGTCGAGTTCATCTTGAATTTTTTTGGCTTTGTCGATTTTATCGACAAGCTGCTCGACTGCTGCAACTGCATTTGCGACTGTCGTTTTGGCGGTTGCTGTCTCCTTGTAAGCTTCGTCAGCATTCTCTGAAGTCTCAGAAATATTATTTGCGACCTCTTGAACCGATACTGACATTTGATTGACTGCGGTTGCGACTTGTTCAATCAAGTTTTGCTGTTCTCTTAGGTTTTCGGCAGAGCTTTGATTAATATGAGAAAGTTCGTTTGATGCGGATGAAACTTGCTCGGAAGCTCTGTCTATTCGCTCTAATACTTGCGAAAAACTTTGCATCATTGAGTCAAATACCGCGGCAAGTTGTGCTATTTCATGTCGACCTTGCATATTACAGCGGATGCTAACATCCTTATTTTCGCTTGCTCGACGCATAATTTCAGTCAGCCTTTGAAGCGGGTCATAGACGGAGCGGTAAGCCATGTAAATCATTAGCATCATTACCAGTACCACGATAGTCGCTAAAATAATATATTGCCGATTAGCGTCCTCTATTTCGCTGGTTATAAAGACTTTTAAATCATCTGAAGTGGCTTTGAGTAATGTTTCACTTTGGTGAATGGTTTCTCGCATATTTCCGAGTTCACCGGAATTCGAATCTAATCCAAGTTGTTGAGACAATTCTGCAAACTTTGAGAATTCACTTGAATAGTTTTGCATCGCTTGGTTAATTTGAGATTTAGTCGAACTATCAATTGATGAGGCATTAAGCGCTTGATTGAATGCGTTTAAGTCTTTGTTAAAACTTTCGAGATACTTCAAATCCCAGCGGAGCATAAAGTCCTTTTCACGGCGTCGTAGCATCAAAATGTCAGCGAGCAACTCCCAATTTTGTTGCGCTTTTACCAATGATTCAGCTTCATGAACTGCAGCGCGCAAACTTCCATAGGCTCCCGTTTTAGCGGTCAATCCTTTTTGTACTTTAAGTGAAGCAACCCTTGAAAATTGGTCGTTATAGCTTTGAAAAGTGGGTAACAATTTAGCAGTGAACCCATTATCGTTAAAACCAATATCCTCAACTTGTTGAACCAACTCTTGTGTCATTTGAGTGAGTTGTTGGTAGTTCCCCTGAAAACGCTCGACATATTTAGTGTCGTTACGCGCCAAAAAGTCTTTTTCATTTCGCCGTAGTTGCAGCATCATGGCATTGATTTGAGTGGTGAGTTGAAGGGTTTTATTCGCGGTGTCAATTTGATTCGCCACATTAATTTTTAATAAAACCATCAACACTACGCTAACAAACGCAACCACTGACATAGCGAGGAGTTTTTGCTTGATCGTGAAGCTATTTAATAATTCACCCATGCTTTTTGCATCCGAATAAAGGTTAACTCAATCCTGTACCTCTCCTGAGAATAGTACATTTTTAGGGTTTGTACACAATTTATACGGCGAGCTATCTTTCTAAGTTATTGATTTGTATAGGCTGTAAAGTGCAATGTCGTGAATTGATGATAAATCGAATTTAGAGCAGAAGATAACTGGCGATAGAGAATCGCCAGTCACAACGAACAGCCGGTTTTTAACTCACTAGATAAAATGCTTTGGTTGAAGCAGTGCCTGCTGCTCTTTTAGCGCTAGAACTTGTTCTTCCCAATAACGAGTCGTATTAAACCAAGGAAAGTTAAATTGAAAGCTGGGGTCGGTCCAGCGGCGTGCCAACCATGCGCTGTAATGAAGCATTCGCATTGCGCGTAAGGGTTCAACCAATGTGAGTTCTCGATCGTCAAATTCGCGAAAGTCTTCGTAACCTTCTAACAATAAATTCCATTGGTGACGGTTTTCTGTCTCGGTTACCAGCATCCACAAGTCCTGCACCGCAGGTCCCATCCGACTGTCATCAAAGTCAACAAAGTGAGGACCATCATCGGTCCACATTACATTGCTTGGATGACAATCGCCATGCAGCCTAAGCAAGTTGAGCGGTCCAAAGTTTTCAAAGGCCGCAGAACAGTATTCGACGATCAAGTTGGCGGTTGTTTGATAAGATTCTTGAATGTGAGCCGGTATAAAGTTTTCTCGAATTAAATAGTCGACACTGTCGCGAGCAAAATTTTCCCAGGTGAGAGTGGGCCTAGATTGATAGGCGGACGCTTCGCCCAACATATGAATCCTGCCAATAAACCTGCCCAACCAGATTAGCGTGTCTTCGTCGTCTAAGTTAGGCGTGCGGCCCCCTTTGTTTTCGAAGACGGCAAAGCGAAAGTTATCAAATTTGAAAAGCGTTTCCCCGCCAATTTGTAATGGCGCAACGACCGGAATTTCAGACTCCGCGAGTTGTAAACTGAATTCATGCTCTTCGAGGATTTGTTGATCACTCCAACGATGCGGCCGATAAAACTTAACTACATATTTTTGTTCTTGGTAATCGCGGAATTGATAGACACGATTTTCATAACTGTTTAGCGCGAGCAAGGCTGCTTGCGGTTCGAGATCAACCGATTCAAGTGCATCGAGCACTTCATCGGGGGTCAGCTGATAAAAATCTTTCGCATGATCTTCAATCATTGGAGAGAACACCTAGTGCATTTTAATCTCAGCCCAGCGTCTTTGTTGCCAGAGCCGAGCAAACCAAAATGTTTGGCCAAGTCGATACAACCCTTGAGTCAACCAAATGGCGGTTAATCCCATTCCCATATACGGGCCGATTACCCAAGCAATTGGCAAAAAGATTAACCATTGGCAAACAATCCCAACGATCATGGTTGTTTTAGTGTCACCTGCGCCCTGCAATGAAGACATTAAGACTAAGTTAACCGCATCAATAATGATTGCGATGCCCACGAGTTGTAATGGTACTTTGGCGACGTCGATTACTTCTTGTTCATGAAGAAATATACTTAACAGCAATTCAGGAACAAAAAACATCGGGATGCTGATCAAAGAAACGCCGACGATGGCAATTTTAGAAGTATCCCATGCCCATTGATGAGCATCGTCAACATCCTTTCGCCCCAGCGCTTGGCCCACCAAAGTGGCGGAGCTCATTCCAAAAGCGATTGATGGCAAAATTGCTACGAGAGTTAAAGTCGTTAATACATTGGCGGCGGCTAACTCGGCAGTACCTATTTGGCCAACGATCCAGAATAAAATCGTAAAACCTAATGCAAAAAATAATTGTTGTGCCGAGGATGGTAGGGAAATCCGAATCACACTGTAGAAGGTTTCTTTGTGCGGTAAGTGCAAACCAAAACCATACTTTGAGGTGTAGCGCATAGTAAGGTAGAAGTACATTAAAGTCCCACCAAACATTGATAAGCTAGTGCCTAGTCCTGCGCCTTCAGTGCCCAGTTCTGGAAAGCCCCAGTTACCGAAAATCAGTAAATAGTTCAGCAAAATATTGAGGCTATGCATAATTAATAGCGTCTTAAAATAATAACTGGTCATTTTTATCGCGCTTAAGTAGCCACGAAAACTAAAGTTCATACCGACTGCCATAATGCCAATGAGACGCGCGTCGAGATATTGAACGCCGTGCTTAACGACTTCAGGGTCGTCATTTAACATCGCCATGATGGGTTCCGAGAGCCAGGTTAGAATGATGGTCAATGGAATTGCCGCAACGAAAATTGTCAGAAGTGCGCCGTTTAAGGGATTGGCGGCCTCGCTTTCTCTTCCTTCTCCGACCCGTCTAGCAACCATTGCTTGGACACCGGAAGCCATTCCCATGAACACAGCAGCAGCAACAAAGTTCATAAAACTGGCCAGACCCACGGCTGCAAGTGGTGTAGAGCCGAGTTGGCCAACCATCGCCGCATCAACAATATTTAAAATGTTTTGCGACATCATTCCACCGATTATCGGTAGTGCGATTTGAAAGATTTGAGATGAGCGATCGCGTGAAACCAAATGAACTCCAAGAACCTAAAATAATTCGAAGGTAACCCTTCATAAGGGCGACAGTGTATCACTTTATCTGTGATTAATATCGGGAAACTTCTCCCAATGTGTTACAGCATTTAACGTTATTTGTTGTTGCTTGTTTAAGTTTAGTTGCGGTTTTTCGCGTTAGTATGAATAAGCGCGGGCAACAGTCCAGACATCGACACGAGCAATGCCAGCTTTCAATAAACAGCGGGTCAATTCAGTAACCGTTTTGCCGGTTGTCATAACATCATCAACCAGGGCGACGTGGCTCGCATCAATTGCTCTAACCCTAAATGCGCCCTTCAAGTTCTTCGCTCGTTCAGCGGCATCCAAGCCAACTTGCGGCTGGGTGGCTTTTTGCCTGTCGAGCCCCTGCCGGTGTAAGGGAATTTGTAACTGTTTTGAGAGCTTAGCGGCAATGAGCTGAGCCTGATTAAAACCTCGTTGTTTTAGTCTGCTATGGTGCAGCGGTATCGGCAATATTGCATGCGGTAACAGGTCCGATTTATAGGCTAAAGTGATTTTTTGGCTCAAATAATCGCTCATCAAGTTAAGGGATTGTGTTTGATGATGAAACTTTAGCTCGGTGATAAAGTCACTGATTGGCGATTCGTAATGAAAGGCCGATACGGTTTTTTCAAACGGGGGACTAGAGGTTAAACACTCTCCACACCTAAAGCGGCTTGAATTAATGCGAGGGTTTGTCATTGGCATGGCGCATATGTCACATGCGCTTTCGACAATGGGCAGCCGTTTGTGACAATCAGGGCAAATAAGGGGAGCTTGAGAATTGTTTGTGGCATTTCTAACATTGACCAAGCTGCCACATAGCAAGCAATCTGAAAAGAGTATCATAATTTCAGTTGATTGATTAAAATGTAGCCAGTTGTAAACTTTTGGGCGTCTGTTTGCTTGACAAACGTTTGACCCCCATTAAGATCCCTGCGTAACGAGGATATGGCGATTTAAGTGAAAATCGGTCGATGGCGGTAGCGGTTATTAACCTAAAGCGTTGATTTGTATCGATTATTCGATAGGTAAAGTCCATTTCAGTTGTCCCAGGCAGTGAAAGTAAATCTCTGATTACAAAATTAAATCCGAATCGCCGAATTAAGCCACAACTAATCCTTTAGTTGGGGATAAACGATTAAAATATGTGAGTTATTATGCAAGAAAAAGCTTCTGTGTCCAGTTTGAGTCAATCAGCGGAGCTTCGTCATGACTGGACGGTAGCTGAGATTCAATCGCTTTATGATATGCCATTTAATGATCTGCTATTCAGGGCGCAAGCCGTCCACCGGCAGCATTTTGAACCGAACCTGGTTCAAACTTCGACGTTAATGAGTATCAAAACAGGTGCCTGTCCAGAAGATTGTGCTTATTGTCCGCAAAGCGGCCACTATAATACCGGACTTTCTAAAGAGCAGTTGGTCGCCATAGATGAGGTCGTTAAATCGGCCAAAAATGCAAAACGCACAGGAGCTACTCGTTTTTGTATGGGAGCTGCATGGCGAAGTCCTCGTGGAAAAGATTTTCCAGTCGTGCTCGAAATGATAAAAGCCGTCAAGAACCTCGGTATGGAAACTTGTGTCACATTAGGAATGTTGAACGACGAACAAGCAGACCAACTCAAAGATGCCGGGTTAGACTATTACAATCATAATTTGGATACCTCAGCAGAATATTACGATCAAATTATCACCACCCGTACTTTTCAAGATAGACTTGATACCTTAGCTAGAGTCCGCGATGCTGGCATTAATGTGTGTGCAGGTGGCATTCTGGGGATGGGGGAAACTCTTAACGATCGACTCGGGCTAATCAAAGAACTCGCTAATTTGCCGGAACATCCACAGAGTGTGCCGATTAATCAACTCATTGCGGTCAAGGGCACGCCACTTGAAGATGCTAAACAACTTGATCCTTTCGAGTTTATTCGAATGATTGCGGTTGCGCGTATCGTGATGCCCAAATCTTATGTTCGTCTCTCTGCTGGTCGAGAAGACATGTCTGATGAAATGCAGGCGATGTGCTTCTTTGCAGGCGCCAATTCGATTTTCTATGGTGAAAAACTGCTTACCACTGAAAATCCGGATATGAATCATGACTTGGAACTATTCGCTCGTCTGGGTATTGAGCCAGAGGGGGGGACGCCAGAAACCAATCCTTGTCCCCGGAAGTTAGCGGAAGAGCAAGCGCAAATAGAGCAAGCAGTCAGTAACCAACAAGGTAAAAAAGCCGCGCCGCTTTTTTATGACGCTGCAAACTAGTCTCAGGCAAAACGAGCAAAAACGAGCAAAATGGCTGCGCAGCAAAATAAACTTGATTTGCTCAACCTGGAGCAAGTGTTAAGCCAACGCCAGCAGAACGATATGTGGCGAGAGCGGAGTGAGATCCATTCGGCTTGTTCGACTGAAGTTAAGTTAGTGAAGCAAGGGCTCAACCACTTTGAGGGAGTTAACTTTGCCAGCAATGATTATTTGGGATTGGCAAATAGCGACGAAGCCAAATCTGCGGTTGGCCGATTAGTTAACCAACTTGGTTTTGGGTCGGGAGCATCTCACTTAATTTGTGGGCATCACCTTGCGCACGAACAACTCGAAAAAGCCTTAGCTGAATTTTTACAAAGAGAGTCGGCGCTAACCTTTTCGTCAGGGTACGTTGCTAATCTCTCAATCCTGCAAACTTTGGCGAAAAAGGGTGACTTAATTGTTGCCGACAAACTGAATCATGCTTCGCTTATTGATGGGGTCCGATTAAGTGACGCTCAATCCAGTCGCTATCCTCATGGCGACTTATCGGTTTTAGAGTCTCGTTTAAAAAAAGCCGCAGCTAATAAATTTGTTGTCACTGATAGTGTTTTTAGTATGGATGGCGACATTGCACCGCTAAAAGCGATCGCAGAAGTGTGCCAAAAATATGATGCGATTTTGATTGTTGATGATGCACATGGATTTGGCGTTCTTGGAAAGCACGGGCGAGGATGCTGCGAACATTTTGACCTCAACCAAAATCAAATTCCCATATTAATGACAACTTTAGGTAAATCGTTAGGAGGTGTTGGCGCTTGTGTTTCGGGGAAAAAGTTGTTGGTCGACTATTTAATCCAGTTCGCACGCCCGTACATTTATACGACAGCGATACCGGCGATAAATGCGATTGGAAACTTAGCGAACCTATCTTTGTTAGAGGGAACCCCTGAACTGATTCATAAACTACATAAAAATATCGAACTCTTTAAAGCTGCATGTGATAAAAAAAATATTCCTTTATTAGCGTCTTCAACAGCAATACAACCGATACACATCGGTGACCACAAGCGATTAATGAGCGTTAACAAAGCATTAATGAATAAGGGCTTTTTAGTTGGAGCGATACGTCCACCGACGGTTCCAGTTAATGGCGCAAGGTTGAGAGTGACACTCAGTGCGGCACACACAGAAAAACAAATCGCCGGTTTAGTGATCGCTTTAGCACAAGTGCTTTAGTATGACCGAATCGAGAAGTTAAACTTAAACAATAGCGAATTGAAACCAAAAATGAGCTTAAAACCCTACGTCTTCACATCTGGCAAAGGCCCCAACCTAGTATTAATTCACGGTTGGGGATTGCACGGTGGTATATGGGAAACCGTATTACCTATGCTAGAAGAAAGTTTCACCATACATAATATTGATTTACCGGGATTTGGTCGCAGTCCTGTTCATAATGGTGAGTACACTTTAGATTATTTGGTGGAAGCGGTTGCTGAAGTGATGCCAGACGACGCCAATGTTATTGGTTGGTCTTTAGGAGGTTTAGTGGCTACTGGCATTGCGCTTGATATACCTAAGAAAGTCAATCGTTTGATTACTGTTGCGTCCAATCCTTGTTTTGTGGCGACCGATGATTGGCAGTATGGTATGCAGGCTAAAATATTGGAATCATTTATTGATTATCTAGAAGAAGATTATGAAACAACGTTAATACGGTTTTTAGGTATTCAAACTATGGGAAGTGCAACTCAAAAAGAGGATATTAAAAAGCTCAAGGAAGCGGTTTTTTTACATGGACAGCCATCAAAAAAAGCGTTACGAGGTGGTCTTCAAATTTTACATGATATGAATTTGATTGGACGCTTAGCTCAATTAACCCAACCTGTGCTTAGGATGTATGGAAGGCTAGATTCGCTTGTCCCCGCAAAAGTGGCCGATGATGTTGCTGGATACTTGCCAGAAAGTCAGTCAATTGTTTATCGCAAAGCTGCCCATGCTCCCTTTTTGTCAGCCAGCGATGATTTTGTTGACGATGTAAAAAAGTTCTTTACAAAAGACTCAGCTGGTGACGTTCAATGACCCTCTCTAAAAAATTAATTGCGGAATCGTTTAGTAAGGCGGCTACCAGTTATGATGCAGCTGCATTTCTTCAAAAGGAAGTAGCAGATAGAGTATTTGAGCGCTTGGATCTAATGCGTGTCGATCCTAAATTAATTCTCGATGTAGGATGTGGGACGGGCTATTGTTCTCGCGAACTAAGAGATCGTTTTTCGCGTGCTAAAGTCTACGGGATCGATATCGCCCCTGGAATGATAAAAGTTGCCAAAAATCAACAAAATTTGTTTAGAAAAATTAACTATCAAGTTGCTGATGTTGATCAATTACCTTTTGAAGATAATCAATTCGATCTCGTTTTCTCTAGTTTGACGATTCAGTGGCTAACCGATTTAAAACATACTTTTAAAGAGTTAAATAGAGTGTTAAAACCTGGTGGACTGGTTATTTTTTCAACCTTGGGACCTGACACGTTATACGAATTACGAGATAGCTGGCGTGAGGTTGATCAGGGTGTTCACGTCAATGAATTTATTGACATGCATATCGTTGGAGACCATGTTTACAATAGCCATTTTGATAATACCGTAATGGACCGCGATGTTATTACGATGACTTATCAAACCATGATTGGCTTGATGCGAGACTTAAAAGCGATCGGCGCGCATAATATTGATAGTAACCGCGCACGGGGAATGCTGGGAAAAACGAAGTTCAAATTGCTCGAAAAAGCGTATGACAAATTCCGTTGGAAATCAGGGGAACTTCCCGCTACCTATGAAGTTGTTTACGGACACGCATGGAAAAAACACGGTGAACCATCAGGCGATTATCATACCTATAAAGTCGATCCAAACAGGCTTTAGCTCAATACCATTGTCGATAGTTCAGGCTTGTGATTAATCGTCCAAAACCAAAGTCGGCGGATGGCGAGTTATTCAATCAGTTCAACGCGTCAGTCAAAATCGATATCTAAAATCGACCTTTAAAATTCAAGCGAAAGACTGACGGCGCTTTTATAGAAGTCAGTCTATCCGAGTAAAAGTTAATAGAGCTCGCACAGACACAACAAAGCTTTAGGTTATCGGTTAATTTTCGGGCCGTCGATTAGCAGTCAATTTATCGAGCGCTTCTCTTTTTATCGTTTATTGCTTGCGTAAAAATACCAGGCTGTCGTCAGTACTGGATTTTTTGTCAAATTTATAGCCATCGAGATTAAACGCCTTTAACCCTTCAGGATCATCGATTTGATTTTGGATAATAAATCGAGTCATCAGTCCTCGTGCTTTTTTCGCGAAGAAGCTTAATATTTTGTATTGGCCGTTTTTGAAATCTTTAAAAACTGGCGTGATAATACGGTAAGGCATGTCTTTTTCTTTTACCGCTTTGAAGTACTCGTTAGAGGCTAAATTCACGATAATGGGTTGTGCTTGTTTCTTGAGTTCTTTTTGAAGGTGATTGTTTAGCGTATCTCCCCAAAACTCATACAAATTTTTACCAGCATCATTAGCAAACTTGGTTCCCATTTCTAATCGATAGGGTTGTATTAAATCCAGTGGTTTCAAAATACCGTAAAGACCAGACAGTATTCGCAAATGTTTTTGCGCGTATTTAAAGTCATCACTCGACAGTGTATCTGCATCTAATCCTTGGTATACGTCCCCTCGAAAAGCGAGTAGCGCTTGACGAGCATTCTCAGGGGTGAAGGGCGGTTTGAAAGATTGAAAACGGTCAAAATTTAACGTCGCTAGTTTGTCGCTAAGCTTCATTAAACTGGCGATTTCTTGAGGTGCGAGTTTTTTCAATTGAGCAACCAATTGCTGAGATTCAGACAAGTACTTGGGTTGCGACTTCTGCTTGGTTGCAAGCGGACCTTCAAAATCTAGACTTTTGGCAGGAGAGATTACTGTAATCATAGATGGCTTCGTATCAATTAAGGTTGGTGTATAAAATCATTAAATAGCGTCGGGGCGTAAGAATAACAAAAAAAGCCCGTGCCCGCGCTGGGTGTCGAACTTTTTTTTAGGTTTGATTAATCTTTAAACAGATTCGGAATGTTTGCCCACCGGAAGCTTTCGCAAAAGTCCCGCGATACCTTGGTTTAGCTGCTGCTGAGTTTCGTTTAAATCTGCTGTTTTCCTCGCGGCACTAATTCGATAAATCGGCTTTTCTGCTTCTCTATCGATAACATTAATGGTTAGGTGCGCTTGCTCTTTAGTATCATTGATGAACTCTGTCGGTTTACTCCGACCTTCCATTGATTCTAACTTGAGGCCTTCTTCAGCTTGGTAGCTCAAGACAAACTGAATCTCAATATCCGCGTCGCGAATTTTAAATTCCAATCCGCGTTGATTCATGGCTGCCATAATCGCAGCGGTCAACTTCTTCTGTGCGTCGGGAGTTTTTGATTTAACTTTGAGAGGATTAATTGTGTAAGTGTGGTAATGATCAAAAGGTGCAGCATGATCCACTGCGACGTCTCCACCGCCGACATTAGATTCTGATTTATCACCATCTTCTAATCTAAATCGTAGCGCTAAATTGTTCGCAGAATCAGCTTTTCTCAGGGCTTCTTTGCGGGAAACTTTACCATCTTTTACGAGTAGGTACAGAGCATCGTCAAATGTCTGATTAATTTTACCTTTCGAGCGAGTCATCGCTTCCTTGATATCTTCAATTTTTCCTTTCTCAATTAACTGCGCGATAAAGGGGGTATTAACCATTATCTCAACGGCAGCAACGCGTTTTTCCTCTAGACCAATACAAAGTCGTTGCGCAATTATTGCATTTAAATTGAGAGCAATATCCTGGAGAATGATTTTATGCACTTCCTCTGGAAAAAAATTAACTATTCGCTCAAGAGCAAGGTTCGCATTGTTGGCATGCATGGTAGCAAGACATAGATGACCCGTTTCGGCATAGGTCAGTGCTTGACGCATCGTCTCCTGGTCACGAATTTCGCCGATAAGAATAACGTCGGGTGCTTCGCGCATCGCGTTTTTTAAAGCGATTTCAAATGAATCGGTGTCAACGCCAACTTCTCTTTGGTTGACCAATGATTTTTTGTTTTTATGAACAAATTCAATGGGGTCTTCTATCGTCAAAATATGACCGCCGTGGTTTTCATTCCGATAATCAATCATCGACGCGAGCGTGGTCGATTTTCCGGTGCCTGTGGCGCCTACCAAGAGAACAAGACCCCTTTCTTTACAAATGAGTTCTTTAAGAACTTTGGGTAATCCGAGGTCGTCTATTGATGGAATTTTCTTCTTGATATAACGCACAACCATCGCTGGCTCGCCGCTTTGTTGGAACACATTGACTCTGAAGCGACCAACCCCTTCGAGTTTTAGTGCGATATTGAGTTCTTTTGTTGCTTTAAACTCGGCAATTTCTTGTTCTTTTAAGATCGAGTAAATGAGCGAATGGTTGTCTTCACTGGTGAGCCGATGATCCCTTACAGGTTTGATTTTCCCTTCAACTTTGATTAAGGGAGGGGAATCGACGCTGATAAATAAGTCAGACGCTTGATTGACTACCATTGCACCGAGCAATTCCACCATATCCATAGATAAGCCCCATGATTTGTTATTATTGAGCGGTTATAAAAGAGATAATAGCGAGTTTTAGTGCAAAAAACATCCGGTGCGAAGCTAACTTTGTATAGTAAATATCTATAAAATAGATATTTATGAGGCATTTGGATACAGATTCCTTTGATTCTTCTGATTGAATTCTCATTATTTGCGGCTTATATTAGTTAATATAGATATAGGTTTCCACGTGTTGAAACCGAAAAGTTCTTTGCTTTTATTCATGATCTGTCAGGGAGAAAGCTGTGATAGATAAAAACTCAATCGCAGAGACCTTGAAAGAAGTATTGCCGCCAGGTGCTGAAGTCGAGTTTGATTTTCAAGGTGACGATTTTGTCGCGAGCTTTTGTTGGTTACTCAACAATGATCCTAAGCGACCTTTTAAACGGTCGAAACGGGTCGAGTTTGTGGTGTCACCAGAAGCCCTTGAAGACTTCAGTAATGTCGGCAACAAGAAAGAAGCTCGCCTACAAATGAACCTGGAAATGTATTTAAATCATATGCTTGATGAGTTCGAACCGGACCATCAGGCACCCGAAGGCTTCGCCGAGCCTACCGAGAAATGGCGAATAGACTCAATGTATTTTCTTGAAACACTCGAGTCTATCCCTGGGATTAAACGCCGCTTGTTTTAGCTCATCTATCAAGTATCCTTAACGCTTATTGTTGCCTGCCCCAGGTGGGCTCAGAGATGCTGGGCTCAGAGGTGCTGGGCTCAGAAATACAGAGGTTCAGAAATGGCGCTAGTTTGTTTTAGTCACGGAAAAGACAGTGCTCCCAAAGCAACTAAAATATCAGCACTCAGCGAGGTAGCAAGAAGTGCAGGGCATCACTCCTTGAGTGTTGATTATCGCGGTATTGATGATCCGCAAACTCGAGTTGATAAACTTGAGAAAACCCTACAGTCGCCGGATTACCGTTCGGCAGAGCTGGTTTTAGTTGGTTCGAGTATGGGCGCTTATGTCAGCTTGTTTGCAAGTACTCACTTCAAGCCTGTTGGTTTATATTTAATGGCTCCTGCTGTTTTTATGCCTGGCTATGAACAAGTGCCGAAAGCCCCCGAAGCTTGTTTAACCCAAATTGTTCACGGGTGGTCCGATGAAATTGTGCCGGTGGAAAATGCTATCCGCTTCGGCCAGGAAAACAACGCCGAAACCTTATTGCTGGATGACGACCACCGCTTGAGTCATTCGTTGCCTGTGTTAGAGTCGCACTTTGCAGCGTTTTTAGCGAGGCTATCCATCTAACCGAGTTAACCCATAGAACTAATTCCTTCCCTAACAAAGCCTTCCTTTCAAAAAAAGCGGAAAAACCGCTAAATAACTACCAGCTATTTTCCATTTGACGGTAGCTTGATTACTATATGGACGTTTAGACGTCTATATGGTTTTGGTTATGCCTTTAGTGGCTTTTAATAATTTGCCGACATACGCTCGCTTGAAAGCGGAGCATCATGATGTTATCGAGCGTGAAAGAGCGGAACATCAGGATATTCGAGAGTTGCATATTGGCTTGTATAACCTAATGCCGGATGCCAGCTTGCAAGCAACTGAACGCCAATTTATGCGGTTGGTTGGAGATTGTAATCAAATCGTACAATTCTATGTTCATTTGTTTACCGCAAGGAGGATACAGCGGGGACATGCTGCCCAGCAGTGGATTGACGAATACTATACGGACTTTGAGTCGATTAAAAAGCACGGCTTGGATGCACTGATTATTTCCGGCGCTAATCCAGAACGAGCACAACTCGACCAAGAGGATTTTTGGCCGGAGCTCACTCAAGTCATTGATTGGGCGAGCGAAAACGTTACCTCTAGTTTGTGTGCCTGTTTAGCGACCCACGCGACGTTAAAATATTTATATGGTATTGACCGACGGCCCCTTGAAACAAAGCGTTGGGGGGTTTTCTCTCATAGAGCTAATAAAACGGCTCACCCGCTCACCCGACATACTAATACGCGCTATGACGTGCCACATTCGCGAAACAACGAGGTCAGCGCCGCTCAGCTAGAATCGCATGGTTTAAAGCCTTTGGTAGAAAGTGAACAAGGCGGTATTCATCTGGCTGTGAGTCCCGATGGAATTCGATTTGTTTATTTTCAGGGTCATCCAGAGTACGATGCAGTCAGTCTGTTGAAAGAATACAAACGAGAAATTGATCGCTGGTTTAGCAATCAACGAAATGACTATCCGCCGTTTCCAGAGAATTACTTCAATGAGGAGTTGCAAGCATTTTTGGACAATTTCAAAAAACAATGTGAATTGGCAAAAAGTAGCCCGGGCGCAATGCCAAATTGGCCTGCGACTTGGATTGAAGAGCGTTTGGAAAATACTTGGCGGGATACCGCCTTGTCAACATTTAATAATTGGCTTGGACTAGTTTATCAGTTGACTCACTTGGAGAGAAAGTTGCCTTTTATGTCTGGGGTCGATACCGACAATCCACTGATCGCAGTCACTAATTAAGCGAAATTGTCGTCTCGGGGGCTTGTTCACAAGCGAGCAATGCACTAACCTTGAAATCAATATCCGCTTAATTTGTGAGATTTCAGTCGAATTCAGGGAGACCGCATGAATAAGCAACAGATGCTTGATATTCTCAATGAACTTAAGGTAGAGCTTGCTGAAAATCAACAGCTTGATACTCATCAAAAGCAAACTACTGAGGCATTGATTGAGGAAATTTGGGCACAAGTTAGTGCACCAGAAAACCAGTTGAGTGGTGATCAATATTTACTCAACAAGTTTAAAAATGTTACTGAAGAGTTTGAAATCAACCATCCGAAGTTGACTGATATTTTTGGTCGTTTGTCGGATTTGTTATCGCGTATGGGGCTGTAATACTGCAGGTTGAGGTGTTCTCCTACGCATGTGTGAGCTTTGTCTCACAGTACAAGGTGGTTTTGGATTACAATACATCCGCTAATCACAGTGTATGATGCGCAAGCATCAACAATGCGTTATTTTTAGGGAAGCGAATATGCGCAAAGAAGATCCTTACTTTAAAATTTATGATCGATCAGACAGGCTGTATCAAACAGAGTCAGGATGGTTTTTCTCGGTTCGTCAGGGAGCGGCTTTTGGGCCATACGAGTCTCAGCAAAATGCTAAAAAGAATTTAGCGAGTTTTGTTGAAATCATTCAAGATCAATCAATCGCAGGCTACGGAAGCTAACGAAACGTTAGTAGCCTCGCGCTATCAAGACTGCAATCGGCAGTCGTCAACTTTAAAGTCCCCGAATTAACCAGGGTAGGTTTTTGTCGCTGTGTTATAATCGGGGTTTTTAATCTAAAGAGTTTAATTTAATGAGTAATGAATTTGTAAGCCATGAGCAAAAGGCGAGTTACGGTGTTGGTCTCAATATGGGCGCTCAACTTTTACAGCAAACATTTGATGGACTAGATATCGACGCTGTCGCCGCTGGAGTAAAAGACGCTTTTACTCGTTCTCAACTGGCAGTGCCCCAGGAAGAAATTCAAGCGGCATTCGAGGTTATCAGTAAAGTGATGGAAAAGAAACAAGCAGAGCTTTCAAAACAACAAGCGGAAGCTGGGCGTGTTTTCTTAGAGGAAAACGAAAAGAAAGAAGGTGTCCAAGTTACCGAGTCAGGCTTGCAATATGAGATCATTACCGAAGGCGCCGGTGATAAACCCACTGCCACATCGACCGTTCGCACCCATTACCATGGTACTTTAGTGGACGGTACCGTTTTTGACAGCTCTTATGAGCGTGGTCAACCAGCTGAGTTTGCCGTTAATGGTGTGATCAAAGGTTGGACTGAGGCGTTGCAAATGATGCCTGTGGGATCTAAGTGGAGATTAACGATCCCCTATGAACTGGCTTATGGCGAACAAGGTGCTGGCGGAGCGATTGCTCCTTACTCGACCTTAGTGTTTGACGTTGAGCTATTGGAAATCGTTAGCTAAGGATTAATGGCCAAGCGTCAAGCGCGAGTAACCACGTGCCAAAACAAGTACTTGGTTTGGTTTACCCAAAAAGGGCACTAATAAGTGCCCTTTTTTGTGCAAACCAATGAGTCCTATGGGTTAATCATATAACTTCTCACGCAGTTTCAACTTATTCTGGCAGTAGCCATTTCTCTAGCTCGCTTCGATTGGTAACCACTAGCTGCTGTGCCGCAGGAATAGGATGCAATTCTGACTTGTCAATTCTCAAGAGTTGAAGATAATAGGTCACAAGCGGCGCGCGAGTTTTGATTATCATTTGACCGTTCATCATAGCAAAGTCATGCTCGATGACTTTCTGTTGGGCGTTATTCAGTCGCTTGTCCGGTTCTACAATTATTTCGACAAATTGATTCCAATCCTCGTCATCTGCTTCTGACTGCTGAGCTTTGAGAGTGATCTCAGAAATGTCCGTCATTCTTGAAAGGAGAAAATCCTTGAACATATTTGTTTCTTCACAAAATGCTCTGACATGCCAGCGATAACCGTTAAACACCAGTGTGTGAGGAGCTATCATACGATCTCTCGGTTCGGGTTTTGATAGAGAGGTGTATTGGATTTCGACGCGCATTCTGTCTCGCGCAGCTTCAATGATTGGGCGAACGAATTCTGGTTTTACGTTTCTGAGCGGTGGTGAGATACTAGTGATGTTCGCCTGGCTAATATCCAGGTATTCGATTTTTGAACTCAAGTCCTGTCGACTGGCCAATAAATAGAGATATTCATTGATATCGCCTTTGGTCACTACGCAAGAAAAGCTTTCAGATGGACGGTAGCCTTTCAATTTGGTGTCATATTCTAAGTTGTTAGGGGCTATTTCCGAATTATAGAAATTGATATCTTTGCTTGCTTGTTGACGCCCGATTCCAAATGCTTGCCTGAGATGGTTTGTGGTTAACCGTCCTTCCCACAAAGCAATGGTTTCGATTAAGCGATATCTTAACAGTAAATCCCAACGTTGAGACCAGTCCGTGTCGCTAGACTGTCTTGCCATATTCTGAGCCTTTAAGCATTAAACAATTTATTAACCGCAACCCATAAAACGAATGTTTTTTATCGATTTTATTCGGTTTCCTAGACATGTTGTTAAAGGCTACATAAGATAGTCATCATAAACAAGCAAAACCATTTTGGTTTTTTCTATCATCGCTAATAATAAAACCGTTAACGCCATGAGTGACTCCAAGCCTAACAAAATTCAATGTCCCAATTGCAATACTTCGATTGATGTTAATCAGGTACTTGCTCAGCAACTCTCTGAAGAACTACGCAGTCAGTATGAGGCCAAGGCAGAAAAAGACCGTAAACAACTGAATGCAAGTTTAAATGCGATAGAAGTTGAGAAGCAAAAGCTCAACGAAGAGAAGCAACGCCATCAGCAAGCGGTTGAAGCGGAAGTTAAACAACAACTTAAATTTCAAACTGATAAAATCCGCCGTGAAATTATTTCAGAGGTTACTGAAGAGCAGGGCGAACGCTTAAAACTGCTCCAGCAAGAGCTGAATACTAAGTCAGAACAACTGAAGGCTTTTAATAAAGCGAAAGCTGAAATCGAAAAATTGAAGCGAGAAAAGGATGAGCTTAAAGACAGTGTTGAAGCGGAAGCAGCTAGAAAATTAAATGATCAATTAGCGGTAGAAAGACAAAAGATAATTAAAGCCGAGAGTGAACGAAGCCAATTAAATTTGTCTGAAAAAGAAAAAGTGATTGAGCAGCTAAAAGAGCAATTAGATATTGCTAAACGAAAAGCCGAACAAGGTTCAACCCAACTTCAAGGTGAAGTACAAGAGTTAGCGATAGAGCAGTGGTTGGTCGAGCATTTTCCACTTGATTCGATCGAAGAAATTAAAAAAGGTGCGCGGGGTGCAGATTGTCTCCAGGTTGTTAATACTCATTCACGACATAATTGTGGGACGATTTATTACGAGTCAAAGCGCACGCAAAATTTCCAACCCAGTTGGATTGAAAAATTTAAGAATGATATTCGAGAGAAAGGTGCCGACATTGGTGTTTTAGTAACTGAGGCGATGCCTAATGACATGCAACGAATGGGAATGAAAGATGGTATTTGGATTTGTACATTCGATGAGTTTAAGGGGCTATGTTTGGTGCTTAGGGAGTCGGTTATTCGAATGAGTCGAGCGATTGCTGTGCAAGATAATAAAGGCGATAAGATGGCTATGCTATACGATTTTCTTACTGGAAATGAGTTTCGTATGCAGGTCGAAGCAATTGTTGAAGGATTTACCCAAATGCAAGAAGATTTGGTTAAGGAAAAGCGCGCTATGAGCGGAATTTGGAAAAAGCGCGAAAAACAAATAGAAAAGGTATTATTAAATACGACCCATATGTATTCGTCGGTCCAGGGAATTGCGGGTTCGGCAGTAAAATCTTTACCAATGTTAGAATTAGGAGACGATGAAGCGCTCGACTGACTGGTTCACTTATTTCCGGTAATAAGAATTTAATTTTGTTATTCCTCTGAGTAATGTAAACGTGATCGGTTGCAAAATACCGACAATTTCTGTGTTTTTCACTATTGTGCAAAATCTATTCAACCTGTATCATCCGCGTCAATTTTAGGGCTTGATTAATTCAAGCCAATAACCAACGCATAATCAACCACTTGCATTGTACACAATGTTTAAACCCGGTTTTGGTTAGGTCGTCGGTTAGAATCATCTGGCTCGGTTTGATCGACAGGAAAGACTGCAGTACCGGCCACCGAATAACTCAATAAGAGGTAAAAGTAAGGTATGTCGCAAACTTATAGCGTTGTCTTTGCAGGAGAGTTAATCGAAGGATTTGAAGTTGAATCAGTCAAAAAAGCATTTGCTGATATCTTTCAAGTAAAAGATGAAAACGTTCAAAAGTATTTCTCTGGTAAACCTCGTGTTGTTAAGAGAAATTTAGATGAAGAAACTGCTGCACGATATCAGCGAGTTTTTGCCAAATATGGTGCTAATGTCGAAGTACTCAAAAGCGTTAACCAAGCCGTTGCAAAAGACATAGAAAGTATCAAACGTCCTGTAACGAATGAAGCCACAGCGACTAAAACTGCAGTGAATAAGACTGCAGCAACTGGGACTGCAGCGACTAGGACTGCAGCGACTAGGACTGCTGCGTCTAAAATGCCCGCACCGAAAAAAGTGACCCGCTCTAAGCTTGACAAAAAAGCCGTCGAAAACACGATTCAAAAGTTTCATGCACCAGTCGACCCGAGTGCTAATCTAATCGCCCAAGGTAGAGAACGTCAAGCAGCTAAAATGAGCCGAATTGAAATCGCCGAGGAATCTCGAAGTACTTCAATTTTTTATGCAGGTCTAGCGGCAATTGGCTTCGGCTTAGTTGATGGAGCGATGACTTATTTGGGGGGCAGTTTTGAGGTTTTAGAATTATGGACCTCGGTTCTTGCAGTAACCATCGGTAGCATTATGTTGTTTTCAAGTAACGCCAAATAATCATTTCATCTCGTTCTAAGCGCCGAGTTAATACTCGGCGTTTTTATTTCCCCATGGCTATAAATTGATCTAGATCTAAATTCCGCGTTCGAATGGTCACAATTTGTTCATATTTGGATTACACTGGTCGCATAATCGGAGGGAACATGGCAGCGCTTGATACTGATACTGGGGTGATCACTGAGCTTCTCGATAGGTTTAATCATCTCCATTTACCGCGAGTAATGGAAATTAAAGACCGACTCGATGAGGGTCAATTACTCCTAGAAACTGATATCGAGTTTCTTACGGTTGTCCTTACTGATTCGCAAAACATGCGAGGCTATATTGAACGAAACCCTGACTTTAAGCCTTTGGCGGCTAAAATTTCTCATTTTTATTACCAAATAATTGAAATCGCAACCGAAAATGAGCATCAGGGTAAATACGCTGATTATTAGTCTTATTGAACGATATTCACGGTGAAAGGAATACCAGGCCACAATTCAAATTGAAGGTCGACGCGCCAGTTCTCCAATAAGTTATTCATCTCTTTAAGTTGGCTAAAGTTTGAGACCGAGTCGAAAGAGAGCTTAACGTTTCTTGAGCCGCCCGAAGGAATCTCAAAACCACTCAAATCAACCGTTGAGATGAGAACGTCATCTTTCTCAATAAAAATCTGACTTTGCTCAATGACAATATCGTAGTCAGTGGGATTTTTAATGGTTAAATCTACTGAGAACTTAGCGACGGAATCGCCTTCAAATATTGCCTTAAAAGAGGGGAGTTGATAGTCAAATGAAGACCAATCGACTGAATACTCGGCTTTAAGTATTTGGCTCTTATAGTGCAAACTCGAGATCAGTCGTCCGTGCAGAAAAAGCATCACGAAACAAGTTATGAGAACAGCGCTATAAAACCTAATTTTATTTTTCTTTTGTGGAACCAATGTGCGTCCAACGATTGGCAAAAGCTGTGATGCAATGCGAGTACCAGCTGGAATCGATAAGGTCAAGAAAACAAGGTTAGTAAAAAATAAAATGGCCGAAATTTTAATCAGATCGAGAGATTCGAGCGTAAATACAAAATGACTAATCACTATGGCGGGTAAACTAAATAGCGCCCCAAAGCTCAATACTAGAATCGGTTTTTGGGCCAAAACCTTTAAAACAAGACTATAGCGAGTTCGATGTCTTTGCAAAGTTGGAGAAATAAAGTCGACACCAAAAGTAAAAAATAAAAATAGGTAACTTAGGATAATTGCGACAATATTTGTCCAAGCATATGGGTAATAACCAATCCACAAGATAACCAGTTGACTGGTCATATAAAAGATAAGTAGTTTGGTTTCTTCCCAGGCTTGCATCCATAATGGAAACTCGCGAACTTCGCCATTTTGGTACCCAGCCTCAAATTCAAATTTTGCAGAGTAGGTTTCCTTGATAGGAAACAGAAACATCGAAGCAATAACGAGTGATGCACCGAGAATCATATTGCCGATAACTATTTTTGCTTGAGACTCAAAAAGAAAGTTTGTTAACTGTTCGGATACTTGGTGCCAAGAAGAAGGAAAAAAGTGGTCGAGTACTAACTGTTTTAACGCTTCTTGGTTCTCGATGAGCAGCCATATAAACAGTCCGAAAATGGTTAAACCAGTCACGAGATAAATACACATCCATTTAAATGACTGCTTACGGATGTGTCGAAGTGATAAAGGGGCGCGATACAAAGATTCTGTTAGCTGCTGAATAAGGGTCATTGATTCACTTATTGGTTTATAGAGTTATTAATGTCGTTTATGCACTAAAAATAGTTTGGTCTATGGCGCCTAGAATGACTGGGACTAACTCGCCGTAAATTACCCAATATGGCGTTGCTGTCTCAATGATCTTTTATGCTGACTCGCACTATCTCGCTTATCGCTGGCAATTAATACGAGACCTTTAAAGTTGCCTTTAAGTTTTGAGGCTACGTAGTCTTTTTCGATTGCCAAGATTAGTTTTTCATGACGATCTGGAAATAACACTTCTACTGCTTGTGCGACATACTCATACAGCTTTTTCAAGTTTATTTGGTGGGTTTGCCCGGTGAGTTCAAAAATCCAATCAGTAATCGCCATAAAGTCATCGAATGGATTGTCGATCAGTAATAATGGTAAAGCATGCTTAAATCGTCCGGAATTTCCAATCATATC
Source organism: Aliikangiella marina (assembly GCF_007004765.1). GTDB lineage: Bacteria > Pseudomonadota > Gammaproteobacteria > Enterobacterales > Kangiellaceae > Aliikangiella > Aliikangiella marina. Next base: position 721,406 of record NZ_VIKR01000002.1, read on the forward strand.
CCAATAACGTGCAAATCGATTAACGCGTTGCATGGTGACAAAATCAACGCGGTCATTGCTAAGAATATTGAATGGGGGCAATGGATTAAACCGTAAATCATACTCCTCAGTGTGACGAATAATGGGACTTCCTTTTAATCTTTTTAAGATTCCCATTTGAATTTCATGTGGGCGGCAAGCATACAACTCATTAAAGCTTGATTTAAATGTTGCTAAAGTCTCTCCGGGTAAACCAAAGATTAGATCCGCATGAATGTGTGCAGTAGTATTATTTCTTAACCAGAGTAAATTATTTTTTGAGCGCTCGTTATTTTGTTTTCTGCTAATGAGCGTCTGAACTTCACTATTGAAGGTTTGGATGCCGACTTCAAATTGTAAGCTTCCCTCCGGAAATTTAACCAATGTTTCTTTTAGTTTTTCAGGTAAATGATCCGGGATAACCTCGAAATGGAGGAATAAATTTTCGTCCATCCGATCGAGAAAAAAGTTCATTATTGCAAGAGTGGTAGAAACTTTGAGATTAAACGTACGATCAACAAATTTGAAATGTCTAGCGCCTCGTTGATAAAGAATATCCATCTCACTGAGAAATCGCTGCAATTCAAATGGATAGGAAGTTTTATCAAGCGCAGACAAACAAAACTCACACTTAAATGGACATCCCCGCGATGCTTCTACATACAGTAGCCGATGCTTAAGGTCTTCGTCAGTATAATATTGATACGGTAGTTGAAGCGCCTTGAGCTCAACCGGTTTTGAGCGAAGTATTTTTTTCTCAGGTAATTGATGACTTAAGATATCCTCACACAGTTTATGGAAGCTCAGATCGGCTGCGCCCGTTACGACATAATCAGCAAATTTAAAAATAGATTGCGTTTCGGTTTCATAACTCACTTCAGGTCCGCCGAGTACGATCTTAATCTCTGGAGCGATGGTTTTAAGTTGACTGACAACATCTAAAGTTTCAACAGCGTTCCAAATATAAACTCCAAAGCCGATGATACTCGGTTTACTCTCAAGCAGTTGCTCCACAATATCAATTGCCCGAGTTTTGATGGTAAATTCTTTAATTTCAGTTTGCGCTTGCAAGCCCTGCATATTGGCATAGAGATAACGCAAACCCATACTGGCATGGATGTATTTAGCGTTAAGTGTTGCGAGAATTATTTGTGCCACGACAATTAACCAAACCTGTTAGTCTTCGACTCTCACGCCCCAAAGGTCGTGATCGTCAGAATGAATAATTTGTACCCAAACCTTATCACCTGGCTCAACGTCAAACTCATCAGTTAGATGTACGACTCCATCAATTTCAGGGGCGTCAGCATAGGTGCGGCCAATAGCTCCGTCTGGCGTTACTTCATCAATTAGAATTTGATACTCGTTACCGATTTTTGCTTTTAATTTGTTAGCGCTTATTTCTGCTTGTACCGCCATAAACCGAGCTAGGCGCTCTTCTTTAATCGGTTCATCAACCGGGTCTGGTAATTCATTGGCTGTCGCACCTTCAACTGGTGAGTACTTAAAACAGCCCACTCTATCCAGTTGAGCCTCTCTAAGGAAGTCAAGAAGCTCCTCGAATTCAGTTTCGGTTTCTCCGGGGAAGCCGACAATAAATGTCGAACGAATAACAAGTTCTGGGCAAATTTTTCGCCATTTTTTTATTCTTTCTAATGTCTTATCGATATTTCCTGGCCGTTTCATCAGTTTCAAAATTCGCGGACTCGCGTGCTGAAAGGGAATATCTAAATAAGGCAGAATTTTGCCTTCGGCCATTAGCGGAATGACATCGTCAACGTGTGGATAAGGATATACATAATGTAAGCGAACCCAGACACCCATCTTTGCGAGCTGCTCGCAAAGCGATAGCATTTTAGTTTTCACCGGCATACCTTCCCAAAAACCGGTACGGTATTTTATGTCGACACCATAGGCTGAAGTATCCTGAGAAATGACCAGTAGCTCTTTGACGCCGGCGTTAACCAATCGCTGTGCTTCACTTAATACATCACCGATTGGCCTAGAGTCTAAATCTCCGCGCATTGAAGGAATGATGCAAAAAGTGCAGCGATGATTACAACCTTCCGAAATTTTCAAATAAGCAAAATGTTTTGGGGTCAGTTTAACGCCATGATCGGGAATAAGATCGGTAAACGGATTATGAGCAGGTTTGTCCACATGGTCGTGAACTTGATTGAGGACCTCTTCGTAGGCGTGAGGGCCAGTTATCCCGAGAACATTGGGATGAATTTCACGAATTTCATTTTCTTTAACACCGAGACAACCGGTAACCAGTACTTTGCCGTTTTCAGCCAATGCTTCGCCAATCGTATCAAGAGATTCTTGGACTGCCGAATCAATAAAGCCGCAGGTATTGACGATTACTAATTGCGCATCATCATAACTCGGTACAACTTCGTAGCCTTCAGTGCGTAGTTGGGTCAGGATCCGCTCTGAATCCACCAGATTTTTGGGGCAGCCCAAAGAAATGAAGCCAACACGCGAGGTGTTGTTTGCAACGGCTTTCTTCTCATTATCTGTTTGATTTAATTGAGAATTTGGATCGAAAGTTTCGACGCTCATAGTGACTTTTCTGATTTTAACCACAAACAAAAAATTGGTCGCGGATTATACTGGAAAAGGCCTTATAATTCACCCTCAGGCTAGATTGTGATTATGCGAATAGTGTGCGGGGCAGTGATTCAATGACAGGAAGGCACGAACAAGCCCAGCTTAAACACTCAGCTTATTCGTGATTGATGGGGTAACGCGATATTAGAATTCGTATGAAATGCCTGCAGAGAGTGTCCGCCCCGGTTGGGTAAATTGGTTAAGATCGGAACCTGCTGCTTGCCCCGCAATACTCTCATAGGGAACGTATTCCTTATCTAGCGCATTTTCGAGTCCCGCTGTGACAGTCCAACTTCCGGTATTGTAGTAAGCAAATAAGTCGACTAAGCCATAGCCTGAACTTGTTACCAGGTTATTACCTGAATCGTCCGTTGGTACATCTGTCATTGCATCGACTCCTCTCAAGGCTAAGGCAAAATCCCACTCCCTGACACCGTAGTTAAGGATCAAGCTTGCTTGGAGTGGGCTGATTGAGGTTAAGGGCTGATTAGTGGCTTTATTTTCACCATCGGTGTAGGCCACGCTTGTTGTAATGTTAACTGCATCAGTCAAGTAAATCGTCGCGACTAATTCTGACCCCTTAACAGTTGCTTTTTCGAGGTTTTGAAATTGGAAAAACGATTGTTCTACGCCAGGAATAAAAGTAGGTTCTGTGCGGACTAGAACGGTCTCAATAAAGTTATCAAAGTCAGCGGAGAATACATTGAACTGCAATCTCAAGTTATCATTACGCAAGCGGAATCCAATTTCATATGAGTCACTTTCTTCTGGCTCTAAATCAGCATTAGGCAATATTTGATAAAAAGGGGCGACACCATGGCTTTGGTAAGCTTGGTCATGTGGCGGAATTTTAAAACCACTGACATACTGGAGATAGCCAGACAAGTTATCGTTAAATTGATAACGCATCGCAACTTTGGGTGAAAACGCTGACTCATCAATATTGTCCATTAATGTGTCGTCGTAGAGCGGATCCGACTTCGCTTCAAGACGGTAATAGTCTAATCGAGTGCCGAGAGCGAAAGACCACTTGCTGTTTGCAATGTCGATGTTATCTTGAATAAATAATCCCGCAAGCGTGGTGTCAGCACCTGGAAAGGCTCTTTGGGCTTGATTTTCGAATGCGATACTCGAATCTGCATTAATGCGTGTTTTTAACCTCGGACGAACCGTATCGTATTGATCAAGGTCGATCCCATAAACGAGTTGGTGGGTTATCCCGGCGCCTGTGATTGATTTAGAAAATAAACTTCGAATGCCGACAATGTCTTGTTCGAATCGATAATCATTGAAGTCGACGTATCCTAATGCGTTTTCTCGCACTTGGTCACTGGCTTGTTCATAGCTTGAAAAATAGGTTTGTGCATGCCAACTATCGTACCATCCCGTTGACTCATCTGAGTCATAATCGAGACTAACAGCCCAACTGGTATCTTTGTCTTCGGTCTCATTGGAGCCTACTTCGATCACTTGCGAGTTTTCTTGTCCAAAATAGTCCAAAGTTAACTTCATTGTTTGCGTACTGCTAATTGTGTTTTCTGCTTTAAGCAAAATCGCTGCTGAATTGGCCGAGTATCCGGGCAGCGATTCATCAAAGTTTTGAACTTCAGAACCGTCTCTGAGCGTTGCGACTCCACTAACGGCCCAATTATTCAATCTGTTGGCACCGGTCACGCCCAGTTTTGCTTGGCTACTTGTCCCGGTATAACCGGCATCTTGCTGGATATAGGTATCTTCTCCGCTCAAATAGTCGGATGGATCTTTCGTGCTGATTACGACGATTCCGCCAAGACCATCCGACCCATAAAGCGAGGAGGCCGCACCTTTGGCAACCTCAACTTGCTGGATACTATCCGTGTCGAAATACCCACGCCCCACAATAAAGCCGCCGCCTCCAGCGTAGCCGTCGTTAACGCGTCTCCCATCTTTTACATAGACCAATCGATTGCCGCCGATACCGCGAACGGTCAGCGTTTGCGGATCTGCGCCGCTGCCTGTTGTTGTGATACTGGGATCATAGCGAAACATGTCTTTTAAATTTGAGGCGAGCTGCTTTTTAATCTGTTCATCGGTAATGATTGAGACGCTACCGATTACATCTTCAAGTTTTTGTTCAATTCGCGAGCCAGTCACCACTAAACGTTGATCTTGTTCTTGTGCAGCACTCGTTAATGGGTGCAATAAAGCGGCTGGAAGCAGCAGCTTCATCAATATTGCGGTTTTATTTGTCGGCCGGTTAATCCCGCTAAGGGGGTGAGTGATAATTTTCATAGTACCCTCAATGATAATGATTCTCATTTGTGTTGTTGGAAGCGCGCATTAAAGCAATGTCAAATCTAAATGTCAATACAAATGATAATTGTTATCATTCGCATAAAGGTGTAAGATGTTCACCATCAAATAATCACTCAAGGTAAAAATAAACATGCGGATTTTTATAGCAGTTGTGCTGGCTATCTTTTTGGCTTTTGTTGTTTTGCCAGCAAAAGCGGTTAGCAAGTTAGTGACAGCCGGTGGAACGGTTACCGAAATCGTTTTTGCTCTCGGTGCTGGTGAGCAGGTCGTTGCCACTGATCAGTCATCAACTTTTCCAGAGGCGACTCAATCATTGCCTTCTGTTGGTTACTATAGGGACATGGCGGCTGAAGGAATCTTGTCCACTGGCTTAGACACATTGCTGGTTTTAGAGGGGGGTGGCCGCAGTGAAGCGCTCAAACAGGTGGAAGCTGCTGGTGTGAAAGTTATTCGCTATTCCAAGCCAAATACTATCCAAGGTTTGCTCAATCTGGTCAGTAGCATCGGCAAGGATATTGGAAAAGACAGTGAAGCAAAGGCGCTGATTCAAACAATCCAATCAACCTTGCCCGAAGCGGCATTAAACACGACTTCCCGTGCTTTGTTTCTTTTATCAGCGGGAGATAGGGGGCTAATTGCTGCCGGTAGTGAAACTGTTCCACAATTATTGTTTGACTATGTGGGCGTTAAGAATGTCGCAAGCCATGCCGGGTTTAAAACGGTCGGATTAGAATCGCTGGCTGTTTCGCAACCGGATATCTTGATAGCGCCGGCGCACAGCGTTGCAGGGATCGGCGGTCCGAAAGCTTTTTGCAAGCAACCCGCATTAGCATTACTAGAAGCTGCCAAGCGCTGTCGTTTACTGGTGATGGATAGTTTGCTGGCGCTTGGTATGACACCGAGAGTCGCTAGCGCGATTAAGCAACTCGACAGTTTTATCAAGGAAAACCCATGATAGCAGCAGTCGATTATTTCGCTCATCGAAAACAAAATTCGCTCCGTTGGCAAAGCCTGTTTGCCGTATTGGTTTTTACCTTTGCGATCATTACATTGGGTTTTGGCCCGGCGGGATGGGATTGGCGATTAGCGTTTGCTTGGCTGCTTCCAGAACATTTTACCCAGTTTTCTGAGCTACAACTCAATGTGGTTACTCATATTCGCTTACCGCGATTTTGTCTTGCGCTAATTGTTGGGGCAGTTCTCGCGCAGACGGGTGCTGCAACGCAAGCGTTGTGTCGCAATCCGCTTGCCGATCCGTCCATCATTGGGGTCAGCGCCGGAGCCGCAGTCATGGCAGTCGCAGTGATCGCACTCGCCCCCAAAATAGGATTCAATCCGGATGTCTGGCTGCCTTACGCCGCTTTTTCTGGCGCATTGCTCGTGACTTTCTTGGTTTACCATATGGCTCAGCAAAATCAAGAAATCAGTGTCACGAGTTTGATTTTAGTTGGCGTTGCACTTAATGCATTGTCTTTCGCATTGATTGGATTATTCAGTTTTTATGCAGACGATAGTTCGTTGAGGTTGATTAATTACTGGACCATGGGGTCTTTGGCTGGCGCTGGCTGGTCTGGGCTCTTACAGTCTTTACCGTTAATTTTAATGAGTTTTGTCGGCCTCTATTCAAAACGGGCAGAGCTTAATTTGCTGCTATTAGGAGAATCCGAGGCACGATATTTAGGTGTCAATATTCAGCGGCTAAAAATGCAAATTGTAATCTATGTAGCACTTGGTGTTGGGGCTGTCGTGGCGATGACTGGCATGATTGGTTTTGTTGGCTTAGTCGTCCCTCATATGACTCGCTTACTAGTCGGCGCAAACATGCGCTATATGCTGAGTGTTTGTGCTTTGTTGGGGAGCGTGGTGTTACTGTTTTCTGACTGGTTAGCAAAAATTGTGGTCGCACCGACAGAACTACCCATTGGAATTATCACTGCGCTTATTGGCGCACCAGTTTTTATTTATTTATTACAGAAAAACCGCATGAGAGGGCACCATGCTTAATTTTTCCAAACTAACAGTTTCTCTCGGTAAAAGACAAATTTTTAGCAACCTGAATGGCCAATGTGAGGGTGGTCAATTTGTCGCACTCGTTGGCGAGAACGGTGCTGGAAAATCAACGTTATTGCATACACTCGCTGGGGAAAGGCCTTATTCTGGTGAGGTTATTTTTAAGAATAAATCAATTGATCTGTGGGATATTGATCAACTTGCGACTCAACGAGCAGTACTTACTCAGCACCACAACAGTGCATTTGCTTTCGCAATTCCAGACATCATTGCCATGGGACGGCACCAACTCTCCGAAACTCGCCAAGCCTGCGTAGATAAGGTGCAACAATATATTCAATTGATGACACTTGAGGGTTTACTTGATCGCAACATTCAACAGTTGTCAGGGGGGGAGTTGCAACGTGTTTTTATGGCCAAATGTTTAGCTCAGTTAGATGCGTTTAGCGAAGGTAGTCGTAACAAACTGATGTTACTCGATGAACCCACTTCAGCACTCGATTTAAGGCATCAACATCGGTTGCTGCAGATTGTAAAGTCATTTACCCAACAAGGTAACACTGCCATCGTAGCGATTCACGATTTAAATTTAGCGGCCTTATATGCTGATAGTGTTTTATTACTGCATGAGGGTCGTTTGCAGGCCTATGGTGAACCTAAAACCGTATTTCAGCAATCAATATTGGAAAGGGTTTATCGATCACCGATGCATATCAGCTCTCATCCCACTCTTAATCATCCAATGATTTTTTCAGAACCTCAGGAGTTAACTCATGAAATCAAAAGCTTTAATAGAGGCTAAGTTACTTGTCAGACAATCCGATGTCGGTGTTATTTCGACAATTTCGAAGAAAATTGACGGTTATCCTTTTGGGTCGGTGACACCATTTATTTCTGATAGTGAAGGCAAACTTTATCTGTACATAAGTGATATCGCGCAACATTCCATTAACTTGACTGCCAATAATAAAATGAGCGTCACGATTTTTAACCAGGGTAAGTCTGGCGATCAAAATGAAAACGCAAGAATCACGATTGTTGGAGACTGTACAAAGGTTGCTGAACAAATGCAGGAGGAGATGCTAAGAAAGTACATCCTTCGTTTTCCTGATGCTAAAACATATCAAAAAGCTCACGTGTTTTATATGTGGGAAGTCAAGGTAGAACGAGTTCGTTACATTGGAGGCTTCGGAAAAATTTTCTGGATCAAAAAGGAAGATTGGACTGGTCAGCCTGTACCTTGGGACAAAGTTGCGGAATCCGCTATGATTAGCCACATGAACGATGATCATCAAGATGCGATGGAATTGATTCTGCATCAGCATTATGCGATTAAAGATCCAAAAGTTATGATGTCCGGAATCATTACTGAAGGATGTTATTTGTACAGTAATTCTAAAAATTATTTTGTGCCTTTCAATGATATATGTAGTGAACAGAGTGATGTTCGCAAGCAGTTAGTCGCGCTAACCAAAGCGGCGCGCGCGGCATAACGTCAACGACGACTGCAACAATGGTTGCAGTCATACAACACCTCATCGACTGATTAAATATTGCTCAGCAAATTGGCACTTACCATGCCTATAGGACGATAATCCTAAATGTAAAAAAATATAATTTGTTAAGTTTCGGTTCATTTACAAAATGTAAGATGCCCATCAAGAAGTAATTAGGAACATCTTGTTTCATTCTTAGCTTGAGTTTCTGAATGCTTTCATTACAATGCGCCGGCAGTACACGACGTACTGTTGTTAGAAATAAACAACTAACAGATTTTGATTAATCGAAGGAAATTAAAATGAAATTCAATTCAAAAGCGATTGTTTTAGGGTTAGGTCTTGCAAGTTCTGCTGCATTTGCCAATGACTTTAATGGTGAAGTTGGTCTTGTGTATGCGGATGTTGAAGGTCTTGATGTTATTCAAGTAACCGGTACTTACTATTTTGATAGTGTCGATCTGTCTAACACAGCCTGGGCTGAGGCTGAATTTATGGGAAGAAACAGTAATGTTTCTGTCCAGTATACTGATTTCGATAGCGACGTTGACGCAATGGGAATTAACTTAGAATTCTTCGGCGAAGGCAACAATAACCTTTACGGTGCAATCGGCTTTGTTAGCATTGATACACCATTTGGTAGTGACGATGTAGTGGTTGGTGAGTTAGGTTATTTTGTCGATGACAACTGGTTGGTGTCGATTCAAGCGACTGACGACAGTGATAATCCGATTTTCTTAAAAACTAAGTACGTCGGCGATTTGGGTGATGGTCAGTTTTTCAATGTTGAAGCAAGCATTGACGATGAAGAAAATGACTTAGAAGTTTCAGCTGACTACTACTTTACCAATGCATCAAGTTTTGGTCTCCAGCTTTCACAGGCTGAAGGTTTTGACTACGGTTTAAACTTTAAGCACTTCTTCAATAAGCAATTTGCGCTTGAAGTGACTTATGCTTCAACCGATTTTGGTGATGAAACTGGTATCGGTATTACCGCTCGTTTCTAAGCTAAATAAGGTTTCAAAAGTAACCGCTTAAAAGCCTCTTTTTAGAGGCTTTTTTGATCTTAAGTAACCTAAATTATGACTAAACATTAGGGCGTAAAATGCGCTCAAGACACAATAATTCGTCAATCGCGTCTAATAACGGTTACAATGTGCTGTATAAAATAACAGCATCTTTTAAAAGCGCAGAGAAAGTTCCGAGTAATTGTTCAAGGATTGCGAATTTGCATGATTTCTCAGTTTTAAATAATTATTGCAATAAGCGAGCTTTTTTAACGTTGGTTTACTATGTTCTTTAATGAGGGTAATACAAAGGGGTTTCCATATGCAGTGTCCAAAGTGTAAAAATTCAGATCTCAAACCAACGAAAATTGATGAAGGTTTATCTGCGATGGGGTGCGGTCGCTGTAATGGTGCCTTTATTTCGTTATTGTATTACCGTGATTGGGCGGAGCACGCGGGAGAGATGCACGATGCGCCAACAGTAGAATTGTTAAAAGGTTTTGAAAGTGAAGACTCTGCCGCGGCGTTATCGTGTCCCAAATGTAGCCGTTTAATGACCAAATATCGAATATCAGGCTGTTCTAATAATCGCTTAGATTTGTGTACTTCTTGCGATGAAGCTTGGTTAGATGGTGGGGAGTGGGAATTGCTAAAGGCGCTAGAGCTGAGTACCGAGATGCCGATGGTTTTCTCGGAGCAATGGCAGCGTCAAGTGAGAGATACGGTTTCTGAGGAAGCGCGTCGAGAACGTTTTACTCGGATACTAGGGGCTGACGATTTAGAAAAAGCACACGAATTCAGACAATGGATAAAAGATCATCCTAAACGAAATGATATTATGTTTTACGTCAATCATGAATGATGAATACCCAAGCGAAACTGCGACGTAGTTCGCAATGAACGTTAACCCAATAAAAATTTAAATATCCGAGAAAAACATGTCTTCAGAAGATTACACGCTTGCCAGCTTATTGCGCTTTTTACGCCAATCCACGATCGAAGGACTACTTAACCCTGCAGTAGCCAAAAGCCGTATTAAAGCCGTCGAAGAACTTCAAGTTGAATTAACGGATGCGGAAAAAGCTGATATTAAGCTAATTAATGTAGACCTGCTGTGCGCCCGGTTTCATAAGCTGCATGACTCGAGTATCCGTCCGGAGGTTTTGGAGCTTTACAATAAAAGGGTCAACGCTGCGTTAGTGGATTATTTGGCTTGGTTGGATAATCCAAAGTCTTTTTTCTCAATTGGTGGCGACACTATCCGCAAAGACAAGCGTTATAAAATGTCAGAAAAAGAAGTGTCTTTTGAAGAAAAAGCACTAGAAGAAATTACTCTCACGACTGCGGACCAACACAAAGATATTTTTTCTATTCCCTTGCGTGATGATGTGACGGTATTTGTTCAGAACCTACCCCTTGATCTCACTAAAGCTGAAGCTAAAAAAATTGCCAATGTAGTTAAAGCGCTTGCAATCAATGGAGAGGATCAATAATGATAACGAGTAGTCGCACTTTACTGATTGCACCGCTAGCGATTTTCGGCTTATCAGGTATCTCGCTCTATGCGTATTTTGTTTTATTTCCCTCCGAAACCCCCTTTCATGACAACCTCCTACCAGAGCTCATAGGGTTTTGCTTAGAAGGTTTTTTCCTCGTGGGTTTATTATCATTAATTCAGTCGGCACGTGAGCGAGCTAGAAGGAAAGAATTGTGGCTGAGTCTCCGCGGTGTAATGCGCGGAATGTTATCCAATTTAGATATCGCATTTTTATCACCGAATACAGAACCGACGGATACGAAAGAGTTAGAGCAAAGTGTTGAAATAGTTAATCGATTCATGAAAGAACTGGAAGACAATCGGTTAAACCTCCGTAGTATGACCTCATTAAAAAAAGAAAGTATTCGAACACTTTCGATGGCGAGAGACATGATCCCGGTTGCGGCACAATTAAGCGCGGTTCATATGCGCTGGTGGATTGCGATTGTTGATAGTATTCGCCAATTATCTAAAGCTTGTAATCGTGATGAAGTTGAGCAGAATGTTTATCTGATGTTAGAGAATATGAACGAGTTTGATCAATTAGGTTACTAAGCTTAGGATTTTATTTATGAATTAAAAAAGCCCTCAAAAAGAGGGCTTTTTGTTTAATCAATACGATTGATTAATTAGGTAGACTCTCATAACCCATGTTGTACAGAGTGAAACCGAAGATATCGGCATACTGCTCAACAATTTTGGAAACCGGAGTACCTGCACCATGGCCCGCTTTTGTTTCAATACGGATTAAAGTAGGTGCATCGCCAGCCTGTTTCGCTTGAAGTTCAGCCGCAAACTTAAAGGAGTGTGCTGGAACGACGCGGTCATCATGATCGCCAGTGGTGACCAAAGTTGCTGGGTAAGCAACGCCTTCTTTGACATTATGAACCGGCGAGTAGGCTTTAAGATATTCAAACATTTCCTGGCTCTGCTCAGATGTACCATAGTCATACGCCCAACCTGCGCCTGCAGTGAATGTGTGATAGCGGAGCATATCTAAAACACCCACCGCTGGTAATGCGACTTTAATCAAATCTGGGCGTTGAGTCATTACTGCACCCACGAGCAAGCCGCCATTGGAGCCACCGCGGATTGCCAAGTAATCGCTTGAGGTGTATTTTTCAGCGATTAAGTACTCTGCAGCCGCAATAAAGTCGTCAAACACATTTTGTTTTTGCATTTGTGTGCCGGCTTTGTGCCATTCTTTGCCATACTCACCACCACCGCGAAGGTTAGCGACGGCGTAGATGCCTCCTTTCTCTAACCAAACTGCATTAGCGATACTGAAGCGAGGTTGCAAGCTAATGTTAAATCCACCATAGCCGTAGAGGATAGTCGGGTTCTTACCGTTAAGTTGAGTACCTTTTTTATAGGTGATGATCATTGGTACTTTGGTGCCGTCTTTTGAAGCGTAAAAGACTTGTTTTGACTCGTAGTCATCTGGGTTAAATTTAGCGCCAGATTTTCGGTAAACGGTTGATTCACCTTTTGCCGGGTCGTACGAATAAATCGTACCAGGCGTTTTATAGTTGGTGAAGGAATAGTAAAGTGTTGTTTCTTCGCGCTTGCCGGACATTGCGGTCGCAGTACCAACCCCTGGAAGCTCGATTTCTCGGACTTTATTTCCTTCATAGTCATACTGGTAGACTTTAGAGATCGCATCAACCATATAATTTGCGAAGATATAACCACCACCGGAAGAAACTCTCAAAACATTCTTGGTTTCAGGAATAAAATCTTTCCAGTTTTCAACCGATGGGTTGCTTGCATCAACGGTGACGACTCTCTGATTCGGACTATCCAGATTGGTAACCAAGTAAAGCTTTGAGCCAACGTTATCAAGTAAACTTGTGTCAGAGTTAAAGTTATCAAGAATGGTGACAAGTGGGCTGTCAGGCTTAGTTAAATCTTTGATATAAAGATCATTGCCAGAGGTCGAAGTAGCGCCAGAAATTAACAGATAACGATCATCTTCAGTGACGCCACCAAAGACATAACGTCTTTTCTGTTCTTCAGTTCCGCCAAAGACGACTTGGTCTTTAGACTGAGGTTCGCCTAACTTGTGATAGTAAAGCTTATGCTGATCGGTTTTAGCAGACAATTCGGAACCGTCAGGCTTGTCGTAACTTGAATAGTAAAAACCTTCGTTCCCTTTCCATGAAATGCCAGAAAATTTGACATCAACCAATGGCTCTTCTAAGACTGCTTTTGTCTCAGTATCAATGATGATAATTTTGCGCCAGTCGCTGCCTCCCTCGGAAATCGCGTAGGCGGCCTTAGAACCATCCTTTGAAAAGCTCAGCGTTGCCAAAGAAGTTGTGCCGTCTTCGCTAAACGTATTGGGATCGAGAAAGACTTCAGGTTCTCCACCGTCTAGTTGCCGATAGATAACAAATTGATTTTGTAAGCCGTCATTTTTTCTGAAGTAAGTGTATTTACCTTCTTTAAACGGTGCGCCGACTTTTTCGTAATTCCACAGGTTTTCGAGTCGCTCTTTCAATTCTTGTCGATAAGGAATTTTTTCTAGGTAGCCAAAGGTGACTTTATTCTGGGTTTTGACCCATTCACCGGTTTCTAAACTACGGTCATCTTCCAACCAGCGATATGGATCGGCGATCTCTGTCCCAAAGTAGGTATCAACCACATCCCCTTTCTTAGTTTGCGGATAAGTTACGGGGGAAACTGCTCTCTCGATTGCAGGCTTGACCTCAGCTTTGTCTGTCGCCTTCTGTGCAGATTCTGGTGCATCCCCAGAGCAGGCAACTAATATCCCTGAAATCAACAATGCCGTTAATTTTTTCATTGTAAGTATCTCTCTTTATGTCGTTATTCGGCGTAATGTTCGATTTAAAATGGTAAATCAATCGAGGAGTGTATCAAAGAAGCTTAAAGCTGACTAATATTAGCCAGCCATCGCTAAGTTGGAATTTGTAAGAGAGTGCAAATCGTCCGATGATCTATCAGATTTTGTTGATATTTCAGTTATTTATCAGGTTGTCACCTATCCGAATAACAGCTTCAACTAAGCCATCAACTTGGTACATTTCTGCTCTCGCACCAACAAAGCAAGGACGCAGAGCTAGCTGCCCATTAATCCTGGTAGTACTGGGCATATAAGTGTTCTCTCGGATGAGCTGTCGATGAAGTCGCTGATTAAATTGATCAAGGTCTTTAATTTCTGGGGCACGATAGCGAAAGCAACAAATGCTCAGCGTTGGCGTGTCTAATAGCTCTAGTTTGGGGTGATCTCGAGCTATGTCGGCCAGTCGATATGCCATATCGTTGTGGCGGACGATCCTGTCGCGCATTCCCGCAACACCAATTTCTTTAATCATGGCCCAGACAACAATGCCACGGCAAGGCGCGCTCAGTTCAACACCGTAATCAAAATAAGGAATTCCAAAATCATCGAGTGAGTGTTCGATTTTAGTTTTCTCCTCACTGATATCAACTGCGGAGCCTTCAAGGTAGTCAGCGGGTTCCTGAGTGAAGGCTCGATTAAGAATTTCTCGGTCACGAACAAATGTTGCGGCAACCCCAACAGAAGCGCCCAACCATTTATGTGGGTCGACGATTACCGAATCCGCCATTTCAATCCCTTGGTAATGATCCGCTAGGCGTTCATCGAGGATCCCGGGTAGTCCGAATGCGCCATCTACATGAAACCAAATTTGATACTGTTGAGCGATTTTGCCGATATCGCTAAGGGGATCGATAGCCCCCGTGTTTGTGCTGCCGGCATTAGCGACAATCGCCACTGGCAGGATACCTTCGCGCAAGTCAGACTCGATAGCTTCAACTAGTGGCTCCGTTTGCATGCGACCGCCAGCATCGCAGGGGATAGCTTTAATCGCCCTTCTACCTAATCCAAGTACCCCGCCAGAGCGCTGGATGGTGTGATGACATTCGTGACTGGCATAGATTCGAGTTGCGCGATCAATGCCATGAAGTGCCGGGTCATGACCTTGTTTTTCGAAAGCCCATTGCCTGGCACCGCCCAAAGCCACCAAGTTAGCCACTGAACCGCCACTTGAGTAAATTCCTTGAAGATGCTTTACGCCGCACATCTCTGCCAGCCAATGAAGGGACAACTCTTCGACATAGTTGAATGCTGTTCTTAAATAGCGCTGTGGTGAAGCGATGCTTGATGCGGTTGAAGCTAGCGTAGAAGCGGTGGTAGCGCCGGTTGTGATAAATGAAGTAAATCCAGGATTTGGGACCGGTGAACCATTTGGGATAATCGTGTCAGTCAAAATTTTTAAAACCTCATCGATGCCAACGCCTGTTTGTGGCAGCGCCTCATCGAGTTTAGTTTGCCACTCATTGATAGAAAAGTAAGCGTCTGGATGTTCAAATTTTAGATAGTTGTCGAGTGCGGCACCCAATTTATTTAGGTGAGGTTGTAGATTACCCGTTTCAGCGTGATCTTTAGACATATAAAGCCTTATCCGTAGTCGTGTTGAGGCAAAAAATGAGAGACTAACCCTATTCTTTAGCTCCTCATAATAGACCCTGTTTTAGACCTTGTCATGTTGTTGTGCAGTGTAGAGTCGCGTTAGCGATACGGTAGACTTGATTACCACCTGATAACTGTAGCTCATTGCTTAGTTGAAAAGATCTGGCGATAATATCAGGCGCATAATACTGGGTAGATATTATTGGATGCTGGGTGTGGTTAGTGGAAGTACGATTTTGAGCGCATAAAAATGATTACGTATTGGAGCTGGGTTTGAAAACAACAGGGCGAGGTTTTTTGCTTTCTCGTCACAGTTATGACCGTCAGGATTCGACCCAAATTGATTTGTGGTTGGCAACTGACGACGGGCCAGTAAAGTTATCAGTTACAAACGAAAAGCCTGTATTTTTTATTCGTCGCAAAGATGCCGACAATGCCAAAGCATTATTAGTAGGTTGGAGTGAGCAGTACATCACTCAACTACTGTCATTAAAAACTTTTCAGCATGACTCAGTCACCGGGTTTTATTTTAATTCCTTGCGGAGTTTTTATGATGCACGAGAGCATCTTTTAGAAAACAATATCGAGTTGTTTGAAAGCAATATTCGTCTAGCAGATCGATATTTAATGGAAAGGTTTACACGCGGAGGAGTCGCTTATATCGGTGACTCTTTGGGTGAAAAAAATTTTTCTTCGATCGCCAATGTCAAGATAAAACCAACCGAATATATACCTCACTTAAAAGTATTGTCACTGGATATCGAGTGCAATGTTAATGGCGAATTATTTAGTATTGGCTTGTATGGTGTTGCCAAGGGAAAAGTTTATCAAAGGGTTTTAATGATCGGCAATCCAGAGAACGTATCGTCTGAGCAAAGCTATATTCAATGGGTGGATAATGAGGTAACGCTACTAAAGGCATTTGAAAGAATTTCGCTTGATTACGATCCTGACGTCTATATTGGCTGGAGCGTCGTTAATTTCGACTTTCGTATTTTGTGTCAAAGAGCAGATTTTCATGGTTTAAAAATCAACATCGGTCGTAACAAGACAGCAATGCGTTGGAGAAATAACCAAACTGAGCCGGGGCAAGGTTTTGTTACCATCGAAGGGCGCGTGGTTATCGACGGTATAACGGCGCTGAAAGCAGAAGCTTATATGTTACCAAGGTATAGCTTAGAATATGTCGCTCAACATTTTTTAAAAAAGGGAAAAGAAACTGAGGATGTCGATAACCGACTTGCAACCATTCTTCATGATTTCAAGTTTAACAAACCTAAGTTAGCCGCTTATAACTTACAAGATTGTGTTTTAGTTTGGGAGATTTTTGAAAAAGCAAACCTACTCGATTTTTTAATATTCAGGAGTCATTTGACTGGCTTAGAGCTGGACCGAGCGGGCGGCTCAGTCGCTGCTTTTGTCAATCTCTATTTACCGAAACTTCATCGCCATGGTTATGTGTCACCTAACCTACCAAAGGATGGCGGACTTGCCAGTCCAGGTGGCTATGTTATGGACTCCATTCCAGGACTTTATAAAAATGTACTCGTCCTAGATTTTAAGAGTCTATATCCATCAATTATCAGAACTTATAAAATCGATCCACTAGGCCTTGTCGAAGGTCTAAAGCATTCCGAGTCTGCGATTCCTGGATTTAAAGGCGCCGTTTTTGATCGAGAGAAAAATCTGTTACCCGACATTATCACTGAGCTGTGGAAACTCAGAGATCAAGCGAAGGCCGATAATGATTCTGCTCGATCCCAAGCCATCAAAATTTTAATGAATTCTTTTTACGGTGTATTGGGTTCCGGCGGTTGTCCTTTCTACGACACGCGATTAGCGAGCTCTATCACTTTGCGAGGTCATGACATTATGCAGCAAACTGCTCAATGGATTGAAGCGAGAGGCTTGCAAGTTATTTATGGTGATACGGATTCGACCTTTGTTCACTTAGATGAGTCGCTTTCCGCTGAGCAAGCGCGACAAATCGGCAAAGATTTAGCGGCCTATATTAATGCTGAATGGGCATTAAAGATAAAACAAGAATTAGGCCTAGAAAGTCAGTTGGAGATAGAGTTTGAGACTCATTTTTCTCGATTTTTAATGCCCACAATTAGAGGTTCTGAAAAGGGCAGTAAGAAGCGCTACGCTGGACTCATCAAAAATCATGGTCAAGAAGATAAGCTTGTTTTTAAAGGACTTGAAAATGTTCGTACCGACTGGACTGAGCTTGCCAAACAATTTCAGGAAAGGCTCTATGCGATGTTGTTCCGCGAGGAAGACCCTTGTGATTTTATAAAGCGTACAGTGAGTGATACTTTAGCAGGCAAACAAGATGCATTATTAGTTTATCGAAAACGGCTAAGAAGACCACTTGATAGCTATATCAAAAATATACCACCACATGTCAAGGCGGCAAGGTTAGCTGACGAAAAGAATAAACAACAAGGAAAGCAAATAAAATATCAGCGACGTGGTTGGATTTCCTATGTGATTACCACGCAGGGACCACAACCGACTGAGTATCAAACGGCATCGATTGACTATCAACACTATATCGATAAACAAATAGAACCCGTTGCTGATGCGATATTGCCGTTTGTTGGAATGTCATTTAAAGAAATCACCGATGCGCAACTCGGTTTGTTCTAACGGTTAATTGACTCCTTCTGCCGCTTGTCTGATTTTGATTTTTATGACTGGCTTTTAATCGAGAATAGCGCCTTAAATTTTGTTACTAAGTACCCATCGAAGTATTCTAAATATCTCTCCAACGTATGTGCAACTGCAAAATAATATTCCTTTTTTCCAAGTAAATCCGCTTATCCTTATCCATTTTTGAGTTTTGTATTGGATAAATTACAGCATGTTAGCACCACAAAGTATGAAGTCTTGCACTAAAGAACTATAGAAAAAATTGAGGGTAAGTGTTTAGTGGGCTGACTTGTAGAAAAAATTCGCGATGATAAACATAGTTAAACATGAGAATAGTGCAGAAAAAGTAATGTCAAATTAAAACGGCGAAACACAATTAGACAATAAAGCAGTGAAATAAAAGAGAAAGTCTATCACGGTATTTTTCCGAGGTTGATTCCGTCAAAACATACTATAAATTGAGGCGTTTAATATGAAAAAAATTGGCTTAATATTTATCTTATTAGTGATTTCCGAATTATCATTTGCCGCTTGTCGAGATGCGGTTGTTTTAGTTCATGGCAATGGCGGATATCCCTCTAACTTTGATGACACGTACAATCTACTCAGGTCCAAAGGGTATGCAACCAATGAAATATTTAGACCCAATTGGGGCAGTAAGTTTTGCGTCGCGTGTAATAATCACTCTGGCTCAGAGGAAACACCTGTTAGAAATTCGATTAATGCGGCAATTTCAGGTTCGTGTACTGGAAAGATCGACGTGATCGGCCATTCAATGGGGGTAACACTCGCTGCAAAGCAAATTTTAACCATGGGGGTGGTTAGTAAAGTTGATACTTTCGTTGGAATCGCGGGTGGCTACAGAGGACTCTGGTCTTGTGGCACTTATCCTTTTAACGTTCCTAACTCTACTTGCGGGAGCCAAGGGTTGTCTGTCAATAGTCCATTAGTCAACTCTCTCAAAGGTCGAATACTTGCTAATAAAACTTACTCAATTAAGAGTTGGGTTGATCAAGTTGTGTGTTCCACGGGGATCTGTACGGTCGGAGGCCGCCATACCAGCCAAATTGACACTGAAAACGCAACATTTACTTATAGTTATGGACATTTTGGATTGCTCACTAAAACAGAAAATAAGCAATACGAACTTATTCAGTGAAACAGTCTAAATCAGTGAATTAGGCTCAATGCGTCAGCAAAAAAACAATTAAAAACGATAGTTGAGAGACTAACGCGCTCGATCATGACGCTGGATAAATAGCGTTTTAGTTTACTGGAGAGATTAGTGTTCAGCAGTGGATTCTTTTGATTTGTCCAACTGTTCGATCTAAGATAGTCAAGTGGTTGAAAAAGCGTGAAGGATAATATTGCCTTCTGCGGAGGGAAAACTATGCAAAACGTTACCTTTGCTCAATGGAAGTATCTTGGTTTCTTAACTGTCCCATTAGTCGGCTTCGTCTCTCTATATGGCGAAGGGGCTTGGACCTATGGCATCGTCTTTTATGCATTTGGTCTTGTACCACTATTAGAGCTTTGGTTTAAGCCATCAACCGCAAACCTAAATGAAGAGCAACTGAAGCGCTTCAAAAGCAATCCTTTCTTTAACCGACTCGTGTTTTCAGTGGTACCTTTATATGTCATTTTATTGAGTTTGTTTTTAACTCGATTATCGACAACAGATCTCACTCCGCTTGAATACAGTGGGGTTGTCATTAGTTTTGGTATTGTATGTGGAGTGATCGCTATCAATATTGGTCATGAGCTTGGTCATCGGCACAATCAGTTTGAGAGAACACTTGGCGAAATTTTATTGGTGCTAGCGCTTCAAGCACACTTTTTACCCTATCATAATCATGGTCATCATCGAAATGTCGCCACACCTGTTGATCCGGCAACCGCCCGGCGAAATGAACCGATCTATCTATTTTGGTTTCGATCCCAGATTGGAAGTTACCTTAGTGCATGGAGAATTGAGTACCGACGATTGACCAATAAGCAAAGGAATCCTTTCAGTTTTGGCAACCGTATGATTCGTTATACGGTGATGGAAGCGACTATTGTTTTTATGATTTATCAGTGGTTTGGTCTCGAAACGCTAATCGCTTATTTCTTGATCTGTTTTATCGGGATGCTACTACTGGAAACCGTCAATTATATCGAACATTATGGCTTGCTGAGAAAAAAAATCTCTGCTGACAAATATGAACGTGTTTCGCCAAAGCATTCATGGAATTCAGATCACCTACTAGGGCGTATTCTGTTATTTGAGCTATCTCGCCACTCCGATCATCATGCCAATCCGACGAAACCATACCAATGTCTCGAGTCTTATCAAGAGAGTCCTCAGATGCCTACTGGGTATCCGGGCATGATGCTATTATCGCTTTTACCACCGTTGTGGTTTAGGGTGATGAACCGCAAGTTAGCGACATTAGAAAAGTAGCTCGCTAAATTTGCAGAAAAGCGACAATCGACTAAAATCATTAACTAATGAGTGTACATTTGGACACGCAAAAACGATCTAATTTCATTAAATACGAATCTGTAGAATAGCTTGAAAAATGATATCTCAAAATTAATTGAGTCCATTGTCGATAGGTTTTTATAGGGATATATGAAAGAAAAAGAAAGCCGTGATTACTATACCGATAACTTAGCGCAAGTCAGCAAATCTAATTCGGTTATTGCATCAGAAAATATTTACAACGAGAAAGGTGCGTTAATCGTACCGGCTGGTGCTAGTATTAGCGCCGATGTAGCCGAAAAAATTGCTTCTCACAAGTTGTCTAAACCGATTGAGGAAACAGTCTCCTTGGAAAGGAGTGTTTCTAGTCAAGTTATTATTGCTCACTTCAAAAAGATGCCTGACCATCCAGAAATTCAAGCCATATTTACTAGTGAAAAACTATTAGCGCACTTTGAGGAAGCATGTAAGGGAATTGATCGTTATCCGCTTATCAATCAAAAATTGACGGTGATGGCTGAGCGTTTTCCTGCTATCTATAAAAAAGCCGTTTTTGGCGCTTTTTTGAGTATGTTACTGTGTCGAGAATTAGATTTTACTGAACAGCAACGGCACGCGATATTTATAGGCGCTTTAGCGAGAGATATTGGAATGCTGCATATCGATCCGAAAATTGTCTCTAAGTCTGGGCGGTTTAATGCGCAGGAGTGGCGTCTCATTCAGGGCCATGTTGCTATCAGTTTTCACTTCCTAAACTTAGTTCCCAATGTGTCGCAAAATACAAAAGTTGCTGTACTTGAGCATCATGAACGAACCGATGGCTTTGGTTACCCCAGAAGAAAACTAGAGTTCGAGTTGTCGCGAGAAGGGCAGGTTATTGCCTTTTCCGATATGTTGATTGCGTTATTTAATAAATACGTGATTGAACTGGGATATTCGATGTTAGCACTAGAACCGATTTTGCAAATTAACGCGAGTCGACATAAATATGAAAACGCGCAAGCTGCAATCCGTATTTTTAAGAGTTTAGTCGCGCCGATGAAACCAAAGCATCAAGGTAAGAAAATTGGCGAGTTAGTGAGTCGACTTAGCCGAGCACATCCGCTTTTTAATCTGCTGTTCTTACAAATGCAAGAATTTAATGAGCTTTTAACAAAAGCGAATTTTGGAATTGATTTAAAGCCAACGACCCATTCGCTGAGTGCCCTACAAAGTATTATGATTACTTCGGGAATATCCGATGAGTCGATTCTCCGTTGGATAGATAGCCTCAAGATCGACTCAATGCTTGATCAAGATATACTGGAAATAGAAAAATATGGTTTGATGATCAATGAGGGATTTTGGCGATTTAATGAATTAATGAAACGGTTTGAAGTTATGTTAGCCAGTAATCAAATCCCAGCAGAAAAACAAGAGGAATATAGTCGTTATTTTGCGCAGGTTAAAAAGACTTATAGTTTACTTGCATCGTTACTTACGGTTAAGAGTTAGCTATCAATTTCGATAAATTGAAATATGCATTCGAGTTTGTCATTTGGACTATAAGTCTATCTCACTGGCCGGAACCGGTTTACCAAACAAATAACCTTGATACTCTTCACAGTTGGCCTCTTTTAAAAAGTCGAGTTGCGGCTGCTGTTCTATCCCCTCTGCGATGACTTGTAAATTCAAGCTGTGTGCCATATTGATAATGGCTTTACATAATCTTGCTGATTTAGAAGAACCAGGAATTTGATTAATAAAAGAACGATCAATTTTGAGCGAGTCGATCGGGAGTTGTTGCAGATAAGAGAGCGACGAGTAACCTGTACCAAAATCATCCAGCGCGATTTTTATACCAATTCGCTTCAGTCTGAGAATAATATTTTTGGTTCGGTTGATGTCTTTTATCAGTGTGCCCTCGGTGATTTCGAGTTCCAAACATTCTGGCGGTAAGTCTGAAAGATTTAAGGCATTCTCGACGCTGGAAACAAGGTCGACTTGCTGAAACTGAAGTGCTGCGATGTTGATGGAAATAAATCCACGCCAGCCTCTGATGTACCATTGAGCAGCCTGTTTACATGCATCTCTTAAAATCCAATCACCGAGTTCTAAGATTTGGCCTGTGTCTTCTGCCACCGGAATAAACTCAGCAGGAGAAATTAGTCCGCGTTCTGGGTGACGCCAGCGAATGAGTGCTTCAAATCCGGCTACTTGGTTGGTTTCTACTGATACGCGGGGTTGAAAGTGTGTTTCAAACTGGTCATGGACAATTGCGCTCTTAAGCTCATTGGAAAGCTCTAAGCGTTTCACTAATAGTGCATTCATTTCGCGGTCATAAAAACGGTAAGTTTTCTTGCCGGCCCGTTTTGCTTCATACATCGCAATATCAGCATGTTTTAGTAAGTTAGCCGGATCTTTTCCGTGCTCTGGATAAATTGAAACACCAACGCTAATTGAGGTGGTGACGGTTTGATCACTCAGTGCATAAGGTCGAGAGATATCTTCAAGTAATCGATTGAGTGTTGGAAGTGTTTCGTCTTTATCTTTGAGACGTTCAATGATTACTGCAAACTCGTCGCCACCCAGTCTTGCGCAGCTATCAGTTGTGCGCAATATTCTGGTTAAGCGTAATGCGACTCTTTGCAACAACTGATCACCGACTGCATGGCCGAGGGAATCGTTAACATCTTTAAAGCCGTCTAGGTCAAAAAATAAAACTGCCAATTTTTCTTCAAATCTTTCAGCAATCGCAATAGCATGAAGTAAGTGCTCTTGGAATAAAGCGCGATTGGGTAGACGCGTCAGTTGATCATAGTTTGCCAAAAAACGTAGCTGCTTTTCGGTCTTCTTTAAGTCTTCGATATTTTTTCGAGTGCCTGCTAAGACTACTGGGTTACCGTCATTATCGCGCTCTACGATTCGACCTCTCGACATGACCCACTGCCAATCTTGTGAGGCATCATCAAGTACCCGAAATTGCGCTTCATAGTAACCTTGTTCACCTTTTAGGTGACGATCTATCATATCTTGAACGATCGCTTGGTCATTGGGGTTGATTGTTTTTAAGAACTCTTCAAAACTCGATTTTTCTTCATGAGTGTCTTTCTTCATTCCCGCGTTGTCAGTGGTTGTTATCAAGTTAGTTCTTAAGTCCCATCGCCACAATACATCACCGCTTCCCCATAAAACATCTTTTAGTTTGGCTTCACTTTCTTTAATCGATAATAATGCACTGAGTTCTAACTGACGCGCTTTACGTTTGCGAGCATAATGCTGAGCAATAACGCCAGCCACAATTAAAAAGTAAATTAAATATGCATACCAAGTTCGCCAAAGTGGTGGGTGTACGACGACGGTCATCGTCGCGGTTTGGTCGCTCCATACTCCATCGCGATTGGTTCCCTGAACTTTCAGCAGGTATTGTCCCGGTGGTAGTTGAGTGAAGCTTGCCTTTGGCTCATTACCTGGGGTCAGCCAGTTTTTATCATAGCCCTCCAGCTGATAACGGTAGCGATTTGAAACGGTGTCCGCAAAATCTAAACTGGTAAAATGAAAAGTGACTAGCGAATCTTCAGGTTGAACTTCGAATTTTAATTTGGGTTGGAGAGGGTTGAAATTGTTATCGGTTTGGTGAAGACGGCTCACACCGGAAAATTTTATCTTAGGATTAAACTCTGTCGCGACCATATCTTTAGGGTGAAATTTAATCACTTCTGAGCCACCGATGTAGATATTACCGAGCGGGTCGACCAAGGTAGAACCTTCGACAAAAATTCGATCATATCCGCCGATAACCGAGTAATTAGTAATTGTTTGTGTTTTTAAGTCAAACTTACCAACTTGGCTTTGCGTGCTAAACCACAGAGAGTTATCATCATAAGGGATTAAGTTGAATATTTGGTTTGAGGGTAAACCATCGTTTTTATTGAGGTAGCTGACATTGACGATTTGATGTCCTTGATACTCAATCTGATTAATACCTCCGGTCGATGTCGCAACCCAGATGCGCCCATCGTTGTCTTCAAATAAATCATATACCAAATTACCCGAGAGCTTAAACTGACTATCGTTTACATTCAGTTTGTTAATTAATTGATAGGTTGGGTCAAGTTGGTAGACGCCGGTGGTTGAACCAACCCATAGACTTCTGTCGTTTGCTAGCAACAGCTTTGTGATGTACTCCATTTCTACGGTTTCTTCGCTATCGCTGGAATCGAATATCAACTCTGATTGGCCGGTTGTTGGATTCAAACGATGGATGGTCGAAGCGCTGCTGGCTACAAAATACCAGCCATCACTGTCTTCGGTCACCGCATAAAAAGCAACATTAAGCGCTTTGTCATTACGTGTTTTTAATTCACTAAAATGGACGATTTCTTCAGACTGTAAATTATATCGGACCATTCCTCGATCGGTCGCAAGCAAGAGATTGTTTTCATCAATCATATGAACTTGCCAAACAGAACCTAATGGCTTTTGGGTACTGGATATTGTTAAGTGGGTCAATTGCTCAATTTGATCGGTTTTGGTATTCCACTTTTGCAAACCGCCGATTGAACCTAACCAGGTCGTTTCATCATTCTGTCTCAAAAAGTAGACGACATGTGAGTCATTGATGGTATTTTTGGCATCAGGATCATGCTGCAGTGAAGATATCGCGAAAGTGGCTTGATCGAAAACTGCCAAGCCGCCATTTGTTGCAATCCAAATTAATCCAGAGTCATCTTCATAAACTTGTTCGATGGAGTTCGCTGGCAATGAATTGATATTGTGACTTTGCGAGCCGATCCGAAAAGACTTATCGGTGTTAAGATCAAACGCGCTTGCTCCCTGGTTCCAGTAGCCTACCCAAACGACATCATTGCTTGCTTTTCGAAGTGACCACACATTATTCGACATTAATTCAAATCGAGACCAGCTTTCTTTGCGGTAGTTTTTAAATTCTCGGGTCTTTAGGTTAAATTCAAAAATGCCATTAATATCGGAACCAAACCAGAGCGTTTCGTCATCGATATAGGTTGCAGAGGTTATATAGGCGGTGCCAACTTTTCCAGTGGCTCTTTTCAGCTCATCATTAGTTAAATTAATAGAGAAAAGTCCTTGAGTTGAACCGACCCATATATAATTGTTTTCTTCGATTAGCTTGAAAATTCGTCCAAAATAATCTTTGCTTTGTGACTTATTGTTCACATTTAAGTAATGTTTAAACTGATTGGTTTTAGGGTTGAGTCGAGAAACCCCTTTGAGTGTTCCAAACCACAGATCTCCGCGACTATCCTCAAGGATAGCTCTGACATTATTATTGGTGATCGAGTTAGTATCTTGTGGATTGTGGGAAATCTTTTTTAAGTCGGTTTGATTGTGATATAGAACAAACAGTCCACGATCGGTTGCAAACCAAAGGTTGCCATTGGAGTCTTGCAAACTTTGATAAATACGACTATTGAGCGGCGAGTCGGGATTAAGCGAGTTTTTAGTAATAGGAATGTAACGATAACCGTCATATAAGCGGGCACCTGCATCAGTACTAACTAACATGTAGCCGCTATCGAGTTGGTCGATATCAAGAATGTAGTTAGAAGGAATCGTTGGATTGTCGTTGAGTCGTTTAACCTTGAGAAACTCAGCTTTGGCAACAAGCGGCAAATTCAGTACTAAAATTAAAATAAAGATGCGCCTGATTAACACGATTTCCCCTAATCTGCCTTTCTCGTAGTCTTTTGCGGAAGTTTATTCTTGCTCAATGAGCCTGTTTGTCTCGCGATGCGGTTAATCTTAAAAGTATAGAACACAACTTGCGCTATCAGCTTGGAATTTAAGGAAATTTTTACCTGAGTTTAGGGGTATTTGCTGGGCGAATCTCGGCTTAGCTAGTGATCTCAATGAATAACGGTCGAATTAAGGCCATTGGCGGGATACAATAGCGCCCAATATTGCTTTTCACTGCTTGGTTTCATGTCCTTTAAACAGTTAAATCTCATTCAACCGATAATCGAGGCTGTCAATAAAGCCGGGTATTCCCAGCCGTCACCTATCCAAACTCAAGCTATCCCGGCTATCCTAGCCGGTAAAGATGTGATGGCTGCCGCGCAAACCGGAACCGGAAAAACCGCGGGATTTACCTTGCCGATGTTACAACGGCTATCAACTGGCGAAAAAGCACTCGCCAATAGCACTCGAGCGTTGATTCTGGTTCCGACACGAGAATTAGCGGCGCAGGTTGCAGAGAGCGTACAATCCTATGCTGCTAACTTGCCCATCTCCAGTTTTATGGTGTTTGGAGGCGTCAAAATAAATCCGCAAATGATGCGCCTTCGGCGAGGTGTTGATGTCCTTGTTGCGACTCCTGGGCGTTTATTAGATTTACTCGAGAGACGTGCGATTAAGCTCAACAAAGTTGAGTTCTTAGTCCTCGATGAAGCGGACAGAATGCTCGACATGGGTTTCTTGCCAGATATTAAAAAGGTTATAAACAAACTGCCAGCGGAGCGACAAAACCTGCTATTTTCGGCGACATTTTCTGAGGATATTAAAGCGCTCTGCCATACGCTGCTCAATGATCCCATACAAATCTCAGTCAATCCGCAAAACTCGACCGCAAAGACGGTTAAACAATGGGCCCATCCAGTCGATAAGAAACGAAAATCAGCGCTGCTGAGTTATTTAATTGGTCATCATCGCTGGCAACAGGTTTTGGTGTTTGTAAAGACTCGTAAGGGCGCAAACAAGGTTGCTTATGATCTTCAAAAGAGCGGCATACAAGCCGATGCGATCCATGGAGATAAGTCTCAAGGTGCTCGAACACGGGTATTAAAGTCTTTTAAAGCCAAAGAGTTAGACGTATTGGTCGCTACTGATATCGCCGCGCGAGGGCTTGATATTGAGCAATTGCCACAGGTCATTAACTTCGATCTACCGAAAGTGGCAGAAGACTACGTCCATAGAATTGGTCGTACTGGGCGTGCAGGCGCCGAAGGGCAAGCGATTTCACTCATTAGTGCCGATGAAGTGGACAGTTTACAGGCTATTGAAAATCTAATTCGACAGAAGCTTCAACGTCGATTGGTCGATGGTTTTGAACCAAATCATACTGTACCCGAAACGCATTTAAGTGCCAAAATAGCCAAGAAAAAGCCGCACAAGAAAAAACTGGCAAAGTTAAAAGCAAAACAAGATAGTTCACCTTCCTCCCAGCGAGGCAAGAACAGTCGCCCTAAGTCAAATTCGCGTCCAAGTGCTAAGAAAAAAACATCAAATAAGCCGTCAAGTAAACGAAAAAACAGTGCTAACAAAAATGCTGCAGCGAGAAAAAATCAATCGCGTAATAAAACCAGTCGCGCCGCTGGCACAAGCTCTCGAAGGGCCACATAAGGCTAATTGAAGTACAAAAACGTTAAAAACTCGATACTGGCCATTGATTAGCTTAAGATCATTGAAGGCGATAGCGTAACATTATCGAGTGATCAGCAGTCTCCAGATCATCAGTTTAAGCAGCACACTAAAAATTATCGCGAAATTTTAAACAGGAGGCGCTTATCATGGCAAAACGCCGAATCAACTTGGAATTCCCTGGCTCAGATGGTCTCACGATTGCCGGGGTTTTGGAGATCCCAGAGAATACACCGCACGCATTTGCATTATTTGCGCATTGCTTTACCTGCGGAAAAGATGTTGTGGCAGCTTCTAGAATCTCTCGTTATTTAGTTGAACGTGGGTTTGCCGTCTTGCGATTTGATTTCACGGGAATTGGCAGCAGTGAAGGAGAGTTTGCGGATTCAAACTTTACGTCCAATGTTAAAGATCTTTTGTTTGCGGCGAACTTTCTGAGAGAGGATTATTTGGCACCAGCGCTATTAATTGGCCATAGCTTAGGTGGTGCGGCGGTGTTATCCGCGGCGAGTGAAATCCCCGAGGCGAAAGGTGTGGTGACGATTGGTGCACCGGCGGACCCTAACCATGTGATGAATCAATTCGTCTGCGATGTTCCAGTAATTGAAGAGCATGGAGAAGCTGTAGTCTCTCTCGCAAATCGTGACTTTACCATTAAGAAACAATTTCTCGACGATTTGAACAGTCAAAATCAAATGGAGAAAATCGCCCATTTACACAAAGCGTTGTTGGTTTTTCATTCGCCCATCGATGAAACGGTTAACATTCGCGAAGCCGAGAAAATTTACATCACCGCCAAACATCCAAAAAGTTTTGTCAGTCTAGATACCGCCGACCATTTATTGACCAGTGCTGAAGATGCTGAATACGTCGCAGCAACAATCGCAGCTTGGGCTAGTCGCTATATTGACTCAACTTATGGTGTTAAGCAGTTTGAATCTAACCTTTCGAAAGGCCACGTTAAAGTGAATGAGAAAAATCGTGCCTTTTTACGTACGGTTGTGAGTGATCATCACGCCTGGTTTGCCGATGAACCGACCTCTATGGGAGGCTCTGATTTGGGACCTGATCCCTACGAGCACCTGCTTGCCGCGCTGGGTACTTGTACATCAATGACAATCAGAATGTATGCTAACCACAAAAACATTCCGTTGGATGATATCGTGGTAGAGGTCAGTCACAATCGAGAACATGTTACAGACTGTGAAGGCTGTGCTGATTCGCCAAAAAAGATAGAAGTCTTGGAGCGGAGCATCGAATTAAAAGGAGAGCTTTCGCCGGCCCAGCGAAAACGATTGTTGGAGATTGCCGATCGCTGTCCGGTTCATCGGACCCTCGAGTCGGAGTTGCATATTCGAACTGAGTTAGTGGACTAGACGATTTGATAGGAACATCCAATGGCAATTAATTTAAAGCTTCAATTTGAAAAAAATCTTTTAGCAATCATCAGTCTGGCTGTCGCGATTGTTGCGTTGAGCTACAACTCGTGGCGAAATGAGCTGTCGGAAGATAATCGTAATATCCGCGAAGCGGGATTTGAAGTAATGCGAGAAGCGGCTAAGCTACAAGCCTATATTGATACTAAGACTTATACTGACAAAGATAACTCCGATGAGGCAATTGCCGGCTGGGTAAGTATCAACCTGATCGTGTCACTGTCAGAATTGATTTCGGTGGATATTCAGTCTGAAGCGATTAATTTAAAAACAGTTTGGACGGAGAACTGGTCAGGACTGAATGAAGATAAAGCAGCCAACCAGAAAATCACGCAAGCAAACAACCAACTAGTCAGCGCCGTACGGACTCATTTAGCGAGGCTAAAATAAACCTTAAAAATGTTAAGTACATACGTATGTAGTCTAGATTTTCTGCTGGATTAGCGGGGGCTTTTTTTGGATAATACGGTCCGTTTTTGGTGGCGGAATATCTGATGAAAAAAGAGTCTTTTGATTTAGTCATAATTGGTGCTGGTCCTGCCGGGGAGAGCGCTGCAATGAACGCAAAGAAGCATGGGCTATCAGTCGCAGTTGTCGACCTTCGCAAAAATGTCGGAGGTAACTGCACGCACAAAGGAACCATTCCGTCGAAAACGCTCCGTCATTCTGTTCATTCGATGATGAAATTTAATCGGAACCCAATGTTTCGAAACATCAGTGATCCGACTTTGCTCACATTTAGACAAGTGATGGAAACCGCTGAAGATGTGATCAAAAAGCAAGTGAATATGCGGGCGAGATTTTATAGCCGCAATGATGTGCCAATTTTTCATGGGCTTGCTAGTTTTCAAGATAACCACCATATTTTGGTTGATGGCGGACAAGACGAACAAACTATTCTTCATGCCGACAAGATCATCATTGCGACAGGAACTCGTCCTTATCAACCTGCAGACGTAGATTTTACTCATCCGAGAGTTTTTGATTCCGACAAAATCCTAACCTTAAACGAAACGCCTAAACGTATTATTATTTACGGAGCGGGAGTCATTGGTTGTGAATATGCATCGATATTTAATGGTTTGGGCTGCAAGGTTGATTTAGTCAACCCTGGCGATAAGTTGCTCAGTTACATGGATGCTGAAATTTCAGATGCGCTTAGTTATCACCTACGAAGTTTAGGCGTGCTTATTCGCCATAACGAAAGCTTTTTATCGCTAGAGCCTAATGACGACAAAGTGGTACTCAACTTAGAAAGCGGTAAGTTATTAAAAGCCGATATATTTTTATGGGCAAATGGTCGCGCGGGTAATACGGAAAAACTGAATTTAGCTGCCGCAGGCTTAACTGCCAACAAGCGAGGGCAGTTGGATGTCGATGAACTTTACCGCACAACAACGCCTAACATTTATGCCGTTGGCGACGTTATTGGACCACCAGCTCTAGCCAGCGCTTCCTATGATCAAGGGCGCTGTGCTTCTTCGCAAATCGTGGACAAAGCGCATCCATTGTTAATTGAAGATATTCCGACGGGGATATACACCATTCCAGAAATTAGTAGTGTGGGTAAAACTGAGAGTGAATTAACCGCAGCTAAGATTCCCTATGAAATCGGCAAGGCTTATTTCAAAGACACTGCGCGCGCTAAGATCACGGGTGAAGATGCGGGTATGTTAAAGCTACTGTTTCACCGCGAGACGTTGGAGTTATTGGGTATCCACTGTTTCGGTGATCAAGCTGCTGAAATCTTACACATCGGTCAGGCGATTATGGCGCAAGAAGGAAAGGGTAATACCATTGAGTACTTTGCAACCCATACGTTTAATTATCCGACTATGGCTGAAGCATATCGGGTGGCGGCGCTAAATGGACTGAATAGACTTTAATCTTGTTACGATTTGGTGATAGGTTTTTGAGTTGAGTCTTGGTAGTATCGCAGCATCTATTTTTTTCGATGGTTGAATACGCCATGGGGCAGCAATTTTCCGAACTCTCTGATAAACATATTGAATTTATCGAGAAGCAGAAGGTCTTTTTTGTCGGTACCGCGACCAACGATAGTCGAGTCAACATTTCGCCCAAAGGTATGGACTCTTTTAGAGTCATAAATAGTAATAAAATACTCTGGTTAAATGTCACTGGTAGTGGCAATGAAACCGCAGCCCACGTCCAATCAAACCCGAGAATGACCATCATGTTTATGGCGCTAGAAGGTAATCCGCTAATTCTTAGGCTCTACGGACAAGCCAAAGTCATTCATCAATCAGATGAGTTATGGAATGAGTATTTTCCATTGTTTAATCCATTGCCAGGAGCCAGACAAATTTTTGAACTAGATGTCGATCTGGTACAAAATTCTTGTGGTATGGCGGTGCCGTTTTTTGATTACGCGGGAGATAGACAACAACTGAAAGACTGGGCGGTTAAAAAAGGGGAGAGTGGTTTAAAAGACTATTGGCAGCAAAAAAATACCCAAAGTATTGATGGGCTTGATACAAATATTGTTGAGAAAAATATTAAATAATGAAAGTTAGTGGTTGTAGCTATGCACGATATGGCAGTTTCGATTAGAATTAATTATTTTGAATGCCGGCTTAATGGTTTGAGTCTCCCAACGCGACCTATTATGCCTGGCTTTATCGTGTTCAAAGTAACTTAGGACCGGTCGCTAGTAAATTAGTCCATATAGGTTTAAACTGGATTACGTCATCCGAATTCATTCTAAAAAAAGTCTTATAAGTAGCTTCCAGTGCGGTGACAAATGACTTACTTGTAACGTTTGGAAATAATCTAGCTTCTTCAAACCAATCCCAATTATTTTCCTTTGTACGCGCCCAGCAATGAATAGACAACCATCGGTCATCCCAAATATCTATTTCTAACCATGCATTTTCATTAAACGGTTGTAACTTGAGCTCAACCTTTTCGCTTCGCCCATTTTCATATTCTACGAATACTTTTTCAATCTTGGCGTTCCAAGTATTATGCTTAAGCGATTTACTTCTCTTTTTAATGCCTAATAGGATACTAGCCAAAAATTCATTTTCTGAGCTCGGGATTATTAGCATTTTAATGAAACTTCACTAACGAATTCATAATCATGACCTTCATCTAAAAGAGCTAGCGAAAAACTATCGAGTATTTTGTTCTCAATCTTTCCCAGTGCATTAACACGTTTAGCCAGTTTGAATTTACCGTTAAAAATGGACTCAACTAAGTGTAGTATACCTTTTTCTCGACTTGGCAATCCATATTCCCTGGCTTCTATGTCTCCATGGGTATGAAAGTCTCCATTGAGTAGAGATATTGAGTCTTCCCCATCTTGCCATATTTCAATGACCAAGGTATCAAAATTATAAGGTAAAGGGATATGTATCTGATCGTCGATCAACTCAAAATCAATTTCAACAAGGTTGAGTTCGGCGGTTATTTTTTCTATCGTAGTTAAATTCATAGTATTAATAGTTCAATTCGCGAAAGTGATGCACAGTCGATTTAATTACATTTCAGCTACACAATGTTGAGAGACAATATATCAAAAGTATTAAAAACCGGCTAAGTTTTAGTCTCGATGGATTTTATCCAAGCAACTAGTTCCCGATTACTACTTTCTGTTTATCAGTTAATGGCGACTTTGTTCTTCTTAAGATGACAACTTTTGCTTTTAAATTGAACTAATTGGAGTTTGTTCGAGTACCTATTCAGTGATCAAAAGCTCATCAAAAGCACCGTTATTCAAAATTAGAAAAACGAACAAGCTATGTATCTAGTGGTACGTCGTCCCAATCAAGGCTCTTGTCACAAATCCACTCTAAGGCTTTTCGTCTTTCCATGATTATACTTAAATTTACTCTGTCGTCTCGATTGTTTTTTAATTGGACATTTCTTGCATACCAATGAGCACGATAAAATTTATCTAGCTCGGTAAAAATCTTCTCTTTATCCAATAAAGTAAAACTTTTAATAAACTCATCGGCAGTTTCATTTCTCGCAAAATCGGGCAACATTGATGCCAAGGAGTCCTCAACAAATGTATTAAATGTTAAATTGTTGTGTTTACCTCCTGCCCACTGTAGCGACCAAATTGCTTCGATCGACCATTCGAGATCAATCCTATCCTGATTTGGCCACTCATCAAGACCCAATGTTAAAAGTCTCTTTTCTTTCTTAGTAAGCGCAGTGTATAGTCGATTTCGTTTAAGGTAATCTTCGATAAAATCATTTGGAGCTCCAAAGTGTAATTGAAGTAATGCAGCTAAAATTACACTTCGTATTGCCACATCTCTGTCACAACGAAATTCTGATATGTTGATATGAGGAAGCCAGTCAATCACTTTTATACCAGAACGCTGTAGGTATTTTATATTTTGCTCTTTTATCTTTTGTGGGTCCATTCTAAGTCCACTTCAATATGTGTAGTAATTATCTAAACCTATCAACTATATCACGCAGTCATTCCTTGCGACCGAACAGTTTAAGAATATTTCAGTTGATCAGTGCTCATTTCAAGCAAAGAGAACAGCGAGGACTAGTATTTCGATTAGAATTCAAATCAATAATTTTTATCCCTCTATTCCACCGCTTATCACAATTCTCTGTAGAACAATCACTTACAGCTAGTGGAGGGGCACCTCTTTGTAGACAATAGCCTTACTCACTCAGATAACGAGAACACACAATGATTACCAAATTAAGCCAATATTTCTTGCCCGACACCAGCTCATTAAGTGGTCGTCGCTACGATTTAGATTGGCTGCGAGTACTTGCCTTTGGGTTGCTGATTTTTTACCACGTTGGAATGCTCTATGTCGAAAATTGGGGGTTTCATGTTAAAAGCCAATATTTGAGCATTTCCTTAGAAGGCGTCATGTTGCTGGTAAATCCCTGGCGAATGCTAATTCTTTGGTTTATCTCTGGAGTAGCGATTCGTTTCATACTCGCCAAAGTGAGTTTAGGTCGTTTTGTCGTCATGCGTTCATACCGGCTATTACTACCGCTGTTGTTTGGTGTTTTAGTAGTTGTTCCACCGCAGTTATATTACGAAATGACCGCCAACGGCGATTTGGCGATGAACTACTGGCAGTTTTATCAAGCATTTTTCGACCTCGATAATCCGATTTTCGAAAAATATCAAGCTGGCATCTGGCCTCATATTGATGTGAATCACTTATGGTACTTGCGCGAACTATGGGTATTTTCGTTATATCTGATTGTCCTGTTACCACTATTAAATGCTAATTGGTTCGAAAGTTTGATCGATCGGTTCGAAAAAATATCCGGGATTTTTCAAATCGCAATTGCTTTAATTCCCGTCGCTTTAATTCAGTTTTTACTCGATGGTGACAGAGAAATTTTTGGTTTTTTGTTTGTTGTCTATGGTTATATTTTTGCGGGGCGAACCCTACTGTGGCAAAAACTTGCTCAAAACGCGACTCGATTATTGTTCATAGCAATCGTGACTTACTTATTGTTCGTGAGTTTTTATTACTTAGTTTGGTTAAAAACGGGAAGAGAATCGTCTAGCGGTTTACTTATATTCGGTTACCTGATTTATAGCTTTGACCGGTTGATTTGGTTGTTAGCCATTTTAGGGTTAAGTTATCGTTTTTTATCTCACAACAGTGAAAAGCTCACCTATTTGAGCGAAGCGGTTTATCCTTATTATATTCTGCATCAGACTTTTATCATTGTTTTAGGGTATGAACTGACTCAGTTAAATCTGGGCGGTACTATTGAATCTATTTTAGTACTCGTGCTCACGTTTGCGCTTTGTGGTTTAAGTTATGAAATCATTCGCCGAATAGAGTTTCTAAGGCCACTTTTTGGTTTAAAGTTACAAAAAGAATATCAGGTTGTCTGGCGCTATGCCGGTGGAACTGTGGCTGCTTTGTTGGTATTAGCAACCGGTTTGGAAATTTTAATATAGGGAGGATGTTCTCCCTTTTTTATTTTTTTGGGAAAAGTCGAGTGTGTCGATTGAGAGTAGAGCCGTTTTGTCGCTGAGAAAAATATTCCAGAGAAAATACTCCAGACCAGAAATATTCCAATATTCCAGACAGTCACGATATCCAGAATATCTCACAATTTCAATAGCATTGTTCCTACATGCTTAAGAGTCCGTCAGAGATTCGCCAAATTGTCAGTAAGCAAATGACGAAAAGGTGACTGTCTGAATTTAAGCGTCTGAATTAAAGCGGTCAGAATTTAAGAGACATTATTTAAGTTGGCTTTCGAAAATCAAACGGCGCGTTGATTGCGCCGTTAAAAGCTCCTAGTCGACCGTATTAAATTTTCATAGAGCGAGTTGTTTGTTCATTTTGTTGCTTTAAGATCGTCTTAAAGTTTCCATTAATCCACTCAGCTTCTGCTTGCCAATAATCGATACGCCTTTTGCCGTTGACAATAGCGTTAGCTGCTAAAGTTAGCATTACTGCTTGCAGCTTTTGCGATTGGTAAGATTCAATCGGTACGCCCGCCCAGTCAATAATGGTGTCTAGCGGTGTTCCTTGAAAATCCTCTCGATATGGCTCGTAAAACAGTCGATCTTTTGTTGTGAATTTACGGGTGATTTTAGGATTATACTTGTCGATAACCGTGATACTAGTTCGCAGTCGATAAACAACCGCGAAGAGAGTGGCGCCTTGTCGATTGGCTGTATCAATACTGGTTAGTAAATACTTATCATAGTCAACAACGCCGTGTTGTTTGAGGATTTTTTGTAAATAAGCGGTGGCGTGCTTCATACGCCGAAACTGTTCGTTGGTATCACCATCGACATTGATATCTTTAATTCTTTTTCCATAGGCCGCTTCGTAAGTATCATCTAAAGTAATACTTGCTTGTGCCTCAATCATGCCCTGATTAATTTTATGTAAGCCGGTACTAGCATAGTAGGGCAATGAGGCAACACCTTCTAATAATCCCGCAGCAATTTGAACGGGTGATAAAACTAAATGTGCGACACCACGAAAAAATCCACCAAGGCCATGTGACGCATTCGGGCCGCTTGGATTACTCGCGCAGCCAAGCAATAGACTTAAACTCAAGCCAGTTGCCATCGTTAATTTTTTCATTGCTTTCTCCTTGTAAACGATATTTTGAATGAATTGTTTAACGCTTGCGATTAGCAAGATGGAGTGAGCTTAATAATGACGCAATAGACCGTAAAAAAGTCTCGATTAACAATACCGCCGGTTGTTTAAAACGAGCCGTTTAAAATAGAAGAACTTTTATGTTTTTATGTTGTCGATGATTTGAGTGTTGATTGGATTATTGGATGTTGACTGAGTATTGGATGTTGACTGAGTATTAATTGTGTGTCTTGTTTTCAGAGTTACTCGCAAAGGTTAACACTTAGTTTAATAACAATAATATTTATAAGATTCGGTAAACTTAAATCTGCCAAGTAATTAGTCAGCGAATAGTTAAAAGCAAATAGTCAAAACTGATTAGTTGAGAGCAATATTTGAAAACTAGCTAGCAGAAGCTAGCTAGTCAAAGCCGAAGCCTCAAGCGTAAAGTCTCAACGCTAAGGATGAGTCGTGAAGCAGATAACCTTAAACCTCAATTCTGCTAATGCTCATAAACTCGCAATACATTCTATTTCAACTCGTGAATCTAGCGCCAGACCGCTCGCAGCTAGAGCGCTTCGTGCGGGTTTGTGATGCTTAAAATAGGTGACATAAACTTCATTCATTTTCGCCCACTCTTTTATATCCGCGAGAAACACTGTGCATTTGACTAGATGATCCATAGTCGCGCCATGGCGTTCGAGAACTGCTTTAATATTATCCATCGTTTGCCGGGTTTCTGGTTGAATGCCGCCTTTAACTAAGCCTTGTTTACCGGGTACAGTGCCAATTTTACCGGATAAAAATAAAAGATCACCAACGCGGACTGCTTCAGAAAAGGGCAGATTACGTTGTTCCGCGCCAGGTGCATTGAAGTATTCCACCGGAACTTGGCGTTCTGCAGAAGGCGCAGGTTTATTGTCCGATGCAAAGGAATAGCTTGCGATAAATAGTGTGATAAAAAATAAAGCTGTCGGTGCTAGGCGATTGATTGACATGATGACTCTCCATGGTTTTTCTTGGATAATACCCATGAAATATCCACGGATGCAAAGTTTTACTCATCAAAGGTTGAGTCTTAGTTGAGCTCGACAATCAACCAGATCCTCGAAATACATACGTATTCAGAGACAAGCCTTATAAAAGTCGCTTAAGATACCACTCTACATACAAAGCGGCCGAGTATAAGTCGGTTAAGTTGAGAAGGGTTGGTAAATGAAGTTATCTCCATTAGTAGCCGGAATGTGGCGAATGGTTGATTGGGAGCTATCAGTTAGCGAGCGGATTAATTTGATTGAGGGGTGCATAGATCTCGGAATCACCAGTTTTGATCATGCGGATATTTATGGTGACTATCAATGTGAGAGTTTATTTGGCGAAGCACTGGCGAAACGTCCAGGTTTACGAGACCAAATTCAACTCGTTTCAAAATGTGGTATTCGTTTGGTATCTCAAAACCGTCCTACGCATCAAATGAAAACTTATGATACAAGTTATCAGCACATCGTCGGTTCGGTTGAAAACTCGTTAAAAGCGTTAAACACCGAACACCTTGATGCAATTCTTATTCATCGCCCCGACCCATTAATGAATGGCGAAGAAGTTGCGCGAGCTTTTTCAGACTTAGTCGCATCAGGTAAAATATTAACCGCGGGAGTCTCGAACTTTTTACCGCATCAGTCTGCGATGCTGCAATCCTTTTGTGACTTTCCGTTAGCAATTAATCAAATCGAGATTTCAGTTTTAAATACTCATTCTTTTTATGACGGTTCGTTGGATTATTGCCAGCAACATCAAATGACGCCCATGGCCTGGTCACCATTGGCAGGAGGGCTCCTTTTTAATAGCGATTCCGAACGAGCTTTAGGCGTTAAAGAGGCATTAACGGTCGTCGGTACAGAGGTGGACGCTACGGTTGATCAAGTTGCCTTTGCTTGGTTATTAAAACATCCTGCGGGAATTAAGCCAATAATCGGCAGCGGTAATCTACAACGAATAAAAGCCGCGCAACAAGCTTTGCAGCTAGAGTTGACGGATTTGCACTGGTATCAGATATTAAAAGCTTCTGCGGGAAAAGATGTGGCATAGGTTCGCAATGGACCGAAGCGTAGCTTAGTGGCTAATCAGGTTTACGTTTCTTTTGTCGACTTTCGAGCTGTTTTCTAAATTTCTTTTTCTCGTTAGCTTCAATTTGTTTACGGATCGCATCGAGTCGGTTTTGGTGGGCTCGCTTTTCAGCCTTAATGCTTTGTATTAAGGCGAATGCGGCAAAGACCAGGGCGATAAATGTAAGCGCGTAAAACATGATGACCTTGTGTTATTGTCTAACGAGTTAATCTTGCCGGTTAAAAGTCGATTGATCAAGCGGCAATCATTTTTGCTTACACTCTAAACGGAGAAAACTAATTTAGGGGTTTTTCTAAAAATATCGCATGACCAAATTGAGGATCGAGTTGGTAGCCTTCGAATCCAAAACTGAAATAAGCGTTCTTGGCCACTAGGTTACCATCTAACACCTCGAGCGTCAGTTTACAGCAGCCGCGATTACTGGCTATTTGTTCCACCTTCTGTAGTAGCTTTTTTGCAATACCTTTGCCTCGATAGTCAACACTGACGACTAAATCATGAATATTCATGATCGGCTTACATTGAAATGTCGAAAACTCCTCGAAACAATTGGCCAGTCCCGCGGGATGCCCATCGGCATAGGCTATCACGCTTATTGCATTACCTCGATTTGCGAGCGCATGCGGCAGTTTAGATTTAACATCTTGGGCGAGAGCCTGTCCACCGCCCATTGGATCTTTGGCGTAATCATCTAACAAATTCACCAAGTCTTTGGCGTGCTGTTCATCTTCATAATCAATTGAAATACATTGAAGTTGCATGTGTGAGTTCCTTTGCAATCAAATTTGCTGTAGCAAGCATTGTCTTAGCAATTGGTGTTTTGATTCTGTCTTTATGATGAATAATTCTGTTCGCAGAATCAAAACTTTTTAATGTTTATTGATAAATCGTCTAAGCAAGAGTTGATGATTTTTTATTAACCTATTGAATCTAATTGTTATTTTTCTCGTTTTTTTATCTAGAGCTATTTTTTCTCGTTGCTTGTCAACGAAGCGCGTTTGTTTGCGTTTTAAAGCTTAAACAACCCGAGGAGAAGAATAATGTTTAAATTTGATTCGATAATTAAGACCAGCTGTTTATCAGCTTTTTTATTAACGTTAGCCGCTTGTGGCGGGGGCAGCAGTACTGATGGCGGGACTGAACCCCCGGTCGCTGAGCAACCAGAGTCAAGTCTGTGTGTTACCGGAGATGCTGAAAACACGAATAGTGATTGCGGTACCTTGTTGTTAGGGATAACCGACGCTGACGGAGATTTCCTCAACTACAGTGTAAACGTGAGCGGTATCGAGATGGTGCGCATCGATGGAACCCGAGTTGCAGTTATGCCAACGAGTGAAACTGTTAACTTTGTTGACTACATTGAGTTGAGCGAGCTGGTTACCGCGGCAACTGTACCCGCTGGCGTTTATACTTCTGGCACTATTACGGTTGATTATTCAAACGCGGATATTCAAGTAGAGAAAGACGGTGCTGCACAACCTGCAGACATGATAGATGAAGATGGCAACCCGCTTATCAGTCAAACCTTGGAACTTCAATTTGATGAAGATAATCGTTTGATCGTTGCGAGAAATCGCCCCGCTTTGCTGGAAATTGATTTTAACCTTGCTGCATCTCACACTGTTGATTTAACTGCCGAACCAATCGAAGTGATGAC
The DNA here is from genome assembly GCF_007004765.1 of Aliikangiella marina. Taxonomy (GTDB): domain Bacteria; phylum Pseudomonadota; class Gammaproteobacteria; order Enterobacterales; family Kangiellaceae; genus Aliikangiella; species Aliikangiella marina. Next base: position 761,621 of record NZ_VIKR01000002.1, read on the forward strand.
TGAACCCTATTTGATCGCTGAAATTGATCCGGTGGAGAGTAAAGAGTTTCGTGTGAGAGGACCGTTAATTTCGGTTGATGCAGAAGCGTCAAACTTTCGCATTGCTGTGCGTCCTTTTCATCGTCAAGCGGGGCGATTTGGCGGTGTTAATGTGCAAGTTGATGAAGAGACTAACTTTACCATCGGTGATGCTGCTTATGTCGGTGAAGAAGGTTTATTAGCGATGGCCGAGCTTGACCAAGGCACGCCTACGGTAACCTTTGGCCTGTTCGATCGCAATGCCGACAGTTTCACCGCGATTGCTGTGCTTGCTGGTTCCGCGGTTCCAGGGGCTGATAAAGACGCAGCTCGCGGAGTAATTGTAGCGCGAGATGGAAATACCTTGACGGTTAAAGGAGCTTCTTTGATTCGCCAGGACAATGACGTTACCTTTTCCGATGAAGTCCAAGTTTTGATAGCCGATACCACGAATGTATACAAACCTCGCAGACTTGCTGACGAAGTGACCATTGCCGATCTATCAGTCGGTCAAGCGGTAACGGTTTTAGGCGAGATCAGCGAAACTGACAGCGGCGCGATAATTGATGCGACAGCTGGTGCCGTGAAAATGCGAATAACCTCGGCTTCCGGGCATGCGGTGGACATGGATGGCGAGTATTTGACAATGGCATTGCAAGCAATCCAAGGTCGAAACCCTGAAGTATACAATTTTGCCGGTACTGGAATTGATGAGACATTTGATGCCACGCCTGATGCCTATGAGGTTGCGACGGACAATCTTATGATGTCTATCGCTGATGCCGGTGACCCGATAAGAGTTACGGGTTTTGTCAGCCCCTTTGGCTCCGCGCCCGCCGACTTTGATGCGGTGACAGTGATTAACTATGCAGAGTCTCGCAGCCAACTGGTCGCTAACTGGCCAACTGGTGATGACGTGGTCGCCCTTGCTGAATTATCCTCTGAGGGGCTGACACTTAATATCGTCAACACGGAGACTGAAGATGGTGTATACAAGTTAATTCAAGGCGGTATCAGAACTGACTTAGCATCGTTTGAGCAAGCTGTGCAGGTTTCTCCCTTATTTGAGCGTGGTATTTATACCTTGCGCAGCCCTGGTACAGTTCAAGCGTTTTCTGACTTTGCTGATTTCGCCGCAGAATTACAGCAAAAGCTTGATGAAGGAATGACAATCGACCTGATGCACGCAACTGGCGGTTTTTCGACCGATAGTGTGACCTTAAGTGCGCTTAAGCTGCACGTCAGATTAGACGAAGCGGCAAGTGAGTAATTGCTAAGATATTCAAGCCGGGCTCGATTTTATTGAGGCCGGTTTGATTATTTCCGTTTTTTATATTGTTTTACGATTATAGCAATTCAAATTTTGATAGGCCTGACCTTGATAGACCTGACTTTGAATATTAACTTTCTGATAGAGCCGCTTCAGTTCCACCTACGATGATATGCCTTTGACTATCAATATTTAAAAATTATTTGTCAACCCAATCTCATCTCGCTCGTTAAAATGAAATACTGAGTAGAAAAGCGCCGTTGCACCCCTGCGTCGCAATGTTGTATCCTCGAGAGCATCTTATGTTAGTAAAGTTTGACAGTAGTAATCGTGATTTTTCACAAAGTGAGAGATCGATTTGTCAACATTCGGTCAATTCGACTGCAAATAGCCAACAAGCTGCCAACACAGCCAATGCTACTGGAGGAGTCGCTCTGGGTAATTCGGGAAACAAGTCAGAATCGTCTCAGCGGACTACGACGCCACCACTGTCCATGGAGCAGTTTTTGGCGCAAGTTGAGAAGAAGGCTTATCGAATGGCTGAAATCGCGACTCAGAATCAATCCGACGCGCTTGATATTGTTCAAGACTCAATGATTAAACTCGTCGAGAAATATGCTCAAAAGCCTGCGTCAGAGTGGCGACCGTTATTTTATCGAATACTACAAAGTCGAATCACTGATTATTTTCGGCGTAAGACGATTCAACAGAAGATATTTTTCTGGAAGTCAGCGCAAAAAGAAGATGATGAAATAATTGATCCGGTAGACCAAGCAAGTGATTTCATTACACCCGAGCGAGAAATTTCCGGTCAGCGAAATATTGATCATGTACTGGTCGCTATAAAGCAGCTTCCGGTCAGACAGCAACAGTGTTTTATGTTGCGAAGTTGGGAAGGCTTTAGTGTCAGTGAAACTGCTTTGGCGATGGGCTGCAGTGAGGGAAGTGTTAAAACTCACTACTCGAGAGCAAGAGAAGCACTTGCAAAAGCGGTGCAGGAAACCATGATTTAGTTGCATAATTTTGGAGTAGGTTATGAACGATGATTCAAAAGTTGAAACGCAAATAAACCAAGCGCTTGATGATAGCGTCGAAAATTTATCACCCGATGTTCGTCGACGCTTAAACCAAATCCGCATGCGAGCCACAGAACAAAAGACAAGTGGTTTTCCTATCTGGAAAACTGCAGGTGCGGTAAGTTTTGCCGTTGTCATGGGACTGGTTTTTCAACTTGCACCTAACCAACAAGAGGCTCAAAACGAAACTTTTGCGCAAATATTGGAAGATGACTTATTGCAAGAAGATTTAGAGATGCTTGAAGAGCTTGAATTTATTTATTGGATGGCAGAGGAAAGCGATAGTGCGGTCCTTTAAGCCATGGCTTTGGTTATTAACTTCCTCAACGATAATAACGTCTGGGAATATTTTCGCGCAAGCAGTCAACCAAGAACCTGATGAAGCGTTTTTAGAGTTTCTAGCAAGCATGGAAGACGTGGATGGCGAAGTGACTGATCCACTTGATATGTTAGATATTGCTGATGAACCTGAATTGACTAAGAGTGACATAAAAACTGATAAAAAAAACACTCAACAAGAAGACCTTGAAAATGGTAAGAGTGAAATGAAAAAAGATTTAAATTTACAGAAAAAAGCGACGGAGGATAGATAATGAAACGATTGATTTTTTTCATATTCGTCTGTGTCCTATTCGTCAATGTTGCTCACGCTGAGACACAATGGCAAGAACTGTCGCCAGAAGTCCAAAAAGTACTGGCCAAATTTGAAGGGCGTTGGGCAGACTTACCTGATGAGAAAAAAACCAACCTAGTAAAAGGTGCAAACCGATGGTTGTCTATGTCTGCCGAGCAAAAACAGGTTGCAGGAGAACGCTTTAAACAGTGGCGCGCTCTTGATCCCCAGCAACAGGAAAACCTAAAAAATCGCTCTCAACGATTTAAGCAATTACCACCGGCGACTCAGCGTCGTTTAAGAGATGCATTCAAACAGTTCAAAAAGTTACCACCCGAGCAACGAAAAAAACTAAGGGAAAAGTTTAAGAATTTATCGCCTGAAAAACGCCGTCAGTTAATTAAACGCATGCAGCAACGGGCGAAGAAGCGTCGTGCTAGAAGGCAAGGCTAATATCAAAAGATATCGAAGTTGTATCGATTGGAGCCGATATTGTTTTGCCATAAGCTAGCGCGATATTCCAACCATTGTGTAAATCGAGATTAGTGGATAGATTCCAATAGCCCGAGTCGGGTATCAGAAAGCTATTGGTTATTCTGTCGTTGAAACGATTTAATAATGTGCGCCTATCGCCTCGAGTTAACAGGATTAGCGGTTCACCATCGCTAGATAACTCAAAATTCCAGCCGACCGACAATTGCGGCGTAAAAGTGATGGATTCGCTTTCAATGTCGTAGCTGATATCAAAGTCGCTAAAAAGGCTATAACTTTTTTGATTAAAGCGCGTTGCGATTGAAGTGGCTGGATCAGTAAAAAAGACTTGTAAATTATCGTTTTTACTATCGGCAAATTGTAAACCAACACTCCAACCAAAAGTCGTTTTGTCATCGCTGTAAAAATCATCATAATTGAGGGAAACAAGCTGATCATCAGTAACCGTAATCTCCGCGACAATTGGAAAGCGGATTAAAGTCCGCTCTTCGCTTTGAATATCGCTGACGGTAAACCCAAGACTGAAGTCTTCCAACAGCCAAGTTAAGCTAAGACTATGGGATTCTGACTCTGATTCTCCTCTGTCTGTAACATTAGGATTGTTCACGCCCGCTATCGGCCAAGATTCTTGTCCTTTGATTTTTCCGAAGCTATAAGCCACATCAATGGTGTCATCAAACAAATAACTTACACCAATACTTTCGCCGTCAGGTTTAAAGTCGCTTCGACCATCTCCCCAAAAATCCGAGCTGGTTTGGTTATAACCAATCCATACTAGTGCATTGTCAGCTTTGCAGGGAAAGCTAATGGCAAAACCCAGCAATATAGCCGCCGCTCTCTGTTTCGGTGCGCTCAAATGAGAAACTCTCGGATTTTGAATAACAGGTATCGCTTGATTAGCCATAAGTGACAAATTCATTTGTTGAAGATTATCTTATATCTCGTTGAATAATAAATGAATTGTTACTTTACTGAAAGCATCAGACGATAACTGGACTTATTTTGTGATGAGACTCCCATGTCTCACACCAAAATGATCAAATTGATTAAACAGACCATGCTAAGCGACTTGTTAATCGGCCCTGAAGCAATAGCTCGCTGTCAGTTTCAATGGTGACAGATAAAAGCGACAGACAAGTTTGATTTTAAGCAGTCAAACACAATTGAAAAATTGGTTGATCATTTTTCGGAAGAATTGATAATTCGTTTTAACGATAATCACTTCGTAAAGCGATTTAGCTATTCGTGAATAGCTGTTCTACAATAGGTCGTTATTGGGAGTGAGACAAATTGAATAAATTGCAATCTATTGAGTTACCGGATAATCAAGTCATGTACGAGGCTTTGGTCAATAAAGATGCTTCGTATGAAGGGATTTTTATTGTTGGCGTAAAAACCACAGGAATATTTTGTCGTCCGACATGTAATGCTCGCAAGCCAAAGCCGGAAAATGTTGAATACTTTGCTGATATCAAACAGGCGTTAAGTTTCGGCTATCGGCCATGCAAAGTCTGTCATCCAACCAGACCTTATGGAGAGTCGCCCGATTGGCTAAAAGGGTTGCTCGAGGAGCTTTCTCAATCGGGGCAACAAAAATTTAAAGATCAAGACCTTCGTCAACGAGGTCTGGATCCGGTGCGAGTAAGGCGTTGGTTCAAGAAACATCATGGTATGACTTTTCAAGCCTATTCAAGAGCGCTCAGAATCAATCGAGCTTTCGGCTTAATCAAGCATGATGATAAAGTCATTGACACGGCTTTGGACAGCGGTTATGAATCGCTAAGTGGGTTTAATCATGCTTTTCGGAAGCTCACCGGGGCGGCGCCTAGCGCAAGTAAGCGTTCCAATGTTGTTACGGTTACTCGAATATTAACACCGCTCGGCCCTATGTTTGCCGGTGCTACGGAACAGGGAATCTGTTTGCTAGAGTTTACAGATCGACGGATGCTGGAAACCCAAATTACAAGACTCAGTAAATTATTAAGGGCGCGGTTCGTTCCCGGTCAGCATCCACTATTCGTTAAGTTGAGTTTACAACTCAAAGAATACTTCGCTGGTAAAAGAACGAAGTTTTCGGTGCCGCTGGATATTCCTGGAACCGATTTTCAGCAGCGCGTTTGGCAAGCATTGATGGAAATTCCATGCGGCGAGACTCGCTCCTATCAACAACAAGCACTCACTATCGGTAACCCTGATGCGGTTCGGGCGGTAGCGAAAGCAAACGGTGATAATCGAATTAGTATTATCATTCCTTGTCATCGAGTAATCGGCAAAAATGGTAAACTCACCGGTTATGGTGGCGGCTTGTGGCGCAAGCAACGGCTACTTGATATAGAGAGTGGACGCTTAAAAACGAGCTCAGAGTAGAACTCAAATTTCAAAAGCTAAACAATATATAAGTTAAATAAAAAATACTTAACAAACAATAGCGAATTACCACGTATCTTTGCTGAAGAGCTATTAATGAGACAGCCCTAAAAAGACACCCTAAATAAAACAACCGAACTGAGACAATCGAAGGAAGAATATTGAAGTCAAGAGATTTGTTTGATCTAGTATTATTGGCAGCTTTGTGGGGAGCCTCATTTTTATTTATGCGGGTTACTGTTGCTGAGTTTGGTGCGATTCCTCTCATTGCTGTGCGTGTTGCACTTGCTGCTGTATTTCTTTTGCCTTTTGTTTTTTGGCGAAATCGTCAGAAGCAAATCATAGAAAATGTGCTGACAATTAGTGTTGTGGGAATATTAAATTCAGCGATTCCTTTCTCCTTAATTGCATTTTCCACGCTATATTTAACCGCAGGTTTTGCTTCAATATTAAATGCAGCAACACCGATGTTTACTGCGATTATCGGGTTCATTTGGCTAAGTCAGCGTTTATCAAAGTCCGCGATTGTCGGGTTGTTTATTGGCTTAATTGGCGTGATTTTACTGGTGTGGGATAAAGTCGGTTTTGCGGATCGTAATATTACGATTGCAGTAAGTGCCGGTTTGCTGGCTGCAGTTTGTTACGCGATTGCGGCAAACTACAGCAAAAAATATCTTGTTGGCATTAATCCGCTAGCACTCTCTGCTGGCAGTTTAGTGGGCGCGAGTCTATTTTTAATGCCAATGGCGATTTATTTTTGGCCGCAACAAATGCCATCATTAAACAGCTGGATTAATTTAATTATTCTGGCGATTGCTTGCACAGGGTTTGCTTACATACTCTACTTTAGGCTTATTGAACGCACCGGCCCTGCAAATGCGACTACCGTTACTTTCCTAATGCCTTTATTTGGGATGTTTTGGGGATGGATGTTTTTAGATGAGACTATTTCGATAGAAACATTGATAGCTTGTGGTGTCATATTGTTTGGTACCGGTCTAACGACGGGCATAGTCAAAACAAAGTCTCAGCAAAAGGAGACTTAATCAAAATAAAACGATCAGTGGTCACATAAAAAGGTTTAGTAGCCATGGTCGAGTGGCATAAAAGCTTTCATGATAGTTTTTAAGTGCAATCAATACTGACTAATATGAACAGGTTTGACCTGGAAAAACTGGCACTAGAGGCCATTCATCGGTATAGTGCGCGCCACGAAACTAGGCGAAATGCGTAACTTAGCCGAATTGTTTGAAATGGTTACGCTGGCAACAATTGGAGTTGGTATGTTCCTTGAAAACTTCTTTACCCAATCAGGTGACAAATATTCTTTTTCAAAGCAGCAGGGTAGCGACTTTGCCAAAGAAATCGCAGGTGATTTCAATCCGCTGCATGACCCAGACAACAACCGATTTTGTATTCCAGGTGACTTGTTGTTCTCTTTGACCTCATGCAAATATGGTATTAGTCAGAATATGACCTTTGATTTTCAAGGTATGGTGAGTGGCGATAGTCAGGTTCATTTTGTCGAGAATGAAGACCAGATAAGAGTTGAGAATGACAATCAAAAGAGCTTCCTGGCAATGACTCGGGAAGGTGACAACACTCAAGACACAGCGTTTGTCGAAGCTTTAGTGCGCTCCTATGTGGCATTTTCTGGAAAAACTTTTCCGCACATCATTGTCGAGCTGATGAAAGAAGAGGGCGTCATGGTAAATCCAGTGAAGCCAATGGTCATATACGACATGATGAAACTCGGATTTGAGAAGTTTTCTGAGCACACCCCAGAAGTTGTTCTAAAACAGTCTCGATTCGATGTAAACGGCAAGCGAGGAATGGTCATCATGGATTTTGACATTTGCGCGAATGACGAGGTCATCGGTCATGGCGAAAAGCAAATTATTATGAGTGGCCTGCGCCCCTACGACCAAGAGGGGATTGACGTTCTGGTTAATAATTACGACCAAAGTCGAGAGCGTTTTTTTGCTAACGCTTAAATTTCCCCCATATTGTGAGCCTCTTTAATGAGGCGCTTCGATTAATCACAATGTAACCAGTCAACTTCCCACCTAGGGAAACGCCTGCATGGTTACTTCGCATGAGTCGATAAAACGGAATTATCGAAAAAAGTCATAGTCCCAAAAAGTCATAGCCCCAAAAGTCATACTCCAACAGACTAATCGCCGATCAAAGTGCCGATGATTCATAAAAAGTGATCTAAATTTAACTAATTTGTAAGATTACAGCCGCTAAAATCCTCTCCTGATTCTGCAAATTCCGCTATATCTCGACCTGGTTTGGTGGAAATTTGAGCATTAAATATTTGCTTTATTATTAAAAAACTCCTAAATTATCAGGTAGATAGAACAACACCAACAAACAAATCAGTAAAGATTGTGGGAAGGCGGATCTATGACAGCTAAAATCATCTCAGTTGCACAGGCTAAGGGAGGAGTCGGCAAAAGTACTATTTGCGCTAATCTGGCTGTGACTTTTTCCCAGTCAGGTAATGTTCTGATGATCGACTGTGATCCACCGCAACATTCTCTCTCTGCGTGGTTTAAAGTTAGAAATGAGCTTTATGAGGAGACTGGTTTAGTGCTTGAGCAAGCGGCAACGCCGGCGCAGTTGTTTAATTTAATCGAAAAACACAGTAATGACTTTGACTATATAGTGATTGATGGGGCACCGCATGTTAATCCGATAGTCCGCGCGATGATGTTGGTTTCGAATTTACTCATTGTGCCACTGGCTCCTTCATCCGTTGAAATCTGGTCATTTGAAACCTTCGAGGAGCTGCTGCACAAGGCTGAAAAGTTTAATAAACACTTAAAATCTAAGATTTGCTGGAATCGAGTAAGAAAGCGCGTTAAATCTTCTGAAGAAATCATCGAGTCGGTTGGAAAAGACTCTAAATTACAAGCACTTAAGAACAAGCTTAGCTTCCGTGTAGCCTACATGGATTCGTTTTCAGAAGGGTGCAGTGTTTATGAGTGGAGCGACCCAGTAGCGAGCGCCGAAATCTGGTCCCTGAGTTCTGCGATTAAGCGGGTCATTAGTAAGGAAGAAGCGATTAAAGTCTCCAAGTCTGCTGCGGCGCAAGATTTCATCAAAAAAGGCTAATCGTAAACTAAGATATTTTCTCGATGTTGCCCAAGCCAGCTGATCAATTGAGCTTGATTGGCGCGGCGTTAACTTTCCTTTTTGCCTCTGGCCATGTTTCATAACGAAATGTGTTTAAGTGCCTGCCTTGGTAATATTACCGTTCCAAAATCACAAATCGAAACAATTTGCGACTCAATGTCGTCATTGAAAATCTTATAATAGCCAGCCTGCGACAACGCATGTCGCCGAAAACGCGACTCAACAAATACAACAAGATGGAATATTTATGAATCGATTAATTAAATACGGCTTAGTAGTGGCCGCTTCATTTGCTGTTGTGGCTTGCCAGACCGGCGGTGGCAGTGCTGATTCAAATGATACGACCGTTAAGGTCAGCCCAAATGACCAACGAGACTACGCTGCGATGACCTTAGACAATGGAATCGGCGTTATTCTGGTGTCTGACCCAACCGTCGATAAATCAGCTGCAGCGCTGAGTGTTGGTGTCGGTCTGTTACATGACCCGATGACTCAGCAAGGTATGGCGCATTATTTAGAGCATATGCTTTTCTTAGGCACAGAACGCTTCCCTGAGACTAATGGCTATAGCGACTTTATGTCAAAGAATGGCGGCTCTTCCAATGCTTACACTTGGTTAGACATCACAAACTACATGTTTGAAATCAATAACGCCGCTTATGATGAAGCGCTTGATCGATTTTCTGATTTTTTCAAAGCGCCGAAGCTATATGAAGAGTACACAGAAAAAGAAAAAAATGCGGTAAACGCAGAATGGTCAATGCGAAGAGAAATGGATTTTTTCGGCCAATTCAAATTAAATCGTTCGATGATGGGCGATCACCCGGCTAATCGTTTTTTAATTGGCAACCTAGAAACTTTAAGCGATAAGCCCGGTAGCAAACTACACACAGAAACTGTCGATTTTTACAATCAGTACTACTCAGCGAATATCATGAAAGTAGCACTAGTCAGCAATTTACCACTTGCACAAATGAAAGAGCTTGCGACTAAGCATTTTTCTAGCATCAAAGACAAAGCGATTGAAAAACCAAAAGTTTCGACAAAATTAAACTTTGACGAGATGGGTAAAAAGCGTATTCACTACGTTCCTAACCAAGATGTTAAACAACTCGTCATCGACTTTACGATCGACAATAATGTTGATGATTATAAAACCAAACCTAACTTTTTTATCAGCTATTTAATTGGTTCTGAAATGCCCGGCTCGCCAGCTTACGAATTGAAAAAAGCCGGCTTAATTTCAAACTTATCTTCAAGCGGTTCACCGGAGCAATACGGTAACTATGGCAGCATGGCAATCAGAATTGATTTGACTGACGCTGGCATGGCAAAGCGCGAAGAAATCACTGCTGTGGTAATGAATTTTATTGAAAAAATTAGAAAAGACGGCGTCGATAAAAAGTATTTCAAGGAAATTCAAACTTCGTTAAATAATGATTTTCGATTCTTAGAAAAAGGCAATGCTTTTGGATATGTTTCAAATCTAGCGGATGAAATGCAAACCTATCCAGTCACTGATGTCATCAGCGCGCCGTACACCTATAGCCGGTTTGATGCAAAGTCGATTCAAAATGTACTTGACCAGTTAACCCCCGAGAGACTGCGTATTTGGTACATTAGTAAGCAGGAACCGCACGATCAGACAATGCATTTTTATGACGGTAAATACAAAATTGTTGATATTCCGCAAAGCGAGATCGATGCTTGGAGTAAGCCGGTTAACTATGCATTAAAGCTTCCTAAAGTAAATACCTTGTTACCTGAAGGGTTTGATATTAAAACCGCTGACAAAGCGGATCAGGCTAAACCTGAAATGGTTCATGACGAAAATGGAATTAAGGTGTGGCATTATCCTTCACAGGCGTTTAAGACCCAACCGAAAGGTTTAGTGAGAGTGTTCTTCAACAGTGATGAAGATATGTCGGATATCTCTTCTCAAATTTTGTTCTCATTGTGGACCGATCTATATTCATTGAAACAAAGTGCATTAATGACCGAAGCTGATATTGCCGGTATGAGTCTTTCGCTAAGAGAGCGTAAGGGACTTGAATTGTCGGTGAGTGGATTTACCGACAAGCAGGCTGAATTACTTGCGCAAGGTCTTGGCAGCTTAGTCTTCGATACGGATTCAAAAAGCTTTGCCCAGGCAGTTGATCGTTATATCAGAAATCTGAAAAATGCGGAAAAACAGTTCCCGATTAGTCAGTTATTCGGATATATGACTAACGTTGTTACGGCGACTGGTTATGAGTCTGATGATTTAATTAAAGCCGCGCAAAAATTGACTGCTGAAGACTTAAAATCGTTTATGAATAAAGTTATGGCGAATAACCAAATTCGTGTTTTTGCATTTGGCAATTATGATGATAACGACATTAAAAAGTTTGTTGGTCAAATTGAGAGTGTATTACCAAGCGATCGTCAGGTTACCGATTACGCGAGAACCAAAATCTGGAAACCTGCGAGTAACGAGGTGATTAGCTATAAAAAAGATTTAGAAGTTGCCGATGTAGCGATTTTGGATTTGATAGTACATCCCGACCCGAGCACCAAACAAGAAGCGAGAGCGCGTGTGTTGCGCAGTCACTTACGAACGGCAACCTTTGATAAGCTTCGTACGGAAGAACAGCTTGCTTATGCCGTTACCGCGTTAACAACTCAGCTTCGCGATTACACAACGTTGGGTTTTGCAATTCAGACGCCTGTTAAAAACGTAGTGGACATGCAAAAACGTTTTGATGACTTTAAGACTGAGTACGTCGAGAAACTTAATGCGATTACTGACGCTGAATTTACCCAACTTAAGAATAGTGTTTTGGTTTCTTTAAAAGAAAAACCGAAAAACTTAAGCGAAGAACTCGGACCAATCATTGCAGACTGGTACGAAGAAAAGTGGGATTTCAGTACGCGTGCAAAGCTTATTGCTGAGGTAGAAAAGGTAACTTTAGAAGACTTGAAAACTTTCTACAAAGAAACGGCGTTAAACCCAGAGGCTAGTCGAGTATCGATTCAGCTTCGAGGGTCTAAGTTTAAAGATGGTTCTTTCGCTAACCTAAAAGGTGAGAAGGAAGTGAAGAACTTAGTTGAACTGCACAAAGCGATGCAATACCAATAACTTTTACTGATTGGTATAGATGACAAAAGCCGGCTTTATGCCGGCTTTTTATTTAAGACTGCGTTAAATTAAGTGCTAAGTGCTAAGTGCTAAGTTCATAGTGAATCCCAGTAAGGTTTTTTTCCATAGGCATTAACAAAGAAATCAATAAATGCTCTTACCTTGGGCGCTAGTTGACGATTGGTGGGATACACCGCCCATATGGCGGATTGTGAGACTAGCGGAAAGTCTTGTAGTAGGTGGATCAGTTTTCCCGAACGTAAATGTTGATGAGCAATCCAGGTTGAACAAATAGTAATCCCCATACCTTGAATACATGCGTCACGGATAGCTTCTCCATTATCTGCTTTAAATCGACCTTTACCTTTTATCGCTTGAACGCCGTCAGGGATTTTAAATTTCCACGTTTCTAGTCCATTTAATGTCAGACATTGATGCTTTAATAGGTCGTTGGGGGTTTTAGGCTCTCCATATTTTTTTACATAATCCGGGGATGCGCACAAAACGCGTTTATCCGGCGCGAGTTTGCGTGCCACAAGCGAAGAGTCTTTAAGTTCTGCATTCCTGATAGCAATATCGAATCCACCTTCAACGAGATCAACAATATTATCTGAAAACCGACAGTCTAGTTCCAACGCTGGAAATAACTTCATAAAATCATTGAGCTGAGGCATAAGGTGTATTCGCCCAAATGATGAAGGCGCGGTAATGCGTAAGGTACCCGTCGGTGATGTAATTCCAGCGCCAACGGATGCTTTAGCTGCTTCAACGCTGGCGAGGACATTTTCCGCGTGTGCTAAGAAGTCTATGCCGTCCTCTGTTAGTGAGACTTTTCGAGTTGTGCGGTGGATTAACCTTACACCAAGTTCCGTTTCAAGTTTGGTCAGGTAATTACTCGAAACAGTGGGAGATAACCCAAGCTCTTGACCCGCTCGACTGATGCTATGAGTCCTCGCGACGCGTACCAGCACTTCCAAATGTTCTAATTTCATGATTATCAATAAAATATTGAAAGAGAATTGAATTATAAAGGTATTATCAATTTTTAAAAAGGCAATATACTGGTTCTCGAATTCCAAAATAATTCGAGCATTACTAGGAGGCGTCAATGAGCTATTACTCGGTACTCGAAGTCACACCAACGTCTGACGAGTGGATAGCGGATTACATCGATTCTGCGACCCACCTTGTGACGCAATATGGTGGCAAGTATCTTGCCCGTACGGCTAACCATGAATGCCTAGAGGGGCAAAGTGATAAAGTTGGATTAAGAATCATTATTGAATGGCCGACTAAAGCCTGCGCGCTAGCATTTATGGCAGATCCGACTTACCAACCACACTTACAAGCGCGAACAAAAGGTTCTATTAGTCATCATTTTCTCATCGAAGGAAAAGATGATTTGGACTGAGAGGATATTTTTAATGAAAGCAATGATTATCGATAAATTTGGTGGTACCGAATTTTTTAAACAGGTTGAAGTGAACAAGCCGGTAGTTAAACCCGGTCATGTGGTCGTAAAAGTCAAAGCAAGCAGTGTTAATCCGGTTGATTATAAAATTCGATCGTTGGGCGATATGTTGCCATTCGCTCCCGTTCTTCCAGCGATATTGGGAATGGATTTTGCCGGTGTTATCGAAGAGGTTGGAGAAGGGGTTACTGAGTTTCAAATTGGTGATGAAGTATTCGGTTGTGCGGGTGGATTGGGAACGATTGCTGGGAGTCTTGCTGAGTATATGCTGGCAGATAGTAGGTTAATCGCAAAGAAACCTAACAATATTTCCATGCAACAAGCTGCGGCTTTGCCACTGGTTTCAATAACTGCGTATGAAGGGTTATCGCGCGCAGGCGTATCTGAGGGACAGAAGGTTCTGATTCATGGCGGTTCAGGCGGGGTTGGGCATATTGCAGTCCAACTTGCACAGTATTTTGGTGCTCAAGTTTATTCTACGGCAGGCGGAGACAAGCAGATAGCTTACCTAGAAAATCTGGGCGTCAAAGCGATCAATTATAAATCTGAACGAGTTGAAGATTACACTGAGCAATATACCGAAGGAAAGGGGTTTGATTTGATTTTTGACTCGGTGGGCGACCAAAATCTTACTCACTCTATCGAAGCAGCCAAACTGAATGGTCATATAGCGACAACAAGTTCAATGGTTGAAATGGACTTAACATTAGCTCATTTAAAAGGCTTATCTTTACATGTAATATTTATGCTTATTCCGATGATCCACAATACGGGCCGTGAGCAACATGGACGAATTCTTACAGAGATCGCACGAATTGTGGAAGCCGGTAAGCTAATGCCTTATATCTGTGAACCTGTTTTTTCTTTAGCTCAAATCGCGGATGCGCATCAATTTTTAGAGAGTGGACGCGCCATGGGTAAGGTCGTTGTAAACCATGAATAGCGGAAAAATGCCAAAGAATATACTGATAACGGGAGCTACTGACGGTATTGGATTGTTAACAGCGAAGAAATTACTGGAATTAGGCCACCATGTTTTACTTCACGGTAGAAGTCAGCAAAAGCTTGAGCGGGTTCACCAAACATTGAGCCGGATTGACGCTGGAAACGTCACCATGGTCCAAGCTGATCTCTCCAACCTCTCTGAAGTTGCGGGGCTTGCTGAAGCGATTTTGCGCAAGCAGCTTTCTCTTGATGTACTGATAAACAATGCTGGCGTATTTAAAACGAGTCACCCAACGACTCAATACAATATTGACGTTCGTTTTTTGGTTAACACTATCGCGCCTTATTATCTGACGAAACTTTTAATGCCATTATTGTCAGCTGACAGCAGGGTGATTAACGTTTCGTCAGCCGCACAGGCGCCGCTTGATTTTGAGCGCTTGTTTCATCATAAGCATTTTTCCGACGCGTTTGATGCCTATGCACAGAGCAAATTGGCTGTCGTAATGTGGACTCGTTATTTAGCGAGTCACTTATCGGGTGAAGGTCCTACGATGGTAGCCGTTAATCCGGGGTCATTACTCGCCAGCAAAATGGTAAAAGAAGGTTTTGGTGTCGCCGGAAAGGATTTAAGTATTGGTGCACAAATACTAGTCAAGGCGAGCCTAGATTTTAGCTTCGCTGAAAGCTCTGGTGAGTATTTTGATAATGATCATGGTTGCATCGCGACACCGCATGAATTTGCGTTGAGTACAGAAAACTGTCACAAGTTAATCAATCGTATGGAATTGTTTTTAGCAACCTGCTAGCAAATTGTCTTAAGAAATAAAAAAGCCAGCATTGCGCCGGCTTTTTTGTTCACTCAATGACTATTTACTTTGAATATATTTTTCAACAAAGTCTTCTAAAACCGTTAGTGGCACAGGCCCGTTGGCGAGTACAACGTCATGAAATTCGCGAATATCAAACTTATCGCCCATCTTCGCTTTGGCGTTTTCTCGTAACTCGACAATCTTATTCATGCCGATTTTATATGCGGTCGCTTGACCAGGCATGACGATATGTCGTTCGACCATTTTTACTGCGTCGGATTTAGCGTTAGGCGTATTCGTCACATAGTATTCAATTCCTTGTTCTCGGGTCCACTTTTTACTGTGAATACCAGTGTCTACAACCAGTCTACACGCGCGCCATAACTCCATGGCAAGTCGCCCAAAGTCCGAATAAGGATCTTCGTAGAGACCGATTTCTTTAGGTACCAACTCACTGTATAACCCCCAACCTTCGTTGTAGGCAGTGTAACGACCGAACTTACGGAATTTAGGAATACCCGCTAGTTCTTGTGCTAAAGCTATTTGCATGTGATGTCCTGGAACGCCCTCGTGATAAGCTAGCGCTTCCATCTGATAAATTGGCATAGCTTCCATATCGTATAAGTTGGCGTAATAAGTACCTGGTCGAGTACCATCCATTGAGGGTTGTTGGTAGAAAGCTTTACCGGCTGATTTTTCACGGAATGGTTCGACTGCTTTAACAATCAAATCCGCTTTGGGTTTGGTAATAAACAACTCATCGATACGTGCTTTCATATTATCAATGTAGGCGGTTGCTTCTTTTAGATAGCGTTTTTTTCCCTCGTCGGTATTTTCGTAGTAGAACTTGTCGCTTTCTCGCATATAAACGAAAAATTCTTGGAGCGTCCCGTCATAGTTAACGCGTTTCATAATATCGCGCATTTCATTATGTATTCGTTCTACTTCAGACAAACCAATTTGATGAATTTGCTCTGAAGTAAGGTTTGTTGTGGTAATTCGTTGTAAGCGATTGTTGAAAAAGTCACCGCCATTCGGGAATTTCCAGACGCCGTCTCGAGTATCGGCCTGATCAGATAATTTTTCTAAGTAGCCAATTAGCTGTTCATAGGCCGGTTTTACAGAACTGATTAATGCTTTATTGGCTTCACCTAAAAGCTGTTCTTTTTCACTGGCTTCTATTTCAAGTTGCTCAACCTTTCGCTTAAAGTCAGCCCATAATGTACTGTCTTCGCCTTCGCTAAAAGGCGCGCCAGAGATAATATTGCGACTGTCATCAATCACATAAGGG
Source organism: Aliikangiella marina (assembly GCF_007004765.1). Classification (GTDB taxonomy): domain Bacteria; phylum Pseudomonadota; class Gammaproteobacteria; order Enterobacterales; family Kangiellaceae; genus Aliikangiella; species Aliikangiella marina. The sequence continues at coordinate 778,235 of NZ_VIKR01000002.1, forward strand.
TACACAAATTTAGGTGCAATAATGCCTTTTTCTGCGCGCGTTTTGAGACCGTCAACTAATTGGTTAAAGAGTGTGTTCAGGTTGTTTAACCGAGCAATGTAAGCTTTAGCATCGGCTGTATCGCTGATTCTGTGCTGATTGATCAGTAACGAGGCAACGCCCGAATGCAAGCCAAACATTTGATTTACAGGGTAATTGTAATACCGCCATTGAAAGTCTTCGATTTCTTGTTGTAATCCTTCTTTCATCAGACGGTAGCTAATTTTTGTCTGTTCATCGAGCTGGCTTTCATCGATCGCTAAAATTTTCTCAAGGTTTTGTTTAGTGATTTCTAAGTCTTCCAACTGCCTCTCTTCAGATAAGTCATTCCATTTGTCTTGATCTTGTTTGATACCCAAAAACGTTTGGTACATGGGGCTACGCATCACCCCTTGCATAAAGATTTCTTCAAAAAGCTGATTGGCTTTTGCGGAAGCATCAGCTGAAACCTCTTGACTGGGATTTGCAGATGGTTCAGCTACTTTTGCCGTCTGGCTTTGTTGTTTGTCACTCTGTGATTGACTGGACGACGATTGGCTGTCTTGATTGCAGGCTGCTAGTATCAACGCAAAGCTCACTGCGGCGGCAATTTTTGAAAGTTGAGTCATATTGCTCCCCATAACATTATGATGGATTGAAATTTTTTAACGCTATAGTCTGCCTAAAACGGAGAAGGTTAACAACAATCATAATTGTTAACGGATATGTAAAAATGAAAAAAACTGCTTAATTGACTCAGTTTTATCGGCTTGGTTTGAACATGCCAATAAACTTTCTTGCTGAATGTTTAATCGGTAAAAAATAAATACCAAGCAGCGTATCATGCTCTTTGAAGTCCCGGCCGACGCCAAAGTTTACGCGTTTCACGGCGTTTGCCGTAATTAATGAGCCGGCCATTCTATCCCAAATAGCAAATGCGGAGCCTAAGTTCTGATCAAAGTGTTCGGGATTATCACTATGGTGAATTTGGTGTTGTGCTGGGCTGATAAACCACTTTTCAACCTTGGGTCCCCAGCTCAACCAAATGTGAGAATGGCGCAAGTTAGATCCTAAAAAGTTAAAGGCAAAAACAAAAACATTGGCACCAGCGATTTCAACCACTGAAAGTGTGGGGCCAAATAAGTAATAACTTATGCCAATCGCTAAACCTTGTGAAACGGCTAACCGGCTTGCAAATAGATAGTTTTCAATCGGGTGAGAGCGATAGATTGTAATGGGCGTTAGTACTTTGGCGGAATGATGAACCTTGTGAAATTCCCACAAAAATGGCACATGATGAAGGAGCCAATGGAGGACAAAACGAGACAGATCATCGAGAACGAATAACAATGTGGTGAAGCTTAGCATGATTAGCCAGCGGGTGTTACTGATTGGCGTAAGCGTACCGAAAACGGATTCCAAAACTTCAGTGACATACAAGGCTATTGGAACCATCGCAATAATCACCGGTGCTAAAAGCACACCACGAATGATTTTGTTGACCACCAAAAGTACATAGTCGTGTTTAGCCGACTGAGCGAACCAAATTTTCTTGGGAAATAGAAACTTAAAAAAAGCGTTAATCCCGCGGCCGTTATTCACGAAGTAAAAAACAGGAATGGACAATAAAAAAGCGCCCAGCAAGTAGAGGCCAAATATTCTTTGGCTTGGGTCAATTAAATATTGACTCAAATCTTCTAAACTAGCTGTTAGCGCTTCGTACCATTGCATCGTTTAATAATCGAGTGTTGCTCTAAAATTGAATTTATGTGATTAGTTAATATGACCTACCAGCGGTATTTGTAACCTAAATAAAACTGCTGTGGTTTACTCGGTCTCGCGCCGAACGGTCGACGACTAATAATATTAACTTCATCAAGAACATTTTCAGCTTTCAAATAGACTGTACCATAATCCATAAAATCGTAAGCCGCGGACAAATCGAGATTCCAGTAAGCATCAGTCATTACGCCAGATAAAGCGACATTATCACCTGCAGCTTCATTCATTTCATCAACGTAACTGATCATCAAATTAGTACGCCATTGACTCGCTTCCAGTCCGATATCAAGGGTAAGCTGGTGCTCTGGTAAGTATGGCACGGAATCTCCCGCACTGACATCTCCCCAGAGTTCAAAGTCCGAGTCAAAAGTTTCTTGAAATTCTGCACTCGTGTAGGAGTAAGTTAACATCCAAGGGACATCAATATCATTCGACAGACTGAACCGATCAGCCCAGCTTGCCTCTAGACCGAAAACTTCGGCATTTCCTGCGTTAAACTCTTGATCAATGATAGAAAAACAGCTCGATGAAGTCGACGCGGTACAACTCTCTTTCAGATTGTCAAAATCACTATAAAAGCCGACTAACTCAATTCGGTTGGCTTGATTAAAATAACGATAACCGAGCTCTAAGTTGGTACTATCTTCAATCTCGATTTCTGGTGATTGTTTTGGGCTTGTCGGAATGAATCCGCGATGCAGTCCTGCAAACACACCACTCATGTCATCGATAGAGTAAAAGGCACTAACACCCGGTAAAACGATGGTAGTACTTTTTTTCAGCCAATCATTTTCAAAACCGACTAGATTATTTTGATAATAAGAGTCGATAATCTCGCTTCTAAACCCGAAAGTGAGTTCCCATTGGTCAAGTTCCAGCGTATCTTTTAAATAGATAGACCATACTTTAGAACGTTCAGTATTGGCTGTGGTAATCGCGGTTTCGGCCCCAGTCGCGACGAGTATTCCACTAACCATATTAAAATTATCTTCCGTGTGAAAACGCTCAATTTCATCTTCATGGTAGCGAATGCCTGTTTTGATGTTGTGAGTAATATCACCCCATTCAAATTTAAGATTGAGATCGGTTTGTACCCCTTGAGAGTAAAACGTTCTATCATTGACCCCAATAAGCAATTGTTCAAATAAACCTTCACTGTCTTTTTGTCCGGTTAATACTTGGTAATAGATTGCATTGATCCCTTCGCTTGGCGCGCTGAGTATGTCTTGTAAACTGCGCTGGGTAGCAGGGTTGTTTGAGGGGCGGAAATTGTTGAGTTTTCGCCAAGCTCTTTCAAAATCGTTTCGATAGGCACGTGTTGTGATATCAAAATTTTCACCTTGCAAGAAGTGATTAAATTGAACTTGTTCATGCTGCCAATCCATTTCGCCGAGCTGTGACGCCGCATACCGTCTAAATGGCGATAGCGCAAAATCTTCGTCAGTGAGTCCGAGGTAGGTTTCATTAGAAAGCTCATCGGCATAACCTAACTTTAACTCGAATACTTGATCGAATTGTTCACCTTTCAAATCATACCGGAACTTTGTTGTGATATCTTTTTTATCAAAACCGGTATCTCCACCAGAGTCCAGGGTTTTAAAACCATCGCTTTGCAAATTAATACCTTCAATGAGTACACCGAGGTTATCGAAGTTATGGATCGCATATCCGTGAAACTTGCTGTAGGCATCGCTACCGTAAGATACATCGACCATGCCTTCATTATCTTGCGACACTTGACGAGTCAGCATGTTGAGCGTACCGGCAACGGTATTCGGTCCATATAAAATTGCGGAAGGCCCTTTATAGACTTCGACTGAAGTCATTCGACTGACCATCGGAAAATAATAAGCAGCAGGCGCAGAGTAAGGCGCTGGACCAATTAAGATACCATCCTCAAGTATGTTTATTTTCTTACTGCGTTCCGGTGTTACCCCTCGAAAACCAATGTTGGGTCGTAGGCCATAACCATCTTCTTGTCGAATATTGACACCGGGTACTTGTGCGAGTATCCGATGGATGTCGTCAAATTCGTACTTTTCAAGTTGCACCTCGTCGATAATAGTTGCCGAACCCGCTTCAGTATTGAGCGTGTTGTTTTGACCAACGATCAATAGTCGATTTTCATAGTCGCCTTTATCATCGTCAGTATTCGGTGTCTGTGATTCTTGTGCGGACAAATTAACTGCAACACTCAACCCCACCGAAAGTGCAGACATTTTGAACAGGCTTTTGATATTTTTATTCATTAATAATTCTACTTAATTTGATATCTTATTTTTAAAAGTAATATTAGTCGTTGTCACCAGCGGAACTTGCCGGAAGCTGCAAAGCTAACTGAGTGATAAAGTCGGTTTTCATTTGATCGGTGATAGCTTTTATTTGATCGTGAGTGGCTTGCACGTTGTTTGTCGAATTGACTAACGCGTCATTGAGCGTTACTTGGTAAGCATCGATATTATTGATGGCATTATCAATGGCATTACTAATATTAGTCGCGGTCGCCTCTGCACCTTCTTCGATGAGATAGTCGTCAAAGCCAGTGTTGTCGTTGCTTTGATCGGAGTTACCGGTAAAAACTGCTCGAATCGCAATTAAGTTGCTACGAATATTCTCCAAAGAGTGATTGGCAAATTGCGACTCTAGATTTTCTGGGCAAGCATTTTGTTGACAATCGTTTTCAAACAGACCCAGGGGGATAGCGAGTTTAGAGTCCTTTGTGACGGTATCTAAATAAAAAATCGCATCAGAGATTCGGTTAACCGCTTCGTGAATGTTCTCAAAATCACTGCCAGGTTGAGCTGATGCATTTAACAGAGATTGTGCATAACCAGAATCACCAGACCAAGCTGCGAGGAAGTCGTCGACATTATTGCGCAAATCATCAGTCAGCTCGACTGCAAATTGGCAACGTTGTTCGACACGTTGACGCTCGCTCAGGTTATCCCAGCCGGCCGGTGCTGTTGTCGCTGTACATGAGTGCTCTAGGTTGTCGTTAAACAATAAGTATTCCAGTGCATCTAGCCCTCGCCGGGTGACCACTCGATTGGCAACGTTGTATGGCGTACCATTGATATTACCAGCATTAAAAAATGTGACGTCTTGATCGACAGCGCAAGTGTTAGCGACTGGCCAAGAGTAGATTTTGTTTCTCAATGAGCTTTGGTTTTCGATGAGAGGTCCGATTTGCATCATTTCGACTTTTTGCCAACTCGACATGGCTGCTTTCCAGTCGTCTCTCGCTTGAGTTCTATCTGAGTCTCTCTGGTTCGCATCAATACTCCCGGTTGTGAAACCGATTTCACTCTGGCAATAAGTGATGACTGACTGATTAAGTTGACTTGCTAACTGATCAAATTCTTCGAAAGCTGGCGTGAGGATATTGTTGGTCAAATTAGTGACCAGCTTTCCTTCGTCAAATTGAGAGGGTGTACCATTGTTGTTCGCATTATCGTTAAATTGCGAGCCCGCGGTACTGCTAGTACTATCACTGCACCCTATGGTTGAAAGTGCAATGGTCATTGCCGCGGCTAACGAAGAAATTGATGCTCTATAATTCATAATTTTTTGCTCTTAAGGTCTCAATATTTTCCGATCAGCAACCGGATATTTTTCTGTTTAAGAAACGCGAAAAGGTTAAGCGATTCCGCCTAACCTTTTGTAAATCCTTTTGTATCTAAAAAGTCTTTAACAAACTGCACTACCAGTTTTCTACATGCTCTGCTTCAAAGCCATAGGCTGTCTGTAAAATTCCTCGAGCCGTAAGTAGATCAGCTTTATACTGATCAAGGTCTTGCTGCGGAGAAACCACAGGTGCATCTTGCATCAAATTGTGTAGCTGCGTGTAGTTAGCGTCTGATAAAGGTGAAAGACGATTAAATTGAAGGTTCAATGCAAAACCTTTCATCTCGGACCAGTGCTTAGCTAAGTCAGCGTAATTAAAATCATTTGTACCAAGTGCATCAAGGTCTGCGAGTGTATCGTTAATGTAATGTACAACAGTTGCAGAGATCGATTTCTCCCAATACTCCAATACGATATCTCGCTCGGCTACCAAAGCATTCATTTGTTCGGTAGTCAGTTCCGAACCAATATTATCATTGATAATTTTACGCCCATTGAGAAATGCATTGAATGCTGCGCTTGTGAAATCTGTCGGGTTAGTCAAGGCGCTTGTACCACGGTCGCGTTTCGCCGCATTGGTTGAATTGCCGAGGTTCACTTCTGACATTAAATCGAAGAAGCCATCACCGTTGCTATCATGACGACCTGAACGATATTCTTCACGTCCATCTTTTGCTGCAATTTCATCGTCGGTGTATTCAAGGTAGTCTCTAGCAGCACCGAAATAGCCAAAGCCCTCATCCCATTGATGTTCTAAAGCGGTGTAGACACTACTACCAGCAATATTAGTTGAGCGTAAACCTTTGTCATCAGTATCGTTGTCCAAGTAGTCATCGGCACCTTGAGAAAAAGCGACTGCACCGAGTAAAAACTTTTGAATAAGTTGTTTTAAATCTCGACCATCGGTCGTTAAATAAATTTGAGTGATTTCATTATTATTGAAATCCATTCGAGTGTTGCCATCGATCCATTCTTGAGCATGGTCACCTAACATTCCAAAATAAATTTGAACTAGGCCGTGTGGCGTTGTTGATCCTACAGTTCCCCAGCCCTCAAAATCGCCATTGTTCCAATCTTTGTGTTGGCCCACTTCATCACTACCTGCAATTTTGCCTAGTAAATCTTTTTGTGAAGAGGAAAGTTCACGCAGTGTGGTTTGTTCGAGCGTTTCAATAAAGTCGACTGCAAAGGTGTCAGCAATTAAGTCGTAATCTTCAGCAGAAATTTCGTAAAATGAATTGAGTTTATCAATCACGGCTTGACGAGTAGTGAGTGCGCCTGACTCTAAATCAGTCTGTAGCTCGCTACCGATATATTGATTAAGTTCGTATATCAGTGCCATTCGCGCTGTTTGGCCAGAGTAGGCAACTGTCGAGTTACCGTCGGCATCGGCAAATGTGTATGTGTCTAAAACATCGTTAACATTAATGGTGACGTTGCTCGTCGTGCTAAGGCCGCCACTATCAGTTGCGGTGATTGACACTGACTGAGAGGGCGTTTTTTCGAAGTTAAGCGCAACAGAGTCAATCAGTTTTAAGGTCGTTCCAGAGATTTCGAATAAGTCACTGGTGGTGGTAAAAGTAATCGCATCACCGTTAGGATCGGTTGCTGAAATAGTACCGACAGTCGCTCCAGCTTCATTTTCAGAAACAGTGTTTGCTGAAACAGTGATTCCAGTTGGTGCTTGATTGGTCGTACCGCCGTTGCCGTTACCACTGCTGCTACCGCCGCCACAAGCTGAAAGCAAGATTAAAGAAGAGGCTGCCAGTGCGAAGGGCAGTTTAGTCATCGCAATTCTCATTATGTTGTCCGTTAACCATTAGATGTTGTTATCATTGATGTGGCGCAAAGTTTAATTCAAATCTAAATAAGAATCAAACTCATTTGCTGTTAGATTGATAGAGATCAAAGAAAAATCTACAAATCCAGATTTTTGTCATCAGATCCCACGGACCTAGGAATGGAAGCTTACTGGTTAAAAACCATAAAACTGAGCGGGTTTTAAGTTTAACCATTTGATTTTATTGTTATTTTTTGATGATTGCCGGGTTGGGGCCAGATAGTTCGATGGACACCTTTGATTCATCTGGAATATTTTCATTGGAATAGCTGAGTAAAATACCGCTCTCATCTTGACTCGATTGAACGGTGTATCGCCAATAATGGCCACAAAACGCTTTGTCTTGCACTTGATAGGCACCATTTGGGTCAGCTTTAATGGAGACTTGCTCTGGACGAACCATGACCATCGCGGTTTCTGGGGTGGCCAATTGACCAGCGGCGATCTCGATTGTGCCAAGTGCTGTTTCTATGCTTGATGAACTCGCTTTCAGTATCGGCAAGTAGCTGGCTTTACCGATAAAGTCGGCAACATACTTCGATTGAGGACCGTAATAAAGCTCTTCTGCCGTACCTAACTGGGCTAATTGACCTTGCTGAAAAACCGCGATCTTGTCGGCGAAAGCGAAAGCCTCATCTTTGTTATGAGTAACCAACAACCCAGAAACTTTTTGTTGTTTGAGGATATTGCGAATCTCTGGCATCAATTTCTCGCGAGATTGGTTGTCGATGTTTGAAAACGGTTCATCCAAAAGAATTAATGCTGGTTGGTAGGCCAAAGCCCTGGCGATAGCGACTCGCTGTTGTTGTCCACCCGAGAGCTCGTGAGGATAGCGTTTCGCGAAATCTGCCAAGCCGACTAGTGTGAGCATTTCTATCGCTCGTTGGGCCTTGCTCGTTTTGTCACCCTGCTTAAGTCCAAAGGCAACATTTTCTTCAGCGGTCAAGTGAGGAAATAGCGCATAATCTTGAAATATCATCCCAATATTTCTGCGCTCACTCGGGATAGTGATATTTTCGCCACTAACTTGTTTCTGCGAAATAAATATTTCACCTGAACTGATTGGTTGTAATCCGGCGATCGCTTTAAGGAGCGTCGTTTTACCACAACCACTTGGGCCAAGCAGCGCGATGATCTCATTTTCGGCTAAGTCTAAAGACAGGTCTTTGAGCACAGACTGTGAGTCATATTGGCAATAGAGTGAATTGACTGATAATTGATTCATTGGCGCTTCGCGTGTTTTGAGTTGCTGGGTTGAGTGGAGTCTAAATATTTATCAAGAAAAATTAACGGAATCAGGCCGACCACAACAATGACAATTGCGGCAAGCGCGCCGAGTTCGAGTTGTTCATCGGAGACAAACTGGTAAACATAAGTCGCCAAAGACTCAAAACCAAATGGCCTGAGAAGAAGCGCTGCGGGTAACTCCTTCATTGATTCGATAAACACGAGAAGCGCGGCAACAAACAGTCCTTTACTGACCAGTGGCATGTGCACTTTAAACATGGTTTTTAGCGGAGACAGTCCCATTGTTGTACTCGCCATGTCCAATGAAGGAGGCACTTTAGCTAAACTCGCGTCGACCGAACCAACCGCGATAGCACTAAAGCGAATAACATAGCCGAAAATTATCGCAAATAAGCTTCCCGATAAAATCAATCCCGGACCGCTAGTCCCCATCGATTTAAACAGTGAGTTAACCCCAGAGTCCATCATTGTGAGTGGGATAAGTACGCCTATAGCGAGTACCGTGCCTGGCAGTGCGTACCCAGCACTGGCGAGTTTTCCCGGAACTTCGCGCGTTTTACTTTGCGACAATCTTTTGTAGTAACCGAAAATTAATCCAAACAGCAAACAAAATAAGCTGACAAGACTCGCGACTAATAGGCTGTTTAAACTGTATTCTATGAATTCCGCGTTCCACGACTCGCTAAAATAATCAAACGCAAACTCAATCAGTCTTAAGAAAGGAAACAGAAAAGCCGCAAAGAAAACAATCGAAAGAAATAGCAAGGTTATGATTTGCTGTGGACGTTTTAGTTTAGGGCGTACAATAGTCTCTTGACCCACCGCATGTTGATAGTACTTCTGTTGTCTCCTGGCATATTTTTCAATCCCAATGAGTAGAAAGATGGCAAGTAACATAATAGCGGAAATTCTCGCTGCTGCGGCTAAACTGCCATAGCCTAACCAGGTGTCATACACCGCGGTGGTGAGAGTTGAAACGGCGAAATACTTAACCACAGCAAAATCGGCAAGCGTTTCCATGGCGACTAAGGTGATTCCGACAGCTAATGCGGGGCGGGCCAACGGAAATGATAGGCGATAGAAAGTCTGCCAAGTATTACAGCCCATTACCCGAGCACTATTAATCAACGATGATGATTGTTCGTTAAAGCAAGCCCGCATCAATAAATAAATATAGGGAAACAATACAAGCGCGAGCATGAGGCTGGCTCCGCCGAGATTTCTTACCTGAAAGTAGCAGTGGGTACCCACTGTGTCGGGCTCGAGTAGTTGACGCAAGGAAGTTTGTATTGGCCCAGCACATTCGAGTAAATCTGTGTACACAAAGGCGACCACGTACGAGGGCATTGCTAAGGGTAAAATCAGGGCCCACTGGAAATAGCGTCGAAGGGGGAATTCATAATTGGCAATCAACCAGGCGCAGGGTACCCCGATTAATGTCGCAATAGCCACTACGGCAACGGTTAACGCAAACGAATTAAAAATATAGTCGGGAAGAACGGTTTGATAAAGGTGATTAAAGATATCTTGATCATTCGCAAAAGATTGCCAGACAATCGCGGCAAAGGGCGATGCAAGTGTCAGTGCTAAGAGCCAACTAAAGAAGGGCCATTTTTTGCTGATGGTTAAGTTCAAGGGGCGCTTCTCAACGACGAAGCTCAAAAGGACTTAGCGATGCCAGGTTCCCTAAGTCCGAATAAAGTTACGGTCGTTCTTGTTATGATTAAGATGACCGAAGTTTACTACAGGTCGAACTTGACTTCATCAATCAACTTCATGGCTTTTTCGCGGTTTGCAGCGATTTTGGCCATTTCGAGGTTGTCTGCTTTGTATTCACCCCAAGAGGCGACTAATGGAGAGTAAGCGACACCAGGTTTCACCGGATATTCCATATTGGCTTCTGCATAGATTTTTTGTGCGTTTGCGCTGCTCAAATATTCCATTAAGCGTATCGCTGCTTCTTTATTCGGTGCATGTTTGGTCAACGCCATACCACTAACATTCACATGAGCACCACGATCCTTTTGGTTGGGAAACAAGATATGGACTGAGTCAGCCCAAGCTTTTTGGTTTTTATCCGCAAGCATTTTGCCGAAGTAGTAACCATTACCGATGGAAATATCACATAAACCTTCTTTGATGGCTTTTACTTGTGCTCGATCATTGCCTTGAGGTTTTCTCGCAAGATTAGCTTTAACCCCTTGAAGCCATTTTTTAGTTTCTGCTTCGCCGTGATGCGAAATCATCGAAGAAACTAGGGCGACAGAATAAGGGTGTTTGCCGCTTCGCGTGCAAATTTTGCCTTTAAACTTTTCACTGGCAAGATCTTCGTAAGAAATGTCGATTTTACCGACGCGATCTTTGGACGCATAGATATTTCTTACCCGAGTGGTAAGCGCGAACCACTGATTTTTTGGGTCACGTAAATGTGCAGGGATATTTTCAAATATCGTTTTATTCTCAACGCTCTGAGTTAAACCACGGTTTGTGATCTCCATGAGTCGACTAATATCTGTCGTCATAACAACGTCGGCTTTGGTGTGTTCACCTTCACGCTCTAAACGTTCGGCAAGCCCCTGTTTCGCAAACAGCACATTCACTTTGATCCCGGTATCTTTAGTAAACTGTTCAACGACGGGGTCAACTAAAAATGCTTGTCGATACGAGTAAATATTAACGCTTTGCTGAGCGGCGACTGAAAACGATGATAGCGCAGCAAAAAGTAAAACCAGCTTTTTCATTGGGAGGTCCTAATAATAATGATTCTCATTTGGTGCAATTATAAAAGGAATTAACGCTTTCGCAAGCCCTTATTTGTGAGGATACATCGCATTTATTGCTCTGCTTGCCGCTTTTGTTCATTAAAGTTGGTTGTTCGTTAATCAAGAAGAGAAGGTTGTCTTGAGTTGACCAATCAAATTGAAGTTTGATTTATAACAAGGCTGCCGAGCCCAATTGAAAAGAGTATTTTTATCCCCATATAGATAATGAAGGAATAATACCAAAGGAGAGGACGAAATGGATACGCTACGGGCCCTTTTGGCAATGGGAGTTTTTTGCTTAAGTTGCTATCTTGTTTTCGATCTATTTAGTTCTGGGTTTAGCTGGATGATTCTTGTGGCTGCAATTGCAGGGTTTCTTTTAGTCCATTTTATCTGGCCAGAAAATAAACATCATGACGCTTGGTACGATGCCTTTGAGCTAATCTTTGATTTACCCTATCAACTAACCTCTCGCTTTTTGCGGGCAATTTTCAAGGGTGGCAAAGATAGCGATATCGATATAGGCATTGATCTTTAATGGTGATTGGCTGAGTATCACTCATTGAAAACTTGAGCTTGTGGTTTGATTTTTTTCGGTCAATTTCTTTTTTCTTAGATTGTTAGTCGCGATTGATATTTAACTTTAAAGATTCTTCAAAGCAAACCTCGCTGGGCTTAATTTTTGTGATAGGTCGTTGGGTAGTGGTGATAAATCATTTCGAATTAACGCACTCAAATGTTCAGCACAGAGTAAAGACATCAATAGTCCATGAGATCCATAGCCGGTATTTAACCAAAGCCCGGGTCGATTATATGTCCCCAAATCTTGCCACGCGATTCTACGTTGACCGAGAGCCTTGAAGCTCTCCTCAAGCTTATCGTTGTCTGGGACACCGCCGACGAGCGGGAGTCTGTCACTTGTATGGAGTCGGTATCCCACTTGTCCAGCTAGATCTTCTTTTTCTTGTGGGGGAGGAAGCGGCAACCCTAACTTGCTGCCGAGTTCGCCGAAACGTTGCCTTAATGCCGTTTGGCTATCGCGACGCAGACTTTCGTCTTCGAAATCATCGAAGGTTGAACCAAGTAAAAACTGTTGATTGCCTTGAGGAACCAAGTATTGCTGTTCGCAAATTAAGTGGTTTAACGATCGAGCCAGTTTTTCTGATTCAAATAAATAAGTTTGTCCTCGAGTCCAATGAGTAAACTTGTTCGAGAACGCTTCAAGTTGGTGACGACTCCTACCACCACAATAGACAATGTGTGAATAAGTTTTTATCGATGTCTCTTGTGAAGTGCAATTATAAACTTCTATCGCTCGCTGTGAAGTTTTTGAGTCGGATATTGATTTAACTTGGTGGCGATAAAAAATTTCAACACGTTGAGCTGGAGAAAGCGCAATGAATAATTGACATAGACTTGGGATATCAAGCGCGCAAGCGTCGGGAAAAAAGACGCTAGGTAATGTTGACTTAAAGGGTTGAATCCAGTTATCTAAAGTTAAACTTCTACTCAGTGTGAGGAGCTGGTCACGTTGGTCGTTGGTCTTTAAAACCCGCTGCAAACCTTTGTTAATGATGATACTTTGTCTTTGTCGGGCGTCTAATTCATCGAGAAAATTATTTAAGCGTAAATAAGCTTGCCAATGTATTTGACTGGTAAAGTTAAAGTCAGTGGTTAGCTGAGGATGAAAAATACCTGCGGCCGCACCAGAGGCTCCTTGTGCTAGTTCATTGTTCTCGTCATATAAATCAATAGCAATACCTTGTTGACTGAGTACAAAAGCAAGACTGCATCCGGCGATACCTGCGCCGATTATGGCTATCTTTGTTGGCTCGGGTGAATGACTCAAATCAAACCAGGGTTTATCGTACTTGAGGTTTATAAAGCCACGTCTTAAATTGTTATCGGGTGCCGCAGCGAAATCAATAGCATTGCTCTTGGCTAAACCCGAACCTAAACTTGAATCGATCTCAGTGTCATCATTCACTTGTGCAGTCAGCATTTCTCGCTTTCGGCCAAACCCTTTGCGTTTATGAATTGAAAATCCGTATTTTTTGAGTGGGGTTTTTATTGAAGCGGCGACGCTAAAGGTCGAAAGACGGGTGCCTCTTTTTGATAGCATGCGCACTTTTTTAATAACATCTTCTGCCCACATACTGGCATTTTTAGCTGGAGCAAATCCATCTAAATACCAGTGGTCAAATTTAATTTTATTGGCGTGCGACACTGATTCCATCAATAAATCGTCAAGCGCTTGCTCAACAGGCATGAAGAATAGTGTTAAGGTTAAATTGATATTAGCGAAATTAAACTGGTGTCGACCGAAAGTTGCGGAAGGGTACTGCCCAACCAATTGTTCGCTATATACTTTAAACTGAGGCCAATGTTCGCTTGCTCGTTTGAAGTCGTCGACTCGCAATGGTCGCTTTTCAAATGACACAAAGTGAAGATGTTTTTTTTCTCCAGGATTCAATTCATGTAAGAATTTTGACCACTTTTCTGCGGTAATGAAAAAATTAAGGCCAGTTCCAAAACCGAGTTCGCCAATATAAAAACTATCACCCGTTGACAAGTGCCAGTCGTCGGGCAAATGGTTTCCATCAAGGAAAACGTATTCAGACTCGGCTAAACCATCTTCAAGTGAGAAGTAAATATCATCAAACTCGGTACTAAATGGTAGGCCGTCACGCCACTCGATAGTTGCAGGTTTTATTTGGGCGAACTTGTCGAGATGCGCGCTGGACATTGTAAGTTTAAATTGAAATTTAACGAATTAAATTGAGGAATTCTGCTCGAGTTTTTGATTTTTCTCTAAACGCACCCAGCATAACAGAAGTAGTCATGGTAGAGTTTTGTTTTTCTACCCCACGCATCATCATGCACATATGCTTGGCTTCTACAATTACGCCGACTCCAGCTGCGTTGGTCACTTGCATAATGGCTTGCGCAATTTGCTTAGTCATATTCTCTTGAATTTGCAATCGGCGGCCAAACATATCAACGATTCGTGCTATCTTAGATAGACCTATTACTTTACCTGTTGGTAAGTAAGCAACGTGGCATTTGCCAATAAAAGGTAATAAATGGTGTTCACACATTGAATAAAGCTCAATATCTTTAACGATAACCATTTCATCATTATCGGATTCAAATATTGCGCCGTTGACCACCTCGTCCAAGGATTGATGATATCCCTGAGTAAGAAATTGCATGGCTTTTGCGGCCCGCTTAGGCGTATCTAACAATCCTTCTCGAGACGGATCTTCGCCGAGTTCAGTTAATATTTCAGAATAAAGTGTGGTTAATTTTTCGTTCATGTATCACTCGTTTGTTATAAAGCCCGAATAACGCGGCCTTGTTTATTGTAGTCGACCCGCTTTTAATAGCCAAGCTGGTTACGGATTCGTTAACAGACCACATTGATACTGCTCAGTGACCTAGCGCTTACCAGGTAAATCTAAAGTTAGCCCAATGCTAACCAAAGACCGACTCCAATCATTAAAGTCCCTGAGACTCGATTCATTGTTTTGACATTCGCCGTATTGGATAACAGTTGTCGCAAAGTTCTGCCACCACTTGCATACAAAGTCATGAACATGAGTTCGGACATGAGTATAATTGCAATCAAAACACTCAACTGCGGCACCATCGGATATTCGGGATTGATAAAAGGCGGGAGTAGTGAAATCGTAAATGCCCATCCTTTAGGGTTTGCGATTGCTGCAATAAACCCTTGGGTGATCAACTCTTTGGCTGATATTGATGCATAAGCATCACTATCGGTTTGAATAGCCATCCGGCCCTTCGAACGCCACATTTGCATTCCAATATAAATCAAATAGGCACCGCCGAAGTATTTGAGGACCAAAAATAGGTTAGGATATTCTAACATTATTTTTGCGACACCAATTACCGCGAGCACCGATACGATAGCGACTCCAATTAACTCGCCCCACATCATCCAAAATGTTCGGCGTAGGCCAATGGACATCCCAAGAGTCAGAGCTAAGGTCATGCACATACCTGGCGTTGCAGACACCACTAGAAAAGTTGGTATAAAGAGCGCTAACAGCGTGAAGTCTAGCATGATTGATATCGACGCAATGAAAAGTTGCGCGCATTGTACGTGAAAAAGGCGTGTTTCCAAAGTTTGATTAATAACTAATCTCTATAATATCCCAAAAAGGAGCTGTAGAGCTTACCGGTGATTATCGATAAAATGGGAATCGATTGTTGATAATGCTGGAAGTGATAGTTGATAAAAACCGAAGTGAATGTAGAAGAAAAGAAGCACATTGGTTTCTCTGACTTTAATTATCGATCGCAAAGAATTCCAGCAAACAAATTATAGTGAGCCACGTTTTAATGAATCAAAAAAAGCTAAAAGTTTTAGCCGATGAAAATATGCCGCATATCGATCGGTTATTATCGAATATAGCAACGGTTGTGAGAAAGTCAGGCCGCGAGATAGTGCGAGACGACTTAATTGACTGTGATGCGCTTCTTTGTCGCTCGATCACAATGGTCGATGAAGCATTGCTACAAGGAACATCAATTAAGTTTGTTGGCTCGGCGACGATTGGCATTGATCACCTCGATACAGAATGGCTTGATAAAAATCATATTCATTGGACCAACGCCGCAGGATGTAATGCGGCTGCAGTTGTTCAGTATGTTTTGAGTGCTATTTCGCTGTGGGTAACCAACACTCATCAATCAATAGAAGAATTGAAAGTTGGAATTGTTGGAGCGGGCAATGTTGGCAGCGGTTTAGCACGAGCATTGCAGATCTTGGGAGTTAAATATCACTTATGTGATCCGCC
Organism: Aliikangiella marina; assembly: GCF_007004765.1. GTDB lineage: Bacteria > Pseudomonadota > Gammaproteobacteria > Enterobacterales > Kangiellaceae > Aliikangiella > Aliikangiella marina. Next base: position 794,332 of record NZ_VIKR01000002.1, read on the forward strand.
ATTAGAAAGAGCCGGGGATAAGAGAGCGTTCACAGATTTTGAGTCAATTTTAAAGTGTGATGTGATTACTTTTCATACACCACTCTCAACCAGCGGACAGGATAAAACTTATCACTTACTCGACGAGCAACAGTTATTAAAATTAAACCGTAATCAATTAGTGATTAACGCTTCGCGAGGTGGCGTGATTGATAATCAAGCATTAAAAAATTATTTAACAAGTGAGCAAGCAGCCGCTTTTGTACTTGATGTTTTTGAAAATGAGCCGGATATCGATGTCGAGTTAGCAAAATATTGTCTATCAGCGACACCGCATATTGCAGGGCATACACTAGAGGGCAAATCAAGAGGTAGCTTTATGGTGTATCAATCGCTTTGCGAAGTGTTTGGATATAAGCATGAGACGACTGAGCAATCACTCTATCCAGTAAACAATCAGCTTGCTTTTCAAAAGTCATTCGACTTACCTTCGCTGTTGCTGGCCATTTATGATATCAAAAACGATAGTGACCGTATGAGGGAAAAGGTTGGCCTTAACGGAAAAATTTTTGATCAATTAAGAAAAGGATACCCCAATTCTCATAAAGTGTTTCCAAGGCGAGACTATTCAGGCTGGGAATTAAAAGTCAGCACGAGTGAAACCGATAAGTATGGGCTCATTGAAAAAATCCAGCGGTTGTTTTCGGACAATAAGGGCACAGCTGGCACAGCGAGAAACGTCAAAGCCTAGACTGCGAGACTTTCACGCAGTTTCGACCCGCCTCTTTGGCTTCATAAACCGCTTTGTCGGCAGCATTAATTAAATGATTTTGAATGTCTTCAGCGTTTGCTGCTTTTTGTGGATCAGGCTGCCAACTGCTAACGCCAAGAGATATCGTTATTTTGAGCGGCTGCTTATCCGATCCAATAACTTGTAATCGAGCAACCGTTTGCCGGATCCGCTCGGCTATTTCATTGGCTTGAGTGGCATCGCTATTAGGAAGTAGTACTGTAAACTCTTCACCACCAAACCTAGCTAACGTGTCCGACTTTCTTAACAGGTTATTAATCGCATCAGCAACCGCTCTTAATGCTCTATCACCAATCGAGTGACCGTGAAGATCATTGATTTTTTTAAAGTAGTCGATATCAATAAATAAGCAGGAAACGGGAAAGTTAGCGCGAGTCGCGCGAGCGATTTCTTTCGCTAGCGCTTGGAAAAAGAAGCGACGGTTTTTAGCTCTAGTCAGCATATCGACCAAACTCAAATGAACGAATCTTTCTTGGCTAATCGAGTTTTCGATGCAGACGCTGATGATTGAGCTCATGTGTTGGAGAAAGTTAGTCGCTAGTTGATGGTGAAAACGTGATGGGTCAGGACTACCCATGTGGAGGCTGCCAATCAATTTTGTACCACGCCATAGCGGTAAAACCGCGGCACTTTTACTGAGCGAAGGCTGCCCGGCAAATAGCCGTTGAATGAATTCGTCACTGTGAGTTAAGCGGGTTTCTACTTTGGATTGGTAAATTGAAGCAACTTCAGATTCATCGTCAACGTAGCGTAAGTCTTGATAATCAAGCTCGCCGTAAATTTCATCGAGTAACCGTCTTATTTCCTTATCAGGATCAATGATGACTAATTCCACTTGGCTCAAACTTAGCTTGTGCTTTAAGTCAAAAAGTACGCGATTCATTAAACTTTCAAATGTTTGAGACTCCAAAAAGAACAACTCAAGTTGATAAAACTTATCTTGCGTTTGTTGATTCTTATTGGCGCTATCGATGAGTTGGCTAAGGGTGTTTTGGAGTCGCTTATTTTTCTCGATTAGCGACAAGTGTTGGCTTGCGGAAACCCAATTTTCACTTTCGGCTGGCTCAGTAGAGTTTTTTGTTTTTCCGGCTTTATCCATAGAACTCGATGAAATCGCTATCTGGAAATTCCCAAAACCAAGGTTGTTGTTGCGGCGAATTGTTATTTTAAGCGCCGATAATGAAAGAGTGTGGCACAAAAGTACGAATAATTCTGTGAAATTCAGGCCAAATAACGACTTTATTCTTACGCACAAATAATGACCATTAATCAAGTAAATATCTCATTTTCTACCACTAATCGAAATTTATGGTATAAATGACCTATTCCCAACTATAATTGGAGAGTGCAAATGACCTCGGTCATTGCTATTCCAACACCTTAGAACACTATCACATGGCAGAACAGGACAGAGATAACGAAACCGTCGAAAAAGTCACTTGGTCGTCACACAAGTTGGACGAAAGGAGTGCCAATGACCGTCGTTCGGGGACTGATAGACGTCAGATGAAAAGCGGGCGCATGATTACTGTACCTGACATGCGGTCCGGTATTGACCGCCGTTCTGGAGAAGACCGCCGCAAAGTGCGCTTGACTATCACAGGTAGAGCGATCGACATTTAGGGCTATCGATGTCTAGAGCTATCGATGTCCAGAGTTATCGATGTCTAGAGCAGGTGTTGCGAGAGAATTCTTAATTTCAGCATTTGGCATTTATTCTAAAATACTAGTTGATCAAGTAGTAGTTGTTTTGCTAGTATCTTCCTGTTGAAGACATCGACTCGCAGTAAGATTTGATCATGACAGGATAAGTCCAGGAAAGGATTTTCATGTCACGCCCAGGCTTTTCTCCACAGAAAATTTTATCGTCACTGGGTGGGCTCTCGTCAAATCTTCTCGATAGAAGCAATTTTAAAACGAGTTTTCGTTGTGCATTGCACAGGGGTGTGGCGTTTCTTTGGGATTAATTCGAAAGAGGCAGCTGTGTTTTAGCAGTGTTTTTTTCTCCAAGAATACGATCAGTGCATTTGATTGTTTGTCGAGAGTCGTTGTTTTCAACCCTATTTAGCGCTTAATGCATTGCGTCAATATTGAGCATTTAGTTTGTATCAGTGGACACATTAATGAGCGCCAATTTGGTTTAGCCGAAACTTGAATCCTGAATCTTGAAATTTACAAACTTAAAACCTGAAATTCGAATCAAGCGACTTCGGTTTATTGTTTAACAAACGATATGCTGAATGAATAATGGACTTTTGTACTGTTGTTTCAGGCGTAAAACAGTTGTAATCGGCGTAAAATAGCGGTTAAAGGCGAGAAAACACCATGCCACAAATCGAGCAGTATATTGATCAAAATATAATCAGTTGGTTGCTATTAACCAGCGGCTTGATAATTCTGATTGGCGTCCTTTATCTCGTCTTCATTCAACGGCGAATGATTCATCAATACCGGGGACAAATCACAGACGAAGTCGCTGCGGCTAACGAAATTTTTATTCAGAATCAGCATGAAATGCTCACCATGTTGAGTCGACTAGAAGGCCACATTGATAATACGCAAAAACGAATATTCGATTCGTTGTCCCAAGATAGAGAAAGGCAGCTTGCAGCGACTGCAGCGTTGCGAGTCGAATTAGAAAAGCGTTTTGCCGATTCCAGTTTATCTCTCAACAATAATCTGCAAGAGTTTAAACACAAAATTGTCGAAAGATTTGAGCAATTAAAGGGGATAACAGAAAGCTCTCAGAGAGAGCTTAAGCAAGCCGTCATTGGACAACTCAAGCAGTTTGGTGACCAGCAGAGCGCCGCTGTTTTGCAAGAACAAAGTCAAACACGAGAGTTAATTGATTTAAAAATTCGTAACGGCTTATTAGATTTGCGAAAAGATTTAGATCGAAGTATTGAGCAACAAAACCTCACCGTAGCAAACAGTATCAAAGAACTGACTGAGAGTACCGATAATCGCTTGAAAGAAATTAGTGGGCAAGTGGAGCGGCGGCTTGCCGAAGGCTTTGATAAAACCAATCAAACCTTTACCGATGTACTAAAAAGGTTAGCGTTAATCGATGATGCACAAAAGAAAATAACGGAGTTATCTGGCAACGTCGTCAGTCTTCAGGAGGTTCTCAATGATAAGCGTTCTCGCGGTGCTTTTGGTGAAGTCCAGTTGAATGCATTAATTAGTAACGTTATTCCCAAACGGCACTACCAAATTCAGCATAAACTTTCCAATGACAAAGTCGCTGATTGCGTTCTGTTGTTGCCTCAACCCACAGGCAAAATTGCGATTGACGCGAAATTTCCGCTTGAGAGCTACCGACGAATGACGGATGTTCACTGCGCGGAAGCGGACCGGCAGTTGGCAAGCAAGCAGTTTGCTCGAGATATTAAAAAACATATTGATGATATCGCTGATAAGTATGTCCTTCCACCTGAGACTGCTGAAGGTGCGGTTATGTTTATTCCTGCCGAAAGTGTCTTTGCAGAGATCCATAGCCATTTTCCGGAACTCGTCGAGATGGCACATCGAAGGAAAGTTTGGCTGGTATCGCCAACAACCTTAATGGCGATATTAACTACCGCAGCGGCGGTCATCAAAGATGAAGCGACTCGAGAACAAGTTCATATTATTCAAGAGCACTTGAATGCGCTAGGCAAAGACTTTACTCGTTTTCAAGATAGAATGGATAAGCTTTCACGCCATATTAGTCAAGTCAGTAAGGATGTAGAGCAAGTACATGTTTCTGCACGAAAAATTACTTCGCGATTTGATAAAATTGAAAAAGTCGAAATGTCTAAAGAAATGGTTGATGACGAAAGCTTATTAGAAACTCGCTTTTTATTATCAGAGTCCAATCTTGAGATATCTGATCGCTAAATTTGTCTCAATCTTCACACTTTCATCTGCAAATAGAATTTTTGTTCACTCGCCAGATAAATATCGACTATATTTTAAATAACGGAAATGACCAATAAGGTGCAGTAATTTGAGCATCCCCAGTGCAATTATTGAACAACTCGATGAGCAATCGATTGCTTTTGAAACGATACAACTTGAAGAACCTTTAAATAACCTACTCGCAGGCCAGTTTCTCAAGGCTGACGCTGACAAGCTGTTGAGAGTGATAGCTTTGAAAGATCAATCTCGGCGTTTTTTCGCGGTATTACCTTACAACTCACTGCTAGATATGAAGGCAATCGCAAACGAGTTAAACGCTGAAGTCCAAGTACTTGAGGGCAGTGAGAGTCAGTCACTCTTCGACTCAATTGTGTCTCAACCAAGTTGCCCACCATTTTTGTCAGTGGTGAAAGCGCCCATTATCGTCGATAAAAGCGTTTTTGACATGTCACAGATGATTTTAGAGAGCGGTAATCCTAGTCTACTGATTAGAATCAAAGGGGAAGATGCGAAAGCGATATTTCAAAATTGTGAGGTTTACGACTTTGCGGCGAGCCCCGACCGAGTGTATGCAGGGAGAGATTCTCAAGCTGACTCTGGAGAACTGGATGTCAGTTTCACGCCGATAAGAATTCGCCAACGTGTTGATGATACTTTTGACTTGCCGGCTATGCCTGAAATCGCTCAGGACATTATGAAACTGAGGGTAGATCCAAGTGCGGATGCGACTAAATTAGCTCAGATTGTCAGCCGTGACCCATCTTTGGCAGCGCAGGTTATTAGTTGGGCGAGCTCTCCTTACTACGGGTATCAAGGTAAGGTCGATTCAGTTGAGACAGCAGTGGCGCGTGTGTTGGGGTTTGAGTTGGTGATGAATTTAGCGCTTGGGATTTCGATTGGAAAATCCTTGAAGGTTCCGATGGATGGCCCGCTTGGAGTACGAGAATTTTGGAAGCAAGCTATCTACTGTGCCAATCTTTCGGAAAAGCTTTGTCGTGCGATGCCGGTCAAACAGCGACCTGAGCGGGGGTTAATCTATTTGAGCGGGTTGCTTCACAATTTCGGCCATCTGCTGCTCGGGCACATTTTTCCGCCCCAATTCAACCTGATTAATTCGACTATTTTGGCTAACCCTCAGATAGCAGTGGAGGACATTGAGTTCTACGTTCTCGGTGTAACCCACGAAGAAATTGGTGCTTGGCTGATGCAAAACTGGCACATGCCGGATGAGTTGATAGTCGCAGTTCACCGCCATCATCAAGAAGAATTTTGGAGTAAGCATGCGGTCTATTCCAATTTGGTCTTGGTATCAAACCGCTTGCTCAAACGATTAAACATCGGTGATTCTCTGCACACTGTTATCCCGCAAACGACACTTGAGTTGTTGTCACTGGACATTAATGACGTTGAGAATGCGTTAAAAGACATCGAACTTGAATCCGAGACACTCGATATCATGGCGAAACAGCTGGTTGCTTAATCAGCTGTTGGTCAATTTTTCGCTTCATTATTTTGCACTCTTTTAAAAATAAGTCCTTGTTATTGGTATTTTTGCATCGCTTCTTTAATGTTGTTTGTTGCCTTTAACGCAATATCTGAGTCATCTAATTCAGTTAAAGTTCAGCTAATGAACACTATACTTTATCCATGCTAAATTGTTAGATTGGGTATCAACTAGTACATGGTTTCACTATTTCCCAATTGTAGTGAGTGTGATAGCATGCTAACAGCATGATATAACTAGATTTTTCCTACACGAGACGCCGATGAAAAAGTTCAGTTTGATGTTAATTTGTTGCTTCCTGCTTGCCGGGATAAGCGGCTTTGCTGAAGCGGCTGATAGAAATAGCGCTCGCGACAAAAAGAAAGAGTCTTGTCAATTAATATCCAGTAGTGAAGCTGCAGGAAGAGCCCAAGCACGGACCGGCGGTAAGGTCGTCAATGTCAGGTTACAGCGAGCAGGAAAACGCTCCGTTTACAAGGTCCGAGTACTGGTCGGCAAAAAAAGAATCAAAAACGTTACCATCAAAGCTTGTAGATAATCTAAAGAGACTAATGAAAGTATTAATTGTTGAGGATGAGCTTAGGCTCAGGGAAAACTTAGTGGCATCTTTCAAAGATGCTGGATTTGCGACTGAAGCTGCTGAATCTGGTGAGGACGGACTGTTTTTAGCGGAAGAGTATCCCGTGGATATTGCGGTCGTTGATATAGGTCTTCCTGGCATGTCTGGTTTAGAAATGATTTCTGCGTTGCGTGAAAAAGGCAATGCCTTGCCGGTTATTGTGCTCACCGCACGGGACTCTTGGCAAGATAAGGTCGAAGGATTGTCGACAGGTGCCGATGATTATATGGCGAAGCCCTTTCAATTTGAGGAGTTATTAGCCCGATGTAATGCGTTACTAAGACGCACTGCAGGATATGCCTCGCCGACTATAAAGTTTGCCGATATCGAGCTTGATACAATGGCTCAATCGGTCACTAAATCAGGAAAATCCATTGAATTGACGGCCTATGAATACAAAGTCATCGAATACTTATTTTTAAATCCTAAAAAAGTGGTTTCTAAAACTGAGTTAACCGAACATATCTACGAGCAAGACTTTGATAGAGATAGTAATGTTCTTGAAGTTTTTGTCGGACGTCTTAGGAAAAAAATAGATCCGAACCAATCGCTTAAAATCATTCAAACGCTTCGTGGTCAAGGTTATCGGTTGAATCCTGACTATCTCGATTAATCTATGCAGTCGCGATCAATCACAAAGCGCCTTAAGTCGTCATCCCTCGTAAAGCGAATGCAATCTTGGTCGCTCAAAAAACGCATGACCGTGGTGAGTTCGGTTATCTTGGTTGTCGCATTCTCACTAATCTATTTTATCGCCAAGTCGGCGTATACCGCAGCAAGTAAATCCCGATTACAGGAGAGCCTGGTCGCGCAGATCTATGCGTTGATGGCTGTTGCTGATGAACAGGATGGGCAAATTACCTTGCCCGAAATCATGCGGAATGATCGTCTTAATCACGTCAACTCAGGGCTGGTTGCTTATGTACTGGAAGCCGATGGCGACTTAGTTTGGCGATCTCGGTCAAGCGATTTGTTTTCGATCTTACCAGACATTTCTCAGGACTATTCATTAACCGAACTCACTGTATGGCGAATTGAGTCCTACCGAATGTTTTGGATAGGCGACACCATCATCTGGGAACATGAAGATGGTACTGAAAGTGAATATTTATTTTTGATTGGAGAAAAGCGAACGCTGTTAACGGCTGCGGTGAGAGAGTTTAAAAGAGAAATCATGTATTGGTTGTTTTTAACTGCGTTTATACTAATTGTTGTCCTCGGGTTTGCACTCAATATTTCTTTGCTTCCACTAAGAAATGCGCAACGACAAATTGAACTGATTAGCCGAGGTGATGCAGAACGAGTCGAAGGTGAGTTTCCGGCGGAGTTGGCACCATTAACCTCTAGTATTAACCGGTTTATTGAAAGTGAAATTAATCAGAAAAAGCGTTATCGAGACACGCTAGGTAATCTAGCTCATAGCCTTAAAACGCCGCTAGCGGTCGTTAAGAGCGAGATCCACCAACTGGGGGAATCGGCGAAACAAGTTGAGTTACAAAAGCAAATTGAACGCATAGATGATATCGTCAAATATCAATTGAACCGTTCCGTGGTAACGGCGGGTCAAACGATGAAACGAAAATCTTTGGTAGAGCCCGAAGTTAAAAAGATTGTTGATGCACTGAATAAAGTCCATATGTCAAAGGGACTGGAAATAACATATGAAGTCGCGGAAGACTGTTATTTCCCTGGTGAACAGGGAGATTTGATGGAGTTGGTCGGCAACCTGGCGGACAATGCCTGCAAGTGGGCAAATAAGAAAATCAATATACAGGTGAAGCATTCAAACCAAAATTTAATCATAGCCGTTGAAGATGATGGTACGGGTATCCCTGAAGAAAAAAGAGCGCTTATTTTAGATCGGGGTAAGAGACTCGATCAGCAAGCTGAGGGCCAAGGTCTTGGGCTTTCAATAGTAATGGATATAATCAAGACTTATCAAGGTCAGATAAGAATTCTTGAGAGTCAGTTGGGCGGTGCTGAATTCGAGTTAACTATACCTGTTTAAATTTTAACTTAAACTTTAATGGCGTGTCTTCCCAATCATCTAAACTAAATCAAAAAACAACAACCGAACAATTACAAAATAGCATGCAAATCCTTCAAGCAAATCTGAGCGATGCCGCTGAGATACTTAAGTTACAACGAGCAGCATATCAGTCGGAAGCGGAACTGCATAATGACTTTGATATACCGCCTTTAACCCAATCACTCAGCGAATTAGAACAAGAGTTTGCGCGTAAGAAAGTAATTAAGATAATTGACAATGAAAAGTTGATTGCTAGTGGTCAAGTTCACTTGGAAGGAGAGACTTGTTATATCGGGCGAATGGCCGTTTGGCCTGAATTACAAGGACAAGGAATTGGCTCGAAATTATTATCAGCATTAGAGTCATTTTTTCCAGAAGCGAAGCGCATCGAATTGTTTACCGGTGAAAATAGTAAATCAAATATCGCAATGTACCAGCGACGAGGCTATCAAATTTTTAAAGAGTCGCTTTTGGGTAAAACCAAAGTTCTTTTCTTTGAGCGAATTCTCACTTAAGTTCTCTCTTGTGTAAGTTTAATCTGAGGGGATTATTTACCTGAATTTTGTTATCTTTGTTTTGGGAAATGAATTGTTGCACCTTTTACACAGATAGCCATTGTATGGTTTGGTGCCTTAAGAAATCGCTTTAAATCGACACGAGCAGCCCTTTTAAATTGTATTTAGAAGTTTCCAGAGTTATACAATGAATATTAGAGAAGTAGATATAATTAATTTAGAAGATACTATATGGCTTGGAACTAAATCCATTGGTGTTCCAGCTTATGATTTTACATTCGAGCCTTTGTTTAGTTGTCGACGACCGTATCAATTCCCTAATGAACAAAACATTATTGGAAGAGTAGGTGCATTTCATGATTATCAAGATGCTTATAAAAAATTCTCAGAACTTGGTTTTATGTTGATTAACAATGTTGAACAGCACTTTCTGGCGAGCGAGTTACCTGAATGGTATCCAGTTATTGAGCAATATACTCCGAGAAGTGTTTGGTATGAAGAAGTACCAAGTGCAAAAGAAGTTGAGTCAAACTTTGATTATCCGGTTTTTATTAAAGGAGCAAGACAAACAGCTAAGCATAAAGAAAGCCTTTGTGTTGCTCGTAACAGAAAAGAATGTGAAGCTATCTTAAAAGAATACCAAAAAAACGCTATTTTACATTGGCAACAACTAGTATGTAGAGAATTTTTGGAGCTAGAACCTATAGAGGCCGCTAGTACTGAAAAGGTTTCACCATCATTTGAGTTTCGAAGCTTTTGGTATAAAAACAACCTTGTTGGAGTTGGTCATTATTGGTCCGAATTTGTACAGTATAGTTGGAACAATGAGCAAGAAGCAGAAGCTCTGAGAATAGCTTCTAAGGTGTGTGACCTGTTGAATGTTCCATTTTTAGTCATAGACCTGGCCCTTACAAAAAATGGAAATTGGGTTGTAATAGAATGTAATGATGGTCAAGAAAGCGGATATGCTGGCATAAATCCTATCTCGCTTTGGAAGAATATTGTAGATATTGAGAGCGAAAACTAAGACGCTCAATGATAGTTTATCAAGACTGGCTCTGTACATCACACTGCTGACGTTGGTGGTTTTGAAAACTGAAAATAGCATGTAAAAAAGCGGCCGCTCACCGGCCAACAATATATAGTCACTAAAGCAAATGATACCCGTAAACAAAACAGCTCAAAAGAAAATATTTTTAATGGTGATACTACCAATAATTACTGTTGTTGCCGGTTTAGAGATGTATACAGATTATAGAGAGGCTTATAATTTTTCAGCCGATGGAGTTGTGGTAGAAGCCAGCTGGAATACGCCAAATCACAATATACCTTTATTTAAAATCAAAACGGTAGATACGATAAAACAGTTTCACCATGCGCAGGTTATCTTAGAACCTGATCAGATTAAGGTAGGAGACTCCTTTAAAAAGGCGCAGGGCTCTAAAGACTGTATAATTAATGGTGATAGAGTAAAATGTGTGAAGTAGATGTTGGGCTTGGACTCAAATCATCACGTTCTTGCCCGTCACGGGTGCTAATAACAATATGGATAATAGTAAAAGCAGTCGTTCAAATTAAATAAAAAGGAAATAATGGACATCTTCGAATTAAAATACCCTTTCGCATATTTTCAGGGAACGCTAACGAGTTTTTGTAGGGGTGATGAATATACTTTGTCTTATTTCGGTGGTCCTAGTCTCAAGAAAATCCGAGGTTTAAATTATGGGCCGCGCGGCTTACATCATATTGCTACCATTAATGGAAGTGACATAGGATTGAGTCAATTTGGAATAAGCTCTGTACCATTTTACTTTGGTATGTGTTTTGATGGGTGTGAACTGGAGTATTCGACACATTATTCAGGTGATGTAAATATCGAGAAAATGGATCCAGTTGAATCATCTTCTAGTTGGCCATACCCTTCGTATCCGGATTACCTTCCTTATTTTCCTTTAACAGTTGAGTCAACTTCAGTGATATCAAAAAATGAATTCAGCGAAAGGGTATGGATGGAATTGTCAGAGGATGAACTTGTCTTTGTTGTACCTACAAATCCAGAACTAAACTTCTCTATGTGGGGGCCTGACGGTGATGCTGAGGGCGTAGAGCTAAGGTTTGTGTATAATCCTTCTAAAGAGTACATGAAAGTTAATGCTGATTGCAGTTAGGTGAGAGGCTCGAACCATCACAAAGCCGCCTCTTGTAGTGAATAAATAGCAAAATAAAAGCGGACAGTCAGCAAGTCAGACACTCTTATGATTGAGAGTGTAAAATAAGAACTAAAACTCTGTTATAAATAGGTCTACTTATGTTGCTTCGTAGAATCTACATTATGTCACTTGAACACCCTGGAATCGGTTTTGTTGGTATTCTGGGTAAAGTGGGGCTTTATCCTAGTCTCGAAGATTTAGACTTGTATGTTCGAGGTTATTCGCAATGCCTTTTAGATGCTGGTTTAGATGACTGGGACGGTGGTTGGTCCGATTTTATTGAATGGTTAAGAGAAAGAGATCATTTTCCTACAAAAGGATGGGCTGCCAAAATTATTGAGGAAAAAGGAGATGGAGAGCGAGCATTCAATTGATTTAAAGAGTTGTTGTTTGAATACCTTGAGTCTGAGAAACCTAAATGGTTTTTAGAGTTTAATCTAGAGATACAGCCAAGTGCTTGGTGGGGTTTAGAAGGAAGTGGGGATGACTACTCAAAGTATAAATCCGTACCTAAAAAAGCTGATATAAGGATAGAGAAACATGTTCATCTCGCTAGTTAGTTTTATTGGTTGTAGAATTTTAAGGTAGTTTACATCACAAAAGCGACGTTCACCTTGATAAAATAGAGTAGTAAAAGCTGTCACTAAGATTGATTGAAAGGTTAGATAATTGGGAAGCATTAAAGAAAAGAATGAAATTGCTAAACGAGGCCTTTCTCTAGCTTCGGAGCTCGACAAACTCTCGAAAAAGTATCATGTTAAATCTGATATACATGAAATGCTAGCTTGGGAAGCTGATATTCTTAGAGCGAAGTCTCGTAATTTAGTAGAAGATTGCGGAGTCAAGGAGAACTTAAGACTCTCGGCTTTTCCAATTAATAGTGATTCGAATGCCGATAAAGAGCTATCGGATATTTCAGTAAAGGTAAAAAAATTTCATGATGACTATAGAATAATTAAAGACAGTCACTATTAGGCAAATGACTTATACAAATTTGCGAATATCGCCTGGTCGACAGTATCAAGGTGATTTAAATTAAACTACTCAAGTGAAAAACTTATTGGTTTAAAGCTTGAATTAGCGAATTGGTCGATTTTCAGGTAATCGATAACCTTCTCGTTTAAGAATAAATCCAAGGTTATGTTATCGTTGGTACTTAGGTAGTGGATAGATACAAATGCCGTATGCTCGATACACCTTTAACCCATTTTGATTTCAGTTTATCAGCAAACGATTGAATGAGATGAAGGGGCCCAACAGCGCGGTAGTAATTACGACCATAGTGATTAACTTGATTAAGCCAATTATCTTGGTTGATATTGAGCCGTTGAAATATCGGCTTTAAGTGAGTGGGAATTGTGGCTTTATCCGGATGAATGATTGATTGGCCGGTCCATTCAACCAGTTCAATATAGTCTTTTAGCGGCATTACCATGGTTCTTTGTCTGACCTTACCTGCAAGTGACTCTACTACTTGGTTTAATGTTTCTTCGGTCATCGAGCATACTCGTGATTGAATGCTGGTATAGTCACTCTCTTCCAGTTTATCGGTTATCCCTGCTCTAATGGGGTTAAGGTCGACATAGGCCATACACGTCAAAGCAGCCGATTCGTCTAACAAGGCTTGAGAGGTAAACCGAGACTCCCAGAAGTGTCCTTTGACAAAGTCTTCTTGATTACTGCGTTTAGCAATAGGCTCATTAATACAGCGCATGAGCCATGAGATTGAGCCCAAGCGTTGTCGATACTCAGCTAACAGTGTTTCATCATTGGCTATTGCTTGTAGTCTGAGTTCTCGCTGGAGTTTAAATTGAGGGTTATCTAGTTTACCAGGAAACAGTTGTAGCCAGCGCTCTGCGACTTCTAAATCACTCCACTGACACGGTCCGAGAGGGTCAGAATAAATCACTAGATGATAATGGTTATGCATCACGGCATAACTGTAAACTTCGATAGAAAAGATAGTAGCGAGTTGTAATATTCGATGTTCAATCCAAGCGCGGCGATGTTCATAGGATATCCCGGTCTCATCATCCACACCACATAAGAAAGCCCGTCGAACACAACGGGATATCAGGTGATAGTAACCGGCGTTTTGAGAATCAATCAGGTCACTGCGCTTGATGGCCATTATTGCTCCTTAATCAATGAATTCACATTATCAGGAAAAGAACCTCATAAAAGAAGGCGAGAATAACACCGAGACAACTCAGAGATTGAAGATTGATAGCGTGAGTGATTGTCGATATAGTGACTGTCAGTGATTGTTTTCTGTTGCATTTGGATTTCCTTCGGCCTCAGTCGCGATTACTGGGTCTAAATTTGTGTTAATTCTACCTGTCATATTAGGGATGCTATCTATAGTATTGGCAACACATATAGTAACTAAAAAACTGAGAGTTTTTTAAAAGAGTTGGCTAAGCGCAAAAGACTGCTTTGACAGGCTCTGTTCATCACAATATGCACAGAAACAATAAGTAGCGATTACTGTGGGGTGACATAAAAACTGTCACTTGATAATTAAGAGTTAGAAAAGGGAGTCCAGTTTTGGATGGAGCTGTTCCAATATTGATCGTATTCGCAATTGTAATTTTTATTATTAATTTTATAACTAATCTTGCGCAATTAGCCGTTTCAGTTCGTAGAACATTTAAAACGAATAAAGCATATAAAGTCTCGATGGCTAATGTTATGCTCATGGCTAGTGGGTGCATGGTTGGATTTCTTCTGTTAAATTCTATTGCAGAATACAAAATAGCAACATTGTCCATAGCGATGTTCTTTATATCGATATTGGTCTCCGTAAGAATATCGAAAACAACAGATAAATCATTGAAAGGGTAACCATAAGTAAGGAGCGTGGTGGATCACAACATCACGAAGGGGCCAGTTGTGCAGAAAAGTGATATTTGGAAAAGCGGTCAGTCAAAATACAAGTGATTCGTTTTTTAGTCGAGGGAAGTTAAATGCCATATAGGATGAATGATAAACAGTATGAAGCTGTATTGGCGCTGGACAGTGCCGAGCGATTTGAGCATTTTATTAGTAAGGTTGCAGATTGGGAACAATTGTGGGGTGTAAAAAGCGAAGAAGGCTGGCTTGTGCCAATTGCTCCAGAAGAGTTCGAGTATTTTCCATTATGGCCTCATCCTGAGTACGCGCAAAAAATAACTGATGAAAACTTCCCTGGTCATCAAGCTGTTGAGATTAGCCTAAATGAATTGTTAAGCCATTGGCTTCCACTTTTTGAAGAAGATAAAGTAAAAGTTGCTGTATTCCCGAACAAAGAATGGATGTTTTGGTGTATCGAACCACAGGGTCTGAAAGAAGAGTTATTAAATGAATTGGCAAAATATGAATAAAAAAGTGATAGAGTACAAAGCTAATTGTGCAGCATGAATTATCACTGACCTTTTCAAATGAGATTGACAGGCAAAGTGCATCACATTGCTGCCTTTAAGTGATTAATCTTGAATAAAATAATCCACCACTCGCTAACATTAGTAATCTAACACTTATACTTAAATGAAGTTGATGTATATGTGAGTATAAATAGCTGATTACTTGATTTTTTTTTCTTTATAAACATAACAAGTTGAAGCTAGGATAGTTTTATTCAGAGGCGTTAGTCATCATATTTAATACAGTAGAAAAGGACAAATAATGTCATCAAGGGAAGAAAGTTATTTCATTAGAGAAGCCAAATCTATTCTAGCTCGAGATGAGCTGATATTGACTTTTGGCTATTTTCGAAGTGCAGTGGCGAGATACGGTGCTGCTTCAATCATTAGTGCTGTTAAAGCAAATGGATATTTCCTAGCACAAACAGAATCGAATCTACTTGTGATTGAAACGCGAGCGCCTGCGTTTAGAAAACCTTTGATGGAGAATAATAGGAGTTATGTGATACCTATTTCAAAAATTAATAAAATCATTACAACTCCCGAATATTGTCAAGTAGAATATTTCGATGGCGATGTTTTGGTAATTCAGCCATTCACTTCAACAAAATACTTGTCTAAGCAGAGTGATTTTATAAATTGGCTTATCAAATCTGGCGGACAGGAGTGTTCTTTAGAAGAGGTAGAGAAGTTTGGCAGTAGAGAACACAATAGAGACAAGTTTGCCCTTTGGTTCATATTTGCAATTTGTAGCTTTATTCTTTTGTCTATCTTGTTGATACCGGTTTGATCGAAACACCCCTAATATGCAGAGTCGTCCATGCAACTACTAAGCATGAGTTGAGCAGCCGCTTTCAGGAAGCAAAATCAATATCAAATTCTAAAATTTCAACGTCTCCTTTATGGCAATTTTTGTCTAACGCCCCCCGTTAATATTCCTCTTTCCAAGTTGTGGCTCATACCATCAGTGTTAAACGTTCTTAACGTTAATATGTCAGATCGAGTCTGGGCTAAAACGACTAATAATATGTGAATAAGACACAAAACCCGGAATGTTGTTGTTTGTGCTCGTCACTCATTTTAAGATGTCGTGTTAGTTTGAAAAGAAGGTAGACTAAACGCGTGGCATTTAAAATTCATCAGCATCGGAAGTACTTTTTATTAAAGTATTCGGGCCGGGTTGATAAAGACTTGATTATCCAGTCCTATTCAGGTTTGTTTAATGAGCCCAACTTTAACAGTGAAAGCCATACGATATGGGATTTTACTCAATCCGTCCTTGATATGTCGCTGGAAGATATTAGAAATGTCGCGGAGGCGGTTGTTTCTGTATCAAATAAACGGTCAAATTCTGCGCGCTCGGCATTTATTGTTACCGATCCGAGTGACAAAGCGATTATTGAAACTTATATCACTGAAACATCACGATTCCCCGTTGAGTTTGAAATATTCGAGGATATTCGAGAAGGCGAAAGTTGGTTGATTGAATCATAGCGCTCATTCCATCGAATAGTTTTTAAGCTGAAGGGATAAGCCCCAAAATAGAATGCAATGAAACAAGTAACTAATGAAAAAGACGGCAAGAATGTCGACACCTCACAAACAAGGCTTTCTCCGGTCATTAATGCGCTTTTTATTGGCTTTCTCGTTGGAATAGTGACCTACAGCATATTCAACAATGCATTAAGCTTGTTGACCTTGATTCCACTCTATTTTATCTACAGTTTGGTAAAATCATCAAAAAACAATCGCGACCAATCTTAGTAACAATACTATTAGTTCTCGGATTCACGAACGATCCAACCAGATAAATAACCAATACGCTGAATACTGAATGTGCAATCTCAGTCAGCCGGTGTCATATTTTAAAATAAACCCAAATTTATACTCTCAAAAGGCGTCTTAGGAGGTTTTATCGCCTGAAAAGCGCAAAATCAGTTGTTTTTCACAATAGGATTAATGATGGAAAACACAAGTAGCGTTAAATTGTTTGGGGTAGTTTCTTTAGCGAGTGTGTCGGTTATAGCAACGTTGGTTGGCTTAAGCGATTTTCGTGTGGTTAATGCAATGATTGTCGTTCATGTACTTCTGGGAGGCCTGGCATTCTTAGTCGGCAGTATTGCTTTCATATCAACCAAAGGAAAATCAATTCACAAATTGACCGGGCGAATATTTTACATCGTAATGACTACCTCAGTCGCTTTTTCACTTATAGTTTCGATGCAACCCAATCACGTGAGTCCATCATTATTTCAAATAGGGGTGTTGACGCTTTACTTTTTGATTGGCGGAAATCGAAGCCTTAGTTACAAAAACGCAAACCATTGCTTATTAATTGATCAACTGCTCGCTATCACAGTAGTTTTAGTTAGTGTGATTGTCATGTTTTATTCGGTTGTTCTCGACGGAGTCTTTTTTCCTTTGCGAACGGTATTTGGCTCAATCGGAATCGTTTTCGGCGTTTTAGACTTGGTTGTTTTCAGCAGGCCCCAAGTAGCTGAGAAAAATTGGTTAATCTTACATCTCTCTAAAATGGTCGGTGGATATACCGCAGCAGTGACTGCATTTTTTGTTGCTCAGAATCTTTTAACCGGTTACTACAATTGGTTTGTCCCGACAGTATTTGGTTTGAGTTACATCGGTTATTGGTTGGTGAAGTTAAAAAGTAAGCGACCAATGACTAATCGAGTAATGAAAAAGATTAAATTAGCAAAATAAGTCAATTAGTTACTTGCAATACGTTTATTGAGAGGTTTTATGGAAACCATCAATGGAAAATACAACGCTGTTTCAATGTGTTCAGAGGTTAACAATTTATGCTACAAATTCAATACGGTTGGTCCACGAAATTGGCTTCTTGGGTTAAATTTTCGATACATTATTTACTCATGCCTTGTTTGGCTTCTCTTTGTTTCAACGCGACCGCGAGCGCTAGTGTCGAAGCCGCAGGTATCTATCAACAAGCTGAACAAGCATTGCTTGATAAGCAGTACCAAACTGCAGCGGCACTCTTTACAAAATTAGAGACTGATAGTCAGTTTAGCCGTAAGGCACAATTTGGAATAGCCAAAGCAGCTTTCTACCTTAATGAGCTTGATCGGGCAGAGGAAAAGATCGAAGCGCTTTTAACTCAGTCCAATAACAATCCTGAATATTTATTTATCGCTGGAAGAATTGCGGGTAAGCAAACTCAATCAGCAAGCATATTTACCAAGTTGGGTTATGCGAAAGATACCAAAAGATATTTTACCCAAGCGCTAAAAATAAATCCTCATCACCAAGCGTCATTGATTGGGTTGATTCGATTTCACCAACAAGCACCAGTGATGGCAGGTGGAGATAAGGCGGCGATCCCGCAGCTGATTGAACGATTAAATGCAGTAGATAAACGGGCTGCATTCCCTTTTCAAGCGCCCGAACTACTCGAGAACAATAAAATTAGCGATCTTAAGCTATTGTATGATAAGGCGTTAGACACAAAATCAACAGTCGATGTCGGCGTGTTTAAGTATGACTTTGCTTTGTTGTTATCAAGTTACAAAAATTATCGGTGGGCCTGCGATGCGCTGAATTCAATTGATCTGAATCGTTATGATGAGAAACCTGACTTTGCAGCGATGAGACTTTATCAAATCGCTAAATGTGCAGCAGAGTCTAATACGACTCTCGAGTTAGGGCTGGATAAAATTGTTGAGTATTCAAAACTGCCGAAAGACCAGCGTACAATTCCTAGCGACTGGATTCAATTTAGACAGGCACAGTTGACGTTTTTAATAAATAGTACTGTGGAAAACAAGCGAACGCTTCAATCGATCGGTAAAAAAACATCCGATAAAGACTTAAAAAAGAAAATAAACCAATTTTTAAAATCTGCTAGTGTCTCCGTTACCGCAAAGGCAGCACTCCGCGAAACGGGTTAACTGGGGATATTTGAGCGATGTCACGGTCAAGGTTTAATCCGAAACCTTGGCCGCCGTGATAGTTTTTTGCCATGAAAAGCATGGATTGTCATGGAAAACATCGATGGTTGCTTATTAAATTTGGTGACAAATTCATGCTGTTTTGCGCAATTAACTGTGTTAATATAACTACTTATACAAATAGTGTTTCGCAAAGCGTAGGTGATGCGCAAAATCATCCATATCGATATGGATTGTTTCTATGCTGCGATTGAGCAAAGAGATGATCCGGACCTAGCCAATATGCCTGTTGCCGTAGGGGGAAGTCCCGACGGCCGCGGTGTTGTTTCGACTTGTAATTATGCAGCGAGACGATTTGGAGTGCACTCAGCAATGCCGGCTGCACAAGCACGTCGGCTCTGCCCAGAGTTAATTTTTGTTAAAACGAATATGGTAAAATACAAAGCCGAATCAACCAAGATAAGGGAAATATTTCATCGTTATACCGAGCTTGTTGAGCCGCTTTCTCTTGATGAAGCTTATTTGGACGTGACTGATTCTCCGCATTGTCATGGTAGTGCAACTTGGATAGCACAATCCATTTGCAAAGACATTGCCGATGAAACGCGGCTGACGGCTTCAGCCGGTGTGGCGACGACAAAATTCTTGGCTAAGGTTGCAAGCGACTGGAACAAGCCTAACGGAATTAAAGTCGTTTTACCCGAAGAGCAAATGTCATTTATCGATCAGTTGCCAGTAAAAAAGCTTTATGGTGTTGGTAAAGTGATGACGGCAAAACTTGAATCGATGGATATTTTCGACTGTAAAGAATTACGCCAAGTTGAACTTAACGTGCTAATCAAAAAATTTGGCAAAACGGGCAAATATTTATATGACCTTTGCCGTGGGGTAGATAAGCGCCAAGTTAAGCCACGCTCTGATCGAAAGTCATTGAGTGTTGAAACCACGTTTAGTGAAAATTTAAGCGAATGGCAAGATTGCGAAAACACGTTACATCGATTAATTTCAAATTTATCGAGAAGGCTTGGCAAAACCGATAAGATTGAAAAAATCCGCAAGGTATATGTGAAAGTTAAATCTGAGAAATTTGAAATTCATTCTGCAGAATCGATTTCAATCGGCTTGGATATTCCGCTTTTGGTAAGACTATTGAAACGCTTACGAGAACAATACCCAGAGCCGATTCGATTGATGGGGATCGGCGTTCGTTTTCCACAAACGCCGCCCAAAGACCAATACCAACAAATCGATATTCCTTTTTAGGAGAATCGCATCAAGCAAGTACTTTTTTGCTGGCTCTAACTAATCTTTTATCGCATTCGTTGAGCGCCATCAATCCGAATGACCGTACCATTTAGCATTTGGTTTTCATTGATATGTTGGACTAAGCTGGCAAATTCGTCGGCATCACCAAAACGCGGTGGAAATGGAATTTCCGCGGCAAGTTGCTGGCGAATTTCGTCGGGAACTTGCGCCATCATTTGCGTATCAAATGTTCCTGGAGCGATGGCCATACATCGAATTCCAGAACGAGCGAACTCTCTCGCTAAAGGAAGCATCATACCGACGATGGCGGATTTAGTTGCGGAGTATGCGACTTGTCCGAGTTGACCCTCAAACGCTGCGATGGAGGCGGTATGAATGATAACGCCTCGCTCATTGTTGACCGGATCATTATTTTGCATGTGGCGTGCAGCAGCTCTGGTGAGTAAGAACGAGCCGACAAGATTGATATTGACGACTTTTTGAAAGTAGTCAGCAGGCATCGGGCCTTTTTTACTAATGACACGACCAGCGCCCAAAATTCCGGCACAGCCAACCGCCAAATTGACTTTGCCAAAATGCTCGGCTGCCTTATCAACTGCTGCGTCAACTTGCGCTTCATTGCTGATATCCGTCTGGATAAATAACAGTTGTTCAGGGGCTTGAGCAGCGATCGCTTCGCCTTGTTCTGCGTTTAAATCAAGTATTGCTGCTTTTCCACCTTGGTCAACGATTCGTTTAGCCACGCCTAGGCCGAGGCCTGATGCACCACCACTGATAACCGCGACCGTATTTTCAAAAGACATAAGTAATCCCCATTGTGAATGTTGGCCGCTATTGTACCAAGATGATTAGCCTTGACTAGGGCGAAAGGTCGGACTTTAGTTGGATTTTAGCTGATGATTAGGATTTTCTTGGATGCGAAGCAAGCACCTCCTTTTCAAAAAGGTGCTTCGCAAAAGTTTTCCAGGTTAGCGGTTGTTGGCTAGCCGAAAATACTCATAATTTGCATTCTGTCATCATGACGATTTCTTCCAGGCATCGAACCTTTGTTGGTCCTTTGGAAAATATCGTTAATATCATCAATGGTGTCTTCAAGACGACAGTAATTATTTTCTTTGAGTGCTTGCATCATACTCGATGCGAAGTAATCAAATTCTGTGTGCCACAAATGCGGTGTATTCGGCTGCTTCATTCGCCGGTTGATTCGTCCGAGAATACCATAAAGCCTCGGCGCATCATGTGAACGACAGTACTCTTGAATGACTTCCTTCATCATATTGAATTGTGACGAAGTAATTTTGATGGCTTCTTGATGACCAAACTGGGGGTGCATGGTCTTCAGTATCGTTGGAATTTGCTGAACTGACATATTCAACTCCGTGTTAATTGCTCCCAAAACTGGCTATTGAGGAACTCAATACAGTTGTTTTCCCTAGTTCCAGACTACCATTTGACTATAGGTAAACCTTTCTACAATCACAACATTTATAATCAAACAGTCTCACCGAGGACCGTTAATAGCTTTAGTTGGTCTAACTTCTCATAACTAAACACCATTAAACATCTCGATTATAAATGAGTTGTGTAAACACCATTTACGAATCTTGTAAACCGTGTGTAATTAACCATTAGTCGAAAAGACCTTATTTCACAAGGGCTCTAGGTATATTTAATTTATACGTAGTTGGTTGAAATTCGATCAATATTGCCAAGAATGTAGCAAAAGCCGCTGATTTAAGGGGCTTATGCTACTGACGAAGAGAGTAAATCGCTTGATACTTTGGGAAAGTAACAATTTGTAAATCGTCGCTTTAATTAACCGGTGGCGACTTATAGCGTGTGGTTATTTGGGGCCATAGATTCCGGTAAATACGCTGCCGCTTTTGTCGATATATCCGCGATACATGCCTGGGGTGTTAAATGAAAACACAGGGTCGCCTTGTGGGGACATGCCGACAATTCCGCCATCTCCACCCATATTTTTGAGTTTGTCAAAAATCACTGCGTCTGCCGCCGCTTGGAGTGAAACACCCTGATAAAGTACTCTCGCACAAATATCGTGGGCGACTGCAGCGCGTATAAAATATTCTCCATGCCCGGTTGCTGAAATAGCGCATGCCTTATTGTCTGCATAAGTTCCTGCGCCGATGATCGGTGAGTCGCCAATTCGTCCGAATTTTTTATTGGTCATTCCACCAGTCGAAGTGCCTGCCGCGAGATTGCCATGCTTGTCCAGCGCCACCGCGCCAACGGTACCGTATTTAAAATTTGGGTTAGTTGGTGCTTCAATACGCGCATTTTTTTCTTTGGTAAGGAGGTTGTCAATCTGCTTTAAACGGCGAGGTGTGTGAAAGTACTCCGGAGCCACAAATTCTAGCTGCTGCTGTTTGGCAAAAGTTTCCGCGCCTTCGCCGCTCAGCATTACATGCTTTGATTCGGTCATAACTTTTGCGGCGAGTAAAATCGGGTTTTTTACTCGGGTAACGCCAGAAATCGCGCCAGCATTTAATGTTTTACCTTCCATGATCGATGCATCGAGCTCGTTGGTTTTGTGATGCGTAAATACCGCGCCTTTGCCCGCGTTAAACAAGGGAGAATTTTCGAGAACGATAATTGTCGCTTGAATTGCATCAATACTTGAGCCGCCTGATTCGAGGATTTGGTAACCTGCCCGCAGAGATTCCTCGAGTTTAGCGTGATACTGAGCCTCGATCTCTGGAGTAAGGTTTTTCTTTAATATTGTCCCTGCACCGCCGTGAATAGCGATTGCAATGGGGGAATCTTTGGCGAGCAAATGGGAATTCATGCCAAAAAATATGAGAGTAAAGAAGAGTAGAAATTTCATTATTTGAGTGCTTTTGGATGATTTTGAGCCCAAAATTAACGTCTGTGTGGTTGAAAATCAAACGATTTACATAAAGTTCTTGGACACACGTTGGTCGGAGCTGTTGTTGAATTGAAAATAATTGCTTTTTAAACTTGTCGGCTACCCTCAATCTATGGTTTTATGCTGTGTTTAGGGCGGTCGATGCACGGTTAATCAGTAAAATGGCTGCTAATTACAAAAATAAATCAGCGACACGCAGCTAAACAGCCGTAAATCGGTTTTTCTGAGGGTGTTACCTTTATAAAATCGAGCTTCTAACATCCTGTCTTAGCGCTGGCTCAGCAGTCAATCCCCCTGAGCGAGCATCGTCGCAGAAATGAAAAAATTAATATAACAACATAACGATTAATACAACAGGAAACAACATGGCAACTCAACGCGGTGGTTTTAGTACCAGACTTGGTTTTATATTGGCTGCGGCAGGCTCAGCCGTCGGTTTAGGAAATATCTGGAAGTTCCCTTTTGAAGTCGGTGAAGGAGGCGGTGCCGCATTCGTCGTAATGTATTTGGCGTTTTGCTTTATTCTTTGCTTTCCGGTAATGGTTGCGGAAATTTCGATTGGACGAAAAACACGGCGCAACGCAGTCGGCGCGTTTGAGGCTTTAGGTCATAAAAAGTGGTCAATCATCGGTTATATGGGACTGGCAAGCGGCGTATTAATCTTATCTTTTTACAACGTCGTCGCAGCGTGGGCATTCGGCTATTTTGTCGACATCGTGATGGGGACTTTCTCGGTTGGCCCAGAAGCATTTGGCGCATTTGTTGGTGATTGGGTGAAAGTTGGTGCTTACGGACTGTTATTTATGGGTTCTACAGCCTACGTCGTGTCTCATGGTATTGCTGGAGGTATTGAAAAAGCTGCACGCATTTTAATGCCGACATTATTTGTCATGATAGTTGCGCTTATTGTTTATTCATTAACTCTGCCTAATGCAATGAAAGGGTTAGAGTTTTATTTGGTTCCAGATTTTAGCGAAATTAACGGTAATGTTATTTACTCTGCGCTGGGACAAGCATTCTTTTCACTTTCATTGGGGATGGGAGCATTAATTACCTATGGTAGTTATTTATCTCGCGATTCCAATATCGTTAAATCAGCAGCCCAAATTACCTTAATGGATGTCGGTGTGGCATTCTTGGCTGGGTTTATGATCTTTCCATTTGTTTTTTCTCAAGGTATTCAGACTGATGGTGGACCCGGTCTTATCTTTATGACGCTACCGGGAGTTTTTGAGTCGTTAGGGTCGGTCCTTGGAATTGTCGTTGGTGCTTTCTTCTTCTTATTGCTTTCATTTGCTGCATTCACTTCGACGATTTCCTTGCTAGAAGTTCCGACAGCTTACATGGTAGATGAACATAAAGTTGAGCGCTCTAAAGCAACTTGGCTAATCGCTTTAGTCATTTTTATTGTCGGTATTCCGTCTTTGTTATCAAATGGAGCGGTTGAGGCTCTTACCAACTTTATTAAACTGCCAGGTAGCGAGGGTTATACCAACTTCATGGATTTTGTTGGTGTGATTGCGAACGATACGTTCTTACCGCTTGGTGGATTTTTAATCGCGATTTTCGTGGCTTATATCTGGCGTAAAGAAAACTTTGATGCTGAATTATCTGAGGGCGATGTTGAGATCAAGGGAAGCTGGTTGCAATCTTATGTGAATTTTGCGGTCAGTTATGTTTGTCCGGTGCTACTGTTCTTAATTTTTATGGTCACAGTGCTGGATAAATTCTTTGGCGTTCAAATTCTCACTATGTTGTTCGGTTAGGAATACATTTATTTAACTCGGAGAATCCTTTGAATATTAAATTGATTGTCGGCTTAACAGCGAGTTTATCGCTGTTAGGCTGTGAACAAAAAGTTGAAAAAAAGCCGATTGAGTTAGAGCCAGAAAAGCCCCTCTATCAATCAACTTACCAACCGTTACCTTCAGAAGAATTTGTAATTGTTAATGCAACGATTCTGGACGGTTCCGGTAAGCAATTTGATAATGCAACCTTGTGGGTGAAAGCGGGCAAGATTCAAGCGGTTGGTAACGATGTAAAAATACCAAGCGGTATCAAGTCGTATGATGGTAAAGGAAAATGGGTGACTCCGGGTTTAATTGATGTTCATTCACACTTGGGTGTATACCCATCACCCAGCCATGAAGCAAATGCAGATGGGAACGAAATGACAGGACCAAACACAGCAGGCGTTTGGGCTGAACATGCTGTGTGGACTCAAGATCCGGGGTTTGATTTAGCTTTGGCGGGTGGAGTGACTTCGCTACAAGTTTTACCAGGATCGGCCAACCTCTTTGGTGGACGGACCGTCACCTTAAAAAATGTTCCCTCGATTACCATGCAGGGAATGAAGTTTCCTGGCGCGCCTCATGGATTAAAAATGGCGTGTGGTGAAAACCCGAAGCGAGTATATGGTAGTAAGCGACAAAAGCCGATGACTCGGATGGGGAATGTTCTTGGTTATCGAAATGCTTGGATTAAAGCCGCGGAATACAAAAAGAAATGGGATGATTATTATCAAGCAGCTAAAGAGGGCGAAGAAAAAGATAAACCCAAAAAAGATCTTCAACTTGAAACCTTGGCTGAAGTTTTAAATGGCAATATCTTGATCCACAACCATTGCTATCGTGCCGAAGAAATGGCCATCATGATCGATATTGCCAATGAGTTTGATTACCAAATATCGACCTTCCATCATGCGGTAGAGTCATACAAGATTGCCGATTTGTTAGCAGAGAAAGATATCTGTTCTGCGATGTGGGCTGACTGGTGGGGATTCAAGCATGAGGCATATGATTCGGTCAGAGAAAATATCGCCATGGTTGATAAGGCCAATGCTTGCGCAATAGTTCACTCCGATTCAGCGATAGGTATTCAGCACTTAAATCAAGAGTCAGCAAAGGCCATGGCGGCCGGTAACAAGAGAGGTTTAAAGTTAACCGCAAAAGATGCCATTCGATGGACGACGAGTAATGCGGCCAAGTCTTTGGGTATTGAAGACAAGGTTGGAACCTTACAATCGAATATGATGGCTGATGTTGTCCTTTGGTCTCAGAATCCTTTTAGCGTTTATGCCAAAGCGGAGAAAGTTTTTATTGATGGTGCTTTAGTCTTTGATCGCGACAATAAAAGCGCCAACGCAGTGAGCGATTTTGATTTGGGGGTAACAGACCCTGCAGGAGAAAGATTATGAGGTTGATTAAATCAAGTCTTGCGTTAAGTTTGCTTGCTTCGTTATTCACTTTTCAGGCAAATGCCGAAAACTATCTAATTAAAAATGCGACAGTTCACACTGCGACTGCAAAAGGTACGCTGAAAAATGTCGATGTTTTGGTGCAAAATGGACGTATCGTTAAAGTAGGTCAAGAGCTGGCGGTGGCAGGCAAAGCTACCGTTGTGGATGGAACTGGCAAACATGTTACGCCTGGATTGATCAACGCAGCGACCAGAATGGGATTGGTCGAAATAAGTGCCGTCGCGAATACGGTAGATGCTTCGACGAAACTTGAGAATATGGGGGCGTCTTTTAATATTTCTCCCGCAATAAATTTTCGATCGACACTGATTCCACAAAATCGTATTAATGGTTTAACTCGGGCAATTGTTTTGCCGGGTAACGGCAAGTCGATTTTCGCCGGTCAGGGTGCAGCGATAAAACTAACGGATACGCTAGAAGGACTGCTCAGTGATAACGTTGCACAAGTTGCAGCTTATGGCGAGAGTGGTGCGGGTCAAGCTGGTGGTTCGCGCGCCTCAGCGATGAAGCAACTCGATCAAGCACTGTCCGATGCAGACTATTATCGTAAAAATCAAACGCGGTTTATGCCCGGTACAGACTTTAAACTTAGTCAGTCCACTAACGATTTAAAAGCCTTGTTTCCTGTTCTCGATAGAAAAACACCACTCGTTATTTCTGCACATCGCGCGGACGATATCCAACGGTTAATAGCCCTGGCTAACAAACACAATATTAAAATTGTAATTTCTGGTGGCGGCGAAGCTTGGCTGGTTGCCGATGACTTAGCGAAAGCAAAAGTGCCCGTTATTATGGACCCGATGCAAAATTTACCACGCTTTGAAAGTTTGGCAGTAAGACTCGATGGAGCGGCAAAGCTCTATCGTGCTGGAGTAAAACTTTTATTCACCGGGGGTGGCAGCCACAATGGCTATTTAGTGCGTCAATCAGCCGGAAATGCGGTCGCTTATGGCTTGCCTGCTGAAGCAGCCATCGAAGCGATGACGATTAACACAGCCGAGGTTTTTGGCATTACCAATTACGGTCAAATTCGAGTGGGGATGGATGCCGATATTGTGCTTTGGGATGGAGACCCTCTAGATGTGACTTCGAATCCAGACTTAGTCTTAATCCAAGGTAAAAACATTCCGTTAGTTTCAAGAGCGACACGTCTTCGTGATCGCTACTGGGAATTAAAAGGGAACCACGAACAAGCTTACCAATATTAAAAAATTAAAAACGATAAGGTCAGTCATTAATGAGTAATAACACCAAACCACCAAGTTTACTTGACGCACTAATACCAGTAAGTTCGCTAATTTTGATGTTGGCCACTTCGGTTTATCTGTATCAAGATAACTCTTCTTATGGTGCAAACCAAATAGCGCTGTTAATCTCAGCCGGTATCGCGTTAATAGTCGGATATAAAAATGGTTTTACCTGGAAAGAAATGGAGGCCGGAATTGTAAAAGGCATTTCCATGGCACTTGGTGCGATTTTAATTTTGTTGATGGTTGGCTCATTAATTGGTACATGGATTCTTGCGGGTACCGTGCCGACAATGATTTATTACGGATTACAAATACTTGATCCAAGTATTTTTTATGCGGCAGCCTGTGTTATTTGCGCGTTGGTCTCAATCAGCATTGGTAGCTCATGGACGACTGCCGGTACTATTGGTATCGCACTTATCGGTATCGCTGTTGGCTTAGGGCTTTCTCCGGCGATTACAGCGGGGGCAATAATTTCTGGTGCTTATTTTGGTGACAAAATGTCGCCTTTGTCTGATACGACTAATCTCGCGCCGGCAATAACAGGCACTGATTTATTTACGCATATCCGACATATGGCGTGGACTACCGGACCGAGTATTCTTATCGCCGTAATTTTATTTGCGATTGTCGGTTTAACAGAGTCAACCTCCACAAGTTCAGATAGTTTAGCCGCAACACTGACTGTTATTGAATCTAATTTTTCAGTGTCGCTCTTATCGCTAATTCCCTTGTTCGTGGTTTTGTTTTTGGCCTACAAGAAAATGCCGGCATTTCCAACGTTATTTGTGGGCGCGTTATTAGGCGGTTTATTTGCGGTCGTTTTTCAATCAGCCTCCACGGAAAAGTTTGCAGGGGACTCAAGGTTGCAGTGTGTCGCAGACAGCCAAGTGTTAGCAATCGATAAATGCTCGATAACGGATTTATCGATTGAAAATGGATTAGCGACAGGCGCGATATCAGTTGATTTAATGACTGTACCCAAAGATGCTCTGTCTGCTGAGATTAGCTTAGATTCCGGTATCGATGAAAAAGTGATTTCGGTTCAGCATAATGGTGAAACGATCGACGTTGAAGTGTATCGCCGCAGTTACATCGTGAATGCCATTGATTCTGTTTGGCGAGCAATGGCCAGCGGGTTTAGCGCAAGTACTGGGGATGAAAATGTTGACTCATTGTTATCGCGTGGTGGCATGGAAAGTATGCTTAATCCAACGGTCTGGTTAATTCTTTGTGCCATGGTATTTGGCGCAGTTCTAGAAACTGTCGGTTTGCTGCAACGATTGGTCACATCGGCTTTAACGCTCGTTAAGGGAACCGGCTCATTAGTGGTAACTGTTATCACCACCTGCATTGGGGTAAATATTATTGCAGCCGATCAATATATTTCCATTGTTTTACCGGGGCGAATGTATCGTGCTGAATTTAAACGTCGTCGGCTTCACCCTAAAAACCTTTCTCGCGTTTTAGAAGACTCAGCGACTATTACCTCGCCATTAATCCCATGGAATACCTGCGGAGCATTTATGGCGGGTACTTTAGGTGTGTCGACATTCGTGTATTTACCTTTCTGCTTTTTTAATTTAGTTAACCCGATTATTTCGATCATTTACGGCATTACAAACTTCAAAATTGAAAAAATGGATGATTCCGATTTAGATCCAGAGTCTGCGGTGGGAGAAAAAAGTGAAGCAACTATTCTCAATTAATGGTAACTCACAGAAACTTGATGGCGGCGCGATGTTTGGAAATGCGCCCAAGGCGATGTGGCAAAACTGGGTTGAGGTGGACGAGCTGAATCGAATTGACCTGACTTGTCGTGCGCTTCTCATCAAAGAAAAAGATCGGAACATATTGCTAGAAGTCGGGATCGGGGCTTTTTTTGAGCCTAAACTAAAAGAGCGTTTTGGTATCGTTGAGCCGCAACACGTGCTCCTAGAATCTCTCGCAGAGCATGGTTTGACTCACGAAGATATCGATGTCGTTGTGTTGTCACACCTTCATTTTGATCATGCAGGCGGACTATTGAGCGAGTGGCAGCAAGGGCAGGAACCGAGCCTTCTCTTTCCCAATGCAAAAATTGTGATTGGCAAACAAGCCTGGGATCGCGCTAATCAACCTCATTCAAGGGATCGAGCCTCATTTGTTCCTGCGCTGCAGGCTTTATTACAGGAAAGAGAGGAGGTGTACCTGGTAGAAGGCGAGACTCATGAAGTTTTAGGCCCTGACTACCGGTTCCATTTAAGCCATGGCCACACGCCAGGGATGATGCTCACTGAAATTGCAATGCCTTCGGGGCCCGTCGTGTTTTGTGCCGACCTTATTCCCGGCTCTGCATGGGTTCATTTGCCAATTACAATGGGCTACGACCGCTATCCAGAAAAATTGATTGATGAAAAAGCCGCTTTGTTGGCCGATTTGCTGGCTCGACATGGAAGGCTATTCTTTACCCACGATGCGAAAATTGCGCTGGGAACCTTAGCTAAGAATGAAAAAAACAAATTTTATGTAGAAAATGGGCAAGAAAAGCTTAAGGCATACAGTGATTAATTGGTTTATCTAACTGAAAAATAAGGAAAAAATAATTTATTTGGTTTTTTTTAATAATATCCTGAACTAATCCATATTCGGTGAGTCATAGATTATAGAGAATGTAACTCCCCTTCGGTTGTTAGTTAGGCAATCGGATGAACTTAAAGAACGACCCCATCGAACTTTAAGTCAGAATCTCCGATAAAGTTGAGCCATCTATTTTAGATGGCTTTTTTTTTGCTCTTCATTCATCTTTATAACGATTTTTGACAAATTTTTGGTCAAGAATACCAACCATTTGCCGCTGAACTGCGTCCAACACAAGATAAAGCGCTATATGTTACGTGGCACAAGAATTGCTGACTAAGGTAACTCAATCGCATTAAGTTTTAATGAAACTAACAAAACCAAAAGGAAAAGCTCATGCTAGATTCTAAAAAATTGATCCTTGCATCCATGACGGGACTCGTTTTAAGCGGCTGTATAACTGTTCGTGCCGATAGTATTAACTATGAAGCTACTGAAACGCTGAAGCTGGAGGCAAGTGATTTAGAGCGTCTAGATATCGAGGCAAGTGCCGGGTTTTTAAAAGTCGAGGGTGAAGCAGGGCGCACAGATATTGAGGTCACAGCTGTAATTGTTGTCGACCAAGAGTATTACAAATTGAGTCTTGAACGAAGTGGTAACCGCGCGATTTTGGTCGCCGATGCTAACACCAAGAATTGGTCGAGTTGGGCGGGAGATAGTCCGCGTATCGATCTGACTGTTAAAACACCTGATAATTTACAATTAGATATTGATGATGGGTCGGGGTTTATTAAAATTACTGACATCAAAGAATCGGTTTGGATAAAAGATGGTTCTGGCGATATCGAAGCAAGTAATCTGGCTGGAGACGTCGAACTCAAAGACGGTTCGGGTAGTGTGGAATTGACTAATATCGGTGGTAGCTTACGAATAGACGATGGCTCTGGCGATCTGGATATCAGCCAAGTCGGCGCCGATACAGAAATAGATGATGGTTCGGGCGAAATTAACCTTAAAGATGTCTCGGGGAAAGTGAGCATTGAAGATGGTTCTGGTGATCTTACGGTGATTAATGCTGTGGGTCATGTGACTATTGACGATGGGTCCGGCGATATTCGGGTTAAGCAACTAGAGAATGGGCTCACCGTGCTAGAGTCTGGTTCTGGCGGATTATCGATAAAAGATGTCAAAGGCGATATTTCGACGGATTAATCATCGTTATCTCGATTTTTGTTTATAAAAAACAATAACTTAATTCATTTAAATTGCCGTTTATTGCTTATCACAGTAAACGGCAATTTGCTTTCCGATTCGGGAAATTAAGCAACTATCATGGCAGATTTAATATTTCGGCTTATAATTAATCAGAATAAATAATTTTTCAGTGCAGACAAGAACTTATTAGCGCACTAAGTAGGCCCAAAACGCTGAACATTATACTAGACTTCCTATGGAATAATTGGGTTGAACAATCAAACAAAAGGAATTGGCTGAGTGATGCAAAACGAGCGGTAAATGACTAAGCGGTCTCAAAAAAGTTATCTGAGTGTACGCGATCGTCTTCTAGTGAGACTGTTGCCAGTGACTTTTATCGCCATTATCGTACTTTTTGGTATTTTCAAATTTATAGACTTTCAAACTTCGTTGAGCAAGTTAAAAGTCAAACAACAAAATCTTGCCAGTAGTCAAAGTCATGTTTTGAGCGATGCGATTTGGAAATGGAATGAATCGCAGATCGACAATATTCTTAAAGGCTTCGAGGTATTTCCTGAGTTTCAACATGCGTCGGTGGTCGATGAAGAAGGTGTGCTGATTGCCGAAATTGGCGCCAGTAAACCTGAATCTTCTAGCTTGATAAAAGTAGAACAGCCTATCTTCGTGTTGCGTAACAATGAGCAATTAAAGATTGGTGAGTTATTGCTGGAGTTTCACACAGACCAGTTAGAACAGGAAATACTTAACGATATCTTACAAACGGCCGTGCAAATTGTTTTGGTATTACTGGTAATCACTTGGGGAGTAACAATCGGCTTTAAATATTCGGTGGGTGACCCATTGAATAAACTGCTTGCCTCTATCAATAAAATGAAAAGCTCTCGCTCACCGCACCCTGCAGAAAAAGTAAACAACGACGAATTAGGCACTGTAGTCAGTGCATATAACCAAATGCTTTTCTATCAAAATGAAATTAAAGAATCGCTCAACTACGAGCGAGAGTCTTTAGAACAGAGGGTTCAACAGCGAACCAAGCAGCTCGCGATAGAAAAAAGAAAAGCAGAAGAAGCAAGCGAAGCGAAATCGAAATTCTTAGCGATGATGAGTCACGAGATTCGAACGCCAATGAATGGCGTAATAGGCATGACAAATTTATTGTTAGAGAGCCCGCTTAACCATGAGCAACGCGAGTACGCTGAAACTGCGAAAACTTCCTCAGAGGCGTTGCTTACCATCATCGATGATATTCTTGATTTTTCGAAAGTTGAAGCTGGCAAAATGGTGCTGGTTAATAGTCCGTTTAATTTAAAAGACACTTGCGAACGGCTGTTGAAAATGATGACGCCGATGGCACAGGAGAAAAATATTGATTTATTATTTTTCTTTGATGAACAAAAGGACTATCGAGTTAATGCCGATGAAGGGCGGATTAGTCAGGTTATTTTGAACCTACTGAGTAATGCACTTAAATTTACCGAGAAAGGCGAGATAAGATTAAATCTAAATTGTAGTGTTGTTGACGGGGTAGATAACTTTCGGGTTGAAATAAAAGATACAGGGATCGGGTTTTCGAAAGATGTAGAGCAAAAACTGTTTTCTCCATTCAAACAAGCAAGTCGCCAAACGGCTATCAATTATGGCGGTACCGGGTTAGGCTTGGCGATCAGTAAACGCCTAGTTAACCTGATGAAGGGAAGTATCGGCTGTGAGAGTGAGCCAGGTTGTGGTAGCAGTTTTTGGTTTTCACTGCCGATGAAAAAAAGCTCATCGCTGCCGAATCGTTCCAATTCATTGCCACTGAAAGGAATAAAAGTGTTAATTACCGATTCACAGATTAATAGTGCCCGCTTTTGTTCCAATTGGCTCACTCAAGACGGTGCTGTTTGCGAACTAGTTACCTCTCAGGAGCAGCTAGTGACCTATCTCGAGGAGCCGAGTCAAAATGATGTATTGATCATTGAGGATGTATTGCTTGATGCACTGGATATCACTGCAACCAGAAAGTTTTTGAGGCAATTTAACTATAAAGTACTCATTTCTTCGGAACATCAATATTCGCAACAAGAAGTTGATAACCTTGGAATCGATTTATCGCTTAAAAGACCGTTGATTAGCTCTGATATTAAAAACAAGATTGTGACAGCTCTCGATTTAAGTGTTACCAATAATCATAGTTCTGCGGTTGAAGGGATAGGTGAAAATCAGCGCGCAGATGGACAGCCCGCTGAAAAATCGATAGATGACTCGCCCATCAAGTTATTAGTTGCAGAGGATAATATTATTAATCAAAAGGTTGTCGAAGGCATTCTCAAAAAAATCGATGCAGAGGTCACGCTTGTCGACAACGGCCAGAAAGCAGTTGATGCGCTGAGTCATACATCTTTCGACGTTGTATTAATGGACATGCAGATGCCAGAACTCGATGGTATTGAGGCGACTCAGAAGATAAGAGACAGTGGACTGTCGCTTAATGATATTCCAATTATTGCATTAACAGCTAACGCGATGAAAGAGGATCACGAAAGGTGCATCGATGCGGGGATGAATGATTACCTAACTAAACCAGTTAAAGCTGATACTTTGATCGAAAAAGTTAAATACTGGGCGCATCAATCATCTTCTCAGTCGGAGTCGTCTGGGGAGACTTAATTTTTAAAATACGTTTCTTTTTATCCCTGTCGCCGCTAATATTTTTGCCGAAAGCTCTTCAACCGAGCGACTTGTTGTATTGATGAAAGGGATTTTTTCTCTTCGATATAACGATTCGACTTCTCTCAATTCGTATTGACACTGTTTTAATGAGGCGTATCGAGAATTAGCACGTCTTTCCGTTCTAATTTCGTGAAGCCTTGCAGCGTTTATCGTGAGTCCAAAGATTTTGTTTTTAAACTTTTTTAGCTCGGGAGGCAGACGCAGCTTTTCCATATCATCCTCGGTAAACGGGTAGTTAGCTGCTTTGACACCAAATTGCATTGCCATATAAAGCGATGTCGGCGTTTTTCCGCATCGCGATACACCGACCAAAATGACGTCTGCACTTGCATAATGGCGCGTTGTTACGCCGTCGTCATTGTTTAACGCAAAGTTAACCGCCTCAATCCGATGATCGTAAGCTTGCTCATTGCTCAAAGAATGGGTTTTACCCACTCGGAAACTTGAAGATTCACCGAGCTCAGTTTCGAGAGGACCGATAAAGGTATGAAAAAAATCGAGTACTAAAGCGCCACTGGATTGAATTTTCGCGCGTATTTCGGGTGTGACGATAGTGTCAAAAACGATCGGTCTTAGCTGAGTCTCTTCTTCTGCTTTGCTGATCATTCGACAGGCTTCCTCCGCTTTTTCGACAGTGTCGATAAAGGGAATGGTCAATTCCTCAAAATCAACCGCTTCGAACTGGGATAAGAGAGATTGGCCGAACATTTCGGCAGTTATACCCGTTCGATCTGAGATAAAAAACACCTTCCGTTTCATATTTTGGCGCCTTGCAGTAGAATAACGACTTTTCTAATAGCCGAATTTAAACATGCTGGAAGAATATCGGCAAATTTAGCGACATTTTTAAGGCTTTGGCGCGACAACCAAAGCCGAAAAGAATACAAAACCCAAATCAGGAGTAAATAGCTGTGCAAGAACATGTGCTTTGGTACGACGGTCTAGGAATGAACGATGTTGATCGAGTCGGAGGGAAGAATGCTTCTCTTGGCGAAATGATCAGCAATCTAAGCAACATGGGGGTGAGTGTCCCAAATGGATTTGCGACAACGGCGTCAACTTTTAGAGATTTCATGGCGCAAAGTGGTCTACATGACAAAATCCAAGCCGAACTCGCAGAACTTGATGTCGATGATGTCGAAAAACTAGCCGAAGTTGGCAAGAAAATCCGCCAGTGGGTTATTGATACACCATTCCAACCCGAGTTAGAGGCAGAAATCGAAAAGGCTTACTTAACCTTGAAGGGTGATGCGAATGATGAGTTTGCGGTTGCCGTTCGCTCATCAGCGACCGCGGAAGATTTACCCGATGCTTCTTTCGCTGGTCAACAAGAGACCTTTCTGAATGTGAGAGGCTGGGAAAACGTCAAATTGGCCCTTAAAGAAGTATTTGCTTCATTATTTAATGACCGTGCCATTTCTTATCGGGTTCATCAAGGCTTTGAGCATGCTGAAGTCGCTTTGAGTGCCGGGGTTCAAAAGATGGTCCGCAGTGATATTGCCGCATCCGGGGTTATGTTTACGATTGATACTGAGTCAGGATTCGACGATGTTGTGTTTATTACCGGGGCTTATGGTCTAGGGGAAACTGTTGTTCAAGGAGCGGTAAACCCCGATGAATTTTATGTTCATAAACCCACGCTTAACGCCGGGAACCCGGCAATTGTCAGAAAGACACTCGGTGGCAAAGCAATAAAAATGATATATACCGATGACGATGCCCACGGTAAATCAGTAGAAACTGTCGAAGTCGATATGCAGCAGCGACAACAATTTTGTATTTCGTCGGACGAAGTGGCTGAGTTAGCCAAGCAAGCAATGATTATCGAAAAACATTACCAAAGACCGATGGATATAGAGTGGGCTAAAGATGGCGCTGATGGACAGTTGTATATCGTTCAAGCTCGCCCAGAGACGGTGCGTAGTCGTGATGATAGTAGAGTCATCGAGAGGTATGTGCTTGCTGAGACTTCCACAGTGGTCGCAGAGGGCCGTGCTATCGGTCAAAAAATCGGTAAAGGCACGGCAAAAGTGATTTCTGATTTATCAGAGATGGCGCAAGTTAAAGAAGGTGATGTTTTGGTCACTGATATGACAGATCCTGACTGGGAGCCGATCATGAAGCGTGCTTCTGCGATTGTCACCAATCGTGGTGGACGAACTTGTCATGCGGCGATCATTGCTCGAGAGTTAGGCATTCCGGCAGTCGTAGGCTGCGGTGATGCGACGAGCAAAATTGGTCAAGGACAGGCAGTAACTGTATCTTGCTCGGAAGGTGATACCGGCAATATTTATGATGGTTTATTGGAATTCTCTGTCAATAACAGTGAAATCAGTGATATGCCAGAATTACCATTCAAAATAATGATGAACGTGGGTAATCCTGACCGTGCTTTCGACTTTGCGCGTTTACCCCATTTTGGAATCGGCCTGGCTAGATTAGAGTTTATTATTAATCGAATGATAGGCGTGCATCCGAGAGCATTGTTAGAGTTTGATCAACTCGAAGATGACGATCTTAAAGCAACAATCTCTGAATATATGGCTGGATATAGTGATCCGGTTAGCTTTTATGTTGATAAATTGGCAGAAGGGATCTCAACCTTGGGCGCAGCTTTTTCTCCTGAGAAAGTTATTGTCAGAATGTCAGACTTTAAATCGAATGAATACGCTAACCTCGTTGGCGGCCATTTGTATGAGCCCGAGGAAGAAAATCCGATGCTTGGGTTTAGAGGTGCCTCGCGTTACATATCAGAGGAATTTGAAGCTTGTTTTGAACTCGAATGTCGCGCGATTAAGCATGTCAGAGAAACAATGGGGCTGACTAACGTTGAGGTGATGATCCCATTTGTACGAACCGTTGACGAAGCAGCGCAAGTTATCAAACTTCTCGCGAAAAATGGTCTTGTGCGCGGAGAAAACGGCTTAAGAGTTATCATGATGTGTGAGTTACCGTCTAACGCGTTGTTGGCAGATGAGTTCCTTGAACATTTTGATGGCTTTTCAATCGGTTCAAATGACCTCACTCAGTTGACACTCGGGCTAGATCGCGACTCTGGCATAATCTCCCACCTTTTTGATGAACGTAATGAGGCCGTTAAGAAGTTATTGAGCATGGCGATACAAGCCTGTCGTAAAGCGAATAAATACATCGGAATTTGTGGTCAGGGTCCTTCAGATCATCCCGATTTGGCCAAATGGTTGATGGAGGAGGGGATAGATTCGGTCTCTCTTAATCCTGATTCAGTCTTGGAAACGTGGTTATTTTTGGCAAATAAAACTGCGGAATAATGGTTTAATCGATGAAATAACCAAAAGGGGCGGTTTTTCCGCCCCTTTTTTATGAATATCTCGATAGTTTAATTCTTGAGCTATACTAAAACTTGATAAAAACTAACTCTTCATGGCTTTGAATTGAGATTGGGGACAGGTTTATCAAGGCTTCGGAACTGACATTTTATAAGGACCAGATACACCGTATTATTGCGTGGTGGTGTCTCGTTTTAGTGTTGTCCTGTCCAATGCCGAGCAACGCCGGTCATTCCTTCCAACGAATTGAATTTACCCATTTAGGATCTGCGCAAGGGTTATCGCAAGCGACGGTCTTTGACATGGTCCAAGACAGCAAAGGTTTCGTTTGGTTAGCGACGCAGCAAGGCGTTAACCGTTACGATGGCTACGAGTTTAGAAATTATAAATTTGTCCAAGATGACCCATCCTCGCTATCGAATAGCTTCGTCCTAAGCTTGCATATTGACTCTTTCGACCGACTTTGGGTGGGAACACGCGGTGGCTTAAATTTATTCGACTACGATACCGAGACGTTCACTCGCTTTACTCATGATGTAGATGATGAAAGCTCGTTACCTCATGGTCGGGTAACAGCGTTAGCTGAAGACTCGTCTGGAACACTCTGGGTCGGAACCGGTGGCGGCGGTATTGCCAGTGTCGACTTGAAGAATCTCACCATGCGCCGTCTCAACCTAGACAGCGATTCCCAACTAGCGCAATTGGATGGTTTGGTATTCAACCCATTCGTAACAGATTTGATGCTGGATGAGGTTGATAACTTATGGATAGCGAGTGGAGATGCACGATTAATTCGCTCGAATGGGGTGGGTGGGCTGATGCAGTACAACACAACCTCAAAAACCTTAAAGCCGATTAGATTTGAGAATAAGCAGCAAGAGTCGATTAAACCTAACAGCATTACAGCGCTCTATTCCGATAATTCAGGCACGATATGGGTTGGGTCAGAGGACGCTGGGTTGTTCACGGTTAATCAAGATAGTTTAACTGCCAATCAGTATTTTGATTTCGATGAGGTTGGCAGAAGCACGGTAAGCACCATACTCAAAGAGGCGCCAACGACGCTCTGGTTTGGAACGGTCGATGCGGGGCTATTTAAGTACGATATTGATAACCACAGCAAGAGAAACTACCGCGTTGAAGACTCTTTAAGCTCCAATATTAATGAGAATGAAGTGGTTTCATTGATGCTAGATTTTAGTGGCGTTTTTTGGGTTGGCACTTGGAACGGAGGGGTTAATAAAATCGATTTTAAGTCCAGTCAGTTCCATAAGCATTTAAGGGCACGGGGCGAAGCTAATGATGCATTACAGGTCATCAGAGATATATCCGAAGATAGTTCAGGCAACATCTGGTTGGCGGCTTGGGATAGAGGGGCTATCAAGTTTAATCGTCAAACTGGCGAGACGTTAAGTCCGCCCGAGATATCGGCAGAAAAAACCGGAAGGATTAATGGTGTTCAGGTCGATCCGGACGATGTTCTGTGGATTGCAACCGATAAAAATGGTTTGTTTCGCTATGACATAAAAACAGGTGTAAGCAATGTATTTAGGAACATTAAAGACAATGATAATAGTCTGGCAATTGACCAGGTACTGTTTACTGTTGATGGCGAAGTCGATCAGCTTTGGATAGGGACTCGAGGGGGTGGTGTCAACTTGTTGCAGAAGAGCACCGGTACCATTA
This sequence comes from Aliikangiella marina, assembly GCF_007004765.1. Lineage (GTDB taxonomy): Bacteria > Pseudomonadota > Gammaproteobacteria > Enterobacterales > Kangiellaceae > Aliikangiella > Aliikangiella marina. Next base: position 833,362 of record NZ_VIKR01000002.1, read on the forward strand.
CTCGTTTTCCCCAGATCATCGGTGAAGGTGCATCGGTTTTGAGTAGTCATATTGGCTATTTGTTTTACGAAAATGATCAACGACTTTGGGTTGGTACCGAAGGCGATGGATTGTATTTATATAATCCATCGTTGAATCAAGTCATTGCCTATTATCGAAATAGTAAATTTGACGGCTCATTGTGCGGAAATAATATTAATGGCGTTCTGAAAGACGCGAACCGACAATATTGGATCGCGACTGCGGTAGGGTTGTGTAAAGTTCACTTGGGTGAAGGCGATTCGCCATTTGAAACGCTGACTTTCGAGCTCATTGATGATGACCAAAAGTCGATTGGTGCAATTGGAGGAATCGTTGAGGATGATCAGCAAGTATTGTGGATAAGTACTATCGATGGAGTAAGTTCACTCAGTGCTGATAGAAGTGAATTTAAGCACTTCTCCGCAGTTAGGGGCGTTATCGATCAAGGATACTTTATTAGAGCGAAGCATCATGCGAAAAATGGAAGTATTTTCTTTGGCAGTAGCTCAGGATTAACCGAATTTCTGCCTTCAGAAATTGTCGACGATTTAATACCACCCAAGCCGGTGATTACTAAATTGATGTTATTCAATCAAGAGCAAACTATTAAAGCGGTTTCTCCGACTTCGCCATTAACTAAAAGTATTGTTGTCACCGATAAAATATCTTTGACTCACAAACAAAATGTCTTTTCATTTGAGTTTTCAGGGCTTCACTTCTCAGCGCCAGATTTCAATCAGTATCGCTACCATTTAAAAGGTTTTAATGATAACTGGCTCGAGACTGACGCCAATAATCGACGCGCAACTTACACTAACCTTGATCCAGGCACCTATGTGTTTGAAGTAGTTGCAAGTAATCAAGATGGCACTTGGAGTAAAGAAAAAGCGTCTATCGAAATAGAAGTATTCGCTGCACCCTGGTTAAGCTGGTGGGCGAAAACAATCTATGTATTAGTTTCCCTGGGATTGCTACTGTTATTTTATCGACAAAAAATTAAAGCTGATGAGCTTAATCAAGCGTCGAAAATTGCTAAACTTGAAATGGATTATGCGGTTAAATCAAATGAACTTAAATCCATGTTTCTCGCCAATATGTCCCATGAAATTCGCACACCCATGAATGCCATCATTGGTTTGAGTGGACTCGCGTTGGGAATGTCGATGGATGCCAAGTTGCGAGATTATCTTAATAAAATTCAGAGTTCATCCAATGCTTTACTCAGAATAATCGATGATATCTTGGATTACTCTAAAATAGAGGCCAACAAACTAGAGCTAGAGTACAAACCTTTTTATCTTGAGGAAGTGGTTCGAGAAGTCGTTAACGTTATCTCTCCGAAAGCGAATGAAAAAGGTTTAGAAGTCATTGTGTCTAATTTAGAAACGATTGATTTTAAACTGCTGGGTGATCAACTCCGTGTCAGACAAGTGCTAATCAATTTAGTGAGTAATGCGATCAAATTTACCGATGAAGGTTTTATCGAACTGCATTTTGATAAGCGAGTTAAATCCAAAGGGAAAGTAGAGATTAAAGCCTCGGTAATTGATACAGGGATCGGACTAACTCAAGCACAAATAAGTAAAATTTTTACGCCTTTTACCCAAGCGGATATGACCACAACTCGGCGCTATGGTGGTACCGGATTGGGGTTGTCTCTTAGTCGAGATCTCGTCAATTTGATGGGGGGCGAGATCAATGTTTCAAGCTCATTGGGAAGAGGCACCGTTTTCAGTTTTAACTTGATGCTTGATTATGATTTACAGGCGGATGTTTTATATCAAGATAAAAAACCATTTTTGCAGCAACTGAATGTATTGGTCATCGAAGATAATCCAGAAACTTTAGTTACCTTGATAAGAATGCTTGAATCTTTTGGCATTCAAGCAATGCCTTATTTAGCATCAGATATCAGCCCAAGACAATTGCGGCTTAGTAAAATCGATTTTGAACAATTTAATTTAATCATGGTAGATGCGACACTACCTGGCGCCGAGTTTTCTGACATCGGTGCGTACCTGCGTCAAACGATAGCGAGTGACAAGACACATGTATTGTTAATGACCGCTATGTCCACCCACATCACATCCAGTGATTATAATATTTTCGATACGATTATCGAAAAGCCGGTTACGCCCTCTGAGTTACATGACGGGTTACTAAACAGTCTTGAGATTAGAAAACCCAAAGTTTCCGATGTTGATTTAAGTGATGAAGAACGACATCGATTATTGGCCAAGCTGGCCTCAAAACATATTCTCGTGGTAGAGGATAACGCGATCAATCAGCAAGTTGCTAGCGAGCTGATTAGCTCATTGGGAATTAAAGTCGATTGTGCGGATAATGGTCGACAAGCAATCGAAAAACTCAAACAGCAACGTTATGATATGGTATTTATGGATATTCAAATGCCAGTACTTGATGGTCCCTCAGCAACTAAAATTATCAGAGAACAACAGCTTGTTGTTGAGCAGCCTATCGTGGCTATGACCGCTCACGCTATGGTGGGCGACCGGGAAAAATGTTTACAAGCTGGCATGGATGACTATCTTTCCAAGCCAATCAAACCTGATGCGCTTTACCAATGTATTCAGTCTTGGCTGCTTAAAGATGAAAAGCCACTTATGGGAATGCTCTCTAATTTACTCAGAGAACTAGTTAATACCATGAGCGAAGAGGAGTTAATGTTGAATCGTGATATTGAAACTCCCGATAGTGAGCGATTGGTCGACTTTGATCGAGGGTTACAGAGTTTGGATGGAAATCGTCAATTATTTATCGAAGTTCTAGAAATGTTTGTTCAACAGTATCGTTCGCTTGGTACTTTAGAAAAGCTACTCGAAGTCGAATCTCAAGAAACGTTAGGCCGCTTTTTTCATACATTGAAAGGATTAGCTGACTCCATTGGGGCGATGCCTTTAAAACGCTTATGTGAGGCAATCGAACATCAGGTAAACAATGAGGGCGTCGTTGATCACAAGGGGATTGAAAACTGCTTGTACACGCTAGTTGCTGTGTGTCACCAGCTTGAAGATTATCTAGACGCGCACGCCACTCAAAATTAAGTTAAGTGGCGTGAAAACAGACCGAGCAATGGTCAGACTGTGTCTAGTTGTACTGAAGCCACTTAATGACGTTTCATCGGTTGAAGCTTAAAATAAGTCAAAGATCGCCACAACCATTCTAACGGCCCAAATCGAAATTTTTTCAGCCACCAGGGTGACCAGACCATTTGCAGGGCGAGAACCAATATAGCCACCAAAACCATTTCAAAACGACTTAGCATACTAAACAAACCCAGACCAAAGCCATAAAACAAGCTGGTACATATAAGCGATTGTGTAATGTAATTCGTAAACGCCATTTGTCCGACTGCTTGCAGTCGCTGCTTGAGTTTCTTAAATCCTTCACTTAAGAAAAATAAGTTGAACATGCCAATGTACCCGATTGCCATTAACAGACTTCCTAGATAATTGTATTGTGCTAACTTCATTTGCACTGTCTTGGCGTCTAAAAAACCACTTTGGTTGAGCGCATAGGCACTGTAGGTCGCCATTGCTAACCCTGGTAGAAGACACCAATAGATGAGCTTCCAATAGAATTGTTTGGAGCGCTGTGCACTGAATATACCGAGTTTGTAAAATGCCATACCCAACAGCATACAGCCAGTAATTCGGAAAATACCAAATCCGATAAAAGAGAACATGTGAGCCATTGCTTCAATGCGTTGGGCAAAACTCTCAGACCAAGTACCCTGATAAGCGGCAATTTCTTTAGCAATCACTTCTTCGCTTGGAATAAACAGTGATTGCATCTGAGCTGCATCTTCTGCGGGCATAGCAAGATAACCCAGCAGCATGAAACCGCTCAGCAGAAGTATAAGCACTAGGCCTGATACAATTTGAAAGCGCGGAGACTTCTTCCACATTAAAAATACAATCAGCGCAAACAAACCGTAAATATTTAAAATGTCGCCGTACCAAATCAAATAGCCATGGAGCAATCCAAAAAGGATTAACAAGACGCTTCGGCGATAATGGTACTTGGCAGCGGACAGTCCCTTAGCTGAAGCCTTCTCTGCCATGACAACAATTCCTGCGCCGAATAGCATTGAGAAAATCGTATAAAATTTTTGCTCAAAGAAAATGTGAGTGATAAACCAAGTGATTTGGTTTAACCCACTAAAGTCGCCATTGATTGTTGGATTAAAATAAGTGGCGAATAAATTCCCAAAGGACTGAATATTCATGATGAGAATACCCAAGATAGCGATGCCGCGAATAAGGTCGAGTGAGACCATTCTTTCGCTACTTGTAATTGGGGCCACAAAATCACTCGCTGAAGATTGCGGATACGATGGTTGCCGAGCTTCTTCCATATTTTTGTTTCCTTTTTATTAAAATTGTTATTTCGAGTCGGTTAGCTGTTATAAATGATCAAATTGTCATCTTAAAGGTAATGTTATACAAAATGTTATACAAGATGTAAGTATCCATTTAGTGTTGATCGTAATAAATCGCAATAAACAGAATAACGTTGAAGACATTATTTGTTTTTCGTTAACAACTAAGATTCGCTAAGGGAGCGAGAGGATGACCATAAATTGATTGAAAACAGTGGCTTCCAACAATTTCTTGTCTAATTATTAGTCGTGTTTTCACGAGACTATTCTGCTGTGAATGAGCGTTTTGATTGATTCAATGATTTTGTATCAATCGTGTCTACCTGCAGCAAGTTGATACAAAAGTTGCCAGAATCTTAGACAGAAAAACTGAAATTTTGGCCGATTTTGAATATCCCCTTGTTTTATAAGGGTTATAAGCGATTTTTTCTTGATTTGAACGATGATCCACTTTTAGACAAACGACGTAACTATAGATACAACAAGCAATAGGTGTATCGGTTATGTTATCTGACAATCAAAGTTTTTCCATCGGAACGGTAGCGCGTATCATTGGTGTCTCAACTCACACGCTGAGAGCTTGGGAAAAGCGCTATGATTTAAATCTTGCTCAACGTAACGCCTCGGGACGCAGAGAATACCCAGCTGGCGAAATCGAAAAGCTAAAGATGATAAAGAGTGTGCTTAAACTTGGATATAAGATTTCTGACGTTGCTCATCTGTCAATCAATGAACTTGCACAGCTCAAATCGAACGAATCATCACCTAGCGAAGGCGGCAGTAGCCAGTCTAAAAAGCGCAGAGTGCTGATTTATGGCAAGAAATTATCACACCTCGTGTTCCAGTCAAGAACCAATATCCGTTATCAAGTGTTCGACGAATTGATTGATTTGGCCGACCTTGTAGAAAGCGAGAGTGCGATCGTTAACGGCGTGGTGCTTTCATTCAACAAAGTCGACGCTGAGATCGAGGAATTGATCTACACCATTAAGCTTGGGTTTAAACGCCAGCTACCATTAATCGTGTTCAGCGAAACGCCACTACCTTCGGAGATCGCCAAGCGACTGTCTGATTCGCATATTGAAACGATCGATGAGGGATTCGATCTTGATATCGTGAAAGAGACGTTGCGTCCAGAAAGGTTTGAAGTCGAGAGTAATGCGCAGCCCAAATCGTCATTGAATAAAATTCAGGTAGGTAAGCTGCTTGACCATAAGAGTGACGTTTATTGCGAATGCCCCAACCATTTGGCTGACGTTTACACGAAATTGGATGAGTTTATTACTTATACTAAGAATTGTGAGATTCTGTCGCCTAAAGATGCGGCGGTTCACCAACACATCAACCAAAAGTTGCAAGAGATCCAAGGCAACTTAACCCAACTGGTGTGGGATGTTGCTGAGCTCGATGGGATCGATTTATAACATTTTACCTCCAAAAAGTTTAATCCCCTCTTAGGCCTTCACAAGAAGGCCTTTTTTTTAACTTACTAATAACCCTCTAGAATAACTCTAACTTGTCGCTTATCGTGATATTTGAAGCAGCAATCGCAATGTTGTTTCCTATCTAAATACCGTTGACAACATGGATAATTTCTTAAAGGACATTGCAGTTGATATACGTTTTTAAATATTCTAAAAACCGGCGTAATATTAACCAGCAAGAAATTTACTTTGGAGCAGCGCATGCTAGTGAGAAGTGTTAAGTCCTCTGACGTCAAAGAGTGGTTACGGATGCGAAATAATCTTTGGCCAAATTCAGTGGAAGACAATCCGGATGAGATTACCCAATATTTTGAGCAATCTTCGGATAATCATTCACGTGTTTTTGTCGCTGAAAAGGAACCTGGCACTTTGGTAGGGTTTCTCGAATTGAGCATTAGAAGTTATGCCGAGGGATGCTTGCAAGGCTCGATTCCATACATTGAAGGTTGGTATGTCGATGCTGGCTATCGTAGAAAAGGAATTGGGGCGATGCTTGTGGCGAATGCAGAATCCTGGGCTGTTTCTTGTGGATATCGACAGATAGCCAGTGATACAGAGACAAGTAATCAGGTGAGTATCTCAGCGCATAAAAATCTTGGTTATCTTGAGGTTGATAAAATCGTCTGTTTTAAAAAGGACTTGTAAGTGATTGGCAAATGAGTATTGGCGGTCAATTGTGCCAGTCTGATCGGGTCGTTGTTCTACGCGAAATAGTCAATAATCGACTACACTCATAGCTAGAAAGGTGTATTTGCGCGCCTTATCGAGGGATTGACATAAAAACTTGAGGCAGTCCCTCGCCCTGACCAACTGTTTGTATAGGACTGCTATGGCCGTTTTAAAAATTGCTGTGATCGATGATGCAACTATGATCAGAGATTTGATCAAAAAATTTGTACGTCAGAATTTTCCTGAGGCAAAAATTTTTGACGCTGTGAACGGGCAAGCCGGAATGACGCTCCTCAAAAGGCAACCTGTCGACCTTATTTTATGTGACTGGGAAATGCCAGAGATGAGTGGAGAAGAATTACTGCGTTGGGTAAGAACCCAAGAAAATATGCTTGATACGCCGTTCATCATGGTGACCAGTCGGGGTGATAAAGAGTTTGTGATAAAGGCCATCGAAGCAAAAGTTAGCGACTATTTAGTTAAACCATTTAACAATAAACAATTTTTAGAAAAAATTCACCGAGCTTTCAAGAAGCATGGAATTCAGGTTCCTGAGAGTGCATTGTTGAGTAAACCACCAACGGGCAGAGGAGGGGATTCGCTGGCTGTGTTAACGGCACACTCTTCCGCAGTGCCGAAAGCGAATGAATCGCCGGTTAAAAATCTACCCAAAAAGCCGTTGCCAAAAGGTGCGGCAATTGTTAGAACATCGAGTGGCGAAATCAAATGCGCGCTGAAACAACTCGACCTCAAAAGTATGCTCGGAGTATTCAAGGCAAGTACTTTTATGCCGACTTTGTTAGAACAAGTCTCCTTGGACTTAGAATTTAGTCGCCGAGATGAGCAAAAGATTGTTCGGATGAATGGTTTCGTACAAATGCTAAAAAGTAATGAAGAGCGTCCCGATAGCAACTTGGCGATACTCAAAGTATTTTTTATGGACGAAGATCCGCAGAAACGGGCCTTGATTTCTGAGTATGTTGGACAATTTAATTAAGCATATAGCTCACATTCTATTACCCTGACAGACTGGTTAGCGCCTTTGCCTAAGTGGCAAAGCGCATCGACATGGTCCCCAAAAATAAACAAGAAACAATCCTTAACTTAATCTTAAGTTTAATTTCCTTACTAATTTTCAATAGGTTATCAATAGTCTCGAGCGTGAACCGCAATCAACCTACCCAGGCTGAGACAATCTGCAACGCATCAAAAATGGTCTAGCAAAGATTGAAACAATTTGTTGAATCAGCCGGTCATTACTAGTATCGTGCAGACGGAGTTTTCATCCCTTGTTAGAAACCGAATTTGAAAGACCTTGAATCTGGAGTAATCAGTGAAATTGCATTCATTTAAGCTGCTTGTCTCATTTGGACTGGCCATTTGTTTATTTGTTACCTCTTCGGTAGTTGCGCATGAGGAAAGCATTGCGACGATAAATGGTGAAAAAATTACCTTGGAAATGCTCCAAGGTGGTAATCAAATGGAGATTTATGAGGCAGAGCAAAAAATTTATCAAATTCGCATGGGGCTTTTAAAGCAGGCTTTAATCTCTAAGCTGGTTAAACTTGATCCCAGAAGTAAAGGTATGGATGAAAACGAGTTTATCGCGTTGTTTGTGGTAAAACCTAAAAACATTACCGATTTTGATGTCATGAACTTTATCATGCAAAGAAATATCGACGAGTCAAAAATAAATAACGCCTTAAAAGCAGAAGTAAAACAATACTTAGAAAGTCAAGATTATATGCGTCAAATTGACGCGTGGTTTTTCGAACAAGCGAATAAGTACGACGTGCAAATTAGTTTGGCAAAACCGAGAGAACCAAGATTTGATGTTAAGGCTGGCGACGCGCCTTATTTAGGTGGCAAAGATGCAAAAGTAGAGATCGTGGAGTTTTCGGACTTTGAATGTCCTTATTGTGCAAAAGCAACGGACGTTATCCGTTCACTCAATCAGCGTTACGGCGATAGAATCAAAATTGCTTACAAGCATTTTCCGTTAAACTTTCACCCAAATGCTCAAAAAGCTGCAGAGGCCGGAGTTTGTGCAAAAATGCAGAGTAATGAAATGTTTTGGAAGCTCCATGATGAAATGTTTGCAAACATTAAGAATTTGTCGGTCGGCGCTTTAAAGGACAAGGCCAAAAAAATTGGTCTCGATTATGAACAGTTCAATACCTGCCTATCGAGTGGAAAATATGCGGCAAAAGTCCAATCTGACATAGCAGAAGGAATGCGAGTTGGCGTTTCCTCAACACCAGTCTTCTTCGTCAATGGTCGCATGATCAAAGGTGCTCAACCTATTGAAGTGTTTATTGAGAAAATCGAAGAGGAGCTACGAGCCAAATGAGGCAGACCTCGTCAGGCGATGTCGCTTTTTGTTTAATTAAAAGCGACTCGCCTTTGAAGAGTAAAATCATTGCATCGAAATCATTGCACCTGAATCATCACTCAGTAAAGTTTGACAGTCGACTGTTTTGCTTGACGAACGGTGTTATCTGAAAAATATTTCCTTACTATTCTAGTTTGCTGCAGCGTGTTATCAAAACTCGCCCATTACGAAAATTTACAGTTTTTATCAGTCACTGAAGCGACCTTTAAAACCATTCGGATATGAGATTAAAAGGTAAATATTTGTGGTTCGCTAAGCATTGAAATCTCCAAGCAGTCCACGAAACAATTTGTACCTTCCGATTTCTTGTATAACCGATTGTATTTAAAGAAAAAATAGCTTGTTTGAACTGACTGATAGGCTCGAATCGGTCATTCGGTTGAAAAGCTGACAAAATCGCTGAAATAGCGGTTTTCGTGGGCAATTCATCGAATGACATTAATATTGCTTGTTTAACCCAAATCCAAGGTTTATCAATAAAAAGTGTGCAAATTGCCACTTGAAAAACTTGATTAATAAACTTATAAAGAAATGAATCAAAGTCAGACGATGCTTTGATTTGTGAGAAATAACTTACAAGCTAAAGAGATATTTGCCATGCCAATTGGGGGCAAAGATCGCTATGATATACGAGTAACGAAATAAAAGGATTTTTAAAGTGAGTCGTGCATTATATCGAAAAAGTGACCCGCTAAACGCGACTTTTTCGAAAAGTAACCGAATCATAACCAACGGTCGTGGTTTTTTTTACAAAATCCGCGGTGGTAAAATGAATGGCCCGTTTGCAACCAGAGATGCGGCCGAAAATGACCTTTGTACCTTTATCAAAGTGCTTCAGATAGAAGCAGAACTCGATCCTAGAAATTTCCAATTAAACTCTTAACCGGCTTCAGCGACTGAATCAATAATTAGTGGTTGAGAGTCAGCGTCCAATCGCTAGTTGTGAAGTCTGTTATTGTGTGGGTCGCCATCCACTATTGACCATCAGTTTGATATTATTTGATGTCGGACTTTTCATCTTGCTGTGTTTTAACGGGTTGACGATTCCAGATCTGGACGCAAGCTGCGCTCGTGACCACCAATACAATACCTAAACAACTTACTAAGTCGATTGCTGGAAAGGTGATTATCTCTGGCCACCATCCCATATAAGCTGCAAGCATGGCAGTAGCAAAGCTTGCTATTGGTGTTAATGCAATCATCGCGCTGACTTCTACCGCACGCCAATATTTCATTGACTGAGCAAAGCAACCGTAAGCGATGATGGTATTAATGGAACAAAAAAGTAATATTGAATATTGCTCGAAACTGTATCGATGTAATTCTGTTAATCGCGATTGAGGAAATAATATGATCACACCTAACGCAAAGATGAATAAAAGGATGTTGGCTGGCGATAACACTTGGTTAAGCCACTTTTGCATCAGTGCGTATACACACCAACAAAATGAAGACAGTTGAACGAATATGATTCCCCAAATAATGTTTGTGGAATACCCGATGCCGGTGATGTTTTTGTGAAAAAACAATAAAAGGCCGAAAGCGAGAAAACTAAAAAAGATTGCTTGTATCCCGGAAATACGCTCTTTAAAAAATATTAGCCCGCCTAAAGCCAAGTAAAATGGGGCTGTTTGGAAATTGAGTTGTGCTTCTCCGGGACCCAAGTAATCGAGGCTCCAAACGAAAGTGACGTAATTTGTGATAAGAAAAACGCCAGCGATCGATAAGATAGCCCATTGCTTAAACGTTAACAGTTTAAATTGTCCCAGTTGTCCCACCAGCCATTGACTCACCAGGCTGAAGACTAAGGCGATCAAAAATCTGACCCAGGTCAGTGAAATTGCATCGATAAACCCACCGGAAACCTTTAATGCTACTGGCAAAACGCCCCAGAAAATTACTGCAGTCGATATGAAGATTAATCCCAATTTAAATTGATGGTTTGAATAAGTCATTAACGGGTGGCCGATACGATCATTGGAAGCAGCAAGGTAGCAGGATGTTACGGTAAATTAGACTAGCAAGCCACCTTCTCATCTTCGGATATGAATTAGCAATAAATGATATGGACAAAATCTATGAGTCAGCGTTGCTGCATCGGCTAGGCTAAAAATTGTGCGACTTGGCTCAATGCTTTTTGTAAACGAATGATATCCGACTCATCATTGTAAATGCCAAAGGAAATTCGTACACAATGTTTAAACCCCAATGCATTAAGGAAAGGTTGAGCGCAGTGGTGTCCTGCTCTTACTGCGACGTTATTTTCGGCACAAACTGAAGCAACATCATGTGAATGAAAGGTGTCACTGGCAATTGTAAGAATGTTGCCGCTATGTGGGTGGGATATTTCTTTGAAATTTTCAGCGTCAATGATTTTTCTGGCTTGTTGCAGTAGCCCATGTTCATGGTTTTGCAGTTGCTCTCTGTCTATTGCAGCAAAATAATCGAGCGAGGCAACCAAGCCGGCAACGCCTAACATATTGATGCTACCAGCTTCGAGTCTTTCGATTCTATCGGTAAGATAATATTCATGGTTAGTGACTCGGTTGACAATCCCTCCGCCAAGCGTGAGTGGTTCGATATATTCTGGGTGTTTAGTGATCAAGCAGCCGATACCGGGTGGGCCGTAGATTTTGTGACCAGAAAAAGCAAAATAATCACAATCAATCGCGCTAAAATCGATTTGCTGGTGGGCGATAGACTGTGCACCGTCTACCACAGTAATGGCGCCCTGTGATTTTGCCAGTTTAATCATTCGTTCGATTGGGTTAGTCACTCCAGTTAGATTGCTAACATGGCTGCAGGCGAGTACCGCGCAATGTTTAAAAGTAGACTCATTGAGCCAGCTCTGACTAATTTCTCCGCGCTCATCGATTGGAATCATAATAAGTTTGGCGCCTGTTAAATGGCTTAGCCGCTGCCAAGGTAGTAAATTGGCATGATGTTCGGTTTGGGTGACAACGATCGTTTGGTCGTCTTTGATATTATTTTTCAAGCCATGAGCAACTAAGTTGAGAGACTCGGTGGTGCTCTTGGTCAGCGCTACCTGCTCTGGTGAAGCGTTCACCAAATTCGCAACGGCAGCCCGACACTGACTCACGAGTTTTTCGGCATTTTCACTAAATGAGTACATGCCTCGGTGAGGATTTCCATGCCCATTGGTTAGATAATCGTGAATAGCATTAATGACGATTTGAGGTGTTTGGCAACTTGAAGCGGAATCAAGATAACTCAGTTGTTTGTTACTCAGTGCAGGAAAATCCTTACGCCATGGTGATTCGCTCATTATCTCCGGTCTCAATATGATTAGGTCAATTGCTAGCTAACTGTAATCAACTCGACCGAGAATGGCAAAATTCTATAAAAATGCCGGTTAGTTGTTGTGATTTGGGCTTTTGTCCCCATAAATAGAGGCTAGCAATATGGATTAGCGGTAGTTTTGCAGCGGTTTACAAGGTACAATTCCGCGGTTCATTTTAACCAAGTAAAGTAGATACCCTGGTCAGGTCAATTTGACTAATCGGTTTTTCTTCTAGTTGAGCTGAGTCCAGGTTAGAAATTTATTAAACCAATAAGAATATCAGGAAGTTAGTGCCCATGTTCGGGAATATCCTTGCCAAAGTATTTGGTAGTCGAAATCAACGCGTTATCAAGCAGCTCAACAAACGAGTTGTCAAAATCAATGCTCTCGAAGAAGAAGTTGCCAAGTTATCTGATGAAGAGCTGGCGCAAGCGACAGAGAAATTCAAACAGCGATTGGCGGATGGCGAAACTCAAAATGATATTCTAGACGAAGCCTTCGCGGTAGTCAGAGAAGCGGGTAAGCGAGTGCTGAATATGCGTCATTTCGATGTTCAGCTTATTGGTGGAATGGTACTCAATCAAGGCAAAATAGCCGAGATGCGCACCGGTGAAGGTAAGACGCTTGTTGCGACGCTGGCTGCCTATATCAATGCGCTCACAGGCCGAGGTGTGCACATCATCACGGTCAACGACTATCTTGCTTCGCGTGATGCTGAGTGGATGGGACCTCTATATCGGGCTTTAGGCCTAACGGTTGGGGTTATATTGTCGGGGCAAGACACTGAAACAAAACGCGCGGCTTACGCCTGTGATATCACTTTCGGAACCAACAATGAGTTTGGCTTCGATTATTTACGCGACAATATGGCCTTTGCGACGGAAGATAAAGTCCAAAGAGATTTGCACTATGCCATTATTGATGAAGTTGATTCGATTTTAATCGATGAAGCGCGGACGCCATTAATTATCTCCGGTGCTGTGGAAGATAGTTCAGATCTTTACCGTCAAATCGACAAACTTATCCCAGAATTGAAACCACTTGAAGATGACGAAGATCAGAGAAGCGGAGACTACTCCGTTGATGAAAAAGCCAAGCAGGTCTATTTGAGTGAGCGTGGCCAAGAACACGTTGAGGAATTGCTGACTAAAGCTGGGCTTCTCAGTGATAGTCAATCGCTTTACAGCGCGCAATCGATATCATTGTTACACCACGTTAACGCCGCATTACGAGCCCATGTTCTATTTAAAAATGATGTTGATTACATCGTAAAAGATGGCGAAGTCGTTATTGTTGATGAACATACCGGTCGTACGATGCCTGGGCGTCGTTGGTCAGATGGTTTACATCAAGCGGTTGAAGCTAAAGAAGGCGTTAATATCCAAAATGAAAATCAAACGCTCGCGTCTATTACATTCCAAAACCTGTTCCGTTTATACGAAAAGCTTTCTGGTATGACTGGAACCGCTGATACCGAAGCTTTTGAGTTGAACTCAATCTATGGATTGGAAGTTATCGTAATCCCAACCAATAAGCCGATGCTACGAAAGGATTTGGGTGACTTAATTTTCTTAACCAAGCAAGAAAAATATACAGCGATCATCGAAGATATTCTGCAACGTCGAGAGCAAGGGCAACCGATTTTGGTGGGTACAACTTCTGTTGAATCATCAGAAATACTCTCTAAAGTCCTCAAGCAGAAAAAAATTAAACACCAAGTACTTAATGCTAAGTTTCACCAAAAAGAAGCTGAAATTATTGCTCAGGCGGGTCGACCGGGTACTGTGACGATAGCGACCAATATGGCCGGTCGTGGTACTGACATCGTCTTGGGTGGAAGTCTGCAAGCCGATTTAGATGCACTCAATAATCCGTCAGATGAACAAATCGCTGAGGCGACCAAAGAGTGGCAAGAACGTCACGACAAAGTTTTAGAGGCAGGTGGGCTAGCAATCATCGGTACCGAGCGACACGAGTCTCGCCGCATCGATAACCAATTGCGTGGTCGTTCTGGCCGTCAAGGCGATCCAGGTTCAAGTCGATTTTATTTATCGCTAGAAGACGATTTAATGAGAATCTTTGCGTCGGATCGCATGGCTGCAATGATGCAAAAAATGGGTTGGGAAGAAGGTGAAGCTATTGAGCATAAATGGGTTTCCCGCGCGATTGAAAATGCTCAGCGTAAAGTCGAAGGACGTAACTTTGATATCCGTAAGAATCTGCTTGAGTATGATGATGTCGCGAATGACCAACGTAAAGTTATTTATGAGCAACGAGCCGAGCTCATGTCCACGGATGACATTTCTGATACGGTTCGTTCGCTACGCTTAGATGTTGTTTCCAATGTTTTTGCTCAATACATTCCACCGCAAAGTATCGAGAACATGTGGGACGTTGAAGGGTTGCAAGAGAGACTCAAGAGTGACTTCTTAATTGATTTACCGATCCAAAAGTGGCTAGATGAAGATGATTCGCTTCACGAAGAAACTTTGCGTGACAAGATTATTGAGAAGCTTGCTGCGGAGTATGAAGCGAAAGAAGAGCAAGTGGGTGGCGTTGTGATTCGTCACTTTGAAAAGTCGATTATGCTGCAGCATCTTGATAGTCATTGGAAAGAGCATTTGGCGGCTATGGATCACCTTCGTCAAGGAATAGGCCTACGTAGTTATGCTCAGAAAAACCCTAAGCAAGAGTACAAGCGCGAGGCTTTTGAATTGTTTGCAGAGATGTTAGAAAACGTCAAGTACGACGTTATTTCTCTACTTTCAAAAGTCCAAGTTAGAGATTCTGATGACGTGGATGCTGTTGAAGAGCAGCGCAGGCGAGAAGCTCAATCTCAGGGTGTCCAGTATCAACATGAGCAAGGTAGTGCTATGCCTCCGCAAGAAAACGAAACCGCGCAGCAAACGCCTTATGTTCGCGAGGGACAAAAAGTTGGTCGTAACTCACCGTGTCCTTGTGGCTCTGGAAAGAAGTACAAACAGTGTCATGGTAAATTAAATTAGATTTAACTTGTATTACCAACCAAAAGGCAGAATCATTCTGCCTTTTTTGTTTTAAGCTCCTAACTTCCAAAAGAAATGTCGATAATCAGTATGAAGCATATCCAAGTTGTTGCGGCAGTCATTGTAAAAAACGATCATGTGCTTATTGCCCGTCGCCCGCTAGATAAACATAAAGGGGGCTATTGGGAATTTCCTGGTGGTAAAATCGAAACTGGGGAGTCTCATGAAGAGGCGTTAGTTCGTGAAATAGCCGAAGAAATCAACATCCGAATCGAAGCACCACAATTGTTTGAGCGAATCGATTTTGATTACCCTGAGAAAAGTGTTTCGTTAAACTTTTTCTTAACAGAAGCTTTTTCCGGAGAGCCTGAAGGGTTAGAAGGGCAAGCCATAAAGTGGGTCGCTTGGCCGGAATTAGCGAACTATCAATTTCCTGAAGCGAATCAACCTGTGGTAAAAAAATTACAGAATTGGTTCAGCGAAAAGAGTTGATAGCGCATTAACTTTGTCGGATTGCTCAATAACCAGAGTGGTGAAATTGGCGCTTAGTTTTTCTGTTGTTTCATCACTTTTTGAAAATCTGGAGTGACTTCAAAACAGTAATTATTGGTTCCTTGCCAGCTAATTTGAGTTACAGTTCCCGTTGGACTATAGGTCACCAGTCGGCTGCAAGCATCGTCGGTACCACCCAAATCGAACAAAGTTAATCCAATGCCTATCGCGCTATTTCTGCTTCTGCTTCCTGTCCCTATTGACACCGAGGCGTTGCCTGGTTCACTACTTTTGTTGATCCATTCGGCGTAGCGCTTGTCTTCTACTTGGCTTTGTTTGGTTGGCAAACCCCAATAAGTAATTAGTTGGTCAATATGCAGTCCTTGCCATGCTCGTAGTCGCTCATCGACTTTTTCAGGCGGCACGCTGGCGCAAGAAACGATGCCAAGCGAAGAAATTGCGATGATTAAGCATTTTAATTTTTGCTGCATGGTTTTACTCCCGAGGTTTTATTCCAGTTTAGTATGCTTAAACTTGGATATCTGCCAACAGATACTAGGCTATTAGCTCGACTTTTAGTAGAATACCGGCCTTTAATACTATCTGACAACCACCGAAACAGCGATGATTGAAGTCACATCTATCCGTGAAAGAATAAAGGAACTCCAAGCGCGAAAAATTTCGCTCAGGGGGTATCTTTGACTACGATACCAAAAAAGAGCGGTTAGTCGAAGTCGAGCGAGAGCTAGAACTACCTGAGATTTGGAACGAACCAGACCGCGCGCAGGCGCTTGGCAAAGAAAGATCGGGTTTAGAAATCGTTGTAACCACCATTGATAAGTTAGATGCCGGGCTCAATGATGCCGATGATTTATTGCAAATGGCGGTTGACGAGGACGACCAGGATACCGTCGATGAACTCGTCTCAGACCTTGATGATTTAGATAAGGATTTAGCGACATTAGAATTTCGGCGTATGTTCAGCGGTAAAATGGATACCGAAAATGCCTATATCGATATTCAGTCAGGCTCTGGCGGAACAGAAGCACAAGACTGGGCGAACATGCTGCTACGAATGTATTTACGGTGGTGTGAAGATCACGGGTTTAAAGCTGAGTTGATTGAGTGTTCCGACGGTGAAGTCGCTGGAATTAAAAGTGCGACAATCTATGTACAAGGTGATTATGCGTTTGGTTGGACTCGCACTGAGACTGGCGTTCATCGACTCGTAAGAAAGTCGCCGTTTGATTCCGGCAATCGCAGGCACACGAGTTTTGCGAGTGTTTTTTGTTATCCAGAAGTGAAAGACGATATTGAGATAGAAGTTAATCCAGCCGATTTAAGAATCGATACTTATCGCGCGAGTGGGGCCGGCGGACAGCATGTCAACAAAACCGACTCGGCAGTAAGAATTACCCACCTGCCAACAAATACAGTCGTTCAATGTCAAAATGATCGTTCGCAGCATAAAAACAAAGATCAAGCGATGAAGCTTTTAAAAGCCAAATTGTATGAACTTGAAGTACAAAAACAGAATGCAGAGAAGCAACAAATGGAAGATGCTAAATCTGACATCGGATGGGGAAGTCAGATTCGCTCTTATGTACTTGATCAGTCTCGGATAAAAGATTTAAGAACCGGCTATGAGTCCACTAATACTCAGGCCGTGTTAGACGGTAATTTAGACGGGTTTATCGAAGAAAGTCTAAAAGCAGGTCTATAACGTAATTAAAAGTAAATTGGTGTAGTGCCATTTCGTCATGTTTTGCTAGGCAGTAATCAATTATAGTTAATGTGAGAGAGTTAAGAGCAAGCAACCGGTTAAGAATTAAAAACGATTAAGAAGATTGAAATTATGAGTAATGATGCTAACAACCCTGAAGTAACCACAAGTGCTGAAGACAACAAGCTCATCGCTGAAAGAAAAGCGAAGCTAGAAACCATCCGAAAGCAGTGTGATTCAAATGGTCATCCAAACCATTTTAAACCGGAGAATTACGCTAACGATTTACAGGATGAATTTGGCGACCAAGACAAAGAGTCTATCGAAGGACTTAACAAGATCGTCAGCATCGCGGGCCGTGTCATGGCTAAAAGAGGACCTTTCTTTGTTGTCCAAGATATGACAGGACGAATACAAGCTTATGCGACAAAAGACGTGCAAAAAGCGATGAAGGACAATTGGGGGGGCTTGGACATCGGCGATATTATCGGTGTTAAAGGCCAGCTTAAATTGTCAGGTAAAGGCGCATTGTATGTGGCGATGGACGAGTATTATTTGTTGACTAAATCGCTTAGGCCACTGCCCGAGAAATTTCACGGCCTTGCAGATCAGGAAACGAAGTATCGCCAGCGCTATGTTGATCTCATTACTAATGAAGAAACTCGTAAAAACTTCTTAGTAAGAAGTAAAGTAGTCGAGGGAATCCGACGCTTCTTGGTTGATAGAAACTTTATGGAAGTGGAAACGCCAATGCTACAAGTTATTCCTGGTGGTGCGGTGGCGCGTCCTTTTGTTACCCATCACAACGCGATGGACATCGATATGTTCTTGCGGATTGCGCCTGAGTTATATCTGAAACGCTTGGTCGTTGGTGGGTTCGATCGCGTTTTTGAAATCAATCGAAATTTCAGAAATGAAGGTTTATCGACTCGTCATAATCCAGAATTTACGATGCTAGAGTTTTATCAAGCTTATGCGGATTACAACGATTTAATGGACTTAACCGAAGAAATGTTGCGCACCGTAGCACACGATGTACTGGGCACGACAACCGTTGTTAATACGACGAAAGATGCAGACGGAAATGTAACGGAAGAAGTGAGTTATGATTTTGGCTCAAAGTTTGAGCGTCTATCGATGGTTGATGCAATACTAAAATATAATCCCGAATTCGACGAAAATGTTTTCCGAAACCCTGAAGAAAACTTTGAACAAATTCGGACCTATGCTAAACAACTGCACGTCAAGGAACCTGAGGTCGAGGGTGTTTGGGGTGCAGGAAAATATATCACAGAGATATTTGAAGAGACTGCTGAGCACCAATTAATTCAACCAACCTTTATCACAGAGTACCCTTGGGAAGTATCACCGTTGGCACGTCGTAACGACGATAACCCCTTTATCACTGACCGTTTTGAGTTCTTTGTCGGTGGCCGAGAAATCGCCAATGGGTTCTCGGAGCTGAATGACGCCGAGGACCAAGCCGCTCGCTTCCGTAAACAGGTGGAAGAAAAAGACGCTGGTGATGATGAAGCTATGCATTTTGATGATGATTACATCAACGCATTAGAATACGGCTTACCGCCGACGGCTGGTGAAGGAATTGGCATTGACCGATTGGTGATGCTGTTTACTGATTCGCCGACCATTAAAGATGTTATTCTATTTCCTCATATGAAACCGCAGTCTTGAGCGTAACAAAGCACGTTTGACGGGGTGTCGTTGTTAAAAATTTGATAAATATGAGATTTTCGTAAATACTGCTATGTAGTGGCCCTATTAAGGGCCATTATCAGTCAGGGTTGTTAGATTATTACCAGCTAAATTAAGTAATTAGCCAGTTTGGCTCTCCAAATAGAAGAATTTAATGATAAAGCAGTTATTGGTGTCACTTCTATGTTTAACCTCATGGTATGCAATGGGGAGCGCTCAAGCTGATTCGCTCGATCCTGTCACTTCTGAAGAAACCTGCCAATTAAAATACGCTTGGACCGAGTTTCCGCCTTTTATGGTCCCTGCCAAAAATAAACCAACCGGTGCCCAAATTAAATTGGCTGAGTGGGTGGCCAACGAAATGGGCTGCCAGGTAAACTTTATCAATCTCAACTGGAAAGAGAGTATTGCCGCCATTGAGTCTGGTGATATTGATCTAATGGGAAGAGCATCGATTACCTCAGAACGAAGTGAGTTCGCTCGTTTTTCAACATCTTACCGCGATGAAGTTTTAGTGCTAACTGTACGCAAAGGCGAGTCGCAAACGCTACAGTACCGAAATATGGAAGATTTGTTTAAGCGCGGTTTTAGGTTAGGAATTCTGCGCGGTGGTTATTTTGGTGAAGAGCTGGAACCTATTTTAGCGAAGCCTGAATTTGCAGATAATATAATTAAGCATGCTAAAGAAGGTGAGTTACTGACGTCGCTTAAGAACAAAGTTATCGATGGTTTTTTTGAAGAGCCATTTATCATCGATAATGCTGTGATGACCCAATCGCTATATTCAGAGTTTGAGGAGTACCCTATTGAGATGTTGGTGGGTAAAGTTCACTTTATGTTTAGCAAGCAGACCGTTTCGGATAATCAGGTCAAGCGTTTTAATGAAGCGTTGAGTCGTGTACAAAGTAGTGAGCGGTATAAAACCCACTGGTATTGGTCGACTATACAAAAATAAAAAAGCTGGCTTAGCCAGCTTTTTTATTGCTTTTAATTATCGGAATTTAAAGCCCTTGTTTAACTTCACTTTTTGGTAGTTTACACTTCATAAATGTTTTTAATACGGCCACTCCAGCGGCTATGTTTTACTCGAAATTCTCGATAACCATTTCGCGGTGTTTTGAAAACTAAAGTATATTTAAATGTTTTCATACCAGCGTGAATGTTTTCAGATTGAATGACTTGAGCATTTCTCAAACCATAATCTCGTTTGATTTCTCGAATCGCTTGATAAACATTATCAACTGGAAAATCATAGTATCTAATATCATCAAGCGCGCCGTATCGAACAGGCTTTCGTTGTGCTCTATGACAAGAGCCTCCGCCCAACTCAATAAAATACTTCTGTTCGGCAACAAATTTACCGCGCAATTTATGTCCCCAAGAGTCGTAGCATTTAAACAATTTAACGCCTCTCGCATATTGCGGCTGGCGCCAATTGCGATCGTGGTCACGATAAATCTTGGCTTGCGTAGCTTTGTTTTTTATTTGAACGTCTGCAGATTTTTTACCATCAAAAGCAACAGCGCTAAATGCTGGAAGTAATAAAAATAAGCACAATAGTTTTTTCATGGTTAGCGACCTCTTTTGGTTAATGCTGAGTTCAATTATCCGGGCTACGGCTGAACGAAAAATGAATGGATAAAAAGTCGGTAATATTTACTTAAATCGACATGATTTAACACCTCAATGGGAGACTATATGACCCGCTGGTTGGTCAACATTCAAATTGTTTTTTATCGATATGATGTATCATCTCTATCTATTAGTTTGAATTGGTGGATGAAAAATATACATATAGCGAGATTAAATCGATTTTAATAACGCTGTTCTGTATGCATTGTTGCGATCGTTTAGCTGACTCGTAACAATTTCATGTAGCGTTTCTTGCCATAAAGATATTTGCAGAAATATTGCTATCACCTATTGATAAAAACTTAGTAGTGCGACTAACACATTTAATAAAAGTAACAACTCGAAAAATAGGTGCTTCACAAATTTAATTTAGCAACACTCAATCACGTTTCAGATACGAGTGATGGGGTTGCCAAAAAGTTTTTATTAGCTCTCGAAATTTTAAAGCCCACTTGCCAAGTAAATTTTGGCGAGCTGATTTGTTGTGCATTAAATCCTTAGCTAAACAAAAAGAAAAATATCGAAACTCAAATTAGAACTATGAAATAAAAATGTTCAACTTGGAGGGGAACAAATGAAAAAGTTAATTGGTTTAATTTCAATTCTATTAATTGTTGGTATTGCATTGTTATGGAGTTTTTCACAAACGCGGTTAGAGCAAAATGGGCTTGAATCAGATGAATCATTCGATAAACGTGCTAAAGAAAGCGTTAAGCAAGCTAATCTCCTCGAGCAAAAGGAGACTAAACCTGCGACAGAGATTTCTAAAACTCAAGCCAAAGAAATCGAGCCTATCGAGACTGTTGGTGCTGAAATCAGCGGCGAGTTTAACGGAATATCGAGACCATCAACAGTTGCAAAAGAAATTTTGGATAAGGCGGGTGTGTTACCCAAAGACCTTCAAGGGGAAGCATATGTCGAGTTCGACCTCGAAGCGCTTAGACAATTGGAAGTTGGTGACACATTTAACTTAGAAATACCACAGACTTCGGAGATGTTTTCTGCCGAAGTCACTAAAACAAACATTTTCGATAATGGTGATAAAAGTGTGTTTGGTCGGTTGGTTGGGTCGGATGGAAATCTTCATACGACTGTTCTAACCGTTGGGGCTGACGCACTTTACGGTCAGTTTACGACGACTTCTGGCAATTATGTTTTCGAGTCACTTGGCCAACATGGTTGGTTAGCTGCAAAGCGTGACCTTTACCGGAACCATGTCGAATTTGAGGCCGTTGAGATGGGCGCTTCAGCCAATGGCTCTCATCAATTCGCGGCTGATAAAAAGCAGTAGAACAAAATAAAACCTTAAGGAGGTAAAATAAATAATGAAAAATATAATAAGAAAACTCGGGTTAGCGACAGCATTGTGCACTTCAATGTTTGTTCAAGCTGAAACAATTGATATTGGAATTATGTATGATAATAATTCAGCGGCAAAAACCGGTAATATAAACACAAAGATCAATCAACTTATTTCTTTTAGTAATCAAGTATTCAGCCAAAATGGAATTGATATCACTCTTCGCTTGGTCGGTACGAGAAATCTCGGTAATTATCAGATTACGCCATCGAGCAGTTGGCTGAATGCAGTAACCAACAGTTCTTGGGTTAATGGGATCCGTGATGACTGGCGTGCTGATATGGTGGCTGTTCTCGGTGTCGGAGAGTCCGCCGGGCAACCTGGGCTAATTTCTTGTGGAATTGCTTGGGTTGGACAAGGTTCAAATGGAAACTTATACAGCTCACAGAGCGGTAAGATGTATAGCATTACAGCCGTTGATTGCGGTGCGACGACATTTGTCCATGAATTGGGTCATAACATGGGCAATGCGCATTCCCGCAAACAAGGAGACACAAGTGGGGGAGTGTATGTCGATGGAATGGGTCATGGTGTGCAAAACTTATTTGCAAGTATCATGGCTTACCCACATGTATTTGGTAGCGCAACCCAATATGACTATTTCGCCAATCCGAACTGGAGCGTGAGTGGCCAGCCCTATGGCATTAATGGTCAAGCCTATGGTTGGAAAACGATTAATGCGACTAAGAGAAGTATTTCTCGTTTCAAGTAAATAAATACGCTCTACTGCTTTGCGAAAAGGCTGACAACCGCGGTTGTTAGCCTTTTTTTTGATTCTCACTATGACCGATAGGAATTGATTTTATATAGAATAAACATATCGTTTTTAATATCAATATAACTAAACTATTAACTGACAAGAATCAACACCACTTACCGAGCCAAATCCATCCAAAATCGCGTTTTTTACTCCACATTCCCTCAAAACTTAAAGTATTACTTTAAGTTTGTATCTTAACTTAATGAATTAACTTCTTATTCGTAAAACAGCTAAAAGAACAGTGTTTTAAAATAGGCTAAGTCTTTGTGAAATAAGCATAATTTTGAGATTTTTCTCTCTCTTTTCGCTTGACAAAAAGGGCATCCACTACCTATAGTGCAAGGAAGTGGAGAAAAGTGTAGTTTTGTGCAACAAAGTGGTTTATCTGATCAATAGGCCACCAAGTAGCAGGTAAAAAAAGTGTTTCGTGGAGCTAACTCAATCAATTTGGACTCAAAAGGTCGCATTGCGGTACCAGCAAAGTATCGCGGTGCGATTGTTGATTCTGCGCGCTCCCATATGGTCGTTACCTGTGATCCGTATGATAACTGTTTATTGATTTTTCCCCTAGAACATTGGGAAGCAACTGAAACAGACCTACAATCTCTCTCCAACTCGAAACCACTCCACCGTCGCTTAAAGCGAATTATGTTAGCCCACGCAACTGAAGTAGATATGGACTCTAGCGGGCGCCTGTTGATTCCAGGTGTATTGCGCGAAAGAGCAAATTTAAACAAAGAAGTTATGTTGATTGGTCAGGGTAAAACCTTCCAATTATGGAATGAAGCTGAATGGAACCGACTCACAGAAGAAGATTTGGATGTGCTGTCGAGTGACGAGCTTGATTCGGATGAACTACCAGATCTGTACTACTAGGCCATGCAAAAAACACACGAACACATTACTGTCTTGCTCCACGAGGCGGTCGATGGCTTAGATGTAAAGCCCGACGGGATATACATCGACGGTACCTTTGGTAGAGGCGGCCACAGTCGATTGATTCTCGAGAAGTTAGGGCCTGTGGGGCGATTGATCGCTATTGATCGTGACCCGCAAGCCGCCCAGTCGGCAGCGGAGTTGCAAAAAGAAATGAGTGGTGAAAAACAGTTTGAATTTTATCATCAGAATTTTGCCAGTATTGTGCCATTGCTAGAACAGAAAGGTTTGTTAGGAATGGTAGATGGAGTTTTGTTGGATTTAGGTGTTTCTTCGCCACAACTCGACCAGGCAGATAGAGGGTTCAGTTTTTTAAAAGAAGGGCCGCTCGATATGCGAATGGATACTTCAAAAGGGATATCCGCCGCCGAATGGCTCGCGGTTGCTGAAGTCGAAGAAATGAAACGAGTATTAAAAGAGTATGGTGAAGAGAAATTTGCCTTGAGAATTGCAAGAGCGATAGCAGAGTATCGACAAGAGAAGACTATTACAACGACTACAGAGTTGGCAAAGATTGTTGATCAAGCTTGCCCGGTGAAGGATAAACATAAGCATCCTGCAACGCGCAGTTTTCAAGCGATTCGTATTTTTATAAATGATGAGCTGGGGGAATTGAATACGACTTTAGCGGTGACGCCACAAATTTTAGCAAAGGGAGGAAGACTTTCTGTGATTAGTTTTCACTCTTTAGAGGACAGAATAGTCAAAAGGTTTATCCGTCGAAAATCACAAGGTGACGTGTTACCAAAAGGATTGCCAGTTATGGACAGCGAGTTGAATAAAGAATTTAAAGCTATCGGCAAAGCAATAAAAGCAAGCAAGTCGGAAGTGAATCAGAACCCGCGCTCGAGAAGCGCTGTGTTACGCCTGGCTGAAAAATTATAGCGAATAGATTAATTAAAAAAAATAAGTTAAGGATAGATGAAAAATAACAAGCAAAAAAAATCAGTCGAACAACCGCCATCATTGTTGATGGCGATTGTTAACGATTTGCTCATTCGTCACTGGTTGGTGAGTGGGCTTGCTTTGTTGTTAGTAATTTCATCCATGCAACTGGCAAAAACGAGTCACCAGGCTCGCAAACTTACTGCTGAGTTTCAAAAGTTGAGAAAAACTGAGCAAGACCAACAAGTCGCCTTTGAGTCTTTAAGGTTAGAGTTAACCACGCTTTCAGAAGCCGATCGAATTTCTAGTCTTGCGAAAAAAGAGCTTGGTATGGTGGAAGTCACCACTAAAAATGAAAAGGTGATTTCGCTATGAGCCAAGCAAGAAAGCCCAATAGTATACCGTTAAGCAGTGGCCGCTTTTATGTGTTGCTTGCAACATTAGCCATCGCTTTTGTTGGTTTATTCGCGCGCGCTGTTTATTTGCAAGTTGATGCAGCGAAAGTGCTCAATAACCGAGCAGACTCAGCGAGTGTTAGAAATAAAAAAATTGATACACACCGCGGAATTATTACTGATAGAAATGGTATTGAACTCGCAGTCAGTGTCCCTGTGAAGTCCGTTTGGATGGATGTGACTGAAGTTATGAAAAAATCGCCACTGCTTGACGAAGAAGACTGGAATAGACTTGCGGTTATTGCGCGCAAAACGCCACAGCAGTTTAAGCAGTGGATAGTGAAAAGAAAAGGCCGAGAGTTTGCTTATGTTGCGCGTCACCTAGACCCTAAAACGGCGAGCGTCGTTAAGACTTTAGATTTGCCTGGAGTTTACCTAAAAGATGAGTTTCGTCGTTATTATCCATCGGCAGAAATTACTGCACACTTGATAGGTTTTACCGATGTCGATGATCGAGGCAGGGAAGGGCTAGAGCGCTCCTACGATGATTTATTAAGTGGCAAAGCTGGAGAAGAAATAGTCAGGTTGGACTTACAGCGCAGAGTCATTGAGCAGAAAGAAATCCTTAAAGAAGTAGAAAAAGGACAAAACTTAAAACTCAGTATTGATAGCCGTATTCAAGCGCTAGCTTATAAGGCATTAAAAACAGCTGTTCTAAAGCACAAGGCGAGTTCCGGAGCCTTGGTTATGTTGGATGTGGACACTGGGGAAGTTTTAGCGTTACTAAGCCAGCCTTCCTATAACCCGAATCGGTTTGATTCACGACGACCTCAATTTACTCGCAATAGCGCTTTTGTTGACAGTTTTGAGCCAGGGTCAACCGCAAAGGTTTTTACGGTAGCGAGTGCGCTTGAATCTGGTGTCGTTAAACCGTGGACTAAGGTCGATACCAAACCGGGCCGGATGAAATTGAATGGTTATTGGGTTAAAGACGGAAAAAACCATGGCCTGTTAGATGTGTCAGGCGTATTACAGAAGTCGAGTAATGTTGGGGTTACAAAGTTAGCGAAAATGATGACTGATGAGGAGTTTTTGAGCACTTTTTATCAAGTTGGATTCGGTGCTGATACCGCCAGTGGTTTTCCTGGTGAGAGTTCAGGTCGGATGAATTTCAGAGAAAATTGGAGTGACATAGAAAAAGCAAATGTTTCATTTGGTTATGGCTTTATGGTGACTCCTGTTCAGTTAGCACAAGCGTACGCGGTTTTAGGATCGTATGGTGTAAAACGTCCGCTAACTCTATTAAAACGCGAACAAATCCCTCAAGGGGAACAAGTTATTTCCCGACAAACGAGTCAACAAGTTGTTTCAATGATGGAGACGGTTGTTGGTGAAGGGGGAACCGGTCAAAAGGCAGGTGTCTATGGATATCGAATTGCCGGAAAAACTGGTACCGCACGCAAAGCTGATAATGGTGGCTACGGCGATCAATACGCTGTTTTCTTTGCAGGTTTAGCTCCTGTTAGCGACCCCAAGATTGCAATGGTTGTATTTGTCAATGAACCGAATAGTGAAGAGTACTATGCGGGTGACGTGGCGGCCCCAGTATTTGCGAAAGTGGCTGAAGAGACATTGCGATTGTTAAACGTAAAGCCCGATCAATATGAACGCGTTGCGGATAATGAAGTAGCAAAAGGAGACTCAAATGGCTGAGCGTCTTTTGCATGAAGTTTTGAAGGATACTTCCAGTGAGCAGGTAGCAGCTGACCGACTGTCACAGTCGGTTGGCTCGCTCGTTTTAGATAGTCGTTTAATAAAGCCAGGAGATACCTTTGTAGCCCTCAAGGGTTTTTTGACTGATGGCAGAAAATTTATTAAGAGTGCGTTGGAGAAAGGTGCAAATTTAGTGATTGCTGAAGGACTCGATAGAGAAGAGTTTGAAGCAACGATCAGTGAACTGTCTTGTGAAGATAAGATCATATGGGTTGATGATTTACAGCGACAAATTAGTTTAATTGCGAGTAATTATTATGAGCATCCATCGCAAAATTTAAAGACGATCGGCGTAACTGGAACTAATGGTAAAACCAGCGTTTCCTATTTAGTTGCGAAGACATTACAGCGACTTCATTTTGAATGCTTTTTACTCGGTACGCTGGGCGTCGGACAGAGTAGTAACTTAGAGGATTGCGGAAACACAACGGCGGATGCAATTACCATGCAACGAATTCTGCAACAGGCAGTTAATACTGGTGCTCAGTTCGCTTCAATGGAAGTTTCGTCACACGGTTTGGATCAAGATCGAGCTGCGGCGGTTAGATTTAACACCGCGATTTTTACGAACTTAACTCACGATCACCTAGATTACCATGGCACCATGGAAAATTATGGCGAAGCAAAACGTAAACTTTTTTTGTCGCCCGAACTCAAAAATGCGGTAATCAATGTCGATGACCGTTTTGGACGAAAGTTAGCTAAAGATGAAGTAATTAGCGCGACTAAATGGCTTGTAACAACTAAGTTACCGACTTCTGGTTCTAATTTGAATCGCTGGATATGGGCAGAAGAGGTGGTCTATTCGCTCGAGGGATTACATGCAAAAGTCTACACCCCTTGGGGAAGTGGTAGAGTTGACTCACCTTTAATTGGTCAATTCAATTTGTCCAATATATTAATTGTGATTGCCGCGCTTGGCAGTATTTTAAAAGATGTTAACCCGATATTACTGGCGTTAAAAAGTGTTCATGCTGCGCCAGGAAGAATGCAAAAATTTGGTCATAAAAATACGCCGCTAGCTGTTGTTGACTATGCACACACGCCAGATGCGCTAGAGCAGTCGTTGTTAGCCTTAAGAGAGCATTGTGTTGGCATGATTTGGTGTGTTTTTGGCTGTGGCGGTGATCGAGACAATACTAAAAGGCCACTGATGGCTCGTGTAGCGGAAAAGCTAGCCAATAAAGTCGTTGTTACATTTGATAATCCTCGAACTGAATCGAGCGAGGCGATTAAAGAAGATATATTTGGCGGTTTTAGAAAACCTGAGCGAGTCGAATATATTGAAGATCGTGAAATAGCGATCACAACCGCTATCGCTAAAGCCAAACCCGGCGATGCGGTGCTGATTGCGGGGAAAGGACATGAGGATTACCAAATAATCGGAACCGAAAAGTTTCACTTAAGCGATTTAGAAATCGCTGCAGAGCAGATTGAGGAGTACAAGGCGTGATTGAAGCGACCCTCTCTCAAATAAGTGAAGCGATAGGTGGCCAACTTGTAGGTGATGATTTATTGGTTTCAAGAGTATATACCGACAGTAGAGATGTTTGTGATAAGGGCTTATTTGTTGCTCTCAAAGGCCCTAATTTCGATGCACATAATTTTCTCGCTAAAGTTAAGGAACAAGGGGGCGAGGCTGCGGTAGTCGAACAACGTTCAGCGGTAGATATTTCGCAGATTATTGTGAAGGATACGCGAATTGCTTTGGGACAAATTGCCAAATTTAATCGTTCTCGGCTAAAAGCAAAGTTTGCCGCTATAACCGGTAGCAATGGAAAAACGACCGTTAAAGAGATGTTGGCATCGATCTTACAAAACGTCGGTGAGACTTATGCGACCCAAGGAAATTTCAACAACGAAATTGGCGCGCCATTAACATTGCTTCAAATGAATGAGTCGCATGAATTCGGCGTGATAGAACTTGGGGCAAATCATGCGGGGGAAATTGATTACACTGCTTCGATAACTCAACCCGATGTCGCTGTGATCAATAATGTTGCTGGTGCGCATTTAGAAGGGTTCGGTGATTTGCAAGGTGTCGCTAGAGCTAAAGGTGAAATTTATACTCAGTTGAACGCGGACGGTGTTGCGATAGTCAACAATGATGATGACTTTGCTGCTTATTGGGCACCTCGAATTAAGCAAAAGATGATCAAGTATTCGATGAAAGGTGACGGTGATCTGCTAGCTAAAAATATATCCTTAGACGAAAATTTAAAGCCGAGTTTTGATTTGGATTACATGGGAAAAAGTCAACGAGTCAACTTATCGTTAGCCGGTGAGCATAATGTGAATAATGCATTATCAGCCGCTGGCTGTGCATTGGCGCTGGGAGTGTCACTAGAAAATATAGCCATTGGTTTGTCTCAAGCTCCACATGTTACTGGACGCTTAATGATCGAAGAGTTAGATAATGGATGTCGTTTAATCGATGACACTTACAATGCCAATTTAGATTCTATGAGGGCTGCAATTAATGTATTAGCAAGCTACTCGGGACGCAGAATTTTAGTCGTGGGAGATATGGCTGAGTTGGGTGAATATGGACGTCAAAGCCACGAAGAGATAGGACAAATAGCGAATCAAGCAAAGCTTGATGCTTTGTATTCTTGTGGCGTACTAACACAATTTTCGCATTCTCGGTTTGATGGTGAAGGTAAACATTTCACAAACCAGAATGAACTCATAAAACAATTAAAACAAGAGGCGAATGCGAATACGACAATTCTTTGTAAAGGATCTCGTAGTGCGCATATGGAAAGAGTAATTCAAGCACTGATGGATGATTCTGAAACAAAGAATGAGAGTGTCGCTTCTCCAGAGGGGGAAAAATAAGATGTTGTTATGGTTGAGTGAATACTTACAGCAGTATTATTCGGGGTTTAACTTATTCGGTTACCTCACGATGCGAGGAATCTTGGGCGTACTGACAGCGTTTTTAATTTCATTATTGCTTGGGCCGTTTATGATTCGAAAATTATCCGGTAAGCAAATTGGACAAACCGTGAGAGATGACGGACCACAAACTCACTTGAGTAAGGCCGGAACTCCAACAATGGGGGGCGCGCTGATCCTAATTGCGATCGCTGTTTCCACACTGTTGTGGTCTGATTTACAAAATAGATTCGTTTGGGTTGTATTACTGACCACTTTAGGATTTGGTTTGGTCGGTTGGGTTGATGACTATCGAAAGCTTATCTACAAAGATCCTAAAGGCTTAGCCTCTCGTTGGAAATATTTTTGGCAATCAGTGGTTGGATTAATCGCCGCTGTTTATCTTTTTTACAGCGCGCAAGTTGATGCTGAAACAACGTTAATCATTCCGTTCTTTAAAAATGTAGCGATAAGTTTGGGATTGTTTTACATCTTGTTGAGTTATTTTGTCATAGTCGGCACCAGTAATGCGGTTAACTTAACGGATGGTTTAGATGGACTTGCGATACTGCCAACGGTATTAGTGGCTGGCGCTTTAGCTATCTTCGCTTACCTTACCGGTAATATTAATTTCTCAAGCTATTTATCAATTCCCTACATTCCTGGAACCGGAGAATTGATTATATTTTGTGGAGCATTGTGCGGTGCTGGGCTGGGATTTTTATGGTTTAACACCTATCCAGCACAAGTTTTTATGGGCGATGTTGGTGCGCTCGGTTTAGGCGCTGCTTTGGGCACTGTTGCAGTGATAGTTAGACAAGAGTTAGTGCTATTTATTATGGGAGGAATATTTGTGATGGAAACGATTTCCGTAATTTTACAAGTTGCCTCTTTTAAATTAACAGGTCGAAGAATATTTAACATGGCGCCACTTCATCACCACTATGAGCTTAAAGGCTGGCCAGAACCAAGAGTTATTGTGCGCTTTTGGATCATTTCAGTCGTTTTGGTTCTTATTGGATT
Organism: Aliikangiella marina; assembly: GCF_007004765.1. Lineage (GTDB taxonomy): Bacteria > Pseudomonadota > Gammaproteobacteria > Enterobacterales > Kangiellaceae > Aliikangiella > Aliikangiella marina. Next base: position 864,205 of record NZ_VIKR01000002.1, read on the forward strand.
GGCGACATTAAAGATTCGATAGAATAGTAACAAATAGGAAATATTGTGGATAAATCGCAGCAGAAATTAGTAGGCGTGTTTGGACTGGGGATGTCCGGGCTTGCTGCTGCGCGATATTTACAAAGAACCGACCAGCAGTTTTTTGTTGTTGATACAAGAGCAAAACCACCAGGTGAAAAAGAGCTAGCCTCGTTAAATAACTGTTTTTCTCATTATTTCGGTGATATTCCTCAAGAGTTGCTGAATAGTGCAAACATGATAATTGTCAGTCCTGGAATCGATTCAAACATTGCTCCGTTGAATCAAGCTAGAAAAAATGGCGTAGATATCGTTGGTGATGTTGAAATTTTTGCGCGACAAACTAAAGGAAAGATTGTTGCTATTACCGGCTCAAATGGAAAGAGTACTGTGACCGACTTAACCTATCAATTACTCAAAGCTGCTGGTGCGAATGTTGCTATCGGCGGTAATTTCGGCGTTCCTGTACTAGATTTTCTGCCCCTAGACCAAGCTGATATCTATGTATTAGAGCTATCAAGTTTTCAATTAGATACCACTCGATCGCTCAAAGCTGAAGTGGCGACGGTACTCAATATTAGCGAAGATCATATGGATCGTTATACCGATCTAACAGCTTATCAAAATTCTAAATTAACTATTTATCAAGGTGCAAAAAAATGTGTTGTTAATTTAGATGATAAGCAAACCGATTATCGAGGTGATAGAAATCGTAAGCAAGATAATGAAATAAGCAATGTGGTTGAGTTTAGCCTGACAAACCATGACGCAAAATATCACACAGAAATGGTTGATAAACGCATAGCTTTGCTAAATGAAGAGCAAGTAATAGTCTATGCCGATCAGCTAAAAATTTCAGGCGCTCATAATCTAAGTAATGCTTTAGCCGCAATTGCGTTAGTGAAAGAGTTAGGATTTAGTTTTTGTGATTCAATGAATAAGTGCTTAAGAAATTATAGCGGACTAGCGCATCGGTTTGAGCTTGTTGAAAGTGCCAATAATTGTGTATGGATAAATGATTCGAAAGCCACCAATGTCGGTGCGACTTTGGCTGCACTGAATGGCATTCAACCAACCGTCAAGTTTGTTATTCTTATCGCTGGAGGTGACGCAAAAGGTAGTGATTTGACTCCCTTAAAGCACGTTTTGAATACCAAGGTTAATAAACTTATCTTGATTGGCAAAGATGCGAAATTGTTTGCAGAAATGGTGCCGGAAGATCGAGTTTATTTTGCCAAAGATATGCCTGATGCGGTTCAATATGCGAGCAAATTAGTTACTCAACAAGTTGATAGTGAGTCGCTTGTACTATTGTCTCCTGCTTGTGCAAGTCTAGATATGTATAGCAGCTATGTTGCACGCGGCGAAGCTTTCATTGATGCAGTGAGGGCTTGCGCATGAACCAACTCAATTCGCAAGTTTGGTACGACAAGGTATTAGTATCTACGGTGCTTATTTTGATCGCTATCGGTATGATTATGGTGACCTCTAGCTCACTATATTATGCCGAAAATGGAATTAAGAGTGGCGAAAACCACTTTGTGATCCGTCACCTAATTTACTTACTTATTGCCTGTGTTAGTGTGAGCGTCGTTTTAACTCAACCGATTGAACGTTGGCAGAAGTATGGTCCTTATTTGCTGGTCCTCGGATTGTTTTTACTCGTGTTGGTCTTATTTGCAGGAAGAACCGTTAACGGCAGCCGCCGTTGGTTAGCGATAGGTCCGCTTACTTTTCAAGTATCAGAAGCAATCAAGCTATTTGTCATAGTATATCTTGCTGGTTATCTGGTTAGAAGAACCGATGAGCTACAAACTCAAATTAAAGGGTTTGCGAAGCCCTTATTAGTTTTAGCGCTAATTACTGGGCTGCTTCTATTAGAGCCTGATTTTGGCGCATCTGTTGTTATATTAGCGACGTCTTTAGCAATGCTGTTTTTAGGTGGTGCGCGACTGTGGCAGTTTATTGGTTTATCTGGAGCAGTCGCAGGAATTTTGGGAATCATTGCCGTGAGTCAACCCTATCGAATGGAGCGACTTATGACATTCCTTGATCCTTGGGCGGATCCTTTTGGTAGCGGATACCAATTAACACAATCGTTAATTGCTTTCGGTCGAGGGAGTTTGTTTGGGCAGGGATTGGGCAATAGTTTGCAAAAACTATCTTATTTACCAGAAGCTCATACTGATTTTATTTTCGCCGTATTAGCGGAAGAACTCGGGTTAATTGGCGTTGCGTTTGTGCTCTGTTTGTTTTTTGTTTTCTTTTATCGAGCCATGCAAATCGGCCGAAAAGCGTTAATTTTGGATAACCCCTATGCAGCCTACTTAGCTTATGGCATTGGTTTTTGCTTAACTTTTCAAGCGCTGATCAATATGGGAGTGACGAGTGGCGCATTACCTACTAAAGGTTTGACACTGCCATTTATTAGTTATGGTGGAAATAGTTTGATCGGTTGTGGAACTGCGGTCGCAATCTTATTGCGAGTTGATTATGAAAACCGTTTAAAGGAAGCAGGAATAGTAAAACAGTCTCCTAAAAAGAAAGATAAAGGGGGCAAGAATAAGTGATTAGTCAACAAGACAAAATCTTAATTATGGCCGGCGGGACTGGGGGACATATTTTTCCTGGCCTAGCAGTCGCCGAGGAACTTGAATCGAGAGGCTGGCAAGCGATTTGGTTAGGGTCAAAAGGTGGAATGGAAGAAGAGTTGGTTGCTAAATCTAACATCGAACTTAATTTGATTTCTGTTTCGGGTCTCAGAGGAAAAGGTGTGATTGGTTGGTTAAAGGCACCTTATAGTCTTAGTAAAGCGGTTATTGAAGCGATAAAAGTATTGAAAAAGATTAAACCCAAAGTTGTCGTAGGCTTTGGTGGTTTTGCCTCTGGTCCGGGCGGCGTAGCGGCATTTCTAACTGGTACGCCTTTAGTGATTCATGAGCAAAATGCGGTTGCAGGGATGACTAACAGAATTTTATCTAGGCTAGCGAAAAAGGTTTTTCAGGCGTTTCCGGGGGCTTTTATTAGGGCCGATAAGGTTGAGACGGTTGGCAACCCGATAAGACAGTCAATTGTCGAACTACGCAATAAGAAAGAGACTCCTGTAATAGAGCCGAAAAAGTTGATTAATGTTTTAGTCGTGGGTGGTAGCCGAGGCGCTTTGGCCCTAAATCGACTACTACCAAACCTTTTCAAAAATTTGTTTGAACAAGAATTGATTGGTATTCGTCATCAAGTTGGTAAAGGCCGAAAAGAAGAGTCAGAAAAATTCTATTTAGCTGAAAATATACAGCCAGGGGAAAGGTTGGAAATTAAAGAGTTTATTGACGATATGGCAGAAGCAATGGATTGGGCTGACGTCGTAATATGCCGAGCAGGCGCGTCAACTGTGTCAGAAATTGCAGCAGCCGGACTTTGTGCAGTGTTTGTACCGTTTCCTTATGCTGTTGATGACCATCAAACGGCTAACGCTAACTGGTTAGTCGCGGAGCAGGCGGCAATCTGTATTCAAGAAAGAGACTTGTCAACTGATGAAACTAAAGCAAAGTTAACCGAGTTGATTTCTTCGCCAGAGCAGATCGCAGCGATGGCGAAAAAGGCGAAGCAAGTTGCATATTTGACTGCAGCGACGAAGGTCGCTGATTTTTGCGAGGATTTGAGGATGAAGGCCGCATGAAACATTTAAACGAGCAAATCGCCAATACAGTCATTGAAATACCCGAAATGCGGCGTATTCGAAGAGTGCACTTCATCGGAATTGGTGGTGCAGGTATGTGCGGTATTGCAGAGGTGCTGATTAACCAAGGTTATTCAGTAACCGGTTCTGATCCGAGCGACAATCAAGTGACTAGAAGACTCGAAACTCTGGGCGCAGAAGTGTTTCATCAGCACACCGCAAATAACGTCTTGGGTGCTGATGTGGTAGTGGTGAGCACGGCGATCCCGCCTGATAATCCAGAAATGGAAGCGGCGCGTTCGCGGAGAATTCCGATCGTTCCTCGCGCAGAAATGCTCGCAGAATTAATGCGATTTAGACATGGTGTCGCGGTAGCTGGTACACACGGAAAGACAACGACGACGAGTCTATTAGCAACGCTTTATGGAGACGCAGGACTCGATCCAACTTTTGTGATCGGTGGTTTACTTAATCGCTTGGGGGCGAATGCTCGATTGGGAAGAAGTCGATATTTTATCGCTGAAGCAGACGAAAGCGACGCATCGTTTTTACATTTGCAACCGATGGTCTCGGTAGTCACAAATATCGATATGGATCATATGGATACCTATGATGGCGATTTCGAAAAAGTAAAACATACTTTTATCGAATTTCTACATAACCTTCCGTTTTACGGACTTGCTGTTTTATGTGGCGACGATGAAGGAGTTCAACAAATTATTCCAAAGTTGATGCGGCCCTATGTGACTTATGGGTTTAACGATGGCGTTGATTATCAAGCGGTTGATTTTAGACAAGATGGCGGACACTCTTTTTATAAAATCAAGCGCAAAGGCAAACCGGGCTTAGTCGAGATTCAACTCAATATGCCAGGCAGACATAACGTTTTAAATTCATTGGCGGCTTTTACCGTAGCCAATGAAGATGGCGTAAGAGCGCCTGCGTTAATGGAGTCTCTGAAAAACTTTGGTGGTATTGGGCGGCGTTTCCAATTTTGCGGTGAGTTTGAGACGAAAGCTGGAAAGTTACAGCTGGTTGACGATTACGGACATCATCCAACTGAAGTCGCCGCAACCATTGCTGCGGTTCGAGACGGTTGGAAAGATAAACGTTTGGTGATGGTGTTTCAGCCACACCGATATACGAGAACGCGAGATTTGTTTGAAGACTTTGCATCGGTTTTATCGAAAGTTGATGTGTTGATCATGTTGGAAGTATACGCAGCTGGCGAAGCACCCATAGCCGGTGCTGATGGGCGGAGTTTGTGTCGTTCAATTCGTCAACGAGGAAAACTTGATCCGATATTTATTGAAGATCAGTCTGAGTTAAATGCAACCTTAGCAGCAGTGGTTAAGGATGATGATTTGATCGTTACTCAGGGGGCGGGCAATGTTGGCGGAATAGCTAAGTCATGGTCCCAAGAAAGCCTCAGTTTTATCGACAAGTTTAAAAGCTAGTAAGCCCAGGATTTTTTAGGAAATAAGTATTTAAATGAGTTTAAGCCACTTGAAATCGAATAGAGCACCTGAAGATTACGGCAAAGTAGCTGTGTTATACGGTGGTGAATCGGCAGAGCGAGAAGTCTCATTAAATTCTGGCGAAGCGGTCTATCAAGGCTTAATAAAGTCTGGAATAGATGCGATAAAAATTGACCCCAGCGACAACTTTTATCAGCAATTAATAAGCAACAAGATTGACCGAGTGTTTAATGTGCTACACGGACGTGGCGGAGAAGATGGTGTTGTTCAAGGTTTTTTAGAAACGTTGAAGATTCCTTACACCGGGTCAAATGTCGTCGGCGCCGCTATTTCTATGAACAAGTTGTTGAGCAAACAGGTGTGGCGACAACTGGGAATTTCAACGGCACATTTTGAAGCTGTCGAAAAGCAAGATAGTTTTGGCGTGAGTGAAGCGAGAAGGCTGTTGGCAAAACTGGGGCCTAATTTATTTGTTAAGCCAGTAAAGGAGGGGTCGAGTGTAGGAATGTCAAAAGTCTCCACCCCGGAGGAGCTAGTGGATGCGGTGACGCTTGCCCATCAATATGACTCAGAGGCGCTAGTCGAGAGTTTTATTGCGGGTAAAGAATATACCGTTTCGCTCGTTAAAGGTGTGGCACTACCGAGTATTAGCATGCAAACACCGCGAGAGTTTTATGATTATGAGGCTAAATATCAGTCAAACGAAACTGAGTATTTTTGTCCAAGCGGACTGTCATGGGAAGAAGAAAAAAGGATTGGCGAAATCGCCTTACGAGCATTCACTAGTTTGGGATGTTCAGGTTGGGGAAGGATTGATTTTATTCGTGACGGTAGAGATGGTGAATTCTTAATCTTAGAAGCGAATACCGTACCCGGAATGACCACGAGCTCGTTAGTTCCCAAAGCGGCTAATGCACTGAATATCAGTTTTGAAGAGTTAGTTTTATCGATTTTAGATACCAGTTTTGATTCTAAGTGATAGAGAGAAAACGAGAAAGTAATGACAAAAAAAATGGCTGTCAGAAAAAATAAACCAAAGCAGAAGCGCTTTGAGTTTAAAGCGCCGCGATTGAGTAAGGCAATTGCGCGTGCGACTGCCGTGTTGACTGTGTTACTTGGCTTAGGCTTTGCCGTTTATCAAGGCACCCAAGCGTACCATGATATTTGGCCGGTTAAACAAGTGATGGTTGAGAATGACCTTCGCTATGTCAAAGAGAGTGACTTAGCCAAATTTGTTATGTCACAAGACGTAAAAGGAATGCTCGCGATTGATATCAAGCAACTGCAATCTAAAGCGGTTGAGATTGATTGGGTAAAAGGTGTTGAAGTCAGAAAAGTATGGCCAGATCAACTGTTGTTTTCTGTATCCGAGCTACAGCCTGTCGCAGTTGTCGATGGGGGCATATTGACTCGCGAGGGCACCAAGATAGCAAAGGACGATAGAGAGTGGTTGTTTAGTAGCTTACCCAATCTCTCTATCGCTTCTACCGATAAAGTCACTAATCAAGACTATTTAAAAGTTTGGCAAGAATTTAAACAAATTAAACGGCAACTTGAGTTGTTAGCATTAAATTTAGACGCTCTAAAAGTCGATGAAGTGAAAAACTGGCATCTCAGTTTTGACAATGGTTTGCAAATGAATTTAGGGCGTAAAGATAGGGCCGAGCGGATTGCTAGATTAGTTAAAGTTTATGCTTCTATCAAAGAAGTGAAGCGAATCAAAAATATTGATCTTCGTTACCACAACGGAATATCCGTTGAATGGTTAGCTGCTGACGAAGCATTGAATAGTTAAAGAATTTTAGGGCAAAGAGAGCCGTAAATTATGTCTAAGATACAAGAAAAAAAATTAATTGTTGGTTTGGATATCGGTACTTCCAAAGTCGTTGCAATCGTGGGTGAAATTAGCCCCGAAGGTAAAACCGATATTATCGGAATTGGAAGCCATCCCTCTAACGGATTAAAAAAAGGTGTGGTGGTAAATATCGAATCGACTGTGCAATCAATTCAGCGTGCAGTGGAAGAAGCTGAGTTGATGGCTGGCTGTCAAATACACTCGGTATTTGCCGGTATCGCTGGTAGCCATATTCGCAGTTTAAACAGCCATGGCATCGTTGCAATTCGTGATAGCGAAGTTAATGCCGGAGATGTAGAACGAGTAATTGATGCAGCTCGAGCAGTCGCTATTCCGGCCGACCAACGGATACTCCACATTCTTCCGCAGGAATTTATTATTGACAATCAAGAAGGCGTTCGAGAGCCGATAGGAATGTCAGGCGTTCGACTCGAAGCAAAAGTTCACATGGTAACAGGGGCGGTCAGCGCAGCACAAAATATTGTCAAATGCATTCAGCGATGCGGCTTAGAAGTCGATGACATTATTTTAGAGCAGCTGGCATCTTCTTATTCTGTTTTAACAGAAGATGAAAAAGAATTAGGCGTCTGTATTGTGGATATTGGTGGCGGCACCACAGATATTGCAGTGTTTACTGAAGGCGCTATTCGTCACACCGCGGTTATACCGATTGCCGGCGATCAAGTGACCAATGATATTGCTGTTGCTTTGCGGACACCAACGCAACATGCCGAAGATATAAAGATTAAATATGCCTGCGCGCTTCGACAACTGACGTCACTCGAAGACACAATTGAAGTGCCCGGTGTAGGCGACAGAAACTCGCGGAAAATGTCTCGCCAAACACTCGCCGAGGTTGTCGAGCCTCGCTATGAGGAGCTTTTTACATTAGTTCAAGCTGAACTGAGAAGGAGTGGTTTCGAAGAGATCATTCCCGCTGGAATTGTGTTGACCGGTGGTTCTTCAAAAATGGAAGGACTGATTGATTTAGCGGAAGAAGTATTTCACATGCCGGTGCGCTTAGGTGTGCCGCAAGGTGTTCATGGATTGGTTGATGTGGTTCGGAATCCGATCCACGCAACCGGTGTGGGATTGCTGTTATATGGACAGCAGCAAAATGTTACACGCAACGTATTTGACGAGCAGGAAAATGGATTTGGTCGTCTAATAAAGCGAATGAAGCAGTGGTTTAGTGGATTTTAAATGGGACTTAACTGCGACATTTATAGTTTTTTATTTTTAGTTTTAATCGGAAGTAGCAAAAACGAAGGGGAAACAACATGCCTAATATGTTTGAATTAGTCGACAATTGTCGAGATAACGCGGTCATTAAGGTCGTCGGTGTTGGTGGTGGTGGCGGTAACGCCGTTGAGCATATGCTCAAAGCCAACGTGGATGGTGTCGAGTTTATTTGTGCCAATACTGACGCGCAGGCACTTAACCGTTCAATGGCAAAAACTACGATTCAGTTAGGAAGTGCGATCACTAAAGGATTGGGGGCAGGAGCCAATCCTGAGATCGGTCGCCAAGCTGCAATTGAAGACAGAGAGCGTATCGCGGAAATGATGAGCGATACCGACATGGTTTTTATTACCGCTGGAATGGGTGGTGGTACTGGAACTGGCGCTGCGCCAGTGATTGCTGAAGTGGCCAAAGAAATGGGAGTATTGACCGTTGCCGTGGTGACTAAACCGTTTTTCTTTGAGATGAAAAAGCGAATGCAAGTTGCTGAAGAAGGTATCGAGCAACTCCGCCAGCATGTCGATTCATTGATTATTGTACCGAACGATAAGGTGCTTAATGTCATGAAGGGCAAAAAACTAACGGAAGCATTCAGAGCGGCAAATGATGTGCTTCATGGCGCTGTGCAAGGTATCGCCGAATTAATGACTTGTCCTGGTCTTATCAACGTGGATTTCGCCGACGTACGCACTGTTATGTCAGAAAAGGGTACCTCTATGATGGGGAATGGCGTGGGCTCTGGTGAAGATCGTGCTAAACGAGCGGCTGAGCTCGCAGTTTCTAGCCCGCTTCTTGAAGATGTCGATTTAGCCGGCGCTAAAGGTATTCTGGTGAATATTACTTCTGGTGAAGATATGAGCATTGACGAATTCTCTGATGTTGGTAGCGTCGTTCAAGAATTTGCTGCTGATGATGCAACCGTTGTTATCGGTACTGCGATTGATCCGGAACTGAATGATGAAATTCGTGTCACAGTAGTGGCGACAGGTATTGGCCAGCAGGCAGCACCAGCTCCACAAGTGAAAGTTGATAACACCAAAAAAGCGGATGGCAGTAACAATTATCCTGAATTAGATCGTCCAACTATTCTGCGCCAACAAGCAGCAACTCCAAAGCAAGCGGTTGGCAGCGATATGGATTATTTAGATATTCCGGCGTTTTTGCGTAAACAAGCCGATTAATCTGGCTTAAAATTACCAGCAAAGACTGGATACCAACAGGATGGTTGATTGAAAGGTCAACTCTTGAGAGTTTGTCAGTATCGGTGGTCTCCCTTCACCGCCGGTATTGCTTTTGCTGGATAATTTTCTGCGACTCGGATGAGAAGTAACTCGAATCGCGATGTTTTTGAAGATATATCAAATATAAGTGACGACTGGATTACATTTTTGCGTAAAATTAGCCAAATCTGGGAGTTACGATTATTAAATAAGCGGTTTTTCGTGTCATAGCGACGAACTTTATGATAACATTCGGCAAATTTTGGAATAACTCATCCGATGAGTTCAAAATTTGTTCTCAATGTAGAACGCGGCAAGAACATTAGTAATTAATTGGAGATACTCTCAATTATGATTAAACAGCGTACCCTGAAGACCGCAATTCGTGCGACAGGTGTGGGTCTCCATACGGGTGATAAGGTTTATCTGACACTGCGTCCAGCGCCAGTCGATTCAGGTATTATCTTTCGCCGCGTAGACTTAGATCCAGTTGTCGAGATTTGTGCGGCGCCAGAAAACGTGGGCGATACCACGCTTTCTACGTGTTTGATCAAGGATGACGTTAGAATTTCAACTGTTGAGCACTTGCTAGCCGCGATGGCGGGCTTGGGCATCGACAATGCATATATTGATGTTTCTGCACCTGAAGTTCCGATTATGGACGGCAGTGCAGGACCTTTCGTATTTTTAATCCAATCTGCGGGTGTCGAAGAGCAAAATAAAGCAAAACGATTTATCCGGATTAAAAAGCGCGTCGAAGTTTCTGAGGGTGACAAAAAGGCGATTTTTGAGCCGTTTGATGGTTTCAAAGTGTCTTTTGGTATCGATTTCGATCACCCTGTATTCACCAGTAGCTCAAAATTTTCTGAAATCGACTTCTCCGCAACCTCGTTTGTGAAAGAAGTTAGTCGTGCCCGAACATTCGGTTTTATGAATGATATCGAGCACTTACGTTCGAAAAACCTTGTCCAAGGTGGCAGCATGGATAATGCGATCGTTCTTGATGAGTATCGAGTACTCAATGAAGATGGTCTGCGTTACGACGATGAATTCGTCAAGCACAAAATTCTTGATGCCATTGGTGATTTGTATCTTCTCGGTAATAGCCTTGTCGGCGCATTTACTGGAATCAAGTCCGGTCACTCTTTGAATAATATGCTCTTAAGAGCATTGGTCGCGGATGCTGATGCATGGGAAGTAGTGACTTTTGAGGATGCAAGCGCAGCCCCAATTTCATATATTATGAAACCTGGCTTAGCGATATAATCCAAAAATCTATGAAAAAACCGGGAAAGTCCCGGTTTTTTTAGTTTTGGTTTCTGAGATATTTTTAAGAAATTGTGAAGTTGGACAAGATTTCTAGAAAAATCAGCAATTTATCCTACACTTATCAAGTAAATTCGCTAAAGGATTATCTTGGTTGGACGATAACTTCAATGTTAGATAGACCAAAGTAGCCATTTTCACGAAAATAGCTCAGTAAATCAGGAAGTTGGAACCTGATTTTATTTGACCAAGCCGGACTGTCGACGGCAATTACTAGGACGTTTTTACGCAAATTTATTACCCGGCAATGCTTTGCAAGTGTTGCATTAAGTTTGCCATGTAAGGTATTGTTTAACGTCTGAATTTTGGACAGTTTGTCTAACAGGGCTTTGATTTCGCCACCTGGTTCGGAAATCAAGTTATTAACATTGTGGGTAGAAGGACGACTCATAGTTATAAATTCAATTAGAAATCAGCGGATTGAGCCGATAAAATGGCGCGTTTTCCTGAGATGATTGATTAATTAATGGATTGTAAGAGGTCGGTAGCCTCTTTGACAATAATTATTAAAAAACAATTCGAAATTAAAGAGATAGAGTAGTCCATGAGTATTACAATTTTACAGCGCTCGCCGCAAGGCATGCGGTCAGTGAAGCTAAAAAATCGCTACTTGTACACTATTGTGAGCCTCCTAGTGCTATGTCCATTAGTCGCTGGAGTGAGCGGTTACTACATTGCTATGAAGCAGTCTGACGCGGCTTACGTCGAGCAAGTAACAATAGACAACTGGAAAAATGAACTCGCCGAGCAATGGCAAGAGTTAGAACAAGCCAAACAATCTTCGCAACAGCAACTTAATGCTTTAACCGCCAAAATGGGCATGATGCAGGCTCATATTCGTCGCTTAGATGCTGCGGGTGAAAGAATCGTTAGCGTTGCCGGCCTCGATGCCAAAGAATTCAACTTCGGCGAAGCGCCAGCAATTGGTGGTCCAGAACGTCCTGCTGCGGAGAGCGATATCGATATCAGCAACTTACTGAGTTCGCTCAATGAAATCGATTACCAACTCGATTCTAGAGAACAGCAATTAACTGTTCTTGAATCTCTTTTGATGGACAAGCACATGGGGGTTGAGCGGTATATTTCAGGTCGACCAATTCGCAAGGGGTGGATGTCTTCTTACTACGGTGAAAGAAACGACCCATTCACCGGCAAACCTGCATGGCATGCAGGTGTTGATTTTGCTGGCAAAGAGGGTGACAAAGTGTTTTCTACTGCTGCTGGCGTGGTGACTTGGGTCGGCGATCGATTCGGTTACGGTTTATTGGTTGAAGTTAACCATGGTGATGGATTAGTCACTCGCTACGGACACAACAAGGAAATTTTAGTCAAAAAAGGCGACGTGGTAGAGAAAGGCCAAGCAATTTCACTGATGGGCAACACAGGCCGCTCAACAGGCGCTCATGTTCATTACGAAGTGTTGAAAAACGGCCGCACGGTTAACCCGCTTCCCTTTATTAATCGGCGGAGTAAAGGCTAGTCAGACCATAACCGTCAAATTCGTTACAAGGAAAGCCCGGCAGAAGCCGGGCTTTTTGTTTTTAGGTGGTCAATCACACGACTGCTGGTAAAGTTTTTACACATCATTTGGTCGATTTGACCTAAATTCTCAGAATATCAAGGCCATTTGCCTGGTATATATTTTGCTAACTTTGATTGGTTACTTTTATTGAAATATAAATTGTGAGCGAAAAAACACGGGTGGAGTGTTTAAGTTTAGGGAGCAAAAAAATGAAATTACGCTACAAAATTTTGAATAGTGTTATGGGGGTAATAGTACTCGCTACGGTCGGTTTGGTGGTAACACTCAGTTATACAACCGATTGTGAGGCAATAAAAAAGGTTACTCAACAAGATGATGGAATGCGAGCAATTGCTCACTACTGTTATGGTGCAGCTGACCAATTGAAGTTAGAAAAAGTCGCTAAACCAAGCCCAAGTGACAAGCAAGTGCTGGTTAAAGTGCACCGAGCGGCTGTTAACCCGCTCGATTATCATATGATGCGCGGAGCGCCATATTTTATCCGCTTAGGCCGCGGAATAGGGCACCCCGAACGAAACGTTATGGGCGCTGATTACGCAGGAGTCGTAGAAGCTGTCGGCAGTAATGTGAGCCGATTTAAACCGGGTGATAGAGTCTTCGGCGGTTCCCGAGGTGCATACGCGGACTATATTATGGTGGCGGAAGACAGTGCGATTGCGTTGATTCCTGAAAACGTTTCTTTTGAACAGGCATCCGCAGTCGGGGTTGCTGCTTCGACTGCTCTCCAGGCGCTTCGCGATCACGGTCAATTAACAAGAGGTCAAAGTGTTCTTATCAATGGTGCATCTGGTGGTGTTGGAACATATGCTGTCCAGATTGCTAAATCAATGGGTGCTGAAGTCGCGGGTGTTTGCAGCACTCGAAATGTAGAGCGTGTCGTTGCTATTGGCGCAGACAGAGTATTTGATTATAAAAAAGAGAGCTACATCGATAGTGGTGAAAAGTATGATTTAATTGTTGATATGGTGAGCAATCATTCAATCAGTGACAATCGTAAAGTGTTAAAGCCGGGTGGTCGTTACGTTATGGTTGGCGGTTCAAAAGGTAATTGGCTCGGTCCGCTGGCCCAACCTATCAGTGCCATGATCCAAAACTCATTTGTGGATGAAGAGTTAATATTTTTTGTGGCCAGTTTGACGCAAGCTGATACCCAAGTATTGGCTGACATGATGGCTCAGGGCTCAGTCACCTCTGTGATCGATCGCGTTTACGAACTTGAACAAGTCGCCGAAGCGATCAGTTACTCGGAATCAAGGCGTGCACGCGGTAAAATTATTATCAGAGTATCTGATTAATGCCGATCTAGTTACGCCCAGTGAAACGTTAAACCGCTGGTAACTCAGCGGTTTGCACTTGATTTCGACCCGAATTTTTTGCCTTATAGAGAGCTTTATCTGTCCTCTCGATGAGGGATCTATTTGATTCTTCTTCATGGGATATTGAGATGCCAATACTCACTGAGCAGTATATCTTTTCACCCTTGATCTCAAAGGCTTCGGACGCGAATCTCTTGCGGATCCGTTCGGCAACATAGGTCATATTTTTATCGTCGACATCACTCATTATCACCGCAAATTCTTCGCCGCCCATTCTGACTGCTAAGTCATCTTGCCTGATAGCCGATTTAAGGATATCGGCTAACTTAACTAACACCTGATCACCCGCTAAGTGGCCATGTTTGTCATTAAACATTTTGAAATTATCAATATCGAGCAGCAATAAGCCAAAGGAAGACTTAGAGAGACGCAGTAGTTCTACTTTTCGATCAAATGCGCGTCGGTTGGCAAGTTGAGTTAATGAGTCTAGTCTTGAAATTTGCTTATAGTGGTGTTCACTCAATTCCAATTGAGCAGCCTGCTCGTTCAACAATCTGATTCGGTAAGCAAGCGCAAGCGACAAGAGGACACTCTCTAGGGCGGCGCCAATAATAAGCGGTAATTCGATCCATTCATTCAGGGTGAAAACTCCCAACCAGTAGTTCAGCCACAAGAACCCTGCAAAAATATAAATAGTCCAAGCGATGATAAAAATACGAGCCGTTTGACTGCCTCGATACCACGCATAAATTGAAATGAAAAGTGCAATTAGCGGAAGTTGGCCGAATACAATTAGCACTAAGTTAAGTGCCCAATTAGGCGGTATAAATATGGCGATAAATGTGAGCGCGGTAAGAATGCCCAAAAGATACTGACAGAACTTCAAAATGTTCGGTGTATGCTGCCGAAGGTTGCAAAAATAGTACAAGAAGTACATCGACAAAGTCGTTATCACCATCACTAAAATGTTGAGACAATAATTAACAACATCCCAATTAAAGTGAGCGAAAATCCGAGCATGTCCATGGGCAAAAAACTGGTAGATTAACGTCGAGAGAATGGCTCCTGAGTAAATAAAATAAAGTTTGTCATTTAAATTTCGGCCAATCACGACATTATAGATCACCATAATCAGTAACAGGCCATAGCCCATTGCGTAGATAAAATTCAAAACAGCGCTGTGATTAAAAAACTCGTGATTGGTTTTTAAATTAAATTGCAAATGAAACTTATTAGAGGCTTCTACTCGCAAAAAATAAATTCTTTGCATGGTTTCGGTTGAAATTTTAAAACTAATAAATCGACTGCGTATAAAATTGTCAGAGTGCTTTGATTGTTCGTCGCTATCAATCACTTGCCAGCTGCCATCATTTTGCGGTCGGTACAATTTTGCTCTTGTTACACCGCTAGAAGCGAGTTCAAACCACAAACTGTCTTCTCTAAAGGCAGATGGTTCGACGGTAACTTTTAACCAAGCTACTTTCGGCGTACTTCCCGCCCAAAAATCCTTTTGAAACAGGTCTTCTTTTATCCAGCCGTTAGCAGATGACTGCCACTGATCGCTAAACTCAATATTTTCAAAGTCAATCTCTGGGGAAACAGGAAGCTGATATTCGATTTTGTAGGTGTGCGAGGGTATTGATACCGTGCGCGCTACGGTGTCGTGAGTAAAACAAAAATTGAGTGTAATAAATATTAGAATAGCCCTATAACTATTCATGACCATGCTTTCTTAATATTGTTTTTGGCTTGTTTAAGAGTTTAGCAAAAGATTGAGATATTTGATGAAAGAATTGTAAACGAGAAGTTGATATTGTGTGGTGATATCGGTGTTTGTCTAACCGTATAATTAACTTTTGTTGTTGTTCTCGCACTAATTGTCGTTCAATATCGAAAAGTTATATAAGATTGACGTTACGGAAATCTTGGATTAGATTGGATTACATGAAAACGAAGCCGCAATCAATTACAACAATTCTCCTCCTCATCTGTTGATGGGGTTTTTGTGTTGCGCGCAAGAATATTGAAAACCCCGAAGCGAAATCTTCGGGGTTTTTTTGTTGAATTTATTTTTATGACTAACAAGTAACAAAACACTGAGATTAAGAAAAAAGACCGATGAATAGATTAAATCGCCAAATTATTAACCTCCTCATTCTCTTAGCATATAGGAGATGGCGGGATATGGTTGACTAAATGACACAAAACACACCAAAGAAACCCGCCAAATAAGCGGGTTTTTTACTTTTTAAAGGTTGCAAATTGAAATGAGTGATAACAAGCGAATAATAATTTTTGATACAACGTTGAGGGACGGTGAGCAGTCTCCCGGTGCAAGTATGACCATCTTTGAGAAAATTCAATTAGCACACCAACTGCAAAAACTCGGCGTTGATATTATCGAAGCAGGTTTTCCAGTGATTTCAAAAGGTGATTTTGAAGCTGTGAATCAAATCGCTCGGCAAGTCAAAGGTCCTAAAATATGCGCTCTTGCTAGAGCGAAAGCACAAGATATCGAAGCGGCTGCTGCCGCTTTAGAGCCGGCAACCAATAAAAGGATTCATACCTTTATTGCGACCAGTGATATCCACATGAAATATAAGCTAAAAATGACTCGAGAGCAGGTAGTTTTACAGGCGGTTGCGGCAGTTAAAAAAGCTAAAACATATGTCGATGATGTGGAGTTTTCCGCAGAAGATGCGGCAAGAAGCGACCCTAACTTTCTGTTTCAAGTACTGGAGGCCGTTATTAGCGCAGGCGCGACTACGGTGAATATTCCAGACACTGTGGGCTATTCAACGCCTTTAGAGTTCGCCCAATTAATTAAGTCGATTAAAGACAATGTCCCCAATATCGAGAGCGCGGCAATTAGTGTGCATTGCCACAACGACCTTGGTCTAGCGTCAGCGAATAGTTTAGCTGCGGTAGAAGCGGGAGCAGAGCAAGTCGAGTGCACGGTTAATGGGATAGGAGAGCGTTCAGGCAACTGTGCGCTCGAAGAAATTGTTATGGCCCTCAATACACGTAGTGATGTTTTTGGTCATAAAACTCGCATCGACACAAAGCAATTAGTGCCGAGTAGCAAGATGGTTGAGTCATTTACCGGAATAAATGTTCAACCTAATAAAGCAATCGTTGGCCGTAATGCATTTGCGCATGAAGCCGGAATTCACCAGCATGGTGTAATCGCTAACAGAGGAACCTATGAGATCATGAGAGCTGAAGACGTTGGATTTGAAAGTAATGAATTTGTTTTGGGTAAACATAGCGGGCGCCATGCAATGAAGCTTTGGCTAAGTCGAAACAATATTCGCTTGGCTGACGATGAAGTCGCTGCGTTGTCAGAAAGCGTTAAGTCGCTATGCGATCAGAAAAAGCGAATCACTGACTCTGATGTTTTTGCGATTTTAAAAGAAACTCAGCAAGAAGCTGTCGCCATGGCAGAGCCGACGCATTTTATGGAGACCCGTCGATGGTAAAAACGCTATTCGATAAAGTTTGGGAGGCCCATTTGGTGACGCAAGAGTCGCGTGATACGCCAGCGATTCTGTATATTGATACTCATTTAATTCATGAAGTCACTTCACCACAAGCGTTTGCTATGCTGAGAGAAAAAAAGCTCAAAGTACGTTGCCCGCAAAAAACTTTTGCAACGATGGATCACTCAACACCAACATCCAAGCCCGATTCTAATGGTAATTATGTTTTTAATGGAGAGAAAGAAAAGCTTCAAGTCGAGCAGCTCAAGAAAAATTGTCAAGAGTTTGGCATCTCATTGTTTGAATTAGGCGATGATCGCCAGGGAATTGTGCATGTGGTTGGGCCCGAGCAAGGGATTACCCAACCGGGTAAAACCATAGTTTGTGGAGATAGTCATACCAGCACGCATGGGGCATTTGGAGCGCTCGCCTTTGGTATCGGAACGAGCGAGGTTGGTTATACTTTAGCGACTCAATGTATCCCTCAACGAAAACCGAAAACCATGGGCATTGAAGTCAAAGGCAAACTTGCACCTGAGGTTTCAGCGAAAGACTTGATCCTCGCCATCATCGCCAAAATCGGGATAGGTGGGGCAACCGGTCATGTCATTGAATATTATGGAGAAGGAATAAGCGCGTTAGATATGGAAGCGCGTATGACCATCTGCAATATGTCTATTGAAGCGGGTGCAAAAGCCGGCATGATTGCACCGGATCAAGTAACCTTTGACTACTTAGCAGGGAGACCCTACTCACCTAAGGGAGATAGTTGGGATCGCGCCGTTACTGCCTGGTCGAATCTATTCACCGATGAAGGCGCTAAGTTCGATAGCTATGTCTCGATTAATGCCGCAAATGTTAAACCAATGATTACCTACGGAACTAATCCTGAAATGGCGATACCGATAGACGAGAAGATTCCAGAGAGTGCGACTCAACAGGCGCTAAATTATATGGGGTTTGTCAAAAATGAAAGCTTGGTGGACAAAAACGTCGATGTGGTTTTCGTTGGTAGTTGTACCAACTCTCGAATTACCGACCTTCGTGTCGTTGCTGAAGTTCTTAAAGGCCAACGAGTTTCTGAGAAGACGCGAATGTTAGTCGTACCAGGCTCGCATCAAGTGAAAGCACAGGCAGAGGCAGAAAACCTTGATCAAGTTTTTATTGAGGCCGGGGCGGAATGGCGCGAACCTGGCTGTTCAATGTGTTTAGGAATGAACGGCGATATTATTCAACCCGGGCAAATTTGTGTAAGTACCAGCAATCGTAATTTTGAAGGCAGGCAAGGCAAAGGTGGTAGGACAATATTAGCAAGTCCGAGAACTGCAGCGATGGCTGCTATCGCTGGGAAATTAGTCGGCGCTTCGGCACAACCGCTATGCGAGGAGTATGCCTGATGGAGAGCTTAAAACAAGTTGAAACCATTGCCGCAGTCCTTCCGATAGAGAATATCGATACTGACCAAATCATTCCAGCGGAATATCTAAAAATTACCACTAAAGAAGGTTTAGGTCAGCATGTGTTTTCCAATTGGCGTTATGATTCAGAAGGTGGACTTGAGCAAGGCTTTGTCTTGAATTGTAGGCCGACTAATTCGGCAAAAGTTTTGATCGCTGGTGATAATTTTGGTTGTGGCTCCTCGAGAGAACATGCTCCTTGGGCATTAACTGACTTTGGAATTAAGGTGGTCATTAGTTCTTCAATCGCGGATATTTTTCGTAACAACGCAGTTAAGAATGGCTTGCTACCGATAGTGGTTGATAGTAACACTCATCAGGAACTACTTCAGAGCAACGGAGAAAGAATCAAAGTCGACATAGTGCAGCAATCAATCCATGTAAATGGCATGATTTATCAATTTAAGCTCGAACCATTTACTCGTTATTGTTTTTTAAATGGTCTTGATCAGTTGGATTTTCTTTTTAAACATGAACAACAAATTAGTGACTTTGAGTCACGACAGGAGTGCTTTCTCTAATGGCTATTAAAATCGTATGTTTGCCAGGTGATGGCATCGGTCCTGAGGTAACTCAGTCGACGATCGCGGTACTCAAGGCGGTGGGCGAAAAATTTCGAATTGAGTTTGATATAGCAGAGTACCCGATTGGTGGAATCGCGATTGAACAGTCGGGAACGCCATTACCTGATCAAACCTTGGCAGCTTGCAAAGAGGCCGACGCGGTTTTTCTTGGCGCTATCGGTGGGCCGCAGTGGGAAAACCCAGAAGCGTCGGTAAGACCTGAGCAGGGTTTATTAAAATTAAGGAGCGAATTAGGTGTTTTTTCAAATATCAGACCACTGAAAGTATTCCCTTCGTTAATATCGAGCTCGCCGCTAAAACCTGAGCGGTTAGCAGGCGTCGACTTTGTAGTTGTTAGAGAGTTGACCGGTGGAATTTATTTTGGCGAAAGAACGCGTCAAGATGATTATGCGACCGATGAATGTCGTTATTCAGTGGGTGAAGTCGAGCGAATCGCGCGAGTTGCCTGTGAAATGGCAATGCAAAGAAATAAACGGGTTACTTCGGTCGACAAAGCGAATGTATTAGAAACATCTCGACTCTGGCGCGAGGTTGTTACGCGTGTGGTTAAAAATGAATTTCCTGAAATCAATCTTGAACATCAATTAGTTGATTCCTGCGCAATGAAACTGATTCAACAACCCGCTCATTTTGACGTAATTCTGACTGAAAATATGTTTGGAGATATTTTGTCTGATGAAGCGAGTGTACTCTCGGGTTCGATGGGGTTATTAGCCAGCGCCTCCATTGGAGATGGTGTTGGTTTGTTTGAGCCTATTCACGGTAGCGCTCCGGATATCGCAGGCCTTGGAATCGCCAATCCTTACGCGTCGATTTTGAGCGCCGCGATGATGCTTCGGTGGCTAAATTTAGAGTTGGCTGCTAAGGCCGTGGAGGATGCCGTTCTTGATGCAATTGATAATGGAACACTGACTCGAGATCTAACCATTAGTAATAGCATGCGAGAAGCATCAACAAAAGAAGCAACTCAAGCTGTCCTAGAAGCGATATAAACAGTAAGCGCTTAATATTTCGCTTGGGTGATTAGATTTTTAATTTTTGTTCTAGCGCTGGTGTCAGAAATTTTTGTATGGGTTAAGCAACAAGCGGAACTGAGTAACGCTCCTTTATTTTTGGGACAAGTCAAAATTTTACGTAACTTTGGCGCAAGAATGAGTCGAGTCATTGCAAACGCATCGGATTAAAACTCCCTTGCGTACTTGTCTCAATGTCAATTGAGTAGTCGGTACCGAATCGCGCGCCGCTCAGTTTTGTGCGATCCGAATATAAACACGACGATTTTTCGCTCGACCACTTGCCGTTCGGTTAGAAGCAACGGGCTGCTTTTCACCAACGGCGATTGTGCGAAAACGATTATCAGGTACACCATCTAGTTTGAGTATTTTTAAAGTAGAGTCTATCCGTCTCTGGGCGAGTTTTTCATTATAGTATCGCGAACCTTTGCTATCGGTATAACCACTAACAAAGACAACTTCGACACTTTCATCATATTTTATGTATTGGGCGAGAGCGTGTAGTTTAGATTTATATCTTTCTCGTATTGAGGCTCTATCGAAATCAAACATTAGCGTCAGTTTGGTTAATTCGTTGATTTTGTATGGGACTAGTGAAGCGAGGCAGTCGAGGAATTTGTCATATTCAGCCTTAAAGCCCACAGAGGACAATGATACTGAGACTTGATCTTCGATATCAGAGAAATCTTGATAGTAAAACGTTGGAAAACGGCCGACTTCTAGTTCATTTAAAAGCCGCCAAGTTGCTAGTTCTTCACTTTGAAAAATATGCTTACCAGACTTTATTTCTATTTTCCCCAGTTCGCGACTAGATTGCATTGGCTGCCATGCCGGAGAAATGGCTCTGACATCAGCGACTTTAACGTTCCTAATGGGTTGTCTTTTGTATCCGAGCTTGAATCCAAGCTTTTCTCCTTTGCCTGCGACCTTTTTAAAGTTTGCGTCACCATACATAGGAATTGAGTGATTGAGTTGGCAAGATAGTGGATTTCCTAAAAACTGCCAACTCGATTCGCCCATCGGTGCTTCAAACTTCTTAAAACTGGCTGAAACGTAACAACTACTCGAAGCTATCAGCATAGTGAAAAGGACTTTTACTGTGTTGTTCATGAGGTATATTCCTGATGCTATTAGGCCTATACTGACAGCAGAAATAGGCGCTTTGATAAACTCGAAGGTTGAGCTGCATTGGTTATGTTATCGGCTTCAAAAATCCCGACTTAAATCTTTTTATATGAGTCTTATCGGCCGGTCTGAACCTCATAAGATGCATATTTCGGGGTGGTATAGCCTTAATAGGCAAGCAGTGCTAGAATCGGCCAGAACTCAATGACAAGCTGAATTCGTCTCAAGGTATCAAAGTCGTTCTAGACCTTCTCAGCTTTAAGGATCACAATTCAATGACAATGATGAGCCGGCGTTTTCGGGGATTTTTCCCGGTGGTTGTCGACGTCGAAACAGCAGGGTTTAACGCTGCGACTGATGCACTTCTCGAAATTGCTGCAGTTTCTCTCCAATTTGATGATCAAGGTTATTTAAGACCGGCAAACCGTTGGCACTATCATATTGCCCCTTTTGAGGGGGCCAATATTGAACAATCCTCTATTGAGTTTAACGGGATCGATCCCTTTAACCCGCTTCGCGGGGCGGTCTCTGAGCGCGACGCGTTAAAAGAGATATTTACTGGAGTCCGCGCCGAGCAAAAGGAAGCGGAATGCCAACGTTCAGTTTTGGTCGGCCATAACCCAGGGTTTGATATGGGCTTCTTACTGGCTGCGTCCGATCGAATAAAGGCAAAACGCAATCCTTTTCATCCATTTACCACATTTGATACAGCAACTTTAGCCGGACTCGCACTCGGTCAGACGGTACTTGCCAAAGCTTGCGAGGTCGCTAATATTGGCTTTGACAACGAGCAAGCTCATTCTGCTTTGTATGATACTGAGAAGACTGCGGAACTATTTTGTTTTATTGTTAACCGGTGGAAGAAACTCGGTGGTTGGCCTTTGGGAGATTAGCTTCAAATAGGCATCAAGTTTTTTAAAGTGCACAAATTGAGTAAACTTGGATTGAAGAAAAACGCCCATGAAGAAAGCACCGCAAAGAAACCTGTAATTAATTTCTAGCTGATGAAAAACTTAGTAATAGCAATAATATTTATACCGTTACTTTTTGTGATTTCGCCTCGAGTTCTTGCTGATAAAGAATTGGAAGGTGTTTGGAAACACGCGAATAAACCTGCCCGGATTGTGATAACATTCAAGTCGAAAATTGGTTCGGCTGCGGTTGTGGAGCATAGAAACAATTCGAAGGCTGACGGCTTGAATATTATTCATTCAATTAAGAGAGTCAACACCGAGTCAATGACTTGGCAAGGCAAGATGTATTCAGCGGCGATAGATGATTATGTTGCGGTAACACTGGCTCTGCAAGACTCCCATACACTGGTTGTCATGCTCAAAGCTGACAACCGACAGACAGAAGAAGTGTTACGACTTTTGAAAGAGTAACTGGGTAAAAGAGTGACTGCGTAAAAAGGTAACCGCATAAAAGAGTGACTGCCTAAAAGGGTAACCGCATAAATGAGTACCGGCGACTAAATTATAAAAGTCGGGTAGTCCAAATTCATGACTAATATATCAGCCTCAATAAGTGATAATTCGCTGTTACACTCCGAGTGAAAATTAGGCTGACACAGAGCTGTTGTAGTAGCGTACCGTTGACTGATTGCCTTTAGCATTATAGACGTTGTTGTCAGGATCAAATCCTTTAATCAAGTTAAATGTGCGCCGAGAAGAGTCGTTCAATAATTTAATCAA
The DNA here is from genome assembly GCF_007004765.1 of Aliikangiella marina. GTDB lineage: Bacteria > Pseudomonadota > Gammaproteobacteria > Enterobacterales > Kangiellaceae > Aliikangiella > Aliikangiella marina. The sequence continues at coordinate 887,231 of NZ_VIKR01000002.1, forward strand.
GCGAGCATTGACTTCGTTTTTAATACTACATTGTTTGATCAGATCGAGTAGTTTTTGCCATTCTTGATTCAAGTTTGGCTGGTTTTCGCAAAATAGTTTAAATTGATTCAGCTGCGCAATTAAATTACCAGCATCGTCGAATAATTGGGGAACTTCATGCTGATTTATGCGGCTAACAACATCACCTTTTTCTTTGATGTAGTTAGCGAGCTGGTCAAAGTTTCTCTGCTCCAAAGCTTTCTGTTCTGCTTTTAAAATATCGTGCAGGGATTGATAGTCTTGAATCCAAACGCGAATGAGCGTCTGTGCGATTTGACGATTTTTCATGCTGTTATCCTAATCAAAAATGTTCCAAGTGATAAACGCTGAGTATTGATCGATTAAAAAATCTGAGCTTTTATCCGTTGTTAGTAACCATAATAAGAAGATTCAAAATCCAACATTTTGTTGGCAACTCTCTCATAATCAATATCGTACTCACCTTTATCCATCTTTTCTTTTACTGGGGAAACCCTGTCAGGATCAACTACCGGAGCAGCTTTCATCTGAGCCACTAATGCACCAATTTTTGACGCAGCACCAGTCAAACTTACCGAGTCGTCGCTTTCGGCTGCAGCGGAAGAAGCGTCGCTTGAAGCCGACTTTTTCTTCGCTTTATCTGAGCGACTCAAGTTCGTTTTGGTGTGTCCTGGTACCAGGCTTTTAATGTCCATAACCATTGCTTAATTGGATCCCGCTATTGTGACGTTTAACTGGTTTTTTCCGACGACGGTTGCGCCGAAAGTTTTTCGAGAACTAGAGTTACGCACCTGCGCAACTTCGCCAAGCACTGCATTGCTGAGGGCGACGCCTTCAACATTAATACTTAGGAAGTCATTCTTCGCAGTAACGGTCACTTTATCTCCTCGACAAACCAAACAAACACTATCTTGAAAAATGGTTGCTCCAGCGCGCATTGTGCGCCTCGGGCTTGCATTGATTATTTGATTCAAATCTGTCATGGGGATTTTTCTAACATTCAGAATTTCCACACGACTTTTAGTTAGGTCACTCTGGCTAATAAGCTCGCCAGAAGCCACATTTCGATTAAGCACCCATACTTCTTGATATTGGGTAATCTTAGCTGAGACAAAAATCTTCCAAGTGATAGGTCCACCGCAACGGATGCCTACAGTTGTTTTACCTGTGCGCCTGCTAGTCTGCGGTAGAAATGCTTCTATTTCTGATGAGCATTTTGCCAGACGCATGCGAGGGTCAATTTGGCCGATTGTAATCTCAGTATTTACCTTATCGGCAGCAACCTGCTTTTCCTCAAGGAATATTTTTGCCGCTTGGCGAATTTTTTCTATATCCTGAAACTCTCGAGCATCAACTGCACTGTTAAAACCCAGTAAAGACGCAGTAAATAAGCTAAAAAGGCAAAATCGCGGAATCAGCGGTATTTTATTTGAGCAGTTCCCAAAAACTGCTAAAAACGTAATTAATTTCATGATTTTCCTGTTGTTTTACGAATTTTGGCTATACTTAAATTCTGGAAAGCGCGAACTTTTATAACCGATTCGTTACCGTCGAGTGATTAACTCAAAAGCGCGTTATTTACGTCACATATGTAAAGCAAAGCAATTTGCATGCCTGAGAAGTAAAAAATTTATTAAAAAGGAAGGTTTCTGATGTCAAGTATCCTTGATTCAGTCAATCAAAGAACCCAGATGGTGGGTCAAAATCGGCTCGAGCTACTTTTGTTTAGACTTCGAGGCAAACAGGTTTATGGTATTAATGTTTTTAAAGTTCGCGAAGTTTTACAATGCCCCGAGCTAACTGAGTTACCACAGCGAAATCCTGTCGTGAGAGGGGTTGCCCACATTCGCGGCGCGACTATATCAGTTATTGATTTAAGTTTGGCTGTTGGTGGGCCATCCTTAGGAGATGTCAAAAACTGTTTTGTGGTAATCGCAGAATATAATCGGAAAGTTCAAGGGTTTTTAGTTAAGTCCGTGGAGAGAATCGTTAACATGAATTGGAGCGACATTCATCCACCACCCAAAGGCGCCGGCAAGACCAGTTATTTGACTGCGGTCACTGATATCGATGGAGAAATCGTTGAGATTATCGATGTTGAAAAGATACTAGCTGAAATTACCCCAAATGACGATGTCGTCAGTCAGGAGTATGTTGAGGAGAGTATCGCTAAAGCACCGCAAGACAAAGTGGTACTAATCGCTGACGATTCATCGGTCGCGCGTGGCCAGATTAAAAGAACCATAGAGCAGCTCGGTTACAAAACTCACTTATGTAAAGACGGTAAGGAGGCTCTCGATTATTTAGAAGGGATTGTCAATGATGGGCGAGAGCTAAATGACGAAGTCCTGCTACTGATTTCAGATATTGAAATGCCCGAAATGGATGGCTATACCTTAACTGCAGAAATTAGAAATAACGAGAAACTAAAACATCTTTGGGTAATGCTCCATACATCACTCAGCGGAGTCTTTAATGAAGCCATGGTGCAAAAAGTTGGCGCCAACGACTTCATACCCAAGTTCAATCCGGATGAGTTAGCGCAATCTGTACAGAAAAGAATGGATTTAGAAGACTAGATAAGTTCTCAATTCATGGAAATCTCATCTAACGATTACCAGCGCTTTAAAGTTATTCTCGAAAAACAAAGCGGGATATTACTTGGTGACAACAAGCAATATCTCGTGGTTAGTCGACTAAGTAACTTTATTCAAGAAAAAGGCTTGGTATCCATGTCGAAGCTATTGGACCAAATATCGGGTCCTTCTGGCCGCATGTTGCTTAAACAGGTCATTGATCGAATGACCACCAATGAAACTTTGTGGTTTCGTGATAAGTATCCTTTTGATTATCTAAAATCAACAATCGTACCTTCAATAAAAAAATCTCAACCCACACTAAGAATTTGGTGCGCTGCTTGTTCGACTGGCCAAGAGCCTTATTCGATTGCCATGCATTTGGATGAAATAGGCGCTTTGATGAGCACTGAAATATATGCGACCGACTTGTCAGAGCGAGTGATCGATAAAGCCAAAAAAGGCATTTATCAACAAATCGAACTAAAACGAGGAATGCCCCAGGACAAGCTTAAAAAATTCTTTACTCCCCATGACGGTGAGGATTGGCAAATCAACACAAAACTGCGCGGTAAAGTAAGGTTTCAACCATTGAATTTGTTAGAGACACCTTATCGCATGGGTAAGTTTGATGTGATTTATTGCCGTAATGTTCTTATTTATTTCTCGAATGAAAATAAAACTAAAGTTATCAATGGCTTAATTGACAATTTAAAACCTGGTGGGTTCTTGTTTTTAGGCGCTTCCGAAGCCCTAACCCGTGGTTCCCATCCGATGAAAATGGTTCGTTGCAATCCTGGCTTGGTCTATCAAAAAGAAGCCTAAGGATTCTTTTTTCGAATCCGCTCTCTAAATCCAAAAGAAAAAGCCCACAACCTATTGCCGCTTTTTGCGGAGTCGGCTTGCCGCTTTTAAAGATCACATTGCCAGATATCAAGATTAAGTTGCTGTCTTATTGTCTGGCACCATAAATCACCCCAAGCCCAGCAAAACAGCGGATTTTAGCGACGACTGACGAATAAGTACCGCAATCCCCTGAGCGCGTATGTGTTTGACATCTACTAAATTTAATTAATTTTTTCAATGAGTTAGGCGAGATGTTGCTCGAGTTGGTGATTTTCCCCGTGGCCATCAATAAAACCTTCCGTTTGACTTTAATTTGATTGGCACAAGGATTGCAAAATAAGCACTGGAATAAATGTAAGGGCGGTCAGAGGCCAACATTTAGGTTGTGAGTAAAAAGGAAAATCAATGTCGATAAACTTTAACAGAGCATTTGGAGTCCATGAATCTGCACTTGAAATAAGAGCAGAGCGAGCGCAAGTGCTCGCGGAAAACTTAGCCAATTCAGATACCCCAAATTTTAAAGCAAGAGATATAGATTTTTCCCAAGCTCTCTTACAAGCGCAGTCAAATCGAAAAAGTGGTTTAACCCGAACGAATGAACTGCATATGGATAGCAAGATCGGTCGGGAAATCCCTGGTCTTTCTTATCGCATCCCTTTTCAACCTGACACAGGTGACGGAAACACTGTGGACGCACAAATAGAGCAAGCGAAGTTCGCAGAAAACGCGATGCAATATCAAGCAACTTTGCGATTTCTTGATGGAAAAGTGAAAGGTTTGATTCGAGCAATTAAAGGCGAATAGTCGCATAGGATTTTTGGAGAAGAATTAAAGTGAGTTTGTACGACATTTTTAACATTAGCGGTTCGGGGATGGCGGCACAGAGCGTTCGCTTAAATACGACAGCAAGCAATATTGCCAATGCTGATAGCGTTGCAAGCAGCAGCGGTGAGGTATACAAAGCTCGACATCCAGTATTCCAGACGGTGATGAACGGGCTGAGTACGAGCAACGGTGCGCCTGATGGTGGTGTCTCAGTCGTCGGTGTTATTGAGAGTCAAGCAGAGGCTATCGCCCGATACCAACCGCAAAATCCATTGGCTGATGAGCAAGGTTTTGTATACGCGCCAAATATTAACTTAGTCGAAGAAATGGCAAACATGATTTCGGCGTCTCGTTCTTACCAAACCAATGTGCAAGTCGCTAATTTGACTAAGAACTTACTCAACAAAACGTTAACACTGGGTCGCTAATAGCGAGAGGCAAAGACAATGACAAATTCTATTAATCCAAGCGACTACGCTGATATCGGTCTCCGAGTCAACAATGGTCCGGTGCAAAGAGAAATCAAAAAAGAGTTGGGCCAGGCCGATTTTCTTGCATTGCTGACGACTCAGCTGGCGAATCAAGACCCTTTGGCACCGACCGATAGTAAAGAGTTTATTTCGCAAATGACGCAATTCGCCAGCTTAGATGCAGAGCAATCGATGGTTAATCAGTTAACCGAGCTGTCAACAGCGTTGACGTCTAATCAAGCACTGCAAGCTTCCGCGCTAGTAGGACGCAATGTACTTATTGATGGAAACGAGAGTTATCTTCATGAAGGTGGGGTCATAGCAGGGCAGCTTAACTTGGATGCTACGACAACCAATATCCGTTTCGAGGTTCGCGATCAATCAGGACAAACTGTGCGGAGTATCGCTGTTGGCACGCAAGAAGCTGGAGATTTGGATTTTATCTGGGATGGAAACAATGACCTCGGTGAGAGAATGCCGCCTGGTGTTTATACGGTGGCGGCTTTTGGACAAGTCGGTGGGGCATCTGAGCAGTTAAGAACTTCAGTAATCGCGAGAGTAGAAAGTGTAAACCTTGGCGGTGCAGATGGACAAATTGTATTGAACCTTGCCGGGTTAGGACAAATTGGATTTAACGATGTAAAAGAAATTGGTTAAAGATTTTTTTACGATTGAATATTAAATAGATTGAATAAACAGATTGAACAAATAAATTGAAATCGAAAAAAGTAGTTTCGGTAAAAACAGGAGAGAGTAGTTATGTCATTTAATACAGCACTTAGTGGATTAAACGCCGCTCAAGCCGATTTGAATGTGACGGCGAATAATATCGCTAATGTCAGCACAACGGGGTTTAAAGAGTCTCGCGCTGAGTTTGCCGATATATTTTCGACTAGTTCATTTGGTGCGTCTGGTACCGCAATTGGTAATGGTGTTTTGTTGGCGAATGTTGCCCAACAGTTCAACCAAGGGAATTTAGAATTTACCGCAAATACTTTAGATTTAGCGGTTTCAGGTGAAGGTTTTTTTATACTTTCGCCGAGCGATACTAACACTAACGCGATCTTCACGCGCAATGGTGAGTTTGGTGTCGATTCTAACGGATTTGTTGTTAATAATGCGGGCGCCCGTTTACAAGTATTCCCGGTTAATGCCGACGGTACCGTTACAGCGACAAGTTTATCAAGTACGATTCCGTTACAGTTACCACAAACTCAAGGTGTACCAACTGTGACATCAGCGGTCGATATCGGGGTAAACTTGCCCGCTAATGGCTCGATATTAAACCCGCTTGCTTTTGATCCGCTCCAAGCTTCGACATTCAATGCTTCAACATCACTCACCGTTTTTGACTCTTTAGGCGAAAGCCATGTTGTTACTGCCTATTACGTTAAAGTTGCCGACAATCAATGGGCAACTTATTACAACACGACAGATGATGTCGGGGCGACTTTGCCAATCGACATTACTGGCGGAATTGCGGGTGCAGGCGGACAACTCTATCACTTAACTGACTTTGATAATTCAGGTGGTTTCCAAAGCAACACTCCCGATCCTATTATTACCACGGCGATTGATTTTGGAAATGGCTCTGACCCAACCCAAACGATTAACTTTAATTATGCGAACAATGGTACAACACAATTTTCGTCTCCGTTTACGGTGAATGTGCTTAATCAAAATGGTTTCCCGATTGGCCGACTAACAGGAGTCGAAATTTCCGAAACGGGTGTGGTAAGAGCAAACTTTAGTAATGGTCAAACTAATGCGATTGGAAAAATTGCTTTGTCGCGCTTCCAAAATGCTCAAGGCCTCTCGCAAATTGGTAACAACTCATGGGAAGATTCGGTTGAATCAGGAACGCCACTGGTTGGCGAAGCATTGACATCAAGCTTTGGTCAAATTCGATCGGGCGCGCTAGAAGTTTCAAATGTGGACTTAACTGCGCAACTGGTTAACTTGATTTCAGCACAAAGAAACTTTCAGGCAAATGCCAAAACCATAGAAACGAATAATACGATTACTCAGGCAATTATTAATATTCGTTAATGACTTTGCGAGTTAATCAAGTGGTTAACTCGCGCCTTCGTTACTTCCTTTTTTCTAGGTACTTCAATGGATAACTTGCTTTACATTTCAATGGCTGGTGCGCGTGAAACTTCAATGGCGCAAGCAACCTCGGCAAATAATTTGGCTAACGCGAAAACGACTGGTTTTAAAGCGGACCTCGCTCAATTTAGAGCGATGCCAGTTTATGGCGATGGGTTGCCGACTCGAGCGTTTGCGATGGCAGAGCGACCAGGTTTTAACTTTGACCAAGGGTCTCTAGTGAGTACAGGAAGAGACTTAGATGTATCGATTCGCGGAGAAGGCTGGTTTGTTACGCAAACTGAAGACGGTGAGGAACGTTTAACTCGTCGCGGTGATTTGAAAGTGACCGCTAACGGAGAATTGTTGAACGGTTTAGACCAACCTATTTTAGGCGATGGTGGCCCGATCGCTTTACCACCATTCGAAAAACTCGATATTGCGCGAGACGGTACTATCACCATCCGTCCACTCGGTGCTGAGGCGAATGCCATCGCTATCGTTGATCGGATACGCATGGTTAATCCTGACCCTACGACGCTTGACAAAACAGAAGGTGGACTTTTTAAAAGCCGAGATGATGAGCCATTTGCCGCTGATGCGGCGGTTCAATTAGATAGTGGCTTTTTGGAGTCAAGTAATGTCAGTGTCGTTGAAGAACTCACTAATATGATTTCACTTTCTCGCAAGTTTGAAGTTCAAGTGAAGCTAATGGCATCAGTTGAAGAAAATGGACGCGTATTGGATCGATTATTGCAACCATAAAAAACAACGTATTAATAAATTTTAAGTTAGAAAGATTTTTAAAGAGGTAAATCAAGATGCATCCGGCACTTTGGATTTCAAAAACAGGTTTAGAAGCGCAAACAAAAGATCTTGCCGTAATTTCGAACAACTTAGCAAACGCGGGAACCGTTGGGTTTAAAAAGTCTCGAGTTGCTTTTGAAGACCTCTTTTATCAAAACCTTCGCCAGCCAGGCGCCGACTCTTCAGCTGATACCCGCTTACCTTCCGGGCTGCAGTTAGGGACTGGAGTAAAAGTGGTAGCGACGCAAAAAATTCATTCACAAGGAAATTTCCAAACCTCGGATAACCAATTGGATATGGCAATCCAAGGAGCGGGGTTCTTCCAGGTTTTACTGCCAGACGGAACTAACGGTTATTCTCGAGCTGGTAATTTTACCTTAGATGAAAATGGGCAAATTGTTACCCAAGGAAGCGGCTATGTTTTGCAGCCAGCGATTACCGTTCCGCAAGGTGCGACGAGTTTGGATGTCTCAATTGATGGAACGATTTCCGCCCAAGAGCCTGGACAGGCAGCACCAACCAATTTGGGTCAGCTCCAGTTGGCCAGTTTTATTAACCCAGCAGGATTACAGCCGGTTGGAGAAAATCTTTATATCGAAACCGGGAGTAGCGGAGCGCCAGTATTAGGAACACCCGGTTTAGACGGTCTCGGTCAGTTACGCGGTGGCCAACTGGAAACTTCGAACGTTTCAACCGTCGAGGAACTTGTTTCACTAATTGAGACGCAACGTACCTATGAAACAAACACCAAAGTTTTATCTGCGGTTGATCAGATGCTTCAATATGTGAATCAAAACCTTTAGTCATTGAGTGAATTGGATTATGAAATCTAAAAAGCCTAGTTACTTATCCAGCCTATTAAAAAGTTTGCTCGCTATGTCTAGTGTTGCAATTGTCAGTGGATGCGCGAACTCTTTTAAAGACATGAAGGAAAATGATCCTTATTGGGCGCCGGCCTTGCCGACGGTAAATGATTCAAGAAACTCAGAAACAGGTTCGATATACAATCCGGCATCGGCACAAATGTTGTTTCAAGATAAAAAAGCTTTGCGAATTGGTGACATTGTAACTGTTGTGTTGACCGAGAATACTAATGCGAGCAAAACCGCTGATACTGAAGTGACAAAAGATTCGCAAATTACCATGCCCCAAGTTTCAGCTTTTGGACGAGATCTAAATATCGGTGGAGATAATCCGTTGGTTGTGACAGTTCCCGCGCAAAATCGTACTTTTGCCGGTGAAGCTGATAGTACTCAAACGAATCGTTTACAAGGCACGATTACCGTCACGGTTCATCAGGTTTATCCGAATGGAAATTTAATGGTAAAGGGTGAGAAATGGATCTCATTGAATCAAGGTAGTGAGTTCATACGTATCGCAGGGATTATACGACCAGAAGATATTGATAAAGATAACCAGGTCATTTCTACCCGCGTGGCTAATGCAAAAATTTCTTATGGTGGCGAAGGGCCGCTAGCTGATGCTAATCGCCCTGGCTGGTTAACACGATTTTTTAGCTCTGATTGGTGGCCATTTTAATTTTATTATTTAATGGTGATTCTCCAGCGAATAACTAAAAATTTGATGACTAGATAAAAGAAAAAGACGGACTTAAAAAGCAAGACTGACAGCAAGAGAAAGTATTGATGAAGTTACTCAAAGTTATATTCATAGTGTTTGCCGCACTGCTGAGCCAGCAGGTCGCAGCAGAGCGCATCAAAGATATCACCAGTATTCAAGGTGTAAGAGAAAACCAATTGATTGGATATGGGTTAGTCGTCGGACTCGATGGAACTGGAGAGAAAACTCGTTATACCGAACAGACTTTTAGAACGATGCTGGCTCGATTTGGAATTAATGTGCCTCAAGGTAGTCAATTGAAACTAAAAAATACTGCAGCCGTAGCTGTTCACGCATCATTACCCGCTTTTGCGAAAGTCGGACAAACTATTGATATCACCGTGAGCAGTTTAGGTGAGGCGAAAAGTCTCCGTGGCGGTACCTTATTGATGACGCCTTTACGGGGAACCGATGGAAAAACATATGCGATCGCTCAAGGAAATCTAATCGTCGGTGGTTTCGGTGCGCAAGGTGCTGACGGCTCTCGAATTTCTGTCAATCATCAAACGGTTGGAAGAGTGCCCAATGGCGCAACGGTTGAACAAACTGTCGCATCAAATTTTTTAACTAACGATTACTTAGTTTTTAATCTCAATAAACCAGACTTTACAACAGCCGTTAGACTAGCAAAGGCCATTAACGATCTTGTTGGTAGTCAAACAGCGAAGCCAATCGATCAGACATCAATTCAAGTCAATGCGCCTAGAGACCCCGCACAAAGAATTAATTATCTTTCTGTAATCGAAAATATTACCGTAGCGCCTGCGGAGTCAATCGGCAGAATTGTGGTCAATTCGCGCACTGGTACTATCGTCATTGGTAAACATGTCAACCTAAAAGAGGCTGCAATAGCGCATGGTAATTTGATCGTTAAGATTAAGGAAAGCCAGGACATTAGTCAGCCTGCACCACTGAGTCTTCAAGGTACCACAGTTGCTGCGCAAGATAGTCAAGTAGAACTAGAACGCGAAGACTCGAGAATGTTTCATTTTAAACCGGGTGCTACATTACAGCAGCTCGTAGAGGCCGTTAATGCGGTAGGAGCGGCGCCAGGCGATGTGATGGCGATCCTTGAAGCCTTAAAGCAGGCGGGCGCTATTAGTGGAGAGCTTGTCGTTATTTAAGAGATCCCTATGCCAATTGTTAACTCGCCAAATTTAGAACAAGCCAGTATCTATTCGGATATCAACTCGCTTGATCACATTCGTCGTCAGGGGCAGGTTGATCAAACAGGGGCGATTAAAAAAGCGGCAAAAGAATTTGAAGCTTTTTTTATGAATATGATGCTCAAGTCAATGCGACAAGCGAGCGAAGTTATCGGAAGCGATTCTCCACTGTTCAGCCAACAGGAAAAAATGTACACCGCAATGCTTGATGAACAGCTCTCAGTCGATCTTTCTCAAGGCGGACATTTAAAAATTGCTGACTTAATGGTTGAACAGTTAACCAGACAAAACAGCAAGGCGGCGGGTACGTTTGATACCGACTATCATCTGAATAAAATTAAGCTTTCAGCGACTTCTCAAAAATTAAGTGAACTCTCAAGAAATCAAACTAGCACAATATTACCTGAACAAGGTCCTGAACAAGCGACGATTGATGAGACACTTTTCCGCACCAATCAAGGTCAATTGACCACGAGCTTCAGAGGTTTAATCACGCAGGCTCAAGAAATCACGGTAAACGGCGTAAGTAGCGATAGTAACAAAAGCAATGACAGCAGCCATGATAGTGACATTGATAGTCAACTAGCTGAAAGTTCAGCCGTTAAGCCTCAAAAGAAAGCACTGTTTGAGCGAATGGGTGATTTTGTTAATGAGTTAATGCCTTATGCCGTTGAAGCCGCTAAGAAACTCAATCTCGACCCACGAATTTTGGTTGCCCAAGCTGCATTAGAGACCGGCTGGGGTAAATATATTATGCATGATAGTCAAGGCCAGCCAGGCTTTAATCTGTTTGGTATTAAGTCGAACAATAATTGGCAAGGCGAAAGTATCGAAATAAACACGTTAGAGGTCGAAGACCAAGCGTTTAAAAAAGTTAATGCTAAATTTCGCAAATACGAAAGCTTCGCTGAGTCCTTTAAAGATTATGTTGATTTTATCATTTCGAATCCGCGCTACGAGCAGGCGGTTAACTCAACAGAAGATGCGAGTAATTACGTGAAAGCATTACAGGATTCTGGATACGCTACGGATCCAGACTATGCCGATAAGATTTTGAGAATTTTTGGGGACCAACGATTTCAAAATGCAACGGTAGGATTCAAGTAATCCAAAATAGTGAGAGTTTGATATGGGCATATTTGATATTAGTATTTCTGGATTATTAGCGAACCAAGCGGCAATTCAGACCACATCTCACAACATAGCAAATGCTAATGTTGAGGGATACTCTCGCCAACGGATCGATCAAATTCAGCGTAATCCGCAGTTCATCGGTGGTAACTATTTCGGAACGGGTGTTGAGGTAGGAACGGTCAAAAGAATATTTGAGCTGAGCCAACAAATGGAACTTCAGTCCACGACAGCGGACTTTAATTTATTTGACTCATTTCTCACTCAAGCGAACCGAGTGGATAGTTTACTGGCAGACAGTGATACAGGAGTAAACAATGCGATTCAACAATTCTTTACTGCATTGCAGGGGGTAGTGAACGATCCCGCTTCGGTGCCTGCCAGACAAGTCATGTTAAGCCAAGCGCAAAATATGACGGCTCGATTTGATCTGGTACATAATCAGCTCGAGGCTCAACTTACCGAGATTAATGGAAGTATTGATTCGCTAGCGAAAGAGATTACCACTTTGGCAGATTCAATTGCCAAACTAAACCTTCAGATTACGGGATCGTCTGGCAGTGCACCACCCGACTTACTCGACCAACGAGATAGAGAAATTGTGCGATTAAGTGAATTAGTTACGGTGCAAACATTAGAGCAGTCAGACGGCTCGTTAAATGTCTTTATTGGAACCGGACAATCATTAGTCGTTGGAGCCCTCTCCAATTCTCTGGTTGCTTCAGTTGACCCAGTTAATCCTCGAAGTCAAATTTTAAGTCTTACTTCGGGCTCCTCAAGTATTGAAGTCACTAACAACGTTACCGGCGGGAAGTTAGGTGGCTTACTCAATGCGGTGGATGAAATTATTGAACCAGCGTTTAATACGCTTGGGCGAGTGGCTATTGGTATTGCAGAAAGTTTTAACTTACAGCATCAGTTAGGTATTGATCTCAATAATCAATTGGGTGGTAATTTTTTCACCGACATTAATAGCGCATCGCTAGAACTTAACCGAGTAATCAACTCAACTTTAAACACTGGAAATGCACAACTAAGCATTACAGTCGATGACCCGTCTTTGCTAAATGATCGAAACTATGAACTGATTTTGTCAGGTGGAAACTACAACCTTGTGGATGCCGATAGCAATGCGGTACTCGCCACTTTTGCACCACCTGCAGTTGTTCCTGATACGGTTACCGTTGCTTCCGAGGGATTTACGATTAACTTTTTGTCAGGCGCTGCGAACAATGGCGACACTTTTGCGATTCAACCAACGCGAAATTTTGGCCGAGATATGGATGTATTGATTACCTTGCCAGAACAAATTGCTGCAGCTTCGCCGGTTAGGGGAGAACAATTGATCAGTAATATCGGCTCGGGTTCGATAACTGGTATAACGGTGACTGACACTGCTACAGCACAATTTACAACAACCCCTGGTGCACTAGCACCGCCTCTCCGGATTGAATTTGACGCTACACCGGGTGAGTTTTCTATTTATGATATGACAACCGGAACCCCTGTTTTGTTAGCCGGCGGCATTGCGGGTTACGTACCGAATCAAGACAATAATATGCTAGCACTCGCAGGGGCGCCATTTAATTCATATGGCTATGAAATTACTATAAATGGTGATCCGCAAGCGGGTGATAGTTTTGATATCAGTTACAACACCAACGGAGCAGGGAATAATGACAATATTCGTTTACTTGGTGATTTACAATTAGCCAATACACTGGACAATGGCAACACGAATTACCAGCAGGCATTTGGAAGAATTGTCAGTACAGTAGGCGTAGCAACCCAATCGGCAAGAATTAAACGAGACTCGTCAGAAAGTTTATTATTCCAAGCACAAGAGCGCAAAGCCGCAACGTCTGGCGTAAATCTTGATGAAGAAGCTGCAAATTTAATTAAATTTCAACAAGCTTATGAAGCCTCGGCACAAGTCATTCAAGTAGCGCGAACTTTGTTTCAAACAGTTCTCGACTCAGTGAGATAGTCAGCATGCGTGTTTCTTTCCAACAAATGACCAACGCAGGGGTTCGCGAGTTACTCTTGAGGCAGTCTGAAGTGCAGCGGACTCAACTTCAGTTAGCCACTCAAAAGCGTGTGATAAACCCATCAGATGATCCGGTCGCAGCAACATCAATTAGCTTCCTAAAAGCCGAGATCGAACAGTTAGAACAATTTAATCGAAATGCCGACGCGGCCCTTTCCAGCAATCAACTTGAGGAAACCGCGCTTGGTACAGTGACAAACATTTTATTCAGAATTCAAGAGTTGACGGTTTCAGCAGGCAACGGTGTCTATGCGGGCTCTCAACTAGAGGCAATCAAAATAGAGTTGGAAGAGCGGCTTGAAGAGGTATTGGGTCAAGCAAATACTCAAGATGCAAAAGGTGATTATGTTTTTTCAGGTAGTATCGTCAAATCGCAGCCATATACCGTTGATGCTTTAGGCAACGTTGTTTACAACGGCGATCAAAATCAGCGAAACTTGCGAATTAGCAGTGGTACATCTGTCGCAATTTCCGACTCGGGTTTTGAAGTATTCTCCAACGTTAAAAATGGTAATGGCACTTTTTATACTACGGGTGATATCACTAATGCGGGTAGTGGTGTAATCACGCGAGGCGGATATAATGGTGCTTCGCCATTTTTGGCTGAACCTTACGACATTACATTTGCGTTGAACGCGGGTCAATTAGAGTACACGGTGACAGGACGAACCTCTGGAACTGTTGAAGCTGGACCAGCAGTTTATCAAGATGGCGCAGATATTAACTTTCAAGGAATCCAGATCAATATTTCTGGTACGCCACAGGCTGGCGATTTGTTTACCGTCGAACCAAGCCAAAGTGAAGATGTGTTCACAACCATCCAAAATCTCATAACCGCATTGGATGGCTTTGTTGAGTCCGACAAAGGAAGAGCCGATCTCAGAAATGTATTAGAAAGTAGCCAAGCAACATTGGAACGACATATTGATAATATTGATGGTGTCAGAGCAAAAGTCGGTGCAAGACTCAATGCAATTGATACTGAATATGGAAGTAACTTGTCTTTGCTAGTGACAAGCAAGTCATCTTTGTCAGATGTCGAAGACTTAGATGTCGTTGAAGCTTCGACCCGACTGTCGGAACAATTAATCGTTTTAGAGGCTGCTCAGGCGAGCTTTATTCGAGTTAGAGATTTAAATTTATTTAACTTTCTAAGATAACACGCAAGCATCTTGGGTCAGTCTAAAAATTTACGCGCAGTAATCGAGGTTGGTACCAGACCACAACTTTCCCAAAATTTTCCGGCTAATTCGTTTTGAGCCGAGTAATTAACCTCATAATAACTCACCTGTTGTTCTTTGAAGATAGACTCAATAAAACTAACAATGCTAGCCCCGGCTTTTTTTTGACGAAACTCATCATCTACCCAAATAGTTTGAATGAGCCCAAAGGAACGGTACTCGGTAAAGTTATTCGGATTAGGCAATATCTTGAGAAAAGCAAATCCAATTCTTTGTTGATTATCGGAAACAGTAAAAATAAGACTTGAGTCGTTAGCAAGCTCCAAAGACAGCCAATGTCGAATGTTGTCTTCAAATTTATCGTTGACTTGAAGTTCTGCCTTTCCATTAGCGGATTCAAATTGATGTAATTGAATGGTTTTTTGAGTAAGGTAGTCTAAGTCTTCTCGCGTTGCTTGGCTGAAGGCTAGCTCAGGATTGTTCATCGTCATGTATTTGTGAGTAAGCTTTGATAGCGTGTGTTCTTTTTTTTAGGTCAATGACTTCTCGAGTCGATTGGTTTTTCGCTTGCTGTACTTGTTCCGACAGGTTTCTATCGGTTTCTATAATTGTCTTAATGCTTTGCATCACTGTCAGTCTCTCAGACTCATCGATGGGCGAAGCAAAAATCGCTTCCAACTGATTTTGTCTTGAAGCGAGCAAGGCTTCCAGTTCATCCCAATCTTCTTCATCGATGAGGGCTTGAAAGCCATTTGTTTGAGAAATGATGTTATCAAGAGATTTGGTCGCTGAGTCAGTCACAACAAATCCTAAGCTAAATTACTGCGCGCTTGTTGGTTAGTCATCTGTCTGACCTCTTCTTCGATGCCATCCCAGCCCGACTTCACTTCTTTTAAAAGTAGGGTAACTTCATCAAGCTTTTCAATCGAGTTTTCTGCATGAGCTTGCATGAGTGTATCGATCATATAGTCATAAAGCCGGTATAGCTTTTCAGAAAGATCACCACCTTGCTCCATATTTAAAGAGTTTTGCAAACCGGCGATAATTTTTATCGCCCAATTGATGTGGTGGCCCTTTTCTTCAATCTTATTACGCTGCATAAAGCCTTTAGCTTTAGCAATTTTTTCTAAAGCTCCTTCAAAGAGCATTTGAATTAAGCGATGAGGGCTTGCTTCAAATATTCCACTTTGTGTACTGGTAGATTGATACTGTTTTAAACCATGTAAACTCATGTATATTCCTCAAAAAGCTTGGATATTAATTACTCGTTTTGACCTGAAAGTGCACTAAATTGCTGCTCTAAAAACGAGCCTGTAAAGTTGAAACTCGATACGATTGTGTCAGTTGCCGCAAATTTTTTCCTTAGCGAAAATTCGAGTTGTGCAATTCTAAAGTCGAGTTGATCGCGATCGTCGGCAATCCTTGTGAGAGTAGATTGGAGTGAGTCGGTTCGGCTATCTAACAACCCTGAAAATTCGGTATATGGGTCAATCGCGGCTTCGAGCTGTGTACCCAATCCATCGGCCGCATAAAATATGTTACCCACATCACTAAAGGCAGAGTCTAACGCTGACTCGAGCTCGCTGGCGTTAATTTGCAGTGTTCCATCTTTTTGGGTTCTTAAACCAACTCTTGAAAGAGAGTTAAAGTCGGTAGTTATCGAGGCGACTTCTGACGATAGAATACTGCTGATAGAGCTGCGAATGTTACGCAAGGTTGCATCACCAAGAAGCGCGCCTTCAGCTCCCTCTGTTGCAGAACCAAGCGCATTAACAGTTGCGATGAACGAATTATAATCTTCGACGAACTGTTCAATGTTAGACTTTACTGTATCAGGATCTTTAAGCACTGATACGGTAACCGTTCCAGCAACCGCATCATCAGCGAGTGTAATATCAACGCCTCGAACAGGATCTTGAAATGTGTTAGTTTCACTACTTATGGTTAAACCGGCAATTGTAATTTGTGCATCTAAAGCCGTGCTATCTTGATTGAGAGTGCCACCATTTCCATCAGATATAGCGGCTAAGTTAGCATTGTCGTTAGTTACTGAGAAATCATTGATTGCGCCGGTATCACTTCCCCGATAAATTATTTTTGTGCCACTATCACCATTGACCAAGGTTGCAGTGACACCAAAATTATCGGCGGCAGTATTGATTGCGTCGACGATATCTAACAGGCTATCACTAGCACCGACATTTATGACAAAGCTGTCACTGTTCGCATTTTGAAAAGTTAAGTTGCCAGTTCCAAGAACCGTACTAGAATCACCAGCAATGGTGCTGGTGCTAAGTTCTGTTATTGTTGCTGTTTGCACAATAGTAACATCAAATTCACCTTCACTAGAGTTACCGTCAGCAACGGCAGTTAACTGAGTATCATCGGCTGATGTTGCAGTTCGTGCATTAAAGTTTTCTTCATTGAGGTTTTCTAAAGAGTCTTGCAATGCTGAAAGCGAAGATTTTAGTTGACCGACACCAGAGATCTCGACGTTAGTTCGAACTTCCAGGCGAGCGAGAGAAGACTCTTTCGGGGCTCTTTCAGCATTCACTAATGCTGCAATTATCGATTCAACATCGATTCCTGAACCTAATCCTGCTGCTGTAATTAAACCCATATCGTTACCTATCGATGACTTTTTGAAGTCACGTTGCTTTGTACTAGTAGTTTATCGGCCTGCAAATATTCGACTTTAAATTATTATCAAAATTATCTATATGATTTTAGACTTAAAACAGCTCTTTTTTTATAGAAAATTTGGATAAGAATTCACTTATTGATAGTTAAAATTCTTGCTGGTTGTATATTGAGAATATCAGCAATATACATACCAGAATGTGTGGGCATTAAAAAAGGGGTCGAAACCCCTTTTTTAAGCTTTTTCCTGTAAGAGAACACCACTAGCCAATATCCCTTCCTCGCTTAAATCTTTCAATCTTCTAGAGAGATTGAGCAATTCCTCAGGAGGAAACTGGCGGATTAACTCGTCAGTTGCTTTATCTACGACTTTTACAACAGTAACACCAAGCTCATCGTCGACACGGAATTGAAGACTGCGACTGATCTGCTGATTGAATTCTTGAAGATCTTCAATCTCAGTTTTAGCTTCTTCTAATTGACGAGTGTTTGAGTCTGCTTTTGCGTTTCTATTGACCGGTTGTTGAGCTATTTCGACAACCGTTGAGTCATTACTTCTGTCGATATCGCTAGTTGAAGGTTGTGCATTAGCTAATGACAGCAAAGACTTGCCGTTATCTCTTAAGACTGGTTGAAAATTGCCAGACAATTCTTCAATAGCCATAGCAAATTACCTCCTTTGAACAGACAAAGAAACTATGGAAAACTTCGATAATTTCTTTGCCATGTCTTAATTAGCTCTTAGCGTTAAGCTTCAACTTACTGTAACAAGGACAGTACTGACTGACTTGACGCATTCGCCTGAGCTAATACGGAGAAACCGGCCTGCTGAAGTACCTGGTTTTTAGCCAAGTTAGCGGTCTCAACTGCATAGTCAGTATCACGGATACGAGATAGTGCTGCTGAAGAGTTCTCAATGTTAGCATTTAGGTTATTCGCTGCAAAAGTTAATCGGTTTTGCGCCGCACCTAAAATACCTCTTTGCGTGTCAACGGCCGTAATAGCGGTATCAACTGCAGCTAAGCCTGCAGAAGCATCGGTACCGCCCGTATCAAAAGCCGCACCATCAGTTGTTGCGATAGCGATCGTAGAACTACCATTGGTATCAACGGTGATGTTTGTGGCGTTCGCAGAGAAAACCGCGCCACCCGCAAACTCAGTATCGCCAACAATACGCGTTATTTCAGCGTCTAGCGCAGAGAATTCAGCATCCAATGCCGTTTGACCTGCTGCTGTTACCTGACCACTTGATGCCTGTACCGCGATGTCACGCATACGAAGTAAGATACTACTGATTTCTTGAAGTGCACCCTCTGCCACCTGGGCAAAAGAGATACCATCGTTAGCGTTTCTTGCTGCGATTCGTGCACCACCGACTTCTTTAGCTAACTGACTCGCGAGTACCAGACCAGACGCATCATCTCGCGCACTGTTGATACGGAAACCAGATGATAATCGAGAAAAAGTCGTAGATAGTTCGTTATTGGTTTTAAATAAGCTTTTTTGAGCGCCTAAAGACGCCACGTTAGTTTGGATTACATTACCCATGATAAATCTCCTAAACCTTTGATATCTAAATTAAATTAGATTTACAAAGTGCTTAAAAAGTAAGACAGCTAGCGGCCTGAGAAACCGTTTTACTATCCGCGTATATTACAAAAGTGATGAATATTGCTCTGAGAAGCACCTTTCCATCGATAAATCGGTGTTCCCGCAAAGAAATGAAATCTGAGAAAAATCATCGCCTGAGAAACAACAATTTGCTGTCCGCAAGATACTGAGAATATTTTGCGTTCAAAAGATGTATCGGCCCTGAAAAAGGCGAATTTAATTTACTTTGAAAAAAAAATGAAGAAAATAGGTGTTTGCCACCTAATCTATTGAAAATTAAGTGAAAATAATTTTAATGATTTCGTAGCAAGCTAAGGAGGAGAGAAGGAGCGTACTCCCTCTCTCAGGCACCTAAAGTTGTCGTACGGTAGGGGCGTTTTCGGGAATCATGTCATTACCCTTGTAGAAGTGATAGTACGTTCTGAGATGAGGCGTTTGCCTGCCCCAGGACGCTTAATCCGGCCTGTTGCAGTACCTGGAACTTGGCGAGATTGGAAGTTTCAACGGCATAATCGGCATCCCTTATTCGCGAGCGTGAGGCCGAGGCGTTCTCGATAATGCTGTTTAAGTTTGAGACCGTTGATGATAATCGGTTCTGGAAAGCACCCAGTCCGCCACGTGCGGTGTCAATAGCGATGATATCTGCGTCAATATTCGTCAGAACGTTAGAGGCATTCGCTGCTGTATTGATATTGCTTGGCGCGTTACTGGAGTTTAATCCAGTGACATCAGGTAGGGTAACGGCGATAGTTTCGCCAGCGTTTATACCGACCTGTATGTTGATGGTAGCACCGGTATTCAATACATCGGTATTACCAAATTGGGTTTGGTTGGCGATACGAGTTATCTCAGCTGAAAGGGCTTGATATTCTGCATCCAGAGCACCTTTTTCAGGTCCAGAGTCCGCGGTTTGTCCGGATGATGCTTGCACCGCTAAATCACGCATTCTCAGAAGGATATTAGTAACTTCTTGTAATCCGCCCTCTGTTACCTGGGCGAGAGAAATACCATCATTGGCATTTCTCGCTGCGACCGTAAGGCCGCCGATTTGAGATGACAGTTGGTTGGATATGAATAGTCCAGATGCATCATCTTTGGCGCTGTTAATTCGGAAACCCGATGATAATCGTTGGAAGGTGGTTGATAGGCCACCATTGGTTCCAATCAGATTTCGTTGGGCGTTTAGTGAGGCTACATTAGTCGAGATAACGTTTCCCATTTTTTTGACTCCTAATCTAACGCTTCAATACGGGCGGTCAGAGTTTTAAATGCCGTAAATTCGAAGCTATAAATAATTAATAAAAAAATATTTGGGAAAGAAACACTGAGAATAATTCTTTCGTAAAAGAATCAACCATCTGAGAATTGGTGATTAGACTTTAATCTCGAGCTGAGAACTATCGATTAAAGTTGAGGGGGTTGAGAAGTCCCGCTCAATTAACTTATCGACTGTGAAAATAGCGACTTTAAAATATTTTTATTTTATTTCACTTATTTATTGGGTGAGCCATAGAGCGTTGGTATGGATTTTGCCTTATTTCATTGAATGAACTGTGGATTACTAAACCAATCAAGGCTAAAGTGTTAATAGATAGGTCTTTTTAGTTTCCTGACTCATCGTCATTACGCATTACTTTTAATTTGCTGTTGATGGCGAAGTTTGATGATAACGCGAGCGACGTCTCGCCTCGATAATTAAAGAGCGATTATGCCAAAGAAGAGAAATAAGCGAGTAAAAAGTAAGGCAAGTCAAAAAAGTTTACACAAAAAGGCCCGAGGTGGATTGCAAGTAACTTCAGGCTCGGAATTCGTTTTAGAGACTTTTGAGGGATATGTTTACGGAGGTAAGCATACACAGGCACTCGGTTATTTGTTGAATTTGCTGGGAACATTCGAAGAGTTTATGCTGATTCAACATAAAGAAGAGCCCTATCAGCTATTTCAACTCAGAAAGCAGCGTTGGTCGACAAGACTTGCCTCAGCTTGTTGTGCACTTTTTGTCAATCCAAATTGGAATTTTGATGATGAGCAGTACTTTTATTTAAGTCGATTCCATGATTGGTATGGAAAGATCTTTGAGTTATCGCAAGCCGGAGACTCAAACTATGTATTGGATTTAATAAATAGCACAAAATATCGCTCTGATGAACAGATGCTAAAGCGTTTCTATCTGCATCTTACACTTAATTCACCCGTTGAAATTTATCGAATGCTTAACCTAAATAGAGACTTAGCATTACCGATCATTCTCTCTTTAGTCGGCGATAGTTGCACCTTAATTACCCGACACGAAGACAATCGAAGCGTTTTGATTCAAAACTTTGATGCATTAACGAGCGAGTCCAATTTACATCAACAATATCTTGGTGCAATTCATAAATCTTGGATGCTTTGCAGTTATGCCATCGATGACCGAAAGCACCTAGTCAAACTTGGCATCAATAAGTTAATTCGTAAACTATTAAGCTTTGTTAAAGAAAGTAGTCTGGCTACAAAAAAAACGATAAGACCCAGTATTGCAGTTTTAATCGAAGTCTGTCGGACTAGCCATGTGATGTATCGCTGTTATGGTGACCGTATCAAGTCGTTAAGGGAAACTTTCGATGTTACGATTTACGCAAATAAAGACGACATTGACGAAACCGTTGCGGGATTAGCGGATAGCGTGGTTTATGTTGATATTAATAGTGAATCGATCCAAGCTGTTGCGGATAAAATCAGGACGGCCGATCACGATATTATTTATTACCCCAGTTTAGGCATGGCAAATTGGACTGTATTTACAGCGAATTTGAGGCTAGCGCCGGTTCAATGTATGTCTTTAGGGCATCCTGCAACGAGTTGTTCTAGTCAAATGGATTTTGTAATACATCCCAAAGACGTTTTAGCAGACCCGTATTGTTTTACCGAGAAGGTTGTTGTTGGTGACTTTACGCCAAACTATATCGCACCAAAAATTGATGAAGAAATTGAGTTTATGGAAACTAATGACGATATCGTCAGAGTGGCGATAGTTTCTAAATATATGAAGATTAATTTGTTAATGATTGAAGTCTGTAAAGAGTTGTTAAAACACTGTAAAGCAAAAATTGAATTTCATTTCTTTCCTGATACTAAGGGGTTATTGCTCGACTATATTACCCAAATAGTGAAAAGTGAATTGCCCGCAAGTGGTGTCTTTCCGACTATGTCTTACAAGAACTATATGCAGTTTTTAAGTCGTTGTGATTTACGGATTGGGACGTTTCCTTTCTCAGGAACAAATACGACGATAGACTGTTTTTCCATGGGAGTACCAACCATTGCATTCGATGGACCAGAAGTGTCAAGCCATTTCGATAGCGTTGTAATTAACCGTCACTGTCCAGAAGTTCATGATGATCTAGTCGCGTCGACTGTCGAGGACTTGATTTCCAAATGTGTACGAATGATTGATGATGAAGCCTTTCGGCTTCAGATTTCAGAAAAAATTAAAAGTATTGATATTGATAAAACAATATTTAAAAGTACTTCAAGCAATTCACAAACCCAATTCGCAGACACGATTTTGTGGGCGTACCAAAACATTGAAGAAATAAGAAACTCAAGTGAACAGGTTTTTGAAGCTGATTTAGGCCCGACTCTTGAAAAAATTGCGCCTTAAGGACCTTTAATTGTTTAATTGGATTAATAAACGCACTCGCCGTTTTAAGCGTAACAATGAACTCGATCAATATCTCGAAGAATTGACAGATATACTCTGTTCTGCCGAAAACCAACTACCTGTATCGAAGCGTAATGCTGACTGTCCAGTTGTGTTTATTGTGGGGCCGCCACGGGCAGGTACCACGTTATTAATGCAGGTTATTGCTCAATCAGGTTGTTTTACTTACCCGACCAATTTTTTATCTCGGTTTTATGGGGCGTTAGAAATTGGATACAAAATTCAACGGATACTTTTTGATGGGCAGTTGCAGTATCGTGATGAGTTAAATCTTAATCAACAGCCCCTCGACTTCGAGTCTGACTTAGGTAAAACTACTGGGGCATTATCGCCAAATGTGTTTTGGTATTTCTGGTATCATCACTTTCAATTTGGCGAACTATCTTATTTATCAAAAGACCAATTCCACCGCTCAAATACCGAACGTTTTAAGCATGAGCTGGCTAGGCTTTATGCCGTTTCTTCGCAGCCAATTGCGATGAAGGCAATGATTATTAACTGGAATGTTTTAGATTTTGCAGGGCTTTTACCTAATGCAGTTTTCTTGAGAGTTAAACGGGAAACACCTTATGTTGCTAACTCTATTTATGAGGCAAGAAAAACGGTCATGGGAAGTTATGCCAATTGGTGGTCATTTAAGCCGCCAGAATTTGACCAGTTAAAAAGCCTTTCTCCAAAAGAGCAAGTTGCGGGGCAATGTTTATCCATTGAGTATGCATTAGACGAGGCCTTTTCGAAGTTAAAAAGTACTCAAAAACTTGAGTGTCACTACGAAAAAATTTGTAAAAATCCCCAAGGTTTTATTGATGAGTTATGCCAGTTAATGAACGCTGAAGACACAGATACGAACAAGGTAACTTACCCACGGTTTAGCATGTCTAATTCGATGGATAAAGCTTTAGAAGACGAATGGCAGACTCATTTAAATCAGGTTGCTAGCAAAGTTAGCTTTGCTAGCAAATAACATTGACTCATAAAATAAGGTTACCGCTTACTCTGTCATGTGGGTGCCATTGAACATTGGATGATTGTTTTCTAGAGAGCCAATAGAGCTAAATACGTGGAGGGGTAAAACGATAAGGTGCTCACCGTCGGTCTCAAAATGATGAGGGCACATTTTCTCTAGGACAACAACTTTCCCAGGGTAGAGGTCCTCAACGATATTTTTATCATTCATACCGACAATACTTCGGCCGGTCCCCTTTAAAATATAAGCAACTCGAACCGTTGAATGAATATGGTGCGCTTGTTCTGATGAAAATGGTGGAATATCTAAAATTTGTAAAGTTGGATCGCCCAAGCGAGCAGGAGAGAACACTTGTTTAGTGGAACATCCGTTAACGTAGGGTAAATTTGTTTTAGTCACTATTTCTGAGCTTTTATTTTCCGGCATATAGCCGCGAATAACGGTCGCGACGTGAAAACTTTCTACTTGTTTTTCTCCGCGCTGCATGAAAGCAGTGGTTTTATCTTCTGATATATAAAATATACAGTCACCTCGCTCGACTGTTAACTGATGGTGGCCGACGTATACCGTGTAAAAATAGAGATCATCTTCACGAGCTTCAACCACGGCTTTGTTATTGGGTTCGAAATATTGAACGCCGAATAACGATTTCATATATTCGTTGCTCATTTCCTGCTGGTTATTAACTTTTGGATGTCCCATCAAAACTCCCCTTATTTAGGTGCGGTTTAACGTTAGTTTTACTCATTATCGGCAAAAAATTTACCGAAATTAATTTTTCATCTAATTTTTTTCGCAGGAGCGCCAGCAAAAACTGAATTTGCCTCGGTATCCCTTATCACGGTGGAGCCTGATCCTATCAGGCCATGAGCTGCAATATGTAAGTCCGGATTGATAGTCGTATTACTACCAATGAAGCAATTTTTTTCGACTCTAGTGCCGCCAGTAACCACTACGTGAGGTGCAAGTACCGAATTTTCTCCGATCAGTACATCGACTCCGATAGTGCTACTTTCTTCAATTAAAACGTTGTTTTCAATAATCGCGCCTGTTTGAATAACACTATAGGGTTGAATGACAACACCCTTGCCGATTTTACTCCTTGGGTACTGGATGACCGTTGGGTGAATTAGCGTAGCAAGAGTTAAGTTTTGAGCAGCACAAGTTTTTGCAAGCGCTTTTCGCTTAGCCATATGTGATATGCATATAATGAGCTGTGCCTGATGTTTTGTTTGGAGTTCATCTAGAATTTCGGTATTTCCGAGAACGGGTAAATCATCCACGATTGTTCCTGGAGACATAGTATCATCCGCAAATCCAAGCACCTTAAACTGACAAACTTCTGCCAAGCATCGAGTAAACCGACCGAATCTTCCTCCGCCGATAATGATAAGATTATTCATGCTTATTAATCACTCCGATAAATGCGAGTACCGTCCGCCTGAATTTGAGCGGCGAAATTGTCAAAGAATATTCGTTTAATGGCATTTCATTTATTTGGTCCATGATGCTCTCATAAGAAGCAATTTTATTGCCAAGTTTGTGCAACAATAAATAAATTGGATTATTCAACCCGCTAGAGATTTTTTTTGGTATCGAAAAAAACACAAGGCAGTCGCCTTTATTCATTGAATCTATAGTTGACTGATTAACGGCTACATTCTGTAATGCCCCCAACTGGATTTTGTTGCCAGAGTCTTTGTGAGCAACAATGCCTCGCTCGAGGAAGTTCTCGGAGAAGCTTGGCGTCGGAAAGTTAAATAACTCGAAGATCATTAAAACTTGTTGCTTGAGTGTACTAATAATTAGCTCTTCTGATAGATTGTTTCGTTTCATAGGGGCTATTTTATTAAATAGCTCGGATATTTGGGGACGATATCGTTCTGGAATGATTTGACTGAGACATCTTTCTAAACTGACTTGTTCGTTAGTTTTTAATCGGTCGTAGTATTTCAAACTCCATAATATTTTTAAAATATCGTGGCTGACTCCTTGAAAAGAAAAAATGGAAGCGCCTTCTTTAATCCTTTGTGGTTTTCCGGTTGAAGTACGAGATATCGTCTTAAATGTAACGCTGGCGGGAATTTTGTTGACCTGCATAAAGTGTTGAGTTACTTCGCTCGGTGATAACCTGTCTGAATCTTGATTTTGTGTGTCGATAATGACTCCCACCTCATTGTCGAGTGCTTTATGTTTCGTTGGTACTACGATAAAAGGTAAACTAATTTCAAGTTGTTCTTTGAAATTTTCTTCTAACTCTGCAGGGTGGAGCGACTCTCCGCCTCGATTGATAATTTCTTTTTTCCTGCCTTGTAAAACGAGATAGTTACCCCTTAAAACGCCAATATCTCCAGTGTGCAACCAGTTATTCTCACTAATTGTATTTTGGGTTTCCTCTTCATTACGCCAGTAACCCTGCATATTATTAGGGCCTTGGACTAAAACTTCCCCATCTGCAGCAATCTTTAGCGCTGTTCCCTCGAGTGGTAATCCGACTGGTGGATAATCCCATAGGTATTCTTTGACAAACAATGACTTTGTCAATTCTGGCATGACAAATGAAAAGTTGACTGCCTCAGACAAACCATAACCTTGTCTAAGTTTTGGACCATATTGGTCATAAAATCTTTTGGCGAGATCTTTGCTTAATGGTGCTGCCGCAGTTATTAAGTATTTTAATTGATTGGGCCATTGGGGTTTAGAGTCTAAAAGCTGCTCAAGAAGTGCAGGGACGATTGAAGCTGTTGTAACTTGTTCAGCGTCGAGTAGTTTAAAGTAGGTATCAGCCTCAAAGGAACTGAGTAGGACCAGTGGACAGTTTGAAAGGTAGCACCCGATAAGCGACATCATCAATGCGTTACAATGATAAAGCGGTAAACAGGTTGCGTGTGACTGATTTGGCGAAAATTGATGTAGCTTCGAGACAGCTTCAGCGTTGTGAGTTACGGCCTGAATATTCTGAATTACGCCTTTTGGGCTGCCAGTTGAGCCCGATGTATAAATGATGAATCGATGATCTTTACTCGATTTAATAGTGCTTGTCCTGGGCTGGTATTTTATCACGCCATGTTTACGAAAAAATACGCCGTCGACGTCGGCATGCTCAATGATGTATTGCTTTTGATGCTCGGTAAGACTCGGAGTAATTGGCACCGAAACAGCCTGTTTTTTAAAAACTTCGATTAAGATTAATGCGAGGTCGAGACCATTTTCTAAATCAATGCAATAGCGCTTTCCAGGCTCTATGATCTCGAACAATCCATTTGGAATCGTTTTACTAATGAGACCTCGAGAGGATGTGTAAGCAGTTATTGAAAACAAATTAACCTCGTAGATTTAAAACAATGCTTCATTTGACTCGGACATTAAAATCGACAAATGAAAATACGGATTATTTCTTACGCAGATAAAGCGTATCACCGGAACAAAATGCTGTAGACAGCTCAAGAGTCGCGAGTAATTCATTACCGGCTCTTTGAGGTCCATCACCGAATGCCCAAAGATAATCGTCAATCAGAATCCATCCACCGCTGGCTACCAATGGAGTCCATAATTCAATATCCTTTTTAACCTGATCATATCGATGATTGCCGTCAATGTGCAACAAAGCGATTGTTCCATTAAGTTTAATTGAACCTAAGTTTTCGCTGACCGCTTCGCCTTTTTTCGAAGCAATTAAATAATCAGTGTGCGCATCAGCGGATTTTTTTTTGATGTAGCCTATATTGTCTTGCAAAGCGGCATTAGCCATAAAAATAGAGAAAATGTTGTCAAACCTGATAGAATCGATTTGTGAGTTAAGTAGTTCAGCTGATTTGCCTTGATGATCTGACTTTTCATTGAACCAATGATCAATGCAGAGTACGTTCCCTAGTTGATATTTCTTGGCAAGCCAACTCAACGTGATCGCAGAGCGTCCGTATAATGTGCCAATTTCAATGATATCCCCGTCAGGTAAAACTCTCGCCACTTCACATAAATCGAATAACTTATCTTCATCACACTGTCCTGGAATATCGAGGAATTTTTTGTGAAGCCCGCTGTACTCAAACTCAGTCAGTGATGATTTAACAGTAACGTTTGAGGCTAAATAGTTTACGTAAGCGTATTGAGTTACCGCGTTTGCCCATTTTTTACTTATCGAATGTTCATCCCATATAGCTTCGAAGGGATGAGGTTGGTTCAAAAAAAGTTCAAAGTTTAGAAGTCCTGATTCACTCAGCTTATTTAGGCTTACCCAAACTCCAACATGTGGAGTGTATACATGAGTTATTTCGAGCCTTCTTGCGAGATTGCTGAATGCTTCTTCAAAATTGTCAGCGGTTATGTAAGGTAAGTAATAACAATCCTTTATTGCAGACGTTTTGAAAGATACAGCTGATGAAGCAAAACTAATTTTAAAGCCCAATGTCCTCGCATAACGCGCAAACCGCTGCGCTGAGTCCATTTCTTTTGGAAAAATAAGTAAATGATTTTTTTCGCTCATCGGCTAACTAATTGGGTCGGTTAAAGTTCAGATAGTGACTAAATCGCAATATCGTGGTTAACAATTAAAAATTCCGACAAAGTATTACAAACCCTATCGACGTCTTGTTGCGTCATTTCCAAGTGGAATGGAAGTCCCAAAAGCGAATTTGCGACCTGCTTGGCGTGTTTCAAATCACTGGCACATTTTAGGTGTTGAAAGCCCGAATGTTGGGGAAGAATTGGACAATACCACCTTCTAGTTTCGATATTTTTATTAGCCAAATATTCTTGCACGTCTTTATTAAGCACATTATTGCCAAATGTAATAACGAAAGTACTTAATACGTGTTGTGATATATTCGGTTGCGTATTGACTGGGAGTTTGAGCTCATTGATTTGATCGAGATATTTGCTGAGTAACTTTAGTCGAAATGCTTTTTGTTGTTCCCAAAGTGAGAGGCTTGCTAAGCCGACTGCAGCGTGATACTCGCTTTGTTTGGCGTTGCATCCTCGGCTTTGATCGACATTTTTAGTCTTTGCATCGATACCAAAATTGCTTGATTGTTTGCACCAAAGGTTATGCGCCCGGTTGTTAGAAACTATCAGCCCCCCCTCACCGGTAGAAAAACTTTTGGTCGCATGGGTGCTGAATACAGTGATGGTCTTGCAACCGATATTTTGATTACCGAATGCACCAGCAGCATCGACGATTACCGGTATATCGGTTTCCGCTACGAATTCGTCCCAGGCAACTTGATTGACTGGTAAGCCGAAAGTAGCAACCGGAATTACTGCGTCGAAAGCCTGATGCTTTAGCGCGTCGCATGCAATTTTCGGTGTTAATTGCCATGAGTCCGGATCAATATCAGAGATGATTGGCTGATAGCCGAGGCTCGAAACCGCAGTCGCGGTAGCCGGGAAAGTAAGTGCAGGTACTAAAATTTTTGCACCACGCTTTAAGTTTAAAGAGCTTATTGCCACTTCAAGTGCGCTTGTGCCACTTGAGGTAGTCGCAACGAAAGCGTCAGTAAAGTGGCGCTCGAGTTCTTTAGTGAGCTTTTGATTGAGTGGACCGAAATTTGTATACCATCGGTTTTGGTCTATTTGCCTTAAAAAAGGCAAGAGCATCTCTGCATCGGGCAGTCTTGGTTTTAACAGGTGAACTTTATTTTTTTTCATAAATTTCGTTACCTTAAGCCGTGACATTCAAAAGAGTTTTAGAACTTTCTCATTTCTAAGCGTTGCTTTGAGTATACGGTAAATAGTTGATTATTCAATAAATAAACAAAAAACATGCCAAAAACAACGGATGAAAAGTGCGTCGTAGCGTGCTCGCTCGCGTTAAAAAAAGTTTCTGACAGTTATAACTATTTTTCCAACTTTGGAGGTTAGCAGTTGGCTGACTTTAACTATTATGTATGAACTTAATGACTCACTGAGAAAAGAAAAAAATCGTTTATCAATAAAGTTGGCACACCCATTGCTTTTAGTTAACTAGCCAACATAAATGTGAGCGTTGAAAAATCATTACCCATGATAGATCTCCTTATGCTTATGTCGGTCACGTTCTTCGGAACATTGCTATAGCTTAAGGCTTAGGTTGCTGAGAACAGCTTATTTCAAGGGCTACAGCGCGAAGATTAAAGGCGAGTGGTTGCTGAGAACAACCACATTGCACTTAAACTTCAGTCGTACGGTAAGGGGTCGTAAAGCGACCCCTTTCTCTTTTCTGCAAGTCTGATTTTTTCTTCCGGTAAATTACTTGCCGCAAACTAAGGCAAATGTTTGCCACTCTTATTTCCGCTAATTGAGATACAAGCCAGTTGAGTGAAGCAGTAGACTCAACGATAAGGCTGTCGAAACAAATGAATAATCTGGAATAGAATAGAAGCGGGTCAAGATGTCGGCATTTTTTTGACTAATCGAAGAATTACCGTGATTAAATGTATGAAAAAATGATGATTTTTATTTGTAAACGAATTGTAAATAGGAAGTAAACTTTGATTACTTTTTTGTAATGCTTCGACCAGTTTAACTTTTTTACGGTCGCAACTACTTGATTTTATGAGAAAAAAAACACTGTATAAAAACTATTCTTTTTTATAAGAAATTATTTAGTGACAATTCTTTGACAAATAAAATACCCTCTACTAAAACTTAGGCTATATGATTAATTTTTATATGTTTTTGGTCAATTGTTGTTCGATACCAGGTTCTAAGGGATGGTAAAAATGGTAGAAAACAAAAAGCTGTTAATAATCGATGATAATAAAGAACGTAGTCACGACTTAAAAACAGTCTTTGATTTTATTGGTGAGGAATGCCAAGAAGCAAACAGCAAAAATTGGCAAGACGTTTTTTCGCCAGTCGATTCACTTATTGGTGTATTGATAGGTGAAGCTTCTCATTATCGAGACATTGTCGGCTTGATAGAGAAAATAAGCTCACTCGATTCCACAATGCCTGTATTGCTGTTAGATGATGTTCAAATGACAGGTAACATTTCTCAAAAGCTATCCCGCCAAATTGTTGGAAGACTCAGCTGGCCATTAAAACAAAGCGAAGTACTTGAAGTTATTCATTCTTGTCAGTATTGCAGAGATAACCAACATGCTTTCAGTGAAGAGAACAAATCACTTGAGTTATTTCGAAGCATGGTCGGCCAAAGCGAAGCCATGCAAGAAATTCGAAAGCTTATTGAACAAGTCGCCTCAACTGACGCGAGCGTGTTAATTACGGGTGAGTCTGGAACAGGGAAAGAAGTCGCTGCTCGGAATCTACATTATTTGTCCGATCGTTCAGATAAACCTTTTGTTCCGATCAACTGTGGCGCAATTCCCGCCGAACTTTTAGAGAGTGAATTGTTTGGTCATGAAAAAGGGGCTTTTACTGGCGCCTTGACCGCGAGAAAAGGACGCTTCGAACTTGCGCAAGGTGGCACAATTTTTCTCGATGAGATTGGCGATATGCCACTGCCAATGCAGGTGAAGCTGTTAAGAGTTTTGCAAGAGAAAACGTTTGAGAGAGTTGGTAGCAACCAACCAATCCAAGCGGACGTTAGAATCATTGCGGCAACCCACCGAGAGTTAGAACAAGAAGTAAAGGAAAACCGATTTCGAGAAGACCTCTTTTATCGCTTAAACGTTTTTCCGATCGAAATGCCTGCGTTACGTGATCGAGCAAGTGATATTCCTCTGTTGGTTAACGAGTTAGTTGCTCGTCTTGAAAACGATCAAAGAGGTTCTGTAAGACTCAGCCCTAATGCCATTCAATCGCTCATGCAAAGTCCATGGCCAGGTAATGTTAGAGAATTGGCCAACCTTATCGAAAGATTGTGTATTCTTTATCCCTATGGCGTTGTTGACTTAAAAGACTTACCGACAGACTATCAAAACAAAGAAGGAATCGATTCTTATCCTGAACCAGAGCTCGCTGAACGACGCGCCAAAGTTCAAGAAACTACAGCGGTCGCTCCGTTAGCTGGCCCATCTCCACTGGCGAACCTTCCAGAAAGCGGTGTTAATTTAAAAGAGTTTGTAGCAAAGCTGGAAATTTCTTACATCGAGCAAGCTCTCGCAGAAGAGGACTGGGTTGTTGCGCGAGCAGCAAAAAGATTAGGTATGCGCAGGACCACCCTCGTTGAAAAAATGCGTAAGTACGATCTCCAAAAGGCTAGCTAGCCGCGCTGCTTTTCCCGGCAAATAATTGACACATCCCCGTTTACTTTTTATAAAAGCGCTCTATCTATCTGAAAAATAACAATAATAAAAATAGGCACACTAATTGCTTTATCTCTAGTTAAACAGTCAATAGGAAAATTTATTGACGCTCTTGAGTATCCTACGAGCTAACGAACTGATGGTTCAAAGTTCACAGGCTCGTTGAAATACAATAGAAAATTTTACAGAGAGGTAGCGATGCCACAAGCGAGTAGTCAGGCGACAAATCACAACCTATTGTCTCAACAGGCAAAAATAAATGCTGTTAACGGAAAAGCAAAGTCATTCGATAACGATTTCGATTCTGCCAGCAAAAATTCAACAAGCAACAATGCAGATGAAGTGGTTTTAGAAAATGGTGTTCAATTGAAGTCAGTTATGTCTGAACTAAACAGGCTCTCTCAATCATTCGTTCATTCCTATCAGTCTCTTGAGTCACAAGTTGAAAAACTCAACGGGCAATTACAAAGCGAAGTTGCAGAGAAACGAAACGCTATTGAAGAGAACCAGCAGTTACTGGTTGAAAAAGCCTCTTTATCTGATCGATTACAAAACTTGTTAGCAGTTATGCCTGCTGGCGTGGTCGTTATCGACGGCAAAGGTTTAGTCAGAGATTGCAATGCCATGGCTGTCGATATTCTTGGCCGTCCGCTTCTGGGAGAAAGTTGGTTAACGGTAATTAATCGCGCGTTCGATCCTCAGGCTGACGATGGCCACCAAGTCTCCTTAAAAGATGGTCGCAAGATACATATTGAAACGCGAGCACTGGATTCTGAGCCTGGCCAAATAATTGTTTTAACCGATCTCACTAAAACGCGTCAGCTTCAAGCAGAGCTGAGTCAACAACAAAAACTATCTAGCATGGGTAAGATGATTGCCTCTTTAGCACATCAAATTAGAACACCACTTTCTGCGGCAATTTTATACGGTTCGCATCTTAAAAATGAAGATCTTGGCAAACAAGTCAAACAGCAATTTAGTGACAATTTAATGGAACGTCTTCATTTTATAGAGCGTCAAGTTAATGACATGCTTAATTTTATGAAGGGTGAAAGAAAACAAAAAGCTGAATTGTCGGTGACTGATTTGTTTATGCAGTTACAAATGATGAGTGAAGAATTACCGCAAAATGTTCAGTTTTCTATTAGCGATAATAATTATGGTAATGCTTCGATTATGGGAGATAAGGACTCATTGTTGGGAGCCTTAATGAATCTAGTGGTTAATGCCTGTGATGCCTGTTGCGATAAAGATGACATAAAAATAACTGTCAAATTTGTGATATCACATCGATTAGAAATTTCTGTTGAGGATAATGGTCACGGAATTTCAAAAGCAATAAAAGATAAGATTTTTGAACCTTTTGTGACGAGTAAAAGTAATGGTAATGGCTTGGGGTTAGCGATCGTGCACGGAGTAATTATCGATCATGGTGGACAAATAAAAGTAGAGTCTGAAGAAAGCAAAGGAACTCAATTTTTTATTTGTTTACCTCTGCATAAATCTTTAAGTGCAGTTAGTAACAGAGAAACTCAAGCGGAGGTGAAACATGAACTCTAGTGTTCTTGTTGTAGAAGATGATCAGGTACTCAGGGATGCGTTATGTGCAAGCTTAGAAGTCAATGGTTACCAGACCATTCCTGCCGATTGCGGTGAGTCTGCATTGAACTTACTCAGTGGTGATAGCTTACCCGATATGGTGGTCACTGATATTCAGATGGGAAATGTGAGCGGTATCGATCTCTTAAGAAATTTGCGCCGCCGCAGTACCAATCTTCCCGTCATCCTAATGACTGCATACGGTGATGTCTCTGACGCTGTTGAAGCGATGCGGTTAGGTGCGTGTGACTATCTGCAAAAACCATTTGAAGCGGGAAAGCTTACTCATCTTATTGAGAACTATTTACCTAAGACAGTAACGTCACAAGTTATTATCGAGGACCCTGCGAGTCAAGCGGTCTTTGGATATGCAGAGAAAATTGCTAAAACGGATTCGACCGTTTTGTTACATGGACCGAGTGGTGCAGGCAAAGAAGTTATGGCACGATTTATACACCGCAACTCTTCCCGCAGCGAGTATCCGTTTGTTGCCATCAATTGTGCTGCAATTCCTGAAAATATGTTGGAGGCAACATTATTCGGTTATGAGAAAGGCGCATTTACCGGTGCACATCAAGCAAACCCAGGAAAGTTCGAGCAAGCTCAAAATGGAACCTTACTATTAGATGAAATTTCTGAAATGGACCTTGGGTTACAAGCCAAAATTTTACGGGTTATCCAGGAAAAAGAAGTTGAGCGACTGGGTGGCAAAAAATCAATAGATTTGGATGTCAGAATTATCGCAACGACAAATAGAGATCTTAAAAGAGAAGTCGCGGAAAAACGTTTTAGAGAGGATTTATATTATCGACTCAATGTTTTTCCAATTAAATGTTTACCGCTGAAAGAAAGACCTAAAGATATCATACCTTTATTCGAAAGTTTACTGGCTGCCAATGATAGCGTGCGCCAACGAGGTGGTTTAACCATTAGTCCAGAAGCTAAGGCAAAATTGGTCAGTTATGCTTGGCCTGGTAATGTCCGCGAGCTCGACAACTTAGTGCAAAGAGTTGCAGTGCTCGCTGCAGATAACTTGGTTATGGCTGATGATATCTGTTTTGAAAATGAGGTCTTGGGAAATACCAATGAATCATCAGACAACGAAGTTCAAAGTGACGGGCAGTTAGGTAGTGACTTACAGCACCACGAGTTTCAACTGATTATTGAAGCTTTTAACACTTATAACGGCAAGAAAAAAGATATTGCAGAGGGGCTTGGTATTAGCCCACGAACTTTACGTTATAAACTCGCGAAAATGCGAGAGCTTGGCTACGAGATTCCGAATTGCAGAGGTAAAAAATGAAAACAGGCATAGATCAAAATTTAATATTAGCGCAAATGCAGCGATTAAATCAGCTGGCAAAATCTGGTTCTAATGTTGCGCCGAGCAGCGCTGTTTCAGAGACGCAAGGCACGACCAATCAATTCGGTAATGTATTGACCAACGCAATCAATACAGTGAATAAATATCAGCAAGCATCTTCACAGGCAGCTGCAAGCGTGGAAACTGGAGATGGTGGTGCCAGTCTAGTTAAAGCCGTTATCGCCTCACAAAAAGCAAATGTTGCTTTTCAAGCCACGGTGCAAGTACGAAATAGAGTAGTGTCGGCTTATCAAGATATTATGAATATGCCAATTTAAGTTTAATTTAGAATAAAGGTGTTACTGTGGCAGACACAGCTTCAACAAATTTAGTCGAACTCGATTCTCCCTCATCACCGGGTATATTACCTGGTATGACTAGTTTGGCGCCGCTAAAACAAGTCGGTATTTTAATCGCGATTGCGGCCAGCATTGCGCTAGGTGTTTTTATCGCACTTTGGTCAAATGACCCGCCAATGCGTCCCTTGGAAAATATGTCGCCAGAATCTTCGATGGATGTTATCAATTATTTAGAACAACAACAGATTAAATATGATATTGATAATTTAGGAAGAATTTTAGTCCCACAAAGCGGTTATCAACGCATACAAATGGAACTAGGTTCGCAAGGGATCGAAGTACAAAATAACATGGATGATCCTTACTTAAAAAAGGATTCAGGTTTTGGCGTTTCTCAGAGAATGGAGCAAGCACGCTTGCTGAGAAATCAAGAAATACGTTTGACCAATACCCTCCAACAATTTAACGGCGTCAAAGCGGTTAAGGTACACTTGGCGATACCGAGAGAAAGCTCATTTATTAAGAACCGACGTAAGCCAAGCGCGTCGGTGTTGTTAAATCTGTTTTCGCGCGGTGGCTTATCCGATGAACAAATTGATGCGATGGTTGATTTAGTTTCGGGAAGTATTCCCAACTTGGAAAGAAATCGAGTAACGATTACCGATCAATTTGGTCGTTTGTATCACTCAGGCAGTATGACTGAAAGCAGTCGTCAAACTTCCAAAGAATTAAAAATCGTTCGTGAAAGGCAAGCGGATATTAAGAGTCGGATCGAGGAAATTTTAACACCATTGGTTGGGGCTACCGCCTATACAGTTCAAGTGAATGTTGATATGGACTTCACTCAAAAAGAACAAACTTTACAGACTTTCAACCCTGATTTACCGGCAGTGAGAAGCGAACGTACTATTGATGATTCGAGGACCGCTGCGGCTGTCGCTGGTGTACCGGGTGCCTTAACCAATCAACCTCCAGGCGCCGCCAATATTCCGGCGACCAATCCACCCGCTGGTGGAGATAACCAACCAAGCAATGCCAACAAACGTCTAGAGGCCGAAAGAAATTTTGAGCTAGATACGACAATAAGTCATATACTTCCACAAGTGGGGGTTATTAACCGTATTAGCGCATCGATAGGACTGGACCATGTGGCTGATCCGGCGAATCAAGGTCAAAGAATCCCGCGCTCACCGGATGAAATTGCGCGCATAACTCGGTTGGTTCAAGCGGCAATTGGCTTCAATAATCAACGCGGTGATTTAGTGAGTGTTGAGTCATTCCCGTTTACAACCGGTGAAACTTTGCCCACCCCAGAGCCACCAGCATTCTACGAGAACGAAATGCTAATGACTTGGTTTCAGCCGCTTTTGGGATTGATTGCATTTCTCATCTTAATATTTGGCGTTTTAAAACCGATGATGCAAAAACTTTCAACACCTGCACCGGTTGCTAAAACACCTGAATCGCAAATGGGGGATGACTTAGATTTAGCTGCCCTAACCGACGAGTCGGGTGGTGTCGACGGATTAGGTGAAGACCAAGTGATATTAAGTGGGCACGACAATTTAGAACTTCCACCGCCGACGGTTGGTGAAGTGAAAAAACTTGAGCAAGCAAAAGGGGTTGTTGCGAACAATCCAACGCTCGTAGCACAACTCGTTAAAAGTTGGATAGAAGAAGATGGCTGATACTGAATTAGATAAAACTCCAAGCAAACTATCTGGCGTTGATAAAGCCTCAATCTTATTACTGTCGTTAGGAGAAGAAACTGCGGCCGAAGTGCTTAAACACATGGGGCCGAAAGAAGTTCAAGTGATCGGTATGCAGATGGCTTCTCTCCGGAATGTCGGAAAGGGGGCTGTTGAAGATGTTGTTGATGAGTTTTTGGAGAAAGTCGAAGAACAAACCGGCATCGGAATTGGTACCGAAGATTACATAAGAAGTACCCTGAAATCTGCGCTGGGTGAGGACAAAGCCGGTGCGCTCATTGATAGAATACTTGCCGGTGCAAACACCAAGGGGTTGGACACCTTAAAATGGATGGATTCGCGCTCGGTCGCTGACGTAATTCGATTTGAACATCCGCAAATACAATCAATCGTACTCTCATACTTGGACCCCGACCAGGCCTCAGAAATATTATCACTGCTTCCCGAAAAGGTCAGAGTGGACTTAATGATGCGAATTGCTGCATTAGAAGCGGTTCAACCAGATGCGCTTCAGGAGCTCAACGACATTATGGAAAAACAGTTTACTGGAAGTGGCTCGTCTCAATCGCGTCAAATCGGCGGTGTAAAAACTGTTGCCGACATAATGAACTTTATGGATGGTGCCAATGAAACGTTGATTATGGACTCACTCCGTGAAACTGATGAAGATCTCGTGCAACAAATCGAAGATCTTATGTTTGTCTTTGACAACCTGATCGATGTGGATGACCGTGGTATCCAAGCCTTGCTCCGTGAAGTTTCTACAGACACGTTGATTGTGGCCTTGAAAGCATGTGAAGAAGATATAAAGGAAAAGATTTTCAAAAATATGTCTAAGCGTGCTGCAGAATTGATGAGAGATGATCTTGATGCAATGGGGCCGGTGAAGTTGAGCGAAGTAGAAGCCGCGCAAAAAGAGATACTAACCGTCGCGCGACGTATGGCTGATGCGGGAGAAATTGTCCTTGGTGGTGGCGGTGAAGAAATGGTGTAAATGTTTTTTAATAGTCGAATTTCGAATGCGACTTAAGATTGCACAAGCTCGCGCGTAGTTCCTTAATAACATGGGTGAATCTCAATGGTAACCAAGACACGTTCTGATCAGCCAATCAAACTGATTCGAAATGCAAGTAACGTAAACTCGTGGAAAGTGCCGGAGCTTGGCTTTAGCTCTGCGCCTAGTTTTCATCATCCCGCTGAGGAAGAAGAGCAGGCTAGCAACGAAGAAGTGGTTGCCGAGGTTTCTGAAGAAGAATTAGCTGAAATCAGAGAAACGGCTCGCCAGGAAGGCTTAAAAATAGGTCGCGACGAAGGCCTTAAAATTGCTCAAGAAGAAGTTACCAATCAATTAACGATGCTCAACCTTGTGATGGGAAAGCTAGCTGAGCCACTAAAAGAGTGTAAAGATCAAACTCAACAACAGTTGTTAGAATTAGCCTTTGCGATTGCTCGGCAAATTGTTCGCCGCGAGTTACGTCAAGATCCCACCCAAATTATTGCGGTAATCCGCGAAGCTTTGAAACTTTTACCCGCTGGCGCTGAGGGGATCGTGATTTCTCTCCACCCTGAAGATGCCAATAAAGTGACCAGTGCTTTGTCCATTGACCCCTCGAACCAAACCGACAATTGGCAAATTAAAAGTGATCCCGCTGTTGAACGCGGCAGTTGTCAAGTTGATACGCACAACTCCAAAATTGATGCCTCAATCGATAAACAAATAGCGGTTTTATTTAGCCGTATTGTCGGTGGAGAGCGGGCCGGTGAATCAACCGATGAATGATCAGGAATTTGCTGATTTTTTAAATCAGTTCAAAAGTAATATTGAATCACATTCCAGCCTTGTTGTTGAAGGGCGCTTAACCCGCATGGTCGGCATGACATTGGAAGCGGTTGGTTGTAGTGTCAATGTCGGCGAGCGCTGCTTTGTCGAAACGGTCGACGGCAAAATGGAAGAGGCCGAAGTGGTCGGTTTTGCAATGGATAAAATCTACTTAATGCCGATAGGATCTATCCAAGGTCTTGGGCCTGGCGCAAGAGTAATCCCAACACACCGCCAAGCGTCAATACCGGTCGGTGAAGCTTTGTTAGGTCGAGTACTGGATGGACAAGGCAACCCCATCGATGGAAAAGGCTCAGTGCATTGCCACGAGAGTCGGCCGCTAGCTTCAGAGCCTATTAATCCACTCAATCGAAAACCGGTTGAAGAACCTTTAGATGTTGGTGTTCGATCGATAAATTCAGTTTTAACTGTTGGTCGTGGCCAGAGAATGGGTTTGCTTGCCGGGAGTGGTGTGGGTAAAAGTGTGCTGCTGGGTATGATGACAAGGTTTACCGAAGCCGAGGTAATTGTCGTTGGTTTAATTGGTGAACGAGGTCGAGAAGTTAAAGAATTTATCCAACAAATTCTTGGTGATGAAGGGGTGAGACGTTCTGTGGTTGTGGCGGTCCCGGCTGATAACTCTCCATTAATGCGATTGCAAGGCGCGATGTCGGCAACCACGATTGCTGAGTACTTTAGAGACCAAGGGAAAAACGTATTGCTCCTCATGGATTCATTAACTCGTTTTTGTCAGGCCCAAAGGGAGGTCGCTTTGGCGATCGGCGAGCCTCCGGCGACTAAGGGCTACCCGCCATCAGTTTTTGCGTTACTGCCAAAGTTAGTTGAAAGGGCCGGTAATGGCAGCGAGGGCAGTGGTTCGATTACGGCGTTCTACACGGTTCTTGCAGAAGGAGACGATCAACAAGACCCGATTGTTGATGCCGCGCGAGCAATTCTAGATGGGCATATCGTATTAACTCGGGAATTGGCTGATTCTGGGCATTATCCGGCAATCGATATTGAGGGCTCTGTGAGCCGAGTTATAAATCAGATCACGAGTGAAGAGCATCGCGATGCGATCAGTCAATTAAAGTTCCTTTATTCAACTTACAACCAAAATAAAGATCTAATCACGGTTGGTGCCTATCAAAAAGGTAGTGATTCATTGATCGACCAAGCCATTGAGATGATGCCCGCGATTCGCGCATTTCTTTGCCAAAACATCAATGAAAAAGTGGTTATGCAAGAAAGCATCGATAATCTTCAGCAGATGATGTACTAGCGGTCTATACTTAAGGTATTAATTAGGTCATAACCTTTTTAATTAATTTATAACTTTCAATAGGTTATCGCATTACTGGTAATACGAGATGGTTCGCTCTAAAAGACTTAATCCCATAAAAACCTTGGCTAAAAATAAAGAAAAAGCTGCGGCGCAGGCTTTAGGCAACTCTATCGAGCGGCAAAAAGTCGAAGATCAAAAGTTACAACAGCTCTATCAGTATCGCCATGAGTATCTTTTACAAATGGAAAGTAAAGTTAAGTCAGGAATTTCAGGTTCGGAATTGCAAAGATACCATTTGTTCCTCGCTAAACTCGACAGCGCCATCGAACAACAAAAAGATGTGTTGATGGTAAGCGCGAAGCAGCTTGATGCGAGTCAAAGTCATTGGCAAGAGAAACGAAATCGCACAAAAGCGATATCTCAAGTAATGGAGAAAATGCAGAATCAGGAAAAATTTGACGCCTCAAAAAAGGAAGCGAAAGCGAGTGACGAAATTTCGACACAAGCTTTTTTAAGAAGCCGCTAAGTCTTTCATTAATAGGATTAACGCACTAATTTTAAGGCATTTTTTCAGATTTCTGCTATACCTTAAAAACCATTAACACTTATTAGACATAAAACCCTGCCAAAGGGTGTTTTGGGGAGGTTTTACGGGTGACAAAGAAAGCGACCATCTCCTTGGGCGAGGCGCTAGATATCGCTCATG
Source organism: Aliikangiella marina (assembly GCF_007004765.1). GTDB lineage: Bacteria > Pseudomonadota > Gammaproteobacteria > Enterobacterales > Kangiellaceae > Aliikangiella > Aliikangiella marina. The sequence goes on from NZ_VIKR01000002.1 coordinate 927,893, forward strand.
TCGGAAAGCTGAAACCAAGATTAACTAATTGTTTGGCAAAGAATCTGCCAGTGCAGATTGCCGCCGATAAAATCGAAAAAGTCGACTCAGCGGGATTACAACTGATGTGTTGCTTTATTCGAGAAGTTGAAAATAAGGGTAATCCGGTAACTTGGACTAAAACCTCTGACTCGATTTTTACTATTGCCGAGTTGCTCGGTCTAACGAATTCGTTGAAACTAAAATAATGATTAATTTGGAGAAAATATAGATGGCTAAGATTCTCGCCGTGGATGATTCAACATCGATGAGACAAATGGTGACATTTACACTCAAAAGCGCCGGCTTTGATGTTGTTGATGCCGCCGATGGTGTTGACGCGTTAGAGGAAGCAAAGAAACAACAATTTGATCTCGTTGTTTCTGATGTCAATATGCCGAAAATGGACGGGATAACACTAGTAAAAGAACTGAGAAATTTACCTGCTTACAAATTCACCCCAATTTTAATGTTAACCACAGAGTCCTCCAACGAGAAAAAACAATCGGGTCGACAAGCAGGCGCAACGGGCTGGATAGTCAAACCGTTTAATCCCGATCAGCTGCTGGCGACGGTGAAAAAAGTTATCGGCTAACAGCGGATTTTTGATGCGCTCAGCATTAATTGACTGAGGGAATGGGAGTCGCGGTGGAGATAGATTTAAGTCAATTTCATCAGGTCTTTTTTGAGGAGAGTCTCGAAGGCCTGGATGCCATGGAAGAAGTGTTACTCGATCTAGAGGGCGAGGCTGACGCCGAGAGTATCAATACTATTTTTCGTGCCGCGCATTCTATCAAGGGCGGCAGTTCTACTTTTCATTTTCAAGAAATCGCAGACTTTACTCATTTACTCGAAACCCTCTTAGACGAGATGCGCGATGGCAAGCGCCAAATAAACAAAGAAATTGTTGATTTACTTTTAAAATCAGTCGACGAAATAAGGAAGATGATTAGTCATATACAAAACGATGAGCCAGTCGGCGATTCTCACAAAGAGCTAGAAAGTTTTTTCAGCGAGTTGCTCTCTGGAGAATCAAGCGCTGAAGGTTCTGAAAAAGAAAGTGAGTCCATTGATATTGATGAAAGTGAATCAAAGTTTTATGAAATAGATTTTTTTCCTGAACCTTACATTCTAGAAACGGGTAACGAACCTTTTAGAATGTTTAGAGAGCTGGCGGCACTGGGCGAAATAACTGTCAGTGCAAACTTAGAAAAGCTGCCTGACTTTGATTCTCTCAAGCCTGAGTCTTGCTATCTTTCTTGGAAAATCATCTTAGATACCGATGCACAACAGAGTCAAATCGAAGAAATATTTGAGTGGGTAGAGGATGACTGTGAATTAAAGATTAATCAATTTGCCGGAGTTTCTTTAGAAACTCAACCTGAGCCAATAAGCACCGAACCTTCCTCAATGACTCAAGCTAGCTCAGAAAAAAATCAAGCTGCTGCCGTGCCCGGTAAATCCCTGGATATCTTGGATAGCGCCGTGCCGTCCAAACAGTTACAACTTGAGCAAACCAAAAAGCCAGAGTCTAAAGCAGCAAAAGCGCCCAGCGCTTCGATTCGTGTTGGCATTGACAAAGTCGATGGGCTAATAGATTTAGTAGGCGAATTAGTGATTACTCAATCCATGTTAGGTCAGCTTGGCGACAACTTTGATATGAGCAAGCTAAACCAGCTCATATCTGGACTTGCTGAGCTTGAACAAAATACGCGTGAATTACAAGAAAGTATCATGCGGATCCGAATGTTGCCAATCGGATTCGTTTTTAATCGTATGCCAAGACTGGTACGAGATTTATCATCAAAGCTCGGCAAAAATGTTCGACTCGAAATTAGTGGAGAATCAACAGAACTCGATAAAACGGTGATGGAACAAATCGGCGATCCGCTAACTCACTTAGTTCGGAATGCGCTTGATCATGGGTTGGAAACTGCGGAAAGGCGTATTGAAAGTGGTAAAGATCCTGAAGGTACTTTACGGTTAAACGCTTTCCATCAAGGCGGAAATATAGTGATAGAAGTTGCCGATGATGGTGGCGGTATTAACCCTCAAATTATTTATGATAAAGCGGTTGAAAGAGGCCTTATTCAGCCAGGCGCTGATATTCCCAAAGAACAAATTCTTTCTTTAATCATGGAGCCAGGTTTTTCTACAGCAGCGGTTATCAGCGACGTTTCCGGCCGTGGTGTCGGAATGGATGTCGTTAAACGAAACATCAATAATTTAGGGGGGAGCGTTGAAATACACTCGGAACTCGGAGAGGGTACAACATTCACTATTAGACTTCCATTAACTTTGGCAATACTTGATGGACAGTTAATTGAAGTGTCTGGTGAGGTTTATGTTGTTCCGTTAGTGTCGATTGTCGAGTCTATTCCTATGTCGAAAGTTGAGGTCTCAAGAATCGCTGGCAATATGAAGGTCTATAAGATGGATGATGGCTACATCCCTATCATTGATTTGACCAGAGAGTTTCAAATTAAAGGACAATCCCCTTCAAATGAAGAGGGGCTTCTTGCGATTGTAGAAGGAGAAAATCGTAAGGTCGCGCTAGAAATCAATCAGCTTCTTGGCCAACAACAAGTGGTGATTAAGAGTTTGGAGACCCACTATAAATCGATTCAAGGGGTATCCGGCGCAACAATCTTGGGTGATGGTAAAGTTGCCTTAATTTTGGATGTTGTAGGCTTAGCAAGGCGAGCTTCAGAGTCTGCTGCTGGCTCGAATTCGCAAGTGGCATAAAAGGTAACATGATGACGTCAGAAATCATTCAGCTAATTCAAGAGCAAGAACCTCAAATTATTGAAGATGACATCTTTGCGGATGAAGATTCTTCACAGTACCTTAGTTTTGTTGTTGGTGAAGAAGAGTTTTCAGTAAATATTTTAAAGGTACAGGAAATCAGAGCTTGGGAACATACGACGTTTTTACCGAATTCTCCGAGTTATATTAAAGGCGTGCTGAATCTGCGTGGCACTATTGTGCCTGTTATGGATTTAAGAATTCGATTTGGTTTTAAAAATCCTGAATACAAACCGACTACTGCGGTAATCATTCTAAAAACAGTAGATGCTGAGCGAGAGCGATTAATGGGGTGTATCGTTGATGCTGTTTCAGATGTGATTAATGTCGCAGAAAACGATATTAGTGAAAAGCCAGATTTTGGAAGTTCAATCGATAGCGAGTTTATTGATGGGATTATGACGGTAAACAATAGCCCAGTAACCTTGCTTAATCTTGATGCTCTATTGAACCTCGAGCTTATAGCGCATCCCTTCACCGCGCAGAAGGTGAGCAATGGCTGAGTCACTGAGAAAAAATAGCAAAGCTGAAGCTGATGAATCTGTTGAAACTATTGAACAGTGCTTAACATTTATGGTTTCCAATGATGAGTTTGGCCTAGATATATTAGCTGTTCAAGAAATTCATGGTTGGCTTGAGCCCAGGCCCATTCCGAATACGCCTGACTATATTAAAGGTGTAATTGATTGGCGTGGAACGATTGTGCCAATCGTAGATCTTCGGATAAAGTTTAATTACCCACAAGCGAATTACGAAAAAACCACAGTCGTTATAATATTAAAAACATTTTTAAAGGAATTAGAACAGTTTGCAATTGTTGGCGTTGTTGTCGATGCTGTTTCCGATGTGGTTGACATAAAAAAACATGAGCTTAAAGACGCACCAACGTTGGGGTCAAAAGTTGATACGGATTACATCAAAGGAATTGCAAAAGTTAATAATAAAATGACCGTTATTCTAGAGTTGCAAAAGTTAATCAATCTCGAAAACTTAGATGGGTAGATTACCCGTTTGATCGGGTTGGCGCTTCTGATGCTGAAATAGGTTTGAGTGGCGATAATCGCAAAGCGTTTAGTCAACCGTCATTAATTCTAAGCGCTAGGATTGAATTTATCGTCTTAAAGGTTTTGATTTAAAGGTTTTGATTTAAAGTTTTTGGTTTAAAGGTATTGGTTTAAAGGTATTGATATGGATACACAAGATAAATCGGAAAAAATTAAAGAGTTCGAAGGCCTTGTTGAAGCAATCCGAAAGTCGCAAGCGGTGATTGAGTTTAATATGGATGGTTCCATAATCGAAGCCAATGATTTGTTTTTGGATGCGATGGGATACACTTTAGATGAGATTAAAGGTAAGCATCATAGTATATTTGTCGAAGACGCCTATGCAGCAAGCGAAGATTATAAATCTTTTTGGCGTAATTTAAATCAAGGTAATTTTGACTCTGGCGAGTACAAACGCAAAGATAAACGCGGTAACGATGTCTGGATTCAAGCCACCTATAATCCGGTTCTCGATAAAAAGGGAAAACCCTACAAAGTCGTTAAGTTTGCCTCTGATATTACCGAGCAAAAAAAGTTATTTCATAGCGTCTCACGAATGCAAGCTGCCGTTGAAGGTTCGCAAACGGCTTTGATGATGGTCGATACCGATTTAAACGTGACTTACTGCAATAAAGCCACCTACCGATTACTTAAGTTTCTAGAGCCGACCATGCAGTCGATTTGGCCTGGGTTTAAGGCTAATGAGGACTACATGATTGGTAAATGTATTGATGATTTTCATAAAGAACCAGCACACCAGCGCAAACTACTTGGCGACCCTAAAAATTTGCCCTATAGCACTAACATTATGATTGGCGACTACACCATTCGTTTGAATGTATGTGCGATTATTGATGCTCAAGGCAAACATGTAGGCTCCAGTCTTGAATGGGATAATATCACTGAACAGGTCGCCAATGAAAAACAAGTTGGCCGCCTTGTCTCTGCAGTGGAAGGCATGACAACTAATCTGATGATGGCCGATGCAGATGGCAATATAAATTATATGAATCCTGCTGTTGAACAGATGCTCCGAAAAAGAGAAGCGGGAATTAAAACCGTCTTACCCCATTTTGAAGTCGATAAAGTCGTCGGCTCTAACTATGATATTTTTCATAAGAATCCATCACATCAAAGAAACTTATTAAAACCTGAAAATCTTCCCTATGCGTCGGATATTCGGGTTGGTGATTTATCCTTCAAGTTAACCGCAGTCGCGCTTAAAGATAAAAGTGGAAACCACCTAGGGTCAGCGGTCGAGTGGATCGATACCACTGAAATGGTCAATGCACAAGAGCAAGTTGAAATGCTGATTGCACAGGCATCAAGAGGGGAGCTGCGCGAAAGGCTCGATGCAGAACAATTTGACGGCTTTATGAAAAACTTATCACTGGGCATCAATTCAATGCTCGATACCATGGTTGAACCCATGGAAAATTGTCAAGGTGTACTAGAAGAGCTAGCGGCCGGAAATCTCCAGCGAAGTATGGATGGTGAGTACCATGGTGCTTTTAATCAGCTACAATCGTCAATCAATACTAGCATTGAAAACCTCCGAAATATGGTCGGTGAGATTATGGAGGCGGCGAGTCATGTTTCCACTTCTTCACGAGAAATCACTCAAGGCAATACCGACCTAAGTCAGAGAACTGAAGAGCAAGCCTCGAGTCTCGAAGAAACCGCATCGAGTATGGAGGAGCTCACCAGTACCGTTGCAGAAAATGCAGAGGCTGCCAACAAAGCGAACCGATTGTCGGTTGAAACGATGAGTCTGGCGGAAAGTGGCGGCGATGTTGTTACAGAAGCGATTTCGGCAATGAAAGATATCGATGATGCTTCACGAGAAATTTCCGATATTATTGGGGTTATCGATGAGATCGCTTTCCAAACCAATTTATTAGCCTTAAATGCTGCGGTTGAAGCTGCGCGTGCTGGAGATCAAGGTCGCGGGTTTGCGGTCGTTGCAGCTGAGGTGAGAAATCTTGCTCAACGCTCAGCAAGTGCCGCGAAAGATATTAAATCTCTGATCAAGAACAGCGTAGCAAAAGTTGAGCAGGGTAGTCAGTTGGTGAACGATTCTGGGAATAAGTTAACGGATATTGTCAGTTCGGTTAGAAATGTTGTGCAACTGGTTAAAGAAATTTCTAATGCCAGTGAAGAGCAGTCTTCCGGGATTCAACAAATCAATCAGGCCGTGTCACAGATGGATAACATGACGCAACAAAACTCGGCATTGGTTGAGGAAGCTGCAGCATCCGCCGAGTCACTCAATGAGCAGGCAGCAAGTTTGATGGAGTTAATGAGCTTTTTCAAAACTGGTGATGAAGCTGGTGCGAAAAGTGAAGAAATTAAATCGCCGTTAAAAACTAAACCGACTCGTCGAGCAACTTCATCGCCAAAGTCCATGAGCGCTCCAAGCGATGATGAGTGGGAAGAGTTTTAGAAGCCTAAAAGAGTAGTGAGTTGTAGCGTACATGGTCATTGAAACCGGACATAGACGAGAGTTCGATTTTAGCGATGAAAACTTTCGACATGTCAGAGCTTTAATCAATCAATTAGCTGGTATCACACTATCAGAGCGCAAAACTGATATGGTCTATGCCAGGTTAGCCAGGAGACTCCGCGCTTTAGGCTATAGTGACTTTGACTCTTACTTAGCCTTTGTCGAAAACGATGAGCATGAGAGTGTACATTTTACGAATTCTTTAACCACCAATTTGACGCATTTTTTTCGAGAAAGTCATCATTTTGATTATTTAGCAGATGTTTATTTTCCTGAGATACTGAGTCAAGGTAAAAAGCGAATTCGCATTTGGTCTGCCGGTTGCTCGACCGGGGAGGAACCTTATAGTTTGGCGATTACTTGGCGCTCTAGAGTGAAAGATGCGCATCGCTACGATTTTAAGATATTGGCAACCGACTTGGATACGAATGTTCTGGATGTTTGTCGCCAAGGCTTGTATGCCAAAGACAAAGTGATGCAACTGGATGATGAGTATCAGCAGTGGTTTAGAGCGACCAAAAGGTGCAACTCGCAACAGATGGAAGTTTTTCCAAAATTACGCGAACAGATCGTGTTTAAACAACTTAATCTGATGGATGAATGGCCAATAAAGGGGCCGTTAGATGTCATTATATGCAGAAATGTTTTGATTTATTTTGATAAGCCGACTCAGCAAAAATTGGTTAATCGATTTGCGCAGCTATTAAGTGATAGGGGCTGTTTGATACTTGGTCATTCAGAAAATTTGAGTGCTAATAAAAATATGTTTGAGTCCATTGGGCAAACTACTTTTAGGAAGAGTTAGCGAATGACAGTAGGGTACGACAGAGACAATCTACCATCTTGCTGGCAAGAGTTTAACCACATTAATCGGTATTGGGACAGAAAGATTGGCAAACCCACCGCTAAGCTTTTGCCTGGGGAGTACTATGTCACCAGTCACGACGAAGTCATTACAACAGTTTTAGGTTCCTGCATTTCTGCCTGCATACGCGACCCGATTTGTGGAATCGGCGGAATGAACCATTTTATGCTGCCGATTCAAGTGGACAATGCTTTGAGTACTGATTTTGGTCGAGCCGAGCGCTACGGCAACTATGCTATGGAGCAGCTGATCAATGATATTTTAAGAAATGGCGGCAGAAGAGAAAACATGGAGGTTAAAATATTTGGTGGTGGTCGGGTGATGAAGGGAGTGACGGATGTCGGAGCGAAAAATATTGAGTTTGTAAAACATTATTGCGAGCTAGAGGGTTTTCAGGTACTGGCGGAAGATGTCGCAGGGAACTATCCTCGGAAAGTGAATTACATTCCAAAAACCGGAAAAGTGTTTGTTAAGAAATTATATAGTAAACACAACGACACTATTGAAACACGCGATGAAAACTATTTTGAGAAAATTTCTAATAGAGATGTCAGCGGCAATGTCGAGCTTTTTGATTAGATTTGATTAGGCTCGGTGTGACCAGATTAAAAAAGATAAATAAGGTTTGCTCAAGTGAGGTAAGTCGAGGCTCGGTGATTAAATTAGCGACAGTGGCAATTGTTTAAGATTAAAGATAGATGAATAAATTCAGTAAGAATAAAAATGTGATAAAAGTCTTGGTTGTGGATGACTCGGCTTTTATTAGGGTTCTGTTAACAGAAATTCTGGATTCGGACCCTGATATCAGTGTTGTTGCATCTGCTTCTGATCCAATTGATGCGCGCTCTAAAATCAAAAAGTACAATCCTGATGTGATTACGCTTGACATCGAAATGCCCAAAATGGACGGCTTAACTTTTTTAAGAAAAATCATGCGGCTTAGGCCAATGCCCGTAGTAATGTTCTCCACGCTGACCCAAAAGGGCGCCGACATAACCTTTGAAGCACTTAAAATCGGTGCCGTCGATTTTGTACCGAAACCCGCCGTAGATATTAAAAATAATCTCGATAGTTTAAGAAGCGAGCTCATTGAGAAGGTTAAATGTGCGGCTGTTAGTAACATCGGAATCAAAGATTCAACCGCTCACCAAAGCACTTCGCCTATCGATTTACCGGAGTCATCTAAGAAAGTTGATTTAATAGCTATCGGCGCATCTACTGGAGGTACAGAGGCAATTTTAGCGGTGATTCGGCGGATGCCAACCAATTGTCCACCGATTGTAATGGCACAACACATTCCAGATGTATTTTCGACTTCATTTGCCAAACGCTTGAATGAAGAAGTTGCTCTACATGCCAAAGAGGTGAGGGATTCGACAGTTTTAGAACCGGGTAATGCGTACCTTGCGCCTGGACATATGCATATGGTGGTTAAAAAGCGAGGCGGACAGCTTTGGGTGAAGATGGATGATAGTCCACCAGTGAATCGACACAAACCATCCGTTGACATGCTATTTAAATCAATTTCGCAAATAGATGGGGTGAATTGTTTAGCGGCTATCCTTACTGGAATGGGTAAAGATGGAGCAGAAGGGTTGTTAGAATTAAAACAAAAAGGAGCCTTTACGATTGCTCAAGACGAGAGAACATCGGTTGTCTGGGGTATGCCTGGTGCGGCAGTCGGCATGGGGGCGGTTAAGGCGGTCCTACCGTTACAAGAAATAGCACCTAATCTCGTAAAGAGATTGGGTGGGCGCTAAAAAAAGTTAGTCAAAACTGTTTGTTTCATCTATGCTTATTTTAGGTATGTTTATGTAATATCACCTGAGATAACAAGGATTTATTGCGAATTAATTAAAAAGGGGCATAGCATGTCAGTAGGTTCTAGTCTTTCACCGGATGGGAAAGTACTTACTATTTCAATCAATGGCCGGTTCGACTTTAGCGCGCACCAAGCCTTTAGGGATTCTTATGAAAAACTGATTCCCACACCATCGGAAATCGTTATTGATATGGTTGATACCACTTATCTTGACAGCTCTGCACTCGGTATGTTGCTGTTATTGAGGGATCACGCTGGAGGCGACACTTCCAATATCGAACTCAAAAATTGTAATGAAGACATAAAAAAAATACTCACTATTTCAAACTTCGAGCAACTATTTAAAATTTAATCGCTTTGAAGATACTAATCGCTGATGATAACCATGTAGAGCGCCTGATTTTGTCTCGGGTGCTCGAAGCCGAAGGTCATCATGTCATTCAAGCAGAAACTGGAACTCAAGCGATTGATTACTACTTTGAACAATCTCCTTCACTCGTATTTCTCGATATTTTAATGCCTGACATCGATGGTTACGATGTCGCTTCTGCCATCAAGAAAAAAGGTCAAGAATCTCGGTGGATTCCAATCATATTTTTAACTTCCTTAACTGACGCTTATGACTTGGCAAAATGCATTGAGGTTGGCGGTGATGACTTTGTTTCCAAGCCGATCAATCGAATCATCATCAAAGCTAAAGTTGACGCCTTTGCGCGGATTTCCAGATTATATGAAACTATTGAAACCCAAAAAACAGAAATTCAATATCACAATGAGCACCTGATTCAGGAGCAAGAGGCAGCGAAAAAAATCTTTAATAACATTGCCCACAGAGGATGCCTGGCCGCGCAAAATATCAACTATCATTTATCGCCAATGTCTATTTTTAATGGCGATTTAATGCTCGCAGCTGAAACGCCAATGGGGGGAATGCGACTGATGCTCGCTGATTTTACTGGGCATGGACTGCCGGCTGCGATTGGGGCGATGCCCACTTCAGAGATTTTTTACGGTATGACACGCAAAGGCTTTGCGATAGCTGATGTGATGACAGAGATGAATTCTCGACTGTACTCCGTCTTGCCAAGAGGGATATTTTGCTGCGTAATTATAGCTGACATTGATGCACTTGAAGAACGAATAACAATATGGAATGCTGGCGCTCCGCAAGCCTACATTCTTAATCAAGAAAGTGGCGAAATTGATCTGGTTCATTCAAATCACTTACCGCTCGGTGTGCAAACTCCGGAGCGATTTAAAGTGGAACTTAAAGTGTTAAATTTTAGCGCCAGTCATAAATTGCTTGCCATCACTGATGGAATTGTGGAGTCAGTTAATACCGAGTCTGAGATGTATGGCGAAGAAAGAATGTTAGACTTTATTCGAGCCAATATTAAATCCGATAATCTTTGCGATTCATTAGTTGAGCAAGTTGTCGAGTTTACGGGTGATGTTGATCAAGGCGATGATTTAAGCCTCTTAGAAGTCGGTTTTCCACACCACCACTTAGATAAATCGATTGTCGATGCAGAAGAAGTCAAAGCGCAAACTGGAACGCTAGACTCTAACCTTTCCTTGTCGCTTCGCGGAAAGTCGTTGGGTAAGTTTGACCCTATACCGCTATTTTTACAGACGCTGCTTGAGTGCAGGGAGTTAACGCCGCACCGTTCACGAATTTTTACGGTTTTGTCAGAATTATATAATAATGCCTTGGAGCACGGCGTGCTTGGACTAGACTCGGCGATAAAACACGATAGTGAAGGGTTCGCAAACTACTATCATCAACGAAGTGATAAGCTGGCTAATTTGAAAGATGGCCAAGTTACAGTGCAAATTGATCATAGACCGCTGAACGATGGTGGGGAGATAGTTTTTGATTTTATTGATAGCGGCGAGGGGTTTGATTTTGAGAAAGCGATTGCTCGAGGTAGTCAAACATACAGCGGCAGAGGTATACCGTTAATTATTAATCTATGTGAGTCAGTAGATTTTCTTGAAGATGGCAGGCATGTTCGCGCTGTGTATCGATGGTATGATGAGCAAGACGCAGAATAAATCGCAGAATAAAAAGGAGGTTACTAGTGTCAGAGCTACTGGACGAGCAAGTTGTTAATGAATTAAAAGATATCATGGGCGATGATCTTGGGGTCCTGATGGAAACTTTTATCACCGACTCTCATGATAAAATTAATGAACTCGAGAGTATCATTTATGGCGCTGATAATGACGCGATCCGACGGCTAGCGCACAGCTTGAAGGGCAGTAGCAAAAACATTGGTGCCAATCAATTGGCGGATAAATGTGAAAGATTAGAACACGATGCACGAAATGAAAAACTCGGTGATAGGCAGGCTTATTTTGATGCGATCTGCGAATCTTTCGATCTCACTAAGACAGGAATAGAAGGTCTCTTGCAAAGCTAGCTAAGGTTACCCATTTCCGAATTCGTTCAAATAACTCGGTCAGTTTGTCTTTCCTAGGAAAACGCTGAGTCTGTCGATCACGCTTGATTGGCACCAGACTTGCAGAGATTGCTTTAATACTTCAAAGTTAAAGATGATTGAGGCAAACCTATGGTTAACTCCGGTGCGACGGGTTTCTTGTTTGAAACACGGCCAAAAGCTTCACACACCATTGGCTTAATCGAGAGCCAGTCTAATAACGATATGCAGAACAATAAGTTAGAGAGTGAAAATGGTGGTAACTCATTTGCAATGGTATTTGACCAATCGGTAATCGGTCAGATTAAACCGGGTGCAAAGCATGAGAAAGGTCGGTTTGATGTCATTGATGAGCCAGTTTTCTTAGAGTCAGACATTGCCGCAAGCAACGGCAATAAATTGCCTTCCGATGGTACAAGCGAGTTAGTCGCAGGCAATTCGGTATTCAATCTTGGCGGAAACAATAGTATCTCAGGTGGTCCAGAAATCGATATTGGACCCAAACCCTTCGACTGGGTTATTCCGATAAAGGGTAATGGCGGGGAAGCTTCGTTAAGTGAGTTTGATATCACGCCGAAACCGTTAGAAATCGTTCAGCATCGAGAAGGTTTTCTTGCTAACCCGCCGAGCGACTTAAATCTTTCATTTGAGAACGCCGCAAATAGTATATTTCCGACTGATGATATTTTTAGCCAGATCGAAAGTCGTTCATTTACAATGATAGCCTTTCAAGGATTCAGTCAAGATGATTTAAGCAGTGGAAATCAGAAAAAAGGCGACTTCAACTTTTCAGCAAGTCACTTATTATCGAGCAACGAGTCGCTCTCGGTTGTAGATAAATCTTTGAAGAACAAGCTATTTGAAAGTTTATCGCTTGGAGAACGCTTTAAGCTATCGAAAGACATTATTAATGGCAGTGACTTAGCATCCGGTAAAGCCAATTTGGGAAAGTCGAATTTGGATTTAGTCAATGAAAAATTCGCTAACTTAACTATGTCGCAAGAGTCAGAGTCATTCTTAGCCGGTAAAAAAGGCCTGCTTAACTCAAATAGCTTTTCAGAAAAATTCTTGAGCGATTTATCAAGTCTTAAACCTCTGGTCTCGAGTAAGGCGAATGGACTCGGTGCTAATGCAACGACAATTGGTTTGTCCGGATTATTGTCTAGCAGTGCGAGTGGCGAGCCGGTGACTTATTCTAATGCACTTTCCAGTCAGGCTGTGGGTTTGGAAGCGAGCGAAGCCGCTAAAACACTGTTGTTGTCAAGCAACTCTCAATTTAGTCAAGGGCTCAATCTTAAAAGTCATTTTACGCCAAATTTGGCGATGCGAATTCAGTGGATGTTTAATCGAGCTGTTAATAGTGCCGAAGTCATGATGGATCCGCCGGAACTCGGCCCGATGACCGTGAAAATTCAGCAAACTAATGGTGAAACTCAGGTGATGTTTCAGGTGAATAATCCGCAAACAAAGGATGCGCTAGAATCAAATCTCGATAAGTTGAAAATGTTATTACAAGAACAAGGTATAAACTTGGGCGACGCACAGGTGGAACAACAAAAGAGTCAAAATGATAGTCATTCGCAGAAAAAGCAGGATGCACAACAAGAGCAGGAGACTGTTGCCGAGATTGCACCAGATAAATCGAATCATCAAAATGTTATATTAGATTCGATAGTCGATGTTTATTCATAAAACTATTTAACCGAGAAGTTGAATATTAAATTTAAGATACAATAACTCGGCAACAAAGCTGCTCGCTCAATTAGAATAAGTCGACACCACTGGAGGAGGATTTTTCCTCTTCTTTTTCGACCAGTTCACTTTCAACATCGTTAAGCGTGAATTCCAAATAGCTGGTCACATCTGATATTTTTTCGGCAATATTTTCCGCATCCATGTTTTTTTCATCTTGCGCCTTGATAATATTCTCGATTATTGACGTGATATAGGCTTCCTGTTCTTCAGTCATATCGAGCGTATGAAAACTCATGCCCAGTTCTATACTGATTTTTTCGAGGATGTCATTTTGATCTTGGGCTTTGTGGTTAATCATTTCGGATAATTCGCCGGTCAGCTCTTTGAGTTTATCAAACACTGAGTTCATCGCCCACTTGCGAATAAGGTCTTTGTACCTGGCTTCCAGCCCCTCGATAACCACCGCAATATAATCTCTCACTCGGCCGTGCTCTTCTGAAGAGCTTGGCATATTTTTTACTAAAATAGAGACGTGCTGATCGTTGACAATTGTTCTAGAGCCGAAGTCGAAAAGCCGACCTTTTTGGAGTAAAAGCTCGAAGACATTAATTTCATTTGGACTGCACATTGTCATATCTTGTTTATAGCTACTGATAACATCATTATTCCTGAACTGGATTGAGCAGTTCAGTTGCTTTTGCTCTGTAAATTTAAAAATCTCACTGGCTAATTCGAGTTCGCTATGACAGTGAAACATGTTTTTAAACAGGTGAACGACATCTCCATATTGCGCGGCTTCCTTCATTGATTGTTGGGCAATTTCTTGGGCGCTGTCTACACTGCTCTGAAGTTGAAGGCGCTTCTTCTGATAGGAAACGACCCGACCAATTTTGGCAACTAGCTCGATGATTGAAATTGGACGAGTAAGGATATCTAAGCCATCCGCTTCAAATGCTTCAAGTTGTACGTCTAGGTCGTTTGATTCAGTGGTAAAAATGGTATTAAATTCACAATGGTTAAGGGATTGCATTTCTTTGACAAATTCTGGGCCTGTCATATCTTGAAGCACCATGTCAACAACCAGAATGTTCGGCGAAAAGGCTTCAAATAAAATTCGCGCTTCGTGACAGTTTTCGGTAATGTAGACATCATATCTTTCACCCAATGATTCAACGAGTAGGTTCCTCAGTGAAGGATCGGGTTCGACTATGAGAATTTTTTCTCGTGTAATTTCAACTGCACAATCCCAGTTGTCTGTATTCGTCAGAAAGTCTTCGTAAAATGATTGACGCGCGCATGGTCCACCAAAAAAGAACCCTTGTGCGGTGTCACAGTTTTGCTTCAGTAGCCAATCTGCCGTAGCCTGTGTTTCGACACCGACTGCAACTGCTCGCATTCCATATTTATCCGCAATGTAGAGCGCTTCTTTGACCGTATCTCTAGATTTTTCGAGCGCATGAATTGATGAAGTAATTTGTCGATGGACTTTGATCTCATCGATTGGCAGCTTACTGAGGACCTTTTCACTAAACGAATTCACGCCAAAATCGTCCAGTGAGAATTTGAATCCAGCTTGTCGCAGTGCAAGCATACCCGTGTTTAAATCTTCTTCCAATTCACTATCGCTACTTTGGGAAACTTCTATCACCAGGTTTTGTGGCGCGACATTTTTCTGCTGAAATGAATTGATGAGAAAAGTAGTAAACTGCTCACTTTTTAATAAAATTGTTTCAATATTGATCGAAACATGCATTTGTAATCCATTTTTTTCCCACAAAGTGAGATCAGCGATTACTTGGTCAATAATAACTTTGGCAAGCTCTAATGAGAGACCTAAATCGGTGATTTTCTCAAGGAATAAGTTGGGTGTGAGCACACCATATTTTGGGTGGTTTAGGCGAATGAATGCTTCGGCCCCAGTCATTTGTTTTTGATTAACGAGAGATACTTGTGGTTGGTAGTAGACTTCAAATTGATTAGCCGCGAACGCTTGTTTTATCGACTCAGCATCAATCGTCACTATAAGTCCTTCGCCTTGTTTATGGTGCATTGTTGTCATAGAAGCTTCCTGTCTCTATATAGGTTGTCGGCTAATCGATAAATTCCTTTAATAATTACGTTATTTATTGCTGGCTAGACCAACATCCAGGCGTTCAAACCAATTTAAGAAATTATCGACCTGCTCTCCTTTGAAGATTGATCCGTGTTGGGGAGCCATAATTTCTATGTCGAGTTTTCTGACACGCGCAATCCACTCATCTTTAGCGCGATTTGAAGGCATCCAACGGCGATGAAAATATTCCATTTTTGGGATGTGTTCTTCAAAGTCTTCAACAAAAAAAGGCGAGTCTATATCGTCCATTGCAGCACCGACATCCCCACTCATCAGTATTTTGGCACGTTTATCGTAGACATGAAAATTACCAGACGAGTGGAGGTAGTGGGCTGGAACGAAGTCGAGCTCGATGCCATCTAAATTATATTTTCCACCTTCGTCTGAAATTCCCTCAAAATTTATGTTGTTCATACCAAAGTGACGAATGAAAGTTTCCCATATTTTGGGTGAGTATAAACTCGCATTATTGAGGCACTGATCCCACAAACCCAAGGAAGAAATAATATCGGGATCTTGATGGGAAGCAAATAAGGCTTTTATGTCATCTATTTTGGTGTAGCGCAAGACTGAAGTGAGCATTTGAGAGAAAATCTCAATTCCCCCGGGATCTAAGATAATACTGTGATTATTGTTAGTGATCATATACTGGTTAGTGTCGATAATTTTTTCGGCTTTGTCTGGATCTCTTCCAAAGCACAGCCATTGATGTTTGCCTTGTTGATAGAGTGAGATAGCCTTCATTTCCTGGTCCTTTGATTATTATATTGAGTTAAATTGGGTTTGATTAGGGACGTAATTTAATTAGACTCTTGCGAGCATTTTCCAAGTGTTGATTGATTCTATTGCCAGCATTGGATACTTTATCGGCGACTGAATTAAGCGATTCTTGAAAGTCCTTACTCGCACGAACGGACTCCACTCGAGAGACCACCGAAACAACTTGAGTTGCACGTAACTCGAGTTTTGTCTCGTCTAAACTATCGATAAGTTCTTTAAGTTTTGAGTTAATCTGATTTTTTAGTTTTTCAGCGTTAGCTTGAATTCGAGAATAAATGGGCAAGATTTGTTGTTTTTGTTCGGCTTCCGAATCAGATTGAACGGTATCCAGCATTGCGAGTAGCGAGTAGGTTCGAAACAGTTCATTAGCGGATTTCGTTTGCGTAGTGGCTATTCCACTGACCGTCTCTGCAGCATCAATAGTTAGTGTTGATAGCCCTTCTATAAAGCGTGTAATTTCATTAAAACCTGCGGCTGTACTTCCAGCCCTGACAGCCAACGCACGGGCATTTTTTGAGATAATGGAAAGCTCGACTGCTATTGATTGAGCTCGGGATAGTTCAGATGCAACATTGGCTACGGAAATAAATGTTTCTGCCGCTTTTTGTTTGTTATTCATCGATTCCCTACATATGAATTATGTCTCTTCAAGTATGCGTTAAATTCTTGATTTATCAAATTTAATTTTATTGATTTCCTACAAGAAATAGCTCAAAGAAACTAAACTAAAAAAGTGAGTTTTGCGGCAAAGCGGAGCGACGGCGATGTTTGTTCGTTTTTATCGCAAAATTTGTACAGACAAAATCTTGACGTTATTGATTTTACACGAGGTTTTTTGCCAAGTATTTGACATTAGCAGATTGATCAAAAATATAACTTATTGAATTTAATAGATAAAATGCTTTTGTTATTTTTGGTACATATATTGCAGTTTCTCGTCTAAAGTTAATGATGCAGAATCATTATTAACTATTACGGAGTATTTATGGCTGAAGACGACCAAGACTTAGAACTCGATGTCGAAGAAGAAGAAGAAGGCAAAGGCGGTAAAGGCAAGTTAATTATTATTGCCGCTGTCGTCGTCCTGCTTATCGGCGGTGTGGCTGCCTTTTTCTTATTGAGTGGAGATTCTGATTCATCACAAGACGAAGCGGCTGAAGAACAAGTTGAGCCAAAAGAGCCCGCACAATATGTCGGTGTTCCTGAAGCGATTACAAGCAATATTAAAGGTGACCGACGAAATCGAACTGTTCAGATAAAAATGTCATTTATGGTTCGTGGAGATGAGGCGGTCGATATTGTTAAGTCTCACATGCCACAACTGAAAAATGATGTGTTGATGTTGGTTAGTCAACAAACGGTAGAAGAGCTCAAAACGCCGGAAGGACGGAAAATGTTGCAAGATAAGTCACTCGAGACAGTGCAAAAATCACTGACAGACTTAGTCGGCGAGCCGGTTATTGAAAGAGTTTTATTTATTAGCTTTTTAATGCAGTAATTATTTATGTCAGATCTGTTAAGCCAAGACGAAATTGATGCGCTACTCCACGGAGTTGACGATGGCGATATTGATGTTGAAGAAGAATCTCTCGATCCTTCGGTTGCGCGCCCTTATGACTTTTCATCGCAAGATAGAATTGTTCGTGGGCGGATGCCGACGCTTGAAATGGTTAACGAACGTTTCGCTCGTCATATGCGGATTAGCCTTTTCAATATGATGAGACGGTCAGCCGAAATTTCGGTCAATGGTATTCAGATGATTAAATTTAGTGAATACATTCATAGTTTGTTCGTGCCGACGAGTTTGAATATGGTAAGAATCAAGCCGCTTCGAGGTACTGCGTTGTTCACCCTCGAAGCGAAACTCGTATTTATTATGGTCGATAATTTTTTTGGTGGTGATGGTCGTTTTCATGCAAAGATTGAAGGTCGAGAGTTCACACCAACAGAACGGCGAATCATCCAACTATTTTTGAAACAAGCTTTTGTTGATTTGAAAGAAGCTTGGTCGCCTGTTATGAAAGTGGATTTTGAGTATCTAGACTCTGAAGTCAACCCTGCTTTAGCGACTATCGTCAGCCCATCTGAAGTGGTTTGCGTCTGTAGTTTTAATATTGAATTGGATGGTGGTGGTGGCAACTTCCATGTAACCATGCCTTACTCCATGCTTGAGCCGATCCGCGAAAAATTGGATGCGGGTATTCAAAGTGATAGAGACGATGTTGATGAAAGGTGGACCGATGCATTAAGAGAAGAGATCCTTACAGCAAAGGTTGAACTGAGTAGTAGCCTTGTCGAAACAGAGGTCAGTCTTAAAGATGTGATGGAATTTAAGGAAGGCGACATTATCCCTATTGATATGCCAGAGCAAGTCACTCTGAGTGCAGGGGATATGCCATGTTTCAGAGCTAAGTTTGGTACGTCCAATGGCTATATGGCGGTAAAAATTGATGAAGAAATATCGCGCGAACATATTATGAGAACTTTACTAGAGGATTAATCAATGGCGGGTGAAGATAACGGCACTGACGATTGGGCTGATGCACTCAACGAGCAAGCAGAAGCAGAAACAGCGCAAATGGATCCTTTACATGAAGAGAGCGGAGCGGTCAAAGCAGTCGACAATGAAAAGCTAGATGTCATTTTAGATATTCCGGTAACCCTGTCGATGGAAGTTGGTCGCACACAAATACCGATTAGAAACCTCTTACAGCTCACTCAAGGCTCGGTTGTTGAGCTTGATAGAATGGCAGGTGAACCGCTTGATGTTATGGTCAACGGAACATTGATAGCCCACGGAGAAGTCGTCGTTGTGAATGAAAAATACGGAATACGTTTAACTGATGTAATGAGTCCAGCAGAACGTATTCAAAAACTGAAGTAAAAAACCAATCCAGGTCAGATTATCCGACCTGAAATAATGACCCTTAATGATGAGAGAACACATGAAATATTGGTGCGGGAGAGTTTTGCTTAGTGTTTTTGTGCTAATCGCTGCGTTTGAGAGTAATAGTGTAAGTGCTGCTGAAGGCGCTGCTAAACCGCTTACTCCTACCGAGAGCATCTTGCCGGTAATCGGTGGTCTGCTTGCGGTGTTAGTTTTGATCTTTGTTCTAGCGAGTATCCTAAAAAAGTTTTCTAGCTTTAATTTGGTCGCCAAAAATATCAACTTGGTTGATAGTCAAAGCATTGGTGCAAAAGAAAAGATTGTGATTGTTGAAATCCAAAACAGACAACTAGTATTGGGGGTCACTGCGCATAATATTAATCCGCTTTGTGAGTTGGAGAAACCGATTAAAAAAGATAATAAATCGGCCTCATTTGAGTCGATGATGAAGCAGTTCTTAAATCCCGGTGGCGAGAGCAACCCCCCGATATTTTCAAACGTTAAGCGATCAGAAAGCAGCCAGCAGCTCAACGCGATGGGAGACAGTTAATGCGAGTTGCACTTGTGATACTAAGCTTACTGTTAATCTCGCCGAGTGCATGGGCAGAGGCGGGTATTCCAGTCTTATCAGTTGAAACTAACGATTCGGGCAATCAGGAGTATAGCGTCACGCTGCAAGTACTCGGATTGATGACATTGCTAACTTTTCTGCCAGCAATCATCATGATGATGACCTCTTTTATACGCGTTACCGTTGTTTTTGCGATTTTGAGACAAGCCTTAGGTATGCAGCAAACACCTTCCAATCAAATTTTAATCGGCTTAAGTCTTTTTCTCACATTTTTTATTATGTCACCGGTGATTGAGCAGGTTAATGAAAATGCTATTCAGCCTTACATCAATGAGTCAATTACAGCGACCCAAGCGCTAGAAGCTGCGCAGCAACCGTTTAGCGAATTTATGTTAATGCAAACTCGAGAAAATGACTTAATTTTATTTATGGAACTGTCTAATACAGACCAGTTAGCTGAAGGAGAGATGCCGCCGTTTAAGGTCTTAGTCCCTGCTTTTATTATTAGTGAACTTAAAACCGCTTTTCAAATCGGCTTTTTATTATTCATTCCATTTTTAATTATCGACCTCGTTATCGCGAGTATTTTAATGGCTATGGGTATGATGATGCTATCGCCACTAATCATATCGCTGCCATTTAAAATCATGTTGTTTGTATTGGTTGATGGATGGGCTTTGGTCGTTGGTACGCTGGCTAACAGCTTTACTTAAAAGGTAGTTTAAAATGACTCCAGAAATTGTTGTAGAAGTTTTTAGAAATGCGCTTTACGTCATTATTTTATTGGTCTCTGCCATTGTAACCCCGGGATTAGCCGTCGGATTAGTTGTCGCGATATTTCAAGCAGCTACCAGTATCAATGAACAGACGCTTTCTTTTTTACCGCGCTTGTTGATCACGCTCGCCACTATGATTGTTATTGCTAGTTGGTTTTTTAGTACTCTGGTTGGTTTTGCCAATGAGCTTTATGTATCGATTCCGGAACTAATTGGTTAGTCTGTGATGTTGATAAATGCGGAAACAATTTTGACTGTTATGGCGGCTTATATTTTGCCGTTTGCGCGTTTATCTGGCTTTTTAATGACTTTAGCGGTTGTTGGTTCGAAAAATTTCCCAGCAAGATTTCGTATGATACTTGCGCTGGCGATGACTGCGTTAGTTGCGCCAGTATTACCTCAAACGGAACCCGTTCAATTATTTTCTTTATCTGGCTCGATTTTAGTCATTGAACAAACGCTTATCGGCATTGTATTGGGTTTTGTTTCGAGATTACTTTTAGAAACATTTGTTGTGGGCGCACAAATCATTGCAATGCAGTCTGGTTTAGGTTTTGCTTCTCTCGTTGATCCTTCCAATGGAACGAGTGTTCCTGCCATGGGACAGTTCTTTTTAATGATGACCACCTTGCTGTTTTTAGCCTTTGATGGTCACATACTCATGATTCGAATAATTATCGAAAGTTTTTATGCTTTACCGATTGGATCCAATGAATCTATTTTTCCGATGTTTTGGCAAATTGTTCTATGGTCAAAGTGGATCTTCGCAACCGCTATTCTGATGGCCCTGGTGTGTATTGCAAGTTTGCTCATCGTTAATATCGCGTTTGGTGTAATGACCAGAGCGGCCCCACAAATCAATATATTTGCGGTCGGTTTTCCGTTAACTATGATATCTGGATTGATCCTCGTATGGGCAACGCTCGCCTATTTCTTACCATACTTTGAAGGACAACTCTCAAGAGCGGGTAGTGTTATGTGCAGTATGATAGGCGTGGAGTGTTAGCGGATGGCTGAAAACGATACCGCAGGTGAACGGTCAGAAGAGGCCACGCCCAAACGATTAAAAGAGGCTAAAGAAAAAGGCCAAGTCGCTCGCTCGCGAGAATTGACCACCGCCTTACTGTTAATGATGGCTTCCGTTTCGCTTTATAGCTTCTCTAATTCTATGGGAACTGGAGTTGCTAACATTGCTAAAAAAACCTTTTCACCAGGACGCCGCCAAATTTTTGAAGAAACCTTCATGATGTCAGCCTTAGGCGATATTTTTGGTGGTTTACTATTGAGTGTTGCACCATTTTTTGTGCTGTTGTTTTTAATCGGCGCACTGTCTCCACTGTTAACCGGTGGACTTTCTTTTAGCTTTAAAGCAGTCGCGCCGAAAGCGAGCAGAATGTCACCAGCCAAAGGTTTCAAGCGCATGTTTGGATTGCATGCGTTAGTTGAGTTGGTAAAGGCTTTAGGTAAGGTCGGGCTCGTCTCCTTAGTGGGTTACATGGTTATCGTGCAAGTATTTCCGGAGCTTACGGGATTAGGTACCGGCAATGTATTGGGTGCGATTGATCGTTCAATCGATCTTGTCGCAAGAAGTTTTTTTCTGATTTCTTTATCACTACTGATCATTGCTTTTATTGATGTTCCCTACCAGCTGTGGAATCACGCTAAGCAACTCAAAATGACGAAACAAGAAGTCAAGGATGAGTTTAAAGACACAGAAGGGCGCCCAGAAGTCAAAGGTCGAGTGCGTCAAGTACAACGAGAGTTAGCGCAGAAGCGAATGATGGAAGCTATTCCGGATGCTGATGTTGTAGTGACCAATCCAGAACATTTTTCCGTTGCGATTAAATATGATGCAATGCGCTCTTCCGCCCCAGTTGTTGTCGCAAAAGGGGTTGATCATATGGCCTTACAAATTAGAAAAATAGCGAATGCTAATGATGTAACTATTGTACGGGCACCGCCACTCGCGAGAGCGATTTATCACACTACCGAACTCGACCAAGAAGTGCCTCACGGATTGTATTTAGCGGTTGCGCAAGTTTTAGCGTATGTATTCCAACTTAAAAACTTCCAGTCAGGAAAAGGTACAAGACCGGCTGCGCTTGGCGATCTACCGCTTCCGGATGATTATCAATATTAATAAGTGAACCAAAATGGCAGAGTTAATTAATTCAAATCCAAATATCGCAAATCCAAAGTCCGCTAGCTCGATCTTGTCGGGGTTAGGTACGCCGGTATTGTTGCTGGTTTTGTTGGCAATGATGATTTTACCGATGCCAACATTTTTGCTCGATATATTATTCTCTTTCAATATTTCGCTCGCATTGGTTGTGTTATTAGCAACGGTGTACGCGTTTAGGCCCTTAGATTTTGCAGTTTTTCCGACCATCCTGTTAGTGACAACCTTAATGCGCTTGGCATTAAATGTCGCTTCAACTCGAGTCGTATTGATAAATGGACATACTGGAGCAGGTGCGGCGGGACAAGTCATTGAGTCTTTCGGCTCAGTCGTTATTGGTGGTAACTATGCGGTAGGGTTAGTCGTTTTCGCCATTTTAGTCATTATTAACTTTGTTGTTGTCACCAAAGGGGCAGGACGAATTTCTGAAGTGAGTGCTCGTTTTACTTTAGATGCGATGCCCGGGAAGCAGATGGCAATTGATGCGGATCTTAATGCCGGTATTTTGACCCAAGAAGAGGCCAGAGATAGACGACAAGAAGTCGCAAAAGAGTCGGATTTTTATGGGGCGATGGACGGTGCGTCAAAGTTTGTTCGTGGTGATGCTGTCGCTGGTTTGTTAATTCTTCTGATTAACATCATCGGCGGTGTGGCAATTGGTATGGCGCAACATAGTTTGGATTTTGCCACTGCAATGCGTTTCTATGCATTGCTGACGATTGGTGATGGGTTGGTGGCGCAAATTCCTGCACTTTTGCTTTCTACCTCCGCTGCGATCATGGTGACGCGCCAGAATGCATCTCAAAACATGGGAGAGCAATTGGTCACGCAATTAACCGGGAAGCCGAAAGCTTTGTATGTTTGTGGTGGGGTTTTGTTTACCATGGGCGTGATTCCAGGTATGCCGCATATCGCATTCTTGTTCCTGGCTTTCTCGGCTTTCGGCTTGGGCTACTTTGTTCAACTTAAGCAGCAAAAGCAGGCGGTTGAAGTCGAGCAGCAAGAGCTCAGAGAAGTGGAAGCGCCAGAAGCTCCGGTGATTAAAGAGCTTAGCTGGGAGGATGTGCCGCCGGTCGATCAAATTGGGTTAGAAGTTGGCTATCGATTAATTCCGATGGTCGACCCAGCACAAGATGGAAAATTGATGGGGCGAATAAAAGGTGTGAGAAAAAAAGTCTCTCAGGAATTAGGCTTTTTAATTTCCCCCGTGCATATCCGAGACAACCTCGATTTGTCTCCCAATGCCTATCGAATAGCGATTCTTGGCGCGACGGTCGGTGAAGCCGAGGTTTATCCTGACAAAGATATGGCAATTAATCCTGGTCAAGTTTTTGGTAATTTAGAGGGTATAAAAACTAAAGATCCCGCTTTCGATTTAGAGGCGGTTTGGATCGATAGCGATCAAAAAGATAATGCACAAGCCCTGGGCTATACCGTGGTAGATGCGAGTACCGTTATAGCGACACATTTAAGTCATCTCATCCAAACCCATGCGGCAGAGCTGTTTGGTCATGAAGAGGCGGAACAAATGCTTAAAGGTCTCGGTAAGTCCGCACCCAAGCTGGCGGAAACTTTGGTACCGGATAACATTCCTTTGGGGATCCTGGTTAAAGTCTTACAAAACCTCTTACTCGAGCAAGTTCCGTTAAAAGATATGCGTACTATCGCCGAAACATTGGCGGAGTTTTCGAGCAGGAGTCAAGATCCCGCCGTTTTAACGAGCGCCGTAAGAATCGCTCTGAGTCGCTTAATTGTACAGAATATCAATGGCTTAGCTCCAGAAGTCCCTGTTGTTACTTTAGCCCCAGATTTGGAACAAATATTGCAGCAGTCTTTAACAACGGGATCCGGTGATGCTGTCGGCATTGAACCCGGGTTGGCTGATAGAATCCAAGCCTCGCTACGCGAAGTGGTTCAGCAGCAAGAGGCTGCAGGTCAGCCGGCGATATTGTTAACGGCTCCTGCACTTCGGGAGTCACTGGCTAAGTTTGCCAGGTTTGGGATAAAAGGATTGCATGTTCTGAGTTACCAGGAGATTCCAGACAACAAGCAAATTAAAGTGATTGCAACAGTGGGTAATGTAAATCAGTAAGTTGTTTTAAATGAAAACTAAAAAGGCATTAAACACTGTTGAGTGTAAGAGTAAGATAATATGAAAATAAGACGGTTTTTTGGTCCAAACATCCGCTCAGCGCTTCGTCAAGTTACTGAAGAATTCGGTAATGATGCGGCGATATTGTCAAACAACAAAGTTGCCGGTGGCGTTGAAGTTATAGCGGCTCTTGATTATGACGACTCACTGGTACCACCGAGTGTTGATAAAAACGGATTAGGCGCTCCTGATTTGCAATCACAAGAAGAGGCTGAGGTACAATCTAAGTTCGATGAACCTGCGCAAGGATCTGAAGCGTCAAATGCTCATCAAACCGCCGCGGCTGATGTTCAGCAAAGTTCATTTGAGGCTTATCAAGGTTTACAAGATATACAATCTTCAGCGTTGCCGCCGCAGCAGTCTGCAAATCAAGAAACTGGTGGCAATGTCGAGCGCTCAAATCGACCTCCCCTGCAACAACCAAATGTCACAGGTGATAGTGTTGTCTCACCAATCCATGGAAATGAAAAAATTGAGTGGACTCTTGATCCGAGTCTGCAAGCCATGAAAGAAGAGTTAGGCATGATGCGCTCGATGATGTCCGAACAACTCAAAGGCATCGGTTGGCACCAATTTGCTCAGCAGTCCCCGCTGAGCGCGATGATTTTGAGACGTCTATCCAAACTTGGACTAGATAGTGACTTTCTTAACTCTTTAATGCCCCATGTTAAACAGCAATCGGATGCTGAATGTGCGTGGCAACAAATACTCGCGATCTTAGCAAAGTCGTTACCCATTGCCGGCAGTGATCTATTGGAAAGAGGTGGCGTTTACGCTTTTGTCGGGGCGACTGGCGTTGGCAAAACCACAACTATCGCGAAATTAGCGGCACGTTATGTTATCAAAAATGGCGCTGACTCTGTGGCGCTCATTTCTGCCGATAACTATCGAATTTCGGCGCAAGAACAGCTGACGACTTTTGGTCGGATTCTGCAAATAGAAACGGCGCGCGTGACCGAGAAGCAATCTTTAGAATCGCTAATGAAAAAGTTCGCCAATAAATCCTTAGTCTTGATCGATACCGCAGGCATGAGTCGAAATGATCCGCATTTGGTCCAGCAATTAGAATCTTTAAACCGGCTTCACAAACCAATCCATAAGTTATTGGTTGTATCTGCGACCAGCCAAGGTGCGGTAATTCAGGAATCGATCAACTTTTTTAATGCTTATGAACCCAGCGGATTAGTCGTCACTAAACTCGATGAAGCCGCAAGTTTAGGTGAATTAATGAGCGTAGTAACTAAAGCGCGAATACCGGTGGTTTATACAACTGATGGTCAACGAGTCCCTGAGGATATTCGAGTAGCCCGCAGCCATCACCTGGTTTCGAAAGCCGTTTGGCTTGCGAACAAATATAGTCGTACTACTGACGATTGGTCGCTAGCTCAGAATATTGACCAAGCTCGCTCGGCTTGATTGAATAAATTTTGCTGATAGAGGCCAAAAACACCTTAAAATGTTCTATGCTTAACAAAATGCGATATAAGGCACAGATAAGCTAGAATGAAAGCTAAATACGTGATATATCAATCAGTTATCATTTGAGAAGAAGTGATTAATGAAGTTTTTACCCATTGCAGATGGCTTGCAAAACAGGAATTTAGGTCAAAGGAGTCTTAACCATTGAATCAAGTCATCGATATTTCGCCGACTGATAACTTTAAACCAGTCAAAGTGATCGCTGTGACTGGTGGTAAAGGGGGCGTCGGAAAGACGAATGTGTCTGTTAATTTAAGTATTGCTTTAAGCCAGCTCGGTTATCGAGTGATGTTGCTTGACGCTGATCTTGGTTTAGCCAATGTAGACGTTATGTTGGGGCTACCGAGTAAGCGTAATCTTTCGCATGTTTTGTCGGGAGAGTGCGAGCTTAAAGACATCGTTATTCAGGGCCCTCACGGGTTACAAATAGTGCCTGCATCTTCCGGTACGCAAAATATGGCTGAGTTGTCGCCGATGGAGCATGCCGGGATTATCCAAGCCTTCAGCGAGATCGGTCACAACCTCGATTATTTGATTGTCGACACCGCAGCCGGTATCACCGATATGGTGGTGAGCTTCACTCGAGCCTCGCAGGAAATATTAACTGTCGTCTGTGATGAACCAACCTCAATCACGGACGCTTACGCATTAATGAAGGTTCTCAACAAGGACCATCAAGTTGTCAGGTTTCATGTACTTGCGAATATGGTCCGTACACCCCAAGAAGGAAGAGAACTATTTGCCAAACTCAGTGGCGTTTGTGGAAAGTTTCTTGATGTGACTTTGGATTACATGGGGTCCATCCCATTTGATGAAAATGTTCGCAAATCGGTTAAAAAGCAAAAAGCCCTAGTGGATGCATTTCCGCGCAGTCCTGCTGCAATAGGTCTTAAGAGTTTAGCGAAGAAAATCGATCAGTGGCCGACGCCGAAAGATGCGTCTGGCAATATTGAATTTTTTATGGAAAGACTAGTATCGGGCGCTGTTTAGATGTTTGTCTAATCAGATGTTTATAACAAATTTACCATGAGAGTGGCTAAGTTAGGCCGAACCTAGACCGCATCTCGTTGGAATGATATTTTAAATGTGTATCGAAATAGAAAACAAAAAGGGTTACTAGTGTGACTGGAGCCGATACCTACAATAAGATTCAACAGGAGGACTTTGCTACTCGCTATGCGCCGCTGGTCAAACGAATCGCGCACCATATTTTAGCGAGACTTCCCGCCAGCGTTCAGCTAGAAGATTTGCTTCAAGCCGGGATGCTGGGCTTACTTGAAGCGCAAAAGAACTTCGATGCCAGTAAAGGTGCCAGCTTTGAGACCTTCGCTGGAATCAGAATACGTGGTGCAATGATTGACGAAATTCGCCGCGGCGACTGGGTTCCACGCTCAGTCCACAAAAATTCAAGAGCCATTGCTTCGGCGATCAAAGATATTGAACAGCGAACTGGTCGAGATGCCCGCGACACTGAAGTGGCCGAGGTGCTCGGCGTCGATGTAGAAGACTACCGTCAGATGCTGATGGAAGTCAGCAGCGGTCACATGATGGATTTTGAAGGCATGGGGGTTGACGAGGATTATTTTAGTCAAGGCCTCTCAGATAGCGCTATGACGCCACTTGAACGGATCCAGAAGGAAGATTTCCGAAATTCATTGGCAGGGGCGATATCATCGTTACCAGAACGCGAAAAACTGGTTTTAGCCCTTTATTATGATGAAGAACTTAACCTCAAGGAAATTGGTGAAGTATTGGGGGTGAGTGAGTCTCGAATCAGTCAAATTAACAGCCAAGCGATGTTAAGACTACAATCTCGCCTAAAAGATTGGAAGAAATAGGTTTTCTTGACTAAATTTAGTGTAATTCCTATTTATTATTAACCCTTTGATTATTAAACCATTGATTAATCCCTACGGAGATAGATTTTGGACAAGAATATGAAAATCTTAGTAGTAGATGATTTTTCGACCATGCGTCGAATCATTAAAAATCTACTCAGAGATCTTGGCTTCAACAATACCCAAGAAGCAGATGACGGCAATACGGCGTTGCCGATGCTGCAAACGGGCAATTTTGACTTCCTAGTCACAGACTGGAATATGCCCGGAATGCAAGGTATTGACCTATTGAAAGCTGTTAGGGCAGACGAGAAACTTAAATCATTACCAGTATTGATGGTAACCGCTGAGTCCAAACGAGAGCAGATTATTGAAGCTGCTCAAGCGGGAGTAAATGGTTATATCGTTAAGCCTTTCACTGCGGCAACGTTAAACGAGAAACTAACCAAAATTTTCGAACGAATTGACGGTTAATCTCGTTCAGCGAAAAAGGAATAATGTGGATGAATTTATCTGATAAAGAACAGCTGGAAAAAACGATTGCGCAAACTCGCGATCTCTTGGCTCACTTAGAGGCAGAGGAAATCGAAGATGCACAAGAGCTCATAGAGTCTTTCGCCCACGGTGGTGATGAAGATCTGTTTATCGAGATTGGTAAACTCACTCGTCACTTACATGAGGCTTTAACAAACTTCCATTTAGACAACCGTATCACCGACCTTGCCGCATCTGAAATCCCTAACGCGAAAGATCGGCTTAATTATGTGATTGAAAAAACGGAAGAAGCAGCCAACAAAACAATGGATAAAGTTGAGCAATGTCACCAAATGGCAGACAGTATTTCGAAGGATTCAACCGAGTTGTTAGAAGAATGGCAGAAACTTTACCGCAAAGAACTTGAACCTGGCGATTTTCGACAATTATGCAAGAGAATAGAAAGCCATTTAGTTAAAAATAAGGACTCTGCTCTCGAATTACATAACGAACTCTCTGCAGTTTTGCTCGCACAAGATTACCAAGACTTGACCGGCCAGGTGATTCGCCAGGTCATTACCTTGGTTCAAGATGTCGAAGACAGCATGGTCAATGTGATCAAAATGTTCGGCAACATGGAAGGATACAATCAAGCTAAAGATACCATAACGGTAACCGAAGGTGTCGAAGGGCCGATTACCAATAAAGAGAAACGCGACGATGTGGTTAGTGGTCAAGATGAAGTGGACGACTTATTGTCGAGTTTAGGATTTTAGGGGGCTTTGAATGTCGTTTGATGCTGACGAGGAGATCTTACAGGACTTCTTGATAGAAGCGGGTGAAATCCTCGAGACCATGTCGGAGCAGTTGGTTGCGTTGGAAAACGAGCCTGAAGATATGGACCTGCTCAACGGAATTTTCAGAGGCTTCCATACTGTAAAAGGTGGCGCAGGTTTTTTAGCGATAGAACCGCTGGTTGAAATCTGCCATATCACCGAAAATATTTTTGATATCTTACGTAATGGTGGGCGTGTTGCTGACGCCGATTTAATGGACCAGATTTTACAGGCGCTCGACATTGTTAATGATATGTTTGAGTCAGTTCGTAACGGTGAATACCCGGAAAATGCTGACCCTGAGTTTATCAAGAAACTCGAAACGTATGCTGTCGCGCAAGGTGAACAAGCCGAGCCAGCTGAAGTTTCGGAACCTGCAGAAATCTCTGCGCCAGCGTCATCTGAAAGTCAACCAGCCAGTGATGAAATATCCGATGCTGAATTCGACAATCTCCTCAACGAATTAAACGCTGGAGGTGGAGAAGATACTTCGACTCCTGCGGCCGACGCCGCGCCGTCAAGTGATGATATTACCGACGATGAGTTTGAAGCATTACTCGATGAATTACACGGCGAAGGAAAATTCGATAGCGGTGGCGCCTCGACAAGTAAAACAACTGACACCCCCCCTGCGGCTGCAGCTACTAGCGACGATATTACTGATGACGAATTTGAAGCATTGCTTGACGAACTCCATGGTGGCGGTGCACCGGGCGCGAAAGCGGCCGAAAGCGAAGCGCCTAGTTCGAGCAAATCTGAGACGGCAGCCTCCGATCCCGATTTGATCAATGATGACGAGTTCGAAGCGCTCTTAGATGAACTTCACGGAAAAGGTGCAGGGCCTTCTGAAAAAGCCGCTGAACCGAAAGCTCCACCGCCTCAAGAGAAGCCTGCATCCAAGCCAGAACCAGAGAAACCCGCAGCTAAAGCGAGTGCTCCCAAGCCGACCCCCAAACCGGCGCCCAAGCCAGAGGCTAAACCCGCGGCAGCAAAGCAGCCCGCGGCGAGCAAACCAGCAAAAGCTGCTGCACCTAAGCGAGCGGCAAGCGGCGTAGCCACCGAAGCGACGGTCAGGGTCGACACCAAGCGCCTTGACGATATCATGAATATGGTTGGCGAGCTGGTGCTAGCGCGAAACCGCTTAAAAACACTTGGCCAAGCTAGTCAGGACGAAGTACTTACCAAGGCGATCGGTAACTTGGATTTAGTTACTGCTGATTTGCAAGGCGCAGTGATGAAAACCCGAATGCAACCGATCAAAAAAGTTTTTGGTCGTTTCCCACGGGTCGTTAGAGACTTAGCGCGTAGCCTTAAAAAAGAAATTAACTTGGAAATGGTTGGTGAAGAAACAGATTTAGACAAGAATTTAGTTGAAGCGCTTGCCGATCCCTTGGTTCATTTGGTGAGAAATTCAGTCGACCACGGGATAGAGTCTCCCGAAGATCGTGTCGCTGCCGGTAAGCCGAGAGCCGGTAAAATTATATTGTCAGCTGCCCAAGAGGGTGACCATATCATGCTTGCTATCGAAGATGATGGTAAAGGTATGGATCCGGAAATTTTGCGTAAACTTGCTGTCGACAAGGGCTTGATGGACCGAGAGCAAGCTGATCGATTAACTGAGCATGAGTGTTACAACTTAATTTTCATGGCCGGATTTTCCACCAAAAAAGAAATATCTGACATCTCAGGACGCGGCGTTGGGATGGATGTGGTGAAAACCAAAATCACTCAATTGAATGGATCGTTGAACATTGATTCGACGCTCGGCCAAGGCACGAAACTGTTAATAAAAGTACCATTGACGTTAGCGATCTTGCCTACCTTAATGGTAAAAGTGAAAGAACAAACTTTCGCGTTGCCTTTGACTGCCGTCAATGAGATTTTCAATCTCGATTTAACCAAAACCAATATCGTAGACGGCCAGCTGGTAACGGTTGTTAGGGATAAGGCATTACCTTTGTTTTTCTTAAATGAATGGCTAACCAGAGATGGTATTCCTGGAGAGCGCGAAGACCAAGGACATGTGGTGTTGGTTCAAGTTGGTACTCAGCGCGTTGGCTTTGTCGTTGATTCCCTGATTGGTCAAGAAGAGGTTGTTATAAAACCTTTGGGTAAATCGCTTCATGGTACACCGGGTATGGCTGGAGCAACGATTACCAGTGACGGTGGAATTGCGTTAATTATTGATATTCCAAGCTTGCTTAAGCATTACGCAGGGTAGTACGGCGAGGGTAAATTGAGTGGCCATTAAAGTTCTGATTGTAGATGACTCGCAGTTTTTTTGTCGGCGAGTCGGTTCGATATTAAATTCTGCTCATGACATCGAAATTTGCGGTATCGCTAACAACGGTAAAGAAGCGATAGAGAAAGCGGAAAAACTTCAACCCGATGTGATCACTCTAGACGTAGAAATGCCGATCATGGACGGGGTTACTGCGCTCAAGCAAATTGTCAAAGTGTGCGATGCGCGAGTTTTAATGTTGTCTTCGTTGACTTACGAAAATGCCAAAATTACGCTCGATGCGCTCGATGCAGGAGCGACTGATTTCCTTTTAAAATCTTACGAGTCTCTGTCTTCCGACAGCAGTGGCTTGGTTGTCCAGCTGCAAAAGAAAATACGCGAGATGGGGAAGGCGAAAAAAATTCCCGCTTTCAAACCTGCGCCTGCAAAACCGATTGAAAAACCTGCAGCCAGACAACCAACCGTTGCTCGTCGGACGCCACCAACTCCGACCGCTGCTCCTCGGCCTCAGCGGTCGAGAAGTTCGAGTCCGTCGTTAAAAGGTAAAATTAAAATAATAACCATCGGTGCATCAACTGGGGGACCAGTTGCGTTGCAAAAAGTTTTGTCATCATTGCCTGCCAATTATCCCTACCCAATTACGGTGACTCAACATATGCCGGGTACCTTTACTGGTGCTTTCGCGACCCGCTTAAATGGCATTTCACAGACTCGGATTGTTGAAGCGCAAGATAATATGCCGCTGCAACCGGGACATGTGTATGTTGCACCCGGCGGAAAGCAGATGGTTTTTGAGGGATCGGCTCGAAGCGCCAGAATCCGCGTTAGGCCAACCGATCCGCGTCTTCAATTCTCTCCTTCAGTCGATGTTACCTTCGGTAGTGCCTCAAAAATATTTAATGGCGAGATTCTTGCAATAGTTTTGACAGGAATGGGTTCAGACGGTACCGAAGGCAGCCGTTTAATTAAAGCAAAAGGCGGTACTGTTTGGGCTCAAGATGAAGCATCTTGTGTCGTTTATGGTATGCCTATGTCTGTGACCAAAGCGGGATTAACTGATCTAGAGTTACCGATTGACCAGTTTTCACAAGAGCTGATTAAACAGGCTTAAAAAATGGATCGGTTGACAATATTTGGGTTATTTATTGCCGTTTTGGCGATTTTTGGTGGCCAAGTAATCGAAGGTGGAAGCATTGATGCACTGCTTGACTGGGCGGCATTTATTATTGTCGTTGGTGGTAGTGTCGGAGCCGTAATGGTGCAATCCCATGCGTCGACTTTTGGTAAAGCAATGAAAATTTTTAAGTGGGTGTTTAACCCACCGGTGCCGCCCGTCGAAGAGGGAGTAACGCGGATTACGGCATGGAGCAACTTAGCGAGAAGAGAAGGCCTTTTAGGCTTGGAAAAAAACATCGACGATTCAATCGATCCATTTATATTAAAAGGACTTAATATGTTAGTTGATGGCAATGATGCGGACGCAATTCGAACCGCTTTGTTTGTGGAATTAGATGTTAATGATAAAGAGTTATTAAAAGCGGCAAAAGTTTTCGAGTCAATGGGCGGATATTCGCCGACTTTGGGAATTGTTGGTGCCGTTTTAGGTCTAATTCATGTTATGGGCAACTTAAGTAACCCTGAACTGCTTGGCTCAGGAATCGCTACCGCATTTGTGGCGACAATATACGGTGTCGGTTTTGCTAATTTGTTTTTTATTCCGGTTTATCACAAGTTACGAGCGGTCATCGCGCAACAGTCACAGTATCGAGAAATGATCATTGAAGGTATCTCCGGTATCGCTGATGGCGAAAATCCGCGAGTTATTGAAGGCAGGCTAACTGGATATATCGTTAAGTAACAATATTTTTGGAAATATGAGTTAAAGGATCATTAACACAATAGGAAACCCTTCACAGGTGAGTAAAATATGCGTCGTCGACGATATCGAGAAAGAGTCTTTGATGATGATCAGGAAACTGGTCGTTGGCTGATATCCTACGCGGATTTTATTACCCTTCTGTTTGCATTTTTTGTCGTCATGTACTCCATTTCGCAGGTTAGTGAAAGTAAGTATAAACAACTCGCAGACTCCCTTATTGTCGCATTTGATACGCCTCAAAGAAGCTTAGACCCACTGCAAATAGGCGAAATTAATCGTAGTCTTCAACCTATCACCGGCGATGATATTGAGCAACCTGAAGTCGATTCTGAAAGTGAAGAGTCAGGCAATATGGACTCTGAAAACTTTGCAACTTTAGATGAGTTTAAAGCGCTGGAGAATGGCTTACGAGAATCGCTTGGCGATCTAATTGAACAAGACCTCGCCGAAATAAATTCGGATGCTAATTGGATAAACATTAATTTACAAAGCGGATTATTGTTTAGTTCTGGAAGCGATGAGCTGAATCAGGCCGCTGACCCACTGTTGAGTGAAGTTTCTGAGCACCTTAACAAAAATCGACAGATGATTTTAGTGCAAGGGCACACTGACAATATCCCAATAAACACTGAAAAATTTCCCTCAAATTGGGAGCTTTCCAGCTCCCGAGCTGTCGCGGTGGTACGCAAATTGCAAAATCTCAATGTATTGCCCGAACGCATGAGCGTTGAGGGGCATGGCGAGTTTAAACCGATAGAATCTAATGATACGCTAGAGGGACGGTCTAAAAACCGTCGCGTAGTAGTCTCGATTTCGCGTAAACAAGCGTTAACCGAGCCAACATCGACGGCGCAAGTGGTTCCTTCGCCTTCTCTGCCAGCAACGGAGACGGTGACTAAGGATGCAGAACCAGAATTCGATATTGTCCGTTTACCCGGAGGCGGAATTTTGATTCGCGGCAAAGAGTTGCCGGAACAAGAGTCAGACGGACAAGATAATTAAGTGAGAATGATACAGTGAAAATTTGGACTGTAGCCAATCAAAAAGGTGGAGTTGGCAAAACAACAACTGTTGCCGCCTTATCAGGTATTTTATCAGAACAAGGGCATCGGGTTCTGATGATCGACTGTGATCCCCATGCATCACTGACTGCTTACTTCGGGTTTGATAGTGAAAAACTCGATGCGACCCTATACAATTGGTTTTCTGAAACTCCAACGACGACCCAACAAGCACTCCGTACCATTAAACAACTACAAGAACCGCGAATAAGTTTAATGCCAGCGGCGTTGAGCCTAGCCACGCTCGATAAACGATTTAGTGATCGTGAAGGGATGGGGTTAGTGTTAACCCGAGTATTGAAGTTGTTGAGCGAAGAGTATGATTACGTTTTAATCGATTGTCCCCCGGTTCTGGGTGTATTGTTAGTTAACGCTTTAGCAGCCTGTCAACATCTTGTTATTCCTGTGCAAACCGAGTTTCTCGCCATCAAAGGGCTCGAACGGATGATGAATACGCTGAATATGGTGATTAAAGCGCAACATCACTCCATTGGCTACACCATAGTGCCGACGATGTTCGACCGACGTACTAAAGCATCGATTCAAGCGCTCAGAAACATGCGTGATGAGTTTGGTCATCATTTATGGGACAAGTGGATTCCAGTCGATACCAAGTTTAGGGATGCATCTAGAATTAACAAAACGCCGAGTCGTGCTTTTCCAGAAACTCACGGTGTCGAAGCCTATCTAAAACTTGCTAAATCAATGTTGTCGATAACTTCTACTGAATCAGTCGCATCGGCCACTGGGTAAAAGGTTTATCGTTGCACTATGAAATTAAATAAACCGCCAGTCAGTGAAGAGCAGACAATTCTCGAGGATTACGTTGAGTTTTTATTAACGGATTTATCGAATGTTCATCCGCTTAAAAAGTCGACGAGTAAAAATATTTCTGATTTGGTTTCGGAAAAAAAATCACCGCATAAACCAGCACCCGAGAAGCACGAACGGGATCAGATGCCAGTATCATTTACTAAGGGCCAATCACAAGAGAGTCACGACAAATTTGTCAAAAATGAGTCAACGCAAGAATCAAGCGTCGATCGTATTTCGACGGTTGAAAACGAACACCCTAAATGGTCCACTATTGAGAAAGCTTCTGCAAAAAGAAAGCAAGTTTCAAAAAAGTTAAAGCCGGAAGATAAGCAAGTATCGCAAGAATCGACAGTTAATCAAGATTTAGACATCGAGCAAGCAAAAAAAGATATCAACGCTAATCCTGCTGATCGGAATAGTCAGTGCACACCAGAGTCTTCATCGGTGATCCCGCAAAGCAATGCGAAGGCTAATCCGAATTTCATCGAAGAGTCCGAAGAAGAGCAACTAAAAGAGTGGGATAAAATTATCACTCAAGAAAAAGAGCAGGCCTATATAGCTGAGCACCTAGAGGATGATACCCAAGAGCCTAGTGATGCGAACGACGTTTCAGTTGATAAAGAAAATGTAACCGGTGAAGCGAATGTTGATGCGAAGCTCGGTCAAAGTGCTAGCAAGAATCGTCAAGAGGGTAAGGAAAATAGCGGTACATTGCTTCAACAAACAAGAGAAATCATCGACTCGTATTTACCGGAAGAAGCAACTCAAGATCCCCGGTTAAAAAATGTCGAAAAGTTACTGTCACGGATTTCTCTTGCGACCATGCCAAAAGCAGAAGCAAAAGGTGCCCCCGCTCAAGATAAAGGCGTTAATGAGCCTGTGGTTGAGCAAGATCCACAGCACCTTGCAGAAGCGGCACAGGCCACTTTCATGCATCGAGATGCTCAGCGGACTAAAGATATTCTTCCTGAGGTATTTCAGACTTTGATTTTTCAAGTCGGTCAATTACCGTTAGCTGTTCCACTATTAAAGCTGGGAGGAATAATAAAAGTTTCGCAGGAAGATATTACCCCTCTAGTCGGTACACCAGAATGGTTCATGGGATTAGTACCAGACGACAGAGGCAAGTTGATGGTTATTGATACTCAAAAGTATCTCATGCCAGAACAAGCACCGCTCGATCAATCGAGTTATCAATATTTAATCGTCTTGGACAATTCAAATTGGGCTTTGGCTTGTAACTCAGTCGGTGACGCGAAAAACCTCACAACCGGTGATATTCGGTGGTCGGAAAAAACATCTCGACGACCATGGTTTGCAGGTATGGTCGTCGATTATATGAGTGCATTAATCGAGGTGGATGAATTAATCAATATGCTCGCAGCGAATATTACGGATTAACTTTCTCCTCCCATTTAAATAATATCTCCCTAAAATATCTTCACGTTATTAACTCGCTTTTGCCTCGAGCGGTTGTGAAACAATCGTGTCTGCTCGAATCATCATTGCGTCAAAAAATCCCGCTCGCAAGTTGAGCGCCATTAGCATACCTTCTCGAATCATTTCTCTATGTCTGTCGTAGCGAGCATATTCAACCGCAATGTTATTAATAATTTCACCATGCTCGTCGTCGAGTAAAGCATGCAAGTCGAAAAAAACTCGATCTTTCTCACTGACATTAAGGAAGTTTTTTATGGCTTGTAAAATGGGTTTATAGATATATTTTACGATATTCTCTGTGCCGAGCCCCATGGCACCGAGCGATTGAGCCGCACTACCCGCGGAGCAGGCGTTGAGAAACATATGACTCCATATTTTTGCTTCGTCACTAAAATCATTTTGCTTGCGGTAGGATTTATCATAGCCAATGGCATCAAGGAAACGCATAAATAATAGGGGATGAGGAACACCTTGTACCCACTCCATTTTTATTCCAATGCTGGTTAACTCCTTAGCTTCATGTTCGTCTATATGTCCACTCTCTTCGATTAAGTTTTCAACTAGCCAGTCGCGGTGTTGTCGCGACTCTAGTTTGGATATGGTTGCAGTCAAATACCTCAAAAAGTCCTGGCTATAGGCTAAATATTGGAATGCAAAATCTTTTAGGACTGCGCTAGGATCAGTAAAACTTCCGCTGGCTAGTCGAGTTAAGTATGGATGATTGACTGCACGATGTTCAAGCGCCTCCTGATTGAGATCGGCAATAAAGTGTTGAGCGTTTGACTGACTATGCGATGGTTGTGAAGTACATAAGAGCATAACAAAACCCCTAAAATAATTGTGACAATAGAATTTTGAAAATAATTTTATTGCGATAAAAAATAAAGATTGAATGGAAAAATGTGAACCGTTTCACGTCGAATGCTGAGATAAAATCTACAAAGAAATCGAACCATCTCTTTTTGAGAGAAATTTTGTTTTATCGATAACAATACAAATGCTAGAAGGTATACTGCTGATCAAACTTATATTGTTTTTTGAGTAACGAATGACATTTTCTTCGAAAGATTTTAATCGCACTCGATCTGACTTTGATGTGGTTTTACCTGAAAAAATCATCCATAAAAATGTTTGCGAATCAGGAGAAAATCAGCAGTTTAATGAAGAGAGACAACATCCGGTACATATTGTTGATGTTGATTCAAAAACGATGAGTATGACAATAGGCAAGCTGCTAGTTGATCAAAAAACCAATAAACACAGACATTCTTACGAAACGATTATTTATATCCAACAAGGTGTTGGTAGAAGCATTATTGAAGACAAAACGATTGAGTGGCAAGCCGGTGATGCCATTTATGTACCGGTATGGGCTTGGCATAGTCACCATAATCTCGGTTCGCAAGAATGTATTTATATCGCTTGTGAAAATACACCTTTATTACAAAACTTAGGTGTGGCATTACGCGAAGAAAGTTAGCTGATGAAAGTTAGTGGATAGAAATTGGTCGAGGAAAACTTGTCAATAGTTTAGATGTCGTGTGATAGACAAATAAGGAAGGGAAGAATAAAAGAAGGAAAGAAGGAAAAAAGGAAAGAAGGAAAGAAGGAAAGAAGGAAAGAAGGAAAGAAGGAAAGAAGGAGCATCAATCGATGCTCCGAATAGGATTGATCAACTCACTTTGTCTAGATGTACATCCATTTGGGGATATGGAATAGAAATATTCTCTTCATCAAAGACGAGTTTTATTTTCTCATGAGTGTCGAAGTAAACTCCCCAATAGTCTGCAGAATTTACCCAGGGGCGAACTGCAAAATTAACGGATGAATCAGCCAGCTCTGAAACCGCGACTAAAGGTGCCGGATCGGCGAGAATTCTTTCGTCTTCTTCAAGCACTTTCATAATAAGGTTTTTAGCTTTCTTAATATCATCATCGTAGCCAATTCCAAATACCATATCGACTCTGCGAGTATCTTTAGCGGAGTAATTGATGATAACGTCACCATAAATTTTACCGTTAGGTACAATCATCAATTTATTGTCGCCTGTTCTGAGCTGGGTCGAAAAAATTGATATCTTTTCGATAACACCTGCTATTCCTGCAACTTCTACAAAGTCGCCTGAAGTGAACGGACGGAAAACAATAAGCATAACACCAGAAGCAAAGTTCTGAAGTGAACTTTGCAGTGATAGACCAATCGCTAAGCCTGCCGCACCGATAAGGGCAACGAGTGAAGTTGTATCAACGCCGAGCTGTCCGACAGCAGCAATGATCACAAATAACATTAAAATGCTATTGATAATAGCGGAGACAAAGCTGACTAAGACACCGTCAAGATTAGCTTTGTTTAACAGCTTTTTTGTCAGGCTCACTATCCCTTTTACAACCATCTTACCAACGAGGAATATGACGATCGCAAAGATGAGGTTTAATCCATAAGGAATAACATATGTATCAATTATTTTTTCAAGATCGGTTTGAGTAAAATCCATTATACGTACCTTTAGATTGAGTATTCGACGGCCGATAAAAGCCGTCGTTTGGGATTGTTAATAATTTTTGTTTATTGTGCTTCTTTGACTCGAGTTTTTATTTCAGCTTGAACGCGTCTGTTTTGCGCTCTGCCTGCGGCAGTGTCGTTACTGGCGATCGGTGAAACCTCACCAATTCCGACGGCACTCAGTCTTGAAGCATCAATGTTAAAGTTATCAATGAGATACTGCATTACGGCTTTAGCTCTTTTCTCAGACAATTGTTGGTTGTAAGATGCTGCGCCACGATCATCGGTGTGACCTTCGATGACAACACTAGTATCTGGATATTGACGCATAAAGTCCGCAACACGTTGAATTTCAGTTCGGTAATCATCCGTCACTGCATCACTATTATTCGCAAATTGAACGTTTAAAGTGATTGAGACATCTTTTTCTAAAATGATTCGGCATCCTGATGAGTCAACTTTTGCGCCATTAGGTGTTTGAGGGCATTTATCCATAGAATCAACAACACCGTCGCCATCGCTATCAAGCTCGCAACCTTGACTATCAACTTTAATACCTGCTTGTGTATTAGGGCATTGATCAAAATTATCGTTAACACCATCATTATCAGAGTCTTTTGGCTGTTGCGGTTTAGGTGCGGGGGCAGGTTTAGGCGCTGGTGCTGGTTTTGCGCTTCGAGTTGATGAGCTCCCGAAATGATAAACACCGCCGAAATAAACATTGGTATCCCAGCTGCTATCGTCTATTTCAAGAATCGCATCAGCACCGAACAGTAAATTAAATCCTTTGCCAGAAGCCCATTCATAACCCATACCGAATCGACCCATTGAGGTATCATCGGTTAACGGTAATTCGTCAAATTCGCCAAAACCCACTTTCCAGAAAAATGAATCTTGAGAGCGAGGGTTATAGCGATATTTTGCATTTAACGATGACATTCGAGTTTCAAAGTCAATCGTATTTCCCGGTGAGATTTGAGTTTGAAATTGTGTTGTTTCAAGCTCAATTCCCCAATGGTCTGACAGCTGATAGCCAAGCGTTAAATATAGGTCACTCGCGTCTTCTAACGCATTGTCGTCGCTGAAGTAAATGCTATTAATACCGAGGCCTAAGTAAACGCCGCTATCTTCTTCTGCTTTGACTGAAAACGAGCTAATAGAAAATATTAGTGCACTAAGCACTCCCCAAAATAACTTCATGAGTCCCTCCTAATAAGAACTGGATAGTGGTAATGGATAAAAGACTTGATGTACTGCACTTAGAGAGGCTGCGTAGGATTGTTAATTTTTGACCTAAGTGTTCCCTGTTTATCATCAAGGTATCAATAAGTTAACAATAAATTGTTACTAATCGATTATCCGTTGTGCTATATCATAATCGATTATATTGCTAATGCATACATTTAAAATTTTAAGGAAATGACTGGTGAATAAACCTAAAATCTTGCTAATTTCCGGCTATGATGCTGCCAGTCATCGACATTGGCAGGAGTGCCTTGCTTCAGTCTTGGATGGGTTTGAATGGACTCAGATAGCGCTTCCTGCTCGCAATTTCTCATGGCGGGTGAGAGGCAGTGCATTAAATTTGTATGCCGAGTACTCGCAACAACTGGCAGACGATTACGATCTGACTATCGCAACTTCAATGGTTGATCTAGCGGCGCTCCGCGGATTAGTGCCCAAGGTTTCTCAAGTACCGAATATTCTATACTTTCATGAAAACCAGTTTGTTTACCCGATATCCAAAGATCAACCCAATATCTTAAATGCTCAATTATCGAGTCTTTACAGCGCACTCAGCGCCGACGAGGTTTGGTTCAATTCAGAATACAATCGACAGAGTTTTGTGCAAGGAGCTCGTACCTTGCTGAAAAAGCTCCCGGACCGTTTTGATGGCAAACTACTTGAAGGGCTAACTGCGAGGTCGCGAATATTGCCTGTGCCCTTAAAGCTGTCTCCATCAGCCCATATTCCGCTCAAAACGGTCGCGAATCCCCCTCACATCCTGTGGAATCATCGCTGGGAATACGATAAGCAGCCAGAGGTATTTTTTGAAGCGCTGCAGAGGCTCAAACAAAATGGTACTGCGTTCGAAGTCAGTGTTGTTGGTGAATCCTTTCGAGAAATCCCCCCTTGTTTTGAGGTTGCAAAACAGCAATTATCGGCAGAAATTTTGAACTGGGGTTACCAGCCTAGAGAAAAATACCTGCAAATACTCGCACAAGCCGATCTTGTGGTATCTAGCGCTATTCACGACTTTCAAGGGCTAAGTGTATTAGAAGCCATTGGGCAACATTGTTTGCCGATTGCACCCAACCGCTTGGTCTACCCTGAATACATTCCAGCAAACTATCTATATGAAGTTGGCGACAACAGTTGCTCTGAAAGCGAACAATTGGCTAGACATCTCATGACTCATATTAATAGCAAAGACTTCCAACCTATTGATATAAATAGGTTTTATTTGCAAGATTTAATGCCGAAATATCGTCAACGAATCTTAGAACTTATTTCTTCAGCGTAAACTAGCGGAATTCAACTCATCACATAATTTGCAGTTTCGCTGGGTTATTGAGCGCTGTTTGGCTACTTGTTACATTTTTTAACCTATTCAGCAAAGCTTGCTGGCAATAAAACAGCTAACTTTTCGCTCAAAATAAGGTACAATTCGGGCCTTTTTTACGAGACAACCAGTTTTTGTCGCGAGATTTATGTCCTATACCCAATATATTCGAAATTTTTCTATTATCGCTCATATTGATCACGGTAAGTCCACGCTTTCTGATCGATTGATTCAGGTTTGTGGCGGGCTTACAGAGCGCGAAATGTCTGAGCAAGTGCTCGATTCTATGGATTTAGAGCGAGAGCGAGGGATTACCATCAAGGCTCAAAGCGTGACCTTGAACTACAACGCGAAAGACGGTAACACATATCAGCTTAATTTCATTGATACGCCGGGCCATGTGGATTTTTCCTATGAAGTCTCGCGTTCGCTTGCGGCCTGCGAAGGCGCGCTATTGGTCGTAGATGCCGGTCAAGGTGTTGAGGCGCAAACTTTAGCTAATTGCTACACCGCGATTGAGCAAGATCTTGAAGTTATTCCCGTACTTAATAAAATCGATTTGCCGCAAGCAGATCCGGATAGGGTTGCACAAGAAATCGAGGACATTATTGGCCTTGAGGCAATGGATGCGGTCCAATGTAGTGCCAAGACTGGAGTCGGTATCGAGGACTTATTGGAAGAGTTGGTAGAAAAAGTACCGGCACCTGAAGGCGACCCTGAGGCTCCGCTTCAAGCGTTAATTATAGACTCATGGTTTGATAACTATTTGGGTGTTGTTTCATTGGTGAGAGTTGTTCAAGGAACACTTCGTCAAGGCGATAAAATGCAAGTAATGTCGACGGCGAAAGCACACCAAGTGGATTTTGTCGGTATTTACACGCCAAAACGCAATGATTTACCGGAACTTAAGGCCGGTGAGGTTGGTTACGTTATTGCTGGAATCAAGGAGATTCAAGGTGCGCCAGTAGGAGATACGCTTACCTTAGCCAAAGCGCCTGCTGAAGAACCTTTGCCTGGATTTAAAACCGTAAAACCACAAGTTTACGCGGGCTTATTTCCGGTGTCCTCAGATGATTATGAAGCCTTCAGAGATGCGCTAGCCAAGCTTAGCTTAAACGATGCGTCCTTATTCTATGAACCTGAAAACTCGACTGCACTGGGTTTTGGATTTCGCTGTGGCTTTTTAGGCATGCTCCACATGGAAATCATTCAAGAGCGCTTGGAGCGAGAATATGATCTTGACTTGATCACCACTGCGCCAACCGTTGTTTTTGAAGTAATCAGTTCGAAAGGTGAGACACTCTATGTCGACAACCCATCAAAGCTTCCCGAGCCAGGCGAAATTGATGAAATGCGTGAGCCTATCGTGGAAGCGAACATTTTAGTGCCACAAGAGCACCTTGGTAGTGTAATTACCTTGTGCGTTGAAAAACGAGGTGTTCAAACCAAGATGGAGTATGTCGGTAACCAAGTCTCACTATCTTATCATCTGCCGATGAATGAGGTGGTGTTGGACTTTTTCGACCGGTTGAAATCGGTCAGCCGCGGTTATGCTTCCTTGGATTATAATTTCAAACACTTCCAACAGGCTGATCTAGTGAAATTAGACGTATTAATCAATGGCGACAAAGTAGACGCGCTAGCGATAATCGTTCACAAAGACCAAGCTCAGTACCGTGGGAGAGAGTTAGTTGAAAAAATGCGCGAGCTGATCCCAAGACAAATGTTTGAGGTCGCGATTCAAGCGGCTATAGGGAATCATATTGTCGCGCGTTCAACGGTTAAAGCGTTGCGGAAGAATGTTACCGCCAAATGTTACGGTGGTGATGTTTCTCGAAAGCGAAAGCTACTAGAAAAACAAAAAGCAGGTAAAAAACGAATGAAAAAAGTGGGCCGAGTTGAGATTCCGCAAGACGCGTTCTTGGCGGTCCTTCAAGTAGGTAAGGACTAACTTTTTCAATTAATTTGGGATCATTGCGGTTAAAAAAAGGAAAAATGCATGAGTAGCAACTACGGCTTAATTTTGGTCGTTTTGACTTTTGTCTCTGGAATTATCTGGTTAATCGATATTTTTACGACTGGTAAAACGCGTAAGGCGGCATTGGCCAAGCTTTATGAGCAAGATAAAAATCCCAACG
This sequence comes from Aliikangiella marina, assembly GCF_007004765.1. Taxonomy (GTDB): domain Bacteria; phylum Pseudomonadota; class Gammaproteobacteria; order Enterobacterales; family Kangiellaceae; genus Aliikangiella; species Aliikangiella marina. The sequence continues at coordinate 971,811 of NZ_VIKR01000002.1, forward strand.
AAGAGACAATAAAAGCTGTCAGTCGCGAGCCAATACATGTCGATTATGCGAAGTCATTTTTTCCAATTTTGCTGTTTATTGTCGTGTTGCGTTCTTTTTTGTACGAGCCCTTTCAAATCCCTTCCGCCTCGATGAAACCAACTCTGGTTGAGGGTGATTTTATTTTAGTTAACAAGTTTAACTATGGATTACGGTTGCCAGTGACTTCAAAGAAAGTGGTCGAAATCGACAGTCCGCAACGTGGAGATGTTGCCGTTTTCAGAGCGCCACATACTGGCGAAGACTACATTAAGCGGATCGTCGGATTGCCAGGTGATACGGTCTATTACACGTCAAACAAAGAACTACACATATTACCATTTTGTCAACCTGAGTTGGCGCCGCAAGATTGTCCTAAACGTTATCGCGTCAATCGCACTTTAGTGTCAACGGAAAAGTATTTAGACATAAACCCTTCAACGGGGGCGGTCAGAGAGAACGACCACTTTTCAGAAAAGCTTGGTGAAAGAGAACATGAGATTCTTATCAATCCAAGGGCACCTGAAGAACGCAAGTATTATATAGGGTATTATAAAGGCCCTGCGCCGGCAGTTAAGTTTTATCGAGACGGTAGTTCATTGCCGATTAAAGCTTATGAATATAAAGTCCCTGAAAAAAGCTATTTTGTGATGGGCGATAATCGGGATAACAGCGAGGATGGTCGATATTGGCCAAAAACGAATTTTGTTCCAGAAGAGAATTTGGTTGGACAAGCGGTTTATGTATGGTTACACCTCGATTTTGGTTTAAAAAGTCGATGGTTTAGCTGGGTGCCGACAAACATCGAGTTTGGCAGAGTCGGTGAGATAAAATAATTATCCTCACGATAAAACAACTTTATGATATGATTTTATAAAAGCGCATGTTTTTAAAGGGTTTTTCTATGCTAAAAGTAAAAGGCCGAACTCCTAGAGGACCTGTTGCAGGCCGTTATCAATCGGGCCTTACTACATGGTCGATGTTGACTATCATGTTGATGGCCGGGCTCATTCTTTATGTTTCTGGAAACTTACTACCAGCCTATATGGAGCATGGGATAATCAAGGGATCCATGCAAGAGGTTGTTAATCAGCGTGGTTTTGACAACATGACTGCAACTCAAATTCACGCCGCGATCCAAAAAAGAATGGTGGTTGACAGTGTACGTGGGTTCGATAAAAGTTCGTTCAAAGTGAGCAGAGAAAAGTCCGGTAAAAAGTTTATCGTTATTGATTACGATAAAAAAGTGCCCTTATTTGGCAACATTTCAGCTTTAATCGAGTTTGAAGAAGAAATAAGACGCGAAGGGCGTTAATTCAAGTTCATGTCTCCTAGTCCAAATTTAGCGCGGTTGCAAAAAGTGCTCGGGTATCAATTTAACGATATTCAGTTACTTAAAATGGCCCTAACTCATCGTTCTGCGAGCAGCAAACACAACGAAAGGCTTGAGTATTTGGGTGACGCTATACTCGGCAGTATAATCGCTAATCAACTTTTCAATCAGTTCGAAAAAGCTGATGAAGGTCAACTGAGTCGCTTGCGTTCGTTCTTGGTGAAAGAAAAAGCACTTTACGAACTGGCCCAACAAATTGGCCTAGGTGATTACTTGCGTTTGGGTAGCGGAGAATTAAAAAGTGGTGGCTTTCGTCGAGCCTCAATTTTATCCGATGCGTTTGAAGCAATAATTGGTGCGGTTTATCTCGATAGCGATTTTCCAATCACAGAGCAATTTGTGTTAACACTCTATACCGATAAGCTAAAATCGCTGTCTTTGGATATGGCAAAAAAAGATCCAAAAACCCAGCTACAAGAGTGGTTACAGGCGAAAAATTTGGCGACGCCGAGTTATCAAGTGGTTCGTTCGACCGGCAAAGATCATGCGAAGTTATATTGGGTTGAGTGTTCTGTTGATTTTGATGATTTGGTCGCTGAAGGGACAGGCGCGAGTCGTCGAAAAGCTGAGCAAGATGCAGCAGCAAAAATTCTGGAGAAAATAGCAAATGGCTGAGTCGAATATGCATTGCGGGTTTGTTGCATTTGTTGGGCGACCAAATGTTGGTAAGTCGACTCTGCTGAATCAATTGTTGGGTCATAAACTAAGCATCACTTCTCGCAAACCGCAAACAACGCGACATCGTATCATGGGAATCGATACCATTGATGCTACTCAAATGATTTATGTTGATACTCCTGGTCTTCACAAAAAAGAACCCAAAGCGATTAATCGTCTGATGAATAGGGCGGCCTCAAGTTCCATTTCAGACGTTGATATTGTGGTGTTTGTTGTCGAACCGGGAAAGTGGACCGAGGATGACCAATTGGTTCTTGACCATATCAAAAGCACTAATCGTCCCGTGGTCTTGTTCTTAAATAAAGTTGATCAAATAAAAGACAAAGAAGCACTTCTACCGATATTAAAATCGTTAGCAGAGCGACACAATTTTAAAGAGATTATTCCTGGTTCTGCACTCAAAGGACAGCAGGTTGAAGCGCTAAAGTCATACTTATTAGCGGCGATGCCTGAGGGTGATTTCGTTTTTCCGGAAGATTATTACACTGATCGAAGTGAGCGTTTTCTTGCGGCGGAAATCATTCGAGAAAAACTAATTCGCCAGCTTGGTGATGAATTACCCTATTCAATCACGGTAGAAATAGAGCAGTTTAAAGCGGATGAAAACGGTTTATTGAAAATAAACGGTCTGATTCTTGTCGAGCGAAAAGGACAAAAATCCATTGTTATTGGAAAAGGCGGTCAACGATTGAAACAAGTTGGCACAGATGCTAGAAAAGACATGAAGCGTTTATTTGGGCAAAAAGTATTTTTGGAATTGTGGGTTAAAGTTAAAGATGGTTGGGCCGACGATGAGAGAGCTTTACGCTCTTTAGGGTTTGATGATTTTAAAGAATAACCGCTCTCTACCTGCAAACAGCAGGCAAGGTTTGACAAAACCGTGAACTCAAAAAACGAAAGAGTGAAAGCGATAATACTTCATGCCAAACCTTACCAAGAATCTAGCATGATCTTGCAAGTTTTTAGTTTTGAGTATGGCCTCTTTTCTGTGATTGCTAAGGGGATCAAAGGCAAAAAATCACAAGCCAAAAAGGCGTTACTGCAACCTTTTCAGATACTCACGCTAGAGATCACCGGTCGAAGCAACCTCAAAACATTGGTCGGATGCGAGTTAGAATTTAATGAGGCTATTAATGCCTCACTATTCAGAGATAGAAAATTAGCATGCGCTTTTTATGCTAATGAAGTTTTGATTCGTGCTCTCCCGGAAAGACACGAATTCCCTGATTTGTTTAAGGCTTATTGTCAACTGCTGGCGAACATTGCAAATACTGAAAATTATTCAGCATCTCTTCGACAATTTGAGTTGGTGTTGTTGCGGGCCATCGGTGTTGCACCAGATTTTAATTTTGATATCGAGGGCATGCCAATTTTGGCTGACAATAGTTACATACTCAGTGTTCAGGGGGGGTTCTCCAAGGCAACCAAGATAGAGCTGAATGATAGCTTCCCGGGAAGTGTCATTTTATCATTAGGCGAAGGGTTGATTACCGAGAGTCATCTAAAACAAAGCGAACAAATTTGTCGACGATTAATGCGAAGCGTTATTGGTGATAAACCTTTACAGAGCCGAAAATTGTGGCAACATAGCAACTTAACCTGACCGCTATTTTTCTATTCAGAGATAATTCGATGAGTAACAATCCAATCTATCTAGGCGTAAACGTCGATCATGTAGCGACTATTCGACAAGCTCGAGGCGTCAACTATCCTCAAGTACTTCAAGCTGCGTTAGTGGCAGAGCAGGCAGGGGCTGACGGAATTACGATTCATTTGCGAGAGGACCGGCGTCACATTCAAGATAGAGACGTCGAGCTAATCAAAGAGTGTATTAACTCTCGATTAAATCTTGAGATGGCGGTGACCGATGAAATGCTCCAAATCGCGAAAGCGACACAGCCCGAATATGTTTGCTTAGTGCCTGAAAAAAGGAAAGAAGTGACGACTGAAGGTGGTTTAGATGTATGCGGGAATTTTGAAAAAATTAAAGCGGCTTGTAACGAGCTAGGTGAACAAGGAATAAAAGTTTCTTTATTCATCGATGCTGAACCAAGACAGATTGAGGCTGCCCAAAAAGCGGGTGCACCCTTTATCGAGATTCATACTGGGCATTATGCTGATGCTGAAAATACTCAAGTTGAAAAAGAGCAACTTCAGCTGATTTGTGACGGCGTTCGATTAGCCAAAGATTGCGGACTAATGGTCAATGCTGGACATGGACTTCACTACCATAATGTATCAGCTATCGCTGCGATTCCGGATATCTACGAGCTAAATATCGGCCACGCGATCATCGCCCAGTCTGTTTTCAGCGGCCTTGCTAAGGCAGTTTCCGATATGAAATCGCTTATGCTCAACGCTCGAGGTATAAGCTAGACCATGAGTATTTTTGGGATTGGGATCGACCTTTGTGAAATCGAGCGCATCGAGGAATCGTTGGAGCGACATGGCGAACGGTTTGCGCGAAAGGTTCTCAATTCAAATGAGCTTGAAATCATGGCCAAGCAGAAGTTTAAGGCGAGATATCTTGCCAAGCGGTTTGCCGCGAAAGAAGCTTTTGCTAAAGCGATGGGGACCGGAATCGCGGATGGGTTAATTTTGCCCGATATTGAGGTTTACAGTGACCAAGCAGGTAAGCCTCATATCCGCTTACATGGCAAAGCAGCAGAAAAGCTCAATGAACTAGGCGATATGGTTGTTCATTTGAGCATTAGCGATGAGAAAGAAACGGCTATCGCCCAAGTCGTCATAGAGAGGCGCGTTTAGTGGCTAATAGAGGAATAAAAATTGACAATCTCATTTTGTGATTGAACATTTTAGACACACTGGGCTACAATAACAAAATCTATTAAATTCAACTAGTTATCCACAATAAGGCTTAGCCAATCAAAACGCTGTTTTCTCAAGGAACGTCACACTCAACGCGTCTCTTTATCGTCGTGCTGGTCTCTTGCGCGCTGATGTTTGTTGATCATCACCAACAACACTTGAAAGGGGTTCGCGCAGCGCTCGCAGCATTTGTCACGCCTATTGTCTATCTTGCTGATATCCCAGGAGAATTTTTTGCGTGGGGCGGTGAAAACCTGGTTTCAAGAAGCCAACTAAGACAAGAAAATGCGCGCTTAAAGGATGAAGCAGTGGTGTTGAAGTCTCAATTGCAGACGTTAGTTGGTTTACAAGCTGAAAATGCTCGACTCAGAAACCTATTGGGTACAGAGAGTAAAAGCGTACAGCGGAAAATGGTTGCTGAAATTATTCGAATAGACAGTGACCCGTTTAGTATGCGGTTTTTACTGAATAAAGGTTCGATGCATGATGTTTATGTCGGACAAACAGTCATTGACGCGTATGGTATTGTCGGTCAAGTGGTTGAAGTTGCCGCAATGACTTCGCGAGTATTGATGATTACCGATGTGAGTCACGCGATTCCCGTCAAAGTCAATAGAAACGGTGTTAGGTCGACGTTGGTGGGAACCGGTCAAATCAATCGAGTCGAACTTCAGTTTGTTCCGGATACGACAGATATTAAAGTTGGTGACTTGCTGATGAGTTCAGGATTGGGACAAAGATTTCCTGATGGTTATCCGGTGGCACAGGTCACGTCAGTACAAAACAGCCCGGGGGCCGCGTTCGCTAAAATTGTCGCAGCGCCTTTAGCGAAATTGGATCAAAGTTCGTTGGTTCTCTTAATTTGGTCTGATTCGCAAGGCACTGAACAATCGGAGTTGTCACAATGAAGGGCCAAGCGGAAAGTAAGGGAACTGTTGCAATCGTTGTATCCTTATTTGTTGCAATGCTTATGAATACGATTCCGTTCCCAGACTTAGTCACGTTGTTCAAACCAGATTGGGTGGCGATGGTTTTGGTCTATTGGGTTATGGCACTACCCAACCGAGTCGGCGTTTTCAGTGGATTTTTATTGGGCCTATTTGTCGATGTGTTAGAAGGCTCGCTGCTTGGCATTAACGCCCTGTCCTTGGCGGTTGTGGCGTTCTTAATTCAAATGCTATATCACCGGCTACGCCTTTTTCCACGCTGGAAACAGGCCATTAATGTTGCCGTCATTGTCGGAATTCACCGGTTATTGGTCGTTATCTTATCGGGACTCGTCGAGCCGGTGAGCACAGGGATTAGTTATTGGTTTCCTCTTGTCGCGGTTGCAATCTTTTGGCCTTGGGTTTTTATTATTTTGCGTGATGTTCGACGTCGCTTTTGTTAGTTCTGTTAGTGAGTAGACGATGCATTCAAGGTTTCCGAAAACAATATTTCTCGCCTCACAATCGCCGCGGCGCCAAGAGTTATTGGCGCAAGTCGGCGTAAAATTTAAGTTGTTTCGTTCTGAAATCGATGAATCAGTCAAAGCCAATGAGTTGCCGCTTGAATATGTAAAACGAATGGCGAAAGAAAAGGCGCTATCTGCCTGGCAGCAACTTGAGGCTGATCTTTCCGTCCAAGCGGATGACGCCCTAGTGCTGACCGCCGACACCAGTGTTGTCCTGGGGACGGCTATTTTGGGTAAACCGGTAAGCCCATCAGATGCGAAACAAATGCTCAAAAAGTTGTCTAACACAACACATGAAGTGATAACTAGTGTGGCGGTGAAAGATAAAAAAAGCTTCTCCAGCGAAACCAGCATCACCGAGGTACAATTTTGCCAGTTGAACCAAAGTTTAATCGATGATTATGTCGATACTGGAGAAGGTGTTGACAAAGCTGGCGGCTATGCGATTCAGGGACTTGGTGCGCAATTCGTGAAATCAATAAACGGCAGTTATACCGGTGTGGTAGGCTTACCTTTGTATGAAACCTGTTTGTTATTAGACAAACATCTTAAGGGGAAATGATGAAAGAGGAAATTCTGGTCAACGTTACACCCCAGGAATGTCGAGCAGCGGTTGTTGAAAACGGTATGCTGCAAGAAATGTACATCGAAAGAGCGTCTAGCCGTGGCTTAGTGGGTAATATCTATCGCGGTAAAGTCATTCGAGTATTACCCGGTATGCAAGCGGCATTTATCAATATAGGGCGAGAACGTTCAGCTTTTTTGCACGCCGCGGAAATCTTGCCTATCTCGGAAACCGAGATGATCGAAGATGAAAAGATTACGACGCCTGATATTAATGAGCTTTTGCATGATGGCCAAACTATCACCGTCCAAGTAATCAAAGATGAAATTGGTACTAAGGGAGCGCGTCTTACGACCCATCTGACTATCCCAAGCCGATTACTGGTAATGATGCCTGACAATCATCATATCGGCGTTTCCCAACGAATCGAAGATGAAGATGAACGACAACGTTTAAAAGACATATTAAGCGAAGCGACTGATTCGGTCAGTGCGGAAGAAAATCCAGGGTATATTATTCGAACTGCTGCAGAGGGTGCTAGTGCTGAAGAACTGCAGAGAGATGCTGATTTTTTAGGCCGTCTTTGGCAAACCATTAGAGCCAAAATACGTAAAGCAAAAGCCCCTTGTCTTGTCCATGAAGATCTCGATCTAACGATACGCTTACTGAGAGATTTAGCACCAAGCGGTTTAGAAACGATTCGAATTGATTCAGATGCGGTTCATGCTCGTTTGTTATCATTTGTTGAAGAGTTTATTCCGACGTTGAAATCTAAAGTTGAGCTTTATAGCGGTGAGAGACCGCTTTTTGACGTTTTTAATGTCGAAGACGAAATTGAAAAGGCGCTGCACAGGAAGGTTCAACTCAAGTCAGGTGGATATTTGATTATTGAGCAAACCGAAGCCATGGTAACTATCGACGTGAATACCGGAGCGTTCGTTGGTTATCGAAATTTAGAAGACACGATTTTTAAAACCAACTTAGAAGCGGCTTCTGCTTTAGCGCGCCAATTGAGGCTGCGAAACCTTGGTGGCATTGTGATTATCGATTTTATCGACATGAAGGAAGAAGAACATAAACGTCAAGTGTTGAGGACGCTTGAGAAAGCGCTGGAAAGAGATAATGCCAAAACACATATCTCGGAAGTGTCTTCATTAGGCCTTGTGCAAATGACTCGCAAGCGAAATCGAGAGAGTTTGGAGCATGTCTTGTGCGAGCCTTGCCCAACTTGTGATAGTCGAGGAAGTATCAAAACAGCGCAAACAATTTGCTATGAAATTTTTCGGGAATTGTATCGTTCGGCGCGAGCTTATGAGGCGCAAAAGTATTTGGTATTAGCGACACAGGAAGTTGTTGACCGTATGCTTGACGAAGAAGCTTCGCATTTAGCCGAGCTTGAATCGATGATAGGCAAGCCGATTAGGTTCCAAGCCGAAAGACTATACAATCAAGAGCAGTTCGACGTCGTTTTGCTTTAATTTATACCGCTAACATAAAACGCTTTTGAGACAATTTGTGGAAACTAAACTGAGCAATCCGATTACCAGAGCCTGCATTTTTATGGTGAATAAACTGTGGTTGCTTTTTGCTACTTTGGTCATCCTAGTGGCGTTAGTTTTTACTTTGTTAAGACTCGCGCTGCCCAAAATTGATGTATATAAGACGGATATCGAACAATGGATTGAAAACCAATACCAAGTCGAAGTGGATATCGCTGATATCTCTGCAGAGTGGGGCGCTAACGGTCCTGTTTTATCTTTAAATAAGTTTGAAATTAAATCGGATGATGGTCAACTTGATTTGCTTGAAGTTGATTCGCTAGAAATTGATGTTGATGCGCTTGGTTCAGTATTAGCAGGTAGGCTAGTTACTGAAAATATCAGCTTGATCGGTCTACGGGTTAACGTCCTATTAGACAGACAGTTAGCGGTACGTCTCGATACTTTAGAAGACGACCAACAAACTGAAGCGATTCCCGATGTCGATGAAACCAGCCAAGTGATATTAAAAAATATTTTTTCACAGAAAAAGCTGGTTGTCCTCGACTCCTTTATTAGTGTGGAGACTTTAACAGGTAAGTCTTTTAACTATCAGATAGCTCAGCTAGATATCGAAAATTTTGACGAAGTTCACCAGTTCAAAGGGCAGCTCGACGATGAGTATGGCGGGAGTATCAAACTCGTCGCCGAAATGGTTGGTGATCCAGCAGACGATGACAGCTATACCAATTTGTTTTTACAAGGCGAAAATTTAGATTTAACAGAGCTTCCAATTTATGAAAAACACCCCGAACTGCGACCTGCATCAGGAAAGTTCAATTGGCGAGTTTGGAGCGATTGGCGCGAAGGGCGTTGGAAGTCTGCGGTAGGCGATGTCCAAGTTGCTGAGATAAAGTGGAGTGTAGGGGAACAAGAAAAATCCGCAAATCTTATCAATACAGAGTTCGACAAATTTTCGCTGAATTTCAGCTGGAAATATAATACGCCTTCAACCGGCGAATTAATGTTTCACAATGCGACTTTGGAAGCTAATCAACAGAAATCAATCAATTTCTCAAATGTATACTTGCTATTTAACCAACTGGAGGCGCAAGATATTCAATGGGAATTTATCAGTCACGATTTTGAAATTGCGCCGCTGCTCGATTATTTTGCTTTGCCATTGATTGGACAGACACAGACGGATAACTCCTTAGTTGATGCAAATCTTAATATTAATTTATCCAGTTTAGGGGCTCGTTTCTTAAGAAAATCCGGTAACTGGTCAGCACCTGAGTTTTTTACCCAATTCGATAAGTTGTCTTATGACAATCTTTTTGACTTGCCAAAGATAACCAATCTTTCAGGTGATATTTCGTTTTCGCAAGGGATTGGTGCGCTTAACATTAGCGCAACCGACACAGAAATCGATTTAAACGGACTATTCAGGGACCGATTAACTTTTGAGTCGGTTGCACTTGATATTAATTGGTACACTGATAACCAAGGCAAATTAGATTTGCAAATTAATGATGCTTTTCTCGTCAATAATGATCTTAATATAGCCGCTAAATCGCGATTTTTTTATCATGACGAAAAGCCGACTTTTAGTTTATTTGCCGAAGTAAAAGATGTTGACCTGTCAACAAAGTCGACTTATCTTCCATCCGGAGTTATGTCAGAAAATTTGGTTAAATTCTTAGATGAAAGTGTAAAAAATGGTCGCCTAGATTTAGCTAAATCAGTTGTCCGCGGACCCCTTGATGCTTTTCCTTTTGAAAACCAAGATGGCATATTCTCAGTTTTAGGTTTCGTAAAGGATACCGAATTTAAGTTTTTACCTGATTGGCCTCAGGTAAATAAATTAAAAGCAAGGTTGTCGTTTGAGGGCAACGGCATGGATTTGCAAGCGCTGGGTGGCCAGTCTGGATTGGTTGATGTTAATTTCGCTCGCGCCGTTATCAAGGATTTTTCCGCTCCTAACACACCCTTTGAATTAACCATCGATGCTAATGCAAGAGATAACGGTGGGTATGAGTTTTTACGTCGTTCGCCTTTGTCAAATATTGCGCAGTCAATTTCAGTTCTGGACTATCAAGGGAACGCACAAACTAAGCTCCAGTTAACGCTCGGCCTGGACGATAGTTCCAACCTAAAACTATCTGGTAGCGTGATACCTGAGAAAAATAAAGCGATTGTTGCTGTTGGTGGATTTAAGTTTAACGAACTTAACGGTGAATTGCATTTTGACGAAAACGGTATTAAAACCAGCCAGATTGAGTCGAAATATTTTTCTGAACCCATTACGGCGACTTTAACTGGCGGAAAAAGAACATCAGATGCCGAGTTAACTATCGAAGCCTCTGGATTTGTAGGCCCGGCAGCGATTGCCGATTTAGTTGGAGAAAAATGGTCGACACTTGCTGAGGGTAAAAGTCTGATAAAAGCGAAAGTCGATATTGCACCTACTCAAGACAGCTCAGCGGTACTGCTTGAATTTCAATCAGACCTGGAAGGTATGCGATTAAGCTTACCCGGTTCTTTGGCAAAAGCCGCAGACGATACTACCCCGATAACAGTTAACGTACGATTAGACGAAATTTCCAATGTCACCATTGATTGGCGGGATTTTGATGGTCGTTGGTGGTGGAGTCAAGAAAATGGAAATTATCAGCACATCGGTGGTCGCTTTTTGTTGGCCAGTGAGCAAACATTACCAGAGAAGTCACTCAGTCAGTACACTGCAGAAGTTAATCTCGGTGGCGAGTCACTAGAAGAGTGGTTGCCCATCATCGATAAAATTATCGATCAAGCTGAGTCTTCTGAGGTAGCAACCGCCGAACAACGAGAGTCCTATTTTCCTGAGACATCAATCGCAATCCATGTTGAGCAATTAAATAACGAGTTATTCGATATTAAAGACTTGCAATTAGATCTGTCGAAAAAATCAAACGAAAACTGGTTGATTCGTGCATCAGGCCCCATCGGGCAGATTGATCTCACTTTAAAAGATAACGCGCCTTGGGAAGCGAAAATTGCTGGTTTGGATGTCAATTTTACCGAAAGCTTTAGACAAAAATTTTCAAATAGTGAATCAAGCGAAGCCCATCAAGTGGTTTCGAATGTCAATGATGACGAGGTAATAAATCAAGAAGCCAATCAACAGCAAGGGTTAGCTGAAAAGCCAGATATCATCACCACGAACAATCAAGGTGTCAGCAAAATTGATATAGTTTCTAATTGGCCGTCGATCAACATCGATTGTAATCAGTGCAAAATTCAACAGTTCGACTTAGGGACTGCAAAGTTAAGCTTAGTACAAGAAAATGGTCAGCTTGACCTGTTTGGAAATATCGCTAAGTCAAAGAGCCATACTTTACGATTTCGTTTAGGGTGGACTCAAGATAAGTTGACTAACGAAGAAGTAAATTCTAAGAATATTGCGAGCTGGAATAATTTGAGTCAAATCGATTTTGAATTGGCGAGTGAAAATATCGGCCTGTTGCTAGCGAGGTTGAATTATGAAAGTGGCGTAAAAGAAAGTCGGGGCTACATTAATGGCAATATGAGCTGGCCTGATACTCCGTGGGACTTTGATTTATTGGAAGCTGATGGCAAAGCGAATTTTACATTAGGTAAAGGTTATCTGAGTGAGGTTAGTGACGCGAAAGCTCGGCTATTTTCTCTGTTTAGTTTGCAAACCTTATCTAGAAGGTTGCAATTGGATTTTAGCGATGTATATAAAAAAGGTTTCTTTTACGATCGCATAAGAGGACAAGTATCCTTAGCGGATCAGGTGTTGTCGTCGCATAATATTTTTGTCGAAGGAAATGCCGCAAAAGTGACAATGATTGGCGATATTAATTTAAAAGATAAAACTATCGAACAGAATGCATTAGTTTTACCTCAACTCACTTCCAGTTTGCCTGTCTTAGTCGGTTGGGCTGTAGAGCCGACTACTGGGATCTTAGTCTTTTTGTTAAACAAAATATTTGAGCCAGCTATCGAAGTCGTTACCCAAATCGAGTACCGTATTCATGGCGCGTTAGATAATATGACTGTCGATGAAGTCAAAAAATCTCAGTCCAAAGTTAAATATGATACCCCGGAGAATCTACCGGAGGAAAATAATTTAGATCAAATGCTTGAGCAAGATGCGCAGCAAGATAAGTCTTTCTCGGATGAAACTGAGCGGGCAAAAGATATTGAGAATAAAAGATAACACTGCAGCGCTGGTTCGAGTGGAAAATTTCACGCTAGTGATACTTTAGCGAATACTGAACAATCGATATGAAATTATGGAAAATAAACGACTCAAAGTAGCTTGTGTACAAATGGTTTCGGGTATCGATTTTCAAGAGAATTTGGAAGTCGCTGCGCGCTTAATTGCACAAGCAAAAGATCGAGATGCTCAATTAATCGTATTACCGGAATTTTTTGCGTTGATGGGCAAAAATGAAAAGGACAAACTTGCCTACATCGAACCTCATGGAAGTGGACCGTTTCAAGATTTTCTCCACGAGCAAACCAAAAAAAACAAGCTATGGATTGTTGGTGGAACGCACGCGATTGATAGTGGCGTAATCAATAAGCCTTTCAGTCGGTGTTATGTTTATCGCCCCACAGGTGAGGTTGAAACTTGGTACGATAAAATTCATTTGTTTGATGTCGCTGTTGATGACAACACTAAGACTTATAAAGAGTCGAAGTATGCTTCACCAGGCGCTAGTATTAAATCATTTAAAATTGGGGCTTTTCATATTGGGCTCGCTGTCTGCTATGACTTACGATTCCCAGAGCTTTTTAGGCAACTAACATACTCGGGGTGTAATACGTTTGTTCTTCCGGCTGCTTTCACTGCGACAACGGGAAAAGCTCATTGGGAGATTTTGTTAAAGGCGCGCGCCATTGAGAATCAGACTTATATGCTTGCTTCTGCTCAGGCCGGGAATCATCAAAATGGACGAAAGACTTGGGGACACACCTGTGTTGTATCGCCATGGGGCGAAACGTTATCAGAAATGAGTCAAGGGCAAGGTGTAATTGAATATCAATTAAACTTGGATGAACTTGAAAAAGTTCGCAATGAGTTTCCCGTCTTAACCCACACAAGGCTATAATAAAGCTAAGTACGACGTGGATACCGTTGTACGAAGCTTGTTGGCTGTAAACAGCTTTTAGAATTTTAGGTTGAATGAAAGAAAATTTTGAAGCAAAGCGAGATTAATTAATATGGATCAAGTTTTAAAGACCGTTGAGAGTGAGTTTTTATCACCAGGGGCAATAGGGCAAAGCGATCTGACGACTACGTTAGAGTCTATGCTTTCTCATGATATTGATTTTGCCGAGCTATTCTTTCAAAGTACTAGTTATGAGTCTTGGGTTTTAGAATCAGGTATCGTTAAAGATGCCAGCTTTAGTAATGACAAAGGAGTTGGCGTTCGGGCTTTGTCTGGTGAGAAAACTGGGTTTGCCTATTCAGAAGAAATTATTTTACCTGCTTTAGAGCAAGCCGCGACAGCTTCAAAGAGTATTGCCTTGAAAGGGCATGGTGGTAGCGTGTCACTTACTGCTGCAGAACGTCCGCCGCGGCTATATCAAGAGTCAGACCCGTTAAAGAGTTTCACGGAGAAAGAAAAGTTAGAGCTATTACAAAAGCTCGACCAATACGCTCGTCAAATTGATACTCGAGTCACCGAAGTAATCGCTTCAATTTCTGGCGTTTTCGAAAAAGTTTTAATTTGCGCGACTGATGGTACTCTGGCAGCAGATATTCGCCCTTTGATCAGAGCGAGTGTTACGGTGATTATGCAGACTAATGGCAAAACTGAGCGAGGTAGTTCTGGCGCCGGTGGGCGCTATAGTTATGAATTATTGACAGACGATTTGCTTCAGCAACTTGCTAAAGAAGCAGTGCATCAAGCGAGTGTTAATCTTGAAGCGATTGAGGCCCCTGCGGGTATAATGCCGGTTGTGTTAGGTGCAGGCTGGCCTGGTGTACTTCTCCATGAGGCCATCGGCCATGGTCTCGAGGGAGATTTTAATCGAAAAGGTTCTTCCGCTTTCTCTGGACGAGTTGGTCAACGAGTTGCGTCGACATTGTGTACTATTGTTGATGATGGCACGATTGAAGGCAGAAGAGGGTCGTTGACTATTGATGATGAAGGAACACCATCACAATCAACGACCTTGATTGAAAATGGAATCTTGACCGGATACATGCAAGATAAGAAAAATGCGCGTTTAATGGATGCGCAATCAACTGGAAATGGTCGAAGAGAATCTTACTCAAGTTTACCACTTCCTCGCATGACGAATACTTATATGTTAGCCGGTGAAAGCGAACCTGAAGATATAATCAAGAGTGTAAAAAAGGGTATTTATGCACCGAACTTTGGTGGCGGTCAAGTTGATATAACATCTGGAAAGTTTGTATTTTCGACCAGCGAAGCCTATTTGATAGAAGACGGTAAGATTACCGCTCCAGTTAAAGGTGCAACTTTGATTGGCAATGGACCGGACGTTTTAACCAAAGTGAGTATGGTCGGCAATGATTTGGCTTTAGATAAAGGTGTTGGTGTCTGCGGCAAGGCTGGCCAAAGTGTACCCGTTGGTGTCGGCCAGCCAACACTCAAAGTAGATGAATTAACCGTTGGTGGAACCAATTAGTAGGTTAGTCTAGTTGAAAGGTAGATAAGTCTTGAACGAAAACAATAAAACCGATGATAGTCAAGATGATGACTTTATCAGTAAAACTCAATTAAAAAATGAAGCAAAAGCTTTGCAAACGTTTGGAAAAGAGTTGACAGAGCTTTCTCTGACAAAATTAGAGTCACTTCCTCTTAGTGAAACAACCATTTTTGCGATAAGAGACTACCATAAGCAATCGGGTAATATTGCGAAAAAGCGTCATCTTGCTTTCATCGGGAAATGTTTGAGAAGTGAAGATGCTGATGCGGTCAAATTAATTTTAGAGCAGGATGACTTCAATAACCTTCGTAAGCAAAAAAGTATTGCAAGCAATGATGAGCTAATTGAAGAGTTACTGGCTCAAGGCGATAAAAAAATACAAGAATTACTTCAGAAGAACTCAACGCTGGATCGGCAAAAGCTTCGTCAGCTCGTGAGAAACTTAGGTAAATCGCCTGAAGGTAAAAAGCGTAGCTCTGCTAAACAAAAACTTAATCAATATTTAATTGAAACTAAAACAAGTTAATCAAAAGATTTTTCTTATGGCTGATAACAAGATAACAACACGTCAACATACCGCCGATGAAATCGATGTTGCTCAGGAGCTGAGTCAGCTCGAATCGATTTGTCACCAACTGATAGATAAAGCAAAGTCTCTAGGTGCTACAGAAGTGGATGTTGGCGTTGGTAAGGATATTGGACTTTCTGTTCAGGTGAGAAATCAGGATGTTGAAACGTTGGAATATAATCGTGACAACAGTTTTGGCTTGACTGTTTATTTTGGTCAGCAGAAAGGTACCGCAACCACAAGCGATCTATCTGAAGCTGCATTAACCCAAACGGTAGAAGCTGCTTGCAACATTGCAAAATATACTCAAGCAGATCCAGCTAGTGGGCTTGCCGACGAGTCGCTGATGGCGACTAAGCCGGTTGACTTGGAACTCGATAAACCAATGGGGATCACTGCGGATAAGGCCAAAGAGCTGGCTTTGGAATGTGAGCAAGCCGGCATGAGCGCCTCTTCAGAAATTTCTCAAAGTGAAGGAGCTACCTTCAGTAGTCATCGAAACATTCGGTTTTACGCAAATTCTCATGGTTTCTCGGCAGGTGTTCCCTCGACACGTTATAGCTTAAGTAACGTGTTGATCGCTGAAGAAGAAGCGGGTATGCAACGAGATTACTGGTACACCATAGCGAGAGACGCTACGCGACTAGAACCTCCTGAAGTGGTTGGAAAAAAAGCCGCACAACGGGTCATTGCGAGATTAGGAGGGCATAAAATATCCACCAGAAAGTGCCCTGTGCTGATGACTCCAGACATAGCGCGTGGATTAATTGGTAGTCTAAGTGATGCAATTCAAGGCAGTAGTATATACCGCAAGTCGAGCTTCTTACTCGATAAACTTAATCTCCAAATATTTCCAGAGTTTGTCTCGATGCATGAAAAACCTTTTAAAAAACAAGGGTTTGCCAGTACTTGGTTTGACAATGAAGGGGTTGCAACTAAGGAACAGTTTATTGTAGAAAACGGGTTACTTCAAACTTACTTGTTAACATCATATGCTGCTCGGCGTTTGAATATGAAACCCACTGGACATGCCGGAGGGCTTCACAATATAGAGGTTACCGCGTCAGCTGGGTCGTTTGACTCACTCGTTAAGCAAATGGAGCGCGGTCTAATCGTTACCGAAGTGATGGGACAAGGTGTTAATCTTGTCAATGGCGATTACTCGAGAGGTGCGTCAGGTTTTTGGGTTGAAAACGGTGAAATTCAACATTTTGTGCAGGAGATTACTATCGCTGGAAACCTTGCGGATATGTTTGCCGGATTAGTCGCAACAGGAAGTGATTATGACAACCGCTCGAGTATTTATACAGGGTCTTGGTTGATCGAGGAAATGACAATAGCAGGAAGTTAATCTAGGCATATTCTAGCGATTTAGAGACGGTCAAAATAGGGTAATGGAATTTATATTAGCTTATGTTAATATAGCCAAGTTTTAGCCGACTGGTTGAGATGTCCTGAACTGAAAGCGATAAGTCCAGTACTGTTATTTTAACTAGTCGAGTTTGATGTTTTTAGCGCATCACCCGATGATCTCTATTCGAGTGACTGCCTATAAAGTGCTGGAAAATCATGAGTTTACAAGAATACTTTAGTCAATTTAGGAAAGGAATCGTCGGCCAAAATTTAATCTACCGAGACAATCAAGTGATTTACGCTGATTGGATTGCTAGCGGCCGTTTGTATCAGCCTATCGAAGAATTTATGCTCAATCGAGTAGGTCCGCTAGTCTCGAATACCCACACCGAAACGAGCTTTACTGGCAGCGCCATGACTCGTTTGTACCATGATGCTCAGGTTAAAATTAAACAACACGTGAATGCCGATGATTCTGATGTTTTAGTCTGTGCTGGAACGGGAATGACGGGGGTAATCAATAAATTTCAGCGAATCCTCGGTTTGCGGGTCCCTGAGAAGTGGGCTGATCGTTTCTCTATTCCTGAAAGCGAGAAACCAGTCGTTTTTGTCACTCACATGGAACACCACTCAAACCAAACTACTTGGAACGAATGTGCGATCACTTTGATTGTAGTACCGGAAAATGAACAGGGATTTCCAGATGAATCAGCGCTTGAACAGCTTTTAGAAGAATATCGTGATCGCCCAATGAAAATCGGCGCGTTCACCGCTTGCAGTAACGTGACGGGTATTAAAACGAATTACTATGAGTACGCGAAAATTATGCATCGTCACGGCGGGTTCTGTTTTGTAGATTTTGCAGCCTCTGCGCCCTACGTAGATATCGATATGCATCCAGAAACGCCAGAGGCTCGATTAGACGCAGTGATGTTTTCTCCTCATAAATTTCTTGGTGGTCCGGGCAGTTCTGGCGTTTTAGTGTTTAACAAAGAGCTCTATAAAAACAAGATCCCCGATCATCCTGGCGGCGGTACTGTTACTTGGACTAATCCATGGGGAGAACATCGATTTTTCGAGGATATTGAGGTCCGTGAAGATGGTGGTACGCCGGGTTTCCTGCAAGCGATAAGAACAGCACTCGCAATCGAATTAAAGGAAGCGATGGGTACTGACAAGATTCAAGCTCGAGAGTCAGAAATTGTTGAATTGTTATTCAACGAGTTGGAGAAAATTCCTCAAGTCAACATCCTGCATGATAGCTGTCGTCAACGTCTCAGTGTCGTGTCTTTTTATATTATTGATATTCACTACAATCTAATGGTTCGATTGTTGAGCGATCGCTTTGGGATCCAAACTCGAGGTGGTTGTTCCTGCGCTGGAACATACGGGCATATCTTGTTGGGCGTCGATCAAGATACTTCTTGTGCAATTACCAACTTAATTGATGAAGGTGATTTGTCACTTAAACCTGGTTGGGTTCGCATATCGTTACATCCGACTTCGACCGATCAGGAAGTAAAATATATTGCAGCATCGATCAAAGCGGTTATTGAAAATATTGAAGAGTGGAAGAAAGATTATCGGTTTGAACCTGGTCTCGGTGATTATGTTCCCAAAATAGAAGATAATACTGCTATTCAATTAGACGAATTTTCCCCGGTGTGATGTCTTGCGAAGCAAGTTCAAAGGTATTCTTTGACCTTGCTTAGTAAGTCGGACTCTGAGATTGGCTTACATAGATAATCGTTCATACCGGCATTACGAGCTTTTTGAACGTGT
This sequence comes from Aliikangiella marina, assembly GCF_007004765.1. Taxonomy (GTDB): domain Bacteria; phylum Pseudomonadota; class Gammaproteobacteria; order Enterobacterales; family Kangiellaceae; genus Aliikangiella; species Aliikangiella marina. The sequence continues at coordinate 990,618 of NZ_VIKR01000002.1, forward strand.
TCCTCTAAGACGTGAGCCGATATTCCGATTATTGGCGGGGTTGTGTCCTGAAGTTCTTTTTTTATTATACGAGTGGCCTCTAAACCATCTAGTTCAGGCATTTGAACATCCATTAATACCAAGTCATAAGATTGTTCTCTACACGCGTGAATGGCTTTTAATCCGTTGTCGACCGAGTCAACTAAGTAGCCAGCATTTTGCAACTGAGACTTTATCGCTTTTCGATTAATCGCATTATCGTCAACAAGCAGAATGTATCCTTTTGATTGATCGGTTTTTAACGGTTTGTCTCGAGTCACTCGAACAATATTTTCCGAAAACGATTTTACTGTTATCGGTTTGTATTTAGTTTCAATTATCGAGTGATATTTGTTAGGTGAGTCCTCGCCGACATTCGTTAGCCAAATAATTCTATCGAGTGTTTTGTTGCTTTCAACTATTTTCTCAAGAGGCTTTTCGCCAAAGCTATCGTCAACAATTAACAGGTTTGCTGTATTAAGCTCTTTGTCGAAACCTTCTAAGTTGTGGACTATTTGATGAAAAACATTTGAACGCTTTAAATAATCTTCAAACCATTTAGATAAAGGAGAAAGCTTTATTAGGACTAAAACTTTTCCAGTGTACTCCATCAGTCGTGAAGGAATGACTTCTTCGCCAATTTTTTTTGTTTTAATATTAAACCAAAAAATAGAACCAGCTTGGCTCGAGCTTTTTAGTTTCAAGTCGCCGCCCATCGCACGGCAGATTTGACTTGAAATTGGTAATCCCAGACCTGTTCCGCCAAATGGGCGAGTCGAAGAGTTATCGACTTGTTGAAAAGATTCAAAAACTCTCGAATGAGCTTCTTCGGGAATACCTATACCGGTGTCTTCAACATAAACATTGAGCTCATCTGATTGGTATTCAATATTAATGCTAACCCCACCTTCTTTAGTGAACTTGATGGCGTTAGCGATTAAATTGATAAATACTTGTCTAACTCGCACAGGATCAAATTCGAGTTGTCTCGGTACTTGTGGATCGATATAGGTAACGAGATCTAGATTTCTGATAGCCAGTTGTGAACTAAATAACTGGACGATATCGTCGATATACGCAGGCATATCGACAATTTCTGATTTCAGTGAGACGCCAACACTTTCAATCGAAGCTAGATCAAGAATTTGGTTAACGGTATCCAGAAGTACGTTGCCACTTTGATTCGCTAGGTTGGTGTATTCTTTTTGCTCTTGAGTTTGCTTGGTACTCAGTAATAGGGAAATCATCCCTAAAACGCCGTTTATTGGCGTTCGAAGCTCGTGGCTCATGTTTGCTAAAAACTGACTCTTTATGGCATTAGCTTGGTTTGCATTCTCAGTCGTTTCAACCAACTCAGCGTTTTGTTTCTCGATGGTTGTGAGCATGTGGTTAAATGATTCAACAAGCTCTCCGACTTCATCTTCCCCAAATTTATCCGCTCGATAATGATAGTCTCGTTGTGCACTTACTTTTTTTGCTAGATTGGTTAAATTAATGATCGGATTAGAAATAATATTTTGCATTCTAGAGGCAAATAGTAAGGCCATAATACCAACGCCGATCGCAAGGAGCAGCGCAATCAATAAGTATCTGGTTAAGTTTTCTTGGACTTGCTCTAAACTGGTACAGATATAAATACTACCTCGATATTCATCATCAACAAAAATAGGGTCTTCCAGTAATAGCTGATTGGAATCGATAGAAAATTGGGTTGTACTTGAAGGTGCTACAGATGGCGGACAGGCTTTGGAGGTCGATTCGGCAATAATATATTTTGCAAATAATTTACCATTTGGCCCATATAAACAAGCTAGGTTGATAGATGGATGGCTTTCTAGTGAAGACAAGTTATCGGTTGCGAGCGCCTGATCATTAAAAGTTAATGCCGCGCTACTTCTGTTACCGATTAATTTTGCCAGTACGGTGATATTATTAATCATTGACTGCTGTTCGTCATGATGATTAATGTAAAGAAAAATTGATAACACAAGCAAAATACTTGCAGTACTAATCAACAGAATAATGCTTGTTATTTTGGTTTTAATTGAGGTATTACTTAGCATGATATCTCCTCAATTATTCTCTTAACTTTGCAATTTCTAACAACAAAGCGCTGATCTTAATATTGCTTCGCTGGACATTGTTGAGATTAATCTCGAGTCGAATTTGCTGATGAGAAACAAAAGCGACCATGCCGCCTCTCACGACAAAGTCCGGAATGTCACTCACAGTGAGGATTGCTTTTGATTCAGTTTTCCTCAGTATATTGCTAAGGTTTGCTTCCTCACTTTGACTGATATATAAAATATGGCAGGTATCGACTTGGCCAAGACTTTCCAAACGTTGAATAATAACGGGTTTACCTTTAGCTCTGCGTCCCGCAACTCCATCTAAAGCAATCCCAAAAGGATCTTGACCAAGAACACAAACTTTGAATCCGGACAATTGCTGCTCTTCATTTGACTCTGGGAAATCAATGTATTTTAAGAAATTGTAAAGATAGGCTGACTTGATCCGATTGATTTCCATCTGATCACTCTCATCAACAGTTAACTCAGCCGCTGATGTTTTCTCAGTAGATAGTAAAATAGTTGAGCCCAACCAGAGGAAAGATAAAACCCATAACCGACCTAACAGCGTGATCAAAAAACGCTGGTTACTCGCTAGGCGAGTTTTGTTTCGGTTTATAGTCAACAATCTATGCATCTCGAATTTTTGTTTAGTCCATTACATTCGATAGGTGATATTCCAATAAATCGTGCGGCCCGCTTGAGGATGGTAGGCTGGAATAAAGCCTGCTGGGTCAGGGTTGGTCGCTGGATCATATTCGCCAGCCACACTCGACCCCGATTGCCGTCCAACACCGAAATAGGACTCATCGAAAATATTGTTGACGGTGAGTTGCGTCGACAAACCTGGCTTATCAAACAACTCTGCCCATGTTAATACCAGATCCACTTTGGTATAGCCGGGCGCCTTACTATTAAAATAGGTATTGGATTCGGGAGTTTCTCTTTTACCAACGTAGTTAACTCTCATGTTAACGTTGAAAGTTGGTGTTAGCGGTTGCCAATTTGCTCCGATATTAAGTTTACTTTGTGCGGTGTTAGGTAATTCCTTCCAGCTACCGCCGTCCATATTCCCCTCTTGAAAAATATAATTTGCATAGAGGGATAGATTATCTAACGGTTGAACATTAGCAAACAGTGATAGTCCACGGACTTTAGAGGAGTCCACATTGGCATATCTTTCTCCGCCTGCTCGGGAGGAGTCCGGTACCAGGCTAATACCGTCATCAAGACTGGAATAGAAAATATTTCCTTTAAGGGTTCCAATCGATTTAAATTTCCGAGTTACTTCAATTTCATAGGTTTCGATTTCTTCCGGCTTGAGCTCCAATGAACCACGAAATTCGTCTCTCAATTCGAACAACGAAGGTTGTCTAAATGCCGAACCATAAAGTGTTTTGATGGTCCAGTCGTCATTGGGTCGATAGATTAAACCGGCTCTCGGGTTATTGGTCCAGCCGTAATCACTACCGCGACTGTAACGAGTGCCAATCGAGTAACTGAGTTGTTCGTTGATACTGCCTTCCAATAGTCCATATAAAGCAAACTCATTTTCATCAAATATTTCGTTGACTTTTTCGCGAAAAAGTCCAACGCCTGTCACCGCGATGTCCCAAGATGAATTAGTTGTCGAAGCATTACCATTTTGAATAGCACCAAGAGAAACAACTTGCTCAGTTTGTCGATTACCTAACAAACGCGTGCCAAGAATAAGCGTTTTGTCGCCGCCCAACTTCCAATCAACTTGGTTTTCGAATCCGATTTGGCTACTGGAACCGTGATAAGACTTCTTCAAGGTATTGAAGCGATAGTTATAACGAAACCCAGTATCTGATTCTTGGTTGTCAACACGATACCAAAGGTTGGTTTTCCATAGGACTTCATCGGCTACGATATCTAGCTTGTTGTTCATGTAGACAGTGAAACTACTGTGGTGGGTAATAAAGTCATCTGCTGTCGCGTCATACTCATAACCAGTCACATAGCTACCGAGTCCATCCTTCTTTTTCCAGTAATTAATGCCGAGTCGAAGATCGTCTTTGGAAACTTTAAATCGCAAAGTTTGATCATCTTTAGAGTTTTTGAAACCATCAGGAATAGGTTGGCCCGCTATCGGATTTGGGACATTTTCACCATAGACACCGTTTTCATCATAGTTTGCCGTGAGAAAATCAGGATGGACATTGCCGGTAAAGTAACCAGCTGGATCGGGACGCCCTTTACCCATATCTCCATCACTTAAATAAGTTTTCAAAGCTATTTGATAATTGATTTCGCCAATGGTGTTGCCATACATGTATTCTAATGAGCGAGTATTATTTTCGCCGAGCAGTAGTTTGATATCACTACCCTTAAACTTCTGCTTGGTAATAATGTGAACGATGCCTGATACCGCTTGCGCGCCGTAGAGAGAGGACCCCGGGCCCTGAACAACTTCAATTCGCTCAACATCGAACAACATTTGTTCGTCGGTTAATCCTTGTGACCAGTTAAATGAAATATGATTTTGGACCAAGCCATCAACCATAATCAGTAGACGAGTGTTACCATTATCACCACCAATACCTCTATTGAGGAAATGGACGGGATATTCTCCGCCGCCGTCTTCATAGGTCGCGAAATCGAAACCTGGTAAGTCTTCAAGTACTTCTATAACGTTACGATAGCCTCGGCGTTCAATCATTTCCTTGGTGATAACCATGATATTTGCATAGGAGTCTTCGACCGTTTGCTCGCGCTTTGACGAGGTTACAACTTTTATGCCTGCGAGTTCCTCGAGGCTAAGCTCAAAATAATCATGCTTGCCTTCTACCGCAGCTGAGCTGAGAGTGTGCATTGTTCCGTATAAACAAGCAAAGGTTGTCATCAGCAATTTACGATTGAGAGTGTTCATTATTACTTTCTTTTTGTTAGTTGACGCTTATAGTTGGTGGTTCAGTCCCTGTCCGGGGGTTATGTTAACTCATTTAGAGATGAAATGTGCGCGAATTCACAAAATAAATGCCTATTTCGATAATTCAATAAAATATCATTTATTCGCCATTTTAAGTTTAGCTAAATCTGTAAGGATTCGCCTGGGTATGTTGTTGCCGAGCGACTCTCTTTAACAATGATTGAAGAAATGCATTTCTGATTTAAGGTGGTATTTGACGTAAAAATCCTATTATCCTGACAGATCGTTGTCAGGAGTGACTATTTAGAATGGTTATAATTGAATTTTTGATAAATCGTGGATCTAGAGTATGGCCGAACCGCTGAAAAATCTTTATTCAAAACAACTCGTTCAAAAAATCGCTCGAGCAATTAACGCTGAGTATACCGCGTTTAATACTCAGGAATTTGAACGAGCGGTACTGACTCGCTCCTGGAAAAATTTAGAACTTAAACAAAGGATGCGATGCATTTCGACCGCTTTAGGGAAAACACTGCCTGAGGATTACTTGAAATCTGTTGCTATATTGAAGGTAGCGTCGACCGACTTCTCGGGGTTGGAGCACTTGGTGTTTCCTGATTTTGTTGAACAATTTGGTTTACAGTATCCGCAGCAGTCTCTCGATGCTTTAGCTTTTTTTACTACAAACTCAACTGCAGAATTTGCAGTGAGGCCTTTCATTTTAGCGCACCCAGAAAAGACGATGAAGTTTATGCGGCTGTGTGCAAGTTCAGATAACGAACATGTTCGCCGCCTCGCATCTGAGGGTTGTCGACCAAGGCTTCCTTGGGCAATAGCCTTACCCGAATTTAAGCGAAACCCACAACCTGTTCTTGATATCATTTTGGGCCTTATCGACGACAACAGTCTCTATGTAAGACGTAGCGTTGCCAATAATTTAAATGACATTTCTAAAGATAATCCCGAAACAGTGATTAAGGTCGCTAAACAACTCAAAGGAAAATCGTCGAACGTAGATTGGGCACTTAAGCATGCTTGTCGTGGCCTATTAAAAAAAGGAAACTTGAATGTACTCGAACTATTTGGGTTTGCTGATACGAAACATGTTGAAATTAGGGGGTTCAAGATGCCAAGAAAAATTGAATTTGGTGGTGAGTTAAATTTCCAATTTGAATTGCGTTCCACTAAGAAGCGATTAGGGAAGTTGCGTTTAGAGTTCATTATTGATTTCGTTAAAGCAAATGGTAAAACGTCACCTAAAATATTTAAAATATCTGAGGGAGACTTTCAGGAGCGCGAGCGGTCTGTTGGCAAGCGTTTTTCCTTCAAACCAGTTACAACACGCTCTTATTACCCAGGAACCCATCGTTTATCCATTGTGGTCAACGGCAATAATTTAACCAGCAGAGAATTTGAATTGATAGGCTAATCTCCTTAAACTTATCTGCGGAATGACTATTTGTTAAGACAATGAGTGGATTGAATGAATGGCAAAGTCGCAGATTAATCAATTAAGAGATATTAACCAAAGAGACATCGTTGTTCTTGGAATCTGTAGCGATCATAACTCTTCATTTATGCGTGGACCAGCAGGAGCACCTCCAAAAATAAGAGAAGCTCTCTATTGTGGCGCGGCAAATTTAAGTTCTGAGCTCGGCGTCTCAATCCGAGATAACGCTCGCTTTAAAGATATCGGCGACTTTCATATCGGCGAAACTGAAGCAGACTATTTATCTATTGCCGAGCCGATCCAAAATGTATTATCCCAAGGCGGCCTTCCCTTGAGCCTAGGGGGAGATCATGCGGTCACTTATCCGATCTTAAAAGCAATTGCTAACTCATACCAAAATGTCAATATTTTGCATTTCGATGCTCATCTCGATATTTATCCAGAATTTGAGGGGAATCGTTATTCTCATGCATGTCCTTTTGCTCGGATAATGGAATCAAAATTAGCCAGTCGTTTGATTCAAGTCGGGATTCGTACCCTCAATCAAACTCAACAACTTCAAGTTGATAAATATAATGTTGAAGTTCATCAGATGAAGGATTTTGATGTTAGTCGTCTATCGCTCAATCTTGAGGCTCCGCTTTATATCTCTGTTGATATCGATGCCCTAGACCCAGCCTTTGCCCCAGGAGTTTCCCACTTTGAGCCGGGCGGAATGAACGTAAGAGATATTATCACCATTATTCAGTCGATAAATGTACCCATCATTGGAGCTGATATTGTTGAATTTAACCCAACTCGAGATATCAACGGGATGACGGCTATGGTTGCTGCTAAAATACTGAAAGAATTAGCCGGCGCGATGCTGTTAAATTCCTAGCATCAAGGCTGTCAAATTCGTCGCGCTGAGAACGATAATTTCAGACTAAGCCTTATTATGTGGCGTTTTTGTGAGAATCATAACGTGTTTTCTGCGAAACAGCCCGAAATAGCCTAATATTAGTCATGTCGATGTAATCAAAAGAAGTCGATGTATTCGAGAGTGTCGACCTATTCACAAGCTTTTGGCAACTGACCGAAAAATAGCTGAGTTTAAAACACTAAGCGATATAAAAAACGTGATCGATTAAATCTCCCTGCAGACGAGGAGATGCGGCCCAGCCAAAACAGTGTTTAAAAGAATTTTTCTATGTGAGCAAGGACACTCAAGATGATGAATTCAACTCGGAATACGTGTTTGGTCAAGGACCTTCGTAGGTTAAAAATGCGAATTGGACGGTGGATAGCCGTTGTTACACTCATCTTCTCGGCGCCAGCCTTGCTTGCCGCAACGCTCCAACAGGAGCTCAATTTAACGCCGACAGAAATTCGATGGTTAAAAGAAAATCCCACCCTTGATTTCCATCTCTTAGAAGACTCCGCGCCTGATTCTTTTTGGATGGACGGCGAGGTTAAAGGCGCTGTTCCTGAGTTGTTGAATATTTTTGAACGAAAACTTGGCGTAAAAATCAACCCATTAAGACAACCTTATTCCGAGCTTTCTGCTGAAACGAACGTTAAGAATGTTATGGCGGTTGGTTTCATGTCTGGTAGTTCAATCCAACAATTCCCTGGTTATGTAGCGAGTGAGGACTTATTTAAATCATATTTTTCGCTATTTGCAATGGAATCGAAAACTGAAAAGTTTGAGCTTCAGCAATTAGCCAATAAAAATATTGCGGTTTTTAGTGGTCTAACACACCCGATTATCGAACAGCTCAAGCGGACTAACAATATTACTGAGGTCGATAGTTTTGATGAGTTAGTCGGTTCCCTGTTATCGAGAAAAGTTGACTACTTTTTAGATTACAGAGAACTTGCTAACTACTTGTTGTATCGTTCAACGACCCGAAATATAAAAGAAATTCATACATTTGCTGAACCAGACGATATCGTATTTATGGTTCGCGAAGATCAGTCTATTTTGTTATCTATTTTGAATAAATTAATTATTCATACCCGGGTAAAGGAATTACCCAAAATTATCGATCATTGGTACTTAGGGGAAAATAATTTTACAAGGCTGACGCTATCGCAAAAAGAGAAAGAGTGGTTGAGATTACAACAGAAAATTATTTTAGGTTGGACTGAAAAATTTCCACCATCGCTCATTGTCGACAAAGAGGGTAACCAATCCGGGATATTCGTTGATATATACAATTTAATAAGCGAACGAATTGGCGTCGATATTGAACTTAAAATCATCGATTGGAATCAAGCTGGAGAATTATTAGTTGGAGAGGAAATCGTTGGGTTAGCGGGGGCCACTGATGCTTTTCCGTTAACGGATGAAATGATTAAGTTAAAAGCGTTGACCAGTGTAGTTCCGACGTGGTTCGGCAGGATGGATGATGTTTATCCACTTGATGATCCAGATAGACTCAAAGGTAAAAGGATCGCCTATGTAAAAGGATTTAAATTGGTTGAGCCACTCATTGCTCATTTAGGAACGAACAATACATTTGTTGCGGTCGACTCGACATTAGATGGTATGCGAAAACTTGTCGAGCAACGAGTTGATTATTATGTTGGCTCAAATGTTGAAAATTATTGGTTATCTCAATTCCCCAACTTCGGTCTGATTGTAAAGTATATGGATTTCAATAAGGCTTCTTCAGTGTCTGCAATTATTCATGCAGAGCAACCCGAGCTCGTCTCGATTTTAAACAAGGCGATAAACGAAATCGGTAAAACCGCGATCGATAATATTGTCTTTAACTGGACGTTGCAGAGTATGCAAGGTTACGCCGTCTCACTGAGCGAAAAAGAAAAAGAAATAGTTGCTAAATCTGCTCCGCTAAATCTCGCGATTGCGCAGATACCACCTTACTTTATGGTGGATGATAATGGCGTTCAGTCAGGTGTCTTTTATGAGTATTTACAAGTTCTAAACAGTAAGATAGGGGCTAATATTCAACTCACCACGGGGGCAAATAGTGAGTTAATCAACAATGTTATCAACAAAAAGTTAGATGGCGTGGCAATGCTTTCGTCAGCCAGAATTGAAAAAATGGACCTACTGGCATCAAATCCGCATTTTATCACTTCAGTGGAAGTGTATGGGAAGCAAGCTAGCGATGAAATTCGGACACCATCAGATATGATTGGTAAAAAGGTTGCTTATTCAAAAGATGTATTGCTCGTCAAAAATTGGGTAGAGAGTAAACTGATTGGTCAAGCGGCCATTGCGGTCGAGAGCTCTCTTGCGGGCTTTCAAAAATTACTCACCGGTGAATTAGACTATTATGTTGGCATGCCAAGTGAGAGCTATTTTATTAAAAGTCTTGGGGTTGCAGATATTGTTTCTAAGTATAGCGATTTAGAGTCTTCGACTCCGCTCATGATCGGATTAAACGCACCGAAATCTGAGTGGATTCCTATTCTCAATAAGGGAATTGCCTCGATTTCTGAAGTCAGAAAAAATAGCATTCAAGGTAAGTGGATAGATGTTGTCAATAAACCTAATGCGATTTCTCCTTTTGAGGAACTATGGTTAAGTCAGTTTCAAGTTTTTAACATCGCCGCATCAAGTGCTTGGGCGCCGTTTGATTTTACTGAAGACTCAGCGGCTCACATTGCACTCGCCGATGATTTCTTAAAAGTCATCAATGAAAAATTGGGAGTGGGCTTTAATAAAGTACAAACGTCAGGTTGGGAAGATTCGCTGATGCTTTTGGAAAAATCTCAAATCGATGTGATACCGGGTTTACCGATCGAACTAAATAGCGCGGTAAAATTCACTGATCCCATATTAAAAATTCCTCTTGTGGTTGCCGTTGTTGGTGATGCGAGTATGGTTGTGGGGATGGACGGACTCAGGCAAAGAGATATCATTGTAGTCGAAAACTCTGCCAGTCATAAAATTATGAAACGAGAGTTTCCTGGTGGGAAGATAGTTTTAGCTTCTTCGATTAGCGATGCGATAGAAAAACTCGAAAGGAAAGCCGGAGAGGGATTGCTAGTTGATAACATTTCGTTGAATTTTTGGCTAAAAAAGCTTTATCGTGATGATATTAATGTTGCTTTCACAACGCCCTATTTTTACGACTTTACATTTGCCGTAAGGGAGGACTTAGCGCCACTAATTTCAGTAATTAATAAGTCAATAAGCTCACTGAGTGAAAGGGAAAAGTCGCTCATCATTGAAAAGTGGATTAACCAACAACCGGTTTCAGCGTTTGACTGGTCAACGATCCTATTTTGGGGAGGCGCAGCCGGCATTTCGATCCTCATTTTGTTTAGTTTTATTGTTTTTTGGAATCGTAAATTGGCGTTAGAAGTGGAAACTCGACAGGTTGCTGAACAAAAAGCGCACCTGGCGGAGCAAAAAGCGATCGATGCGAACAAAGCCAAAAGCGTATTTCTTGCGAATATGTCACACGAAATTCGCACGCCCATGAATGCCATCCTAGGTTATGTGCAATTACTTCAAAATGATCATGGTCTTGATTCAGAGCATAAAAAGTTAGTCGGAACAATTAACCAGAGCGGCAAACACTTATTAGCATTGATCAACGACATACTCGATATGTCTAAGATTGAAGCAGGTCGAATGGAGCTTAATGAAACAATCTTCAATTTACATAATCAGTTGAAAGACATTGAAGCAATGCTGCGATATCGCGCGGAAGAAAAAGGGCTTTCTTTGAAGTTTCATTACTCCGACCACATACCTGAGTTTGTTTATGCTGACCAAGCGAAGCTTAGCCAAATTCTCATCAACCTTTTGGGCAATGCGATCAAGTTTACCCAAGAGGGAGAAGTGAGCTTTAGCATGCATGTCCTCAGTAATTCAGATACTACGGCGACAATTGAGTTTATTGTTAAGGATTCGGGAGTCGGTATTCCTGCGTCCCGCAAACTCAGCGTTTTTGAGCCTTTCTCCCAAGCTCAGGAAGGACATATTGTTGGTGGAACTGGATTAGGCTTACCAATTAGCCGCGAGATTGCACGCTTAATGGGGGGAGATATCACGCTAGTTGATAGTTCGCCAAAAGGAGCGGAGTTCAGTATCCGTGTTCAATTGAAAAAGTCAGAGAAAGAATGCGCTGAAGAGACAAACCAAGCACCCAGTAAACCGATTAAGCTCGCTATCTCAGCAGGCAAGCCCACGGTCTTAGTGGTTGATGATATTGTAACCAATCGGGAGTTGTTGAAGTATGGTCTGACTAAGTTTGGATTCAATGTTATAACGGCTGATGATGGCCTAAAAGGTATTGAGGCCTTCAAAGAGTATCGTCCAAAGGTCGTTATAATGGATATTTTAATGCCAACTCTGAGTGGGGTTGCAACGACAGAAAAGATTCGTCAATTACCCCAAGGCAGCGAGACTAAAGTGATTGCGCTGACCGCAGGAGCGATTGAGGTTGATAAACCCGTTGCCGAAGATTCAAGCTTTGATGCGGTTATGTATAAACCTGTGAACTTAAGGGAGTTACTCAGTAAGATAGCAGAACTATGTCGTTTAGAATTAGAATACGATGTGCCTCAACTATTGGATAATTCTTATTCTGGCATAAAAGTTATCGACGTCTCAGCGATCGAATCAATGCCGCCTGAGCTAAGAGACAAAATTTCAGAAGCTTTGCGGCTGGGCAAAATAGCTGACTTACGAGAACAAATCGAACCGGTTCGAGCGTGGAATCAAACCGTGGGTAACTCTTTCGAAGCGCTTATTTTAAGCTTTCAATTGGATCGACTTAAGAAACTTTTTTTGCGAGAGTCGCAATATTAAAAAGCTTTATATATCAATTATCTATCGAATTATTTAACTTGATTTCCCCGTCGAGTTTTCTAAGCAAAGCGCTGAGGTAGATAATCTTCCGGCAAATTTTGTTGCTTTTCCTTGAATTTTATTGCTCTAGAAGGTTTATCTGTGGTATAAAGCGCGCCGTGTCAAACAATGTCGTTTGGCACCTAATTCACACGCTGTTCGTCACGACTATCAGGGTGCTTCAATTGAGATTATCAAATTGAAGTTGGTAGTTGGGAATAGCGGAGGCAAAACCCTTACAAATCAGGAGTTTACAAAATGGCAAAAGTCACTATGCGTGATATGCTACAGGCGGGCGTGCATTTCGGTCACAGAACCCGTTTCTGGAATCCAAAAATGAAGCCGTACATCTTCGGCGCTCGTAACAAAATTCATATTATCAACTTGGAAAACACGCTTCCAATGTTCAATGATGCATTGAACTTTCTTAGCTCAGTTGCAGCGAAGAAAGGCAAGGTATTGTTTGTTGGCACGAAGCGTAGTGCAAGCAAGATTGTTAAAGAAGAAGCGACTCGTTGTGGTCAGTTCCATGTTGATAAGCGTTGGTTGGGCGGTATGTTAACCAACTACAAGACGATTCGTCAGTCGATTAACCGTTTGAAAGAGCTAGAAAAGCAAAGCGAAGACGGAACTTTCGACCGTTTGACTAAAAAAGAAGCTCTATTGCTTACTCGCGAAATGGCAAAATTAGAAGCCTCTATTGGTGGTATCAAAAACATGGGTGGTCTTCCTGACGCACTATTTGTTATTGATGCTGACCACGAGCATATTGCGATTTCCGAAGCACGTAAGCTCGGCATCCCTGTTATCGCGGTAGTCGATAGTAATTCAAGCCCAGATGGCGTTGATTATGTTATCCCTGGTAACGATGATGCGATTCGTGCGATTCAACTTTACTTGTCAGCGGCTGCAGACACTATCCTCGATGGTCGTCAAAGCGTTGCCACTGCGCCTGCTGAAGAGTCAAGTGACGAGTTTGTAGAAGAAGATAAAGAAGCTTCTGCAGAATAACCCCGACTCGTAAGAATTGAGAGTAGGGGGCTTGGCCCCCTATTTTATATCTTGAAAAGTATTTAGGTAATGATTGAGACGTTTTGCGTATAAATAATGCGCAAAGATTAAAGCTCAAATAGTTAATTTTGGAGAATATCATGGCAATTACTGCTGCATTAGTTAAAGAGCTGCGCGAAAGAACAGGCGCTGGCATGATGGAATGTAAAAAAGCCCTAGTTGAAACTAACGGTGATATCGAAACTGCGATTGATAATATGCGCAAATCTGGCGCTGCCAAAGCAGAGAAGAAAGCCGGTCGTATCGCTGCTGAAGGTGTGATTATCACTAAAGCATCGGATGACGGAAAAGTGGCTGCGATCGTTGAAGTTAATTCAGAAACCGATTTCGTTGCTCGTGACGAAAACTTCATGGGGTTTGCAAACGCGGTTGTTGATGCTGCGCTGGCTAACAAAACAACTGAAATTGAGGTCTTAAAAGAGACCGCTTTAGCCTCTGGCGAAACAGTAGAAGCTGCGCGAACTGCGCTTATCGCGAAAATCGGTGAAAACATCGGTGTTCGTCGTGTTCAAATCGTTGAAGCTGAAGGGGCGCTTGCTAGCTACATCCATGGCGGTCGAATTGGAGTTGTTGCTGCGCTTAATGGCGGAGACACAGAGCTTGCGAAAGATATCGCGATGCATGCTGCGGCGACAAACCCACAATTTGTAAACCCAGAAGACATTTCTGAAGACGTTTACAATCGTGAAAAAGAAATTTTCACCGCTCAAGCTCTTGAAAGCGGCAAGCCAGCAGATATCGTTGAGAAAATGATCGTTGGCCGTATGCGCAAATTCGCTGCTGAAGTTAGCTTAGTTGGTCAATCATTTGTTAAAGATCCTTCAATTACTGTCGGTGACTTATTAAAGAAAGCTGACGCGACAGTCACTTCTTTGGTACGATTCGAAGTAGGTGAAGGTATCGAAAAGAAAGAAGATGATTTTGCTGCTGAAGTAATGGCACAAGTTAAAGGGGAATAATGATTATGCCAAGTTCTGCGCCTGCTAAAGACCGCAATAGAATCCTACTGAAACTCAGTGGGGAAGCCTTAATGGGTGCAGAGCCTTTTGGTATTGATCCTTCGATCCTCGACAGAATAGCTGCTGAAATTAAAGAACTCGTCGACAAAGATGTTCAGGTTGGCGTAGTTATTGGTGGCGGAAACCTGTTTCGTGGCGAAAAGTTAGCCAAAGCAGGAATGAACAGAGTTGCCGGCGACCATATGGGTATGCTGGCAACTGTTATGAATTCTTTAGCAATGCAAGACGCGTTGGAAAGGCTCAGAGTCGGAACTCGAGTGATGTCTGCAGTATCTTTAACAGGGGTATGTGAAGACTACGATAGACGTTATGCATTGCGCTTTATGCGTGAAGGACAAGTGGTAATTTTTACTGCTGGTACTGGTAACCCATTTTTTACGACCGATACGGCTGCTTGCTTGAGGGGCATTGAAATAGATGCTGACGTTATCTTAAAAGCAACCAAGGTTGATGGCGTGTATTCTGCCGATCCCAATAAGGACCCGGAGGCTGTGCGCTATGACAAACTCACCTACAACGAAGCCCTTGAGAAACAGTTAGGGATTATGGATCTGACCGCCTTTTGTTTGGCAAGAGATCACAATAAATCGATTCGTGTATTCAATATGAATAAACCAGGTGCGTTAATTAAGGCAGTGATAGAAGGGAGTGAAGGTACTCTCATCAGCTGCGAATAACCTCAATTAAAAGAACCAAGAAAAACGGAGCGTCATTGTGATTAATGAAATAAAAGAAGATGCAAGTACCCGGATGGACAAAAGCATCGAATCTTTCAAGCTGGCTCTGCAAAAAATCCGTACCGGTAGAGCTCACCCAAGTTTACTTGATCACTTAACAGTATCTTATTACGGTGTCGATACACCGCTGAATCAAGCCGCTAATGTTAGCGTTCAAGACGCACGAACATTAACCGTTCAGCCTTTCGAAAAGTCAATGATTCAGCCGATCGAGAAGGCGATTATGGAGTCTGATATTGGGATTACCCCCAACACTGCGGGTAACCTGATTCGTTTACCGCTGCCGCCATTAACCGAAGAACGTCGTAAGGACATGATCAAGGTGGTTGGCAACGAAGCTGAGTCGGCGAAAATCGCCATTCGAAATATCCGAAGAGATGCAAACTCGACCCTCAAAGAGCTTGAAAAAGACAAAGAAATCAGTGAAGACGATGAACGTCGTGCTGAAGACGAGATCCAAAAAATTACCGATAGTCACGTCAAGAAAGTTGACGAATTGGCTGCCGAGAAAGAAAAGGAGTTGATGGAAATATAATCGAAATTATTTCCCATCAGGCTGAGCGCCGTGTTATCGCTGAGATGACGCGGCGTATTTGTATTAATAAACATTCATTTGTTTGAATAATAAGAATAATCACTACCAGGGCTGAACACGACATTATGTCTGAGAAAAATATCCCCAAACATGTTGCAATCATTATGGACGGCAATGGTCGGTGGGCTCAGGCACGCGGTAAAAAAAGAACCAGTGGTCACAAAGTTGGCGTCGAGCGCGCTCGAGAAGTAATTGAAGCCGCTGGTAATTTAGGAGTCGAGTCGCTAACGCTGTTCGCTTTTAGCAGCGAGAATTGGAATCGTCCTAAAGAAGAGGTCTCCTATTTAATGGAGCTCTTTATTGTGGCGCTCAACCGAGAAGTGAAAACGCTAAATAAACACGGCGTAAAACTTAAGTTTCTCGGTGATACCGGCGCGTTTAATAGCAAGCTTCAAGAAAGCATTAAAAAGGCCGAGGCACTCACTGAGAACAACCGAAACGTTAGACTCAATATAGCTGCCAATTATGGGGGGCAATGGGATATCACCCAAGCCGTCAACAATATCTTGCGAGAGTCACCAGGCATTCAACAAATCGATGAATTGATGTTGGAGAAGAATTTGGTGACTCATGATCTACCGCCGCTCGATTTGTTAATCAGAACCGGTGGTGAAACACGAATTAGCAATTTTTTGATATGGCAAGCTGCATACGCCGAGTTATACTTTTGCGATACTTTGTGGCCAGACTTTGATAGTAACCAACTGAAGAAAGCCATAGATGCTTATCAGGGACGACAGCGTCGTTTTGGTAAAACCGGTGAGCAAGTGTCACAAGAAGAGAAATAACTTATGCTGAAACAACGAATTATCACCGCCCTAGTATTGCTCGCACTTGTATTGGTGCTGCTAATGGGTACTCAGCTTAATTTTTTTGCTGGCGTGATAGCCGTTGTGGTCTATATGGTTGCTTTAGAGTGGGCTAAATTAGCTGGATATAAGAAAAATATGGCGATGACCGGGTTTGCGGTTGCGGTTACCTTAGTCAATCTATTTATCTGGTATACCTCTGGTGATTTCATCGTTTGGCCCTCGCCGAGTTGGCCTTCATATGTTGTCTGGGACAATCCGATTATTGTATTGGCCGCTTCACTGCTCGTTATTTTACTCGCGGTGAGTGTTGTGCTTGGATATTCTAACCTACCGAAATGGTGGGCAAATAATCTGCTAATCAGCCTATTTGGGTTGGTTTTATTACCCGCCTTTTTTGTATCACTAGTGAGTATAAGAAGTACTGCTTATTTGCAGGATTTCTACCATGGCGGTTTGTTAGTTTTGTTTATGTTTTGTTTGATTTGGGCCGCAGATACAGGAGCCTATATTACCGGAAAGCTATTCGGTAAAAATAAGCTTGCGCCAGTTGTTAGCCCAAATAAAACTTGGGAAGGCGCTTTCGGCGGCTTTTTGCTCAGCGTAGCCATAGGCTACACCGGCGCGTTTTTGCTGGGCCTCGATATTGATAATTGGGTCATTTTCACCGCGGTGCTTGTCGTTTTAGCGATAATGTCGGTGATCGGCGACTTGTTTGAGAGCGCTCTAAAAAGAGTCTCTAACATCAAAGATTCTGGAAACTTATTACCAGGACATGGGGGCCTTTTAGATCGACTCGATAGCACGATAATCGTTGCGCCACTTTTTTACTTAAGCTTTAGTTATTTTGGTTGGTTCTGATGAGTCAGGGAGTATGTATTTTAGGCTCTACCGGTTCAATCGGCTGTAACACCTTAGATGTTATTAGTCGAAATCTAGACCAATATTCAGTGCGCGTTTTGACGGCTCATTCAAATTGGCAAAAGCTTCTCGAGCAGTGTAAAAATTATCAACCAGAAAAAGTCATCATTGCCGATCAACAATCTGCAGAGTTGCTAACCGCAGAACTGAGAAAATTAAACTTATCGATTCAAGTTGAGTCCGGAAGAGATGCCATCATTAATGCGGCGAGAACGCCGGGCGTCGAAATTGTTGTTGCCGCCATTGTCGGCGCAGCGGGCCTTCTACCGACGCTGACAGCTGTAGAGTGTGGACTTAAAGTCCTGCTTGCCAATAAAGAAGCTTTAGTCATGTCCGGTGAGCTTTTTATGAACGCAGTCAAAGCACATCGTGCAATATTGTTACCTGTCGATAGCGAACATAATGCAATCTTCCAAAGTCTTCCTGGCGCGGATGATAATGGTTTGGCCTCACTTGAAGGCGTCCATAAAATTCTTCTCACGGGCTCTGGCGGACCCTTTAGACAATTACCTTTGAATGAGTTGAGTCAAGTTACGCCTGATCAGGCCTGCGCTCATCCTAATTGGGACATGGGAAGAAAGATATCTGTCGATTCCGCGACAATGATGAACAAAGGTCTTGAGTTGATAGAGGCTTGCTTCTTGTTTGGTGTGCCATTAGAGCAGATCGAAATTGTCGTTCATCCACAGAGTATTGTTCACTCGATGGTTTCCTACGCAGATGGCTCCGTTATAGCGCAAATGGGTAATCCAGATATGAGAACGCCGATTGCTCATACGCTCGCTTGGCCGTCCAGAATAGAGGCCGGTGTCGAACCACTCAACTTTTTTGAAATGAGTAATCTGACCTTTGAATCGCCTGACTTTGAGCGGTTTCCTGGGTTAAAATTAGCGGCTCAGGCGATGCAAGTTGGCGGAACAGCGCCTTGTACACTGAACGCAGCAAATGAAGTTGCCGTTGAGGCTTTTTTAGCGGGCAAAATTCGCTTTACAGACATTGCCCCAGTCATTCGGAAAACGATGGAGCATGTTGAAGTTCGAGAGGCGCAAAATTTGCAAACGATCATCGAAGTCGATCAGCTTTCCCGAGAGTTTGCGTTGTCGGTTGTTGAGCAAAGAGGTCAATGATGGATTTTCTATATAACGCTTTTTATTTTATCGTTGCGCTGGGGATATTAGTCACTATCCACGAATATGGTCACTTTTGGGTTGCTCGAAAGCTAGGCGTCAAAGTATTAGTTTTTTCAGTCGGATTCGGCAAGCCGATTTGGCAACGCAAAGGTAAAGATGGCGTAACCTACATGGTAGCCGCGATACCTCTCGGCGGTTATGTCAAAATGCTCGATGAGCGAGAAGGTGATGTTGACGAAAATGACGCGCCTTATGCTTTTAACCGAAAATCGGTTTGGGCGAGAATGGCGATTGTTCTCGCTGGGCCTATGGCAAATTTTGTTTTAGCGATAGTGCTCTACTGGATGATGTTTGGTATGGGGATTACAGGTCTCAATACTCAAGTCGGAAAAATTGATGAACAAACCATTGCTGGTAAAGCGGGACTAGTCGCAGGAGACACGATTAATCGGGTTGATGGAGAGCCGGTGTTTTTACTGCAAGATGTGGTGAAAGCAGTCGCAGCTCGCCTTGGCGAAGAAACAACGCTCGAGCTAGAAGTCACTTCCGAGCAAGGCGGGACTAAAAAACTGACGCTTAAGCTTGATAATTGGCAAGTTGATACCAGTCGGCCGCAGATACTCGAGTCGCTGGGGATTGTCCACCGAGTTCAGGATATAACAATTCCAGCGAAAATCGCTCAAGTGACGGTTGGGGGGCCAGCAGACAAAGCGGGACTTGAACCTGGCGACTTAATTAAAAAGTATAATAATCAAGAGGTTATTGATTGGCGACAGTTAGTCTCATTAGTTCAAGCTGATAAAGATCAATCCGTGAGTCTGTTAATTGAAAGAAATGGTGAACTGACCCCGCTTTCTGTGGTCATAGGTTCTCACAAGCCAGAGGACAAGCTAGTTGGCTTTCTGGGAGTGAGTCCTGCGAGTATCGATCGCTCTCAGTATGTGACTAGCCGACAAGGTGGTCTTGTTGAGTCATTTAATATGGCGATTCAAGAAACTGGCAAAATGATATCGTTAACAGTCCAGTTATTTAAGAAGCTGTTAGTGGGTGATATTTCACCAAAAAGTTTAAGTGGACCGATATCAATTGCTGAAGGTGCGGGTGGAAGTGCTCGCGGCGGGCTGGTATATTTCCTCAGCTTTGTTGCGATGATTAGTGTTAATTTGGGATTTATCAATTTATTGCCAATTCCACTCCTGGATGGCGGTCATTTATTGTTCTATTCAATAGAAGCAATAAAAGGAAAACCACTTTCAGAAAAAGTACAAGAAATCGGTATGCAAGTGGGCATGCTAATGGTGTTTGCGCTAATGGCGGTCGCAATTTTTAATGATTTATCACGTCATTTCGGGGCGTGAACTTAGGGTTAGTTTTTAGGGAATTATGAAGTTTAATAGTAAGTCTAATTTTCTCAGGCAGTTAAAGGCTTTCGCAGCTACATTATTATTGGCCGGCTTTGGACCTATGGTTCTTGCGGCAGAAGCATCGCTCGAAGATGGTTTTGTCGTCGAAGAAATTGATGTCAATGGTCTGCAAAGAATGGAATTGGGTACCTTCTTTAATCTACTACCACTTCAGGTTGGCGAAAAGCTTGATAGTGCTCGTGTGCCAACGGTTATTCGAGCAATCGTTTCATCGAACAGCTTTGAGGATGTTCGAGTTTTCCGGGATGGCAACAAACTGATTTTTGACCTGAAAGAAAGACCAACAATCTCGGATATTACGATTGATGGTAATTCAGATATAAAAACGGAACAGATTTTAGATGCGATGCGCAGACAAAACTTTGCCAAAGGTGAAATTTTTGATCCTGCCGCCATCAAAGGAATTAAGCTTGGCATGGAAGAACAGTATTTTGCCCACGGTAAATACTCAGTCAAAATTGAAGACAAGATTATCAAACAGTCACGTAACCGCGTGCTAGTTAAGTTCGACGTCAATGAAGGTGATCCTGCGAAAATCGAAAAAATCAGTTTAGTTGGAAATTCTGTTTATGACGATGAGGAACTATTAGGCCAATTCGAATTGTCTGAAGGGGTATGGTGGGCATTTTTCTCAAGTGCAGATCAATACTCTCGAGAGAAGTTATCCGGTGACTTGGAAACACTGCGTTCGTATTATCTTGATCGCGGCTACTTAAAATACAACAATACTTCAACTCAAGTTTCGATTTCGCCCGATAGAAAAGGCATTTACATCACTATCAATGTTGACGAAGGTGAAAAGTTTAAGGTCGATAAGATTGTTTTCTCAGGTGATCTGATCATGAGTAAAGAACAACTGAAAAACCTGATGCCATTGACCAAAGGCGATACCTACTCCGCCGCGGCTGTTTCGTTTGCCGAAGAACAAATTAAAAAGAGCTTGGGTTATTACGGCTATGCCTTTGCAAAGGTTGTTACTATTCCCAATATTATCGAAGAAGAAAACAAAGTCGAACTGACTTTATTTATCGATCCTGGCAAGAAAGTTTATGTAAATCGAATCAATTTTGCTGGAAATGAAACCACTAATGATGAAGTCCTGCGACGAGAAGTCAGAGTTATGGAAGGTGGTGCGCTTTCAACTGATGCGGTCGAACGTTCTAAATTGAGACTGCAAAGGCTCAGCTACTTGGAAGAAGTTGAAGTAGAAACGCCAAAAGTCGAAGACAAAGAAGATCGTGTTGATATTGACTATAAAGTTAAAGAACGCTCTGCAGGAACAATTTCCGGTGGTATCGGATATAGCGATGGCTTTGGAGCGTCGATTAATGCCAATGTCAGCCACAGTAACTTCTTAGGCTCAGGTAAACGTATTCAAGTAGGCATTAATAAGAATCGCTACTCGGAAAGTTATCGTGCGGATTATTTTGACCCTTATTTTACTATCGATGCGATTAGTGCGGGTATTGGCTTGGAGTATGTGGTGACAGATTTTGGCGAGTTTAACTTCTCGTTAGGTGCCGGAACGCTGGATACAACTCGTCTTTCCGGTAACCTTGGTTACCAGCTTAATGAAGTGAGCGGAATTAATTTTGGATTGAGCTTCCAGGATAGTGAACTTAAAGCCGGTCGCTATACAACCTCTCAACAAGTTATCGAGTTTTTTGAGAGTGAAAACCAAGACATTAGAATCGACCCTAATTATGACTACTTTTTAACGAGAGCGAGCGTAGGGTTATCCAGAAATACACTCAATCGCGGTATTTTTCCGACTCGCGGAACGAGCCAAACACTCTCATTGGCAGCCACCACACCTGGTAGTGATTTAGAATTCTACAAGGTCACATACGACCTCAGCCACTATATTCCTATTGCTCAGGGCTGGACCTTTTTGAGTCGATTTAGGCTGGCATGGGGCGATGCTTATGGTGATACAGAAAAACTCCCTTATTTTGAGAACTTTAGTGCGGGGGGCTCGGGATCGCTGAGAGGCTTTGAATCAAATACGATTGGACCACGAGTTATCGAACGATTCAGCGGATCAACTTCTGGGCCGATTCCGACTGATGGCGGTCAAGGCCAGGTTTCAGTAGGCCTACCAAGTGCTGATGATGAGATATTTATTAGTCGTCGGACGACGGGTGGTAACGCGAGAATACTTGGCTCGCTAGAATTAATTTTTCCTATCCCGTTTGCGGAAGAAAGTAACTCGGTTAGGACCAGTGCTTTTGTCGATGTCGGAAATTTATGGGATACTAATTTTGATCTCGATAATTATCGAGAGTTGGATCCGGTACAATTAGCAAAAATTCCAGATTACTCTGAGCCAGGAACCTATAGAGTTTCTGCTGGGATATCTTTACAATGGCTATCACCGATGGGGCCGTTAACAATCAGTCTGTCGACACCATTAAAAGAAGAAGACGGTGACGAAGTTGAGCAATTCTCGTTCAACGTTGGTAAGACTTTTTAGAGAATATTGACCAAGCTTTTAATAAGTAAAGTCGAGAAAAGTATTTAAGTTTAATAAGTAAGAAGGTGTAAAAATGTTAAAAAAATCAATTATGACTTTTGCTCTGCTTTTTATGGCGGCGAGTGTTCAAGCAGCAGACTTCAGAATTGGGGTTGTCGATACTAAAGCGGTATTGAGTAAAGCGCCTCAATTGAAGGCAGCTAACGACAGAATCAAGCAACAGTTTCAAGAAAGACAAAACGAGTTGGTTGAGTTGCAAAAGCAAGGCGAAGATTTAAAAGCCAAAGCTAAAAGAGACCAAATGACAATGACTGGTGCACAGCGATTGGAAATCGATCGTCAGCTTCAAGCGCTTGATTCGCAGTTCTCTTTGAAACAAAAATTCTTCCAAGAAGATATCAAAATTGCTACTTCACAAGAACAGCAAAAAGTCGCTCAAAAAATTAATGAAGCAATTCAAAAAATTGCTGCCGAAGATAAGTTCGATCTTATCTTAGCAAAGGAAGTTGCAATTCATGCAGTTCCTGCGATCGATATCACTGACAAAGTTATTGCTATGATTAGCAATCCTGCAGGCTAATCTTTTGGCAAGTCGCGACTACACAGTTGCGCAGATTGCGCAGCTGTTAGATGCTCAGTATGTCGGTGATGGAGAGCATATCATTAGCGGATTAGCGCCAATTGATAAGGCTAGCTCTCAAGATATTTCTTTTCTGAGTGACAACAAGTATCAATCACAATTAAGCACAACCCAAGCGGGTTGTGTTTTGGTTTCTGATGCCGTTAAATCGCAGTTAAAAACTAACGGCATTATAATCCAGGACCCTTATTTAGGTTTTGCGCGAGTGGCTCAATTGTTAGACACAACGCCCAAGCCTCCTCAAGAAATTCACCCCAGTGCCATCGTCCATGAAAGTGCCTCTATTGGTGAAAATGTGGCGATAGAGCCTGGCGTAGTTATTGGTGAAGGTGTTCAAATTGGCGATAACGTTATAATCGGTGCGAATACCACAATTGGTGAATCGGCAAAAATCGGTGCGAACTCTCGTCTTTATGCTAATGTTTCTATATATCATCGGGTTGTATTAGGTGAAAATTGCGTGATTCAATCCGGTGCTATCATCGGCGCTGATGGGTTCGGTTACGCTAACGAGCAAGGTCAGTGGGTTCGAATACCGCAAACAGGCAGCGTTATTCTGGGTAATGAAGTTGATGTTGGTGCCAATGCCTGTATCGATAGAGGAGCGTTAAACGATACGATTATCGGTAATGGTGTCAAGATTGATAACTTATGTCACATTGCCCACAATGTTGTCATCGGTGAGCATACGGCTATGGCGGGCATGACCGGAATTGCGGGTAGTACAACAATCGGCAAGCACTGTACGTTTAGTGGTAGATCGTCAATACTAGGGCATTTATTTATTGCCGATAAGACACATGTAACAGCGTGTAGTTTGATTAATCGCTCTAATAAAGAACCCGGTGTTTTTTCATCCGGTACCGGCATGCAAGATAACAAAACGTGGCGTAAGAATGTGGCACGTTTTAGACAGTTAGATGAGATGGCGAAACAGCTAAAACGGTTACAAAAGCAAATCGACGATATTAAAGGCGGAGCAAATTCATGAGTGGAGAACAGCGGCAGATTTCGTCACTTGATATTCATGAAATAATGAAGACACTGCCCCATAGGTATCCTTTTTTATTAGTTGATAAGGTTACAGATTACAAAGTTGGTGAGTATCTTAATGCGATAAAAAATGTCACGATGAACGAGCCATGTTTTACCGGACATTTTCCCCACCGGCCAGTGATGCCAGGTGTTTTGATATTAGAAGCATTGGCGCAAGCGACAGGAATTTTAGCGTTTAAAACTTTAGACGAATCACCGGATGAAGACTCTTTATATTACTTTGTTGGCATCGACAGCGCGCGTTTTAAGAAGCCTGTTGAGCCAGGCGATCAAGTAGAGCTAAAAGTAACTTTACTGAATCGCAAAAGAACTTTTTGGAAATTCGACGCGCAAGCACTTGTAGATGGAAAGATCGTGTGTGCTGCGCAACTCATGTGTTCAAAACAGGATGTCGGATAATGATTCATCCCAGTGCCGTGATACACCCATCAGCAAAGCTGGCCGAAGACGTATCGGTTGGACCGTTTTCGGTAATTGATGAACACGTTACCATCGGTGAAGGTACCGTAGTGGGTCCACATGTTGTCATCAATGGTCATACAACCATCGGTAAGAAAAATCACTTTTATCAATTCTCCTCGATTGGTGAAGCTAATCAAGATAAAAAGTATGCCGGAGAACCAACCCGAACCGAGATAGGCGACAATAATATTGTTCGCGAATCCTGCACGATTCATCGAGGTACAACCCAAGATAAAGGGGTTACCAAAATCGGCAATAATAATTTATTGATGGCATATACTCATATTGCTCATGATTGTGTACTTGGTGATAACGTTACTATTGCTAACAGCTCAAATTTGGCGGGTCATGTGGTCATCGGTGACTGGGCCATTCTTGGCGGGTTTGCCGGCGTTCATCAATTCTGTCATATTGGCGCCCATGCCTTTATTGGTCTTCGCTCGACGGTAACCCAAGATATAGCGCCTTTTGTTCTTTATGCTGACTCTGCACCGAGAGCGGTTAATGCCGAAGGGTTACGACGGCGTGGGTTTACTGGCAAAGATATAAGCGCAATTCGAAAAGCATATCGAGTGATATATCGAAGCGGGATGCTTTTAGAGGAAGTGATGAAAGAGCTTGAAGTTATGGCGAATGAGTCAGAACATGTTAAGTTAATGATCGACTTTGTCAATCAATCGAAACGGGGTCTCGCTCGAGGCTCTATGATTTAAATAATAAGATTAGAAATTTATGATCCACGCTACCGCAATCGTCGATCCGTCGGCGAAGATTGCTGATTCCGCTGAAATTGGGCCCTATTCTGTCATAGGTCCGGATGTCGTTATAGGTGAACGCACGATTGTGGGGCCGCATGTCGTGATTAAAGGGCCAACAGTGATTGGCGAAGATAACGAAATTCACCAGTTCGCGTCTATTGGAGACATCCCACAAGATTTAAGTTTTGATAAATCTTCAGATACTAAACTTGTTATCGGTGATAGAAATAGTATTCGAGAGTATGTGAGTATCCATCGAGCGATCCCCAAAGAGGACTACATTACAAAAATTGGTGACGATAATATGCTAATGGCGCATGTCCATATTGGGCATAACTGTATTTTAGGTAATAAGATCGTGATTGTGAACAGCACCAATTTAGCGGGACATGTACACATTAATGATTGGGCAATTATTAGTGGTTTCAGTGGCATACATCAGTTTTGTCATGTGGGTGCGCACACAATGCTTGGCATTCAAAGTAAGGTGACTCAAGATATTCCGCCGTTTGTCATGTATGCGGAGTCTTCGCCTAAGACAATAAATGCACGGGGTTTGCAGCGGCGTGGATTTGATAAACAAGAAATCCAAAATATAAGAAGAGCTTTCAAAGTTATTTATCGTCAGGAACTTGGGCAAGCGGAAATGTTAGCTAAACTTGACGAAATGGCTAAAACTTCAGAGTCGGTTAAATTAATGGCTGATTTTATTCGCAACTCACCCCGCGGAATTGCCCGTTAAACGATTAACGATTGTTTGATGCCAACATATTTGCGGCTAAGCTTGCGACATTTTTCGAGCCGCCTTCAGCGCCAAGTTTTGCTCTGACCTCGGATAACTGATTGATCATATCGTTGCGGTAAGCTTCATCATCAAGAATCCGCATAATTTCTTGACCAATTTGTTTTGGTTGAGCTTTATCTTGGATAAACTCATTAATGATTCTTTTTTCCGCAACAATGTTAACTAAACCAACATTTTCTACCGATATCATTCGCTTGAATATGGCATAGGAAATTGGTGATATGCGATAGGTAATTGTAAAAGGAATTCCCATCAAGCCAATTTCGAGAGTTGCCGTACCTGATGCCGTGATAATCGCATCGCAAGTACTCATGATGTTGTAGGGTCTATCTTGAATAAACTGAATATTGAGGGCCTCGTAACCCACGCATTGCGATTTCAACTCATTGATGTCAAGAGTGCTCGCAACGCCGAGGACAAATTGCAGGTCGTTGCGTTGTTCGGTTAGATATTTTGCCGTCTTCAGTTGGATCGGTAGTACTTTTTTTATTTCACTGCGTCGACTTCCAGGGAATAGTCCAATCGTCTTTTTATCGCTCGAAAGTTGATACTCCCTAAGTAGCTCTGGTTTGTCTTTGGTTGGGTAAACTTCGTCGACGAGCGGATTACCGACAAACTTTACTGGGACATTAGCATTCTCGTAAAAAGCCACTTCGAAAGGAAACAATACTGCCATCATGTCAACGCGTTCGCGAATCTTATGAACGCGTTTTGGACGCCATGCCCATACTTGCGGTCCAATATAAAACAAAACTTTAACACCAGACTCCTTGGCTACCTGAGCGAGTTTCATATTAAACTCCTGATAATCAACAAGTATCAGCAAATCGGGCTTTTGGGTTCGCACAATATCCGCTAAATGATCGAGTGCTTTTTTTATTTTGCGATAATTAATAAGTACTTCTACCAATCCGACGACGGCCAGCTCGGCGCAGTCGATGATGACATCAGCACCGGCTTCTCTCAGGTTATCGCCACCCATAGCAGTAATGTTTAAGTCGGAATTAATTTTTTTTAATTCTCTGACTAAATTGGCAGCATGAAGATCGCCGGATGCTTCACCGGCACTAATTAAAACTGATTGAGTCATGGACACAGGTTAGTTTTGTTATTGTATTGCGGATTTGATAACGTCACATACGATTTTAATTTTTTCTTCTTCCATTTCTGGATAAATCGGTAACGCGAAACAATGGTCCACTACCTTTTCGGAAACCGGTAAGTGATTATCAGTATTTTGGTTTGCATAAACGTCTTGGCGATGCAACGGGATAGGATAATAAATAGCACAAGCGATATTATTATCTTGTAAAGTCTGCATGATTTTATCTCGCTGATGATGCATACAAACATATTGGTGATAAACATGCTTGCCTACACCATCTTCATGTGGTGTAACGATTGCAGAATCGGCTAAATATTTTTTATAAGTTTGGTCGACTCTACGACGATTATCATTGTAGCTATCAATGCGCTTGAGTTTGGCTCTTAAGATAACCGCTTGAAGTTCGTCTAATCGGCTATTAAATCCCAATTCAGTATGATGATAGCGAACGCTCATCCCGTGGTTTCTAAGTATGTTTAAATGTTTGAAG
Organism: Aliikangiella marina; assembly: GCF_007004765.1. GTDB lineage: Bacteria > Pseudomonadota > Gammaproteobacteria > Enterobacterales > Kangiellaceae > Aliikangiella > Aliikangiella marina. Next base: position 1,018,355 of record NZ_VIKR01000002.1, read on the forward strand.
ATGTCATCCGAGTTAGTCGAGATTAAACCACCATCGCCATAGCAGCCTAAGTTTTTACTGGGAAAGAAACTAAATGCGCCAACGTCACCAAAACTTCCGGTTTGTTGTCCATTAATATCGGCGCCAAAAGACTGAGCACAGTCTTCAACGATCTTCAGACCTTTCGCGTCGCATAACTTTTTAAGAGCCAACATGTCGACCGGTTGACCAAACAGATGGACAGGAATAACCGCTTTTGTTTTGTCGGTAATGGCATCTTCCACTTGTTGCAAATCAATATTAAAATTTTGTTCGTCAATATCAACAAAGACCGGAGTAGCACCGACATAACTAATCGCTTCTGCGGTTGCTATAAAGGTGAAAGTGGTTGTGATAACTTCATCGCCTTTGCCAACGCCAGCCGCAATCAGCGCTAAGTGTAAAGCGTCAGTACCAGAGTTAACCCCAAGGCAGTGTTTTACACCCAAATACTTTGCAGCTTCCTCTTCAAAGGCTTTTACGTTTGGGCCAAGGATAAACTGGGTAGACTCTAGTGCGGCCAATATCCCTGAATCAATCTCATCTTTCATTTCAAGATACTGTTGTTTCAAGTCAACCATTGGGATATTCATAAATAACTACTCACTTAAAAGTTTTGAAATTTGGATAGCAGTGTCAAGTGCTTGTCGGCCGTCTTCACCGGTAACAACGGCTGGAGTTTTGGTTTCAATGCTATTGAGAAACGCTTTTATTTCTTCCATCAATGCATCATTGTTTTCGAAACTTTGTTCGTCTGCAATGATATGTGGCATGCCGTTTTCATCCAAGCCTTCGCCTTTTTGGTAGATGTATAAACCTCGGTTTTGGAAGTCAACCGTTGCGCAAGATTCATTTTGAAATATTCGCATTTTTCGTTCTGTTTTCACCGAGACTCGACTGGCCGTTACATTTGCAACACATCCATTAGCGAATTCTAGTCTGGCGTTAACGATATCCGAAGTCTCGGTCAAAACTGATGCACCAGAGGCACGAATTGCTGTGAGTTCTGATTTAACTATATTGAGAATAATATCGATATCATGAATCATCAAATCGAGCACAACGTTAACATCATTTGCTCGCGGATTGAACGGTGCTAAACGATGCGATTCAATAAAACGAGGTTCAGTGATGGCGCGGTCTAGTTTTAAGATCGCTGCATTGAATCTTTCTAAAAAGCCGACTTGAATAATCGCTTCGTTTTGTTTGGCTAGTTCGATCAACTCATCGGCTTCCTCAACGGTCACGGTAATTGGTTTTTCGATCAATACATGAGTACCGTGCTCAAGAAAATCTTTGGCAATTTTGTAATGTAGGCTGGTGGGGGCTGCAATACTGACCGCATCAACATTACCAAGCAGACTTGAATAATCAGTGAGACCGTGCACAGAAAGTGTATCAGCGATTTCTTTTGCGGTTTCTGGGTTGGCGTCGACTACAGCAATAAGCTCGCTGTTATCGAGAGCTGCATATTTTTGCGCGTGAAATTTTCCAAGATAACCCACACCAATAACGGCGGTTTTAATTTTAGCCATGAAATAGATGGTTTCTGTTTGGCGCCAAATAGCGGTTTTGAAGTATGCGCACAATAGCACAAAAGGGCTGTTTTGGAAATGAAGCAGCTGCTTTAAGCGGTGGACAAAACTTCTTCATTTTAACCCGATGCTCAACAGAAAACGGTTAAAATTGTGATAGGCACCGAGAGGGATTTATGGAATAATTCAATCCGATAGTAGAACTTGATGAAATACTTAAGCTATTGTTTTTTAATAGAAAATATTCAAAAGATAGCTCGGTATTGAAAAATCAAAGTACCGATTACCCGAGTCGCGCAAAGCGAAGCTATCGAATTAGAAATAAATTTGTAGTGTAATCAATAAGTTGGGGAGTGCATGTCCAAAAGCCATTTCATAGCTGGGGTAGACGAAGTAGGAAGAGGGCCGTTAGCTGGACCTGTCATTGCTGCTGCGGTAATCCTCGATCCTAACCAACCAATTGACGGATTAACCGATTCTAAAAAGTTATCAGAAAAGAAACGTGAGGCTTTGGCAGAAGAAATCAAAGAAAAAGCACTGAGCTGGTGTATTGCTCGGTCAGAACCTGACGAGATAGATGAAGTGAATATTCTTCAAGCAAGCTTGCTCGCTATGCAGCGTGCAGTCGAGGGGTTAACTCAACAACCCGATCATTGTTTGATCGATGGTAATAAGTTACCAAAACTCACTTGCACCGCAGAAGCTATCGTTAAGGGTGACTTGAAGGAACCGGCCATAAGCGCTGCCTCGATAATTGCTAAAGTCGCGAGAGACCAAGAAATGGTCGAAATGGAAGCGGTTTATCCTGGTTATGGCTTTGCACAACATAAAGGATACCCAACGAAGTTTCATCGCGAAGCGATTGTTGAGAAAGGTATTTCTCCTATTCACAGAAAGAGTTTTGCACCCGTTCAAAAGCAACTTGAGTTGATTTAAGTGGACCGATAGTTAGCAGTTTATGAGTGAAACAGAAAGTATTGATAAGCAATCGGTTGAGGGCTCTCCGGAACAAGCAAAGAAAGTTTATGACTTTGTTCATTTGCGGATGCACACAGAGTTTTCGATGGTGGATGGCATTTGTCGAATTAACCCTACGCTTGAGAGGGCTGCAGAATTAAGAATGCCCGCGATTGGCATTACCGATAATGTCAATTTTTGCGGATTAATTAAGTTTTATCGGAAAGCTATGGCAATGGGGGTTAAGCCTATTGTTGGAGTCGACCTTTGGGTTGATGACGATGAAGACGACAACGAAGTCTTTCGGATTGCTGTTCTGTGTCAAAATGACAGCGGTTATTTAAATGCGAAGCAGCTCGTTTCAAAAGCCTATCAAACCAACCAAAAGCTCGGTAAACCAATTGTTCAGAAATCTTGGCTGAAAGATCATAATCAAGGTTTAATTGTTTTGTCTGGCGGAAAAGATGGTGATGTCGGTCGATCGTTAACAGCAGGAAACCATGAACAAGCAGCGAACCAATTAGGCTTTTGGAATTTACATTTCCCTGACCGCTATTATCTTGAGTTACAAAGAACCGGAAGAGTTGGTGAAGGCGCTTATATTCAAGCGGTTTCTGGCTTTGCTCAAGGATCCGGAACTCCTGTAGTAGCGACAAACGATGTTTGTTTTTTAGAAGAGGCTGATTTTGATGCACACGAAATTCGAGTTTGCATCAATCAAGGTCGAGTGCTGGATGATCCTCGACGGCCTAAAACTTATAGCAGTGAACAATATTTAAGAAGTGCAGAAGAAATGTCTGAAGTTTTCTCAGATATTCCAGAGGCGCTTGAGAATACGATAGAGATAGCCAAACGATGTAACCTTCATCTCCATCTTGGTGAGTACTTTCTACCTAACTATCCGATCCCTGATGGGTTAACCATTGAAGAATACTTTTGTCAGCTCAGTGAAGAAGGACTTGAAGAACGCCTGCCACATTTGATGGATGTGAACGCTCCCGATTTTGCTGAGAAAAGAAAACCTTATGATGAAAGGCTAAAGATTGAGCTCGACGTGATTAATCAAATGGGATTTCCAGGGTACTTTTTGATAGTCGCCGACTTCATTAAATGGGGTAAAGATAATGACATTCCCGTGGGCCCCGGAAGAGGATCGGGCGCAGGTTCATTAGTTGCGTACGCATTGAAAATTACTGACTTGGATCCGTTGGAATATGATTTGCTTTTTGAACGATTTTTAAATCCAGAACGGGTTTCTATGCCCGATTTTGATATTGATTTTTGTATGGATGGGCGAGATAGAGTTATTGATTATGTCGCCGAAAAATATGGTCGTAATGCGGTCTCACAAATTATTACTTTTGGCCGACTTGCGGCAAAAGCGGTTATCCGTGATGTGGGTCGAGTGCTAAGTCAACCGTATGGGTTTGTCGATAAAATATCCAAATTGATTCCGTTTGATATTGGGATGACACTTTCGAAGGCTTGGGAGGCTGAAGAGGAAATTCGAACTCGATATGAAGAGGAAGAAGATTTTCAAGCGATTTGGGACATGGCAACTAAGCTCGAGGGAATTACCCGAAATGCCGGCAAGCACGCAGGTGGTGTGGTTATCTCTCCGTCTGATTTGACCGATTTCTCGGCGCTTTATTGTGATGAATCTGGCGAAGGGCTGGTCACTCAATTCGACAAAGACGATGTTGAGTCGGCAGGTCTGGTGAAGTTTGACTTTTTAGGGTTAAGGACGCTTACCATTGTCGACTGGGCTGTCTCGATGATCAACAGTCAATTAATTGGCCCTGACCAAGAAAAACTGAACATTGAAAAAATCGATCTTGAAGACCCCAAAACTTTTGACTTGCTAAAAGCGGCCAACACAACGGCTGTTTTCCAGTTGGAATCAAGAGGGATGAAGGAGCTGATTAAAAAGCTTTTACCGAGCTCTTTTGAAGACATCATCGCATTGGTTGCGCTCTTTAGACCTGGACCACTTGGTTCGGGCATGGTGGATGATTTCATTAACCGTAAACACGGTCGACAAGAAGTAGCCTATCCCCATTCGGATTACCAGCACGAAGATCTCAAGCCTGTGTTAGAGCCGACTTATGGGATTATTTTGTACCAAGAGCAAGTCATGCAGATTGCTCAGGTGCTGGCAAACTTTTCACTGGGTGGCGCTGACTTGTTACGCCGGGCTATGGGGAAGAAAAAACCTGAGGTCATGGAAGAGCAACGCAAGATATTTATGAAAGGCGCGATAGCGAGAGATGTTGACGGCGAACTGGCCGGGCATATCTTTGACTTGATGGAAAAATTTGCCGGTTATGGGTTTAACAAATCTCATTCGGCCGCCTACGCTTTGGTCTCTTTTCAAACGGCTTGGTTGAAGGCACATTATCCTGCCGCTTTCATGGCCGCGGTAATGTCTGCGGATATGGATAATACCGATAAAGTGGTCACCTATGTTGATGATGCCAAATCAATGGGGATTAGTATTGTTCCACCGGATGTTAATCGTGGATTGTACAAGTTTACCATCGATGGTGAAAAAACGATTATTTATGGGATTGGCGCTATTAAGGGCGTCGGTGAGGGAGCTATTCAATCGATCGTTGAAGAGCGGGAAAAAGGTGGGCGATATCACGATCTTTTCGACTTTTGCAACCGGGTAGACCTGCGTAAAGCAAATCGTAGAAACTTAGAAGCATTGATCCGCGCCGGTGCGCTTGACGCACTGGGACCAGACCGGGCCAGCATGATGGCGTCTTTAGAGCATGCCATAAAAAGTGCTGAACAATTTAAGCGTGATCAGCAGCTTGGTCAGAATGATATGTTTGGCTCACCGACAGAGAGCAGCGAAACCAAAAAAGCAGAATACGCGGTGGTGAGACCCTGGCCTGAAGCGAAAGTACTCCAGGGAGAAAAAGAAACGCTCGGGCTCTATTTGACAGGCCATCCGATTGATCGATACTTACCGGAAATCAAGCAGTTTTGTAATTTGAGGTTGAATTCTCTCCAGCCCACAAGACGCGGAGAGTATGTCACTGTTGCTGGTTTAATCGTCGCTATTCGTGTGATGAAAACCAAGAAAGGCCTCAACTGGGCGATAGTCACTTTGGATGATCAAAGTGGTCGCGTTGACGTGATGGTGTATAACGACTTGTATGAAGCGAATCGGGAAGTGCTCCGAAAAGACGAAGTAATTGTCGCCAAGGGAGATATCTCCAACGACGACTTTTCGGGTGGTTTAAAAATGAGCGCCGTTGAGGTTAGCGAATTGACTGAAGTGCGTGAAAGCCGCTCGAAACATCTTGAGTTGCATGTCGATTTTGAGCAAAGTTTAATCGTTGCAGAAGAGTTAGTAGAGTCACTTGCACCGTTCAAAGGTGGTCTTTGTCCAGTGCAAATTAAATGTTCCCATCAAATCGCTGACTTTGAACTAATTGCTGGCGGCGAATGGTCGGTTAAACCCTCTGATGAGTTAATTTTCAATTTGAAAAATATCAAAGGTTGCGAAAAAGTCTCAGTGATTTACTAAACAGTTTAAACTTTAAATTGTTTAGTAATCGACTCGAGGACCGAAGCTAATTCGGCCAGTCTTTCACTCACATTGGCGAGCTCATCGCTGGATTCATTACTTTGCTTGGTTTTTTCTTGAATGTCTGCGACTGATTCAACGAGATGATTTGAAATTTCGATTTGCTGATTGGTATCAGCGGCTATCTCCTCATTCATTTGACTAATTTCACTTACGGTGCTGGTTATTGCCTGGAGACTTTCGCCGGCATCTCCAGCTTGTTCAACACTGCGATTAACTTGAGTGCGACTACTCTCCATTTTTGTTACCGCGTCTTTTGCTGAAACCTGTAATCCCTCGAGAATTTGATTGATTTCTTCGGTTGATTCTTGCGTTCTCGAGGCAAGGTTTCTGACCTCATCAGCGACTACCGCAAAACCTCTTCCTTGTTCGCCGGCTCTCGCAGCCTCGATGGCTGCGTTAAGTGCCAGTAAGTTAGTTTGTTCTGCGATACCTTTGATTACGTCTAGGACGACATTTACTTTAGATGAACCTTGTTCCAGTAAGACGACGGTTTCACTCGAGTCAGCAATATTTTTAGCCAGCTCTTGAATGCTATTGATTGTTTTCTGAACATCCTCAAGTCCCTTATTAGCGCCTTGTTGGGCTTCATTAGCACAGGTAGAGGCGTTACTGGCATTGTTTGAAATTCGCTCAACACTCTGGTTCATTGCTTCAACCGAGGTATTTGCTTGATGACTACTTTCGTATTGTTGGTTGAAGATCACTTGTGATTGGGTCGTAAGCTCTTTTATATGGGTCGCGGTCTCCGCAAGCGGCCTTGCTGTATCGACTGTTTGCTTGATTGCGGTTTGCAACTTTTCGATAAAAATATTAAACCAATGAACTAGTTGTCCGATTTCATCCTTGCTAGTGGTATTAATTCTGCGGGTAAGATCACCATCTTCTTCGGCAATTGAACGCATCGAGTTTTTAATGTCTTCAAGACTGTTTTTTATCGCAAAGCTAATTGGCACCGACACAACAAATAAAAATACAATGGTCACGATTCCGATAGTGATGCCCAGCTGCACGGTTGCTTCGGTGTTACTGCGAACATCATCAAATGCTTCCACAAAATCAGAGTTGCGAGCCGTATTGAAGTTAGTCAAGTTCGACTGCAATGCGGTTAATTTGTCTGTCATTTGCTGGCTTTGCTCAGCCAATTTAGAGAAATCCGCAGTGCCGTCGACGATCCGTTTTGAAAGTGAATAGGCTTGAGAATAGTACGAATCAAGTTCGGCGATCAGTTGATTGATTACTTGACCATTTGAGTTATCGACGGATGCTGCTCGTCTTAGTTCATTTTTTAATTGATTGTAGATAGCATTTGCAGCCTCAAGTTTGTCTGCCTCTCCCATTCCAGCGGCGTCCGCTAGTGTCTGCTTGATGTTCTCTAGTTTAGTGAGACTTGTCGCAGAGATCTGCAACAGTGGAAATTGAACGTCTTTCGCATTGGTCAATTTATCTAAGTTTTGGTTCATGGCTGTTAAACTGACCAGTAAGTAAACCAGAAAACCAATTGCACCAACGATTGGAATGAGTAAAATTTTTAACCGAATTGACTGTTTGGCAAAAAAATCCATCTACACCGCCTTCTTGCGTTAAGACAAAAGAATTACTTCTCAAAAGTGTAGTCCTAAGTACGATTTTTAGCCAAATTATCTCATTGAATTTGTTTGTAAAAATCGATTAATTAGTGGATGTTTTTTATCATTCTATAATCATCCATCACATAGCCGTTACCTATGTCCATCACAATTGACTCGACATTCTCAAATCCCAATTTTAAATAGATTTCGTAGGCGGGGTTATATTTATTGACGGTTAACTCAATTTGGTGACAATTGTTGTCTTTAGCTGATTGGTCGACAAAGTCGAGCATATCACGGGCGATACCTTTCCCACGATAATCAGCATGCAGGTAAAATTTGCTGAGAAATAGCTTATTGTCTCGGATTTCTACTGCAATATATCCGGCATGTTCTTTATCAACGATGACGATGGTATAGAGGTAACCGGCGGCTATTTGGTCTTTTACTGCTTTCTCGTTCTGAAACTTATTAAGCATATATTCGACTTGCTCACTCCCTATGATTGGCGTGTAGTGTTCTCGCCAAATCGGCGCCGCAAGTGCTTCAATAAGTTTAGCATCAGCTGCTGTGGCTATTTTAAATTCTGTCATTTGGATGTTTCTGGAACTTAATGGTTTGAAATGCATCATAAAACATAAGAAATTTGACGCAACCCCTTCTGTTTATTCGGGAAGTGCGCGATAATCGACGCCAATTTTAGAAAAGTCCGGTTTTGTCTAGGTTAAAGTGCCGGATCAGTTGAAGTAAAAGTTACTACGGAATCAAACCCCAATATGTTTAATAAAATCAGAGGTCTCTTTTCAGCCGATTTATCTATCGATTTAGGTACTGCAAATACGCTAATTTATATGCGGGAAAAGGGTATCGTGTTAAACGAGCCATCTGTAGTGGCAATCCGCCAAGAGCGTGGTGGCAATAAATCCATTGCCGCAGTTGGAAAAGATGCCAAGGTGATGCTAGGACGAACACCTGGCAATATTACCGCAATTCGGCCGATGAAAGATGGTGTCATTGCTGACTTTGAAGTGACCGAAAAGATGCTTCAAGAGTTTATTCGTAAGGTCCATGATTCAAGCTTTTTTATGCGTCCAAGTCCGCGTGTATTAATTTGTATTCCTTGTGGCTCAACCCAAGTGGAACGACGGGCAATCAAAGAATCAGCGTATGGTGCAGGTGCTCGCGATGTTTATCTGATCGAAGAGCCAATGGCTGCCGCGGTTGGTGCAGGCTTGCCGGTTGGAGAGGCGCGCGGTTCGATGGTCGTTGATATCGGTGGAGGCACGACAGAAATAGCGATATTGTCACTAAACGGTGTCGTCGAGTCAGACTCTGTGCGAATCGGCGGCGATCGGTTTGATGAGGCCATCATCGACTATGTGAGACGCAACTATGGGACGATTATCGGCGAGGCAACTGCCGAGCGAATTAAGCATGAAATCGGTACTGCGTTCCCCAGTAGCGAGGTAATGGAGATTGATGTCAGAGGTCGTAATTTGGCTGAAGGGATTCCACGAAGCTTTACCATCAATAGTAACGAAGTACTCGAGGCGCTCCAGGATCCATTGGCAGGCATGATCCGCGCTGTTCGCAGCGTATTAGAGCAATCTCCCCCCGAATTAGCTGCTGATATTTCCGAGCGTGGCATGGTGTTAACCGGCGGTGGCGCACTCATCAAGGACCTTGACAGGTTGTTTCTAGAAGAGACAGGCTTACCTGTAATCGTGGCACAAGACCCACTAACCTGTGTCGCGCGTGGTGGCGGGAAAGTCCTAGAGACCATAGAGGAGCATGGCGGCGATCTTTTCTGGCAGAATTAATCAGTCATTTAATTTCCTGCAAATACAACAAGTTAGTCGAAAAAAAGCCCACACAGTGGGCTTTTTTATTTTACGAAGAGTATTCAAGGTAACTCAATAAATGCAAAGTTAGTCTGTATGTCAGCGGCTAGTCAGCATCCAAATATTTAACTGCTCCGATTATTCGTGGAGCTCTTCGGCAGCCATCAAAGTATTGTGCATTAGCGTGGCGACGGTCATCGGGCCAACGCCACCGGGTACTGGTGTGATCCAAGCGGCGCGCTCAGCAGCCGTTTCAAACTCGACATCGCCCGTCAATTTCCCCGATTCTAATCGATTGATTCCCACATCTATGACAATCGCTCCAGGTTTTATCCATTCGCCTTTAACTAGGTGAGGGATACCGACACCAACAACAACGAGATCGGCTCGACCGACATGTTCTGCAAGGTCCTGACTAAACTTGTGACACACTGTCACTGTCGCGCCTTTAAGCAACAACTCCATAGCCATCGGGCGGCCAACGATATTACTTGCACCCACAACGAGACAATTGAGCCCTTTAACGTCGATACCGACAGCTTCTAGCATAAGAATGATGCCATATGGTGTGCAAGGACGTAGTTGAGGAATCCTTTGGACGAGTCGTCCAACATTATAGGGGTGGAAGCAATCAACATCTTTGTCTGCTTTAATGGTTTCAAGTATTTCGCTGGAGTCTAAATGATCGGGTAGCGGTAACTGAACCAGTATTCCGTCTATTTTTGGGTCTTGATTAAGCTTTTCTACCGCTTTAATCAACTCAGCTTGAGTGATTTGCGGGCTCAGAGTAAGTTTGCGCGACTCGAATCCAACTTCTTCACAGGCTTTTACTTTTTTGCCAACATAAACGGAGGAGGCTGGGTCATCGCCAACCAGAATGACTGCAAGGCCTGGAGCTCGCTTTCCATCTGCAATTCGCGCTGCGACTTTTTGTTTGATATTCTCCCGCAAGTCCGCGGAAATTTTTTTGCCGTCGATGAGACTCGCAGCCATAAATTGTGTACCTGATAACCAATTGGAATATTGGCCGGTATTTTCTCAATTGTCGGTCTAACTGCCAAGTAAAAGTTTTTTAAAAATATTCGATTAAGGTTGTTGACGAGAATCAAGGACTTCAGTATCATGCGCGCTCCTTGTGGGGCAGCCTCCCAAGGTGATTGAAATCGGGGAATAGCGCAGTCTGGTAGCGCGCCTGCTTTGGGTGCAGGATGTCGGGGGTTCGAATCCCTCTTCCCCGACCAATTTACTGGCATTTAAAGTTAGCTTTAAAGCGAGTAGGGTTGCTGAGGAACGATGCGCCCGTAGCTCATCTGGATAGAGCATCGGCCTTCTAAGCCGAGGGTAGTAGGTTCGAATCCTACCGGGCGCGCCATTGCGGCCAAGGTTAAGTTTCGAGCTAAAAGCGCATATAATGTGCGACTAGGTTTACAATGGTGGATGTAGCTCAGTTGGTAGAGCCCCGGATTGTGATTCCGGTGGTCGTGGGTTCAAACCCCATCATCCACCCCATATTTTGACTGTTGCAAGACAGTCGAAGTTACAAAATGCGAGAGTGGCGGAATTGGTAGACGCGCTGGATTTAGGTTCCAGTGTCTTGCGGCGTGAGAGTTCGAGTCTCTCCTCTCGCACCATTTTGTAACGACAAAGTATCATGATAGATGCTTGATTTTAAAAAGATTTTCTGGCTTGAGCTAGTTGGTGGTTGCCTGAGCTTGGTGCTAACCAAACCCAAATGCCGAATAAAAAGGCAAAAAAGCAGCTCTCGCAAACTCCTCCTTCATTCTTGTCTTGAATATCGACTGTCAGATGCGCTTCGCGACGTCTGGCGTTTTTACGTGATTAAATTAAATTAAAATTAATACAGAGTTGGAGCAGACAAAATGCAAGTTTCTGTTGAGACCACAAACGGCCTAGAGCGAAAGCTAACTATCGGCGTTCCTGCGAGCAACGTTGATGATGTTGCTTTGACACGCATGAAGGAATTAGCAAAGTCACAGAGAATGAACGGTTTCCGTCCAGGCAAAATACCCTTGAACGTGATCAAAAAGCGTTTTGGTGGACATGTTCGCCAAGAAGTGGTTTCTGAGGTGATGCAGCGTTCATTTTATGAAGCGGTTGTTCAAGAGAAGCTTCAGCCTGCTGGCGCGCCGCATATCGAGCCGATCTCTGTGGAAGAAGGCAAAGATTTAGAGTTTACAGCAACTTTTGAAATCTACCCTGAAGTCGAGTTGAAAGATTTTGCAAATATCAATATCGAGAAGATGACTTCTGAAGTTAAAGATGAAGATTTGACCAAAATGATTGATACCCTTCGTGAACAGCAAGCTAACTGGGTTGAAGTGAAGCGCAAGTCGAAAGAAGGCGATCAAGTCAACATCGACTTCGTTGGAAAGATCGACGGTGAGGAATTCGCCGGCGGTAAAGCAGATGGTTTTGATCTAGAGCTTGGCTCAAAACAGATGATCCCCGGTTTTGAAGACCAGTTAATTGGTGCTAAAGCTGGTGATGAAGTTGAAGTTACCGTTACTTTCCCAGAAGACTATCAAAATAAAGAGGTTGCTGGTAAAGAAGCGACTTTTGCGACGACAGTTAACATTGTTAACAAAAAAGAAGCGTTAAAGCTTGGTGAGTTGGCTGAGAAACTGGGCATTGAAGATGGTAGTGTTCCGAATATGAAGGCTGATGTTCGCAAAAATATGGAACGAGAGCTTAATCAAGTGCTTAAAGCGAAAGTCAAAGAGCAAGTCATGGAATCTTTAGTTGAGGCGCATGAATTTGACATTCCTAAAGCGATGATCGATCAAGAAATTGAAGCGCTAAAGCAGCAAGCAATGCAGCAATTTGGCGGTCAGGGAGCGAGCTTACCTGACTTACCAGCTGAGCTTTTTGAAGAAAAAGCGAATCGACGCGTTAAACTCGGTTTGATTGTTGCTGAAGTCATTAAGCAGAACAAATTGACAGCGGATAAAGATAAAGTTCGCAGTAAACTAGAAGAAATTGCGTCAGTTTACGAGCAACCAGAGCAAGTCGTTAATTATTACCTTTCAGACGAAAATCGCCTGAACGAGGTAGAACAATTAGTTCTAGAAGACAGCGTTATCGAATTTGTTGAAAACGCGGCTGCGGTAACAGAAAAAGCAGTAGATTTCGACGCTGTTATGAATCCAAAAGCAGACGCAGAAGAGGCATCTGAAGACAAAGCTGAATAAGCAAAGTCGAGAATATTTAATTTAATATTTTCAAACCCGGTATTGAAACTGCTATAGTTAACCCATATGTTAACCGTTGGTAGTTAAATACCGGGTTTTTGGTTTATAGACCATTGAATTATAAGGATAAAGAATGTTGAAAACAGATGCTATGTTAGACGCGCAAGCCCTAGGACTAGTGCCCATGGTTGTGGAACAAACCGCTAAAGGCGAGCGCTCATACGACATCTATTCTCGATTGCTAAAAGAGAGAGTTATTTTCATGGTAGGCCAGGTCGAAGATCACATGGCCAATCTTATTGTGGCACAGATGCTGTTCCTAGAGTCTGAAAATCCAGACAAAGATATTTCGCTTTATATTAACTCTCCTGGTGGGTCAGTTACTGCCGGTATGGCGATATACGACACCATGCAATTTATTAAACCCTCTGTGTCAACCTTGTGTATTGGGCAGGCGTGCAGTATGGGGGCATTCTTGCTTGCCGGTGGTGCTGAAGGTAAACGCTTTGCGCTGCCTAACTCAAGAGTGATGATTCACCAACCACTGGGTGGGTTCCAAGGCCAAGCATCTGATATTGAGATACATGCCCAAGAAATCCTCAAAATGCGGGAAACTTTGAACCGTATTTTAGCCAAGCACACAGGCAAAAAACTGAAAGATCTTGAAAAAGACACGGATCGCGATAACTTTATGAGTGCTGAAGAAGCAGCTTCCTATGGTATCGTTGATAGCGTAATATCTGCTAGAGGCTAAAAAATAAAGCCTCAAACTAGGATCTAATTCACAATAATTAATATAAATAAGTAGCCTAAGTATCGACAAACTAAGGTATAAAGGTCTAAGCTTAAGTGTAATGATGACGCTTAGTACCGTAGTTTTGAGATAGTTAGAAAACGTTAAAGGAAATCCAATGAGCGACAACAGAAAATCAGGTGGTCGAGACGATAGCGGAAAGCTACTCTACTGCTCTTTCTGTGGCAAAAGCCAACATGAAGTTAGAAAACTAATCGCAGGTCCCTCCGTATTCATTTGTGATGAGTGCGTGGAATTATGTAACGACATTATTCGCGAGGAAATTCAAGAAGTTACCCAAGATAGTGACGCTAACAAATTACCGACTCCAAGAGAAATTAACGACATCCTCGAGCAGTATGTAATCGGGCAGAGTGCTGCAAAGCGGGTACTTTCGGTCGCGGTTTACAATCATTACAAACGTCTCCAGACCGATAACTCGGTGAAAACTGATGATGTTGAATTAGGAAAAAGTAATATTCTACTCGTCGGGCCAACAGGAAGCGGTAAGACGTTGTTAGCTGAAACACTGGCGAGATTGTTGGATGTTCCGTTCACAATTGCTGACGCTACTACGCTTACCGAAGCGGGTTATGTCGGTGAAGATGTCGAGAATATTATTCAAAAGCTACTTCAAAAGTGTGATTACGACGTCGACAAAGCACAACACGGTATCGTCTATATTGACGAAATCGACAAAATTTCGCGCAAAGCGGACAATCCCTCTATCACCAGAGATGTTTCTGGTGAAGGTGTTCAGCAAGCGCTTTTGAAACTGATAGAAGGCACGGTTGCCTCGGTGCCGCCTCAAGGTGGACGCAAGCATCCGCAACAAGAATTCCTGCAAGTTGATACCAGCAATATCCTGTTTATCTGTGGTGGCGCTTTCGCCGGTATGGACAAAATTATCCGTGATCGCTCTGAGCGCTCTGGGATTGGTTTTGGCGCTGAGGTCAGAAGCAAGGAAGAAACCAAGAACATTGGCGAGATTTTCAAGGAAATCGAGCCAGATGACTTAGTCAAGTACGGTTTGATCCCGGAATTTGTAGGTCGACTACCTGTCGTAGCGACCCTTGAGGAGCTCGATGAGGATTCGCTGATTCAAATTTTGTCACAACCTAAGAATGCGTTAACCAAACAGTATGCGAAGTTGTTTGAGATGGAAGGAGTAACGCTTGAGTTCAGAGAGGATGCATTGCGAGCTGTGGCTCAAAAAGCCATGGAAAGGAAAACTGGTGCTCGTGGACTTCGCTCGATTCTTGAGAAAGTCTTACTCGATACCATGTATGATTTACCATCGATGGAAGGTGTTACCAAAATTGCCATTGATGCGGCAGTTGTGGATGGCGAATCTGAACCGCTGCTAATCTACGAAAGCCAAGAGAAAAAAGCAGCGTCTGAAAAATAACCAAATAATGTAAAAAACTGACCGAGAGTCAGTTTTTTACTTTCAAGGTGATTGAAAATCATCTTATTTGTCCCAACATATCCAGCAATACGTAGTAGTTTTAATAAGTTGTAATTATCAGCCTGTCTTGTGGAAATCCGTTACATTGGATTTTAAAGTCTAAGGTATTGCAAAACATTTGTTAGGTCTACTGATTAACCGCCCCATTTTCTAAAAGTAGAGAGTTTATATGGCAACTATTTCACCTGAAGAAAAGCAGTTACCCGTTTTACCATTGCGTGATGTAGTGGTATTTCCACATATGGTAATTCCGCTTTTTGTTGGTAGAGAAAAGTCGATTAAGGCCCTTGAGCACGCGTCCGACGCTCAAAACCAAGTTCTATTAGTCGCTCAGCGGGACGCTAATAACGACGAACCTGGTGGCGAAGATATTTTTGAACAAGGCTGTGTCGCGAATATTCTACAAATGTTAAGACTTCCTGATGGGAATCTTAAGGTGCTGGTTGAAGGGATCGAGCGAGCGAAAATCGAACAGCTGTCGGAAGTTCATGAGTTTTTGATGGCAGATTATCAAGTAATTGAGTCAGAAAAGGCCTCTGTTGATGAAGAGGGCGCACTCGCTCGCTCAATCAAAGCGATGTTCGAAAATTACATAAAACTCAATAAGAAGATTCCCGCAGAGGTTCTAAATACGGTTTCAGGTATTGAGGATGCAGAGAAACTCTCAGACATCATTGCTGCACATTTAGTGCTGAAAATCGATGAAAAGCAAAAAGTACTCGAACTTTCATCGGTCGCTCAGCGCCTTGAATATTTGATGGGAGTAATGGAGTCCGAGATTGATTTACTCCAGGTTGAAAAGAAAATTCGCGGCCGAGTGAAACAACAAATGGACAAGAGCCAGCGTGATTACTACCTGAATGAGCAGATTAAGGCGATTCAAAAAGAGTTGGGCGATGATGACTCCGCATCCGACGTTGAAGAACTCGCGCAAAAAATTGACAAGGCGGGAATGCCAAAAGAGGCGAAAGAAAAAGCTGAAGCGGAATTGAAGAAGCTAAAAATGATGTCTCCAATGTCGGCCGAAGCGACAGTCGTCAGAGGCTATATCGATTGGATGATTAACATCCCGTGGAAAAAACGAAGTAAATTATTCGGCGATATCGGTAAAGCTCAGTCGGTCTTAGAAGCGGATCACTATGGGCTTGAAGAAGTCAAAGAACGGATTTTAGAGTTCCTCGCAGTGCAAACTAGAGTTAAAAAGTTAAAGGGCTCTGTGTTGTGTTTAGTTGGACCGCCCGGCGTTGGCAAAACCTCTCTCGGCGAGTCTATTGCTAAAGCAACCGGACGAGAATTTGTACGAATGTCATTGGGAGGTGTTAGAGACGAAGCTGAGATCAGAGGGCACCGTCGTACCTACATCGGTTCAATGCCCGGTAAGATCTTACAAAAATTAAGTAAAGTTAAGGTAAAGAACCCGCTGTTTTTACTGGATGAAATAGACAAGATGGCTATGGATATGCGAGGCGATCCTGCTTCTGCGTTGTTAGAGGTTCTTGACCCCGAACAAAACTCTAGCTTCAACGATCATTACTTAGAGGTTGACTACGACTTGTCTGAAGTTATGTTTGTTTGTACCGCAAATTCAATGAATATTCCTGGGCCTTTACTTGATCGAATGGAAGTTATCAATTTGTCTGGATACACAGAAGACGAAAAACTTAATATTGCAACGCGGTATTTATTGCCGAAACAGAAAAAAGTTAATGGCTTAGAAGAAAATGATATCCAAATATCAGATTCGGCGGTTACCAATGCAATTCGCTTCTACACGCGGGAAGCTGGTGTGCGTAATTTAGAGCGGGAATTGTCCAAGATATGTCGGAAAGTTGTCAAACAATTGATGCTCGATGAATCGAAGAAACAGGTTCGAGTTAATACCAAAAATATTGCCAAGTACCTAGGGGTAGAAAAATATGATTTCGGTAAAGCCGGTGAAGTTGACCAAGTGGGTCAAGTGACTGGTCTTGCATGGACCCAAGTCGGTGGTGACTTATTAACCATTGAAGCAGCTGTCACCAGCGGTACCGGTAAAGCGATTTCAACGGGCCAATTGGGGGATGTCATGCAAGAGTCAGTCAAGGCGGCGATGACAGTCGTAAGAAGTAGGGCAAATTCTCTCGGTATCGAAGAGAGTTTTTATCAGACAAAAGATATCCATGTTCATGTGCCTGAGGGAGCAACACCTAAAGATGGTCCTAGCGCTGGTGGCGCCATCTGTACCGCCTTGGTATCTGCGCTAACCGGTATTGCGGTCCGCCGTGAAGTTGCCATGACCGGAGAAATCACACTTCGTGGTGAAGTTTTGCCGATTGGTGGTTTGAAGGAAAAGTTATTGGCAGCGCATCGTGGTGGTATCAAACAGGTGCTTATTCCTGAGAAGAACGTTCGAGATTTGGAAGAAATCCCTAAAAATGTCATCGGAGATTTAGATATCGTGCCGGTGCGCTGGATTGATGAAGTTCTTGAAAAAGCGTTGGTAAGCTTACCGGCGCCGCTCAATCAAAATGATAAGAGTGCTGCGGACGATAAAAAATCTATCGCAAAATCTAAGTCACAAAAAGGCGAGGTGAAACCACATTAACCCACATCGATCCAGTGATTAATAGACTCACTGGTTCGGTTTATATTCAATTTATGAATATACTCGCAAAAATGATGTTATTTTGACCAAAGCCGCGGTTTTTCTGGGGTTTAGAGCATTTGTTGCTTGACAGGTAAATTGCTCCATTGGTATAAAGTTATCCGCGAGGGGCATACATCTCTAACACTCTGTAGGCTATGCTCTCAAACTTAACAAGATAAGAATTAAAGGGGAATTAAGTGAATAAATCTGAACTTGTAGATGCAATTGCATCAGGCGCTGATATTTCTAAAGCTTCTGCTGGTCGTGCACTCGACGCAATGATTGACTCAATCACTGAAACACTTCGTAAAGGTGATCAAGTTGCTTTAGTTGGTTTCGGTACTTTTTCTGTTAAAGATCGTGCAGCGCGCACAGGACGTAACCCTCAAACTGGTAAAACAATCGAAATTCCAGCAGCTCGTGTACCTGGATTTAAAGCTGGTAAAGGCCTTAAAGACGCGGTAAACTAGCCCTCCTTTTTTGATGGGCGCTTAGCTCAGTTGGGAGAGCATCGCCCTTACAAGGCGAGGGTCGCTGGTTCGAGCCCAGCAGCGCCCACCACTTAAGATATCGTTATAGTGTCATGTAAATGGCTTAAAAAACCAAGAAATGTGTCTTAAGTTAAATGAGTATTAGGAGCGGTAGTTCAGCTGGTTAGAATACCGGCCTGTCACGCCGGGGGTCGCGGGTTCGAGTCCCGTCCGCTCCGCCAGAATTAAGCGCGCCAAACCAGGCGCGTTTTTTTATTGAGTTAATTCAGACAATAGATTTAATATTTAAATGAGCAATTCGTTATGTTAGAAAGCATCAGAAACGGGGTGCAAAAACCCTGGGTAAAAGTTGTCGTTTTTGCCATCGTAATTTCGTTTATTTTTGCTGGGTATTTTACTACCTCATTTTTCGGTGATCCAAACGCTGTAGCAACTGTCAATGGTGACAGCATTTCACGAAATGAGTTTCAACGCGCTTATTTAAGTCTTAAATCTCAGCAAGCTGATTACTACAATGCCACAGTTAAAACTGAGGAAGATGAGCGCAATTTCCAAGAGAGCGTATTGCAGCGTTTAATCAATATTAAAGTTAAAGATCAAGCGCTTGAAGAATTGGGTATGCGTTTCTCAAGCACTGCGCTTAGAGACAAAATTCAATCGGATCCTAATTATCAAATTGATGGAAAGTATTCATCAGGATTGGTTGATCAGGCATTAGTTGCGACGCAAAGAAGCCGTGAGAGTTTCAAAATAGACTATGCAAACCAAGAAGTAACCCGCCAATTGTTGTTGGGATTATCGGAAACCGATTTTGCTTTGCCAGGTGAAGCCCAAAATGACTTTGAGCTTATCTCGCAGACTCGCAGTGGAAGAGCATTACAAATCAACTTTGCTCAGTTTAAACAGAACGTAACCCCAACTGAAGAAGAGATTAATCAGTACTACCAAGACAATCAAGAAGCGTTTCGTGTCGAAGAGAAAGTATCCATCGAATATATCGAGCTTTCTATGGCTGATCTACAGTCGCAACAAGAGATTACCGATGAGGAAGCAAAACTTTATTATGACGAGAACATTGATCGGTACAAGGCCGATGCTCAACGACAAATTGCACACATTTTAGTTCTCCATAATGATGATGAGTCTGCGTCGCTAGCAAAAGCAGAAGCTTTAAAAACCAGAATCGATAACGGAGAGGATTTTGCTGCAATTGTTGCAACTGAATCAGACGACATTCCTACCAGGGAAACCGGTGGTGACTTAGGCGTTTTGCTTCCAGGCGCGATGGAACCCGAAATTGAAAGTGCAGCAAATGATTTGGTTAATGTTGGTGATATCTCTGCACCTGTGAGAACTGACTTTGGTTATCATATCGTTAAATTGACAAACTTTGTTGAAGGTAGCGTTCAACCTTTTGACGATGTTAAAGCTGAAATTGTTTCGGAGCTCCAAAAAACCAAAGCGGACGAAATTTTCTACGCAAAATCACAAGACCTTGAAAGTTGGGCATTTGAAGTATCGGATTCCCTCGCTGAAGCGTCTGCGCAGACTGGATTAGAAATTAAAGTTAGCCCATTTTTTGGTCAGTCCTCTCGAAAAGATATTTTTGCGAATCAAGCGTTAAAAAATGCTGCTTTTAGCTCAGATGTTAAAGATTCTTTGCTTAATTCGGCACCTGTTGAAATCGGTGAAAATCACATTGTTGTATTAAGGCTTAAGGAGTCGCAACCGAGCAGAGTACAAACGTTAGAGGAAGTGAAAGCTCGAGTCGAAAATAGTGTTAAGCAAGCAAAAGCGAAAAATGACGCAGAACAGCTAGCTGACAACCTATTAGGTAAACTCAAAGCGAAGGAAGATGTAGAAGCGTTACTCTCTGAAAATCAACTAACGTGGACTGACTTAGATAAAGTACAACGCAATAATGCCAGCATGTCATTTGTTGCTAATCAGCAATTCTTTAAAATGCCTGCACCTTCCGAGGGTAATGTGACTTGGGATAAAGTTGAGGACTTTCAAGGCATTACTATTTTGATGTTGAACAAGGTTGAGAAGGGGGATTGGGCTGCTGCAGATGATGCAAACAAAAACCAACGAACCCTATACATTGGTAGTTACTTTGCAAACGCTGGGTTTTCAGCGTTTTTAGAAGATCGTCGCAAAGAGTCAAAGGTCACGCGCAACCTTCAAAACCTACCTCAATAACAGCAACTCTGTTAGAGTAATACATAAAAAAGGCGACATTAGTCGCCTTTTTTATGTTCGCCGATTCAGTTTTCATTTTTAAAACACGCGACCCTCGAACTGTCTTCTTTGGTAATAAGATCAGGATGCTCTACTTGACAACGTTGTTCGCTATAGGGACACCTTTCAGCAAAACAACAAGCGCCTTTCTTAACATTTTTTATTTTTTTGTCACGCGGTTTTTGAAAGTTTGGAAAACGTTTACGATACATTGGAGTGCTTGCAAACAGACTTTGAGTATAGGGGTGTACTGGCCTATCAAATACCTGCGAGACGCTTCCTGACTCAACAACTTCCCCTTGGTACATGACCAAAACGTGATCAGCAATGTGCTCTACAACATTGAGGTCATGAGAAATAAACAAGTAAGACATCCCCATTTCTTCTTGTAATTCTTGCAACAGATTGAGTATTTGAGCTTGGATTGAAACATCCAATGCGCTCAGTGGCTCGTCAGCAATAATCACTTTAGGATCGAGTATTATTGCTCTCGCTATCGCGACTCTCTGACGTTGTCCACCTGAAAACATGTGTGGGTATCGATGACGGTGTTCGGGGAGTAATCCGACGCGACTCAAGGTTGATTCTATTTTCTGTTTCCTTTGCTTTGGGTTTAAATCAGTATTTATTGATAGAACATCATCTAAGATTTTACCGATACGCGCTTGAGGATTGAGCGATTCATAAGGGTTCTGAAAAATCATTCTGATATTTCGAAAACGGTTTTTTCGATGTTTTTTGTTGGCAAACTCTAATCGTTCATTTTCAAAGAAAATATCGCCACGAGTAGGCTTTTCAATGCCAATGATCTGTCTTGCCAGGGTAGATTTGCCCGAACCAGACTCACCCACAATAGCTAAAGTTTCACCTTTCTCTAAGGCGAAACTGATGTTCTTAATCGCCTCGAGCATCCCAGATTGACCTAAATTATAACTACGCACGCGGTACTTACGACAAATATTTTTTGCTTCAAGTAAGCTCAAGAGTCGGCCTCCGCTTTGTTTACCGAACTGACAGAAGCTAAATGACATCTAACTTTTCCGTAGTTTTCAATGCTACGAAGTTCAGGCGTATTTACACATTGACGCTCAGCTTTAGGACACCTTGGGCCAAGTCGACAGCCCACAGGTAGTTGGTCAATAGCAGGGATATTGCCATCTAAAGCAAACAAGCGGCTCCCTTTAACATGCCTGTCGCCTAGCTGAGGAATACTATCAAGTAACGCTTTTGTGTAAGGGTGGTGGGGTGAAGATAAGATATTCTCAGTTGCCGCGTGTTCCATAAGTTGTCCAGAGTAAACGACCCCGATTCGATCGGTATTTTCAGAGAGTAATGCAAAGTCGTGAGTGATGAGCATAAGGCCTGATTGTTGGGCGCGACTGAGTTTGACTAACAGTTCGATAATTTGCGATTGAATGGTCACATCAAGCGCCGTCGTCGGCTCGTCAGCTATCAATAGTCTTGGTTCACAGGCCAAAGCCATCGCAATCGCAACGCGCTGGTTCATGCCGCCCGATAATTGATGAGGATACATTTTTAAGACTAAATCTGGACGATTAATACCAACATCATCCAGTAGCTCGAGTGCCTTGGTTTTTCGATCCGCTCGACCACCTCCACCATGAAACGCTATTGTCTCATCCAATTGACTAGCAATTGAGAAACAGGGGTTTAAACTGGCTTGCGGTTCTTGAAAGATGATTGCGGCTTTCGATGCCACATAAGCGGCCCGATCTTCAACCGACATTTTCATCAAGTCCTCTCCGTCGAGGTTGATATAGTCTGCACGCATTCGCATCTTAGGAGACAGCAATCCCATGATAGCCAAAGCCATCATACTTTTGCCAGAGCCTGATTCACCAACGACCCCTAATATTTCTCCCATCCCCATCTTAATAGACATTCGATCTACGATAGGGACTTCACCTGACTCTGTTAGATAACTGACTGATAAATTTTCAACTCGGAGTAAATGCATTTTATTGCTCCAACTCCATTGCATCTCGTAAACCTTCCCCAACGAGATTAATTGAAAGTAATGTAAAGAATATTGCGAGACCAGGTAGGGCTACTGTCCACGGCGCTATCGTGATGTAAGCGTGCGACTCGGACAAAATTGTTCCCCATTCTGGATAAGGTGCCTGAGCGCCTAAACCGAGAAAACCAAGTGCGGCTATTTCAAGAACCGCGGTGGAAAATGCTAAAGTAATTTGTACGATGACTGAAGGTAAAATATTCGGCAGGATTGAGTGAGTGAACAACCTTACTTTGGTTGCGCCATCGAGCATCATCGCTGTTACATACTCTTTACCCAATTCAGCTTTTATCGCATTACGGGTAATTAAAACAAAATGCGGAATCAAAACTATCGCGACCGCATAGATGGCATTCGGTAAGCCAGGTCCAATTAAAGCCACGATGACAATCGCAAGTAATAAAGAAGGTAGCGCTAAGATTAAATCCATTACCCGCATGATTATTTGGTCAATCCAAACATTCGATAATGCCGATAAGGAACCCAAAAGCATACCGATGCTGGATGCTATGACCACAACAAATATTGCTAGCTTGAGTGAGAGCCGAGCGCCGTGAACTAAGCGAGAAAATAAATCTCTACCGAGGTCATCAGTGCCAAGCAAATGTCTAGCCATACCATCATCATACCAAGCAGGTGGAAGTTTAGTATTCTCAAATTGAATAGCCGGATCATAGGGAGCTATCCACGGCGCAAACAAAGCAACTAAAAATATTAAAGCGAGCAAAACGAATGCGCTGAGTGCTAATTTGTTTTTTAAGAAATTGTTCGTCCAGCGACTAACTGTACTAGGGATAACGCTCTGCTGGTAAAATTGAGGACTATGAATCATTTTTTGTGCCTCAACTTGGGATTGACAAGGTGAACCAAAACTTCAACGGCGATGTTAACTATAATGACCAGCGAGGCAATTGCTAACAGTCCGCCGTGCAAAGTAACAAGGTCTCTTCGATAAACTGCTTCCAACAACCATTTACCGATTCCTGGCCAAGCAAAAATCTTTTCGGTTATAAGAGTACCGGTGATCAGTACACTTATTTGCAAACCAATAACTGTTACGATTGGAATCATCGCATTGCGTAATGCGTGAGACCAAATAATTCTATCATAAGGTAAACCTTTCGCTTTAGCGGTACGAATATAATCACTGGAAAGTGCATCAATCATTGCCGAGCGAGTGACTCGCGTAAATATTGCGAGTGGGATAGTGCCGAGTACTATCGTTGGTAAAACCAAATGTTGAAGAGCGTTTTGAAAGGCCGCTAGTGCGTAGGGTTGATCGGATAAAAGCGTATCGATTAGCATAAAGCCTGTAACCGGTAGAATATCATATTCGAATCCAATCCGAGAGGCGACGGGCGATATTCCTAGTGTCAGAGCGAATAATAAAACGAGTAGCATACCCCACCAAAAAATCGGCATGGAGTAACCAATGAGTGTTGTTGAAACGATCAGTTTATCTTGCCACTTATTTTTATTTTCAGCCGCATAGATCCCTAATGGTAAGCCCAAAACTAAAGCAAAAATAATTGCGATTGTCGTCAGTTCCAGAGTCGCTGGAAAATAAATGAAAAACTCATCTAATACGCTTCGGCCACTGATGCGGGACAACCCCCATTCGCCTTGTGATAAAAAAGCAATATAATTAAAATAATTTTCGATGAGAGAGTCGTTAATTGTTTTAGCGTGAGCGTCCGAAAGGATTAATGGGTCAGGAAACAATTGACTGATTCCAAAAGTGAACAAAGTAAGCGTGAAAAGCCCTAGTATTAGAAGTAAAAATTGGCGAAAAATGATGCTAGTCATTGGCTTTCACTCGCGCTAATTTTTCAGACAAAAACACGTCTTTGAAATAAACACCACCTGAGGGATAAATCTTAAAATTTTGAACGCGAGGATTCACTATCATGTGTTGTGTTGCGTGAGCGATAGGAACCCAAGGAGAGGCTATCTTAAATTGTCTTTGCGCTTGCTTGTAAAGACTTTGCCGACTTCTTAAATCATTTTTGATTCTTGCATTGCGGAGTAAATTACTAAATTTTTGATCACACCAAAAGGAAGAGTTGGTTCCCATATTGGCTGCAGCGCAACTGAGCAATGGCGTAAAAAAATTATCAGGATCACCGTTATCACTAATCCAACCCATTAATGCACTATGGTGCTCGCCAGCCCGAGTACGCGATAAAAAAGTACCAAATTCATAAGTGTCGATCGTGACTTTAATGCCAACATCTTTTAGATCCTGCTGAATTAATTGCGCCATTTTTTTTGCGTTAGGGTTGTAGGAGCGTTGCGCAGACATGGTTGAAATGGTCATTTCAAAACCGTCCTCATAACCCGCAGAGGCGAGAAGCTTTCTCGCTCTTTCTGGGTCAAAATCGTAGTCCGCGACATCGTTATCATAAGACCACATGCTCGGCGGTATCGGATTTTTAGCAACAGAGGCTGTATCTTGATAAACTTTTTTTATAATTGCTTGCTTATTAATTGCGTGATTAAGTGCTATTCGAACCGTTTGATTATTAAACGGAGTTTTCGCTGTATTAAGGGATAAAAATGCAATATTGAGACCCGCCTCATTCAGTATTTCAAGATCAGTTTGTTTTCCCGCGACTTCTATATGAACAGGAAGTGGATTGGCCATGATATCGCACTCTTTAGCAAAGGTTCTCGCAAACCTGAGCGAAGGGTCGGGAGTGATTGCGAAAACTAAATTTTTTAACCGAGGTTGTCCGCCCCAAAAGTTTTCATGCGCCTTGTATCGAATATAAGCATCAGGTTGATAGCGCGTTAGTTGAAATGGACCAGTGCCAATTGGTTGGATATCGATATTAGCAGGCTGATTTTGTTTGAGTAAGTGATCGGCATATTCCTTTGACAGTATTGAAGCGAAGTCCATGGCTAGTGTGGCCAGAAATGTACTATTGGGTTCGTTAAGGATAAACTTGATTTTATAGTCATCAATTTTCTGAATATCTTTAATTAACTCGCCGAGCCCCATTGACACAAAGTATCCATAAGAGAGTGGGGTAACTGAGTGAAAAGGGTGCTGATTGAATCGTTGGCGGTTGAATGAAAAAAGTACATCGTCGGCGTTAAAGTTTCGAGTCGGTTTGTAGTTATTGTTATAGTGGAAAGGCACATCTTGTCGCAGATAGAATGTGTACTCAGTCCCCGAACGAGATACTTTCCACTGAGTTGCTAAAGCAGGCTTAATAAACGTGCTACCAGGTTCAAACTCGACTAAGCGGTTGTATAGCGGGCGAGAAGATGCATCGAATGTTGTTCCCGATGTCGAAAGTTGTGGATTAAATGTTTCCGGACTTCCTTCTGAACAATAAACGAGAACATCGTCTTTAACTTTGTTTGCTTCGTCAGAGTTACAGCTACTCAAGACGAGCGCAGCCGCGAGCCCGAATAGCAGCTTTTGGCTAATTTGGAATTGAATGAATTTCACTACAAATCACTTCTGTTCAAGTAATTGATACTTCTTGAGATATCCGCGCAGTTGATGATATGTCAAGCCTAGCAGATCTGCACACTTTTTCTGATTAAATTGGCTTTGTTCAAGCGCTTGTTGAATGATCGATACTTCTCTGTCTGCCATCGCCTCTTTTAAATCAATAGGAAACTCCACCGAGTTATTCAATGTTGCTAGTTCCGGAATCGATTGAACTTCGTCTGACGCGTCGAATTCGACGGCTTTTAATGATGAACTAGGCGCGTTCGATTGGGCTGAAACAAAAGAACGTTCGCCAGTAAGGCGGTAAGGGGACTCAAATGGGTCGAACTGAATGCGGTCCACTGGTTGGTCTTCCGGGTTTTTATAAATGTTTCGCTCTATGACATTTTTCAACTCGCGGACATTACCTGGCCATGAATAATTTAATAATGCTTCTTCTGCATTTTTGGTAAACCCTGCAAAATACTCTCGCTCTAGTTCTCGTGACATTGCGGTTCCAAAATGTTCCGCGAGAATTAAAATATCTGAAATTCTTGCTCTCAGCGGTGGAATCGTAACCACATCGAAAGCAAGCCGATCGAGCAAATCCGCGCGAAACTTTCCTTTGTGGGCAAGTTCTGGCAAATTCTCATTGGTAGCAGCAACCAATCTGACATCGACCTTTATGGTTTTACTGCCCCCAACCCGTTCCATTTCACCGTATTCAATTACTCTTAGCAGCTTTTCTTGAACAGACAGCGAGCTATTGCCGAGCTCATCGAGAAATAGCGTGCCGTTGTGAGCAAGTTCAAACCTGCCGAGATGCCGTTTGTTGGCACCGGTAAATGCGCCTGACTCATGTCCAAATAATTCGGTTTCTAGAAGGTTTTCATTAATCGCTGCGCAATTGAGTTTAATAAAAGGTTGATCCCATCGCGATGACAGATAGTGAAGTCTTGCTGCGATCAGCTCTTTTCCTGTTCCCCTCTCGCCGACGACTAGAACAGGTTTATCGACTGGTGCTAACTGTGAGACTTGCTCAATAATTTCCAGGAAACAGGAAGCTTCACCGATTAAGTTATCCGAATTTCTTTTCACCATGCCTGATGTCCCAAAACAAACTGTGAATACCAAATGCGTGCGCGCATCGGCTTTTTTTGTCACCTCCTAGCTTTTAAAGGAGGTTAGTTTGACAAATATGAATTGGTAAAAATGACCAACTTAGTGGGCATTTTCACATAAAGTTAGTTGTTAATCTAGCTGTTTGGATAAAAAAATCATTAAATACAATGGGTTATAAAATATATAAAAGTTGGCACGAAAGCTGTATTACTACTAGTAAATAGGCAGGAATTAGCCAAATTAACTAACTTGAGGTTACAACAATGGCAAGCAAGCAAAAACACAAACCACTTTCTAAAAGAGCATCCAAGTTGTTCGTAGAGATGGTGTTTGGTGTTGTCGGTTTACTTGGCATCATGATAGCGCAAGCAGTAGAGCCGGAAGCTAAAAACACACTTTATCAATTGAAGCACCACGGTGAAGTAATGAGTGTTGATGTCAGTAACGTCGCGCCACAAATCGATTGGTTGGATATTTTATTTTAAGTTTAAGTCATTTAATATTTCGTTCGCAATTCTAGCGCGCCATAAATTGACCGCGCTGAGCGTCAGAAAAAAGTTTGGAGGTAGCCCTGATGGGAATTTTTTCAAGATTTGCAGATATCGTTAATGCGAATATAAACGCGCTGTTGGACAAAGCGGAAGATCCCGAAAAATTGATCCGCATGATAGTCCAAGAGATGGAAGATACATTAGTCGAAGTTAGAACTTCCTCCGCGCGCACGATTGCTGAGAAAAAAGACTTAACGAGACGCATTGAGACGCTAAAAGCTGAGGCGGAAGAATGGGAACGCAAGGCTGAGCTAGCGATCTCCAAAGGGCGAGAAGACTTAGCAAAAGCCGCGCTGCTGGAACGTAATAAAGCTGCTGAAGTGGCTGAAGAACTTGAGAAAGAGTTAGCCAAACTGGAAGAAGTGCTTGCAAGGCTTTCTGATGAAGTGAGCCAGCTTCAAGAAAAGCTCAACGACGCAAGAGCGCGTCAAAAAGCATTAATCATGCGACACAAAACGACCTCATCACGCTTAAAGGTTAAACAAAGCTTGTATGATAATGGTGCTGACGACGCAGTGACTCGCTTTGAGCGGTTTGAGCGTAAACTCGATGAATTAGAGTCTGAGGTGGAGTCTTATGACATTGGTAACAAGACTCTTGCGGATGAAATTAATGGTCTAGAGAAAGAAGATGAAATTGACCGTCAACTAGAAGAACTTAAAGCCAGAGTCAGTGAAACCAAGAAATAAGAGGAATATCCATGATACCTGAAATAGCGTTTGTGCCAGTAGTTTTATTCATGGTGATCGTCGCACCAATATGGATTGTGATGCATTATCGTTCCAAAAGTAATAAGGAGTCTGGCATTTCGGAAGCAGAGCACGCAAGACTGCAAGAGTTGGTCAAAATTGCGGACTCGATGATGGTGAGAATTGAAACTTTGGAGTCGATTTTAGACCAAGAAACACCTGAGTGGAGAGCAAAGCATGGACAATAGTAGCTACTCTCCAAGAGAGAGACGCAGACTATACAAAGACCCTGACCGAGGCAAAATCTGTGGCGTGTGTGCAGGAATTGCAGAATATTTAGGACTGGAAGTGTGGGTTGTGCGAATAATCGCAGTCTCTCTGTTGATATTCGTTAATGGTGCGGTCTTAGTTGCTTATATTGTAATGTGCTTCGTTTTAGACCCCAAGCCAGGACATGTAAGCAACCGAGGGTGTTTTGGCTCCGAGCGAAAGCGACGTAAGCCGTCAGAAAGCGATGACTCTCGTCCATATCGCCCAACAGTGAAAGATGTCTGGTCATCAGGAACCAGCCCCAAAGATTTGTTTAGTCAAGTAGAAGATAAGTTTTCGGTCATTGAAAAGAAGCTTCAGAAAATGGAATCCTACGTTACCTCAAACAAGTTTAACTTAGACCAGGAGTTTAAAAAGATGGCAGACTAGCAACGCTAGTTTGTCTAATTTCTTTCCGTTTCGAAGGCAACTAAAGCTTCGCCAATCAATCAGAGTCATACAAATCTCAGACAGCGAACTGAGTCATGTTGCAGTGAACAAAATCACGAATTGCGATAAAAATAATTTTTAGAGATTCCTGAAATTCATCAATAGTTCGAATATCGTATAAATAACTCCTTTAACAGGCTGAAAAATATAGTAATTATATTTTTTTGATACTGTTATATTTTGCTGGTATCGCTCTATCATGATTCTATTTATGTTGCAATGCCAAATCTTGTATATGTGATTATTACCCATCTCATTGATCACAGATTTGAGACACGAGTAACATACACGGTGGGCAGATTAGGTCGTAACAGGCTTTAAGGCAGTTTTGCTGTCTTACAAATCTGACGATTTATTTCGTTTATTATAAAAAAACACTAATCCTAACAATACTTCCAATATAAGAAACCAGGGAGAATAAAATTGAGTATCAATAAAACAACCAATCCGATTGCACGGGCGGTTAAGCTCGCGTTGTTCGCGACTGCGACTGTATCGGCTGTTTCTTCGATGAATGCATTCGCCGCAGAAGAAGGTGAAGACGCAGAAGCTGAAGAACAAAACGAAAAAATCGTTATTACTGGGTCGCGTATCCCGCGTAAAGAGCTTTCTCAGCCATCACCTGTAGTAACTATTGATTCAGCTGAAATAAAGAAATTCGGTACCACTGACTTAGCATCGATGCTGTCAGAGCTGGCGCCGGTTGCCGCAACAGATACGTTGCAAGGTAACTCTGGGAGCAACGCCAGTGCGGGTGTAAGTTCTGCCAACTTACGTAATTTGGGACCAGAGCGTTCATTAACGTTGATCAACGGCAAACGCCACGTAGCTGGCCAGCCAGGTACTGCGCAAGTTGATTTATCAACTATTCCTGCGAGTTTAGTAGAAAGAGTAGAAATCTCGACTGGTGGTCAATCAGCAATCTACGGTTCTGACGCGGTAACTGGGGTTGTTAACGTTGTTCTCAAAGAAGACTTCGAAGGTTTTGAAGTTAATATGAGTGGCTCTAAGTCAATGGAGTCAGTTGGCGCTGGAAACGGCACTATTAATATTCTTGCCGGTGCTGACTATGCGGATGGGAAAGGCAACGTGACTTTCTTCGCAGGCCGTGAATACGTAGAAGAAGTGATGTCACGAGACCTTCAGCACTTAGAAAACTATGGCACGATTATTAATCCTGCTGACGGTGGAGAGGAAGACGGTATCCCTGATCTTCTAACTGTGCCTTTCGTTGGTTCAGAAATGATCAACCGTTGGGGTGTTCTCAACCCATTTGGCCCAGATTCTGCTCGTTGGACTTTCCAAGACGACGGCACGCCTTTCTTACAGCAAACTCGTAACGAAACTAACAGTTTCGCGTTTGGTGACTTCCCCGGTGGATGTCCGACTTGTTTCTTCACAGAAGATTACGAGAACTTCTTACCTTCTGTGCAAAAAATGCACGTTGGTTCAACGACCAACTATAGCTTTAACGACAATGTTCAGTTTTATGGTGAATTTAAATACGTTCGTTCAGAAATCGAACAGCAATTCCAACCGTCATTCCGTTTCGGTAACATCAGCATCAATGTTGTCGACAACCCTTTCCTAGATGGCGGCTTGAGAGCAACATTGCTAGCTAACGGTCAAAGCACTGTTTCTATGGCTAAATTCTTCGACGAATTGGGCAACCGTTCTGCTGATAACCTCCGTGAAACATTCCGTGTTGTAACCGGTGTGAAAGGTTTCTTCGAACTGGGTGACACAGAGGTTGATTATGACTTCTACTATGTAAACGGTCGTACCAACAACCGTCGTAGAACACTTAATGACTTAATACCAGATAACTTAGTTGCTGCCCTCGATGCTGTAATTGATCCTGCGACTGGCCAAGCGGCATGTCGTAGCCAAGTACCAAGCGCGCAAGGTACAGGATATGTTGATCCAGCAGCGATCAATGGTTCTCAATGTGTTGCTTACAACCCATTCGGTTTCCGTGCAGCGTCTACTGAAGCGATGGATTTCGTATCAGCTGACGTAACTCGTGAAGACGAAATTGGTCAAGAGTACTACGGTGTTCAATTTGTATTTGATACAGCTGAGTTTGCTAACCTACAAGGTGGTCCAATTGGAATCGCTCTTGGTTTCGAAGAACGTGAAGAGTTCTCAGAAACAATCACTGATTCTTTAACTAAGTCTGGCATTTTGGCGAACGCTGCGACACCTGATGAGTTTGGTTCTTATGATGTAAGCGAAAGCTTTGTCGAGTTACAGTTCCCAATTTTAGAAGGGCTTACTGGTGCACATGAGTTAACACTTGATGCGGCTTATCGTGCTGCAGATTACTCTGGCGCGGGTAACGCTGATACTTGGAAAGTTGGTGTGTTATATGCGCCAATCGAAGATATCAGAATCCGCGGTACTGTTGGTGAAGCGATTCGTGCTCCAAACATCAGTGAAGCGTTTAGCCCACAGTCTCCTGGCTTTGCTCGCGTAAGCGATCCATGTGATGCAGACAATCTCGGTAATGACCCTGATCGTGCAGATAACTGTGCGGCTCTCGGTATCCCTGCAACGTTCCAAGCTAATGACAACGTGAGTGTCAACACTATTTCTGGTGGTAACCCTGACTTGACTTCAGAAGTGTCTGATTCGACCACATTCGGTATCGTATGGACGCCAACTTTCTTAGAAGATTTCTCGGTAACTATCGACAAGTACGAAATCGACATTGAAGATGCAATCTTGTCAGTTGCAGCTCAAACTGTTGCTAACAACTGTGTTGATTCAACAGGTGGTCCTGACGCGAATTTCTGTGGCCAAATCGATCGTGATCCAACAACATTTGATATCACGTTGGTTCGCTCTGGATTTATCAATGCTTCTGCAATCCGTTCTGAAGGTATTGAAGCGAACGTTAACTATCGTTTTGACTTGGGTGAAATGGGAAGCATCGCTTCTAACTTATACTTAAGTAAGTTAGAACTTCTAGAATTCTTTGAATTCCAAAATCTTCCTGAAGAAAGTGACCTAGACCAAGGCGAAGTTGGTACACCTGAGTATCAAGCTCGTTTGAACTTAGTATGGTCTTTGGATGACTTATCTGTAAGCTGGACTTCACGTTTTGTTGACCGTTCTGCGCGTTACAACGTTTCTCCACCTCCAGGAGATACTTCAGAGCCAGAAGATATTTCACCATCTTACATTGGTAGTGTCACGACTCACGATATCTCGGCGTCTTATGACTTCAGTTCTGATGTCAGCGTTTACGCGGGTATTCGTAACGTAGGTAACAAACTTCCTCCAGGTTGGACTCGTTCTACCATTTACGATTCAATCGGACGTCGTTTCTTTGCGGGTGCAACTTTCCGATTCTAATTGCGGAATCTTGAGTTGAAATAAAATTGAGTGTCAGCATTCTGCTGACACTCATAAAACGCAAAAGAATAATAAGTTGGGAGACAATTTATGAAAATCAAATCAATTGTAACGGCGTTGTTAGCAGCCGGTACATTTGGTGCAAGCGCGGTTACGGTCTCAGAATATAAACTGGAACCTGTTTTACTCGGTAAAAACGTCGTCGAAAGCGCCTCATTTAAAGCTAATGGTTTAGGAATAAATGTTGCTAAACCGAAATTAAAAACATTATCTGAAAAAGCGTTACAACAAGAGTTTTTGGATAATAACGCCCATGATGGAGAGAAACTTTACATTGTCCGGTTGATGGATGATTCAATTCCTACATACAAAGGCGATGTCAAAGGATTTCCAGCAACCAACAAGTCAAACTCAAAATCAATTAATACGCAGATAAAGTTTGACGCAAAAAGTTCTGAAGCCAAGAAATATGGCAACTACCTAAACCAGAAACAAAACGAGTTTATTCAAAAGGCGTCTTCTAAGTTGGGGCAAGCAATTCCTGACTTGAGAAGGTATAAATACGCCATAAACGGATTCCTAACCAAGTTAACTCACTCGCAAGCAAAGCAACTGGCGATGATGCCAGAAGTCGAATTTATCGAACCGAGTAAAATGTTCGAAATTAATTCAGATCGCGGTCCTGAGTTTATCGGTGCTGGTGCTGTTTGGGATGGTTCTGCATCTGGAACTGAATACCAGGGTGAAGGAACGATCGTTGCAATTTTCGATACAGGGGTTAATACAGATAACCCGTCTTTTGCCGCAACTGGAGACGACGGTTACACGGTTACAAACCCTTGGGGAGATGATGTTTACGTCGGTGATTGTGTTGCACAACCGACTCTCTGTAACTCAAAATTGATTGGTGTTAGAAGTTACGATGCGTTACTTGATTTTATTGAAAACGCAGGCTTTACCAGACCAGCGAATGGCGAAGATTACAACGGACATGGTTCGCATACAGCCGGTACTTCGGCAGGCAACGTGTTGTTTGATGTGCCGTTGGTGATTGCGGATCCCGCTGGTGGTGAAGTGAGCGATGGTATTGAGACTTCTACGACTTTTCCTAGAATGTCTGGTGTCGCACCTCATGCGAATATAATTTCATATCAAACGTGCTTACCGGGTAACACGGGAGATACCTTGAGAGGATGTTTCTCGCCAGCGATATTGGGTGCAATTGATGATGCTATTGCCGATGGCGTAGATGTCATTAACTACTCAGTAGGTGGTACCACACCATTTAACCCTTGGCTCGATAGCACTGAAGTTGGATTTTTAAGTGCAAATGCTGCAGGCGTATATGTGGCGACATCGGCTGGTAACAGTGGGCCTAACCCACTTACCACAACGAAAGCTGCGCCTTGGTATTCCTCTACAGCAGCAACAACTCACGATAGAGTTGTTTCTACTGCTTTAGACTTCAATGGAACTGACTATGATTTTCAAGTAGGAAGCGGTCCTGGACTACCAGACGGCGGACTTACTGCCCCGGTAATCGAGTCAGGTGCGGTTGATGCAGCAAATGTAGAAGGTTGTTCTGCTTTTCCTGCAAACTCATTCGATGCATCAATTGCATTGATTAGTCGAGGTAGTTGTGCATTTTCTGACAAAATTAACAATGCAGGTGCTGCTGGTGCGGTTGCTGTAATCGTTTACAACAATGCCGGTGACGGTTTGATCAGCATGTCTGCTCCTGGAACATCAATTCCAGGTGTGTTTGTTGGCCAAACTGATGGTGAGGCAATGGTAGCTGCCTTGACAGCAACTCCTGGGTTGAGTGCCACAATTGATTCACAAAACTTCGTGATTGGTACTGGAACTGGCGATGTCATGGCGAGTTTCTCATCGCGCGGACCGAATGAATTTGGTCAAATAATCGCTCCTCAAATCGCGGCACCGGGTGTGAGTGTCTATGCAGCTTATGCTGATGAGCATTTTTATCGTGATGTTACTACGCCTGCGCCTAGAGAGTTTGCATTCTTGAGCGGGACTTCGATGGCTGGCCCGCACGTGGCTGGTGCTGCAGCTTTAATAATGCAGGCTCATCCGACGTGGAATCCTGATCAGGTGCGTTCGGCTCTTATGATGACTTCAACTCAGGCTGTTTTAAAAGAAGATGGTGTTACACCGGCTGATGCTTTTGACATCGGTTCAGGACGAGTTCAAGTCGACCAAGCGATTAACACAGGATTAGTGATGTCCGAAACGCAAGAAAACTACCTTGCGGCTGATCCAAATAATGGGGGAGATGTTAAAGCGTTAAATATCCCTAGTATGGCTAACTACGGCTGTGGTGTAACTTGTTCTTGGACGAGAACTTTCACTGCTGTTCGTGATGGTAGCTACGCGTTTACGACGGACAATCCTGATTTGACTGTGACGCCTGCAAACGTCGATGCGACAGCTGGTAATGATTTCTCTGTCACAATAACGATGGACGCGTCAGACTTAGATGATTTTGACGAAGTTTTTGCAAACGTAGTAATAAATGCGACGGATCAACCTGAGCTACATTTACCTGTTTTCGTCAGAATCAATAGAGGAGCGGTTCCTGACGACTTCACTATTACTGCAGGTCGTAACGATGGCTCTTTCGAAGTTGAAGGTCTTGAATCATTCTCTACAAGTAACTTGACGTTCACTATCGATGGTCTCTATGACGCTAATGCAACTGGATTCAGCGCAACTGAAACGTTCAGTATTGCAGAAGATCCAACTAACGCGAGTTATGACGACGACCTAGACCAAGTCTTCGTATATGAGTTTAGTGTCCCAGTTAATTCTGTTGCTCTTAATTTAGAAATCACAGAAACAACTTCTCCTGACTTAGACTTGTTCTTACAGCTCGATAGCAATGGCGACGGAAATTACGACGCATTGGTAGGAGCTTCTGCGACAGTAGCGACACTAGAGAGTATCAGTTTGCAAGCACCTACTGCTGGAAACTACAGAGCTATCGTCCAAAATTGGGCGGGTAGCGGTGCAGCAGAAGATACGGGTACCTTGAGCGTGAGCGTTGTACCTCAAACTGATCCGGTGGCAGGCTTATCGATCGATGCTCCTACTAGCGCTAGTGGGCTTGAGCCAGTCGCTGCGACGTTGTTATGGGATTTGGAAATGGCCCCAGGTGATGCGTATTTTGCTGACATCACAATGTCTGGTGACGGTCTCGAAATTGGAACCTTCCGAGTTAACTTGAATAGAGCTGCTGATGACTTTGCAGCGGCTACCAGTGTTCAGTTAGCGTCACGTGGTGATTCTATCGACTACACGTTAACCGTTAATCCAAGCACCTACAATGTGGACCAAAACTTAGAAATTACTGTGGATATGCCAGCAAACATGAGTTTGGTTCCTGGGTCTGTAGTAGCTAGTGGCGGTTCAGTTATTGTCAAAGATCCTAATGCAAGTGGTTTAAATATTGTTGATACCTTTGATATAGCTGAAGATCCTTCCAATGGTGACTACCGAGATGACCTGTCGCAAGTCTATGTGAATGAGTTTGTTGTTCCGTCTGGCTCACTTAGCTTGACAGCTGCAATTTCAGGGTCAACTTCACCTGACAATGATCTGTTCATTGAATTTGACTCTGCGGGCGATGGCTCATATGCAACTTTAGTCGCATTTGCTGCTACTGCTGAAGCAAACGAGGTTGCGAGTGTCGATGCGCCAGCTGAAGGGAACTATCGAGTTATTGTTCAAAATTGGGCGGGTAGTGGTGCTGCTTCCGATACAGGAACTATTACCATAACTACCGTTGCTGCTACGGGCGAAGGATTCCAGTGGAATCTAGGTCTTAATGCGCCAATTCCTTCGTACTCAGTTGTGAGTAGTACCGAGAGTGCTGCATGTGCTGTTGCCGGATTGGGTGGATGGGCTGGAACCCCTGGCTATACGCCGTTGTCCGCATTTGGAATCACTACTTCTGGGCTTGAGGGCGACGAAATTGCGATTAATGCCTTCACCTCGAGAAGCTTCCCATTCTTTGGCGAAGATAATGTAGGAATAACTGTCTCAGAGAATGGTTTCTTGACGTTTGACGGAGACATTGGTGCTAATGCTTGGTTCAATAGACCAATTCCTAATACCGCAGCTCCTAACGATATTTTTGCTGGCCTTTGGATCGACCAGATTCTTGTGGATGACGGTACTCGAGGGTTGAGAACGGCAAACTTGGGACCAATGGCTATCTTGGATTTTGATGGTTTACAACCATGGACCCCTGATGGCGTGAGTAGTGATCGATTCAAGTATCAATTCCAAGTGTTTGATAGCATCCAAGAACCGGGTGATGCTTTTGGTCAGTACGAATTAATTATTTCGTATGCGTCTGATCAAATCGGAAGCATTGCAGGTGCGACTGCAGGCGTTGAGAATCAAGACGGTAGCTACGGTGTTGATGCGAGCGCTATGATTGCAGCTGGTACGCAGTTATGTTTCGATGCTGAGGAATTCGCTCAAGGCTATGAGGTTACATTTAGTGTTATACCTGAAGCGGCCTATTCAGGTCAGTCAGCAGCGCCAGAAGTTAGCGTTGAGTCTGATATGGAGGGGACTTCAACATTGACTGTAGCGGCCACTCAGGTTGAATTGACCAATGTTGCACCTATCGCTAACGCTGGTGAAGATGTTACTTACGACCGAGCTGATGTTGATGAGATTACGTTGGATGCGGTGAATACCGTGGACTACGATACTGATCGACTGGCTTATCGTTGGCAGCAAATCAGCGGCGAGACTGTTACTATTCGTGGTGGTAACTCACTAAAAGCATACTTAGATGTTGCTGACATGGCGAATGGCACTTACACCTTCCAATTGTCAGTAGACGATGGTGAGTTTAATTCTTCTGATACAGTAACTATCACGGTTACAGGTGAAGAACAGGAGAGTAGTGGTATTGGTAGCATGGGTATCTTGCTATTGCTAGGTATCCCTCTACTATTCCGTAGAAGATACACTCACTAATTGAAGCATCAAGCTTTAATCCGAAAGCCGCGACTTGTTCGCGGCTTTTTTTATGTCCAAATAGATTGAATTTGTTGAATTTATTGTTTTTGAATAATTCTCAATAAATGTGTTTGTTTACAGTCAGTTAGCTATGAATACGGTAGCTATTTGAGTTTTTAAACCGTTCGCAATAATCGGCTAATTTAGCTAGCCCCTGCGAATTTACTGACAAGTGATCATACCTTCGTCTAAGGCTTACCGTCTGTATGCTAGCGATACTTGATGCCTCCTTAAATAGCCCGGATGTTCATTAAAAAACAATGGTCGGATGTGATAATTTTTTTTTACAAATCGATTAAAAAACGCTCAAAAAAAATTCTAAAACTCCTCTGCAGGCGGCATAAATCAAGGATATTTGGGTAAAATAAAAATTTAAACAAAATGTTGACCTGCGAGATTGATTACGGTTAGTATCGGACTTGGCAGATCAGGCCGTAAGGCCAACATAGAAAAATTTGGGACTTGTCGAGTATAACGATAGGCCGAAATTTATCTTAAATAACAACCTCCATGACAACCAGGGAGAAATAAAATTGAGTACATTAGATAAACGCAATCCGATTGCTAAAGCTGTGCGCACAGCACTCTTTGCATCAGCTGCTGCGTCTTTGGTCGTTGCACCAAACACTTATGCTGCTGAGGAAGAGGAAGAAGCATCAGAACAGCGGGTTACCATCACAGGTTCTCGTATTAAGAGAACTGACATTGAAGGTGCAAATCCCGTTACTATCATCACTAACGAAGACATCGCGCGTACTGGTGTGACTAACGTTGGTGAGTTATTACAACGTCTACCAGAAGTTACTGGTTCTCCATTAAGCACTACTATCAACAATGGTGGTAACGGTGCTGTAACTATCGACCTTCGTGGTTTGAACAGAACGTTAACATTGGTTAACGGTCGTCGTACTCCTGACGGCGGTGACTTCCAAACAATCCCAGCTGCAATGATCGAAAGAGTTGAAGTATTGAAAGACGGTGCTTCTGCTGTATACGGTTCTGACGCGATTGCTGGTGTTGTAAACATCATTACTCGTAAAGATTTCACAGGTATGGAGCTTACTGCTCAAACTTCTGATTTCTCTAACACTGACGCTGGTAAGCAAGACCAAATCAGCTTGGTTGTTGGTTCTGATTCTGACCGTGGTCACTACCTATTAGGTATCGACTGGTCGAAGCAAGAAGGTATTTTCCAATCGGAAACTCCTTGGGACTTCATGCAGAACAGTTTCTTCTTCATTGACCCTGATTCATTAGCTCAGTTTGGTCCATTATTACAATCGCAAGATCCGGTTAACTTCAACTTATCTTCGTTCGGTTCTTCTAGAATCCAACAAGGTAACTTCAACTTAAACGGTAACACTGCATTTACAGCACTTGCTGGTTGTGGTTCTGTAACTACTGACCGTTTTGCTGATGGTTCAAACACGGCTAACTATCGTTGTTACAACGGTTCATTCCTTGATCCAAACAATGATTCATACAACTATGCGCCTGTTAACTATTTGCAAACACCTTACGAAAGAACTAACTTGTTCTTCGAAGCAGATTATGAGATCAACGAAAATCACACTTTCTTCACTGAAATGCGTGTTAATCAACGTATCTCTCAACAGCAGCTTGCTCCTGTACCATACGACACACAATTCGATCCTGGCTATCAAGTTGACGTTTTAGACGCAACTGGTGCTTTCGTTCGTACTGCAAACGGTATCTCGGGTCAAAACTACTACAACCCATTCAACGAAGACATCATCCGTTCACGTCGTCGTATGGCTGAAAGTGCTCGTATCTTCACTCAAGACGTTACTCAGTTCCAATATGTTGCTGGTATCAACGGTTACTTAACTGAAACTTGGGAATATGAGCTAAGCTACAACTACGGTTACCGTCACCGTACTGACCAAGATTTTGGTCAATACTCAGGTGAGCGTTTATCTCTAGCATTAGGACCATCGTTCCTAGATGCGACTACAGGTAACGTAGTGTGTGGTACGCCGACAGCGCCAATCGCAGACTGTGTATCGTTGAACTTATTCGGTGATACCGGTACTGTTACTCAAGAAATGCTTGATTACATCCAGGTTACTCTTGTTGATCAGTTCACTACAGAGCAAGAAATCTACAACGGTTTCGTTACTGGTGAAATGTTTGAACTTCCTGGTGGTACAGCTGGCGTATCTTTCGGTTTCGAGCATCAAAAACTTAAAACTGATTTCGAGCCTGATTCAGGTAAAGAAACAGAGTCTGTAACTGGTAATACTGGTGCAGGTGTTGGTGGTGTTGTAACTAACCAATCTATCTTCGCGGAATTCATTTTCCCTGTAATTGACGAGTTAGAGTTAAGCTTAGGTGTTCGTGACGATGACTACAGCATCGGTGGTAGCGCTACTTCTACTCAATTCGGTGTTAAATTCCGTCCTCTTGACACTTTATTAATCAGAGCGACTGTTGGTGAATCTTTCCGTGCGCCAAGTACTGGTGAGTTATTCTCTCCTGCAGGTGACGCTTTCCCACAAGTTCAAGATCCATGTAACCAAGCTAACTGGGCTAACTTAGATGCTACTCAGCAAGCTAACTGTATCGCTTCAGGCGTAGCAGACGGTGGTTGGGTCCAATCTGATTCGCAATTACGTGCACGTGTTGGTGGTAACCCAGATCTTAATCCTGAAACTGGTGAGTCGCTAACAGTTGGTGTTGCTTGGAATCCTGATTTCATCGAAAACTTCAGTGTTACAGTTGATTACTGGGATATCGAAGTTGATGACATCATTTCATCACTTTCTGCAGGTACGCTATTAGCGAACTGTGCGAACAACGGTGACTGTTCAACAATCACTCGTTTCCCTGGTGGTGCAATTGACTCAATCGCTGCGAACAACCAAAACCTTGGTCGTCGTGAAGCGAGCGGTATCGACTGGAACTTCCGTTACTCAATGGAAACTGACATCGGTTCTTGGAGATTCAACTTATTGTACTCAATGTTAGATAACCGTACTGAGTTTGAATCTGCTACTGCAGAGCCATGGGAACTAGCTGGTACATTTGACGATGTAACTATCGGCGGTGCTTTCCCTGAAGACAAAGCGCAACTTGCTGTTGATTGGTCAATGGGTGATTTCAATGTGAGCTACTCACTAGACTTCATCGGTTCAATCTACCAGAACTTGTCTTTCTTCGGTGTTAATGGTGAGCCACCATGTTCTGTTGATGCAACAGACATCGCTACTTGTTACAAAGTTGATAGTCAGATTTATCATGACTTAGTTGGTACTTACACAATTCCTGATTTCGGAACTCGTGTTACTGTCGGTATCACTAACTTGACTGATGAAGAACCACCTTTCATCGATTCAGGTTTCAACGCAAGTACAGATCCATCTACTTACCGTCTATTCGGTCAAGGTTGGTTCTTACGTCTAACTCATGACTTTTAATTAAGTCTGAATAGTTAGCAACAAATTAAGTCGGGCTACTTTGTAGCCCGACTTTTTTTTAGAACAGTGATTTATAGAAAAAATGAGTGTGAATAAGGATTTAAAAAAAGACTCCTGGAAGGCGTATTGGGATACGGGAGCAACTGAATCTTGTCTGGGAGGACAGGGTGGTTACTCAGGTATTATTAAAGAAACCTGGTTAGCATTCTTTGAGAGCTTCGAAGATACATCTATGTCGCTTCTCGACGTGGCAACTGGCAGTGGGGCTATCGCTAATATCGCGCTAGAGGCCAGAAAAAATTGCAAAGCTGAAACAAAGATTCTGGGAATTGATGCATCATCAATCACCAGTGATCGCAAAACCACTGATAATGTTTCCTTTGAATTGCGAGGAGATTCTCCGGTAGAGAGTTTTCAATTTGAGGAAAATGAGTTTAATGTAATAACGAGTCAATACGGAATAGAGTATTCTGACTGGTCTAAAGCTATCGCTAGAATTTCAAATTTACTCGCTTCGGCAGGGCGAGGATTGTTTGTTTGTCACACTCAAAACTCTTTTGTCAAACAACGTGTTCAGCTTCAATTGAACCAGGCAAAGGAAATAAAACAATCGAAGATTTTTAATTTAGCGCAAGATTTTGTAAAAGTAATTTTGCGTGGAACGTCAGATATTAAGAGTCATAAAGCGTTTGATAATGCTGATCGACGGCTCAGGAGCGCATTTACCAAGCTGAACAAAAAATTGGAGTCAGACAACGATAATATTTTGCTGGCTGAGACATTAAAAGCATTAGACATGTTTTTAGCACAAATGAATAAGTTTGGTCCAAAAGTCACACTTGAGCGTCTAGAAAATGCTGAGCAAGCACTGCAATTTAATATCATTCGATTGAAAGATTTTCTCGATTCGATATTAAGTGATGAATCCCAAAAAGCGCTAATCGAGTGTCTCAAAAACAATCAATTGGAAATTGTCTCTATTAAAGAATTAGAGCAAAATGCTCACAATGTCGGTACGGCAATCGAGTTTAAAAAGGTAGTATGATGAGTAAGCAAGATATTTGGTCAAGTTATTGGATGTCCGATAACACAGCAATTGTTGATACAGATTCAAAGTTTAAAGAGTTACTCCGCTATTGGGAGTTTAAATTTAACGAAGTTCAAGACGGTCATAATTTACTTGAAGTTGGTACGGGCAATGGTCGACTTGTTGAGGTGTTTAAACAGTTCGCCAAAAACGCCAATTTAACTGCGGTTGATGGCGCAAAGATCGATAAAGAAAATGACGCCTTCAAATCAACCGCGCAAACCACAGTAAAAGTTATCGCAGAGCAGCCAATCGAAACGCTCTCAGAAAACGAAAACTATGATTTTATCTTTTCTCAGTTTACTATCGAATATACGGACATTGAGAAAACTATCAGTAAGTTGACTAGTGTTCTATCTCCAGGCGGGAAGCTAACACTAATTTGTCACGAAGTAGGTAGTATCTTATACAACTCTGCGCAGGCCGAAGTGAATGAAATTGATTGGCTCAAGAATGAAATAAATTTATTTACTTACGTACACAAGCAAATCGAATTAAAACACCAAAGATTAGCTTCTCCGTCACCATCACTTTATTCCGAGTATAAGAAGCATAATCGTAACTACAATGATCTCATTAAAAAACTGCACAAATACTTTGAAGAAACAAAATCAGCGTTTTTTGCCGTTAACTTGGTTGATGTGATTTATCATACAATTGAAAATATGGATCACTTACCTTTTGAGGAAGTAAAACAGAAAATAGAGGAGCTCGAGTTACAAGTCAATATGCATCAAGCGCGCTTAAACGCGTTACTTGAAAACGCGTTAACTACTGAGAAATTAACGCAAATAAGTGACTTGATAGCGACTGATTTAACGATTACTAAAAGTGATTTAATTTATCGTGATGAGGATGGGCAAATCATTGCCAGAGTTGTCGAAGCGTCAAAAGCTTAATAAGTAAAACTAAAAAAGGCGTAATTTCTACGCCTTTTTTAATGCGTGTTTTAACAGCTCAATCCTGACTCTCTGATTTTATTGCCTTGTTCTTTGCGAAGAACTTGTCCATTTTAAATCTTAAGTTCTCAATTCGTTTTTTGTCTTGGTCGGTTGAATGTCTAACCTCCATTTCTAAGGCTTTTCTCTCAAAAGGAATAACTTGTATAAACGGCATTCCCATTTTTAATTGATGATCTGCAGGTGCTGATTTAAATAACGTATTAACATGAATGTGGTGGTAGCTATCCGCATCGACCACACCAGGTAATACTTGAAAACGATTTTCAAATTGGTAGAAAGGGGCCATCACTAATACTGACCAACCTTTTGGGGTTACAACTTTCCAAGGGTTTGTAAATTTTACCGCATCAGGATAATAACCTTCTGGAAGAGGCATTGTTTTATATTGATTTTGCTGGCTATGTAGGCTGATACCACCGGAATGATTTGCGGCAAACGCATTGATAGTGTTCGGCCTTACTTGAACAACATGATCGCTCCAAAGCGGAACAATATAACCTTCCGATAAGAGCGAAATGATTCCAGGACAACGCCTAACGGTCACATTGACATTGGACAAGCCTAGCGCTTCACTGATACCGAGCGGAAACTTTTGGGTCGGCGGAATTGAGTGAGAAGCAGCGGTTTTTTTAAACCAATCGGGATAAAAACGATTCGCTGGTTGAGGTGGTGTATCAAGTAATCCTTCAAAGTCTGTAAAGAACTCGATTTTATTTTGTTTTGTTTTGGAAAACATTTTCTGATTCTGGATTATTTTTTGAAGGGATTA
Organism: Aliikangiella marina; assembly: GCF_007004765.1. GTDB lineage: Bacteria > Pseudomonadota > Gammaproteobacteria > Enterobacterales > Kangiellaceae > Aliikangiella > Aliikangiella marina. Next base: position 1,061,968 of record NZ_VIKR01000002.1, read on the forward strand.
TTCTATCCTAAGGTCTGAATGCTCGCAATCTTCAGGTCAGAATGTTCACAATCTTCGATTGGTCCTTTCAAATTATGCGGTTATGTTTTTTGCCATTAAAACGATTATTTGTATTGAGTTGGATCAATGATAAGACTGTCATACCGAAGCGCTTCGGGGTAGAATCAAGCTAATAGTTAAACCTAAAAAGTAGTGAAGTTTTAGTGCAAAAGTTAATCGATTATATTCGTGTCTACGACAATGCTTTAGATTCAAAAGTCTGTGATGATCTGGTTGATCTGTTTGAGGCTAAATCAGAGTATCATCAGATAAATGGCGGTGCACATCAAGCTCACCTTGGTAAGGACAGCCGTTGGGTCGAGTTAAACTTGATGCCTATTATGAGTGATACGTCGAAGAATACGGTTGCAGCGCAAATGGCAAAGTATAAATCCATTTACGAGAACGATTGTAATATTCAACCGCCGTTACCGAACCCTAATGCCATCTATCCTTTTCGATTAAAACGTTACGATGTGGGAACGGATCAATTCATTCCACATATGGACGCATATGGTCCCGAATCCAATCGCTTTTTAGTTTATCTGTGGTATTTAAACGATGTTGAGGAAGGCGGAGAAACCGTTTTTGTAGATTTAGATATTTCAGTGAAGCCTAAGCGCGGCTCTTTAGTCATGTTTCCACCTTATTGGATGTATATTCATACGGCTAAGCCACCAATATCTAACCCTAAGTATGTAATTAACACATTCTATATGTGGTAGCTTACTCACAATCCCAGCATTCAATTAGATAGTTTTATTCGGAGTAGTCTGTGAACTCAAAGGTAAATATCGAAACTTCACTTTTATTTCCAACAGTGGTCTCTAAAGTTGAACACGGTGATAGGCCTGAAAACCAGTATTTTTACGATCTTGTTTCTAAGATGAAACTCGATAAATCAATTGCGAATAAATGTGAAGCTGCAGATACCACAACATTTATGGGCTACCAGCCCGATATTGTGTTACATGAGTACTTGGAAAACGACCCGATGTGGCAATCGTTCATGAATCAATGCTTTCACCCTGCGATTCAAGCCCATATGCAAAAACATCAAATGATCGCAGGGTTTCCTGTTCCAGGATCGACTTACGTGATTCATTCTAGTTGGGCTGTAATTTATCCCGCTAATTCTTATCAAGCCCCGCATTTTCATCGAGATACCAGTTGTGTTTTTACTTATTATGTAAAAGTGCCGAAAAGGCCCTCTCCGGAAGCGGCGATAACGTTTATCAATCCCAACTTGGCTTCAACTTATCCGAAATTAAAATCGTTTGCTTATGATCATACGATACAGCCGAAGAATGGTAGTAACGTTATTTTTCCTGGAAGTATGCAACATTACGCTCATCCCCATTTTGGTGATGAAGAAAAAATGATCATCGTTTTTGATATTGGGTTTGAACCACCTTCAGGTTATCAAAGACAGAAAAATAGATATTAGGTTTTGTATAGATATTTTAAATAAAATCGTCGAAATGAATAGAATAATTTTTAAGCAATTGATTCAGTTATTTTAAAAATTAAACGCAATTATTCGTCATATTGTCGTAAAACCTATCCATTATAATCGAATTGACTCATTGGACCTGTTCGCTTCATTTTAATCTTTCTTTCCACCACTTGTTGAAAAGTTTTAAGTCGATCTGTAAGGTCAATGCATGATATTGTTTACAAAGCTTAGCTAATTAGTTGATATCACTACGATTAATTAAAAATATTCGTTAAAAGACTCTGGTAGAGAAAATGACTACCCACGAAACCATTAAAAACGTCTTAAATTATGGAAAAGGGTCAAATAAAGTAGATTTAATAAATAATATTGAATTTTTACCAGTTTTTTCAATGTTTAATTGTGAAAATACCTTTAATAATCAAAAGCATACATACGAATTGTGAAGGTCGTAAATTTCAAACTTTGAAGGCGTTTCTAAAATCTCTATAACCGATTGACTCAAGTATATTTTCCGTCTATAGTCCACACTATTGTGTACGTGAGAGCTTCGCAACCTTACCTCGTGCTCATAAAAAGTACACATTTAACAACAACTAAAACACCGATCTCGTAGCGAAAAAGACAGGAAAATAGATTTTCTTATCAATTTCGATTTGTTTTTAACCCTTAGATAAGTTTGGAAACAATATGCTTAATCGCAATAAAACAACAAAACTTAAAGCAATGTTGGTTGGGATGACTGCAGTGCTTACTGCTTTCACTGCCAATGCAACACAGAAGCTTGATGAGTCGATCAGAATTGAAACTCAAATCGCAACAGCATCCACTCAGTCACAACAAAAAATTGATCGTTTTGCTGAGCAAACCATGGGAATGGCTGCTGACTACAAATCAACACTTCGTGTCATCGAAAGTTTGAAAATTTACAACAATCAATTGGAACAATTGATTGCTTCTCAAGAAAAAGAAATGCAATCCATTCAGCAAGAAATCGATACTATCGATGAGACAGAGCGCGGTGTAGTCCCGCTAATGAATGAGATGATTGCTTCACTAGAAAGATTCATCGAACTCGACTTACCTTTCAAAAAACAAGATCGTTTAGATCGTGTGAACCGTCTGAAAAACAACATGCTTCGTGCTGATGTCCCGACAGCGGAAAAATATCGTACGATTCTTGCTGCATATGAAGACGAAATTAAATACGGTGATAGTTTCGAGTCTTACACAGGTGACATTACATCAGGACAAGGTGACCAGCAGGTTGAGTTTTTACGATTCGGTCGCGTTTTACTTGTTTACTTGACACTCGATGGCTCGCAAGCGGGTTTCTGGAATACAGATACTAATCGTTGGGAAGAACTTGGTAGCGAATACATTCGTTCAATTGAACAAGGTATTAAAATGGCTAACAAACAAGCGAGTAACAACCTAATCAAATTACCTGTACCTGCAGCGAAAGGGGCTCAATAAAATGAAAATTAAGAATCTATTGATCGCCGCGGTACTAGCGGGCACAACATTCTCGGCAGTAGCAGCTGAGCAACAACCAACTGGCGCTGTTAAAAAGCCTGCAGCTGAGACTCTTGATCAGTTGTTAAAATTGGTTAAAGAAAACAAAATCAAGCAAGATAACTTCAACAAAGAGCGTGAAGCGCGTTTCTTGCGTGAAAGAAACAATCAAAGAGCATTGTTGAATGCGGCAAAAGACGAGCAGAGACGAGAAGAAGCTCGTACCGATCGTTTGAAAGCCCAATACGAAGCTAATGATAAGAAGCTTGCAGAGCTTGAAGAGCAAAAGTTCCTTAAAGCGGGTTCTTTAGGTGAGATGATTGGTGTGGTTCGTCAACGCGCTGGTAACACCGCATCGAGCTTGAAACGTTCTATGGTTTCTGCACAGTTCCCTAATCGTCATCAAAAATTAGAGCAACTCGCTCAAGCGAAAGTTTTCCCACAGATTCCAGAGATCAGAAGCTTGTGGGTAGAAATGCAAAACGAAATGACTGAACAAGGCAAAGTTGTTAAGTTCAAAACTGACATTATCAATACTGAAGGTCGAAAAGAACCTCGCGACATCGTTCGTGTTGGTGCGTTCAACTTAATTTCTTCTGGCGAGTATCTTGTGTTTGATGGCGAAGACATCAAGCAGTTAACGAGAGCACCTCATGCGCGTTTCACAAGCCTTATCGACGACTTCCAAGGTGCGACTGCAGGATTCGAAGCGTTAGCGCTTGATCCATCGCGCGGCGGTATCTTAACGCAAGAAGTTAAGCGTGAATCTTGGCCTGAGCGTGTTCAAAACTACGCTGGACCAGTTGGTACTGCAATTGGTGTTGTTTTATTAGTTGGTTTACTCATCGTTGTTGAGCGTTTAATCACGCTAATGGCGCTTCGCGGTAAAATGGCAGCACAAGCTAAATCTTCTACGCCTGGAAATAACCCCTTAGGACGTATTATGGCCGTTTATCTAGCTAATAAGGATGACGACGTAGAGAACCTAGAGTTGAAACTTGACGAAGCAGTATTGAAAGAAACACCTAAGATTGAAACACGTATCACCATAATCAAGGTATTCGCTGCTGTAGCACCACTTATGGGTCTACTTGGTACTGTTACAGGTATGATCGAAACCTTCCAAAGCATCACGCTTTACGGAACAGGCGATCCGAAAATCATGGCAGGCGGTATCTCGTCAGCATTGATTACAACCGTACTTGGTATCGTTGCAGCTCTACCATTAATCCTAGCTCACAGCTTTGTATCGGGTATCTCTAAAGGTCTGGTTCACATGCTAGAAGAGCAAAGCACTGGTTTAATTGCGCAGCATCAAGAAGAATCAGGAGCATAATTAATGCTATTTCTTGAGGAACTATTTGACACAGTCTCCCGGTTCTTAGAAGCCGGGGGCGACGTTTTGTGGTTTATCGCAGCAGCGCTCGTGTTTATGTGGTCGATGATTATCGAAAGGTTATGGTACTTTTCGTTTACTTATCCGAAGCAAGCACGGTTGTTGGTCGCTAAATGGGAGTCGCGTAAAGACACGACTTCTTGGCATGCTCACAGAATTAGAGAAGCTTGGATTTCTCAGATGAAGGAAAAACTTCATTCTGGTCTACTAGTAATCAAAACTATTGTAGCTATTTGTCCCATGATCGGATTGTTGGGCACGGTTACGGGTATGGTGAACGTATTTGAAATTATGGCTCTTTCTGGGACAGGTAACGCAAGACTGATGGCAGCCGGTATCACCCAGGCAACTATACCGACTATGGCGGGAATGGTTGCGGCACTATCCGGTTTATTTATTAGTTCGAGGTTAGAGTACTCAGCGAACGTTCACGCTCAAGAACTTGCTGATCACATGCCTCATCATTAACTTTTAGGACCAGAGTTAAATGGCAAAAAAGAATTTACGGCCAAAAGAAGAAGAAGCCGCGATTGATATGACGCCGATGCTCGACATCGTCTTTATCATGCTTATCTTTTTCATCGTTACGACTTCATTCGTTAAGGAATCTGGCGTTAAAGTTTTGGAACCAACTGCTTTGACGGCTGAGAAAAAACCCAAAGCGAATATCTTTATAGGTATCACTGCAAACAGTGAAATCTATATGCAGAAGAAGAAAGTCAAAAAGGAAGATGTTCGTACTGAAGTTGAAGCGATGTTACTAGAGAATCCTGAAAGCAGTATTGTTATTCAGGCTGACGTAGCAGCAAAATCAGGGATTATGCTAGACGTTATGGACGCAGCGAGAGCTGCGGGCGTCAAAAATATCTCTGTAGCAGCGGAGAAGTAATATGCAAAGATTAATTATTGGTTTAGGTATTGGCGGTGGAGTTACATTTGGTCTGTTTGTGCTTATGGCATTCTTGATCAAATCAGAACTTAAAGCGCCACCAAAAATCGAAGAGAACTTGGTTGAGTTTGTTATCGCAGCGCCAGAAGAAGACTTGCGTGTCCGTGACAGACGGTTGCCAAAGAAGCCACCACCACCAAAGAATCCACCACCACCAAAGAATCCACCACCACCGCAAGTACGAAAAGTTGCCAAAATTCAAAAGCCAACTAAGGCGCTTAATCTGAATCTTGATAACTTCGATATGAGCGTTAATACAGGTACTTATTTGGGCAATGCTGGTGCATCAGGTTTGTCTGATGGTGATGCTATCCCGATGGTAATTATTGAGCCTCGCTACCCGCGTAAAGCGGCTATGGAAGGTATCGAAGGTTGGGTTAGATTTGAATTCACTGTCTCGCCTGACGGGTCGCCAAAAGATATCAGAGTTATTGACGCAAAGCCCAAACGCGTTTTCGAACGTGACGCGCGTAAAGCCATATTCAAATGGAAGTTCAAGCCAAAAGTCATCGACGGAAAGGCAGTAGAGCAGCCGAATATGCGTTACACGATGGAATTCAAACTAGGCGAGTAAGGGTTAATTAATATGATTAAGTTATCAAAATTTAAGGTATTAGCTTTTGCGATGGTCGGTTTGGTTGCGCCACTTACAGTGTCGGCTGTACCGAAAACTGATTTAACCAAAAGTTGTAAATCGCTCGTTAACCCAAATTTCCAAATTCCAAAAGCGCCAATTCGTGGTATGCCGGAAAAGATATACAAACGACAAACGCGCGCATTGGAGCAAATGGCTGAAGGAAATTACAATGAAGCGATTGAGATGCTTCAGCGTATTTTCGACAACACTGGCGATAATTACATCAAAGCGGTAGTAAGCATGAACTTGGCGTCAGCTTATGCCCAACAAAACAACTATGATGCATCTTTGCCACATTTTGAGAATGCACTTCAGTATGGTGAAGGCAATTTGCAATACGAGCAACTCCAAGCGGTTCGTCTTAACACGGCAAGTCTTAGCTACTCAGTGGGTAAGAAAGCAAACGCTGCTCGTCTGGCGAAGGAATGGTTAGCAAAGTCCAATAAAGAAGACCCTAAACCATACATTTTAATGGCTGTAATGGCTGCTGAAGACGGTAAATACCGCGAAGCAGTTTGCCCAGCTTGGAATGCGGTTAGAGTCGAGAAGAAACCTAAGAAGCAATACCATAATCTGCTTTTGGTTGCACATTATGAACTAAAAGATTTAGCGGGTTCTGCGAAAATTCTAAAGGAAATGGTTAACTACTTTCCCGAAGAAAAATCATACTGGAGACAATTATCCACGCTTTATTTATCAATGGATAGAGTGAAAGAGTCTTTAGCGCTCATGGAGATGTTGTACTTGAAAGGTGGTTTCGAAACTGAAAATGACTACAAAACATTATCAGCTTTGTTTGCTTATCAAGAAATCCCTTATCGTTCTGCTGAAATCTTAGAAGAAGGCATGGATAAAGGATTGGTTAAACCTGAAGTCAAGAACTGGAAATCAATTGCTGCGAACTATCGTGTGAGTAAAGAAGTTGATAAAGCCATTGTTGCTTATGGTAAGACCGCTGAAGCCGACAAGGATGGCGAAGAATTTGTGACTCAAGCGGAACTTTATTTGGAAAAAGAAAGTTATCGTGACTCTATCAAAGCGCTAGACAAAGCATTAGCGAAAGGCGTTAAAGATAAAGGTCGTGTATTGTTCACCAAAGGTAGTGCACAAGCGAATCTCGGACAATGTAAAACAGCAATTCGTACTTTGGAAGATGCGACAAAATATAAAAATTGGCGTAAAAGAGCGAATGCTTGGATTGCTTATGTCAAAGATCGTGAGAAGAACGACAAGTGTTAATTCGGTTTAATACTAGAGAAAAAAAGCTGGCTTATGCCAGCTTTTTTGTTTCATAAGCTGATACTTTCTTCGCTTTTATATGTCACCCTTGATAAAACATTTTTGAACTAAACGGCACTATTTTTTCACTCAACTCGACAATAACCTATTTATCGCTGCTGATTATCGATACTTCGGTTTATAGCCCAAGACTTTTAATTGCTTCTTGATCTCCAAGTCAATCCTGCGTAGCAAGTAGATTAAGCTATTTTGTATCAATTTATCAATTTATCAATTAAGCAACTCAGCAACTAAGCAATAGTTTAACCGCCTGAATGCTGACAATAATGCGTTTTTTACAAGGTAACTAAGGCGAGTTTGTGCCGGTAAAAACTTAGTTATATGCTCCGAGAAATTTAAATTGTCGGAAAAAATGAATTAACAAGTAATTTGCTGAGGCTTGCTAATAACCGATAACCAATACCCAAAACGTGCTTAACAATTGAAGTCTGATTAATTGAATCTCGATGCAGTAGCCTTTTTCCGCGTTTACCGGCTCAATGCTTTATTCTGACCTATGTCGCACAACAAACATTATTCTACTATTCGATATTTCAACTATTCGTATCGTAGTGCTTCAATGGGATCTAGGTTGGCCGCTTTAGCCGCAGGTAGAATTCCAAATAAGACTCCAACACCGGCGGAAAAACCGAAGGCTATTCCGACTGCCCATAAAGGGACATTAGCCGGCGGAAAGTTGGGAATTGATGCGGAAGCTAGCATGCCGAGTCCATAACCAAGAAGAATGCCGATGATTCCACCAAGCAATGAGAGAACCACCGCTTCAATCAAGAACTGCAACAAAATATGGTGGCGTTTTGCGCCGATTGCTTTGCAAATACCAATCTCACGAGTTCGCTCGGTTACCGAAACTAACATGATATTCATTATACCTATACCACCGACTATGAGCGAGATGCTGACGATCCCACCCAGCACTATCGTTAACATGCTGATAACGTCTGATATCCCAGACGTTAATTGTTCCGGCGTTTCAATTTTAAAGTCATCATCTTCACCTGGCTTTAATCGATGTTCTTTTCTTAATATCCGCTTAATCTTGCCTTTTATTTGTTCTAAGTTGTCTAAGTTCTTTAATTGCAACTGGACGAAAATATCTGGTTCTAATAAGTTGCCGTTCAAGCTTTGCATCGTGCTGTACGGAACAACGGCAAAATTGTCCTGACTAAATCCAAAAAATGATCCTTTGGGTTCTGCTAAGCCAATTACTTTAAGCCATTCACCAGCGAAAAAAATATATTCACCGATTGGATTCTTGGGTAATGATAAATCTTCACGAAGCTTTTCACCGATAACGACAACTTTTCGCCGTGTTTGGTTATCGCTGTAGGATAAGAATCGACCGTGTTTGATATCGATGTTTTGAACTGCTTGATAGGTGTAAGTCGAACCAGCGACTTGACCAAAGGCTTCTATACCTTTGTATTTAATCGAACTGGTTCCACCAACGTTTGAGCCAAGGGTCGGGGTAATATGTTCGACACCCTCAACACCTTCGCGGATTCGTTCTACATCTTGTGGTGTGATTCTTGCGATTTTTCCTTTTAAACGCTCGCTTCTCGGTGTGAAAGACCTCACTGAAATAGAGTTTGAACCGAACCCCTCAAATTGTTGATTGATTGAATAACTTAACCCTTGAATGACAGAAACCACCGCAATTGTTGAGCTAACGCCGATAATAATGCCCAAGGTAGTTAGGAAGCTTCTAAATCCATGAGCTCTTACAGAGCTAATAGCGCTGCGAAAACTTTCGATTAAACTAAACATTGGCAAGCTTCCTTTCGTTTTCGTAGTCTTCGACGATTTGGCCGTCACTGAGTCTGACAACTCTGTGGCAATGCTCGGCGATATCATCTTCATGAGTTACCATGATGATCGTTTGTCCCTCATTGTGAAGTTCATCGAAAAGGGTCATGATATCTTGAGTGGTCTGACTATCGAGATTACCTGTGGGTTCGTCTGCCAGAAGAATCGATGGTTGAGTCACAAGGGCTCTTGCAATGGCTACACGTTGCCTTTGGCCTCCAGAAAGTTCGCTCGGAATATGATCCATTCTGTCGGCTAAGTTGACTTTTTCTAAGGCTTCTTTCGCTAAATTTTTGCGTAGGTTCAAAGGAATACCTTTATAGACTAAAGGTAGCATCACATTATTTAGCGCACTGGCACGTGGTAGTAAGTTAAAGCTTTGAAAAATGAAACCGATTTCTTTGTTTCGTATGTCGGCTAATTCATTTTGCGTGAGCGTCGAGACATTTTTTTCGTTGAGTAAGTAGCGTCCTTTGGTTGGTTTATCGAGGCAGCCTAAAATATTCATCATTGTCGATTTGCCGGAGCCTGATGAGCCGATAAAGGCGATGTACTCATTAGGCTTTATCGTTAAGTTAATATGGCTAAGCGCTTTAACTTGTTGGTCACCCATATAATAATATTTGCAGATGTCTTCGAGTAAAATGAGGCTCATAGTTTCTTATAAACTTGCTGTATTGGGTGTAAGTTCGATAATTTTTATTTTATCGCCATCGCGTAAGTGACGAAGGACTTTATCAGGACCGGTAATGATAGTTGCACCATGCTGAATACCCTCTAATATTTGTTGGAAATTATCGTCAGAGATGCCGGCTTTTATAGGGGTTTTCTTAGCAACGCCTTCTGAGGCAATAAAGACAAAATTTTCGACTAAGTCATTGTCGTTGTCTTCCACAGTTTGAACCGCCTTAATCGGTACTGCTAGTAACGCTTGTTCTCCCTGAGTAAATACTTCAGCTCGGCAGCTCATACCAGGTCTTAAGTTAAGTTGATTGTCTTCGGCAAGCTTTAATTTGACTGCGAAGCTATAACTCTGTCTGCCTAAAGCCCGTTTTGCACTTGACGCGATAGATTCTACTTGGCCAACAAGCGGAGTGTCCGCAAAAGAAATTGCAATAATCTCAGCTTGTTGGCCGAGTTGTACGTTGGCGATGTCGGCTTCATCAACATTAATTTCAGCTAACATACTTTGCGGATTAGCGATTGTCATCAGCGAAGAACCGGCAATATTTGTAGTACTCGATATCGCTGTTTCTCCCTCTTTAATATCGAGGGACGTGACCACCCCATCGATCGGCGAGACTATTTTTGTTTTGGATAGTTGATCGCGCGCTTGGTCGAGACGAGCTTCGACTTGCTTAAGTAATTCACGACTTGCTTTTAAATCGACTTTCGCGACTTGGTATTGGTGTGTAATAGCATCGTAAGCATCGGTATCGAGTAGTTTTTGATTAAACAGTTGCGTTTTTCGTTTCCATTGTTTTTTCAAATTGTCGACAACCATCATTTGCTTTTCGATCGCAACTCTTTGTTGATCAACAGCCGCTTGTTGTTGCTCGACTGAAGCCGCGAAAGTTTCATCGTCGATCTCTAATACTAATTGGCCACGGGAAACCGAGTCTCCTTCTTGAATATGTAACTTACTGACTCGACCAATGACTTCAGAGGTCAGTTTGATTTCTTCTTCGTGCTTTAGTTGGCCTGAGGCTAGTATGGAAGCTTTGATAGTATGAGTCGAAACTAATTCGGTTTCGACTTCTTTCATACCTTCACTTTTAAAGTACTTTTTGCTTACCGGAATGCCAATGACGACCAAAAGCAAGATTGAAAAAATTACGAATTTTCTCATTACTTATCCTAAATTATTAGAGCATTAAAATGCGAATTCCATAGTAAATTACATAGGGAACTAAAACGATACCGAGCGATTTTCCAATACTGCTCTCGGTCCATTTTGCATAGCCAATTGTCATTAGTGCGATAGACCAAAAAATTGAAATGTCAGTACTTGCTAAAATATTTCCCACACCTTCCATAGCGTTAAAGTCAAAAAATAGCGCGTTTAAACTAAGTGGGTTAAGTGTCTCCGGCGATATTTGTCCGTTGCTAGACATAAAAACAACAACCATCGAAGCTAAGGTACCAATCAGTGAAGGAATAGAAGTCCAAGTGACAAAAGAAAGCCATTGCTTAAATTGGAAACCATCATTAGTAATGCTTGAAACGATTACATAGTAAAGAGAATAGGCGCAGAATATAACAAGCATCACAATCGCGACTGAAATCGCACCGAAAATCCCCATCGAGGTCGGTGACATCATCTCCATGCCTTGTCGCATCTGATCTTTCTCTGCGTTACTTATGTCACCACCTTGCGCTTCTACCATATGTTCAATAAACCAGCCAAAGTCGATATTCGCGTAGAGTAAGACAACGACTAGTGCATTTAGAGCAATAATCCCGATCAAGGGTAAAGCGACAGGGTAGTCTACTCTCATATCAGAGAAGGCCGTTCCTGGCGTAGTGATTATGTTGGTTAAAATTGATAGTGAAGAAGGGGATTCAGTCTTCTCCGTTTCTGGTGAAACATCATAAGGTGAGTCTGCCATTTCGTATTCCTTTTAATATTAATTTATGGTTATTACAGGGGTAGTCTGATAGTTTCAGATTTTATTACAGCTTATCGTTCTAAATTTGTTGTTATTCCCTAATTATTGAGATTTTGTGCATTAAGTTATCGAAAGCACTGCTTATTTTCTCTAAGATTAGGAGGAATAAAAAGAATAGAATTCCGTTAACAAAATCTTTTGTGAATATTAACTGTAATAAAAGCCATTTTTATCAGACTATTGGTAATATTCGCGATACTCTCGTAATAGCAATCACTTACAGATTAGGGACTTAATTAATGTTAGAAGTGAAAAACCTCAAAAAGCGGTTTCGCCTGGATAATAAGACTATCAAGGAAAATAAAAAGAAACCAAAAGCGAGCCTGGACGTTAGAGAGGACGGGCATTGGTTTAATGCAGTGCAAGATGTTAGTTTCCAATGTGACTCAGGGGAAGTGCTCGGCCTACTGGGACCCAATGGTGCTGGTAAAACGACTAGCTTAAGAATGCTTTCAACTGCGCTTCAGCCGACCCAAGGACAAATCGTCATTAACGGGGATGATGTTGTTGCCGAACCTTTGGCGATGCGTAAAAGAATCGGTTTTTTGTCTGGAACAACAAGTTTGTACCATCGCTTAACAGTGAGAGAGAACGTGCAGTATTTTGGCCGCTTGCATGGAATGGATGAAGCCGCGCTGGAAAAAGAAACTCAAGCAGTCTTTGATTTACTGGATATCCATAGCTTCGCCGATAAAAAAGCGGATTCATTATCCACTGGGATGAAACAGCGTGCCAATATTGCGCGGACAGTTATTCATAAGCCTGAAGTGATTGTTTTAGATGAGCCTACGACTGGTTTGGATGTTATCTCTGCAAAGACCATAATGGACTTTATTGACTCTTATCGGGGAGGAAAGGTGCCGATTATCTTTTCAACGCACCACCTTCATGAAGTCGAAAAGTTGTGTGATCGTGTTGTGCTCATCAATGATGGTATTACCCAATTCTCAGGAACTCTTGATGAATTTAAAGCGCAAAGCCCAGATGGCAATTTATATGATGTATTTGTCTCGTTAGTCGGCGACAAGGAGGTGGCGTAATGTTGCAAGTTTACATTAAAGAAATGTTGGAGTTGACTCGAGATAAGAAAACTCTAATTTTCACTATTTTGTTACCCACTCTGATCATGCCGGTGATTTTAGGTGGGTTCTTCACTTTGTCACTTAAGATAGCGAAAAAAGCTAATGAAGAAGTTCTAGATTTCGCGATCATTGGCAGTCAGAACTATGCTCAGGTTGAAAGTGAATTGCTGCGAGAGCCCGAAGGTGATGAAGATCCGCTTAATTTTAATTTAATCACTTTGGAGCCTGGCGCAGATGTTGATGAGTTGATCAACACGAACAAGATTCGTTTTGCTCTGGTTATTCCTGATGGGGCGAGCCAAGCGATGGAAAACGGCGAGACGCTTGAGATCGACTTTAAATATAATGACTCTGCAACCACAAGCGGTCTTATGTTTAAACGAGTTAACGATGCCTTAGAGGACCTTAAAACTATCGAGCTAGTTAAACGATATGCCAAATTAGGGCTGACAGAAGAGCAAGGCGAAGCGTTAGGAAAGCCACTTAAATTAGTGCAAAAATCGACGGCGAATGAAAGGGAGTCGTTTGGCGAAAAATTTGGCGCATTTTTACCTTACATTTTAATCTTGGTTGGTTTATCGGGGGCGATGTATCCAGCGATTGATTTGGGGGTTGGTGAAAAAGATCGCGGAACGCTCGAAACCTTGCTACTGACACCTGTTTCACGGTTCTCATTGGTGCTAGCAAAGTTCTTAGTCATCTTTACGACCTCATTTTTAGCGATATTTCTGAGTTTGCTGAGTTTCGCCATCATGACGCTAATGTTTGGTCCTTATTTCTCATCAATGATGGGACCTGAATCGAGCGCAAATGCAACATCAGTGCTACAAGCTTTGACTAATATTTCGGTTGTCGACATTTTGCTGATGTTTAGCATGCTGGTACCGATAGCGGCGATTTTTGCTTCCCTGCTGTTGAGTGTTTCGATTTATGCAAGAACCTTTAAGGAGGCACAAAACTATATGTCTCCGATTATGTTCCTCGTATTTTTACCTTTGATTTTAGCGTTATTACCTGGTGTGAAACTGGATTGGGTTTGGGCGTCTGTGCCAATCACCAATGTTGCATTGGCGATCAAAGAAATTTTTAAAGGCACGATTGATATGGGAATGCTTGCGGTTATTTTCCTGTCGACAACCATTATCGCTGGTGTACTCCTCGCGCTTTGCAATTGGTGGTTCCAACGAGAGCAAGTCCTATTTAGGAATTAATGCCCGAAAAGTCGTTCATTCGAACACGTCTCATAGAATAGAAACTCGGCTATGGCTGAGTTTCTATATGAGATTAAATCTCAATAAAATCAATACTTTGCCATAGGTTTACTATACTTAAGAAAACAATTTCTTAGCGGTTGTAAATGGCGAACCCACCCAAAACCAAAGAGCAGTGGTTAAAACTTCTTCAAGGATCAAACTTACCCAGTTTTAGCTCAAGTATTGATGCGCTGTCCAATGCTGATGCATACAGTCAAAAACATGCATCAGAACTCGCCCGTACCATACTAAAAGACGCGAATTTAACGGCTTCTGTTTTAAAGTTGGCTAATAGCGTCCACTTCAATACTGGCGGGAGCGCGATTCGAACGATCAGCCGAGCCTTAATGGTGCTGGGTCATAAATCAGTAAAAGAGGTCTGTGCAAGTTGCTTGCTCATTGATTCTTTTTTGAAAGGTAATGCCAGTGATAGTTTAAAAGCGCTTTTAGCACGAGCTTTTCACTCTGCAATTCAAGCGAAGAAAATCGCAATGATGCATGGTGAAAAAGCAACGGAAGAAATTTTTATTTCGGCTTTGCTAATCAGTTTAGGGGAAATTTCTGTTTACTCTGGACTTGATTCGAAATCCGCGCTGTTTCTCGAATTGGTCAACCGGTACCCACTCGCAAATGGCCAAGAAAAAGAATTAATCGGGTGTTACTTTAATGAGTTAACGCTGGGGCTTTGTAAAACTTGGAATATCGCACCGATGATTAGCCAAGTGATAAGCGGTAATTATGACGAAAACAGTCCGCTAAGAAGCGTGCTACTCGGTTATAGTTTGGCGAGTGATTGCGAATTAGTTGGTTATTCGAAAGCACTAGATAAACATGTCAAGTCAATTGCCCGCTATACAAAACTAGCACCAGAAGTCATTACTGAGAAAATTTCTGAGGCTGCGGATGAAGCCCAAAAAAGCTTACAGCAGATGGGGCTTAAATTGGAAATTAAAGACCTTAATCCTAATTCCAGCGGGCCTCAAGTTCCCGAGAGAGAAGTGAATAAAGAGCTTCAACTAGACATCATTCAGGAACTGACTGCAAGTTATCATGAAACACCTGAAATAAACGCGATGCTTAGACAGGTTCTGGAGGGCATTCATCGTGGTGGAAACTATTCCAACGCGCTAGTCGCATTGCTCAGTCCAGATAAAAGTCGATTCACTGCAAAGCATATTATCAGTGGCGAAGAATCCGACTTGAAAGCTAAGTTTGAGTTCAATTGCTTTTACGATGTGCCTGAAATTCATCGAAAAGTGTTGAGCAATAAAGACGTTGTGTTACAAGAAGAACTGCGTAAAGAGGGAATGACCTACAAAAAAATAATCGATAAAACGGGCTCACCATCGGCAGTATGGGGACCACTAATCGTCGAGAACAAGGTGATCGGTTGTTTTTATGCTGACAATGGAAAAGACGGGCCTCCAGTCAGCCTGGCACAGCGGGAGACTTTTCAGCTTTTTGTCACACAAGCGCGCTTATTCTTGCTGACATTATAGCGTCAGAATATAGCTTTCTCAGTCACGACTGGTGCTCTGCGTTTAATATAGAACGACAGAGTGGCTAAATACACAGGTGACAGAGGTTTGTTCAAATTGGTTTGAGAATAACTTGAATTTAAGTAAGTTGTTACGTAAACTAAATGATAATCTCCTCAAGAGATTAATGCACTCGTATTTCTCCTAATAGCTATAGTTGAATTACGTGGTACCGGTGTTTGTAACATTGATAAGTTGCTCAATGAATAAACGAATAAACTCCGGCGTTGTAAAAGGACGAAAATAATAAGGATATTTCAATGCATTCTATTGAAAACGCAGGACTTTTAGGACTTGGAAGTCGCTTCAAGAAGCTCAGCGAACTGATTTTTAAGCAATGCGATGACCTTTACCGTGCTCGCGGTGTCAATCTCCAATCTCGCTGTTTTCCCATATTACAACTACTTTCAACGCACGAAACGATATCAGTTACCTCATTAGCGGAAATGTTAGGGCAAACTCACCCTGCTGTTAGCCAAATGAGTAAAAAGTTAGAGTCGCAAGGTTGGCTTTATCATGAAGCGGACTCGAGTGACGAACGACGCCGTTTACTCGCGCTCACCCCACAAGGCTATGAATTAGTTGATAAGTTACAGCCCGTTTGGCGTCTTCAAGAAACGGTCATGAATCGGTTACTTGAGATTTCCGGTTATGGTTTGTTAGAAAATATCGCGCTGCTCGAGCGAGAATTAGAAAAGCAATCTTTGCGTGAGCGTGTAGAAGAGCTAGAAAAACAGAACAAACAAGACCGTGTTGAAATTATCCATTTTGAAAAGCGTTATGCGAAAGACTTTTACCGCCTTAACAAGGAATGGCTTGATAAATATTTTTATCTTGAATCAATGGACCATGAAGTTTTAAGTAATCCTGAATCCCAAATTATTGAAAAAGGGGGGTTCATTCTACTAGCCAGAATTGGCGAAGATATTATTGGTGCCGCGGCGCTAACTAGCAACCAATCCAACCAACTTGAACTATCAAAAATATGTGTTGAAGCGGGTTATCAGGGGTTGGGCATTGGAGAAAAGTTAGCAAGGGCGGCGATAAACCAATATCAGGCGACAGACTTCAGTGGTTTGTACTTGGAGTCTAATCGCAAATTACTGCCTGCATTAAACTTATATTTTAAATTAGGTTTTAGAGAAAAACCTTTTCCAGCACAAATAGTTCCCCATGCGCGCGCTGATATTTATATGGAGCTGCCAGAGCAAGCATCATCGCGTTAGCGTTGAACAGCTAGCGAGTTCTTATTCAAACCCATAACCGCCAGGATTGTCGGGCCCCAATACTAAAATTGACGGGTGATATCGACGTAGAGCGTCAGAGAATCACCGGGTTGAAGGTATTTTTTAGCACCAGCCGATTTATTCCATTTCTTTACGCTAGCCAAGCTAACCTTAAACTTATCAGCGATTCGCGCTAAGGAGTCACCCGAGCGAACTTTATAATATATCTTTTTGGTTTTCTTATTGGCAGTCGACAAACTCGCGAATTGCTCAGGCTGTTTGCTCCAGACCACCAGCTTTTGACCGACCTTTATTGGATCGGTTGGCGCCATGTTGTTCCATTTCGCCAGTGCTCGCATATTTACTTTGAACTTTCGCGAAATATCCCAAATAGAATCGCCAGCTTTGACGTAGTAAGTAATTTTTCTTCCCGATCGTTTAGTGTTTTGGCGCGCGACTAGGCGCTGTTGAGCACTCTTGTGATATTGGTCCCGCGCTTTCGAGGCGACAGGAATTAGCAAGCTTTTTCCCGCTCGAATCGAGTTGTTTCTGATTTGATTGTTATCCTTTAACAATTGAACCGTTGTACCAAATTTTTTGGCGATTTTGATTAAACTATCACCCGACTTTATCGTGTATTTCTTGAAAGAAATTCGTTGATTTGCGGGTATTTTCGCCAAATTTTCGGTAAATTGGTCGATCTTGTCGACCGGTAATAAAATATAGTGAGGACCTTTTGGTGCGGTGGCCCACTGGTTAAAACCAGGGTTAAGTTGGTAAAAATCATTCATTGAAATATCCGCAAGTGCTGCAGCAAGGGATAGATCAATCTGTGATTCAGTTGCAACCCGGCCGAAATAGGGTAGGTTATCGACTGGTGTCCACAGACCTTCCTCCGCTTTTGCTTCGGCAAGCATTTCTGAAAGTGCGAGTAGTTTAGGGACATAAGCTTTAGTTTCGCGAGGAAGCTTTAGCGACCAAAAATCAGTCGGTTTACCGCGGCGTTTATTGCGCTTGATAGCCTTGCTCACATTGCCTTGGCCAGAGTTGTAAGCGGCGAGTGCGTGTAACCAATCTCCGTCAAATCGTTTGTGTAGGCTTTTAAGATAGCGAATAGCCGCTCTGGTTGATAAATAGACATCTCTTCTACCGTCATACCACCAGTTTTGTTCAAGGCCAAAGTTTTTGCCTGTACCTGGAATGAATTGCCACATGCCAGATGCGCGACCATGAGAGTAGGCAAACGGATCAAATGCACTTTCAACGATTGGTAAAAGTGCGAGTTCCAGCGGCATATTGTTTTTCTCTAATTCTTCAACAATATCAAAAAGATACGGGGCTGCGCGAGCGGTAACTCGCTTCATATATTCAGGATGTTTTGAGTACCAGTTTTTTTGCGCTCTTACCCTTCGATTGTCAGGGATTTCAAAATTGAGTTGGCTTTTAACTCGCAACCAAACATCGCTGTAGGCGAGCGTTTCATTGTCTTTTATTTCAGCTTCACACGGAGTTAGTGTGTAAGGTAACTCTGCGAGTTGCGGTAAACTATCAAGTGAAAGCGCTGGTTCTGATGCCGTTGCCGAATTGGAATCAGATGAGGAGGTGTTAATCAATGCTGTTTTACAGCCGGTTAATGCCAGTGCAAACGCAAAACCGTACAACTTAAAATTCAATCGACTTTCCTCATATTACTCTTACAGCTAGCATACCATTGGGTCGCTAAAACGGTGGATATAGACTATAGACCGCAAATGGTATTTTTATTACGGTTTTATGTCAATTCAATCCTAGAATGTGTCTTTCCAATGTCTGATGACTGCAAACACCTGTGCTGCGCTTAAATTGACCGCTTCGGCGCGCGTTTCAGCCGTTTTGACAACGTCTGGGTCGTCGGCACGCATAAAGGGGTTAATCGCTTTTTCGGTAGCTAAAACTGCAGGTAAAGTTGGTAACAGCTTGTTTCTTAAAGCTTTAGCTTGGTCATTATATTTTTGGAGGCTTTGATTGTTTGGTTCTACCGCGAGAGCAAATTGAATGTTTGAGAGTGTGTACTCATGGGCTGGGAACAGTAACGTATCGTCAGGGAGCGCCATGATCTTTTGTATTGACTGCCACATTTGCGCAGCAGTTCCCTCAAATAAGCGACCGCAGCCACCAGAAAATACCGTATCGCCACAAAAAAGAAGGTTTTTGTATTTATCTGTTTGAGCAGCGAAATAAGCGATATGGTCTTTGGTATGCCCGGGTACTTCCATAACCTCAAGTGTCAAATTTAATCCAGGTAATGTTAATCGAGTGCCTTCGACACAGTGATTATCGATGCCTTCGATAGCATTATTCAAAGGACCGAAAACTTCGCAACCATATTGCGCTTTTAGCGCTTTTATTCCGCCCGTGTGGTCCCAGTGGTGGTGGGTAATTAAAATAGCAACTAACTTTAGACCGGCTTTTTCTACTGCGCGTTGCACAGGCTTTGGATCACCCGGATCGACAACCGCTGCATAAGTGCCATCATGGATCAGCCAGTGATAATTGTCATTAAATGCCTCGACTGGAGTAATAGATATCATTGGAGTCATGCGCTATGATTATTCAACAAGCCTAGGATTTTAGCGGATTCTTCGAGTGGCCGCTATTCAGTGTTGCCATTCAGAGCGAGACTCGCTAAGAATTGCCACTAGCGTCTTATTTGATATGAGGTGTTTAATGCCTGATTTGAAATTTCCAAGCACCGATAGGGTAATGCTAAGTGCAACAGCTGCACCGATTAGTGAAGCCAGAGTCCAGCTGATTAACGAAAAGCTGCAACCCCATTTGGCGCAGGTTTTTGGCTACAATGCGCTCTTATATAATGATCTTGCGGATCAACTTTGCGGCGATGCTCTGCAAATAAAGAATCAGGTTGTTCTTGGCGAATCCGGAGAGAACTTAACCTTAAAGTGTCGTTTTGAAGAACTGCCGATAGCATCGGACTGTATAGATTTAGCGCTTTTACCGGGCGTACTGGAGCTTTCCGAGTATCCCCATCAATTGTTACGAGAAGTCGAGAGAGTGCTTATTCCCGAAGGTGTGGTGATTGTTATTGGTCGCAACCCATACAGTTGGCATGGTATGCAAAATCGTTACCGGCGCTGGAGAAAAGATAAACATGCTCAGCGCCGCGATATCAGTAGAGGGCGGATTGGAGACTGGTTCCGATTGTTGGGTTTTGAAACAGATACTGCCGTCAATATTAGTTTGACCAATCACAAACTACAAAATAGTCAAAGCTATCACTGGGTTAAAAAACTCGGACAAACCTTTTGCGATTATTTTTGTAGCTACTATATAATCATCGCTCGTAAGAAAGTCTCAACGCTAACACCGATTAGACCGAGTTGGCGAAGAAACAAGCAGTTAGTACCATCGCGTTTAGCAGAGCCAAGTGTGCGTTCGCAAGTCGAAAATTGGTTTCAACAATTAAAGTAAACTGCATCGGCGAGTAGTACGATCTTATCGAACGTCAAAAACAACAGATGAAAACTTTGGGGTAATTCTTGAGTACAATAGAGATTTTTACGGATGGTGCATGTCGTGGCAACCCTGGTCCTGGCGGTTGGGGAGCAATATTACGTGCCGGCAAGCACTATAAAGAATTACATGGCGGTGAGAAAGAGACGACTAACAATCGAATGGAATTGACCGCTGCGATAGAGGCGTTAAAGGCGCTCAAGAAATCAAGCCAAGTGGTTTTGACAACCGATTCTCAGTACGTCCGCAAAGGTATTACCGAATGGCTCGAAGGCTGGAAAGCAAAAGGTTGGAAAAACTCTCAAAAGAAGCCTGTCAAAAATGTCGATTTGTGGCAAGCGCTCGACGAGCAAAATGCGAAGCATTCAATCGATTGGCGCTGGGTTAAGGGGCATTCGGGCCATCCTGAAAATGAACGAGCGGATGAATTAGCTAATTTGGGTATTGACGAGCTATAAATAGACACGCTTTGTTTGGCGAATCATTAACAGTATGAAAATGTAGTTTATGCGACAGATTATCTT
The DNA here is from genome assembly GCF_007004765.1 of Aliikangiella marina. GTDB lineage: Bacteria > Pseudomonadota > Gammaproteobacteria > Enterobacterales > Kangiellaceae > Aliikangiella > Aliikangiella marina. The sequence continues at coordinate 1,082,867 of NZ_VIKR01000002.1, forward strand.
AGATACAGAAACAACGGGTTTAGAGCCAACCCGCGGTCATCGAATCATCGAAATAGGTTGCGTTGAGTTAATTAATCGACGCCTTACTGGCAACCATTATCATGTTTACATCAACCCTCGCAGAGAAGTCGACGATGGCGCCATTGAAGTTCATGGTATAACTAACGAGTTTTTAGCGGATAAACCTTATTTTGAGGACATTGTTGATGATTTTATTCAGTATGTTAAAGGTGCCGAGTTAGTCATCCATAATGCTCCGTTCGACGTTGGGTTTCTTAACCACGAATTTGGTTTGTTAACTGATGCGCCAGGTAAAGTTGAGGACTTTTGCTCTGTATTAGACACTTTAGTTTTGGCCAGACAAATGCATCCGGGACAAAAGAATAGCTTGGATGCGCTTTGTAAGCGTTACTTCATCGATAATTCCCAGCGTGATCTGCATGGCGCATTGCTGGATTCGGAAATTTTGGCCGACGTTTACCTTGCGATGACCGGTGGACAAACCGATTTAACCTTAACACAAAGGCAGGATTACTTAACCGCGAAAAAAGACGAAGATGGGATTCGACGCTTGCCTGAAAGTCGTCAACCTTTTAAGGTTTTGCAAGCCAGTCAGTCTGAGCTTGATGAACACGCCGCGTATTTGAAAAAAATGCAAGAAAGCTGTGGCGACAAGCTAATTTGGCAGTAGCTGATTAGATAATTGTGTTAGATTATTTGGAAAGAATTAGGCTCTAGACAATTAATACCGCCATGAGTTGGGGGGGGAATGATTGACTAAAATCGCGGCTGAGAATCCTAGAAAATTCCAACCAATACTACTCATCAGTTGCGCAATGCTGGGAAATACCTTGTTTCAGTTTTTGTAATTCTTGTTTGCGTTCTTCGTCACTAATGAATCGTTTGCCGCCTTTTCCATTCTGCTCAAAAACGGGTGCTTGAAATTCTAAAATCCTCACCGCTTTTTCTGCTTCTTGACAAGTCTTTTTGAGTTCCTCGGCCTTGAGGGCATTTTCTTGCTCTTGGCGCTTTTTGTCTTGGGCATTTTCCATTTCGATCGCAACGCGTCTTTGTTGCAATTGAATCAACTTTCGCGCTTGTTGTCTTGCTTCTGCTTGTTGTTCGGGTGTCACTTTATTTTTTATTTCAACAACTTGAGCATTATCATCCTTAGGTCTATCTGAGTAGTGTACTTTACCATTCTCATCCACCCATTTATAAACTTCTCCCGCAAGTACGGGGTGCGCAAAACTTGTTAATATGACTGTCAAGCTGATTAATCTTAGTGGTTTCATAAGTAGAGAAGCAATTGGTGCGATGAAAGAAGAGTATAAACAATCTTTTACATTATTTCGCCATAATTAGGCACCGGCTGGACCGATTTGATAACCTTTCATGAAATATTCCTCAGTTATCGTTAAATAAACTGAATTTAGAGGAGTAAAAGTATGCAAGGTTACTGGCCAAAAGACGAAAATATCATGAGCTGGGATCCAGAGAATATGGATAAATACTGGGCAATGTGCCAAAAATACGACAAGTATCCCAAACTAGAACCTCGGCAAATCGAAACCGCCAGCCGAGAAGCGTTTAAGGCTGGGGTTAAACAAGATCGACGCTAAACCAGCCCGACGCTAAACCAGACTTTAATTCTGTCTATCGACTTGTTTATTCGCGAGTGAAGAGATGAGCTAATTAGCGAGCTTTTTAGCGAAAGTGCTAATCAGCTGTTGCGCTGCCGGGATTAATAGTAGCGATTAATGCAAAGTTATTTGACTACCCCCATCAAACTTGAAAGTACTAGGCGGACTTTTTAAAGGAGATCAATCGTACCCGGGTAACGAGATACCAGATGCCACCAGCAAGTGCCAAGCCCAATTGAAGGTAATGACTAAGCGAGTCCAGTCCTCTTTGGCCGACAAAATACCACAACATAATCCCGAGCAAGAATACGATAATTCCACTCATTGCTTGCATTTGCAGCGAGTAACGTTTTTTCATTCGAGCAAGCTTTGCTTTCGAGGCTATCTGCTCTTCAGTGAGCCCTTCGGTATCTTTACCGCTCACTAAGTTGAATTGACAATGCGAACAAACTTTTGATTTGTCAGAAATTCGAGCATCGCAAGAGGGGCAGTTAATAATCGCCATAAATCTACATTCTTGTTTGAAGTTGGCCTGATTATAAATGAGATGTCGATTCGGCTCAACGAAGCGCGACGAAATGTTTAAACGGTGCGATAAAAAAGAGTCAGACGCGACCAAGTGGGCGCTGAATCTCAGGAATTGAGTTCATCATAGAGCGCTTGGGCATCTGACCAGCAACGCTCAAAATCCATCCCACGTATTTGATTAGCGTGAGATTTAATTGAGTCGAGATAGTCGCTACCAAAACAGAGCTTCAAGCTTGTAGCAAATGTGATAAGAATAATGTCTTCGGTCTGTCTTAGTGATTGAACGTTAGATAGCTTTTCTTCAAGTTGACCTAAAAATTTGATCACCTGTGGATTAAGTCCCCACATTGAGAGCAACAAAACACTTGTACCGAAGACCGACAAATTAATTTCGGCATTGAGTAAATGGATAAAATTGAGCAAGTTCTTACTCTCTTGAAATTGTTTAATGACGTAGCTTCTTTTGTCATGTTTGTTATGGCAAAGCACAAGAAAACCGAGTAAACCAAACATTAATATTTGGGTAATTAATTCATCTTTAAATTCGCGGCCGAGAGTATGTTTAACAAATTTTCTGAATATTATAGGTGCGAGTATTTGAGCTTGGATAAACTTGTCAATCTCGAACCCTTTAATATGCGAGCTCAAGCTTTCTTTAGCCCCATAAACGATGGCTAAGTTTTTTATGGTTGCTAATCCTAAATTTCTACTGATGGCTTGGTGAAGATCTTTGGGCGTTCTACCATAAATTGATTTATTCGCTAACCCCATAACTCGACCACAGAAAACCGGATCTTTTTCGATGATTTTAACTGCATCGGCAATACTAAAGTTTTCATTATTGGAACTTTTTATTAATGCCTGGCAACTCTCAGGAAGTGGCGGTAAGTTTTGAATAATCTCATTTAGTTCAAACGCTTTATCGTCTGAGGTGATTCGATCTCGATAGCTTCGAATCGTTGAAGGAGTGTTTCCAAATTTTTTCCGGAACGCACGCTCAAAAGTTGAGCGTTCTGCATAGCCGAGCTTGAGTGCTAAAGCGTCAATTTTTATGTCTGAATTGAGCAGTGATTGCACGGTTATTTGATCGAGAATCTTACTTTGAAGCTCCTTGTAGCTCGTATTTTCCTCGGCTAACAACCTTCTGAAAGTTGATACACTTTTATTGAGCAGTGACGCCACTTTTTCCATCGTTAGGGTCGCTGGCTTTGGGCTCTCCTTGAGAATTTTGGCAACATGATCTGAAAACCGTAACTGATTTGACTGGTCTCTTAGCATCATTTCAATCGACGCTCGGGTAGCATCTCGAATGATACTGTTGTAGAACTCATTTTTACGATTGAACAATTCATTTTCGATCACGACGGTAAGCGGGCCATTGTGTTTTTTGACGGTTGCTTTGGAGCAGAGAGCGACGATCGCTTCGTCGAAATATTCCCGACTTTTGGGTACCCAAATTTCCGTATAGTCAAAATCATCGCCACAAACTTCTTTAAAAATAAATAAACTTAAAGTCATAACGGTATCATCTTTGATGTGTGATATTGGAGACTCGGCATCTGGATGGATAACGTAAAAATGATGGCAATCAGAATTCTCTTCAAGACTAAGCTGATAGCTTGGTGGCAAGAAGCAAGTTTTAAGTGAGAAAATGTCATTGATGCAAGTTTTAACATCAGGTGCAGCCATTAAATAGAGATTATGTTGGCCTTGATGAATGAGTTCTGAAGCGCGCATTCGACTGAGTCTTTTCCACATAAACATGTGTTCATCGAGCTCAGTGACTAATTCATAAATGAGTTGCTCAAAGGCTGCTTCGTCAACGGTACCTGCCGCAATCTGCGACTCTATCTGATTAACTCGAGAAGTCAGTTCCGCTGAAATTCTGTTTCGACCGTCGGTAACACGGAAGAATTGCTTAAGATAGCTATCCAGATTTTCATTCATCTGACGTGATAGTGACATACGGCTCTAAATTATATTTGTTATTGATAAAGCAAGGTATAGTTCAATATCCGCGATAAGTCTATGGTAGAAAATTTTAATACTAACGATCAGTTGTTTATGGCGCCTATCAGTTGATAAACGCCATAATTTTGCGCGCTAACTCATCTGTAGCGATTTGTCGACAACCTCAAATACATCGTTGGACAAATTATCAAGGGATTTGATTCTAACTAATTGTTCTTGGATGAGTGCTTGGCGTTTACTATCAAATTTTCGCCACTGATTAAATTGCTTTGCAAGACCTGCGGCAATTTGTGGATTGATTTTATTGAGTTGAATAATTATGTCAGCTAAAAACTCATAGCCTTGGCCTGTCGGATTATGAAATTGTGACGTGTTACCGGCAACAAATGCGCCGACGACGGCGCGAACCTTATTAGGATTTTCGATTGAAAATTTCTCATGATTCAATAAAGCTTTTACATGCTCAAGAATCGCTTCATCATCATTGACGACTTGAGCAGTAAACCATTTGTCCATGACGAGCTCTTCTTCTTTCCATTTTTGATAAAATTGTTCGATATATTCGGATCTGTAGCCCTCAGACGCATTCGCAATAACCTGGAGTGCGGCAAGTTCATCAGTCATATTGTCGGCATGCGTTTGTTGTGTCGCAGCTAACTCGAAATGTTGCTCGTCGTTGGCAATCATCATATAACGTAGTGCCGTATTTCTTAGCCATCGATCACCAGAAGTATCACCGCTGGTCGTGTTGTAAATAGAGAACCAAGTGTGCTCTAATTTTTCACCGAGATGCACCTTTAGCTGCTTATGCTTAGCAAACAACTGGTCGAGTTTTACATTATCTGACATCCCGATTAAACTATTTAGCTCGGGGACCATGACTGCCAATGATTTTAACGCGTTATCGAGTTCTTCATCATTTAAGATTTTAATAAAAGCATTATCGACTACACTCAGTTCATCCTCAGTGAGTTTTGATGTTTCACTCATCAGCATTTGAGTCATTAGTGTTTGACCAGCATCCCAGCGATTAAATGGGTTTGGATCTGCGGCAAAAAGGCTGGCTAATTCTTCTTGAGTGTAGCTATATTCTAGCTTCACCGGAGACGAAAAATCTCTCAAGAGTGAAGGGACGAGCGAGTCGCTCTCACAATAAATATCAAAGCTTTGTTTGGTTTCAGTCATCACCAGCAAGGTTTCGTCTACACCCGCTGCGTCATTAGTTTCTGCAAATTTAACTGGATGCCCTGTGTTATTTAAGAAGCCAACCTTGATGGGTAGCATAAACGGATTTTTATGCTCTTGGCCGGGCGTTGCGGGGCATGATTGTTCACAATTGAGGCGAAAGTGACCATCAGCAAGCTTCTCCAAGTCGACCTTTAAAACTGGCGTACCTGCTTGCCGGTACCAATTTCTAAAAAGCGACCAGTCTTTTCCATTAGCGTCTTCCATGGCCTTGATGAAGTCCTCGCAGGTAACGGCTTGACCATCATGGCGATCAAAGTAGAGGTCCATGCCTTTTCGAAAGCCAGTTTTACCTAATAAGGTATGCATCATGCGAATAACTTCAGCGCCTTTGTTATAAACAGTGACGGTATAGAAGTTATTCATTTCAATGTAGGAGTCAGGACGAATAGGGTGCGCCATTGGGCCAGAGTCTTCCGCAAATTGAGCGGCGCGAATGATTTTTACCTGATCGATTCTTTCTACGGCGGCCGATTGCATGTCCTCGCTAAATTTTTGATCTCTAAAAACGGTTAGTCCTTCTTTTAAACTCAATTGAAACCAATCACGGCAAGTGATTCTGTTACCCGTCCAATTGTGGAAATATTCATGTGCGATAACACGTTCGACACCTTCAAAGTCTGCATCGGTTGCAGTCTTTTTATTGGCGAGAACGTACTTGGTATTAAATATATTTAAACCTTTGTTTTCCATCGCCCCCATGTTGAAGTCACTGACAGCAACAATCATGTAAAGATCGAGGTCATACTCTCTTCCAAATTCTTGTTCATCCCATTTCATTGAGGCAATTAGACTGTCCATCGCAAAGCGACATTGGTCTAGTTTACCCTTGTCGACATAAAGTTCTAATTTGACTTCGCGTCCACTCATGGTGGTGAATGTATCTTCTAGGCAGTCAAGATCGCCAGCGACCAAAGCAAATAAATAACTCGGCTTAACAAAGGGATCGTGCCACGCGACAAAATGACGACCGTCAGTCAGCTCGCCACGATCTACCGGGTTACCATTCGATAAAAGCAGCGGATATTTAGCTTTGTCGCCTTCAATTCTGACGGTAAATTCGCTCATGACCTCTGGGCGGTCTAGGTAAAAAGTAATCTTTCTAAATCCTTCGGCTTCGCATTGAGTACAATACTTTCCACTTGAGGTATACAACCCTTCGAGAGAGGTATTTTTGTGCGGCAGAATTTTTACTACTGTGGTTAAGTTGAAGGTTTCACTAACTTTATTGATGATGAGCGTATGCGCTCTCTTTTCATAATCACTATCGTCTAAGACTTGTCCATCTAAATGAATGGAAACTAATTCGAGTTCGACGCCGTCAAGTTCAATAGGCAATAACGTTTCTCGATTATCGAGCGGGTTTCGGGTGATTTTTAGTTCGCTAGTGACTAAGGTGTAATCGTCAAACAATTGAAACAATAGATTGGTATTTTTAATGAGATATTGGCTTGGTTGATAGTCTTTACGATATTTAACGACCGGCTTTTCGGTTGAATACATATTAAGTAATTCCTGATTGACGTTACGGCAGTGTGAACTGACGTAGTTTTAAGGGTAGCTGAGAGATGGCAAAAGTGTAACAGCGCCATATCAATTTAGAAAGTTTTACCCCTAAAATTGACCGTTCTGGTACGACCAGAAAATACTTGAAAAGTCATTAAATGTTGTTATTTGCCTTAAAGTTGCGCTAATAATCGGCTAAATGCATTAATTTGCTATACAAAAAGCAGGGAAAAGCTTATCATCCACCCCCAGCAAAAACTAACCGATTTTCGAGTGGTTCTAATCTCAAAAGAGTTACCCAAATTACTCGAATTTCGTTCCAGTCAAAACGCTTAAAGTCTGCGTGGGAAATATGCCTATACTCGTTTAGCCACTGATGGCATGAGTCGGTCATTCCTCAATAAAGCGTTTCATCAAGAAGGAGAGTCATTTTGACCACAGTTGCTAAGTTCGAAATTAACTATCTTCAGTATATGGACGAAACCGGCACTTTCGTCAGTAAAGAGTTACCACCCGAATTTGCGCAAGACATCGATACCTTAAAAGGTCTTTATCGAGACATGTGTCTTATTCGCGTTTTAGACCAAAAAGCTTACGCGCTTCAACGAACCGGCAAAATGGGAACTTACCCTGCAGCTACCGGGCAAGAAGCCATCGGTGTCGGTTTTGGTTCAGCGATGAACAAAGAAGATGTGTTAGTACCTTATTACCGCGGCCAAGCTTCAATGATTCAACACGGCGTACGAATGGAAGAGGTCCTACTCTATTGGGGCGGCGATGAGCGCGGGTGCGATTATCAGGATGCTAAAGAAGATTTTCCCATTGCTGTGCCTATCGCTACACAATTACTTCACGCTGCAGGCGTCGCAAAAGCCATGCAAATGCGCGGTGAAAAGCGCTGTGTTTTCACCGAAATCGGTGAAGGTGGTACTTCAGAGGGCGACTTCTATGAAGCATTGAATGTGGCAGGAATCTGGAATTTGGGAGTTGTCTTTGTAATTAATAATAATCAGTGGGCAATTTCAGTTCCTTCAGAAATCCAAACCAATTGTGAAACCTATGCGCAAAAAGCAATCGCTGCAGGTATTGAGTGTATTCAAGTTGATGGAAATGACATTGTCGCCGTTAAAGCTGCTGCTGAAAAAGCTGCAGAGAAAGCGCGCAACGGCGGTGGTCCAACGGTTATCGAATGTATTAGTTTACGTCTCTGTGACCACACAACTGCAGATGATGCAACGCGTTATCGTCCAGATGGCGAATTGGATGAAGGTTGGACTAAAGAGCCGATCTTGCGTTTACGTCGCTACTTAGAGAGCAAAAAAGCTTGGTCTGAAGAAGACGAGACAAAAATGACTGAAGAGTTAACTCAGGAAGTACAAACTGCGGTAGACAATTATTTAAATACACCAGTGGACGAGCCACAGGCGATGTTTGATAGCTTATACGCTGAATTACCAGAGCGCACCTTGGCGCAACGAGAGTTAGCAATTGCACGAGGAGCAAAATAATGGCGGCGATTACTTTAATTGAAGCAGTAAATTTAGCTATGGCGCACGAAATGGCCGTTGACGACAGTGTTGTTCTTTTAGGAGAAGATGTCGGTGCAAACGGCGGTGTATTCCGAGCGACAGACGGTTTACAAGCCAAGTTCGGTAAAGAGCGAGTGATTGATACGCCGCTTGCAGAATCGATGATCGCCGGTGTTTCTATCGGCATGGCTGCACAGGGGATGAAGCCGGTTGCCGAAATACAATTTATGGGATTCATTTTTCCTGCGGTAGATCAAATTATTTGCCATGCGGCTCGCATGCGACACCGTACCCGAGGGCGTATTAATTTACCGATGGTCATCCGCGCGCCTTTTGGTGGCGGAATCCACGCACCAGAACATCACTCCGAGAGTACAGAAGCTATATTTGCGCATATCCCTGGGCTAAAAGTCGTGATTCCTTCAAACCCTTCACGAGCGTATGGTTTGATGCTAGCGGCAATGAGAGATCCGGACCCGGTCATCTTTTTGGAGCCGAAACGAGTCTATCGAATAGAAAAGCACGAAATTGAAGATAATGGAGAAGAGTACCCACTCGGCGTCTGCTTTGTTGATAGAGAAGGTACTGATATCACGCTTATCAGTTGGGGGGCGATGCTCCACGAGACCAAACAAGCGGCTGAGCAGCTCGCGAAAGAAGGGATCAGTGCAGAAGTGATTGATGTTGCGACAGTCAATCCCTTGGATATCGACACCATCCTCGAGTCAGTTGAAAAGACTGGTCGCGCCTGTATCGTTCAAGAAGCACCGAAAGCTGGAGCGCTGGGCTCGGAAATCGCGGCTGAAATTGCTGAAAAAGGAGTGATGAATCTACTTGCTCCAATCGGTCGTGTATCTGGATATGATACAGTCATGCCTTACTACCGATTAGAAAAACAATATATGCCGAAGGTTGAGCATATCGTCGAAGAAGCAAAAAGAATTGTGGAGTACCGATGAAACTATTTAACTTACCAGACTTAGGGGAAGGATTACCCGACGCAGAGATTGTCCGCTGGTTAGTCAAAGAAGGCGATACAGTCGCGCTTGATCAACCAATGGTTGAAATGGAAACCGCAAAGGCCGTTGTTGAAGTACCTTCGCCCTATGACGGAACGATCACCAAATTGTGTGGCCAGCCTGGCGATGTTATCGAAGTTGGAGCGGTCCTCGTTGAATTCGATGGAGATGGTTCAAGTGCTGTCGCTACGCCCGCTGCTGAGCCGGCAGAACCAGCCAAAAATGTATCCGCACCCGATGCATCAGCCCCTGCCTCACAACCTGTGGCTACTAGCGGCGGTGATGTTTTTAAATTACCTGACCTTGGTGAAGGCCTTCCTGATGCGGAAATCGTTCGCTGGCTGGTAAAAGAAGGTGACGTATTGGCGCTTGACCAACCGATGGTTGAAATGGAAACCGCCAAAGCGGTAGTCGAAGTTCCATCGCCATTTTCAGCGAAAGTAGCCAAGTTGCATGGGAATCCTGGCGATGTCATAGAAGTTGGCTCGCCGCTAGTGTCTTTTGGCGACGCTACTTCTGCTCCAGCAACTGCAGAACCCGCTGAATCTGATACCGCTGAAGAGTCAGGAGATGCTGGAACAGTTGTTGGTGCCGTACAAGTCGGTAACCAAGTTGTGGCGGAGAGCGCGAGTGCCGTTATCAAGGCTCTCGCAAGAAAGTTGAAAGTCGATCTCAGCCAAGTGACAGGATCGGGCAAAAACGGCGAGATTACCCAAGCGGATGTTAAGCAAGCAAAAAAAGACGGCAAAGTTATTGGGAGCACCTCCAATAATGCGGTTCAAGCGTCGGCAGCATCGCCTGTTGCGACTGTTTCAGACGAAAACCCATTAAGTTTTAAAGCGTCGCCAGCGGTTAGAGCGCATGCTCGACGTCTTGGTGTTGCTTTATCCTTGTGTAACCCAACGGGTAAAAAAGGCTCAATTACCAAAGCAGATGTCGATGCAGCAACCAACGCAGCAGCGTCAGCTCCTCAAACGACATCTGCGCCTGTTGCAACCCCTTCTTCTGCGGGCGGTTTACCAACGGTCCAAGTGAGCGTTGAGCCGCAATCCGTTCGTGGCGTTAGACGAGCAATGGCGATGGGAATGGCTAAGTCACATGCGACTGTTGTACCGACCACTTTGATGGAAGACGCTGATATTACCGCTTGGCCAAAGCAAGACTCTTTGGCTCGTTATGTGCGTGCATTAGTTTTTGCTTCAAAAGTCGAGCCTGCGCTAAATTGCTGGTTTGATGGTGAGAAATTTGAGCGATTGGTGCATCCGAGTGTACATGTTGGAATCGCAGTTGATTCTCCTGACGGCTTGTATGTGCCTGTGGTTCATGATGCGGATAAAAAGGATGCAGTAGCTGTTCGCGCTCGGGTTCAGGATTTACGTCAAAAGATCGAGACAAAATCACTTAAGCAAGAAGATCAACAAGGTGCAACTATCACATTATCGAATTTCGGCTCAATCGCCGGTCGTTATGGAACGCCAGTAGTGTCACCGCCCCAAGTCGCAATTTTGGGGACCGGTCGATTCCGTAGCGAGTTGCAATTGACTGACAAAGGTATCTCAAAACGTAAGATGCTACCTTTATCATTAACTTTTGATCACCGTGCTTGTACCGGTGGTGAGGCTGCAAGATTTCTCGCGGCTGTGATAGAAGATTTGCAAAAACCAATGTAAATTAAAAAAAGGCGCCATTTCGGCGCCTTTTTTGTTGTTAACCCCCTCACATCTCGAATATAGTGCTAGACTTATTCATTGAAAGTTTTGTCTAGACGAATCAATAACTTCTCTCTGTTAATTTTAAAAATAATGAAGCTGAAGCTTAGGGAGTTAAATGAGTATTTTACCGGCCACTTTGACTTATTTTGGTAGCCTGCAACATATCAATCAGGTTATTAATAAGACTGCCATTCCTTTAAAAGAAGCTCACCAGCTTGCCGATCCGTTTCTTCCCGACCATACCAGCGAAATGGAGTTTACAATTGAAGATTTTTTTGAGGAAGCGGTTAAATATATCGCTCATTCCATCCTGGGCAGAAGTGCACCGCGTGGCCAACCCAATCATCCGCTCCAAAAAGCCATTATGCGCTGGCGACTGGAAGATAGATTTAAAGACGAATCAGAGATCCGAGAAGCGCTACAGGGGTTATTGCCTGCAATGGTAGAGAAGGCTTTTAACGAAGCGAGAGAACATCATGAGCTCTGGGCGACTTTTGTTGAACGTAAGCGGCTCATTCCTTTTTATGAAAAATATCAAAAACTCGAACTCTGGTTGCAAGAAGGGCAACACCATCGAGGAGCGGCGATAAAGTTTAAGTGCGACGAAGACTCAATTTTTGAATACTGCCACCCTGTAAGTTATTCAAAAATTCCCGCAAAGACTGTCGACTTAAGGGGCTATATTGACCATATGACAGGCAACGCACAAGAAATTGAGTTTGACCCGCAAAAAACGATTCTGGCACAAAACTATGCAATGCGTGAGTTCAAAGAATGGCGACTGTTGGTCGATATTAGTCAAGTGGATGATACGTTTATTGAATTTCCAATCGATCAGATTCAGAGTGTATATATTGGTGCGTTGGTATCCGCTGACAATGTGGCACAGTTTACCAAACATCTCGAGAAGGTCAGTCCTAAAATTAAGGTATTCCAAGCCGTTTGCCGACCCAATGAATATAGTTTTGAATTTGAAAGAACTTCGAGTTAACTCTGTCAACGGAATTAAACTGAGGTCAGTTATTTAAAAAAGGCGAATCGATGATAAAAATAATGGCATTTGCGGGAAGCGCTCGCAAAGACTCCTTTAATAAAAAGTTAGTAGCAGTTGCTGCGAGAGGTGCGGAGAAAGCGGGCGCGTCGGTGACATTGGTTGATTTAGCAGATTACGATATGCCCATTTTTAACCAAGATTTTGAAGCCGAGCATGGTATGCCTGATGCGGCACGTCGCTTTAAACAGCTACTTATTGACCACGACGGTTTCTTAATATCATCGCCTGAATATAATGGCGCTTTTAGCGCACTTCTAAAAAATGCGCTTGACTGGGCTTCTCGCGCTGAGACCGAAGATGAGTCGCCATTACAAGCTTTCAATGGTAAATTCTCAGCAATTATGTCTGCATCACCGGGTGGTCTCGGTGGGTTGAGAGGTTTAGTGATGCTGCGTATGTTGTTAAACAATTTAGGTGTTACGGTTATTCCTCAGCAACAAGCTGTTGGCCAAGCATTTAAAATGTTTGATGAGAAAGGGGGGATGACCGATGAAAGGAAGCAATCTGCGGTCGAAGGGCTTGGTAAAGCGTTGTCCGAATTGGTTATCAAAGTTAAACAATCATAGCTGACTATTTATCGATATCAGTCCCGCATACGATAGCGCTCTAAGTTACGCAATATAAACTTTTTGAGATATATCATTTCTGCGCGCCAGCACTCAAAAATCAGCATCGATGCCAAAATCACTCAATCGCTGATGTATGATAAAAAGTTGCTTGGTGTTTGCTCTTTCACATGCGTCACCAATATAGACACAGAAAAAATGACTTAAATAATAACGTTAAAAATATTGAAATAGTCGAATTTTATGGTAGTGTCGAAGCATCAGGAGAGGTTGTAGGTATCTTCTAAAACCAGTTGAGTAGGCTTGATGCGTGATTCATTGATGAACTAAGCCGAGCTGGTGGCAGCTCTAGCTAGTTCTGTAGAATGCGATCTTGAGATTGTTTTAAGGGGGTAATAGTGAGTAAGCGAGATAAAAAATTAAGTACTCAGCAAATTTTTAGTGCGCTCAGTTCTAGTTCGAAGACTGGCAGAACAACACAGTTAGCATTTGATTTATCTGCGAATGGGCGCAAGAAATTGAAAATAGAAGCCGCAGTGGATGATATGACACCTGCCGAAAAAGCAAGAGAAGTTTTAGGCTTAAGTATCAAAGCAAAAAAAGCATCCCCCAAATTAATATTAAGGTTAACGGAAAAAGATTTTCGGTTTCTTGCAGACAAATACGACGTTGAATTTGAAGATAGATTGACTATTCGAAATAAGGCGGCTGAAGAACTCGCCAACGAGTACCCTGATGCTGAAGTTAAATTTGACTTTGATTAACTGAGTAAAAAACGAATAGTAAAAAAGTGTAATCCAAAAAAAAAGGCCTGCGGTAGCGGGCCTTTTTTCATTTGGAGGTATTGATAAAACAACAGATCAGAATCGCAGAACAACTTTGACGGTGTTGTCTACAGATTTGGCGTCAATAATCCCAATAACATTACCATTACTCGCAACCTGTTGCTTAACTTCATCGTCACTATCGTATTCTTTTGGTGGTCGCCCCTTACCGGTGAAGATGATTTTTGACCAATAAGCATTAAGTTGGCTCGAAGACTTATCGAGAACAACCTCATTAAAGGCCTGCTTAGTAGCACCTTTTTCTTTTGGGCTTATTGCGACAACTTTATCACCGTTAGAGAAGTATTTGGTTTTACCCAAAAACATCTTGGCAATCGTTTCTTTATCCAGTTTTGAATCGTTCATCGGATTAACAATAACGACTGATTCTGCAAAAACGTTAGTTGCAGCTAACATCAGGCTGACAGCAAATATTAATTTATAAAATATCTTGTTCATTGCCTGCCTCCTAGAAGAATGTCGTTACAGCGAACCTTAGAAGACTAGCGTCTTGACCAAACTGATCATCCGTTAAATCAGTGTATTCAACTTTAAGTGCCGCTGCTGGATTGAAGTCCCAACGGAAACCGACGGTTGTGTAAGTCGCATCTTCGAAACGTGATTGTAATGTCAAATTACTTGCAGCTAAAAGTGCATCAAGTCCAGGATCGACTCCCGCAGGTACGCCAGCTAAAGCTGAGAAGTCATTATCTGTTTCATCTGCACCGTAAGTCAGGTGAAGCGTAACCGTATCGATTCGATAAGCAGCACTCACAAAGTAAGATTCTTGGTCACCAGTGAAGTTATCATCTGATTCGAACTCTGTAACCTCTGCGATCAATTGGAAGTCGCCTAGCTCGATTCGCATACCGAATTCTGTGAAGGTAGCTTCATCTTCGGTGAACTCGAGCGCGTCTGCGACACTTGCAAATGGCGTTTGTCTCCAGCCCGCAAGCAAAGGATCGAGGTCGGTAACTTCGAGAGTAATGTCAGCGGTCGTTTGACTTGCTCTTAACATCAACCAGTCGTAGTTGACCGTCCAAGAGAAGAGGAAAAGATCTTTAATTTCTGATTCTAAGTTTTGCCCATCGAGGAAAGCATCGGCATTTTCTTGACCAAATAAAATCTCAAAGGTGTGTTCAACAGAACCCGTGCTGCCGCTAAGGATTGTATTTAAACCTGTGACGGTACCAAGCGGTAGATCGTATACACCTGCTGGAGGCGCGATCCAGTGATAGGCGAAACCAACATCAAAAAACTCGGTATACATGAAGTATGGAGTACGTTGTTTACCAAATTGAAAACGAACATTTTCATTGGCTTGGTAGCTCATGTACGCCCATTCGACATCCGTTGCCCATTCATCTCTACCACGAGAAATTAACTGAGCCGTGAAATTGAGATCTTCGTCTAAGTCAGAGCTTAACTGAACACCAAACAAAGAGTCGTTATCAAAGTTGAGATCTTCGCCGTATTGGTACAAGGTCTCAGTTTCATCTGAAGTAAATCCACCTGCGATGGTCGCAAAACCATTGATGTTTACTTCAGCATTTGCTTGAGTTGCAAAGAGTGCAACTGCCGGCAGTAAATACTTAAGTTTCATTCCTTCCTCCGAAGTTTGTCGTAAATTTAATTCGAGACAATCATCTCTCGTATTTATAAGTTTTATAATTTGTTTATTGAAAGTTGGCTTAGGGCATCAGCCTTATCAGGCATTTTTTGCTAGGCATAAGCCATTTTTCAAATTGTTACCAATTTGAGAACATGAACCATAGCGGAGACTTACGCGCGTTTGATGGAGTCATTCCTTGACTGCTTTAGGTACAACATCTCAAACATAGTGGTCGGACGAGTGAATTTTATACAGTTCGATAGGCCGACACAAGGTTTTTCCGGAATAGTTCCAATTGTTCGTTGATATTCTCCAGTTTAGTCAAAAAATTCAGTATTTACCGAGATTTAGCGGATATTATTCGACTGAATCTAGGTAAAAACTGAGTTTCTTGCTAGTTTTGGCTGTGAATTGGGGCAATTAAGTCACGCTAGAAGCAGATCCAAGCCGATGTAGAGCGTTTGCACTTTGCAAAATCCAGGGTTACATCAATCGTGATAGCGAGATCGGCTATAGCTTCTGGTATTGGCGGCATTGATTGCAACCGCTCAATCGAGTCATACATGCTTTGTAAGAGTTCTCCCTCGAACTCACCGGATACTTTTTCAGAATCACGGACCAAAAGTTTGCCTTCGCTGTTGAATAAAGTCACTCGCAAGGTCGCATTTCCCTTAGGTTTTCGTCTCACTTTTCTGGGCGGCACGGGGCGAGCGTTTTGTTCGATATAGAGTTTGAGTTCTGCAGAATAGTCATTCCTCAAAGAAGCGAACATTTGGTCAACGACGGAAACTTCTTCCACTTTAGCAACTTTGACGTCTTGCTGATTGTTTTGCGTAGCAGGTTGATTTGCCGGCGCTTTCACGGGCGGCTGTGTCTCATTGCGGACAATTGTGGTCGCTGGTTTTGGTTCTGTTTTTGCCGCTGGCTTATCTGCAGAAGCTTGTTTGGTATCTGATCGATCAGGTGTCACGCTGGACGCAGTCGCTTGCGCAGTCGTTGCGGCGACGTTTCCTGCCGTATTTGAATCTGTAGGTGATTCATTTTGAACCGTTTGTTGCGGTGCTTCGGATTGGGTTGGCTCTGCTGTTACATTGTTAGCATCACCTGATTGGGCAACTACTTCACTTGCGCCAACTTCAGCTTGGTTGGCGGAATTTTCTTCGGCTTCTGCCGATTGACTCGCTTCCGGCGTTGCTTCAAGACTTGCCTGTAAAGTGCGCAGACGAGCGTTTTTAGAAGTTTGAACTGTCAGTGCGTTAAATTCTTTTAACAGTGCCGCTGTTGGCGCCGTTCTGATTTGCTCTGCGAACTTCTTTGAAGGCTGCTTGTCACCAAACCAAATGGAGACTAATGCCGTTTGAAAGTTAAGGTTAGAAATAGTGCCCAGCGGCACGTCGTTAATCGAAACGCTGGTTCCTCTTACCGGATTGAGGTCAAAGACCAGTCTATCACCCTTAAACATATCGATTTTGATAAGCTTGCTAAACTGCAGAAGCGCATCTTCAAACTGCTTTAATTCCTCTCGCGAATTTGTCCGTAGTATTGCATTTAGCCAAAGCTGATTATTTCGTCGGGCCGAAAAGCGATCAACGATGTATCGGGCTTCCATTTTGAATGGGAGGGGATCCGCTATATAGGTAGCGAGGTCTTTCGGTGGGTAGCCTGAGGTTGCTGCGTAAAAAACTGGAACCCTAAGTTTTTCTTGCACTGCCAATCCAGTGATATTAGCGTTTGCAAAAGAACTACCAAGTGTGCAAATGGCTATTAAAACCAGCGAAAATGAAGACTTAAAATACCGAACGTACGCTTTTACCATCAAAACTACTTAAAACAAGGATAAAGGTAGCGCGGAATATACCAAAAATCCCCTGGTAAGACCATTTTCTGACCAGTATTTCAATAGAGAAATTTGCAACAAAGTGCGAAATTCACCTGAAAATACGTGATTTTTCGCGTTTCAGCCTAAAAACCGTGACGTGCTGAGTTTGCAACCGCACAAAATAAGTTAAATCAACTATGCTTTAGAAGACTGATCAAGTAATACCCAAGAATTCTAGCGTTTGGTGACAATAAACTTGAACAAGGCAAAAGCGGTTGAAATGAATAACTTTGTGATCAAAAAAGATACCCCGGCCCATATTGGGCGAATTAAGTGTATTTGCTGCTGGATGTTGATGACGGTTATGTTATTTGCGTTTCCTGCAATCGCCGAGTCGAATGTGTATCGCTTTGTTAATCAAAATGGCGACGTAGAATTCACCGATCGACCAAAGCATGACGGTTTTGTAAGGATTGTAAAAACTTGGAAAGGCTGGAAGCCGGTTAAAGCCAACCCTAACTTTAGGGCCAATCGAAAAAAATATTCTCCGCTTATTGCTGAGGCTGCCAAGGAATTTGATTTTCCAGTTGAATTTATTCACGCGGTTATCCATGCCGAAAGCCATTTTGATCCCTATGCTGTTTCTTCTGCAGGAGCAATGGGATTAATGCAACTTATGCCAGCAACGGCTAGTCGCTTTGGTGTCAATGATAGGCAAAACCCTCGTCAAAATATTTACGGAGGCGTCCGCTACTTGCGATATTTATCGGAAATGTTTGACGGTAATTTAACC
Organism: Aliikangiella marina; assembly: GCF_007004765.1. Classification (GTDB taxonomy): domain Bacteria; phylum Pseudomonadota; class Gammaproteobacteria; order Enterobacterales; family Kangiellaceae; genus Aliikangiella; species Aliikangiella marina. The sequence goes on from NZ_VIKR01000002.1 coordinate 1,100,688, forward strand.
TTAACCTTGGCTGCCTATAATGCCGGTGAAAATGCCGTAAAGCGCTTTGGATATAAGGTGCCGCCGTACCAAGAAACGCGTCGCTATATCAAAAAGGTCAATCGGTTTTATTCTTCCTATAGAAATAATTATCAGCAATAAGTTTACCGGTCCATTGTATTCTAAGATAGAATGTTTCACCTGAATTGTTTGGATTCAAAATTTTATTTAAAGCCAAGTAGAATTAAAAATTGTTTTAAGTTTTTTCTTAGCGATTGCGTTTATGCAACCTTTACCGAGCCTTGAAGCTCATTCGGCAATTTGTGAAAGATTTTTGGAAAGCTCATTTAAGCGAGGAATACATGATAAAAACTGTTCATGCCTTTGTTTCAGGAAAAGTTCAGGGCGTCTGGTATCGAGACAGTACAATCGCGGCAGCCAAACGATTCGGCGTACAAGGTTGGGTTAGGAATTTGCGAGATGGCAGAGTCGAACTGATTGCTCAGGGTTCATCAAAAGACGTCGATTGTCTTATTCAATGGTGTTGGCAAGGCTCGGCGGCTTCCCAAGTGAGCGATGTTGAGGCTGCCGAATGTGCAGCCCAAGACCTCAATGAAGGTTTTGTAAGGCGTCCTACGGCTTAAGAATTAACTTTGTATTCGTTTTATTGGTAGACCTTATTCAATATCCGCGCACATTATTAAAGGACTAATAAAAGTCGTGAATTTATTAATAGCGAAAAACGACTTGGCCAAACTAAGTAAATTGATAAGAGGCGCTAATTAAAATTTTTAACAGTAACTAAAATAGTAACATTAACTAAAATAGTAAAAGTATCTAAAAGGTAGCTAACAATGAAAATAAAACGAATAATTTTTCTACTGAGTTTTAGTTGTTTTTTTTCCCTGGCACACGCGGCAAAGCAACAGGATGTTCTGGCTGCTTCACAATCATGGCGAGATGCCAATAGTTTAACTATTTTAAATGATTTTCGTGATTTATTGTCGCTCAAGAACGTCGCGACGAACTTTGACGATATGACTAAAAATGCCGATTGGATTGAAAGTTATTTACAGCGAAGAAACTTTCAAACTCAGCGATTAATAGAAGGTGGGGCGCCTTATATTTTTGCTGAGAGAAAAACGCCCGGAGCTCAAAAAACAGTATTGATTTATGCCCATTATGATGGCCAGCCCGTTAAAGCAGAAAACTGGCAATCAAGCGCTTGGACACCAGTGCTTAGAGATGACCTCGTTGAGTCAGGTGGAAAAGATGTTGCTTGGCCAACGACAACCACACAAATAAATTCGGATTGGAGAATCTTTGCACGCTCGGCTGGAGATGACAAAGCGCCTGTCATTGGGGTCATGGCTGCTATCGATGCGCTAGATAAAGCTGGAATTACACCAAGCGTAAATATTAAGTTACTTTTTGATGGTGAAGAAGAAATAAGTTCTCCAAGTTTAAAAAATGTTTTAGATAAACATGCGGATTTATTAGCCACTGACCTGATGCTTTTTTGTGACGGTCCGATGCACCAGTCGAGAGAAAGGCAACTCGTTTTTGGCGTCCGGGGAGTTTCTGGATTGAATATTACGACTTATGGCCCCGCTCGACCACTTCACAGCGGTCACTACGGTAATTGGTCGCAGAACGCCGCGGAGAATATGGTGAGTTTACTTGCCAGTATCCATCATTCAGACGGAAAGGTTGCTATCAAAGGCTTTTATGATTCGGTGCCAAAGATGACTGAGACCGAAAGGGCAGCGATAGCTGCGATGCCGAACATCGATAGTAGATTAAAACATGAATTAGCACTCAACCAATCGAGACTTAAAAATACCCGTATTGAGGAAGCTATTATGCAACCCGGCGCGATCATTACAGGAATTCAAGTTGGCACAACCGGTCGCTCTGCGCGAAATGTCATTGTCTCTGAAGCAAATGCTTCAATAAACTTTCGGTTAGTGCCCAATCAAACCCCTTTGCAAGTAAAAAATCAAACTGAAGCTTACTTTAAATCTCTCGGGTACAAGATTACCTACCAAGAGCCGACCGATGAGTTATTAAGAAATAATGAAAAATTGATATAGCTTAACTGGAAGTTGGGTTATCCGAGCTTTCTCTCATCCCTTGAGTCACCCATGGCTGTTAAGTTACAAGCGATCATGAAGAATATGACGGGCAAACCGCCATTAATGACACCTACGATGGGGGGGAGTTTACCAATCTACTTATTCGAAAACGCAATCGATGCACCGATTATTATCTTGCCTGTGGCGAATCATGATAACAATCAACATGGTCCAAATGAGAACCTGCGAATTAAAAATTTGTGGGATGCGATCGACTTGTATGCGCTGGTGCTTACTCAGCTTTGATAGCCACTCTGTTTCGATAAGCATAAAGAACCACTTATCGAAACGGGCTCTTCAGAGCTTATGGTGATTCTTATCTGGGCTAAATCATTTTTTCTTAAACTTAAGGACGCTGCGGTCAGTGTTGTATTTGTTGCGCTCTTCGAATACCGAAGAGATCAAATCATCATTTTCATTGCTTAGCATATTTGATTGCCCAACGAGTTCAAATCCTACTGCTTGTAAATCTCTGATAAGAACTTTAGGGTCGGCTCGGTGCAGAGTTTTACCAACAATTTCATTGTTTGCGCCGTCCTTTGCATTCGCATCGATCACGCCTAAAATTCCGCCGGGTTTTAAGATTTGATGAATCCCTTTAAGAAACTTTTGTTTATCGATAGGAGGCCAACCTCCTTTGGCGTCGGCGTAGTAAATATCATGCATGCCGAGAATAAAGATCGCAGCGTCATATTGTTGTTTAAGTTCAACCAATGATTCTGGTGCAGCGACGTAATTATTAACGTTAGGGAGTCGGTTGTCGAGGAGGCGTGTTGCGACGGACTTTTTGACATAGTTATTCCAAGCTTGATTATTATAGAGGGTAACTGACCCTTTTTCACCGACCACATAACTTAAGATTTCGCTGTAATAACCACCGCCAGCGAAAATGTCAAAGACTCTCATACCTGGCTCGATACCGAAAAATTTTAACACCTTATCAGGTTTTCGTTTCTTGTCATTTTCGCTATCTGCCGCGCTGCGAGCTGGGTTCGCTAGCGCTTCCTGGTAAATATCGGCGGTAACTTTTTGACTTGTCGCTAATAATAAGAAAATAACGACGATGAGGATTCCGTTGGCTTGTATTTTCATTCTAGATGACCTTGTTCCTTCATTAACTAAAGGAAGTCTAACTGAACGAATAAATGCAAAATATTTAGGAATGTAACATTTCGAGAATCAAGTCGAAATTAAACAAAAATTAAAGCTTTCCACAAACAGGATGAGCGACATCATTTATGGAAAGCTAGCCGTGAAGACCTTTTGACTAGGTTGATTCAGAAGCAGTTACGTCATTCTCCCAGAAAACGAGCTCATTAATGGTGTCTTGAACCACCTTATTATATTTTTTCTCTAGCATCGAACGACGTATTTTTAGCGTCGGCGTCAGAAAATCATTTTCAACAGACCATGCTTCATCAGCAACAATAAGACAATCGAGTTTTTGATGACTTTCTAAATCAGCATTAACTTTCTCTAACGTCTTTCTTAACGATTTACGAATTTGGTCTTTATCGGCGCCAAGTAAATGAGCGGCAAGAACGGCAACCGCGACAGGTTGCTTTCTACCCGCACCCATCACACATATTTGCTCAATTGCAGGATTAGCGGCAAGCATCGACTCAATCGGTGCCGGCGCGACGTATTTGCCTTTGGAGGTTTTAAACTCCTCTTTCATTCGTCCGATTATTTGATAGGACCCATTCGCTAAGATTTCGCCTTTGTCTCCCGTCTTAAACCAACCATCTTGAAAGCTTTCGTCAGTTGCGGATTGATTCTGATAATAGCCCTCAAAAACCGCATCGCCTCGGATTAAAATTTCTCCCTCCGGTGACAACTTCATTTCCACACATGCGCACGGCAAACCAATCGTTCCAATGCGCTCAGGATTAAATGGAAAGTTACTGCACGCAAGGCCAGTAACTTCGGTCATTCCCCAACCTTCTGCGATATCAACACCAATGGTTTGATACCATTCTAAGGTGCTCTTTGAAATCGGTGCAGAGCCAGACCCATAAATACGCGCAGAATCGATGCCGATTCCTTGGCGAATTTTTTTGGCGAGTAGACGTCCTATGAGTGGAATTTTAAGCAGTTTTTCGAGCTTCTTAGGCGGAAGTTTTTCAAATACGCCAGTTTGAAATTTGGTCCACAAACGAGGTACCGAGATAAACAACGTTGGTTGACAATGTTTTAAGTCCTCTAAAAAAGTATCCAAGCTTTCGACAAAGTAAATCGATGCACCCGCATACATTCCAGGCCCCTGGATAACACCTCTCTCTGTTATATGGGCAAGCGGCAAGTAAGAGAGGGCCCGGTCATTGTTGGCAATCTCAAAGGATTGAATATGTGTTTCACAGACTGAAGAATAGTTGAGGTAACTGATGACGACACCCTTTGGGATACCGGTTGAACCTGAGGTGTATACCAGCGTCATGGTTTCTTCGGGTTTAGGCTCGTGGATATCGCTCAGCGGGTCGTTATTGTCTAGCCAGTCATTCCATTGATGTTGACATGCAATCGTCGGGTAGGGAAAAGCGACTTTCTGAATCTCGTCACCCAAAGCACCCTCCGCGGGTGCGAATTCATCAAGTTTGCCGACGAACACTGCTTTAGCGCCGCTGTTCTCAACCACTTGAGCAATCGTTTTTTGATTCGCTGTGTAGTAAATAGGCACGCTCACCATACCAGCCATCATAATCGCATAATCGGCGATAAACCATTCAGCACAGTTTTTTGAGAGTATTGCGACTCTATCACCTTTTTGTAGGCCTAAAGCGTTTAGACCGGTTGCTATTTTTTGGGCTTTTTCAAAAGCCTGTTGCCAGCTTGTCACGTGCCACTGGCGGTTGATGGGTTGATGCAGAAAATCTTTATCGGGGTGTTGTTTTACGCGTTCTGCGAGTACTTGGATAGGGTGTCTGTATTTCATTTTGCTCCAGAGTCTTGAGAAACGATTAAATTGTTGTTTTTAAGTTCTTTTATCTGAGCGAGGAGGCGATCCTCACGGTCCTGTTTAAAACACAGTTATATCATATATCCCGCAGTTGTGTTGAGTATTCGAAGATTTGTCTAAAAAACTCAGCCTTGTAATCGACTGGATTTAATCGTTACTTATTGATTGGGCTTGATCGATTCCACTCTACATTGAGCGTTGCCATCGCTTAACAGTAGATCGATGGACTGATTTTCTTGGATTTGTGCACAGGTATTGATGATTTTGCCCGTTTGACCATCTCTGGCAATCGAATATCCGCGGCTTAACGTAGACAACGGACTAAGGGTTTCTAGGGAACTCACTTTAATCTGAAACCGCCTATTGAACGATTCGAATTGAGATTGCCAACTCGATAACAGTCGGTGTTTGAGTTGAGTCAGTTTTTCCTGCTCTTGTTTTAAACGCAAGAGTGGATTCAGCTTTTGCAGCTTTTGTTCGCTGAGTTCGAGTTGTTTTTGATTTCGGTGGAGTGATTGGTTACCGACCATCAAAAGCCGGTGCATGAGCTTTTCGAGTTTTATCTGACTCGTATTTATTGCGTTTTGTGGATCCGCAAGCTTTAAGCTAGCAATGTTGAGGCGATTTTGCAGTTGGTTAATACTTATTATGAGTTTTTCAGCCAGAGCGCCAGAGAGAATATCGAGCCCTTGCTGAAGACCTTGCTGATCTGGTACCAACAATTCCGCTGCGGCTGAAGGTGTAGCAGCGCGTAAATCTGCGACTAACTCAGCAATAGTTGTATCCACTTCGTGACCAACAGCGGCGACAATGGGAAGTTGGCAAGCTGCGATGCGATAGGCGAGTTTTTCATGATTAAAGCACCATAAATCCTCAAGCGAACCGCCGCCGCGAGTCAATAACAACACATCACACTCGGCTCTTGTTTCCGCTTGGTCAATCGCGGCAATGATTTGCGCTGTCGCTGATTCTCCCTGTACTTGCGTTGGATAGATTATTACCGGAACCATCGGACAGCGGCGCGCAAGCACTGTCAAAACATCTTGAATGGCGGCGCCAGAAGGTGAGGTGATAACACCGATTCGTTTGGGTAAGCTTGGCAATGGTTGCTTTAGTTCAGGCGCAAAAAGCCCTTCTGTTTTGAGCTTGTTGATGAGTTCGTTCAATTGCTGCTGTAAATCGCCGAGTCCGGCAGGTTCCATGAAGTCAGCTATCAGCTGATAGTCCCCTCGCGCTTCATAGAGTGAAACTTTGCCTTTGATAATGACTTTATCACCCTCTTTGGGTGAAAAACGGAGCATCTGAACTTTAAATTTGAACATGGCACAACGGATTTGCGCAGTTTGATCTTTCAATGAAAAATACCAATGCCCTGAAGCCGCTTTGGTCAGATTTGAAATTTCGCCGCTTATCCACACACTACCCAGAGTCGATTCCAACGTGCCTTTTGCCTGACGGTTTAACTCACTTACAGTGAGTATGGTGCGTTTGGGTGGTTGCATTGGTTGGAGAACCGGTTTAATCATATGGCGTTTGTTTTTTGGCGGAAAATTGCGAATTGCGGCAGTTTACCCGCAAAAGGCCTAAAAATCATCGAGTTTACACGAGAAGTTTATCGAGCGAACTTTTTCTCAGGTTGGAAACTGAGGTTTATGCGTAATTCATCAATAAAAACAACAGATTAAAATAACAAATTTATCTAGAAATAATTGTTACTCTGCACAAATAGTCTGTATAATCCCGCTTTGGCTGCAAAGCCCTTCTACAAATGGTGAATTTTGATATGCGTATCACTCAAGAAGCTCTTACGTTTGATGACGTCCTACTTATTCCTGCTCACTCTCAAGTTCTGCCCAACGAGGTGAACTTAAAAACAAAACTGACCCGCGAAATAGAACTGAATATCCCTCTGGTATCGGCGGCAATGGATACGGTAACTGAGGCTAACCTCGCGATCGCGTTGGCGCAAGAAGGTGGAATAGGGTTCATTCACAAGAACATGGATATTGAGACCCAAGCCGCTCAAGTCCTTAAAGTTAAAAAATTCGAGAGCGGTGTCGTTACCGACCCAATCACGGTACCCTCAACGACCAGTATCGCGGCACTGAAAGAAATTACCTCGAAACACGGGATTTCTGGGTTGCCGGTGGTTGACGATGGTGAACTTGTTGGTATTGTTACTAGTCGCGATATTCGTTTTGAAACCCATCTTGACCGACCGATTTCTACGGTAATGACTACCAAAGATAACTTGGTCACAGTCACAGAGTCTGCTTCTCAAGAAGAAGTACTAAAGTTGATGCATAAACACCGCATCGAAAAAGTGTTAATGGTTGATGAAGAATTTCGTTTGACCGGGCTGTACACAGTAAAAGATATTCAGAAAGCCGAAGATAAACCCAACGCCTGTAAAGATAGATTAGGCCATTTAAGAGTCGGCGCTGCGGTTGGAACAGGTCCAGACACTAATGAACGGGTTGCCGCTTTGGTCGCTGCCGGCGCAGATATTATTCTCGTTGATACCTCACATGGGCACTCGCAAGGTGTATTGGATAAGGTTAAATGGGTCAAAGAAAACTATCCTAACGTTCAAGTTATTGGCGGGAACATTGCAACCGCTCAAGGTGCAAAAGATTTAGTGGCGGCAGGAGCTGATGGCGTCAAAGTTGGGATTGGTCCTGGATCTATTTGTACCACGAGGATTGTCACTGGTGTCGGTGTACCACAGATATCGGCTGTTAATAACGTCGCTCAAGCATTGGAAGGTACTGGCGTACCGTTGATTGCGGATGGTGGTATCCGCTACTCGGGCGATATGTGTAAGGCACTTGCCGCGGGAGCCTACTCAGTTATGGTGGGGTCAATGCTCGCAGGGACCGAGGAAGCACCTGGTGAAGTAGAATTATTTCAAGGACGCTCTTATAAGTCTTATCGTGGTATGGGGTCACTCGGCGCAATGCAGCAAAAGCATGGTTCTGGTGATCGATATTTTCAATCATCGAATGCTGCGGACAAGTTCGTACCTGAGGGAATTGAGGGGCGTGTTCCTTACAAAGGCCCAATCAATGCCATTGTTCATCAGATGTTAGGTGGTTTGCGCTCTTCGATGGGCCTCACAGGTTGTGGTGACATTCCCACTTATCGTACCAAAGCAGAGTTCGTAAAAGTGACCGCTGCAGGGATGCGAGAAAGTCATGTTCACGACGTTCAAATTACTAAAGAAGCGCCGAATTACCAAGTTTCAAAGTAAGTTTTATGAATTGGCTTGCCGAGCGTGGTTTGATCCATTGGGTCTCAGGCAAATAACTGACAGTTTACAGGTTTTGTCTCTATCATTAAAAAAGCCGCAATTAATATCAATTGCGGCTTTTAAGTTTTTTCAATTGCTTTAGCTTCACGAAAGCCAAAGCACTATCACAAAAGGTAACTAAACGATGTCCACCGATATCCATGCTCAGAAAATTCTGATTTTAGATTTTGGTTCTCAGTACACTCAATTAATTGCTCGCAGAGTTCGCGAACTTGGTGTTTATTGTGAGCTTTATCCTTTTGACCTTGAAGACGAACATATTAAAGCGTTCGCACCGAATGGCGTCATCCTCTCTGGTGGTCCTGAGTCAGTGACGGGTACTGATACCCCAAGAGCCTCAGATTTGATTTTTCAATTAGGGGTTCCTGTGCTCGGTGTGTGCTACGGTATGCAAACCATGGCCCATCAACTTGGTGGCAAAGTAGCGAGTTCAGACAAACGAGAGTTTGGCTATGCGCAAGTGCGCCACGCAGAAAAGTCACCACTATTTGAAGGCATTGAAGATCATTCACAAGCCGGCAAAGGAGTGCTTGACGTATGGATGAGCCATGGCGATAAAGTCGTCGAGTTACCACCGGAATTTACGGTTATTGGCGAGTCTGATAACGCACCTTTAGCTGCCATGGCCAACGAAGAGAAGCAGTTCTATGGGGTTCAGTTTCACCCAGAAGTAACCCACACTCATCAAGGTGGGAGAATTTTGGAGCGGTTTGTGCGTAAAATTTGTGGTTGTGAAAAGTTATGGACCGCTGACAGTATTATTGAAAACGCCATCAACGAAATAAAACAAACTGTCGGTGATGAAGAGGTTATCTTAGGCCTGTCGGGCGGCGTTGATTCTTCTGTAACAGCAATGCTGTTGCATCGTGCGATTGGCGCTCAATTAACTTGTGTATTTGTTGACAACGGCTTGCTGCGCCTTAATGAAGGCCAACAAGTCATGGATATGTTCCATGAAGACTTCGGATTAAATGTTATTAAAGTTGATGCTGAAGAGCGATTTTTAACTGCGCTTAAAGGGGAAGTCGATCCGGAAGCAAAAAGGAAAATAATTGGTCGAGAGTTTGTCGAAGTCTTCCAGGAAGAAGCTAGCAAATTAAGCGCTGCAAAGTGGTTAGCGCAAGGCACTATATACCCAGACGTTATTGAGTCCGCAGGGGCTAAAACTGGTAAGGCTCATGTAATTAAGTCGCACCACAATGTCGGTGGGTTACCTGAAGATATGACATTACAGTTGGTCGAGCCGTTAAGAGAGTTGTTCAAAGATGAAGTAAGAAAAATAGGATTAGAACTTGGCTTACCTTACGACATGCTCTATCGACATCCGTTTCCAGGTCCGGGCCTGGGTGTAAGAATTCTGGCTGAAGTAAAAAAAGAGTATGCTGATTTACTGCGCAAGGCTGACAATATATTTATCGAAGAGCTTTATAAAAACGACCTTTACCACAAAACTTCGCAAGCTTTTGCCGTCTTTCTGCCGGTTAAGTCGGTTGGCGTAATGGGCGATGCCAGAAAATACGATTATGTTGTTGCGCTAAGAGCGGTTGAAACGATCGATTTTATGACTGCTCGTTGGGCACATTTGCCCTATGATTTTTTAGAGCATGTCTCCAATCGAATTATTAATGAAATCGATGGAATTTCACGAGTAACCTATGATATTTCATCGAAGCCACCAGCGACTATCGAGTGGGAATAATTGCTTGAGGGCTTGCTATTTTTAAATCATTTAATGACTCGCATTCGGGCTAAGTGATTATCACAGCCCGAACATTAGTTTATCGATTTAATCATTCAGAAAAAAGTCTATCGACTCACCACCTAACCCGTAAATGCAAATGGATACTAACCACGATCATCATTATTGGATGGAAAAGGCGCTCGAACTAGCCCGTAAAGCGGAGTCTGAGGGAGAGGTCCCCGTTGGCGCGATTTTGGTCAAAGATGGTGAAATTGTTGGTCAAGGATATAATCATCCCATAGGCTTAAATGATCCGTGCGCACATGCCGAGATTCTGGCACTCCGTGAGGCAGGCCAAAAACTGGCGAATTATCGGCTGGTTGATACAACCATGTATGTTACGCTCGAACCCTGTGCAATGTGTGCCATGGCAATGGTTCATGCGCGAGTCAAAACCTTAGTTTATGCGACTAAGGAGCCCCGCACGGGTGCAGATGGCAGTTTGTACCAATTACTGCGACACGCGGGTCACAATCATCAACTAGAGGTTGTAGCGGGGGTGATGCAGTCTGAGAGCGCCGCCATGTTAAAAGCGTTTTTTCGAGCGAGACGCTAGCGAGATATAACCCCAGTAAGCAGAACTTGTAATAATAATTGGCCTGAATTGGTTGATCTCTGGCAATAATAACGAAAATAACACTATTCCCCTGAAGATCATTTTGCTAAAATCTCATTACGGCTTATGAAAGGGATGATCATGAGGCTTTTGGCTTTGCTTATCGAATCCTTTCACAAGAGGAATTCACATTCGATTGGTCTCCTCAAGCCAAAACCGGGGGTTTAAATATCAAAAGGGAAGTTACTATGTCGTATTCTGATCTATCCAGTAATAATAATAAATCTACTATTCAATCTTTAAAGCTCAATCAGTTTTCAGCGTGTATTAGTGCAGCACTTTTATCAGCAGCAATGTTGGGATGTGGTAGCAGCAATAATGGGCTGTCTGAAGAGCAACAACTTGTTGAAGATGTCAGGGATGTTATCACAGCGAAATCATTGACCGGTGATCCTGCCTCAGGCAGAGATTTGCCAAGTATCGATGATCCTAAAGCACAACTAGGAATGAAATTATTCTTCAGTAAAGCGCTTGGCGGTGAAATGGACACTGCTTGCGTGACTTGTCATCACCCAGTATTGGGTGGTGGAGATGACTTGTCGTTACCTGTTGGTGTCGACTCTGAATCTCATGACTTGCTTGGACCTGGACGTTTCCACAGTGTTTCGGGTGAACACTTTGATGGTGGTCCGACCGTCCCACGAAATGCACCAACAACTTTCAATCTCGGTCTTTGGGACAATGTTTTGTTCCATGATGGACGACTAGAAAGTTTGACCGGTACAGCAGGTATGAATGGCGCAGATGGCGGCATTAGAACGCCTGATTCAGCTTTTGGTGAAGCGGATCCGAATGCCGGTGCAAACCTAGCAATTGCGCAAGCAAGATTTCCAGTGACTTCACCAGAAGAAATGAAAAACTTCGGTGCATTCGATGGTACCAACAACACCGAAGTGCGCGAGTTCCTAGAACAACGCGTTGGCGGTTACGGTACTCCGCCAGGTAGTGTGTTACCAATGAATCAGTGGCTTGAAGAATTCCAATCTGCGTTTAATGCGCCGGAAGGCACTGCGGAAGAGTTGATTACTTTTGCTAATATGGTTGAAGCAATTGGTACTTATGAGCGCTCTCAAGTGTTCGTTGATACGCCTTGGAAAGCATTTGTTGAAGGTGACGATAATGCTATCTCCGACGAAGCAAAGCGCGGAGCGCTTATTTTCTTCAATGATGTGGCAAGTGGCGGTGCAAACTGTGCATCTTGTCATAGCGGCGACTTTTTCACTGATGAAAGCTTCCATAATATCGGAATGCCTCAAATCGGTCGTGGTAAAGGTGACGGGGTAAATGGTAACGATGATTTTGGTCGTTTCCGTGAGACTGGCGATGCTGCGGATATGTATGCATTCCGCACACCATCACTTATCAATACCTCAGCGACTGGGCCTTGGGGACATGCTGGTGCTTATACAACGCTTGAAAATGTGGTTCGTCATCATTTAGATCCACAAGCGGCGTTAGATAACTATGACTGGTCTCAATTAGCGCCCAATATTCAAGCTGTTGATATGGTCGCCAACACTCAATCAGCAATTGATACTTTAGAAGCGAGTCGAACTGCTGGTACGGCCATGCTTGAAAATGTTCAGTTAACGGATGAGCAAGTTAATGATTTGTTAGCATTCTTAATGGCACTCACTGATCCATGTGTTGAAGACAGAGCGTGTATCAGTCAGTGGATTCCTGATGCAAGTGACTCCAATCCTGATGCATTGAGGCTGAATGCCGTTGATGAAAATGGTGACTTCCTATAACAATGAACTTTCTATAGTTGTTAAGTCTCAAAAGATAAAAGCGCATCATTAGATGCGCTTTTTTTTGCTCTGAGATAGTTCGCTCGAGCAAACTTACTGCTTTAACCCCTAAATTATAGCCATTTTGGATAATTAGGTTTTTCAGTGGCATCTTTTTTAATTGAAGCAAAGTCATTGCTGTAGGGCTCCCTTCATAGCCAATTATAACGAAACGACTTTTTAAATCTTGATCGGCACAATAGGCCTCAATCGTTCCAACCGCCATTTCATCATTTGCGGCAAAAAGGCCTTGAAAATCTTTTAACTTACCCGCTTCGATAACCGCTTTAATTTGTGCAAAAGCAAGCTCCCTTTGCCACCCACAATCATAGGCTTGAACGTTGACCGCACCGTTAAATATGCTTAACGCACTAATAAAAGCTTGGTAACAAGATTGCTGTTCTTTGGCATGGAGGAGAATAATATTTTCTGGTGTTTGGTTAAGTTTTTTTAATTCTTCAAACAGCGCCCTGGCCGCGAGTTCACCGCCCAGCTGATTGTCATAGCCGATAAATTTTTTACCTGAAATAACTGCTTTGTTTTTGATAAAAATCTCAGGGAGTGTGTCGACTAAAACTAGTGGTAATTTAATCTGATCGACTAAATTAATCAGTTGCTCTGGGGCTTCATGGTCGATGACTGTGGGTAAATAATGCCGCCTTCATAATGGGCACTATCTTTTTCTATCGTGGATAGAAACTCTTCAAATGCAGCACCACTATATTCAGAATTAGGTGGCGGTAGCCATAAGGCTACTTTGTGCTTGCGCGCTGAAGACTAATTAATGCCATTGAGTAGGTCAACGTGAAATGGTTCGTTTGATAATGAAGGAAGGGCAACAAATAAATGTTTTGATTTGAATGTATGTCGATGTAATTTTTGCCAATTTGATACAAGATAAGCACAAAAACCGAGAACGAGAATGATGGCGAACATAATGATTAATTGGTTATGTCTCGATTCTCCGACCCATTCAGCTATTAGTAGTTCAGCAACAATCCAAATCATGATGGCTATGACCAAGAGGCTACTCATCAATATGGCATTAAATTCTTTGGCTTTCGCTATTTCTGACAGTGAACCTTTAATCCAATCCATGAATAATCCTCCTATGAGATTTGGTGTCAGACTACACTACACAGATCACCAAAAGATTCTAAAGAAACTAAGTTATAACAAGCCGACTAATAAACTAAGTGTCGATTTGCTATGAATGCCTAATCAGTGTAATTTGTATTGGATTTATAATAATAAGGAGAAAACAATGTCCGATGAGAGTAACAAAAATACGCCCTATGAATCGCCGAACGCCGACGTTCAAATGAGTAACAAAAAGGTGCCAGTATGGTTTTGGGTCGTCAGTATAATTGCATTAATATGGAATTTATTAGGTCTAATGGCGTTTGTCATGCAGCTCTTAATGACACCGGAAATGATTGCGGCGATGCCTCAGGCGGAACGTAGTTTATATGAAAATTTTCCTGGGTGGGTTTATATTCCATTTGGCGCTGCGGTAATCGGCGGAACACTTGGGTGTGTTTTTCTGTTAATGAAGAAGGGGTTTGCATTTGAACTTTTTATCATTTCTTTAGTGGGGGTAATCGTTCAAAATGGCTACTCACTATTGATGACAAATGCGGCAGAGATTTTAGGTGTACAAGCAATCATAATGCCACTCGTTGTCATTGCAATTGGGGTAGGCTTAATAATTTTTTCTGCAAAAACTAAGAAGCTTGGATATTTGAGTTGATATTTAAACTTGCTAAATAAAAGGTTTAAAAATGAGCGAGCGCTGAAGCACTCGCTCAATATCAAGTTAAAGTGGAGAGATTCTCGTTTTTGTAATTGATCGGGTTGAGACTATTTAAAACAGTAAATAATATTCGTTAGTCTTAATCTAAATTCTCAAATTTTATTGTCTAACGTTTATTTGATACCTTTACAATTTGCATAGTAAGATACAGTCGCTGGCCAATCTGAAAAAATGCCTTTCACTCCGACATCTTGCGCCAAAACATCGAGTAATGTGAGCATATCACCATCGTTATCGATTGCATTAGCGATTGATTGATAGTACCAACCACCTCCAGAAGCAAGTGGTCCTGAGCGTTCAATCGTCCAAGTAATAATTTCAAGTCCTGCTGCTTTTGCTTCAGTGGCATAAATAGAAGGAACAATTTTGTTTTCGCTATTTAAATCCACTAACATCCACATCGGTGGTGCGATGATTTGTACTCCATCGGCAACTAACTCTTGCATGGTTGGCGACCAGCTTGCAGGTTCTCGGAAGTCAAAAGTAGCAATACTATAGCGTCCATCTAAGTAAACCGCTTTTTTACCAAAACGAGGTTCGTTTTTAATCCAATATTTTACATCGTCAAGATTAAACGACTGAGGGTAAACTTTACGCGCGGGTACCCCCGCTTCTTTGTATTCATCGATCATTTGTTGTGCGTAATCTTCTTGGGTATAAGTTCCTTGATAAGGCATTTCAACGCTCGGTGACTTAAGTTCTGGTGTCATTTTTACTCCCAGTGATTTGAATAGTTCGATACTTTCCTTATGAGTTAATAGCGTTCCATTTTGAGAATATAAATCGGTCCGCCAGTCAGCCGTTGCGTTTATGTAATCTTCAAGTGTAGTGGCTCTCGGGTTAGCTGCGTCCATTTTGCCCTTTAGCGTTTTAAATTCTTCGAGTGTAATATCGCTTGTACAACATTTTGCTGATGCAGCTTGTAGGATATTGCCATCGGTATCGTACATTGCAGGTGAAAATGGAACTGAACACTTTGCCGCGAGTGGGGTTTGTAAAATGTTTGTTGTTGTATGAAGGTCACACTGTGAATGCCTGCAGACTAGCGCTTTATCTTTAGTAAAGGTCACATCGCATTCTAAAATGCCAGCCCCCATTCTTGCTGCGGCTTCATAAGATTCTTGAGTATGTTCTGGGAATTGCATTGGTGCGCCACGATGGCCGATTGAAAAGTTAGTTTTTTTAAATCGCTTTTTTTTGCTACACGATAGTAATTGATCTTTCAGTGGACCGACGTCCATATCTTCGACTAAGTAGTAAGGTCTAGCGCCCAGTTGCGAAGCTTTTGGATATTTGAGTTCAATGCTATCGTTATCATGTTTTTTGTTGCCTGCTTGGCTAGAGTAAGCGAAGCATGATAAGAATATTAATACCGCTGATATTTGAATCAGCTTGATGTTTAAATTCATTTTGTATCCCTTTTAGTGATAATGACTCGTCAGTAGTAAAAATTAAGTAGTTGCGCAGTTAAAATTTAAATAACGTATTCTCAATGGCACTCGCCAGCCTTGATACGAATTACGAAATACAAAACTAGGCAACTAATATGACTCAATCACGACAGCTTTATGTCTAAAAAATGAAAGTTAACACTAGTCAGAATTGCTAGGATAAATCGATAACAATATAACCAAAATATTAAATTTAAGAGTAAACTTTTTAGGCGTTTTTAACAAAGTCTCATTTGGAGATATCTAAAAATATCGGTGCTACGCTAACAATTTATTCGAAATTAATCGAACGAGTCATATTCAAAAAGGGATGGCTTTACGAGCGAATATTAGAACGCTAATGCTGGGTGCCATTTTATTTGGCTGCGGTGTACTCAATAGGGTCAATAAATTATAGAGGCTCACTCTAGGTTAATTGGGTAAAAAAGAGTGTAGTGATACTCCCATAAGAGTTTTGCTTTTACAGTTATCTGGTATTTGACGTATAAAAGTGATAAAAACAAACAATAAAATAAAACGAAGGAAAATAATATGACTCGACGGATTCAATGTTTACTTAGGCCGATGCATTTTTCACTGTTAAAAGCTTTATGGATAGTTTGTTTAAGTTTAGTCTTTTATTCAGGGAGTAGTAACGCGTCGACGCAACTTTTAAGTCAACCTTCAATATCTGAAAAACATTTAGTGTTTGTTTTTGGCGGTGATATATGGGTTGCTCAACGCGACGGTAACAACCCAAGACGCTTGACCTCTCATCCGGCAACTGAGCTAGCGCCAAAAATATCACCCGACGGGAAAACTGTGGCCTTTACGGCTTATTATGATAGGAATCCTGACGTTTACCTAGTGAGTATTGATGGAGGCCAACCGAAGCGATTAACCTTTCATCCAGACGCTGATATGGTGAATGGCTGGACGCCTGACGGTCAGTCGGTTGTCTTTACTTCTAGTCGAGAAATTCTAAATAGTCGAAGTCGTCAACTTTACGAAATTTCTATCGCTGGTGGATATCCGCGCAAAATTATGGAAGCCATTGCGTATGAGGGCACATGGAATTCAAGTGCAACAGAAGTCGCTTATAGACCTTTCCACACGGCTCACGGCGGTGCAAGTGGTTGGCATTTGCATCGAGGTGGAACAACGCCTCCGATCTGGATAATTAACCCTAAAACTGGGAAAACCGAAAAACTCCCCCACAATCGCAGCAATGATACCAATCCAATGTGGCGCGATAATATGGTTTACTTCATCTCCGATAGAGACAATGTTGCTGCTAATTTATATGCATACAATAGAAAAACTCAACTCGTCAGCCGACTGACCGAAGAAGTTGATTGGAATATCCGCTCGGCGGCAATTTACAACAATACTATTGTTTATGAGGTTGGTGGGATTCTCAAGCGTCTTGATTTAGATTCGGGGCAATCCACGAATATTGAAGTGAATCTAACGTCAGACTCAGTTCAGTTACGTCCTCAATGGAAAAATACAAGCGGTAATATCGAGCGATTTGAACTTTCAAAATCTGGCAAACGTGCGGTTATCACTGCGAGAGGAGATATCTATACGGTACCTCTCGAAGATGGCAGTATTCGTAATATCACTGCGACCGATGGAGTGAGAGAAAGTAATGGGGTTTGGTCGAGTAACGGTAAGAAAATTGCTTTTATTAGTGAAGCTTTTTCGAAGAAAAACATTGTCGAACATCAGTTAATAATTGCAGATCAAACCGGGTTAGGCACTCGGCAGACGATTGATTTAAAGTCAGAGCATTACTTAACTTTGTTAAGTTGGTCGCCGGATGATTCACACATTATTTTTCAAGATAACCATCTTCGTTTGTTTGGCGTTAACCTTAAGTCAAAGCGAGTATTTAGAATTGACACCGATCAGCGTCGCGCGGGTTTAGACTTCAGCTTCTCGAGTGATAGTCGATGGTTAGCTTACACGGTAAGTGGTGAAAATTATTTTAGCCAAATTAAATTGTACGATTTCAAGCGCAACAAAAAATACTTGATTACTGATCGTATGAGCCATGCGCATTCGCCGGTATTTGCAAAAGATGACTATCTGTATTTTGCC
Organism: Aliikangiella marina; assembly: GCF_007004765.1. Lineage (GTDB taxonomy): Bacteria > Pseudomonadota > Gammaproteobacteria > Enterobacterales > Kangiellaceae > Aliikangiella > Aliikangiella marina. The sequence goes on from NZ_VIKR01000002.1 coordinate 1,118,561, forward strand.
GCTTCTACCAACACCGGACCATCGCAAGTTGGACTTGATATGTCGACTCAAGAACGCCCAGTGAGAAGCGCCATCTATGTTGCTGTCCTCGCAAAGGACGGGAAATCACCGTTAATTCCTAAGACGGGTGATGAAGAGACAAGCAAGACGGGTGAAGATAAAAAATCTGAGGAAGAGGAGGAGGCACAAGCTATCCAGATCGACCTCACTGGGATCTTAAACCGGGTTGAAGCACTCCCTCTACCGGAAAGAAACTACGACTCGTTGTCAGTCGCGGACGATGGTGCACTTTTCTTTGTCGAACGAATACAACCAGGGGTGAGCAATGAACTACCGGGCTCTGAGCGCTTTGCGACAGCCGACTTAAAGCGGTTTGATTTTGAAAAGAAAGAAGCGGCAGTCGTCATGAGCGATGTGGGCACCTATGTCATGAGCGCTGACGGCAAAAAATTATTGATCATGACCAAAGGTAATAAGTTAGTTCATGGTGATGCAAAAGATAAACTCGAAACAAAATCATTGGATACAGCTGGAATGCGGGCTTTTGTTGAACCAAAACAAGAGTGGTTGCAAATATTTAATGAAACTTGGTGGATGCAAAAAGAATATTTTTATGATCCTGGAATGCACGGCTCAGACTGGATGGCCGTCTATAAAAAATATCGACCACTTCTAGAGCATGTGTCACGTCGCGAAGACTTGAATGAGCTTATGGTTGAAATGATCGGTGAGCTAGAAGTGGGTCACAATCGAGTTTGGGGAGGGGATGTTCACCGTGAGACGGCCGCATCTATCGGTTTGTTAGGCGCGGACTTTGCGATAAAAAATAATCGTTATCAAATCGTGAAGATATATACCGGTGAGCGCTGGAATCCTTTCTTAAAAGCGCCGCTTTCTATCCCGGGAATTGGCGTTAAAGAGGGTGACTATATTCTTGCTATAAATGGTCGTACTTTAACCGCGCAAGACAATATTTTTAGTTTTCTAGAAGGAACCAATGGCCAACAAATATCACTAACGGTAAATGCCAAAGCGAGTAGCAAAGGCGCGAAGACTATTGTTGTCGAGCCAATCGATAATGAGAGAATGCTTCGCCACTGGTATTGGGTGGAAAAGAATCGGCGTTATGTCGAGGAGAAGACTGATGGCAAAGTGGCTTATGTCTATTTACCCAATACAGCTGGCGCAGGTTATACCTATTTCAACCGGATGTTTTTTGCGCAAGTAGATAAACGCGCAGTCATTATCGATGAGAGACGAAATAGTGGTGGACAAGCAGCCAACTACATCACCGACGTTTTGTCACGGCAATATCTAGCGGGATGGAAAGACCGCGATGGTCTGGTTTTCTCAACACCCGGTGGCGCGATATATGGACCCAAAGTTATGCTTATTGATCAAGATGCAGGTTCCGGTGGGGATTTTTTACCTTATTCTTTTAAACGCATGGGACTTGGTAAGCTCATCGGAAAACGAACCTGGGGAGGGCTTATTGGAATTTCTGCTAACCCAAGACTGATCGATGGGGGAGGACTTGTGGTTCCGTTTTTCCGCTTTTTTACTCCAGATAGTGAGTGGCGAGTTGAAAATGAAGGGGTTGCGCCGGATATCGAGGTAGATCTTGAGCCTAGCCAGGTTAACCAAGGTGTTGACACTCAGCTGGATAGGGCGATCAAGGAAGTGCTTGAACAGCTAAAAAGCTATCAACCTGTACGACTAGATGAAGCACCCCCGATGCCCAAAGAGTTGGGCAAATAGGTTTTCATAACGATAAAGATCTATAGGCGAAAAGGGGCTTATACATCGCTCAAATAACAAAAATGAATCGACTTTTAATAAGCAATTTTATTTGGTTGAGCATTTACTAAAATTCTTAATAATAAAGGAGAAGTTAAATGAAATATGTCGATGGTTATCTTGTGCCAGTTTCTAATGCAAATAAGGAGGCGTATTTTGAGATGGCTAAAATTGCTGCGCCAATTTTTAAGGAAAACGGTGCTATCAGTGTCGTAGAAACTTGGGGAGATGATGTGCCTGATGGTGAAGTCACTTCGTTTCCGATGTCTGTAAAACTCAATCCTGATGAGACTGTTGTTTTTTCTTGGATTGTGTGGCCTTCAAAAGAAGTACGCGATATCGGGATGAAAAATGCGATGCAAGATGAACGCTTTAAACCATTTGAAAAAGCGATGCCTTTTGATGGCAAACGAATGATATTTGGTGGCTTCAACATGCTACTAGAAGAGTAGTCGATTTTTCAATGACAGTTGGTGAGTAGAGCTTTAATAAACGATGAGTATCAAAAAAGACTGGCCTGAGTTTGAGATGCGTGGTGCAGCGATGGATCGCTTAGAAACTTTCGTCGCAGCAGCCTTGGCCTTTGCCGTGAGCATGGTAGTGATTTCTGTGGATGGCGTACCTCAGTCTTTTGCAGAATTTTATAACGCAGTAAAAACGATTCCTGCGTTTGCTGCGAGCTTTGCGATAATTGCCTGGATTTGGCATTCGCATGCGAACTGGTGTCGTCGTTATGGATTGGAAGATGGAAAAACCGTATTCTTAAGCTGCTGTTTAGTATTTTTAGTCCTTGTTTATATTTATCCGCTAAAACTTACAATGCAAGGATTTTTTGCGGTTCTTACTGACGGTTTTGCGCCCATGAATATGTCATTCGATGCCTATTGGAAAGTGCGTTTCATGTTCGCATTCTACTCTGTTGGCTTTTTGTTGGTGACCCTAAATTTTGTTGCTTTGTACTATCATGCATTGAATTCGAAAAACGCATTAAAGCTGTCCATCTATGAATATTTAGATACTAAGTTTGATATCCAAAATTGGTTAGCCGCTTCAGGTGTCGCTTTATTCTGTTTAGTACTCGCGCTATTGTTGCCTGACGAATTGATCGGTTTTTCAGGATATGCCAATTTCTTACTTTTTCCTGTGTTATCAGGCATGGGGTTGTATCATTCTAAGAAGCGTAGCGACTTGCTTGAGCAAGACGAAACATAACCTGTCGGGCATTATTCGATTAATGTTAAAAGTTCTTTCTGCCAACTCACCAGCAATAGATTTTCGACGCAATGATATGGACAGTCGCTTACTTCAATATTGATTAGATCCCATTCTCGTAGCCAGTAGTCTGGTAAATAAGCGAGTACTAACCCCGCTCTGACCAACTTAGTTAAAATGCTGTAGTCATTAACGACGATTTGTAATTTACGCGGATAAACTTGATTTTGCCATCCATCACAACCGATTCCCCTGGGTTCACCGCAATAGGGAGAAACGCTGGGAGTGGCAAAAGCATGTGGCAGAAGCTCTTTGAGGGAAACGGTCACCTTGTTGGTATTCCGATCTTTTATCAGCGAATGTGTGCGAGAAGCGGCAACTTGCATAGTGACCGTACCAAGCGCTATGCGATGAAGGTCGTCCGGAATTTTTGATGCTATCGCAGTTGTAACTAGCCCAAGTTCTGCGTTGCCATTAACGACTTTATCGAGAGCCTCTTGTTCGAACATTGAATCAAATGCTAGTCTCGCATTAGGATAGGTCGCCATTATCCCTTTGCTGATAACAGTCGCCCATTTAAATTGAAGTATGGAAGGTCCAACAATTCGATATTGGCCGGTCGTTGCCAGGCCCGCAAACTCCGCTTTAGTTTGCTTGGCATGTGCGACCATCTGCGCAGCCTTAATTCGCAACAATTCACCGGCAGGGTTAATTTGAATGTTTTTCCCCACTCTGTCAAAAAGTGGGCTATTTAATGAGTTTTCTAATCTTTTTAATGATTTAGATAATGCACTAGGGCTTGAATCGAGTTTGTCTGCAGCCACTTGTAAATTCTCTACTTCAGCTATCACTAAAAATTTTTCCAAGTCTTGAATATTCATAATCGCGGTTTAATTTGAGGAAACCTTAAATAAAAAGAGTTTTGATATCCTGATTTGATATCTAGGACTGATATCGTGATTTCAGAGTCAATGATTTAAGAGTCAATGATATAAGAGTTAATGATACAAGCGCCATCTTTAATCGATTCCAAATTGGAAATAAATATTAACTTATCGGGTTTGATATGGAAAGTTAAAAAAACGAGTATAAGTACTTTCTCATTAAAAGTTGGCGGAATGTTCAAGTGGGTCAATCATTAATTAATCATAAATGGGTTTACGTAGCCCGCCCTGAATCTGAAGTGGGCTACGAACATTACGAGATGCAGAGAGAGGAAATGACTGATGACCTATCTGCCAATCAAGTTTTAATTGCTAATCAGTATCTGAGTGTTGACCCTTACATGCGGATTCAGCAAGCAGCAAGTCACACCTGGGAAGAACCACATCCACTGAACTCGCTTCAACAGTCTGGCGTTATTGGAAAAATCCTCGCTAGCGCGAGTAGCAAATTTAAACCTGGCGATTGGGTTAATGCTTATACCGGCTGGGAAAAATTTTCAAAAGTCAGTGCCAATGAATTAGTTAAACTCGATCCAACCGATATTCCGGTAACAACTTCACTTGGCATTTTAGGAATGCCGGGGAGAACTGCTTGGTTTGGTCTGATCGAAGCCGGTAAACCAAAGCCGGGAGAGACCCTTGTGGTTTCAGGTGCGTCTGGAGCGGTCGGTTCTTTGGTGGTTCAGTTTGCTAAAAAAATCGGTTGTAAAGTGATAGCATTTGCGGGCTCTGATGAGAAATGCCGATGGTTAGAAAAATCACTGGGTGCAGACCTGGCGATTAATTATAAACATTTTAATTGTTATCGAGAACTTCAATCATTTTTAGAAGAGAAAAGGATTGATGTTGATGTCTATTTTGATAACGTAGGTGGAATGATTTCCGATGCCGTCATACCGTTGATTAGTTTACATGCAAGGGTTGTGATCTGCGGTCAAATGAGCCAGTACAATGGTATGTTAGATGAAGTTCAATTAGGCCCTCGTTTTCTCCATCATATTTTATATAAACGCGCAACTATTCAAGGAATTCTTGCACGCGATTTTAGTCATCGAATGGAAGAAATGGTTGAGATTGTTGGCCCTTGGGTAAAAGAAGGAAGCATAGTTTATCAGGAAAGCATTGTTCATGGTTTTGAAAAAATGCCCGAACACCTAGCGAGCTTATTTGATCGAGGTAGCTCAGGAAAGTTATTGGTGAGAATTGGAGATGAATATTGAAAAATAAGTTTTTGCCCTTGTTGTTTCTTATAACACTTGTTGATTTAAAGCAGCTACATGCTGAGACAAAAAGCCATGAAGATCATAGTAGTGCGGTTGGCATTCATGGTATGTCATTGCTAGAAGCAAATGGCGATTTGTTCGCGTCCCACATGCCGCTACACAACTCAATTCATGCTTACCAAGTTATTTTAAAAGTAAGCTTTCGTGCTGATGAGGAAATAAAGATCATAAAGTTAATCGAAGACAACAAGCTGATCTCACTAAGGCCTGAATTGTTCGATCTTAATCAACTAATTAATGGAGAACTGATGTCTTTTAACACGGATATATTTATTGGGCATTTCGAACGAAATGGAAAAATTGCAATTGCCGATGTCAGGCTTAAGGTTGATAGGATGGTTTTATCGAAACCTATTGATAATTTCGAAAATGGTCGTTTCTATAATATCCCGCTAGACGATAACTTGAGTTTATTGGTTCATCGGATCGGAAACCTTCCTAGCTTCGACCAAATTCTATTAGCGAATCGCCGAGAAGTAACCCAATCCGATGTAAATACGCTCATTAACCCTAAAGTAAGTCTTCCGCTTGATCAAAAGGGTTTAAACGATACTTTTATGCAGCAAGGTTTTTACAACATCATCGAACTCTATCTTGAAACTGAAGACTTTCACTGAGAAATTTAACCCCAAAAAAAATGAAAAGATCTCGATACTAAAATACTCAATAATTAATAAAATATTTATGCGTAGGAGCTAGAACGAGCATGGACTATTCGCTTTTTGACTTGATCGGTAATGTCGGTGTGGCACTGATTATATGGGGTTATTTTTTATTGCAAATCGAAAAGGTTAGCGCGCACAACTTATTATATTTGAACGCGAATTTAGTGGGAGCTGTGCTCATTATAATTTCTTTATCTAACAGTTTTAATTTGTCGGCATTTGTTATCGAAGTATTTTGGGTGGTGATTAGTTTATATGGAATATTTAAGACTCTTAGAGTAGATAAAAAAGAGTCAACTCAACAAAGCGACACGTAAATTTGGCTATTCAAATTATTGAAGGATTCTGGAATGTTCTACGGTGAATAAAAAGTCTTTTGTGAAAATTCTACGTTGACAGAGTTTTTTAAAGGTGATATAAAATTTGTGAAATCTCAAAAATATATTTGTTTTAATTGAATTATTATCGGTATAGTTTGCAGTTTATCGAAATAACACTGCGCCATTCATCACAATAGAGGAGAAGACATATGACTAAAAATGCATACTGCCTAATGTCTTATCACTATTGTGAATTCTACTTAAGCGAGTGGTTCGACGAATAGCCTCGCCTTCCTAGTTAGCTTCGAAACGACTTTCGAGGTTTTCCTTAAAAATTAAAAACTAACGATTAAAATCCGCTTTCTAGGAAGGTTTTGTTATGCGTAATCAATTATTTAAGTATTCACTGACGGCGTTCGCGTGCGCTCAAATTTTTAACTCTGCCATCGTACTGGGCCAAGAAGATAATTCAGGAGAACAATCGGCTTCTGAAAAGAAAGTTGTTATTACTGGTTCAAGAATCAAGCAAGTTGATACCGAGGGCGTTTCTCCGGTAAAAACCATCGGCCAAGACGATATCCAAGAGTCTTCCGCCAATAATTTATCTGACCTGCTTAAAGAGTTATCGATCACTCATGGTGGTGAAGGATCTTTCTCGACTCACGCAAGTGGAGCACTGCAGGCTGATGCGCCGGTTGGAGCAGCTGCTGTTTCATTACGAGGGTTGGGCGCCTCTTCGACTTTAGTATTGATAAATGGTCGCCGCGTGGCTGGTAGTTCATTTGCTTTTCAGTCACAAAATTTTATTGATATTAATTCTATTCCACTTGCTGCGGTAGAACGTGTTGAAATTTTACCCTCAGGGGCTTCTGCCATTTATGGTGCGGACGCGGTAGCAGGTGTGGTTAACTTGATTTTAAAAGACAGTGCCGTTGACAATGAACTACGAATTTCTTATGGAAATTCAGAAGCAAAAAGTGATGATACGGTTAAGAATTTGAGTTTAGTTTGGGGAATGTCGACTGATTCAACTGATATTAATATGTTTGTCGATTATTACGATGTTAATAGTTTGTATGATCGAGATAGGGACTTAACCGCCAATAGTTTTGACCCTTCACAACAGGGGATCTGGCCAAGTTTTAATGGACAGTTTTTTGATGATATCGATTATGTAGAAGCAACTTGTCCTGACAGCTTAAGGTTTGATGACCGTGCGGGTTTTCCTATCAGTTCATTTGGGGAATACTGTCAATACAATCAAAATGCTTTTTTACCCACCTATCCTGCGCTGGAATCTGCCGCGGCCGGTTTCTTCTCGACGACCAATATAAATCCAAATTTAAGGTGGTTTAATGAAGTTTATTTTACGACTACGGAAAGCAGTGCTAATTCAACCGGGGCACCATTTAGTAACGTAGAAGTCCCCTTTGATCATCCTAATATGCCGACAGAACTAGCGACAAGGTTTAACGACCTCTGGAGTGATTTAGGTGTGCCTCCTGAGGATTTCTTATTAATGTGGGGAAGGTTTGCTAATCCTCGAACTTTGCAAGTGACGAATGAAAACTTTCGTATTGTTACCGGTTTGGAAGGAAACTGGGAAAATTGGGATTGGAACAGTTCATTGAATTACTCACAAAACAAAGCCGAACAGCGGGGCATAGCAGGCATTGTCAATGTCGAAAAATTTGAATCAGCACTTTATGGTGAATTGTGTGCAGATGGGAGTATTGGTTGTACACCGGGTGTGGATGGCCTCTACTTCAATCCGTTCAATGGCGGCTTAGATAATGATCAAGAAATCTTCGATTTGATCGAAGAAAATGTTCCGCGAAATGGTGAATCAAAGCTATTGGTGGTTGATTTTAATATTACCGGTGATTTGGCAGAACTTGAGAACGGTTCGTTATCAGCTGCGTTTGGCGCTGAATTTCGAAATGAAGAGGTTATCGACTCGCCTTCTCCATTAGCGACCGCCGATCCTGTAAGCGGAGAAGTGCCTGTATATGGCTTCGGTTCGACTGGCGCTCGTGCGGAACGAGATGTTTTTGCTGTCTATTCAGAGTTTTTAATTCCATTAGCCGAAAACTTTGAGCTTCAGCTAGCGGGTCGTTACGATGACTATAGTGATTTTGGCGGTGATTTTAATCCCAAAGTCGGTTTCTTGTATCGAGCGACCGATGACTTCTTGATAAGAGGTTCATGGAATACTTCTTTCAGAGCGCCGTCACTTGCGCAAGTTGGCGCGGACACAACTTTGAGTTCTGGTGCACTTGAATGTGGTCCTGAGTTTTTAAATAACTTTTGTGGTGGATTTGGTGGGACTGATGGGTATTTATCAGAGATTTATGGTAATCCAGACTTGCAGGCCGAAGAGTCGGAGGCATTTGACATTGGCGTAGCAATTAACTTTTCACAAGATGCTTATATGACACTCGATTATTGGGCATTTGAACATGACAATATTGTTGGTATTGATAATGAAGAGTTATTCAGAGCGGCGTTAAGAGGCGATGTTGCTGTTGTCGCTGAGGGTGATTTGGCGGTTGGAGAAATTGGCATAGAAACTCGCAACGGTGCAATTGGTGACCCGATTGAAGAAATTCATCTTCAATTAGAAAACCTTGGTATTCAAGAAACGTCTGGTATCGACTTTACCTATACGCAACATTGGAATGCCAATGAAAGTCGTTGGTCTTTGCTACTAGATGGTACCTACTTGCTCGACTATGACCGACAACGTTCTAAGCAAGCTGAAGTTGAACCACTTGAAGGAACGTTTCGTTATCCAGAGCTTATCTTGAGAGCAAAACTTCGCTGGCGAAATGATGATTGGTCAACAAGTCTTACAGGTTACTACGTTTCGAGTTACGACGATGATTTAGAGAAGTACACGGATGATGAATTATCGGCATTTGGCATATCAAGAAACCGCAAAATACCTGCTTGGCTCGAGTGGAGATTATCAGTCGGTTACGAGATTAATCAAGACGCTCACTTGCGGCTAAGCATTGATAATTTGCTCGATGAAGATGCACCGCTTGCCTATGGTACTAGTGCCAACGTCGATCATTTTAATCACGATACCATGGGCCGATTTTTTCGTTTAACTTATACTCAAAACTTTTAGCTCCCATAGGGCCGAAAGGCCCTCTTTTTTACCAAAATCGACTAGTTATTAGATAGGCTATATTTTTGGCGTATACTGTTGAGTAGTCAAAATTTAATAGCAAAGAATTTCAAAATGATTAAATTTTCACAGATTAAAGTCCCTGATACGCTTGTTATTATATTAGTGCTCATGTCAGTTGCCTGGATGGTAACGGGAGTAGTTCCCGTCGGGAGCTTTGAGACTAAGTCAGTGACATACGAATTTAATGATAAGTCAATTACTAAACAAGTGCTTGATGCGGAGTCCTTTCGCTATCGAGTTGACGAAAGTGGTAACAGCGAAACAAACATGTCCACGCTTTTTAGCGGCGAAGCTAATAGTGGCTTTCTAAACGCTGTCTTCGATGGCATTACCCGAGGTGATCGAAATGGTGGTGCTGTCGGAATTATTGCGTTTTTATTGATTATTGGCGGCGCCTTTGGAGTGATCATGGCACCGACTAGTATTCATAAATCAATGTTAAGACTGTTAGTTTTAACCAAGGGACATGATCTTCTCACTATTCCTATTTTATGCTTAGTTTTTTCTTTAGGCGGGGCTGTTTTTGGTATGGGCGAAGAAGCGATTGCGTTTGCAATGTTACTCACGCCAATAATGATCGCACAGGGATACAATGCCATTATCGCGGTCCTTTGTACTTACGTTGCGACTCAAATAGGTTTCGCGACTTCGTGGATGAATCCTTTTAATGTTGCCGTCGCTCAGGGACTGGCTGAAGTCCCAATGCTATCAGGAGCAGGTTTCAGGTTTATCATGTGGCTGACTTTTACCGTTGCCTTAATGATATTTGCGACAGCCTACGCGAAAAGTATCAAGTCGACCTCTCTCAACGAGAAAAACCAACAATTACAGTACGAGAAAATAAAGCTCGAATCACAAATGAGTCTTGGTGACCGTTTAATCTTAATAAACTTATTTGCTGGCATTGCTTGGGTGATCTGGGGCGTTTCTATGCGAGGATATTATATTGCAGAAATCGCTTCTCAGTTTTTTACTATCGGTCTGACTTCTGCTTTGATTACCTTAATTTTTAAGCTCGATAATTTGAGTGTTGATAATCTCGCCGCTGCCTTTAAGAAAGGTGCAGCCGATTTGGTGCCGGTCGTTTTGATCGTTGGTTTTGCCCAAGGAATACTGATCATTTTAGGGGGAGCGGATCCTAAGCAAGCATCGGCCCTAAATACGATTCTTTACAGCACGGCTCAAGCAATTGATGGTTTACCTGAAATGCTTTCAGCTTTTTGCATGTTAGGTTTTCAAGCGGTATTTAACTTTTTTGTTACCAGTGGTTCTGGGCAAGCAGCACTAACGATGCCACTACTTGCGCCAATCGCTGACTTGGTCGATGTGACTCGGCAAACAGCAGTGCTAACTTTTCAGCTCGGCGATGGGTTAACCAATATTATCGTACCGACCTCTGCACCTTTAATGGGAAGTTTAGGCGTCGCGGGTATCAATTGGAATGATTGGGCTGGATTCATCTGGAAGTTCTTGCTATTTAATTTATTTTTAGCTTTCGCGTTTGTTGCGATGGCTGTTGTTATTGGATTTTGACATGTTAACACTAATCAAAAATGCAGAGGTAGTTGCGCCCGTCAAGCTTGGGAAACAAGATGTTTTAATCTGCGGGGAAAAAATTCTTGCGATTGAAAGTTTAATTGAAATTAATTCACCGTATGTAGCGCTTGTTGATGCTAGTGACAAAATCATGGTGCCAGGGTTTGTTGATTCTTTGGTTCATATAACCGGTGGTGGTGGCGAAGGTGGCTTTACAACAAGAACACCCGAAGTCAATTTAACCGACTTAACAACTGCGGGTATTACTACGCTAGTGGCGGCGTTAGGGACCGATTCAATTAGTCGCAGTCTAAATGAGCTGTTGGTGAAAGCGAAGGAACTCAATGCTTATGGGTTGAGTTGTTATATTTATAGCGGTTCTTATCATTTACCCTTGAAAACGATAACTGGCGATTTGCAAAGTGATATTGTTTTGATCGATGAGTGTATTGGCGTTGGTGAGGTGGCGATTGCCGATCACCGTGGTTCTCAGCCCCATTTTAGGGAGCTCGCTCGGATTGCTTCAGATGCCAGAGTAGGCGGAATGCTTAGCGGTAAAAGTGGTATTGTGAGTATTCATATGGGACCGGGAAACAGTATGTTTAGCCTAATTGATGAGGTCGTTGAGAAGACGGATATTCCCATCAGTCAATTTTACCCAACACATATCAATCGAAATAAAGTCTTATTTAACGCTGGCATCGATTTTACTAAGCGTGGCGGGTACATCGATTTAACAACAAGTAGTAATTCGATGGCGTTCGAGCTAGGTGAAATCAAATGCAGCAAGGGCCTCAAAGAATTCTTGGATAGTGGTGGCGATATACAGCAGATTACCTTTAGCTCAGATGGTCATGCTAGTCTTCCTGAGTTTGATGAAGCTGGTAATCTAATCTCTTTGGAAGTTGGTAATGAAGGCTCACTTTTTAGAGAAGTAAGAGACTGTGTTTTACATGAATCTATCCCGCTAGAGGTTGCTATTCAGGCAATCACATCGACTCCTGCAGATGTATTAAAGCTCAAAAACAAGGGACGTTTGCAAGCAAATAATGATGCTGATTTAGTTCTGCTTGAGAAACAGTCACTTCACATAGAGTCAGTGATGAGTAAAGGCCAGTGGCTGGTGCGAAATCAGACGCCACTAATCAAAGGAACTTTTGAGTCATGAGGGTTAAAATCTACAATCTATTTATCATAAGTGTATTTATGCTTTTAGGGCCAGCCATACAAGCGACAGAGAAAAAAATGTTGCTAGTCGGTGGAGGTTTAAAAATATGTTCTAGCTACTCTCCGAGAAATTGTACCGAATCAGTCAAATTTGACGACACTGCTTATAAGTCGAGTTATTTCTCAGTAAATTCCGATAAGCAAGTAATTATTGCTCAGGATGCTTTTAACCTATTTTCTGATAAAAACAAGCTTACTCGTGTCGTCGAACTGTTAGCTAAGTATCAATTACGTTTTGATACGGCGCCTGTCACTCGACGAGAACTTTTAAAACGACTGGATAATATTAAACTTACCAGTAATCAAATGATGGGGCGTAAGCTCTTAGATGATCTAGACTCGAGACAATGGAATTTTCTTATTCATTATTTACAAGTTCCAGTTGTCGATCGCAAAGGAGAAGCGTTAACTGAATATGTCGATTTTGAAAATAGCCACCCAGATTCACAGCGCATTATTAATCAGTTTATTTCGATGGTGTCATCGATTAGTGGTGATAACCGGCCGACTGTACTATTTAGCACTGCGTCAGCGAATGATGTTTTTGATGCGGCAAGTTTTTATCTGCAACTGTTCCGCCATTTTGAAGTTGACGCTGTTTGGTTACCATTAGAAGCAAGCCTTAACCGGGTGATGAATGATCCAAACAAAGAGTGCACCGATCTAGCGAGAGTAAGAGGGGAGTATTATAGTGTTTTTAACCGTGACAAGGTATACCCACAGTTAGCTCGCTATCAGCAAAGTTTTTGTGAGAATCCTCATTATTTTACGACTTTGATTGGACAAGCAAGCGGGATTTTCTTCAATGGTGGTGATCAGTTTTTGGCCCTTTCTTCGTTAGCTGATACGGAGGGCGGAGAGAAAGCTTTTTCACCTTTTTATCGACAAATGAAAACAAAGTTTGATCGTGGGCAGCTTGTTGTCGCAGGCACCAGCGCGGGCACAGCTGTTCAAAGCGGAGGATTGTTTGCTGATCGCTTACTACCAATGATTACTAACGGTGAAAGTATCGCGGGCTTTTTTGATGGTGCCTATGCAACAAATTTTCCTCCGTCCGATCAGTGTGAATTACAAAATAGCTGTGGCGAGGCCATTGGTGCGGATAGTTTGACCTACTTTGGTTCTGGTGGGTTGGAACTGCTACCAATTGGCATTTTAGATACCCATTTTTCCGAACGAAATCGAGCGTTTCGATTAATTCGCTTGCTCAATACGACTAAAGTTTCTCATGGAATTGGTATCGACGAAAACACTGGACTGGTCGTCAAGCAGAAAAACGGCAAGTTAAGTTATGAAACGATAGGTCAAAATGGCGTTTGGTTTTTTCAATTGACCGATGAATCGAATGCTACGATTGTCGCCAATCGTGTAAATGCTGCGAGTTATTTAAATGACGAGAATAATATAAATGGTTTGAAAGTTAAAATGAGCGCTAAATATGACTCGCGGAAAAAGTCTGCGATTGCAAGTCGTTTGGGAACCGATCAATTAGCTAAAGTAATAACTAAAGCAATTAACGAGAAGTCGAAGCAAGCTTCAGGCATTCTTATACATCAACAAAAAACTGCTTCGTATATTGTCAGTATCAAAGACAGTAGCAGCCACTCACTGGAGTTACAACTCAATCTTCAATCGCGCTGGTAACAGCAATTATTGTCTCAACTGTGCTATCGCTGGTTGATATTTTGGTCAATCAGCGATTTAATAAGCAGTAATTTTTCCCTGTAATAGTAGGTTGCAAGGCTAGGATGTCACAGTTCTGCAAATACCACCCTAAAAATCACGCTGCATGGTTTTGCCAAAGTTGTGAAACTTTATTTTGTAGTCTTTGTGTTCCCGAGGACAAAGATAACTACTTCCCCAAATGCACGCTTTGCCGTAGAAGCTTACAAAGCCTGAGTGTCGCGCATCGGATTCCGCCATTTTGGGCAGTGTTACCTGATATACTGACTCGGCCATTCAATGCGGGAATTCTAGCTTTCGCTGTAATGTTTTCTCTCATTTTTGCCGGCTTACCGAGTAATGTGGTCGGTTTAATTTTGGCCGTTTTCGCGACTTTACCCGTGATAGAACTTTTGTTCGAAGTGATGGAAAGAACTGCAAGTGGCGATAAACTTCAAAAAGGTATTCAAAGCTACATCAACTTTCGGGTTCACAGCCAGTCTTTGAAGCTTTTGTTCGGAACAGGCGTGTTTATGGCGGTTTTAGGGAAGCTATATCTTGCAAACCCTTCTATTGGAGCATTATCGATTTTATTCTTTGTGTTAGGTATTCCGGCGACTTTGATTATTCTTATGATGGAAAAATCAGTGTTCTCCATGTTTAATCCCATTAAGATAGGTTTTTTAATTAAACTGTTTGGTTCGGCTTACTTTTTGCTCTATGCGGTAATGCTTGCTGTTGCATTCTTAAGCGTAAAGGTTAGTGGTGTCAATTCAGCGGATTCGGTGCCGTTTTTTGGCCAATTTTTACTTTACTTTTTTATTCTCTATTTAACGATATCAGTCGCCGTGATGGCTGGATATTTAGTATATCAATATCATCATGAACTTAATTTTACTATCGATCGAACGAGCTTACATCAATTAAAAAGCGAACCAGAAGTTGGAAATATGGCGGAGGTCGATATCTTTATTCAAGAAGCAAGATATGAGGATGCCCAGAAACTACTTTTGACGAGAATAAATGATAATCCGTCAGACTATAAATCGAACGAAAAGCTTATATTATTGTATGCCATCCAAGGCAAGGACGAATGGATTAAGAAAGTTGCTGATCAATATTTTGAAACAATGGTTCAAATTAATAATACAAAGCAAGCTGTAGACTTCTTTCAAAAATTGCAGGATCGTGGCGTGGTCTATTCACCTTCGTCCTTTGAAGTCGTTGCTTCGATAAGCAGAGAGATGCAAAACAAAAACCAATTTAAAACCGCGTTAAGACTAATTGATGATTTTTTAGCTATTTCGGCAAAACCCAAAGGATGGGAAAGTTTATACTTGATAAAAGCTCAGTTGTTATTTGAGTTTGCGAATCGCTCAACAGATGCGATTGATACACTGAATCAGGTAATTAATCGTTCGATCGATCAAGAAATAATGCAACAAGCTGAAGACTATTTAAGACTGATAAAATGAATTATTCAGAAAAACAATTTAACGCGTTACTAGCACAAATTTTTGTTCGTACAGATCAAATGCTTTTGGAGTCCGACAATGTGATTCCCTACGGGCTGACGTTAAATCAAGATAACCAGGTAGAAATTTTAGTTGCGGCAAATGTTAGTGAAAAACTTTCGGACTGTCTGGCTTACATACAAGATGAACTTAGAGAAAAATTGCAGTCAGAAGATTTTGTCGCGACTGCGGTTGTATTCGCGGACTACGATAATATGGAAATTATCGCGATGCTAGAAAACAACCAAAATTACTGTTTGAAAGTTTTAATACCCGTTATCAATGAACAACATTTGAGAATCGACGTCAATCAAATAAAAACAGAAGCAGGGGCTGTCTACATATTTCCTTTTGTAAGTTAGCGAGATGAAGCGAGCTGATTTGCCCGCTTCATTGACTGATAGCGTTACTCGGTCACTTCCTTATTGATGACTTTGTTTTTCACTTTATTGCCCAACCAAGTCATATCGCGCTTATAGCGTCTGAAATAGGCGCGAGCATCTTCAAGAATCATATAATTAACCGGGATCAGGAATAGCGTGATGACGGTGGCAAACAAAATACCAAAGCCTAAACTGACAGCCATTGGAATAAGGAATTGAGCCTGTGTCGATTTTTCAAAGAGTAACGGCATTAGTCCTGCAAAGGTCGTCAGCGAAGTCAGAATAACTGGACGGAATCTTCTACCCCCGGCAGCATAAACAGCTTCAAAGAGCTTGATACCTTGTTTACGTTTGCTATTGATAAAGTCAACGAGGACCAAGGAGTCGTTGACGACGACCCCGGAGAGAGCCAAAATTCCCATCATGCTCAATAGGGTAAGATCCATCCCCATAATCCAGTGGCCCATCACTGCGCCGACCACACCGAAAGGAATAACTGACATGACCACAAGCGGTTGGAAGTAGGATTTAAACGGGATTGCCAGAAGAATATAGATAACCATTAGCAAACCATACATTCCATACTTGAGACCCTCGGAAGATTCACGTTGATCGCGAGCTTCGCCGGCCATTTCGAAGTTTGTCCCAGGATAGGCTGAAACCGAGTCGTTCAGGAAGGATTCAAGCTCTTGCTGAACCGCACTGAGATTGCCACGTTGTTTGTCAAAATCTGCGGTGACAGTCAGCGTTCGTTGGCGGTCGATTCTTAAAATATTGGTTGGGCTTAAACCAGGCTCAACTTCAGCAATTTGCCATAGCGGTACTTCTTGTTGCGGGCCGATACGGATCATCATTTGTTCAAGGGTTTCGATCGATTGTCGAGCTTGTAGTGGATAACGAACCATCACCCGTACTTCTTCTCGACCACGCTGAATCCTTTGGACCTCAAAACCAAAGACTGCTTGTCGCACCTGGCTGGCAACAGCATTCAAGTTTAATCCGAGTAGCGTCGCTTCAGGTTTTAGTTTGAGTTGCAATTCTTCTTTACCATCGGACAACGAATCCTCAATATCAAAAACCGCTTCAAATTCTGCGAGTTTTGTTTTGAGCGATTCACCAAGTAAAGTTAGTTCATCGGTATTTTTACCACGAAGCTCGATATTGATGGGAGACCGATTCCAGCCAATTTGGGCACGATAGTTGAGTTGTTCCGCACCAGCAACTTGGCCGACCATTTTGCGCCATTCATTTACTAACTGTTGGCTTGTTATATCGAGTTCGCGAGACTCGGGCGGAGTAATTTCCATTCTTACCCGACCGACGCTCGAATTGCGGCCACCACTAATCGAATAGATATCTCGAATGACTGACTCACCAGTCTCTTCATCGACGTATTTCGCCTTGAGCGCTTGCGCTTTGTCATTGATATACCGAACGATGCTATCTGTACTTTCAAACGCAGTGCCGGCCGGCATTGTTAAAGTCGCAGTCGCGATTTCGCTTTGCACTCTTGGGAACCAAATAAATTTAGTTTGTCCGCTAAAAATCGCGCCAAAAATGACGATTAACATGGCAAACATTAGGGTCCAAGTTGCGTATCGCCAACGTAAAGCAAATCCCAGCGCTGGTTGATAATAATTGGCAATGAACTTCTCGAGCGAACGAGAAATCGCCATCTGAACTTTAGTGAGCTTGGAATCGTTTTCTTTGCGCGGTTTAACATGTTTTAAGTGAGCCGGTAAAACGAGTTTTGATTCGATCAAAGAGAACAGCAGCACGGGTATGATGATGTATGGAATGCTTTGATACCAGCTACCACGACCATCCAAGAATGCTAAGGGTAAGAAAGCTGCAACAGTAGTTAATATTCCAAAGGTCACCGGAACGGCAACTTCTTGGGTGCCTTCGATCGATGCTTTCAACGGGTCGTCACCTCGTCGCATGTGCGCATAAACATTCTCGCCGGTTACAATCGCATCATCGACCACGATACCGAGCACCAGAATAAAGGCGAACAAGCTCATTAAATTGAGGGAAATACTAAACACTGGCATCAACAAGAACGCACCCATGAAACACATGGGAATACCAATGCAGACCCAAAAAGCGACGGCTGGCCGAAGGAACAAGGCCAATAATAAAATGACTAAAAGAGCGCCTTGCCAAGCACTTTGCGTTAATGTCGCTAGGCGCGCCTTGATCGCTTTACTGCGGTCGCGCCAGTAAGTCATCTCTAATCCGCTCGGCAAAGAATTTTGTTTTTCCGCAATGTAGTTTTTAACGGCGGTAGTGACATCGATGATGCTTTGGTCTCCGGTTCTAAAGACTTCAACTTCAACTGCCGGAACGCCGTTGAAGCGAGTGCGAAGTGGCGTCTCTTCAAATTCATCTTTGAGTTGAGCGATGTCGCCGAGGCGGATTAATGATCCATCTTGGCTCGTTATGATTGGGATCTGTGCGTAATCAGACGCACGATAGGCTTGACCTAAACTGCGAACAAAAATTTCGCCACCTTCAGTTTTAAGATTTCCCGCGGATATGTCTCTCGAATTTGCCCTTAAAGCACTGGCAACTTGCTCTAATGTCAGATCGTATTTTCTGAGCGCCCATTCAGGTACCTCAATACTGATTTCGAATAACAACGTGTTATCAACAACGGCTTGTGTTACCTCCGGAAGGGCTGCAATTTCGTCCCTCACGTCTTCGGCGAATCGACGCAAAGCTAAAGCATCATAGTCACCATACAGCATGACACCGATCGCTTCGAAGCGTCTTTGCGGTGTTGTTACAAGCGGACGCTCAGCATCCACTGGCAAATTGTTCACGGCGTCTACGCGGTTTTTTACTTCGTCGAGCATTTCGTTGACATCATATCCATCACTCACCTCGATGGTGACCCGAGAACTACCCTCACTAGAGTTTGAGCTGATTTCTCGGATACCGTCCAAGTCTTGAATAGCTTCTTCAATTCTGATGGTAATTCCTTCTTCGACTTCCTGTGGTGAAGCGCCAGGTAGAACGGTAGCCACCTGAACCGTGTTGATTTCAAACTCGGGAAACATGTCGACCGGAATTTTGTTTTTTAGTGTATACAGCCCGGCGATGACAATCGTGACCATCAATATATTTGCCGCGACGTCATTTTTGGCGAACCAAGCGATCAGTTTATGCATCGTGCGTTCTCCTAGTTGGCCGAGGGCGAAGCGGTTGATTGACCTGTCGTCGAGGTACCCTTGGCGGCTTTAGCGTCAGCGGCATTTTTGTTTTCTGCAACCGCTAATCCTTGCTTGGATGGCTGTTCAGAAAGCGATTTAACTCGAGTGCCATCCACTAAGTTAGCTGTGGGTGTCAGGATTAATGTGTCGTCGCTTGAAATCGTGTTGTCGTCGTTCTTGACGGCGACAACGACTGTGTCTGCATCTGTCCATAATGGTTGAATTTTTCGCTTGCGCAACATGCCTTCTTCGGCGATAGCAATAGAATTGTCTTGGCTAACCGCCCTTCGTGGGATAACAAAGACATCGTTAAGCTGTTTTCCCTCGATTTTCGCACGCAGAAATTGACCGACACGAAGGGCTGGTCGTTCTTGCGTTGCGATGAATGGGTCATTAATTCGAGCAACGACATAAAGCATGCGTGTATTGGTATCAAACGCCCCTTCGCTGCGCACTAGCTCACCTTTCCACTGGAAAGTATTTCGTCCTAACTCAGCCTCTACGATGACTTGCGGTCTATCACCGAGGTAAGTTGGATCATTGATCGATTCAGCCGGCGGAATAGTCAAGTTATCAAGGTCCTGAGCTTTGACCGGTAACCGAACTTCAATGGTTTCAGTCGCATAGATTTCAGCGATAGCTTGGGAAGGGGAGACCACTTGCCCTAAGTCAACCATTTGGCGTAAGACTTTACCTGTAAATGGCGCGCGTATTTCGGTCCGTTCTAGATTTAGTTTAGCTCGAGCGAGCCTTGCTTCGGCAGCTTTAAGACCAGCAAGGGCGGCAGCCACTTGCGGCTCGCGTAGCGCTAAACTGCGCGCCTCAGGGTTGCCTGGGCGAATGTTCCAATCTTTTTCAGCCAGCGCTGCCTGTGCAACTTCTTGCTTATAATTAAAGTCTGCATCTGCAACCGCTGACTCAGCGACTTTTACCTCGATTTCAAAGTCACGAGGATCGAGTTGGATTAGCACATCACCTTTTTGGAAGCTCGCGCCGGCTCTTATCTGAGGTGATACGCTAATAACTCTCGCGTTGACGTCAGATACAAGCTGAGTCTGAGTCAGTGGCTCAGCGACGCCATATGAGTCAACCCAAACCTTATAGTCAGTAGGCTGCATTTTGGTTGTTTCAACACCGACGCTGGGTGGCGGCCGATTGCCAAACTTTCTGGCCTCTGGCTTGCTGGCAAACATTGCGCCGACGACGCTAAAAGCAATAAACAAAATAATAACAGAAACAATAAGATGCTTTAACCAAGTGACCGGGGTGGTATTAAGCTGCTCTGGATTAACTTGGTCCATATCTGAATGAGGTTGTGTCATAAGAGTTCCCAGCTGTTGTTGTAGTCAGTTGTCTGCCCGCTGTGCTTGTGTGATAGCGCAAAGTTTTAGCACGGCGTCTAACTAATATATATAACTCGAAGGTTTGAAAATGATACGGAGAATAGCGGAAGTTGGAGCAATGGACCGTCAGGAAATGTTAAGAAATGTGTCTATATTTATGAGTTAGCAAATTTGATAGTAAATATCTATAAGGCAAATACTCCACTTTCTGCGCTCAGATAACTCAAGGTTATTCTATGGTGGAATCATACGATAGTTCTCAGAGCGAAAGGCACCATGAGACTGTCACACAATTATCGCACAATTTGGCTTTCAACCCATGAAAGGCGTGCTATCGCATTTTGGGCCTCTGGGGTTTCGGTGTAGTAGGTAATCAAATACCTGAACTCATTTTTCGCTTTCAGCATTTGTCCTTTGCTAATCAGAGATTCGCAATAACGAAATAGTGCGGAAGGGGTTTTGGGGTTGTTAGCCTGGTGTTTTTTTATCCGAGTCACGAGCGCTTCACAGTCTTGTTCAAACCGTGTTGAAGATAGCTGATAAAGCAAGTTGTAAGCTTGCTCATCTGAAAACTCCGAGTTGCGACCGAACTGTTCGCTAAAGTCTGTGTACGCTCTGACGAAGTACTCATGGAATTCTTGGGATGAGCTATTCACCGAAAATATATGCCGACAGATTCGCTCAAAACCGGGCATGTGCGGGCGTTTGACCTCAAGTTTGTAGATCCGATCAATCAATTCAAGATCTCTCGGGTTTTCATCGAGCAACTGGTAAAAAAGCAACAAGGCTTTGTCCAAATCAAGCTGACGCAAGCAGGACAAAGCCTTGTCTAAGGTTTCGGTATAATTCATCAAAGTATTAATGCATAGTCAGCCTTTGCTTAGCTACCAATAGTACCATTAACGATTGGTTCAAAGGCAGTCAAACTATCCATCAATACTGAGTTACCCAGGCCGTGATTAGGGAACAAACTCGCAAAGTTGTTTTGTTCGCCGTGTAAGGCCATGTAATTTAGAATAACAGTTTCGGCTAGCAAGTTAGGATTGTTTGCCGCAGGAGACGAGGCTGTCTCAACCGAACCATCCGGCCGCATGTAGCCAATTTGCTGCGATATGGCTTGTTGCTCCGGCGTACCACCGATTAAGTTAGCGCGGCCATTTGGATTGTAGACCATGAAGAATGAACCCGCGGTATTTGAGTTGTCACTCTGCCACATAAACTTACCACGTCCTTCAACACTGTCATCAATTGTTCCGTTTGCACTCACTGAGCCATCACTGAACGCATAAATCATAAGTGGAACACCGACTCTGGCTGCGTACTCAAGACAAGCCCCCATACAACGGCCTGCTCGGAAATCACGAACTTCACCGGTAGATCGACCTTGGCCATGATAATCAAATCCGCCCATAGTCACGGTGCCTGCGCCGGCAAACCCGTTGATAACCATCTTCATAACAGAAGCGGTTTTACGGAACTCACCATCTGAATCGAATTCAGCTCGAGAGAAAATTCCATTTGGACCAACGATTTCAGGATCGAGCGACGGATCAAGCGTTGCTGGGTTACCAAATCGATCAGCAAGGTCGGCTGATTTAACATATCCGCAGCGAACCAAATCTTTTATCACCGCATCGGTACTGATGTTGGTGTTTACGCGGTCCATTTTATTATCAGAAATTCGATAAATCGATTCCATGACTGATACCGCTTCGTCTTGGCTAAGCAATCCAACTAAATCACCAACATCGACTAAGCCCGTGACGTCACTTGGGCGGTCAACTTTGGTTGGTCGAATTGATAAGTCAATCATATTGGCAGGTGCCATTGAGTTACCACCTGAGTCACTGTTACGAGAACCAATTAGGGTGAGTAACGAGCCATCTGCCCCCGCGCGGTTGATACCATACATAGGGTTATGTGGGTTATTTCCAGAATCATTGTCTGAACGCGCGGGAATTACCGCACCATTAGTATTAGCAGCTGTAGTTGCTGTCGATTTGTCCATGATACCGCGAAGGAAAGCACTGTCGCTGTGGAAAGACAAACCATAATCAGAGTTGATGAAATCTGATAATCCCGTTTGAGGGTTAACCACTGAGGGTACCATATCACCCGGTAAACCTTGACGTGCATAACCTGCGGAAGAGAGGAAGTCTAACTGACCCCCTCGACCACCGATTAGCACATTAGAACCTGCAAAGTTAGCGCCACCGGCTAAGTCGAAGCAGATAAAAGGAATTTTACCTGCACCTTGAACGGCGATACCACAAGCGTTTTTCAACGCTTCGATATCCGGAGAAAGCGCCGCGTGAGCTTTGCGTGGATTACCAAATAATCCCAGGATTGAGGGAGCCATAATGCTCGCCGTGCCTGCCATCATGCCTTGACCGATGAAGTCGCGACGTGTCACAGGCTTCTTGTGACAATTATGCAACAGTGGTGCATTGAGTAATTGCTCTTTGGTTAATTTCTTCATTATCTAATGCTCCTACTATTGAACCAACATCGCTGCGCTACCAAGCGCTGCTGCACATGTGGCTTTTACAACAATTTCAGTTCTATCACTTGCACAACTTCCACCGCAATTAGAGAGGTTGCCAATCAGTGACTCAAGCTCTGGTTTGACATCACCGACTGCAGGCTGAGTCGATAAGTTGTCACCCATGATATTAGTGAGTAATGGGTCAATAATTTGGTCTCTCTCAGCTGCGGTATCAAAAGCCGTACTTGCCGATGCTGAGAAATTGAAGCCGTTAAAGTAGCTATTTCTCAAACTAGTATCATCGACCAGCTCACTACAGTAAGCGATTGCTAACTGAGTAACCCCCATTTGATGTGCCGAGGTGAAGAAATCAATATCGGTTAACGTTGGCAACTGTTGCTTAACAAGCTCGTAAGTTGCTGCAACTTCTGAGTTTGCCATGCTAACGCCCGTCGCTTTAGACATTGTTGCATGAATTTCGTAGAAGTCACGAACGCCAATCTCTGGACGCGCTGGCAAGTCTGCCGGTTCTGCCGGAGTTGGAGCGGGTGGCTCTACGAAGATGTTCTCTGCACCGTTGATTTTTTCGAAGGTCAGGAAGAACTCGTCAGCCGTTGGACCTTTCTCTAGCGCGATAACGGTACCAAGTCGAGAAATTTGTTGGCCGAGTGCTGGGTCGTAGTCCGCAGCATTAAGCAGCACACGTAAGTTTTTGTATGCTTGACCATTTTTAACTTCTTTACCGTTAACCGCGATGCGAATTTTTTCGATATCGATGTCACTTGGCAACTCAGAACCATTTAAGTTGATGAATTGCGGTTTGTCGAATAGGTAACCGAAACTGTCCCACTGGCTGACTTCATACATGATGTAAGACTCTTCCAAACCGATAAGGTCTGAAATGCCGAACAACATGAAGAACTTCTCGCCAACACCAACATCGAAGTTTTGAATAACTTGTTCGACAGTCAAAGCGCGATTGTGAATGGCAACCATTCTGAAAGTACCTTGCCATAATCGGTCACTGGAAACTTCGTTACCTAGGACGAATGCATAGGTATCATCCCAATCGTTCAAGTCGCCATTTTCAACTTGTTCTTCGGCAACCAATTCACCATTAACGTAGATCTTACGACCCTCGGTCGGTGAGAAAGTCGCAACAACATGTTGCAACGCTGTTTGCACGATTTCATCGGCGTTTGGTGTTGATAGCGAGTCGTCACCGTTTTCGTTAGTGTTACTTGAACGGTTTAAGAACTCATAGTTGTACAGAGTTTGACCCAGAGTAAAGTTACGAGCCAAAGTTCCTGCTGAGTAACTGACGATTCCCGCTGGACCTTCTTGAGTAACATTAGCTGGAGCAACCCAAGCTTCAATTGAGTACTCACCAGTCGACTTAATCAAGTCGTGTAATTTCTTACTGTTAGCCGTTGAACCTTGCGCTTTTCCATCAACGATCTGGATACCCCAGCCGCCGACCCAGTTAAAGCTGCCACTGATAGTCAAGTTAATCGCAGGTTCAATACCAGAGGTATCGAAAGCAGTGGTGCCCGAGCCAGTTTTGAAGTTCCACAAGGCGATGATGTTAGTGTCAAAGCGACCGCCACCGCTAGCAACAATACCATCAGTCAAGTAGAGCGCGTTACTGGTTAGTAATGCTGGGTCGACTTGAGTCAGTGGTATTTGATCAGTGAAGGCTACAATCGCATTTTCCATCTCTGTTGACGCTGCACCACAGTCGGTCCAGCAGTTGTGGAACTCGTTGCGGAGTCTTTCAACAAAACGAGAATTTTCTGGCGTATCTAGATTGATTCTCGCTTTCGCCGCTGCGTATGCCGAGTCAATATCAGCGTTACCGAAGAAAGGTGCAATCGGATTTGCCGCATTTTCATTATGACAAGCCGCGCAATATTGCGTTAGTAAAGGATAAACTGTCGACTCAAAGAGCGCAGGTGCTTCAGGGAAAGACTTGCTATCGCCCGGCGTTCTTACTGGTGGCGCTTGAAGTTCGATAGTTGTTCCGCCAGTAGCAGAAGAACCTGCCCAAGCCGTAATATATTGCGTGATTGTATCGGCACAAGCCGCGTCACTTGTTAACCAACAGTTATGCCCGCCCGCAACTTTCGTGACCATTCGAGACTCTGAGGGTCTTTGTAGATCGACGATAGTATTGGCTTCCGCATAAGCGACGTTGATGTCTGCCAAGTTGACGAATTCAGGTGCTTGACCGTCTCCGTGACACTCTCCACAGCGGTTTGAAGCTGATAGGTTATCCCAGACATTGAGTTTAAATGATTGCACATCGTCGGTCTCTGGTGGCGGACCACTATAATTAGACGACGGAGGAGGCGGCGCTACAGGATTTTCTTCAACTTCAGCACCACCACCAGAACAGGCGGTCATGGTAATGACAATCGCTGCACTCGCCATAACCGGCGTTAACTGATGTTTTAGTTTCTTTTTGAGTGATTCTAGAGAGAATATTTCTGGATTAAAATTCATCGTTACTCTCCCATACAATAAACTGCTGATTCAGCAAAAGTTCGCTTCAGTTGATAGCCATTGTTGGCGAGTGAAGTGATCATGCTGTTGATTTGAGCTCTGTCGTTTGCGTCAACAGGAGGACGAAGACAGACATTTTCGAATACTTTTTCGACTTGGCAACGAGAGAAGCGAGCGCTGTGCGACAGCTCCATCCCCATTGATTTAGCACCGTTGCCAGTGCCTGGTAGCGAGTCATCCCACCCAATTAGCTGGTTGGGGCCTTTACGCCAGTAGTTTTCCCAGCTGTCATCTTCTGTGATGTATCCGCCAGGGAAATTAAACTTGTTATTGTGGTATTTCGCGACGACGCGGGTGCCGGTTTCTGGATCGGTGACGCCTTGCGAGTTGTAGACTAACTGACCATTTTCACCATCCGGGTCATTGTCCATATCATAAACATAGTCGTAGTAGGCGAATGAACCGATGAAGGCGTCCATACCTGCGTGACAACCATAACACGAGTTCATGAAAATTCTGCTGTCGCCACCAGGGCTGCGAGAGACATCTTGGCGGATACGGTCTGCCGATCGTTCGATATCTTTCAATGGCTCTAAGTCGCCACAGAAATGATTGAGTAATGCAAAACGGAATTGAGCGCGATTAGTACCATCAATTAAGAAAGCCTTGGCTGCTTGTCGTGTAGTTAACACGCCAGCAGTCGCTTCTGCCTCTAAGCCGGTGACACTTGTTTGAGTCGCTTGTTGAAGGACTGTTCCAAGTGGTAGCCGTTGCAGTTCCATTTGCTCATAGTGATTGTTATTGCTGTTTGAGTAAGCTGGAAGACCTTGACCTGGCGCGGTATAGATAACATTACCATAAAGCATCTCGCGAATATCGACATCATCGCGAATCATACCGATAACAGTCGCGGTATAGTCATTCAGTGGGGCAAACACCGTCATTGGCTCATTCGTCCAAGGCGTGACCCAGTTTTTCAAGGTAACAGAGTAAAATGCATCGTTATCCATCGCGGTATACGCAGCGGCCAACGCATCACCGGAAGCGATATCAGCTTCCATGTCAGCTAATATTGCTTCTGTCGGAGGAATTCCTGCTAATCTGTCATGAATTCGCTTGGCTTGTTCGCGCGGTCCGGCGGCGGCATTTAGCGAAATGAGAGTAATCAACCCTGCTACAATTCCTTTCAGCATTGGCTTGAATGTTACTCCTAATGATATTGCTTTCTTCATAGTCGCAACCTATTAGTTAGTCGGGCATTAGTAATTTAAGTTTGTATCGGCATTAACAACAAATTCGCCAACTTTTTTGGCTATTTTATTCTTTTTATACCGGTGACCATGGCAAAGTATAGACAAATCACCTGAGATATTTCGTGAATGGTCGCACAGAAATACTGAAGATAAAAAGTCATAATACCGTCCAATAGAAAAATAATACCGTTTATGCAACGGCTTGTTTTTCTTTAAAAAATCTCGTTTCAATATCGAATTTATTGTACTATTTTTTAACCTCGGAACTATACCATTGATGGGTGTAGTAAAAAGCCCAAGTTTGAGTGAAATGGCGATGTTTTGGGCTGAACGGTCAAAAACGGGTTAAAATGAAGCTAAATGATTGAAATCTGGCGGTATTTATGAGCAAAAACAGCACTAGATGTCTTCTGACAACATTGCTTGCCGCACTAGTGGCTGGCTGTACTGGAAGTGAAGGCGTTTCACCGCCCGAGCCACAAGATCCTGACCCGGTTGTGGTCGACTTCCCGATTGCTTATGTTAAGCGTCCCATTCCCACCGAACTCGATGACGACGATAACCCGGTTCCAGTTAACTTTAGCGTTCGTGAACCGGTCACATTTAATCCGGGAGCTGCATTGTTCGTGCGTGATAGAGCAGCGCTAAGCGCATTTGAGGTCAACGTAACTGACGCTGCATTCTGGGTCGATGGCCAGCCCCCTGCAGAGGGCGATCCCGCGCCAATGTACGACGTAAAGGACGTCGATGTATCGTTTGACGGCAGCAAAATCGTTTTTGCAATGCGCGCACCGGAAATAGAAGGCGCTGACGAGGAGGATCAACCCACCTGGAATATTTGGGAATATGATTCGACAACTCAGTCACTGCGCAGGGTCATTCAGTCGGATATTACCGCTGAAGCGGGCCAAGATGTTATGCCATCGTATTTACCTGACGGAAGCATCGTATTTTCGTCGACTCGCCAACGCCAAGCGAAAGCCGTTCTTTTGGATGAAGGAAAGCCACAATTTACTGCCTTTGATGAGGATGGCAATACCGAAGCACTATCGCTTCATGTGATGAGTGAAGACGGACTAGAAATCAGGCAAATCACCTTTAATCAAAGCCATGATATGGAACCAACTGTTATGGCAAGCGGTAAGATTGTGTTCAGCCGCTGGGACAATGCACCTGGAAATGACACGATTAACCTGTATCAAATTAATCCCGATGGCACGGGCCTCGAAATCTTGTACGGCCGCCACAGTCATGATACTGGCACAGACGGCGCGACCATTGAGTTTGTCGGCGCGCGACAAGTGCAAGACGGACGCCTTTTGGTGGGTTTGAAAGAGAATACCAGTACCAAGCTAGGGGGGGAGTTCGCGTTTATTGATACCGAGAATTTCATTGATATTAATCAGCCAACGACCACGGGCACAGAAGCAGGCCCCGCGCAGGTGAGCGCGACACCGTTTGATGTTAGAACCGATGATTTACCAGCGCTTGGCGGCAGGTTCTCAGGTGTTTTTCCTTTGTATGATGGAACCGGAAGAATGCTGATTAGTTGGACGCCTTGCCGTTTAGAAGAGCTCGATGCTAATGACAACCCGATTGCTGTTGAATGTACCGCAGAAAAGCTTGCCGATCCCGCTGTCGTCGAAGCTCCTCCGCTTTATGGACTGTGGATGTACAACCCATCAGACGGCAGTCAATTACCTATTGTCATCGGTGAGGAAAATATTGTCACTCATGAAGTTGTCGCTCTAGCCCCGAGAGATTTAGCGGCGGTGATTCCCGACTCTGCGCCATTGGCTGATCAAACCCTAGTAGAAGAAAACGTTGGCATCGTACATATTCGCAGTATTTATGATTTCGATGGGCAAGATTTGAGCCCTCTCGGAATTACGGCAATGGCTGACCCATTGCAGACGACGGCTGATGATAGACCTGTGCGTTTTTTGAGGGTTGTTAAACCTGTTTCAATGCCGGATGAAGATTTTCTTGATATCGATAACACCGCTTTTGGACGTAGCCGAGCAAATGGTATGCGTGATATTTTAGGTTATGCGGTGGTACATCCTGATGGTTCAGCAATGTTTAAGGTGCCCGCGGATGTCGCTTTTCAGATTAACTTCCTTGATGCCAACGGTCGCCGAATTGGTGCTCGCCACCAAAATTGGATGTCGGTAACCGCAGGCGAGGTTAAGCAATGTAATGGCTGCCATGAACGCACAAGTTTGCTACCTCACGGCCGTTTGGAAGCTCAAGCGCAATCCATCAATCTTGGCGCGCCCGTGACAGGTTCTCCTTTTCCAAACACTAACCCCGCTTTATTTGCCGATGAAGGCGAAACCATGGCAGAGGTGTTTAATCGAATTAATGGGTTCCAAGATTTATCTGTTAACGTGAGATTTGACGATGTTTGGACAGATCCAAACACTCGAGCGCTAGACGCACCAATCAATTTTGATATGGGAGAGCTCGCCACCCCTGCACCTACTGCAGTTGGATGTCTCACTAATTGGGACGGCCGTTGTCGAATTACCATTAACTATGTCGACCATATTCAACCGATGTGGGAGCTGCCGCGACAAGTGTTTGATATTGACGGCAATTTACTTCAAGACAACACTTGTAACACCTGCCACGGTCAAACCGATGATATGGGACAACTACAAGTACCTGCTGCTCAGCTTGAACTTGCTGGAACTCCTTCTGCTGACGAGCCTGACCAACTGACCTCTTATCGCGAGTTATTTTTTAATGACAATGCGTTAGAGTTGATGAATGGTGCGCTCATCGATCAATTAGTCCCTTTATTGGATGCCAACGGAAATCCGGTTTATGTTACCGATGCGGATGGAAACTTAGTGCTTGATCCCAATGGGGATCCTATCCCAGTAATGGTGACAGTTAACGTGACGCCCTCAATGAATGTTAATTCGGCTAACGGTAACGTCAGATTCTTCTCAAGGTTTGACGCTGGTGGCTCACACGAGGGGTGGTTAACGGACGCAGAGAAAAAAGTCTTGGCCGAATGGCTCGATATCGGCGGTCAATATTATAATAATCCCTTTGACGTACCGCAGTAGTTTGTTATTCAATAGGCACTCCGTTGATAGGACATTGGGTTTTTTGGGAAATAATAAAAATTGATTGAATTTAAGTCAGGTATCAAAGGACTACTGATACTGATATTGGCATTGATGACCTATGTCGCCAGCGCCGAAGAAGTCGAAGTGGAAGACGAGGACAATGATTACCAGTCCGTCGTTATCAATGATCCATTTATAGAAATGCATACGGGGCCTGGCAGAGGCTACCCGGTGTTCCATATTGTTGAAAAAGGCGAAACCGTCCTACTGATTAAAAAGAAAACTCAGTGGTACAAAATAAAGTCGCCAAAAGGAAAGCTTGGCTGGGTTAATGAAAACCAAATGGCACGTACATTGACCCCGGATGGCGAAAATTACGAGACTAAAACGCCTGATCAGGCAGGCTTTATTGCAAGAGATTTTGAAGCCGGTTTTATGTCCGGAGATTTTGATGGTGCAACTGTTCTAAGTCTCTATACTGGGTGGAATTGGACTGAAAACATCTCCGCAGAACTTTCGGTTTCTCAAGCGCTTGGCAATGTCTCCGATATCCAGTTTGCAAACATTAGTTTTATGCATGCGCCTTTTCCTGAATGGCGGGTATCACCATATGTCAAACTGAGTACCGGTATAATTAAAACCAAGCCAAGGGCAACATTAGTTTTCCCTGAAGACCGAGAAGATGAAATGCTTGGCGTTGGTATCGGAACCCGTGCATATATTTCAAGACAATTTTTCTTGCGTGCAGAGTATAACTCTTACACTATCTTAACTAGTAGAAACGATAACGACCAAGTAGAAGAATGGAAAATAGGATTCAGCGTTTATTTTTAAGCGCAGCATTAAGTTTGGCCGTGATTGGCCAGGTCTCAGCAGCTGAGCCAGAAGAGCAAGAGGAGGACTCGACAGGGTCACTCTCTAATATTCGAGTATTTGATCCTCAGGTGGAAAGGCGTGAAGTTGATCGCGATTCCATTGATTATGAAAACTGGGAGATTGGTGCTTACATTGGGGTTATCAGTATTGAAGATTTCGGCACTAATGAAGTGACAGGTGCGACGCTGTCTTATCACGTGACCGAAGACTTATTTATTACCGCAAACTATAGCGAATCAGAAGCAGATCTGACGAGTGCTGAAGTTCTTGCGGGAATCTCGATTCTGCCAGATGAACGAAGCTATACTCACTACGATGTGTCGTTAGGCTTCAATATTTTGCCTGGAGAAGGTTTCTTAGGGCGAGACATAGCGTTTACTAGCAATTTTTACTTGCTTGCCGGATTGGGGAGTACCGATTTTGCTGGAGATAATCACGCGACCGCAGTAATTGGCGGTGGTTATCAGGTTTTATTTAATGATTGGTTAGCATTGAATCTAACGCTGAGGGATTATGTTTATAAAATTGAGATCGTTGGCTCAAAAACGGCAAGTGATCTCGAATTTTCAACGGGATTCACAATATTTTTCTAGCACTTGGCTATAATCTGTAGATGTGAAGTTAAAATTGATAAAAAGTAGGTATTTGAATGAAAAATCAGTGGGTTAACAAAGTCAAAGGTATATTGGTTGCGACTTTAATGGTCTTCTCTGTCAATGCAGTTGCCGAAAATAAAGTCCAAGCACCCGATTTTACGCTGAAAGCGCGATCCGGTGACAATAAGCGCCTTTCCGATTATCGAGGACAAGTGGTACTGTTAAACTTTTGGGCATCTTGGTGTGTTCCTTGCCGTGCTGAAATGCCGATACTCGATGATATTCATAAGAAATATGAGGCCCTTGGCTTCACAGTATTGGGTGTCAATGTCGATTTGGACTCAAATAAAGCCATTAAATACCTCAAAGATACACCGGTTGATTTCCCGGTACTGTATGACCCAAAAGGCGACGTAAGTAAGTTATACAGCGTTTCGGCAATGCCAAGTACTGCTATTATTGATCGCGATGGTAATGTACGTTATATCCATCCGGGTTACAAAGACGGCGATGGCGATAAGTATCGCGCGAAAATTAAAGAATTAATGCGAGAGTAATTATGAAGTTACGTAAGATTCTTCGTCGAGGTTTAGTGTTTGCAAGTTGTATCATCGCGACTGGATGTACAACGATTGAACCATGGGTCAAGCCATATGAACGCCAAAATCTGGCGGATCCGATTATGGCTTTCAGTAAAGCGCCTGTATCAGATAACTACCTGCATCATGTTCACCAAGCACGCGAAGGTGCGCGAGGTGCAGAAGGTAGTGCTGGAGGTGGTTGTGGCTGTAACTAGCCGTTTTAGTCAGAGCTGCAAACTTGCAATCGCCGCTCTCTTTGGCGGCGTTTTTGTTTGTAATCAAGCCTTTTCTGCAGTCTTACCCGAAGATCGGGCTGACGCGCTTTATCACGCTTACGACGGCGGTGGAGTCACGATTCAAGGACCATCAATTTTGGTCAGAAAGTCGGTCGGTAATAATGTTTCATTTTCGGCAAACTACTACGTTGATAACGTACAAAGTGCCTCGATTGATGTAGTCACTCGGGCGAGTGAATATACTGAACGTCGTGAAGAAAAGGGATTCGGCGTAGATTTCCTCCATAACAAAACAACTATCGGTCTCAACTACACCGAAAGCCAAGAGAACGATTTCTTTGCCCGCTCTGGGCATTTGACGGTTAGTCAGGATTTCTTTGGTGATTTAACCACGCTTTCGCTGGGGTATTCACAAGGACAAGACGAAGTCGGTCGAAGAGGCGATGAAGACTTTAAAGAAAACGCAGAAAGACGCCACTTCAGGTTAGGGCTTTCGCAAATTATCACTAAAAATAGTATCTTAAATTTTTCACTGGAAACTATCACCGATGAAGGGTATTTAAATAATCCGTACCGGGCAGTAAGGTATCTCGACCCCACCGTTGGGGCTGGATACGCTTATCAAGATGAACGGTATCCTGAGACACGTACGAGTGATTCAGCGGCTATTCGCGGACTTTATTATTTACCGTATCGAGCGTCAGTCAAATTTGAACTTAAGACATTTGCCGACACTTGGGGAATCGAAGCCGACTCGCAAGAGATCGGTTACGTACATCCTATTGGTGACAATTGGCAAGTCGATTTCAAACTCCGAAGCTACAAACAAGGTCAAGCTGATTTTTATAGCGACCTTTTCCCGAGAATTGATGCACAAAATTTCTTAGCGCGTGACAAAGAGATGAGTGCGTTTAGTTCACAAACTATCGGGGTTGGTGGTTACTACAAGTACGAATTGAAAAACTGGGACTCATTCGATCGATTCAGCATCAACCTATCACTCGATCGTGTGTTGTATCAATATGACAATTTCAGAGATTTACGGGTTTCTGCAGAGCCAGGTACTGAGCCGCTTTATGAATATGAAGCGACAGTATATCGGTTCTACTTTTCGTTGTTCTACTAATTCACTGGGTGAGGTTTGTCGTGACAAACCTCGCCTTCGTCACTCAATCGCATACCTAAAGGTTTTTTAAAGCGATTTGCGCTTTCAAATTATTTTCTTGGTTTAGCCCCCACCAGTGATCGTCTTGTGGTAATGGAGAAGTCAATGAGCCAAGAAAACTTTCTAAATCAGTCAATTCCTGTTGGTTTAGCTTAAGTGGCAATATATCAAAGTGTGGCCGACTGGGGTGCTGTTCCATATCGTATACTGGCGGGGTTGGATCATTATAATGAGCTAATACTTGCCGTAAACTTTTAAATTGACCAAACTGCATATAAGGGGCCGTGTTAGCAATATTTCTCAAGGTTGGTGTTTTTAAAGCACCGACTAATTCTGGGCCTTTGGTTTTTAAAAAGCGCATTTCTTGGCATTGACTTTTATTGGCGTCGCTCCATTCAGATAAACAAGTAAACTCATCTGTCAGTAAAGCCTTCACGCCAGCAAATCGACCTAATTCAACCGGCTTATCGGCGAGATCGGGAGCGCCGATATTATGGAACTCGTAATTGGTGAACAGTGGACCATTGTGACAGCTCGCGCAATTTGCTTTACCGACAAATAGCCGTAATCCTCGAACTTCACTCGCCGACATCAATTGGGCAAGTGGCCGTTTTTCTCCCGCTACTAGCGCTTCAATAAATTGATCAAAGCGAGACTTTGGTAGTTTGATTTTTCGCTGATAGGCCATCATTGCTTTTCCAGCATTGCTAAATACATCATTGACTTGTTTTTGCAGTGATTTATTCAGACTATGCCAGTTTTTCTGTGCTGTTTGGTCGCCTATAGGGGACGCTTTTTCAGGCAATAAATTTAAAAATGAAAAATCCTTTTCGCCAAAAGTTTCTTGGTAAATCTCTCGATAATCAGCAGCTAGTTTTCTCACATATTCAACTCGACTGGTATCGAGCTCGTTGTGGGCTTCAATCGGCGCTAACGCTTGTGACCATAAACTATCCTTTCGACCATCCCAATACTGCCATGGGCTATAGGCTGAGCCGATTAAAGTAGGACTATTCCGCGTGGCAATGCCTTCTGCGATTGAAAACTGTAACCCATCAGTGAAAAATTTATTGGGTTGATGACAAGTCGCGCAGGAAAACACTCCGCTACGACTAAATTGTTTATCAAAGAAAAGTATCTTTCCAAATTGAGCAGCTTTGTCATTGTTTGCATATTGATTACTATAAGACTTAGGTGGTTTACCTAATTCATCAAGCGAGAACTTTGACAGAAACCGGATATCTGCGGGAGTGAATTGATAGATGGGGTCGTTATTGGAGGTGCTATGATTGATTACTGATTCAGTTGAGTTTTCGCTGCAACTTAATAGCGTTAGACTAATTATGACTAATAGACATCGCATCTTTATAATACCAAGTTAAAAGTAAAAAAATCTGACTGAGTTTTGTCAGTTGCGTTAGTCTCGTTATCGGCAATAATAAACTTCATAACCCACCAGCCTTTCATCTGAAACTTTAGTCCGTCAACGATGTAAATACCGGGCTCAATCTCTTTGATTACCCGAGGTTCTGTCGGTAATCCATGAACGTGACCGGGCATATGACCTTCGACTAAGAACTGAATATTTTCGACTGGCTTGCCTTGTAAATCAGTCACCAATAATCGCCATTGATGAATGCTATTTAGGGGAACGGCTGTTACGTTGTTTGACTGTGTCGGTGAGTCAGTTGTTTCAATTTGTGGATCGGTGTGAACTTCAATATGGGCAAATAACCTTTCTTGTCGAGAAAGTTTAAACGCGCCAATATCCAGACCTGGTGGTGCATTTTGTCCGATGAGTACCGGGACTTTTAAAGACATGTCGTTGCGATCGGCAGTCACAATTTCATCGCTTAAGGAAACTTTCGGCATATTATTATGGACACTTCTTACTCGAGAGTTGTGAGCAAAGAAGTTTTCGACATTTGAGTCCATTGTTAACGGGCGAGTGTTAGTGATCCAATTACCCCACACAGAAATAACACCTTTCGTGAAATTGGTGGTGGCCGCCTTTTTTAATTGTTCACTTTGAGCACGAGTTGTTGCTCCTTGTTGTTGGGCAACTTCAAGTGCTTTAACGAGCATTGAAATTTCATTTTCAGGATCATCTTCGCCATTTGAGTGTTTGCTTTTATTGGCTCTTAAATTCTTGAGTTGTTTGCGAATTTTGTTGGCTTTTAAAAAATGTTGGCGAGATTCTTTATCGAGTCTCTGAGCGAGTGTTAGCTGTTCTGCAGCTTCTTGAATTTGAATATTCTGAGGTAGAGCGTAGGTTGCTTGAGTGACGAAAAGACTGCAAATTAAGAGCAATATCAATGGTTGTATTTTTGTTATCAGATTCATCATTTAACCCTTTTTTCAAACACGAGAAAGGCGGCATGGCCGCCTTTAAAACATCTGAGTTGCTGAGTGATTGATTACTCAGAAACTTCATTCTTCTTATTGTTGAGCGCAAACTTTTAAGTTATCGATTCCAGCTTCAATCAAATCCCCACCGCCTGTTGCATCGGCAACTCTGGCTCGAATTTGTATCGTGCCGGCACCAGAAGTAAAGTTTTCTAAAGTCCATGCGGCGTTCGACGTTTGATCGCCAATTGATACGAGTGATTGATAACTTCCGCCGTTGACCGACAACTCTAAATTAAATCCGTCATTGGCATCATCACCGGCATCTCTCTGCCCATGGAAGTAATAGAGAGAAACATCCGAAGTTGTTGCGACATTGTAAGCAGGGGAAGTAACGACACACTCGCCACCATCGACATCATCTGAACCCGCTCCGCCAGAATTGGGTTGAGTGAACAAAGCAGAATTACCACTTTGTGCGCCACCTACCTGTGTTGTTACGCCGCCATTAACCACTTGATCTGGTGTTCCGGTGATAAACGTGCCGGTTGAACAAGAACCGCTTGTCGTCCATCCACCCAAGCCTGATTCAAAGTTTTCTTCAACACTACAAGTGGGCGGTGGAGGAGGCGGATCGCCATCGAAAGTGACAGTGTAATCTTCGACTTCGCCATAATTAAATGAACCGCATGCCGATGGTGCTGCGTTATAACGCATAGCGACGCGCATTCTGGTGCTGCCTGCTGCATCACTTGGAATAGTGATGTTGCCATTAACTATGGCGCTGGATGCACCGCCAGAATCAAACACCTCTTCAGAGGCATCAAATGTTCCATTTGCATCGAAGTCGATCCAGATTTTCCAATATTCGTTATAGCTGGTTCCGGCGAATTCAGGCGTTAGCGTAATCGCATTATTACCGATCGACATAGCGACGCTCATCGCTGTAAAATCGGAGTATTGGCTGCTGCCAGAAGGGTTACTAAAATTGCCCACTTCGACGTTACCAATCCACTCTTCAGATGCATTATTACCACTGGCATCACAATAGCTAATCGGCGGTGGAGTATCGTTGTCGATTGCTTGCCAATCCGGTTTTACAATAAACAAGCCCGTGCCGATATCACTTAATACAATGTTGCCACTAGCAAAATATGGATAGTTACTCCAGGTGCCAGAAAATTGCGCGGAATTTGAACCCGGAATGGTATCGAAGTAGGCGGCTTCGGTCATGACGCCATTCTCGATTTCTGTCGTCCTTAGAATTCGCATGCCCGCGCGATAATTGGTTTCAATGACATAGTTGTTGAGCGTATACAAGTTGTGGTCGACCGCCGGCGTGGGCCCAACATAACGGCCAATTTCATTCGGGTTATCCAGGTCACTTACGTCCCAAATATAAGAAGTTGTGTTAATAGAAGAGCGTTGTTCATCGAGTTCATCATTCATGATCAATATTGAATGGTTGTCGTTTAAGAACCAACCTTGGTGGGTATAACGAGAACCACTATAGCCACTTCGAGATAACTGAACAGGGTTTGACTTATCACTAACATCGACAATTGTAATGGTGTCTTCGTTATAGCCAACGCAAATCTCCCGCCCTTGGTAGATCACATCAGGACCATTATAAATGACACATTGTGCATCGTGAGTGTAACCATCTGACGAGAAACAACCCGCATAGCTTGGTGCTTGAGGGGATGAAACGTCAACCATATATAAGCCGCCACTGCACTGATTACTGCCTACAATGTAGGCGAAGCCAGTGTCTTCATTAATGGCGATATTGTGAGCCGAACCAAAACCATTAAAGTGTGCGGTTTCAGTTAAAGTTGAGTTGGGCTGCGTATTGCGGAGTTGACGCATATCGTAAACTTGCAGTCCATGGGTTGATTGTGAATCTGCAACGATAAAAGCATGGTCATTGTAGACTTTAATATCACGCCAGCTTGAGGTGCCATTATTATGTGACCTTAAAAAGCCAATATGAACGGGGTTTTCAGGATCACTGATGTTGACAAAGGCTGTGCCATTAGTTCGCCCAACAATCGCAATTTCGTTGCCATTAACAGGATCGGTCCATCCCCAAATATCATTTAAGTTTTGCGAGCCTCCACCCATATCGGCCTTCGCCAGAAAAGCTTGTAAGTCGACATTTCGACAAGGGTACCCGTTAGCGCTGCCGTTGACGCATTGGTTTGCAGCGAGTGCTTTGTTACCTTGGAGGGCAACGATTTGAGCGGCGGTAAGTCCTTCATTGGAGTTATCAAATTTATAATAGTCTTTGAACATCGCCCCGTGACTCGAAGCCAGCATACACCACATCCCAGAACAGCTTAGTAACGTTAAAAGCAACTTTTTAGTATTCATGATTGGGTCCTATCGATAGATATTATTGTTACTTCGCTGTTAATCAATTGGTGTTTTAATCCAAACATCATCAGTAATTTTTGACAGACAAAGCGGCGCCCTCCAAGCAGGCTTGGATTTTTAAAACAGCGAATTTAAGTGTTTAAATCAAGCTCAAAACTAAGACATTTTTGATATTGTGCGTTTTGAGTAATGCAGGTTTTGCAGTTGAAATGCAAAACATTAGGGATACTGTAGATTTATAAGTGATTAAATTTCAAACAAATATCTAAGATGAAACCTGTTATTTTGAGATATATCTCTTTTACATTATCAATTATTATTGCGAACGCTGTTCATAAAAGGGAGATTGAGTTATTCAAAACGAAGTTTCTCGGCTCAAATTTCTAGCTTGTTTGATTTTGGTCACACTAAACTAACAATAATGAAGCCGGCGAACGACTCATCGTCGAATACTCTTCATTGGGAAATTTTGAATTGGACTGCTTTTCGCGCTTTTTGAACCGCCCGTCGTGCATTTTCAGTCATTCCGCGCATTTTCAGACTTTCAAAAGAAAATAACCGTGTTTGTTTAGAATAATTGGTTAGCGTATTCGTAATTGGTTATCGGTTATTAGTCGTGACTATCAGGTAGATAAATTTGCGACGAGCAATAGTTAACGGCTTTAGCCTGTAAAGCCATTAACTGTCGGTCAGATTCTGTTTAATCCAGAGCGGGATTTAGTTGAAATTGATTTTTGGAACTGTCCAAGAGCCTGCTGAATCATCAAAGTCGACGGGAATGCCGCCGAGATCATTACTGGCACTGACAACATCAATAAACTCGTCGTAAGCATAACGACATTCTGTTTTACTGGAGTAGGGACCGTAGTTTAAGCCTTCGCGTGTCTTGAAAAACCAATTACTGTTAACACAATAGAAGCGACCGCTTCGGGTAAATTGATGGTTCTCGCTCTCACCACTTCTTGGCTTGTAGACTTGGGGGTTGTTAGCCATTTCTTTCAAAACTCCGTCTTGTTACTTCTCTTGGCGCGTTTTTAAATGCTTCGTCAGATTTGTTCGCTCTGAACGCACCAAAAATACATCACTTCCATTCCAATGAAAAATCTGTGAACTGGTCCACATCGTGAAACAATAGCACTAAAATATCGTTGCTTCAATAAAATCCGACAGTAAGTGTCATTTGGGTGCCAAATGGACATAAAAACCTATTGTTCGCTCAGTAGGTTAGTAAAAAATTGGGCTTAATTCTTAATCGATATAAGGTGGTATTTAGCTTGATTTTATAGAGTCGGTTGGCGCGTGAGCTAATCGGTCTCTTTGGCTTCCATATACAATCCAGGCCAGACTCTGACACTTTTTACCATATTAGCTTTAACTTGAAGGATTTCCATGGGGTATCCAGACAAGCGCATTCCGGTACCGGCTTTTGGGATAGCTTCGATGTATTCTATGATCAGGCCATTAAGCGTTTTCGGTCCATCGGTGGGAAGTTTCCATTGTAAAGTTTTATTGATATCTCGAATAGTGGCGCTGCCATCAATGATAATGCTGCCATTTTCTTCTTTTTGAATGTCTTTACTGGATTCGGCGAAGTCTGAAGTGAATTCGCCGACAATTTCTTCAAGAATGTCTTCTATTGTAGCCAAGCCAAGAATGTCGCCATACTCATCAACCACTAACCCGATACGATGTTTTTTGCGCTGAAAATTAAGCAATTGAGTATTTAAAGGGGTTCCTTCTGGGATAAAATAGACAGGAGTCATTGCGTCGATAATGGCCTCTTTATTGAGATTTTCCTCATCGTAGGCGAGTAACTTAATCATCTGCCGAGCATGTAAAAAACCTTTGATATTGTCGATTTCATCCTGATAAACCGGTAGTCGCGTGTGAACGGCATTTTTCATTTGATTGATAATTTCGTCGATATGAGTATCTAGGTTGATCCCTGTAATTTCGGAGCGAGGTATCATAATATCTTCGACGGTTACTTTCTCTAAGTCGAGGATACTGACGAGCATATTTTTGTGTCGCTTGGGTATCATCGCGCCTGCTTCGGCGACAACTGTTTTTAGCTCTTCGCTACTTAAATGGTCCTCGAGGCCATCATCAACTCTGACCCCGAAGAGTCTTAAAAGACCGTTAGTGATAGCGTTTAACCCTTTGACAAAAGGGATCAGTAAAACCGACAAGGGTTTCAGTATGTACGAAGCAGGAAACGCAATTTTTTCTGGGTGCAAAGCTGCTAGGGTTTTTGGCGTCACTTCTGAGAAAACTAAGATGATAAAAGTCAGTCCAAAAGTCGCAATGATTGCGCCCATCGCTGGTCCCCAAATCCGTTCACAAATATAAGTCGCAATGACGGTGGCAGCGATGTTAACAAAATTGTTGCCGATTAAAATCAAACCAATCAGTCGGTCGGGGCGCTCGAGGAGTTTTTGCGTTTGTATCGCGCCGCGGTGCTTATTTTTAGACAGGTGTTTAAGTCGATAGCGGTTCAAAGACATCATCCCTGTCTCTGAGCTAGAGAAAAAGCCTGAAAGAATAATTAACCCTAATAAGATAAGGGACAGGGTGGTCGTCGAAATAGCTTCCAATGAAATGTAGACTCTTTTATTAGTATAAAAACTATCAGTATGTAAATTGGATCAATTGAGGATAAATTCAAGCACAAGCTTACTACCAAAGTAACCTAAAAGCAGCAAAAATACACCGACTAAGCTCCATTTGGCAGCAAAAACACCCCGCCAGCCTTTGACATAGCGGCCAAACATCAAAAATGCCAGTACTACCCAAGAGGCGATAGTAAGGACTATTTTATGCAAAGCTTGGCTCGATTTGAGATCGTTGGGTAGCAGCGTCACTAACACCAAAGAGACTGACATGAGAATAAAACCCATTGTCAATAATTGGGTGAGATATCTTTCCATACCCTGGAGAGAACCCAGCCAGGGGTGGATGTGTGCAGGTCGTTGCCGAAGACCACGATCTAAGTAGAGCACTAATATGGATTGAAGCGCCGCCAGTAACAAAATGCTCATCGCGGCGATACCGCTTAAAATATGCAGAATATTGAGCGGTTTTCCACTCAGTGATATAACACTTGCCGTCTGAAAAAACGCGGCTTCGGCAATACTTACTGCAGCTATAGGCAAGGACACCAAAAGCAAAGAGTGAGCTTGATGTTTAATTAAGTTGTAACCGACAAGGCACATTGCTAACCAGGTTGTCATAACAAAGATGTTAAACAGTCCCAGGTTTTGCTGTTCTCCACCATCAATAAGCTGGTAAGAAAGGTATCCATGACACAAGACTGCTAGAGCATAAGGGATAATTAACCTGTTATCGAGTGATTTGTTATTGGCTAGACAATGCCAAGTGTAAATAAACAAACCACTATAAAGCAGAAAGCTGATCGTTTGTAAAAGGCCGAGAACCAATTTCGTTTAATCCTTTGAAAATCTTACGCTTATTATGGGATACGGTTGAAATGCTGTAAACCTTTTATCGATAGCTGTGTGATATAACCTAAGCGTTATAAATTAGCGGTTTAATATTGTATTTGGCCGAGGTCATGAAAATCTAAGCTAATACTTGTGGCATGGTTGAATCTAGCTATAATAGCCGGTCTTATCGCCAGAGTTTACAGCATGGCTTGATCAGTTCTATTTATGTTAATGTAGTTTTATTAACACTAAATATCGTTTGATATCAGGAAATTGAATGTTTGATAGTTTAAGTGACCGCTTAAATCGGGTCCTCAAAAAAGTTAGTGGCAAAGGTAGAATTACCGAAGACAATATCAAAACCACCCTCCGCGAGGTGCGAATGGCATTGCTCGAAGCCGATGTCGCGCTTCCAGTTGTCAAAGATTTTATCACCAAAATAAAGTATCGAG
Source organism: Aliikangiella marina (assembly GCF_007004765.1). Lineage (GTDB taxonomy): Bacteria > Pseudomonadota > Gammaproteobacteria > Enterobacterales > Kangiellaceae > Aliikangiella > Aliikangiella marina. Next base: position 1,160,249 of record NZ_VIKR01000002.1, read on the forward strand.
CTTTAGGAAAAGAGGTCAAGTCAAGCTTAACGCCTGGTCAAGCTTTTATCAAAATCGTTAACGACGAAATGGTAAAAGCGATGGGGGCGGCTAATGAAACATTAGAGCTAAAAGCCAAACCGCCTGCAGTTGTTATGATGGCCGGTCTGCAAGGGGCTGGTAAAACGACTTCTACTGCTAAGCTTGCACGGTATTTAATAGAACGAGAGAAAAAGTCGGTAATGGTGGTCAGTGCCGATGTTTATCGACCCGCGGCTATCGCACAATTGGAGCGAGTTGCGAGTGAAGTTGGCGCGGAATTTTTCCCCAGTCAAGCTGATCAAAAGCCTGTTGATATTGCGAAATCAGCAATTGCGGCGGCTAAAAAAGGATTTGCCGATGTGCTAATTCTCGATACCGCTGGTCGTCTTGCGGTTGATGAGGAAATGATGGACGAGATTAAGGCGCTTCACGCAGCGGTCAATCCTGCGGAAACCTTATTTGTTGTCGACAGTATGACTGGGCAAGACGCAGCTAACACAGCACAAGCATTTGACGAAGCGCTTCCTTTAACCGGGGTTATCTTAACCAAAGCCGACGGTGATGCTAGAGGTGGTGCGGCGCTATCGATTCGGCATATCACCGGAAAACCGATTAAATTCATCGGTATGGGAGAAAAACTCGACGCGCTCGAACCTTTCCATCCCGACCGAATTGCTTCAAGGATCCTTGGAATGGGAGACATGTTGTCTCTGATTGAGGAAGTTGAGCGAAAAGTCGACAAAGATAAGGCCGAAAAACTTGCGAAAAAGGTCATTAAAGGTAAAGGCTTTGATTTAGAGGACTTCAGGGAACAACTGGTTCAAATGAAAAATATGGGTGGCTTAACCAGCATGATGGATAAATTGCCTGGTATGGGCAATATTCCGCAAGCCGCAAAGGATCAAATGAATGACAAGGCCACGGTTCATATGGAGGCAATCATTAACTCGATGACTCCAAAAGAGCGCGCTTTTCCTGATATGATCAAAGGATCTCGTAAGAAACGGATAGCCGACGGCTCAGGTACCGATATTCAAGCTGTAAATCGTTTACTCAAGCAATTTAAGCAAATGCAAAAAATGATGAAAAAAATGCGAGGTAAAGGTGGCATGATGAAAATGATGCGTGGTCTGCAAGGAATGATGCCGCCAGGTGGTGGTTTACCGCCGATGGGGCGATAACTCGCATTCTCCCCATTTTCCGCTGGATTAAAGCCGTATTCAGCGATGTAAAAATCACTCACAAATGCCCGAAATTCGCTTATTCGGGCAATTACTCCAGCCGCTCATTTACATTTTTCAATAAAACCGTCATAAATCGCCAAATTAACCTTAAAAAGGGTTCCCAAATGACACTTTTAAGGATAAAATGCGCGTCCTTTGTGAACTGGGGTCAATCCAGACGGTAAGTTGTGGTTGATTTCCTGGTAAATAGTTAAGTTTTTAGAGGAATTTTAACGCATGGTAACCATACGTTTAGCACGTGGCGGATCTAAAAAACGCCCATTTTACCACATGGTTGTAACCGACAAGCGTAATGCCCGTGACGGTCGTTTCATCGAGCGTGTAGGTTTCTTCAACCCAATTGCAACTGGGCAAGAAGAACGTATTCGTGTCGATAACGAGCGTGTTGATCACTGGGTTGCGCAAGGTGCTCAAATGAGCGACCGTGTTAAAAAATTAATCAAAGACAGCAAAGCTGCTTAATTAGTTTTTTAAACCCAAATGAAAGATTCTCCAGTTGTTATCGGTGAAATAACTGGTGTATATGGCGTTAAAGGCTGGGTAAAAGTATTTTCACATACTGAACCGCGTATCAATATCGTCAAATACAATCCTTGGTTTTTAAAGCAAGGAAATGAATGGAAGTCCGTCAAATTAATTAACGGGCGATCGCAAGGCAAAACTATCGTTGCTCAAATTGATGGAGTAAACGACAGGAATGATGCTCACGCGATGATTGGGACTCAGATTGCTATCGAGAGCTCTCAATTACAAAAATTAGGCGCCAAAGATTTTTACTGGCGTGACCTTGAAGGTTTAGAGGTGGTTGATTTAAACGGAGACGTGTTAGGTCGCATTTCACATCTCATTGAAACTGGTGCTAATGACGTTATGGTGGTTAAACTACCGGCGGAAAAAGCCCAAGGTCAAAAGATTAAGGAATTGATGATTCCTTACTTAATGGACTCAGTGATTAAGAGTGTCGACCTTGATGCCAACCAGATGACGGTTGATTGGGACGATGATTACATCTAAAGCAACACTCAAATTTACAGCTATTAGTCTGTTTCCTGAGATGTTTGCTGCGGTTACTGAGCACGGTGTCGTTGGCCGAGCCATTAAGAATGGTGAAGTGGATGTCGACTTGGTTAACCCAAGGGATTTCACATCTGATCGCCATAGAACAGTTGATGACAGGCCATACGGTGGTGGACCTGGAATGCTGATGAAAGTTGAGCCGCTTGAAAAAGCGATTGAGTCAGTAAAGCATCAATGCCCTGGTAAGGTGATTTATTTAAGCCCGCAGGGAAAACAGTTGAATCACAAATTAGTGAAGCAACTGAGCACAGAACAGCATTTGATATTAATCGCTGGTCGCTACGAAGGAATCGATGAACGCTTGTTAAACAAGCATGTCGATTTAGAGGTTTCTTTGGGAGACTTCGTACTAAGTGGTGGCGAGTTGGGTGCAATGGCAATAATTGATTCGGTGACGCGTCTATTGCCTGGTGTATTAGGTCATAGTGATTCCGCAGAAGAAGATTCTTTTTCTGATGGGCTTTTAGACCATCCGCACTATACCCGACCAGAGGTTTATGAGGGTGCTCAGGTGCCAAAAGCATTATTAAGTGGTAATCACCAGTTGATAGCAGATTGGCGGTTACAACAGCGACTGGGTCGGACATGGTTAAGGCGACCAGAGCTACTCGCTGAAAAAAGTTTAACCCAAAAAGAGCAACAATTGCTCGAAGAATTTCAGCGGAATTATTCGCTGAAAAAAACAGATTTATTAGATTAAGTAACCCAGGAGTGGACAATGAGTAAGATAATTGATCAACTGGAACAGGAACAAATGACTAAAGACATCCCTGAATTTGCACCAGGTGACACTGTCGTTGTTCAGGTAAAGGTTAAAGAGGGCGACCGTGAGCGTCTACAGGCTTTCGAGGGCGTTGTTATCGGCGTTAAAAACCGCGGATTAAACTCTGCTTTTACAGTAAGAAAAATCTCTTATGGTGAAGGTGTTGAGCGTGTATTCCAAACATACAGCCCACTAGTTGACAGCATCACGGTTAAAAGACGTGGTGATGTTCGTCAAGCTAAACTTTACTACTTACGTGAGTTAAGCGGTAAAGCGGCTCGTATCAAAGAAAAGCTTGATACTAAAAAGTAATCGATTCGATTATGAAAAAAGGCGCTCTCAGCGCCTTTTTTTATGTCTATAACTAAACGTCTTATTTGAGCTAATTGAATGGTTGTTGGCATTATCGATTTTGGTTGCAGTTGTAGGCTTAATTCATTCTTTTCGCTGATTTTAGCGACATTTTGTAGCTATCTTTGCTTAATTGTTTAGATCTGACAGGTATTATCCTGTGATATTTCTAAGCGACTACGCTCCCTTTTTAAACTCATAGTTTTATCAACGACTGAGGCAGTTTTTAACCAATTCTAAAATTACGCCGCGGGTTTCATTTCAAATTCATTAGTGCGCCGTTTAATCCTCCTTGCAATGCGCACTGTTTGGCTTTTCGGTTTAGCGAGGCTGCATTCATACAAGTATCCATATAGCCCCAAAGTCTCAAGAATCAGTATTGGCATTAATACTAATTGATTAAAAACTGGCATGGTTGAGCTAAAACTAATATACAGTAAAATCAATAGCTTAGTTGCGACGATCGCGACCAAGGTTAGTTTACCTTTGGTATTCATACAGCGCTCCTTTTGTCTGTTTGTACGCATATGATTATTTTATGAACAAATCAGGCTTGACAGAAGTGGCAATAATGACTTTAATGGTGTTAAAAGTGACATCCAATAAAAGCCAACGATAATGCGAGCTTTTAGTGTCAAATTGGAAAATGACAATAGCCTGTGAGAGTTTGATTAAAATGAGAGAAATAGCGATCTTAATGACCGACAATTGTTTAGCGAGCAGTGTCACCGGACCGCATGATCTATTTAATATGGCTAACCGTGTGTGGCAGCACGTGGAAGGAGAAGCTGCTGAGCCTTTGTTTAGGGTTAAGCTAGTATCAGAGGATGGAAAACCCGTGACAACCTCAAGCGGTATCGTTATTCATGCCGATGAAAAGCTTGCTGAGCTAAGCGACTGTGATTTCTTGATGATTGCGGCCTACCTTTACGGTGCGAAGAACTCGCTTCTTGAGTTTATTCAGAGTAAAAATACGGTTTATGCTGAGCTTCGCCGTCTGCATCATGAAAAGACGATGATTGGTGCGTATTGTTCGGCAACGTTTGTTTTAGCCGCCAGTGGGTTACTTAAAGAAAGAAAGGCAACCACCAGTTGGTGGCTTGCTAATAGTTTCCGAAGGTCCTTTCCCGAAATTCACTTAACTTTAAATGAGTTAGTTGTCGAAGAGCAGGGGATTTATACCGCTGGCGCGACGACTTCGTATATCCATTTGTGTCTAAAAATCATTGAAAAGCTAGTCGGCGCACAAATCGCTAATCAAGTTTCAAAAGTGTTGTTAGTCGACAATAATCGACTATCTCAGTTACCTTACATGCAGTTTATTCCAACGCTCCATCACAAGGATTCAGTCATATCAAAGTGTCAAGATTGGATTCAAAACAATCTATCTCGATCCATCAGTTTAGAAGATATGGCTGCGGTAGCCTCGATGAGCAAGCGAAATTTTATCAGACGGTTTAAAAAAGCAGTGGGTGAAACACCATTGTCATACCTTCAAAGGCTGCGTATTGAGGCCGCTAAAAGATATTTAGAAACCACTGATATGCACATGGAACAAATAATTGAAAAAGTAGGCTATGAGGATTCAAGTGCTTTTCGACGAGTCTTTCAAAAGATAACCTCTCTCACGCCAAGTGCGTATCGAAGTAAGTTTATCATGTCTGCTTAAACCAAAAGCGCCTGAATAAGGCGCTTTTGGTTTCAAAGAGTCGGTCACTGAATCGGTCAAAGTAGTATTCACAGGGACCAATGACTTGTCGCTGTGAATAGTCAGTTTGCTAATCGATTTCACAAGTGAACCAGAATTGACTTCCTTGGCCCTGCTCACTAATTACACCGATTTCTCCGCCCATCAAGTCAGTTAAGTGTCTTGAAACGATTAATCTGAGCCGACCAGCAAAACTGCTATTAGTGAGTTTAGTTGTTTGTTCAAGCGAGTCAAATAAGCCTTTCTGAGCTTCGATCGCCATCCCGACGCCGGTATCTTTAACGGTAAAACGCAGCATTTTTTGGTCATCTTGCTCGATGGTATCGGCATATAGTGATACTTCACCCTCTTTGGTGAAACGAATGGCATTACCCAGCAAGTTTCTTAAAATTTGTCGGATTCTGAAGGGATCCGCTTGGACTTCGTTGGGAACCTCAGGGTCAGTACTGGCTTGCAAGGATAGCCCTTTATCATTAGCAAAATGCGAGAGCTCGGAAGAGAGATCATCGACGAGTTCTCTGACACTAAAAGTCTTCTTTTTCAGTTGCAGCATGCCTGCGTCAAGTTTTGAAAAGTCTAAAATATTATTCAGGTTGTCCACTAACGTTCTGGTGGAACGCTTAGCAATATTTAGGAGTTGTTTCGGTTCCGGCTCAAATTGGTATTCTGAAAGTAATTTGAGCATACTCACGACCGATTTCATCGGGGTGGTGATTTCATCACCCATTCGGGATAAGAATTCGGACTTCAACTTGGGTTCATTAGCGACTGAGTCGCGCTCTTTGGTAATTAAAGTGACATCTTTTTTGAGTTCTTTCTCGGCATCCTGCAATTTTCTGACTTCAATACTCAAACTTTTCTTTTGCTGAACCAGCTGTTCCAGGCGCTGACGGATAGACTGGATGGTATCTGCCATATTTTGGTCGTTAGTCAGGTTTTGCAGTGTTGTCAGCCGGTTCATTTGTTCGACGATTGGAAGTTGAATATCGATCGTGTCGTTAAGTATCTCTATTGACTTACGTGTTGAGTTGATTTGTTTGATCACGATAAATAATAAAACTAGAGTCAGCAAACCACCGATTATCCCATACACTAAAGTCATGGATACTGCTGCACTTGGTTCGACCAACAAGACAAGCTTCCATAACGAAGACTTCACCGAGTCTGGCCAGCTAACTTCGACTAATTGGTAATCGGAAAGCGCCGGTGAAGTTTCTATACTTATACTTTGAACGGAATCATTGTTGACAACGGCAACCGGAACTTTTGCGTCGATATGAATGGTTTTTAGAAATTCATTGTCCAAATTTTTAATGCCGATTAAAGAACCTAAAATTTCACCTTCAAGTGACTTGATTGGCGTCAGCATTATGATCGCAGGCTGATTCTTGTAAACTTGCAATAAACTGACAGTGGCTCCTGTTTCATAAAGTCTTTTAAGCGGTTGCCCTAATTCCCCGTAACGACCGGGCAGGGAAGGTTTTTCAAAATAAATAACATCTGTTTTATTCGAATGAACGCCGAGAGTCGATAGTCCAGCGGCTTGATATAAAGCGCGCTGAGCATCGATCGAGAATGACCATTCTTCTGCTTGAGTCGATTGCCATATTGGGCTGAATGAAAACGACTCTAGCGCCGTCTTAATCGACGTAAACTCATTGTTGATATTTGTCGATATCGTTTGTGCATTGCTTCGCGCGGTGCTCAAATCTCTGGAGGGAGATTCTTGTTGACTGGACTGACTATTGATTAAAAGCAACGTCAGAAGTCCACCAATTAAGAGAATACTGATAGTCGATATTCTAGTTGGGTTCATGGGGGTTTTAGCTCTTTATGTTGGTACTGTTATCGTTGTTATTTACTTAAGAATATCAGAAGAACCGCGGTTTCACCGGATTTCTCATAATAAATGTGATCTAGGTTTTAGTTTGAATCTAAGGCTTTGATTTGTTTCACAATTTCAGAATGTTCTTTGAGCGCAATAGATTCTTTTGTGGCGAGCTCAATTAAATACCCATTGATAAAGTCGATTTCAGTGGTTTTCTTTTTGTGTAAATCTTGGCGCATTGAAGAAGAGTTACCAGCAGTATTTTCAGCCACCTGTATTATTCGTTGCGTGATTTCATCTTGACTGAATTGAGGTAGAATTATTCTCAGAAGCGGAGAAAGCTCATTGAGTAGCCGAGCGGCGAGGGGAATCAATTTATGTTGTTCAACCACTAAGCCATTCTTGATATCCAAAAGTGCGGTTACGGGATTAATTATTGCGTTAATAACCACCTTGAGCAGCATATTGGTCTTGTGGTCGTCACTCCACTCCGCGGTGGGGAGAACATAATCGAGAAGTTCAATGGTTTGCTCAAATTCTTCCCCAGCGTAATCACTGTGCAGGTTACCAAGAATTGTTTTTCCGTTGCCCGTATGAACTAACTGGTCATTACTGATGAAAGCACCATGTACAATGGACGCGTGAAGAATCGGGTTTTGGTATTTAAAACCTTGCATGATTTCGACCAGGCCAAGCCCATTCATCATGAGGACAATTGGACAAGAATTCATCACTTTTGAACGCAGTTTTTGACCGAGTTCGCTGAGACAATGAGCCTTAACACAAATTAAAATCAGATCGCAGTCTCTCCAATCATCGAGTTGGTCGTAGTCTAGGCTAGTTTCAAAATCGCCTAAGGGAGAGACAACGCTGAGTTGTGTCGATGGACGAGGCGTTCGTACATAAAGCCTGACGTCTTGGTTTTTTTGCTTAAAAAAGCTAGCCCACAAATGACCAATGGCGCCAGCGCCGATTATGTTGATTTTTAGTGGTTCCATCGAAACAGTAATTGTCACGCACGCGTTTAAACAGTTAGTATATCTTGAATAAGATTAATTTGAAAAAATACAAGGTTATATGCCGCGAGAGTGGTGTTTTTGGGAAACTTAATGCTTAAAGATGCAGCAGTTGAAAAGAATTGGAAGACGACCGCTCAATTATTGATCAAACCACAAGTGTTGACGATGTTGTTTCTCGGGTTTTCTGCAGGAATTCCTTTTTCATTGATTTTTAGTTCTTTATCGCTCTGGTTAAACGAGGCGGGCATTACTAAGTCAATGGTTACGTATTTTAGTTGGGCGGGGCTCGCTTTCTCGTTTAAGTTTCTCTGGGCACCATTAGTTGATCGAATTCCGGTTCCCTTTTTGACTCAGTGGCTTGGTCGAAGGCGAGGATGGCTATTAACCGCTCAGTTTATGGTTATTGGCTCAATTATTTTTATGGGAAGTATCAATCCCCTCTCAAGTGAACAAGCGCTTGTCATAATGGCGCTTGCGGCGGTCGCGTTGGGTTTTTCTGCCGCGACTCAAGATATTGTCATCGATGCTTATCGCATCGAAGTTGCAGATGTTTCAATCCAGGGCGTTTTATCGTCCACTTATTTTACCGGTTATCGTGTCGCAATGATCGTTTCGGGAGCAGGGGCACTTTATTTAGCCGGGTATCTCGGCTCAAGTAAGGAGAGCTATGACTACGATGCCTGGCAAACTACCTATTATGTTATGGCTGCCGTTATGCTTATTGGCATTGTAACGACGTTAGTTATTCGCGAACCGGAAAATCTTCAGCCGCTCAAAACACAATACACTAATGCTCAATATGTTCGCTTCTTGCTCTTTTTTGCGGCTTGTGTTGTTGTCTTGATTTATTCTTATTTAGCTACCGCTGAAATGATTGCTAATTGGAAATTAGCCATGTCAAATTTCTTCGGTAACAAGCCTCTCGCGAATTTTATAGGGGAAACCTCTCAGTTAATTTTTGCTGCAATTGGCGTGATTGTATTTGGTTTTATAATTAATAAAGTCGGCTTGATGGAACGTCAGTTGGTGAGAGAAAACTATTGGCTGCCCGTTAAGGATTTTTTCAGTCGTTATGGCTTAAAACTTTCAATATTGCTGCTTGTTTTTGTCGGTTTTTATCGTATTTCCGATATTGTTTTGGGCGTTATCGCGTTGGTGTTTTATCAAGATTTGGGATTCACTAAAGCAGAGATCGCAACTGTCTCCAAAACCTTCGGTGTTGTCATGATGATCATTGGTAGTTTTATTGGCGGAATATTTTCGATTCGCTTCGGGGTCATTCGTGTTCTAATGGCTGGAAGTATTCTAATCATCCTGACCAATTTGTTGTTCATGGTATTGGCACATGTCGGTGATGACATAGCAATGCTTTACCTGGTAATCTCTGCAGACAATTTAGCCGCAGGTATTGCGACTGCCGCTTTTTTGGCATTTTTAGCGAGTATCACTAACGTATCGTTTACTGCAGTTCAATACGCTATTTTCAGTTCCTTGATGACTTTAATTCCGAAAATAATCGGCGGTTATTCTGGGAGTATGGTTGACAATATTGGCTATTCCAATTTCTTTCTCGTTGCAAGTTTAATGGGCGTGCCAGTATTATATTTAATTGTCCTGTTAAACAAACACCTAACACTAAAAGAGAATGGTGAAGTAGCGAAGCAGTCGAGTAAATAGGCTTGGTCTGGGCTAGCAAATTAGCGATTCACTGAAAGCGAAAATTCGATTAAGTTCGATTATTGCCCCAGCTAAACATCCAGCTACTGGCAGCGAGGAAAACTATCGTCATTATTGCAAGAACAATTAAATGACCGGATACCGCCGCTAAGCCAACTCCGTCTGTCATAATGGCCCTTGCAGCATCGAGCATATGTGTCAAAGGAAATATCTGAGCAATCGATTTGACCACTTCAGGAGCCCCTTCTAAAGAAAACCAAACGCCAGACAAGAGCATCATTGGCCAAGAAAGAAAGTTGAGTAACCCGCCGGCAAACTCTTCACTCGCAGATTTTGAGGCGATTAATAAACTCATCGCGATCATACTAGAAGCGCCCAGCATGCCGACAATTAGAAGATTAAAGAGTGAACCTAATATATAAAAGTCTAAAAGTAAGTGGCTGCCAAAAAATACGATTGAGGTGACAAGCATCACAATGATTAATCGAGAGACGATTTGTGCAGATAAGAATTCAAAAGCAGTTAAAGGCGTGGCTTGAAAACGTTTTAGTACGCCATTCTTGCGATAACGGACGATAACGTAACCAACGCCAAACAAACAACTGAACATCATATTCATCCCCAGAATACCAGGCATAACCCAGTCAACATAACGAATCGCTCTCCCTGAAGTTTGCGAACGGTCGAAATTTGGGAAGTAGTTAGTTAATAACGTTTCGACAATATAACCTCGGGCAGAGGTTTCATTTACCCAGTACCGTTTATTGTTAAAATCGACAAGAAGATCGATCTTATGTTGATCAACTTTTAAAACGGCCTCAGATTCGTCGTTATAACTGACAAACTGGAAATGTTTGAGTTGCAAAAATGGATTATCGATAGATTCGATATTGGTTAGCGAAGTGTGCAGAACGCCAACTTTATGTAAGCTTCTCGCATCATCATTAAACATAAAAGAGAAGCCAAAAATCAGTAGTACGGGAAAAACAAAATTCCATGCAAGAGCAGCGCGATCACGAAGAAACTCTTTATTTCGAGCATTGAGGATGGCAAAAAATTTATTCATAATTAACCTCTCAGCTGATGCCCGGTTAGTTTAATAAACAAGTCTTCTAGGTTGGGCGAGCGGACCTGCATGCCTTCCAGCGGAACTTCATTTTCGAGTAAAGTTCTAATGGTTTGATCGACGTTTGCGGACATTATTTCAACGACTTGGTTATTACGTAAATAGTCTAATTGCATGCTTTTTAACTTTGGTTCGATGCTAATCGGTAGCGTCACTAAAACACCATCAAAATGGTCTTTTAATAACGTATTTGGCGTACCTCGTTGAATAATTTTTCCAGTGTCCATTATCACGATTTCATCACAAAGGGATTCGGCTTCATCCATGTAGTGAGTCGTTAATAAAACCGTTTTGTTTTGGCGCTTGATATTATCTATTAGTTGCCAAAAGTTGCGTCGTGATTGCGGGTCTAGACCGGTGGTTGGTTCATCTAAGAAGATAATTTTAGGATCATTAAGCATCGCTAAAGCGAGCAATAGTCTTTGGCGCTGGCCACCTGAGAGCTTTCTTGTATCGCGGTCAACGATTTCCTGCAAAGCACACATTTCAATCAACTGAGCGCTTGATAAAGACTGCTTATAGAAGTTAGCAAACATCGATAGGGTTTCTTTTACTGTCAAGAAATCTTGAATGGCAGTATGTTGAAACTGAATACCGACTCTCTGATAATAATTTTTATCGATGGGTTTACCTTCGAATAAAATTTCACCTGAAGAGGGCGGCAGAATACCTTCCATCATTTCGATTGTTGTTGTCTTTCCTGCACCGTTAGGACCCAACAAGCCAAAGCATTGTCCTTGTTTAACATTGAAGCTAATATCATCAACTGCGACTGTTTTAGCGTAACGTTTGGAAAGATTTTTTATTTGCAATATATCAGCCATGAGGCAATTCTAATCGCGGAAATTGGAAAAAGAAAGAGGCGTTTATTTTATCACCAGAACCAAGTATGTTTAGCTCTGGTGATTTATTCTAGGTATTGCGAAACGTTTACCTTAGAAGTGGAAGAAAAGATTGAAATAAGTACCGTCGAATTTCAAATCCACATCAAGATCGTCTTCTTGGGCTTCTAAATCAAAAGAGCGGTAACCGAGACTTGCACCAAAACCGATTTCACTTTCATAACCTAAAGCAATCATGGTGTCGCTCACCGAGTCGTCATCATAACTAATGATGTTAATCTGACCATCAATAAAAAATCCGGTAAATGGTAAATCAAATCGTGCTTTGGTATAAAAGAGTGGGATAGTAAAATCAAGCAATTCAGACTCGTTGAGATTACTGCCGTTCGCAGGTGTCGATAATCCAACTTCTCCATCATACTGGCGAATGGTTGCACCAATATCCCAATTAATCCAGTTGTCTAAGATTTCATAATAAAGTGTGTACTCCATATTTGAAGTATCCATAACGGTAGTGACATTTTCGCTGACGGAAAATGTTTCACCACCGAACACTAAGTCTCGGGTAATAACGCCGGAGGAAGAGTTCTCAAAATCTGATGATGTAATCTTTAGATTAGGTAATACAGGAATAGGGTGTTCGAGCGAGAAGTATATGACATTGTGCGACTCGTCGGTAAATCCCAAGTCGTTTTGAAGGTCGATGGTTGAACCTGCCACGGTAGATGTACTAGACAAAATTGTTCCACTGTAATCAGGTGTCCACTGGTAGCCACCCACTTCAAATCCAGCCACATCTGCTTGGACAACTGAAGATACTGACAAGCTCGCGATAGTGACTGCGCCTAGTAGTTTTTTCATAGTTTTCTCTCTGTGTTAACAATACGAGTTAATTATGGACCATGATCAATTAAAAAGTGAGAAATTTTTCACAGTTTGGTCAGGTATTTAAGGCGCTTATCGCAAGTGATTTCTCAGGTTGCGATAAACGGTCATATATGAAGATATTCGGTCTTTTTGTTAAACGGGTGGGTGTTCCTTAGTCAATAAATCGGCGAGCAATGACTCAGCCGTTTGTGAGTGCGAGCAGTCGTGGATCGGTAAATATAGCGGTCATTTGTTGCGTCAACATTTGGTTAACGACGCCTGTGACATCGATTTCATTGGCAGGATTAGCGACCTCTTGTTTGCGAGTATTTCGATAAACTTTTTCAAAAGTCTTGCCTTGTTTTTTTGCCTGAACTCGAATATGACTAACGGCATTTATTTCTGATTTAAACATACCTGTATCAACGGTGGCATATAGCGTTTCGATAGTGAAGCTCAGAGAAAGATCTGCGAGTAAAGGATTACTGATAATCCTGAATTGATTAGCTTTCAATTGATCGAGAATCTTATTTCTTAATACGCCTGCAGGATCGTCAGGACCATTCGCGATGATTAAGTCTTTCTTGATACCTTCAATATTGTCCGGAAGCTGCTCGTTAACGCTAACAGAAATCTGTTGTACGCCTCGGGATAATTGTTGCACGCTGCTGATTTCAGGATCGATGCCAAAGTTGAGTTTTTCCGTCGTACATCCCGCTAGGAATGAAATTAAACCGATGACAAGTAACAATTTAGGGTTAATTAAACGCATTTGGGAACCTGAAAAATTAGCTAACTGACTGAGCAACCAATGTCGCTAAATTAGTGTCAATGGTCAAGTTTAAATTGAAAATATTTTTGTCATTTTTTGGGTTCTCTCGCTAACCAAACAATAAATCGCTTGTCGTCCGAAATTATTGTTACCTTCTTAAAATAGCGACGCAAAATGGGGCCATACTTCAAGTGCCTATTAGCGACAACTCTGAGTTCTCCGGAACTCTTTAAGCGTTCAGCTGATTGTAAAAACATTTTTGTTGCAATGGACAGAGTCTGGGTGTTTTGTTGATGAAAAGGTGGGTTACATAAAATGTAATCGAAATTAGACTGCGGAACTGCATCGAAAACATCAGAATGATAACACAAACCATTGGTTAGACGATTTGCAGCAAAGGTTAATCGCGCCGAGTGGATCGCTAACGCTGATTCATCACAAAGTATTATTTGCGATTGTGGTTGTTTTTTAGCCATTAACGCACCGAGAACGCCATTACCACAGCCGACATCAGCAACCAGCGTATTCGAAGCGATATCAGGAAGGTACTCAATTAGAACTCGCGCACCTAAGTCAAGTTTTTCACGAGAAAACACACCGGGTAAGCCGATAGCTTGCAGCCCTTGATCGGCGATTGTATAGCTGGCGATATCAAGTTGTGTGACGTGTTTGGGCACATTTTGGCTGATAATTAGCCGAGATTTCTTTTCTGCGAGGGTTGTTCTTGTCGGCCCAATGATGTTTTCAAAAATTCGAGTAGTGCTGTTATGAATTTCCTTTGTCATACCTCCGGCAACGACTAATGTATCGTTTCCAAGTAAGGGCTTTATCGCTTGTAGTTGGAGTTGTAATAAACTGTTATGTTTTGGTACGCGCATCACCACTAGATCAAATTGATCGGTTAATAAATCACCATTCTCATGGGCCAAGAATACGCTCTTATCAGTCTCTTCCAGTTGAAGCGATACGCTTTGTTGGTCGACAAATGTTTCTAGATCAACTGATTCGATGTTTTCTTTGAGGTTCTGTGTAATTGCCTGTAGCGAAAGGTAAGAATCTGTCCAAATTAAGGGTTGTAGGGATCGCAAGGCCAGAGTGAGTGCCCCGAATTGATCATTAATAATAATTGCTTTTAGTGACTTGCTATTGGCGTTGGGTGCTAGCGCTTGGCTTAGATATTTAACAAGATATTCATCTGCCGCATTCCATGCTCGCAACGAAGGATCGTTGGTTTTGGGGTATCGTTGGAGATTAAACTGAGCGATAGTGGACAAATTCATAGGGCTATTTTAACTGAATCAAAAATTATAGGCGTAGCCAGTTATACCGATAAGCCCAGATTATAAGTTAATCCAAACTATTTCGCCGCGATTTAATGCGAAACATTGCTATTTGGGCTATTCTTAAATCTAGATATGCAAGGATAACGAATAACAATTAAGCACTGATAAGAATGTATCATGAATGAAGGGAACTCAAGTGGTCATGATCGTCTTGGTTGTTGCTAAATATTTCATGGCAGAACGATTGTATGCTTGTTTTAGTAGCTGATGATAATGATATAAATGTTAAAGTGGCGAGTGCCTTCTTAAAATCCCTGGGTGTTCCAAAAGAGTCGGTCGTAACCGCCCAAAATGGTGAAGAAGCGATTGAGAAATGTCAGAAGCACAAGATTGACTTGATATTCATGGATATTCAAATGCCTGTTCTAGATGGTTTGCAAGCGACTCGAGAGATTCTTAAAGGCGAGGGGCATAAACCCGTAATCGTCGCACTGACTGCCAATGCCACGGACGGCGTTGAGAAAAAGTATTTAGAAATGGGAATGAAAATGGTTATTCCTAAACCCGTGACTAAGCCCGCATTTCAAAAAGCCTTAGAGTTAATTAATTAGCCGATTGTGTCACTGTCGTTTGCCAGCTATGTCAGTTTAGTTTTCTTAACGCTTTATGACGATTTTTTATGGTGGTATCGCTTCGTTGATTAACCTTACGACAAGTTAACTTTTAGGTTGTTCAGTTTCAGCAGGGGGCGTATCATCAAGACTAGCTGAGTTTGGTGTAACTTCTGAATTATTCTTAGAATTAGAACGCGCAGGCCAGTCATCTTCATCGTCAAACCCAACCTTCGATCGATCATAATTTTTAGGGAATTTGTATTTATTCGCAGTTCGCAAAAGCGTTATCATTCCGCCGATGATAAAAGCAAAAACGAAAATGATTGCCCAGACTGCTGTGCTCATACTTTTTGTCTCCGCCCAAAAGCCTAATTAATATTCAGATTAATGGGTCTAGTCATGAATACTTTTTCTAGCAAGTGCTAATATTCTCGAAATAATTTTTACGATAGTGATTAAGCTGACTCGTTATAAACTTTGCGGCTTGTATTTCACTCGCGCTTATATAATTGGCACAAGCTTTAAAATCAAAAGATTGGCTTATTTTACTCGACACTGATTGGTGTGAAATATGCCAAGGTTCTTGTGAAACGCCGCCCAAATATTCACTATAAGGCCTGAAGAAGCCCAATGATTGTAATCGCTGGCTTAGCCATTCAGCGAGTTTTTCACAAGGGCCATTTTTTGCGAACTCTGCAAGCGTAAGTTCTACTTGGTAGCCCTGTTTTATTGGTTCTGCGAGAAATATATCTAGATCGGTTCCCCAGTGGTGGCGACTCATACCAGGTAGTGCCGACCACAGAGCAATCGCTTTATATTTTTCGATTTCTGACATGTTGGTAATATTGAGAGGGCGGCCATGTCTTGAATAAACCGGTCGGTACCCTTGCCATTTATCGTTCCAGATTGATAGTTGCCTTTCAAAGCTCCTAAAACCACTGACGATAGCGATTGTTAGGCCTGCCGCTCGCGTCGCATCTATGAGCTTTTGTAAGTCATCAACGATTGCTGAATGAACTAAAACCTGTCCGCCAAGGCCATCATTAAACTCACTCAAGTGAGTCTCTTCAAGTCCGATTGCTTGCTGCCAAGAAAGCTGCATTTAATCTCCGTAAGGATACAGTTTTTAAGGGGTAACTCTCATTAAGTCACTATAGTAACACGCGTTTTAGTGTTTCGTAGTAAATCTCGCTTAAAGTCTCTAAATCCTCAACTGCCACACACTCATTGACTTGATGAATCGTCTTATTAATTGGACCCAGTTCGACGATTTGAGCGCCGGTTTTCGCGATGAACCGACCATCAGAAGTGCCGCCACTGGTTTGTGCACTTGTTTCGATTTGACAAACTTGTTGAATCGAACTGGAAACTGCGTCAATTAAGTCATGGGATTGAGTTAAAAAAGGCTCTCCATTGAGTTTCCACTGTATGTTGAAATCTGGTGCGTGTTTTTTTACGAGAGATTCAACGGTCGATTGGATTTGTTGATGAGTTTGTTCCGTCGAATAACGCAAGTTGAACTCTATCGCCGCTTCTCCAGGAACAATGTTAACTGCCTCGCCGGCTTTAAAATTAGTCACTTGTAAACTGGTCGGCGGAAAATGCTCATTGCCGTGATCCCACTCAATCTTAACAAGCTCATCAATAAAATGAGCCGCTCGGTGAATCGCATTATCGGCAAGGTGAGGGTAAGCAACATGGCCTTGTACGCCTTTCGCTGTTAGCCAACAAGTCAGAGAGCCACGTCGACCGATTTTGATCACATCACCAACTTTCGCTGTTGATGAAGGCTCACCAACTATACAATAGTCGATTGGTTGGCCACGTTTCATGAGTTCTTCAATAACGCGGACGGTACCATTGATAAATGGTCCTTCCTCATCGCTGGTAATCAAAAAGGCTATCGTACCTTTATGATCCGGAAACGCTTGGACAAACTTTCTGGTTGCAGTGAGCATTGCGGCTAGCGAGCCTTTCATGTCAGCAGCACCGCGACCGTGAAGCATTCCGTCTTTTACAACAGGTTCAAAAGGCGGTGTCACCCACTGTTCTAAATTACCAGGCGGTACCACATCGGTATGACCGGCGAACACAAAACACGGATTATTCGCATTCGCTTTAATTGTCTTTTGGCCGCGAGTTGACCAGATATTTTCTGTATCTTCAAAGTCCATATGCTCGGTTTCAAAACCAAGTGGCCTTAAAAAGTCGGCCATGAATGCCTGACAGCCCGCGTCAACAGGCGTCACGGACTGGCGAGCAATCAAGTTTTTTGCAATGTCTAAAGTAGTAGCATTTAGGTCGACTTTACTCATGGGATGTAAGCCTATTTATTCTTAAAAAATAAAACTAAAGGAACTGGTTTTGCCAATCTTCGGCTTTAAAGCCGACCGACCATTGACCATTGTTCTCAACGACAGGGCGTTTAACCAGTGTCGGTTTTTCAATCACCAATTGCTTAAGCGCTTGAGTATTGGATAAATCTTTCTGTGATTCATCAAGCTGTCGCCAAGTCGTTCCTCGTTTATTTATGAGTTTTTCTAAATCGACTTGAGTAAACCATTGATCAACGAGCGCTTGGCTCAATGGCTCCTTTTTAAAATCGTGAAACTCATAAGAAAGTGAGTTTGAGTCAAGCCACTTGAGCGCTTTTTTGACTGTATCACAGTTTTTAATTCCATAGATTTTCATCAATTAATCCTCGTGCTGTTTTATCAGAGTTACTCGACGAGTCTTAGAAGTTCGTTAACTGAAGTTTTTGAACGAGTTTTATCGTCGACTTGTTTGACAATAACCGCACAGTTTAAGCTATAAGAACCGTCTTCTGAAGGCAAGCTTCCTGGAACAACGACGCTACCTGCTGGCACTCGACCATAAGTAATTTCGCCGGTTTCGCGGTTATAAATTCGAGTACTTTGGCCGATAAATACGCCCATTGAAATGACACTACCACGTTCTACGATTACCCCTTCTACGATTTCACTTCTTGCACCGATAAAACAGTCGTCTTCAATAATGGTTGGGCTGGCTTGCAGTGGCTCTAAGACACCACCGATACCAACGCCACCAGATAAGTGAACATTCTTACCAATTTGTGCACACGAGCCAACGGTGGCCCATGTATCGACCATGGTACCTTCATCAATGTATGCACCAATGTTAGTGTAACTTGGCATGAGTACGACGTTAGGTGCGACGTAACAACCTTGTCGAACTACCGCTTGTGGAACGACGCGTACGCCCATTTGCTCAAAATCTTCTTGCTGGGTGTTCGCATATTTTAAGGGGACTTTGTCAAAGAATTTTGTGTGGCCCGCATCGACAACTTGATTTTCTGAGATTCTAAACGAGAGTAATACCGCCTTTTTCGCCCACTCATTAACTTGCCAACCTTCTTCAATCGGCTCGGCGACTCTTAGTTCACCATTATCTAACATATTGAGCGTTTCTCTTACTGCATTGGCTACTTCCGGAGTGACATTTTCCGGCGTGATTCTAAGACGGTTGTCGAATGCTTTTTCGATGGTTTGTATCAAAGGATTCATGGTTAGTTCCTTAGTGCTAAATTTAATTTTTTAATTGTTCAGTAATTTCTTTACGAATTTGGTCACGTTTTGTTTCATCTGTAATCGGGGTATTATCTCGATGACTGATGATAAAGGTGTCTTCGACTTTTTCGCCGAAAGTGGATATTCTAGCGTCATGTAATCGAACTTGAGTGTTTACGAAAGCCCGGCCTACGGTGGCCAGTAAGCCCGGTTGATCTCTAGCCACTAGTTCCATACGTGTATAGCCGGTAAATTCATCATCGGTGAATTGTACGTCTGTTGGAATGGAGAAGTATTTAAACTGCCGCGGCATCATCCGTTGAACACTGACTTTCATAGCCTTGTCTTTACTGACATTAGCCACAATTGCACTTTTAATTTGGCTCTTAATTGATTCATTTCTGAGTGCTTTTCCTTCTTCATCTAGAACAAAAAAACTATCGTAACAAAAGCCATTTTTAGCCGTATAAATATTTGCCGCTTGAATGCTCAGGCCATGTTGGGCGAGTGTTGCGGTTAAAGCTGCAAACAAGTTTTCTTTGTCAGGACTATACACAAAGACTTCACTACCACTTCTTTGTGGTGTCGATTTGATGCCAACAATAATATCTTTTTCGTTTTGTTGAGATAAAATTTTACCCGTTTGCCAGGCGATAGTTTTGACTTTTCGGCGAGTAAAATACTGCGGATCTAAGTGTTGCCACAAATCCTCAATTTCTGCCTCTTGGAATCCTTTTTCAAGCAAAATGGTCATAGCTTGTTCACGACTCTCAAGCCAGGTCTCAGCTGAAGGTTTAGTTTGCTCATTTAAATACGCATAGGTATTGAGATAAAGGTTTAGTAACAGCGAGTCTTTCCAAGAATTCCATAAGCTGTGACTCGTTGCTCGAATATCAGCAACCGTAAGAATATAAAGCAATTCAAGTCGCCACACATTGCCGACAATACTGGCAAAATTCTCGATGACTTTGGGGTCGGAAATATCTCTTTTTTGAGCGATCATCGACATATTCAAATGGTTTGCGACCAGCCACTCTATCATTTCGCCATGTTCTTGTTGCATATTATGTCGCTGCCAAAACTCTTTGGCCTCAACGCCGCCAAGTTCACTATGATCGCCACCTCGTCCTTTGGCAATATCGTGAAAAAGACCGGCAAGAAAAATCACCTCAGGATATTCTTGACGCTGCATTATCTCGCTACAAACTGGAAATTTGTCGTTGAGTGCAGGGTCTGCGAATTCGCTCAAATTCTTCAGTAAAAATAAAGTGTGTTCGTCAACGGTGTAATTGTGAAACATATCGTATTGCATCTGACCGGTGATTTGACGAAAGGGTTTTAAATAATCGGCTAAAACGCCACTTCTTTTCATGAGAAACATGGCGCGCGACGAAGTATGCATAATGTGCCAGAACTGAACAAATAACTCTTTGTTCTCAGGCTTATTTAAAAAAGTTTTAGTGATTTTGTATCTTGCCGCTCGAATTGATCTGAGTGTAGAGGCGGTGATACCTTTAAGTGAATCATCCTTAGCAACATAATGGAAAACTCTCAGTAACTGACTCGGCTCTTTTACAAAGAGTTGTCTGTCGATAGCATCGATGCGTTGATTCACTATTTGAAATTTATCATCGATTTGTTTTATCTCTTTTTTAAACTTATTACCAAGGATATCTTCTTCCATAATCTGAAGTAAGATATCGCAGATATTGCGAATAACCAACGCCGAACGATAGTATTTTTTCATCATTTTTTCGACGGCTAAACTAGTCTCAGTATCTTTATAGCCCATCAACTTTGCTGCCGCTTTTTGATAATCAAAAAGCAACCGGTCTTCGGGTTTGCCGCTCACTATGTGTAAAGCAAATCGGACGCGCCAAATATACAATTGGCATTTGACAAGCGTGTAATATTCTTTTTTGGTAATGATGTTTTGTTTCACCAGTTCCGGCAACGACTTGGGAAAGTAAGTTCTTTGAGAAATCCAGCTCACTAGGTGAATATCGCGTAAACCACCTGGACTTGATTTTACGTTTGGTTCTAGGTCGAATGAAGAACCATCAAATTTTTTGTAACGTGTTTTTTGTTCCGTCGTTTTGGCAACGAAGAAATCTTTAGCTTTCCATATTTTTTTGGGGGATGTTGCCTCTCTTAGCTTCTCAAATAGCTCACTCGATCCACATAGGTGTCGGGCTTCCATCAAATTGGTGGCTATCGTGACATCCTCTTTAGCCAGCTTTACACAGCTTTTTAAATCACGAACCGACTGGCCAACTTTTAAACGAGCATCCCACAAAAGTGAAATTAAACGACTAATCTTTTGTTGCTCTTCGCTTGCGAGCGCTTTTTGACTTAAGATCAGTAAATCAATATCTGACTGGGGGTGAAGTTCCCCTCGGCCATACCCGCCGACGGCTATTAGTGAAATCGACTCATCAATTTGTAAGTGTTTCCAGAGCGCCGAAAGGAGTTTGTCGATATGTTTGGACCGGGTTGGAACAAGGACTCTGATATTGGTTCCATTGACAAAGCTCTCTTCTAAGTATTGGTTTGAAACATCCAAATATTCTTTGAGAGTGGGCAAAAGCGCGTGTGGCTCAGTGCTCAAACCACTAAAATCAAGCAGCTGAGCAAGCTGCTTGATGACCAATTGGCTTTGCTGATTGGTTTTTACAGGCACGGGGTAAAACGCTTAAAACTTTTCGTCAGGGCGTTTCGTCAAGACATCGACTCCGTCGCTTGTAACTAACAAGGTGTGCTCCCATTGTGCAGAGAGTGATTTGTCTTTTGTGACCACTGTCCAGTTGTCTCGCAGCAGTCTTGAGTGACGTTTTCCAGCATTAATCATAGGTTCAATCGTAAAGGTCATGCCCTCTTGAAGAGTCACGCCCGTTCCGGGTTTGCCATAGTGAAGGACCTGAGGTTCTTCATGAAACACTTCGCCAATGCCATGCCCGCAGTATTCTCTTACAACACTAAAACGGTTCTTGTGAGCATGGGTTTCAATCGCATGCCCAATATCACCAAGTCGTACCCCAGGTTTAACCATATCAATGCCTATATACAGGCATTCTTGTGCGACTTTGACTAAATTTTGAGCGAGAACCGATGTCTTTCCAATAAAGAACATTTTCGATGTATCGCCATGAAACCCATCTTTAATGACTGTGATATCAATATTGATAATATCGCCTTCACGTAGTTTTTTGTCCGCTGGAATACCATGACAAATTACATGGTTTACCGAGGTACATATGGATTTTGGAAAGCCATTGTAATTAAGTGGTGCTGGAATCGCTTTTTGTTCATTCACAATGTAGTCGTGACAGATTTTGTCTAATTCGTTGGTCGTAACACCTTTCTTAACATAGGGTGTAATCATTTCTAAGACCTCTGACGCCAGTTGACCTGCGACGCGCATCTTTTCTATCTGTTCTGCATTTTTAATGACGATAGACATTGAGTGATTCCAAAATTCAGTTGATGCGGGCCATTTTACTTGATTTGGTTGGAATTGGAATACTATTACTGCTTTGCAGTTATAACATAGAGCGATAAATAGGATTTCTCTATTGTAAAGTATCAGCGTAAACTTGTTCGCCCTGGCTCAAAGCTAATTTATAAAAACAATGGTCAATTATGTCCTCAATATCTTCCGCCTACATTCAAAGTTATTACTCAGATACGCTTAATTACGACGCAGATTATCCTCAGTTAGTCGAGTCGATTGAAGTAGATGCCTGCATTATAGGTGGCGGATATGCAGGGCTGATGACTGCTATCGGCTTAATTGATCGGGGTTATACAAACATTGCGCTGGTTGAATCGGAAAAGGTTGGTTGGGGCGCGTCCGGTCGTAATGGAGGTTTCGTATTTGGTGGATATTCATTGGGTCCAAGAGCACTGGTGAAACAGGTTGGGCCCGAAGCGGCGCAGTCACTTTATCGTCTTACAACGGCTGCTGTGGATTTGATTCGTCGCAGAGTCAGTCAGTATGAGATTGATTGTGATTTGGTTGATGAAGGGGTTATTTGGGCTAATTGGTTTAAAGATCAGCGGTGGTTAATCCAAGAACAGCGTTTTATGAAAGAATTTATGAACACTGATTGGGAGTATCTTTCACCGCAAGAGCTGAGCCAAAGGATTCAATCAGAACGATACTGTGGTGGGCTTTACGAACCGAATGCGATGCATTTTCATCCGCTTAATTATGCCGCGGCAATTGCCAAGCAAGTTAAGTCTGGTGGTGGATTAATTTTTGAAAACTCCCGAGTAGTAGATTTGCAAACTGATGCCGCAGAAAAACGAGTAGTTACCGAAAATGGTTCCATTCGGTGTAAGCATTTAGTGATTGCTGCTGGTGGATATATCGGAAATATTTGTCCGCCAGTGGCTCGCTCCATATTACCGATAGCAACTTATGTGATGACAACTGAACCATTGGGAAGCCGATTGCAGACTTATTTGAAAACTCGCTCAGCTATTTACGATACTCGATTTGCGTTTGATTATTACCGGCCATTAAATGACGGTCGGGTTTTGTGGGGGGGCAGGATTAGCGCTAACACCAGCGAACCGAGGGACTTAGGAGAGGAATTACGTCAAGATATGTTGCGGGTATTTCCGGATTTTGAAGATGTAAAAATTGAAAGAGTATGGAGTGGATGGATGGGTTATGCGCGCCATCAGATGGCGCAAATCGGACAGTTAAAACCCGGCGTATGGTACGGGATTGGTTTTGGAGGGCATGGCGTCGCGCCAACGACCGCTGCGGGCGAGATTATTGCCGCTGCAATTTCGCAACAGGACCAAAGTTACAAACAATTTAAGCCTTGGGGACTGCCGTGGAACGGAAGCCTTTTCGGGCCTGCTGCGGCACAAATGAGTTATTGGTGGTACCAGCTTAAAGATTGGCTAAAGGATATTTCGGAAAACTAATCTTGGCGAATTTTTCCTTCTAATACATTTCTAATTTGATCTGTTTGAAAAAGCGACACACCTATTTAACTAGGATAGATCTCTTCGATTCGAGTAATTACAATAATCTCATGAACTGCTCGAGAAGCTTTGTGAAAGCTTGTAAGGGAGAGGTTAAATAAAACTTGCCTACTCGCATAAGTAGGTGTAGGATGGTGTCAGTTTCGATAGTAGTTATTTAAGTAGTGCTTGTATGGCGTCTGCATCGAGGCAAGTGAGTATTAGAAACAGCGTACATCAAGGAAAGGACTGTGACTAATACTTAAAGCTCGCCAGGTAGCCAGGTAGCCAGGTAGCCAGGTAGCCAGGCGCCCAGGTAGCCAGGTGCCCAGGTAGCCAGGTGCCCAAGGGATGCCCGGAAAGATAACGCTAAAAGTGACAAACTTATTGGCGTACAAATACGAAAACAGACGAATACGAAGAGAGTAAGTCAACAAAACGAATTCAACAATCTTGTGGAGAAGATAATGGACGATAATCGTAAGCAAGCGCTCAATGCAGCGCTAAGTCAAATCGAAAGACAATTTGGTAAAGGCTCGGTAATGCGCCTAGGTGAAGCTCAAGCGCAAAAGATCGACACGATTTCAACGGGCTCACTGGGACTGGATGTTGCACTCGGCATTGGTGGTTTGCCAAAAGGGCGTGTTATAGAAATATACGGGCCAGAGTCTTCGGGTAAAACAACTTTAACTTTGCAAGCGATCGCTGAGTGCCAAAAACAAGGTGGCACAGCGGCATTTGTCGATGCTGAACATGCTCTTGACCCAATTTATGCCGAGGCATTAGGTGTCGATTTAGAAAATTTATTGGTTTCACAACCCGATACCGGCGAGCAGGCGCTCGAGATCTGCGACATGTTAGTACGCTCGGGAGGCGTAGATTTAGTCATCATTGACTCGGTAGCAGCTTTAACGCCAAAGGCTGAAATTGAAGGTGATATGGGTGACTCTCATATGGGCTTGCAGGCTAGATTGATGTCACAAGCGCTAAGAAAACTCACTGCTAACATAAAACGAACTAACTGCACTGTCGTGTTTATTAATCAGATCCGGATGAAAATCGGGGTAATGTTTGGCAATCCAGAAACAACAACTGGCGGTAACGCACTTAAATTTTACGCTTCAGTCCGTTTGGATATTCGACGAATCGGCGCAGTTAAGCAAGGTGATGAAATTATCGGTAATGAAACTCGGGTCAAAGTCGTTAAAAATAAAGTCGCACCACCATTCAAACAAACTGAATTTCAAATTCTCTACGGACAAGGTACATCACGTTTAGGAGAGATCGTTGATATTGGTGTGAAGGAAGGCATTGTCGATAAAGCTGGTGCCTGGTACAGCTATAAAGGCGATCGTATTGGACAAGGTAAAGCTAAAGTGACAGATTTTCTCACTGAAAATTCCGAAATCGCGGAAGAAATCGAAATGCAAATCCGCGCTAAATTGCTGCCGAATACAGTAGAGCAGTCAGGTTCAACAGAGCAAGATTCTGTTGAGTAAAAACCGCTGAGGGCGGGAGATTCTTTGGCAATTGCCCATGAAATTAGTCGGTGGTTAAAAGGATTGTCCTGTAGGTCCTCTACGAGTACTGTAAGTTTTTGCAGAATTGAAGAAGGTAACAATCAGTATGATTGTTACCTTTTTTCGCAAAATTTCTTGTGATTCTTTGCCATTATCGATGTTCCAACTAATTAAATCTTAAAAATGGCGATCAAGTAAAAACTATTTAATTTAAATAACTGGTTGGCTTGAAGTCGAATATCACTCTCAAATTTGTAATTCTGAGTAAATTCATTTAATGTTTGTCCGCTTGTCTAATATCTGTGCCAATGTTGAATTAAGCCGTTTTAACATCGGATTGGTTTTTTACACACTAGGAAGGTCGACATGGGGACTGAACAAGATAAACACTACCGTCAAAGAGACAATGAGTCATCACATCTAGACAAACTTGTTGAAGTAGGCAGTTATAGCCGGCTTACTCAGCAAAATCTCAAAAAAAGTATGAAAGCGGTATTTCCTGACAAACCTGGAGATTCTTTTATAACTTATCAAGAAGCTCGTAAAAGAAAAGTTGAACCAATTAAACTTGCAGGTCTGACTGACGAAGAAAATACACAATTGAATTTTATTCTTTCGGGTCAAGCGGCAGACGAATAAAGTTGATTGACTTTGCAGTATTTCTCCACGATTAAAGACAAAGAAGTTGCGCTACATCGACCGGAAATTAGAAGCGATCTGACTCAGTTAGTACGTTTGATCCATCCATCATTTATCGAGGTGGGTTATTCTGGAAAAGTTTATGATTTCGAGTCGATAACTCAAAGCCTCACTCAGCAACCTGAAAGTGATTATCAAATTGTCGCGAGCGAGTTTGAATATAAAGAATTATCGCCCAGTGTCATTTTATTGATCTACAAAACCGAGCGAATAGACAATGCCGGAAACATTTCCAGGCAAGCGATGCGTTCTTCAATTTGGATTAGAGAAGCGGGAAACTGGTAAATAAGGTTCCATCAAGGAACACCTATTTAGCTTTACACTGGTTAAAGTCATTGCAATTACTAGTGCAATGCTAGTCCGATATTCCAGTCCGATTTTCCAGACCGACTTTCTATTCCATAAGTGTTATTTACGGTTACAGGATTCTTCATCACAATTATCGTTATTCCCAATAATCGTTACTCAAAATAATCGTTACTCACGATAATCAGAAACAAAGATGTTGAATCAGACTAAAAAATTGGCACCAGTCGCTAATGCCCTCGAATTTGTTGGACCTTTCGCGATAAACATTTTTCACACTGGCTCGGTTATAAAATTTTCAGGTGGTTGGCCAATGATACCAGCTCGCCCAGTTTGATTGGGAGCTTGCAAGAGAATAGAAATATCGAGTTAACGCGTTTTAGATTACGTTGATCACACAAATGTTTAATCAATGGTTCAGAGATAACGCGTAGAACCTAATCAACGCGTTCTGTTTGGTTATTTTCAGCGGAGTCGTCTTTCGATGCAATCAGCGTTTGTGTCTTTTGGCTAGGATTCAACTCAAGCGGATCTGCCGGTTGTTGCTCTTCGTCCTGCCAAACTAAAACATCATAGTAACGTCGGATATTGGTCACGTACTGCACTGGTTCATTGCCCCTAGCATAGCCGTGTTTGGTTTTTTTGTACCAACGCTTCTTCTGTAACAGCGGTAGGCGCTCTTTGACATCAGCCCAAGAGTCAGGATTGCCACCTTGTTTTTGAGTGATAATTCGAGCGTCTTCTACATGACCCCAACCAACATTGTAGCCGGCAAGCGCAAACCAAGTTCGGTCTGGATCTTGAATTCTTTCGGGAACACGTTTTAAAACTTTACGCAGATATCGAGCACCACCGTCAATACTTTGTTCGGCGTCAAGTCGGTTGGTCACACCCAATTGTTTCGCTGTATTTAAGGTAAGCATCATCATACCTCGAACACCGGTCGGTGACTTTGCTTTAGGTCGCCAATGAGATTCCTGATAACTCAATGCGGCCAGTAATCGCCAATCTAAATCTTCACCAGCGGCGTCAACAAACATGTCTTTGTATTTACCGAGCTTGTTTTCAGTAGCGCGGTGGAACGTGCGAGCGCCAACATAATCAAACTTCTCAACATGGCTGTAGTATTTTTCGGTTAACTGTGCGATACGCCCTGCTGATTTTTGTTCGCCGAAGTACTCGATTATTTGCGCAAAAAGAGAATAGTCATCAGACTTTTTCACTGCCCAGGCGAGACTTTGCGGTTTACCTACCGTGAATGCAACCGCCAGCTCCGGGTGAAATCGTCTATTTAAGTCGAGCTCAGTTGAATCCACGATGGTGTAATCAATCGTTTCGTCTAGCACCATCATGAGCAATTCTTCGGTTGAATGTTCGCTTGTTTCTGACCAATGTAATCCAGGTTCGGTTTTTTTCAAGTTGAGCAATTCTTGAGAGAAGTATGAATGTGCAACCACCCGTAACTCGCCGTCAAGTTGACTGATATTTCTTGGCCATTTTTTACCTTGTTTAAAAACAAGTTTTGAGGTGATTTGTTGATATGCTGGTGCAAATCGTAAGTAGTTTTCTCTTTCTTCGGTGACTGAGAGACCTGCTGCAGCGATATCGGCTTCGCCCGACTCAATCATTTCTGCAATCTCTTTGAGGTCATCACTGACAACAAAATTAACTTTAACACCTAGTTTTTCAGCAAACCCTTCAACGAGTTCAAATTCAATCCCAGCTCAACGAGTTCAAATTCAATCCCAGCGAAACCATCCGCTCGCTCATAATAGGTGGTTGGACTGTTACGAGTGACGACCGTTATTTCTCCGCGATTAAGAACTTGCTCCAACTTAGAGGGCGCTTGTTGGCTACAGCTTGACACGAAGAGGGTTGCGAGCGATAAAAACAACACACGCGCCGTCTGCTTCTGCGGAAGCAAACTGGGCTTAATCAGGGCTGTAATAAATCGATTAACATGCTGCATATAGTGATAGTTTGTTCGCCAAAGAATTCCCTGGTACGACTGCTCCCTTCAATTGGACCGTGAAAACTTGCCCATTCTGCAAGTAGTTTATGAAATTTTTCGCCTAAGTTCTTGATCTCGAAGGCCAAAAACACGCTGTTTAATCACTCGTCACGGTCTTCGCAAGTGATTGATTTATATCCGTTTTATGTGAATTATCGTTGTTTAATGGAGTTTGATCAAGTTTGTACAAGGGTAAATATTATCAAAAGAGATATTTAAAGGCGTTCAAAATTTGCGCAGCTCGCTATTTAAGCGGTCTGCAGCGACGACCTACCGATTATCGGAAATTTGTAAATTTTTCTTTAATCAGGCGGGATGACCTGTAATCGGTATTTTAAATTACCTTAAATAGCATTATTTTTAGGTTAATTAATCAATTAAATTAGCGTATCATTGCGCCTTGAATTCAACCCCCCTAGTTATGAGTCAAATCAATATGCTTATACTCCGTGGTGCTCCCGCTTTATCCTTGTTTAGAACCCAGAAATTACTTGATGAAGGAAAAACTTTAGTATCCGATCTCGGTCAGATTTATGCTGAGTATGTTCATTTTGCAGATACCAATGCGGAATTACCTGATTCCAAGTTAGAGACCCTAAACAAATTGTTAACTTACGGTTCCAAAAAGTTAGTTAAAGAAACCAAAGGAGCCTTTGTTTTAGTCACGCCGAGACAAGGCACTATTTCACCCTGGTCATCGAAAGCAACAGATATTGCGCACAATTGTGGGCTGCATGAGGTCAATCGGCTAGAGCGCGGAATCGGCTGGTATCTTCAAGATAATCAAGGACAAGATCTTTCTGACGACGCGGTTACACAACTAATGCCATTGATTCATGACCGAATGATGGATAGCGTGTTTGCTGATTTTGAAGCGGCGGAAGTTTTGTTCAAGCATGAAGAGCCTAAAGCGCTCATTTCAGTGGATATATTAAAAGGCGGTCGCGAGGAGTTAGTTTCGGCAAACTCCTCGTTGGGATTGGCGCTTGCGGAAGATGAAATCGACTATTTAGTGGATCGATTTAACGAGTTAGAACGCAACCCAACCGATGTAGAGTTGATGATGTTCGCGCAAGCTAATTCGGAGCACTGTCGCCATAAAATATTTAATGCAAGTTGGACAATTGATGGTGAGGATAAAGACATTTCACTATTCAACATGATCCGCAATACCCACAAAGTTTCGCCGGATGGCGTACTCTCTGCATACAAGGACAATGCAGCAGTTATCGAGGGCTTTGAGCAACCTCGTCTTTGGTCTGACGCTGACTCTAACGAATACCGTTATCATCTCGAACCCATCCACATTTTGATGAAAGTAGAGACCCATAATCATCCGACTGCAATCTCACCATTTCCGGGTGCGTCGACGGGTTCTGGTGGTGAAATTAGAGATGAAGGCGCGACGGGCCGAGGTGGTAAGCCTAAGGCTGGTTTGACAGGATTTAGCGTATCTAATCTTGAAATTCCGGGGTTTGAACAACCATGGGAAAATCATTACGGGAAACCCGGTCGAATCGTTTCCGCACTCGACATTATGCTTGAAGGTCCACTTGGCGGTGCTGCATTTAACAATGAATTTGGTCGCCCAGCGTTGTGCGGCTATTTCAGAACTTATCAGCAAAATATTGAATTTGATTATGGAGAACAAGTCCGCGGTTACCATAAACCCATAATGATTGCTGGCGGAATGGGAAACATTCGCGAACAACATGTTGAAAAGGCGGAAGTTAAACCGGGGTACCATGTGATTGTTCTCGGTGGTCCTGCGATGCTAATTGGTCTCGGTGGAGGCGCCGCTTCATCAATGGCATCAGGTACAAGTGACGAAGATTTGGATTTTGCTTCGGTACAGCGTGATAACCCAGAAATGGAAAGGCGCTGTCAAGAAGTTATCGATACTTGCTGGTCTATGGGTACTGACAATCCCATCGAGTTTATTCATGATATTGGCGCGGGCGGTTTGTCAAACGCTGTTCCGGAGCTCGTGCATGATGGTGAACGCGGTGGCAGTTTTGAGCTTCGTCGAGTACCTAATGACGAACCAGGAATGAGCCCTGTTGAAGTGTGGTGTAATGAGTCACAAGAACGTTATGTGATGGCGGTCGCCCCCGAAAATCTTGAGAAATTTCAAAGTATTTGCGAGCGTGAGCGTTGCCCTTTCGCAGTGTTAGGTGAAGCGACCGAAGCGTTGCACTTAACTTTGAATGACGAGCATTTTGATAACAAACCAGTTGATTTGCCGATGGATGTTTTGTTCGGCAAGCCACCCAAGATGCATCGTACCGTCGAGTCCGCCAAAGTTGTCGAAAAGAAGTTGCAAATTGATGCGACTTTAGACGAGGCTCTCGATCGTGTATTGACGCTACCGGCAGTTGCTGACAAAACATTTTTGATTACTATTGGCGATCGGACCGTTGGCGGTTTATCGCATCGCGATCAAATGGTCGGTCCTTGGCAGGTTCCAGTCGCTGACTGCGCGGTAACGGCGTCGAGTTTGCAAGCAAATACGGGTGAAGCAATGGCAATGGGTGAAAGAACACCCGCGGCAAATTTAAATTATGGTGCCGCTGCGAGGATGGCTGTTGCGGAATCAATTACCAATATCGCTAGTGCGAAAATTGACGACATCAGTAAGATTCGACTGAGCGCAAACTGGATGGCTGCGTGTGGCGCAAAAGGCGAGGATGCCGGTCTTTTTGAAGCTGTTGAAGCTGTCGGCATGGATCTTTGTCCAAAACTTGGTGTCGCGATTCCTGTCGGCAAGGATTCTATGTCAATGCGAACAGTGTGGGCAGAAGAGAGTGAAAATGGGAACATTGATAAGAGTGTCGTTGCGCCTTTATCGCTGATTGTCACCGCTTTCGCGCCAGTCACCAATATTCGCCAATCGTTAACTCCACAACTGTCACAAGATACTGATACTCGGTTGATTTTGGTCGACTTAGGTCACGGAAAAAATCGCTTGGGTGCAACCGCCTTGGCACAGGTATTTAACCAATTAGGTGACGAGTGTGCAGACGTTGAAGATGCTGAAATTTTCAAACGATTCTTCCAAGCGATTCAGCATCTAAATGCAGAAGGTGTTTTATTGGCTTATCACGACCGTTCAGATGGAGGATTGATTACAACCCTGGCAGAAATGGCATTTGCCGGTCATTGTGGGTTGGATATTGATCTTGCGGAATTATCAAGTGAAGCGTTAAACGTCTTGTTTAATGAAGAGCTCGGTTGTGTTGTACAGATTTCAGAAAAACACAAAGACAAAGTGATGCAAACTTTTGCTCAATTTGGGCTAAAAGAGATTGTCCACGATATTGGGTCCGTTCAGAAGGAACTTGCCATCAAAGTGCATCACGGTGACGCGCTCTGGCTAAATCGAGAATTAATGGATTTGCGTGCTTTGTGGTCTGAAACCACTTATCAAATGCAAGCATTGAGAGATAACCCACAATGTGCTTTGGAAGAGAAAAATGCCAGACTCGATAGTGGTAATCCTGGAATAAAGCCGCATTTAACGTTTGACCCAAGTGAAGATATTGTCGAGCGCTTTGGATATGTCGCTGAGAAGCCGCGAGTCGCGATTTTAAGAGAGCAAGGGGTTAATAGTCATCTAGAAATGGCAGCAGCATTTATCAAAGCTGGTTTTAATGCGATTGATGTTCACATGAGTGATTTGATGAGTGAAAGAGTCAGCTTAGATAACTTTGTTGGCTTAGTTGCTTGTGGCGGGTTTTCCTATGGTGATGTACTAGGTGCCGGTGAAGGTTGGGCAAAGTCGATTTTATTTAATGAAAAACTGAAAGAGGCATTCAGCGAATTTTTTGCTCGAGAAAATACTTTTGCCCTCGGGATCTGTAACGGTTGTCAGATGATGTCCAATCTACGCTCGATTATCCCTGGTACCGACCACTGGCCACACTTTGTAAGAAATTTATCGGAGCAGTTTGAAGCGCGCTTCTCGATGGTTGAAGTAGCCAAAAGTCCATCAATTTTCTTCGAGGGTATGGAAGGCTCAAGGATTCCGATTGCAGTGTCTCATGGCGAAGGCCGTGCAGAATTTGCTGACGAAGCTGCAGCCCAACAAGCCGACAAGTCTGGACTAATCAGTGCGCGATTTATCGACAATTATGGCCAAGTTGCAACCCAATATCCAAGTAATCCTAATGGCTCGCCGTTCGGAATTACCGGTCTCACTTCAACAGATGGTCGGGTAACCATAATGATGCCTCACCCTGAGCGAGTTGCCAGAACAGTGCAGAATTCGTATGCGCCAGCTGAGTGGGGAGAAGATGGACCTTGGACTCGAATGTTCCGTAATGCGAGGAATTGGGTCGGTTAATTGTGAAACGCCCCTCGTTACTAGCGAGGGGCTGTTTGTGGGTTATTAATTTTTGAATTCAAGTTGTAGAAATTGAGTTCTTAAATTGAGAATGTTAGGTTCAATCTCATCAGGTAAATCTAAATTCTATTCTCGCAAACTTCAATCGCTGAAAGCTTTGCATCCGGGTCAGAAAAAATCAGAGAGCAATACACCAATTCCAAACCGTTGTACTGACTCGTTATAATCAATCAGGCTTTCTCCATAGCCATTAAAGTACTGTACGTACCCTTTAAAGCGACTACCCATTGGAAACGTCCAATCAAGCTGGATAGCCCCTTTGTTATCTGAGCGAAGGTTGTTTCGGAACATAACCCCAAATGTTTGGTCGTCCCATTTATAAGTGCTTGTAAACTCGAAGTGACCGAGAAACTTATCAATATCAGGGTTATCGTCACCATCGGGATCATTCGGGTCAAGCTTGTCGTCTTCAGGTAAACGATACCAGGGCTTAAAACCGACAATCCAGCGATCGTTTTCCCATACAAAGTGCGCGTAGATTCGATTCCAGCTTCGAGATTGAGGTTGTGATTGTCCGTTTGATTGGTGTTCGATACCGATTACATTCACTCTATTGGTCCACTCACCGATCGTAAAATCGTTTACAAATCCATAAAAAATTTCGGGCGTGTAATTAGTTTCTCTAAAAGGAGATGATATATCCGTGTTGTAGGCTTGCCAGTAAGATTCAATCGTAAATCCAAAGAATAATACATCTTTGTCTTTAATTAGAGATTGAGCTAAGGGAGCCTTGAAGCTGAGCTGAAACTTTGCTTCCCAGTTATCAAGTAATCCCGCGTAATTGGTATTTTCGTAGGGCGCTTGATTAGGTTGATTAAGATAGCTAATTGGGAGCAAGTAGTTACGTTTATGCGGGGTGATGACGTTTGGATTGTAGACGTTTTTTAACTCTTCATTGATACGCTTTTCTAGCGGTGACAGCTTTTCGATTGTTCCACCATTGTCTTCGGCAATTTTTTGGATGCATTCAGCCTTAACTTGTTCGAGTGTCTTATTCTTATTTTGTTGCTTAAAAGCCTCGAGATAACACACTTCAAACCGAGGGTCATCAGCTAAGTTTTCTATTTCAGCGTTAAGCTGTGGTGCAAAAGAAGCGAGGATGGCGATTGCGTACATTAAATGTAAACGTCTCATAAGCAGTGACTCTAAACGCTACTAGGTTAGGGTGAGATGATAACAAGTTGGTTGATAAAGGCCAGCCGAATATTCAAATATTGTTCCAGTTTGAGGTGCTTAGCCTTAGAATTGAAAACTCTGATTAATCAAAAGCAAAGTGATAGAATCCCTCAAACACAACAGAGGTGTCGATTCGATATGCTTGGAACACCTGAAAAATAGTATGTGATGGTAATCAAATGAAAAAATGCGCAATTCTCTCAATGGATAATACTCAAGACTTTGTAATTTATGATCAGCTTTTAGAAGCGCCGCTAGCGGATGCCGGTTGGCAGTGTGAGACCGTTTCTTGGCGAGCTGATGTCGATTGGAATGAATATACCACTGCGATTATTCGCTCGACGTGGGATTATCAAGATCATGCCGATGAGTTTCTCGAGGTTTTGCGTAAAATAGATGATTCTGATACCCATTTAGATAACCCACTTTCAATCGTTGAATGGAATATTGACAAACGTTACCTCCAGGAACTCCAAGCGAAAGGAGTGGCTATTGTTCCGACAACCTGGTTTGGAGACTATGATTTATCGAAGGTTTTGGCGTGTTTTCAGCAATTTAATGTCGAAGAGCTAGTCATTAAGCCGTGCGTGAGTGCTAATGCTGACGATACTTATCGAGTTAGGATTGACCAGCTTAAAGATAGCTCGTCGATGCTGGCAGAGACCTTTGAGCAGCGCAACTTTATGGTACAACCTTTTATGTCGGCTATTGTTGAGGAAGGCGAATATTCTCTTTTCTATTTTGATGGCCAATACAGTCATGCCATCTTAAAAACACCTAAATCGGGCGATTTTAGAGTGCAAGAAGAGCATGGAGGGCGTTTGAAGAAAATTATTCCCGAACCCGCTCTCCTGGCTGCAGGCGATAATACCCTAAAGCAGATTGCGCAATCATTGCTCTATGCGCGTTTGGATTTCGTAAGACATAACGATGAATTTGTTTTAATCGAAGCAGAACTGATTGAGCCCTCTCTTTACTTCAATCTAGACGAGGATGCGCCGGGACGTTTTGTAAAAGCAATGGAAAATCGACTCCAGCGGTTAGCCGTAATTTAAAGCAATTTGCAGGCAGGGGCGATGCGTGAGGATTAAAAACTTCCTCATGATGGAATAACGGGAAATTTAGTTCAGAGTAAATCGAACCTATTGAAAGGTTGACAACGAGTAAACCGATGAGCATAAAGTTCAAATTACGAAACCGTTTTAGCGAATCACTTCCCGCCGATCTCGAGACGGCTGTGATGCCGCGTCAGGTTCATAATGCGGCATTTTCTTATGTTAATCCGACTCCAGTATCTCAGCCCCAAGTACTAGCCGTATCAACTGAGATGTTGACGTCGCTTGGACTTGAGCAGCAAGCATGGCAAAGTGAGCAGTTTCTTGAAATATTTGCCGGCAATCAATTAATTGAGAACAGTCGCCCGTACGCCATGTGTTATGGCGGACATCAGTTTGGAAATTGGGCAGGCCAGCTTGGTGACGGTCGAGCCATTAACCTCGCAGAGGTTGTCGATGCTCAAGGGAACAATCAAACGCTCCAGCTCAAGGGAGCCGGGTTAACTCCTTATTCTCGAACCGCGGACGGCCTTGCCGTGTTGCGTTCATCGGTTAGAGAGTTTTTGTGTAGTGAAGCGATGTTTCATTTAGGTATACCAACCACTCGTGCGTTAAGTTTAATTCTTACGGGTGAGCAAGTGATGAGAGATATGTTTTACGATGGTAGACCGCAATTAGAGCCTGGGGCGATTGTCTGTCGAGTGGCCCCTTCATTTGTGCGGTTTGGTAGTTTTCAAATTTTCGCCTCTCGTCAAGAAACCGATAACTTAAAAAAACTGATAGAGCATACTATCCGTTATGACTTTCCTCATTTGATGTTGGACGAGGAGAAGCTGACCAGCGAAACTTATGAAGCATTTTTTGATGAGGTTTGTCGACGCACCTGTGAAATGATTGTTCACTGGATGCGAGTTGGCTTTGTTCATGGCGTTATGAATACCGATAACATGTCAGTGCTCGGCTTGACGATTGATTATGGTCCATATGGCTGGCTAGAAGGATATGATCCGCACTGGACGCCGAATACGACAGATGGCGAAGGCAAGCGCTACTCCTTCGGTAATCAACCGCAGATTGCCCAGTGGAATTTACTTCAATTAGCGAATACGCTTTATACTGTCATCGGTACTGCCGACAAGCTGGAAGAGTCATTGCAAAAATTCGCCGATCTCTACACGCACAGTTCGCAGCAAATGTACGCCGACAAACTCGGAATTGGTCGTCACAGAGGAGAGGACGATCAAAAGCTGATCGGTGATTTGTTTGCTTGTTTGGCATCAACCGAAACCGATATGACTATTTTTTTCCGAAATTTGACAAAATTTTCTCAAGAATCCGAGCTAGCCACTTGGTATGAATCGGTAAAAGAAGCGTTTTATACATTGGATGAAATCAACACACAAACCAAAGATGAATTTCAATCGTGGTTTACTCGTTACAAAGCAAGGCTGCAAGTTAGTGAGCTCGATTCTCAAGATAGGATAAGTTTGATGAATCGAACAAATCCAAAATATATTTTGAGAAACTATTTAGCTCAAATTGCTATCGACAAAGCCCATGAAGGCGATTATTCTGAAATCGAGAAATTATTGGACATAATGCGTCGCCCCTATGACGAGCAACCTGAGCATGAACAATATTTTGCCAAAAGGCCTGAATGGGCCCGAACCAAAGCTGGCTGTTCCATGTTATCGTGTAGCTCCTAAACCTCTAAATTAAAGACACATATCTCTATGAAATCTTATCGCCAAACAAGAAAAAGAAAAAACGCGTTCAGTCTGACTGAAAAGCTGGAGCAACCAATCGATCTGTATGATCATTTACCATTTCAGGTGGCTGTTGTTAGTAATCTTCTTCAACTAAATCGAGATTTTTCGATTCGCCAGATTATAGATTTAGATCCGCGAGAGTTGCGCGTTATTTTAAATATTGGTTCATACATGCCCATTAGTAGCGCGGATATTGCTTATCAAGCAAGGTTAGATGCGTATACCGTAAGCCGTGCAGTAAAAACATTAAAGTCGCTCGAGATGATTGAAGTGTTTAGTCGCTCAGACAATAAAAAAGTTAAATTACTTCGGCTAACAGAGAAAGGTCACGAAGTGTATCAAAAGCTTGTTGACGAGATAAATCAACGAACCGAATTTCTAGAATCGGTGATCACGCAAGAAGAGAAAGCGCTATTAATGGAAACTCTGGCCAAAATCGAAGATCGTGCCGAAAAGATGCTGACTGAACATGCGACCGGTGCGTTGAAAAAAGGCATAAATTTACCCGCAGATCAAAAAGAAATCATTCGCTGGCATAAAAAGAGTAATCATTAATCGGCGAAGTTGAACAGCTTGTCTGATTGAAACTTGAAATCTAGTAGTTTCGAATTTAAGGTTACAGACAAGTGATTGATACTGTTTGACAGAAAATTTTCGAGAAAACGATGAACGCTTTCAAAACCTTTATATTGATTTTACTAGTAGTGCTAAGTTCAAAGGGCTTTGCTTATACCGATTCAGATGCAATCCAAAAGCTATTCAAAGAATACAAAGCATTAATCACTAAAAATGATCCGACGACGATTGATAGGATTTCACAAGAGACTATCAAATATTTTGGTCATACGCTTGAGTTGGTTAAGTATGCGACTAAACAAGAGTTGCTTGATGCGAGTTTGTTGGAACACTCAAATGCTATTCTCTATCGGCACGTTTTACCCAAAAATAAGCTAGCCAATATTACGCCGCAAGCATTATTTCAGTTCTCGGTTATCAATGGGTTTTCGGGAGAGGGTAACTATTCGAGGATGGCGATTAGTCATGTTGTGGTTGATGATAAGAAAGCCTTCGCTAACATGACCTTTGATGGGCGAGGAATACCCAATCGTTTTTATTTTAAAAAGGAAGCAGGCGAATGGAAGGTCGATTTGATTGCAATGTTACTGGACTCTGAACGATTTCTCGAGTTTGAATTTAAGAAAAATAAAGTACCAAAGTCAGACTTTGTTTTGGGGTATATCAAGTATGTCACTCAGACGCCGGTGCCAAATGAAATCTACATTCCGCCCTTTCAAAAATAAGCGATAATTGTGCACATTTTCTGGCAGCATTGCGTTTATGTTCTAACCTTAATATAAGAGGTTGTGTCGAGGAATAGCATTGAAAGTAACAGCTTTAATGAGTACAGAGGTTGTCTCTGTCGAATTGGATGATTCGCTTAAAGAAATAAAATCAATTTTTGATGAAAAAGGATTCCATCATCTACTAGTTGTTGAGTCAGGCAAATTGCTGGGAATCATTTCGGATAGAGATTTATTTTTATCTTTGAGCCCGAAAGTAGGCACCAATGCGGCGAGTAAAAGTGATCTAGCGACCTTGCAAAAAAGAGCCCATCAAATCATGTCCCATGATCCCGTGACCCTCAAACAAGACTCCCTCATTCAAGAAGCTATCAAGCTATTCAATCAAGAAGATATTTCGTGTATTCCGATTGTTGATAATGAAAAAAGGCCTGTTGGTATTTTGTCTTGGCGAGATATTATGCGTAAGCTAGGTGAGCTTTATCAACAGTCCTGAACTAATATCAACAGTCTTGAACTAATATCAACAGTCTTGAACTAATATCAACAGTCTTGAACTAATATCAATAGTCCTGAACCAACAGACCGTAAACTAAAAGTCCTGAGATAGTAGTTTGGTAACAGCAAACCCAAACCAGTGGCCCAGAATCAATAATCCTATTCGCGTTAATTAAGCAACAAATCGACACTCAATTCGATCAAATTGTTCAAAGTGGTCTGATGACTTTAGCAAATTATCTCATATAAATACTAAGTATCAGACTTATCGTAGCGGATGTGATTTAATTTTTAATTCCATAACTTCTAATCTAAAAGTCCCTATAAAGAATGAACCAAGAATTATCCTATGACGGGTTGAGAGAGAGAGTACGCTTATTGGGCGATATGTTAGGTGATACGATAAAGCATAGCCTTGGTGAAGATTGGCTCGAGACAATTGAGAATATTCGAGTATTGGGCAAATCAGCAACCGAAGAGAATCAAGAGTCAGTCCAAAAGCAATTGGAAGTCTTATTCGCAGCAATGAATAACGATGAACTTTCTCGTGTCGTGAGTGCCTTTTCGCAGTTCTTAAATTTGGCTAATATCGCCGAAGAACAGTATACCGTTGCTCACTATCAAGGAAATCCAGTTAATGACTATTTGAAAAGACTTAAGGAAGAGGGAGTCGATGGTGAGGTTTTACGACAAAAGGTGAATCAACTTAGTATCGATTTAGTACTAACGGCTCACCCGACAGAAGTTACGCGACGCACGCTAATCAATAAATATCGAGAACTGG
Organism: Aliikangiella marina; assembly: GCF_007004765.1. Lineage (GTDB taxonomy): Bacteria > Pseudomonadota > Gammaproteobacteria > Enterobacterales > Kangiellaceae > Aliikangiella > Aliikangiella marina. Next base: position 1,199,487 of record NZ_VIKR01000002.1, read on the forward strand.
CTGACCAGTTACAACAGCTTGATGTCAATCAGGCGCTTGCTAATGATGTCACTCATGTTGAACGGCGTATTGCAGAACTCATCACTCAAGCTTGGCATACGCATAAAATTCGAGAGAGTCGGCCCACGCCAATTGATGAGGCTAAATGGGGTTTTTCGGTTATCGAACATAGTTTGTGGGAGGCGCTTCCTCAGTATGTTCGAGAATTAGAAGATGCCTTAAAGCAGAGTTTTGACATCGAACTACCCCTTGATGCTCGCCCTTTGAAAATGACCTCCTGGATGGGGGGAGATAGAGATGGAAACCCTCGGGTTACCGCAAAGGTAACCGAGCAAGTTCTCTTAATGTCTAAATGGCGCTCTGCCGATCTTTTTATTGGTGATTTAGATAACTTAGCAAATGAGCTATCGGTATCAGTTGCGAGCGACTCATTGATTAAGCTAGCAGGCGGAAACCAAAAAGAACCTTATCGTGTTGTCATGCGTAATTTGCGTGACCAGTTAGTGGAAATCAGAGAAAAAATTTCTGAGAAAATATTAGGTAAAAATATTCACCCAGCTGAATGTGCCTTTAGCGACGAACAGTTGATAAAACCATTACTAGCGAGTTATGAGAGCCTCCAAGCCTGTGGCTTACAGATTATTGCGAATGGCGCGCTCAAAGATACCTTATTGCGAGCTTATTGCTTTGGAACAAGTTTAATCAAACTGGACATTCGCCAGGACAGCGAGCGGCATGAAGAAGTAATCAACGAAGTTACCCGTTATTTAGGTTTAGGCGATTATTCCCAATGGCGAGAACAGGAAAAGCTGACATTTTTGAGAAAAGAACTCGTTGAAAAACGCCCTCTATTTCCACGCCGTTGGCAACCTAGTGAGTCGGTACAAGAAGTACTCGATACAATGCAGGTGATTGCTAACAATGATGCGACGAGTTTTGGTATTTACGTTGTTTCAATGGCTCGTTCTGCTTCCGATGTTTTGGCCGTACAACTATTGTTAAAAGAAGCAGGTGTTGATTGGCCGATGCCTGTTGCGCCGTTGTTTGAGACCCTAGATGATTTAAATAATGCCGAATTTGCGACTCGCCAGTTGCTCGATATTGATTGGTATCGGGAATATATTGAAGGTCGTCAGTTCGTGATGATCGGTTATTCTGATAGTGCCAAAGACGCGGGGGTATTGTCTGCAGCTTGGGCTCAATATCGAGCGCAAGAAAGTTTGGTAGCCCTAGCAAAAGAGTTTGGCGTTACTTTAACGCTTTTCCATGGACGCGGCGGTACAATCGGCCGGGGCGGTGGTCCAGCGCATGATGCAATTCTTTCTCAGCCGCCCGGAAGCGTTGATGGCGGGTTTCGTGTGACAGAACAAGGCGAGACGATTCGTTATAAATTTGGTATGCCGGAATTGGCGGTTCGCAGTCTTAGCCTTTATACGAGTGCTATTTTGGAGGCATTGATTACACCGCCGCCAGAACCAAAGCTGGAATGGCGAGAAATGATGACACAGTTAAGTGGTCGTGCAACTGAAATCTATCGAGGGGTCGTGCGTCACAATCCTGATTTTGTTCCCTATTTTCGCCAAACGACACCAGAGCAAGAGTTGGCGAGCCTACCTTTGGGTAGCCGCCCAGCTAAACGAAAACCAGAGGGCGGAGTGGAGAGCTTGAGAGCGATCCCTTGGATATTCGCCTGGTCTCAAAACAGGTTAGTTCTGCCATCTTGGCTAGGTGCAATGGAATCAATTGCTGGGGCAATCGAAGGGTTTGGCAAAGATACTTTAGAGCAAATGCGACAGCAATGGCCATTTTTTAGAAGTCGTTTAGCGATGCTGGAGATGGTGTTTAGCAAATCCGACCCTCACTTGTCCGCAGCATACGACAAGCATTTAGTCGATAAAGATAAACAGGCTTTCGGAGAGAAACTGCGCGATCAATTGGCCAAGGATAAACAAACATTACTGTCACTCAGTCAGATTGATCATATGATGCAATTTGATCCATGGAACCGAAATAGTATAACAATGCGCATGCCCTATTTATTACCACTTCACATGGTGCAGATAGAACTGCTTAAGCGTACGCGAGCGAACCCAGATGACAAAAACTTGCAAATGACGTTAATGATGACAATTGCTGGAATCGCGGCGGGAATGCGAAATACCGGTTAATCTACTTTTGTAGATGCGGTTTGAGATATTAAGTTTTCTAAACCAAAAATTTGCTCGCAAAGCTCGATAAGTGCGCAATTAAAAACTCAAGAATTGGCTTAAAAAACGAGAATACGTTATGCTTTTATTTATAACGCTTTCAAAATTTAAGGACAATTCTTGAGGCTGCAAAAATCCAATCTTTTAGTTTTAATAATTATTTCTATTTCATCAATAGCTAAAGCCAATGCGCAAGCTGTTACGCGCGATAGCATCCAGGCTGATTCTAATAGTCAACATTGTGAGCTGGTGTATGGATGGGCAGAATGGCCACCACTTCAATACTTTAAAACGAACCGAGAAATAGCTGGCATTCAAACTGAGATGGTGCGAACACTTGCCGAAGATCTAAATTGCAATATAACGTTTTTTAAAAGTGACTGGAGCAATATCGTTGAGCTTATAAAAATTGGCGAAGTCGACTTTACAGCGAATGCAACACCGACAGAAACTCGAAAGCAATTTGCGCTATTTTCTGATGTCTATCGTAAAGATTCTTATGGCATTTGGGTGAAAGCAGAAAGTTTTGCTCAATATAAAAATATGAGTATCGATGAACTCAAGCGTTCGGGGTTTAAGTTAGGGATGACAAGGAGTCATTTTTATAGCGAAGCGCTAGATAACTGGCAGCATGATAAGGAATACTCGAAGAATATTATTTATGGTGATTCATCGGCGATCAGTATGCAACGATTAATCGAGGGACAAGTTAACGGTTGCGTTGAGGATCCACTTATCGTTGGCTACAAAAAACGCATTAAAGTTATTACTGCGGATATTGCTCGATTACCCATTAATATTTTTGGTCACGATGTCGCTTTAATGTTTAGTAAAAAATCGGTCTCACCAGAAACGGTGATAAAATTTAATGAGGCTTTAGCGAGGCTGAAAAAATCAGGAAAATACAATTCAATTTGGTTAGACCCTAAATATCAGTCAGAAGATTGAAATGGATGTTGTGCTAATCAGCCGTACTTTGGTTGACGCTTTTTAATATAAAATATTTGTTATTCTGGTGTGAATCTTTATCAAATAATTGAGGCGTATCGTTCATTTTTTCTTTAAACTATCTAATAAAAAATGTTTAAATTTTTCTCTATCGATAGCGGGACTATACAAGAATCCCTGGAATGAGTGACAGCCAAACTCAACTAATCTATCTCGTTGCATTTCTGATTCTACACCTTCTGCAATAACGGCAAGGCCCAGGCTGTTCGCTAAAGCGACCACTGTTTTGGCAATCTCGGCATCATTTTTATCGTCGAGCAAGTCTCTAACAAAAGATTGATCGATTTTTAGCTGGTCAAGTGGGAGTCTTTGAAGATAGGCGAGTGAAGAATAGCCCGTTCCGAAATCATCAAGTGAGAAACTAATACCAAATTCTTTTAACTGATTCATCTTGCTTTTCGCTTCAGAAATATTTTTTACCAATAGGCTTTCTGTTAGTTCTAATTTTATTTGACGAGGATTAATTGAGTATTGACTAATGATACTTTGAACATCTGTCACAAACTCTTCCGAGAACAATTGGTTGGCGCTGATATTGACTGCGAGTTTAAAGTCGTTACCAATACCAAGAGAAGACCATTCCTCGAGAGCAGAGCAAGCTTCATGTAGGACCCATTTCCCGATTTCGATAATCATTCCTGATTCTTCAGCAATTGGAATGAATTCTCCAGGGGAAATGTCACCTAGTGCTTGGCTCTTCCATCGAATTAATGCTTCGGCCCCCTCAATACTGTTATCCACTTTAATTTGAGGTTGAAAATACACGCTAAACTCATGGTTATTCAGGCTATTGCTCAGTACTTTTTCTACGGTAACACGCCGTTGTAAATCTTTTTGCATTTGCGGATCGAAAAAGTGGAGTGTATTTCTGCCAGAACCTTTTGCTTTGTACATGGCGAGGTCGGCTTGTCTGAGTATACTGCTAGGATCTTTGTCGGCACCACGAAACAGAGTCACACCAATACTAATGCCAATTTGTTGCAAGCCAATGCTTAGTTCAAATGGTTTTTCCAGTAATGCTAATAACTTTTTACAGAGTCGTCTCGCCATTAGCACTGCTTGAGTTTCTTTGGTGGAAAGGTTGCTCAATATAATTATAAACTCATCTCCACCAAATCGACCGATAGTATCTGATTCTCGCAGCGCAGTTTGAAGTCTATTAGCGACTTGGATAATTAGTTCATCGCCGACGTCATGCCCCGCGGTATCATTAACTAATTTAAAATGATCCATGTCTAGAAAGAGTAACGCGCCGAAATGCTGAGTACGGCTACTTGCGGCTAAAAGTTGGCTGAGTCTATCTTGTATCAGCGTTCGATTAGGAATACCGGTAAGCTGGTCGTAAAGCGCTAAGTTACGCGCTTTTTCTTCGGCTTGTTTGCGCTCAGTGATATCAATATTGACGCCAATCATTTGGGTTGCTTTACCCAAATCATCAAAGAAAATTTGTGCTTTAGCCAGCACATGGCGGATGTCTCCGTTAGGCCGAACCACTCTAAATTCAGAATCAAAAGGTATTCGATCATTGATGGCAAGTTTAAGCTCTTCCTCTGCTCGCCCAATGTCTTCGTGATGGACGCCTTTAACCCAAGTTTCGTATGCACCGACAAAATTTGCTTCATCAACTCCGTAAATACGATACATCCACTGATCCCAAATCAATGTGTCCGATTTCAGATCAAGCTCCCAAATACCGATCTGGCCGGCATCTGCGGCGATAGCTAAACGTTTTTTGCTTGCGCGGAGCTCAGTATCACCAACAAATCGTTCGTGATAAATACAAACATATCGTTGATTTTCAATGACAATCGGAACGGCTCTCATTAAAAACCAGCGAGTTTCGAAAGGAGAGTGGCAAGGGTATTCGAGTGGCGGAAATGAACCTTGTCCGTTTAACATCAGCTCGAGTGACGCCAAAATATTAGTGCATTGAGCGTCGCCGTCGTTACTCGCTTTTCTGCAAACAGAGAGATAATTGACGCCAATCCAGTCGGATGTCGGGGCATCGTTTTCCAGGCCAAACTTAACCCACGCCTCGTTAGCATAGACGATAGTTCCGCTTTCGTTTATGACTGCAATATGGGCAGTTGAATGCTCTACTACAGAACTAAACAAGTTGATGTTTGGGCTCTGTGACAATCACGCTCTCGCAAATATAGGGGTATCCTCAAGAATAGCCTAGAACGCTTGCTTTTGCCGGTTTAAAGTTAACACCTAGTAATCTTCTTTGGGTGTTAGTTCGATGAAAAACATGAATATCTTTAGTCACCTATTCAATCTTGGACTTTAAATAGGAAAAGGCCTATTAAATGAAACTACTTATTTTGTTTTAAGCGCTTAGAAAACCGTTTAAATTCCTTGCTAAATTGACGGTCAACAAAGGATTTTGACTGTATTTCTTCGAGTATAACTTTAGCTTGCTTGCTATTTCCCTCACGCCAATGTATTTGCGCGATGCGAAGTTTTGCCCAGTACAACTCAGGAAGTTTTTCTTGTTGAGGATAAGTAATATAAGTCTTGAGAGCATATATCCCCATTTTTGATTGGAGGCCACTAATCGCCGAAGTTTTGCCGACTTGATAAAGTGACATTAATTTTTCTGACAAAGAGGCGCTTGTCGACCATTCGGTACTTTCCTTGGCGTTCAACTTAATGTTCACTATCGGTAACAAAAGTTCAAAGACTACTTGGTAGTTTTTGACTTGTTGATAAGCATAGACAAGTCTCAGGCGGTGATTAATTGAATCTGGCAAGTTTTCAAGCACTTGTTGATGGACGGCATTGATGCCTTTGATATCTTCTTTTTGTTGATAGATGCTAAGTTCTGCGAGCAGACCTTCACCGATGTCGAGTAATTTGATTTGGTGACTTAAAGCAAGAGACTTTTTGAGAGAACCGCCCGCAATACTCGGGGCAAACAAATAAAAACGTTGCAAACCAATTAATGAAGGTAAGTGGTTTTTATCTAAAGCCAGTGCTTGTTGAAAACTTTTTTCGGCGGTCTTAGCGTATCCTGGCGCAAATAGAAAAGACGCTTCACTAGCCAATCGACTTGAGGTCCTCGCTAGCCAATAGTATTCATCTGGATTATTAGGGGGGTACTCGAGCGCTTTTTTGAAAAAATGTTCAGCTTGTTCAGTGTTATCGCTGTCAAAATTAATTCGTCCCAAATAGTAAAGACAATCCTGAAATGCAGAGAGTTCTGTTTTTACAGACTGACAGTACGTTTTTATCGCGGAGAAGTTTTTAGCTTTAAAGTTTTTTTGCAGCAAGGTACCTGTCGTCTCATTGGCAGATGTAGATGAGCTGAATACAATTATTGCGATCGAAATTGACAACCAATATTGTATCGTCATAAATGACTCCATTATTAAAGTTAGTGATTATTTTAAGGATTGTGCGCGAATATATTAGTGCCGTAAGTCATTGTTTAAAATCATGACTTTTGACCTATTCACACGACTTGGTGTTAGGAGACTCTGCTGAACGATCAATCAGTCAATGACCATATAGCAGACAATTCATGAGCTTCTTGTGGGGGGAATGAATAAAAATAATTTTTAATTGGTTGTGTACTTGGCTATCTTTGTTAAGCTTTCATTAATAACGGACTAATTGTTAAACTTTAGATAGAAAACTTATGAAAATTGTTGAAATTTTGCTCGTCGAAGCCCCTCATCAACCCGGTAATATGGCGAAAGTGCTCACAATCATCGGTGATATGGGTATTACCGTCGAAGGGTTAAATGCCATACGTCGATTGTATAAGGACACGGTATGGGAATTAACCATAGAATATGATGATTCTTTAGATATGCAAGTGCTTGTGGATCAAATCAATGCGTTACCAGAAACAAAAGTGGTGGGTAAATCTGATCGCGTTTTTAATCGACATAAAGGTGGCAAGATCAAAACTCAGTCTAGTATTGAAATAAATTCACTGGAGGTTTTACGAGATGTCTACACTCCCGGTGTGGCGAGGGTGTGTCAAGCCATAAAAGCCGCACCAGAAAAGATAAAGGAATATACCAATATTCAAAATACGGTCGCTATAGTGACTGATGGAACGGCAATCTTAGGTTTGGGCGATATTGGACCTGAAGCAGGTCTGCCGGTTATGGAAGGTAAGGCTGCGATATTTTCTGAGTTGGCGGATATTTCTGGCGTGCCAATACTATTAAAAGAGAAAGATCCATTGCGTATTATCGAGACTGTCGAATCAATCTCTTCCTCTTTTGGGGCTATTCTTCTGGAAGATATCAAGGCTCCCGAGTGTTTTCAAATTGAAGCGGAATTAGTCCAGCGTCTGGATAAACCGGTATTTCATGACGACCAGCATGGTACCGCTATAGTAACGCTTGCTGCGCTTTTGACTGCGACCAAGCGAGTCGGCATGTGTATTAAAGAAAAGACTTTTGGTCAAATTGGTCTTGGCGCAGCAGGCATGGGGATCTGTAGTCTGCTTTTGGAATATGGTGTCAAAGAAGTACTTGGTGCGGATATCAATGAGAAAGCAAAAAAGAAACTCCGTGGTGATGGAGGAACTCCGGTATCGCTGGAAGAACTGATGCAAAAAGCCGATATCGTCGTCGCGACAACTGGGGTGAAGGGCTTAATTAAACCTGAAATGGTAAGAGAGGGCCAGATCATTATGGCGCTTACTAATCCCGATCCAGAAATAGAGCCTGATGTTGCGTTAGAGCATGGTGCCGCTTTTGCTACAGATGGTAAAACAGTCAACAATATGCTGGCTTTCCCAGGGTTGTTCAGAGGAACACTCGATGCCGGCGTGACTAATATTACTCACCAGATGAAAATTGCTGCCGCGGAGACGCTTTCGAGTTTAGCAAAGGAAGATGCTCTGGTACCTTCAGCGCTCAACAAAGAGGCCCATCGAGCAGTCGCTGAAGCGGTTTATGATTCGGCGTTAAAACAAAAGCAATACTAACATTTTGCTGATGATATGCTGACAGTTGAAGTATTATTGAGTTTTATTATTCTATCAGCGGTTTGAATACTCTTGAGCCTGTTTGTAGCGGTTTTGTTGGGATAAATGAGCGGAAAAGAGACAGGCTAGGTTAATAAAAGTGAGACCCAAAGCGCCATTCTTTAAAGACTGGCTCTTTGGGTTTTGGTTTAATGCCATTAAGAGCCGATAATGCCGCCATTTTTACGCGTAATCACCAAAGTACAATCGCGCGGAATAGTCTGACCATCAAAGTCTGCTGGGAAGTTAGTACTTGACGGAGAACCATTACCTGGATGTTGAATGTTTACGAATGCCGTTCGTCGATCGGGTGTCATCGTAAAACCTGTAATTTCATCACTGCTAACACCGACCAACAAACGCTTGGGTTCGGGATTTTCTTTGGTCGTATCAATGACAACTAACTGATCTTGTAATCCGTCTGGTTGACCACCATCGGTGCCAATAAATAAACGACCGTCTTCATCGGCGTATGCTAGATCGGGATCGGTAAATACGCCTTCAGTACCTCGTGTCGATGAAGCCAACAAATAAATGTCCCAAGTGAAAGTCGTACCTAGGTGACCATCGGAGTCTGTTGTACGGATTATGTGGCCATCTGAATTTGGCGCTTCTGGGTTTGCGACATTCGTCTCAGTTCGATTCGAATTATTCGTACATGTCCAGAAGACTTCACCATTCTTCCCAATAGTGGTCCACTCTGGGCGATCCATTGGTGTTGCGCCAAGTATGTCTGAAGCAAGTCGAGCAAAAATCAGTAACTCAGCTTGTGAGTCGAATCGCGCTGCCAGTAAAGGGTTGTTGATAGTTAACTCCAACCATTCTCCTGTACCGCCCTCATCGAAACGAGCTACATAAAGTTTACCTTCGTCAAGAGGGCTTTTTCCTTCAGCAATTGCTTGTTCCCACGGCTGATCCGAAACATATTTGTAACAGTAATCAAAACGCTGGTCATCGCCCATGTAAGCGGCGATACGGCCATTTGAACTCTCTGCGATCGCAATTGCCTCATGCTTGAAGCGACCAAGAGCTGTGCGTTTTACTGGTGGTTTTGTTGCATCATAGGGGTCGATTTCAACGATCCAGCCAAAACGATGTTGTTCATTTGCATAGTCCTCATCCGATAAGTCGAATCGCTTATCAAACAAGTGCCACCCGTAACCAAAACCGAGTGCATTCAAGCCATAACGGTCCTGCTCTTCTGTTGGGGTGAACTCATTGTTAGCCCCAAAGTAGCCATTGAAGTTTTCTTCACAAGTCAGGTAGGTACCCCATGGCGTTGGACCAGAGCCGCAGTTATTCACGGTTCCTAGCGGGATGTTTCCGTTAGGGTTTTGTAGTAATTCAGATGCCGCTGCTGGACCAGAAAAATTAACTGGTGTGTTAGCGGTAATACGGCGAGAATTTTTGCTTTTAACTACTTTCCAACCTCGAATATAATTGTATTTAATTTTAAGGACTGAGACACCATGGACATTTTGAGAAAGTCGAACGTCCTCTAAGCTCTCTGGCATATCTTTGCCGAGTGCGTGAGAGTTAGTGCCAAACTCATGGTTAACACAAAGCATACCTTTAGTACTGCTTTCGATATCACGATGGCCATATCGACCATTTCTCCAGGAAATTGGAAAGAACCACATTCCATCGTGACCAAGACCAGTTTGCAGTGCAGCTTCTGCAGAAGTCGGTCGCTTCATCGGATCGCCGCTGTATTCTGCTGTAGCACCTGGCTCGATTGGTGTACCCCAAGGTATTAGTACTTGGTATTGGTAATCATCAGAGATTGTTGGCATTGTAGTATCAACGACATCCTCAATTTTCACCGGATCAAATTTAACCAGTTTTCTGCGACCACGACCACGTCCTCTACCTTTATCTCCCCAACTCGCAGAAGCTGTAGGTGCTAAGAATGCTGTTGCTGCGGTTGCGACACCACCTTGGAGCACTGTGCGTCTGCTTAGGCTGTTTTTAATAATCGAAGCGAAAGAGCGATTACCTGATTTGTTTGAAGGCGTGTTTTCTATTTCGTCGTGCAACTGAGCGTTGTCTTTAGTTGTGTTTTTGATGTCAGACATTTGGCTGTTCCTTTAAAAATAATAAATTTTTGGTTTTACTTAACTGCCTACTACTTCTGTTACTAATCTACTTCTGTTACTAATTTCTTTAACTTGCTGTTTTACTGTGATGGTTTTTAATTTTTCGATACGACATCCTAGATTCGAGATGTGACACTTGTGTTGAATATTTATTACAGTGGAATTACATCCGTAAAACTTTGAAGGCATAGCCATACATAAATTAGACAAATAGAAAGTTAACGAAGAAGGCTGGTTTTGGTTACAGGTTTGTGAAATTAACGAGGATTGAAAGGGGAGTTTGTCAAAAGAGCTAGCTGCGGGTGATAGGCGTCAATGTGATCTTTCAAATAGGTATTGTTGATAGTTTTTTGATCGAAAGAAATCTATTAAAACAGTATCTCAGTAAAACAATTTGCTTCTTGCTTGATGAACCTGTTGCTATTAATTCGTTCATTAAGTGCTTCAAATTGTTGCCAAGTTATCGTCGATTATAATAAAGACACGTGTAGATTGAGCTGTTTTTATCGCGCAACCTGTTTTTATTGTACAACCTATTTTTATCGTACAACCTCAAGGCTTCCCTGTTCTGTCTCACAGAGTATGGTTGACACATTTTCGGAATGGGGTTTTTGGTCATTAAACTTGAAGAGAAAATTAAAGCAGCGCGCCTTTTTTATTGTGGTAGCGTTTACCAGCGTAATCTCACCGCTCCTTGTTGTTGCCGGGTTTTTCCACGCCGTGGTTTTCCCAAACTCAGAGGCATTTATAAGCGCTTGTACTGTCTCTAGAATCATTTCTTTGTCGGAATTGTCGAGAATTATTTCTTCGCTTTTAAATATCGAAAATACCGAATTGCCGATACCCGCAATCAGTTCAAACGGTGCTCGTAGTGCTCCGGAAAAGACACCTGCAACTGCGCCTTCACTTGTCTCTTTTCCAATGTTTCGTGATTCAGTAATTAAGGATTCAACTCGTGTAATTGAAACAGGAATCTCCTGGCGGACTAAGTTTATTTCTTGAATTCCTGAGTTTAAAGTTTCTCGCGCGAGCTCTGCTTCTTTTACGATAATAGGAACCAGAATTCGCCAGTTTTTTGATTCAGTTAATGCTACTGGGAGTTGAGAGTTTAGCTTTTCGGCTTCTTTAATGGTCTCATTGATACTCACTCTAATTTGTTCCGATTCTTTGAGTATTGCCGGGATTTGCTTTTTGATATCGGCGGCTTCAGCGACAAGTGGGGCAATGTTCTGATTAACTTTTTCAACCGTATCGATTATCTGGGGCAGACTGGAATTTATGTCGCGCAATGATGCCGCAAAGTAAGTTATTGCGCCGGCGAGAGCCAATAGACTCAAAGACAACAAATATAAAGCGGCGTTTTTAAGTTGCATAATGACCCTTTGAAACTATCTGCCGCTTCTTAAATATTGGGATAACGCTTCATAAGCGGGCAGTGAAGTTGGATCGATTTTCGCATTTTTTGCTGTCGGGTATGATGCAAACCTCACCAGCACCATTTCGGCTTCTGGGTCAATATAGATAGTTTGTCCGTAAACGCCTCGTGCCGCAAACGCCTTGCTATCATTGTGGAAGAGCCACCACATACTTTTATAACTCCCCCCTGCAAGAGTTGAATATCCAGCTTTTTCAAAGGCTGCTTTGTCACCGCCACGCATAATATTTTCAACAGCAGCAGCGGGGATTATTTGGTTGCCATTTAAGTTGCCTTTATTTAGCACCATTAAACCGAATCGACCCAAATCTCTTAAACCTGCGCTGAGTCCGCCTCCAGAGAATGGAACCCCTTTACTATCTACTGTGATATAGGCGTCCTGCTCAGCTCCGATTTTTTGCCAAATTTTGTTTGAAAACAAGTCTGCAATACTTTGTTTCGCAACTCGTGCAACAATCCATCCCAACACATCGGTATTTATCGTTCGGTAACCGAAAGCGTCACCATGTTTTCCCGAGGACTTTACTGTTTGAAGGTACTCATAGTAGCCAACAGGTCCATCATAACCTTTAGGTTTTGGTAGGGGACTCGCGGCAATGGAGTATGTCCATATATCGGCTTTAGGGTCCGAATAATCTTCGCTGTAGGTTAAGTTAGTCGTCATATCCATCACTTGCCGAACAGTTGCATTGCCAAAGCCACTAGCAGAAAGTTCAGGAATAATATTCTTCACCAATTCATTCTCATTGAGTCGCTCTTCTGCGATGAGTATTTCAGCCAACAACCCGACTACTGATTTGGTCATGGACATTGCCGCGTGCTTTCCAAATTCATTTAAACAGCCTGATTGTTTTTCGTAAATAATTTTACCCTTATGGATAATCAGAATCCCGTCGGTGTAATTAGCGTCAAGAGATTCTTTCCAAGTCATATCCTTGTTGCTATTTATGGGCTTAAACGTCAAAGAGTCGATATTTTTGTCTAGTTGATAAGTGAACAGCGTTGGACCAGACAGACCTTTACTGATATTTTTTGTTGGTAAAAGCTCTCTTATGTGACAAACGGTCCAACGAAGTTTCGGAAAGCTAAAGTAGTTTGATTCGGGCTGCATGATTAGTTTATCTGGAGGCGGTGGAAATCCTTGCATCCACTTCATTGTCTTGGGATCGCTTTGCTTAGCGTTAAGTATTTTTGAATGATGACTACTTTGTGTCAGGCCTACTGTGGAAAAAGCGCTTAGATAAATTGCTAGACATAATTTAAACATTGTTTGCATAATCTTCAGAGAGCTCCTGTAAATGCTTAGCAGTAGACAGTTTTAGTATAAAAGTTAATTTTAGACGCCAAATAAAACAGTCAGGAGGGGCAGGATAGACTAGATGGCTCATCGAGTATCACATTAAATGAGATTGGCAAATGCTGTCAATAGTCTGAAAAAGCTGAGTTAAAGTTGATTGGTAATTGATATCACTCTCTTGAGATTAAATTAAGTTGCGCAACTCCAATCGTATTTAAATCGCTCAACAAGGTTTAAGTAACTTTCACCGGTATCCACCAGCGGACTCCCATATCTTTCATCGGTTTAAACGGAATCGGAAAATAAGCAGCGACGTCAGGCTTGTTACCATCTCTTTCGTAGCCGGTAGCATTAAACCAGTCGCCATAAATTGCACGGTTAGTTTTCATTGAAGTTTGATAAGTGCAATTAAACTCAGCATAGGTCGCTTTTGGAATTTTGAAGACTTCAAATGATTTATTATCTACCTCGACAGGTTTTTCTATCGCAAGTACATCAGTAAATAAATCTCGGCTCCCTGAGTCATTGGGGAAATATACCGACATCATCGGAGCGTCCGAAACGAGCCCCGCTCGTCCATTGGTTATTTCATATAACGCCTGATACTCACTCGAACTCACATAGTCTTTCCAAAATTTTGGCCCCTGTTTAACAAACTCTTCGAACTCAAAGTTTTTACTTTTGCCAAGCACTTCAAAAGCTGGTTGTTCAATAATACGGTAATCTAACATTGGTTTTCCTTTCGAATTAAATTTACAAGATGCCCGCCTAAAAGCCTTCAGTTTCACCTGACCAGAACGAGCTGCGCTCGGAGTGACGCCATGGATGTTACGGAATGCACAAGTAAACGCGTTTGGAGATTCATAGCCGTACTTAAAGGCAATATCGATTATTTTTGTATTGCCCAAGACTACTTCGCTTGCCGCTTTGGTAAGTCTGCGCCGGCGAATGTATTCTGCCGGAGTCGTATTAAACTGCGCGTAAAACATCCTGTGAAAATGATACATTGACGAGTAAGCCTTTCGCGCGACTTCATCTATCGAAATATCTGCATCAAGGTTATTCTCGATAAAATCGAGTGCCAAGTTCATACGTTGTGACCAATCCAATCTAAATTTCCTCCCGTTGTTAGTTAGCCTATCTGAACATGGAGCGATGGGACTCACCTTTTTTTGCTGTAGTTCAAATAGAATATAACGTCAATTTGCGACCAATGCAGACTTTGAGACCAGACTTGGAGACAGTCATGCGGTAGTTGAAATCAAGCTTGCCACTGAATTGAGCGCTGCGACAGGGATTAAAGCGGGCGGTGAACCGATAAAGTTTTTCTATCTTATTATTTTAAATTAAGGTAAATTGAATACCATGCAGAATAAAAAAACAATAATTTAATCAGTTAGTTACAGATCGAATCTGGTTTTAAGGTTGACCCGATAACATTTAGATTAACTAGAGGCAAGCCGTCGATGCACATGGATCCCGCCATGCCCCAATTGATGGGGGTGCTGTTACTGCTGTTGTTTACTGGAATGTTGTTAAAAGTCCTAAAGCAACCGCACGTGATTGCCTATTTAATTGCTGGAATCTTTATCGGTCCTTTTGGGATTGAACTCATCACTGACACCGAGGCGATTACTCGCTTTGGTGCGATGGGCGTAGTACTTTTGCTGTTTTTCGTTGGAATGGAAACCGATCCGAAAAAGCTTGCGTCTAACTGGCGGCTTGCAATAATCGGAACCTTAGTACAAATCGCTTTAAGTATACTATTTGTTTACTTGCTCGCATTCTGGTTTGATTGGAGTATTCAGCGAACCATCCTTATTGGATTCGTTATCAGTCTTAGCAGTACTGCTGTAGTCATTAAATTATTACAAGATACCGGAATTATCCACACGAGAGCAGGGCAAAGTGCTCTGAGTATCGTACTCGCTCAAGATCTGGCTATTGTACCTATGCTTATCTTGTTAGGGTTACTGGGGGAGAATAGTCTTGAACCAATTCATTTAATCAAACAAGGCGTTGGCTCGTTCGTTATTGTTTTGCTTTTAATGTATGTTTTTAAAAAGCCCAAATTAGAACTTCCATTCAGTCGTTGGTTTAAACATGATCATGAGCTTCAGCTTTTTGCAGCATTGGTTATTTGCTTTGGATTAGCCTTCATTACAGCATGGTTTGAGTTATCCACGGCGTTAGGTGCGTTTATCGCGGGAATTATCATTGGGGTAGCGAAAGAAACACAGTGGGTACAACATGCGCTAGAGCCATTTAAAGTATTATTTCTAGCGCTATTTTTTGTATCTGTTGGGATGTTATTAAATATTGATTTTTTACTGACTAATCTTGTCGAAACTTTAGCGCTTGTGATCGCGGTAATATTAACGAATACATTCATTAACGCGCTAATACTCAAGTTCGCAAAGTTCAATTGGAAAGACAGCTTGTATACTGGAGTGCTTTTATCGCAAGTCGGCGAGTTCAGCTTTGTTCTTGCCGCAGTAGGGTTTCAATCGTCTATAATCAATGAATATGGATACCAGCTAGCTTTGTGCGTGATATCAGTTAGCCTATTAGTGAGTCCCGCATGGATAGCTTTTGGACGCAGTGTTATTGGCTGGAATGAGAAAGATTAAGTGGCGATTGACTCATTGAATGACAAAATAGCCCATAAACAAAATAAAATTTAACTGGAAGTCTTATTAGAATGTTTCTGTTATGTAAAAAGAACTTGGTGATTATCATCGGTTTGTTTTTAGTTTTCTTGTTCTCATCTTCGGTGCAATCGACGGAGCAAGACTTTGATTACCAAAAAATCGAGCGTTCGATTCAGGATTTATCTAAGGCCACTGATAATTTTACTGCTCGAGAGCAGGTTCAGACTGCCAATTCTCAGCTAGATGAGTATATCAATCAGCTTAAAACTTGTGAGACTGAAGCTTCGCAAAGTTTACTTAATTTGACTGGTATAATCGGTGAAGCGAAAGAGACTACATCTGAGCAAAAAACGACGAGTCGCAATCTCAGTGCCAATATCGAAAAGCTTGAACAGCGAATTATCGAATGTAAATATTTATTGTTGGTGGCTCGGCAACTGAAAGATAAATTATTAGCTCAAGCGAGTAAAATAACCAAGCAGGACTACTTTAAACGAATACCATTTTATTGGGCCGATAATTCTCAAATCGAACCACATCAACCGGGCAAAAAGGTCCTCTATTATACCTCTGCAATTGCAATGCTATTAATAGTGATAGCATTGCTTCAATTAGTGCTGCGCAGTTCAGGATGGCGAGATAGCCTTTACGCCAACCTCTTTTTTCCGATTTTTTGTCTTAGTTCGATAATTACTGCTGTTGCCTTTTTAAAGTCGCAGCTTGGAGTGGAACAATCGTTAATTTGGTTAGTTTTTACCGGGGTACTAATTACCGC
Organism: Aliikangiella marina; assembly: GCF_007004765.1. Taxonomy (GTDB): domain Bacteria; phylum Pseudomonadota; class Gammaproteobacteria; order Enterobacterales; family Kangiellaceae; genus Aliikangiella; species Aliikangiella marina. Next base: position 1,215,943 of record NZ_VIKR01000002.1, read on the forward strand.
TTTTAGACTTGAGAGTCCGGCTAACTCAGCGGTAATTGAAACGATGTCATTAGCCGTTATGGCTTTTACCTCAACTATTGTCATCGTGGGGCTGGGATTATACGAATCAGTGATTTTTCACAGCTTAGTCGTTATTGGGTTGGCTGTTTCACTAATTGTTTTGTTGAGAACAAGAATCAAGGGATTAGTGAAATATTTGGCGTTTTTAGTTATTGCCTTAGGGTTAGTTTTAGAATTCCTTGATTTCCATATTATGGCCCATCAGATATTAGTAGCGGTAACGACTATGTTGGTCATTGTGTACTTTTTCTTTCTGGTAAAAGAATTGCTCGCTTCGATAGGAAGTTTACTCAATCAGACGATCTTAACTCAGTACCGGTATACTCAACAAACCAATGCGCAATCGCCAGGAATAATCTGGATCTATTATGCTGTATTTGCCTTTATATTGAGTCTGTTCATTTATTATATGGTTCCTCTGGTAGGGTTTCCGTTAGAAATAGTTTCAATGATTCATGAAATACTAACCAATGAAATCAACATAGGAACAATTTCAGTCGCATTTAACAATCTAATATTTGCTTTTTTAATATTTGGTCTGGTCTTGTATATCTCTCATATCGTCAAGCTCCAAATAGAAGGCGGGCTAGCCAACAGTTTGTCTCCTAAAGAAAGTGCACAGACCGCAAAGGCTTCTTTGTTTTGGTACTCTGCTGTGCTTACTGCATCTTTGATTGCTTTAGCTGTTGCTGGTTTCAATATTCAAAATTTGGCTATCATTGCAGGTGCCTTTTCAGTTGGAATTGGATTTGGCCTACAAACAATAGTGAGTAATTTTGTGTCTGGTCTAATTCTACTCATAGAAAGGCCCGTCAAACCAGGGGATTGGATCGTTATTGGGAATACCGAAGGCTTAGTTCAAAAAATAAGTATCCGAGCTACCCAGATTACTACTTTTGATCGCGCAGATATATTGGTTCCCAACAGTGAACTCATCAGTAATCAGGTCACTAATCTAATGTTAGGCGATGATGTAGGTCGGTTAAAATTTATGGTTGGAGTTGCTTATGGTACTGACACAGAATTTGTCGCTAAGCTCATGTATCAAACAATTGTATTGCATGAAGAAATTATCAGTGATAACCATGAGTTAATGCCCTCGGTGGTATTGCAAAAATTTGGCGACAGTAGCGTTGACTTCGAAGTACGGTGCTTTCTCAAGGATATTAAAAAAATCGTTAATGTACGAAGCGATTTGCTTCACGCAATATACAAACAATTTAAAGAAAAAAATATCGAAATTCCTTTTCCAAAAAGAGATGTATATATAAAGCAACATGTGGATAAAGGATAAGGTGTTTTTGTCGGGAGAAAGGACATGAAAAATAATAGCTTTTTGATATGCGCGAGCGAAGAAAAATATTTTCTCAGTGAAGGTGAAGCTGATAAATGTTGCAGCAATAGTTGGTCTCATTTTGATAGGGAGACTAGAAATCTAGATGCGATTGTTGAGTTGGGCGCAGAACCTAATGATGCCGCAAGCTTGCTAGAAGAAACGACTCGACCTCATGTTCATCGAACTAACAATAACGGCATCATTTTATTTTTAAGAGCAATCAATCTTAATCCTAACAGCGAGCCAGAGGACATGGTTTCATTGAGGTTTTGGTGCAATGGTGAGCGTTTAATTACTGTAATGAATCGTAAGGTTCAGGCGGTTGCTATGGTCAAAGAGAAAATTCTAAGTAATAGTAACCGTACACTGAAGATTCCCGATATATTTGTCGAGATAATTCACCAAACAATGTTGAGAATAGAAACTCACGTGACTAAGTTATCGGAAAAAATCGAGTTTTTAGAGGAGCAAATCGATAAAAATCAGCCGGTTCAACAATCTGATGTGATGGATTTAAAACGCAGTACTTCACGGTTATGGCGCTTCATGTACCCACAGTTAGATTCTTTAAAAAAACTATCAGCGACGGACTTGGCATGGATGAGTGATAATTTAAAGTATTCACTTAAAGAATTTGTTGACTTGATGAGTTACTACAATGAAGAGCTCATCTTGATTAAGGAAAGATGTGAAATATTAAGTAATGAAATAACCAGTAATATTAACGATAAAGTTAACCGGAATTTATACATCATTTCTATTATTTCAGTCATATTTCTACCTTTAGGATTTATTACCGGACTACTAGGAATTAATGTGGGTGGGATTCCGGCAGCGAGCTCCGAAGACGGCTTTCTGTATGTCATGATAATAATGGGAGTTATTTTTATCGGCCAGTTATTACTGCTTAAAATTTTTAAATGGTTCTAACGATTATTACATCTATTTTATCGGCAGCACGGGCTTATTTAACCGGTAGAACAAAAACAAAACCAATTGAGTTTCGCAACTCATGAATAATCGGCAAACTAGTATCGGGTTCGGATTAATTTTCATGAGGATTAATCCATTAACTTGATAGAGTTAGCTGCATCTTAAAAAGCGAACCGCATAAATTGGCGGTAAATGATTCGAGATACATTGCCAATTTTGTCCTTGATCTTCAGATAACCACAAGTTTCCCGTTGTGCTCCCTAAAAGAAGTTTTTCTCCGTTATGATCGATATCTAACCCATGCCTGAATACCAAATCGTAGCATTTCTCTGTCGGTAAGCCATTGTCCAGAGCGGAGAAGGTTTTTCCGCGATCCTCTGTATAATTAACGATAAACTTAGCGTTAACGGGTATGCGAGATTCATCTTTTACGCCGGGTACAAACCAAGCTTTATTCGCATTGTTAGGATGAACGGCAACAGCGAACCCAAAACCAGACGGGGATACGTTTTTGCATTCATGCCAACTTTGACAATTATCGTCAGAATAAAAAATACCATTGTGGTGCTGAGTCCAAAACTTGTCGGGATCATGAGCACATTGAACCATTCGGTGTGGATCCTGAATGTTGATATCGAATGTTTTATCCGGAGGCATATATTCTGCTCGCATTCCCTGCGCACCTGCACGCCAGTTAGCACCAAAGTCCTCTGTTACCCAAACGCCACCGCATGATATGGCTACTTTAACTTCATGGTGGTTTCGCGGATCGACGCAAATTGAATGAATCCCCGGTTCGTCAAAACCTCCACCAAACCACTCACTGGTTTGCTTTTGTTGCCATAAAGTTTTATTTAATGTCCAAGATTGGCCACTATCATCAGAGTAAAACAATCCGCCGGGAACAGTTCCTGCCCACAGCTTCATGAGGTCATTAGGGTCGGCAAATTCAAGTGACCAAATCAGCTTCAGAGAATCGCCTTCTTGTTTCTCATCGCGATTTACCTGAGGATAGGAAGGTGTGGAAACCTCGGTCCAAGTGGCGCCACTATCTTCTGAGCGATGCAGTTTTACGCCAAAGTGACCCAGATCCAAGGCGGCGTACCATAGAGGCTTGTCAGGATGAGCGAGTATCATTGATACTGGGTCGCCGATAAATGCGACTTCTTCGATTTGTTTCTCGTGGGTTAATTTAAATAATCCTTTGCGCGTCGCAATTAGGGCAAGCGTGTTCATAACATTTTTCCTTTTGAAATCGATTAATGTTCGAGTTCTAGCGATTGATTAGGGACGAACAACGCCAGCTAACCGCCTGAAAGTGCTTGGAGAACATATACCTCTGAGTCGCCAGCAACAGTGTCCGTTAAGTTGATCCTATCTTTGACTAATTCATTATCAATTGAAACCAATATGTGCTTTCTGAGCCGACCTTGGTCATCGAGAATATAGCTGCCGAGTTTGGCGTTATTGGCGAATACGGCGTCAAGAACTTCTTTCAGGTTGGTGCCTGATACTTTGCTTGGTGGACACTCGATGTGTCTTTTTAAATTATCGGTAAAAGTGACTCTAGGCATGACGGTAACTTGGCTCACTTCGACAACTTTTATACGAGAATCTATAATAACCGAAAATTCACGCAACCGCAGCGAGTAATTATTGAAATTAATCGGTTGACGAGAGCAGCTACACCGATAGTATGTGAGCTGTTGCGTGACGAGCTAACTATCAAAATACGAATGCATAACATATCCAATCAAATTGTGAAATGGCAATTACAAGGGCTGAAAGCCCGAGACGTTGATCTTAAACCGATTTATTCAATTGCCGGTTTATCGGAAGAGGATTTATCTAAGCCAGGGAATCTTCTCACTGCAGAAGAGTTTGCGCAGTTGATGCGGTCAGCTTTTGAATTAGTTGATGATGAAGCGGCTGGTTACACTCAAAAGCCATGGCGTCTCGGTACTTTCCGAATGATGTGCCACGCAACGATTGACTGTGATAATTTACGTCGTGCAATTATGCGTATGATGGAATTTTTTCGGTTATTGAGTGATGAATTTAAGTGGTCTTTAGAAGAACAAGGAGAAGAGGCAGTCTTGTCGTTTACGACCCTGCCCAATGGCATCATTGACAATGGCTATTTTGTTGCAAGTATGATGACAATATTGTGGCGGTGGGCCTCTTGGATGATTGATACACCGATTTTGTTGAGCCGAGTTTACTTTGACTTTAGTGGCGAATTCGACTCTGCAGAATTAAGAAGTGTTTTTCGAACTGCGATATATTTTGATCAAAATGCAAATCAACTAGTGATACCCTCTCACTATTTAGAACAACCCATCAAACAAAACAGTGAATCCTTGGTTCCGTTTTTGAATAACTCACCAGAATGTCTGCTCAGCCACTATCAATCAGACAATAGCTTTTCTCAGCAAGTAAAAATATTTTTAGAAGCAGAGCAAGAGCTGGACACTGTAAGTCTAGACTCGATGGCTAAAAACTTCGAAATTAGCGGTCAAACACTGTCGCGACGCCTCAAGAAAGAAGGCCATCAATTTCAAGAAATAAAAGACAAAGTTCGTAAAAATCGAGCAGTTAACCTGTTGCAGAAAACCGACTTATCTTTTGCTGAGATTTCTAACGCTCTAGGGTTTTCTGAAGACTCTGTATTCTACCGAAACTTTAAAAAATGGACGGGTATGACCCCAAGTGAGTACCGTCAGAACCGTTCCAAGTAAGTAACCCTTCGTTTTAAATGACAATTTTGGTCAGCAAACTGATATTTCTGGTCATTTCTTCCGTATCTTATCTTAGTTAAATTATCGGTTATCTTTTTCAAGCTGGCGACGCGTCAACCCTTGAAGCTCGTCGATATTCCCGCAGAGACTCCGTCGAAGGAGTCATTGCATTCCTCAACAAAGGACAATAAATGACCATAGATGCTTTTATATTTGATGCCATACGTACACCGCGTGGTAGAGGAAAATCTTCCGGTAGTCTTCATGAGGTGAAGCCGGTTACTTTGCTCGCCGGACTTTTGAGGGAATTAAAAAATCGCCATCAATTTGAGACTTCACAAGTCGATGATATTGTCATGGGGTGCGTTACTCCCATCGGGGATCAGGGCGCTGATATTGCCAAGACTGCAGCGCTAGTTGCGGGTTGGGATGACGATGTTGCGGGAGTCCAGTTAAATCGATTTTGCTCATCGGGGCTTGAGGCAATCAACCTTGCCGCGATGAAAATCCGCTCGGGCTGGGAAAACTTGGTGGTTGCGGGTGGCGTCGAGTGTATGTCGCGTGTACCGATGGGGAGCGATGGTGGTGCTTGGGCGATGGACCCAGAAACAAATTTCAATACAGGGTTTATGCCACAAGGTATTGGCGCTGACTTGATAGCTACTTTGGATGGTTACACACGAGAACAAGCGGACGAGTTTGCGATGAAGTCACATCATAAAGCGGCTGCAGCCTGGAATAAAGGAGCTTTCACGCGTTCGGTTGTGCCAGTGCTAGATAGAAATGGCGAGATTATCTTAGACCGGGACGAAATGATTAGGCCTGAAAGTTCAATGGAAGTCTTGTCGGGACTCAAACCATCATTCTTGCAGATGGGACAGATGGGATTTGATGGCGTTGCTAAAGAAAAATACCCGCACGTTGAAACCATTAATCATATCCATAGCCCGGGAAACTCCTCTGCCATTGTGGACGGCGCCGCCGCGGTTCTCGTCGGCAATGAATCAATCGCTAGTCGGTTTAACTTAAATCCACGGGCGCGAATTGTGTCAACCGCTCTGGTCGGTACTGATCCGACTATCATGCTTACCGGTCCGGCTCCAGCGACCGAAAAGGCGCTCAAAATCGCTGGTTTGTCGATTGATGATATTGATCTTTTTGAGGTCAATGAGGCGTTTGCGTCGGTGGTTATGCGATTTCAAAGTGCTCTCGGTGTTCCTTGGGAAAAAATTAATGTGAATGGCGGCGCGATTGCGATGGGGCATCCTCTCGGCGCAACAGGCGCGATGATTTTAGGTACCTTGCTTGATGAGCTGGAAGCGCGAAATCTCAAACGAGGTCTTGCAACCTTATGTATCGGTGGCGGTATGGGTATCGCAACAATCATTGAAAGAGTTTAATCAGGGGACAATTATGCAAGTTATTCAATACGAAAAAGATGCCAATAATATTGTCCACTTAATTTTGGACAGGCCAAATGCCAATGCTAACTTAATGGATGAACATTTCGCTGAGTCTCTCTCGAAAATTGTTAATCAATTGACTGCAGATGATTATGCTGGCGTGATCCTTCGTTCAACCAAATCGACCTTTTTCGCCGGTGGTGATTTATCCAAGTTGGTTAAAACCAATGATGAATCAGCAACTGAGTTATTCGCGATGACTGAATCGATCAAAGCGTCTTTTCGAGTTTTAGAAACTCAAGGCAAACCAGTAGTGGCCTGTATCGCGGGCACTGCACTAGGAGGCGGCTGGGAAACTGCACTCGCTTGTCATTACAGAGTTTCAGTGAACAACCGGAAGATTAAATTAGGGTTGCCAGAAGTTACTCTAGGTTTGTTGCCTGGCGCGGGCGGTATTATTCGGACCGTTCGCTTATTAGGACTGCAAGCAGCATTACCTTTGTTAGCAGAGGGGCGTCAGCTGACACCCGAACAGGTTCAAGGCTTGGGGTTACTGCATGAGCTAGTAGACAGCGAAGAAGAGTTAATCGATGCTGCGACTCGCTTTATCCAAGCTAACCCTTCAGCAACTCAACCTTGGGATGCTAAAGGTTACAAACTTCCCGGCGGTGCAGTGACTCACCCGAAGATTGCGTCAATGTTAGCAATTGCCCCATCGATGATGCGTCAAAAAAGCCGCGGCTGTTATCCTGCGCCTGAATCCATTTTAGCGGTAATGGTTGAGGGCGCACAGGTTGATTTTGAAACGGCTACTCGAATTGAAACGCGTTATTTCGTCGAATTGGCGCGCGGACAAGTTTCGAAGAATATGATTAATACACTATGGTTTCAGCTTAACGAAATTAAAGCGCTGGTGGGTCGACCTAAAGATATACCGCAACAAAAATTTCAAAAAGTCGGCGTGTTAGGCGCGGGCATGATGGGAGCAGGAATTGCTTATGCTTGTGCAGTCCGCGGTATCCCGGTGGTACTTAAAGATACGACTAAAGAAAATGCCGAAAAAGGTAAGCAGTATTCTCAAGATTTACTCGATAGACGTGTCAATAAAGGCAAGATGAGTCGAGAAAAAATGGTAGGTATATTAGCGCTTATTGAACCGACTGATTCGGCAGAAGATTTGCGAGGTTGTGATCTCGTCATTGAGGCTGTCTTTGAAAATAGAGAACTGAAAGCTCAAGTGACCCAAGAGGCTGAGGCACAGCTTGAATCTAACGCTGTTTTTGCTTCGAACACATCAACATTGCCAATCACTGGCTTAGCGCAAGCTTCTCAGCGTCCAGAACAATTCATCGGCCTGCATTTCTTTTCCCCGGTAGACAAGATGCCATTAGTCGAAATTATTTGTGGTAAACAAACAAGTGAAGAAGCACTAGCTCGAAGTTACGACTTTGTACTCCAAATTGGCAAGACGCCGATCATCGTCAATGATTCTCGTGGTTTTTTTACCTCGCGCGTATTTAGCACTTTTGTAAAAGAAGGCATTGCAATGTTGGGCGAAGGCTTATCGGCATCAGCGATTGAAAATGCGGGTTTTTTAAGTGGTTTTCCGGTTGGACCATTGGCGGTAAGTGATGAAGTGACTTTGTCTTTAATGGCTAAGATCAAAAAACAAACAATGCTTGATATGCAAGCAGATGGTGAACAGTACGTGACTCACCCTGCAGAGTCTATCATTGATCGTATGCTTGAAATGGAACGAGCGGGTAAATCAACCGGTGGCGGTTTTTATGATTATCCGAAGGCAGGAAAAAAATATTTATGGCCCGGATTAGAGGAGCATTTTAGGCAGGCAGATAAAGCTATATCTTTAACTGATATGAAAGAACGTTTGTTGTTTATCATGGCGATTGAGTCTGTGCGGTGTTTACAAGAATCAGTACTAAAGACAACACGTGATGCCAATATCGGTTCGATATTTGGTATCGGTTTTCCGGCCTGGACTGGTGGTGTTATTCAATATATTAACCAATATGGCTTGCGAGAATTTGTTCAACGAGCTAACCAGCTCAAAGATTTGTATGGTGAGCGATTTGCGCCGCCAAAGCTATTAATCGAAAAAGCCGAGAATGGTGAGAGGTTTTAAAAATGATTCCAAGAACAGTTTATGACAGTGAGCTCGAGTTGTTTAGAGATATGTTAGCAAAATTTCTCCAAGCCGAGGCCGTTCCGTATCACGAGCAATGGGAGAAGGATGGTCAAGTATCTCGTGAATTATGGTTGAAAGCAGGACAACAAGGATTTTTATCTCCAACAGTACCAGAGGCTTATGGTGGAGTTGGCGCTGACTTCCGATACAATGCAATTGTTGATGAAGAAGTAGCACGTTTTGGGTTGTCCGGGATAGGCTGGGGACTCCACTCCGATATCGCGGTGCCATACATTATCCGACTTGGTACCGAAGCGCAGAAACAAAAGTATCTCCCTGGTACAGTAAGCGGAGAAATTATTACCGCGATTGCTATGTCTGAACCTGCAGCGGGATCTGATCTACAAGGCGTAAAAACATCCGCGGTGCTTGACGGTGATGAGTATGTAATTAATGGCTCTAAGACCTTTATCACTAATGGACAAATGGCAGACCTAATTATTGTCGTTGCCAAAACAGACCCATCAGCGGGGGCTAAGGGAACGAGTTTATTTTTAGTCGAAGCGGGTATGGCAGGATTTAGTCGCGGTAAAAATCTTCATAAAATAGGTATGAAAGCTCAGGATACATCGGAGTTGTTTTTTGATAACTTGCGCGTACCTAAGTCGGCCTTGCTCGGCGAGTTAAATAAAGGATTTATTTATCTTATGGAAGAGTTGCCGCAAGAGCGCTTATCGGTTGCCGTTAATGCGATAGCTAATACCGACTCTATTCTTAAGCAAACTGTTGAATATGTGAAGGAACGTCAAGCATTTGGTCAACCTGTGGCGGCATTCCAGAACACTCAGTTTACCTTAGCTGATGCTGCTACTGAAGTTGCTACGACCCAAGTTTTTGTTGATCGCTGTTTGGAATTACATATTCAAGGAAAGTTAGATGCGGTTACTGCAGCACAAGCTAAATTAGTGGCAACTGAGGTTCAAAACAGAGTACTCGATGAGTGTTTGCAACTCCATGGTGGATACGGATATATGTGGGAGTATCCCGTCGCAAGGGCATGGGCCGATGCACGAGTTCAGCGCATTTATGCGGGAACTAGTGAAGTGATGAAGCTCATTATCGCGCGCGATTTGTTGAGTAACTAGTTAGGAATATTTAATTCTTATGGAACAAGTTGATTTATCTAAAGGGCCCTTGACGGGCGTTAGAATATTAGATTTTTCTACATTGTTGCCGGGCCCTTATGCGACGATGTTGCTCGCTGATATGGGTGCTGAAGTGATTCGAATAGAATCGCCGCAGCGACCGGATTTAATGCGAGAGATGGCTCCAAAGTATGACGAGCGCTCGTACGCCCATTTATCGATTAACCGCAACAAGCAGTCTTTGGCGATCGACCTTAAACAGATGGAAGCCAAACCCATCATAGAAAAGCTAATAAAATCAACAGATATTATTGTTGAGCAGTTTCGACCTGGTGTAATGCGACGGTTAGGTATTGATTATGACTCAGTTAAAAAAATCAACTCGAAAATTATTTATTGTTCGATTACAGGCTATGGGCAAACGGGGCCCTACAAAGATCGAGCAGGTCACGATATCAATTATTTAGCGCTAAGTGGTCTTGCAAGTTATAGCGGTCGCAGCGATACGGGACCGGTTTTAAGTGGTACTCAGTTAGCAGATATTGCTGGAGGTTCGCACCATGCTGTGATGGCCATTCTTGCCGCGGTTATTGCAAGAGGCGTCAGTGGGCATGGTCAGTTTTTAGATATTAGCATGAGTGACGCTGCATTAGCTTTAAATAGTCTGTTTGCTCCCGGCGCTTTAGCTACTCGTCGAGATCCTCTGTTGGGTAAAGAGGTGCTCAACGGTGGAATATTCTATGATTATTATCAAACTTCAGATGGCCGTTTTTTTTCTGTCGGTGCGCTAGAGCCTAAGTTCGCATTGAGTTTTTTTACCGCTATAGGTAAACCGCATTGGGCGATACGAGCCGCTAATATCGATAGTGAGCAAACTAAACTTAAACAGGATATCGCGAAAGTCTTTAAGAAAAAAACGTTTGCCGAATGGCAAAAAAAGTTTGCTGAAAAAGATATTTGCGTTGAGCCAGTATTAACCATTAGTGAAGCAGCAGACAGTGATCTATTTCAACAACGGAATATGATTAAAAATATAATGGATGAGAACGGAAATGCAATTCCTCAAATAGCGTGCCCCATTAAACTTGACTCACAACGGTCTGAGGATTTGTTAGGTAGACAGCTTGGTCAAGACACTAAAGCAGTTTTAACGTCGATTGGCTTAAATCAAGATGAGATTAATCAGCTAATCAACTCATCTGTAGTGAAACAGTATGATTAAAGGATAGGATTTGTTATGCAAGAATATTTAAGAGAAACCCGTTACTTTGACTTTAATTCTGATCAAGTCAGAGACCTCGCGATGAGAGTAGAAGGTGACAATGTCAAAGAGATAGCAATCAGTATTTACTACCTTGTGAGAGACAGCATTCGCTATAATCCATACATCGTTAGATATGGTGAAGAAAGTTTTAAAGCAAGTCATGCACTTAAAAAAGGGGAGTCCTACTGCATTCCCAAGGCGGGTCTTATGGTTGCCCTTTGCCGCAAGTTTGGTATTCCAGCACGACTTGGGTTGGCTGATGTGAGGAATCATTTGTCGAGTGAAAAATTTATTGAAATGATCGGTACAGACTACTTTGCAATGCATGGATATGCCGAAGTTTATTTAGATGACAAATGGATCAAAACAACACCCGTATTCAATAAAGAGCTCTGTGAAAAGTTTAATGTTGAACCGCTTGAATGGGATGGTGAAACTGACGCGGTATTTCAAGAGTTCACCAAAGATGGTAAAAAGCATATGGAGTACTTAGAGGAACACGGGACGTTTGACGATGTACCTGTAGAATTTATATTTGAAAGTTTTAAAAAGCATTATCCCAAATTAGCGGCTGCTGGATTCCAAGCTATCGCTGAAAATTCCTTTGAAACTGATATTGCTTAGTTGAATCGACCGAAGGGTAATTGTGTTGTTAGTGGGATGGATAAACTATTGGGATGGCAAAAAATAACCGCCAAGAAAAAGCACTTGAACTCATTAGATGCCTTTCAAGCGATTTGGGGTTGCGGGTTGAGGCTCCTAAGGTTATCAATGACTCTAGTTATATTTGTATTCGAGTCAATCAAAGTTTATTAGCGAGAGTAAAGCTTTTTGATGAAAGTTTTAATGATAGCTCGCGAGTTTATAGAGAGGTTAGGGTAGCGAGCTTTTTAGCTGATTGTGGTGCGCCTGTGGTTCAGTTTGCCCAAGGAATTGAACCTGGACCCTATAAAATAGATAACAGCTTTATAATGCTTTTACGTTTTGAAACGCTGACAAAGCAGCAAGTCCTTCACTATGAGGTAGGCAAGTCGCTTAGCGCATGTCATCAGTATCTGAAAAGTTATGGAGAGCCACTTCCTAATTACTTAGACGATATCAATTTGTGTTTTAATCACTTAAAAGGCTTTAAAGACCGAACATTTCTATCATCGAGAGACTATGGTTTTCTTACAAATATTGGCGGTGCTTTGATAGAAAAGGTTATCGCTTGGAAGGTTGAAAATCCTACCAAAGAATATCAACCGCTACATGGCGACCCGCATCTAGGAAATATTTTGAACACCAAGAATGGACTATTATGGTGCGACTTCGAGTCTGTGTGTTATGGTCCGGTGGAATGGGATTTATCCTCTCTTCCTGAAACGGCGCTTGAAAGCTTTCAATTTGATAGTAAGCTGCTAGAAACAATGAGACTTCTTCGCTCTTGGGTTGTAGCCGCTTGGTGCTGGATGTACTACGAGCGCTCACAAGATAAAAAAGATGCCGCAACCTTTCACTTAGAGCGACTTAAAAAATCACTCATTTAAATGAGTGATTTTATTAATCGTTAATGAGTTTAATTAATTAGTCTGATGATTGTAGAAAGGATTCTAGCCGTTCCGGTTTCGCAAAAAAATATCCCTGCATACCAAAAGCTTTACTTTTTAGCGACTCACAAGTTTGCTGGTCTTCAACGCCCTCAACGATAATATCCAGGCCCATTACGTCCGCCATGTAAAATATACAATCAACAATATTCCTTGACGCGACATTTGAGTGGTAGTCATGGATAAAAGAGCGGTCGATTTTTATGATGTCTACTGGAAAATGATGGCAATGAGTCATTGAGGAGTAACCAGTTCCGAAATCATCTAGGGCAATACGAATGCCTTTCTCACGAAGAGTATTTAAATTTTTTAATACTAGTGCTTCATCTTCCATTAATGCGGTCTCAGTATATTCAACATTGATATGCTTGGCTAAACTAGGGTTACTATTGAGTGCATCATAAAGCGTCGATAAACCATTACTCGGCTTTGATAAATCGAATGCGGAAATATTAATACTGAAGGTGACATCGTCAGGTAATCGCGAGACTTTCTCTTGAAGGTCGTTAACCACTTGTTTAACAACAAAATCTGTTAAATGATGTATCAACCCAGACTCTTCTGCTATTGGTATAAACTCTGCCGGAGAAATACTACCTAACTCATCATCATGCCAGCGGAGCAAGCTCTCGAAGTGATTATATTGGCTGTTATCATGGGTTATGATTGGTTGGTAAGCCAGCGAAAGACCATAATGACTTCCGCATATTTCAGATAATTTTTTTCTAATGGTTGAAGAACGTTCAATCGATGACTGGATCTCTGGTTCAAATAATCTAAATTTATTTTTACCTTCTTTCTTTGCAAAAAACATGGCGTCGTCAGCAAGTGCCAATAATCCGGTCGCAGTCAGTGCGTCATCAGGAAAAATTGCACTGCCCATTGAGGCCGACATGGTCACTTCAATATCACTGAGTTCAAATGGATAGCGGAGCGCATTGAATATTTTGTCGATTGTAATCATATGCTCTTCAGTATCGTGGGTAATCATGGCGAATTCGTCTCCGCCGATACGGGCTAATTGAGCGTTCTCGGGTATTGCAGCTATGAGCCGTTTACCAAATTGAGAGAGTACAAAGTCGCCCACTTCATGGCCGTAAATATCGTTAATTTCTTTAAAGTAATCTAAGTCGATATAAGTAACAAAAAATTGTTGATGAGATTGCGTTGAGTTAGCGATAGTCTGGTCGAGAAAATCTAAAAATCCGCGACGATTTTTAAGTCCTGTTAGGAAGTCGGTATGTGAAATCTCTTTGAGATATCGCTCTTTTTCTTTTTGCTCTGTTATGTCTTGGACCATGCCGAAAAACTCAATCGGATTTCCTTGTCTGTCTCGACGTAGTTGGCCTTGTAAGTGAATCCACCTTACCTCACCAGATTTTAAAATAATTCGATGGTCAATGTTCAGCTTTACTTTATTAAAAACGCTATTTTTTTCGGCTTCTTTCATTGCCAAAAAGTCATTTGGATGGAGATATTCATAGTATTGATCGACGGTTGGGTGAAACGAGAAGGGAACTTCACCGAAAATCTCGAATGTTTCTTTCGACCAAATCACGCGATCAGTCACCATATCTCGATACCAATATCCAATCTTTGCAAATTGCGCTATTTCGAGGAGCAAATAATCTGAATCAATTTGTTGCTCCTGAAGTAGGTATGCACGAAAGAAGTAGATAAGCGCATTGGTCTCTAATTCGATATCCGATTGAGCTGGAGTTTCAGTGATTTCCTTAAAAGATAAAACAAGACTGCCTAGTTGTTTATCTAGTGCATTATAGATTGGTAAATAGACCGCGTTAATGGCTTCAAGCTGTTTAATAAATGGATCATTACTTTCTTGAACTGAATAACATTCAAAATGCTGTTGCCGCAAGCTTAAAGGGCTATCAATAGTGATTTTAAAACTAATAGAATCTAGGTGATCGGATGAATTATTGATGATAAGCCGCGAACGGATTTCGTCGGGTTTTGATTCAAATAGGTGAAGTGTATCGCCTTTTAGACGAGTTAAAGTATCTTTTGCGATTTGCAAGAGTAATTCGTCTTCTTGCTCAAATGGCAAGGAAGAAAGTTCCATTATCTTGGTCCCATTGTTAATCGCTATGACAGCTTTTTTAACGACACGATTCTATCAGTGCGAGCACTCAGAAAAGAACAGCAACTAAATTGTATTAGTCGATAAAGCCAAAGGAAACTTAGAAAGCGTGTTATCTGTTTAGCTTTTAGCTAAAGCACCAAGCATTAAGTACTGGCGGTTAGGCAACAAACATTGAGTTCTCAGCCATTTGAAGAATAAGATAAGTGTAGTATGAGTACCTTTTGATGGGTAGATAATATTGGAATTTTACTTGATACAGATCACCCTAGGATTTTATTTAATGCTGTATCTCTCATGGAGATTCAAGTGAAAGGCAATCAGAATTCATCCCGTATTCGCATAAAACTAGCAAACCTTGGAACGCCTCGACTCGTTTTACCCCGATAGCGAAAGGTTATCTCACTCCCGACAGAAGGTGGGTTTTTTCGTTCAAGATCACTAAATCCGGTACCGATTTTGAACCTAACGCCGGATTTAGTCTCGACCAGGATCGACCCCATTAAGCCACTATATTTCCCTTTTCCAGGGAGATGTTTAAGAACGATCGCTTCTTCATCTATATAAGATTTAACTTTTAATAAATCATCTGTTCTTTTAGATTGATACAAAGCATTGGCACGATGAAGCATCAACCCTTCGCCTCCGATAGCATCAATCCCTGCAAGAGCAGAATCTAACTGCTCTTGGGTTTCAATTGAGAATTGCTCAACGTACTCGAGATGTCTGACACTGGTTTCGCGAATAAGTTGTTTTAGTTTGTTAGTCCTGTTAGCAAAAGTCTCTAAATTATGCGGAAGGTCGAATGCCATAAACTTGACTCTCAGCCACTCTCCGTCGTCTGGGATGTGCTTTCTGACAATGCTAGAGACCGTTTCAAATTGTCCTCTGCCAACCCATAACTCACCATCAAGCGGTACCGCTGGTAGAGAGTCAGTAAACCATTTTGGGGCGTAAATCAAGTTACCAAAGCGAGTAATTAACTGTTTGCCGTTCCAATAGGCTCTGATCCCATCCAACTTCTCGCTCACAAAAAATTGATCTAAATTTACGGTACTTTGATAAACCTTTGCTAGTTGTAATTTGGGGGCTTTATTCGTTGCTGCAGCCAGTGTCATTGGTGAGCAATATAATAAAGCAAGCGATAACGGGAAAACGACCTTGTACATTAATTCAATCCATGAGTAACCAATAGTTGATATTATCTCAGGGTTAACTAAGCCTGAATGCCAGTTTTCAGCGAGAATCAATGTAAGATATTGCTGAATTCAGTTTGAGAGTTTTACGATTATTGCTTTAAGAATTCAGCATACACTTCGATCGCGACAGTATCACCAACCATTGGTATATACTGGTCCATACCAAAATCAGAGCGACTAATTTCTCCCACGGCTGTAAATCCTAGGGTGTAGTATCCAGTCAATAAATTATAAGCACCACCATTAAAGGTTGATGTTAAGGCGACTGTTTTCGAAACACCAAGCAGTGTCAGTTCTGCGTTAAAAATAAATTGATTAGCCGTTTCCGTTTCTTCGACCGAAATTGTTCTCAGTGTAGCCTCTGGAAATTTCTCAGCGTCAAACCAGCTCGATCCCGTCAGACTTTCTTCTAGCGATTGATTGTTGACATCAATACTGGCGGTTTTTACTAAAGCGGTTAAACGAGTTTTTTCTATATTTTTAGGATCGAACTCTAAGCTCGCATCCATTTCGTTAAATCGTCCGACGTAGGTAGAAAGGTTTAGATGGCTGACCTTAAAAATAACTGAAGTGTGGCTAGGATCGAGTTTATACGCGCCTTGTTCTAATTGAAGAAGCGCTGTTTTGACGTTTGGGGTCAGTAACCAAGTACATCCCTGCAAAAACATAAGAATAAGCAGAGTAATACTCATTGGTTTTAGCACAGCTGAAGCAGGTAATGGTTTACTGATATTATTGTTGATCATCTTCAATCAATAGTTGTTCTACTGCTGGTAAAGGGTACAAATTGCGCCGGCGGGATCTTCGATGACAGCATATTGACTATTTTCTCTTGGTGGTTTGAGCACCTTACCTCCAAGACGTTGGCATTCTTCTAACGACTTTTGTAAATCATCGACGGTAATATAAATCATCCAAACAGGGGGTAAATCGGCATTACTCCCGCGAGCATGGCAAATACCTGCCGAGGGTTCATTACTGCCTGGTGCAACCATATTAAAGTCATCATATTCACCCATTCTGACGGCCTCGGGTTCCCAGCCAACAACGTTAGAATAAAAATCTCGGATTGATTGCGCGTCAGCGACTGTCAAATCAGTCCAGGCTATTTTTCCAGACATCTTATCACTCCCTAGTGATTGTTTTTTATTAAACTAATTCAGATTACCAATTAATTCAATCTTAATCGGGACTAATTCTGCAAAATTCGATGGGGTTAACGCGCGTTAAAGAAATTATCGAGGTGACACAGCCTTAAATTCGATGTGAATCTCTACTCGGAAATCACTTGTGAATATTTGCGAATAAATAAAGTTGTTCTGCTTGCTTTGGCTCACTGAAGTAAAACGCAAAACCGCAAAAATAAAGCACGGTTTGTAAATAAACGAGGTGAACACGGCAGGAAACGAGTGAAATTGATTTGTGTCTGTTCAAAGCCGACTTTCATTTTCAAGCAACTATAACGCGTCCAAAAGAATGCATGTGAAACAAAGTGGAAGTGACATGAAATGGGACTAGCTTTTCAATTTAAGAAAACTAGTCCATTAAGTTTAAAAGTGAGTAAACTCGATTAACCAGTGACGATTGATGACTTGGTTGCTTGTTTCATTGCTTCAACAAACTCTCCAAGTTTGTTTAATAGAGTCGCGGGATCGTCCTTGTGTTGTTCGATTATTTTGACAACTGCAGAACCACTTATCGCCCCGTCGGCACCTGACTCTATAGCCTGCTTAACCTGAGCGGGAGATGATATACCAAATCCAAGTAAACTCGGCGGAGCGCCAAACCTTTTTAAGGAGTCGATAATCCCTTCAACCGGCATTTCTGCTTGTGTTTCGGTTCCTGTTACTCCAGCACGGCTTAGCAGATAGGTGTAGCCGGCACCGAGATGAGCAACTTTTTTTAAAGTTTCCTCTGTAGCATTAGGGGTGGCGATAAATATTGGTTGAATATTGTTGCTGTTGGCTGCGTTTATAAATCGCTCGCTTTCAAGTGTCGGTACATCTGCAACCAAAATGGAGTCAACACCGGATTCGCTCGCTTGTCGATAGAAGTTATCAACAGAGTTGCCAACGACTAAGTTCGAGTAAACTAATAAGCCAATCGGAATTTGTGGATAGTCTTTTCGAATATTGGCGATTAGATTAAAGCATCGAGCCACAGTGGCTTCGTTTTCCAAAGCTCTTATTGCCGCTGCTTGAATTACCGGCCCGTCAGCGATTGGATCGGAGAAGGGAATGCCGAGTTCCAGCGCATCTGCGCCGCTGTCAATCAGGGTTGTTATGATTTGATAACATAAATCGAGATTAGGGTCTCCGAGCATCACAAATGGTACGAATGCACCTTCATTATTGGATTTCAAATTAGCAAAACATTGTTGGTATCTGTCAGTCATAATCTTTTCCTAGTGGCTGCGGACTAATCAATAGTATCTTCAGGCTTTAGAACGCTTCGAACATGAGCCAAGTCTTTGTCGCCGCGTCCCGATAAATTGACGACGATTATTGTTCCATCATCAGCTTTCTCTGCAAGCTTTAATGCGTAGGCTAACGCATGTGACGACTCCAGCGCTGGAATAATTCCTTCACTCTTTGATAAAGTTTGGAATGCTTCAAGGGCTTCTGTGTCAGTTGCTGATACGTACTCAACACGACCGATATTTTTTAAGTGAGCATGTTGAGGGCCTACGGCAGGGTAGTCTAACCCTGCCGATATTGAGTAGGATTCTTCTATCTGACCATCGTCATCTTGCATGACATAGGTTTGGGCGCCGTGCAAAATACCAAGTTTTCCTTTTGCCAAGGTCGCACCGTGTTCATGAGTGTCAACACCTTTACCCGCCGGCTCTACCCCGATTAGCTTTACTGTTTCTTTGTCGAGCAAATCGGCAAAAAGTCCGATGGCGTTCGAGCCACCACCGACGCAAGCAATAGCGTAATCGGGTAAACGACCTTCAGCTTCGAGAATCTGCTTGTGAACTTCTTCTCCTATCATTTTCTGAAACTCTCTCACCATTGTTGGAAATGGATGAGGGCCCGCTGCGGTTCCGAGGAGGTAATGGGAGTTTTTATAAGTAGCAGACCAGTCTCTGAGTGCTTCATTACAGGCATCTTTTAATGTCCCACTTCCTGAAGTCACAGGTATAACTTTGGCCCCCATGAGCTCCATCCTAAAAACGTTGGGTTGTTGTCTTTGACAATCCACTTCCCCCATGTAAACGCGGCATTTTAACCCCAGAAGTGAGCAGGCTATCGCCGTTGCCACACCGTGTTGGCCAGCACCAGTTTCAGCGATTACTTCTGTTTTTCCCATTCGTTTTGCCAACAATGCTTGACCAAGAACTTGGTTAGTTTTGTGTGCGCCACCGTGAAGAAGGTCCTCTCGTTTTAGATAGATTTTAACTTTATCGTTTGGAGAGAGATTTTTGGTAAGCGTTAGCGGGGTTGGACGCCCAGCGTAGTTTTTGAGTAAGTCGGAAAATTCTTTTTTAAAAGACTCATCCGATTGAGATTCGATAAAAGCACCTTCGAGTTGAGTGAGAGCTGGAACTAGTAGCTCCGGCACATACATTCCACCAAAGTCCCCAAAATAGCGATTTAACTTTGTCATTAGTTTACCTTTTATACTCTTAAATTTTGGAATAATTGCGCGATCTTTTGTTCGCTCTTTAATCCCGGCTCGTGTTCAACACCCGAACTGAGATCAATCCCAAAAACATTTTTCGATACTGCGTCTACTGCATTATTTAAATTGATACCACCAGCTAACATTACTTGCGTGCAATCAATCGTTTCAAGTAACTGCCAGTCGAAGGTATGTCCAGACCC
This sequence comes from Aliikangiella marina, assembly GCF_007004765.1. GTDB lineage: Bacteria > Pseudomonadota > Gammaproteobacteria > Enterobacterales > Kangiellaceae > Aliikangiella > Aliikangiella marina. Next base: position 1,235,681 of record NZ_VIKR01000002.1, read on the forward strand.
GCCATAAGTGCTAGAATCTGTGTCCAAAAGATATCGGTTTACATCTGGATTTTTGATAAAGCGAATTTCATCAGATATTCGTTCGGCTTTCCAAATTTGAACTTGATTTAATTTCGACTTTAGTTCGGCAATGTATTCTGCAGTTTCATCGCCATGTAATTGAACTGCGAATAGCGAAAGTGTTTGTGCAATATTCACAATCTTTTCGATAGATTCGTTGACAAAAACACCTACGTACTTCAGTGGAGCTGTGGATACTAGTTGTTTAGCCGCGTCCAGCTCGATATAGCGTTTTGATTTTGGATAAAAAACAAGGCCTCCGAATATACCTCCGTGCTTGTCAACAGCGGTTGCATCTTGAGGCGTTTTCAAACCACAAATTTTAACGTTACCAAACAATAGTGATTTACAATGACTGCGCATATCAGCTTGGGCCATAATAGATGAACCAATCAAGAAGCCATTGACCAAAGGTGATAAGCGTTTGATATCTTGATAAGTTTCGATACCAGATTCCGAGATAAGAATTACATCTTTATCGACTTTACTAACAAGCTTTTCAGTTGTTGCTAAGTCTATCTTTAGTGTTTTTAAATCTCGATTATTAATGCCAATTATCTTTGCATCCAGTTCAAGCGCTCTGGATAACTCTGATTGATCATGCACTTCGGTTAGCACATCCAGATTTAAAAACTCGGCAACTTGCGCAAGACTGTTGTAAGTCTCATCATCTAATACGGAAAGCATTAACAAAATTGCATCAGCGCCATAGTGACGAGCTTCGTATACTTGGTAGCAATCGATAAAAAAGTCTTTGCAAAGAATGGGCTGGTCAACCCGCTTGCTCGCCGTTTTAAGATATTCAAAGTCACCTTGAAAATATCGATTATCAGTTAATACCGATATTGCGCTAGCAAAGTCTTTGTACTGGTCGAGTATTTCATTAATATTAAAATCGGCGCGAATCAACCCTTTAGAGGGAGATGCTTTTTTACACTCTAAAATAAAGTCAGACGCTTGATTGCTAAGCGCTTTTTTAAGGCTGCGTTCACTTGGTTTTATTTCCGCTTTAAAATCTACCAGTGGCTTGCGCTTTTTTCTCAGGTCGACTTCGACGCGTTTATGATTAACAATTTCTTCGAGCACATTGCGCTTGCTCGCTTCAGGACTAAGCATTTACGACCTCCGTTTGGCTAACTTCAGCGAGAGAGAGGAGCGTTTCAAATGCTTTACCGCTCTCAATAACGGCTTTCGCATCGACAACACCTTGTTTAATTGTCGCACTTTTGCCAACTACATAAAAAAGAGCGCCTGCATTCGCTGCGACAGTATCGATTATTGCAGGATCCGCTTCACCTTTTAATACGGCTACAAACTGACGCGCATTTTCTTCTGGTTCGCCACCAAATAGTGCATCTAAAGGAACCGGTTGAAGCCCAAAATCACTTGGCGATAACTCGTACTCGTGAATTTCGCCGTCTTTTAATTCAGCAACAACCGTTGAGCCTGCAAGGGTGATTTCATCACATCCACAACTATGAACAACCATTGCCGATTTACAACCCGATAATCGAAGAGATTCCGCTGCAGCATAACAGTATTCGGGAGAATAAACTCCCATCAACTGAAATTCTGGATTTGCTGGATTAATAAGCGGCCCAAGCAAATTAAAAATAGTACGCGTACCAAGTTGATTTCTAATTGGCATAACATGTTTAACGCCCGGGTGATATTGCGGTGCGAACAGAAAGGTTACGCCAACTTCGTCAAGACACTTGCGAGCGATCTCTGGCGCCATATCGATTTTAATCCCAAGTCGTTCTAACACGTCGGCAGAGCCACACTTACTTGATATAGAACGGTTTCCATGTTTAACCATTTTAATACCATGAGTCGCAGCCAGAAGTGACACTAAGGTTGAAATATTTAAGGTGTGTTTTCCGCTTCCCCCAGTGCCACAGCTATCGGCAGAGCTATACTCTGGCTTATCGAAGAAATTTGCTTGCGTTCTAAGCGCTTGCGCGGCTCCAGCTACTTCTTCAGGAGATTCCCCCTTCATTTTCAATGCAATAAGAAACGCAGCAATCGTAATAGGATCTTGTTCGCCTCTAACAAACTCGCCGAAGATTGATTCTGCATCATCTTTAGTTAAATTCTCTTTTTGGAACAATTGTGCTAGTTGTTGTTTCATCGCTATTTACTCATTTAATTTAAATTCGTTCTGTTTCTCTTTCTTATTTTGTCGTCGTTTCATCGCTCAGTAACCACTGAATAGAGGACTGTAATAAGTGACTGCCCTGAGTGGTTAAAATAGATTCTGGATGAAATTGAAAACCTAAAACCTTTTTTTCGCGATCCGCGACAGCCATGACTTCTTTTTCTCGGTCGCTTGTGGTTGCGATGACCGCCAAATCATCGGGAGTGACCTCTGCGACCAATGAGTGATATCGAGCAGCTTGAAAATATTTTGGCAAGTGTTCGAAAATCGTTGCTGCAAGGTGATCGGTGTCATCATAAATAATCTGGTCAGCCTTCCCATGCACAATACTTTTTGCTTGACCAATTTTTCCGCCATATTGCTGTACAATGGATTGATGACCCAAACAAATGCCTAGAATGGGTAGTTGGCCGGCATACGCTTTGATCACTTGAAGAGAAATACCCGCAGAATCTGGATTACCTGGCCCAGGAGAAATCACAATGATGGTTTGTTTATCTGCTAACCGGCTCTCAGTAAAAATTGATTCAATCGGTGTGTCATTTCTAAAAACAACAACCTCAGCGTCGAGCATTCGAAATTGGTTTACGAGGTTATAAGTAAACGAATCGAAGTTGTCGATCATAATTATTTGTAAGGGTAAACTCATTAGCTGTTCCCCTCGGTTTGAGTCTTTTTTATAACTATATTTGATCCCGTTTGCTGGCAGATCCGATTGGCGTTTTTGATCGCATTGATGACCGCTAAAGCTTTATTTTCTGTCTCTTTGGCTTCCATGAGTGGGTCAGAATCGAAAACTACTCCCGCACCAGCTTGAACATAGGCAAGGTTATCTCGGCAGAACGCTGAGCGAATAACAATGCAAGTATCCATGTCGCCTTGACCATTCAAATATCCGACCGCACCGCCATAACTGCCTCTGCGTTTTTGTTCTGAACGTCGAATTAATTCTGAAGCCTTGATTTTGGGCGCACCAGTTAATGTTCCCATATTCATGCATGCCTGATAAGCATGTAAAGCATCAAATTCGGGGTTAAGTAATCCCTTAACGCACGATACGAGGTGCATAACTTGCGAGTATCGATCAACGGCTAAAAGACGCGGAACATGTGTTGTCCCTGGACGACTTATTCGCGCAATGTCATTTCGTGCGAGATCGACCAGCATCATATGTTCAGCAAGCTCTTTTTGATCGAGTTTAAGCTCTGCTTCAATTCTTGCATCAAGATCTAAGTCGATTTCGCCGCGACTGTTTTTGCCGCGAGGGCGAGTACCAGCGATCGGGTAGAGCAGTACTTCATTAGACTGGCTATCATATTTCAGCGCGCTCTCCGGTGAAGCGCCGAATAACACGAAAGCTTGGTCTTGCATATAAAATAAATAAGGACTCGGATTAGCGGACTTGAGTTGGCGGTATGCTTCTATAGTTGATTGACAGTTGAGCGAATAAGTTCGAGAGGGCACTACTTGAAAAATATCCCCTTGGACGATGTTTGCTTTCAACTTTTCAACTAATTGAGCAAACTGCTGATCATCAAGATTAACCGTTACTTGCTCGTTTTGGGAATCGTTGTCGGAATCATCATTTTTATTGCCTGATAACGTTAAGCGATTTTTATCATCGGATTGAATACCGACAATCTGGTTATTTTCTTCTGCTCCTAATTGATTTATTTTAAGCTCAAACTCAGCAAATTTTCGGGATAAATCAAAATAGGTTTTATCCTGTTCCTCTCCAGAGAAGTGATTGCCAATCAATCGCTTTGAGTTGTTCTGATGATCAATAATCAATAAGGTTTCGGCTAGATAGAAGACAAAGTCTGGACAGCTATTTTGACCGTCTGTCACTTCTGGAAGCTGCTCAAATGTCGCGATAAAATCAAAAGCAAAAACACCACACAAGAATAATGAAAACTCATTAGCGGTATTAGCGACAAAAGCGCTTTTGATTAATCTCAGAATATTGATCGGTGAGGCGCTTTTTAGACGTGAATCTTCATCGAGATTCGGTTGTTGTTGCGCAATTTGAATTGTCAGCTTAGGGAGACCTTTGGGATCCCCCTGAGCTAAAACTGACTCCTGGACTTGTTCGTCATAGTTCACCATTTGTGCAATATGTTTCAACGCATTTGAACCATTTTCTGATAGCGACTGCAGGACGACTTGTCGCCCATTACATTCGATTCGAAGTGCTGCAGCCAGCATCAAAATACTTTTTACATTCTCTTTAGACTCTATTTCACTCGACTCCAAAAGCATCCGGTTTTGGGTCGTTGTATCTTGCAAGCTGAGCCTGCGAAAAATTTCCACAGGCTCGAGCAAGGAGTCGACTCCTTTAACAATGGTCTTGATTTGACCAAAGTTTGCTTGGTTCACGTTGATCGATGACATTATGCAACAACCTTACCTGCAGCTTGAATAAATGGCTTGATTTCATTCATCAGTTTTGCAAAATGAGCCTCATCGAGCGATTGCGCGCCGTCAGATAAAGCGACTTGTGGGTTGTAGTGGGCTTCGACGATCACTCCGTCGGCACCGCAAGCGACAGCTGCTTTTGCCATAGGGCCGACAAGCTCCCTAATACCAGTACCGTGTGAAGGGTCAACAATAACAGGAAGATGGCTCTTGGTTTTGATGTAGGCGACTGCATTCAAGTCGAGAGTATTGCGAGTCGCTTTTTCAAATGTACGGATCCCTCGCTCACAAATGATGACGTTTTGGTTGCCTTCGTTATAAATATACTCAGCAGCTAAAAGTAATTCTTCAATGGTCGCAGACATTCCGCGTTTTAAAATAGCGGGTTTGTGAGACTGACCGACTGCTTTAAGCAATTTGAAGTTTTGCATGTTTCGGGCACCAATTTGAAAAGCATCAACATATTGTTCGAGCATTTCCACGTGGGCCGGATCGATTATTTCTGTTACGCACGGAAGGCCATATTCTTTTGAGGCTTCTTGAAGCAGCTGCAAACCTTCTTCCTCTAATCCTTGAAAACTATATGGTGAGGTCCTGGGTTTAAAAGCGCCACCGCGAAGGCCTACTGCACCGTATTTTTTAACGAGTTCGGCCGATTTGAAAATTTGCTCTCGGTTTTCGACCGCACAAGGGCCTGCGATTATGGCAAAGGAGCCACCGCCGATCGTCACATCGCCAAACTGCACCTGAGTGTCGTGACTTTGCAGTTCGCGGCTGACCTGTTTGTAAGTACTTAAGATAGGTTTAACATTTTCTACCATAGGATGGGCGCCGATATTGAGGTTATTGAGGATCCTTTCGTCGCCTAATGCCCCAAGGACAATTCTTTCGGTTCCAGGCATGTACAGTGGTTTCAAATTGACAGATTCAATCTGCGCGAGTATTTCCTTGGCTTCAACTTCTGTTGCTTCTGGCTTTAATACGATAATCATTGGTTTATCCTCTAAGTTAATAATATCTTCAATCTGTAATTAAAAAATTCGGTTTCTTTCCGTCAAATTAAGCAAAAAAAAACCCGCTTGAAGGAGCGGGTTTCAAAAAGTCGTCTTTTTTAGACAGCATCGGTTACCCACTCAAAGTATCTGAGTGCCACCACCATGCTGTATGAATATTGTTGTGTCTGTTAATCATGATTTTAATCGTCTATTTATTTAATTTCGCTATTTCTAGAACAAGATTAATTATTCGTTGTTTAAAGCGGCAATTCGGACATAAAAAAACCCGTTAGATTGCTCAAACGGGTTTTCAAATTCTTTACAAATCGCGTATACGCCAGAAAACCCTCTAGTTTTGCCAGTGCCACCAGAGAGTAGAAATGTTGTGTGCGTGTACATTTATTGTTTTCATGGGGCAAAGGTATCTTATAAGTCTCGGCACTGTCAAGCGTCAATTTTTTGATATAAGCAAAATATATTGTTTTATTTCACGACAAAAAAACGCAACTTCTTGAAAATTGACTATATTTATACAAGAAATGCCTGCGTTAAGCGGAGATTTTTTGAGCCGAGTAGGGTGGAAAATCGACATTTAACGAATTGGTATAATTATTGCCTTCATTCTAGCTAAACGCAGAAATTAGGCTGATCCGACAAAAATCTGACAAATAGGAACATCAGACGTGGCTGCAGATGAAAATATAATAGCCAATAAAGACGGCGAAGACGATACAGTATTGCAGTGGGTGACATTTCGCTTGGCGAATGAAACCTACGGAATAAACGTGATGCAGGTTCAAGAAGTATTGCGTTTCTCTGATATTGCACCTGTCCCTGGGGCGCCACCTTATGTGCTTGGGATTATTAACCTTCGGGGAAATGTTGTTACCGTTATCGACACCTGTCAAAGATTTGGCTTACCTCCAATTGAGATAACTGACAACACCCGTATTGTAATAATCGAAACCAGTCACCAAGTGATTGGCATACTGGTTGATGCGGTCGCGGAGGTTGTGTATTTAAAGCAGTCAGAAATAGAGACGACACCTAATGTCGGTAATGAAGAATCAGCTAAATTTATTCAAGGGGTTTCACATCGCGATAATGAGCTCCTGATATTGGTCGATTTGAATAAACTGCTTGGCGAAGAAGAGTGGGATGAACTCGACTTTTTAGACTATTAAACCCGCCACAGATTGAGCGGGAATATTGAGAGGCAATTATGTTGGAAGGGTTGATAGAGATAGTATCGTCGGTACCGGTGTTTAACTGGGTTACGCTGGTGATAGTCATGTTAACCTTTGTTGCCTTAATTAAAGTCAAACGAGATAATCTGACGCTCAGAAACCAAGTCGCGCAACTGTCTAACCAGTTTAGGGCGATGAATAGCGGGCACTTGGGTATGGGAAGAGAAATCCGCAAAGTGGTTAAAGAAATCGCGCATGTTGAGTCGGTTCAACAAGAATCGCATGCTTCTGCAACCGATGCTCGCGCTTATGATCAAGCTGGAGTTCTGCTGGCTCGGGGAGCGACCATTGAAGAAGTGGTTGAAGCGTGTGATATTTCGCCTGCTGAGGCCGAACTGCTTGCGATAGTGAGAAATACTGCCCCCAGCCACCGTCACACAGTTAATGCCTAATATTTGATAACTAGGGGACTCAACATCATCGAGTCACTTAACAACGCCCACTTTCAAATGAAGCGGCCAGTTTACCGATCTTATTTGGTCTGAGGGCCCCCATAATTTACTCATCTCTTCACTGAATGATGTCAGCGGACTTTCGCCAGTACTTGCCTGATAGCGATGACAGGCCGACCAAGACGACAGGTAGCCCATTACAGTATTTAAATCCCAATCTTTCGTCATAGAAAATTTTGGCGTTGCTAGCGGTTTATACGGAAATGGCATACTTGCGTAGCCATCCTCGACTAAACGACGTTCTGCTGGCCAAAAGTCGCCGAGTACTTGCGAGTATAAGCGAAAAACCAGTTCATCGATTGCGGGAGAGATACTAAACAATTGGTAGCACCATAGCGCGACGAGACAATCCGGTTTCGATACTCTGTCACATTCCTTGTAAAACTGATTGAGATCAAACCAGTGTGCCGCTTGGGCCACGCATATGAGATCGCAACTTCCTGTTGCAAGGCCACTGTTTTCAGCGACCGCGACGCGGTATTCGATACCTTCGAGTTTTTTTGCGTTAGCAATTTGTTGCTCACTCGCATCGGTAGCAAAAACTTGCTTAAAGTACGTTTTTAAGGAAATTGCGCTTTGTCCTGAGCCGGTCGCACAATCCCAGGCTATGTCTGTCGAAGGCGCAGAGTGGCTTAAAAACTTGAACAATTTATCGGGATAATTTGGACGATATTTGGCATAGGATTGTGCATGTCCGGAAAAATGGTCCTTGAAGTCTGAACGATTGATTGCTCTATCCCTTAGCCTGTGCCGTTTAATTGATAGTAACAGAAGTCGATGTCATTTGAGGAAAATTTCTCAGATTAACAAAGTGTTACTGAAATCAAAGTGATAAATTTGGAGATAACCATTTGAAGACTTGACCCTGTGGCTTCAACGTCGCACACTAAGCCCATTCAATTTCGGTACCTCGTTGCATTGTCAGCTGGTTTCATTTGGAGCTTGTGAATCGTCGGCAAGTGCTTTCTATGATTATTGAGCAACTGAGCCTATGAAAAGCGCCCAATGTTGGATTATCTGCCGATTCAAACCAATTACAAATCGAGCCTATACCGTCAGTTTCAGTTTAATAGTGAGTACATATGTCGATTTTAGATTTACCTGATCTCGAAGAAGTGAAGTCCTTGAGTCATCATTTTACCGGGATTAAGCGTGGAATTGAAAAAGAAAGCTTACGCATATTGCCAAATGGCTATTTGTCCCCCGATGCTCATCCGGCTTCTTTGGGCTCAACTTTAACCAACGCCTTTATAACGACGGATTACTCAGAAGCACTTCCAGAGTTTATAACTACCGCGTCAAGTGATCGCTTGAAACCGCTGAAAGATTTAGAGGAAATTCATCAATTCGTTTACCAGAACATCGATAATGAAATTCTTTGGGCAATGAGCATGCCGTGTGTTATGGGACAAGAAGAAGATATTCCAATCGCTCGATACGGTAGCTCGAACAGTGGTCAGATGAAAGAAATCTACCGACTCGGATTAGGATATCGTTATGGCCGGTTTATGCAGACGATTGCTGGTGTTCACTATAACTTTTCGCTCCCTCAATCATTTTGGACAGCATTGCATGAAAAAGAGCAATCGCAGTTAGCGTTGCAAGATTTTATCTCCGAGAAATATATGGGATTGATTCGTAATTATTTACGTCATTCTTGGGTGATTCCGCTTTTCTTTGGTGCGAGTCCAGCGCTTTGCGAAAGTTTCCTTAAAAACAAAAATATCGATCTCGATGAACTCGTTCCTGGAACCCGTTATGGACCCTATGCAACTTCATTGAGGATGAGTGATCTTGGTTATCAAAACAAAGTTCAAAGCCGCCTTAATATAAGCTATAACTCTCTCGATGAATACATTGCCGGTTTAGAGTCAGCGATCTCAACTGCTGATCCTTATTACTCAGAAATCGGTGTAAAAAAAGACGGCGAATACATCCAACTAAATGATAGTATTTTGCAAATTGAGAATGAGTTTTACAGTAGCATCAGGCCCAAACGTGTTTCCCAGTCAGGGGAACGTCCGACTAAAGCGCTTCGCAATAGAGGCGTTGAATACATCGAAGTAAGAGCGCTGGACTTGAATCCATTTTCACCAATCGGTATCGATCAATCTCAAATCGCTTTTATGGATACTTTTTTATTGGCTTGTTTATTTTCTAAGTCAGATCCTCTTTACCAGCGAGAAACGGGTGAGTACCAAGAGAATTTTCGTTGTGTGGTGCGAAAAGGGCGACATCCAGATGTTTGCCTTACACATCGAAATCAGTGTGTTCCCATGCAAGACATTGCATCGAACTTACTCTCACAATTAAAGCCATTTGCAGAGCTACTGGATAGTGCCTATGACACGCAAGATCATGCCGATATATTGCAACAGCTCGAAGACCAAGTTGGTGATTTAAACACGACTTATTCTGGCAAAATTGTCAGTGAGATTGAACGCAGAAAAGATGGCTTTTTTCAATATGCAATGGGGCTATCCAAATCGCACAAAGAATACTTTACCAAACGCCCACTTGACGGAGAAAGGTTGGCTTTTTATGAAAATGAAGCGCAGGATTCTCATAAAAGACAAGCAGAGATCGAGCAAGCAGATTCGATTAGTTTTGAAGCCTTTTTAGCGAATTATTATCGGTAGTATTTAATCAATCGTTAATCGTTGAAGCGATGTAGTAAGTTTAAAAAAATCAGTCGAGTCGATGAAATGGGCTCAATACAATAACAAAAAAGTAATTAATAATAACAACAATGAGGTTTACCTAATGGAACATACCGCGACTTTGGTCACGTTTATTTTGTATTTGGTTATGATGATGGGGATAGGTGTGCATGCTTATCGCCAGACAAGTGATTTATCTGATTATATACTCGGGGGGCGACGTTTAGGCCGCTGGGTAACTGCGCTTAGTGCCGGTGCCTCAGATATGAGTGGCTGGCTATTACTCGGTCTTCCTGGCGCAATTTATGCCTCAGGTTTGGGGGAAGCTTGGATAGGCTTTGGCTTAATTTTAGGCGCATACGCCAACTGGAAAGTTACGGCGCCGAGATTAAGGGTTTATACGCAGCATGTCGATAATGCATTAACCTTGCCTGATTATTTTAGCAACCGCTTTCGGGATGAAACTAAGCTACTCAGAGTTGTCAGCGCGACAATTATATTGGTTTTTTTCACCGTTTACGTTGCTTCAGGGTTGACTGCAGGCGCCAAATTATTTGAGGCTTCGTTTGCGATGGATTATCACCTTGCTTTGTTTGTTGGTGGGATCGTCATCATTAGTTATACCTTTATCGGCGGTTTTTTAGCGGTCTCATGGACTGACATGGTACAAGGAATACTAATGGCTGCTGCATTGATTGTTGCGCCGATTGTAATGTTGTATGAGTTAGGTGGATTGGACAATGCAATGGCGATAGGGCAGTCCATGGATCAAGCTGCCGGTAGTGTTAAGTCTCAATGGTTTGCTGGGCAATCGGCAACAGATTATTTGTTTTCAGTTTCGTTTATTTCGTTAATGGCTTGGGGGCTCGGTTATTTTGGACAACCTCACTTGCTTGCCCGTTTTATGGCTGCTAAGTCGATTAAAGAAGTTCACGGTGCTCGCCGTATTGCAATGAGTTGGATGGGCCTTAGTATGCTTGGCGCCATTTCTGTTGGATTATTCGGTATTGCCTATTTTAACAACACTGATCAAGCAAGCATATTAGCGAATGACTCGGAGCAAGTTTTTATTTTGGCGAGCAAAGTTCTGTTTAACCCATGGATTGCCGGCTTCTTATTAGCTGCTATTTTAGCTGCGGTGATGAGCACGATAGATTCGCAGCTTTTGGTGTCCTCCAGTGCAGTAACAGAAGATTTTTATCGCGGTTTAATTAAGCCACATGCCTCTGAAAAAGAGCTCGTATTAATTGGCAGAATCGCGGTATTAGTTGTAGCTGCAATAGCGTTATTTATTGCTATGGATAAAGACTCCAAAGTACTCGGCTTGGTTGCTAATGCGTGGGCTGGATTTGGTTCTGCTTTTGGGCCGGTTGTATTGCTGTCGTTAGTTTGGCGAAGAATGACGATGTGGGGAGCTTTATCGGGAATGGTGATTGGTGCAGTCACGGTCATTTTATGGATTCAATTTCGCGCCAACCTTGGCGTATTATCGGGACTTTATGAAATGATACCCGGCGTCATCTTGGCAAGTGCTGCGATTTGTCTGGTAAGTCTTTATGGTCCACAAAACGACTCCAAAGTTGGTGAAGACTTTGACCATGTAAACTTGTCGTTGCAAGGGAAATTGTAAGTGAGCCCCTTTAATATCCGTCCAGCGGCGGAAAAAGATGTTGAGTTGATTTACGGCTTTATTTTGCAGTTGGCAGAATATGAAAAATTAGCTAACGAAGTTGTTGCCACTCGCGAACAGCTCCGTGAAACTTTATTTAGCGAAAAGCGATACGCAGAAGTGATTATTGCTGAATATGAAAATAAACCGGTAGGATTTGCGCTGTATTTTTATAACTATTCCACATTTTTAGCAAAGCCAGGGTTGTACCTTGAAGATCTTTTTGTCATTCCTGAAATGCGCGGCAAAAAAATCGGCAAAGCGCTTCTAAGTTACCTTGCTCAACTTGCTATAGAAAACAATTGTGGTCGGTTTGAATGGTGGGTGCTTGACTGGAACCAATCAGCGATCGACTTTTATCGAAGCATCGGTGCCAAAGGAATGGATGAATGGACCGTGCAACGTGTAGATGGAGAAAGTTTGCACAAACTTGCTGGTGAGAATGTTGAAGTGACTTGAGATAGGTTGCTTTAAAAATTAAAAACCGAATACAAATTAAAGTGAAACAATCAAACAATGGAAGAAATAGTTAAACGGTTTATAGCCTGGCTGAAAGTGAATTATCCAGAGGGGTACGCCGACCTCAACCCCCCAGCAACTGAGCAAGTGATTGCTGACTTAGAAGCAACCATCGGTGTAAAACTACCCGCCGATTATATTGCCTGCCTAAAGCTCGTTAATGGTCAGGCAGGAAACGCGGGTTGGGTATTTGATGGTGTTGAATTTCTCTCCACTGATCGCATTATTGATGAATGGACCGTATGGAAAGATTTGCTTGAAGGCGGGGACTTCGATGGTGCTTCATCTGAACCCGATGATGGAGTTAAAAATAATTGGTGGAATCTCAAATGGATCCCAATTACTTATAATGGTGCGGGTGATCATTTTTGTATCGACATGGACCCAGCACAAGCCGGTCAGCCTGGACAAATTATTACCATGTGGCATGACTCAGCAGAGAGAGAATTAATCGCGGCCAAATTTTCTGATTGGTTGTCAGATTATGTTGTCGGCCTAGAAGCGGGACAGTATGCTTACTCAGATAACTATGGCTGCATCATGCCAATTGATGAATTAGAATAATATTTTATCAAAAAAATTTAATTCTTCGTGTTGGTTGAGATAGTCTGACAATTTGATAAAGCTAGTTTTTTACGAAAAAATCTCGATAAAAGTATCGGTTAAACAGGGCAACTAAAGTTGCCCTGAAAAATCGTCGAGTCATCACTATGTTGTTGGCCTGGTTAGTGGCTTGCGCGATTAGCGCCATCTAAAATGCAAGCATCGTTTTTCCACTCGCCACTCATCGCGGTGCAAAGCTGTTCGATTGAATGCTGGGTTATTGTCCCATTTTCGGTCATAGCATCCGTCTGTGGCTTAAGTGTAGTCATCACCATAACAAGACCAACAAGGCTCATTACGATGGTATAGGGAAATGCCATTATAACCATCTTCACGTAAGATAATCGGATCAAGGGCGCTAATGCGGAGGTTAATAAAAACAAGAATGCGGCTTGGCCATTTGGGGTTGCGACACTTGGAATATTCGTTCCTGTGTTGATTGCGACGGCAAGCATATCAAAAACTTCCCGCGATATTGTGCCGTCAAGTGCCGCTTTAGCGACTTCGTTAATGTAAACAGTGGCAACAAATACGTTGTCACTAATCATTGATAATACTCCGTTGGCGATATAAAACATGGCCACTTGAGTATCGCCTTCCATCGCCAAGACAGCATCAGTAATTGGTTTGAACAAGGCTTGGTCAGCAATGACGCCGACAATAGCGAAGAATACTGTGAGTAAGGCGGTGAAAGGCAGTGCCTCCTCAAAGGCATGACCGATTTGATGTTCTTCATTGATGCCACACATGGCAGTGGCGAGCACAATAACACTGAGTCCAATTAACCCTACTTCAGCCAAATGAAGCCCCAGCGCGATTATTAACCAAATCCCTGTGATAGCTTGGGCAACTAATGCGGCCTTGTCTTTACTGGTTCTCTGGCCCGCTTCGTATTCAGCATATTCTTCCATGACGTGTCGGACTTTCTCTGGCAGTATTTGTCCGTAACCGAACCAACTGGTTTTCTCTAGCACAACGACTGTTATGAGCCCCGCGGCTAAAACGGGCATAGTGACTGGCGACATGCGAATGAAGAATTCGCTAAACTCCCAACTCGCTTTACTCGCGATCAGCAAATTTTGAGGCTCCCCAACGAGTGTACAAACCCCTCCCAAGGCAGTGCCCACTGCAGCGTGCATGACTAAACTTCGCAAGAAAGAGCGAAACGCATCAAGATCTTCTCGATGCAGATCATGAATTTCATCATCAGTTCCATGATCATGATCTGAGGTAAATTTCTTGCCCGAGGCGACTGTATGGTAAATGCCGTAAAAGCCGACGGCGACTGCGATAACCACCGCAGTCACGGTTAAGGCGTCTAAGAAGGCGGAGAGAAACGCAGCGACAAGCGAGAAAAGTAGCGACAGGACGACTTTTGACCGTATGCCTAATAGCATTTTGGTGAATATGAATAATAGCAAGTCTTTCATGAAATAGATGCCGGCTACCATAAACATCAAAAGCAAGATGACATCCAGGGCTCCCTCAACTTCATGCATGACCGTTTCAGGTGAAGTCAGGCCAATAAAAACTGATTGAATCGCTAATAAACCGCCCGGTAGCAGCGGGTAACATTTCAGTGCCATGGTCAATGTAAAAATAAACTCAATGATTAATAACCATCCAGCCACATACTTATTGATCATAAATGCAACAATTGGGTTAATCACGAGGAAGGCGAAGATAGTGAATTTGTACCAAACGGGAGCATTACCGAGGAAATTTTCTACAAAAGCCTTGGGGAGTGAGTGACTCATCGTCTTTCCTTAACTTCTAAATTTAGGGGTGTCGCAAAAATGGGGCGCATTTTATTCCTAAACGAGATTTTTGCCCAGCGATTTGATACTTCCTATTACTAAAAGTGATTGGTAAATGGCTAAGTGGCTTAACAAGTCAGTCATAAATTGAACTTATACATTTAAATTCGAGCTTCTGACTAAAAAACGAACAAGTTGAGTATTCAATTATCGAATCCCCTTTGCCTTCATTGAGGAAAACGCGTATCCTTGCAACTACTCAGACCAGTGGAATTTGACTGAATTAGCATTGCAAGGAAATCCTTTCAATTGGTGGTGCAGGCAGCGCTTGGGTTCGCTTAACGAAGCGATAGCGCGCTTTAGGAAGGTTCACTGGAAAACAGATAGTTACAGGAATACGGAATGAGCAACCTTATCACAGCTAGAAGTCCGGCTGCTTTCGCTGAAGAGTATATTGTCGACTCGATTTGGAATGGTAAATTTTCTCCGGGGACTATTTTGCCTGCGGAAAGAGAGCTGTCTGAATTGATAGGTGTGACCCGAACCACTTTGCGGGAAGTATTGCAGCGACTTGCGCGTGATGGCTGGTTGACGATTCAGCATGGTAAACCAACGCGAGTTAATAATATTTGGGATACTGCTGGGTTACATATTCTGGAAACCATTACGCGTCTTGATGATGCGGGTTCATTAAAACTAGCGGATCAATTGCTCGATACTCGTACACAATTTGGTAGCGTCTACATGCGTTTTGCGATGAAAGAAAACGCTGAAAAGATGTCAGAAATAATGGCAAAGGTCGACGAGGTTGAACAAAATGCCGAAGCCTACATCGAGTTCGACTGGAAGGTACAACATGAATGTGCCGAACTTTCAAAAAATCCTGTTTACGTCCTAATGCTCAACGGCTTCCGTAATATTTATTATCGAATTGGTCGGTTTTATTTCAGTCATGCCAACACGCGAGCGCTCGCCAAAGATTACTATCAATCGATGTCGAAACTTGTCTTAGAACATGACGTCAATAAGCTGAACGAAGCGATTTGGGATTATGGCCGAAAAAGTGGCGAACTATGGGCCGAAATGAGAGCCGACCTCAATTCCTTGAAGGAAATTGATAAAATCTAATCGGCGCTGGTTTATTCGCTGCTCTTGGCGGGGCAGCGAGCTAATTCGCTCACGCTGCCTTCGGAATCATGTGATTCAAGTTTCACTGTAAAACCCCATAATCGATGCAAATGTTTAATGACCTCTTCAGTGTTTTCTGCAAGTGGGACTCGATTGTGGGGGGTAAAGCGCAGAGTCAACGAGCGGTCGCCCTTGATATCAACATCATACACTTCGATATTGGGCTCATTCATACTGAGATTGTATTGTTCAGAAAGTTTTTGACGAATATGGCGGTAACCCGAGGGATCGTGAATTGAAGCGACTTCAAGCTCGTTTTGCTGGTCATCATCCAAAATTGAAAAAAACTTAAACTCGCGGATGAGTTTGGGTGAAAGAAATTGAGCAACAAAACTCTCGTCTTTGAAATTTTTCATCGCAAACTCAAGAGTTTCTCGCCAGTCGCTACCAGCAAACTCTGGGAACCATTGTTTGTCTTCTTCAGTCGGCGCTTCGCAAATACGTTTTATATCCATCATCATCGCATAGCCGAGCGCGTAAGGATTGATGCCATTGAAATAGGGCGAGTCAAAATCTGGTTGTGCGACGACATTGGTATGACTTTGAAGAAACTCTAGCATGAATCCATCTGTTACCTGGCCGCGGTTGTACAGCTCGTTGATGATAGTGTAGTGCCAAAAGCAAGCCCATCCTTCATTCATGACTTGAGTTTGTCTTTGTGGATAGAAATACTGACCGATTTTACGCACAATCCGAACGATTTCTCTTTGCCAGGGTTCGATAAGTGGCGCATTCTTTTCGATGAAATAGAGAATATTCTCTTGAGGTTCAGCGGGAAAACGAGGTCGATTTTCGTCTTTTTTATCCCGTTCAGCAGCAGGAATTGTGCGCCACAGCTCATTGATTTGTGATTGCAAAAATTCTTCTCGATCCTTTTGCCGCTGCTTTTCTTCGCGCATAGAAATGGGGTAAGGGCGCTTATAACGATCAACGCCGTAGTTCATGAGTGCATGGCAAGAGTCGAGGATATTTTCAACCTGGTCAACACCATGTTGTTGTTCGCATTGGGCAATAAAATTTTTAGCAAAAACCAAATAATCGATGATTGCTTCGGCATCCGTCCAAGTTCTGAAAAGATAGTTGCCTTTGAAAAAGGAATTATGTCCGAAGCAGGCGTGAGCCATCACTAGTGCTTGCATCATCATACTGTTTTCTTCCATTAAGTAAGCAATACAAGGATCTGAGTTAATCACTATTTCATAGGCCAGCCCCATCCGGCCGCGTCGATAGCTTTGTTCATTCGAGATGAAATGCTTACCAAATGACCAATGGTTGTAACCAATTGGCATGCCGACACTCGCGTAGGCATCGAGCATTTGTTCTGCAGAAATAATTTCCAACTGGTTCGGGTAAGTGTCGAGTTTAAAATCCGCAGCAATTTCAGCGATAGCATCGTAGTATTCTTGAACGAGTTCAAATGTCCAATCCGCGGTGGTGGAAATTGGTTTATTCCTTTTCGCTACTTTCGCCAATGAATTCTCCTACTAGACGGATTGTTTTTGGAAAAACTCTCGGAATACCGGATAAATATCTTTCTGCTCCGTGATTTTTTGCATCGCAAAGTTATCATGGGCTTCTTGTAGTCGAACATATTCATGCCAAAGGTTTTGAGGTTCTCGTTGGGTGATTTCGACGTAGGTATAATAACGTACTAACTTGAGCAATTTGTCTTGCATTAATTTGTGACAAACTCGCGAGTCGTCGTTCCAGTTATCGCCATCCGAAGCTTGCGCAGCGTATATATTCCAGTCACTGGATGGGTAGCGATCATTGACAACCTCTAGCATCAATTTTAAAGCACTTGATACGATAGTTCCGCCGGTTTCTTGGGAGTAAAAAAATTCTTGCTCATCGACTTCTTTAGCTTGAGTGTGATGGCGAATATAAACGACTTCCACATCTTTGTAGGTACGCTTTAAAAACATATACAAGAGAATGAAAAATCGCTTTGCCATCTCCTTTGTTTGTTGGTCCATAGACCCTGAAACATCCATCAAACAGAACATTACTGCATTGGTGGTTGGCTGCGGTAACTTATCGAAGTTTTTATAGCGCAGATCGTAAGAGTCAATGTATGGAACTTTTCTTAACCGTTCTTTGAGCGCTAAAATTTCATCTTGCAGCGCTTTTTTCTTTTCGGCATTCTCTGAGCCTTCAAGCTCAGCAAGTTGCGCTTCAAGTTCTTTGATTGCTTTTTTTAGCGGTGACTGGCTGGCGATTCGTCTTGCTAGCGAGCCTTTAAGAGAACGCACAATATCAATATTAGAAGGCGTACCATCAGTATTAAAACCTGATCGTATTGGCTTGTAATTAATGAGCTTCTTCAGTTTGTTTTTCTTTAAGTTGGGGAGCTCAAGATCTTCGAACAAAATTTCCATATATTCGTCGCTGGAAATTTCAAAAGCAAAGTCGTCTTCACCTTCTCCTTTGTCACTCGCTCGTCGTCCCGCTCCTTGACCGCCTGGTGGCGGGCGTTTAATTCTATCGCCAGTCGAAAACTCCTTATTACCAGGATAAACTCTTTCTTTTACGCCACCGCCGCCGTGCCGAAATGTCGGCTCTGAAATATCCCTAGTCGGAATGCTAATGCTTTCATTCTGGTCAATGTCGGTCACGCCGCGTTGGCTAATTTGCTTAGTAATCGCTTGCTTAATCTGCTTGCGATACCGCCTTAAAAAGCGCTGTCTGTTGACAGTGCTTTTATTTTTTTGATTCAAGCGCCTATCAATTACCTGCATCAATATGACCTACTAAGATGATTTTCTAACACGAAGATACCATTCACATAACAAGCGAACTTGTTTTCTTGTGTAACCTTTCTCCATCATTCGATTGACGAAGTCATCATGTTTTTGACTGTCTTCCGTCGACGATTTAGCGTTAAACGAAATAACGGGCAGGAGGTCTTCGGTATTGGAAAACATTTTCTTCTCAATGACGCTTCGCAACTTTTCATAGCTAGTCCATTTTGGATTTTTACCTTGATAGTTTGCACGCGCACGGAGAACAAAGTTTACGACTTCATTTCTAAAGTCTTTAGGGTTGGATATTCCCGCGGGCTTCTCAATTTTTTCTAACTCTTCATTGAGTGCCGCGCGGTCGAAATTCTCGCCTGTTTCCGGATCTCTGAATTCTTGGTCTTGGATCCAAAAATCAGCATAAGTAACATAACGGTCAAAAATGTTTTGGCCATACTCTGAATAAGACTCGAGGTAAGCGGTTTGAATCTCTTTGCCGATAAAGTCGACATAGTTGGGAACTAAAAACTCTTTAATATAAGCGAGTAAACTGTCATGAGTTTCTTGTGGAAATTGTTCTTTTTCGATTTGCTGTTCTAAAACATAAAGCAGATGCACCGGGTTAGCCGCAATCTCGGTTTGATCGTAGTTGAAGACACGCGATAAGATTTTAAATGCAAATCGCGTTGACAAGCCATTCATGCCTTCATCGACGCCTGCGTAATCTCGGTACTCTTGATAGGACTTAGCTTTTGGATCAGTATCTTTGAGGCTTTCGCCGTCATAAACTTTCATCTTAGAATAGATGCTCGAATTCTCCGGTTTTACGAGTCTTGAGAGAACACTAAATTGTGCCAGCATTTCTAACGTGTTGGGAGTACAAGGGGCTTCATATAACGAGGAATGAGTGAGTAACTTTTGATATATTCTGACCTCTTCGCTGACGCGTAAACAGTAAGGAACTTTCACGATGAAAACGCGATCTAAAAATGCCTCGTTATTACGGTTGTTTCTAAAACTTGTCCATTCCGATTCGTTTGAATGAGCCAGTATGACGCCTTGAAAAGGCATCGCGCTCATTCCCTCAGTGCCATTAAAATTACCTTCTTGGGTGGCAGTCAGTAATGGATGAAGCACCTTAATTGGCGCTTTAAACATTTCGACGAACTCCATTAGCCCCTGGTTAGCTCGGCACAGCGCACCATCATAGCTGTAGGCATCGGGATCATTTTGTGCAAAATTTTCGAGTTTACGAATGTCGACCTTGCCCACTAAGGCAGAGATGTCCTGGTTGTTTTCATCGCCAGGTTCCGTTTTACAAATGGCAATTCGATCAAGAATTGAAGGAAGAATTTTAACCACTTTAAACTGAGAAATATCTCCCCCGTATTCATGAAGTCGTTTGACCGCCCACGGCGACATAATAGAATTTAAGTAACGTTTGGGGATGCCGTATTCTTTGTCAAGAATATCCGCGTCTTCATCGGGGTTAAAAAGGCCTAGTGGGGATTCGAAAACTGGTGACCCTTTGATCGCATATATAGGCATTTTTTCCATTAAGCTTTTTAGCTTTTCAGCGAGCGATGATTTACCGCCGCCGACAGGACCGAGCAAGTATAGAATTTGTTTCGTTTCTTCTAACCCTTGAGCGGCATGCCGAAAGTAGGACACAATTTGTTCAATTGCGTCTTCCATCCCGTAAAAGTCTTTAAATGCGGGATAACGCGAAATGACCTTGTTCGAGAATAAGCGGCTCAGTCGGGGTTCTTTCGAGGTATCAATGAGTTCGGGTTCACCGATTGCCAACAACATTCGCTCGGCCGCGTTGGCATATACAGAAGGGTCTTTTTTACAAAGGTCTAGATATTCAGAAAGGCTATATTCTTCTTCTTGTTGGCTTTCATATCTTTGCTGGTACTGATTGAAAATACTCATTACTGTCTCCACAATTTGGAACTAGTTTCACCAACGGAAAGTATGTTTGCCAAACTGAGACAGCTTTAACAGGGCTTTCAACGAAAAAGGTTGTTTTAGCTGCCCCAACTGGCGGCGAAAATTGACACTTCCCTCTACAAAATTCGCCCTTACTTTAAGCTTAGTCGGCTTCGCTAAAAATTGCCTGAGAGAATTGTAAAAATTAAATAATTTTTTGAACTAACTCTGACAAACTTTAGCCAAGCAACGGACTAAAACTTAATCACGATCTTTGACTTTCTTTTTACGGTGTTAGTTCTGATTAAAAGTTAGATCTATTCTAAACGGTTCAAAATTAGCGACGACTTGTAAATTTTGTGCGGCGCGACAATTCAATTGGATGTAGAAGGCTCAAACAAGTCCCTAAATTGCGGATTTGACTGAAAAATTCGATTTATCACATTTAACTGGTCTGAACACTTGCCTTATGAGGTCGATTATGAGTAGGATTGGGGCTGGACTAGTGGCAAACTAAGTAACGACGCCACTTTGATACGATAAAACATAATGATAAGCGACCTAAATTCAATTCGTTGATACATTCGTATGCATCGAGTGACCTGTGAGAAGGAGTCACTCAAATAGCTTTTCGATTAGACGTAGTTAAAGGGTTCGTATTACTTAAATTTCGCCTTATTGGGAGAGATACATGAAAAAGCTCGTTTTGGGACTCACCGTAGCAAGTTTGGTAGGTATTGCTGGCTGTGGTGGTGATGGTCCAAAAGAACCGGTTATTCCTGGTGGTACTGCTGGATCCGGAGGAGAAGGTAGCACATCTTTAACGTCACCCGTTTATTCTGTTGCAACTGGTGATATACCGCTACCGAATGATTTACTGTTCCTTGGGACTACCAACCTAACACTTAACCCGCCAGTAGACGACCCGACCAATTTTGGCGATCCTTTGGTTGCAGCCAGCTCGATTGACGGCTGGTCAGCGACGGCACCATTTTCTTTTGCTTTCAGAAATAACGACGGTACGGATATCGATCCACAAACGGTTATTCCTGGTAGCACGGTCAAAATGTATCAAATACAAACGGACAGACCTGAAGCTGTTCCCGGAACTGGGATCCCTGTTCCAACTGGCGCAGCGACCAGCATTGTTAGAGAACTAACCGCTGGGGTTGATTATGTTGCGACTTATGCAGGTCCACAAACGGTTGCAGTGATTCCGCTACGACCTTTAATTCAGCAAGCGAGCTATATGGTGGTTACCACTAACGGTATTATTGACGCACGCGGCAACCCGACAGTTCCTGATGGTCAATATAATGTGGCGAAACGCGAAGAGCCGATCCCTCCTGGTGGTCCAACTTCAGCTTTAGAGCCAGTACGTCAGTTGGTTAACGCAATGGAGCGTTTAGCGAATACGGCCGGTACACCTAAAGAAGACATTACCGTCAGCTTCCAATTTACCGTTCAATCAGTGGGCGAAGTGATCTCAACCGCTAAATTAGTTTACATCGACGGCTTCCTCGCTGCTGGTGGCACGCCTTACACAAGCTTTAGTTCGCTGTTCACCGATACAACCCCATTTACCGGTCTTGGCGCTGCTGACTTATATAAGGGTGAGTTTGGGTTAACTTATTTTTTAACAGCACCTGACAGCTTAGGTAATCCAAGCCATCCAGGTGTTGCCAATCCAACATCAGTACTCGACGATTTCTTCCGCGGAGCGGCTGCTTTCCCTGATGGTGCAGGTGGTTCGATTCCTAACCCATTTGCCGGTGACGTCACTACTTATGCTAATCCGCTTCCAGCAGCAACTGGCCAGGAAGTAGTACCACTGTTAGTTTCTATGCCTAAAGAGACTCTCGGTTGTGCTAAGCCGGATAATGGCTACCCTGTGATGATTTTCCAGCACGGCATTACTTCTAACCGTACCGCTATGCTGGGTATCGCCGATACTATGGCAGCTCCGCCAACTTGTACTGCGGTTGTTTCAATGGATTTACCGATCCATGGTATCGCTGTAGATAATCCAGTTCACCAAGGCCTTCAAGCGGCTTCAGGTGGCGCACTTGGAATTTTCGAAGATTATGCAGCTGGCGGCGTTCGTGAGAGAACCTTTGGTGTTGACTATGTTAACAACACGACTGGCGCTCCTGGTCCCGATGGTACGCCAGACAGCTCTGGTGCTCACACTATCAATCTCACTAATTTGTTGATGTCGCGTGACAACGGTCGCCAAGCGATCTTGGATTTGTTAGCGCTAGAGAAAGCCATCCCGTTTATGGATATCGATGGTGATACAACGCCTGACTTCGATGCGACTAATGTTAAATTTATGGGGCATTCGCTCGGTGGTATTATCGGTACAGGTTTCTTAGGCCACGCGGATTATGTTGAGTCAGCGGTACTTGCCAACCCGGGTAGTGGTATTGCATTAATGCTTGATGCTTCGCCGACTTTTGGGCCGACTATTAGAGCTGGCTTGGCAGCGGCTGGCGTTGAAGCAGGTACACCGGATTACAACTTATTCCTATTCGTGACTCAAACGGTAATCGACACGATGGATCCGGCGAGTACTTCTGCATTTGCGGTGACTAATGGCATTCCGACATTGATGATCCAGAACGCAGAAGATGTCGTTATTCCTAATTTTGTTCCGACAGCGCCTCAGTCGGGTACAACGCCGCTGGCAGCCTACTTAGGATTAGCGAACTTGACTGCTTCAGAGCCAGGATTTGTCGCTGGTGAGCGTTTCTTCTCTCGCTTTAATGCAGGTGGTCACGCAGCACCATTGTCACCGGTAGATAACCCTGCAGTGACTGTGGAGATACAGACTCAAATTGCTTCATTCTTGTCTTCTCCTCCAGGAAGCAAAGCAGTGTTAGTAAGCGATCCAAGTTTACTATTGCCTTAAGGCGATAAGTCTTTGCGAAAGAGCCTCCACATTGTGGGGGCTTTTTTGTTTATTAGTCTTGGCTTTTCCCGTAATATTGTCCGGTTTTTGTAGGGCTGAGCTCACATCAGGGCACAGTGAGTAAAGATTTAGAGGTGATAATTGGAATTTTTAAGTGAATATGGGATGTTTTTGCTCAAAGCGATAACTATCGTTGTCGCTATTTTAGTGGTCGTCGGTGCAGCTGCGAACGCGAGTCAAAAACACAAGAAACACACAGAGGGGAGCTTTGAGGTCAATAACCTTTCCGATGAAATTGAAGAGATTAAAGATGACTTGCTCAAAGAGATAATGAGCGAGGAAGACTATAAGGCGCTGCAAAAAGAAAAGAAGAAGAAAGAGAAAGAAGAAGCTAAGCAAAAAAAGAAAGAAGAAAAAGCTGCCAAGAAAGCCAAAAAGTCCGACTCAAGCACAGACAGCGATGATTCTGAAGAATCAGAAGACGAAAAGTCACGAATTTTTGTTTTAAACTTTGATGGCGATGTTGAGGCGTCTGGCGTCGAGAATTTGAGAGAGGAAATCTCAGCGGTGATTACCGCGGCGGAAGAGGGCGACACTGTTTTACTGCGTTTAGAGAGCCCTGGTGGCATGGTTCATTCTTATGGCCTCGCCGCATCACAACTCACTCGCTTGAGAGAAGCAAAGTTGAAGTTAGTCATCGCCGTTGACCAAGTGGCAGCTTCGGGCGGTTATATGATGGCGTGTGTAGCTGATGAGATTATTGCTGCGCCATTTGCTGTGGTAGGTTCAATCGGCGTCGTTGCAGAGCTGCCGAATTTTCATCGTTTACTTAAAAATAACTATGTAGATTACGAACAGCATACAGCAGGTGAGTATAAGCGTACGTTGACAATGTTTGCTGAAAATACCGATGCAGCCAGAGAGAAGTTTAAAGAAGAGCTTCAAGAGACGCATGACCTGTTCAAAGAGTTTATTACAGTAAACCGACCGGCTCTCGATATCGACAAGGTCGCAACCGGTGAGCATTGGTATGGTACGACAGCATTAAAACTCGGGTTGATTGATAAAATTCAGACCAGTGATGACTACATATTACATAACGCAAAAGACAATGAAGTTTTTGAAATCAATTATGAGATCAAAAAGCCTTTAGCGGAACGTTTGTCTCTGTCGATACAGGGTGCGGTCGAGAAAGGGTTCCTTGCGGTTTGGAAAAAAAGCATAGAATCCCGGCTGTTTAAAAGCTGATTGTGTTTTGAGGGCGAGTTTTTATGGATAAGTCGTTTTGGCTCGATAAATGGGAAAAGCAAGAAATTGGTTTTCATCTCGCCCAAGTTCACCCGTTACTAAAAAAGTATTACCAAACCGTTTTTTCCCAAGCCGATGGCGTCTTCGTTCCGCTGTGCGGTAAGACCACGGATTTGACGTTTTTATTGAATCAAGGCAAGTATGTCCTTGGTTGTGAGCTGAGTGAAAAAGCGGTCGCTGCCTATTTTCAAGAACATCGACTTGAAATTAAAAAACAACAGTTAGGCGAATTTGTCGAATACCAAAATGATCATTTGTCACTTTTAGTGGGCGATTTTTTTAAGCTTAGCGCAGCGCAACTAGTAGGTTGCCAAGCGATATATGACCGAGCAGCATTGATCGCGCTACCGGAATCGATGCGCAAGCAGTATGTGGCTCATTTGACTAATCTCATGCCCCATGCGAGCCTGTTATTGGTTACGCTTGAGTATCCGCAACCGCAAATGGCTGGACCGCCGTTTAGTGTGGAGAAAAAAGAAATAGATTCGCTATTTGCTTTTGCAGAAGTTAATTCAGTCTATACTAATAATATAATTGAGAAAGAGCCTAAGTTCGCTGCACGAGGCTTGTCTTATCTCAACGAATGCGCATATATCATTCGTTGGTGATGGTTTTTCCGTTAATTTAAAAGTGATTATGTTATTCGGATCGTCACCCGCTCAAAATTCAAACTGTTAAAATCTTATTCGAGAAAAGGATCGTATTACTTTATGAAAACCATGCAAGCCTACGGTAGCTGGCCATCAGAATTAACGGCTGAAGTTCTCGCGAAGAAAGGTCGTCGCTATGGTCATTTATGTGTTGATCAAGGTTATCTTTATTGGTTGGAAGTAAGAGCTTCTGAAAATGGTCGTGGAGTCATTGTTAGAAGTTCAAATGCGAGTCGTTGCGAAGAAGTATTGCCCGCCGAAATCAGTGTGCGCACAAAAGTTCATGAATATGGTGGGGCTGACTTTTTAGTTAGCGATGGGGTGATTTATTTTTCCAACGCAGCTGATAATCGGCTTTATCGTTTTGACGGCGATTTACGGGCGATCACGCCGGAATCTAGCGACGCGGAATACCGGTTTGCAGACTTCGCAATATGTCCTGACAAAAACTATTTATATGCAGTGAGAGAAACACACTTTAGTGACAAGGTCATTAATGAACTCGTTAATATTGAGATTGATTCGGGAAAAGTGACAGTTGTTCACCGTGGTTTTGATTTTTATAGTTTTCCAAGAGTCACTCGTGCTGGGAAACGAATCTGTTGGACTTGTTGGAACCAACCTGATATGCCGTGGGATGCCGCAGAACTTTGGATGGCTGATCTTCATAATGAGGGGCAGTTTGATGCGGCGCATAAAGTTGCTGGCGGCGAAGGCGTCTCAATATTTCAGCCCGAGTGGAGTCCGCAGGGTGTTTTGCATTACATTAGTGATGTAAACGGGTGGACCAATATTTATTCTCATCAAGATGGCGTTTTAAATGCGCTAACACCGATTGATCGCGATTTTGGCACGCCGCAATGGGTGTTTGGCTTGGGCACCTATGTGATTAATGAAGATGGGTCATTATATGCGTTACATTTTGAAAACGGA
The DNA here is from genome assembly GCF_007004765.1 of Aliikangiella marina. Lineage (GTDB taxonomy): Bacteria > Pseudomonadota > Gammaproteobacteria > Enterobacterales > Kangiellaceae > Aliikangiella > Aliikangiella marina. The sequence continues at coordinate 1,261,876 of NZ_VIKR01000002.1, forward strand.
CAACAGCAGCTTTGTCATATCGATCCCACAAACGGTCACATCGAGCATATAGCGCTTCCTTTCAAACATTTTGAGGGGCCATTACTTGGTGATGAGAGTTCCTTATATTTTTGTGCTGCTGGACCGGCGGTTGAGTCAGCGATCTATCGATTGGATCTAAAGTCTCAACAATATTTTGCATTAACAGAAGTATCACCATTTCCGTTACCACAAAGTGATATTAGTGTCGCTTTACCGATCACTTTTTCTTCAGCTGGTGACCGTGACTGCCATGCGTTTTTTTATGAACCGAAAAGTAGTCGATTCCAAGGTGAAGAGGGCACTGCACCACCGCTTATCGTGATGAGTCATGGGGGGCCAACAGGCTTTACTGATAATTCGTTAAATCCAAGTATTCAGTTTTGGACTAACCGAGGTTTTGCCGTTGTTGACGTTAACTATGGTGGTAGTACGGGTTACGGCAAAGAATATCGAGAAACACTGAGTCACCAGTGGGGTATCGTCGATGTTGAAGACTGTATTGCAGCAGCTAAGTTTTTAGTTGAACAAGGTCAAGCTGATGAAAAAGCGCTGTTAATTAGAGGCGGAAGTGCTGGGGGATATACAACACTGTGTGCACTGACTTTTCATGATGTTTTTGCCGCAGGGATGAGCCGATATGGCGTTGCAGACTTAGAGGCATTGGCGTCAGATAGTCATAAATTTGAAGCGCGCTATCTAGATAAAATGATTGGAGAGTACCCTAAAGAAAAAGCACTTTATCAAGCGCGCTCACCAATCCATCATACGGCGCAATTATCGTGTCCTATCCTTTTATTACAAGGAGAAGATGATAAAGTGGTACCACCGAATCAAGCCCAGTTAATGGTCGATGCGCTTGAGGGTAAACAGATTCCTTATGGCTATTTATTGTTTGAAGGAGAAGGGCATGGTTTTAGAAAAGCTGAGACCATAATCGCTGCTTTTAACGCAGAGCTTTATTTCTACCGAAAAATTTTAGGGATAAAATCTGAAGAAAAAATTCCGCCGATAGAGATTAAGAATTTACAAAGTTAACACCAAACTGTTATTGAGCGACACAAATCAAAAAGGCCAGCAATGCTGGCCTTTTTATACTTACTCATTGCTAAAAACTTTAGGTATTATGGGTTTCATTAACGGTTTCGGCAATCTCGCGTTCGTTGTCAAGATCGATTTGAGTTGCGCCAGGCTCGACCACACCAGCATCAGGATTATTAAACTCTTCGACACTGAGCTTGCCTTCACTTTTTGCAACGATAGTTGTCACCGCTGCATCACCGGTCACATTGACAACGGTGCGAATCATGTCAAGGATACGATCAACGCCGATAATTAAGCCGATGCCTTCCACCGGTAAACCGACTTGAGCAAAAACCATGGAAAGCATTAATAGGCCCACACTGGGAACACCAGCGGTTCCTATTGAGGCTAAAACTGACATTAGAATGACGGTTAAATATCCGACGAGACCAAGTTCTACTCCGTAAATATTGGCGATAAAAACAGTGGCCACACCTTGCATAATAGCGGTACCGTCCATGTTTATTGTCGCACCGAATGGAACTGTAAATGAAGCGACAGAGTTATTGACGCCGAGGCGCTCTGTCACTGTTCTTAAGGTCACCGGAATTGTTGCATTTGAGCTAGAAGTACTGAATGCAAACACTTGGTTACTTCTCATCTTTTTCAGAAAAGTAAATGGGCTTAACCCCGAGAAACCGAAAAGGACCATTTGTACTGTAACGAATAGGTGGAAAAATAAAATCCCGGCCAATACAAGAACGTAACCCGCTAACTCCCATAATAAATCGAGCCCTAAATTAGCAATCGCTTTACCAAGCAAACAGAATACCGCATAGGGAGCTGTCGACATGACTAGCATTACCATTTTCATCATGACTTCGTTCCAAAGCTCAACGTTGGTTACCAGCGGTTTAGCTTTTTTGCCAACTAATAGAATGCTGACACCGACCAAAATAGCGAAGAATATGATAGCCAACATGTTACCTTCAGCCATAGCTGATATTGGATTGGTTGGAACAATATCGATAAAAACTTGAGACAAGGGTGGGGCTTCTCTACCGGTAAAGTTAGTCTCAGTAGGTATTTTTACGCCGTCACCAATGCCAATTCCACCAGCGATAATAATCGCGGTAGCGATAGCAATTGCGGTTGTAAGCATATAGAGGCCGAATGACTTGGTACCTATACGTCCAAGTAAGCGAATATCGCCAATGCCGCAAACACCACAAATAAGCGAGAAAAAGACTAAAGGTACAACGAGCATCTTTAATGCATTGACAAAAAGTGAACCGACGACATGAAAGAAACCGTTCACGACATAGTGATTGACGAAGCTACCGTCAGCGTTCATCCCTGAGAGGTTAAATACTAACCCGACAATTATCCCAAGAGTCATGCCGATTAAAACTTTAGTAGTCAAATTCATGGATTATTTCTCTAATTTTTATAATGGTTTAGGCAGTTAGACTAACAGTTTCACACGAGAAACAAAAGTAACAGGGCGGATACAAAAAAAGCAGAGATAATTCCCTGCCTTTGGGTTTGAAGGCGCGGTTTACAACTGGAAAGGATATACCGAACCTAAATTAAGAATTTGCGTTAATTCATCCAACGCGGCGCGAGACTCAACTAGCAATTGCGGATCTGCTAAATCCTTTTCAGAAAGCTGGTCGCGGTAGTGTTTTTCAACCCATGCGTTTAAGGTCGAGAACAGTTCATCATTGATAAAAACCGACTGGTTAGCCGCTTTGATTTCATCATCATTGAGAACCACTCGTTGTCTTAAACAAGCGGGGCCACCGCCGTTGCGCATACTCTGTTTGACGTCATATATTTTGACTTCTTTTATTGGGTTATCTAACTCAATGACTTGCTCAAGATAGCGGCGAACATTCTCGTTTTCATGACACTCACTTGGCGCGATGATTGCCATATGCCCAGGAGATAAAGTTACCAGCTGACTATTAAATAAGTAGGAGTTAACCGCATCTGAGACACTCACTTCATTAACCGGGACTTTGACAAAGTGCAGTGGTTGTTCGCTAAAAGCGGCCTGTAAGTCATCGAGAACTTGCTCAGTATTGAGGAACGCGTTTTCATGATAAAACAAACAATCTTGGTTACCGACTGAGATAACATCGTTGTGGAATACGCCCGCGTCAATGACGTCAGGATGTTGTTGCGCGAAAACAGTCCTAGCCGGATCAAGTTGGTGTAAACGTGCAATAGCTTGAGAAGCCTCCATTGTTTGTCTCGCTGGAAACTTTGTTGGTGCCGGCTTTGAGTTGTCAAAAGCATATTTACCATAGACAAAAAACTCTACACCGGATTGATTATAGTCGCCACAAAACCGAGTATGGTTCGCCGCACCTTCATCACCAAAATGGTCACCCAACGGTAACGGCTGGTGGTGAGCAAAAAACTGCTCGTTGTTGAAGATCGCTTTTAAGACACGTGAAGTGGTTGGTGATTCGATCGAGCGATGAAATTTATTGGATAAGTTTGCCGCGGTAAAATGGACTTTATTGTCACGAGTATCGGCGCTCGGAGAAACGGTGCATGCATTTGCTGTCCACATACTCGAGGCACTGCAAGTCGCAGCATATACTGCCGGTGCCTCTTGTGAGGCTTTTTTAATGACATCCTCATCACTGCCGGTAAAACCGAGTTGTCGCAGAACATAGACATCAGGGCGTTCTAATGGGGGGAGGACGGCTTGCTTGAGTCCCATGTCAGATAAAGCCTTCATTTTGGCTAAACCTTGCAGCGCTCCTTGTTTGGGGCTGCTTGCTTGATCGGCATTTTTGAGAGACGCAACGTTGCCAACCGAAAGTCCCGCATAGTTATGTGTAGGCCCAACTAGACCATCAAAATTCACTTCATAAGCTTTCATAAAAATACTCTTCAATGAATAAGGTTAACATTACAAACGTGGTCACTTTGGTTAAGTGGAAGACCCTTCACTTTATAGAAAACAATGACGAGCGCCATTGTTTAAATCTTATCGGCTTCATATTGTATGTCGTACGAAGAAGATTAATAATATCTTACACGCACTGATTCGCCATCTTTTAGCAATAATGCGTCTGCCAATTCTTGACTGACGGTTATTTTATAGCCCTCAGGTGGTGGTAGTTTCGCTAATGTCGCGCGAAATTGTTGCAACCGAGTATTTGATATTATCGCGTTAGTTACTCCCGTAGTCTCCATTTCGCCAATGGTTATGTCTAGAACAAAACTCTCTTTGATCGTTCTGACTTCTTCAACCGGGGTTTCAATAGTCGGTCCACCGTCAAAAATATCAACATACCCGGTTTTTCTGAAGCCTTCTCCGTAAAGCATCTGCACGGCCGGTAAAGTTTGCGGGTGAACTTCACCTAAAACTTTCTGAGCTTCTGCAGACAACATCGGTACATAAACAGGGTGGTGAGGCATTAATTCGGCAATAAATTGATTGTTTCCTTCACCGTTTTCTTTGTCTGCGACGGCAAAGTCCACACCGAAGAAGTGTCTGCCGACGCACTCCCAAAAAGGCGATTGCCCATTCTCGTCAGAATACCCCCGCATTTCAGCGACGACGCGATCCCCAAATCGACCTGGGAATTGGGCCATGAATAAGAATCGGCTTTTTGAAAGCAGAGGCCCATTGCCACCCCCACGAAAGTCAGGCGACAAGAATAAGGTGCAAATTTCTGACGCGCCGGTAAAGTCATTGGTTAAGGTAAGAAAGTTAAGCTTTCGGTAGATATCCATGGACTTTGAATAATGAACTTCAGTGTTCATTTTGTAGGTATAGAACGGTTGCCGGGTGCCGACTGCAGCGACCACCCCACTGGTACCGACAACTTCTCCGGTTTCGGTATCCTCAAGCACAAACAAGTAGCATTCATCCATTGGCTCGCCATCACTTTTGTCAAAAGCGGCGAGTGAGTCTTCGATCTTGGCTTTTAAATGGATTCGACTGTGCGGTAATGTTGTAAGACCGGTACCAGTCTTACTCGCGAGTGTCACAATATTATCCAAATCATCCATTTTTACCGGACGAATTACCATCATATTTGTCGCTCTCCTGCTCCTGATGACCATGGTTTTACAATAGGGTCGACATTATACGCACGTTATGGCCTTGAGGTAAAAGTCAATTCATGGTGAGTGATTTTTGACCAAACCCTCGTTAACTCTGGATTAGTGAGCTGTTGGCAACGATTGAAAAAAGTCAATCTTTATGAATAAAAGTTAGAATGAGGTCGAATCTGTTAAAAATCATGCCTCAAAAGCTGGAATCTACCCCCGAAATTAGCGATGATACGCCCAACTTAATTATTCACCCAACAATCCAGATTGTTAATCATAGGAAAGTAAAATGACACAAGTATCTCGCGAAACCTTCGATCAGGTTATGGTACCGAATTACTCACCGCTAAAAATTATTCCGGTGAAAGGCGAAGGCGCAAAATTATGGGATAAAGAGGGCAATGAATATATCGACTTTGCTGGCGGTATTGCAGTAAATGCGCTAGGTCACTGCCATCCTGAGTTGGTGGGGGCATTGAAAGCGCAAGCGGACAAACTCTGGCACTTGAGTAATGTTTTTACCAATGAGCCGGCACTAGAGCTTGCTGAAAAAATGGTCGAAAATACCTTTGCTGACAAAGTCTTTTTTGCCAATTCCGGTGGTGAAGCCAATGAAGCGGCGTTTAAGTTAGCGCGCAAGTATGCGTCGGAAAATTTCGGATCAGAAAAGAACGAAATTATTTCCTTTACCCAATCGTTCCATGGCCGTACTTTATTTACCGTGAGTGTTGGCGGTCAACCCAAGTACACACAAGGCTTTGAACCACTGCCTGGTGGCATCACTCATCTCGAGTACAACAATGTGGAAATGCTCGAAAAAACCGTTTCTGATAAAACTTGTGCAATCGTCCTTGAGCCTGTTCAAGGAGAAGGTGGAATCATTCCTGCGACCGCCGAATTTATGCTTAAAGTTCGCGAGTTATGCGATAAACACAATGCGGTAATGATCTTAGATGAAATCCAATCAGGAATGGGGCGCACAGGCAAACTTTTTGCCTATATGCACCATGATGTCGAACCTGACGTTTTAACTAGTGCAAAAGCGCTTGGTGGCGGCTTTCCAATTGGTGCGATGCTGGCCAAAGAGAAATTTGCCGCGGCACTCAAAGTTGGTACCCATGGGAGTACTTATGGCGGTAATGCGCTTGGTTGCGCGGTAGCGAGTAAAGCGTTTGATATTATTAATACTGACGCTACTTTGAGCGGTGTAGAAGACAAACACAATTTGTTTAAAACCAAGTTGCAAATGATTAATGATAAGTACGAGATTCTCGATGAAGTTCGCGGTAAAGGACTGTTAATCGGTGGTGCACTCAATGAAAAATATAAAGGTAGAGCAAGAGATTTTATGATTGCTGCACTTGAAGAGAATGTGATGGTATTAATGGCGGGCCCTAATGTCATTCGCTTCGCGCCGTCATTATTGGTGTCAGAAGCAGAAATAGAGAAAGGGATGGCAGCCCTGGAAAAAGCTGTTGCCAAGGTGGTAGCGAGCTAGAGTCTCCTTTTCTGAACAAACTATTTGGGCGTTTTTGCCGACAATCAAAATCCTCGCTATCGCGGGGATTTTTTTACCATTCTTGGTTCGTCTTTTTGATTCAGGCGTTATTTCACTCCGACATTCTTGCTTCAGGGCCGCATCGTCATTTTTTCAATGATGGGCTTTTTACCCTTTCGCGATATTTTATTGCTCAAAATCGAGTTAACAGCTAAATTATTGAAATCATTCAATTGTTTTATTCGCTGATGATTGAGTAAACCCTTTTTCATCGGAATCATGAATACTGGAGCGGCTTTTGAAAAAATCTGGAGCTTGGTTAGCAAGGTACGCCTTGGAACAGTTACCTATTCAATACACCTTTGGAATTCCGGGTGTACATAATACAGAGCTGTTTGATGAACTGCATAGTTCTGAAGTTATCGAGCCAATACTGGTCACCCATGAAGGGTGTGGTGCGTTCATGGCCGATGCAGTGAGTCGTGTCAGTAATAAGATTGGTTGCATGTTAATCGTTCCTGCAGCGGGAGTAACTCATGCCGCAAGTGGCATTGGAGAGGCGTTTTTAGACGGTATCCCGATGCTCGTGATCGCTGGTGGAGTGCGCTCTGACTCAAAATATGCTTACCAATTACATGAAATGGATCAGCATACCCTTTTGAGTGCTATTACCAAGAAGACCTTTAAAGTAGAGTCGCATGATTTAATTATTCCAACTATTTATGAGGCATACGCTATTGCGGTTGATGGCGAGCCGGGTCCGGTTTTCATTGAAATACCGGTTAATCTTCAGCTTGATAGAGGTGAAGTGGCTTCGCTACCAGACTTTGTGCAAGCGGAACACCAATATCCATTGGACGAGCATTCACTTGATTTAGCGGTAAGTTTGCTTGATGGAGCAAAGAAGCCCGGAATCTTCGTTGGCTGGGGAGCTGTGGACGCTTATGATTCGGTTAGAGCGATAGCCGAGCATCTCGGAGCCCCGGTTAGTACAACGCTACAAGGACTTAGTGCATTCCTCGGAAATCACCCCTTACATGTCGGTTTTGGCTTCGGACCTTCGGCAGTGCCTGTAGCACAAAATGCTTTTAAAGGTTGCGATTGTTTATTAGCGATTGGTACCCGGTTTGGTGAAATTGCAACCGGTAGTTTTGGGGTTAACGTCCCAGAAAATCTTATCCACATCGATATTAACGATCAGGTTTTTAACAAAAATTACCCGGCGAAAGTGGCGATTCAAGGGGATTCCAAGGTTGTGGTGCGTGCGCTATACGAGAAACTTGAGTTTGCGACGCCAAAGAGAGATAGCCACCAGCTAGTCACTCAAATAGCCCAACAAAAGTCAGCTCATCGCATTGAATGGCAGCAAAGTGATACTGAAGGCGTTGTTAACCCGGTTCGCTTTTTTGACGAACTCAGAATGCAATTGGATGAAGACGCTGTTGTTGTTGTTGATGATGGAAACCATACCTTTTTAACCGCTGAATTAATGCCAATTTACTCGCTGAGAGGTATGATATCGCCGACAGACTTCAACTGTATGGGGTACGCGGTACCTGCTGCAATAGGCGCGAAGTTTAGCCAACCCGACAAACAAGTGATTAGTATTGTCGGGGATGGCGCTTTTTTGATGACCGCGATGGAACTCGCTACTGCGACAACCAACGATTTAGCGACAGTTCACTTTGTTTTTAATGACGGCGAGCTATCGCAAATCGCACAGGCGCAAACCAGACCATATAATCGTACCACCTGTGCCAACGTCGCCTCCGTTAAACTCTCAGGAATTGCAATGGCAACCGGCTGCGAGTATCTAGCGATTGAGAATAATCAAGCGATCGCTGCGACTATTAGCAAAGCATTTGAATTCGCCGAGCAAGGCAAGTCAGTGATAGTCGATGTCAATATTGATTATTCCCGACCCACCAGCTTTACCGAAGGGACTGTTAAAACCAACATTAAAAGGCTGCCTTTAGAAACAAAATTTCGAATGGTGGGACGTGCAGTTTTTCGTAAGTTAACCAATAAATCATGACCCAAAAAAGCCAGCAAGCGCTGGCTTTTTTAAAGATGTCTTGGTCGAAACCGACTTTTTGTCCAATTATGTTGCAGTAATTCGGTGATAACTAGCCTACACTTTTTAGTCGCGTTGCCATCGAATTAAGGGCACCATCTAAATCCTGGATGATGTCTTCCACATGCTCTAAACCCACCGATAATCGAATCAACGTTTCAGAGATACCTGCGGCTTCTCGCTCTTCTTTTTCATACGGCGAATGGGTCATGGAAGCGGGGTGTTGGATGAGTGTTTCGGCGTCTCCAAGACTTACTGCGATAGAGCACATCTCGAGATTGTTCATAAAGTGAACCGCATCATCAAAACTGCCTTCAATTTCAAATGCGAAAGTTCCACCTCCCGCTTTCATCTGTTTGCCGATAAGTTGGTGACCTGAATGTGATTTTAGTCCCGGATAATTGACTTCACGAATTAACGGGTGTGCTTCCAAATATTCTGCAACTTGCTGAGCATTGCTGCAGTGACGCTCAACTCGTACCGATAAGGTTTTTAAGCCACGAATAATTAACCAAGCATCATTGGGGCTCATCACCGCTCCCATATCTTTTAAAGTGGTAAACTTGATATTCTCGATCTGCTCACTGCTTCCACAGGTAATGCCGGCAATAACATCTCCGTGGCCATTTAAGTACTTTGTTGCACTATGGACGATTAGATCAATTCCAAAGTCGGCAGGATTTTGCAGCACGGGCGACATAAAAGTATTGTCGACAATTGAAACTAAGTTATTTGCCTTTGCGATCTTTGCGATGACCGCCATGTCGATACATTCAAGGTTTGGGTTGATAGGAGACTCGAAATAGATGACCTTAGTATTAGGCTGTATCGCAGCCTTGATCGCCGCGCTATCAGTCATATCGACAAAACTTGCTTCGATGCCCATATCTTTGAATTTGTGATTAATGAGAGCATAGGTGCAGCCATAAAGTGCAGCCGAAGCAACAAGGTGATCGCCGTTTTTAAGGTTAGCTAGCAGAGTTGCCGAAATCGCGCCCATTCCGGAGCCAAAAGCCGCGGCATCTTCGGTTTTCTCCAGTGATGCCATTCTTTGTTCGAGCTCTCTGACAGTGGGATTTCCAAGGCGCCCATAAATAAAACCAGACTCTTCTCCCTGAAAGCGAGAGGCGCCTTGGGCGACGTCGTCAAAAATGAATGTAGAAGTTTGGTAAATAGGCGTGCTGAGAGCACCGAACTGGCGATCTCTGACTTTTCCCGCGTGAATCGTATTGGTTTCCAAGTGAGTTGAACGTGTCATTTTGTTACCTACTTAATTGGTGTTTTTATATTCCGTGAATATGAATGTTTACTTTTTATTGTTAGTTCTAGCTTTGAAATTTCATACTAAAACTACACCTAAAACCAGGGGTGTGCAATGATATTATGGTCGGAGCTCTTATTGCAGAATATGTGTGAAATAAATTGACTTTAGGTGGATTTAAAAAATGTTTTAAGATTTTTGTTAAGAATATAATTATGTTGGATTGAGCGGGAAGGGACTGAGCGGAGTTTCCGCCCGATATTGTCTTAGGGTCATTTTATGTTGGGTTCAATCTATCTTGGGTTCACTTCATGATGAGCGGCGATAAGTATTGCCAAACATTATTCATTATCACCGGTTGTCCCTTGGCGTTCGGGTGAATGCCATCACGTTGCATGAGCTCATCAATGGTGGCGACGCCTTCAAGAATGAATGGGATTAAGATGACATCGTCAAGTTGGCCGAGATCATCGTAGATTTGTTTAAATTTCCGTGTATAGGTACGGCCCATATTAGGCGGTAATTGAATACCTGCTAAGACTACTTTGGCACCGATAGCATGGCTCATATTTATCATTTGGGTGAGGTTGTCACGAGTGGTTTGCAGATCAAATCCCCGCAGCCCGTCGTTTCCACCTAACTCAAGGATCACAATATCAGCAGGCGTTTGTTTGAGCTGACCGGCGAACCTTTCTAGCCCGCCACTCGAGGTTTCGCCACTGATACTGGCGTTGACCATCTTAACGGGCAGATTTTGGTTATCAACAAAATCTTGTAACAAAGAAACCCAACCTTCTTCAATCTTAATATTGTATGCTGCACTCAGGCTATCACCGTAAACAAGGACCGTTTTGGGTGTATTTGCGGTGTTGGTATCTTTTGCCAATAGTGTCTCGGGCAAGAGAATCAAGAAAAATAGTATAAACAGCGAAGTCTTTTTCATTTTATCAGTCTAGAATCATTGAAAATTACGTATATGTCGTTATTAAACAATAATCTAGCCCCCTGTATTTTTAAACTTAAAAAGAGCAATTAAATGTTAACAGCAATTAATTTAACGAAACAAGTGACCACTGGTGATTCAGAATTAACCATTTTAGACGATATTTCATTTTCACTCGATGAAGGTAAAAGTATGGCTATTTTGGGCGAATCAGGCTCCGGAAAAACGACATTGCTTGGATTGTTAGCCGGTCTCGATACGCCAACCACTGGTGAAGTTAAACTGAAAGATACTTCGATTTTTAATTTGTCAGAGGAAGAACGGGCTCAGTTAAGAAAAGAAAATTTAGGATTTGTTTTTCAAAGTTTTCAATTAATCGCTGGGTTAACGGCCCTCGAAAACGTGATGATGCCGCTCGAACTCAAAGGCGACAAAGAAGCTCGAGCGAAAGCCGAAGAAATGCTGGAGAAGGTCGGATTAGCGGGTCGTCTCAACCACTTCGCGAATCAACTTTCCGGTGGAGAGCAGCAGCGAGTCGCGATTGCAAGAGCCTTTGTGACTAAACCGAAATTGTTGTTGGCCGATGAGCCGACCGGTAACTTGGATACTGCGACCGGCGAAAAAATTGTCAAACTGATGTTTTCGCTCAACGAAGCCCTCAATACGACCCTAGTGTTGGTGACACACGATACTCACCTTGCCGCGATGTGCAATGAATCGATCACATTGAGCGGCGGAAAAATTATTCAGCAAAACACTCACCAGCCTCAAGTGGAAGAAGCCTATGCGTGATAGAACACCGATTTTAGGAATTGCCAGCAAAATTTTTCGCCGAGATTGGAAGCGTGGGGATATGTTGGTACTGCTGTTTGCCATGTGTATTTCTATGGCGTCAGTTAGCGTTATATACTTGATTATTGATCGAATTGAATCTGCCACAGAAAAAGAGGTCGCCGATGTTTTGGGCGCCGATCTTGTGATTCGTTCGCCAGCGGAAGTTGCCCCTGCTTGGCTGGAAAGAGCCAAGGAATTAAATCTCCAGCAGGCGACTAGTGTCGAGTTCTCGAGTGTTCTGTTTGCCAATGATAAATTGCAACTGTCAACGATTAAAGCTGTTTCAGAGGGATTCCCGCTCAAGGGTCGGCTTGAGATAGCTGACTCACCCTACGAAAATCAAACCATTGCACAAGGCATACCCGCACCCGGAGAAGTTTGGGTCGAGCCGCGTATATTCTCAGTGCTGAACATTGAAAAAGGTAATCCCGTTGAAGTTGGTTACACTGATCTTCAAGTGGGTGGCGCGCTGATGTTGCAGCCAGGTCAAGGTAGCACTTTGTTTAATATTGCACCGACTGCAATCATGAATGTTGCGGACCTCGAAGCAACCAAAATAATCCAGCCTGGAAGTCGCGTTAATTTTAGATATTTGTTTGCAGGTTCAGATGAGTCATTAAAAATATTCGCAGCTGAAATCAAAGAGCAGCTATCTTCCAGTCAAAGGCTGGTGACCATTTTTGACGAATCTCCCGTAGCAGGGTCTGCAATATCGCGAAGCAAGAAATACATCGGTCTATCAAGTTTATTAACCATGATTTTGTTGGGTGTCACTATTGCAATGTCTGCCAGTCGATACGCGAGAAGACAATTTGATAATAGTGCGCTAATGCGTTGTTTTGGATTGACGAATAATCAGGTACTAAAAATATTTACATCCATTTTATCGATGGTGTGTTTAGTCGGAATCGCGTTGGGGAGTGCTATCGGAATTGCTTTTCAAGAGTTGCTCGTGCATTTGTTTGCAGAGCAGTTTATTAAAGACTTACCTGCGGCAGATTATTCAGTCTTACTGTTACCAATGCTCGCGACTGTTGTATTACTGTTCGGTTTCTCAATTCCATCGTTAATACAGCTAAAGTCAGTTCCACCGATGCGAGTACTGAGGCGCCAGTTGATTCCTATGGGCCTACAAAGTTGGTCGGTTTATTTGCTTGCCGGAGCTACTCTGGTATTCGTAATGTGGTTACAAATGGGTGATATGAAATTACTCGGCGGTGTTTTGAGTGGCCTCGTGTTAGTCGCTCTAGTATTTACCGTGCTCGCCCATTTTATTTTGAAGTTTATGAAACGAATGGCACGCTCTCAAAGTGCTGCAGTGAATTTCAGTTTACGTCAATTAGACGCGAATAAGGGGATCACGCTACTCCATCTGTTAGCGTTCAGCATAACTATTTTTGTTATTGCACTCATTGTTTTAGTGCGTAGCGAGCTATTGTCAAAATGGCAAGAAAGTTTAGGCGAAGATGTACCTAACCACTTTATGGTTAACGTGAAGCCTGCAGAAGTAGAAGAGTTGCGCCAACTATTTGATAAAAACCAAATTGAGTTTGCTGGCTTGTATCCTATGATTCGCGGAAGGATTGTTGGCATTAATGGCGAAGATGTAAAAACCGCAGTATCTGAGACAGGGCAGCAACATAATTCCTTGCGACGCGAGCTTAATCTAACTTGGGCGAACGAGCTACCGCTTGGCAATAAAATTGTCGATGGAGAGTGGGATTGGCAAGCTGACGATGAACTATTCCAAATATCCTTGGAGGACAAAACTGCTGATGCATTGGGGTTAAAGCTGGGTGATACATTAAACTTTTTAATAGGTTCCGAGAAATGGGATGTCAAAATTACGAGTATTCGCAGTATTGATTGGCAAACATTCACACCTAATTTTTATGTTATCGCTAAACCTGGCGCAATGGATAGTTTCAAAGCGACCTACATTAGCAGTTTCTTTATGGAGCAAGATAAAAAGCCACTGCTTGCTGAGATTGTCAAGAATTATCCGAGTATTACGATCATCGAAATTGATTTAATTCTGGCGGAGATTCAGAGCATTATTAGCAAGGTGTCCAGCGCCGTCGAGTTAATAATGGTGTTTGTTGTTGCCGCTGGACTTGGATTATTGTGGGCAGCAATGGAGCACACCTTTGACGCGAAATATCGACAATCGGCAATTTTAAGAACGCTTGGCGCAAGTAAAGCTTTTATCGCCAGAAGCTTTCGTTTCGAGTATCTGTGGCTTGCGTTACTGTCTTCTTCCATGGCGATTATGGCCGTGGAGTTGGTGTCTTTCATTCTATATACGCAAGTGTTCGATATTGAATACCAATTCCATTGGCAGTTCTGGTGGAGCTTACCGTTAGGGGCTTTGGTGCTAATGCTCTCTGCATCATGGCGTGGCGTAAAACGGGTTACTGAGCCTCCACCACTTAGCTTGATTCGTCAAAGCTAGGAAAAAGTTACTCTCTTGAAAACACCGAAATACCACCACGATTTGAGTGGTGGTTTTGGTTTGAGTAAAAAAATACAAACAATGGACTTGACTCTGGAAGGGTAAATCGCCATAAAATAAAAAAGGCCTTTCAATCTGGCTCAGACGATTGTTGCATAAAACTTTTCCAAAATTAACAATGTTTGGCTAAAGTTTATACACAATAAAATTAAATAAAGAGTCAATGGCGTGCTATATAAGATGCTGTTGAAGGAAAATTAGTAATACGCCGATGGGTAAATCATTAGTTATTGTCGAGTCGCCAGCCAAAGCGAAGACAATCAATAAATATTTAGGGAATGACTTTATAGTCAAGTCCAGCGTGGGTCATGTGCGCGACTTACCAACTAAAGTTGCGTCGGCGCCAGTTGATCCGAAAGAACGCGCTAGGAAAGCAGCGGCTACTCGAAAGCTTTCTCCCGAAGCAAAGGCAAAGCATAAGGCTAAAGTAGCCAAAGAAGCTTTGTTCAAGCGCATGGGGATTAACCCTGAGAAAGATTGGGCGGCGCACTATGAAGTGCTCCCAGGTAAAGAAAAAGTTATTAAAGAGCTCAAAACCGCCGCTAAGACAGCAGATAAAATTTTCCTTGCGACGGATTTGGATAGAGAGGGAGAGGCAATTGCTTGGCACCTTCGCGAAGAGATTGGCGGTGATGACGATAAGTATCAGCGGGTCGTTTTTAATGAGATTACCAAGAAAGCGATTCAAGAAGCTTTTTCCCAGCCTTCGATTTTAGATATGAACTATGTGAATGCACAACAAACTCGACGTTTTCTCGATAGGGTTGTTGGATTCATGGTTTCGCCATTACTTTGGAAAAAAGTTTCTCGCGGTTTGTCAGCCGGAAGAGTTCAGTCAGTTGCTGTTAAGTTAATTGTCGAACGTGAAAGAGAAATTAGAGCGTTCATTCCGGATGAGTATTGGACTCTTTGGGCAAATACAACAACCGAAGCCGGAGATGCGCTGAAGCTAGAAGTACGTCGATACCAAGATGAAAAGTATCGACCCACCAATAAACAGCAAAGCGATGATATGCAATCACAACTAAAGTCACAGACTTTAGTTGTTGATAGTTGCGATTCGAAACCGTCAAGAAGCCGACCGAGTGCACCATACATAACGTCGACCTTACAACAAGCGGCGAGTACTCGTTTAGGTTTTAACGTAAAGAAAACCATGATGCTTGCTCAACGGCTTTATGAGGCGGGTTATATCACCTATATGCGGACTGACTCGACGATGTTAAGTGCAGATGCTTTGTCGATGTGTCGAGAATTTATCCAAGACAATTATGGTGAAAGATATTTACCTGACAATGCGAAGATGTATTCCAACAAAGAAGGCGCCCAGGAAGCTCATGAGGCGATTAGACCGACTAACGTCAGAACTCAAGAGAAACATCTTAAAAACGTTGACGATGATGCCGTTCGTTTATACAACCTCATATGGCGTCAGTTTGTCGCCTGCCAGATGACGGACGCGGTTTATGATGTTACCAATCTAATCGTTAAAGGTGGCGACTTTAAACTTGCCGCAAAAGGCCGAGTCGTTAAGTTTGATGGTTGGACAAAAGTTCAACCACCAAAAAGTAAAGGTGATGATGATGTCGTTTTGCCGGAAGTGAGCGTTGGTCAAACGCTCTCATTGAAAGATTTAGAGCCGAAACAGCACTTTACAAAACCTTCACCAAGATACAGTGAAGCGGCGCTTGTAAAAGAATTAGAAAAGCGTGGAATTGGGCGTCCGTCGACCTATGCGTCCATCATCTCGACAATCCAAGATCGCGGCTATGTGGTGACCAAAAACCGGCGATTTTATGCTACTAAGATTGGTGAAATAGTTTCAGATAGGCTCGGTGAGAGTTTTAACAACCTGATGGATTATTCCTTTACGGCTAAGATGGAAGAAACACTCGATATCATCGCCAAGGGAGACCAGTTTTGGAAAGAAACCCTGACAGGTTTCTATGATGACTTGACAGAACGGCTAGCGAAAGCAGAGCTACCTGTCGAAGAGGGTGGCATGGACAATGTCAAATCTGTCGAAATGGATATGATTTGCCCTCAGTGTAATACCAACAAAATGATGATCCGAAACTCGTCAATGGGGACGTTTTTGGGTTGCAGTGGCTTCTCGTTACCGCCAAAAGAACGCTGTAAGCACACAATGAATCTGATTCCTGGTGATGAAATCGAGGCCGTTGATAAAGACGATGAAGCCGAAAGTCGTAATTTGTTACTTAAAAAACGGTGTCCGATATGTGAGTCGGCGATGGATAGTTATCTAATCGATGAGCAACGCAAACTTCATGTTTGTGGCAATAACCCGACTTGCAAAGGGTATGTCATCGAAGAAGGAAGCTTCAAAATTAAAGGCTATGACGGGCCAGTTATTGACTGTGACAAATGCGGCAGTGAGATGCAGTTGAAAGTAGGTCGTTTTGGGAAATATTTTGGTTGTACCAATGAAGCGTGTAAAAATACTCGCAAGTTACTTAGAAACGGTGAACCAGCGCCACCGAAAGCCGATCCGATACCGATGCCAGAACTTAAGTGTCAAAAGGTTGATGACCACTATATTTTGAGAGATGGTGCTTCTGGAATCTTTCTAGCTGCAAGTCAATTCCCTAAAAATCGGGAAACGCGAGCGCCACTGGTTGAAGAAGTTTTGAGTGTCAAAGATCAACTTGACCCTAAATTTGATTATTTGACAAGTGCACCCGTTGAAGACCCCGACGGAAACAAAGCGATGTTCAGGTTCAGCCGAAAAAATAAGGAACAGTACGTAATGAGTGAAAAAGAGGGCAAAGCGAGTGGTTGGAGTGCCCATTTTGTCGATGGTAAATGGCAGGAGACTATCAAAAAGACAGTGAAAAAGACGGCTAAAAAAACCACAAAGAAGACGACAAAAAAAACAGCCAAAGCAAAGAAGTAGACTAAGTTCAATGTTAACCAAAGGCGATCCATTGGGTCGCCTTTTTGTCGTCTAAGGGAAAAGAAATTAATAATAATTGGCGAAAACCCTGAATTAACCGCTATAATCGCGACCGTTAATTCGCTTTCGATGATTGACTTATGTTGCACATTTTTTATCCAATTCTACGGCTCTTTCTTTTTCGAATGGACCCGGAAAAGACCCATGATCTCACTTTGTACTGGTTGAAAAAACTAGAAGCGTCTTTCTTAAGGCCTTTGATTTCACAGCCGTTGATTGAAGATCCTGTAGAAGTATTGGGTATTACCTTTCCTAACCGGATAGGCTTGGCGGCAGGCTTAGATAAAAATGGCGCGTGTATCGATGCATTTGCCGCTTTGGGGTTTGGGCATATTGAAATAGGCACTGTTACACCAAGACCCCAGCCCGGTAACCCGAAACCGAGACTGTTCAGAATTCCCGAAGCAGAGGGGGTTATTAATCGGTTTGGGTTCAATAACCAAGGGGTCGACCAACTGATCGAGAATGTTAAGAATAGTCGATTCGATGGAGTCCTTGGAATCAATATAGGTAAAAATTTTGATACGCCCGTTGAAAAGGCTGTCGATGATTACTTAATTTGTTTGGAAAAAGTTTATCCTTATGCGTCTTATATAACGGTCAACATTTCGTCTCCCAACACTCAGAATTTGCGTGCACTTCAATTTGGTGAAGCGCTTGAAGAATTATTAACGGCGATAAAACAAAAGCAAAGCGAGTTATCTGAGCAATTTCAAAAATATGTACCGATCCTAGTTAAAATAGCACCAGATTTGTCGCAAGAAGAAGTTCAGCAGCTTGCCGATGCTTTTATTAAGCATCAAGTGGATGGTGTGATCGCGACCAATACAACTTTTTCAAGAGAGCCGGTTAAAGGCTTGGCAAATAGTGATGAACAGGGCGGATTGAGTGGTGCGCCGGTTTTTAATAAGAGCACTCAGGTACTTAAACAGTTGAGTCATGCTGCTCAAGGGAAGTTTCCTATCATTGGGGTGGGGGGCATCGATAGTCCTCAGGCCGCGGCTGAAAAACTTGAGGCGGGTGCTTCGCTTGTGCAAGTTTATTCGAGCCTCATATATAAAGGACCGCGATTAATTCGAGCGATTGCTAAAGGACTTAAACGCGAATAAGGGTCGAGCTGACGGAAATCGAAAGCGTTTATCGGTTTCTAACTTTAGAGGGAGTCAACTGGCAAAATGCTCACAATGCTTATGCGATTTCGGTTCGCAAAGCTTCAATTTCCGCGAGCACCTTCGATAAAGCATCACTCAGGGACTCTAAAGTGAGTAAAGCTTGCTTTATGTTTTCCTGTCGGCAGGCTTTTTCTAGGCTAGCCGCAAGCTCAGGTATACCATCGATGAATAAGTTGGCGGAGACGCCTTTTAAATTGTGAGACTCTTTAGCGAGGGTTTCAAAGTCTTTCGCTTGCAAAAGTAGTTTGGCATGCTTGCTAAACTCACCTTGTTGTAGAGAATATTGTTCGAGTAACCCAACGAATGTCGCTTTATCTCCCATCAACTCTGCGCCCCCTTCTAAATCGATATTCGTCACCATTTGCTCGGGTTGAATATTGGAGGGTGCCGGTGTTTCTGAGAGTTGTGATTGTTCTCCGTCGCTAAACCATTTATTTAAGGTTTCAAAGAAGCTCTTGATTCTTAAAGGCTTCGAAACATAGTCATTCATCCCTGCGGCCAAGCATTTTTCCTTATCGCCGCCCATGGCATTTGCGGTCATTGCGATAATTGGTAGCTCTTTGGATGAATATAGCTTGCGAATTTCTCGAGTGGCTTCGTAGCCATCCATGACTGGCATCTGGACATCCATCAATACACAGTCGTATAACTTTTGCGAAACCATTTCTACGGCTTCTTTGCCGTTGTTGGCCAAATCAATGGAGTTGACGGCTTGCGATAATATTTCCCTAGCGACTTCCTGATTGATCTCATTGTCTTCAACAATAAGAATATTCGAACTTAACAATTTAGCCGATAAATGAGTGGTTTTGTCGGTTTGCTCCACCCGAGAAAGTCGCTGAGTTGGTTTGCGAATTTTCGAATTGTCGAGTAAAGACATCAGGCTATCAAGCATACTCGAAGGCGTAATTGGTTTGTTTATCGTTATATCAGGCTGAATAAAAGTGATGGTTTGGTCTTCTTCTGGATGAATATTAGAGAGCAACAAAGTAATTTTTGTATCGGACGTTTGCTTAATTCGTTTGATCTCTTGTTGGTTGGCAAACGCAAAGCTATAGTCGAAAATAATGTTGTTAATGGTTTTGTTTTGCTCAGCCGCTGACTCAAGTTGCTTTTCAAACGATTGATAGTCTTCGGATAACAGCACTTTGCATCTAAAGCTCTTGAGAATTTTAAAGATGGATTCCCTTGCTACAAGGTTTTTAACCACTACCATAACACAGTAGTTATCGAGTTGATGATTATCCGAAATCGACTCCAGTAAGCTTTGACTAGACGCTTTTCCGAACCTTGCATTAAAGCTAAACGTACTGCCTTCACCCGGTTTGCTTGACACATTGATATCGCCGTTCATCTCAGCCACGAGTCGTTTACAAATCGCTAAACCGAGACCCGTGCCGCCAAACTTGCGGGTGGTCGAACTGTCTGCTTGACTAAAAGGTTTGAACAATCGCTTGCTGACATCTGGAGACATGCCGATACCACTGTCGACAACGCTAAAAAATAACTCAACATCATTCTCTGATTGTGAGATGAGGTTGACGGAAACTTTAACTTCGCCGGAATCAGTGAACTTCATTGCGTTGCTTGTCAGGTTCACTAAAATTTGGCCTAAACGCAGAGGGTCGCCGATGACCGTTTGAGGAATGTCGGGTGATATATCGTAGATGAATTCTAGTCCTTTTTCTTGGATTCTTGGGCCGGTAATATTGGCTAAGTCATCGAGTACTTTTGATAAACTAAATTCAACTTTTTCCATCGCAAGCTCGCCAGCCTCAACTTTAGAAAAATCAAGAATATCGTTAATGATCTGTAGTAGTGAGTTTGCTGCAGTATCAATCTTGTTGAGATAGTTTCCTTGTTTTTGATTTAGCTCAGTTTGTTTAGTTAGGTGCAACATACCAATGATTGCATTCATTGGGGTTCGAATTTCGTGACTCATATTGGCTAAGAATGACGATTTAGCCTCATTAGCCGCTTGTGCTTGGTCTCTAGCAACTAACAGTTCACTTTGAACTTCATTAAGTGCTTTGTTCTTTTCGGTTAACTCGACATTTGTTTTACGGCGTTCCTTATTTAGATAAATAATAACCATCAGGAAGATCGTAAACACCAGCAACAGCACGGAGGAGTACATTAGCCAGCTTTGTTGCTTTTCAATTTGTGATCCTTGTTCGAGCAAACTTTGCTTTTGTCGATCGAGTTCTGCTTTTTGTCGATCAATTGAAACCCTTTGTCGCTCTAGAATTTGTTCATTCGCTTCGATTAATTCAGATAATGAAGTCACTTCTTTTTCTTTGTTTGCGATGGTATCCAGTTTTTCTCCAAGTAATGTTTGATTGGATTGGAGTGATTCGCTGGCTTGAGACAGTTCAGTTTGAATAGCTAAAAGTTCGCCTTCTCGTTCTCGAATTGATACGTTTTTCGCTTCGATTAGCCGATTTTTCTCTTCAAGTAAGCGAGCTTGCTTCTGCATTTGCAATTTGATTTCTTCAGCTTCATCGACGGCTTTTTGATATTGTTGTTGAAATTCTTGGACTTGTTTTCTTGAATTTTCGACAGCATCTGCCTGAGCTTTTAACTCTTCTCTTAGTGCAACTAACTCGGCATTGGTATCACGCAATAATTCAGCTACATCCATTTCGGTACCACCTTTCATTAAAATGTCAGGATCCATTTTTAAATACTCAAAGGTGATGTTTGCTTTGTTGATCTCAAAACGGTAAGTACCATTTTCTTGAAAGACCAAGTTAATCATTGTGAATGCTTTATCAGAGACATTCTCTGTGATTAATAGGGTATTAGTCCTACTGGTAGCGGCTGCAATTCTTCTGAGTGAAATTTTACTGTTTTCTGCAACAAAGAGTAGGTGGTAATTTTGAAAACTCGAAAGGTTGGTTGCTTGTTCGGCGGAAATAGTTTTTCCGTCTATTTGTTTGAGTTGCACTGAGCGTTGGAGTTGTGCCAAAAGTTTTGGATCAGAGCCAACAATACCAATCTTGAATTGACGAATTTCATTCTCATTACGCCACTCGATTTTATCGAGCGCATGAAAAATAAACGCTGCTTTGAAAGCTTCTGGGGATACGACTTGTTGAGCTGAGATTGCAAACGGCATAAAGCAGAGAACATAAAAAATTCTCAGCTTTTGATGACGGCCAATGGTGATCAATAGGTGCGCTAGCAGGCACTTTATAAACCCCAAAGGTTTGAGTTTTAGTCGAATAAATTCCAACATTTTATTCTCGATTTAATACAGATCGAGCTGGTTCCTAGATATTGTTATATTATTGAGCGAAACCGGGGACTTAGTTTAAGCGTATGATCGCCTCTCATTGGTACCCTTATCTCATTTAATATTAGCGTAATTTATAAGGAATACCAGTTATTCTTATCGCTGAAATTGGTTTGCTTTCTCAAAACACAGTTATTTGATGCTCTAGTGCAACTACTTGATCATTATAAACTTTTTAGTGTGAACTGTTGATAGTCAGCGTATAATTAAGGTTTAACGATGTCCTGCTATATTAAACGAGCTTCATAATGCCGCATTTTATCGCTTCATGTGCGAAAGGTCTTGAATACCTCTTAAAAGATGAACTAGTCGAACTTGGCGCCAGTAATGTCAAAGAAGGCCTATCATTAGTTAATTTTGAGTGCGATTGGGCCACTACCTATAAAATCCTGCTGTGGAGTAGAATTGCCAGTAGAGTAATGTACCCACTGGCGAAATTTGAAGCGCTCGACGATGATGCGCTTTATCGTAACGTTTCAATTATTGATTGGTCCCAGCATTTAGCCCCTGGCGCGACATTGTTGGTCAATTCTCAGAGCTTCAAATCGAAGCTTTCTCATACTCAATTTGTGTCTCAGCGGGTTAAAGATGCAATCGTCGACTGGTTTAGAGATGAAGACATGGAGCGTCCGCAAGTTGCATTTGAGTCGCCCGATTTAGTGGTTCATTGTAAGATTCGACGCAACCAAGTCACGCTCTCAATTGATTTAGCGGGTGTTGGTTTGCACCAACGAGGTTACCGAATCCAGGGTGGAGCGGCACCTATTAAAGAAAATTTGGCTGCAGCATTATTGATGCGTTCTGGATGGGGTAATTCAAATAATCACCAGTTTTTAATCGATCCGATGTGTGGCTCCGGAACATTTCTTATCGAGGCAGCAATGATGAGATTAGATTATGCACCTGGATTGTTGCGCGATTATTTGGGGTTATTTGGTTGGCGTCAGTTTAACCAGAGTTTATGGGACTCCTTGATTGAGGAAGCTGAAAATAGAAAACAGAAAGCCATGCAAGAAACTTCAGTTTCCATTGAAGGAAGCGATGTTAACCCGAAAGCGGTCAGAAACGCGCAGATGAACGTCTCTCTAGCTGGATTAGAAGAGGTCATTAAAATTCATATCCGTGGTCTTGATCAATTTGATAAAGTGGATCTGCCTGACCGAGGTCAAATAATCGTTAATCCACCCTACAGTGAGCGGTTAGGGGAGCGACAAGAAGTTGTTCAGCTTTATCATCAATTAGGTGAGCTGTTCAAATCGAAGTTTAAAAACTGGAATGCATCAATTTTATCGGCAGATAAAGAGTTCGGACATGCCTTAGGCATTCGAGCCGACAAGATCTATAAGTTTAACAACGGTAGCATCCCTTGCGAACTCCTTAACTTGGTTGTCGAAGAGCAAAACTTTGTAAATCGAGTTGCTCACGATGCAGTGGATTTGGACTTCAAATCAAAGCTTTCAGCGCAGGGGATTCAGCTATGTAACAGGCTAGAGAAAAACTTGTCCAAGCTGAAAAAATACCTAAATAAGGAAAATATCACGTGTTTTAGAGTCTATGATGCGGACTTGCCAGAGTACAACGCTGCTATAGATGTATACGCGGACAAAATTCATATTCAAGAATACAGACCACCTAAGTCGGTTGACGACAAACTCGCGAGTAAGCGTCTCAAGGAGATTGAAAAGATTGCTGCAGGAGTATTTGAACAACCGTTAAATCATGTTTTTATCAAACAACGACGGCAGCAAAAAGGCGACTGGCAGTACACGAAAACGTCCCAGGCTGGTCATCCGGAAAATAACAAAAATTATTTTGAAGTCCTAGAAAGCGGTCGTAAATTTTTAGTTAATTTAGTGGATTATTTAGATACTGGATTGTTCCTTGATCATCGAGGGACACGAAATATGATCAGCAAATTATGTCCAGGAAAACGCTTTTTAAATTTATTTTGCTACACGGGAAGTGTTTCTGTTTACGCTGCGACAGCAGGTGCGAAGTCTGTTACTAGTGTTGACATGTCGAAAACTTATCTTGAGTGGGCTAAGAGAAATTTCAAGCTTAATAAGATTAATTTAAATAACCATTTTTTTATTCGCGAAGATTGTACTGCGTGGTTAGCTGAAGCGGTTGAGCGTAATGAAAAATATGACCTGATATTTTTAGATCCACCGACATTTTCAAATTCAAAAAAAATGGAAAGTCACTTTGATATCCAAAATGATCACAGTGCACTTATTGAACAGTCCATCAAACTGTTAAATCCGGGTGGAAAAATATTTTTTTCCAATAATTTTCAGAAGTTTGAAATGGCAGTGAGTTCATGTAGTGATTTTAAAGTTCAAGAAATCACCAAACAAACAACTACGCCTGATTTTTATCGACGGCCTTTACATCGTTGCTGGTTAGTGACTAAACTTTAAGTAGAATAAATCGAAGAGTTTAAAGTCTATCCAAGCTAGGTATTCGACATGAAAAATACGGTAAGTTTGTATACAACCGCCGGCTGCCATTTGTGTGAGCAGGCGGAGGCGATGTTTCTTTATTTGCAACAAAATCACGAACAAGTAAATAACAACTTTGAACTTCAAGAAATCGAAATTGCAAACAGCGAGGCATTGGTGGAACTTTACGGTGTGAGAATCCCTGTTTTGGCTGTGGGTGATAACGAGTTGGGTTGGCCTTTCGAACTAGAAGAGCTCGTTGATTGGTTATCGGCAAATAAATAACGACTGACTGAAACCGTAATTCAGAAACAGTTTCATTCAATCTTTTTAATTGGTTGACGGTTGAAAACAAAAAGAGCACCGAAGGTGCTCTTTTTTGATTCAGTGGTTATTGTGGCTAGTTTTGTGGCTCGGCTTCTTGTTGGCAATATTTTTGAACTTGAGCGTTCATTTGCTTAATTTTCTCAGCTTTCTCTTCGTCAGTCATTAGGCGCTTACCACCTTGGCCATCGTCTTGCGCAATACGAGCTGCGTTTTGTAAAACATCGAGATTTTGCTGTGCAATTTTGCAGTTTTCTTTTTTCCACGAGGTGTATGAGTCATCTGCTTCCGCTTCTATGGCTTCAGCTTGTTTCGCTGCCACGGGGGCTTGAGCTGGGGCACCTTTGTCCTTTGGCCTACGGACTCGTTCATAAGGAATCCCTGGTGCTGGCGGCCGTTCGGTATAGTGAACCATACCTTGCGTGTCCTTCCATTTGTATATGTATTGTTCTGCCGCTACTGATTTCGGGTTAAATGCCAAAACACCCACAGCGAGAACCGTAAGCAAAACGATATTTTTCATGAATAGGTCCTGTCGTCTATCTGATACCGATAATATAGACTCAAAAGGGGGTAAAAGTTAAGGTTTTTATTAAAATTTGTTTATTTTTGAGAAGCTTACTGCTGTTTTTCAGTTTGGAGGTTGTTCTTTTCTGCAAAGTGAATGACATCTTTCAGTAGGTCGATATGGTCCTCTTGGAGTTTTGCATCCACAATAACACATTTAATACCCTCAATTACCGCAGGGCGAAGTAGCGGAGAGTAATACATTCGTCGGTTTCGAAAAGTGCATAGATTACCGCATAGTCTCTCGGCCCAATCACTGGGTCTGAATTTACCACCTTCGGCAGTAACGCCTTTGAGGACTAAACGCTTAAAATCGACTTCAATCATGTATTAAAACTTCTCTTAAGTTCCAACGGTTTGCCGCGGGCATAATGACAGATTGCCTTTGATTGTCAATAGACGTAGATCAATATCCAATGGGTAGGCGAATCAACCCGTAATTATCGGCCCAAAGCGCTTTAACTTGAATTGGTAGATTCATTGGCTAAGTGTAGCAAATAAAATTTCAGTCGTTACTGATAACTCGTCAGTCAATCGTGTCAAAATGGGGACACAAGACGAAAAATTAGAGATCGGCTTGTAACAATATCGCGTATATTCAGTCGATACGTAAAGTCGTTTAATCAAATTTCCGCGAAGTAAGTTGCCTAGGGTGATAGTAATGAAGAAAAAGTTTTCAGAGTCACAAATAACGCCAGAAAATGTATTTTGGAATAGGCGAAAGTTTATCCAAAACTTTGCGCTTGCAGGCGCTTCGGCAAGTTATTTCGCGACGCTGCCTGTCGGCGCGACAAGCCAGGACTTAAGCGGTGATGGTCTAAAAGACGAATTGAGTAGTGAATATGTGATTACTCATCACAATAACTTTTACGAGTTCTCGACGAGCAAGAAAAAGCCTGCTGAAATGGCTAAGGATTTTAAACCCGGAAAAGATTGGAAAGTTGCAATTACAGGAGAGATAGACAAGCCTGGAACTTACACTTTAGAAGACATTCTTAGATGGGGGCAGGTTGAAGAGCGAATCTATCGATTCCGTTGCGTTGAAGGCTGGTCTATGGTTATTCCGTGGAGTGGCTTTGAGTTGAACGCAATTATCAACAAAGTAAAGCCAAATTCGAAGGCTAAATATCTAGAGTTTAAGACCTTGTACGATCCTAAGGTATTTCCGGGACAAAAGCGCGGCGTGTTTGGAATGCACACTTTGCCTTGGCCTTACACCGAGGGGCTGACCATTGAGGAGGCTGCTCATCCGCTAACATTAATGGCTACGGGGGTTTACGGAAAAGATCTGCCGGGACAAAACGGAGCGCCTTTGAGACTTGTTGTTCCGTGGAAATATGGCTTCAAAAGCATTAAATCTATCGTATCGATCCATTTCACTGACAAAAAGCCAGTGTCTACATGGACAGACAGACTACCTAATGAGTACGGTTTTTATGCGAATGTTAATCCGGAAGTGGACCATCCGCGCTGGAGCCAAGCGACTGAAAGGCGGATTACTGATGAATCATTCTTTGGCGTGAAGAAGATCCCAACATTAATGTTCAACGGTTATTCAGATGATGTCGCTTATTTGTACAAAGGTCTAGATTTACGTAAAAACTTCTAGTTAACTGATAGTTAAGGGATTAATTTGATTCCAGTAAATTCAATTGGCTTTAAAATAGTTAAGTTTTTGGCGCATATACTCTGTTGGGGGCCGTTTGGCTGGTTGTTTTACGCCGCAGCGAATGCTCAATTGGGCGGTGATCCGCAAGATGAGGTTTTACATCAGTTAGGCTACTGGGGAATGATCTTCCTTCTCCTGAGTTTAACAATGACACCACTAAAAAAACTGATAACAGGGGTTCCTTGGGTAAGATTTAGGCGAATGTTAGGACTATATGGCGCTTTTTATGGATTGCTCCATCTGACGATGTTTGTGGTTTTTCACCTTCAGTTTAGTTTTGCTGCTCTTTGGACTGAGATTGTAGAGCGTCCCTATATCACGGTAGGTATGTTAGCGATATTAGGGTTGATTCCTTTAGCCGTTACATCGACAAAATATTCTCAACGCAAACTTGGTAAGAATTGGAAAAAACTGCATTGGTTGGTCTATCCGATTATCGTGTTGGTACTCACGCATTACATTTGGCAGAGTAAGTCTGATTTAAATGGGCCGTTTATTTACCTTTCATGGATGATTGTTCTCCTGGGAATGAGACTTTATTCTTATTACAAAAACAAGAATCATTTCGCTTAAGCGGTCTGCAGTTAGACTTTCTGTGGTTAAAAAGGCACTGTTTGTGGTTCATCTCGACTATACTTTTTAAGCGCAGACTGATAGTTGCAAGTTTTTAGGTCTAAGCAGGGCTTGATTTGATTGTTTTTAATCCTTATTTAGAGCTTAATGGCAGGCTGGTTTTTAGTCGATTTGAGTAACAATTAAAGGCTAATATCGAGCATTCTAAAGCAATTGTAAATAAATCCTGAAATAGTGTTGACAGGGTACAGTTGGCCTGTATAATGCGCGCCCGCTCCGGACGAAAAGTCACATTGAAATCCGGTTAAAAATCAACCAATTAAAAAAGTTGTTAACTTTTAAGATAAAACGGTTGACAGGGTGTTTGAAGCTTGTATAATTCGCGCCCCAAGCTTGCTGAGCATGTCCTCAGGAGCGATGTTCTGAAACATTGAAGAAAAAGCAATCTGTGTGGGTACTCATTGATGAATTCACAGTGGTTTCGACCACATAATTTATCAAGAGATACACCATTGATTGATTTGAGATAGGTTACTTGATTTATCAAGTAATTTAATTTCCTAATTTAATCAGTATTCTTTTGAGCTATTTAAGAACTTTAAACTGAAGAGTTTGATCATGGCTCAGATTGAACGCTGGCGGTATGCTTAACACATGCAAGTCGAACGGCAG
>NZ_VIKR01000003.1 GCF_007004765.1 Aliikangiella marina
GACAAAGAGTACGAGCGAGTAACTGAAAATGGTCAGACAACGCACAAGGCTTATGTTGATGATATCGCAGTGGTGAGTCAGGCTGCTGGTTCAAGTTCTAAAACGACGACTTACTTCCATCGTGATCGTTTAGGTTCAATGATTGCGACGGTAAATAGTAGTGGTTATGTGATTAAAGGTCACAGCTATGACCCATTTGGTAAACCGCGCGACCAGCGAATGCGAGATAATGCTTATAGTCAGGTCAGTACTAACATACTTAGTGACACGCAAACCACTCGTGGGTTTACTGACCATGAGCATTTGGATGACGCGCAGCTGATTCATATGAATGGACGGGTTTATGATTATAACCTAGGCCGGTTTATGAGTGTGGATCCATTTATACAAGAGCCGGGAAATTCTCAAAGTATGAATCCGTACAGCTATGGAATGAATAACCCGCTAGCAGGCACGGACCCTAGTGGTTATATCTTTGAGATGTTTGCTCAACAAAGTTCTCATGATCCACATCTTTCATCCAGGGAGGAAAGTAGGCAGTCTGATATACGAGAAGCTTCAGTTGATGCGGCAGCAGAATTTATAGCACAAGCAGTTGTTATTTCTTTAGATACAGCCGATACACTATCTGACATTGGAAATCCAATTAAGGGGGGACTCAAAAAAGCTGCTGGAAACGAAGCTAAAGAAAAAGCATTGGACAAGGTTGGTGGAGCGGTAAAAGATAAAGTTAAGAAAGCCGTTAATAGTGGAAATCAAAAGTCGCAAGGAACTAGGCATAACACCAATAAACAACCATCCGAAATAGGCGTACAGAAAGAGGTGTCCCAGAAAAAAACAGGAGGTTGTAGCTTTATAGCTGGAACATTTATCGCTACACCGATTGGGTTTAGAGAGATTCAGGATCTTAAAGTTGGTGATTTAGTAAGAGCTAAAAACGACCAAACTGATGAAGTTAAAGATAAGAAAATCAATGCCGTTTTCGATGAGCTTCACAAGGAAGTGATTCAGTTAACAGTAAAATTATCTGACGGTAAAGCTGAAACAATTGTCACGACAGCTGAGCACCCATTTATGCTATATGATGGTAAATGGTTACCTGCGGGGGAGCTTGAGGTTGGAGTTTTTGTTGAGACTTTAGATGGTTTTAAAGCTGAGATTGTTGGGTTCGAGGTTACAAAAGAACAGCAAATTGCTTATAATTTTGAAGTTGATGAATTTCATACTTATGCTGTTGGCGAGAGCCAGGTTTGGGTTCACAATGAGTGTGGAAGCACGGCTAAAGAACGTTCAAAGGCAAAAAGGCGCGCTAGTAGGCAAGCCCAACGAAAGGCTGGTATCCCTACTTCTAAATCAGGTAAAAATTCGCAAAGCAAGAATGGAGTTAAGCAACCGCGCCATCAAATCAAAGAGGGAGCAGATGGTAAACCCGCTGGAGTTTTTGATGGTCGAGCAGATACGAATAACTCTGCTGAACATACGTCATATCATGTTGAAGCTGGTAAGATTAAGGAGAATGGACCAACTACTAATAAACATGGTGCACCCAGATTGAAGAATGGTAAGAGCAAAGTAGTGTATAAAGATGATATTAAAAAATAAGTTGAAGAAAGAAATGCTTTTGTTAAAGAGAGAGCGAACGGATAACTATAATTTTTTCCAAGAAAAATTTAAAAGCATGATTCCAGAGGATAGTTTTGAAATCCTTGATTGCGATTTAATGAATATTGTTTGGTTGAACTTGCTATCTTTGGGCATCGAAAGCAGAAAGAAAGCAGTAGAATTAGGAGCAGTTTCAAAAGAGATTACTGAGGAATTCCCTATTGCTTTAAAGCAAATTAGCTCCCTCATTCGAGACTCCAGGCTTGATCCTATTATCGTATTACCAGATAGTTGGCAAAGAACCGGTGGGTTTTCAATAAATTCACAGGAGCTAGCGAATTCGTTGGAGAGAATAATGTATATATACGATGATGACCTGATAGTTATATCAAATGACTTTAGTAATATACTTTACATAAGCGGTGATAGGTCAGGTGAAAAACTATATACTTTAGATGTTATTTGTTTTGGAGATAAATGGAACTCTAAACCAAACAATTAAAACAAGACAGTCTCAAATAAAATGAGACAGGCACTATTTGGTCAATCACTTACGTTGTTTTGAGTGATTGACTGGTTTTCTGTTCTACTGACCATATCCAGACCATCACCATATCCAGACAGTCACAATTTGACAACGACCGACATTGTTTTGAGCAACTAGCTCAGTATATCTATGGGTTAATAGTACGATTAATAGTAAATTCGATGATGCAACTGCTGAGATTAAAAATTTAGAACTTAGCCATGAATTTCGGGCATGGCTCTTTTTTCCAAAACGGAATAAAAGCCATATATAAATTAGTGTATCTATCCTGGAGGCAAATATAGGGAGCGAATATTTGAGATACCCTTTACCCAAGTTTGTTTGATTTTATTGGTATATTCTAATAATAAATGAATAGGGCCAATTGCTCGGTAATAATTTGACCGATAACACTTTAATTCATTTAGCCAACTATCTTTATTGAGATTTAGCCCTTCAAGAGTCGATGAAATATTGGCTGGTATTTTAGCTTTATCGGCGTGAACGATATATTTTCCGGTCCAGTCAACTAGCTCTATATAGTTCTTCAATGGAATAGTCATCGTTCGATTGCGCACTTTGCCGGCAATTGCAGCCACTGACTGGTTCAGTTTTTCCTGGCTAATACTTCTTAGCCGTTTGTGAATGCTGGTAAACTCACTATTTTCAAGGTTTGTAGTGATACCAGCTCTAACCGGATTTAAATCAACATAGGCCATGCATGCCAACGCTGCGGCTTCATCGAGTAATACTTGAGATTTAAACCGGGACTCCCAGAAGTGGCCCTTAACAAAATCTTCTTTATTGCTCCGTTTAGCGATGGGCTCATTAATACATCGCATTAGCCATGACAGCGAACCAAGGCGGATTCGGTATTCGGCAAGTTTAGAATGGTCTTCAATTAGTGCACGTAATTTCAACTCTCTTTGAAGGGCAAATTTAGGATCGTCAAGCTTACCCGGAAATAATCTCAGCCAACGTTCTGCTACCTCTTCATCCGTCCACTTCTGAGGGGCTAAAGGGTCAGAGTAAACCACCAAGTGATAGTGGTTATGCATTACCGCATAGCCATAAACTTCAATTGAAAAAATATCTGCTAGCTCAATGATTCGTTTCTCAATCCATTCTCGACGATGTTCATATGAATGCCCACTTTCCTCATCCACACCACACAAGAATGCACGACGAACGCACCGAGAAACTAAGTGATAGTAGCTTGCGTTTTCAGAGTCAATTAATTCACTGCGCTTAGTAGCCATATAACCTTCCTAGTCAATTCAAAAGATTATCATCGAATCCTTTTCACAGAAAAAGTGGGAATCAGTGATAGTTCGACTAAGACTATGGAGTTTATTGGTGTAAGTATTTGTCGATATTGTGACTGTCACTAATTGGGGAATGAGGCGATAGGGAGTTTAGTTCATGACTTTTGGCACATGTTGAATCGTTTTAGATTGATTAAACTTGCGGGTAGTCACTAATAAGGTATTCCCTATGCAAAACCGAAAAATCTGGCTAAGCGTTATTGTTATTCTCCTATTTCTAGCGACGAACCTCTTGGTCGATTATTTTAGGCCTGATTCTGGTCCATTCTGGTTCAGGTTTATGTTTCAATATTTTTGTTGGCTGCTTTGTATCGGCTTAGGGCTTCGCATCTGTGGAATTCGTCTCATAAAGTTTGCGACTGATATTGGACTCGTCGCGAAACCGCTATATTTCATATTGTGGTCCTTGTTGTTAAGCGCTCCAATGTTAATTGGATTTAGTCTCACTGCCAGTATCTCACCGTCATTAACTATTTCAGGATTTTTTACTTCTTCTGTTTTCCCAGGCTTTTTTGAAGAGATCTTTTATCGCGGGTTCTTGTTTTACTTATTATGGAAAAAGTTCAGTTGGAATTTTGTACTAGCAGCGCTAGCAAGTGCGCTAACCTTTGGACTCGGGCATTGGTATCAAGGGGGTGATTGGATTAGTGCGTTACAGATTGTATTGTTCACAGGGATTGGCGGGGTCTGGTTCGCCTGGTTGTTTAAAGAATGGAAATCAATCTGGCTGCCTATTGGTCTTCATATATTAATGAATGCCTACTGGTACATATGGGAAATATCCGACACTGCAGTGGGTAGCCAAACTGCAAATGTGATTCGCCTGGTGACGATAGTATTGAGTATCGGTGTCACTCTATGGCTTCGTTATAAAAAGCAACTTCCCGTTGCGGTAAAAGATTAAAATATGCCAATCGACAAATAACTGAGGGAAAGTTTGTGTTTGTGCGATGATTGTGTAAAAAAACGCCCCGAGAGGGTCGGGGCAAATGCCAATTAAAGTTGCTATTTTAGTTTTTAGAATTTCTTGCCGATTTTTAAAAATTTAAAAATTTAAAAATTAAAACGGAAATAATGTCGCCGCTTTATCATCCACATCTTGCTGCTCTTTGTTATCACCATATTGATCCCACATTTCCATTCTGCAGCTATTGTTTACGGTTACCAATGCATGCTCATATTGGGTAAAAACTTCGCCATCATTAAAGGTAACGGTTTCGATATATCGCATGCTAACCTGGTTTTCTGCGACATTGACCACGTGATCAAACTCTAGCTCAAAATCAATAAATAGAAACGCACCTAACCAAAAGAAATAGCCAGGACGATTGGTATCGGTGTCTAGTGTATTGTGGTATTTCGCAAAGTTCGATGCGTAACCCGATGCGGCACAAAAAGCATTTTCATTTTCGATACAATTCATAATCCGCATAACAGCAGCAGCAGGGTCATCACAGGCGGCTTGCGCTTTTGCAATCATGTTTGAGTTGATGAGAAGGATTACGCCAACCACCTGTAAGGTTTTAAATAGTTTGTTCATTAGTGTCTCCGAAATTTATTTGGGTGTTTTCTAGTGTCGTTATGGGTGAGGTATACTTTTATATACCTCACTCTATTAATCACTCAATTAATTAGCGGTATGCGAAGCTTGCAAATTAACCCCGCTGAAAGCGTCGTATGCGCGAACCATCACATACCAATCACCCGCTTGAGCATTGCCAATCGTAACCGTCTCGTTGTTACCGAATAGATAAGGACGATAGTCATAAGTCGAAGTGGTTGGTGGCGCTCCGAAGCGAACATAAATATCGGCATCTCCAGAACCACCTTCAATTGCAAAGCGAAGTTCTGCGGTTGCCGGCGGTACATTCTTCAGCACAAACATCAACTCTTCGCCGTCGGCTGCAGAAAGATTACTTTTTATTTCGCCGTTGACGATTTCTGTAATGCTACCGTCTTCCGAAACCGTGATGGTTTGTGAAACCTGATCGGTTGCGTCTTGGTCGTCAGTGACAGCCAAAGTGACGGTATAAGTTCCAGCTGAAACGTAGCTGTGAACCGGGTTTTGTTCGCTTGACTGAGCGCCATCTCCAAAGGTCCACAGTCGTGCGGTAATCGAACCATCACTATCGTTACTATTATCGGTAAACGATGCAGTTAATTCGTTAGACGCGACACTAAATGCAGCAATTGGTGCTTGATTGCCTTCCTCTTGGTAAGATGCATTTAAGGTCACCCCAGAAAAGCTGTTGTAGGCTCTTACCATGATATGCCACACTCCAGCATCCGGCGCTGCAATATTGACCGTTTCATTGTTACCGTTACGGTATGGCCGATAGTCCCATTCCGAGGTTGTAGGAACAGCACCGTAGCGAATATAGATATCTGCGTCGCCAGAACCGCCATTAATCGCAAAGCGTAAATCGCGTGCACCTGCGGCGACATTCATTTTGAAATACTCTGCGTTTCCACGAGATGCAGCCAAACCACTTATCTGTGAAGGATTATTTAAAAAGTCGTTATCAGAATTCACGTTGATCGTTTGGCTGAAAGAATCGCTTAGACCATCATTATCAGTCACTTGCAACGAAACAGTGTAACTTCCTGCTTGAAGATAAGTATGGCTGGGATTTGCTTCAGCAGAGCTTGCGCCATCACCAAAGTCCCATAGCCAGGCGGTTACCTCTCCATCGCTATCACTGCTGGTATCGGTGAAACTCACATTTAAAAAGTCTTGTGCGTAAGTAAAGCTTGCATTGGGTCCAACTGTACCGTCGTTAATCGTAATGTTTTTACTAATCGAGTCTTCATTCAGATCGTTATCGGTAACTGTTAAGCTAACGGTGTAGGTGCCTGCTGCGCTGAATGTATGGTTGGGGTTTTGCTGAGTTGATGATGAGCCGTCGCCAAAATCCCAAGCATAGCTAATGATTTGTCCATCGCTATCGCTGCTGTTATCTGAAAAGGTGACCGCAAGATCATTAACTAAATAATTAAAATCTGCGCTGGGTGGGAGCGTTACAATTGCTTTAATCAGTTCTCCATCATCGTCGGCAATCAATTGTTGGATAAGACTTCCCCCAGGGTAAAAGTCGGGGGTTTGAGTCCCATTAAACATATCCGTCGCCCAACCAGTAGTGAATGTTTTAACGTAGTTGGTATTTTTTACTTGGGGCGTACCGCAAATCCACGTCGGTAAGCCACCTGTTGAACTTCCTTCAACATCAAAGTGTTTGGAGTTATCCGTTAATTTAATACCAACGAAAGCATCCGTTAGGCTTCTTAGTGGCGTTAATGCATTATTGCTTGAATTACACGATCCCGAATTTGCTAAAATTGATAAAACGGGAATTCCTGCATCGACGACCGTCTGCAAAGGCGTTTGCATACCAGGGTTTGCATCAACTGGATCAAACAAGATCGCGCCTTTTAGTTGATCGAAGTTTCTTTCGACTAGTTGCCCACTCACATGACTGACAAAAAGCCCGCCCGCAGAATGCCCTGCAACAATCAATTGATTTGGCAAGGTGATACCATTGGGAGGTGTTGGCGGATTATCGATAATATCGTCGGCAACCTGCAATGCTAAGTTGCGGTTTCCGCCAGTCACACTGCTGTTGATCGTCAAAACGATAAAGCCGTTATCCATTAAGTGAGTTGCCATATCGTCTAGATGACCTTTGTTTCGTTGAAAGCCATGTTGCAGCAATATCCAACCCGCAGCTTGTCCATCAGGTAAGTACCAGGTCGCAGCACGATTACCACCGAGATCGAGGTTGGTATTAATCTTCTCGCCCGCATTTGCGGTGACAACCAGAAGCAGTTGTATACACAACACGCTTATGTATTTAAGAATTTTATTCATTGTTTTGGTCCCTTGAGTTGTATTCATTAATCGCTCACTACTTCAGCTTTTTATCGCATTTAGTAGATGGCGCTTTCTAGTTGTTTTAACTCAACAAGAAATGAAGCTAAAACTTAATTAAATGTTTGCGAAAAGGTTTGTCTGAAAGTTGCACAATGTTGTCCAAAAATTTCTTTCCCGCTGTTTTGACAGCTTACAGATGGAATTTTGGCTATTGTTTGTAAGAGCAACATATTTATAACGCGTGTGATCAAAATTGAACGACAACAAAAAAATATTCGTTAAACAAAAATGATCAAAAAAATAAATTTTATAACACCGTAACTGAGATTTTAGCGATAGTTTCTGCAATTTGTTGTTGACAAAAACCACACGGATTTATTATTAAATTGAGATAGTGGTTTGACCAGAAATGGAAAGTCATAGCAAACTGAAATGCGATATCGAGTCGGAGAAAATCAAAAATAAAGGACGATAAACTAACGAGACCAATAAAAGTCGATTCAAAATATTTCGTTGAATTAAAAATAACAACTCGACATTAAAACAGTCATAAAAAACATAATAAAGAGTCAAAAAAATATGAATGCACACAATCAGAAAAACAAGTACGCTGTTATTTTTATTTGTTGGCTTATCTTATGCGTTAATCAGACTACTGCACGAAATATAAATGAAGACGCTTCAGCCGCTAATGTCAATAAGCCTGCTGAGCACGAGCTGTTAAAAACAGATAGTTCTTATCATCATATTAGTTATCAGTATCGGGATAATTATTATGGCGAACCTTTAAAAGCAATCGAATATTTACAAAAAAAACGAGTTCATTTTGAGTATCCAACAGAGCAAGCCTATTTTACTGATCAGATTAAGCTCATTGAGTTGTTTTTTAAAACTGAGCAATATGCACAAGCAGAAAATATTCTGGGACCACTAGCAATAGAGTTTAAGAATAAACTGCAGTTTCATCCCAAACTTGCACTTGTCAAAGCGCATCTGATGTTACATAACCGGAACATCGATGATTTCTTAGAAACGTTACAGCCCTATGTGTCGGTTTATCAGAAAGCTGGTAACGAATCATTTAACGCTTGTTATTTGTTTTTATTAGGCGCTTATGAGATCAGAAAAAATCAGTTTTCAAATGCTTTTACCCATTTAACGAGTGGATTAGAAAATGCGAAGGGTCTTGGAATTACACATTTAGAAATTGAAATTAGAAATCAATTAGTTCAGCTTTTTTACTATACGCAACGATATGAAAAAGCACTTAACCTTAACGAAGAGATTATCGATATCGCGAGAGCCAACGATGATCGATATAGCGAAACATTAGCCCTTTCAAATAAAATGAATTTGTATTATAGCCGAGCTGTGTATTTAGCAAATTCAATGCCTGGCGAAGATGTTGCCAATAATCCTATTTACCGTTCGTATATTAAAAAAAGCCGGCAATTGCAAAAACAGGTTTACCAATTAGCGAAAGAAATTGGCGCCTACCGAACAATGATTAAGGCATTGATTCTCAAGCAAAGTCATAGCTTTGGCGATAATAACTTTCAGCAAGCGATTATTGCTGGGAAGGAGATTAGTGAAATCGCTAGGCAATTTGGTTTCGATTACGAAAATGCGGTTGCCTCAAATAATACGGCAATAGCTTATCGGGCTTTAGGTGAGTATGACAAGAGTATTCAGGCGTTGGCCGTTGCCGAGAAAAGCTACCTTGAAATGGATAACTTACAGTCTTTAACTTGGATCTATGATGATTATGCAAGAACCTATGAAGAATCAGGAAACTTTGAAAAAGCGCTAGCCTATTTTAAGAAATTCCATGATGCATCAATGAAGTTCTCACAAAAAACAAACAATGAAACATTATTAGAACTACAAGAGAAATATGCTGCCAATGAAAGATCACAAGAGATCCTTCGTCTGACTCAAAAGTCGGCATTAAACACACAACAATTAGAAACCGAAAAAATGGGCCGATGGTTATTATCAGTGATTTTGATGGCGGTTTTTCTAATAGCGCTAACACTTTTTCATAAAAGAAAACGATTAAAGCGCTTATTGAAAAATGAAGCAGCACTCAACCAAAAAATTACTGAAGCAAATGCCGCAAAGCAACGTTTTTTTGCCAATATTTCTCATGAGTTTAGAACGGCTCTCACCCTTTCTATCGGGCCGCTTAAAAAACTTATTGCCGAACCAAATTACTCAAAAAACCCCTTTATCGAGTCAGCCCTTGAAAATAATTTGCACATGATGACGCTGATTAATGAGGTGCTACATATTGAGAAAATTGGCGCAAAGACTCTTCCTATGCAAATTACTAAAATAAACCTCAGAATGGCGATTAATCATTGCTTAAATCGCTTTTTATTACAGTTTAAAGAAAAGCGGATAAATATTTGCCAGCATGGTTTTGACGAGTCGATTTATTTCTATTTTGACCCCTCTCACCTAGAAAAAATCGTCGCCAACATATTATCCAACGCGGCTAAATATTGCTTAGGCGATTGCACAATAGAACTCAGTGTTAAGGTAGAACAGGAGAGAATCAATTTAGAAATTTGTGATGATGGTCCGGGAATCGATGAAGCTGAATTGCCTCATATTTTCGAGCGTTTCTATCAAGGTAAATCCTCATCGGATCAAACTTTACCAGGAACCGGTATCGGATTGTCGATGGTTAAGGAGCTGGTAGAATTACATCAAGGTTCGGTAAAGATGTGTAGTCAAGTCGGTAAGGGTTGCTGTGTCACCATTAGTTTTAAAAGAGGAAAGTCACACTATCCTCAACAATTAATCGTTGATGCAAGAAGTCAACACGAGACCACTCCACGGATTGCTGCGAATGACCGAAAGCTACCAATACCACAGAATTTAAAACGGCACCCGACGCCGCTTAGTCGTAACGCAGGTCATACCAATGAACTGCTCGATAATCAACATCGAAAAGTTATTTTGGTCGTCGATGACAACCCGCAAATTCGCTTGCTGATCAAAAGTATTTTGCAACCAGAATTTCACGTAGTCGAGGCAGATAATGGTAAGCAGGGCTTAGAGTTGGCAGAGACTATTCAGCCAGACTTGTTAATTACTGATGTGATGATGCCTCTGATGAATGGATTCCAATTGACTGAACACCTTCGAGAGCATCCACAGTTATCCCATCTATCGATTATTTTGTTAACCGCTTTATCTGAAACCGAGCAGCGGGTCCATGGTTTAGTCTTAGGCGCTGACGACTACATTACCAAGCCGTTTGACAATGAAGAGCTTAAGGCGAGAGTTAAAGGCCATCTAGCACAAAAACAAAGGCTCTCGAAATTATTATTAAAAAAATACCAAAGTGGGTTGGAAAAGCAGCAGCTTAGTCAAACCTTTGAGGGACAGGATTCAAAGCGAAGTAAACAGTTAGAAAAACTGATTGCGAAAAATTTAAGTCAGTGCGAATTTGATGTTGAGCAAATGTATACTGCAATGAATATGACGCGCAGTTCATTGTATCGTTATACGCAAAAGCATTATGGTTGTTCACCTAAGCATCTGCTAAAAGTTCGCCGATTAGAAATTGCCTATCAGATGTTAACCGATTTACAGGGGACTATTAGTGAAGTGGCTTATGCCGTTGGCTATCAAAGTTTATCTGCATTCAGTCGTGCTTTTCGCGAGCATTTTAACCATCCGCCAACTCAGGTAAAGCAACAGTATTCAAACGAGCCTAAAGTGGAAGTTTAGCGCTGGGCGGAGGAATAAAAAAGCCTCTTTAAAAAGAGGCTTTTAGGGACGTTGAGTTATTCAACGCTAGATATCATTAACGCTCAAAGGTTGAATCGAACGCAATGTTATCAGGTGTTTTAAAGACCAAGAATTAAACGCTCAGGTTCTTCTAACAACTCTTTGATTTTGACCAAGAAGCCGACCGCTTCTTTACCATCGATCAAACGGTGGTCATAGGATAACGCTAAGTACATCATTGGTAGGATGACGACTTCGCCATCAACAGCCATTGGACGATCTTGGATTTTGTGCATACCTAAAATCGCAGTTTGTGGCGGGTTGACAATCGGCGTAGACATCAATGAACCAAAAACGCCGCCGTTTGAAACAGTGAATGTGCCGCCAGTCATGTCATCAATTGATAATTTACCGTCGCGAGCTTTTACACCGTACTCGCGGATGCCACCTTCGATTTGCGCTAAGCTCATGTCATCAACGTTACGCAGTACCGGAACGACTAATCCGCGAGGTGATGAAACAGCAACACCAACATCTTGGTAACTGTGATAAACAATATCATTACCATCGATTGACGCGTTAACCGCTGGGAACGCTTTGAGTGCTTCAACCGCTGCGCGGACGAAGAAAGACATAAATCCTAACCGTACATCATGTTTCTTTTCGAAATCGTCTTTATATTTAGAACGCAGTTGCATAACCGGTTTCATGTTTACTTCATTGAACGTCGTTAACATCGCCATATTTTGCTGAGCTTCAACCAAGCGATTAGCAATTTTTGCGCGCAATCGAGTCATCGGCTCGCGACGTTCGACTCTTTCACCCTGAGCCGCCGCAGGAGCCGGAGCTGCACTTGGTGTTGCTTTTTGGTTAGAGCGGTTTTCAATAAAAGCTTGGACGTCTTCTTTGAGGATACGGCCGTTTTTACCGGTCCCTTGAATTAAGTCAGCATTGATACCATATTCGTTGACCATTTTACGGACAGCTGGGCTAAGTACAGAATTACTGGAATCGTCGCTGGCGGCTTCTGTGGCTGGAACTTCTGCTGCTGGTGCTTCGGCAGGTGCAGCTGCTGCACTAGCGCCGGCTTCAAAGTTTCCAATAACTTCTTCGCTCAATACCGTTTCACCTTCGTCTTTAACAATAGTGCTAAGCACGCCGTCTTCAGGCGCGACGACTTCAATAACGACTTTGTCGGTTTCAATATCAACTATCAGTTCATCACGTGAGAAAGCTTCCCCGGGTTTTTTGTGCCAGGTAGCGATGGTGCCGTCGGCGACGGATTCTGGAAACGTTGGAGCCTTTATTTCGGTAGCCATATTTGTTCCTTTGTTTTGCAAATATAAATTTTTAAATTTGTTAATTAATTGTTAGTTTTTCAATTAGCCTTTAATGGCTTCATCGAGAAATTCGTTAAGTTGTTTCATATGAAGCGCCATGTAACCTGCTGCGGGAGCCGCAGATGCTTCACGACCGACAAAATCAACGTAGAGATCAGGATTATGATTACTCACGACTTCTCTCAAATGATGATGAGAGCTATACCAAGCACCTTGGTTTTTGGGTTCTTCTTGACACCAAACCGCTGACTTTAAGTTTTTGTACTGAGCAATTGCTTCACCCATTTCCTCTGTTGGGAAAGGATACAATTGCTCGATTCTGACGATAGCAATATGGTTGGCTTTTTCTTCCCGTCGCTTTTCGATCAAATCATAGTAGACACGACCTGAGCACATAATGAGCTTGGTCACTTTCTTTGGATCAAGATCTTCTGTTTCCGGAATCACATTTTTGAAGCTTCCGGTTGCAAGTTCTTCCATGGTGGAGATCGCTTCTTTGTGTCGTAATAAACTTTTCGGTGACATAACGACCAGTGGACGACGTAATGGTCGAATAATCTGACGGCGCAATAAATGGAAAATTTGTGCTGGCGTTGTCGGTACGCAAACTTGAATATTATGTTCAGCACACAGCTGCAGGAATCTCTCAAGTCGTGCAGATGAGTGTTCGGGACCTTGACCTTCATATCCATGAGGTAACAACATAGTTAGTCCACATAGACGTCCCCACTTGTGCTCTCCGGATGTGACGAACTGATCAATGATCATTTGTGCGCCGTTGGCGAAGTCACCGAACTGAGCTTCCCAGATAACTAACCGGGCCGGGTTGGTAGTCGCATAGCCATATTCAAAGCCGAGTACTGCGAGCTCTGATAAGAATGAGTCATAGATGGTGAAATCTTTTTCAACCCCTTCAAGATGTTGTAACGGGATGTAGGTCTCACCCGTTTTTTGGTCATGAAGCTGCGCATGGCGATGCGAGAAAGTACCCCGTCCAACGTCTTGTCCGGTAATTCGAACCGCGTTATTTTGTTTGAGGATACTGGCATAAGCTAAGGTTTCGGCAAATCCCCAATTGACTGGTAGCTCACCCTTTGCCATTAACAAGCGATCATCAATCACTTTTTTCACTTGGCGTTGCAAGCTGAAACCCTCAGGCACTTGGCAAAACTCTTCGGCAAGTTTAACGAGCGCTTTTTGGTCATAGGTAGTATCGGCTTGAATTGTCCAGTCGTGTCCTAAGTAAGGGGACCAATCGAAGTAGAGCGCGGTATCTGGATTTTCAACTAGCGTTTTTACGACCGCATTACCGGCATCCAAATGTTCTCGATAGTTATCGACCATTTTGGTTGACTCAGCTTTATCTAACTGAGACTCGGTGACTAATTGCTCAGTGTATTGCGACAACACGCTGGGAAGGCGCTTGATTACCCCATACAT
This sequence comes from Aliikangiella marina, assembly GCF_007004765.1. Taxonomy (GTDB): domain Bacteria; phylum Pseudomonadota; class Gammaproteobacteria; order Enterobacterales; family Kangiellaceae; genus Aliikangiella; species Aliikangiella marina. The sequence continues at coordinate 13,843 of NZ_VIKR01000003.1, forward strand.
GAGTGGTTGAGTGCCAAACGGTTCATCGGCTTCATTGTGACCGCGGCGACGGTAACACACTAAATCGATAACAACATCTTTGTTAAACTGATTTCGGTAATCGGCCGCTAGCTGACTGACAAAGTAAACGGCTTCAGGGTCGTCGCCATTAACGTGAAGAATCGGCGCTTCCACGACTTTTGCCACATCAGTACAGTATTCTGTAGAGCGCGCATCTTCTTTCTTGTTCGTAGTGAAGCCTACTTGGTTGTTGATGATGATATGAATCGTACCACCCGTTTTATAGGCGCGGGTTTGTGACATTTGAAGCGTTTCCATGACCACACCTTGGCCAGAAAATGCTGCATCACCGTGAATGATAATCGGTACAACCGTGTCGTGACTGGTGTCGCGGCGTTTGTCCTGTCTTGCACGAACCGAGCCTTGGACCACTGGGGCGACGATTTCAAGATGGCTGGGATTGAACGCCAAGGATAAATGCACTTCCCCGCCAGGTGTCATCACGTTTGATGAAAATCCTTGGTGGTATTTTACATCACCTGATCCCATTGCGTATTCTGCTTTACCTTCAAACTCATCGATGAGTTCGCTGGTTTTTTTACCTAATGTATTTATCAGGACATTTAAGCGGCCCCGATGAGCCATGCCGATGACGATCTCCTTGGCTTTATAGATACCCGCTTTTTGGATGAGTTGGTCGATTGCGGGGATCAAGCTTTCACCGCCCTCCAGACCAAATCGTTTGGTTCCTGGGTATTTCGCACCAAGGTATTTTTCGAGCCCTTCTGCAGCCGTTAATCGGTCGAGGATGTGTAACTTAGTTTCTTTGTCGTAAGCTGGCTTCGATTGCACAGCTTCCAGTCTTTCTTGGAACCACTGTTTTTCTTCGCTGTTAACAATGTGCATAAACTCGGCGCCGATCGAGGTGCAATAAGTTTTACGCAAATTAGCGACTATCTCTCTCAGTTGCGCTTTTTCTTTGCCGAAATAGAGCGTGTGAGTTTGGAATTCTGTGCCGAGGTCTGCATCGGACAAACCGTGGAAATTGAGTTTTAAATCGGTGACTTGCTCTCGCTCCATTAAGCCAAGCGGGTCAAGTTTTGCTTCTTGATGGCCGCGGCTTCGGTAAGATTCGATCAGTTTCAGGACGGCGATTTGTTTGGTTTCATGCTCAAAAGAAACCGTGCCACTTTTCTTTTGGTTGTTGGCTAACTGATAAAAGTGCGCTCGAATGGCTGCGTGGGATACATCGCTGGTACCCGGACCGGTCTCATCAGCCATTGATTTGAAGTAGTCCTGCCACTCTGTGGGCACCGATTCGTGGTCATCTAAATACTGCTCAAAAAGCTCTTCAACATAAGCGGCGCTGCCACCAGAAATATGACTGGTTTTATGCATCCGTTCGATGTATTTCTCTTGCATTGTTTGTCTCGGGTCGGTTTCGTTTTAAAAGCCTGTTTATGGCGTTTTTAGCGGTTTTGAAAGTGATTCTGTGTCAATTACTAATAAGTAGTTGTTCTCTAATAACAATTGTAGATAGCATTTGATAAAATGCTCGAAAATTGCATGAAAATACGCCAAATATTGTTATAAAAAGGGTATATTTTAGAAAATTAGTTCGTTTTTACTCTCAGTTCTCAGAATATCGTCAATAATTGCCTACAGAATTAAGTGTTTAGGTGTTTTGAAACGCTTTCTTCCACGCGCGCGGATCGTATCTTTTTCGCATCATTTCGTCTAGGTTTTAATCGCTAAATCGTATAAAAAATTGAATTATTTTTGGGCACTACTCGGACACAAAAAAGCCGCACAAAATAGGCGGCTTTTCAGAGTGATTATTGAACCTTACTTTTTAGGGTTGAAGTGTCTATCGAGATAGTAATCGACGCTAAAAAACTTGCCGCCACCGCTAAAAAAGAGTGCGAGTAACATCACAAAATAGGTGACACCGAATTCAATCCCATTGTTACCGGAAATAATACTGCCTTTCTCGGTCAGCCACTCATAATTGCCGTGCTCTCTTAAAATATCTTTTGCACGATCGAGTCGCTCGAGTGCAGCCTCTGCATTGGCGTTTGCTCCCCAGCTTTGCAAGTCATGGATTGCTTGCCAGCCGTTTTCCCAGTGTACCGTAAAAATGGCGACCAGCATGGTTATCATCAGCGGAATACTTATCCAGCGGACTGCCAGCCCGATCGCCAATAAAACCGCTCCGATGACTTCGGTACCAGCAGCAAGCGCCGCCATTAATGTTGGTAATGGTAGTCCAAGCCCCCATTCATCGTTGCCGAACCAAGCGACAACATCTTCAAAGCCATTGACTTTGTTCATGCCTGCAACAAAAAATACTGGCATTAAAAAAAGTCTTAGGGCGAGGGGACCGAGCCCTGCGAGGATATCGGTCTTATTGAAAATGGCATTGTGTAACCGATAGTAACTTTCAACTAAGTTCATCTTATTTTCTCTCTATTTATAATTACTGTATAAGTCAATCAACTAGATAAGAGATGACTCAACCGAGAATTTGTTTCACTCAGCGACCTAAAGCAGGATTATTATTTGCCATACCAGCGTTCGATTGCCAGCTTATCCAGTACAGAGAGTTCAAATCGGGCGTGAATTTTCTTGCTGATGTTTTTTCCTTGGGCGATTTCCATTGGATAATTCATAATGGAGTACTCATCATAAATAGTTGAGTTTGTTGAATATTTTGAAAGAACTTGGTTGATTTCACGACATTTAGTTCTGGCCTGCTGTTCACTGTAGTCAAGTTTTATCATGCCCGGGTAGCAAGCACTAATTTGTTGTTCAATTGGTGCGTTGCCATAAGGCCAGTCTGGATTGCGAAATTCGTGCTCGAAGCCCAGCGCGTGCCCGAACTCGTGAAGTATCCAACGTTTAGCGAAGTTTTCGGGCAAATCTTCTTCATTCAATTTGGCGAGTTGTAAGGTCGGCTGTTGCGAGGAAAAGTCGCCATGATTGCCAAGAACTGATCCGGTCGTGCCTTTAAAACTGACTCTGATATGGGTTTCTGTGGGAGCCGATTTGAAATCATTATAAAAGTGAAAAGACAGGCTCGAGTTTTCCAGCCATAGCGGGGCGATCTTTTTCACAAGTTTTTTTTGTTGTGGCGTGCCATCCAAGAAAACAACGACAAGTTGACTGTGCTTAGGCCACATTTTGTCCTTCGCTAAAACCGCTGCACCAGTTTGCTGGCAATAAAAAGCAGTGCTCAACCCGACTATAAACGCTATCAATTTCAGTTGTTGATGTTTTAAGAGCATGAGGCCTTGTATGAGTTCAGTCGATTAAACCGGTCTTTCGAATTGGTTAGACGAGCTACTATACCTTAAATCGCCGAGCCTTGGGTTTAATTAAACTGAATGGGAGTAAAGTTGAGGGTCTCCGGGTTTAGCTGGTATCCATTTATCAATTAACTTGGTTCATCATGGAGTTCGACAATATTCGAGTAAATTGCCAGTTAGGCTCACAATTAATGTACAAGCTAACGAGCAATCTTATAAAATAGCGCCAAAATCAGATCTTGGGGTCAGTTTAAGCGGTAACCCCAATGAAACCACCAAGTGAGACATGCTATATGAAGTCACCAATTATTGCTCCATCAATATTATCCGCCGATTTTGCTCGTCTCGGCGAAGAAGTTGCTAATGTCTTGGAGGCTGGCGCTGATTGGGTGCATTTTGATGTGATGGATAATCACTATGTCCCTAATTTAACCATTGGGCCGATGGTTTGTCAGGCGTTGCGCGATTACGGTATCACTGCGCCAATTGATGTTCATCTGATGGTAAAGCCGGTCGATCGAATCATTCCAGATTTTGCCAAGGCTGGCGCAAGCATTATAACGTTTCACCCTGAAGCAAGTGAGCATGTCGATCGCAGTTTGCAGTTGATTCGAGATTCTGGCTGTCAGGCTGGGTTAGTCCTCAACCCTGCGACACCTATCCATTGCCTAGAGCACGTAATGGATAAGCTTGACGTAATTTTGTTGATGTCTGTCAACCCAGGGTTTGGTGGACAATCCTTTATTCCACAAACGCTGACCAAGCTACAGCAAGTTCGTCAATTGATTGATCAGAGTGGTTATGATATCCGCTTGGAAGTCGACGGTGGGGTTAAAAAAGACAATATCGGAGAGATAGCGGCAGCCGGTGCCGATGCATTTGTTGCTGGTTCGGCGATCTTCAACCAAGCCGATTATGCCGAGGTGATCAAAACCATGCGCAACAATATCATTGCGGCAACCGGCGCATAAAGACGCTAATTAGGCGGAGTTGAGCGATATGACAAGTTCTTCGCCAAAGCGGATTTTAATGCTTGATAATTATGATTCGTTTACTTTTAACCTGGTTCACTATTTACAGCAACTTGAAATAGAAGTGGTCGTTAGACGCAATGACGAGGTCTCTATCAGCGAGATTGAAGCCATTTCGCCAAGCCATATTGTGATTTCACCAGGCCCCTGTGATCCGGATAAAGCTGGCATCTCACTGAAAGTCATTGAGCACTTCCATCAGGTATTACCGATTTTGGGTGTTTGTTTGGGACATCAGGCGATCGGTCAAGTATTTGGCGGCCAGGTGGTTAAGGCCGAACGCGTGATGCACGGTAAAACTTCTCCCATTTATCATGCTAATCAGGGAGTCTTTGTCGGATTGCCTCAAGGCTTTGCGGCAACTCGATATCACTCGCTGGTTATCGATAAAGCTAATTTTCCTGACTGTTTGACCGTAACGGCGTGGACCCAAAAAACGAACGGTGATGTGAGCCATATCATGGGAATAAAGCACAAGGACTTCCCCATCGAAGGTGTTCAGTTTCATCCTGAATCAGTGCTATCAGAGCACGGTATGACCCTCTTAAAACGGTTTCTAAGTATCAAATAATGCCACGCTGAGTGGTTTCAGATACGCCTTTATTGACAACATTCGAGTTCCGCGCGGCTTCTCGTTAGTCTGCTTTTAATTAATAAAGGAGATAAAGATGAAATTTTACTTAAAACTTGTTTCGCTGGTATTGCTCACTTTGATGATGTCAGGCTGTTTGCATCAGTCTCGCTCTGGTGTCACCAGTAGCCTTTTAGATTTCCTTTACCCAGAGGGCAAAGTCGTCGATCATTCACAAGATGCGATCCCACATTTACGGTTACCTTTGCGCGTGGGACTGGCATTTGTTCCTGAAGATAATCCCCAGTCGTCTTCTTCCTTGACCGCGGTCGAGAAATCAAACTTATTGAAAAATGTGGCGGCTTCTTTTGAGGCTCGAGAGTATGTCGATCAAATTGAAGTGATTCCAGAGCTCTATTTGAAACAAGGCAAAGGATTTACCGCACTCTCGCAAATTGCCAAATTATATGCGCTCGATGTCGTCGCGTTAGTGTCTTACGATCATGTTGAAATGAGAGAGGAAAATGCTTTGGCATTGTCTTACTGGACGATAGTAGGCGCTTACTTATTGCCGGGTGAAACCTCGGATTTGCAGACTTTCGTGGATACTGCTGTATTTGATGTGGAAAGTAGACAGTTGTTATTTCGAGCACCGGGCATCGGTAAAGCCGACGCGATTCACAGCTTTGCGGGTGCTGAAAGAACTATCGCGAAAGCAAGAAACCTCTCGTTTTCGAGAGCCGTGACTCAAATGACTCAAAATCTTGATGCTGAATTGGCAAGCTTTAAAGACAAGGTCAAAACGCAAAAAGCGGCTACGGTAAGTTATCGCCCAGGTTACAGCGGTGGCGGGTCTGCGTCGATTTATGGACTGATTTTATTGATGTTTTTACTGCGTTTTGCTGCGGTAGGTCGAGGTGATGGGAAAAGTTAGACAAAATTTTTTCAATTGATTGATAGCGACTAAACTTATGGCAAACTGAAGCGAGTAGTGATCTAGTTATGTCTAATTTGCGTAATAGATTTGTATAACTTACTAACAGTTTCAGAACGGGGTTTTCTAATGATTAAAGTCGGGATCAGTCAATGTCTTCTGGGTGCGAATGTTCGCTATGATGGTGGGCACAAACAAAATCGATTTTGTCGTCACGAGTTATCAAAAATCTTTAAGTTCGTGCCGCTCTGTCCAGAGGTGGGGATCGGTTTACCGACACCACGAAAAACGATTCGGTTAGTTGGTGATATTGCCTCGCCAAGAGCGGTATTTAGCGATGATTCTAGTCAAGACTTTACCGCGCCATTGCAAGATTTCGCCGACCAAAATGTCGCGAAATTGAAGCAAATGAGTGGCTACGTGTTTTGCAAGGCCTCGCCGAGTTGTGGCGTTGAGCGGGTCAAAGTGTATAGTGAGAAAGGCGGCGCTGAGCGCAAAGGTATGGGCGTGTTTGCTGCTCGCGTGAAAGAACTGTGCCCATTATTACCGATAGAAGAAGATGGTCGCTTAAACGACCCGTTATTGCGCGACAGTTTTATCAAGAGAGTTTATGTGTACCATGAGTGGCAGAGTATGCTCGAAGGTGGGCTAACCAAGAAACGTTTGTACGAGTTTCATGCGCGTCACAAATTAACCTTATTGGCCCATAGCCAACCGATTTATCGAGAGCTAGGTCCTTTGGTCGCCAGTATTAACCAACAAAATCTTGTGGAGGTTGCTGAGCAATATATCGAGAAATTAATGCAAGGTCTTAAGAAAACAGCCACCCGGTCTAACAACACAAATGTGTTAATGCATTTGCAAGGCTATCTGAAAGATAAATTAGAATCTGAAGATCGACGTGAACTGGCTAACTGCATCTTGGAGTATCGTAAAGGCATATTGCCGATCTTATCGCCTTTGACGTTATTGAAGCATCACTTCAATCACCATCCAAATGAATATATTGCAAAGCAATCATACTTAAACCCTTATCCAAAAGAGTTAGCGATTCAAGTTGCCATGCATTAATGAGTGGTCAGTTTGATAACTGTGAAGCGGCTTTAAAAGCAACCGATGTTTGGGTCGGCGATAGTAAATTTAACAGTTGAAAAAAAGATGAATCTAATTTGGTTTCGCAATGATTTGCGCGTCAATGACAATCCCGCGCTATCCTCAGCACTCGAAAATAAACAGCGACAAGTCGTCGCTGTTTATTGTTTGTGTGCCAATCAATGGGCGATGCATGACATGGGCAATAATCAGCAATGGTTAGTGCTTCAGGCGTTAAGTCAACTTAAAGTTGCGCTTGCTAAGCTCAACATCCCGTTGGTGATCCTTGAATCGGAAACTTTTCAGCAGGTACCCAATCGTCTCAGTGAACTGTGTGGAAAGCTCGGGGTAAGCGATTTATTTTTTAATATGGAGTACCCAATCTATGAGCGCCGCCGTGATAAAGCTGTCGTAGAGAAGCTGGCCGATACGGTTAAGTGCCACCGAAAAGTGGGCCAGTCGTTAGTCGCGCCTTGGGAAATTCTTAACGGTGACGGTGGCGGCTATAAGGTTTTCAGCGCTTATGCGAGAAAGGTGCAAGTTTATCTTGATCATAATCCGCCGATTAATCCAGCACCCCCTACTGCCCGGCCCGCAGAAAATAGGCAAATTCCGAAAATATCAGGTGTGGTGAGCCAGTTGCCAAGTATCAAGCCAAGTGCAGAAGTCACCCCGGATATCAGTGAAGATTTCGTCAATAAGCAACTGCAAACTTTTTGCCGGCAACAAATCGGTGAATACAAAGCGAATCGAGACTTCCCCGCTATTCAAGGAACATCAGAGCTATCCTCTGCTCTGGCTGTCGGTACATTATCCGTTGCGCGATGCTATCAAACAGCATTGCAGGCGGGCTATCCAGCCTCCTCAACTTGGGTCAACGAGTTAGTTTGGCGAGACTTCTATCGGTCGGTGATGTGGAACTACCCTCGAGTCAGTCAGCGGCAGGCATTTAATTCGGTGGATAAGTTTGTTCCTTGGAACAACGATCGACAAGTCCTCGAAGATTGGCAGTCAGCCAAAACGGGTATTCCGATTATTGACGCAGCGATGCGGCAGCTAAACACCACGGGTTGGATGCACAATCGATTACGCATGATTGTGGCAAGTTATTTAACGAAAAATTTATTTGTTGACTGGCGGCACGGAGAAGCTTATTTCGCTCAACAATTATTCGATTTTGATTTTGCGAGCAATAATGGCGGATGGCAGTGGAGTGCTTCAGTGGGAACCGATGCGGCGCCCTACTTCAGAGTGTTTAATCCTGCAGCTCAACAAAAAAAGTTTGATCCTCAGGCTGAGTTTATTAAAGCTTGGCTACCAGAATTAAAAGCATATTCGTCTAACGCGATTCATAAATTCGAAACAGCACCGCTTGAGGGCTACCCTCGGCCGCAAGTTGATCTGAAGGCGACTCGTAAGCTCGCGATCGAGTCTTTTAAGCGTGCTAACGCTGCTTAAGTATTTAGACTGTTTGACACTAGAAAACTGACTTTAAGAGTTAGCAAGTGCTAACTCATTGTCTTCACTCTGGGTTTTAACGATCCGAATACTATCGAGAATACCGAAACGAAATTCTAGCTCGAGCGTACAGTCTTGCTTGAAACATAAGGAAAAGGATGGGCCGTAGTCACTCAGTTGAGGATCGACATCAAAGTGTTTGCCAATAAATTGAAGAACCTCTTTTTGCTTTCTACCGATCAAGCGTCGTCCAAAAAGTTCTGCTTCGGGATTATAGATAGTGATTTTGCTGAGTAGAGATTCATTGGATGCATCGAAGCCTAGTTCCATCATTAATTCATTATATTGCAGGCGACAAGCATTTTTGTCGTTCAGATAAACTTTGTCTGGAACGCCCAAGTGCTTGGTCGCATCACTCTCCGATGCGCCAAAACGAATTAAGTTAGTGCCAGTGAATGGCTCGATGATCAATGCTATCCCCAATGGATTTATCTTACACGTGTTGATTATTTTTTAGCCCCGGAAGCTTACTGTCGTGGTTAAATTTTGACAAGTAAAAAATCTCATTATGTTATTTGCTTCACAATTTGAGAAATTAAAGTGGGTGTTTTAATTAGTTGGTATGAGTATTAACCAAAAAAGCCGCATGGGAAATGCGGCTTTTAATTTGAAATTGAGGTCAAATTAGGCCAACAAAATCAACCGGTTAATGTGAGAACCAATTGAGAATTGGTCCTAAAGTACCGGTAAATTTGAGCGGGGCGTTAGTGATTGCAAGGCAAATACAGCCGTTCTCACCGGCGACTGGTGAATGCTCGTCATTTTCGTCTTGCACAATAAATGAACCTGCTTTGTAGTGACCTTGGCTATCACTAAAATCACCTTGCAACACGACTGTGTATTCATCTCCTTCGTGAGTGTGTTGGGGTATTTTAGCGTTCGCTGCAAACTTGAGTAATTCAACTTCAAAGTCAGCATCGTTCATCGCAATCGTGCTCTTCCATATTTTTGGAGAAACTCTTCTCCATTCCATGTCATCAAAGTCCTGTTTGACGAGTTTGTCAACAATGTCGAAATCAGATTCGGCAACCGCTAAGTCTTCGTATTCGCTGATAGTCGCGACCGGCTGGATTTGGTCAATAGCACCTAATAACTTATCGAAGTCTTTGAGCACGATTTGATCTTCATTGTCTGCGACGGTTGGCATAGACTCGAGAGTTTCACCGCCGACGATTTCGAGCTCTGCAACGCGTTCTTGACAAATTTTGCAGTGTTTATGGTGCAAGCCGACGGCTAAAGCCAACGATGGCTCAAGCTTACCGCTTGTATATTTCAATAATAATTCAATGTCTGGATGATACTTCATTTGTCTTCGCCTCCCAGATGGGATCGTAATACTTTTAGCGCACTGCGAATTCGAGATTTCACCACGCCGGGTGTCATGTCTAATTCAGCTGCTGCAATTTGGTGGCTTTTGTCCTCAAAATAGACCTTTTGCAGCACGTTACGTTGCTCTTCGTTTAAGTAGGTAAAAACTTGTTGAACTTGTTTCTTTTTACGTGATAAATCAACGCCTAGATCAAGTTCTCCATCTTCGCCTACATCATGAGTTTCGTCTTGACTTACCTCATCTAAGCGTCTTCGACGTAGATAGTCAATTCGTAAATTCCTGACAATAGTAAAAATCCACGTTGAAACATTCGCTTTTTCACTATTGTAACTGGCTGCTTTTTGCCAGATTTTAATAAATACTTCATGAGTCAGTTCTTCGGCTTGCCTCGCCATGCCCTGATTCAAATAGAAAGATTTTACTTTTGGTGCAAAATGCAAGTACAAAGATTGGAAGGCCGCTCGGTCTTGAGAGCTTGCCACAGCTAGCATGTGCTGTTTCCAACATTGTGCTTGGGGATCGGCAGTTTGCAAGTTTGTCATATTGACTGACTGTCTTTTGGGACTGGATACCGGCCAATATACAAGATTTGTTGCTTGTTGTCTTTCCTGCTGCATAGTTAATCTCAATAGATTGTGGGGCTCTATAGCTCTAATAGAGCCCCATTACTGTCTAAGTTGTGTCTTAGTTAACTGGCGATTCAAAGTCGTCTAGTAAGATGACTCCAAGCGGTGCGCCACCACCTTCACCGTCACGGGCAATAATGGTGTATACGCCGCCAGCGCTTAAAGAGATCGTTGCTGGGCCAATTGCTGCATCTTTAGTACCGGTCGGAGTGACGATAACGTCGTAGCTTCCTTCGGCCACCGACAAAAAGTTGGTGTCAGCTTGAAACGGAACGTCAGACAGCGTTGGTGCGACATCAGTGATATCTGTTTGCGGAGCAACAAGATAGATATCAACGTTTTGTGCAGTCGGGCTGCCATGAATCACACGAAGCTTCGCTTCAGTACCAACTCGGCGATTATCTGCAGTTAGCACAAGTGGAGTGATTTCAGCAAGGACGTCTGTTGCGATCACGTTGTAAGCGACGCCTGCATCAAGTGTCAGGTCTGCGTCAATAACAACTGGCGTTGTTTCGCCATTAGGTACCACTTTAATGTTGTAAGTGTCTGCTGGAAGATCAACATATCCCGCCCAACCAGCGAATGGGATATTGCTGATTAGCGGCTCTGCAAAGCCATCGTTAGCAATGATGTCTACTGCCGGCGCGTCAGGAGATGCATGGACAACGCGAACTGAAGTCGGTGTTGAAGCGTCGAGTAAAGAAACTGAACCCGATGCGCTGAGCAATAGAAGGTTGACCGGTTGGTCGCCAGGTCCAACGTTAGTGACTGCTGCAATCGTGAAGTCCCCACCATCAGGAAGAGTGATAGTGCCTGAATCGTAAACGACTGTTGCGGCATCGCCAGCTGGCGTAATGCGAATTTGGTAGTCGCCAGCAGGTACTTCGGTCGCGTCTAAACTGTCTTTAAAGTCGGCGGTTACTAACGGAGAGGACGTGGCTAAGTCTGCACCAGGCGCGGTGGCATAGACATCGACAATCGGCGCATTTGGTGCGGCATGGACAACTTGGATGCGCGCATTACCAGCCGTTACAGCTGTGTCTGCCCGGGTGAGAATTAATGGTTCGATGTTCTCTAGCGTATTGACCGCGAGAACAGTGTAAATAATGTCAGCCCCGAAAGGTGCTTCAACGGTCGGGAAGGCTTCGACGGTTGACCCATCAGGTAGTATCGCGAGAACGTCGGCAGTATGTGTGCCGGCTGCTAAATCAGTGACTGGAGTTGCATCTAAATAGTCAACGTTTTCAGCGAAAGTGATATCGTCGACTGCTAAGTTAACGCGAGGTGCATCAGGCGAAGCATGAACGACTTGAATCTTTGCTAGTAGAGGTGGTGCTGGAGGTGGTGGTGGATCAGGAAGATCATTGTCGCTATCACTACAAGCGACGAGCCCACCCAAGAATAAACTAAATAATATGCTGAGTTTTTTCATCGTATTGTTTCCGTTCTTTTGAGAGTGAAGTTGTGATCAGGATTACGAGCCGATAGAAATTTGGATCACCTCTTCGGTAATATTTACTTTTGATCTGAAAACAGGGGAACTGCGTAAGTTAGGAAAAAGTTATACACCCTGGAGAACGTTTTGAAATTGTTGTTTGTAGCGGGATTTTTTGTTGCAGTGCTCGGCGGATGTTCGGCATCGCTGAATAGTTATAAAAACAAATCTCCGCAATTTAAAATGAACGAGTTTTTTTCGGGCAAACTTTGTGCTTGGGGAGTGGTTAGAGATAGAAGCGGCGAAGTGAGTCGAAAGTTTGTAGCAGATATTGCTGCAACTGCGGAAAAAGACGCCGTAGTTTTAGACGAAGATTTTGTTTTTGACGACGGTGAGAAACAAAAAAGAATCTGGAAATTTGTTCGTAAAAATGAACAGTGGATCGGAACTGCAGGCGATGTTGTTGGTGAGGCCGTTGGTCGAGTTAAGGGCGATACGCTCCACTTAACCTATGAACTTGCGATTCAAGTTGAAGGAACAGAATACGTCATTGCGATGGATGACTGGTTGCATTTAATCGACAGCAAAACCCTCATGGGCTCTACTGACATGAGTAAATGGGGTTTTAATGTTGGCCGAATTGATATTAGTATTCAACAAACGCAAGTCGAGAGTTGTCTCGCGAATTTGTAGTTGAGATGTTTAGTGAAACAAAAAATGTTGAGAAGTGTGAAATAGTTTATGAAACGGTTATCTAAAAATTTTGCTTCAATCATGGCGTGGTTTGACACCACGGCAATTGGCGATCAAAAAGGCGACGCGATTGATGCAAAACGTATTATCCCATTTATCCTGATGCACCTTGCTGTGCTGGGAGTGTTTTGGGTTGGTTTTAGTTGGTTTGCTTTTTGGGTAGCCGTTGGTCTGTATGTGCTGAGAATGTTTGCGATTACTGGCTTTTATCATCGATATTTTTCGCACAAAAATTTCAAAACGAGTCGACCCCTGCAATTTATTTTTGCATTTATAGGCGCGTCTTCGGCGCAACGTGGTCCCTTATGGTGGGCATCTCATCACAGGCATCATCACGCACGAGCAGATCAACCAGACGATCCTCACTCGCCGCGTCAGAGAGGCTTTTTATGGAGTCATACGCTCTGGTTTTTATCGAATAAAAATTTCTCGACGCGTTCAGAAAAAATTAAAGATTTTGCCCAGTTTAAAGAGCTTGTTTGGTTAGACCGGTTTGATATGCTTGCGCCGTTTATATTAGCGTTATTTTTATTTGTTTTAGGTGCAATTCTTGAGATTTATGCACCATCTTTGGAGACCACTGGCGGACAACTCTTAGTTTGGGGTTTTTTTGTTTCGACTGTTGTTCTTTATCATGCAACCTACACCATAAACTCTTTGGCACATCGGTTTGGCAGCCGGCGATTTGAAACTAAAGACGATAGTCGTAACAACCCTGTTCTTGCGCTGATTACACTCGGCGAAGGGTGGCACAACAACCATCATTATTACTGCGGGACGGTTCGTCAAGGGTTTAAGTGGTACGAGTTTGATATCACTTTCTACATTTTAAAAGTAATGAGTTGGTTTGGCTTGGTCTGGGACCTCAAACCAATCCCAGAGAAAATCTATCGACAAATGGAGCAAGCTAAAACATGATTTTGGATAAGTTCAAGAAGTTGTATCATGATTTAGATAGTTCGAATATCGACATTATCGAATCGGTTTATGCTGCAGATATCGAATTTACCGATCCTTTCCATCGAGTTGATGGACTGCAAGCGTTGAAAGAATATTTTCAAGGTATGTACAGTAATGTCAAAGCAATAAGCTTTGAATTCGGCGAATCGATCGCTGAAGGAAATACTTATTTTATCCATTGGGTAATGAAATTGTCACATCCAAAACTAAATGGCGGCAAAGAAATAACGGTTCCTGGTGCAACTTACTTAAAAGTGAATGAATCACAACAAGTGATTTTTCACCGAGATTACTTTGATGCTGGAGTAATGCTCTACGAACAACTCCCCGTTCTTGGTGGTTTAGTTAAGTTAATTAAAAGGCGTTTATAGCATGGGCTACCAATTTAATAACAAGCGCGTTTGGTTAACCGGTGCTTCAAGCGGAATCGGTTTGGCTTTAGCAAAGCGTCTTCTAGAACAGGGCGCGTCAGTTGCGGTTACCTCACGAAATGAATCTCAACTGAAAGAGATTTATCAAGATTATGATAATGCTCTGGTGGTAGCCGGTGATTTAGCGCAAGAGAATACGAACCAATCGATCGTGAATCAAATCATTGAACGATTCGACGGACTTGACTGTGTGATTTTAAATGCCGGGTCGGCAGAATATATCGATGTGAGAAATTTTGAAACAGCGCCGTTTGAACGAATGATGCAAATTAATTTTATTTCTATGGTCCGCGGTATTGAAGCTGCGCTGCCGCAATTGCGTCGTTCTACCGATCCCTATCTAGTTGGCATGAGTTCAAGTGTCGCGTGGCAAGGCTTACCTCAAGGGCAAGCGTATTCCGCAAGCAAAGCCGCGATTCGGAACTTGTTTCAAGGACTAAAAATTGAACTTGAACCGGAGGACATTGCGGTCAGCTGGATATGTCCAGGGTTTGTTGAAACGCCGCTGACTGATAAGAACACCTTCGACATGCCAATGCGGATCTCGGTGGATAAAGCGACCGAAGTTCTCGTTAAACACTTACAGAAACAGACGACTGAAATTCATTATCCCAAACGTTTTACATTGATGCTGAAACTTTTTTCTATGTTACCAGCGGGATTAAGCGCAAAACTTTTAAAAGGAACGGTACCAGAAAGATGAAGATAGCGATAATTGGAACGGGTGTTGCTGGTAATGTAGCGGCTCACTACTTAAACAAAGAACACGACATTACTGTATTTGAAGAAAATGATTATGTCGGCGGGCACACCCATACGCATAAAATAGACTTCGATGGTGAATCACATAATATCGATACTGGGTTTATTGTATTCAATCATAAAACCTATCCTAACTTCATCAAACTGCTCGGTGAATTAGGCGTTGAGTATCAGAAAAGTAACATGAGCTTTTCGGTACAGTGCGAAAAAACGGGCTTAGAATACAACGGGACAACTTTGAATTCGCTGTTTGCGCAAAGAAGAAACTTATTTCGACCGAGTTTCTATCGAATGATTAAAGATATCTTAAGGTTTAATCGCGAAAGTTTAGAAATTTTAGAGCAGCCCCATGAAAAATTATCACTGGGCGAATACTTAGCCGCTAATAATTATTCAGAGCAGTTTATCCATCATTATATCGTGCCCATGGGCGCCGCAATTTGGTCAACGGATCACGATTCGATGTTTGCTTTTCCGGCAAGATTTTTTGTTCAGTTTTTCCATAATCATGGAATGCTCAGCGTCGATGAAAGGCCACAATGGTACGTTATCAAAAATGGCTCTAATGAATACGTCAAGCCATTGATAGCCGCCCACAAAGATAAAATTAAATTGTCCAGTCCGGTCGAGAGTATCGTACGGTCATCTAATCAAGTTCTAGTTAAGGCCAAGGGGCAAGGGACAGAAGCATTTGACTATGTCTTTATTGCTTCGCACAGTGATCAGGCCCTTGCAATGCTGGAAAATCCAACAGCGACAGAAAGAGAAGTACTTTCGGCAATCCCCTATTCGGACAACGAAGCCGTGTTGCACACTGATGAAAGACTTTTACCTGATAAGAAGCTTGCCTGGGCAGCTTGGAATTATCATTTGCTGAAAGAAAAGAAAGAACAAGTAGCGCTAACTTATAATATGAATATTCTTCAGTCGCTCAAAAGTAAAAATACTTTTTGCGTGACATTGAACAATACGGACGCAATTGATCCAAGTAAGATTATTAAAAAGATGGACTACATGCATCCATTCTTCACTTTGGATGGCGTGCAAGCGCAGCAAAGACACAGTGAAATCAATGGAACCCATCGTACTTTTTATTGTGGTGCCTATTGGCGATATGGCTTTCATGAAGATGGTGTTGTTTCAGCGTTAACCGCTCTGCAAGATTTCAACAAGGAAATCAATAATGAACAGCAAAATATACTTTGGTCGCGTTCAGCATAGGCGGTTTGAGCCCAGATCCCATGAGTTCAGTTATGGGATGTTTATGTTGTATCTCGACCTAGATGAACTGCCAACGCTTTTTGATAAATTTTGGCTGTGGTCAAAAGACAAGCGCAATTTCGCGAGCTTTCGAACGAGTGATTATTTTACCGATGACACTGGCTCGATCAAAAATGCGGTAATACAAGAAGTGGAATCACAATGTGGTGTCAAGCCAAAGGGTTCTATTAGAATGCTCACGCATTTGCGTTACTTCGGATATTGCTTTAATCCCGTTTCTTTTTACTATTGTTTTGATGAAGAAGGTGAGCACGTCGACTTTATTGTGGCCGAAATCAATAACACGCCCTGGGATCAACGATACCGATACGTCCTTGATAATCGTGCAACAGAAACAAAACGCACTCAAGCCGTGACAGCGGAGTTTGATAAGCTATTCCATGTTTCACCTTTCCTGCCCATGGATATGCAGTACGCTTGGCGATTTAATCAGCCTGGCGAGAAGTTAACGGTGTTTATGAAAAACATCAAAGGGGGTAAAAAGTTCTTTGATGCGACGCTATTGCTCGAGGCTAAAGCAATTAATCGAAAAAATATGGCTAAGGCACTCCTTAAATTTCCTTTGATGACCTGGCAAGTAGCCGCCGGCATTTATTGGCAAGCCCTCAAATTATGGCTCAAAAGAGTACCTTTTTATGACAATCCCCACTCTCAGAGCGATCAAAAGCTAACAAATGAATCTAGTCGATAGAAACCAACGTATAAGATTTTATTAACTGGCGTTGGCTATCGTACCAACGGATAAATAGGACAGAAAACCATGAGGAACCGGCAATGAGCTCAAATTTGTCAGTCAAAACTTTAGCTGACCAGCTAGAAGCAAAACGGCCCAAAAGAAGCGCGAGCATAATGACTCGTACCTTAAAAAATGCCATGTTAAGCCAGCTCAAGCATCTAGGATATGGCTGTTTGACGATATATGACGGTGAGCAGGTCTTTCAATTTGAAGGAAAATCACGTCATGATTTAAAAACCGACATTAGAGTTAATGACGAACAGTTTTACTGGTTTGTTGGGTTTGGTGGTTCAGTAGGAGCCGGTGAAGCCTACATGAATGGCTACTGGAGTACTTCAGATCTGACTAAGGTCATTCAGCTATTTGCCTTAAATCAATCCGTAATGGATTCGATGGAGGGGGGCCTTGCCCGATTAACGAGTCCGCTTAAGAAAGGTTTCCACTGGCTCAACAAGAACACCCGTAAAGGAAGCCGAAGTAATATTGTCGCTCACTACGACTTAGGGAATGAGTTTTTTAAACTGTTCCTTGATCCTACGATGATGTATTCAGCAGGCATATTTCACTCTGAGTCAGATTCGATGGAACAGGCGTCGCTCAATAAACTCAAACGAATTTGTGACCGCTTGAGATTAAAGCCGACCGATCATTTGTTAGAAATCGGCACCGGGTGGGGAAGTTTAGCGATTTTCGCCGCGAAAAATTACGGCTGCAAAGTGACTACCACGACGATATCGGATGAACAACATGCCCATACTCAGGCGCGAATTAAGGCTGAAGGTTTGGAGTCTCAGATTACCTTGTTAAAAGAAGATTATCGAAACCTGAAAGGCCAGTATGACAAATTAATCTCAATTGAGATGATTGAGGCGGTAGGACATCACTACTTTGACACCTTTTTCGCGCAATGCAGTAAATTGCTGAAACCAGAGGGAGAAATGCTCCTTCAAGCGATCACTATTCAAGACCAAAGGTTTGATAGTGCTAAGAAAGATATTGATTTTATCAAACGCTATATATTCCCTGGCAGCTGCATTCCTTCAGTTGATTCAATCAGCGACAGTGTGCGTAAGTCGACCGACATGCGGATGTTAAATCTAGAGGATATTGGCGTCCATTACGCGATTACATTGCAAAAGTGGCGAGAAGCTTTCTTTGAAAAAATCGAAGATGTTCGTGCTCAAGGGTTTAGTGAAGCGTTCAATCGCATGTGGGAATTCTATCTTTGCTATTGTGAAGGTGGCTTTCGAGAACGTGTTATCAGCGACGTACAAATGCACTTAGTCAAACCGATGGCAAGAGTCCCGATGAAACTTGCTTCGTTGGAGAATTAGATGCCTCTTTGGATTGGATTTGTACTATTCGAAATTGGCTGGTTAACGGTCATATTGGGAAGTACTAGTTGGGTTTATTGGGCGATAGTTCCCTTGTTGGTTGGGTTCTTAATTTGGGAATGGCGGTTTTCACAACAACCTGGACAGCGCTCATTAGGTATCGAATACTACGTAGCGCGCCTCGCGTTTGCACTTCTCGGTTTTGCTGCGGATTCATTGCTTCAGTCGCTTCAGTTAATTGATTTTGACACCAGTACTGCTGGCGCAGCCCCCGGCTTTGCCCCACTTTGGCTATTGTTTATGTGGTTGTGGTTTAGTGTGACTTTATCGGCTTGTTATCAATGGTTGGTCGGCAAAGCATACATAGCAGGTGGCTTCGCCGCGATCGCTGGTCCCTTAGCCTATTGGGGAGCGAGTAAGTTGGCTAATGTCGCTATTATTGAATTCTGGCCTTTCATGATAGCTAGCGGAATCTTTTGGGGATTGCTGTTTGGTATTGTGTTCCATATCGAGCCACTTAGCCGGCTGTTAATCATCCCAGAAGATAAATCTCCTGTGACCAATCTCGCGTAAATTCGTCGATGGCTCAGTGATGAGCCATTCTTGATTCTTGTTTTTTCCCTTGGCCTTGAATATCTCTGGGTATACACTAGCGGGCTATTCGTTTATTGGTCTAGCGTATAAAGCATGAACCCGCCCCCGCCACAATCGGTCATCTATTCCCAAGCGCTTGCTTTGCTCAAAACGCCGCAAGCCGAGCAGGGCTATCAAATGCTCAAGCAGTTGGCTGACCAAGGATTTGAGCCAGCCCAGTTACGGCTGGGTGAAATGTTTGCCCGTGGCCAGTTTGTGCCGCGCCGAGCGGACTTAGCCAAGCAGTATTTGAACCCGCTACTGAATCAACAAAGCTTACCGGCAACGCTGCTACTTTCCTGGTTAGCAATGGAAGAATTAGATAAGAAGGAGTGTCAGCGCATTCTGAATCATTACAAACCGCCCTATCATCCGAAATTGCTTCATTTGATGGGGTTGTTGATGATTTCAAGAGCGCCAGAAGTCGCATTGGACTATTTTGCGCAAGGTGTCGCACAACTCGATTTAGACTCGAGTTTTGCTTACCTTGCCTGTGGACAAGAGTTTGGTCTTCAACTCGATAACAAGCGCGCTCAAATCGCTTGGCAAAAAGTTCAAGCCAGTCATTATCCGCTCCTTCAAGAATTGAAAGTCGACAGTTGGCAAACTATCGATAAAACCGAGCGTGAACTGCAACCCATTAACCTAGAATTAGCGAGTCAAATTGGTCCTTCGCAGGTATTAAATCACGCACCAATTGTCGTATTGACGCCAAATTGTGTAACTTTAGCTGAGAGAGCTCACCTTATAAGGCTAGCATCGCCCTCAATGCAACGGGCCGAAGTGATTCGAACCGTTGGGCACAATCAGGGACAAGCTTCCAATGTACGAACAAACTCTTCGATGTTTTTGTCTGTTAAGGAAAAAGATGTTGTTGCAGCAGATATTGAACAACGAGTTGCGCAAGCCTGTCATCAACCTCATGAAAATGGCGAGCCATTCAACTGTTTGAATTACCAGGTCGGTCAAGAGTACCAGTATCACTTTGACTATTTTGCTGAAGAACTGGCCTCTTCCCAGTCATATCTTAAATTTGGCGGTCAAAGAGTGGTGACGGGCATATTGTTTTTAAATCATGTTGCTCAAGGCGGAGAAACCGAGCTGCCAAAACTCAAAATAAAGCAATCTCCTGTACCCGGCGCGGTGTTATCTTTTCATAATGTTGACGAATTAGGGCAGCCGGATGAGCGAAGTCTGCATGCTGGACTGCCGGTGATTGCGGGGGAGAAGTGGGTTGCCACTCGTTGGTTTAGGGCCAATAAGCGCGAAAATCATTAAATTGTTGTGACCCTTAATATTTTTAATCGGTCTTAAGTGTATCGATAGAATTTGAGTTGTATGTGCATTTTTAGCAGTAAGGAAGTTTTAATGCCTAAATATTTATTGACACTTTTAATCCTCTACCCGCTAGTGTTTAGTGGAACGGTACGAGCTGAGTGGCGTCTGGAAACAAGTAGTTGGCTGAGCGATGATTATTTCACTTTGTTTCGTGCAGGTGAGGCGAATAATACCGGGTTGTTTTTAACCACAAATAATATGGATAGTTATCAGTTCCATTTGCTGCTCAGCGCTAAAACCCTTGATAAAAATCAGAATGAATTTCCTTTTATTGTTAAAGGAGAAGTTTTTTTTGATAACCAAAAGCATGGTCTTTACACACTTAAGAATGCCGTTAATGTTAATCGATATAAAGGTGCTGACTACCAATTTGGAGAAGACTTTTTGGATGCCGAGGTTTATGAAAAACTTAAACACAGCAAGCAATTTGCTTTTCGCTATCAGGGGCGCCAGGGAAAGACTTATCAAATTGTTGTCGATTTAAGTGGATATTACAGCCAATTTAATCGCTTCACGACTCAGAGGATGTACGAAATTGTTCCTTCTTTTTTGGACTATCAGGGTAAACAGCGCTATCGAGAACTCGTCGGTCGGTGTATTGTAATTGCTGAGGGTCAAGTCGATGATATTAAGGCGAGAAATAATAATATCGATAAGAATACCCGCATCAAGCAAGTCATTACGCACTACAAACAACTCAAGCGAAACGCTCGCAATTCAGATTCGAGTGTAAGTCGATTGAGTGAATTTGACTTTAGTGAGCAGGCCTTGAGCGATCGCGTGAGTCGCGCTTATGAGTTTTATGGAGATACTCAGGTCCCTGAATGGCTACTCTACCCTTTCTTTTCTCAATGCTATAACAAAGCCATTGATAATTTTTCTGCGTAACTTTGATTAACTCTGGTTTCATCAGTAATTCGCAGAAATAAAGGCGGTAAAAAATCCGATAAAATTTTGAACCGAAGCCAATCCTCGCTCGACTGACCAGTAACCAAACTGAAATCGAACGAGGAATGAATCATGAAAAACAATATCTTAACAATGAGTGTTTTCGCTTTTGTCACTATTTTTATGGGGGCTCAAGCTTCTGCCGCGGCTTATGTAAAATATGACGGTGTTGATGGAGAGTCAAAAGATAGCAAGCCAACCAGCAAGGTACGTCAGCTAGATAAAGCGAGTCCAAAGGCTGCTGGATTGTTGTTGCCGGCCGTACAAAAAGTCAGAAGTAGCACAATAAAACCGAGCAAGCGAAAAGTGACTCGCAAGCCGGCTAAGTCGCAGTCGGGTAAAAAGAAAGGTAATGTCGAGTACGTTTGGAAAGTTGAAGAAGGAGAAAGTTAATCTTTCTTCTTCTCTAAATGACAAACTCGATGGGGATGGTTAAAGCCCTTGAAGGTAATTTCTTCCAACTCAGTAAATTCGAAGTCGTCTCGGCAGTGGGCGAAGATTGGGTAGCTTACTAAAATTCGCCCACCCTGAGTGTGATTTTCTAATCTTGCCGCTAAATTGATGCCGCTCCCCACGGCCCTAAAAGCAACAATATCTTGTGAACCAAAGTTACCAACGGTGGCGAAGTCTTGATGGATACCGATACGCAGTTTAACGTTATGATCAAAACCTGCTTCTAACCATTGCTCCGCTAGTTCACTCATTGCTGCTTGCATTTCAAGCGCGAGTGTTGCCGCAGATTTAGCCTGGGTGACTTTATCCATATTTTCTAGGGCACCAAATAGAACGACCAAGCCATCCCCTAATATTTCATTGAGCATGCCACCGTTCTCTTCGATCAATCTACCCATACGACCTAAAAAGCTATTTAAAATATCGGTGATCGCTTCTGGCTCAAAACGGTCAGATACTGATGTGAATCCAGACAAGTCAGCAAACAAAACAGTGATTTGTTTTCGCTTGGCGACTAATGGGTTATGAACATCGCTGGTGACAATTTGGTTAACCATTTGTTTGGGGAAGTATTTTCCGAGACGTTCACACGCTTGCTGTAAAGTAGCCGCATGTGCTTTTTGTTCTTTAGCTTCAACGAGCCCACCAAGTTGCCTCAGGGTATGAATTCGGCTTAAGAGAACTTCGCGTTCGATCGGTTTAGCGACATAATCGTTGGCACCCGCGGCAAAACCTGCGCTTATATCACCGGGTTGATTTCGAGCGCTTAATAAAAGAATGGGAAGTTCGATGGGCGAGTAACTTTTTCGCAATTGTTCGCAAACTTCATAGCCTGAAAGACCCGGCATCATAATATCAATGACAGCCAAATCGAATTGGGATTGACCAGCGAGTTTTACAGCCTCCAAACCATCATTAGCAGATTCAACCGAAAAGCCATTCATTGACAATAAATCGGATAACACTTGCAGGTTGATCGGATCATCATCGGCAATTAATACATGACCTTTCTTTTTATTTGATTTATCTTTTGATTTAGCGATAAATTTCTTATTTGGTAAACCTAAATGCCTCTCTTGTTTTATCGCGGATACTGCTTGTTTTTCTGCTTGATGAGTATCCTCGAGCCAAATTGGAATATCAAAATAAAAAGTTGAGCCTTTGTTAAGTTGCGAATCTACCCAAAGTTGGCCACCATGTTCTTCAACCAACTG
Organism: Aliikangiella marina; assembly: GCF_007004765.1. Lineage (GTDB taxonomy): Bacteria > Pseudomonadota > Gammaproteobacteria > Enterobacterales > Kangiellaceae > Aliikangiella > Aliikangiella marina. The sequence goes on from NZ_VIKR01000003.1 coordinate 36,528, forward strand.
CATGCTGACCGATAGTCCTAAACCTGTGCCGCGATTGCTAATTGTGTCCGGAAGGGTTGCTTGTTCAAAAGGCTGAAAAATTATTTCTTTTTGTGAGTCGTCAATTCCAATGCCGGTATCTGATACGCTTATTTCAACAAAACTTCCTCGAGTCACTGCATTAATTTCAACGCGTCCTTCATAGGTATACTTAATGGCATTACCCAGAAGGTTATGCAAGATTTGCTGAATACGATTTTCATCGGCATAAATGAGCGGTAAAGACTTAGGCAAATTATTAATGAGTTTTAAGTTTTTTTCTTCCGCTAGTGGGTTGAGCAAACTTACCACCACGTTTGCGATAGTGTATAAATCAACCGCATTACGGTGAAGTATTAAATTATGATGCGACAGCTTTTTAAAATCCAAGATATCATTGATAAGTTGCGCTAATCGTTTACCGCCATCAATAATCATTTGCAGATGATTTAAAGTATTTTGGTTTTGTAACCCAGCGACACCTTCTCGTAAGGATTCAGCAATTCCAATGATGCCATTGAGCGGCGTTCGAAGCTCGTGAGAAGTATTTGCTAGAAATTCATCTTTTAATTGGTCAACTCGACGTAAATGCTCATTGATGGCTTTTTGCTCTTGAATCTTTTTCTCATGTTTATTCAGGTAAAAGGCTAGTAATGAAATTAATAAAATAAAATAAACCAAATAAGCATACCATGTTCGCCACATCGGCGGCTTGACGGTAAAACTCACGGTTAACTTATCACTAATTTCTAAACCATCGCCGTTGAGGGCTTTTAATTCGAAAGTATATTTATTTGGATCTAGGTTGGTAAACACCGCCCGATTTAAGTTGGTCGGATCGCTCCACTCGCGATTATAGGGAACCAACCGATATTGAAATTGATTGCGATCAGGGTGTCGGAAATCCAGGGTTGCGAACTCAAAAGCCAAGTCATTGGTATCGTGTTCTAATTCAATAACTTGTGAGTCATAGGCGACACCTCTCGGGAATAAGGAATTCCCTTGCACTTGTATATCAGTCACTCTCAGCTGAGGTTGAATGAGGGTAGGGATTCCGGAAACTGGATTGACGATAGTCACCCCATTAACACTACCGAAATAAATATTCCCATCTACCGAGCGCGCAACAGAGTTCCCAGAAAACTCGTTGGCAGTTAAGCCATCATTGATAGTGTAATTTTTAAAGATACCGTCGCTTGGTGAATACTCTGAAAGTCCCTTGTTGGTACTCAGCCACAGATTCCCATTGATGTCCGACGAGATACCATTAATTGAACTATTTGCTAAACCGTCCTTTTCAAAAAAACTTTTAAACTCATAAGTTTGATCTTTGATACTATTGGCGGACAGGAAGTTGAGACCATTAAAGGTGCCAACCCAAAGATTTCCATTTGGGTCCTTGTGGAGACTTCGTACATTATTGTTCGATAGTGAATTTTCTACACCGGTTTGGTTTTCGAGTCGAACAACCGAGTTGAACTCTGGATCGAAACGCAATAAACCTTGTCCCCAAGTGCCAAACCAGATGGTGCCATCTCCATCTTGAAGCATGACCCTCACCGATGCAGAGCCAAGCGCATCTTGGTCACTAAATCGATAATCAAGCAAAATTTCTCGAGTATTCTGATCAACTTTTATCAGGCCGTCATCGGTACCGACCCAAATATTACCGAAGCGATCCGTGTCGATCATTCTGATGCGATTGTAACTGATGTACCCTGAAGGAAAGTCTCGTCGGTTAATGATTTGAGTTTTTCCGGAGTCTGGGTTTAGAACCGCTAACTGTCCTTGCGTATTTCCCAGCCACAAATTTTCCGATTCGTCGATGGCAAGGCTGTAGATATGAGCGTTAAACTCCTTACCGGTTTCGTCAAAAAATTCGTTGTAGTGATTGTAAGTATTTTTACTGGGATCGTATTGGTCGATGCCGTAGCGTGTGGCTATCCATACATAGCCTTGTTTATCAATCTCTATGTCCCAAACAAACTCATGAGATAAGCTGTCTTTATTGAAAGGATTATGATTAAGTCTCGATAAGCGATTCTCGAAGGACATCGTTAAGTTGATGCCGCCACCCGCGGTACCAACCCAAATGAGGCCGGAAGAATCTTGAAATAACGACCAAATGCCGTCAATTGTTAGACTGTGAGTGTCTGAAGAGTTTCGTTCAAAATGCAAAAAGCCATTTGCGCCTTTACGCCGAATGTTAACCCCCCCTTCATCAGTTCCCACCCAAAGATCGCCGTTTTCCATCCGTAATATCGCTCTCACATCGTTCTGACTGAGACTTTGAGGGTCGTTTGGATTATTTTGGAATTGAACAAAGGTTTTGGGCTCGGGTCGATAATGGAACAGACCATCGAGACGTGTGCCTATCCATAAACTGTTGTCGGTATCGAGATACAAATCATTAATTTGTTTCGGCGTGCCCGGTTGATTGTAAGTGGTAAAGACCTGCTGCTCGATATTAAAGTGAGCTAAGTACTCGCTGCTCGCTATCCATAAATTGCCATTACCATCATCGACGATGTCGGCAATCGGTCCTTCGGGTAAAGATTGGTTATCGAGCGGATTGTGATAAAAGTGAGCAAAAGCCTGCTTTTCGGGCAAGTACAGATTTAATCCATGGTTTGTCCCCACCCAGATTCTGCCTTTAGTATCTTGATGAATAACCGTCACTTGGGGGTGGCTAAGGCTATCAAAATCATCCTGGTTGGATAGAAAACGTTTAAATTCGCCAGTTTGTGGGTTAAACCGGTTAACGCCATTTTGTGCTGTTGCTATCCACAAGAATCCGTCGTCATCTTCGATGATTGAGACGATAACATTGTTAGATATTGAGGATGGATCTTGCGGGTTGTTTTTGAAGTTGACGAACTGGTACCCATCGAAGCGGGTTACACCGTCGTAAGTACCAATCCAAATAAACCCTTGGCTATCTTGATAAATGGTATTGACGGTGCTTTGCGGTAAACCTTGCTCGGTTCCTATCTGCAGAAAACTAATAGAACTACGACTTGCACTTGCCAAGGTTGCATAAAAAAACAACGTGCTAGCAAGCAACAGCCAGCCATTGAGAAAAGCCGATTTTAAAAGGATAGTTTTTATTAGATCGGTGTTATTTTTAATACCAAGCAACGACACAAGATTATTAGCGACAGCCAAAAAATTCCATTACACTGAAAAGTAACCTAAATTTAATGAAAAGTCATTGTTAATCAAGGTGTTTTGTACCTGAATCCTTGTGTTAAAAACGACAAATTTACTCGATTTATCGATTGCTCGGTCAAGCCTCGGCTTTTTCGTCGATTAACAACAATTAGAATCAAAATTTTATGTCACAGTTTTCCGATACTCTAACAACTGAAAGCCGTTCGCTAGACCAGGTGCCTCATGCGCCAGCGCGCAGCGAACCCATTGGTTTTTTATTGAGGCTTTCAAAAGCATTGCATACCTATGGATTACCCGCATACGAACTAGAACAAACCATGAATGGGTGTGCGGAAGCCCTCGGATACGGGATTCAGTGTATGTCACTACCCACCTCGATAAGCATGACGTTATTGCCACCCGGTCAGGAGCCACAAACTTTTCTGATTAGAGTTGCTCCCGGCGAAGTTAATTTGGAGAAATTACGCCGAACAACGGAAATTGCTCAAAAAGTTATCGACGGCCAATTATCAAATGTTGAAGGCGCAGCGCAATTAAAACAAATTTCCGACTCAAAACCGATTTATCCGGGATGGGTAATTGTCTTGGCTTTCGCATTGGTTTCCGCGAGTATTGCGAGAATATTCTCTGGCGGAATTCTCGAAATTGGTGCGGCGAGCCTGGTCGGTTTTGTTGTCGGATTTGTTGCCTTGGCGTCGAGAACTCGGCCGCTGCTGGATCACTTGCTGCCATCGAGTTGTGCCTTTTTAGCAACCGCGATTGCTATAGCTATAGGGCATTACCTCAATGACCAAATGTCTGTCTCGGTGGTCGTGATAAGTGGACTGATAATACTCTTACCGGGATTATCTTTAACCATCGCGATGGCCGAATTGGCAACACAAAATATGGTCTCAGGAACTGCACGGTTGACCGGTGCGGCGACGGTTTTTATCCAGTTAGCATTTGGTAGTGCGCTAGCGGTAGAACTTGCCAAGTTATTTATTAATGATGTTCAAGGTATCGCCGTTTCACCCGTGCCGCTCTGGAGCGTATGGATCGCCGTCGCTGTGGCTGCGATAGCGTTAGTTCCCCTATTTGAAGCAAGGAAGCGAGACACCTTTTGGTTTTTAGCGTCCGCAATGCTCGCATTTACGACGGTATTTTTTGCATCTAAGGTTTTGGGTTCATCACTTGGGGCGTTTTGTGGTGCAATTGTGATTGGCCTTTTGGCGAAAATTGCCTCGAAGTTGTTCTCCATTCCAGGCGCTATGATTATGATGCCAGGATTTATTATCTTGGTGCCCGGTTCGGTCGGCTATCGCAGTATTCTCGCGCTAGTTGATAAGGATATCGTCGGCGGTTTGCAAACGGCATTTGATGTTGCAGTGATTGGTATCGCGTTAGTGGCAGGGTTCTTGATTTCTTCGATGGTGCCGCTGCCGCAAGATAAAGCGAGAGATGAATACTAGATAGTGAATCGCGGTTTGCGGTGAAACCATTTTTACGCTGAAGCGATTATTACGATGAAAAATGCTTAAGGGTGCGGTAACCGCACCCCGTTAAATTAGTTCAGTAGGATTAAGACAACAAGTAAGAATTAAATCACCAAAGCATACCGACTAAACGACTTGGCAAACTTTAATTGTTGCCTTCAAAGTAGCCTTTAGCGTGATTAAAGGCATCGATACCCACTTTTTCTCCAATCAGTCTGCCAGGAATATCATCTGCTGGAGGATGGATGCCGCCCCAGATTCTTGACAGGCTGCTCTGGTCCGATGCATCACGATAGGTTGCCCATTGTAGGGTCATATTGACACTTGGACCCTCTTCAAACACCAAAAACTCGTTAGCAGTGATTTCAAAGCCACTCATGCCGCCAGGAAAGTATTCACTGCCTGTGAGTAAAGTGAGTAGTTCTGCCGCGGCTCTTGAATAAGTCGAGTGGCCTGAGACATAGCCCGCAAAAGGTGGTGTAACAAAGGAAGGTCTTTGGTAAGGCCACCAATTTTCAGCTAATATCCAGCCCACACCTGCGACATCAACTGCCGGGTCGTCAATAAAATCGGGGCCGCGCCATGCATACAATTTGATTTTACCAACATTTTCATTATTAGCGCCCGCGAGAGCGTCCCCGGCTTCAACCAGTTCGATCAGGCCTGTTTCTAGCGGAATACCATTTTGGTTATAGTTTGCAAGGTCAGGGTTGCTACTTTGTCCAAGGTCCGCCATTGCACGAATCGCCGAGATTGGTCTAATGTAGTCATACCATCCTTTTACTCCCCATGCGGAAATTGCCGAATCGTGCATGGCACCACCCAGTGCAAAATAGGCTTTCACATCCCACTCTAAAGGTTGTAGTTCTTCGCCTTGTCCTTCGAATCGGCGCTCAAATAAAGGGTGTTCCATCACTTCGTTCATGATAACGAACCAGTGACCAGGCGGTGTTTCCGAGTCCGGCCCATCTGCCCAAAACTCAGCAAGAACTCTTGCGTAATCGCCGCGCGGTACGATTTGAGCCGCATAGGCTTCGCCGGTAATTGGATTGACATCGTAGCCGTTACCAATATCGCCACCCTCTGCTTGATAAAACTGACGGTGGCCTTCAAAAGTCGTTGGGAAATTTGAAGAGGGGATATTGCCTTGACTTGCGGGTGAGATGTCAATCATGACGCCGTCGGCGGGATCGAGCTGCGCTGACCATTTACTTACCAGTGCAAATGACCAACGGTATTCGTCGCCTAAAGGTCCATCAAACGTCGGAGGCATTCCTGGGTCGTGATAGACCAAATAGTCATAGTTATCACGGTTGTAGACCGTTAAGTTATCGCTGGTAAGCGCAAATGGGTCGACTCGTCCCCATTCTGGACTTAAAAACTCGATAGCACCCTCGACGACATTACCTGACTGATCAATGTAGGTCCCTAAATTCAGAGACTGCCAGCGATTCATGTCCCAAATGTTTGGGTTGCCTGGTTGGTCTGGCGCCAGTGGCGGATTAACCGGCGTGTAGCTCACATTGCCATGAAGCAAGTTTTCGTTGGAGCCATCTTGAAAGCCATAATCGATGTAACACTGGGCAACATAATTCCCCAAAGCCGCAGGATCGCCGCTGTTATAATCGACACTCTCGTTTGATGTGTCATAGTTATATTCGGCCATTAGTTCGTCGGCGAGTCTGAATGTGTCTTCTACATCGGGTGAACGAACGAAACGATGGCGAATCAAGCGGTACATGGCAAAGCTAATTGCTTCTTGTCGCTTCCAAAACGCATCATCAAGACTAAATTGACGATTAAAATCGCAGTTGAATCCACCGATTGTTTTGCCGAGTAGGTAGGGCGAAGCGTCATTAGAGAAAGCCGCCCAAATATCGTACATAGCGGCGGAAGTGTGAAACAGGTTGCGCGCGTGGACCGTCGGTCGGGCAAAGTCGTTTCTGATCCCTTCTAGTACCACTTTATTCCATTTTTTGGCAATCGTGGTTTCAGGTTGTTGGAAGTCGCTTCCACCGCAGCTAATCATGGTAGTCGCTAGAACAACTGTGGCGAGTGAGGTGTTTAGTGTTGTTTTCATGGATTTAATACTCAGAGTTTCTTATCAATGCGTGAAGGCTCATTTCGAGTGATAGTTATAAGTTGTAATTATTGTCGGTTTTTGCCCATTGGTTTTATTGTTGTCAGTTCATTTTGGCTTGTCGGTTATTCAGTCTCTCAAGTCTTTCCACCGATATCGGTCGAATAATTAAGTTGTTAGAGTGATGAATATAACCAGTCAAATTAGCTGGGTGCGTAGTCGATTATAAAGGGCTGGTGATTCTTGGTTCAAGATTAATAATGGTTTACTGGCGGCATTTTCAGAGAATAATTTAACTTCTTTGATTTAACTCAAGCCCAACGGACAGTGTTTAAACTTAAGAATTTACACCTGTAAGTTCTCTAATAGTACTTTTTGAGTAAATGATGGGCGCAAATAAAACCCCCGAGGAAGTGTTTCGATTTGCTTTCCTTCGCTGTTATAGGTACGAGTTAAGGCTCTAGAGTTGGCTGCTTTTGGGCGAACTTGGAGGTATTCACCTTGACGAGCATTGAGTTGATCGACCCGACCTAGGGATACCATTTCCATGGCATTCTCCCAGTCTTGGCGGATAATATCAAAGTCGGTTCGCGATGGGCGCCAGAGAAATGGTGTTGCGATTTTTGACTCGACAACACTCTGATTTTTATCGCGAGCAATTGGCACCCAAAGCACATGTTGAAGTTTGCGAAACACAGGGCTGTCTGGCCAAGTTTGAATTGTCGTGTCGGCAAGATTGAGAACGCAAACATAAGTCGACTCTAGGACTTTACCTGCGTAATCAATCGGTAGCGTTTTTAGTTCGATGTTAAGATCGATAAAGTCGGGTTGTGATAAGTTGCCGGCATTGGCCCCCAGTGCCAGCTCGATAAACTGTCCTTGCCAACCTTTTTTACGGCGTAAATTCTCGGGAACTTCAATCGCCAACTCTTCGGCAACTTGGCCGATGGTTTTTCCTGCCATGCGTTCAGCACGCCGAGACAACTCGTCGTTGGTTTTGGGAGGCGATATTTTGGTTGAAAACTGGGACATTGATTACCCGCTTAATTTGAGACGGTTTTGAGATAAAGCCTCGCTATCTTCAAAGAAATTTGCTGAATGGTCAAATGTGTGATTGAATTAGTTCATAAAAAGTTTTAATTGGTATCGATAAGTGATTGATTCAGAGGGATTTCGAGCCAATATCGGCATGATAGTATGTAACGATTTTGGCAATCTGCTCTGGACCAGACGCATAGGACAAAACTCCTGGCAGTTCCCCCAAGGGGGGGTGGACGCGGGTGAATCCGCTGAACATGCATTGTTCAGAGAGTTGAAAGAAGAGATTGGGTTAGAAAGACAAGACGTAAAAATCCTTGGCTCAACCAAAAATTGGTTGAAATACCGTTTGCCTAATCGCTATATCCGTCAGGATAGCTTTCCCCTGTGCGTGGGCCAAAAGCAGAAGTGGTATATGTTGCGACTGACTAGTCATGAGTCGCGAATTCATTTTGATGCAACAGGACACCCAGAGTTCGACCATTTTATGTGGGTGAATTACTGGTATCCATTGCGACAAGTTATTTCATTTAAACAAGAAGTTTACCGGCAAGCACTTAGTGAGCTGATGCCTTTTGTAATGGAACAGCAATTACGTCAGCGCAAAGGTCGTGGACGGCGTAATAATCGGAAAGGTAAATCGCAAGACAAAGAATAAAAAATAACTTGATCTACTGAGGAGACTTTAAATTGCTCGAGCAACTTCGGCGCGTTACTCAAGCGGTTAGTTTGGCACAGGGGAAGCAAAATACGCTCGATGTGATAGTCACCGAAATTTGCGATGTGCTCGAAGTGGAAGTTTGTTCAGTTTATCTTGCGGATTATCAAGCCAATCAATTTGTATTAATGGCCAATCGTGGGCTCAATGCTCAATCGATTGGTCAAATCAAATTAGACTTTAATCAAGGTTTGGTCGGCCTAATCGGGCAACGCGAAGAACCCATCCATTTGCAGCAAGCGAAAGATCATCCCGCTTTCGCTTATATTCCTGATGTTCATGAAGACGAGTATAACGCGTTTTTGGGGGTGCCTATTATTCACCAGCGTAAAGTGCTCGGTGTATTAGTGATACAGCAGAGAGACCCTCGGCAATTCGAACTCGATGAAGAAACGTTTTTAATAACGTTAGCCGCTCAACTTTCAGTAATACTCTCAAATAGTCAAGTCGATGAAATGTTTGAAGCGGAAGACGATGAGCTATTTGTGAGAATGATCCGTGGTGTGCCAGCCTCCTCTGGACTTGCGACTGGTGCAGCGAAAGTACTTTTTCCGAGTGAAGACATCCACAGTGTTCCCGATAGAAAGACTGATGATATCAAAGCAGAACTAACCAACCTTAACCTCGCGGTAAAGGAAACTTTGCGTCAACTCAAGCAAATGTCACGACGAATGCAAGGCTTGGTATCCGAGCAAGAGCTTTCTTTGTTTGATGTCTATCAGCAGATTTTGGGCTCGAGGGGGTTGAGTAAGGAAGTTGAAGCCGAAGTGCGCAAGGGGATTTGGGCTGGTTCAGCCTTGAGAGTCGTTGTTCAACGACATCTCAATGCTTTCCGATCAATGCAAGATCCATATTTGCGAGAGAGAGCCAATGATATTGAAGATCTGGCAAACCGAGTGTTGAGTCATTTACTCAAGGGTAACCAGGCCGTGCAATCAATTCAGCCGGGTACTGTCATCGTTGCAGAGACCATTACCGCATCCATGCTCGCAGAACTCCCGGTTCAACATGTGGTTGGGATTGTCTCTTTGCGTGGCTCATCGACTTCCCACGCTGCAATTCTCGCGAAAGCGCTTGGCATACCTGCCATAATGGGGATGGAGGCTTGCCCCGTCCATCGTATGGAAAATAAAACACTGATTGTTGATGGTTATAACGGGCAGTTGTATATCAACCCGAATCAGTCTTTACTGAAGCAATACCAGAGTTTAATCGCCGAAGAAGAACAACTTCAGTCCGATTTGAGTCACGATCATGGATTACCCAACGCGACTCGAGACGGTCAAAGAGTTCGTTTAATGGTCAACAGTAGTCAGGGTGCGGATTTTTCTCAGGCAAAAAAGTTTGGGGCTGATGGGGTTGGTCTCTATCGTACGGAAATTCCCTTTATGCAATTGGAACAATTTCCCTCGGAAAAACGCCAGGTCGCTATTTATAGAGAATTGTTAGAAAGCTTCAAAAATAAACCTGTCGTTATCCGGACGCTCGATATTGGTGGAGATAAACAGCTAAGTTATTTCCCCATTGAAGAAGAAAATCCCTTTTTAGGGTGGCGTGGGGTGAGGGTGACCCTCGACCATCCAGAGATCTTTTTAGTACAACTCAGAGCGATTTTTAAGGCGTCTGCGGGTCTCGGGGAAGTCAAACTAGCGCTGCCTATGGTAACGACCCTAGAAGAGTTGGATGAGAGTTTTCGTCTGATTAATCAAGCGTTTGCGGAAGTAGAAGAAGAGTTAAAAGATGAAGACACTAAACTTTACCGGCCTAAAGTCGGATTGATATTAGAAGTCCCTGCAACCTTATTTCAGTTAAGCGTGTTTGCTCAACGAGTCGACTTTGTCTCGGTTGGAACCAATGATCTCATTCAATATATGATGGCGGTCGATCGCAACAATATGCGCGTTAAAAACCTCTATAGTCACTTTCAACCCGCGGTTTTAAGCGTTTTAAAACAGATCGCGAGTGAGTGCAAAAGAGCTAATATTCCGCTGCAGATCTGCGGTGAAATGGCAGCGGATCCGCTGGCGGCTTTGATTTTAGTCGGCATGGGATACGATGAGCTGAGTATCAATATGAGTTGTTTGGCAAGAGTTAAGCGAGCGATATCCCGTTTTGATCTCGTGGAGATGCAACAAATTGTCGATACCCTATTAACCTATGAAACTGAGGCAAAAGTGAAAGATCATATGCTCAAGATTATGGAAAAAAGAGGCTTGGGTGGCTTAGTTCGAGCGGGTATTTAATAGTCGACGATCAAAAGTTTCATTTCCAGAGATTATAATTCGAGACTCTCGATTGAGCATTTTGTTTTCAGCACTAAGAACTTGGAACTTAGAACTTAGCCAAGCTTTCCGTTACAATCTCTCGCAAGAATTAATAAGATTTTGGTTCATTCATTGGAAATTTGGGCAATCTTTATTGCTGCAGGTCTGCTGGCGGGGTTTATGGCGGGTTTGTTGGGCATCGGTGGCGGTTTTGTGGTGGTACCGGTGTTAGTTTTGGTGTTACCGAGAGTTGGCGTTCCGTTCGAATTGGTACCTCATATTGCCATCGGTACATCCTTGCTATGTATCTGTGTGACAGCGGTTTTCTCAGCCCGAGCCCACCACAGCAAAAATGGAGTTGATTGGAATAGTTTTAAGTTTATTGCCCCTGGGTTGATCATTGGAGCCCTGTCGGGGGCAGGGCTTGCTTCGCTCGTATCCGGGAAACTATTGGTTGTGGTTTTCGTTTTCGGTGCAATATCAACGGCGATATATCTTTTATCGGGTCACAAGCCAGAACCGCGCCCCAACTCCGCTCATTGGCCTTTGTTCGGTTATGGGGGATTCACTGGAGTTGTTTCGGCATTAATCGGGATTGGCGGTGGTTCATTGCTAGTACCTTATCTAGTCTATCGTGGAAAAGCGATGGTTGAGGCTGTGGGAACGGCTGCTGCGTGTGGGTTTCCGATTGCATTGTTTGGCGCGATCGGTTACGCAATCTCCGGTTGGCAAGAAACCCAATCAATTCCCTGGACTATGGGGTATTTATATTTACCTGCATTTATTGGGATCGTTGTTTTTTCATCATTCAGTGCACCGCTAGGGGCGAGAGTTGCTCATTTTATTTCAGAGAGACGGTTAAAACAGGTTTTCGCTGTTTTTTTGTTTCTCACCAGCGGGCAAATCCTTTATAGTCAGTGGTTTTAAGACTCCCAATTTCTTGCCAGTTTTAGTCACTGAAATTTCGGACACATAATAACAACCAGGCGGTTAAACAGCTTTTATGGAATTTCCAAATATTAACCCAGTAATCTTCGAAATATATGGTCCGGTGGGACTCAATTGGTACGGCTTGATGTATTTATTGGGCTTTGCTGGGGCTTGGTTGATGGGGACGATACGCAGTAAGGCTCCTGGTAGTCCTTATAACGCTGAGCAAGTGAGTGACTTCCTGTTTTATGGCTTTTTAGGCGTCGTTATCGGTGGTCGGCTCGGTTATGTGATTTTTTATATGCCAATGCAAGTGCTCGAGGATCCGCTCTATCCGATCCGAATTTGGGATGGCGGAATGTCATTTCATGGTGGGTTACTGGGCGTTTTGGTCGCCTTTTGGTACTTTGCGAAAAAATCGAACACCACGTTTTTTACTATTGCTGACTTCTTTGCACCCATGGTGCCGATCGGGTTGGCAACGGGGCGCTTTGGCAACTTCGTCAATGGTGAGCTTTGGGGAAGGGTGACTGATTTACAGTCCACTCCTTGGGCGATGATTTTCCCGAAAGCTGATGGTAATTATCGCCACCCATCCATGTTATATGAATGCATTCTCGAAGGTATCGTATTGTTCTTTATCCTGTATTTTTACAGTCGCTCACCAAAACCTAAAATGGCAGTCAGCGGATTGTTTTTACTGGGTTACGGCACTTTTAGATTTATTGTTGAATATTATCGAGAACCGGATAGTCATTTAAAAGAGCTCGCTGAGTTTTTATCGATGGGGCAAATCTTATCGCTACCAATGATTATCGGTGGTGCAGTTTTGATGATCTTAGCTTATAGGAACCAACACAAAACAGCGAATGCTGTTTAACCAAGCTAACTCGATTGAGATTTATTGAATAGATACGAATAGAGATATTGAATGAAGCAGTATTTAGATCTTTGCCAAAGAATTATTGATGAAGGAACCTGGGTTGAGAATAAGCGGACCGGAAAACGGTGTTTAACGCTCATTAATGCCGATTTAACCTATCATGTTGATGAAAATAAGTTTCCATTGGTGACGACCCGTAAAAGCTTTTGGAAAGCGGCAATTGCGGAAATTATTGGTTATTTGCGTGGTTATGACAATGCTGCTGATTTCAGGCAACTCGGAACCAAGACTTGGGATGCAAATGCGAACTTGAACGACGCTTGGTTGAACAATCCGCACCGTAAAGGTGAAGATGACATGGGCCGTGTTTATGGTGTACAAGGACGTAGTTGGATGCGTCCAGATGGCACAACGCTCGATCAACTACAAAAAATAGTTGATAACCTCGCTAAAGGTATCGATGATCGCGGAGAAATTTTAACTTTTTATAATCCTGGTGAATTTGAAATGGGATGTCTACGACCGTGTATGCATACCCATAATTTTTCTTTGTTGGGCGACACATTATATTTAACGAGTTATCAGCGTTCTTGTGATGTGCCATTAGGCCTTAATTTTAATCAGTTGCAAGTGTATGTGCTGCTTGCATTGATGGCCCAAATTACTGGTCATAAACCCGGTAAGGCTTATCATAAAATTGTTAATGCTCATATTTATGAAGATCAACTAGCGCTAATGCGAGACGTCCAACTCAAGCGTGAGCCTTTTCCTTCACCGCAGCTTAAGATTAATCCGGAAATTCGATCATTAAAGGATATTGAGACCTGGGTGACAATGGATGATTTTGAGGTCGTTGGATATCGATATCATGATCCCATTCAATATCCTTTTTCGGTGTAGTTGATGAGTGACGCATAGTACAAATTAACCAGTAAAAATTTAAACTGAATATTTGGTGGGAATAAATAAATGGCTGAGCCGATTATTTCATTAGTAGCTGCAATGGCGAAAGATCGCGTGATTGGCAAAGACAATAAAATGCCATGGCATATGCCGGCTGATTTAAAGCATTTCAAAGCGGTAACCATGGGTAAACCGATTATTATGGGACGCAAGACTTATGAGTCAATCGGTCGTCCTTTGCCGGGAAGACAAAATGTCGTGATAAGTCGAAATCCAGATTATCAGTTGCAAGGTTGTGACACCGTCACCTCATTTGAGTCAGCACTAGCGGCGGTTGGTCATGTAGCGGAAGTGATGGTTGTCGGCGGCGGCTTTTTGTACGAGCAAGTACTCCCTCAAGCCGATAGACTTTATTTGACTTTTATTGATCTTGAAGTTGCCGGGGATACTCAATTTCCCCAATTTGAACAGCTAAATTTAAGAGAGGTTAAACGGGAATCTTATCAAGCAGATGAAAAAAATCCGTATAACTATGAGTTTGTTGATTTTCTGGTAGATAAGTAAAAGTTTCTTTAACATTATAAAAATTTCAAGTAAAAAACAGGAGACAAAAATGGCGGGACAAGGATCAGCGGGTAATGTAATTGCGGCATTATGCAGTTTTTTTATTCCTGGATTGGGACAGCTTATTCAAGGCCGACTTTTAATGGCTATTTTTCAGTTTTTAATGGCCGGAATTTTGTGGTGGTTCTTACTTGGTTGGATTATCCACCTTTGGTCAATTATTGATGCGGCGATGTTTAAACCTAAGAATCATTAGAGTCTAATGTTTTTAGATTAGTATGGTTGGTTTTGGAAGTCCGTCGGCGAAGTTAAAAGTCTATTTTCAAAACCGGCCTCCTCTAGAAGCGTATCAGCAACTAGAAATAGTCAAGCCGCTAGGGTTCGGTGAAATTAAATTTATCACTGAACAAACAGGCAATCATTGGCGAAAAATTTTTAATTGTTATGCGAAATTCCTCTTCGCTCTTGATCCAAGTATCGCTAAATCTTGGCAAGACTATCGCGATCAAACGCTTCTCCAAAAGCAATCTAATGAACAGTTGCTGTTCTCCTCACGTGATCTAACCATTCAAAATTCATTACATATTGTTGCTGGACGAACTTACTTTCGCTCGCTTAAACTCGACTCAAGCTGCCAATGGCTCGATGAGCATTTTGCGATAGATGTGAATAGGCGATTAATTGTTAGCCCTTATTTTGATTATCGACAGCTTTCAAATAGCCGTATCTTACAATTGGTGAGTTTAGTTAAAGAGCTTGAGTGACTGCACACTGATTTCCGACGAGTACAACCAAACCACAGATAAGATTAATGAGCGATGATGATATTTACAAAGCACCAAAAAGCCGAATAAGGTTGAAAGACTCGGGCGACTTTTGGGTAACGCTCTCATGGAGCTTGTTCAACCTGTTAACCATTATTGCACAAATCGTCATTGCCATTGGTGTTAGTTTTGTTCTGTTCGAAGATTTTGCAGAACAACTACCGGTGGTTATTTATATGCTTTTCATCGTTTTCCTCGTTCCCGCGGGTTTCTCTTGGTTGTTTATTCGAAATAATGCCTTCGTCAGTAAAGTGCAAAAATTGCAAGTCTTCCTTATAGCGTCCTTTATCGTGATGTTCTTTCAAATCTTATTTCTCGTCTATGCTTACGGGCTTTAGTCTCAAATAACTCTTTTTGAGATATGTAAGACCATATGATTATTAGTGCCCGACAATCTAAATTAATTTGAACTAGTTCCGGTATTTAAAGCGTTAACTTGGCTAGTATGCGTGTCGACTACAACAAAATAAATATAGAGGGTTAAGTCATGAAAAACACGATCAAATCATTAGGTTTAGCATTATTGGTAGCTGGTGCGTTCAATTTAAATACTGCAGTAGCTGGAGACAAAGACAAGGCAGAAGCTAAAGAAGCGGTTGCAGCAAAAGCGAAAGAGCTTGATAAAGCTTCGCCAAAAGCTGCGGCAGCTAAAGAAAAAGCGGAAGCTAAAAAGAAAGCGGCAAAAGCTAAAGTTTTAGAAGCAAAAGCTGACGCGAAAGAGAAAGTAAAAAAAGCAAAAGGTGATAGTAAGTAGTTTTATCGCCTAAGATTAGTCGATTAAAACGAAGAAGCCTTTCTAACAGAAAGGCTTTTTTGTTTTTAGCCCACACATTATTCTGTAACTGAAATATTTAGTCGACTTTCTAATATCGACTGTTTAGACTCAAAGCTACGTTTGGTAGATATGATGAGTTAACAACAACATGACTCGACTTCGTTTTATTTTATATTTCATTTTGACGCTGTCTTTGTCGATGACTGCGCTTTTATCTAACCGAGCAAACGCAGCAGAGACTAAAACGATTTATTTAGTTCGTCATGCAGAAAAAGAAGCCGACGGAACCAAAAATCCTCATTTAACGCAACTGGGGCAAAAGCGAGCACAGCATTTCGCGTTATTGCTCGCAGAAAATAACATTACCCACATATATTCAACCGATTATCATCGAACGCAAGAAACGGCAAAGCCTTTAGCGGATAAATTAGGCGTTAAAATACTCAGTTATAATCCAAGAAGACTAGAAGCGTTCGCAAAAGAATTGCTTCAGCAGAAAAACAATGTATTGGTTGTGGGTCATAGTAATACAACACCACAACTCGTTAGTTTGTTGGGTGGAAATCCTTATGGTGAGATCGATGAGTCAGATTACAATCGGTTGTATCAATTAACCTATAGTCACGAAAATGTTGATACCCAGCTGATGACCATTGAAGTAGCAGACTTTAAGTAGCCTGGCACTTTTATGGCAATTATTTGAGTGAATTATTATGAATCCCAATGATAAAGCGCAAAACATCGAATTTAGAGAGAATTACCGTCAAACCCAAATTGGCCCCTACTATCGTGGTTTAGTCCATTTTGGATTTACCATGACTTTTGCTTGGTCAATTATTATTTATTCCATTTTCCAGCTAGAGAATGTTCAGCCGTTAGAATACTTAACGGTTTTGGTGACATTTTTATATGCTAACTTTGTTGAATATATCGTTCATAAAGGACCTATGCATCGACCTTTTAAAGGTTTGAATATTATCTATAAACGCCATGCGACTCAGCACCATATTTTTTTTACCGACCATCATATGCAATTTGACTCAATAAGAGATTTTAAAGCGGTATTGTTCCCACCAATATTAATTGCTTTTTTCTTTGTGTTCTTCGCACTTCCAGCGGGTGTGTTAATTAATTGGCTTGTAAGTTCCAATGCCTGTTTTTTATTCATAATAACGGCATTCTTTTATTTTGCACTATATGAAGTTTTACATACGACTTACCACTTAGCTGATGATCATTGGGTTTATCGATTTGCGGTATTCAGAAAGCTACGTAAACTTCATCAAGACCACCATCGGATTGACTTAATGGCGCATAACAACTTTAATATCACCTTTCCGATTTGTGACTGGTTATTTGGTACCTATTATCGAGAAGAAGCGATTGACAGACAGGGTGAAGCTTCTTCCAAAACTTAATTCCGAGGAATTTATGAATAAAAATATTCTTAGTCTGCTTGTTTTGTTGACTTCAGCATTTACTTTGAATGCGAGTGATATGGAAACATTTTATAGTGATGTTGAGAACGAGAGAAAGTTTTTACTGAGCCAACAAAAGGGCATGATAAAAGAAGTGAGAGAGCAAGCCTCTGCATTGTGTAACAGTCAACCTGCCAAGTCTCCTGAAAATAACCCAAATCAAAAAATAGACTGTCAGTGTTTTAGTAGTCAATTGAATAAACTTTCCGATAGAGAAATCTATTACGAGTCGGTAAGTGCCTACTTGATTTTCCAAAAGATGGTTGCGGCTAAGCGTGATGAAGATGTGAAGGAATATATGCGATTGAAGGAAGAAAAAAATAATATGCAAGGGTTTGCTGAGCGGTTGCAGTCTGTATGTAAAACGTCATGACATGACGATGCTAACCAAGTGATACGTAGCTTACCGCCAACGGCCGCTCAAATAAATTCTTCAGCGACATTTTTTATTGTTTGTTCAAACTCCGTGAATTGCAGCCAATATTTAAGACGCTAATGGACTCTGAGAGTACTTGTGACTGTTGAACTTTAGTTGTTCGATATTATCTAACTAGATAATTTCAAACGTCGGAGCGATGCATGCTAAACATTAGCACAGATACCCATCTTATTGCCTTGGCTTTCTCCTCCTTATTCTTGTTCTCTTGCACCACAAATAAACCAGTAGTCCAAGCGACCATTGATGAGAAAATCATTATTGTTGGAGGAAGTCGGCCTATTGATAAGCAATATGTTACTGAAGAGAAAAAACAGTGCATTCTCCACAGGGTTACTTGGAAAAAAATAGAGTTACAAAATGATCATGCTTGGTTGCGACAAAGCGTTCCTGAAATCATCGATTGTGAGCACTACAAGGAAGAAACTCATCACAACCAAGCTTAATGTAAGTCACAAAATTAAAGCTGACGTGGTGTCAGGGGTTGATATCATTCCGTCGCAGTTGCAATAATCGCTTTTAGTGCGATTTGATAAATATTACCTCGACCGTTTTCTATACGAGTAAAAAATAGATATTGGCCATCTGGACTAACGATTGGAGTGAATTCGTGATCAGGCGTGTTAACTTTATTACCCAGAGATTTAGCAATCGACCATCTATCGCCTTTTTTAAAGGAGATATATAAATCCCCTTTGCCCAAGCTATCTGCTCTGCGCATGCTGAAAATTATCGTATTTCCATCTTTGAGGACAACTGAATCGCCGATTTTGCCACCCTCACCAAACATGTAATCCGGGAGTGGTGTTGGCTTGGTAAAACCGCTTGCGGTTGCTCTGGCCACATAGAGCAAACGTTGGTTATTTCTAAATGAGGGAAAGTATAAATCACCGTTGCTGGTGAGTGATGGGTAAAGGTCATCAGCTGTGGAGCTCAGTTGTTTTAAATATTCAGGTTCCCCCCAAGTTCCATCACTGAGTCTGACCCGCCACAGATTGACGGACTTTGCTTCGGCTTGGTTATGATTTATTGGTCGCTTGGAAACAAAGTAAACATATTCATAATTCGGCGAATAATAAGGGTCTGCCTCTAAATAGCCGCCAGAAAAAGGCAATGCTTTTGGCGTTTGCCAGCTACCGTCAATATAGTCTGACTCCATCATCGTACATTGTTTGAAGTCATCACTGCAGCGTGCAAATAGTACCTTATCGCCCGATGCGTTAAATACAGAATTGATCTCAAAGTGGGCTGATGTTGATATGATTCCTGGTGCGAACTTAACCGCCTGAGTTTGTTCTTCTGTCAATGCATAAGGCATGGTTGCTGCCTGGACAGTCGAACCAAGTAAAAATAAGGCTGAAACCCAATTAGCTAGTGAAGTCATGTTTTACCTTTAAATTGATGTCTTTGTTGCAATCAGGCGCGACTATAATACAAAACGCCTCAAATGTGAATTCTGATTCGCATTTTCCTTGGCGTTAAAGTTGAGTTTGCTGAAATGCTCAGGAAATTGGGCTGCAGATAGGAGTTTTTGTTACACAAAAAACGAATCACTAGGTAAATCACGCCGCTTCAGGGGTTAAAATCGTCTAGTAGCGAGAATACAGTGGTAGCGATGAGGCCTTACCCGGCAATCAAAACTCCCTATTTCCTGACATGGGTCTGGCGTATTATTCAATAGAGTCATCATAACCTCCCTTGATAGGTGAGGATTTGCTTTTTGTAATCCAACCGTTAGCGATTGATAACAAATTTCGTAGGCGTCCTGAATGTCACGGTTAGTTGAAATCTGCGCTGGTTTGGGTTCAATCGGATTGCGGTAGACCCAGCTATTAGTCTGCATAGACTCTAGTTTGTCCACGACAAGCAACATAAAGAGGAGGAATAAACTATAACTCAACCAGCGCATTGATAATCATTGAGTTCGACGAATTTATTGCGTCACTTCTTTTAACCAGTTGATAGTCAACTCACCGATTCTTTTATCAAAGTGCTTCCCAGGGTTTACGGCGGAAGGTCTTCCCTCTCGAGATGCTTGCATAAGCGCTTCTCGGTTTTTGTAGCGCATAAATCCATGTTCTGCACCGTCGATAACTATCGCTTTTGCTATCTTCTGCTCGCTATTTTGATTGACCCACCTGGCGATTTGAAAAGCCCAATCCTCACTAATGGCTTGAATATCGAGCGAACCATGCATCATTAGTGTCGGCACTTTGATATTTAGCCACATTGATTGAAAGTCTTGCTGGTTAATGCTGCGGAAAAATTCATAGTGACGCGTTAAAACGTAGTCACCGTTTACCGCAAGCAGTTCGGCTCTGGTTGATTCTTTGAAAGACTTTGACTGAGTTATGGTGTGCCAGTCCTTATTAGATTTGAGCCAGTCCGCCAACATGGGCTTAATCATTTGAGTGTTGCGCTCAGCTTGCTCTTGAGAAAGTCCCCAAAATTTTGTCGACTGCTTGGCAAACAAGTCGACCATGTAGTCATACCATGGCTTGGCAACGCCACCGTATCCAATAATACCGGCCACGTTTTGTTGAGAGGCCATTGCCGGTGCGTATAGTACCCCCAAACTATGACCCCACAAATAGACCTTTGCAGGGTCGATAGCATGGTGGGATTTTAAAGCATCAAGTCCAGCAACAAAGCCTGTTAATTCAGTGTTAAAGTCGACATCTCGACAGTGTTGAGATGATCGGCTGTCTCCGACGCCCAGCTTTTCAACCCGGAAAACCGCATAACCCGCGATGACGAATTGATCTATCATCTGACGTGTTGTCACATTGGGAATTAAGCCGTAATCGATTGAGTCGCAGGTATAACCTTGAATGAAATAAATCGCAGGTACTCCATCCTGGGTTGAATGGATGGATTGCTTTGGCAAGTGAAGAATTGATCGTAACCGATTATTCGCGTAATCGACGCTTCGGTACTCAATGTTCGCATGTTGGCTTTGCTCTCGTTGTCTTTCTTGCATAAGCCCACTGAGCTTTAACTTTTTCTTTTCACGAGTGACCTCTAAGGCAATGTGGTCTCCAGCATAAAGGTTTGCCAATAGTGGAATGAGATCATCGAAACTTCCGACCGTTTGATTATTCAAAGTTTGTATTGAGTCGCCTACTTTTAAACCGATTGTCTCAGCAGTGCTGCCGGGGAGAATTTGTGCAACGAGCAATGGTCCGCTCCTATCAACTGGCATCAAGCCAAGGATACCCTTGCGTTTCAGTGAAGCGCTCGCTTCAGCTGAAGGCATCATCATGCCCAATAAACTGACAATTAGTATTAAACTAGTAATCCGCCAACCCATAAAAAACTCCTTCATTATTAAAGACCATGCTCTCATTGTTAAACTCACTGTGACGAGTTTAACTATTGGCCAAGGTGGTATTGATAAACTCGACCGAAGTTAACAATTTTAAGGTTGAGGTTGAGGTTGAGGTTGAGGTTAAGATTTACGAAGCGAGTCTTATCTGTTTTCTAAACGCAGAGGGGGTGCAGCCTTCTAACGATTTGAACGCTTTATTAAAAGTAACTCGATTTCCAAATCCAGATTCTAGCGCGACTCGCTCTAAAGGCCAGCTAATCGAGGTATCTGAGAGTAGTTTGATGGCGTGATTAACGCGGTAGGTATTCACCAACTGATAGAAGTTGGTTTGCATATATTGGTTGATCACTTGGGACAACAAGTGTGGTTTAAGCGAGAGTTTGTCAGCTAACGAGGTTAGCGAGAGTTTATCATCAAGATAAAGGTGTTGTTCTTTGAGCGATTTTTCAATCAGGGATTTAACTTCTTCGGCTGTCGAATCAGGCACGATCGATTGTGCGTATTTTTTAGCATTATCCTCCTCAGCTGGATTCACTAAGTTTGAAGTCGTTACTGACTCTTCTGGGGGCGTGTCGCTTTCCGCTTTAACACTCGACTGTTGCTCAATGAGTGAACGCTCAATATCACTAAATATAATACTTGGCTGTTTGAGGCCATAGTAGCCCATAGAAAGCACGATAACCGCCATGAACAATAGCCAAACTTTGCTCACATAGTCGAGCGCAATAATTGGTGTCGTTTGTTGCAGTAAAAACAAGATAACCCAAACTGATTCTAAAGCAATAAAAGCTAAACAAAGTTGCTTGTGTCGAGTGAACAATTCATGACTGAAGTCCGCTCGCAAGCTATCGACTTGATCTTCATAGCGTTTCAGCATTTTCCAGGCATAACCTAAGTAAGTCGCCAAATGAACTTTCAAAATCACCAACAATATGATGATTCTCCAGGGTAATAAAACTGTGGCTTCATACGCGTTAAATTGAGCATAAGTGTTTACTTTGACTTCGCCAGAGACAAATACTTGTGGGCTATTGATTGCGATAAGTAAAATTGCGGGAGAAAGATGGAGTAACCAATCTTTCAGATGGAATTGACCTTTGCCGACGACTCGATGGATATAGGCATAAAAAACAGGTCCCATAACTAATACTGCACCTGGCAGCAGATCTAAGGTATGGGGGATGATTCGGTACAGATTGGAGTAAGTCACACCACCTTCAAACAGCTTATAGGCCATTACTAGTAAAAGTGCAGCCAGTATTCTGCCTGACTGGCCAGGTTCTGTTTGTCTCCACAAGGCTATTGCCATAATTAAGGCATGGCTGAAAGCGATCAAGTAAACAAGACTGACAAATGAGAGTTGCATAAATGAGGTTAAGTCCTTAAACCAGTTGTATTGTGACAATTGATAATTGGAGAAGTTTAGCAAATTGATTATCGGTTCGATTGTCCATCTGTAACCTCATATTAATAAAAACCCGTGAGCGGTGAGTTAACCGATTATAGCCGATTCAATTGCTTCGAGAATTTCTGTTGAGTATCTGATTGTTTGCCCAGTTTTCCCAATTGATTAAAGAGATGGCTTGGCAAACAGGTTTATTTAACCAATTTATCGCGCAATCGTTGTAAACCTCAATCGATCTTATCAACTCAAGGGGACGTTTTAAGCATTATCAATCGGTCATTTAAGTTTCGAGGGTAATGGAAAATGCAAATTATTGGATTAAGGCTTTTAACGCTGAGCGTTTTGATATTGGCTGAATTGATGTTCATCCAAAGGGGAGCTATCGCTGCCGAGTCTAGTGTCAATCAAAGTCAACACCACGCAAAGCAGGCGCATTTTAGACACATAATGTTCCGTGAAACGCCCTTTTCAAAATATAAAGGTATCCATCCAATTGAAAACGAACTAGCTGCGCAGGTTGCTCATTATCTATTCACCTACGATAAGCTGGGTCGCGTCACCAGTATTGAGCACAAAATTGGCGATCAAATTATTGGCAATAACGGTAATTGGGACTCATTCATATGGTTTGCTCCTAAGGTCACTATCAGTTATTCGGCGAGTGGGGAAGTCCACCGGTACTTTGACGAAGATAATCGGCAAATTTCCGCGCATGGAAAAGTCTACGAAGCGAGATATCAATATGACGAAGACGGCAAGCGCAAGGCACTTCACTTCTTTGACGACCAAGGTAAAGCAACCGAGAGTGAGTGGGCAATCACTCGTTATCAATGGGCAGAAGATGAAAAGGGGCGAGTTATCGAGAAGCGTTTTAATCTAGCGGGTGAATTGCAGGGGGTTAGACCTTGGTTCAGGTTTTATGAAACTCGGATGACTTTTGATAAAGATGGTGTGCTGGAATTTATGTATAACTATGGACATGAGGGTAAGCCAGCCAACAATGATTCGGGCGCTGGGATTGATCGAATTGTTTATGATAGAGATGGTAACTTCGTGCGTTGGCAGGTTTACGACAAAGATCACCAGCCTGTTGAAGGTAATCGACCAGGCGTCCATATCGGTGAGCACCTTTACGATAATTTTGGCAATAAGGTGGGGATTCGTGGTTTCGATCGGTATGGAAAGCAAGTCGATTTTGCTTGGGGAAACTATGAATCAGTGAATACTTACGATTCGTTTGGCAATCTTGTGACGGCCCAAAGTCTTGATGGACAAGGACAACAACTCAATCGTGTAGAGACGGTTTTTTCTGACGATGGGACTTTACGTTTATTGGTTAAATTTGTTGATACCAAAGGTAATCCATTGGTTAACCAACATTGGAATGGTGCTGCTGGATTTAAATTTGAATATGCGAAAGGTAGCCGTCGGGCATCTAATCGCATTGCTCTAGATACAAATCTCGAACCTAAAGACGCATCCTAAGAAGATTTCAGGCTCTGATGTTTTTAAGTAAAAGGCGCAGGAAATGACAGGTCGATAGGTTAAGTCATTTTCTGAGCCGGGTTAATGGTTTAGAAAGCGCTTAGGAAGCTTGTTGCATGAAGCAAAAATATTTTTTAATCCCGCTTGCTTTGGGGATAATTTTAGGACCTGTTTATATTCTAGTAGTTGGTCATTTTAGTGGTGAAAAAATCGTTGAGCAGCGTATCTGGGGAGATAGTCGCTTCGCAGTCGGCAATCACTCGCTCGCTGCCTCGCGCAAGCAATCCCAGAGTTCTAGTATGCGAATATTTTTATCACCCGAGATGAATCCGATTCGATTTTCATTCCCTGCGCAATACATCAGTCGTGCGGTTATCAAGCGAGAAAAGTATTCTCGATTTTTGGCTGAGTTGACATTTGATAGCCAAGTTATCTGGCAAAAGACTTTATCAATTAATGAAAAACCGAGAAAAAAAGAGAGTTCATCGAGTTTCGGTCAAGCCCGGAATAATCGAGCCGCGGCTGGCGATACTACTTTTCATGTCGAGAAAGCGGGCGACTATCAACTCGCCATAACGCCGTCTAGCTTGCAGCAAGTCAACATAAGTGATTTAAGCGTGTCAGTTCGAAGAAATGTCACTCATCCTAATATGTTTATTTGGCTGCCAGGGGTTTTATTGGTGCTTGTGGGTGTTGCTGGCTTTTACTATTTCGGTAGAAAACAAAGTTAATCATGGAAATCAATCTAGAATTCACAAAGAGATAAATATGAATTCATTTAAATTTTTAGTATTCTCATTCGTTTTTTTATCATCACTCGTTACTAAAGCAACCGTTTTTTCTGGCGTTAATCGAATTGAGTTTAATGATCCTCAATATAACAAAGCATTTGTCGGTAACGGCTTTTTAATTGAGTTTGAAAATAAAACATATGCAGTAACGGTTAAGCATACGCTTCTCGAAGCCAAAACACCCAAGTTGACGCATATTGACTTTTCTCATCTTATATCAGCTTGGTACATTCATCCACTTAGAGAACCTCAACGGTTTGTGAAATTAGGACGCTTAATTAATCGAGATCCTAAAGAACCCATAGATATGAAAATTCTTCAGAAGGACTGGTTAGTTTTTGAAGTTGAAGAAAATAATTCTGACTTAAGTATACTTAAATTAAGAACTTCACAGATACAGCCGGGAGAAACTTTAACTGCCTATGGTTGCTCTTATGCGAAACAGCGAGAATGTTATCTAGATGATTATCAATTTAATTTTATAGAAAATGATCAGCACAATCTCCGGCTTACTATGGGGGATCGAAAAATGGGAGCACTGAGGGGATTGAGTGGTAGTCCAGTTCTTGATAAAGATAACCAGGTCGTTGGAATCGTATCCAATATTCTCAAGAAAAAATCAGCAGAAGGATTCGATTTCGCACCCGCAAATTTGAACTATTTACTGAGTGTCTTGAAAGCAAACTCAAAAGCGATCAAACAAGGTCCAAAATAGTGCGTTATTGCACTATTTTGATTAGTTGGTTTCGAGTGGGCGTTAATTGGTGAATTTAACCAGCTGTTTTTCAATCACTTTATCATCATTGCATAACTGGCATACTTTTTTCATCATTAGTATCAACCTTTTTGTCGGAGATATGAGATGAAAAAGTTTTATTCGGTTATTGCCAGCTTTTATCAAAAATATCTATTTATGATGAACATTAGCTTTACCCAACATTTCGACTGTCAATCAATCAGTAATTAATTGATGAATTTTATGGTTGTTATAGTTAGATACGAGATGCTTGTTATTCTCGTATTTTTATCGAATGAGCCAGTAAGCGGTGTTTGCCCATAGTGAGTTTTTCCATTGGGAGTTGGCCCACATCAAATTAGCTGGTGAGCCATATATCTTTGGCCCATTGCCAAATATCTTCCCATTGCTCATCATCAATTATTTCACCACTTTGCCATAGCATGACCTCGCCTTCTGGGTTAATACAATAACACCCGGTTCCAATTGAACACACGGCAATTAAATCACGTGGCATTCCATCGGCCCAAGCCTGTGCGGTCACTTCTGGAAGATGTGTGTGTGCTTGTGGATCAGTGACTGTAACTGGCTCTAAAGAACCGATGACCAAGTTGGATACACTTGTAAGAAATTGCTTAAAATCACTCGGAATTGGTAGCAGAATTTCTTCTTCTATTTCAACTAAGTCATCTTCATCGGGCAAGTCAATTTGAAATGCTTGAGGAATTGCAGCAGATTGTAAAACTTCGATAAGCTCTTCCACAGTATTTTTCCTTGGTTCAATTAAGCATAAGAAGCGGATTTATTTTAAACGGGTAGAGATAATAGCACAAAGCCCGATCATTAATGCGGAGCCGATAATACAGGCAATAAAGCCAAACCATTGATAGACTAAGCCGGATAATAAAGTACCGATGAGTCGACCAGCAGCGTTTGACATGTAGTAAAAGCCAACGTCAAGCGTCACTGCATCTTTAGTTGAGTAGGCTAGTATGAGATAGGAATGGATGGCTGAATTTATTGCAAAAATAATGGCAAAACTTAGCAGACCGCCGATAACAATAACCATCGGGCTAATTGAGTAATAATGTGCGAAAATCATCAAAACTGGTGCAATGAAAAGTACACTGGCTGCCAGCGTTGCGGTGCGTCCGGATGGCGCATGATCGGGTCGCTTGAATCCAAAAATTCTTGGGGTCGAAGATTGGATAAACCCATACAAGATAATCCATGCTGCCATCAGTGTACCAACTTGGGTGTGTTGCCAACCTAGCGTTGATTGGAGAAAGACTGGTAGTGCAACAACAAACCAAATATCGCGCGCACCAAACAGGAAAAATCGAGCAGCAGATAAAAGATTGATTTGGCGACTTTTAGAAAATAATTGTTTGAATTTTACGGTGTATTTTTTGGCTTGTAAGTCAGCGGGAAGAAGCACGAAGCAGACAACGGTGATGATCAACAAACCGATCGCCAAAACGTAGAGCGCGTCTTGATAGCCAACGAGAGCCAGCAACAACCCACCTAAGAAAAAACCAATTCCTTTGAGCGTATTTTTTGAGCCCGTTAAAATCGATACCCATTTGAACAACTGCCCCCGGGATTCTTTAGGCACAAGTAGTTTAAGACTACTCTTTGCGCTCATTTTATTGAGATCTTTTGCAATACCGCTTATAGCCTGTACTGCCATAACAAAAGGCACAGAAAGTAGATTCTCCATGCTAAGTAAATAGAGTGCTAGAATTTGCAAGGCTAGCCCGGAGAAAAGTGTTTTATTGAGTCCGAACCTCGCTGCTAGCCAGCCGCCAAACAAGTTAGTAACTACACCGAAGAATTCATAAAATAAAAACAGGAAAGCAATATCGATCGCACTGTAGCCCAACTGATGGA
Source organism: Aliikangiella marina (assembly GCF_007004765.1). Classification (GTDB taxonomy): domain Bacteria; phylum Pseudomonadota; class Gammaproteobacteria; order Enterobacterales; family Kangiellaceae; genus Aliikangiella; species Aliikangiella marina. Next base: position 63,720 of record NZ_VIKR01000003.1, read on the forward strand.
AATACAGAACCACCAGCATCCTTAGTGCGCCGTCGGTTAGGGTAAACCCCCAGTAAGCGCCTGTCACGGTTGCGTAACTTTTTAAAGAAGTCATGTGTGATGCAGACAATTAATTAAAAGTTTTTAGCAATCATTAACGCAATATCTTTCATTCGTTCCGCATAGTTGATTTCATTGTCATACCAAACGATTAGCTTAACCATGTCGCCGTCGGTTACTTGGGTAGATAATGCGTCAACTATTCCCGATCGTTTATCGTCTTTGTAATCGATCGATACTAAGGGGCGAGTTTCATAGCCTAGGATACCCTTTAACTCCCCATTGGCGGCAATTTCAAAGGCATCATTGATCGTTTCAATATCGACTGCGCGGCTGGTTTTAACCACTAAGTCAACAATTGAAGCATTGACAACCGGTACCCTTACTGCCAATCCATTGAGTTTTCCTTCAAGTTCGGGGAAAATTTTCATGATTGCGGTGGTTGAACCAGAAGTCGTTGGAATCAAGGAGTCATAACAAGAGCGCGCGCGTCGCAAGTCTTTGTGGGCGCTATCGATGATGCGTTGCGTATTTGTCACATCATGGATAGTTGTCATGGCGCCTTTCTCGATGCCAAAATTATCCAGTAAGACTTTAATTACAGGCGCCAAACAATTAGTCGTGCAGGAGGCGGCTGTTACCAAGTGATTTTCTTTCGGATTATACAGATGATGGTTAACACCATAGGCAATATTCAATGTGTCGCTATCTTTTACAGGACAAGCAACTAAGACTTTTTTAACACCTTGTTCAAACACCGGCTCAAATAGTGCCGTTTTACGATAGCACCCGCTTGCTTCGATAAGTAAGTCTACCCCGCCCCAGTTCGTTTTCGCCATGTCGCTGTATTGCGTATGTTTGATGGGAGTGCCTTCGATAAGAATGGTGTTATCTTTGACCGCAATCTTATTGTGTTTGAATTTTCCGTGAACCGAATCGAATTCTAATAGGTGGGCACTACACTCGGCGTCTCCGCTTGGTTCATTAATATGGACAATATCAAACTCTGGATTATCCCATATGGCTCTCAAGAAAAGGCGGCCCATTCTTCCGAAACCATTGATTGCGACGGTTAAAGGCATAGTATTTCTCCTGTTGAAATAAAATAGAATCGATTACAGCTAGCAACAAGCGCGAACGCGTTCGGGCCTGTCACCCATCTTTTGTAACTTGGTTAGGTTGTTCGCCAAGAACGACTGGCTGCTATCCGCTGTCTCTTTAATCACTTGTTTAGCCCACTTGGGGAGGTTTGGATTGATTCGGTAAAAAACCCATTGTCCCTGGCGTCGGTCAACTAAAAGTCCATTTTTTTTTAGCTGTGCCAGATGTCGAGATATTTTGGGCTGAATTTCACCGAGTGCGTGGGTTAACTCGCACACACAAAGTTCAGCTTCGGTCTCAATTAATAAAAGACTGCGAAGCCTCGTATCATCAGCTAACGACTTATAGAATACGACTGGATTCATTAGAGCATCCAAGGCTGGTTGACTGATTAGGTTTAATGATTATATGCGAAATATTACATATACGAAACATCATATATACGAAATTGCATATATATAAAATTGCGTATATGGTAAGGACGATTCGTTTTAATGTAAATAAGTTTAGCCCGTCAACGATAACAAATTGGTGACAGGCGAATGAAAAAATTGACTACTCGGGCTGTTTTTCTATTTCAGTCTGCTTATTGGATTGGCTGTCCTCGTTGCCTTGTTCTTGGTCATTTTGCACCTCGTTTAGGCCATACCAAGTTTTTAACAGGTCAACCATTTGCTCGAGTCCTATTTTGTGAGTTGCAGAAAAAATTTGACTGGTAATTTCAGTGGATATTCGAGCTAAATGCTTGTTCACTGAGCTTAGCGCTGTTTTACGCGCCCCAGACTTTAATTTATCGGCTTTATTGAGAACAACATGAACGGGGATATCAGCGGACACAGCCCATGTGATCATCTGTTTATCGGTTTCTTTTAAAGGGTGTCGAATATCCATTATGACCACTAATCCTTGCAAACAGAGTCGTTCTTGCAGGTATTTGCTCAAGGTATGCTGCCACTGTTCTTTCACATCCTTAGAGACTCGGGCAAAACCATACCCAGGCAAATCGGTTAGGCGACTATGGTCATCTAAGCGGAAAAGATTAATCAATTGAGTTCGGCCCGGCGTTTTACTGGTTTTGGCCAGATTTTTTTGATCAGTAATTGCATTTAGCGCGGTCGACTTGCCAGCGTTGGAGCGACCGGCAAAGGCTACCTCAATCCCCTCGTCTGGTGGGAGCTGGGATAATTTGGCCGCACCCATTAAGTAGCGTGCGTTTCTAAACGGATTGTTCTGCTGATTAGTCATGAGCTGTGGCTTTTTTAATTGGCTTTGCCTATAATTCACGTCATTCTGACGCGGAAGCCCTTAAGTATATGTTTTGCGCCTGACAACTCGCAAGGCCTAGATTTAAGAAAGAGTTAATAAAATACAGTTGGCTGTCGCCGTTATTTCATAAAATCTCAATACGAGTGAAGGTATTACAATGAAAAGAACCATCGGTTTATTGCTATCACTTATGTTCGCTGCAACGGTATCAGCGGGTGATGCGACAAAGGGGAAAGAGAAGTCAGTTCAATGTGTTGCTTGTCACGCAGTTGACGGTAATAGTCCACTAGCAATGAATCCTAAACTAGCGGGTCAAAGTGCAAAGTACTTAGTGAAGCAGCTTCAAGAGTTCAAATCCGGTGTTCGTGAAAATGCGATTATGGCGCCTATGGCGGCGGCATTGAGTGACCAAGATATGGCCGACATCGCGGCGTTTTATGCGTCTCAAAAGATTCAATTTGCCGCAGTACCAGACGAGTATATCGAGTTAGGCCAGCGTTTATACCGAGCTGGTGATGCTGACAGAGACATACCAGCATGTATGGCCTGTCATGGCCCATCAGGAAAAGGCATGGCGGCTGCCGGTTTCCCGGCCCTTGGTGGACAACACCCCGAATATACCAAAGCGCAATTAATGGCTTTTAGAAGCGGTGAGCGAAACAATGACGAAAATAATGTAATGCGTGACATTGTGGCGAAAATGAGTGATGAGCAAATCGAAGCGTTGTCCTACTATATGGTTGGATTACACTAAACGCTTCACAGACGAGTTCATAAATTCTATAAAAAGCGACTTTTTAGTCGCTTTTTTGTTTTTTGTTCACTTTATTCATCCATGCTTACGCGTATAATCGAGCAAAAAACGGCTTGTAATATTTTTAGGGTAGTATCAATGGCTAAGCTTAAACTAACTGAGTTTGTGCTGCTTTTAGCGATTTTTAGTTGGGGGCTGTTGCCTTCCAAATCGTATGGGCAAGAGTCCAGCGCCACCTTTGTTGAAGGAATTGATTATTTCGCGGTGCAGTCGAGTCAGGCTGATGTCGAGGTTGATTTGACGGCGTTAGAAGCGGTTGCAGATATCGAAGTATTTTATTGGTATGGTTGTTATGCTTGCTGGCAAGTTGAGCGAAAGCTCTCCGATTACTTGGCCACGCGAACTCAACTGCGAGTTGTACGAACACCCTTGGTAGCGCATACCCATTGGCGAGAGCAAGCTTATCTGCAGCCACTAATGGAGCAACTCGCCGATACCGTTGAGTTGCCGACGACATTGGATATTTACCAAGCTTGTCTTGAGGATTGCAGTGTTTTTAACTCTTATGAGTCGGGCAGAGATTGGTTGTTTGCTCAAGCTAATGTGACAGAGCAGCCGTTAATTGACGAAGCCGCAATCTGGGCGGCTGAAAAAAGTTACCGAAATCGTGCAGAATCTTTTTCGATTTCCCAAGTTCCGACTATTATTATTAATGAAGCCTTTGTTGTCACTGCCAATTCGGCGAAAAGTGCCGACAGAATGTTACAAATCATTGATTATTTATTGACCAGGTGATGTTTGTTCTATGTTCAGTCACTACAGCGAGAAACAAGAGATGCATAACCATAAAGAATCTCCGAAAAATCGCTTAAGACTGCTTAGTTACAATGTTCAAGTCGGAATCGGCAGTCACAGTTATCGCGATTACGTCACCCAAAGCTGGCGTCACATTCTTCCAGATTCAAGTCGTCAATCGAACTTAATGGAAGTGGCGCATTGGTTGTCTGGCTACGATATCGTTGCCTTACAAGAAGTTGATGCAGGTAGTATACGCACTCAATTTGTAAATCAAGTAGCCTTTCTCGCCCAAAAAGGCGGCTTTCCTCATTGGCATCATCAACAAAATCGGTTTATTGGTAAGTTCGCAGCCCACTCCAATGGTCTTTTGGCTAAACATCCAGTCACTCATATTGTGCACCATCAACTACCAGGAAGAATCAAAGGTCGGGGAGCTTTGCAAGCAACGTTTGGACAAGGTGACCATCAGTTAATGGTCCTCTCGGTTCATCTCGCTTTAAGTCCGCAGGCGCGAAAAAAGCAGTTGCGCTATATTAGCGAGCTGTTAATTGATCACCCTTATTTCATCATCATGGGGGATATGAACTGCTCACAATCAACTGCAGCTGAAGAGTTTGCCAAGCATGGCCTGGATGTGAAAGTCGGCAATAGCCTACACCCAACGTTTCCTCGCTGGAAACCTAAACATCATTTTGATCAAATTTGGGTCAGTGATAAGCTCAATATTGTGAAATGCCAAGTGATGGATTTAGGGGTCTCGGATCACCTGCCTATCGCGATTGAGATTGAAATTCCCGAGGATCTTCATGGCATAAAATCGATACCGCCTCGATTCATCAATTAATATAACGTGTAAAAACAGCGCTTGAAATATTTTGCTTTGCCGATTATTTTAAACGCTATAATTAAGAAAATGCGTAGTTAAATTAAGTCATTTGCTTTTCATCAATTGCCATTGCCGTAAGATACTGAATGAAAAGCCAATCTGTATAGGTAACTCTGAATTTTATGGCCGACCCCAATGTACAAGAAATCGAGAATATGCAAGCGGAGCTTAAACGCTGTATTTCTCGTGTTAGTTTTGTGGGGATGGGGCTATCCGATGAATTAGATTCAGCGCTTTCAGCGCTGAGGGTCGCGATTAAAAAAGATGAGGACACTGAGGTAATCAAAAGCCAAATTGACACCATCAGTAATGTGTTGGTTTCCATGGAGGATAAGCAAGAAGCTTCAAAAGTTGAAGTTGCCGGTATTACACAAGATATTAATGCGCTGATAGAAAATCGAAAATTACCGTTACCACTGAAGTCGGCTTTGCGAAAAAACGACCAGCCAAGTAGTGCTGATCAGGCGATAACTATTGCTCGCTCAATGATTGAAGTCATTTTTGATTATCTTGAGAAGCAGAGCGAGCGTAGCCAAAAAGATCAGGGTAATCAGGCTGAAGAAAATGCATCGTCAGAAGATAAACCGGGGCTATTGTCTCGTTTGTTTGGTCGTAAAAAAGAATCATCGGAGGTTACTGAGCCGCCAGTAGAGAAGTTAACATCTGCTCAGAATTTTCAGTTACCAGATGAACTTCGCGAGTCGCTGCAACTGTTAGTCGATCAGCTTTCAGCTTTGGAAATTTATACCGAAGTTGCTTCCAAACTTACTGACCAAATCGGCGCGTTGTACTCCGTAGAACAACTGATAGAAATGCTTGAGCTTATTACTAATGCGTTTGTTGAAATTTCGACACGAGAGCATCAACAGCTCGAAAATTTTCTTAAATCGTTGAATAAGCGACTCGATCGCATGAGTGGCTTTGTCAGTCGCACCATTGAATTTGGTAAACAAGTTTCCAGTGAAACTAAAGCATTAGACGAAAAACTTCAGGGAAATGTGTCAGAAATTAAGCAAAGCGTTGAGGCGTCTAATTCGCTAGGTAATGCAAAAGACGTATTAATCCAGAAAATTGATCAAATTGTCGAAACTGTAGGTCATTTCAGAGCAAACCAAGAGGCGAATCAAGAAAAGCTCACTAAAGATATCGAAACGCTTCAAGAACAATTAATCGCAACGCAAGACGAATCAACTCGTTTACGAGATGAGCTAGCTGAGCAAAAAGCGAGAGCACAAACTGACCCACTAACAAATTTACCGAACCGATATTATTATAATGAGCGGTTGACGCAAGAGTACAATCGTTGGCGGCGATATCGCGGGGCACTCACCATGGTCATTGGTGATATTGATTATTTTAAAAAGATCAATGATGAATTTGGTCATGATGCTGGCGATCAAGTTTTAAAATCGGTTGCCCAGTATTTCATGTCAACACTGAGAGAATCAGATTTTGTCGCAAGATTTGGTGGCGAAGAGTTTATTATTTTACTTCCGGAAACCTCCCTGGTTGATGCGACTAAAGCGATGAATAAGATTCGTTTAGGGATAAAAGGTCTTGCGATTGAATATCGGGGAGATAAGATTCCTGTCGCTATGTCATTCGGTATCGCCGAATTTGAAAATCATGATACCGCTAAATCAGTATTTGACCGAGCAGACACAGCGCTGTATCGTGCGAAAGAAAAAGGACGAGATCAAGTTTGTTGTCAACGAGCCAAGACAAACAATTAATAGCACTTCCTCAAGATTCACATGACCAACAGTTATGGATCGAAATTAATCGCCTCGAGTCAAGACTTCGTCAAATTGCTCGCCAACCGATCACCGAGAACATTCAGTCAAGCGATGAATTAAAAGCGCTAGCTTTCGAATTCGTGTATCAACAGTGGTTTGATGGTATTCACGGTGGTTTCTATCATTTGATACATGAAGTCTGTCAGTTTAGCTGTTATCAAAATGCATTGATAGCGAGAGCTTTACTCAATGTCGATCGAGTTGTGTTAGATGGTCAACTTCGATTTGTCGGACTTAATATCCTTAACAACTTAGTTATTCATCATTTTGATCCGAGTCGAGGACTATTTTTTGGTGATAGCATCTGTGGACTAAAAGATTCTCCCATATGCTATGCGGAAGAAGAAATTATAAAGATACTTGACGCAAATGAAATTAGGCTTTTTGGTGAGCTAACGGGAAATTTTTCTACTTTAATTGACGAAGAACGCTATTATATTTCTCGCTTTACACAACCACTTAAAGTTGCAGCCAGTCGTGCGCAAATTGAGTATAAGCATGCGCAAATTCTAGAGTCAGTAATACGTAATAAACTCAACAACTATTCAATTACGCAACAGAAATTTTCTGAGTTACCAGTGAGTTTAATTGAACAAGCAGAGATATTGGTTGTTCTCACGCAAGCAATTATTTTTAGCGATCTTGCACAGTTTCAAGAAACAGTCGATAAGTTAACTCATTATATTCAAGCGAAGGTTAAAACAAATAATGAGATAGAAACTAAAATTGCTTCGCTTTATTCACTGACTTACACCAACCAAATAAAGATAGACTATGCGCTTCTAAATAAAATCGCGAACGATCTAATGATCCTATTGGACAGCGTTGAATTACAAAATAATATTCTCACCTTGAGCGAGCAATCAAAATATTACCTGCGCTGCTTGCGAGTAATATTCGCTACAATTTTTAATAAAAAAGACGATTACCAATTGCTTGTTGAAAAGCTTATCGAGCTGCAATTACCGCTCCATTCTTATCGATTAATGGAGCCTAAAATTATTATCATTGATGACAACCTTGCAGGTCACAGTACAAAACAATCGATATCCTCGCGTTATGACTCAAGATTGATGGTTTTTCATATTTAGTATTCTCAAGTAGGGACTCTCTAATCACCGAAACGTTTTAATTCGCTGAAAAACTAGTACTAAAGTTGAGTTGCTTAATGATGATAAATTATCCAGTATGATTGAGATTCTCTCGAATCATTAGCGTTTAATTTTGAGAAGCTATTTCATGTCATTCTTTATTGATAACCACATAACCATCAGTCGCCTCATATCATGGCATGCAAGTTGGAGAGAGGCGGAACCGGCGATTATTTTTAATCATAAACAGACCTCATGGTTGGAGTTACATTTACGTACCAATCAGTTGGCTAATGTCTTATTGGATAAGGGGCTCAATAAAGGACAGCGCGTTGTTATATTAATGGAAAATTCGGCGTCGATGTTGATTGCAATGTTTGCTACCCTCAAAGCCGGTTTGAGCGTGGTACCAATTAATCTGAATATTTCCGACGAAACCTTGTTTGCCCAAGTCAATGACGCTAAAGCATCGGCAATTATCGCTTCGGAACAACAGGCACAACGGATAAACTCACAGCTCAATGCTTTTTCAACGTTACAAACTTTCTTAAAATTTAGCTCATCTGATGAACAAGATAATTGGCAATCCCTAAATAGTCTTCTGGTTAATGCGAGTATGGAGTCACCAAGTGTAACTATTAATAGGGATGACGAATGTATTGTTATATATAGTTCAGGGACTACCGGTATTCCAAAAGGAATTGTTCATAATCATGGAGCAAGACTGGATTGGGCGTATGATTTGTCTATTGCACTCAAATTTCATTCGGGTGCTACTACCATTTGTTCGCTTGGGCTTTATTCAAACATTAGCTGGGTTTCCATGCTCACGAGTTTGTTAACTGGCGGAAAGTTGATTATTCAAGAAAAGTTTTCTGCCGAGGAGTTCATTCAATTAGTTGACCGATACCAAGTAACGCACTGCGCTGGTGTACCGATTCAATATCAGCGTGTTTTTGATAATAAGCATTTTTCGCCGAAAAAGGTACGCTCTTTAACAATGCTAATGTGCTGCGGATCAGCGATGAGTGATAGTCTCAAGCGGCTAATTGGTGAGCACTTGGAGTGCGATCTGATTGAGCTTTATGGTCTAACAGAGGGGGTCATCACGACCTTGGCGCCGGAATATCGCAAGAGAAAGCCAAACTCGGTCGGTAAGCCATTACCGGGTCTCGAATTAGCAATCTTAAGCGATGAAGACAAGATGCTCGATAATCATGAACCCGGAGAAATTATTTCTCGTGGACGAACGATGATGGTTGGTTACCTTAATCGTGCCGACGCTGATAAAAGCGCAAGTTGGCAGGATATTCAAGGTAAGGTGTGGTTTAGGACAGGTGATATTGGAAAGATAGACAAAGATGGTTTTTTATATTTAGTTGATCGAAAGAAAGACATGATCATCTCCGGTGGACAAAACATTTATCCACAAGATCTCGAGAAAATTCTTTTACAACATAATGCGATCGATGAAGCGGCTGTAATCGGGGTAACCAGTGAAAAATGGGGAGAAACACCTTTGGCTTTAGTGGTGAGCAAAGTCAGTTTAGACCTCAGTCTTTTGTGTGATTGGGCGAACAAACAATTGGGTAGACAACAGAAAATCGCTAAAGTTGAGCAGGTAACTAGCCTTCCTCGTAATCCAAATGGCAAACTAGAGAAGAAAAAAATACGAGATTCTTATGCGCATTATCAACTTTAGTAAAAGCAAGATTCAATGCCTTTTCGAGTCAAAGCTATGTTAAGTCAAAGTTATATCGAGTCAAAAAAAACAGCTGAGAAACCGTCATGAATCATTCTGTCTATATTCGGAATAGTTACCACACCCCCTTCAAGATGCTTCCAGAAGAAACGCTGTATAGTTTGTATGCTAAAGCCTTGATTGAAGTCATTGAAACTAGTGAGTTTAGTATCGATGATGTTGATGCCGTTTTCGTTGCAAACTATAGTGGTGGGAGTTTTAATCAGCAGGAACATATAGCGCCTTATGCTGTGAACATAGGCCCTCGATTACGCGGTAAGCCGATGTATCGAGTTGAAGCGGCTTGTGCGTCCGGTGCAAGCGCAGTCGACTTAGCCAATATGGCCATTTATTCTGGAAAGATCGACACTGCGGTTGTGATTGGAATCGAGAAAATGACCCAGCTAGACACGTCAGGCGTCACTTCAGCTCTAGCAAAAGCTTCTTATTTTCCGAGTGAGGGAGGCATGGGTTTTTCTTTCCCCGCCTTGTTCTCAGAATATGCGAAAGGGTGGCTAAAACACTATCAGTTTTCAAACGAACAGCTTCAATATTGGTTAGCATTAATCAGCAGCAAAGCTTATTCTCTTGGCGCGCAGAATCCACTCGCCCAACTTCGTACTGAAAGGACTGTTGAAGAGTTACTTGCTTTACCGGATAACAAAAATCCTGAAATTGCCTCGCCATTGAGACTCCATGATTGCTCACCCATTAGTGATGGTGCTGCGGCAATCATCCTTAGCCGTCACCAACCTATTGAAAAAAGGGTTAGGTTAGCCGATATTGAGACTTGTTGTGATTATTTAAATATTATTGAAAGCAAAAAGCCTAATCACCAGCTAGAGGTCGCTACTCAGGCAATAGACACTATTTTGTCGAGAAACAAACTCTCTATCAACAACATCCAATTTGCTGAAATTCATGATTGTTTCACCATTTCTGAATTATTGATGTACAGCGCGCTGGGAATTGCTAAACCCGGCAGAGAATTCCAAGCCCTAGAAAGTGGTGATGTATTGCCCGGTGGAAAGTGTGTCGTGAATCCGTCAGGCGGGCTAAAATCAAAAGGACACCCCGTGGGGGCGACAGGCGTTTCGATGCATGTACTGGCTTATCGCCAACTGATCAACGAAGCCAGCGGCTATCAAGTCGAAAATGCGGAAAACGCAATAATTGTCAATTTGGGCGGTAGTGCAGCGACCAATGTCGTATCATTAATATCGCGAGAAGAATAATTATTTCAGACACTTAGCGTAAACAAACAATGAATAAGTAAAACATTAGTACTAAGGTCCTATAGCGAATCAATGACAATTTGCGGTAAATAGGATTAAATAGTGATTAAACCCTAGCTGTTGGGCTAAGAGATATTATGCAAACAAAAGTTATTGTCGCTGATGATCATCCCCTTTTTAGAGAAGCGATGAAACAGGTCCTTCCACAATTGATTGAGGATTGTCAGGTCATCGAGGCGGAAAGTTTTTATCAATTAGAACAATGCCTTGCCGATAACCCCGATACTGACTTAGTTTTGATGGATTTACACATGCCTGGAAACAAAGGGTTTGTTGGACTTAATTTGATTAAATCTGAGTATCCAGCTGTCGCGGTGGTAATGGTTTCTGCAACCGAAACGGCACAGATTGTTCATCGAGCTTTTACATTTGGGGCTTCCGGGTACATTCCCAAATCATCGCCTTTTGATGTCATAAAGACCGCTATCAGTAGCGTGATGTTGGGCGAAACCTGGATGCCTGAGGCGCTCGCAAGGGAAGTACAGATTGCCCAATCAGAACAAGATGATTTTGCTGAAAAAATCACTTCATTGACGCCGCAACAATTTAAAGTACTTACGATGATTGCGGATGGTCAGTTAAACAAACAAATCGCTTATGATCTCAATATTCAAGAAACCACCGTCAAACATCATGTTTCCTCGATCTTGAGAAAGTTGAATGTCATCAATCGAACCCAAGCTGGGGTGCTATTTAATCAACTTGAAGTTGAAGATAGTGCTCAGCAGATTGCTGAAGGCTGAGTACTTGAACACCACGCACTGATTATCTTTAGAAACGCTACCCAAGGGCTTTAAGTAGCAATTTTTGATAGACTTTTTCTTTGCTGTTTTGCGGGTTGTCTAGGTTCATTCGTTTTAAATGTGATTGGTATTTAGATTTTTTTCCTGTTGAGAAAATGGCAGACAGCAAAAATTGATAGAACTTTATTTTATTCGATTGCAGCGCTTTCAGCTTTTTAAGACCTTTACCAATTTCTAGTTCTTCCTGAGTAAAATCATGACCTAATGGAAAAGGCTTAAACAGCCCTTGCGATTTAAAGGCTTTTAGAACTGGTAGATACCGTTGGGGATAGTTGTTTGTAAAACGTTTATCAAGTTGAAAGTTGTTAGGCAACTTATTGGCTTTTTTAGCTTGCGAAATAAGCATTGCTTGAAATCGAGAGTCCGCGATTTGGATCAAGGCTGACGCTACTTCCTCATCCGTTTTGCTGCGTAAATCAGCGATCCCATACTCTGTTATAACAATGTCGCGCAAGTGACGAGGAATGGTACAGTTAGCATAATTGAATACGATATTTGATTCTAATTTACCCTCGGCATTAGTGCGAAAACTGCGTAATTGTAATACTGAACGGGCGTCAGGAAGTTCATGCGCCATGGCGACAAAATTATATTGTCCACCAACGCCACTAATTTGATTGTAGTCTTCGAGTGCGTCAGAGCAAGCTTGCCCATTGAGTGAGACTTTCATGCAAGTATTGATAAAACGCCCATTAACTCGTTGTAGTCTATCAATTTCTTCGTGACCGTAGAGTTGATTAATTTGGGATATCTTTCTCATGCGGAATAGTTTGCGTTCTTCTACAGGTAAGTCTTTCAAAAAGTCGTAAAAAGACCGTGGTCCTAAGAAAAAACCGCCATGAGCAACCGCGCCATTTCTCAATCGTTCGCCAATCACTAAATTGCGATCAAGTTCATGAATATCATTACTCAGAATTTGATTATCTTGAGTAATGAGACGACCTTCTTGAAAGTTAATGCCTGAGCGAATGATGCCGTATTCTTTTAAAAATTCGACGTCTTCGATAGATAGTTTCTGTGAAATGGCTTTATGCTGTTGAAGTACATCGAAAATTGACTCATCAAATTCTTCGGATATTTCTCCCTCGTTGAGAAGTCGTTGCAGGATAACTGAGTCGTAAACTTTTTTCTTAAGAATACCTTTTTGATACAAAGAGGCAAAGCTATCGACTAGCATTTCAGTCGACGCGAAAAGGCCAATATTAAATTCCTCGGTTTCACCACATTGCTCAATAACAGGAAATGAAAGTCGATCGATTTCAAGTTCTTTTAATACCTTTCGATAAAGGTCATTATTTTCCTGTCTTAATCCTAGCCCATATACGAGCGCATCGCCCAATGACCCGATACCAATTTGGATTTCTCCATTGTCCTTAATGAGCGAAGAAGCATGCAGTCCGATCATATAATCAACGTCGGGTATTGCCATTTTCGGTGGTGCGAAAACTGCGTAATCGAGTTCTCTGTTATCGACGAGTATGTCAAAGAAATTGAGTGGCACGATACTCTCGCCGTACATAAAGGGCAAGTCTTGATTAGTTTGTCCGATGGTGACAAATTCTCTACCGTTTGCCTTTAACAAATTAACAAGATCGATAGATATATCTGGATTGCAACTTAAGCTTAAAACTGCTTCATCATCGATACTACCGTGACAAACTTGCTGACAAATAACATTGACACCCCGGTTAAACACATCTCTTGCAACATGGGTATAGTTAGATGAGAGGTAATTTTGTTGGCCATAAGCATTATCTTTAAATTGTCCGGCTTTGTAGTAAAACTCAATTATCTTGACGTTATCCGGTAAACTTTGGTTTAAACGATCGTTTTCGAATGTCAAATTCGGATAATTTTTAAATACTCTTTGTAGAAATGGGCCCATAAACTGTTTTTCAATAAAGGACTTTGCCTTGGGAACTTGCAACGTAAGAGCGGTTAACAATGTAAAATTGATACTCGGGTCGTTTTTTGCTCTAAGGTATATCTCATTTAAAATATGATTAGCTTTACCCGCCCCCAAAGGGGCTGCCATGATAATATTTTTTCCTACTGTCTGGATCAGTTTGTCAACGGCCGCTTTGGGGGAATCAAATTTATTCATTATTATTCTCTGAGTCGATGTTAATTTTTGTTTCGCTGAAATCGATGTCATGACACCAAGCAAGACAGATTATTGATGATTATATAAATCTATCAAAGTTATTTTAATTTTTACTTAGGTTGTTATTGATTCAAGTCAAAATAAGTCACTAACTAGCGCTATTTGGTTATTAAAACAAGTTAGCAAAATCATTTTTACTTGCAAACTCAACGATAATACTAGCAGTAAAAAAACTCGACACTCTGAGCCGAAATCGCGTTAATAAAAATGTAATTTTTCACACTGCGATAATTTGATATTGATCAAATATACTCGTCATAAAACAGCTTTATGATCGCGCCGTAAATTAACCAACCCAATTCAAATAGGATAATTATGCGACCGCTAAAAAATCTATTGCTGCTTTTGATTACATTTTCGACAGTTGCAATAAATGCCTCGAGTTTAAAAAACAATCAAATCGAGAATTCAACAATATCATCAACGCTAATCAATTATGAGGGGAAAAGTTATCAGGTAATTGATGATATGTGGGTCCCCGATGGGCCGCAGGCCTATAATTTTGATATGAATAAAGATAAGTGGAAGGATGGTAAGGTTTATTATGAGTTCGCCGAAGATGTCACTGCTGAAAACCGCGAGCGTTTTATTGATGCTTATCGAGTTTGGGAGTCTGTTGCTGAGTTAGAATTTATTGAGCGAACCGTCCAAGAGAATTACATTTATGTTCAAAACGATAATCGTAATTATGCAATCGTTGGCATGGTTGGTGGTAAGCAAATACTATCAATGGTTAGTTGGCATTCTAAATACATTATTGTTCATGAGATTGGTCATAGTTTAGGAATGTGGCATGAACATATGCGAAGCGATCGTGATGAGTATGTCACTATTCTAGAAGATAATATTAATCCAAATCAGCGTTACAATTTCACCAAGCGCCAAACACTTAACTATAGTAGCTACGACTTTTTATCAATTATGCATTATGGACTTGGTGCTTATAGTACTAATGGTTCTCGAACTATCGAGCCACATCCGCAGTACTTTCCAATTGCCGAGTTCGCTGGTCAAAGAAATTTTATTAGCGGTGGTGATCAAATCGCTATGGCGAGACGTTATGGCGCTAAAAAACTTAGCTTTTCAGACCAAAATTTTGAGTCATATCTATTAAATAACTTTGATGTAAATGGGGACGGGGCGATTGACTCGATAGAGGCTGCTTCGGTTACAAATATTACTACGCCGGGTAATGGCACAATAACATCTATTGAGGGAATTCAACATTTTCGATATTTAAATTACCTCAATGTGTCCAACGAAAATTTAGAAAGCTTACCTGAATTACCCTCTCGACTAGATACTTTAATTGCCAAAAATAATTACTTCACTATTGCCGACTTCAATTGGCACACACCGCCGTTGATAAGCTACATCGACGTATCAGAAAACTGGTTAGACATCTATCAATGTGAGAATTTAATCGACTTAAAGAATGCGTTAGGAGATGGGCATTTAGTTTACTCCCCCGCCGCGGATGGAAGCATTATAATTTGTGACGAAACCACACAAAACCAATTACTCAATGGTCGAGTAAAAGAGGATTTGAGAAGCAAAGGAGTGAAAACGTTTTACATCGATGTACCTGCTAATCAAACGCAGTTGATAATACAGACAATTCGTTATCAAGGATTAGGTGGTGGCTTGATGGATCTCTATGTCGCATTTGATCAAATACCCAATGAAACTAGCTTTGATTATGCCTCGGAAAATTCCGGAAATACTGAGTTTGTGGAAATTTCGAATCCAAGTGAAGGACGTTGGTATATTACTTTAGTACCTAATGATCGTTCGTTTGAAAATGTCTCTCTAACAGCAACTTATACTGAACAATCGATAGACTCCGGAAAACTCCAAAATGGTATTGCTAAATCGCAATTATCGGCCAATGAAAATGAAGTGCTGAATTACTATATTGACATACCACAAAATGCTCAAGCATTAAGCTTTCAAATTCAGGGCGGAGTCGGAGATGCCGATCTTTACGTTAAAGCGGGTAGTGAGCCCACCTTAACTAGTTTTGACTGTCGACCCTATAAAAATGGTAATCAAGAATCTTGCTCCTTTAATGAACCAGAAACAACGCGATATTACGTCGCTATTATTGGCTATAAAGATTTTAGTGGGCTGAGTTTAGTCGCTAATTATCAGGTCAATGAGCCGCCTCAAGGCGGATTTGCCTCAGTGGATAATCTACAGGGGATCGCGCAATCTTGGCAGTACTTCAATATTTCTATTCCGGCGGATATGTCCCTGTTGACGATTAATATTTCCGGTGGTTCAGGCGATGCCGACCTTTATGTAGACACTGAGACTCAGCCAAGCTTATACCAATATTCTTGTCGACCCTATAAAAATGGGAATGCGGAAACGTGTTCCTTTGAGAATCCTAGAATGGGTAATTGGTACATCGGAATTCGCGGTTACACTGATTACAATGGAGTCACACTGAGTGTTGAATGGCAATGATACACTTGATTGACTTGCGACCTTCGAGTCAATATTTATAATTATTTGTCGGCAGTCTCTCATCATTTGGTGTTATTAGATACTTAGCTATCGTATAACAAAACTAAGAATTGCGGCTGCTGACAAATGCCTTAATTGTGAAGTTTAAATCCTTCATCTCATTATTTAAAGAGACTAGACGGTTACTTTATATCTTTCTTCTAAATACTTATCGAAAGCAGCTTTAGGTAATGGTTTAGATAAATGATATCCTTGTCCATAATCACACTCGATTGATTTTAAGAGTGATTTTTGTTGTTCGGTTTCTATTCCTTCCGCAACGACGTCCAAGCCAAGCCGATGGGCCATAATGATTATGGCTTCGCAGAGCACCTTATCATCCGAATCTTCAGCGATTTGGTTGACGAAAGACTTATCAATTTTTAAATAATCAATATCAAACTTCTTGAGATAAGCGAGGGATGAGTAGCCAGTTCCAAAGTCATCCAGTGCGACCTGAAATCCCTGATCTCGTAATTCAATGAGGTGTTCAGAGATGTTTTCTTGGCCTTCCATCAACATACTCTCAGTGATCTCAATGCCTATCGCCCCTGGTGAAATATTGAGGTCTTGAAGGCGCTGATACCAATATTTTGTTTTCTTACTTTGAAACTGTAACGGAGACGTATTGACATTAACTTGAAAGTCATCGTGAAACTTATCTCGCCAAATTTGTGCTTGTTTGGCAGCTTGGGTAAATATCCAGTCACCCAAATCAATGATCATTCGAGTTTCTTCAAGTAGGGGAATAAAAGAAATCGGACTAACCAATCCATTCTCTGGATGATTCCATCGAATGAGTGCTTCCGCCTTGTAAACTTCGCCGGTGCGCAGATCTTCAATGGGTTGATAGTAAATCTCGAATTGCTCGTCTTGTAAGGCGATACGAAGGTCGCGGATTAAGTTTGCTCTTTCTTGAGCATTATGTTGCATTGATGAGGTGAAGTAGTGAAACTTGTTGCGACCATCAGCTTTTGCTGCATACATTGCTTGGTCGGCATTTCTCAGCAATCCTCCAATGTCATTTGAGTCATCAGGGCAGATGGTTATTCCAATACTCGCAGATATAAAAGATTCTTCCTTCAGTTCAAAAGGTCTCTGTAATTTATCCAGTATCTTATTCGCAACCTTTTCAACATTGCTTAAATCATTAATGCTTTTTAATATAACGACAAATTCGTCGCCACCAAGTCTCGCGATAGTATCGGTTTTTCTTAAACAGGAGGACACACGTTTTGCGGCTTCTACGAGTAAGTTGTCGCCTTGTTCATGACCCTGAGTATCATTAATGTCTTTAAATTCATCGAGATCAATCAATAGCAACGCAAATTTTTCATTCGTTCTTTTAGCGCGATTAATTTCTTGTTCCAAGCGATCATTAAACAATCTTCTATTGGGAAGCTCAGTGAGGAAATCGTAGTTTGCCTGTTTCCATATTTGTTGTTCCCTATCGGCCAGCTGTTTATTCAGTTTACGCAAATGATACTGACGATAAAAAACAAAGATTAGAATTGTTGCCGTAACTATGAAGAATTGAATAATCCTTTGGTAGTCCTCGGTAATTTCATAACGAACGGTCAACCATGAGTTATCAATTCGCTGTTTGGTTTCTTTGGGAATTGCAGCGATCGTTTTATTTAAGATAGGAATGAGGGGATTTAAGTCCTTTCTAACGCCAAGCCCCAATTTTATTATCGACAGTTCATCAAATTGTCCATTAATTTTTAAGTTAGTAAATTGTCCCTCTTGGATAGCAAACCCGGCTAGGTTAAGGCCACTAAAATAACCAAACAACTCACCTGAACTAACCATTTGCAAACCTTTCATTCTCGAGTCAACCTCGACTAGCTCGATATTAGGATAGCGGTTTTTTAATAAGTCTACGTAAGCGTAGCCTTTTAGCACGCCGAGCTTTTCGCTGACTAATTGCGAAAGTCTTGAAACAAAAAACTTTTCCTGAGTGGTCACTAAAACAAAAGGAATTTCAACATAAGTATCTGTGAAATTGAGATAGGTACTGCGCTGAGGGGTAAAAGCGATTAGGCCGATGATATCGCAATTGTTTTGTTGGATGCTCGCGAGGGATTCCTCCCAGCTTTCGGTCTCGACTAATGAGATATCGATGGCCAGTTCGCGCGCGAATAAATTGATATATTCTGCACCGATACCAATATGCTTGCCATTAACAATGTCGTCCAGAGGCATTGCGTCTGGAGATGTGCAGAGTCTCAAATTATCAAATGTTGCTAAATAGCTTCGTTCACTCGCCGTAATCGTCAGGGCGGAGGTGTCAGGGCTTTCAGACGCATTGAGAGTTAAGCAACATAAACAGGTTATTAACCCAACTACAATTCTATGCATAGTCAATAAATATCGAAAAAGCTCTTGAATAGTTTAGTCTATAAATTTGAATATGTTTGAAAGTTCGTTAGGTGTAGCAAGACTGTCTAATAGTTTGGTCTGCTAATTTGTTCGCAAGAGGTCACACTGAGATATCAAATTATTGTTATTGAACCGTCAATAGTGAGAAGAATTGGATAAAATTGACAGCGCTGTCATTTTTGTTGTGTAATATGGCCTGTCGGTTGTTAATCAAGCGGTTAACGGAATCATCAGTCGCCCCAAAAAACGTGGGCGTCGTTTGGAATGATAAAGGCTTTAGGGGTGAGAAAATCTATATGTCGAGTAAAGGTTATCAATATTTATCATTAGCAGGGATCGATATTGCGCAGCAGTCAGAGACTGAATTGCGTTCACTGGTTAGCTCTATTTTAGATAGGAGAATCCACGGAATTTCTTTTAGTCCTTACATTGCAGGACAGGCTCCCGGTACTGAGATCAGCGCTGCGCAAATAGAGACCCGACTCGATATCATCGCCGATAAAGTCAGCTGGATCCGCTCTTTTTCCTGCACAGAAGGGAATGAGTTGATCCCGCAAATAGCTAAATCAAGAGGTTTAAAAACGTTAGTTGGCGCATGGCTAGATGATGATTTAAACAACAATGAAAAAGAAATTGCTAACTTAATTAAAGTCGCAAAAGATGGCTATGTGGATATCGTGGCTGTCGGTAATGAGGTGCTATTGAGGGAAGATTTAAGCGAATCGCAGTTAATCGATTACCTTGAGCGGGTAAAAGCGGCGCTTCCAGAGCTAGAAGTTGGGTATGTCGACGCCTATTACGAATTTGAAGTTCATCCCAAGATTGCGCAAGCCTGTGACGTGATTCTTGCCAATTGCTACCCGTTTTGGGAAGGCTGCGCGTTAGATTATTCGATTTTGTATATGAAAGACATGTATCGCCGGGCCATCAAAGCTGGCGGAGGCAAAAAAGTCATCATTACTGAAACCGGCTGGCCCAATCAAGGCCCTTCTGAGTTGGCTGCAGAGCCATCATTGGTCAATGCAATGAAGTATTTTGTGGGTACTTACCAATGGGCTGATGAAGAGGAAATTGAGGTGTTTTATTTCTCATCGTTCGATGAAGCGTGGAAAGTCGATAAGGAAGGTGGAGTTGGTGCTCATTGGGGATTATGGGACCATCTGGGTAATCCTAAATTTGAATAAGTAAAAGTGTTTTTAAGCGCCCACAACCAAGCGGGCAATCGGATTATTTTCAACATTGACAGCGTTGTCATTGTTGGTGTGTAATGGGCTAGCTTGATGGCGCATGCAACCAAATCTAACTAATCGTGGGGCAAAGGCAATGAGAGAAGGTTTTGTCATGAAAAAAATAAACTCGAGTTTTCAATCATTCTTAACGGTTTTGACTTTGCTATTGGTTTGCAGTAACTCGAGAGCGGCAGAGGCTCAAGCAACCAAATTGACCTTGATGTCAGGCGATGCAGTATCGCCTTACATGCTTATGGTCGGTGACAAGGGAAATTGGAATCTCGCTGTCCAAGGTAATCAGTTTCAGTCGCAAAATGGTGTAGTAGCCGTTGCCAGCGACCCAGAAACACAAATTAAGACTTTCGACTTTAAAGGGAAAGGTGAGGGGCAAGCTTATTTGCAAACGAATCAACCTTATGACTTGTCAAGTTTTGGGGAGCAGAATGCGGCTTTGGTTTTATTAATGAAAGTGAATAAGAAACCGAGCAAGGCAGTGCTACTAAGGATGGCTTGTGGATATCCTTGCCAAGGAGAAGTTGATATCAGCAAGCTCCTTAAAAAGATCCCTGAAGACACCTGGGGAAAACTATCTTTTTCAATGAGCTGTTTTACTGAACGAGGATTGAATATCAAAAATGTGATGAGTCCTATGGCATTATCAACTTCGGGTAAATTCTCAATCACAATCGCCGAAGCTTCACTGGTAGCGGGTATTGGAGATAAGGCGACTTTCAAGTGTTAAGCGCTGTCGGTTTTTTATTATCTCGTTGTAACTGAAATTCAACTGAGCAATCCAATGCCCTGTTTCGAGGCGATACACTTAATCAGTTAACTTGTTAACGCTAAAATCATGAAAATTCTTTTTAAAATATTGTTTATAGGAACCTTAATGACAGCAAATGCAGTAATCGCTGATCCTGTTTTTCAACAAAGTCCTTCGGCCTTAATGGAAGGTGAGTACATGGCAATCGCCTATTCTGGATTTAGAGAAGGACAGCATCCAGATCGTGGAGAAGGCGCCAATAATCCGACGCCAGCACAAATACTGGAAGACTTGAAAATTTTAGTGAAACATAATTTTAATCTGATCAGAATGTATGACTCGGGTGAAAACACTGAGACAACATTAGCATTGATCAAAAAGCATAATTTACCGATAAAGGTTTTGCTTGGAATGTGGCTGAAAGCAGAGATCAGTAATCATGAGGGATGTCCTTGGCTCCACGAACCGATCCCACAAGCTGAGCTCGATTTAAATAAACTGGCTAATCAAGCCGAAGTTCAGCGTGGCATTAAGTTAGCCAACCAATACAAAGAGACTGTTGTTGCGATTAATGTTGGAAATGAAGCGTTGGTTGAGTGGAACGACCACATGGTGACATTAGATGCGATGATTCGCTATGTTCGTGAAGTAAAAGCAATGACTTCGCACCCGGTGAGTACAGCGGACAATTATGATTGGTGGCGTAAACACGGTGCACCTTTAGCTAAGGAAGTCGATTTTTTGGGTGTCCATAGTTATCCGGTATGGGAAAACAAACCAATAGAATCCGGTTTATCTTACACAGTTGATAATCTTTTAAGCGTCCAGCAAGCGCTTCCCAACAAACCCATTGTAGTTCTCGAAGCCGGGTGGGCTACAACGGCGACTGAATTCCCAGAGCAAGCAAACACTCAAAATCAAGTTCGTTATTATCAAGATATGATGGCATTAGCTAAGCAGTCGAATACGACCATTTTCTTTTTTGAAGCGTTTGATGAACCTTGGAAGGGTGATGAAAACAATCCGAACGGGGCAGAAAAACACTGGGGGTTGTTTTATGTTGATCGAAAGCCCAAACCTGTGATGGAATAGCAGTACCTATTCTTCGTTTTCAATAGCGTTTAATGAGCCAATCTATCTTGTTGGAGGGTGGCTGCTTATGTGGTTATATTCGTTACCGAGCCACCGCACTCCCCTTCGCTACCGAATATTGTCACTGTCGAATGTGTCAAAAAACTTCTGGTGCACCTGCGACAACCTGGATGGACTTTAAAGTCGATCAGCTTAAGTGGCTGTCACAAAGACCTACCGAATTTGAATCGTCAAAGTTTGTCAGGCGAGGATTTTGTCCTCAATGCGGTTCATCAATAAGCTTTCGAGATGTACGTCACGCTGATTACTTAACCGTAACGATTAATTCTCTAGATTCTCCTCAGTTAATTGAACCAACTCGCCATATTTATACTGAAGATCAAATGAGTTGGCTGACAATTAGTGATGGGCACCCAAGGTTTAAAAAAGGCCCTCATCAAAACGAGGAATGAA
This sequence comes from Aliikangiella marina, assembly GCF_007004765.1. Lineage (GTDB taxonomy): Bacteria > Pseudomonadota > Gammaproteobacteria > Enterobacterales > Kangiellaceae > Aliikangiella > Aliikangiella marina. The sequence goes on from NZ_VIKR01000003.1 coordinate 85,881, forward strand.
GGTTGCAAAAATTACTTTTAGGCTTTGAGTAGACGGTTGAGTAAAGTTCTCAATGACAAAGGCTTAATAGGTTTGTGCAAAATGTAGAGACCATTTTCTTGAGTTTCTTGTTTGACACTATCAGTTTGATCGGCGGTAATAATCACGGCTGGGATCTCTCGTTTAGCGTTAGCTCTTAGGTGTTTTATTACTTCGACACCAGTTGAGTTTTCGAGGTGATAGTCTGCAAGAATAAGGGCGATATTATCGACGGTAAAGTCAGGATCTGAATCGAAGTTACCATCAGTACTCGTTTTGATATTGGTATATCCCCAGTTAGATAAAAGTGATTCCATCCCCTCGATTATCGTTTGTTCGTTATCAATACAAATAATGAGCCGATTACTATTTGATTCTGTGCTTGTTGTTTGCGGAAGCAATACGGTTTGAGGTAACTCACAGACTTCAAGGCTGTCGGCTATAGGTACACTAATCGAAAAGTTTGCACCTTGATTGAGCGAAGATTTTAACGTAAGCGGAAGTTTTAATATATTAAGAATCCGGGTCACAATTGCCAGTCCCAAACCATGCCCTTCTACAACTTGTTTGTCTGAGTCAACTTGTACAAACTCTTTGAATATTTCATCTTGTTGATCTTTTGCAATTCCTTTACCTGTATCGATGACATGAATATTTAGGCGTGGACCATTGCGCCGTACGCCGAATAAAATCGCTCGAGATTGTGAATGATTGATCGCATTACTCAATAGATTTTGTAATACACGTCTAAGCATAGTTCGATCGGTTTTTATAAATTTACTGCAGTAGACAGTTTTTAGTTTGATCGCCTTATCATTTGCAAGTACAGAAAACTCCTGCGAAAGTTGCTGCATCAGCTCATTCACCGAAAAAGTTGTCACAGAGGGCGCGATATTGCCAGAATCGAGTTTTGAAATATCAATCAAATCTTTGAGTAGTTGTTCGGCAGAGTGTAATGCTTGTTGAATTTTTAAGGTGAGTTGCTTATTTGATTCATCAGCGACCTTTTCAAACAGAGTTGCGCTAAAAAGACTCGCTGCGTTGAGCGGTTGAAGAACGTCGTGACTGGCAGCCGCTAAAAAGCGAGTTTTACTTTGGTTGGCTGACTCAGCCATAGACTTTGCCTCAAGCAACCTTTTATTAAGCGCTTCAAGCTCCTCTGTTCTCAGGCTCACTCGTTCTTCAAGTTCTAGATTAATTTTTTCAAGCTCTCTTTGTTGCTCTCTAAATTGTGTGATATCAATAAATGAAGTAACGAATCCGCCGCCGGGAATGGGGTTTCCGCGCATCTCGAGGACAATCCCGTCTGCTAACTGTCTTTCATAGACATGAGGACTGCCTTTACGCATAAAGTCTAACCGTTTTGTAATCGCGTTATTAATGTCAGAAAATTTAACTTTGCCTTGCTCGGCATTAAACCGGATTAAATCTTCAATAGGCCGACCTACTCTTAACAGTCCCTCCGGATAATTAAAGAGTTTTCTATATTGACTATTCCAGGCGACAAGCTTTTGTTCTTTATCAACAACACTAATTCCATGACTAACATTTTCAATGGCTGATTGAAGCAGTTCACGATTAAATAGCAAAACATCCGCTGCTTCATCAATCATATTAGCCACATCCTCAAATGAAACCGGCTTATTACTTTCAAGTGATTCAAAAACAAGTCTGGTTGAAGTTGCACCGATAATTGCCTGCAAAAGCTACTCGGTATATGCGGACAGCTGTTGAATATCCGCTTTTCTGATATCAGTAAGATTATATCGATGTCTGAACTTCTCGAATGCTTTAAACGCTGGCTCTTTCCCCATAAATCTCTCTGCCAGCAAAATGAGATCATCGATATTAAGGTTGGCATCTTGCGCTGATAGCGATTGACGATTTTCCGGGTTAGTTGAGAAAAACTGACTCGTATGCATCCGTTGTTTAATAGTCGCAGAGCCTCGCATCGAAAACAAAACCAAGAATCCTAGATTAACGGTTAAGCTCCAAATAACGCCATGGGTCAAAGTGTCGAAACCGTATAACCAAAATAATTCGGTGGGTCGCAGAAAACTTAAATGGAATAAACCTTTTTCGAGTAGCGAACTTCCAATTAGTCCAGCCGAAGCAAGGGCTGGAATTAACAATGTGAAACACCAAACGGTGAAACCACCAATAATTCCTGCTAGTACTGAGGTCGGCGTGCATCTTTTCCAATAAGCCGTTGCAATGAGTGCGGGAGCAAGTTGCGCCACAAGTGCCATGGAGAGAAGTCCTGTTGCAGACAACTGTTCCGTAATGGCGATTGAGCGATAGTAAAAATACGCGAGCATTAAAATCACGACTATCAAGAGTCGACGAACCCATAAAAGGCGTTTCCCGAGATCGTTTTTGTCGCTCAATTTAACTGAAAAATATTTCACGATAAACGGCACAATAATCTCGTTACCAATCATCGTACTCGAAACTATAGCGGCGACAATAATCATACTAGTGGCGGCGGATATTCCGCCAATGAAGACAAAGCCTGCAACTAACGCGTTGTTTTCAGAGAGCGGAAGCAATAGAGAGTAGTTTTCTGCGGCAATGTCTTGCTCTCCAAAGTAAATTTTTCCGGCCAGAAAAATCGGTAAAATAAAAAAATTAATGAGCAACAAATAGCTAGGAAAGATCCAGCGGCTTTTGATCAATTCTTTGGGTGAACGATTTTCAACTACTAAAACATGGAACTGTCTGGGTAAACACAATATTGCAAAAACGCCAAGTAACGCTTGAGTAAGATAAATAAATGCGGGTTGTCGTTGTTGAAGTAATTCTTGTGTTGCTGGTACTGATTGAGCTTGAGCAAATAAATCATTCAGGCCATCGAAGATGAAGTAAACCGAAAAAAAGCCAACCACTAAAAAAGCCGTCAGTTTTACTATTGATTCGAATGCTACTGCAAGCATAATTCCATTATTATGTTCTGTTGCATCGATCTTGCGAGTACCAAATAGAATGGTAAAAGCTGCCACAAACAACGCGACATATAGCGCGGTATCTTGCCAAACATTGAGTGATGGTTCGATTGTGGGATTGTGAGTACCAGTGACTACTAGGTAGCTATTGACGATAGACTGAAGTTGCAGCGCAATATACGGAATAACCGCGATAGTACAGATGGTAACAACAATACCGCCGATTAAATGAGAACCGCCAAAGCGACCCGCGATAAAGTCGGCGATAGAGGTGACTTGATTTTGTTTGGCAATGCGAACAATTCGGGTGACGATTGGCCATGCAAAAATAAATAACAAAATGCTGCCGAAGTAAGTGGGCGCAATCACCCAGCCAGTGGACTCGGTTTGGGCAACGGTCCCATACATAGCCCAAGACGTACAGTATATCGCTAAAGATAAGCTAAAAATCCAAGGTCTAGCTTTATTCGTATTTAAATAACGTTCACCAAATTCAGCAATAACGAACAGTAGCAGTAAGTAACCAAGTGTAATCGAAATGATCAACCAGTTTTCTATCAACTGCTACTCCTAGAGAAATCAATTTATTTTTATATGTGTTGATATAAATGACTAAAGCAAAAATAGTCCAATAGCGATTATAACACCCACTAAAGGAACAACAACCGTGAGCGCAGCTAGCGGATTGTAAGCCGCTTGATGAGTTTCTCCGCAAATTGCTCTGATGGTTGTCACCACATAGCCGTTGTGTGGCAAAGAGTCTAGCGCTCCGGAAGAAATTGCGACGATGCGGTGGAGTTCTTCGGGATCGACTCCGGCATCAATGTAGTGAGGCGCAAGAACCGGTAATGCAATGGCTTGCCCACCTGATGCCGATCCCGTTAAGCCTGCGATAACAGAAACCGCAATAGCGGCACTGATTAACTCATTCCCAGGAATGCTTGTCATTAAGGTGACTGCATCAGAGAATGCAGGCGTTACTTTTGCTACTGCGCCAAATCCGACTACGGCGGCAGTATTACCGATCGCAATTAGTGCTCCCGTTGTTCCAAGGTTGATTGCGTTACCGAGGTTGCGAATATAGCGATGATTAATTAGCCAGCAAGTTATTACGCCACCCAGCAAAGCCACGACCAACGCATATTGTCTCAACGATTCGTGGAGAAAAAAACTGGTTAGTAGGACAACGGCGAGCGGAATCAGCGACAAGGCTGGAGAAGGCATAGCACTGGTTCGCTGTTGTGGATCGCCTTCACGTACTTCAAAGCTTTCACCGTTTGCAACTGCCTTATTAATCATTTTACGTAGCCACCAAAAGCCGAAAGTGGCCATAAAAACCGCAACTACTAGCGAAACTTCCCAGCCGGCATAAGGGGTTGTATTTAAGTATTTAATCGGGATCCAATTCTGAATTTCAGGCGATCCTGCAGAAGTCATTGTGAAAGTCACAGAGCCAAACGCAAGGGTTGCCGGAATAAACCTTCTTGGCAGGTTCGCTTGCTTGAATAGACTAATTGCCATAGGGTAAACGCCAAAAGCGACGACGAAAACACTGACGCCGCCGTAGGTTAAAATTGCGCAAGCGGCGACGATCGCCAAAACGGCATGTTTCATGCCGAGTTTGTTTACAACCCATGCCGAAATACTATCTGCACTGCCACTGTCCTCCATTAGTTTGCCAAACAACGAACCTAATAAGAACATCAGAAACCATGCTTGAACAAATCCAGCAAACCCCGACATATAACTATTAACCAGATCTGCTTGTGCCGTTCCTTCACTAACAAACAAAGGTATTTGACTCGTCAACGCGACAATTAAGGCACAAAGCGGGCCGGCAATCATTAAATTCATTCCACGTATGGTGAGAAAAATTAATAAGCTTAAGCCACCAATTAGCCCTAACATGCTCAAGGTCATACAACTGTCCTTATTTTATTTCTGATGGAACAGCATGATGGCGTAAGTTGTCTTAATCTCCCATAGTACTATCGTACAGCATACGACCAATAAGTTTTGTTGTAAGGTAATTTGAAAACCCATATTATCAAACGCGAAATGAGAGGGAGAGGTTGAATGAACGCAACGACTAATAATAGATTTAAAAAGAAAAGTCTTGCACTGTTAATAAGCGTGGCACTTGGTTTAAGCGGGCAACTAGCCGCTGCTGAAGAAGTTAATGCTGAAGATCAAGAGAATGCAGAAGAAGGTGTCCCTACCTTGATTATCACTGCGCGAAAAACTGAAGAGAATATCCAACGAGTTCCAGTCTCTGTTTCCGCTATAACCTCTGAACAAATATTTGAGACTGGCATTGATGATGTAACTGACGTTCAATTCCACACCCCTAATAGTACCTTGCAGGTTAGCCGAGCAACAAACTCAACCTTAACGGCATACATTCGTGGGGTTGGTCAGCAAGACCCCCTATGGGGATTCGAGCCGGGTGTTGGTATCTATATTGATGATGTTTACATTGCTAGACCCCAGGGTGCGGTAATGGATATCCTCGACATTGACCGTTTAGAAGTTTTAAGAGGTCCTCAAGGAACGCTCTATGGTAAAAACACCATTGGTGGTGCAGTGAAATATGTCACTAGAGAAATGTCTGGTGATGGCGAATTTTCGATTGATGCCACGATCGGTTCGTTTAATCAGCGTGATGCGAAAATCGCGGCACAAATTCCGATTGTGGAAGATCAATTTTATTTTGGTTTAGCTTATGCTTCGTTGCAGCGTGATGGATTTGGTAATTTCATTAATACCGGCGATGAAAATTACAACAAAGATTTAACCGCAATGAGAGCTTCATTTGAATATAGGCCGAGCGATAGTTTATTTTTTCGCTTGGCCCATGACAATACGCAAGATGACAGCAATGCCCGGGGTGGTTATCGATTAACGCCGAGCTTGGTTACTGCTCAGCAGCCTTACGCAGATATCTATGACTCTGACACAAGTTTACCGGTATTTAATGACGTTGAAACCGGTGGTACTTCATTTACGATAGATTATGAAATTAACGATCAAACAAGTATTAAATACGTTTGGGCGGAAAGAGAGGGTGACACATACACCAACATCGATTTTGATGCCACCGCGGTTAATACTTTTGATGTGCCAGCAGTTTACGATGATGAGCAAACCACCCATGAAATTCAGGTGAATTACAGTGCCGAAAATTGGCGTGCGGTTTTTGGTTATTATGATTATCAAGGAGAAGCATGCGGAGCGTTTGATGTCATACTTGGGCTTGCCGGGATTACCTTAGAAAATGGTGGTTGTGTTGATACCGAAAGTAGCTCGTTTTATGGCCAAGCAAACATTGAATTAGCTGATAAATGGTCGATGACTATTGGCGGTCGTTACACAAAAGATGAAAAAACAGCCGATGTCTACCGCTTTGTCTTTTTGGGTTCAGTTTTTCCAGAAGATAATGAGACGCCGATTGCTGTTCAGTCGGACTTTAATGGGAGCGAAGACTGGAGTGAATTTACGCCACGTATTGGCTTTGAATATCAAGCTGAAGACGACTTAATGTACTATTTTTCGTATGCGGAAGGATTTAAATCCGGTGGCTTTGATATGCGAGCGAACGAATCAGTAAATCCTTTGGCTAACGAGCCCTTCGATCCGGAGTTGGTCAGCACTTATGAATTTGGTTTTAAAAGCGATTGGTTCGACAATAATTTTAGACTTAACGGCGCGCTTTTTTACACCGATTACGAAGATATGCAAGTAACCGTTCAGCGAGCGGTGGGTCAAAATGATTTCGCCACACAAGTTGTCAATGCGGGCGAGTCTGAAATTAAAGGTATGGAATTAGAAGGACTTGCATACATCAACGATAATTTTAACTTAAATTTCGCCATCGGTTATATCGATGCAGAGTTTGTAAGAGTAGACTTCTTTGATCCTAACCTAGGACAAACGGTCGATGTCTCGGACCAATGGGTGATTTCAAATACGCCAGAATTGAGTGCCAATGTTGGAGCAAATTATACGATTGAGTCTTCGATGGGTGATTTTAGTATTAATGCCAATTGGGCCTATCGTTCGAAAACGAATATTTTTGAGATTCCTTCGACTCTCGATATGGGAAGCTACAGTTTGTTCAATATTGGTGTCAATTGGTACCATCCAGAAGGCCAATGGAAAGCCGGACTTCATGTCAAAAATGCCTTTGATGAGGAATATCGTGTCGCTGGCTATAACTTCCCTGCGGTGTTTGACAATCAAGGAAATTTAGTAGCCCCGGGCCTAGGCGGTGAAGATACCGTGACAGGTTTTTATGGCGACCCACAAACAATCGCACTCACTATCGGATACGAGTTATAAAGAGATACCTCGATAGGATAAAGTTGTTAGCTGCTAGTTATTGCCGTGATCGATAGGTTGCGGCTTTTTTAATTTTAGAAGGAAGTGTCAATGTTTTATTGGCTTAGGTTTATATTAATCGTATTTTTACTAAGTAATTGTTCAAAAAGTACTGATCAATTTCCGTCGCTCAATCTTGATCGTTCTTCTGTGACTGTATCGGGTATTTCTTCTGGCGGTTATATGGCTCACCAATATCATTTGGCCTACGGGAGTCAAGTCAGTGGAGCCGCTTTATTCGCCTCAGGTCCTTTTGGTTGCGCGCAAGGCGACTTAAATATTGCTTTGGCAGATTGTGTAGATAGTCAGCAGCCACCTTTTGTTGATGATTTATTCGCGCACCTTAATCGTCTAGTCGAAGCTGAGCAGATCGACGCTTTAGACAATTTAAGTGAGGATAAAGTTTGGATCTTTCACGGTCAGGCTGATCAACGAGTCAGCCGCCAGGTAACTGAAACGCAAGCCGCACTATATCGAAAGCTGCAGGTGCAAGTCGCTACCGAATTTACCGTTAATGCAGGTCACGGTATTCCAACAACCGATTACGGTGTTCCTTGTAATAATAGTGAGTCTCCTCATATCAACCATTGCCAGTACGATGGTGCTGGTGAAGCGCTACAAGTGCTTTATGGAGAATTGGCCGCTAAGACAAAAGCTACGGGTAAAATTATCCCGTTTTCTCAAGCTAAGTTTTTAACGAATCAATCGAATACTTTGGCTGAGACCGGTTACGCTTACGTGCCCTCCATCTGTTTATCCGGTGAACAATGCCGAATTCATATTAGTTTTCACGGTTGTTCGCAAAATGAAGAATCGGTAGGCAGAGAGTATATTGAGCATAGTGGATTCAATAGTTGGGCTGAGAGTAATCGTTTGGTTATTATTTACCCACAAACTAAGTCAAGTTTTGTGCCATTGAACCCAAAGGCTTGTTGGGACTGGTGGGGATACACCGGACCGGACTATCAAACTAAAAATGGCCAACAGATAACGCATATTCACGCCATTATTAAAGGATTGGGTCACTCGTTTTAAGTTACCCTCTCTTATTTGTCGGTGGTTGTAGGCAATCTTTAACGAGCAAGTCCTTCTGGGTTATTCTACTCGGGTTCCTTGTATTTTATAAATCGTTTGCCAGATTTTTTTATCCTTGGTGTTTGCATGAGTCTCTCTTTCCATCATCCATGAGAAACTATTTTGGTTAATATCAAAGAATGTGATTCTAGTATTAGCGCCTTGGTAATGACCTAACATAATGATTTTTCCATCCTGTTCTATTGCCTTGAAGGATTCGACTTTTTGACCTGTATTAGCAATCCAAGCCATATGCCACCGTTTTTCTTTTTGATTGTAAATCCGGATATTAGTACCAAACTGTCGACCTTGAGCTGGAGCTGGTTTGCTCATAGAAGGGGAAATCCAATCATCTTGGATTGCTGTTCCATTCAGGATGGGGTAAAAATGCCAATCAGCGCCACCCGCGGGTTGCCATTCGCCTTTGGCGTTTAAAGAATAGTCGTCAATGCTCCACTGACCGATTAAGCCGCTAAATAATCCGAGTGCTTGAGTGTTTTTTGCGTAGATAACACCTGATATTAATCCGTTGAAGAGCAGACAAAACAATAAAAGCAGTTTGGTATTTGGCTGAGTTATCTTTGAGTTTCTTCGTGGGCTAAACGTAAGGAAGTTAATCATAGTCATGTCCATGGTATTGATTTGGTGTGTGAAGGAATAAATTGAATGCGTCGTTTCGGCACTATTGAAGCTGATCAAGTATTCATAATAAGATGCTAAGTCGTCGAAGAACCAGATTATTTTGACACTAATTTGAAGAAATAAACGACAGTTTGATGTGAAAAATACGGAGTAATGCGAGAAAATGTCAAAATCAGTATTAACCGGTTTAGATTGGCAGATCTTGGAGTTCATACAACATGACGGACGTATCTCAATTTCTGAAATAGCCGCTCAACTTAATCGATCCCGCAGTAATATCTCTGAGCATATCGACAAGCTCCAATCAGAAGGGATTATTCAAGGTTTTCATGCCAAGATTAACGCTGAGAAGCTCGGCTTTGGTATCAAAGCATTTGTTCGTTTGAGTGCGGGCTCCCTTAAACATCGAGAAATTGTTAATTCGATCATCAAACTGCCCGAAGTTTTAGAATGCCATGTTTTAACTGGTTCGGAGTTAGTTATCATTCAGCTAGTAGCGAAAGATATGAGTCACTTAAGAAGTGTTGTCGATGGTTTTACTCAATATGGTTCGACTCAAACTGATATAGTTTTTGCTACTGTCAAAGATGGCATTCAGATAAATAAAAACCTAAGAAGTCTACTACAAGATTAGCTGACGATTGCACGAAAATCTCCTTACAGAAAAGCTCAGGGAATGATCAAGATATTCTTATCTAGCTTGATTGGCAAGCGAGGATTCATAGAAATGCCGGGTAAGTGTCTCAAGGTTAGCTTTTCCGGTGTGTTATTAGTTACTGATCTAATTGATGTCGCGACAACCTGGCTTGGCGGCAGTGTCTTACCTTTTTGTAAATGAGCTAGCATCAATTCGAGTGATTGCTCGAAGTAATGGTGAAGCGGTACGTAATGTTTTGCAAACGCAGGAAATGATAGAAACGAGTCAAAGTGCTGCGCGTTAGTAATCTCATAATATTTCAGTTTATCAGTATCATGTTTTCCTGATAGCAAAAGGTTTGCATAGTAGGGACGTGATGAATGATTTGGTGCAATCAAATTATCGTTCTGTCCATGAATGATAATGGTTGGAACATTGTGCAAGTTTTGAGTGGCGATAACTTCCTTAATGCCATTTTGAACTCTGTCTGTTTTGACTATATCGTAAAAGCACTTTGCACGCTCATAGTTATCCAGCTGATTCGTGTGGCCAATTTCTATCGATGCTGTTCGTGGAATGCCGCTACTTTTAGCGAATAATAATTGTCGTTCTTGTAAGGAAAGAAAACGGGGTTTAACTAGCTTGTCAAAAGCTGTAAAGTAATTGCCGCAGATCTTGTCTTCAATCTTAAACCGACCTAATTGATTAACATAAGTCGTTGCGAGTGACGGTCCAATTTGAATCGTATACATTAAGCTGGATAGAACTTGATTATTGTGGTTGATACCATTCCGCTTAAGATACTCAAGCGAAGAATGAGCCAGCTTTTGATAGCTATCTCCGACGATAAAGCCGTCAGCTTTTAGTTTGTCGCACCAATCCTGTAAAATTTTTGTGCGTGATTCATCGTCTTGCTGTGAACCCGAACTATTGAGTTTTTCTGACAGCAAGCTGCAGGGTTCGAGCAAATATTGAGTCATGAAATACTCGATCCCGGGTAAGCTGTGGTTTTCGATAAGTTCAGATTGCTGGAGGATGGCTAAGCGAGAATTTTTTTGTGGATAAATATTGGGTTCTGAAACGACCAATCCATCAAACAGTTCAGTCTCATCGTATTCAACCCCGCGGATTGAAGCCACTCCACCATTTGAAATACTCGCGGCAATAATAGTGGTGTTCTGTCGCGTAAACGAAATACGTTTTTGTTTAAAATGTTGGTTAAGTTGATAAAGCGCAAACTCTCCTGCCTTGTAAACGAATTCACCAAATTTTCTTTCGATATTATCGCCCGAGTATGCTTGTTTAGTCGCGATGGCGGTTGGGAATTGTTTTAGGAAGGATTTTGTATTTTGATTTTTTTTGGGTAGATAGCTTAATAAGCCCTGGTTTTTGTGCCGATAATTACCTTGGATATCATACCCTGATTGTTGGTCATAAAAATAGAACCCCGTTCCTGTGCCCTTATCGGTATAGGCAACGGCACAACGATTAGTTAGGGCCCAAGTGCCAACGGTACCAACCGCACCATAAATTCCTCGAGACCCTGACGTAGCGGCAACAATAATACAGTTTTTATTAAGATCAAAATTATCAGGAATTTGTAAAGCTAGTGTGGCTTCGGGAGTTCCACTGGGTGTTATGGCATAGGTTAGGTATTCATGCCCCGGTATCGATGGTTGAGTTTTATTGGGCCCAAAAAATTTACCGTATCCTCCTGACTCTGTGGTATCAAGCAATGCAATAAAATTATTGAAGTAAGCGATCTTCCTTAAAGTTTTCGGATCGGACTGGTTACTCGTAGTGGGTAGTTTTCGTTGGGTTAATTGTGTATGACTCCAACCAGCTGTGAGTAAATCGTCGTCTTTACCATCGTAATAGTGATGAATAATTTTGGGCCCGATATAATCGAGTGGCAAGCTATCATTTTCTAGCGTACTCGATTCAATTGAAAAAGATCCCATTAAAAACATTAACAGCAGTAGAGTCTTCGATAGGTTTGCACTAGCAACCATATAACTATCCTTCAACTGAAACCACATTGATTAACGCTAAGCATATCAGTGCGCGCTAAAAAATCCTATGTCTCGGTATAGCACTATAGTACTAGGTTCTTGATTCGAGTATTTTGCTAGAGTGATAACCTCGTACAATCAAAAATATTAAACTAATCATGAGAGTTTTAGTCACCGGTGCTGCAAGTGGTATAGGTCGAGGAGTCGCTGAGTTTCTTGCGAGCAGGGGGCATCACATTATTGTTACGGATATCAATTTCACACATGCAGAAGTGGTGGCAAAAGTAATTGGCGATAAAGGCCAGTCTGCAGAAGCGTTTGCGTTAAATGTAACTTCTCAAGCGGAAGTGAACCGTGTTGCTGAACGTCTCAATGGTCGTATTGATGTTTTGATAAATAACGCTGGCGTGCAGCATGTTGAGTCACTCGAAAACTTTCCAATGGATAAATGGGAATTTTTGACTCAAGTGATGTTGGTTGGGGTTGCGAGGTTGACTCAGGCTTTTTTGCAAGGCATGAAAGACAACGATTATGGACGCATAATCAATATCGGATCGATTCATGCACTAGTCGCCTCTCCCTACAAAACCGCCTATATTGCCGCGAAACATGGTTTGCTGGGATTTTCCAAATCATTAGCATTAGAAATTGCCGACAGCAACATAACGGTTAACACGCTCTGTCCAGCATATGTAAAAACACCATTGGTTGAACAGCAAATTGCTTCTCAAGCGAAAGAGCACGGCATAACTGAAGAGGAAGTTATTAATAACATTATGCTTGAGCCCATGCCCAAGAAGTCGTTTATTGAAATCGAAGAGCTAGCGGGCACTTGTGAGTTTCTGCTTAGTGACTATGCGAAAAACATTACTGCCCAAGCGATAGCGCTCGATGGCGGATGGACCGCGAGATAAGCTGCCTGGTTCCCGGCTGTTAATTCTTAAGGTATTATTCTCAGCCTTGAGTGTCTACTTTTGTTGTTGCCACTCTTCTCTGAGTATTGCCAAAATAAGATCGTCGCACCATTGTCCTTTAAACCAAACGGCTTTTTTCAAGTGTCCTTCAAAACGAAATCCACACCGTTCAATTAATTTTCTTGAGGCATGATTTTGCGGATCGATAGAAACATGAATTCGGTGCAAATTGTGCGTCGTAAACAGATAGTCGACTAATCCTCTGGTGGCTTCCTGAGCGAAGCCGAGCTTTTGATATTGTGTGTCAATCGCAATGCCGAGTTCCGCTTGCTGTTCATGTTCAGTTTCAATACAAAAGGCGACGTCCCCGACAATAATTCCCTGATAGTCGAGCACGACTTGATACCAGTGACCGGCTGCAGCAATCGCTCGTTCATTCATTGACTCCGCATATGCTTTTACTTCATCGGCTGATTGTGGCGTCCAGCCTTGAAAAATCATGACATCGGGCTGGTTTCTGTAGCGGTAAACCTCAGGCGCATCTTTTACTTCCATGGCTCGCATTGTGAGACGTTCTGTCTTTGCGATAATAACGGGGTAGTCAGGCATTTTCGTTCTAGGTGCTTATTGTTTTGCTTAGTTTACCCTTGAGAGGGCTTTTTTAAAACAGTATCCTTGAAAGCTAAGTGGTGCAATCGGATCGAAAATAATATGAAAGCTAATCCTTTACTCTCTTTGTTGGTTTATTTTTTTATTGTAATTAACGGTAGCCTTGCGCTGCCGCTGATGGCTGGCGATTATCAAAAAGAATTAAATCAAATGATCGATGATGTCGAGAGCAAAGTAATTAAGTGGCGTCGCCACATTCATCAAAACCCTGAACTATCGAACCGAGAATTTAAAACTGCGAAGTATATTGAACAACATTTACGCCGTTTAGGACTCGAGGTACAAACTGGGGTTGCTCATACCGGTGTGGTTGCTCTTCTTAAGGGGAGCCGGCCAGGTAAGGTCGTTGCTTTGAGAGCGGATATGGACGCCTTACCGGTTACCGAAAGAGTCGATTTGCCCTTTGCTTCAAAAGTAAAATCTAATTACGCGGGACAAGAAGTTGGTGTAATGCATGCGTGTGGTCATGATACTCACGTTGCGATTTTGATGGGCGTTGCTGAAGTTTTATCGAAACAAAAAGACAACATTAGAGGTACCGTCAAATTTATCTTTCAGCCTGCCGAAGAAGGACCACCAGAAGGTGAAGAAGGAGGGGCTGAGTTGATGGTGAAAGAAGGTGTATTACAGTCTCCGGATGTTGACGCTATCTTCGGGCTCCACATTGCCTCTCAAATGCCGGTCGGGGTGATTGGTTACCGGCCGGGTGGAATTATGGCCAGTGTTGATGACTTTCGTATCAAGGTAAAAGGTCAGCAAACCCACGGCTCTGCGCCATGGAATGGTGTTGATCCCATCGTTGTATCAAGTCAAATCATCAATAGTTTGCAAACGATAGTTTCCCGACAACTAAAATTGACCAAACAGGCCGCTGTAGTCACCGTAGGAAGCATTCATGGCGGGGTGCGCTCTAATATTATTCCGGAAGAAGTTGAAATGATCGGAACCATTCGGGCGCTTGATAATGAAATGCGTCAGCAGATCCATACTAAGATTCGTAAGATAGCTAACGGTGTTGCGGAAAGCATGGGGGCGAGTGTTGAGGTTGAAATTCCGATGTCGGTACATTATCCGGTGACTTACAATACGCCAAAATTAGTCGAACAAATGCTGCCAACTTTAAAAGCACAAGCGGGTGAAAGCCGGGTCATTTTGATTGATGCAATTACCGGCGCTGAGGACTTTTCCTATTTTGCTCAAGAGGTTCCTGGCTTCTATTTTTTCTTAGGAGGCAAACCCCTCAATGTTCCTGAAAACGAAGCACCCGCGCACCACACGCCAGACTTCTATATTGACGAAACCGGAATGAAACTTGGTGTTTCAACACTGACTAATATGGCAATTGACTATTTGAACAACTAATCTTAGAGCAGAACGTGACATCACGGCCATCGATTTTAATGATTCGGCTAACTTAAATGTGATTGAGCCAATTAAGGATTGTGTTAGATGATAGATAAGGGCGGTTTTAATCTAGAACAGGCGATAGAAGCGTTCTGGCAAAGTTCAGTCGCTTTTTATAGTTTACCTGAAGTGAGCGAGTACTTGCTAAATCTGCAAGACACTCAAGATAAGAATGTTAACGAATTATTGTTCGCTCTCTGGGTCACGCATAGGTTTGGCATTGAGTTGTCTGCCAATATTGTTGAAGCCGCACAGAGTCGAACACGTCGAACCAAAAAGTGGGTTGATAATATTCGCAATACTCGATTTGAATTGGAAGCTCAGTGGGATAAACCTTATCCTGAAAAGATCCATAGCACGCGAGAAGCATTAAAAGAAACTGAGTTAAAAATAGAAAAATTACACCAACAAAAGTTGGCAGAAGAAGTACTTACTCACGCCGAATTCTCGTTACTAAATACCAGTTCACTGTCACCCGAAAAACTTTTCCTATCCAATTTAGTTCAGCTATGTGGCGCACCTCAGTCGGATTCCGATTACTTACAACTCGTTATGTTGTGGGTAAGCGCTTCAGGAGACACGGCTTAAGCGTCGCGACATTCGTCGACTAGCTCCTCGAGTAACAACAGTGCTTTTTCAGCATCATTGGCTGGTACGAATATGTGATCATGGTAGAAAGCGGCAACAACATTTGCACTAATCATATTGTCTGCCAAGCGAGTGGAGACCGCTGCAGTTAATCCGACCGCTTCGAGACTCGAGTGCACTTGGAGTGTGATTCTGCGGTAGTCAGCATCAAAGTTGATATTCAGCTGTTCAGCTGACCCTTTAGCGAGTATTACTGTCGTTCCCTCATGCTCTTGAAATGTTGCGAGTGGCTTGTGAGGGAAAACCTGTGCAATTTGATCGGTGGCGACACAAGCAAAAATATAGATCTCAGGATCGAGGCTGGGGGACATATTCTTCAACAATTTCGCTAAGTCGAGTTCTCCTGTCATCCTAGCAAGTCTCTATTAGTTGATTGATGGCCTTCGATATTAACAACACTTCGCTTATCACGAAATTATTTTCTCGCCTCTTATTGACCCTAAAGTAAGCTATAGGGTTTATACTCAACTTAATCTCAATCAATCGCTGAACAAGTTGATATGTCTGAAAATTCCGCCGTTTTTAAAATTGGAGAGCTAGCCAAAAAAGTTGGCTCGACTGTCGAAACCTTGCGTTTCTATGAGACTAAAGGTTTACTCCAATCACATTCACGCTCTGCCGCGGGATACCGATTGTATAATGATAGCCATCTCACCCAATTGAGTTTTATTCTCCAAGCCAAAAAAGTCGGTTTTTCACTGAAAGAGATTAAGTATTTGCTGGGCTTAAATTTAGCGAAAGAGGCCCATACCTGTGAAGAGGTTAAGACTTATACGGGAGAAAAAATCGCCGAAATCGACGCCAAGATTCGCGATCTTCAATCTATTCGAGGCAGTTTGCATCAGATGTATGAAGCGTGTTGCGGAGGCACTGAAAAAGCCACCCATTGCAGTATTTTACATACTTTAGCGGCTTCTGATCTTTCGACTGAACTTGGAGCGAGACAATGACCACCTTGTTGACTAATTTCGTCGCGCTTTTTATCGAGTCTGCGCCATGGTTACTCCTCGGTTTAATGATTGCAGGTTTGATGAAATGGTTGGTTCCAATGGCGTTACTCAACAAACAGTTAGGCCAAAGTAATTTAACATCGGTAGTTAAAGCTGCATTTATCGGCGCACCGCTACCCTTATGCTCTTGTGGGGTTATTCCTGCTGCTATTGGCTTGCGTCGATCAGGTGCCTCGAAATCAGCCAGTGTCTCATTTCTGGTGGCCACACCGGAAACCGGTGTCGATTCAGTTTCGGTTTCTTATGCGCTACTCGGTCCGTTCATGGCGATCATTCGTCCGGTGGCTGCGATAATGAGTGCTATATACGCGGGGTTACTGGTCATGTTTGTTACTCGAAATGAAAAACAACAGCCAGGTCCGTCATCACACGCTACTTCATGTTGTCAATCAGAGCGAAGCTGCAGTAGCGACAAGTCAGAGACGCCGAGCCTAACGCAAAGAATTGTTAACTCACTGTCGTTCGCATCGGGTAAGTTGCTAATGGATATAACACGCTGGTTGTTGATTGGTCTGGTTTTGGCAGCGGCTATTCGCACTTGGGTGCCAATGGACTTTTTGGTTAACTGGGGAGACGGCTTGTTAGCGATGATAGTCATGGCCTTAATCGGAATTCCCATGTACATCTGTGCGACAGCATCGACACCAATAGCCGCTGGTTTTCTTGCTGCAGGCGTTAGTCCCGGTGCAATCTTGGTTTTTATGTTGGCGGGACCTGCAACTAACTTATCCACTATGGGGATGATTCGCCAAGAAATGGGAAACTCGGTGCTTACTGCTTATTTAATCAGTATATTGAGCGCGAGTATTGGGTTTGGATATCTGGTGAATTGGGCGATCGCTCACTTTGGTTTTGAAGTTTACAGCGCGGTTGCACATAGTCACGCGATGAATGAGTCAATCTTGCATCAAATGTCGGCGATCTTGCTGGCTTGTTTGATGCTTAGAAATATATTTAAGCATCATTGGTCAAATATCCGAGAATTTTTACGGAAAAGCGATAATTCTCCCAAAGCTTCGTGAAATTACGTACCAATTGATTACGAATATTCATCAATCATGCAATAACAATAACTCAATTGTAAATCTTGAATAATAAAAATTGCCGCCAAATATCGCGATAATGCGATTAAAATCGGCTAAATTCTTATAAACAGGCCTAATTGAGCAAATGTCCCCAACGTTATGCTTAAAAACGTCGTCCAATGGTCAAACCTTTCATTTCTTGCTAGTTTGACGAAATTAGCGTATTTTGGCGTCATTAATTACAAATACAGATTGGAAACTATTATTCCTATGGCTGTTCTAGTGCTCAACGGTCCTAATTTGAACCTGTTAGGGACAAGAGAACCGGAAATCTACGGCGCTGATACTTTGGCAGACATCGCTGATCGGGTGACTGAGCAATTTGAGAAAGCTGCGGTAGCGGTGGATTTTTTTCAATCCAATGCGGAGCATGAGCTGGTTGATAAAATTCAGGCGGCGGCGAAAGATGGCGTCGAGTTTATCATCATCAACCCGGCAGCGTTTACCCACACCAGTGTCGCCATTCGTGACGCGCTTGCTGCAGTAGGGATACCGTTTATTGAAATCCATCTTTCCAATCCGCACAGCCGAGAACCTTTCCGTCAACACTCTTATTTTTCGGATTTGGCTGTTGGCGTAATTTGTGGGTTTGGCTCAGATAGTTATTCAATTGCAGCAGATCAGGTTATCAAGCGGCTCAAAAAATGACTTGATGAGACGTGATTATTAGGAAGGCATATTAATCAGTGTTAGCAGAACATGTGCGCTGACTAAACAGTTTTAAGTTTTAGCATATTTTAACAATCTTCAAGGTGTATTCATTATGGATATTCGAAAAGTAAAAAAATTAATCGAATTACTCGAAGAATCTGGTGTAGCGGAAATAGAAATTAAAGAAGGTGAAGAGTCAGTGCGAATCAGTCGTGCGACTGCACCTGTTGCTTCTACGCCAGTGCATTACGCTGCGGCTCCAGCGCCAACTCCTGCCGCGGCTCCAGCGGCAGCGGAAGCGGGAAGCGAAGTTACTGCGCCAGCTGCTGCTGAGGTTTCCGGTCATCAAGTTAAATCACCGATGGTAGGCACCTTCTACCGTTCGCCATCTCCTGGTGCAAAATCATTTGCTGAAGTAGGCGATCAAGTGAAAGTTGGTGACACATTGTGCATCGTTGAAGCGATGAAAATGATGAATCAAATCGAGGCCGATGCGGCAGGAACAATTAAAGCGATATTAATTGAAGATGGCGAACCTGTAGAGTTTGATGAGCCACTATTTATTATTGAATAACACTGCTCGCCAATGAGAAATATCAGAGTAATGCGCTGATATTGTCGCGAGTTGAACAGCGAAAAGCTGAATAGATCAAATTTTCTGGAAAGTAAAATGCTTGATAAAGTTGTGATTGCCAATCGTGGAGAAATAGCCCTGAGAATTCTCAGAGCATGCCGCGAGTTGGGTATTAAGACCGTGGCGGTTCACTCCACGGCAGACGAAAATCTGATGCATGTAAAGCTAGCTGATGAGTCAGTTTGTATCGGGCCAGCTTCACCCTTGGAAAGTTACCTTAACATCCCAGCAATTATTGCTGCGGCAGAAGTGACTGATGCAGTAGCTATCCATCCGGGCTATGGTTTTCTTGCAGAGAACGCGGATTTTGCCGAGCAAGTAGAGCGCAGTGGCTTTACTTTTATTGGCCCGGTCGCAGATAGTATTCGTCTAATGGGCGATAAAGTTTCGGCAATAACTGCGATGAAACGAGCGGGGGTTCCTTGTGTTCCTGGTTCAGATGGTCCACTAGGCGATGATGAGAAAGAAAATTTAGCCATTGCTAAGCGCATTGCCTATCCAGTTATTATTAAAGCGTCTGGCGGTGGCGGTGGTCGCGGTATGCGTGTAGTCCGAAGCGAAGATGAGTTAATTGAATCGATCGCGATGACTAAGGCTGAAGCGAAAGCCGCGTTTAACAACGATATGGTTTATATGGAGAAGTTCCTTGAAACTCCTCGCCATGTCGAAATCCAAGTGATGGCGGATAATCATGGCAATGCGATTTACCTCGGGGAGCGCGATTGCTCAATGCAAAGACGTCATCAGAAAGTCGTCGAAGAAGCGCCTGCGCCAGGTATTACCGAAGAAAAGCGCCGATTCATAGGCGAGCGTTGTGTCCAGGCCTGTAAAGAAATCGGCTATCGTGGCGCTGGTACCTTTGAGTTTCTTTACGAAAAAGGTGAGTTTTATTTTATCGAGATGAACACGCGAGTCCAGGTAGAACACCCCGTCTCGGAAATGGTCTCTGGGGTCGACATCATAAAAGAGCAGTTGCGTGTTGCGGAAGGACAGCCTCTTTCCTTTAAGCAGGAAGATATTAAATTGCGTGGGCATTCGATTGAGTGCCGAATCAATGCTGAAGATCCTGAAAGCTTTATTCCCTCTCCAGGTACAATAACCCGCTACCATGCGCCGGGAGGCCCGGGGGTTCGCTGGGATTCACACATCTATTCAGGTTACAAAGTACCGCCTTACTACGATTCAATGATTGGCAAATTGATTACCTACGGAGAGACTCGTGAAGTCGCTATGGCGAGAATGCAAATGGCATTAGACGAAGTTATCATCGACGGAATCAAGACCAATATCGCGCTCCAGCGAAAAATTATGGCTGACGAAAACTTCCAAAAAGGTGGAACAAACATCCACTATCTTGAGAAAAAGCTCGGCCTATAGACCTGTCTATCAGACCCAAAAAAATGCCCGCTAATTTTCGGCGGGCAAATCAGGGGTTGAAAAAATAGAGCAACTTAATGCCTAACAAGTGAAAGCAGAAGCCGCGTGCTTCTGTCTAACTTGTATCTATCATAGTGTATAGCTTGAAAAAGTTCTGAGAACGAATTAACAGAACTGAAGAGAAACAGCAAAAAACTTCTTATTTATCAACTCGTTATGAGATTAATTTAGGCCGGAGAGCAGTTTCTCACAAGCCATAAACGACGGGATTAATTTCCACCTTTGCGGTTTTTGCGAATATTGGGATTAATCATGTTGAGTAAGTTGAAGTTACTCGTCTCGCTTTTGTGGAGCTGTTTACCTTTAGTATTTAGAATGACAAAGTAAGCCGAATGCTCACCGTAGGCCTGCTCATCGACCGTCACGGTGAGTGCTTTGGGATCTCGACTAACTGGTCGACCGTCCAGAAAAAAGCGGATTGTATGGTTTTCTGACAATGGCGGAGACAGTTGTGCACTCAATGTTATTGCGCCAGCATTGTTTCTCACAACGCTATTGTTAAGTGGTTCGCTTAACCTTGCCACCGAATAGCCGCCTTGAAAGTCGTCTGGATCGGCTGAAATATCAAGAGACTCTAATCCGGTTATTTGGACTGGAGGTGTGTCCATTTTTATGGTGGGGACTTCTTTGATTTCGAGTTCTTCCGCACCTTTGTGAGGTTCATCCGAGTAGTGAACATTACCGTTCTCATCTACCCATTTGTAAAGTTTCTTTTTCTCGCCTGCTGATATAGATAACGAAGCAGCGAGTAGTGCAACAATGGTCAAAATTCGTTTCGACATGATTTATTCCCAAGTCAGCGGTTTAAATAACTTATCAAAATCTAAACCACTTGCCAATTTTCATCGCCAAGTATAGTGGTAGTTACTCTTGATAAAACATCAATTTCAATTTCGTGCAAAGTCGCTGATATATCCAATCTTTAACTCAACGGTCCTTTTAATGGATGCTTTTTAGCCAGACCGACTCATTAATCGAGCCTGTATCGGGTTAACATACCGCGATAACATATAGACATGCAGATGAATTGAAAAGTTTCAACTGTTCGGTCTTACAGAGTTAATAGTAAATATCTTAGTGCTTTTTGAGACATTCGACATTGTTAATCGGGTTTGAGTCACTCAAAATGTCGCCCATCGGAATATCTGCTAAACGCAATCGTATAGTAGCTGGCGTAAAAATTATTTTTGCCAGTAATCTATCAGATTAATACACATATTGTTGCATATTCACGATATTTATTAACTGATAGCGATATATAATCCGAGCGCGTTTGTAAAAACGAACGCGGCACTAAAATAAATTTTTAAGGGAGTTACACAATGAAATTAAAATTAGCCGCTTTGGTTGTTGCTGCAACCATGTCTTCATCAGTTCTTGCTGATAGCTACTTTGGTGTTAACTATGTTGACGCAAAAGTTGACTTTGGATTTGCTGATGCTTCTCCAAGTGCTGTGATGATGAAATACGGTAGCTACATGGGCGAAAACTTCTCTCTAGAAGGTCGTTTAGCTTTCGGTTTGTCAGATGACACTACTTTCGGCGTAGACATTGAAGTTGATCAAATGTTAGGTTTGTATGGTGTGTATAATTTTCAACCGGATGGTGACTTTAACCCATACGTAATGATCGGATACACTGACGGTGAAATTTCTGCTGATGGCGTTTCAGGTTCTGAGAGCGACTTCAGTTTCGGACTTGGTGCGGACATTGCGGTAGGCGAAACGTCAGCAATCAACTTGGAATATGCAACGTTCTTAGATAAAGACGGTGTAGAAATTTCAGGAATCAGCGCTGGTTTTACTTGGAATTTCTAAGTTTTACTTAATATTCCAGTGTAAAAAAAAGCAGCGTAACCGCTGCTTTTTTTATGAAAATTTCTTTTTCAATTGCTCACTCGTCAGATGTTTTAAAACATCTAAAGGCTCGCACTTTCGTTCGCCATCGCTATACTTAATCGGCCCCACTCGACGAGAAATTTCAATCGCTTCTTTATTCAGTACTTTGCTGCGTTTACCGATGCCAATCAAAGCGCCGCCTTGACTTAATCTAACCCAGTTCTCTTCATTATCAATGGTTTTATTGATGTGTGATAACCACTTTAGAAAAAAGTCATCGTTAAGAGATTTATTTTTTTTGTTTTTACTCAATTCATACAGCAAGCCATAGCCACAGCGGCGTCTCGTTTCATCATTGCTTTTCAACCAGTCTTCTGCAACTTCTTTCACCATTGGAGATTTGGCTAGCGTCGCATCGCAGGAGCTAAACACATGACATAGCATACCGGCGTTTAGATTCTCTACTTGGTCTTCAATTTGTTCTCTTGTTAAGCTTTTTGGCTCATCGATTAATAACGAAATAACTTTTGCATCATAGTAATTTGATTGCCATAGCGATTTTGCTAGCGCGTGATCTCTGCCAATTTGTTTCGCGATTTTGCGTAGTTGGGTGAGTCCAATTCCATAACTCAATAAACCGCCATTGGACGACCCCATTGATTGCCAGCGCTTTAAACCGCGTTCATTTTGATTGGCCTGTAGCAAAGCCATGACTTCTATTTTATTCATTGTTGATTGCCCTTTGATTGGATTTATCTCAATAAACTAATCCGTTTAAGAAAATTAGGGTTTTTTATTATGTTTTTCTTTTATGTTCTGCCAGCTAGTGCTCCAAGGTGAAAGTAACCAAGCTTTCAGTAATCCCCAAAAAGAGAGTTGGTTGTCGTCTCTTGATAATTTACGGTCTTTTATTTTTGTTTCAATTGGGGAGGTGTTCTCAACCTGCGGGACCTGGTCCGGCTTTTCCGCTACTGGTTGCCTGTCGGTGTTATCGTCATTAGTCGATGATGCAGGCTTTGAGCTATTGGATTCGAGATTCAAATAGTCTGGTTCATTTGTCTCTACTGTAATGACTTCAAAACAGTGAGGAATTTCAGTGATCAGTCCACCGTCATCTAGATGACTCAAGTTAGCTCTCATGGCCTGTTTAACGGATACTAATTCATTTTTCATCGAATCCGGTAGCGCTTCAGAATTTAACAAAGCATTGGTTTCACTGATAATGTCATTGATCTCTTGCTTGACTTGCTGGACACATTAACTTTCTTTTTGCTTTAATTTTTCAATTTGTTCAGAAATCGACTCTTGGGAAACAGGAAGTTTAAATGGATGAATTGCTACACCTCGTTTTTGTAGCAATATTCGAAAAGCTAAAGCGGTTTGAGTTCTGCGTTTAAAATTGATGATCGCATCGGAGAACTTTGCAACATCGATATCTTCTATTTGATTATCTCGCAGTTGATTGACATCTAGCGATGTTAATTTGATGATGTGATTAAATGTCTTTTGAGTAATTGATTCTACAGCTTCGAGTTTCTGAAGAACTTCAGAAACTGATACCGTTTGCATTCGCTGCTCAATTTGATCAAAAAAAGCATTAACTTTGGCAGAGAAGATTTGTGAGGGTTTTGCTGCCAGCGCTAAGTCGTTGAGCGCTGATTGTTGGTGATGAATCCCCGCCGCGATTTCGATCAAACTCTCCAACGCTTGCCGTTTACTGGCGATATTTTGAAATTTCGCGGCAGCGCTAGAGGAGGTGTCGATCGTTGGCATGTCGGCTCACACTTTTTTAGTCTCTCATAAGTTTAGCTGAATTTATTCGCTTGTACCGCCTCTGACAGCAGTTTATTGCGCAGCGCATAGCGAAATGCTCATTTTATTGGTGCGTCATCAATAAAAAACCCGGCAATAGCCGGGTTTCTTGAGTTTATAACAATCTGATTTTATAGACTGTAATACATATCAAACTCAGCAGGATGAGTTGTCATGTTCAAGTAAGTGACTTCTTCACGTTTCAACTCGAGGAACGAATCAATATAGTCATCGCTGAAAACACCACCAGCAGTCAAGAAAGCTCTGTCAGCATCGAGTGCGTTTAGTGCTTCTTCTAATGAACTAGCGACTTGTGGGATTTCGGCAGCTTCTTCAGCAGGGAGATCATACAAGTCTTTGTCCATTGCATCACCTGGATGAATTTTATTTTGGATACCGTCGATACCAGCCATCAACATTGCAGTGAAAGCTAAGTATGGATTTGCCATAGGATCTGGGAAACGAACTTCAATGCGGCGCGCTTTTTCGCTTGGTACATGTGGAATTCGGATAGAAGCAGAGCGGTTTTTAGCTGAGTAAGCCAGCATAACCGGCGCTTCAAACCCTGGAACCAAACGCTTGTATGAGTTGGTTGACGGGTTAGCTAATGCATTGATGGCTTTAGCATGCTTGATAATTCCACCGATGTAGTAAATCGCTTCTTCTGAAAGGCCACCGTATTTGTTACCCGCAAAGATGTTAACGCCATCTTTTGCTAAAGATTGGTGACAGTGCATACCAGAACCATTGTCGCCAACTACGGGTTTTGGCATAAAGGTCGCTGTTTTCCCGTAAGCGTGTGCAACATTGTGAACCACGTACTTAAGAATTTGTACTTCGTCAGCTTTATTAACTAATGTGTTGAACTTAGTTGCGATTTCGTTTTGATTCGCGGTAGCCACTTCATGGTGATGAGCTTCAGTTTTAATGCCCATTTCCTCAAGAACTAAACACATTTGTGAGCGGATATCTTGTGAAGAATCAACAGGTGGTACTGGGAAGTATCCGCCTTTAACGCGAGGTCTGTGACCCATGTTACCATCATCATAGTTTTTCTCAGAGTTCCACGCCGCTTCGTTAGAGTCAATTTGGTAAGAAGCACCGCGCATGTCAACGCTGTATTTTACATCGTCAAATAGGAAGAACTCAGGCTCAGGACCAAAGAAACAGGTATCGGCGATTCCAGTTGATTTTAAGTAGGCTTCCGCGCGCTTAGCGACAGAGCGAGGATCACGATCGTAACCTTGCATGGTTGCTGGCTCTAAAATATCACAACGCAAGTTTAAAGTGGCATCTTCACAAAACGGGTCAAGGACTGCTGTTTCTGCGTCTGGCATTAACACCATGTCAGACTCATTTATGCCTTTCCAACCAGAGATTGAAGAGCCATCGAACATTTTACCTTCTTCCATGAAATCTTCATCGATACAGTGAGAAGGTAAGGTTACGTGTTGCTCTTTACCTTTTGTGTCGGTAAATCTTAGGTCGACAAAAGCAATGTCGTTTTCTTCAATCATCTTGAAGACGTCTTTTTTAGCCATGGTGTGTTCCTCAAAAATTGTTATTACAAAAAGCAATAAGTGGATAATAGATATTGTTTGGCGTGCTTACTGCAATCGGGATGCCAACTTTCAAAATCCCCAAAATCGTGCAACCAAAGGAAATTATAGCCTTAATTCATGAAAAAACAGCTACAAATTGGTGCATGTTAAAGATTGATTGCACCAAAAGCGTGCATTAATTATTTGTCGCTATTTTGCATTAAAAAAACTAATGTGAAAGGTCAATTTATTTCGATTGTCCTTAAAGCCTATCCCTGTAGACTCGCCGGCCCTATACGTGGTTTAGCAAAGAAATCACGGGGGTTAAATTAGTTTGCTGGGAGAACGCTATGGGTATTAAAAATAATAGTTTTGCTATTAGCCAAGTTATTGCTGCTGTAGTGATTTGGGCCGCCTCATTTATTGCCATGAAAATTGCAGTCGCCGAGTTGGGTGCATTTCCAACGGTTTTTTTAAGAATGCTATTAGCAGTTGCAGTGCTGATGTTTTTTTTACCAAAGGTTAAACGAGAAACCCAAAATTATCAGAAAGGCGATGGTTGGTTGTTGCTCGGGTTGGTGTTAGCTGAGCCTTGCCTCTATTTTGTGTTTGAAGGATTGGCATTGACATACACCAGTGCATCGGAAGCTGGAATGATTACCGCCTTACACCCGTTTATGGTGACCGTGTGTGCATTCTATTTTTTAAAAGAATCGATTAATCGACGCATGGTGGTTGGCGGCCTTATGGCAGTTGCAGGTGCGATATTATTGTCGTTGACCGGAGAGTCTGGAGAATCTGGCAGCAATCATATGCTCGGTAATGGCTTAGAGTTTATCGCTATTTGCTTTGCTACCGCATACAGTCTGCTCGCAAGAAAGCTTGCGAGCCGATATTCCCCGGTGTTTTTGACGACATTACAAGCCGTATTTGGCTGTTTATTTTTCTTACCGTTGGCGTTTATGTTTAACCCAGGTATGCCGGAGTCAATATCGACAGAAGTAATTTTTTCAATTCTATTTCTGGCTTGGGGCGTCAATGTGATTGCTTTTATTTTGTATAACGCATCACTCAAATCAATGCCGGCCAGCCAAGTCGGGATGTGGATGAATTTATTGCCTTTGGCGACCTTATTTTTTGGTTGGTTGTTGCTGGGAGAGACGCTCACCGATTGGCAGTATGTTGCCGTGGTATTGGTTATAAGTGGTGTCATTTACAGTCAATTAAAACCAAAGCCAAAAACGGTATTTATCGAACAATCGGTGATTGAGCCGTCCATGGTCGACGACTGGCTGGTGGCGCAAAAGTCTGAGCAAGCGATCGCTCAAACCGAGGACTCAAAGCTTAAAGCCGGTTAAGCCATTCAGTCTAACTTGGCGAGTTCGGCCTTAAGTTTACCAGTGGCTGCGAGGTAAAGCATTTTATAGTCGCCAATAAATGACCACCAAGGATGTTTGAAGGTTGCTGGACGGTTGTTTTCGATAAAGAAATGGCCAATCCAAGCGGGACCATAGCCAAATACAAGTGCGAGAGGGATCCAGGCCCACATTTGTTGCCAAATAAAATAAATGAGAAGGGCATTAGCACCAACCGTACCGACATAATGGAGGACTCTGCAAGATTTTTCGCGGTGTTCACCGAGGTAAAATGGCCAAAAATCATTAAATGAACTAAATTGGTGCGTTCGAGTCATTTTTTGAAACCTTGGAAAATTAAAAGCCCCTTTAAAAGGGGCTTGATTGAACTATTCTTTAGCTGAGGGAGTGGCTTCCTTCGGTTGTACAATCTCTAGCAACTCAACGTCGAAAACTAAAATTGAATTACCTGGAATACGGGAATTACCGCGAGGGCCATATCCAAGCTCTGGTGGAATAACAAACTGATATTTACTGCCGACAGGCATTAGTTTGACACCCTCGAGCCAGCCTTGAATGACACCACCGGTCAGAGAAAATTCGAATGGTTGGTCTCTCTCAACTGAACTATCAAAGACACTGTCATCAATTAAGCGGCCAGTGTAATGAACTTTGACTTTATCCGTTGCAGCGGGTACCGCTGCACCTTCAGCAGCTTCAGTGAGAACTTTGTAGCGCAAACCAGATTCTGTTTTGGTGTAACCTTCAGCATCTTTCTTTGCCATAAATGCAGTGTTTTCTTCATCGCGCTTTGCTGCTTCTTCTTGCATTTTCTGCTGTTGTGCGAATTGAAGTTTTTGCTGGAAAATCATGACTTGCTGGCGAATTTCCTCTTCCTGCAATGCACTTTGCCCTTTAAGTGCCTCGCTAAAACCTCTTAGTAAAGCTTCGTCACTCATGGTTACGGCTTTATATTCACCGCTAATACGCTTAACCGTGTTTGCCATATCGGCGCCAAGAGCGTATGCCATTTTGTCAACGTCAGACACTAAGGCTGTTTTTTCTTGTGTTTGCTCGGCTTCTGCTTTTTTTTCCGTCTGAGCAGCGTCTTGCTGCTGACAGCCTGCTAGCAAAAGTCCTACTGCTAGTGCTGCAATTTTATATTTCACGTGAATTCCTCTTGTTTAATTATTAGTGGTGTCGATTGAAGATGTTACGTCGACGGTTCCCCAAAGTGAAAAACGCAGTCTATACTCTTAGGGACTAAATGAGAAGCCCGTGACAGGGGACATATAAGGTTATTGCATGGTAAAAAACCATATTTTTAAGATATTGTGGATTAGTGTCAGTTTTTTTATCTTGAGTGGCTGTTTTGAGGGTGAGAAGTCAGTCGCAGAATGGCCGCATGCTGCGGTAGCTGTGCTAGATGCAGATATCTCAAGAGATGGAAAATTAGCTTTAATTTCATCAGTAAATTTTGGTGCTGCACTGTGGGATCTGGAAAACAATCAGCTAAAGTTTCAGTGGAAACACAGTGATGACCCGCAAAGAGGCATTACTGCACTTCGCTTGTCTCCCGACGGTAAAAGAGCCATTACCGCAGATGAAGACACTTTCATCATTTGGAATACCAACACTGGCAAGGCTTATGGATATTGGCAGGCACCTGCTGAAATCAGAGCTGTTGCGATTTCCGATCTCGGGCGGTATGTATTGCTTGGCCTTGCTGATGGAAGAGCAATACATATGGATATGAATACTGGTCGGCGTCTGGAGTTTACCGGTCACCGCGATGAAGCGGTAGCGAGTGTCGATATGTCGGCAAATGGTGTGTGGGCATTTACGGGTGGAAATGACTATCGGGCGATTCTTTGGAACTCAAAAACCGGCCAGCCACGTCATCTTTTTGAGCACGCAACCCGAGTAGTGAAGTTAAAACTTGACCCGAGCGGTACTCAGGCTTTCACCGCGGGAACTGTTGGTAATGCATTCGTTTGGGACCTGACGACCGGTGAGCAAAAAGTTAAGCTGAACCTTAAGAAAAAAGAGTATGTACTCAGTGCTGCGAACTTTTCGAGTGATGGTACCCAAGTCGTGACTGGTGCACCGGGTAGAGATATTAGTTTGTGGAATGTTTCCGACGGTAAAAGAGTCAAGCAATGGCGAGTGCGAACCAGAGACAGAGGAAGACCCTCTGGGGCGATTGTTTATGCAGTTGCATTTACCGAAAATGACCAGTTTATCCTCAGCGAAAGTTCGGCGGGATTTGGTGAAAAGTGGCAAGTGAATACGACTCGTTAAGTCGATGAAATACTTGAACCTTGATTTGAGTCTGGTATGCTTGCGCATAAGGTCTTAAGACCTGATCTGTCCTAGTAAATTGTTTTTTCTTTTATTCAGAGTAAAATCAATTTGCGCATAAAAAGTGTGCGGCTTGCCGCACCTTTTTTATTTCACCGAATAACGCTTGTTGTTCTGGATGCGCCATCCAACGAATAATTAGTTAATCAATCAGTTATCAATAAATAAATTTGGAGTGACGGTTTGCCTGAATCTGAACAGATAATAATTGAGCGATTGTTAGCCGGCGATGAAACGACATTTGAGTCAATTTTTTCGCAACATTATGCTTTGATGTTTTCGGTTGCGCAATCAATCGCTGGTACTGCGATTGCTGATGAGATCATTCAGGAGGCTTGGATTTCTGCATTGAGAGCATTGCCCAAGTTCGAAGGTCGCTCATCGCTAAAAAGCTGGTTAATGCGTATCGTCGCCAATGAGGCGAAAACCCGGCGTCGCAAAGAGTCCCGTTCCGTTTCTTTAGAGTCGATGCAAGATAACTGGTCGACAGATCCTCGTTTTGATGGTGTTTCGCATTGGAAGGATCCAAGCTCGCAATGGCATGGTGACACTCCCGAAGATCTACTTTCTGCCAGTGAACTGCGCGATTGTATTGGAAAAAATATAGAAAAATTGCCTGAAAATCAAAAGGTTGCAATGAACCTTAGAGACACTGGCGGGTTGTCAATGGATGAAATTTGTAACATATTAAATGTCACCCAGTCTAACTTGAGAGTATTGCTACATCGTGGTCGAGACAAGGTTTTACAAGTGATTGATCATTTTGAAAGAACTGGAGAGTGTTGATGTTAATACCGTCATGTAAAGAAGTTGCGGAACAGCTTTCCGAAAATATGGATAAGCCGGTAACCGGTATACGCGGGCTGCGATTGAAATTGCACCTTTGGGTTTGCCGAAACTGCCGTCGTTACCATGATCAGATGGAATTAACCTCCAAAACTATCGCTTTGATGGGGTCGAACAAGCAGCCTAGTGAAGCCGTAAAAAAAGATATGATGGAGCGATTTAGGGATGCGAAAACGGATTCCGGCAAGGAGTCCGCTGCAGACTAACTGATAATTTGATGGGCAAAGTAGGTCTGCCGACAAATGAGCGAGGCGATTTGAGGCTGAGGTTATAAGCTCTCTTGGACATCGTCTTGATTACTTTCTTGGCTTGCTTCTTCTGTCTGAGCCGGTGTGCTTCCCTTCCTCAAGTTCTCAGGGATTTCATAATCACCCTCTGCGGCGACGAGTTTATCTTCTTCAAAAGTTAATACTAAGCGCTTTTTGATGGTTTCACCGATAGACGAGCGCCGATAGCTATATAAATAAGTCCAGGTACTATCTGCAAAGCCGTCATCAATGACGGGAGTCCCCAAGACGAACAAAACTTGGTTTTTACTCAAGTTTGGACGCAAATCATTGATATCTTTTTGATCGAGAATATTACCTTGTTGAATATCTAAACGATAAACGCAAGCGCTTAGCAAAAATACGAATATAAGCGAAAGGTGTTTTAACATCAGTTTACCTAAATAATTTATTACACTTCTCGACTCTAGCGAGTTGTCTCGGGAGTCGACGATTTAGAACCGGCTATTCTATATGATTTCGTGCAAAATGCCTTAAAAAAAGAATATAATACGTCCATATAGTCATTTTTTTACCGAAATAATTCCCTTGTCAGTGGAATTTTTTTGTTTTTATTCAGGAGTGTTGCTTGAACAACCAACAATTAAAAGACGCAGGGCTTAAAGTCACCTTACCGCGATTGAAGATTCTCAACATCTTGGAGAATGCGGAGCAAAAACACCTTAGTGCAGAAGACGTCTACAAGTTGTTGCTTGAGGCGGGCGAAGACGTCGGTTTGGCTACCGTTTACCGAGTATTGACTCAGTTTGAGTCTGCCGGGCTGGTAAGTCGTCACAACTTTGAAGATGGTCATGCCGTATTTGAATTAAGCAGTGATGAGCATCATGACCATATGGTTTGTGTGGATAGCGGCCAAGTCATCGAATTCGTCAGTAAAGCGATCGAAGAACTACAAAGGGAAATTGCTGAACAGCATGGCTATGAGTTGATTGATCATAGCTTGGTTTTATATGTTAAAAAGAAACCTTCATAGGCAGTGGCCAGATTAGTCACCCATATAGCGCGACCCTTAAAGTAACTCACAAAAAAGCCGATCGATTGATCGGCTTTTTCTTTGGTTGGATTGATGTCAGCAATCAGCGTTGGGGGATTAGCTCATCAACTGGCTGCTTTCGAGTACCGTTACTGACTCATCTGATTCAAGTAAAGGCCGCATCTCGGTTAACACTTTTGCTCTTTCATCAGATGATTGCCATTTATTCCAGGCTTCAAGATTTTCCCAGCTTGAAATGATGACAGCATGATTGGCGTTTGCGTTTTCTTGCAGTAATTCGCCAGCAATAAATCCCTCCACTGCAGTCGCTTGTTTTCTCGCGCGGCGAATCATGTCTAAATAATCATGAAAACAGCCTTCTTTGATATGTCTTTCGATGATTACACGTATCATTATCTGTAATTCCTTAGCGGATAGTTATAGCGGCATACACATTGGAGTATGCCGGAGTAATGGGGTGCTTAATATGATGAAGCGCTATTTAAGTCTAGTGTTTAGTTCGCAATGTATCAATTAAATTGTCTTCGAGCTCGACTCGTTTGGCGATAGCTTCTCCAAGCAAAGACAAGTCGTTAGCAAGCTGCTGGAGGGCAGACTCTTCTGCGAATCTTGAGTATTTATCATTAAAGTTGACCACTATGTCAGTCGTCGCCGAAATTTCGGGCAAAAGCTTTTCAAGTAGCGTGATACCTTCCTCACCATTGACTTCGCAAGCAGATACGATTTTTTCATAGACTTCGAAGTGCCCTGCTGAGACATAATCGATTAACAAACCGCAGAATTGGCTAATTTGTTCTTCATTGGGTAAATAGCTGTTGTCGCGCTTTCCGGAAAGACGAAAATATTGAATAAGTAACTGATTCCTTTCATTTAACCAGTTGTTGACAGCCTCATCTGAGGTATCTAATAAGGCTCCAAGCGGGGTATTACTTTCTGACATTCGTGTCAGTCTCCTTTTTTAATGCTAGGATTTTAATTAGGTTTTACCACAATAAAGGCCGGCTGCAAAATTTTTTTGAATTTTGCAAAACTGCTCGGACTTTTATATAAATCAATTGGTTAATTTGAGTTCGTTTTTTTAATGCATTCAAATAATAACACCAAATCATCTGAGTTAAACAAGGAACTTTGATGGAAAGCCAAAATAAGCGCTTAAAAAAGCCGTTTCAATTTGCACGCTACTGGACCATTCGTGGCTTTACTGCGTCCTTGCTTGTTATTGCTGCATTGTTACCGGTAATCAGCGCTCTGAGTATCAACTTTTGGTTAGATGGCGAATATAACTGGCGTGAAGCGGCGCTAGAGTTGGGCGTTGCCTGTTTAACCCTGGCTTTAATTGCCTATCCAGCCTTTCATCTGCTGAACTGGGAATCTGTGCAGGCGCAGCGATGGGATGAAACTCAACAGGACTTTAGGTTGTTGATTGACCAAGTTGTCGACATGGTATTTTTGGTGGCGTTAGATGGTCGCATTGTGGAAGTCAATCAGAGAGCATGCGAATCATTAGGCTATACAAAAGAAGAGCTCAAAAGTCTCTCAGTGCTTGATCTTGATATTGACTGTTATCTGCATCGCCATCCTAAGCTGGTCAAAACCATGCAAAATGGTGGCAACGTGATTTATGAAACTCATTATCGTTGCAAGGGAGGCAAGCGTATGCCTGTGGAATGTCGCGCTAGGATGGCTAATTGGTTGGAGGAACCTCACTATATTGAGTTTATTTCCGACATCACCTTGCGGAGAGATTTTGAAAAAGAAATCGACAAGTCTAAAGAGGCGCTGGAGAAAACCCGTAACTTGCTAGAGATGCGTATTGCAGAACACTCTTCTGAAATCAAGAAGCAAAAACAAAGTCGAGAAATGGCGGAGCGCTATGCAGACTCAATGCAAAATTATCTAGAGAAACTGATCGACTCAATGCCTTCAGGAATTATCGCTGTAGATGAAAAATATCGGGTCATGCAATGGAACATTGAAGCGGAAAAGATGACCAATATCGAAGCAAAAATGGCTATTGGTGAAAAGCTATCCAAACTATTTCCGGCACTCGATCTGGAAATTCAAAATGCGGCAGCTAAACAAGATTTGCTGGGACAAAACCTGAACTTCCGTTTTAAAACTAAGATTCATCACCAGCGAAGGACTTTGGATGTGATGATTTATCCGATTTTTACCTTAAGAGAAGAAGAGCAAGGGGTTGTTATTCGTATCGATGATATTACCGATCAGCTTAAAATTGACGAGACTCTCGTGCAAACAGAAAAGATGCTCTCATTAGGTGGACTCGCGGCTGGGATGGCTCATGAAATCAATAATCCGCTGGGTGCTATTATGCAAAGCACCCAGAACATCAAAAGGCGTTTATCTTCTGAACTACCCAGAAACTTGCAAGTCGCTGACCAAACAGGGGTTGAATTCAACAGTCTGGCCGCATACCTCGATAAGCAGCGGATTAACGAATTTTTGGATGGTATTTTAACTTCGGGTGAGCGAGCTGCACATATTGTTGGTGATATGCTGAGTTTTGCGAGGCCGGCGAATCAAGCATCGAGTGAGATTAGTATTCAAGACGCCCTCGATACAGCCGTAAGGTTGTCAGCCAAAGACTATAACCAAAAGAAGAAATTTGATTTTCGTAAAATCGAAATCCGCAAAACTTTTTCACCGGATATTGGTAGAGTCAGCGCACAGAAGAATCAATTGGAGCAAGTCTTTCTTAACTTACTGATCAATGCGGCACAAGCGTTGGCATCAGTAGAAAGGGAAGGTTTTTTTCCATTGATCGAATTAATTGTTCGCCGAGAGGGACAAAGAGCTTGTATCGAGGTTATCGATAATGGCCCGGGTATGGATGAACAAACCCGTAAGCGAGTGTTCGAACCTTTTTTCACGACCAAAGATGAAAAAACCGGTACGGGCCTAGGTTTATCAGTCTCTTATTTTATTATCTGCGAACAGCTTGGTGGTCAAATGACGGTCGAGTCTCAGCTTGGGAAAGGCTGTCGTTTTACCATACTATTGCCATTACTGCATGAAAGCATCGATACCACTTCACATGACGAGCAAATCGAGTTACCGCTATAGTAGCAAGCGCCGATTGTTGACTAAATAGTGACCTTGGTTTGCCTGAAATGGTTATACAGACTGAATAACATCAAACCACCGACGCCAATGAAAAACAACAATACCCAGCCCGGCATTGATATGCCCATTAAAGACCATGATACTTTGGCACATTCGCCATCACCGGCGAGGACGGCACCAATCACTTCACTGACTGGAAGCATCTCCATCAAGTAGTCGAGTGCAGGACCGCAAGCTGGCACTTCGCCTTCAGGTAAGTTTTGCAACCAGATATGACGTCCGGAAACGACGCCACCTAAAATTGCGCTAAGCAGACCTAAGCTAGCATAAACCGGGCGGGCAATACTGCCAGGTAACGGATTGTGAATTCCGCGAATTAAAAACCATATACCAACGGCTAAAACGCCAATTCGTTGAAATATACATAAGGGGCAGGGATCCATTCCTTCTACGTATTGAAAGTAATAGGCTGCGACCAACAGTTGGTGACATACAAAAGCCATAAACAAATTGAAGCCACGGGTTTCAAACATCTTGGGGTCCTAGTAATTGGTTTTGATACGCTGGCAAGCCTAGCAGAATTTATAGACACAAAAAAGCAGAGGAAATTCCGCATTGGGAAATATTGTTCAAGAGGCGTTAATTTTGAGCGTAAAATTCAGGCAATAAAAAAGCCTCTAAATTGAGGCTTGTAAAAGTTTCCAGTCTGCAGGTCCCATTAAATGGGCTTCTTGTATTCGCTAGCGATGCGTATTTATATCAAACTGATATGGGGCTTGCAACATAAATTTACAAAAAGCCCCAATTTTTTATCTCAACTAGTGATGTAGGACTACTTTTTTCCTTTGAGTGCATCAGCTAACGCCATACCAAATGCAGAATTAGACGGCTTTTGAGGTTTGCTCGGGCGGTTTCTCGCTGTTTGTCGCTGGGGACGATCGCTACTAGAAGGACCCTTAGCCGCGGACTCGGGATTGGGACCGACCATCGATAAACTAATTCGTTTACGTTTGATATCAATATCAGTGACATGAACTTTGACGATATCACCGGTTTTAACAACTTCTCTCGGATTTGAAATAAATCGATCGCTCATCACCGAGATGTGAACTAAGCCATCTTGATGGACACCGATATCGACAAATGCACCAAAGTCAGTGACATTGGTTACGCTCCCCTCTAGCGCCATACCCGGACTGAGGTCAGCAATCTTCTCAACACCTTCCTTAAACTTGGCTGCTTTGAAATCTCCGCGTGGATCGCGTCCTGGTTTTTCCAATTCAGAAAGAATGTCATTAATGGTCGGTAAACCGAATTTCTCTTCGACAAAGTCAGTGGCTTTTAGCTGAGCGAGCTCGGTTTTGTTACCCATGACGCCATCGATGCTCGAGTCGAGCTTGGCGAGCATTTTTTCGACGATTTGATAAGTTTCGGGGTGTACCCCTGAGCGATCCAAGGCATTGTCGCCATCAGTAATCCGTAAGAAGCCTGCGGCTTGTTCGAAGGCTTTAGGACCGAGGCGCTCAACTTGGGTAAGCTGCTTGCGATTGGCGAAGCGTCCATTAGACTCTCGATAACGAATGATATTCTGGGCGAGCGTTTTATTCAGTCCGGATACATAGGTCAATAATGGCGCAGAAGCGGTATTCAGGTCAACACCGACGGAATTAACACAGTCTTCAACCACGCTCGCGAGCGACTTGCTTAATTGGCTTTGGCTGACATCATGTTGATATTGGCCAACACCAATTGCTTTGGGTTCAATTTTTACCAGTTCCGCAAGCGGATCTTGCAAACGTCTGGCGATTGAAACCGCGCCGCGATAGCTTACGTCCAAATCCGGGAACTCTTCAGAAGCCAGCTTTGATGCTGAATAAACGGAGGCGCCAGCTTCATTCACGACGATTTTTTGCAATCCTAAATCGCTGTGTTTTTTCATGACTTCTGCAACGAGTTTGTCTGTTTCTCGAGAAGCGGTTCCGTTGCCAATACTCACCAATTTAACTTTGTGTAATTGGCACATCGTTGCCAGTTTAGCAATTGACTGATCCCACTGATTTTGCGGTGCATGTGGGAAAATCGTGGATTGGGTCAGTAATTTACCCGTATCATCCACAACCACTGCTTTAACGCCGGTTCTCAGGCCCGGATCCAAGCCCATAGTCGCGTATTTACCTGCGGGTGCAGCCATAAGCAAGTCCCTTAAATTAGAAGCAAAAACGCCAATTGCTTGTGATTCAGCTTCTTCCCTTAATTTACCGAGTAGCTCTGTTTCAAAGAAGTTGTGAAGCTTAACTCTCCAAGTCCAAAGCACAACGGTATCAAGCCACGCATCAGCTGGACGACCTTGCTGGCTAATATTTGCGTGTTTTGCGATCAAGTATTGGGCATGGTTGGTTGCTTTGTCATCTTTAAGAATATTGGCATCGACGACCAACTCGAGTGATAAAACACCCTCGTTGCGGCCTCGGAAAAGTGCGAGTGCGCGATGTGAAGGGATTTTGTCGAGTTTTTCCGAGTATTCAAAATAATCACTGAACTTATGGCCAGAATCTTCTTTACCACTGACTACGGTCGAACGTACGTGGGCGTTTTCTTGTAAATAACTGCGAATCGCAGAGAGTAAAACCGCATCTTCAGCAAATTTTTCCATCAGAATTTGTTTGGCACCATCCAACGCCGCTTTGCTGTCATTAATTGCTTTATCGGCATTTAAAAACTCATTTGCAATGGTTTCTGGGGTCAAGCTTGGGTCTTCGAGAAGCTTTAATGCAAGAGGCTCTAGTCCTGCTTCTCTGGCGATCTGCGCTTTAGTTCGTCGCTTCGGCTTGTAGGGCAAGTAAAGATCTTCAAGTTCGCTTTTCGTCTCTGCATTTTCAATGCTCGTCTTGAGTTCAGGAGTCAGTTTTTCTTGTTCTTCGATACTTTTTAAAATGACCTGCCGTCTATCTTCTAACTCGCGCAAGTATCCCAGCCTTTCTTCCAGGTCACGTAATTGGGAGTCATCGAGACCACCCGTGACTTCTTTTCGGTATCGGGCAATAAAAGGTACGGTTGCACCCTCATCGAGTAGGCTTATTGCAGCACTTACCTGCTGTTGTTTGACAGAAAGTTCTTGGGCAATTTGGTCGGCAATATTGAGCATATGTGTTCCTAAAAAGCTGCTAAATAAATAATTTCTTGCTAGAGAGTCTGGCTATGTTGGCTTGTAAATTTGGTTAGGCTTGCATTCGGCTGCATTGAGCAACATAGTTTCAAACCAACTTATAAGCGGTTAAATATTGTGGTCCTTGAGGTTTGGATTGGTATTACCTGTACAAACAAATATTGTTTATTTGTAACGCCGGTTTTATGACCAGGTTGCTAGTCAAGTTAACGGACTGGCGATTATAAACAAATCATCAAGATTTTCAGTATTAAATCGCTATAAAATTCGAGAAAAATATTCTTAAGTGAACGATATCTCACTATAGAAAGTACGCTATAACTGGCTTATAGGTTATACTCTGTAACAATTGGTGCTTAAAAAGTCTTTGCCATTCAAATGGTTAATCGGTCAGAATAATCTAGACTGAGCGTGAAACTTGGCCAAAGCATGGCAAATTAGTCGCTAGTCGAAGAAAAAATGAACAGGCGTAGAGGGGATACGGATGAGTGAAGAAACGCAAAAAATACTCGTAGTTGATGATGACTTGCGTTTGCGCAGTTTATTAGAACGGTACTTTAAAGAACAAGGGTTCATCGTTAAAGCTGCGGCCGATTCAGAGCAAATGGATCGATTTCTTGAAAGGGAAAACTATCATTTGATGGTATTGGACTTAATGCTTCCTGGTGAAGATGGGCTATCTATTTGTCGTCGCTTACGGAGCGATGAAAACAGTATTCCAATTATCATGCTCACCGCAAAAGGAGATGATGTCGATCGTATCATCGGACTTGAGTTGGGGGCGGATGATTATTTAGCCAAACCGTTTAATCCACGTGAACTATTGGCTCGAGTTAAGGCTGTTTTAAGACGCAAAACAACCGAGCTTCCAGGTGCGCCAAGTGGTGAGGAAAAGGTCATTGAGTTTGGTCAGTTTAAGCTCAATTTAGCAACCCGAGAAATGACCAAAAACGGCGAACAGCTTACCTTAACCAGTGGAGAGTTCGCCGTGTTGAAATCTTTGGTGACCAATCCACGGCAACCATTGTCGAGAGACAAATTAATGAATCTTGCGCGCGGACGCGATTACAGTGCTTTAGAGCGCAGTATTGATGTCCAAGTATCACGATTGAGACGCATGATAGAGGACGACCCAGCTAAACCTCGTTATCTCCAAACGGTTTGGGGTATCGGCTATGTGTTTGTTCCAGACAGTGATGATTAACCGAGAGTTAGCCTATAGAAGAACTAAAAAGCCCGCGAATGCGGGCTTTTTCATGTTTTTAAGCTGATTGTGATTCTTGGTTTGAGCGATTAAGCTGTGATAAAAAATCCTATCGAAAAAATGATGCTAATCCCAACCACCAAGCGAGTCATTAATACAGCTTTGTTTTGTTGTTGATTGAGCGACTGTTTAAATCTCGAATACTCGTCGTTGACCGGTGAGCTACAATGATGGCAATGGGTTTGCTCTTCATTGATGGTGTTGTGACAGTGATAACACTGTGCTTCTTGTTTCATGAATCGATCGACAAAACTAACTGCTTGCATAACGCCTACCTCTTGTTAATGGCCCATGCTCATTTTTGATATTTCATGGACTTATCCCGTCGATTAAGTATAAGGAAAGTTGATTGTTTTCTGTACAGCTAAAGTGCCAAACTGCGCACAGTCTGGAACGAAATCATTAAAGTTTTTCCGGTGAGCAAGTTTTGGACGTTTAAACCTCTTCTTCTTCCCCGTCGATAATGAAACCAATTCGGCGCTTGGGGGTTTCTTTTTCGACCTTTTTCACAAAGCAGAGTAATTGGACGGTTGATTGATGTGCCAGCAACATACAAGGGCTGCCATTCATATTGCCTTCGATTCGAATGCCATGAAAGCTTTCTTGCGCAAGTCTTTCAACATTTATTTGGATGCCACCGTACATAACCGCTAAAATTGCTGGCTCTTCGTCTTCTGGCAGTTGCTCGCGCCATTGAATAATCGTATCTGCGAGTCGCCGCATTAACATTCCCGCCGACTGGTATTCATTGGCTTCGCGCAGCCCCGGATCTTTTTTAGGAACGTGCAGCATAGGCAAAGGACGTTGTTGCACCACATGTTTTTTCAGGATTTGTTGAGTATTCTCATATTCGGTATCGATTGCCATGAGCCAAACTCCTCGTTGATTAAAATGTTAACTGAATCGGATTTAACAGCATCCTAGCGTGTTCCTCTCGAAATGAGAAACTCGCCGCACCAAGCTACCTTTTACGTTGGATACCTTCGGGGAGATTTTTGAGTCGTTGCATCTCAGGAGACTCGAAAAATTGTTTGCTCTGTAGGTAATCCAACAACATGTCAAACGCATCAAGTCCCCAAAACATCATTTTATTGGTATCTTGAGTGACAAAACTTGGTACACCAAAGACTTGCTCGGCGGCCGCTTGTTCAGTGTTTGTTCGGAGTCGCTCCTTAACATTGGTATTTGCTGCTGCTGATTGAATGTTCTTGAGCGGGAGGTTTGCTGCTAAATAACTTTCAGCTTCGCGAGAATTAAGATCCATACCTTCCTGCCAAATAACATTAAAAATTGTTTCGATAGCACTGGGGTCGTTTTCACAGGCGATGGCGAGGCGCAGTCCGAGTAGCGAATTAAAGGGATGGTTGGGTGGCATCTTGAAGGAAATATTCAGTTGATGAGCTCGCCAATGACAGTGTTGATAAGTAAAGGTTCTTTTGGGGGGAACTTCAGCGGGGCCAACATTATTCCAGTGTTTGAGCAGTCCGGCTAATAGTATTGGCTTTAATTCAAGCTGTGTATCATCAGGAAGTCGCGAAAATTGCTTAAATTGGATATAAGCAAAAGGTGAGATAAAATCAAAATACCAAGTAAGCTTTTGCATGAACCGATCCTAATGCGTTTTATGAATTTTTATTTCTTGCTTCGAACGCTGCAAGTTGTTCTGGCGTTGCTTTGGTTTGATATTTTTCTTTCCATTCAGCGTAAGGCATTCCATAAACGTATTCACGCGCTTGCTCATAGTCAATTTCTACACCGTTTTCTTTTGCCTCAGCAACAGTCCATTTTGCTAAACAGTTACGACAAAAATCAGCGAGTATCATTAATTCGATATTCTGTACTTCCTTATGGTTATCAAGGTGATTGAGTAAACGCCTGA
This sequence comes from Aliikangiella marina, assembly GCF_007004765.1. Taxonomy (GTDB): domain Bacteria; phylum Pseudomonadota; class Gammaproteobacteria; order Enterobacterales; family Kangiellaceae; genus Aliikangiella; species Aliikangiella marina. Next base: position 126,462 of record NZ_VIKR01000003.1, read on the forward strand.
AAACGGCCGCTTCGATTTCTGGTTTTAGTTCCATAATGTTCGCCTAATTAAAAGTGTTATTTGATTAAAAAAGTGAATCTAAATCACCGAGTTTATGCGTGTTAGCTGATAGTCGAAATGGTATGATTTTCGCTCAAGTCAGTTAACCCCGCTTGCGCATTTCTACTTGGTCGAGCCCCTCGGCAATCCCATTAACTGTCGTCTCCATGGTCTCAAAACCATAATGTCGGAAAAAACCTTGGGCAGCACTGGATGTAGTAATTAAAACATCGACATCACCACAGTCAGATTTGATTTTATTCAATCGAAATTCAAGAAGTTGACGACCCAGACCTAGTTTATGTTTACCTTTATCAAGCATGCCCCAGCGTAAATAACAGCCATCGGATTTTTGTCCCCAGCCGCCACTACAAACAACTTGGTTGTCGTATAAACCAACGTAATACTGATCCTCGTCGGTTAATTGGTTGAGAAAATCAATAAAGTCTTGTCGCTCGTGAAGCGCGAAATAATCTCCAATATTGCTGTCGAATATTTGCAAGCAAGTATCGAAGAATTGTGGCTGATAACGGGTAAACTGTATTTTTTGCATGCTCCGATTATCCTTGCTACCGCAATAGGTTGTCCAGTATTCAGCTATGATGATTTTGTAATCGAATATATTCTCGCTCAAATTATCCTGAGGCGGGTTACTAGGCAAAGTATGAGTGAATGTGCATAATATGCCGCTAATAATTCACTCTGATGACGAACTGATGACTAGCTGGACAGATATTCTTGCCGCCGAAAAATCACAAGATTACTTTCAACAAACCTTAGACTACGTCGCGCAACGAAGACAAGCGGGGATCACTGTTTACCCGCCACAACCGGAAGTTTTTAATGCCTTTAAAGTCACGCCTTTCGAGTCTGTCAAAGTCGTTATTTTAGGACAAGATCCCTATCATGGTCCGAACCAAGCGCACGGATTATGTTTCTCAGTGAAACCTGGTGTACCAGCGCCGCCATCGCTAGTGAACATATATAAAGAGCTTTCAACGGACATTCAAGGATTTAATATTCCTAATCATGGCTACTTAGAGTCATGGGCGGAACAAGGTGTTTTGTTACTAAATACCGTACTGACGGTTGAACAAGGGAACGCACATTCTCACAAACACCTTGGCTGGGAGCAGTTTACTGATCGCGTAATTCAAGGTTTGAGTGACCAGGGAGAAGGAATCGTCTTTTTATTGTGGGGGGCTCATGCGCAAAAGAAAGGGAGAGCTATCGACCAGACTAAACACCATGTGTTGCAAGCACCACACCCCTCGCCATTATCTGCACACCGTGGTTTCTTGGGGTGTCGGCATTTTTCAAAAGCAAATGAATTGCTTAAGCAGCAAAACAAATCGGAAATTGACTGGCGACTTCCTGCAATTGAGTAAACATCACTGATGTATGGTTCAATAGCGCATAAGTGGGTTACAAGTATATTGATTGCTTATTTTCGGTTTTTAGCTTTGCAGAAAGTCGTAATGTTTATCGAGAAAATCTCGGGTGAGTTGTGGCTGTTGATAAAATGCAAAGTGACCACCGTCTGGATACCACTCTACCTCCATCGTATCGTAGGCAGGTTGCATTACTTTGACTAGCGCCGCCGGAATAATATCTTCTTCTTGACCATGCAAGACTAAAATCGGTAGTTGTTTCTCGGCGAGTTGACTTCGAACATTATAGTCTTTTAACGTTGTTAAGTTTATCTGGTTGGCGATGGGATGCGTGTATCGTCGATTAAATATTGCGATTAGTTCATCCTCAAGTGATAAATTGCTAAAGAAGTCGTATTTCTTAGGGCCTTTATACAACTTAAATGCTTCGGCAATATATTGATCGAGACTGCTAAAAATTTGTTGGGCTTCAGCGTTTTGGCTTTGCGCAAGGGCGGCTTGTACTGGACTCGCATCATAACTTCCACAAAATATTAAACTACTTGCCGATAAGTTTTTATCAACAATTGTCGCAGCTTGAATCATTCCGCCGAGTGAGTGACCACATAAAATGGGCTTGTTGAGGTCAAGACTTGTAATAATTTGCTGGTTAAGCGTCACAAGATCATTGAAATGATAGTCTTCTGCTTGCATCGGTGAATCGCCATGTCCAGGTAAATCGTAGGCAATAACGTCGTGTCCTCGGTGATAAAAATAATCGAACAAATCTCGACCACACGAGGTGTTTTGACTGTTGCCATGAATGAAAACAAAAGGGGGCAAGTGCGATTTATTCTGATGAGTCTTATTCTCAAAAGCGATTTTGTTAAGGTCAAAAATTGGTGTATTTTGACGTGATTTGGAAGTCTTTGGTGGGGTATTCATTGTTGTTTAAAATCTACTCTTATTATAAATAGCCAATTCTTTAACATGTCTTTCACGGTTGTTATCAAGAGAAGTCTTAACTTGATACAGTTTTTCCAGATAATCGCTGGGTAGGTCTGCCTCTTGAGCACCTCTGAGCACATGATGATGGTACCATGAGAAAGGCCGTAAATTATTAGTGAATCGGGTCGCTTCATAAGTGATAGCTTTAAACTGATTTCCGTATCCATCAGTGACATTGACGGTTTCGAGTCGATAACCCTGGCCTAACCCCTCAAATCGATCTAAGTTTAATTTATCTTGGTTTTTAATATCAAAGACAACACCATAGGTTTGAGACTCAGATTCTCCAGTATAATTAATGCTGCACTTGGCCGAACCGTCTTGTCCAAGCTTGTTAAATCTAAGGTCATAGCCGTAAAGTACGGCGCTAGAAATAATTCTCGGTTCATCAACTCTTGCTGCGATTCGCTGCAATGACATATTAGAACCATAAGCAAAATATAACATGATAAAAGGTCGCGGTTAGACAAAGTTCAATTTTATCATCGGGTGATTTAATAATATGGATGTTTTATTGTACAAAAGCCATCCTGACAAATCATCGATTACAGCGGTTTATTAAATCCGCTAGAATGAGTGCTATGTATGTCGCATATTGAGCGACAGCGATAAGCAAGGCGAAGAGTCAGCCATGGAAAGATATTTATATCCTTTTTACAGCAAAGTCCTAGCGTCACCAATTAAAACTATCATCATTGCCTTGGTGTTTTTGATTGCTTTGTTCACGGGGTTACCCAACCTTAGCATAAGCAATGACTTTCGGGTCTATCTCAGTAAAGATAACCCGCAATTACAAGCGTTTGAGCAATTTGAAAGAGATTATGTTAAGTCAGATTCGGCCACCTTTGTCGTCACCGCGAAGGAAGGAGATGTTTTCACTCGAGCGGGTTTAACATTAATTGAAGAATTGACGGAAGCATCTCAGCAGGTTGCTTATGCCTATCGAATTTCCTCACTCACTAATTATGTTTATTCGACGTCTTCAAACGATGAGATTGAGAGCAGGTATTTAGTTGAGCAGGCTTCATCGCTTTCTGATCAGCAAATAGCGGCGGTCAGAGAAATTGCCTTCGCTGAAAAGCGTCTTATTAAAAATTTTATGACCGCCGATGGTAAATTAGCTTTAGTATTTATTATCTTGAATTTACCCAAAGACGAGGCCGATCCTTCGCTCAAGGTCACCGAGCAAATGGAAACAATTCGCGATAAGTTTCGAAAGCGATATCCGCAATTCCAAATTGATAATGGGGGATCAACTGCGCTCAATGCCACACTGGCAAGAGCTGTAGCAAGCGACCTAACAACCCTTGTACCGCTGAGCTACATCATTGTCTTTACAGGATTATTTTTATTTCTAAGAAGTATGGTTGGGACAATTGCGATCTTCATTTTAATCACGAGCTGCTTGTTAGCGACATTTGGTTTTTTTGGATGGGTTGCTCCGTTATTAACGCCAATCGCAGGGTTTGCCCCATCGGTTTTATTGTCAATTATGGTCGCGGATAGTGTTCACATATTAGTGACTTATTATCACCAGCTGCATGATAACAAAGATCAAAAAACAGCAATGCTGGAAAGTTTAAAGATCAACTTTATGCCTGTCTTTATTACCAGTATCACGACAATCATTGGTTTTTTGAGTCTTAATTTTAGTACTTCACCACCGTATCGGGATCTGGGAAATATGGTCGCATTTGGTGTTTTTATCGCTCTCCTCTTTAGTGTGACTCTATTGCCCGCACTTATGATGGTGTTACCGGTCGGTAAAGCTGCAGATAAACCGCATCGACACTTTATGAGCGATTTTGCTGAGGTAATTATACGCTATAAGAAGCGTTTTTTAATCGTTATGAGCTTGCTAACCATTGGGCTTGTGTATTTTATTCCGAATAATAAACTCAGTGATAATTGGTCGACTTATTTTGACGATAGTTTTGAGATTATGCAGCTTGTTAAAAGAATAGACGGATATCTGAGCGGTATCAATGTACTGGAATACTCGTTTCAATCAAATACTGAACGCGGTATTTTTGATCCGAAATTTATGCAACAACTGGAAGCGTTTGAGGCTTGGTTTGAAACACAAAACAAAGTCGTTAAAGTAACTTCAATCACTCATTTGATGAAAGATCTCAACCAATTAATGCATAATGATAATAGTGACTTTCATCAAGTACCCGAATCAGCAGAACTTGCTGCTCAGTATTTACTATTTTATGAGTTTGGCTTACCTGCAGGTGTTGATCTCACCAACCAAATCACAATGGACAAAAGCGCAACTCGTTTTTCGGTTTCAATATCTGAAGCCGGTTCCGATGAGTTGTTAGCGCTAGATGCTAAGGCGCAGCAATGGCTGCAAGAAAATGCACCAGCAATTAAACTTTCTCCTGCGACAGGGCTAGGCGTCGTATTTGCGCATATCGCACAACGAAATATTGTGAGCTTGCTGCAAGGAACGCTGTTAGCCTTAGTCGGGATTTCATTAATTCTTATCGTGGTTCTTAAATCAGTGAAGTTTGGAATGATAAGTCTCGTCCCAAACTTGATCCCGGCGGCAATGGCTTATGGCTTGTGGGGAATGACGTTTGGCTATGTTGATATCGCGTTGTCTATCGTCGCATGCTCTACTTTGGGGATTGTGGTAGATGATACAGTTCATTTTCTGCATAAATATATACTCGCACGGCGTGCTGGAAATTCTGCAGAAGATGCGTTGCGGAGTGCATTTAAACGGGTAGGTATTGCATTATTAACGACGACCACAGCTTTAGCTGGTGGGTTTTTGATCCTTGCTATTTCTCATATGAATAGCTCCGCAACGATAGGTATCCTTATGGCAGTAACCTTAATATTTGCACTAGTTGTCGATTTTCTATTGTTACCTCCGCTTCTGCTTTATTTTGATAAAGGAAAATTAAAACGCTATTCACTTTTTAACTCGCTTGTTCGCTAATTTGACTTCGATAGGAAAATTAGTTTGGCCAAATTTGACAGCTTTGAGTTGTCGGTATACGCTGATGAAAAGGGGATTTCATTTTAGTCAAACAATCAGGTTGGTTAAAATGCTAAGGAAGGATGTACGGACTTATATAGAGTACGACTCATGGATTTAACGCGCTTTCATCAAGTAGAAGATTATTCGATATTAGACTGCCTTACGACCCATGCTGATCAGGTAGGAGAGTTGTTTTCGGTATTTAATGATTTACCTATTTTGACCTTAGTGGTCAATCAAGAGGCGAAAATGGCCTATTTGAATCCCGAGGGGGCTTCGATGTTAAATATACCGATTCAGCAATACCATGGAGAGTGTTGGTTGACCAAGTTCATTCCCGGTGAACAGCGGCAAGAGATTATCATGGTTTTTGAACAGGTTATTAATGGAAACATAGCGCCTTACTCGACCAATACTAATGATGTTTTAACCGCCGATGGCAGTATTATCCCCTTCAAATGGACCAACCATTTATTGACAACTAAAGACGGTACGGTTAAAGGCGTTTGTTGTTTTGGAAGTGACTCTCGCGATCCACACAATGAAGTTGATCACTTTGTTGATTTGAGTTTCCCGAGTTCGCTCAAGTAGATCCGTTTAGTCGAAACAGCTTGTCATAAAAACAGTTAGCTGATTAAAACAGGTATATCACGTATGCAATGGCAGGATGTTATTCGATTTTGGTTTGAGGAAATTGAACCCGCTAGTTGGTTCAAAAAAGATCGGAATTTTGATCAAATTATCAGAGAGCGTTTTCTAGAAACTTATTACCAAGCGACTCGTTGCGAATTAAGTGAATGGCGAGATTCTCCGCAAGGAAGGCTTGCCGAGATTATTGTTCTAGATCAGTTTTCTCGAAATATGTTTAGGGATTTACCCCAAGCGTTTAAGTTTGATGCACTCGCCGTTGCGCTCACTCAAGAAGCAGTTCGAGTGGGTGATGATATCAAGCTTGAAATTAATCAACGCAAGTTTCTCTACATGCCATTAATGCACTCAGAATCATTCATGGTACACCAGCAGGCAGTAGAGCTATTCAGTCAGCCGGGACTTGAAGATAATTATGATTATGAACTTAAACACAAAGTCATTATTGAAAAATTTGGTCGATACCCGCATCGCAATCAATGTTTAGGAAGAGAGTCGACAGCTGAAGAACTTGAATTTCTTAGCCAACCCGGCTCTTCTTTTTAAGGTGATGTAAATTAGTTAGGAAATGTAAAACTAAAAAGTGAAATTGGAAAAATAAATGTCAGAACTAAAGACCCGAAAAAACAACACCTCAGTCACCAGTTTTTTAAACTCAGTCGAAAATGAAAAGCGTCGTAAGGATGCCAAGCAAATTTTAAAAATGATGAAAGATATTACGGGTGAAAAAGCGGTAATGTGGGGAACTAGTATGGTTGGGTTTGGCAGTTATGACTATAAGTATGCCAGTGGTAGAGAAGGTACCTGGATGAGAATAGGCTTTTCGCCGAGAAAGGCCAACACAACACTTTATATTATGAACGGCTTTTCTCAATACAATGAGTTGTTAAGTCAACTGGGTAAATACAAGACTGGTAAGAGCTGCCTCTATATCAATAAGCTTGAAGATGTTGATATCGAAGTCCTCAAAAAAATGATTAAGCACGCTTATTTTGATGCTAAGCTAGGAAGTGAGAAGTCAGCGTAATCGTCAAGTCGTCGTACATTGCCAACAAAGCATCCAGCAGAATAAAACCCGCCAATAATTTTTATTAAATCAAAATTCAATATTTCAATGGATATTTAATGAACATTAAATTTCCACGCTATTGTTCTAATAATTCAATTAGTTTTTCATAGAACTGTCTTGTGAAAACAAGATTCCCTGGTTGTTGCGGCCAAAGGAATCAATCTGCCAATTAATTCTTCCAGGCCGCTTTTTTCTCTAACTCCTAGCTAATCAAGAGTGAATATAACAATGAAAACGATTGAATTAAGAAAGCTGATAAAAAGTATGCGAAATACGCTACTGGTATCAGCGAGTTTGTCTTTAGCTGCGCCAGTGGTAGTAATCGCCCAAGAAGCAGAAGAAGACGAAGCACAAAAGATTGTGGTTACCGGCTCAAGAATCAAACGAGCTGATATTGAAGGGGCGAACCCAGTGACGGTTATCGAGCGAGAAGCACTCGAATTATCAACGGCGAATAATTTAGGTGAATTCTTACAAACCTTACCTTCTTCAAGTGGTTCGCCGATCGGCACCAAAACAAACAATGGCGGTAGTGGTGCAGTAACCGTTGACCTCCGAGGTATGGGCGCCGCACGAACATTAACTTTGGTTAATGGGCGGCGTGTCGTGGATGGGGGAGATCTGCAAACGATACCGCTGACTATGGTTGAACGGGTTGAAGTATTGAAAGATGGTGCTTCTGCCGTTTACGGCGCTGATGCAGTTGCTGGTGTTGTCAATATTATCACTCGTCGCGACTTCAGCGGCTCAGAAGCAACTGTTGAGATTTCGCGTTACCAGGATGTTGATGGCGGCGGTCAACGAATTCGAACGGGTTTAATCAATGGGGCAGATTACGAAAAAGGAAACATCACTTGGGGGCTAGAGTGGGACCGACAAGATGAAATCTTTCAAGGTGACACTAAATACGATATGTACAATTATCCGCTATTTGTTTTTGACCCGACCCTTTATACAAGCTACCGGTTACCATCGGTTAACGACCCTGCTGTTGTCGAGTTTGGGAGTACAAGGAATTTCCAAGGCGTTTTTGATTTAGCCAGTGGGGGCGGTCCGATCACTTTAATTGATGGCGCTTCGGGGACATCGCCAAGTGACTTTAGACCCGCTAACCTGAGTTTGGCACCAGGTAACGATTTGTGGAACTATGCGCCGGTTAATTATATTCAAACACCATTTGAAAGGGTTTCATTCTTTGCATCTGCGGATTATGAAGTTAACTCATATGCCAATCTATATATGGACTTTCGTTACAATGATCGCGGGTCAGAAACCTTACTGGCGCCATCACCTTATGATACTTCGAGTAACCCAGGTTACACCTTAGCAAATGGCGCTCAAGGAATTTCTGCCGATAACTATTACAATCCGTTTGGCGAGGATGTGGTAAGGGTAAGACGACGTATGTTGGAAACGGGTGGTCGTCGATTTAATACAGATGTTAATCAATATCAAGCGACACTTGGTTTAGAAGGCAATATTGGAGATACCTCGTGGGCTTATGATATATCGCTTACCTCAGGTCAGCGCTCGCGAATTGATACCGATTTTGGGCAATTCTCAGGCGCGCGTTTGCAAAGTGCTTTGGGCCCATCATTTATGGATGCTGAAGGAAATATTGTTTGCGGAACGCCAGGTAATGTAATCGCAGGTTGTGTTCCGTTGAATCTATTCGGCGGTGGTGGCACTGTGACTCAAGATATGCTCGACTACATCAGCGTGACCTTAAATGATCGTTTTGATACGGAGCTGGATATCTGGAATGCAACATTCACTGGAGATGTGATTGAACTTCCTGCGGGCACTTTGTCTGCAAGTATTGGTATCGAGAACCGAACGGACTGGACTCGCTTTATTCCCGATTCAGCGAAGTCACTTGGGGCGGTAACCGGTGGTACGGCTGCTGCACGTCAAGGTAGTTACAAAACGGATACGATTTTTATGGAGGCCGTGGTTCCAATTCTAAGTGATGTTGCCGGCGCGAAGTCGCTTGAATTAGATATCGGTGCGCGTTCCGATGACAATACTATTTTTGGCGAGCAAACAACCGTTCAGTTTGGTATTCGTTGGCAACCGACCGATGGACTCTTGATAAGGGCGACCACTTCTGATGTGTTTAGAGCACCGACAATATCTTCACTCTTTGCTGGGCAAAGCCAAGGCGCAACACCAACGGTTTCGGATCCCTGTAGAGCAAGCAATTGGTCGACTTTAACGCCAACACAGCAATCAAACTGTATTGGTCAAGGTGTACCAGATGGCGGCTGGAATCAACAAGATACTCAGTTCACCCAAACCAGTGGTGGTAACCCCAACCTACAAGCAGAAGAAGGTACAACGAAAACTTTTGGTATTGCGTGGTCACCTGATTTTGTAGATGGGCTTAATTTAACATTAGACCATTGGGAAATTGAATTGGATGGTGGTATTCAATCTATTTCAGCTCAAAATGCATTAAACTTGTGCGCTAATTTTAATCAACTTTGTGACAATATTACACGTGATGTTACCGGTGTTTTAGGAAACCCAGGTGCAGTGACTAACGTGAATGCATTTTTGCAAAATGTTGCGTTTGAGAAAGCCGAAGGGATTGATCTTGAAGCTAATTATCAGTTTGAGACCAGCATTGGTTCGTTCAATACTCGATTGATCTACTCGCATATGATTGAGAGAACTCAGGTGCCTTTTGAAGGCGGAACTCCGCTTAATCTTGAGGGTACTTACAATAGTGGCCTCGATGCGAGCTTCCCGGAAGATAAGTTTAAGCTATCTGCTGACTGGCGTTTAGATCAATTCTCGGCAAGTTTATCGATGGACTACATCAGCAAATTAACAGTGCCATTAACTTTCTTCGCGAATACTTATGAAACTGAAAATGTGTACTATTTTGATGCACATACTAGTTATACGCTTCCAGAAGGCGATACAAAGTTTACTTTTGCGATAGCGAATTTGTTAGACCAAGATCCCATTTATATCGAGTCCGGGTTTAACACTAACTCTGATGAAGGTACGTTTAGAACCTTAGGACGACAATTTTTGTTAAGAGTAAGCCATACTTTCTAATATTCGGTTGTTAGAAAGCTAAAAAAGCAGCGCTTAGGCGCTGCTTTTTTTATGAATACCACAAAAAGTTGAGGTGCGCGTTAAAAGCCATTTCAAAGTTCCTATCTCGGTATACCAGGTTTTGTTTGTCATTTAATCCTGAGTCACAATCTCCTTGGTTATAGCGCTTGCCACGTTATTGACGACGAGTCGATATCCTGTTTTGCTAATGGTGATGATTTGAACACTTTGCTCTGGATCTTGATTGAATATCTTTCTTAACATACAAATTGAATGAGTAAGACTCTTTTGTCCCACATGCTCATTATTTCGCCAAATGCTATTAATTATCACATCTCGCGGGATCAGTTTTCCATCCGAGTAGGCTAAAAAACTCATAATTGAAAAAAGCTTATTGCGTAGTTCAAAGGTGTGATTATTCAGTCTCAAAACGCGGTAATCTTCATCAAAATCAAAGTTACCAATTGGAACGATACTATTGAATGCGACAGTTTTATTAAGCGTCTTTTGAATATCAAATTTTGTAAGTGTCATTATGAAAATACTCCTATCATACTGGCTAACTAATTCCCTGGGACATTTAAATTTGAGATTTCTATGCTATTGAAAGCAACTAGCCAAATGCAGAGGATTTATCGGTGAAAAGCCTGAATTTTGCTTGAAAAAGCCTTCTCACAATAGACTCATGTCTTTGATTCTTATATATTTATAGACTGTAAAACAAGCAAATTTAATAAATGTTGAATTTGAGCATTTAAATTTAATTCTCGTTGATTGTGCTTATTTTTTAGTTTAACAAAGACAACCAGTCGGTACGCCTTAGTTATATGAGTGACCTCACAAGCAAGCAGTGGTAATGCAAGAAGATAAACAAACACAGACCATTTATATTTATCGATCCCTCAATTCGATAAAAATTAATCAAGAGTCAATTCGGTTAGCGCCTAAAGAGTTTGAGCTGTTATTGCTAATGGCTGACAGCTATCCACTGCCCGTCAGTAAAGAATCAATAATAAAGGCTATCTGGGGCGAAAAAATCAATGCCGATGAACTGGTTACTCGGCTAATGGCCGACTTGAGAAAAAAGTTAGGTGATTCACCGAGAAATCCTCGATTCATTGAAACCGTCATTAAACAAGGGTACCGGGTAATCGCGCCAATCGAATTTGCCGATTTACAACCTGCAAAATCGACTATCGCAGAATCACCTCAAACGCGAACTTATCTTAGCGGTTTGAGAATTTACCTAGCGGTTGCCGTATTATTGATAGCAACTGTCTTGCTTTTAATCTGGTTTCAATCGTCCCCAAAACAAACCGAGCAGGTCAATATTCAACAACTTAAAAAGTCGAGACTCATCGGTAGCTTAGACGCCGAAAGAAGGCCTAGGTTTGTCAGTGGGGCGAACGTTGTTGTAAGCGAAAACTATTCAAGTGAACAATACAACATTTCGGTCACTGAATTAGACTCTCGTCAAACGAGTTCGATAATTTCCGCATTGTCACTTGAAAAACAATTGCTTAGTCCGAGCATTTATCAAAATAAACTGGCTTATGTTGTATGGAATGAAAGCGGTCAGTGTGAAGTCCGAGTACGCAATTTATATAACCAAAAAGATCGAATGTTGATTGGTTGCAGGGGCGGTTTTCCACCGAATATCGATTGGATCGATGATGGTAAAAGCATTGTTTTAATGACCTATGCGAACATTGATAACCAGATCAACTCTAATATTCAAATAGTAGACTTTTTGTTTGGAGATGTCGTTGATCGGGTTTTTTTGCCCGATGCCAATCACTCATTACTTTTTCCAAGAGTCGGACCGGCTAACCGATTAATTGCAGCGGTGAAAAGAGATTACGTATTAAAAAATGAATCGCTAGTTTTATGGGATCGAGAAACCAAGTCATTGAGAGCGGTCTATGAGTCTAAGGATTCGATATTTCAAGTCGTTTGGCAGGATGCTCAGACCCTCATGTTTTCTGAATTTTACGCCAACCAGCAAGGCATCTACCGCATCGATATTGAAAGCGGAGTCAAAGAATTGGTGTATCAGGGGGCAGTATTAGATTTTGATTACGATCCTCTTAATAAGCTAATCGTTACTTCGGAAAATAGTTGGAACCATGAGATTATGCGTTTGGACCACAACACGCGTAACGAGTCTAATTATTCCAAGTCGACAGTCACTGAGATTCAACCCTATATCTTTCCGAATGGTCAATGGATTTCATATGTGAGCAATAAGAATGGTAAATTTAACATTTACAAGAAAAACCTCGAAACGCAAGAGGAGGTTTTGCTAACAGATCTTAATGGCGAGTTTATTTTTGAATATCAATGGTTCGATAATCACAGCAAATTATTGGTCAGTCTATCTGCAAAAGGAGACGTTTCAGCCATCGAAATTGATACGCAAACTAAGCAAGTCATAAATTCACATCAGCAACCGGTTTATATCGAAGAGCGAGAGGGCGTTGTTACTCGATACCATTTAACCAACCAGTCAAATGGGGTAAACATTACCGATGGGAGCGGAAATGATTTTTTTATTCCAGACACACAAAGTCTGTATCGGTTTCAAGTTAAGGATGGTTTTTTAGTTTTTCAACGGGTTGCTCATGGACGAATTACGGTTATCAATCCAAAAGGAGAAATGCGTACCATTGATGATGGTTTAGGACTAGTTCATTGGTATATCGTGGATAAATTCTTGTATTATTCTTTTATTACAACGCGCGATTCTGAGCAAACAGCAAAGGTGAACATCGCGAGGCTAGATCTAGATGACTTTGAAGGTCAACAAGCGCTTATTGCAGAAGAGTTACAAAGTCTGTTCTTGCGCGGACTAAGCAGTTTTAATATAAACCCACAAACCCAAGACATTTACTTTGCAGGGGGAAACCAGAGTAAGAGCCCTGCTATTTATTTGCTGGAACCAGTTAACGAATAATTACGTACTATTGAATAGCTATAAATTAAAATAAGAGCCTAATATGCGATTAAAACTAAAGCTTCTAAAAAAAGACGATATAATAAAGCGCTGTTTTGTTTTACTGCTTTTAAGCATGTCGTTATTCGTTAAAGCGGAAGAGTCTGTGCTAGGTAACACAGATAGTCCCGTTACCTTAATTGAGTATGGCTCATTGACTTGCGATCATTGTATCGGCTTCCATCGTAAGGTGCTCCCTAAAATAAAAGAGGCCTACATAGATACGGGCAAAGTAAAATTCATTTATCGACATTTCCCGACAAGTAAAATAGCTTTACAGGCAGCAGTAGCCGCGGAGTGTTCTGGCGATAAATACTATGAAGTGCTTGACAGTTTGTACAACAATATTCGCGAATGGTATATCGCAAAAGATAAATATAGTGTGTTTAAAAAGCATTTGATTAAAGTGAATGCTGATGTTGCTAATTTTAAACAGTGCTTTGAAAATGAGAACACTGTAAAAAATATTTATGCAATGCAACGAGCGGCAATCGCAAAATATGATGTACAAGGCACACCAACTTTTATCGTCAATGGTAAGGTTATTAAAGGTGAGCACAGTTTTGAAGAGCTAAAACGAGAAATTGATGCTGCTTATTCTCAATAAAATAGATAACACAACAAAAAATAGTTTCTTGTAAGACTTCTATCTCACTACCAAGATAATCATCTTGATAGAACACATCTTAATCTAAAGTTAAGCAACTTGGTGACTTTGAGACAAGCAATTGACACGTGACGTCAAACTTGAACGGGATTAATCCCTTAGATTCATGAGCTGAAACTTCGATAAATCAATTTTATGGTTTACTGATACCTAGTGAAGCTTTGTGGTTTATCGAAGGCAGAAAATAAAGCCTTGGGAAAACTACAATGAATTTTTATCTAACTAAAATAAATTACTTCAATCGTCTATCGATCGCGTTACGCAAAACCGGCAAAGCGCTGTTCACTGCTTGCCTACTATTTTGCACAATAGTTTCATCACAAGTCTTTTCAAATAGCGAGCAGTTACTCGAGGAAAAGTATCGGAAAATTCAACTGTCTAACAGCCCTCAAGACTCACATCCTTTGTCAAAAACACAAGTTGAAGACGAGTACGAGTTTATCATTGTTGGTTCAGGTGCTGGTGGTGGTCCCTTAGCAGCTAAGTTAGCAAGAGCGGGACATACTGTTCTTTTATTAGAGGCTGGAAAAAATAAAGGATCTTGGCCCTTTTATGGGATACCAGCCGGGCATGCAAGAGCCTCTGAAGATGCTTTTTTAAGTTGGAACTTTCACGTCGACCATTATTCAACGAATCAGCAAGCTGTTCGTGATAGCAAATTGATGTGCAGTAATGATCGCGGTGCCGTAAAGCGTTGTGTAATGAGTGCTAATGGAGACAGTTGCACTTGCCCTAGTTCACACCCAAATTCTCATGGATTATTTTATCCAAGGGGAAGCGCACTTGGTGGATCAACTGTCAATAATGCAATGATAACGGTTCTACCTAAAAATAGTGATTGGAACTATATCGCCCAATTGACGAGTGACCCTAATTGGCAATGGACAAATATGAGCCGATATTATGAAGAAATAAAAAATGAACTCGGTTTGCAAGTCAGTCATCCTCAGCCAGAACAGTTTCTTAATATGCACGGAAGTCAAGTCAAACAGATTATCGACGCTTCAATAAAAACCGGTTTTGATGGTAATGAGATCCCTAACATACCGCCGGAAGCTACTGCAGAGGATGCGTTAGTTGGAGATATTAATCAAGCGATTGCGAATGATCAGGCAACGGGAATTTGGTCTATTCCTACTGCGACAAACCGAGGACAAAGAAATGGTACTCGCGAAATGGTATTAAGATCGGCTTGTATAAAAGATAACATAGCAATTCCTGCACAGTCGCACTATTCAGCTAAGCGCTATTGTGAGGAACACAATCTTATCAATCCAAAAACGAACAAACCCTATCTAACGGTAAAAACATCGGCTTTTGTAACCAAGGTTCTCTGGCAAGAGGAGCCCACCTTCGATGAACAAACGCAAAGCTGGCAATGTGCCGAAAGTTGTCGTAAGGCAGTTGGTGTCGAGTTTATTGATAGGAGCAATGTTTATAAAGCTGATCGCTTGTATCGTCAATCCGATGCGGCTCCGCGAGTTGAAGTTCGCGTATCGAAAGAAGTCATTATAAGTGCTGGTACATTCAATACGCCTCAAATTTTAATGTTGTCGGGCATCGGTCCGAGAGAAGAGCTCGAAAGAGAAGACCTTAATATTTTTACGCGTGTCGATCTTCCAGGCGTAGGAAAAAATTTACAAGATCGTTATGAAGTCGCCGTCATTAATCAAGCGGCTCAAAAATTTAAAGTTCATCAAACTTGTAATATTAACAATATCCTCACCGATCCCTGTTTATATCAATGGTTGGCGAGTCGTATCTTCTTACAGCAAGGCTCTGGATTCTATGCGACCAATGGAACGGTTTTTTCAATGGTTAAAAAATCTGCGAATAGTCAAGAAGAAGACCTTCATATGTTTGCCGGTCCGGTCGACTTTAGTGGCTATTTTAATCAATACAGCCAAGCGCATCAGAGTGGTGACAAGTGGAGTTGGTTAATCCTGAAAGGCCATACAGAAAATCGTGGTGGAGTCGTCACTTTAGCTTCCGCTGACCCTACCGATAGGCCGAAAATTAATTTTAATTATTTTGAAGATGGTAACGAGGGAACTCAAGCACAGGGTGGGCCCGCTAATGCTAGTGACTTAGATTTGCAAGCCGTAATCGAAGGCGTTAGGCATGTGAGAAAAATTAATCAAATGATTGAAGAAAATGGATTTAGTTTTACTGAAGTTCAGCCTGGCTCTGATTTACAAACGGATGAAGAAATCGGTCAATGGATAAAAGATGAATCATGGGGACATCATGCCTGTGGGACTGCAAGAATGGGAGGAGATGATGACCAGCTTGCGGTATTAGATGGGCAGTTTCGAGTAAGAGGGACTGAAGGGCTTCGAGTCGTTGATGCATCAATATTTCCTCGAATACCGGGGACTTTTATCGCACTTCCGATTTACCTTGCGAGTGCAAAAGCGGCTGATGACATTATCACTGAATATCAAGAATAACTCATTACAAGCAAAGATAAAAATAATCGTTTGAGTAAAAAAGGATCAAAGAATGAATAATAATGATGATCAGAAAAACATACTGGGGGAATCTCACAATGATTCTTATGATATCGACAAGGTAGCGACAAGTAATCACCAGTCCGACTTAAAACGTCGCGACTTTGTCGGTGCAATGGTCGGCACAATTGCTGCGGCTTCGATGGTGAGTAGTACACAGGCGAAAGGAAAAACCGCTGAGAAAAATGAAGAGCCACTCAACATCGCTGATTTTCCATTGTCGATAGAGGAGTATGACTATGAAGTTGTGATCGTCGGTTCTGGTTTTGGTGGCGGAGTTGCCGCGGCCAGAGCCAGTAAACGTTGGCCGGGGAAAGTTTTGATGGTCGAGCGTGGCAAGCGCTATGGGCGTAATGATTTTCCGCGAACATTTAAAGAGTTGAGCAATGGATTTTGGCGGATTCCCGGCGATAATGTTCCTCGTCTTTTTCCGCTTTGGGGCGAGCAGCGCGGTGTTTTTGATTTTCGTAGTTACGATCATATGGATACATTGGTTGCTGCGGGTTATGGTGGTGGTTCGCTGATTTATGGCGGCGGGATCATCGAGCCGGTGAGTGAAGACTTTGATCAAACTTGGCCAGAGTCTATAAAGCGAGCAAAACTCAAACCTTATTTTGAGTTATTTAAATCTTGTTTAGGTGCCAATCAATTACCCAAAACCGATGAACCGGAAAGGCAACTTAGCCGCCAAGCCCTTTTCGAAACGATTGCTAGCGATGCTGGCAAGCATAGAGTTGATGTTGATGTTGGTGTATTTTTTGGTAATGATCCTGCCAATCCGACACCCGCTGGAACAATTGACGAAAATCGTTATGGTGCTGAGCAAACTTCGTGTAACTATTGTGGGGAATGCATTGTTGGTTGTAATTATCAATCAAAGAATTCTTTAGATCTAAATTATCTTTATGTTGCCGAAAATTATTTTGGTATGCAGGTTCAAACAGAGCACCTAGTCGAAAAAATTGTTCCGCTCAATGAACTCGGAGAAGAGTCAAAGCGCGCGGATGGTCGCTATGGGTTTCATATTTATATGGTTGATCTCATCAGCAAAACAGCCAAGCGAGTAAAAAGTCAGCGAGTGATTTTAGCAGCTGGTACCTATGGCTCGAGCGAAATTCTCTTCAAAAATAAAAAAGCTTACAAAACCTTACCCAGAGTGAGCGATCAACTCGGACAAAAATACTCAGGTAATGGCGACTTTATTACTCTTGCGTGGGGATCAAAAGTTCCCACTGATGTTTCAAGAGGGCCAACGATTGTTCAGTACATCGACCACACAAGCGATCAACCAATTAAAGCGAAACAATTTATCGCAGAAGATATGGCTATCCCGCTGAGCATTTTAAGCGATATCGTCGAGCTCACATCGCCTAGCTATTTAGTGAAACGCCATTTAAAACAAATGCTAGCGAAAGACGATGGCAATCAGGATATTTTAGTTCAAGTACACGTAGGGTTAGATAATGCCGCTGGTGAGGTTTCTCTTAACTGGTTTAACGGCTTACGATTAAATTGGCCTTACTATGAGAATATGAGTTTATATGAGGATATTATTGAAGCGACCAAACAAGCGAAACGAGCAATTGACGCTAAACAAGCCATTGCATTTCCGACATGGACCTGGCCCTTTCGACGAAATTTAACGGTCCATCCATTGGGCGGGTGTGTAATGGCTGACTCAAGTGATGAGGGTGTGGTGAGTGCAGCGTTGGGAGAAAGAGGCAGAGTATTTAATTATCAGAATCTTTTTATTGCCGATGGTTCTGTGATCCCTTCGTCGCTTGGCGCTAATCCTGCGATTACAATTGGGGCCTTAGCAGAAATGATTGCTGAGGACATTACCGGAATAGTACCAACAAAAAATTTAATTTAAGTTGGTGCAACAATAATCGCGCTAGATTGTTATTCAATTGTCAGATAGCCGAGTAACGGGAAATAGGAAACAAATGACAGCTGTTGAAACTTTATCCGCTTACTATGTACCCATGCTAGTGACCTTAATTCTGATCGAAATGTTAGTCCGGTTGTTTGTTAATCGCAGTCAGTTTAATTTTTCTGATGCGTTCGCTAACATCTTTGTCGGGGTCATTGGTCGAGTGCTGCAAAAAGTAGCCTGGATACCGATTACCTATTGGGGGTTCAGCTTTTTTCATCGTTTTGCACCTATGAGCATCGACATGAGCTATTGGTGGGCATGGCCTTTGATTATTTTATTGGCGGATCATTTTGGCTATTGGCAGCACCGCTCATTTCATATGGTGAGGATACTCTGGGCAACGCATAGCACTCACCATACGTCAGAACACTTTAATTTTTCAACCTCAGTGAGACAGTCGGTGATTGAGTTGGCCTATCGCTGGCTTTGGTCTGCCCCATTGACGGTCATAGGATTTGATCCGGTGTCCTGTATCTTAGCGATGGCATTAATACGCTATTATCAATTTTGGATACATACCGACTATATCGGAAAAATTCCACTCGTGGATGGTATTTTCAATACCGCTTCCAACCATCGAGTACATCATGCGATTAACCCACAGTATATCGATAAGAACTTTGGTTTTATGTTTATTATTTGGGATAAACTTTACGGGACTTATGCTCGGGAAGCCGAAAAGCCTGTTTATGGCACAACAAAATTGATCAATTCTAAAGAGCCAATTTCATATAATCCAATAACGATTAACTTTCGGGAATTTAAAGATATTTATCGCGATATTAAAGCTGAACCAAGCTGGAAAAATAAATTATTCTATTTAGTCAAGGAGCCAGGGTGGGAACCGAAAAATCAAGAAGCGGTAAAATCACGATAGTTTGGTGCTTTTACCGGGTTCTCATTAAAGCAAAGCTTTAGTATTATCAGGTTCACAATCACGCTTCCACCCCGCTATAATTTATTGATGTATCGTTTTTCTTTATTTATCTGCGATTGTGATAAGTTATCGTTAACTCACTTACAATGAATCTTCAATTCGGCGTCGAAGACGCATCTTATCAAGCCGCGGGCCAACAAGCCGGAATTAGTCAGCTAGTCAGTGATTTTTATCGCTTAATGGATTCACAACCGGAATATCGACAATTAAGGAATTTACACACTACCGATCTTCAGCAGTCCGAGGATAAGCTGGCTGTGTTTTTAACCGGTTGGTTAGGGGGACCTCGGTTGTATCGTGAAAAGTATGGGCCGATCAGTATACCGATAGTTCATCAACACCTTAATATCACCCGTGATACACTAGAGCAATGGATGTCCTGCATGATCCAAGCTATTAAGCTGCAAGACTACTCAGATGAGTTTTCAGATTACCTGATTACTCAGTTACGAGTTCCTGCAGAGCGAATATTGATGGTAATTGAAGCGCGAAAGCCGACCAATCAAGAATGACTTCATCGTCGCTGTATTCAACCAATTAGGCCCACAGATTTTTCGTCACTTCACTTTCAATCGACTATATTTAAAAAGGATTTGAAGAGGATAATTGATGCAAAAACTCGCAATAGCCCTAATTTTACTAGTCGTTCCCGTCATTTTAACAACATTTGGCTACTTTTTAGCCCCTGAGACGATATTGGGGTGGGCTGCATTCTCTCTATGGGCAGTGCTGCTTGTGCTTGTGCCTGTTACTTGGTTAGTGAAGATGGCTATCAAACCTTTTTATCGTGTCGTGAATGATGAAAGTGTTGATACCTTGAGTTTTATCAACACGGTGGATGAAGCGGAGGTTTTGCCTTTTATCCGCAATTTAGCGAGAAGTGTGAATAAACGACTTAATCGAGCGGATGATACCTTAGTCTCGATACGCCAGTCGGCCGCGAGACTCCAGCCTATGTCAGAGGCGGTAAGAGACGGAAATCTGCAATTCGAACAAAGCGCTATTATCAACCAAAAGCGCAACGATAATATTTTTCAAGGCATCAACTCGATTCGTATTTCGAATACCGAAGTATCTGAAGATATTCAGTCAGCTTTTGAGAGTATAAAAGAAGAGAAGAAACTGGTCGATGAATCCAAGTCAGTCATCGAAAGTGCTGTTAAAAGCATTAATTCCTTGGTCTCTAACGTAAAATTTGCGAGCGGCAAAATTGGCGAACTTAAAGACGCCAGCGAGCAAATTAGTCATATCATTCAAGTCATCAGCACGATTGCAGAGCAAACTAATCTATTGGCGTTAAATGCCGCGATTGAAGCGGCGCGAGCCGGTGAGTCCGGTCGAGGGTTTGCGGTAGTGGCTGATGAAGTAAGAGCGCTCGCGAATCGAACTCATGAGTCTACTGAGGAAGTTCGCCAAAATATCGAACGTATTCAAGACCTGACTCAACAAAGCTACGACAGAATGCAACAAGGCGAATCTTATTCGGAAGATGCCGTCAATCAAACCACGCTGAGTAACGACTATCTCAACAAAATCTCTAATGCTCTCGATAGAATTTCTGTGACTGCCGATCATATGCGAGCGTCTTCTGAGCGGGAAAGAATTGCTACCAGTGAGGTCGTCAAAAATATTGAAGAGTTAGTTTTGTTTAATCAAAATGCTTTGGATAGCTCAAAGGATTCAACTTTATCGGCTGACGATTTAATAAAGCTGAGTCAAGTGATCAATGATAAGCTCAAAGTTTTTGAGATCAGCGATGTTGAAGTGAATACTTCGATGAGAACTCGCCGGCGAGAGGATTCCGGCAAGTTACGAGATATCGTTGAATTATTTTGATAAAACCTGATATATATCGCACTTATTTTACCGATTACAGACTTTCTCGATGTGTGATTAGTAGCCGCTCAATTTGGTGTTTTAACGGTCTCAAGATAAGTTCTGCTAGCATTGCTGCGTAGAGAACAGTGAGTAAAGCAATGCCTATTCCCATAGCAAGGGGATTTTTTGCCTCCGGTTCAAAATTATAGACATATGAGTCGGCTGTCATCAGCACTGCAATTATTCCTACCAATGCAGAAACTGCTCTCGCGACATGACAATACAGAATGTAATGTTTTAGATAAGGTAGGTTGTTTTGTAAGCCTGTCTCATTTTTAGGGAGTAAAATCACCCAGCGCATTAAGTAAATAGTTGTTAAGGTTTTATCGAGGCCGAATGAAATCGCCGACATAGCAAATGGTAGTCCGATAACCAGTAGTATACTGACAGCATCAAAGTAAACCGCACCGCCGAGTATAAATTGCAAACCCATTAACGCGACACACAGTAAGACTCCTACAACCCCACTCCAGTTTATACCTCCCGAGCCAACTTCAATATCGTGATCGTTCATCAGATCGACTGGCGAAACATTAAATGCGGTGGCTATAGCGAGTTGCGACTCTAAGGATGGATTATCGCCATTTTCAATGCGCTGAATCGTTCTTAAACTTAAACCGCTGATTTCAGCTAACCGTTCTTGCGACCAACCACTATTTAGGCGTAACTTTTTCATTTTTTCGACTGAAAGACTCATTGACTACTCCAATATTGCGTTTTAAGTAGAAGCCTATGATTAATCGGGTAACACCGCTACGACACGGATGTGATAGTGTTCCGTCACTCAGTCGAAATCTTGGTTTTTCTTAAACACTTGGTTTTTCCTAAATAGAAATGCGGTAACACTAATATTGACTAATCATAGAATATATCAGCAACGATTGCCTGTTCGGGATGATGTTGTTTATCTTCTCATGGAGAATGAACCTGATTGTATCCGGTAGATAGAGTCAGTATGATTGAAACGTTAACCCGATGAAGTTGTCATTGCTGGCGGCTTATTATGTGTGAAGTGAATAATGTGATAAAACTTAGAGAATTTGAAGAAAAAGACACTCAGCGATTAGTCACCTATTTAAATGACCTTGATGTGGTTAAATATTTATCCAGTAAAATCCCTTTACCTTATACCAAAGCCGATGCCGACTGGTGGATCAATGAAGGAAGTAAACAAGATTTCGTTCGAGCGATAACTATTAACGATGAGTTGATTGGTTGTATTGGTGTTAATCGAGGAGAGTTTGAATATAATCGTTCTGGTGAGATTGGATATTGGATCGGTCGAGACTATTGGCGACAAGGTTTTGCACACGCGGCGCTTTTACAAATGACAGAGATAGTTTTTTCGACAACGAATATCGTGCGTATTGATGCTTCAGTCTTTTCCGATAACCGACCCTCGATGAATTTGCTGCATAAATCTGGTTATCAAGAAGAAGCGATCTTAAAAACTGCGATGTACAAACATGGCAAGTTTTTTGACAAGCATATTTTTAGTCGACTGAAGCCCGATTAGAGTGATTATGCTCTCTGGTGATTGCGGTGTCATCTTTTCGAGTGGATTACCGATGTGATTACAGAGTTGATTAACCAGTTAACCACTGAAATAAGTGTTTAGAATGTGAATACTTTAACAAACGGTGCTTATGAGTATTAAATTAGACGACTTAGCCTGGCCAGAAGCGACGCTTTTTAATTTAAGTTTTGATGGTACAGTGCTTAGCTTTACGATGACTGATATTCAATCTTACATCGAACCAATAAAATTTGAAGAGGTCGATGTCCGTATCACTGATATTAGTGCGCTTAGAGTGACACTAAGACCATTTATTGACGGGAAATATTCAGCGAAGGAACTTGTCGTTGATATCGGCGATTTTGCAGAAACTGGTGAGGTTATTGAAGGCATCGTTCGGCAGAATCCACTGACGGATACTAATGCTGAGTATTTTTGGCTTACAGGCGAATTGAAAGCTGCCGATATAGTGATAAAAAGAACCGGCAATTATCAATACAAAACAAGAAAACACCCAACTCTGAGTAGTAAATGATTCTGTTGACGAAAAACACTAAAGCCCTATTGATTTCTGTTGGGCTATTAAATTTTATCTCTCAAGCTAACAGTCTTGAGTTAGCAAATACAACATACTCAAAGACGTTACTGAGTATCGGAGCAGGACAAGCCGCAATGACCTTTTGTGACTTTGATGCCGATGGAAATCAAGATATTCTCATTGCCAATTACTCTGATAATAATATGGTTGTTTTACGTGGTGATGGTAAAGGAAAAGTATCTGAGTTGAGGCGGATTTCTGTTGGAGAAAACCCCACTGGCATAGCGACTGCGGATATCAACGGTGATGGTAAAGTTGATGTTGCTATCGCAAATCATGAAACATCTTACGTTACTTTACTCTTTGGTGATGGTGATGGAAATTTTCAGAAGTTATCCGGATCTCAATTTGAACTTGATATTAGCCCGCATCCTCATGAAGTTAAGCTAGTTGATTTAGATGGAGATAATAAAACTGATTTGATTGTCGATAGCCGTGATGATGACGGAGTGCGATTCTACAAAGGCGCGGATAATGGTGGTTTTGTTTTGCCGGGAAAGGTCGTTCAGAGCGGAGGCGATCCATATAGAGGATTTGCAATAGGGGATATCAATAATGATGGTTCGCCTGACCTGGTTACACCCAATCTAACTAACGTAGGAGTACTACTCAACACTGGCAATACGGCTCTTCAATTTTCACTTAGTAAAATAGCGCATTCTGATTCTCCTTTTACGGTCGAATTAGCGGATCTAAATGGAGATAATAATAGGGATTTAATCGTTGCTTCGAATAATCGACTAGTCGCAATCTATCCTGGAAACGGGAAAGGTGATTTTGATACAAGAAACAAAATTGAAATCGGCTTAAATATCGGTGCGAAGCAAATCGCAATAGGTGATATTAATGGTGATGGTATTCAGGACGCTATTTTAACTAACTGGGCGGGAGAGTTAATTGCTATTATGGGGAGTACAAGTAAGATAGAAACGATTCTGTTTCACCACCCGAAGATTTCCAATCCGTGGGGTGTCTTACTAGCTGATATGAATGGTGACGGTCATGACGACTTTATCGTTGCTGACGGGCGAAGTAATTCTGCGATCTTATACTTGAGCGCAATCAACTGAAATAACCGATAGTGTAAGTTAGCACTCATTCAATCCCGTTCTCCGCTAGTGTCGGCGTGCTATCTGTTCAGATTTAATCGACACACTGATTAAATAAAAGCCAAGCGCGTTAAGCGCTATCGAATATTAATTGGCTTTATTCTGCATGAAAATCTTTTGGTGATACATTAAATTGTGCTTTAAAGCATTTGCTAAAATAACTTTGAGATGAAAAGCCAACCTCAAAAGCGACATAGCTTGAACTATTGCCGTCTGCTAATAATTGCTTAGCCTTCTCCAGTCTAAACCTTCGAAGATATTCTGCTGGTGTCATATCCAACACTGATTTGACCTTTCGGAATAACTGTCTTCTACTCATATGAATTGATTCTGCTAACTCATCCATCGATAGATTGGCATTGCAATGGAGCTTCTCGAGTGAGCAATTAATTTTATCGAGGAAATCGCATTGCTGATTGCGTTTGTGAACCTGTAAATCATCAGATCGAACACTATTATTGTGATTTTTATCTTCATTAGCCGTAAACAAATTTGCGGCAAAACATTTTTTAAGTATATCTCTTATATCGAGTAAGTTTGCTAATCTTAGATTGAGTTCTTCCGGATCAAATGGTTTAGTTAAGTATTCATCGGCATTTTCTTGCCAGCCTCGTAGACGGCTGTCACGATCACCTCGAGCTGTTAACAAAATTATCGGGATATGATTGGTGACGGGATTCTTGCGGAGAAGTTGGGTTGTTTGAAATCCGTCAATATCTGGCATCATAATGTCACTAACAATTAAGTCCGGGACTTCATTGACGGCAATTTCTATACCTTCTTTTCCATTTTTAGCGGTTGTTACATTGTATTGAGGAGAAATACTTTGCGCGATGTACTGCCGCATATCATCGTTATCCTCTATTACAAGGATTGTTGGCAAGTGGGCTGTGTCTTTTGATATTCGTTCGCTATCACTTGAAAAATTTTCCGATTGCTTGACACTCATAAATTCTTGTTTAATAAGCTCTTGATCGAGATCGTTTGATAAATCATAGCTTGTTGTTTCATTAACAATAGGCAAGCAAACGGTAACAACGGTTCCTTTCTCTGGTTCGCTTTTCAAAGATATTTCACCATCATGAGTCAACACGAGCTCTTTAACGAGCGACAGGCCTATACCTGCGCCAGTTATTTGTTCGCTATGCTCGTTCAGTACGCGATGATACCTGGTAAATACTAAACTCTGGTGTTCAGGAGGAATACCAATTCCAGTATCAATAACCTCTATTTGAAGTTGTCTCTCTGTGCGGTTGGTTAATAGCGTGATTGACCCACCAGGTTTTGTGTACTTTATCGCATTTGACAAGAGATTAAGTAATATCTTTTCAAATGCATCCGGTGTAAATTCGAAATTCAGCTCGAAATACTCAGGCTCATTGAACCTAATGTTTTTGTCATGAGCTAATGTGGCAAAGGATTCGCTAAGAAATTTAATGATTCTTCCAATAGGCTGAGTTGATTTTTTAGCGATACTTTTGATTCTAAAAGTCTCTATGTTGAGCAATTGGTTAACCATTCTGAGTAGCCGGAAAGTATTTCTCTGGACAATATTGAGTTTATTTGTGTCCTGCTGACTTAGCTCTGATTTGAGTACTTGACTCAATGGTCCAAGAATTAAGGTTAATGGCGTTTTGAATTCATGAGATAGATTCGCAAGCTCTTGATTCTTTTTTGACAGCAGCTTTTCAACTTTGTTTTTTTCATGGCTTAAAGCTTTAGTCCTTTTTTCAACCTCTAGTTCCAATGCTGTCGCTCTCGCTTTTATAAGGCGTGTGCGATAGATAATGGCAGCGTACAAAAAAACTAAAATACCGATGAGAATGAAGACTCTGAATTCGTTTGATTGCCACCAAAGTGGAATAACAGTGAATTCAAAATTGAGCGGAGTACTCCAAATTCCATCGTTATTTGATGCTCTGAATTGAATGACATAGTCACCGGGTGCAAGTTCCTCAAAAATTACGTCGCTAGTTATATTAGAGATACTTACCCACTTATTTGCTTTATTAACAATTCGATATTGGTAACGGTTTCTAGACTGTTTTAGATAGCTCGATGAGGATAGCTGAATCTTGAGTGGAAACTGTTTAGGTTTTATCGATATTGCCTCTTCTTCTAATGCAGAGAGCTTAACATCGGCGAGTTGGATAGAATCTATTTTTATTGTCGGTTGTATCTTATTCTGAATCGTTGAACTCGCATTGAACGTGTATATTCCTTCGAAACCGCTAAAGTAAATTACTTGCTGATGGCGTTTACATACCTTGCCATTGAGCCCACCTCTCGGTAAGCCGTCGACCTGATCAAAGCTTAACAACTCATTTTTTTTCCATTGAAAAAGTTTTCCCTTAGTTTGTACTATTAACCACGAGTCATTATAGCGAATGAAGCAACCAGTATTGACTATGTTAATATTGAGCCGCGTTAAATGCGCTTTATCTAAATCATATACGTATAAATTATCATTGGTCGTAATGAGATTTAAGGCGTTTTTATCTCGAAGAACTTTTGCCAGTTTAACGCCTTCTTTCTTTAGCGAAACAAGACTACTCATCGCCATTGACTGGTAATTGAATTTATATAATGCATCTTCTGTAAAGAATAGAATCGAATTAGCTGAATCATGCATTGTAAATCGTGTGCTAACAATAACGTCGATTGGGATGTAAGGACTAATATCTATCGGCTGAATTTTGTTGTCTATTATTTCCAGATATTTAAGCCCGGTTTTTTCAGAGGCTACCCAAAAGTGATTTTTTCTGCCTTCCGTAATACTAATAATTTTGTCATTGGTATAATAGGAGTTTTTAGAGATAGCGAACTCAATGTCTGAACCGCCCTTTTCTACTGATATTAACTTTCCTAAAGAACCCAGTAATAGCTTGTCATTGGTTTGAAGCGATGAATAACTCGGAGACATAAGTGTACGTTCAAGATTTGAAATGTATGTTGTGTCTTTATTACTCAATATAAAATTTGTCTTGTCATATAGTTCAATGTGTTGACTGTTTTTTTGCTCGGGAGAACCGAGGTCGACTTTTTGAATAATGTTTCGACTGGGATGGTAGGAAAATAACCCCTCATCCTTTATCGAAAGCCAAAGGATGCTTTCGTTATCAAGATACAAGTCATTGATAGTAATCTTATCATTACTCAGAGGTGATTTTGTTTTGATTATAATTGGATTTAGCTCGTGGTTAGAGATATTCAGTCGCCAAACTTTCGAATCTGTCACGAGATAGATAATAGGGCTTAAATGATCAGTTCGAATACTTTTGATATCTTCGTCTAATTTTAATTCCTTAAGTAGAATGTTGGATTTTAAGTCCCATATTGAAAGTTTATTTCCAACTCCGATTAGCGTTTTGTTTTTAAAGGTTGTGATGGTCTGTGCAATAGCTTGATCTTTTAATGTGTTTATCAATGAACTTATTTCTAAGTTTGGCGTAATTTCTAGTAAACCAAATGAATAAGTGCTTATTAGTAAATTATTATTTGAATCAACCGTGGCCGCGATTGGAAGCGGTGATGATACATCATCGTCAATCAGATTATCTGGAAATATAATTGGCTCGATTACAAATGGCTGCTTAATTCGATAAACAGAAAGAAATGATACCACCCACAGTTCATCGTTTAAGCCTTTGTCTAAAAATACAATTTGGTCATTTTCGTTTAAATTGATGGGTAAGCGATTGATTCTTTGTTGAGTATTTGAGTAGCCAAACAACTCATTACCGATGGAAAAATAGACTTGATTTGAAAGTTCAGTAACGTTGATATCGAAGCTGGCTTTGTTTTGGTAAGCTGATAACTTGCTATAGGAGAAAGTTTGTTGGCTATTTCCTGAAATGATTGTTAGCGATTTTTCAAAAAATAGCCAGATATCTCCATCGCTAGATTTGAATACTCGCTTTGGAGAGCTAAATGCTGAAACCTGATCAGACAGTGCTTTTTCAAAGTAAAATGCACCATTCATGTCAGCGCTGGCGTGTGCGCTTGAGGTACTGAAGTACAATACGGCCAGTAGTACCCCATATATGATTGAACAGCGTCGATTTAGAATAAACATACTCTTCGAGAGCTGGCACACCAGCTCTATATTAGATATTAGCAAATTGAGTGTTCGATATTAATCTACGATGAAGTCTCCTGGCGGCGGTTCAATAGCTGCGGGTCGATAACACGCCTGAGGCTTTACTCGGCAGATATTTTTACTGTGTTCTGGTGTTTGCGGAATAGGGATATAAAAGTCTAGCTCGTTCTCTGTTTTATCATATTCTAAAGTGACCAAGTATAGAGTGTGCGGGTGTAGTTCATAAATAAATGGTGCTGGCTGTCCTTGGGATTGTAGATATGAGGCTTGAACCGAAAGGGCAAACGTCAAAATTGCAATTAGTATAGTTTTTAGTGATTTCATAATTTTTCCCTTCTGAAAAATAAGTTTTATTCACAATATAATTATTATAACGATGTGAATTAATTCAGATGCTTCTGATAGCATCGTTTTTCGATGTTGTTCTATTGTAACTTCTCGATAAAACCGAGCGGCTGTGATTGTCCCAGAATCAATACAGTTTGCAGTAATAATGGTAATCAATAATGTCACTTTATTAATACAATTAGAATGCCACAGATTATTACTTGCGTGCCAAAGCATACTAACAATGAATCTAGTTTAAGGAATAACATTTTTATCAAATTGTTGGTTTATCACAAAAAAGACCTACAAAACAATGATTTAAATAGATGAAAAAGCATGGGTTTTCACACCAAATAAAAGTCACTCTTGAATAACGCTGGTGTTTTCATTACGTCCCAAAAGTACTCGCATGTTTCACTCAGAAACAGAGTTGTTTCTATAAATCGGCACTACTTAAACAACCCTCGGCACTGATCTGGTAGTGGCTTATCCTAATTTTCTGAGATGCTTGGTCGCAAGTTAATGCATACCCAATGACTAGAGGCATCTCTTATGGTTCAAGAATACAAATATTACTCGAAAGATGTTGGCGATGAGTCACAGTACTTTGTGAATTACCTTGCAATCTTTGGTGAACTGATGTCGGTCAAGAAGATAAAGGCAATTTCGAAGGAAGCAGCATTGAAGCGAGTTTCTGAGATAGATAGCTTTGAAAATACATGGAATAAAAAGAATCGGCAGCTTGAAACAATAAGCCACCAGGATGCTAATTCCATTCGTAAAACCCACGCAGCGCATAAGCGGCTTTTGATCGCGATGTTCCATTATGGCTCTCACCGACAAATAATGCTTGAGTTGAGTGAGCATTTGATTCAAACGACCTTTCCATTTGCAAAGGGAGCTTATCAAAATGCGATGGCGGATATCGCAAAAAACAATGCGGAAAAAGGGAAGTGTTACCAGCTTCTCGATGTTGAAAGTAGAAACGTCGGATTACAGTTAGCTAGAGCCATACGCCGAGGAAGAATAGGCTTAATCTATGTCGATGGTAATTTAGGGCCCGAAGGGGCTTCGATGGATAAGGAAGATACAATCGTCAGTTTTTTCCATCGGGAAATGAAAGTTAAGTCTGGTATTGCGAGACTCGCTCATAGTTGCGATGCCGCTATTCTCCCAATATTTGCAGGCGGTAAAGAAACCCCGAAGCTACATATCGGAAAGGTAATTGCGTCCCCCCGTCATAATTCACAAAAGCTCACTGAGGAGGAGTTATCGCAATTTTCCCAGTCTACGATGCAAAGTATTTATGACGAATTAGAGAGAATTGTTCATCAGAGCCCCAGTGATTGGGAGTTTGCCTTTTGCTTACACCGCTGGCTGGTACCTAAGATTGATGCTACCGAAAATCTGAAGTCAATTTCCCTTGCTCAAGTTGACTCTGTATCAATTAACGAAAAACGCTTCGTTCCTTACTCAACGAGCGACAAATGGTACTTTGTAGACGTTGATACACAAAAAGCAATTTCATTGCCATCATGGGCTGCACCTCTTGCACAAGTCTTAAACTATCGACCTCGAGCATCCGTCGCTGAACTAATCAACGCGGTTGGGGAAAGTCCTGAAAGAACTCAATCAATTCTGTCTGAACTTTGTGAGCGAAATATTTTACAAGGTTTGTCAGTTAAGAAAGTGCAAACTTTCTAATTCAACACTCATAAGAGTAATTTACTTAAAAACAAAAAAGGAGACTCGTCATGAAGCGAGATAAGCTTGAAGAACTATCTTTAGTCGAACTAGAGGAAAGAATTGAATTTGGTTGTTGCGGCGGTGGCGGTGATGGTGGTGGGGGAGATGATACCTACGACCCATGCAATATCGACCCGGCTGAATGCCCGATTGACGATCCGTTTTAATCGTTGATAAAACACCGATAGTGCCTTTTTAAAGGGTACTATCGGATTTTAGATTGACCAGTGTAACTAGTTGGCCCTTATGAACCCGATAAAAGATCTTTATATATTAAATCCGCGATTGACGATAAGCGATTTTTCAGCGTTGCGGTCGGAAGATAAAAAACTTTATGCATTTGACAATGGAACACTGAGTAAGCGATTTATTGTCTCATCGAGCGGGCACAATTTACTTTCATCATTTGCTTTGCCAAATAGGGTTGACACATATCCCCAAAACAAAGCATTCCTAGCTGCAGCTATTCGCAACAACATTCTATGCTTAAAAAAACAAGTAGCTAACAACGAATTTCAAATTAATAAAACTAAGCCGAGTTTTATGTTGTTCAAACTAGAGATATTAAGCCCCAGATTAGTCAACAGGTTAGCAAAAAACCTTGTGCACTTAACGCAACCAATGTCGGTTAAGCTTTGTCTGTTACTAGTTGCGACCGCCTTATGCCTAGGCTTGTTTTACTCGCCCAAATTTACCTTTATGTTTTATACGTCTATGGATATCTTGTTAGTGGCGTTTTTAACGATGTTGGCGATACTTATACACGAATTAGGACATGCGATATCCGCCTACAGATATGGTGCTAGAAGAGTATCGATCGGTATTGGCTGGTATTTTATCTTCCCAGTGGCTTATGCCGACTTGTCTGAGAGTTGGGGGTTTAGTGTGAGGCAACGAATGTTGTCGACGATTGCTGGCGTCTTTTATCAGGCGGTATTTGGTTCTCTTATTTTCATCGGCTTTTTAGTCACTGAGAATATGTGTTTTTATTCCGCATCGATTGCCATATTGATTTCAATTTTATGGAATCTCAACCCATTTTTAAGACTAGATGGTTATTGGCTTATAGTCGACTTACTTGATAATCCAAATTTGCGCAAAGAGGGTATTACGTCCGCTAAGCGATTGTTTAAGACGCCTGTTTCTGCTGAGATAAAAAAAACATCGATAATCGTATTAGTTTATGGTGTTATCTCTTTGCTGCTGTTAACCTTCTTACTTGTAAAGCTCTCGTTAGAGATATATCAAACACAAGGTTTTGGTATTTATGAAATTATTAAGCATGTGGCTACGAGCGACAACTTAGGAATAGCCGATTGGGTTTTATATTTTGGTACAAGTTTGTGGAAAGGCTTAGCATTAATTTTTCTTAGTTGGCAAGCTTATTTATATGTTCAGAAGAAATTCATTAAACAGAGAACAAGTCACTAATGCTTAAGCAAACTTAAAACTCATTATAGCGCATGGCTGCATAGTCTATGAGATGAAAAAATCAAGAACTGAGAAAGGTAGCCTTTCACCTTTTTGATGAGAGGCTAACATCAATAAACTTTTCTAAAACTATTGGCCGATCAACTGCATAGAGTAACCTGAACCTGACTCAACATCTTCTTCGATAATTAAGTACTTATCACCGCTATCAGCATCCAAAGTAATCGATTGAAAGTCGAGTAACAATTCGCTGCTATTCACTTGAACGATTAAACTTACATCATAAGTATTATTAGGCAAAGTAACCGTTCTCGGTGATGCTCTAGACG
Source organism: Aliikangiella marina (assembly GCF_007004765.1). Taxonomy (GTDB): domain Bacteria; phylum Pseudomonadota; class Gammaproteobacteria; order Enterobacterales; family Kangiellaceae; genus Aliikangiella; species Aliikangiella marina. Next base: position 158,732 of record NZ_VIKR01000003.1, read on the forward strand.
CGGTTGCTTTGTAATCGGCGGTAGCGACTGTTTCGTTACTTCTTACAAAATACACTTCAATTGCATCAAAATCATCATCTTGTACTAGATTGATAATTTTTATCTCATGATCGTAAAGGCTGACTCGATTACTATTCTCAACGATTAGACTATTCACATAAACAGTGGTTTCGTCGGGCGCATCATCGACTTCTTCCGTTTCCTCCGTTAAATAAAGGAAAACAGTTTTATCATCATTGGGATTTAAGCTGATAAAGTGATTTTCTGCAATTGGCTCAATTAAGTCGTTAGGAATAATATCCATCGAGTAATCACTTGCAGAAAAAATCATTGTATCGCTCATCGTCCCAATTGCTAGGTCCTCGATTGACTGACTCTCTTCAGTACCATCAATATTGACATCTATTACGCCTGTATACTCGGGGAGTAGTTCATGCCCTATGATGCCATTGAATAAGCGTAACTCAGTTTTAGATTCTTTGTCGGGAAAGTTACTGGTAAAGATATTAGTAATCACATCCACAGTATACTCAGAATCACTCGGACCAGTTTCTTCTCTCAATACGACTAAATACTGGTAGTTGCTGTTGAAGTCGATGGTATTTGATTCGTAAACAACTGCGTTGCTACCGGTAGCCGTGATGTATATCTTGTAGCTTTCTACATCATACCGCTGTACATCAGAGATCTGTTGATAAATGCTATTGGTAACAAGTTGCGCTTCATTGAAGGTTTCATTTTCTCGCGAGAGATAAACATCAACCCCAGTAGAGTCCTGATTCGCGTTAATGATTTGGAGAGAAAACTGGTCTTCGTCATCGTCGTCACTTAATGAGTCAATATCTCGATCAAACTCAAAGTAAACCAAATCAGGTTGAGAAAAATCACCAGATATTAACACGACATCCACTCGATCATCAGTGACTTGAATATCTCCATCAAAAATATCATTGAATTCATCCTGTGACTCCTGCCAAGATATAACCATGTCATAGTCGCCACTAGAAATATTTCTAAGCGGTGAGGCAGAACCATAGGGGATCGCATCGACGATATCTGAACCGTCACTATCGGTATAGGTTACGCGAATATTCGGTGAGTTTTTAGCAGCATTAATAAACTGTACATAACCTGTCTCATCAACATTACTTGAAGAAGAATCGCATCCTGATAGAAATGACAAACCGAATAAAGAAACAAGTAAAGTAGTGAATATTTTTAAGTGATTGACCGGATTTTGGGTCGAATTAAATCTTAGGCTTTTATCATAAATAGTAAGGCCGCTCATCAAATTGCTCCATAAATAAAATTAGCTTAACGAGCGATATAGAATTTCGTTGACAGGAAAAGTTCCGACTTTTACGGTAATTTACGTTTCTTTACATTGGCTAAAAAATTATTTTTTAGCCAATGAACTTTCCGTAACGAGGTCAGTCTGAGTAATGTTGATGCGACTGGTGACAAACTTAGGTAAACGTTATTTGATTTTAAACACGGCCTTATAACGAGGCTTTTGGTGTCTTTCAAGGTAGTAGATAAATTGTTTTTTCTCAGGGTCAAAAGTTAATTGCCAAACATTAGTTTTTGCCGCTGGAATTAATTGTGCCGTGTAGTCATCAGCAGGAAAATTTTGTGAGAGTGTATTGCCTTTGTCGTCAGCATAGCCTCCATACATTGTTATTTCGTCAGGTGTTCCATCTTTATGGCGATGATCATGCTTAAACAAAAGTCCTTTATCCGTCTTGCTAATAATCCACGTTCTTGAAGTGTCTTCACCCACCTTAAAAGGAATACGGATTTCTTCATCGGTACAGTCTTTAATATGCATTTCAAGTGCTTCACCGGCGAAGTCATGGCTAGGGTCATCGGGAAATATGGTTTCGCCGTAGTATTTTTTTCCACAGTGAGAGCTAAGGGTAGTAAAAAACTCGCTATCTTTTTGAGCGGCACAAATTTTTGCTGAAGAGACAAGCAATATAATTACGAGTAGCTTTTTCAAAATAAAGTCCAAGGTTCGAGGTGGATATCAAATGACGAGTTAATAGTTAGGATTCTCATACTAGATAAGAGTACTATATAATAGATTTAAGGGTCGAGCTAGGCTCAATATTTATTAATGATTATTTGAAGCGCTTTTGGGCTAAGAGAAGTTTGTTAGAAGACTACTTGAATGGAAGCAAGGTTGAGGGAAAAAAGGTATTAGATTTAAAATTTAGCGACTCAACTATTTCGCGAAAACTGATAGTTAAAGGTGAGGTTATTAATCAGAGCGTCAGATAAACGCCGACGCTCTGGAGCAACCTTAAATTGATTGCATGATAGGTCTGCCGAGCAGAAATAACCTACTGAGGGCAAACTTGGAGATTATCGATCCCAGCTTCAATCAGGTCTCCGCCGCCGCTAGCATCGGCTACTCTAACTCTAAACTGCAAAGTATCACCTGCGTTAGCTGTGAAACTTTCTTGAGTCCAAGCGGCATTCGACTGTACATCACCGATAGAAACTAGCGAACTATAACTTCCGCCATTTACGGAAACTTCGAGATTGAATCCATCGCCTGCGTCGTCACCCGCATCTCTTTGTCCGTGGAAATAATGCAAAGAGACATTCGAGTTGGCAGACACATTATAGATTGGTGAAGTAGTGGTACATTCACCGCCGTCTACGTCATCACGACCAGCACTTGAATTTGGTTGAGTATACAAAGCGTTACTACCATCTTGCGCTCCACCAACTTGAGTTGTTACACCGCTATTGACGACTTCTGTTGGCGAGCCTGAAATAAAGGTGCCTGTACTGCAAGAGCCCCCAGTAGTCCAACCTCCCATACCAGATTCAAAGCTTTCTTCAACATCACAGCTTGATGGCGGAGGTGTTGATCCTTCTGTGTAATTACCCACGAGACTAACGCCACTGAATGAAGAGTAACCATTAATCATCACATAATATGTGCCGGTTTGTGGGCTAGCAAAATCACAAGTTTCGTTATTACCATTTCTCCATGGTCGGCAGTCATAACTACTGGTTGTCGGTGCAGAACCAAACTTGACATAAAGGTCGGCATCTCCGCTACCACCTGAAGTTTGAAAGCTCAAATTAGAGGCGCCAGTTGGAATATCCATGGTGTAATTTAATTGAGTGCCTTGGCTGCCAGACAGATTATTTACCGCGACACCATTTTCAAGTTCGTTGCCTCCAGGCGGTGGTGGTGGAGGTGTGGTGCCACCTTTAAATCCAGCCATTGTTGCTGCCGTTAAATTAAGCACTCTCGCGTTATCGTGGCGCGTTGTAGTTCCCATAGCCGCACCATTGCGAGTTTTATTTGGATTCGACCACCAGTTAATTCGAGTACAGCTTGGCGAACAGTTATAAGCCATAACGGTTCTCCATCCACCACTTGAATAACGATAGCCGTGACCAAATGCGTAAGGCGTATTGGTTGGATCGGCTTCTGGATTATGGCGAGCTGACTGTAAATGACCCACTTCATGCGCGAAAGAGTAGTAGCCGGTTGCACAACCGTGATAAACCGCCGCAAAAGCTGTTGCAGAAGTTGCCCCAATCGCCGAAGCTAAACCACAGTAATCGGTAACATTGGTTATCAAAATTGCAATGTCGGCACCATACTGGTCTCGCTTACCGTGTACTTCATCCATAACACCATCGCTTGTATTGCGGAAATAAGAGAGATCAGTATTAAAGTTACTTTCATTATAATTAACCTGATAGGTATGAACTAAAGTCATGGTTGCATCAACTGCGGAATTGTCATATCCCGTATTGGTCTCTGCAACCGCCAACTCGATTAATCCCTGCATATCAGAAACTGCATTGTTAGCTGCGGCAGTATAAGCCACCAGTACTTTTATATCAGGAGCATTTGCTGATGCCAGTGGTGCGATCAAATCGCTACTTAATAAGTTGTTAATGGCCGCTGACTGATTCGCATTTTGCTCTAAGATCTGCATTTCAGCAGGTGGATGATCATCGGGCATAAGCGCCTCGTTCATCTCGATAATTTCATGAACGCCATTTTTGACGGGTCTAATTTTATACAATTTACCATCGACTCTTACTGAACCAGTGATACCAGTCTCGCGTTTGATTAAGATCGTTTCGTTTTGTCTTTGATTAACTAAAGACATCGTCGATTGACTATCTTTTGCCCGTCGTAAACCTTTCCAAACCAAACTGCCTTGAGCGTTGGTACTCGCAGAAGACTTATCCAAAGTTAAGTTAATTTTATCATTAAGTTTTAGCGTAATTGCTTGCGTATCTAATGCCAACACGCCCTGGTTGAGTTGCATTTTCCGCATCGTAACTTCACCAGGCTTTTGGCTATTTAATGGCATGGGTTGGGTTTGCATTAAACTATTTTTTGATGGGTCGATGCCTTTAAATAAAGGCTCTGCTGCGTTGACTGAAAATACAGTCGTACACGCGAGCAGCGCGGTCGCAACACCGAGTTTTTTGAGTTTCATTGCTGTTCTCCTTAAGACTTATTGTTATTAATTGAATATTGAGAAATTTCAATTGATGTTGTTATGTAGGTTTTTTATTGCAGGGTGGGTCCTAAATCACCACTGCAAATCCATTATTGACAAGGGAATGAACAGTGGCTGTATAAAATTCACGCAAAAAATGTGAATTTTCCACTAGCAACAAGCTGGGTATCGCTAATACAAATATGATTGATTATTTTACGCCGTAAAATTAAAAAATGATTTGGTTAATGAGATGTTGGCGTTTTGGCAAAGGGAATAGCAGGTAAAACAATAGATTAAAAGAAAATGAAACTGCTCCAAGCAACTGTTCACTTGGAGCCTATCGTTTTTGACGAGTTTGAAGCATCTACTTATTGACAACGCGCTACGAGACTTTGGAAATGAAACTCCAAACCTTCTGCTTTAGCTAAGTGTTTCGCAGCTTCAGAAAGTGTTTCTCGGCCTTGTTTATTGACCTGTTGAATCGTCTGTATTTTCACAAAAGTATTAACGCTAAGCCCACCTGTTTGTTTCGCATAACCTAACGTCGGCAGAGTGTGATTTGGACCACTGATATAATCGCCCAATGCGACAGCACTATTCGCTCCAATAAATAACGAACCATAATTATTCAGCTCATCTGCCTTAACCGCATTGTGGCATAGCATGAGATGTTCGGGCGCGTAGTCTTCACTGAAAGCAATCATATCTGCTTTGTTATTTGCATAGACAAGAGCAACTTGCTCATTTTTAATCAGCTCGCGAGTGTCCTTATTTTTTTCCAAATAACTGAGCATCTCAGTTAACCAACTTTGACTATCACTGACGATTAATGAACAGGCATTGGGGTCGTGCTCAGCTTGCGCAAGCGCGTCTAAAGCGAGCCAATCAATAGGCTGCTGATCATCACAAATAGCCATCAGCTCACTCGGGCCAGCAAGACCATCAATTTTAACTTTACTTTGAACTTGACGCTTGGCTTCGTTCACCCAAGCATTACCTGGGCCGACGATTAAATCAACAGGCTCAATAGATTGATACCCGTTGGTTAACGCGCCAACTGCTTGTACGCCGCCAAGTTTTACGAATTGGGTAGCGCCAGCTAAAGAAGCAGCAGCAAGGATCGCCGGGTGATCGGAGGGTGAACAAGCAACACGAGATGAACAACCTACAACCCTTGCTGGAATCAATGTCATGAGTGCAGTTGATATTAGTGGGAAACGACCTCCCGGGATATAGGCGCCGACTTTTTCAATCGGCTTAACCGCTTGCCCAAAAAAACCGTAGTCATCTTCAAACTGTCGACTGGTTAAACTCTCAAACTGAAACTCCGCGAATCGACGAATCCGCTTTGCAGCTAATTGAATAGCATTTGATAACTCAGCATCTAACTGATATTCGTCAAATGATTTTAGTTCAATAAACTCCGGTTTTTGACCATCGAATTTCTCAGCATAACGCTCGATTGCTGTATCGCCTTCATCGGCGATATCATTGAGTATAGTGGCGACTGAATCAATAAGCGTTGAATCGTCTGCAAAGCGAGGTCTTTGCCAATTCTGGGCTTTAGTTATCATTAAAGCGACTCCTCAGTTCATCATTGATAGCTTTGATATCAACGCCTTTAGCCAGGGCATCAGTCAGCGCAAAGAAGATTAAATCAGCCGCTTCCCAGCGAACCTCATCATAGTCTTGGGCTTCGATCAACTCTTCAGCTTCCTCGCGAATTTTTTCAGCTCGCAACTCGGCTGATTGAAAAAGTTTTGCCGAGTAAGAAGCTTCAGAAGACTCCGTTTTTCGCTTGGTAAGTAAACTGGTTAAGCGGTTAAGATCAAATCCTTTAACTTGCGAAGCAAAACAACTATAACGATCAAAATGGCAAGCGTTGCCCAATTGCTTTACGCGAAACAAAATGGTATCACCATCACAATCGACATCAGCGCTGATCAATTCTTGCTGATTACCGCTGGTCAGTCCCTTTTCCCACAATTCTTTACGACTTCGACTCCAATAGGTCCCTTTACGGGTCGTTAACGCTTTGGTTAAAGAGTCTGCGTTAGAATAAGCCATCATAAGCACTTTGTTTGTATCGACGTCTTGGACAATAGTTGGAACCAATGGCGCTTTTACGAAATCGACTTGAGTCAAGAAACAGTCGACCAATTTAAGCTTACCGGTATAAATTGACATGCCGATCTGACCGTTGGCACCTAGCTTAGTAAACCAATCGATATCATCTAAAGTTGTAATACCACCGGCAACTGTTACTGGCACTGGTGAGGTTTTGACGACTTGTTCAATTCGCTCTCGGTCTAGTCCTTGTAATAATCCTTCTTTTTCGACTTGTGTATACAAAAACTCGCTACAGTTTTGTGCGAGTTCCGGAATTAAGTCGAGAACTTTTTCACCTTCAGTATTTTTCCAACCTTGAGTCGACCAGTAATCGCCTTTCGCATCGATCGCGAAGATGAGAGATTCTTTGGAGATATTTTTTACCCAATCTTGACGACAGTTTGTGCCGATAATAATTTTAGTTGCTCCCGCCTTGATATATTCTTTGGCGGTATCTAAATCACGAATCCCTCCGCCAACTCGGCAAGGTCTGACATTAAGCAACTGCTTGATTAAATCTTTATTGTTGCCATGGCCGAGCGCAGCATCTAAATCGATGATGGCGACTTCGCCGTAAATTGAAAATTCTTCGAGTAATTCAAAGACGTCATCACGTTCGAGAACTTTATTTTTACCCTGTTTTAGTTGAACAGCCTTGCCATTCATTAAATCAATTGATGGAATTAACATATTGTTTCCTACGAATTAAATTTTTATTCCCTAATCAAGGGGCAATCAAATATTTTGGTTTGAAGTTAATCACTAGCGCACTTTCAAACCCTTGTTGCTTAGATATTGTTTTACCTGGCCAACAGTATATTCGCCAGAATGGAACATCCCTGCGGCCAAGCAAGCATCTGCACCATTTTTGAATGCATCGTAAAAATGCTGCTCGTTCTTTGCGCCACCAGAAGCGATTACTTGGACAGGGACTTGCTCACTGACTTGATTCGTGAGCTGAGTATCAAAGCCAGAACCTGTGCCATCTTTATGCATAGCGGTTAAAAGAATTTCTCCTGCGCCTCGCTCTGCAACTTCTTTAGTCCAACTAAAAAACTGATTTTCAACTCTATCTCTGCCACCGTTAATGTAAACACCGAGATCATCGCCTTGTTTATCAACATCAATTGCGACGACAACACATTGGCTACCATAAGCGACAGCCGTCTGATTAATGATTTCCGGTTTTAATATTGCTGTGGTATTGAGCGCAACTTTGTCTGCGCCGGCATCAAGAAATGCCTTAACGTCATCAAGTTTTTTTAAACCGCCACCAACAGTAAAAGGGATCGACAAATTCTTAGCAATATCGGTAACTAGTTTTAGTGCGGTTGGGCGTCTTTCATTACTGGCAGAAATATCGAGAAAAACTAACTCATCAGCCCCTTGGGCTTCATAAGCAAGTGCAAGCTCGATTGGATCACCCATATCACGTAGCTGTTTGAAGTTGGTACCTTTTACAACCCGACCTTTATCCACATCAAGACAAACAATGATACGAGGCATTAAATCATTTTTCGGATCATTAAACTGCATCGTCGGTAACTCCTTCCTTCAGCGACTGATTCAAAGCCATTGCAATAATCTCACTACCTTGTTGACTAGATTTCTCTGGGTGAAACTGAACACCAATAAAGTTGCCATTTTTAACAGCTGCGCAAAATTGCTCGCCGTAAGTTGTATTTGCAATTGAATATTCCGACGCCTTAACAGCATAACTATTGACAAAATAAACTTTAGCATTGGGCCATACATTGCTCGTCAGATTAGCCCATCCAACCATTGGCTTTTTTGGAAAGTCGAGCGCCTGAGCTTGCCCTTTGAACCAAGCTAACCCGGCAATGCCCGGATCTTCATCACTGGCTTCAAAAAAGATTTGCATACCAACGCAAATACCAAAAATGGGCAGGTTGGTTTTACGTGCGTCGTTGAGATACTCATCCCAACCATTAGCAATGATATTTTTCATCACGGTACCAAAGCGACCCTGTCCTGGGATGACAATTGCATCGTATTGCTCGTTCGAAGGGGTCTCTTCAATGGTTGAGAGAAATCCCAAGCGCTCTATAGCTGCCTGCAAACTAAAAAGGTTACCGGCTTTAGTGTCAATAATGAGTACTTTCTTCATAACTAGCCTACAGCATTCCCTTAGTTGTATTTTCTCCACTCGCTGGCGATAAAGCTTCACGCAGCGCATAGGCTACAGCTTTAAAGCATCCTTCAGCTAAGTGATGGTTGTTGCGGAAGTACATCGGTTTAATGTGCAAAGTGATTGCCGCATTAGTCGCTAAGGTATTAAAAAAATGTTCGAACATTTCGGTACTGATTGAGCCAAGATTTTCTCGAGTAAATGTTAGCTCGCCGACGTAGATTCCTCGGCCAGATAAATCCACCGCACACATGATTAATGCTTCGTCCATTGGCAGCAGTCTTTGTCCGTAGCGTTGCATCGAGGCTAAGGCTCGCCAGCTTTGCTGAAGGGCGTCACCCAAGCAAATTGCGATATCTTCTACCGTGTGATGGTCATCCACATCAGTATCGCCATTGACTTCAATAGATAAATCCCATCGACCATGAGAGGCAAGTTGCTCTAACATATGATCGAGAAATCGAATACCTGTATTAATGCTGATTTTTTGTGAACCTTGAATATTGAGAGCTAATTTAATATCGGTCTCTTTAGTTTGGCGATTCACGACTATTGTTTTTATTACCGAATCGGACATAACCAATCCTCCAGTTCATTGATATTATTGAGTACAACATCGGCACCGGCTTGATAAAGTGTTGCGGCGTTTTGACTGCCAATACCGATGGCGAGTGAATTCGAGGCGTTGGCGGCTTGCATATCGTCGGGATTGTCGCCGCACATCCAGCTGAAATTTGAGTATTTGCTTTGTAATTTTTCTATTCCTTCTGGGGAGGGTTTTGCTTCTGTAACATCATCAAGACTAACAATATCGACATCTTCAAATCCGACTAATTTCGTCCCTGCATTCGCTTCAAATCTGGGGCGGCCAGTCACAATTGCAAAACGGGTTTCAGATTTGCGGTTAATTTGACTGACTAATTGAGCATCAATCATTGGCGTTTCATTAGCAACCAGTCCATCATTGTTTTCACCTAAATAGATTTTCTGGAATGCGTCGGTTACCGCGTCTAAAGTAAAGTCAAAACCCCGATCGCTTAATAATTTTTGAGTAACAATCCAGTCATTATTGTAGCCCCCTGCATTTTTGAGCGACTCGATGTCTTCACTGGTAACCTTAATGTCGGATAGCAATGCAACGGTCGCAATTATTGTTGCTTCGTAGCTACCAGAAGTATCAACTAAAACACCGTCCATATCGAGACAAATAAGCTTTGGCGCAAGCGCTTGGTTTAATAAGCTCTGTAACCTTTCAAGCTCATACGGAATGGTAATACGCAAACAATTCTGCATAAGTTCATCAGTGAACGATCGGACTAAAACGCCATTTTTTGCGAGAAAAGATTTTGTCGCGAGAGCTTGTTGAGCTGGTAAACGTATTGCGACAAAGTTCGCTTCACTGGGCAATACTTCGATACCGAGATCATTGAGCCAGCGAGATAGCGTATCGCGGTTTTGTTGAATCGTCTTACAATATTGTTTAACTTCTTCTCGGTTCGACTCTGCCAACGCGGTTTCTGCAACAGTCAAACTAGGCTGAGGTACATTGAAAGGCATGCAACGATCGACAAAACCTTTGATCAAGTTTTCGCTCCCAAGTAAATATCCAAGACGAATACCTGCCAGTCCAAAAGCTTTGGAGAATGTTCTTAAGATAACCAAATTATTGTATCGATTAAGGAGCTCGATTGATTCACTGGGTTTATCAAAAAAGCCGCTGCTAAACTCGATATAAGCTTCATCTAAGAATACCCAGCCACCACTTTCTTTTGCGGTTTTTAGAATCGTTTCAACATTGGCTAAACTGATCATTTCTCCTGTCGGGTTATTGGGGCGAGTGATGATGGTGATTGATGATGAATTTTGTTTAATGGCTTCAAGGGTTGCATTGATGTCAATTGATAAGTCGTCTTGGGGTGCAATCAATTGCGAATCGAGCTGCCAACTCTCAACTCCCCATGTGTACTGCGAGAAAGCAGGTAATGGTAAGATTAATTTTCCGGTTTCTTTTATCAAGCGCATCAAAATCATGATGCCCTCATCGCCGCCATTAGTGCATAAAACTTGATTTGCTTGCAAGCCGTTAAGATCTGCAAGCTGTTTTTCAAGTTTGCTACGGTCGGGATAGAGCCATAAGTCTCTGCCGTAAATATCATTATTGGCTAATGGACTCGTGGCATCACTGCGTTCATTAAAATCCAACTTAAGCGTTTTAGTCATGAGGTCTTGTCCTTTAATTAAAGCGCTTTGCGGATTGGTGTTTCCAGAATATCTGTCGCACCAGCTTCGATTAATTTAGGAATCAAGTTTCGAATTTCACTTTTTTGAATGGCCGCTTTTACCGCAAATCCTTTATCTTGGTAGAGCGGAGAAACTGTTGGGTAGCGCATCGCAGGCAGTAAGTCGACAATGGAGTTAATTTGATCGGTACCACAATTCATTTCTAGTAACACGCGATCTCGACCATTCATAACCGCTTGCATTAAGGTTAATAAGTCCTCGATTTCTTGACGTTTTTTGGGATCTTCAAGAGCTTTAGCGTTAGCGACAAATTGAGTTGAGCTTTCCATCACCACATCGACAATTTTTAAGCGGTTTGCACGAATCGTGGTACCGGTTGATGTGTTATCGATAATCATGTCGGCATCTTCAGGTGGGAAAACTTCAGTCGCACCATATGAGCGAAGTAGTTGATAATCGATGCCGAGATTATTCAGGTAATCGGTTGCAACATTCTTATATTCCGAAGCAACTATCAGCTTGCGAGACTTCATTTCATTAAAGTCCCAGGTTTCTGGAATACACGTGACAATCTTAACCGGGTCAAAGCCAAGATCTTTAAGGACGACGACTTCGCTACGACGTTCTTTTATCCAGTCAAGCCCAGCAAATCCAATGTCGTGTTGACCGATTTCTACCAATGAAGGGATATTTTGGCTTTTGAGGAGTTTAACTTCCAGGTCGAAACCATAGACCTTGGGACGGTAGTTACGCTCGTCGCCGATTAAATCAATGCCACAATCTGATAAAAGCTTGAGGACTTTGGTGTTAATTCGGCCTTTAGGAAGTACAAGTTTTAAAGTCATTGTTTTAGTCTCAGTTAAGTTTAAATGTTAATACGTAAATCGGTTCAGTCTAGTTTCACCGTTTTTTAACACCTTAACCGTAGACATAAAAAAAGCCCCGGTTACGGTGTAAACGGGGCTTTCGAAATCTTTTGTATTTAGTTACGCATACGCAAAAGCACCGTCATCAGAAATGATGATGGTGATGATGGAATTGTGCAGTGACTAAATTTATCGTGTCCATGGGTGCGATAATTTCAGATGCGGCAAAATTAGGCAAATAACCATTGGTTATATACACTGTTTTAAGGTTGATTAGCTTGCGACTTGTTAGATAAAAGTTAGATGCCTGTTAATAGGCCAACGCTTTGCAATGATGGACACATTTTATTATCTAGAATAAGATATAGGTTTAAGCGGTATCTTGCTGAATATTAAGTAAATATTGCTGATTTCTTTTGCTGGCTTTTACGATGGTGATTTTGCCCGTAGCCATGTTGGAGTCGTTTTTGGCAGGGGGCAGTCATCGAATATCGTATGGTAATGCAAGTTAAGTGAGATTTAGGAAGAGACTTTGCGCGACGCATATTTTAAAGGGTTTACGCTGATTGAGCTGATAGTGGTGATTGCTATTTTGGGCATTATTGCGACATTTGCTGTGACTCGTTTTGTCGATCTTAAGTCTTCCGCCAGAGTTTCTGTGATCAACAGTATTGCAGGAACCATGAAAACCACCGCAACAATTGTCAGGGCTAAAGCATTGACGCAAGGACTCTCCCCGGTTGGCGCTAACCCCGGAGCCGGTCAAGCCAATTATGTAGTCACAACCAACATTGGTAGCGCTGAGGTCGATTGGCGTAACCTTTGCCCTGAAAGTGTTGCAGAGCTAGCCGACCGCTTGATTATGCTCGACTATGTCGATTTGAGTGTATCGGCAGGACTAACCAGTCAACAAAATAATCGGTATACGTTAGTTGGTTACGATATACCTGGGTTTTCCGCACCGACCAATCAGGGGTGTTACGTGATATACGATTCGTTTGGTAACCCCAATTGCACCGTTACTCCGGTGACGGTTGACTGCTAAAGCTCAAATTCTATCCGCGGCACGCTTTTCGGGTCTTTATCAAATTGTGGCTGACACAACAGCAGTCTGGCTGATTCAACCCCGCCTTGTTCGACCATCCATCGTTTAAATGCCTGCGCTCTTTCTTCACTAATCTGATTAAGTTGATTCGTTTGAGTTGGGTCGGCAAGGTTAATGGTAACCCCTGGCATATCATTGACACTGGCAATGCTGCAAACTTTGAGTTGTGATTCCGGTTGGTCTTTCATGAGTTGAACAAGCTGGTTCATATAGTCCATTTGCTCAGGCAGCAATACCAATTGATTCGGTTGATAATTCAAAGGTTCTATACTGACTTTGAGCATGTAATCACCGGCAGCCATCACTACGGATAGGACGTTGGCATAAGGGATAAAAGTTTCCATGAGATAAGATTGCGCCGCCGCCATTATCGCTTTTTTGCTGACCAACGCGATAAAGTTACTGACCCCAAAATTGGGGTCGCTAACATTGCCAGAAAGCGGTACTTCTAACTCAACATTACCGTTGTCATCTTTAAGCATTCCCAATGCGCTATTGAGTGGCATTGCTCCGGTGGTGCTCTGTTGGTTGTCTGATTCTGCGGATTGCTCATCGGCACTAGAGAGTTCGATTCCACGCAACTTTAACAGTGTTTTACCTTTTATCTCATCATCGACGACGCTTAAATCGATCTCAGTATCAAATTGGCCGCTGAGCATTTCAAAGCCCATCGCTCCTTTTAGATAGGGGGAAACCTTAGGGAGGGAAAACTCTTTCACTTCGCCTTTCAAGCTTAAATTAAGTTTTTCACTAAATGGTAATAGGTTGCCATTAAAGCGAGTTTCAGCAAACTCATCGGTTTTTACAAGAATGTCGAAGTTAGTAATCGCAGTAAAATCTTGGGTATTAATATTTTCGAGTGTCACTTTTTTTAATTCGAGCGCTTGGGTAAAGTTAGGCAGAACACTCTGATCGGCAAATGAGAGCCGACTGTTTTCATTAATTTTAAAGTGGTTGAGCTGTACGGCGTAAGCGTTACTCTTCGGTTCTCCTGCTGCGGGTTCATTTAAAGTTTCATCATCTTCTTGTGGATTGGCGGGTTTATCAGACGCTTGCTGCTCTTCTTCGGCAGGCCCGCTTCTCTCAGGGAGTACTAAGTTCGCTAGCTGTTTATTTTTGTCGAGGACGACTTCAGCGGTTAACTCGTCAAAAACGATAGCATTGACGACAAGCTGGTTTTCAGAAACTTCGATGCCGCTTATGTTAAGTGAAGCAAATTTCGCCAAACTCGGAAGTGCTTGGCTGTTTTCACGGGGAGCAAATTGAGAAATAGTAGCATTCGAAATAATCAAGTCAGCTAGATTGGCTTTTATCTCTTGCTCGTTATTGAATCGAAAGTTCCCATTGTTGAGGGCAATTTTTTCAATTTCAGTAATTTTATCCGGACTGTTTGCTGGAGCAACGGCTAACTGTTCCAGCTGAGTATTCAATGATGTAGACTCGATTGTCAGGTTGGAGTCGACCATATTGATGGTAGCGTTTTTGATAGATTGAGTGAGTTTTTGCAAACTCATTTGTACGTTGTTTGAGTCACCCACCAAACTATCTAATTGTAGATTAAGATCTTCTAAGGCAATTGAGGTATGTGACTTATCCATCACCAGTCTGTTTCTCAATGATACCGATAATTCTCCCGAAGAAATTGTTGAACGGTTGTCAGCAAGGTAAGCATATTTCGATAAGTCGAGGCTCTCTATCGAAAACTGGCTCTCTATTTCACGTGAATCTTTGCTCAATTTGAGGAGACTTGTGAGGTTCAGTGGTGAACCGTCGATTGCAGCTTCAAGGTCAATTTCGGCTTGCTGTAAATCTTCAGATACCAAGATGTTACTAATAACGAGCTGATTCACAGAAAAACGATGTGGCTTTCCATGATAGGTAAGATTGAAATCGAACGCGTCTAAATTGACCGCTTGGCTTTTTATATTCCAGCTGTTTTTCTCGGGGGCTTGAGCCGTCGGGGGGGCATTGTCTGGTTTGGGCGACTCAGCTTGGTGGCCGGTTCGGGGTGGTTCGGACGAAGAATCTACCAAGGTGACCCCAGCAATTTTGATGTGCTGTTCATTAATTGATGTTTCGACTGAAACTTGTGCTAATAAAAACTGTTGAATCTCGATTTGGTTAGAAAATAAGGCAAAACCATCAACATCGATTTCAGCATGACCAATTGAGGCGACAACTTCTCTCTCTGTTGCAGTTAAAACTTGTAGTTCCCAAATAGAGAGTTTTAATAGAAACGGATTGAGACGAATCGAGGTATCGTCGCTTAATTGGACATTTAGCGGTGCTAAGTTTTTATTGATTTGCCATCTAGCCAGTGGTGGACTAAAAATCCAAATAAACAGGTAGACTAAAAACAACAAACTAAATAGCCAGCTAATGATTGTTTTAAGCACTTTGGCGAGAGGTTTCTTAGGACTTCCTTGACTCATAATTTTTATCTGTAAACTGCGAAACTGCTGATAAATCCCTAAACTGTGGGAATGTAGTCTACATAAATCATATAGCAGATTAAAGCAGTTTGTCGCTGGCGGTTTTAGAAACAACAAAGCCACCAACTCGCTGATGTTAAAAGTGATAGAACCTCACTTAAAACCGCGGTTCAAGGTTTTAATGGCGCATTCAGGCACAGGGGAGAGCAGAAACCATGAGAGAAATAGAGGCAAGATTAGTCTCTGGATATCAGATTGCCTCAGGTCTAGCAGATGATTCTCCTTATCCTAGTGGCTCAATCGAACTTCAGATACCTTATTTTAAGCAACTTGGTCTGGATTTGAGCGATTATTATGCTGCGACACTGAATTTGGACATTAGCCCGTATGCCTTTGAAATCCGAGAACCCGATTACTTTTTTCCGCAAGTCAAATGGTATCAAGGGGTTTCTGAGAATTTCTTGTTTGTAGAATGTCGACTAATTCATCTAAAAAAGGCTCATTCTGGCCATATTTATTACCCAGATCCGAAAACAAAACCAGCCCATTTGCATTCTCGTTCGTTAATAGAAGTTATTGCACCATTTATTCCGGGAATCCAAGTTCACGACAAAATGGTTGTAGAGGTTGACGAATCGAAACTGTCCATCTCAATTGCATGATTTAACGAGTCTTTACAAGTGCTGCACAGGTTTTGCAGTGAATCTATGGTATTATTCGCGACACAGAAAAATGGTAATTGCTTCTTGGATGAAAATTAATCTTCCTAATTTTACAAATGCTCGAATTTTAGTGATAGGCGATTTAATGCTCGATCGCTACTGGCACGGTGGTTCTTCCAGAATATCGCCTGAAGCGCCTGTTCAGGTGGTGAATGTGGGCCATATCGAGGAGCGTCCCGGCGGCGCAGGTAATGTTGCTTTGAATATTGCCAGCTTAGGGAGTCAAGCGAAGCTCATTGGTATTACCGGAGACGACGAAGCGGCGAGTAGCCTGCAAACGCGGTTAGAAGCCGCCAATATTGAATGTGATTTTGAGCGAGTTGCAGACGTACCGACTATCACCAAGTTACGGGTTATCTCAAGGCAGCAACAATTAATTCGTCTCGATTTTGAGGAACACTTCAAAGGTCGTGGTACTCAACAAATCACAACTAAATTAGCACGCCATATTGACGGCTGCGGTGCGCTGGTTTTATCCGACTATGCAAAAGGCACTTTGGAAAACGCTCAGTCACTGATTGCTTATGCGCAGAAAAAACAAATTCCTGTCCTCGTTGACCCCAAAGGGACCGACTTTTCTCGTTATCATGGCGCTACCATCGTCACGCCAAACTTGAATGAGTTTGAAGCGGTTGTTGGTCATTGCGAAGATGAAAAAACGCTAGTTCAAAAAGGGACAGAGTTGCTCGAGAAGTACCAATGGCAAGCGCTACTGATAACTCGCGGCGAGCAGGGAATGACTCTGATTCGCAAGGACTATCCGGAATTTCATTTGCCCTCTTTAGCCAGTGAGGTTTTTGATGTCACTGGTGCGGGTGACACCGTTATTGCCGCTCTGGCCAGCGCATTGGCAGCAGGAAGCCCGCTTGAAGAGGCGGTCGCACTGGCAAATATCGCTGCCGGAATTGTTGTTGTTAAGTTGGGTACTGCAACGGTTAGCGCTCATGAAATTCGCCGCAAATTATTAACCCGTGGAGAATCTGGAACGGGGGTAATGAGTCAGCAACAGCTTAAAGTCGTGGTAGAGGAAGCTAAGGCTCATGGTGAAAAAGTCATCATGACCAATGGATGTTTTGACCTTTTACACACGGGCCATGTAACTTATTTAAGGCAAGCTAAAGCGCTTGGAGCAAGACTCATCGTTGCCGTTAATGATGATGATTCTGTCAAGCGCCTCAAGGGTGAAGGAAGACCTGTTAATTCTGTTGATAGGCGGATGTCGGTGCTGGCTGCATTGGGCTCAGTCGATTGGGTTGTCTCGTTTAGTGAGGATACCCCGGCACGATTAATTGAATCGATTATGCCAGATGTCTTAGTCAAGGGTGGTGATTACACGCGAGAACAGATTGCCGGCGCTCAAGCGGTTATGGAAAACGGTGGTGAGGTTGAAGTTTTACCATTTGTGGATGGTGTATCGACGAGCAACATTATTGAGTTTATCAACCAAGCGAGCGAGTCAAAATAAGTTACTGAAAACCTCTCCTGAAATGCAAGTTCAGTTTTTGTATTAACGGCGTATTTTTAGAGTTCTGGATAACGAAGAAAAAATAAAATGTCCTCGCACGAATTGAGTTTAACTAATCGATGGGTGTTAGTCGCAGGCACTGTTTTCGGCCTGTTGTCAGTTATTATTGGGGCATTTGCCGCACATAGTTTAAAAGGCGCATTAAGTAGTTACTCAATCGGTATCTTTGAAACCGCCGCGCGTTATCAAATGTATCATGCGCTTGCGCTTTGTTGCTGCGGGCTAATACTACAAAAGGCCAATTTACCCCTTGGTGCTATAAAACTCTTAAAGCTTACTGCGCTGAGTTTTATAGTTGGCATCCTCTTATTCAGCGGTAGTTTATACTTATTGGCAGTTACCTCAATCAAGTGGTTGGGGATGATTACGCCTATCGGAGGCCTCGGATTGATTATCGGCTGGCTGCTGATGATGATTTCAATTCTAAAAGCTTAGCACTCAAACACCATACTTTTCTGGGCCTTTCACAGGGCTTATTTCTCTGGTCTTAGGGACAATTTGTACTATTCTTAGTGTTGTAAAGTCGATTTAATAACGCGAGAGATACGATTGTGAATGTTAAGCAGTTTCATTTTCACGATGGAGAATGGTTTCCAACACTCCCTCAATCTAATTCAGCACAGCTATTACTCGTTTTTGGTTGTCGTCATGCCTATCGTAAGCAAACGGATAGCGAAACACTTCGTAAAGCTTTCCCTCGGGCGGATATTATCGGTTGTACCACGAGTGGCGAGATCCTTGGTACCGAGGTTTATGATGATTCTCTAGTTGTAAGTGCAATTGAGTTTGAGCAAACTAAAGTTGAAGTAATCAGTGCCAATGTTCGAGAGTTTCAACGAAGTTTTGATGCAGGGATTACGCTTGCTAATGGCTTACTCAAAGACGGTCTTCGCTATGCATTGGTAATCAGTGACGGACAATTGGTTAACGGAACAGAATTAGTAGCTGGTATATCTCAGGGCTTACCGGAAAAAACCTTAATTACGGGTGGCATGGCGGGTGATGCGGAAAAATTTCAAGAAACAGTCGTTTGGCATAACGAAACAGTGGCGCCCGGTGAAATCGTTTTGTGTGGTTTTTATGGTGATTCACTCAAAGTAGGACATGGTACTTTGGGCGGCTGGAGTTCCTTCGGTCCTAATCGTTTTGTTACTCGCTCCGAAGGTAATGTCCTCTTCGAACTTGATGAACAACCGGCACTCGATCTCTACAAAAAATATTTGGGAGAATTCTCCGATCAACTGCCGTCATCGGCACTTCGCTTTCCGTTGAGTTTAAAATTGCCTGGAGACGATGAA
This sequence comes from Aliikangiella marina, assembly GCF_007004765.1. Lineage (GTDB taxonomy): Bacteria > Pseudomonadota > Gammaproteobacteria > Enterobacterales > Kangiellaceae > Aliikangiella > Aliikangiella marina. Next base: position 177,666 of record NZ_VIKR01000003.1, read on the forward strand.
GCCGTTGTGCGGACTATACTGTCGATTAATGAAGACGATAAGAGCATGGTTTTTGCGGGAGATATTCCGCAAGGTGCAACTTGCAAGCTTATGAAAGCCAGCTTCGATAGTTTAGTGGATGGTGCCAATGGAGCTGCAGAAGGGGCAGTGACGAGTATTCAATCGGATCATGTCAGCTTTGCATTATTAATTTCTTGCGTAGGGCGAAGGTTGGTTCTTGGTCAGCGCGTATTTGAAGAGCTAGAATCTGTTGAAGATGTGCTTTCTGAAGACTGCCCGTTGAGTGGTTTCTACTCTTACGGCGAAATTTCTCCTTTGCTCAACGGCACTCAATGTCGGTTGCACAACCAAACAATGACAATCACCACTTTAAGCGAAGTCATTGATGCATAAGCTGCTGCTCAGACAGTTAAAACGTAATTACCCCGTTAAAGAGATTCCTGCGGATTTGCAGCCTCTAGTCAATGCGATTAGTGATGCTTATAAAGATTATGATTATGAGCAACAATTGCTAGAGCGCTCCCTCGAGTTAGTTTCAGAAGAGCTGAATCTAAGAAATCTGGAATTAAAACAAAAGTTTCAACAGCTTGAAGAAACTCATCAACAGCTTGCTGAATCAGCTGCAGTCTTAGATGGAATTTTTGACGCTACTGGTGAGGCAATATTTGCATTTGATAGAAAAGGAAGACTGGTTCGTTACAATCAAACAGCAAGAGAAATTCTAAAACTGAAAGAATCCGGCGGCGAATATAGCAAGGGGCATATCGCTTATATGTTTCGTAAAATATTAGCTGATCCGAGTAAGTTCTTACATGAATTAAGGCGCCTAAAATCTTTTCCTAAAAACAACCTGTTTGGTGTGATTGAATTTTCGAATGATAGGCTTTTTGAATATCACTCAACTCCTCAGTTTAGTGGTGAAGAGCTAGTCGGTCGAGTTTGGTGTTTCAGAAACGTGACTCAAATAAAAGAGAATGAAGCGCTTGTTCAATATCAGGCATTTCACGATAGTTTAACGGGACTCCCAAATAGAGTGTTGTTACTCGATCGTATTAATCATTCGATTGCATTAAGTGAGCGAAAAAACGAAATGATCGCATTGTTGTTCATCGATCTTGATCATTTTAAAAAGGTCAATGACACTGAAGGTCATCAAGTTGGCGATGAGTTACTTAAGGAAGTGGCTCAAAGAATTCGTGATTGTTTGCGAGAACATGACACTTTAGCGCGTTTTGGTGGCGATGAGTTTGTTGTTTTGTTGGATAGTGTGAAAAGTTCCCGTATTGCTGCGAAAACTTCTCGTAGGATCATTGACTCGGTTTCTCAGCCTTACGAGATTATGGATAAACATTTCCATATTTCGGCGAGTATCGGCGTGAGTATGTATCCTCGTGATGACACTGAACCCCAGGAGCTTATTCGAAAAGCGGATATGGCAATGTATCATGCGAAGGAACAAGGTCGTAGTAACTATGAGTTTTTTGATAGCCCATTGGAACGGCTCGCTCATTTTCAGTTAGAGCTAGAGAATAAATTAAGGCAGGCGATTGCCAATCAAGAATTAACGGTTTTTTATCAACCACAAGTTGAGACTCAAGGTCAAACGATCAAACGAATGGAAGCGTTATTAAGATGGTTTCCAGTCACAGGTTCTGCGATCTCTCCGGCTGACTTTGTCCCCGTTGCTGAGCGAGCGGGCTTAATTTCTGATGTCGGCTTAATGGTGCTTGAAAAGGTTTGCGAGACTATTGTTAAATGGCGTCAGCTCGGTGCAGGTGATTTTTGTATATCGGTCAATTTGTCCGCACAACAAATTGCAGAGGGGAATTTAGTCGAACATATCGAACGCCTTCTTTCTCAATATAATATAAGCGGTCAATACCTCGAGGTCGAAATAACTGAATCGATATTGATGGAAAATCTCGAGAATGTCACCGCTGTCCTCAATCAGATTAGAGAGTTAGGTATCACGGTGGCCATCGATGATTTTGGTACTGGTTATTCCTCTTTAAAATATTTACAAAAGTTACCGATTGATATTTTAAAAATTGATCGCTCATTCATTAACAATGTTCTTGAAGATAAGAATAAACAATCGATCGTTAACGCAATTGTTTTGCTCGGCCATGGACTCAAATTACAGTTAGTCGCTGAAGGCGCGGAAGATAAACCCACAGTCGATTTTCTGACCGAACTGGGTTGTGAATTTATACAAGGGTTTTATTTTTACAAGCCAATGCCTGCTCAAGAGATTGAACGCATTTTATTTAAACCCGAATAAAAGTATACTCGCTAGTATCACAGCGTTTAATTACAAGTTCCTTATGCCTGAGTACAAAAATAAGTTAAGCCTCATAGCGGGTTGGATGTTGCTGGCGCTAGGTGTGGTGTTGTACATAGTACCGCTATTTTATGAGCTCTTTGGCTTCCACTCTGGCTTAATCGCATTTCTTTTTATTTTTGTTGGAATCACTCTCCTAAAATACCGTAAAGATCAGCTGAACAAATAAAATTATTGATATGGCGGCGATTGACCAATTTAAAAATAACGCGAACATAAAAATGTCTATTAAGTCTGTTTGATTAGAAAGCAGTAATTTGCCTAGCGGTTAAATTTTCTCTTTGTGAGATATCTCTCACGCGGTTGTAGGTAATGTCTGTAAATCGGCTGGGTTTATGACGCTTTCTCGGTAAAGATATTGGTTTATTAGTAAGTTCTAATGTTTTTAAGGTGTTGAATTTAATAGAGATAATGTCAGTTGTTGCAAAGGCATTATTTTTATAGGTAATTTTTAGTTAAGAAAGTGCATTGTTAAATAATCCAGAGAGATTAATCTATCACCAAGCGTTAAGGATAACGCTGGACTTAAAGGACAAACGGAAAAGGAATCCCGATTCAAGGAAAGATGTATAAGGAAATAGCACGGAGCTAAGCTTTCACTGGATGAAGGAAAAGCATATGAGGGTGACTTCGGTCACCCTCAACTATTTTGGGGTTATATTTTTTCCAACCACTCAAATACAACATCGACTAACCATTTAGCATTCACTCGTCTGTATCGCGCTTTCGTTAAAATTACTCTCGGTTCATCGGAGCAGTTGTAAAACCCAAGACAACCACTTTTTATTTGTTAGAATAAGGTCAATTTTAAGCTACTCATTAGTCTAATTGGTCAATTACACAATATGCGCAGGCCAAGTATTCTCAAATGATGAGTAACCGAGAGTCTTAACCGATGGGTCACAGAATAGAGCAATTACTCGAAAACAATCGTCGCTGGGCAGAAGAGTTTGAAGGCGCTCATCCAGGTATATTCGAAAAACTGTCTAAACAACAAAAACCAAAGTTTTTGTGGATTGGTTGCTCTGATAGCCGAGTTCCCGCGAATACAATAATTGGCCTTGATCCGGGTGAAGTCTTTGTCCATCGAAATGTTGCTAATATTGTTCAGCATACCGATTTGAGCGCTCTCTCTGTTCTTGAGTACTCAGTGAATATTCTCAAGGTAAATAATATTATTGTGTGTGGTCACTATGGCTGCGGAGGTATTGCGGCTGCGATTGAAAACACTGAGCATGGATTAGTGGATAATTGGCTTCGCTCAATAAAGGATATTAGGCGCACTCACTACAAACATTTTGGTGAAGTGAGTGATGAAAAAGAAGAGATTGATCTCTTATGTGAGCTTAATGTCGTTCAACAAGTAAGAAATGTTTGCCATACACCGATTATTCAAAACGCCTGGAAAAACGGCCATGAATTGGCGGTACATGGGGTTATCTATGATATAAAAGATGGCATTCTTAAGAGTCTCGATATTACCACCGACTCAATAGAGCAGATTGACCCACTCTATCGCTTTGATGTTGAAAAAAGTTGATGTATTAAGCCTATAGTGACAACTGAGTCTTTTCTCGATCGCCTCATTTAGAAATATTCCCGTTTATTTTATAATATTCGTTGATATTCTTCTTTTTAGTTATTCAGGAATCTCCAAGAATATTTATCTGAATCAAAGGTTTAGATAAATTTCTGAGGAGAAAAATTATGCATTTTGGTGAAAAGCTAAGACAACTGCGAAAAGACAAAGAGTGGACGCAACCACAATTGGCTGAGGCTATTGGGATCGAGCAGTCTTATCTGTCGAAACTTGAAAATGGAAAATCGGCGCCTTCGGCTGACATTTTTCAAATGATTCTCGACGCCTTTCAAGTTGATACGGCATCATTGTTAGAGGATGTTGACAGTTCGGTTGTTCATCGCCAACTCAGACAAGTACCAGAAGTCGCCAACTACCTCAATCAACAGCAACTAGCGAGTTCTCGTAAAAACCGTCGCTGGTTAATTTCCAGCGCATTGATGACAACCTTTGGGATTGTACTAGTTTCTTCTAGTTTTATGGGTTTGATATTTCCAGAACTACAATACAATTACCAATCTAAAGGTATTGTACTTGCCGGAGAATCAAAAGAAATTTTTAGCAACTACCGTCATCAGATGCCGATGAGCCGAGAAGAGCAAGTCAAAATCGACAGGGAAATGACCCAACGCCTTGATGAGGTTTATCGAATCACGGATATTTATCGAGGGGATATTTTTAATGTGCCAGTAGAGGGAGGCTCAAGGACTTTCAGACTGGTTGATACTCGCCATGAAGACAGGATTGAAAACCGATTTTTGAGTGTCTTTGGTATTTTGTTGACGCTGCTAGGCCTGTTTGGATTTGTATTAGAGAAGAAGTTGTTTCCAAGGCGATGAAGCGAGCAAACAAAAAATCTTTGTGGGTGGTTAGGAGTCGCCCACGGGGTCGATTTCAACTCGCCACCTGACTTTTTTGGCGGACGCAAGCGACTCAATATCATTCATTGTTAAACTCAGCAATTGGTGAAGTTGATTTCGGTTAACTGATTGTAAAAAAAGTTGGTAGCGAAACTTGCCGGCCTTTTTCGTATATAGCGCTGGACAAGGACCCAACAGCTCCACTTTCAAGTTACTATAACGATCGAGAATTTGTTTGGTATCTTGCAAAAAGGTTTTTACCGGATCAACAAATGGTGCTTCAGCTTGAAACATGGCCGCAAAACTATGCGGTGGCAGCTCCGCTTCGACTCGTTCTTCAATAGCGGATTCTGCAAAAGTGGCATAGCCTGAGTGGATGATCTGAGACAGCATGGGGTGGTCGCTATGATGAGTTTGGATGATCACTTCACCTGCTTTTGAACTTCGGCCTGTTCTCCCCGATACCTGAGTAATAAGTTGAGCGGCATATTCTGGTGCTCTAAAATCGGCGCTGTATAGCGCGCCGTCCATATCAATCAAACCGACTAAGGTGACGTTTGGAAAATGGTGGCCTTTGGCGAGCATTTGCGTTCCGATTAAAATATCAATCTCGCCGCCTTTTATCGCGTCAACATAATCATTCATTGCAGATTTTCTGCGAGTCGTATCTCTATCTATACGTGCAATTTTAGCATCGGGAAAAAGCGCCGTAACTGCTTCTGCCAGTCGCTCAGTGCCTAATCCAACGGGAACCACTTGCTCGCTTTGACACTGCGGACACTGTGTGGGGGCTTTCCGGTTAGAACCACAATGATGACACTGTAGGTAGTGGCTCTGATGGTGATAGGTATAGTGAATATCACATCGTTGACACAGGCTACTCCAACCGCATTCATGACAGAGTAATACGGGGGCGTAACCGCGACGGTTGAGGAAGAGTAAAACCTGGCTTTTGGCATCGAGGTGATGACGTATGCCCGCAATGAGATCGCGCGACAAACCATTGATGAGTGACTGTTTTTTTAAGTCGATTATGCGAAATTTCACATCAGTTTGAGATTGTGCTTTTTCAGTCAAATCAAGTCTTCTAACTTTATTTTTATCAACATTGATTAAAGACTCGAGAGATGGTGAGGCGCTGCCTAATACGACTGGAATGTTTTCAAAGCTTGCTCTCACCATAGCAACGTCGCGTGCTGAATAGCGAAAGCCTTGTTGTTGACGAAAGCTTTGATCATGCTCTTCATCAATGATAATTATTCCCGGAGAAAATAGCTCACTAAACAGTGCTGAGCGAGTACCAATGATTATTTGTGCGTCGCCACTTTTAGCTTGAAGCCAATTTTGTAACCGCTGTTGGTCTGTAAGGCCAGAATGCAGAACGACGATATTTACATTAAATCTATCTTTAAATCGTTTGAGGGTTTGCGGTGTTAAGCCAATTTCTGGTACTAAAACTAGCGCTTGCTTTCCTTGTAAAATCACTTGTTCAATCAGTCTAAGATAAACCTCGGTTTTACCTGATGCGGTTACACCGAATAACAGAAAAGTTTGGTACTGTTCAAGTGATTGACTGATTGCTTGAATGGCTTTAGTTTGTTGTTCAGTTAGCACTAAATTGTTGGGTAAGTTGGTTATCTGGTCATGGGCGATTGGTAACGCATCGATAAAGTCTCTTAACACCCAGTTCTTTCCGGCGAGCGTTTTTAAGGTAGTATATTGGATATCATAATCAGCAAGCCTACTATGGAGAATGCCGTGTCGGTTCTCATTCAGTTTCGCTAACGTCAGCTTTTGTTTAATTGCATTTTTCGCTACTTGATTACCTGCCAAAGCTTCGCGGCCTTGTTGTGTGATTTGCCAGATACTATCGCGTGAACGTTCTGCAGGTTTTCCTTTAGCGAGTTCGCTCGGCAAAATGGTTTGCCAAATTTCGCCAGGGGGGGCGTGATAGTACTTTTCCATCCACTGATATAATTTTAAAAGGGACGGGCCAAAGAGACTTTGCTCATCGAGAATGCTCGTTATAAATTTTAATTTCTCGACTGGCAAATCACCGTGATAATCTTCAAACGAGGAAATGGCAAGGATAACGCCAGTTTTGGTTTGCTTGCCAAAAGGCACGGTAACTCGCTGGCCAACTTGTGGTGGTATTGGATAATCCGCCGCTAAGCGATACTCGAACAAACGCCTCAGCGGCACATTGACTGCGACGCTGATAACTTTTTCATGATTTGTTGTGGAGCCGTTAGGTTTCGACAAGATTAATAAACTCTGAGTTTTTCTCGGCTGTCAAAGTGGCCAGCTATTGTGCTTTAAGGATATAGATTTCTCAAGCGTTAGCTGAGTGGAATTTTCTCCAGTGGTAACTGAACATCCCTAATCTTAATATGATTTGTCAATCAACTACTTGGTGTTTTAAACGTTAATGTGCTTGCTAACCCTGCGGTTTTAGTGACTTGAAATGAGTGACTGTGCCTCGCACTATAACATTAAGTAATAGGTTAATGTTTAAAACGGGCTTATAATCCGCAGACTTTGTGGTTCGGCGTCACTTGAACTAGACTTTTGGATAATTAAATAATCAGCTTAAGCTGAGTGTGAAGGAAATTAAGAATCGACTATGACAACACCTAATAAAGGCAGTAGACCACTTTATATCCGATATGCGGGGCCGGTTCTGCTGGAAACCCCTTTACTCAATAAAGGCAGCGCTTTTACAGTAGAAGAGCGCCAAGCTTTCAATCTGGAAGGTTTGTTGCCCTCTAAAATCGAATCGATAGATGAACAGGCCGACCGCGCTTACCAGCAGTTTTCTGCCTTCGAAGATGATTTAGATAAACATGTTTATCTGCGGAATATTCAAGATACTAATGAAACGCTTTATTTCAAGCTTATTAATAACCACTTGGTGGAAATGATGCCGATCATTTACACGCCAACAGTTGGTTTAGCTTGTCAGAAGTTTTCACAAATCTATCGACGTAAAAGAGGGCTATTCATCACTTATCCTGACCGCGACAGAATTGATGATATGCTACAAAACGCGACTAAACAGAATGTTAAAGTTATCGTAGTGACTGATAGTGAGCGAATTTTAGGGTTGGGAGACCAAGGCATCGGCGGAATGGGGATTCCAATTGGTAAGTTAGCGCTCTATTCATCTTGTGGCGGAATCAGTCCTGCTTACACCTTACCCGTTGCGCTCGATGTTGGAACCAATAATCAAGAACTATTAGATGACCCCTTGTATATGGGGTGGCGTCATAATCGCATAGAAGGTGAGGAATACTTCGCGTTCGTCGATCAATTTATTCAAAGTGTTCGTCGTCGCTGGCCTAATGCTTTGATTCAATTTGAAGATTTTGCGCAAGCAAATGCAACGCCATTGTTAAAAAAGTATCAAGATAAACTGTGCTGTTTTAATGATGATATTCAAGGGACGGCTGCGGTCACTGTTGGAACTTTACTCGCTGCTTGCCATTCACAAGGCACGTCACTTAAAGACCACCGTGTTGTTTTTGTTGGTGCGGGATCCGCGGGTTGTGGGATTGCTGAACAAATAATCGACCACATGGTGGCGGATGGCATTTCTGAAACACAAGCGATCAGCCAGATATTCTTGACGAGTAGTAAAGGCTTGTTGACCGACGATCTACCACTCAGGGATTTTCAGCAAAAATTTGCTAAAAAGAAGTCTGATGTTGCTGAATGGAGCAGTAGTGGTGACAAAATTAGTTTGCTTGATTTAGTTAAAGCTAGCAAGCCGACTATTTTGATCGGGGTATCCGGCGTGGCTGGTTTAATCAGCGAAGAAGTTGTCAAATCGATGTATGAAAGTTGCGAAAAGCCAATTGTGTTGCCACTTTCTAATCCAACTTCAAAAGTCGAAGCCTTGCCAAAAGATGTCATCGCTTGGACTGAAGGCAATGCAATTGTTGCCACAGGTAGTCCGTTTGAACCTGTCGATTACCAAGGCAAGTCATATCCTATCGCACAATGCAATAATAGCTATATTTTCCCAGGCGTGGGATTGGGTGTTATCGCCAGTGGAGCGACCCGAGTGACAGATGAGATGTTTATGACTTCGAGCGAAGCGTTAGCCGCTTGTTCACCCTTGGTCAAAGGCGAAAATGCTAATTTGCTCCCTGATTTGGGCGATATCCGTGAGGTAAGCAAATATATCGCGGTACAAGTTGGTCTCAAGGCTATGGAGCAGGGGGTTGCCACTAAGGTCGAGGCGTCCGTACTTGAAGCCGCTGTCGAGAAAAACTATTGGATGCCGGAATATCGCAGCTATCGCCGCACTTCTTTTTAGTGCGCGTTAAGCTCTCCAGCCTGAATTGCGAGAAATAAAAAAAGACGCCCTAAGGCGTCTTTTTTTGTATTCGCTTTGAAGTCACAATTACTTCTTAAGTGAACGTGCACCGAAACGCTTACGGAATCTATCAACACGACCACCAGTATCAACCATTTTTTGCTTACCAGTATAAAATGGATGGCAAGCTGAACATACGTCCAGGCTGATGTCTTTACATAAAGTTGAACCAACTTCAACTTTATTACCACAGCTGCAAGTCGCAGTTATGGTCTCATATTTTGGATGGATATCTGCTTTCATGATATTTACTCTTACTTACTGTGCATCGCCATTTGAGCCCTCTATACCCTCTAAGGGTTTTGATTTTGGTCAAACACCATACACCATTTAATGGGACGGGCGATCATACCGATCAAGTAATGCCTTTGCAAGCCCTATTAATTAAGGGATTTCGCTAAATGATAATAACTGGTTGGAGGAGTCATTGAATTCCAATAGAATGGTCGGTATGCAACTAGAAATAGATTTGAAAATTGTTAAAAAATCATAGAGTTACGGCCAAAGATGGGGTTTCAGCGGAAATACTTCTCAGCGAGGTAGAATCATCGCAGCAGCCAATTGTCATTTGTTTGCCCGCAATGGGAGTGTCTGCGCGCAACTACAGAAAACTTGCTGAAGCACTAGTTAGCGAAGGATTAGCATGTGGGCTGTTTGAGATACGAGGCTTGGGTTCATCAAGTGTGCGGGCGTCACGCGCTATCGACTATGGTTATCACGAAATTCTTAACCTCGACCTGCCTGCAACGATTGAGTTTGTCAAACAGCTTCACCCGAGTAATCCCATTTACTTAGTGGGTCATTCGATCGGTGGTCAATTTGGGCTGTTATACATGGCTGAAAATCAACATCAAATTAGTGGTTTAGTAGGGGTTGCAACGGGGTTACCGCATTATAAACGATGGCCTTTCCCCAAAAGTGTTGGTCTTTGGGTTGGTGCTAAGCTAGTAAGAATAATTGCCAATATCGTTGGCTACTATCCAGGAAAAAAACTCGGCTTTGCAGGACGCGAATCAAAGCAAGTGATGAGTGATTGGTCTTATTCGGTGGTTAAAGGAGACTATCGAATTGCTGGTCAACCGCATCAAATCAATTTAATAAAGAATAATCATCAATCCGCAGCGCTTATTTTAACGATTGAAAAAGATTGGATGGCGCCGCCTCATAGTGCGAAACATTTAGGTGATAAACTTTCACCGGCGAAGGTTGATTATCACCATCTCAATGAGCGCGATTTTAATGATGATTCGCTCGGACATTTTAACTGGATGCAAGAACCTCAACCTATCGCCAAAAAAGTCGCCGAATGGATTAAAGACCGCTAAAAGTAAAAAAAATTTTTATCTTCCCTTGAATCTAAAATATGCGTTCCCATATTACTATTAACAGCAACGAAACACTGTAACCGGTTAAAGTTTTTGTTCAGAATAATTGTTAATTTTATTTTAAATTTCTGAGGAGATTCTTATGAATATGTTACGTATCAATCCATTTAAAGAGTTGGATTCTTTTTTTGATGTGCAGCGTCGAGCGTTAGCCGATAGAGATGCATCGTTTTCGAAAGATTGGTCACCGAGAGTCGATATCGTTGAAAGCGATGAGAGCTTTGTTATAAAAGCGGAATTGGCGGGTATTCCTAAAGAAGATATTAAGGTCGAAGTGGATAACAAAATTTTGACCTTAAGTGGTGAGAGAAAGTCTGAAGTGACTGATGAAAAACACCATCGAGTAGAAAGATTTTATGGGAGTTTTTCGCGCAGTTTCTCGTTACCTGAAACCATCGACGAAGCGAATATTAAAGCTGAGAGTAAAGATGGAATTTTAACCTTAACTTTACCCAAACAGGCACCACAAGAAACACTGAAGAAAATTGAGATTCATTAATCAAAAGTAACTCAAAAAGCCGGTCCTACGATCGGCTTTTTATTTAGTAACTAAATATAAATTGAACTAGGCAAAATAGTTTGGTGGACTATAATGAATCACCTTTTTTACACGCATATTTAAGTGAAAAATTTGTCTAATAAAATTCTAGGGTTGAGTGCCTTTCTGCTTTTTTTTCCAGCAACTCCGTTGAGTGCTTCAGAAAATAACGATGAGGCTAACACTAATGAGCCAGTGCTTGTGATAACTGCACAACGGGTCCAATCTGATTTAGCGGAATTACCGAATAACTCGAGTATCCTAACTGACTCTGAAATTGCCGATATTTCACATATTCATATTAATGAGGCACTGGCCCGAATACCGGGTACTTGGATTAGTCGAGGCAACGGTCAAGAGCACCTTACAGCAATCCGCTCTCCTGTTTTTACGGGGCCCGGTTCCTGCGGTGAGTTCTTAACTTTAGAAGATGGTATTCCTGTTAGGGGGAAAGGGTTTTGTAACGTCAATCAACTCTTCGATTTGAATACTGAGCAAGCAGGACGTATAGAAGTTGTAAGAGGAACAAATTCTGCTCTCTATGGCTCGGATGCTATTCACGGGTTAATTAATGTTTTAACACCATCACCGAAAGACGGTTTCTTAGATGGCAGTCTAGAAATCGGCCCCAATGATTACTGGCGCCTCAAACGTTCGTTAAAAAGTCATGGCGATCACTATGATTTTTTATTTAATGTCAATCTTGCTCAGGATGGCGGGTATAAAGAAAGCTCTGGATATGATCAACAAAAGGTTTCATTACGTCACCAAGTAGAGCTCGGTCGTTTATTGGTTGATACCGTATTAAATGCAAGTAACCTTGATCAAGAAACCGCTGGATTCTTGCAGCAAGGTGAAGATGCCTATAAAAATCCACTTTTTCAACGAACCAATCAGTTTCCAGAAGCTTATCGAGATGCACGGTCTGTCCGACTCCATTCCAAAATTACGAGTGCACCCATCGATAACTACTCTTGGCAGCTGACGCCATACTGGCGAACAAATAAGATGGAATTCCTGATGCACTTTCTTCCGGGTCAACCAATTGAAGAAAATGGTCATGATAGTTTTGGTATCCGTTGGCAAGGAGCAATCGAACAAGACGACACGACTTGGGTTTTCGGTGCTGAAAGCGAATTAACAGACGCTTACTTGAGACAATATCAACCGAACCCAACTGACTCAGGTTCCGCCTTTCTTGATGGTGTATTACCTCAAGGACAGCACTATGATTATCAAGTCGATGCTCAGTCTATCGCTATCTATGCCAATTGGAATAAACAACTTAATCAAGACTGGTCGTTGCTTGTTGGTGGACGATTCGATTACTTAGAGTATGACTACGACAACTTGATGCTAGATGGAAACTCTCGTGATGATGGCACGGCTTGTGGCTTTGGCGGATGTCGATACACACGCCCCGGGGACCGTCGAGATAGTTTCGACGACTTTTCAATGACGGTTTCTTTGGGGTATCAAACAAGCAACAATCTATTTAGTTACCTAAAACTTGATCAAGGTTTTCGAGTGCCTCAAGCAACCGAACTCTATCGATTGCAGAATGGCCAGCTTGTTTCCGAGGTTGACTCGCAATCCGCTCGATCGATTGAGGTGGGCTTAAGAAATATGCCCTCTGAAAATTTTTGGGAAGTTAATCTGTTCTCGATGACAAAAAGCGATGTCATATTTCAAAATAGCGATAGAGAAATCGTTACAGGCGCTAAAACGAGCCATAAGGGCATAGAATTTTCAATAAGACGTAAACTTTCTGAACACTGGAAGCTACAAAGTAATATTGCCTATGCGCAACATCGTTATGAGAATAACGTTGATTTGCGTGGCATAGGTGATGTGCAGATCAAAGGTAACGACATTGATACCGCTCCTGAATTACTTGCCAGTGCACAATTGATTTGGCAATTGCCTAATCAAATGCGCGCTGAGCTAGAGTGGGTACATATAGATGAGTATTATACCAATCCTGAAAACACTCGTGATTATGAAGGTCATGACTTGCTGAACCTCAGGTTCCGTTATCAGTGGAACCAAGACTGGTCAAGTGTCGTTAGGCTGACGAATCTAACGGATGAGCTTTATGCAGAGCGGGCCGATTTCGCTTTTGGCAATGACCGTTATTTTGTCGGAGAACCACGCTCGATATTTTTTGCCATTGAAGGACATATTGATTAATCCTGAAACACAGGCAAAAGTGGTTTAAGAGAATATCAATTGAAATGCACTTTGATCAATTAGATGATTTTCAGAGGAGCATTATCGATGACCATCAGGCTTTTGTTTTTTGCTTTAGTATTGATAAACGGCAATATTGATGCCGCCGAGTTTTCTATTGAAACAATCGAGTTTCAAAGCCGCCAAGTAAGATTAACCGGTTCAATCGTAGCACCCACTAAGCGCTCACCGATTGCCGCAGTCGTTTTTGTCCATGGCTCGGGCCCTCAGAAAAGAAATCTGTATTGGGCTAAGCGATTTGCGGATAACGGTATTATTACTTTAGTCTACGACAAACGAGGGGTTGGCGAGTCGGGTGGCGTTTACGAAAGTCAACAAAGCGTGAGTGAAAAAAATATTAATTTATTAGCGGATGATGCGCTTGCCGCTTTTGAAGCGCTTAGAAAGCACCCTACAACGCAAGGCCTTGCCCTAGGCTATACTGGAATTAGTCAAGCGGGTTGGATTGTGCCTATTGCGGCAGAAAAGAGTGGTCAACTCGACTTTATCGCGCTTTGGAGTGCGCCAGTGTGCAAAGTAAGCGAGGAAGATATTTTTAGCCGATATACAGCTGACAGAGATGGTGTTGATGCTGGTGGCCGGGTTCCGAGCTTTCAAGAAGCCTTAAATGCGCGTACTGAAAAATATCGCTGGCCCAAGTTTTTGGGTAAAGACTCGAATCCCAGTGATCATTTACAGCATTTGGATGTGCCTGGCCTGTGGATTTTTGGTGGCAGAGATGGAAGTATCCCCGTAGATTTGTCTATCCAAAGACTCGATCGGTTATCTGAGGCTGGACATGAATACGAATATATACTTTATTCGCACTTAGGGCATAATAATATGCCCAAGACTTTTGAATCCGTTGTAAGCTGGATCAAACGAATCGTTCATTGAATTTAAAATCGGTAACACTTTGGAATCTGTCGATGTGGGCTAAATATAAATTTCATCGAGCGCAAAACTTCATTGACATCAAAGTCAGTGGCCCGTTTTCGAAACGCGAAATTCTCGAGCTGATCGAAGAAATCTATGCTTCCAATGATTATACGCCGGAGGTAAACGAAATATGGGACGTCTCCGAGTGTAAGGAAGCGCTTGTCTTTTGCAATGATTTGTTAGAGATCGCCAAGCGAGAGCAGAGTGTTCGTTATGTTGAGCGAGGCGTTAAAAGTGCTCATGTTGTTTCCGACCCGTGCACTCGACAATCTATGCGAGACTATTTGTTACTTGCAAAAGAGGTTGGCTATGAGTCGCGGATATTTGACAACTATCAAGAGGCTTTAGCGTGGATCATCAGCAAGCCTTGATTTAGTTTGCCATAACCGTTCTTTCTTTTGCCCAATCTCGCAAGGCTTGGATTTTTTCCGCCATAACCACAGACAAAGGTCTGGTTTGCTTGATAGCACTAATAATTGAGTCAGTCGATAGAGGTTTTCCTTCTCCGTAGGCTTGGTACAAAGCAGAAACGACAGCTTGCTCAATTTCGGAACCAGTAAATCCCTCACTTGCTTCTGCTAAGCTGGCTAATCCAATTTTGTTTGTATCTTGGTCACGTCTTGTAATGTGAATCCGAAAAATTTCTGTTCGTGCCTCAAAGTCAGGCAAATCGACAAAAAAGATTTCATCTAAACGCCCCTTACGCATCAATTCTGGAGGAAGTTTGGAAATATTGTTCGCGGTAGCGACGATAAAGACTTGCTGTTGTTTTTCCGCCATCCAAGTCAGCAAAGTTGCTAAAACTCGCTGCGAAGTGCCACCGTCGTTTTCTCCAGCGGAAACTCCTTTTTCGATTTCATCCATCCAGAGTACACATGGCGCCATTAACTCAGCCATTTTTAGTGATTCTCGAAGATTTTTTTCGGTTTCACCATGATATTTATTATAAAGTGCGCCGAAATCTAAGCGCAGTAGTGGAAGCCCCCACATTCCAGCAACGGACTTCGCTGCGAGGCTTTTTCCACCGCCTTGAACACCAACCAGCATCAGCCCTTTAGGTGGATCAAGCGGTATATCACGATTGAGGAATACTGCCTCGCGTTGTTTCAGCCACGTTTTAAGGTTATTGAGGCCACCGACCTCCGCAAATTTGGATGTTTCATATTCGTAGCTCAATACGCCGTCCATATCGAGTAATTCGAATTTTGCTTTATTAATGGCTGGTAACTCGTCTTCAGTGATCGCGCCATCGCTGATAACGTTGCGAATTAAAGTTTTTGCATCAGCAAATGTCATACCTGATAAATTTCTGACTAATTTTTTTAGCGTAGCACTATCAGTTTTAACTTTTTGTCCGTCGTTTGCTTTGGACCATCGCTTTGCTTCCTCGCGAATAATGGATTCGAGTTGCGACTCATTGGGTAAAGACAGTTGAAAACTAGCTGAAAAACGTTTTACCTCTGGTGGCAAATCGAGGGCATGTGAGACAAAAACGATGGTATGTTTGACTTCGATATGATTTTGAGCGATTTCTTTAAGCAACCTAACAACTCTGGGTGCATCATCAAAGTGAGGATGAAAATCACATAGCGCAAAAATACAGGGCCGCACTGAGCGTTTTATCTCAGATAAGGCTTCGAGGGGATCATGAGTATTTTCGATTTCGGCTAAATCATGCGCTAGATCGATACGCCTGATACCATCAACATGGTCCCAGCAAAAAAGAGGCTTGTTGATAAAAGAAGCGATATCGCCCAACAGGTTGAGCACCCGCTTTTCTTCATGGGTTTCAATAGTGATTATCGGATTACCTGATTTAACCAAGAGGTGCAGGTCATTAAAATCAGTTTTTCCACTCATACTGCTACAATTCCTTGACGAAATAAATTCTATTATCAGGCAAACTGCAAGAAGTGATAGAATATTGGCCTTTTATTATGATCGTGATCACCGCTTAAGCGGGAGATCACAGCTATTTTAGTCTCTTTTCTCAGAGTGTCTAGCAGATGCGTAACATTAGTTTTAGTGATCGGTTAGTGATGCTAGCCGACAACGCCTTAAAAACCATCGCCGGCGGTTATCAAGTAACCTCTCGCCCCAGTCCGGCAAAAAATGCTGACACCAGTGAACTAACGTCTGAGGAAGCAAAACATTCTGCTGGTTTGATGCGAATCAATCATTGCGGTGAGGTTTGCGCTCAGGCACTTTATCAGGGACAAGCCTTGACTGCTCGTCTACCTGAAGTTCGAGAGAAAATGGAGCAGGCAGCCGCTGAAGAGAATGACCACCTAGAGTGGTGCGCCAACCGTCTCTCGCAACTGGATAGTCGGGTTAGTTTGTTTAACCCATTATGGTATGCGGGTTCATTCACGATCGGCGCGGTTGCGGGCGCTATTGGTGACAAATGGAGCCTTGGGTTTGTGGCTGAGACGGAACATCAGGTTGTCCGACATTTACAAAGTCATCTCGCAAAATTGCCGCAAAGCGATCATGAAAGTCGTGCGATATTAGAGCAAATGAAAGAGGATGAGATGCATCATGCGACTGTGGCAGTTGCGGCTGGTGGAGCCGATCTTCCTGCACCGGTAAAATCAATGATGCATCTAATGGGCAAAGTGATGACTTCGACTGTTTATTATGTCTAAGTTTTAGGTCAACTGCGCGAGGCGTTAACTTATCCGATTCGAGCTAAGTGGTTTTAAAGTAGACTAAAATGGCCAGTCCATGAGGCTCAATATTTTTGGCGGTAATCGTGCCACCGTTAAGTGCGAAAGCGCGCTTGGCAATTGATAGGCCCAGACCAACACCACCCGTTTCGCGAGTTCTAGCGAATTCTGCTCGGTAAAAGGGTTCGAAAAGGCTATCAAGTTCGTCTTCAGGTACACCTGGGCCAGAGTCTGCAACCGTCAAAAGATAGTGGTCATCGGTATTTTCAAGCGTTATGGTTATTGTACCGCCTTGCCCGGTATACCTGACCGCATTTCGGATAATGTTTTCGATGCCACTATACAGCGCTTCCTGGACTCCGCGTAAATCGCAATTTGGCAGAATTTGTGACTTAATATTGATTGAAGCTTCACTTGCCTCGAATTGCGCATCGTTGATTACTGATTGAACAATCTTGGACAAATCACAAGGCTCTTTTTGAGTATCGATCTCGTCTGCATCCAAGCGCGAAAGCGTAAGAATGTTTTCCAGCATGTCTTCCATGCGTCGCGCTTCCAACTTGATTCTTTCGATATTTTTGTCTTGCGAGTTTTTCTCCATTAACCCCAACGCAATTTTGAGTCGTGAAAGTGGCGAGCGGAGTTCATGGGACACGTCACTGACTAATTGTTTTTGCGACGAGAGTAAGCGGCTTAAGTGATTCGCCATATCTTCGAAATCTTGTGCTAATTCCCCAAATTCATCGGAGCGATTATTGAGTTTTACCAAGTTGCTACGGTTTGCTAAATTGGCTTTGATTTCCTGAGTTGCTAGTTGAAATTGTCTAATCGGTTTAGTAATAACCCAAGATAATAAAAAGCTGACTGGAAAGCTTATTACAAACACCGCAAAAAGTAGGGTTTTGGTTATGTCTCTAAAGAAACTTCTTACTAAGTGAACGCTAAACATACGGCTTCTTTGCTGCATGTATAACCGATAGGGTTCGCCTTGAATTTGTAATGGCAGACCGCCGACGAAAGCCTCTTGTTTTCTAAACGCCGTTAACGGTCGATCGGCTCTTTGAACGCGCGAGTGAAGTTCACTCAGTATTGCTGGTACAGGCCTACCTAAATATTCTTCTCCTTGAGAATTCAGAATAAATACTTCGCGCATACGGCGTTTTGACCGACCTTGTCTGGTTTCCGTCCGATTAAAATAGTTCTGCGCTTTTACGGTTGCATTTTCGAGTTCCATCATTATTGGTGGAGGTAGTACCCTAAAATGAACTTTACCGCTATTAATATAAGCGATAAAAGAAAATAGCGTGATCAAAACGACAATCGTTAACCAAAACCAGCCTAAGATTTTCCAAAACAATTTGAGCTTGAAGCGTTTGCGAATGGTTGGATTATTCGAGTTTGTCGCGGTGGTCATTTACTCTCCCCACACGAGATATTGATAACCACTTCCTCTAACGGTTTTGATACGTGGTTTTTGTGCTGACAAATCGCCGAGTTTTTTTCTTAGATTACTTAAGTGCATATCAATACTACGATCAAAGGCTTGCAACTTTTTACCAAGACACACTTCGCTAATGGTTTCTTTAGTGACTAAAGTCCCAGCTTTCCTTACCAGCAAACCAAGAATTTCAAATTCTGTTGTTGTGCATTCAATCGCTTCGCCATTGAGGAGCACCTGTCGATTACCTAAATCGAGATGGAGACCGTCAATGTCAAATTTAGTGGTCTCTTGTTTAGGGGATTGCAGTTGCTGAGTTCTTCTTGTCACCGCGCGAATTCGCGCGACGAGTTCTCTTGGATCACAAGGTTTGGCGACGTAATCATCTGCACCCATTTCAAGACCGACGATGCGATCGATTTTTTCGCCTCGAGCCGTTAACATGATAACCGGTAAATCCGATCGTTGACGAATTTCACCAAGCGCTTCGAAGCCGTTTTTTTGGGGCATCATGACATCCAGAATCATTAGATCATAATCTCTTTTTGAAGTCGCACGAATAGCGGATTCACCATCGTAAACCATTTCAACTTGAAAACCTTCTTGAGAGAGGTAGTCATTCAACAAATGACAAAGCTCTTTGTCGTCGTCGGCTATTAGGATCTTCATATTAACCTAGGATATCTTCACTACTTTTATTCAGTTTAACACAGAAAAATACCTGTTTTTCGTGCAGTTACTTATCTTTACATAACCTTTACATAGGCTTGACGTTACTTTGCGTTGAGCACGATAAACTGGTAGCCAGTTAAATGACGCAATCACAGATTTTGATGAGTCGAGTAACAACCACAGTCTGTAACAACCAATGTCTGTATCTACTATGAGGAAAAGAGCATGAGAAAAACACTTTTAACTACAGTGATGTTAGCAACACTTTTAGCCGGTGCAACGGGATCTCCTATAGCAGTAGCACAGGGTTCGACCGACGCTGAACTCGAGCTGTTTGAACATAAAATGCAACGCCACCATGAGCGTAAGAAATTTCAAATTATGCGTGCCTTATCTGCGCTTGATCTGAGTGACGATCAAAAAGCTACGATTAAGTCAATTAGAGACAGCAATCAAGCAACTGCCGAAGCGAATCGTGAGACAGGCAAAGCATTACGTCAGCAAATCCGCCAAGCGTTGCAGGAAGAGGTTGTCGATGAAGCGGGTGTTAAGGTGTTAGTTGCACAAGCTGCCGAGTTAAGAGCAGAGCAAATGATTCGTATGGCTCATGTTAAAAAACAAATCTTAGCCACCTTAACTGATGCGCAAAAAGTAAAGCTCGAGAAAATGAAACAAAGACGAATCGCGAAAATGAAACGTTGGCAAGAAGAGAATGAGTTTTAAACCCTATTGTTAGGTCGCTTCGTCAGTTCATTCCCTGACTGGCGAAGCTTTTTTATTAGAGAATCGTAGCGATATCGATTAAATCTGACTCACTGACGCCTTTTTCGCTCAATCTTTTAAAATCCTCCGCCATGAGGTGGCTCTTATCGAGTACTTCAGTCCAGTAATTGATTCGAGTTTTCTCATCAAGCTTTTCGAAGTCGGTACGGTCTGAAATCTTGCCGAAGGGTAAACGTTTTACATGAGATTTTGAAGGCGTTACTAGCACCACTTTGTCGAAGTTATTGATAGAAGCATTGCGTGACCTCAATCCCTTATCAAACCAACCAGGTTTTACTTTAGGAAAAAAGTGAGGATAGAGCACAAGTCCACTGGAATTGAAATCGAGATCCAGGTGGTAATCGACTATTCCTCCATCACGGTAGACGCCTTCAGGTGAATCATGAATATCCTGGATACCGCGAAGTACCAGTGGTATCGACCCAGATGCCATCAATGTGTGATGAACTTTAGCTCGTGTGAGCGTTTGATAATGAGTTGGTAGATCGGAGAATTGGAAGTAACTTTTGGAGAAGTGTTCGTTTTGAGTATGAAAAATATAACGATCAAAAAAATGCTGGATGGTATTTCTTGAAAATATATTGGCGGTTGCGGCAGTGATCAACCCAAGCAGCTGAACATATTTATTTTCGCTCGCATTTAATCCTTTGGCTTTAGCAACAATAAAGTGACTTTGAATAATTGGGTTGGTTGCAATTTCTTCGGCGCCTGTTTCGCCGAGGACTTTTTCGAGTAATAAATGGGCCTTGTCGCTGATTTCATGAACATCAGGTTTTTCGGAATAAGTTTCGGTAGAATAATAATGCGCAAGCCGCTCAATCGCAGCAACAGGGTCTTTTTGAGCAAAACATGCCATACGCCATGAGCCTGCTGAAGAGCCGATGGTATAAATAGGTTTGTCCCGATTCGCAAAAAACTCACCAAATAAATACTTATCTAAACCGAACAGGGTAAACCATTTAGGTCCACCAGAAGCGCCCGCCACAACATCGAAGTGGTCCGGCTTTAGGCCTTCGGCTAGGAGCTTTTGCTTTGCTGTTTTGCCGACATAAATTTCGATAGCACTAGTCATTTAAAACTCAATTTTTTCCTGTTTTCGGTTATTTACCGAAAGTAAATTGCTCGTAAAACTCTTTAGATTTAACTTGAAAATACTCTTTATCTTCAAGTCGCAAAGCGGTCAATAAGCCTCCCCACGCACAACCAGTATCGAGTGCATAGACACCATTGGTATAACAGTGGCCTTGCAATGACGCCCAATGCCCAAAGACTAATTCACAGCCCAATGGTTTGCGTGCAACTTCGAACCATGGAATTAATTCTGGAGGCTGTTGGCCGACAGGGACCTTTTCAGTCAATTCTAAAGAGCCATCTGCTCGACAGTAACGCATGCGAGTAAGGTAATTGGTGATTACTCTTAGCCGTTTCATACCGGTTAATTTCTTGGACCAAATGTTCGGTGTATTGCCATACATGGCTGCATAGAATTCCTTGGCTCGATTGGATTGAATACACAGGCTGACTTCGTAAGCATATTCGATGACTTTTTGTAATTTCCATTGGGGAGGAACACCTGCATGCACCATGGCAGTGTTTAATCTCGCGTCATAATAAAACAAAGGTTGTTTGCGGAGCCAATTGACTAGTTTGGGGCGATCTTCTGCCGCCAGGATGTCATTAAACGTGTCTTTTCTAGTTGCTTGCTTGGCGCCAGATTCGACCGCTAAAAAATGTAAATCATGATTGCCAAGCACGCATCGAATGGATTGCTTATGCTCAAAAACAAATCTGAGAGTTTCCAGTGAACTCGGACCACGATTGATTAAATCGCCGACTAACCAAATTTCATCTTTTGCTGGGTCAAAGGCGATTTTTTGTAATAGTTTCTGGAGACTTTGATAACATCCTTGGATATCACCGATGGCATAGGTGGCCATAGCGTTCTAATTTTGATTGTTGTTTAATTAAGCGAAGTCTACCGAAATTTTAATCGTTTCCAAAGGCTAAACAAAAAATAAAGTACGCAAGCGCTAGTCTAATGAATGACTTTGTCGTATAAATCACACCAATACAATCTTTCTAATTCGACCTAAACAGGTAAACCTATGACTCAATCTTCGAGAAAATTAGCGGTAATAACAGGAGCAAGTTCAGGCTTTGGTCGGGCAACAGCGATAAAGCTTGCCCAAAATGGTTGGCAAATCGTGGCACTTGCCCGTCGAGTCGACAGAATCGAGTCTCTTCAAAAAGAACTTGGTGAAGCCAACTGCCAGATCAAAGGATTTGATGTTCGACAAGACGCAGATATTCGAGCGTTGGTTGATTCCTTAAAGTCACAAGACTTGAGCGTTGATTTGTTAGTGAATAATGCTGGGTTAGCACTGGGTTTAGACTCTGCTGATAAGGCTGATCTCAACGACTGGCAGACAATGATTGATACCAATATCACTGGACTGGTCAAGATGACTCGGGCGTTATTACCCGATATGGTGGCTGCAAAAAAAGGACATATAGTCAACATAGGCTCGATTGCGGGAACATACCCCTATCCAGGTGGCAACGCCTATGGGGCAACCAAAGCATTTGTTGCTCAGTTTAGCTTAAACTTGAGAGCGGATCTGGCTGGCACCGGTATAAGAGTTACTAACATTGAGCCCGGCTTAGCTGAGAGTGAGTTCTCGCTCGTGAGGTTCCATGGTGACAAAAACAAGGCGGACAGTATATATGCCGGTGTCGAACCGTTAACGCCGACGGATATCGCAGAAAGTGTATTTTGGTGTGCGAATCAACCTGCGCATGTGAATATCAATCGAATTGAGCTCATGCCAACATGTCAATCATTTGCACCACTGACAATCTCAAAAGAGGATGCATAAAAAGCCTCAATTAAAGAGGCGTGCTTAACGAGGCAATCGAGTCTCGTCACAAGGAAACAAGTTGAAGAGAGTCAAGCGATATAGAGCCATGTCAGTTAGAGGGCAATTTAAACTGACGTGGCAAGTGGATCTTTATTAACTCAATGCTGATTTTTGGATCTCGATTATCTCACTAATGCCATGATGGGCAAGCTGCATCATTTCGTTAAGTTCGTCCGCATTAAAAGCGCCGTCTTCAGCGGTACCTTGAAGTTCGATAATGCCTTTGTCTTCATTCATCACGATATTCATATCTGTTTCTGCTGATGAATCTTCAGCATAATCCAAGTCTAACACCGGCGTACCTTGATAAATTCCAACTGAGATAGCTGCAATCATGTGCTTAAGCGGATTAGTTTTGACTGTACCTTTGCGTACCATTGCATTGAGCGCATCAACCAAAGCAATACACGCACCGGTGATTGACGCTGTTCGGGTTCCACCGTCAGCTTGCAGGACATCGCAGTCGATAGTGATGGTATTTTCACCGAGTAAACTTAAATCAACCGCGGCTCTTAACGAGCGGCCGATTAATCGTTGGATCTCTTGAGTTCGTCCACTTTGTTTTCCGCGAGCAGCTTCGCGACTATTTCTGGTATGCGTCGCTCTGGGCAACATGCCATACTCGGCGGTTAACCAACCTTGATTTTTACCTTTTAAAAACCGAGGGACGCCGGCTTCTACACTTGCGGTACACAAAACTCTCGTCTCGCCGACTTCTATCAATACTGAGCCCTCAGCATGATTGGTGAATTGTCGAGTCACTTGAATGGGTCGAAGTTGGTTACTGGTTCTGCCGCTTGGACGCATGTATCTCTGCCTCTTAGAGTAAACGAAGAGCAGGGATTGTAACTAAATCTAGTCTCGATTGACACGTTTTCCGGAAATAACTTGAACACAGCAACGACGAATTCTACAGCCAAGAGTTCAGGTTTATTGTTGTTTAGGTTTCACATAGGTACAATCGACATATTACACCCTGTACTTAGGCATAAATATCAAATTTTTTGATATGCCGCTTACTTTAAGACCATCCAAAGGTGTCAGTATGATAAGAAGTATGACCGCTTTTGCGCGCCAACCCATTGAAAAAACATGGGGAACTGGTGCTTGGGAAATTCGCTCTGTTAACAGTCGATTTTTGGAAACTAATTTTCGGTTACCGGAAGCCTATCGTTATTTAGAATTTAAACTTAGGGAAAAGCTTCGTAAAAAATTGCAACGTGGCAAAGTTGACTGCAGTTTAAGAATTGATACCGCTAATTCTGAAACGGGTGATTTGACTATCGATAAGGCGCTGGTTAAATCATTGTTTAAATCCTATGAAGAGTTGGAGTTAATTACTGGGGTTACTCAACAACCTAACTTGACGCGTTTTTTATCGTGGCCTGGCGTTATTCAGTCTGCAGAAGTCGATAGTGAGCAAATGGAAGCTGAACTATTAGCCGAGCTAGATGCTGGTATTGATCAATTGATCCAAATGCGTGAGAGAGAAGGAAATAGTTTAGCCGACATTATCAACCAGCGCTTACAAGGAATGACAGAGCAGGTTGCCTTGGTACGAAAGGAGATGCCGGAGATTATTCAATGGCAAAAGAATAAGATTTTGTCTCGTTTCGAAGAAGCTCAAGTTGAATTAGAGGAACAAAGACTCGAGCAAGAAATGGTTTTAATTGCGCAAAAAATCGATGTTGATGAAGAGCTTGATCGCTTAGATACGCATATTCACGAGGTGGGCAGGTTAATCAAAAAGGGTGGTTCAGTAGGTCGACGCTTGGACTTTTTGATGCAAGAGCTTAATCGCGAGGCAAACACGCTCGGTTCAAAATCAATCAATGCTAAGACGACAGCCGCCTCAGTTGAGTTAAAAGTGTTGATTGAGCAGATGCGAGAGCAAATCCAAAATATCGAATAAAATGCAAATAAACTTAAACTGATGCTTTGACAGGCAACTGTCAGGCAGCGTACGCAACAAAGCTCACAGAAACAGCAAGACTGAAACGATTAGTAGAGTAACCAATGAGTGAAGTAAATCAAGCCACCGGAAATTTATATGTTGTGTCGGCACCGTCTGGTGCGGGCAAAACCAGTTTGCTTAAACGACTAATCGCTGAACTTTCCTCGGTTGAGATGTCAATTTCACACACGACCCGCGATAGACGCGAGGGCGAAACTGATGGAGTCGATTATCACTTTGTGTCGTTAGAGGCTTTCGGCAAGTTGATCGAAGACAAGGCTTTTTTTGAACACGCTGAAGTCTTTGGTAACTACTATGGAACCAGCAAGGCATCTATCCAAGAGCAATTAAGTCAGGGAATTGACGTGATTCTGGAAATCGACTGGCAAGGTGCTCGACAGATTAGAGAGCAATTACCCGAAAGCTTGTCAATCTTCATTTTGCCCCCATCCAAAGAAGCGCTGCAAAATCGCTTGGATTCGAGAGGCCAAGATCACGCCGCGGTGATAGACAAGCGAATGCAAGCAGCTAAAAGCGAAATGTCACATTATAGCGAGTATGATTATTTAGTGATTAACGACGATTTTGAGGTTGCGCTGGAGGAGCTAAAGTCGATTCTTGTGGCTGAACGTCAGAAATTGTCCCGCCAAAAGCAAAAATTCGCTCATTTGTTAGTCAATCTTTTGGACTAACTGAAAAATTAGGGTAAACTATGCGGCCTTTTGCGCCCTGTGGCTGTTTTTTTCAGCTAAAATTAAGTTAAGCTAGGCGCATAGATTTAAGTTAGATGATGAATAACCGGTTGGGAGTTACCAATGGCACGAGTTACTGTAGAAGACGCAGTTGATACAATAGGCAATCGTTTTGATTTAATTATGGTTGCTTCAAAGCGCGCACGCCAATTAGCAACTGGCGGCAAAGATCCTATGGTTGATTGGGATAATGATAAGCCAACTGTTGTGGCTTTGCGTGAAATCGAAGAAAACTTGGTGAGCGCAGATAATGTTGACCGCCTTGGTGCTTCAGCAGTTGAAGAGACTAGCGAGATTATTGAAGAATAATCCGGGAGTTCTTTAGGAGGATCTAGTGTATCTGTTTAGCGGATTAAAAGAGCAGTTACAAAGCTACTTAGATGCCTCACAAGTTCAAGAAGTCGAGCAGGCCTACGTGCTTGCTCGCGACGCCCATGACGGGCAATTGCGTTCAAGCGGCGACCCTTACATTACTCACCCTGTCGCTGTTGCAAAAATCCTTGCTTCCTTGCACCTTGATCATCAAACGATCATGGCTGCCATACTCCATGACGTCATTGAAGATTGCGAAGTCACCGCTGAAGAGCTCACTGATAAGTTTGGAGAGCGAGTTTCTGACCTAGTTGAAGGCGTCAGTAAGCTCACGCAAATTAAATTCCGTTCCAGAGAAGAAGCGCAAGCTGAAAACTTTCGGAAAATGATGATGGCCATGGTTGAAGACCTGCGAGTAGTTCTTATTAAGCTCGCTGATCGGCTTCACAATATGCGCACGCTTGGCTCTTTGCGTCCCGATAAACAGCGAAGAATCGCGAAAGAAACCATAGAAATTTATGCCCCTATCGCTAACCGTCTTGGTATGTATGCCATTCGGCAAGAGTTGGAAGAGCTCGGTTTTGCAGCCAAACACCCAATGCGTTATCGAGTGATCAGAGACTCGGTCAAGAAAGCTCGCGGGAATCGAAAGGAAATTGTTTCGAGTATTTGCAATAACATTCAGAGCCGACTCGATACAGAACACATTGTTGCCGATGTCACAGGGCGGGAAAAGTCTCCATTTAGTATCTACCAAAAAATGCTCGAGAAAGTTGGTGAAAAAACCAAAGTTTTTGATGACATTATGGATGTTTACGGGTTCAGGGTGACGACGGACTCAGAAGATAATTGTTATCGCGTTTTAGGGCAGCTTCATAATTTGTATCGTCCGGTGCCGGGTCGATTTAAGGATTACATTGCCATTCCTAAAGCAAACGGTTACCAGTCGCTGCATACCACACTAAAAGGTCCACATGGGCTTCATATTGAGGTTCAAATACGAACAACCACGATGGATCAAATGGCTGAAAATGGTGTTGCCGCACATTGGCTGTATAAGAGTGGGAATGATATCAATCGTGCCGAAATTAGAGCGCGAGAGTGGATGCGTAATTTACTTGAACTACAAAAAAATACGGGTGATTCACTAGAATTTATAGAAAGTGTCAAAATCGATTTGTTTCCAGACGAAGTTTACATTTTTACTCCCAATGGAAATATTATCGAGTTACCCAAAAAGGCGACACCAGTTGATTTTGCTTATGCGATACATACTGACGTTGGCAATAGCTGCATTGCTTGTAAAGTTGATGGCAAGATCAGTGCGTTATCGAGTGAGTTGAGCAACGGCCAAACCGTCGAAATAATTACTGCGCCAGGCGCTAAGCCTAACCCCGGTTGGCTTAGTTTTGTGACAACGAGTAAGGCTCGAACTAACATTCGGCATTTCATCAAGAACTTGCGACGTGATGATGCGATTAATTTGGGTAAACGTCTACTGGAAAAAGCGCTTGGTGGCGTGTCCATAGAGTCGGTCGATCCAGACATAGTAAAAAAGGTGTTAAAAGAAACTCGCCACGCAGAGTTCGATGACATTCTTGCTGAAATTGGCTTGGGCCAAACTGCTAGTATCATCATTGCTCATCGACTTGACCCCAAAGTTGAAACCGCGAGCCATGAGAAAAAAGAAGAGAACGTACCATTGGCGATAAAAGGCACCGAAGGTATGATGATCGAATATGCTCGTTGCTGTCATCCGATTCCAGGTGACCCAATCGTCGGTACCGTCTCTACCAGTGGTGGGTTTATCTTGCATCGCCAAGACTGTAATAATGTTGCCAATCATCGAGCTCATTTAGATAAGTACGTCCCTGTTCAGTGGGAAAAAAATATCGAAGGGGATTTCCGAGTAGAGTTGCGGGTTGATGTGGTTAATCAGCACGGCGTATTGGCAAAAGTAACCAGTTTAATCGCTGATGAAGGCGTCAATATTGTGAATATTGAGATTGACGCCAAAGACGGCACAACCAATTTACTTTCCTTTCTTGTCGACGTGAAGAATAGGCTTCATCTCGCTAATATTATTAAAAAGATACGTCTTTACGATTTTGTTATTAAAGTGTCTCGGCATCGGTAGCCGATTACTTTGCTGTGCCTGTTGAATTCAATTTATAAAAAGGATATCGATCATGTCTCGCGAAATTATCAATACTGACAAAGCGCCAGCCGCAATTGGTACATACTCTCAAGCAGTGAAGTCTGGCAGCACCGTTTATTTTTCCGGTCAAATTCCGCTAGTTCCCGAAACAATGGAATTTAATAGCGATGATGTACGAGAGCAGATTCACCAAGTTTTTAAAAATTTAAGTGCTGTGGCAGAAGCGGCTGGTGGAAGTTTAAATCAATTTGTAAAGTTAAATATATTTCTCACCGACCTAAGCTGTTTTCCAATTGTTAACGAAGTTATGGCGGAATACTTCGAAGCGCCTTACCCGGCGAGAGCAGCGATCGGTGTCAAGGAATTACCTAAAGGTGCTCAGGTTGAGATGGACGCGGTAATGGATTTAGCTTAATCGGTTTCAAGAAAAGATGTCTGATAATTCGCGTAATCAAAAAATCATCGATTTACTCAATCGTCGCCAAACCAACATGACGGTTTTTATGGATGAGGTTCATAAACCCCATAATTTAGCGGCGATAGTTCGGACCTGTGATGCTGTTGGTATCGGAGAGGTTCACGCGGTTTATCCGGAAGGGATGATTAGTTCTTGCGGGCATACTGCGAGTGGTAGTAATCGGTGGGTTGAAACTCACACGCATAATTCTCTCGATGAAGGAATCATACCGCTCAAAGAACAGGGTATGCAGGTTTTAGCAGCGCATTTCTCTGATAGAGCAGTTGATTTCAGAGCTATTGACTACACCAAGCCCACCGTTGTCCTAGTTGGGTCCGAACTCTATGGTGTAACCGAGCGTGCCGCAGAAGTTGCCGATGAACATGTCTTAATTCCGATGTTAGGTATGGTTCAGTCGCTCAATGTGTCAGTCGCGACGGCCATCATACTCTATGAAATGCAACGTCAACGTGAAACTGCCGGAATGTATGATTCGCGCCAGATTGATGAGCAAACATTTAATCGTTTGCGATTTGAATGGCTGCACCCACAAATTAGTGAGTTTTGCCAGAAGCATCAAATCCGGGCGCCTTATATTGATGAACAGGGTGATATACAGGATGACGAATGGCATCAACTTCGCAAATCAGTCAACAGTTAGTCGATTTCATATCAATCAGTATCGCACCTATCATCGATTTGCGACCTGAAAGCGAGTTTCGGTTGGGCCATATTGCTGGCTCAGCTAACTTTCCTGGAAGCAATCTGTTCGATAACCTTCACCGTCTTCCTCGTAAAACGCAGCCCTTGCGTCTCGTCGGTTATTTACCTCTACTTAATCAAGTTGTGCAGACTTTAGAGGACAAAGGTTATTCTATTGATGCCAATCTAGCTTGGAATGAGGTCTTCGCGACACAACTTGAGGCTATGGGAAAGTTTGAAACGGGTAACACTAGCGCGATACTGTGGAAGCCGGCTTCAATTGTTGAATATTTTGTGGATCGGTTTTCGCAAAAACAACATCAACAACAAAAGGTGGCGCTCGATCTCGGTTGTGGTGCCGGCAGAGACGCCGTCTATCTTGCTTTGAATGGTTGGCAAGTGACTGCTGTCGACTATTTACCTGCAGCACTCGAAAAAATGCAACAGCTTGCATTGGCTCATAGAGTGAATGTTACAAGCGCACAAATCGATTTAGAAAACTCGACTTTCCCCCTCTCGGATTTTAATAGGCTTTTCGATTTAATTGTCGTTATTCGCTACCTCCATCGGCCTTTATTAACGCAAATTCGCGATAAAATTTCACCAGGTGGATATATTGTCTACCAGACTTTTATGGAGGGATGCGAAGTTTTCGGTAAACCAAAAAATCCGCGGTTCTTGCTAAAGAAGGGAGAACTCGCTAAGGTATTCGCCGGGTTTGAGCTGTTAGTGGATAAAATAGAATATTTAGATGACGGGCGGCCAACCAATATTTTCATTGCTAGAAGAACAGAAGATTAAAAGCGTCAGTCAATGAAATTCTAATCGGATAAGTGTTTGTTGAGTATCATCGCTGCTAGTGCTAACACCGGCCGATAATCAGAAACATGAGATTCATTTTTTAAGGACTAGTGAGTTCCGCAGATGAGAAGAATAATGGATTATGGCGAGCTTCGATAAAATCATAAAGCGTAATAAGCGAAAAGCGATTCTGTTTGCCGATATAAGCGGTAGTTCAGCTTTATACAAAGAGCGCGGTAATCTTGAAGCAAAAACGATTGTTGATAGTCATCTAGAGTCACTCGCTGAGCTCATCGAGCAGGCAAAAGGTAAAGTCATCAAAACCATTGGCGATGAGGTAATGGCTTGTTTCGATGATTGTGATCGCTGTCTCTACACGGCTATTCAAATTCAAAAAAGAGTCATTGATAGTTTTCGCCAGGATCAAATTGAGTTAAGTATCGGAATTGGTTTTGGTGAAGTTCTCAGCGATAAGGGCGATTTGTTTGGTGAGGCCGTTAATGATGCTGCACACCTAACTCATCTGGCGAAAGGTGGGCAAATCCTTATTTCCGAGAGCTGTTGTGATCGTTTAGAGCCTGTTTTGAAAATGGCGGCAAGAGAGTTCGACCGAATTAAGTTAAAAGGCGCGCAACAGGTCTCGACTATTTACCGGGTTTACTGGCAAGCAGATGAGTCTCAAGACAGTGAAACTCAATTAATGTCAGGCAAGATGGTCAATCAAAGCCTTAATATCGCGAGTCTGACAGTCGAGTACCAAGGGGTAAAAAACGTGATATCTGAAAACCATACCCCGTTTGTTATCGGTCGTGACTCGAGAAAATGTCAGTTATTAGTCGAAGGCTCACAAGTATCAAGAGAACATTGTACAATCGATTTTCAACGGGGAAAATTTGTATTGATAGACCATTCGACTAATGGCTGCTATCTTGCTCCGGCAGATAAAAGTGAATTTTATATCCGGCGAGAAGAGTATCCGGTGATCGATTCGAGTAAACTTTCACTGGGAATATCAACAAAAGAAAACGCTGCAGACGTAATTTTGCTCTATTATTAAAATAACATTCGTAAGGAAGTAAACATGAGGCGGATTGCATTTTGGTCTCCTAAAGGGGGGGTCGGTAAAACAACACTTGCGCTAAACTTTGCCGCTGCTGCATATTATGCTGGCCACAAAGTTTTAGTTTGTGATGTCGATCCGCAACAGTCTGCCGTTGACGTTTTTAATGAAAAAAAGCTACCTTTCTCTGTTGTCCCTCAAGAGCCACAGGTTATGCCTAATGTTGATTTCTTAATCTATGATCATGCTCCCGATATCAACAATATCCCCAAAATAGAAACGATTATCATGCCGATGCGTGCGAGTATTCTTGATTTGAAGGCCGTTAACCGCTCGATTCGGCATATTCGGGATAAAAGGGTGATTCGTTGTATTAATGCTGTGGATACACGACGTCATGATGAGAGAATGATGGCAATGAAATTGTATTCCGAAGGCGCACACCTTATTAAAGATCGTTCTATTTATGTGAGAAGCCTGGCTCAGGGAGAAACCGTTTTTCAACAACAGAAATATGGCTCGAAGGATGCCCAAAACGAATTGAACCGACTTTTAGACAGAATTTTAGCGGGTCGCGATTAGAATATACTTAGATATCGTTTAGGTTGAGTAAAATTTAGACAAAAAAAAGGAGCCAAAAGGCTCCTTTTTTAATGAAGAACTAATTACTTCTTCTTAGCTGGCTTCTTTTTGCGCTTAGCCGCTTTCTTTGGCTTTTGAGCAGCAGCAACAAGCTTAGCTTCTAACTTAGCCATTGTTTTAGCTTGCTTAGCTTGAAGACGAGCAACAGCAGCAGCGTCTTTCTTAGCTTGAGCAGCTAATTTGCTCTCAACGCCAGAAACAGCTTTTGCAAGCGCAGCAGCAGCTTTAGCAGCAGCGTTTGCTTCTTTTACTTTAGCTTTTTGCGCTTTAACTTTTGCAGCAGCAGCAGCTTTAGCAGCCATTGCTTTTTTAACAGCGTTTTTAGCAGCGGCAGTTTTCTTCTTCGCAGCAACGCCTTTCTTAGCTGCAACATTTTTAGTTGCAGCAGCAACCTTAGCAGTAAGAGTTTTAAGACCAGCATCAGCTTTTTTCGCAGCAGCAGCTGCTTTATCTGAAGCTTTAGAAGTCGCAGCAGCAGCTTTCGCTAATACTACACCAGTTTTAGGAGCTGCAACTTTTTTAGGAGCTGCTTTTTTTGCTACCTTTTTCTTAGCAACTTTTTTAGGAGCTGCTTTCTTAGCTACTTTTTTCTTAGTAGCGACTTTTTTTGCAGCTGGCTTCTTAGCTGCAACTTTCTTTTTTGTGCCACCTTTGGCCATAATAGATCTCCACTTGTTTTTGAATGTAAGAATCTCCACCCCGAAGTTTATAGTCAAGTCTCAATAAATTCAAAAAAAAAAGTAAAAAAAACGCAAAAAAATGCAAAAAAATCAAAAAAATAAGCGATTCTGATCGAGTTTCTGCTCGCAGAAGGAATATTTTTAAAAAAATAGAAAATTAAATTTAAAAATTCTCAATTAAAAAAGGCTTAATGTTTGATAAAAAATAACGAAAGTAGAATTAATTTTCCTTTTGAATTCGAGTAACCCAACCGATAATTAATTTCGCAATTTGGGGATTTTCTTCTTCAATTCCTCTATCTGAAAATGTACCTCGATTAATTCTTTGAAAACGAGAACGCCATAATTGTCGGTCAAATGCATTAATAAATTCAGATTCTGTTTCAACATCCTTAAAAAACGCAAATACAGGGAGTGTTTGACCTGAAAAATATTCATCTAAATTTTTATCAAAGTTATGCGGTATTTGAGGATGGATGAGTGCTAGTTGATTAAAGCTTGAATTTGTTTTTGCCGATTCAAGGATCCAAAAAGCACTATTTTGATTGGCGACAACGAGCAAATTGTCCGATTTTGGCTGAATATTTGCAGTCAGGTTATTAAGAAGTTGCGAAATGAAGGTTTGATAACTTTGTTCAGTATCAAAATAATGATTTTTAGGGGGGAGCACTGATTGATTTGCATTGTCTGAGTTATCTTGGGTATTTGAGTTGTCGACGGCTGGTTGTTGGTTCGAATCAGTTTGGTTTGGATCAGTTTGGCTGGCTTGATCATTGCTAGTCACACTCGTTGAAACTTCGAGGGCCACTTCTTGAATTTTTGGATAGTCTTCGATTGGCAAGTTTGGAACGTAAACATGCCAACCTCGCTGACTAAAATGTTGGGCGAGGGGGTTAACTAAGCGTCCATGATCGGCATTTTCGCTTTGAGCATGTAGAAGAATCAGATCGCCTCGTAGTACTTTCCCTCTTGCCCAATGCTTTAAAACTAATGTTTTATGCTCATTAATGTCCAACCAAAAGCTTTCGTTAGCACTATTACGTTTTTCCATTAGCGCAAGATTGGCTGAGAACTTTGGTTCAAGAGATAGGTTTGCTTGCTGACTGATCGTCGCGGTCGGCTCTGTTTGGTCGCTTGTTTGGGCGGCATCTATTTGCTGACCAATGCATAAAAAAAATAAAACTGGATTTAATAAAAGTCTTTTCATAAGTTAGCTATTCGAATTGCTCAATGGATTACACGGAACTATCAAGACTTGAATACGAAGTTAATGGTTAGTATGGCACATAATAGGTCATTGCAAATAACTTCGACTTTTAATCGGTAGCCGCAGGATTTTGGGATTTCGAGTCGAGCGACTAATTTGTCATAGGATTTATCTTTAATATCGATTGTTGCCGCACATAGAAAATCACTTTCAACAGGAGCGAGGTATTGAATGTTTGCTTCCGCAGCCACTAATTCTGCCTTAAAACCATTTTCTTGTTGCCAGCATTGACAGAGTGTCCAACCTGTAGCCATGGCGGAAGCATAAATGCTTCCCGCAAATACGGTTCCATGAATATTGATATTGGGTTTTAGTGCTACTTGGGCGAGGATATTAAAAGGATCGAGGTTTTCAATTTGCCACTCAATCGCCTTAGAGATTGGTATTGTATCGTTAACAAGCATTTGAAATTGCTTTTTAAGTTGTTCACTCATCGCTAACCCTTTTACGTTTTGCGTGCCGTTTGCTATGTGAAAATGGACAAACAGACGGGTGATAATATGTTTAATGGTACTGCTTTATTGAAAGGCTGTGGTGCAGCCTTAATGTTGATCATTATAGTATCTTGTGCGCACCAGATGGCAGAGCAAGATAACGCGACGAGTAGCTCGAGTAAAGAATCGCTCGATGAATTGTTGGCACAGGTTAAGAAAAATCAAAACGTTCAGGAGGCGCCTAATAAAACTCGAGAAGCGCAGTTACGTGAAAGAAATAGTCAGCGAGCAATCAAACGACCATCGATTCAAGCGCAAGAGTCGCTGGCCTCTCCCATAGTTATTGCCGGTAGTCGTCATTATCATACGAGCTATCCTGTAGTGCCGAATCACCCGGCGACGAGAGAAAGTTATCAAGCAATCGAACCGAGCAAAGTTACTCGAGTAACCGACCAACCGGTTTCTACGTTTAGTATTGACGTTGATACAGGTTCATATGCCAATGTTCGGCGATTTCTAAATAGTGGCAGCTTACCAAACTCGAATGCGGTGCGACTGGAAGAAATGGTCAATTATTTTGATTATAACTACCAAATGCCTGCTGATTTAGCCCGTCCATTTTCAATTAATACGGGGTTAATTCGAACGCCGTGGAATAATCAAACTCATTTGATGCGAGTTGCGATTAAAGGCTGGCAGCAACAAGTCCAAAACATTCCCCCTATGAATCTGGTTTTTCTTGTCGATGTATCGGGTTCGATGCAGTCAGAAGACAAGCTCCCTTTGGTGGTTCGAAGTTTGAAAATGTTAACTAAACACTTGGACGAAAATGATCGAGTGGCGATCGTCGTCTACTCCGGTCAGTCAGGACTCGTTTTAGATAGCACGCCAGGCAATCAAAAGGCGAAGATCGTTGCTGCATTAAGAAATCTTCGTGCCGGTGGGTCAACGAATGGTGAAGCTGGTATAGAGCTCGCTTATCAAATTGCTAAAGATAACTATATAAAGGATGGTGTGAATAGAGTCATGCTCGCAACCGATGGCGATTTTAATGTCGGGATCAGTAATAGAGACGAATTAGTCAAGCTGATCGAGTCAAAGCGAGATCAAGGTATTTATTTGAACACGCTAGGATTTGGTACTGGCAACTATAATGACTATTTAATGGAACAGTTGGCTGATAACGGTAATGGCCAATATGCGTATATAGACACAATTTTTGAGGCTAAAAAAGTATTGGTTGATGAAATTGCGTCGACTATGCAAACCATTGCGAAAGACGTCAAGATTCAAGTCGAATTTAATCCTCAAGTGGTCCACGAATACCGCTTGTTAGGTTACGAAAATCGACTCTTAAATGAAGAGGATTTTAACAATGATAAGGTAGATGCTGGGGAAATTGGAGCAGGACATACGGTAACAGCGTTATATGAAGTTTCCCTAGCAACTGATCAATTTAAACGCTTGGGCGAGCGCAGATATCAGCACCAAAAAGTCCCCCAATCAACTTCTTCTCTAACCAACCCAACCGATGAAATTGCCTGGATAAAGTTTCGTTATAAAGCGCCAAGTGAAAACACAAGTCAGGAAATAAGTCAGGTTTTAAAGATTGATTCGCTAAAAACGGAACCGCCGCAAGTTCAAGACTTATATTTCGCAGCTGCTGTTGCCGGTTTTGCTCAGAAACTGAAAAGTGACAAGTATTTGGGTGATTTTGATTTTGATGACATTCAAAAAATTGCTAGCCTCAACAAAAATTTTGACCCCTATGGTCGAAAAGCGGAGTTTATACAGTTAGTCGACAAGGCTAAAACCTTATATTTGGAGCAGACTGACTGAATGTTGTTATCACTTAATTCTTCGCTGAATGCAAACATAGCAGTTGCAAAGCGCAAAAAATTAACGTTCACTAGCACCATGAAAGATGAAGTTAGTGACGAACAATTAATGCTTCAGTATGCCAAAGGTGATGCTGTTGCATTTGAAATCCTTTACGAAAGGCACCGAGGCGGTCTCTATCGTTATTGTTTGCGCCAGCTCGGTAATGCTGCGCGGGCTGAAGAGTGTTTTCAAGAAGTTTGGATGAAACTGATTAATAGTCGAGTTAATTATCAGCCGAAAGCACTCTTCACGACATACTTATATCGAATTGCACACAATCATGTTATTGATATCGTGCGTAAAGATAAAAAGATTAAACAAGAAACGGAGCTAGACGAAGCGATAGATTATGCTTCGTCGGACCAAGGCTCGGCGGATTTAGTTAACGAATTATCTAAGCAGGCACTTGAAGATAATCTTCGTCAACAGATTCATGCCTTGCCGCTAGAACAAAAAACGGCGCTTTTATTAAAACTCGATGGTGGGTTATCGCTGGAGGAAATAGCGAACGTATTAAACTGTGGTCGCGAGACTATAAAAAGCAGGCTACGATATGCAATGGCTAAGCTTAGAGCTTGCTTGGAGAATGAGCATGAATAAACAATCTCTGCCTAACGATACTGCTGATATTGAGGGCTTTGATTCTTTGCATAAGCAATATCAAGAGGCTTCTGTCGAGTTGCCGAGTCGCGACATCGATAAACAAATTATCGCCGCAGCCCACCGGGAGATTGCCAATCCAAACCCACGTAAAAGTTTGCAAATAAGCTGGTGGAGGCGGTTGTTGTTACCTGTTTATGTCGCTGCAACTTTCACGTTTACGGCAATCGCCGCGCATTGGTTTTGGCCACAGGAAGGTACCCCGGCGAAAACTTTGCCAGGGACTGCGCCAGCGACAGTTAGTTTTGAAGTTGTTGCGCCTCAACAGATGGCATTAGAACGCAAAGAAAGCCGCCAAAAACGTGAGTCTCAAAGGCGAGAATTGCCGGAACCCACCATGTTAATGGCCCCCCCTGAGACGCAATCTGCAGCAGTCACTAATCATGATCGGCAAGTTGATGCGCTGGAAAGCGGTGTTGCTGAAAGTGAGCATCTATTGCTTGATTCAGGCGTTGACGGGTCTGTCGGTGATAAATCCTTAACAACAAGCTCAAGCGCTGCTCGCTCAGAAGTACATTCCGGTCAGTTGGTACATCCTGAAAAAGAAGTCTGGGCAAGACAAATTATCGGGATGTTCAGAGAAGGTGAGCGAGAAAAAGCACGTAAAGAATTAGTTCGCTTTAAACAAGTTTACCCAGATTACCCGATTGATCAGCAGCTCGAGCCATTTCGACACTAGTCAGGATCGTTAGCCGGTTTTGTCGTGATGATAGCGACCATCATTTGAGATTGAGTTGAATTAAACTCAGACAGGTCTTAAATCGGTCGCTAAACTGTTTCGTGTATTTACCTCGCTTAAATGTCATTAATTGCCTAATTTATGTTCACTTTGAGGAGCGTTTTGATATAAGAAGCCACCTTTCTTATAATCGGTAAAGCCCCGATTTTGCAGTTTTTTGGCAAATATTGACTTAGATTAAGGCTGCGACGTTTTGTCTCTATACAAATATCTAGAATTCTGCTTGCTTATCCACTGTGCATCCTTATAATTCCCTCAAAGTAGGGAGGGGTACGTATTACATGTCACTGATTTGTAAATAGTTGTGTTTACTCACGAACAATTCCTATACTTTAATTTCATCCAATAAATCCAGAAACGAGCGGCTTGACCGTTCATATAATAATGGAGACTTTAAATGGCCATTCGACGCAAATTTTTTGCGGGTTTGACTGCACTAGTGAGCTTTGTGCTCAGTGGCGCGGCTCAAGCGACAGCTGAATTAAACATGCGTCCCGGTGTAACAGAGACAAGTCTTGAGGCCTTTGAACTGCACATGGCAGTTATTTGGGTTATGACGGGCATTGCTGTTGTTGTATTTGGACTTATGATCTATTCGATGATTTTTCATCGTAAATCGAAAAACCCAACGCCAGCGACTTGGTCGCACAGCACCACAGTTGAGTTTATTTGGACAATCATTCCGTTTATCATTTTGATTGCTTTGACCATTCCTGCGGTTAAGTTATTAATCAAAATGGAGGATGCTTCTGACCCGGATATGTCTGTTGTGGTCACTGGTTCTCAGTGGAAGTGGCACTACAAATACATGGAACACGACATTGAGTTCTTTAGTAATTTGGCTACACCTCAACAAAGAGAAAACTTCAGTTTAGAAGAAGCACAAAACAATCCTAATTACCTGCTTGATGTAGATAATGAGTTAGTCTTACCTGCTAACAAAAAGGTCCGTTTCTTGATGACAGCCGATGATGTTATCCACTCTTGGTGGGTGCCTGAGTTAGCGGTTAAGAAAGATGCAATTCCTGGATTCATCAATGAAACTTGGACCCAAGTTCCAACCCCTGGTACTTATCGCGGT
Organism: Aliikangiella marina; assembly: GCF_007004765.1. GTDB lineage: Bacteria > Pseudomonadota > Gammaproteobacteria > Enterobacterales > Kangiellaceae > Aliikangiella > Aliikangiella marina. The sequence continues at coordinate 215,972 of NZ_VIKR01000003.1, forward strand.
CAGTGTACTGAGCTTTGTGGTAAGTGGCACGGTTTCATGCCTGTTGTGGTTAAAGTGGTTACTGAAACTGAGTTCGATGATTGGGTAGCGCAGAAGAAAGAAGAAAAAATTGCTGCTGAAAAAGCAGCAGCTGAAGCGGCGGCTCAATCTTGGGAGATGGACAAGCTCATGGAGCTTGGTAAAACTGTTTATGATGCAAAATGTGCGGCTTGTCATATGCAAAACGGTGCGGGCGTACCACCAACATTCCCAGCGCTTAAAGGCAGTGCAATGGCTATCGAAGCGGACCAAATCAATGCCCATATTGACATAGTGGTTAACGGTAAGGCTGGTACTGCAATGGCGGCATTTGGCAATCAGTTGACCGACGCAGAGATCGCTGCGGTTGTTACTTACGAGCGTAACGCTTGGGGTAATGATACTGGCGAGAAAGTTCAACCCGCTGATATTCAGGCTTTTAAAGCCGGTAACTAATAGGAGAAGATCAAGATGGCAGATCATCATCCAACCGGCCTTAAACGCTGGTTATTTACAACCAACCACAAGGACATCGGCTCGATGTACCTTTGGTTCTCTTTTGTAATGTTCATCATTGGTGGTGCGATGGCTATGGTTATCCGAGCCGAGCTTTACCAACCTGGACTGCAATTTGTTGACCCCAATTTCTTCAATTCCATGACGACAATGCATGGTTTGATCATGGTATTCGGTGCCGTTATGCCGAGTATGGTTGGATTAGCAAACTGGTTAATTCCAATGCAAATTGGCGCACCAGATATGGCACTTCCGCGAATGAATAACTGGAGTTTCTGGATTCTTCCATTCGCTTTCACATTGTTATTATCATCGTTATTTATGGACGGTGGTGCACCGAACTTTGGGTGGACATTCTACGCACCGCTTTCAACAACCTATGGACCACCAAGTACTGACTTCTTCATTCTTGGCGTTCACATGATGGGGATTTCATCTATCATGGGTGCGATTAACGTTATCGTAACGGTGTTTAACATGCGTGCTCCTGGTATGACGTTGATGAAGATGCCTTTGTTTGTTTGGACTTGGGTAATTACAGCGTTCTTATTGATTATGGTAATGCCAGTACTTGCCGGTGCGGTTACAATGATGCTGACAGATCGACATTTCGGTACGTCATTCTTTGACGCTGCCGGTGGCGGTGACCCTGTATTATTCCAGCACATTTTCTGGTTCTTCGGTCATCCAGAAGTTTACATCATGATTTTACCGGCCTTTGGTGTTGCGTCAGAAATCATTCCTGCGTTTGCTCGCAAGAAACTTTTTGGATACTCCTCGATGGTTTACGCGACAGCGTCAATCGCTTTGTTGTCATTCGTTGTCTGGGCACACCACATGTTTACCGTTGGTATGCCTGTCGCTGGTGAGTTGTTCTTTATGATAGCCACCATGTTAATCGCCGTACCAACAGGGGTAAAAGTCTTCAACTGGGTTGCAACCATGTGGCAAGGTTCGATGACTTTTGAAACGCCAATGCTGTTCGCTATCGCTTTTGTTATCCTATTCACTATTGGTGGTTTCTCTGGGGTAATGTTGGCAATGGCTCCGGTTGATTTCCAATACCATGATACCTATTTTGTCGTGGCTCACTTCCACTATGTACTTTTCCCGGGTGCGATTTTCGGTACTACCGCCGCAGTCTACTATTGGTTGCCAAAGTGGACTGGAAAAATGTACAACGAGAAATTGGGTAAGCTACATTTCTGGTTATCAATGATTTTCGTTAACTTAACTTTCTTCCCAATGCACTTCAGTGGTTTAGCTGGTATGCCTCGTCGTATTCCTGACTACAACATGATGTTTGCGGACTTTAACCAACTCGCCAGTATTGGTGCATTTGGTTTAGGACTAACTCAGATCTTGTTCTTGGCTATCTTGATCAAGACTATCTGGGGTAAAGCCGAGAAGTCATCTGACAAGCCTTGGGATGGTGCGACTGGACTTGAGTGGGAACAACTACCTTGCCCAGCGCCGTATCATACTTTCGATACGCCTCCTAAAGTAAGTTAAGGTTGAATTAATAACTAAACAGGAATGAGTAAGTTAAATGAGTGAACAAGAGCAAAAATTAAGTAATAAATCTCTGGTAATGCGACTTCTAGGTGTCGTAGGTGGGATGTTCTTATTTGGTTTTGCACTTGTTCCTTTGTACGATGTTTTCTGCGAAATTACCGGTATAAACGGTAAAACACGTGGCCAAGCAATTTACCAAAAGAAAGAAATTGATCACGATCGCCTTGTTACCATCTCTTTTATCGCTGATGTTAAACGAGGCATGCCTTGGGAGTTTAAACCCATGGAAAACGTGGTTAAAGTTAAACCTGGTGAATTAAACGAGGTTCGCTTTTACGCGAGAAATCGTGCAAATGAAGATATCGTTGGCCAGTCTGTGCCGAGCATCTCACCGAGTGAGGGCGCTTTATATCTTAACAAAACAGAATGTTTTTGTTTTGATCAACAGCGACTTGCCGCGGGGGAGGAAATTGAGATGCCAATGAAGTTTTACATTGACGCAGACCTTCCAGAAGATATCAGTCATTTAACCTTATCTTATCAGTTGTATAATGTAACCGAAGCGTTTGCTGGCGACTCGGTTGCAGCCAAATAAAGTGAGTTGAAAGCACTTTACAACGGAGAAAAATAAAATGAGTACTGAAAACGAAGAAAAGTACGAAAAGTATTATGTGCCAGAGCAAAGTCCGTGGCCCATCGTTGGGGCGATTGGTCTTTTCTTATTGGCATTTGGTGGCGCTAACTTTATTCAAAACTCGACGGGTAAATACGCACCAGCTGCAACTGACGGGTTCAGTTTTCAAGTGATGTTTAGCGAGTGGGGTTGGTTTGTTTTTGCCCTGGGATTAGCCATCATGATCTATATGATGTGGAGCTGGTGGAAAGATACTATCCAAGAATCTATGGGTGGCTTGTATAGCGCTCAAATGGATCGCTCATTCCGACAAGGGATGCTCTGGTTCATTTCTTCAGAAGTTATGTTCTTTGTTGCATTCTTTGGTGCATTATTCTACACCCGAGTTCTAGTCATGCCATGGCTTGCCGGTGAAGGTAACAATGCGATGACACATGCATTGCTGTATCCGGATTTTATGTCCCATTGGCCAATGACAATGCTACCTACCGACAAGTTTGAAGGTGCGAGAGAAGCAATGGGTGCAGCTGGACTACCAGCCATCAATACAGCGATTCTTTTGACTAGCTCTTGGACTTTGACGATTGCTCACCATGCGTTGAAAGACGGGAACCGAAGTGCGTTGTTAAACTATACCGCGATCACTGCACTGCTCGGTATTATTTTCCTTGGCTTGCAAGTTTGGGAATACATTCATGCGTATAACGCGCTTGGTTTAACATTGGGCAGCGGCATCTATGGTTCAACATTCTTTATGTTAACTGGATTCCATGGATTGCACGTCACAATAGGAACGATTTACTTGATTGTTCTTACGGTAAGAATTGCCAGCGGTCATTTTACTGCTGAAAATCACTTCGCTTATGAAGCGGGTGCCTGGTATTGGCACTTTGTTGATGTAGTGTGGTTATTCCTTTTTATCTTTGTTTACGTCCTGTAATCGTTGCTAAATCGCAAAAAAGCCGAAGTTCACTTCGGCTTTTTTTATGTTTCGAATAACTGAGGCTTACTCCGGTTTGTTAACTGTTGGTAGTCCGTGTGGCTCAATAACCCCCGTAAACATCCCGACGATGAGCAATATAAACAATAAAATCGACAATCCAATTCGCCAAGAGAGGTTGTTAACCGTCTTTTTAGAATCCTTCTCTGTGGCTAAAAAATATAAGCTGCGGAACAAACTGAACAGGACGATCAGCATCACAGCAACAATCAGTAATTTGATTAGCATTATTTCAACTTTTCCTAAATATTTCGCTTCAATTTCACTCAAGATAATGAGCAATTAGTGATAGAATACGCTGCCTGAGATGGTTTTGCCAGCGGAGCTTGTACCTGTTGAAATATACAATTAGATATTCATTCGGACGATTTGAGATCCGAGTCAATCTCTGGTACTTGATGATCTTTCTGGTATTGCAGACGATTTTAAACGAGCTCGGTTTTTGGCAGTTAAATCGCGCGAAAGAGAAGCAATACCGAATTGCACAACTTGAACGAGGAAGCCAGACTGTCGTTACCGATTTATCGTCGTTAACTCAGCAACAGATAGACCAATTTCAGTCAGTTGATTTAATCACTGAGTTAGTTGGTTATCATATTTTGCTTCTGGACAATAAAATCGATAACAAACGTTCTGGATATCATGTGTTGCATGTGGCTAAAGATAATATCTCAGGCAAACAGTTTTTAGTAAACCGAGGCTGGATTTATGCTGGCCAAGATAGGGATAAGCTGCCAGAAATAGAATTACCCGACCAATCTTGGCAGGTGAGTGCGAGAATCTATCCGATCGCCGAAGAAGTGATTTCCACGGCTAGCGCCCAGATAGAGGAGTCTCGCGACTATATCCGACTACCGGTGCTAGATAAGAAAAGTTTAACAGAAATTGAGTCCCGCCTTAGTGTTGAGCTTGAGCCTTATGTTTTGAGGCTCAACGAAAGTAGTGAAGCGGCACTTAAAACGAACTGGATGTGGACGAATATGCCACCAGAGAAACACCTGGCCTATGCGGTTCAGTGGTTTGCATTGGCGTTAGCGCTATTGATCGTGAGTTTAATCGTTAGTTTTAAAAGAAAAGGTGATTAAGTGGATTTTGAAGAAGTAAAAGGTGAATCCCCTGAAATAAATAAAAGAAAAAACCGCCTAACCTTAATTGCGCTGTTTGTTTTGTTTATTTTTCCGGTAGCTTTAGCCTATTTGGCTTATTTCAACGGCTGGTTTGCCGCTGCCTCGAAGAATCATGGAGAACTATTAGTCGAACAAGATGTACTTGATATCGAGGATTTTACCTTCGTTCGAGAAGACGGAACGACAATTACTGGAAAAGAATTTGAAACGATATATTGGTGGGTAATGCCTATAGATCCTGCAAGATGCGATGTTGAATGTCTGGATTTGAATCTTTACATGCTTAATCAAACCTATGTTGGTTTAGGCAAGGAGTCGTCGCGCTTAAATCCTTTGTTGGTCGTACCCAATGGCGCAGACGTCGACAACAAACAGTTTCCAATGGCATTCAGTGAGTTTTCAAACTCAGGTGTCAAAGCATTGCCAGAAACGAGAAGCGGCCTTGGTAAGGATTTAGAGGCAAACTATATCTATCTAGTTGATCCTCTCGGTAATATATTCATGCGATATAAACTGGTTGATGATCGCGAGAAAGCACCTAAAACCAGTAAGGACATGAGAGAAGATTTGAAACGTTTACTCAAGTTTTCGCGCTTAGGATAAGTGCTAAACAATTAACAATAATTTGCGATATAAATCTAAAAATTCCATTAGAGAATTTAAGTGAAGTAAGAAAATGAAATCTAAATTTGCGAGAAACCTTGCTATATTTGCGACTGCTTTTGCGATGGTAGTTGTAATTCTTGGGGCTTTTACCCGACTTACTGATGCCGGCCTGGGGTGTCCTGATTGGCCTGGCTGTTACGGCTTTATGCATATTCCAACTGCGGAAGAACATATTGAGGCCGCGAACGAAGCATTCCCCGAGACACCATATGAATTTGCCAAAGCTTGGCCAGAAATGGTTCATCGATATGTCGCTGGCACGCTTGGTTTATTGGTTTTATGGTTAGCCATCATTAGCTGGCGCAATAAAGATAGATTAGCGGTTAAGCACTCAACTTTTCTGCTTATTTTAATTACTTTTCAAGCGGCGCTCGGTGCTTGGACGGTAACAATGAAACTCCACCCTGTGATTGTCATGCTTCATTTGATGGGCGGGATTACCACGTTTTCACTATTGGCTGCATTAGCGGCGCGTTATTATTATCAATCGGGCTCCCCTGTTTCAAATACTTGGGCTATCGATAATAAGAAAGTCGTTATTTTTACCCTGGTCGTGATTGCTCTGCAAGTAGCACTTGGCGGTTGGGTGAGCGCAAACTATGCCGCGATGGTCTGTCATGAACTACCTATTTGTCAGGGTAATTGGTTGAGTGACGGTGACTTTTCGACTGGATTCCAGCTGAAAATCCCTTATGCAGAAACCTATGAATTCGGGACCCTTGATCAAAATGCAAGAATAGCCATTCATGCGACACACCGCATCGGTGCGATAGTCGCAAGCGTGGTGATGCTCTATTTAGTTTATTTGTTAATAAGCCAACGCGCTGATAGTGTTTTAAAAAATATCGGCTACATTTTACTCGGATTGTTGATTGTGCAAGTACTTCTTGGTGTAAACAATATCGTGATGAAATTACCGCTTTGGAATGCGGTTGCTCACAATGCTGGAGGTGCCTTATTGGTTGTCGTGATGGCGGTGCTATTGACGCTAATTTTGATGCCAAAGCAACAGCAACTAGAGGAAAAGTCGAATGCCTAGTGTTACTGCAACTTGGCGAGACTATTTGGAGCTGACCAAGCCGAAAGTCGTGTTATTAATCCTTCTGACTGCGGTTGTTGGAATGTATATGGCACCGACAGATACCGTACCGCTCAAAGTACTGATAATCGCCACGATAGGTATCGGTTTCGCTGCTGGTGGTGCAGCGGTGGTCAATCATGTTGTTGATCAAAAAATAGACGCTAAAATGGCGCGTACATTTAAACGTCCAGTCGCAACTGGAAAAATCAACAACACCAGAGCGATTTTATTTGCGACATTTTTGTCTGTGACTTCAATGGTCCTGTTGTTTACTTTCATTAATCCGCTTACTGCAATACTTACTTTTTTTGGCTTGGTCGGATATGCGTTTGTTTATACGATGTACCTTAAAAGAGCAACCCCTCAAAATATTGTTATCGGTGGCTTAAGTGGTGCAATTCCACCGCTTCTTGGCTGGGCTGCAGTGGATGGTTACGGTGGTGAAATCCATCCGCATGCACTCTTGTTAGTGCTTATCGTATTCGTTTGGACTCCGCCTCATTTTTGGGCATTAGCGATATTTAGAAGAGATGAATACGCGAAGGCGGATATTCCCATGTTGCCAGTAACCCACGGAATCGAATTCACTAAACTGAACATTGTCCTATACACGATTTTATTATTGTTTGCCGGTTTGCTTCCCTATTTGGTTGGTATGTCTTACCTAATTTATTTGGTCTCGTCGTCAATATTAGGACTCATATTTTTATACTATGCGATCAAATTAAAATACAGTGAAGACCGCAAGATTGCCATGGATACATTCAAATATTCGATTTATTACTTGATGCTTCTTTTTGTGGCATTGCTTGTTGATCACTACTTCCCAATTACTTTAGCCTCACTATGAATAAAGTTCTTTTTATCGTCCTAAGTTTATTAATGTTAAATGCCTGTAGTGATTCTGGTAAGTCACCTGCAACGGTAAATGAACAGCCATTTACGCAAATGTTGGTTTATCCGAAAAAAAATCCATTGGCGCCATTCGAGTTATCGGCAGACGATAAAACTGAGTTTAATCAAGCGAGCTTTAAGGGAAAGTGGAATTTGCTATTTATGGGATTCACAAACTGCCCCGATATCTGTCCTACTACGATGACTGATATGGCGCACATCTATAATGGAATTAATTCCGAAGTCCAAAAAAACTTTCGAGTTGTCTTTTTATCGGTTGACCCAAAACGGGACACGCTCGAACACATGGACGAATATTTAAATTTTTTCCACAAAGATTTTATCGGTATTACTGGCAAAACCGAGGAGATAGACAAGTTAGTATACTCGCTTGGTGGAATATACGTCATAGGCAATGAAGATGAGAATTATTACAGCGTTGATCACACCGCTAGAATATTTATCGTGAGTCCTCAAGGTGAGCGCTATGGCATGATTCGCAGTGATGTGATGCGCACTAAAGATTGGACCTTGCTAATCGAAGAGCTCAATGAATTGGGAAAGACGACGGGTTAATTCGTGTTTGTGCGTAGGCGTTGAAGTTTCGTAGATTAACGCCTCGGTCAATTCAATAATAATTGGTAACCTTTCAATACCTTCCTCCCTGTATTTGTCAGCTCATTCGTTATATGATTGGGCCAATTCAATTTCTTCAAGAGTTCATTCGAAGTTGAAAATCTTTCCACATAGCTTTTTTGGCCGAAACACCCTGATGATTGCTACTTTACTGGTAATCAGTCATGTGATTTCTTATTTCACCATCCAGCATTTTGTTGTTGATCGGCATAATCGTACTGTTATGTACTTGGCATCCAACCAAGTTAAGCTGTTCTATATGGGCGGTAAGGCAGATATACCGAAGAGTTTGGCGCTAGGATTCAGTCAAGCGACTCAACTAGAATATTACTGGATCACGGGAGCCAAAGAGCCGCTAGGATTACAACAAGCTAAATTCCACCAAGGCTACAGTGAGCAAGGCCGTCGCTACCTCGGTGAAAATACCGTTGTTAAAGTTGAAACGAGTGATGGTATATATCTATGGATCAATGAACCACAAAATCCAAACTTTTGGATTCGAATGCCCATTGGCGATTACGAGGGGAATAACCCTATCGAACTGGTCATATTTACTGGTGGTATATTGTTCCTGAGTTTAACTGGCGCGTGGATACTTGTTTTCCAAATGCATCGGCCATTAAAGCGACTCGCATTTGCGGCGCGAGAAATTGGTCGTGGTGATTATCCTGGACGACTCAAAGAGACTGGCCCGATGGAGATGATCGCAGTGACTGCAGCATTTAATCAAATGGCTGCAGATATGCATCAACTCGAGGAAGATAGAACGCTGTTATTAGCTGGAATTTCACATGACTTAAGAACGCCAATTACTCGGGTTCGCCTCGCGTCTGAGTTTTTATCAGACGATGATGCTGAGATAAAAGCAGGGATTATCGCCGACACTCAAGATATGGACGATATCATCGACCAGTTTATTGGTTATGTGCGCTATGGGAGTGAAGAGCGTAAAGAGAAAGGTGACCTGGCAGAACTTGTTGAGAATGTTGCAGAGGCGGCATCAAAGCAGCATGTTGGAATAGAAACTGAAATTTCTAAATTACCGCAAGTGTCTTTTAAGCCGATGGCAATGAAGCGGGTTGTCAGCAACTTGATCGAAAATGCCTTTCGTTATGGAAAAGCACCGGTATTGGTTAAAGCTTATAAAGACAATGGTTGCGTAATCATCAGTATTAGAGATCACGGTGACGGAATTAAAGATTTAGATAAGAAACGTTTGTTTCAACCATTTGCCCGAGGTGATAAAGCTCGCGGTGGAAAAGGTTCCGGATTGGGGCTTGCCATTGTTGCTAGAATTATTGAAATGCACAAAGGTGAAATCACTATCAATAATCATCCCGAAGGTGGCTTGGAGGCCATAATCAGTTTACCGTTAGACTGATTGAACATTAGTGAGCGTGACGATTATCGTTTAGTGATCGGTGAGCTTTTTAGTGATATCGGTAACGAGCTGTTCAAGCTCTGTAAAGCGATAAACTTGCTCATTCAAATCGCTCGCCCATTGAGTATCCAATTGCTTCAGTAGCGCTACAACGGTTGCTTGAACAACCAAGTTTTCGTTCCATACGGTATTGTTGAGACAGCGAAGATAATCGTTATCTCGTTGCTTCGGTTTGAGTAACTGGACTTCGCACGCTTCACAGATAAATATGCAGTTATCAATGGAGGGCTCTGGATTAAGTGTTACTTCGACCGCTTTAAGACTGACTCCTGCTGCTGCACAAAGTTCGCACTTTCTACCTGAGCGCCGTGCAAGATCTTTTCCCAGTAAAGATAATTTATCCTGGTGCGCTTGATGTTTTTGTAACCCTTTGGCCATCGATAATTCTCGGTTAATCGTGAGCTGTTAGCTAACAGGTTTGGATAGTATCATTCTTCTTGCCAGTATTCGTCTGCCCAATCAGCGGTCTTTTGTAAGATTAGTTTAGAGTTGGTATTAACTTTATCAAGAATAATACTTTGGAGCGTATTTAAACTCGGTTCAACCATAAAATTATTATCTTCGGTGATAGTAATTAATTTATGATCTCTAAGAACACTCATGGTATTTCTAAAGAGCTTTTTATCAAACGATTCCGGCGCATTTAAACTGTAAAGTACGGCGATCCTTTGGGCGAGTTGTTGGCTGCGATTCTCAATTTCTTGTCTCGAAATGTTTCCCTTACCGGCTTTCGAAGATAGTAGTGAAATGATTATGCCGTATCTAAATAAGGTTGGTCGAGCAAACTGCGCTAACATATTTAGTTGCTCACTGGCTTCGACACTTTCACTTGCGCGAGATAAAGTATTTTCTTTTTCGATTAACAGACCACTTTCCAGCATCACTGCAATGTTTTCATTGAGTTGATCTTTAAAATCCTCAACAGACCAACGCAGGAATAGCTCTTTTTTAACTAAAGGATATAATTGAGTCAATTCTTTTATTATTGTCGATCTTGCCATTGATGGCTTATTCAGAAAGCAACTCGCGATTAACGCCGGTGTAATATATAAGTGAAGTATATTATTGCGGTAGTAAGTGAGTAGAATTGCTGACTGTTCATCTGTCGACACAATTTCACCCATTGGATTTTCAATCCGATAGATCGTTCTGAGCTTTTCTGCTTGCGATATTAGCTCTATCGGTGAGGTTTCTGGCAAGTAAGTTTGTTCGCTATACGGGGCTTTCTTGGCCAGTGCTAATAATAACGTAAGCATCTTTTCGAGCTCTTTTGCATCGATTGACAAGCGCTCTGTTCCTAGTAATACCAAGCCGACCAAGCTAACCGAGTTGAGAGTTACCGAGGTATTAATTCGCTGCATTAAAATATCCGCAAGATCGGTAACCTGGGAAGTTAGCCAAGTCGGTTTTGCATTGGCTTGGCCGCGAAACGACTTCCACTCTGGTTGCGTTTGGTCTAGATAGTCGTTCAGCATTAAAGGAGAAGCAAAATTTAAATACACCTTACCAAAAGCTTGCTTCAGCGTTTTTCTTAGTCCTAAGAGTTGACCAAAAGACTCTTTCTTTTTCTCTGCTCCTCTTAGCTCTGCTAGGTAACTTTTGCCTTCGAACATCCTTTCATATCCGATATAAACTGGGATGATCGCTATTGGTTTTCTTGTTCCACGCAAGCAACTTTGGACGGTCATCGCGAGTAGACCGGTTTTAGGCGGTAACAGTCGTCCGGTACGACTTCTTCCACCTTCGGGAAAAAACTCTAGAGGAATTCCTCGGTCCATTAGTTGAAAAATATACTCATTAAAGACCGCGGTATACAACTTATTGCCACCAAAACTTCGTCTCAAAAAGAAAGCGCCACCCCGTCTTAATATTGGTCCGGCCGGCCAGAAATTTAAATTTATTCCTGCAGCGATATGCGGCGGAACTAATCCTTCGTGATACAGGGTATACGACAAAAGTAAGTAATCGATATGGCTTCGATGGCAGGGTAAATAAATAATTTCATGGGTCGTCGCTAATCCTCTGACCATTTCTGCATTACGCACTTCAACACCATCATAAATTCGATTCCACAAATGGGTGAGCGTAGACTCCATGATTCGGATCGTTTTATAGGAGTATGCAGATGCAATTTCAGTAGCGTATTTTTCTGCTTGTGATTTAGCTTTATCGAGCGAGATTTGTTTACTGCTGGCCTCTCTCTCAATTGCTTTTTTGACGTTACGACTAACGACAACGTTGGTAATCACTTGACGGCGGTTGGAGATCAAAGGCCCCATCGCAACTTGACGATGTCGATGAAAATGAACTCTCAGGATGCGTGTTAACTTAGTGACTATCGTTTGCTCTTTAACTTCCGGTTTAATAATAGTGTTTAAGTTAACCGGCGTTGCAAAGCGAACGAAAGAGTTTCTTCCTTGAAACAAGAAAAGAAAAAACTTTCTAAAAATCGTCGCACTTTCTGTATCAGTAAATAATAATCGTAGTAACGATTGTTCTTTTCCGGGGTTACGTCCCCAGTAAATAGAAACGGGAATGAGTTGGTGTTGTGTTTGAGGATCGAGCTTTTGTTGACTAACAAGTCGTTCCAATAATTTTTGGTATTTATCAACTAACTTTCCACCGAAACCAAACATTGCTTTGTTTTGTAGAAAAAACACTGAACCATTTTCAATTTTTTCGCTGCTTCCTGAAATAAGTTTTGGTTCGGGTAAATTTAATAGCTTCGCTTTCTCTTGCAGCATTACGAAACTACTGGTCGATCGTCGCTGAAGTACATAATAGATGGGTGCGTGAGGGTCAAGCTTGAGATCTTTAACGGGATCATCAGGAACTAACTTGCTACTGACGAGCAGTTTTAGTGGGATTGAAACAAGTTTTTGGTATATCTCATTAATAATCATAGAGAGTTGGATCCGTTGCTTAACGCACTGTTTTTATTATAGGTGATTTAAGAAGTTTCAAGGTCGATATTTTAAGCAATCTCTAATGTAGATGCCAGTTTCTGATGGTTTAACCACCTATAGTTTTCCATGCCTGTTCTCGGTGTCAATTACCGATCTCAATCTCCGGTATGGTTTTTCAGTATAAATCATATCGCCCATTAAACAAGAATCTCAACCGGTTGTGGGTGACTAAGAAAGTCTCTTGGGCTGGCGGTAAATCCGTAGGCGCCGGATTGGTAGATTACTATTAAATCGCCAATATCAATTTTGGGTAATTCATATTTATTAGCGAGCAGATCGAGTGGGGTGCATAACGGGCCGACAACTTGAACGGCTTTATCCTTTGATTGTGACATTTTGTTGCCAACCGCAACAGGATAATTTTTGCGCACCACTTGGCCAAAATTTCCTGATGCGGCTAAGTGGTGATGTAAACCACCATTGATGACGACAAACTCAGTTCCTCGACTGTGTTTTATATCAATTACCTCGCTAACATAGATACCACAATCACCGACCAGAAAACGGCCAAGTTCCATGGCTATCTTGCAATTTCCCCAGCGACTATAAAACTGTTGCATCAAAGGTTCTAAAGACTCACCAATCGGTTCTAATGGGAGCGGCTTTTCGCCAGGAAAGTAAGGAATACCAAGACCGCCACCAATATTTAGCGTTTCTATATCTGATTTGGCAGAATCCTGAAGCCTGTTGGCGAGCTCGAAAATTCCTTTGTGGGCGGTAATAATTGATTCAGGGTTCAGGTTTTGCGAACCGGTAAATATGTGCAAACCGCGATAGTGAAGTCCGTACTCAGTAATCTTTTCAAGCATCGATGGGGCTAACTCAGCGTCGACACCAAATTGTTGAGCACCTCCGCCCATTTTCATGCCTGATGATTTTAGCTCAAAGTCTGGGTTAACTCTCACGGCGACGCGAGCCCTCACTCCCAATTCATCGCTAATTTCTTTGAGAAGTTTAAGCTCGTTAAACGACTCAACATTGATAGTTGTTTGTGTGCCCACAGCCATAGTCAGCTCAGCTTTCTGTTTACCTGGTCCGGCGAAGCTAATATGGCTACCATTCATTTCTGTATTGAGCGCTTCGCGTAGCTCGTTACCGCTGGCCACATCCAGCCCGTCAACGAGCCCCGCTAGAAAGTGAATTACCGCAGGCATCGGGTTCGCTTTAACTGCATAGTGGAATTTAAGTTGCGCCGGTAATTTCTGTCTGAGGAGGCGAACCTTTTGATGAATGACGCTGCGATCATAGGCGTAAAAAGGCGTTTGCCCGGCATGTTGTCTTACTAAGCTCAGTGGCTGGCCATTGAGTTGTAATTGGTCGCCATTCGCTTGGAATTGACTCATGGGCGCATGTTGCGGTTTTCTCTTCTCTGTCACTAGAGTCGTCTCGATGGATACTTCCGATAGTTCATATTCTACTGCATAAAAGCAAAACTTCCTAAGCTAGTTTATTGTCTCCTGAAGCCGAAAGCACTGTGGCTCACTACCAATTGCTGAGTAAATATTCCTGAGAAAGTAATGCGAAAAAGTACCGCTTAAAAAGCAATTCTAAATGAATAATGCTTGTAGCTCTTCTGCGAGTATTTTTCGATTAATTTTTCCGTTCGGGTTTCGCGGTAATGACTCGCGTACGATGATCGATTTTGGCTGCATGAAATTGGGAAGGTTTTTTTGACAAAATTTTAACAAGTCAGCTTCATCATAATTATCGATATCGATGACTTTAATCACTAGCACCACCGCCTGTCCTAAACTTGGGTGAGGAATACCCAGTGCGGCAACCTCGCCTAAATTGGGGTAGTTGTATAGGCAATCCTCAAGCTCTGAGGGACTAATTCGGTAACCAGATGACTTGATCATATCGTCCTGTCGACCGATAAAATAAAGAAAATCCTCTTCGTCCTTAACCACGGTATCTCCAGACCACACGGCAATTTCATCAATTAGTCCTTCAGCTATCTCTCTGGGAAGAGGCTTAAATCGAACTGCCGTTTTTTCGGGAGCGTTCCAATAGCCTAATGCGACATGGGGACCCCTGTGAACTAATTCGCCTTCTTCACCGGGCTGGCAGACTTTTCCTTGTGAGTTAATAACCAGTATCTCGGCATCAGGAATTGCCTTACCCATGGATGTTGGCCGGTTAGTAACTTCTTCGGGAGGTAGAAAAGTGCTTCGAAAAGCTTCGGTCAGCCCGTACATCAAAAAGGGAGAAGTTGTCGGTAATTGTTGTTGGAGTTTCTCTAAAGTTGCTTGCGGCATAGCACCACCGCTATTAGTGATGTAGCGCAAGCTCGCCTTAGCTTCCGCTGGCCATTCAATCTCTGCAAGTTGGACCCAGAGGGGAGGGACGGCTGCAAGGCCTGTAATCTGATGGGTGGTCACCGCTCGGATGACATCTTTGGGCAATAGGTACTCCATCAAAACGACGCTGGCACCGCTTAAAAAAGCGGTTGTAAGCTGTGATAGCCCATAATCAAAGCTAAATGGCAATACTGCAAGTAACCGGTCGTCTGGCGTGTTCTCAAGATATTCCGTGACACTTTTGGCGCCGGCGACCAAATTTTGATGAGACAAAACCACGCCTTTCGGGTTGCCGGTACTGCCAGAGGTGTACAAGATTGCAGCAACATCTTGGCTGATGATTGGTGGCTGTGGTTTCTGCGCATCAAGGTGTGAGCCGATAGTTTGCCCGTTAAATAAGTCTGCGTAGTGAGTGTGGGGGTGACGACTGTGTTTATCATCGTGGGATAACTCACCGTCAGTCAAAATAATCGCTTTTAAGCTTGTAATTGACTCTAAATGCGCGCTGATTTGTTTAAAACGGCTTTTGGAAGTCACCAGGTAACTGACTTGGCAGTCGTCTAAAATGTAGTTAACTTGTGGGCCTTTAAGTAGTGGATTAATTGGTACGAAAACGCCACCTGCGATGGAGGTCCCATAAAATGCGATTACTGATTCCAATTGTTTGGGCAGATAAATCGCGACTCTTTCACTTTTATTAATGCCAAGTCGATTTAATCCATCGGCAAAGTCTTCGATCTCATTTTGTAAGTCTTGATAACTCTTTGAATTTGATTTATGAGTTATCGCAAGAGCTTGCGAACCTGCATTCGGGCTTCGAGTAAGCGTGTGATGAAATAAAGATTGATGCTGTGGCTGAGGCATAACTTAACTTGATTATTTTTGCCAATAATGGCTAATTTAACAGAAACACTAAGCAAGAGTGAATGCAGCTATTTTACCTGAGATGCGGCGCCTCGTCAGTTATAACTTTGAGCAACTTCAGACTACGAGTTTTTTGGGATCTATGCTAGATTGTTAAGACAATATGAATCATTGATTTGGCATCATCAAAAATGAGTGAGCAAGATAAACTGCAGCAATATTTCTTAACCATGGAAAATGGCCTCAGCGTAACGATTTTAAATGTCGGTGCCACGGTCCAATCAATTAAAGTTCCCTACAAAGGTCGTCAAGCAGAAATGGTATTGGGGTATCTTAGACCTCAAGAGTATGTGACCGACAACTTTCATATGGGCGCAATTGCAGGACGATTTGCTAATCGAATTGCTAACGGTCAGTTTTCCCTTGGTGCTAATGACTATCAATTGCCGACGAATTGTGGCGATCACCATTTGCACGGTGGACCTAACGGATTCAATCGTAAAATTTGGCATTTAGTCGAAAGGTTTAATGACAATGAGCCTGGGGTAAAGCTCGAATGTACTTCTATTGACGGCGAGGAAGGATATCCTGGAAATGTTACTGCGAGTGCAACTTACCGAATCGTTGATGGGCGTAAATTGGTCTTAGACATTGAAGCGTCAAGCGACCAACCTACTCCAATTAATTTAACTGGTCACGCTTACTTCAATTTAAATGAAGGTAGTGGTTTAATTGATAACCACCTATTGCAAGTCAACGCTAATCGATATTTAACAACTGATGTTAATTGTATTCCCACTGGAGAATATAAAACAGTGGTATCTTCTGACTTAGATTTTTCAGAAGCAACGGAGTTGAAAGGACGTATCGACTCGAGTTATGCGCCGATAAGAGCGCAGAAAGGCATTGATCACAATTTTATTATTAATGATTACAATCAACAAACTAAATTAGCGGCGACCGTTTTGTCACCGCAGAGTGGTGTACAAATGCGTATTTATACCAATATGCCTGGCCTACAAGTTTACACCGGCAATCACTTAACGACACCATTCCAACCTTACCAAGGACTTTGTCTAGAGCCACAATTTTTTCCTGACTCACCGAATCACCCTGAGTTTCCCAACTGTATATTAAGTCCGGGCGAGACCTATCATCATCAGATTGTTTACGAATTTATTTGGTAACTACTCATTTTTCACTCGTCGTGAAGGAACTATTGTAAACAGGAGAACGATGTCTAAGTTTGAATATATAGCTGTTTTAGTTTCGTTAGTATTAGGGCTTGGAATTGCCAATATTCTAACAGGCCTTGGCAGAATGATTAATCGGCGTAATGAGTTCCCAATAGATGTCGTTCATTTTTTATGGAGCATCGCGTTATTTGTTGTTTTGGTATTAAATTGGTGGGTATTTTTTAAAAATAGCGAAGTCACCGAATGGACCTTCGAATATTTTCTATCCATTATTGTTTGGGCGGTTATCTTTTACTTAATGACGGTGGTTTTGTTTCCGACGGATAAAAATCTTGATCAGGATTATGGCAAAATTTTTCTTCAGAATCGTTCTTGGTTTTTAGGGTTATTTATTGCGTCAAATTTGATGGATATTATAGTAACCGCCTTGCGGGGACAGTTATTTAGTCCACCTTTTTATCTTCCATTTGTACTCCATTTTGTGGCTTTAGGCATAATAGGACTGAAAACTGAATCTCGAGCCTATCATGTCGGTTTCGCGAGCTATATTTTGTTTATTAGCTTGACTTGGTCGTTTTTCGTGAGGCTATTGCTAGTTTAGCGTTAATTGAGTAGCAGCAGTTACATTAGTAGAGCTTTAGCTAGATTCTGTTCAACTATCGTTTTTAGCGGTATTTGATATCGTCTTTTTCATGAAGCACAGACCTGAGTTACACGCACGTTAGCTAAGCTACCCAAGTCTTAGAAATTTGCACAGAGATTGTAATTGCGTTAACTGTGCATTTTAGCGTAATCATCAGGCCTAAATTTCTTTAAAATTTGTTCGGGTAATTCGGGAGATTCTGAAGCCAGTGAGTCCATCTGTTGCTTTATACGATGCAATTCTTCTTTACCTTCTTCAGTTGATTCGGCACATAAAATATTAATTTCTTCTAGGGAGCGTCTTGGATCACCATATCTTGCACCTGCCGATTTATGACGTTCGGAGCGTTGGCTGAGTTTTAAAAAAGTTTGTAAGCCCGCGAGAATAGCTACCACTAAACTGATTAACCCGGATAAAGATTTCATCACGGGAACAAATTCAGGTGCAATCCATTCAATTGGTACGATAACTTCCAAGCTACCAACAACCGCTGAAAGGGTGATGACAGTCATGCCGAGCATTAAATACTTCTTTTCATAATAGTTTCCTGCGGCATAATGCGCATCTTGAACGCTTGAAGCTCGTTTGTGCCAAAGGTTGATGACTTCATGAAGTTGAGCGTCGACATTGTTTTGATTGTTGTTCTCTGACATGGATAGCTGGCCTCGGTGATTATAAACTGGTTTACAAACGTTAAGCTCAGACTATTTCAATACGACTTGATTCGAAATACAACAGTATGAATAAACGAAGTTTAGCGTAAGAATTCAAAAACTTAAATCATTTTAACGAACTAAGAATGATTGACGAGTGACGGTTGTCGATGAGACCAATAGGTTTTATCGTGTTTATGGTGGGCAAAATACTATCCAAACGGGAAGGTAAATAGATAAATCCTCACATACACGGCTAGTAAAGTTACGGTAATAAACAAGTAGAGAATCCCTAGTTATTTTTAAACGTTTTCCAAGCGCGAGTTAATGGAAACGCGATTTGAGAAAAAAGTGCCGTCCCCCAAATTAAATTGCCTACTATGGTGGGAACATAAGGGACCAGAAAAAAACAACCTATAGCGACAACAATCCCAAATAACCGTATTTGCCAGAGACCAAAGTCAGAGGCGACGCGATGTTCAATGACATGTTTTAATACCCATAGCATCGCGATATATCCAGCAAGACCAAAGCAGCCGATAGCGGCATACTTAGTCGGATAAGGTTCCCAAAATCCAACTTTGACCTCTGCAGCTAATGCAACACCAACCATAACGCCACAAATCATTAATGTTAAATGTGCGAGCCACCAAGTTACTAGAGTTGATAACTTTCCATTTTTTGCTTTACCGTTTCCGACAAAGTCAAAGTAAATCCAGCACATCACAAACATTGCTATTCCACCGATAACAAAATTAACTAGTACATCAGGAGAAACTTTGTCGATACCTTTTTCCGATAGAGTAACAACGAGTTTAAAGAAACCTTCTCCCAAAACAATTAAAGTTAACAGTGCAAACCGTTCAGCCATATGCCTCAGTCGAGGCACGAATCGTTCAAACCGAAGCACTGAAATTCTCGGTATCATATACACCAATTGAGTAGCAATCATAGCCATTGCGAATACCCAGTAAGCATAGGGAGTTGGCAAAAAAGCGGTTATGGCAAAAATTATGGCAAAAATACTAAAGTTTCTAATTTGTTCAAAACACATGGAGCGAGTCGCTTCATTACTTCGTTTAGCACGGAAGTATAAACCTGCTAATAAAATTCGATTGATAGCGAAGCCGATAGCAAAATAACTCCAACCTTCTCCATCAATGTCAGGTATTGCTGCGGCCATAAACATTAGGGTACAAATCATTATTGACATAATAATTCGATGCCAAAAATCGGTACTCACATAAATCGAGTTAAAAATGCTCAGCTCGCCCCATGCATACCACAACACGATAAAAACGCCAGCGAAGGTTAAGAAGCCATCAAAATCTAAATGTGCCGACAGATAATTTCCAAGTAAAAAAATTGTCACCACATGGATTAAGTCATAAAACAATTCGGTCCAGTGAACATGGTCATGTGCACGCTCTAAATCCTGATGATGTTGCGGCTTACGCCACATAGGATGCTCTTCCAATGCCATAATTTGCGCTTGATTTTATGTTTATTGATTATTCGTTTATTTAAGGAAGTTTTCGGAACAAAATATAGAATTACTCTGACAATGGTAATTTAATCGTAGGATAAAGTATAGCAAGCGCTACAATTGAACAATTGACACCGTTTAAAAAGCAACGCTAAGGCCTTGCGTTAAGCCTCTGCCATTTTAGAACCATCGCCGAACGCAATAACTTTCACCATAGTCTAGCGACTGGCGACATGATCATACGTCTTACCAATTGGTTTGATTTGGTCCTCATTTTGATAACTTTTGATGTTGAATGACAGACTTTCACCCAGCTTTGCTCAAGTTTAACTAACTCCTACTCCCTTGAGTAAGTTTTTTATTATCATGATGCTCGAAAATATGAGATATTGTTTTTATCCAAGTCGAATATTGCTGAATCATGAAAAAACAGCACAACCCTTATCAATCACCCGATGCAGAGATATATTTAAAATTACCCCCTAAAAAGGGAAAAAATCTCTGGAAGGCGTTTTTTGTCATATCCTTTTTATTATATTTAATCGCTTTATTTTTTATTTTAGATTTCATTCGTAATGATCCGCTGATTACTACCTTTGATTTAATCATTGATACACTGTTGCTCACTGGACTTTACGGGTTCGCTTTTGATCGAAAACTATTATTTAAAGGGTTTTGGATAGTTCTTTTAATTTCCGCGATGGGTATTGATGCCTATGATTATTTTGCTAATGGTTTTGTGTCTTCTGATGCTGGTGAACTGTTTGTTTTCTATCTTGCGATTTCACTCTTTTTATTAACCGTTTCTTTTATCCAATATTTGGCTCTCTTTATGTATTCGTTCAGTTCTGATGATATTTGGAGACAGGAAAAAAATATGAGTGAATGACTATTTGAAACCTATTGGTCTTGATAATTGAAGTCCTCAATCGTGTGGGCTGTTCGCTAAAAAAATATTGCATGATGAGTAAACCGTTTTCTAGTCAACCGCACTAACTTTAAAAAGTGGAGTATTTACGTGTCAGTAATCGAATTGAGCGACCGCCAGCTGGTCAAACAATTCCAAAGTGGAGACAGAAAAGCGTTTGAAGCGTTTATTCGTCGCTATCAAGACCGGTTACTGCGTATTGCACTTGTTTCACTGTATGCCAGTAAGGATGCAGAAGATGCGGTTCAGGAGACCTTTTTGCGGGCATATACCGGGTTGTCGAGCTTTCGTTTTGGCGCTGAACCCTTTACCTGGCTTTATCGAACCTTAAAAAATGTCTCTAGTGAGTTGAATAAGCGTCATCTGCGGCATCAGGGAGGTGAAGGTGGCAGTTTAAATGACGACAATACGCTAGGGCATGCAAATGCTCTGGAGTCCCAGTGGAGCGGCCAAGATGAGCTTGGAGATGCGCTAGCTTCGTATAAAATGGCTAAGCAAGTTAAAAATCTGGTCGACCAACTGCCGCCACAGCAAAAGGAAATCGTCATTTTGCGAGTGTTTGAGGAACTTTCTGTGCAACAAACCGCCAAGATTCTTGGTTGTAGAGAAGGCACAGTGAAAGCAAATTTACATAAAGCGATGAATAATCTTCGCCAACTCAGCCAAAAATAGGTATTAATTGATGAAGAAAACGTCAGACAACGAATTAGCCGAGCTTGTTGAGCAATATAAAAAGGTTGAGGCCCCCACCTATCTAGCCAGTAAAATCATGGCGAATATTGAAAGTGAGCCAAGTCGCAGGTCGTATGGTATGCCAGTGTTTTCAGCTATGTTTTCTTTGGCAATACTTGCCTTATTTGTGCTCATCACACCGAATGATCAAGTTGATAGTCAAGATAGTAAATATTCTGCAATTCCTTCCATGTCAGAAGCAAGCAAGGTGATTGCGAATAAGCCAAAGATGGTCATGCCTAGCCTAACTAGTCTCGGAGGCGTGGCCACTCATGTATCGATGCCAAGCCGAAAAGTCTTAGATTCTCAGATGACAAGGTCTCCGACAAATAAGTCGCCTGAAGCAAAGGACATTCGTAAAAGCGAGCGCCCAAATGATGAAACAATCAAACGACTGATTTAATCAGTTTAGTGAGCTAAATTAATTTATTTGATTTTAATTTAAATGGTAATGCGGGAGATAAGTAACCATGAAAATAGTAAAGTTGGTGATACTAGTATTAATTTTAAATGTATCTTTGATCGACTCAAGTAAAGCGAACGACAATGTTCCACCAGAAGTGCAAAAGATGAGCGCTTTCTTGGGATTGATGGATCAATTCTATGGGATTGTCGGCTCGATGAATGATGTGAGTAATGATCCCACCAAAGCGGCGATCATGCAGATGTTTAAGATCCAGGAAATCTACGAGCAGCGTGGGGAAAAAGCGAAAGCGGCAGAAGTTTTTAGAGCGGTCATTAAGGAAGCAAAAGATCCCGCATTAAGAAATGCAGCAACCATTATGCTAGGTGATTTATTGAAAGAAACAGGACAAGCTGACGAAGCCATTCGTACCCTACGCAGCGGTTTATTAGAAAACGTAAAGCGAGCTAAATAATGTGGCGCTCGCTTTTTTGACCTTACCTAAAACGCTCAGCTTTAGAAGAGCGCCAATGCAGCCATAAATGAGGCTAGGGTAGCCAAAGCGAGTAAAAACAAATACAAAACGATTATTACAAAGGTTTTAGGAATGACTAGCCAATAGGTTTGTTGATAAACACGTTTTTGTGCTTGTGCGAGGTAGAAAGGCAATACTATGCTCAACGCTGACCACCATGGATTATATTGTGCTAGACCATAAATGATTAATATGCTGATCATTAGCCAACTTTGAAAGTGTAATGAAAATATCAAGTGGTCGAAATAGAGAACGCGTTTAAACAAGTAAAGTAATTTTAATAAAAGTGCAAAAATAGGCATGAACAGTATCAGTACATTAGGGACGATATCTTCCAATTTGTTAAAGATCCGATCCATTACCACCTGTGCATCTGTTGTTTTAAGGATCGCCATTTTTTCACTAAAAAATTGGTCAAACCATTCAGTAAAGGCCTTATCGTCTTCTCTATCAAAGCTAATTAACTTAAAAGTTGGTTGGCCCTCAGTCTTCTCCTCTTTGCCTATCAAAATATCACCGATGTAAACATTAGTGTCCTTTACATCGGGGGAAGGAATATCAAATACAAAGAAAAAAAGTAGGCTAATAACCAGATACATTCTGATTGGAGGTAATATCGAAACTCGTTTCCCTTCAATAAACTGACGACTCAAAAAGCCCGGTTTCGTCATTAAGTGTAGGAGACTTTTGTAGAACTTAGAATCGAAGCGAAGGATATCTTCGGAAGCTTCCGAAATCATGTAAGCCACAGTTCCGCGTCGACTTCGTTGCGGCTGCCCACAAGTCGCGCAGTAAGGTCCCGTTAACTCTGCCTGGCAATTAGCACAACGAGTAGCGGGGGGTTGAGTGACCGGTTTGATTAAATCGGACAAGAGGAATTCCATCGTTTTTTGTTATTAACCGCTAATCTAATCAATGGTTAACATCATGTAAAGTGCGAGCAGGCTAAAGTTTGTTTAATTTTGGGAGATTACCAAGGTTGAGCATGATTACTCAAAATCTGTCTAGCGTTACGCCGGCTAATTAAGTCTTTTATCGGCAAAAAGGCAGAACTCACCGGTATTCTCGACTAATATAATGAATAAGCATTCTTAGTAAAGTAGGAGCCGATATGCAGGGCTTGATTTACACCATTCTGGCTGACATGGTCATTGATATGAAAGGTATTCCTTTTTGGAACGAAGTCATTCGGGAGTCTAATGTGGCCTCAAAGGGCGCTTATACGACTGGTGTCCAGTATGATGATGAGGAACTGTTTGCGATTGTTGAGTATTTGGAAAAAGCCCTTGAGTTACCGCAGGCAGAAATCATTAAGCTGTATGGTGTACACCTTTTTCCGATTCTTCTGGAAAAAATGCCGGTTGGTTCCCTCGAAATGTCATCAATGAAGCGTTTCTTGTTGCAGATTGACGAAGTGATTCACAAAGAAGTTAAGCGAGTGAATCCGGATGTGTATTTACCAGAATTTCAGTATATAGACCCAGGTAAAGATGAACTTGTGATGTTGTACCGCTCTAAACGCAAGCTATGCCCCTTAAGTGAAGGCTTAATTATTGGCGCGGGGAAACATTTCAATACCGAAGTGACTATTAATCATCCAATCTGTATGCATGATGGAGCTGACCATTGTCGGTTAGAAATAATCATGGTCCCGTGAAATGTCTGATAGCGAATATTTAATTGCTTACGAACGTGAGCGAGCGGCGAGAATATCAGCGGAAAAAATCCTTGATGAGAGAACTCGAGAGCTTTCGTCAAGCATGAACTTAGTGAAATCCCAATTTGAAAACCTAATCCTACGCAATAAAAACCTTAACCTCTTAACGTCTGTGATTGGGCTGACTCAACAGCAACTCTCACTCTCTGAATCGTTCGAGCAGTTTATTAACGTACTCGGTAATACTGCATCAGCCGCGTACGTTATAACTTCGATTAAATTGAGTGGGAAGGAAAAATTTCGTCCCTCAAGACATTATTGGATGAGTCCTGACAAAGCGGTCAGTATTGTCGGATTAACGCATCAACGGCTCACCCAAGATATTAGTATTGCGCGCCAAGCGTCATTAAAGGGAAAACTGATATGTGTGCGAGAAAACGAATATCAATGCGAGACGCGACAATCACTGGTTGAATGCAAATTATTGCAGGGCAGTGTTGCATTTCCAATTCGTCGACAAAATGACATTGTTGCTATCATTGAAATTGGCGTCCAATCTTGGAAAGATTTGGAAGACGCTATGTTAAATCAAATTGAGTCGGTCGCGCTTCAGTTTGGCGTCTCACTTGATCGAAGAAAAGCCGAAAAGCAAAACCAGCTCTACCTCAAAAAGTTAAAAGAAACACTTAAGAATCTGACACAAACCCAGAAACAACTGATTCAATCAGAAAAAATGGCTTCATTAGGACAGTTATCTGCGGGCGTTGCGCATGAAATCAATAATCCGGTTGCATTTGTATCAAGCAATTTAGCAACGTTAAGTGAATATGCCGAGGTATTTAAACAAACCATCAAGCTATACCATCAAGCCGCTGCCAATATGACCGATAACAATGATGCTTTTGAAGCTGTACGACGCTTTGAAGATGAAGAGGGAGTGGGCGATATCATCGACGATATAGAACCAATGATGACGGATGTTGTTGAAGGTGTTGAGCGTATCAAAAGTATTGCCGATAACTTGAAGTGTTTTGCGAGAGAGGATGATTCAACTCGAGTTGAAACCGACATTAATCAGTGTATCGAATCAGCGATAAAACTAGTATGGAATAAGATCAAATATAAAGTGCAGCTTGCGACGTCGTTTGAACCTTTACCGCTGATCTTTTGCCGTAACACCCAAATAGAACAAGTTGTTATGAATCTATTAATTAACGCCGGCCAAGCTTGCGAGCAGGATGGAAAAATATCAGTATCGAGTCGTTTGGTAGACGATAAAATTGAAGTGCGAATTACGGATTCTGGATGTGGTATCGAAAAGAAAAACTTAGAAAGAATTTTTGAACCATTTTATACCACAAAGCCTGTAGGAGTCGGTACCGGATTAGGTCTTTCCATCTCTTATGGAATTATTAAAGACCATCATGGAGAAATTTACGTCGAGAGTAATCTCGGTGAAGGTTCCACATTTATTATTTTATTACCTACAATATAGTTAAAGTTATTTTTGGGAAGAGTCATGAAAAGTGTGATTTATGTTGTTGATGATGAAAGAGCAGTGCTTGATGCGATGAAGCGTTGTTTAAGAAAAATAGACGCTGAATTTCACTTCTTTGAAAGCCCCATTAAAGCTGTGGAATCGGCAAATGACCTGCCGCCAAACATCGTCATCACCGACCAAAGAATGCCTTTTATGACGGGCACTGAAATGTTAGCCAATCTGCGTGAAAAAGGCTTTGATTTTACGGCGATATTAGTGAGCGCATTTAATGATTTTAACGATGTCGCTGGAGCCTTTAACCGTGGATTAATTCAAAAGTACGCAGCTAAACCTTGGGATCAGCAAGAAATACGTGATGTCGTTAATCATGCGCTGCAAGAGCCAAAACAAGCAAAAATCCCTGCTAAAGCGTCCAGTTCTGGTTTCCATGGGATCATAAGTGAACATCCCAGTATGGCAAAAACATTCGAATACATTCGTAAAGCATCAGGCGCGAACATTCCGGTATTTGTTACGGGTGAAACCGGAACTGGTAAGGAGCTCGCAGCGAGAGTATTTCACCTTGAAGGCATGCGAAGTAGCAAACCCTTTATTGCAGTTAACTGCGCAAATTTTTCTGAGACATTAATGGAATCGCAGCTATTCGGTCATGTCAAAGGGGCTTTTACAGGAGCGGTTAGTAATCAGGCTGGGCTGTTGGAAAATGCAGAAGATGGCGTGTTGTTTTTAGATGAGATTACTTGTTTGCCACTCACCCTACAAGCTAAATTATTGCGAGTCTTACAAGAAAGAGAATTCAGCCCGATAGGGTCTCATTCAGTAAAAAAGTTTTTAGCGCAAATAGTGTCGGCATCTTCGACGCCATTACAAGAAGCGGTAGAGCGCGGTGAATTTCGTGAAGATCTTTACTATCGCCTCAACGTAATTTCTGTTGGTCTCCCGCCACTTAGAGAACGAGGAGAGGACATTCTGTTACTCGCCAAGCATTTTGTAAAAAGGTTTAATGCAGAGTTGGGCAAACATATTGATGGTTTTACGCCTGCAGCAGAGGAAAAGCTCATGCAATACCATTGGCCGGGTAACGTTCGGCAATTACAAAACCTGTTGCACGGCGTCGTCGTACTCAATGAGGGGCCATTGATTGATGCCAATGCGATCAATGTGGATATCCAATGCGACTTTGAGGAGCTAGAACAGCGTGTTGCAGCCTCAATTGAGCCTCAGGACAACCAACAGAATACCACTGAAAGCGCCAGCCAAGTACCGCATAAGTCAGAAATAAAGCCGCTATGGCTATCAGAAAAAGAATCCATCGAAGCCGCGATTAATGCATTTGAAGGCAATATTCCGAGGGCGGCTGCTGCGCTAGAAGTGAGCCCTTCGACGCTATATCGAAAAATTCAAAGTTGGAAAAAAAATAAAGGTAGTTAGACTTTATCGATAATTTGGATTGCAAAATGAAAAGCAATTTTCATTTTGCAAAAAACATAATGACTATGCTACTAAATCCCTTGCCTTAAAGCTGGCATGCTTCCTGCTCCCTAGATACCAAACGATGTTTTTATGTTAACAACATCAACTGAATCAACTTATGTATCAAAAACGGAGAGCAAGAAATGATTAAAACCGCAGTGATTCCAGTAGCAGGAATGGGGACGAGAATGTTGCCAGCAACCAAGTCGATCCCAAAAGAGATGTTGCCGCTTGCTGACAAACCATTGGTTCACTTCATCGTTCAGGAATGCGTCGATGCAGGTATTGAGCACATAGTTTTTGTCTCTCATCCTTCTAAAACCGCCCTAGAAAACTACTTTCATCGCAATTTTGAGCTAGAAGCGAAGCTGGAGTCCGGCAAGCGCCAAAAGACGCTACGAGTTGTGAGTGGCGGAGATTGGGAAAATATTCAAATCACTTTTACGTTTCAAAATCAACCACTGGGGCTGGGGCACGCAGTTTTCTGCGCGCGAGAGGTGCTGGCGGACGAACCATTCGCGGTAATCCTTCCTGATGTTTTGCTACCTTCATCGCAAAAAGAATCGTCGAGTAATATTCTCGCAGAGATGATATACCGGAACCAAGCGACAGGCGCGAGTCAAATATTAGTAGAACCTGTTGACCAAGAATCAGTTGAAAAGTATGGCGTCATCGCGGGAGAATTCTTGGGTGATGAGAACTCGCAATCAATATTGATGAGCGATATTGTAGAAAAACCGAATAAAAACGAGGCTCCCTCTAATTTAGCCGTTGTCGGTCGTTACGTATTTAACCACTCTATCTGGAAGCATTTGGCCCGGACTGAACCGGGAGTTGGGGGTGAAATTCAATTAACGGATGCGATTAAAACGCTGATTAAGGCCGAATCCGTTCAAGGGTTTAAAATGCTCGGTTCGTCCAGTGATTGTGGTAACAAATTGGGTTACTACAAAGCATTTTTCCGACAAGTGATTGCGCAAGATAATTTCGATACCAGTGAGTTTTATGCCTGGGTCCGTACATTTATTGAAAGCCAAAGTCAATCGAGACCCAATCGAAAGCAGCTAAAGCTTGCGATCTGACAGCTAAGATAACTCCGCCCTTTAGCCGCATTTGCGGCTATTTTTTTGCAATTTTGAACTCGCGTTGCATTTTGCAAATTACTGCTAAACACAAAAGCTACAGTCTCACCTATCTTGTTGAAATAAAACAAAATTATCTTTTTTAGAAAGTTGGCAAACTAGTTGCAACTAGATAACTGTGAACCACAAAAGTTGTAAAGGAGAGCAGTATGTTAATGACTTATTCGAAATCTCAAAATTTTGAGCGAGTTTGTTTGAGTGATCATTTCACTGACGCCGATGTCGATAATGTGCGCAATGAACTCGATTGGATTGTCATCAAAGGTGAGAGCAACATTTTGTTAGACCTATCAGGATTAACATCGTTCTCATTCCGAGCGGCTGCAGTGTTTGAAAGGGTGGCGAAAAAAATAGCATTGAGACGAGGCATGCTGAGCTTGATTTACCCCAAAGACAAAGCATTGACCAAGAAAGTTAAAGCGCTTGGTTTGCTGTCGACAGGAATGTTTAACAGAGACACTTTTCCAGCAATGCGTCCTAACGCTTAAGGATCAAAATATGAATTCTCGTGTTCTGCTTTTAATTGTTCTTGGTCTGGTGAGTGGTTGCAGCAACTTAGGCACAGTAACTTACCAATCATTACCGGAAAAGGAATATAAAGAAGTCGAGTTAGCGGCCATGATAGCCAATATTCAAAAACCGCAGCGTCCTAAGACAATGAATATTGTTACCGGACCAATGACGATTTCTCCTGGTGATCGAATTATTGTCGATATTTCTCAAGATGAATACTTCAACGGCGTTTACGAAGTTAATTTGGACGGGACGTTAAGCCTGCCATTTGTGAGTCCATTATTGGTAATCGGAAAGACAATTCATCAAATAGAGCGTGAACTGACACAACATTTGATCAATGAGAACATTCTAAAACGATCAAATGCGGTTGTTAGCGCGAGAATCCAGCAATGGTCTGCGATTAGAGTGCTAGTCTCAGGCGCGGTATTTTCACCGGGTGCTGTGTTGATTAATAATCGAAGTATTGAGCATAAGAGCTATCTGCAAAAACACAAAAATGGTGACGCTCCGTTTAGTCGTTATTTAACTACCGCAATCCTAAGTGCGGGTGGCGTTCGACCCGATGCGGACTTAACTCGGGTGACGGTCATCAGAAATGGTAAACCAATTTCATTAGATATTACCGGTGTGGTTGACGGAAGTCAGTTTCAGGATTTGGCCCTGGTCGCGGGCGACCAGGTCGTTATTCCTTCGTTAGGTATGACACAAAACTCGTTGATGCGTCCTTCGCCGATTACACCTCCAGGTTTTCAAATCTTCATCTCAAATTTATCGACACCGGCTGACAATAATGCGGGTGCGGCAATCGGTGAGTTATCAAGAAGTATTCCATTTGGCACGCGCTTATTACGAGGACTGATTTCGGCAAACTGTGTTGGCGGAACCGTTTCGACCAATGCATCACGAGTTGCAATCTTAGTAAGTACCGACCCATTCACCGGTCAAACACGCGTTATTCAGCGGTCGATTGAAGAGCTTGTACGAAATCATAATCGTGACGATTTCAATCCTTATTTAATGCCCAATGATGGAATCGCTTGTTATGACTCAAATGTGACTAATGTGAGAGATGTTGCCCGTAGTTTAAGTGATATTTTTAATCCATTGTCGATTCTATCGAACATTGGAAAAGAGGACTGATCATGGCGAAGAAAAAGACAAAAGTAAAGCACAGTAAAATTCAAGTAGAGGAAGCGAAACCTAGTCGTGAATCGACAAAAGCTAACTCAAAAGAAGTTAATTCGCAACAAGCTAAATCCGATGAATCGCAGTTACCGATGTTTAAGCGAGTGCTTCTTTGGTCTCCGGTCAACCCTAATCGTTGGCCAAGATACACATTAGTTGGATTAGGTTTGATCGGTATTGTTTGGTTTTTAGCGATTTCTTACATCGTTGTAGCGCCGCCGACCTATCGCAGTGAGTGGACTTTGGTACTACCTGGAAAGGGCGCTGGTGCGAATGTCAATCTAGTTGATATTGGGCAAACATCCACTTCTGCAGCGTCGCCCTATTCGAACTCTTCGACAAGTCCGAAAGCAAATTATAAAGCGTTTGCAACAAGCAATGCGGTGCTCAAGAATGCGGCAAGCTCACTTGGTATGACGGTGTCTGAATTCGGCAAGCCAAGGGTAAAGCTCGTTGACCAAACATCACTACTTTATTTCTCGATTGACGGCCGAACACCTGAGGTTTCGTTGCAGAAAGCGCAAGCACTGCACAAGGCACTACTTGGACTGCTTGATAAGTTGCGACAAGATGAAATTAATCAACACGAAGGAAGCGCATTGAAAGCACTTGATAGCTATCGAAACAAACTTGATGACGCGAGCGATCAACTGATTCGTTTTCAATCGGAATCTAACCTAGTGTCAATGGCTCAATTTAATGAACTTGTGATGACCATCGAGCAATTGAGAAGGGAGAAAACGCAGTCGGTCGCTCTACTCAAAGAGATAGAAGCGAAAGCAAAAAAGCTTCAACAAATTATTGATCTCAATTCGGAGCAAGCAGCTGACTCATTAGTTTTACAAAACGATAGTGTGTTTCAAAAGTCCATGCAGGAGTTTACTCAAGCACAGCAACGCTATCTGACAGTTCAGTCTAAATGGGGTAGTAATCACCCTGAAGTAAAAAAGGCAAAGAACGATTTTATGGCCACTGATCGAACCGTGAAACTGCGATTTAAACGTTTGGTTAATGCCAAGTTACCGAAGGAAGCAAGCTTGTTGACGTTAAAAAGTGATGCTACTCGAAATAAGTTGATGAAAGATCTGATTGAATATGATGTATTACAAAAAGGTTTAAAAGAAAAAGTTGTCACCTTAGAAGAAATCATTAAACGATTAGTGAAAGAAAGAAATGAGTTAACCATACCCGCTTCTAAACTGGACGAGTTGATCAGAAACCATCAAGTTGCTGAGGCAATCTTTACTTCTGCACTTGCAAGAACTGATACCACCAAGGCTGATGTATTTGTCTCATATCCTTTAGTCCAGTTACTCGATACACCGAGTTTACCCGAACGACCCCACACGCCTAAAAAGCTATTCGCTTTTGTTGGCGCTTTTTTCAGCACTTTATTTGTTATTTTAGGATTGATGTTGTTATGGATCAGAAAGCCATATATCCGCAAAATTTTGAAGAGCGAGTAGTCTGGCACTCAATAATCTGGACTTTTCCATTCTATTTGATTGGTGCGCTTTATATTGTTGCACCTGCGATGGGCTGGTTGATGATTTTATATCTCGCTAAAAAGCTCTGGTTGCAAAATGAGGCAACACCGGAAGAAGAGCGTATTCGAATTCCATTTGGTGTTTGGGTGTGGGTCATAGGCATGTTAATGATGTTAGTGGCACTCTGGATGGGTCATATGGATTGGCAATTAGGAACAGCTAAAACAATCAAGTCGTCAATAGGTTGGGCCAAAGGCTGGGCTTTAATGGCGGTCTTCCCTTTAATTGGTTGTCTTAAGATCAGACCGGAAATTATTTATCGGGCAACCAGCAAAGTGTGTTTGCATGCGTTAATGATTTTCCCCTTTTTAGTGGTCGCTTATTTAGTTGGACTACCCCAAGAGCTTTATATTTCTCCGCTAAAAATTGTCGGTGGTCCGGGGCCTGAATTTTTCCGAGTATCGTTGTTTAGCGTCACGCCTGAAGGGGGCGTACGCTGGTTTTTATTTGCACCCTGGGCGCCTGCGTTAGGGTTTGTTGCCTGCATTTACCTGTTATTTAGCTTGCAGGAGAGCACCAAGTGGATGTGGATAGGTGTTATTGGGAGTTTACTGATGATTCTAATGTGCAAGTCACGATTAGCAATTGTCGTCACCGTTTTATTACCAATATTTCTTTTCGGTGCGAGTAATTTACTTAAACCTTGGATCATGTTTCAAGGAGCAACGGTGTCCTTGTTTGCTGGATTTTGGGCGGATCGAATTATCGAGTTCTTTCAAGAGTTGCAAGCCGGGTTCAGAGCTGCACGAGCAGATTCGAGCAGAGTGAGGGAAGCGCTCGGACGGATTGCCGTCGATCGCTGGCAGTCCGAGGCGCCAGTATGGGGACATGGTATTGTCGAAAGAGGACCTCATCTAGTCGAGTATATGCCTATCGGTTCGCATCATAGCTGGTATGGCTTGTTATTTGTGAAAGGTGCTATTGGCCTTGGGGCGTTAGCTATTCCACTGGCCTATAGCTTTTTTGAGTTACTGGTGAAATGTCAAGCCAATAAAACTGCCAGGGTTGGACTTGGTGTTATAACCATCCTATTTTTTTATACCTTTGGTGAGAATTTAGAGATCCTTGCTTATTTGTTCTGGCCGGGATTAATCATTGTTGGAATTGCCCATTGTCAGCCTCTGCCAAAAATTAAAGCGATCGTCACGCAGCAAAACCCGGCACGAGAATTGAATAGTCATACCTAAGGAAAATATCAATTAGTGTCAAAGTCGTAGAGGTGAGCAAGTGAAAGTCAATCAGCTGAGAAATAAAATAGGTAACTTAATCCAGAATCGTTTCGTTAGAAACGCTAGCTGGATTGGTGCAAGTGAGCTGGTTAATCGAGTTACTCGCCTCATTACGGCAATAATTTTAGCGAGATACTTGTCTCCGTTAGAGTTTGGAATTGCAGCGGTAGCTTTGACGACGAACGATCTAATAAAAGTGTTAGCTCAAAATGGAATTGGCGCCAAAATCATTCAGGCGAAAGATTCTGAGCTTGAGTCTGTATGTCGGACAGCTTATCGACTCAACTGGTATTTTTGTGGCGGTTTGTTTATTTTGCAGTGCTTGGTTGCATTTTGCATCGCATATTACTACCAAAGCACCGATATCGCATTAATGATAGCAACCTTGGCGTTGGTGTATTTAATGATGCCTTTCGCACTGGTGGAAGCGTTCTTGATTCAGCGCCAAAACCGTTTGAATGTCACAGCCGTCATCGGTGTCTCACAAACCGCCACAGATAATGTTTTGACCGTGCTTCTAGCACTCTCGGGACTGGGAGTATGGGCAGTTATTTTGCCAAAGGTGGTTGTTGGGCCAATATGGGTGTTTGGTACCTTGTCTCAACAGACTTGGCGTGCGGATAAAAGCATTTCCCCCGCAAAAGCCAGTACGATTTTAAATTATGGTAAGGCCATCTTAGGCAGTGAAGTTAACAAAGCACTGCGTCTCAATGTTGATACGATGCTAGTTGCATTTTTCCTCGGCTTAGAGGCTTCGGGTATTTATTTTTTCGCCAAGAATGCAGGGTTAGGTATTAGTTTGTCGCTGATAAACGCATTTAATACATCACTATTCGCCCACCTTTGCGACCTACGCAATAGTGACGATGAGGTCAAAGCGGCATTTTCTAGCGCTCTAAAGACAATACTCTTCATTCTAGCACCACTGATTTTCTTGCAAGGCAGTCTAGCTTACTGGTACGTGCCTTGGGTGTTTGGAGAGCAGTGGACCAGTGCGATCCCTGTTCTGATGTTAATGTGTTTTTCTGCAATCCCTCGTCCTTTTGCGGAAGCGACTTCTGAACTACTCAAGGCAAAAGGCTTGGTGAACGTCGATTTGAAATGGAACACTTTGTTCACCGGTGCTTTTTTAATGGCAATTTGCATTGGACAATTAGCAGGAATAGTTGGCGTGGCATTTGCAGTCTTTGCAGTACATCTGTTATGTCCTTGCTACTGTGTGTGGAGTATGAAGCGATTTTTTAATCACCATCCTAAAAGTGCAATGCAGTTAGCAAGTTATTAAGGAGAATCTAAATGAAATTTTCGATTGTTGTACCTTTATATAACAAAGTAAAGTCGGTAGAAAAAACGATTTTATCAATTTTGAATCAAACGCACACTGACTTCGAATTGATTGTTGTTGATGATGGCTCGACAGACGGAAGCGATAAGGTTGTCGAGCTCTTCGAAGATCGACGCTTAACCTTAATTCGCCAACCAAACCAAGGTGTATCTGCTGCGCGTAATACTGGTATTCGCAGAGCACAGTATTCGCATATTGCTTTTATTGATGCGGATGACTGTGTCGCTCCTGACTATTTAAAACATATCTGTCGTTTGATTTATGCTTACCCTGAAGCGGGTGCTTATTGTACTCGGTATCGTTATGTAAATGCTGAGCGAACCAAGCGGTGTAAAATTCATAACATGAAAAATCGTTTAATGTTGTTTGACAATTATTTTGCAATTGCTGGCAAAGGAGATTTACCGATAATCGCCACAGGCGTCTGTATTCCAAAATATGTGTTAGATCGAGTCGGACAATTTCCTGTTGGGCAGGTACAAGGAGAGGACCAAGACCTATGGGCAAGGATTGGACTTAACTTCTCTATAGCAGTACACCCTGCCTATGACATCGATTATTGTCTTGATGCAGAAAATAGAGTGAGTGTAGAGAAAATTCCGCGTCATGAATTACCTTTTTCTGAGAGACTGCAAGCGTTACTTTACGCACACAAAGTTGAGAAGCGATTAATAAAGTCAGTTAAGCGGTACATTGCCGGTCATCTTATACACCTGGCTCAGTTAAATTTAGTTAATGGCCGAAAATCAGTCGCAATGAGTATTTTAAAAGATCCACGTACTAATTACGCTTTACTACGTAAGTTGAAATGGCGTTTTAAAGCGATATTCTGTTTTGAGAAGGTAGAGGTAGGTTTCAAAGATAATCGTGATAATCAGCGAGCTAGCGTAGATAACTTGCTTAATGATAAAAAAATGGGGGGCATTTTATCGGTGGTGAAAAGCTTATCCGAGTCAAGCCTTGCCAACGATTTTCAGTTCACCTTTAATGTTGTTGATCCAACGAGCTTGAATAAGGCAAAGACAGAATGCGATATGTTAATGGTTCACTATGCCTCTAGCTGGAAAACCCTTATCCCTAATCTTATCTTGCGAATTAAAAACTGGGATAAGCCACTTATTTTGCAGGAACATCACTACACGAAGCAGTTTTATCAGATGGTTCCATCGCAGGCTCGCTTTCGATTAATGCTAAAACTGAATTATAGTCTGTTTGATAATGTTGTATCGGTATCTCATGGGCAAGCTCGCTGGATGAAAAGCTTAAATTTAGTCAAGTCAGCAAATCTCACCGTGATACCACAAAGTCGTAAATTAGATGATTTTTTATCGATTAAACCCAAGAAACGTTCAACGATGATTCGCTTAGTTGCATACGGCCGATTGTCACAAGAAAAAGGCTTTGACCGTGTTATTAAGGCATTTAGATTAATTGAATCTAAACGAGTTGTTTTAGACATTGCTGGCGACGGACCGATGAAAGACGAATTAATTCAACTAGCTTCTGGTGATAAGCGAATTAAATTCGTTGGTCGAGTGAATGATGTACCTGCATTGTTGAGCCGTTGTGATGCGGTAATCATCCCGTCTCGTTTTGAAGCATTTGGTTTGGTTTGTTTAGAGGCGAAAGCAGCGGGTAAGGCGGTTATTGTTGCGGATGTAGGTGGACTGAGTGAACAAGTGAGTACGAATAATAATACTTTGCCAAGCTGCGGTCTTAAACTTGATGACTGTAATCCCAGAGTAATTGCTGAAGTACTTAACCGAGTTGATCTCTTACCTTTAGAGGACTGGGGAAGAAATGGACGGATGCGTGTAAAAGAGGCTTGGTATAACTATCAG
Source organism: Aliikangiella marina (assembly GCF_007004765.1). GTDB lineage: Bacteria > Pseudomonadota > Gammaproteobacteria > Enterobacterales > Kangiellaceae > Aliikangiella > Aliikangiella marina. The sequence continues at coordinate 251,642 of NZ_VIKR01000003.1, forward strand.
AAACAATGGTCGAATTTATTGAGTCAGTTCGCTTAGTTCAAAATCAGTTTCTTTACGAAAAAAAAACAGCTTTTCTGAATATCAGGCGAGCTGTTTTTTTATTCTAATTCTAGTTTAACGCTTTTCTCCATTTTTATTTTTGTTCGCATTTTGCAATTTTATTACTCATTAAATATCCATTTCGCAAATTTCTTTGCTTTTTCAGTTCTTATTAATTGGCAAGCATGTTGCAACACTCACTACAACCAACGCGTTTGCTAACAATTTGATGATTTTATCATTAGCCCGTTGCCAATGAATGTTTAATTATAAAGGAATCATTATGAAAAAATATCGACAGTATTTTTTATTGAGCTTGATATTGTTTGCCAGTGCTTTGCAAGTGAGAGCGACTCCATTTGATCAATGTCCAACCACTGCTTTTTTATTTCAGTCTAACAATGTACAAATCTATGGGGTTAACTTAGTCACCGGTAGTTATTCTTTGCTGGAAGATTATGTCGGTATTAATGGTAATATTAATGGTGTCGGATTCAATTTTGAGGATCGTTATATTTATGGATTTAACACCAGCTCATATCAAGTCGTGCGAATCGGCGGCGACTTACAAGCAACGGAATTAGCAGTTTCAGGACTCCCTTCGAATACAACTTTCTTCGTCGGAGACGTCGCTGACAATTACTACTATGTGTATCGTAAGAATGTTGGTTTTTATAAAATAAATCTTGATGAAAATCGTGATAATTTTATGCAAGCCATTAAAATTGATTCGGCAGATATTAGTTTGAATTTAACCGATCTCGCCGTACATCCAACGGATAACCAAATTTACGCGGTCGATAACCAATCTGGGCGTCTTTATCGAATTTCATCACAAACTGGCGCAAGTGAATTGCTCGGAGATACCGGTGTAACTGGAACTTTTGGTGCTGGATATTTTGATGTCACTGGCAACTATTATATTGGACGTAACAATGATGGAAAAATCTTTCGCATCAACTTGAGTGATCCGGATACTAGCGACGTTTCAGCTGAGTTCTTTGCACAGGGACCATCCTCAAATCAAAATGATGGGGCACGCTGTGCCAATGCGCCGATTTCCGTTGATGGTGTCGACTGGGGGGACGCGCCATCGAGTTATAGCACCTCGCTTGCCGATAATGGTCCTCGCCATCAAATTACCGAAGACTTGTATTTGGGATACCAAGTTCCTGATGGTGAACCCGACGGGCTAAACAGTGTGCTTAATGACGATGATTCTAATATTAATGACGAAGATGGTGTCGGTTTTATTACGGCGATAGAAGTGGGCTTAGATAGTCTATTGCAAGTAACCGTTCGAGGAGAAGGTTTTCTTAACGGTTGGATAGACTGGAATATTGATGGTCAATTCGACGAATCTACCGAGAAAGTATTTGATGGTTTGTATCTTAATGAAGGCGTTCATTACCTTCCTTATCGCGTCCCGATGGATGCCCAAGTTGGCTCAAGCTGGGCGAGATTTAGGTTGTCGAGTATTGAAGATTTAACGCCTATTGGCGGCGCACCAAACGGTGAAGTCGAAGATTATCCGATAAGTATAGCCGCGAGTAACGTGACCTATCGTTATTACCCATCTGAAACGGGTTGGGTAACGTTAGCCTATGAAGATTTGTGGCCTAAAATCGGTGACTACGATATGAACGATGTTGTTTTACGCTATCGTATCGTTGAATTAATCAGAGAAGATAACGTTATTCGAACTGATATTCATGGTTCTTTGGTGGCGCTTGGTGCAACCTATCACAATGGCTTTGCGGTTCATTTGCAAAATATCAATTATGAAGCGGTTGATCAACCGAGATTGAGAGGGCTGATTAATGGAGAAGTTGTCCAACGGAGCTTTTTAGAGCAAGGCCAATCGCAAGCGGTTATTAAAATATCTGATGACCTGTGGGAAGAAGTTGCTAGTGATTGTCGGTTTTATCGAACTCAAACCAGCTGTAAAGAATCTATCGAATTTAGCTTTGAAGTGAGTGTTAATTTTAATCAACCTATTGCACTAGCGGATATGCCGGACGCGCCCTACAACCCTTTTATCTTTGCTACTCCATATTGGGGGCGCGACGCAGTTTACTCTGAAACTCCAGGTAGGGCTTTAGAAATCCATTTGGCCGATAAGCCACTGACGGATCTTGCCGATCCAACATTGTTGGGAACCGTGGATGACACGAGTGATGTGCAAAGCAGTCGAACATTTAGGACGAGTAATAATTTACCTTGGGCTTTAGTAATTGGCACGGATTGGTTGCACCCAAAAGAGACCGTTGATTTGCTGGAAGCTTATCCTGAATTTCAAGGGTGGATAGAAAGTGGTGGTGTAACTAACCAAGATTGGTACCTTGATGTCAAAGCTAGTACCGATAAAGTTTACCAATAGGAGTCAAACATGAAATTTAATACAAGTATTTATCCAGTAATCGCACTAGTAATATTCTTGATGAGCGGATGCGGCGGTGGCGGTTCTTCTAGTCAAGAACCCGTAAGCGACGCACCGTCGCCACCGGTAGCAGAAGATATGCCAAATTCCGAGGATGGGCCACTAAAAACTGAGGCACTGGTGGCGCCCGAATCATTTGATTTTACGACAGCGAGAACGATTGACTTCAATATTAAAGCCCCGGCTTATCAATCAAAACGAGCCTACGTATCAATTTACTCTGATTATCATGAAACGCAGAACTTAGGCATTCAACCCAAGCATCAGTCGAGATTATTGATGATCCAATTGCAAGAAGGTATGAGTGAAGGCAAAGTTGAAGTCACGAATGATGTTGACAAGGTATTGGTACAAGTTGTTTCAGTTGACGATCTTTCATACGTATATTCAGCCTTGATAACAATTGACCCGCTCAATGCGATTGAATGGACATTTTAATTTCAGCCAACAATTGATTGCTTAGCGACTAGCGACTATTAGCGCTAGTCGTTGTACAGTAAAATTGAATTTAAGAAAGAGGGAGAATGGTGAGTGGTACCTGTGCTGTAGGTGAATAAAACAAAAAAGCGTATCACGGTAAAAGTAATACGCTTATCCATACAATCTTAGCCTAAATAGGCTTATTTAGCCCTTCTCAACAAACCTAAGAGCAGCAGTAAGGACCAACTCAAAGAGCCACCGCCAGATTCATCTTGAGACTCATCATTATCGGTAATCGTGACGCTTAAATTTGCCGTAACACCGATCGAACAGTCTGATTGGCTTGAAATAACCAAGCTAAAACTTTCGTCAGTTTCGTCAATAGTATCGTCGAAGACCGAGAAAGTTGCAGTTTGCGAAATTTCACCATCGGCGAAAACTAGTTCGACACTGGTATCGCCTGAAAAATCGCTTGCATCAGTTGAACTGTGACTGACAGTAGCGGTGGCTATACATTCACCATAACTTCCATTGTCTCTACTTATTTCAACAACAAAAGCGCTTGAAGCTTCGCTTATGACAAGAGTCGATTGAGTCCAGCTCAGGTCTCCTGCCGGAGGTGGGGGCTCGTTTTCATTGATTGTTACAGTGCTGCTCACAGGGGATTCTATTGTGCTGCGTTCACTCGGGTTTTGTAGACTGATACTAAATGTTTCATCACCTTCGAACACGTTATCATCAATTAATGTAATGATAATTTCTTTGGAGGTTTCACCATTTTCAAAAACAACCGTTTGCGAAATCGCTTGATAGTCAACATCGTTAGTTGCAGTGTCTTCACTTGACACGAGATCAACCATCGCTTGTCCGTAATCGCCATTAACACGATTTATAGTGATAAATACTTCAGTTGCGTCTTCGTCAAAATTGTAGCTGGCGCTACTCAAAACGAAATCGCCTGCGGGTGGCATCGGGTCATTCTCGCTGATGCTAATTTGCATTTGATTAGGTTGAGCAATTTGGGTGTTCGCACTTGGATTAGATAAGTTGAGGGTGAATACCTCTGGAGATTCACCTTCATACTCGCTGTCGTCGGTCACTTCGATCGAAATCGTTTTCGACGTTTCTCCGTCTGCCATTACTATGGTTTGTTCGAATGTTACATAATCACTTGCCGATGTAGCAGAGTCATCATTGGTGCTGACATCAAAACTAACTTCACCAAACGTGCCGTTGTTTCTTTGTATTGTGACCGAAAATGTTCCTACGCCTTCATCGATAGTTTCACTGGCAAGTTCAAAACGAACATTACCTGCCGGCGGTGTCGCCTCACAACCGTTTGCGGTTAAGTAGTCAGCCGTCGCTTTTGCTTTAACAATACCATTGCCAAAATACACATCATGTCCCGGAGCGCCAGAGTCTTCAGCGGAAACTTTTAACGCATGACGTATTTCTGCGCCTGTACAATGCGGGAAGTTTGACCAAACTAATGCAGCAACCCCAGCTACCCCAGGCGTAGCCATCGAGGTACCACTCATCAATCCATAGTCTCCAGGTCCTACAGAAATTGAAGCAGCAGTGGCCGCGACCAGCGCGTCTCTATCTTCAAGTGTAGTGCCAACCACAGGAATCGATGTGGTATTTGTATCTCCTAGTGTGCCGTTAAGCATTCCTGATACATTGTTAATAATAATTGCGCCATTACCACCACTGTCTTCGCAATTTTTCACCTTGTCATGAAAAGTAATTTCACCCCGGTCGATTACGCAAATTTTGCCATTGGCATTGCTGTCAATGGCGTTGCCTAAGCCCATAAAAAAGGTCTCTGCCGTTGCACTGCCAACATTTTCCATTGCAGAAGCAGCATAGCCTGTTTCGTCGGCTGTTAAACCCGCAATCGTGACGCCTCCAGAAGGATAAGTCGATAACGTATTAACCCCGCCCGCGGTCACTTCCACACAATTCGTCTGCGCTTCATTACAGGAGGGAAATTGTGAAAAAGATGCGATGTTGTTATCGCCATCATTGGCACCAACCATCATGACCGAATCATACCCGGCAGGATAAGAACGCACATCATTACCATCATTACCCGCAGCAGCGAGTACCAGACCGCCATTTTCGGTAAAGGTGTTAAAAGCATTTTCCTCAAAACTGCTCGCACCACCGCCGCCAAGACTCATGGTGATAATGTTAGCGCCAGCTTCGGTACATTTATCAGCGGCATGGGCTAAGTCAGAAGAGTATCCCCAGCCTGCATCATTAAATACCTTGATAATATGCATGGCGACTCCTGGCGCCATACCAATAACGCCGAAGCCATTATCAGCAGCACCCACGGTTCCTGCGACATGAGTTCCGTGAGGACCGCCGTCTGCATTCCAACTGCCGGTTCCTGAATCGTCGTCACCGGTAATCTTACTCCACTCAAAGTCGTTGTTAAGACCGCCGGTCTCTCCATCACTACCTGCCAAACCCGAGTCTATGACACAAACTTTTTGACCTTCCTGTAGTGTCAACTGATCAGCTTGAGATTGAATGATCGCATAAGGTGTGAGTTGCGTTGTATTAGGGTCACCGAAAGTGTCTTCGTAAAGTGCGGTAAATTTTCTAAGTTGGTCTTTCTCGATAGACTTAATGTTTGGATCTAATTTAAGGCTATTGAGTTGCGCATCGCTGAGCTCAACCGCAAAAGCTGCTTGACGCGGCAATGAACGCTTGATTTCAATACCTCGTTCATTTAATTGTTGCGCGGCCATTTGAGTATCAAAGTGAATGTGATTGTCGCTCGATACTTTTGTTAATTTAGACCGTTCATATTGAACAATATAGCGCTGATTGGAATCGGTTGATTTGTTTGAAGAATAACTTTCTTGGGAAGTACTGAGTTGATCGGCAAAGCAGGGCGTTGTTAACGCTGATATTACTGCTGAAGCTATCAACTGACGTTTGTATTTGAGTACCACCTATCGCTCCTGGTTAATTAACTTTAATTTGGGTTGTCTGATGTTTTTTAGCTGTCTAGCTAAGGTCACAAAAGCTTTGGGGCAATAGGTTACTCAAAGGTTCACTCTTTTACAGCTTGTCGCTGTGGAATTCAGTAATATTTACCCTCTTTTGCTAGCAGAGTGTGAACCGCTCTGCTTTTTTATTGTGATACGAGTCACTCATAAACGCTGAGCGCTTTGGAATCAGCAAATATACTGAAAGCAAAGAAAAAGTTGTGGAAGCTTTATTTCTGTGGTTCGCAGCAGCGATTGATTCCTTTCGAGAACTTGCGATTTTACCGAGATTAAGAGGGACCCGAGCGATTCAGGACAACAGTGAGGTATGTTGTGCGCCCAGTTTAAAACTAACTGGGTGCACCGTATTACCTATCCTAGGAGCCAATTTGATGCTTGCTTAACTATAGACGTCACATCAGTTTTATGAGTTCAACTTTGGCTGCGCAGTAAGCATACGAAAATAAGTCATCAAGGACTGGGTTGAACCATCGTGTAAGCGCGATAAACAAGTATCATTTAATTCTGATAAAATCTTCTTAGCGAGTTTTTTTCCCAGCTCAACACCATACTGGTCGAATGAATTAATATTCCAAATCACACCTTGCGTGAATACTTTGTGCTCATACATTGCTAACAGAGAACCGAGAGAGCGAGGGGTAATCTTTTTAAGTAAAATTGAGTTAGTCGGTTTGTTGCCTTCAAAGGTCATATGTGGCAGTTGCTTTTCGATTTCAGTATCTGTTAATCCAAGCTCTCTTAGATCATTCAACGTTTCTTCTCGAGTTCGTCCTTTCATTAGTGCTTCGGTTTGAGCAAAGAAATTAGATAGCATAAGGTTGTGATGGTTGTTGATACTTTCATGAGGGATTGCACTACTGATAAAGTCCGCTGGTACTAACTTTGTTCCTTGATGAATCAATTGATAAAAAGCGTGTTGTCCATTAATGCCTTGACTACCCCAGACAATTCCACCAGTGGAATAATTGACTTGCTTACCGTCTCGGTCAACAGATTTACCGTTACTCTCCATATCCGCTTGTTCCAAGTAGGCGGGTAATAAATTTAGTTGATGATCATAAGGGAGAATGGCATGGGACTCGCAACCAAAAAAATTGTTATACCAAATACCCAATAAAGCCATGATCACCGGGATATTCTTCTCAAAAGGCGCTGTTCGAAAATGCTCATCCATTGCGTGTGCACCTGCGAGCATTTCTTTAAAGTTCTCAATACCAATGGTCAACGCAATTGAGAGACCAATCGAAGACCAAAGTGAGTACCTTCCTCCAACCCAGTCCCAGAAATTAAAAATATTTTCTGGGTTGATACCGAAAGATATCGCTTTAGCTTGATTGGATGAAACTGCCACGAAGTGTTTGCCTAAACTGTCATAGGCTCCGGTTGTTTTTAAAAACCATTCGCGTAAGCTTTCCGCGTTGGTCATTGTCTCATCGGTTGTGAAAGATTTAGACGCAACAATAAATAGCGTCGTCTCAAGGTTTAGGTTCTCTGTCTTTTCTAACAAATGCATAGTGTCGACATTTGAAACAAAATGGCATTTTAAAGGCTTATCAGAAAAAGATTTTAGCGCTTCCACGACAAGTTGTGGTCCAAGATCACTTCCGCCAATACCAATATTAACGATGTCAGTGACAGGCTTACCTGTATAACCAAGCCAACGCCCTGAACGGACCTGATAGCAAAATTCACTCATTTTGTCGAGTTCTCGATGGACGAGTGATGAGATGTTTTGGTCTCCAACAACCAGTGGCTTATGTCGAGGTAAACGGAGCGCTGTATGGAGAACTGCCCGACCCTCAGTATGGTTGAGCTTATCGCCAGAAAACATTCGTTCAATCCATGATTTTAACTCGACCTCTTTCGCTAGATCGGTGAGAAGATTAAAAGTATGAGGACTGATTCGATTTTTGGAGTAATCAAACAGAATGTCCTCAAATAAAACACTAAAACGCGTCTGTCTTAGTGGATCGCTTTCAAACAGATCTCTAATGTGGAGGTGTTTTGCGCTTTGATAGTGGCTAGTCAATGCTTTCCAGCTGCTAAATTGTGTTAGTTGCATGTGATTCCTCATACTGCGAGTGAATGGCTTTAATCGTTATGAATTCCGGTCGAGTAAACAATGTTTGTAGTCGTCAATTGCGGTCGCGTTTACCCCTGACTCAAGTACTCTGGCGTAAGTATCGATAACATAATATTCGACACAGTAGCGATTGTGAGCACGGTAGGCTCTCACTGGAGTACGGTAAACGAGTAGCCAGGCACCTTGACGGGTAGATTGGGAATAAAAGCGCTCTGGCATTTCTGTTCGCCGCGAAGCCGATATTTCTGGAAGTAACCCTCGATATAAGGTGACATATTGGTCGACCTCCGAAATCCAAAACTCGCTAGTAATATCTGATACGACGCTATTGCCTAAATAGTGGATACTACTCGGTTGTCCTTTAATCGAAATTAAGTCATTGAGCGGAACGTTTTGCCAACGAAGACTAGTATGTTCTGCTAACGTTAGATAATTTTTAACCGGTGGATGACAAGCGGTTAGTGCAATAACCAATAAAAAAGTCGATAGATACAACAGTATCGGTTTTCGTTTAAGATAATTGTCTATCAATGTCTGATCTCCTTGCTTAGGCGACTCGCGCTGTTGTTCTTCGATAGAGGTTAAAAAGAGTTGATTCAATTTGACTGAATAAACGTTTCGGTACGCAGTTTAATAAGAGCGCGGCGGCGAATGTCACTGAAGTTTTGATGGGCTCTTCGGCTAAGATTCTGGGCTGAGTACGAATCCCTTCGATAATGAACTTCAACGCAAGCTTTGCATCATGACTTTTGACAGCATGTCTGGCTAAATAACGAAGCTGGTACGCTTTGGCCAAGTCAACCCATGGAGAAACTTTTTTGGGTGATATTGACCAGGCTTTGTTTATCGCTCTTTCCCAAGATAAATATTGCTTACTCACATTAGCGGATAAACCGTTGCTATTGACTCGATAAAAAGTAAGACTCTTGCCAATTCCGGAAAAAACTGTTGCAGATTGCAAAGCAATCCGCAACCAATATTCGACATCTTCTGACTGACGGAAGGTTTCGTCGAAGAAACATCGTTCCTTTGCGCCCTGACGGTAAACCCAGTAACTACTCTGGTCTAGTACGCTACGTCGAATGACTGGAGCTGAACCATTACCGATAGGATTTCGACAAATAATATCTTTGATGGAAATGTTAGATAGCTTCGGCTTTTGGGTAATACCTATTAGTTGACTGCGTTCATCCATTAAAGCTGAAGCCGAATAACTGACACCAATAATCGGGTTGTTATTTAAATGGTTAACATGATGTTTGAGCTTATCTTGATGCCATTTATCGTCTGAATCGATAAAAGCAACATACTCGCCGCTAGACTCACGAACACCGGTATTTCTAGCACCAGCTAATCCCCGGTTTCTTTGAGTAACTACTCTAATCCTGGAATCATTAAAACGTTTGCATAAAGACAAGGAGTTATCAGTCGAGCCGTCGTTAACAATGATTAACTCAAAATCAGTGAATGACTGATGGATGACCGATTGAATAGCTTCTTCAACGTAACGTTCCACATTGTAGACCGGCATTACTACTGAGACTTTGACCATTTGCTTACTCCTGGGAAGTTTAAACCTATTTCTCTATCTGGTTATTCAGAAACCGTGCCAAGATTTCTTGTCTCATCAAAATATAAATGGCATCTCAATTGCTTTAGATAAAAATAATTATCAACAATTTATTAAGATCCAGGAGCAATGATGAATAAAAAAAAATGGACGAGTCTCAAAGGCTGGTTGTTTAAGCAGGGATATACAGTGATATATAAAGCTTGGCGAATGTATCTAAAGTATTTCGGACGCAGCACTCAAGGTGCACAAGTTGTAGTCAAGTGCGCAGATAAATATCTATTAGTTAAATCAATCTATCGCGATACATATAGCTTTCCTGGCGGTTATCGAAAACGCGGCGAATCAGCCAAACAAAATGCTATTAGAGAACTTTTTGAAGAGACCGGACTTTTCATAGAAGAGGAGAGACTTGAACTATCATTTGAAAATAGTTTTAAGTTTGGGCGCTCTATGTGTCGTGACAGTATATTTTATATTGAGCTTGATTTTATTGAGCTAGAATCGATCAGGTGTGACGATTCGGAAATAGAATCGATTAAATTTTTCTCGCTCGAAGAGCTCCCAAGTTTAATGCTCGATCCAATAGTCGCGAACTTTTTTAAGCTTTCAAAAGCACCTCGCGAAACGAAAAAATGCTACGCAAATTGATTTGCATTTTGCGAATTTTGAAAGTCTTAGTCATGCGAAATTTTGAAATAAATAAAAATAAACCCTATATCTTGTTGTATTTACTAAGGAAATCCATTTAGTTCGATAGAAATAAAAAAAACGGCATCGGTGTTGCAATTTCTCTCAGTAGAAATTTAGATGGAGAGTAACGATGCAAAACATACAACCTAACCGCTTTTTTGTAGCACCTAGCAATCAAATAGAATCACAACCTGCCCCCGAACTGTTTCGCGAAGACGGAAACAATATTAATGTCTTTAATACGTCGATATGGAACGGGTCGATGCAAAATGCAGTTGATTGGCTAGTTAGTAGAGTGCAGCAGCATCGCAAGACGACTGTCGCATTCGCGAATGCTAACAACCTCAATATAAGCGTTAACAACGCGGCATTGCGGGAACATTATTCCTATGCAGACCGAGTTTTCGCTGATGGTTCGGGCATAAAACTAGCGGGCAAAATTTTGAATAAGCCCGTGCTCGATAATGTCAATGGCACCGATATGTTTCCGTTACTTTGCAAAGCTTTAGCGAAGCAAGGGGCTAAGGTTTATTTTTTAGGTGCGCAAAAAAACGTCATTGATAATATGGTTGTACAACTTAAACAAGATTATCCAGGACTTAAAATTGTTGGTCATCATCATGGATACATTGGAGAAGGCGAGTTAGATAATTTACGAGTAATAAATCAAATTAATCGATCGAATGCAGAAATATTGCTTGTCGCAATGGGGACACCGATGCAGGAACATTGGCTGTCAAAGTTTGCTCATAAGATTCAAGTTCCGGTAAGAATGTCAGTCGGCGGGTTATTTGATTTTGTTGCTAAAAAAGTGTCACGAGCGCCGTTGTGGATGCGTAAAGCCGGACTCGAATGGGTTTGGAGAACCATACAAGAACCGAGTCGAATGTGGAAGCGATATATTCTTGGTAATCCGTTGTTTGTGTATCGTGTAGTTAAACAAATGCTCGTGCAGAAAATGGAAGCAAAGTTTTCGCATATCGCTAAGCTAATGTTTTCTCCGGTTAAAAGAGTGATCGATTTTTGTGTAGCGAGCGTTGCGCTTTTACTGTCTACCCCGATTTTAGCGCTAACCGCAATCGCGATTAAATTAGAGTCGAGAGGTAACGTCTTATATTCGCAAACGCGTATTGGTAAGAACGGTAAACCATTTAAGTTTTATAAATTCCGTTCCATGAATAAGAATGCTGATGCTGAAAAAGCCGCCTTACTCAAGTTTAATAACTACCAAGACAATGTTCTGTTTAAAATGAAAAAAGACCCAAGAATTACCAAAGTAGGGGCTTTTATTCGTAAATATTCTATTGATGAATTACCGCAGTTATGGAATGTAATTAATGGAGAGATGACCTTGGTCGGCCCTCGACCGGCGCTACCGGAAGAAGTAGCCAAGTACAATGACTTTGAAAGAAATCGTCTAACTGTTAAGCCGGGTATCACCTGTTTTTGGCAGGTTTCTGGTCGCAGCGAGTTAAGTTTCAAGCAGCAATGCCAACTGGACTTAAAATACATTAAAGAGCGCTCTATCTTTACCGACTTTCGGATTCTGTTGATGACGATTCCAGCGGTGATATCGGGAAAAGGTGCTTTTTGATTGTAACTGTTCAAAGCAAGGTCTAGCGCGTTAGGTTGACTCAGCGCGAGAGAGTGAAGAAAAGTCTAGGCCTTGCTTTTTACCACCGATAGCTTATATAGGTGGCGACTTCAATGCCTTTAGTTGGTAGTCCATCCGGATTGCCCCAAAGTGAAGGCACATTATTCTTACGGTTGAAAAGATCACGAATATCCACTCTCAATTCAAGTTGCGGTGAGTAGTCATAGGAGAGATGAAAGTTGCTGTTCCAAATTGTTCCCAGGTCATCTGAACTCTGTATAGGAGACCCTTGAACATTAAACCAAAGTTGATTTGAAAAGCTGATATTGAAATTTGAATTTGGAAGTTGGTAATCCATACTCACTTGTAAAATGCTCTCGGGAAAAGCGACAAAACTTTCATCAGTATGTACATTGCGACTGTCAACGAAAGATAAACTTGAGTCAATTCCCCAAGAGTCACCAATATATCGATATTCAAGCTCTAATCCTTGGGATTCAAACTCTCCTTGATTAACATATCGCTGGGTAAATGGTGCGGGTTGATCCAAATCATCGATAACAACGATGGCATCTTTCCACTGGCTATAAAATAAAGTAATGCCGGTTTGATTGTTGCCAGCTTTGTTGAGATAAACGAATTCGTACGTATCGATAGTTTCTGGTTTAAGTTGTGGGTTGCCTTGGATTAGCCCTGAAAATGTGAGTTCACCACCGACTGGTGCTCGAAAAGCATTTCCAAAGAGAAACTTCCATGCGGTATTGTCATCGGGCTGATAAATCACTCCAAGTCTTGGCGTTGTTTGAGAGCCAAAGTCACTGTAGTCATCTAAGCGCGCGCCGAGGTCGAGCGCTATTTTATTATCAAAAAAAGGAATACGAAGCTGAGCGAATAAGTTGATAATTTCTCTCTCGAGACCATCAAAAGGTTGCCTTCCAGAGGCGAAAAGTGCCGAGGTTATTTTTTGGCGATTAAATCCTGTACCAATTAGCCATCGGTTCTCGTTCTCGCTACCGGTATCCTTATAAGTTACTTTTATGCCTTGTCGTCGATCATCTTGAGATTGACTGGGAACACTAGGAATGGTGTAGAAAAAAGTTTGTTCAGTTTGCCAGCGAAATAAATCAATTGTGAGGGTCTCCTGCTGAGAAAATTTTCTCTCAATGTTTGCTCGAATCATTTCAAATTGAGACTCGCCGTCGCTGATATCCGCGGCACCTAATGGAATAGTTCCAATACTGGGAAAATCGTCGCTATTAAATTGGTTAAAGTAAATACCAAGTTCCGTTGTCCAATTTTGATTCAGGTTTGATGCATATTTGAGGAGACCTGTTTGTGAATCATATTTTTCTTTTCGAATCCCTTGGGCCGCTAGGTTTGGTACATTAAACTCGATCTGACTGTCTCCTTGATAGGTAGAAGCAATCACTCCCGTCAGTTTCGAAGTTGGGCCAAACGAATGAGCGAAACGAGTATTGAAGCGCGTATAGCTGTCACTGCCAGCTCCTAGCTCAGTCTCCAACGTATCGCCCTCAGCCGAGAAACTTTGCAAGGCGAATACGCCATGAAACGCATCACTACCGTGAATTGCAGAGCCTGGTCCTCGGATAAGTTCCGCTCGACTTAGCGCACCGAGATCGAAGTTAGGCAGTAGATATTGGGCGGTCCCAAATGAGTAGCTGTTTAACGGAACGCCATCGAGTAAAGTTGCAGTCCCTCGGGTCGAAATTCGATTCGCATATCCGCGTATGGCAAATGCATTTGAACCACCCAGAAAACTATAACTTGCCGCGCTAGGTTGAAGCGCCATTATCTCATTGGTTCTTTTTAGGCCTTTTTTAAGCCATTCTGACTCTTCGACAATGTAGACACTTGAGCTGGTCGCAAGCTCAGACTCCTCAAAGAGAGATACTACAGTGACGTTTAGGAGCTCTTCTAAAGTCATGTTTATTAGTGACGTGTTGGATTCTTCCGCCCTTGAGGCTGGCGAGAGAATAAGTGCAAATGGTAGCAAGTATTTGAATTTTATTATTTTATTTTTAGTCACTAGTAAAATGCCGTTCCTAAGCATTAACCCTTAGTATAGTTGAATTCGAACATTTCTTCCGAGAATCGCAAATTTATCAAAATTCCAGAATGGCCATTGTTTGCGGTTACTCGCTTGTTTGTTTAGTCCAACGTAGTGGGTGGTGTATCGACGAAATAAATCATTCTTGTTATTATCTCAAATCAGTACTAAAAATAATATTAAACATTGGGGTCTGACAGGTTGTTAGTAGTGTCTTTACAATAAATAAGTATGCGTTTTCATTCTCTTATTTTTATTCTTCTTCTGCTCTTCTTAACCAAACAAGTTAATGCAGGAGAATCACTTAAGCAAATTATCGATGATCATTTCGATAAGCAGCTCTCTATGGTCGCTGATGCGTTAGAGCAGTCTGACGAGCAAGCGCTTGCCCAGCTTCCGCCTGAATACCTCGTAAAAGCCAGTTATGCGGTTGCGGTCAAAGCAGATATTAATTTAACCCTGACCATCACGGATTTGCTCATTGACAAAGCACAAGAAATTAATAATCCCCTGTATGAAGGACAAGCTTTCTATAACCGAGGAGTGGTCTACGCTCAGGTCGGAAGTCATAGTCTTGCACTTAACTCTTTTTTAACGGCTCTAGCAAGTTTGGAAAATACTCAGAGCGAAAAAGAAATCGCAAGAATTAAAGGCGCGATAGCGCTGATTTATGTTGAGTTGGGTGAATACAAGCTAGCACAGCCATTTTTTGAAGAGGCGCTAGCATCTCATACTGAACGTAATGATAAAACCAACTTGACTATCGTCTTGCAAAATCAAGGATTCATGAAAATTCAGCTGGCAGACTTTAGTGCGGCGAAAACTGATCTTTTAAAGGCGCTGGGGCTTGCTACTGAGTTGGGCGCTCGGCACTACTTTCCTATTTTGTATAAAAATTTAGGCATCATCGAAACCCAATTAGGGAATACTGATGGCGCAAGTCATTATTTCAATCAGGCCTTAAATGAGTCCGACGCAACCAATTTAAAACACTACAAGAGCGAAATCTTGCGTGAGTACGCTAAGTTAGAAATGTCGAACAATAATTTAGCTGCAGCACGCGAAAAACTAGTGACTTCGTTTGAAATAGCGCAAGAGTTCGAATTAAAAAAACAGATCCGTAATAATTTTCAGGTACTCGCTGAGCTTGAAGTGAAGAGTGATAATTACAAAGCGGCTTATATTGCTAAAGAGAGAGCGATTGAAGTCTCGGATACGATGGGCGAATCGCAAATAGCAGTGGCGTTATCTCGGCTTGACCGGTATACCACACAGCTGAAAGAGCAAAATAAACGACTGGTGTTAGAGCAGGAGAAAAAGATCGCCGCTTTAGCGGCAGAGAGAGAGCAAGCAATAAGAAACCTTTTAATTGCGATTGCGGTGATTGCGATTATGTTTGTTTTCTATTTTTTCCGTCGCTTCAGCGACACCAACAGACAAGCAGTACATTTTGAAAAACAAAGCAAGATTGACCCTTTGACTGGTGTATGGAATCGGCGAGCAGGAGAAGAGCAATTAACCAGACTGTGTAAACGAGAGGGGCAAGCAGTTAAAGTCTTCTCGATAGCGATGTTGGATATTGATCATTTTAAAAGAGTTAACGATGAATATGGCCATGATGTAGGAGACCAAGTGATTATTGCGATTTGCGAAATCATTCAGACGAGCTTACGACCTGCGGATATGCTTTGTCGCTGGGGAGGCGAGGAATTTATCATTATTTGGGATAGTTTCGATTCGACTTTAGCTTATGACATTAGTGAGCGAATAAGAGAGAAAATCGCGACTACCGAAATCGAGCCGACGGGCTCAATGACAGTGAGTATTGGTATTTCGACTTTTGATCAAGATGATGTCTACGAGCTCATCAAGCGGGGGGACCAAGCGCTGTATCACGCGAAGCATTTAGGAAGAAACCAAGTCGTTATTAAAAAGAAACCACAAGAAAATCTCCGAGTTTCTGGCGGTCTGAATTAACGCTTAATGTCAAATACCATGAAACGCTTCGTCTGGTGAGTTTGTTTGTCTAGCAATTATCTATCTTCTCAAGGTTTCACGAGAATATCTGGCATAGCGTTTTTAAACGGTAAATAGCGGTTTGTCGCGTTGCTTTTCTCCAATCAAGCGCTTAAGTCGAATTTGTTTACATTCTGATGGCTGTCAATTTTGGCAGATTTGATTACAATCAAGACACTCAAAAAATACCTTAGGGCTAATAACATGAATATCAGAAAGACTATCGCTAAGCGTATCGCACCGATTTTCCTTGTAATCCCATTTTCGATTGTTGCGAGTGAAAAAGCGCAACAATATGAAGTCGAAACAGTTGTTACCGGTGTGGCGATTCCGTGGGGCATGACCCAGGTGGCTGACGGCAAACTATTGATTACCGACCGCAGTGGAACTTTGTATCTTGCTGATCCATCGAATGACAGTAAAGTTGAAGTGTCTGGATTACCGAAAGTTTCCGCACGTGGACAGGGTGGGTTGTTAGACGTAGAGCTGCACCCTGATTATAAGAACAATGGTTGGATTTATTTTTCCTACGCAAGTCCCGAGGGTGAAGGTAAAGGTGATAATACTGCGATTATTCGTGCAAAACTCAAGGGTACAAAGCTAGAAAACGTTGAAACCGTTTATAAAGCATCCCCTAACTCAACCAGAAAACATCACTACGGAAGTCGAATCGAATTCGATAACGAAGGCTATTTATACTTTACTATCGGCGACCGCGGCGAACGTGATGTCACTCCGCAAGATTTAACTGTGGACGGAGGAAAAGTCTACCGCATTCATGATGATGGTAAAATTCCCGCGGACAACCCATTCGTTAATACTAAGGGAGCGAAGCCGGCGACTTATTCCTATGGTCATCGAAATCCACAAGGCATGGGGCTCAACCCTCAAACGGGAAAAATTTGGGTACATGAACATGGACCCAAGGGAGGGGATGAAATCAATGTTGTCGCAAAAGGAAAAAACTATGGTTGGCCGGTGATTAGTTATGGCGTCAACTACAGCGGAACTAAGTTCACTGATATCACCGAGAAAGAAGGTATGGAACAGCCAGCTTGGTATTGGGTTCCGTCTATCGCACCTTCCGGAATGGCCTTTGTGACGAGTGACAAGTATCCAACCTTGAAAGGACAGTTATTAATTGGCTCATTAAAATTTGGCACTCTGGTTGCCGCTCAAATTGACGGAGACACAGTGAAATCTGAGTCAATCATCGTTGACAATTTAACGCGAATTCGCAATGTTCAGCAGTTGGCTGATGGTTACATTTATATCGCAACCGATATGAATAAAATTGTCCGACTGAAACCTAAATCCTGATCGATTGTGCCAGATTCGCACTACGCGATTAAAAAAATGTTGAAAAAGGCTAACTAACTTAGCCTTTTTTATTAGTCGGTCGCTTTTGAGAGAAGTTTCCGGTAAATTGCTTAATCCCTTACGTCGAATTTCCGATATTACTGACGCCGACTAACCCGCGTATGGTAATTACAAATAAAAAATAAAGGAGAGGATACATGAATAAACGAGGAGCATTTTGGGTATCGCTGCCACTGACTATTGCGTTAGTTAGCGGATGTACCGATTCGCCGGCGCCCAGTCAAGATACTAAGACTGAAACCAAGGTTGAAGCGCCAAAAGTCGCTAGCGTCGTCCACAAACAATACAGTGCAGCGGACTTCTTTAAGACAACGAGCGTTTTTGGATCGTCAATTAATGCTGATGGCACTGCGGTTTTAGTCAGCAGCGACGAAAGCGGCGTATTTAACGCCTATCGCTATCCATTGGATGGAAGCAAGCCGACTCAGCTCACGCAATCAACAACGGATACGATTTTTGGTGTTAGTTGGTTCCCTAAAGATGATCGAATTATTTACACTGCGGATCAAGGCGGTAATGAACTCAATCATGTATACGTGCGAGAGTTAGATGGAACCGTCAAGGATTTAACACCGGGTGAAAACCTCAAAGCGCAATTCGCCGGTTGGAGTAAAGATGAAAAGTATTTTTACGTCACGACTAATGAAAGAGATCCGAAAGGCTTTGATTTGTATCGTTATCAAATCGATGGTTACCAACGAGAACTCGTTTATCAAAATAATGATAATTGGGGGGTCGAAGAAGTCAGTCCAGATGGTAAATGGTTGGTGTTAAATCATACCGTTACTAATGCTGACTCTAATTTGTATTTGGTTGATTTGACTTCAGATGAGAAGAAGCCGAATTTAATCACCCCGCACGAGGGTAGTGTGAGTCACGGTAGCTATACCTTTACCCCTGATAGTCAGATGTTGATTTACGCAACTAATGAGCATGGAGAATATAATCAAGCTTGGAGCCTGAATATTGCTGATGGCACCAAGAAAATGTATTACTCGGCGAACTGGGATGTATCGTTTGTTTATTACTCACACGATGGTAAATATCGTGTTGTTGGTATCAATGATGACGCACAAACTAAACTCGATATTGCTGAAGTGGCCACTGGCAAAAGCATCGAGTTACCAGAAATACCTGCGGGTGATTTGAGGGGCGTTAATTTCTCACGAGATGGGAAAAATATGGTCTTCTATATTAACTCTGATACTTCGCCCTCAAACCTGTTCAGTTATCAGTTGGGATCTTCAGAGGTTAAAAGACTAACCCAAACACTTAATCCTGATATGGATGAAAGTCATCTTGTAGCCAGTGAAGTGGTTCGATTTAAGAGTTTTGATGAGTTGGTTGTTCCTGGACTGCTTTATAAACCCAAAGGGGCAAGCGCAGATAACAAAGTACCCGCTTTAGTTTGGGTTCACGGTGGTCCTGGTGGACAATCACGTAAAGGCTATCGCGCTGCGCTTCAGCATTTAATTAATCACGGCTATGCAATATTTGCGGTCAATAACCGAGGCTCTTCTGGTTATGGTAAAACTTTTTTCCACCTGGATGATAAAAAGCATGGTGAGGACGATCTCCAAGATATTGTTTATGGTAAGAAGCATTTGCAGACCCTTGATTGGGTAGATGGCGAGCGGATCGGAATCATCGGCGGCAGTTATGGTGGTTATATGACGATGGCAGGTATGACCTTCACCGATGAATTTAAAGTCGGCATTAATATTTTTGGTGTGACTAATTGGGAGCGAACTTTAAAAAGTATTCCACCTTGGTGGGAGAGCTTTAAAAAGTATTTGTATGATGAAATGGGTGATCCAGCAACCGATGCCGATAGACATCGCGCGATTTCGCCATTGTTTCATGCCGAGCGCATCAAAAATCCGGTGTTAGTTGTTCAAGGCGCCAACGACCCTCGAGTTTTACAAATAGAAAGTGATGAAATGGTCGCTGCTATTAGAAAAAACAATGTACCAGTGGAGTATGTATTGTTTGAAGACGAAGGCCATGGCTTTAGAAAAAGGGTCAATCGAATTACTGCTTCAGATGCGTATTTGAAATTTCTTAAGCAATATCTATAAGCTAACTATGCTACAAAAAAGCCGGCATTGAGCCGGCTTTTTTATTTCTCATGTATTCACCTAATTTGCGTTGTTTAAGTGTTTAGCGAGAAATGATTCGATTGCACTAAATGCTTCTAACCGGTTCTTGCTATTACTTAAATAATGATCACCGTTTTCAAGCTCTATGTAGGTAACTTCTTTGTTTGCGTCTATCAGTTCGTCGTATAAATCTTCGCTTTGTTTCTTTCGAACGACTCGATCTTTTTCACCATGAATTAGGAGAATAGGGACTTTGATTTTATCAACATGTTTCAAAGGGGAAGTATCCCATAGCTCGTCATAGTCTGAGCCTAACTGTGATTTAGTAATCTCATAATTAGTATAGAAACGCGACGATTTAACGAGCGATCTGAGGTTACTAATTCCGGCAAAGCTAATGGCGCATCGATACAACTCTTGATTCTTTATCACGCCCATCAGAGCGGCGTATCCGCCGTAGCTTGCGCCAACGATGCATACTTTATCTGGGTCTGCGATTCCTTTTTTGATGAGCCATTTAGCACCATCCTCAACGTCATCCTGCATTGCTTTCCCCCAGTTTTGCAAACCCATAGCCATGAAGTCATGACCATATCCTGAAGAGCCTCTAAAATTCATTTGCAGCACCGCATAGCCCCTACTCGAGAGAAATTGAGTCCAATAATCGAACCCATCGCTATCAAAGCTGATGGGGCCACCATGAGGAAATACAACTGTAGGGAAACTTTTACCTTTTATATGCTTCGGAAGGGTCAAGAAGCCTTCAATTGTCAAACCGTCTCTAGCTTGGTAGGAAATTGTTTGAACTTGATTGAGTATTTCTGGGGTTAATTTCTCATACCGATATGCAATTGCTTCGATAGACTTTTTCTTTTGGTCTCCCAGAATGTAAATACCGGGCTCCGTTGTGCTCGTTGCAAGAGCAATATATTTACTTTCGTCTTCGCTAAATCCAGTGATAAGATTCTCCGTATCAGGAAGTGCGTTATCTAGCATTGTCTGCAAGTTCTTATACTTTTTATCCCAGTAGAATGAGCCGACTCCTATGACTTCGCCGGTTTTTTCAGACCGCCGTAAAGCACCCGTAATGTCGTAATTGGGGTCAGAATGAACGAGTGTTTTAATGAGCTTTGGCTGGCTTATATCTGTTTTAAAAATAGCATCTTTACCTTTATATAGCGCTTTCACAAATAAAAACCTGGCATCTTGAGAGAAACCCAGAGGCCAAACCATATCATCACTAAATGCTTCGAATTCCCAGAGTTTCTTCCAGCGGTGGGGATCATTCGCATCATGTAAGTTTATTCGATAAGTCGTATCTTCCAGTTCAACACTTATTCTGATTCGATGTTGTTGGTCGGTCATCCAGTCTATAATATTTTTCTCGGCACCTTTAATTATCGCCGTCTTGCCGTCTCGAGAGAGACTGACTTTAACGACCGCGGGCTCGCTACTATTTTCAAAGCCTCGTAAAGAGAGCAATAGATGGTTAGGGTCTTTAGGCAAGTAATCAATAACTCGAGTTTGTATTTGTGGAACATACCCCATGCGTTTAAAGAAGCTAGGCGGGACGACGCTTTGAGTCTTTCCGGTGTTGAGATCTAAATTGAGAAGTCTAGTCTCTATCGTGGGGGTACCTGTTCTCATATCAGCAAATCGAGTGCTTATCAGAAGGTTCTCGTTGCCTTTCCAATGTATATCAGTAATTGTGTATTTAATGTTTTCAACGAAAACAGGGTAAGATTTTTTTCCTGACTCAATATCAAGTAGGTTAATTGCTGTTCCATTTTTATCTTTACTGTTGACTCGTATTAACGAAGCCACTTTCTTTCCGTTTGGGGATAGTTTGACATTGCTTACATCAGGTAGACTCGCAAATAATTCGACGGATAAGTTTGAGCCGTGAACAAACTGAGTCAAAAATAGCAGGGCTGATGCCAATACAGCTTTGAACGTAGAATTCATGAGATTTTAAACCGTTAATTATAATAATTTACTGATTGCTACCGATACCCTTGGGGTTTGTAAGGGAAGCAATGAATTTTGTCGGCAATAGAGTAAATCAATTTGCCATAGTTGGAAAGATTCTGCGTTGGGTTTAGTTAGCTATTGGCTTCCTCCTCATCTTCAGATTTCTCAGCAATGGGTTCGAGTGATAGCCCTCCGCTCGCAGCTTTTCGCTCTGGCGGCTTTTCCATCAGTTTAGGTGGTGGGGGTTTTGCTTGAGACGCCGCGTTCTCAGGTGAGGCAGCCGTTCTAGTTTGGCTGGCGGGAGTCGTTCTGGCTGCCGGTTGGCTGGATTGACCTTTTTTCTCGCCGGATAGGCGAATTTTTAAAGCGAGGTTATTTTTCGAGTCGGCATTTTTAAGGGCTTCTTCTTGGCTTATCTTGCCTGATAAATATAAGTTGTAGAGTGCGGTATCGAAAGTCTGCATGCCCTGATTTTCAGATTTATGCATGACTTCTTTTATTTCATCGATACTTCCTTTTTTAATTAAGTCGCAAACTCTGGGTGTCCCTAGTAGGATTTCAACCGCGGCACATCGTTTGCCATCAACCGTGGGAATTAAACGCTGTGAAACAAAAGCCTGTAAATTCAAAGAGAGATCCAGGAATAATTGTTTGTGGCGCTCCTCCGGAAAAAAGTTGACGACCCTGTCGAGTGCTTGGTTCGCGTTGTTCGCATGTAAAGTGGAGATGCAGAGGTGTCCCGTTTCAGCAAAAGCTAAAGCGTGCTCCATTGTTTCCGCATCTCGGATCTCACCGATGAGAATCACATCTGGCGCTTGTCTTAAAGTATTCTTTAAAGCATCTTCATAACTCTCGGTATCAACACCAACTTCTCGTTGATTGATGATCGATTTTTTATGCTTATGAACAAATTCTACAGGGTCCTCAATGGTGATGATGTGCCCTGATGAATTAGAGTTGCGATAATCGATCAAGGCTGCCAGTGAGGTCGATTTACCCGATCCCGTGCCTCCAACGAATAAAATTAAACCCCGCTTTTGCATGATTAGTTTTGGTAATATTTCTGGCATGTCCAAATCACGCCAGTTCGGAATATCCACCTTGATGGAGCGGATGACCATTGATACTTGGTTTCGTTGCTGGAAAATGTTGACTCTGAATCGGCCGACATCAGGATAAGAAATCGCAAGATTCATCTCTGGACGATGTTCAAACTCCTCGATTTGCTCCTTGTCCATCAGCTCATAGGCCATTAATTTGATTTCTCCGGGCTGCATAATTTTCTTGTCGACAGCGAGTAGGCGACCATGAAATTTTGCGCTAGGCGGTGCTCCGGTTGAGAGAAATAAATCAGAGCCGTCTTTTTCTGCGAGTATCCGAAGGTAATCTTTAAGCACCATAAACTATTCCGTAGTGGCCAGTGAGATAAGGTCTATCCAGAGTATAGACAAATTCCCCAGCTTTATGAGTTTGAATAACTGAATAATTAAAATGGTAGGATATCTGGTAAACATTAAAGGTTGTTTACCAGACTTTAAGAATGTAATTAACTTTTAGGTAGCGGGATTTTGGCTTCTTTACTGCGTTTGAATAGCGTGACGATATGACCCACCAGCTGAACTTGGGTGGAGCCTGTTCTCTGGGTGATAAGATTAATCATTTCATTTCGGTCTTCACGTTCTTCTGTGCGAATTTTTACTTTGATCAACTCGTGGATCTCTAATGCATTCTTTATTTCGTCAACGACACCTTGAGTGAGTCCTTTATCCCCAATGATAACGACGGGTTTTCGCTCATGGGCTAAACTTCGTAGATGGCGTATTTGTTTGTTTGTGTATTTGCTCATGTTTTGGCAATTGATTAGTAGTCGTATTGAAAGATTGAATAAGTTTAACATTTTTTAAAGAAGTTTGAGATAATAGTCGACCGTTTCTTGGCTAAAGTCCCGATTAGTGGTGAAAGGTGCCGCTTCACAACCTATCAAGGGCGTGACAGAAGACTGTAAGTGGGTGAATGTTAGCCTCACTCGATTTATACCCAAAGCGTATTTGTTAGACGTTTTTTGACTCAATAGAATTAATTGGCTGGTTTATGGCAAAAAGTAAAAGCAGTAAAGGGTGGCTAAAAGAGCATTTTGATGACCCATACGTGAAACGCTCCCAGGAGGAGGGAGTGCGATCGCGAGCCGTCTATAAGCTTGAAGAGTTGGACCAAAAAGACAAGTTGTTAAAACCAGGTATAACGATGGTTGACTTGGGGGCAGCACCAGGCGGTTGGTCAGAGTATGCCGCAAAAAAAGTCGGTCCAAAAGGTAAGATAATCGCTACTGATATTCTTCACATGGACTATTTAGACGGTGTAGAGTTTATCCAAGGCGACTTTAGGGAAGACGAGGTGTTAGACGCAATTTTGACGGCGATGGGAAATGATAAAGCAGACCTTGTTATTTCCGATATGGCCCCCAATATAAGTGGCGTTGGTGCGATTGATCAACCGGCCTCAATGTATCTAGTGGATTTAGCCCTTGATTTGGCTCGGCAGATCCTAAAGCCCGGTGGAAATTTTCTGGTGAAAGTCTTCCAAGGAGAGGGATTTGATCAATATAAACAGGAAGTTAACCAAAGTTTTAAGGTAGTGAAAGTCCGCAAACCCAAGGCTTCGCGGCCGAGATCGAGAGAAGTTTACATCTTCGGTCAAGGCTATAAAGGATAAATGTTAAACTTTTAGGCCAATAGCGCGATAAACTACACATCAGGAAACAATTGATAGTTTCTATTGATTTTAATTATTGGGCCAAAAGACCCATAATATACGTATATTAGTTAGTAGAGTAGCAGGCTTGTATTCTGCTAACGGTAATTTCGGATAAATAGAGGATGTTCCTTTGAACGATATGACTAAGAATATCTTGCTCTGGTTAGTAATCGGGCTGGTATTAGTTTCTGTTTTTAAGAATTTTGAAGGCGCGAAAATGCAATCTCAAGAGATTGAGTTTTCCCAGCTAATCAAGGAAATCGAAAATGGGCGAATTGTAGCGTTAGACTCTGGCATTGAGAGTGCTACTGCGACTCGTTCAAATGGCGATCAAGTGACTGCGGTGATTCCCCCTGGGGCACATGAGTCGTTGGTTGATGCCGCACTTGAGAAAGGTATCGATTACAAGGGGCAGCCACCAGAAGGCCAAAGCACTCTATTTGCCATCTTCATCTCATGGTTCCCAATGCTGTTATTGATTGGGGTATGGATTTTCTTTATGCGTCAAATGCAAGGTGGCGGTAAAGGCGGTGCCATGAGCTTTGGGAAAAGCAAAGCAAAATTATTGAGTGAAGATCAGATCAAAACCACCTTTGCAGATGTTGCTGGTTGCGAAGAAGCAAAAGAAGAGGTCTCTGAACTCGTTGAATTCTTGAGAGAACCAAGTAAGTTCCAAAAGCTCGGTGGTAAAATACCGCGAGGCGTATTGATGGTTGGTCCTCCTGGAACCGGTAAAACTTTGATCGCCAAAGCAATTTCAGGCGAAGCAAAAGTTCCTTTCTTCACTATTTCGGGATCAGATTTCGTTGAGATGTTCGTAGGTGTTGGTGCGTCGAGAGTACGTGATATGTTCGCCGAAGCGAAGAAGCAAGCACCGTGTATTATATTTATCGATGAGATCGATGCAGTTGGTCGTCATCGTGGCGCCGGACTTGGCGGTGGACACGACGAGCGCGAGCAAACGCTTAACCAATTACTTGTCGAAATGGACGGCTTCGATGGTGGTGAAGGTGTTATCGTTATTGCCGCGACAAACCGGCCTGATGTTCTCGATCCCGCATTATTGCGTCCAGGTCGATTTGACCGCCAAGTGACCGTTGGTTTACCGGATATCAAAGGGCGCGAACAAATTCTTAAAGTGCACATGCGTAAAGTGCCATTAGCTGACAATGTTAATCCTAATGCAATCGCTCGCGGTACGCCGGGCTTCTCAGGCGCAGATTTAGCGAACTTGGTTAACGAGGCGGCCCTGTTTGCTGCGAAGGCAAACAGCAGAACGGTTACTCAAGAATTCTTTGAGAAAGCAAAAGACAAGATCTTAATGGGAACTGAGCGTCGCTCTATGGTGATGAGTGAGGAAGAAAAGCTCAATACTGCATGGCACGAAGCTGGTCATGCAATTGTGGGTCGCCTAGTGCCTTCTCATGATCCGGTTTACAAAGTTTCAATCATCCCTCGTGGTCGAGCGCTGGGGGTTACTATGTATTTACCTGAGCAAGATCGATTTAGCTACAGCAAAGAATATTTGGAAAGCCAGCTATCATCTTTGTATGGCGGTCGAATTGCTGAAGAAATGTTAAACGGTCCTGAAAAAGTTACAACTGGTGCTTCTAATGATATCCAAAGAGCAACGGATATTGCGCGTAACATGATAACCCAATGGGGATTTTCAGAAAAGCTGGGTCCATTGACCTATGCAGAAGACGAGGGTGAGGTATTTCTTGGCCGCTCAGTCACTCAGACAAAACATGTCTCTGATGATACTGCGACAGTTATCGATCAGGAAATCAAGGATCTAATCCATAAGAACTATCAGCGAGCTGAGAGGTTGCTTAAGGAAAACAAAGATAAACTTGAAAAGATGGCGGACGCATTAATGAAGTATGAAACCATCGATGCGAACCAGATCGACGATATTATGGAAGGTAAGGATCCTCGTCCACCGGAAGATTGGAACGACGATAACGATACTGGAAAGACTGGCAAGACCGGTGGTGCTGATAAAGTCGAGACACCGAAAAGCCAGAGCGAAGGGCCTATCGGCGGTCCAGCGGCTCAACCCTAGTCAGTTTTAGAACTTTAATAAAACGCAGGGCATCATTTAGATGCCCTGTTCGTTTTTGGGATATAAATTTAGGCAATCAAATGAAACTAGATGACGTACGGCGAGAATATCTAAAAGATGGGCTTCGTCGCAGCCAGCTTGATGATGATCCGATTACTCAACTTGAAGCATGGCTTAATCAGGCTAGCCAAGTTGAGTTAGTTGATGCGACTGCTATGACTTTAGCCACTGTTGATACCGAAGGGCAGCCCAGCCAACGAGTTGTTTTATTAAAGCAGCTAGACCAAGATGGATTAGTTTTTTATACCAATCTTAACAGCGCGAAAGCCATGGATATAAAACATAACGAGAAAGTTAGTACTCACTTTGCTTGGCTTCCCTTGGAGCGACAAGTAAAAATTAAGGGCGTGGCTAAAAAATTGAGTACTACTGAAGCGTTTAAATATTTTGTCTCTCGACCAAGAGATAGCCAACTTGCCGCTTGGGCTTCCAATCAAAGCCAGCCGATTTCTTCTCGTCAAATGCTAATGACGACTTTCGAAAAAATGAAGCAAAAGTTTTCTGATGGTGAAATTCCTCTACCGGATTTTTGGGGAGGTTATCGAATCAAACCAACCGCCTTTGAATTCTGGCAAGGTGGCGGGGCTCGTTTACACGATCGCTTTGTTTATACGCCCTCTGAAATGGGCTGGGATATTAAGCGTTTGGCGCCTTAAAAAGAATCTTGCAGTCAAGGCGATGTTTACTAAAGAAAGGCGCTATAAGCGCCTTTTTTAATGGGTTGGTAGTTAAAACCAAAGGTTAAAGAATAAAGCGAGTTAAGTCTTCATCTTCTGCTAGCTCACCCAGTTGGTTTTTGACATAGTCGGCATCTACCACTAGTTTTTCATCTGAATCGGATGCCGTGAAGGAAATTTCTTCAAGTAGCTTTTCCATGACAGTATGGAGTCGTCTCGCGCCGATATTTTCAGTGGTTTCGTTAACCTGCCAGGCAACCTCTGCAATTTTTAGAATGCCATCTTCGGTAAACTCGATGTCGCGATTTTCAGTTTGCATAAGCGCAATATACTGCTTGGTCAATGCGCCATCAGGTTCTGTGAGGATTCGTTTGAAATCATCGGCACTCAGTGAACTAAGCTCGACCCGGATTGGCAATCGGCCTTGAAGCTCGGGAATTAGATCAGAGGGTTTTGATAAGTGAAACGCGCCTGAGGCAATAAACAGGATATGGTCAGTTTTGATCATCCCATATTTAGTCGATACAGTGCATCCTTCAACCAGAGGCAGCAAATCGCGTTGTACACCTTCACGGGAAACCTCACCGCTTGAACCGCGATCGCCTTTTGCAACTTTGTCGATTTCATCAAGAAATACAATACCATTATTTTCCACCGCTTCAGCTGCGCGGTTTTTAAGATCGTCTTGATTAATGAGTTTTTCAGACTCTTCTTCAATTAATAACTTAAAAGCGTTTTTAATCTTTAACTTGCGTTTTTTCTTTTTGCTTGGCGCGTTATGCTGAAACATATCTTGAAGCTGGCTTGTCATTTCTTCCATGCCGGGGGGCGCCATAATCTCGATGCCAACAGAGGGGCCAGAGATATCAATTTCGATTTCTTGATCGTCGATGGTGCCTTCGCGCAATTTCTTGCGAAACATTTGACGGGCAGCCGAGTTGTCAGCTTCTTGAGGTTCATTCTCAAAACCACGCGCGGGAGGCAGTAACGCATCTAAAATTCGTTCTTCTGCGGCTTCTTCAGCGCGCATTTGGACTTTGTGATATTCCTGTTCGCGGAGCATTTTGTAAGCAGCATCGACCAAGTCTCTAATGATAGAGTCAACATCTCTACCGACATAGCCTACTTCAGTAAACTTTGTAGCCTCGATTTTAATGAAAGGCGCATTCGCGAGTTTAGCTAAACGTCTCGCGATTTCTGTTTTACCGACGCCTGTCGGACCAATCATTAAAATATTTTTAGGCGTAATTTCGTTACGCAAGTTGTCATCAACCTGCATGCGTCGCCAGCGATTCCTTAGTGCGATAGCGACAGATTTTTTGGCTGAGTCTTGACCAATAATGTGTTTATCAAGCTCGTGAACGATTTCTCTAGGTGTCATTTGCGACATAAACTTTTTCCGGTGGTTAATCTATATTACTCGCAGTCGAGTTCTTCAATGGTGTTGTTGTGATTGGTATATACACAGATATCACCTGCGATTTTTAATCCTGATTGGACGATTTCTTTGGCGCTCATGTCAGTATTATCAAGCAGTGCTCGCGCTGCTGACTGTGCAAAAGGACCGCCAGAACCGATGGCCATTAGGCTATCTTCGGGCTCGATGACATCTCCATTCCCGGTAATAATGAGCGAGTGCTCTTTATCTGCTACGGCTAGCAATGCTTCTAAGCGTCTCAGCATGCGATCCGTTCGCCAGTCTTTAGCAAGCTCGACGGCGGCACGCATTAATTTTCCTTGGTGCTTTTCTAATTTGGCTTCGAAGCGCTCAAACAAAGTAAATGCGTCTGCGGTACCGCCTGCGAAACCAGCTAAGACTTTGCCTTTATACAATCGACGAACTTTACGCGCATTTCCTTTCATCACGGTATTGCCCAAGGATACCTGGCCATCGCCGCCAATGACGACTTTACCGTTGCGTCGCACGGAGAGTATGGTGGTGCCACGATACTGTTCCAATTGGTTTTCTCCATTTTGGTTTTTTTCAAAGTTATCGAAGCTATTTGGGTATGAAACAGCATTTTTCAAGGCAAATACGCTGAAAAATCCCGCTTATTTGCCGCGACTTTGGTGGCGAGAATTCGTGCTAATCTTTTTTGAGATGTTGATTGATTTTACAGTCATGAATCCCGTTATCTTGAAGACGATGTCGAATTCTTTCCGCGGCTCTTTTACTGTTGAAAGGTCCGAGTTGAACGCGATACCAAGTAGTACCTTGGTATTGGACTTGTGATATTTCAGAGCTACTGCCACTCATAGCTATCATGGCTTTTAGCTCGTCTGCTCGGCTCGGCTCGCGGAAAGAACCGCAAGGCATGGTGTAAAAAAACTTTTTGTAGTGATCAGGAAGCTTTAAGTCTTCTTTGGGAATTTCGACTTTCTTATTGGTTAAGTCCTTATGGACTTCATAAAATGGCACTTCGTCGACTTCATCAACACCGGAGTTGTTAATGGATTTGTTCGTCGAATTTGTAGACTTACTGGCACTTGATTGTTGTGGTTTGGGGCTGACAATCGAAGATTGGCTTTTTGGGTTAAACCATTTTATATAAATCAACGCGCCAGCTAATCCGAGCACTGCCGCCACGGTAATCAACCACAAACCGAGTGGTACGGTTGCTTGCTTCTTACCGCGGCTTGCACCACGTTTCTTTTTCTTTGGGGCGCTTTTTTTGGCGTAATCTCGTGGCATATAAAACTAAATGACCTTAATTAACTGCTGGCTCACATTGATTCTGGTGCGCTAACACCGAGTAATTCCAACCCATTCACAAAAACTTGTCTTACTGCATCGATTAAAGTCAAACGAGCTTGAGACATTTCCGCATCGGCGACAATCCACCTAGCAGACTCATCATTTTGGCCAATCTGATAGTAACCATGTAGTTCTGCAGCTAGCTCTCGGAGATAGTGAGCGATTACATGCGGCTCTAAATTGGCCGCTGCCACTTTGACTAAATCTGGAAATTGACTCATTTTATCCATGAGCCCGGTTTCTTCTTCTAGGGTTAATTTGTCTAAATGTTTGAGCCCCAAAGCTTGGTCAAATGGTTTGCCCAATTCAGCAGCTTTTCTAAACGCAGAACAAATTCTCGCATGGGCGTACTGTATGTAATACACCGGGTTTTCATTAGTTTGTGACGCAGCAAGTTCTAAATCGAAAGTCATTTGTGAGTTAGAACGACGCGCAGCGAGGAAGTATCGGGTGGCATCTTTACCGACTTCGTCAATAATGTCGCGAAGCGTAAGATAACCGCCTTGACGTTTTCCTAACTTAACCTCTTTATCGCCACGCATAACAGTAACCATTTGATGCAAAACGACTTCTGGCCAGCCTTTTGGTATGCCAATATCGAGCGCTTGTAAACCGGCTCTGACCCTATCGACGGTGCTGTGATGGTCTGCCCCAAACTCGTTGACGACTCGGCCAAATCCGCGGTTCCATTTGGTCACATGGTAAGCGACATCCGGAAGGAAGTAGGTATAGCCACCGTCGGTTTTGCGCATCACTCGATCTTTATCGTCACCGTAGTCAGTGGTTTTAAGCCATAGGGCACCTTCTTTTTCGTAGGTGTGACCGGCTTTGACGAGCGCATCAACTGTTTTCTCAATATCGCCATTTTCGTACAAAGATGACTCTAGGAAGTAGACATCAAAGTCGACTTCAAAAGCTTTCAAATCAAGATCTTGCTCTCGACGTAAGTAAGCGACCGCAAACTCTCTAATTGCCTGTAAATCGTCCGCGTCACCTTTCGCAGTGACATGTTTGTCTGCAGCATCAACGGTTTTCTTTGCCAAGTAGTCATTGGCAACATCTTGAATATAATCGCCTTGATACCAGTCGTCTTGCCAATCATCTGAGTCAGGTCCAAACCCCTTGCAACGTGCTTGAACTGAATTGGCCAAGTTATTGATCTGTTGGCCGGCGTCGTTGTAGTAAAACTCTTTAGATACTTGCCAACCGGTCGCATCGAGCAACCTTGAGAGGCAATCACCAACAACTGCGCCTCGTCCATGGCCAATGTGCAGTGGACCAGTTGGGTTGGCTGAGACGAACTCAACTTGAACCGATTTACCTTCGCCAACATTCGAGTGTCCAAATTGGCCTTTCTGTTCGATTACTTGGTTAATAATTTGGGTCGCAGCGGCTTGGCTGAGGAAAAAGTTGATGAAACCGGGTCCAGCAATTTCCATTTTATCGATTTCTGCGCGTTCGCCGAGTAGATCGACGATGAGTTGAGCAACTTCGCGAGGCGGTTTTCCAGCGGGTTTAGCCAACATCAAAGCAGCATTGGTGGCAAAGTCGCCATGGGCTTTTTCTTTGGTGTGAGTGACATTAGCTTTAGCGGCAAAAGCGTCAGGGATGACACCTTGTGATTTGAGTTGATTGATTGCTTGTTCAAGCCAAGCTTCAACTACTGCTTTCATTGGACTAGATACCTTAAAAATCAAACTGTTACAGATAAAAGTTAATTTAAATTCTTTTTTCTGTATATTAGCTGGGTATTATGCAAAAAAAGCAGTAGTTTGGCTATGTAAATCTAGTTTTTAGCCTAAATTAGCGACATATTCTTGAAGATCGTCGAAACCACCGATGTGTTTGTTGCCATGGAACACTTGCGGCACAGTGTGAACCGGCTTGCCAGCTGATTTTGCGAGGTCTTCTTTGGAAATACCTTCTTCCCAAATATCGACATATTTGTAGTCGAAATTTTTCATTTCGCACAAACGTTTTGCATTAACGCAAAATCCGCAGCCAGGACGGCCAAAAATTGTAAATCTTTCCATCGGTCACTCCAAAAAATACTCTGTTGCTTAAAGACTTGTCAGCGAGTTAAACGTTACGGATTGCGCTGATTGCCTTGTATTGGATATTTTGCGGGGACTGAGATAATTAGTCTAATTCAATCAACCTATGTTTTTGATAGATTTAATTTAAGTAACGCGAAAATGTAATTGAAAATTCTCATTTACAACTTAATAAAATTTTGAGATATTTCGTGTAAATCTTTGAGAAATAAGCAAAGATTAACGATTCTGAGCTATAATTTACGTTCGTCCTCGATAATAAGAATAATTAAATCCACCGAGAAAGTATGGTTAACATGGCATTCGCTAAAAAACTCTCAACAGGTCTCTTGCTAATTCTAGCAATGCTGGCTGGTGGGGTTTTAGGTGAGCCGCTAATCAAATTCAAAACTATCAGTAAAACAGAAGGTCTTGCTTCGACCGTTGTTTATGACATAGCACAAGACAAAGACGGCTTTATGTGGTTTGCCACAGAGGATGGTCTCCAAAGATATGATGGGTTGGAATTTGTCACTTATCGATATAATAGATTAGACAGCGCTTCTTTAAGTAATAATCACGTTAGAGTGCTTCTTATTGATAAGGCCGGTTTATTGTGGGTAGGCACAAATGACGGATTAAACCTTTACAACAAAAAACACGACAACTTTATTCGCTTTAGTGAAGATTCTCCTGCAGAAAGACAGATTAATTCTGGACAAATTCGTTCACTTTATCAAACCAGCGACGGAAAAATTTGGATTGGAACCTCTGCTGGGTTGAATATCTATGACAAGCAGAAAAAATATATAGAACAGCACAGTCATTCTAAGGTTCGAGCAATTCTGGAAGATGAGCGAAAGCAGATTTGGATTGGTAGTTTGTATGATGGTTTTCACCAGTTTGATCGTCGAACGAAGAAGTTTAAGAGAGTAAACTTATTTTCAGATATAGTTAATACTAAGGCACAAAGTCCTAAAAATTTTAGTGTTGTCGATATTTACAGAGACAACTTCGGTAGAGTTTTTGTTGCAACTTGGGGTGACGGGTTGTTTATTCTCAAAAGAGACTCTAATCGATTAGATCCAGTTCCTTTTGAGCTACCGAGTAAAAAGGTTAGAACAGTTTTACAAGATAAAAATGGCTATTTTTGGTTTGGTACCAATCAGGGGCTGTATGTTGTTGAACCAAGCGAAAGTAAGGCTCAACTTATTGAAGCGTTCGATAGAAACGACGCGTCTCTCCCAGTCGATAATGTATTCAAAATTTTTCAATCAAACGATGATACGCTTTGGTTTGGTACTTATGGAGGTGGGGTCAGTCGTCACTTTCCTAATAGTCGAAATTTTGAAACCTATGGTATTCATCCTAATTCAAGCGACGGACTTATTGATCCGGTTGTTTACTCGATAAATGAAAACGCTGAGGGTGACATCTGGATTGGAACTGAAACTGGAAAGGTGTCAAAATTTGATCCAGAGTCTAAAACTTTTACACATTACGAATTTAAAATTGAGGGTATAGAAAATAAGGACTACATCAATGATATCGTTCACCTAAACGAACAGTACCTTTTAATTGGTACCTCTCTTAATCTAACCTTATACGATCATATTAATCAAACTTCTTACCTTTATACGGAGAGTGACAATGCACTTTTTTCAAACGAAATGGCTGTGCGTTTTATTTATCATGACTCCAAAAATCGAATATGGATCGGTGTTGATAACAAAGGTGTAAAGGCGTTCTATTTTCAGGATAATAAACTTCAAGCGCTTGAAGAAAGCTATATCAACCTTAAGCATCCTAAATCGATGGTTGAAACTGGGACAGGCAGTATTTTAATCGCGGATATGCATGACGGAGTTTATAAATTAAATACTGATGGTGAGCCTGATCGTTATCAATATTCATTGATTGAAAATACCAAAAACTTAAATATTGTTAGTGTTAATGAAGATTGGAAACAGAATATTTGGATATCTACGTCATCAAATGGGATAAGGATATTAGGCAAGAAAGGAAACATTGTAGAGCTGGATGAATCTAATAAGCTCCCCAATAATACCGTTTATTCAGTTGTCCCAGATATCACATCACAGCAAATTTGGGCTAGTACCAATGTTGGGCTAATCGCTATTGATTCAGCTACTTTAGACGTCAGTGTTTATGATTCATCGGATGGACTTCAAGGAGATGAGTTTAATAAACCCGGTATTTTGAGTAAAAGCGGTTATTTATATTTTGGTGGAGTTAGCGGGTTTAATAGGTTTTATCCCAATATTATCGAAAAGAAGCTCTATGTTGCTAAACCTAGAATAACTAATATTAGCATCGCGAATAAACCACTTAATTTGGGTAAGAAAAATAAAGCTGCTAATGATTGGGATAACCAAAAGCTAGTCGAATTGAGCTATAAACAAACGCCACTGACAATTCACTATACTAGTCCTCAATTTATTAAGCCAAAAGCGCTTGAGTTCAAGCATCGCCTAATAGGGCTGAGTGAAGAGTGGGTAATGTCAAATTCAAATATTCGACAAGCAACTTTTACGAACCTAGATCCTGGGGAATACACTTTTCAGTTGAAGGTTAGAGAGGCTGGAGGCACTTGGATCGATGCGTCTGATAATTTTAAAATCAATATTTTGCCGCCTTGGTGGTTAAATGCAACAGCTAAGTCACTCTATCTATTTTTAACCATTTTGTTCGTCTCTTTCGTTTCGATCGTTTTATACAAGAAACGAAAAAAGGAAATCAATATCCAAATTGCCATAAAAGAAAATGAAGAACGTTTAAAGCTAAGTCTTTGGGGATCTGGACATGAGTTTTGGGATTGGAATATAGAGACCGGTGAAATGTCTCGATCGAATGAATTTAAGAAGATTCAAATTGATTGTCCCAAGCTATCTAAAAATCTAAATGAACTTGCTAGTTATATTCATCCTAGTGATTTGCAAATGGTGAAAGAAAAACTGAGTAACCACATTGCAGGTAATATTAATTACTTTGATATCAGTTATCGAATCCTCGACTCAGACAATGGTTGGCGTTGGATTCAAGATCGCGGCAAAGTGGTAGCGTTCGACTCTCAAGGAAACGCGCTGCGGATGTCAGGAACTCAGCGAGATATCACCGATATAAGAGAAAAAGAAGCTCAGTTTGAAATGTTAGGGCAAGCATTCAAGAGTACATCGGACGGTGTTTGGATCAGAGACCATGAATGGCGCTTAGTTGAATGTAATCCTGCTTTTGAGCGCATAACCGGTTTCTCAATAGACGAGAAAAAAGGCGAAGCGTTATGGTTCCCTGACTATCAAGATCAGCCTGAAAACTTACTACAGCGTATTCATATTAGTATTGAAGAGAAAGGTAATTGGCAAGGTGAGGTCTGGGCTGAACGAAAAAATAATGATCCTTTCCCACAAAAACTCTCGATAGATACGCTTCATGATGAGAAGGGTAATATTCGCTACTATGTGGGCGTTTTTTCCGATATAACTTTCCATAAACGCACTGAGGAAGAGTTCAGAAAACTGGCTAATTATGACTCTTTAACCGGGCTGCCCAATCGAGCTTGTCTGTATGACCGCTTAAATCAAACTATCGAAAAAGCGAAACGTGATAAATCTCGATTTGCTCTGTTTCTTGTTGATGTTGATAACTTTAAACGAATTAATGATTCTCTCGGACATAACGTCGGAGATCATTTGATCAAACAAGTAGCCTCACGACTAGTCAATTGCAATAAGGAAGGTGATACAGTTGCTCGAGTCGGTGGTGATGAGTTTGTCATCGTTATCGAGAACGTCCGCTCATCCTCGTCGGTCGCAACTTTCTCTGAGCTTTTATTGAAAGAATTAAATCAGCCAATTTTTGTCAAAGGACAAAAGCTGAAACTGAATTTTTCAATTGGTATCACGCTTGCGCCTGATGATGCGATTATTCCAGAGCGATTATTGAGAAACGCTGATACTGCAATGTACGAAGCGAAGAAATCGGTTGAAAATTCTTATCGCTTTTATTCTGTTGAATTTAATGAACGTGCAAGAAAACGACTTGCAATGGAAACTGCCTTGCGGAAAGCCATTGATGATGAAACCATTGAACTTTTCTATCAGCCTAAAATTGATCTGAATACTGGAAGGGTCAATGGTGTTGAGGCTCTCGCTCGGTGGACCCATAAAGAGCTTGGTTTTATCAGTCCGGGAGAGTTTATTCCTTTAGCAGAAGAAACAGGCCTTATTGTCCCGCTGGGCGCTCAATTATTAAGACAAGCAATTCGTCAAACTAAGGAATGGGTTGATGCTGGAGTGATGCGAGGACGTACCGCAATTAATTTATCCGCCAATCAATTTTGGAACAGGAATTTAGCCGTTGAAGTTTCTGAAATATTAAAAGAAGAAGGCCTGGATGCCAAGTTCATTGAATTGGAAATTACTGAAAGTGCTTGTATGCAAGATATTCAAGAAACTCTTAAGCAAATTGAAGTATTAAAACAACTTGGTTTCAGTCTTGCACTCGATGATTTTGGGACCGGTTATTCTTCATTAGCACAGTTAAAAACCCTTCCTTTTGATACGATAAAAGTCGATAAAAGTTTTGTTGATAATATTGAAACCAACAAGCAAGATGCGAAAGTTGTTAAAGCCGTTATCGATATTGCTAAGACGATGGAGATGGAAGTAGTCATTGAGGGCGTTGAGTCAAAAACACAATGTGAATATTTATGGATGAATCGCGCTTATATTGTCCAAGGATTTTATTTTAGTCGCCCGATACGAGGTAGCTTGTGTCCTGAAATCTTCAATCGACATTGGCACAAGCAAGAATATTTAAGCAAAATGGCAGTTAACGTAACTCCTTTAGGTTGATGAAAAAAAGCGGCAAAGATATGCCGCTTTTTTTATTAGATATCTCCAG
The DNA here is from genome assembly GCF_007004765.1 of Aliikangiella marina. Classification (GTDB taxonomy): domain Bacteria; phylum Pseudomonadota; class Gammaproteobacteria; order Enterobacterales; family Kangiellaceae; genus Aliikangiella; species Aliikangiella marina. Next base: position 288,305 of record NZ_VIKR01000003.1, read on the forward strand.
CCGCTATACTGTTGTGTTTGCGTTTAAATAAAGTCTATCTTCAGTATTTTTTTTAAATCTCATTATGCGTTTTTTTATTACAAAAAAACATTGAATTCAATTTTTATTTAATGCGCTTATTAACAATAAAAATGTCTATTGCCCCGCAATAAAACTAAAACTTCTAATTTATCTCTGAAACTAATACAAGCCTCACAAAAACCGGGCTCCAGCACATATAAAATTCGTATAGTTAATTGTTAATCTTGTTTAGTTGACAAAATAAAAAGGTCATCTTAAACAGGTGAATTACATTCGGCAATCCTGCCTCTTTTTTTTTATATTTAGTTAGGTAAAAAACCATGAAGTCATTACGTAATTTAGTCGTAGTTTTGGTATCTAGTTTGATGCTTGTTAGTAATGTTGGCTTGGAAGCTAAAATTAATGAGAATTTCGTAGACAAAAAGGAAGTACTCTTTCACGAGAGAGACGTTTTAAACATTGACATACAATATAAGAATAAAGTCATACAAAAGAGAGTAAGCAATAATATTATTGTGTTAGTCACGCAGATTCAAAGAGAAGGTGCAATCGATCCGAGAATAGTCATTAAAAGAGAAGGTGCAATCGATCCGGTGAATAGCCTTGCGAGAGAAGGTGCAATCGATCCGGTGAATAGCCTTGCAAGAGAAGGTGCCATCGATCCGGTGAACAGCGTTGCAAGAGAAGGTGCCATCGATCCGGTGAACAACGTTGCAAGAGAAGGTGCCATCGATCCGGTGAACAGCGTTGCAAGAGAAGGTGCCATCGATCCGTTGAATAGCCTTGCAAGAGAAGGTGCCATCGATCCGGCGAACAGCGTTGCAAGAGAAGGTGCCATCGATCCGTTGAATAGCCTTGCAAGAGAAGGTGCCATCGATCCGGCGAACAGCGTTGCAAGAGAAGGTGCAATTGATCCGTTGAATAGCGTTACAAGAGATGCAATCGATCCGGTTAACAGCGTTGCAAGAGAAGGTGCCATTGATCCAATGAATAGCCTTGTAAGAGAGGGTGCGATCGATCCGATGAACAGCGTTTCAAGAGAAGGTACCATCGATCCGGTGAATCGACTTGCAAGAGAAGGTGCAATCGATCCAGTGAATCGCATAACTAGAGAAGGTGCCATTGATCCAATGAATAGCATTGCAAGAGAGGGTGCGATCGATCCGATGAACAGCGTTTCAAGAGAAGGTGCCATCGATCCCGTGAGTCGACTTGTAAGAGAAGGTGCAATTGATCCGGTGAATCGCATAACTAGAGAAGGCGCGATTGATCCCGTGAATCGAATTTTGCGAGTGGGTCTTATTGCTCCTGTAAATACAAAAGCGTTAGTAGGCAAAGCAGCCAAAATCGTACGTTTAGGTGAAGACGCCCTTGCGAAAATTGATCGATTAGGCGAAGGCGACCCTACAAAAATTGCTCGATTAGGTGAAGGTGACCCAGCCAAAATCGCCCGTTTAGGTGAAGGCGACCCAGCCAAAATCGCCCGTTTAGGTGAAGGTGACCCAGCCAAAACCGCACGCTTAGGTGAAGGCGATCCTGCAAAAATCGCTCGATTAGGCGAAGGTGACCCAGCCAAAATCGCACTTTTAGGCGAAGGTGATCCAGCGAAAATCGCACGTTTAGGTGAAGGCGACCCAGCAAAAATCGCGCGCCTAGGTGAAGGCGACCCAGCGAAAATTGCACGTTTAGGTGAAGGCGATCCAGCGAAAATCGCGCGCCTAGGTGAAGGCGACCCAGCGAAAATCGCGCGTTTAGGTGAAGGCGACCCAGCGAAAATCGCTCGTTTAGGCGAAGGCGATCCAGCGAAAATCGCGCGTTTAGGCGAAGGTGATCCCGCGAAAGTTGCTCGCTTAGGTGAAGGTGATCCTGCTGAAAAGATTGCTTAAGATCGATCTTTCTAAAATTAGTCAAAATTACTATTAGTTTGTGTTTTAGTTAAAACATTCCTGTCATACTGAGTCTCTTATTCCGTAACTCTTTGATCTAATTAGCGATTTTTATTTGGATCAAATCTTGTATATCTCCTAGTGAAACTACTTTGATAATTGAGTGGAGTTTCTACACTTTTAAGGAGAGACAATGTCGATTATTTTTAATCTTTTATGGATCATTTTGGGCGGATTCTTCGTTTTTTGTGGATATTTCTTTGGTGGAATCGTCTTATGTATGACATTAGTGGGAATTCCTTGGGGATTGCAGTGTTTCAAATTGGCTATTTTAGCCTTGTTCCCTTTTGGCTCCGAGGTCACGAGCCGCCATCCTCATGCCTATCCGAGTGACGGTTTGAACCTAATCATGAATATCATCTGGTTAATTTTTGGTGGATTGTGGGTGGTTTTCAGCCATTTAGCCTGGGGAATCGTGCTGTGTTTGTCGATTATTGGTATTCCCTTCGGAATCCAACATTTCAAACTAATGAAGCTTGGTTTTACACCGTTCGGACGCAGAATAGTCGATTATTGACCATTATCTGAGTTATATCTTAATACAAGTGCGCCGACCATTGGTTGTAGCCATTTGAAACCGGTTGGCTTTCACGATTATTGCTGTAAAATTGCTTCCCAATCGATTTAACGAGTGGCACTAGTTACTTGGAATTAGGAAGCACAACCCATGACAAAACCTTTCTTAACTCACCTTCAAGAGCAAATTAACGAATTACATGAAGCTGGCTTGTATAAAGATGAGCGCGTCATTGACTCTCAACAACAAGCAGACATCCACGTCACTACCGGTGAAAATGTTCTCAATTTTTGCGCTAATAACTATCTTGGTCTCGCAAATAGTGAGCAACTAATAAAGGCCGGTCAAGCTGCGCTTAATGAGTGGGGTTATGGATTAGCATCAGTACGATTTATTTGTGGTACACAAGCTGTTCACAAAAAACTAGAGGAACGAATCAGCCAGTTTTTAGGTATGGAAGATACGATTCTTTATTCATCGTGTTTCGATGCTAATGGTGGCTTGTTTGAAACTATTTTAACCAATGAAGATGCAATTATTTCAGATGCGTTGAATCATGCTTCAATCATCGATGGAGTTCGTCTTTCAAAAGCAATGCGCTACCGCTACGCGAACAATGACATGGCTGACTTAGAAGCTCAACTAAAAGCAGCAGATGAAGCTGGAGCGCGTTACAAACTCATTGCTACCGATGGTGTATTTTCTATGGATGGTTATGTCGCTAATTTAGAGGCTATTTGTGATTTAGCAGATAAATACGATGCGATGGTCATGGTTGATGATTCCCACGCAGTTGGTTTTATGGGCGAAAATGGCCGTGGTACTCATGAGCACTGTAATGTAATGGATCGCGTCCACATTATTACAGGTACTCTCGGTAAGGCGCTAGGTGGTGCTTCTGGGGGCTATACTTCAGGTAAGAAAGAAATTGTTGAATGGTTACGCCAACGTTCACGTCCTTATCTTTTCTCTAATACCTTGGCACCAGTGATTGCTGCGGCTTCGATCAAAGTCCTTGATCTGTTGGAAAGCGGCAATGAATTGAGGGCTAAACTCAATGACAATGCGAAATACTTTCGGGAAAAAATGAGCGCACTGGGTTTTGAGTTGCTTCCCGGTGAGCACCCGATCATTCCGGTAATGTTGGGTGATGCAGCATTGGCGAAAAAATTTGCTGATGAAATGTTGCAAGAAGGTATTTATGTCGTTGGTTTTTCATTTCCAGTTGTGCCAAAAGGACAAGCGCGGATACGCACTCAGATGTCCGCTGCTCATGATAAATCACACATTGACAAAGCGGTGGCAGCTTTTGAAAAAGTGGGCAAAAAACTGGGAGTTATTTAAGCTTAGACTACACTCCAATAGTGATTCGCTGTTTGAACAAAGAGTAACGTATTAATGAAAACACTAGCAAAAAGTTTTGCCAAAGAAGGCATTTGGATGGAGCAAGCTGATCGTCCTGAGGTCGGCCATAATGATGTCTTAATTAGAGTTAAAAAAACCGCAATATGCGGTACCGATGTGCACATCTACAACTGGGATGAGTGGTCACAAAATACTATTCCTGTACCGATGACCGTCGGCCACGAATTCGTTGGTGTGATCGAAGAAATTGGTCAAGAAGTTCAGGGGTTTAAAGTGGGTGATCGTGTATCGGGTGAAGGTCATATCACCTGCGGTCACTGCAGAAATTGTCGTGCTGGTCGGCGCCATCTTTGCCGCAATACAGTAGGAGTTGGCGTAAATCGGCCAGGAGCCTTTGCTGAATACATTGCCATCCCAGCTGTTAATGCATTTAAACTGCCTGATGATATTAGTGACGAAATGGCCTCAATCTTTGACCCATTTGGCAATGCGGTGCATACGGCTTTGTCATTTGATCTTGTCGGCGAAGATGTGTTGATTACAGGTGCTGGACCCATTGGTATTATGGCGGCAGCTGTTTGTCGACATGTTGGGGCACGCAATGTCGTTATTACTGATGTTAATAATTATCGACTTGGACTTGCCCAAGAAATGGGGGCAACACGGGCGGTGAATGTTGCTGATGAAAAGCTCGACGATGTTATGCAAGAATTAGGAATGAACGAAGGTTTTGATATTGGCTTAGAAATGTCGGGCGTACCTTCTGCCGTTCAATCCATGTTGGCAACAATGAATCATGGTGGCAAGATCGCGATGTTAGGGATCCCGCCGTCCGACATGGCGGTTGATTGGAACCAAGTTATTTTTAAAGGGTTACATATCAAAGGTATCTATGGCCGAGAAATGTTTGAAACTTGGTACAAGATGGTTTCGCTTTTACAATCAGGCTTGGATATCTCACCTATCATCACCCATCGCTATCCGGTCGATCAGTTCCAGACTGGTTTTGATGTAATGCGCTCCGGTCAGTCGGGAAAGGTAATTCTTGATTGGTCTGAGTAAGTCAGCTCAGAAAAAATTCATTGATCATTGCTTCCAAAAACGCCCGACTCAATAAGAGAACGGGCGTTTTTGTAAACCGCTCATCCCTGTTAAACTGGTTTGACTTATGCGGAATGTCAGCATGTTTTTTCAAGTAAATTTTTGGAACGTTTGAGAGCCTTAACTAGCAACGAGCAGAGCGAATAATTCGTGGGCTATTGAAATAAGTATTGAGTAAACAATAAATTTTCAACCACTTCTCTTCCTAGCTCTTCCTTAAGCGCCGCAGCGACGATATCTTTGGCTTGCACTCTGAGCGCATCTCGTTGCGCGAGATCGCGAACGACTGATTCTTGTTGGCGGTTAAAAAAATCAATCAGGGCATCTTGGATAAGGGGTAAGTTCTCATCGACGATATCCCAGTCTTCATCACCGCGAACGACAAGCTGAACCTGCACCACTATGTAGCCCATTTTGCGCCCAGTATTCTGGTAAAAGGTCATAATATTGGGGGCAATTTGATAGTACTTTACTGGCTTTTTAGGGGCTTCTTCTTCGGTACCTTCAGCGTTCTCAGCCGACTCTTCTGCTGCGCTAGCGTTGAAAGCCGCGAACGAGAAACAGACCGCTATAAGCAATGCGAAGAGATGAGAAAGAGAGTCTTTGTGCATTATTTGTCGAATATAAATCTATGTAGTTGGTATAAAAAGTATAGATCAATATCCTTTGTGGAGAGAAAAAATACTCACGGAATACGGTGCCAATAACTTGAGTGAGCGAAGGTGGAATTAAATTTCCACCATTTCAAAGTCTTCTTTACCTACGCCACAATCTGGGCATAACCAGTCTTCAGGTACGTCTTCCCAGCGTGTTCCGGGCGCTATACCATCCTCTGGCCAACCTTTTTCTTCGTCGTAGATCCAACCACAAACGATACATTCCCACTTCTTCATTGATATCTCGTCGATTGAAAAATTAACAGAAGGCGACTTTATAAAGATTTTTCAGGCAAACTGCAAGTTGACAGGAAAATATACATCTCCAACTGCGGTTTTTGATATAATCTTGCGCAAGTTAGTAATCAGCCCAAAACAAGTCAGAGACACTATTGAACCCACAGATTTTAGCGTTACTCTGCGACAGAGGTAGTCTTACTGGACGATTCAAGCAGGTGATGGGAGCGACCCCAAGGCTGACAAAGCTAAGCCAAGGTATGCAGTTTGTATCGCCCTTAGAAAGACGCGTATTAGGTATTAGACCTCGCCAGATGGCGTTGGTAAGAGAAATTAAAATGGGAAAGGGTGAGCAAAATTGGCTGTTCGCGAGAACGGTCGTTCCGCTTAGAACCCTAACAGGCGTAGCGCGAAGAATCAGTATGCTAAATGATACGCCGATTGGAAAAATTCTTTTCGGTCGTCATGGTGCCGCGAGAAGCAGTATGCATGTAGAGCTAACCCTTGATTACCCTCGCTCGGTGGCTCAGTTTGATTTGCCAACCGATCAGTTGCTTTGGCAACGTCGTTCGATTTTCGAGTTTGATTCAGGTCCCTTAATGGTCAGAGAAGTCTTTTTACCGGATTGTCCAATATATGAGTCATAAAAAGCGACCGTCACAAATCACTTTTTGGGGCACCTTCCTAGAGATGATGGCCGAGTTGTATAGCTGGGTAAAAAGCATCAAGCTCTCGCCCACCTGGCAGTATCGGTTGCGTCAATATGGGCTTCTTATGCGGGTTGATAAGCCAATCGGAATATTCCTGTTACTTTGGCCAACTCTATGGGCGCTTTGGTTAGCGGCGGATGGTACTCCTTCATTATCGCTGATTGTCATTTTTTCAATCGGTGTGTTCCTCACGCGTTCTGCAGGGTGTGTAATTAATGATTTTGCAGACCGAAATTTTGACGGAAAAGTCGAGCGAACCAAGTCAAGACCATTAGCGACCGGTGTCGTCACAGAAAAAGAAGCCCTGGCTTTATTTGTCATATTGTCTTTGATTGCTTTTGGGTTGGTGCTCATGCTCAACAGTCTATCAATCATTTTATCGGTAATTGCAATCGCGATTGCTATGGCGTACCCCTTTATGAAACGCGTGACTTACTTTCCACAGGTCGTGCTGGGGGCGGCTTTTTCTATGTCGATTCCGATGGCATTTGCAGCTACCAATAACGAAATACCGGAAAGCGCGTGGTTGCTCTATATTGCTAACCTTTTGTGGGTTTTAGCTTATGATACCTTGTACGGTATGGTGGACAAGAAGGATGATTTGAAAGTCGGCATTAAATCAACCGCGATTTTGTTTGGTGAAGCAGATTTACAAATTATCGCCACAATTCAAGGGTTTTTTCTGTTTGGGATGTTGCTTGTCGGGGGGCGGTTTGAACTCAACTATTGGTATTATATTTCCTTATTAGTCGCGACTGGGCTTATCGTGTGGCAGCTTTACCACTGCCGCAAACGACAGCGAGAAAACTGTTTTACGGCTTTTTTAAACAATAACTGGGTCGGCTTGGTGATATTTTGTGGTATTCTGCTGGCTAAGTCTTCCTAGGTAGCGGCTGTTTCGGCCAACGATGTCTAGTGTGGAAGCTAAACAATGCGGATAGGTATCGATGTCTAAGAGAATCTTGGTAGTTGAAGATGACTTTGCAAACCAGCGGGTCGCCAGTCTGTTTATCGCGAAATTAGGCTTTGAGGCTGACATTGCTGAGAACGGCAGTGTTGCAGTTGAAAAGGCTAGCGAAAGCCAATATGACTTAATCTTAATGGACTGCCAAATGCCTATTATGGATGGTTTTGAAGCTTGTCGTCAGATAAGAGCCGAAAACGGTCCCAATCAAAATATTCCCATCGTCGCTCTTACAGCCAATGTAATTGCTGGTATTGATGAAGAGTGCCAAGAGGCGGGGATGAATGATGTACTTAACAAACCCGTTCAACTTGACAATATGCAGGCCATGCTGGAAAAGTGGCTTAACAGGCCTGTTGCAGAATAGGTTAGAAGCTCAAAGTTAGAACCTCAAAGTTTGAACCCCAGAGCTAGAACCTCATCATCCAGTGATAATTGAGCTTAAAGCCAGACTTGTCTGAGGCTCACGCTAAATTAGTTGTTTTGGCAGACGCTCGGTAAATATCGCGACTCCAATCTTACGGGTTGGCAGCGCCAATCGTATCCTCCATCGTTGTCCAATTCAGGAATAAAAAGCAACTGGCTCCCGGCAAGTGATTCTGGAGACTCAAAATTGAGACTCAAAACACCTTCGGGCTCGAGCAGGATATAATAATCGCTTGTCCGCATGTCATCGCTCGATATTTTGGCTTGTTCAAAATTTCTTGGCCAATATCCGGTATCCAGTGCATAAATTGAGATAGCTGCTTGCGCTTGTTGAGCGCGACTCGTCGCAGAAGCAACTTTAGCGCGCGTTGTATAGTCATGATAAGCAGGTACCGATACCATTGCGATAATACCACCAATGGGAATAATCAAAACCAAACCGACTACGGCAATAATACCGCCAACGGACATGCCTGCTGGTGGGTTTTGATTAACTTCAACAATTTGGTTCGGTCCAAAATTATTGTTAACAATCACTGTACCTGCGATTAAATCGTGAAGCGCTTGTTTGCGTTTGGTGAAAGCCGCGAGTAAGTATCCGATTAGAAGTGTAAATGCGGTAATTGCGCCTGCTGCTTGTCTACCGGCGGCATGGGCAAACGACAAAGCATGTCCATTCATATCAACAACTTTGATACCCAAGGCTCTTTTGCCGATCGTCGCTTGCGCATTTGAACTTTCTTGAAGGGCGTAATACATCCACCAGCTTAAGTAATAAAACAGATAAATCAAGCCAACTGAGGAGCTCATCGCAAACGGATCATTAAGGCTTGCAGCGGCGCCAAAGCCCCAAATTGCGATCATGAAAAAAGTAAAATTGAAAATGATGCCGTCGATAAAATAAGCGAAAAAACGTTTCCAAAAACCACCATACACAAACCCAGCTGCCATTGGCGGTTGCGCTTGACTGGTGGGCGGTTGATAAGGCGTATTAGCTTGCGACAAAGACGCACCACAATTTAAGCAGAAGCTAGCATTCATTTGATTGCGCGTTTTACATGAGGGACACAAAAGGCTATTGGAGTTTATTGACATAGTTATAGCTGAAATAGAATATTATAAAATCAAATTAAGATGAATTTTGGAAACTGTCAAGAAGCAATCGGTCACAGCGCCGCGATTTCAATTCGAAGGCGGCGCTTTTAATGCAGATAATTCAACTTGAATAAATCGAATTAAGGTTAAGGATTGAGGTTAACTTCTGTTAACTTTGCATAGATTAAAGACTCAGCTTGTTCAAAGTCAACTTGCTCAACTGATTGAACATCCGCGGTCAACTCTTTGAGAATGTCTTCTTGAATAACCCCTCGACTTTTAGCTTCGGCATATGGGAGTCGATGAAACATGACCATTGAATAACGAGGACAAAAGTGTTTCGGAAAACGATTTTCAAGTTCGAATGCCAGCGCGTTTCTGAGCAGAAATTTTTCATCAGTGACCGAGTCGCGCATGGTGATGTAATTTTCGATTGCCATGTCTGCGATAGCATCACCATTGATTTTTCGATGCTCATCTACGCGGGTAAAAATCTCTGCCCAGTCGTCACCATATTCATCGATAGTCTCAATAAGATCCAACGCGTCTTCAAACCCGCAATTCATTCCTTGACCATGAAACGGTACGACGGCATGCGCTGCATCACCGAGTAACAAGGCCTTGTCTTTGAAATGCCAAGGGGAACATTTTACCGTTGCAAGCTTCCCTGTTGGGTTCTCAAAGAAGTCTTTTTGCAAATCCGGTAATAGCGGTACGATACTAGGAAAATGTTGATTAAAGAACTGCTCGACTTGCTCCGGCGTCTTGACCGACTCGAAACTAATCTCGCCCTCATTAGCCATAAATAAAGTCACCGTAAAAGAACCATCTTCATTCGGTAAAGCGATGATCATATACCCGCCTTTGGGCCAAATATGCAACGAATGTTTGTCAATCAGGAATTCGCCATTAGGACCAGGGGGTATTCTTAATTCTTTGTAGCTATGTCCTAAAGAAATAATATCATGCTGGCTTGACTCAATTGCGTGAATGGCTTCTCTCACTGCCGAGTTGCTCCCATCCGTTCCGATTACGCGATTAAAGGCGATCGTTTTGAACTCACTGCTAAGCTCATCTTTGATCGTCAATTGGTTGTTATCCAAATCTACTTTTTGGCAATTTTGATTGAAGTAAATATTCACTCGACCGGTCGCTTCTGCAGCGTTTAAACAGATGATATTAAGGTCACCCCGAGATACCGAGTAAATAACTTCCTCTGGTCGCTGACCATAACTCTGGAAGTTTTGGTTACCTTGCATATCATGAACCATTCGACCTTTCATTGCGGTTAAAATTGGTTTGACTTGCTCCATTAACCCCGCCTGTTGTAATGGGTAAATTCCGCGATTGGCGAGCGCCAAGTTTATCGAGCGGCCGGCACTGATATCGGTAGCTCGCATATCAGGTCGACGCTCATAGACTTCAACTTTAAATCCTCGTTTAGCTAACATTACAGCAAGCAATGAACCAACAAGACCTGCGCCAATTAAAGTAATGGTTTCGTTTTGGTTTGCCATGTGTTTTTCCTAGTGATTGTCGATTGCGTTTTTCAGTATTTCAACGAAACGGTAAACGTCTTTGAAGCTATTGTATTGGGGAACCGGTGCGACGCGAATAACATTAGGATATCGCCAATCACCTGTGACACCAGCATCCTCTAGTGCAGTAAAAACTCTTTTACCACGCTCCGGATCATCTTTTTCGTTAAGTCTAACGGTTAATGAAAGTTGGCTGCCGCTATATTTTTCTTCGCTGGGAGTTAAGATAGTAATTCGCTCCGGAATTTGTGTTGTTAATAGATGTCTCATAAAACCGGTTAACTTTAGAGATTTCTCACGAAGTGCATTTATACCGCCGGCTTTTTTAATGGTGTCAAGCGAACCTCTGATAGCCGCCAAAGATAAAACCGGTGGATTAGATAATTGCCAAGCTTCAGCTGAATGAATAGGCTTGAAGGTATTTTCCATCTTAAAACGGGTCGACTTGTCATGGCCCCACCAACCAGCAAATCTTGGTAAGTCTTCATCTTTATGATGATTTTCATGCACAAAACAACCGGCGACAGAACCAGGGCCTGAGTTTAAATATTTGTAGGTACACCAACAGGCAAAATCAACTTGCCAGTCATGTAAGTTCATTACAATATTGCCAGCAGCATGTGCCAAATCAAAACCAACCTTACAGCCTTTAGCATGTCCAAGTTGAGTGATTGCTTGCATATCAAACACTTGTCCTGTGTAGTACTGGACACCAGGCAACATAATGAGCGCAATAGACTCACCTTCTTTCTCTATTAGTTCTATTAAGTCTTCGTTGCGAATAAGGTCTTCACCTGCTCGTGGTTTGATAAGTAGCATTGACTCTTTGGGATCAAACCCGTGAAATTTGATTTGTGATTCGACGGCGTAGTGATCAGAAGGAAAAGCGTGCTCTTCGATTAAAATTTTATGGCGTGTTTCTGTTGGTCGATAAAAGCTAACCATCATAAAATGTAGATTCGCGGTTAGCGTATTCATCGCAACCACTTCCTCGGTTTTTGCACCGACTAGATCCGCAAACCCTTCACTTAAAAACTCGTGATAAGGCATCCAAGGGAAGTCACCACTAAAATGTCCTTTAACACCTAGTGATGCCCACTGAGCGAGCTCTCTTTGAACATATTCTGCGGCTAGTTTAGGTTGTAGTCCGAGTGAGTTACCACATAAATAGACTTCATCATCACCATTGTCCATTTTTGGAATAGCGAAATCGTTGCGGATTGCAGCAAGCGGATCTTGTTGGTCCATTTTTTCTGCAAATTCTAAGCTGTTTTCAAATTGCATAGTGATCTCTTTTAAATTTCATTCAGTGAATACAGTACCGGGTGAGAGGGCACTGCGTCTGTATCAATCTTGGGAACTTGTAAGTTGCATAAATAAAATCCATCAAGGATTTGATTGTCGACAAAAACCATTTCGCTAATGGTTTTATTACAAGTTGAGTGTGTATTTAAAGATGTTTGGTTTAATTCGACTTGCCAAAAGAGTCGATGATTAGAAAGTTTTCCTTGGTCATACATTTTATCGACGGACGGAAAATCAACCAGTAAATGCTTAACCTCACGCTCGACAATGTAGCTCATCGCATCATTAGTTAAATAAATAGGGTAATGATTTTTATCATATCGTTGAAAGCATTTATCGCTAGTATTGGGTAGCGTTCTAATCACCAATCCCGAGAGCTGTTCATTAGAGTATTCGGCTAGGTATTTCTCGAGTTGAGCACGAGTAATAACTAAATTGCTTGGATCATACTCTGGAATATATTGGTCTATCACATCACGAGCTTCGAGCGGCTGTAACGTCACCAGAACACTTGCAAATAAACTTTCGTCGATTGCATTGAACACAGCCACATGCTGGTCAACAATGTGAGAAACCGATTCAGTATGGGTGCCGTTACAGTGGGGAACGATAGTTAGGGTATTGACGTTGCAACTACCACCGCGCTTGGTATCGCCGATAAAGCCGTCACCCTCTAAAGTTTTACTCGTGCATGCGGGTGCACCAAAGTGGCTTGGTTGATCGCCATTGGGTAACAAAGCGATGGCAATACTTTGCGGTTGTGATAAGTCCGCTTCATAGGTCTTCTTGGCAATATCGAGTTTAATAATCATAACTAACTGTTTGCCTATTTATTTGAAAAGAGATAAGTCACTTAGGAATCAAACTCGTATTTGTTGTGAGGCATAACATGTCCACAAGCGCCACAAGTCCTCAGTGCTTCACTGGAGAGAAAACGATTAAATACAGCGCCAAAATCATTTTCAATATCGCGGAGCGGAAAATACTCCTCGTACAATTTGTGATTACATTTTTCACAAAACCACATCAATGCATCCGTTTCTTCTGGGCGTCGAACTTGTTCGATAACCAGACCAATCGAGTTCTCAAATCGAACCGGAGAATGGGGAACTTTGGGCGGTAATAAGAACACTTCACCGGCTTTGATTGGATACTCTACGACGCCGCTATCTTGTTGAGTTCTGAGTAACATTTCGCCTTCTAATTGATAGAAGAACTCGGGCCCTTCATTGTAATGAAAGTCTTTGCGTCCGTTTGGTCCGCCGACAACCATAATAATCATGTCACCTTCGCGGTAGACTTCTTTATTACAGACAGGTGGTTTTAATTTATCTCGATTGTCTTCTATCCATTTCTGAAAATTGATCACTTGCATCGGGGCGCTCATAGTATTGCTCCTATTTTTTAGTCATCGATTGTCGCTATACATTTAAGTTCAATAGCGATTGGTGTCGGTAGGCAGTTGATTTCAATCGTTGTTCGGCAAGGCTGGTTGTCTGCAAAATATTCCGCATAGATTCTATTGTAGGTTTTAAAGTCATCTTTCATATTGGTCAGAAATACCGTGACATCAACCAAGTTCATCCAACTCGAGCCTGAGGCTTCTAGAATGGTTCTTATGTTGTCAAAAACACTGCGGCACTGTGCTTCAATATCGTATGCTTTAATTGTGCCATCTTCATTTAATGTTACGCCTGGGATATCGGTAGTTCCGGCTTGGCGTGGTCCTACCCCCGAGAGAAATAATAAATTACCGACTTTTCTTGCATGTGGGTAAAGGCCAACGGGCGCAGGTGCTTTATCAGTACTAATTTTAGATGAGTGTTTTTTTGATGAAAGTTGTTCAGCGTTCGACTCTGTCATTTTATTATCCATTAACTCTTTGTTTTTAAATACAATTACGATTTAGGCTTATTCTCAGTGAGAAAAATTTTCTGACTGGTTGAAAATTGTTCTACTTGCTAGAGAATAGCACAACACTTTAGCGCCAGATTGAGCGCAGGTTGTGGTTGAGCTTAGTGCTCAAAATGCGGTGAAAAAGGCTAATTTAAGATGAATTTGCAGCCACTTTGGCTTGCAAAGATATTGCGAGATGTTTTTTTGTTGTTATCTAAAAACATAGTTTTGGTATGAAAAGCCTTGTTGTTTGTGAACGTCGCCATTGCGACAGGCGACCATTTTAAGACCATCGCTATTCCCTTGTAAAGTAGTGTTTAAATGTTGACCAAATAGAAACTTTAAAAATTTCGGGAATAAGCCTGCAACCAAGCCGTTAAGGCCACTATACAGCTGAGATTATGCTGTAGAGCGGATGGTACAGAGCCAATATTGAGTTGCATGTGTCATATTTCTGTTACAACTTGATCCAGATATAGCGTACTATTTGATGGTTTGCGAAGAGATGACAAAAATAAAGGAATACACCATGCAGGTGTCTGATGAATTTGAAGAGTGCAGAAAGCAAGCGTTTGCTCTGGCACTCAGATTATTGGGGAATAAAGATGATGCTCTTGAAGTCGTTCAAGCATCAATTGAGAAAGGTATTAATCATGCAAATGCGCCAGCCTTAGATCACCCTGAATTTAAACCTTGGCTGTTTACGGTTGTTAGGAATAAATCGATTGATATTCTGCGTCATCAAACTCGCGTTCGTAAAGTAGAGCATGAAGATTACCACTCAAGTGCACCGACTTCGACGGAGCCGGATAAATCGTTACAGCAAATGCAGCTCAAAGAAACTTTAGAGCAAGCTATCAATCAGCTCAATATGCAGCAAAAAGAAATTATTTTACTTCGTGACTACCATAATTTTAGCTACGCAGAAATTGCTAGAATTCTTGGTATTGCAAATGGATCGGTAATGTCTCGTTTACACCGCGCCAGGATGGCCTTAAGAGAAATTCTTGTGAAAAAAGGCTTTTCGCTTGGAGGTGCCCAATGAGCCTTGAACATTCTGACGCGCTCGACGAAAGATTTGAAAAGTTATCAGGTTATATTGATGGTGAGTTGACTCAACAAGAAGCACAAAAAGTGGGACTGTTGATTGAAACTAATCCTGAATATAAACAGTTATATGAAGAGTTATCATCGATGCGCAGTGAAGTCCAATCATTAAGTTTGCAAGAACAAGAACTCGAGCATTTGGATAAATTGTTTGAAGAACCGATTGCAAAAACATCGCGAATTTTTGGGTTGGCGTTGATAGCGATTTCAAGTGTCGCCATCATTGGATTAACATTGTATGTGATCTTTACTCATCCAGAACTTGGGTGGATTGAAAAAACATTAGTAGGAACGCTTGGTGGCGGTACGCTGCTTCTTTTGATTAGCGTAGTTAGACAGAGATTAATGAGCCTTAAAAAAGATAAGTATCGAGGGGTGAAAATATGAGCCGAGTAATCCTTTCAACCACAGAATTTATTTATGGCAAAGTCATTGTCAAACACTTAGGGCTAGTTCGAGGTACGAGTATCCGAACCCGCCATATCGGCCATGACATAATGGCTCGATTACGCGGCTTGGTTGGTGGCGAAATCCATGAATATACCAAACTGCTTGCCGAATCGCGCGAACAAGTCTTAGATCGAATCATGCAAGATGCGAGAGAGCTGGGAGGAAATGCCATTGTCGGGCTTCAATTTTCAACATCACAAATTGCTCATGGTGCAGCTGAGTTGATGGTTTATGGTACGGCTGTATTTGTTGAAGATGCGCAGGACCTCACCGAAGATTAACCGCTCAAATAAAGCGCATTTTTTAATGGCCGCCTAGCTCAAAGCGGCTTTTCTCAACTAACCCATTTTTAAAGTCTTAGCGAACCTTTGCCGTTTTTCCCTGATAAGTCATTCGATGTTGTGCTGGTGAACCAATCAGCAATAGCACTCTCTTTTTGCTCTTTAAATCCCATAAGCGGGTGCTTCTAACAAGATAACTTCATCCTAATGCTACTTAAATCGCTTGGCCGACAAACACTTTAACCCGTTCTCCGATCCTGCCCAACATTGCTCTTGTTAAACGGGTGTCATAAACCGGTGTCATAAACTAGCGTCATAAACCAGCAGTATGATGATAGTTACTCTGTATTTGACGCCGGAGTCTCAATTCAGTAAAAAGGCGCTAGTTTTGAGTGAGTCTCGCGTTAATCCATATTTTATTAAGATGTTTTTGAAAGACAAAGAACAACCATTTAGCAGTATTTTAGCAACACGGCTATCACGACGAGGTTTTGTTAAGGGCTTGGGTATTGCTGCCGGTGCTGGTTTAACCGTTGGCTGTGCAACACTGACGAGTAAAGAGCAAGCAGCCTTTAAATTCAAGGAAGTTCCCCATGGACTGGATGAGTTTGTTACCTTGCCGCCAGGTTATGACTACCAGGTCGTTATGCGCTGGGGAGATCCTTTATTCAGCGAAGCAGCAGCATTTGAGCCATTAGCGCAGACTGGTGAAAAACAGCTTAAGCAATTTGGATTCAATAATGATTATATTGGGTTCTTACCTTTATCCAATGAGCAGCGACAGTCAACTCATGGACTTTTAGTCGTCAATCATGAACATACCAAAGCCAAGCTGATGCACCCCGGCGCAACCAACGACTGCGACCTTACACTGGAGCAAACGAAAGTCGATATCGCTGCACATGGCGTGAGTGTATTAGAAGTTCGTAAAGATGCAGAAACGTGGCAAGTAGTAAAAAACTCGCGTTTTAATCGTAGAATTACGCCTGAAACACCGATGCGAATGACTGGACCTGCGGCCGGTAGTAAGCGGCTAATTTCTAAAAGCTCTGAAAACGGCGTGGATTCTCGAGGGACCTGTGCTAACTGTGCTGGTGGAATTACACCCTGGGGAACCGTGCTGACGGCAGAAGAAAATGTCGACCAGTTTTTTACGGGAGATATCGAACAGCTTGCAGAGAAGCGAAATTACCAGCGAATGATATTTTCTGGAGAGCCAGAAAAGTCATGGTCGCGCCACTTTGAGCGTTGGGATCTCAATAAGAATCCTAATGAGGGCAATCACATGGGGTGGATTGTCGAAATCGATCCATTTGATCCAAACTCAGTCCCAAAGAAAAGAACCGCGCTGGGGCGCTTTAAGCATGAGGCGTGTAACCTCTTTATCAATCGAGATGGTCGAGTTGTGGCTTACATGGGAGATGACGAAAAATTTGAATATGTTTATCGCTTTGTTAGTAAGCGTCGTTTTCGTAATCAAAGTGATAGCGAGTCTGCCACATTCAATGCAAATTTATTGGAAGAGGGAACCTTATCTGCAGCGAAATTTGATGACGCTGGGCGTTTAACTTGGTTACCATTAGTTTTTGGCGAGGATGGCTTAGGCCCAGAAAACGACTTTCACAGCCAAGCCGATGTGGTTATTGAAGCGCGAAGAGCTGCTGATATTGTCGGGGCTACGCCAATGGATAGACCCGAAGATATTGAAGTTAATCCGGTTAGTCATAAAGTTTATGTTATGTTAACCAAGAACAAGTCGCGCAAGACCGACCAACTTGATGGCGCAAACCCAAGAGCGTTAAATCGAGGCGGGCAAATTGTTGAGTTAACTGCGCCTGGTGGTGATCACACCGCCGATATCTTTGAATGGGACATGCTCCTCTTGTGTGGCGATCCGAATACTTGTGTCACTAACTACCACAGTGAAACGACACCCAATGGTTGGCTCTCTTGCCCTGACAATTGCACTTTTGATAACCAAGGGAATTTGTGGGCGGCGACTGACGGTGCAGAGGACTTTGGTGTCGCCGACGGTTTGTGGGCAATCCAAACTGAAGGAGAAAAACGCGGTTATGCCCGGCGTTTTTTAAGAGTACCAATTGGCGCAGAGTTGTGTGGACCTTATTTTACTCCAGACAACAAAACGCTGTTTTGCGCAGTTCAACACCCTGGCGGAGATGGTAGCTTCGATAAGCCTGATACGCGCTGGCCTGATTTTGACGTTACATTGCCTCCGCGGCCTGCTGTGATTGCAATCTACAAAAAAGACGGTGGTGTTATTGGAAGCTAAACCGAACAATGCAAGCGAAACGCTAATCGATTTAAGTCACGAAATCGAAGAAGGGTTAGTGACTTACAAAGGCCTTCCCGCACCAATTATTTGCGATTATTTAAGTCGTGAAGCTTCGAAAAGTCATTATGAGGACGGCACTACCTTTCAAATTGGCAAGATTGAAATGGTCGTGAATACAGGTACCTATATCGACGCACCTTTTCATCGTTTTGCCGATAAGAAGGATATTGCTGAGCTTTCACTGAGACAAGTTGCTGCCATTCCGGGCATCAAAGTAACCGTGCCAGAGGACCAACGAGCTATTGACGCGAAAATTTTTAAGGGACTCGACCTAAGCGGAAAGGCTGTATTGGTGCAAACTAACTGGAGCCGTCACTGGAAAACCGATCAGTATTTTGAAGGCCATCCGTTTTTAACAGAAGACGCGGCTGATTATCTCCGGTCACAAAACGTGCAGTTAGTTGGCATCGATTCACTTAATATTGATGATACTGCAACGGGCGCTAGACCCGTGCATACGATCTTGCTGAGTGCTGATATTTTAATTGTTGAGCATATGTGTAATCTTGATCAGATACCCGAGGCCAATTTTGAGTTTTATGCCGTGCCCGTGAAAATGAAGGGCACTGGGAGTTTCCCGGTTCGAGCCTTTGGAAAACTTCTCAAAAGAGATTAATAACCTCGGCTATCTATCTTGATCGTTATACGTCGAATCAAAAATATCAGACGTCAAGCGATAAGCCTTCTAGTTCCTGCTGTAATCAAGTAGCACTTATCACATACCGCCAGATTCTGGCACTCCATTAATAGCCCTGTCGAAATTTACGATTTTAAAGCAATGTTTAATCGGTTCGGGTCGCATCTGGGAAGGTGTTTTCGAATTTTAAAAATGTGCCAGGCTATTTTTATGTTTTTCACCTGATTTAGACTTTGAGATATCTCAACCAAGAAGCATTATTAATCATAATGCACTGCGACATACGCTGTCTCTTTTTTGTACTCTCCGAAAATCTTATCGTTAACCCAATATTGCTTGCTTTATTAAGAGCTTATATTTTTATTGATATAAATTAACAAGTTATAAGAAATTAAAGCCGGTTAAGTAAGACTTTATGTTGATTATCGCTAACCTCTACTGACACCAAATTTAAGCTTTTTTTAGGGAATATTCACAATTTAACCAAATGGTCAAGATTGTCTGGCAGTATCTCCCCCGATTGCGCCTCCAGCCTATTTAAAACTATAAAAAACGGACATTCGGAAAGTCGTAATCGTTTTTGGGAGACATAAATTAACCATAGGAAAACTATAGAACAAAGGAATAGTAATCTATGCAACATACAACAGCTAAACACACCATACTTAAGCGATTAGTTTGCTTGAGTGTCGGTTTTGGCATTTTTACTGCCAATGCAGACGCACCGGCCGGGTACTACGATTCCGCCAATACGCAAAGTGCCATTGAACTGAGAAATTCTTTGCACGAAATCATTGATGATCATACTCGATATCCCTATACCTCTTCGTCCACTGATACGTGGGATATCCTGGAAAGTGCGGACGAAAATCCTGATGATCCAAGCAGCGTCATCACGCTTTATCGCAATGCCAGTTATGTAAAGTTTGGTGGCGGAGTAGGCGCATACAACCGTGAGCACTCTTGGCCAAAATCTTACGGCTTCCCAGATGATAATAGTGATAACTATCCATACACGGATGCCCACCACCTATTTATCGCTGACGCAGGTTATAACTCAACTCGCAGTAACAAGCCATTTGCTGACTGTGATGTTGGTTGTACGGAAGTTAATACTGACGCGAACAATGGTCGTGGTGGTCTTGGTGGCGATGACTCAAACTACACCGATGGCCAGTTTAGCGAAGGTAGTTGGGAAACTTGGAACGGCCGTAAAGGTGATGTCGCGCGTGCCATCATGTATATGGCAATTCGTTACGAAGGTGGCACTCACGGCGTCACGGGTTCAATGGAGCCAGATTTAATCTTGACTGACAATCGTGTTTTGATTGATTCGTCGAGAACTGGCTCTAATAACTCAGTTGGTTACATGGGGCTAAAAAGCACCTTAATCGCTTGGCACAAAGCCGATCCAGTTGATGATATTGAGCGTCGTCGAAACGATATTGTGTTTGGTTTCCAAGGTAATCGAAATCCATTTATCGATCGTCCAGAGTTTGTCTCTTGTGTATTTGAAAATATTTGTGATGGTACACCTGACACCGACGCGCCTGTTGCACCGACAAACTTAAGTGCGACTGGTTCGGTCGGTTCAATCAGCGTAAATTGGGATAGCAATACAGAAGCAGACTTAGCGGGTTACAACCTATATCGCAGTGAGACGCCAGCGGGCCCTTACACAAAATTGAACGCGTCTCTATTGTCGAGTATTTCGTTTGAAGATAACACTGTAACGCCATTAGTGACTTACTACTATGTTGTGACGGCAGTTGATACGTCACTGAATGAATCACCAGTTAGTAATGAAGGTTTTGCATCAGCGGAAGAACCAGTAGTCGTTGACTTAGATGTTTGGATTAATGAACTCCATTATGACAACGCTAGTACCGATGTTGGCGAGTTTGTTGAAGTTGCGGGTGTTGCAGGAGCAGATCTAACCGGTTGGTCAATTGAGCTATACAATGGTAATGGTGGCGCGCTTTATAATACCGTCAGTTTGTCTGGTGTTATTGCAGACGAGCAAGGCGGTTTCGGCGCTATCGATGTTGCGATTTCCGGGATCCAAAACGGTGGTCCAGATGGTCTTGCACTAATTGATAGCACCGGTAGTGTTGTTCAGTTCTTAAGCTATGAAGGGAGCTTTGATGCGGTTGATGGGTCGGCTGCAGGATTAACTTCTACAGATATCGGTGTCAGCGAAACAAGCTCAACACCGGCGGGTGATTCATTACAGCTGGTCGGTCAAGGGTCAACTTATGGTGACTTTACTTGGCAAGCACCAGCCAATGCCTCTCCTGGTTTAATTAATTCAGGTCAAACGTTTACTGGCGGTCCTGGTAACTTAGCGCCGATTGCTGCTTTTGTCGCGACATGTGATCTGCTTAATTGTGACTTTGATGCCAGCTCTAGCGTTGATAATGATGGCACCATCGTTGACTATGCATGGGATTTTGGCGATAGCAATATCGGTAATGGCGTAAACGTTTCAAACGCTTATCCAGCGTCTGGCAGTTACACTGTTTCGCTAACAGTGACTGATGATGCTGGTGAGTCAACAACGATCACTGAAATCGTAAACGTTGATGACGGTATCGTTCCACCACTTGCGTTTGACGCATGGATTAATGAGTTCCACTACGATAATGCCAGTACTGATGTGGGTGAGTTTATCGAAATTGCTGGTCCTGCAGGCGCTGATTTAGCTGGCTGGTCATTAGTGCTCTATAACGGCAGAAATGGTGCGCAATATAACACCGTCGATTTGTCAGGTGTATTTGCTGATGAAGGTACCGGGTTTGGAAGCATTAGCTTCGCGATCGCAGGTATTCAAAACGGATCACCCGATGGTTTTGCTTTAGTTGATAGTAATGGCACAGTGGCTCAGTTCTTGAGTTATGAAGGCAGCTTTGTCGCCATCGATGGTGTTGCAAGTGGCATGACTTCTGAAGACGTTGGCGTATCTGAAGCGAGTTCTACACCAATCGGACAGTCACTCCAATTAATTGGTACTGGAATGACATATACCGACTTCACTTGGCAAGGTGCAAGTGATGAGTCGCCTGGCTTAATCAACGTCGGTCAAACTATTGTCGTACCGAATGTTGCGCCAGTTGCGAGCTTCACTTTCGAATGTACTGACTTATTCTGTAACTTTGACGCGACAACCAGTAGCGACAGTGATGGAAGTATCGTTCAGTATGATTGGGACTTTGGAGAAGGAAATGTCGCTAATGGTGTAGTGACTTCTTATGAGTATCTGATGGCAGGTACTTATGATGTAACGTTAACTGTGACAGATGATGACGGTGAGACTAATAGCGTTGTCCTATCAGTTGAAGTCACTGAGCCTGTTGAGCAATCGTTCTTCGAAAACACTGAAGTCACGCCAATCCCGGATCGACGACGTATCAAAAGTAAAATCTATGTTGATAGAACCGGACCTGCGGGTACTGTTGAAGTAGCGGTCAATATTACGCACACTTATCGCGGCGATTTGGTCATCAAACTTCGTGATCCAAGCGGTCGTTTACATCGATTGAAAAGAAAGAATCGACGTGACAGTGCTGACGATGTGATTGAAACCTACACGGTTGATGTCGCTTGTGGTGCAGCCGGTCAATGGAAGTTGATTGTTATTGATAAATTCCGTAAAGATACGGGACAACTTAATAGCTGGTCACTACAGTTCTAACTTAACATTCGTTAATGACAATCCGGAGACCCGACAACAGGTGTTGTCGGGTCTTTTTGTTTTAGCTTTTCTTTTTTCAACTCAACTCAACTCAACTCAACTCAACTCAGGTCAATTCTCATTGTTTTATTTCCGGATAACTTTTTTAGAGTAGCTTTTTAAAAGATCTTTTTAAAAGAGCTTTTTTAGACAGGCACCTATTAGCATATCTCCTACATGGTAAATAGTTTTATTCTTGA
Organism: Aliikangiella marina; assembly: GCF_007004765.1. Lineage (GTDB taxonomy): Bacteria > Pseudomonadota > Gammaproteobacteria > Enterobacterales > Kangiellaceae > Aliikangiella > Aliikangiella marina. Next base: position 310,840 of record NZ_VIKR01000003.1, read on the forward strand.
TATGTCAATAAAAGTTAAGTTTTTGCGACTGTATATTTAACTTCTTCGTCATTGAGTTAACAGGACAGGTTTTGTTTCAATATGAATAGCAGGGGCGAGAATTTAAGATGAAGTTTATGACGATATTAATCGTTTTATTTTCTGGTGTAGGTGTTGTTAGTGCTGCAGACTCAGAACTTGAAATTGTCGTGACTGGATCGCGAATTACAGATTATGATGTAATGCCAGCAGTAACGATTACAAAGAGCGCTGATTTCTTAGTTCAAGAAATAACGTTAGTGAACGATAGCCGATCCCCCAAGCTCCGTAAAAGTGAAATTATGAGTTCCATCAATAATTTGGTCGCGAGCGCTAAAAAATTGAATGGCATAGAAATATCTTATGGAGAGGGCTTTCTATCGCCTGTGAACCTTAATGATGATTCAATACAACTTATTCAGTCGAGAAATAGAGTCGACACCAATTATGTGGAATTATTTGTTAAAGTTGCATTTGATAAAACTCGATCGGCTAAGGAACAAATTGCTGGTTTGCGAAATTTTATTTCGAAAGCAAAGCTCGTTAGCCGAACAGAAATTGAAGTACAAGGTGATATTGGACTAACGGTTGTATCTCCTGAACAGTATCGGTATGACATACTTAAAAAAATAAATACTGAAAATTTGAAGGTGAAAGGCTTGGTAGGCGGGAACTGTGAGATAAGTATTAGCGGGCTGGAAAACCGAGTGATGTGGGAGAGGACGGATATTTCAGCGCTGACTCTTTATATACCTTATGAAACTGATTTAAAATGTGGATGAATAATCTAATTTTATTTGGCTTCTGATCTGGCTGATAGGTTTCAATATTGAATCGAAAATGACAAAAAAATTCTTGGTTGTTATTTCATTAGATAGTCGATTTTGGGCAATGCGTAGTTTTTAATCTTGATTTGCTCAGCCTGTGCTTTTAATTTCATTCTATTGATAGCGGCAACAAATGCGGTCTCATTAAATAATGATTTGAAAACTTTGGATGTTTCGAGAAAACGGTAATCTAAAAAACCGAGTTCTTCAGCCTTCAGAATCCTCTCAATTGCGAGCGGCTTGTTATCTTCAGCGATGGCTGAAACTGCGCCTGCAACCCAAAGGTTCGGCCAACTATCCTCAGACAGATTTGGAGTGAGCGTCTCCGCGATACGTGCGGGATTTTGTAGCTTACTTAACCATTGGTACCAAGGTGATATGTACAGCGACTCGGGTTTTAAATTGTTTGCCATAGAAACTGCGTCGTAAGCGACTTTGTAATTTTCACTCTCTATGCTGATTAATCCTAGCATCAAGTAACTATCTGCCGTGCTAACATTGCGCTGATGCAAATTATCAATGACTTCTTTCGCTTCTGGCAATTGCGCACTAAGGTAATAATATTTTGCAAGACCCACTGCTGCGAAAGCGTTGTTAGGAGCAAGTTGGTGAGCTTTGGTATACCAGTTGCGCGCTTTTTCTGATAGACCCGAAAGCATCAATACATCGGCAATTTGTAATAATTGATATTCTTGCAGCGAGCCGAGTGTATCGATATTTAAATGCATGGCTTCATGTAAGCGACCTTTTTGTACATACAAGTAAGCGAGGGAGCCTTTAACCTCTGATGAATCTGGTGCCACCACTAATGCTTTCTCATATGACTTCATTGCATTAGTAATATCTCCCGTTACATCAAAGTGAAATCCGCGTAACCAGATATTATAGGGATTTTGCTCGTTCGTTTGTAAAAGGCGCTGAGTATATTGGTCAGTTGTCTTTAGCAATTCAGTTTGGCCGTTATATTTTGAGACACGGTGGAGCAATGCTAAGGTTAACCCTTGAAGAACAGCCTCATTGTCTGGTTGTATTAAACTCGCTTGATGGTAGAGGTTGATGGCTATTTGATTTGAGTCACTGTTGAACTCTTTACCGTAGTTTGCCGCCCGTTGTAGCAACATTTCAAACATATTGTCGGAAGTGTTGAGACTGTCATCACTTGCCATCTGGTTTAACGATGTGTTCAAATTTTGCACTGATAATTTAGGTGCGCTTACCCAATATCCAATTAGCGCGATGATAGCCACTAAGGTAAAGATCAAAATACTCATCTTATACTTAGTACCCTGTTGGTCTATCGCCGGTTTTTGAAAGTCACTCGAAGAAACTTCCCTGACTTCAGATAGCCAGCGATAGCCTTCGCCTCTAATTGTTTCGTAGAATGGTCGTTTATCTTTTCTTGTGCCAGCCAAAGATTTTCGCAATAGAGAAGCGCGTTGAGTAATTGTGTCGTCACCGACAGTTTTGCCGTCCCATACCTGCTCAATGAGTTCAGCAGTTGTAACGCAATTACCTGAAGCCTTAATCAGCGTCTCTAAAAATCGATAGCTCAATTTGGGTAATTTGACTTCTTCGCCGGCGATAAAAACCTGACGTTTTCCTGAGTCTAGGGTTAAATCGCCAGCTTTAAATATGAGTTCGTTCAATGCGATAAATATTGGTTCATCGTTAATGGATTCATTATACGAATATTCACTAAAAAAACATCAAACTCCGCTTATTTTGACAACCTTCAGGAAATCTTCAGGCTGTTTTCATGTGGTAATTAGGGCGAGGAGGCAAAATAACTCGATGATTTTAATCTAGTTTAAGGACCTATAAATGAAACGACACATTATTTTTCTTTTGATAGTCAAAATACTTTTCTCGACACCTGGTGCAGCAAAGTCGCTCGACTCGCTTTCGATAGCCGATAAAATTGACGCGCTTGAGCTCAAGCAGATGTCAGCAATTGTGGTCCAAAAAGACAATGAAGTCGTCTTTGAGAAGTACTTTGAGGGCTTTGCTGCTGGTGAGCTTCACAATGTGCGCTCTGCAAGTAAGTCGCTAACAGGGCTACTATTTGGAATTGCGCTTGAACAAGAAAAGTTTACATCTGCCGATGAAAAAGTTTTAAATCATTTCCCTGATTATCAAAATCTACTGTTTGATAATCCTGCCAAGCAACAAATGACTTTCTTTGATTTACTGAGTATGACAGGGCCGCTGGAGTGCGATGATTGGAATAACTTTTCTGCAGGTCATGAAGAAAAAATGTATCTTCAAGCGGACTGGATCAGTTTTACACTGAATCTGCCAGAGCGAGGACATGCTCCTTGGGAGCCGGCGCCACAGGAACGAAAATATGGCCGCGATTTTAGCTATTGCACCGCCGGTATCTCGCTTACCGGTGCCGCTATTGAACGAGCGACTCAACAAAAGTTGGATGATTTTGCGCAGCATTTTCTTTTAGGACCGCTGGGTATCACTAATGCAAAATGGATGTACTCACCGAAGGGGATCACTCAAGCGGGCGGTGGATTAGCAATATCGGCTAAAGATCTATTGAAGGTCGGTCAGCTCATACTGAATAACGGTCAGTGGGACGGTCAGCAGATTATTAATAAAAACTGGATTGAGAAAAGCTTAAAGCGCTATTCGGTAGCTATGCCTGAAATGAATGCTGAGTACGGATTAACCTGGTGGATCTTTGATTTTCCGGTGAAAGAGAAAACAGTTACCGCCTACGCTGCCGCTGGCAATGGGGGAAATTATTTGTTCATTGTCCCTTCACTTAACATGACAACGGTAATAATGAGTACTGCTTATAATAAGCCCTACATGCATCAACAAGCCCATCAGGTTTTCTCTCAGGTAATTTTGCCAGCGCTTTTGTGAAAATCGGGAGGTATAAGCGGCGGCTAATTGTTTAGAACCGGTATTATCGATATAGTGACTATTTGTGATTATTTGCAATAGATTCAGTGGTTGGCCTTTTTTTGCAATAGGAAACTAAATGGGGTATTCAATTTATATCCAAAAATTTGAAAATGGTGATTCTGCTAATATTCCATTTAATAAATTTGAGGAAGTTTTGTCAAAATACGGAAAAGTAGAGGATGGTAATGTTGGATTAGAGTTTGTGTCCAAGGTTGGCGAAATTTGTGATTTTGCCTCCATTCACGGAGATAGAGATTCAGGCGTGAGCGGTATTTCATTCAGTCGGCCAACGACACACAAAGCACTTCCTTTTAATGTTTATGACCTTCTCGGTTTAAAGAACACCTGTTTCTTCGGTCCTGATTTAGCGTTTTTGCAATCGAGGAATGATATGAACGAACACTTTCCTCCTTCGCTAATTGACGGGTTATCTAGTGGTCCAGAGGTTATAAAATCGCCCACTAGCTCTTGGCCTTTAAAATAGTTTTATCTAGGTATGTAGAGGCAGAAAACGAATAAGTGCATTTGGCATTTGATGAAAAACATCACTTATTAGACACTCAACCCTCCACGCCATTCCGAGCGTAGTCGAGGAAACTCACACAGCTTTTGAGGTATCTGCAAGCTGAAATAATTAATGACAGCCACGATTAAGTGAATGGCTCACACTAATAAGCGAGTATCGCGTTGTAAGAGTATTCAACTCAGAGATTGAAGATTGATAGCGTAAGTGATTCTCGATATAGTGACTGTCAGTAATTGTCGTATCCGCCTCCATAGCTATGTATGAACTAAAAAAGGGAGCGCGTGTTGGAAGTGTGTCAGGTGACGAATACGTTTGACTAAGTTATCATCCACTGCCAACAAGCTAGCTGGACTTCCAACGAGGCGTTTATAACGTCGCTTAACATCCATTTTTGGGAATCAAAAAAATAGTGAAAAAATCAACTCATGACCGTCACATAAATGGCAATGATTTTTCCTGAAATTTAGAGTGCTTTATCTATTACAAAATTATCCGTAGATTGTCTTTAGCCATCACAAAGGGGGCTCTAGAATAAAAGCGATGCTTATGCAGTAGTAAAAAACAGTCGTTCATATGGGTGAGAGTAAGCGAAGTTACCCCGTTAGTGGGTATTTTAAACGAGAAGGACGAATGAAAATAAATCATATATTTCGATTCGAAAAGCTTAGGGATGGTGGTTCACTAATCGTATCTTTTCAGTCAGATGATTCATGTGAGTATTGGGTTATGTTCCCTGTAGCGAATTTAGAATCTAAGCAAACCAAGTTTAAGAATCCAATGCTAGTGAACCGGACTACCGGACTAGAAGTTGAACTGAGTCAATTGGGAGCGAAGCAATGGCTCAGCCGGCTAGCGCCTTTGTTTTACGCTCGCGATGAACTTCCACAAGTATCCAAACAATCGGAAGAACGAATTCTGGGTGATATGCTAGCTTTGTGTGAAGAAAGCGATTAACACCATAGGGCAAAAATCATCACTTAAGCGATTTTCGTATAGTGCATATAAGCTATAAAGTCTAGAAAAAGCGGACGCTGACAATAATGTTTGAGTGTTTTTTAAAGGTTGTCGACTAAATGAAATTGATAGAGAAAGAATTCTGGCTTGAAGTAGATAATTATAAGAAGCGAATTGCTCTTATATTCGCACTCTGGATTCCATTTGGGGTTATCGTTAGTCTAATTTGGATCAAGGTATTCGAATTTAAATTTAACTTTATCGTTGCAACGGTTATATTGCTATTATGGTCGTCTATTCAGATAAAGGTTAATAGTGATTTTAGAAAGTTAAAGCTCAAATGTCCGAAATGTGATAAGCAAGCTTTTGATGATATACCTATTTTGTTTGCAGAGAACTCTTGTGCGAATTGTGGGTATCGAAGAGAGGATTAGATATTAATAGCTTCAAGGAATGTAGAAAATATGAAGGGAAAACTTTACATATTGTTCGTTTTATTGACGATAAGTTCATGCGACGTCGAAAAGAAAAATATTGAACTTCCTTCAATTTATTATTCCATTTTTATATCGCTACAGGGTGACGACCATGATGTTGATTCAGCTAAAGATCATTGGTTAAGAGCCGAAAAACCATGTTTTTACTTTATCGAAGATGAAAGGTACAGCTATGTATCCGCATTGGTAGATGTGGGCTTTGGGGTTACTGAATGGAACGAAGAGTTGAATGCGAAGCCCAAACTAGCAGAAGACTTACTTAAATATATGGTTAGTAATGGATGTGGTCTGGAAGAACTTCACCCTGTTACCGGTCATTCTACCGCACATAGCGCGGCGTTTTTTACAAAAAATAATTTTAAGTTGGCCCGTTATGTTTTACAAAACACAAATAACCTCAACCAAAAGACTCTGGATACGGATCCTCATTTTCCAGGTATGACGTCGACACAAATATTGGCAAAAATCGTTGCTGAAAATGAAAATCAGGAGCAAAGACTTCAACTATTAGAACTAATAAAAAGTAGATTAGAGTAATGGGTTTGTATGCCATATATTGTTGGCAGTATATGATAGAGTCAAATGACTCAGAGCATCACAAACGAGACGTCCGGTTAAGATAAATGGTACTTAAAAAACAGTCATTGAATGAGTTTTAATACTAAGATAAAAGCAAAATGTGGGAAAATTTTTTAAAGGTACGACTATTGGAACTAAGGGGTCCGAGAACGGTGAAATTCTCGTAGACTTAGAACACGAAATGGGAGCGAGGCTAACTATCGAAAAGGATGGGGCTGCTGCTCCCTTTAGCATTACAATCGGTGTTTATGGTTTATTTTTTCATACGTCTTTCTATTCGACTGTTGATAAAGCAAAGTCTGATTTAAATATAATGAAAACTGAAATCGATAATTTTTTTAATTCAGAGCCAACTAAAAGCGAAGAACTTGACTGGATAAATCAATTTGTCGAGAGATTTTAAGTGTTAATAAGGGGATGGGGTTGAGTGAAGCTCAATGGACTCAAACCATTACATAACGGCCTCTCATAGAAGTTAGGTATTACTTGCTTCTCTGGAAAAGCAGCCGCTCGTATAGGTATGACGTTAGGTGAAGCCTTATAACCATTGATCAATGGCGTAGTTTAATTAAAATGAAAAAGATACTACCAATATTAATAACACTTTTAATTATCGGTTGTGTAGCAAATTCCCCCATAAGTGATTCAGGGCTCAACCCTGCAGACAAGAAATCAGCAAGAGCTTATATCCAAAGTTTGTCACGCTGCCCCGAAAGAGTAGAGCGGGGCGTGTTTTTAGATGGCGGAACAGTAGGCGTTAAAGTTCATTATGAATCATCAGAAATTAAATATTTCGGCATGGAAAATAATGAATACTTTGAATCTCATAGTTCTAGTAGATCGCTGACCAATGAAGAGGCTGCTAAGATTGAAATTGGAAAGCAGGTGAAACTGTTTCTTGGAATACACCCCACTGCAAAAACGTACTCGCAAATTTTACCATTCAGAGGCGAAGAAGAGCGTGAATTAAAAGCTACGATACAACAGTGGTTGACTTGTGAGCCCCTAGACAGAGAATCAAAATCGCAAGTCAATCTGTTTCTAAGCGACATTGACTCACAAAGAAAAAGAGAAGTTAAGCACCTTTATGATATACCGGATAGAAAACTAGCTGAGTGGAGAGAGGTTAACTCTAGGCAAGGCGTTTTTGGTAAACATATTAATAACGAATACGAAATAATCGGGGGTTCTAGAATGTCAACTACACAGCTTGTTGATATTAGTGCATGTCCCGAGTCCAGCGAATGCGGAATGAGTTGGTACAGATATGAGATTAAAGTATTTTATAAGAGTAAAAACCATGTAAAAGGCGACGTAATTAACCTTGTAAGAAAAGAAGAGAATCCAACCTACACGTTGATTTCAGATGTGGGTGCCTATGTAGTAAGTGAAATCCCTAATTTAGAACTCCAAAAGACTTTAAATGCTAAATATTATCTTCACGAAGTTTCTTATCCGAAGAAAATAATATGCTTTAATCACTTATTATCAGAACTTGGCCAGCCGGAATGGGATAAAATTGACTATCAGCCTTATGGCGAATGGGAAAGACAGTGTATTCCCGCTGATTAAATTAGATTGCTTTGTAGATAATATTTCAGCTGTAAATAGGGTCGTGTGTTATGATGAAAACCAATCTAGTAATTAATGAAACGGTCGCTTGACAGGCAAAATGCACCACGGAACAGACGTTGACCTTTTTGAACCGCGCAAAAGACTTACAAAAGTAATAGAAAGATAGAAGAAAATGATAAAGCAAATTGGTAAATATTTAGGTATAGGAATATTACTTGGAATAGGAATATCGATAGTCGATGTCGTATTTTGGGAATTTAGAAAAGATAGTGTTAAGAAACTCACAGATCAAATTAGTTCTGATATTAAAGGGCTAAGGGATGTTTTCTATGTAGAAGGTATGGAATCAGTCTTCGATAATCCTAAGGAATATGACCCTTATATCGACCTTTCATTTTCACTCCAAGGGTATAAAAAACTAGATGACAAGATTAGGTTAAGTGGCAAAATATCAAATACTGGAAGTTCTATTTGGAGTGGTCTGTTTCTAAAGATACAAGCCTTTACTGAAGGGGATAATATAATTTCTGACTGTCATTTATCGACTACAGATTTAAAGCCAGGTCACTGGGAAGCTTTTATAACAGACTGCTATATATTGGAAGAATATCAAGGTAAAGAAATAAAAGAGATATCATTTAGGTTAAAAAAAGCATTTCATGATAAGAAAGTAATAAAGCCAATCGATGATACTTCGAAGAAAGATGATGCAGTTGAATAAGTTAACAAGCGTAAGGTTTTATACATACGAGACTGTGTGAAAGAAATGCTTCGATAGTCTCTGCTCATCACCAAGCTGACACTCGGGCATACATTTTAAATTTATAAAAGCAGACACTCGTTCTCAATTTAATACTTAAATAATGATCATAAAGCATGAAATAAAAAATATATTTAATGTCAAAGGTAAGTTGCACGTTCTTGATGTTATTGGAATAAGAGTCGCTAATACCTTAAAGCCAGGGAAACAGCTTGAATGTGTGTTTCAGAAGCCTAGTGGAGAGCAATATAAAATGATCGGAACGATAGTTCCTGAATTGGTAAGTCACAAGGGGCAAGGTATTGATTTGGATAAAATTGGTGGTAGTCTTGCTTTTTATTCTAAGCCGAATAACGAATCACCTGAGGGATGGAAGCTATTCGTCCATATTGAGTCAGATGAAGTAACCTAGCACATTATGTTTGATGTAATTGGCTCTTATCATCAGAGGTTGTGTGAAAAGGTTGTCGTGACAGGCTCTGTTCATCACGAAAGAGACAGTCATCGATAAGTTTTATATTTTTAAAAGCGGTCAGTCACCGAATATATTGGTATTAACCTGTTTCATAGGTACAGTAAATGGCATTCGATTTATATCTAGGGAAAGAAAGAGCATGTATTGAGCACCATGAAGAGGGAATCTTCAGTGCAATAACCGATGATTCTCGCTATCCAAAGTTAAATCGGCTTTGGGAAGAGTTTTACAATGGGCCACTCATTCAGCCTGGAACTGCTAATGAATTAGTTCACGAGCTGATAAACTTGAGAACTGAAATGTCGAACCAAGTAGACTCGAAACATTTGGTTTTAGCAATAGATCGATTGCTTCCATTTTTAAGTAAGGCGTATAAATCGGAAGAGCAAATCAGGTGTGTCAGTGATTAGTATGTGGGGGAATTGAGGGGCTCAATTCATCACCTTACGGACGCTCACTGTTTATCTAATAGTTGTTAAAAGTTGCCGTTCAAAATATTAACTCATGTAAGATAGGTTTAAGTGAAATATTATAAAGAGCTTTTATTGAAGAAGCTTTCAAACGATGGATGGGGGCTCCTCGAGGAAGACGATAATACAGCTTGGTGGTTAGAGTCTCACTGGAAGATTAAATCTGTTAAGCAGAATTATGGCTTGGAAATTTTTGTATTGTTTCTAGTTGACCCTATGTATGATGGACAGAATAAAGGAAGTGCTGTTTGGGCAGTTGGGGCTTACAAAGAAGTTCCGCATGAGCGACCTTTGGAAGGTAGCATTTGCGTGATGAGTATGATGAAAGGAAAGTTTGACGAGAAACTAGGAGAATTCGTTACTTGTTTAAACAAGTATAGGAATGAAACTCACTCATAGTAATGATTGACACAGTCGATAGATCTATATAATAACGCAACCTCCCCATCGATTCTGCTTTAAATATAAGAAGCTTGAGAGCTTCTCTAACAATAAAAAATATACTAGGAAATAGAATGGTTAGATTACTCGTTTCAATATCTGGATTAATGATGATTGTGTCTTGTGCTTCAAGTAATGTCATAGATTTTCGACCTGCGCCGGCGGTTTCTGAACTAACAGATCCTGCAATACCTTTGAAGATAGTCGAACCCGCATACCCTCGAAGAGCAGCAATTAATAATATAGAAGGTTGGGTTTTCTTCGAATTTGAACTAAATAGTAAAGGTAATCCTGTAAAACTTGCAGTAATGGATTCTCACCCACAAGGCACATTTGTAAAGAATGCTTCAATAGCATTTAGTCAATGGACTTTTAAGGTTGACTCAGAAACTGCAAAACAAAAGAAGCAGTATATAATGGAGTTTAAATTAGCGGACTAAGGCACTAAACATCACAAAATCGATATTGATCGTGTAGGTTTAAACTGTTTTTCAACTTAACGATTTATCTTTACCTTTTAATTCATGAAGGAAACGTAGCAATTGAAATCTCTTTGTAATCAAATTGAAGATGTTTTAGTGGAACCAATGAAAGTTCCAGAAGCCTTTGTGAAACTTTTTGAATGGATAGAGGCGAATGGTTTCTATGAAGATACCGAACTTGGAAGGATCGGTTATCTCTATCCGATAAATGATTTACGTGCTAATTGGGGAGACAACGAAAGACCAGGTGGTACTCTTATCGAGTTTTATGCTGAGAAGGACAGTGATTTATTCTATTTCATAAATGAAAATACAAAAGGTCGTCTCAGAGTTTTCGCAAGAACTGGTGGTGATGGTTCTGTGGCAGCCTTTTGGATTGATGATTATGGTCAGCAAAAGATAGTGCATATCGGTTCAGGTTCTGGCTCGGTGCTTGGTTGCGTTTTGTGTGATGAACCTTTAGATTTCTTGAGGCTTATTGCAATTGGTTATGATGAAATCTGTTGGAATGATGATTTTGAGTTGACGCCCAGCGAGAGTTTTAAGAATAGTAATTTTTTTGTGAAGCCAAATTTAAAGTATAGAGATTGGCTAATCCATCATTTCAAAACTACTATACCAAAAACGGCCATTGAAATAGTTAAAGATCCTGCTGAATTTGGGGATGAGAAATCAAACGATCCATTTTGTAAATGGTTAATCAAAAATGATTCATAACAAAAACTAGTTTGGAATTAGTTATCGGATTTGCCTCAATTACCACAATTAGAAGCCAATGACCGCTTTCGGGAATGGGTTTTATAGCATCTTCCCAAATATCTCAATGACCGCTATATGGCAAAAGCACTCACAGAAAATTTAAGCATAACATCCAACTTTACCCTCTAAAAACTCCTATAAAACCAATTATCCTCCACTTCTAATGTTTGGTAAATGAGATATCCGCATAAATATTCCTGTCACATAGCTTTAGCAAAGCTGAAATAAACCAGAAACAAATCAACGCTACATTGCCGTGTTTACCATAACAACTCTACAATGGAGCTTTGCGTGAATTATAAAAAAACATTATTGGTACTTGCGACAAGTTTAGCTTTGTCTGCATGTATTGAAGACGGGGATGATGGTGCGAATGGTGCTGATGGTACTAACGGCTTAAATGCTTTAATTGAGCAAATTGAACTTGCTGCAGGGAATGAGCAATGTTTCAATGGCGGTGTTCAAATAAACACCGGTTTAGATACGAATCAGAATAATACAATTGATGCTACTGAAATCACAAGTACTGAGTATGTCTGTGCTCCATCAATTCCGGTTTCAGTTGCTAATTTGACCGGTGAAAAAATCACTTACCCAATTGCAGAATCCGCAAAAGCGTTAGCGACAGCGAGTTTTTCCGAAGGTGGTAGAACTGGAAACGACATTGACTTAACTATTGGGTTTGGTTCCGGCGCATTTCGTCACCAAAATGATCCAATCAATACTTTTTATACTATCAGTGACCGCGGACCGAACATTAAATGCGGCGATGCAGAAGAACTGATCGGTTTAACAGAATTCTGTAAAGATGCCGGAGTAGCAGTTGATGGAAAAATTTTTCCAGTTACAGACTTTGCGCCAAGCATTTATCAATGGCGCTTAGTTGAAAATACCAATGGCGACAAGCAAGCAGAAATTATCGAAGTCATTACTTTAAAAGACAGTGATGGAAATCCTGTCTCAGGTATTTCTAATCCCTTAACATTTGCTGATGGTAGTTCAAACACCGAAAATGCATTCGCAAGTGATGGCTCATTACTTGACTTTGATGCTGAAGGTCTTGATCCAGAAGCAATCGTTAAACTATCAGATGGCACATTTTGGATTGCTGAAGAATATGGTGCTTCGATTTTACGTGTAGATACTGACGGTACAATTTTATCACGCGTTGTTCCTGCTGGAGTGGAGACACAATTAAGCGATGCCAATTACCCATTGGCAGGATCCTTACCGGCAGTTTATCACAAAAGAAAACTCAATCGCGGTATTGAATCTATCGCAGTTTCGCCTGCTGAAGATTATTTGTACTTTATTATGCAAAGCCCGCTAGATAATCCAGATTACAAATTATCCCGCCATGTTCGTATTATGAAGTACGCCTTGTCAGCTGGTGAGCTTGGCAATGCAATGGGTGAGTATGTTTATCAACTAGATCGCCCCGAAACTTTCGGCGATGGTACCAGTGGTGATAACAATAAAGCACAAAAAGATGTCAAAGTCTCGGAGATGCTTGCGGTTGGCGAAGACGATCTGATTATCCTAGAGCGAATTAGTAAAACAACAAAGCTTTATCGTATTAATCTTGGTACTGGGGAAAATATCCTTGGAACTGACTTAAGTAATACTGGTGTTGTGGCTAATGAAACTGATGAAGAGAAAACGTTAGAAGATGTGTTTAATCTAGAAGTCGTTGGAGCATCGCCGGTTAACAAAAGTCTTGTTTTTAACAGCATGACTCAATCACCCGAGCTACCAAAGAAGATCGAAGGTATTGCGTGGATGTCGAATGACTACGTCATGCTTATTAACGATAATGATTTTGGTATTGAAGGCGGTGAAACTGAAATTAACTTACTCAACATTGGCGGAGATTTAGTTTCAGAGTCTAGTAACGTTGCGGCGAAACCTGGATTAACATTAATTGGTCGATACCAGGCAAGCACTGGCGGTGAAGGTGCGGCTGAGATTGTACAATATCATGCAAACTCAGAATCAATTTTCACCATTAATGGCGACTTAGGCAATCGAATTGAAGTGGTTTCTGTCGCAGGGTTAACTACTGCTGAACTTGCTTCACCATTAACCTCGACAAACTTAACGGGGGTTAATTATGATTTTCCAACAAGCGTTGATATAGGTGCAGAAACGGTTGATATTTCCGATGTAAACAGTATCGCAATTCACGGTAACAAACTAGCGGTTGCGGTTGCTCATGTCAATGATATTACTGAGGCCGGTGTTGTGTTGTTTTATACACTGGACGATGACGGTGGCTTTGATGTGAGTGATTATATTGCAACGCGCGTAGGTGTATTACCTGATAGTGTTGCATTTACCCCAGATGGTAGCAAAATCGTTGTCGCCGATGAAGGTGAAGCGGGTGATGTGCCTGCTGATGATGTTAAAGGTTCGGTATCTATCATCGATGTTGTTGCCGGTGTAGCAGAAACGACGGCGACAACGTTGACTTTTGATGACTTTAACGGACTTGATTTAGAAGGTTTAAACCAAAATCCTGATGCGGTCGATTTTGCGCATGCTGTCGAGCCTGAGTATGTTGCTATCTCTGCTGACTCATCAACTGCTTATATCACTTTGCAAGAAATGAATGCGCTAGCGGTTGTTGATTTAAACAACAAAACCATCCTCGATGTTAAATCGCTAGGTTTAAAAGATCATAGTTTAATGTCAAATGCACTTGATGCCAGCGACAAGGACAACAAAGTTAATATCAGAACTTACGATAATCTTTATGGCTTGTTCCAACCGGATACCATCGTGAGCTATCAAACCAATGGACAAAATTATTTAATCACCGCAAACGAAGGTGACGCGGGTGATGGGTTCCATGATGTCGACGAAAGAGTTGAAGATCTGACTTTAGATGCAACTGCTTTTCCTGATGCGACTGCTTTGCAGACAGACGATGAACTAGGTCGTTTGAAGGTTGTTCCTTATTTAGGTCAAGGTCAAGACGGTGAATATGAAAAGCTCTATGCCTTTGGCGCTCGCTCTTTTTCAATATGGTCGGATGCTGGAGAATTAGTTTTTGACAGCGGTTCGGATTTCGAAAAAGTAACTGCGGGACTTTTCGGCTTAGACTTTAACAATGATGAAGATGTCAATGAAGCTGACACGCGTTCAGACGCAAAAGGCCCTGAGCCAGAAGCTCTTGCTGTCGGACAAGTCGGTGATCGATTCTATGCTTTCATCGGTATGGAACGAATGGGTGGAATTGCGATGTATGATGTTACTGATCCTTACGGCGTTCAGTTTATTACTTACACCAACAACAGAAACCTTTCCGATATCACACAAGGTGATTTAGCGCCTGAAGGTATGTCATTTGTGAAAGCGGAAGATAGCCCAACGGGTTATCCACTGTTAATCGTTGGTAACGAAATCAGTGGTACGGTTGCTGTCTATCAAGTCCAATAAAAGTTGTTTTAATGATTAGGGCCAACATAGGTTGGCCTTTTTTTTGTTTGCACATCGAGCTGAATATATTATCAGCGCAAAACATCAAGAAAGTGAATATTTCCACTTTGTTGCAATCTTTAAAAGTTTTAGGGATTATAGATTCTTCAAATAGTAAACCAACTGTATTTGGAGACGTCTCGTGCGAATTTTTCTAGCGCTAATCATGTTTGTTTTCCTTAGTGGCTGTTTATCGATGCAACCGATTGGTAAAGGATTATCAAACGAGCAGGTTTATCATAAAATTATTCCTGGTGATGAGCTAATCGTCGAATTAAAAAGCCAAGAAAAAATTAAGATTATTGTGACTAAGGTGACGGCAGAGCAGATAGAAGCTGATGGTCAGATATATAAGTTCGATGACATTGAAGAAATTCAAAAGCAAGGAGTCAGTATTTGGAAAACTACCGGTGCGGTGATCGGTACTTTGTATTTACTTGGTTTTATTGCTGCCTTGGTTATTTTAGGTTAACTCACTATTGTTCTGTGATTAAGATTTTTTCTTTAGTTCGAATCGACTTTACGGCTCGAATCCAGTCTGTTGATTCAGTTGAATCTGTTGATTGAGTTGAATCAGTTGCTTGAATTTGCTCTGACATTGGAAGCCGTATCCGAGATATTGAAGTAAGCTGAAAACTACCAAATAAGGTTGGGCATGGTAGCTTTCGGCTCTATCGTGAAACGGCTTTATTGTGTGTTTTAGTTTAATTCTGCTGCGCTTCGATCTTAGCCCAGCTATCGCGCAAGGTAACCGTGCGATTGAATACAAGGTTTTCAGCGGAGTGTTCAAATCGGTCGGCACAAAAATAGCCTTCACGTTCAAACTGAAAGACATCCTCGGGCTTTGCATTCGCTAAGCTCATTTCCACTCTGGCATTATCAATAACTTGTAACGACTCAGGATTAATCGTCGATAAAAAGTCATCGGAAGCACCAGGGTTTGGTACGTTAAATAACCTGTCGTATAAGCGAATTGTTGCAGGTTTTGAGTGAGACTCTGAAACCCAGTGAATAACGCCCTTCGGCTTATAACCTTCAGGATTTTTACCTAAAGTATTTTCATCATAAGTACAAATAAGCTCGATGATATTTCCATCTGCATCTTTGATCACTTCGTCACAAGTAATCACATAAGCATTACGTAAACGAACCGCTTTACCTAAGACTAAGCGTTTGTATTTCTTGTTCGCGCTTTCTCGAAAATCATCTTGATCGATAAACAAAGTTTTACTGAAATAGATGTTACGTTTGCCCATCTCTTCTTTTTGAGGGTGATTAGGCGCAGCGATTTCCTCGACTTTGTCTTCAGGATAATTAGAAAGCGTGATTTTCAATGGATTAAGAACCGCCATTGCTCGTGGCGCGTTTTCCCCCAAATCTTCTCGAACTGAATTTTCTAACAAACTCATTTCTACCGTATGAACTTTTTTTGTTACCCCGGTACGGGTAACAAAATCTCTGATGGAGGCAGGAGAAAATCCACGACGACGCATACCTGAAATAGTGGGCATTCTTGGATCATCCCAACCGTCGACATGACCCTCAAGAACCAATTGATTGAGCTTACGTTTGCTGGTTACGGTATGTTCAAGGTTGAGCCTTGAAAATTCAATTTGCTGCGGATGACAGTCAATTGAAATATTATCCAAAACCCAATCGTAGAGTGGGCGATGGTCTTCAAACTCTAAAGTACATAGAGAGTGGGTAATGCCTTCGATGGCGTCCGATATACAGTGAGTGAAGTCGTAAGTTGGATAGATACACCATTTGTCACCTGTGCGAATATGGTGTTGACGTTTGATTCGATAAATCACCGGATCGCGCATATTCATGTTCGGTGATTGCATGTCGATTTTCGCTCGCAGTGCCATTGCGCCGTCGTCAAACTCGCCTGCCTTCATGCGACGAAAAAGATCTAAACTTTCTTCGATAGGTCGATTGCGAAACGGACTCTCTTTGCCAGGAACTTCAAATGTACCGCGATACTCGCGCATTTGATCGGCACTGAGTTCGTCGACGAAAGCCAGATCTTTCTCAATCAATTCTTCTGCATAAGCATAAAGTTGGTCAAAATAATCAGCGGCATGTCGAATATCGCCTGACCACTTAAAACCCAACCACTCTACGTCGGCTGCAATCGCTTTTGCATAAGCATCTTCCTCTTTGGCAGGGTTCGTATCATCAAAGCGCAAATTACATAACCCTTGATAATCCTGAGCAAAGCCAAAGTTGATGCAAATAGATTTAGCATGGCCCACATGCAAGAAACCATTGGGCTCCGGGGGAAATCGGGTTTGCACGGACTGGTGCTTACCCGACTCGAGGTCAGCTTCAATGATATTGCGGATAAAGTTAGCGGCTTTGTTAACTTCGTTACTCATGGATTAAAAGATCTCTTTATTAAATCAAATTAGCCTAAAGCACTAATGGCCTTAGAGTCGTAAGGGGCGATTTTACCTGAGTCTCTGGCATGTCGCAGCCTTAATTTGGGTAAATAAGCTTAAATTATTAAACCTGAATTAACTTGCCTCTGGTCAGCTGTTTGATCAGATTCTGAACATCTGTCTAACTGATTAATTATTTTTGTATGCGAAGTCGCAATAATTCAAGAAAATTCAACGTGTTGACACCCAAATCAGGTCAAGATTTCGACTATAGTTAAAGAGTAAGAACAGTGTTTTAGTAGTATGGTGAGTAAATTATGCGTAGTTCCAATTATTTGCGACAAGCCAAGCGAAGACAAAACCGGTCGATAGTCGATGACCAAATTGGTTGCTTACCCAACGATCGAATAGTGGGTAAAGATACTTTAGCCAACATCATGGATGTCACCGTCACCAGTATTGAGCGTTGGATCCGAGATGGGATGCCCGTCGATCAGCGTGGCGATCACTATAATGATTGGGTTTTTGATCTTTCGGCGGTCAAAGAGTGGCGGCAGTCTCTATCGGATTAACAGAGCTGGCTTAAACCAGCGAAAGTATCGACTCGAATGTCTTGAAAGAAAAGCTTATCGGAAGAAAAGCTCATTGGAAGAAATGCTTAGAATAAAGACTAAAAAGAGTCACTCTAAAGCGTCATTTGAAAAGGCGCCTGGATTAATTATTCGAATAAGCCACGGAAACTGCGAGCAACCAGGGGCGAATTAATTGCCAATCCGCCATATTTGTCAAAGCCAACTCGGCTAGACCGGTTCCCGGTTTACCCTTGCGGAGCGTCTATCCCAACGCCGACCACTTCGCCTTCCGGTTGTTCGCCCTGGACAATAATGATTTCGACTCTTCGATTGGTTGCTCTACCTTCCGATGTGGAGTTATCGGCAATCGGTTTTGTGTCAGCGTATCCGGTAATGACGAAGCGGTTTTTGTCGAGCTGGCCGCTGCGTAATAACTCACGGGTGACTGAGCCGGCGCGACCGCCAGATAATTCCCAGTTGGAGCGAAAGAATTCATTATCGATTGGCAGGCTATCGGTGTGTCCTGCAACCCGTATTTCGCCTTTCGCGTCTTTTAAGATCCCTTCGATTTTGCCGATGACTGGTAAAAATTCATCTTCAATAATATCTGAGCCAGAAGCGAAAGAGCCTCGCTCTCGAATACGAATCACAACATAAGCGCCCTTTGCCAACAGCTCAACTTGTCCTTCAGATATCTCGACTGCCAGCTCCTGTGCGATGGCTCGTGCGGTCTCCTCGGCTTCTTCTTGCATTTTGGCAAGACGCGCCGCTCGCTCTTCAGCGGTTTCAATTGCCGTTTCAATCGCTTGTTGGGCTTGGTCGCCAAAACCGGTATTAGAATCCTCGCCTTCGCCTTCTTGCGGATCGTCTTCATCCGGTTCGTCAAACTCTAATGTCTCTTTGGTAATGTCAATGGTTTCCTGCATCACAGCCTCAATCACCGTTGGCACTGGTTTACCTGGCGAAAACTCTTGGGCGATGATGCTGGTTCCTTTGGGAATGTCTTTGACGTCGACTTTGTTTTGTACGCCGAAAGCAAAATTCATCGAGCCGGCAATCTGTTTGAACTTGAGAACATCCATTTCAGAAAAAGACAACAGCAGCACGAAAAAGCACATGAGCAGTGCCATCAGATCGGCGAAGGTTTCCATATAAGCGGGAAGGCCTTCTTCGGGGCAATCACATTCTTCTTGATCACTCATTGATTAGGCTCCGCGATCAATCTTCTGCTGTTGGGCGTTTACCTTCGGCGAGGTACCCATGTAAGACTTGCTCGATTACTCGGGGGTTTTGGCCTGCCTGAATGCCGAGAAGTCCATCGATGATCAGGGTCTTGGCGACTTTCTCTTCTTTGTCACGAGCATTAAGCTTTGTAGCAATAGGGATTCCAACCATATTGGCCATGATGGCGCCGTAAAGTGTGGTTAGCAGCGCTACGGCCATCGCCGGGCCAATGGCCTTTGGGTCATCCATATTCGATAGCATGGCGACAAGTCCAATTAACGTCCCGATCATACCCATTGCAGGTGCAACATCAGCCATGGTTTTAAATATACTCGCGCCTTGTTGGTGTCTTTCTGAAGCCATCCTGACATCTTTTTCGAGAATCGATTTAACCACGTCACCATCATGACCGTCGACTAGCAAACCGATACCTTTTTTCATGAAGGGATCGTCAATGGTTGCACCTTCCAATGCTAAAAGGCCGCTTTTTCGAGCCATATCGGCAAGTTCTACAATACTCTCAATTAATTCATGGCAGTCAGGTGATTTAAAGGTGAGTACTTTCATGCCCGAGCCTGCTGCTGCCAAAAACTCATTGAGCGAGTAGGTCATCATCACCACAAAGTGAGTGCCGACCACGACAATTAAGATCGATTGCACATCGATGAATGTAGGAATACCAACGCCAAGCACCATCGCCATGACGACCATAGCAATTGCGCCGAGCAAGCCTACCAGGGTTGCGATATCCAACTTTTAAAAGCTCCTTAACTTTCAATGGGTTGCACAGTATTCGAACAGCGCAACTTTATAATTTTTTATTTCTTACTCAAAGATTAGCTAAGATCTGCAACAATTCCAGTCGGAGTTTTAAAAACAACCGTAAATTATGGACTTAGATCGCATTTTGCTAAGTTATTTCCTTCTCTTCCAAAATGCGAGACAATAGCGCCCTGTTTTTAGCGAGATAAAGTTGATGAGTGCCGAAAAACAAACATTTGAACAGCAGCTGCAAGCCTTGGAGGCGATTGTTGGTCAATTAGAGAAAGGGGAACTTCCTTTGGAAGAGTCGCTTGCACAATTTGAAAAAGGGGTGAAGCTGACTCGTGAGTGCCAGCAGATGCTTGACCAAGCACAGCAAAAGGTCGCGATTTTGACCCAAGAAAACGACCAGCTCGAAGATTTTCCCAAAGAATAAATTATGGCACATCAGAAGTTTTTAACGCAGGTTCAAGGCCGCGTACAAGGTTTGCTTGATCACTACTTGCCTGCAGAGAGTTTGAAGCCGCAGCGATTGCACCAAGCGATGCGTCACTCTGCCCTTAACCCCGGCAAGCGGCTTCGTCCGGCGCTTGTGTACGCCTGTGGTGAAATGCTTGGGTGCGAGACAAAAACGCTCGATGTGCCTGCTTTAGTGGTCGAGTTAATCCATGCGTACTCACTGATTCACGACGACTTACCTTGTATGGATGATGACGACTTAAGACGCGGGATTCCGACTTGCCACATAGCCTTTGATGAGGCAACTGCCGTGTTGGCCGGTGATGCTTTACAAACACTGGCTTTCGAGGTTTTGGCTAGCGATCAGACTTTAACGGTTTCGCCGTCAACGCGGTTGCAAATGATAGCCGCGTTAACCCGAGCGAGTGGTTCCTTGGGTATGGGCGGTGGCCAAGCAATTGATTTAGAGATGACTAATAAAGCCACTGATCTGGCGACATTGGAGTCAATGCATCAGATGAAAACAGGCGCTTTGATTAATGTCTCGGTGCAAATGGGATATTTAGCGAGTGAAATCGATGATCCAAAAGTGTTCGAACATTTGCATACTTACAGCCAAGCTTTGGGCCTTGCATTTCAAATAAGAGACGACATTTTAGATATCGAATCTGATACACAAACCTTAGGCAAGCCGCAGGGGTCGGACTTAGACAAGAATAAGTCAACCTTTCCCGCGTTAATGGGGTTAGACGTTGCTAAGCAGCGAGCAGAAGAACTAGTTGAATCGGCATTAGCTGCTTTGAACCAACTACCTTATAATAGTGATAATTTAGCGGCTTTTGCGAGATACATCGTACAAAGAGAGTACTAGGCCGCCAAGATTAGGCATTGATAGATAATGAAAGCCAGAGAAAAACTGAACAATTTGACTGTATTGTGTGACCCGGAGAAATATCCGCACTTAGCGAGTATTAACTATCCGGCGGATTTACGCGACAAAGATAAGGCCGATCTTAAAGCGATCGCTGATGAGTTGCGGGCATTTTTAATTGAGTCGACCAGCCAATGCGGCGGACATTTCGCTGCCGGTCTAGGAACTGTTGAGTTGACTGTCGTGCTTCATTATCTCTTTGATACACCCACGGACAAGATAGTCTGGGATGTTGGTCATCAAGCTTATCCGCATAAAGTGTTAACGGGTCGTAAAGAGCAGCTGGTTTCGATCCGCCAAACTGATGGCTTACACCCTTTTCCAAGTCGATTTGAAAGCGAATATGATTGTTTTGGCGTCGGCCACTCAAGTACATCCATCAGTGCTGCATTAGGCATGGCTGTTGCAGCCAAAGCGCGCGGTGACGAAAGACGCTTTGTCGCTGTCATCGGTGACGGTGCAATGACCGCTGGAATGGCATTTGAGGCGCTCAATCACGCTGCCGATCTCGATGTTAACTTAACGGTAATTCTAAACGACAATGATATGTCGATTTCTGAAAATGTCGGTGGTCTCAATAATTATCTCGCGAAAATATTATCGGGAAAGTTTTACTCCAGCGTCAAAGAGGGTGGTAAAAAAGTTCTCAAGAATATGCCGACAATATCCGAATGGGCGCATCGCGTTGAAGAACACATGAAAGGTATGGTGTTACCCGGGACGTTATTTGAAGAATTGGGATTTAATTACATCGGTCCAATCGATGGCCATAATTTACCAACCTTGTTAACCACAATCGGCAATATTAAAGCCCTCAAAGGACCGCAGCTTTTACACGTTGTTACCCGCAAAGGAAAAGGGTTTGAACCCGCGGAAAATGATCCTATCAAGTACCATGCGGTGCCTGTATTCAACCCGCAAGAAAAAGAGTTACCAAAAGCGAAGAAAAAGAAAACCTATTCTAATGTTTTTGGCGAGTGGCTCTGTGATATGGCTGATCAAGATGAGCGTCTGATGGGGATTACCCCAGCAATGCGAGAAGGTTCCGATTTAATTGCTTTTTCTAAGCGATTTCCACAGCGTTATTTTGACGTCGGAATTGCAGAACAACACGCGGTAACTTTAGCTGCGGGTATGGCCTGTGAGAAAGCCAAACCCGTATGTGCGATTTACGGTAGTTTTTTACAACGTGGTTATGATCAATTTATCCACGACGTTGCGTTGCAAAACCTTGATGTGCTATTCGCGATCGATCGCGGCGGAATTGTTGGTGGCGATGGTGCGACTCACCATGGGGCTTTTGACCTCAGTTATATGCGCTGTATTCCGAATATGATTATCATGACGCCAAGTGATGAGCGAGAATGTCGATTAATGTTATCCACTGGTTACCATTTCAATGGTCCTGCAGCCGTTCGTTACCCGCGAGGTGCTGGAATTGGCATCGACGCTGGGACTGACTTATCGACAATTGAAATTGGTAAAGGGTTAGTTAAACGCGAAGGCGAAAAAATTGCCTTGTTAGTATTTGGTAGTTTATTGCCGGTTGCAGCAGAGGTCGCCGAAGAACTCAATGCAACGTTGGTTGATATGCGATTTGTAAAACCTTTGGACGAAGCGTTGGTATTACATCTTGCCCAGTCTCACGAGAGGCTTATCACGCTCGAAGAAAACGCTATCGCAGGTGGCGCTGGGAGTGCAGTCAATGAATTCCTTAATTTGAGTAAAGCCAATGTTTCGGTGCTTAATCTCGGTATCCCTGATCGCTTTATTGAGCATGGTGATCCCAATGACTTGTTGAGCCGTTGCGGACTCGACAAAGCCGGAATACTCAAATCAATTCAGGCTTAAAAAATAAATATTCTAACAAGGTCGGCTTATGCCGACTTTGTTTTTTTAAAAGTAACTAAACCTGGAGATACGTCACAATAAAAATGTAAGGACTGAGCCGTAACACCAGTGTGTTAAAGTTAGAAAACTAGAGTCAGCATAATAAATTCAAAATAATAAATTCAAATTACTAAAGTTAAAGTCAGAATATTAGAAAAGAGAGTTGATATGGATTTAAATCTTAAAAATAAAAATGCCTTAGTTTGCGGTAGTTCGCAAGGTATGGGTAAAGCCATTGCCATTCAATTGGCTGAGATGGGCGCTAACGTCACTTTGTTTGCGCGCAACTTAGAAGTGCTTAATCGAGTAAAAGCGGAACTGGCTAATGATGGTACTCAAGAGCATTTCGCCATTTGTGCAGACTTTTCTGATCCTGCAGCGGTCGGTAGAGCGATGGATGAACAACTTTCAATCGTAAAGGAATACCATATTTTAATTAACAATACGGGCGGACCAGCGCCGGGACCTGCGAATACTGCCGCAAGCGAAGCATTTTTAGCGGCTTTCAATCAGCATTTGATTAACAATCATCAGCTCGCACAAAAACTGATCCCTGGAATGAAAAACGCTGGCTTCGGACGAATCATTAATGTAATTTCAACCAGTGTTAAACAGCCACTACCCAATTTAGGCGTGTCTAATACCGTGCGCGGCGCTGTTGCGAGTTGGGCAAAAACTATGGCCAATGAACTCGGGCAATTTGGGATCTCGGTTAATAACGTTTTGCCGGGAGCTACCAATACCGTGCGGTTAGATGCAATTATTAAAAATAAAGCGGCTAAAAAAGGTGTATCGATTGAAGCAATGGCAGAAGAAGAGAAATCGATCATTCCAATGAGAAGGTTTGGTGAAGCCGAAGAGTTTGCGAACGTGGTCGCATTTCTTGCTTCTCCTGCAGCAGCGTATGTAACCGGCGTGAGTATTCCTGTTGATGGCGGTAGAACGAGCTGTTTGTAAATCATTATCAAAATTAAGCAATAAAAGAAAATAATTTTAACGCTAGAATAGACAATGCAAAAAATTGAAAACTACATTAATGGCGAGTTGATTGCCCCGCAAGCTGGGAAATACATCGATAACTATGAACCCGCGACGGGACAAGTTTATTCATTGATACCTGAGTCAACAGACGATGATTTAGCACTCGCGGTGACAGCTGCAGACAACGCTAAAGAATCTTGGGCTGCAATGTCGCAAGAGCAACGATCAAATCTACTATTAAAGTTAGCGGATGCAATAGATGCAGCAAGCGATGAGCTAGCGAAAGCAGAAGCAATTGATAATGGTAAGCCGATTAACTTCGCAAAAGCAGTGGATTGTTATCGAAGCGCTGCCAATATTCGATTTTTCGCAAATGCTGCAACTCAGTTTGCAAGTGAATCGCATGGTATGGGAATGGTTGGTGTTAATTACACCCTCCGGGACCCGATAGGCATTGTTGGTTGTATTTCGCCTTGGAATTTGCCGCTGTATTTATTTACTTGGAAAATTGCGCCCGCTTTAGCAACGGGCAACTGTGTGATTGCAAAACCATCAGAAATCACGCCAATGACGGCTTATTTATTTTCTAAATTATGCATTCAAGTTGGTATACCAAAAGGCGTGATTAATATTTTGCATGGAACAGGTCCTTCAATCGGGGGCCCCATTGTTGCACATCCTAAAATTAAGGCGATTAGTTTCACTGGTGGAAGCGCTACTGGAAAATTAATCGCTTCTGTTGCCGGACCGGCATTAAAGAAAACCTCGTTAGAATTAGGCGGTAAGAATCCAACTTTAGTCTTTGCTGATTGTGATTTTGAGGAGACCGTTAGCGAAGTGGCACGCGCAGCTTTTTCAAACCAAGGCCAGATTTGTTTGTGTGGCTCAAGAATTTATATTGAGCGATCAATTTATGACAAATTCAAACAAGCTTTCGTTGAAAAAATTAGCAAATTGCGAATTGGTGACCCGCTTGAAGAGTCAATTCAGCATGGTGCTTTAGTGTCAAAGCCCCATATGGAAAAAGTGCTATCGTATATTGAACTGGCAAAGCAAGAAGGTGGAGAGATCTTGCTCGGTGGGAAGCGTATTTCGATCGAAGGCCGCTGCAAAGATGGATATTTTGTTGAGCCTACGATTATCGAAAACTTACCGCTTGACTGTCGAACTAATCAAGAGGAAATTTTTGGTCCAGTTTGTACCTTGCAGCCTTTTGACTCAGACGAGGAAGCGATTGCGCTCGCTAATGGTACCGAGTACGGCTTAGCAACCAGCGTTTGGAGTAATAATTTAAAACGCTGTCACAAAATGTCGCAAGCGTTAGAGTTTGGGATCGTTTGGATCAACTGTTGGTTATTGCGAGACTTACGCACACCTTTTGGCGGCGTTAAATCATCGGGAGTAGGCAGAGAAGGAGGATTTGAAGCGATGCGGTTCTTTACTGAACCGAAAAACGTCTGTATCAAGTATTAAAAATTTTCTCTCATTGAAACGCTGAGATCGATAAAAATGAATAAAAACTAACTCAATGCTGAATGAATTTATCCTCTTATTTATTGCTCATGTAATTGCAGTTGCTAGCCCCGGGGCAGACTTTGCGGTCGTGGTTAAAAACACCCTACGCTCGGGTAAAAAGTCAGGACTTATTACAGCGATTGGCGTTGGTTGTGGGATATCGATTCATCTCATCTATACCTTATTTGGTATCGCTTTGATTCTTTCACAATCACAATCGCTGTTTAATGCGATTAAAATCGTTGGTGCACTTTATTTGTTGTGGATTGCTTGGCAAGCTTTCAACTCACGCGCAAAGAAAGCTCAGTCACATAACGAAAGCCATTTTGAGATGACGGGAGCACAAGCATTTCGTCAAGGATTCTTAACTAATGTTTTCAATCCCAAAGTGACGATTTTTTTTCTCGTGTTATTTACCAATATCATCAGTCCGGAAACACCACTTTGGATTCAAGGCGTTTTTGGGCTTTGGTTAGCTATCTATGTGATGTTGTGGTTTATGTTAGTTGCTTGGGTGTTTTCACGCCAAAAGGTACTTGCATGGTACGAAAGCCACGGACACTATATTGACTGGGGTATGGGCGGATTTTTAGTATTTATTGCGGCACAATTAATATTTGAGCTGTGGAAATAGCGACCGCTTGATCAAGCGCAAAGTAAAAAAGTCATAAAAGGATTCTAATCTAACTGGCGTTACCGAATAGGAGAAGATCGTGTCACTAGAGTCTCAAGCGTTAATCAATTCAATCTTGCAGTGGGCTGCCTATGTTTTTATTTGGTTGTTTGGGCTCGCCATTCTTGCGCTGGTGGTTATTTATTTAATTGATAAATTTCAGACGAGACATGCGATCCGAAGAAACTATCCTGTTGTTGGCCGGTTTAGATATTTCTTTGAGCATATTGGTGAGTTTTTTCGCCAGTATTTTTTTGCGATGGATCGGGAAGAGTTGCCATTTAATCGGGCGCAGCGTAGTTGGGTCTATCGGGCAGCAAAAAATATTGATAATACTATTGCCTTTGGCTCGACCAGAGATACCAAAAAAACGGGCAACGTATTTTTTGTCAATTGTCCTTATCCAACTTTAAGCAAAGATGCTGTTGAGCCACATAAAGTGACAGTAGGCCCTAACTGCAGGCATCCGTGGACTACAGACTCATTTTTTGGAATCTCGGCAATGAGCTTTGGCGCGATATCTAAACCGGCTGTTCAGGCGCTTTCTTATGGCGCAGCGAAAGCCGGTACCTGGATGAACACTGGAGAAGGTGGTTTATCACCTTTTCACTTGCAAGGCGGTGCCGACTTAATATTTCAGATTGGTACAGCGAAATATGGAGTGCGTGATTTAGAAGGTAATCTTGATGATGAAAAATTACGCGAAGTCGCAGCCCACGAACCAGTTAAACTGATTGAGTTAAAGCTGGCACAAGGAGCCAAGCCTGGCAAAGGTGGCATTCTACCGGGTCAAAAGGTAACACCGGAAATTGCGAAAATTCGCGGAATTCCAGAGGGAAAAGATTCAATCAGCCCTAATCGCCATCCTGACATTAACCGTAATGAAGATTTGCTTAAAATGCTCGCGCATATTCGCGAAGTTTCGGGCAAACCTTGTGGGTTTAAAACGGTGATTGGCTCGCCAGATTGGATTGAAGCGCTGATGCAAGATATTGTCGAAATGGGCGAAGAGTTTGCGCCAGATTTTATTACCTTAGATAGTGGTGATGGTGGAACTGGCGCAGCCCCCATGACGCTGATGGATGATATGGGTTTGCCTATTCGAGAAACTTTGCCAATGCTAGTCAACGCTTTGAAAAAGTTTGGCTTGAGAGAGCGCATTAAAATTTTTGCTTCCGGCAAAATGGTCAATCCAGCCGATGTTGCGTGGGCGCTTTGTACTGGGGCCGACTTTATAAATAGTGCTCGAGGCTTTATGTTTGCTTTAGGCTGTATTCAATCGCTTCAATGCAATAAAAACACCTGCCCGACGGGTATCGCGACTCACAATAAATCGCTACAACGAGGTCTCGTCGCTAAAAATAAATCGGAACGAGTTGCGCATTATGCCAAGAACATGATGTATGCGGTTGGCGTTATCGCCCATTCATGTGGCGTGAAAGAGCCTCGCCAGCTTAGTCAAAAACACGCCAGAATTGTATGTGAAAATGGACGTACCGTTTCACTACAAGAATATTACCAGGATTCTGTCATAAACTAGTCAAAGTTTGCACGTAACTTACGCCTCGTTCTGAACGTTTTTTATACGACAAACGAGGTGTAGGAAAATGCAGATACGCGCGTATTGGTGTGACCAGGTTTTTTCTGATAGCAAGAAATTCCCTTATGGCTTTTCACGCTCTGGCGTTTTTTCGCTTGCAGAGAGTGAAGTGCTTGAGTCGAAAGGGTGTTTGTTTCGAGCATTGATGGACGGCAAAGTTTTTGATCCAACAGCAGAAGATTTGGCTTTTGTTCAAGCCATGAATGCTGGTGTTTACTCCTTTAATAAAGATACTCGAATTTGGTCTAAATATCTCTTTCACCAAAGAAGATTGATCTCGATATCTGGCGGCTGGATATCAAACGACAATGAACATGATCTCGACTCAGAGTTAGTTGATATCGATGAGGTTTCTGCCACCGAACCGAAATGGGAAGTTTCAGAGACAGGTGGAAATGACGACTTCTTAAAAGCGGGATAGATTTCTTATTATTCTGGCAAATGACGATTGATTCTTTACGCCATTCAGCGCTTTGAGTGGCGTTAAGAACTTATACAAAATTAAGAATAATTTCATATACACAAATATTGTTAAAATCGAGTTTTATATTGCTTTTACCAAAATACAATATTTGTATAATTTTCGAATAAAAATAATCTAACTTAGTTTGTTTTTTTTCATCATTGGCAATCCGTTGTCCTTTCTGGGATTGCAGAAAATATTCGCTTTTCGTTTTCGAAAAAAATTGATAGTTTGTGAACAACTTCAATAGTCATCAATCGTCGCTAATTTTTCGACTTATCTCATTTTTTATATTCTCATTACTAAAAATACTTGTGCTATTTTTCAGTTATCAACGTAGGCTAATAAGAGAAGCATGCGTAGTTTTCATGTGGGCACTCACAAATTTAATGAAGGAGAAGATAAATGAAATGTCTTTATTACCTCTCACCATCCTTGGATATGAGTAAGCGAATTTCAGATGATCTACATGAAGCAGGCATCCTTGACTGGTATATTCATGTCATCAGCAAAGATGAGACTGGACTCAGTCAAAAACATATTCATTCATCCAATTATCTCGAAACCTTGGATCTGTTTAGAGGCACAACGATTGGTGGAATAATTGGTTTTGTTGTATCGATGCTAATTGTCGCCATAGCAATTAAAACAGAACCCTTCGGATTTCCGTTATCGAACACGATCTATTTTTTGATGGTTGCGTTTTTAACCTTGTTCGGGATCTGGGAAGGTGGACTTTATGGCATTGATAGCGAGAATAAAAAAATTCAACCATTCCAAAAAGAGATAAACGCAGGAAAGTACTTAGTCTTGGTGTATGCCGCCAAAGATGATGAAAAGAAAGTCCGTTTGATGATGGAAGACAAACATCCCGAGTCAAAACTCGTCGCAACGGATCGACACTTTGTCAATCCGTTTTCAAAACTCAAAGTCGTTTAGCTGAAACAAAAAAAAGCTAACACGGTTGAGTTTCAATCAGGATTGATCGATGGGCTGAGAAGCGATACTCAGCCCACGTTTACAACCGCGACTTTACGCCAATGGATTTGCAAAGAGTATTAGTAAGCCGATACCAATGGCAATAATTGGGAGACTATCAAGGAAACCGGCAATTACCATTGTTCTAATTTGCAGTTGTTTTGCGAGTTCAGGTTGTCTAGCAACGCCTTCAATGTATTTCGCGGCAACATTACCAATTCCCAACCCTGAGCCAATAGCCCCGCCAGCAATAACAATAGCCGCTGCGATTAAGCTAGCCGCGTTGAATAATTCGCTCTCGTTCATGATGATCTCCTCTTAAACTGTTCAGGCAGAGATATCATATATTGTTTATTATGATATGATAATACGTCTAAATAAAATAAGACTGTTTTTATATGTAAACAATTAGGTGTGTATCGAAGCTTTAAACAGAGGGGGTTACAATGCATCGTTGGCAAGGTTTTGAAGAGTTCGTTCAAGTTGTCAAGGCGGGATCTTTCTCTGGTGCCGCGCGATTGATGGGGGTATCGAAAGGCTACATCAGTCAACAAGTCAGTAAGCTCGAAGATCGCCTTGCCAGTCGATTATTACACCGAACGACCCGTAAGCTTCATTTAACAGAGACCGGCGAAATATATTACAAACATTGTGTGCAGATTATTCAAGATCTTGATGAAGCAGAATATGCGGTCAGTCACTCTAGGGACCGTGTTCAAGGTGTATTGAGAATAAGCTCTCCGCATTTACTGGGAGAAACTTATCTAGTACCCGCTATTGCTGAGTTTTTAGAGCAACATCCTCGCTTGGAAATTGCGCTTGACTTTAGCAGCAAGAAAATAGATTTATTAGATGATCAATATGATGTGGCCATACAAGTGGGTAAACGTGATGATGTTAATGTCGTCAATCAATTGTTGGCGACAACCAGGTTTCACATAGTTGCAAGTCAGGAATACCTCTCTAACTCTTCAGCCCTAGACCGACCAGAGGATTTAAAGCGGCATAATTGTTTGCTATTTGAAGAACGAGGAGTCGTTAAACCCTGGTTGTTAAAAAAAGAGAATGAAGCTCAAACGACGGCGATTAAAGTGAAAAGTCATTGGCGAAGTAATAGTGGTCCAGCAATTCGCGCTGCTGCGCTAAATAACTTGGGCGTCGCTTATTTACCAGACTACTATTTGAAGGACTGGATCAAGAGTCGACAGTTAGAGGTTCTCCTCTCTGACTGGACTCATATCGAGAGACAAATCGTTGCTATTTATCCGCATAAAAATTACGTTTTAGCAAAAACGCGTTTGTTTATTGATTTCTTGGGCGAATTTTTTCAGCGAAGTAAAAATCAATTGACACTTTCTTAAGTGAAAAAAACGAGTAGTTCGTCATTTCTTTCGACGCTTATTTTTGGTTTAAAAGATGTTCAGGCACTTGTTAATATTCAAAAACTGAATCATCAAAGTCAACTCTGTATGCGTATCCTTGTGTACAGGTGACCTTAAACGACGAGAAAAGCGTTGTCTGCTTATTTGTAGTGAATGGTATTAATGAAAAAAGTCTTTATACCGCCTGGAAGATGGACTGAGACTTCATCATCGACTTGCTTTTTTAACAGTGCGCGCGCAAGCGGCGAGTCGATAGAAATATATTCCGGTTTGTAATCAAACTCATCCGATCCAACTAATCGGTGATTAAATAGGTTGCCGTCATTGTCTTCGATTTCAACCCAAGCGCCAAAAAATACTTTAGATTGGTCGGGCGGTAAGTGCTCGATAACTTGCATTTCTTGAGTTCGTTTTTGCAAATAACGAATTCTCCTATCCATTTCTCGTAGTTGTTTTTTTCGATAGATATACTCTGCGTTTTCTGAACGGTCACCTTCTGCTGCTGCTGCGGTTATTGCTCGAGTGACCTCTGGACGTTTGTTTTTCCACAGATCGGCAAGCTCGTTTCTTAAGCGAGTCGCACCTTCTTCTGTAATTAAATTTGAGCGTTTCATGACCATTAAAGTAGCAGTATTAATCCGGGAGAGCCATTATAGTCAAGTTATGTCAAACTTAAAGTGGTTTTAAAGTGCTCTAGCGCGATATTTAACGCGTTTATTGTAAGTCTTTTAGAACAAAAGATTATGCACGGATAGCCTATAATTATTGAGAAAATTAGGTCAATTAGGCGTATGATTCGTGCCTATCAGCAGGCAGACGTAGGCCCGAGTTGTTTTGGCTTGTGCAACGTAAAGGCAAAGCGCTAATGGAATGGAAAAGTTAACTAGGTTTTATAAAAACAGAGTTAAACACAGAGAGACCGATGTATGCATAGAGGCGCACAGGCAAGCTTAGATACATCAAAAGCAATTAAGATAATTTAAGAGAAATACAGTGGAATTAAGTAATCCAGCATTATTGAAAAGCGGCTCCCTGGTCAATGGCGAGTGGTTGACCAATGATCACCAGTTTGTGGTGGAGAACCCTGCCAACGGTAATATTGTGGCCTCAATCAATGAGGTGAGCCATGAACAAGTTGAGTCGGGAATTGAAGGTGCTTCTCAAGCTTTGGCTCATTGGCAATCGCTCAATGTGGACGAGCGATCGGCGATTTTAATGAAGTGGCACCGATTAATCTTGGCTGCGCAAAATGACCTCGCTCTGATTATGGTGGCTGAGCAAGGCAAGCCAATGACCGAAGCAATGGGCGAAGTTGTTTATGGTGCGAAATATATTCAGTGGTACGCCGAGGAAGCCAGAAGAATTAACGGTGACCTTATGCCAGTTAACCAATCTGGCAAACGCGGACTAGTGTTACGTCGACCGGTTGGCGTAGTGAGTGCGATTACCCCCTGGAACTTTCCCAGTGCCATGATTCTGCGAAAAGCATCAGCGGCACTTGCAGCTGGCTGTAGCTTTATCGTTAAGCCTTCTGAACTGACTCCTTTGTCAGCGCTTGCATTAGCGCAATTATCATTGGATGCAGGCATTCCAGCAGGAGTTTTTAATGTTGTTGTTGGTACAAATGCGCAGGCGATTGGTGAGTTATTGACGACCCATCCAGCGATTGCCAAGTTTAGTTTTACCGGTTCCACTCCAGTTGGCAAAAAGTTGCTTCAGCAATGCGCTTCGACAGTTAAAAAGACATCAATGGAATTAGGCGGCAATGCGCCTTACATCGCGTTTGAGGATTGCGATTTAGATGTCGCAATTAAAGGGGCGATGGGCAGTAAGTTTCGAAACTCAGGACAGACTTGCGTTTGTGCTAATCGCTTGTTTGTTCACCGGTCCATTTATTCAGAGTTTGTCAGCCGACTAGAGAAAAAAGTCACTGAACTGCGCGTTGGTGATGGACACCAGGCTGAGGTTAACATTGGTCCTCTGATAGAGCAAAAGGCGATCGACAAAGTGACCGAATTGGTTGACCAAGCTGTTGGATTAGGGGCGAAGGTAATTTGTGGCGGTAAACAAATTGATGGTCCCGGAAACTTCTATCAACCGACAATTATCACTGGCGTGACACCAGACATGGACATTTTCAAAACGGAAATCTTCGGTCCTGTTGCTTCGATAATTCCTTTTGATTCTGAGGATGAAGTCATCCGACTGGCTAATCAGACTGAATATGGATTATGTTCATACGCCTTTACAGAAGACATGCGACGCGTCTGGCGACTGTCTGAAAAGCTTCAATTTGGTATGGTGGGTATCAATGAAGGCGTTTTGTCTAACCCAGCCGCACCATTTGGTGGTGTTAAAGAGTCAGGAATGGGCCGAGAAGGAGGCCGCTGGGGAATCGACGATTACCTGGAAACACGTTATGTTTGTATTGGTGATGTAGACTGAAGCTGTTTTGGACAAGTTGTCAGCGATTAAAGCTTATCTAAATGGCTCAATGTTGCATCCTAACTAGCATTAGGAAATCGAAATGCAAATGGGCCAAAAAAAAAGCATGCTAAAAATTATACGAATTAGTTCAAATCGATGAAATAGGAAGAGTTGACGTTGACTCCCCCTATCAAAACAAAATCATGGAGCTCCATGCAAGTGAGCTATAACCGAACCGTGGATTTGACCACTCGGTAATCGCGCGCTATTGTGCATAATCAGCGTGAAATAATTGATCTTAAATTTTAAGCATTTAACATGATCGAAGAGAGAGTCAATATTAATGGCGAATTTTTAGGGATTAGCTCCTTAGCGATTTACAGTGCGCCTTGGTTTTTACAAATCATTCTGTTGATGCTAGTTGTTGCGTTGTTCATTGCGAAAGTATCTAGAGACTCCAAAAATTTGAAAAAGTTAAGCGAGTCGGCTGCTGGCGATGAGCTTGAACAATTTTTGTCAGAGGTAAACAAAGCTTTTTTTGGTTTTTCTGTACCCGCTAAGAATCTCGCGGCTTATTGGGTAGGATTTTTAATTTATCTTGTTACGCTAGTCTACGCCGGGTATAACACCTATGTACATGTCGTTGCCTGAGAAATAAAGCTGTAAGAACCGGAGTTTGGGGTGACTTACATTCAGTATTTAAAAAGCTTTTACTTTGCGATTTCACGACGCATTTCAATAACATCACTTTTAAATCCGGCTTTTTCATAGGCTCTAATCGCAGCCGAATTATCAGCATAAACTTGTAGTCGAACTTCGCTAATGCCTTTTTCTTTAGCCCAGTTTTCTAACCCATCCAAAATTAGCTGGTTAACGCCTTTCCCTCGATACTCAGGTTTGACAAACATAAAACCTAAATATGCATGCTGCTCATATATTTGATAAGTTTTGGATGACCTTAATTTGGCATAACCTGAAGCGACAATTTCTGAGCCGTATATCGCCACTAACACTTCCGCATTATCTGACTCGATCATTTCACCAATATCGTAATAATTAATATGGCCCGGGATCAGCGTCTCGTCAAAGGCTCTCTCAACGGCAATAATGCCCTGTTCAAATTCGAGCAAGAGAGGTAAGTCTTCCAACGTAGCGGAACGGGTGGTAATTTTGGACATAGCAGGCTCTTAGCGCTAATGAGTGTCGCGTAACTATAAAAGGCTCGCTGTCATTTCTGCAAGCCTTTTAATGTCAGTAAGTTTATAAATAGATGAGCGTGTATTGACGACAGTGTTTGAGAACGATGATTTGATGACTTAACCGCTAACTAAAGCTAAGAATGGCCGGCTATTTGCTGCTTAATTTTATCGGCGACTCGAAAAGCATTCGCATAAATGGTAAATGTTGGTGTCACACTTCCGCCGTTTGGCATAAAGCTACCATCAGTGACAAATAGATTATCAGTACCATGAACGCGACAGTCCGCATCTAATGCTGAACTCTTTGGATCATTACCAAACCTTAAGCCGCCAGCAATTAAGTTGGACGTTGGTTGGGTAAACGCATTACCATAATATTCTTGTGCGCCCATCTGCTTCATCACTTGAACACCTTTGTCCACCACATATTCAGCGACCTTCAAATCATGAGGGTGGAAGCCTACTTTGACTCTCGCAACCGGGGAGCCCCATTTATCTTTTTCACTACCGTCGAGAGAAACATGACAATTATCCGTGGGTAGCCAGTCGCAAAAAACTTCAAACTTGAAGTCACGGGATTGGGTAAAGTGCGACTTCAACCGTTGTTTAAATGCGCTACCCCACATCAAGTTATTGTTGTCATCCCACTTCAGACCATTGGCATCAGCTGTTGGCGATGGTGGATCGAATACAAAATCAATAGTGCCACCTTTGACTCGTTTATCGAATGCCGATTTGTCATCAATAAAATACCAATCTTGCAGCGCGCGATTAAAAAATGGACCGCGAACTTTCAGTGCCTCGGCTTGAGCGTCAGTGAATTTGGTGAGATCAAAAATGCCGTGGCCAGTTCCACCTGCGCAGCAGTGGAGATTTTTGCCAAGCTGTCCATAACGATTACCAATACCATCAGGATGGTTACTTCCCGTTGAACTGAGTAAAAGCCGACTCGATTCGATGGAATAACAGGCAACAACAATAATTTTTGCCGTCACTCGGTGAACGGTCCCTTGGCGATCAAAGTAGTCTACGGAAGTTGCGTTGCCTTTGTTATCGGTGTTGATATGGAAAACTTTTGCGTGAGAGATGACTTTGCAGTTTCCGGTGTCGTGAGCATCGTACATCAGCGCGGCTCTAGCACTGCCTTTGGCTCCTGAGCGGCAGCCATAACTGCCACAATAGCCTGAATACTCGCAACTATTGCGTTTGTCTTTTGGTTGTGACAGTACTGCACGCGCCATCGGTAGCGGATTGAAACCGAGCGCTTTGGTCGCTTTGTCAAACCAACCCGCAATCGGGTGTTCCGCAAGAGGGGGAAAAGGATAATCTTTGGTCGAGCGAGGTTCTAAAAAGGGATGATCAACGATTTTACCTGACACGCCGATCACTGATTCTACTTTCGTGTAGTAGGGCTCAAGGTCTTGGTAAGTAATCGGCCAGTCGGTTAAATTCGCGCCATCGATCGGCCCAAATTCAGATAGTAATCGAAAATCTTCAGGTTTGAGTCGGTGAAAGTAACCACTCATAAAGTTGCTGGCGCCACCGACAATATTACCCCCCCAGAACTCATCGGTGTTTGAAGTACTCCAGTCGTCTCCATCAGGCTCTTCTAGTACATGTCGTTCGTCTTTTAGTTTTGAACGAAAAATATTTCGCCGAGGTAGCATTTCATCTTTTTTAAAGTCGTCTTCGTGATACCAGCCCCCTTTTTCAAGTACCGCGACCTGGTAACCGGCTTTCGCTAATTCATAGGCAATAGGGCCTCCACCAGCGCCGCTACCAACCACGCAAACGTCAAACGATTGAGTTGTTAATGGAGTGTTTTTCATTAATCAAAATCTCGGTAAGTTTTGCCAGTTTCAGGTCTTGGGAACCCCGCTTGGTGCTCAAGCCATTGCCAGCCGATCTGGTTGGGGTTTCCACCATAAACTGGATCCAGCAATAGCGCCTCGGTTAAGTAATACAATAATAACGAAAGCCAGTTTTCCCCCGCATTGGACCGCGAGATTTGCTGTAATACTTTGTCTTGCTGTTCGGGTTTCAATCGTTCGAATCGGTCGCCTTGAGTTTGCTCGGCAAGATCGTTTAACCAGCCGATTCCTTTCTTTATAAACTCTGGGTCACCGTCATCGACATTTTGTGGATCAGTCATCGCCCAATCGAGGTACTGCAAAATATTAAGGTCTTGTGCAGAAGGACCATTGCCGTCGTCGGGGAATAGTTGCATATAGACTGAATCAAGAGAAAGTGATTCCTCGGCACTCAAGAACTTTGTGGTAGCTTTCGTAGCTGGACTTGCGGTAGTTTGAGTTGAACTAGCGACGCTTGATTTTGGCACTTCTGGTTTACAAGCGGCTAAACCACCGAGTAATGAAATGGCCGTTGCGGTTTTTAGAAAGGCGCGGCGATTCAACCCGCTTTCTAATGGACCGAGGTAGTCGACGAAAGCATTAGCCGATCGATTATCTTTTGAGTTGCCAACAACCTCGGAAACCGAATCAAAGGATTTTCCTGATTGGTGACTTTTTAAACGGTGGCTTTTTAAACGGTGACTTTTTAGCAAGTTTGTTGCTCCTTTGAGCAGTCTTGGTTGTTTCCATCCGCGATTTGATCGGCCTCTACCGTAAGATTCCAACTCGCCAGGTGTTGGCGCAATTCCTCGGGAACGCCGTCTCGATGTTGAATGACGCCATTAATGTCGATAATGAATTCGGTCGGTGTACCCCACACACCATAAAGGTCAGTAACCACTTCACCGTGGTCAAATGCGAGAGGGTAATTGATGTCATATCGCTTTTGAAAAGCGAGTGACTTCTTAACCGAGTCTTTGAGTGAAGTATTCACCGCAAGAATTTCAATGTCATGGTTGAGGTTCGCTTGAGCCTCTTTAAGCTTTGGTATCTTTTTCATGCAGTAGGTACACCAAGTATTCCAAAAGACTAAGTAAACGGCTTTTTTGCCGCGGTATTCGGAAAGCTTGAATTGACTGCCATCAAAACGAGTAATGGTGAAGTCCGGCGCGATTTGTCCTTCACCTGGCTCATCTTCATCGGCCATTATGGGATTAGTTAGAAAGATGCCCAGCATCAGCACAATTAGGTTCTGATAGATTTTATTCACTGTAATCTCGCCAATTTATTTTCAAGTAATACGATTTAACGTACTTATCATTCAACGCACTTATACACCAGACCGATGAAGCCAAGTTTTTGTTACACGCGCTCGAGGACGAACATCGTTTCAATTTAACGAATTTACGGGTAAATGGCAAAAGACAGTCGTTTGTTCACGCTATTGAAAGGTCGCGGTTAATTCAAGCGGTTATTGTAAGGATGTGTTTCACTTCAGCGTTCTTGCATAATTCTTATGTAATTCTTGTGTATTGGAGTATGAGCGACTTGTTGGCTCGTGTAGAATAGTTCATTTTAAACAATGGACTGCGTAAAGTTTTGTCTAACATTCAAGAATTTGTTGAACTTCGGTCGCTCAACACTTTTAACGTAAAATCCAAGGCTCGATTCTTTTTGCAGCTGAACTCCGTTGATGAAGTAATCGGTTCAATCGAGACGATTCAGCAGCATCCAAAGCGAATGGTGCTTGGGGGCGGAAGTAACCTTCTGTTTGTCCAGGACTATCAAGGGCTCATCATTTATCCGCAGCTGTTTGGTATTAAAACGGTTCATGAAGATGAAGAATCCATCTGTCTTGCGGTAGGTGCCTCAGAAAATTGGCATGACTTGGTCACCTCGACCTGTCAACAAGGTTACTATGGTCTTGAAAATCTCGCGCTTATTCCTGGCACAGTGGGAGCTTCACCGGTACAAAATATAGGGGCTTATGGGGTCGAAATAAAATCCTTTATTTCCCGAGTTGACGCGGTTGATTTAGACTCCGGAGAAATCAAGCATTTCACAAATGATGAATGTCAGTTTGCCTATCGGGACAGTATTTTTAAGCAATCTAAGGTTGGCAGGTTTTTAATTACTCAAGTGCTTTTAACGCTCTCCAAGCGCCCTCGGCTCGAACTGAACTATCAACCACTGAAAGATTATTTTGCAACGAAAAAACAAGTCACCCCGCAGGATGTTTATGATAAGGTTTGCGAAGTTCGCCAAGAAAAACTACCCGATCCCAAAGAGCTCCCCAACGCGGGAAGTTTTTTTAAAAACCCTGTTGTCTCGGTCGCGGAATATAATTCGTTAAAAACGCAATTTCCTGACATCGTGGCGTATCCGAATGGAGAGGACTATAAGCTTGCCGCTGGTTGGATGATAGAAAAAGCCGGCTTTAAAGGTTTTGTCGATAACAAGGTGGGGGTTCACAAAAAACAAGCATTAGTTTTAGTCAATCATGGAGACTCTCTTGGAGACAACGTGTTAAAACTTGCCAATAAAGTTCGCCAATCGATCAAGACGCTGTTTCAAGTTGATCTCGAAGTTGAAGTCAGAGTCATTGGCGGTGAGTAGCAAAACGGATATGAGAGTCGATATCTTGCTTCGCACTCTGGCCGATGGGGAGTTTCATTCCGGAGAAGAAATCGCCAACGCACTCGGCGTGTCTCGAGCGACGATTTGGAAGCTCATGAAAAAACTCGAGAGCTGGCAAATTCCACTCTACTCTGTCACGGGTAAAGGTTATAAAATTCCCGGTGGACTTGAGCTATTAGAGTCTTCATGGTTGCGCGAAGTGCTCACCAAAGCGGGCTCACAGTTCAGCAATATTCATGTTCTTACGAGCGTCGATTCTACGGCTAATTTTATTGCCCAACATTGGCGAGAAAACCCTAATAAAACGGTAGTGTGCATCGCTGAACATCAAACCCAAGGTCGTGGCCGAAAAGGTCGGGCTTGGATATCTCCGTTTGCCGCGAATCTTTATTTTTCTATTGGCATCCAAGTGCCATTAGGCTTAAGCGCCCTTGGTGGCATTAGTTTAGCTGTTGGGATCAGTTTAGCGAACACGCTCAATCGTTACTCTAACCAGCCGATTAAAATTAAATGGCCCAACGATTTATTAGTCGACAACCGTAAACTAGCAGGAATCTTAGTGGAAGCGAGTGGCGATAGTAATGATAAGAGCTTCCTCAATATTGGGATTGGCTTAAACTGGAATATGCAGACAGAGCAAGGTAAGGCAATCGACCAGCCGTGGATTAACTTGGCCGATTTAGTCGATGACTCTTGTAGTCGAAGCCAAATCTTAGCGGATATTCTATTGGAGCTTGAACAAGCTTTTGACGCATATCAGTCTGATGGACTTAAAATTGTCGCTAGGCAATGGGCTTCGCTGAGCGCTCTCTATCGCCAACCTGTTAGGATTGTGCGAACCAATGATCAGCTTGACGGAATAGAGATTGGTATCGAATCAAGCGGAGCGTTAAAAGTAGCCACTGACTCTGGTGAACAAATTGTACATTCCGGCGAAGTAAGTCTGCGTCGTCGTCATTAAAAAGATGTCGTCATTGTAAAATGAGTATTTAGAGGTTTGGCATAAATAAATGGTTTTGTTAATTGATTGGGGAAACACACGACTTAAATGGATGAAGATTGACCATCTGGAGTTAGCGCAAGTCCGCGCTGCAAAAGTTAACATCACGGATAATTGGCAGGAGCACACTGAAATATGGGCGTCACCAATCGAGGCCATTTTTATTGCCTCAGTTCGAAATGATCAAGATAATCAGGCTCTCTCGGGGCATTTGCTAAATTACTGCGACAGAATTCATTTTGCCAAAACTGAACAAATCGCCTGTGGCGTTGAAAATAGTTATAGCGACCCAGAGACAATGGGGGTGGATCGTTGGATGGGGGTGATTGCTGCCGCCGCTCCTGAAGAGAACATCGCAGTAGTGAGTATTGGTTCGGCAATTACGCTCGACGTGATTCAGTCAGCTCAACATATGGGCGGGCATATAGTGCCTGGACGACGATTAATGCTTGAAAGCTTGAATACAACAGGGCGGGTCCGTCCCTTAATGAATACTCAAGATGACGAGTCGTTCCACCTGGGGCAAACTACCAATGATTGTGTCAATGCCGGTATCAACAGCATGATTGAAGGCTATTTGCGCCATATTATCAATCAAACCAAAATTGAATATCAAGTGTCACGTTTTATCTTCGCGGGCGGTGGCGGAAAATATTGGCAACAACGACTGAATTCAGGGACGGATCAGATGGAATATAGCGAATCGTTAGTGTTTGAGGGTTTGGTAAAACGATATTCGGTTTAAAAGCAAGATATGGCAGGTAAATGCGTCAAAAAAGGGTCGATTTGGTTGAATTTTGGACAATTCTCCAGCAATGAAAGGCTTGTCTCACTTTGGTAGCTGCAATGAGTGACAAAACCATCTCTTTTACCGGCTGAAAAAGCCTTCTGAGATTCATTAAAAACTTAATGATTTTAAGCAGTTAGTATGACTTGCTAAAAAATCATAAAAAAATGCTAAAAACTCGTTGATCATTCTGGGAGATCTATTTAGAATGCGCGTCCCACTTGAGTAGAGACACTCGTTTTAAGTGGAAATTGCCGACTTAGCTCAGATGGTAGAGCAACTGACTTGTAATCAGTAGGTCGAGAGTTCGAGTCCCTCAGTCGGCACCAGTTTTATTGTGGGGTGTTCAAATTGAGCACCCCAAGTCTTATCTAGGTGGTTGAGCTGTTCGCTCCATTCATCGATAAGGCAAGAAATCGGTGGCTTTAATGGTTACTAACTTGCTTTTTAGCAGTTAAGTTGTCAAAATTCGCCGCCTGCCAGTGACGCACTAACTCACTGGAATAAAAAAAGATTAGGTGGGGTTCCCGAGCGGCCAAAGGGATCAGACTGTAAATCTGACGCGAAAGCTTCGGTGGTTCGAATCCACCCCCCACCACCAATATTTGATAAGTCGCAGTAAATTGGTCGAATTGGCTTATTAGAAAGTTTTGTTTGTTGTACAGAGTTAGGCTTGCAGCTAGTAAGTCTCGTGCAGCGGGTATGGTACAATGGTAGAACCTCAGCCTTCCAAGCTGATGATGCGGGTTCGATTCCCGCTACCCGCTCCAGTTCGAACAAAATGCCGATATGGCTCAGTTGGTAGAGCGCACCCTTGGTAAGGGTGAGGTCACCAGTTCGAATCTGGTTATCGGCACCATTTTCCGACCCGGATCAATCAGACATTGTTCCGGGTTTAGCTATGTTTGGGTGGTTTCTGTCTTCTGGGCGGT
Source organism: Aliikangiella marina (assembly GCF_007004765.1). Classification (GTDB taxonomy): domain Bacteria; phylum Pseudomonadota; class Gammaproteobacteria; order Enterobacterales; family Kangiellaceae; genus Aliikangiella; species Aliikangiella marina. Next base: position 352,245 of record NZ_VIKR01000003.1, read on the forward strand.
TCAATCCTAGCAAGGCTTAATTTAATAGTAATTTGAAATAGTAATAACTTGCTTAATCTCTTTTTTGGAGGCATTTATGTCTAAGGAAAAATTTGAACGAACCAAACCCCATGTCAACGTTGGTACAATCGGCCACGTAGACCATGGTAAAACTACTTTAACAGCTGCAATGTGTACAGTATTGTCAGCGGCTTTCGGTGGTGAGCAAAAAGCATTCGACGAAATCGATAATGCGCCAGAAGAGAAAGAGCGTGGTATCACAATCGCGACGTCACACGTAGAGTACGAAACAGAAGGTCGTCACTACGCGCACGTAGACTGCCCAGGACATGCTGACTATGTTAAAAACATGATCACCGGTGCGGCTCAAATGGACGGTGCGATTCTAGTTTGTTCAGCAGCAGATGGCCCAATGCCACAAACGCGTGAGCATATCCTTTTATCACGTCAGGTAGGTGTACCTAAGATTCTTGTTTTCTTGAACAAGTGTGACATGGTTGATGACGAAGAGTTATTAGAGCTAGTAGAAATGGAAGTTCGTGAGCTATTAGACGCATACGAATTCCCAGGTGACGACACGCCAATCATCAAAGGTTCAGCTTTGAAAGCACTAGAAGGCGACGAAGGTCCTCTCGGTAAAGAAGCAATCTTAGAATTAGCGAAAGCACTTGATTCATACATCCCAGAGCCAGAGCGTGACATCGATAAAGATTTCATCATGCCGATTGAAGATGTATTCTCAATCTCAGGTCGTGGTACTGTTGTAACAGGCCGTATCGAGAAAGGTATCATCAACGTTGGTGAAGAAATCGAAATCGTTGGTATCAAAGAAACGACTAAGACGACTGTAACCGGTGTAGAAATGTTCCGTAAGCTTCTTGACGAAGGTCGTGCGGGTGACAACGTTGGTATCCTTTTACGTGGTACTAAGCGTGACGAAGTAGAGCGTGGTCAAGTATTGGCTAAGCCTGGTTCAATCACTCCACACACTAAGTTTGAGTCAGAAGTTTACATCTTGAGCAAAGACGAAGGTGGCCGTCATACGCCATTCTTCAAAGGTTACCGTCCACAGTTCTACTTCCGTACAACTGACGTAACTGGTGCTTGTGAGCTTCCAGAAGGCGTAGAAATGGTAATGCCAGGTGACAACATCAAAATGGTTATCGAACTAATCGCTCCTATCGCGATGGACGAAGGTTTACGCTTCGCTATCCGTGAAGGTGGTCGTACAGTTGGTGCTGGTGTTGTTGCTAAGATCCTTGCTTAATAAGTAAGTTTTAAAAGCGTTCGAGCAGCATCATATGATGCTGCTTTTATTGCAGGCCAGTGGCTCAATTGGTAGAGCAGCGGTCTCCAAAACCGCAGGTTGGGGGTTCGAGTCCCTCCTGGCCTGCCACTGCAATAAATTGTTTCACTAGATTGAAAGTTGGTTAAATTACATGAGTGCACAAGAACAAGTCCAAGAATCTTCATCGTTTGACGCGATCAAGTGGATACTTGCGATCGTTGCGTTAGCTGGCGCGGTATACGCGAACCATCTACTTGTCGACGATTCTGTCTTAATCCGTGCAGGTGTAATAATCGCTCTTATTGTTGTTGGTTTTGCCATTGGTTTTACCACAACTAAAGGAAAAAATGGGTTAGCTTTTGCGAAAGAAGCTAGAATTGAAGCACGTAAAGTTGTTTGGCCCAATCGAGATGAAACAGTCAGAACCACATTAATCATTATTGTCGCTGTTGCGATAGTGTCATTGTTTTTGTGGGGCTTGGATGCAATTTTAGTTCATGTAATCAGCTTCTTAACGGTTAGAGGATAATTGAATGTCCTATAAATGGTACGTTGTTCAGGCTTATTCAGGATATGAAAGCAAGGTAAGAAACTTGCTGGAAGAGCGTGTTAAGTTACACGGTCTTGAAGACAAGTTTGGCCAAATTCTAGTACCAACCGAAGAAGTTGTAGAAATGCGCGCTGGTCAAAAGCGCAAAAGCGAAAGAAAGTTTTTCCCAGGTTACGTCCTTGTCGAAATGGAAATGGACGATGAAAGCTGGCACTTGGTGAGAGAAACACCAAGAGTACTAGGATTTATTGGTGGTACAAGCGACCGCCCTGCGCCTATCAGTCAAAAAGAAGCCGATGCAATTCTCAATCGTCTTGAAGAGTCGACTGATAAGCCAAAACCAAAAACTTTGTTCGAAGCTGGCGAAGCGGTACGAGTTATCGATGGGCCATTTGCAGACTTTAATGCAATTGTTGAGCAAGTAAATTACGAAAAAAGTCGACTACATGTATCGGTTATGATCTTTGGTCGTTCTACTCCTGTTGAGTTAGATTTCAGTCAGGTAGAGAAAGGGTAAAACTCACCCACAAATAGAGTTAGACAAGTTACTGAAAAACAAACACGGCGTTAAAACGCTGTGGGTGTTTTTTTTACGTTAAATAAATGGGGAGCCTAAAGTTTGACCACTTGGTTGAATCAAGGCGTTTGAACCCACACTGAGGTGCAAAATGGCTAAAAAAGTCGACGCTTATATTAAGCTGCAAATCGGCGCCGGTATGGCGAATCCGAGTCCACCCGTTGGTCCTGCGTTAGGTCAGCACGGTGTTAACATCATGGAATTCTGTAAAGCGTTTAACGCTGCGACAGAGAAGGTAGAAAAGAATCTTCCTATCCCTGTTGTTATTACAGTATACAACGATCGTTCTTTCACTTTCGTGACAAAAACGCCTCCTGCGGCTGTTCTTATTATGAAAGCGGTTGGTCTGAAGAAAGGTTCAGGTCGCCCTAATACTGAGAAAGTTGGCAAGATTACGCGTGCTCAGTTAGAAGAAATTGCTAACACAAAAGAGCCAGATTTAACTGCGGCTGATATGGACGCAGCAGTAAGAACATTGGCGGGTACTGCTCGTTCAATGGGCGTAGATGTGGAGGGTTAATCGATGGCTAAATTATCTAAACGTCAAAAGCTGATCAACGAGAAAGTTGACAACGAAAAAGTTTACACCTTAGAAGAAGCGTTAACCCTTTTAAAAGAAGTATCATCAGTTAAATTTGATGAGTCATTCGACGCAGCGATCAACTTAGGTGTTGACCCTCGTAAATCTGACCAAGTTGTTCGTGGCGCTACTGTTTTACCAAATGGTACCGGTAAAAACGTTCGCGTAGCAGTCTTCACTCAAGGACCAAACGCTGAAGCGGCTAAAGAAGCTGGTGCAGATGTAATTGGTATGGATGATCTTGCGGAAGAAGTTAAGAAAGGCAACATGGATTTTGATGTTGTTATCGCTAGCCCTGATGCAATGCGCGTTGTTGGTCAATTAGGTCAAATCCTTGGACCACGCGGTTTAATGCCTAATCCTAAAGTTGGTACGGTAACGCCGGACGTTGCTACTGCAGTCAAGAATGCAAAAGCGGGTCAGGTTCAATACCGTACAGACAAGGGTGGTATCATCCACGCGACTATCGGTAAAGGTAGTTTTGAAGTCAACGCGCTAGCAGAAAATCTTGGTGCATTAATCTCTGCACTTAAGAAAGCAAAACCTGCTTCAGCGAAAGGCACTTACTTCAAGAAATTATCAGTCAGTTCTACTATGGGACCTGGCTTAACAGTTGACTTAGCAACTGTTGAAACAAGAGATTAGTTTGAAAGTTGACTCGGTTAATTTAGTCGAGTCAGTTTGAGAGCTTGGGTATTTGGGTTGGCAATTAAAATTTATTTTAGTGTTAACTCAAAACCCGTCATAGACCGTAGGTGAATGTTGAAATTGTAGTTCCCTTAATGAGGTGAAATTTCTTCAGTCTTAAAATCCCTACGCAGACGGTGGTACCAAAACTCAGTTTTCTGGGCGGTTCACCGTTTACACTGGAGCGAAAGTTTTTACAGACTTTCTGCTCTGTTTTGTAAATCCTCTAACTTGTTTTCAAGTTAGACCTTTTGGAGGTGAACGACGTGGCACTTGGACTAGAAGGTAAAAAGGCGATTGTTAGCGAAGTTAATGATATTGCATCAACTGCGTTATCAGCCGTACTTGCCGAATACCGTGGCATGACAGTTGAGCAAATGACTGAGCTACGCGTCAAGGCCCGTGAGAGTGGTGTATATCTTCGTGTTGTACGAAACACTCTTGCCAAACGTGCTGTTGAAGACACAGAGTTCGCTTGCTTAAACGATGCTTTAGTTGGACAGGTTATTTGTGCGTTTTCGCTAGAAGAGCCTGGTGCAGCGGCAAGACTAGTACGTGATTTTGCAAAAGATTGCGACAAACTAGTTGCAACAGCAGTAGCTGTTGGTGGCCAGTTGCACGGTGCAGAGCAGCTTGATGCTGTTGCTAAACTACCAACCAAAGACGAAGCAATTGCTTCTTTGATGAGTGTAATGAACGGACCAGTAACCAAACTGGCGCGTACATTGAACGAATTCCCATCGCGTATTACTCGAGTAATCGCGGCGGTCAAAGATCAAAAAGCAGCGTAACGGTTTTACAGTACGTTTATAGTTTTTATTTTTTAATTTTATATTTTAAATCCAGGAGAATGAGTAATGGCTCTTTCTAAAGACGATATCTTAAATGCAATTGCTGAAATGTCAGTAATGGAAGTTGTTGAACTAGTTGAAGCAATGGAAGAAAAATTCGGCGTAACTGCAGCTGCAGCTGCTGCAGTTGTTGCTGCTCCAGGCGCAGACGCTGGTGCTGCTGCTGCAGAACAAACTGAGTTCGACGTAATCATGAAGAGCTTCGGTAGTAACAAAGTTGCTGTAATCAAAGCAGTACGTGGTATCACAGGCCTAGGTCTTAAAGAAGCTAAAGAAGCTGTAGAAGGCGCGCCAACTCCTATCAAAGAAGGTGTTGACAAAGCTGAAGCTGAAGAAGTTAAGAAGCAGCTTGAAGAAGCAGGCGCTGAAGTAGAAATCAAGTAATTGATTGCTACTTTAAAGCAAGCTTAAACAATCCGGCTGGTGGCAATTTTGTCCCCGGCCGTTTTGCCGTTTTAAAAAGCGGTATTTTTACGACAGGTTTAAACATTTTTAATTGATACGATCCTATTGATAAAGACTGACAAAGGGAGTTGCGAATATCAATAGGTCAGCGGGGAGGATGCCGCAGTGTATTAAACCATTTGTCGCGCGTTATTAGTCGGTTTTATCGTATCAAGAGCCGATTATACAACATGAATGATAGCTAACTGAGGAGCCCAGATGGCCTATTCATATACTGAGAAAAAGCGGATCCGTAAGGATTTCGGTCTAAACAAACGAGTTTTAGACGTCCCGTATTTATTAGCAATTCAATTAGATTCATATCGTTCGTTTTTAAACACGGAAGATATTATCGATTCTGGTTTAGAGAAAGCCTTTAAATCAGTTTTTCCTATTACAAGTTATTCTGGTTCAGCAGCACTTGAGTACATGAGTTACTCGTTAGGCGAGCCAGTATTTGACGTCAAAGAATGTCAAATCCGAAGTGTGACTTACTCCGCGGCACTTCGCGTGAAAATCCGCTTAGTTATTTACGATAAAGAAAGCAAAAACAAGACTGTTAAAGAAGTTCGTGAACAAGAAGTATACATGGGCGAAATGCCGCTTATGACCGATAACGGGACTTTTGTTATTAACGGTACCGAGCGAGTCATTGTTTCTCAGTTGCACCGTTCACCGGGCGTATTCTTCGATTCAGATAAAGGAAAAACTCACTCTTCAGGTAAGTTACTTTATAACGCGCGTGTTATTCCTTATCGTGGTTCTTGGTTGGACTTTGAGTTCGATCCTAAAGACTGCTTATTCGTTCGTATCGACCGTCGTCGTAAATTACCGGCGACAATTTTGTTGAGAGCACTTGAGTATTCAACGCCAGAAATGCTCGAAATGTTTTACGACAATGACAAAGTTCAAATTGATAAAGACGGTGTATTTACGCTTGAATTAATTCCTGAGCGTCTTCGAGGCGAAATCGCGACCTTTGATATCAAAGGTAAGCGCGGTAAAGTCGTTGTTGAAGAAGGCAGACGAATTACTGTTCGCCATATCAAAGAGTTGGAAAAACTCGGAATCGACAAGATTGAAATCCCAACTGATTACTTAATTGGTAAAGCGGTTGCTAAGGATATTATTGATCAAGAAACGGGTGAAGTTTTAGTAGAAGCTAATGCAGAAGTTACTGAAGAGCTAATTGCTAAATTACAAGAAGCAGAAATCAAAGAATTTGAAACGCTTTACACCAACGATCTGGATTGTGGCCCTTACATTTCAGACACCTTACGCATCGATCCATCAACCAATGCTTTAGAAGCGTTGATTGAAATTTATCGCATGATGCGTCCTGGTGAGCCACCAACAAAAGATTCTGCTGAAACATTATTCGAGAACTTATTCTTCACCGCAGATCGCTATGATCTCTCTCGTGTTGGTCGAATGAAGTTTAATCGTCGCGTTGGTCGCGACTCAGACGAAGGCGAAGGTACTTTATCGAAGCAAGACATTATCGATGTTGTTAACACGTTACTCGATATTCGTAATGGTAAAGGTGAAGTGGATGATATCGATCATCTCGGTAATCGTCGTATTCGAAGCGTTGGTGAAATGGCCGAAAACCAATTCCGTGTTGGTTTGGTTCGTGTTGAGCGCGCAGTAAAAGAGCGTTTGAGCATGGCTGAAGCCGACAATCTAATGCCACAAGATTTAATCAATGCGAAACCTGTATCGGCTGCAATCAAAGAGTTCTTTGGTTCGTCTCAATTATCGCAATTCATGGATCAAAACAATCCACTATCAGAGATTACCCACAAGCGCCGTGTTTCGGCATTAGGGCCTGGTGGTTTAACGCGTGAAAGAGCGGGCTTTGAGGTTCGTGACGTGCACCCAACTCACTACGGTCGGGTCTGTCCTATCGAGACACCTGAGGGACCAAACATCGGTTTGATTAACTCGTTGTCTTGCTATGCGCGCACCAACGACTATGGTTTTTTGGAAACGCCTTATCGCCGTGTTGAAAATGGTAAAGCGACTGAACAGATTGATTACTTGTCTGCGATCGACGAAGGCAAATATTACATTGCACAAGCTAACGTGGTGTTAGATGACAAAGGTCAAATGGTTGAAGACCTAGTCTCATGTCGATTCCAAGGCGAATTTATGCTAACACCTGCTGACAATGTTCAGTATATGGATGTATCGCCTCAGCAGATCGTATCGGTTGCTGCATCGATGATTCCTTTCCTAGAGCACGATGATGCGAACCGTGCATTGATGGGATCAAACATGCAACGTCAAGCGGTACCGACTTTAAGAGCTGATAAGCCATTAGTGGGTACTGGTATGGAGCGAACCGTTGCGGTTGACTCTGGGGTAACGGTTGCGGCCAAACGTGGCGGTATTATCGAAGATGTTGACGCTGGTCGTATCGTTGTTCGTGTTAATGATAACGAAACTAAAACTGGTGAAGCAGGTGTCGATATTTACAACCTAACCAAGTACACCCGTTCAAACCAAAATACTTGTATTAACCAACGTCCTATCGTCAGCGTTGGCGATAAGATCGGTCGTGGTGATGTATTGGCTGATGGTCCTTCAACAGACCTAGGTGAACTAGCACTAGGCCAAAACATGAAAATAGCTTTCATGCCTTGGAACGGATACAACTTTGAGGATTCAATCTTAATTTCTGAGAATGTGGTTAAAGAAGATCGATTTACTTCGATTCACATTCAAGAGTTAACTTGTATTGCTCGTGACACTAAGTTAGGTGCTGAAGAAATTACTGCTGATATCCCTAACGTTGGTGAAAGCGCCCTCGCTAAACTTGATGAGTCTGGCATTGTTTATGTTGGAGCTGAAGTTAAAGCAGGCGACATCCTAGTTGGTAAAGTAACGCCAAAAGGTGAGACTCAGTTGACGCCAGAAGAAAAACTTCTGCGTGCGATTTTCGGTGAAAAAGCATCGGATGTTAAAGATACATCACTCCGTGTTTCTTCTGGTACTGTTGGTACCGTTATCGACGTTCAAGTCTTTACTCGAGATGGTGTTGATAAAGACGCGCGTGCTTTGGATATTGAAGCCAGTGAAATTGCCCGCGTTAAGAAAGACCTTAACGACGAGCTTTCAATTCTTAAAGGTAATATCTACGGCCGTGCATTCAAAATCTTGAATGGCGCAGTTGCAGAGAAAGGTCCTAACAAATTGAAGAAAGGGACTACCTTAACAGAAGAATACCTGCAAGAAATTGGTAGCGACCAATGGCTTGACGTTCAATTAAGAGACGAAGCATTGCAAACGCAAATTGAAGCGTTAGCCACCAATCTTGAAGAACAGAAAAAAGAATACGACAAGCAGTTAGAAATTAAACGCATTAAGATTACTCAAGGTGATGATTTAGCGCCTGGCGTTCTTAAAGTAGTTAAAGTTTATATGGCTGTTAAGCGTCGTATTCAACCTGGCGATAAAATGGCAGGTCGACACGGAAACAAAGGTGTTATCTCAAACATCGTTCCAGTGGAAGATATGCCTTACCTAGCTAATGGTGAGCCAGTTGATATCGTTCTTAACCCACTGGGTGTACCTTCTCGTATGAACATCGGTCAGATCCTTGAGACTCACTTGGGTTGGGCGGCTAAAGGATTAGGTCGTAAGATCGATGATATGCTCGAAGAACAAGCAGAAGTTGCTAAACATCGTGAGTTCTTAGAAAAAGTTTATAACCATCGTGATGAACCAACCGTTGACTTAGGTTCATTAAGCGATACAGAGGTAATGAACTTAGCTAACAATCTGCGCAAAGGGGTTCCAATGGGTACACCAGTATTTGATGGTGCACAGGAATCTGAAATTAAGCATTTACTTGAATTAGCTGATGAAAATGCTTCTGGTCAATCTTGGTTGTTCGACGGTCGTACCGGTGAGCGATTCGAGCGTCCAGTAACAGTTGGCTACATGTACATGCTGAAATTGAACCACTTGGTTGACGACAAAATGCATGCGCGTTCAACCGGTTCATACAGCTTGGTTACTCAACAGCCGTTGGGTGGTAAGGCACAATTCGGTGGCCAGCGCTTCGGGGAGATGGAAGTCTGGGCATTGGAAGCATACGGCGCGACTTATACGCTGCAAGAAATGCTGACAGTTAAGTCGGATGACGTTAATGGTCGTACCCGTATGTACAAAAACATCGTTGACGGTGATCACCGCATGGATCCAGGTATGCCTGAGTCCTTTAATGTATTGGTTAAGGAAATTCGCTCACTCGGTATTAATATCGAGTTGGAGTTGGAAGACTAACCAAAAGATTGCGGAATGGCTTGCGCCACAATTAAGGCGCAAGCAATTAACCATCAGTTTTAATTAACTCCGGGAGGAGAAAAAGTTGAAAGATTTATTAAACTTTATTAAACAGCAAAATCAAACTGAAGAATTCGACACGATTCGAATTGGGTTAGCGTCACCTGAGATGATCCGTTCTTGGTCTTTTGGTGAGGTTAAAAAACCTGAAACCATTAACTATCGTACTTTCAAACCTGAAAGAGACGGTTTATTTTGCGCGAAAATTTTTGGCCCTGTTAAAGACTACGAATGTCTTTGTGGTAAATATAAGCGTCTTAAGCACCGCGGTGTTATTTGTGAAAAGTGTGGTGTAGAAGTTGCGCTAGCGAAAGTTAGACGTGAACGTATGGGTCACATTGACCTCGCATGTCCGGTCGCACATATTTGGTTCTTAAAATCATTACCATCCCGTATTGGTTTGTTAATGGATATGACGCTTCGTGATATTGAACGAGTGCTTTACTTTGAAGCGTTTGTGGTCACTGAACCAGGAATGACAACCTTAGAGCGTGGTCAGCTGTTAAGTGAAGAATCATACCTAGATGCGTTAGAAGAATTTGGTGATGAATTTGAAGCAAAAATGGGTGCTGAAGCGGTTCAAACTTTGTTGACTCATATCGACATTGAAGAAGAAGCGCGCAATATTCGTGATGAAATCCCGAATACAAATTCAGAAACGAAATTAAAGAAATTTGCTAAGCGTCTTAAATTGTTAGAGTCATTCATTGAGTCGGGCAACAAGCCTGAGTGGATGATCATGACTGTATTACCTGTACTTCCACCGGACTTACGTCCTTTAGTTCCTTTGGATGGTGGCCGCTTTGCAACGTCTGATCTTAACGATTTATATCGTCGCGTTATCAATCGTAATAATCGTTTAAAACGTCTATTAGATTTGAATGCGCCAGACATTATTGTTCGCAACGAAAAACGTATGCTTCAGGAAGCGGTTGATGCGTTACTGGATAACGGTCGACGTGGTCGAGCAATCACTGGTTCAAACAAGCGTCCTCTGAAATCACTTGCTGATATGATCAAAGGTAAGCAAGGTCGTTTCCGTCAAAACCTTTTAGGTAAGCGTGTTGACTACTCTGGTCGTTCGGTTATCGTTGTTGGTCCAACCCTTCGTCTACATCAATGTGGTCTTCCGAAGAAGATGGCATTAGAATTATTTAAGCCATTTATCTTTGGTAAATTAGAGCTTCGTGGCTTGGCAACAACGATTAAAGCAGCGAAGAAAATGGTTGAGCGCGAAGAGCCGGTGGTTTGGGATATCTTAGAAGAAGTTATCCGCGAACATCCGGTATTACTTAACCGCGCACCAACGCTTCACAGATTGGGTATCCAAGCGTTCGAGCCAGTACTCATCGAAGGTAAAGCGATTCAATTACACCCATTGGTCTGTGTTGCGTACAACGCGGATTTCGATGGTGACCAAATGGCGGTCCACGTTCCGTTGACTATCGAAGCGCAGCTTGAGTCTCGCGCATTGATGATGGCGACAAATAATGTTTTGTCTCCAGCAAACGGTGAGCCGATCATTGTTCCAACGCAAGACGTTGTACTCGGTCTTTACTACTTAACGCGTGAGAAAGTGAATGATATGGGTGAAGGCATGGTGTTTGCTGACACTGCTGAAGCGCTTCGTGCGTATCGCAATGGCGATGCGGCACTTCACGCAAAAGTTAAAGTTCGTATGACGCAAACTCATATTGATGATGATGGCAATCGAACTGAAGAAACTTCATTGATTGATACCACCATTGGTCGTTCATTGTTGTTCGAAATCGTACCAAAAGGTTTACCTTTCGAGTTGGTCAATCAAAAGATGACTAAAAAGGCAATTTCAAATTTAGTTAACCAAGCGTATCGTCGTCTTGGTTTGAAAGAAACCGTTATTTTTGCTGACCAATTAATGTACACCGGCTTCAACTACGCAACACTTTCTGGTGCGTCGGTTGGAATCGATGACATGGTAATTCCAGACGAAAAGAAAACAATCCTTGATTCTGCTGAACAAGAAGTCCGTGAAATCGAAGAGCAGTTTGCTTCTGGTCTTGTAACGCATGGTGAGCGTTATAACAAAGTTGTTGATATTTGGTCGCACACCAACGAGCAAGTTGCGAAAGCGATGATGGACAACTTAAGTTTTGAAGATGTTGTCGACGCTGAAGGCGAGAATGTGAAGCAAGAATCGTTTAACTCGATTTACATGATGGCCGACTCGGGTGCTCGTGGTAGTGCCGCTCAGATTCGTCAGCTGGCTGGGATGCGTGGTCTGATGGCTAAACCAGATGGCTCGATTATTGAAAGTCCAATCAAGGCGAACTTCCGTGAAGGATTGACCGTACTTGAATACTTCATCTCGACTCACGGTGCACGTAAAGGTTTGGCCGATACAGCATTGAAAACAGCAAACTCTGGTTACTTGACGCGTCGTCTCGTCGATGTTGCACAAGATTTGGTTATTACGACTGAAGATTGTGGCACCGAGAAAGGTCTTGTCATGACGCCATTAATCGAAGGCGGTGATGTTGTTGAGCCACTTCGTGAGCGTGTACTCGGCCGTGTTAACGCTGAGCATATTTACAAGCCTGGTACTGACGAAGTCATTTGTGAAGCGGGAACTTTGCTTGACGAAGAATGGGTTGAAACATTAGAAGCCAACTCAGTTGACCAAGTTGTGGTTCGCTCGGTAATTACTTGTGAAACGCGCCGCGGTGTTTGTGCCCAATGTTATGGTCGCGACCTGGCCCGTGGTCACCGAATTAATATTGGTGAAGCTGTTGGTGTAATCGCTGCACAATCAATTGGTGAGCCGGGTACACAGTTAACCATGCGTACCTTCCACATCGGTGGTGCGGCATCTCGTCAATCAGCCGAGAATAATGTACAAATCAAAAACGATGGTACTTTGAAGTTACACAACATCAAGTCAGTAGAACGTGATGATGGCAAGTTGGTCGTAGTATCTCGTTCAACAGAATTGACGCTGTTAGACGAGTTCGGTCGTGAGCGTGAGCGTTATAAAGTTCCTTATGGTTCGGTACTTGAAAAGAAAGACGGTGACAAAGTTGATGGCGGCGAAATCGTTGCTAACTGGGACCCGCATACTCACCCAATCATTACTGAAATCGCCGGTAAGATTCAACTTCAAGACGTCGTTGAAGGGGTCAACATGACTCGCCAAACGGATGAGTTGACTGGGTTGAGTTCATTGGTCATTACTGAATCCAAGCGTTCAGGTACCAAGGCTAATGAAATGCGTCCGATGATTAAGCTCTTTGATAAGAAAGGTAAAGAGCTAATGATTCCAGGAACTAGTATGCCCGCGCAGTACGTGTTACCGGTTAATGCGATTGTGAGCATTGAAGATGGTTCGGAAGTTGGTGTTGGTACTGCGATTGCTCGTATCCCACAAGAAGGTTCGAAAACGGGTGATATCACCGGTGGTCTACCGCGTGTTGCTGACCTTTTTGAAGCTCGTAAGCCAAAAGAGCCTGCTATCCTGGCTGAAATCTCAGGTACGGTTAGCTTTGGTAAAGAAACCAAAGGCAAGCGCCGTCTTGTGATTACCCCGCAAGAAGGTGATGCGTACGAAGAACTTATCCACAAATGGCGTCACTTCAACGTGTTTGAAGGTGAGCGTGTGGAAAAAGGTGAGGTTGTTTCTGATGGTGCGGATAATCCACATGACATTTTACGTCTTAAAGGGATCAGCGCACTAGCGAATTATATTACCAATGAAGTTCAAGACGTTTACCGCTTACAAGGTGTAAAAATTAACGATAAGCACATTGAGTCGATTGTTCGTCAGATGCTGCGTAAAGTTAACATCACTAACCCTGGTGACTCGATGTTACTTAAGGGTGAGCAGATGGAATACACCCGCGTACTGGACGTGAACGATAAGCTGATCGCTGAAGGTAAAGATCCGGTTCAATTTGAACGAGTATTAATGGGCATTACTAAAGCGTCATTGGCGACTGAATCGTTCGTTTCGGCAGCCTCTTTCCAAGAAACCACTCGTGTTCTTACGGAAGCAGCTGTAAGCGGTAAGAAAGACCAATTGAGCGGTCTCAAAGAGAACGTTATCGTTGGTCGTTTGATTCCTGCTGGAACTGGCTTAACTTACCACGAAGAGCGTCGCAAGCGCTTGGCAGGCGAGCTAGAGTTCGAGATGGAAGAAACTGTATCTGCTGAAGAAGCTGAAAAGGCGCTTAGCGATGCATTAAGCTCAACGGGCCTAGAAGGCGACGAAGCTTAAGATTGATGCCCGTTATTGACGAAATAATGGGTATTTTAAAGATTTGACCACTGATCAACTTTTAAACAAAGTTGCGGTGGTCATCTTGACATCCTGGGCGGTGGCAATTACAATGCCGCACCCTGAATTATGGGCCGGATGCTTTGCCTATAGTCCAGGATTATATTTTGTGAAAAAAGCTGGAGTTATTGTAAACAATGTCAACTATTAATCAGTTGGTACGCAAGCCGCGTAAAAAAGTGGTCCAAAAGAGTAACGTACCTGCGCTAGAAGCGAATCCGCAAAAGCGTGGTGTTTGTACTCGTGTTTACACTACCACTCCTAAAAAGCCTAACTCAGCACTACGTAAAGTTGCTCGTGTTCGTTTAACAAACGGTTTCGAAGTAACTTCTTACATCGGTGGTGAGGGTCATAACCTACAAGAGCATAGCGTTGTAATGATCCGTGGTGGTCGTGTTAAAGACTTACCTGGTGTTCGTTATCACTGTGTTCGTGGTAACCTTGACTTGGCTGGAGTGAAAGATCGTAAGCAAGGCCGCTCAAAGTACGGTGCGAAGCGACCAAAATAAGTTTTAACTTATTTATGTAAGACGAATTGGCTAACAGTCGTTACTCAATTCACAAGACATTTAGCAAAACCACAGTTTTATCCCAAGCCTGCAAGGGGTTTGGGTTAAATACTGAGCTAAATGTTAACAGACATCCCATAGTGATGTGAGTAAGGTCCGGGCTCATAGTCCTGGATTAACCTGAAGAAACACATAGGAAAATATATTATGCCTAGAAGACGCGTAGTCGCCAAACGTGAGATCTTGCCAGATCCTAAGTTTGGAAGTGAGCTATTAGCTAAATTCATCAACGTTTTAATGGTTGATGGTAAGAAATCTGTCGCTGAGCGTATCGTATACAGCGCGCTAGATATCATTAAAGAAAAGAAAAACGCAGAAGATGCGTTAGAAGTTTTCGAACAAGGTCTAGACAAAATCAAGCCTTTGGTTGAAGTAAAATCACGCCGTGTTGGTGGTTCTACTTACCAAGTTCCTGTTGAAGTTCGTCCTTCTCGTCAAACAGCATTAGCAATGCGCTGGTTGGTAGAAGGTTCACGTAAGCGTGGCGAAAAGTCTATGGACGCTCGTCTAGCGGGTGAAATCCTTGATGCAATTGAAAATCGTGGTTCTTGTGTTAAGAAGCGTGAAGATGTGCATCGTATGGCTGAAGCGAACAAAGCATTTGCTCACTACCGTTGGTAAGCGTTTATCGCTTATTTGGCGTTTAGTTATTGTTTGTTTAGCAAAGTTATACAAGCGAACTCAAACTATAGAGACAACTTCTATAACGAGTATTTAGAGGGATTGTGAATGGCACGTACTACTCCAATTAATCTTTATCGCAATATCGGAATTGTTGCGCACGTAGACGCGGGTAAAACCACGACTACTGAGCGTGTACTGTTTTATACTGGATTGTCGCATAAGATTGGTGAAGTTCATGATGGCGCAGCTACTATGGACTGGATGGAGCAAGAACAAGAGCGCGGCATTACAATCACCTCGGCTGCAACCACGACTTTTTGGCGTGGTATGCAAGGTCAGTATGAAAACCACCGCATTAATATCATTGACACGCCTGGACACGTTGACTTCACGATTGAAGTAGAGCGTTCACTGCGGGTGTTAGATGGTGCGGTGGTGGTTTTTTGTGGTTCATCTGGTGTTGAGCCGCAATCAGAAACCGTTTGGCGACAAGCTAATAAGTATCAAGTTCCGCGTATGGTATTTGTCAATAAGATGGACCGTGCAGGCGCTGATTTCTTGCGTGTTGTTGACCAGATAGAAAATCGGTTAGGTTCTAACCCTGTTCCGATTCAGTTACCGATTGGTGCTGAAGAAGAGTTTAAAGGGGTTATTGATCTAATTAAAATGAAAGCCATTTACTGGAACGAAGCCGACCGCGGTATGACGTTCGAGTACGCCGACATTCCTGCAGAGATGCAAGCAGAATGTGAAGAATGGCGAGAAAAGATGGTTGAAGCAGCTGCTGAAGCTAGTGAAGATTTAATGGACAAGTACCTCGAAGAAGGAGACTTGTCTGAAGAAGACATCAAGACGGGGTTGCGAACTCGCACTTTATCAAATGAAATTGTTGTTGCAACTTGTGGCAGTGCTTTCAAAAATAAAGGTGTTCAAGCCGTTCTTGATGCAGTAATTGAGTTTATGCCAGCACCGGTGGATATCCCACCCATTAAAGGTCACTTGATTGATAGTGAAGAGGAAGAGGAACGTCCACCTAAAGATGATGGGCCCTTCGCAGCACTCGCTTTCAAAATTGCTACTGATCCGTTTGTTGGTACGCTAACTTTCTTTCGAGTGTATTCGGGCGTTTTGAAAACGGGTGACCAGATTTTCAATTCAGTTAAAGGGAAAAAAGAGCGAGTTGGACGAATCGTCC
Source organism: Aliikangiella marina (assembly GCF_007004765.1). GTDB lineage: Bacteria > Pseudomonadota > Gammaproteobacteria > Enterobacterales > Kangiellaceae > Aliikangiella > Aliikangiella marina. The sequence continues at coordinate 368,269 of NZ_VIKR01000003.1, forward strand.
AAATGCACTCCAACTCCCGAGAAGAAGTCAAAGAAGTCTACGCTGGTGACATTGCTGCGGCAATTGGTCTTAAGGACGTTACCACTGGCGATACCTTTTGCGATATGCAAAAGAAAATAGTGCTTGAAAGAATGGAGTTTCCTGAGCCAGTTATTTCGGTAGCGGTTGAGCCAAGAACAAAACCTGATCAGGAAAAAATGGGTATAGCTTTGAGCAAATTAGCTCAAGAAGATCCATCATTCCGCGTTGAGACTGACGAAGAGTCGGGACAAACGATCATTTCTGGAATGGGTGAATTACACCTCGATATAATCGTTGATCGAATGAAGCGTGAATTTAAAGTTGACGCGAATATTGGTAAACCGCAAGTCGCTTATCGAGAAACCATTCGTAAGTCAGTTGAAGCTGAAGGAAAATTCGTTCGTCAATCCGGCGGTAAAGGACAGTATGGCCACGTTTGGCTTAAGATTGAACCGAAAGAGTCAGGGGAAGGTTACGAGTTCGTTAACGAAATTGTTGGCGGTGCAGTACCAAGGGAATATATTCCCGCTGTTGATAAAGGTTGTCAGGAGCAAATGAACCAAGGCGTTTTCTCTGGCTATCCAATGGTGGATGTTAAGGTCACTTTGTATGACGGTTCATACCACGATGTCGATTCCAGTGAAATGGCATTTAAAATCGCTGGCTCCATGGGCTTCAGACAAGGCGCAATGGAAGCAAACCCGGTATTACTTGAACCGATTATGGCGGTTGAAGTCGTGACTCCTGAAGATTATATGGGCGATGTGATGGGCGATTTAAATCGACGTCGCGGAACCGTCCAAGGTATGGATGATAATCCGTCAGGCAAAATTATTCGGGCAGAAGTGCCTCTTGGTGAAATGTTTGGATATGCCACAGATCTGCGATCAGCAACTCAAGGTCGCGCAAGTTACTCAATGGAATTTGCAAAGTATGCAGAAGCGCCTGCGAGCGTCTCTGATGCGATGAGTTATTAATTCATTAAAAATATTTTTAATACTTTAAATAAAACTTTTAATTTAACAATTAAATCAACGAGGAAAAGGTAATGTCAAAAGAAAAGTTTGAACGAACCAAACCCCATGTCAACGTTGGTACAATCGGCCACGTAGACCATGGTAAAACTACTTTAACAGCTGCAATGTGCACAGTATTGTCAGCGGCTTTCGGTGGTGAGCAAAAAGCATTCGACGAAATCGATAATGCGCCAGAAGAGAAAGAGCGTGGTATCACAATCGCGACGTCACACGTAGAGTACGAAACAGAAGGTCGTCACTACGCGCACGTAGACTGCCCAGGACATGCTGACTATGTTAAAAACATGATCACCGGTGCGGCTCAAATGGACGGTGCGATTCTAGTTTGTTCAGCAGCAGATGGCCCAATGCCACAAACGCGTGAGCATATCCTTTTATCACGTCAGGTAGGTGTACCTAAGATTCTTGTTTTCTTGAACAAGTGTGACATGGTTGATGACGAAGAGTTATTAGAGCTAGTAGAAATGGAAGTTCGTGAGCTATTAGACGCATACGAATTCCCAGGTGACGACACGCCAATCATCAAAGGTTCAGCTTTGAAAGCACTAGAAGGCGACGAAGGTCCTCTCGGTAAAGAAGCAATCTTAGAATTAGCGAAAGCACTTGATTCATACATCCCAGAGCCAGAGCGTGACATCGATAAAGATTTCATCATGCCGATTGAAGATGTATTCTCAATCTCAGGTCGTGGTACTGTTGTAACAGGCCGTATCGAGAAAGGTATCATCAACGTTGGTGAAGAAATCGAAATCGTTGGTATCAAAGAAACGACTAAGACGACTGTAACCGGTGTAGAAATGTTCCGTAAGCTTCTTGACGAAGGTCGTGCGGGTGACAACGTTGGTATCCTTTTACGTGGTACTAAGCGTGACGAAGTAGAGCGTGGTCAAGTATTGGCTAAGCCTGGTTCAATCACTCCACACACTAAGTTTGAGTCAGAAGTTTACATCTTGAGCAAAGACGAAGGTGGCCGTCATACGCCATTCTTCAAAGGTTACCGTCCACAGTTCTACTTCCGTACAACTGACGTAACTGGTGCTTGTGAGCTTCCAGAAGGCGTAGAAATGGTAATGCCAGGTGACAACATCAAAATGGTTATCGAACTAATCGCTCCTATCGCGATGGACGAAGGTTTACGCTTCGCTATCCGTGAAGGTGGTCGTACAGTTGGTGCTGGTGTTGTTGCTAAGATCCTTGCTTAATTGATTTAATCAGTTAGTCAGGTCTGACACCTAATAAGAAAGGCGCTCTTTGAGCGCCTTTTTTTGTGCGTGATGATTTAGTCTTAACTTAGTTTTAATACCACGCCAGTTTTAATCGTCCTTTATTTTCTATACCAATTGAAAGTGTGGCGCATGTAGTCGGTTCTCTCTTCAGCTTACACTTTTCTAAAGGTCAGGTTAAACTAACCGACTAGCTAATGTCCTAGTTTTACATAGCTATCGGTTAACTGGCTAAAATGGAGAGAAAAATGTTCTTAAAACGTCATGCACTATGGGTTGTATTTGCGCTATTTTTTGCCACCGCTGTTTACACTCATAGTGGTGAAAAACTCTTACTAAGTGATAGTCAGTTACCCCTGGGGAAACCGCTTATTTGGTTAGTTTTTTTGGGGTTCGTTACCTATTCGTACTATTGCAGTATGCGTGAAAACCTGTTCAAAACTATTGGTAAGATGTCAAAACTTCATTGGGGTAAACAAATCGGAATTGACCTGTATCTTGGCTTATTTATTAGTGTATTTATTATTTACTTAAATGAAGGATCAATACTGGTAACCTTGTTATGGCTTGGCCCAATTGTGATATTTGGGAATTTGGCGACTTTGTTATATCTCGCGCTGAACTACGACGCTTTAATTGCTCACTTTCTTTAAAATGACTCACTTTGCTGAATGATAATGCTTAGTTGGCGAATAAATCTTATATCTCACGGGAATATTTACTTTAAATGAGCAAAACAGTGAAATTGTCCAAAATTTGATAGTTAATGGCGGAATATTGCTAATTTATTGAATCCTTTATTGATAATATTGCTGCGTGATATCGTAGTGGATTGATTAAAAAACGCTGTTATATCACGTTTAATAGAGCATTAGTAATTTTAAAAAATAAGGGAAGATAATGAAGAAAGTTGTTTTTATTTTAGGGTTTGTTTTAAGTGGCTGTAGCTTTAATAAATACGTTATTCAAGACAATGCGAATATTCCTCCTCTCAGCACCAATCAAGGCTATATGGGCGTCACGGTTAACACTATCGAAAAAGTATCCTCAATTCGTTTTGTAAATCAGCAAACGGGTGAAAATTTCTTTATTGGCCCAATCGACAAAGGGATTAAACAATACACTATGGCGGTTGAAGCTGGGGACTACTGCATTACTCAGATGCAGGCCTACCAGTATAACTTTAACTTCAAGAATAATGGTTTTTGCGTCTATGTCGAAGAAGGTGAATTAAATTACATTGGCGAGCTTTTTGTTCGTTGGCCTCAGTCTCATTTACAGCAACGATTTGAGCGATACACTGCCTTGTTGAAGCAAGATTTACCAGCTTTATGTCGTGAGCAAATTGGCGAGGGATGTTGACAGTGAAATTAGGAATTGTATGTCTTTTGGCATTGTTTGTTTCAGTCTCTCAAGCCGAAGCTAGTAACGAAGAGAGCTCCGAACCTAAGTGCGAATCTTCCGGCGAATTTGTGAGTTACAAGGCAGGGGTTTATGCTGAAAAAAGCAATAAAAAGGCTCATGCGTTTAACTTGTACTGTAATGTTGCTTACAAAGGCGATTATCGGGCACAGTTTAAACTTGCACGATTATATTTACATGGCATAGATGGCTATCTGAGTTCAAATAAAGTTGTTGCAGGCGTATGGGCTCGAATCTCGAATTCAGTGGCACGAAGTGTAAAACGCAAGAATTTGATTAATCAAATTGAAAGCGAATTATCTAAAGATGAATTAGCGGAATTAAATTCTATTTATACGACTGCTAGAGCGCTTATCCCAAGTGGTAATCGAATCGATCATCAATACATCAAGGAAGATTTGAGTAAGTATTTGAAAGATGAAAAACGAGTTTACACAGGCTCAAGAATAAAGCGAAAAAAGGATAACGCGCCTAATAACTTAGATACTTTTGACTTTAATTAAGAGAAAGTATTTGAATTTTGTTTTTTGCTGGATAGCCTTTAGTCGTAACCGACTCTAGGCTTAAACTCCATCAGTATGGATATAAGCTCAAGCTATTATATTGGTTTGGTTACAAGGCTTTAATTAGCGTTTAAAGAGTATAGTTGGCTTGGATTTTAAGTTGGGGTTTCAGGTTATAGCAATGTAATCAATTGACAAGTATAAAAATTGAGTACCTAATGGGTATCAAAAGTGATCCGGAAGTTGATAAAGCGGTAGAGAAATTTACTGTTGAGCTATTAAATATTTTGCTTGCAAAAGATATCTCTCTTTTAGACAAGCGCCAGATTACTTTTGTCCATTTATCTGAAAATAAGATGTAAGCATTTCATGTGATTGGGTTTTATGTATTTTGATTCTCGTTATCAGTTCAATATAACAATGAAATTTATTTATCTAGTTATTTTATCCTTAACTCTAGTTGGATGCGTGAGTAAAGTCAGGAACGAGAGCACGAGCTTAGCTGACGAGCAGCAAAAACATGCAATGTTTTATATTAATGAATTGAAAAGTTGCCCGTTAAAATTTCAGCGAGGTGTGTTTCTAGATGGCGGAACTATAGCGGTAAGGGTTCACTATTCTACTTCTGATATTCGATATTTTGGAATTGAGAACTCACTACCGCTTGAGGTTAATAATTCTTCGAATTCCTTGACTGATGAGGATTATGAATATATTGCTAGTAATAAGGAAATTAATGTTTTCTTAGGTGTATATCCTGGAAGCAAAGGTTACTCACAGGTACTGCCATTTAAAGGAAGTGAGGAACTTGCTTTGCGAACAGTTATCAGTAAATGGTCAGATTGCGAACAACTAGACAATGCGTCTAAACAAGCCATAGAAAAATTTATTAGTGACTTGGATGGTGATAGGACAAGAGGTACAAATTATCTGTTCGACGCACCCAACGAAAAGTTGTTGCTGTGGAGGCAGGATAATTCGAGAAAAGGAATTTTTGGCGAGGATGTCAAAAATGAATATATTACGCTAATGGGCCTTCAGACAGCAGTTGTTGAACTTTCAGATATAACAGCTTGTGACAATGCATTCGACTGTGATCTTAAATGGTATAAATTTACAATAAATGTCAAATATAGTCGGGAAGAAAAGAACTTAAATAAAATAATCTACGCAGTTAGAAAGGACGCTTATAAACCAATTATGAATACTGCTACATTAGGGATTTTTGTATTAAGTGAAATACCAATAGAGTCGCAAAATGAAGCGTTAGGTTCAAAATACTATTTGCATGAAATAGCTTGGCCAAAGAGTATATATTGCTTTAATAGCAGGCTAAGTGATATTGGAATACCCAAATATGACACTATAAGCTATAGAGCTTATGACCACTGGGAAATGCAATGTATTAGTGCTGAGTAGAGAGATAGGCTTTGTATCTGTTGAGTTTTGATAGATCTAGTTAATTACACAACTGTCATTCGAACCATTCTAAAATTATAGAAAAAGCAGTTATCAAATAGTGCAATCGATTAAAATAGTGAACAAGTGAATTGACTCCAATATACAGACAATGGTAATAACATGAATAAAATTTATATTTTAGTTTATCTAGTTTTATTAACTGGCTGTTCTGCAAGTCAAAAGTTACTAGATGAGACTGCAAAAGATAAGACAATACTCATTTCAAAAAGTGCTTTAGAATCATACGAAAAAAAATACATCGAAAAAAGCGAAAATAAAGCATTTGCTCAATCATATACTGGAGCTTGGGCTTGGCGAGCTAACTTTACTTCTATTGAACACGCTGTAAAGGCTGTATACTTAGATTGCCTTAAGAACAGTAATTACAAACCCTGTAAAATTGTAAATATTAATGGTGAATGGACGTCTGGTTTATCTAGTGAAATAGTGGCTAATGTAAACCTTTCAGAAGTTGAGTTAGCTAGGGAGCATTTTAAACGTCAGCCTGAAGAAATAAGAAAAGTATTTGATGAAATAAAGAAAGACATATTCGTCCTATATCTAGAAGAGTTAAAAAGCCATCCTACTGCCAAGGGGAAATTAAACATTAAATTTCTAGTAATGTCCGATGGTACGGTTAAAAATTTAGAGCTTATTAGAAGCGAATTAGGTGTAAGCTCGTTGGAAGAGAAAATCCTTTCGGTAGTGTCAGATTTAGATTTCGGTACATCAGTAATTAACAGTGAAGAGATTACATATACGTTTACCTTTTTTCCTGAGTAAAATCGTAAAGCATTAGAGTTAAGACACGGGAATAAAATGAGAATATTGAAGGTTTTAAGAATAAGGATACAGTTTAGAGGATTCGACTCTGACCCAGGTTTATAATAATAACTATATGAATGCAGAAAAACTAAAACAAAGTATAGGAGCATTTTTCGAGCGAAAATTGTCGTTATTCAATAATGTCGAATTTGAGCTTATTAAAGTGAATGAAGTGAATAGTTATTTCGTTGGGATAGCATTGCTTGATAATCCTGAAGACCCTGTAAATCTTGTGTTTTCGACGCCAATAAATCATCAGCATTTTTATTTTATAATATCTGAAGCGAGCCCTGAAATATTTAAAAGTGAGCTCGCTTTATTACAGCATTATAGTGAGTGCGTGTCTAATCTATGCAAAGATCACTCTATTCCCTCTGATAGTGTGCATTTGAATGAAAGAGGATATGCTGGTTATGTTCTTGTCAGCCCTGCTACTTTTCACGATAGATTAGATGAAGTTATTATTGTAGACGATACTCCTATCGCTGGTATTGGGGTTGGCACAGCGACTCAATTCGACCTTAAGCTCAAAAGAGAACAAGGCACTGATGCATTATATGAAAACTGGAATACGAAGGGTAAGGATTGTCTATCCTTTTAGATATTTTGCGTAAGATTCGCTGAAAAGATGAATGTGCGTCCTACTTCATCACTCACCTGCTACTGAGCAAATAATTTTAGAAAAAGATAAGCGGACGCTGATTTATAAGATTTGATATGCACACAAGCTAATGAGTAAAAAACAAGAAATATATAAGGAAATTTTAGAGCTTTGTTTGCCAGAGTTGAGAAATAGTCTATCGGGTAGCTTCGTTTTCGGAAGAAGAAGAAAGGATGCATTTGAACTGTCGCAATTAGTTCATAACCTATATGTATCAATATTAGAACCGGATTTTGTGGAACATGATCTTTGGTTTTTAAACGTTCAAGCTAAGGAATTTTTCGAATCTTCTCGAAGTTCGGTACTTTATGTACCAATAAATGAGCTCATTAAAGAGTTATTTAAACAAGTACCCGATAACGCTAGAATTAAGTTAGATTGGGACGGTCCGTGACCAGAAAATGCAAGTTGTTAGTAAGGCAGTCTTCATCAGAGTCTGAGTGAAAATATGATGGCGACAGGCTCTGTTCATCACATAGAAGACACTTGGAACTCATTTTAATAAACATAAAAGCAGCCGTTCATTCAAATTAAGGATTGTACAAGAGCTGAAATTAATTCAGAGTTAAGTGAATCAAGGTTATTTCTAGTCTTATGGAAGACATTAAGTACCCAAGCATCGAAGCTGTAGTGAAAATTTTAGAGAAAGTGGGAGTTGGTCCTGCATCTCGTGATCTGAATTGCCAAGACTACGAATACACGACTTGTAGAATGGAAGAGTTGGAGCAGTATTTCCAGAACTATAGTAAGTCTGATACGACGGTTCAGGAAAAACGTGTGCTTGGATGTTATTTTATGGAAGGCTTGAATGACTTCGTATCTGCGCATAATATTAAGCATCCACTTCAAGATCAAATATTAGAAATTCTGCATAAAGACTTAGATATTCACCAAGCAGAATTAGATTACCGGGTAGAGACGGATGATCCGGTAGAAGAACATTGGTGGCCTATTCGTAAGTATGTTTTAAAGTGGCGAATGAATGCAAAAAATGTCAGATAAAGAGTTTTGGAATGAAGTAGATAATTATAAGAAACTAATGGCTCTTACATTTGCACTTTGGATTCCATTTGGAATTACTACTAGTCTAATTTGGGTAAGAGTGTTTGAATTCGAATTTAACTTTATTGTTGGAATGGTAATCTTGCTACTATGGGGATCTATTCAGCTAAAAATAAATCATGATTTTAGAAAGCTAAAGCTCAAATGTCCGAAATGTGATAAGCAAGCATTTAACGATATACCTGTTTTATTTTCAGAGAACTCTTGTGCGAATTGTGGATATAGAAGATAAAATTAGATGTTTTGGCTCTAACCATCACTTTGCGGCCTCTTGATTTTTAGCCATGGAAGAGAATGTCATCAAAAGCTGACACTCAATATGATATTTACTAGAGTTAAGTAATATGCCTGCATATATGTGTAAATGCGGAACAGGAGTATCTGTAGGTGAAGTTCCTTGTGATAAACAATGGAACTTTATTTCTAATGTTCAGTTTGACAAGTATGAAGAGTCAATCGACTCTGAAGAGCTATATTAGGAAATGCAGGAATTTTTTAAATGTCCTTCATGCGGACGCCTTGCGATGTTCTAGGATGGATGGGATAGTGATCCCGTATTTTACTTGGAAGATGGTTAAAGCGATTAACATGTTTAGGCTCAAACCATCACAAAGCCGCCTTTTGTCGGTCTAAGAAATATTAAAAGAATTTGACATTTAAATGTACTGAAGATATGAAAGAAAATAAACTCTATAAAAAGTATGCTAAGAAACTAGGTGAGTTTGTACTCATACTTGTTATTGTATTCATAGTGCGAAATATATTTTTTCCTAGCCCGCAACTAGATGAGTGGCGTTCATTACCTCCAATACTACTTCAAGCTAAAAGCCAAACCGATGTGGCAGCTTTTATTGAAGAATTTAAGGTTAATGAAGTTGCTCTTGAAAAAGAGCTTAACGTTATAGGTATATCTATAGAAGAGTTTAAGAGTTCAGTGGAGATTGGTTTTATGCTGGATCATCCTAAAGATAAAAAATATGGAGTAACTTTCGTTTTTCGATCGTCAATTGATCATGAGTTACTTTCCCCCGCGTATACAAATATTGTTAATGACTTTTGGAAAAGATACAAGCTAGAACATAATAGTGAAGAGTAATTAGTCGATGGCGCAATTCATCACTTTGTTGCCACTGGGAATATCAATTTAAATAAATAAAAGCTGCCACTCACAAGTACACAATAATACTGAAAGTTAAGGAATAGATATGAAAGCAGTTTTGGTAATTCTAATATTATTAATCCCTACAGTATCTTCCGCTTCAGATAAACCTACTCGAGTAGACATGGCGGGGATTCTTAAAATGTGGGGCAAAGAGAAGCCTGACGCAGAGATTCCTGGAGTGAGCCTCTTTATTACTGGCAAAGCCGCTGAAAAGCTCTATAAAGAATTGAAGGTGGAGCCTTTACGCAACGAGTGCTTTGATGATGGCACTTTAACGAAATACCTTGGCAGGTTTGAATGTAGCTATAGCGAGAAGTATCAATATTCCTGTTCGATTGGAATAGGTTTATCGGATCAGAAGCTTTATTATGCTGAGTCATGTTAAATAGCAAGTCTAGTGGTGAGTTTAATTAGCGCTTTCATCACCAAACGGTCACTCGCATCTTTATTTGATAAGAAATGAAACTTGAAAGCAGTCATTGAATGCAATATGTCAAGAGACTAGTGAAACAACAACTTAAGAAAGTGTATTCTATATGCTAATTATTCAAGAAATTGTGTCACGATGGACAAAGAAGTCTAGAGGAGCTCCTGGTGCGGCTATTAGAAACAGCGTACCTGAGTTTCTTGTAGTATCGGTACCAAATTCTAAAATGGAAAGTGATAGCTGGATTTATCAACGGGAAATATTCGACGAATTCAAAAACTTCAAAGAACCATTCAAGCAGATTAATGTACTTCGACCTTTTAAACTTAACAAGTTTGGTGTTACAGATCTCTCAGCGTTAGAAGATAAAGTCGCAGTTAAAGTTAACTATGGTTCTTGGGGTGGTGCACCCATTAGAGACTATCAGGAAAATGAAGCATTTATGCTATCTACCAAGGAAATTGGCCAAGTGAGGTATAATTGGCGTGTCTCTCATGATGAAGGTGGTTGGGCATATGAGAAAACTGTTTTGAATATCGCTCTAGTTTCCGAGTTCGATTCAAGTTTGTTCGTTAACAGTAAGCCGAATTACATTTATGAAGATATGCCTAATTTGTGGTAGATGGTTTTTAATTAGGTAAAGATCTCAAAATATCACTTTACAGTCATTGGCAACAAGTATTAGCTAATATTTAAAGCAGACATTCAGTATAGCCATTTTGATCAAATGAAAAATATATGAACATAGAACCTTGGTCTGAAATTGATAGTAGATTAGTAAATCAACTTAGAAAATGTGCCGATGAAAAGCGGCTCAACTACTTAGATAAAGTTTCCAATTCTATTACTTATTCGTATATCGAATTTTTAAAGTGTGCAAGCGAACAAAAAATGGATTACGGTCAAGTATTCGGCGATTTCCACTTTCTTTCTGCCTACCAGTTAGAGTTAAATGGGGAAAGAAGAAAGTGTTCAATGAGCGGCAGCTTCGAAGCCTGAACTCGCAAAAAGCTGCGCTTTTTACTCGCCCATTAACACGGATTTTTGCTTAGAGAAAGAATATGCGAATTATAGCCATACTTGTTGTTTTGTTGTCTCTAGGGAAAGCGTTCTCAATGACAGATACTTTAGGCCATTCGTTTGGTTTCAACTTTGTTTTCTTTTCACTTCTATTTTTTGTTTTTGTGCCAATGATAGCAACACGATTGCGGATTAAAATGTTTCAACAATACTGCGATAGTTGGCTGAAAAATAATGGTTACAACTACACACAGATTACACCTGAACCGCACTTGTTATCGAAAGGTAAATTAAGATGGTTAGTTTCGGATGCACAGCTAGTATTTAGTATCAAAAACTGTGAAAAAGAAGAGTTTTGGTTTGCATGTGGTAGTTGGCTATTGGGCCCAATAACTAAACAAGTAAAGGTTTACAAGGTAAATGAAAAAGATGTTCTAATCATTGATAAATTTAAGGCGTCTTAGTGGTTGTGATGCGCTTTACAAACTAAAAATCGCATAACAAAACTCCCATGAGCAATCCATTGAATGCCCACTTTAGGGAAGCAAATACAGCTATAGCTCTATAACCTTCGACTGTCTCCTTTATTGCAATGATTTATTCAACTAACTAGATGCTTTATCTGTAATAAAATTAGGGGTAACTGACTCTAGCCATCACCTTTGAGACACTCGTTGTTCAATTGGATATAATTAAAGCTGCCACTGAATTCTATTGAATTAGTTGAATCATGAATAAAATTAAAGAAAGAGAAGTGTTCATCGAAGATTGTGATTGCGGGGTAAATCACCTTAATAAATATATAGAAGGCATGCTCATAAAACCTGATTCAGACGTTCAGTTTTCAACTGCATTAATTGAACATAATGACGAAAGAGACCTTTGGTTTTGTTTTTTCTCAGTTGGTTGCAAGGGGATAACGGATAAACATTGCTTTTTCACTATTCATTCATACTTTAATGAATTGGGTCGATGTTACAGTATTAAAGATGGCGAAGAATCACCTTTTAAGAATGTATATAGTAAGGATTTATACAGGATAAGCAGAGATGAAGTCTTAAGAGATAGCGTTCTTAAAGGTGTCCTATGAATATAGTACCGAATAATTAAGTTAGTTTTATTATGAATACTAAAGAGTTTAAATTGGTTGTTTATGGAATATCTACCGAGCTAGGATCTAGTCCAGGGCAAGTGATAGAACCCAATGTAACTCCCAATTTTTGGGCTTGTAAATTAGAACATCAGCTGTTTAATGTATTTATTATATGTTCAGAAAATAATGAGTGGGCACTTTTAGATTCCTATGATCCAACCAAGTGTGAATTGAACTTTATTGATAACGAAATGATCTCAAAAGCACTTAGCTCAAGGTTTGGAATAGTTTTAAATTTGAAAAAAAAGCTTGAGAGTGATTTTATAGCGCTGCCTTCAATGAGTGAGAATGACATTAAATACTGGAGGCCGAAAAATCTCGGAGAAGGGATTTTCAATTGGTGGGATTAGCTATAGAGTTTATCTTTCTGGGTGAAAAGAGCCAACGACCGGCAACGTGCATCACTTAGTTGTCTTTTGGTATTTGGAACTTATGAAATAAAAGCAGTCAATCACGCGAACTTGTGCTCTAACATCACTAGTTCTTACCATAACATCTTAATGAAAATACTTACTATGAAGTTGTTAAGTTTAAAAATTGTTTTTATATCTGTGTTTTTTTCGACTTCGTGCCTTGCTAGCCAGGATACTGTCTATTTTTGGAATAATGTTTCGTTTGAAACAGATCAAGGAAAGGTATACCTTCGCGTAGATCAGAAAACAGGTGCCCTAAGTGAAATGCGAGTGTTTATTGATGATAAGGAAGTTAGTGTAGATAACAAGTACTTCTTAGGCTTGTCTTCAATACAGTTGAATACAGTTAAGTATTCTGGAGGGTGTTCTTTTCGCCCTGTTAAGTGCTATAAATACCTAAGTTTTGAATATCGAGTAGATGTTGACTTTGAAGTTTATCCTGACTGGTACGAAGACCCTCAAGTAACGTTTATCTTTAGTGAAGGCCAGTTTGTGGAGAGGAGACAGCGAATTAAAAAGTCACCTAAACTGTGGGAGCTGATATCAACCGACCTTAAAGGTGTAGTTCATGTTGGTAAAGAAGAAATCGTCAGATCATATTAATAAGCGAAAGATTAAAGAAGTATGCTCTATTTAGAGTGTCGATATAGTGACTGTCAGTAATAGTCTTTTAGATATGGAACATTGGTGCTCGTGTGCTGAGAAGGCATATGAGGAAGGTAGAAGCCTAATAGTCGAATTACTTGATGGCTCTACGAAGGAAATTGAACTAAGCGACGCGGAAGGCGAGTTTGATTGTTTAGGAGAAATGCTCAAAGAAGTATTGTTTAAGGCAAAAGAAGAAGGATTTTTTTGGGTTTACCTCTAGCTAAACCTTGTTTGATGTCATTAGAAGAATATAGCGGATCGTTTGGTTGGCCATGTTATGAGAAAATTGAAATTGAAGGTTTTGTAAACTAGCAGTCGAGAGGCTCAAGGCATCAGAGGTTGTGTAAAAAGTATGAACGATAGGCAACTCTCATCACAGACTGTGTGAAAACGATCGATTATTTGTTTGATTTGTGATCTAATGATCTTACGGTCATTCAGCCATCGGTTAACTCAATGAAACGTTTCATTCAAGGTGAAAACCGAAGTCAAAGTACCTTATTTCCCGAAGCATTAGATGATTACATCAGCGAAGAAAATCAGATAAGAGTCATCGATGCTTATGTCGATTCAATCGACTTATTATCACTAGGCTTCAAAGGTGTAGAACCGAAAGACACGGGTCGTCCATCCTACCACCCATCAGTCATGCTTAAGTTATATATCTATGGCTACTTAAATCGTCTTCAATCAAGTCGGCGTTTAGAAAATGAAACGCATCGTAATGTTGAATTAATGTGGTTACTCAGCCGATTAACACCAGACTTTAAAACGATAGCGGACTTTAGAAAAAATAATGGTCGAGGCATCAAGAATGTATGCCGTCAGTTTATCGAATTATGTCGTCAATTAAACTTATTTAGTGAAGCGGTGATAGCCGTTGACGGTAGTCGCTTTAAAGCAGTCAATAAAAAGAATCGAAACTTCACCCAGGCGAAAGTAAAGTCACGGATTGAACGAGCGGAAGCGAGTATCAGCGCATATATGTCAGCGCTTGATAAAGCCGATAGAGACGCACCGAAAGATACAGCTACTCAAGAAAAACTTAAAGATAGAATTCAATCATTGAAGGATAAAATTGTTGAGCTTAATGAAATAGACAAGCTGCGAAAAAAGTCACCCGATGGTCAACTATCTTTGACCGATCCAGATTCCAGGGCGATGTCGACAAAGGCCAATATATCAGGGCTTGTGGGATACAATGTTCAATCAGCCGTAGAGTCTAAGCACTATCTGATAGTAGCTCACGAGACGACCAACAGTGGCTCAGATCGAAACCAATTAGCGAATATGGCCAAGCAAGCTCGCTCAGCAATGGGCAAGAAATCGCTGACGGTATTAGCTGACAAAGGGTATTACAGCAGCTTGGATATATTAGCCGTTAAAGAGTTAGGAATGGAGCCATTGGTACCTAAAATTTTTACGTCAGGCAAAAAAAAGCAAGGAATGTTTACCAGGGATGAATTTAAGTATCAGCCCAAAAGAAATGAATATCGATGTCCCGCAGGAGAGCGACTGCCTCATCGCCACTCGTCATTTGAGCGAGGAATGAACATTCATACTTACTACAGTAGCAACTGTCGAACTTGTAAGCTCAAACAAAAATGTACAACGGGAAAAGAGCGCAGAGTCCGGCGATGGGAACATGAGAAAGTCTTAGAAGAAATGGACGATGCGTTAAAGAAATTTCCTGATCCTATGTTGGTACGAAAATCGACAGTTGAGCATCCGTTCGGAATAATAAAGTCATGGATGGGGGCAACGCATTTCCAAATGAAGACATTAAAACATGTGAGCACTGAAATGAGTCTGCATGTCTTGGCGTACAATCTAAAACGAGTGATGAAAATAATGGGAAGTAAAACGCTGATAGAAGCGATAAAAGCCTGAGGAAGGCTTGGCTTTAATATATCGATGAAATAAGGCCTTATACGAGCGTATATGACGGCTCTTAAATTGGCGCAAATATTAAAGAAAATATTTCATAATAAAATTAAAATTCGTTAAACCGGCTAAGAGAAAGCCTAAATAGCAATTGAGACCATAATATGTGATGATAGGGTGTTTTCACACAGGCTGATCACAAAAGAGACGCTCGTCTTGATAAAATAGTCTACTAAAAGTGGTCGTTAAAATGGATTGAAAGGTTAGATAATTGGGAATCATTAAAGAAAAGAATGAAATTGCTAAACGAGGCCTTTCTTTAGCTTCGGAGCTGGACAAATTATCGAAAAAGTATCATGTTAAATCTGACATACATGAAATGTTAGCATGGGAAGCTGATATTCTTAGAGCGAAGTCTCGTGATTTAATAGAAGGTTGTGGAGTTATGGAGAATTAAAAACACTCGGCTTTTTCGATTAATCGCGATTCGAACGCCGATAAAGAGCTATCGGATATTTCAGTAAAGGTAAAAAAATTCATAATCACTATCAGAGTCATGAAAACTCATAGGTCTTTTGGATTGATAGGATTGCCTGTTTTCATCACCGTCCAGCCAGTCGAAAAAGTAAATAAAAGAGCCCAAATTACTAAAAGGTGACACTCGGTTTCTTAACTTAGTTAATGTTGAAACATAATATCGTGAATCTCCCGTCTCAACCACTTTCTCATTGGATCTTGGTGAGTACGAGCATGCCAAGTTTGGCTGATATTCACCTTGGGCAACTTAATAGGACATTTATAGATAGATAATCTTTCATAATTTAAAGCGGACATCCTTGCTATAGATTCGAGGCAAACAACAATACAATTTGTATCTTTAACAATGAGCGGAGGCGCTAAAAAACTTGAAACGCCCGCAACGACCTTTCTGGATAGGTTCAGTTCACGTAACTCCTTATCGACTATTCCATCAAGATCACCAGATAAAGTAGTTATTATATGTCTACAGGCTAAAAAACCTTCGAGGTCAAGATGGTCCTTAATTTTTGATGTATCGCTATTAGCTAATACCACAAAGGACTCTTCTTTTAGCTTTTGCTGATAGTAAGAATCAGATAAACCATGATAGAAGCCAGCAATTGCTATGTCGCATTCGCCAGTTTCCAGCTCTTTTTTGGGCAACTTTCCTAAGGTATTGTGGCAAACCAATTTTAATTTTGGTGCTTTCATTTCGATCCGAGCTAAAAGGCTTGGTAGTAACAATTGCTCGATAAAGTCAGTAGTATATAAGTGAACAGTATCTTCATTAAGCAGGAAGTTTTGAGACTCGAGTTGGTGGTATAAACCTTCAATCGACTGAATTGCCTGTAATACTTGAGGTGCTATTTGTTCTGCTAATGGTGTTATCGTTAGCCCTCTAGCCGCTCTTACAAAAAGCTGGTCATCAAACTCATTCCTTAATTTATTTAACTTATGGCTGAGCGCAGGTTGGCTGAGAGCCATCCGTTTTGCTGCGTTAGAAAGGTTCCTCTCTTCGAATAAAACTTTGAATGCAAACAGTAAGTTTAAATCTTTACTTGAGATATTCATATTTTGGATTGGAGCTATTAAATCTATTCATTTCTTGTGAGTGTAGTTTGTCATTAAACTGCACGTCAACTAATCACAGGAGATAATTATGAGTAAGTTACGTTTAGGTATTGTAGGTTCAGGTATGATCGCTGGAGTTATTGCTAATGCGGTGAGGCAAGTCGAAAGTATTGAGCTAGTTGCGGTGGCAAGTCGTCGTCCAATTTCTGCCAAAGCATTTGCTGAAGAGCATGGCATCGACCAAGTATTTGATACTTGGCAAGAGATGCTTGCATCTAGTGTTATTGATGCTATTTATGTCGCAACGCCAACTGCAAGCAAAGAAGAAATTGCTATCTATGGCGCACAAAACAAGAAGCATTTATTAGTTGATAAACCCTTTGCTAGTTTTGAATCCTTAGAAAATATCATCAAGGCTGCAAAAGCAAATGCTGTTAGTTTTATGGATGCGACTCATTTCACTCATAACCCACGCACTAAGACGCTTAATAATTTGATGCAAGAAGAAATTGGCGCACCACAAGCGGTTAGAACTTCCTTCTTCTTTCCATTCATGGACAGAAATAACATCCGTTTTAATATCGAAAAAGAACCGACTGGCGCAGTAGGTGATATGACTTGGTATTCAATGCGTGCTATTGCCGAATATTTAAAGCCAACTGTACCAGTCAAGACTGTATCAGGTGGTATTGTCAGAGACGAAGAGACAAATGCGGTTATCCGTGGCTCGGGTGTCTTAGTGTTTGAAGATGGCAAATCATCTACATTCGACTTTGGATATAACGCTGGAACCTGTTTGATGGACTTAGATGTGCTTGGTCATGAAGGCGTATTTAGCATGTCTGACTTTGTACTAGATTGGAAAAATGGCTTTGCCTTTGATAACCAAGAGCATGTAATCGGATTTACCAAGCGTACTGGAATGCAATTACCTAAAGAGCATAAATATATCGAGGCTGATTCTTCTTTCCCTCAATCGGTGTATATGATGAAAAATTTTGCTGATTTAACTGCAAATGCTAAATCGAAAGAGAATGTTCAAGCACAACATTTAGCTTTGTTGACTCAACAATTATTGGATAAATATTGGGAAGCCGTGGCATAAGCTATAGTTTTAGCGAAATAATAAGTAAATTTAAAGCGCTGTATTTCGAAAAACGTAGTTGTAGTTTTCCGTCTAGTGCAGCGTTGAATGGCTGCTTTGCGTATGCCAGTTCGCGGTCACGTTCAAGATATTGCTATGACCGTTATATGGCAATCTTTGACTCAACAGATAATATAGTTTTTCCACATACCCAAACACAAGCTATAGAAATAGGCTAATTCTTTAACTTCCAATTTGTTAGGGCCCAATGTGGGCAAATAGTCTTAATCGATTTGATATCGAAATCCCAGTTGAAGCCATCGAGGGAGTTGTGGAACTTCGGTAAACACAGTTGAACTTCCTTCTCCTGGCACACCGTATTTCTCGTCGAATAAATTGTTAATTTTTAGGGAAACATGAAAGTTATTAAAAAGATTTATTCTTTCTAGGTATAAATCGGCGACAGTAAAAGCACTTGCTGACTTGTCCAATCCATCACCGAGCTCAGAAAGTGTCGACCGTCCTTGCCAACGAATAACTGGCGATACAACCCAATCGTTTTTACGCCAAGTTAATCCGAGTCTGAGTTTTTCGTTGGAGGTAAAAGGCAACTCAGTTTCTTGTTCGTTTGCCTGACGATCGCCATCAACGTAACTAAAATTAATCCAACTTTTTAGTTGAGAGCCAGAACTCAATTCTGTTTGGTAATTTAACGTAAAATCAATTCCAAAAGATTCGAGTTTGCCAAGGTTTTCATTGATTTGTGTGGTCGCAATAGTGCCACCTGATATAAAGTCGTCGATCGCGGTGTCAGTTATCGCAGGTTGAATAATATCATCTAAGCGATTAAAAAATAGGTCCGATTGAAACAATAAAGAGTCAGACAATAGATGTGTCCAACCGATCTCTAAAGTTTTCATTTTTTCAGGTTTAAGATTTGGGTTTGGTATTTGAAAGAAAAAGCTTTGATATAAATCGTCATTTCTCTGAAATTCAAAAGAGCCGAAAAAGCGAAACCGATTCTGTGGCGATGGTGCGAGAAAAGCTTCTCCATAAGACAACTTCAACGATGTTTTTTCGGACTGCCGATAAACCAAACCAATTCTGGGAATTAAAGTGCTCCCATAAGTTGAAGAGTCTTCGTACCTTACCCCTAATGTAGTTGTTAACTGCTCGTTGATCTCACTTTGCAATTGAGAAAACAAACTGGTGTTATGCCAATTAATATGAAAAATTGGTATAGCAATTTCATTGTTGGTATTTGGGAAAAACAGCTGCTGTGCAGAAGGTGGTAAACCGGTTTGATAAGGAGTTGGTAGATCTGCTGTTAACGGGATTGACTCTAAATCCTCATATGAGTACCCAAAAGTTAGAATGTTATTTTCGCCAAGCGATGCCTTAAATATTTGTCGCCAATCTTGTTTAGTACCTTTTGCATACTTATAACTTTTTTCAAACCCAACAAAAATATTAGCGAAGCTTGTTTGCGGAGAAAGTTCGTAAAGGTTATCAGTGATTTGAATTTCCGTCGACCAAGTATCGCTGAGTTGACGAGTAAACTTCAGGTAGCTTGTTGCCAAAGTTGATTCCCAAAGCGGCTCTTGTCCATAGTCAACAAATTGAGGTAGTGCTAATGCTGTTGAGTACTGAAATGCGCGCTCGGTATAACCCACAGTCCATGCTTCGCCAAGGTTTAGCATAATATCTAAGCTGTGACTTCTGTTTTGTAAATTTGGTGCTGCTCGCTGTTGCGCTGGAACAATAACATCACCATTAAAATTAATTAAATCGGTTAACGGAAAGCTCTCAGGGTTAGCTGATACGATGTCGTTTAAACTTTGTTGGTGCTTATGAGCACCCAAGCGTAATTTAAAACGTTCGTTTTTCCAATTGGCCAGGATATGGGCACGACCATAGTCAGTTTCTCCGCCGACAACGGAAAATTCTGACTGGGGTTCAGTATCACTGGTTGTAATTAGATTTATCACAGCGGTCATAGCGTCAGCCCCATATAGGGCTGATGCCGGTCCAAAAAGAATTTCAATCTGCTGGACGAGATACAATGGGAAGTTTTCCGCAAGCGCGATTACATCGCCAGTGGCCGGTGTTATTCTAAATCCATCTTGCAGAATGATGAGTTTATTGTTTCCGAATACGCCACGTACGCCGATACGATTGAAGTCAGGTGATTCGGAAGCCCATGCATGATCAAAGCTGATTGAGTCTTGTAATGCGTCAGTCAATGTTTGGTAGCCGCGCTCTTGAATTTCTTGGCGTGAGATGACTCGCAGGGTTGCGGGAGCATTGACGACTTGTTCTTGTGAAAGGCTAGCCGAGGAAACTTTGACCTTCATCAGGTCGTTAAGTGACAAGTTAAAGATATCCTCTTCCGAACCAGAAGCATGGAAGCTGGTAGAAAGCGTTAAAAATGCGGTAGAGATAACAGCTAATGGACGCATAAAATCGGATATTTATTAGTATCTAGCTAAGTCTAGCTGAGAAAATGCGAGTTCGCTACGTTAAATTTTAGGGAAATATGCTAGTAACTCTCTGAATTTTAACGAGTTATATTTATTGTGCGGCAGAGAAAGCTTGTCAGAGAAAAGGGCGCTGAGTAGCGCCCTTTTGTTAATGGCGAAGATTAATATCGCCCAATCTGGATTTATCTTAGGTTTTTATTAAGGAACTCAAGTGATCGCGCATAAAACTCCTCGAGATTCTTTTCATCAGCGAACCCGTGACCTTCATTATCTTTGAACATCCACTCAAAAGGCATATTTCTCTCTTCGAGAGCCGCTCTCAAAATATGTGCTTGCTCTGGCGTCACTCTGCGATCTTTGCCCCCGTGAACAATAAATACAGGGATTTTAAGGTTGTTGATATAGGTAATTGGCGACTCATCTTTTAGCAGTCGTTCATCAGACCCATAAACTTTTTCAGCTTCTTTTGAGACTGAGCGAACATCTGCGTAGTCAGCATCTTTTTCTTGCTCGAGCGCGTCATATACGCCAGCAGCAGCGATGCTACATTTAAATAAGTCCGGCTCAATGGTCGGTGACATAACGGCTGAGTAGCCCCCGAAACTCCACCCCATAATACAGGCTTTGTCATCGCTAATGTTATCAAGTGACATTGCCCATTTAGTCCCGTCGATGATGTCATGCTGAATCAAAGTACTTCGTTTTTTATAAGCAACTTCCTCATATTCTTTACCGTAGCCACCAGAGCCGCGATAGTTGACTTGGAGAACCGCAAAGCCATTGTTAGCAAGCATCTGTGGCGTGGTGTCAAAATTAAAGTGCCAACCGTCACGAACACCATATGGACCGCCGTGTACATAGGTTACCATCGGCGTATCAGCGTGGGCGTTATTGGGTAAAGTTAAGTAACCATAGATTTCTTTGCCATCTCTTGCTTTAAATGCAATTGGTTTTTTCTCGACCATCGTTTGCGGTTCTAGCCAGCTTTTCTGACTGAGTAAGTATTCAGCAGATTTTTTCTTGGGGTTATACAAGTAGAAATCACCTGGATTTCTATCACTCATGACCATTACGATGATCTCGCTCATATCCTCGGTTCTTGAGGTGATTCTAATATCATGTCCTTCGAAAGCTTCGAATAGACTTTTATGGAGTTGTGCGAACTCATCTTCTTTGTCTAAGTAGTGATACTCAACATTGCCGGGCATAATACCTACACCGACTACGGATCCCTCTCCAGGTTTGGTAACCAAGTTATGGATATCTGTTTTTTCGTTTTGAAAGACCTTACTGATTTTTTTGGTTTGCATATTGTATTGGTATAAAGCCTGCGTTCCATTGTTAGGATGAGTTGATAGATAAAGGTTTTCACTTTTCTGATCGACAAACAATGGCTCAAAACTGCTGAGTTTTTCATCCTCGGCTATTTCGTTCCACTCGCCATCGTTAAACCAAAACATTCTGTCCTTGCCTTCGATATCCACACCGCTTGAGATAACCGGTTCTCCTTGGGCGTTAACAACCACTCTCATGTTTCCAAACGGTGTTGTTGCAACTGTTTTTTTACGACCGGTGTACGCGTTCAATTTGATAATTTTAGTGGGTGAATCCATGTCCCGACGAAAAAAACTGTAGGACATAATCAAAATGTGTTTTGGATCATCGGGGAGCAAATGCATGATCCGAGCGGATGCTAAATCATTACCTTTGCGATTACTGATCTTTCCTGATTTATTGGCGTCATAACCAAATATTGCGCCTCTTCTAGAACCATCGATATTGATGCCATAAATGTCTCCCATGGAACGACCCGCGGCGAACCGCTGACTATCAATACTTCGTGTAAAGATGACACGTTCATTATTGAGCCAATAGAATTGTTCTATGTGTTCACCTTGGCCAAAATCAAAATCCCTGACGGGCTTCATTGTTTCGCGATTGATGATTGCAAGAGCAGTACTGTCTTTACGCGGAAAAGTGGCCGCGAAATGCTTTCCGTCGGGTGATAATTTTATATTTCTAAACTGAGCATCTTTAGCAAAATATGAGAGAGGTAGAGGTTTTGCTGCGATAGTGAAAGTTGTCGTACATAATATAAAAAAAGAAATTATTTTTTTTATCATAACCTTATCCTTAGGTTTAAGAATGGATAGTCGAACGTTGTTAGAATAATAAAGAAATATACTGCGCCAAAGGGGCTTTGTGAAAGTAACTATTTTACAAACTATCGATTTTTTAGCGGAATCGTCACATTTAACAGCGCAAGACTGGTGAATCTTCTCACTCAAAAAAAAGAGGGCACGTAGCCCTCTAAGATTCTGAGTATTAAGTGTTTAGCTACCAATATTTTTTTCTAAAAAGTTCAAAATTTTGGTGTAAACCTTACGACGGTTATCTTCATCATAGTAGCCATGCCCTTCATTGCCTAGCTCTAACCATTCATAAGATTTGTCGATTTTATCAAAAGCTTCCATCAGGTTTTCTGCATGTTCGATAGGGGCTCTTTCATCTTCTTCTCCATGAATGAGCAGTATTTCAGCTTTAATCTTATCAACATTATGAACGGGAGAACGGCGTTTTTGGTCTTCAATATCATTACCTAGTACTTCTTTAAGATATGCTTGGCCACTGTCACTCTCCGCGATGTCACCTTCCTCAAACATAATCGGTAAATCATAAACACCGACAGAACCGATTGCACACTTGTACAAATCAGGTTCGCGAACCGTTCCCATTAGCGCCGCATAACCGCCGTAGCTCGCACCATAAATACAAATTCTTTTAGGGTCGGCAATACCTTGCTCAATCATATATTTCGTAGCATCGGTTAGGTCATCTTGCATCAGAGTTCCCCACTTACCATGTCCTGCTTCCTCAAACTGAGTACCAAAACCGCCGCTACCACGATAGTTGACTTGAAGAACTGCGTAACCTCGATTAGCTAACAGCTGAACTTCCCAATCGAATCCCCAATAATCTCTGACTCCGTGAGGCCCACCATGAGGAAGTACAACAAGCGGCAAATTTTTAGCGTCTTTTGTAGGTAAAGTTAAGAAACTGTTCAGAGCAACACCGTCTCGAGTTTTGATTTCAACTGCATTCATTGGCTTCATCAATTCGAGTTTAATCGTTGGCCGAGTAGTGACCAAATAATCAGCGCTCAACTTTTGAGTATCGAATAAGTAATAATCTCCAGGGTTCGTATCAGAATACACATGAACGATGACTTTTGATTCATCCTCTGTGGAACTGGTGATGGTAATATCGTAACCTTCAAACGAGCTCACAAGCATTTTATGTAGCTTAGCTTTCTTATCTTTTTTATCTAAGTAATGGTATTGTGGTTTGTCCCAATTGGTACCCACCGCCACAATTCTCTTCCCAGAAAAGTCTCTAATGTATTCTGAAATATTGACTTTTTCGTCGTGGAAGATTTTCTCTATCGCCTTGGTGTTTAAGTTCATTAGGTACAAAGCTCTTGTGCCTTCACCAACATTCGCCGACAGATAGACGCTTTGGTTATCCTCGGTAAAACTAATCGGAATAACATTTTTGCCCTCAAAGTTGTCTAACGAAAAGTTTTCCCAGTCGGCATCTTTATCCGCTTTATAAGAGAGGACTAAATTGTTAGATTTATCTACTGCCACCGAAAAGCGGGTGATACTGTTGTTATCGGTGAGCGCTGAGGCTAACGGCATAGGCAAACCGCCGACCTGTCGACGAGAGCCATCATACACGTTTAATTTTAATATCTTAGGCTTGGCATCTTTGTTGGTTACCCAAAAGTTGCCTGCTATTCGCCAAGGGTAAAAGGCGATTAGAATATGTTCATCATCATCTTCGAGCATATCGATGATTTCATGGTTTCCGTAAGCGGCTTTGTTCTTCTTAATACGCGACCCCGTTTGCATTTCGCCGGCGCTTTGTCCAAAGATATATCGATGCTTCGAACCATCGATATTTACACCAACAAGATCACCAGTGTCTCTCAGTGTTTTGTCCCATGCATATCTAACAGTTACGGTATAAACAAGTCTCGTATCATTAACCCAATAAACACGTCCGATGCCTTTTCCAGAGCCAGGAACGTTGAACGCTTTTTGCGGTTGGCGAGTTTTAGCATCGAGAATAACAAGTAGATCTTCTCCGTCTTTTTTAACAATCACCGACATTTTTTCACCATCAGGTGATATTTGGAAATTGGTCTGAGTTGGAAGTCGAATAAAATCATCCAAGGTCATGGATAAGTTGTTTGCGTTTGTTTGTAAGCTTATGACAAGCAACAAAAACAGCACGATATGATGAATTTTTATGCGCATTGTATTTCCCCAAGTGTTTTTATAATTGGCTTCATTCCATTAGCAGCGATTATACCGACTAATTTATTTTAGAGTGTATTAAAAATCCGCCAATAACTATCAATAATCAGCCAAAACAAGCAATCTGACTAATTTTTGAGCAGCTTACTATATCTGCAGACGCTTTGCATAAGGTTTGTATGATAGGTGGTCGATTTTTGAGCAACATAAGTTTTGAACCGTTATCGAGATTATCTCGACTTAAAAGGTGATTACTGAACAATTAGAGGGTTTATTGATGAAAGCACGAATTAAAAACTGGCTTCTTTTCTTCACATTAAGCATCGTTTCTCATACCGCTTGGGCGGCTCAAGACTATAACTCGTCTCGCTCCAATACCACCTCCGCTCGTGAAAGCGTAGAGTTAGTGCTGGCGAAGATACTCAAGGACATCCAACGCGAGATTGCTACGGGCATTAAAAAAGAATTAGCTAACCAAAGCTCGAGAATTAAAGGCGCTGCGCCTGATATGCGGATGACCTTAACCGTTAAGATTTCACCCAAAGGCAGCTCACGAGCTCAGTACTACAATTCGTCTCGCTCTAATAATATCAATGGGCATAGTGGCGGATTGGCGACTGAGTTGAAAAAGCGATTATCAACAATGCAGAGTCAGATTATTAAAGAATTCAGGAAAAAACATCCCAAGCCGAGAACAAAAAACAACCGCATGCCTGATTCCTTTTTTGATATATGGGTCGACGTTCGAGTTGCAAAGCAACCGGGTAAAGCTCGCCGAATCAACAAAAGATAATCGATGAAAAATCTACCTAAAAAAAGGGGCCAACTGGCCCCTTTACAATCAATGTTTTGCTAGAGTTACTTGAGTAAATGCTCTTGCATAAACAATACTACGGCTTGCTGGTAAATATCGCGATTTTCTTTTTTACGATAACCGTGTCCCTCATTTAAGGCATTCATATACCAAACGGGAATATTTTCCTCTCTCAATGCTTTAACGATCTGAATCGCTTCGGTTACTGGCACTCGTGGGTCATTTTCACCTTGGACAACAAACATCGGTACTTTAATTTTTTCCACGTTGTTATTTGGTGAGATTTTTTCTAAATGAGCCCGCATTTTAGGATCTCTTTCATCGCCGTACTCAACTCTTCGTAAATCTCTGCGGTAACTTTTTGTGTTTTCCAAGAAGGTAACAAAATTAGAAATACCGACGATATCGACTGCCGCTTTTAGGCGATCACTGTAATGAACCGCACTTGCTAAAACCATGTAGCCGCCATAACTTCCGCCAAATACCGCGACGCGCTCTTTATCTAAATCGGGTTGGGTCTCAATCCAATCCAAAAGGGCACCAATATCTTTCACCGAATCTTCTCGCTTAAAGCCATTATCCAGTGCCACATATTCTTTACCATAGCCGCTAGACCCCCTAACGTTTGGTGCAATTACGGCAACGCCTAATTTAGCCAGCCACATCTGAAAAGTGCTACTAAAGTAAGGACGATACTGAGCTTCAGGGCCTCCGTGAATTGATATAATGACTGGAAACGGACCTTTTCCTTCCGGTTTATAAACAAATGCGGGAATTTCACGGGTAACCCCATCCTTCTTGTCGAACGTTGGATAACGAACTAACTCAGGTTCTATGAACGACTCGGAATTTAGTCCACCGACTTCACTGTAGGTCCAACGTTCAAGCTTTCCGGCTTGAGTAGGATCCTTTTTAAGGTTCAGTACGAAGGTGTCTGTCGGTGTTTTCGGTGTGTTAATTGACATCGCAAGCTTACTGTTATCGGCATTAAACTCCATGCCACCAACCACACCAATCGGCAAGCTTTTCACGGGCTTGTATTCAAGGGTTTTAGTATTTAACAGATATAATCGACTTAAACCATTTTCATTGGTCACAAACGCTGCTCGGGATTTGTCTTTGTTAAATGTTGTGCCTTGCACATCCCAATTAATATCTTTGGTAACGATTGTTTCTTTGCCGGTTTTAATATTTCGATAAACCAGTTGAGTAAATTGGCTATAGCGATCAGTTGTAATGAAAACGCCTTCGCCTTTGGCGTCAAAATCGAGGCCGAAATTTCTCGATTGCTTTTCTTTATCACCAGCGACCACGGTTAGTTTGCCGGTCTTTAAATCTTTGAGGTGAACTAAGGAACTGGTTGAGGAGATATATTGCTGAATTAACAGTTTATCTGCTTGCTTGTTAAATGCTCTCGGTCCCCACCAAGTACCATCAGGTGACTCGACCGCAATCTCGTGTTCAGGATTGTTGTTCTCATCAAAACTTGCAAGCCAAACATCATTTGAACGGCCATTACGTCGAGTGCTTTGATAAGCGAGTTGGGTACCATCGCGGTTCCACAATAATGCACCATTGCGCGACTCGCCATCGGAGATCATTTTATAATCACCGGTTTTTAAATCCATGGTGAAGATCTGGGCATACTCGCTACCACCCGCATCCATGGTAAACGCCAGAGCATTATTATTCGGTTGCATTGAAACTTGTCCAATGGGCTCGTCAAAGAATGTGAGCTGATGACGCGCGCCACCCGCTTTATCGACCCGATGAAGTTGCGCGACATCGCCAAATCGGGTGGTGATAATGATACTTTCGCCGTTCTGAGTCCAGCCATCAAAACCAGCCGATCGAACATTTTGGTACCGATTGAGATCTTGACCTATCGATGCAGGAATTTGCGGAATGTCCTCGAGGACTAAGTTTCCATTATTTAACGTTCTGGTTTCGACGGCACTTAGGGAGAGAGAGATAAGTGCGGATGTTGTTAACAGTGAGATTTTCGATGCAAGTGCGCTTCTTTTCATTGTTGAGCCCTTTTGGTCGCATTTAAGTGAAATTAATAGTATCACCTCGTTAGTTGCAGCTCTAATCCTTGAGTGTAAATAACCTTTTCCGTGCATTGATAGACAGTGTTTTACGATACAACCGCCTATGACGTGGATCAGGGAATCTTTTGTGAGTGTCTGTAAGATTAATATTTAAGGGTGAACCAATTGTCTGAAGTCGCGTCGATAGTATCCACTTGCCTAAAACAACAATGCTAGTTGTATTTCAGGTAACGCAGAGAGCCTTTTGCAGAACCTAATGCAGAACCTAATGCAGAAACGAGGAGGCGATATGTATAAATCTCAAAACGTTTTAGTTGTTGTTGATTTTCGGCAAGAAAAACATCATGCATTACCCAGGGCGCTCGAACTTGCAAAACGCTTTGGCTCTCAATTGACGGTGATTACCTGTGTTTATCAACATATCGTTGATTTAGTGCCTAACGGCAGTGGGATCGATCTTGAGCGAATACGGCATGAAGCCACCGCACATTATGAGAATGAATTGAGAGATATGGTTAATCCGCTCATTGAGGCAGGTTTTCAGGTCGATGCCGACATTCACTTTGAGGTTCTATGGAGTAAAAGTTTCTCCGAGGGACTGCTTCAATATGTAAGTGCGAATAATTTTGATTTGGTCGTAAAAACAGCGCATCAACACGGCACACTCGAGAAGGTGTTTTTTACACCCACCGATTGGCACTTATTAAGAGATTGCGAAACGAATATTCTGTTTGTCAAAAAAGGCGCTTGGCCTTCATCAACCAATATTTTAGGTGCAATTAATATTGAAGATGACGAAGCACACCAACGATTAAATCATGACATCGTCAATGCCACGGCGGCAATCGCCGAATCTTGCCAAAGTGATGGCCACATTTTAAATGTATTTCCTTGGGCTAAAATTGATTTGGACAAATTTAAGTATCTCTTTGATAAAGAAGATCAGTTTTTAGCGATAAAAAATATTCACAGAAAACAAGTCGAAGCGTTTGTAAAAGATTATCCGTCGTTGCTTGATAATATTATTATTGCCGAGGGATTAGAGCCTGATGAGACGATTCCGGAAATTATTAAATCAACTTTTTCGGATTTGTTGATTATGGGGTGTGTCAGACGCAGGGGCTTTGCAGGGATGGTGATTGGCAACACCGTAGAAAAAATTCTTGATGACATCAATTGTGAGGTTCTTGTTTTAAAGTAGCTTGATGAATTGTAACTAACATCATGACTAAGCGATAAGCTCACTCTCTAGCGAGTCATTTTCTTAGCAGAACTACAACAAATAGCGCCAGAGTGCGGCTACCTAAAGTTGCCAGGAGAAGTAAAAGGAAAATAAGAGAAGGTAAGTCTATCGTAGTTTGCTCGCCACATTAGTGGCGAGTTTGATTTCCTTTGACACCATGATGAGTTTTGATGTCAACTTCCGAAAAGCTAAATTGATTAAGGCAAAATTCGCATTTTACGGCAACCTCGCCTTTGCTTTCGATAATCTCAGTAATTTCTTCTTCAGGTAGCAGACTGAGGGAGTCGAGCATTTTTTTCTCGCTACATCCACAAGTAAATTTAACCTGATCAGTGGTCATTCCGCGAATACTTTCTTGATGGAATAAACGGTGCAAAATAATATCGCTAGAAACGGATAAACATTCTTCTTCCTTTAACGTTGATGCTAAATAAACCAAGTGATCAAACGAGTCTTCACTCAGCATATCAGGAAGCGCTTGGAGAAATAATCCGAATACTTGCGATTCGTTATTAAACAACCAGATACGTGTTTTCAGCTGTTCAGATTGATTAAAATAATTTTCAATACATTCTGCGAGGTTTTCACCATCTAATGGCACGATACCTTGATAGCGCTTGCCTTTTAGCGGTTCGATCGTGATTGAGAGATGACCGCCACTAACAAGGTCGGTAAATGAGTCATTAGAAAAATCGGCACTTTTGTCATACCTTGCCAACCCCCTGTAGCCGAGCTTATGAGTTGTTTGTACAACCAGCATTTTTAGTTTGCTGTTAGTTTGCAACTGCAAAGAAATTTTTCCTTCGAACTTTAGCGTCGTAGCCAACAGTAAGTTAACTGCCGCAGCTTGTTGGAGTAGGTTTGCGATGACATTCGGATAGTCATGGCCTTTTAGCACACGCTCAACAGTGTCTTTTAACTCGACGGCTTCGCCGCGAATTCCATGGGTATCAAATATAAATCGATGGAGTAAATCAGACATACGGTATCAATGCTTTAAATCAATAGACGCGCAATTATACCTTTGCAAGCAAGTCGGCAAAAGGAAATTTGAAAGGCAGGGAGAAAAAAGGCGGATGTTGTGGGATCCGCCATAAAAAACTAAGCAGCTTTGCTGTTAGTACTCTCGAAAATCTTATCTGCTGAGGAAGCAATAAAGCCCTTGAATAATTCGCCATTCGCTTTAGGATAGCGAAGCGCAAATTCATAGAAGCAACTTGGAATCGTGAGTGTTGTATCGCTGAACTTAACTTCAACATGGTTGGCCAATGTTGAAGACTGCTCTAGCATCGATTCTGGTGTACCTTTAACTTCGCCACCTGAGGTATTCAGTGGGAATCCATTATCTTTAACAAATTGGTTCACCTGTTCAATAGTCTCGAACTGCGCTAAATCGTTAATCGAAACAGTGAAGTGATTCGGGCGATATCCAAATGCAGCGACCCAGGCAGCGTACTCACTCTCTTCAAGCAATCTCTCATAGACATCTGAGACGATAGTCCAAGGTCGACCGGAATACATAAAGTCTTGTTCTTTCACTTTGTTTAAATCGACTTGTGAAACCAGTTGCTTAATTAAAGTTTGTGCTTCTCGTGAAAACTCCTCGACTTTAAGCTCGCTGATAAATACCAACGGCATAGTTGGATGAGCATAGTGTTTCGCACGAAGCTTCTTTTTCTCAAAGTCGTACTCTTGAACTTCCACATAGCCTGCTTCGAGTAACGGAGCGGCAACATCTTCTACTCTGAGACCTGGAAGACCGAAGGTTCTGAATGCGACGTGATCGTTAACTACCTGATTTTCTTGGCTAAAAAGCTCGAAAATTTTCAAAGCATCTGGATTAAGTGCCAAGTAGTCTTGCCACATGTTCTCAAATAATTGTTCTACTGACTGTGAATTGCTCATTTTTTACTACTCTATTAAAGCGATCTCTTTAACGGCCGCGATGAATTGACCGACAGACTGGTTAAATAATGCGCGCACTATAGCTATTTAATAGTTAGAGGAATAATATTGATTGTGTATACTTGGTATAGGAAATAGTGATGGCCAACAGACTATCATCACCTTAGTTATACAGTAACCAGACATTACGAAAAATAGAGATTGAAATGGATCTAAGAGAACTACGTTATTTTGAATCAGCCTATGAGTTAGAGAGTATTAGCGCGGCGGCTAAGCATTGTTTTGTTTCTCAGCCATCGATCTCAGCGGCAATTCAAAACTTAGAGCACTTTCTCGGAGAATCCTTATTTGTCCGTCATACGCGCGGAGTCACGCCAACGGAAGCGGGCCACCGATTGTATCCGTTATCGCAACAGCTAACCGGCCAAGCGCGTTCGATAAAACAACTGTTTCAACAAAAAGCGGCTATTCAACCATTTCGCTTAGGGGTTGTGCAGGCGCTTGGGGCTTCGCGAATGAGCCATCTAATCAAAGAAATAATCGATTCGGTCGATGGACTGGAATTGACCCTTGTTGATGCGGATAAGCGAGCCTGTGAAGCAAGAATTATCGCGTCTAATATGGTAAAACCTGGCGAGGTATTTATGCCATTTTGGCGTGATGAGTTTTTAATGGCATTGCCACCCGGACATGCTTTGAGCTATCAGTCAGAACTTTCTTTGGAAGATCTGGATGGTTTGAATTTTATATTAAGAAGCCCTAGCCTCGTCACACGAACCTTAATGCGGAAGATGGAGCCCAAGGACATCAAAATGAATATCCGAGCGCGCATTCATACGGTTGAATATGCGGTTGAGCTAGTCGCGGCGGGAGTTGGCGCAGCTGTTGTCCCGGACCATCCCAGTTTTTATAACACACAGCAAGTTCCTCTTCTAAAAATAAAAGGTATGCAGTTTGATCGAGTGATTGGGTTAGCCTGGTCGCGTGAAGCTGAGATGGACAAAACGTTAGAGTCAGTCATTAACGTATGCAAAGTCAACAAAATAGACCACTTTGATTTGCAGCCTTATGAAATTAAGTAACTTGTCACTCGATCTGCCATTTGTTTTTTAAATCAACTAAGATTCCGGTTGATTGGAGCGCAGTGTAGGCGGTCATTATCTGATTGATATGTCTCTTATCAGTGCCTTTACTAAACGCAAAATACAAATCATTGCTGAAAGCATCGAGCTCTACAAACTTTTCGAGATCTTGACTGCTTAATCCCAGGCTTTCCGCTCTCTTTGGCGCTTCATCAGTTGCAAAAATAAAATCCACTTGTCCCGCCTGCAACATTTTAAGACTTTGGTTCGAATTATCGACTAAATACAGGTGGCTAAATCCTTCGTCTTTGGCTGTCTGAGCGGCGTTGGTGGAGCGAGAAATGGCGAACCGAGCTCCTTTTAAATCCTCGTAAGACAATGATTGGGGCTTATTTTGCCCTTTCATTCGCCAAGCATAAATTCTTTCCCGCATCAGCTTCCCGCCCCAAACAAACTTATTTTCTCTTAGCGCAGAGCGAGAAATTGAGAAAATAAGATAATTGGGTTTTTCAAGGGCCAGTTTGTAGGCTCGTGGCCATGGGATTACTTTGATTTCTGTATCGAGTTTCGCCTGAGCTAACAGTTTTGCCATTACCTCTGCGCAATAGCCAGTTAACTGTTCATTCTCGGTGTAATATTGATAAGGCGCTCTATTCTCAGTCACAAACTTCAGTTCGCTCGCCGCAGAAGCCTGATGAATCAAAACGAGTAATAGACAATGCAAATAAGGCTTAAAAGTCATCGCTTGAATCGACAATAAAATAACCTTAAGTGTAGATCAGTATTATTTATTAGGAAAAAAATAACCCCGAAGGCTTTCACCATCGGGGTTATTATAGAACTTAGTTGGTAGCACTGAGTCTTCAAAACTCAGCACCTAAAACTTAAATTCTTATTTTTTCTCGTTACGCTCTTTCACTTCAGCAATAACTTCTTCTGCCACGCTGTTAGGGCATGGTAGGTAG
This sequence comes from Aliikangiella marina, assembly GCF_007004765.1. Taxonomy (GTDB): domain Bacteria; phylum Pseudomonadota; class Gammaproteobacteria; order Enterobacterales; family Kangiellaceae; genus Aliikangiella; species Aliikangiella marina. The sequence continues at coordinate 400,724 of NZ_VIKR01000003.1, forward strand.
TGAGAGAATTCCATCGAGAATTGACCACGACCTGAAGTCATTGTACGTAAGTGACCGATGTAACCGAACATTTCTGAAAGTGGTACGTCAGCTTTGATGCGAACGCCAGTCACACCTGCTTCTTGAGACTTGATCATGCCACGACGACGGTTCAAGTCACCGATTACATCACCAACGTGATCTTCTGGAGTGAACACGTCAACTTTCATGATTGGCTCAATTAACTGAGGACCCGCTTTTGGAATCGATTGACGGAAAGCACCTTTAGCAGCGATTTCGAAAGCAACTGCGCTCGAGTCAACTGCGTGGAATCCACCGTCGAATAGTTCGATTTCTACGTCTTGTACTGGGAAGCCAGCAAGTACACCTTCGTCCATCATGCTGTTGAAACCTTTTTCAACTGCAGGCCAGAATTCACGAGGAACGTTACCACCGACAACTGTTGATTCAAATTTGAACCCAGTTCCTGGCTCACCAGGCTTGATACGGTAGTCGATTTTACCGAACTGACCAGAACCACCTGATTGCTTCTTGTGAGTGTAACTGTCTTCGATTGGCTGAGTGATAGTCTCACGGTACGCGACCTGAGGCTTACCAACTTCAAGCTCAACACCATAAGTACGCTTTAAGATATCAACTTTGATGTCCAAGTGAAGCTCACCCATACCTTTAAGGATGGTTTCACCAGTTTCTTCGTCAGACTCAACAACAAATGAAGGATCTTCAGCAACCATTTTACCGATAGCGATACCCATTTTCTCAGAACCGCCTTTATCTTTAGGCTTAACAGCAATCGAGATTACTGGCTCTGGGAATACCATTGGCTCAAGCGTACAAGGATTGTTTGGATCACAAAGGGTGTGACCAGTTTGTACGTTCTTCATACCAACAACAGCGATGATGTCACCCGCTTGCGCGCTGTCTAACTCAGTACGCTCATCAGCGTGCATCTCAACCATGCGGCCGATACGCTCTGTTTTACCGGTGTAAGAGTTGAGCACTGTGTCACCTTTCTTCATTACACCAGAGTAAATACGGATAAAGGTTAAAGCACCGAAACGGTCGTCCATGATTTTGAACGCCAATGCGCGAAGAGGCTCGTTTGCATCAACTGTTGCTACTTCACCGGTCTCTTCACCTTCTTCGTCAGTTAAAGGTTGTGGTTTAACTTCTGTTGGTGATGGTAAGTAGTCAACAACAGCGTCAAGAACCAATTGAACACCTTTATTTTTGAACGCAGAACCACAGTAAGTTGGGAAGAACGCTAGTTCATTAGTTCCTTTACGGATACAACGCTTAATGTCTTCTAAAGAAGGCTCTTCACCTTCTAAGTATTTTTCCATCAGGTCATCGTCTTGCTCAACCGCAGTTTCGATCAACATTTCACGGTATTCAGCTGCTTTGTCGACTAAGTCTGCAGGAATGTCTTGGACTTCGTAGTTTTCTGGAAGACCTGTGTCATCCCAAACGTAAGCTTTCTGGCTTAAGACATCAACGACACCAACGAAATCATCTTCAATACCGATTGGTAAAGTCATTACCAATGGGTTTGCGCCAAGAACATCTTTTACTTGTTTAACAACGCGGTAGAAGTCAGCACCCATACGGTCTAACTTGTTGACGAAGATTAAACGAGCAACTTCTGATTCGTTCGCGTAACGCCAGTTGGTTTCTGATTGAGGCTCAACACCACCAGAACCACAGAAAACACCAACACCACCGTCAAGTACTTTAAGAGAACGATATACTTCTACTGTAAAGTCAACGTGTCCAGGAGTATCGATGATGTTCATACGATGGTCTTTCCAGAAACAAGTTGTAGCAGCTGACTGGATAGTAATACCACGCTCTGCTTCCTGTTCCATGAAGTCAGTTGTTGACTCACCGTCATGTACTTCACCAGTTTTGTGGATCTTACCGGTAAGCTTCAAAATACGCTCAGTTGTAGTGGTTTTACCCGCGTCTACGTGAGCGAAAATGCCTATATTTCTGTATTTAGATAAATCAGCCATTGTTCTACTCTAATTAATTAAAAAAATAACTCTTAAATTCTTGGCGCTACTCGCGAAAGGCGCGCATTATACACTAGTTATTTGTTGTCGGCTATTTGGATCTTGCATAAAAATTAAACAAAGATTTTCCCCCGAAAATAAGCGCGTTTTAAGGTGCTTCGATGAACCACTTGAAGTGAATGTCGAGACTTAAAAGGTGGGGGTAAACCTATTGTTAATCAAAGGGTTAGCTGTTTTCTTTAGTCGCTGATGCCACCTAGCTACCTTCGGACTGAGGATCGTAGTCGTGAATATTTTTAAAGCGGTGAATCATGCGGCGCTGCTTTTTGTCGGGCTTTTTGTGAGTCGTCGGCGCTGCGAGCTTGCGCATTTGGGTGGTTTCTTCCCTTTTGCGAATACTTTCAGCGGTTTCTTCATAAAGCGTTTGGGCAACCTTTGCTGGTCCGCGTTTGTCCGATAGTGCCGTGACAATAACCGTTTTCTCATCGAAACCTTGGCGCAACTTGATGGTCTCACCAAGTTGAACCACCTTACCGGGTTTTGGTTTTTGGCCTTCGTAATGGACTTTACCGCCATCTATCGCGGCTTTCGCGATAGCGCGAGTCTTGTAAAAACGACAGGCCCACAACCATTTGTCTAATCGAATTTTGGATTCCTGTGACATATTCCCAACTGTGGCTTAAAAAGTTACAAACTAAGGTATTTATTTGTTATTCTTTGACCCCATTTTAACAAAGGTGGCGTTGATATCGCCAGATTGGTGTAATTAGTTGTGGTTATTTCAGAAAACTGAAATTTACCAGCACTAAAATCGCCGGTTCTCAAGATTCGGGTAATAAGTTCAGGTAAACTGGCCTTGTAAAAGGTATCTGATTTCAAGCGGTTTGGGCCCTAAAATGGACGGTTGGCAAGCTCAAAAAGGTGTTAAAGTCTCGGTTAAATGAGGCTGTAAGCAAACAGCTAAGTTGGTGTCTGTCAGAAGCGACCACCGTGATAAATTATAAAATAAACCAACATTATTATTGTTATAAGGGCATAGGACTAGCGAATCACTCGCCTACCGAGTGAGACAGAAAGTTTCAAATAAAGATGAATTTCAAGAACTTAGCATCTATAAACTGGTATAAAAATTACAGTAACTGGCTTCCATTCGTTCAATGGCTTGGCTGGATTATCGTGGTTTATGTTGCCGCCAAGATTTTTTGGATCTGGGTTCTCTATTTTACCGCACCCAGCGAGCCGCAACCTTTCCAAGTCAATGCCCGCCCAGTGGCTGGTAATTCCCAAACCGTCGACATTAATGACGTATTAAAGCGCGACTTGTTCGGCAGCATTGTCGAAGCGCCACAAGAAGAAGTTGTGGTCGAAGAAAACGTCGCCCCGACTCGACTTAATCTCAAATTACGCGGCATTTATGCCGCACAGACTAAATCGAAAGCGAATGCCATTATCGAAGATAACCGCGGCAAGCAAGCGGTTTACTTTATCGATGACAAACTCAATGTGAGTGGGCGCGTCTATTTACGTCAGGTTTTTTTCGATAAAGTCATATTAGAAACCAATGGAAAGCGTGAGCAACTTAGCCTCGAAAAACCCGAACTTGCTATTACTACGTCGACTAAGACCAATCAAATTAGAACTTCGAGTAAGAAAGGTAAGGGTGAGAAGCGAGTCGACGACAAGCGAAGTAATACCCGTTTAAGCCAGAAGCTCAATTCGTATCGCGATAAATTATTGAGTGATCCGAAAAGCGTTGCAGACGTTATTACAGGAAGCCCTCACATGGTGGACGGTGAGCTACGAGGTTTTAAGATTCGACCCGGCAGAGATCGCCGATTGTTCCAAGAGCTTGGTTTAAGAAACAATGATGTTGTCACAGCAATCAATGGTGTGACTCTCGATAATATGCAAGATGCGATGACACTGATGAGCGAAGCGCAATCTCTGCAAGAAGTATCAGTGGATATTCAGCGCGGCAATGAGCAGCTGAGTCTGTTGTTAAATTTAAGTGATAAACAAGGACGTTAAGAGTGCCTTATACAAAAGCTATAACAATGAAATTCATGAAATCATTCTTCGGGGTTGCAGCGCTGACTGCAATGGCAATCTTTTTGTCGACTGTAACCTTTCAGGTTTCTGCGGCTAAAGCGACTTTAAACTTAAAAGAAACAGACATCGAAGTATTTATTGAAAGTGTTAGCCGTATTACCGGTAAAACTTTCATCATTGATCCGCGAGTGAAAAACAAAAAGGTCACGGTGATTTCTCAGCACGAAATGGACGAAGAAGAAATTTTTGCGTTGTTCCTCAGTGTGCTACAAGTCCATCAATTTACCGCGGTTGAAACCGACGGAATTTACAAAATTGAACAGCTTCAGGCTGCTAAGCAAGACAGCGTGCCAGTCTACTCAGAAAATGGACCAAGTTTTAGCGGCGATCAAGTGATCACGCGGGTGATAAAAGTCGATAACATTGACGTAGGACAATTGGTTCCACTGTTGAGAACCTTGGTTTCAACTCAAGGTCACATGGCTCAATATAAACCAACCAATGTGATGGTCATTCACGATACCTCAGCGAACTTAGAACGTATTGTGAAAATCATTCGCCAAATCGACAAAGAAAGTAACGAAGAAATCCAAGTAATCCCAATGCAGCATGCCTCTGCGAGTGAAGTGGTACGCATTTTGGAAAGTTTGGAAAAGAAGAGTGGTCAAGCAAAAGGGCCGACAACTAACGTTCCGCGCTTTGTTGCTGATGAGCGAACCAACAGTATTTTATTGAGCGCTGACGCAAAAGCATCATTGAGACTGAGAGCACTAATCGCCCGATTAGACTCTGAAATAAGTGATAGCGGAAACACTAAAGTGATTTATTTAAAGTACGCTAACGCAGAAGAGTTAGCGACTTTATTAGAAGGCGTGGGCGAATCAATTGAGCAAGAAGAAGGCAAAGATAAACCGACACGTCGTGGCGGAAATAACAAGGCGTATTCGATTAAAGCGCATGCTGAAACCAATTCTTTAGTTATTACTGCAGCGCCGGATATCATGCGCTCATTTGAGTCAGTCATAACTCAGTTAGATTTGCGACGTAAGCAGGTTCATGTTGAAGCAATTATTGTTGAAATTTCAGACAACCGAGTTAAAGAACTGGGTGTTCAATGGGCGACTGAGGCGGGCCTAATTAACTTTACTAATAGTTCGCCATCGATTGCTCAAGTAGGCGCCGGCGTATTGGCTTATAATGGTCAAGATCAAGGTACCACCACCACCATTATTGATGGCAATATCGTTACTGAAACACCACCAAGTAACGGTGATAACGGCGCAGCACTCGGTCAAGTTCTCGCGGGAGCGACGGGTGCATTGTTTGGTTTTTCTGACGATGAGTCTTGGGCCGGACTGCTGAAAGTTTTGGCGACGGACACCGACTCAAATGTACTCTCCACGCCAAGCTTAACAACGTTAGATAATGAAGAAGCCACCATCAGCATCGGTCAAGAAATTCCGGTCATCACTGGCTCAACGCTAGGCAACAACAATTCAAACCCGTTCCAATCGGTTGATCGAAAAGATGTTGGTATCAAATTAAAAATCACGCCACAAATTAATGAAGGCGACAGCGTTATATTAAAAATCGAACAAGAAGTTTCGAGCATCGCTGGGGCAACTGGTGCGGATATAGTGACTAACAAGCGCCAAATTAATACAACCGTTTTAGCGGGGGACGGACAAACCATTGTTCTTGGCGGTTTGATAGACGATGACATTCAAGAGAGCGCTCAAAAAGTTCCTTTATTAGGAGATATTCCAATCCTTGGGTATTTATTTTCATCGCGAGCGACCACGAAAATAAAGCGTAACCTAATGGTGTTTATACGGCCTTCTATCATCAGCGATGCGTCCGGTTTCGACGATATCAGCTCTCGCAAATATAACTTTATGCGCGCACAACAACTTGATTGGCAGCAGCGCGGTGTCTCATTAATGCCAACGATTGACTCTAATGTGATGCCGAAGTGGAATGATGAACTCGCTTTGCCGCCATCGTTTGAAGAAACGCTTCGCCAGCATGATTTAGAAATGCAAAAGAAAGCGCAAGAAGCCGCTGAAGAGAATCAATAGAAAGGTTGCTTTATGTCAGTCAGTGAGTTCATGCAACAGGAAGAAAAAGTTGAATCGCAAGTCAGCGAGACTGAGGGCGATGAGATTGAAAGTGCAGATGTTGCAACTCAAGAAGTCATTGAGTCTGCAATCGAAACCATTGAGTCTTCGATAAAGCTGCCATTTACTTTCGCCAAACGCCAAGGAGTGGTAATTCGCTTACCGGAAGATGACAGTCCTGTCGCTTTACAAAAAGAAACGCTAAAGGCAGTCGTTAAGCATGATACACCGCTTCAAGCTATCGCAGAAACCAGGCGTTTTGCTGGTCGCAAAGTTGAATTTTCAGAAGTCGGTGAAGATGAGTTTGAAGCAATCTTAAGCGAAGTTTATCAAGACAATTCTGGCGAAGCGATGGCCGCCATGGAAGATATTGGCGATGATATGGACTTGTTTCGTCTTGCCGAAGAAATTCCAGAAACAGAGGACTTGCTAGAAGCAGATGATGATGCACCTATCATTAAATTGATCAATGCATTGTTAACAGAAGCAATCAAAGTTAATGCCTCTGATATTCATATTGAGACATTTGAGAACGACTTAAAAGTTCGTTTCCGAGTTGACGGTGTGTTGAGAGAAATGCTGTCGCCCAGCAAAAAGCTGGCGCCCTTATTAGTTTCGCGGATTAAAGTTATGGCGAAACTCGACATTGCTGAAAAACGTATTCCACAAGACGGTCGAATCGCTTTAAAAATTGCTAATCGTGGAGTGGATGTTCGTGTATCAACGATCCCCTCAAGCCACGGTGAGCGCGTGGTGCTGAGACTATTGGATAAACAAGCGGGCCGGTTAGACTTTTCTCATCTTGGTATGCCATCGGCTTTGATGGAGAAGATGAGTGATATTCTGCATAAACCGCATGGCATTATATTGGTCACCGGACCAACGGGGTCGGGTAAAACCACAACACTTTACGCTGGATTGACCTTGCTTAACTCGACTTCGCGAAACATTTTAACCGTCGAAGATCCCATTGAGTACTTACTTGATGGAATTGGTCAAACCCAAGTCAATAGTAAAGTCGATATGACTTTCGCGCGCGGCTTACGTGCAATTCTGCGTCAAGATCCAGACGTGGTAATGGTTGGTGAGATTCGAGATTTAGAAACCGCGCAAATTGCAGTGCAAGCGAGTTTAACTGGTCACTTAGTATTGTCTACGTTGCATACTAATACCGCATCGGGTGCAGTAACGCGATTGCAAGACATGGGAATCGAACCGTTTTTACTATCGTCTAGTTTATTAGGTGTGCTTGCTCAAAGACTCGTGAGAACGCTGTGCCCTAGCTGTAAAAAGCCCGCAAAGGCTAATCCAAAAGAATGTGAGTTGATGGGATTTGACGGAAATAATCCGCCGACCATTTATCATGCAGAAGGCTGCGTTGAATGTAACAATCTTGGCTATCGTGGGAGACAAGGTATTTTTGAGCTTTTGCTGATAGACGAAGAAATGCGCGACAAAATTCACAATGGTGCGAGTGAACTCGATATTGAGCGCCATGCCCGAGCCCAAAATTTTAGTATTCGAGAAGATGGCAAAAGTCGAGTGCTTGAAGGAATTACAACCATCGAAGAAGTTCTTCGAGTGACACGAGAAGATTAGGGTGGTGATGACTGATGGCTGCGTTCGAATATGTTGCACTTGATCAAAAGGGCAAACAGAAGAAGGGAATCATAGAAGGCGACACTCCGCGCCAAATTCGTCAGATCTTACGTGACAAACACTTAATTCCTTTAGATGTTGAAAGTGTCACTTCAAGTAAAAAGCAAAAAGCCACCTCAGGTAGAAGTAGTTTTTTCCAAACCAAAATTAGCGCTTCCGATCTCGCACTTATTACACGCCAAGTGGCGACTTTAGTTCGCGCCGCAATTCCTGTTGAAGAAACCGTCAAAGCGGTCGCTGACCAAACTGAAAAAGCCAAACAGCGTAGTATGTTGATGGGGATTCGTTCGCGAGTTGTAGAAGGCCATACCATGGCTGATGCACTCAGTGAATACCCCGGCGTTTTTAATGATTTATACCGTTCAATGGTGGCGGCAGGCGAAAAATCTGGTCACCTGGATTTAGTCTTAGAAAGGCTAGCGGATTACACCGAATCGCGACAGGAAATTCAGTCAAAAATTTCTGGGGCACTTGTCTATCCGATTATATTAACGGTTGTCAGTGTCGGCATAGTAGGATTTTTATTAGGCTATGTTGTGCCGCAAATTGTCGGCAGTTTTACTCAGTCAGGACAAGAGCTACCGATGATTACACAAATTCTCTTGTCGATGAGTGAGTTTGTTAAAAGTTATGGTATTTGGGTTTTAGTCAGTGCAGTCGCATTGTTTTCAGGTTTCAAAATGTTGTTAAGAAAACCCAAATTAAGACTTGCATGGGATAAGTGGAAGCTTAGCGCGCCCATTGTCGGTAAAGTCATTCGCGGGATGAATGCTGCGAGATTTGCGAGGACGCTCGCCATCCTTAATCAAAGTAGTGTTCCTCTATTGGAAGGAATGAAAATTGCCGGTGATGTTATGACTAACGCGGAGTTAAAGCGCGCGGTTAAAGAAGCGGCGGTAAGAGTTCGTGAAGGTGCTGGTTTGAAAGTTTCACTGCAACAGTGTGGATATTTTCCGCCGATGATGTTGCACATGATTGGTAGTGGTGAGAGTTCTGGCGAGCTCGAACAAATGCTCGATCGAGCCGCTTATAATCAAGAAAAGCAGTTTGACAATATGGTCAGTACGATGATGAATATGATCGGCCCGATTATGATTTTGATTATGGGCTCCTTTGTTTTCACCATAGTACTAGCAATAATGTTACCTGTATTCAAATTGAGTGAAACCTTAGGTTAACGCTTAGTAAAGCAGCTAAGTAAAATGAGTGTAAGTTGGGTTGAGGAACGAAACCCAACATCTAAATTTTAATATCGTTGGGGTTCGTTCCTCACCCCAACCTACCCAGTAAGGTAGAGGTTAAATATGCAAAAGCAATCCGGTTTTTCATTGCTTGAGATCTTAGTAGCAATGGCCATCATGGCAATATTGGGCGGAATCATGGTTACCCAATTTATGGGCCAAACTGAAACTGCAACGATGCAGCGACTTAAGGGTGATTTTGCTGCGATGGAGTCGGCACTGATTCAGTATCACTCAGATAATTTAATGCTACCGAGCACTGAACAAGGCTTACAAGCGCTAGTGACCAAGCCGCAAGATTCGCCAGTTCCTAAAAACTATGCTCGTCGAGGTTATCTAAAAGAATTATCACAAGATCCTTGGGGTAATGACTATCAATATGCCTATCCTGGCGAGTTTGGTGAATATGACATTTATTCCCTCGGTGCTGATGGTGAAGAAGGTGGTGAAGGCCTTAATGCAGATATTGGCAACTGGAATATAGACGAAGCGATCAAGTTACTTAAAAGTCAGGAATAAGTTTTTAAATGGCCACCCAATTTGTTCGACCGGTAAAGTTTGCGATTAATCGCGGCTTTAGTTTGATCGAAATTCTGGTGGCCATGGCGATTATCGCTTTACTCGCTGGGCTCGCTATTCCGTTTATGGGAAATAGCAATGACAAGTATGCGCGCCAAGAAATCAATCGTCTATTAGCTGCGGTCGAACTAGTTCGCGATATGGCCGTGATTCAAAATCGTGAGTATGGGTTGACCATAGATGAAGATGGTTACCAATTCTTAATTCTCGATGACGAGGATCCTGAAGCCCCACCACGCTGGAAAATTATTTCAGATGTGAAAGCGTTGAATCAATATGAGTTTCCTGAAGAAGTTGAAGTTAATGTTGCCATCGATGGCGAAAATATTTTCGATTCTGCTGAAGATGATGTGGAAATATTTGAAGAAGATGTCAATATTTTTGAAGATGAGGAAGAAGAAGAACAAGTCGACCCGCCACAAATCTACTTTCTTTCTACAGGCGAACAAAACCAATTTACGCTAGCGGTCGCTTCCAACGATCAGTTCCAATCGGACAGAGAGGAGCCCAAGTTTTATCGTATTAAAGGTGAGCTTAGTGGCGTCTTGGAGTACCAAGGCCCATTGCCTGGTAATTTATTCCAGGATATCGATCGCGATTATACCGACTATCTTGAGGATGATTCATGATGAATAAATCTCTCTCGGTAAAGCAAGTTGGTTTTACATTGCTGGAAGTTTTGATAGCGATGGTGATCTTTGGTACGACGGTTACCTTTCTGTTAAAAAACTTAAACGAACAGCAACGAGCGCACAGTGAAATTACCATCAAAACCATAGCTCACTGGGTTGCTTTAAATAAGATGGCGGAAACACGCTTACAGCCCAAGTGGCCAAACATTGGCGTGACCCGAGGCGAAGCGGAAATGCGCAATCGAACTTGGTATTGGTTACAGACCGTAAGTAAAACGACTGAAAAAGATTTACGCCAAATTGAAATCGAAGTTCGTCTTGAAGAGTCGGACGAGAATCCTGCCACACGCTTTGTCGGATTTATTGCGGAAAAAGACGATGAAAGCAAAGCGCAGTAAAGTTGCCGGTTTTACGCTTATTGAAATCATGGTTGCTATGGCAATCATGGCGCTGATTGGCGTCGGGGCATTAACGCTATTAAACGCGGCAACCAACAGTGGAAACAAAATTAAAACCGAAGGTAATCGGCTGAATGACGTGCAGCGGGCCTTCTTGTTTATCTCTAACGATATGCAACAAGTCACTACTCGACAGGTCCGCGATGAGTTTGGTGACAAGCTGCCCAGTATTAAAAGTGATTTGCAGGCGTCGACACCGTTTATTCGGTTAACTCGTCTTGGAAGACGAAATCCTGCGCAATTACCGCGCTCTAATTTGGAGCACTTGATGTATACCGTTGAAGATAAAACACTGATTAGGAGCAGTTATCAGTATGCCGACGGTATGTCAGAAAATTACGCGTTAAAGCGTCCGATTCTAAAAAACGTCGAAGACATGAAAATCAAGTTTTATGACGGCGAAGAGTGGCAAGATTATTGGCCCTTAACTGAAGACCCGGAGGATAATCAATTTGATGCGCTGCCGTTAGCGATTCGGATGCAACTCGAGCTGACCGACTATGGGGTACTTGAACGAATCTATGTTGTCTCGGATCGCCGCGAAGCGAGAGAAGATGATGAACGTGGTGAAGGTGACCAGCGGGGTGGTGGAGATTCAGGCGGCGGTGATACCCGTAATGGAGAGGAAACTCGTCAATGAACTCGCTCTCTTCTCCGCACAAACAGTCAGGTACCGTATTAATCACGGTTGTATTGATTGCGGCTTTTGTCATTGTATTAGTGGTTGAATCGATTAAGACAGTCAGGTATCAAAAACAGCTCAGCAACAATTTAATCAACCGCGATCAAGCGTACTCCTATTTGATGGGGATGGAAGAATTAGCGAAAATTTTATTAAAACGGGCATTTGATGCCACTGATGAAGACACTGTCCACTTAAACCAGCCTTGGGCGCAACAAGAAATAACTTTCCCGATAGATGGTGGAGTGATGACGGCAACAATTAAGGATATGCAAAGCTGTTTTAATTTAAATTCAATCACTAAGCCCGGCAAACAAGAAAATGAAAACTCGAATGGACGCGGTGGTGGCTTAATTCCTAATCCATCACCTTCTCCAGGAAAGGGCCAAGAAACGCCGGGACAGGAATCCCTAGGCGTTATTATTGACAATACTTTAGAAAATACTGAAATCCAATCTGATGAACTGACAATAAGCCTATTTGATTGGATTGATGACGATATAGAGCCTTTCGATCATCGCGGCGCTGAAGACGATTATTACTTGGTAATGGAGCCGCCGTATCGTGCGCCCAATGCGCCAATTGCGCATATCAGTGAGCTGGTAACCGTAAAAGGATTTTCGAATAAAGCATTGACTCAATTAAAACCATTTATTTGTGTATTACCAGAGCCCGAAGTCGACCAAATTAATGTTAATACGGTTGAGGAAGATAATGCGTTGGTGATTTATTCAATTGTTAAATCGCAGAATATTAAACTAGAAAATGTTCAGCAAGCATTACGTGCGCGTCCAGAAAATGGCTATGAAGAAGTTCGTGACTTTATTGATGAACTGTCCGGCTCGGCTAATGCGGTGAGTCAATCGAATCGAGAGAGACTATCGGTCACTAGCGACTTTTTTGAAGTTTCCTCGAAAGCAGAGATCGGCGGTACAAGAGTAGCGATGAAAACTTTATTTCAACGTGATGGCAACAACAACTTTAAAATCGTATCTCGGTACTTTGGTCGAGAGTAAGGTGACGAGTGTTATACAAATTGGATTATCGTTAAACAGTAGAATCGGGTACACTAAATCGAAGTCGGTGGCTTATCAGAGTGACCGGTGTAAATAGAGCAATAATATCAAATGAATAAATTAACCATATTTTGGAATGATAAAGGAACAGCCCATTTTAATTGGTGGGTGACCGATCGTTCTGAACTGGCTGAATCAGCGATTCCCTCGCTGGAGAGCCACGAAATTCTTAAAGCCGATTTGGCTTGCATGGCTGAGCTTGCAGTAGGTCGTAAAGTGGAGCTTGTCGTGAGTAGCCATGATGTCCATTTTAATCAAGTCAATATCCCTGGAAAAGCCCAGCGACACTTACGAAAAGCTATCCCCTATTTGCTCGAAGAGCAGCTTGCTGACTCGGTTGACGAACTGTTTATGGCTTTCGGCACTAAGCTACCATCGGGTGATATACCGGTAAGAGCGATTGAGCTTAACTATTTAAAGCGAATTGTTGAGCAGTTTGCAGAGGCTGAAGTTAAGTTAGATAGTGTTGTGACTGACTTGGATTTGTTGGAGACACCAGAAGAGGGAACTTTAGTGGTGTTAAAGGAAGGGCAAGTTCTAGTCAATGATTCGAAAGTTGGCGCTTGGCAGTGTGAACAACAAGACTTTTCATGGTTAATCCAAAAACAATTAAATGATGTCCAAGAAGATGATGAAATGCCAATCGCTATCCCGATGAAAGTGATTGCAGAGGAGGAAGAACAATACCAATTCTTTGAGCAAAATCTGCCCGCAGGACGGTTTGCTCCATTGTCAGCGCTTGTCGACTCTGTTTATGCATACTTGTCCGGTTATCGAATAAAGCCTATCAATATGTTGCAAGGTGAATTTGAGCCAAAAGCTGAAAGTTCGCCTCTCAAAGACATGTTGCTAAAAGTAGCTTCGGTCGCGGGAATTGTGTTGGCAGCCCATCTGATATATCAAGGCTCACAGTGGTTTTCACTGAAAGCCGAAAGTGAATATTTGTTGAAAGAAAGAAATGCTTTATGGAAACAAGCGTTTCCAGGACGTAAAGTTACCTCCAGTCCATTGCGCTCAATGCAAAGTTTCTTACGTGGATTGGGGCAAGGCCAGGCAAACGGTGGCTTTTTAAATTTACTCAAATCGACGACTGGTTTAATCACTGATCTCAATTTAATTTATCCGACGAATATTAGTTATAACTCGGCCCGTAACGAATTACGTATGGACATCATTGCGAAAGACTTACGCACGCTAAATAGTTATCGCGACGAGTTAAAGAGTTCGGGACATGAGGTGGATATGTCATCAGCGACCCAGCGTGGTGAAGGTTATTCAAGCCGCTTGATCATTCGGAGGTAATCATGGAACAGATTAAAGAATGGTATAACAGTTTACAAGATAGCGAGCAACGAATCGTTTTAGCAGCGTCGCTTTTCTTTGGTTTAGTGATTGTGTTTTTTGGCATAATTAAACCGATTAATGATGCAGTTAGTCGGCTAGAAGGACAAGTGCAAAGTCGCCAGAACACGGTTTCTGAGTTTAAGAAGAATATGCCGGTATTAGTCGCCAATCGCAGTGCTGCGCGGCGTGCGTCAAACTCAGGTGGCTCGCTAAGCAATCTAGTCACTTCAAGCACTCGTCAATTTCAACTCAATGTTTCTCGAGTTCAAGAAAAAAGCCCGACAGAAATGCAGGTGTGGTTCGATAATGTTGCTTTTAATGATTTTCTACGTTGGACTGCACAGCTTGAAAACCGACATCAGATTAGAATTGAATCTGTGAATATTCGTAATAAAGAAAGAAACGGGTTGACCAGTATCGATATCAAATTGGTAAGAAATTAGTCTCTAGATTTACGTATTTAAAAAAGAATAAATTACTCAATGAAGAAAAAGATTTTTATTTTAGTTAGTCTGTTTTTGATACTGGTTGTCGCGTTCACTCCGGCAAAACTTCTCTTAGGATTTTTACCTGATCGCTCACCTTTCTCATTGAATGGTGTATCAGGAACCGTGTGGAGTGGGGAGGTATCTCAAGTTGCAGTCAATCAATTGTCATTTAGGGATGTTCTTTTTTCGGTCGATCTGCTTTCATTAGTGATGTTTTCGCCCTCTGTTTCGCTTGATATTGCCAGTGGCGACATGGCTGGTGATTTAGTTTTTCACTTGACCGATGATCCTAGTAAAAATATTGAAGTGTCCGATGTTAATATCAATTTTTCTGGAAAAGAGTTAAAGCGTTTTCTACCTTTACCGGGACTAGAAGTGAAAGGTGACTTCTTGACTAAAGATTTAGACTTTGTGAGCGAAAATCAAAAACCAAAATCGGTTGACGGCACCGTCAGGTGGCAGAGTGCCGAAGTAAGTTATGCCGGTCAATCTTTTACACTCGGTGACTTTATTATTCGGGCAACCACGGATGAAGAAAAAAAAATCATTAAAGCGGAAGTATTGAAGTCTAAAAATGCACTTGATTTGCAAGGTGATATTATTTTACAAGCCAACGGGATGGTCGAAATAACCGGCAGTATCAGTACTGAAATCGACCAAACGTTATACACGGCTTTTGCATTGTTCAATAATGGTAAGCCTAATAATGGTCGATTACCGATAAAGTTTAAACAAAGAATTTTTAGGTAGTTCACCTCGACTATCACTTCACCAACGTTTTATCTTGGATTTAATTCATGGAACCGAAACTCGATTGGGAAAAGATTGATACTGTCCTATTAGATATGGACGGGACAATTTTAGACTTAAAGTTTGATAATGACTTTTGGTTAGACTTTTTACCACGGGTTTATGCAGAAAAAAATAATATATCGTTAGCCGAAAGTAAGGCGTTCCTGAGAGAAAGTTATGGCTCGATAGAAGGCAAACTCCAATGGTATTGTTTGGATTTTTGGAGTGAGCGGTTAGATATTGATATTCCAGCACTTAAAATGTCATTAAAGCATAAAGTTGCGTTTCGGGATGGCGCTGTAGAATTTTTAGCGTTCTTAAGGCGTCAAAACAAAAAGGTTTTTTTAGTCACTAATGCTCATCGAAAGACTTTAGAGATAAAGTTACTTAATGCCAATTTTCATGAGTACTTTCTTCATTTAACCAGCTCACATGACTTCGGATATCCAAAAGAGGAGCAAGCATATTGGTGTGCGCTCAATGAAAAATATCCCTTTGATAAAAGCCGGACACTTTTTGTTGATGATAGTGTACGAATATTAGAGTCGGCCAAAGAATATGGAATTAAATATATTCTAGGTATTACGTCCCCGGATAGCTCAAAAGGCGCTCAAGATTGCTCGCCGTTTGAGTCGATAACTGATTATAAGAAGTTTATTGCCCATGTCTAAGAAACCCCGAATTGTAGAACAAAAAGAAGTCGCGAGAACACGTATCTTCCGGGTTGAAGAGCTGTCACTTGAATTTAGCAATGGACAGGAGCGAATCTATGAAAGAATGGTTTCTGGTGGTTCCGGCGCTGTTATGATTGTACCAGTGACCGAAGACAAGCAGCTGTTATTGATTCGAGAGTATTCTGCCGGTACTGAGGATTATCAGTTGGCATTTCCAAAAGGTTTGGTGGAAGGAACAGAATCAATTTTTGAGGCAGCCAACCGGGAAATCAAAGAAGAAATCGGTTTTGGCGCAAATGATTTTCACGCATTAAAAAAAGTCAGCTTAGCGCCTGGCTACTTTACCCACCAAATGAATATTGTGCTCGCTCGAGACTTATACACTGAAAAGTTAGAAGGCGATGAGCCTGAGCCATTAGAGGTTGTTTATTGGCCGCTCGACGAAATCAATAGCCTTTTAGAACAAGAAGATTTTACCGAAGCCCGCTCAATTGCGGCACTTTTTTTAGCAGAAAAGTATTTGACGGAATTAAACTAAATCAAGGAATCAGACAATGAGTTTATTAGAATACCCTATCAATGATATTTTAAAAGTCGTCAAACAGACTGCGTTGGACGCAGGTGATGCAATAATGGAAATTTATCAAAGCGACGATTTTGATGTGCAGTTAAAAGGTGATGAATCACCTTTAACTAAAGCTGATTTAGCTGCACATAATGTCATTATTGATGCTTTGGAAAAAAGTTTCCCTGCGATTCCTTGTTTATCTGAAGAGAGTAAAGCGATTGCTTTTGAAGAGCGACAAAAATGGGACCATTATTTTATTATCGATCCGCTCGACGGAACCAAAGAGTTTATTGCGCGTAACGATGAGTTTACCGTGAATATTGCACTTATCGAAAATGGCCAGCCAGTATTGGGCGTGATTTACGCGCCGGTATTAAAAACTTTATACTTCGCCGCTGATACCGTAGGGGCATATAAGCAAGTTGATAACCAGGAGCCTCACCGAATTTCTGTGAGAAAGCTACAACAAAAAGAAGGTCAAAACCACTTTACCGTTGTTGCTAGTCGGCGTCATGGCTTAGACAAAGTCGAGACAATGTGCCAAAACTTTGCTAGTTATGACCTGACGAGCCGAGGAAGTTCACTTAAAATGTGTTTAGTGGCAGAAGGTGCTGCAGATTTGTATCCTCGATTAGCTTTGACTTCAGAGTGGGATACCGCTGCAGCGCAATCGATTGTTGAACATGCGGGTGGGATGCTCGTTGAATTAGACTTCTCGGCCATGCAGTACAACCAAAAAGAGTCCTTGCTAAATCCGTTTTTTCTGGTACTCGGTGATCCATCGTTTGATTGGAAAAAGGAGTTAGTCATACCCAACCTTGAAACTAACACATAACTTCTCAAGGGAGTTTTAAATGAAAAATAATAAATTGATTTCGTTGTTGTTGTTAGGTCTAGTGCTATCACCGCTTAGTGTGGTCGCAAAACAGACCGTAATGACATTACAACAAACAGTAGAGACTAAACAAGTCGTTGCCTCGATCCCGTCACCCAGTGGTGAGCATATCGCGTATACCTTAAGAGTCCCGCGAGAGGCATATGAGGATAAGGATGGCACTGCGTACGTTGAGCTACATGTAGTCGATAAAGCAGGCAATAGCCGTCGTTTTGTCACAGGAAAAGTTAATGTCGCCAGTATCAGTTGGGGTGATAACGGCCAATCAATTTATTTCTTGGCGAAGCGCAACGATGATAAACATCGCAGTGTTTATCGCATAGCAATCGATGGCGGTGAAGCAGAAAAACTTGTTTCAACTAGTGCTGATATTTCTGCTTACACCCTCAACGCTGACTCAAGCAAGTTAACTTATTTAGCAAAGCCAGCTAAAGATCCAATGGATAAAACGTTAAAAGAAAAAGGCTTTAAAGCGAAGGTCTATGAAGAGTCAATTAAAAAAGCCAGTGCATTTACGGTTGATCTAAAAGACTTGGAGAAAGCGCATAAAAAAATCGACATAAAAGAGCATATCCGCTCTGTTGAGTACCACCCAACTAATGACCAATTATTAATGCGAGTGACGCCTACAGCGTTGATTGATGACAATTATGTCGCATCTCAATATCGCATTTATAATCAAAAAGGCAAGCAGCTAAAAGCGTTCGATACCGAAGGGAAGTTAGGCGCTGCTCGATGGTCTCCAGACGGCAAGTATGTTGCTATCATCGGTGCTGAAGATAAACATGATCCCTCTTCGGGTCGCTTGTTTATTGCGAATAGCAAGTCAGGAAAAATCATTGAGCCTGTAAAAGACTACATGGGCCATGTAAGAGACATTCGATGGGTATCTGATTATCAGGTTGCCTATCTCGGCCATGTTGGTACCCAGTCAGAAGTCTCGTTAGTCAATGTCGATAGCGGTAAGGTTTCGAATAAAATTCCAGCCGGAGAATATGTTATTGAGTCTATTCAAACGGATCGCTCGGGTAAAATGCTTGCCGGTATTGCAAGTTCTGATAAGCATCCGCGAGAAGTTTTTGATTTAAATGGACAGGAGCCTAAGCGTTTAACTGACTCTAACCCATGGTTGGCAGATATAAAAATGCCAAAACAGGAAACCGTCATTCATAAAGCTCGTGATGGCGTTGAATTGAGAGGCGTACTAGCCTATCCAATCAACTATAAAAAGGGCAAGCGCTATCCATTGATTATGATGGTACACGGTGGACCAGAAGCCCACGTTAGTGACTCTTGGCTGGACCGCTACTCTTATCCAATAAAGTACGCCACAGGTAATGGGTACGCAGTATTTTTACCTAATTATCGCGGTAGTACCGGTATGGGAGTTGAGTATTCAAAGCTTGGCCAAGCCGATTATGCCGGTGCTGAGTTTAACGATTTGGTCGACGCCATTGAGCATCTATCAGACATGGGGATTGTTGATAAAAAACGTGTCGGTATTACTGGCGGTTCGTATGGTGGCTATGCTTCTGCTTGGGCTGCTACTGCGCTGAGCGAGCACTTTGCGGCGAGTGTAATGTTTGTAGGAATATCCAATCAATTATCTAAATTCGGTACCACTGATATTCCGGTGGAAATGTACAATGTTCACGCGAGAAATTATCCATGGGATAAATGGCAGTGGATGTTAGAGCGAAGTCCTATCTACCACACGGATAAAGCCAAAACACCGATTTTAATTATGCATGGTGAAGAAGATACTCGCGTTCATCCCGCACAGTCGATGGAATTATACCGCTATATCAAAACGCGAACTGATACTCCAGTGCGAATGGTGACCTATCCTGGCGAGCCGCATGGCAACCGGAAATCTGCAGCGCAATTAGATTATTCTATGCGTTTAATGCGATGGATGGACTTCTATTTGAAAGGTAAGAAGAAAGGTAAAGCAATGCCAGCTTATGAGTTAGATCATAAAGCGGTTTTGAAAAAAATGAAGGAAGAGAAAAAAGACAAGTAAACAGCAAACAATAGAAAAGCAAAAAATAAAAAAGCCCAACAATAAGTTGGGCTTTTTTGTTTACAGTTTTAAAGCACTTAGCACTTAGCACTTAGCACTTAGCACTTAGCACTTAGCACTTAGCATTAACTTCCCTCTTAATGTCTCCAATGATACATGGCTTGCTTAATTCTTAAGGCCATTGCCGTCGCATTGGGTAGCGATTGCATATTCAATCGCTCAAAGAAGAAAGGCTCTCGTTTGTGACCCTTACGGCCAATTTCATTCATTGTTGCCGTGTCGAACAAACGTCCGTTGATCATTGTATGGGAGACTTTTTCAGACAGTCGTAAGTTTGATAACACCTCACCATCAACAACTATGAGATCAGCGAGCTTACCGACTTCGATACTACCAATATCTTTATCCATACCAAGATAAGCTGCACCATCAATTGTTGCTCCGCGTAGTGATTCCCAGGGGGTAAAACCACCTTGATTCATCATCCACATTTCCCAGTGAGCCGCTAATCCTTCACGCTGACCATGCGCACCAATAACGACCGGTACGCCTGCCTTATTAAGCTGTTTTGCCGTTTTGGCAACATCGAAGTGATTATAATGATCGTCAGGTGCCGTGGTACGACGAATTGAGTTTGGCTCAACGAAATAGCGTGGCGTCCATTGCATGAGTTTTTCATTTTCCCAAACATTTGTTCTGTCATACCAGTAAGTTTCACCCGAGAGTCCACCATAAGCGACGCCAAAAGTTGGAGAATAACCGACCTCTGTTTGCGACCAAAGTTGGTTGACATCATCATAGACTTTAGCGACAGGGACTGCATGTTCCAATCCCGTATGACCATCAACAATCATTGTTAAATTGTGATAGAACTTTGCGCCACCTTCTGGAACTACCATGATACCGAGTTCTCTGCCTGCTTTGATAACCTGTTGCTTTTGATCGCGACGAGGTTGGTTATAGCTCTTAACAGAGATAGCGCCGAGTTCTTTGAGGCGTTGGACGTGAAACTTTGCGTCTTCATAGCTATCAATGTTAGCCGTGTAACCAGGCGCTTTGGCACCGTAAAGAATGGTTCCTGTTGAGTAAATTCTTGGACTAACTGTGAGACCTTTTCGCTGCATCTCTGCCGCAGCAAAAATCTCTGAAGTATCATTGGATGGGTCATGAATGGTAGTGACACCAAAAGCCAAAGATGAGTAACTCATCCAGTTTTGTTGTGGCGTAATTTCATTACTTCCTTGACCACCATGCGCATGGAC
This sequence comes from Aliikangiella marina, assembly GCF_007004765.1. Classification (GTDB taxonomy): domain Bacteria; phylum Pseudomonadota; class Gammaproteobacteria; order Enterobacterales; family Kangiellaceae; genus Aliikangiella; species Aliikangiella marina. Next base: position 421,275 of record NZ_VIKR01000003.1, read on the forward strand.
ATCAACAAGACCAGGTAATACTGTTTTTCCCGACACGTTGATTGTTTCCGCATCACTAGGGATACTAACTTCACCTTTTTTACCAACCGCTTTAATGCGATTGTTTTCTACAAGTACTACTCCATCTTCGATGATTTCTTGAGTGTTGTAGGCATCACGCATGGTAACAACTTTGCCACCAATTAATGCAATCATTCCCGTTGGTTTGTCTGCTTTAGTTTTAAAGGATAAATCAATTCCTTCTGAAACAGGTTCTGGTAGTTCTTCAGGACTACCATCAAAGTGTGCAAAAGCATCTTTCAGATCGCGAGAATATAAGTTAGCGCCATGTGCCCAGCCGATGGTTTTGCTATCAGCGGACCAATGAAGAAACTCTCCCGAGCGTTTCGAAATTTGCTTAACAGGAACATTTTTACTGCTAGAGGTGAGTGATTCAGACTTACCGGTGAGCGCGAAAGGTGCAAGGAACGCATTATATTGTTGGGTAAAGGCAATCCACTTACCATCAGGTGATACTTTGAATTCAGTAATATCATCGCCAGTAAAGTGCTCGCGCTTTTGATTTCCATTAAGATCGACACTCTCTAATTTCGCTTTAGCACCAAAGCCAAAGCTTGAGTAAAAAATCCGCGAATCATCAGCAGAGAATTGAGGACTTCTACCCGTATCATGAATTCTTTTTGAGTCGCCACCCGATGCATCAGCAACATAAATACCGGGTTCCATTGAGTACTCGGGTGAAGTCAAATAGCCGCCCGTAAATCGACGGAAAACAACTTTCTTACCATCGTTTGAAAATGACGGTTCTACATAATGACCTGGCTCAGTCGTAATCGTTTTTCCTTTGCCTCCGCGGCTAGAAACGACTTTTACGCTACCAAGTTTTTGATCATCCCAAGTGACATACGCAATTTTTCGGCCGTCCTTAGAAAAGGTTGGATAAAATTCAAAATGATCTTTTTGACTTGTTAGTCTTTTACGTTTGCCTGATTTCACGTCGCGGATGTAAATTTTTCCAAGCGCTTGATAGGCAATTTTATCGCCCTTTGGGGACATTTGAGCCCAGCGAATCATTTTTACATCGAAGGTATCGGGAGCGACTTCAATCGCAAAGCGCAAAGCGGGTGTAACTTGTTTTTCGATGTTCACTTCAAAAGGAATATTAGCGACTTTGGCATCTTTGACATTCACTTTGTGAATTTTACCTGCAGCCCAAAACACAATCGATTGATTATCAGGTGTCCAATCAAATGCTGGCGTATTACCATGACTTCCATTGGTTTCTTGAAGGTCGCGATCGAGCCCTGCGTAAAGCGGTTTGTCTAAACCGGTTTTCAAGTCTTTGACGAAGAGCACCGATTGGGTATCGACACGACGCACATAAGCCAAGTATTTACCATCACTGGACGGTGTCGGAGCGATTGCGCCACCAGCGCCGCCAACAAAGGTAATTTCTTTGCCGGTTTCTCTATCTAGTCGTTTGATAGTAAAAATTTGCGTAGTTGGATTTTTATTGTATTGCCATCGCGTACCTGGCGTTGAGTCCATTGAGAAATAGACATAGCGTCCGTCAGGAGAGAATGCAGGTTCGGCAATATTCTTTTGCGCACTCAAATTAGACCCGAGACGTTTTTTCAGTTGATAGCCGCTACCGCCGCTTTTATGGTACATCCAAATTTCACCAGCTGCGATACTTCTTGTTCCCATGAAGCCTCGTTTGGCAACAATGAAATCACCATCTGGCGACCAGTTAGGAGTGTGGACAAGGTTCCGTTTTTCAGAACTGACAGCCTTCGGGTTGCTGCCATCAGCATCCATAATCCAGAGGTTGTCGGCACCGTCGCGGTCACTGATAAACGCAATTTGTTTTCCATCAGGACTAAAACGCGGCTGCATATTCCAAGCCATTCCTTGTGTGACAGGTGTTGCTTTACCGCCTTTTGCCGGTATCGTGTAAATGTCGCCTAGCATGTCAAAAGCGATCGTCTTACCGTCAGGACTCACATCGACATTTGACCAGGTGGATTCATTAGTTTTAATGGTGATAGTTTTCTTATCGCCAGGAGGATTATTAACATCCCATTTTTCTTCTTTTTTAGCGTCTTTCTTATTATCGTTGGCGGCCTCTTCGGCTGCTGGTTTGGTCGGCGTATCTGCTGCGAAGCCAGCAGTTGGAGTCGTTGCCAACACCAAACCTGTAAGTGCCGCAGACACGCAGGTGGTGACAAGTTTCATTATTTTCTCCCTTATATTGGAATAATTATGAGATCGATGGATAAATCGATGGCCAATAGGGTATAGATCCCAGGGTAAGTGGTAAAGGGAGGAGATGTATCAAATGTTGAAAAAACTCGCTCAGCAGACCACTAGGGCGGCTCGGAGCGAGTTTGCTTTTCTTAATTTTGGGTTTAGCGACAACTATTCACTAATCTGGGCGGCTTTTGCTCGCTCAGAATAGTCTTGATAAGCTGGTAAGGCGATAGCGGCAACGATCCCAATAATGATGATAAGCGGAAAAAGCGTCGCCATAATCCAGGTACCTGTAGTGTTTGGCGAAGGTCGCGCACCATATTTGTTTGCCCCTTGAGTTCCCGGTGCAAACAATACATATAATCCGAAGGCGATATTAACGAACGGAATTAGGTAAATGAGGGTTAACCATCCTGTGTGGTCCAAATCATGAAGACGTCGAATTCCCACGATAAATCCCCAAACCACAAGCCCGATATAACCAACAATCACAAAAATCCCCATTGCACCGGCATAAAATTCTGAGGGATTTGCTGCCTGAGTGGGAGCCATTGCCCCCATAATCATTGCGGGGATAAACAATAAGAAGTATGCGGCTGTATTGTAAGCGAGAAACCGCGCCCTGCCGATTCGCTGTGTAGCGCTCATGATGCGTACCTCTTGAAATTCTGGCAGATCTTGACTCATTACTTGACTTTCTGGCGCGGCATAAACTGATTCTTGATTCATTTTATTTGTTTCCTTTTATAGTTATTTTATCCATATAAACAACGGATCCCATGTGACAGAGGTATGATTCAGTTTTGTGCGCTTCAAATCAAGTGAAAAAATAACTTGATCATTAAAATGCGGATACTTTTTGTTAATTAATTTATGCTCGATTTATTGAGCATAAAGGCACAAAGAGATAGGGAACTGGTGCTTGGGAGTAGAGGAGCTGAAAAAATCAGATTGATTGGTTATCAGTAAAGCGAAATTATTCGGCTATAAAAAACGGGACTTAAAAGCCCCGTTTGTTCACTCGTTACAAGAGATTTATTTTGATTTACGGCAACAAGTGACTTACAGCATCTCGCTCTTCCGCAAGTTCTGTTTCAGTCGCTTCTAGCTTAGCTTGGCTAAACTCATTGATATCTTGTCCTTGAACAATTGACCAGTCACCATCTTTACAAGTACATGGGAATGAGAAGATTAAACCTTCTTGAATACCATAGGAACCATCTGAGTAGACGGCCATGCTCACTGAGTCGCCGTCTGCCGTTCCAAGCGCCCAATCACGCATGTGATCGATGGCCGCGTTTGCAGCGGAAGCCGCTGATGAAGCACCACGAGCTTTGATGATCGCTGCGCCTCGTTGCTGAACGGTCGGAATAAAGTCGTTCTCGTACCAGTCTTGCTCGACCTTATCCATCGCGTTGCCACCGGCAACATTGGCATGATAAAGATCGGGGAATTGAGTTGAAGAGTGGTTACCCCAGATTATCATGTTAGTAACATCTGTTACCGCGGTGCCAGTTTTTTGCGCTAGCTGAGTCATTGCGCGGTTTTGGTCAAGGCGTGTCATCGCTGTGAAATTGCGAGGGTTTAAATCTGGCGCATTACGTTGCGCAATAAGTGCGTTGGTATTCGCAGGGTTGCCCACAACCAGAACCTTGATATCACGGCTGGCGTGTTCGTTCATCGCCTTACCTTGTACCGAGAAAATTGCCGCGTTAGCTTCAAGCAAATCTTTTCGCTCCATACCTGGACCGCGAGGGCGAGCACCAACGAGTAACGCATAATCAGCGTCTTTAAAAGCAACATTAGGGTCGTCTGTGCAAACTACGTCTTGGAGAAGTGGGAAAGCACAGTCATCAAGCTCCATTTTAACGCCTTGGAGCGCTTCCATCGCAGGAGTAATGTCTAATAGTTGTAAAATTACCGGTTGGTCGTTTCCTAGCATTGCGCCGGAAGCGATACGGAATAATAGTGCATAACCAATTTGGCCAGCAGCACCAGTAACGGCAACGCGTACAGGTTGTTTCATCTCTAATATCCTCAGGTGTTAGATGATTAGTGTCATTGGACTCGAAAGCTTAAAGATAGCCGAAAAATGGCTAGCTTTCATAAAGTGGCGGGATTTTAGCACAAAGCTTAACCGGATACCTACTATACCTAGGGCTAATATTGACTTTAGACAAAGAATTCAAGCAGACAAATACTTATGGGTTTTGAGAAGGTTTAAGCCAGTTTGCGAACCGTTTATCCGACGGATAATTGGTCTTTTGCTATTTTGGGTGTATCCTTTACCTTATCTTGCAAATCGAGTGCTTGTCCAAGAATAGTAATTACGACCAGCTAGTAATTGCGAAAGACTAGTAGTTCAGAAAGACTCGTAATTGCAAAAGTAGACTAGTTGAAAAAAGAGTAATTTCCTTGAACACATCGACGCTAATGCGGTTAACGGCAATTGTTTGGTTATTGGCCTTTATCGGTCAATCCCTTGCTGCGTCCGTTGTGCACTGTAATATGCAGATGATGGCATCGATGTCGGTCGAGTCTGCGACCACTGATTCTCATATGAACCACTCTCGGATGAATTACGCCCAGATGGATCATTCGGAGATGGATCATTCACAGATGAGTCATTTGAATAGCGAGCATGGCTCGCATTCAGACAAGATAATGCAAGATAGTATCAAGCTAGTCCCTGAGTGTTGTCAGATTAGTGCTGACTGTAACGAAGGCAATTGTTCATACGTCTATTTATCGTTACCGGTTGCTCAAATCGAGTCACCACTCAATCAATCTAAATTGCTCAGTCTATCGACGTTTGCACAGATAAAGCGTCAATCCTCTTTATACCGTCCGCCCATTTTTGCCTAGCACAGGATAAGTGCGTCTGCGTTTTGCAGAAACACTTCAACCGTTATTGTCTTTTTTGTTTTTGAAAAGACGTTACTTTTGATCAAGAAATGATTCAGTTTGACTGAATCAAGGCAACACCGATGAATTTTATAAGTTTAATGAAACTGTTATCCCGGCGATCCTTGTTATTCGTCGTCGCTCTTTTAGCTTTTTACTTGAAAAACCTAACGGCTTCTGAATTATCGATGACCTTGACTGAGGCGATAGCGTTAGCCCAGCAAAACGACCCCTGGTTGGAGGGGAGTAAACACCGCCAACTTGCGTTAGAAGCGCAAAGTGTTGCAGCGGGCGTTTTACCTGATCCTAAAGTGTCATTATCGCTCGCTAATTTGCCGGTCGATGGGTTTGACTTTAACCAAGAACCGATGACTCAAGTCAAATTTGGAGTGAGTCAAATGTTTCCTCGCGGAGAAACGCTAGAAATCGAAGCCCAGCGATTGAGACAATTAAGTGAACAGTTTCCTTACTTGAGGATAGCGCGAAAAGCGCAAGTTACTGAGCGTGTGACTCACTTATGGCTGGATGCACACAAAGCAAAAGAGAGTATTCTGCTGATTGAGTCAAATCGTTCTTTATTTGAACAACTCATTGATATTGTACAAGCAAATTATGCCTCGACCATTGGCAGAACCCGCCAGCAAGATTTAGTCAGGGCTCAGCTTGAACTCTCCCGACTTGACGATAAATTGATTCAGTTGGAAGAACAGTTCCAAATCGCGCAGAGCCAAATAACTGAGTGGCTCTTTTCTAATTTGCCTAACGAACCATCACGGCAACTGGTTTTTGGAAAAAATCCTCAAATCGCTTTGCACCCGCAATTTAAATTCTTGCGGCAAGCGAAGGATGCTGAATTAGTTGAGTACATGACGCTTAGTCCGCAAGTCGTAGCCGTTGAGAAAAAAATAACGGCGAGTAAAACGAATGAATTACTTGCCAAGCAGTCATACAAACCAGCATGGGGTTTAAATGCTAGTTATGGGTTTCGTGACGATGATCCGAATGGCAACTCAAGGGCAGACTTTTTTTCGCTAGGTGTTAGTTTTGACATTCCAATCAACACCAGTAGCCGTCAAGACAACCAAGTGGTGGTTGCGTCAAGTCACACTGCAAAATTAAAAACAGAAAAATGGCAATTACTTCGTCAGTGGTTGGCAAAGTTTAAATCACTTAATGCGAAGCTCCAACAGCTTACCGAGCGAAAAAAATTGTTTGATGACACTCTCTTACCACAAATGTACCAACAAGCCGAAGCCTATTTGACGGCTTACACCAATGATGAGGGTGACTTTGCCGAAGTTGTTAGGGCTCGTATTGCACAATTAAATTCACAGATCGAAAGTTTAGCAATCGAAGTGGAAAGACAAAAGACAATAGCTTCAATCAACTACTATTTAACCCAAACGACTCAAGTGTCAGGAGAGTCAAAATGAAACTGATCAATAATCACTTACAGCTTATCATAGGGTTGATTCTTGGTGGCATCATTTCAGCTGTATTCGTTCTTACATTTCATCGACCCGGTAGTGATCATTCAAGCCAAGCTAGCGATGAGAAAAAGCCACTGTATTGGGTTGCTCCAATGGACTCAAATTATCGACGTGATAAGCCGGGAAAGTCTCCGATGGGTATGGACCTTGTTCCCGTTTATGCTGAAGACTCTGCAAGCTCGAATGCTGGCGTTGGTGCCGTTATGATCGCCCCGGAAGTGATTAATAACTTAGGGGTTCGCACTGCAAAGGTCGAACGAAAAGCACTAGAGACTGTGATAAAAACCGTCGGTTTTGTCCAATATGATGAGGAAAAATTAGTTCATATACACCCGCGGGTTGAAGGATGGATAGAAAAACTTTTTGTAAAAGCGGTCGGGGATACGGTTGAGAAAGATCAACCTTTATATGAAATATATTCACCTGCTCTGGTTAATGCGCAAGAAGAATTTATCCTGGCATTAAGTCGAAAAAATAGTTTATTAGTGCGGGCGGCGGAAGAGCGATTAAAAGCGCTTCAAATTTCTGAACGTGTGATACGGCAATTAAGACAAAGTCGACAAGTGAGCCAAAGTATTACCTTCTATGCGCCCCAATCGGGTGTCATTGATAACCTCAATATTCGACAAGGATTTTATGTTAAGCCTGGTACAACGTTAATGTCGATTGGTGCGCTTGAGCAGGTATGGGTTGAAGCTGAAATTTTTGAGCGGCAAGTACCTTTTGTCAAAGTCGGAATGCCAGTCACTATGACGTTAGATTATTTGCCGGGAGAAATGTGGCAAGGTCAGGTGGATTATATTTATCCGACGCTAGAAACCAGTACTCGAACGGTCAAAGTTAGATTGAAATTTGCAAATCGCGACGATCTCCTTAAGCCCAATATGTTTGCCCAGGTTAATATTGATGCGAAAACCGACAGCCCATTGTTGACGGTTCCTCGAGAGTCGGTGATTAGAACGGGCAAACAAGATCGCCTTGTTCTTGCACTTGAGGATGGCCGTTTTAAGTCAATCGAGGTTAAACTGGGTCAACAGGACGGTAGTGACTTTGAAATCATCGAAGGGGTTGAAGAAGGCGACACGATAGTTACTTCCGCTCAGTTCTTAATTGATTCTGAGTCGAGTAAGTCTTCGGACTTTAAGCGTATGCAAAGTTTGCAAGACGAAACATCATCGGTTTGGACCTCGGCAACCATTCACTCACTTACACCTGAACAACGTTTGGTTAACGCGAGTCACGATGCGATAAGTGAGTGGCAATGGCCTGAAATGACGATGGACTTTTCTGTGTCGGAGTCGGTCGATTTCTCACAACTTAAAGCGGGGCTTTCTTTGCATATTGAAATTACCCGAAGTGATGATTCGAGCTACCAAATTAGTGATATTCATATAATGGCACACACTGAATCGAATGAGGACGAAAAACCTGCATCGGCGAAAGTAGACGGTGTCATCAATTCAATCGATATTAAAAATCGAGTATTAAACATTAGTCGAGGCCCAATTAAAAAGTGGGATCGTCCCGCGGCAACCATGAATTTTTTGGCTAGCGATGAAATCGACTTGACTAATATTCAAGAAGCCGCCTCGATTCGATTTACGTTTGAAATTCGAGATGGTGAATTTGTCATCGTCGCCATTGATGAAAGCAATCACGCAGCTAATCCACCTGCGAAGCACTAGGAGATAGCTTAATGATTGAATCAATAATACGCTGGTCTATCAAAAATCGCTTCTTAGTATTACTGTCGACCCTTATTCTAATCGGTAGTGGTGCGTATTCCGTAAAAAATACACCGGTAGATGCGATTCCGGACTTATCTGATGTTCAGGTTATTATCAAGACAACTTATCCAGGACAGGCTCCTCAGGTGGTCGAAGATCAAGTCACTTACCCACTTACGACTGCCATGTTATCTGTCCCGGGAGCGGAAACTGTCAGAGGTTTTTCTTTTTTTGGTGATTCTTATGTTTATGTGATTTTTGACGATGATACCGATCTCTATTGGGCGCGTTCGCGTGTACTTGAATATTTGAGTCAGGTAGCGCCTTCTTTACCGAGTGCGGCTAAATCTCAACTCGGTCCTGATGCTACGGGGGTCGGATGGATTTATTTGTATGCCTTGGTGGATAGAACCGGGCAACATGACTTAAGTCAATTACGCAGTATTCAAGACTGGTTCTTAAAGTTTGAATTACAGACCGTTCCTGGCGTTTCTGAGGTTGCTGCTCTTGGCGGGATGGTTAAGCAATATCAAGTAAAAGTCGATCCGGACAGGTTACGCGCTTTTTCAATTCCGTTAGCGCATATCCAAATGGCGTTAAAACGAGCCAATCAAGAGATTGGCGCGTCAGTTGTAGAAATGGCTGAAGCTGAATATATGGTTCGAGCATCGGGTTATTTACAAAGCGAAATGGATATTGGCAATGTTCCTTTAGGTGTAAACCAAAATGGCACTGCGCTGTTACTGAAAGATGTTGCTGATATATCTGTTGGTCCTCAAATGCGTCGCGGAATCGCAGAACTCAATGGCGAAGGTGAAGTTGTTGGCGGTATTGTAGTGATGCGTTTTGGGGAAAATGCGCAAGAAACTATCCGTGGCGTTAAGGCTAAATTGGAAGATTTAAAGCAAGGATTACCTGAAGGGGTAGAGGTAATCACCGTCTATGACCGCAGCACTTTAATCGAGCGAGCCGTGGACAATTTATGGCAAAAGCTATTAGAGGAGTTTTTAGTTGTTACTTTGGTTTGTTTTGCATTTTTATTTCATCTTCGCTCGAGTTTGGTTGCGATTATCTCGCTGCCCGTGGGGATTTTAGCCGCGTTTATTATCATGCATTGGCAGGGACTCAATGCCAATATTATGTCGCTTGGTGGTATCGCAATAGCTATCGGTGCAATGATCGATGGCGCGATTGTAATGATAGAGAATATGCACAAGCATATGGAACAAAAGTCATTAACCGAGAAAAATCGCTGGCAGTTGGTCGCGGAGTCTGCTGTTGAAGTTGGACCTGCACTCTTTTTTAGTTTATTAATAATCACGGTTAGCTTCGTTCCTGTTTTTACGCTTGAAGCCCAGGAAGGAAGAATGTTTTCGCCACTAGCCTACACCAAAACTTACGCCATGGCCGCAGCGGCAGCTTTGGCAATCACATTGGTGCCTGTCTTGATGGGGTATTTCATTCGCGGCAAAGTTCTACCGGAAAACAAAAATCCGCTCAACCGGGTGTTGGTATCGAGTTATCTACCACTCTTGAGAAAAATATTAGACTATCCCAAGTCATTTTTACTACTTATGCTTGTCGTTTTAGCGATTGGCTTTTGGCCGGTAAATAAAATCGGTAGTGAGTTTATTCCACCTTTAGATGAAGGTGATTTAATGTATATGCCAACAACTTATCCAGGCTTATCCATTGGTAAAGCTCGCGAGTTGTTACAGCAAACGGATAAGCTTATTCGAACGCTTCCTGAAGTCGAAAATGTATTTGGAAAAATTGGACGTGCCGAAACAGCGACTGATCCCGCGCCACTGACAATGATTGAAACTTTCATTCAATTAAAACCTAAAGACCAATGGCGAGCGGGCATTGACACTCAAGATTTAATTGACGAATTAGATCAGCTCGTTAAATTTCCGGGTCTGACGAATGCGTGGGTAATGCCGATTAAAACTCGTATTGATATGTTAGCAACGGGTATTAAAACACCTGTGGGAATAAAGGTGGCTGGTCCCGATTTAAATGTGATTCAAAAAATTGGTCAGCAGCTCGAGTCAGTCTTAAAGGAGCTTCCTGGTACGGCCTCAGTTTATTCTGAAAGAGTTGCTGGCGGTCGTTATATTAAAGTTGATATCCGTCGAGAAAAAGCTGCACGATTTGGCCTCAACATTGCTGATATTCAACAGGTGGTAGCAACGGCTATAGGTGGGATGAATGTTACCAACACTGTTGAAGGTTTAGAACGTTACCCTATCAATATTCGATACCCGCAGGACTATCGCGACTCTCCAGAAGCACTTGCGCTCCTGCCAATAGTGACGCCGAGTGGTCAAAGAATTCCGTTAGCGGATGTCGCGAATGTTTATATTGAAGACGGGCCACCAGGAATTAAGAGTGAAAATGCAAGAATAAACGGATGGGTTTTTATTGATCTTGAGGGAGGAGATATTGGCTCTTATGTCGAAGCCGCGCAAGCATTGGTAAGAGACAAAATTCAATTACCACCTGGGTACTCGTTAAATTGGTCTGGTCAATATGAGTACATGCTTCGTGCGCAAGAAAAATTGAGCTATCTAGTTCCTTTGACTTTAGCGATTATTATCATTTTGCTATTTATGAGTTTCAAGCGCTTTACTGAAGTGATGATTATTATGGGAACCCTACCTTTGGCAATGATTGGAGGGATTTGGTTAATTTATCTTGAAGGATTTAATTTTTCAGTTGCGGTTGGTGTTGGCTTTATAGCTTTGGCGGGAGTAGCTGTCGAAATTGGAGTCATTATGTTGGTTTACTTAAATCAATCGTTTGACAAGTTAAATAATGACGCTAAGTTGAATCAACGCAAAGTCAGTCGCTCGGCGTTAAAACAGGCCGTTATTGAAGGGGCAGGACTGAGAATAAGGCCAGTGATGATGACCTCAGTATCGATCATTGTGGGCTTATTACCGATACTTTATAGCGATGGCACTGGTAGCGAGGTCATGAGTCGTATTGCTGCGCCTATGGTTGGAGGGATGATTAGTGCACTGATTTTAACTTTAATCGTGGTTCCGTTAGTGTATTATTTATGGCGATTAAATCAGTTAACTGATCCGAACATATAATGAGTGAAACGATCCAGACCATTTCTCTGACGAATTTAGCGATAGCATTTATTCCAGTTGTTATTGTAATTGGGATACTAGTTAAGTGGTCTTTAGATGCCAAGAATGCGGTTTACGCGGTATCAAGAATGTTAGGCCAACTTTTGTTGGTTGGTTACGTTTTAGCATTTATTTTTGATTCGGACAGTGGCTGGCTAATTTTCGGTATTCTAGTGGTTATGGTATTTGCTTCAAGCTGGATAGCCTTGGGAGTCATTAAGACCGATCGAATGGCGTTTTTTGGCTATTCATTGATGGCTATTCTGCTCGGTGGCGGTCTGGTACTTATTGTTATCACTCAAGGTGTTGTGAAACTGGACCCTTGGTATTTACCAAGATACATGATACCGCTAGCGGGAATGATCTTTGCCAATGCGATGAACAGCGTGAGCTTGGTGGCCGAGAGAGTCTCGGCTGAGTTATCAAGAGGTGAACCTTATGCTAACGCCAGAAATATTGCCTTTAGTGCGTCTCTCATTCCAATCACTAATTCGCTCCTGGCGGTAGGCTTAGTGTCTCTGCCGGGAATGATGACTGGGCAGATTTTATCGGGAGTATCGCCGTTGATTGCGGCACGATATCAGATAATGGTGATGTGTATGATTTACGGCTCATCGGGTATTGCGTCAGCGTTGTTTCTGGTGTTTGCTAAACAACAATTGATAAAGGGCGCGTCGCAAGTCGCCGATAATAATGATAAATAATAAGCGTGTTTTCTTTTTTCGAAAAGCTCATAAATGGTTAGCGTTAATCGTTGGAATACAGGCGGTTATCTGGTGCTTGAGTGGGTTGTACATGACAGCTGTTCATATCGAAACGGTGAGAGGGAATCACCTAGTAAAAGATCTGCCGCTTAAACCCTTAGAAAACTTACTTAGTTCAGACTTAAATCTAAAGGTAAACGAAAAATATTATCGATTTCATTCTCTTGCGATGGTTAATGATGAGCCTGAATTAACACTTTTTTCCGATAGCCAAAAAATAAAATACAATCTTCGTTCCGGCGAGCTCGCGCGTCCGATAAGTGAACAGGATATTGCCGATAAAGCCGCAAAAATTTATGTAGGAAACGGGAACCTACAAAATATTCAGTTATTAAATCACTATCCTCAGGAAATTGGTGGAAAAAATCGCCGAGTATGGCGTGTAACTTACGATGATTTTTTAAACTCGACTTTATACTTTGATTTTGAAACCGCAGAATTGATCAGGGCTCGTTCTGATCTTTGGCGGTGGTTTGATTTTTTGTGGATGCTCCACATAATGGACTACGATGCTCGAGAAGATGTTAATAATAACCTCTTGAAGATTGCCGCTACGATGGGGTTGTTACTCACCCTCTGTGGTATTGGGATGCTATTTTATTCATTTGGCCATCGTAAAGTAAAACAAGTAACGACTTTGTCGTTGTTAAAATCTGTGCACAAATGGCTCGCTCTCGTTATCGGCCTTCAATTGGTTATTTGGACATTGAGTGGCGTTGTATTTAGTCTTCTCGATAAGGAAAAGGTTTCTGGACGCTATTTAATTAACCAGCAGGATGTTGTTAGACCTTTATTGGAACTCGACAAGCTCAAACAAATTCAGGTTCGCTATCCTGCAATAGAGACAGTCTTGACTCATAGTTTGTTAGGTAACCCCGTGTATCAAGTAAACATTAACAATGAACGTATCATGCTTGATTCGAAATCCTTAGAACCATTAAGTTTAAGTGAGTCGACCGTTAAATTAATTGCGACGCAGCGTTTTAGAGGAGATGGCGAGCTTTTACAACTCAGTCAAATCAATGTTCAAAGCACTGAAACAAGAAAGTATCAATTGCCTTTGTGGAAAGCGGATTTTAATGATGCAGAAAGTACTAGTCTCTATATTGATGCCAAGACAGGAAATGTGATGGGCGCTAAAACTGATACTTGGCGGCTATTTGATTTTTTTTGGATGTTACACATTATGGATTATGGAGAACGAAATGACTTTAATCATGCTTTAATTATTTTTGCGGCTGCTATTTCCTGTTTTATTGCACTGAGCGGTTTGCTTATGTTGTTTTCCGCTTTTAAATGGTCAGACTTTAGTTTATGGACTCGATACCGAACAAAAAGAATTAACCTAAACTCTCGAGAAGGTGAATTGGTAACGATTCAAGCCAATAAATTTATGCGTTTATTGGATTTATTTAATCAAAAAAATATTGCTGTTCGCTCGAGTTGTGGTGGCGGTGGAAGTTGTGGTTTATGTCGAATAAAGGTAATCGGTAATTGCGATGTGTCGCCGGCGGATAGACAATTTTTTACAGAAACTGAACTGCAACAAGGCTATCGATTAGCTTGCCAAGTTGAATTGTGTGAAAGTATCAGCCTCGAATTACCGGCTCGCTATTTCGAACAGCTAAAGTAATTAAAAGCTAACCGCCTAGCGCGCGTCGCGTGTCATTGATTCTCTGCTTAGCGTCCGCAACAAATGATAAACTTTTTTCGGGTGATAACTCCGCTTCTAAATGTAATTTAACGAAAGCAGGAATCTGATTAATGCGCGGGAGTTTTTTATTTTGAGGAAAAGCGATGTAAGTATGAAGTTTAGATACCAAAATTAAATCGGCTAAATTGACGGTCATTTCTTCATTGTATTTCCACTGATCTCGATATTGTGCCACTTGAATAAATTTTTCATTCAATCCCCACTTGCGAATAATCGCTGAGCCGATGCTAGAAGCATATCGTTCAAATAAAAAATACATCGCTGAATCATCCTCAATAAGTTCCGGATATTGAGCCGCTTTATCAATTAACGGAAGACAGCCGATATCTTGCACTAATCCACCCAAAATGGCTTCATCAGGATCGAACCGGATGTCTTGAATATGTTCAGCAATGACACTGGCAACTGCTGCAGTGTAGGTGCTGTTTTGCCAGATTTTTTTTAACCAGGTCGCCATTTTTTTGTTGTTGTAAGCAAATAACGCTCTAATGGCATAAGTCATCGCAATGTTTCTAGTGTTAAGTAGTCCAAGGCGACCAATAGCCAAGGGAACTTTTTGAATTTCTGCTGCGCCTCGATAGACCGGCGAGTTTGATATTTGAATTAAGTAACCACAAAACGCAGCGTCTGACTCAGCTACTTTACTGAGCTTGTTAATATCGGTATCGGGATCGGCCGCTTCTCTTTTTATTTTTAAACTGACCTCTGGCAAAATTGGCAACCGAATATCACCGGCAGCGAGATCTTTATGAATTTGTAAGAGAATATTACGCCGACTCATCTTAAAAAACCTGTTAACTTTATCTATAAGTTTAGATGAATCTAGTCAGATTGTTAGTTGATTTTTTGGTTTAATCCGATGATAGCAAAATTTTCTTACCAAGCTGACAGTCTCTCGGTCGAAGTCTGAGAATGATGCTGCCTTCAATGCACTGCCAGCGAACTTGGCTATTCTCAATAAATGGGACAAGCACGATAGTTTTGTTAGCGACTTCTGTGTCGCCATCGCTAAACCTTAGGGTTACTCTATCTACGCCGACAACCGTTGTGACTTCAATCGATTGTCCTGTTTTATTGAGAGGGAGATTTGTTTTGGTGTTTGCAAGTTGGAATTTTCGATTATTGAGAAATTGTTTTTCCAGTGGCGATACCGCCTGTGAAAAATTATTAATTGCCTGCTCAACTAATAAAATATCATCTCGATTTTTATCTTGCAGCACGGCAAAATAAATTCCTGCTCCAATGGCGCTAAGCATTAATACCAGAATGATTAGATTTTTATTCATATCGTCGATTTATCGTAGAGACGCATCAGTTAGCTTAACGAACTGTTTGATTGATTCTTTCAATTAGTTTATCAGACTATTAGCGTTAATTGGGCTAAACATCACAAGGTTTGCCTGATTCTAGGTTTAATTTGCCCTCATTCTGTCAATCTCAGGATAGATTTTCAGTAACAAGATCGGCTAAGATGAGTCCAATTTTCAGAATGCTTTAAGTTAACGGAATTTCTGTGTTACTAATAAAATCATTGCTATGTCTGCGCGGCTTTGATAACGGGCGACGCTTCCTTGCGGTAAGTTTAGGTTGTTATGGGCTGTTTATATTGCTCAGCCCGGTCTTGTTGAAAGCTCCAGTACTTTTAGTTTTATTGTTGCTCTGTGTAACGCCTATATTGACCGCTTCTTCAATGCGCAGAATTCATGACGCCGGGTTCGCAACCCCTTACGCGGTTATTCCGACTTTAGTTTATTGGCTTTCTGTACTAGGGATTACTTTCATTGAACATGGTGCAGCTTATGCACTGCTTATTTTATCCATTTTAGTAACGTTAGCGATGACGACTATCAGTAATGCGCGAGTTCGTCGTGATAGACAATACTACCTTGGATATCATGGCCCTGTATTTGACGAAGAAAGTCGAGAAAAAGCAGCCGAACGACGCTTCTACGATCGAATTGAGCCCACACTTGCGGCTGGTCATGCGAGTGCTGAAGAGTCCGTTAATTCGGCGAATAATAATATCGAAGGTAGGCAATCTCCGCCCAGCCAATCAATTGAACCCGATTTGGCTGCGACCAACCGATTCCATTCTGCTCATTACGCCCCCACCAATCAAAGTAGTTTCGAGCAAAAACTTGGAGATTGGTTTTTAGCAAATAAAATGCTCTCAATCGGCAGCGCTCTTGCGGTGATGACAATATTGGTTGTTTTCTTAGCCTGGCCGGAAGAGCCAAGTGATGAGAGGCAAACCGAGGAATCCGTTGTGCAAACTCAATCTGTACGCGAAAGGCTTCATAAAATCAAAATGCCTGACAACTTTTGGATAATGTTAGATCAAAATGAGTCGCTTACTGTTGCTTGGCAAGGCGATATTATGAAGGATGGTGAGCTATGGTCTGCCGTCACCGGTAAAGGCGATAGGAGTTGCTTCGAATTGCGTTTTAATGGCGGCGATAGCTATCGAACGATGCAGGTAGAAGTAAAAAATCAAGGTGACTACTATGCTGATTTTTCACCCGTTGATACTAGAGTAATGCTAGAGGGAATCGCCAAGAAAAGTCGCTTCACTCTTTGTGGTTTTGAGTTTTCTTTAAAAGGCACTCAAGCCATCATGATGTCAAATAAAGCTTACTTCGATATATTAACTGAAGAGTAAATTGAATAGCCCCATTGAAGTAGAAGCAGAAATTGGATCGTGCCGAAATCGGAGTGGTGCATTAGCTTCAAGATGCGCTAACAATAGTTCCATCAGGCATTCGTTTGATGGCTAAACTCGGCTCAGTTGCTCGCCGACTTTAACCCAACGAGCGCAGAGTGCATCGGCATGTTCAGAGTGGTGCCCCGCCAAGTCATCTGCGCAAGCATAGACTTCAGGGAGCAGTTCGCTGTCTCTAATTAAGTCAGCAAATTTATACTCAATAACCCCAGTCTGCCGTGTACCCAACACTTCACCTGGTCCTCTGAGTTCGAGATCTTTTTCTGCAATGACGAATCCATCGGATGACTCTCGCATTACGTTGAGTCTTTGTTTGGCATTGTTTGATAAAGGTGAATGATACATTAACAAGCAATGGCTTTCTTTGTCTCCCCGACCAACTCTACCGCGCAGCTGGTGGAGTTGTGATAACCCTAGGCGCTCTGGGTTTTCGATGATCATCAAACTCGCATTCGGGACATCAACACCGACTTCAATGACCGTAGTAGCAACGAGTAGATCAGTCTCACCCTGCTTAAAAGCATTCATGACTTGTTGTTTTTCAGCGGGTTTCATTCGTCCGTGAATAAGTCCAATTTTGAGTTGTGTTAATTGCTCGCTTAGTTGTTGATGGGTTGCTTCTGCTGCTTGACATTGGAGCTCTTCCGACTCGTCGATTAAAGTACACACCCAATACACTTGCCGCTTATCGGTCATGCAAGCTTGCTTTACTCGTTCGATAACTTGTTCCCTTTTTGCATCACTGATGACGACTGTTTGAATCGGTTTGCGCCCTGGTGGGAGTTCGTCAATGATTGATAGATCCAAATCAGCGAAAGCTGTTTGTGCTAAGGTTCGCGGGATGGGCGTGGCGGTCATTACTAATTGATGGGGTTGATGTTGGCCATTGTTGGCTTGAAACCCTTTCTCTAGCAGTGTCTTTCGTTGTTCTACCCCAAACCGATGTTGCTCATCGATTACCACCAAAGCTAATCCTTTAAAGGTTACTTTATTTTGGAATAAGGCGTGAGTTCCAATCACCATTTTTGCCTCGCCACTTTCGATAGTTGAGAGCGCTTGTCTTTTTTCAGCGGCCGGCATCTTACTGGTGAGTAGAACGACTGTTACTCCATGCGGCTCAAACCAAGTTTTAAATGATTTGTAATGCTGTTCGGCGAGGATTTCAGTCGGCGCCATAAGTGCAGACTGCAAATCTTCTTGAGCAGCAATTGAAAGCATATTAATTGCCGCAACGAGGGTTTTTCCCGATCCGACATCGCCTTGGACCAGGCGCATCATTGGGTAATCATTTTTCATGTCATTAGCGATTTCATGAATGACTCTTTGTTGGGCACTGGTAAGACTAAAGGGTAAGTCTTTTTCGAATCTGTCACGTATTTCGGTGGCCGGAGCAATGCTTATCGCTTTATGTGAACGGGTATTGGATTTTATTCGCTGTAAGGCAATATGTTGCGCAACAAGCTCTTCGAAAGCCAGCCTTTTGATTAGTGGGTGTTCACCGTTTTCCAGTGCATCGAGAGAGACTTCAAGGGGGGGGTGGTGAAGCGTAAGCAGCGCATCTTTAAGTGGTGGAAACTTGAGTTTTTCGAGCCAACTATTCGGTAGCAGTTCAGTAACTTGATTTCTTGACAGATAATTGAGTGCTTGAGCCATAATGCTATGTAAAGTGCGTTGCTGCAGCCCTTCTGTGGTTGGATAAATCGCTTTAAGACCTTCTTCCAATTTTGGCTGTGGATTGTCTTTTAAGAAGGTCATTTCCGGATGAATCATGCCGAAGTTACGGCCAAAATGACTCACTTGGCCGAAACATTGAATGTACTGACCGGCGACAAACTGCTTCTTCTGAGCCATGGAGAAGTAAAAAAGCCGAATATCCAAACTGCCGCTTTCATCCGATATTTTACAGACCAATGAACGTCGCTTGCCGAACAATATATTGGCACTTTCTATGACACCACAAATTTGCGCGGTCTGGCCATGTAATAAACTACCAATAGGGTGGATTCGGCTTCGATCTTGATAGCGGGTTGGTAAATGGAACAGCAAATCTTCCAGGTTAAATATACTTAACCTAGCGAGTTTTTCTTGTATTTTGGGGCCGACTCCCTTGAGAACGTCGACACCAATTGATGCGAGCTTTGATTGCAATTTAGCGGTCTGGTTAACTGTCTTGTTGCAACGGCAAGAGGTCGACTTGGCCTGCCAGCGCGTGCTGAAGAGATTCAGCGACCACCTTAACTGCTTCTTTTCTTGGGAAGCTAGAGCGCCAGGCTAAGATGACTCTGCGTTTGGGGACTGGATCAGCAAACGGTCGAGAGTCTAATCCAGGGTAGTCAGTTTGTTTGGCCAGCGCGGTCACTGGCATAACGGTAATTCCTAATTTCATCGCGACCATATGGCGAATCGTTTCAAGTGAGCTTCCCACGACCCAATCCTCGTTATTCGAATTGGGTGAGAAACAATTAGGACAAGCCGCAATAACCTGATCTCTAAAACAGTTACCTTTACCCAACATGATTAAATCTTTCCCTGCAATGTCTTTGACACTTACTGATGAGGCTTCTGAGAAAGGATGCCCATCATAAAACAGCGGCATAAAGTCTTCGTCATAGACTTCAAGTGTTTCGATAGCGGGATCTGAAAACGGTAGCGCAAGCACGGCGATGTCAATTTCTGCAGTTAGTAACTTCTTACGTAAGTTTTCGGTGTAGTCCTCATCGATATGGAGCGGCATTTTGGGATGCTTTTCTCGCATATAAGGAACCAGGGAAGGGTAGAGGTATGGACCTATCGTAAAAATTGCGCCAATTTTAAGCACTCCTTCGAGCGGACTTTTTTGTACACTCTTCAGATAGCTAAGCTTTTCAGCCTCTTCGATAACCTTTTGCGCCTGCTGAACCACAGCTTCGCCTTCGGGAGTCACCTCGACCTGTCGCTTGCCACGCTGAAAAATGGTAATCCCGAGCTCTTCTTCAAGCTTCTTAACTGCAATACTTAAGCTAGGTTGACTGACATGACAAGCCTCAGCCGCTTTACTGAAGTGCTGAGTCTGGGCTACCGCTACTACATACCTGAGTTCGTTGAGTGTCATAGCGAATTTCTTATTTAGAGAATTTTCGATATGATAAAACTATTATAATGCTGAAGCAATTGATTTATATCAGGCTCGATTCATTTAGGCCAGCGAGCCAATGCTGACCGTTTCAATCTAAGCCCCAAAATAGATGGGGTTAACTAACGGGATATCCGGCGTGAAATTTTTTGACTGGCTCAGCCTGTTCTGCGTTGACTAGGATTGGCCGAGGACTTGCTATACTGGCTGATGCTTGGTTGGCGGCAACAGAGTTGGTCAGCATGTAGCCTTTCTTTGGTACAGTGATTATCCGCGCAGGAATATTGCCGGTTTTTAAAACTTTACGAAGGTGGCAGACAGCGTGAGTGAGGCCTTTTTCACCGGTGTAGTGATTACCCAGCCATATATCGTGGATAAGCTGTTCGCGGGTCACTAGTTTGTCTGGATTGTTAATTAAATGAATGAATAGCTGCCATAATTTGCTGCGAAGATGAAAAACTTTACAGTCTGTGGTTAGGGTTTGCGTGTCAGGATCAAGGCGAAAGTAATCAGAAAAAGTGATTGAAGTGATTTCTGGTTCTAATGCTGCCATATTAATAGTACCCATTTTTGTTGTATCTCCGGCATAATCAACGCGCTGAATCACGCTTGGTCCTAAGGGTTCAGCACACTACCTGTTGACTTTCATTATAATGATGGCAATCGGTTAAAGTTTTTCCGTTTGTCACAAAGTATGTCGTCAGCAGAGTGCGCGGCTCTATTGATTTAGACGTGAAGTACTTCGCAATGGTCGCAAAAAAATTGAATAAATATCTTTTTTTATCGCAAAAGCGATATTTTTTATCTCATGGCGTAAAAGGAAACGCTATTATTTACTAATGAGATGTTGAGAAAAGAGTCAACAATTCAACAAAAATCGTGAATAATTACTATTTAAATGGAGCACATTTTGTATGATTATGGCTGCGGAGTAATAACTGCGCATAATATAGAAATTTGCTATCTTACTCGTCTTGGGGATATGAAGGTCAAAGTAAGTTGTTAAATAATCAAATTCAGCTGAATTCAAAACAAAAAGATAACCTGCTGAAATCTAGATTTAAAGTAAGCACCCTGACTACATGGCTAGCGCTGTGTGGCTTCGGGCTCTCTTCGCCTGCGTATTCTAAAGATAGCACTCTCAAAGAAGAAGAAGAGAAAAAAGTTGTTGTCACAGGCTCCCGAATTAAGAAAGTCGATCTGAATAACCTCAAGCCAATCCTCAGCATTTCAAGAGAGGAGTTTGATAAGCAAGGTTTTGCAAGTGCGAAAGATGTGATTGACAGTATCACCCAGAACACTGGCGGCACGGTTGATAATTCGTTTACCTTCGGATTCACGCCAGCAGCATCTTCAGTCAATATTCGCGGCCTTGGGTTTGGTCATACCCTTGTACTTGTCGACGGACGACGCTTACCGATATACCCCGTAGGGATTAACGGTACCAGCAATTTCGTCGATTTATCGTCAATTCCGACTGCATTTATAGAACGTGTTGATGTGCTCACTGACGGTGCTTCAGCGGTTTACGGCTCCGATGCTGTGTCAGGTGTCATCAATGTTATTACTCGTAAAGATATTGAAGGCATCTCGATGAATTATCGATTTGGTGATACTTCCGACGGAGGGTTTACCAATCACCGTTATAACCTTATGACCGGAGCGCGTAACGGCGACACTCAAATCGATTTAATTTTCGATATCTGGAGTCAAGACGCTTTACTGGCCACGCAACGGGACTATGCAAACTCTGATGTTGCAGATGCTTCAGGTAGTTATAGCGCTGGTGGGGTGAGTTTCTTGGGATTAAACAGCGGATTTGTTTACCAACACCCTGATTGCGGAACCGCTAATGACCCCATCGGTGGTCTTTCTATCGCGGATGTTGATGTCTCTGTTTTTTCTTCAGGCGAGTTATGGTGCGGGTTTGATCGCGCTCCTTATCGTCAGTTGATCGCGCCGCAAGACAAGTTTTCTTTAATGACTCGCTTGTCCTATGAGGTTACGCCTGATTTAACTTTGTTTAGCAGAATCGGGTACTCAAATTCTGAGACGGATACACAAGCTGAACCTAATTTTTATGGTGGCGCACTATTTAATGGATTTGGAACCGCTGTATTGAATAATGGGGCGATTTTGCCTCCAGGGGCGGTTAACAACCCCACCACCGGCAGTGCGTTTGAAGAACCAGGGGTCTTTGTCCGCCGTCTAGTCGAGTTTGGTCCAAGACAAACCAAAATAGAAAATAATTCCATTAACATGTTACTTGGCCTCGAGGGGAGCTTTGCTAACGGCCAATATGACTGGGAAATGGGGTTATCGTTTAACCGCACTGAGTTAGATTCCGATAGCAATAACATTTTGCTTAGCGCTTTAAACTCCGCGGTCGACAATGGGTTGGACTTGTTTGAAACCATTCCTCAATCGGTAGTCAATGCGCTGACCTTTAATGCAAATCAAGAATCTTATTCAAGCAATCGAGTGTTTGATTTCTCAATCAGTGGTGACCTCCCTGTTAGTCTGGATGCTGGACCAATTCAATTTGCATTAGCCCTCGAATATGTGAACGAAAAGTACCGCGATAATCCAGATCCTTTGGTGTTGCAAGGCGATGCATTTGATGGCCAAACCTCCGGTGGCGGTGAACGAGATCACTTGGGTATTGGCGGCGAACTGAGCTTTCCTTTCAGCGATAAGTTTGAATTAGACATCGCATTACGCTGGGATGATTATGATGATGCTTCAAGTGTGAATAGTGCTGTCAGCCCCCGAATTGCAATGGCTTATCGGGCTAATGAAAACTTTTTAACGCGCTTTTCTTGGGGACGCAGCTTCCGAGCGCCAGATATGCAACGACTTTTCGGTGGGCAAACCGAGAGCTTTATTGATATTTTGGACCCTGAGTTCTTAGTTGACACAAATGGGCTACCTTGTACCGATATTACTGCCCCAGACTGTTCGCCGACGTTAATCCAGTCAGTGTCGCTGCTTACTGGTGCGAATATCGACTTGAAAGAAGAAGAAGGCAGTAATTTAAATCTTGGGTTTGTTTTAGAGTTTGATAACGGGCTTGATCTTTCGATTGATTATTTCCAAGTCGAGCTTGATGAAGTTGTTACCGCGATAAACCCGCAATCCATTGTTAATTTATGCACTTTCCAAGGACTTCTCTGTGAGAACGTCGTAAGAGATGGTGCCGGGACTTTATTTGGTTCAAGCGCGTTCATTGAGTCCAACGCAGTAAATTTTGCAGAGCAAGATACCTCTGGAATCGATCTCATCATCAATTATGACTGGCGAAATGACTCAGGTGTCTGGTCTACCAGTTTAAATATTACTCGAGTAAATGAGTTTGTTACCCAGTTCGCGGACGGTTCTCGTCGAATTGAGAATGTTGAGCTTGGATTTTTACCAGAGTACCGCGCTAACTTTGTGATGGACTGGGACAAGGAGCGTTGGGGAGCAACATTCCGACTCAACTATGTCGATAAACTCGGCGGCGCGTTCTGTAATGGTTTCTGCGATAAAACAGAGTTTGTTGATTCTTGGACCACAACGAGCGTGAGTGGTCGTTACGAAATTGGTGATTACACAAGAATTATTATGGGGATCAATAACTTAGGTAACGAAGCACCACCTCAAGACCCGACTCAAACGACCTGGCCATTTTTTATCAACGGCAGTGGTTATTACAACGCAGTGGGTCGCGAATTCTACTTCCAGGTAGACACGACTTTTTGATCGGTTCATCTCCTTCTGATATTTTAGCCCAAGGCATTCAAATACTTGAGTTTTAGGGCGCTCTGGCGCTTGCTTGCGATCATTGGCTGCTGTACAATGCGCGCTTCCTGGCATGGCTGAATTAGTGATTGGCTGTGTCGATTGATGTTAACTAGACCAACAAATGGCTGAAAGTCATAGAGCGGTCTTAAATTTGGAGTAAATTCAATGTCACTAACTGCTGAAGCAAAATCAGAGATTATTGCAGAATATGCACGTGGAGAAGGCGATACAGGTTCTCCTGAAGTTCAGGTTGCTTTATTAAGCCATCAGATCAACCACTTGCAAGGTCACTTTAAAGAGCACATTCATGATCACCACTCACGTCGTGGTCTTCTAAGAATGGTTAGCCAGCGTCGTAAGTTACTTGACTACCTCAAAGGAAAGGATCAAGACAGATACACTTCTTTGATTGGTCGTCTAGGTTTACGCCGATAAGCGATGAATCTTTAAAAAAGGGGCCTAGCGCCCCTTTTTGTTGTTCTCGGGGTGACGAATTGTTACCCATTCCCACACTGAATGGACTAAACTTACCTCGAAAATTTTCTGCATATTGTTTTGTTAGTTGAGCTGTAGCAGAGAAATATCAAACGAATGCCTAGGTTATTCAATTGAAAGTTTAATAAGGTTTGAGCAAGCTTTTAACTGAATAGTCTAGGCAGACATTAACTAGCTAAAAATTAAAAAATAAGGAATAAAAGTGAATCCTATAAAAAAATCATTTAAATACGGTAATCATACGGTTACTTTAGAAACTGGCGAAGTCGCCCGTCAAGCGTCAGGCTGCGTCATCATAGATGTAGAAGGTACAACGGTTTTAGTTTCAACTGTCGGTAAAAGAGAAGCTAAACCTGGTCAAGACTTCTTCCCACTTACGGTTAACTATCAAGAGAAGCGTTACGCGGCAGGCAAAATTCCTGGCGGTTTTATTAAGCGAGAAAATCGACCCTCTGATGGCGAGACTTTAACAGCGCGATTGATCGATCGCCCATTACGTCCATTGTTCCCGAAAGGCTTCAAAAACGAAGTACAAATCATTTGTACGGTTATTCAGGTTAACCCACAAATCGACCCACAACTCGTTGCCCTTTTAGGTGCTTCTGCTTCATTGGCTGTGTCTGGTTTACCTTTCAATGGTCCAGTGGGTGCAGCGCGCGTTGGTTACAAAAACGGTGAATACTTATTAAACGGTACTGTGGAAGAAATGGAAGATTCAGAGTTGGATCTTGCTGTTGCTGGTACTGAAAATGCAGTATTGATGGTTGAGTCAGAAGCAAAAGAATTATCCGAATCAGTTATGTTAGGCGCTGTTATGTTTGGTTTTGCAGAAATGCAAGTTGCCATTAAAGCGATTCAGGAATTTGCTGATGAAGTCGGCACTGAGAAGTGGGATTGGACGGCACCAGAAGAAAACACTGCTGTTATCGAGCAAGTTGAAGCAAACGCAAAAGAAGCGATTACTGCTGCTTACGGCATTGCTGACAAAATGGAGCGTCAAGCGAAGCTTGCTGAAATTAAAGATGCAACGGTTGCCGCATTAGTCACTGAAGCTGAAGATTCTCCTGCTGAAGAAGACGTTAAAGCGGCTTTTTCTAAAACTGAAAAATCTGTGGTTCGTACTCGTGTCATTTCAGGTGAGCCACGTATCGACGGTCGTGAACATGATATGGTTCGCGCACTTTACATTCGCACTGGTGTACTTCCTCGTACACACGGTTCTGCGCTTTTCACTCGTGGTGAAACCCAAGCGTTAGTTGTTGCTACATTAGGTACTGAACGTGATGCACAAATCGTTGACGGTCTGTTAGGTGAGTCAAAAGACACTTTCATGTTGCATTACAACTTCCCGCCATACTGTGTGGGTGAAGCTGGCTTTATGGGTGCACCTAAGCGTCGTGAAATTGGTCACGGTAAATTAGCTAAGCGTGGCACTCAAGCAGTGATTCCTTCGCAAGCCGAATTCCCATACACCATTCGTGTTGTTTCAGAAATTACTGAATCAAACGGATCAAGCTCTATGGCTTCTGTGTGTGGAACAAGCTTGGCATTGATGGATGCGGGTGTACCGGTTAAAGCACCTGTTGCTGGTATCGCAATGGGTCTTGTGAAAGAAGGTGACAACTACGTTGTGCTTTCAGACATCTTAGGTGATGAAGATCACTTGGGTGATATGGACTTTAAAGTGGCGGGTTCTGAAAAAGGTATCACTGCATTACAAATGGATATCAAGATCGAAGGTATTAACCAGGAGATCATGGAAAAAGCGCTTCATCAAGCAAAAGGCGGTCGCTTGCACATCCTTAAGGTGATGAACGAAGCTATCGGTTCAGCGCGTGATGATATTTCTCCATTCGCACCACGTATTACTTCAATCAAAATTGACCCACAAAAAATCGGTGATGTTATCGGTAAAGGGGGTTCAACAATCAGAGCGCTTACGGAAGAAACCGGCGCGACGATTGAAATTGAAGAAGACGGCACTGTTAAAATTGCTGCGGTAGAGAAAACGGCTTCTGATCTTGCTGTTCAGCGGGTTAAAGAACTCACTGAAGATGTTGAAGAAGGTAAGGTTTACACTGGTACGGTTGCTAAAATTGCTGACTTTGGTGCATTCGTTGACTTTATGGGTAACAAGACGGGTCTTGTCCATATTTCTCAAATCGCACACGAGCGGGTAAATAAAGTTTCTGACCATTTAGAAGTTGGTCAAGAAGTTGATGTCAAAGTACTTGAGATCGATCGTCAAGGCCGAATTCGTTTGAGTATGAAAGTCTTACTTGATCCACCAGCGCCTAAAGAAGAGGCGCCTGCTGCACCTGAAGCTGGAAACTCTGAAGGAAGCAACGAATAAGCCAATTATTAATTTGCTTATCAGCTTTAAAAAAGCCGCGCATGTCGCGGCTTTTTTTGTCTTTCGTCACATGGTATTTAAGTCTTAGAGAAAGATCCGAAAATAAATCTTATTGCGGCGATCTAGTTGACTCGATATAGTCATTTTGAGCACAACTAGAATAATCGAGGAATTCGTATGTCTTATACTTTTACAGCGCTTGTTGGATATATCGCATGGACACTTTTTCTACTGGTTTTAATGGAGGTAATTCGTAGCAAAATTGTTTTAACCGGTGAAAGAAACGCGAATGAGTTTGATGCCTTAAACGCCGGTTTAAGTCCATTTATGCAGCGACTTGCAAGAGCACTAGGCAACTGTTTAGAAAGTTTTCCAATTTTTGGTGGTTTGTTGTTAGTCGCTATAGCTGCTGATAAAGTGCAAATCACAGATTCATTAGCCTTAGTGCTATTAGCAGCGAGAATTATGCAAAGTGTCATTCACTTAACTTCGATCTCTGCGACTGCGGTAACTATTCGTTTTACGGCTTTCGCCGTACAGATGATTATCGCGGCCTATTGGTGTTATCTATTTTTAATGAACTAAAATGGTTTGTAAAACTTATCGGGAAGTTAGCGATGAGATATTGTGGAAGTTGTCACTGCAAGGCAATAGTGTTTGAGTTTGAAAGCGATGAAATCAAAAACGCTTTGCAATGTAATTGCTCTATCTGCATTCGTAAAAATGCGATTATGTCAGCACAGTACTATGAGAGAAGTCAGTTTACCTTATTGGCCGGCGAAGATAATCTTAGCGTGTATCATTGGGGCGACAACGATGTAAATCACTATTTTTGCAAAAATTGTGGTATCTATCCTTTTCATGACTCGATTTACGAACCTGGTCGATACCGAATCAATTTAGGCTGTGTCGACAGTTTAAGTTCTAGAGATTTATCAGTAGTTTTTTTTGATGGTAAAAATAAACTCTAAAATAAACAGTATCTATTTCTAAACGATTCAATTAATAGCCTTTGTCAGAGAGGTCTGTCCAGTAATCGTTAATCCTAATCCACGACGTTAAATCTTGTAACGTTAATTTTACCATTTCACACTTTCCAAGCTTGCTCGGCTGATACTAGGTCTTTAGAATGATAGCTGACCCTATCAATTTGACTATTTTAATAATAAGAGTAATCCATGAAAAAACTATTACTAATCGCGGCGGCGATGGGCATCAATGTTGCCATTGCTAATGAGGGAATGTGGCAGCCTCATCAACTTCCTGAAATCTCAAAGGATCTTAAAAAAGCAGGGCTTAAACTCAACGCTAAAGATCTCACTAATTTAACTGGCTTCCCGATGGGAGCAATTGTTAGCTTGGGCGGTTGCACAGCATCATTTGTTTCTGATAAAGGGCTTGTGGTTACCAATCACCACTGCGCTTACGGTTCGATTGTTCATAATTCTACTAAAGAAAATAATATTCTTGAGAATGGGTTTTTAGCCAAAGAATTTAAAGATGAAGTTCAAGCGTCGCCTGGCTCGCGTGTTTACGTTACTGAAGATATTGTCAAAGTCACTAAACAAGTTAAATCCGGTATTACTGACAACATGACAGGCACTGAGCGATATCAGCATATCGATAAGATTCAAAAGCAGTTAGTTGCTGAGTGTGAGTCTAATAAAGATTTTCGCTGTTCTGTGGTTAATTTCCATGGTGGTCTAGAGTATTACTTGTTTAAACAATTAATGATTCGTGATGTTCGTTTGGTCCATGCGCCTCCAAGAAATGTTGGTAAGTACGGCGGCGATATTGATAATTGGATGTGGCCACGTCATACCGGTGACTACGCATTTTATCGTGCTTATGTTGGTAAAGACGGCAAACCCGCGGATTATAGTGAAAGTAATGTACCTTACCAGCCAAAGCACCACCTTAAAGTCAATGCTGAGAGTGTATCAGATGGTGATTATGTGATGGTCATTGGCTATCCCGGTCGAACTAACCGTTACCGAACTGCGAACGAAGTTAAAAATACTTTTACTGAGAGTTATGCGTTAACCAAAGAGTTAATGGGATCGTTAATTAAGTCGATTAAGGATAACTCCGAAGAAGGTAGCAACGAGCGTATTGGTTATGAAAGCTTAATTGCCGGACTAGCTAACTACGAGAAAAATCGCGGTAGCATGATGGAGAGCTACTACAAAGGAACCACCCAGCAACGTAAATCTGCTTTAGATAAGTCGCTAAGAGATTGGGTAAACGAAAGTAAATCTCGCAAAAATAAATACAGTAGCGCGATCAATGAACTTGATGAATTGGTTAAAGAGGGTCATGCGAATTATCAACGAGACACAATCTTAAGTTTCGCTGGTGTTTCTAGCATGCTAAGCGCTTCTGAGCGTTTATATCGGTTAGCACTGGAAAAGCAAAAACCTGATATGGAAAGGGAACGTGGTTATCAAGAGCGAGATATGACACGCTTTACTCAGTCGATGAAGGCGATAAGTAAACGCTATTATGCGCCGGTTGATCAGGCTATGTTAATGAATTTGATGAGTCGTTATGCAAAGCTTCCGGCTGAACAACGTAACAAAGACTTAGATCGCTTCTTTAATATCGACGATGGTTATAGTGAATCACGGTTGGATAAGAAACTTTCTAGCATGTATGCAAAAACTCAATTGGGTGATGAAGAAAAACGGTTAGCCTGGATGGAAAAAACTGTTGCTGACTTTGAAAAGAGTGAAGACCCATTCATTCAATATGCAGTAAAAACTTATAAAGCCCGTAAAGCTTTAGAAGATGCTGAGAAAGATCTTTCTGGTAAACTGAACGCCGTTCGTCCTAAATATATGGAAGCAATTATCGCTTACAACAAAGCGAAAGGTCTGCCTATTTATGCCGACGCAAACAGTACGTTGCGAGTCACATTTGGTAATGTGAAAGGATATTCGCCAAAAGATGGTATGTATGCTGTTCCATTTACCCGATTAGAGGGGTTATTAGAAAAAGAGACCGGTGAATGGCCGTTCAAGTCGCCGCAGAAAATTTTAGACCTGGTTAAGAAAAAGCAATATGGCGATTACTATAAAAAAGAAATTGACTCTGTTCCGGTTAACTATTTAAGTACTTTGGATATTACCGGTGGTAATTCTGGTTCACCTACCTTGAACAATAAAGCTGAACTTGTCGGATTGGTTTTCGATGGGGTATACGAAAGTATCATTGGTGATTGGGATTATGATCCTCAGCTCAATCGCGCAATTCATGTTGATTCACGTTACATGTTGTGGATGATGGAATACGTTGATGGTGCAACCAATCTTATCGAAGAAATGGATATCGTTCGTTAGTATTTACTAGCGTAATAATATTTATTCTAAATCCTTGGGCTGGAGCAAATCGCTCCAGCTTACTAGCTTCTAGTCAATTTATTCCATTCATATAAGAAAATAATAATTCGTAATATCGACTGTGAGGAAACAGTGAAAACCAAATATTTATTGGGGCTTTTTGTATTACTAATCTTTACTTCGTTTGTTGCTGCGGATACAGTAAATCCTACTGAAAAAAGTAAAACGATAAAAAGCCAACAAGCTATCCAGGGAGGTAAGTCTAAGTTGGAAGCTTTTAGCGAACCAAATCGCGATTCGTTGCTACCAGAAGCTGAAGCTGTTAAAGGGATGAATTGTAGTCTAGCTTCATCAAAAGTTGACCCAAAACTGCTCAGTTTTATTAAAGAGAATGCGCCTCGAATTCAAAAAGATAACCTGCAACTTACCAATGGCTATGTGTCAATTTTTGGTGGTGATATTGAAATCGGCGCCGAGGAAGTTTTAATTTGGGATCGAAGTGTTGAAAAGCCGACGAATTTTTTTGGTATACGAAAAGAGCCAGGCGGTGAAATTATATTTAGAAAAATATTTATTAGCGCGGTTAATTCAAAATGGGTATGTTTTGAAAATGAAATGGCGCTGACAATCAAAGAAAAAGAGTAAAGCCAAAAAAAAATGTTTAACTTGCTAAACTCTAGTTCGTGTATGGTGAGTAGCTTGACAATTTAAACCGTTAAAAATGGTTTAGTCGAGTTTAAAAAAGAAGGATAGTTAACGTAACAAAAATTAGGAAAGCAGATGAAAGCTAGTGCTTGAAGCAAACTGAGTAAAGAAACTTCTACTTTGATTTTGGGTGGCAAGAGTCGATTTTGTGGTTATCGTTATCTTTTCTATTTATGATAGGGGGATGTCCAGTATTTTATAGATTATCCATACATTATTAATTGTTTGTTAATCTGTCTATAATTTATATTCTGAAAATGGAGTTTCCCTCTAGGTTATCGAATTTCAGCTTAAATGGAGGAACAAGCAATTCCTAGGGAAGATTAAACTTAGCACAGCGATTGGCAGAGCGGGACAAGTAAACAGCAAAGGAGAAGTTCATTTGAGTTTAGTTGAGTATTCCAAGTTAGCAATATCAATAAACCTATCGACTGATACCGAGTCACTCGAACGGGTACTTCAACGATATATTCGCTCTCACCTGATCCATAATATCGACTAAATCTAAACTATTTTGCCAGCTCCACATGTTACTTTGAAGTTTTTTCTGTACCAAACATCGATGAACTTCATCAATTTGATAGTTAAATCCGTTTCCATCAAATGGTATTTCAATGTTTTTTTGTTCTCCTTTCGCATTTTCTAAAATCATATTACTGGGGGTGTTGAACTTATCACTTATGTGGATTGCACATCCAGTACAACTGTAGATGTGAGCTTTAGCACCGCCGTTAAAATGAAAGGACGAAAAAATATTTGCTCTTGCGTCATCCTTAAACTTTAACAACGCTTGTAAAGTTCTATCGACACCTTGTTCATTCAGCAAGGCATCTGCTTTAATCTGGGTCGGCTTCCCAAGTAATAAATAGCAGAGAAAAATTGGATAAATGCCAATATCGAGTAAGCTGCCGCCAGCCAATGCGGGATTATTGTAGCGGTGTCCTGGCGGATACTCTGTTTTAAAGGCAAAGTTGCTGTCAATAAAAGCGATTTTACCAAAGGTATCTGTGTTGACTTGTTCAATAAGCTTTTCAATGTGTGGTAAGAAGCGCGTCCACAGTGCTTCCATTAGAAAGCAGTTATGAGTCTTAGCTGCTTCAATTATCTCTGAAACTTGCTTGTGGTTAACCGCAAGTGGCTTCTCGCAAAGAACGGCTTTACCATTGGTTAGGCAATCGACCGTCAGTTGACAATGCGCATGATGGGGTGTGGCGATATAAACCGCATCTACATCAGAGTCGAGTAACTCATTAAGTTGGTTAGTTGCTATCGGTATATTGTATTGTCGCGCAAAACGTTGTGCACTTTCGAGGTTAGTGGAGACAACGCCTTGTAAACTCGCTTGTGGCAAGAATTTAAGCGCCTCAACAAATTTATGAGCAATTGCTCCCGGTCCGATAATTCCCCAATTGAAGATTTTGTTCATAGCGATAGCTTTGGTCGGGTTTTAATTGATTAAATATTAAACCCACGAATTAGTCCAGGATCTTGAACTATTGGAGCCAAGGCAAATAATGAAGCGATCGAACTTAAAACTCAAGAAAGAGTTGGATTTTTAGCGGGCGATTGGGTGGTGGCTTGTTGTAACTATAGATAACAAAGGATGGCGTTGAAAAACGCTTTAGTAGCGATTATCTAGGGTTTGACCGTCAAGTCGCAAAGATTCTACGGCTAGCCACATGACTTGAGGTTAGAAACTTTACTTGAGGTTAGCGACTTTACTTGAGGTTAGTAACCAAGAAGAATTAGCGTTTCGACGCTCCTGGCGTAACCGTCTATCTAAGCCAAAGTTTTTGAGCATAACTTCAACGCGTTGATTTTGATGTCCCCGTCGGCGCTCATTTCTGCGTTCTTCACCCATATAGACGCTGTGTATTTCGTCCTGGTGACTCGCATTTTCCCTTATTTTCTGGTTATTTTTCGGCGCCTCGAAGCGAATAATTCGTTCCTTCATAAGGCATCTGCTCCCTAATTTTCCACTTAACATGCTTAAACACTAAATGTGAACTGTGTCACATTTAGTATTTGTGGTGATTATAGAGGTAATCTGACGAAGAGCAAAGTAATTATTTACTTAGCTATTGCGCGTTTTCAATCTAAAGGGAATTTATCGCCAAAAAGAGGTAATTTGATATAGGGATGAGATAATTGAACTTGGATCAGATATTTCTCACAGAATTATCGGCAAAAGTAGGTAAAAAAGCTCAGTTGTGTATGCTAAC
Organism: Aliikangiella marina; assembly: GCF_007004765.1. GTDB lineage: Bacteria > Pseudomonadota > Gammaproteobacteria > Enterobacterales > Kangiellaceae > Aliikangiella > Aliikangiella marina. The sequence goes on from NZ_VIKR01000003.1 coordinate 453,991, forward strand.
TTACCGAAATTGCTCAAGGAAGAAGAGTTCAATCAATGGATATCTCAATCAATAACATTGCTTCGTTTTGCCGCGATGTTGATTCAATTCAATCTGCTCAAGCACTTTGTCAATTCGCCTGCGAATCAGTTGTTGATAGTTTGCATCTTGAAGACTATGTGATTTACTTGCGTGATTCAGATAATTATCTAGTCCAAGTGGCTGCACATGGTAAGAAGCTCTGTCCTGATGAAGGGATTGTATCGCCTTTAAGATTAGCCGAAGGGCAAGGAATTGTGGGAAGTGCGGCACGCAAAGTGAGTAACCAGTTAGTTTCTGATACTTCGCAAGCGTCAAATTACATCGTAGATGACGAGCATCGTCTCTCTGAATTAGCTGTACCCATTCGTTTTCAAGGCGAAGCGATAGGTGTAATGGACTCAGAGCATCCCGAAGCGAATTTCTTTAAACAAGAGCACGAATGGTTTATGGAGAGTATATCGAGCATTATCGCCCCGCGGATTTCTCAAAGCCTCAAGTCCCCCGACAATCCCAAAAACGAGATCCATCCAACATCGATTACCACTTCGGAAAATTATGAACACGAGTGTGTTCATGCGAGGTTGGAGCGATCACAGTTCTATTTCCATTTAAATGGAATTATAAAAAGCTATCATAAGCCGCAGCAGTGGAATGAGAGCTTTTTAAGCCAATGCAAAATCTTGGATGCTACCGCTAACAACCCACTAGCAAGAATTACCTACTTAAAGAGTTTGATTAACGATACCGTTAAGCAAATGAAAGATCATAAAAAAACAAGTATCTGGGCTGACTTACTTGCTCATCGATATATTCATGATAAGGTTCCTCAAACACAACTCGCAGACTATTATAATATGGGATTTAGTACTTTTCGTCGTCATCAATCGCAAGCATTGGAACATCTCATTTCACAGCTTTGGCTTAGAGAAGAAAGTCTCTAAACTTGCGACAACTAAAATCGTCGCTATAGGCCTAATAGTTCACCGAATTAATAGTCGTGGTGTTGTTTAGGCTTAATCATTACAGTATTTATTGAGTAAACTTATGTACTACAATTTTCTTGTTACTGTATTCAAACTCTGGAAATAACTTTTAAAACGTTAACGATTCGATACTTAATCGATACCTCTTCATCAAGTCCAATGAGCACTTTGTGAGCACTTTTAGAGAGCTTTTTTAACAGTTTCTCGGTCTAACTTTCTGTAAGATTAGATTTTAATCAAGGTTATTAACTGACAAAGTCGTCAGTTAGATCGCTCGGATGCTGATACACCATCTAAGGGAAAAGTTCTAATGCGCTCGTTTATTCCATTTCCAAAGGTTTCACAATTTGTCTTTTCACAAATTATCTTTGTGCTTAGTAAATCAATAGCGAAGTTATGTCATAAAAACTTACGACAAAAGGAACTACTTCGACGATTCAGCATAGCGATAAACATGTTACTTGTGGCGTGCTTGTTTAATGTTAGCAACGCTAATGCGTATCCACAAAGTGAAATTCGAAAAATACGAGCGCCGTCGAATACGCCAATAAAAATGTTCTTGGGATATGACTCTCGAAGTGGAATGATAAAAGAACAATGCGTAAACGGTTTTTCTCAACGAGTTAAAGGCTCTAACGAAAATTCAAGTAATACTTTTAAAATGGTCAGCTCTCTTAATGAAGTTACTCGAGACAGTGCCTATGATGTAAATGTCAAAGCTTCAATTAACTTTGGTGTTGGTAAGGTTTCAGCAGCCTATGATACAAGTTTTGAGGAAAAATTAAGAAGTAAGCTTAACTCTAAGTCCGCTTATGCCAGATACTCAGATATGGCGGCTCCAACCTTTATTGATCCGTCAAAAAATTTACTTCTAAATGATAAAGGGGCTGCCGCATATGAGGCCGTTGTTAGAGGACGAATCAACAAATTTGTTAAAGACTGCGGCGACTCATTGATCATTGGAATACAAAAAGGTCGCGAGTTTAGGGGAGTTGGTACGTTCTCAGCAAGTTCGACTTATAAGGGTAAGAAACGTGAGCATAACATCAATCTTGCCGTTAAGTATATGCGTTCTAAATTAGAAGGGGGAGTCAGTCTTAGTAATCAAGAATCGAGTAAGGCGGAAGAACTGAATATATCCATTATCTATTCAGCTTCAGGTGATGCTCGAATTTCAGGAGCCTCGAGTTTAAAGGAGCTAAAGCAAGCGTTTAAAAAGTTCTCAAGACGACCATTAAGAGAAACTCAATCAATCCAATACCTATACGTAATACCCTATCGCGACATAATTGATAATTTTGATTTTAATGGACACTTGTCTAAGTCTCAGTTGAGACAAATTAATCAGATAATCGATGGGGTCGGTGTACTCCAGAGTATAAGGAATATTGTAAGTGATGAGTTTAAGAACGGCTCAAGTAGAGAGAATATTTCCAAGCGAGAATCGGAACAGGTATTAACCGCATTAGACCGAGAGTTATCTTATGTATCTGGTACTTTAGCGAGAGCAAAAGGGTGTCCAAATAATCAAGCCTTGTCGTGCAAGAATCTTCAAAAACGATTTCAGTTTTTTCCAGATGCGGAATCCAAAATATGGAGAAAAGCGTTTCTATCCAATTTATATCGAACCAAGGCGGTTTGCCCTTCTGGATTTGTTATCACATCACCTAAAGGTGTCCAAAAGTGTAAGCCATGCAAGTTAGGCAAAGAGCCTGTATTTTTGAACAATAACGAAGGACGCTGTCGTTACCTCGCAGAACCCAAGAGCAAACCTAATGCAAAACGACTATTTGCAGAAGACCTTATTATATCGGGAGCTAGTGGTGGAGCCGATAGTGGCAATTACATTGATATATTTCCTGACTTTTGTGTGAAACGGGATCAAGGATGTGGTGAAAAAGCCGCAACAAAATTATGTAAAGCTAAAGGCTTGGGTAACTCGATAGCTTGGTCTAAATGGCGTTTAGGCGCATCTAATCAGAACAACAAAATGCGCTATCGAACACAATATGCCAATGGTAAAAATTGTAGCGAAAACCAACAAGGTTTTTCACAACGAAAATGTCGAACATTTCAATATATTGATTGCGAACAAAGTTGAACGAATCATTGATACGAGGAATCGAGATGAACTACGCGAAAATAACTTACCTTGTTTGCTTTATGCTAATGAGTTTTACAATCAAAGCAAACTCTTGGAACTGTCATGCTAGTATGTTTGTATTAGATTGTTTTAGGTCTCATAAGACCGAGCTATTGGAGATTCACTTACAGCAACTCAACGAGGTAGCCATAGCCATCAAGCGGCAAATAGATAACCCCGGTACGTACTATCCAATTGATCATGTCAGTGTAATCGGTCACTCTGCAATGTTTAATGCCAACTTACCCAATGCAGAAAAAGCACTTGAGAGAGCAAACAATGTAAAAACTGAATTACAGAAAGCGTTACGCAGACATGATGTGAATAATGTGAAAGTAACCGTAGGAGGAATGAGTGTTAACGAGCCTATTATTGACAATAGAAACCAACATAATAGAAGCTTAAATCGGCGAGTCGAAATATTTCCTCGATCACTAGCTGTATTTCGAAAAGGTAACAAAGGATTAAAACTTTATTCGAACCAGCTTTATCGAAACACCGAGACACTCGTTATTAAAGGAGCGACCTGCCGTTCCGATTATAACGCAAGACAAGTCTGTCTAGAGCGGATGAGTTTCCAACCAGGAGAGCTGATTGGCGCGATCTGTTTGCCATTAAAAACTCACTGCATTATAGGAAGGGGAAGAAAGTAGCATGGGTAAAAAAGTTATAAACTTGATTGCAATAAATGCAGTCACTTATTTAATTCTTTCCATCACCAATATAAGTGCGAATCCTCAAGAAAATATGGTTAGTGTTTATGCTAAAGCATGCTTCAAAAAGCTAGAGATAAAGCCTCGAGACTTGCCAAAATATTTGGACTGCAAAGATGGAGATAGAATAGATTCGTTTGAGAATGGCATAAAAACCTCTAAGTCAAGCTGTGATAAAAATAAGCCGGGAGATTGTGTTTATCCTCAGTCATGTGACATGAAAGACTGGTTGCATGGAAAATGCTATGGTAACACTTATTTAACCGTCAATGATAAAGTTGGTGCAAATGAAGATGTTACAATGGCTTTGATGTGCCGTCATGTGGAAGAAAACACTAACCATTCGAAGCGATTTGACGATATCGCAATGATTCTTCACAACCGAAAAAATGGCGAGACCTGCTGGTTTCAAACCTTACCTGGAAACGGTAAAGCAATTAACGGCTCGAAAGTCCCGAGGCCGACTAACTTAGGCTCGCTAAGATTCTGGCTATCACCAAAAGATACAAAAGATATTAACTGCATTGAGTGCCATGATAGCGGTCCATTCATTGTTAGCCCATGGTTAGCCCAAGCAAAAAGTGCTGAGAAATTAAAAGACACTAAAGCGATAGGTAAAAAAGTTTCTAAGTATCTAAACTCTACGGCACCTTTTGACGATTGGCCTTCGCCTCAGTTTATAACGGTCGGTGCCAGCCATTTATCCAAAAAGAAAGATTCATGTACTAATTGTCATAATATTGGAACAATTGCGAAGAAAGAGTGGCCAAGTTATCGTGCTGAGTTCAGAGGTACCTGCAGTATGTTTATTGATAGATCGCACAGTGAGGACAATAGAATATTTGATGTAGCGAAGAATCGCTTCGAGCACTTTATGCCTCCTGTATCTTTTAGTAAAGCATTTGATGGCAAGTACTCAGAGAGCGAATGGCATACCAATGTCGGGGAACATGTCGAAGCATTAAAACGTTGCTGCAATAAATTTACTAGGAACAAAAACTATCAAGATCCGACTGGAGAATGTCGATTAGAGTGATATTGAATAAATAGATGTGATGTGAATCTATATGATAGGATTATTGACAGGAAGTATTTTTTGGCTTCTTTAGTATAAAAAACATAAAATGATGTGAAAAATCCTAACTAAACAATACTATGAAGCTAGTTGTTATCGATTGCAGTAGTAGCAAAGTACCGGAAATTATAAAAATTCTAGAAAAATTAGATTGCCAGGTTAAGTGCATTAATTTTGAGTATGCTAACAATCATGAGTTTAGCCAATTTGATGCGATGGTGATTTCCGGTGGGCCTCGGTTATTTACCGATCAAGGTCAGATTGAGGCGCTCACCCACTGTTTCGAATTTATCAACCATGTGAGCTGTCCCATTTTAGGTATTTGCTTAGGACATCAAGCACTAGGCTTAGCTAGTGATGCTGAGGTCTATCGAGATACCGAGAGGCGACAGTCTGAAATTATTGATGTTACCCACCGACATCCATTGGTTAAGCAAATGGGTGAAAGCTTTGAAATGTCGACCGATCATTGTGAGGGAATTACATTACCAGCGGACTATCAGTTAATTGCGAAGTCAAACTTTTATCCGGTCGAAGTAATGGCTAATGATAAGTTGAAGCGTTTTGGTGTTCAGTTTCATCCTGAGGTTTCAGGGACCGCCGGAGAACAAATATTTAAAAACTTTCTCCAGCTGGTTAATGCCTAATTACTTTATTAGCTCATAACAGGGAATGTACTGGGTGCCAGGAAGTTTCATTCGCTGCTGCTCAACAAATCCACACAGTAACTTATCAAGCGGTTTCATGATAGATTGATCCCCATCAATTTTGTATGGACCGTGTTTTTCAATCGCTCGAATTCCACTTTCTTTAACATTACCTGCCACAATTGCGGAAAAAGCCCGTCGTAAGTTAGCGGCTAATTCATGAGCTGGTAGATTCGATGATAAATTAAGCGCTGCGACATTCTCATGGGTCGGCTCAAATGGCTTTTGAAAATCTTCATGAATTTTTAACATCCAGTTAAAGTAAAAAGCATCATGGTGCTCAATGCGGTAAGCCATGACGTCTTTAACACCTTGTGCCATAATTTGTGCGACTTGCTCAGGATCGTCTATCACAATTTTATATTTCTGTTGTGCTTCAAAGCCTAAAGTATCGTTGATAAAGTCATGAAGTACTCGAAAGTATTCCTCGGCGCACTTCGGTCCAGTGAGTACCAATGGAAATGGTAATTCTTTGTTTTCTGGAGCGAGGAGAATGCCCAGTAAGTATAAGAACTCTTCAGCGGTACCTGCACCGCCCGGAAATATAGTAATTCCATGACCGACTCGTACAAATGCTTCCAATCGTTTTTCAATATCAGGAAGAATAACCAATTCATTCACAATAGGGTTTGGCGCTTCAGCAGCGATAATTCCTGGCTCGGTTAAACCTAAGAATCGAGAATTGGTAATCTTTTGTTTTGCATGGGCAATGGTTGCACCTTTCATGGGACCTTTCATCACACCCGGCCCACAGCCGGTACAAATATCTAAACCGCGTAGTCCCATTGAATGACCAACTTCCTTGGTGTACTGATATTCTTCCTCTGGGATTGAATGTCCACCCCAGCAAACAACCATATTAGGGGGCTCACCGGCATTCAGTACATCCGCGTTTCTCAATAAATGAAAAACATGATCGGTGATTCCGGCTGATGAATTTAAGTCAATTCGAGTGCTTCGCTTTTCAGCCTCCGAATAAACAATATCGCGCATAGCGCTGAATAACATTTCACGACTTGAAGCAATCATTACGCCATCAACAAACGCATTGGCCGGTGCGTTTATTAAGTTAAGGCGCATTCCGCGATCTTGTTGGATGATTTCAATCTCGAAATCGGGGTAAGCTTCCATTATATCTTTTGCATTATCGCTATCAGAGCCGGTGTTTAAAATAGCAAGTGCGCATTGACGGAATAATGCATAAAGGCCGTTCTCGCCAACCTTTTTTAATTTTTCAACTTCGATTTGCGAGAGGATTTCAAGACTGCCTTTCGGCGTGACGGATGCGTTAATTTTTTGAACTTCTTTCATAAATACCTATTATTTTGATCCTTTTCGATCTAATGATGGAATTCATTAGATGACGTTTTGACAACGTTTTCCTGCCACTAATTATAGACCAATGCCAGGTATGATAGTTGCCCTTGGTTAACACGGTTTTACAATCTTAGCGGTTTCTCAAATTTTTAATCTCAATTCAAGATGTGATTTGAGTGCGGTGTCAAAGCCTTATTTCCGTAGCGTCATAATGGTGCAGTATCTAAAAATCGTAATTATTGCTCTGTTATAACTAAAAGTTAGATGGGCGTGTTGTAAAGTGATTATTGCTAAGTCATTCCTTATCTAAGTCTATGTAAAATATACATAAAAAATTAAATTTGCGAATTAATAAATTAATAATAAATGGTTTTTCAGTGATTTTTTGCGCACCGAACTAGGATAATCGAAAAAAAGTTATTTGTAATTGTTAAAAAGCCTTGCTATTAATTCGCAAAAGCCAGCACAAAAGCGTTTGGTTCATTTAGTTAAGAGTTTAGATAAAGAGTTAACAACTGAAGCAATGAAAAACTTATTACTCAACATTCTCGTCCTCGTCGTGGTGATTATCGTCTCTCCGCGGGGGGAACCTATTGTCTGAGTAAACTCAAACACTAGATTCAAGAAAGCCCCCGCTTCGAAAGAACCGGGGGCTTTTTTTAGGCTTGAAGAAAATAAGATTAAACAACTAAAAAAATATTTGAGGAAAAAACAGTGGAACCTACTTGCAATTGTTTGGCAGATAACATCAAGCATTGTTTGTCGTCACAAATACTTAGCCAGTTGTATACAACGGGAGAATGCAGTCGATGAACGGCGCACAGTTAACCTTGGATATTTTAAAGCAGCACGGTGTAAGCTGTATTTTTGGTTATCCTGGTGGGGCGATTATGCCTGTTTATGATGCCTTGTTCGAAAGCGAGATAACCCATTATCTATGTCGTCAAGAACAAGGTGCGGCTTTCTCTGCATTAGGTTACGCCAAGTCGACGGGTAAAGTTGGTGTGTGTATGGCAACTTCCGGTCCCGGTGTGACGAATTTAATCACAGGTTTAGCTGACGCGACGGCCGACTCTGTCCCGGTTGTTGCAATCACCGGACAAGTCCCAACCGCGTTGATGGGGACCGATGCTTTTCAAGAAGTCGATGTTTTAGGTTTATCCTTAGCCGTTACTAAACATGCATTTCAAGTAACCGATGTTAATGAATTAGAAAAAACATTGCACCAAGCGTTTGAAATCGCTTCAAGTGGGAGACCCGGTGCTGTTGTGGTCGATATCCCCAAAGATATCCAAATCAGCGAAGTCAATCCGCAATTGGTTTTGCTTGAATCAAGTTCATTGCCTGAACCGAGCAGTGATTCAATTCTCGCGGCAAAACAATTAATTACTCAAGCGCACAAGCCGATCCTTTATGTTGGAGGCGGCGTTGCGTTGGGAAATGCGGTGGAAGAGCTTAACTTTTTGGCCAAAACTACTGGCATACCAAGTGTGTCGACGCTTAAGGGTTTAGGTACAGTTGATCCAACGGATGAAAATTATTTGGGCATGCTGGGAATGCACGGTACTAAGGCCGCCAATTTATCAGTACAAGAGTGTGATTTGTTGTTAGCAATAGGTGCGCGCTTTGATGATCGAGTTACTGGAAAATTGGCTGAGTTTGCACCGCATGCCAAGGTCATTCACCTCGATGTTGATCCCGCAGAAGTGAGTAAATTACGTAAGCCTGATGTTTCCCTGTTAGGCGATTTCAAACACAGTATTCCCGCATTAGCTAGAGGGCTAGCTGTTAGAACAGAAGTGGATGCGTGGCGCAACGAATGTCGGTTGAAAAAAGCCAAGTATGCTTTTGAATATACCATGGAAGGTACTGAGTATGAGCAGCAAATTGATGCACGTGCTTTATTGCATCGTCTCAGTGCCATCATGCCCAATAACACCGTTGTGACGACTGATGTCGGACAACATCAAATGTGGGTTGCGCAACACATGCAGTTCACTCATCCGCAAAACTTTTTAACCAGTGGTGCACTTGGCACCATGGGGTATGGATTACCCGCTGCAATAGGCGCACAAATAGCTAGACCTGAAGATTGTGTTATCGCGGTCAGTGGCGACGGCTCGTTTATGATGAATGTTCAAGAGCTAGGGACCATAAAACGATTTAATTTACCGGTAAAAGTATTACTGATTGATAACACTAAGCTTGGCATGGTTCGTCAATGGCAGCGGCTATTTTTCGAGAAACGTTTTAGTGAAACCGATCTGTCGGATAACCCTGACTTTATTCAGTTAGCCAACTCTTTTGATATTCCAGGACAAACCATTAACCGCGCTCAAGATGTTGAGCAAGGATTACAGCGAATGCTGCAATCATCGGGACCTTATTTACTCCATGTAAAAATTAATGAAGACCAAAACGTATGGCCACTTGTGCCACCAAATACTGCAAACCAAGCCATGTTGGAGGGTTAGACCATGAAGCAACACCATTTAAAAATCAAAGCCAGTAATCACCCGACTTTATTAGAACAACTTTTACGCGTAGTTCGATTTCGAGGGTTTAATGTTGACCATATTGCGATGAACGTTTTACCGCAAGAGCAGATGGTTGATATTTCAGTGAATGTTAAGAGTCAACGACCGATTCATTTGTTGGAAAGCCAATTGAAGAAGCTTGTGACCGTTGACCAAGTTTATGTTGAAGAAAACTACGCAGCACAAGCGAGTTTTTAATTATTAAAAGTGATCGTTCACGCTTAGACAAGAATGGCCGAAAGAGAGGAAATCACCGTGGCAAATTCGACACCGGAAAATATATGGTTTAATGGTAAGTTATGTCCTTGGCAAGATGCTCAAGTTCATGTGTTAACGCATGCAATACATTATGGTTCTTCGGTTTTTGAAGGGATCCGAGTGTATGAAACGCCGCGAGGTCCTCAAGTTTTTCGTCTGCAAGATCATGTGCAGCGTTTATTTGATTCGGCAAAAATCTATCGCATGAACATTCCTTTTTCTCAACAAGAAATTATCGATGGGTGTAAGGCTGCTGTTGCCTCCAATAACCTTAACAGCGCTTACCTTAGGCCCATCGCTTTTTATGGCGATGTCGGGCTTGGTTTGACGCCACCTGATGTCCCCGTTCAAGTGGCGATCGCGGCTTTCGAATGGGGGGCATATTTAGGTGAAGATGGTCTGGCAAATGGTGTTGATGTTTGCGTGTCTTCCTGGTCTCGGTTAGCACCTAACACAATGCCAACCGGTGCGAAAGCCGGTGGTAACTATTTATCATCACAATTGATCTCTATGGAAGCAAAGCGTCACGGTTATCATGAAGGCATTGCGATGGACATTAATGGCATGATCAGTGAAGGTGCCGGCGAAAATTTATTTGTTGTTCGCAAAAATGTTATTTACACACCACCACTATCTGGATGCATTTTGCCCGGATTAACCCGTGATACGGTGATGCAATTTGCAAAGGCTATGGACTTGGAAGTTCGCGAAGAATGTATTGCGAGAGAGTCGCTATATTTAGCTGATGAAATATTTATGACAGGCACTGCTGCAGAAATTGTCCCTGTTCGAAGTGTCGATCGGATTACTATTGGCGATGGTAAGCGAGGCCCAATCGCGGCCAGCATGCAGCAAAAGTTTTTTGGTTTGTTTAGTGGTAAAACGATCGATGAGTGGGGCTGGTTAGAGCCAGTTAAATCATCTGAACAAACTAAACCGCAACTGGTGGAACAGGAATTAAAAGTCAATGCCTAAACTACGTTCAGCTACCAGCACCCAGGGGCGTCGAATGGCCGGCGCGAGAGCTCTCTGGCGTGCCACGGGAATGAAAGAAACCGATTTTGGAAAGCCGATTATAGCGGTCGTGAATTCTTATACTCAATTCGTTCCAGGTCATGTTCACCTTGCCCCCATTGGTGAACTGGTTGCGGAACAAATTCAGCAAGCAGGCGGTGTTGCTCGAGAATTTAATACTATTGCGATCGATGATGGTATCGCGATGGGACATGATGGCATGCTCTATTCGTTGCCCTCGCGCGACCTCATTGCTGATTCAGTTGAATACATGGTCAATGCTCACTGTGCCGATGCGATGGTTTGTATTTCTAATTGTGACAAAATTACTCCGGGTATGTTGATGGCCGCGATGCGCTTGAATATCCCCGTTATTTTTGTTTCGGGTGGACCGATGGAAGCGGGTAAAACCGCATTGAGTGATCAGTTAATAAAATTGGATTTGGTTGATGCCATGGTTCAATCGGTGGATGACTCCAAATCAGACGAAGAAGTAAAACAAGTAGAGGAATCTGCATGCCCAACTTGTGGTTCTTGTTCCGGCATGTTTACCGCTAATTCAATGAACTGTTTAACCGAAGCATTGGGATTAGCTTTACCGGGTAATGGTTCGGTATTAGCAACTCATTCCGATCGAAGAACATTATTTGAAACAGCAGGACGTAAAATTGTTGAGTTTTGTCATCGTTATTATCATAAGGATGACGACTCAGTTTTACCGCGTAGTATAGCCACTAAAGCTGCGTTTGAAAACGCAATGGTTCTTGATATTGCCATGGGCGGTTCGACCAATACGGTATTACATCTGCTTGCCGCAGCTCAAGAAGCGGGTGTTGATTTTGATATGACGGATATCGATCGACTATCACGTGAAGTCCCTCACTTATGCAAAGTCGCGCCGTCGGGCAATCAATATCATATGGAAGATGTTCATCGAGCGGGTGGTGTTGTTGGAATTTTAGGTGAGTTGGCGCGGGGTAATCTTTTACACACAGAATGCTTAAATGTTGCCGAGGGCACACTAGCTAATACGATTGCAAAGTGGGATGTCAAAGTGACTGAAAATGCGCAAGTCAAAACGTTTTTTAAAGCCGGCCCTGCCGGGATTAGAACGACCAAGGCAATGAGCCAGTCATGTCGTTACGATACGCTTGATGATGATCGTCAAGAGGGTTGCATTAGGACCGTCGAAAATGCCTACCGTAAGGATGGCGGCCTGGCAATCTTAAAAGGTAACCTAGCGACTAAAGGGTGTATTGTGAAAACTGCAGGCGTCGCGGACGCTTGTTTGACTTTTGAAGGACCTGCCAGAGTTTTTGAAAGCCAGGACTCAGCAGTAGACGCCATTATCAATGATCAGATCAAAGAAGGGGATGTTGTCGTTATTCGTTATGAAGGCCCAAAAGGGGGACCCGGCATGCAAGAAATGTTGTACCCCACCAGTTACTTAAAAGGTAAAGGACTGGGAGAAAAATGTGCATTGATAACGGATGGCAGGTTTTCTGGTGGAACTTCTGGTTTATCCATTGGGCACATCTCTCCGGAAGCGGCCAATCAAGGTGAAATTGGCTTAGTGGAAGAAGGTGATACGATTTTTATCGATATACCCACCCGAGAAATTACGCTAAAAGTTTCTACCGATGAATTGGCGCAACGACGAGAAAAGCAAAATCAGTGTGGCTGGTTTCCTGCTGAAACACGACCGAGAAAAGTTTCAGCAGCTTTGAAGGCCTATGCTTTGCTTGCGACTAGTGCGGACCAAGGTGCGATAAGAGATTTGAGTCAATTGAAATAATAATGTTGTGAGTAGTTCCCCTAAATTTTCTGGCCGCTACTCAAGTTTGAGGATATTCAGATGCATCTAGCATCCAATACAAAAAAACAAATCGACAGCATGGATTACCTGCGACGAGTGCTATTGGCCCCAGTTTATGATGTAGCTAAAGAAACTGAGTTGAGTTTCTTAAGCCGATTATCAAAAGAGCACAACAACCACATTTTTTTAAAAAGAGAAGATCAACAACCTGTTCACTCATTTAAGTTACGTGGTGCTTACAATCGACTAGCCAATTTAGATAGCGTAAGGAAAGCACAAGGTGTGGTTGCGGCTTCAGCCGGTAATCATGCTCAAGGTGTCGCCTTGTCTGCGCAACAATTAGGTATTAAAGCGACCATTGTAATGCCGATAACAACGCCTGAAATAAAGGCGCAAAGTGTCAAACGACTGGGAGCTGATGTTCAATTACAGGGGAAGAATTTTAGTGAAGCCAATAGTTTTGCTATCGATATGGCAGAAAGACAAAATGCCGTTTTTATTCCACCATTTGACGATAAGGATGTAATCGCGGGTCAAGGAACTGTCGGTAAAGAATTATTGCAACAACTTCCCGACGCTGATGTCGTATTTGTTCCGGTCGGTGGTGGGGGGCTATTAGCGGGTATCGCTGTTTATTTAAAACAGTTAAACCCGGCGATTAAAATTATCGGTGTCGAAGCTGAGGATTCAGCTTGTTTAAGTGCGGCCCTTGAGCAAGGTAAGCCAGTTGATTTACCGCAAGTGGGGTTGTTTGCAGATGGTGTCGCGGTTAAGCGAATCGGTGAAGAAACATACCCATTGATTCAGCAGTTTTGCGATCAAGTGATGACCGTTTCGAATGATGAAATATGCGGTGCAATAAAAGAAATTTTTGAGCATACACGAGTTATTGCCGAGCCTGCTGGTGCATTGTCATTAGCCGGTTGTATTCGATACACACAAACTAGCAAGGGTGGAGAGAAGTTAGTCACCATTTTAAGCGGCGCTAATATGAACTTTCATACATTACGCTATGTATCGGAGCGCTGTGAACTCGCGGAGAAAAAAGAAGCCGTGTTATCGGTAACTATCCCGGAAGAGAGAGGAAGCTTTAAACGGTTTTGTCAGATTATTGGTGGAAAAGTAATCACCGAATTTAACTATCGTTACTCGCATAAGGATTCCGCGAACATATTTGTTGGCGTGAAACTGACACAAGGTGAACAAGAGCTTAATCGGTTAAAGGAACAGTTACAGGCGCATTACTCAATTGAGGATTTTACCGACAATGAGCTCGCTAAGTTACATGTTCGTTATATGGTGGGTGGACAAAGTCCTGTAAAACTATCGGAGCGAGTTTTCCAATTTGAATTTCCTGAATACCCTGGTGCACTAGAGAAATTTTTAGAGACACTTGGTGAGGACTGGAATATCACGCTGTTTCATTACCGTAATCACGGCAGTGCTATCGGTCAAGTTTTAGCGGGATTTGATGTTCCAGACATTCAGGAATTAGACTTCTTTAGACATTTAAAAGCGTTAGATTATAGTTTTCAGGAAGAAACCCATAATCCTGCATTTCAGTTATTTCTTTAGTTAATCAGCAGCGCATTTTGCGTTTTAAAGTTAACACCGCATCGCTTGAGAAAAGCTTGGTGATTCTCAATTTCAGTGTGATCGATATTGCCTTGCTGAGGATGGTTGTGATCAAGTGCGGGGAAAAAGCCATATCCGGCTAATAATATTCGCCACGAGTCTACGGGAAAATATCCAGCTATGTTTTGTTGAATAATTTCTGGTTCAATATCATGGCCCAATGCACCTGTCCAGCTTTGCAAGATGCGAGTGAGTGACTCTGATATTTTCGGGTTATTTGCGTTGTCTAACCAATATTGTGTATCGGTTCTCGTATTTAAACGATAGTGAGCGACAATGTAATCTCGAACGCCTTCGAATCGATTATTAATAGTGTCATTAAACTGAGATTGGAACTGATTGGTAAAATTGCCTTTTTCAAATTGAATTATAAACTCTAGAATTGTTGCTTGAACTAGGTGCAGTGCAGTAGCTTCCAATGGTTCAATAAATCCTTGAGACAAGCCAATGGCAAGACAGTTTTTTGACCAGTGCTGAGAAACGCGACCCACTTTCATTTTCAAGTGTCGAGCACCGATATCACTATCGAGTAGATTCAGTTTTTTTCTTAGCTCTGTTTCGGCTGATGTTTGATCGCAATAAGCGCTACTATAGACATAACCGTTGCCAGTGCGATGCTGTAGTGGAATGTCCCACGCCCAACCATGTTGGAGAGCGGTGCTCACTGTTTCTGAATTGATGGTTTTGTTTGCTGGAGTCGGTATGACGACTGCCGAATCGTTAAACAGGTTATCTGAAAAAGAAATGAAGGGAATTTGTAATTTCTTTTGAATCAAAAATCCCACGAACCCCGTACAATCAATAAAAAAATCTGCATTGATTTGAGTGTTTTCTTCAGTGACTAGTGTGCTGATCATACCATTGTTATTGAGTAGAGCATCCGTCACCTTAGCTTGTATATGTCCAATCCCTCTCAGCCGAGCGATTTCAGCCAGATATTGTCCAAGTAACCCTGAGTCAAAATGATAACCATAGGCATTCTCCAGCGGAAAGTGATACGGCGCTATTGGGCCCTTTTTTTCCATGGCGAGTTGAGACTGAATGAAAAATTTATCCGGATGAACTTCTACGTCGATTCCGTGCCGTCGGATATGGAGCTGTTTAGCAAATAAATCAGAACTAAACTTGTCAACTTGTGAAGGAAAGGGATGACGGTAGCTTTCGAATCCAGGTTGCGTTGACCAGTTATCAAAGCGAATTCCAACCTTATAGGTCGCTTGACATTGCGGCATCCACTCTGATTCTTTTATTTCAATGTCATCGAAAAAATTCTTTAGTGAAGGGGTTGAGCCTTCTCCCACACCAATGATGCCAATGTCAGCTGACTCGATTAAACTCACTTTAATGTTTTTATTTTTCCAGCGATGATTTAAATACAAAGCTGTCATCCAGCCGGCTGTCCCACCACCCAGTATTGCAATTTTAAACGGCTTATCCAAACGCAATAGGTACTCACTTTGTTTAGCATGTAAGCCTATCAAACTTGATCTTAAGTTTAATAGCAAGGCCAATTAAAAAATTAAATAAAAATAATGCTAAAAAGTTGAGTGACTGGCAGCTGATGTTTCTAGTTGTTAAGAAAAATATTGAAATGGTAACAAAAGAATTGAATAAAAATAATTTAACTGTTTTGTTTTTTTTGTATGCAATTAGTTGGAAATTTATTTTTGGTGTTTCAATTTATTTCAAGCTGTTTCGCGAAATAGGTAGATGTTAATGAGCTTATTGAATTTATCTTGAATAGAAGTTGAATCAATAAATTCAAGTTGTTTTATCATTCAATTTTTCTTCTTATGAAAGGGACGATAGTTTCCAGCGCAGCGTTGTCTATCGGAAAATAAAAACGCCTACTAGCTAAGTTATCTCAGAAATAATAACTGGTAGAAATTTAAATAAATAACCTAAGGGAATGTTTATGAAAGACGAAACGATAAGTCTTAAATCATCTCTACTTCGAAATGCAATTCGCTCGGCATTAGCACTAAGCGCCATAGCGACATTTAATATAAATGCGGTTTACGCGGCCGAAGAAGAGGAAGTTGATGATGAGGCGACAAGAATAACGGTTACGGGTTCTCGAATTAGACGCGACTCATTCGCAAGTCCATCACCGATTCAAGTGCTGTCAGCCGATGATGCATTAAAGGCAGGTATCAATAACATATCGGATATGTTGCAAAAGGTCACCTTGGCAAATGGTCCACAAATTGACGCAACCATTAATACTAACTCAGGTAACTCAAACGCAACGGAAGCGCCGCCTGCTGGTGGTGTTGGTTCACGCAACGTCGGCTTGAGAGGGTTAGGTGCAGAGCGAACTTTAATTTTGATTAACGGTCGACGTTTGGGGGCTTCTGGTGTCCGAGGGGCGCCGAGTCAACCTGACTTGAGTTTAATTCCATTTGATATGGTTGAACGTGTTGAAGTTCTCTCTGATTCTGCTTCGGCTATTTACGGTGCGGATGCTGTCGCAGGTGTCGTTAATATTATTCTCAAAAAGAATATGGAAGGGGTAAAAATCAGTGCAAATTTCTCAGCGCCCGATGATCCTGGTGGTGAAACTAGACAAGTTTCATTTGTGACTGGCGCTGAAAGTGATCGAACGACTTTCATTTTTGGGGGGGAGTTTTATGATAGAGAAAGGATTTCTACTGGTAGTCGAGTTGATTGTGTGAGACGTAGAGAGATCAATACCGACACCAACGAAATCTACAGCTATTGTTATAACGGATTTCCAGATAACACCCTCATTGCGCCAGCGACTGCAGGCGCGGGTCAACATGGGAGTGTATGGAATTTTTATACACCGGGACAATCGAATGTACTTAATGGCGTTACTGGTTTGCCTGTTCCTAACTGGAGTGGCAGCGCGAATATTCCGCCACCAAGTTTTGGATATGCGCCCTTCTTAGATGATCCTACTGGCAATGATCGATTCAGATTAAATCCTGATTACAATGATAATTACGATAGAATGCGATCTGATTTAGTCCAACCATTACAGCGCTTCTCTCTTGTTGCAAGCGGAACTTGGCGGCCTGAGTGGGGGCAAGATAATGGTACGGAAATTTTTTATGACACTTCTTACTTCCATCGTAATCTGAACAATCGAGCGACCGCGGAACAGTTATATCCAGTAGTCCCCGGGTTTATCCCGCAAGAAAATGGCAATGGTGGTTTATTGCAAAATCCTGATGGCTCTCTCGATCTTAGTGCTCAAAATCCATTGAACCCGTTTGGATTCGATGTTTTGCCCGTGGTTACGTTAGATGATTTAAAACAAGATCGGGAAGTTGAATTGGATCATTTCCGCTTTGGTTTTGGATTTCGAGGAGATTTGCCGTTTGATTGGGCGAAAGAAAAAGGTTGGAATTATGAAGTTGCCGCTAGCTATGATCGTGGCGACGGTGTTGCAACCCAACCGGCAATGAACGAAAACCATCTGATTTTTGCAATGGAAACATTACGTCTTGATGCCGATGGTAATTTAGTCTGTGGTATTGAAACGGTGGTTAACAATGGTATTGGCGGAATTATCAAACCGGAATCTTGTGTACCCATCGATTGGTTAAATCCATCGCTTTACACTCAAGGCGGTGCGAGTGCTGGATCTTTTTCTACTCAAGCTGAGCGTGATTATTTAATTGGTGAGCGGGTAAACCGCACTGTGGTCGAGCAATCAATCATTTCTGGTTTTGTAACCGGCGATTTATTTAGTTTTGATAATGGTGGAACGGCCAGTTTAGTGTTGGGGATGGAATATCGCAAAGATACGATTGACTCGCAAGTTGATTTTCTTGGACAAAACGGTTTAATCGTCGCTGAAAATCCGGCTACTGAGGGTATCACCGCAGGTAGTCGCTCGGTGCAAGAGGTTTTTTCTGAATTAAGTTTACCGATTCTCTCCGGTGTTGAAGGCGCAGAAGAACTCACCTTAGACCTGGCGGTCCGTTTTACCGATGAGTCCAATTTTGGTGATGAAACCACTGAGCGCGTGAGATTAACTTATGCACCGGTGGATTGGATGTCATTTAGTACTGCCTATGGAACTTCTTTCCGCGCGCCAAACTTGCGCGAGCAATATTTAGGTGATCAGTTTGGAGGTACAGCTGGCGGCAATGATCCTTGTAATGTCAATAATGCGGGACCCGGTTGGGATGGCACCAATTATGATCCCAACTTAGATACGCGCTCGGCAACGGTACTGGCTAACTGTAATGCCGATGGTGTCGATCCAACACAGTTGGGTACCCTGGGCACGACGACAATTCCAGTGAGAACTGGGGGGAACGTGAGCGATCTCAGACCGGAAACTGCGGAGCAGCTGACATTTACTTTTAAAGCGGCGCCTGTTGACACGGCTGACTACAGCTTTGATTTCGCGATAACTTATTTTGATATCTTAATCGAAGATACGATTCAAGCGTTGGATCCTGCGTTCATTTTGACCCGTTGTTATAACGACTTGCCCAATTTAGCCAGTCCATTCTGTGGTCGCGTTGGTGTGAGAGATCAAGCCGTTGCTGGAAGTGCAAGATTCCCGAATGATGTCGATGCTTCATTTGTTAACATTGGTGAACAAACCTCGGTTGGTTACGATATCAATACTCGTTTTCAAGTTAATTTTGATGATGTGATGGGGGAGTCGGCTAGTTTAGTTTGGGGCACTCAAATCACGTTGCAAGATGAATTGACCACGACCATTATCGAAGATCCAACATTGTTCAATAACGGTACTGATGATTTGCTAGGGACTTTTGGAAATCCAGAAACTCGTGCGGTGACTTCTTTGTCATTTAATCGCGGTGATTGGACTTATACCTATAGTGGTCGTTATGTTTCTGAAACAGAAATCTTCATTCGAGACCCGTCAACTTCAGCATCGACTTGTTTGCTGAGCAATGCTGCGCCTTCGACGCGCATTACAGGCGCACCGAATGTTATTCGTGATTGTGTTGCAGAATCGAAATTCTACTCTGACATATCTGTGACTTGGTCACCAGATGAGACTTTTGTGGCAACAGTTGGCGTTACTAATATCGGTGATGTACAGCCTGCACAAGTGTCTGCTGGGCTAGGTTCTGACCGCGCCGGTAGGATGGTCGCTGCGGGATATGATCAGATAGGACGCTCGCTATTTGCCAATTTGTCTTATAAATTCTAACTCTTTGAATTATTGAGTTTTTTTAAAAACGGAACTGCTTGCCAGCCCTGGTAAGCAGTTTTTTATTACCCTCGCCAAGGTTTTCTCCACGATTTAAACAGGCTGTGACGTTATTGGCCTGGTTATTTTCTTAGCGTCAGCTCACTGATTATCGACGGATTAAAACCAAAGCAGCCAGTCGTCCCATTGAACGAACAGATTTAAGGATTTCTCAATATTGTTGTTGATGGTCGTTAATTTGCCGTTTTTATTCCGCTTTTTTCTTTAGCTGACTAGCAAAAGCCGTTAAAATTGCGCCAACTAATCTCTGTAGCATAAAGCCAACGGCTTGAGAGCTTTGATATTGAGGCGTTGCTGCGGATAGACCAAGAAATAGAGAAGTTGTTAATGACGCAAGAGTATAACCATAGTCAGGTAGAATCATCAGTCCAGCAGATCTGGAATGAGAATCAGGTGTTTAAAGCGGTAAAAGATACCAGCAAAGAAAAGTATTACTGTTTATCAATGCTGCCATATCCGAGTGGTCGATTACATATGGGCCATGTAAGAAACTACACCATAGGTGATGTTATTTCTCGTTATCAGCGAATGTTAGGCAAAAACGTACTCCAACCAATGGGCTGGGATGCGTTTGGTTTGCCTGCGGAAAATGCGGCAATAAAAAACAAAGCCCAACCTAGCGAATGGACTAAAGAAAACATCGCCTACATGAAAAAGCAATTGCAGAGCTTGGGCTTTGCTTATGATTGGGATAGAGAAGTCACTACCTGCGAGCCAGAATATTATAAGTGGGAACAGTGGTTTTTTACTCAGTTAATTGAGAAAGGGTTAGCTTACAAGAAAAAGTCAGCTGTCAATTGGTGCCCAAACGATGAAACAGTTTTAGCCAATGAACAGGTTCATGACGGTTTATGTTGGCGCTGTGATACGCCGGTCGAAAAGAAAGAAATTGATCAATGGAATTTAAAAATAACTGCCTACGCTGAAGAATTGTTGGCAAGTATCGACAAGCTTGATGGATGGCCAGATAGCGTTAAAACGCAACAACGTAATTGGATTGGTCGATCAGAAGGCGTTGAGATGACGTTTAAACTGGCGGATAGTAACGACTCGGTATCTATTTACACTACCCGAGCAGACACGCTAATGGGAGTCACTTATGTTGCAGTTGCAGCTAAGCATCCGATTGCAGCGAAAGCTGCCCAGTCAAACCCTGAATTAGCAGCATTTATTGCTGAGTGCAACCAGTCGACAACCGCAGAAGCAGATATTGCCACCATGGAAAAGAAAGGCATGTCCACTGGCGTAAAAGCCATCCATCCGGTGACTGGCGATTTGGTTGATGTTTGGGTCGCCAATTTTGTCTTGATGGACTACGGTTCTGGCGCGGTGATGGCTGTTCCAGGCCACGATCAGCGGGACTGGGAGTTTGCCCACAAATACGGAATTGAAATTAAGCAAGTTATTCAGCCAAACGAAGGCAGCGACATTGAATGTGACTTGAGCAAGGCCGCGTTTACTGAAAAAGGCACACTAGTTAACTCGGGTGAATTTGATGGTCAAACTTCGGAGCAAGCACTTGAGTCGATTGCTGATTGGTTAGTTACCCAAGGGCTTGGCCAAAAACAAGTCAACTATCGAATGCGCGACTGGGGGGTGTCTCGCCAAAGATTTTGGGGAGCGCCTATTCCGATGGTGCGTTTGGAAACTGGCGAAATGGTCACTGCCAAAGAGTTCCCGGTAGAGCTGCCGACGCACTTGAGATTAGATGATGCGAATTCACCGCTTGTAGATAATCCTGATTTCCAGGATGTTGTGATTGACGGGGTTAAAGGAAAACGCGAAACAGATACATTTGATACCTTTATGGAGTCAAGTTGGTATTACGCCCGTTACACGACGCCGAATAGTCACGATGCAATGTTGGACAGTGAAGAAGCTAATTACTGGTTACCAGTAGATCAGTACATCGGCGGCATTGAGCATGCGACCATGCACTTGTTGTATTTTAGGTTCTTCCATAAGTTGATGCGTGATGCTGGCCTAGTCGATTCCGATGAACCTGCGACCAACCTATTAACTCAAGGTATGGTGTTATCCGAAACCTTCGTCACTAAAGATGAAAAAGGTGGCAAGCATTACCATACGATTGATGAAGTCGAAGTAGAAAAAGACAGTAAAGGTAAGGCGATTAAAGCAACATTGAAAGCGACGGGCGAAGAGGTCATTTTGGCTGGAATGGAGAAAATGTCCAAGTCAAAAATGAATGGTGTCGATCCACAGGCTTTGATCGATCAATTTGGTGCTGACACTGCACGCTTATACACCATGTTCGCTTCACCGCCAGAACAATCATTGGAATGGCGTGATGATGGCGTTCAAGGCGCGCATAAGTTTATAAAACGTCTATGGAAGCTGTATGTTGAGAACGCATTGATTGAAAAAACTGCGATTACTTTGGCTGATTTAAATAAAGAACAAAAAGCATTGTTTAGCAAGACTCATCAGACAATTGCTAAGGTCTCTGATGATTATGGTCGTCGTCATTCATTTAATACTGCGATTGCGGCCATTATGGAGTTAACCAATGCTATAGCTAAGTTTGAGGTTAGCAGCGAACAAGACGGTGCTGTTATAAAGTTTGCCTTAGATACTGCAGTATTATTATTGTCACCGGTTGCCCCGCATATGGCGCAGGCGCTTTGGCAAGCGGCAGGTTACCATAACCTGATCGTCGATGAGCCCTGGCCCGTACACGATGAGACGGCATTGGTGAAGGATGTAGTCACTATCGTATTGCAAGTCAACGGCAAGTTACGCGGAAAAATTGAAGTGGCTGCTGACGCATCGAAAGAAGAGATAGAAGCACTCGCCAAAGACGATGAAAACGTCGCCAAACATATTGAAGGTAAAACGATTCGTAAAGTTATCGTGGTGCCCGGCAGGTTGGTTAACATTGTGGCGAACTAATTATTGAATCTGAATCAATTGATGTTACTGAGTACTCAGCGAAAAGTCGGAATTAAAAACGCAGTCCTAGTCGGGCTGTGTATAATTTTGCTATCGGCTTGCGGTTTCAAGCTGCGAGGAGTTAATTCCATTCAATTGTCACAAAAGGCTATCTACATTGAATCCGAGTCGCCGTACGGTTTGCTAGAGAATTCATTGAAACGAGCATTCGAATCTTCAGGGGCAAACTTGACAAATTCACTCGATGAAGCAGAAGTTCTGTTAAAGCTCCATGCGCTTGAGTTTACTACTCAAGGGACAAGCCGTGACGCGACCGGTAGAGCGAACGAAATTATCTTACGGGCGAATTTGGCTTATGAATTGCGAACTGACCTATCGCGAAATGAAATTCCTGGGAATCAATTTTCAGCTGACGAGGCAGAGGTGCAAGCCAAGCCGTTATCGACGATGAAGGTGGCGAGAAGTTTTTATCAGAATTATCGCAATCCTGTGTCCGAACAAACGTTGCGCAAGCAAACAGAACAAGAAGTGATTGAGGAGCTTGTTCGTCGACTCACCTTGCAGGTTAACTGGCAGCTTAATAAATCAGCGACGAGTGTTGAATGAACTCATCTGCTACATCCATCAGTCCCATAAATATTGTGATTAGTGATGATCCATTGATGATGATGGAAGCTTGTGATTCGATTATAGAGCAAGCAAAAGCTGCAGGCGTGAGCGACAGAAAAGTCGTCGAGGTCGCAGATAAATTCAACTGGAATGAATTGCTAGCTGACTCAGGAAGCCTAAGTCTTTTCGCGGAAGTTAAGTTGACCGATATTCGATTTAGTAAACTGCCTAATAAAGAAGCGCAAAACGCCTTGGTCGAATTACTCGCAAGTGCTGACGTTGAAAATCAAATATTAATCCGTTTTCCAAAAGTTGAAAAGCGTCAAAAGAACACGAAATGGTTTAAATCAGTGGTTGAAAACGCACAGGTTCACGAGCTTTGGCCACCGAAACCCCATGAGTTTATTGGTTGGGTCAAGCAAAGAGCGCGTCAATATAATTTGGATGTTAGTAATGAAGCCTGCCAAATGTTGGCTGAACAAACCGAAGGAAATTTGCTCGCCGCAAAACAAAGCCTGGATAAGTTGGTGTTACTTTATTCGGATCAAACTGTTGGCATTGAAGAGTTGCGTCAGGTTACAACAGATAATGCCAAGTATTCAGTCTTTTTATGTTTAGATGAAGCGCTTGCCGGTAAAGGCGAGCGCGCAGTGAGAATGCTTAAGAAATTCGAGCAAGAAGCTGTTGCGCCGATTTCGATTTTAGTTAATTTAACCCGTGAAGTAGAGCTTTGCAAAAATACCGCATTAGCGGTGCAACAAGGTCAAACGGCAATGCAAGCACTGTCAAAAAGCTACCTATGGGATAGCAAGAAACGATTAATTTCTGCAGCGGTTAATCGATTGCCTGCGAGCATCTGGCAAAAACTGATCATCCGCTGTGCTTATCTTGATCGAATGATAAAAGGTCAAGAAAAAGGCAATGTTTGGCAAGAGTTAGAGTTAATTTTATGGATGATCAGTGGTCAGCGCATTTGGGGTAGGGTGAGTTGATGCGAAGAAAAATGTTAGCGCTATGAAGCGATCTGAGTGTGAATTTGTATTTGGTGGAACCTTTGATCCGGTTCACCTCGGACACCTAGAAATAGTTAAAAGCATTGGAGAGCTAGCACCATCTTGCAAAATTCGCCTGCTGCCTTGCGCGATTCCAGCGCTTAAGGGTAAGCCGCAAACTTCGTTTCAGCACCGGGTGAACATGCTTTCTTTGGTCGCTAAAGACTACCCTAACGTCAGCATTGACCAACGAGAATTTAAGCGTTGCGAAAAGTCCTACACATTGGACACGCTAGTCGAGCTACAAAGAGAAAGCTCGAACAAGCTTAATGTTTTTGTGATGGGGGCTGACTCCTTGGCGACTTTTGAAAGTTGGTACCGATGGCAGGAGATTAATCAGTTTTGTCATTTACTGATATTTAATCGCGCTGATAATAACGACTATCAGCTCGATAAGTTAGTTGCGGCGGCTGGTTTTAGTTTAGTTGATCATTTAGAGGATTTAACGAGTAAAGCGAGCGGCTTGGCCTTGTTACATACCATGCCCGATATGCCACAGGCTTCGAGTGAAATTAGAAAAGCGATTCAGGCGGGAATAGGGTTGGATTCCCTGCTTCCCCAGAGTGTTATAGAATATATCAGTAGAAATCATTTATACGAGAGCGAATAGACCGAATGCAAGGTGAAAAACTTAGAGACTTTATTGTTGACCAACTAGAAGAAATCAAAGCCCAAGATATTAAAATATTAGCTATCGGCGAAAAGTCGACAATTGCTGATTATATGGTTATATGCAGCGGTACTTCGAGCCGCCATGTTAAATCGATTGCAACCTTACTCATTAAAGAGCTCAAAGAAAGAGAGCAACCACCAATTGGTATTGAGGGCGAGGACGCCGCAGAATGGGTCTTGGTTGATACCGGAGACGTTATTGTACACATCATGATGCCAACAACTCGGGACTATTATCAGCTTGAAAAGTTGTGGGAATAAAGTTGTTTTAATCCCAGGTGGAGACGAGTATGTGCCTGCCAGTCACCTCTGATGTGGTTCGAAAATGAAAATTAAACTAATCGCTGTCGGAACCAAAATGCCCGATTGGGTAGAAAAAGCTTACCGCAACTACGCTCAGCGACTCCCCAAAGACTGCTCATTGGAACTTATTGAAATTCCAGCGGCCAAAAGAAGCAAGAACCAACAAGCCTCGCTTTGGATGGACAAAGAGGGGCAGCAGATCTTAAAAGTGATTGATACGAGTGATTGGGTGGTTGCATTAGATGTGAAAGGCAAAAATTGGAGTACTCAAGACTTAGCAGGGCAAATTACTCAGTGGCAACATATGGGGAATAACGTTTGTCTTTTAGTTGGCGGTCCTGATGGGTTAGCACCAGAATGCCTCGCTCGAGCAAACAGCCGGTGGTCACTTTCTGCATTAACCATGCCCCACCCACTAGTTCGAATCGTGCTGGCCGAGGCTATTTACCGAGCTTGGTCGGTCACGGTAAACCACCCTTATCACCGGGAGTAGTTTTTTTGTCGTTGCTAAATGCTTCCAGTCGTCAGAAAGGTTCGCGCTCGTTTAAAGATCACTATCTGGAGCGAAAGCTCCTTGTTAGCCGTGTTGTTATAGCTTTTGTTTTTGTCGTTTTGATGCTTATTGCGCTGGTCATGCGCAGCTGGTATCTCCAGGTTGTGAAGCATGAAGACTATCAAACTCGCTCAAATGACAATCGGATCAGTGTTCAGCCTATTGCACCTAAGCGCGGCTTGATTTTTGATCGTAATGGCGTTTTATTGGCGGAAAACCGCTCAGTATACTCACTGGAAATCATCCCAGAGCAAGTCGCTGACATTGACAATACCCTAGTAAAGCTTAAACAACTCGCTCTCATCGAAGAGAAACACCAAACTGCATTTAAATCAAAACTCAGGGGAATACGCCGCTTTAAAAGTGTTGTAGTCAAGTCGAGGCTCAATGAAGAAGAGGTGGCGGTATTTTCCGTCAACCGGCATCAATTTCCTGGTGTCAGGATTGAAGCGCGGTTGGTCAGACACTATCCATTTGGCGAAGAACTCGTTCATGCTCTGGGGTATGTCGGCCGGATTAATGACAGAGAGCTAGCGAGAATCGATCAGGCTAATTATCAAGCGACGCGTCATATCGGGAAAGTTGGTTTAGAGAAATTTTATGAGGATCATCTTCACGGCACTATTGGGTTTCGACGAGTCGAAACTGATGTTCAAGGTCGTGTAATAGGTGAGCCACTTTTTGAAAAACCGCCAGTTCCTGGTAACAACTTACGTTTATCAATCGATATCCGACTACAACAAGTCGCTGCTGAAGCGATGGGTGACTACCGCGGTTCGGTAGTGGCAATTGACCCCCGCAATGGCGAAATTCTTGCACTGGTCAGTAACCCGGGATACGACCCAAATGGTTTTGTTACTGGGATTTCGGTCAGTGACTATCAAAAATTAACTACTTCCAGTGATCGTCCTTTGTTCAATCGGGCATTAAGAGGGCTTTATTCTCCCGGTTCTGTCATTAAACCGCATCTTGGCTGGGTCGGGTTGGAAAGCAAGCTGATTACCACAAAAAGCACGGTCCCTGATCCTGGTTTTTGGATTATTCCTAATGAAGAGCAGAGACTTTACCGCGACTGGAAGAAAGATGGTCATGGTGAAGCTGTCGACCTGCGTTTGGCAATCGTGCAATCTTGTGACCCCTATTTTTACGATTTAGCGTACCGGATGGGGATAGATACACTTTCAAAATATATGCGAAGTTTCGGCTTTGGCCAATATACGGGGATTGATATGGGAGAAGAAGTCCCCGGCATTATGCCTTCCCGTGAATGGAAAAGAGCAGAAAGAAAAATGCCTTGGTTTCCTGGAGAAACAGTTATTACTGGGATCGGTCAAGGTTATTGGATATCGACGCCATTACAGATGGCAAATTCGATTGCCCAATTAGGGATTGGTGGAACTCGCTACAATTTGCATTTAGTTACTCATATACAGGATGGCGATAGCTGGAAAACAACGCCGATAGTCCCCGCAGAAAACCAGGCAGATTTTTCGAATAAAGACAATCTCAAGGCGGTTCAGAACGCAATGCGGCGGGTTAATCTGTATCCTTTGGGAACCGCAAAAACGGCCTTTAGTGGAGCGAAGTATACCTCAGCCGGAAAAACCGGTACGGTTCAATTGACCTCGCAGACCGAAGACTATGATGAAACTAAAGTTGAAGAGCAATATCGTGATAACGCGATGTATCTCGGATATGCACCGTTTGAGACGCCCGAAATTGCGCTCGCGGTGGTGGTAGAAAATGCCGGACACGGTGGCGACAAAGCTGCGCCGGTCGCACGAAAAGTACTCGATGAATATTTCCGGGCGCGTGACAACAAAACGGCTTCATTAAATCGGTCTGAGAAAGTGGGGCAATATGGCGTTAATTGATCGAGACCCTTCAGATCGTCGCGGCAAAAGTCTTGCGAGTCGGCTCCACCTTGATTTACCGCTTATTGCTGGGTTGCTTTTACTGGTTATTTTTGGACTGCTAGTGTTATACAGTGCGTCTGGAGAGAGCCAGGGACAGCTAAACCGTCAAGGCATCCGATTGGCCATCGCATTTTTAGCGATGTTTTTTATTGCTTGGATTCCACCACGCGTCTACCAAAAATGGACTCCGTTTATTTATGCAGCGGGTATTCTACTGTTACTTGCGGTTGTTTTTTTTGGTGAAAAAGGAAAAGGCGCACAGCGCTGGCTCGATCTCGGTTTTTTCCGCTTCCAACCCTCTGAAATTATGAAGCTTGCAGTTCCGATGATGCTGGCTTGGTATTTCAGCGAGCGCTCGTTACCGCCTAAATTAAGAGAGTTGTTTATCGCTGCGGTGTTAATTGCAGTGCCGACTTTGTTAATTATGATTCAACCTGACTTAGGCACTTCCATTCTTATCGCAAGCTCCGGCGGATTCATTATATTTTTAGCCGGAATAAAGTGGCGTGTGTTGCTGAGTTTTGCGCTGGTTGCGTTAGTTTATGCGCCCATCCACTGGTTTTATGTGATGCAAGGCTATCAGAAACAACGGGTGCTTACGTTTCTCGATCCAGAGAAGGACCCGTTGGGCAGTGGCTATCATATCATCCAGTCAAAAATTGCAATTGGCTCTGGCGGAATAAAGGGTAAAGGCTGGCTTGAAGGTACTCAGTCTCAACTAGAATTTTTACCGGAAAGAAACACTGACTTTATTTTTGCCGTGTTGGGAGAGGAGTTTGGGTTTTATGGCATCGTATTATTGCTCTCAATATACTTGTGGATTATCGGCAGAGGGTTTTATATTGCCGCACAGGCTCAAG
Source organism: Aliikangiella marina (assembly GCF_007004765.1). Taxonomy (GTDB): domain Bacteria; phylum Pseudomonadota; class Gammaproteobacteria; order Enterobacterales; family Kangiellaceae; genus Aliikangiella; species Aliikangiella marina. The sequence goes on from NZ_VIKR01000003.1 coordinate 482,309, forward strand.
ACACTTATACGAGGTTATTAGCCGGCGCCATTACTTTGACATTTTTTGTTTATGTTTTTGTCAACATTGGCATGGTAACCGGCATTTTACCAGTGGTAGGATTACCTTTGCCGTTAGTGAGTTATGGCGGAACTTCGATGGTCACCATGATGGCTTCTTTCGGCATTTTAATGGGGATCCAAACGCATAAGAAATTACTGCCTGGTTAAAACTGTTATAACCAAGGTAAAAGCGGATTTGAACGCGGATAGTAACAATTTAGTTAATGACCTTTTATTGTCTACTTTACAAAGAGGACTCAATGAAAAAAAGTTGTTTAATATTGCTCTTAGGTTGGTTGTCTTTTTCTCTTTCTGCTACAAATTACACGCCCTTTGTGACTGATGCAGAAGCGAAAAAAGCTATCAAAACATTTGCTAAGGAAATGGCAGTCAAACACCAGTTTGATGAACAGCAACTTTTTCAACAGCTTTCTTCCATGGAGCATCGCCAAGATATCATTGAGCGAATTACCAAACCTGCTGAAGGTCTGCCTTGGCATCGCTATCGGACTATTTTTATAAAGGATAAGCGGATAGACCAAGGTGTTGAGTTTTGGAATAAGCATCAAGGTTTATTAAATCGCGCCTATGAAGAGTATGGCGTGGAGCCATCAATGATCGTCGGTATTATCGGCGTTGAGACTTTTTATGGTCGAATTCAAGGTAACTTCCCGGTATTAGAGGCATTACATACGTTGGGTTTTTACTACCCCAAACGTAGTAAATTCTTCCGTTCGGAATTAGCCCAATTCTTAATTTTAGCCCGTGATCAAGGTTGGCCTTTGGCGTCAATCAAGGGTTCATATGCAGGCGCGATGGGAATGGGACAATTCATTTCAAGTAGTTATCGAAATTTTGGTGTGGATTTTGATGGCGACGGAAAAATTAACCTGTTTGATAATCCGGCGGATATGATAGGTAGTGTTGCCAATTATTTTAAACGACACGGCTGGAAAGCAAACGGGTTTGTTGCTGAGCCAATTCAATTTCAAAAAGCTCACAAGCCGCTGCTACAAAAAGGCTTAAAGTTAAAGCACCAGCTAGCGGATCTTAAGGCAAAAAATATTGATACCAAAAAACTAGCCGGCAAAACTAAGAAAGTCGGTATATTTGCGTTTGAACAAACGAGTGGTGCTGACGAGCACTGGTTAGTCGGCGATAACTTTTATGCGATCACTCGTTATAATCATAGTGAATTGTATGCGTTAGCCGCTTTTCAACTGAGCGAGTTGATTCGTGAGAAACGTGAAGCACAACGGCAAAATGTGACTGAAGCAGTGGCAGGAAAGTAAGCTAAACGGTGAGTAATCAATATCATGCATGACACTCAATTATTACCAATAAATCGCTATGTCATCGGTATTTTAACCGTGTTGCTGTTATCTGGCTGTGTTTCCCTTTTCGAAGAAAAGGATGCGGCTCCGGTTGGTGGAATTGATTGGGCGAGAGTAAAGCAAGTAACTCCAAAGCCTGAGCCCAGAAGTCGTTACGGTAATCCGCCTTCTTACGAGCAAAATGGTATTACCTACACACTGCTGGCATCGGCCGATAATTACAAGCAAAAAGGCGTCGCTAGCTGGTATGGAACTAAGTTTCATGGGCGACGTACATCAAGTGGTGAAACCTATGATATGTTTAAAATGACTGCCGCCCACAAAACATTACCAATACCTGTTTATGCCAGAGTTAGAAATCTCGATAATGGTAAAGAAATCGTTGTAAAAATTAATGATAGGGGGCCTTTTGCCAAAAACCGTATTATTGATCTCTCTTATGCTGCAGCTCATGAACTTGGTATGGCCGAAGCGGGTACCGCAAATGTTGAAGTAGAAACTATCTCGTTTTCTGAAAGCCGAGCGACAAGAGTGGCCCGCTCTGAACAGCCAACCGATTCCGACCATAATCATGCAAATAAAAAGCGTTACGTGCAAGTGGGTGCTTACTCTAATCACAAAACTGCGCAAAAGCTAGCGAAAGTTCTGGATAGAGAAATTCGTTTGCCAGTGAAAATAACCAGTGTATGGAGCAACAAAAAGAAGCTCTATCGGGTTCGTATTGGCCCTGTGCCGAGCCAACAAACCGCCGAAGAGTTAGTCGCGACCCTAGATATTAAGGAACTCGGCAAACCAAAGATTGTCTACCAGTAAACCCTAAGTTTTAGACCTAACTAGAGAATGTCGTGAGGTCTATCGATTGGTTGTAAGCAGTGGTATAATCCTCCGCGTTTTTAAGGGGTTACGCGTGTTCTGATACTCAAGTTTTTGGGGCAGAATGCCCATTTTTCCTCGTTCAATATTTTTATTTAGTTCGGATCTACAATGCTCGACAATATCAGTAAGATAACAAAGTCATTAGTCATCATCTCGTTGCTTTTTACCTGCTTAGCTTTGCAAGCGGCAGTGCCCAGGGCGCCATCACTTACCGCAAAATCCTATGTGTTGATGGATTACGATAGCGGAAAAATTATCGCCCAGAGCAATCCTGATTTACCCGTTGGCCCTGCCAGTTTGACCAAAATGATGACCGGTTATGTGGTATCCCACGAATTAGAGGCGGGCAATATTTCTCGCGATGATATTGTCAAAATTAGCATGAATGCTTATGCACAAAACCCCGTTTTTGAGGGGAGCTCTTTGATGTGGCTTGAAGTTGGCAAAACCGTCAAATTGGGAGAGCTCATTAAAGGCTTAATCATTTCGTCCGGCAATGATGCCGCGGTTGCCTTAGCGGAACATGTTGCGGGTTCCGAAAGTGCTTTCACCGATTTGATGAATCACCACGCAAAAAAGCTTGGCATGAATGACACTTTTTTCGAGAACGCCCATGGCCTTTCTGCGACTCAGCAGAAAACCACTGCTCGAGACATGGCAATATTAGGTATGGCGCTCATCAGAGATTTTCCTCACGAGTATGAGCTCTACAAGCAACGTTCTTATACCTACAATAATATCCAGACCTATAACCGCCATCCATTGCTGGCTGACCCGAGCCTTAATGTCGATGGTATTAAAACCGGCCACACCAAAAAAGCGGGTTACTGTCTTGTGAGTTCAGCGACTAAGGACTCGATGCGGTTAATTTCAGTGGTAATGGGAACTGACAGTAAACAAACGAGAAAAGTCGAGAGTAAGAAACTTTTATCCTATGGATTTCGGTTTTTTGAAACTGTGCGCCCCTTGGAAGCGGGCAAAGTTTTGCACAAGCCGCGCATCTGGATGGGAGAAAGTGATGAAGTTGAGTTGGGGATTGCTGAGGATATTTTCGTTACCATTCCCCGTAATTCGGATTTAAAAGCGCAGTATGTAGTTGAAAAAGACTTAAGTGCCCCAATTAAAAAGGGCCAAATAGCAGGTAAAGTATTTTTCATGATTGGTAAGGAAACCGTGGCAGAGCATCCATTGGTAGCTTTGCATGATGTAGAAGAAGCGGGCTTTTTCGGGCGTATGTCAGACTCAGTGAGTCAATGGTTTGATTCTTTGTTCGAGTAATTCGCTTTACTTTACATCTGAGTTGAAACTTTGAAAACGCAGGCTATTCAGCCTGCGTTGTCGTTTATAAAGGTTAACTAGCTAGACGTTGAATCAGAGTTTTGACTAAACTCATCAATAGGAATATCAGAGAACTTGCATTAAATATCCAATTTTGAGAAGCAATTATGACTGATGAGAAAAACATCACTGATGAACAGAGCGCCGAGGAGTCACTTTGGGAGTTTCCGTGTGACTTCATGTTTAAGGCGATGGCCCACGCGGTTGAAGGCGTGGAAGATGAAATAGTCGCTGCCATTCAACAGCATGTCCCTGGTGATTATACACCCTCGCTTAATCCGAGCAGAACCGGTAAGTATGTCTCGGTGACGGTTAATTTTACTGCGACTTCGAAGCAACAGCTTGACGAGATATACGTTTCAGTAAACGCCATTGAGAATGTGAAATTTTGTCTCTAAATGGCTGATTTATAATGAGTAATAATGTTGCGAACAGTGCCAAAGAACCTCTATTGGATAATCTCATTGAGATTAAACACCTTGGCAGACAAGCCTATGAGCCTATTTGGCGGCAAATGCAGCAATACACCGATACTCGAGACGAAAATACGCCAGATCAGATATGGCTCGTCGAGCATGACCCGGTTTTCACCCAAGGGCAAGCGGGTAAAGCAGAGCATATCCTAGCGCCCGGAGACATCCCGGTCGTACAAGTTGATCGTGGGGGGCAGGTTACCTATCACGGTCCAGGGCAACTGGTGGTTTATTTCATGCTTGATTTACGCCGCAAAAAATTGGGCGTGCGCGAGCTGGTAACAGCGATTGAAAATGCAGTGGTGAGTCTTTTGTCTGAGTATCAAATTTCAAGTTCGCCAAGAGCTGATGCACCCGGGGTATATGTCGGCGAAGACAAAATCTGCTCGCTGGGCCTGAGAATTCGTCGCGGCTCTTCGTTCCATGGCTTAGCGCTTAACGTTGACATGGATACCTCGCCTTTTTCGCGTATTAACCCCTGTGGTTATGCGGGAATGAAGGTTACACAAATCGTTGATCATGCTGGTCCAAGTAGTCTTGCAAAGGTCGCGGATGATTTAATTGGTGCTATAATGCGCAGCCTGAACTACGAGCAAAGTATCATCGTAGAATAGCTAAAGTGTGAATAACGCCCGTTTTCCGGGTTTTCGGTAAGTGAAGGTTTCAGAAATGCGTAAAGGCGAAGCAATTCCAGTGATCGTTAAAAGTGGTAGCAAGTTCGAGACCGAACATGGATTTAACGCGATTAAAAACGGCGTTAAGTCTCGCAGCGGCGCTCATCCAGAGCCCTTGGGTCGCAAACCTGGCTGGTTAAAGGTCCAATTACCCACCGGCGGTAAATATCAGGACATGAAAAACAACGTACGCACTAACCGTCTTGCAACGGTGTGCGAAGAGTCAATGTGCCCAAATATCGGAGAATGTTGGAGTGCAGGTACTGCGACAATTATGTTGATGGGGGCCGTTTGTACCAGAGCCTGTCGATTTTGCGCAGTTGATACTGGTAATCCTAATGGTTGGCTGGATAAAGATGAGCCGCAAAATGCTGCCGAATCAGTTGCTGCTACAGGATTGAAATACATCGTATTGACCTCGGTGGATAGAGACGATTTAGACGATGGCGGTGCTCAACACTACGCCGATTGCGTTAAAGCAATCATTAAAGCGAGCCCAACGATTAATGTTGAAGTATTAACGCCCGATTTTAAAGGCAATAAAGACCACCTAGAGATTGTTTTAGATTCCGGAATCAAGGTTTTTGCACAAAACTTGGAAACAGTAAAACGCTTAACTCATCCAGTGCGCGATCCGCGCGCTTCGTATGAAACGACGATGGACTTGTTAGCCCACTCTAAAAAATATCGACCCGATATTTTAACCAAAACCAGCCTAATGCTCGGTCTAGGTGAAACTGACGAAGAAATTATGGAAACCATGCAAGACTTAAAAGCCATCGGATTAGACATAGTAACTTTTGGTCAGTACCTGCGCCCTACACCGAACCATTTACCGGTAGAAAGATATGTGACGCCGGCAGACTTTGATAAGTACCGCCAATGGGGATTAGAGCTTGGCTTTAAAGAGGTCGTTTCTGGGCCTTTCGTGCGTTCAAGTTATCGGGCGGAGAAAGCGCTTGAAGGAAACAATGCTGGTATCAAGAACACTTAATCCTTGGCGTTAGCAACACATTTGACTGTTTTCAAGCGCCAAGATTGGCCAGTTTCCTCGAAGTTAAGCCAACATTGATCACCCTCTAATGTTAGACGGAACATCGGTGGCTTTTCAATTTGCTTGCCGCCGATTTCGCCAAAACGGATATCAAAACTGTTACTAGGCTCTATTGCGATACGACTATTTTTCGTAAAAGCAAATTCAGTGAGTTTCACCGGTTTGTTGACTGCTTTAGAAATGATATCAGTGAGTTCTTTAATGGAGTCCTCTGTATGACTTGGTATCAGCGCATCGATCGGATTAGCTGCTCCAATGGTTTTACAACCACTGAGAGCTAGCGCACTGAGTAAGACTAAAATTGCCTTTTTATACATCATTAGGATACTCACTATTTAGAGCGGATCATAATCTTGCCGAGAGGGTCTGAGTCGACTTTGATTTCAAGGCCATTGGCTTGTTTTTCGGCAGTTTGTAGGTTGCTTTTAGCAATGGCTGGAGCACTGCAGGTTCCTGTTTCTCGGAATTGAAGAGCTTGGTTAAGAAGTGCTTCGTCGAGGTCTCCGAAAGCGTGATTGAAGTCATCGGCAACAGAGCAACCTGGAACCACAACGCCAAGAGAACCTTGGGTGTTTTCAGGGCTAAATCCATCCGGATATTCGCCAAAACCTTTGGCATTCACTCCCGTAAGTTGAATAGTAAAATAAGTAGTTCCACAATTATCTGTCGGGAAAAAACCGTATGGTTTGCCACAGGTTGTGTCACCAATTAATATAACTTCAACATCGATCCCGCGTAAGCCATTGATCACGGCTTCGCTTGCCGAACAGGTACTTCCAGTTGTTAAGATGAATACTCTACTTAAGTTGAGAGATGGAAGAGGGACGCCAGGAGTCGCATTTCCCGCTCCGCTAAGACTGAAGAATGGCACTGGGTCTTCGGGGGCAATTTTGTCGTTATATACTATTTGTTCAAACGTTTGGCCTTCAGTTTGAGTAGGCCCAGCTATCATGTATCCCAATTCACTAGCAATAAACAATCGACCTCCGCCGTTGTACCTCAGGTCTAGTACTAGGTCTTGGATATCTTGAGATTCAAGTTGATTGAATGCGTCGATCAACTCAACTTCAGAGAAAGCTTGGAAAGTATTGTAGACCACATATCCAACATTACCTGAACTGGTCTGTATTACATCGTTGGCCAATATCGCCGATTCGGCGACTGCTCCAGAAGTCATTGTCACCGTTCGAGTTTCTGTTGCGCCCAAATCACGAACAAGAAAAGTGTGAGTCTCACCTTCCGAAGAGGGACTAATACCGGCATTAAGAATTGCAAGATCAGATTCGGAATTCGCGTTTATAACATCGACACCATCAATCTCTAAAACTTCAGCGCCGCGGAACAGGTTAACAGCTGCGGCAGCACCATTCGGTTGACTAAATGCTACGCGGAGTTCTCGCGGTGGAGTAGAGCTGATCAATGCCCATTGAAGACCATAACCGAACGAAACGCCTGATTGGCTTCTTTGTAAGTAGCTCTCGGTGCTTTGTGAAAAATGAAAGTTATCTTTTGCGTTGCCATTAGGTGTTAGTTCCTGAGTTTTTAGGACGTCAAAGTAGCTCTCAGTATCGCTAAAATTGGCGGGGTTTTGATCAATAATTTCGTTGTACCACAGGTAAGTTTCATTACTCCATGAACGTAACCAGTTATTTTCTAGCAAAGTTGAACCCTGAACATCAGGAAACGTATTGCCCAAAATGTCGGAGCCAGAACGAGGAACCTGACATCGATTTTTGAATTCCTCAGATGATTCAAACACCCCCTCATTCCACTGAACAGCATCACTACCACCGCAACCAGAAAGCGCTATTAAAGCCGCCGATGCGACAGCCATCAACGAATAAGAAAGTTGTTTTTTCATTGAATTACCTACCATTATTTACTGCCGTTACAACGCTACATTATTGTATTGGAGCGAGAAACGCGGGATTTAGTTCACAATCGAGAGTTATTTCTATAGTTATATAGCAAAGTAAAACAAAACAAAAGGTTAAAAATTTACTTACTGCAAGCCTTTGTATAGCTATTTTTCGCTTGTTATTACTGGTCTGAGGAATTAAATTCAGTAACTTAACATTAACAGCGACCTTATCGGTCAGTCGAACAACAGAATCCGCTTCAATGTACATTCCAAAACATTTCAACCTTGAGAGTCGAGAGTCGCAATTAAAATTCATTCGTCAGAATAGTTTCGGTGATATTGTGACTTGTTTTAACAATCAATTAGAAATCAATCACGCGCCGTTTTTAGTTGATGACTCAGATAATTTCTTGTTATGTCATTTGGCTAAAATGAATAATCATTGGAAATTTATAGAAAAAGTGGACGATCTGAAGGTTCTATTCAAAGGACCCGACTGTTACATTTCGCCTTCATGGTCCTCAAACCCTAATACCGTGCCGACTTGGAATTATGTAAGCATACAGGTTTCGGGGACGGCTACAATAATCGACGATGAACAACTCATTGAGCTGTTAGAAAATTTGAGTCAGCAACATGAAGCGCAGTTTGAAAGACCGTGGACGATAGCAAAGATGGAACCAAGAAAATTTACTGCAATGCGAAAGGCGATAGTTGGGCTCAAGATTTCTATTGATTCAATTGAGGCAAAGGTCAAGCTCAGTCAAAATAAAACAAGCGAAGAACTCAATGAGTTAACAGAGGGACTCTCAAAAATGAATGATGAAAATTCTCAAAAAATCTTAACGTTAATGCAAAAAGCAAGCGATCTTCAAAGATAAAAAAGTGCTGTTTAAAACTTCCAAAACACTCTTGGAATCGTTTATCAATCGCCTTAAAAAAGGAATGGTATGAAGAAAGTCTTTGCTCACGAAAATCGCTTAGTGGCTACTAATATAAAAAATATACTAGAAGCTCATAATATCGATGTTATGCTCAAAAATGAATTTGCATCTAGTGCAATTGGCGAAATTTCACCTTTCGATAGTTGGATAGAGCTATGGGTTAAAGATGTTAATGATTATGAGCGCGCGGCATCTATTGTCGCTAACTCAACGGAGAATACAGGCAAAGATTGGCTGTGTGTTGACTGCGGAGAGAATAATGGGGCTGCTTTTGATTTCTGTTGGAATTGCCAGTCAGAGCCGAGTTAAACAAGTGTTATTAGAAGGGACAGTTAAAAGATGACGGGTAAAAAACAATCGCTCTTAATAATTTTTCTGGCTTTTATATCGCCATGGAGTTGGGCGAAAGAATGTTCGACGATTGACCAAGTAGATTGGCTGTTAGGTCAATGGGAGACTGTCAGTAATGGCAACCTTATCAGAGAGAGCTGGCAAATTGTCGACGCTCGAAATCGAGCAGGCACAAGTACCACTCAAAAATTGGGTACTACGCGAACGTCTTTTATTGAAACATTGAGAATCGTTGAGATGTCAGGAAGTATTTTCTATCTAGCGAAAACACCTCAAAATCAATTACCAGTTGCGTTTAAATTGATCCATTGTGATAACGATAGACTCAAGTTTGAAAACTTAGTGCATGATTTTCCTAACATCATAGAGTATCAACGAGAGTCGAATGTAAAAGTCAATGTCAATGTGAGTGGCAAAAACTCGCAAGGCTTCCAGTTAAGTTATCAGCGCGCGAAGCCCGTCGCTAATCTTGACGTCGTTAATGAGTTTATTCTCGCTTATAACCGAAAATCACTCGCCGAAATGCTGGCCTTTGCTCATGATAAAATACGTTGGATGAGTATTAAAAATAATAATGTCACTGTAGAGGCTGCGAGTAAAAAAGCACTACGAGAGGCAATGAAAGGCTATTTTGAAGGGAAAAGTCAAACAACTTCAAAGTTAGAGAGTGTCACCCAAAATGGCGCGTTTATTAATGGCATAGAGAGAGCCTCATGGATAAGTCAGGGTCAATTAAAGCATCAGTGCGCTGCAGTCGTTTACGAGTTGGAAGGGCTTCTTATTAAAAACGTTTGGTACTTTCCAGCGCAAAAGTGTGGCGTTATCAATGATTAACGCGTGAGTAGCTTAAATATAGTATGCAAACAGAATTAGCAAAACTACTTAGCGAGATCAAGGCTTGTCGTTTATGTGAGGAACACCTACCGTTAGGCGCTAACCCCGTGTTGCGGGCGGCCCCTTCTGCGAAAATATTAATTGCCGGACAAGCCCCAGGAACAGCAGTTCATAAAACCTCGATACCATTTAACGATCCCAGTGGTGAGCGGTTGCGTGATTGGATGGGAGTTAGTCATGCGCAGTTTTACGATCAATCGAAAATCGCCATCGTACCAATGGGTTTTTGTTATCCTGGAAGAGGAAAAAGTGGAGACTTACCGCCAAGACCTGAGTGTTCGCAAACATGGCATCATCGCTTATTCAGTCTACTGCCCAACGTTGAACTAATTTTACCTATCGGTCAGTATGCACAAGCGTTTTACTTGGGGGCGTCGCGCAAGAAAAATTTAACCGAAACTGTTCGGGCATGGCGAGAGTATTTACCTCGTTATTTACCGCTGCCTCATCCCAGCCCAAGAAACAATATTTGGCTGAAACGCAATGATTGGTTTACGGCCTCTGTGTTGCCCTATTTACGTGAATCTATCCATAAATTAGTCTAATATATGGATAGGCAGAGTAATAAAATGGCTTCGCGATATTGGCGATTATTCCGCAAATTTTATTTAGTCATTTAGGTTTTTATCAAGTCGTACTGGTTTTTATTGGTTAGTACAGGTTTTTTTTTCGGTAGTACGGGTTTTTTGGGTAGTACGAGTTAGTGACCTCAATTATTTTAGCGAAAATTAAAGATACCGATTTGATGAGTGCGTTGTTATTGATTGCTGAAAATTAAGCTTGCTCGTTTTTGTACCTGCATAGCATGCATGATTTTTTTAATTTTATTTTTTCAGGAATTTAATGGCTGTAAAACATAATTGGCTCTCAGACGAAATACTGCATACTCAGTACTTGGGGACTGTGGATGGCGCTGAGCTTATAAAAGCAGCTCACGAGATTGGATCAGACCATCGAATGGAGAAGGTTCGTTTTATTATCGGTGATTGGACTGATATAGAAAATGCTGACATTTCTCCTGAAGATATTCGCGAACTTGCAGCTTATATTTATGCATTGTCAAAATCGTATCCGCTCGTATGGAATGCGAGTGTTGTACCCGATAATGAATCAGGGTTGGCTAGAGCTTCATTGTTTGATGTTCTAATCGAAGGGTTAGTGTGGAAAACCGATACCTTTTATCAGCTAGAGGATGCTTTTCAATGGTACAAAAAAGGTATTGAAACAGAACTTCAAAAGAAAGCGCCGTGAGAATCATTGTACTTAATGTAAATAAATTAAACGTTCAAAAATGGTGATTGAGTGTCAGAAAAGATAAATAAGGAAATTACACGATGCCAAAGTTGCGGGATGCCTATGAGTGCTGAATTTGGCAATTTTGGAACGGAAGCGGACGGAGCAAGTAATTTCGAATTCTGTAGCATATGCTATCAATCGGGTCACTTTGTCAATCCAAACCAGACCCTCGCAGAGATGATAGCAAGTTCTGTTGACAATATGACTTGTGAGCTAGGGATGCCTGTTGATCAAGCGACACAGCTGGCGAATGACTTTATCCCAACCCTCAAGCGCTGGCGATAAAACAAAAATTTTTATCGCTCGCTTAATTCTGTATCTCCGTCAATATTGAACGCTACAAAAACTAATTACGCCATAAGCTTGTTAAAGTTGCCAAGCGTAAGAAAACTTCATAAATACTGCGCGGTCAGTTTTTTCAATCGATGAAACCGTATCATCTTGAAATCCACCATCTGAATATCCGGCAAAAAATAGTGTTTGCGGATTAACTTTGTACGAATAGAGTAATTGCATGCTCTGCGATTTATACTCAGCATCGACGTCATCGATATAATTGGCTTGGTTTTGACTGACATCGGTGCGTTGCAATGTAAAGCGCAAAAAGCTGCGGACATCAAACTGATAAGTTAAGCGATAATTGATTATCTTCGCGCGAAACAGTGATGCACCTGCGGCGTCAAAATCGACAAAGTTATATTCTAAGCGAGTTAACCAGTGAGTGTTGATTTGCCATTCTATCTCCGGGCGAAGTCTAAATTGTTCACCAATACGATAATTGTCAACGTCAACCTTATCTCCCCACTCAGTAAACAATTCTAATTCAAGTTCGCCAATTGGTCTGAACTGGCCGCGCATATAGTGGAAATTCTCGCGGTACAATTCGGGGTTGAGATCGCCATTGTCTAGTGCATACCAAAGTCGATCTCTGATGCCTGCGCCTGCGCGAAATTCAGATTGATAGGCACCATTAACCGCAAAACGCATCTCTAATTCTTCCTCGAGAAGTTCACCAGATTGATCCTCGGTTCGGTCATAGTCACCACTCAGCGCTATGCGAGTCCATCCATTATTCCCATTATCTGGGAACCATCGATGACCGCCACCGATAACCCATTTGTTGAAATCGCTACGGCGGATAAAACCCAAGTCAGCTCTGAACCCTTCGTCAATATCCAGATAACTAAAATCAGCCCACCAGTTACGAGATCGATATTTATACTCAGCGACTAATAAATCACCACTCATCGTTGGGTCGACGATAAGATCGGTTTCGTCTGCAAACGCGTCAACCATTTGCGCCGGGCTTTCGGTGTCAGTGGCAATGTATTGTAGCGAGACTGAATTAAACTCATCTAACCAGTAGTTTCCATCAAAAGAAAAGGTACGGTTATCATAGTTGTCAGCGGAACGATGGGTGTACATCAACCCAGCGGTATTTTTATTGCCGAAATCATAAGAATAGCGAAGTACTTGGTTCTCACTCGAGGTATCACCAAGGGCTTCATCAAATGAGTATGAACTTGAACCAAGGCGACCTGGTATTATCATCTGGGTGGTTTCGTCATTTACTACGAAAGCCCCAAAGCTGTGACCGTTCGACTGACCAGTGACTTTAACGCCATAGTCGGGGGCGGCAATATTGCGGGTATAAACCAAATTACGTAGGGTATTAAAGTAATCTCGTCCATCGAGAAAGAAAGGCCTTTTCTCTTCTAAAAATAATGAGTCAGTATTGTTGACATCAAGTTGAGCCGCGTCGGCTTCAACCTGTGAAAAGTCAGGGTTTAGCGTCGCGTTTAGTATGATGTCTTGGGTTATTCCCCAGCGAAAGTCTAAACCAACTTCATTGTCGATTCCGCTGTCCTCCCAAGGAGAGAACGCATCTTCGCGACTTTCGGTTTGACCGATAACTAAAGTGGGCGTGAATTGTAGGCTTTCAGAAGGCTTAGCGTTAGCAAACCCGCGTAAGCGGTCAAATTGACAAACCCGACAAGAGATATTGCGATCAACAGGCGTGTTGGCGAACCGATGACGAAATGCGCGTGGATAGAACCTTAATATTTCAAACCCCCATTCTTGAGGCTCGGAGCTCTGTGGAAAACGAAGTGATTTGAACGGGATCGCCATTTCGACGACATAGCCAAAGTCGGTTATCTTACCTGCGCTATCCCACAGTGCATCCCAGTTAGAGTCGTCACCACGAAAATCCTCCTGAGTCGCATCGGCTTGAATACCGAGCGCATTAACAAAAAACTGGAACGCTTTACGTTTTTCACCAAAAGTATCAAATTTAATTCCGACAAAATCGCTTTCCCAAATCTTGTCGCGATCAGTCAAATAGTCTCGAATAGACTCCGGGTCGTTATCATAGGCAATAAAGCCGATATGGATCGCGTCACCATTTTCAAATAAGTAGGCTTCTGTTCTGGCGAGCGGAGTGGTATTTTCGCCAGGGTCAGTTTCATAATTGAGATCGATTTTAAGTGCTTGTTTCCAAACGTCTTCTGTTAGATCCGCATCGATATCAATTTCAACTTCAAGGTGAGGAAGTTCATAGATGTTGATTTGTCGTTTCAGGTTGATCTCTTGTGCGTTTGTCGTCTCCGTCAAACATAAAAGCAAAATAAGACTGTGAACACAGAATGCAAAAGTACTGCGTGATCGCGTCATTCGATAGTTATCCCCAATTAAAACTGCCCAGACTATAGTCAAAGAGTGTCTAAAACTGAAACGGAATATTGTTTCAGATTGTTAGTATGTAAACCAATTGATAGAACACCAGTACGTAAAACCAAAGCGTCCAGATAGTGGCACCTAAAACATCGGACCACTTAAGCAAGTTCGGCTTTAGAAACCCAAAAAGGACTGCTACTATATGCGTCTCTAAGTATCATCCTGATGATAGTTAACCTTGCGAGTCTTCTTAATATGAGCAACTTAAAAACTTTACGAGCGTTTTTTCTCATCACTTCAATAATTGTTTTGCAAGCGTGCGAGCAACCAGTTCCAAACAATCAGTTGCAAAAATTAAAAGCGGAGGGGCAAGCGTATCTTGCCAAAAACAAGTCAGTCAGCGGAGTAACTGTCACCGAGTCTGGACTGCAATACCAAGTATTAGTTAATGGTGATGGGATCAAGCCGAGCGCATCGGATACTGTGGAAGTCCACTACGTGGGGACGCTTATTAATGGTGAGGAATTTGATAGCTCCTACAAAAGGGGCAATACGATTAGCTTTCCATTAAACCGAGTCATTAAAGGTTGGACTGAAGGGCTGCAATTAATGCCTGTCGGCAGTAAGTATAAGTTCACTATTCCTTATAATTTGGCGTATGGGGAGCGAGGAAAAGGTAGCACTATCCCGCCTTATGCCACCCTAATTTTCGAAGTTGAATTGGTGGCAATTAAGTAGCCGAACAATAGGCGACAATAATAAAGCTACACCGATTGAGTCAAACCGACAGCGTAGAGACTTTATAACTTGAGAATTTCCAGGACTTGGCAGGTGCTATTATCAACTTGCCAGCGGATATCAAAATCATACAATGAAACCGCATATACCTTATTATCAATCTTATCTTTCTTATAAGCCGGGCGTGGATCCTGGCTGAGTACTTGGTCAATTAACTTCCTCAGATCGGGGTATCGCTGTTCAAAACGGTCCAGTTGAGATTGTGCTTCAGCTGAAAAAATAACGGAAAGCAATGGACTCGGTGAATCATGAGCGAAGCCTCCGGTAGCATCGCTTAAGCTGTCGGCATAAGGAATATAGGGTTTGATATCGATGATTGGTGTTTGATCGAGCAAATCGACTCCCTCGATATCAATAAACAATTGTTCATCCGATTGTCTGAGCCGCTCAAATCTAACAACAGAGAGCCCAACCGGATTGGGGCGAAAGCTACTTCGTGTTGCGAAGACGCCGATTTTCTGATTGCCACCTAATCGTGGTGGACGTACTAACGGAGACCAACCTTTGCTTATGTTTTGATGAAAAATAAAACTCAGCCAAAGGTGACTAAATTGTTCGATACCTAGCAGCGCTTGCGGGTCATTATAAGGCGCTAACATCTCAATCGAGGCTTTCGCATTACTCAATCCGGGTTGCCGAGGGATTGCAAACTTTTGTTTAAAAGGGGAGTGAACGACTCCGATAGTATCGAATTGAAAATGCATACGAATTATTAATTTAAAAAAAAGTAGTCTACTTGTTTTGAGAATGTTTTAGTAGAGTTAGTTTTGGGTTAATCTAGAGACTCTAGGCAACCATCAGTTAAGCTTAAAACATGACTCATTTTATTCAAGGAGAAGGTGCTCATGAGTAATCATAATAAAATAAATTATATTGAGTTTCAGGTGAGCAATATTGCCAAAACCAAAGCCTTTTTTGAGCAAGTGTTTGGTTGGAGTTTTACAGACTATGGCGAGGAGTATTGTGCGATTAACGACGCTGGTATTGATGCGGGCTTTTATATCAGTGACAACCAAATGCGAGCGGAAAGTGGCTCTGCGTTGATCGTTTTATATTCTGAGGATTTAGCCACAACCCAAACAAGAATCGAGCAAGCCGGCGGAGAAATCAGCAAGCCGATCTTTAGCTTTCCTGGTGGTCGAAGGTTTCATTTTCTTGACGTTAATGGCAATGAATTTGCTGTTTGGAGTGAATAATTATCGAGACACATAATTTTAAAATCTTTGATAATCCACCTGAGCGCGTCAATTCGGATTCAATTAAGTGGGATCGAAATATCATAAAATTCGGTCGTGCAGATGTAATACCATTATGGATTGCCGACATGGATTTCGCGATAGCAGAACCTATTTCAGAGGCACTTGCCAAGCGGCTTACTCATCCCGTTTTTGGGTACAGTTATCGCACCGAAGCATATACCAATGCCATAATTAACTGGCTGAACCAGCGTTATAATTGGACAGTCTCTCGCCGCGAATTGCTCTTTTACCCGCCGGGTACGGTGGCTGCTATTAATTGTTTGGTGAACTTATTTACTCAGCCAGATGACGAGATCATTGTTCATACTCCAGCATATCCGCCGCTGATGAATATCGTTAAACAAAATCAACGAAAGTTAGTGACGAGTCCATTAATAAAAATTGATAATCGCTTCGAAATAGATTGGGAAAATTTTGAGTCATGCTTTAACAAGAAGACGAAAATGCTAATCTTCTGCAGTCCTCATAACCCGACCGGTCGAGTGTGGCGAGAAGATGAGTTACTGAGGATAGCAGAGTTATGTCGCCGACATAACGTTATGGTTATCAGTGATGAAGTCCATGCAGATTTAACATTACCTAAAATTACTCATTTTCATTTTAATCGATTACCGAAGTGTAAACGGCCTTCAAGCGTCACCTTAATTTCTTCTTGCAAGACTTTTAACTTAGCTGCACTTTCCCAGTCAACCTTGATTTGCGACGAACCAGAACTGAGAACAAAAATTCAATGGGCAATCAATACCGCTCAACTTAACTTGGACAATGTGATGTCGGCAACTGCAATGCAGGCAGCCTATGAGTCAGCCCACGAATGGTTGGATACACTCCGTAACTACTTGCAGAAAAATCGAGAAATGCTCGTCGATTTTGTAAACCAACAATTACCCGGCGTTACGGTGTGCGAAGCCGAGGGGACTTATTTAGCGTGGTTGGACTTTAATGCGCTCAACGTTAATCATGAAGCGCTGGCTGAAATTTTTGTTAGAGATGCGGGCGTGGGTTTGTATGATGGAAAAATGTTTGGAGACGCGGGAAGTGGCTTTTTTCGAATAAACTTAGCGTGCTCTAGTCGTTTACTGCAAAAAGCGCTAGACCAGATTAGAGCGGCTTTTGTTCTTAAAAATCTCATTTAAGCATTTCAAGATTGATCAAGGTTAAGTAGCTTGTGATTGATTTAAGGGTAAAATTAACTCATTGATTTTTTATACCTCACCAGCTGAAGAGACTATGAAAGCCACGCATAGCGACAAAAAGAACAAAGTTTTAGTAGACAAGAAAGTACAACAAGTCATCTTGGTTGAGGGCAGTGCAAACGTTTTAGTATTAATTGCTAAGGTTATTGCAGGACTGAGCACTGGTTCTATGGCGATATTGAGCGATGCATTGCACTCTCTGACTGATGTGGCAAATAACTTTGTTGTTTGGGGAGTCGTAAAACACTCAACTAAACCTGCCGATAGAGAACACCCTTATGGCCATCGCAAATTTGAGACATTAGCCGTGCTCGGACTTGCGGTTTTGCTTATTTTATTGGCATTCGAATTAATTCTTCATTCTTTTCGCCGAGAGCACACCGACATTGTTAGCTCGCCAATCGAAATGATGCTGATGGCAGGCGTTTTAATCATAAATATCGGGTTAGCGAGTTGGCAGCGTATGTGGGCTAATCGGTTAGGCTCCCATCTACTTCAAGCAGACGCTAGTCATACATTTGCCGACGTGTTAACAACGATTATTGTCATTGTGGGATGGCAATTAGCATCAATGGGATATCTTTGGTTAGATCAACTTTGCGCAATTGGGGTTGGATTATTTATTTTATATTTAGCTTACAACCTGTTAAAGAAAGTGACTCCGGTTCTAGTTGATGGTTATGCCATTGAACCAGAAGCGCTAATTGAGGTTGCCGTTGCTATCGACGGCGTTGAGGCAGTAAGCAGAGTGCGTTCGCGTTGGATTGGTAATGATGCTTCGATTGATATGGTGATTCTAGTCAAGCCTGAATTAACCACCGAGCAAGCTCACCAAATCTGCGATCAAATAGAGTTGCTCGTTGAGCGAGAATTCGCTGTTTCTGATATATCAATTCACGTTGAACCCAACCAATAACGGCCTTAAAATAGAGAGCTAATTGAGCGATACTATTAAGGTAAGAATTTGAAAAAGATTTCCTATTTTTTCGGTCTCATTACTCTGGGCCTGTTCATGGGCGTTACATTGGCGCAGGAAGTAAACAAAGTCGGCGAGAACATTCAACCGGATAATTTGTTTCCTAAGATTAAGTTTGAAACTGCTGGTGGAACGATAATTGTTGAGTTGGATAGGATAAAAGCACCGATTACAGTCAATAACTTTTTAGCTTACGCGTCCAAAGGCACCTATGACAATACGATCTTCCACCGTGTAGTAAAAGATTTTGTGGTCCAAGGTGGCGGTTATGACCTTTTCTACGCCGAGCGAGAACAATTGCCTCCGATCTATAATGAGTCTGGTAATGGATTAAAAAATCAACTTTATACTATCGCAATGGCCAGAGAGAAAGAGCCACATTCAGCAACCAGTCAGTTTTATTTTAATATGGGAGATAACCCAGGGTTGGATCCCGGCAAAGATTGGGGTTATACCGTATTTGGTGTAGTCATGGAGGGGACTGAGGTTCTCGATGCAATTTCCAACACTCAGACTCACGTTCATCCTGAGTTGGGTTGGGAAGATGTTCCTGTTAAAGAAGTATTGCTTAAAAAAGTGACGATAATGCCAGAGGAATAAGCAACATCTCTGGCGGTTAATCGCTCGCTACTATTCTCTGATGTATAGCTTTTTTTCGATTGGCTTGTTTGCTTAGAGCTTGGCTATTTGCGATAGGTTTTTTGCAATATTTCTCATTTGTTCATCAACTTCTAGACCTTTTTCAAAATGCTCTAAAGATTCTTTGGAGCGCGCGGTTAAAAGATCCATGAGCATGTTTTCTTGCTCTTCAGTTAGTCCCATAGTAAAAAACTGTTCTTCAACGTCAATCAACAGCTTATCCATAATTGATTGACTAGACTCTTTGTGGGTTGTTTGAAAGTCCTGAATTTCTTTGATGGTACCGAGCGCTTCACGTAACGACTCTCGAATGCGAGTTGTTCGCTGATCAACTGCAATTGCCTCCTGTTCACATTTCATATTAAGGCCATGAGCACATTCCGCCATAATCAAAATATGGTCTAATAAACGGCCGCGTAATGAAGCATCATCTGGCATGTTTTTTACTAGAATCACCACACTTTCGAAGTGAGCGAACACCCGTCTTCCACAATCGAGTAACCTATCATTAGCATTGCGTGCCCGTTGCATGAGTTCAGTTTCAAGCGGGTTGACCGATTGTGCTTTGGATACGCTTACGCTCGACAGTGAGTTTTCAATCAATATGGTGCAGTTTAACTGCATGCTATCAGTCGCTTCGAGCAGTAGGTTGGCGAGTTCGTTGGACGTGTTAATAGTTACTGCTTTTTTCATAAAGTCGATAATTGTGCCCAGCTCGCCGGCGTTACGCAGAGCGTCCATGGCCATTTGAGAGGTTAGCTGCTTTTCTTCGACGACTGACTCATGTTTATCTCGCTGTTCAAGTAAAGTGATAATTTTTTTAGGCAAAATAACAGGATCGATGGGCTTAACGAGATAATCAAATCCACCAACTTGGAAGCCTTTGAGGATTTCTTCTGTCGAGTTGTTGGAGGAGATAAATATGACCGGCAGTTCTTCATCGGTTTCGCGAATTTTTTCGCAGACTTCGTAACCGTCCATCGGCTCCATATTGACATCCAATAACACCAAATCAGGTTTGTTTTCTTCGATTTTGGTGAGCGCTTCTTCTCCATTAGTTGTTGCAACGACCGCATAATCAGATTTTAAAACTTCCATAATGATTCTGATTTCACTGGGGGAGTCGTCGACGATCAATATGGATTTTTTATTTGTCATTGATAATACCCATTATGTATTTAGCCACTCGTTTAGCGATTCTCGCATTGTTGACGTATCAAAGGTTTTCCAGCTGTTTTTAATCACCTTAAATTTTAGTAGAGATTCTTCGTCAAAATTAAATTCTTCAAGTAATTTGAGCGTTTCATCAACAACGCTAAAGTCGCTGTCGATGTGCTGTTGCAACGTTTTAAGGTGGGTTGCCAGTTCTTCTGCAGTGTATGCGCGTTTTTCAGCGTCTGGCGCTTTAAATGTTTTAACCGTGTTAATCGTATTTTGAGCGATTTGCATAGCCGCCTTAAAGTCTGGTTGAAGATTACGGATTTCAATGTCATTTTGCTGTTTCGCTGCAGCCTCGATCTTGGCGGCTAAGTGAGATAACTCAAGGAGTCCTATGCCGGCACTAAGCCCTTTAATCGTGTGTGTTAGGGTTATTAGCGATTTTAATGCTAATTCATTAGGCGCAGATAGATAGTCAAGTATTTGCTCTGGTGAATTTGTATAGTTGTCCGAAAAATCGATGAGTAAGTCTATGAGTAAGTTTTCGTTATTATCGACACGGACTAGCGCCTTGTCGATATCGAGTCCTGGCAAATCAGTCGTTTTCAGTTGCGATGCGGTCATGAATACTTGTTGGTACTTCTTAAGGTGACGAATAAGCTGTGTTTGGGTGATGTTCAACTGAGAAAGGCTTTATTACCCTTATCTCTATTGGTAGAAATTCGAACCTTACCCCTAATTAGCATAGCTTTACTCGCTAAAATTACCAGCAATTAGGTTAATTATTTTCTGCGAACCATGACTCCAGAATTAATGCTGCAGCAATGCTGTCGATCTGTGATTTTTGAAGCTTTTTGTAGCCGCCATATTCGAAGATTTCTTCTCGAGCCGCGGCGCTCGACAGTCTTTCATCGACCAGTTCAATTTGAACACCAAATCGCCCATGTAACTGATTGGCGAATTTACGGGCTCGCTCAGTAATCGTTTGATCACTACCGTCCATGTTGTACGGCTCACCGACGATTACTTTTTCGGGCTGCCATTGAGTTAACAGTTTCTCGACTAACTGCCAGTTAGGTGCTCCGTCTTTTGCCTTTAACGTTTCTAGCGGGGATGCAGTTTGGGTGATTGACTGTCCGACGGCAACACCTATTCGAGCTAGGCCAAAGTCGAACGCGAGGATTTGGCTCATGAATGTCCAGAAAAGCTTGATAAGTTATTAATGTCGACACCGAGTAGCGCAGCCGACCGTTCCCACCGCTTATCAATATCAGTTTCAAAAATAATTGATGCATCAACCGGTACAGTTAACCAAGCATTTTCTAAAATTTCTTGCTCAAGTTGTCCTGCTTCCCAACCGGCATAGCCTAAGGCGACAAATGCTTCATCATCAATTTCATGGCGACCGATGGCATGCAAGATGTCCGACGAAGTCGTTACCGAAATGTTGTTGTCGAGTTTTATGCTCGACTTCCAAAGCTGTTCTGCTCGATGAATAACGAAACCACGGTCGACTTGCACTGGGCCACCAGCGAATACAGGATTAATATTGCGGTTGGCTTCACAGGGGATTTCCATGTGCTCAAGTAGCTCTGTGGTCGAAAAATCGAGCGGGTGGTTGATAACAATCCCCATGGCGCCGTCCTCATTGTGCTCACATAAGAGCGTGACACTGCGCGAAAAGTTCATGTCGTGCAGTGAGGGCATCGCGATCAATAAGTGATTTTTTAGACTGGGAAACTTACTCATAGGTATATTGTTGGTGCTAACACGCGGAAATACAAGTCAGCTTTACATCATTTTACAGGAAATAAGGGAATACTAATTAGTTTGTAGGCTGTAATTAGGCTGAAACTGCCAAACACGGATAATCTCCAATATATCCGTATCAACCGCCATTTCTCGAGTTAGCGGTTTAAAAGGGGCTGCCAAACGGACGATTCTTAGAGCTGCGTCATCGAGAACTTTGCTACCAGAAGACTCCATAATGGAAACTTTATTGATTGTACCGTCACGATTGATAGCGACTTTCATTGTGAGGTTGCCAAATATTTGTTGAATTTTTGCTTGTTCCGGGTAGTTGTTATTACCGACTCGTTCGATTTTTCGGCGCCAGCTATCCAAGTAAAGGGCATCACTTGCTCGATGAATTGAGGCGGATACCGCCCGTTTGCGACCTTTTCGCGCTTGGTTGACATTGCGGTTATCGAGATTAGCAATTAACCCACTAAGCTGGTAACTCTTGTCGATAAGCGAGGCCGCATCGGGGATTTTTTCCGACTCTTCCTGGTTTTTATCTGGAACAACTCGATTAACAAATTGGCCATCAGCCATCAGCACTTCCGGCGTGGGAAGTGTTTGTTGCGAACTGCTTTGTTTTTGCATTGGTTCAGACGAGACCTGGTTTGGATCATTAAATTGAGCCATTTCCGTAGCACTTGGAGCTAGTGATTGCTCACTTTCTCCACCGCCTTCTTGATCTGCCTGACCGATAAAGTCAGCTTTCTCAGGACGTTTTTCCGCTTCAAATTGGGCCAGTACAACACTAAATGTTTTTTCGTATTGACTGCTGGATAACTCGGGCAAGGTGAAACCAATGCCAAAGAGTAACATGCCATGAAACGCGATCGCCAAAAATGCACAAAACGCGACTTTGTCGTTTTGGCTAATTTTAGGTTGAGTATTGTCGTCAATAACACCTTGGGTATTTTGCATTGATGGATGGTCCTAACTACTGGCTATCGCTCGCTTATTTTCTATCGCAATGATTAATTTTTCTGCGATCTTAGTATCAAAAGCGGCATCAATTTCTTTTATACAGGTAGGGCTGGTGACGTTAATCTCAGTTAAGTATTCGCCGATCACATCTAGCCCGACAAATATCAAGCCCTTTTCTTTTAGCGTTGGGCCAACTTGCGAGGCGATCCAAAGGTCTTTTTCTGTTAACGGTCTTGCCTCGCCGCGACCGCCTGCAGCGAGATTTCCTCGAGTTTCTCCTTGGGCTGGGATTCTCGCTAAGCAATAGGGAATTGGTTCACCATCCACCATCAAAATGCGTTTGTCCCCGGTGGTTATCTCAGGAATAAAACGCTGCGCCATTGCGGTTTGATGACCATATTGGGTTAAGGTCTCGATGATAACGCCGATATTGGGATCATTTTCTTGGACGCGAAAAATTGACGAGCCACCCATGCCATCAAGTGGTTTGAGAATAATGTCGCCATGTTCGCCAAGAAAGTCACGAAAGTCTTGCTCATTTCTACTAACAAGCGTCGGCGGACAGCACTGGGGAAACCAAGCCGTAAATAGCTTTTCGTTTGCATCACGAATGCTTTGAGGGTTATTGACGACTAGAACGCCACGCTCTTGTAAAAGTTGCAGTAAATAGGTGGAGTAGACGAACTCCATGTCAAAGGGAGGATCTTTGCGCATCAACACGACATCCAGCTCTGCTCCATCGAATGTCTCTGTGTCGGCTAATTGAAACCAGTTTTGTGAATTATCTTCCACAACCAGTTTTTTGGCATGGACTTTTACAGTGTTATGAGATAAAAACAGGTCTCCTTGTTCCAGATAGTAAAGCTCGTGGTTTCTGGCCTGAGCAGCTAAAAGCATGGCAAAACTGCTATCTTTTTTGATGTTTATCTGGCTGATAGGGTCCATGATTATCGCAATTTTCAACGACATTTGATTTCTCGTCTATACTAGGGATTACCGGAAGAGTACTATTGTTGCGTCATTATAGATAGTTGAATAACAAAATCAAGCAAATATCTATGAATATCAATGGTTTAGGTTGTTTTTTTAAAGTTAAGTAGTTATCTTGTCTTACAAAAGCTTGATTCTTATAGTTTTCTTTTTTAAGCTACCATGATAATAAAAGCCTTGGCGACAGACATGCATTTAGTACAGAACTCAGTGGAATAGCGTTGTTTTTTGTGTTAAAAGTGGTTCGAGTTTTAGTCCAATTTTAATATCAATTTGAATCGATGGCGCCCAATTTGCGCCGCATGAGGATAAGATTAATGGAAAATAGCTTTCAGGGTCTCAAAGCAATGGTGATCGACGATAGTAAGACGATTCGTCGGACTGCTGAAACGTTACTGAAGAAGGTTGGCTGCGAAGTCGTAACCGCAGTTGACGGCTTTGATGCACTCGCCAAGATTGCGGATCACAAACCCAATATCATTTTTGTTGATATCATGATGCCTCGCCTGGACGGTTACCAAACCTGCGCGTTAATCAAGAACAACAAAGACTTCCAAGATACACCGGTCATAATGCTGTCGAGTAAAGATGGTTTATTTGACCGAGCGAAAGGACGAATTGTCGGTTCCGATCAATATCTTACTAAACCTTTTAGCCGAGACGAATTATTAGGCGCGATTACACAACATGTAACCGCTGCTTAGTGATTCATTATACTAAGATTTACAAGTCTAGCTTTGTCGCTAACGACTAAGACAAAGCTACACGGGGGAAATAAAAAAAATGTCTAAAATTTTAATTGTTGATGATTCGCCAACAGAAATTCACGTTTTATCAACTATCCTAGAGTCTAATGGTTATCAAATTGTCACAGCTGATAGCGGAGAGTCTGGTGTTGAAGTCGCAAAGGCAGAGTTGCCTGACCTAATTTTGATGGATGTGGTTATGCCAGGACTAAACGGTTTCCAAGCGACTCGTCAATTGAAGAAAGAGCCGACGACTTCTCACATCCCGGTTGTGATAGTAACGACCAAAGATCAAGAGACCGACAAAATATGGGGGATGCGCCAAGGCGCAAAAGACTACCTCACTAAGCCCGTCGATGAAGGAAACTTGATTAACACTATCCAAGCGATATTAGGACGCTAGGCATTTATGAGCGACAATACCGACTTACAAGCATTCGAATTTCTCCAAAGTATTGAGAAGCGCAGTTTTGAAAGTGCTTCCATGTCACCTCGCGAGGAAGACCTCAGTCGATTGTGGACCGGAGTCGGTTTTCGTATGGCTGGCAATGACTATATCGTTAGACTTAATGAGGTCGCAGAAATTATCTCTATTCCGCCCTATACCAAGGTGCCTGGTGCAAAAAGCTGGGTACGTGGTTTAGCGAATATCCGCGGAACGCTATTACCAATTATGGATCTTCATGGTTTTCTTGGACGAAAGGCGCCTCCAGCGCTTAGACGTCAGCGTCTGCTCGTTGTTAATCACAATGACATTCATTGTGGCGTCGTAGTCGATGAAGTTCTCGGGTTGAATCACTATGAAGATGAAGAGTGGGTCCAGGATGTCCCCTTGCATGATGAAGTCATGCAACCCTACCTCAAAGGTGGGTTTTATTCAGGCGAAAAACTGTGGAGTGTTTTTAGCTTGAAAGCGTTGGCAGAAACTCCGTCGTTTCGCCAGGTAGCGTTGTAATTTGAGCGACGGATTTTTCGGAACATATTATGCATTCAGGAATTGAACTATGAGCGCAGACGACAAGAAAAACCAAATAGGCGACGATACTTCCAATACTGGCAGTATTATCTGGATTTTATTCTTTATGATTTTTGCTGGTGGTGCGAACCTGTATTGGGGCCAAAAAACCAGCACTGATAATCAGGAAAGGTTGACTAAAGCAGGTAACCTGCGAGTACTTTCTCAGCAGGTTGCAAAGAACGCTTCAGAGGCATCGCAAGGTAACTCTGCAGCGTTTAGCGCGCTGGTTGATTCGACCAAAGAATTCCAAGCGCAATTTAACCACCTGGACTTCGGTGACGACTCGTCAGGTCTGCCGCCTTCTCCGACGGCTATTCGCAATGATCAGGTTGCTAAAGTGGGTAACCTTTGGAATAAGATGAACGCCGATGCGGACATCGTAACTCGGGGTCAGGAAACGGTCGTTGGATTATTCGACATTGCAAGGTTGCTCTCTGAAAACCTGCCACAGATGCAGTTTTTATTTGAGAAGGTACAGGACATCTTGCTTGACTCTGGCGCGTCCGCACAACAGGTTATGTATGCAACTCGTCAGTTAACTTACGCAGAAAGAATCAATCGCTCATTCCAAGAGGTTCTCTCTGGTGGTGATGGTGCTAGCCTAGCGGCCGAGAACTTCGGTCAGGACGTGGATATTTTCGGTGAGATTTTAACCGGGATGCTTGAGGGAGATGAAATGCTT
Organism: Aliikangiella marina; assembly: GCF_007004765.1. Lineage (GTDB taxonomy): Bacteria > Pseudomonadota > Gammaproteobacteria > Enterobacterales > Kangiellaceae > Aliikangiella > Aliikangiella marina. The sequence goes on from NZ_VIKR01000003.1 coordinate 508,301, forward strand.
GGTATCTCTCGAGTAACTAACGCAGAGGCTCGTCAAGCGCTCGACGAAATCGCTGCTAAGTATGTCGATGTAAAACAAAACGTAGAATTCGTAATCAGCAACACTGAGCAGCTGTTTGAAGTTCACAGAGCATCAGACGAAATTTTCGCGGACGCAATCAGCATGCTGGTACTCACTCAGAACTTGCAAGATGCCTATGGTCGTCAAGGCGAAGACTTCAAACAGATTGGTCACCCGATATGGTCTGGAGTTGCTGGTGGATTCATCGTTATGCTGATTATCATTTTGTATATTCGCCAACGTAAAGATGACCGTGGTCGTACTGAAAGAGCACGTAGCGCTCGTGACCAAGAGAAATTACAAAACGAAAGAAACCAACAGGCAATCATCCGACTCCTTGACGAAATGGAAGGATTGGCAGATGGTGACCTGACCACGAATGCAACGGTAACCGAGGACTTCACTGGAGCGATTGCCGATGCGATGAACTTTACCATTGACCAATTGAGAAACTTGGTATCGACGATCAAAGACTCGGTTGTCAAACTCGCCAATGCGACAGATGCTACCCAGAACATTTCGATGGAATTAGCCCAAGCATCTCGCAATCAAGCACAAGAAATTACCGGAGCTTCGGCAGCGATCAATGAGATGGCGGTGTCCATCGAGCAGGTATCTGCGAACGCATCAGAATCAGCAACGGTTGCGGAAAAGTCGGTTGATATCGCGAAAAAAGGTGGTGAGGTTGTACGAAATACAATTACCGGTATGGATACAATCCGTGAGCAAATTCAAGAAACATCGAAACGTATCAAGCGACTGGGTGAATCATCTCAAGAAATCGGTGATATCGTATCGCTGATCAACGACATCTCTGACCAAACGAACATTCTGGCACTTAACGCTGCTATCCAGGCATCGATGGCGGGTGAAGCCGGTCGTGGTTTCGCGGTTGTTGCGGATGAGGTACAGCGACTGGCGGAACGTTCCGGTAACGCGACTAAGCAGATTGAAGCCCTGGTAAAAACCATCCAAACAGATACAAACGAAGCGGTTATTTCGATGGAAGCATCGACTGCAGAGGTGGTACACGGAGCCCGTCTAGCACAAGACGCGGGTGTTGCACTGGAAGAAATTGAACGAGTATCGAAAAGTTTGGCGGACTTGATCCAAAACATTTCGAATGCTGCGCGTCAACAAGCAGCGTCTGCAGGCCATGTATCCAATACGATGAACGTCATCCAGGAAATCACAAACCAAACCTCTGAGGGTACGCAAAATACGGCGAACTCTATCGGTAAATTAGCAGAGCTAGCTGACGAGCTGAATAACTCAATTGCTGGTTTCAAATTACCTGAGGAAGCGTAGTAAGTATTTCATGACGGCTTTTAATATGCCCGATATGGATTCGGAGCAGTTTGTCCTTTGGCAAGCACTCTTAGAAAAACGTACCGGGCTTTGGTTACCAGAAAGCCGAAAGGCGTTCCTCATAGCTGCGTTATCGCGGCATATGAGAGATAAAGAGATAAGCGATTACAACGAGCTATATACGAAGTTAGCCTCGGGAGCTGTATCGGTACTTGATTGGGCATCGCTGGTCGATTCGCTCACAGTTCACGAAACTTGTTTTTACAGGGAAACACCTTCACTCAAAGTTGTAACGAGTTATTGTCGAAACAGGGCATTAGAAAAATTCCAAAGTGCGCCCGATAAACCACAACACTTTCAAATTTGGAGTGTAGGTTGCTCGACTGGTGAAGAAGCGTACACCTTGGCCATTGAAATGGACAAGTTAAATCTGGGGCTCAAAGAAGCATGTGGTAAAACGGTTTACTTTGGGGTTGCAGGTGTAGATATCAGCTATCCGTCTTTGGCAGTAGCCAGAGAAGGAATTTATGCGGCAAGACAGCTCGATTTTGTTCCGCAAGTGACAAAGAATGTTTACTTTAATCGATTGGCCGATGAGCACTATCAGATTAAAGACAATATTAGACAAAGAACCTGTTTTATTCAGAGCAATATATTAGAGCTCAACTCAAAATTAAAACAGGAGTACGACGTTATCTATTGTCAGAATGTATTGATTTATTTCAAGCAGGACCGGAAGCAAAAGGTGGTTGAGCAACTAGCAACGCGGTTAAAACCCGGCGGGCTACTTGTATTAGGACATGGAGAAGTCACACATTTTGAAAACCACGAGCTGACCAGGGTAGATAATAAACATTGTTTGGCGTATTTGCGCAAAGACAATACATAACACTACGACGGAGTAGTCATGACAGACAATTATGACCAATTGGCTTTGAGCTGGGTCAGAAAAGAAATCAATAATACTCTCGACCAAGCACGTCAGGGGCTGGAGAATTTTGCGGAAGATACGCAAGACCAGACTCAAATTCAGTTTTGTATCAATTGTTTGCATCAAGTACAAGGTACGTTGCAAATGTTGGAGTTTTCTGGTGCCGCGAGACTTGCGCAAGAAATGGAATATCTTGCGGACAAAATGTCGAATGATACTGGAGTTGCCGTTGAGTCTTCTTTTGAAGTTTTGATGCGCGCTTTACTACAAATGCCCGGGTATTTGCAACGCGTTGAAGAGGGACAAAAAGATATCCCTGTCGTATTGCTTCCGTTAATTAATGAATTACGTTCAGCCAGTGGGCTGACTGCATTAGAAGAAAGAGAATTATTTAGCGCTGGTAGTATGGATGTACTGCCGCCGAAAGCTGTTGAAAAAGTTTCGGAACAAGATAAAACTTCAGCGTTTCAAGAGAATGCAAAGAAACTGAGAGCGCATTATCAGAAAGGTTTGACCGGGTTAATTCGAGGTCAATCGGTTAAAGAATGCTTATCGAGAATCCACAAGGTTTTATTACGCCTGGAAGCGCTAACTGAGGGACACTCTGTTGCCCGTCTTTGGTGGGTGGCCGATGGCTTTATTTTCTCGATTGCCGAAGGTGGTCAGTACAAGAAAAAAGAAGTACACCAATTACTGGCCCAAGTCGACAAGCAAATCAAGCGACTGTCTGACCAAGGTTCAAGTGCACTCGAAGATAAAATTCCTGAATCTTTGTTGTCACAACTCTTATATTATGTTGCCCGTTCAAAGTCTCGCAATGAGCGTGTACAAGCTTTAAAAAGCGAGTTCGATCTTGAATCAAATCTTGTCGACAGTGAACAGGTTCAAGAAAGCCAACAACGATTGGCCCGTCCAGATTCAACGGCGGTTACTAATGTTGTCGATGCGATAAATGAAGAAATTGCAAGTCTTAAAGACCAGCTTGATTTATTTGTCCGTGCTCAAGCCAAGGATCCCTCGTCATTACAAAATTTAGTCGATAGTCTAAACCGTATTTCGGATACATTGACACTCCTTGAACTTGCCATCCCTCGTGATGTGGTTCGCCAACAAATCCGCAGTATCCAGAAACTTATTGATCTAAATAGTTTGCCTGATGATGCGGTAGTAATGGACATTGCTGGCGCATTATTGTTTGTCGAAGCAAACCTTAAAAATGTCAACCTCGAAATGAAAGAAGAGGCGGCAGATGAAGCTGAGTCAAGTGAGCGAAGCGAAGACATGGCGAAAGAGTCGCAGGTAGATGAAGCGACCTTTGCGTTGATTAAAGTTGCTCGTAAGTCGATGCAGTCGGCAAAAGATAGCATGATCAATTACATAGCATCAGGTTTCGACCGTTCAGCGTTAGAAGACGTACCCAAATTGCTCGATGAAGTGCTAGGCGGCGTTAGAATTGTTCAGTTTGATAAGGCTGCGGAAATTCTGCAAACCGCTAAAGAGTTTATTGAGCAAAGAATTATTGCAATTGATATTCAACCTAAAGAAGAACTCTTAGATGCGCTTGCTGATGTTGTCACAAGTGTCGAGTATTACTTAGAAGCTTCTGAAGAAGGCTCTCATCGCGGAGTCGGTTCGATATTGAAAGGCGCTCAAAAAAGTATTGATACGTTGACCGCTGCGCTGAGAGAAATGCCGGTAGTTGAGAAGGCTGCGGAAGTCATTGCGCCAGCAGAAAATATTCCAAGTTTAGAAGAAGTTGAGCAAACATTAGCACAGCAGGAAGCAAGTGAAGCTCATCAAGAGCAAGCGCCAGCTGAGGTCGTGACCCAAGAAACGGCAGAAGTTATACCCATTATGACTCCTGCTGCGGAAAAAGAAGTCGACGAAACTTTAATTGATGATGAAGTGCTCGAGATCTTCTTGGAGGAAGCGGAAGAAGAAATTGAAACGATTGAAGAAATGTTACCTCGCTGGATCAACAACCCGCAAGACGAGGACGCATTAACAACCATCCGCCGCTCATTCCACACTTTGAAAGGCAGCGGCCGGTTAGTTGGCGCGAGTACGATAGGTGAATTTAGTTGGGCAATTGAAAATATGCTCAATAAGGTCATAGAGGAATCGGTACCGGCGGAAACGCCAGTCACCTCAACGCTTAATGAAGCTTTCTCGTTGCTTCCTGCAATGGTCGATGCATTTTCAAAACAACAACCGATTGAAGTTGATTATCAACAAGTTATCGCGAAAGCAGAACACATTTCTGCGGGTAAACCAATATCTGAATTTGTGTATCAGACTGCAGCAGAAACGACCCAAGCTCCAGAAGTCGAAGAGAGTGCTCAGGAAGAATCAATTGATCCAGTATTGCTGGAAATCTTTACTGCAGAAGCGGATGGACATTTAGAGTCGATCACTGAGTTTTTAGCGGCAGCGCCTGCAGAAGGTTCAATTGGTGTTACTGACGAACTGATTCGCGCTTTACATACGCTCAAAGGTAGCGCGCATATGGCAGGCGTTGATTCAATCGCCGCCTTGACCGGACCCTGGGAAAAACATGCCCGTTTAGTCAAAGGCAGTAATCAACGATTTGAACAGCCAGCTATCAGTTTATTAAGAGATACTCAAAGTTATTTAGGTGAGACGCTTGCTAAGTTAAAAGCCGGAGAAACGCCGGATGTTGCACAATCTTCCGCGCTACAGCAACGCGTATTGGATTTAAAAGCGGTTGCTGGAGATTCTGGTGCCGATGTCAAACAGCGTGATCAACAGTTTGTCTCAATATTCCTTACCGAAGGTTTAGATATCCTTCATGAGGTTAGTAAGCTCAACGAATCATTGGGTGAGCAATTAGATAATCAGACATTAAAAGACTCAATCAGCAAAGAGCTTCAAGCGTTTTGGCAAGGCGCCAAAATGTTGGCTATCGATGAGCTAGAATCGCTCGCGAAGTTAGGGGTTGATTTAGCCAATTTTGTTGCCGGTCATGGAAACTTAAGTGGCGAGGTCAATGACCTGTTCAACGAAGTCGTTGACGGGCTGAACAGTATGCTTAATCGCCTCGCGTCAGAAGAAAACTTACAGTCACCACAAGCATTAGTCGACAAAGTTTCTCAATGGATAGAGTCTGCTGGTATGGCTTCTGCGCCGGAGGATATGGATGTTGAACTGGTAGAGCTTTTTGTAGAAGAGGGCGAAGAGCTTATCGAAATGGCGCGAGATCTGTTGGCGCGCTGGAAAGATAACCTCAACAGCAAAGAGATCAACGGTGAGCTCCGTCGTATTTATCATACCCTAAAAGGTAGTTCGAGAATGGCCGGTGCGATGAGTATTGGTGAACTCGGATATGCTGCGGAGGATATGTTCAATACAGTTGTCGATTTCGGTCGTGAAGTGTCGGAAAAAGATTATGGCATCGTGTCGAAAACAACGGACAAATTGGATTCAATGATTGCAGAGTTGAAGACTCTCCGTTGGCCCTTAGAGCCAACCAGAGAAATCCAAGAAATCCGTCACTTCTTATCACCAGATACTGTGCCTGCACCTGAGCCTGAGTCTGCTCCATCTGTAGTCGAAGTAGCTGAGCCAGAGTTAGAGTTAGAGTCACTTGAAACGGATACTTTAGCCGCTGAAGAGTCTATGGCTTTACCAGAGGTTGAGTCCGACGAGTTCGAATTGGCCGACGAAGCAACTGATACCGAAGAATTTGTAGAAATGGGACTTGATGAGTCGGCACTGGTTGAAGACGAATATGAAATTCCGGTACTGGAAGACTCGCTTGAATTAGAGCAACAACCTCAATCTGATACAGAGGGCGAAATTCCTTTCCTTGATGAAGAGTCCATAGTCGAAGGTATTCCTGAGTCAGCAGAAGAAATTCAAATTCAATTACCGGAAGAATTGACGGAAGAAGAAATTCCTACGATTGATGAAACCGTAACTGAAGAGACCGTCGCCGATTTACCAGAAATTACTTTTGATGAGCCCTCAGTAGAAACGAGCGAGGAGATTCCTGAGTTCGTCGCTGAGACTGAGTCGTTAGAAGTGAGCGAGATTGAGGCCGCTCAACCAGAGGAAGAAGAAGCATTTGAATTCGGAACGCCAGACGAAGAACTCCTGTCAGAGTCTGAAACGGCGGAAGAAATAGAAGCATTAGAAACCACAGATGCGACAGATCAAGAATCGCTCTTAGAGTCGCATGAGGACAGTGAAGAAGCCTCAATTGAAACCGCAGATGAAGAAGCGATGACGGCTGAATTTGCGGAAGAGTCGGTTGCAGAAGAGCCTCTTGAACAAGAACTCGTCGCGGAAGAGCCTTACATTGAGGAATCATTCGCAGAAGAGTCGGTTGTTGAAGATTCAATGCCGGAAGAGCCTCGAGTTGAAACTGAAGAGATGTCCGCGCCAATGATAAGCGAGGTTGCGGAGGACTCTGACTATCAGGCAGAGTTGGTCGCGCAAGCTGAGGCTGACTCTACTACTGAGGTCGTTGTTGAAGATACGATCGCGCCTGCCGCGCCAGTCGTTGTTACCGGTGATGTTCATCAAGTTGAGCTGGATGAAGATGGCGAAGAAGTACTAGAAATATATTTAGAAGAAGCGGACGAATTATTGGTCGCTTTGGATGAATCTCTCCACGACTGGTCAGAGTCTCATGATAACAAGGACGCAATCGATTTACTCCAAAGAACACTGCATACTTTCAAAGGTGGTGCGCGTCTTTCTGACTTAGTCATTCTCGGGGATTTAACCCATGAAATGGAAACCTACTTCGAGAAAGTCAATAGCGGAGAGTTTAAACCCAATCAACAAAGTGTTGATTTCATGCTGCAAGGCTACGATGTCATTGAAAATCTGGTTAATGAAGTACGTAACCAACGTCAAATGACAAAACCGACACAGTTTATGCAGCAACTCGAGTCACTCATTAAAAACGGAACATTGGGAGATGTCTCAGAACAAGAAGCTGTTGCAGATAAACCCGTTGAAGAGATAGTCGAGACGTTACTCGAACAAGAAACAGCTGAGACAGAAACTAAAAAATCTGCAGATGTTGTTTCTTTTGAAGCCAAGAAACAACAGCAAGAAGAAGCTAAGCAAAAAGCGCCAGCAACACAAGATGTGGTTCGTGTAACCTCTAATCAACTTGAAAATCTGGTAAACCTAGCGGGCGAAACGTCAATATTTAGAGCGCGTCTCGAGCAGCAAATGTCTGTATTACGATACAACCTCGAAGAGATGACGTCGACGGTTGAGCGTTTGCGTGAGCAGTTACGTAATCTCGACATTGAGACAGATGCGCAAATTTCCTATCGCCGAGAAATATCGGGTGGTGTTGATTACGAAGACTTTGATCCTTTGGAGATGGACCGATATACGCGTCAGCAGGAATTAACACGAGGCCTCAGTGAATCCGCAGTCGACTTGTTAAGCTTAAAAGAAACACTCGATATGTTAACCGCTGATTCGGAAACACTATTGCTTCAACAAGGACGCGTAGCGACCGAAATGCAAGAGAGCTTAATGCGTACTCGGATGATTCCGTTTGAGAGTTTGGTACCTCGATTACGCCGAATGGTTCGTCAGATCAGCACCGAGTTGGGGAAAACCATCGAACTTTCCATCAGTGCAGATGGTGAGATGGATAGAACCGTACTCGAGAGAATGATTGCGCCGTTAGAACACATGCTGCGTAACGCGATGGACCATGGTGTTGAGCCTCCCGAAGAGCGAGTGGCAGCGCAAAAGCCTGAAACAGGTAGCGTGAAGATTTCGATGTACCGTGAAGGGAATGAAGTATTTATTAAGATCCAAGACGATGGTCGTGGGTTAAATTTACAAGCTATTCGCCATAAAGCGATTGAAAAAGGGTTAATTAACGATCAGTCAGTACTGAGCGATCATGAGTTACAACAATTGATTTTGGAAGCAGGCTTTAGTACCGCCGAAAAGGTCACGCAAATTTCTGGCCGTGGGGTTGGAATGGACGTTGTGGCGAGTGAAATCAAACAGCTCGGTGGAATTATTGAAATTGATTCGATTCAAGGATCGGGTACAACGTTTACCGTTAAGTTACCGTTTACCATGTCGGTAAACCATGCATTGATGGTACAAATCAGTGATGATGTTTATGCGATACCGCTATCCAATATTGAAGGTATTGTGAGAGTTAGTCCGTTTGAACTAGAAGAATATTACAACAATCCAGGATCTGCGTTTGAGTATGCAGGTATCGATTATTCAATGTATTACTTAGGGCAAATATTGGACCATCAATCATCTGCTAACTTACAGGGGGTAACACAACCTTTACCTGTTTTGTTACTGCATGGCGCGGATCATCCAACTGCCTTGCAAGTTGATGACTTGTTGGGTAGTCGTGAGATTGTTGTAAAATCAATTGGTAGTCAGCTCAGTTCCATTAGTGGACTGTCTGGTGCAACGATTCTTGGTGATGGTCGGGTTGTTCTAATTCTTGATATGCCTGCCTTGATACGCCGAATTGATGTTACAACGACAGCAGAGGCGGGAGATGTTTCTGTTGTTGAAGTTGAAGATATTGGTGTACCAAAAGTGATGGTGGTCGATGACTCGATTACGGTGAGAAAAGTTACTACGCGTTTGCTAGAGCGGCATGATTTTGAAGTAATTACCGCGAAAGACGGTGTCGATGCGTTAACCGTTTTGGGTGAACAAAAACCGGATGTAATGTTACTGGATATCGAAATGCCGCGTATGGATGGTTTCGAATTAGCAACAATTATCCGACATGACCAGGCGCTTAAAGACTTGCCGATCATTATGATTACATCACGTACAGGTGAGAAACATAGAGAGCGAGCCGAACAAATCGGGGTCAATCAGTATATGGGTAAACCTTATAATGAAGTAGACCTTCTAGAATCGATTTCAGCCTTATTGCCTAAACGATCCTGAGGAAGAAAGTGAGTGGTTTAAAAATAGGGTTGGTATCGCCGGCGAGTGATGAGAGTGTTCAATTAGCCTCTTTACTCGTCGAGAACGGCGCGGAAGTTACCCACAACTTAACTCCAGAACAAATTGCTGACGAGCATGTATCGGATGAAGCAATTCACGTATGGTTATTGAGTGTTGATGACGATTCATGGGACGACTCGGTTGACCACCTCCTCGATGAATCGGAGATTCCGGTCTATTTTAATGAACCGGGAACTCTAACCAAGCAAGCGCACCCGGAATTCTGGTGCAAAAATTTAATCACCCGTTTATATGAAATTACCGGTCTTGAACCGGATGCCTCTGCTGAAGAACCTGCCGCTGAAGCTAGCGTTGAAGACACACTTAGCGAAGAAAACCCAAGTGAAGAAATAGCAACGGCTAGCGAAACGGAGTTAGAAACTGATGTCGCTAGCGTACCCGAGAGTGATACGCCATTAAGTCAGTCACTTGAAGATTTAGAGGTGTCAACTCGAGATTTGCCTCAAGATGTTGCTGCTGAACTGGTCTCAGAGCTCGAAAGTATTTCTCCGGTGCTTAACGAATCGCCGTCAGATATAAACGAAATCAGCTTGGAGTCAGAGACCAATGCCGATGCAGTAGTGCTAGAATCTCATTCAGAACCAGAACCAGAACCAGAACCAGAACCAGAACCAGAACCAGAACCAGAACCAGAACCAGAGGAAAACTTGGATCTTGATATTGAAGTCGATGATTCATTGGAAGACTTTGCGGAATCTGATTCTGAACTAGTACTAGATGATTTTTCGCTAGCGCTCGATGACGAGGTTGACCAACTTGAGCCTGAATTAACGACTGCTCGCTTAGATGACGTTCCAGAAATGGCTAACGGCGAAGCCGAAGCAAATACAGCCGATCCGCTCGATGATATTGCGCTGCCTCTCGACGAGTCATTGGAACATGAGTCTTCTGGTTTATTAGAGGTTGAAACTGATGATTCTCGACTTAGGGTTGAAGAAGTAAAGCCAGAAAATGCCCTTTCTTCACAAGATAGTCTGAGTTTTGAATTAGAGTTAGATGAAGAAGTAGAAGAACTCTCTTTAGAGCCGATATCATTGGAAACCGACTCTCTTGAAACTGTTTCGATTGAGAAAGAATCGCTCGAATCCAATTTGCTTCAAGAAGATGATGAATTATTCATTGAGTCTCAGTCTGAAGATGAGTCAAGCTTTGAGTTGGAAGCTGGTGGACTTGAGCTAGAAGCTATAGAGCAAGGAGACTCCCAACGACAGGCTGAAATTGAATTACCAGAGTTGGATAGTTCTCAAGATGAAGAGCCGGAACTTAATACTGGTGGTTTAGAGCTTGAGAGTATCGACGATGATTCGTCTAATCAACCAATTTCAGGTAAAGCTCAATACGTTATTGATGATGAAGATTTGGTGCCTGATGGAACAGACATTAATACCAACCAGCCTAAAGCCGAAGAAACCGAAGAGGATGATGGCGGATTATCGTTAGAGGCGCTACCAGAGGAACAAATTAACACGGGACGGGCAGTATTTATTGATGAAGAACCTGAGGTTATTGAAGAGCAAGCCGCAGAGTTGTCAGAAACACTCGATTCGAGTCCAGAAGATGAAGCCGGAGGGCTAAGCCTAGAAGCGATTGATGAAGAGGCGAAACCTGAATGGTTAAGTGCACTGGATGAAGAAGCCGAACAGGTGGCCGAGCCAATTGTTAGTGATTTAGATGACGCAGTCGAGAATCAAGCTGACCAAGAAATGGAGTTTGATTTCGACTTAGAAGGGATGGAAGACTCTAGTGCGCCAGATGAGTTTCAGCTCGACATCGAAGAAACGACTGATTTAAATGGTTCAGCGTTAGAGCTTAACGAAGATTTAGCGGGTGAAGCGCTGTCATCAGAAGACAACCTTTTACCGGAAGAAGAAATGTCACTCGATGACACACCTTCTCATCAAGATATTTTGGACGCGGAGATTTCATCGGGGATTGAGCTCGATGAAGATTTGATCAAAGATATTGCTCGAGAAGCTTTAGGTGATGACTTAGTTTCCCACCAGGATAGCGTAGCGCTATCGGCCGAAGCTGTTGAACTGGATAAATTAGTTGAGGAAACTACAGAGAGCGCTACAGAGAATACTGTAGAGAACAACAATTTAGTCGAAGCGCAAAAGATCGAACCTTCTATTGGCGACGATGAAGTTTTGCTAGACGACGATTTGCAAGAGTCTTTGATAGACAGCACGAGCGATAATTTTAAGCTCGACACGGTCGAGCCTGAAGTAGAAGATTTACTGACTGAAGATAGTTTTGAAGACGGTTTTGTAGTCGATCCCGTTGAAGAACCCACCGATTCAGGTTTTGATTTCACATCGCTTTCATCAGATGATGAGCCGCAGACATTTGAAATTCCCATGCTCGATGAAACCGCAGGAAATATTGAGTTTGAGGAAAAAATAGAACCCAAATATGAAACGCGATATACACCATGCTGGGTTATTGGCGCTTCTCTTGGCGGACCAGCTGCGGTGAAGCGGTTTTTAAATGCGGTTCCGGCAGATATCAATGCAAGTTTCATAATCGCGCAACATATCGATGAAAATTTCTTGCCGGTGCTTGCCGAAATTCTAACAAACAGTAGTCAGTTCACGGTGTCTGTTGCCCAAGGAAGCAATGATATGAATCCCGGTAATGTTTACTTGGCACCATTAAAAGGCAAGCTTGTATTTTTGCAAGATGGATCGATGTTGGTCGATCATTCACAGAAATGGAGCGCACCCTATTCGCCTTGCATTAATGATGTCATTGAAGCCGTGAGTTCTGTTTATGGTGATTTGTCTGGAGCGATCATTTTTAGTGGTATGGGTGAAGACGGTTTAAATGGTGCGAAAAAAATGCGCCAAGCCGGAGGGCAAGTTTGGGCACAATCTACTGACACTTGCGCTAATCCTTCGATGCCCGAGTCGGTTATCAATAACGGAGAGGCTGATTTTATAGGCACCCCAGAGCAATTGGCAGAAAAACTTGTCGCTGAGTTAAAAGGTTCAGTTACAATGGCTGGCTGATGCGTGAAAGTCAGTTAAACGAAAGTGAGAGAAAATTATGGCTGAAGAGTTACAAGAAGTATATAGCTTGATGATTCCAACGGTTCAAGGCAACATTTTATTGCCTAACTCTAATGTGGCCGAAATCGTTCCCTTTAGTAACGTTGAGTTGTTTCAAAATATGCAAGACAAACCCGCTTGGTTTTTGGGGCATTTGTATTGGCGAGGGCAAGAGATCCCATTGATTTCAATCGATGTTATTCGCGGCGAAGAAGATCCTCAAGCAAACAAACGATCTCGTGTTGCTGTTGCACATACGCTGAATCAAAATCGAGATCTACCTTATATTGCGATCGTTGTACAAGGAATCCCTCGACTGTCCCATGTTAATCCTGAAAACATTAAGATCGAAGATCGACCTGTGTCTGCGGCTGAAAAAATGCATGTCACAGTGGATAACATCAGTGCCGCTATACCTGATTTAGATTCTTTAGAAGAGATGATTGTCTCCGCGCGCCGTGAAGCCTAAAAGTAGATTGACCAATCGACACCAATACCCCTGATTCACAGCTAAAACTGTTCTGGCCAATTATTGCAATTGGCACAGGACTTGGATTTTTTCTTTCTTGGAGTGTCTTGAGCGGCGATGCACAAGGGCGCGTTAATTTACTCTATTTACTTCTCATCTATTTGCTGTTGCCTATTGTGAGCCTGCTTGTTTCTTTGTTGTCGTTAATTAAGGGTAAAGGAATAAATTTGGCAAGGCTCGCTTTGGCCGCGCCATTGTGGGGGCACAGTATTCAGCAACGGCTCCATCGACTTGCACAATGTAGTTTGGACAAACATTGGTTATTTTTTCAAAGTCAGGCGGCGGCATTGGGGTTTTCGTTGGCGAGTTTAGCCACCTTTTTTATGCTTCTGATCGCGACTGATATAAATTTCGTTTGGCGAAGTACCATTTTAGATGCTGCCGATATGTTACCCGTTTTGGAATTTTGGGCATCACCTTGGAGCTTTTGGCAAAGCGCTCAGCCATCATTGGAACTTTTGCAGATGACTCAAGACAGTAGAATCAATGGTAGTCATTCGTCAGCAAATTTATATGCTGCTTGGTGGCCTTTTGTTCTCGCCACTCAGCTATTTTATTGTGTCGTTTTACGAACTGGGTTGTTGATTGTTGTGTTTCAGCTCTACAAAGTCAAACAACGTAGTGATTTTACCAATCAGCTTTCTTCTGAAATATTTTCTAGCACCGTAAGGCAAGAAAACTTAGAGTATGCACCTTTAGTTCATGAAATTCCTCATTGGCTTGCCGTCAATAACTGGGCTGGTGCAGAATTAGAATTACTAACTTCCGTCAATCATGGCATGAGAATGGATAATTTGATGAATGCTGGTCCGCTCGCAAGTGAGCAAGAAAGAGGCTTCGCAGCAAGATGGCAAGGTGAGCAGGTTATCCTAGTCAAAGCCTGGGAACCTCCGCTTGGAGAATTGTCGGATTTCATGATAAACGGCTCGGGTTTTATTTGGCCATTAGATTGGAAACAAAATCAATTAACAAAGGTAAATCAAAACCACCTAGACGAATGGCGTCGCTTTGTTGCCAAGCATAAAAATTGGCAAGTATATTTGCCGAATTCTTTACTACCTACAGATTATGTTCACTCGGAGACGTCCTCGTGAAGCGCGCTGCATTTGCCGTAATTGGTCATCCCAATAAAGGTAAGTCTTCGATTGTTTCTACACTCGCAAGAAATGATGAAATTTTGATTTCACCACAAAGCGGAACAACCGTTGAAGCCAATCGTGTTCGAATTGAAACCGAAAATGCTGGTTATGAGCTAATTGATACGCCTGGCTTTCAGCGGCCGACTCAAGTATTAAAATGGTTAAAACAAAGAGCTAACAGTGCGGACCAAAGAGCTGCGGCGGTTGCCGAATTTGTATCAGATTCAAACTGCCAGGAGAATTTTCCTGATGAAGTACAGCTACTCAAACCCGTTATTGACGGTGCGGCAATTTTATATGTTGTCGATGGTTCACGACCTTATGGCGCTGAATATGAATCTGAAATGGAAATCTTACGATGGACGGGGCGACCCAGTATGGCGCTCATCAATCCAATTGAAGGGAATGATTATGTGGATGAATGGAGTAGTGCACTAGCGCAATATTTTAAAACTGTCAGGGTGTTTAATCCGATGCTCGCCGAGTTTGCAGCGCAAATTGAGTTGTTAACAACTTTTGCTCACCTAAATCCCGAATGGTCGAACAATATTGAAAATCTCACTGCCGATCTTAAACGCGCAAGGCAAACTCAGCGCCAAAGAGCTGCGATTATTTTAGCGCGTTTATTGCAAGATTTGTGTGACTTTAGAGCGTCGCAAAAAGTGTTGGATCAAGCACAAGCCGAGACAATTCAACCGATATTGGTTGAAACTTATCAAAACTGGATGAAAGCGACAGAGCGCAAAGCCATCGAAAAGTTGTTTGCCTTGTACCAGCATTTCCATACGCCATTAGAAATTGATCAGTTAGAACTTCCTCCCGACTTATTCGATTGTGAACAATGGTACGCTTGGGGACTCAACAAAAAGCAATTAGTCGCAGCAGCTGCGGTGGCGGGAATGGCAGCAGGGGCTGCCGCTGATTTGGTGGTGGCTGGGTCGAGTTTCATGCTAGGGGCTATAGGCGGCGGAATTCTGGGCGGCGGTACCGCTTGGTTTGGCGCAGACAAGCTACTTGAAATAAAGCTAAAAGGATTACCGCTTGGCGGGTATGAGGCTTCATATGGGCCAATCAGCAATCGCAACTTTCCTTATGTGATAATTGGGCGTTTTTTGTTTTTGTATCAACAAATTAGTCGAAGAAATCATGCCGTTAGAGACACTCTAACGGTTAATCCTAAAGCGTTACAATTACAAATTGATCAGCTGGAAAGCTCACAAAAAAAAGCCATACATCAAGTATGCGAAAAGCTATCGAAGCAAAAAGTTGTTGAAGACTTAGACAAAACGCTAGCGCCACTATTTAGTGAGTGAATCATTAAAGAGTGTTTGGTTTTTTATTGCAAGCCGAAGGATTCCGTTACAATTAATCAGTCGACGAACTTGTATCGATTGCCTAGTCTATGTGAATGATATCGTTCCGACAGTCGCGTTAGTTGTTAACCGCAAAACATGCCATACCATTCCACAATCAGTAAACTCATACTGGCTTTGCTTGCTAGCTTTGTTGTGATTTATTCAGTTCCCGCTGAGTCAAAAGCGGTGCGCACTCACACCTATCAAATTAAAATTAACCCAGAATTGACTTATGCTGCTGTCAACATCTGCTTTGATGGCAAGGTGCCGGAGTATTTGATTGTTGATTATCGTAAAGCGACAAAAAATCTCATACAAATTCCAGAAACAAAGGATGGTTATATTGAATTTGAAGGGCGTTATTGGAAAACTAAGTCGCTCGCTGATAACGCTTGTATAGACTATAAAGTTAATATCAGTGATCACAAACGCAAACGCAGAGCCAATGTAAAAAATGAAGCGCTGAGTTATTTTTCGGAAAATACCTGGTTATGGTTACCGGAGAAAATTAAGTCAGACGAAGAAGTTGAAATAAAATTTGATTTACCGGAAAGTTACCGAGTGTCAGCGCCATGGAAGATGATGGATACAAAGGGTAAACACTTTGTTGTTGGCAAACTTCCTCAAGATTGGGGTTTTACCGTGGTTATTGGAGAATTTGATCTCAGACAAGTTTCTCTACAAAGCGGCGGTAAGCTCAATATTGCCATTATGGACAATGTAAAACAAAAAGATAACTTGGTTCAATGGGTCAAAGATACCGGTGAATCTTTGGGGCGTTATTTAGGTAAGTTTCCACTGGATCAATTGCAAGTTGTGATGCTCCAAAGTCGCAAAAGTTATCGAAGCCCTGTGCCTTGGGGAGAAGTGAAGCGTGGGAGCGGATTTGGTATCATTTTGGTTGTTGCCAGCGAGCGTAAAATCGAAGATTTTTATCGCGACTGGACAGTGACACACGAGTTCGGTCACCTGTTGATTCCTAATGTAAAATACAGAGATATATGGCTGTCTGAAGGGCTTGCTTCTTACTTACAATATGTTCTGATGGCGCAAGACAACCATCTCACTCATAAGCAAACCTGGCAGCGTTTATACGAGGGCTTTGAGCGTGGACTCCGCGGCACAGTGTCAACTTCAAAAGAGCAGCTGGTCGACACTGTCAAAAACCGACGGCGCGGTGGTGGTAGCGGACGTACCAAGCGGATTTACTGGAGTGGTGCCGTTTACTTCTTTTTGGCGGATATACAATTGCGAGAAAAAACCAATGGGGAGATGGACTTGCCCAAGCTATTGGCCAAATTGAACCAATGTTGTATTCAGTCCACCCAAGAATGGACAGGAGTTCAACTTTCAAAGAAACTTGATGAGTTATCCGACTCGCAAATTTTTAGTCAACTCTATTCTCAAATTGCTTACAGTTATGAGTTTCCGGATTTTGAATCAGCTTATGCGAAACTGGGTATAACAGCGAAAGAAGGACAAGTGAAAATCGAAACTCAAACCGGTCAAGCATTACGAGAATCAATTCTGCTAAACCCTAAAATGGTTGATAGCACTCGACAAGAACAAGTCGGCGAACGCTAGTCACTTGTCAACTTAAGAATAGTTAAACAACGCGATATTTAACTTAAATCTCCGAAAGTGGTTTGAAGGATCGCAATGGTGGCGAGCCCAGCTGTTTCTGTCCTTAAAACTCTTGGGCCTAATCTAATTCCGAGCGCGCCGATTGATTTCAGTTTGTCCAAGTCAGAAGGTGAAAAACCGCCTTCTGGACCAATGTAAACTGCGATGTTTTTTGTTTTTGGGAGATCGGTAATACGCGAGGTTGCAGTAGGCTCGAGTATGAGGTGCAGTGTATTTTCATCCCCCGGCAAATTCTTGATTTGCACCGGAGGGTTTATCTTGGGAACGATCGCTCGACCCGATTGCTCACAAGCACTGATTGCAATATTTTGCCAATGCACTAATTTCTTTTCTTGTCGTTTGTTATCGAGTTTAACATTACTTCTTTCGGTGAAAATGGGTGTGAAATACTTCACGCCGAGTTCCACGCTTTTTTGAATAATTAAATCCATTTTGTCTCCACGCGCAATACCCTGAAACAAGTGAATATTGATGGGTGACTCGTTTTCCAGATTAATTTTTTCAGTGATAGTAACCGCGCAACTTTTCTTTTCAATCGCTGTGATTTCTGCAATATAGTCAAAACCGTCGCCGTTAAAAAGTATCAGTGAATCACCAACACTATACCGGAGCACCTGAATACAATGATGGCTTGCTTCTTTTGGAAGTGGAAGCTCGTTCCTTACGGCGAGAGTAATTGGGGCATAAAATCGATGGATTCGCATGTTCAAACTGATCTGTTGATTACAACTTAATAATAAGCAAAAAAAAGGCGGAAATAAATTCCGCCTTTGAGTGACTCAAACCTTTTTTAGTAGCGGTAATGGTCAGGCTTGTATGGACCATTCACATCCACATTGATATAGTCAGCTTGCTCTTGACTTAACACGGTCAGTTTGGCACCGATTTTTGTCAAGTGTAAACGGGCGACTTTTTCATCAAGGTGTTTTGGTAATACATAAACTTCTGTAGTGTAGTCATCACCATTATTCCAGAGTTCCATTTGTGCAATTACCTGGTTGGTAAATGAAGCTGACATAACAAAGCTTGGATGCCCTGTTGCACAGCCAAGATTAACCAAACGGCCTTCTGCAAGTAAGATGATTTTTTTACCATCGGGGAAAATAACATGGTCGACTTGCGGCTTGATATTTTCCCATTGTAAGTCTTTGATCTCTGCAACTTGGATTTCATTGTCAAAATGGCCAATGTTACAAACGATTGCTTGGTCTTTCATTTCTGCCATATGCTCTTTTCGGATAACATCAAAGTTACCGGTTGTTGTGACAAAAATATCGGCTTGATTGACAACATCTTCAACGGTTACGACACGGTAACCTTCCATTGCAGCTTGTAGAGCGCAGATCGGATCAATTTCAGTAACAAAAACTGTCGCGCCTTGTCCGCGTAATGATTGCGCGCAGCCTTTACCGACGTCGCCATAGCCACAAACAACCGCTATTTTTCCGGCGATCATTACATCGGTTGCGCGTTTGATACCATCAAGCAATGATTCACGACAGCCGTATAAATTATCAAACTTCGATTTAGTCACAGAGTCGTTTACGTTAATCGCAGGGAACGGCAAGGTTCCTTCTTTAGCCATTTGATTAAGACGGTTAACGCCGGTGGTTGTCTCCTCGGTAACACCTTGGATATTGGCGCTCGCACGTTCATAGAAAGTGGCGTCTTTCTCTAGCTGTTTTTTGATCGATGCATAAAGGAAGGTTTCTTCTTCGCTGCCTGGGTTATCTAAAACACTGATGTCTTTGGCAGCTTTTTGGCCAAGAATCACGGCTAAAGTAGCATCGCCACCGTCATCCAAAATCATGTTGGCGGTTTCGCCATTGCCCCAATCAAGAATATTGTGGGTAAATTGCCAGTATTCCTCTAATGTTTCGCCTTTGTAAGCAAAAACCGGGATACCTTTAGCCGCGATAGCCGCTGCCGCATGGTCTTGAGTAGAGTAAATGTTACACGAAGCCCAGCGAACATCTGCACCGAGTTCAACTAAGGTTTCGATTAGCACGGCAGTTTGAATCGTCATGTGAAGTGAACCTGCAATTCGAGCACCTTTTAGTGGTTTACTCGCAGCAAACTCTTCACGCATAGCCATTAAGCCCGGCATTTCGGTCTCAGCGATAGCTATCTCTTTTCGACCCCATTCTGCTAAAGATAGATCTTTGACGTAAAAGTCATTGGTAGTTGACATTTTATGCTCTCCAGTTGAATAGAGCGCCCTTGAATAGTTTTTGGCTGGCTAATTGAGCGTGACGGAAGAACCCGCTGCAGCGCCCCTCAATTAGCCAGTTGGCCGTAACTGCCATTAGCAAGTACGGCCAAAGGTAATCTGTAGATCAATTATAACCCAGCATCGGCACGAAGTGCTTCTGCTCTGTCGGTTTTTTCCCAAGAAAAGTCTGAGTCTTCTCGTCCAAAATGACCATAAGCGGCGGTTTTTTTGTAGATAGGGCGTATTAGGTCAAGCATTTGGATAATTCCAAATGGCGTTAGATCGAAATGTTTGGCGACTAATTGCGACAGTTTTTCTTCACTGACTTTGCCGGTGCCAAAAGTGTTTAGACTGATGCTAGTGGGCTCGGCGACACCAATTGCGTAAGAAACTTGAATTTCGCAGCGATCAGCTAGACCTGCTGCAACGATGTTTTTCGCAACATATCGTCCGGCGTAAGCAGCAGAACGATCAACTTTTGATGGGTCTTTTCCTGAAAATGCGCCGCCACCATGGTGGGCAGAACCACCATAGGTATCAACAATGATCTTTCGGCCGGTGAGTCCGCAGTCTCCGACAGGGCCACCGATTACAAAATTTCCGGTTGGATTGATATGAAACTTAGTATCGGCATGAATAAGAGCTTCGGGCAAAACCGGTTTGATAATCAGCTCTCTCACGGCCTCTTGAAGATCAGAGAGGCTCACATCAGGATTATGTTGAGTCGAGAGGACGACGGCATCAATTGCAGCAGGCTTGCCATTCTCATAGCGAAGCGTGACCTGACTTTTCGCATCGGGTCTCAACCAAGAAAGAGTACCATTTTTCCTTACTTCTGCTTGGCGCTCGACCAATTGATGTGACCAGGTAATCGCCGCTGGCATCAATACCGATGTTTCGTTGGTGGCGTAGCCAAACATCAGGCCTTGGTCGCCCGCACCTTGTTTTTCTTTACTTTCTCGGTCAACGCCTTGGTTGATGTCAGGAGATTGCTTGCCAATGGCATTGATGACTGCACAGGTTTGCCCGTCGAAGCCCATTTCCGAACTGGTATAGCCAATATCGCAGATGGTTTGACGAACGACATCTTCTAAATCAACCCAAGCACTGGTGGTAACCTCTCCCGCCACAATCGCCATGCCTGTTTTTACCATTGTCTCTACAGCAACACGAGCTGAGGGATCTTGACGAATAATTTCATCGAGAACGGCGTCGGATATTTGATCGGCGATTTTATCAGGGTGGCCTTCTGAAACTGATTCAGAAGTAAACAAGGAGTATTCAGCCATTCGCAAAAACCTCTGGTGGGAATCGTTTATATTCAGTAATTTAGCAATTAGAATGTCCGTATAGACGTCTATTAGCTACCATTTGAGCGCAATTGTACAGATAAAACAGCGGTATTTCACGGATTTTAAACGTAAAAAGATATTGCATTGGCAATATCAATGAAATCATCGCTTTTTATCAATGTTTATTCGAGTCATTGAGCAAAAGTTTTTACGCAATAAGTGATAAATTGGTTCGCTGCACTATATTGCTGAATAGCACTTTTTTGCGCGTCGTTTGTGCAACAGTCCCGTAAAACTGGTGACGCCAGTGTATATGATCAGTGCCATTGAAGAACTGAGGGACTGGCCGTTTTCGAGTATCGCGATATAGGATTGATATAGGCTCGCTAGCATTCCAACTGCACTGACAACAGTCATTGCGGATAGCGCTTTATCATAGGTAACTGATAAACTATTGAGATAAAAGAACAAGCCCACGAACAAAAATGCGATGTGCATGTTTAAGTTCAAGGGTTCGTAGACTGCTAAGTAGAGTTCTTTTGAACAAACGGTTAATGTAATAAAGCCGAACATACCGATCCATAAGCTACGATAGATGTGTAATTCTCATTGAAAGAATAAACTAAGGCGAGAGTAAATAAGTCGAGTTTGCTTCATCGCGCTCTTTAAAATTAAAGTTGAATATCAGTATAACGAGTAATGCCTGATAATATTCGTCAGGTTTAAATGGAGATTTTTAATTCGATACACCAGAATGTCTGACCTCGAATATAGGAAAGCCTATAAAAATTAAGCGAATACAAAAATAAACAAAAGTGACGTGATGAATTTTTCAAAACCACTAGAATCAACAAAACTAATAAAGCGATATAAAAGATTTTTAACTGATGTTATACATCCTGAACTAGGCGAAATGACTGTGCACTGTCCGAATACCGGGTCAATGAAAAATTGCTGGCAAGAAGGTTGGACTGCATGGGTTCTAGACAGTGAAAACCCCAAAAGAAAGTATCGGTATACTTGGGTGCTCAGCGAAAATTTACGAGGAGAGTTTATTGGCATTAACACACATTTTGCCAATGATATTGTTTTTGAGGGAATTTCAGATGGCAAAGTAGCCGAACTCGGCGAGTTTATAGAAATAAAAAAAGAAGTAAAGTACGGTGAAGAAAATAGTCGAATCGATATTTTATTAACGGATAAAAATAATCAAAAAGTATTTGTAGAAGTGAAAAATGTGACATTACTGGAAGAAGATGGGGTGGGGTATTTCCCAGACGCAGTAACGACAAGAGGACAAAAGCACATTCGGGAGCTTCAAAAAATGAAACAAGCGGGCCACCGAGCGGTTTTATTTTTTTTGGTTCAACATTCTGGAATTGACTCGGTTAAACCGGCTAAACATATTGATACAAAATATGCGGAGTTATTGGCTGAAGCAATGGACTCTGGTGTTGAAGTTTTAGCTTATAACACTAAAATCACGCCCCGGTCGATTGAGTTAGCCAAAAGGGTAGTATTTCGGGTATAAAATATTTCTCGTTTGGTTATAATTTCGAGCTTACTGTTTAAGTACAATACAAAAATTAAAAGCGAAGAAACGAAAAGCCTAAATCTCCAAATGAGATTTGGGTGTTTTTATTCAATTATGAAAATAAAAGGGTGTTTTAGAGAGTCAAGGCTGACCTCTAAAACAAATTAATTGCGGGCGAAAAGCTTCAACTTATGCTGTTGAGGCTTAAATACTATAAAAAGATTGCATAAGCATCAATATAACTAATCAATGAGATAATATGACTTCTAATTACTAATTTTGTTTAGTAAGATGTTTATCTTGATTTGTTATATTTGTAGTTAGCAATTCTTTTTTGAAGGGTAGTACGTGGAAAAAAGTTCACACATGCTGAAGGTTGGAGAGTTTGTTCTCAATACTGACAGCCGTAAACTCTACGACAAAGATAAAAAAGAAGTTGCGCTCGCCCCAACTCTATTTTCCCTACTCAAGTTTTTTATTGATCACCAAAATCAAACCTGCTCCAAAGACATGATTATCGACAACGTCTGGAAAGGAAAGATCGTTGTTGAAGCAAATGTTAATCAAAATATTAAAAAACTTCGTGATGTGCTTGGTGACTCGGCTAATGATCCGCGTTATATAGAAACTGTCACAGGTGAAGGGTTTCGGTTTGTTGCTAATTCGGAAGAGTACAAATCTTCGCCAGTAGAAAAAATTCGAACAAATACGCTTCTTGTTATCGCCTCAATGACTTTGCTCTTGGTTGTCGTTTTACTTTCTAATTTTTTTGACGACTCTGATGATAATTTAGCTGAAATAAAAGACTTGTTTCCGCTTACTACCTTGAAGGGGATAGAAAATTACCCTGATTTGAGCGACGATAAGAAATATTTACTTTTTAATCATAAGAGAGGCGAGTCTGGCTCATGGGATATCTATATTAAGCCCATTGATAAAGAGTCATATCACGTTTTGCTCGAATCCAGTGATAACGAGCTATTTCCGGTTTTTTCTCCTTCACAAGATAAGTTAATGTATTTCGCTAAAAACAAAAGCGAATGTGGAATATTTATTAGAGCACTCGACATAAATAATTACACTGTTGGCGAGCCTTCACTTGTTAAACGGTGTGATTCAGTTGCGCAGAGGATGAAGGCCGACTGGTTAGATGAAAGTAATATTTTTATTAGTATAAATGAGAATAACACGGCGCCATCGAGCATCTACCAAATTGATCTCGCTACTAATGAGCAGATACTCATATCGAAGCCTAATGAGAAGGGGTTTGGTGATTATACTTTTCAGTATTCCAAGTCTGAAGAAAAATTAGCGTACGTAAGAAATATTGGGTGGTCCTCTTCTGAAGTGTGGGTCTACGATTTGCGTGAGCGAACTCACAGTAAAGTAATAACAACTCCACTTTTGCTGCATGATGTAGGCTGGACGCATGATGGAAAACTACTATTTCAATCTGGGTACAAGCAAGTGTCGACCCTCGATATATCTAATAATACAGAGACTGTCGTAGCAAGGTTTCTTTCAAAGGTTTTTATACCATTTGAAATAAACGCTAATACAATTGGGGTGATGACTGGTGCTTATAACGTAATCGATATTGGAATGTTCGATATGGAAAGTGGGTCAACTAAGTCCATAGTAAGTTCTAGTTTTAATGATTACTCTGCATCGCTAGGAGCTAATTTTATAGCTTTTATTTCAAACCGTTCTGGCGAACCACAAATTTGGATCAAAGATTCAGAGGATAATTTTAAGCAAATTACATTTTTTAAGAACACTTTTGAGCTAGCCGAAGTTTATGCAACTAAAGAGGACAATCTAATTGCGTTTAATAAAAGCGGTCATATAAATATTTATGACACTAACGGTAACGAAATATATAACTCAGAAAACTACTCTAGTTATTCTTACATGAATCCGATAATCGATACCGCTCGTCAACGAATTCTTGCCGCAGTTCAACAAAATGGAGAGTGGCAAATAGAGTCCCGTTCACTGAAAGACTTGTCAGATAGAAAAGTTTTGTTCGAAGGGGTTTCTGCGAGACCTTGTCTTGAAGATGATTGTATTTTGTTCTTCAAGGATTCTGACCCATTTATCTATAGTTTTTCTCCAAAGAATAACTACAGCGAGCAAGTTGCCAAAGTTGAATATCTCAGAAATATACAGCAGTGGGATATTGTCGATGAGGAGCATATTTTGTTTGTTGAGCAAGGAGACTCGGATAATAATTTTGTAAAATTTAATATCAAAACAGGTGAGCGTCTCGAGATCTACAAATCATCAGGAAATAGGTTTTCGTTAGACTACACAGAGGGCAAGATCAAGTTATACATAAACATCGCTTCTAGCGGCAACACTGATCTAAAAGTATTTGAATACTAGTCGCTTTAAACTAAAGCGAACGCAGTGGGATAGCCTTATTTCAAATCACATCCAGAGATTTATCTGTTAGTTATCTTAATTTATACATGATTTATTTGTTTTTGAACTATCTGAATGGTCATTATTAAGAGGCAATCCAGTGTAATATTAAACGAGGAATAAATTATGTATAAGTTGTTGGCTGTATTATTTCTAACTTTTTCACTCTCTGCTGCATCGAGTGAGAATCCATCAGAAGCAAAAGAAGAGTCCAGTTTAATGGATGATCTTTTCAATACGTTGCTCACCGTTCCGGGGTGCGATACTTTCCCTGAGTGCGATGAAGATGATTCATCGGAGCAAGCACAAATGGAACTTTTAGAAGACCTAGAGAAACAAGCTCCACCGTCAGAAGATAAGAAGTAGTTAAACTTGTGTTATCGAACACAAAGGCACTTTAGAGCAGTGCTCGAAACGCAGGGGAAAATGGAAACCTACTAGATTAGGTAACCGAATGGATTCATAAATAAGTAATAAAAAATCGATTTTTCGGGTACTTTGTATACTAAGTCACTCTCTGCGGAGGGTGACTTTGACACTTTAAGTCAAGCCACCCATATTTATCCAAATTCATACCAATATCTCACATATTTATCTCAATTTATATCCTTTTAAATCAATGGGTTAATGAAATTTATCTCAATTTATGTGCTTTTCGAATCTCACCTGGGTATCTTGAGGTTGTGGCCAGCGAAATCGGTTAATGAGATTAAAAATTAACGCGTTATTGCAACTGGCACCTTTAAATCAATATGAAGTTTGTTTGGAGAATTTACGTTGAAAGTTGTTGCTACTAATAAAATCACAGAAGCCCAATCAAGATATCCAGCTGCAGATAATCATCTATGCGCTTGGTACCTGATTATGAGCCGAGGCAACTTCCATTCGGAACAGGACTTACGTGCCACCTTTGGTGACATGCGCGGATTTAACTATCAGTACAAGTTCCCTATTCCGGAAACAACCTTACTTGTTCACACTTTAATCAACTTTGAGTCGCAGGTGGCTTATATCGATGAGATTAAGCCAGGAAATCACTAGAGGAATGAAACGATGCAAGAGACACTAGAAAGAGCAGTTATACACTGGAATATGGTGGCACCAGTGGTCGATACGCCTAAGTGCCAAGAAGACTATGAGACTTTAATCGGTAACCTGAAAGAGACCATTGAGCTGGTTCAAAACCGACCGAATAGTCCACTAGCTGGGTTGATCAAGGCAATGTCTCGTGCAGCTCAGGAATACGAGAGCACCCACATGCTCAAGCAACAAGGTGGCGCGCTGTTAGCATTACGTTACTTAATCAAGTTGCATGGTGTGAAACAGTCGGATTTAAAAGAAATTGGAAGTCAAGGCGTGGTTTCAGAAGTTCTTAATGGTAAGCGCTCGCTAACCTTAAGACACGTGCGGTCACTATCACGTCGATTTAATGTTTCACCAAATACGTTTATTGACGCTTAATACTTCGTTCTTCTCAAAGCGAGGGGCATTGCCCCTCGATTTGAAAGATGTTGTCGCTATTATTATTGATTAACAATTTGTTTGTTAACCTGCGCTTTTAGTGCAGTAAGTTGTTGAGAGACAGCATAAAGCTCCATCTTCAACTGTGCGACTTGGGCATTAACCGGATCTGGTTTAGCCGTCTTCTTACTGGTCGCTTGATTACCTTTAAGCCACCGATATACCTGTCGATTGGATACTCCGAAATCTTGGGCAACTTCCGCAATAAGACGTCCGCGTTCACCGATCTGTTTGATTACTTCGTGTTTCATTTTTTCGCTAGAATTCATGATGGCACTCCAAATTATCGTTTGAACCACTGTTATTCTTATCAACATTGGTGCCAACTTTTTTCCCACAGATTTACCGCTAGTAAATCGCGAAATATAAATATTTTGAAGAAAAACACCCCTAAATAGTTGATACGGGGCTATTGATGAGGTCAAGTTTGGTGCAATGCGTCAGTGAGTTGCACCGAAACTAAACAAAAAGCGTGTAGTAACACAGTGGATACAACACGCGAAGGAGAAATTGGTGCTTTGATAGACAAGACTGTCGGTTGAAAGCGTTGGTTAACGCGCTTTAGGACGCTTTTGCACGTCGTGTTTGTTACGATAAATTTTCGCTGATTCTTTATTAGCCTTGTGTTGTAAGCGAGCTTTTTCTTTTTTAGTCACTACACCATCAGCTTTGGCTCGGTTTTCCATTCGCTGCAGTTGGGCTTGCCCGCGAACCATTCGAGCAGTTTCTTTTTTAGTCAGTTCGCCACTCTTTATGCCTTGAGCAATTCTCGCTTTTTGATTGGCCTGGCGTTCATTCAGGACTGGTGTTTCGGCGAGTATTTGACCATTAAAAGTGAACATTAATGTCGCTGCGATAGTTATTTTGAATAAGTATTTCATAATGAACTCCTAAGTTATTAGTTTCGTTTTATGCTCATAACTCTCATAACGAAGCAAATTGCCATTGGTTGACACTTAGCCTTCGATTTATCAAAAAAGACCTATTCGCTTTTAGTGGGTTAATGGTTAGTCAGGCAAGCAGGTATTTTGCCGGTGGAGTAGCAGCAGCAGGGAGCTGGGAGAAGGAGGCTGGAGCCTGGAGTAGGGAGTCTGGGGTAAGGAGTCTGTAGCCTGGAGCAGGGAATCTGGAGCCGGGTCAATAGTCATCGATTAGTGATACACCTTACCGCCGGCAGAGCAGAGTGCATAAGGAGCCTTCCGTCATTGTAAGGCTCGATAAACAAGCTGCTAAAGTTTGGTTGAGGCGGAATATTAGTTGCGGTCGAACTTCAGATGAGAGCGGGCGTTTGAGCAGTTGGTTTTTATTTTAGTTCCCGTCTGGTTACACGATTTTTTGTCTTGTTCAGCTTGTTCCATCTTGGTGATTATAATTGGAGATAAAATCCGCTTACCACTTTCGTATTGTTGCAAGAAATTAGCAGCGAGTAATTCGGCTTGTTTCAGTTTGTCCTCTCCGAGCGCTTTTTTAATAGAGCGGATTGCGCTTTTTCTGCCGATGCCATTGCGTTTGGAAGTACTTAGAATCATCCATGCATAAGCTTTGACGTAATCGGGCTCGATGTGTTTTGGAATACCGTTGGCATAGGCTGCGCCGACAATGAATTGTGCACGATCGTCACCTTTTTGGGCCATCAGATAAGCAACATTAAATGCGCCTACTTTATTACCTGACTCTTCTAGCTCCGAATATTTCGCCAGTGAAATTTCCAACCCTTGAGTGGGTTTTTCCTCTGCAAGAAGCTGCGGTTGCATAGTAATCAAAAAGCTAAATGTAAGACCCAAAAGTGAATTTTTTAATTTCATGTAAACAACTCTGTAATAAACCAGCGCTGATTATAACGTGACTTTTTGTTGAGAGATAACCATTAATATTACCCTGGTTGCGCGCCGCTAAGAATGTCTCCTTCACGTCTGTCACTGTGCAATTTTTAATCGCGATTTTATTTGTTGCTATTTCATACGATGTCAAAAAAAACCTTATAACTCAACGAGATACGTGAGAATCTCGATGAGTAGATAGTCATCTCCTATTGTAATTAGATGATTGAAAATTTTGTGAACCATTTCTCGTTATTCTCTCCAGAGATGAGTCCCTAAATAAGTTAGGGATATTTTTGAAGGGTCGGATTGAAAAAATTGTTCAATTTTCGACCCAGTTCGACAGGGTGTTGGAGGTATGTAAAACGTGAAACGTGCCACTATCAAAATCAAAAGTCACACAGTGTAGTTAGAGGTGTCAAAGTGTTAAATTTTATAGGCAACTATTTTAAACAAAAAAAAGATAAAAAATCGAAACCTGCAGTGGTGGTGAGTCATCCAAAAAGTAGTCAGTACACGATTAATTATGATCCGCATTTAATTAATGAGTTAGAGGGTGATCATGGAAAATTAGTGGAACTATACGGACAAATTTGGTCAGAAGGCTTTGAAAAAAATGACTACGCGAAAACCGCGTCTTTGATCAGTCAATTTAAAAGTGACTTTCAAGCGCATCTGTTGACCGAGAACGTCAAATTCTATGTTTATTTAGAGCAGTCACTATCAAAAGATAAACACAATCTTGAGATAGTAAGAGAGTTCCGTACTGATATGAATGAGATTGCCAATGCGGTGGTTAAATTTTGCAAGAAGTACTCAGGAAATTTCAATATCGCTCTGATACAGCAATTCAAGGATGATTACGCTACCGTTGGTGAGGTGCTTACGCGTCGCGTTAGTTTAGAGGAAAACTCACTCTACGTTTTATATCAGCCACATTGAGACTAATACGATGGGGTTGTAAGTGAGCGGTAATAATTTAGCCGAACCGTTACATGCCTATTTCAACGATCCGCTGGAAGCAGACCCGGTAGTTATCGTTGGTAATGGGCCGGTCGGCATCAAGGCTGCTCAACTTCTCGTTGCGAAATCGCAAGATAGCAAAATTGTTATATTTGGCGAGGAAAGAGAAGCACCTTACAACCGTGTTCAACTCTCCCAATACCTTGCGGGGAAAGTATCCGAAGCCGAACTCGATAATCCCCTCAAAATAGAAGACCATTCTCGCGTCGAGCAGAAACTCGGTCATAAAATTATCGCGGTAGATCGACAGTTAAAAACCGTTACCGATGATCAAGGTAATGTAACCCCATATTCAAAATTAATTTTGGCAACCGGCTCTCAACCGGTAGTCCCTGCAATTGCTAATGTCGACCTAGAAGGTGTCTATACTTTTCGAACTTTGAATGACACTAAATCCCTTATCAATGAGCGAAGCTCTGCCTCAAAGCTTTATGTGATTGGTAGTGGCCCCTTGGGCCTTGAAACAGCGGTTGCCATGAAGCAGCCTAATAACGAAGTTAAACTCGAGGTTAGAAGTAACCTATTGAATCGTGACTTAGGTGAGCAAGCGCAAGAGGTGTTGAGCGATTATGTAAAAGCCTCTGGTATTGAAATTGTTCATCACAATCCTTTAGCTGCGATTATCGGTGACTCTCATATTGAGCAGATCGAGTTACAAAATGGTGAGCGGATTGATTGTGACTGCTTGATTATTTGTGCGGGGGTTAAACCATCAACGTTTCTCGCTGAAAAAATCGGTTTAGAAACTCGCAAGGGGATTGTCGTTGACGAAAAAATGCGTACCAGCGATCCCGATGTGTATGCGATTGGTGAGTGTTGTGAATTTGATGATATGACTTTCGGCATCGTGTCACCAGGATTTAGCCAAGCTAAGACGTGTGTTGAACATATTACCGGTAATTTCCATAGTTACTTTAATGAGAATATCCACGTTCAGGTTAAGTTTAACGATTACACGACAGGATACTTTGGCGAACTTCTAGCGGAAGGAAGTCTTAATTATACCTATGTAAACCGATTAAAAGGGGTTTATCGAAAACTCGTTGTAAAAAACAACTTGCTGATTGGCGCTATCATAATCGGCAACTGGGATGAAGAAAACGAAATCAAGATTGCCGTTAAACAAAAAAAGAAACTCACTGAGAAAGCATTAAGAGAGTTTGAAATAACCGGGCTTATTCATCAGAAACCAAAGCAAAAGCTCGTCGAGCACTTACCCAGGGACTATATTGTTTGCTTGTGTGAAGGTGTAACTCGTGGAGAGCTTAGTCGAGCAATTACTTCCGGCTGCAGAACAGTTGAATCGCTCGGCGAGAAAACTTGTGCCGGAACAGTCTGTGGCTCTTGTAAACCGATGCTAATGAACTTACTTGATGCACCTGCACCCAACTTAGTGATGCGTCACCAAAAGTCGATTCTCTCGGCATCAATTCTATCGATCATTCTGATCATTGCGACCGTCTTTTTCCAACCTTTGTCGATTGCCGAGTCCGTCCAGTTTAGCTGGCATATTGAAAAACTCTGGTTTGATAACTTTTGGAAACAAGTGAGCGGTTATAGCTTGCTCGGTTTATGTGTTTTTGCGAGCGCGCTAGCAATTCGCAAACGCTTTAAGAAGTTCAGAGTAGGACATGTCGATTCTTGGCGGTATGCACACTCAATCGTGGGTATCTTAGCTTTGGTGATGCTAATGGTGCATACCGGAATGCGTTTGGGAGACAACCTTAACTTTGCACTGATGGCCGTTTTTTTGGGGGCAACGCTTACCGGATCATTGGTTGGTGTTTTTATGGCGCGCAATCATCATTGGAGCGATTTTAAATTACGCAAACATAGGCTCTGGTGGTCACGGATTCATCATACCTTGCTGTGGATGCTACCGCCTTTATTAGGCTTCCATATTTTATCGGTTTATTACTTCTAAAATAATAATGATTAAAGAAAAAGAGCAACGCATTAAAGTTGGCGTAATGCCGATAGGAATTGCCTTAACACTTATTATAGGGGCTTATCTTGGCTACAACTTATTTGAAGGTGATAAAAGTTTATTTTTGGGTGGCGAAACTTCTCACGGGCACTATCAAATCGAGTTAGAGTGTCAAGCTTGTCATACGACCCCTTTTGCTTCGCAGGAAAAAATGCAACAAGCGTGTGAATCTTGCCATGCAGAAGAGCTTGACCGGGTTAACGATAGTCATCCAAAAAAAGTTTTTCTTGATCCGAGAAATGCTGACTTGCTCGCAACACTCGATGCTAGACTCTGTGTTTCCTGCCATCGAGAGCACAAGCCTGAGATTACTCGTGACTTTGGGGTGACGCTTGCCGCAGATTTTTGTTTCCACTGTCATCAAGATATTAAAGAAGAACGACCCAGTCATGCGGAATTTGAGTTTAAAACTTGTGCAACTTCTGGCTGTCATAATTTTCATGATAACAGTATGTTGTACGAAAAATTTATTGCCAAACATTTGGATGAACCGGCAATAAAAGATCCTGCACGACTACCTGAAAAAACGGGGTTAAAACGTTGGTTAAAGAAAAATAAAAAAAAGCTGCCGCTTGATGTTGCAGAACCTCAAATGGATAGTTTTTCTTTTGAAGCAACTAATCAAGCGACCGTTGATTTGAGTCGAGTGGTTGAAGATTGGAAGTCAAGTATACATGCCCGCACCGATGCGAACTGTACGAGTTGTCACACCCAGAATGTTAGTCAAAACCATAACTCGTTTACCATAGCCTCAGTTGCACCAGTCTGCGAATCTTGTCATAAACGGCAACACAAAGCGTTTCTTGAGAGCAAGCATGGTATGCGGTTAGCATTAGAACTCAGTCCCATGTCGACCGATAAAGCTCGACTAGAAGTCGATAAATCCCATAGTAAATCGTTAGACTGCAATAGTTGTCATAATCCTCATAGTTTAAATGTTGTCGAAGCGGCCATGGATTCATGCTTGGGGTGTCACCAGGATACTCATAGTCAAAATTATAAAAATAGTAAACACTACCAATTATGGGCCCAGGAGATTCTTGGAGAAGCACCCAGTGGTAGTGGCGTTAGTTGTGCGACTTGTCACCTGCCTAAAGTTAAAAAAGGTCGCCGAGTTACGGTGATACATAATCAAAATTTAAACCTTCGACCCAATACAAAAATGTTGCGAAGCGTTTGTATGAATTGCCATGGTTTGGAGTTTTCAGTTAGTGCGCTGGCTGATGAAGCGCTGATCGAAAATAACTTTATCGGAATACCAACAAAGAAACATCAAACCTTTGAGTTGGTTAAGCAAAGGATGAAAAGTCGTCAATAATTTTTTAATCGTCTGGAGAATAGAGAAATGAATAAACGCCAATTAATCCGCAGTATTTGTGCTACCTCGATAGCATTATCGTCATTCAATGTTTTTGCAGGAGAGATCACTGCACAAAAAATGGCAGATGCAATTTTTGCAGTCATTGAAGCTGACCGAGCAACGTATACCCAAAAGGTTGTCCAGCGTTTGCAAAACGAAGAGGAAGTGATAACTGCAGAGGAACGTTGGAAAGAAGAGAGCGCGCTGCCACTGCCTGCGCAAATGTTGAGAATGGGGGCAGAAAGAGTCAGTGAGTCAAATGCAGGATTTAGTTATGCATTACTATCATTGTGGCCGATTAACAAACAGAACAAACCGAAAACGGCGCTCGAAACTAAAGGGCTGAAAATGGCTGCAGAAAAGTTGCAGAATTTTTATGGTGAAGAAACTCTCGGAGGCAAAACCTATTTTACCGCTGTTTATCCTGATATCGCAGTTTCTGAAGCGTGTGTAACTTGCCATAACGATCATATTGACACACCTAAGACGGATTTTAAAATTGGTGATGTGATGGGCGGTGTGGTGATCAGGATTCCGCTCAACTGATCATGCTGTTTTCGTCTCTTAGAGGTTAGCGTTATCAAAAATTGAACTTTTCAATCAGTCAATTATATGTGGTGAGACTCCGCTAATATTTAAACTCAAAGCGATATAATGACTTTGTTTTAAATTGGTGAATTGTCGGAGTCTACATGCTATTCAGAAGGCGATGGAAACCTAGTAGTGCTTTGTTTCTTGTCGGTTTGGTGTTATTTGTAGGCTTATTACTGGTCGACTCTTCGAGTTTGGCCAAAAATGATATTGATTATGTTCAAATGCAACAACTGATGCTAAAGCGAATCCAGGAAGATACTCGTGCCACGCAAGGATCGACTGGCGTGGCGCAAATATCCCCATCGGTGATGATGGCAATGGAGAAGGTGCAGCGACACCGTTTTGTCCCGCAGCGTTACGATGAGTATAGCTATGACAATAGGCCTCTGCCCATCGGTAACGGACAAACAATATCGCAGCCATTTATTGTTGCCTTAATGACTGAACTTCTAAATTTAGAAAAAACCGACAAGGTATTAGAAGTCGGGACAGGCTCTGGGTATCAAGCTGCGATATTGGCCGAGCTTGTCGGGCAAGTTTATACTATCGAGATTATTCAAACGCTTGCCGACCAAGCGGCGGAGACGCTCGCTAATCTGAATTACGAAAACGTCAAGGTGAAGTTAGGTGATGGTTACCGAGGCTGGCCAAGTGAAGCTCCATTTGATGCGATTATCGTCACTGCCGCGGCTACAGAAATTCCGCCTCCACTGCTTCAGCAATTAAAAGCTGGTGGGCGGATGATAATACCGTTAGGAGAACAGAATGAGGTACAGCAACTGAAACTAATCACTAAAGCTGAGTCGGGGGAAATAACCATTTCAGAGGTTCTAGCCGTTCGATTTGTACCATTGACTGGCGATCACTAACCAATGACTGTACCGATGACGCACTCTTGTCTATTTTAATTGCTGATTGGCTGTCACATAATCAGCATGGTTTTGAGACAAGGAGAGTAAGAAGGAATATAATCAAGAAGATATGCTAAGCATCAATTGATACTCGAGGGCGCTCAAATGAACATTTCAGTAAAACTAAAGTTAATAACAGTATTTAGTTTTTTTCTGTTATTAACCGGTTGCATTGGTGGACATTACGGTCTTGAGGAAAGCGAATGGAGCAAGCTGTCTCCTGAGCAACAAGAACAGGTTAAGAAAGATTACGAGCTGCTTGTAAGTAAAAAGAATAGAATGGCTCATCTCAACAAGATTGGTAAAGCGACTACTGAAATTTATAACAAAGAAGAAGAAGTCGACAAGGAACCTGAGAACTAAAATCGTCTAGTCTTAATTCGGCTTTATACAGTTAAATTCAAAAATACAGTTAAATTCAAAATCGATTTACAACCTAACCTATCTTCATTGAAATGCACCGTTGACATCGACAAAATAGGCGAACGGAGCCCGTAGTTTCCAATGACACTGCAATTTCACACTGTAACCCACCAATCTCGCATTCGCTCTATAAAAATCAAATAAGGGTTTTCCAAATAGTAGTTTTATAAATTGGCAAACAGCGAGTAGTAGGGAGAACTGAGCGGTACAAATTGTCATATTTAGGACGGTCAGAATCTAAATATTTTAGGCTTTTAAGCTTCTTCTAACTGGACACTCAAAACTCACCCGTCATCTCGACCGTAGCGGAGAGATCCCCCACAGGTTTGCAAGTCCTCCCAAGTTGGATTAGCCGCCTCTATCAATTTGATTTTCTTTTCTCTTCGCCACTTCTTAATTTGTTTTTCCCTTTGGATTGCATCGAGACTATTAAAACATTCCTCAAAATAAACGAGTTTAATTATATTGTATCGTCGGCAAAAACTATTGTATTGAGCGTTTGAATGCTCAAAAATCCTCCTCTCTAAGTTATTACTTACACCAACATAAAACACATTATTGTGAGTGCTAGTTAAAATATAGACATAGTAACTCATTGATCACCAAGATTCCTTTAGCATCAATATAACTAAGTCTTCAGCAGAGCAGATATGGTTGATATCTCCTATGTCTGTAGGAGATCTCTCCACTACGGTCGAGATGACGGATTAGACTTGAGGTTTAGTAATTTTGACTGACTCGATTGTGATGGCTTGAGCCTCTCCGTAGTGCCAATTATTACTATGAGTGAGTTTCATTCCTATACTCGTTTACACACGTAACGAATTCTCCTAGTTTCTCATCAAACTTTCCTTTCACCATAGACATCACGCAGATACTGCCTTCTAATGGGCGTTCACTAGGAATTTCTTCATATGCTCCAACAGCCCAAACAGCGCTTCCTTTATTCTGTCCAACGTACATTGGATCAACTAAGAACAATACGTAAAACGCCAAGCCATAATTCTGTTTTACGGATTTTACTTTCCAATATGACTCTAACCACCAATCCGTATTATCATCTACCTCAAGAAGCTCCCACCCATCGTTTGAAAGTTTCTTCAATAGCTGTTCTTTATAGTAGTTCACTTAAACCTATCTTATATGCGTTAGTATTTTCAGTGTCTGCTTTTCATTTTTTGTTAAGAAGGACTGACTCTGGTATTGCGAAGATAATATTTTAGTAAGCTTATTTTTGAGGCTTTGTACGAGATTTTTATCAACTATCTTGCTCAGGTAAACAATAACCTTTAATTCGGTATTGGTAATTTTTATATTCCTCGCTCTCGTAAGCAATTTCATTTGAGCAATAATCGATTGCTTCGAGCCTGTCAGTTAGCTTTTCATGAGCCATTTCTTCCATTCTAAACTTGATGCTAACTTTAGCGTCTTCAGGGTTTTCCGGACGAGGAACTTCCTGCTTGATACTCCGTTTACCTGCTGAACCTCTGCCAGAACGTCTTCCTGCAACTCGCTCGTAGACGACTTTGTCACTGACACTGGTCATGCCTTTCAATTTTAAGATAAAAGAGAAATATTTTTTTCCCTCGTCATCCTGGTAAGTGAAGAAGCTTTCATCAAACCGTTCAGTGGGTGCGCTGAGGCAGGCACTGAGCGTAACGAGTAATAGCAACAATGTGGTTAGTTTCAGTTTATAACTCATTGAATATTAGATTGTTTATCGAATTCGATGTCTGATGATACCTACAGCATAGATAGCCTTAGCTTAAACTTCAATCGTTCAGCGCTGGTAGATCCAGTTAAATTAAGCTTTCAAGCACTCGCTAGGCTTTAACTTTGAGGCTATCTTGCCTATAATTCTTCCATCTTGCTCTCGGGGTGCCTGAAATGTCGATTTGACATTTTGTTTTGCTGAGACGCGGGAATGCTTAGGAATCAAAGGTTTTCTAATTCTTTAAGTCATCCGCGAACCCGTAGTACCTGATCCGATTAGTATCGGCGTAGGGATGAGCCAAACTCGAAAAATGTCACATCATTCGATCGACGCCTCTCTTACTCGATACCTTGTAAAAATAATATCGAAGCGCATTTTATTGCATCGCGATATAGCCAAACTAAAGAGGCATGACAATGTACGATAAATCCGCCACAGGCAGTGACTCGACTAATAACAACCCACACGCGATAACTCGCGACCCACTTCCCGCGAGTCAAAAAGTTTATATAAAGTCAGAGTCAATTCCGAATGTGAAAGTTCCAATGCGTCAGATTGATTTGACCGACGGGACTAATGTTACTGTATATGACACATCGGGCCCTTACACTGATCCTGCAGCGGAGATTGACGTTCATCAAGGGTTGCCTGATCTGCGATCGGCCTGGATTGAAGCGCGCGCTGATACCGAGTTTTATGAAGGAAGAGAAATTAAGCCAATCGACAACGGCCACTCTGATGAAGAAAAAGCATTTAAATTTAATAACCCTCAACTTCAACGAAAGCCGCGTCGCGCTAAAAATGGCGGTAACGTTAGCCAAATGCACTACGCCAAACAAGGAATTATCACGCCTGAAATGGAATATATTGCTATTCGAGAAAACCAAACTCGAGAAGCATTGCGAAATGAATTTACGACTGACGAGCGCAATACCCGCCTAGCAGGGAATTCAATGGGGGCAAACTTACAGCCCATTACCGCAGAGTTTGTGCGCAAGGAAGTTGCTGAAGGTCGTGCAATTATTCCAGCTAATATCAATCATACCGAACTAGAACCAATGATAATTGGTCGTAACTTTTTGGTTAAAATCAATGCCAATATTGGTAACTCAGCGGTAACTTCAAGTATCGAAGAAGAAGTCGAAAAGCTTGTTTGGTCAATTCGTTGGGGCGGCGATACGGTTATGGATCTTTCAACTGGTAAGCATATCCATGCTACTCGAGATTATATTGTTCGCAACTCACCGGTTCCTATCGGTACGGTTCCAATCTATCAAGCCCTTGAAAAAGTGAATGGCGTTGCTGAAGACCTTACCTGGGAAGTTTTTCGGGATACTTTAATTGAACAGGCAGAGCAAGGAGTCGATTATTTTACGATTCATGCAGGTGTATTGCTTCGCTACGTACCGTTAACTGCGGATCGAGTGACCGGTATTGTGTCTCGCGGTGGGTCAATCATGGCTAAATGGTGTATCGCGCACCACAAAGAAAATTTCCTTTATACCCATTTCGAAGAAATTTGCGAAATCATGAAGACCTACGATGTCAGTTTCTCACTTGGTGATGGGTTGCGCCCTGGCTCGCTAGCCGATGCCAACGATGCAGCACAGTTTGGCGAACTTGAAACATTAGGTGAACTGACCAAAATTGCATGGAAGCATGATGTTCAAGTAATGATTGAAGGTCCAGGTCATGTTCCAATGCATATGATTAAAGAAAATATGGACAAGCAATTAGAGCACTGTCACGAAGCGCCTTTTTACACTTTAGGGCCGCTGACTACAGATATTGCACCAGGTTACGACCATTTCACCAGTGGAATTGGTGCGGCGATGATAGGCTGGTTTGGTTGTGCAATGCTTTGCTATGTTACGCCAAAAGAGCATCTAGGATTACCCAATCGAGACGACGTCAAAGAAGGAATTATTACCTATAAAATTGCCGCACATGCAGCAGATGTGGCCAAAGGGCATCCGGGAGCGCGATATCGCGATGACATGCTATCGAAAGCGCGTTTTGAATTTCGTTGGGAAGATCAATTTAACTTAGGGTTAGATCCTGATCGGGCCAAAGAATTTCACGATGAAACGCTTCCAAAAGACTCGGCAAAAGTGGCTCATTTTTGTTCGATGTGCGGACCTAAATTTTGCTCGATGAAAATTAGTCAGGAAGTTCGTGATTACTCCGAGCAACAAAAAATTGAAGAAGGCATGCGTCAGAAATCGGAAGAGTTTAAAGCTCAAGGTGCGCAAATTTATGTTGCCCAAAAGAGCTAGTAAGTTCTTTCAAATGAGATTGAAGTAAAGAGGCAGAGAAGTTTGACTGTTGTTAAGCAAAAGATAGCAATTGTAGGCGCTGGCATTATGGGGCGTTTGCTGGCTTGGCAGTTAATGCATCAAGGTCACGATATCGCTATTTTTGACAAAGACCCGATAGAGTTCGGTGACGCGGCAGCATACACTGCCGCTGGAATGTTGACACCTTATTCTGAAATTGAGTCCGCAGAAATGCTGATTTATCACATGGGGATGCGTTCACTCGATTTATGGCCGAACATTGTTGAAAGACTCTCGTCGGATGTTGGTTTTTATCAACTCGGGAGTTTAGTGGTTAGTCATCAAGCCGACAAACCCGATCTCGAACGCTTTAATCAGCAGTTACAATTCAAATTAGGCAACTTGCGTTTTGATGATGACTCACTCATTCCACAAGAAGTCGATTCGAGTCAACTGCTCGACCTCGAACCTGAGATTGCAGGTCAATTTAACCAGGCAACCTATCTGCCGAATGAAGCCTGGTTAAATACCAGTTGTGTGATGCGCGTGTTGGCGGAACAGTTACTTTCAAGTGGTGTCACTTGGCATGCCAATACTTTGATTGAGCAACTCGGTCCTCATTTTGTTCAAGCTAAAAATCAACGCCACTCTTTCGACTGGGTCGTTGATTGTCGAGGTTTAGGTGCCAAGATCGATTGGCCAGAACTGCGAGGCGTTCGAGGAGAATTATTTGTGCTGCAAGCACCTGAAGTCAAAATTAATCGCCTCGTTAGGTTGATGCATCCGCGGTATCGAATTTACATCGTACCGCGTAAACGCGACGATGTTTATATCATTGGCGCGACCCAAATCGAGA
This sequence comes from Aliikangiella marina, assembly GCF_007004765.1. Lineage (GTDB taxonomy): Bacteria > Pseudomonadota > Gammaproteobacteria > Enterobacterales > Kangiellaceae > Aliikangiella > Aliikangiella marina. Next base: position 547,275 of record NZ_VIKR01000003.1, read on the forward strand.
GCAATGATACGGGATCGATAACGGTACGTTCAGCGTTAGAGCTTTTGTCTGCGGCTTATTCCGTTCATCCGGGGTTTGCTGAAGCAAGAATACTTGAGTCACGAACTAATTGCCGCCCAGCTTTAGCCAACAATTTACCAAAAATTGAAACATCCTCAGGCCTTATTCGGGTGAACGGATTGTATCGACATGGATTTTTATTAGCGCCATCGTTATGTGAAGAAGTGATCAATTACCTTCACGATGGGGCGACCTCTGAATTTATGAGCTTGATGAGTAAAACGGGATAAGTGCTAAGAAAGTGGAGAGTCATTTGTTAGAAGTTGTGTTAAATGGGGAAAAAGTTACCGTTGAAGTTGATACGCTCAACCAACTGCTAACGTCATTGGTCAAGCAAACGGACAAATATGCGGTTGCGGTGAATGAAGAGTTCGTTCCTAAGGCGAGTTATGCCGATTTTAAACTCAACAATGGCGATAGGGTTGAGTTGGTAATGCCCATGTCGGGCGGCTGACCTGAAAGTTTTTAACCTGTGGTAGATGGTTAAGCTGAGAGGCTAAGGGTTAAGAGCTTAGGGCTAAGAGCTAAACGCAGATAACGAGCGGCTTAAAAACTAGAATCGAGTATTAATAGAATCAGAATCATGTGGCAATTATTAGATCAACAAATTGAGAGTAGGCTGTTTATTGGTACTGCACTCTATCCTTCGCCGGATATTATGTGTCGCTCAATAAAAGCGGCTCATTCCGATGTCGTTACCGTCTCATTACGTCGACAAAATCCTGCCGCTGCTGATGGTCAAGATTTTTGGCAGTTGATTCGTTCATTAGAGGTCAAAGTATTGCCGAATACTGCGGGATGCCAGTCTGTCAAAGAGGCCGTGACCACTGCCCAGATGGCGAGAGAATTATTTGATACCAAGTGGATTAAACTGGAGGTGATAGGCGATGAATACAACTTACAGCCCGATCCTTTTGGTTTATTAGAGGCCACTAAAGAGCTTATAAACCAAGGCTTTGACGTATTTCCTTATTGTACCGATGACCTTGTCTTGTGCGAGAAATTAGTCGAAGCGGGGTGCCAGGTGTTGATGCCTTGGGGAGCGCCAATCGGCACCGGAAAAGGGTTAATGAACCCTTATGCCTTGAAGACAATTCGAGAGCGTTTTAAACATATTGTCATGGTCGTAGATGCGGGTATAGGCGCGCCATCGCATGCCACGGAGGCCATGCAGATGGGATATGATGCGGTTTTGCTCAATACAGCAGTGGCGCAAAGCAGTGATCCTGTTACAATGGCTGGCGCTTTTAAACTAGCCGTAGAAGCTGGCAGGCTAGGGTTTGAAGCAGGAGTGATGCCGGAAAGAGATTTAGCGCAACCTAGTACACCAACTTTAGGTAAGCCTTTTTGGCATCAAAATTAGTGCAATAACAAGTAGTTAAAATTAATAGCCCTCAGAGTTGTGGGCATTCAGTAGCAGTCATGTCACACACCAATAAGCCAATTATATTAACCATTGCCGCAAACGATTCTGCTGGTTTAGCAGGAATCGCCACTGACATCAAAACGCAAACCGCGTTTGGTATTCATTCAATGGCAGCTGTTACCGCAAATACCGCTCAAAATAACTTTGAGGTAATTGCCATTAACGCGGTTGATGTCATTGCGCTCAAGGAACAATTAGAAGCGGTGAAGTCGTTACCAATTGCTGTGGTCAAAGTAGGCCTTGTGTGTAATATCGAACAGGCGAGAGCTATCGCAAGCTTCATTATCGCAACTGAGATACCTTTGGTGCTTGATCCAGTACTATCCTCCTCAAGTGGTTTTGAGTTTTTTAAGAAAAAAGATATCGCCGCATATGTGGATTTGTTGTTGCCTCTCTGTGCACTGGTCACGCCTAACCTGGAAGAAGCATGCCTACTCACTAACTTATCCGTTTCAACGCCGGAAGAAATCGAACTGGCCGCAGAATCAATGTTACTTTTTGGAGCCAAGAACATTTTAATTAAAGGTGGTCATGGCAAAGGGCGGGTCTGTCAGGATTATTTTGCAAATGACATGGAAAACTTTTGGCTTTCGAGCAAAAAGAGTCTAAAGAAAAATACTCGAGGGACAGGGTGTGCTATGGCATCCGCGATAGCCAGTTGTTTAGCGTTGGGTTATCCCATCAATGATGCCGTTGTCATCGGTAAAATGGCGATTAATCAGGGAATTCGAGAAGGCTATTCGGTTGGCGACGCTAAAGGTCCGGTTATGGTCAATCGATTCCCTGATCAAGAAGTGGATTTACCAATACTGACCAGAAGCGCTGATGTGAATTTGACGCGTGAAAGTTTTCCAGAGTGTAATCAGACGCGGTTAGGTTTATATCCGGTAGTCGACAGTGCCGAATGGCTAGAGTTCTTGCTTCCCGCAGGCGTATCGACTATTCAACTGCGGGTCAAAGATTTACGAGGCGCAGACCTAGAAAACGAAATTAAACAAGCGGTAGAAATTGCCCAGCAGTATGAGTGTCGATTGTTTATCAATGATTATTGGAAGCTTGCAATTAAGTATGGCGCTTATGGTGTTCACTTAGGCCAAGAGGACCTTGATTCCGCAGATGTTGATGCGATTCTTAAAGCTGGTTTAAGGCTCGGCATCAGTACCCATTGTCATTTTGAAGTTGCACGGGCGATCCAATACAAACCTTCCTATATTGCCTGCGGCCCTGTTTATCATACTAATACCAAGCAGATGCCTTGGATACCTCATGGTCTCGATGGGTTAACCTATTGGCGCAAGGTTTTGAATTACCCACTCGTTGCAATCGGCGGGATTAACCACGAGCGGATCGAGGGAGTGACAAAAACTGGGGTAGACAGCGTTGCGATGATCACGGCGATTACCGAAGCTGACGATCCCGAAGCCGCCACTAAAACGTTTTTAGAAATCGTCGGAAATTAGATTTTTCTGACGCTTGCTTAAACATCTTCGAGTTCTAGGATTTCTCTGATCGCTTTGAGTTTATCGACTTTTTGATTTTTTGCTTTTTCTTTCTCGACGTCGACAAACCACTGGTCAACGTTTTTTTCTAGCTCAATGACTTCTTCGTCTTCAAGTTTGACTTGAGCTCGTTCTCGGTTCTTAACTGCCTCGGCTGAGTCGATTTTTTCGGCGATTCGAAACCAGAAAAATGCCTTCTTAAAATCTTGTTTTACATCGATGCCGTTGAAATGGAATTTGCCCAGCAGGTTCGCCGCCTCAGCGTTACCATTTTTTGCAGCAATGGTATACCACTTACGCGCTAGATGATAATCACGATTTTTATATTGATAGTAGTGGCCCATTAAATACTCTGCATGCTTATTGTTTTGAAAAGCAGCTTTTTGAGCGAAGCGAAAGCCTCGGTCGAGATCATTGGGAATCTCTTCGTTAAACATGTAAATACCGGCTAAATTGGCTTGCGCTGGCGCATAACCTTGATCCGCTGATTTTCGATACCAGTCGATTGCGCTATGAATATTTTTCTCAACGTAAATGCCATTTTCATGCAAATAGCCCACCATATGTTGAGCACTTTTATGACCTTGTTTTGCCGCTTTCAACGACCAGGTGTAAGTGTATGAATCGCTACGGAATGTGCCTCGACCCCAAAAATACATCACACCAACTTTTGCTTGAGCTTCAGCATTGCCGGCTTTTGCTTCAATCAGATACGCATCAAAAGCCGTTTTGTAATCTTCTTTTTTGTAGGCTTCTTCGGCGGTTTTCATGTCAGCTAGAAGAGTTGGACTGAACAGTAGAATTAGTATAAAAAAAGTCAAAAAAGGGCTTCTTATAGACACTTTAAAACCTCATTAAGTCGGCTTGTTGTGATTGCAGCTTATTAACGGATTTTAATTTAATAAGAGGCTAAAAAGAAGAGAGGAGCAACATTCAGGTGTAAGAATTGGTAACTTGGATGAGATTAAACCTGAAAAAGCGACGTCATGCCGCTTTTTTGTCTACATTACTCAGGCTAGAGTTTCTCGGCAATCATCGCCTCAAGTTTTTCTTGATCCGCGGCAAATGCTCGAATGCCCTCGGCGGTTTTTTCGGTGGCCATCGCATCTTGATTGAGTTGCCAGCGAAACTCAGCTTCCGTAAGCGGTGAAGGACGGTCTTCAAATTGTGTTACGGGAGTGAGTTTTCTTTCAACTTTTTCGGTGCTTTGACTAAGCTCATCCATCAGTGCAGGACTAATGGTCAGTCTATCACAACCTGCAAGCTCAATAATTTCGTCGGTATTTCTAAAACTGGCTCCCATTACGACGGTGGCATAGTTTAACTTTTTGTAGTAGTTGTAGATTTGGGTCACTGATGCAACGCCAGGATCTTCGTTAGCGGGAATCGACTCTTTACCGGTCGCTTTTTTATACCAGTCCAAAATCCGGCCAACAAAAGGTGAAATTAAATACACTCCAGCCTCCGCGCAAGCTCGCGCTTGGGCAAAGCTAAACAGAAGCGTGAGGTTACATTGAATACCTTTCTTTTCCAATATTTCAGCGGCTTTAATTCCCTCCCAAGTCGAGGCAATTTTAATGAGAATTCGCTCTTTAGCGATTCCCTGTGACTCATAAAGGTCAATTAGCTTTTCTGCTTTAGCAACTGTTGCTTCAGTGTCAAATGATAATCTCGCATCGACTTCTGTTGATACTCGTCCCGGGATTAAAGTGAGTAACTTTTTGCCAATAAGCACGGCGAGGAAATCCGCTGCATCTAAAACTTGTTGCTTGTTATCTTGCGAGTTTTGCTGAGCGAATTCGATAGCCGTTTCAATCAGTTGCTGATAATCCGGTAAACTGGCGGCTTTTAACAACAACGAAGGATTTGTTGTCGCATCTTCAGGGGCGAAATCTGCGATTGCGGTAAAATCGCCGGTATCGGCAACGACTGTTGTCATTGATTTGAGTTGTTCAAGTTGATTTGTCATCCAATATTTCCATTACTGCTGATCAAAAAAAATAATCATTACATTAAAAACAAAGCCTACCATCAGTCAATGTCATCTTAATGACGATAAGCTATATCTAATTCGTGTCGAAATGCGATTAAGCTTTAACAATCGGTCGATCCGGTTTCGCCCATTCAACATGATACTTTTTGCCTGCTGTCTTATCTTTACGTTCAAAAGTATGTGCGCCAAAATAATCGCGCTGACCTTGTAATAAATTTGCAGGCAAGGTTTCACATCGATAAGAGTCGTAGTAAGCGAGTGCTGTACTGAAAGCACCATTAGGGATTCCCATCAAAGTTGCTGTTGAAATCGCTTTTCGCCAATTGCTTTGGTAAGTATTAATTTGCTCCGCAAAGAACGGATCGAGGAGCAAATTGTGGAGTTCTTCATTTAATTGGTAGGCGTCGGTGATTTTTTGAAGAAAAGCGGCTCTGATAATACAGCCTGCGCGCCATATTTTTGCGATACTTGCAAAGTCTAACGACCAATCGTGTTCATCAGATGCCATTTGCATTAATTGAAATCCTTGCGCATAAGCACAAATTTTAGAGCAATAGAGCGCGTCATGGAGGCTTTCTATGACAGCTGTTTTATCGGCAATTAAATGAGGATCGATTTCTGGTCCTTTCAACTGGCTTGAAGCTGAAACCCTGTCGCCTTTTAAAGTCGACAGGGAGCGCGCATAAACTGCTTGAGCGATGGTTGGTGCTGGGCTTCCTATTTCAAGACTGCTTACGGCTGTCCACAGGCCGGTACCTTTCTGACCCGCTTTATCGAGGATGATATCGACCAATGGTGTTTTGGTTTCGCTGTCGACTTCTAATAGCACTTCCGCAGAAATTTCTATCAAGTAGCTTTCGAGAACACCCTGATTCCACTGCTGAAAGATCTTGCCGATTTCAGACGGAGACATCGACAGGCCTTCACGCATAATATGGTAGGCCTCGCAAATGAGCTGCATGTCGGCATACTCGATACCATTGTGAACCATTTTGACATAATGTCCTGCGCCGCTTGGACCGATGTAAGTGGTGCAAGGTTCACCTTCTTTCACGGGGTTACCTGGTTCAAATCGTTCGATGGCTTTCCCGGTATTGGGATCGACTTTGGCGGCAATGGCTTGAAATACCGGCTCCACGCGAGTCCAAGCATATCGGTCACCACTAGGCATTAACGAGGGGCCAAACCGTGCACCAATTTCTCCACCGGAGACCGCAGTAGAAAAGAAATAAAACTTACCTAGATACTTTTTCTCGCGGCGTACCGTATCTGTCCAGAGACTGTTACCTGTATCAATCACGATGTCATCGGCTTTAATGCCTGCGTCCACTAATTTGTGGCATACATCGTCGACAATGTCGCCCGCCGGAATCGATAAAATAATTAAGTGAGGCTCTTTAAGGATTGACAATAATTCAGTATAGGACGAGCAGCCAATAATTCGGCCACCCGAACCAGACTCAGCTTTGTCTTGCGCCATAGCGTCTTCGATTTTTTGATGTTCGAGGTCGAAGGCGGCGATTTTATAGCCGTTATCGGCTAAATTTAAGGTAAGGTTTTTGCCCATGACACCTAAGCCGATAAAGCCAATGTCACAAAGGACGCTATTTTCAGACATATTAATCCCTTAGTTATAGTTACTAAATTTCTCGATTGTCGAGCTTTGGGTAGTGTAAGGATATGTCGCTGCGGCGTATTTTATCGAATATCAGTTATTAAGTCATTAGACGAAATTCACCTAAAGGTAGTATCCTGAGTACAAAATTTTGTCTATTCCGTTAAAAGACAGCGACCGGATAAATATAGGAGAATTCAATGAGAATTGACGATATTCGGGTATTTATTCCTGCAAAAGACTACCCTCAATCCCAGGCATTTTATCAGTCTCTCGGATTTAACATGGAATATGTGAGTGAAGCCTTGAGTTTATTCGATAACGGTGACTGTTATTTTTTCTTGCAAAGGTTTTATAACCAAGCGCTTGCTGAGAATTTAGTTCTCCAAATTTCGGTTATCGATATCGATGAGGCTTGGCAAAAAATTATCCAACTCGAAGGCTTTGATATCCGTTACCAGCCGATAAAACAAGAGCGATGGGGTAAGGTTATTTATTTGTGGGGGCCTTCTGGAGAGTTGCTTCAACTAACTGAATTTAAACAATAAAGTATAATTATTAGGTCGCTGTCGGGTGATTGTCGGGAGGCTTTCGTGTTAGTCAGGCAGCATTTTTTGAGAGAATCTCCGCAAACAGATTCAAGGTAATTAAGAAATGATAGTTAAAAAACTGCGCAAACAAAACAACTGGTCGCAAGAGCAGCTTGCAACCATGAGTGGGCTCAATGTTAGAACAATTCAGCGAGTCGAAAGTGGTCAAAAAGCCAGTTTAGAAACGCTTAAATGTCTTGCCTCTGTTTTTAATGTCGATATTGAACGATTAACAGAGGAGATTGTAGTGATTGATAAAGATTCTGCAGCTTGGAAAAAGCAACCATGGTGGTTTCGAGTGAACTTCATAGGTATTAAATCCAAGAAGCCAGTATTAGTACTGGAGCTGATAATGCTATTCCTAGCATTGATGAGTTGGATCTTTGATCCCCATTTGTTTATTACACCAACATTGTTTCTGTCTGCTTACACGACTGGTTGGTTGCTACGCTATGGTGATTCTAAAAATGCATGGTAATTGAATCAAAGGACATCCGATACGGGAATCACGTATCGGATGTTTCTCAGCTAAAACGACCCCGAGGTAGAGCCATTGTTGCTGGAAGTGGTATATTGGTTATTGGCGCCGTTTTGCCATTCGACGCTACTCCCTGCTTTTTTGATACATTTCCACTCGATCGACGTATTTTTAGGGAGGTTAATAGCTTTTGACCAAGTTGGGTAGTTCTTGGCATCAAGCTTGATGGCGGAGTTCGCGTCCCAACTACCGAGCAACGAATGGTTCCCTACCACATAGACATTTTGCCCCCAATAGGTGTAGCCATTCTCACAGCTGAATTGAACGGACACATTTTGGTCAGTCGAACCGGTTTGCTCAACCCAAACAGAATAAGAGCCACCATTGACAGGAAAGTTAGCCCAACCATCCTGATTACTGGTTACAGTATCGCTGCGATTACCGGTGATATCGATGAAAGTTTTATTAGCTCGATCGACATTCATCCATTTACTCCCCCCGGATCCGTCACTCATAATGACTGCCATTGCTTGAGGATGGGTAGCATCACCTAAGCGGGTCCAACCAATAACATCCCAATGATCCAAATAATCAATTTGTGGTCCGTAAGCGTAATTTTTTCGCGCGGCGAGCAATTGATCGATAGCGACCTTATGAGAGGCTAAATTGATGGTGGTGTTATTACAGTTATTGTCTGATGTTGTGTAGCTTGCACCGTAATAGTCAGCGTGAAAAACATTAGGATAGCCTTGTTCTCTTAACAAAATGAATGCGTAGGCAAGTGGCTTGAACCAGTCTTGCACGGGGGATTCTAATGCTTGGCAAGGTTGCGTGTCATGATTGTCAACTAGCGTCACAGCAAGCCCCGGTTGATCTTTCATCAAGGTATTATTCCAAATGTTACGCATATCATAACTTCCACCAGCAGTTGATGCCTGATGAAAATTTAAATGAAGCGGCGCATCGAACAATGACATGCGTCCTTCTGTTTTACTGATGTAGTTATGAAGCCTGCTAGTGTCATAACTCCAAAACTCACCGACAGTAAAAAGTGATTTGCCAGTATTGACGCGCAGGTGATCAAGCCACTCATTAAAAAAGTCATAGCGAATGTGCTTTATCGCGTCAATTCTAAACCCATCGACTTGAGTAAAATTGATATACCACTCTCCCCAATCTTTGAGTTCTTGAACGACTTCAGGGTGATCCATATCGACATCAGCGAACATTAAATAATCATAATTAACATTCTCAGTATCGACTTCCCAATCCCAGCCTTTACCAGCACCGCGAAATTTGAAAATATTACTTTCTTGTAAATTTTGTGCCCAGTCGACGCCATCAAAATGAAACCAGCGCCACTTAAAATCAGAGTAAGTATTGCCACGAGCCGTGAAATCAAACTGGGTCCATGCATCAATTTGCAAATCACCGCCAAATTCATAGTCACGGTTGTTTCTGGCAACTCTGACGGCAGTCACTGATTCTGTTGCATCAGCTCCGCCACGATGGTTGAAAACAACGTCACCATAAATTTGAATACCGTTATTATGCGCTGTGTTAATTGCATTGAGATATTGTGACTTTGTCCCATACTTTGTTCGAATAGAACCTTTTTGGTTAAATTCTCCGAGGTCATACATATCGTAAACACCATACCCGACATCGGCGCTTCCCGAGTTTCCTTTGTATGCTGGCGGTAACCAAAGTGCAGTAATTCCTGCATTTGAAAGTGCTTCGGCATTGTTAGATACTTCATTCCATAAACTACCATCAGCCGGCAAATACCAATGAAAGTATTGCATCATTACACCGTTGTTTGCATTGGCTTTGTGACCTGAAAAAATAGTTACAAACAGCAATAAAAAAACAAAAGCACTCAAGTTTCGAGTACTTCTTACGACACTGACTAGATGAGATTTTGATTGAATCATTATCGTTCCTTCAAAAATTCGTCTCAGTAAAACGTAAGCTAAAAAATAGCGATCAATCTGAGAAATATTGGTTAGTTTTTTTCAGTGTTTTAGCGATTAAAATCATCCAATGCTCGAATCGTTAATACAATGAAATTCCCGTTGTTCCGCTGCAGAAGTCGAATCAAACTAGCACAATGAAATCGTATGCAAAGCGAGAAGTTGCAGTTTTGTGACATGAATACGTATGCAAAAAAATAAGCTGATTATTTGAGGCTGTTAAGTTTTCTTTGTGAGATGCAAATTACTTTTTTGTATATAGATTAAAGAGATAAAAAATAAAAAAAGGCACTTGAAAAGTACCTTTTTTAGTTGCGCGGATTATCGAGTCGCACTCAATCGATCAGACCATAATTATCCCGCAAAATACTCACGATTTCTGTTTTGGGATTTTCTGAGAGTTGAATTTTTTCACCGGTAATTTTTTCCGCGATATCGATATAAGTTCTCGATACTTCCATGAGCAGCTCAACAGGTAAAACATTATCTGTTGCCAGAGCAGTTCTTTCTTGCATTCGATCTTTATTCAATAAAATATCGGGATCAGGAAAATGATTAAGCAGTTGTTGTCTAAACGCTTCTTTTGACTTCTCAACAATTCTTCCGGCTCGTTGTGAAGGTCCGTCCCAAATACGAGAAGAGTCAGGCGTGCCCACTTCATCCATATAGATGAGTTTTTCTTGACCTGAACGATCGGTTACATAGCCAAACTCAAATTTGGTATCAACGAATATTTGATCAATTTTCTCAAGCTGGTCGCTAATGACTTTGAAACCGTCTTTTAAAAGTTTTTCATACAAATTGATATCATCCACCGATTTAAAATTAAAATCGGCAAAATTGTCTTCAATGTTTTGTCGAGTAATATTCGCATCGTCTTGCTCAGGCACACCAGGAATTCCGGTTAAAATACCTTTTGTTGACGGGGTGATCAGGAGTTCCGGTAACTTTTGGTCTTTACTTAAACCATCGGCTATCTTAATCCCACAAAACTCTCTTTCACCATTCGCGTAAGCTCTCCACATCGAGCCTGTAATGTATTGACGCGCAATCGCTTCAATTTTGACTGGTTTGGCTTTTTGGACAATCCAGACAAAAGGGTGGGGAATATCGAGAATATGACTATCGGCCAAGCCTTTTTCTTTGAACAACTTGAACCAATGATTAGAAACAGCGTTAAGCGCTGCGCCTTTGCCAGGAACGCCATTCATACCGCCTTCGCCACGCCAAATACAGTCAAAAGCAGAAATTCGATCACTGATGACCATGATCGCTAACGGTGAATCGGCGGGGACATCATAGCCTTTTTCGCTAATCAAGCGTTTACTGTCGGCCTCAGTTAACCAATAAACTGAGCGAACCTTGCCACTGTGCACAGGCTTATCGGTTCGGATAGGTAAATCGTCGTTCACCGCCAATACTTTATTTGCTAGCGTATTATTTACATCTGGGTTGTTGGAGTGACCCATATTTGATTGTCCTCATGCTCTCTCTAAAACTACTAAACTTCAATCGAGTTTAGATTTAAACACCACTTCCTCGCTTTTCACTATTTGTCCGGTCATGGCGCTCAATTTTGAGTACACCAGGCTGCTGCTGATTGCTCAGTGCCAGCATTAGTGGCGAATGGTTTATCGCGCGATTATACCGTAATCAGTGTAAGTCGCCACCAGAATCCCTTCTTAACACCCACTACAGAAAATCTAATTGAAATAAGCAAGAATTCGTTAATCAGAAACTAGTAGATGAAGATCAGCGAAACGCCTGCTATTGCGATAAAACTGCCGATTACCGCCTTTGGAGTAACTGGTTGTCCCTGAAGCTTAGCGATAAGCAGAGAAAAGATAATACAGGTCGCAAATAACGATTGAACAATTGCTGCTTGAGTTTGTGAGAAAGCGTACATCTGCAATATTAGGGCGAGGAAAGTGCCAATAAAGGTTGCTAAAACCAGCAATCGCCACACATTAGCGTCAGCTGGCTTTTTGGGTAACCATGATTTACGCGTCACCAGTAATACAAAAATAACGACAGCTATTCCGCCAATCAGGCGAATTAAACTCGCCGTCGCAGGGTCAATATCACTGCGAGTTAGCACGAATCTGCCGATGACTGCGCCACTGGCTTGGCATAAAGCCGCGATAGCGGCCAAACTCAATCCCGTTAGGCTTATTGGTTGCGAAGGAGAACGGCTTTTCTTGCATCGCAAAACGATATCAACGCCCAGCAATACCACAGCGATTGCCAGCCACTGAATTGGCGTCAACCACTCGTTGATCCAAATTATTGCGAGCAACGCAGTAAAGATAGGGGCGAGTGTTTCAGCGACTAATAAGGTGTTTCGTTCCCCGAGCCGATTTAAAGCGGCGAAAAAAGCAGTATCTCCAATACCTATTCCAATTACACCACTAATGAGCAACCAATACACGTATTTGAGTTCAGGCAGCGATGGTGAAAACCCTATTAGAACAAAACTCAAACACACAATGGAAAGAATACCTTTCCATAAGTTTAATGTTAATGGTGAAAAAGCGTGACCTAACTGGCGAAAGTAAACTGTGGCTAAAGCCCAACAAAAAGCAGTCGTTAAAGCGGCAATTTCACCTGAAAATAGCATTGTTTTTTTAGCGTTGTTTTAATTGAGGAGGTAATACTAGGGCGGACAATAAATTTTTACAAACTAAAAGCCCAGAAAGATAAAATTTGCTCGCCGTTAGAGAGCATAACTCAATCGAGTTAGATAGAATCTAGACTTACGTAAATATTCACAACTAAAGCCAATTATGGTTTGCAGGCTCGTGCAGTTAAGGTAATTTAGCGGGTCGCAAAAGATATCAATTGAGATTAAAAAGTTAGGTAACCATTTTTGAAGTTTTCGAAACGACAGGCCACGATTTCAGCTAGACAAAAAAGTGTGAAAATGATTCGGTGGACAGGGGGAGCATTAGCGGTAATGCTCACTTATATTGCTTCTGTGAATAGTCAAACAAGGAATGATTCGACTCAAGATATTCAATCATCGGAATTTGAATCATCTGAGACTCAATCTCCGTTTGTCATCAACACGGGTATTGCTCACTCTTTTGCGGAAGGGATTGCGAACGACCCCATGACGGCTAATCGTTCTACAGAAGATAAAATTCTCCCTGAGGAACCTCGCACCATTACCGCCGGTGACAGCGATGATTCGTCGAGTGAATTAGAGTCGGTGAGCAGTGATTTCGTCAGTTTCGCCGATGCGCCTGTGTTGGTGGTAACCGGGTCTCGCCATGATAAAGATAAGGCGTTTATCAATGACTTCGTCGCAGTAAGTGACTCAATCGGCTCGCCCATATCAGTTACTGAACTGCTCGCAAACGAAGCTGGACTGAATGTCAATGGGCAACCAGGGCTTTTCCAAACACTGAGTATCAGAGGACTTGCTCGGCAAAGAGTTCAAGTATATGTCAACGGTATGCGGATTACCTCGGAGCGCCGTGCTGGTGTCGCGGCTTCTTTTATCGACGCAAGCTTATTGTCGGGAGCTGAAGTTACTCAAGGACCCGCCTCTACCTATTATGGGAGTGGAGCGATAGGCGGTACTATTCACTTAGTCACCAGGCAAGATGAAAGCCGTTGGTTTAATGGGAGTCTAAAGTCTGATGGTAATGAACGTTTGTTCGCTTTTGGAGTGGGTGATAGCGACTATACGACAGGTCTCGCAATACGTGAAAGAGATAATGGTGAAACCATTAGTGGCGAAGAAAAGAACAATAACTTTAGTCAAGTGTCATTTAATTATTTACGGCATGCCAGTTTTAACCAGTTAAAGTTAGACTGGCAGCTGATTTACTCAAAAGGGGATGACTTAGGGAAAGATAACTTGCGTTTCCCTGACTCGAGAATAACGTCTTACCCAAACGAAGAACATATCCTCTCGCAGTTTACACTCTCGGGAGACGGAGACTGGCAAGCCCGTCTCTATTTTCATGAGCAGGAACTCATTACTCAAGATATCAGACCGCTGAGCCGAGTGAACGAGGTGACTACTGATTCTTTAGATGTTGGCTTTGCGTTCGAACAACCTTGGCTAGTGAATGATTTTGAAGGGATATTCGGACTTGATTATTTTGCACGCCGAGATGTAAATAGCTTCGAAGAAGAAACCAGTTTGTCGAACCCAACGGTTGCAAATTTTATTGCCTTAAATAAGGGCCAAGAAGATGAGGCTGCTCTGTTTGCGACGGCTAATCGACAAATCGATAGTTGGTCTTTTAGTGCAGGCTTGCGTTTAAACTATCAAACTCAAAAAAGTGATGATACTGCAACAGTTTCCGATGACTTTATTACTTATTTTGCATCTTTAACTAAGTCAATCGGTGAACTTGATGTGAGCTTAAGTTATGGAACGGGCTTTCGGTTTGCGAGTTTGTCAGAAAGGCTTTTTAATGGAACAACCGGGCGTGGACAAATTTTTGGTAACCCTAACTTACTTCCAGAGGAATCGTCTTCTTTTGATTTAGGTTTCAATTATTCGTATAACAATTGGCGCTTTACAACACATTTTTACGAGACAGAGGTTGATAATTTCATTGAAAGAGTCTCGCTAGATGATGATACAAGAACGTTTGAAAATCGCACCAACGGGGATATTTCTGGTTGGCAGTACAATATTGATTATCAAGCCACTGACGAACTGAGTTTTTCATTAAACGGTCAAAAAACAACTGGAGAAGATGAGCTGGGTAATAGCTTGTCTGATATACCGCCAGAGCGGCATCGACTTGCAATAAATCTTAATAAAGATAATTGGTTTTTTAATACGAGTTATATTATTCGACAGTCGAAAAGCAATTTTGGTGATGGCGAATTGCCTCTCGAGTCAGCACAAATTGTCGCCTTGAAGTTCGGTACTCAGGTTTCACAAAACTGGGAGATAGCATTATTCGTCGATAACCTGTTTAATGAACGTTATTTTAATTCGGCCGATGATCTTAACACGTTAGCGACCGGACGAGAGTTCGGGATTAACTTTTCCTATATCCATTAACTCGTTAATTTGCTTTTTAATTTCATGTACTTAACGTATTGTTAGAACTTAACCAAAGCTTAATGTTCGATAATAGCCTAAACTAAGGTTAGATTTTAATGTGTTTTTGATGGTGTTTAAGTGCGAAAACTAGTGCTTCTTTTGGGCCTTTTGACAACATTCAGTATGGTTGTTAATAGCAAGGAATTGTCGATTAATTACGTTCCTCCGGAAAACTTGGCTTCGGATTCACACGCTTATTTTGTCGATTTATTAACTTTGGCTCTGGAAAAAACGCGTAATATTGATGGTGACTTCACTTTAAAACCATTGGCATTTCATATGGTTCAAAGCCGAGCAATCCAAGAATTAGCCAAAGGAAATAAAGTTGATGTTTATTGGACGATGACAAGTCTCGCGCGAGAGAAAAAGCTTTTGCCCATCAGAGTTCCCTTGTTAAAAGGACTTTTCGGTTATCGGATTTTTTTGATCAGAGAAGAGGATAGACAAAAATTTGCGAGTATCAATTCGCTCGATGAACTCAAGTTGTTAGTTGCTGGCCAAGGAAGCGATTGGCCAGATACAAAAATACTCAGAGCAAACGGCTTTGATGTTGTTGGTATTACTGACTATGATTCGATTTTTCCGATGCTACAGCGGCGCCGAGTCGATTTTGTTCCAAGGGGAATCAGTGAGCCTTGGGGTGAAGTAAAACGCCATCAAGATAAAAACTTAATTGTCGAAGAAACGATTATGCTGCAATATCCAGCACCAATGTACTTTTTTGTAAATCAAGAAAACACCGCGCTTTCTGAAAGAATTGAAAAAGGATTAAATATTGCGATCGAAGATGGCAGCTTTGAAAAGTTATTTCTCAGCCATCCTGGCAGTTCGGAAATTTTAGCCAAAGCTAATATTGAGAACCGCAAGATTTTTAGACTAAACAATCCGGTGCTTCCTCCTGAAACACCGATAAACAACAAGAAGTTTTGGATATCAGTTGACTAAACAGCAAACTGTTAACTTTTAGTAAGGTGTTTCTCAAAAAAATTCATTGTTCTTTTCCATGCCAGCTCGGCAGATTCTTTATCATAACGACCTGTAGAGTCATTGTGAAACCCGTGATTTGCTTTTTCGTACATGTGCATGATGTAATCCACATTGTTCGCTTTGAGATCTTTCTCATATTCTGGCCAGGTTGCGTTGACTCGCTTGTCAAGTTCTCCGAGCTGAATCATCAAAGGCGCTTTGATATTTTTACGGATCGACTTAGCCGCAGGTGTCCCGTAAAAAGGCACCCCTGCATCAAGGTACTGGGGAATAGTTGCCGCTAACATATTCACGATGTATCCGCCAAAACAGAACCCGACTGCGCCCAATTTACCATTGCTGAGTGAATGCTTTTTGAGGAATTTTGCCGCGGCGATGAAATCGTTTTCGATTTTGACACGGTCCATTGAGCGTTGCATTTTACGCCCCATGTCATCGTTGCCAGGATAGCCGCCAAGCGGATATAGTGCGTCAGGCGCAAAAGCGACGAAACCGGCTTTTGCGAGTCTTCTAGCGACGTCTTTAATATAGGGGTTCAACCCTCGGTTTTCATGAATCACTAGAACAACAGGAGCCGTTTCTTGTAACTCTCTCGGTTTCACCAAATAACCTCGGCCTTCACCATGTCCTTCGGGCGATGAAAATGTTTCAAAAGTGGCGAGTATCGATTGGTCGTTAAAAGAGACTTGCTCGGCTTTAGCGTAGTTAGGCATTAAGGCTGGAGTAATTGCAGCCATCGATATACCAACGGCTGATAATGACGAGAGGCGGCTTAAAAAAGTGCGTCTATCGATTAAGCCGTGGGCATATTCATCATACCAATCAAATGCTTCCTGAGGTATTGGTCGAGTTTCTTTTTGCATTGTTATTTTCCTCTTGTTCATGATTGATAGTTATACGAGTGAAGCGAAAAAATAGAGCGAAACTCAATCCGCTAAAGCGATTGTTACCGGGGGGGCTCTTCTTTTTCTTTTTTCTCGTCCTGCTGCTTTTTTTCTTGTTCTTTCAACAGCTCTTTTTCAGGGAAGCGATTTGGAACTTCATATAACTCATCTTTTTTAAGCTCTTCTGCACCGCCAGCAGATTCAGATAAGGCTCCAGACTGTCCTGTTCGAGAACTGCTTACTTGCGGTTCGGTTTTCGGTATGTTGTCTTTATTGTCCACAGTAGTTTCCACTTTAGAGTTGTCAGCGCTTTTTGATTGCTTAGCATCATCGTCTTCTGGACAGCCTGTTAATAAAAACAACGGTATCAAGAACGACACTAGCCGTTTAATTGTCGGTTTACTCATGCCAAAGTCCTGTTTTTTTCAACGTATAATAATAGATAACGATCAAAGTCGTTTTTCAAGGTTAACTTAAAGGTTAATAATTTCAACTTGGAGTTACAACTAGCCATAAAAAAAGGCCAGCTTGTCAATAACTCGCTGACCTTTTTTCGATCTCAATTTAACATTGAGATATCGCTGTTAAAAAGAGTATTTTACACCGACAGCATATCGACTGGCATCCGAGTCATACTCATAATCAGCATAGATCGAAAACTCGTCGTTCATATAATATTCGCCACCGAGTTGGATGAATGTTTGGTTGAAGTCTCCAAACGTATCATCTACTTTTCCGGCATCCAAATAGTTGATTACACCATTCACTTCAAACGAGTCAGATACATAGCTTCTAAAACCAAGCCCGACTTGAAACCCGGACTCGTCAAACGTACCTGCATTGGTTTGGTCAAACTCAATGGCTGCATAATCAATTTGGAAGAACATTAAAGTATCATCGGTGAGGTCCATCTTATAACCAACACCAATCGTGCCACGAACTGAATCTAAGTTATCATCGCTCGTAGAAATATACTTACCTGCAATGTAGTACTCTTTATCGAGGTCATAAGCACCAGCAACTTCAAAGCCACTTTGCTCGACGCCGATATATTCTGGATCTTGCTCTGTAAAGCCCACTTTGACATAGTTAAATGTCGGCGTTTCTGCTGCCGCGTTTAACGATAAAAGTGTGGCCGCAAGAGCGATACACATTTTACTTTTCATTGGTAATTATCCTTTTTTGATTTAAACAAAGAGCGAACTCTTGTCAGTTAAAATCATTTCACAAGGCAGATAACTGCCTTGTGAATACTCGTTATTATTTGTTAAGCGAACGTCTTCTTGCGAAGCCTGCTAGAGCAAATAGAAGGAGTACAGGAATACCAATTGAACCACTACCTTTCGGCTTATCCATGATAGTGACACTTGCTGCAGTTTTTGCACCTAGTGTGACACCACCTTGAGGGTTCGAAATCACCACTGTGAAAGACTTGTTCACATCTAAAGCATTGGTGCTTACGGTGATAGTCTTAGTCGCGCTATCTAAGTCTCCCCAAGTAACTGTGCCAGAGGCTGCAGTGTAGTCGGTGCCAGCAACGGCTGTACCATCGATTGTCGTAAAGTCGACACTAACTTCATAGTCGTCACCACCAGTTCTCTCGAGCGTGATGGTTGCTGTGTCTTCTTCATCAACAGTGATACCGGTTACGCTGATTTGCGAAGTACCATATTGCGGAGCGGTTAAAGTCATAGAGACTGGAACCGAAACAGCACCATAAGGTGTGTCGTTACCATAAACGATTGAAGCAGTGTAAGTGCCTTCATTAAGGCCTGTTGAATCCATTGTTAGATCAACATCGCTCGTTGCACCAACTGACAGATCGCCGGCCGCGACAGACGCTGTCAACCATGGAACATTGTTCCACTCGCAAGCGCCGGTCTCACCAGACTCAAAGCCGATAACAAACTGTTGTTGCTGTTCGACCATCCACAAGTTGCCGTTACAGTCTATATCAAGACCTGCTTGACCGAAGTCTTGGACAACATCATCAGCAACACCGTCGCCGTCAACATCAAGACGCACATCATAGCCGCCAACTTTAACGAAACTTGGAGAAGCCGCATCAACTACCACCACATCGAATGCGCCGGCAACAGACTCACCGTTTACACTGATGAACAAGTGTTGAGTTTCTGCATTGTAAGCTAAGCCCGCAATTGAAAGGCCAACATTTACTGAACGAAGAATCGTTCCGTCTGCTGTAAACTGATGGATGATACTGTCAACCCATGAACCAGAGTAGAATGTATCGGTAACTGGATCGTATGCCAATCCACGCTGTGAAGCGCCAAATGCTGGACAGATTTTGTTACCTGTCGCTGCTAGCGCATCAACATCATACTCATGGATACAATCGTCATCGCCAACATCAACCTGCCATAACTTACCAGTACGCTGGTTAAATGCGCTGTCTGCAAAGAAGCTACCGTCTAAAGCGACCGGAATAAAGTCTGAGGTAAGCGTTCCATCAGCTTCGTAGCGCCAGATAACGTTTGCTGGTGCACCCGCAGCTTCAAGATCACCGACATAGAATTCACCAGTAGCACGGTTAGTCGAAATACCCCAACCATAGGTGATATTGGTTGGGAAGAATCCAACTATATCGCCAGGCGCTAATGGATCAACATTAACTTCTGATTGATAACGGATCTTGCGAGTATCGCGGTCATTCATATTCTTCGGACCAAAATGGCGAGAAGATGGATGGAATGGACCGTTGATTTGCGCAGCAGCAGTCGCATCACCTTTTATGAAGTATGAGTTGAAACTAGCCGCTGCACTACCTGAGTTAGTGATTGTTATACTATCAGTCGCAGTTCGACCAGCAGTTTGTGTTACTTCAACAGTTTCAGAATCAGACTCAAGTTGACCTGCATTCAAGCTAACTGGAGTAGCAAGCGTGATATCACCTTCAGCTGGTGTTGCAGTTTCATAGTTATCTTCTTCTACAGTAATCGCTGTTGCATCAGCAGGTACGAATACTTGGAATAAACCGTCGTTAACCGCATCATCTTCAGGAGTTGCAAAAGACATTGCAGCCAGTCTGTCATCAACATCAACTTCGGCGCCTACTAATGGTTCACCTGTGTTTGTATCGATAACATAACCACTTCTTAAGTTACCCGCGATTAGCGGAGCACAAGATAAATCGCCAAAGCGAACATTGTCGACTAACGCATACCATTCGAAGTTTGCATCGTAGTAACGGAAACGTACTTCGAAACTGGTTGCACCAGAAAGTTGAGCTGATAAATCAATCGCATAGGCTTCAAGTGTGTTGTTTGCCGCAACAGTGCCTACATTAACCCAACCTGCACCGTCAACGTTGATGTCAACATCAAGCGAGTCTGCGCCAGTGAATGTTCTGAAGAAAGCGTCAAATTGAAGTGTCGTTGTAGAGATATCGGCAACATTGATGCGTGGAGAAACCAGTGAAGTATCGATATCAACTAAACCTGCCGCATCAGAATCAATAAATGCTGCATCACCATCTATTCCTGGAAGGTTGCGACCTGAAGCAAGATAAGAGCCCCAAACTGCGCCAGAACCTTGATCATCAACAACTGACCAACCAGTGGCTGGGAATACGTCAAACGCTTCTAAGAAAGACGGAAGAACAAAATCATATCCCGGTGCAGTACAGTTAGCATTTGCATCAAGTGCGAAATCAACACCACCTTGCAGGCGCTGTTGGGTTTCGTTAACTGGTAACACATCTTGCGACGATGTCATGTAGCCGCCTACGCCAACTTCAGCTGCAGAAAATCCAACAGTTGTCCCTTCGAACAATGAAATTGAATACTCACCAGTTTCTGGGTTACTGAAAGTAGTGAACGTATCATCAGGAACGCTAACCGTTATTTTTGCATAGAGCGGTGCGTCGGTTCGGTTCGCATCAGAAACAGTACCACTGACAATAACAGGTGTAGCACCAGTTAAAGTGATATTGGAATCTGTGGTCTCGTCTTCATTAACCGTAACGCTTGCAGGAGTGGATTCAACCCAGCCGTATTTTGATGCTGTAAGATCGTAATCACCAACCGGCAAGGTAAGGATATAGTTACCATCTAAGTCAGCACGTGTTGAGATAAGACCGGCTGAAACTCTTGCAAAAGGAATTACTTCTCCAGAATCTGCATCAGTAACGGTACCTGCAATTTCGCCTCGAGGACCGGCAACACAAGATGGAAGCTTGAAGCTCGTAATTTTGGTTGACCAAGCTGTCGACCCGTCATTTGCTGATTCGTAGTATTCAGTAGAGAACCAGAATGTACAGTCATCAGTCGGGTCAATGCTCATACTTGAGTAATCACCCCAGCGAGTAGCACCCGCCTGTGACCCTTCACCCGCTTGAAGCACAATCTCTTCAGTTAAAGTGTTCGCAGCATCAGTTGCTAATCGAGTTGCAGCACGAATACCAGGCGCTAAGTCTGGGCTCGCGATACTGTAACCAAACGCTAAGTTACCATTCACGTCCATAGCGCCAGAGCCCATCCATCGCGAATGAGTGTCAGGCGCGAAAGTACCTTCTTGAGCAATAGTTGCTGTGCCTGCAAGCTGATCAACATCGATTTCGTACCAGCGCATTGCTGTTTCGCCTTGTCCTGTGGGCGCAGCAATATTGTGATTGAAAACAATTTTACCTTGACCATCTAGATTTCGATAAGCCGCTCTGAACATCGAGCGAATGCTGATAGAATCCAATTGGTTGCCATTAGGTTGAGTAACATTAGGAGCACTGCCGTAAGGAGTTACTGGGATAGATAAAACTCGTTCAAAAGTTGAAGCGCCTGGATCGGACCAGTTAGCATCAAATTCCCAAACTTGTAAGTTATCGGTCGATACAAGATCAGCCCAGATAAAGTATTGTTTTGCGCCCGCTGGTGGCGGAATCAAACCATCGATATCAAGAGGCATTGGCGTAAATACTGCCGAGCCTTCAGCACTCATGTCAAACTTGATTTGACGTGCTTCAGCACCAACAAGCATTGCATCTCTTTCGTATGCAACAACACCACCGCCGGCGAAGTTAGGGTCAAACTGGTTAACACCCATGTAGTAACCATCAGTCCAGACACCAAACTTAGGGTAGTCGTTAAAAATAGTATCGGCATACAGGAAATCATAGAGGTAGTAAGCACCCGTTGGATCACCGGTTTGTGAAATCGCGATACACTGACGGTTATTGTTAAAACCACTTTCGAAAGCGAACTGGCTGATTAACCAGCGGTCAGCGGCGCTATCATAAAGAACGATTGGGTCACCGTTGTTGTTTGTTTCACAAAGTCCACCAAAGCCGTCCCATAGAGCATTGATTGCTGTCGGTGCAACTAAAACGTTGCCTTCTTTATCCCAAATTCCTAAGGCAACGTTGACCGTTTGCACATAGTGATTTGGGCCAACATCACCGTTGGTATCCGGTGGTACAGAGCCAGTTACATTTGGCAAACCATTGAAGTTAACACCAATTTCCGGCATTAATAGTTCTGCACTTTTTTTGCGAACTGGCATGCTAGTTTGAGCTGACTTGTCAACGAAACCCTCCGGTAACGAGTAGTCTCGATCTTTTTCAGGAAATCTATTGGGAATTTCTCGATCGCCTTTAAACCCAGGCACATTATCGCCTGATGCGGATAACTTGAATTTTCTTGCTGGATCGAGAGTCGGTAAAGGTTTAGCTAGTTCACGTAAAGGTTTTGATAACTTTACTGGCGCTGAAGTCGTTATAGTTTTTTTTATTTTCGGATCTTCTGCGGCATTAACTAGCAATGAGATACTGCTGAGAGCGAGTACCCCGAGCGTGGTAATTTTTCGCATTGTCTAATCGTCCTTTTTTTAGTTTGTTGTTTATCTGTCTGACGACTACCGATGTTTAACTACATTTCTGTCAGACTGTGATTGAGAGTAACAAATATTTACAGTAAGAAAGCGGTAAAATTCACTAAGAAAAGGGCGTAACAATTACACTTTTTGATTTAATCTCAAAAAAGAATAATTAAAGAGGCTCGATATCGCGTTAAGAGTTTTTATAACGTTCAATTACGTATCTAAAGTATTTTTAATTATGAAACGCGCACAAAAAAAGCATCTTAGTCAAGATGCTTTTTTATAACGTGTGTGTAAAATGGCTAAAATGAACTAGCGCTTAATACCAAAATGGAGGTCAAAGAAATTGCGTATCATCGTGGCACGATGCATTCGGGTTTTTTTGCCTCGAATACTATGTTTTTTGCCGGGATAATCCATTGTCATGAACTGAATATTGTTGTCTTGCAAAACTTTGTAGAGTTTGGTGCTGTTTTTAAATAAAACATTATCGTCAGCCATGCCATGATAAATTAAAAGTGGTCCAACCAAATTAGTGGCGTAAGGAAACACGCTCGATTCTTCGTAAGCTTGAGGATCCTCTTGAGGCGTTCCCATGTAGCGCTCTGTGTAGTGCGTGTCGTAAAGTGCCCAGTCCGTGACCGGCGCGCCTGAAACCCCCGCTTTAAAATATTCTGGCGCTTGAAACATCGCCATCAGCGTCATATAACCGCCATAGCTATGACCGTGAACGCCAATCTTTTCTTTATCGACCCAAGGAAAAGTCCTGAGAAATTTAACACCAGCTACTTGATCCTTTACCTCAATTTTCCCCATTGCCCGATAAAGCGGATCTTCAAAAGCTTTGCCGCGATAATTTGATCCCCGATTATCAACTGTAAACACTACATATCCTTGTTGCGCCATATAAGTTAAATATAAATTTCCCCAGCGATTAGTGACTGTTTGCGCAATAGGTCCACCATAAAGGTAGATAAAAACGGGATACTTTTTGGAGTCGTCAAAATTGCTTGGCTTGTAAAGGCGATAATACAATTTAGTATTATCGTCAGTGGTGAAAGTGCCAAACTCAGGCGTTATCAAATCGTTTTTATAGTCTGCGAGAGGATGATTGTCATCAACTTTATTTTCAGAGAGCCATGCCAGTCGCTCTCCCGTACTCTTATGTAAACTGACTTGAGGTGGCGTATTAATTGAGGAAAAATTATTAATGTAGGTTTGGCTATCACCGGCAAATGTGATGGTATGGAAACCACTTCGGCTTGTGATTTTTTTGATATCGCCAGTATTAATGGAAACAGAATATAAGTGTCTTTCTAATGGCGTATCTTTTCGACCAGTAAAATAAACTAGCCCTCTCTTCTGGTCGATATTTTCGACTTTATCAACGACCCAATCGCCTCGAGTCAACTGCTTTAGTTGCTTGCCTGTTTTATCAAAAAGATAGATGTGTTTAAAGTTATCTCTTTCTGACGTCCAGATAAAATTATCATTAGTTAAAAAATAAAGGTCGTCATGCAAATTAATCCAAGTATTACTGGTTTCTTCAATTAATCGCTTTTGTTTTTTTGTTTTAGTGTCAAAAATATTAAGGCGCAGAGTTTTCTGATCGCGGCTTTGCCACTGAAAAGAAAGCTGGTTGCTGTCATTGGTCCATTTAACTCTTGGCAAATAAATATCGTTATTTTTACCTAAGTCAACCCAAGTTACTTTGTTGCTATCCAATTCAATTACCGCGAGCTCGATCACAACATTATTTTTGCCAGCAAATGGGTAGCGCTGCTTGATCATTTTTATATCGTCAGCATAAATTTCTGAACGAGTCACTTCTTCTACAGGAGATTCATCAACTTTGGTAAAAGCTATTTTAGATTCGTCACCTGACCACCAGTAGCCCGTCATTCTTTTCATCTCTTCTTGAGCAACGAATTCTGCCATACCATATTTAATCGGGCCGCCGCCGTCTTGGGTGATTGCTGTCTCTTTTCCAGACTGAAGGTCTAGTACATAGAGGTTTTGTTCTCGGATATAAGAGATATAATTAGCCTTTGGCGAAAATTTAACGTCAGTTTCGAACTCAGGTGTACTAACAACTTTGCGGGCTTTTTTGTCACCAACTTTGTAGTAGTAGACATCTCCAGCTAAGGGAAATAATAAAGCCGTACCGTCCTTCGACCATTGATAACTGACAATACCAGAACCACTTAAACGCATACGTTCACGGCGGGCTTTTTCCTCATCAGATAGTGCCTCGTTACCCGAATGTAAGTCGTCAGAATCAAAAAGTAAACGCGTCTCGCCAGAGGCAATATGGTATTCCCAAAGATCTAATCTTTCATGATCCGATTCTTTGCCTTTTAAAAAAGTGACTCGAGTGCCATCGGGAGAAATTTTAAGCCCCCGCACCGAAGGGCCAGATAGTGAAGGCGAAGCAAAGAGTCGCTCTATGGTTAGTTTTTTAGCTGATACTGGTATAGTGAAAGTGATGGTAATAATTACCAGACAAGCAAATAGTCGAATCATGAAGGTACCTTGAGGTTCTAGTTATCAGGTTCTTAAAAGAGCTGTTGAGTGTAACTAGATTGGTGTTATCCCTCAAGGTGTTGGTGTAAGACAATGTAAGCTAAGTTAGAAAGTGCTTTGCGCGTGATTGAAAATCGTTTTATTGCAATAAATGTTAGTGCATCCTTTCAAAGCCGATTACCAACCTTTGCTAATCATCAATCCTCCCCAAACAACACTCCTATCGGCGTTGCCCTGCTTAACCTCTGATGATTGACCGCGTAGCAAGTAGCTTAATCTCCAACCTGTTTGAAACTGCTTGGTTACACCGACCCAAGCATCTGCGACTAAGATACGCATATCACTGGCATCAAAAGTATGGTTGCTATCTTTAAATTGGCCTTGCAAAAACGCATTGTAAGCTCTTGCGTGAATATTAAATCCACCCCAAAAATAAAACTCTTCAACCTGACGGTTTAATCCTGCAAGACTGGCTGACTTTTCCGAGTAATCGTTAAATTGGGGTCTAAAGCTATACCATGGCGTATCAAACTCACCAATCCTAGCGGCCAGCCCCCAACTGGCAGCAGTGATGTACCCTATGCTCGCTTGACTAGTCGTGCTGATCTCAAGGTTATAATCGCCTTGATAATCGAAGTGCAGTAAGGATTGTTTGGCAACACTATAGCGAGCCGTTAATTCGCCGCCATCGCTAATCTGGTTTTCCCAACCCACAGGCTCATCGCTACCCAATGTTTTGTGGAGTTGAGTCTGTAATTCACTGATAATTTTGGAACCTAAAATACCCACAGAGAATGAGGAAATATAAGCAGCATCGTTTTCGAAATCGATCGACTCTTGGGTGTTGGACAAAAATAAAAGGCTTGCATAAGGACGATCATCCAGCTGTGCAGCTTCCTCGGTGATGACTTCTGGCGTGAAAACCGTAAAACCAACTTCTAAACTGTGTAACTGGCGATCGCCATTGTCATGGAAACTTGAAAAACCACTGATTTTATCTACCCAGTTTAATGCGGGATCTAGAGAGAAGGCGTATTCAGTTGCTCGCTTGCCAGCCAAAGTCAAAGATATTCCGCCAGTGTAGTCTTTGTCACTGTCCCGTAAAGCAAACAGATCATTGTCAACATAAAGTGCCCAGCCAGTATCGTAGGGTTCGTCTTCAGTTTCCCAAATCCAACCGCGATGGGGATTCTTTTCAGCATTGATTGTACCCACAATCGCTTGGCCACTATGGTAATTGCTGATTGAGTCGTACTCGGTTTTCTCTTGTGGTGTTGAGGCTAAGGCGAGGGGAGCACCAAGCGTCAACGTGATTAATGTTGTTAGCAATTGTTGTTTCAAGTTTTGCATTGCTCTAATTCCTAATAGTTCCCTAATTTTGCAAATCATGGTTGTTTTGAATAAATAAAATATGACCAGTCGTCTTAAACTCTTAAATAAATGACCGGTCGTCTTAAGTTTTGTTACACTGAGTCGCTAAAATATTTTTTGTCTATAAAAACAATCAATTAGATTAACGGGGTGCTGCTGAGGCTGGACTACTTAAAGAACCCTTGCAGCTGGGCAGTGAAGACATTGAACGGTCTACAGTCTCTACTTCCCTTCGCGCGCATAATAGCGCCCTCCCAGGCATAGTAGATAAATTCTGCTAGATCATCAGGAACGAGAGATTCTCTTAACTCGCCCTTTTGCTTCGCATCTTGCAAGCAGTGTTTTATTAAGCCGATTTGCTTGCACATGATATTAGACGTGGTTTCACGAATCGCTTCGTTTTCATCGGCCATTTCTAAACAGAGATTACCAATTAGGCAGCCACCGTGAAATTCATCTTTACTCATTTGATCACAGCCCCCACTGAAGAACGCTAAAAGGCGATCCTTTGCAGGCTGTGAAGAGTCGGTTAAAATGCTTTCTGCCATTTTTAAATTATCGAGAGCCACTCGCTCGACCGCTTCGATGACAAAAGCTTCTTTGCTGGTAAAATGGTTGTAAAAAGATCCTTTGGGAACGCCTGCTGCGTCCACGATCTCTTTAACACCGGTGCCGTTGTATCCTTTTTGAGTAAGGACCTCGAGACCCGCGTCTAAGATATGTTCTCTACAGTAACCAATTCTTCCCATAACGGGAACAAATATATGACCGGTCGTCTTGAAAGTCAAGGTATAATGTCATAGGGAAAAACTATGACATTTGCATGATGACTTAACGACTGGCTAACTTTATGTTTTATATAGAAATTCTGGTAAGATGGCGTTGCTTTCTAAAAAATAGACATCAATCGTAAATCTATGGGACGTTCTTTAGTATCTAAATTATTCTTCTGGCTTATCTTGTTGCTGTTTTTTTATGCCTCTGCGCCATTTGATGGGCAAGAGACTAAAAAACATCAGCTTTCTGCCCCACATCCATCGATTAACTTGCAAGAGTACCCGCAGTTTGCACAAGCCTATCAAGCGGTGTTCAATGTATCCGATCCAAATCAAAAATTAGCCGCTATTGAAAATGCTTTAACGATAGCAGACCTCGCGTTTATCGGCGAATTGTCGCAGGCCGAGAAAAGGGCTATTACTCAGCTTCACAGGCTCGCGGCATCAATTCACCAGTCGAAATGGCATATTCATTATGCGATCGCTAGCTTACAAAAATCTCAAGCGATTGAGTTCAGCGAACAAGTGGATAGAGAGCTAAAAAGACTCAAGCATCAATTAGCGCGCAGTGAAACCGAGCGAGAACTTAACCAAGAATATGTTGCCACTCGGTTTAGTGGTCCCGCTAAAACGTTGGAAGGCAGAGTCCTCGTCGCCTACATTTTTATTGATGATGGCGTTAAGACACGCTGGACCGACCGCTTTATTCAGCGGAGCAACGATGTTATGGAGATAGTCCAAGATTGGAAAATCGCTCAAGCGATGAATTACAAGGTCGCTGATGTGAGCTTTGTGAACAAGCAATATTTGGTGAAGCGGAACCCACAGTTGAAGTTGATGTCATCGATATCGTTTCAAAGCGACTGGAACACGATTGAGAACTTTGTCACCGTAGTAATGAATCACCTTGGTGCGAAAGATGTTGGCGAGTTTATCAATCGAGAAATGGAAAAAGCTAACGCGGACCAAGGGGTTATTATTTTTCATAGTAATTTTGAGAAACGCTCATTTGCCAGGCGTTGTGGATATACCCATCAACGAACGTTTTTCAAAAATGGAAAAGAAAAGGTTGAGTATATCTCTCGTTGTAACGATGAGTATGTCATGCTGATGGAGAAAGTAGAACGTAACCGCTGGGACAAACTTCACTATGTTCAGGCCCATGAAATATTACATCTTTTTGGTGCCGATGATTTATATAGCATATCCGGCGCTAAAAATTATGCCTTGACTGATATTATGAACCACCAGAGTAAAAATCTTAGTGATAGCGAAATATCGGCAATCACAGCTTACGCTATCGGTTGGCAAGAAAAACAACCTAAAGCCCCATTTAAAATTTTAGAAAGATAACAACCAGAGGTCTTATATGGAACTAAATTCTTTAGAGCAATCGTTTATGTTTTTAGGGATGAACCTAGTGTATGCAGTGATAGCGTTAGTTGTTAGCGTTATCGCGCTTATACTAATTGATAAATATGTGTTTACTAAAATCGATTTTATCGAAGAGATTAAACGCGGCAATATTGCCGCGAGTATTTTTCATAGTACGATTTTGATTTTTATTGGTGTCGTAGTGGCAGTTTCAATGAGCTAAATTTTTAAACGCGGTATTTTTTTATCACCGTTTTCAAAAGGTAAAATATCTCGATAGTTGAATTAACCGCGTAACAACTGGTTTAAAGTCAGTTTTCTCCCGCCTATATCGAATTAACTAATTTCTAAAAATCTCAGTGGTGAGCAAATACAACGCTAGTTGCTCACTGCTTTGTTTAAATCTCGTATTGTAATTTATATTGCGATGGTATTTCTGGAACAGAATGTGGCACTTTCTAGCAAATAGGATTGCAGCAACGCAGATAGAATCTCCTCTACTTTTAAATTCCAGATGTACGACCGGCGCTTGTTTTCGGACTGAAGTTCGCTCGGCTCTGCAAGAGTAAAAATAAAAAGAGAGGGGAAACCTATGCGCATTGCGACCAGAGCGATATTACTCGTATTAATCAGCATTTTTGCAAGTAATACTGCTGCTCAACAAACATCCAGAAACCCAGAAACACTATTTCAACGAATCTTAAAGGTGGCCGATCATTCAGTGGCTAATTCGTTTAGAGAGTTTTTTTTCTTGTCGAAAAAGCCACCAATTGAAGGCTGTATCGAAAATTCAATGTCGCTTCAAGGAACCCAGAGGTTTCCGGTCGGTAAAGCTTATCATCTGCCAAAAATCGCCGCTGACGAGAAATGTGCCCCTGTATTTTGGTACTTAAAAAGTTCGCCGCGTACCAATAGTAATCTCCCCATTAGAGATAGCGCGCATACAACATTTACTGCACCGTTGCCAGGTAAGTATCGCTTTAAGCTTTGGGGTACAAAAGAAAAATTGACCATTAATGTTGTTGCCAGTGAAGGGAATTATGATCATTACAATTATTTTCCCAGCCGTTCAATAACCACTGTTGGCAATGAAATTTGGGTGGCCAATAATTATCAACCGACGATCACGCGAGTTGACCCAGTCAGTATGAAAAAACTTGGCGAGATTAATACTGGGCAATGGCCAGTGGCAGTCGCTCACAACGAAAATACTTCATTTCCAATCGTTGTTCACATGGCAGAGGATACGATAGGGTTTATTAATCCGAAGACAAAACGTCTCGAAGAGTCGCTTTGGGTGGGCGATGAGCCAAGTAACATTGCACTTTCAAGTGATGGCCTATTTGCTTATGTGACCTTGTCAACCGCCGGGCAAGTTGCAATCGTTGATCTCACTGAACGACGAGTGGTCAAAAAAATTGCGGTAGGCGCGTTTCCTAAAGCGATTGCATTAAGCCCTGATAATCAAAAACTCTATGTGGGCTCCTATCGTTCAGGAACGCCTAACCGAGTCGATTATCCCGATGATCCGATAGAAGCTGAAAAAGATATAACGGTCATCGATCTGAACACGCAATCTGTTGAATACACGTTTATTGATTACGGAAATGTGATTCGCTCAATGACGGTCTCCGACGATAATCAGTTCCTTTTCGTTTCGATTACTCAAGGTTTTAATGATACGAGAATATTTAATCCAAGAGAGATAAGCTTTGCTGATGAAATTATAAAAATTGACCTAGCCTCGAAGACGATCGTCGATCGGATTGATATCTATCGCCAGAGTGGGGAGGGAAAAACTGAAGATGCTGCATTTAATCTATTTAGTGTTACCTACAAAGATAATCGACTTTACGTCGTTTCGGAAGCCTATGAAACGATCATTGAGATCGATGCTGAGTCGATGACCGAAATCCGTCGTGTTCCTAGCGGTCAGGGAAGACCAAGAGCGCTGTTGCTTGATCAACAAGGCAATTTTTACGTGCACAACTCTCAGGGCTTCAATCTGACTAAAATCAATTTCGATCACGCATCAATTATTGCAACAACTCAAACGGCTGACGATCCGAGAACATCGGGAATGGCTTTCGGTCAACGATATTTTACCAACACCGGAATTGGAGTGGGAATCGATCGAGGCTGTAATACCTGTCATGTCGACGGAGAAATCGATACCTTAGTTTGGTTAAACGGAGCGGCGGGAGAACCGGTACTTGCAAAACCTTTAATGTGGATGGAAGGGACTGCACCGATGACATGGAATGGCAATGTCACAAGTATTGAAGGTTATTCTCTTTCAGGCAATGCGAGCGTTGGGCGCAAACCAACTAAAGAAGAGTTTAACGGGCTTTATGAATATATGTCAGGGGTTATGGCGCCGCCGCCTGCTAATGATTGGACTGAGAGAGATGGAAGTCTGTCCGCTGAAGCGATAGCGGGACGAGAAATTTTTGATAGTGCAGGGTGCCGAGATTGTCACTCAGGAAATATTTACACTGATAATCTTCGTTATCTTGATCCGGAAGGTCGGAGTCTTTCCGATACGACAAGTCTAATCGCTACTTATCGGCGTGGCACCTGGGGAAAACGCGGCGATGATATGACGCTAGCACAATCAGTTGAGAGAATGGCAAACGAATGGAGCCAAGTGGGATTAAGTGAAGATGAATTAAGTCAGTTAACTCGTTACGTGTCAGAAATTACGAGTCGCCAGTTCTTTTTGTTATTCTCGTTACCGGCAAACAACGAGCTTTCTGCTGCGATTGATCAACCTATTCGACTAGAGTTTTCTCACAGTATTTGGAAGGCCAGCAAAAATACTAATCGAATTAGACTCATTGATGACGCAGGAAAACAAATTGATACGACATTGGAGATTACTCGTAACGAGTTAATTATTACACCCGCTTCCATGCTTGATTACGATACTCATTACTCCATCGAAATTGATAAAACATTTGAAGCATCTAATGAAACACCATTGGACAATCATTTGTCGCTAGTTTTCAAAACTGCCAAAAAGCCTACAGTGACCTTAGATCCAACGAAGCAGTATGAGTGGCTGGTAGATTTTCCGCATGTGGATCTTTCTTTACCCTCTGGTATTAGTCCAACGCATACGGCTGTTGTGGCTGAACCATTTTCAATTGAAATTACGCCATCAGGGATTGCATTAGATGTTAAGTATTTTGACAATGAAACTGGCAGTAATATCGAACGTGTCATCGGAGTTATCGATGGTGACAAACTTTCTACTGGTCGAATCGGTATTCCTGCAGGGCCAATCGCATTAGCCGATACGACTGGCATGCATGCGACGCTTGTCGACAACAATGGCGATGGAATCGCCGATGTTTATCCATTAGAAGTCGTCAATCAAGATCCACCGCCGCCGTTGCCGAGTGATGATGGAACCCATATAGAAGCGGTGCTAGCTGACGGTCACTCGAAGGTATTGTCGACCTGGTTTGAGGAAGATGTTAGTTGGCGAATCAAAGCCAAAGCTATTGTTGATATCCCTGACAATTGCGAAAGCGATCCGAATGACAATGGTTTAAGTGAAATGTTTGTTGACGGAGCATTCTCTGTAACTTGGCAAAGTGGTAATGGCGTATCGTTTTTTGTCACTTCGCCAGAAGCCGTTATTGAGCAAGATCAGAGCGCACCAGGCGGTTTTAGAGTGACATCAGGCACGACTCACTGGGCGGTCACTCGAAATGGCTTTTCACCCTTTAATGGGCTTTATCTGACATCACCGGTTTTCTTAGAAGGGCAATTGGAAGAGGTTGACGATATCACTGAAGAGAACGGCGGTACCTTTGGCTCATTCAATCCGAATGAGAGCGGATGTTATCGGATAACCGCGATTTATCATGACGGCGGTTTTGCTTTTAGCACTGTAAATACTTTTTACCGGATTGACTAACTGATGCTAGCCAGTTGATTCGAACCATTGAATGAGGGGCAATTGATTAGTTGTGATTGCCCTTATTGTTGACTTTGCAGGTTCGTGACCGATAAAAAAGAGAAAAATGTCGACGTTCTTGATGAATCAATTAACCCAATTCAGCGCGGCCGCAAACCATCTGTACAAAGCAATTTATTTTTTAGTGATTAGGTGCCCATCAGCCTATTGTGCCATGTCTTGCCATCCCAAAAAATTTTCTGAGTCGGCCAGTATCTTAAGTCTTGCTTGAGTGTGATGATCGATTCACGACCAATCAAGTCAAGCATTCTGATACGAACGTACAATTTGTCGGAATGTTTTTGAGATAGCGCAATGAACTGTTCCAAGTCTGTTACTTTTTCACCTTCAAACTCAGTAATCCGCATTAATGGCCTAAGGTTATATCGGTTTGCTGGTGAACCAAAGTAATACCAAGAAATATAAACACCCTTGGGTTCAATGCCGTATTGTGCTGCAACCGCTCGATGCGGTTTTTGGATGAGTGCACCGGACCAAAGATAAAAATTTAGGGTGTCCGTTTCGGTTAATTTCTTGGTAGCGACTAAGAAATCCTGTTGTTTTCCATCACGCCAAACGCTGACCTTAACTCGATCTTTTTCGATGGCATCTTCTAACTCATTAAAATCGCGGATCGGTGAGTTGTCTATGGCCAAAAGTAAGTCACCGTCTTTAAGTTTATCGAAAGCTTCTGAGCCAGCGACACGTCGAGTAATCCTGAGCGCTTGAGGTTTTTTATTACTGTCTTGCAACTGTTCCATCCACTCATCAGATAGACCAAAGTTTCTCGCACTGGCGATAGTGATTGGGCGCAACTCGACTTCGAGCGAATAAACTTCGACAGCCTGATTCTCTGCCCATTGATCGCGAATATCGATGATATGCTTGATAGGCAGTCCGCGATCGATGGTTTGGCTTGTACTATTACTGTAAGCATAATTAGTCCACCAGGAACGAACTTTGCCGCGTTTATCAATTAATACACCACTGGCGACGCTTGGTGGATTATTGATTAAAATACTATTGATATTGCTGTCTCGAAACTGGGGGACATTGGGTAAGGGCAACTCCAATGGTTCGACGGAAGATACCTTAACGCGTTCACTGATGATTCTGTCTGTCGCTTGGTAGCCAACCAACCAAGCAGAGTCTCCTGCCGATAGCTCTTTTGACGAAAGCGGCGCCGAGCGTAAAGGTTTTCCGGGTAACAACATGGGATCGTACTTGAGTAAGGCATAACTATGAACGGGATGTACAAATAAAACTTCTGCAGGAATTTCTGCAATACCTGAGACGTTAATGGTTACGTCGACGAGCTTTATTGGAACAGTATTTCTATCGACCAATACTAACCCATTATCAGCATCCAGTACTAAGCCAGTGCCCGAATAGTGATCATAGTTTTGACCATCAATATGATAAGGTAAATCGGCATTAACCATCACTAAAGAGCGGGCGATCTTTGCCGTTTGCTTATCACTGAAATTAGTAAACTTGACTTCAGTGGGCGGGAATGATTCAAATGATTGATTCCATTCCAAGGGCTCACATTCCCAGATTCCTAACGAATCGTTTCTGAGACATTTTTGTGAATGGTGCAGGTTAGAAATAAATTTAACATTACCAATTTGCTGATTGTTCGGTGAACCGATAGAGACATACTTTATTTTGAAATATTGATTTTGTTTGAGTGGTTTAAGCGCATTCACAAAATCAGCTAAGTTATCCACTTTGCTTTCATTAATTCCCTGAATAACCACGCCACGTCCAATTCCGGCATTACCAAACATAAATCCTGGTGATGCGATATAGACGCCTTTGGCAGATAGGTTGGTTTGGCGTGCAATTTGATAGGAAAAGTCATTAAAGATCCCGCCGGCTAACTGGACAAATTCATCCGGCGTGATTTGATGTAAATCATCGACCGCTAACTCTATCGTCATCGCCTTGCCTTGACGCAGAACTTTAAGCTCGATAGTTTTACCGACATGTTCATCTAAGAAGATTTCAAAAACTTCGTAGCGAGAAACATAGTCGATCGCTTGTGCGGCCGATTTTACCGAAATAATAATATCGCCGGGTCGTAGCTTTTCATATGCAGGTCCCTCAAAAACAGTTCGTTCAACCGTCAGTAAACCATTGCCATTGCCTTTATCTCGAAACGCCTTTTCGAAACTCTCAGGAAGACCTAAACGTCGTACTTGATCATAGGGTTGATAACTTAAGGTCGTTTGGATAGTTCCTCTTGCAATCGGTTGTCCTTTTTGAATCGCCTCGAGTGCGCGGGTCACTTTGTATAAAGGAAGGAAAAAACTCGATGAACTTCGGGTATTACCGCCGGCATTAAGTGCGACAACCTCTCCTTTGATATTGACAACGGGGGCGCCGCTGGAGCCTCCGGAAGTATCAGCCGATGATTGATAGTAGAAGGTATTAAAGTCGTTGTAGCCACCTCGTCGATACCGCGGCGCAGAGCGATCTAATCGTGCCAAGGTTCCGGACAAGATTGACATATGTTCGCCAGAGTCATTACCGATAACCCGGATGTCATCACCAACTTTTGCACTTTTAGCATTAAGCTTGAGTGCTCGAGGTTTTATGAATTGCAAGTCATTAGGATTAAATCGAAAGAATCCAAAGTCGTGCACCGGATCGCGGTAAATTGGTTTGAGTTCAATTTCTTCACTATTTGAGAAAACCGCCTCGGCAGTAATGGGTCCAGGATGAACAACGTGACGGTTGGTCAAAATAATTCCGCGCTCAGCATCAACAATAAATCCGGTGGCTTGAGTAGTCTTGCTACCCTCTGTATCGAAAGTACGAACGGCATTAACGCGAATACTCACAACGGAGTTAGCTAAGTCTTCAATGGTCTTTTTCCATTGGGGAGATTCTGAGGCAGACAGTGAGTGAGCGAATAAGGCTAGGAGGTATAGAGTAATGGCTTTTTTAAACAAAAGAGTGCTACCTTCATGAACTACAAAAATCTATCTGATTACATCATAGCAGTAAATAGACGGCAATCTAGTAAATGAAACTAAGTATGACTAATTAGCTTAGATTTTTAACGGATATTGTTTGCGAATGGTTGAGGTGCGGAAAGTTTTCCGGCAAGAAGTAGCTCAATGTTTCATTGAGAAAGTTTAGGCCTGTACTAGTAGGGCGGATCTTCCCATTTGAACGTTCTAAAAGAGCCGCTTCTTCAGCCGCAGATAAGGCCGTTTCGATTTCAGATAGCAACAAACCGGTGTGGGCAAAAAATAACGATTCATCAACGCCATTCTTAAGCCTGAGTGCATTCATCATAAATTCCAGCGGTAATTCTGCCACTGGAATCGTTTTGCTTGAATCAATAAACGACAAATCGGCGTTCAAGTAATCTTTAGGATGTCGTCTTTTACTGCTCCGAGTGATAGTTTGTTCATCTTGACGACTGATTTTTGCATGCGCGCCAGCACCAATCCCAAGATAGTCGCCGAATTGCCAATAATTGAGGTTATGGGCAGATGGATAGACGCCGTTTTTACTGTAAGCAGACACTTCATAACGTTGATAACCAGCGTTAGCCAGCTTTGCAATACCATGCTCTGAAATTTCGGCTGTTTTGTCGTCGTCAGGCAGAGGCGGCGGTTGATGATAAAATAATGTATTCGGCTCTAGGGTGAGCTGATACCAAGAAATATGCTCTGGCCCCAATTCAATTGCTCTGCTGAGGTCGGCCATGGCTTCGAAGATAGATTGATTGGGTAGTGCATACATCAAGTCTAAATTAATATTGTCAAAACCAGCCTCTCTCGCAATTTGAAAGGCTCGTCCCGCCTCGTCTGCCGAGTGGATTCTGCCGAGCTTGGATAGGAAGCGATCATCAAAGCTCTGTACGCCAATAGAAATACGGTTAATACCTGACTCAAAAAAACCGTTAAATTTATCTGCTTCAACTGTCCCCGGGTTGGCTTCCATAGTTATTTCGATATCGGCATGAAAGGGGATTAAGGCTCTAATTCCGCTAAAAAGCTTTTCGTAACTGTTAGGGCTCAATAAACTGGGCGTTCCGCCGCCGATGAATATACTGTTGAGTTGACGTCCCCACACCTTAGGAATGTCTTGAGAGAGATCTTCAATCAGTCGCTCCACGTACGCGTCTTCGGGTAGCTCTGTTTTAAGTTGATGAGAGTTAAAATCACAATACGGGCATTTCTGAACACACCAGGGAGTGTGTATATAAAGTGATAAAGGAGGAAGTTCGCTTAATGCCATTGACTTATTCGTTATTTACGAAAGTATTGATGATGAAAAGTTTCTTGAAACTGTTTGAGCGCTTTACCCCGATGACTAACCTTGGCCTTTTCCTCGGGCGTCATTTGCGCCGCGGTTTTTTGACTTTGCGGATCAAAGAAAATTGGGTCATAACCAAAGCCACCGTTACCCCTGGGTGATGATAATAGCAATCCTTCCCATGAATCCTGACAAATAATAGGAGTGGGGTCTGCGGCATGACGCAGATAAACAATGACGCATTGATAGCGGGCAACTTTTTCCTCTGGAGAAAAATCTTTGGTGGTTGTTAACAGTTTTTCTAAATTGGTTTGGTCGTTTGCATCTTCTCCCGCATAGCGTGCGGAATAGATCCCTGGTGCACCATTGAGGCAGTCAACTTCAATACCAGAATCGTCGGCGATTGCCGGTAAACCGGTATGCTCGCAAGCATAGCGAGCTTTTTTAATCGCATTTTCGACAAATGTGAGACCATCTTCCAGGGCTTCTCCGATGTCGAATTGGGTTTGCGGGATAAGTTCAATTTCAAACTGCGCCAAGATTCCGCTCAGTTCCGCTAGTTTTTTCTTGTTCCCGCTCGCTAGCACGATTTTCTCAGGCAACATATATTAATTTCCGTTATTCACGATGAAGAGAGAGACAGGCTGAAAAGTCTTAGCCGAGTATTTAGGACCGACTCTAGACGCAGTATACCAAGATACAAAAAAGCCGGCGATATCGGCGCCGGCTTTTTTTAAAACATCATTAATACAACTCGTATGATCGGTTAGTCAACAAGGTTGGTTAATCAATAAACAATTCTTGTCTAAACGTTAACGGTATCAATTTGCCTTTGCGTTCAGGTTGAATTTGTAAGTCGAAACTTAATTTCTCAGAATTATTAAAAGTAAAAGTCGCGATATAATAGACGGCTTGATCTTCACGAATTTCCTTAAATGCCAACTCTTTGAGCTGACCGGTCAAATTTTTTCCATTACCGAATACATTTGCAATCACCGGCTTATCATTTTTCATCACCGTGATATTGACGATACCTGTCCGGCCACTACGTCTGATCTTGTAGGCCGCTGCTACTTCTGCGGGAATATTAGCAGTACTCAATGCATTGTAGTGGATAGTGATATCGCCAATTGTATGCACATTGGCTTGGGCAATAGGTGCAAATAAAAAGCATGTTGCTATGATAATGGACAGCTTGAGGTTTGCATGCTTTAAAAACATCGTTTACTCCTTGTCGTTAAAAGACTAGTGAGACAGATAATTACAAGTACTGATTCAAAATAAAGTGATAGTCACTTGGTTATTTGTTCTTTTAGGTTGGATCTGCAATTAATATTTTAACCTTATTTACTAACCCGTGGCTAAAAATTATTTTTTTATATGACAAAGATCTAATAACTTACAGGGAAATCAGTACTAGGCATAACCTAAATCCTAAAATGCAGACTGATGAAGTAAAGCAATATTGCTCAGCGCTATTAGTCGCTTTTACGTGAAGTCTTATCAAAAAACGCAGCATAAGCTGCGTTTCCATGGTGGTCGTTGTGAACCGATTCGTTTCTGCGGATAAATCTATCGGTTAACGCTAGAAATTCGCACTATGTTAGAGTCTTGGTCGGTAGGCTTTTTATCTTCTAGCGATTTTATCAACTCATTGGCGGTTTGAGTTTCCATCTCTATTTCTTCGACCAAGTTATTCAAAGCCTTTATTTTCCCATCAAGGTTGGCGCGTGACTTGTTGAGTTCGGCTAACTCTTGTTGGTGCTCGGTAATCAGCTTTTGCTGAATTTTTAGTTGTTGAGTGAGCGGATGAATAACATTCTCTGTCCAGCTAATAAGTTCTTGGCGAGTCGATTGAAAGAACTGCAAAACTTCGGTAACCGTACCTGAGAAGAAGCGTCTTACAGCCAGGCTATGCTCGGTAAAGGTGGTGAATAAATTTTTATCAATGCGCTTGGAGTGCTTAATTATCGTATTCAACTCACGCGATAGGCGCTTGGCTGGAAACAGTTTAGGTTCTAACAAAGTCATACCGAAATCATTTGAAAATTTATCATACAGCGAAATCGCCATTTTGTTGGTCAGCTCCGCTTCTCGAGTCAGCTCTTTCATGATGGTGTTCACCGCCAAGAAGAACTGCCTCATATTACTGAATAGGCCGATGGTGGTTTTACTGTTGACTAATTCGTTGAGGGTAATCTCAACTTCTTTGGTCAGTACAGTTGCGCCAATCGTTGATAACAAAATTTGAGTCTGTCTTTCCAGTAATCGTTGGCTGGGCTTTATTGCCAGAAGGCGGTGCTCAAATTCAATTAAATCTTTCTTGTTTTCCTCGATGAGCTCATTAATTCTTTGTTTGTTTTCACCCGTTAAGCTCTGTAGCTCTTCTCTCTGTTTATAGATGCGGTCATTTTTATTCGCTAACAGCTGTAAAGCTTCTTCAACTAACTCTTTACCTTCTTTTGCAACCGAATCCCAGATAATTTGCTCTTTATTTTCCAACAAGCTACTTGATAATAAATGTTCCAGCTCGGTAATCTGGCTTTTTATCAACATCGACTTATCCGCGCGCACCTTAGCAACGAGTGCTTTTTGCGCGGAAACGGGAATCACTTGTTTAGCATCAATTTGCAACTGTCGCGCAGTGGTACTGACCATGCGTTTTACCGCTTTCTCAACTTTTTTGCGACTCGATAACTCATCCCACAAGGTGTCGACCTTATTTAACACTGCATACAGTCCCAACCTTGATTCACCGTCGAGAGGCTGAATATAGTCTTCCCAGATTTTCATATCGGATGCAGTTACGCCGGTATCAGCGCCAAGTAGGAATACAACGGCTTGCACAGAAGGCAGCAGTTTTAGCGTGAGCTCTGGTTCGCTGCCAAGCGCGTTGAGCCCAGGGGTGTCCAGAATACACAAGCCCCGCTTGAGCAATGGATGAGCAAAGCTCACTTGAGCGTGTCGCCACGCCGGAATTTCAACCATTGAAGCATCATCTTCTGAGCGTTCGAGCATGTCTTCTTTAAAGCCTAGTTTAATCGCTTCGTCTAGAGAGACCCGCTTAGTCTGCGTAATTGTGTGCAGTGCTAAAGTCATTTCTTGGGCGGAGGCGGTCATCAAAGGTACCTCGGTCCATTGACTCGGCATGTTTCGATATTCAGTCAGTGTTGTCTCTTCAAGGCGGGTTTCAATGGGAAGTAATCTTAAATAAGGGCGGTCTTCTTTGCGGTCGTAATAGATTTCTGTTGGGCACATAGTTGTTCGGCCCGCCTCAGAAGGAAGAATTCTTTGTCCATACTCGGCGAAAAACAATGAATTGATCAGCTCTGTTTTTCCACGGGAAAACTCGCCAACAAAAGCTAAGGTAAGATACTCACTTTTCAATGATTCTTGTAATTTGAACAGTCTGCTATCGAGATCCTCACTGAATAAGTCGTTGCGACGCAACCACAAACGAAAGCGACTGAGCGATCGACCAATGTCGGATTTCCACTGATCGTAGGTATCGATATTATCTGTAAATTCTTGAGACATAGCTATTTTTCTTCACGTTTCTATTGCCGTTTAAAATTATTTTTGGGTGATTATGGCAATAATTGAACAACAAACGCGTCCTGCAACCCCAGCAGTAACCTATTGAGTCTAGCAGAAAACCCATAAAAATCCGTTATCTATATCTCAAAATTGTTGTTAATTCTAGATTAGCGGGAGTTTTGGCGGATTTAAAGGTAACTTGCTGGATTTACGGAGACTTTTTATCTCTCTTTGAGTTTTTATGCGGGGCAAACGCCTTTATCGCAAAGGCGCTGCGTTTTGCCTGGCACGTTTCGCTTAGTCAGTGCTTTAAATCACTAAAGTAGTAAACCGCCAACTAACGGCTCGATATAATAAGAAATTGAGCTTTTCACGAAGAATAGACCAAGTAAAGCCAGCATGGGTGAAAGGTCAAACCCCTCCATTGGGGGAAGCATGCGTCTGATGCGTGCCAACAAGGGTTCAGTGAGTTGAGCGAAAACCAGCATAACCGGGCTAGGCCCCGTGCTCATCGCAAACCAGCTTAAAATCGCGCGGACAAAAATCAAAAACATATATAGGTTGAGCGCAGCGTAAACCACACCGAAAATCGAACCAAATAAGAGCACGATGATGTTGATGCTGCCCATGCCCCCTGAGAGAAGGCTGACTAGGAGAAACTTCGCAATAATGACTAACCAAGCAAGTATAATACTTGATATGTCGAGTCCGCCGAATCCGGGGATGATTTTTCTTAGGGGTTTGACTAATGGGTCGGTTGCTTTGACGACTAACTGCGAAATTGGGTTATAGAAATCCGCTCTAAAATATTGAAGAAAAAACCTGAGTAATACAATACTGGTATAAAAGCTAAGTACTATTTCGATAACCGCTGCAAAAGGATTCATGCTTTATTTTTCTCTTAATTAATTGAGTTGTCCGAGTTCTTTGCCTCGTTGAATCGAGGCATCAACTGCTTTGCGTACTATATCTTCAAATTCATTTGATTTGAAACTCGCAATGGCTGCTGCTGTCGTACCGCCGGGAGAGGTAACTTCTTTGCGCAATTGCTCAAGTGATTTGTTTGGGGTGGATTGAGCTAAAGTTGCAGCGCCTTTCATCGCCTGAGTAATAAGCTCAAAAGCGGTCTTTTCAGACATCCCAGCCTGCACAGCTGCGGTAATCATCGATTCCATCATCAAAAAGAAGTAAGCTGGCGAGCTTCCTGCGATAGCAGTAACTGTATCCATCTGTGCTTCTGCCGCTATCCAGCTGGTCGTTCCTATCGCATTAAAAATAGTTTCTGTAATGCGCTTTTGTTGCTGGTTAACACGACTATTTGCAAAAAGTCCTGAAGCTCCCTCGCCGACAAAAGCGGGTGTGTTGGGCATTGTTCTCACCACAGCGAGTTGTTGTTGCAAATTTTGCTCGATGCGTTGAATTGGCCAGCCTGCAGCAACGGAAATAATAAGTTTATGACTTAAATCGACGCTTTTAATCTGCGAGCAGACATCGGCTAATTTTTGCGGTTTGACCGCGAGTACCAAAATATCCACTTGTTCGGCGAGTGCTTGGTTACTTTGAGTGGTTTTGATATTGAATTTTTGGGTAAGTCGCTCTAACTTTGGCAGGCTCGGATTACTGGCGTATATTTTATGTGCTGGCCAATTTGCGCTGATTAAACCAGCAATGATCGCGGACGCCATATTGCCGGCACCGATGAAACCAATTGTAGCTTCGCTATTTGGCGCGGGAAGATCTGGATGAGTATCTGCGGTCATAGGTGATTGTTTCCTCTTGGGCCGAAAATAGCGGTGCCAATTCTTATCATATTGCTGCCCGCTGCGATAGCTGCTTCAATATCGTTACTCATTCCCATCGATAAAGTATCCATAGATGGAAATTGGTTTTGTAATTTGTGATAGGTCTCCGCCACTTGAACAAATTGTTCGAGT
This sequence comes from Aliikangiella marina, assembly GCF_007004765.1. GTDB lineage: Bacteria > Pseudomonadota > Gammaproteobacteria > Enterobacterales > Kangiellaceae > Aliikangiella > Aliikangiella marina. Next base: position 589,434 of record NZ_VIKR01000003.1, read on the forward strand.
TGTTTTGAATACTCACTTTGCGGGGGCGGAATAACCATCAATCCTCTCAATACAGTATTGGGTTGTTGGTCAACAAACCCAAGTAAGTCTAACAACGCGTCTTTAGACACGCCCTTTTTTTGTGCTTCGTCAAAAAAATTAACTTGTACACAGATTTGCAGTGCTGGTAAATGACTCGGTCGCTGAGCGCTCAGTCGCTGGGCAATTTTTGGTCGATCGACACTATGCACCCAGCGAAAGTTCTCGGCAATTGAGCGGGTTTTGTTGCTTTGAATAGGACCAATAAAATGCCAGGTAATTGCTTGATTTTGTATACTTTTTACCTTTTCAACTGCTTCAGAAACATAGCTTTCTCCAAAATCTGTGATACCGCTCTCATACGCTGCTTGTATTGCACTGACTGGATGTGTTTTACTGACCGCCATCAAACGGATATGGTCAGGGTTTCGCCCCGATTTTTGTGCATTTAGCTGGATAATTTGTCGAATCTGGTGGATTTGATCTGCTATAGTCATAAAAGCGCTTTTATGCTGAGATATGGTCGGTTTTTGAACAACTTAAGGTTTTCAATAATTAGGCTTAAGGTCTTCAAACGCTGAAAAGTGTAAAAGTATCAATCAATTAAAAAATCCGCTAGTATTTTAGCATCTAAAAAGAATAAATGTTGGAGTATTCAATCAATGGATATCACCGAGTTACTCGCCTTTAGTGTGAAGAATAAAGCTTCTGACTTGCATTTATCTGCGGGGTTGCCGCCGATGATTCGTGTTGATGGCGATGTGCGTCGAATTAATGTCCCACCAATGGACCATAAAATGGTTCATAGTTTGGTCTATGACATTATGAACGACAAACAACGCAAAGATTTTGAAGAATTTTATGAAACTGATTTCTCGTTTGCGTTGCCCGGTATTGCGCGCTTCAGGGTCAATGCTTTTAATCAAAATCGTGGCGCCGCGGCGGTGTTTCGTACCATTCCATCACAGGTGTTAACGCTAGAAGAGTTGGGTGCGCCGCAAGTGTTCAAAGAAATGTGTATGCATCCTCGTGGCTTGGTGCTTGTAACCGGCCCGACTGGTTCTGGTAAATCAACGACCCTTGCCGCGATGATTGACTACATCAATGACAATCATTACGGACACGTGTTAACGATTGAAGATCCCATTGAGTTTGTGCATGAAAGTAAGAAGTGTCTCGTAAACCAACGTGAGGTTCACCGTGATACGCTAGGATTTAGTGAAGCGCTACGTTCGGCACTTCGGGAAGATCCGGATATTATACTAGTTGGTGAGATGCGTGACTTAGAAACGATCCGATTGGCGTTGACTGCGGCCGAAACTGGTCACTTAGTTTTCGGGACCTTACATACTTCGTCTGCGGCCAAAACCATCGACCGTATTGTTGACGTTTTCCCCGCAGCAGAGAAAGATATGACCCGCTCGATGTTATCGGAATCTCTCATGGCGGTAATTTCGCAAACCTTATTGAAGAAAAACGGTGGTGGCCGGGTGGCGGCACACGAAATTATGATCGGTACGCCGGCGATCCGAAACTTAATTCGAGAAGATAAAGTTGCGCAAATGTATAGCGCGATTCAAACTGGTTTAGGTGTTGGTATGCAGACCTTGGATCAGTGTTTGAAAGACTTACTGGCGAAAGGCTTGATTAGCCGACAAGACGCAAGAGACAAAGCTAAAAATAAAGAAGAATTTTAATTCTTCAATAGTTAAATTATTAAGGTAATCCGGAGCAATTAATAATGGATTTTGAAGGTCTGTTAAAACTAATGGTCACCAAAAAGGCATCTGACCTTTTCATCACAGCAGGTGTACCACCGAGTATCAAAATCCATGGCAAGGTGATGCCAGTAACGCAACGAGCGCTAACGCCAGAAAAAGCACGTGAAGTAGTCTTGAGTGTGATGAACGAAGAACAGCGAAGAGACTTTGCGAGAGTTCATGAGTGTAACTTCGCGATCAGTGCTGCAGGTATTGGCCGATTTCGTGTGAGCGCTTTTCAGCAGCGCAATCATGTAGGAATGGTTTTACGGCGTATTGAAACCACTATTCCGACCATTGAAGAATTACGCTTACCGAATATTCTTAAAAAACTATCATTGACTAAACGTGGGTTGGTGATTTTTGTGGGTGCGACGGGTACTGGTAAGTCGACCTCACTTGCCGCGATGATTGGCTACCGAAACCGTTCCACTACAGGTCATATTATTTCAATTGAAGATCCTATCGAATTTGTCCACAACCACGATAAATGTATTATTACGCAACGAGAAGTTGGCATTGATACCGACTCGTTTGATATTGCTTTGAAGAATACGCTACGGCAAGCACCTGATGTTATTTTGATTGGTGAGGTTCGAACTGCTGATACGATGAATTACGCGGTGGCTTTTGCGGAAACCGGGCATTTGTGTATGTGCACACTTCATGCGAATAATGCCAACCAGGCGCTCGATCGGATCCTCCATTTCTTTCCAAAAGAAAAACATAATCAGGTTTTGATGGACTTGTCGCTTAATTTGAAAGCAGTGGTTGCACAACAGCTGATTCCTACGCCAGACGGGAAAGGAAGACGTCCTGCGATCGAAGTGTTGATCAATTCGCCGCTCATCTCCGATCATATTCGAAAAGGAGAGCTGCACTTATTGAAAGACTTGATGGGCAAATCGAACGAGCAAGGGATGCAAACTTTTGATCAATCTCTATTTAAGCTGTTCAAAGGTGGTGATATCACTTACGAGGATGCTTTACATCATGCTGATTCGCCGAATGATTTACGATTGATGATTAAACTTGATGCTTCTGAGTCTTCAGAGGGAGCTTTCGATACCAACCTAGGTGGCATGACACTAGAAGAGCAAGATCCTCGCTAGTGCTTGTTTTGTTCAAGCGACAAATTGAGTAAGCTGATTGGCTTGCTCTTAAAATATTTTAATGTCATTAACTTTCATAATTAGTTTCGTATTACTCATTCTAATGGCGGCCTTGGGTCGCCATTTTATCCAACTCCCTAAAAATATCTGGTTACTTTTTCTCGCTCAACCATTAGGTATGGCCTCCTCATCGATGGTAGTGTTTGCTGGAGGATTACTTGCAACTAAAATCGCTCCTCGTCCTGAGCTCGCAACTTTGCCATTGACTTTGATGATTTTAGGAACTGCGCTCGCTGTTATCCCCGCCTCGTTGGCAATGAAAAAATTTGGCCGAAAAAATGGCACGATATTAGGACTACTCATTGCGGTAATTGGTGCATTAGTTGCTATGCAAGCGGCGTTAAACTCTGCTTTTAGTTTACTAATCGTTGGCTCGATTTTACTTGGTGCAAGTCTCGCGTTTGTCGCACAAATGCGTTTTGCGGCAATCGAGAGTGTTGAACATTCTCTCGATGCGCCAAAGGCCATATCGGTGTTGATGGTCGGCGGAATTTTTGCCGCAATTCTCGGACCTGAAGTCGCCGTTAGTGGACAGAATTGGTTTGATTCACCTTACGGTTACGCGGGATCTTTTTTAGGCTTAGCGGGACTACTGTTACTGGCCATCATTGTGATTAGCTGGATTGATCCAATTAACCCTCCCCAGCAACATGAAAGCGAAGGTGCAAGACCATTAATTAAAATTATCCAGCAACCTATTTTTATTATTGCAGTCTTAGCGGGTGCAATCGGTTATTCAGTTATGAGTTACGTGATGACAGCGACCCCTTTGAGTATGCATGAGGTAGAGGGACACAGTTTGCACTCGACCAAATGGGTAGTGCAAAGTCATATAATCGCGATGTATTTACCGTCACTCTTTTCGGCGATTCTGATTCGTTACATTGGAATTGCGCGACTCATGATTTTAGGATGTGTCACCTACATCGGCGTTGTATTTATTGCCTTATCGGGGCAACACGTCATGCATTATTGGTGGGCTCTCATTCTATTGGGGATTGGTTGGAACTTTCTATTTACTAGCGGTACGTTATTACTACCTGAATCTTATCAAGGTAATGAGCGATTTAAAGCGCAAGCGGTTAATGATTTCTCTATCTTTATTGTTCAAGCGCTGGGTTCACTGTCTGCAGGCATCATATTATTTAGCCAAGGGTGGAATCAACTTATCTATATTTCGATTCCTGTCATTTTGATAATGTTTGGCATCAGTATTTGGTATTTCGTTTTGTCGCGAAAGGAACTTGTCACGAAAGAAGTTTGACGCGAAAGGAATTTGACACAAAAGGAGTTTGCCACAATAGGAGCTTGACGCGAATCAATCAACTGATTTGCTGTAGTGATCAAATGCGTCCAGCTTTTGGTACCCTAAACTCTCATAAAGCTTTTTTGCCTTGTCGTTGCTTCTTTGCGTCGCAAGTTTAATTGAAAAAATTCGCTGTAATTTTGCTTGCGCTTCGACATGTTGCATTAGGTGCTTGGCTACTCCTTTTTGCCTAAAAGCAGGGGCAACGAACAAGTCGTTTAACAACCAAGTCTGCTCCATACCAACTGATGTGAAGGCGGGGTAAATTTGAACGAATCCTGCTGGTTGTTTTTTGAAAAAAGCTAGCCAAATAATCGAGTCCTGACGATCAATCCGAGACTTTAAAAACGCTAGGCTTTTTGCTTCATTTGCCGGCATATCATAAAATGTTCGATAGCCTTCAAATAGTTCATGCAAGGCGTGAAGTTGCACCAGTGTAGCTGGTTTGATGTTGATCATTTCGTTGATTGTTCCAAAATGACATCAACAATGTAAATCAAGGTTACGACGAAAATCACGACCATAACAATACCAACAAAAATATAATTACCGGCACTACCACTTTCAAAGTCTTGTTTGCGTTTTTCTTCGCTTTGAACACCAAACATTGCAGCTAGAACACTTTGAAAAACACCGAGTACGCCTGGTGGAGTTTGAGTAGCTGATTTATGAGTCGACTCATGCTCTGATTCATTCCCCGAATTATTAACCGAAGTAGTAGCGTTGACTGATAGGTTATTGTCAGATGGGCGATTAGATGTATTCATAGTAATTTAGGCCGACAAATTGTTGGGGTGGTTATTTGATTGATTTTTTAGTGATAGTTTTTGGTTTAGCTGAACGATTCGCATTGCCATTTCTAGCGATTGGTCCGCATTTAAACGTGGGTCAACCAAACTTTTATAAGCGCGATTGAGATCAAACTCCGTCAGTCCTCGAGCACCTCCAATGCATTCCGTGACATGCTCACCGGTCAGCTCAAAGTGCACGCCGCCCAACTGGCTATCCATTTCCTTGTGGATGACAAATGCTTGCGATAGCTCATCAATAATGGCATCGAATCGTCTGGTTTTTACCCCTTGTGAAGTTACCGAGGTATTGCCATGCATTGGATCGCAACACCAAAGCGGCGTTCGTCCCTGTGACTTGATCGCAGTAATTAATTTGGGCAGGTGAGATTGAATATTTTTATTACCGAAACGGGTAATGAGTAATAGTCTCCCCGGTGCATTATCGGGGTCAAGTTGGTCGCAAAGCTTGAGTAGCTGCTCTGGTGAGCAATTTGAACTTATCTTGATACCGACCGGATTTGCGATGCCCCGCATATACTCGACGTGGGCCGAGTTGAGTTGCGCTGTTCGCATGCCAATCCATGGAAGATGGGTAGAAAGATTATACCAGTTACCATTGTCCCCCAGCCGAGTAAGGGCTTGTTCGTAGTGTAAATGAAGCGCTTCGTGGCAAGTATAGATTCTATCTTTAATTTCGTGTCTCGATTTATCTTGAGTGAGGTTATCAACTAACGCAATTGAATCTCGAATATGGGTAAGAATTTGATGATACTCGGCTTCAAATGGCGAGTGAGCAACAAAGTCTAAGTCCCAGCTATCCATTAGGGAGAAGTCTGCAAATTTGTTTTCTACTAAGGTACGAATGTAGTTAAGGGTCAACGAGGCAAATGAATAGCCTTTGAGTAAACGCCTCGGATCTGGTGCCCTTTCTCTTGGGTTAAAGTTCGCGCTGTTAATTAAGTCACCTCGGTAACTTGGCAAGCTAATTCCATCAATAGTTTCGGTCTCGGTTGAACGTGGCTTTGCGTATTGCCCAGCCATTCTACCAACTTTGATTACTGGTTTATTCAATCCATGGACAAGCACCAGCGACATTTGCAGGAGTATTTTTAATTTGCTAGAAATGACATCGGCGTTACAATCCGCGAACAATTCAGCACAATCACCACCCTGAAGAATGAAAGCTTCCCCTTTGGCGGCCTCTGCAACCTTTGCTCTTAGTTCTTCTATTTCATTGACGCCAACAAGTGGTGGTAGCAGACTCAGCTCGTCAATGACCTTGGTAAGCTGGACCGTGTCGGTATAGTTTGCTTGCTGGGATACTTGAAAATTTTGCCAAGTATCGGGTTGCCAAGAGCGCATGAGTTTAACTCGTTTTCACTGTTGCTAGCGGATTATTTCGCATCGGTGCAGCACTTAGAAGGGATTGTGGCATGCTGAATAACACTCAGGATCAAATTCATATTTGCAGTCCTTCTATGTCCGTTATACAACCATTCTTATAAGGCCGATCGAAGTTGAGATCTAATTGCCGGTAGCGAGAAAAATTGATAGTGGTATATTAGCAAAATAACCGTCAGTAATCACTGTCGCGTAAATTGATAAAAACTATGCACAGAAATTGTACAGTGCATACCGATAAAAAGCGTTTGTTATGTTTTTTCATCAAAAGCCTGTTTAGGCTCATCACTAAAACCGATTAGAAGAAATTTTGAATGTCGAAAGTTAAAACCCAATATGCCTGTACCGAATGTGGAGCAATTGCACCAAAATGGTCAGGGCAATGCAGTGAGTGCGGCCAATGGAATACACTGGTTGAGCAAATTGAAGCTAAAAAAGGACCACAAAATGCGCGCTTTGCAGGTTATGCAGGTGCCGACCAAAAACTGCAAAAGCTTAGTGAAGTAGAACATTCGGATACTGTACGAATCGCCACTAGTCTCAGCGAACTCGATAGGGTGCTGGGCGGCGGGCTCGTTCCAGGTTCGGTGGTGTTGATTGGGGGGGACCCCGGTATCGGTAAGTCGACGATATTGTTGCAATCCATGTGTCATTTAAGCGAGAAGTTAAACGCGCTTTATGTAACCGGTGAAGAGTCTGCACAACAAATATCCATGCGAGCCAAGCGACTCGGCCTTAATGGTGAAAACTTGAGTCTCCTGACTGAGACACAAGTGGAGACGATTATCGCGACATCTCAAACTTTGCAACCTCAAGTCATGGTGATTGATTCGATTCAAACAATCTACACCGATTTACTGCAATCGGCGCCCGGTGGTGTCGCGCAGGTGAGAGAAAGTACCGCGCAGTTGGTGCGTTATGCGAAACAAAAGGGTATCGCGTTATTTGTTGTGGGCCATGTGACCAAAGATGGTGCTCTCGCCGGACCGAGAGTACTTGAGCATATGGTCGACGCGGTGCTCTACTTTGAGGGTGAGCGAGATGGACGATATCGAATTTTACGGGCTGTAAAAAATCGTTTTGGGGCGGTTAATGAGCTCGGCGTATTTGCAATGACCGAAGAAGGCTTAAAAGAAGTTCAAAACCCGTCAGCAATTTTTTTGTCTCGTTATCAACAAGCTGCAGCAGGCAGTGCGGTAACCGTAACTTGGGAAGGCTCGCGACCGTTATTGGTGGAAGTTCAAGCATTGGTCGACGAATCACATCTCGGAAATCCGCGACGGGTGGCAGTCGGACTTGAACAAAACCGGTTAGCAATGTTATTGGCCGTGCTGTCTCGCCATGGAGGCGTTTTTTGTCATGATCAAGATGTATTTCTGAATGTTGTCGGTGGTGTGAGAGTCATGGAGACTAGTGCTGATTTAGCGTTAGTGAGTTCAGTAGTCTCCAGTCTTCGAAATCAAGTATTACCGCAAGACTTAATTGTCTTCGGCGAGTTAGGGTTGGCTGGAGAAATCAGACCGGTGCCAAACGGACAGGAACGTATCAAAGAAGCCAAAAAGCATGGATTTAAAACCGCGATAGTGCCTCAGGCAAACCTACCTAAAAAGTCGATGCAAGGCATAAAAACGATTGGTGTGAATCATTTAAGCGAAGCGATCAGTGCACTCGGGGAGGTCTAATCGTACTGCTGGTTCTCCTTCAACCTGGTACGTCGCCAATCGGTATAAATGATTAATTGGGGACAGGTATTTGTGCGAAGCTATAAAAGCGGATTTACCGGCAGGCAGTTGATCACGATGAGTTATTGGTGGGTTATTGCTAGTGGCTGTCTGCCACTAAGAATGACTGAGGGACTCAAAGTCTCTTTCAAGTAGTTGGCTGTCGCCCAAGTTGAGTTCCACTAAACGGCGTAAATGAGTAATGCTATCCAGATCGATATGACGACATTCAAGACCTAAAGAGCCGCCGTCCTGGTGAGTCAATTTAAGGTTCATTGATATCAGCGCTGAAGGGTCATCACTTAGTGGTATTCTCAATTCAAAATCAGACTCTTTATCAAGTGGGTCGAGGTGATTAATTTTAACGAGCGCACCGTGCAAGGATAAATCGATCACTTGGCATTCAACCGGCTCTTCATTGATGATGAATACCGCTTCAGCTTCAAATTGCACGCGATTAAAGTGTCTTCGCTCTTGATCGGACATGATTTTAGGTCGAGTTAAAAAACTATCTACTAAATTTAGCATATAAAACTAAATTTTGACCGCATTTTTGAGTCAAAATTAATCAAAGTTGTTGGGTGTGGGAATCCTACAGATAAGGTAAAATGTCGATTCAGTTAATCAACTAAGCGATTCGATGACAATTCAATGGTATCCCGGGCACATGCACAAGGCCCAAAAAGAAATCAAACAGGCATTGCCTGGGATTGATGTCATTATCGAAGTGGTCGATGCAAGAATCCCATTTAGCAGCGCTAATCCGGTGATTGCTGAGCTATCCTCTCACAAAGGCCTGAACACGCCAATAATCAAAGTAATCAACAAGATTGATTTGGCTGATGATAAGACCACCGCCCTGTGGTGCGAGTATCTCGATAGTCAACAAGGCGTCAAATCCTTACCAGTGACCTCCAATCAACCCGAACTGGTTAAAAAAATCATTCCTTTATGCCATAAAATGGTACCGCAAAGGAGGGAAAAGGGGGAGTCGGTGAGAGCCATGATTATGGGAATCCCGAATGTTGGTAAATCGACTATTATCAATATCTTATCAGGTAGAACTATCGCGAAAGTTGGCAACGAGCCGGCGGTAACTCAGAGACAGCAACGTATAGACTTAGCGGAAAAAGTGACCTTGCATGATACGCCTGGAATTTTGTGGCCTAAGATAGAAAACCGTCATAGTAGTTATCGTCTCGCAATCACTGGAGCAATTAAAGATACTGCACTTGCTTATGATGATATCGCGTTTTACGCAGTCGATTATTTTGCCGCGTATTACCCAGACCGATTAAACGAGCACTTTAAACTCGACTTTAATCCCTCTGATACGCTTCAGCTGCTGGAAGAAATCGGTCGAAAACGAGGTTGTCTCAAGGCCGGTGGTCGAGTCGATCTTGATCGTGTTTGTAAAATTCTCATCCATGAATACCGCAGTGGTTCAATCGGCAAGATCAGTCTTGAAACGCCGGAGATGATTACTAACGAACTAGTGGTTGTTGAGCAAGAGAAACGAGAAAAAGAAGCGAAAAAAGCAGCCCGTAAAAAAGCATTTAAGAAGAAAAAAAGATAATGTTCGACAAACAAGACTTGGTACGAGTAGCCAATACCAACATGCCATTTGGTAAACACCAAGGAATGAGACTGATTGAATTGCCCGAGCCTTATTTATTATGGTTTGCAGAAAAAGGATTTCCTGAAGGGCAGCTTGGGCGCCTGATGGCTTTAACGCTGGAAATCAAAATTAATGGATTAGAAGCATTAATTAAACCCTTGATTAAATCCGCCGATTGATTGTTTAAAAATTCACCGCTCTTATACCCAACTTGTTGATCCAGATTATATTGTGCTGTCTTGGCATATTGTAGTATTGTCATCATAACAATAAGGCGAAGGGGGTATTATGGGGCGTGATATAACCGAGCGTGAATATTCTGCTAGCGATTACGAACAGTTCAATAAAAGAATTCATGATCAGGTCGACTTGCTCAAGGAAGTCATAGCAAGGCCAGGTTTTGGAACCGATGAACCTTGTATAGGCGCAGAGCTGGAAGTCTACTTAATGGACGACAAGAGCGATGTCAGTCCTGTCAATGTTCAATTGTTAGACATGCTCAATGATTCGCAGTTTCAAACAGAATTAAATAAATTTAATCTTGAAATAAACCTTTCACCGGTTAAAGCCGCAGGTAAACCTTTCAGCAATCTCACTAAGGAGATGCTAACAAAATTCAACTATCTTTGGTCGACCGCAGAGCAAATTAATACACGCCCGCTAGCGGTAGGTATTTTACCCACCTTACAAGAAAAACATTTGTCGAATAAATACATGACTGATATCGGTCGCTATCGAGTATTAGGTCGCGAATTGCTTAAACAACGGGGAGAACCTTTCCATATTAAAATTGAAGGCGAAGAGTCGGTCGATTTTTTCTCTTCGGAAGTTTGCGTTGAAGGTGCCAACACTTCATTTCAAGTTCATTTAATGACCAAGCCAGATGAGTTTGCCAATGTATTTAACGCTGCTCAACTCACCTTACCGATGGCTCTTGGAGTGAGTGCAAACTCCGGAATTTTATTGGGTAATTGTCTCTGGGATGAGACTCGGGTGGTGCTATTTAAACAGTCAATCGACAACCGTATTCCGGATGCCTCCGGATGGCGACAACCCTCAAGAGTCACGTTTGGTCATGGTTGGGTGCGAAAAAGTGCCTGGGAATTATTTTCGGAAACGGTCAATCTTTATCAGCCAATTTTTCCGGAATTATACGATACCGATCCCGCTTTGGAAGTTCCCGAACTGGCAGAATTAAACTTGCACATGGGGACTACTTGGCCATGGAATCGCGCTGTTTATTCAAATCAAGGTAATGGTCATGTGAGAATGGAGTTTAGAGCCTTACCAGCTGGACCAACGGCATTAGATATGGCTGCAAATGCTGCCTTTTCGATCGGTATGGCAATGGGGCTTGCTGACAGAGTCGACGAATACATGGCGCGTATTCCATTTCGCTTTGCAGAATATAATTTTTATCGTGCCGCTAAGAAAGGATTAGATGCGACGATATTATGGCCACAAAAATATCAAAATAAACCACAAGAGTTACCTTTGAAAAATGTGATAGACGACATGCTTCAAATTGCCAATGATGGTCTAGCCAAAATCAATGTAGAGAGAGCTGAGCGAGATAAATTCTTAAATATTATTCAGCGACGATTAGCGACTGGTATTAACGGCGCACATTGGAAGAAACAAACCTTGCGACATTTGAGAAAATCCATGGACAATCACCAAGCCTGCGCACAAATGCTTGATCGATACTTTGTCAATCAAATGGGAGGACAACCGGTTAGCGAATGGGAACGTTGTTGGAAATGAAGGTACTCAATCCAGAAATAACTTACTATGATGATAGTTTTCGCTCGCAAATTGAGCCGACGGCGTTAGGGTTTTTACGGCAACTAACGGGATTAACCATTTTTGATCTCAAAGGAAAGGACACTAGTCGGACTCGGGTTGTTACAACATTAATTCATGGCAACGAACCTTCTGGTTTTATCGCGTGTCACCTATGGTTAAGAAGCCAGTCGGTACCAGCCACTAACGTGAGAGTATTAATTTGTAATCCAGAGGCGGCGCGCACCAAGCCCATTTTTACCAATCGTTATTTAAATACCAATGAAGACCTAAACCGTTTTTTTGATGCACCCGATAGTGACCAATCAGAGGTAGCCAACAGAGCGAGACAGATTAAACAGGCCGTTGCAGAGGTCAAACCCGAAGCGGTTATTGATTTGCACAATACTTCAGGAGCCAGTCCAGCATTTGGAGTGGCGTTGAGCGAGAGTGATAATGTACTTGATCTGGTTTCTTTATTTTCACAAAAGCTGATTTTAACCGGGCTGCATGTTGGTGCGCTCATGGAACTCGACTTTAGCGCGCCGATTGCGACTATTGAATGCGGTGGTGCGAATGAAATTTTTTCTCACCAAGTAGCGACCGATGGATTACATGAATATTTCACGAGAGAATATATTTTCGACCATCATGCAGGCCGAGTTGAAGTTCATCGACATCCATTAAGAGTTGAGTTAGTTGAAGATGCATCGGTAGGTTTTTCGCATACTCGGTTACCGACAACAGACATTACTTTGCGAGCAGATGTTGAAACTTTAAACCAGCAGTATACACCAGCAGGCGAGTTCCTCGGCTGGTATGATGAGTCCCAACCCCTTCCTTTAAAAGCCATTGATGAGCAAGGTAACGATCAAATTCATCGCGTGATCGAAATAAAAAATGGCTGTCTTTTTGCCGGCCAAAAGCTCCAACTCTTCATGGTAACCACAACCTGCGAAATTGCAACTAACGACTGTTTGTTTTACGCTACTGCAGAACAATAAATAATAATAGGGTCGATTTATGGAATCAATGCATTCTGCTTTGGTTGTTGCTGCAGTATTGGGGCTGATTATTCTACTGGCTGAGAAGCTAGCGTTAACGCGCTATGGCAAGCCGCTCGGCACGGCACTGATCGCGATTATCTTAGGAGCATTATTAGCCAATATTGGCGTCATTCCGAGCGCATCAAATAGTATACCGCTTTACGGTCACATCTTTCATTATATCGCCCCGATATCAATCTTTTTTTTAACTTTAGGCGTTAATTTAAAAAAGATTAAATCTGCCGGCATTCCCATGCTGATTCTATTTGCTTTGGGTTCGGTTGCTACTGTAATTGGTGTTTTCGTTGCGATGTTCATTATCAGTCCTGAGAGTGTTTTGGGAGAGGTAGCACCAGCAATTGCGGGAATGATCGCGGGTACTTACACCGGCGGTAGTGTCAATTTCAATGCAATTGCCTTACATTATAAAGTTAATGAATCTGGGGTGTTATTTGCCGGTACTGTGGCGGCTGATAATGTGATGACCACTTTATGGATACTCATAACCTTAGCCATTCCCAAAATAATGCAGCCATTTTGGCCTAGTAAGAAATTAACGGGTAGCGATAAAAAATCGATAGCAGCGTCGCATCAAACAACCCATCAAGAAACCACTAACTTATCAAGTTTAATGGTACTGATTCCAACTGCTTTGGTTGCTTTGCTGTTGTCCGAATATGTATCGTCCCTTTGGCCCGTGATTCCTTCCATTTTAGTCATCACCACTATTGGTCTTGCCTTAGCGCAAACCAAGTACTTTCATGAGCTACCAGGCAGCCACTTGTTGGGTCTATATTTAGTGTATTTATTTTTAGCCGTCATCGGTGCGTTTTGTGAATTTGCGGCTATCAATAACTTAGAAGAAATCGGATTTACATTGTTACTCTTTGTAGCCTGTGTTGTTTTAATACATGGTTTAGTGGTTATTTTTGTCGGTAAATTGTTAGTTAATGATTGGCAAATGATTGCGATTGCGTCGCAAGCTAATATTGGTGGTGGGACTACCGCTATGGCGCTGGCTGAAACATTTGGTCGCAAAGAATTAATTGTACCAGCAATATTAATCGGTACTATTGGTAACGCTGCCGGAACATATTTGGGCTTTATGGTAGTAGGGCTTCTTTAAAATTTAATAAAAACAATATAAGAGCCCGTTAAGAAAATTATATAGGTTATTCAAATAAAATTCGTCAAATAGAATAATAAGCAAGTCGAGCAAATTGGAATATCGGAGAAGGAGAAAACAATGTTTGTCACAACAAGCTTTAAAAGTAAGCTAGTCTTATTGGCACTGATTTTAAGCTGTTTTGTTACGCCAATCGCGGCAAAACAAAAAGTGGGTGTTGATATTCCATTTGTTAAATATGAGCTTGATAACGGTTTAACGCTGATCGTACATCAAGATAAAAAAGCGCCCATAGTTGCGGTCAATGTTTGGTATCACGTTGGTTCGAAAAATGAGAAAGTGGGTAAGACAGGGTTTGCACACCTATTTGAACATTTAATGTTTAATGGTAGTGAAAATTACAATGACGACTATTTCAAACCCTTTGATCGTGTTGGTGCAACAGGAATGAATGGTACCACCAATTTTGATCGCACTAACTATTTTCAAGTCGTTCCAAAAAATGCACTCGATATGGCGCTGTGGATGGAGTCTGACAGGATGGGGCATTTGCTCGGTGCAATCGATCAAGCGAAACTAGATGAACAGCGAGGTGTTGTGCAAAACGAAAAACGCCAAGGTGAAAATCAACCTTATGGCAAGGTCGTAACCACAATATTTGAGAATATGTTTCCTAAAGGCCACCCATATGCACACTCAGTGATTGGCTCAATGGAGGATCTCAATGCGGCGAGTCTAGAAGATGTTTATGATTGGTTTAAAACTTATTACGGTGCAGCGAACGCGACTTTGGTCATCGCGGGTGATGTTGAGCCTGAAGCGGTTAAGCAAAGAGTTGAACACTTTTTTGGACACATCCCTTCTGGACCACCGCTAGTTAAAAGTGACCAATGGATAGCTAAGCTTGAAGAGGATGTGCGATTAACAATGCAAGATCGCGTCCCTCAATCAAGGATTTATAAGTTATGGAAAATGCCTTCGATAGGCAGTCTTGAGTCGACAGAACTAGATTTAGTTGCAGGTATTTTATCTGAGGGGAAAAACTCTCGACTATACAAGCGTCTGGTTTATGATGAGCAAGTTGCTTCAGATGTTGCCGCTTTTGCTTTTCCTTTAGAAATCTCGGGAATATTTGGTATCCAAGTGACAGCATTGCCGGGTAAAGATTTGTCAGAAATTGAAAAATCAATTGATAATGAAGTCTCAAGGTTTCTCAGCAAAGGTCCAACTCGCGAAGAAATCAAGCGTGTTGTTACAGAACGTCGAGCCGCGTTTATTCGGGGTAATGAACGTATCGGTGGTTTCGGCGGTAAGTCAGATACTTTAGCCTTTAACCAGGTATACATGGGACAACCTGATTTTTATAAAACGACGCTCGCACGTTGGAATGCTGCGAATATCAAGTCGCTGACTAACGTCGCCAACGAATGGATGAAAGCCGGTCAGTTTATCTTGGAAGTTCATCCTTTTGATGAAGGTAAAGTTTCGGAAAATAAGGTTGATCGTAGCAAGATACCTGTTCCTTCTGAGTCGCCTACAACGCGGTTTGCACAGTATGAGACAGAGTCTCTAAGTAATGGACTGAGAGTGATTCTTGCCCAAAGAGATTCAGTACCGGTTATTAACATGCGTATGATGATAGAGGCCGGTTATGCGGCAGATCAATTGGCCGCGCCAGGCACGGCGAGTATGACGATTGATATGATGGATGAGGGCACTGATAGTCGGAGCGCTCTGGGAATCAGTAGAGAGCTTCAAATGCTTGGAACCGAGCTCAATGTTTCTTCCAACTTAGATGTGTCCACCGTCTCTATGTCAACTTTGACGGAAAATTTTGAAGCATCACTGGATATTTTTGCTGATGTAATAATGAACCCCTCTTTTCCTGAAGATGAATTTACACGCCTACAAGCCCAGCGCTTAGCAACAATTAAACAAGAAAAAGCTCGTCCAGTGAGTATGGCTTTACGAGTATTCCCGTCGCTAATATACGGCAAGAACCACGCTTACGGTCTACCAATGACTGGGTCGGGCTTTGAGTCCACGGTTAAATCCATGACGACGGATGATTTAAAGAAATTTCATAGTACTTGGTTTAGACCGAATAATGCGACACTCGTTGTTGTTGGTAACATCTCAATGGCGGAATTAAAAAGAAACCTTGAGGACTCTTTTGATGATTGGGAAGTCGGCGTCACTCGACAAATCAATATTAGTCAGGTAGCGCATCAAGATAAATCGAAAGTCTACCTAATTGATCGCCCTGAGTCGGCGCAATCGATAATCTTTGCCGGACATATCGCACCGCCTAAAAGTAATCAAAAGGAGTTTGCTTTTACGGTAATGGATGAAGTCTTGGGTGGCGGTTTCAACTCTCGACTTAATATGAACTTGAGAGAGGATAAAGGTTGGGCTTATGGTGCACGCACAATCTTAATGGATGCTAATGGGCAGCGTCCTTATATTGCGTATGCTCCGGTTCAAAGTGATAAGACGAGCGAAGCAATGCAAGAAATCTACAAAGAATTCACACAAATTGGCGGTGAATCCCCTCCAACCGATGAAGAGATTGCTCGCGCAAAAGACGCTCAAACTCTGACACTTGCTGGTCGCTGGGAAACAAACGGCGCAGTAGAAGAATCTTTGGCAGAAATGGTGCGCTTTAATTACTCTCCTGACTATTGGGATCAGTACGCCAAAAATGTTCGCCAAGTTAATCAAGCACAAATCGCGGATGTAACAAAGTCTGTGTTAAGTCCTGAGAAGCTGATTTGGGTTGTTGTTGGTGATCGAGCGAAAATTGAATCTAAAATAAAAGCGCTGGAGTTAGGCGAAATTGTATTGATGAACGCTGATGGTGAAGTTGTCGAATAATCGGCAATTATTGACCGTTTAATGATTTGATTGCACAGCTATCTACCAGAGCTTAAATGGTAGATAGCTTAATGATTGAACAGCCGAGTAGTTGATCACCCGAGTATTTGAACACCCGAAAAGCACATTGGTTTAACAATGCTTCGAAAATAAACGCTAAAAGGCAAGTTCATCTTGATACCACAGGCTTACATCTAAAAATTATGCCCCATTATAAAATCTCAAATAAGGAAATTTTAAAATAAATCAGCTAACGACTAGCCAATATATGAATGGGCTAATGTTAGAATGCCCGATCAATTTGTCTCGATGCTGAGTATCTTAGCGCCAT
The DNA here is from genome assembly GCF_007004765.1 of Aliikangiella marina. Classification (GTDB taxonomy): domain Bacteria; phylum Pseudomonadota; class Gammaproteobacteria; order Enterobacterales; family Kangiellaceae; genus Aliikangiella; species Aliikangiella marina. Next base: position 606,380 of record NZ_VIKR01000003.1, read on the forward strand.
TTGTCATTTGGATAACAGCCTTTTGGCCTTCGATGACTTTTCCAAAAACGGTGTAGTTGCGATCTAAATGAAAGTTACGTCCTGTATTGATAAAAAACTGGGAAGTACCGGTATCTTTGCCTGACGTAGCCATACCAACTGTCATTGGCTCATGATTTAAGAAACTAATTTCTTCTCTAATCGTTTGGTTGCTGGCGCCACTTAAATCGCCGATTGAGTCTCCTCCTTGGGCTACAAAATTACCAATTACCCGACTAAAATAGGCGTTATTGAAGGTGCCTTCTCGCGCATTACGCATAAAGTGCCACGCGGTATATGGTGCTGATTCCAACAATTGAATTTTTATTTTACCAACAGTTGTTTTCAACGTGACTATTTGATTAGTTGTTTTTGATACCTCTGAAAAAGACGGAGAAATAGCCTGAACGTTTTTAGGTGTTGCAACTTTGTCTACAACTCTTTTAGCGTAGGCAGCAACTTCTTTATTGGGATCTGTCGTAAAAAATTTAATCGTATTTTTGAAGTCATCTTGTGACTTGGCGTTGAGTTGACTAATCAAACTGATCTTTACATAACTACTTGGGTGGCGTAACAATTGAACGACCCAGCTCATCTCATCTTTTTCTTGTCGTTTGAGTAGACCTCTGATCGCTTCAACAACCATCGCATCATTCTGATGTTTAAGTTGACCTTTGAACAAAGCGATCATCTCTTCGCTTGCTAACTCTGAATTAGCCAGAGTGCTGAGCGCTGTGTGAGCGACTATTGGATTAGTCGATTTAGTGTGTTTACCGAGTTGAATAAGTGCTTGTGGGATGCTGGTTAAATGACGCATCGCTCGCAGTGCTTCTTGTTGAACGGCGATATTCGATGACTCACTTTGTTCTAATAACCAAGCCAAAATTTCACGATTTTTTTCGTTGCCCTTTTGAGTTATTTTGGCGGTGAGTCGAGCAAGGTTGGCCTTGGCCTCATCGCTCAATTCTTGTTGACTAATGTTTAACAAGTCATTAACCGTTAGAAAATTTTCGATTCCGGGAATTCGGTTAAGGAAATAACCGATCATTGCATGTGAAGTATCGCCTTTGGCAAACAGGCCTAATAATTTAGCGTAGTCAATCTTTTGATAATCGTCTTTAAGTTCGCGATTAAATACCAATGCAATCGCTAACCCTTGAAACATTGCGGAGATAGTTTCGGGTTGCTGTTCTTTGTCGAGCCTTGCAAGCATGCGGGTGATTAGATTGTCTGGCGCTAAATTGCCCAGTCCGAGATATAGCTCATGTTTAACCTGGAGGTCTTTCTCCTTTTCAAGGCGTTGCCATAGTAACTCCGCTGCGTTTTTTTGTTGACTCAGCCCAACACCGAGAGCTGCCAGTTTTCTTAATTCTGAACTATCGTTATTTAGCATCGGTGTTATTTTTTCTAAAGCGATTTGTCCCCCGATTCTCGCCAACCCCAATAACGCTGTCTTTTGGATAATTTTATCCTGGCTTTGCAATGCTTGATCAAAGACGAGCGATTCGGCGTTTCTTTGGTCAACAAGCTCGTAAATTTGATGTATCATTGGTTTATCAGCTTCTATTGATTCAGAAGCGCGGCTTAATGGTGTTATCAATAGGCTACAGGCCACAAAACAGGTAAAAATTACACGGTAACAACGCATTTATTAATCCAAGATTTCATTATTAATTGGCAGCCATTGTCTGACAATTAAGAATTTGGTACAAGGTTTCAGGCGAGCTTGAATTGAGAATTATCAACAGAACGCCTATTTTCAATAATTAAAAAACTGCTGAGTAAAAGGTAGAGCACTCAAATGGCACAATACATCTATTCCATGAATCGGGTCAGCAAAATAGTCCCACCTCAAAAAACCATATTAAAAAATATTTCTTTGTCTTTTTTTCCTGGTGCCAAGATTGGGGTACTCGGCTTGAATGGCGCGGGTAAATCGACTTTATTACGCATCATGGCTGGAATTGATACCGATATTGAAGGCGAAGCGATTCCCTTAAAAGGTACCAAAATCGGCTATTTACCGCAGGAACCTCAACTCGACGAAACCAAGGATGTTAGAGGTAACGTCGAGGAAGGGATTAAGGAAATTAAGGATATCCTTAACCGGTTTGAGGAAGTGAGTAATGCATTTGCTGATCCGGAAGCTGATTTTGATGCTTTATTAAAAGAACAAGCTGAGCTACAAGATAAGATCGATAGTGTTGGTGGTTGGGAAGTCGATAGAATGCTAGAAAAGGCTGCCGAAGCCCTGCGTTTACCGCCTTGGGAGGCCGAAGTAAAGCATTTATCAGGCGGAGAAAAGCGCCGCGTCGCTTTATGTAAGTTATTGCTGTCCAAACCAGATATGTTGTTGCTAGATGAACCGACTAACCATCTAGATGCAGAATCAGTCGCTTGGTTGGAACGTTTTTTACAGGACTTTAAAGGAACCGTCGTTGCAATAACGCATGATCGTTATTTCTTAGATAATGTAGCCGGTTGGATACTCGAGCTTGACCGTGGTGAGGGCATACCATGGGAGGGGAATTATTCTTCCTGGCTGGAACAAAAAGAGAAGCGTCTTGAGATTGAAGAAAAGCGCGAAACTGCGCGGATGAAATCGATGAAAGAAGAGCTGGAATGGGTTCGCTCAAATCAAAAAGGCCGCCACGCGAAAAGCAAAGCGCGTTTGAATCGTTTCGAAGAATTGTCTTCGCAAGAGTTTCAAAAGCGTAATGAAACCCAAGAACTATATATTCCGCCAGGGCCTCGACTCGGTAGTCAAGTTATCGAAGCGGATCACATTCAGAAGAGTTTTGGTGATAAATGTTTAGTCGAGGATTTGAATTTTCGCTTACCGCAAGGCGGAATCGTCGGCATTATTGGTCCTAACGGTGCAGGTAAATCAACATTGTTCAAGATGCTCACGGGATTAGAAACGCCTGATGCTGGCGAGTTAAAAGTTGGTGAAACCGTACAAATTGCTTATGTTGATCAGTCTCGCGATAGTCTCGATGATAACAAAACCGTGTGGCAAGAAATTTCTGATGACTCAGATACTATTACGGTTGGCAACTATCAAGTCCCATCTCGTCAATATGTCGGTCGATTTAATTTTAAAGGTGGTGATCAACAAAAATTTATTAAAGACTTGTCGGGGGGAGAGCGCAACCGAGTCCACCTCGCTAAATTATTACGTTCTGGTGGAAATTTGCTATTACTCGATGAACCAACAAATGATTTAGATGTTGAGACGCTCAGGGCCCTTGAGGAAGCTTTGTTGGCATTTCCTGGATGCGCGGTCGTTATATCCCATGATCGTTGGTTCCTCGACCGAGTCGCTACTCACATTCTCGCGTATGAGGGCGATAGCAAAACGGTTTGGTTTGAGGGCAATTATGCCGACTACGAAGCCGATCGAAAACGTCGCTTAGGGGCTGAGGCGGATGCACCGACTAGAATTAAGTACCGTAAAATAAGCTAATAAACTAGATATAATAATGTCGCCATTGGCTTTCGATATTATTGTAAGCTAATGGCGTTTTTAGTTGAATCGAATGATAAAAACACAGAATCCACTCGTCAGGTTTGTTGTAGATTACTTTAGCAGACCTAATAAAAACCGCTTTGAGATTGTCGACGTCTTACGTGGCCTTGCTGTTGTCCAAATGATGATCTTTCATTTCTGCTTTTTATTAAAAGAGTTTCGAATAGCGTTTTTAGATTTTTCTTACAATGCTAATTGGGCTGCTTTTCGAATCGTTATCGTGACGATGTTTTTGAGCTTAGTTGGCGTGAGTTTAAAAATCGCTTGGGAGCGCGGTCTCAAGCGAAAGAGCTACTATCGAAGACTTGCACAATTGTTTTTTTATGGATTAGCATTAAGTTTAACTACCTATATAATCGCTCCTTCTCGAACTGTCATTTTCGGAATTCTTCAGTTTATCTTTGTCGCAAGTATTTTGGGATTGGTTTTTGTTCGCTTAGTGTGGGTCAACTTAATTCTTGGTACCGTGATTATTTGGCTGGGATTTAATTATGCAAACCCAATCTTCAATCAAGCTGGACTGTGGTGGATAGGCATGGTAACTCGAGGTCCAGTGACATTAGATTATGTTCCTCTATTTCCCTGGTTTGGATTAGTTCTCATTGGTATTTTTATTGGTCATTTTGTCGTCCATAAACCTCAATTAGCCCCGATTAAAAGCTGGCATGCGAAAGACTTTGTGAGTCAAACTCTGGCGTTAACTGGTCGTCATAGCTTGACCTTGTACATGGCGCACGTACCCATATTTTTTGTGTTTATCTATCTCTTTATGACTTAGCATTGCCGTCAAATAAAGACACAGCGACCTCTTGCTCTAACAAGTTATTGAAAGTAATTTTGGCCAACTCTGGATCGGATGAATAATATTGGATTTCTCCAGAACCGCTTGCATTTTGCTGGTCCTTGATACGTCTCGCCAATTCGTTAGCAACCGGTAGAGCGCTCTCGAAAATTTTGACTTTCTCTCCGACTATTTTGCGAATGGTTGTTGTCAAAAATGGATAATGAGTGCACCCCAAGACTAAGCAATCGACTTGGCCAATGAACCCAGCTAACTCGTCAGCAATCCGTGCTTCTTCTTGTTTATCAATCGATTTTGCGGCTTCAACTAATTCAACAAAGTAGCTAGATGCTTTTTCGATTATTTGATTATCGCCTTGCAATTGGGATTTTAGGTTGAGGTATTTTTCGCTTTCAAGAGTCGCTTGCGTTGCTAAAACGCCTATTGTTTTTACTTTGGTCATCTCGAGCGCGGGCTTTATCGCTGGCTCTAAGCCAATAATTGGAATCGGGTAAAGGTTTCTAATATGATTAATGGCCGCAGCGGTCGCAGTATTACAAGCAACGACAATCGCTTTGACATTTTGCTTAACCAAAAACTCGGCAATTTCTAAGACTCGAGATTCGATAAAGCCTTGCGAGCGTGTGCCATAAGGCGAATGGAGGGTGTCTGCAACATAGATGATATTCTCTGATGGCATTACCTGATTAACCGCTTTTAAAACGCTTAACCCTCCGGCTCCCGAGTCGAATATTCCTATAGCTCTTGGATTTCTAATAATGACCTCAACAAAACACTTTTTTGCCCTAATTAATCGTTGGAGATTATAGATCATTTGTTTAATCTTTGGTTAATCCTTTGTTATGATGATTGAAGATTTAACAAGACCGATTTATTTATGAAGTACCTGCTAAAGATTGTTACCGCATTCTGCCTAATTATCGTCCTAACCAGCTGCGCCACTTATCGGCCAAGTAATCCAAACAATATTTGCGATATTTTTTGGGGGGAGACTGATTGGTATGAAGCAGCCAGGGACGCACAGCATAAATGGGGAACGCCAATCTATGTAATGATGGCTATCATGCATCAAGAGTCGCGCTTCGTCGATGATGCGCAACCCGAAAGAGATTGGTTCTTGTGGGTCATCCCGTTACCGCGTTCTTCTTCAGCCTATGGCTATGCACAAGCGCAAGATCCTGCCTGGGAAGAGTATACCACCCAAACTGGTAACAGCGGTGCAGATCGAGATGACTTTGAGGATGCGATAGATTTTATCGGCTGGTATACCGATGGTAGTCAAAAACGCTTAAAGCTTTCTAAGTGGGATACCTATGGTCAATATCTTGCCTACCACGAAGGTCGAGGTGGTTATGAACGAAAGACCTACAATAAAAAACCATGGCTTAAGAAAGTTGCGACGAAAGTAAAAAATAGAGCTGCGACCTATAATCGACAATTAAAATCTTGTCAGGCCGATCTCAATGACGAGGTAGATAGCTGGTGGTGATTCTTTATTTGAACTCATCAGGACTTTGTCGCGTCGAATAAAATTAAGCAACCGCTTTAGTGATAAAACGAATTAACTCTTCGACCGGAAGTGCCCTGGAACAGTAGTATCCCTGAATCGATACATCACCAATGGCTTTTACGAAGTCGAATTGGGATTTAGTTTCCACACCTTCACATACAACTTTCATTCCTAGCGCTTGTCCCATACTGACTGAAGCCTCTACGATGGCTTGGGTACGTTGATCATTGGTCAAGTCTGTCATAAAAACTCTATCGAGTTTTAGGGTGTCGATTGGGAAGTATTTAAGGTAGCTGAGGCTTGAGTAGCCTTTGCCAAAATCATCAAGTGCAATTGAAAAGCCAAAGTCTCTAATTTCATATAGTATTTTCTCAGCTAGCTTAAAATCATCGACAAGCAGCCCTTCGGTGATTTCAAATTCAACCAGTGAAGGGGCGATTCCTGCCTTGTTAACAATGCTGGCTAATGTTTTAGCAAGGTCATGGTGCCTGAACTGTCTCGCTGATAAATTAATAGAAAGTCCGATAGGTGACTCACAATTTTGATTAATTACTTTAAGATCTTTAATTGCTCGCTCAACAATCCACTCACCAAGTACTACGATTAAGCCGCTCTCTTCAGCAATCGGTACAAATAAGTCAGGAGGAACAAACTCACCCTGGTTTCGCCATCGCAGCAAGGCTTCGACTTTGATAGTTGAATTGTCTCTCGGTGATATTTGAGGTTGGTAATAAAGTTCTAATGCATCATCCTCTATTGCCGCTCGTAAGGCTTTTTCGGTCCGGAGACGGTCAACTGCGGCATGGTTGAGTTTCTCTGAGAAAAAATGAAAATTATTTTTACCCGACTCTTTTGCTGCATACATTGCCATATCTGCACACTTCAATAACCCTCCAGTGGTAAGTGCATCGTCTGGAAATACCGCAATACCGATGCTGGTCGAAACGTAAAGTTCATGTTCATTAATATTAAAAGGCTGACTAGCTGCAGCTTTAAGTTTACTGGCAATAACCCCGGCATCGTCGGGATGATGGGTTTGGCTGAGCAGTAGTACAAACTCATCGCCACCCAGCCTGGCAAGCGTATCTGTACTGCGCAATAGTTGATTAAAGCGCTCTGCCAAGCTCTTCAATAGCTCGTCACCGACATCGTGTCCTAAGGTATCGTTGATATATTTAAAATTATCTAAATCGATAAATAGCATGGTGACATTGTAGTTACCTCTTTTCGCTCTCAGTATTGCTTGTGAAGTTCGTTCTTCCAGGAGAACTCGATTAGGTAGACCGGTTAATGAATCAAAGTGAGCTAGTTTTTGGAGCTCTGCTTCGGTTTCTTTTAGATCAGTAATATCTGCGTAAATTCCCGTATAGTGGGTAACTTTACCTTCGCTATCTTTAATACTAGTGACCGTTAGCAATTGTGGAACGACCGAACCATCTTTAGTTTTCTCCCAAATCTCGCCGTGCCAATTTCCCTTCTCTTGTAGGCTGGAGTAGAGCTCGTCAAAGAAATTTTCATCGTGATAGTCTGAGCGAATGATTGATGGTTTATTGCCGAGCAATTCTGCGCGGCTATAACCGAAAAGACGCTCAAACGCAGGGTTCATATCGATGATGTTAAAATCTGGATCGGTAATGACTATCCCCTCAATAATATTTTCAATTACCGCATCACTTAAGCTCAATTTTGCATTAAGCTCTTGCAGGGCTTTTTCTTCTGCTTTCCGTTCGGTGATGTCGGTGGCAATACTACAGATGGCATAAATATTACCCGCTTTATTTTTTAAGGGAAATTTAACCGCAATGAATGTATGTTGATTACCGTCGGCGTGTACAGCATCTTCTTCAAAGCTCATAGGCTTATTATTTTCAATGACGATTTCATCGTTTTTCTGAAACTCTCGGGCAAGCTGAGTATCAAGCAATTGAAAATCCGTTTTCCCTATAATTTCACTTTCGCTTAACTGAAAAAAATCTAGAAAAGCATTGTTTACGAGGCGGTATTCACCAGTTGTGTTTTTAATGTTTACAATGGCTGAAGAATTATCCAAGATGTTCTTTAGCTGTTGACGACTTTCATCAAGGTTGTGTCGCTCAATTTCCAGCTGACTAATTTTTTCTTGGAGTGAATTAGTCATTTGATTAAAGCTTTGACTTAATTCGCTAATCTCATCGTTACTATGTTCCGACACTCTTAGGTCATAGTTACCACTGAGGATATTTTTCGTTGCCTCAAGCAAGGAGTTAATACGAGTCGTTATTAATCTCTTGGTGAAAAAGCTAAGAAACAAAACCTCGGTAACAATCATCGCAATAATCAACCAGATTGCAAACTTAGCTTGGCGGAATAGCGGGGCAAATACTTCTGACTCATCGATCACGCCAATGATTCGCCAGTCGATTGATTTAAGCCTATTTTTATAGAGGATAATATCCTTGTTTGGTTGAAGTGTGAGCGATGTAAAATTATTTTCAGTCTTAAATTGGCTCAGCTTAAGTGCATTGATCTCTGCGACGCGATTGGGTTGATTGGTCGATAGTGGTTTACTTCCAAGGTCAACCACCGCTAAGTATCCAGAATTATTAATATTGGTATTATCGACATGTTTAAAGTAGTCAGTTAAATCATAAAACACTTCAATTATACCCAATTGCTCTTGGGCGCGCCGGATAACTTGACTATAGATAAAGAGTGGTCGACTCGAATTCTCGGAAGCTTCAATAAATCTTTGACTTGGGTACAGAAAGTTATTCTCGTGATCGGCTAGTTGACACACTGTCTTGAGCGTATCATTCGTGACCTCGTTTGAGATATACTGAGAGGCTAATAAGCCGCCGTTTAAATCACAGATTTTTAAACCGATATAAGCAGGATTACGAACTGATTGATTATTAAAAAAAGTAATCACTGAATTTAAATATTCTTCGGCTTCTCTATCAAGTCCATATTTTAAATTGAGGTAGTATGATTCTAGTGCGGGTAAACTGCCAATAATTTCAACGTCGCTACTTAACTGAGACAATTCATTCTCAATTTGATTGCTTGCTTGTTCAACTGATACGCGGACATTTTGCACTGTCAGCTCGCGGAGCATTTTTGACATTTGATAAAAGCTCGCAGTTTCAAAGGTTGCTACGCCGAGTGTCAATACAAAAATACTTCGGACTAAAAATTTAAAATGAAGCTTAGCAAATAAGCTCCTGAAAATACGGCTCATTCTGACTCAACCACCTTTGCTCTGGTGAGTACTTCGTAATTAAGGTGGCCAGTAGTATTGTACTCAGTAATATCAAACTTTTTACGGACTGCCGCTGTAATGATTTTTTGGGTCGTAAACAAAAGAAGCGCGTTATCATGAACATATTTGTCCAAGGCTTGTAGTCGTTTTTCATGTTCACTTAGATCGACAACTTGTAGGGCATAGGTAAAGCGCTTATCGAATTCTGGAGAATCCAAAAGCGACCATGGGCTGCCCGACTCGAGAAAAAGCCCAGCGTGAAAAGCGAGATTAAACATTGGGTTGTCGACGAAATTGATCACCATGTCATAATCAGGGCGTTGCCCGGTTTTTATCTTGTGGATGACGACTCGGTTAGACCATTCGGTGCGGCTCACGATTTCAAGTGTCAAATCGACGCCGATCACTTTTAGGTTCTGTTGAATAATTTTTGCCGCTGGCACTGCGGTATCTGCGACCAGTGCTTTGAGTTTTATTGGCAGAGTCACTCCACTATTTTTTAAGAGTGTTCTCGCTTTCCTCGGAGAATACTCATAGGGAGTGAGTTGCGGGTTTGCCCCGAATTCTCCGGACTTACCAATTGATGACATGGGTAGCGCGTTACCAAAATCAGCGAAACGAATAATGTCATCTTTATTGATTGCATGGTTGAGTGCTTTTCGCACATCCAGACTGGCAAGCGCCCCTTGGTTTTTGAGTAAAACAAAATAACTTGCCAAGACGGGTCTTTTAATGATCCGTGCTTGATTGACCGATTGACGCATTAACTTCCCGGTATTGTTGCCACTCAGATTTGGGATAAAATCTAAGGTTCCATCTTCAAATCCTGCCAGCCAGTCGTTGGTTTTGACAATAACATAATTGAGATAATCAATATGCGGCAAGCCTTTTTGCCAGTAATTTGGGTTCTTTTTAAGGCGTATGCTCTGATTACTCAGCCAGCTCTCAAATTGATAAGGTCCCGTACCGACTGGATATTGTTGAAAATGTTCGATGCCATGCTCTTGGATATATTTAGGCGGACATATCGAAGAAAAAAGATTGAGTCGATTCAAGAAAAGACCATCAGGAAATTTGGTATTAAAAATCACTACATAAGGATCTTGAGGCACCGTTTCGACAGATTCTAGGCTGCTAAAAATCCAATTGTTACCAGCCTGATTTTCTGGGTTTAAGATGTAATCGAAAGTGAATTTAACGGCCTGCGCATTGAAGTCCTCACCATTATGAAATTTGACGCCACGGCGAAGCCTAAATACCCAGCGCGTATCAGTAAGCGGTTGCCAGCTGGTTGCTAAGCCAGGCTGAAAATGGCCGTTCAAATCTAGATAAACCAGACCATCGAAAATTTGCGCAATTACGGTGTAAGAGTCCGGATCAAATGCTGGCGATAAAGGTACGATACTCGGCGGATCTTGAGCAAAATAGGCTATTTTTAATTCACTGGCATCAAGGTGACCGCTGAGTCCAAGGAGGAGTCCTAGCACGATCCCCTTCCAATTGGGATACTTCATGTTAACTTATTGATTTAGCGCGCTTTGTATAAGTCTAGCGCAAGATTTCGAATTATCCAGTCGAGCGGAAAAAGGGCCGGTTTTTGGCTTTAATTAGCAGAAGATGGCATTGTCGATAATTAGATCAAATCGTTCTGTTTAAAGGCTCATGAAATTGGCGACAGGGTCAGTCTTTTACTATACAATACGCGCAATTTTTGACCTCAGGCGTATCTCAAAAAGATTCGCTCCTCCTCGAGTAATTACTGGCGGGAATTGACATGTTAGACAACCAACAAACTATTGCAGAATTTGACCCAGATTTATGGCAATCCATTGAAGCTGAAAAAAAGCGTCAAGAAGAGCATATCGAACTTATCGCATCTGAAAACTATACAAGTGCTCGAGTGATGGAGGCCCAGGGATCTGTTCTCACCAACAAGTACGCTGAAGGTTATCCACATAAACGCTATTATGGTGGATGTGAGTACGTTGATATCGCTGAAGATTTAGCGATTGAGCGAGTTAAAGAATTGTTTGGTGCGGACTATGCAAACGTCCAGCCTCACTCGGGCTCGCAAGCAAACTCGGCGGTTTACCTTGCTCTTTTAGAGCCTGGCGACACCGTGTTGGGGATGAGTTTGAATGAAGGCGGTCATTTGACTCACGGTTCGCCTGTTAACTTTTCCGGTAAAATCTATAAATCAGTTCAGTATGGTTTGGATGAGAATGGCTACATTGATTACGCCCAAGTTGAAGCACTCGCATTAGAGCATAAACCAAAAATGATTCTGGCTGGCTTTTCGGCTTATTCGCGCACGGTTGATTGGTCTAAATTCCGAGAAATTGCAGATAAAATTGGCGCCTATTTCCTAGTAGATATGGCCCATGTTGCTGGATTGGTCGCAGCCGGACTTTACCCAAATCCGGTCCCTCATGCAGACGTAGTTACCTCGACCACTCACAAAACTTTGGCAGGACCTCGCGGCGGGATCATTCTTGCTCGAGAGAATGAAGCGCTCCAAAAGAAATTTAACTCGGCAGTATTCCCAGGTGGACAAGGTGGTCCATTGATGCATGTTATCGCCGGCAAGGCGGTGGCATTCAAAGAAGCCCTAAGCGATGAATTTAAAGCGATGCAAAAACAAGTTCTCGCCAACTCAAAAGCAATGGTCGCAACAATTCAAGAGCGAGGCTATAAAATCGTCTCAGGCGGAACAGACAACCATCTATTTTTAATCGATTTAATCGATAAGGATATCACTGGCAAAGATGCTGAAGCTGCACTTGGCGAAGCATTCATCACGGTCAACAAAAATACGGTACCTAATGAGCCTCGTTCACCATTTGTAACATCAGGTTTAAGAATGGGCACGCCAGCTATCACCACTCGCGGACTTAAAGAAGCGGAGTGCACTGAATTAGCCGGTTGGATCTGTGACATTTTAGACGATATTACTAACCAACAAGTTATTGCTGACACCAAAGAAAAAGTGTTAGCGTTGACGGCTAAATTTCCAGTGTACGGCAAATAACGACTTTTGCTGGTATACTTGCAAGCCATTCCGACGTTCAGTTGGAATGGCTTTGTTGTTTCTGTCTTGCGAGTTGTTATGGATTACTGGTAGTTCGGTTACTTTTATCAGTTATTAGGCACAAGTTAGGTCTTTAGTGTTGATTAATAGCGAGCAAGAATGAGTTAACTATGAATTTGGAGCCACCATGCGTTGCCCATTTTGTTCTTTTCACGATACAAAAGTAATCGATTCTCGACTTGTTGCTGAGGGCGATCAAGTTCGTCGCCGACGCGAGTGCCAAGAGTGTGGCGAACGCTTTACGACCTTTGAAGGGGCCGAATTACTGATGCCAAGGGTCATTAAAGGCGATGGAACCCGACAACCTTTTGATGACCAAAAACTGAAATCGGGGATCATGAGAGCGGTTGAAAAGCGTCCTGTGTCGGTCGAAGATGTGGAAAAATCCATTCTAAAAATTCAATCACAGATTCGTGGTTTGGGTGAACGAGAGGTATCCGCCCAAATTATCGGAGAGATGGTCATGGATGCATTGAAAAAGCTCGACCAAGTCGCCTTTGTTCGTTTCGCATCGGTTTATCGTCGCTTTAAAGACGTTAGTGAATTTCGAGAAGAAATTGAGCGCTTAGAATCGAAAGATTAAGCAAGCTTTGTGCAACTGCATCATCAAGTTATGAACCAACCCAACAAGTCAACAGCAACCTGGACAGCAGACGAGCATCGTATGATGTCGCTGGCATTGCAGTTGGCGCGAAAAGGCGTTTACACCGCAAGACCGAATCCTTGCGTGGGTTGCGTCATTGTTAACGATGGCGTGATTGTCGGTGAAGGCTGGCATCAGCAATTTGGTCAAGCTCATGCGGAAATTAATGCACTCAAACAAGCTGGTGACAAGGCGCGAGGAGCGACTTGTTATGTGACTCTCGAGCCCTGTGCCCACATGGGGAAAACTGGACCTTGTGCAAATGCGCTAGTGGATGCGGGTATTAAACAAGTTATCGCTGCAATGGGCGATCCTAACCCGCGAGTATCCGGTAAAGGGTTCGATATTTTAAGAGATGCAGGAATTGAAGTAAAAGTTGGTTTACTTGAAGCGTCCGCAAAACTAATCAATAAAGGGTTTATATCCCGAATGCAGCGCAATCGACCATGGGTGATTTGTAAGTTAGCAATGAGTCTCGATGGCCGAACGGCACTAGCCAATGGAAAAAGTAAATGGATAACAGGGCCTGCTGCGCGTGCGGATGTTCAAAAGCTGCGCGCTCGCCAAGATGCTATAATTACCGGAATTGGAACCGTGATAGCAGATAATCCAAGCTTAACCGTCCGGGCTGCTGACACCATGGAGGACGATGACCCTTGGTTTACTGAAGCTAACAAAAATGGTTTCCAGCAGCCCAAAAGAGTGTTGCTTGATCCCAACCAAAAAGCGTCAGGCCAAGAAAAAGTGTTTAATGCCGACACCCAAGTTTTTTGGGTCACAAGGCGCCCCATTGATAGCGCGCTCGATGACCATATTGTTAATTGGTCTGCGACAGACGCTCTTCCCGCTTTATTGGAAGAAATGGTCAAGGTCGGGTGTAATAGCGTTCTGCTTGAAGCTGGCCACACACTAGCGGGCTCATTTTTAAAAGCTGGGCTTATTGACGAATTAGTTGTCTATATGGCGCCTAAGCTGATGGGAAGCACCGCGATGGGGCTTGTCTCACTTGATTTAGACTGTATGCAAGATATCGTGGATCTGGAACTGACTGATTTGCGTAAAGTCGGCAATGATATCCGTATGACCTATCAGGTAAAAGGTGATTAACTCAACACGACACTCACAAAATGAGCGTCAGTGACAAGTCAGAGGCGAGATAAAAAAATATGTTCACTGGAATTATAGAATCGGTTGGTACAATCGAATCGATAGAATCAAAATCAGGCGATAAGCGATTCAAAATTAATGTTGGCAAGCTGGATATGTCCGACGTCGCTTTGGGGGACAGTATTGCTTGCAATGGTGTTTGCTTGACAGCCATTGCATTTGACGACCACTCATACACTGCAGATGTTTCAGGTGAGTCGCTTAAATTAACCTCATTAGGTGATATCGCTGTAGGGGCATCATGTAATTTGGAAAAAGCTTTGACCCCAACAACCCGCCTTGGAGGACACTTAGTCAGTGGTCATGTTGATGGTATTGGGGAGGTGGTTTCAGTCAAAACTGAGTCGCGAAGTATTCAGTATCAGATCAAAGCGCCACAGGAACTCGCGAAATACATTGCGAAAAAAGGTTCAATCACTGTCGATGGAATCTCGTTAACCGTTAATGAAATTGATGGTGAAACTTTCATGTTAAACTTGGTCCCTCACACGCTCCAAGAAACCAATGCGAAAGAGTGGCAACCCGGCGTTAAAGTTAATCTAGAAGTTGATTTACTGGCTCGTTATTTGGAAAGGTTGTTACAAGGACAAACCCAAGATGTGAATAGCAATGTTACATACCAGTTACTGGCCGAAAGTGGTTTTGTAAAATAAAAAGGATTCAAAATTGAGTGAACTACAACGCTCAAAACAGTGTAAAAAATTAACCAACAACGAGTTTTAACAATATGCAATTGAATACTGCCCAAGAACTAATAGAGGATATTGCCGCAGGTAAAATGGTTATCTTGATGGATGATGAGGATCGCGAAAATGAAGGCGACTTGGTCATGGCATCAAGCATGGTGCGACCAGAAGATATTAATTTTATGGCACGTTATGGCAGAGGTTTAATTTGTTTGACCCTAACTCAAGAGCGATGCGAACAACTTCGGTTGCCGTTGATGGTCGGAAAAAATGCAGCGTCTTTTGAAACAAATTTTACGGTATCGATTGAAGCTGCCGACGGCGTGACAACTGGAATCTCTGCCGCAGATAGAGCTAGAACGATTCAAGCGGCCGTGGCTTCCGACGCTAAGCCCGAAGATATTGTGCAGCCAGGTCATATTTTTCCGATTATGGCAAAGCCCGGCGGCGTGTTGAACAGAGCTGGTCATACTGAAGCTGGCTGTGATTTGGCGCGATTAGCGGGGCTCGAACCGAGTGGTACCATCGTTGAAATTCTTAATGAAGATGGCAGTATGGCGCGTCGCCCCGATCTGGAGAAAGTCGCCCAAGAACATAACCTTAAGATTGGTACAATCGCTGACTTAATTGCTTATCGGATGCATACAGAATTATCTGTCGAGGAAGTCTTATGTGTGGATTGGCCGACTGAATATGGCGAATTTAAGTTGCATGCTTACTCGGACAAAATTGATGGTCAAACCCATGTTGCATTGGTTATGGGAGAAATATCCGCTGAAGAAGCAACCATGGTACGAGTGCACTTATTGGACTATGCAACGGATTTGCTGGGCAAAGATAAGAAGAGTCAAGGAAGCTGGACCATGAACCGGGCTTTGGCCAAAGTGGCCGAGGAAGGTAAAGGTGTCGTTTTATTATTGGGTAATCAATCGTCACCGGAGGCAATTATTGATAGAATAGCGACCCTAGCCGGTGCAGAGAAGTCGAAGAAGTCAGTAAAAGCGCAAGCTGCTGCAAGTAAGGCGTCACGGACTGTCGGTATTGGCTCGCAGATTTTAATGGAGTTGGGTGTCCACAAAATGCGCTTGCTGAGCCCAGAGAAAAAGTATATTGCACTGTCTGGTTACCAGCTAGAAATTGTTGAATACATTGAAGATAAATAGAATATTTAAATAGCGAACGGTTAGAAAAAATTAAGCTGGCTCAAATAGAGTTTGTCAAAAAGAGAGAATAGTATGAAAACCATCGAAGGTAATATGATTGGAAATGGCGCGAAGTACGCGTTGCTTGTTGCGCGATTTAACAGCTTTGTTGTTGAGAGTCTAGTTGATGGTGCTGTCGATGCCCTTAAAAGACATGGGGTTAAAGAGTCGGATATTGAAATCATTCGAGTACCAGGTGCCTATGAAATGCCGATTGCTGCACAAAGAGTTGCCGCAACTGAAAAATATGATGCGATTGTGGCACTTGGTGCGGTGATCCGTGGCGGCACGCCCCATTTTGAATATGTAGCTGGTGAATGCGTTAAAGGGCTCTCACAAGTTTCACTCAACCAAAACTTACCGATTGCATTTGGGGTGTTGACGGTTGATTCAATCGAGCAAGCCATTGAACGTGCAGGTACTAAAGCTGGTAATAAAGGCGCGGAAGCAGCGCTAAGTGCTTTGGAAATGGTGAACCTTTTTAACCAAATTGGCGAATAATTTCCACCAACTGAGTTTATATACATGATTCAAAAACCTTCAACTCGTAAAAAGGCCCGCCGCTACGCTGTACAAGGCATTTACCAATGGCATATGAGCGGCGCACCGATCAATGAAATCGAGTTACAATTTCTAGAAACAATTAATCAAAACAAAGTTGATATAGAGTACTTTAGAGAAGTATTAGTTAATACATTAGCGAAAGTTGCCGAGCTAGACGATTTGTTGACCCCTTATCTAGAAAGAGAGTTTGAAGAGATTAATCCGGTCGAGTTAGCGGTGTTGCGATTGGCAAGTTATGAATTGCAATCGCGAATGGATATACCCTACAAAGTCGTCATCAATGAAGCACTGGAATTAAGTAAAACTTTTGGTGTAACAGACGGTCATAAATTTGTTAATGGAATTCTGGACAAGCTTGCTAAAAAACTAAGACCACTCGAGGCGAAATAAAAGTAGAGCATTTTTCTCTCCGAGGCAAAGCTTGTTTAATCATTCGTAATACTCATTAACACATTTACCTATTTTTAAACCTTATCAATTGATCGAGTGCAAAGGATGCTTGTTAAGATCGCTGTTTTTGTAAGGTTGCTATTGACTCAATTAGCTTCTAAAAGAGTCCGTTACAAGGATTTGAATGAACGAATTTGACATTATTGATCAGTTTCTCAATATCAAAACGGGTCAACGTAAAGACGTAATTAAAGGTATAGGCGATGATTGTGCACTGGTCAAAGTGCCACGCGGTCAGCGCTTAGCATTAAGTATGGACACTTTAATTGCGGGCGTGCATTTTCTCGCGGATGCCAATGCCGCAGATGTTGCTCATAAAGCGGTTGCCGTCAACTTGAGTGATTTATCGGCAGCAGGAGCCGAGCCGGCTTGGATCACTGTTTCATTGAGCTTGCCGGAGTTTGATGAAAACTGGCTCATGGATTTTCATCGAGGCTTGAAGAAAATCGCTGACTTTTTCACGGTGCAAGTTATCGGCGGGGATACCTGTCGAGGACCTTTGTCGATTACCATTCAAGCCCACGGATTTGTTCCTGAAAATGTTTTTCTACAACGTAGTACAGCGCAAGCCGGAGAGTTAATCTGTGTGACTGGAAACCTTGGTGACGCGGCCCTCGGACTAAAGGTTGCACAAGGGGATTTGCAGGTACCGCCCAACGTTGCATCACAACTGTTAAAAAAATATTATACGCCTTACCCGCGAGTAGCAGCCGGAATCGTGTTGCGCGGAAGAGCGACCGCCGCAATCGATATTTCTGATGGGTTACTTGCCGATGTCAATCATATCAGTCAGCAAAGCGGTGTTGGCGCTTTACTTAGATGGGAACGTATTCCCCTGTCAAAAGAAGCACAATCACTCGACAATGAAGAAATGGTAATGCGGGCTGCGCTAACTGGCGGTGATGACTACGAGCTATGTTTTACGGTTGATGAAGATGAGTTAGAGTCGACGAAACAAGCGTTAGAAACCGTTGGTATCGACTGTATTCCGATCGGCCGATTAACCGGTAAGCCTGGTGTAAGGTTATTGCACCATAAAGAAGAATTAACGGTTGAAGCGCTGGGATATAGCCATTTTTAAGCGAGTTGGCGTTTGCTTTGTCCTTTATTACTCACTGAAAACTGAATGCTATTTTAAACTTGCTATTATTTTTCGCTGTATGTCATGATAACTGACATCAAAGCGCGATGAATTGAAGTACGACACTATGGCCGAAAAAATAGCAGCAAGCCAAGTTATGACCAATCCGGTTAATTTTTTTGCATTTGGGTTTGGCGCTGGCTTGGCACCCAAAGCGCCAGGCACTTTTGGCACGCTGGTGGCAATTCCTTTTGTTTGGTTGACCGCTGATCTAAGTCTTTTTTATTACCTAGCATTAACCGCGGTCATTTGTATCGTTGGCGTTTATTTGTGCCATAAATCAGCTGAACAGCTTGGCGTTCATGATCACCCTGGAATTGTTTGGGATGAGATCGCGGGTTATTTTATTACAATGATCGGTTTCTCTTTCACTTGGACTAATGCCATTGTTGGATTTGTATTGTTCCGTTTTTTTGACATCATCAAGCCTTGGCCGATTCGTTGGGCTGATAAAAAAGTCTCTGGTGGGTTCGGTATAATGTTAGACGATATAATCGCGGGAATGTTTGCGTGGGTCAGTTTGTTTTTATTCAATTATTTTGGGAGCGGGCTATGAGACAGTTAGCTTTCCTAATCATTTTCTTTACATTAATTGGAGTGAGTCTGCGCACTATTGCAACGGAGAATTTGAAAGTCATTGGGCTTTTCAAAAATGCAGCGATGGTTGATTATAATGGCAAACAAAAATTGTATCGTGCAGGCCAAAATATTGATAAGAACATTAAACTGATTAAGGCCGATACGAAGGTTGCAGTATTTGAAATCAACGGTAAGTCAGTCGAAATGGGGCTTCAAGCGACACAATCATTTAATGCTAATTACTCTCAGCCTGCGCAAGAAACGCCGAGTGCAAATAAAGTGGCCAAAATCTTACGTGGTAACAATGGCATGTATCATACCCCGGGTTTTATCAATGGTGTAGCAGTTAATTTTTTAGTTGATACTGGTGCTTCTCAAGTTGCTATGAGTGAGCAGGTGGCTAAACGAATCGGCCTGCTCTATGAATTAAACGGCCAACGAGTAGGCGTCAATACCGCTGCGGGCATGGCGACAGCATGGGCTTTAAAGTTGAATAAAGTCAAAGTTGGCGGTATTGAGTTAATTAATGTCGATGCACTAGTGATTAAAGGCGCAGGTCCAACGGATGTTTTACTCGGCATGTCATTTCTTAATCGAGTAAAGATGATCGACAATGGTCAAATTCTGCAACTGACGAAGAAGTTTTAAAAACATTTGAACAACTCAGTTGTAAATCAGTCACGAGAAACGCCCTATGAAAGTCACCTATTACGTTGCCGCTAGCCTTGATGGTTTTATTGCTAAGGCAGATGGCGATGTATCCTGGTTGGAACAACTCGGTATACCAATGGAAGACACCGGTTATGATGTGTTTTTCTCGTCAGTTGATGGGCTCATAATGGGACGAAAAACCTATCAACTGATTAACACGTTTGGTGACTGGCCCTATGGGAGTAAGCCGGTTTGGGTTTGTTCTCACCAATCGGTCAATGCAAGTCCTGGTATTAATTTGCAAGACGAAAATACCCCTCAGTTAGCGTTCGAAGCTGCTGAAGCGAAAGGAATTTCTCATCTTTGGTGTGTGGGTGGCGGAAACTTAGCATCGTCTCTGATTGAAATCGAAAAGTTGTCTAATATTTACTTATCGTTGATGCCGATTATTCTAGGTGATGGCATTAACTTGTTTTCTCAATTAAATAATGCGCAATCGATCAGATTAAAACAGCAAAACACGCATCCCTCGGGAATGATTCAATTAGAGTATCAAATCAATAGTTTTAGCGCCTCTGATGGATAAGATTTGGCTGTTAATAAATTAGATGATTGAATAGCGCTATAAAATTGATGTTTAACGAAACTGGCACATTATGAAGTTACTTTTTTCTTTACTTACAATAGCGTCTCTAGCTGCATGTACAACTGGTCGTTTGGAATATATTACCAAAGAAGGCGAACGAAAATTTGCCTGTGAGACCGAGTACACCTGGGCGCCAAGCGTGGATAAATTTGCGGTTGAATATATTCTTAGTTATTGTGCTCAGCAAGCCAGCGAGAAAGGCTTTACTGTCGTTGATAAGTCACTACTTGAACTTGACTTGAGCGTGCCCAATCCACCCGAAGGAAAGCGCTGGTCGCACGAGTTAGCAAAAGAATTGTATCAGCAAAAAAAACTTTCTGACAAAGAATACGGTTACATCATTGCGTATTTAGATTTAGAGCATGACAAACTTAACTGATTAAAAGCGTGAAGCCAGACGAGAGAAGCGGCATGCTTTTTAGCAATGTCAGAAAATATCAGCTTGTTTATATTATTGCTAGATGAAATAGTCTAACCGTTAAAGGGTCTAACACAATGTCTTCTATTTCTAAGTCCTCTCCAAATCAAGGCATAACATCTTTCCAAGCGTTCACGCAATTAGTCGACTATTCATTGATGGATCAGTTAAATGCTGATCCGAATGCAACAAGCGATGGCGTTGATCATCACCCCCGCCAAGTATTTTCAGGTCACTATGTTCCAGTGATACCGACGCCAATCTTAGATCCAGAATATATTATTCATAGCCATGCATTTTTTGATGAGTTAGGGCTAAATGAAGAGCTTGTACACGACAAAGATTTTATAAGCGTTTTTTCAGGGGATTTAACAAAAGCGAGTAGACCGTTGCGCCGATTTGGTTGGGCTACGGGATACGCGCTTTCAATTTATGGTACAGAATATAGCCATCAATGTCCTTTTGGTACTGGCAACGGTTATGGCGATGGGCGAGCAATATCGCTATTCGAAATTGTAGTCAATGGTCAGCGCTGGGAAATGCAACTCAAGGGTGGTGGACAAACCCCCTATTGTCGAGGGGCCGATGGTCGCGCAGTGCTTCGCTCCAGCGTCCGCGAGTTTCTTGCTCAAGAATATATGCACTCACTTGGTGTACCGACTTCTCGATCACTAACACTTATTGTCAGCCGCTCGGAGACAGTCACTCGACCTTGGTATTCTGAAGATTCAAGTTCCACTGATCCGGACATATTAGTCGATAATCCCGTAGCAATTTCTACTCGAGTAGCCCCTTCATTTTTGAGAGTGGGTCAACTGGAGCTATTCGCTCGGCGGGTTAGAAACAATGATCACCGTGATGCTCGCAAAGAACTACGCATGATTGTTGAGCATCTGATACAAAGAGAATATCAATCGGATATTCCTCAGGGCTTAGATTTTGAAAGCCAATTAGTTCGACTAACTGATTGCTTTCGAAATCGACTGACATCACTAGTGGCTCAATGGATTCGTGTCGGTTACTGCCAAGGAAATTTTAATAGTGATAATTGTGCCGCGGGTGGATACACGCTCGACTATGGTCCATTTGGATTTTGTGAAATTTTTGATTCTGAGTTTCAACCATGGACCGGTGGTGGCAAGCACTTTTCGTTCTTTAATCAGCCTGTTGCCGCAGAAGCAAATTTTCATATGTTTTGGACAGCGATACGTTTACTCGTCGAAGACAACCCCGAAATCTTAGAAAAAGTGGACAACATACGTCGTGGTTTTCGCGAGGAAATGCAAGCTAAAATGAGAGAAATGTGGGCTTGCAAACTTGGTTTAATCGAATATGATTCTGAGTTGTTGAGTAAGCTGCTGCAATTGATGGAGCGCTCTGAAGTTGACTACACAATCTTTTTCCGTGAGTTATCTCATGTCCCAGAAGATATTTCTTCGCTAAAGAAAAGCTTTTATATTAAAACTTCGCCAGAACTCGATGAGCAATGGTGTGCCTGGCTGAGTTGTTGGCGTGATCGAGTCGGTAATAATCGCGATTTAGCCAGTGTTTCGACAAGTATGAAGGCTGTCAATCCAAAGTATACTTGGCGAGAGTGGTTGATTGTTCCTGCATATCAACAAGCCGAACAAGGCGACTATACTTTAATAAAAGAAATCCAAGCAGTGCTGAGCAAGCCCTACGATGAACAATCGAAAGAAGTGGAAGAGAAGTACTATCGATTAAAACCGAAACAATATTTTAATGCGGGTGGTATATCGCATTATAGTTGTTCGTCATAAGGCTAGAAAAAAAAACTTAGTGAAGGGCGGAGTCAATCGAGTCGATAAAGTCAATGACTCAAACGCTTAACTTCAGCCATTCAAATAAGATTTATAGCTTGTAAACCGATAGTCGATCACTGGTTTCACTCGCGCCGGCTTTTGCTGCACCAGCAATAACATAAATATTATTGTCAATAGCGACTGCGCCTAGTCCATGGCGCGGCACTGGCATTTCTCCCACTTGCGCCCACTGGTCGCTATTGGTGTCATATTGCCAAACTTTCTTATAAACTCCACCGCCATTATCGAAGAACTCTCCACCAAATACGTAAATATTCTCGCCAACTGCGGCTGCGGCTAAACCGCCTTGTGCTTGAGGCATCGGTGCTCTTGTTTGCCATTGGTTATTTTTAACATCGTAAACCTCATTGGTTGCCAGATTGCCTCCGTTGACTGTTCGCCCGCCAATGACATACCAAAGGTTATTGACCAGCGCGCTGCATGCACTGTTGCGTGCTGTTGGTATTGCTGGTGCATCAGTCCATTGTTCTGTGGCTGGATCAAAAACAAGGTGGCTATCGATGTCGCTATGGTGGCTCCATTGTCCATTCGCTTGTTTTAGCGGGGTTCTACCGCTCACTAGGTGAATTTTATCGTTAATAACGGCTGCCACGGTTTCACACATCGCAAAGGGCATTTTAACTTTACTCTTTCGCCATTTTTTATCTTCGAGCACTAGCACATCATTACTGGCATACCATCTTTGATCGCCTTTCCCGATAAAACCACTAAACCCGTATAATTTCGATTGATAAGACACTAAAAATGGGTGATGCCTTGGCTCTGGTAAATCGGCCAAACTAGACCAAGTATCAGTTTTGGGATCATAACTAATTACTGAAGAAGAAACTCCGCGAGTGGGGTTTCGATCTGGCGACAATCCACCCGCAACTATTATTTTGCCATCATGGAGCGTAGGATATATTTCCTGCACTCGATAGGGTAAGGGCTGTTTAGTTTGCCATGCGGCATAGCTAAGAGTCGGTAACATGAATAGTGCGCTGGAAGCGCCCAATAAAAGTTCACGTCGTTGCATGGTTAACCCCGAAAAATTAACTGGTTCTATTTTGAAAGTAACATATACTGGCTCAACAGTTTAGATTATTTTTCAAATAAATGGGGTCTGCTCCGTTCTTCAGCTCCTTTTTTGGAGTATGTAGGGCGCTCGTCTGTAGCAAGGTCTGCATCATTATTATAGTGAAGAATTATTTAGTAAGATTGCAAGTTGACTCTAATCCTAATGACTTAAACTATAAAAAAGGATAAATAGATGTTTTTGGACATACTGATAGCTTGGACTCCACTAATTTTGGTTATTATTAATGGGTCGGATTCGGATATTATTTCGGAAACAAGGTAAAGAAGCATCAGGCAGAATTAAAGCCAGATACATCCAGGCCAATGTCTTCACTATCGTTGGTCAGGGGAATAGAGCCCACAAATTATTTTCGAAAATATATTGTGATTATTGATGGCTGTGCAGTGGGAGAAATTTCTTCTGGGGAAACTAAACATTTTGAATTAGAGCCTGGTGAGCATTCAATTCAAATTAGAATTGATTGGTGTAAGACAGTTCCTTTCAGTTTTGAAGTAATGAAAGATAAGAATACTCGGCTAGTTTGTGGTGCAAACTATAATGATTGGAGGTGTTCTTTCATGTGGATGATTAAGCCGTCTAACTGGGTTTATATATCAGAGTTTCAGAGTTACTGATATGATGTATGCAAGGCAAATTCCATTACAACTCTGTCAGTCATTACCTATTAAGCTTATAGAAAAGCAGACGTTCATTACGCTAGGACTCAACAAAACGGGATATACGGTTCTTAGCATCCGTTAAGCCCAATGCGATACGGTTAAAAAAGTAAAGTGGAACGGCCAAGCAAAGATAAAATTGACAGAATCATCAGAGAGAAATACTCAGTGTCTCTGATGAGTGATACTAAATGGGAAAAAATTATAGATCGCGTGACTGATGTAGTAGGCGAGGTTTTTGTAAATTATAAGTTAATCTACTCAGAAGAGGTGTATGATAGTTCTCTTGACAGCTCTGATTTTAAGCCTTTTTTTATCGAGCCCACACTATACAAAGAAGTTGAGTGGTTGGAGTTTCCATATAGTTATTGTGCTCCAGTCAATCGCAATAATCTTAAAGCTGGTACAAAGACATATGATCAAGATGTAGCGGCGATTAAAGATGTGTTGGATATGATTGGGAGGTTTGATTTGGAGCAGTCACAGGCAGGACTAAAAATATACGGTTACAGATAAATAGCATAACAAAGATAGGTTAGAGGCGACCCTAGCGGGCCTCGCCAACTATCGGCGTTCGACAAGATCCATAACTAGGGAGACGCTCATCAATATAAATAGGTTTAAATAAAAGCAGTAATTAGAATACGTTGCTTTCTTAAATGTGATAAGCGCTATAAATTCGTTATTTTGATAGGTGCTAGAGTTAATAATGTCCGATTATACTAAATTATTAGAGTTTAATAGACCTCAATATGTGAAAGACCTAAACGTAAGCCGTGAAATTGAACAAGGGGTTGTTAAGGTTTGGCTGAGACTATCGAGTGAAGAGAGCCTACATCTAGTAGGTTTTGATGATCTTGCTGAATCTATAAGTAACCTAATACAGGCAGAGCGCGCAATAATTTCAAAAGAAAATAGTAGTGGTAAAGAATATGGTACTATTCGGATCGAGTGCTGGGTGGAAGAGAGTTATTCTGAGTTTTTTTGCGACTCTGCATACCAAACTAATTCGACAAGCTTTGTATAGAAGAAAGCACTATCCGACTAGATACATCACAGACTGTGTGAAAACGATCGATTATTTGTTTGATTTGTGATCTAATGATCTTACGGTCATTCAGCCATCGGTTAACTCAATGAAACGTTTCATTCAAGGTGAAAACCGAAGTCAAAGTACCTTATTTCCCGAAGCATTAGATGATTACATCAGCGAAGAAAATCAGATAAGAGTCATCGATGCTTATGTCGATTCAATCGACTTATTATCACTAGGCTTCAAAGGTGTAGAACCGAAAGACACGGGTCGTCCATCCTACCACCCATCAGTCATGCTTAAGTTATATATCTATGGCTACTTAAATCGTCTTCAATCAAGTCGGCGTTTAGAAAATGAAACGCATCGTAATGTTGAATTAATGTGGTTACTCAGCCGATTAACACCAGACTTTAAAACGATAGCAGATTTCAGAAAGGAAAACGGTCGAGGGATCAAGAATGTCTGTCGCCAGTTTATTGATTTATGTCGTCAGTTAAATTTGTTTAGTGAGACAGTGATAGCGGTTGATGGTAGTCGTTTTAAAGCTGTTAATAGAAAGAATCGAAACTTCACCCAGGCGAAAATCAAGTCACGGATTGAGCGAGCGGAAGCGAGTATCAGCGCGTATATGTCAGCGCTTGATAAGGCTGATAGGGACGCACCGAAAGATACAACTACTCAAGAAAAACTAAAAGATAGAATTCAATCATTAAAGGCTAAAATTGTTGAGCTTAATGAAATAGACAAGCGACGAAAGAAGTCACCCGATGGCCAACTGTCATTAACCGATCCAGACTCGCGTGCGATGTCAACAAAGGCGAATATATCAGGGCTTGTGGGATACAATGTTCAATCCGCAGTAGAGTCTAAGCACTATCTGATAGTCGCCCACGAGACGACCAACAGTGGTTCAGATCGAAATCAGTTAGCGAATATGGCCAAGCAAGCACGCTCAGCAATGGGAAAAGAATCCCTAACGGTATTAGCGGACAAAGGCTATTACAGTAGCTTGGATATATTAGCCGTTAAAGAGTTAGGAATGAAGCCATTGGTGCCTAAAATCTTTACCTCAGGCAAGCGAAAGCAAGGAATGTTTACCAGGGATGAGTTTAAGTATCAGCCCAAAAGAAATGAATATAGATGCCCAGCAGGAGAGCGACTACCTTATCGCCATTCGTCATTTGAGCGAGGAATGAACATTCATACTTACTACAGTAGCAACTGTCGAACTTGTAAGCTCAAAGAAAAATGTACAACGGGAAAAGAGCGCAGAGTTCGACGGTGGGAACATGAAGAAGTCTTAGAAAAAATGGACGATGCGTTAAAGAAATTTCCTGACCCAATGTTGGTTCGAAAATCGACAGTTGAGCACCCGTTCGGAATCATAAAATCATGGATGGGTGCAACGCATTTCCAAATGAGGACATTAAAACATGTAAGCACTGAAATGAGTCTGCATGTGTTGGCGTACAATCTAAAACGAGTGATGAAAATAATGGGAAGTAAAACGCTGATAGAAGCGATAAAAGCCTGAGGAAGGCTTGGCTTTAATATATCGATGAAATAAGGCCTTATACGAGCGTATATGACGGCTCTTAAATTGGCGCAAATATTAAAGAAAATATTTCATAATAAAATTAAAATTCGTTAAACCGGCTAAGAGAAAGCCTAAATAGCAATTGAGAGCATAATATGTGATGATAGGGTTTTTTCACACAGGCTGATCACATTTAAGACGTTCGATTGAAAATCTAGGAATTCAAAAAGCTGTCATTAGAATATTCTAACTGTTTCAAATAGAGTATTTTTCACGAGAAGGACGAATGAAAATAGTTCATATATTTCGGTTCGAAAAGCTTAGGGATGGTGGTTCACTAATCGTATCTTTTCAGTCAGATGATTCATGTGAGTATTGGGTCATGTTCCCTGTAGCGAATTTAGAATCTAATCTACCTAAATTTAAGAATCCAGTGCTAGTAAACCGGACTACAGGAATAGAAGTTGAACTGAGTCGAATGGGAGCGAAACAATGGCTTAATCAGCTAGCGCCTTTGTTTTATGCTCGCGATGAGCTTCCTCACGTATCCAAATATTCGGAAAAACGAATTCTCGGTGATATGCTAGCTTTGTGTGATGAAAGCACTTAATATCATAGCGCAAGAACCATCACTTTGCCGTCAAACTCAAGAAATATACCTGAAATCGATGAAGAAAAAGCCGACGTTCACTTTGAGTAATTTAAAGAATTAGAAGATTCGAATAAGTATGGATGAGCAAGATAAAAAAGCATTAGATGATATAGAGCAATATGGTTGCCATGTTCTTAGTATTATGGAAGGTGAAGGAGAACCTTGTTTCTCATATTCAATTGGTATAAACAAGAAGCAAGGCAAGCCCGATTTAGTTGTAGTTGGTTTAAAGAGCGAATTAGCTCATTCCATTATCAACAACTATAAAGACAGACTTCAAGAAGGTGAACTCATCGAGCCCGGAAAATTCTATTCGGACTTTTTAGGTGGATTTGATGTGTGTTTTGATAAGGTATCACTTAAACATTACGATGAATACTTTGGTTGGGGTAAGTGGCTTCATGACGGTTATGAATTCGATGTTTTACAATTGATATGGCCAACTACTGAAGGAGTTTGGCCGTAGGATGAGAATAAGTCCGATTACTATAAATGGGCTCAACCAATTTTGAATGAAAAAGGCGTGATAGAGAAGATAGGCTAAAAGGCTCGAACCATCACAGAGTTGACACTCAGTAAATATGGTAAAGTAAAAATCATTAAAAAAAGCAGTCACTCAAAAGCTCAGCTGACTCGATTTTAGATTTGAGGCTATGGATAAAAAAATATTTGGAAAAGAAGCCTTGGAACAATTAAATGGTTCTGAGAGAATACTTAGACTCAGGTCACTTCAAGGTCTACTCGTAAAAAGACTATCGGTACACGCTTCAGAGAAAGAGTTTTTTAGTGATATGAGACAGATCGTAGAATCCCTTAAGGAAATGGGGCACGATTTGTGGAGTAGAAGTTATGATGGAGAGACTGAAGTTTGGGGTGGTGATTATACGAAGCCCAAGACCAGCGGAAAACTTATTATTTCTTTCAACTTCGATAAAAAGGCATTTGTTGAGTGGGAACCTGATTTAAAGGATTGACAACATTTTAACAGCGAACAATGGATTCAAATTCGCTGAATATGTGTGTATGGCAATCTCCATCACCTAGCTGACGCTCATCGATGAGTTAATGAATAGTTTTAGCGGACATTGAGTCTACGATTCAATTAATATTATGAAAGTTCAAGATTAGTAAATTCGGAACATAGTATGCTTATTTTTATTAAGTTTATTGCAGCGATCTTTGCGATGTTCTTTATTGTAATGGCTTTTGCTGCGGCAAAGGTCTTCTTGGACTCTTTTAAAGAAGAAGATAGGTTTGGAAAGCCAGCAAGCATATTTAACGTATTTGTTATGGGTAATATGCTAAGCGAGAATGGGAGAAAGTATTTAAAGTTATTTAGAGTTTCCCTGTTATCAGCACTAATTTGCGCAGGTTTATTTGCTTTATTGATTTATCTTAATCCTGAGTACATGCCAGAAACAGTGGTTGTGAATAAAAAGTGACAGTCTCTGATCATCACAGAGCGGCCTCTCATTGACTTAGCATACGAGAGAAGTATTATGAGAAGCGGCCACTAAACATGCCAAGTTATCTACCCCTACTAGCTCTCTAGTGTAATCTAAGATGGTGTATTAAATGAGAGATCCGGAACGAATTGACGAAATACTTGATTTAATTGGGCGTATTTGGAAGAAGTACCCTGATCTTAGATTTCAACAATTAATTTATATTTGTCAGTCTGAATACTCAGAAATGCATAAAGGTTTGGGTAAAGTTGAAAGTGAAGAAAAAGACGGATTTAAAAGAGTTGGTTTTGATCTTTTCAATTTAGAAGATGATCAGTTTCTAAAGTATCTGAAATTTAGCCTTAAACATGGCACTTGGAGTAAGGATGCTTGAATTAACTGTTCCGAGTAGTTACATCGATAAGTTATTGGACTGTTTCACTCGTCAAAGAAGGTTTAGATCAGGCTCGAGTCATCACTATCGAGACGTTCGATATGGAATTATAGAAAACAAAAAACAGTCATTCGAAGTGCGGAGTATTTTAGAGAGAAATTAATTGGTTTTAGGCGAAATAATTAAAGTAACAGTTACTAAAGTTCATCCTTCTTACGTTAAAGTTGAATATGAAGGGCGTGAAGCAACCTTGCAGATAGCTGAAATAACGTGGAGAGCTGGAAAAATGTATAGTTCCGATTACGTTAAGGAAGGGCAACAAATTAGAGTAAAGGTTGTCGCTGTAGAAGGTGACGCATTCAGTGTCTCTTTAAAAGAAGCATCTTATGGAGGAAATCCATGGAAGTCTCCACCGAGAGTAGACGAAGAATTCTTTGCATCGGTAGTGCGGATAGCAGAATACGGTTACTTTTTTGAGCTAAATTATTATTGCCATGCGTTAATGTTATTAGAAGACGCACCTGAAACTCTTCAGATGGGTGATAGAGTTAAAGTGAAAGTTAAGTCTTGTAGTTCCGAGAGGCAGCGAGTCGAAGTAGTTCCGGTTTAAAGCTGTAGGTGGCAGGCTTAATTCATCACTTACCTGCCACTTAGTGAGTAAATTTAATAAATGAAAAGCAGACGCTGATAATTTATTTTCACCAACTAATAATACTTAAATGCGTTCGTCAGACTTTTTCAATTAACCAAGAGATACTAAAGAGAAAATAAAGAGAGACCGACGCGCAATTCGCGGGTCTCAATTAAGCGTTAGAAACAAGAAAATGCAATGAGTGAAATTTCAAAATTAATCGATGAATGCATTAAGCTAGGAATAGCCAAGTTTTTGAAGTCTCATGGTTTTAATAAAAGCGGACGAAATTGGCATAAAGAAGTCGACAATAATTGGCAAATCGTAAACGTTCAAGCAAGCTCTGGAAATTTTGCTTCAGAAGGAAGGTTTGCAATAAATTTAGGTGTTTATATTTCGGAGATAGAAAGTTATTGTGGCAATACCTTAAATGGTAAGCCTAAAGAATATGATTCAACAATAGGGATAAGACTGGGATCAACTGATTCCGCGTCAGATTTCTGGTGGGAAATTGATGCTAAATCAGATTTACAAAGTATTTCTAATGATGTTGTGCAAAAACTAGAAAGTCAGGGCATTTCTTGGCTAAATCATCATCTAGATATTAGCAATGTATCAAATAGTCTTAACGTGCAACCATCTGTCCAATCTTTTAGCGCAGCCCTTTTATCAGGCAACGAAGAAGAGGCGAAAAGAAGAGTCATTGCTGCGATAGAGGACAGACCCAGGGCAGAAGCTCACTTTAAACGTTGGTCTACAAAAGCAGGTCTGGAGCTATGAAAGGCTTAACAAGGTTCTGTTGCAGAGCTCTGCCTCGCAATACCCACAAAGCACAGCGTTGAATGTCCACTTTCGGGAAGTAAAAATAGCCCTAAATTTTTGAATCACGACAGTCCGCTTTATGGCAATGAATTATTCGACTCTACTGAGTGCTTTAGCTACCGTAAAATTATCGGTAGACTAGCTCTAGCCATCACAAAGGGGCCTCTGGAGTAAGAACGATGCTTATGCAGCGGCTCAAAAAGCAGTCGTTCAGATATGTGGTCGCAAGTGATCTGAGCCCTTTAGTCTCAAATTAAAAAACTCATGTTATGCGGTTCTTAGGGCCTTATAACACTGTGTTAAGTGTATAAAGTTAGCCGTCTATATAGGATTCAGATGATTATAGAAGAGCCTCTAGGAAGGATTCTAGATATATACTGTGATGTTAACTCATTAGATTTAGTTAATAATATATCTGAGAATTTGAAAGGGTACGATGAAGTTAAATTAAAACAACAGCTAAGAGACGCCATTGAGAATGATTCGATTAGCACAAAGAGTTACGAGATAGTAACCGGAGAGGAATACGAATCACAAGAAGATTTAAAGGCATGGTTTGTCGAGCTTTGGGAGATTATCTTCAAGACTAAATATAGTGATAAATTATAATCAATTAACGGGGCTTTGGAGTCTGACACTTTGTAATTAAAAGGCTCTAAACATCACACTGTAGCCATTGGACGAGTGGATTTTCTAAAGCAAAAGCTGTCGTTCGCTTGTGATGGTCATCTGACCGCGCTAACGCAAGGAATATTTCGGAGTTAGTCTCGTTTTACTCGTTCGAATCTACATAGAAATAACACAATGATTAAATTAAAAGACGCTTATTTAGCCCTTATCTTAAGTTTTGCCTTGGCTTACATGATTGAGTTTGTACTGGGCT
This sequence comes from Aliikangiella marina, assembly GCF_007004765.1. GTDB lineage: Bacteria > Pseudomonadota > Gammaproteobacteria > Enterobacterales > Kangiellaceae > Aliikangiella > Aliikangiella marina. The sequence continues at coordinate 637,690 of NZ_VIKR01000003.1, forward strand.
ATACCAATGCTTGGACGGTTCCGAAAAGTATTTATGAATTTCTCGGTATGCATTTTGGTCACTTTATAGTTGGGTTGCTAACAATAACCCTACCTTATTTTTTAGTTGCTCTGATAGTGATGCCTGCTCTTGTCGTTGTTTGTGGTAAGAATGCTCCTAAATATAGTGTGATTACTTTATTTGGTGTACTTGTTGTATTTGGGTTGTCTTCAAGCTCTTTCGTATTTACCGCGTCTAATTTTGTATTGGTTTTACCCGTAATAATGGGTTTACTCTCTATAGTATTAGCAACATACATCGTGACCAACAAGCTGAGACTTTCTTAGAAGAGTTGGATTAAAGAAAAATGGTGCTTAAAAAGAGTTCTTTGTCAGGCTCTGTTCATCACTTTTCGGACGGCCCTTGCGTTGTTTTAAGCCATTATTGACTTTAAAAGCGGACACTGAAGTCGAGAGATGGGCTCAATAATATTTAATACGAAAGTTTTTCAAGAAAGTACTTAATGAATTGTTCGGTTGAGAAAACATTTGATGGCAAAATAAATACACTTTTGATTTCTGGTGTGATTATTAATAGGTGGCTTTTAGCTAGAGCACTACGAAAGGTGCCAGGGTTGAGAATTACTGTAAAACCTAGTTTATCTGGATTTTATTCTAACAAACCTATATTGTGTTTTAGTTATAAAAATATCGATTTTGTCGCAGAACTAGATCCTTTCTCCAATAACCAGATTGAAATAAGAGAAAAGCATTGCCATGCAAAGCATGAATTACTTGAAGTTTATAAGGTGTTAAATAGTTTTGGATTTCCTTATGTCTGAGAAACTGGACAGAGAATCCTTTGCTGGCCGACTTGAAACATCACATTTTAGCCGGTCGTTTAATCACTATAGTATTTTAAAAGTGGACGTTCGAAAGGAAAGAGTCGTAATTATCGAATTTTCACATTTACCAACTCGCTGAGAGAATTTAGATAATGAAAATTAGAAGCAATCAAACAGTTTGTGAGTGGGTCGGAGTGGTTCCTAGCGAACCTGAAAGTGGAACTAAACTAGGTATCGCTCTTGAAACTCTGGGAAAATCACCTATTAATGGATTGCGACACAAAGAAGAAAATGGAACAAATGGTTGGTATATTTGGTGTGGAGAAGAAATGTCCGACGAGAGTGACTTTTTCGCTCCATTACATATAGGACATATCTCCGAGTACCTTCCGGAAGTTAAAGAGTATTTATCATTGCCACCAGGTTATAGATTCTTAATCGATGGTAAGGATTATGAAGACGTTTGGTATGATGAGGAGTTACTCAATACTTAGCATAATTGGCTTGAGCTGAGTTTGTTGCTCGGCAATCTTCATCACGTTGTTGCCGTTTAGGGGGGACCTACGACCTAAAAGCAATCAAGCGAGCAAGATTTCTGATCCAACTAATTTACAAATAGCGAAGCGTTAAGTCCAAAATGAATAAACACTTACTAATAGTTTTGATAATGTTGACAAGTTCTGGAGTATCTTATTCTTCTAATGTTTTAAAAGATCCGACGATACAACGCGGTGATTTTACGACTGAGGAGAGAGATAAGATAATCCAGCAAGTAAATTCATTGGGAACGAAAGAATCTGTATGTGTGCGGCAATTTTATAGGTCGTATCAAAAATCACTTTTTGACTACTGTGAAGCTAACGGCAATGGAAGTAGTGTAGGTGGAGACTGTGAGCATATTGCATATGCTTGGTCTTTGCATTCAGCGGTTACAGTACAGGCGTTTAGACATTGCGATATTGAACTTAACCAGTCATTGAAGAAAGACGATAAAAGCAAAAGCGCTTCTTAGCGAAGCGTTATGTTGAAGAGGTAAGTTTGATGAAAATTTTAATGTACATAACCCTTTTGACTTTTTCTAGTTTTTCGCTAGCTTGTGCAATGCCGATATCCGGCGAAAAGTACGATGCTTTAATTGAAGTTACAAAAGCTGAGACAGACTTTCATGTGAATGAGTTTGGATATACTGTTAAATTCCCTTCGGTTGTAGATGGGCAAAAGCTTGAATTTGCCGCATTTTATATTGCAAGTTTGAATGACAAAAATTATGAAAACCATATTCGAATACCTATAGATACTAATAAACAAGGTAAGTTTTCTGTAGGCTATGTTGCAGTGATGGGTAAGCTAGATTCAAGTGTTACTGTAAGTGTTGGTTGGGGGCGAGGTGGGATATGTCCTATTAGCGCTAGCAAAACTATAAAACATGACAAATTAAAGCAGTAGATGAACTACTGTTTGAGGCGTTGAGTGTCCACTTTCGGGCACCAATAATGATGCTAGACTAGCAGTATGTGAATGTCTCTTATATGGCATTTCTTGCCTCTAATTAAAGTGAGCCTGCAACGTGAGAACATCTCTCCACTACGGTCGAAATGACAGGCGCAGGACCACTTCATAGTGGCCCCTGTCATTTTTTACAAAGAGTAAACGCTCTATTGTGAATCTTTATACTTTAATAATCTGCTTATAAAGACCATCAATACCTGCTTTATCTTCAGCAATAGCAATTAGCCCATGCGACGCTAAATTTTTAATTTGCCCCATTAATTTACCATCACCAAACAGCTTATTCTCTTCCAGTGGTGCTTTAGTTACAAATAGCGTCACTTGTTTGCCGTCGACTTCAGCAATGATATGCATTGCCTCATCGTTACCAAAATCACAGCCGCTAGCGAAGGTAATTTTTTCTGGTAAGCTTGGCAACGTTAACCCCATCTTAGCTAATTTTGCGATGACAGCTTTGCTTGAAATCACTTTATCTCGTTCTAAATAACCGGCCTCATGATAAACATGCGCAAGTGCTTCTTCGGTGACGGGAAGTTGTTCCTTATTGATTAAGTTAAAGCTTAAAATCGAAACAAGTGCGACAGAGGCCGCTATCGCAAAATTAAAAAAACGATTGCGTCTTTTAGTTAATCGTTGGTTTAAGATAACCTTATCCGCGAGAGCTTCCGGTACATCAATATTCATTGCCTGCTGAAGTTGACTTTCAAACTGTTGCGACTCTTTGATTTCCGCGAGCTTCTCATCGGAAATATTTTCAAATGATTCAACATCAACATCACTCAATTGACTTTGAGGATCGGCGAGCTGACGTCTTTTCTTTTCTAGCTCATCCATTATTACTACCTCTTTCTTGGGAATTATCGACCATAAGTTTTTTCAATTCGGCTCTTGCTCTAAATAATCTTGTGGAAACGGTGTTTAAGTTGACTTCCATCACATCGGCAATTTCATTGGTTGATAAACCGCCGATAATCTGCAGCGATAACGGTTGTCGGTATTGATCGGGTAACTTGTATATTGCTCTGCGTAAAAACATCGATTGTAAATCGTCTCGCCCATCGGCAATTTGCTCTAATTGCCATTCTTCATTGAGTTCGACTAGCGGCAATTGCTTGCGCTCAAATCGCCTCGCATTTTCACGACTGAGAATTGTAAACAGCCAAGGTTTCGCAGAATTAAAGTCTTTTAGCTGATGAATGTTTTTCCAGGCTCGAGTAAATGTTTCTTGGACTAAGTCTTCGGCAATTGAGCGACTTTTGCTTAGCCAATAAGCATAGCGAAAGAGCTGCTGATAGAAGCTTTTAACCAAGCTCTCAAATTGTTTGTCTTTGATTGAAATCATAGTCTAAGATTTGTCTAAAGCTGCAACGTAGTAGGTGGCACAGAGTCTATTCTGTTCTCAACCTATTTAGACCTGCCTAACTGAGCTTTTCTTACACTATAAACCAAAAAAAGGAGCACAAAGGCTCCTTTTTCTAAAATGAGCATGATTTTTACAACTCAGAGAATACGCTATCTGCTGCAGTTAGGGTCTTTTCAAGGGTATCGTCGTCATGCGCAGCACTCACAAAACCAGCTTCAAAAGCTGAAGGTGCTAAATAAATGCCAGCATTGAGCATACCATGGAAAAACTGCTTGAACCGCTCTTGATTTGAATTAACGACCTGCGAAAACCGCGTGACTTGCTTCTCCTCGGTAAAGAAAAGACCAAACATGCTACCCACATGATTGGTCGTAAACGGAACCTTGTGCTTGTCAGCCAGTTCTTGCAGTCCTCTGACCAATCGCTCAGTGTAATCATAAAGGGGCTTTAAATAGTTTTGGATTGCTAACAGGTTGAGCGATGCTAACCCAGCATTCATGGCGATAGGATTACCGGAAAGCGTACCCGCTTGGTATACCGGACCTGCAGGTGCAAGGTGCTGCATAATCGCCTTTTTGCCACCGAAAGCACCAACCGGCATGCCGCCTCCTAGGATTTTCCCTAACGTAGTTAGATCGGGTTCGACATTGTAAAGTGCTTGTGCACTGCCTGGACCAACACGAAAGCCACACATGACTTCGTCAAAAATCAGTACTGCGCCATGTTCGTCACACAGAGTTCTCAAACCTTCCAGAAAACCTGCAACCGGCGGAATACAATTCATATTACCGGCGATAGGCTCAACAATTATGGTCGCGACATCATTGGGATTGGCTTCTAGTAGCTCCCTAACGCTGTCGAGGTTATTGAATTCTGCGGTGAGTGTGTGCTTGGCAAAATCTGCGGGTACGCCGGGGGAAGTGGGTTCTCCCAGAGTGAGTGCGCCTGAGCCCGCTTTAACTAACAAACAGTCAGCATGGCCATGATAACAGCCTTCAAATTTAATCAGTTTGTCTTTACCAGTATATCCGCGCGCTAATCGTATTGCAGACATGGTCGCTTCAGTACCTGAACTAACCATTCGCACTTGGTCCATTGATGGGATCATTTCGCATACCTTGCGAGCCATTACCAATTCGATTTCAGTCGGCGCTCCAAAGCTTAAGCCGTTGAGTGAAGCTTTGACCACCGCTTCCCGAATTGCGCTGTGGTTATGCCCATGAATCATCGGCCCCCAAGAGCCAACATAGTCCACATAGTCTTTTCCGTCGACATCGGTGAAATAGGCGCCATTTGCTTTTTCGACGAAAACGGGTGTACCGCCAACACCATTAAAGGCTCGTACTGGTGAGTTTACAGCACCAGGAATAACTTCTTTTGCTTGGTTAAATAGTTCTTCAGATTTGCTCATAATATTATGTCTTATTAGATAAAAATTTCTCGGTGCATGATATTCAATATATGCGCGGCGTTATTCAACAGCCAATATCCAACACCCTTCACTCCAATACCGTCTTGATTCTAATCGTCCAAGCCGACAAACCAATTGACCTCGCGCTCATATTGATGAAGCTGATTTTCAACGCCGAGGATACAAGCAAACAATGCCATTCTGACTAAAACGCCATTGTCAGTTTGGCGGAAAATCGCCAGTCCCGGTTCTGTATTTAAGTCGTTGTCTAGCTCATTAGCATCGTTGCGAGAGTCTCTAGGAAGCGGGTGCATGATGACAGCATTAGGTTGGCAGTGTTGAGAATAAATTTGTTTGTTCAGCCTAAAGTATCCCCGATATCGATTAGCTTCTTCTTGCGAGCTAAATCGCTCTTCTTGAATTCTGGTTTGGTAAATTACATTGGCTTGCGGCAACCCTTGTTCGAGGGTGTTGCCAATTTCCACTTGATGTCCAGCATTGGTTAATATGTCTACGTACTTGGTAGGCATGGCGAGCGCTTCCGGCGAGATCAATTGAATTTTCAAGCCTTGATAAAGCCCAAGTAATTGGCAAAGCGAGTGCACTGTTCGACCGTGTTTTAAATCGCCGAGAAGCGTCAGGCTAAGGTCTTGAATACCTCTGTCTTGGCTGGCCAGTTCCTGATGAATAGTAAATAAATCGAGCAACGCCTGAGTTGGGTGCTCGTTGGGACCATCGCCGCCGTTAATCACCGGTACTCGGCTGCCGTGCGCAAATTCTGCAACTGACCCGGCTTCTGGATGGCGCATCGCAATTATATCGCTATAACCTGAAAGCACTTGAGCTGTGTCGTAGAGGGATTCACCTTTAGCGAGCGCAGAGTTGGAAAGCCCGGTAGTTTCTCTTACTTCACCACCGAGCAAGTTGAAGGCGCAACCAAAACTGACTCGCGTGCGAGTACTGGGTTCGAAAAACATATTGCCGAGAACCGCTCCTTCCAACACTCGAGTCACTTTTTGACGAGTCGCATAAGGGCGCATCGACTCAGCAACTTTGAATAGGTCATTAATCAGTTCGAGTGATACGTCTTTTACAGAGAGTAAGTGCTGACCTTTGAGTTTCACGGTGACATCCCAGCGAGAATAAGCGAATTAGAAAAGTGCGGCTATTTTAGTCTTTTTTAATACCACTGCCTAGTTTGCATGAGGTTAATCTGAATACAATTGCACGACAAATAAGCTCATCGGGTAAAAACGCCTAGCTTCTCAAGGAGCGGGCTTTTCTTATTGTGCATATGATTAATTAACTCTTCTCGCGCTTGCTCAGCGGTTAACCCATGCTCGACCAGCTGTTTAACGACTTTATCAAAGGCCAAGCGCCTCACATCACCTTGCTCACTGGTATCTCGGCGATCGCCGAAATGATCTAAGATTGCTTGTCCACAAGCACATTGGCGAGCAATTTTGATATAGGTGTTACCCGCCTCATCAATGGACTCAGAGACTTGAGGGGCTGATTGGTAAGCTGTAGTTTGACTAATAAATGCCTGTTCATTTTCATAGCGTTTGCCACAGTTACTGCACGCCTTCGGAAAAGAGGCGTCTTCCAGAGCTTTGAGGTTGTTAAATAGCTGGTTTTCGTTCAAGTCGAGACACCTGTATGCATCATTATACGAGAGTGATCATCGTCACGTTGAGTTAGCAGCTGAAAGTTGCGCTTTTAACTCGGTAAATATCTTATTCATTATGTGTCATTCGCAGACGTCGTGTTCTGCACAATAACCACGCCAGAGTTTGCCATTATAGTCTTTTTACTATTGCTTTGCGTCGCACTATCCTTATTGCTTCGAAAATGGGTAAAAACCAGTGAAATTAGTCACTCGCCCTTTGGTTTTGCTTGGCGGCCTACGAGCGGGCGCCCATCTCATAGCGGCTATCTGAATGTCTTTATTTAATTATCTCTTGTGACGAAACACTGAATTTAACCGGTTTTGTGATTGATCTTTTTGTATTTACAGTCTCAAAAAGGTAGGATGTGCTCAGATAATATTAAAAATACTAACATAATTAGTCAGTTAGCGAATTATTAGCTAAAGTTAAGTTAGACGCAACTCGGTAGGATGCGAGCCTTATGCTTCGGTTTTTAGTCAAATATCTTTTGTTGGCGATTATTTTAGCGGCCGCCGCCATGCTTACAGCACAGTGGAAGCTTGAAAAAGATATTGATAGCTTTGCTAATATGATCGGCGCCTTTGCCGAGTTTGACTATGAGTCGGCCAAGATTAACCTCACCGGTGAAGTGAGGATCAACTCAATCAGAATTTATATTAATTCGATCCAAGCAAACATTGAAATTGGCGAATTGCGCTTTTCAGCGGGTAACCTTTACGATCTCGCTTTTCTTGAATCAAGCTTAAGAGAGCAACAGCTTCCCGAAAACGGGCATCTTTATTTAACGGACGTGCTCATCCCATTCAATAATACCTTACTGAAAGCTGTCAAAACGGACGAAGCGCCAACTTCTGCAAATATTCTCGATGCTGCATTTTGCGGCCAGCATGATCGCATCAGTCCAGTTGAATTAGAAGCAATGGGTTTTGACTACATTGCATTCTCTGGAAAACATTTTTATTTATTAGATAAATATAGTGGAAGTGTGGTTTTCAACGGCAACTTTGATGTTGAAGAAATGTTCGATGTTACTTACCAAATCAATATTAGTGGTGTTATGGCATGGTTGGAGTCGCTTGAAGAACGACGAATAGGTCAGTTTCAAGAACGCGTTATTCCACCGCAGTTGGCGCTATTGGAAGTTCGCAAAAAAGATAGAGGTTTTAATCAAAAGAAAGCTGAGTACTGCGCAATTCGAGAAGGTGTTACAACTGATGAATACTACGCGGGACATATTACTGAAGTGGACAAGCAATTATCCAGTGTGGGTATTTCGGTTAAGGATGATTTTAAAGCGGCTTATCAAGCCGCGATAAAACCAGATAGCCAACTTGCTTGGTTTATTCAACCTAAAGCTAACTTTGAATTCGAAGGGGTTAACTATTATACCTTTGAGGAACTTCGTGATCTAAGTGGTTTAAGGGTGAGTGTAAATGGTACTCAGGTATCAGATTATTTTGAAGGTTGGACTGGTGAGAACTTTAATTTGATCGCTGAAAATTTGATGAAAGAGCGAGCGGCAAAATTGGGTGCGACTTCACCGCTATATCAGCAGGTAGTGATTACTCGAGAGTATAAAGCGATGAACTTAAATCGCGCCGCAGAATTCCTTGAAGAAAAAGTACGCGTAACGCGTGACGATGGGCGAGTTTTTGAAGGTATCTTGTCGCGCACGTCAGACAGGTCGATTTGGCTGTTCCAAAAGTCGTTAACAGGCGATGTGACGATCCCATTTGCTCGGACTCGCATCGTTAAGTTTGAAGTTTATCAATAACAACTGACAAAAACTTGCGAGTTACTGACTGTAATCAAAATTGACATAAGGATAGATAGCGGTCTATTTATTTATGTTGAACATTAGAAAACCTGGTCAATCTAAAAAGGTTTCACGACCGCTAATACGACAACGATAAAAAGAATGATCACCGGAAACTCATTAAACCAGCGATAGAATATATGCCCTTTATCAAAAGTTTTAGTTTGAAATTTTTTTAAATGGTTGCCGCATAAGAAATGGTAACCAATGAGAATTGTCACCAGCGCTAGTTTCACATGCATCCATCCCATCTTCATCCAAGCAGAATTTAAATACAGTAACCATACGCCGAGTCCGACCGTGATAAATAAAAATGGCGTGATAAACCGATACAGCTTTCTTGCCATTATCAATAGGTGATCGTAAGTATTTTTGTCTTCGACCATCGCTAAGTTGACAAATATTCGTGGCAAATAGAAGAGTCCTGCAAACCAGCTAGTAAAAAAAATGATATGGAATGCTTTGATATACAGATACCAGTCTTGCATGAGAGTGTTCGCTCGATTTTTAAAAGTTGCGGTAAATTGGCACCGATAGTTTAAACGCGAAAAACATTAAAGTCTTTTGTTTTGTTAGATTCGTTGCCGGTAGCGTGATTCTGAGCCAATGGGTTCAAATATTTGCGACCTGTTGTTTATGGCTCGAGCTATTTATAACTGTAGTGTGACTCAATCGCCTCACGAGTTAGTATCCCGTATATTTTATCATTGAGTGGTGCAGTGGTTCTGAATATGTAGACTGCGTCAACCGATTCACGATCCATCGTGTCGAGCGCCTCTTCAAGGTTTGCTTGTAAATAAACCGAGGCAATGTCTTGTCGGTCTGCAGGTATCGAAAACAAGTCTATATCGCCATGTTCTGGGGCTTCGTACATTTCTCCCGACTCTTCGGCATTTTTTTTATCTTCAGCGTCTTTTTCTTTTTGCTCAAAATAATATCGAGCTAGATCATTAGCGAGCATAAGATATTTGGGGACCTTATCTTCCATAATTAAAATCCAACGCGGCGTCGACTCTAACAGCTTTTCAGTTTGTTCAAAGGGCAAGTACTTGTCTTGGACTACCATCTTACGTTCCATCAAGCCCGCAACACCGACACTCCGTAAAAATTGGGACAATGGATTAACTTTTAATTCGAGACCTTTGACGCGTAATTGTGATTCGAATATTGATGGCTGCTTGAACAGCTGAGAAACGATTAAATTAGCGATTACCAGGGAGAGCATTCCTGGCAGTAAAACATTCGGGTTGTTGGTTAATTCGAGTAAAGCCATCAAGGCTGCGAGTGGTGCTTGAAGGGTTGCACTCATCATCGTGGCCATGCCAACCATTGAATAAAATGCGTAATCGGACGCATAGTTCGGAAACATGTATCCGCCAAAGACTCCCAGAACGCCGCCAAGTGTTGCCCCAATAAACATCGCCGGACCGATGACTCCGCCGGGCAGCGACAAACCAGAACAAATAATAGTCGCTAAGAGTTTACCAACGAAAGCAATTGCCAAAATTTGTAAGCTTAATTCGCCGTGCAATGCCGAGTTAACGGTATCGTAGCCGATTCCCATAATTTGTGGCGCACCGAGTGCAATTATTCCACAGCAAGTACCCGCGGTTCCGCACTTTAACCAGCTCGACCAATCTCTTGCTCGAGTGGCAACGACTCTAGTCGCCATGATAAAGAAACTCGCAACGACTCCAATGACGAGCCCCAATAAGATAAAGTAAGGAATTTCCCACAAGGATTGAAGATCTAAAGAGGGAACGATAAATGCCACGTCATTTCCAAAAACAATTCGTGACATAATTGCTGCCGTCACCGATGCGATGATCAATGGAATGAAGCTCGCCACGGCATACTCCATCATGACGACTTCCATCGCAAAAATAACCCCGGCTAGCGGCGTGTTGAAACTTGCAGAAATTGCAGCGGCCGTCCCGCAACCAACCAGGATACGAATACTATTATTGGGTAAGTGCATTTTCTGACCCAGCCAGCTGCCAGCAGTTGAGCCGAGATGTATACCAGGCCCTTCTCGACCGACTGATTGCCCTGAGGCAATCGTCATGCCTCCAACAACAAACTGCACTACCGCATTTCGCCAATTCATATAACCTTGGTGAAAAGACATCCTTTCTAGCACGTGGCCGACACCAACTTGGCGTCTCTCTTTACCAACTTTGTGGAGGACGTAGCCAACTAAGAAACCGCCGACTAGGGGTAACGTTAAACGAAACCACCAAGGTGACCCTTCAAAATCATTAGCGCCTTCGCCTGAGTGCCAGAGCACCAAGCCACTTTCGATGAATAATCTAAATAAGATAACAACGCCGCCAGCGAGCAATCCACACACAAGACCCATTACAGTCAAAATGGGGAGCGCGTTTAAGCTACCGAGTTTTAAGCGAATTGTTTCTATAAAGGACATTGATTTTTATTGGTATCTGCCAAGCTCAATTGGGTTTTACTTTAGTTGCAGGGCGACCTTGTAATGAGTGCACAAAATAAGAATGTAGTGAACTTTTACATAAAATGTCGGAAATGCTGCTCGTTTTCCTAAATAACTTTAAGAACAGCATATAACCTATTGATAAAAAAGACAAATAAAATATGAATTTATCGCCCACCGTCTGATATTTTTAGAGACTTGTGAGTCCGAATGTACTAATATGCCGATTATTATTGTCGTAAATCTCAAAATCGATTAATTTGAGCGCCCCGCGGATATTGTTGCGCTACAACCACTTATTCGCAGGTGCCGCCAAGGGAAGGTGGATAGCTTTCGATACAGTTGATGATTTTTAAACGAGCATAGGGCTCGAAATCAGTAAAAGAATTCTTATGCAAGGTCCACAATTAGTCATAAAAGAACAAAAGCCGACGCTCTGGTACGTCGGTATCGCCGCTTTGGCATTAGTCGTTATTCTGATTACCTATTTTATCGGTCGATTTCACGACAAAGCGATTCAAGAAGCGTTGAATGAGAACGTCGCCAACTTGCAACAAGAGTTGGATAAAGTTCAGCGGGCGTACCTGAAAGCTAATGAAAGTCTTGTGATGCAAGCGCAAACGGCCAAAGTCGATAATCAGTCAAACCAGCAGCTCGTTGAAACAGTCAAACAACTGCAAGAGTCAGAGCGTCAACTTCAGTCTGAGCTTCGCTTTTATCGGAATATAATGGCACCCGAACTTGATAAGCAAGGTTTGACTATCGCCGAATTTGATTTAATAAAACCATCTCCCGAGAGTAACCCTCGTTTTAAGTTAGTACTCACTCAGGTGGGTCGACATGAGCAATTTTTGAAAGGCGAAGTGCAACTCAAGGTTCATGGTAAAGTGGGTGAGGTGGTAAAAGTCTATCCGTTTCGTGAACTAGGTACTTTTAGTAATAAAGATTTTCAGTTCCAATTTAGATACTTTCAAAATATCGAAGGTGAGCTTTCTTTACCGGAAGGTTTTACCGCAGAATATATAACGATAGAAGCCAGAACCCGAGGGCTTCGCAAAAACCAAACAGCACAAACACAAGTTAACTGGACCATCTAGGAGAACAGTATGTTGGGTCGAAAGAAGAATCAATCGCCAAAAGCCAAAGCGGGTGCGGCGGATACATTGATTAGCAAAGAAGCCAAGATCAATGGCAATATCAGTTTTACCGGCGTGCTGCATATCGATGGTCATGTACAAGGGGATATCACCGCAGAAGAATTTGAAAACTCACTATTAACCATTGGCCAGAATGGCTACATAGAAGGGGAAATTAATGTCCCGCACATAATGGTATTTGGCCGAGTTAAAGGGGATGTGCACGCACTTGAACATATTGAATTAATGTCAGATGCCAGAATCGAAGGTAATGTCTACTACAAACTTATCGAGATGGCCATGGGGGCAGAAGTCAACGGGCAAATGTTGCACAAAGAAGAAAAACCTAAACTACTCGCCCATCAAAACAAGGCAGAAGCAGAAAATGCTGACAAAACTAAGGCCGAACCTTCCCCACAAACAGAGTTAGAAGTCGACACCGCAGCTAAGTCGTAATTGTTGCCAATAACGATTGGTTTCGTCTTTGAATAAACAGAAATCCCTTATATATTGCAGGGTTATATCATAGTAATGTCCTATGAAATAACTCTGTGATGATTTGCCTTTGCGAGCCGATTAGGGAATAATCGCGTTCATTAAGTCGTGTTTTTTACCAGTAAAGAGTTTCTTATGTCTGCAACAGGCGTAGCATCAGTGAGTCCAATTATTTTCACCCAAGCAGCGAGCGCGAAGGTGAAAGAGTTGGTGACCGAAGAAGAGAATGAAGCACTTAAGCTGCGAGTTTATGTAACGGGTGGCGGGTGTTCTGGATTTCAGTACGGTTTTACTTTCGACGAAAAACAAGCCGACGATGACATGGTGATAAATCGTGATGGTGTTTCGATGGTTGTCGACGCATTGAGCTTTCAATATTTAGTTGGCTCTAAGGTAGATTATCGAGAAGATTTAGAAGGATCGCGGTTTGTTGTGGAGAACCCAAACGCAACGACGACATGTGGTTGCGGGTCATCGTTTTCGATATAGTGATGCGCAAAAACGAGAAAGGCGACCCTTGGTCGCCTTTTTTATGCTTCCTCTGTTTGCAGCGAGCTTTCGCTGAGACTCGTCGAATTAGCGGCATCGGCATCAGCTTCAATCGGCGAATTGCTTTCTAAGTAAAGCGCGATAGTATAAAGCAGAACGCCAAACAACAGCGCGGCGCCGCGAATTGACCAGCCGATGGATTCTCCCCAGTTATCGATCCAAGTAACAAAGCTATAATTTAAGCCGAAAAGTGTGAGTAGAATATAAAGGGTTCCGAAAGTCGTTAGCAATAGTCCTAAATTTTTCATGATGCCGATCCTTTTAAATCAATAGTAAAAATGTTTGCTAGCTTGAGAGTTGTGTCGCTCAATCCACCCAACTAATCTAGTCTAGATTTTAAAAAATGAACGAGTAGCGTTAGAAATCCCGTTTTTTTGTGAGACAATCCACACTTATGAATGACTCCGCATCTAAAATTGAGAAACATGTTTTTGTAGACAAGGAAAACTTGCCACTCATAGCGCATTTGCAAGCGATTTGTCCGGAGTTTTCCAAGCAAAAACTCAAACGAATTTTGCAAGCGGGCTCAGTGTGGCTAACCCAGGGAAAATCAACTAAGCGAGTTCGCAGAAGTCAACGTAAACTCGGCATCGGCACACAAATCCATTTATATTTTGATGAGCAAATCTTAACTCAACAGATTAACCCTCCTGAGCTTGTCGCCGATGCAAAAGATTTCAGTGTTTGGAATAAACCTAAAGGGATGTTCTCTCAAGGTACCAAATGGGGAGACGCTAACTCAATTTGTCGTTGGGTTGAGCAAAATGGTTTTCCCGATAGACCTGCTTTCCAAGTACATCGTCTCGATCGTGCGACCAGTGGATTGATTTTGGTCGCCCACAATAAATCGACCGCTCGAAAACTGACTGCCTTGTTTGAAAATAGACAAGTCGAAAAACATTATCGAGTATCAGTTGAGGGAAACTTTCCAACTATCGATTTAATTGATTCGGATATCGATGAAAAACAAGCAAAAACCGTGATCTTAGAATCGAGTTATAATGAAAATCTCAATCAATCTGCTTTAATCGTGCGTATTGAGACGGGTCGTAAACATCAGATTAGAAAACACTTAGCTAGCCTCGGTTATCCGGTAGTGGGCGATAGGCTTTACGGCAATAATTTTCCTGATGCGCTAAAAACTCCAACAATAAACGAACTCACAAAGGGCATACCGACTGGGGAAATTCGTGCAAAGAATCGATTGTCAAGAAATGAGCGAGCGGATCTTCAGTTAGAGTCGTGCTTCTTGCGGTTCAAACTATCTGATGATGACAAGCGTTATGAGTTTAGTTTGCCTAAATAATTCAAGAAACCAATAACATGATTTGAGCAAAAAATTAATGCTATGTTTTCCACGAGTCTTCAAACTCTAGGGCGAGCTCGTTGAATAATGCGTTCAAACGGAGTGGATTGATCAAGCGTGCCTAACATGCGGCTGGCATTTGAGTTAAGCCGATTATTGATGAAAGTTTCTGCAATAAAGTCTTCCGAAAATTGGATAAGCGCTGATGCTTGCCACACCAAAGCAAGCTTCTCCACAGTAGCTCTCAATTGTGATTCTTGCATTGGGGTGTTGATTTCCTGCTTAATCTCATTCAATTTGTCATCAAACAATTGATATTTGCCTTGCGCCAACTTTAGCTCTGCCATAAACGAGGCTAAAACTTTCGGTTCTTTGAGAATTGCGCGCGCGACATCTAAGCATTGAATATTACCCGAGCCCTCCCAGATGGCGTTGACCGGTGATTCACGATACAGTCTCGCCAAAACATTTTCTTCGATTGCCGCGACGCCACCGATGCACTCCATGGCTTCAGCCGTATGAAGAGATGCCCTTTTGCATACCCAATATTTACCAATGGCTGTCCCCAACCTGATCAGCTGCGATTCTCTTGAACTGTCGAGGTTGTCGAGTGCTTTGGCTAACCGCATACTGATTGCTAAAGCGGCTTCAGATTCGAGGGCGAGATCGGCGAGGACGTTTTGCATCAATGGTTGTTGATGAAGGTTCTTCCCAAAAGCATCGCGGCCACCTGTATGATGAATTGCTTGTGCGGTGGCCAATCCCATTAAAGCTGCCGAACCCACCATGCAGTCAAATCGGGTCATGGAAACCATCTCTAAAATTGTTTTAACACCTTTACCTTCATTACCGATTAACCATGCAAATGCATTTCGAAATTCGATTTCGGAGGAAGCATTGGACACGTTGCCCATTTTATTTTTAAGGCGTTGTATATAGAGTGAATTTTTTTCACCGTCAGGTTTCCATCGCGGTAATAAAAAACAAGATAAACCTTGGTTGGTTTGTGCGAGTACTAAAAACGCATCGCACATAGGCGCGGAGCAAAACCATTTATGCCCCGTCAAAAGATAGGCCTCTCCGGGGCCCGCTTGGTCCAGTGCTTTGGCGCGACTCGTGTTGGCGCGTACATCGGACCCGCCTTGTTTTTCAGTCATTGCCATACCGATTGTGAGCCCCTCTTTTTCGAAGAAGGGAATATTTCTTGAGTCATAAATGTTGGCGGTAATCTTCGGTAGCCACTCTTTGGCGATATTTTCTTGTAACTTTATTGCTGGTACGGCCGAGAACGTCATGGTGAGCGGGCAGCCACTGCCGGGATCGGCTTGATAGTGTAAGTACTCAATTGCGGCTCTCACCACGTGAGCGCCAGGTTGCGCTTCCTTCCAAGGGATAGAGTGATGACCGATCTCGATAGCGGCTCGCATTAACTCATGATAGGCCGGGTGATAATTTACCTGATCGATCCGGCGGCCAAATCGGTCGTGTGATTCTAATTCTGGTTTGTATTTGTTCGCGGCAAATCCAGCATCTAACAATTCATGGCCTACCTTGTAGCCATACTGAACCAATCGTCCTTCGCCCCAACTTCCCGCAAATTGGTCAACATAGTGGGTTAGTATCCGATCACTAGAATAAGCATTGTATTCGCAAAGCGGTTCTGGTTGATTGAGTACCTGATGGGTTTGGTAAGTAAAATCGTTTGACATAGCGAGTAGTGATACTTGAGTAATAAAAAGTTAATCGAGAATGGTTCAGCCAAATACCTTCTAATAAATACGTTTAAAACATAGGTGTTGAACTGCGCTTTTTGTTAATAAGCGGTTTGTCCAAATTAGCTTAATAGGAAGGAAACTATAACATGGATGTAGGAAATCGTCAGATACGCTTCAAAAACATGAGTTCTTTTTTTGTAACTGTCTAAGTTCTAGTTGTGACTCAACGATTAGTGCGAGTTCCCCTTTTTGCTTTTTATACTCTGTCCAGTGCTTGTTTTCTATCGCCCCCAACATTGCATAAAGCAAGTTAAAACTCGGTTGCTTGTTCGACTTTTCT
Source organism: Aliikangiella marina (assembly GCF_007004765.1). Taxonomy (GTDB): domain Bacteria; phylum Pseudomonadota; class Gammaproteobacteria; order Enterobacterales; family Kangiellaceae; genus Aliikangiella; species Aliikangiella marina. Next base: position 654,269 of record NZ_VIKR01000003.1, read on the forward strand.
GCTATTGATACAAAAATTTCAATAGCACCAGTTTCGATTAATTCGCCAAGCGTTTTGATACCGTAGTTAGCGAGTTGTTTAGCGCTCACTGGCCCTAAGTTTCTGCATTGTATTATTGGCGTTTTCGAACACTGCATGGTTTATCATCAAGGCAAGTATAGGGCCCCAAGAATTTTTTCTGAGGAAGCGCCGGTGACCGAGGGTAAATTACCACTTTGGAGATGCAGTCTTTGCCGAGCGAGCCAAGCAAAGGTCATCGCTTCTAAATAATCACCACTAATGCCAATTTTATCGCTGGCAAAAATAGTCTGCTTTAAGTGATGTTCGATACGTTCTATTAACAGACGGTTATGAGTACCACCTCCACAAGTATAAACATTGAAGGCGTCTAAAGATAAATCTTGAATGGCTTTTGCAATCGTAATTGCACTAAATTCGAGGAGCGTCTTTTGTACGTCAGCTGGCGATGCATTACTATCAGATGTCGTTATTTTCTCTTCAAGCCAATCGATAGAGAAGTACTCTCTACCAGTACTCTTGGGTGGGGCTAGTTCAAAGTAAGGATCGTTTAAACAATGTGTTAAAAGCGACTGGTCAACTTCCCCTTTTTGGGCGAATCCTGAGTCACGATCGAAATCATCAACTCGAGCTGGATGTTGTTTCATAAACCAAGCATCCATCAAAGTGTTGGCTGTCCCGGTATCGAATCCAATAACGTCGCTCTCTGACTCCTTGGGAAGATAAGTTATATTGGCGATGCCACCTAAATTCAAAATAATGCGATTTTCTTCTGTCGACCGCATAACGGCATTGTGAAACGCGGGAGCTAATGGTGCGCCCTGACCGCCGGCGGCAATATCCATGCGCCTGAAATCTGCGACCGTTTGAATGCCCGTTTCTAGCGCGATGATATTGGGATCACCAATCTGCAGTGTAAAAGGAAACTCGAGTTTAGGTTGATGTCGAATTGTCTGACCATGACTACCGATAGCTTTGATTTTTTCCTTAGGGATGTTTTTAATAGATAAAAACTGATTAACTGACGCCGCAAACACATGGCCCATTTGCACATCCAATTTGCCCATCAGTTCAATACGATTTTCCAGGCTTTTCAAATTTGACTCGTTATCAGCAAGGCTGCACAACTGTCGAAGCGAATCTTTTATGGGAGCGGTTATTGGATGGAGGTAATGCTCAACAAGTTCGCATCGAGCTTGGTCTATCTTAACGAGCGCAACGTCGACTCCATCAATACTCGTTCCACACATCAAGCCAATGTAGAGTTCGGAGTCTGAATTTTCATCATGAATCTGCGACATTAAGGGGCAACTGTATTGTCACTATTTTTAACGGAGTTGTGTGCATATAACTGCGTAAGCCATGGACGTGTCGCATTGGTAAAACGTGCCTTTTCTGATTTATCAATCGGCTCAGCTTGCGGTAGTTTTACCGTTCGTGGATTTCGATGCACGCCATTGACAACAAACTCATAATGCAGATGTGGCGCTTCGGCTAAACCGGTAGCACCAACATATCCGATCACTTGGCCTTGTTTGACACGCTTACCTCGACTAACGGCGCGCTTAGACATATGCAAGTATTTAGTGACTATGCCTTGGCCGTGTTGGATAAAGACATACTTACCATTAAATTTGTTATAGCTTGAAGCAATAACTTTTCCGTCTCCGGCGGCACGGATAGGCGTTCCTGTTTTTGCCCGATAATCGATTCCCCGGTGAGCTTTCCATTTTTTGAGGATTGGATGGAAGCGTCGTGGTTTAAAGTTGGAACTGATATATTTAAATTGCAACGGGGCGCGCAAAAACGCTTTGCGCATGCTCAAACCTTCTGGCGTGAAGTAGCTGGTCGAATTGTTAATATCAGTGTAGCGCACTGCTTTGAAGCTTTTGCCTTGATTGACGAACTCGGCGGCTAAAATTTCGCCATTACCAATTTTTTCACCTTCTAAATACTTTTCCTGATAAAGCATTGAAAAGCTATCGCCTTTACGGATGTCCAAAATAAAATCGATGTCCCAGTCAAAAATATTAGCCAGCTGCATGACTTGGGTATCCGTTAACCCTGCAGCTTTGCCTGCTGCAAAAAGTGAGTTTTCTATGACGCCTTGAGCATAGGCCGTTCTGTATTCGATCGACTTGTTTTCGAAGCGGCTGGCTAAGCTGCCATCGACTTTTTCGATAAACAGCGTTTTTTGAATATCAATCGTATACCTGAGAGCCATTAAATCTTTATCGTTGGATAACTGGTAGTCGAGAACTTCGCCTGGCTTGAGGTTTTTCAGCATCTTGGTGTTTTCATCGAGGGTGATGACTTGGTGAACTTGCTGCGGCGTTAGGCCGATTCGCTGAAATATCTTGGAGAGGTTGTCACCTTTGCGAACCGATTCGCTTTTCCAATTATTCTCACTATCAATAGCCGCTATCGACACTGTCTCTGGTTGTATGCGTTTAATTTCGAGGGGGATTTCAATCGGATCTGAGTATTGTTTATTGTCAATGTTAGTTTCGACAACCTCGATTTCTTGGTTAACTTCTTCAACCACCATTAACGTTTCTGGTTCAGGCTCAGAACCAGACAAGATCAATGTCAAAGTTAAGATACAAATTGCCATAAAACCGATGAGGTAAGGATGGAACATCCATTCCGGTAAAGGCAGTTTATGGGAACGACTAACGAACTCTTTGTTATTTTGTGGCTTGTAATCGTGTTTAATCATACAACTTTGCTTGAGTTCCGTATAAAATGCGCGCTGGCGTTGATTTTGATTGTATTCAAAGTCCGGAAAATAGGCTAGTCCGGTTGCGGTCTCAATATTATCGAACTTCGCGCCGGATTTAAAATCCTAATGCGGCTAATCGCTGCTTTATTAATGATGAGGCCAAAATATGGCCTTGAGAATTGGTTTTATCGAGTAAATCAGGTTTTTGTTGGTAAAAATATGGCAGAGCAAGACTTAATTCAGGATCTCTCCTGGCGCGGCATGATTCAGCAAATGACAGCTGAAGATGAATTAAAAGAGCACCTCTCTGAGGGCCCTAAAACGGTTTATTGTGGTTTCGACCCAACCGCGGATAGTTTGCATATTGGTAGTCTGGTGCCCTTGTTAGCATTAAAGCGCTTTCAACAATATGGCCATAAACCCATCGCTCTAGTCGGTGGAGCGACTGGCCTTATCGGTGACCCATCTTTCAAAGCGGCTGAGAGACAACTCAATTCCGCTGAGGTTGTAGAAGGTTGGGTAGAGCGGCTGAAAGAGCAAGTGAGTCAATTCGTTGACTTTGATTGTGGCGAAAACTCGGCTATTGTCGCTAATAACCTTGACTGGACTAAAGATGTAGACGTTTTGTCCTTTCTAAGAGATGTGGGCAAACACTTTTCAGTCAACGCCATGATTCAAAAAGAGTCAGTGAAACAACGAATTGATCGCGAAGGTGCTGGTATTTCATTTACCGAGTTCACTTACATGATTTTACAGTCCTATGATTTTGCTGAGCTCAATAAACGTTATGACTGTACCATTCAAATTGGTGGTAGTGATCAATGGGGAAATATCACTGGAGGAATCGACCTTACCCGTCGTATGAATCGTCAGCAAGTGTTTGGCATTACCTTACCTCTAGTCACTAAAGCGGATGGGACCAAGTTTGGTAAAACAGAGAGTGGTACTATTTGGTTGGATCCTAAGAAAACGAGTCCCTATGCTTTTTACCAATTTTGGTTGAATACGGCCGATGCAGATGTATACAAGTTTTTACGGTACTTCACGTTTTTGAGTGAAGCGGAAATTATTGCAATTGAAGAAAAAGACAAAGACGCGCAAGGTCGTCCGGAAGCGCAAGGTATCCTCGCTCGTGAAGTCACCAAGCTGGTTCATGGTGACGAAGGTCTTGCTGCAGCAGAACGAATTACTCAAGCAATGTTCAGTGGCTCGTTGTCTGATTTAAGTGAGAGTGACCTCGAGCAGTTAGCGCAAGATGGCTTACCGAGTAGTGAACTGCCAGTTGAAATGGGAGAAAAGCCATTGACGAGTTTGTTGGCTGAATGCGGTATGGTTAATGCTGCACGTGAGGCCAAGGATGCACTGGGTCGCAATGCCGTATTGGTTAACGGGGAAGCAAAAGGTTCTGCCGACAATATGAATAATTCTCAGACGTTCGCGCAAGAGAAGGCTCTTTTTGGCAAATTTTTCTTGGTTAAACTCGGTCGTAAGAAGAACCATTTATTTGTCCTTGGCGATTGATATAAGTCGTGAAACGGGAGTCGGAAAAGGCACTTCGATGAAGCGCCTTTTTTGTTTTTTGGATGTAAATTAACCGATCTGAAAATAAATTTATCTTTTCATTAAAAAAAGCTTGCCAACAAATTTCAACCCCCTATAATGCGCGTCCGCTTCGGGGGAAATGCAACGCAAATCACCGAAGAATGGGTCAACAAAAAAGACTTTAAAAAATAAGTCATTATGATTGTTGACAGGGTGTCTGAAGCTAGTATAATTCGCGCCCCAAGCTTGCTGAGCATGTCCTCAGGAGCGATGTTCTGAAACATTGAAGAAAAAGCAATCTGTGTGGGTACTCATTGATGAATTCACAGTGGTTTTGACCACAAAATTTATCAAGAGATACACCATTGATTGATTTGAGATAGGTTACTTGATTTATTAAGTAATTTAATTTCCTAATTTAATCAGTATTCTTTTGAGCTATTTAAGAACTTTAAACTGAAGAGTTTGATCATGGCTCAGATTGAACGCTGGCGGTATGCTTAACACATGCAAGTCGAACGGCAG
>NZ_VIKR01000004.1 GCF_007004765.1 Aliikangiella marina
CCGCGGTCAGCGTTTCGGTATTCGCGACATCGGTACCGAGGGTAATCGTCACATCACTTCCGGTAATCGTTACCGAATCATTATCGGCGCCACCATCAATTAAGCCGCTTACCGAGCTGTTATCTACGATGGTAATGACATCATCACCCGCCCCAGTTGATAATGAACCCGCCGTACCATTGCCGGTAAATACGATGGTATCGATACCGGTACCTGTCACAATCGCGCCAGTTACCGAGCCAAAATTATTAATCGTGATGTTGTTATTGCCATTGCCGGCATCAATTGAGCCGACAATTGCGCTGGCGGTAGAGTCTTCCAAGAGAATCGTGTCATCCCCGTCACCGGCGGTAACCGCTCCTGTGACATCACCACCATTATTAATCGTAATATTGTTATTCCCATTTCCAGCATCGAGCGAAGATAGATTTGCGGTTACCGTAAAGGTATCGACGCCACTTCCGCCTTGCAGGTTTTCAAGATTTGAAAAAGAAACAACATTAGAAGAATTCGTCAAAGTGCCTGAATTATCAGAATCGACAACCCAAGTATTGGTATTAACCGAATCATTACCGACAAGAATATCTGAGCCGCCACCGCCATCAATTGTTGTCGTCACAACATCCGCAAGGATGTTGAACGTATCGATACCGTCATCGCCATTTAACTGACCACCGATATCACTACCAATATCGAATTGATCGTTACCGGTTCCGCCATTGACGGTTAACGAGCCCGTAGCGATCGTGAGACCAGTGTCAACATTGAAAACGTTACCATTACTATTATTTTGAGCAAAATCGAAAACCGCATTTCCAACAACCGTCAAATCATCGGTTAACGATAAACCTTGTTGCGAATCAATGGTTAAGTTTCCGCCGACATTCACTGCGCCTAAGGTCGTATCGACACTATTGTTAATCAGAACCGCATTGGCTCCGGTATTGGTTAATATTATCGGACCATTGATCTCATTGTCAGTGACGTCCAAAGTAATTGAGTTAGCACCTGCATTTAATGTTGTTGTGCCGTTTATCTCTAAATACTGGCCAGCAAAAGTATATTGACTGATACTTCCACCGGTAGTGGTAACCGACAGTGAACCAGCCGTTATCCGGCCGAGATAAACACCAACGCCACTGACTGAATAACTACCGCCACTGGTAATCGTTACGCTGCCCGCTCCAGCATCAATCGCATCGGAATTCGAGAACGCGTTATCGAAGTACCCTGAAGCTGAATTCGCAACAAAATTCCCGCCGCTCGTGGTAACCAGACCGTCTCTAAACTCAATGTTACCCTCGGCCGAAAAGAGAACGTCTCCCGTATTTGAGTTTATATTGCTGCCATTGAGCGTTACGGCACCAGCAGAAGAGCGAATATTTATTGTTCCGCCATTGCTAGTAATGTCGCCACTATCAAGATCTAAGTCGCCAGAAGAAGAAAAAAGGAACGCACCACCATTGGTATCAATATCGTTTCCATTAATGTCGATGGTGCCGTCTGCAGTTGTGGCACTAAAATCTCCGCCACCGGTCGAGATATCACCGGTATTAAAATCAAAATTGCCGTCTTCAGTTGAAGCAGTGAAGTTTCCGCCATTTGTTGTGATATTGCCGCCGTTGAAATTGATGTCGCCGGATGCTGAAGATACCGCCCAAAATCCATCCGCCACCAAACTTGAATCCGCTGCCGTAAGCACCATGTTGCCAGCAGAGGTTAATGAACTGCCGCTATTTAAATTAATGTCATCACCGGCTCTTACAGTGATCGATGAAGGGGCGGCTGAGCCACCGATTGCCGCCGAGATGAAAACATCGCGGGCAGCTTCGAGAGAGATACTACCCGAAGTATTGAGCGTGCTATCGATAACTAAGTCGGCGCCAAGATCTGAACACGTACCACAACTAATACCAGCCATAAGGCTCAAATCGCCGGCAATCAGGTCAATAGCGGCGTTGATTCGAAGATCATCGCCAGCTTGCAGCGTCAAATTATTGGTATTTCCTGCGTTTGCAATAATTGCAGAGTCGACTTCAAGATCTCTAAAGGCTTGTAGAAGCACATCGCCATCAACCAACTCAGCAACAATTTGCGCCGCTGAGATTGAGAAATCCTCACTCGCACCACCGTCAGTAAACAAAACTTCGTTATCTGAAATCTGTCCACCATCATCGTTATTTGTGCCAATGGTGATGTCTCGCGGATCGAGCAACAAGGTTCCGCCCACGCCGTTGACTGCGCTGCGATCCGTCTCACCTCGGAATAATAGTTGCTCTTTCCCTGAAATTTCGACAAAACCACCATCTCCAGCAGTTTGACCGCCTCGGGTATAGATATTACCGCCAAAATAGGTCAATTCATCTGACCATAAAATCACGGTACCACCGTCGCCTTCATTCAAAGCATCGGCATAAATTTCGGTGTCATCTCCGACGTACGTCCGTGAAGCATTTCGGATAGCCGAGTTACTACCTTGAAAATCGCCACCAATGAGAATGTCTCCGCCACCATTCCTGCCGGAAGAGTCGATTACAGTCTCATCTAAAACCCCGACTTTATCGCCAAGAATTCTTATTTCGCCGCCAAGCCCATTTTCCGCTCTAGTAGAGATAACACTGTTATCGGTAACTAACGTCACGTCTCTTGACTCAACCGCTATCGCACCACCGTTGCCATTTTCGGCATTCGCTAACAAAACTCCGCTGTTAGTGACGTTTTCCCCAACTATTTGGATTTCGCCAGCATCTTCGCCTTCTTCATCGGTTGAAACATCGAGTGAGCCGCTATTTACAACATCAGCGCCCGCTGTTAATTGATTGCCACTACCGGTATTGATCTGGGCGTTTGAACGAGAAGTCAGCGTAAAAGAACCATCCTCATTAATAATTGCTTCCCGAGCTTCAGCCATATCACCGACTTGAACGGCTTGAGAAAATATATCTTGGCTGGCACTTGCAGTTAACAAAATACTGCCGCCTGCAGCGTTAATATCACCGGTGTTAATTACGGCAGGGTCAACCCCTAGATCTTCCTGAAGAACCGATTCGGTAACTTTTACTCCCAGTAATCCTTGATTATCAAAGGTCAAAACCGCTTCTCGTCCCGCCGCCAAATTGACTGCACCTAAATTCGCAGCGATTAACCCGTGATTCTCAACTCGGCCACCCAATAATGTGACATTTCCGCCCGTTGCAGCATTAATCAAACCATGGTTTATTATGCTGCCACTGACCTCTCCGAGATCGCTAAAAACATAGTCACCATTCATGAAATCTTCAGCAGAGATACTTAAACTCGTGGCAACCAGTCCGCCAACATTAACAGAAGCAGTCTCTCCGAAGAGAATTCCGTAGGAGTTGAGCAGAACGATATGACCATTAGAGTTAAGCTGGCCAAAGATTTCAGAAGGCTTGTTATCGAAAATTCGATTGAGCGCGATCGCATTTGCACCGGGCTGGATAAAATCAACGCGACCATTGATTCCAATATCAAAAGTATCCCAGTCAACAATTAATGCATTTGAGTTTTGTTGGATTGTTGTCAGTAAACCTGACTCGATGATACTACCTTCGCCTTCAATGATCCGACCGCCAATGGGCATGTCGATGTCCTCAGCATGCAGAGGGGCGCTTATCGCTAACGACAATGCAAAGCAAACTTGAGCAGATACACGCGATAAACAAGATACATCCTTGGGCATGGTGAAACTGGATTTGACAACTTTTGAGGCACTTTCCCGCATGCCCTGAACGAAATTCGCTACCATTACTGCTCAAAATTCCCCGAGTTTATTTGAAACTTTCCTTAAAAAAACAAACGAGCTTTTCATTTTTTGTTTTCAACTACATCGCAACACTAACGATTGTTAGTGCTCAACCAGTAGGTTTCTATGCGCCCTTCCTCGTCGAAAGGCTAAATTGGTATTTTACGGCGTCAACCGCATTTTGTGCTTCCGTTAAATATTTTTTGCTTCCATTAAACACTTTTTTGCTGTTATTTAACTATGCCGACATCGTGTGGGCAAAAAAGCCGATACGATGCGGGCAAAAGACGCACGACGCTGAATGTTACAGGAATAGCTGTTCAATTCCTATGCAAAATATTCACTCTAAAGTAACTTATTAATAAAATGAGATTGAATTCAAACAACCAGCATTTTTCAATTGGTTTATGAGATTAATCTGAGCTTAAAATGAGGGTAGTTAGCTGACACTCGACTCATACTTACCAACGATTAATGCATTCTTGATCAGTGCGCTTGTGATAATAGCCTTTGGCTCCCGCTAAGATACCGCGACAACACGATAGCAATATGCAAACCAAGAATGGTCAGGGTTTATCCCCAAGCTGAATGCATGGGGCCTGCGGTATTATTGGCCTCTAGATGAGCTTCACAATGAAACATCGTTGTCCCCTTTTCCCATTGATCATCTCTGGTCCAACAGTAAAGCACTTTGGATTGTAAAAGCGCCTTTACATGTTTACCGTACTGTTGGGTCGAGTCCAGATATCTAAACACCTCATCACGAGTCCACACATCAAACATTCGGCCGAAGGTTGAATTACCGCCCGTCATCGCGGTTACCTGCTTTTTCCAAGTATCTTCCATGCCAGGAATAGCAGACAACTCTTTAGCAATAAGTCCTTGATTGTAATGCGCATTAATTTCAGTGGCACCAATCATTTCACTGGATATCTCGTCGAGTGACTTATCCCAAAATGCTAAGTCCAGACAGTGAGTCAATTCGTGGGCTAATACGCAGGCTTGATTAGCCGCCGGCAGATGATGGGTCCCAAGTTGTAACCTTGTTGCACCAGTTGCTTTACCATGAGCTTGGAGATCTTTATTTAAACTACCAACAGCAGTTTTTAATGCGTCTGACTCGAGAATTTTTGCGCCACTCGGTGTGTTGAGTAAAAGCACTAAACCTTCAGTGAAATTTGCAGGTACTGTCAACATGTTCAATCCTTAAATTTTTCAGCCTTCCCATTATTAAGCATCATATTATTCAATTATTTTATTTTTTAAAAATGAATTTATCAGTAAATATCGAATAAACTCGTTTTCGAGATAAATACTCATCAATGAGGACACCGGTACAACTCAAAGTCGCGAACCTCTCCATTTCTTTCATTCAAATTTAGTAGCGATGGAGGGGGCATACACCTAGTGAGCACTTTTGATTCACCTATAAGACTAATGAGTATACCGAGTAATTGTTACGACATGATGTTAATCAACTTTGTCCATAAAACTGACATTTAATCGATACTGAATGACTAAAAAAGCTTGGCGGATATTTTGTAAGCCGTTAATTTAGTTTACTATTCCTTGGTGAAAGTAAGGCTAGTGGAATGATAAATGACAAAAAACAACTCACCAGATGACAAAACTCGGATTGCACCAAGTAAACTGACTGATGATCCGCTAGCCGCGCAAGATGAGACGGTCATTAAACAAGCCACCGACAGAACGCGAGTCACACCGGCAACGCAACAACGCTTGGACAAACAACCGGACGAGACTGTGGTGAAATCTGACCAAGCGACCAGAATAGCCCCTAGCAAAAGCAAAGCCGCAACTGAAGCAGTTTCTAGAAATCCAGATAACTTAGATTCACACGACCCATCAGGCCTTGATAACGGCTCAGAAGAAGAAAGGATTATTAAAAACCGGTTTGTGATAAAAGAGTCTCTCGGTGCTGGTGGTATGGCGATGGTATTCCGCGCGCTCGACCTAAGAAAGCAAGAAACTGGCGACAGCGAACCTTACATCGCGATAAAAATTTTAGGTCGCGAACTCGAAGATCACCCGCAAGCTTTTGTTACGCTCCAGCGAGAAGCGAAAAAAAGCCAAATCTTATCTCATCCTAACGTAATCAAAGTTTTCGACTTTGATCGCGATGGCGATTTAGTTTTTTTGACGATGGAGGAACTGAAAGGGCGGCCACTAAATAAACTATTAAAAGAATATCCTGACGGATTACCACTGGAAATTGCGATCCCAATTATCCAGTCAATCAGTGATGGTTTGGCTTATGCACACAAGAAAAATATCGTACATGCGGATTTAAAACTCGAAAATATTTTCTATACCGATGATGGCGAAGTAAAAATTATCGATTTTGGAATCGCGCGAATCATCACAGACCTTGATAAGCAAGAACGATCTAGTGCGATTTATAACCCAGATGAAGTCGTGGGACTGACCCCCGCCTATGCGAGTCTCGAAATGTTGCGTGATGAAGCCCCCATCCCTTCAGATGATGTCTATGCACTTGGCATCATTAGTTATGAGTTACTCACTGGTAGCCACCCCTATAAAAGAAAGCCGGCTGATATCGCCTTTGAAGAGCGTCTCTCATTTAAGAAAATTCCGCAACTCAAAGGTTATCAATGGAAAGCAATTGCCAAAGCGCTGTCCTTTGAACATCAAGATCGACTCAAAAATGGCGAAGAGTTCAGAAACCTCTTTGTTGGCCGAGGAAGGGCGATACGCAACTTGACCATCGGTTTAGTAACGATTTCCCTGGTATTACTCGTTTCTTTGTTAATTCCCCGCGAAGGAAGCATGGATCACCTCTACGATGAGCTGCCCCCACAACAACAGGCGAAGTTCGATGAGTTAATGCTACAAGGCAATACCTTACTGGATTTCAACGATTGGAATAACGCGCTGACCATGTTCGAACAGGCCTATGAAATATTACCCCAGCATAGTCAGACCAAAGCGTCGTTGGACAAAGCTGTTCTTATGATTATTGACACGATAGAGGACAACTCAAGCAATTTAACTCATCAAGAAAAACTTGAACAGGTGAATCAATTAAGCCGATACAAATCGCTGATTGATAATGAGCATTTAGAAGATTATAAAAACAAGTTGATGGACAACTAGCAATCACAGGAACAATTCTCAAGACGAGATACCTTCGATTATCTTGACTGAAAACCATGTTGTTGGTCGATGATACTATCAAGTGTATCGGACCAATTTTCGTGCCAGCAACATTGGTGATCATAATCTGGAAAAAGAATTAACTCCCCACCGAGCTTTTGGATAAAGTCCTTAGTTAATTCAGGCGGTACAATCGTATCATTTGCACCGACCAAATGAATATTCGGTACGCTCATAGCCTCTATGTTAGTCGCGGGGTTAATCGATAGATCTAGCGGGCTATAATCGTGATAATTGGTCCAGCGGAATGTATCTAAGTTTGCAGCTATCGTTATCAGTAATTGCGTTTCTTGGAACCGCTCGGCTAAAAGACTGGCAATTACACCGCCACCACTGTAGCCAATGAATATCACTTGTTCGACCTCGGTGGAACGAATAAATCGCCTAATGACTTTTTCCATGCTATCGATAACATCATGCCCATATCGGCCGTTAGTCCACTGTTGTGGCGTGCAATTCTTCGACTGGTGTAATTCAAAATAGCATGGTCGGCCTACGTAGAGTGCAAAATCCCGATCTTGCAATAAAAGTTTCAATGCCAAAGGGTTATAAGGTGTTGGATTTTGAGAAATTTTATAGCGGCTTATCCACGGTACGCCGTCTCCCTCAAGGTAAATATGTAGTTTTTTCCCTGAGGTCCGATTACTGACTAATAGATGATTAAACCGCTCTCCCCTTTCAATTTTTTGAATAAGTTCATATTTTTCGAAGAGTTCCTGATGCTGATATTTATTCGTGGAGCAACCGTTGATTAGCCACAAAATGATAACTATGAAGGTGTTTGAGAGGCGGGATTTTGTTAACATGCTGGCAATCATATCGGATTTTACGCTGCCATGACACACTGGCCTGGATAATTGACAAAGCCAAGGGCCAGTGCTAGTTTCGTGCGACTGACTTGGGTGATATATTTACTCACGTCAGGCAGTCTTGCAAGCACTGAACGTGTGCAATGAATGCAAGCAAAGAATGCAAGCAATGAAGCAGTATGTTGGCAGACTCAAACGACAAGGAATAATTATTATGTTTGACCGGAAACACCTCTCATACTCTTCTATCGCAGTTTGCCTTCTCTCTTTGGTTGGCTGCAAAACCGCTTCCGTTGACACCCAACAACCTCAATCCCAAACCTTATCTGTTTCTGATTTAGAAGTCGTAGACTGTTTGTTACCTGGTCAAGTCAAACGCTTAGGAACAACTACTTTTGTCACTCAACGCCGCCCAACCAAAACTACTGCGGCCGACTGTCGCATCCGAGGCGGAGAATATGTTGCATTTGATCGCGCGGATTACAAAACAGCATTAAAAGTTTGGTTACCATCAGCCGAAGCCGGTGATGCGGAAGCTCAAGCAAACGTTGGTGAAATTTATGAACGAGGATTGAATGGTGAGCCTAACTATGAAGTTGCCGCGTTTTGGTATTTAAAAGCCGCGAAACAAGGTGATTCACGGGCACAATTCAATTTAGGCACTTTATACGAACAAGGATTGGGTGTACCTAAAAGTAAATTAGAGTCTTTGAATTGGTATCGCAAAGCATGGGGAATGAAAGAAGATTCATTGGTCTTTCAGTCAGCCGCAAATCAAGAAGTCAATGAACTTCGAACCGCATTAAATAAAGAACTGAATAAGAAATCAAGACAGATTAATTTACTGAATAAACAGATAACCCAACTTCAAGCTAAGGCATCGAGTGCTAGCGCTAATGCTGCACTCAAAGAAGAATTAGCTGAATTAAAAAGCTGGGTAAATAAACTAGAATCAGAGAAAGTCGAACAAAAGCAAGAAATTGATGCACTACCTAAATTCAGAGAGCCCACGCCATTAGAAGCAGAGAAGTTGTTTGCCGAACAAAACACCAATACTTCAGATGATTCTAAATATGGGAAATACTACGCCCTTATTATCGGTAATCAAGATTATGAAAATCTTGAAGATTTAGATTCACCATTAAATGATGCCGCGCGTGCCGCGGAAATATTAAAAGAGCGTTATGACTTTAATGTTGAGCTACTCACTAACGTTAACAACTTACAAATAATGCAAGCGTTGAATCGACTCAATGAAGTCCTCACAGAAAACGACAACCTATTAATTTTTTATGCTGGCCACGGTAGTCGAATCAAAAACGCTGACTGGGAGAGTGGATACTGGCTACCGATTAATGCTGACTTACCCCCAAACGATACTCGCTGGGTTTCAAATGAGTCGATCACTCGCCATCTTTCGCGATTGAAAGCAAAACGCGTGTTAGTGATGGCTGACTCTTGTTATGCCGGATTACTCTCCTCAGCACCAGGCTTTGTTTTTGCCGGAGCAAAAGCGAATTACAGTGGTGCCTATTTAGATTTTGTCCTGCCAAAAAAATCGCGACTACTATTAACTTCGGGTGGTGACCAACCGGTGCTGGATAATTTTGGGAAAGGTCACTCAGTGTTTGCGCGTGCGTTGCTTGATCAACTCGCCAACAATACAAAAATTATTTCCGGTTCAGAATTATTTTTAACCATTAGAGACTCAGTCAAAGTTGCAGCAAATGCTGTGGGTGTAGAGCAAACTCCAGAGTTTAAGGCAATAAAAGGAGCCGGTCATGAGGCAGGAAGCTTTTTCTTTGTACCAAGACAATCGGCGCAACTCTCAGAATAAAATTACAAATTAAAAATACACAAGGAACAGCACTATGAAAGCACGTTTTCGCAGTACGCAGTGGTTTAAATTTACAGGAGTTTCGATCGCAGTGTTACTTTCGATGCAATCGCCAATGGTACAAGCCGATCTTGGTGAGATTGAGTTTAGTAACGCATTAGAAAGTGCCGCTGCAATTGCCAACCAACAAACCTATGCCCGTTTATTATTAGCGGGTTGTACCGATTTTCAACGAGTCGAAAGTGAGTCATGTAGCGGCGACACTTTTACTTTATTCAGTAACGTAAGAGAGCTCGTTCATACCGCAAATGTACTATTAGGCAGCGATGGTCCAACTCAATTCAGCTTAGATTTAGACGTCGAAAACTTAGGTTTTGCATTGCGATGGACAGCTGGAGAGGAGTTCGCATCACAATCTGGTTTGACCGATGAATTTGTCGGCGGGCAACTGGCTAATTTGAGCGCAAGATTAAAAGCGCTTCGAGGTGGCGCTCAAGGCTTTGGCGTCGCATTTAATTCATTTGGTGACAGCGGTAGCTTGGCAACCAATAGTGACTATCAACGACTCAGCGGTGGTGGCGCGAGTGCCGACCAAGGAGAAAGCGTAGGTTATAGTCGTTGGGGTGGATTTATCAATGCCGACTTAGGTTCGGGCGCTAAGTCAGCGACTGTTTTTGAAGATGCTTATGACTTTGAAGGAACGAAAATAAGTTTTGGATTAGATTATCGCTTTGATGAGCACTGGGTGTTTGGTGTTATTGGAGCAGTCATCGATCAGGAAATCGAATTTGACTCAACCCAAAGTGTTGTTGACGGTGGTATTGAAACCGATGGTTTCAGCCTAATGCCTTATTTCCTTTATCAGACCGACGAATTCTACGCGAGCTTTTCATTGGGTCTACAAAATCAAGATATCGATATGTCGCGTGCCATCAAATATCCCTCATTAAATCCAAACGTTGGCAACGTCGACACGATAGCAATCAGTAGAACCGATGCCAGTGTCAACTCGTTATTTATCGAAGTAGGCTACAGTTATCAGTATGAAGGTTTTGTCGTCGAGCCGTTCGTCAGTGTCTCCAGTACCAACACGACCATCGATGGATTTAGTGAAGATGATATCAACAATGATGGATTTGATTTAGATGTCGGCAAACAAAGTATTGACTCTTTGGAAACTTCTATTGGTATCAAACTGCAATATGCCTGGACGCCCTCTTGGGGAGTAGTAGTACCATTTTTTGACATTCAATCACACAACCAACATGAGGATGATTCAAGAAATATATCTACCGCCTTTGCGAATTTACCTTCAGGTCAATTGGACGCAGTAAACTTTAATCTTCCCACTGATGAAATAGATAGTAGTTACTATTCTTATAGTTTAGGCATGTCTTTTATCATCCAAGGCGACACCCAAGTTGATGCTGATGGCAATGCATCAGGTAGCATGCAGGGTTTTATCAGTTATCGTAGTGTAGAAAATATTGCTAATTTTGAAGAGGATAGCGTCACGCTGGGCTTTCGTTACGGATTCTAGTTACTGAACTTTATAAGCAGAATATTAATCATTCCATAACCTGTTTAGGGTTAGGACCTCTCAAAAGGATACGAGGTTAAAATGAAAACTTTTTTTGACAAAACGATTCATCAGTCGGCTTTAATGTCGGCGTTTTTAATTGGTGTATTAGGTTGTGGTTCCGTCGGCGATAGCGACGTCGGCGAACAAGCGGATCTTCCGCCAATTGCCGTCGGCATTGCCGTTGGTCTTGGTGCTGATAACTCAGCAAGAGAAGGCACTGAAGTTATTTTAACCGCTAAAGATAGTGATGGTCAGGACACGCCAATTTTCGAATTTAATTGGAGCGCTTCCAGTACTAACCCTAGCGATGTTCAACTGCGCGAATTGACAGCCAACGCAGTAAGTTTTACCGCGCCCAAAGTCGTAACTGCTACAGATTATCGATTCGATTTGGTTGTCATCGATGCGGACGGTGGGCAAGCGACAGATTCGGTCACAATAACCGTTGTACCCGCACGTGATTTGAATCGATTTTTAGCTTTTGATTCGCTATCGACCACTTCGTTAGACAGTTACCAAATAGCCGCGCTGCCACTAGCAAACCAAACCGTCGATGCGGCAAATGCTGAATTTTCCATCTCGGTTAATGCCGTTGTGCATTACCCCGATCGCAATGCAATTTGCACCGTTGATGGCTACGATAGTAGTGGCGAAGTGTGTTTGACTTATCTCAATAACAATTCACGTGCCCTAACTCAACTTGACCAACAAGTTGTTGCTAATTGGCGAACTGATGATGCGGGTAATGCACTTGAGTCTCGGGTAACCCTTGATTTACCTCAATTGATTATCGACCAGTTTAATCAGGATCTATTAGATGACAATGCTTCTCGAGATGATTTATTAGATTTGTGGAAAGCCGACGATATTGAAATTGAATTGACATTTGATTTAACCACAAGCCTTGTAGCTGAATTAAGTGTCCTTGGCCCTAATGATGGCTCTCGAGTCAACCTAGGCGACAATAGCGCACCGCCAATCACTTCTGCACTCGCCCCCATAACAGTGACCGCTGAGGCTATCCGAAATAGCGGACGCGGGAGGGTTGAGTCAAAAGCAACCGCCGAAGCTTATTATGCAGCGATAGATCCCACTAATAGCGCCGATACCCTCAATAAATGGCTAGTTAGTGCTGGATTTGCAGAAGATAATGGCGACGGCACCATCACCGTACTGAGCAATGCAATAAATGGTGTTGATTCTGAAGAGTCGGAATTTGCTCATGCGGTTTACACCAACAATTATGATTTAGGTTTTGGTCGCGATATGTACGTGCGAGTCGACGAAGCAGGCAATGTTTATTCCTACGTAGTCAATTACCCGACGCTTGAAGCCGCCCTAAAAAAACTTAATCCATTAGCAACGGTGGTGATGGAATACAGCCCCCCGGCACAAGGATCAGCGACGGATGAAAAGTTTGTTAAGTTTTATACTTATATTCCCAATGAAGAAGGCGATCAAGTAAGAGTAACCGACTTCAATTTTGACGGACGTGGTCAGAAGTACATGCCTGGCGTCTGCGCAGCTTGCCATGGCGGAGAACCAAAAGCGATCGATGTGAATGACCCGGGTTATGTCGGCAACATCAATGCCACTTTTCTACCCTGGGATCTCGATTCGTTTCTCTACTCCGACACTGATCCAGCGATTGTAAATCTCGACGAAGTCGAGAACGATACTGCAAACTTAGTTTACAACCGTGCAAGCCAAGAAGAACAATTTCGCAAGCTCAACCAAGCGGTTTACCACACTTATGTCGACTCTGCGAATCCACGCTTTGATAATGCGATCGACTTAATTGGCGGTAGTGACGGAAACCCTGGCTGGTATAGTGATGCGACCTGCAGCGAAGGCAGTAATACAGTCGCTTGCATCAGTGGTGCTTTTAATGGGGATTACGTGCCGACAGCCTGGGCTGCGCACAGCGACTTGTATTCCAATGTTGTTGCTCAACATTGTCGAATGTGTCATGTGGGTCGAGAAGGTACAGAAGACGATCCGAATTTCTTGCAAATGGCGACACCGGATGATCTCCTTTCAGCTGAGAATCGTCCAAAGACGATTGATCTTGTATTTAACCGAGGCGTAATGCCGATGGCTCGGTTGACCATGGATAGATTTTGGACTGGTACCGACGACAATCCTAATCCGACAGACATATTGTGGACTGACCTAGGGCAGATGAGCGAAACGCCCACTCCTGGCGCACCACTTCCCGAGATTACTAGTCAACCAATTGAACTTTACGCGGTTGAGAGAAGCCTCAATGAGCAAAGTTATTTACTCACTAAGCTCGGCAGGCATATTGAAATTGATGCCAGTGAATCGTTATTTACTGAGAGCTTTGAGTGGACACTCTTGGACTCAACAACGGTACCAGGATTTGAAAGTTGCTTAAACGATCCACAGGCGTTAGTCGCTAGCGGCGATCGCGCAGTGCTTACGCCAACTATCGCCAATGCCGACGACCAGTTTTATTGCGTTCAAATGACGGCATCCAATGATTTGGCGAGTGTCGCATCAAATATTTTGTTTGTTTCCGTTGTCGATAATCGACAACCACAAATATTATTTGCAAGCGATTGTCGAGACCAAGACTTGTGTTTATCAGTTTCTGAACTAAATGCTGACCCTGCGAGCTCAATTTTATCAATCAGTGCAGTTTCAGATCCGAATACTTTAGACTTTACCGATCCTGATTGCGAGCTAGATCCCAATAAAGTATGCGTAAACGTCGACACATTTTTCCAAATTGTTGATCAAGATGTTGCAGATGGTTTAGACCCGCCTTCAATTATCACTTTTGAATTAAGTTCTCTTTTAACGGCAGGCACCTTAACGCCAAGCAACTTTACTTTACAAGAGCTGTTGCTCGGTAATGTGATCCGCTACCAGGCAACTATCGACGAAGTTGGTGCCAATGCACTCACTGAGTCGTTAGAGTTTGATGTCTATGATAATGGTGTTTTAGTGAGCGGATTGAGTATTAATTCTGCTGAAATTAATATCAATCCAGTCAGTGATAATAGCCCTGTTTTCGGTGCAGTGGATAATGCGACTGTCAATTTTGGCGCTGTTTTCAACTCAAGTAATTTTGATGTTACTGATGCCGACGAAGACATTTTAACCCTGACTAACGTACCAACTTCGCTGGGAGATTTAGCCACATCCGAAGTTTCAAGTAATGCCGATGTAACGACCTACAATTACACTTTCACCGCTAAAACGGCGGCAGAAGTCGCTGGAGCAGGATCCATTTGTACCAGTGCGGAAGTGTTTAACGGCGGCAACACTGGCAGCTTTCAATTACTCGCTGACGACGGTAGTGACAGCGTCGATGTACCAGTAACAAGAAACGTGTCAGTAACGCTTACACCATCACTCAGTTATAGCGACGTGGTTGGCCCATTTGCAAACAAATCAGCGAGTGGTGGTACCTGCTCGAGTTGCCATGTTAGTGGTCCCGGAAGCCCTAATTGGGCAAGCGATATCAACGGTATGCGCCAAGTCATCAATCTCGCATCTCCCACCGACAGTACGATTTTCAACAATAGCTCTGTCGGTCACACTGGCGGTACCTATACCATCGACTTTGTAAACAACGCCGCTGACAGAAATCTGCTAGAATGGATTTATCAGTGCTCGCCACAATAAGCGCATTGGTATTCTGTTTGTCAGATCACTCACCCCTTTTTCAGGAGAGTGATCTGACTAAAACGCAAGCAGTTCCCGCCGCTTAGCTTTTCGTTTCAGCTAATTCGAATCTCCCTTTTACAATATCTCGATTAAGTTCTAGTGATCAACATTCGCTAGTTGTAGAATGACATTGACGAGATAGACTATTGAAAAGTAACACTATTTTATAATACGAAAAAAAAATTAAAGATTTTTTGCACGTTTTAGGGCGCTGATACGCTAATACTATGGATAGAGACAAAAACAGACTAGAGCTAGTCAGGCAGTATTGGGTTGATTGCGAGTCAATATTGTTAAAACGTGCGATCAAAATCATGGGTGATGAGCAAGAAGCCAGAGAGCTCTTGCAACAAGCCGCGGTTATCGCTGTTGAGCAATTTGATAGCAATAAAATTAGCAGCTCATCTGAATTTGCTCGGTGGATGTGGACTCGATGCAAATGGCTCGGCTTGGATAGAATTTCCCAGCTTAAGCGCTGGGTTGACTTGCCAGAGCTGGTTTCAAACGATACACCTGTTGAGTACTTATCTGGAAAAGAGTTGTGGGCAAAGCTTCTGGACCAGCTCCCAAAGAGTCAGAAGCAAATAGCAATACTCAAGATACAAGGCTTTAGTGCCACTGAAATAGCTAAAACGCTCGGCAAAAAATCCGCTAGCGTTCGTTCAAACTGGCGGCATGCCAAGGTAACAATGCTCATAGCGTTAGAGGAATATTTCAATGAATAAAACACGATCGATAATTGATGATGCTATCGATAATTATCGAGACAGCGATGAAATCAGAAGTGATTCCAAGCGCAGAGTAGTCGGCATTATCGCAGGCTGC
This sequence comes from Aliikangiella marina, assembly GCF_007004765.1. Classification (GTDB taxonomy): domain Bacteria; phylum Pseudomonadota; class Gammaproteobacteria; order Enterobacterales; family Kangiellaceae; genus Aliikangiella; species Aliikangiella marina. Next base: position 15,711 of record NZ_VIKR01000004.1, read on the forward strand.
ATATTATTAGTGGTCGCCAATATCTTGCCGGTCGCAACGAGTAATGATCAGATTGTTATTGGTGCAGTCATCCTTGCAGGATTAATTTTAATGATAACGAGTGCTTTATCATTAATAGAAAATCTGCTTGAAGCTTATGCAAAAATTGAAATTGCTAATGAAAGCTATTTAGTTGAGCAAACCCTACCCTTAAAGGTTTTCTCTCCTGCCAGCGCTATTGTTGACTCAGTTGTTACCCCGGTTCGGCAAAGTCAGTTCAATGAAACTGCGCTTAACGAAGAAGTCCTCGATCTCGCTAAAATGGACCAGGAGATTCAAGCGCTACTCACCATTGAGCAAGAAGCCTTGATTAACGACAAGGAAACTCAAAAGCTTGAGCAACTCAGAATCGAATATGAAGCATTCAATCAAAAAAGAGTGGCGATAAGGCGTCTATATAAGAAAGTCGGAAAGTTAAAGGTCAACAGCGAGATTGACGAAGATGCACCTGCAGCTAAAAAAGTAAAGCGTGCCGGACTATAAAAGATGGAACTATCAAACATTGAAGTTGGATTAATACTGATTTTTCTCGGGTTGGCGGTATTTGGTTTGTATCTATATATCGATAAAGGTCAGGAAGGTTGGTTCAGAGTGCGAATGGAGTGCCTAGAAACAACCCTCGAGAAAGCGCATCAAGCTAAAAACATTCCAGCAAAATTAATTTTTTATTTGTTGGCTATCCTCGCAGTTATTCGGCCCGGCAAAGCAGGCGCCATCTATTCGTTCTCAGGTTTATTGGTGGCTCAAGGCGTTGCAACGATCAACAATTGGTCCTTCATTGAATGGGCATTTAAACAAGCCCAAGAATGGTGGGCAGGCAAAAACGCCCCTCAGCAACAACCCTGATGATTATCCACTTGCCCGGTTGCTCTAAACAATTACCGCTCAAAAATGTTGTTGGTGATTACTTACCAACTACAAGTTGCCAGCCATAATTCCCCGCCTCTAGATCCTTTCTCACTCTTTTTTAGGAAAACTCACCCAAGTTATAAGTCCCTGACCTTAAAACCTAGAAAAATCACCTTTATCCTTGCTAACATCTTGAAAGTACTTCATTTTTATTGTGTATTTTAACGAAATATTCTAAATTGCAACCACTGGTTGACAAAATTCCGCGCCTGATTGGTAGTGTGCAACCTCCCATTTTCCTATTCTGGCTCTAAACATAGACAGAGGAATGAATCTAATGATACTTGCCGATAAAATCATCAAACTGAGAAAACAGTTTGCTTGGTCACAGGAAGAGCTCGCGGACAAAATGGGCGTTTCTAGACAGTCAGTTTCTAAATGGGAAAGCACCAATAGCATTCCCGATTTGAACAAAATCATTAAGCTGGCGGAAATTTTTGGGGTGACTACTGACTATTTATTGAAAGATAACATTGAAACTATTGAATCAATAAATGGCGAAGTAGAGCCAACGATTAATAGTATTAGTCTCAATCAAGCTAACCGCTATGTCGACATGAAAAATACAATGAGTTTTATCATCGTAAAAGGTGTTCTCCTGTGCTTATTTTCCGTTGTCCCTTTATTTTACTTGCTCTCCCTCGTCCAAACCCAACAAATGGACATCGATTCAAATACTGCAACGGTCTCAGGAATAATTATCATGCTAGTGATGGTAACCTTTGGCGTCAGCTTTTTTGTGAGAACCGGCCAGTTTAGTAACGAATTAGCATCGATTGAAGAAGACGAGTTTGAACTCGAATACGGCGTTAAGAGTATTTTTAAAGAAAAACTTGAAATGATTACCTCAAGTTATCATCAAAAGCTTTCGATTGGGATTGCCCTTTTTATTTTAAGTGTCGTGCCATTTCTGTATGTTGCAATAACCAATGGAAGCACAGAGAAAATTCTAACAATGCTTTGTGTATTGTTTTTTATGATTGGCGCCGGCTTGTATATTATTATCCCTGCATCAGCGCAATATAATGCCTACAGCCTATTAATTAAAGAAGGTGACTATCACCCACGCGAAAAAGATAAGAATAAAAATATCGAAGCACTGGCCGCTTTTTACTGGCCTCTGTTGGTGGCTATCTATCTTGGGTGGAGCTTTTGGACCATGCAATGGGGCGTTACCTGGATTGTTTTCCCTGTAGGCGCTGTATTATTTGCTGCGCTAGTTGGCTTAATGGGATTAATATCTAAAACAAAAAGCTAATTCAGTTAACCGCTGAGTTGGAGGAGTTCCTTCAACTCTGCGGTTAATATCGTTTATTGCTCAGTTATTACTATTTCCGTTTCCATTCCCGTTTCCATTCCCGTTTCCATTCCCGTTTCCATTCCCGTTTCCATTCCCGTTTCCATTCCCGTTTCCATTCCCGTTTCCATTCCCGTTTCCATTCCCGTTTCCATTCCCGTTTCCATTCCCGCTGCCGTTACCGTTGCCGTTACCATTGCCGTCGCCATTACCATTGCTAGCACTGTTACCATTATTTTGCGTTGGAACAACTTGAAGCGTTTTTAAAAAATCAACGAGATTACGCTGATCATCAATACTGCTCGCAACGAACGCATCGCGCGAAGCTCGACCTTCTCCACCATGCATTAGAATGGCTTCAGTAATTGTCGTTAAATCACCGCGGTGACCATAAGGCGCAGTATTGCCGACATCCCATAACTTTGCGGTAAGAAAAAACTCCCTCCCAGGTTTTCCATTTTGTTGTGGCCGAAATTCGTCCAATTGTTCATTACAAAACCAGCGAATTGCATTGGGTGTTCCAACATCATCGCACAAATTATGTCTTTTCAAATCGGTATAAGCGCGGACGATTGCAGTACCATTCGGACCTTTTTCTAAACGATTTCCCTCACCTTGTTGCGTCATATCAAAGGAAAAGTCGGGGCAACTGCCTTGAGGATCCGATAAACAGTTTCCGACTGGATTGTAAGGGTTGGGTTCAACAAAATCTCTTTGATTTAAAACCAATTCTGGCATGTGACACGATCCACAGCCGATGCTATTAAATACGGTTTCCCCTGCAACTATCTTTGCCCTCGCCGCTGCGCCGTTCGGTAGCACTTGCTCAGGCGTTCCCAGCTGCGCTTGCCAAACTGAAATGGCCGTCATATCTCCGATGGTTAGCTCTCTGGACATGCCATCTTCGTCAAAATCTGGCCCTTTATTGGGATCCAAGTCGAAACGTTCTTCTGCCTGCATTCCAAAGTGATGGTTCATCGCATTATTTGCAAATTCGCGTAAAGAAATAACAATTCCGGAGCGGTGAAAGGGCTTAACGATTAGGTCGCTGTCAATTCCTTCGGCGCGCACCACCTCGCCTTGTAAAATTTCAATTTCAAAGCTAACCCCTTTAGTGGTTAGCTGATGAATGCCATCGGGTAACCCCGCGCGCTGATTCAACAAATCAGTCGTCATTTCTCGGGCGAGCATTTCGATCGGGCCAGAACCGTGCATCCCTAAAGTGCTTCGGTTGTTACCTTTTGTTGGACTTACTGAGAGAGTAACCGGATCGAGAATATGAGCTAATACAAATACGTTTGCGACAAAGTCTCCTGCTCCACCTATCTCTGGTTGGTTGTGGCAACCAGCGCACGAGTCAGAGTCTGGCGCCGAAGTTCTAAGCTTATTGATTTGTCCTGGTGATAATGTTTCGCCTTCTTCTGAAATAGTCGGAATCGCTCGCTTATCGCCGCCGCCAGTTGTTGCTGGTCGCCCCTGTCCATCGCAAACATTAAACCTTGCACCAAATAATAACTCTCCATGATCGGCTATGTCTTTAAGCTTAAGGTTTCCGTTATTGATATCCTGTTGCTCCATTGATAGCGGGACAACTGGCGCGTCAGCGGTTAGTGGTGGTGGACACACTTTGACATCAGCAGCACGTATGACATTGGAAACGTTTAAAAAAATAATTACTAAAATCGCAATAGGTAGATTTAATTTCATCTTATTCAATCCTCAAGTTAAAAAGAAGTGAGGCTCGAAGTTTAGGCAGGCATTTTGTATTCTGCCTTGAAATTAATAAGCAATGAGAGATATTTAACTAAATATTTTGAATGAATATTTTTACTATTACTCGTTGGAGATAGTATGGAGAATTCACTAAGATAATTATTAATATTTTGCAATATTAAGCGTTCTGTTTTTAATGAGATATTTTTCTTTCAGAATAACACCCGACTTTAAAATAAAATACGATTTCAAAATAATGCTCAACTTTAAAGTACTTTGTATTAAGATTCTTTTTTTGAATAGTTTGAGACTAAATTAAAGCGACCGACAATCAACGATATTGTTTGTCGGCGGCATTTAAGTTAATTTTTTATTACAGCTTGTATGATCGCAATTTAATCTAGCTTTACTGAGACTGATATTTTCCTAATACCTTTTCTGCATCAACAACCTCGATAACCCTCATTTGCTTTAAGTATTTTTCGACATAATATTTGTGAGATGAACCAACAATATAGACCATTTTCTTGCCTGGATTGTCTGCCATAACGCGAGTAATATGCGCTGCCATATTCAAATTTCGAAATTCCCAAAAAGCCACCCGCGTATTTCCGATCCGTGACTTTCCATCATTTGCTAACCAGGGTGTCCACTGAAACTCTAAATCACTTTGCATCGCCTCAGGTGAGTTAACAAATTGATAATATGGTAAGACATCACCACTGTCAGCTGCATCTTTCCAGTTTTTCTTCATCGAAATAATAAAAGGATGATCTTGACTAACACCGGACATAGCCTTGTTCGCATCAGCTTCTTTTTTAGGCTGCTCAAAGTGGCGACCCAGCGGCCCCTTTTCACTATGACTATCAACCGGATACAACCGTTCGAGATCAAGCCGTTTAGCGAGTGCTATAGCAATACTAATGTATTCATTGCTGCTGGTAATGCGTCGACTAAACCCTTCATGTATACGCCGAAAATTTTTAGCAAACTTGGATTTAAACGCCTTATCACCTTTATCCCAGAGCAATAACGCAGTGTAGTAGTCATAAGATGCCAAATACAAAAGCACACAATTTTGTCGCTCCTCATGACTCCCGCAGCGTGGTACAGACATGGTAACTTCAGCCATTGCATCAGACCAGCTTTTGGACAAAGCATTTTGAGCTTCGATACTGTAACGAGTCTGAAAGCGGCCATAACTCTTTAATACCCGGCCATGCTCTTTCATCAATGCTGCCATCGATTGAGTTTCAACTGGCGGTAGCGCTTCAATGGCGATGAGGTCGGGTTGATAGGCTTCTAGCTTATCGAGAAGGTTATTGAGTATATCAAGTGAGTATTCATCATTGATACCACTTAAATGATTAGTCCCCAGAACAAACACTTGACTGGCCGGATAGGAAAATTCTTTCGCTGTTGCTGCATGCGTAATAAGTAGTGTTATGATAACTGATAAAATTATTTTCATTTTATAGGCTCGCCTTTTTGTCAGTCTCTGATTAGTTCGACTATTTGAAAGTTTTTACCTAAATTTTTTTAGTGTAAAACTTCTGTTGATGCTTTACTCCCTTAGACGCTCAAAAAGGCTATATAGTTTACACAATGAAACTTAAGTCAATGACGTTAAGCTAAAGAATTTTTTGGGTATAGGTACGTTTGGCTAAGAGCGGATTTTTAGCCCTTTTTCTAGATAGTCATGTAAATAGATACCAAAGGCATTATTTTCAAAGGCATTGATAATCTTAAAATCACTGTCATTCGCGGCAGATATGATTTGTTCTTTGACTTTTTGTTTATACTGGTCGAGGATTTGAAGAACAACAGGTTGTAATTTATTTTTTCGATCAATGGCAATCACAATCCCTACTCGACCATCCTCTAATTCGACAATAGATCCTGGTGGATAGATGCCTCGCCACTGAATAAACTGCATCAGTAATTTACCATCATATATTGTATTTTTACCCTCAAGCAGCATTTTGTATACTCTGACAATTGGCGATCCTTTGCGATATGATTGCTGTCTGGTTTTTGATTCATAAACATCCACGAGACTAATCAGCTGGGTTATCGGTGTGATAGATGTCGTTTTTAAACCGCGCGGATAACCCGAACCATCGATTCGCTCATGGTGACTGTAGATAACATCAATACAAGACTTAGTTAAACCGGGTTTACTAGAAATAATGTCAAAGCCATATTTAGGATGCTCTTCAACTAGTTTTCTTTCATCAGCATTAAGTCGACCATACTTGTTTAATACTTTATTATCGACCCGCATATGACCAATATCATGCAGTAAAGCGGCTAAACCGATATCCTCTAGCTCTACCTGGCTATACCCTAATTGTTTTGCGAAACAAATAGACAATATACTTACCGCGAAACAATGATCGGCAATATCAGCATTGGACTCGGATAACATCGCCAAAACCAGCATTGCTGATTCATTTTGAAGTATTTCCTTAACATTTTCTTTAACGGAATCATGCGCGGTAGTGACGTCAAAGTCTTGACCAAGCGCAATTTTGTCGAACACTGATTTTAAAATCGATTTGGTTTGCTTTCTTCTCGTCAACGCAGGTTTGATATCGAAGTTAAAGGATTGATTGTTAAACGCTAAGCTTTCTTCTAAGTGTTTTTTATAGGTACTCGACTTTGAAGTTTGTAATTTAAATCGTTTGAATTGTGCTTCAGATTCAAAGTCAACGTAAACATATCGACACTGTCTTTGAACCGCCTCAACATCATGAGGGCCCTCGAGCTTAAAGCCTTGTAGTAAAAAATTCGATTCCTCCCAAGGACGATCTAATTCAGCGACAAACATTCCCGGAGCTAAGTCTTCGCTCCATACTTTTACTCGCTTAAAATAATCCATAAGACCGCTATTTCTTTTTTCTTATTTAAAGTCAATCATATTTGATAAATATAGACTACAAATGTGCGCTTTGCGATAAGCTTGAAGTCATTTGATGATATAGTGTTGAATAAACCGATTTGCCCTTATGCTATATATGAATGATAACATTTTCCTTGGCAGCCCCGATATTAAGCAATTTCAAGTTGCTCGCTTCTGGAGATAAATAGACATGACCGGTTATTATGAGTGGAATCCTATGCCGCATATCGTTGATATTCATTGTCCAAATTGCCTCGAAAGCGCTAAATTTGAGTTTGCTGAGGTGGTAAAAATCAAACTCAAAAAGGATGTTGCTTTTTTCAAAGAGAGCAATCTATTTGACTATAAACTGCTCGTCGATTCTAGCGGCCAACGTTGGCATGCTGCAATATACTATCCCGGCCTACATGGCGGCTCTACACTTGCGATACAAGGACTTCCTGAAGGCTATAAATCTTCTGACTGGGACCACTCCAGATTTTTAAGACAAAACCGTCAGCCTCTACTCGGCTCGATGAGTTGTAAAAATTGCTCGCAAGCAACAAAACATCTTTTACGATGGCCGGACGAAGCTTATTACACCATAGAATTCAAAGGAAGTGTACTATGGGCATACCATAGAGAGTCACTCATCGAGCTAAGAGATTTTATTTTGAGTGCCGATAGAAAGGAAGAAAATTATAAATGGCGTAATTTTCTTCGACATGTTCCAACAACTTTTAAAAAACAGAATGCGAGAGAAACTGTCGCTAAGCGCCTTAATCGTCTTATCAATAATTAACGCGAGCAAGTAATTAACTTTTATATGAGCATCACCAAGTTTAATGGTGCGATTTTTTAAAGTGTATTGTTAATGACAACACTCAATTATCCGTTTGATTATGCTAAGCTCCGATAAGTACCAAAGTAGGAGTGTCTTAAATTTGAAAAAAAGAACTAAACACTTTAGTTTTGCATTGATACTTTTCATTTTAGGTTGCCAAGAGACCATGTCAGATCAAGAAATCGACAAACAAAAATATGATCATGCCGTCAGAGTTGCGACCTTTAATGTCAGTATGGAGGCCTCTAACTACCAAGCTGAAGACGATGTCATCTATGCAAACACAATACTCATCGACGCCCTTAAAAAAGGCGACTCTCAGCAGATAAAAAACATTGCCGAAATCATTCAAAGCGTTCGACCAGATATAATTTTACTTAATGAGTTCGACTATATTGAAGATCCAAGCGACGGAATAACAATATTCCAACGAAAATATCTACAGGTATCACAAAACGGCCAACCGCCAATCGACTACCCCTTTTTCTATCATGCGCCAGTAAATACTGGTGTCGAAATACCCGGACATAATAGTGATAGTCGCTTGACTCACTACGGCTTTGGACGTTATGCGGGACAATACGGGATGGTTTTATTGTCTAAGTATCCAATAGAAACAGAAAAAGTGAGGACCTTTCAAACGTTTTTGTGGCAAGACATGCCGGGTAATTTAATGCCGAAAGGAGCGGACGGCGAAGGATGGTATAGTGAATCGGAAGCGAAAGTCATGCGTTTATCCTCAAAGTCACATTGGGATGTTCCCATTAGTATTTGCGAGACTCAACTTAATATCCTAGCCAGTCACCCGACTCCCCCGGTCTTTGATGGCGACGAAGATCGCAATGGACGCCGAAATCATGACGAAATTCGATTTTGGCGAGATTATATCGAAGGGCGCCAAGATAGCTATCATTATGATGACAATGGCGAGGTCGGCGGCATTAAGTCTCCGCAGTCTTTTGTCATCCTCGGCGATTTAAATGCAAGTCCTGTCGAAGGTGATTCTTACCCTGGCGCAATTGAACAACTCATACTTCATGACACCATAAATGACTCTATCGTGCCAGGCTCGGAAGGCGGTAAGCTCAATCAACCTAGCAATCCCTATGCGATTAACCACACTGCCGAGTGGGGAATGCGCGTGGATTATGTTTTACCCTCAGCGGATCTCAAAGTCTCAGCTAATGGTGTATTTTGGCCTGCAAAACATGAACAAAATAAGCATCTTGTCGAAGATAGAAAAGCCTCCTCTGATCACCGACTAGTATGGGTCGACCTTAAAGTGTCCCATTATTCTGAGCATTGTCAATAAGGCGCGCAATAGACAACTATGCCAGCGATTGTTATAGCTCAGGATGTTTGTTGTAGCTCAGACAGATTGTCAGGCGTTAAGATACACTTCAAGCAACTGACATTTATTTACGGTCATTATTATCACCGTCGTCACTATTATCACCGTCATCACTTTGAGCAGAATTCGAGGGTGGGATTGTTTGATTATTGCTCGCAGGAGTAACGGGCTGTTCCGTCTGCAAATTACCTGATGAATTTGCAGGTGCTTGAAGCGCTTTTATTTGATTTTCTAATTCTGCTATTTGGTTTCTAAACCGACGATTTTCTCGGCTCAGCCAGCCAGCACGAGCTTCAGCTTTGGTCGCTTTATCTTCTGCAGCAGCAAGCTTTTGTTTATCTTGATCGGCTGCTTTAGTAACTTCTGAACCGGCCGTTTGCGCTTTCTGAAGTTCCGACTGAGTTTGCGCTAATGACAGTTCTAGTTGAGTAATTTTGTCATTAAGCTGAGCCGTTACAGTGCTCAGTTCGTTATTCTTGGCTACCTCAAACTTTAAAGAAATTTGTCCAATATACCAATAGCCAAATCCGCCGATCATTGACATCGCAACGATAAAAAACAGCCCACTTCGAAAATAGAACTTGAAGTAAGATTGTGGCGCTCCGCAAATATGGCAAACCTCCTGTTTATTTGCCAACTCCCTTTTACAGCCGATGCAGTTATTACTCATATCTTATATTCTTCCATTTTTTATTGTTTAATCGGTCTATTCTATTTTTTGCAAGACATTGATTTGTTACGTGAATCTATTGGTCTCTAATACGGTGTTTGATGCAAGAGGTACTGTTATATCAAGCCCTTTCGATTGGCTTTTTATCCTGTTGACTGAAACCATCATTTTAACAGAACAACCTCATGCTAAAACTATTACTCAAGAACTTCCAGCACTTGAGTTACTCATTCAAAAGCTTTATTTCATTAAAATTTGCAGCAGACAAAGCGCTTTGCTGATTTTTCGCTAATATCTTATCAAACCATTTTAAATCTGCCGAGTCACCTTCAAATATTTGTCGAAAAAGCTGTTTCGATAAAAATTCATTATTGTGATCGGGTAACCAACCGGAAGCTAACAGCAATTTCCCTAACTGTAACGCCTCTTGCCTTTGACCTTTTCGATGCAGCCAGAGTAAATGAAAAAGATTCTCAGAATCAAAGTTTTCTTTTAGATAAGCATTAACACTGGTGCGAAACCCTAAGTCGTCGGTGACACCATTAATCGCAAGTAACTCATCATATAATAACCAAACTCGATAATTATTTTCGTTAAGTGCCTCTAATCTAATACCGCCATCAACTTGAGTTCCGTGAACAGATTGGAATACTGTTAAAGCTTCTCGCTTCTGTCCCAAGTAGGCGAGCGCTCCGATATAACTGTTACTTAAATTCGGGTTATCTTTGAAGCGCTGCGAGCGCTTTTCAAGAAAGTTTAAAGCTACCAATGGCTGCCCTTTTTCAAAAGCAATGGCTGCCTTTAAAAACAAGAAAAATTGATGGTCGGTGAATTTTTCACCATAAGCCGCTAAAGTATTTTCTGCGAGCTTTTTCTTTCCAACCGACATCAGTACCGCCGCATAAGGTAATTTATGGACATCAATATGAGAAATTCTTTGCGGGTTATCCTTTACCCAGATTAAAAAATCGGTAGCACGTTGCACATTAAGTGGTAAAAAATTAAGTTCATCAACCGGGCGATCGGTATAGTCGCTTTCAATCACCAGCGCTCTTTGGTAAGCGCTAGCCGCATCACTAAAACGGCCTAAGTTCAGATAAGTGAAAGCTAACTGACGATTAACGATTGGCGATAATGGGTCCAGCTCCAATGCTTTTTTGACCATCACATAGGCCGTTTCCACTTCCCCCAAGTTTCTCAACAAGTCGCCATACCAGAGATAAGTCAATGCATAGTTGGGCGCAAATTTAATCGCATTTTCATAAGCCAATCGGGCTTTGTCATATTGTCCTCGTGCAGCTAATAACTGCCCTTTCGAAGTATATGCAGGACCAAGCTCTGGATCTAACTGCAGCGCTTTATCGAGTAGCGGGGCGCACAAGTCATTGGCTTTCTGTGTTTGCCAGTTCCCATAAATACTATAGAACATGTAGGTATCGCACATACCAACATAGGTTAAAGGAAAGTTTGGAGATTCACTCATTAATCGTGAAAAAAGATTCTCTGCTTGATTCAATGAGTCGACCTGTCGTTTTGACCAATAAAAACGGCCCAGCAAATAATCCTGATAGACCTTATCCGTAACCTTAAAGGATGCAATGTTATTAATAGGTCGCTTAGAAAAAACATTCAGCAGTTGCGAAGCAATTTCATCCTGTAAGGTAAATGCGGCATTCTCTCGGCCATCAAATACTTTAGTCCATAATAAGTCGCTGGTCTTGCTATCAAATATTTGGACAACGACGCGCAACCGCCCGGCCTCTCTCTGCACGAACCCAGACAAAACAGAATCAACAGATTGTGCAATGAGGCTTTCTGGAATATCTGCCTCTTTCATTGATTTTCGATACGTTATGACTTTTAAATTGTCTAGCTCGGAAAGTCGAGCCCGGACCGAATCACTGAGTCCAAGGGTAATATAATCCAACTCTGAATTTTCTTGGTATGGTCTAAACGCGGTAAATAATAATGAGTCTACTTCAGCGATGTTTTTAGCGCGCTTTGATTCAGAAGAAGATTGCCACTCAAATAGGCTAAAAACGCCTCCCAAAATACCTGTGAACAGCAAGACAGCGAACAGGGTAATCACACCCCACTTTCTGGTAATTCTTTTTGGGGGCTCTTGAATGTTTGGGAGACTGCTTCTCTCGCTTGTTACTTCGGCGATAAGTCGATAGCCTTTTCCTGAAACCTTTTCGATATATTGACGGGGCGACTGGGTATCGCCGAGGGATTTTCTCAGCAGAGCAATCAGCTGATATAAAGATGCTTCGCTAACGACCTGAGTTCCCCAAATCGCCGTCATCAACTCTTCATGTGACTTAGGTTTGAGCGGGTCGGTCGCTAAAAACTGTAACGCCAACATCGCTTTTGGTGGCAGCAGCACTTCTTCTGCGCCATCCGATAACCGGTTAGTCAGTGGGTCGACACGCCATCGACCGATGGAAAATGCTTCAGAATGATTGAATTGCAAATTAAGGCAACCCTGAGTGTTTAAAAACTGTGATTATAACCCATTGATTTTTAAACCTTTAGAAAATATTTAGAAAATCATTTGAAGGAATTTAAGCAATTCAGCGCCTGTTTTAGCAAGCTATCGACCAATTCATTCAGCTGGTTCAGCGCTAAAGCTCAAAAGGAGACGCAAATGCTTATATTCAGACAGCCACTTTACCGAAGATTAACGCTTATTGCAGTGGTTGGGGTGATTCTTTGTCTATCAATAAAACTGATTACCGCAAAAACCACATTCGCGGCTAAAGGTTTCACCTCAGTGAGTAACTTGCAATCTGCCGTTAGATTGAAGTCAACTGAGATCGCAAAAAGTGTACCTAGAGTGATCATTAAAAATGTCACCCTAGTATCTGCTCACCTGGCGAAACCACTTGCTCACCAATGGGTCAAACTGGAAAACGGTAGAATTTCTCAAATTTCAGATACGCCCATTCATGATAAAGATAGTCTTGTTGTTGATGGCAGTGGACAATATTTAACGCCAGGACTGATGGATTCCCATGTTCACATCGGTGGAGCTCCTGGACTGGGATACGGTGACTATGGGCTCGCTAAAAAATACCCCGAACTGGTTAAAGAGTTTTCCGTTCAACAGCCCAGGAGTTTTCTTTACTGGGGGGTAACAGAAATTCTCGAACCAATTGGTGGTGGTGAAGGCCAAGCATTTTTTGAAAGCCAACCATTACATCCGGATGTGATGCATTGCGGTGCCGCGCCTATCAACGGCGGCTATCCAATGCTTTTTATGCCAAAAGACAAACAGCTTGAAAACTTCCCAACTTTTATTCATCAAGCCCGAAATGACCAAGATCAACGCTATCAAGATCGCATCCATCAACACAAGCACACTAGCGTCAGTAGACCTTATGACCCTTATCTGCATACGCCCGAAAAAATTGTCGAAAAAATCGCCAGTCAAGGCGCAAGCTGTATAAAACTGTTTATCGAAGACGGATTTGGCGGCGCCAGTCACTGGCCCAATATTTCCAAAGAAAACATTCTACGAATAAAAAAAGCGGCAGATCAATATGGGTTAAAAGTACTGGCTCACGCCAATGCGATTGATATGCAACAAATCGCTGTAGAAACCCAAGTCGATATTATCGCTCATGGTTTATGGAATTGGCTTGGCTATGCCAGCCATGAGGATGTTCACCCTGAGATCGCTAAGCACCTCGACATGCTAATCGAAAAGAAGATTGCCATGCAGCCCACAATGCGAGTAATTCCCGGATTAAAAGAAATGTTCCAGGAAGAAACAATAAATAACCCCGAATTTAATAAAGTGACTCCACAATCTCTATTGGACTGGTATCAAACGGACGAGGCTCAATGGTTTCCCGACGAAGTTCGACATGAAAATGGTCAGTCAAAAAGTAATCAGTCGATGATTCAAGATTTCGCTTGGATAGAGCAACGGGGCAAACGCGTGATTAACTACTTGGCACAGAAAGACTTTCCTTTTTTATTAGGCAGTGACTATCCGTCAAGCCCAACCTATGCTAATCAACCCGGGTACACCACTTACCAGGAAATATTAGCCATGGAGAGTGCGGGAGTATCACTTAAACAAATCTTTGCTGCTGCAACCATTAACAATGCAAAAGCATTTAACATTGATCACGCATATGGGACCGTGGAAGTCGGCAAAAAAGCGAACCTTTTACTACTGGAAAGAAATCCTTGGGAAACCTCAGAGGCTTACAACAGTATTAAAAAAGTCATTTTACATGGGCGAGTTATTGACCGGGAATTACTTGCTGCTGATAGTCGATCCCACTAACAAATGCTATCGGGAATAGATAAAGAATTGAAAAGCCAGCAAAGTTAATTGCTGGCTCAAAGTTAAGAAATCGGGAACATTTAATCCGCACAAATTTTTAGGTTATCAATGCCAGCTTCGACCAAATCCCCCGGACCTGCGCCATCTGCCGCGCGCACTCTCAGTTGAATAGTGTCATTAGCTGACGCATTAAAGGTTTGCTGAGTCCATGCTGCATTAGAAGTTTCATCGCCAATAGAGACCAACGATTGATAACTGCCGCCATTAATAGAAACCTCTAAATTAAATCCATCATTCGGATCATCGCCGGCATCTCGTTGACCATGAAAATAGAAAATGGACCCTGTAGAGTTCGCAGATACATTGTAAACTGGAGAAGTCGCAATACACTCGCCTCCATCGACATCATCACTGCCTGCACCACCACTATTCGGTTGTGTAAATAACGCAGCTGCACCACTCTGAGCTCCTGAAAGTTGCGTTAAAACACCACCATTATTCACCTGATCAGGTGAACCCGTAGTGAAAGTACCTGTTGAACAGGAACCACTCGTTGTCCATCCGCCTAACCCAGATTCAAAACTCTCCTCCACTTCACAAGTGGACGGTGTCGTTTCATAAATATTCACACAAGAGAACTGGCTAGTATTATTCAACGTCCCGCTGTCTTTATCGTTGGTTAATACCAAGAACATATTGCCTGTATAGCTTTGGCCAATTGGGATGCTATAAGATTGTGAAGCGCCATTACCACTATACTTCGGTGATAAATCAATTTTACCGGTACTAGTCCAGTTCTGCGTCCCCCAAAACTGGAAGTGCCGAGGCGCATCATTCAAAGTATCATTCTCATCAAATCCGATGGCATGAATTTCCCCCTGAGAGCTGGAAGCAAAATTAAAATCAATAACCGTATTAGGCGTAATGTTAAAAGCTTGAGTCGAGCGTACCCAGGTATTCCCAGTCAAAGTAACCGAGTCACCATTATCGCCGACTGCCGTATCATTCGTATTGTTCTGATTAGAATATGAAGTTAACGCCAATGAATTAAAGTTTACGCTTCCTACAGGACAACTTGATGGTGGTGGAGGCTCGTCACTGATCACTAAAAATACCGCAGAAACTGCGCCCCAAGTCCCGCTGGCATCTTGTGCTCGAACAAACACCGTATATCGTCCATTGGTCAATTGAGACGTATCGATTGACCCAGTGAGTGTTTCTGTTTTCTGGTTGAAACTACCATCTCCTGCATTCAATCCATTTGCGATCGCACCCGCCTGCCACGGGGGAATATCAATGTAATATTCAGCAGCTACAATATTTTGGGTAGCTTCTGTACCATTTTGATTATTAAAGCCTAAATCGGAACTACTGGCAGATAAATTCACTAGGGTCCCTGCAGGAACTCCACTTGAGGATGCCGCGCCGCTTAGTGTTAATCCCGTTATATCCGGCCCACCGGGTGTAATGTAGGGTGTACGGACTACTTTTGCGGCATAAATTAAAGCGGGTAAATTATCGGGTAAGATTGAATTTTGATAAACACTGCAACTTTGGAAAAAAGAAGTGCCCAGTTCAAAAGTATAGGCTGCAACGCCTAACTCTCCATAACTCACATTATCACTGGTTCCATCGGTCGGATACAAACCAACTGACTGTTGCGGAAAGTAGTCATTATAAAACGCAAACTTACGGCCTAGTGTTGCCAGTGCACTACCATTAGGTGCAGGGTTATTAGTATTCCCCCATGGCCACAAAACAAGTTCACTAAAACTATGAATATCAATATGTATACCGCTGGTATCAAGGGGCGCTGCATCGTTAACATTAGGTCCACGACGATCAGGGAAAATGCTCCTAACGTAGCTCTCAATCGCTTGCGTTTCTGGTTCTGATCCGGCGGATGGTCCTCGATAAGTACTATTACACTGGTTACCACTCGAGCCCGAGCCACCGGTACTATTCCAGCTAAAGCTAAAGTTTCTATTAAGGTCTGCGCCGCGGCTATTTGAAGTCGGGCTACAGTAATTTTGGTTGGTATTTTTACGCCATGAAATTCCGGTTTCTGCTTGTTTGCGACCATCGGGATTTGTTTGCAACATCAAATGAACTTCGTGATGATCGAGAATCCAAGTAGCGTCTGCATTAGTTTGATAACCATCGAACAACCACTTTGCGAAAGCTAAGTTGAGCGGCGCAGTCGTGTACTCTCTTGCATGGATCGCACTATTTATAAATAGAATTGGCTTGGGACCTGTGTTTGCTTTATTGGTTAGTTTTAGTACTTTTATATCAAAGCCACCAAGACCTTGGTTCTTTCGCCAGGAATTGCCGACATCGACAAATTCAGCGATATTAGGATTACTCGCAACCATCGCATCAGCTTCAGCCAAAGTTTCTTCGACCGTTTCATAGCAAGCATAACCGGGAATAGTCAGCGGCTCGATCAATGCTCCTGGTGAACCAGCATCTCGTTCGATTCTCTCACGAATGCTTTGCAAGCGGATATTCCGTTGATGAATAAAATCAGGGGCGGGTTTGATTTTAAATCCAAAATTTTTGAGCTGTTCAATTTCCTCGTCGCTCAACTCAAGGATCAAATAACCTTGTTCATGATTAGCTTCATGTATCTGTGAGTGAAAAGTTATTGCCGCTTTCCTAGCGGTATTTTTATCGGGATAATAAGCCCGATAAATATTGGTTGTCTCTTGTTCTATTTGTATTTCTCGTAAGATATCGCTTTTGGGGTCGCTATGGGCTAACACTGGCTTACTACTAAAAATACCAACCACAACAACTGAAGCAATTATTATTGTTAATCGATTCATGTTTGTTTCTCGCCATTAAGTAAAAAATAAATTAATAGTAAAAACTGACGAGGGTTTTAGTTGATTACTCGTACAAACAAATAACTAACAATTAATTATTGTTTGGTTTTTGCTAACGCCATACCTTTGCACTATTTCCATCCACACAACTAACAGAAAAAATCACAGCCATTCTACTAAACAGTTAACTCTCTAACACCAATTGTTCCATCAACGACAACTCAAGTTTTCTATTGTAAAAACATTTACCTCGCGTAGTAATCAGCAAACCTCTTCAGCCAGGCTCGTTGATTACTCTTGATAATTCGATAACCAAAATCATTGAACCCGTAAAAATTATTACTGATCAGATTGAGATACTGTCATGCAATTAAAATAAATCTCAAGAAAATAAAATTTATTTTTTAAAACGGATTAAAAAATAGCAATATATCTCAACTGATAACCTTTATCGCAAATAGTGAACCGAATTGAGGCATTCAAAACGCAGCTTTTAACAAAACACCAATCTCTAAAACCACTTCATAATGCGCCTTTAACAACAACGATTTGAAACTCTTAATCAAACTTATTCATCAAGTAATTGGTAGTCTTATTCTTGCAATCTCATTGCGACACTGAGTATCGATAAGCGAAATTTATGATCCTAAGTGTCAAATAGGACCTTCTATAAAAACAAACCAAGAATGGAGAAAAACGTTGAAAAAGATAATAACTAATCCACTTTTTAAAAAGTCCGTTGTAGCAACATTATTGTGTGGCGCATTCTCTGTGAATGCTGCTGACAACCGCTATATTATTCAGTTGAAATCTGACTCGGATGGTAAAGATATCCCCTATTCAATCATGAGTGAATCACAACGTGAACTTAAAGCAAGAACGAATGCACTTAAAATTGAAAACTTTGGCGGTATTGTAAAACGCTCGCTAGTTCGCAGTAATTCGGTCGCAGCAGAACTCTCTACCGAACAGCTCGTCGCATTAAAAAGGAGTGGTATTGCTGCATTAATCGAAGAGGACCCTCGACGTTATTTAATCGAACCAGTCGAAACCAATGCAATTACAATCTATGCTGAAGACATACCATACGGAATTAATATGGTACAGGCACTCGACGTAAGTGATGCGAACTCCGGCAATCGAAAAGTTTGTATTACTGATACAGGTTACGATGGCAATCACGAAGATTTACGGGCCTATACTGGAAGTAATATCAATGGTGACGATAATAATGGCGCGGGGAGCGATACAGGCGACTGGTTTGAGGATGGACATGGACACGGAACACATGTTGCAGGAACTATCTCAGCGCACGGCAACAATGGTGTCGGAGTCGTCGGTGTTAACCGAAGCAATCAAATTGGCCTTCACATTGTCAAAGTCTTCAACAATTCGGGCCGATGGGGTTACGGTTCAGATCTAATTGCGGCCATCAATCAGTGTGTGGATGCAGGCGCTAATATTATCAGCATGAGTTTGGGTGGTGGAGCTTCTAGCAATGCTGAACGAAATGCGTTTGAAGATGCCTTCGATGCTGGTGTCTTGAGTATCGCAGCAGCCGGCAATGATGGTAGTTCAAGCGGTAATGATGCATTTTCTTATCCAGCATCCTACGATGTCGTAATGTCAGTTGCGGCAATCAACAGCAGTAAAAACGTTGCATCATGGTCTCAAAAGAACAGCCAAGTTGAAATTGCTGCGCCAGGCGTAGCGGTTGAATCCACACTTCCAAACAACGCTTATGATGCTTGGTCGGGTACCTCAATGGCCACTCCCCACGTAGCTGGCGTGGCAGCGCTTGTCTGGAGTAATTTTACCGAATGTAGTGCAACAGAAATTCGCAATGCAATGAACAGTACTGCGGAAGATCTCGGCGCATCGGGCCGTGATGAGTCCTATGGATTTGGCTTGATTCAAGCAAGTGATATGTATGACCAACTTGCATCCGTCGGTTGCGGCGGGAATATTCCGCCCAACTCTGCCTTTACCGAAAGCTGTACAGAGTTGAGTTGCGACTTTGATGCCTCTACCAGCAATGACAGCGACGGTGTCGTTGTTTCATATGAGTGGGATTTTGGCGATGGTAACATGAGTTCTGGTGAGACCACTTCGCACGTTTATGGCGATGAAGGTAGTTATACGGTGACTCTGACTGTGACTGACGACCAGGGTGATTCCGATAGCGAGTCAAAGGTTGTCAATGTTTCGCTCGACGGTGGTGGTACCGGTGGTAGCTTTGAAGAGAATGGTCTCTCAGCTTGGTGGTGGGGATGGAATCGCAGCACTATTGAAATACCATCAGGAATGTCTTCATTGACCATTTCTACAAACGGCGGTTTTGGCAGTGCAGACTTATATCTAAGACACGATTCAGCTCCCTCAACTTCAAATTACGATTGTCGCTCAAACAATAGTGGTAATAGTGAAATTTGTACGATTAGCAGCCCTCAGCCAGGCACTTGGCACATAGGCGTTAAAGCTGGCGGTTTCTATTTCACTGGATTAACCCTCACAGGCGAGTGGAACTAATAAAAATGTAACCAAGACCTGAGGGAACTAATCGAAGTTGCTTAAAGGAGCCTTTATATGAAGCTATCCCCTTCATAACTAAGCGTCTCTTTTCGCCACCGACTCTATTGGATAAATAGTCTAAAAGTTACCTCCGTTAGCCTCTCGAAACTTGAGAGGCTTTTTTCGTTATTAAAGCCGATATTAAAGTAAGGTTTTTCGTCGCAATCATAGCGCTAACTCGAACGTCGAAAAACTTAAACCCGACCAAGCTATCGACAAATCTAGCCTTCAATAGTTAGCATAATTTACCGTTAGTATTTTGCCTGACGATACGTCGCTTTTATATCAGTTACGTCTAAATTACCCGCATTACCCCAACCTCGCGATTTTAAAGAAGAAATCCAATCCCAACCTATTCGCATTTTCTGAGATTGACTACTAGACTTACAAAATCAGCTTATATCTCGCTTTTCAACTAGGTCGGAGAAGAAAATGTTGAAATCAATCATAGCCATTGGCTTGACCTCAGCGCTTTTGGTCCCAGCATCCGTGATTGCCTCGGAGCCCGCATACGAAGCAAAAATGAAGCTTAACTTTCAAAAAGATCCATCATGTCTCCTCCAAGGGTACAAAGATAAGTCGAAACCAGTGAAAGGACGTAGCAGTCTAGTCCATGATGAGAACACCATTTCGTGGACCACTAGTTGTCTCATTCAACTGCCGAAGACCGTTAAATATTGCACCTTAACCAGCCAAATGGTCACCAACCCAGAAGTGCTGGTCTCATGGAACAGCGTCTATCAGAAAGAGGTTTTACAAGCCAAAATTGTCTCTGATGCGGACATCAACCCGGGTTTTGGTACTTTAACTGTGACCTATGTATGTTTTGAATAGAGCGAGTTTATCGCGTTAAGTCTTTTAATTGAGTCCGATTATGAAGTTTCTACAGCTTAATTTTTCTCAAAAAATTTGGTTAGGCTTTGGCATTATCGTGTTGCTACTGTCGCTATCAAGCATCCTCTCACTATACAACTTAAGTGATATCAATAATTCAACGACTCAAGTCAATGAAAATGCTGTTCCGGTTTTAAAGCAAAGTAACCAAGCGCAAATCAATTTACTCAAACAAGCAAAAATAAGCTCTTCAGGTTATACCGCCGATACTTTGATCGAAATTGATACTTTCAGCCGAGAATTTGAAGGCGTGGCAGTAGAATTTCAAAAGCAATTCGAGGCGCTAACTGAAACGGTAAAACTCGATGAGTCGATGAGCGAATACGTAACAGAAGCAGAAAAACATTACAAAACTTATAACGATTCCGTTAAAAGTATGTTTGCGGCAAAGAAGGAGTTATTACGCGCGAAAGATCTTGCAAACAAAGAGGTTCAAAACGTTAGCAACATGGTCGACGATGCCGGCGCTTTATTGCTCGATGTCGTTTGGACAGAGTATGGTGAAGACGATGAATCCCGAGAAATTATGGAGGGTATTCAAGGGCGATTAGACGGACTAATTATTGGAGTATACAACCTTGTCGATGAGATCAATCGCTCACAAGATATCGAATACTTACAAAATTCTAAATCAGCGATTCAAGAAGCATTTAGTGGAATTCAAGTGAGAAATAACCACGCCGAAACCGTTCTGGCAGATTTGCGCGGTCGCGAAACATGGCAATCCTATTTAACGATGCTGACAGAAGCAAAGGTAAAAACAACCAGTGACAACAGCATTTCCGATATCAAACTTCGCCAAGTTGAGCAAAGTATTTTAGCTAGAGAATTACTCGCCACGTCTGATGCTGCTATCGCTAAAGTCGTCAGCGAATTTGACCAATTACTGGGCGAAGCTGACGCATTATTCAACGAGAAACAAAATGGCGTGCTCGAGACCGTTGATTTAGGTAGTAAAAGTGCGATTATTGCTTGGATTATTCTTTTATTGATGGCCTCGCAAAACTTCAATTCCATGCGTAAATCAATTAAGAAGAAAATGGCCGATTTAGCCAAACTAAATTCAACCGGTGAAGTTTTGGCGTCATTGCTTAATAAAGATAAAGCGCTAGAAGAAGTGCTAGCTGCCATGCATGAGCAAACCGGTGTAGCGCGTGGTTCAGTCTATCTAATGAATGAAGAAGAACAACTCGAAGTTAAAGCCTTCTATCCGCCTAAAGCTGTTAAAGATGACACCAAAGCGGCCCGATTTGCGCTTGGCGAGGGAATCTTGGGTAAAGCCGCGGAGAGTAAAGAAATTCTTTACGTTCCCAATACCAGTAAAGATAGCAACTTTGTTAGTGATAGCAACATGCCAGCCAAAGCACTTTTATGTGTACCTTTGGTCGATAAAGACGTTTTGATCGGCGTGATGAATTTTTCTGGTGATGTTAAAGAAGTTAACTTTGAAGACAGTGACTACGAGTTTGCTTCTTCGATTGCGCGCTTACTCGTTACTACGATTAAAAATATCCGAATGCGCGAAACAATCGAAGAACAAAATCGAACGCTTGAAGAAAAAGTAAAAGCTAGAACCGCAGAACTTCATCAGAAAAACAAAGATATTGCAGTTATGATGGCTAATTTGCACCAAGGTTTATTTACGATTATTGAAGGCGGCATTGTCCATCCTGAATACTCAAAATACCTTGAAGAAATCCTTAGTACTAGTCAGATTGCCAATCGCAATTTCATGGATTTGCTCTTTGCCGATACAAACCTTGGCTCCGATCAGACCAATCAAATTGCCACTGCAGTTGATTCATTGCTTGGCATGGATGAGATGATGTTCGACTTTAATTCTCATCTTCTCGTTAACGAAGTCGTTATGAATCGAAAGGATGGTAAGCAAGTTATTTTAGAAATTGACTGGGTACCTATTGTTAATCAAAACACGGATGAAATTGAGAAGATTCTCGTTACCGTTAGAGACGTTACAGAGCTTAGAGCCCTACAATTAGAGGCTGAGGCTCAAAAACGAGAATTAGAAATTATCGGCCAGATCCTCGCCGTTTCGCCTGATAAATTCTCCGACTTCATTTCCAGCTCGCTTAAGTTCGTTGATGAATGCCGAGAACTCATTAATAAAACAACAACTAAAGATCTCGATGTAGTTGCACTACTTTTCCGCAACATGCACACCGTTAAAGGCAACGCGAGAACTTACGACTTTAAGTATATCACCGATTCTGTTCATGAAGCCGAACACACCTATGATGAACTAAGAAAAGACGATGATAAAACCTGGGACCAGAGCGCGTTACTCGAAGAACTTGCTCTCGCTGAATCCGATATTAGAGTATATCAAAAAACCGCAGAAGATAAGCTATCGGGTTTATTCGCTAACGCCTCTGGGACCTCTTCATTAGTCGGTGAAAATATTCAGAAATTAATCAATGAAGTGACATCCTTGGATACAAATACACTCAGTCACTCGGTAAAAACATGGATCCAAGATGCTTACCAGGTGTTTACAGGATCTCAAGCAGAATCAGTCAAAGATGTCCTTTCGCCAGTCATCGAATCGGTCAATTCTCTTGCCGCAGAACTGGGGAAAGAGCAGCCCGAGGTTAAAATTAATGACGCTGGCGCATTAATCAAGCGCGATGCTCACAGTCTTCTCAATAATGTTTTTATGCATGTATTTAGAAATGCAATGGACCACGGTATTGAAACACCCGAGAGTCGAACTGAAAAAGGCAAGCCGCCACAGGGTTTGATCAACTTTGACACTCACTTAGCTGACGCTCAAATCGTGTTTGAAATTAAAGATGATGGTAAGGGCTTAGCGCTGGAAAAAATTTATCAAAGTGCAATCGACAAAGGTATTTTTACTGCGGACCAAGCAAGACCTCCAGCCCAAGAAATTGCCAACCTGGTATTTCACTCAGGCTTTTCAACAGCTGAAGCGGTGACCGAAATTTCTGGTCGAGGTGTTGGCATGGATGCCGTGAAAAACTTTCTTGAGGAGAATCAGGGTAATATCGAGATAATCCTTGGAGAAGGCCAAGAAGATGAAGAATACCGACCTTTTATAACGAGAATCTCGCTGAGCGACGATATTATTATTTCGGGTGAACCACTTAAAAACATCGCTTAATCAAATACAATAACTGACTAGCCGGATTTATGGATATTTTTTATTTAATACTAACATTTACCATTGGCCTCATCGCTGGTGCTGCAATTTTTCGTGTATTCGCTAACAAAGAAAAATCGCAATTAATTGAACAGCAAACATCTTTGGAGAACTCGCTAAAAACAAAAGTTGAGCAATCCGAACTGGATAATTTACAAACGAGCTTTGAGCAACAAATCAGTAGCTACGACAATCAAATCAATTCTCTTCAGCAGGAACTAGAAAAAGTCCAAGAGGATAAAGAACGAGAAATTGCTCACTTACAAAACGAACTCAACCATCAAATAAATCAACTACAAAACAGTAACAATCAATACAGTTCCTTATTTCAGTCTGATCTACACTTAATTCAAGAACAGCTTGTTGAGCTCGGAGAAATCATGATGACTTTCGAGCGATGGCATGATTCCCTCACCGAGTTAATGCAGCATAATCGCGCCATGAGTGATCAAAATGCGCAATTTTCAAACATTGTAAAACAGATAGTAATCCTCGCACTCAATGCTGCAATCGAAGCAGCCAGAGCAGGTGAGTTTGGCCGAGGATTTGCTGTTGTTGCTGATGAGGTTCGCTCTTTGGCGCTGCGCTCACAAGATTTGAGCTCGAGCTATCAAGACAACTTACATAAGAATGATATTTTGACGACTTCTACATTCCAAGATATCCAGGCGAGTGGAAAGATGATTGTAACTGAGCTTTCCACTGCAAAAAGTCAAATTGATGGCTGTCTTGCTAAGTTATCAGGGCTGATCAATGAGTAATCGTCCGTTACAACAGCTGTTAAAAGAGTTATTCGACAAAAGTTTGCAAACGTCATTAGCAGAGTACGGGAGTGATGCTAATTGGAGTTACTCAAATATAAACAAGTCTAATATAACCGACAGTGAGCAAGCGGTATTTCTAACGATTTGCAGCCATCAGTTTAGGGTATTCATTACCATCCACTTTGTCCTGGAGAAGTGCCGCAGCTTCATTCAACAAGCCCTTAACGATAAAAAAGAAACCATCGATGAAAAGGCGAGTTATGACTTCCTCTTGGAGCTCAGCAATAGTATTTGCGGCATGCTGAAGCGAGAACTAGGTAATGCAGTGCCTGCACTCGGTATGTCGACTCCCAATATTCTCGACGAGGCAAGCTTTCAATTTATCGATATTTTTAAAGCTGAAGATACTTACTTTCAAGAAATTAAACTCGATGGTAACCATATTTTTTATGCGGGTTTTTACTACTGTCCGAACGTAGAAAACGAAATCGAGGTGACAGTAATAGAACCCGAAGTTGAAGTCGACAGCGGTGAACTTGAATTATTTTAGGTGATTTTATGACCGATTCTCACGATATCAAGACCAAAGCCCTTATTTTTGAACATGATGGCGAAGCCGATAACATACTCAAAGAACTTTGCCAATCACACTCGATTACGGGACTGAAGGCCTCCAATCCAAGTACGTTCGACTTGTTAAATAGTAATACCGATTTAGGGGCGGTTTTTGTTTCAGACAAATTTATAGTAGAAGACCAGCACGGCGAATCATTAGTGAAAACAATCCATAAACTTAGACCTGAGTTACCCATCTTCTACCGAGTAGAGGACACTAGTTCTGTTAAAGCGCTCACGCCGGGACAAAACGTCTCGTGTGTTTATCAATTAGATAAGTTTGATTGTATCGAACAAACTATTAGCAAGCATATTTTTAGTACTCATTATCCCACCCCATTAGTACAGGGAATGAAAGAGATTTCGTTGGATGCAATTCAGTCAAATATCAGAAACTGTGTCATTGAAATTGACTCACCTTATCTCGTTAAGGACCAAATTATCTATGGCGAGTTGATGAGCCTAATCCCGATCGAAAGTAGTTGGTACCGGGGTTATATGATGTTGCAAACTACGGAAGCTGAAGTTATCAGTATGATTGAAAATGGTATGACGCCACTCAATCCCAAAGACACCGATTTTCGGTTTGTAAATTCGCTTTTAAATGAAATTGCCAATATGATTTGGGGAGGTATCAAGCGTAAGTTTGCAGACAAAGATAACATGCAGGCGGATGATTCCAGTTTAAGAACGCAAGTTCCGATTTCTGTTAATCATTTT
Source organism: Aliikangiella marina (assembly GCF_007004765.1). Classification (GTDB taxonomy): domain Bacteria; phylum Pseudomonadota; class Gammaproteobacteria; order Enterobacterales; family Kangiellaceae; genus Aliikangiella; species Aliikangiella marina. The sequence continues at coordinate 41,282 of NZ_VIKR01000004.1, forward strand.
CATAAGTATATTTCTTTCGGTACCACCGAGCCGCAACTCTGCTTTCACTATCGGATAAAAAATGAGTTCGATGAAACTCAGTGTGTCGAACTTTATCAGAAATTTGTATTCAACCTAGCCTGGCTTCCGGAAAACTTCCAAGAAACAAACGACACCGTCGAAGAAATGGTTGATTCCGGCGAACTTGAATTATTTTAGAACTGATTAATCAACGGAGATTATAATGGCACAAGTTTTAGTAGTCGATGACTCTGCAACGGTACGCAACGAAGTATCGACATTCTTAAAAAACAATGGTTTCGCAGTCGAAACTGCCGATGATGGAAAACAAGGGCTTGATAAGTTACGCAGTGACTCAGCGATTAAACTCGTCATTTCTGATGTCAATATGCCCAATATGGATGGCTTGACCATGGCTGAAAAAATACGCTCAGAACTAGGTAACCAAACAGTCAATATCATTATGCTGACAACGGAGAGCGATCCTCGAATGAAAGAAAGAGGCAAAGCCGCCGGTGTGAAAGGCTGGATTGTAAAACCATTCAAGGGCGACGCGATTGTTGGTGCGGTTCGTAAGCTCGTCAGTTAGCCGCGTGTAAAAAGCGCTAATCAATCGCAAGCGAGTATGACGTGTAAAATGTCAGTTAATATTTGTCTGCCGAGAGAGTGAGAGTGAGAGTGAGAGTGAGAGTGAGAGTGAGAATTAGGGTTAAGACTAATCCAATTCAACCGAGGTACATTCGGCATTTCAGCGGGCGATTTTCGACTGGCTTATTAATAATGTGAAACGTGTTACTTAACTGATAATTTGATGAACTCAGAGGACCTAAAAAATACCCTTTTAAACTTCGTAAGCAATAGCCAGGATGGTTATGGAATTTACGATGAGAATGACATTCTTATCTATAGTAACGAAAAATTTGCTTCCGTTATGTGCGTCCCAAGAGACAAAATAGTGGGGATGACATTTGAAGATCTCATGCGACATATTTTCACTGTCGGCCAAGGTATCAATATTGAAGCAGACAATATTGAAAGTTGGCTCGAGTATGTAAGAGGTGTTCGACGCTCTCGCAAGTTCCGTTTATTTGAAGTGGATTTTACAGATGGTCGATGGTTTTTATTCTCCGAACAAATCGATGATAAAGGCCAGATGTTAGTCCAACTAAAGGATATGACTAAACAAAAGTTACTTGAGAAAGGTCTAGAGTCTTCAGTAGAAAACCTCAAAGAGATTGCACTTACCGATGAGCTGACGCGAGTGGCGAACCGAAGAAGTTTTGTCACCTCAGTCAATACAGAATTAAGTCGATGTCGGCGAACGGGAGCCAGTATGTCGTTTCTTATATTTGATTTAGATTATTTTAAAAATATTAACGATACTTATGGCCATCCGATAGGTGACAAAGTTCTCATTCACATTACCCAGCTAATCAGCAAATCACTTAGAGCATACGATATTTTAGGTCGTATCGGCGGCGAGGAGTTTGGTGTGTTTCTAAGCAATACGCCGACAGACGAGGCTTATGAGATCGCTGAAAGAATACGTCAAACTATCGCTGAAAGTCCGCTCTTTTACGAAGCGACAATGATATCCCTATCGACTTCTATTGGTTTAACGACCAAAGGTTGTAATGCGCGTTTTGAGGAACTGTATCAAGAAGCCGACCAGGCGCTTTACTCGGCCAAAGAGGGTGGCCGAAACCAAGTTGTTGTTTACCGATAGCGCCGAAATAGGCTACTGTCTTTGCTCTGCCCTTCTCTATGTGAGCACAATCGTATTTGAGTCAGCACAATAGCGTTTAGAAACCACGATGGCGCAGATAATGGTTAAATAGATACCCTTTACCGATAAGCCATGCGTAAGCCATCAATAAGCCCCATTCGCGCCCTAAAAGCGAACCAAAAGTCATTCAATTTCAATTAGTAATACTCGCTAGGTAGTCTAAACTTAGATAATTACCGCGATTTGTTGCTATTTTTCGGCATTTTCGCGTATATCACTCTAAATACCCTATCAGAGCACTAATTGAATGAGTAAAAGCGTCCCGTTAGATCAGTTAGAAGCAGTACCGGAATCGTTATTGGAAGTGGGTAAATCCTTACCCTATGATCTGTATAACGCCCGCGGAAATTTCCTTTCAGCGCAAAACTATATCTTTAGAAATGAGATGGAAGTCGCAATGGTGCTTAATGCCAAACCAATGCGTCTGAAGCTCGACGAACCAACTATAAAAACTCAGAATTCAGAAGAACTGTTCGATGACACAGTCGGTGGGGAAAAAACCGACTCGGATGATAACTTTGACGCTTTTGATGACAGTCTAGCAGGTACCGGTTCAGTCGAGCTAGCATTCGATGACTCGAGTCAGCCTGAAGCCAAAAAGTTGAAGTTTGATTATACCGTGATTGAAGGCACACAAGAACTCATCAACTTATTTCCTAAGTTGTTTAGAGCGATTCACGATGACAAGGAACTCGCGATTAAACTGCTGAAAAAAATGGAAGACATACTCTTTCATGTCATCGCTATCGACTATGATGCTGCAATTGGCGTCGTTCATATGACGGAGATTAAGACTCAAGCTGAACATTGTGTTTTCGCTGCGATATTAGCAGCGATTTATTCAAGGACAATTGGCTATCCCGATCGATTCGTCAGATTGGTTGCAAACTCAGCGATTTGTATGAATATGGGAGCGATCAAATTACACCATCAATTGAATTCGGAAGATTCGGAACTTAGTGAAGATATGTTGTCTGAAATTCGTCGCCATTCTGAAGAAACCGTGAACTTAATTGCGGAAGTTGGAATCCGGCATCCCACTATCAAGAATGCAATTTTACATCATCACGAAAGACCAGATGGTTCTGGCTATCCACTCGGATTACACAGTGTTGAAATACCGGATGAAGCCTTGATCATTGGCATTGTCGATACTTACCTCGCGATGATTGGACCAAGGGCTTATCGCAAGAAAATACAACCCAAAGAAGCGCTCAAGGCAGTACTTTTCGAAGGTCACAAATACGATAGTGATTTTTATACTTCATTTATAAAAGCCATTGGGGTTTTTCCTGCAGGAACTTTCCATGAATTAACGAATGGTGATATTGTTGTGATCGCGCGGCGCGATCCCGAGCATTCGACAAAACCAGTCGTTTGCCGATTAAAATCGGCCGAAGGTTACATCGAAAACACATTAAAATTCAGAAAACTTGCGGCAACAAAACAAACAGTTAAGGCGCCTTTTGCTAATGGTATGTCACTCGGTATTCGGCCTACCGATCTTTGGAAGAGCTGATTAAAAAGGCAAGACTAAAACAATGACACTTGAAATCAGGTTTCAATCATTATAAAAAAAGCCCACACATTGGCGGGCTTTAAATAGAACGTTTAACTTGCTTACTGCTCAGTTAACGGATTAATCGACTGTCGTTTCAAACGCGCCAACCCAATCGACTGACTGCATGGTTTCATGAATCGTCTCCATTCGACCTTTGGCATCTTCGTCACAACTTAAGTGTCCGAACGCCTGCGAGTTGTAGTAGACATACGCTGGATTGGGTTTTATCGTTTCCCAAGCGGTTTCTGCTTTTGTCGCAAGCCGCTGTTTCATAGCCTGTTCCAAGTCCTCATTATAATCGACATCCACGTAGGCAACATTTGACAATAACACTGCACCGAAAGACTTAGCATCATCAGTGTCTTCTTCTTGGTAAGCCGATGAATAGCTGGCGAAATACCAACATCGCGTCTTCGAGGGATCGAGTAGTGGTGGTTCACTGTTTACCACAGAAGATTCCGGACTTGACTCTCCAGCGCTAGGCGAATCTTCATCGACTAAGCCGCTCGCAGCTGCAGCTCCAGGAGCGGCAGTAACCGCAGAATCTCCCACAGACGCGACGATCGCGCCAGATTCAACACCAGGCTCTGCTTGTGGAGACTGTGCCTGAGCAGTTTGTTCAGCTTGCGCTTGAGTCGTTTGCGCTGCCCCAGGTACGGTGCTTTGAGGCGGTAATTGCTGGACTATCTGCTGGAGCTGTTGTTGTTCTGCTAGTTTCTCTTCAGCTTGCTGTTTTTCTCTATCAAGCCTTGCTTGTTCAAGTCGTTCTTGCTCGGCTCTTTGCTCAGCCAAACGAGCCGCTGCTTGTTTATCTTTTTCAGCCTGCGCTTGTCTCGCTCTTTGCTGATTCTCAAGGCGGGTACGTTCCGCGTTTGCGACCGCATTGTTAGCTGATGGCCATTGGGCATTACTATCAAACTGACCATTAGTCGCAACTTGCGAACGAGGCTTCACTTGTTGGTTTCCACTAAACTCAAAGTTTGATTTAATTTGTGAACCAAATTTCATCAAAACGATTTTTAAATTCGTCGCTTTTTCAAAGTAGAATGTAATAAACGACAAGTTTCCAACCGTTTTCGGATTCACTCGGTCGTAAGTAAGATTAGATTCAACCACACATTTTTCAATAATATCGCCGATAATATTGAGGTTTCTAGCTGACTCTTCTTTGTCCGAATTTCTCCAATCGCACATATAAGAGAATTTATCTCGCCCCTGCGTCCAGGTAGCTTGACAGCGATCTGCTGAGGGAAGCTTCAATAATGTATCAACATTGTCTTGTCCACCTTGCGAAGCAGGCGCGAGCTGAAGATTATAGCGACGGGTGTCAATGATCTGCGCATACTTATTTGTCTTTGCTTTCAATACTTTGGCGACTTCCTCACACTGCTCATTGAAACCGTGAACCGTGCTAGACGCCATAGCGAAACCAACAATCGACAAACTAGAAACTAAATTTTTGAAATATTTCAGTACTACCATTTTTCTAAAACTGTCTCTTCCAATTATCCGATAAAAAAACCGGCGTATTGTATCACACAGAAAAACTGGTCAGACATGTTTTTTGGTTATTTTTCACACAAACTTCTTGAATCCAGCAAATTTTTATACAAGCACTTGTATATCTCACCAAGAAATACTAATATATATACAAGTACTTGTGTATGTTTATGAGAACCAACTGATGCAAACACCATATTTTGAACAACTTGGCGACGCATACTTAGCTCACTTCTGTCGGCGTTTAGCCGATTTAATTATCGAACAAGGGTCTGGAATGCTTCAAGAAATGGGGTTGAAAACGCCAACAACGGCTATTTCAGCCCTCATTTATTTATCTGAACACCAGGAGGTGACTGTTGCCCAGTTAGCTGAATCTCTGGGAGTGACTCATCAAATGGGAACGCAAAGAGTTAACCTCCTAGAAAAGCTCGGGCTGATTACTCGTACCGACTCTTTGGTCGATAAGCGTGCTAAGCAAATTATTCTAACCTCATTAGGTCAATCAGAAGTTGAACAGTTACTGCCATTTACTGAAAAGTTTAATCGAGTTTTCAAAAGTATTAACGAAGAGATGGGATGTAATCTAAGTCAATTAATCCGCAAAACTGAAGTTGCTTTACAAAACGACCCTTTAAAAGATCGCTTCAAACGCTTATCCGATAAATAGCAAAATTTTCAAACACACAACTGAGAAAAACCTATGCTTACCGCAAAAACTTCGGTGCAGAAACGCGCCGCAACCGATTTAATACTGGTGCTTACGACCTTATTCGCAAGTAAGTACTTTTTACTCCAGTTTACCAGTTTGTGGACTTTCGCAGGGCCAATTTCACTGCTCGCCAGCTTGGGCGTTGCCAACTGGCGTTTAAAACTTAACGAAGAAAGTTGGCGAGCCCTCGGCTTTGCCCAAGACCAATCAATAATTAAACTCGTGTCATGGACAGTTTTTGCTTTAATCATCACCATTATCATCGGTATGATTTCTGGGCAATTAGCGGAAAGCTTCTTCAATTCTCAGAGCGTGAATCAAAACGAGTTTAATCAAGTAATGGAAGGCCGCTTCGATAATTTACCCGGTAACCTACCGATTTACCTATTTTGGCTATCGATCGGATGGATAATTGGTGGGTTTACAGAAGAGCTCCTATTCAGAGGATTTTTAATTAATCGATTTGAAAGTTTACTAAAGCAACTTCCGTTTGCAATAGGATTTGCAGTTGTAATCCAAGCCGTCATTTTCGGCCAACAACATTTCTACTACCAAGGTATCGCGGGAGCAATAGCCACAGGAACAATTGCAATAGCATCAGGCGCTATTTACGTGTTTTGCAAACGACGACTTTGGCCTCTTATTTTATCTCATGGGATTGCTAACACCCTAGGTATGTCAATTATTTATCTCGGTAATTAGTGCTACCAACTATTCAGGACGAGAAAATTTAAGCGGAAAGTTTTAGACAGTCAATTAACGAAGTAGCCCCATCGCGCGACTGTCAATCAAGCTTTTGTTGTAAACAAAAAAAGAGAGTCGCCTTTCGAATGGGGTTTATAAGTTTCTGTTAATAGTAACGGCGAGAGTATCGCTCTCTGGGTTTGATAGGCGCTAACAATAGATAGAATACCCATGCGAACCAAGTAATAAAGATTGTCGCTAAGATCCATGCAGCTTTCTCTTTACCTGAAGTTTTATCGGATATCGCTATTAGGAAAATGGGTAATACCCATACAGCGAAGCAAAACATCATAAAAAATAATGCAAAAATACCTTCGAAAAAATCCATTATGCTCTCCCGTCTATCCAGCAAAAACACTTAGCTCTAAAAAGAACTCTACAGCTCACTAACTATTGACCTTAATTAGAGGATTGCAAATTACGGGCCACTATATTATTACAATTAAATCAATCAGTTACACATCCGAATAGAATTTAACGTGCCGGATTCACCAATATTTTGGTTAAATTAACCAAGCTTTTTCAAAAAGTTATTTACGCTTCGTTTCATTTGTGTCATCCATTGAAGGCGTAAAAAATCCTTTCTGTTTTTGAGACTTTAATAGCTGTTCCAATCTCAGCCATATCAGTTTTTCTAATCGCAACTCGACTTAATTCTAAACGCTGAGAGTTTAAGACTTCACCTGGGTAAGAAGACTCAGTGAGAAAATTACTCTATACTATCTCTATTAGCTATGTTTCACTCAATTGGCGAAGTCTTGCCTACTTAGTTGATTTTCACGACGTCGAAGAGCTATATACAGTGACTTTATCGAGTGACTTTATCGATAAACTGCACCGAACCAATATATCGAATAACAATAAAAGAGCCAGTAGTATTATTAATGAAACGCCTAGCCATAATAATTTTCGCCATCTTGAATTTAAGCTGCTTTGCAAAATTTACATTTTCTAAAGAATCCGATGTAAAACTAAAAGTAGTTACTGAACTACTAGCGCCGTATCAAACAATTGACAAAGCGGGCAACCTTAGTGGATATGCTGTTGAAATTGTCGAGGCACTATTAGCTGATGCTAACATCACTGCTGAAATAGAAATGTTTCCTTGGGCTAGGACATTTAAAATTGCTTCTGAAGATAAAAATGTACTTATTTTTACTTTAGCAAGACATCCTGAGAGAGAGTCTCACTTTCTTTGGCTTGGACAAATTCACCAGGAAACTTACACACTCTTAAAAATAAAACAAAACTCTGCCGTTAGCATTAACTCCATTGATGATGCAAAACGATATGCCATTACCATTCCTGAAGATTCTGTCGGTGATCACTTATTGACTCAACTAGGTTTTACCAATCTCGAGAGGACTAGTGGATTTGAACAGTGCATTAAAATGGTTTTGACCGGCAGAGCCGATCTGGTCTTAGCGTCAGATTATGCCCTTAGACACGATATGACGACACCAGAATACACGAGTAAAAACTTAACCGTTGCTTTTGAAATGAGTGGTCAGTCTTCAGGACTTTACATTGCGATGAGCAAAGATTCATCACCGCAATTAGTGAAAAAATTAACAAACTCGTTTCGACGCTTGCAGGCAGAGGGTTTGATTGATTCCTTAAAATCAAAATGGAAAATTTAAACACCTAGACTATTTAATCGAGTCTTTGTGTCGTTCTACACTCTAAACTTTTTTAACGTACTTAGCTGTCACCATAATTTCTCCCACACCAGAAAACTTACAGTCAAGCTCATGATCTTTCGACTCCACTATTTTTCTGATCGTCGTTTTGCTCCCTATCTTTAGTCCTTGTGAAGCACCTTTAACTTTAAGATCTTTAATAAGCGTTACTTTATCACCAACACGCAGCACTGTTCCATTAGCATCCTTTACGATGAATTCATTTTCGTCAGTCATTTCGGCAGGGTTCCACTCATAGCCACACTCAGGACAAACCAAGTACGCCTGATCTTGATAGGCATAATTCGAACTACATTTTGGGCAAGCGGGAATCGACATCATTTTTTTCTTAATACAATTAACAATACAATTAATGACAGTCACTATATCGACAATCACTGACCTCCGCAATCATTGATGTCTCAACGGTTGAAGTGTTTATCTCGCCTACTCTCATTATCCTCCACACTTCATAATGGGCTCACATTCATTTGAGGATCATTATGGCAATTAAACGCAGCGAGCTGATTGACGCTGAAAACGCTGGTTACTATCACCTGATTTCTAGATGCGTCCGGCGTGCTTTCTTGTGCGGTGTTGATGAAATAACCGGGGCTTCTTACGAACATCGTCGAGCTTGGATTGAGCAGCGGATACTTGCACTCGCCCGTATCTTTTCAATTGAAGTCTATAGCTATGCGGTGATGCATAACCACTATCATCTAGTTGTTTACTCAGATCCACTCGCTCCCCAAAAATGGACTGATCAAGAGGTCGCTGAACGTTGGTTAAACCTATTTCCGGGCAAGCTGAATAACCCAAAACTAAGACTACAATGAGAACTTAAATTACAAGCGATTATCAACGATAAAGCTTTGTTAGCTGAGTACCGTTTAAGACTAGGCTCTTTGTCTTGGCTTATGCGATGCATTAATGAACCAATCGCCAAACGCAGTAATCGAGAAGATTGCGTCAAAGGACACTTCTGGGAGTCTCGCTTCGCTTCACAAGCATTGCTGGATGAAGCCGCAGCATTAACCTGTATGGCGTATGTCGATCTTAACCCTATCAGAGCTGGTGTCACAGATAAATTAGAAGACTGCGAGTACACGAGTATCCAAACTCGACTGAGCTCAATCAACGAAGAGGTTTTACAACAAACCATTAAATCCATTGCGGGGAAAATAAGAGAGCGGACTATGACTCTCTCACTTAAGCGCTATATCGAGCTAGTTGAGTGGACAGGGAAATCCATTGTTTATCCTGGAAAGGGAAAAGTACCTTCTCACATTATCCCCGTTTTAGAACGGCTCAATATCAACCAAGACAACTGGCTTAAGCAGGTTGATGGGTTCGGTCGCAACTATTATCGAGTTGTTGGTCCAGCCCAGTTGCTACAAAGGTACACCGAGCGATTTAAGCTTAATTGGGTAAAAGGCGTATCGGCTGTTCGTTCATTGTATTTATCCCCGACTTAATAAAACACCTCTCCTAAGACTCATATCATTTCGATTTTGAAAGGACCAGTCGTGTCCGAGAAATCCTTAAATGACTGGTAACTGCTTAAAATAGAATTTAACGAACGTAAACTACCGGTGTTTTCGACCTACCAAATTCAATCCAAGCAAAATACTGACAACCCTGTGAGATATTAACCAAATAATGACTGTCACTTTATTGTCACTTTATTCACAACCAAATAGTGACTGTCACTTTATTCAGCAATCATGCAGGAATAATTTTCACTCGCGTTCCATTAAACGCAGCATTACCCGTTAATTCATCAATGCGTTGCGGATCAGTAATATCATTAATACTAATACCCGGTTGTTTTGCCGCAATGGTCATTTTTGTGTCGCTCTTACCATGTCCCCATCCTTGTGGAATACTTATAACTCCCTTTCCCATATCAGGCGTCAGCTCAGCAGGTAATGTGATTTCGCCATTTCGCGAGATGACTTTCACTAACTGTCCTGATTTTATTGTTAACGATGCTGCATCATCCTCGTTAATTTGTACCGTACAAGGATTTTTTCCCTTAACCAATCGCCACGAATTTTGTGTCCAAGTGTTATGACTTCGTACTAGCCTTCGGCTGATTAATCTAAAAGGAAACTCTCTGCTTGCTTCTTTTTCATTATCAAAAAATGAAGTTAGCCGTGGTAAATCATTAATATAGAATTCAGGCGCTAATTTAATTAAACCATCGTCAGTCATTAAGCGCCGCTTTAAGCAAGGTTGTAAAGGTCCTAAATCGAGTCCATGTGGATTTTCTTTCAGCTTTTGAACGTTTACCTGACTTTCTTTATAGGCACTAAAGCTTAGCATTTTTTCAAGAATTACCTCTGGGCTCGCGCCATTATCGACTGTCCCAGTCAGTCTGAGGGTTAACTCCTTAAGAATTTCCCAATCTTTCTTTTGTTGACCTTTGGCTTCGAACAATGCTGGCGAGTATTTCGCCGTATTGCGCACAGCAAATGCGTTAAAGAACACATCATACTGCTCAATTTCCAGTCCCGTAGCAGCCGGTAAAATAATATCTGCATGCCGAGTCGTTTCGTTAAGATAAATATCGACCGAAACCATAAACTCGAGTTTTGCAAAAGCTTCATTTAATCGATTTCCACCGGGGCTTGATAAAACAGGATTACCTGCAATCGTAATTAATGCTTTAATTTGTCCTTCACCCTGCGTATTAATTTCGTCTGCTAAAGTCGCAACCGGAAACTCACCGTTAAAATAAGGTAGCCCTCTAACGCGAGATTGATAGCGGTTATATGAGTTCTTTTTACCTTTTTTTCCCGCCAATAAATCAAAAGCCGGTAAGGGAAACATCGCCCCTCCTCGACTATCAAAATTCCCGGTAAGAATATTGAAGGCATTTGTTAACCATTGACACAAACCTCCAAAAGATTGAGTCGACGCCCCCATTCGACTGTAACATACTGCACTAGGTGCTTCGGCCATTTCAATGGCTAATTGGCGAATCGCTGAGGCTTCAATGCCAACCCGATTAGCAACTCCTTCAGGGGAAAAATACTCCACTGCTGATTGTAAAGCCTCAATATCCGTTATCAATTCACTCAAGTGACCCAACGATATTTTTTCTTCACTGAATAGTACGTTTATCATTGCCAACAATAGCAACGCATCAGATTCAGGATTTATAAAAAAATGTTGATCGGCAAGTTTTGCGGTTTCTGTTTTTCGCGGATCGATCACAACGATTTTACCACCCCTGTCTTGAATCGCGAGCAAACGTTTTTTAATATCCGGCGCAGTCATCATACTACCGTTGGAAACCAAAGGATTGCCCCCAACTATCAACATGAAATCTGTGTGATCGATATCAGGCACCGGAATCAACATCCCTGCGCCCAACATAAAATTTGCAGCAACATGATGCGGTAATTGATCAGCTGACGCCGAGCTGTAGCGGTTTATAGTCCCTAAGGCTCGTAAAAAAGGGGGTAAAAACGTGGCACTGCCGAGGTTGTGCGCGTTGGGATTACCAATATAGCTAGCTAAAGAATTAGGTCCATATTGCGCTTGTATCTTTTGAAATTTACTGACGACCTCATCAAACGCTTCCTCCCATGATATCGCCTGCCAAGTTCCATCAACTTTCTTCAAAGGCGTTTGCAATCGCTCTGGATCTTGGTGGTAATCTTGTAGCGCAATAGCCTTGGGACATAAATGCCCTCGACTAAAAGGATCTTGCTTGTCACCCTTAATTGCAATCACTTCGCCATCAGCGTGATGAATTTCTAATCCACACATAGCTTCACAGATATTGCAATTACGATAATGGACCTGAGACGTCTTCATTGGCATTTATTTTCATTTATTATTAACGAGCAGCCAGATTAAAACGCAGCCAACCTTTTGACAAGTTTAGCTTGAGATATTCAGGAAAATTGCGGCTCATTTTTTGAGTGGTGGAGACTCACTAAGCCATCGCCGTTCTGACTTCTGGCAACAATCGTCGGCTCACAGGTACCCTGCTTCCGTCAAGTAGTATGAGACACCCACTTCCGCCCTCAGAACGCAAACTCGCGACCTTATCCAGATTAACAAGATACGAGCGGTGTACTCTTAAAAATGTGTTGGGTAGTTCACCTTCTAACTTTTTAAGCGTTCCACTAAATAACTTTTGTCGATTGTCACCCAGAAACAACTCGGCATAATCTCCCGACGCCTGACAATAGTTGATATCATCGGTAGAAACTTTATCAACTGTGTTTGCACTGTGCAAAGTAATAAATTCAGGCGATTGTTGCTGATTCGCTTGTGCTAATTTAAATTCCAGCTTTGCAACTTGCTTTTCTTCCGCCCGGCGCTGCTCTTGCTCTTTGGTATAATCTCGAGCTTGCTGAATAAACAAATAACATAAAAGTAAGGTAATTATCACGTATAGAATAAGTTCATGAAAATAGCCCAAGGTCAGGAGTACTGTAATCAAAAACGCCAAAAACACCGAGAAATAACCCAATAGACGAAATTCTTTGGTTTGTATCGCGCGGATGCCAACGATAATGGTTGCAACCAAGCTCGGTACAAATATCGCCAACGTCGTTTTACCATCAAATCCCGGAACCAATGAAATCGCAATAATCGTCGATATCACCCCACCATAAAACCAGTGCCAAGGATTTGATCGCACAAATTTGTGGGCAATAAACCCTAAGATTAAACTTCCAAAAGTGAAAGCAAAACTGGTAATAGCCACTAGCCTTAGGTCATGAGTCGGATAAGCATAGGAAAGGATCCCGCGAGATGCCTCTGCAAACAACTGCGCCGCAGCAATGAAAGCCATTAAAGCGAGCAGAGCGGAGGTTCTTCGCTGTAACGGATTGAAACTTAAAATGCTAAAATATAGTCCACCGAGTAACAAAGCCCCCAATAAAACGAGCGCGAGCTGACTGTTTTGTTGAATAAAATCACTGGGCTTTCCATAGGTGGCTAGGCCAACAAAATGAATTGAGCGATGAAGGTCTAAGTATCCATGATGTGATGAGAAATGAATTAATAGTTGATTCTTTCCTGGCTTTAATAATCGTGTGGGCAAATAAAAGCCAACATCCATTTTGCCGATAACTTCGTTTTCTGCCAGAGCTGATGGATGACCGTTACTGCCAATCAATTCGCCATTTAAATACACCTGGCTCGATGCTTTCGCAAATACATAAACCGCGAAAGGCGCTTCGATAGCCTTAGGAATAGCCTCACCGTCAAAATCAATTCTTAGCCAGAGTGACTTTCCTTGCGGATCGAATGCAGTGAAATTTCTTACTCGACAATTTTCCGCATGAAAGGATGCTTCATCCCCAGACTCTAAAACGTCAGTACATTGGTAGGTATTGCCGCTTTGAATCAGCGAGTACATAGTGTTCGCGTGGGTAGTTTCGGCGGTGAAAATTAAAACGACCAATAAGCCGAGCATACCCGCTACATGATTAAGATTTAAGTCCATAATGAATATTAGCTGATTCCATTACCCCAAAAACGACTTACCGTTTACCGAAAGATTCCTACCGATAAACCTGCTAAGCCATAAAACACAAGCCTTCCACCGAAGAAGTATCGCTTGCCAAGGGCGTTTTATATTTAAATAGCCCCAAGCAAACACAACAGGAGCATTTTATGCGAAGCATGCGTATTTTGACAGTCATCGTGATGACTAGTGCATCTATTTTAACCCTCATGACAGCATCGGCGAAGAGTAGCAATCAAGCCGAAACAACCTACGGAAACGAAAAAGCTATCGAGTTTACGGCTAATGACGGTCAAAAAACCGCGGCTTTCCAAGGTTCAATTCGGGTACCGGAAAACCGTCATGATAAAAACTCAAAAACCATTGAAGTTGGCTATGTTCGCTTTCCCGCCACCGGCGTTAAAAATGGCTCACCCATTATTTATTTAGCCGGTGGTCCAGGCGGTTCAGGAATCGGTACAGCTAAATGGCGTCGATTTCCTTTATTTATGGCTATGCGTGAATTCGGTGATGTCATTGCACTTGATCAACGTGGTACCGGAGTATCAACCAAGGCACCGGAATGCATTTCTGACCAAACTGTCGCACACACCCAAAAAATCACCATGGCAGAGCTGACTAAAAAATATCGCCTCGCAGGAAAAAACTGCCTTCAATTTTGGCGGTCTAAAGGCTTTGATCCGCTGGGTTACACAACCCTGCAAAGTGCTCACGACTTAGACGACTTGAGAAAGCACTTACAAGCCGACAAAGTTACTTTATGGGGAATATCCTATGGAAGTCATCTTGCTTTTGCCGCAATGAAAATTATGGAGTCAAAAATCGACAAAGTCATTCTCGCTAGCGCAGAAGGCCTCGACCAGACGGTCAAATTGCCCGCGAGAACCTTCGCCTACTTTCAGCGTGTACAACAAGTCATCGACCAACAGCCGCTATTGAAAAAGCAATTCCCTGATGTTATCGCGATGATCAAACGGGTAAACAACAAGCTTGAAGAGTCGCCAATAATGATAAACATTCCTCGCAAAGATGGCGGAAAGTTAGCACTACTGTTCCAAAAAGGTCATATGCAAATGATTGCCTCAATGATGATCGCCGATCCTGGTCAATACCTAGCCATGCTACTCAACATCTATCAGGGACTCGAAAGAGATGATACGCAATTACTTTCTGCCGTACTACAACGCGGTATGTTCAACGATAACCGCATAAAATTTAACCTAATGCCATTTGCCATGGACGTCGCCTCAGGAATTTCCGGCGAAAGGTTATCACTAGTTAATCAGCAGGCCAAAGATAGTTTATTAGGGGATATGCTCAACTTTCCGATGCCACATTTAAACCAGATCGCATCAAACCTGGATCTCGGGGATAGTTTTCGTCAGCCAGCGGTGAATAACATCCCTACCTTGTTATTTACCGGCACTCTTGACGGTCGAACCTATGTCGAAGGACAAAAAGAAGCGGTGAGAGGCCTTAATAACTTAACTCATATCCTGGTCGAGAATGCCGGCCATAATTTATTTACTGCGTCTCCCAATGTTCTTGAGGCAATGCAATTATTCATGCGCGACCAAAAGATTGAGACCAAGACTATTAAAACTCCCCTACCGCAACTCAAGTTATAATCGGTTAATCGCCTCGCATTAATTCTTAGCTACTCAATCCACAGTTTTAGTTATTCACAAAAACTGTGGATAAAGCTGTCAGTAACTAAAGGAAAGTTTAATCCAAGTCAGGAATTTCGCGTCACGAGATATTTAGCACAAAATTCGATCGAATCATGACAGCAAAAATTATCGTGCCATCGTTAGGCTAATTATTTCATTGAGTTGAAATAATTCATTCACATCCATGTCATCCAAAAATCCTACGTTGGCCCATTATTTTGAATTTGGAGCTAAAAATGACAAAAATTACTCGACGCCAATTCGTTCGCAATACCATGGTTGGTATGGGCGGTGTGGTTGTATCTGCCGGTTTAGCAACTACAATGACTGGTTGTGCTTTAGACGAACTCAACAAAGCCCGTTTTATGCATGGCGTTGCTAGTGGTGATCCGCTCACCGACCGGGTTATTCTTTGGACACGTGTCACACCGCAAGAGGAACATATCGACAAGGTTAGAGTGTATTGGGAAGTATCAAAGGATGAACATTTTCGTAAAATGGTCGTCACAGGTACAGCGATTACTCATGTCGATAAAGACTTCACCCTAAAAGTAGACATCGTCGGCCTCAAACCGGGACGAAAATATTTCTACCGTTTTAAAACCGTTAATCACGTATCACCAGTCGGCACAACGAAAACGATTGCCTCGAAAGATGTTGAGCAAGTGAAGTTTGTTGTTGTTTCTTGCTCAAATTACCCAGCCGGCTATTTCAATGCTTATCAACAAGCCAGTCAACTCGAAGATATCGACGCCTCACTCCATTTAGGTGATTATTTATACGAATATGCGCGCGGTGGATACGCGAGCGAGGACGCGGCAGCTCTTGGCCGAGAGGTGTTACCCGACGGCGAACTGCTGACGGTTAACGATTATCGTCAGCGCTATGCCCAATATCGAACCGACCCAGACTTGCAAGCATTTCACCAGGCGTTTCCGATGATTGCTGTCTGGGACGACCATGAAGTCGCTAACGATACCTGGAAAGAAGGTGCCGAAAACCATGATGATGCAACAGAAGGCGACTTCTTCGCTCGCCTACAAGCAGCCCTTCAAGCATACGCAGAGTGGATGCCAGTACGACCCAGAGTTGACACTGATGTCGCCTCCCTTTATCGCAGTTTCCAGTATGGTAATTTGGTTAACTTGATGATGCTAGATACCCGCTTGGTCGGCAGAGATAAGCAGCTATCATTAACAAACTACTTTGACGCCGCAGGCAACTTTGACATTCAAAGCTACTTCAGCGATATCAATAACCCTAACCGAACTTTACTCGGTACTAATCAACTCACTTGGTTAACCCAACAATTAGCAAGTGACGCAAAATGGCAAGTGTTGGGACAACAAGTTTTGATGGGGAAAATGGAATTGCCTGGCGCCATTGCGACCGCACAACTGACCATACCAGAGTTTGCAGAACTCGCAGCGATAGCGCAACTTGCTCAAACTAATCCTGGAGCGCTTACGCCAGAACAACTGCAATTGCTTCAGGAAAAAGGCGCTCTACTGCAACTGCCAAGCCTTCCTTATAACCTCGATGCTTGGGACGGTTATCCGGTTGAGCGAGAACATATTCTCCAAACCGCGCGAGCTAACCAATCCAACCTCGTCGTACTCGCCGGTGATACTCATAATGCCTGGGCAAACAATCTAGTCACTCAAGCGGAACAAGCTTCTGTTGGGGTAGAGCTAGCAACTGCGAGTATTTCATCACCAGGATTAGAGTCATTCTTGGGTCTTGATACACCTCAAGCCGTGCTGCAAACCGAAGCAGGCGTAGTCCAACTCATTGAAAACCTGCAATACGCAAACTTCTCTGATCGTGGCTTCTTGACCGTAACCTTCAGCCAAGATCAAGTCACTTCCAATTGGACCTATATCAGCGATATAAAGTCCAAGGACTTTACCGTGTTAGCGGCGAGAAACAAGCAGATAGTGGTCACTGACGGCAGCAACCAAATTGCTTAATTAGCATTAACACTGAGACCAGGCTCAAAATATTGAGCCTGGTCACTATTATCACATCGCTCTTTCTCGGCGAGGCACCTCAGCCTGGGTAGGTTAAATATGACGCCCAATTCTTTGCGACACCGATGAAATCTCTTATTGAAATAAGCGGAGATTTTTTCCCCAGTTTGCTTACTAAATGCGGTTTAATGGGACAAGAATAAAAACTCATCTATGGACGACAATTGTGGCGAGCTCAATCATCAATCGAATTGAAGGCATTTTTATCATCATCAATACCTTACTACCGATATTCTTGCTAATCGTTTTAAGTACTCTTTTTACGCTCACATGGCAAAGCGCGAGTGAATCGATCAGTCAATATTCTCAGTCACTTCAACAAATTGTCGACAAAGCGCAAGTTGCCAAAAAAGAGCTGCAAAAAGCAAGTGAAGATATTGCTGATATGGCAGTTAATATTCAGAAAAACGGCGAAAAAATTGTCACCAAAGTTAATAAGATGACGACAGCGTTTAACCAAACCGTCGACGGATTTGGTAATGTTTTTGAAGGCGCGGTCGACAAACTCTCGCTTGACGTAAAAATACCCGTTATCAAAAAAACTATCCCAATAAAATTTGGAAAAGTTTTATCCAAACCAATGAAAAATGTCGGTGATGCAATATCAAAACCTTTTAAGCCATTGAGTAATTCATTTGCTGATCTTGGTAACTCGGTTGCAGAAATCAAGTCAGAGGTCGCCGCGGTCGCGGTTAAACTTCAAGAGATCCGTAAAATGGAAATATATCTAGATGCGGTAATCATTGAGTACCAAAAAGTTATTGATTCGCTAGCGGAACTAGCGACAACCATTGGTAGGTTGTTTTATTGGTTAGGGATCACAATGACAGTGCTGGTTATTTGGTTTTTCTTTAGCTACCTTCTCTGGGCAAGACGCAGACTAATAAGCGGCGTTGCGCTCATTAAAGGGGCGAAGGCATAATCCCTTGCTGATGATTGAGTGCGAAGGATGCCTTGCTAATGGCGCCATGCGGATAAACGGCTCACAAAGATGTTCGACACAACACGCCACCGAGTGTTGACAGTGTCCACCAATAAATACCGTGTGCTTTGTAATCAGGCTACTCAGTCTTATATTGTTGAATCAACTGGTCGGTATTTCTGACATTTTGGCTAATATTTTCTGATGCTATGCTGATTTGTTGCGCAGCGGTCATACCCTCGATTGACTTATTGTGAATATCGACAACGTTTTGATTGACCTCTTCCAGCGCAGTGCATTGCTCTTGAATATTAATCGACACCGAGTCGGTTGTTTCTTCGACATTTTCCGCAACCGCTACGATGGCTTGTAACGCCGCTTGTACGCTCGCTGTGCTTTCTGATGCCGAGGAAGCTTGTTCTTTCGCGTCATTAATCGTTGCAGATGTCGAGGTTGAACTGTGTTGTAACTCTTCGACTAATGTTGAAATTTGGACTGTACATTCCTGAGTTCGACTCGCCAAACTACGCACTTCATCGGCAACCACCGCAAAACCACGACCTTGTTCGCCAGCTCTTGCCGCCTCGATAGCCGCATTGAGTGCCAGCAAGTTGGTTTGCTCGGCGATACTTTGAATCATAATCACTATTTCAGAGATACCATTGACTCGCTCTTGCAACTGAGTGATTGACTCCACAGACTCTTCCATCATTCGTGCAACATTTTCCATGCCACTGACAGCATTGACCACCACATTGTTGCCGGTATTTGATTGCTGCGAGACTTCCTTT
Organism: Aliikangiella marina; assembly: GCF_007004765.1. Lineage (GTDB taxonomy): Bacteria > Pseudomonadota > Gammaproteobacteria > Enterobacterales > Kangiellaceae > Aliikangiella > Aliikangiella marina. The sequence continues at coordinate 60,171 of NZ_VIKR01000004.1, forward strand.
GCCGCTTCTGCATTATCCGCGATAGCTTGGGCAATCACTTGAATATTTGCACTCATTTGCTCGACCGCTGCAGCGATCATTTCAACACGAGTATTTTGTTTGGCAATGTTTTCAAAATTGTTTTGAATAGCTGCGTGAGTTTCATCAGTGGCGACACTGATTTTCTGAGAGCCTTCTTGGATGTCATGCAAATCTTTGGAAAAGCGGCGCGTCATCAAATTAATATTTTCCGCACTTTGGCCAATTTCATCGCTCAGTAATACTGGAATTTCGTCTGCCAGATCGCGATTATCGATCACTTCTCTAATCCCTTTTGCAATGAGGAGCGATTGCTCGTTACGACGTCTAATCATGGCGACAACTAAAAACGTTACAGCCAAACCAACGAATAGAGTGATTAACTCGACGACTAGAATAGTAAACGCTTTTGAACGGTTTTGTTCTGCTAGCGCCAATGCAGTTTGCAGCCCCTGTTCCTCGCCCTTCCGCAGGATATCAATTCTTGTAGTTGCCACTTGAAACCATTGTGCGGCAGATATACCAAAATCAGAATTCAGAGAAGAAACTTTATTTCGGATATCCTCCACTTGTTTAAACTCATTCGCACGCATCAGATCTCGCCATTTTTTTAAAGTTTCCTCGGGAGCAAGCTGCATTGCTTCTTCAAGAAACACTTCTTGTTTTACTAACAACCCTATATGACGTCGACGTAAGTTGTCGGGAAAGTTATTGGCTCCTAACACATTTGCTAGCACAGCCCTTTCTATCCCTGCAGATTCTTTGACTAACGATAAAGCTGCTATTGCGAATAAGTAATCTATGACTTTGGGATCTTCACTGAGTTTTCCGGCGATGTTTACTAGTTCGATCCCCAAGCTGTTAATACGCGTGTAATAGCCGAGCGCATTGGACAGTTCAATATTAAGTGTATCAACTCGCGATCTCACTGAGTTGATATTCTTTAATTCAGTCAACATCGCTTCAACTTTGTTACCAAATTGAGAGCCAACTCTCTTCCGACTTTGACTATTAACCACAATATCAAGGGCCGAATCTGTAGCCCGCCTTTGTTGTCGAAGTTCTAAACCGAGTTGGCCACCTTCAGACCCAAGGAACCCAGCGGAATATCCTCGCTCTTTCTGTAATTCGTGAACCAGCGCCAATACCTCGTAACTAGCGATAGCATCGGTTTTATCATGCTCTGCTTGCTTCATAGTTGAATAGGCATTCATGGAATCGTAACTGACAATTGCAGCCAAAAGAATACACGGAAAAAGAATCAAACCTGTCATGTGACGGGACAAATAACTAACCAACATGCCCATTAATTAAATACCTACTATTTAGAATAAAACACCCCTCATTAGCTAAGAATAGTCCGTATATTTGAAAACCACCGAATAAATCTTCGATTTTTCCGATGGAACCGAATAAGCCGAATTAAACAACTTGGACAAAAGTTAAATAACTCGTCTCACTGCAAGCAATCTTTTAGCGATATGTCAGCGAGATAAGAATCGTTCATCGCCAACAATCAGTAAGCATCGAGTACGCTTTATCCAAGCAAGCTTGGTGCGCTTACACAATAATTCACTAGGTAAGTTGTTGAAATATATAGAACTAGCTATATTTTTTCGATATTTTAGATGCCATTAATGCTACTCTTTTCGCATAAAAATGTTATGCTTAACTTATTAAAAAATAACGATAAATAACCTATATTTAATAAATTAACTGTGTTTTTGAGTGAAATTAGTGGTTTTCGGCTCATTGATTGTTTGTTTTTGGGCTTGTGTAGAGACCTCAACGTCACTCTATTCAACTAGTTTGCAGAACATTTAATGATAAATATTCCGGGATATACCATACACAGCCAGTTAGGTGTCGGCGGCATGGCAACCGTATATCGTGCAACGCAAGATTCGCTGCGGCGCGAGGTCGCGCTGAAAGTGGTCAGCAAGCACGACAAACTGGAACCTCAATTCAAAAAGCGTTTCATTCATGAAGGGCATGATCTCGCTTCTCTGCAGCATCCGAACATCGCCACAATCTACGATATTTCTCAAACTGACGATTACAGCTACTATGCGATGGAGCTACTCAAGGGTGGGTCTCTCACCGAGCGTATGATGAAAGGGCTAAGTCTTGATGAAGCCTTCAAAATTATCATTCAAATCGGTGAAGCGCTCGATTATGCTCACGAAAATCAAATTATTCATCGAGATTTAAAGCCTGGAAATATTCTTTTTAGAGACTACTCAACGCCAATTCTCACCGACTTTGGGATTGCCAAAAATATTAATCGCGACACAAAACTCACGCAAATCGGTGTGCTCGTAGGAACCCCATCCTATATGAGCCCTGAGCAATGTCGCGCTCGGCCGGTCGATGGAAATTCTGATCAGTATTCTCTATGTATATTGTTTTTTGAAATGATCACTGGCTACTTACCATTTGATGCTGATGATCCGATAGCAATAGCAACCAAACAAGTCACCGAGCCGGTACCCAAATTACCAGAAAAGCTCAGAGCGCTTCAGCCTGTCATCAATATCGCGATGGACAAAGAGCCAGAGCAACGATACACCTCGGTTGGCGAGTTCTGTCGAGTCTTGAAGGATTTGCTGGAAAATGACAAATCGTTAAAACCGCATTTGCTCGACATCACCAGACGAATTTCGGATGACGATACCGATGTGAGTACGAGCTTTAAGCAACCGCCTGGGTTACTTGACTCAATTCCCGATCCCGGTCATGCGCAGCTCGATATCCCCACGGCAGAGGAGTTCTGGAATGAACCATCCAGTCGAAGAACTTGGCTGTTAACTGTGCTGCTGCTCGTGACGATGAGCTACGGTGCGATTTACTATTACGACAATTATTACATGAAACAAACCTCAGAAGAGGCGGCTCGTTTTATTCCGGTACTGATGCGGCAAGCAGAGCGACAGGTCGCAGCTTCTCAGCTATTAACGCCTGCAGGGAATAATGCGCTTGAGTCCTTGTCAAAAATTCTAGAGATGGATCCTGAGAATCGTCCTGCTCGGCAAATGCTCGATGACTTAGCAACCACCTACGAAATCAGAGCGAGAGACCTGCTTAACGACAAAAATTATCCGGCAGCCGAAACGGAAATTATCAACGGGCTACGATTTGTTAGTGATCACAAAGGCTTAATAAGCGTTCAAAAACAACTGAATGAAGCGCTGAACGAAATCGAAAGAAAACAAATAATCGCCAAAAAACTAAAGCAAATTGATAGCTTGTTTGCTGCCAAACAATATATAAAACCTGCAAACAACAATGCTGCATCAGAAATTAATAAAGTACTCGCCCTCGATCCCGAAAACGAACAAGCATTAGCTGTCCAAGAAAAAATCGAAACCATCGAAGAAAAGCGACTGAAGGCATTGTTGGATAGCAATAAGCTCTCACAACTTTCAGCAGAAATAAAAATTACCCTAAACTTGCTGCCCAATAGCCTCAAAATACGCGCAATAAAAAAGCAACTCGATCAACTTATTCATCAAAAACAGACTCAAGCCGAAGTGGCAAGCTTTCTACAAAAAGGCGATCGCCAATTAAAACGCGGCAATTTAAATGAACCATCGGAAAATAACGCCTTATATCACTTTAAAAAGGCCCAAGCGTTATTACCTGAAAGTCGCGAAGTTAAAAAAAAACTTCAAGAACTCGCCGAACAATTTAACTTACGTGCACAACAACAAATCAATCAAAAGCAATTTTCTCAAGCGCTAGTGTCTATCGACAATGGTTTGCGAGCGGACCAATCCAATAGCGCTCTTTTAACCTTAAGAGAAAATTTAGAGCGTCAAATAACGCGTGATAAGAATGCCAATCAACAAGCATTTTCTACCGCGAGCAAATTACTCAATCAAGGAAATATCGTCTTACCAGAATCCAACAACGGATATTTGATTCTAAGAGACCTTTTAAAAAAACGTCCCGAAGACAGAACCGTAAGGCGCCTACTAGAATCAGTACCAAGTCGATTAGAAGCTCAGATTAGGGAAAAAGTAAGTTCTAATCAATTTGCTGAAGTTGAAGCTATCTATGCCAAAAGTTTAATTTATTTTCCTCAGAGTGAAAGACTCCTTTCTTTAAAACCACTTATCGCTGAAGCAAAGACAACTTATGAGAAAAATCGAGCAAGTACTGATCGCAGACTAGAGTTTCAATCGTTAGTCGCCAAGAATTCGTTTACGACCAATGAAATCCAGCAGGTAACGCTACTCTTAAACGATATCAAACAATACAATGATAACTTCTCTGAGCTTGGCGACGGTCTCTCCTCAATTGCAGAGACGCTCCAAAAAAAACTCAATGCCATTTCATCGATGGATGAGTTAAGTGTGACAGAAAAAGTGCTGACTGCGGGCTTAGCGATAGAGCCAACTAATCGTGCTTTAACTCGGCTTAAGTCGCAATTCAATTCTAAAAGGTTGGAACTTGAGCAATTAGAATTAGCTAAAATCGATAAGATGAAAGTGCCGGTGAGAATTATCGCGAGACCTTGGGCACACTTGTCCAAAATAATCGACGAGCAAGGTAACGAGGTCGTAATAAACGAAAAACTAGTCACCCCATTAAATATTCGTCTGTTACCCGGAAAGTATAAAGTCACACTCTCCAACCCTTCCTATAAACAAGCACAATCAGTTGATCTTACTGTCACTAAAGTCGGTGTACCTAAGGTTGACGTGGCTTTCGGAAGCATGACCGCACGTTCGTTTTTTGAAACCGTGAACTACTAAAGTTGTCCGATATTATGATGAATCGTTTGCAGGCAAAAGACATCACCCACTCATTAAAATTAACAGTGCAGATATTAATACTGTTCTTTTTTTACCCCATCGATTACGCTTTTGCCGACTATAAAACCGACTATCAGCAAGCAGTTGCAAACATCGAGCGAAAGCAATGGCAGCGAGCAGTTGATGCTTTAAACAAAATCAAAGAGTTTAACCAACAAGAGCTCGCTACCATGCCAGTCAGCGGTGGAAGAACCATTCCTTACTTACCTAAGTACTATAAAGGTCTGGCACTATTCCATTTGGGCGACTGCGCGCAAGCGGAACGTAACTGGGTGTCATCGCTTGCACAAAGAGTCATAAAGGAGTTTAAATCCAAGCATGCAGACTTGCTAAAAAAGCGCGACGTGTGTCGTTCTCGGCTAGTTGATGGCAAGTACATTGACAAACTTGCTCCGGCTAAGAAAACAGCGACAGTTGCCTTGACCGAGTTTAAACGTCAGTTTGATGCGATTAACGCTTTTTATAACTCAGCACTCCTTAAGCAACTGAGTCAGTCCAATCCTTATATTCGCACGCAACTCAACCAATACCGCCAACAATTTCGTCAGGCCTCGAGTTCAGTCGAGTCGTTTTCCATGATGCCTTTTTCTGCTCAAAACCTTGATGTGATTAAGGGAAAAACCAGCCAGATTAATCAACAAGCGCGAAACGCAAAAAGATACTTAGGGCAAATCAAACGCTACACCGCCAAGGTGTCTGAGCTTCGTTCTCAGTTGAATTCGACCGATGGTCATCTTGCGCGCTTAGACAGGCTCCAACGCGATCCAGCGTTGAGCAAGATTTGGCAACAAAACGCCAATTATGGACAACAATTTATTCAGTATCGAGAAAAGCGCAAGAAATTGAACCAGGCGTCAACGAACGTATTTAATGTAACCAATAAGACGACACTGGTTAACGCTACCCAGCAAGCTGAGCAATCGATTGTCGCCGTATCAACGCTCAATCGGGATATCTTACGACTCGCTAAAGGCCTGGATAGTCAATTAAGTCAAATAAATTCGCGTTTAAAAAATGAGAAAAACGCCATCTATAAGGGAGTCGATGCATTTTTTGCCGGCAACTATAAAAACGCAGCAACACTGCTCACAGCAGCTAAGATTGAAGATTCACGAGGGCAGTACTACCAAAACCTTTTCATTGCAGCCGCCTATTTCTACGACCCAATTATCAGTGAGCAAGCAGCGAAAGAGAAAGCGCGTCCTTATATCCTAAAAGCAAAGCGACTGAACCTCAAAGAGAACTTTAATCGTAACGCTTTCTCACCAAAGTTTATCGAATTTTACGATACTGCCAATTAGTCCAAAGTTAAGCTAACGATAATCGGGCGATGATCTGAGCCAATGTGCTCACCCACCCTCATTTGCTTAACCTTAAAATCTGAAGATATTAAGAGATGATCGATTGGAATCCCCACAAAAGAAAGTTTTGATGGCCAAGTCGCTAACACGCCTTTTCCGTATCGACTGTTAGTTAACCTTGTTGCTTGTTCTAGTTGACGGTAATCACTTGACCACATAGTCACGTTCAAATCGCCAACTAAAATCATTGGCCCATCGGTGTTTTTGATTTCTTCAGCAAGTGACTGAAGTTGCTGGTTTCGTTTATCGAAAAAATCTTGGTTAATTGGGGGCAAGGGATGAGTTGAAATTAAGGAAATGGCTTTTCCAGCGAGCGGCACATTGATTTTAATACTCGGAACTCGCGCTTTGCCTAGGTAAATAACTTTTGCATCATTAAAAGGTATTCGACTATAAACGGCAATCCCAAAATTATCCGAACGCGGCGCTTTTATTGAGTAGGGGTACGTTTGGTCTAAACGACTTATCTCTTCAATCCATAAGTCATCGACCTCTTGAAGAGTAAAGATGTCCGGCGACTCTCTTTCAATAAATCGACTCAGCTCAATATAATTCGAATTTGCAGTCTGCACATTTGCGTGAATGATTTTCAGGACGGGTAAAGCTTTTTTATGCGTATCACTATTTGAGGACAAATACCATGGGACAATAAAACTGGCATTCAATACCGTGGTAAAAGTCATCACAAGACACAGTACTAACTGGCCTCTTAATGCATAATAAACCGTGAAAAAGATTGAAGCTATTAAGTAGTGCCATTTGAAATGACTAGTCAGCTCCAGCCAATAATGCCACTCGTCGAGCAAAGAAATAACAGAAATCAAAACCGTCAAAATTGCCACAAGATGTAGCTGTTTAATTTCTCCGAACAAGCGATTTAAACGGCTCAGTCGTTTTGCTTTTGCCATAGTAACTGCCTCAGTAATCTTGCGAGTCGTTTTTCAATTGAATTCACATTAAACGGTGAAAAGCCACAATAAGGGTAAGCAGCGATCTCCATATATTCGGACAGTGCTACACAACAATACTTCACAACAATACTTCACAACAATACTTCACACGGTACAACACTTAAAACTAGAAATCCTCAAAAGAAAAGCCCGCATTGTGCGGGCATAAAAACTTACTCCATGTAATCTGCAAATTCGCGTGAAAATAGCGCCTTCAATCTGCAGCTCCTGTACTCTCATCAAAAATATCACCTTAAATCATTATTTGATAACATCCAGATCAACCCAAGGCGTCGGATTAATTGGGCAACGGAAACGGACACCGTCTTTGCCAATAGTCACTCGCGAAATCCGAGTTTCGCCTGGCTCTAGCGGAAACATATCCAAGTTTTCACCTTTGTTGCCAAGCGCCTGGATCTGAAAGCCGACTAACTTTTCAGCTTTGTTTGTGACAACAAACTCATACTCACCCGCTTTTAAGCCCGCTACTGTCTCTTTAGCAGCGAAATAACCATTGTATTCATCCAAGTGAATGACCGTAACTCCATCCTCGCGGGTTTGAGGGGTTCCCGCGGCTGCCGTGTTGGTAAAGCCGATTATTAATAGGAGCGCTACTGAAATCCGCTTAGTTAAAGAAATTAAATTTTTCATCATTATTACCTTCAATATTAGTCATTTAGTTAAAATCTTAATCAGGTCTCTCCTGACATGGTGCAAACTATAACCAATCAATATGAAACGAACTATGCCTTAAAGTATCTATAATATGTCTAATCGTCCATTTGAGGTAACTGGTATGACTAATAAAGAAAAACAGCATATTTTGCTCGATAACCCCGATGCCCTAAGTAGTGTTCTCTCAAAGTTAGAGTTAACCGCAGAGGTTTATGCCAATGGTGATTATTGCGGCGCTTGGGGTATCGATACATCTGGCAGTCGCAAAATTCCTTTCCACTTAATAGGTCGAGGACGAGCGTGGTTGCATTTACCTAATGATCAAGTGACTCCACTCTCCACTGGAGATTTAGTAATTTTTCCACGAGATATCGAACACGTTATTAGCGACTCCGAAGCGCCGCCGGCTCCAACGATCATCAATCAGGGTGCAAACACCAGTGAGGGAGACAGCACCAATGTTGTGTGTGGCTTTTTCGAATTTACCAATAAAGCCGCTTGGCCCCTACTCGACTCATTACCTGAATTAGTTCACCTTGATCTTGCACAGCAAGCCAACAACTCGGCCATTCGCCTTTTAATCGATCTGATGATTCGCGAATTGCAAAATAAACAGCAAGGCTACTACGCCGTAATCAACCAGCTTTCTTATTTGTTGTTTATCGAAATCATTCGTCAACAAATTAAACAAGGGCACATCGAATCTGGGCTACTTGTTGCGATGTTTGACAATAAACTGAGTAACGCTTTATCACTGATACACAACCATCCTAAACAACAGTGGACTCTCGAGTCGCTGGCTAAGGCTTCGGCTATGGGGCGCTCTTCTTTTGCGAGTCGGTTTCACACGCTCATTGGTATGCCCGCGATGCAATATCTGTCTCATTGGCGAATGCAACAAGCGATGCAGCTTCTCTCAAATGGCGATCAGTCAATGTACGATATTGCAGAACAAGTGGGTTATCATTCTGAGGTAGCCTTTAGAAAGGCCTTTAAGAAAATTACTGGGATGACGCCCGGCGCAGTCCGGCGCAAAAACAAGCTTTTCTAGAAATCGCTTTCCCAAAACGTGCGCTTCCAAAAGCAACCTCGCCTATGACACGCTGAAAAATCCAATTAGAAAGGACATCCCAATAAGGTTTTCTGCCCACAAACATAAACTTGTCCATCTCTTGAATCGTATTGAATCACTAACTCGGCACTATTACGTCCAGCAACGTCACCGTTGGCGCGGTATACGTAACTACAAACGCGATTTCCTGTATGACGATAACTTTGAAAATCAACTGAGCTATTCGTCGCAACAGAATAGGCATCTCTTAAGATACCATTCCATACCCCAACACACCCCGCATTGCCACGGCCAATATTTTCATTACCGTTGCCTTTGTCAATACCGATTGGGAAACCGATGTTATTGGTATCAATATTTCCGGCACCAAAATTGGGTAAATTTTGTGTTCGAGTCGAAAAACCTTGTGCTCTTAAACTTATCTGAACCAGTTTAACTGCAGAACGAAATGAACCCGCTGTTGACTCGATGGTGGCCAATTCAGCGTCATCTTGTAGACTCAAGAATTTAGGAATTATTGCGATTAAGAGGACCGATAAAACAACGACAACAACGATCAATTCTATAAGCGTGTAACCGTTTATTGATTGCTTACTTGGGAAATTTTCGCTCAATCTAGATGTCATCAGCTTTGTCTAAACACTGGGCCTATTTTAACTTGTAATCGATAGCGAAAGATTCTAACACACAAACCAATGTGAATAGTCCCAATTCACTGATTCATGCGTTCGTTAGTAAATCAATTTGCACATTGACGATAAATCGCTTAAAACAATGGTAGTTAATCGAAACGAACCTAAGACAATGCCTTTTACCCGACGTCATTTTCTTGCAACAACTTTATCCAGCCTATCACTGAGTTTTATGCCCCAAGTAGCGTTAGGTGGAATATCACCAGCGCCTAAAAAGCTTAAAATTCTATTTTTAGGTGGAACCGGTTATCTTGGACCTCACACGGTCAATTACGCAATTGCCAGAGGCCATGAGGTGACACTCTTCAACCGCGGCAAGACCAATACAGACTTGTTTCCAATGCTTCGTAAAATCAAAGGCAACCGTGATCCAAAAATAGACCGAGGATTAACTCACTTAAAATCAGGGGAATGGGATGCAGTCATTGACACTTCAGGATTTGTTCCAAGAATAGTCAATGCATCGGCAAGTTTACTCGCTGACCGGGTAAAACACTATTTATTCATCTCGACCTTGTGCGTCTATGATCAGTGGGCAGCAAGCGGACTTGATAATACAGAAAATCGAAAATTAATACCTTTCAACTCGCAAATAGGAGAAGATGTTGCCAAGCATTATTGCGAGCTTAAAGCCTACAGTGAAAATGCCATCAACGCAGTAATGCCAAACCGGGTGACAAATATTCGTCCAGGATTCATCGTGGGCCCACGCGACAAGAAAAATCGATTTTATTATTGGCCGACCAGAATCGAGCGCGGTGGCGATGTTATTGCCTTGGGTAAACCCAATGATTTAACTCAGTTTATAGATGTCAGAGATCTTGCCAAATTTATTATTCATTGCCTGGAAACCAAACTCACCGGTGACTATAACCTGGTCGCGCCACAACTCAGTTTTGGTCACTTCCTTAATACTTGCAACCAAGTGACTGGCAACAAAGCGAAACTACATTGGATTCCTCATGAATATCTCGCTAAACACCAAATCTATCCCTGGCAAGATCTTCCCATGTGGGCAGCGAAAAACGCTAGCGATGCAGGAATGGTTTCCTGGTCAAGCCAAAAAGCGCTGGACGACGGGCTAACCATTCGTCCACTCGAAGAAACGATAAGAGATACACTCGATTGGTATCATACTTTATCCGATGCCGAACGGATGAAATTAAAAACATCGATGACAGACAAAAAAGAAAAAACCGCTTTAAACGCTTGGAAAAACGATAATTTATAATAAGGATTACAGATAACAAAAGTCACTTTTGATAATGAAGCAACGACACGTTACGGGTCAACACGGCTCAACTTTTTAACTGCAAGTTTTCGATTGTAAAAATCGGGGAAGCCGAATAACGACTCCCCTATTGAGCGAAGGTTTGACTAAGCGTAAATCGGTTTTATTGGTAGTGAACGGTAACGTTTACCACTTGCCGCAAAAATAGCATTGGTTAGTGCAGGAGCGAAAGTAGGCACCCCGGGCTCACCAAGTCCGGTCGCTTTATAATCGTTTTTCGCAAAATGAACGTTAATAATTGGCGGAACCTCATTAGTTCTCAGCACTGGGTAGTCGTGGAAATTGGTATTCATGACTTCACCATCTTTAAAACTGACTTCCGTATACAATGCGAGTGACATTCCCATAATGACGGCCCCCTCCATCTGCGCCGTCGCACCATCAGGATTAAGCACTTCACCGCAATCCACTGCGCAATCAACACGATGAACTTTAATTTTATCGCCGTCCACTTCGGCATGAACGACCATCGCAAGATAGCTCTCGAAACTATGATGGACCGCAATACCCAGCCCATGGTTCTTCGGCAGTTTTTTGCCCCATTCGCCTTTTTCTGCGGCGAGCTCCAAAACAGCAAGCGATCGCTCGACCTTTTCTTTCTGCTCGGGGTCTTTATTATTGCGATAAATATTTCTGAAAAACGCTAACGAATCAGTGCCTGATTTGTGCGCTAACTCATCGGTAAATGAATTAAACGCAAAACCTTCAAAAATAGCTCTCACCGCACGATACCAGCCAATTCTGGTGTGCGCTGGCGCATGACCCGATTCAACCTCGAAGTTTTTAATACCATAAGGGTGGTTAATCACCGCGCCCAAATCTTGTTCACGTGGCCACTCAATCGATGGGTCAAAGGTGGAACCTATGGTTGGAAACGCGCTGCGATGGAGCCACCCAGTCAAGTGACCTTTATCATCGACTGAGCCTTCTAAATGCTGAGCGCTCGTCGAATGATAGTAACCGGTTTTGGTATCTTCCTCTCTTGACCAAGCGAGTTGAACAGGTGCGCCAACAGCTTTTGATAATGCGGCTGCTTCTTGAACATAATCACATTTAAATTTTCGTCCAAAACCGCCACCGGCCATCATTACGTTGACTTTAATGGTTTTTGGCTCGCGACCAAGATAAGCCCCCAAGGTTCGTTGAATACCAGCTGGATCTTGAGTTGAAGCCCAAACTTCGCACGCATCGTCTGTTACCGAAACAGTGCTCACCATGGGTTCCATCGGCGAGTGCGATAAATGCCCTTGCACATAGGTTGCTGAGTGAGTCACTTTGGCATTGTCAAATGCTGACTTCAAGTCACCGCGTTTAAATATTGGTTTGGCTGGATTTTCAACTTGCTTCACCATCGCGGCTTTGTATGCTTTGGTGTTGTAGACACCATGTGGTCCTCTGTCCCACTCGATTTGAATCTTTGCCAGCGCTTGTTGAGCGGTCCAAGTGTTGTCAGCAACCACGCCTATTCCCCCTAAAGAGCCATAGGGCGCTTCAAACCGAGGAATGTTAACGACCTTAATCACGCCTTTCATTTTCTCAGCTTCACTTGCATCGAAGGATTTTACTTTGCCACCATAAACCGGAACATGCTTAATCGCAGCATACTTCATTCCTTTAACACGAGTATCGATCCCGTAAGTTCGCTTACCGACGACGACCTCGCCAACGTCGTGCCGTGGTACCGGTTTTCCGATATAACGGTACTGATCTTTTGTCTTCAGCTTCGGTTTTTCAGGAACCGGCATTTCTGCGGCGATTGAAGCAAGTTGTCCATAGGCTAATTTTTGTTTGGTTTTTTTGTTGTAAACAAAATGATTCTCTGCATAGCAATCAGTCGGTTTGACCTTCCAGACTTGGGCTGCTGCAGCGGTTAACATTAACCTGGCTGAGGCACCGGCTTCACGCATTGGTTCAAACATGATATTGATACTACGAGAGCCACCCGTGGCTTGAGGTCCGTATTTATCTTCATTACCTTCAGCTTGTAAAACGGTGACCCGGCTCCAATCTGCCTCTAATTCATCGGCCACGGCCGCTGGCAATGCAGTGGATATCCCCTGCCCCATTTCACAACGACCGCAATGTATCGTTGTTTTCCCTTGGCTATCGATATGAACAAACGCATTCGGTTCAAAAATTTCGCTTGAGGCTGCGGTGGCTTGGGTTGGTATCATCACCCCCAATGCAAAGCCGCCCGCCGCGATTCCACTTGCGGCAGTTCCCGAAGTTTTGAGAAATTCACGGCGTGTTAACTTGATAATGCTCATGGTTAAGCCTCCTGCATTTTTTCGGCGGCAGAAGCGATCGCCTTTTTGATTCGGTTGTATGTTCCGCAACGACAAATGTTGCCTTGCATACCTTGCTCTATCTGATCAGCGGAAGGATTAGGGTTTTCTGCAAGTAAGCTTGCGGCATTCATTATCTGCCCTGCTTGGCAATAACCACATTGTGGAACTTTATGTTCTACCCAAGCTTTTTGTAATGGATGGTCACCATTTTCTGACAACCCCTCTATGGTAGTCACTTTTTTGCCCAAAGCTTGGTTAACCGGTGTAATACAGGAGCGAACAGCTTTGCCATCGATGTGCACAGTGCACGCGCCACAGAGCCCCATACCGCACCCAAATTTAGTGCCAGTGTAATCAACTTCATCTCGCAAGTACCACAGTAATGGCATATTGCCATCAACGTCAGTGGAAACTTCTTTTCCGTTTATGATAATTTTTTTACTCATAGTGGCCCCTCTATGGTTCAGCAGTAACTTACTCTGCGGATTATTTTGACTGAATAGGTTAAACCTTGTGACTCCCTATCGCAATGAGTTTAGGGTCTTAAAATGTGTCAAATATTTTACCGCTTTCGGTCTACTTGGATAAACCGGTTCATCTGATTATTCTCTCAGTCCATCTCCAAGGAGGAGTCTAAAACATTAGAAATTAACTTGTTTTCGGCCTATGATGGGAGGCATTCTCATCTGGTGAGGCATCGCGAAAATGATAATAAATCTCGTCAAGCGTTTACTTCTGATCCCATTTTTAGCCTTTTCAATACACCTTCTCCATGCCGCAGAATCACACCCACCAGCGGCAATTGCTATTCCCGATAAATATGGCGCTGCGGCGGCTGAAGAAATACTTTTAGCTGGGGGTAATGCCGTTGATGCTGCGATTGCAACTGGTTTCGCTCTAGCCGTCACTTACATTGATGCGGGAAATATTGGCGGCGGTGGCTTTATGTTAATTTACATCGATGGTGAGCCGGCCTTTTTAGATTATCGAGAAACTGCACCTTTGGCTGCACATCGCGATATGTATCTAAATGACGATGGCGCGGTGATCGAAAATGGTAGCTTAATTGGTGCTAAAGCCGCGGGAGTGCCAGGAAGCGTCGCAGGATTTTGGGAAGCGCACAAAAGATACGGAAAACTACCTTGGGCACAGCTGTTATCACCTGCGATAAAACTCGCAGAGGAAGGTTTTGTTCCCGCTAAAATTCTCACCGATGATATTCATCAGCATTTTTCTCGCTTCCAAGATAAAACTAACTTTAAAAAATACTTTGGCCAGATTAAAGCGGGGGAAAACTTTAAACAACCAGAGCTCGCCAAAACTTTAAAGCGGATTGCTGCAAAAGGTGCGGAGGATTTTTATCGAGGTGAAACCGCTCAGTTGATCGCTGCACAAATGAAACGCAGCGGCGGAATCATAAGCTTAAAAGATCTACAAGAATATCGAGCGATATGGCGAGAGCCACTTAAAGCAAAATGGCGTGACTACCAACTGCTATCCTCGCCCCCGCCTAGCTCAGGTGGTTTTGGTGTTATCCAACTCCTTAAAATGAAAGATTATCTCGCTCATGAGTTTGCGAACCTAGCGCACAATAGTCCGCAGTATGTCCACTTGATAGCAGAAATGGAAAAACGCGTATTTGCCGATCGTGCGGAATATTTAGGTGATCCCGCTTTCGTCGAAATCGATATGAGTCAGCTTATCAGCGATGATTACATCAAACGTCGCGCGCTAGAAATTGATCCTAAAAATATCTCGCAACTTCAAGCGGTTAAACCGGGTCTCGAATCGCCAAATACGACTCATTACTCTATCATTGACGCTGATGGTAACGCTGTATCGAATACCTACACTATCAATTGGTCCTATGGTTCTGGCGTCGTCGTGGAAGGCGCAGGTTTTTTACTGAACAATGAAATGGACGACTTTTCGGTTAAACCAGGCGTTCCTAATATTTTTGGTGTTGTCGGTAACACGGCAAACGAAATTCAACCCGGCAAACGCATGTTATCATCGATGTCGCCAACCATTTTACTCAAAGATAAAACGCCCGAACTTGTCATTGGCACGCCGGGTGGCTCGACAATTTTTACTACGGTATTTCAAGGTATTATCAATATCCTCGACTTTAATATGACGCCCCTTGAGTCAGCCGGTGCATCGCGATTCCATCATCAACTTATACCGCCCGATTTAATCACTCACACGCCTTCCCGCCCGTTGAGTCGCGAGACAATAAAAGCGCTCAACAAACGCGGCTATCGAGTAGAAGATCATATGTGGGAATATGGCGATTTGCAGATCATTTTTATCAAGAACGGAGAGATTTTCCCAGCATCGGACCCGCGTGATAGAGGTGTATCCAAAATTATCGATGTTCCATCCAATTAACTCAGTTAAAGCGTCAAATTGCGCCTCAATTTAAGGCACTACTTCGAACAATAAGAATGCTTTGTGCGAAGTGAAAATGCCGATAAAAAAAGCCTACTAGAAATAAGTAGGCCTAAGGGAGGTACAGCAAGTTGAGCTAGACAATTTGGTTGACTTGTTTATCTACTGAGCGGTCAAAGCTGCGCCATATTTTTGCAAAAAAACGTTCCACTCTTTGATGCCACGGGTTGAATTGATATCCCAAGAAATACAAGACAAAGAAGAATTACCGCAACCTCGCCCCGGTATTCTTGAACCGGTTTGTCCATCATTGCCAGCGCCTTCCATCCGAAGGTATTCGATTAACTCGCTAAGCGTTGGAACTTCTGACGTGATGATTAAATGCTCTTCACCAGGGACGACCTTAAGTTTTGTTGGTTGCTGAAATTGTTTTTTATTAATGGTATCGATAGCGGGTTGAAAACCAAGTTCTGCAGCTTTATTAATTAGCTCAGTTCCTTTAAGCGGATCTTTCTCAACTAACTCGCCACGAATGTAAAGAACACCAAGTTCATATTGCGCAAAAGCTAGCCCTTGTTTCGCTGATTTTTTTAAATGTCTAATTGCTTCGTCGGTATTTTTCTCAGTTCCAGTGCCCGTCATGTAGAGCAAAGACAAAGCGGCTTGAGCTTTCGGGTTGCCACTACGCGCATATTTTCGGAGTTTTTTGAAGACAAAACTACAAGACTTTTCGCCACACACAGCTTGTTTAAAGGCTTCTGTTTCTGACGGAGCTAGCATGCTTGCTTGAGTCGTTGAAGCGAACATAAAACCCGATAATAATAGTATTTTCAGTGAATTCATTAGTACTCTCTCGAATGTTTTGATTTTGTTTTTTAGAAAGACTAGGCGTCCAACAGAATGGTCGCAAATTTTTTATAAAAAAGCCCATCATGTTTGACGGGCTTGATAATGAATATCTATTTAATGAATTACAGCGTGGACATCATTGCTCCATATTGCTGTAAAAAAACGTTCCAATCCATTACGCCTCTTGAAGTATTAATTTTGTATGAAATACAAGACAGCGAAGAGTTGGTGCAGCCTCTGCCTGCCAAACGCGAACCAGTTTGACCTTCACTTGCTGCACCTTCCATTTTTAAATACTCGACTAAATCACTTAAGGTCGGAATATTAGTCATGACTAAAAGTCTTTCACCGTCAAAGTTATTCGCCATGGCGTCTTTACTCGACACTGAATCATTTTTTAGGGTTGCGATTGCTGGCCTAAAACCAGCGTTTGCCGCTCTTTCAATAAGCTTAGTCCCCTTAATGACATCTTTTTCAACTTGTTCACCAAGGATATACATCACGCCAAGTTCAAACTGAGCAAAAGATAAACCTTGTCGCGCTGCCTTTCGCATGTAACCAACACCCAAAGCTGAATTTTGCTCCGTTCCAGTTCCGGTCAAATACAACAGAGATAACGCTGCTTGCGCTTTTGGGTTCCCATTTCTCCCGTATTCGCGTAGCTTTTTGAAAACGATTTTACAGGACTTATCCCCGCAAACTTTACTCTTAATCGTTTGTGCTTTGATGGCTTCGTCAGATTCTGACATCAGTGCAGCGCGGGAATTAGAAGAGTACAAACTGAAGATTATTAAGCCAAAGATGAGAAAGGATGTTAAAGATACAGCTTTAACTTCGGCTTGTTTTATGTGAGAGACCATCGATTGCATCATTGCCTCCTAGTGTCTTGATCGATTGATTAATTGAACGGTTTCAAAACTGCCTTGTACCTAGTTGATTAACGCTCCTGCATTCGGTTAACAACCTCTACATTATTATAGACGTTCAACTCAATAATTGGTCACAAATTAATCATATGTACAGCTCGTATCTCGCTCAATCACTTTTGGCTTCCAATATTTTTCTCGATTCATAACCTCATCTTTTTGTAACTCTGCGGCTAAAGTATAGAGCTTTCCAGGACGGGCATTCAATTCGATAGTTTTGATCCGATAGCGTGCTTGAATCCGCGCAGATAAACGGCGATCGAGAATTTTCTCTCTTAATTCAAGTTGATAGATTCCTGGTTGTAGTTTGATCGAGGCAGCATTTCGATATCGATTTCCATCAATAGTCAACAGCTGTACTTTAAACAAAGATTTACCGGGTGAATCATAATCAATAATAGTCAGCAATGCACAATTTGAGCCGTTTGCTTCTTTCAAAATGGGTGCGTTGGCAACTAACTTTAATTCCGGGATACTTAATGCAGAGACCCGCCCATTGAGTGATACCAATTCACCTTTTCTGACGACTTTAAGCGTGATAGGGTCATTTTCTGCCAATGATTTTAACGCTTCAGTCAGTTTGACTGCAGCTTCAGACTGACCTCGCTCATTCTTTTCCAAATTGTTCTCAAGCGATATCCCATTAACTTCTTGGACAATATCACCATTTTTTACCCCCAAAGCTTGCATAAAACTCAGCGGCGATACGGCGACGATTGGCACGCCTAAAGGACTAGAAGAGGCCGTATCAAAGCGATAAACCAGTCCAAATTCTATTTTGCTGTAAGCTTTTTGGAGATAAATTAACTCATCATATGAAATGTCGAGCGCTTGCAAGGTTCGGAAAAACTGGGTCGTCTGCTTTTGCCAATTTGCCAGCGCTTCTTGCGCTTTTTGCTGATCCTCCGCTGAGACACCCTCAATTTGATATTCAACGCCCTGCTTGTTCACTTGCCAATCACTATCAGCCCACACTTGAAAATTCATTCCAAGAGAGATAATTCCCACTACTACAATTTTTGATTTTGCCCATTGTCTTAGCATCATATGGTCACCAAGTCTGATTGTTCTTCTTCCTGGGTCAATGACTCGAGTAGAATCCTCACTCGACTTTCCCACAACTTAAGAATCTGTTGTTGACTTTCGTTGTTTAAATACGCTTTTTGTAACGCTTCATCAATTTCTAACAGCTCCTGAGAGATATTTGCTTGAGTTGCAAAGCTTACCGTAACATTCGATTGATTGGATAACAGCACTTTCTCTAAATGTTGCGACTGAAGAATATTGGCTTGAATTTGATTTTGTAAATTAGTGGCTTCCGTCATTGCGTTCCACTGTAGCCCGACAACCATGAGTAAACTGGCAGCAATTGCGCTCAGCCCCCACATAATACGGCGATTTTTACGCTTGTGCTGCGCTACCTCACGCTTCAATTCGATTCGCTGCCAAATATCACCCTCTGGTGCCAGTTGGGTCTGCTCGGTAATTGTTTCGAATAACGCCTTGTGTTCTAGATACAGCTGCCTGGAATCTTCACTCGCTCGAACTGATTCGGGAATTGTATCCTTAAACCGGTTTTGCCTAGCTAGCTCGATTATGTCTGTTTCTGATATTTGTTGATGTTTCATTTTATTCGCCAATATTCCTCACGATCAGTGAGTTGTGTTAATCCAGCTTCTCAACTGTGACAAACTGCGTGACAGCAGCGTTTTTGAAAAACTCTGCGTTTTACCAAACAGCTCAGCAATTTCCTTGTGCGTCATTCCTTCTACCACGTACAAGTAAACAACGCGCTGGGCTTGCTCAGGCAACCGCTCTAATACCTTTATTAACTGCTTCTCATGCATGATTTCCGGTTGCTCGCCCAACTCCTGTATTCTTGATTCAATTTCAGCTTCTTCCTGATGAACCCAGCGATTATTTTTACGTAAAAAGCTGATACAGTGATTCACCAGAATCGTCCGCACCCACCACCAAAATGATGAGTCACTGCGATACTGTCCTATCTTATCCATGACTTTAATAAATGCATCTTGCACCATGTCTTCTGCCAGCGCTTTGTCCCCTACCATGCGCAGCGCGAGTGAATACATAGGCTTTTCGCAAGACTGATAGATATGCTTCCAAGCATTACTATCCCCCTTGCGTGCTTTCGCCATGATTAAATCGTCAAACGATATCAATCCTCGGTTCTCTTTTTTGTTATTCGTCGATTGTCAAAGATAAGACCTCCCAACGCCGTAAAGGGTCGCAGGATTTTCTAGAATAATGATTTAAATTAACTGGCTGATTTTAAAGCTTTTTTATAACAATAGCGAATCTTGCCAAACAGCGGAATGTGGGATGGAGACCATGTGACTCTATAACGAACTCCAATCAAGCGACTCAAGATGATCACACAGGTCGATAGCTCGTCGAAATTTCTTATTAATCAAGCTTCGTTTAAGGCCGCAGCAAATATTTTTAATGACTTTTGAATGGCCAGAGTAAGCTTTCTGGCCACCGAGCGCTTCATAAAATACGCCTATCATCTCACACACATCGTTATCACGATTTTCTCGCGTCGTCCGTCCATGATGATAGAGATCTAGCAGCTTAAGCTGGTAAGTGAGTCCTAACCTTTGAACGATGATATTATTGTCATGAAGATCGCCATGATACTCACCCGCCTGATGGACACTCGAAATCCCGGTTGCTAAAGCGTGCAACAAATGGACTGCTTGGAAGGTTGGTAGTTTCTTGCCTCGATGCTTTTTGATGTGATCCGATAACAGTTCACCCTCGACATATTCGGAGATTAAAACGGTAATCGGGACACCATTGAAGATCAAAGTCTCGGTGGTATGGTAATGGATTATTATGTCGCAGTTCTGCAGTCGATGGAGTTTCTTGGCATACTGAGTAATCGTGCGGTTATTGAGGTTTCGCTTAGGGTAAAACAGTTTGGCAGTCCGGTCGATATTGGTCACCAATTCACGAATCTTGTATACCTCGCCTTCCCATCCTCCACCCAAGAATGAAACAATCTCATATTTGTCAGCAATCACTTCGCCTGGAAGTAGATTAAATTCAGTGATTTTCGGGGGAGTAACTTTTGCCATTAAATCGAATTAGGTCTCTTTTTATTCTCAGTTTTTTCTCAGTTTTTTTACATCAGACAGCGCTTGAGAGTGTGAACATCGATTTCCCTGACAAATGCTTGAAATCCGATACTGCAAGCGGCGCACATTTTAGCGAAACTGAATCAAAAATCCATGACAATTTCATCCAACAGTGACATTAAAATATGCTTGGTAGCATCACAGCTTTAAACGCACTAGAAATTCAATTTACAGCTACCGCCCAATCGGCTAAAGTGGTCCGACCTTAAAGATAAAACAGTGAGTTCGCATTGAGTCAATCGAATAAAAATCAAGCCGTTGAAGGCACAAACCAAGGGTTTGCCCTACAACTGCTGGAAAACCCTGAGGCCACATTTTCCGAGCGAATAAAACTTGCCGAGAAACCCGTTGCTTCATTGAAACCAGGACAAGTCCTGGTAAAGGTTCTAGCCGCTCCCGTCAACCCCTCTGATTTAGTGTATTTAATGGGTAAATATGGCATTCCACCGGTTGAGGGCGCATTTGCAGGTTTTGAGGCCTGTGGAGAAGTCATTGCGGCCAACGCGGGTTTATATGGCGCTTGGTTAAAAGGTAAACGGGTTGCAATATTCGCTACCCCAGGCTTAGATGGCGTATGGGCCAATTATTGTGTTACCGGTGCTCAATACTGCGTACCCGTGAGAAAAGAGTTAACCGACGAGCAAGCGGCGACCATGGTCGTCAATCCCTGTACTTCGGTCTGTTTAGTTGAACGGGCAGAAGCCTTAGGCGCGAAGGCACTGGTGATAAACGCGGCAGCGAGTCAAGTCGGAAAGGGAGTCATTCGCTATGCAAAACAGCGAGGTTTAAAAACCATTGCAACGGTCCGATCTGCCAACAACATTCCTTCGCTAGAAGCGCTAGGCGCTGATCTCGTGCTCGATACGACCTCTGCTGATTTTAAAGCGTCACTAAAAAAAGCCGCCAAATCAATGCGTGCAAAGGTCTTACTTGATGCTGTCGCAGATAGAGATACACCAAGAAACTTGGGGGTAATGCCGAATGGTTCCACAGCTATCGTTTACGGTCGACTGACCGAAACACACGACCCGTTGGGTGGTTATTTTAGTGTTGCCGATGTAATTTTTAGAGATGTGAAAATTGAAGGGTTTTGGCTTTCTACCTATATCAAGCGCTCCAATCCTCTGGCAATCTATCGCTTAACTCGCAAGGTTCAGAAACTATTTGCCGCCGGGATCTTCGATACTGACATTTATGGAACATTTGATTTTAACGGGTTCCCAGCAGCGCTGGAACATTACGCGGAACACAAAAGTGATGGGAAGGTGATTCTGAGGCCTAATGGTTAACCGTTAGACCTCAGGTTTAATTTGCCTTTCAAGTAACACAAACTTTTCCAATTTAATCGCGCCATGTACAGTCGAGTCTTGGCCACGGTCGAATAAGGTTAGCTCGCCAGCAGCATAAACGGGCTGACCTTTTGTCAACTTGACATCAACTTCTTTGATAAGCCGTGGCTTAAACACTGAGACATCAAAAAAGTTCGCTTTTTCGTTTCGATTAACGGCAATAGAAAAACGATCAAATTCGAAGTCATCTCCCTTCACCACATGTTCTGGATCTCGTGTTAATCGCCCTATTAATTCGCACTGAATAAAGCTCTTTGAGACTGGTGGTATCGCCGTTACTGCCACCGCTCGAATAGACAATCCCGCAAACCGATAAGATTTAAATTCAGGTGAACGATCATTTAGACGGCCTTTTATCTCATACCAATTATTGGATAAGTCTGCCCGACTCAATTTTTCCGCGAGTTCATCAAACAACATCACCACGACAAAGTGATGGTTATCAGATCGGCCTGGGAGCTTAAAAACACACAGCAAAGACGCAATATTATCTACGCTATAACGTAACACATCTTTGTCGACTAATTGTGCCATTAGATGGGCATCGGCTCTAAAATAACTCATGTAACACTCGCTCAGAACTCATAGGTTTTTAATCTACCATGGAATCATTATCTGTAAAGCCCTGAAAAGGGTCAATTCAGGTAATGTGAAAGATATTCTCGCTTTACCGCTCAATCTAATAGATAATTACAACCAATAGAATCGCGTAAATCACAGCAATTAGAATAATAAAAACCGCTCAAAACCTTTTCAATTTAAGTGTTAATCAATGCTCCGTACCTATCAAGTGTCACATCAATTTAAGCGTTTATTAATACTCCTTATGTGTTTTAGTTTCAGCGGCTGTGCAATGAGTAATTACAAGACTTCTGAAATTCAGCAACACATTTCTGAAAATAAACAAACCATTCCTGAAAATTTCTCGCAGCCTAAAACAGATCAATATACTGATCCCCCCGCAAAAGCGTCATCAGATACACTACTAGAATTACTTATCAAAGCGTCTGCACACTTGACCATATTTTCTGCCGAGTTGATCGCAACCGAGTCAGCTGAAAAAGAGCTCGAAAAGTTCAGAACCGGTATTCATGATGACTTGCCGGTTGTTTTTGATATCGACTCAATCGAAAGTCAGGAATTATTAAATGGCAGCTATTATCAAGAACTCAGCAAACACCTTACCGAAGCACTCGCTGATTGGTATGGCGGTAGCATACCCGATAACAATGGACTGTTTATGCAAGCCAATAGTTACCGAGTATTTGGGGGAAAAGACTTTCTTCGGGAGATAGTCGATGGAATCGATATGGCTGATATTATCGGCTCTATTACCTACTATGTGAGAGTCAGCACCCACAAGGGGGAAATCTATTTCCAAGGCACCAACGTCATGTCCTTTGAGTCATACTCTGGAGAAAATTATTTTGGCGCTAATTGGGTTAATAATCCAATTGAAGGACCATTTCGATCAACAACACAAGTCTTTAATTGGAAAATACCCATCCCCACGCAATATCGCCGAACGCGCTAAATGCCTGTTAGAATAGCGATCAAACCACTGGATAACAGAAAGATGGACATATGAGAAAAAACAGTGCTTTCATTAAAGTGGTATGGCTTGTTGCTACCGTCTCAGCGCTTGGCGCTTGCTCCACAGTTACTCAACAGCAGAAACCAAGAGTAAACTCGCCCTTTGGCGTTTTCAAATATGACGGTGAAAAACGTTTCTGGGTTGCTATCGAGCGGGCAGGAATATATTACCTGTGCGATGAGAATCAGTGTGAGCAAAATAAGGTTGAAAGGGTTGCGGTCAATTATGGTGTGATTTTAATCGACTTTTTTACAAGCTCAATGGGATTAGCAATCGAAAAACTGAGTCATGGTGAAAATGTATCCGAAGCTTACATTGCGAAAATGCGAAAAATTCGACTACAAAATAGCCGACCTAACGATCTGGCTTTTAATATCGGTTATTGCGGAGAAACACCTTGTGTAGGGATTGGTCATCGCGGCTCGGGGGTCAAATTTAGGTTGATTCAACACGATATGCCAATTAACAACTCTGAACTGAAATCCTTACTGCGCACTAAACAAAAAATCGACTAATTGAAACCAAATTCGCTCTTTGATGCTTGGCCTCGCAAGTAAAAATATATGCCGATATAAATACTGAGGGAAATAAACGCGATAGTCAAAAAGCCAATTAAAATGCCTACCGACTCTGCATCAGAACCAGCCGCGGCAGATTGCACTGGTACGACTGCCAACCCTGTAAACAGCGAATCGACTAAAGAGCAACAAAAGCCAGCTATGACCGCTTTGGTTACCCATGTATTTCGCATCAACAGTCCCACTCCTACCGAGAGCAGACCAATTTTTGCTAGCGTTGAGAGCAAGCCATCAACGATCAACTGATTCTGAGTAATACCATCAATCGTTACCCCCAGCTGAAATATCGCATAGAAGTTAAACAACGAAAAGAGTAATCCGAGAAATCCTAAAACAAGTATCACCCAAGCAAATGCAGTCGTTGTTCCTCTTTTTGAGTGAGATGGTAACGCTTGCGCATGAACATCTGAGTTAGGTGAGTTGTAGTAAGATTCATTCATTATTTTCTAGCCTTTTTGACAGACATATCTGTTCTAACTTTTGATTTTTAACTTTTAATTTTTAACTTTCAAGCTTCGGAACACTTATTTTACCTGTGTTTTGTTGCGCTCAAGATCAAAGGGTGTTGACAACAGTTCAACACCTAAATACCAAATATGAAAGCACGACGAAACTAACAACAAATACATAATCAACTCGTCTAAAGACGATAACAATCGCAGCTTTGAGACGCTATCTCTTTCAGCCTAACCAAGTGATTCACACTCAGCCTTTAGCTTCTCCGTCTCTTTTTGATCGAGAGCTCATCATTTGACTCGTAATTTTTTCTGCAGAACGCCCCGCGACATAACCACCTAAACCAATTTGCAGTAACAACCATGCTTCGTCGGCCAGCGGCGTTGCTAGAAAACCAAAACTATCCATCACTACCAGAAACAAAAAAGTCAGCATTGTTATTGGACGCCAACTTCGCTGCAGCCACGATTGCCCTGTCGCCTCTGCTTTAATTACAGCGGCTTGGTTTTCCATTAACTTCCCTTCATAATCGAGCACTTTACTTAAGAACTCATTTTCTATCGCTTGGATATTCCTTCTTAATTCCAGCTTTTCTTCTTCGCTGGTATGTAGGTCATCCACCAGCTTGGCTGCAGGTTCAAAGATATTACTGATAAAAGACAAAACGCTCATAAATTGCTCCCTTTGGATTTAATTCTATTTATTGTCGACGTTTGAAAGCGTCATAGTGGTTTTTGATCCAGCGACCATATTTCTTCTTTTGACCGCTGCCATTATATAAACCAGCAAAGGACTCGAACTTAAGCCTTTGCAAGTGTTGAATCATCGCGGGCGACATAAAATTAAATAATCCTTCTATGTGAGCCTTAATACCAGCGTTGAAATCATCAAACATTTCTTGAACCGATTGATAACCAATTGCTTGGTAATGAAAGCCCATAATTTGAGGAGCGCCCATACTGATTGATAATAATGCGGCATCATTATCGATGCTTCTGGCAAAATCTAACACTTCCCACTCTGCATTTTGTCGACCATGAAATGATTGCCACTCCGCTTGGGAGTCTGCACGCCATTGATGGCCAGTCCACGCTTTACCACTGTTGTATCGAAAGTGTCGTCTAAATTTTTCGGGGTCTTGCTTGCCCCAATATTTCCAGAACTTATGGTTCTCAAAACGAATAATCATTCTGTCGTTATTGGCACTACTAAATCCACGTCCTGAACTTTCAACACAAAGTACCGCAACCGTACAAGCAACATCGATTTGTTTGTCTTGGCTGAGATCTTCTAATAGCGCACCATATCGATTCCAAGTTGCCGCTACCTTGCGTTCCTCTGGACCACCGACTTCTGAAATAAGTTTGGTTGGTTCAAAACCATCATTAACGCTTTCGCGCGACACCGCTGGACGTTCAGGCTCTTCTTCAATCTGATTAGGACCAATAGGGATAGTTGGCGGGATTTCTTCGTCAGTGTTAGTGTTGATATACTGAGCGGCAGCAAACCCATTAATCTTGTTAAAACGTATTTCAAGCCACTCGCCAACACTGGATATGATTTCTAGTTTGTCATCAAGTTTTACTTGCCCAATAACCGGCGCAGATAAACTTGGGCTTTGGCGAACATTTAATAGTTGAACAGTAACCTTGCCAAATGATAAAGACTCTTGAAGATGAAGCTCGACATAATCGCGGGCTAGATAAGCACTTGATTCTTTGAAAGAAAACTCAACCCAATTTTGATTACTGGAAATAACATCAATTTTGCTCCCCTTCCCCAATGTGCCGAGAATTGGACTACTGGTATCGGGTCTTTCGCGAATATTGAGTAACCTTGCGGTTATTATGCCTGCTTGAGTAATACTGTCGTCTCTTAGATCAACGTATTGACCAAACAAAAAACCCGGTAGCTTATTGTAAAGAATTTCATACCAACCATTCTTCTGGGCTAAGATGTTAACAACAGTTCCCTTGACTATTTCACCCAGTTTGTTGCTATGCTGGTCCGGTTGAGAGCGTACGTTCAATCGCGACGCGGTGATTGTGCCCAACATTTTTTATCCTCCAATAAACTCATCGGAATAGCTTGTTTATGCTCTTGTTGAATCGCCCTAAGAGTGATTCATACAAAAGGGGTATCAATACGAAATGCAGTGGGGGCTGACGTCTAGTTAACTCATTTATAGCTAACTCATTTATCGCTTGCTAGTTTTTAGTCGACTAATTTCTCGTTCAATAATTACGTGTTTACTAATTTCTAGTTTAGTAACTACGACTCCCTCCGTAGCGAATTCGAAGCTTTTTATTATTTTGTAACTATATTAAATAAAACCAACTTTTATTCAATCATCAGCTGAGTAAATTCTAAATTCTTTGATTATTTATTGCGCTATGAGATTCATGCTCATAGTGCTGTCATTGGAAAAAGTAGAATAAAGACAGCTGTTTTAATAAGTTAGGTCGGCGTTCTCTAATCGCAAAGCTTATGTTAGATTAGAGACCTTGTTTTTTTGAATTTCACTTGGTTAACCTTGCGACTCACTCGCCAAGATCTCATTGAATTTTGTTGTCATTTCGGGCTACCCCGCGATAATATTCTTTCAGCCTATAAAAGCTGTTATCACCCTTTGGCAAAGCGAATAAATGCAAATTTCAATGCTAAAGCTGATAAAAAACCGTTGATCGTTGGTATCAATGCCCCGCAGGGCGCGGGTAAATCCACGCTATGTCAGTTGTTAAGAAGGGTGCTGACTCAAGCGTTTGAATTGCAAGTTGTGGCGGTTTCAATCGATGATTTTTACTTATCCCGCCAATCCCGTTTAAGACTCGCGGAAACTATTCACCCACTATTCAAAACTCGCGGTGTTCCGGGCACTCACGATATCTCATTAGCAATGAATTTTTTTCATCGCCTTGTCGATAATGATAATAACCAATCAATTCGAGTGCCTTGCTTTGACAAAGCAACCGATAACCCAGCGCCTGAAGAGAAATGGGAAATACATGTTGGCAAAATTGATATTGTATTGTTTGAAGGGTGGTGTGTCGGTGCGAATTCGATTAACGAATCAGATTTAATAGTCCCCTTCAATCAACTTGAAGCCGATTTAGATCCAGACAGTACCTGGCGACTCTACTGGAATAATCGGCTCGCAAACGACTACCGTCAACTCTTTCAAGTCATAGACTTTCTGGTTTATTTTAATCCGCCGAGTTGGCCGCAGGTTAAGCTCTGGAGAGCGGAGCAAGAAGCCAATTTAAGACGACGTTCAAGCAACAACTTAAAGAACCCACAAATCATGAATCAGCAGCAACTCGAGCACTTTATGATGCATTTTGAACGACTAACCATTGCCTGCAATGAACAAATGCGAGTGAACGCTGACCTTATCTATTATCTTGACGAAAATCGAATACCAACACAAAAATAAGCAAATGACCCTTTGCTAAATGCTGAAGCTTCATTAGAATGAATTGATTCCAGATATTTAGAATTGTGCCAGTGATCGAATTACCTCAAGGCTATTATTTAACCAACTTTCTAGAGCTCGTCGACTACGTCTATGAACAATATAACGACTTGCTTAATAAGCAAGAAACTGAGTTTTACCTCAATTTCAAATCACTCACAAAAGAAGCGCAATTCCTTTACGTCAGAATGCTCACTCGTAAAGGTTTAGTATTTCGCGAAAGCAAGCTCAACTACCAAGAAATCAAGGATATTCAGTCTGCGAGCAAAACATTGAGCAAGGCTTCGTTAGTTGAGTTAAACCCACCACTCGCTGCAGAGAGTCTGATTCCCGTATTTAGTAAACCCGAGTGGATTTCAATTCTTAAACAATTAGAACTCGATAAAGAAACTATCGTATCGATAAAAAAACTTTCAAGGGGAGCACTTGATGAAATGCTCATCGAGCTGGACAAAGAATTTGATCTCTATACGTTAATCGATGAGCCAATAATACTATTGTCACAATTTGAAGCTTTTGAAACCTTCAAACTACTTTTTTTCGGCAATCTTAATCAAGATCTGACCGATTTTGTATTACGCGATTTGGGACTCTATCGATTCGAATCCTATCAAATCGACAGAAACTCGCGGCTTTTTTCAAGTCGCGAACAAATAGAGAATTATCTGAATTACTATCAAGTACTTGAAGGTTTAGACGAGGCACTTCAAGGAGACTGTAAGGCAATTATCAACTTTCATCAGCTTTTACCGCAAGTTGAGGCTACCGACAACACGTTAATGCGTCGTGTACAGCGCGTTAACATCAGCTTAGCTCGTCAGCTTGAGAGACTTGCGTCGCTCGACCAGGCTTTATCAATTTATAGGGAGAATTCACTCGAACCATCAAGAGAAAGGCAAGCAAGAATTCTTTTAAAACAAAATAAAGTTGATCGCTCCCTCGAAATTTGTCAGCAAATCATCAACGCACCACGCTCAGAGAGCGAGCTAATTTTTGCTCAAGAGTTTGGATTTCGAGCTGCAAAAAAACATAAAATAAAATGGCCGCAACCCGATGGATACAAGCCGCCTCAGGAAACCATTTCGATACCACAAACTGAGGACAATGTCGAAATCAGTGCTCGCCAATATTTCTCACAGTATGGCGAGTGCTTTTATATTGAAAATGGGTTGTTTTTAAGCGTTTTCGGCTTGCACTATTGGCCACTATTTTTCGCGCCGATTAAAGGTGCTTTTACTAACCCATTCCAGTTTAGACCTCATGATTTGTATGAAGATGATTTCCTAAAAAAACGCCAAGATATCTATCAAAAACTATCGTTAACTGTCGATAATATGCAGGATAATATTGAAAACTATTTAAACCGAATATCCGAAAAACAAGGAACATCGACACCTTTTGTTTTTTGGGAACTTTTAACGAAAGACTTGTTAGAGTTCGCCTTTGAACATATTCCGGGGACACACTGGAAACAAATATTTGACAGAATCTTTTTGGATATCAAAGCAAACCGCTCAGGGTTTCCTGATTTAATCTTGTTTCCTGCAGAAGGCGGTTATGAATTAATTGAAATAAAAGGGCCAGGTGATAAGCTCCAGAAAAACCAGCTCCGTTGGATGAAGTACTTTGCTAAGCATGATATCCCGCACAAGGTCGTAAACGTTGAGTGGCAGTAAAAAAGAAATCAAACTATCGGTAAGGACTCTGGTCGAGTTTAGTGCGCGCTCCGGTGATCTTTTTTCTGAATCTAGCTTTGGGCCGAGTGCGAAAGAAGGTATCAAGGGACATCAAACCCTTCAGAATTCGCGAAATAGCGAGTGGGAAAAAGAATTTGCAGTAAAACAAACCATAGAATACAAGAACTACTCGGTCACTCTCGGGGGGAGAATTGACCTAGTTAATCGAGTGCAATCACCTGCTATTGTTGAAGAAATTAAGACGACCTATTTCGATCAAGAAGATATACCGCAAGAAAAAATAATATTACATTTAGCCCAGACCACTGTTTATTGCTATTTGCTGCATCTCGAACAAACCCAGTCAGCGGAAGCACTCAACCCAGAGCAAACCTATGTACTTAAAACAACTTGGTTTAATTTATTAGACAATAGTGAGTTTTCATCGGAACAGTCAATCACTTCTCTTGAGGCGAAAAAAATCACCGAAAACTATCTTGATATTTATTTAACATGGTTTTCGGCTGTAGAAGAACGTCAACTCATTGTCCGAGACTCTGCAAAGACAATCGCTTTTCCTTATACGGAATATCGTACGGGCCAACACTATTTTGCTAAGGCTGTTTACCAGACGATAAAAGACAAAAAACAGTTACTTGTTGAAGCCCCGACGGGTTCCGGTAAAACGATGAGTACATTGTTCGCTAGTAGCAAAGCCATTGGCGAGGGCATAATAGCTCAGATTGTCTACCTTACCGCTAAAGGTTCCGGGCAGCAAGCAGCTCTAAAGAACACCCAAAAATTGATCGAGAGTGGCCTTGAAATTGACTATGTTGTATTACAGGCAAAAGATAAGGCTTGCCCATGCCGCTCTTCGAAAGAATCAATTCGCCAGACATGTGATAACGGTAAGGGAGTGTGCTCTCGCACCATAGGTTTTTTCGATCGGTTACCACAGGCACGCTTGGCTTGCTTAGAAGCAGCCTATTTAAGCAGCGAGAAAATTCAGGAAATCGCAGCGGCAAATCATATCTGCCCATTTGAGCTAAGCCTACAAATGGTTCGATGGTCTTCCATTGTGATTTGCGACTTCAACTATTTTCTTGACCCAATGGTGAGGCTATCAGCGTTTGATGACAACATTAATCAACGAGTACTTTTGATTGATGAGTATCACAACTTGATTGAACGCTCGCGAGGAATGTATTCCGCTGAGTTAACGAGTGCACCCGCTCACGCGATACTTCGCCAATTGAAAAAAAATTCACCGTTGAAGTCTCCAATCAAACGGTATCTCGAGCAACTGGTTCAATTAACGAATCCGCAGGAAAATTTATTCTCAGTAACTCAGCAAAAGCGTAGCGACGATACAGATCAAGTTATAGAATCGCCGCCAGAAGTACTTAAGTTTTGTTTAGAGCACCTATTTGAAGAAGTGAGCAATGAGTCTCTAAGTGACGGTTTCGCAGGCGGAATGAACAATCATCAAATTGAAGGTTTTCATGATTGGTTGAAAAGTCTCTATCGTTATTACTTTATAAGTGAACTTTATAGCGAAGACCACAAAACAATCATTTCCGGTACTCGCTCTACTTCGTCCCAAAAGCTGGCTGTATCGCTTAAACTGCTGTGTCTCGACCCAGCGAGTTACCTTACTAAGAAGTATCAATCCGCTCGCGCATTAATTGGGTTTTCCGCAACTGTCACACCGCTCGATTACTACAGTCAAGTTACAGGGTTATCGGAAGATTCGGTCAAACTAAAGCTCCCTCCGGTGTTTCCGATCGAGAACCAATTAACAGTGCGTTGTGACTTTATCGATACCCGATGGAAACATCGAGATAGTTCTATCAGCCTCTTGTGCGACTTAATACTTTCAACGATACACGCGAAACCTGGTAAATATTTAGTATTTCTTCCTTCATATGCGTACCTTACCCAGTGTTACGATCACTTTGTGCAAGCTAATCAGGAAATAAGCACTATCAAACAACAAAAAAACAGCACCGATAAAGAAAAATCAACCTTTCTCAAAGCGTTTTTTGAGTGCGCTGATAGTTTACTTGGCTTTGCAATCTTGGGTGGTGTTTTTGGTGAAGGCGTCGACTTTAGTGGCGAAGCATTAGATGGCGTGATTGTTATCGGTGCCGGAATGCCGCAACCATCGTTAGAGCAAAACCTTATTGAACAACATATCGAGGATAAGGGATTTAATGGTTTTAAATACAACTATCAGTTTCCCGGGTTTACTCGAGTAAAACAAACTGCTGGCCGAGTAATTCGCTCAGAAACCGATAAAGGTGTGGTTATCTTGGTGGACCCTCGATTTCGGCGGCTAGACTATCAAAACTTAATGCCAGATAACTGGCATGTCAGGCCTTGTTCAAACCTCGAGCAAGTTCAACACACACTGGAGCAATTTTGGCGATCTTCAGGTGATAACTAAGTCAGAACAGTCGTATCATTTGATCAATCACTTAAACGCGGCTTAAGCCGTGCCGATGTCAAAGGAGACGCTATACTTTTTGGCACGATGACGTTACTACTAACAAATTGTTTACCCGCCTGACAAAGGTTAAACTGAGTGTCATTGCCCTTTACGTTTTCGAGACATACCGCAATATTCAGAGGCCTAATTAATCGTGAGCAGAACAACTACTAATTACCTTACCCTACTCGCGATTATTTTTGCGGGAGAAATCATTTTTAGTTTGCCCTTCCATATTACGCGATTTTTTAGACCGACCTTTCTCGAAGTTTTCAATTTGTCGAATACACAGCTCGGCGACATTTTTGCTGTCTATGGAATAGTCGCGATGCTGGCCTACTTTCCCGGTGGCGTTATTGCTGACCATTTTTCTGCTCGTAAGCTAATTGTATTTTCATTAATTACTACCGCCTTGGGTGGTTTTTATCTATACACTTTACCGGATCAAAAATCATTGTTCTTCTTATTTGGTTTTTTTGGATTAACCAGTATATTACTGTTTTGGGCTGCTATCATTAAGGCAACGCGCGAATGGGGAGGTCACGGCTCTCAAGGAATTGCCTTCGGTTTATTGGACGGCGGTAGAGGTTTAGTTGCTAGTATCGCCGCTTCTGTCGGTGTATTAATATTTAGTCTCACGGTTGAAACTGAGCTAGATGAACCGAGCCTGCTAAAACAAGGATTACAATCAGTGATCCTGTACTATAGTTTTTTAACTTTACTGGCAGCACTTTTTGTTTGGTTATTAGTTGAAGAACCCAGCAACGATAAAGCAAGCTTCTCTCAACTTCCCAATGACCTAAGCCAAGTCATCAGAACGCCGACGGTATGGTTACAAGGTGCAATCATTGTAGCGGCTTACTGCGGCTATAAAGCGTTGGATAATTATGGTATTTATGCTGTAGAAGTACTCAAGATGAATCAAGTTGAAGCCGCCGAATTTACTGCCTTAGGGAGCTACTTACGGCCTATCGCGGCAATTACCGCGGGCTTTATCGCCGATCGCTTTTTCTCCAGCAGAACTATCGCTTTTATGTTTGCTGTTGTTGCAGTCGCGTTTGTGGTTTTAGCATTTATCTCTCCTCAAAACACCAATCAACTGTTTATACTCGCTAATCTACTCATTACTTTTGCAGCAGTTTACGGCTTACGAGGTGTTTACTTTGCTTTAGTTGAAGAATCGGGCGTCACACTAACGCAAACCGGCACAGTGGTTGGTCTTGTATCGTTAATTGGTTATACACCCGATATTTTTTTCGCGCCTATTACGGGAAGAATTCTAGATGCAGCACCAGGCATTGAAGGGTTTCAACATTATTTTTTATTGCTTTCTATCATTTCTTGTTTGGGGATAGGGCTAAGCGTTATTTTTGCAAAAAGAATATCGTTGGATCGAACTGAATAGTATCAGATGGCTTTATCTCGAGAATTCTCCAGCTAGCTCATCAGTGTTTAGTTGAGCCAGCGAAATTCACTGTCACGTGCGGGGGATTCAATGATAGGAATAAGAAAACCTGGATTGCTTATTTCAATAAGATAAATATTTAAATTGCGATGATTGCTATCGAGCGAGCGACTGAATGCCAACCACTTCCCATCCGAACTCCATTGTGGATACCAATTAAATCCATCTTTTACAACCCACTGAATATCACCGGGGTTATTAATATTGACTAGGCCAATCCTAGAACGCATTTTACCACTGGAATAAAATGCAATCTTCCTGCCGTCTGGTGAGACTTGGCCTCCGGCATTATATCCAGGCTCATTGGTTAATTGACGAATTATTGCCCCCATCTCGTCCAACAAGTAAACTTGAGCGTTATCCCCTCTTTTCAAAGTCGTAATCACGCGAGCCCCGCTGTTGTCCCAAACTATTCCTGTTGAGTTTCCTGGTTCGGTCGATGTCCATTGAACAATCTCACTGGTGCGAGTATCGAGCCGAAAAAAACGTGTCCGTTGGTTTTCCACGTTACTGGCTCGCCAAGAAGTAAAATAGACGAACTCTTTTTGTGGCGAAAAAGATGCTAAGTAGTCATGAGCAATATGAGTGGTTAGCTGCCGTTCGGTGCCAGTGATCAGGTCTAACATAAAAACATCTAAATTGTCATTACGTCGAGACTGAAATAATAGTCGTTTACTGTCTCCAGAAATGACTGGCCAGTTATCATCAGCAAGATTATTGGTTAGATTTTTACTTGCACCACTTAAATAATTAGCTAAGTAGATTTCTGAATTACCCGATCGGTTAGAAGAAAATACGAATGGCTTAAGTGGCAAGTTGCTTTGATAAAAACCCACCAGCGTTTCGATATTACGCCATGATTGAGTAACCCTTAGCTCGCGTTGCTTAAAACTAAAATTGTTGATACCTGCCTGGTCATAAATATCTTTTAGGCTGCCCTGCGAATTTTGGAATTTAATTAGTTCTGGGATAAATTTTTCCAGAGCCGCTATATAGCGTTCGAAATTTATCTGAAAAATCTTCGGCGTATCGGCGAGTTCGAGCTTCTTTAAACTACTCACATAGCGTTCCACAGCTTGATAAACTGACTGCGATTCAGCCTGATGATTTCTAATTGTCGCCAAGCGAGTCTCTTCATCGAGTACTTGTTGAATAGCGGCTTGCCAACCAATAACAATACGCTTGTCGTGATTCAAAACGGACCAGGCTTTATTTCCTGCGACCGTTGGGCTAGCACTATTGTCAGTAACGCTTATCTCGTTATCAGCGGCACCTAGATGCAAACCAGAAGCACCGACGCAGAGCATGAATAGAGATTTCAAAGTAATTTTAAGCATATAAGAATCACTTATCGCTAGGCCAACTCAGTAAAACTTTCTGATTTCATGTTAACTAAACTTAAAAGCTATTTAATATTGGGCTTGAGAAAACTAATATTTTCAACCTTTCATTCAGCGAAACTCAAATTCTGTAAGCAAAATCAAAGTTCTGCGATAAGACTAAATAACCAACAATCATCAAAAGTCAGTTGAATTAATCAAACCCTCAGTATACCTTACAATAAAAGTTTAATGTGATGAATCAATCCAGGAATCACGATAATGTCATTGACACCGTCCAATATGCTTCCACTGGGAACTGTTGCTCCTGATTTTAAACTCCTTGATCCTCGAGATGGTCAGTTAAAAACCTTATCCGAGCTCAAAGGCGCCCAGGGCACCCTGATAATGTTTGTGTGCAATCACTGCCCTTTTGTTGTTCATATTGAAAGTGCTATGGCTGACTTGGGCCGAGAATACGCTGACAAAGCAATCAACTTTGTGGCAATTAGCGCGAATGATGTCATCGCATACCCACAAGATTCACCGGAAAAAATGGCGCAAAAGGCGACAGAGCTAGACTATCGATTTCCATACCTATACGATGAGTCACAAGAGACGGCCAGAGCTTATCAGGCAGCATGCACACCAGATTTTTTTCTTTTTGACGGTGAACTACGCTGCGTTTATCGCGGACGATTTGATGGCTCGACTCCTGGCAATGGGGTAGCGGTAACAGGATCTGACATTAAAGCGGCACTGAATGCGCTTGAATCTAATCAGCCAATTGAACAAAAACAGTATCCAAGCATGGGCTGCAACATTAAGTGGCGGTAGCAACCGACCGCCTTGGGTTTCAGACATCAATCAATAACAAACGCCTTCCAAGTCGAGAGATTTAAATGAAATATTTTACTTTTTTAATCGCACTTTCATTGTTGAGTTTTGCGCTACCCAGTTGGGCGCTCGACGAAAATGAACAAGCAATCCGAACTATCATCGAGAAAAACCTCGCTACGGCCGAAAAAGATTTAAAGTCCGTTGTCGATATGAATAGTGGCACAATGAATTTTAAAGGTGTAAAAGCGGTGGGCATGTTTTTCAAAGACCGATTTGATGCAATCGGCTTTGAAACAGAATGGCAAGACGGCAAAGCTTTTAATCGTGCGGGACATTTAGTAGCAAGCTATGGGAAACAGGGCCCACGGGTGCTTTTGATCGGACACCTCGATACGGTTTTTCCAAATAACAGTCAATTTCAGAGATACCAACCTTTAGGTAATAATAAAGTCAAAGGGCCGGGGATTACCGATATGAAAGGTGGTAACGTCATCATGCTTTATGCATTGAAAGCACTCAAGGATTCGGGGGCCCTGGATAGACTAAGCGTCAAAGTTGTACTTACCGGAGATGAAGAAAGTAGTGGAAAGCCATTAAAAAAATCTAAACAAGCAATAGTCGATGCTGCTAAATGGGCTGACTATGCTATTGGTTTTGAAGACGGCGATGGTGATATAAAAACGGCGGTCATTGCGAGAAGAGGCGCCATAAACTGGCGCTTAGAAGTCACCGGTAAACCAGCCCACTCTTCGCAAATTTTTAGAGAGGATATCGGCGATGGTGCAATATTTGAAGCCGCTCGCATTCTCAATGAGTTTCGCACTCAATTGTCAACTCAGAAAAATCTGACGTTTAATCCAGGAATGATTGTTGGCGGAACAACAACCGCATTTGATGGCCAAACAAACCAAGGTTCAGCTTTTGGAAAAACCAATATCATTGCGAAAACCGCGTTGATTACCGGCGATATTCGAGCGGTTTCACCAGAACAACTCACGCAAGCCAAAACGGTCATGCAAAAAATCGTGGCAAAGAGTCTTGCCCACACTCAATCCACTCTAAGTTTCTCCAATGGATATCCGCCAATGGCTCCTTCCGATGGCAATAAACAACTGTTAGCCCTCTATAATCAAGTTAGTCTCGATTTAGGGCATGGGCGGGTAATTGCTGTTGATCCAAGAAGAGCTGGTGCTGCAGATATTTCTTTTGCTGCAAACCATGTAAAAATGGCGCTAGATGGCTTGGGATTAATGGGCGAAGGCGGCCACACGAAAGACGAAGTCGCTGACATGACTAGTTTTATAAAGAACATGGAAAAGGCTGCAATATTGCTGTATCGGTTAGCGAATTGATTCCCTCGTATCGTTCGTTTATTAAGGCTCGTATTGCGCTAGTGACGAGCCTTCAATTAGCGTTAGTCAACGATTGCACTGAACCGTATTTTAGTTATGACCCACCAATTATGATCGGCCCCCTTTGATAACTACCCTCGGGTCGGTTCCGTTGGCGCACTTTTTTAATTTAACCAAATAAGTATATTCCTGACCCGGCGAGACATCTTCTTTAATTTTACACTTTTGTTTCGAGGCTTTGTAATTTTTACCACAGTTATCTTTTAAAGGAGAGTCGCCAGAAAACTTTAGTTTAAACTTATCATTGCCAGGTAGAATCCAAGTAATAAAATCGCCTTTTGCAGCACACACGCAGGCTGAATCTCCGGCACACTGTCCAGCATCACATCCATTATCGGCGCTGGACATCGAAACCGTGCACTGACTCTCCGTCATACTGATCGCTATATCTTCAGCAAATGCACGACCACTGAACACGACAAAAAACGTTAGAATAATTCCTAGCGTTCTATTTTTACGATAGTTAAAACGAATATTCATCTTTGATAGCTCCTATTTTTAATATTCCATATTTTTATCGAGATAAATTATTGCAATGTTCCCAATTGATTCTTAATCTGAGAAAACTGAATATCTTTTTCAATTCTTTCACGCGGGTATCCATGATTTAACGCTAGCTTTATTTTTTCCAATGCAAGCGATTTATCCTCACAAATAAGAGCGGCTAACGCCAAGTCATAATAGAAGTAAGGATCTCGCCACTCATTCACCGAAAGCTCTCGAATACTTTGCATAGCTGCTTTGCACCGCCTCAATTCCGCATTAATTCTCGCCACCCCGCCCAGCACAACAAAATCTTTGGGATTAACTTGAAGTTTTTGTTGAGCCGCGTCATAGGCTCTTTGAAAAGATTCGATTGAGGCTTCTTTTTTATCAGCAAACTTTTGAGCTTCTGCCAAATTTATCCAAAGAAAGTGATCGTTCGGATTGAGAGATACCGCCTTAGCATAATTATCAATCGCACTTTGATAATCTTCTGATATAAACGAAACGATTCCAATGTTAGTGTAGGCGTTAGCAGTGGGTTGAATCGCCAATGAACGTTTCCATGCGGCAACCGCCAAATCTGTTTTAACCGCTAAATAATAAGCACCTCCTAAACTATTGAAAGCATCCGATGAGTTAGGTCTTAATAAGGTAACTTTTTTAAATTGTTCAATCGCTCCTTCATAATCACCTATTTCAAATAGAAAATTTCCAAATTGACGATAATTTTGCCAATAACCCGGCTCTATTCGAACAAGGCGCTTGAAGAGTTGTCTTGCCGATTCATATTCTCCTAAATTGGATTTGCTATTGGCTAAACCGGATATCGCATTGAGGTTATCTGTATCTTTTTCTAGTGCTTGTTGATAAAAGTCAATGGCGATGAGATCTTCTCCTTTTAACTGGTTCAGATCACCTAGTGCAATCAGACCTTCTTCGCGAAGATTACCTAACGCCAGTAAACCACCACAATGCTCATTGGCAGATTTAAAACTGTCAACACTCATACTCTCAACATACTCATTTAAGAAAGTTTGACATAAACCCGCTGTAGCCAGTGAAAACTTTGGATCAAACTCTAACGCTTCTAAAAAGTGACGTTTAGCCACTTGGATATTTTCTGAGTTGAGCGAAGCTTGGCTTAGCGCGTCCTTTCCCTGAATGTAACTGTCATAAGCTTTGAAGTCATCGGTGTTAATCACGAGCAAATTTTCAACATCATCTTGTTTGCTTAGTAATGAAAGTGCATTAAATATTTGACGATTAATTTCTTTCTGAAGTCCCAATAGATCCTGCGAACTTCCATCAACATTAGAGCTCCACACTTGATGTGAAGTGAGTGTATCGCTCAAGCTAAAAATCACTTTGACCTGATCGTTGCTTCCGTAAACTCGACCATCTAATAGATAATGAGCCCCTAATAATGCCGCATAAGCTTCTAGTTTGGTATCCGGTGGAAGTTCATTGATCGCTCGATGTGAAACTAGCTTGAAATTGCTCTGCGTAGATAACGCATGGATAAGCTCGGACTGGAGTGTCGATTTAAAATACTCAGGTAGCTTTACTGCGTCGTCAAATTGAAATTTTGGTATCGCAACAAGGTCCTCTTGCAACGGCGCTTTTTGCAATGTACCCGAGATCTGAGCAATTGAATCGCTGGCTTCCAATTCAATCGACTCTATCAGATAAAACGATAACCAACCGACCGCTAAAGACATCAAACCAATAAACCCAAAATCGACGATAAGCTGTCGATAAAAAAAGTTTTTGTCCGAACCGCTATTTTTCCTCGCTAGCAATAGCTTCTTAATTTTAATTTCTTTTAACCAAGTGTATAAAAGCGTAATCGGTAGTCCGACCACCAAAATAAGTACGGCTAGTTTAAGCCCCCATTCAGGCACATTAAAAATCGGAAAAATAATGTCAAAAATTTGAATAAGAACCCATATCGACACTAAAAAAGCGATACTCACGCTAAACAGTTTTGAGTTTTTAAGAACCGCTAATGACAAATGCCAATGATTATCTTTGTTAATTGAACGATTTGAGTTTTGCGGCGAAGCACTGAGTGGCCAAACATTGGGATAAAGCACCTTGTCATCACTTGGGGCAACTTTGGCGATAAGCCGGTAGCCTTTTCTTGGCATCGTTTGGATAAAAGCAGGACATTCTTTATGATCGTCGAGCGCTTGACGGATTTCACTAATCACATGAGTTAAATTGGCCCGACTAGAAGTTGCATCTCCCCATCCAAAGACCAGTAATTGCTCAGAGGAAATGAGTCGATTATGATTTTGACAAAGAAATAGCAATACCTCCATGGCTTTGGGAGGTAAATGACGGTGTTGCCCGTGGCAAATTATTGCGCCGTCTTGAGGGAGTACAACTACGTCGTCAAGCTTGAATCCTTTACGTAAACTCGGGTCAATACGGAACTGCTGGTTTTTGCGGCGCTCGCCGTTTTCCATTTAGCACTCCCGCTCACTCAACTTCACCATTCCATTGCAATAGAATAATCTTATCCTGAGAGAGCCTGATATTCGGTTTTAGTTTTTTATTGCTTTTTGAGAACCTGAATACAGTCTAGGGTGATTTATTTCAAAGCGCGATGAATTAGTCTGTTTATAACCTCATTTTATATAATAGCTTAATGTTAATAACTTTATGAGATAAATGATTTAAAGGAATTCATCATTATGCTCTCCTAGCTTCGGCGGAGGTCGATTGTATTCGACTGAGGTTTTGGAGAAGTTAACTGGATTTGCAACGGTTGGAATTGGGCCTCTATCGCTCGTGGGTAGATACTTGACTAATTTTCGTGCGGCAACTTGTTCATGACTAAACATCTCACTGATGTTATTAATCGGGGCGCAGGGAATTTTAAGTGAGTCAAGCTGAGCCAGCCAGTGCTCGCATGATGCTTGAACGAGCTGTTTTTCTATTATTGAAATTAATTCCTCGCGGTTTTTTACGCGCGCTTCATTTGACTTAAATCGTAGGTCGACTGCACAGGTTTCGATACCAAGCAGCTGACAAAGCTTTTGAAACTGACTATCGTTACCAACGGCTAACACAAATTGACCATCAGCCGCATTTACTGCTTGATAGGGAACAATATTAGGGTGTCCGGTTCCATGTCGAACTGGCACGTTCCCACCAACAAGATAGTTCATCGTTTGATTCGCTAAGCCTGCAACCATACAATCTAAAAGCGCTAAATCAATATATTGTCCTTCACCATGTTGTTCTCGATAGAGTAGTGCTGCTTGGATAGCATTGGCTGCATATAAACCCGTCATCAAATCCGCGACCGCAACACCGACTTTCTGCGGCCCTCCCCCAGGCACATTATCAGCTTCACCAGTAATGCTCATCAGGCCAGACATTGCCTGAATCGCTAAGTCATATCCGGCTTTCTCTGCATCTGGCCCAGTTTGACCAAAACCGGTAATTGAACAATAGATTAATTTGGGGTTCACTTTGCTCAAACTGTCATAATCAAGTCCATACTTGCTTAGTCCATTAACTTTGAAGTTTTCGACAAAAACATCAGACTCGGCAGCTAACCGCTTGACAACTTTTTGTCCTTCCTCGCTCGCAATATCGAGGGTAATCGACTTTTTGCCTCGGTTTGCCGCCAAAAAATAGGCCGCGTCTTCTCGGTTATGCCCACTTTCTCGGTTATGGCCACTTTCTCGGTTATGCCGACTTTCGCGATATCGCTCACTATCTTGGTTGTCTCGGCTATCTTGGTCGAACCGGTCAATTTGACTTGGTTGATTTTCTTGATTTTTATCAAGAAAAGGCGGGCCCCATAAACGCGTATCGTCGCCAGTTTTTGGTTTCTCGACCTTTATGACTTCAGCGCCAAAATCGGCTAGCATTTGAGTCGCCCAAGGCCCAGCCAGTATGCGACTTAAATCTAAAACTCTAATCCCTTTTAATGGTCCAGGCATAGTTTCTTTATCTCAATTATGTATATTCCGTAAGATATCTACTTGCTCATTATATTGGTGACTTTTATAACGCTAATGAACGCCCCACACAAACAAAGTTTATCGAAGTCCAAAGTCGCTGCAAATTACTTTGCAACCCCAGATATCCTAAACTAATCTTAGATGTAACTGTCTGCAATTTATATTCAATTCATGTTCAAACGCTTTCTCTGGCTCACTTTGTTGGTTGCTTTTTACCCTCTCTCGGGTAACACAGCGGATAAAGTCGTGTTGCAGCTGAAATGGGAGCATCAATTCCAGTTTGCCGGATATTACGCAGCTCAATGGCAAGGTTATTATAAAGACGCGGGGCTTGATGTCGATATTCGATCCGTTAGTGACAAGTCGGGTCGTATCCTCAAGCCGATTGAAGAAATCGCCACTAATAAAGCGCAGTTTGCTATCGGTGGCCTGGATATTTTATTAGCCCAAGACAATAACATTTCTGTTTCTGTCTTAGCACCAATTTTCCAGCGC
The DNA here is from genome assembly GCF_007004765.1 of Aliikangiella marina. Classification (GTDB taxonomy): domain Bacteria; phylum Pseudomonadota; class Gammaproteobacteria; order Enterobacterales; family Kangiellaceae; genus Aliikangiella; species Aliikangiella marina. Next base: position 102,269 of record NZ_VIKR01000004.1, read on the forward strand.
AGCGCAGGCGCTGTTTTTGCACTAGATGAAACACCATTAAACGATGTTTCCGACCTTGCATCATTAAGAATTGCTGCGACTCCTAATGATACCACCGAGGCTGAAGTTCGTGCACTGTTGCTCTCTAGAGGCTATGCAAACAAAGATATTCAGTTTGTCGCCGAACCTCCAACAGTCAAAACTTTAATTGAAGGTAAAGCCGACGCAATTGCGACCTATGAGGTGTCAGCACTTTTTGAGGCTAAAGAACGAAATGTTAGTCTCAATAAACTGCATCCTGCTGACTTTGGTATCAGCTTCTATGGAGACACCCTTTACACCAGCTCGAGTTTTCTTGAAAACAACCCTTCAATAACCCATCGATTTGTTCAAGCCTCGTTGAAGGGTTGGCAATACGCGCTCGAGAACCCGAGTGAAATCGCCGAGCGAATCTCGCAAGAACTACCAAGATTTTTTCTAATGTACGATGACCCGCTCGCCTATAACTTGGAGTTTGCCAGTCATATCAAGGAATTACTTGATTATCCGACTACGCCAATCGGTCACCTTAATCAAAATAAATGGTTAGCAATGCATGAGCGAATCAGAGCGCAAGGGCTGGTTTACTCAATTTCACCGGCGGAATCACTATTTGGCTATTTATCACAAAACAACCAAGCAGAAGCAAGGCCCTTATTTTTATTCTCGCTGATATTATTGACGGCTATTGGATTAATAAGTTGGCATTACAAGAAAACGATTTTAACGATTCTTAGTGTGGTCGCGCTTTCATTTCTGCTCGAACAACAAGCTGAACAATATATCATCGCAGAGCAAGCAGAAGATGAAAAGCTACGCCTTTACCAAAAGCTCACTTCGACAACGGCAAAACTGGAAGGCATTCTTCGAACCAATCTTTCGATGATTACAGGTTTTGCTGCTTATATTTCAGCCTCTCCAGACTTATCAGAACAAGAGTTCTCAGCATACGCCAAAGAAATATTTAAGAAAGACCCCTTGTTAATCAATTTTGCCGCCGCAAAAGATCTCGTCATCAACTATATCTACCCGGTTGAAGGGAATGAAAAAGCGATAGGTCTTGACTACAACACAAATGCGGCTCAAAAAGAAATGGTCTTGCAAGTGGTCAATACCGGGCAATTATTGGTCGTAGGACCGATTGATTTAGTTCAAGGTGGTGTCGCATTTATCGGCAGAGCACCCATTTATACCGGTGATAGCAAACAACGAAAACTTTGGGGTATTATTTCGGCACCGATTGATGCAGAAAAACTTTACCATCGAGCTGGCATACATCAAATCGCCGCGGAGGTAAATTTAGCCATTAAAAGCTATGATTCGCTGGGCAACGATGGACCTGTGTTTTACGGAAACCCCGCTATATTTGACGATCCCAATAAAATCCAATCAGTAATTGCTGTTGGCGGTGGGACCTGGCATTTGGCATTGACGCGACGAAACCTTTCAGCACGAGAGTCGACCAATATTTTTATATTTCGCTTAGGCGTCGCCTTCTCAATACTTTTGTTGTGTGTAATGATTGCCTTTCGATTTCGACAAGAAAAGGAGAAATTAGCGCTTCAACTATCGCTCGCGGAAAACCAAAACCTCCTTGAAAAAGTGGGTGACGTTGCCAAGGTCGGAGGCTGGAAGATCGATCAATCGATGCGTTTTATCCGCTGGTCCTCTCAAACATCAGCACTGTTTGAAAAGCCTTTAAATTATAAACCTGAGTCCCTCGAAGATATTGAGGTGTTTTTTGAGCCGCAGGGTTTTGACTTGTTGCGAAAGTGTTTGCTTAACCTGTTTGAAGACGGAAAGCCTTTCGATTTAGAGTTTGAGATTCATACACCTGAAAACAGTGAGCTTTGGTTTAGAGTAATCGCTGGAATCGACCCAACAAATCCCAATTGGTTACTGGGCACAATGCAAGATGTCACTGACAAAGTTAAGGCAGCTCAGCTAATACGTCATCAAGCAACATATGACTCACTCACAGGATTGCCCAACCGGGTTTTATTTAACGATCGATTAAGTAAGTCGATAGAGTCTGCGCGACGAGTTAATAACAAGGTTGCAGTTTTGTTTATTGATCTCGACCGTTTCAAGCCCGTGAATGATAATTACGGCCACCAAGTGGGTGACGGGCTACTGGTTGAAGCAGCCAATCGGATTAAACAGTGTGTAAGAACCACGGATACTGTTTCAAGACTGAGCGGTGATGAGTTTGGCGTATTGCTGGTTAATATTAATAAATTCGAAAACGCCATACGGGTTACAGAGAATATCAATAAGGTCTTGCAACGCCCCTATCATATCAACGACAGCGACCTTCATATTAGTGCCAGTATTGGTATCTCACTATTTCCTGGTGACGGAGAATCTTCTGATTTACTCCTACGCAAAGCCGATCAAGCAATGTACGAAGTTAAACGAAGTGGGCGTAATGGCTGGCAGTTTTATACCAAAGAAATGCAACAGCGATCAGAACACCGTCATAAGTTGCTAAATGAATTAATCAATGCAATTAGCAACAACGAGCTCATTCCCTATCTACAGCCGATTAATCGGTTGACCGATAACCAAATCATAAAATGTGAAACCTTAGCTCGATGGATAAAAGCAGACGGTACTTTTGTTCCGCCTTACGAATTTATCACAATCGCGGAAGAGTCAGGATTAATTAACAAAATCGATTTAGCCATGCTCAAACAGTCAGCTAAAATCTTAATCGAACTAAATCGGGAGCAAGAGAATTTAATCGGCATGTCTGTCAACGTATCGCCAAGATTATTTCATACCAAAGATAAAGCGCTCGATAGTTGGTTATCAACCATAGCAGAGCTCAGTCAACAATTAAATCTAACTGTAGAAATAACCGAAAGATTATTAACCGATGATTCAGAAAAAGCATTAAACGTTCTCAATCAACTTAAGCAATATGGTGTAAAAATCGCAATCGATGATTTTGGAACCGGCTATTCATCGCTCAGTTATTTAGTTCGTTTCCCCGTCGATATTATTAAAATCGATCGTAGCTTTGTGGATGGTATCGGCAAGAAAGGCTCTGCAGAATCGCTGATCGAAACAATCCTCAGTATGGCAGAAAAACTCGACCTAGTCGTCGTCGCGGAAGGGATTGAAACTCAGGAGCAACTGGATTTTTTAAATAATCATCGCTGTGACTTAGGGCAAGGATTCTTTTTAGCCAAACCTATGTCGGAAACGGATTTTATCGATTATGTTGAGAAAGAAACCGTTAATTAGATTGGTATTATCACCAATTGCGCTAGTATTTATTATCGCCTTACAGACAGCGAACGCTCGAGATTTTAGTGAAGCAAGTATTAGCTATTTAAATGGCAAAAACTTTAAAGTCGAACCGGCAAAACAACAAACCTTTACCTTTGAATATGTCTACGCAAAAGACTGGTTTGATCTATTTCTCTTTATTGATAACAAAGACTATCAACCCTCCGGGAGTAATCGCTATGGCGAGATAACCCCAAGGTTTACCATTCATACTTTTGAGCAACAGTCCACATTGAAAAGACTGACGTTTGCCATGCTTTTAGAGCGCGGTAAAAATGGCATTGAGCGAAACCTATTTGGCGTAGGCGTTGATCTCAACATTCAAGGATTTCGATACTTTAATGTGCATCTTTACCAAAGAGATGATCCAGATATAGCGGGAAGTGGTAACCAAATTACGACTACTTTCGCATATCCATTTAATATCGGTGAAGCGCCCTTACTATTTGACGGTTATTTTGATTGGGTGCTCAATAGTGATGAGCAAAGCGATAATTTTCATTTTAATCCACAGCTTAAATTAGATATGAAAGCAATGTTAGAAGGCGAATACAAATGGTACATCGGAATCGAATATGACTACTGGACCAATAAATTTGGGATTCGTGATACTAATAATTTCCCCACCAATCAAAACACTTGGAGTTTCTTGGTTAAGTGGCACTTTTAGTTCATTGATAAACCAATAAAATGCCACTTTAATTTGATAGTAAGACCACGACTAATGCATAGCAATTAACGCATCAAGTCTCTCTAAATCATTGACAACTCGCCACTCACCGCCTCCTTGCTTCACACGTTCTTGCCAATGCGTTAATCGCTTTTTATAGTCCCGTGGGTCGACATTATCACTTCGCAGTTTGGTCACATTGAGGGCGACAACTTGTATCCCCTGAACATCAATTGGAAAATCTCTCACATGTCCCTTCTGTAAATCTTCCTCCAGATCAGAAAATATTAATACATACTTATCGCCTGCATTAGTTTCATTTACAAAGTCTGATGCCTGAATTAAACCGCCGGTGATATCAGTATTGCGGCTACCAAACTTAACTTGGGCAACAAATTCATCAACCTTATGTTTGAACAGTCGTTTCTGATCATTTGCAGTACTCGGTCTGATATCAAATGTTGCCTTAGCAATTATATCTTTTTCACTGAAGCTACCACTGTCGATTCGCGCAATAGCGATAGAGTCACCACTATTTAAGGTTGCTAACAAATAGTTCATTATTGCTTGCGCCTTGGCTAATTCTTGAGTATAGGTTCCAGACGTATCAAGCAACAAATAGACAGCTCTTGAGTTCGGTTTACCCTCGCCGCAACCCGCTAGTAAAACTCCCATCGTCATCATTATGGATAACATTAACCGTGTTTTTACATTACCTTTAGATTGGCTCATCGTTTTTTCCTCCCAATCAACATACTAAACAATCGAACTATCAGAAATTTTAGAAGCATCATTACTCTGTCTCTCTGAACGTCGTTTTATTGCGGCTTCAATAGAAACCGGCAGCATTATTAGCAAGTCAAATAGGTACACTAGAATCTGACTTAAATGCTTAGCGAAGCCGCCCACTATTCTAACGATTACGCGACATGCTCTTAAAAATCCGATAGCCACAAGTCCAAGTACTACGCGAAGCGAATGTATGAAAGACTCAAGCGGAATAGCGATAAAGGCTAACGCAAACGGTAGAATAAATCCCATAACCATTTGTCCCATTGACGGAATCCAACGAAATTGTGCTTCGACAACGCCACCGGCTGCGCCAGCGTTTATCAAAGATTGTTGTAGTGCTTCTCGATCGAGTGCCAACAAATCTCTCATATAGGCTAGTGACGCTTCGATTGTTGCTAATATCGTTAATATGGTGAATGTAACTATCATCATTCTGCGTCGCATTCGGTCATCCATTGAGCTAATAATGGGAAATAAATTAGTAATCCTTAATGACTCAAATAAAAACAGTCCCATCGCAATTTCGATTAAAATGACGACTAACGCGGCAATATCTGATGTTTTCATGCTGCCAATATAGCTTGAACCGCCGACCATTTCCGACATCGGTAAGGCGATCAGCTGAAAGTTAATTAACCCGCCCATCACCGCAATCACTAGCACAAGTCCTGAGATAAAAAATTGAGTTAATGCAGAAGAACCCAGAGCGTTAACCGCAGAATCTTTATTCGCTAGAATATCTTGATAATTCTCAACTTGCTTGTCGATGTTTTTTGAACAGGTTTCTAAGCCATTAATTTTATCATTCACTTGATCGAGCTTTTCATCAATATTTCTCCATCGAGGCTGCATTCCAGCCAATAGTGCATGACTTTTCGCACTCGACTTTTTAAAGGTTTTAAGTGTTTGCTGATGAGACTCATCAACCGCTTTTTTAATATTGCTCAAGATTTTAACAACCGTTGGATCGCCACTAGTAGGCAGCGCAGCAATAGTCTCCACAACCTCACCCCACGCTGGTGGCAAAGGTGCCGCATCTACAGATTTTTGGTAATCACTTTCAATCTTTTCAATGGACTCAGCGATCTGACGATGAAGCCCCGGATACTTTGAAAGGTCTCGCTGAACGATGTTGGTAATTCGAGTAAACTCCCGCTCAATCGCTTTTTCAGTCGCTCTTGCTCCACTTGCAATTAAAAATTCTCGATTACGTTGGGTTAACCTTTGCTCTAATCTTGCTAACGTAAATCCCCACAATCGCATGGTCGAATAAATCGCCTTACCGGTTGTTTGAAAAACTTGATGCGCTTGTTTGCGCCCTAAATAGAAAATGATGATCGCAATAATCAGCCATATCACTAGCGAAGTCGCCGCGTTATCAGACCAAAGCATTAATAATTCATTTGTCATAATATTTTCTCCTCGAGCTTCTCGGCTAAATAAATCGCCTCAAATTCTCAAAAGTTACGCTTTGTATATCAAAGGAGTCTTATTGAATCATTCGCCTGTGAAAAATCCGTGAGAAAAACTCACCAAGTGAGAATTTGACCAAGAAATTTAACAAAACCGCATGATAGACTATGCGAAACTTACTTAAACAACTTATCGATGCATGGCTCAAATACTCTGGGTTGAAGACCAGTTTCACTGGATAGACAAGTTCAAACCGATACTTGAAAATGCTGATTTAGGCGATGGTGAGAATAAAAACACACTCAAAATATTCAAATTCGTCGAAGCTGCTTGCCAATATATAAAGGCGACTTCTCAAGCAGCAGATATCGTTATTCTCGACGCCAATATGAATGGCAATGATGATGCAGGGTTTATCGTATCGAGAACACTAGCTAATCAGTGGCCTGACACGCCCGTCATTTATTTATCAGAATATAGCGGCACGGGTATTGAAGAAAAGGCTTTTGAAATGACCACTGCTCAGGATTTTATCGCTAAACATCAAGAGAATGTTGAGCAAGTTATTTGTTGGCGTATCAAAGCTTTGTTGCGACAGCGGACGATGCAAGCCCGCTCAAACCTTTCCAAATCCGATGAGACGATAGTTAGTGGTGAGTTAAAAATTGACTTAACCAACTGGAATGTCTATTGGTATGATGAACGTCTAATGAATCCAAAGAATAACTTACGACCACTGGCGCCGACACCTCGAAAAATACTTAGATATTTGGTCGAGGCATCGCCCCGCCCTGTTTCGACAATGCAAATGGCAGAGTTACTGGCAAACGATGGGTTCACTTATGCGAACTATCGGCAGCATATCAGAACACTCAGACAGGCGTTTGAACAAGCCTCGCTGACAAAAAATAAAGAGAGCTTTATTGAAGCTTGTAAAAATAATCATGGAATAGTTACTTTCGGTGACGAAGGTGGCTACTGCTGGATAAAATAACTCGATCAAAATATGTTAGCTAAAGATAAAAAAGATAATCCGCCTTTATATGAAGAACTTTCAGCAGTAGTAGAAGAACTTGATAAGCCAGGTAAATCAAAATTAGAGGGAAGCGAAAATGATATCGATTTATCCAGTAAAGCATTACCGAAAGAAGTTAATAAGAATCTCGCGGTTTATTTTCCCTTACCTTCGTTGATATTAGGTCTTGGACTTATCGGACTTCTCGTTATCACCTCAACACCGTCACTGGCAAGCTTTTATTCATTACCTCAAATCATCACAAGTCTATTTACAAAATCCGCGATGCTTTTAATTTATGGAGTAGTTGTGTTAATCGATACACATTTTTACCTCCGTAGTAAACACAAAGCAGTAGCGCAGCACATTCGAACTAAAGACTATTTAAATAAGCTTTGGCAAAGTAAAAAAAGTATTCAACAAAAAGCCAATACTTACTCTGGGCATGCTGATAAACTTAAAATGTTTATCAGTGATAAATTACTTGAGTATATCGAGTATGATGAAAAATTTCTTCACTTCAAAGGTATCGCCTCGGAAGTTCGGCACAACGGTGTGATCAGTTATGACAAAGTGATCACTGCTCTCGAAAAAGCAATCGAGCAACAGCATTTTTTGTCTATCTATGAGCAAAACGATGAAAATTCAGAATCCTATCAACACCGGGATGAAGAAAACCAAAGCAACAGTGAATCGTTAACGCTGGATGCTAACGCAAAGTATCAAAATGCCATAGATGCGATGCGATACCTGTGGAGTTTACTCGACTTATCAACCGCCGATAATATGGCACTACATATTGGTAATCAGTTGATTGAATGCGAAGAGCTTTACTACCAACTTCACCTTGATAATGAAAAACAATTAGCGTTAACCCAAAGTATTCCAGTTTCACCAACTTTCTATCCGCAAGTTGCAGCATTAATGACGTTAAGTTTATTCTCTGATGAACGAGAAGTTCGTAACTTATTGCAACTCGCAAAAATCAATTCAGAAGTACTCGATGAACCGTTTGAAATTAAAACCAATATCATCCGTGCTAATCTTTCGCCGGTGGAAGAGTTATTAGGTAACCCAAATCACATTATATTGCTTATCGAAAACTTAATTAAAAATGCACAATTCTTTAGTCAAAGAGTACCCTTTAAGCAAAAAACCGATCGTATCGCACTCACCCTAAGCCAAGGTGAGAATTTTGCTCAGATTCAAGTTTACAACAGAGGACCATTAATTGAAGTGCCTAGTGAACAAATATTTAAATTAGGTTTTTCAACCCGGCGAAGTAAGAAACATCACGGAAAAGGTCTTGGATTATTTTTCACCCAGCAAATTGTCAAAGGATACCAAGGCAAAGTTACTGTCGATAATATTAACAATGATCCATTTGAACTTGAAATTGCTTATGGACTGGCAAGTGGTGAAGAAAAATCAGTGTTTATCCAGGTATATTACGACGAAAATAGCGAACAATTTAGCTGTCAGTCAAAGTCCGCTGGTCAAAAAAATTTAGATAGCTCCGATAAAACCTTTGAGCTTGAAAGCGACATACCTATCGAATTTTTATCCATTAAAGAAGCTGAAAAAAGCTCCGCATCAGTACTCGAAAAGATTGATCTTAACGAGCAAAAATCCTTGGTAGATGTCAGTCATCATCTTTTTGCAAAATGGTCGCTCAAACTAAGCAAATTTAATAAAAAGCATACGTTGACGCTGCAACCGCTCGATATTCAAGGTGTTGCTTTTACCGTCAAACTCCCGACTGCAAATTCTCGATTAAACGATGTAGAACCGGACTTTAGTTGAGAGCAGAATCTCCCACTATTCATTAATTGGCTCGGGTAAAAAGTTATCTTGCGGATCTCGACTGCCGATAATGAGTTTGACTGTTTGCGTTTGCCCATCGCGAATAACCGACAGCTCAGTTTCCATCCCCGGTCGCAAACGACCTATCAAAAAGGGGAGTTCGGTATAGTTGATGATTTCTTTACCATCAACCGCGGTAACAATATCATCTCTTTGTAGACCACCTTTAGACGCCGGAGAATTACGAGAAACTTGGCTGATCAGAGCGCCATGATTTTTTTCTAATCCAAATTGACGAGCGACTCGGCGTGTGACTTCTACGTAACCAACCCCAAGGAAGCCTCGTTTAACTTTTCCATGATTTCTTAACTGATTGACGACATCGACCGCAAGGTCGATAGGGATAGCGAATGATAATCCAACGGAGCCACCGTCGGTCGAGATAATTTTAGAATTCACCCCTATCACTTTTCCATCCATATTGATTAAGGGACCGCCGGAGTTACCGACGTTGATAGCGACATCGGTTTGGATGTACGGCACGTATTGTTCGCCCACACTTCGTCCTTTGGCGCTAATAATTCCCGCAGTGACTGTTTGCTCAAACCCAAAAGGCGCACCGATCGCGACTACCCATGAGCCAACTTCAGCGCTTTCGACACTACCAAACTCAAATGGACTTAACTGGTTAGCGGCAATTTTAATTAGCGAAAGATCGGTTTCTGGGTCACTACCGATGAGATCGGCTTCAAACTCTCGTCCATCAGCTAATTTCACCATCAATTCATCACTGTCTTCGGTCACGTGATGATTCGTCAAAATAAAACCGTCGTCAGAAATTATAAATCCTGACCCCATACCATTGAGCCAGCGAGGACTATCTTCGCTGCCAACTTCAATGCTTACTACGCTGTCCTTGGCATTCTTTGCCAGTTGTGCAAACGCGGGCAACTGGATTTGCGATCGTACTGGAGATGATTCAGGCTGAACTAATAAATCTTGAGAACGTTTTGCCGGACCAAGGTCAGAAAACTGACTGTCTGTTACTGCAGAAGATTTATTTTCGATTCTCGACGATTGCTCAGCGATTTCAGTCGCGTTTATCGATTGGCCTTGCGATTGTTGGCGGGAATCAGCCCTGGCTAGCTCAAGCTGATGCTCAAAATAGAAATATTGAATTGCCATTAAAAAGACTAGTGGAACGATGATTTTGTATTGCTTCATATTCCTATTTCCTCTCGATAGCAAACCCAAATTATTAACTCAGATTTTTGACCCTGATAGACTCAAATTCACTTGGTGAAAATCCTGACGAATGTTTCGCTATCATTTTTGGCACATAGTCCTTATCGAAAGCAACCTTACTGTTGTAACTATGTGTGATTAGCAATCCGCAAACAAAGCCTAATAGACTCATAAAAATAACCACTATCTCATTGTCAAACAACTGATTTGCGGCGATTGCCCCAACGAATAAGCCAAGTAGTGGTATTGTATACGCGACAAAAGCGGCTTTGGTTACGCTAGATATGGGAATGATTATATCAACTCGGTCACCTACTTTGGCATTAAGTAGATTGTCTAACTTTGATATAAATACTTTGCCAGCGAGATACTTTTCGAGAATACCATTACCGCAGGTAGACTCTACCTGACATGAAGAACAGGAAAGCTTGTTTTCTGTATTTACCCAAGCGATACCATTTTCGATTTTGGTAACCAACCCCGTTTCTTTGAGGAAACCAGGTGGCGCGGCTTGAGAGGCATCTTGTGGTGATTGCAATTCAGGTATTATTGTCAGAGATACTTAGGTTTATTATAGATCGGATAATGAAATCCTGGAACGTTTGAAGCTTCGATTAAAAAAGGCGGCTATTAGCCGCCTTCAGATTGAAAAAGAAAAAAGATTAATTTTGAGTGTCGCCGTCTTCGACTTCAGAAGGCTTCTTCATATTTTGTACTTGTTGTTGGATTTCTTCAATTTGGTTAGAACGAACCACCGTTGATACAATCCATTCACCACCGACCTGCTGCTCATAAACATTTCTATCCGTTTGACGCATTTGTCTCAAGATGGCTTGAATTTCATCGAGTTTTGCTTGCTCTTCTAACTCAGCCGCTGAGATTATCGTGTTGGCTATCTCAATCGAAGGTGCCGATTGGCTGGCGACCGTTTGCACTGGTGATGCAAACCCCTCATCTTGCGTATTCATTAGTTCTACAGAGAACACCATCGCATAAGCCACACTGGCCGCAATCGCCAACCCGCCACCTGTGCGTTTAACAAAACTAACCACATTGCCGGAGAATAGCTTACTTGAGGACTTCACTGCCGCATTGTTAGCTGCCGCAACGATGGCAGGTTCCTCGGCAATTTTTTCAGATATCGCTTGGGTGAATTGATAGGAGCAAAAAACGGAATCTTCTTTGCGAAGAATTGCACTTATTTGGTTGTATCGATACCAAGTTTCACAATGCTTATCATCGCCAAGCAATTTATCGACAGATCCGGCATCACAATCGCCATCCAGCAGTTCGGAGATAAACTGCGCTTCGCACTGTGACAGGCTATTATTTTTGATGTTATTACTCATTCGCTCGTTACTCTCAACCCTAAAAGGTTTAACGCATTGTTTTTTAAAGCAATTACTCAGCAAACACTACTTAAACAAATCGATTCGATTGGCTTTATTCACTTTCAAATAGACGCTCAAATCACCCTTGTTTCGCGTTAATATAATTATTCTGCTCCATTGTGACTAGACCGATCAAGAAAAGTTCAAAAAATGTTAAATTTTATTAATTTGTTTTAACCCCTTTTACAAACGATTCTGCATCAGTGGTTTTACCCTCTCGTCGATCGCCTCTCTCGCTCTAAAAATTCTTGATCTTACCGTGCCAACAGGACAATCCATAGACTCAGCAATCTCTTCGTAACTCAATCCATCAATCTCCCTGAGAGTAATGGCTGTTTTTAAATCCTCAGGCAATTCATCGATGGTATCGAATATCACTTTTTTTAGCTGATCTCGCATCATCAAGCTTTCTGGCGACGCATTTTCTCGCAACGCACTACCGACACCGTATGACTCGGCCTCTTGAGAGTCAATATCTGATGAAGGTGGACGGCGTCCTTTAGCAGTTAAATAATTCTTGGCGGTATTAATCGCAATACGATAAATCCAGGTATAAAAGGCGCTTTCGCCTCTAAAATTAGGTAAAGCTCGGTAGGCTTTGATAAAAGTGTCTTGTGCGACATCATAGACTTCAGCTTGATCGCTAATAAATCGACTAATAATCACAAATATTTTGTTTTGGTACTTAGACACCAAAAGATCAAACGCGCGCTTGTCGCCTCTTTGTACTCTCTCGACTAATTCTGCGTCGGTTGTTTTGCTCATTTATTTCTTATTATCCTTCCACATCAGACAGGCGTTTAGAAGCATGCCACTCACCTGTCAGGCGCTTTTATTTAAACGTTTTTACGCTTTGACTCGTCTAAAAAGTTATTTTTTCTCATAGTAGCTTAACAGCTTCATCACAGGATTAAACCTACGATTATTCAAACACGGGGTTAATATGAAATGAGAATTGTTAGTAATTATGCCATCGTTGACTCTCTATATTGGGATAAAGTTCCCGAAATAAAACCCAGAAACAATGAAATATTGAGTCAAACGGTTTCAATCACGTCTAGAAAGCATCTAATCCCTTCGCTTAGTAACTGTATATAAAACAAGCATATAAAGAGAATGCATTGGATTTTATCGGCGTTTTTCAGCAAAATACCGGTTTGTTAAAGATGAGTTGATTATCTATGTCGATTTACCATCGTTCTGACATTTTGGTTATTGGAAGTGGCGCTGCCGGTCTGTCTTGCGCGCTGAGACTAAGCGAAAAATTTTCGATTAATATTCTCTGTAAAAGTCAACTTCAAGAAGGCTCAACCTATTATGCTCAAGGCGGAATTGCTGCTGTATTAGATAATAAAGACTCTGTCGATTCACACGTTCAGGACACACTGGTCGCCGGTGCCGGGTTGTGTCACCAATCGGCCGTCAGATTTACCGTTGAAAACAGTAAAGACGCAATAGAATGGCTCATAGAGCAAGGGGTCGCTTTTAGTCGTGATGAGCAAGACGAAAGCCAAGAGTATCACTTAACTAAAGAAGGTGGACATAGCCACAGGCGGATTATTCATTCGAAAGATGCTACCGGCAAGGCCGTTCAAAATACCTTATCTTCAGTGATAAAATCCAAGAAAAATATTCAACTGTTTGAGAACTACAATGCAGTTGACCTAATCACTGCCCACAAACTGGGCTTGATCGGGATAGAAAACCGCTGCATTGGTGCTTACGCGCTCAACCGAGAAAAAGACCAGGTTGAATTATTCCAAGCAAAATATGTCGTTTTAGCGACCGGGGGCGCGAGCAAAGTGTACCTTTACACCAGCAATCCCGATATTTCTAGCGGCGACGGTATCGCCATGGCTTGGCGAAGTGGCTGTCGAATCGCAAACATGGAGTTCAATCAATTTCATCCGACTTGTTTGTTTCATAGCAAAGCACACTCCTTTCTGATCACGGAAGCATTGCGCGGTGAAGGCGCTTACTTGAAGCTTCCCAATGGTGAGCGATTTATGCCCCGGTTTGATGATAGAGGCGAGTTAGCGCCCAGGGATATCGTTGCGCGTGCCATCGACCATGAAATAAAACGGCTCGGTATCGACTGTGTGTATTTAGACATTAGCCACAAAGACCCTGAATTTATCAAAAGTCATTTCCCAACCATTTATCAACGATTGAAAAAATTAGAGATTGATATCACCAAAGATCCAATTCCCGTTGTCCCAGCAGCACATTATACCTGTGGCGGCGTTGTGGTCGATCTGCAAGCAAAAACAGACATACCGCATTTGTTTGCTATTGGCGAAGTTGCATTTACTGGCCTGCATGGAGCCAACCGGATGGCTAGCAACTCATTACTGGAATGTTTAGTTTTCGCTAAAGCCGCAGCAGAAACCATTATTAAAAATGACGCTCAAATTAATGATATTGATGTCGATATCCCGCTTTGGGACGAAAGCCAGGTTTCAAATTCCGACGAAGAGGTTGTCGTTTCCCACAACTGGCACGAATTAAGGCACCTTATGTGGAACTATGTGGGTATTGTAAGAACGACAAAACGACTCGAGCGAGCTAAAAGACGTATTCAATTACTCAAGCAAGAGGTTCGAGAATATTACTCAAACTTTAAAGTGAATAGCAATTTGCTTGAACTGAGAAACTTGCTAACCGTTGCTGAGTTAATTATCGAATGTGCGATGCGACGTAAAGAAAGCCGAGGCCTGCATTACACCTTAGACTATCCTGAACAGAAAACGAAAATTAAAGACACAATAGTTTCAAAGTTTGATTAAATCTCCGAATGAGCAATCATTCGGCTTCCTGCTTGGCTTGTTCATCTTGCTTGATTTGTTCGTGCAACGAGTACTTGACCCAGTAACACAATTCGCTGTAACTCCGCGGACCCAGACCGTGTCGTGTGAATAACCATTGGTGTTCTGTCTCTCCGTCATTAAAATGAAGGACGCAGGCAAAGCTTGATAGCCAACTTTGCGGTAGCAGTGCCAGATAAACCAAGGAGTGAGACCGCTGGGGATCACTCACTAACCAATTTTCTCCACTCCAACACAAATCGTCAGGCGCGCTAGTCAATTGCAAGTAACGGCGGTAACTGATGTAAAACGTCAAAGCAATTGTGCCCACTGCAATTGCAAGCTGCCAATTAAAGCTAAACAGCAGATAGCTACAAACCGCCAGCACTAGGTGAAGCAACACAATGAAATAAAATACACTAAGAGAAGATTTAACCGGAAACCTTGCGGCAACTTTCACGTTCACTCCTTTGAACAATCAATTTTTCCTGTGAGTCTAATGCAGCCCGCCACTAAATTAACTTTTCTATTCGTTTAATTGTGGCGTCTCAAAGTCATATCACGCTAACTGTCTATTTTCATTTTATGTCTAATTAACTGCACAATTGACGCAAGTTCTGGCTTATCGCACGCGCCAAATCCCATCAACCAAGTGTAAATATCCGGATCAGATTCAGCAAGCAACGCTTGGAATATCCGCTGCTCAGATTCCGAAATCGAGTCAAAGTGTTGCTCTAAAAATGGAGAAAGAATCACATCAAGTTCAAGCATTCCACGACGGCATTGCCAGCGCAAGCGAGTTTTATTGTTTAGTTCACTCATTCAATCAACAATCAGTATTAACTTACGTTTGGGTTGTGGTGATCATATCAGCGATATAACTGAGCGCAAAGCTGTGTTCATTAAGAAATTCATATAAAATACTGACAACTTTCCAACATAAGACTTAACTTCAAATGAACCAAGCAAACCTTTCGGACAGTATCTACTCGCTCAGCAATATGGGCTGCATTCGTTTGACCGGCGAAGACACACTTAAATTTCTGCAAGGACAAATTACCGTTAATACCGAGCATTTTAAAGTGGGCGAGCTCTCGCTTGGCGCTATTTGTAACCCCCAAGGGCGCTGTATCAGTTTGTTCTGGGCAAGTCTTTATCAAGACGATGTCTTGTTGTTTCAGCTGCAGGAAACGATTCCCGAGACAGTTGCTCATTTATCGAAATATGCAGTGTTCTTTAAATCGAAAATCGAGGATGTCAGTACGCAGTATTCGATATATGGCATGTTCGGTCAACAGATGAATTCGGCGACTAAGGAGCAACTTGAGAGCAACGGACTGGTGTGTTTCGAGGAGTCTGACAGTCTAATACGGTTTATGATCATTGAAAGTTCAGCGTCTAAACAATCAGACTTACAAGCCAATGCTAACTCTGACTCCCAATTATTTTACAAATACCTTGTTGAACAAGGGATTCCTTGGTTAACCGAGAAGTCCCAAAGTGAATTTCTACCTCACAATTTAAATCTACCCGAATTAACCGCCGTAGATTTTAAAAAAGGCTGTTTTACCGGACAAGAAGTGATCGCCCGAATGCAATACAAAGGGAAATTGAAAAGCCATATACAGATGATGCGATCCCACAATGAGATTGAGGCAATTACGCCTCTTTCAACAATATATGCCGACGGGGCTAAAGCTGGTGAAGTCATTTGTGGTGCCTTCGATAATAACCAGACGGCTAATATGTTGGTTTTGTTGAAAGATAAATATCAAGAATGTGAAATTTTTCGCATGCGTGATGAAAATGGGCCTATACTAGAATTAGTTAGTCATTGATAATCAAAAAAATTAGTAATGAGCCTTGAAAAAGAATTTCTTGCCGAACTTATCGACGCAATCACAAATGATCGGCTAACCCTGCCGACGCTACCAGAAGTGGCTCTTCGTATCCGCGAGGCGGTCAACGATCCTGAAGTCAACTCTGAAACTCTGGCTAGTGTTATCGGTCAAGATGCTGCGCTCGCAGCGAGAATAATTAAGGTCGCCAATAGTCCATTAATGCGAGGCTCAGTCGTTGTTGACAATCTCCAATTGGCGATTACTCGAATGGGCATGGCATTTGTTAGAAATCTGGCGACAGGACTAGCGATGGAGCAAATGTTTCAAGCGACCCATGATGCGGTTGATAAGCGGCTCCGTGACTCTTGGCAGCACTCGTTAGAAGTTGCCTCGATTAGCCATGTTCTTGCCAGTAATTTTACCAAGTTAAAATCCGATCAGGCCACGCTGGCTGGATTGGTCCATGAAATCGGTATTTTACCGATTTTGACACTCGCCGAAGAGAACCCAGCCATTCTGGAACATGAAGCCGTGTTAGATAAAATTATTAACCGATTAAACGGCAAGGTCGGCAGAGCCATTTTGAAAGCTTGGGAGTTTCCGGAAGAACTCCTTGAAGTCCCTTCTGGTTGTACTGACTTCAGTCGGGACAAAGGACCTGTTGCTGACTACGTAGATGTTGTCACCGTGGCGAAGCTACAGTCTTATCCTGAAGGCGAAAACCCTTATGCTAAAGTCGATACTTCAACCATCCCAGCATTCCAGAAGCTCGGTTTGTCGCATGAAATCGACGTGCACCACGTTGACGAGCTCGCTGAGGAACTCGAAGAAACCAAGCAAGCCCTCGGTTAACAACGATAAATTAGGGGTATTTTTTCCCCTTTTTCCACCGTATACTCCAATTAAGCTAACAATTATCCTAAAATTTTGGCAATAACCCTATGTTTTGATTATAAATTTAAGGTTGTTTTGTCATTTCTTGAGTAGTTGATGAATATTGAGTAGTTGATGAATAAAAGTACCCTCGCAAAATCTATCTCATCAATCCTAATTGCGATTCCGCTGTTTTCGGCGAATGTAATGACTGCCCATGCAGCGCCTGGTGATATCTTATTCAGCGAGGACTTTGAAACCGACCTGTCTCAGTGGACCATTGATAACAGCGGGGGTGGCGATGCGAGTTTAGGCACCGAAACCGCCAATGGTGGAAGTTCCTCACTTCGTCTTAGACACGATACCGTTCTTGCAACAAGCATTATTATCGATACCAATGTCCCAGGCGCAGAACTTACACTATGGGTTCAGCGGGGCGACGATTCCTTCAGCGAAAACCCTGACGGTAACGAGAATCTTACAATCGAATACCTGAATAATTCATCGGTTTGGACCGCGCTAGAGACATTTTTGGGGAGTGGTACCCCGGGTGAAGAACTTAATCTGACTTATACGCTTCCGAGCGATGCACTGCACGCCAACTTTCAAATTAGACTGAATTATGCACAGGGATCAGGCAGTGATTTCGACTATTGGCATATTGATGATGTTGCGGTGACTGAAACTGATCCTTCTGCAATCAGCGGCCTTATCGGCGAGTGGCGATTCGACGAATTGTTTTGGAACGGCTCTGCCAATGAAGTTATCGACTCAAGCGGCAACGATCTCAACTTGACCGCTTTTAGCGCGCAAACTAGTGACAGTTCGCCAGCGCTCCCAGGCGATCCTGGCACCTGTTCGTACGGCGTATTTAATGGTTCTGTGAGCTTTATCCAACTCGATGATGATACTTCAACCGCCGATTCGCTATTAGATATTCCCAATAACTTGACGATTACCACATGGATTTACACCAATGTGATTCCTTCGTCAGGATTAAAGTCTATTCTCTCCAAAGACGAGAATTATGAATTCCATGTTAACACCAGTGCAGAGATATTTTGGTGGTGGGGCGGCGGCTCGAGAAGTTTAACTACCAGCGGTGCAAATATTACTCCGGGTCAGTGGCATCACATTGCAATCACCTTTGAAAGTGGTGATCAGCGAATTTACGTCGATGGAGTTCAAAGAGGCAGTACCAATTGGGTTGGAACCTTAACTTTGAACAACGACCCGTTGCAGGTCGGCCAAGATTTAGACATACCTGAACGGTTTTGGGACGGCTTTATCGACGAAGTGAGAATATATGAAAACACGTTATCACAAGCGGAAGTCATAACGGTGATGAATGAAACTCGGCCATGCGTCTCTAGTGGTGTATGTACTGAAACTTTCGAAGATAACTTTCCAGCGATTGCTTACGATAACTCTACCGGCAGTCAACCCTGGGTAACCGATTGGATTGAACAAGACGATGACGGTAGTCCCAGCTCAGGAAACGTCATCGTTTCCGGCGGCGAACTAAGAATGGATGATTCTCCGAATTCTGGCGGAGAACCGTCAATTGAACGAGAGCTCGATCTCAGCAGTTATTTCACCGCCTTCATTACGCTCGATATGTCGACTTCAAACACCCTTGAAAACGGGGATCGGTTTGATATTGCGGTCTCAGATGACGGTGGCTTGAATTACACGATTTTAGAGTCTTTTGCTAATGACTTTAACGGCACCTTTAATTACGACCTCTCACCCTACTTATCAGTCAACACTCGCATCAGACTGCGGGTTGAAAATGGCTATGGCGCAAGTAATGAGCGAGTTGATATCGACAATATCGTTATCACCGGCCAGCGATTATGCGGTGTCGACCGATTTGTAATTATCCATGATGGCGCTGGTATCAACTGCTTAAGAGAAGCGATTACAATTCGTGCCGAGGACTCGGCAGGCGCGCTAGTTACTGACTATTCAGGCACCGTAAACTTATCTTTATCAACTAACAACGGTAATTGGTTCACCGTCGATTCAAGCGGTGTCAGCGCTGATCCCGCTACCGGAACGTTGACCGATACGGCAGGCGACAATGACGGGGCAGCGACCTATCAGTTCAACACCAGTGACGGTGGCGTTGTCACCCTCTATTTGGAGGATACCGTAGCAGAGACAACGAATATTGCCGTTGCAGAAGGCTCAGCAACTGATGACAATAGCGAGGGCGATATTACCTTCAGACCATTCGGATTCGTGTTTTCGCCTTCACCGATTCCAACTCAAATCGCCGGTAGACCGTTTGACGTTGTTTTAACCGCGGCCGGACAGACACCTTCGCAACCCGCTTGTGGTGTCATTGAAGAATATACAGGCGTTAAGTCCCTCAACTTTTGGTCAAACTACAACTTACCGACCACAAGTCCCACTCAAGTTTCTATTAATGGCAACAGTATTGCGACCACAGAGGGTACATCGAGTGGTCAGAATGTGACTTTTACTAATGGCGTTGCGACGATCGCTGCCCAATACGATGATGTTGGTGAAATAAGTTTTAGTGCCAAAGATGTGAGTGGTATTGGCGAGCCGCCAGGCGGTTCAGGCGATGAAATTATCGGCGGAATTAGCCCTTTTGTAGTGAGACCCTTTGGCTACGATATTCAGGTTTCTGGCGACCCCTATGCGAACGACGGTACTGCACCGGTATTCACTACTGCGGGGGGTATATTTAGCTTAACGATTAGCTCAGTACTTTGGCAAAATGCCGATGACCAAATCATTAATGCCACTGGCCTTGCAGGTTCAGATGGTATCCCCGACCCCTTTATTGACACCAATGGTGATGCAATCCCGGATAGCGGCGGTGATCTTAGTGACAACTCTGTCACTCCCAACATTTCACTGATCAGTGGAACCATTGGGCTTACGCCAACGGCCAACGTTGTCACCAACCGTAATGGCGCCTTATCAGTAAATAGTGTTTCCTTGGCCAGTTTTGCGGCGCCCGGAGATCCCGCTCAAGGCTCTCTGACCATCAGCCAAAGCTGGGATGAAGTTGGCATATTAACCATCGATGCAACCACGCTCGGATTTATGAGCACTTCGGAAAATGTTAATGGTCAACGGATTAATATCGGACGCTTCATTCCAGATAACTTTTTATTAACCATTAATACCATCAATGAGCAGTGCGGCAGCTTTACTTATGGCGGCTTTTTTGACGGGGTTAACGCTGGCTTGGATAGAAATGGTCAACCGTTTACCGTTTCTGGAAACGTGACCGCAAGAAATTCATCTAATGGAACGACACAAAACTATCAAGGCGTTTTCGCAAAACTCACTAATAGCGATTTTGCGGCTCAAGGATATAATGTTTCAGCCGGCGCGAATGCAACCGGTAGAGTCAATCTAACACCTGGAGCTCTCGCTTTTGTCAGTGGTACTACAAGCTATTCTGACGCAAATAGTGATTACCAATTTGATGCAATTGCGGCCCCTTTTGATTTGCGCATAGATTTGGGCGTGACGGATTCCGATGGTGTCGTCAGTGGTACCGTCAACTCCAATGATTTTGAAACTCGACTAGGTCGAATGACTTTGCTTGATACTTATGGACCAGAGTTGTCGGATTTAGAAATGCGGGTTCGAGCAGAGTACTTCGACGGCACCTCTTGGGTTAGAAATACACAAGATAGTTGTTCCACGTATATACAAACCGACGCTAGCTTTGATGCGACAAGCTATACCGACAATTTAAGCGCTGGTGAAACGACTCTGTTCTCTCCCGGAACGACACAAACGCTGACCAATGGCCAAAGTGATATTGCCAATGGTCTTTGGTTTACTGCTCCAGGTAACAATAATTTTGGTTCAGTGACAATCAACCTGAACTTGGGCGCACAACCATGGCTACAGTTTGACTGGAGCGGCGATAACAACCTCAATCCGGCAGCAGCGACTCTCAACTTTGGATATTATCGAGGCAGAGACAGGGTGATTTACTGGCGAGAGCTTTAGCAATAACTTGCAGACTCACCGAAGAATAAAAAAGGCTCCAATCAGGAGCCTTTTTTAATTTTGTGGTCAACCGATAAGCCGGATTCTGTCGTGGACAGTCATTCGTCTAGGCGTTTCGTCACCAAAACGCTCAAGCAGCCTACCCGGTTCCAACGCGAGCCACGTCTTAAGATAAAAATCTTCAGGAACCCTATTTGGCCTTGCTTCGAGTGGGGTTTACCTTGCCACTGATGTTACCATCAGCGCGGTGCGCTCTTACCGACACCATTTCACCCTTACCCTAAATTGAAAACAATTTGGGGCGGTATATTTTCTGCTGCACTTTCCGTAGGCTTTCGCCCCCCAGGCGTTACCTGGCACCCTGCTCTGTAAAGTCCGGACTTTCCTCTCTCTAATCGCAAGCGATTAAACAGCGACTGCCTAGTCGACCAATCAGCATTTTACCAAGAGAAAGAAGACTGATCGAGACTAATTAGTGTTTTGTTGCTCGCCGATTGAAAACTAGCAAGAATGCAAGCAACAGCAAACTCCCCATACTTCCACCACCACTAGAAGAAGATGGAGGGGGTGCAGTCGCAACGATAATGCTGACGCTCACAGTTTCACTAGAAACACCACCACGAATATCAGTGACAGTTAATGAGAACTCAAGTACACCCGCAGCCGAAGGCGCGACAAAAGAAGCCTGAAGTTGATCTGCATTGCTAATTTGTACCGATTGACCTGACACTTGTTGCCATAGATAAGTGACCTCATCACCATCGGCGTCCGAAACGTTGGCAGTTAGACTAACGGTTTGTCCCGCGTTAGCCTCAAAATCTTCTAGTTGAGTGATCGTTGGTGCGGTGTTTGATTCGTTGTCAGCAATTTCCACATTAATATCAACATCTGCCCCTAAACTTGATCCAGTGGCATCGCTCAAGCGAATTGTAAAGTTCTCATCACCTTCTAGAGTATTATCATCAATAATAGTTATGCTGATTTGTTTAGATTCAGAATCGCCGTCACTCCAATTTAACGTGCCGCCAGCTAGCTCAAAATCGACTCCTGTTTCAGCAGTACCGTCAATAACTTGATAGTTAACCGTTGCAGCCCCTTCGGTTCCTCCATTTCTAGTGACTTCAACAACGTTGGCACCAGAATTCTCAACGAAAACGACATTGGTTTCCACGAACTCAATAACACCAACATTGGGCGCACCGTTAATCTTCACTGTCAAATAACTTGGTGAGGATAAAGTTGCACCCGATCGCGGATCGTATAACCTCACGAAAAATTCTTCAGCCAGTTCTGCGGAAGACTCCTCCGGTAAAATGTCGATGTTAAATGATTTAACGCCTTGTTCATTGCCGGTCCAATTGAGAGTTCCTGAAACCGGTGTAAAGTCGCTATTGGAATTTGCACTACCGGAAATCAGCTCGTAACTTACCGCGACACTTGTTGCGCTACCTGAAACACCCGAGCGAGTGACATTAATCGTTGCCGTACTGCCATTATCGACTTCAACAGCGCCAGACTCAAACTGGAGCGTCCCTTGAGCGTTAGCTTGAGTATTATCTCGTAAAACATACAACCCGCTATTAATATCGCTAACCAGGATTAACCCAGAAGGTAAAAATGGATAGACCCCCCAAGCCCCGTTGAAAGAGTCTCGGTCGCTTGTTGGAAAAGTATCGAAATAACCGGCGACGGTCGGCGAAGCAGGATCAGTAATGTCCAAGATCGTTAAGCCACGCTCATAATTAGACATATAATAGCGATTACCACGAACAAACCCATTGTGGTCAATAGCTGTTGTCGGGCCCGTCCACTGGCCCACTTGGGTCGGGCTACGTAAATTACTGATGTCAAAAATTCTCACTGTGGTGTTCAACCCACCTTGAAACTCGTCAAACTCATCATGCAGAAGAACATATTGTTTATCTTCTGTCACCCAACCGGAGTGAACATACTTGTTATTGAAACTGACATCATTGTAGCTTGCCGTTGAAAGAAGTCGCGTATCGGCAGGATCACTTATATCAAATAGGCGCATCTGTTTTTCGTTGAACCCAATAAACACGCTACAGTTAATGGTTGCTTTGATGCACTCTGTATCTTTTCTGCTATCTGAAATTGTTACGGAAGCACCGTCGTGAGTGTACTCTCCAAAATTAACTTGATTATTCTCAATGTCTATTGTTTCTGGATTCGTTAAAGAGTAATTATGAAAAGATCCCGATAACGTGTTGGCTCCGGTGAGTTGTAAAACAGGCTCAGCGTTTTCTAGTTTCGTGTTCAACGTGTAATCTACGTTTGAAATATACACATTGTGAGCAGTGCCCACGCTCGAGTTTCGTTCGACTAAAGAGATACTATTGGGTAAATCGTTTAAATCAATAATCGTAACACCATCGCCGACTTGATCAATCGTGACATATGCATAAGCTCTCCATCGACGCGAAGACTCGTCAAAGTATTGGTAAACCTTCAAATCTCTCCAAGTGCTCGAGCCACCTCGAATAGTGCCAACTTCGACGGGATTTTCAGGGTCACCAAGATCAACCACGACGGCGCCATTTCTTACCCCAAATAGGGCGTACTCTCTACCAGTATTCAGATCGACATGGCCCCAGATATCATTACCAGCAGTGGGTCTCGAACTAAAGGCGGAAAGTGGCATATGCGAAACTAAATCAACATTTTCACAGGGGAAGCTACTGGCGAAACCGCCGACACAATTCTCTAGCGCATGGGTCTTATTCAGTTCCTTATACGCAGTTAATTTGTTCTGTAAATCTCTGCTTTTAGTGAGATTTTTTCCATCAGCGATAACTTGAAATCCCTTTTGCCGCAAATCATTCAGCATATCAGCAGGAACGCCGAACAATACCGTCGGATTATTCTCGGGACTCTGAGTTTGGAAATGATCAAAACGATTATATCCAGCGAGTATCGGAACTATTTCGCTCTTTAAGTAGAATAACTCTTCGGTCGAAGCAATTTGATATTCTCCACTTGCGACTAAGACCTTATCGCCTTTATTGGCTTTTTGAACCGCGTAACTGATTGTTTTGCAGGGGCGTAGCGCATTGTCACAAAAGCCGACATCCTTACCTGTCGGTGCAACAAATCTTGCTTTGTCATGCTCGGAGTGCGCTGAAATATTACTGCACGCTAATGTACAGATCGTAGCTAATGTCCATCTCGTGAGAGTATTCATTTCTATCCTCTGATTGGATATCGATAACTATTAGATAAGCTTAAATAGTTGGATTCGTTGAATAATATTTCATTTAACCATGCCATCCAGGTGAGTTAAAAGTTGAATATTCACGTTTAACGCGGTAAACAAAATAATCGCGGACTGATATTATTAGTATTACCACTTTACTAGCTTAAAGAAGTTTCGCTTTGATTTTTGCGCAAATGAGCACAAATTCTATCACTCAAATCCCGCGTTTATTGATCGCAGCGCTGGTCGTATTGATGTTGCAAGCGTGCGAACCAGACACTCAATTAATAACGATAAAGTTCAACCCGTCCTTTAACTCAAACCCTGTCGGTTGCGATACGGTCATCAAGAATGAAGGAGAAAGTTATCAGTTAAATCAAATTCAATTTTATATTTCTTCAGTTTTACTAATGGATTCACAAGGAACCTGGCATCCGGCAAGTTTTGTTACGTCGCAAAATCGTCACAATGAAGTCGTTTTAGTCGGTGGAGTTTGCCCAGATCCATTCGACTGGGGATTGAACATTATCACTCCAATTGAGCGGAATAACATTAAAGCATTACAGTTTGACTTGGGCGTACCGTTTCACTTGAATCATCGGAATCCACTGACCCAAGAATCTCCTTTAAATCAATCAGACATGTTTTGGACGTGGCAACTTGGTTACAAATTTTTAAGAACTGAATTTTCTGGGACTGAATCAGATTGGGTCTTTCACCTCGGCTCTACAGGGTGTACATCGCCCGCACCAGTCAGAGCGCCTGAGTCGCCATGCAAAAATCCGAATAGAAGTACGATAACCATAACTCCATTTGATTCGACAAAGGTGGTCAAGGTAAACCTTGATCAGCTATTAAAAGATACATCTTCATTGGACGAGAAAAACTGCCAGTCTTTTGAAGGTAACGCCTTGTGTGATTTATTGTTTCCTAGGGTTGGAATAACTGGTGAGCAAACCTTTTTCTCTCAGGACTCGAAGTAAAATAATGATGCGAATGACACTTGTTAAATCCTTTCGTAAGATCGGCAATCATTTTTTGATTGTGATTGTCTCACTTTTGATAGCCAGTTGTAGCGATTCAAATACAGCCCCATATGATTGGAAATTACGCAAAGACTTCCCTGAACCTCAAGTACCTTTGAACAATCCGATGACACAAGCTAAAGTTGAATTGGGCAGACATATTTTTTATGACAAAAACCTGTCAGCTAATCGTCAACAGTCTTGTGCTTCTTGCCATAATCAGCAATATGCATTTGCTGAACCCTTGAGCACATCAACTGGCTCTACCGGTACTATACTGAGAAGAAACTCTCCAGCATTAGTGAATATCGCTTACAACAAAACACTAACTTGGGCTCATGATGGATTAAAAACGATCGAGCGGCAATTACTGATTCCAATGTTTTCCGAAGATCCCGTGGAGCTCGGTATTACTGGGAACGAAAACGAAGTACTCAACCGTTTTAAAACGCCAGAGTATGCCTACTTATTTGACGAAGCATTTCCCGGCCAAACAATATCCTTCGATCTAATTAATAAATCACTGGCAAGCTTCGTCCGCAGTTTAATCTCTCTCGAGTCAGCTTTTGATCGTTATGCATATGATGGAGACGACAATGCGTTGAGCGAATCAGCACTGCGAGGAATGACGTTATTCTTTTCAGAAAAATTGGAATGTCACCATTGCCATGGCGGTTTTAACTTCACCCAATCAACAACCCATGAAAAACAACTACTCGATCGTCGACCTTTTCATAACACCGGTCTTTACAATGTTGACAGTGATGGTGGATATCCGAAAAAAGATAAAGGTCTCGCCGAAATTACCCAGAATCCAAACGATGACGGCCGCTTTCGATCGCCTACCTTAAGAAATGTTCGGCTCAGTGCGCCATACATGCACGATGGTTCAATAGCGACTCTGGAAGAAGTGATTGATTTTTACGCCGCCGGCGGTAGAAACATCACAGAAGGTAAGTTTCTAGGAGATGGCAGGTTAAATCCTCACAAAAACGCCTTTATAAAAGGATTCGAAATAAGCGAAACAGAGAAAGCAGATCTGATCGCTTTTTTAGACGCTTTAACCGATCAGGAGTTTCTGAATAACCCTTCCCACTCGGCACCAAACGAGTAATTTTTCAGTTAACTTATTCTATCTATTTATTTCACTCCAACGCTTTACTCCGATAACATTACGCGTCATTTTTTTAACAAGTTCAGATATAGACAGCAATGATCTCTCATTGTCGCCGGTTATTTTTTACGCGTTAACAATGTGAACCAGTTCTCATTTTTTTGAGATATCAATTTTGACGCCTGGACAGACCACAGACCTCATTCCACTATTTATTCGCCAATTATTTTAAGGTTGCTTTAGAAAAAAGCTTTTTTTCGGTTTGTGCGGGTTTCACCAATACGCATTTAAAGCCGTGCTTCGCCGATCAATTTTTCTACCCTAAAAATCATTAGCATTTTTTACTGTTTAAAAACTAAAACTAACTGACAGATAAGGAAGGCTATTAACATGATAAGTAACTCAATCCGTTCGTCTAAAACTATTTTGCTCGGAGCCAGCTTTGCGATTAGCTTTTTTGGCTCACAAGTTGTCGATGCAAATACTTATAAACACGTTGCCGTAGCACCACAAGACATAGAGCAGCAGCGACTCCCTGCCCCTCAAGCTAAGGGAGTATTCAGTCACTCGACAATGTTGCCTATCTACTCGAAAGACGCAAAAATGATTTCAAACGCTCAAACTAATGAGATGGTGATCAATAAGTCTATCAAGTTTGATGGTAAAGGTGACAGTCCGATTATATTTTTGGGTCCCGATGCAGAGCAGTGGCAAATGAGCATCACTGATCCTAATGGTAGAAAAGTTTTTGATGAAAAAAAACTGCCGACAAACACCCTTGCTACAGAAAATATTGCCATCGGCAACCAATCCTATAAAGGTAAAAAACACATTTTAAAAACACCAGCAGCAGGAGCTTGGAAAATAAGCTTAACTCGCCAATCACAAAAAAGTAGTTCAAACAGTGATTTTCAAAATCGTTCTGGTGCTATTAACAAAAGCAGTTCAAATACAAACAAACTCATGTTAAGAGATGGTATGCAACCAGCAATCGAAAAACCACAACTGATAGCTGCGCGCCCTCCAGTTACCATCCAATCAAATCAACAACCAATCGGTTATCTATTATTTAAAGGCGATCCTGACTTTAAAGTATATTCGCATATCGATAGTCACTTCACGACCCAAGGAAACAAGATAAATTTAGTGTCTTACATGATTGATTCGAAAAATATTCTTGGTGAGAGAAAACTTCAACAGAAAAAAGCTGCGCTCGTTGGTAATATCGACATTGCTTCAGTCACCGTGACAACTCCGTCAAATAAAACTATCAATTTATCGTTACAAGATGATGGAACTAGTGGCGATAAGATGGCCGGTGATGGTCTATTCAGTGTGCGTTTACCGACTGACGAAATTGGGGTCTACACGACCCATGTTCAAGTTGAAGGCATTCGTCCCGATGGTAGTCAGTTCTCTAGAACAGTGATTGATCTCTACCCCGTCGTCGCCAAAAGTTTAAGTTTTGCTAAGAAACCTGCACGCTTGATTGCCGATCAAGGAAATAAAAGTTTTTTGCAGCTCCCAGTTATTCTTCACAAATCAATTGATCGCGTTTATTTATCAGCTGAAATTTGGGGCGCAACTGCGAATGGTAAAGGACAAGCCAAAGCCGCGACTTGGGTTGGCGGTATCGTTGAACCCAAAACTAACAGCCGAGATAGTGTGCTACAACTTAAAATTGACGATCGTTGGTTGACCACGCAAGGCCTCAAAGCACCATTTCAGCTCAAGAATGTCACATTGCAAACTGTCGAAGAGAATGTCCCACTCGAAAAGTTAACTAGCCTTCCGCTACTCACTAACCGAGTCTTTGATAACAAGCTCTCACTGAACTTACTGCAACCAAAGCAGCTTTCAGTAACCAATGATATGCTTAGCAATGCATTCGAGGGACGCAATAAGACATCACTACAGGCTGATTCAAGCAAACAAATCTATGCTTCTGGCAACAAATTAATGCTCGTCCACGGATACTGCAGTGGCGGTGTTTGGAATACCGGACAGTTCAGTAGTTCAGTCGAATTCCAAGACTTTAACCAAAACCGAAGCCACGACACCTTTGCGAGAAAAATTCGCGACTTTGGTAATCAATTTTCTTCCTTCGGCGTAGTTGCTCACAGCCAGGGCGGTGCAGCAGCACTGCAGCTCTATGCTAAGTATTGGAGTGGCCTAGATAATGCAACTGGAGGTAGACTCATTCAGTCAGTGGGCACTCCATATCAAGGAACCGCACTTGCCGGAAATGCCGCAGTACTCGGCGACATATTTGGTATAGGTTGTGGAAAGAACACCGATCTCACCTACAGCGGTGCAGCCAACTGGCTCGCAACAATCCCATCTTGGGCAAGAGCGCAGGTTGATTACTATACGACTTCGTTTGATACTCGCTGGTGGCGCTGGGATTACTGCAACATTGCGACCGATCTTTTGCTCGATGATCCGGAAGATGGTACGACCGAAAAGTGGTCTGGACAACTTTCAGGTGCGGTAAACAAAGGTCATAAGAAAGGTTGGTGTCATACCAATGGTATGCGAGATCCCGCTCAATTCAAAGACAGCAGTCGTAATTCAAGCATGAATTCACGCGCTGCTCGCTGATCAAGAACGTGTGAATAAACTTTCACAAAAAAGGCCGCTTAATCGCGGCCTTTCTTATATTAAACACTAAACAGTGTGCGTTCGATTGTTTCTATGCGACTTGTGCGTAAGCGTATTCGCCGCCTTTCTCTAAAGCCAGTTGGTAAGCAGAGCGGTCATGAATTTTCTTAACGTATTCGCGAATCGATGGATACTTGGTTTGGTTTTCAATGCGCGACATTGCTGCTTCTAGCGGAAACACCATCTGCACATCAGCCGCAGTCATTTGATCGCCGGCGAACCAAAGGTTTTCGGCCAAATGTTTTTCGATAAACTCTAAGTTGTTTTCTAAATTTGGGCCTACGTAAGACTCCATGACCTTGTCCGATATTATTTTCGAAATCGGTTTCACAAAAAATGGTTGCTTGGCGGTTTTGATTTTATCGAAAATTAACTTCATCACAAGCAACGGCATTAATGATCCCTCCGCATAATGCAACCAATACTTATATGACCAATAAGCATCATGTTCCGCCACCAGCATTAACTTCTTTTGTCCATATTTTTCCACCAGATATTCAACAATACAACCGGACTCAGCTATCACTTTGCCATCATCGCTTATCATCGGCGACTTTCCGAGCGGGTGAAGTTTCTTAAGACTCTCTGGCGCTAGATTCGTGCGTGCGTCACGCTCGTACCTTATCACTTCATAAGGCACATTGAGCTCCTCTAATAACCAAAGAATTCGCTGCGAACGAGAATTATTTAAGTGGTGAACAGTGACCATAGCTTATCGACCTGGGTTAACTAATAATAATTGTTGTAAATGCAATACAGCTTTGAAATCAACAATTTCCACTATATACGTTCGCTAACAAGAACGGTTGCAAAAATAGTTAAAAATTAACCTCGAGATAAAAAAAAACTATACAAAACTTTGATCAAAGTTTGACAATAAAAGCCTCAATACTTTTGCTCGATTTAACAGTTTTGGTTAATTATTTTTAATTAAAATGCGTATTTTTATTCGTGATTATAAAACTCTTACTTCTAATTTTTAGTTATAAACTTGGTAACCATTATTAATCGGCTCGAACCAAAAAAAGACCGAATTAACCAGCCTTTTTCTTTACCCAATCAAACAACGCTTAGCGAACATCATTGATAATTAATTAGCACCGCTACCACCAGACTAACCGCACTGAGACTCAACAGTTTTAAGATTAATGGACCTATAAATTTAAGCCAACGACTGTAAGGAATACCGCACATACCGAGAATACCCATTAATACTGGATTGGTAGGGACTATCATATTCATTAGCCCATCACCCATCTGATAAGCGAGCACTGCAACCTGGCGTGAAACACCAACGATATCTGCGATGGGTGCCATCAATGGCATCGTGACATAAGCTTGGCCAGAACCTGAAGGAATAAAAAAGTTTAAAACACTCTGAATGAGCAACATTCCTACCGCAGCAAGTTCTGCGCCCGCATAGGTTAAAGGCTGTGATAGCGCATTAACAATGGTATGCAAAACCTGGGCGTCCGAGAGTATTAGTTCAATACTTCGAGCAAAGCCAATCAAAATTGCAGTCCCCGTCAATTCTGATGCACCTTCAATAAATTTTTTTGCGGCATCATCTAAAGTGATGCCTGACACGAAAACTACAACGAGTGTCAAACCTAAAAATATCGCACCCAATTCTTTAAAGTACCAGCCGTACTTTGCAATTCCCCAAACAATCCCAACAAGCGTTATCAATGTCGCCCATAAAACAATTTTGCGACGAGCGTTTAGTTCGGGATGACCTTCAACCGTTGGCGGCTGAGCTTCTGCCACATCATAAACCAAACTATTTTGCGGATTTTCTAAAACCTTGCTCGAATATCCCCAAAGATGATGAAAGCCAACGGCCATGAACGGCACAAACAGCGCCAACCGATACTCCCAACCGGACGCTAACTCTACCCCGGCAACACCCTGAGCGACGAGCACGGTAAAAGGGTTAATCGCAGCAACCCCATATCCCATTCCGTAACCGACGACCATAGTGGCAACAGCTGCCACCGTATCCATCTTTAAGGAGACACAAATTGTGATTAAGATAAGCACCAACGGGATGTATTCTTCTGCCATTCCAATCGATGCTGATCCGGCCATAAACGATAACATCACCATAAAAAGCAACATCGCAGGCCGATGAGAAAATTTATCTAAGACTTTGCCTAAAATTGCGTCGATAGCGCCCGTTGAACGAATAACCGCGAGCGCTCCACCGATTAAAAAGAGAAAAAAGATTATCCCCTGAGCTTCGCCGAGCGCTCTTGGTATCACCGTAAAAACCGACCATAAAGGAAGTGGGTCAACATTTTCTAATTGTTGATAGGTGCCCGGAATGACAACTTGGTGCCCATCTTTTGTCGCCATTTCGAAAGTCCCTGCCGGCACTAAAAAGGTCGCTAGGTAAGCTAAAAGAACCATGCCGAATAACAGTACAAGCGTGTGTGGAACTTTAATTGAACTCATTACGCAATATTCTCCCTATTTGCTGGCAAACGATATTAGATTGAATATACCAATAAGGTTAGCTCGCCAGATCTAATTATTATTTTCTGTGATCGGTTTTTGTTGCTGTTGTGCGTGACCGATTATAAAGACCTGGTATTGAAAATAGCAAAACTAAGCAAATTGTTAAGTTTTCACAAAAAACAATCCTTATTACCTCTAAGGTAATTTCTTCCTATTTTTTAAGAACTTAGAATCGATCAAACGCTTGTTCACTGCAAGTTTTGGTGAGATCTATTGATTTTTCATTTGCATACATACTAGTTGGTATGTATATTACATACCAACTGGTCGGAATAATCTTGATTTATCACTTACACAACACTTACTACCGAATTATCAGAGAGGAATTAACATGTCCGCGATACTAGCGAATTACATCATTCGTTTCCGCTGGCTTCTACTTGTCATTGGCATTGTGTCAATCGGTTTAGCTGGTCTAGGCGCAACCAAACTTGGTTTTACTACCGATTACAGAGTCTTTTTCGATAAAGGGAATGAACAGCTAGAGGCTTATGAGAGTTTACAAAACACCTACGAAAAGTCAGACAATGTGTTGTTTGTCATTAAACCTAAAAATGACCAAGATGTATTCACTGAAGATACCTTGCGAGCCATTCAATGGTTGACGACTGAAGCATGGCAAACGCCCTTCTCCACTCGAGTTGACTCGATTAGCAACTATCAGCACACTCGTGCAGAAGAAGATGATTTAATTGTCGCGGACTTAGCCGGTGACGAACTAGCCTTAACCCCCAGCTCAATCGAGTACATCAAGTCAGTTTCTCTTGATGAACCGCTATTGGTTCATCGGCTAGTCTCTCCGACAGGCCATGTCGCAGCCGTTAATGTCACCGTTAAATTGCCAGGCAAGGCCCTCGATGAGAATTCAAAAGTCGCTCAATTTTCTGCCAACTTAAAGCAAGAGTTGCAACAGAAATACCCCCATCTTGAAGTTTATATGACTGGTTTTGTGATGCTCAATCAAGCATTCCAAGATGCCTCTCAAAAAGATATGGGAACAATCGTTCCGCTCATGTTTTTAGTCGTGTTGGTTACTCTTGGTATTTTACTGAGAAGCATAACCGCGACTTTTGCAACGCTGGTGATGATTTTAGCCTCAATTATTACGGCTATGGGGTTAACTGGCTGGTTGGGCATTAAATTGACGCCGCCTTCTAGCTCTGCGCCAACCATAATACTCACAATGGCGGTGGCCGATGCTGTCCATGTATTGGTAACATTTTTACAGCACTACCATCGAGGGATGAATAAATTCGACGCAATGCAAGAAAGCTTGCGCATTAACCTGCAGCCTATCTTTTTGACAAGTGTGACTACGGTAATCGGATTCTTAACCATGAATTTTAGCGAAGTCCCGCCATTTCATGATCTCGGTAATATCGTCGCTATTGGCGTTACTGCAGCGTTTATCTTCTCTGTTACTTTGTTGCCAGCGCTAATACTAGCGCTTCCAGTTAAACAAAAATTAATCGTAGCAGATAAGTCAAACTCAATGGATGCCATTGCCAACTTCGTGATTGGAAACCGGAAAAAGCTTTTATGGGGAATGACTATTTTTGCAATAGTCTCTGTTGCATTCTTACCGCGAAATGAATTGAATGATGAATGGGTTCAGTACTTTGATGAAAGTGTTGATTTTAGAAATGACACTGACTTTGTCTTGGAAAACCTTACTGGCCTTTATACCCTGGAGTTTTCAATAAAAGCTGGAGAAGAAGGATCCGTGAGCGATCCTAAATTTCTGAAAACAGTAGAAGACTTCACCCAAATGGCTGAAGCACTGCCTGAAGTAATCCACGTCAACACATTTACCGATACTATGTCGCGCTTAAATAAGAATATGCATAGTGATGATGCAAGTTTTTATCGCTTACCACAAGAGAGAGAACTTGCCGCCCAGTATCTCCTACTCTACGAAATGTCGCTACCTTACGGACTCGATTTAAACAATCAAATTAACGTAAAAAAATCAGCGACTCGAGTGATCGTAACGGCCAAAAATTTATCAACCAAAGAGACAATTGCCTTAGAGAACAAATTAGGCGCTTGGTTAGTTATTAATGGTCAAGGATTTGAGTTTGATGTGGCAAGTCCTTCTTTGATGTTTGCTCACATCGGCGAAAGAAATATCGTTTCAATGCTCGGGGGGACCGCAATCGCGTTGGTACTCATCTCGTTGTTACTTACAGTGGCGCTTCGCTCAAAAAGAATGGGCCTCGTTTCACTGGTGCCTAATTTAGTACCCGCTTTTGTCGCTTTCGGCATCTGGGGAATTTTCGTTGCCCAAGTCGGTATGTCGTTGGCAATGGTAGCAGGAATGACCTTGGGAATCGTGGTCGATGATACGGTTCACTTCCTCAGTAAATACCTGCGAGCTCGAGAGGAAAAAGGCTTATCGGTTGAAGCCGCAATTCGTTATGCGTTTGCCAACGTCGGCCGCGCACTGGTCACGACTACACTCGTATTAGTCGCAGGGTTTAGCGTGATGTCATTTTCTACCTTTAGCTTGAACTCAGATATGGGTGTCATGACAGCCTTAACGATTTCAATCGCTTTAATTATCGACTTTCTACTATTACCCGCTTTATTAATGACTTATGAAAAGGAGAAGCAAGATGAACAAGTTTCTACTCGCATCAATCGCGACAGCGACGCTAGTCTTGTCGGCTAACATCGATGCCCAAACAGCGCAAGAAAAAGGGTTAGCGATCGCTAAAGAAGCCGATAGGCGTGACTTAGGGTGGCAGGATTCAACGGCTGATATGTTAATGGTTTTATCCAACAAACAAGGAGAAACCAGCGAGCGTAAAATCAGAATTAAAAGTAAAGAAGTTGCTGGCGAGGATAATGGCGACAAAAGTTTAACCATTTTTGATAGCCCAAAAGACGTCAAGGGAACTGCATTTTTATCCTATTCTCGAATCATTACTCCCGATGATCAATGGCTCTATTTACCAGCACTTAAGCGAGTCAAACGCATTTCTTCATCGAACAAGTCTGGTCCATTTATGGGAAGCGAATTTGCATTTGAAGATCTCAGTTCGTTTGAAGTTGGCAAATACTCCTACAAGTATTTGCGTGATGAAGAATTCAATGGAGAATCAACGTTTGTAATAGAGTACTATCCAAATTATAAGCACTCTGGGTATAAGCGCTTGATTTCCTGGATTGATCAGAAAGAATATCGAGTACTAAAAACCGAGTTTTATGATCGTAAGAATCAATTACTTAAAACTTTAGAGTATCAAGATTATCAACAATATCTTGATCAGTATTGGCGGTCACATAAGATGCTAATGGTCAATCATCAATCCGAAAAAACCACTGATTTAATCTGGAGTAATTACCAATTTAAAGTTGGGCTCGATGATTCTAGTTTTAATCGAAATAGCCTTAAAAGGTCTCGATAACACTCTTGTCTGCAGGTACCAGCTCGTGTCTAATTCCGATCTAACCAACTATTCGATAGCAATACAATGTTGGATGTGCACGAGCTGGTGTTTTTGAATCACTAGGCCTATTCCAAATCAAAACTAATTAACCTACAATGAAAGAGTACACTAGTGCATAGTAGTTGATATCGATAGCATTATGAGAAGTTCCGATGGTCCGTAAGAAAAACCCACAACAAACTCGTCAACAAATCCTTGAGGTTACTGCCGATTTGATCCATCGACATGGATACAAAGGGCTTCGTGTTGATGAAGTGGTGGAAAAAACCGGACTGACTAAAGGGGCAATCTACCATCATTTTCCCAATAAACAAGCACTCGGATATGCCGTTGTGGACGAGTTATTTCATAAACAGTTTATTGATCACTTAAACCAACTTGTTGAAACGGGTGGTGAGCCACTCGAAATTATTGCACAATCCTTTAATCCGACTGAAACGATGTGTGAGGCAGACTTAGAGGTTGGTTGTCCTTTAACTAATTTAGGACAAGAGATGTCTTATGAAGATGAAGGGTTCAGAGTTCGTATTAATAGTATCTTTGATAATTGGAGCAATATGATAGCGGGCTTAATCAAACAAGGAATTGAGGATGGCTCCATTAAACCCACCACCGATCCCGTTAAAACATCCCGCTTTTTGGTAAGCTCATTTCAAGGAATTCAATGTAATTCGAAATGCACTCAAGATGTAGAGCGATTCAAAGACAATGTTGAGTTTCTCGAATCAGTCATTCAAGGCCTAGCGATGGAGTCAGCCACCGCTTAATGAGTGTCATTTTTTCGCGTTTTTTTTGGCCAACAAATCATTCAGCTTGTTGACAAATTTCTCAGGCTTGTCAGGAGAAACCATAAAAATCTTTTCGCTCGTTTTAATCACAACGACATTTTGACTATCGGTAACAAAAGCGCGAAAACTACCATAGCGGTCATTACGAAAATAGCCATAAAACCCAAATAGCCCC
Organism: Aliikangiella marina; assembly: GCF_007004765.1. GTDB lineage: Bacteria > Pseudomonadota > Gammaproteobacteria > Enterobacterales > Kangiellaceae > Aliikangiella > Aliikangiella marina. The sequence goes on from NZ_VIKR01000004.1 coordinate 138,379, forward strand.
CCATTGCCGAACATACGTAACGAACGCTTCATCGCCGTTTGATCAAACTCGACACTCTCGATTTCATCGAGCGGAATAATAAAATCGAAGACCAATCGCTTGATGGTTAGTTCGCGACTATCCAGTTGGTAACCAGTCACTCGATACCAAAAACATGCAAGCAGTATCGCTATAGGAATCATTAAAGAGATAGCTGCAAGTGAAAACAACGCAACAGGAATCAACACCAGTAATACGATGGGTAACGCAACCATCAACAGACTGGAAAATAGCGTGATTAATAGCGTAGCTCGCCCAAAAGGTGCTTGATAATGCATTGTGTTTCCCCCTCTTTTCTTCGATCATCGAGTAGCCAACGTTAAGCGCGGATAATTATTCCACATAAAAGCTAGCTTTTTCGTATTATATGCTGCTCGGACTTCAAGAAATAATATGATGGAAAACGCGCTGATTCTGTAGCCGCTAAAACACAATTTGACGGAAATAAATCTCTCAAAGTGATTTCAATAGTAACTTCAATGATACGATTAACTAACGATTCGAAATCTCGATTGTCTAGTTGAGGTCTAAAACCGCTTCGGTTTACGGCAGGGCTAGGTTTATGACGGCGAGTTTAAGGTAGATAGGGTTTAAGGTAGATAAGATTTAAGGTAGCTTGGGTTTAACAGCGGGGTCGGTTGATGCTGCCGCTACAACATCTCTAAAATCGACCTTAGCCGACTTAACAAGGCTTCTTACTCGATGAACACTACCTTTGGCTAATATTAAAATACTCTCTTGGGTACTGTCTAAGTCAGCCGCTGAGTTCCAGACATCATTGAGATGAATTTTCGCAAGCAGGTTAATGACTAGGTCATGTTCACTGTCTTTGAACTCTTCAATGACTTTCTGCTTGATCCATTTATTCACTTGATGATTCTCTCATTCACTAAAACTTAATTTTCTCACATACTCCAACCGAACAGTGACTTTAGTTACTGCAAGATAACCAGTGACTACTTAAAGCACTTAAAACCCGATGCAGCCAATTTGACTCATTTTTGATCAAGTAGGTGATTATAAAGTTGATTTTTCTTCTCACCAAAAAACTCAGCCGCTATTTTTGCAGCCTGTTTTCCCGGTAAATAATCAGTTAATAACTCAGCCAGCTTAATTGCCTCCGGTGAAATGCACAGCTTGTTTTTTTCAGCGCCTTTCACCATAACCACAAACTCACCCTTTGACTGGTTGGCATCCACATCCAAACGCGTTATCAAGTCCGATAAACTAGCGTCTAATAGAGTCTCAAAGGTTTTAGTTAACTCGCGGGCAATAACGACTCTCCGCTCCGGACCAAACACTTTAGCCATATCAGCCAAACTGGCTTTGATACGATGTGAAGACTCATAAAATATTAAGGTCGCAGTTTCTTCTTTTAATCGCTCAAGTGTCAATTGTCTCGCCTTAGGCTTTGCCGCCAAAAACCCTTCAAAAATAAATCTATCGCTGGGTAACCCCGCTACCGACAGTGCCGCTATCAGCGCGCAGGGCCCGGGGATGGGGATCACTTTTATCGATTCTGCTCTGAGACGAGCGACTAAAGGGTAGCCAGGGTCGCTGATCAGCGGTGTGCCTGCATCGGATACGAGTGCAATCGACTCACCTGATTTTAGCTGATGAACTATTGAATCGAGTTTTTGTCTCTCATTATGATCGTGTAATGAAAAGCATGGCGTATCTACTCCAATATGCGATAATAACTGGCGCGTACGACGAGTATCTTCAGCTGCGATCTTTGAGACTTTAGCCAATGTTTGTCTCATGCGATCGCTGATATCATCAAGATTACCGATTGGGGTGGCAACAACATATAAACAGCCATATCCAGAATTGTCGGTATTTTGCTCGAATTCTTTGAGCGTTTTTTCTGAAGTTCGCAGCTGCTTGTCCTTAGAAGGTACGTTCATAAGTTGATTTTGCCATTGGTATAACACTGGAGTTGTTAGGGATCATGAATAAATTTATCACACAAGGCAACCACTTAATCGTGCTCGTGATAGTTTTGCTCATGCTGCAAGCTTGCGGCGGTGGAGAAGTGCGTAACCAAAATAATCGCGCAATCAATAATCAACAAAGCTTAGAGGCTCTGATTAAACAGGCACAACAAGCCTCTGCGGAACGCAAGGGTCCGCTTCTGGTTCAAGCTGCAGGACTTCTGGTGCTCGAGCAACGCTATGAAAAAGCACAAGAGCTGCTTATTCACGTTAACCAGCAGACTCTCACACCGTTACAAATGGATGATTTTTATCTGCATTACGGGGAGGTATTGTTGGCTTTAGCGGCAAGTGAGCGCTCGCTTAATCAGCTAAAAACCGTTACAAACCCTGCCGCCAAATCGATCGAATGGCAAATTCGCTACGGTAAAGCACTATCAGATAGCTACCTCGCAAACGGAAACTATTTCGAGGCGGCAAAGCTGAGAATAGAGCTGACGGATATGATTGATAATTCCCATGCCCTAGCGGAAAACAGCCAAAAGACCTGGGAAGCACTCAACCAGATTGAAACAGACTTCCTTCAGCAATTAATTTCAGATTTTAACAGCCGGCGCGTCAATGGTTGGCTCGAAATCGTCTATTTAAACAAACGATGGGGATATCACCCAGAGCGCTTACTCAGCGAATTAGCGCTTTGGAAACAGCGATACCCGCTGCACCCAAGCATGGTCCATCAGCCAGAAACGCTAAAGCGCGCAGCAGCGGCTGAAGAAATCAGCGCGAAGCGAATTGCGGTATTGCTGCCACTATCAGGAAAACTCGCCTCTTTTGGTAAAATGATTCATGATGGAATCGTCGCTGCTCATTATCAGTCGGCCTCATCAGAAGAAGCACCGCTGTTGTCGTTTTACGACACAGCAAAACACCTGTCTCCACTGACAACCTACAATCAAGCAATCGACGATGGCGCAGATTTCATTATTGGACCGTTAACTAAAGAATCGGTAGAAGCCATTCTTGACCAAGAAGCGCTTGCGACGCCAATTCTGGCCTTAAATCAACTCGAAGAGCAAAAATACCAGCACCCGCTTGCCTTTCAATTCGGGCTACCGGTAGAGGACGAAGCGGTTCAAGCGGCGCATTTTGCATTTGAAAAGGGCTATCGAAAAGCGGTAGCGTTTTTACCTGATACGTCGACAGGCGAGCGTGCTCAGAAAGCTTTCCAAGCGTATTTTGAGCAGTTGGGGGGTGAACTTATTCAAGTTCAGACCTACAAAGAAAAGAAAAAAATAAAACAAGATGTCCAGCAAATGCTGGGCGTAGACAAAAGTATCAAACGTAAATCAGCCTTACAGCGACTTCTCGGTCGCAACTTGGAGTTTGAAATGCGCCGTCGACAAGACGCAGATTTCATTTTCCTTCATGCCAGACCTGAAGATGGCAGAATGATCAAACCTTTTATCAACTACTATTTCGCTCATGACCTTCCGGTGATAGCGACCTCTGCAGTATTTTCAGGTAAAAAAGACCCGCAAACAGATATTGATTTGAATGGCATCGAATTTCCTCACATCCCGCTGTTATTAAGCGAACAGTCCCAGTTTCAATCGAGTCGCCAAAAGCTATCATCAGTCATGCCGGAAGCCCTCGACGGTCGCGGTAGATATTTCGCATTGGGTTTCGATAGTTATAAGATTTTAACTCAATTATCGATCTTACAGGCTTTTCCTGAGTATCGCTGGAGTGGCTTAGGCGGTGAGCTTGCTGTTGACGAAAATGGTCTGGTCCATCGCTTTTTAACCTGGGCTCAATTTAATCGCGGCGTCCCTTTTGTCACCAAAGAGCGAGAAGTGAGACAACGCGAAGAATCTAATACCGGTTCGTCACCGACACCGAGTTTATTTTTAGATAGCAAATAAGACTAGAGATTGCGGTAGTGTTCGGTCGGCTAACTAAACGTGAATTTGGTTCAGAAATTGAAGCCCTCGTCTGTGAATACTTAACACAACAAGGTTGTTCAATTATCGAAACTAATTTTCTTTGTAAGTTAGGCGAGATAGATATTATCGCAAGTTACGACAAAACGCTTATTTTTGTTGAAGTTCGTTACCGAAAAAAAAGCGGATTTGGCGGTGCAGCTGAAAGTGTAAACTTTAAAAAGCGCCAACGAATTATTAATACCGCTCAGTTTTATTTACAGCAAAATAAACTCACCAATAAAACTCAAGGTCGTTTTGATGTTTTTTGTGTAGAGGGCAACGGGCAAAGAATGCAGTATAATTGGATAAAAGATGCGTTTAGCGCAGAATGGTAACGCTAAAAGAATCCAAAATCTGACGAGTTTTACATGATTGAACGTATAAGAAATAGTTTTACAGAAAGTATTCAAACCAAGATTGCCGCTGCGGACGTGCTCCCAGAGAAAATCGCCAAAGCTGGTCAACTTATGGTGAATTGTTTGCTCAATGGCGGCAAAATTCTTACATGCGGTAATGGTGGCTCGGCGGCAGATGCGCAACACTTTTCATCCGAAATGATTAACCGTTTCGAAAGAGAACGTCCTGCGCTGCCAGCAATCGCATTAACGACCGACACGAGTACGCTTACCTCGATTAGTAACGATTATGGCTTCAGCGAAATATTTTCAAAACAAGTCAAAGCACTGGGGCATCCGGGAGACATTTTGTTTGCCTTTTCAACGAGTGGTAATTCAAGCAACGTGATAGAAGCAATGCGTGCAGCGCTCGCTAAAGATATGTTAATCATTAGTTGCACCGGAAAAGATGGCGGTGAGATGGCTGGCTTGATCGGTGCTAATGATGTAGAAATCAGGGTGCCTTCCAATTCGACGGCAAGAATTCAAGAAGTCCATTTGGTGGTGATTCATAGTTTGTGCGATTTAATCGATAGTACACTCTTCGGTGATAACCAGTAGGCTCACTTTTTGTTATTTCAGGGGATATTAATGAAACGTCTAGCAATTATCACTCTCGTTATTCTAAGCACATTACTTAGCGGTTGCGAGACTCTAATCATTGCCGGTGCCACGACCAGTGCTTACGCATCACAGGACAGAAGAGACTTCAAAACTCAAATAGAAGATCAAAATACTGAGTTTAAAACCTTCACTTCATTCTTTGATGACGACGAGCTGTGGGATAACACTAACATCAATGTAATCAGTTACAACAATGTCGTGTTGATTGTCGGCCAGGCGCCAACTGCAACTTTAAAACAGCGAGCAACCGAAGAGATAAAGAAAATTGCGAAAGATAACAAAATCCATAATCAAATAAGAATAGCTGCGCCAATTTCATTTTTCGCCCGTCGCAACGATGAGTTTCTAACCACCAAAGTCAAATCATCGATGCTGTTCACTTCTGATTTTCCCGCGTCAAAAATTAAAGTGGTTACTGAAAATAGCGAGGTCTTTTTACTGGGTTTGGTCACAACACAAGAAGCCGACCAAGCAGTAGAGATTACCCGAAACATCGATGGTGTGAAGAAGGTCGTTAAAGTTTTTGAATACATCAGCGAAGAGTCCTAAAACACTCCGCCGATACAATGCCTAAGTCAAAGAAGGGCTATTTAACGACTTTTAAATGGTTCGCTTTTTTGGATGACGCATTGTTCTTATTTGGCGAGCTGTTATTTTCCGGTTTTGACGGGTCGTCTGTTCCGTCACCGTCCTCAACTGAGTCGACACTCCCTAAACTCGGCGAGCTGGCTTCTTCTTCGCTTTCCTCTTCAGCAGGGAAAGCCATACCCAAGCCATTTTCTTGTGCATAGATAGCCAACAGGGCACTCATCGGTACAATAATTAATCTCGCAACCCCGGAAAAACGGGCATTGAAAGATATAATCTCATTATCGACCTGCCAATTTTGAACTGCAGAAGGATTAATATTAAGAACGATTTGACCGTCTTTAATGTGCTCTTGCGGCACCTCAACACCAGGTCTTGTTGCGTCGACCAACATGTAAGGTGTCGCATCGTTATCGAGCAACCAGTCAAGAATTGCTCGGAAAAGATACGGTTTGTTCGAAGTAAATTCTGGTTGCATAATTGCGAATTAATCTCTCAACTCTCTCTCAGCATCGGTCAAACTAGCCTGGAAAGAGTCTCGCTCGAACAATAAATCCATGTAGTTGCTGACTTCTTTTGCGCCACGCCCTGTTAACTTTATTCCCATTGCTGGCAATCGCCACATTAACGGCGCTAAACAACAGTCAATCAGTGAAAACTCTTCACTGAGGAAATAAGGCGTTTCACTGAAAACCGGTGCAAGGGTCAATAAACTTTCAGTTAGCTCTTTACGTGCTTTTTCAGCTTCCTTTTCCTTACCATTGAGGATGCTATTCATTAGACTGTACCAGTCTTTTTCTACTCGATGCATCATTAATCGAGAGCGAGCTCTCGCGACTGGGTAAACAGGCATCAATGGAGGATGAGGAAAGCGCTCATCAAGATATTCCATAATGATAGATGCTTCAAAAAGCACAAGCTCCCTGTCAACCAATGTCGGTACGGTGTTGTAAGGGTTTAAATCAATCAAGTCTTCTGGCGGCTGTTGATTGCTGACTACTTCTATTGCTTCAAAATTAACGCCTTTCTCGGCGAGAACTATACGTACTTGGTGGCTGTAAACATCATCAGCACCGGAATATAAAGTCATTACAGATCGTTTGGCTACTGTTGCCATGGAGTTCTCCGTATTGGTAAAAAAGAGCAGCTGCCTAAATCAGCTACTCTTTTCGATTGAACATCTATCGTTTTAAATTGAAGGATTTGATACTGATTAAACGTTTCAAATTAATGAATGTCCTTCCAGTATTCTTTCTTCAGCAGGTATGCAACAAATCCAAAGAATGTGATGAAGAGTAGAACCCAAACACCCAATCTTTCTCTGTCACGTTTGATCGGCTCGCCAACATACTCTAAAAAGTACGTTAAGTCGCGCATCGCATCATCAAACTCCTGCGGTGAAAGTTGACCTTCCTTAACGATTTCAAAATATTTGCCCGCTTCAGAAATTTCAGTCAACTTAGTTTCCGCCTCAGATATAACTGCCTCAGCTTCTCTGATTGTCTTGTTGAGTGCAGAACTATTGCCACCCTCTTCTAACTGTTTCTTAGCATTGGCCATATCGGCTTGCGCATAACTTATTTCATTCTCAAGGTTTTTAACCTGATCGGTTTTAGCTTGAAGCCCTTGCATCTCCTCTAAAACATGCGGCATACCAACATCTTTAAAGACTGAGTTGTTTACCCCATAAGGACGCGAGTCATCAACATAAAATCCGCGGAAATAGTTATATAGCCACTTGGTCCCACGTGCTCGAGCGACAACTGATAAATCAGGTGGCGCTGCACCAAACCAGTTTGCAGCCGCTTTAGCATTCATATTGTTAGTCATTAAGTCACCGATTTTGTCATCGGAGAAAATCATATTTTCCATCATTACGTCTGTCGGAATACCCAAATCAGTCGCAGAGCGCTCGTAACGATGAAAAGCTAGAGCATGACACCCTAAGCAATTATTAACATAGATTTGCATACCACGTTGCATTGAGACTTCAAGATAGTCGCCCGAAAGTCGTGGTAACTTATCATTTGGTAACGTCAGCCCCGCTTCTGCCGCCATAGCGGTTGCAGAAAACAATGAAAATGAAAGGCACGCTGCTAGTTTTATTAATAGTTTTCTCATTAGTGTGTCACCCTTTCTGGAACTGGCTTAGTTTCTCCCCACTGACTCCACCAAGGCATCAAAAAGAAGAAAGCGAAATAGTAAACAGTACAAATTTGTGCAACCAGTGTTCTCATTGGCGTTGGCCCTTTCATTCCGAGATAACCGAGAATAATGAAAGAAACAACAAAGATTGCTAACCAAACTTTAAAGCTCCAATGCTTGTAACGGATAGACTTAACTTTACTTCTGTCTAACCAAGGCAAGAAGAACAACACAATTAATGATGCAGCCATCGCAACAACGCCTAACTGTTGATCAGGTACCGCACGTAAAATCGAGTAGAACGGTGTGAAATACCAAACTGGCGCTATATGTGCAGGAGTCTTCAATGGATCTGCTGGCGTAAAGTTAGGTGGCTCAAGGAAGAAACCGCCCATGTCAGGAGCAAAGAATATGATTAGGCAGAAGAAGAACAAGAACACCGCGACACCAACGATGTCTTTGACAGTATAGTAAGGATGGAAAGGGATACCATCTAGCGGAATACCATTTTCGTCTTTGTATTTCTTGATTTCGATACCGTCAGGATTGTTCGATCCGACTTTATGAAGTGCAACAATGTGCAAAAACACCATCAATAACAACGCCATTGGAAGTGCAACCACATGAAGCGCAAAGAACCGATTTAATGTTGCCCCAGATATAATGTAGTCACCGCGAATCCATTGAGTTAAGTCGTCACCCACATACGGCACCGCGCTGAATAGATTGATAATTACCTGCGCACCCCAATAAGACATATTCCCCCAAGGTAATAAGTATCCCATGAAGGCTTCAGCCATTAGCAATACGAAGATGATCATACCGAACAACCATACCAACTCCCGTGGTTTTCTGAATGAGCCGTAGATCAAAGCCCTGAACATGTGCAGATAAACCACCACGAAAAATGCCGAGGCACCAGTTGAGTGCATGTAACGCAGTAACCATCCCCAATCAACATCGCGCATAATAAACTCAACAGATGCGTACGCTTGCTCACCTGATGGGTTGTAATTCATTGTCAACCAAATACCGGTCAGAATCTGATTCACTAAAACTAAAAGAGCTAAAGAACCAAAGAAATACCAAAAGTTAAAGTTCTTTGGTGCGTAGTATTCAGCAAGATGCTCATTCCAAACTTTAGTTGCCGGAAAACGATCATCTATCCATTGCATGAAAGAAGCCATTCTAGACATTACGCTACCTCCTGTCCGACACCGATAATAATTCTATCGTCGCTTAGATATGAATAGGGAGGAACTTCCAGATTTTTAGATGCGGGAACGCCTGAGAAAACACGCCCAGCTAAATCAAACTGAGAACCGTGACAAGGGCAGAAGAACCCACCACCCCAATCGACTTCGGTAACCTTTTTATGTTGCGGTACACATCCTAAATGAGTACAAATTGCAACAAGCACCATAATGTCCGGGCGAATAGAGCGAATTTCACCATCTACATATTCGGGTTGTTGATCGGGATTTTCAGACTTGGGATCTTTTAAATCGATTTTGGTATTTTTTAACGATTCCACCACCGAGTCACTGCGTTTAACCACAAAAACCGGCTTGCCGCGATACTCGACTTTGACCATTTGACCTACTTCTAATTTGCTCAGATCCACTTCCACTGGTGCACCCGCAGCTTTGGCTTTTGCACTAGGATTCCAGGATCCAATAAAAGGAACCGCAACAAATGCCGCACCTACAGCTCCAACCCCAGCGGTTGCGAGCGTCAGGAACCTGCGCTTGCCGGTATCTACACCTTCATTACTCATTCGGATTGTCTCCCCATCGACCGGTGATTCTTTCTTAAAAATGTCTTTTTTTGTTAGCGGCATATACTTGATTTTTCGGAAAAAAAATCCAGCGCGATGCCTCCTATCTCAGGATTTGCGGCAAGATCATAAAGAATAACCTGAAATTTTACAAGGAAATGGCGTTTTTTGTTTGTAACTCACTGAAAAATAAAGTTATTTATTTTGACTTGCAATTTAAAGCATAGACCGTTTTCTTTAAAAATTCCGACTATTTTAAAAATCGTCAAAATGAAGCGTTTAGTTTCATTGGATAAGGTGAGAATTGGCTTTCAGGTATTCCTGTGATATTAGTGTTATGAATAGCAAATAATGAGAATAAATTTTGGCTAACAAATTCACTTTCGGTCCCGCCATTTTGGTTACCGCTGCGTTCATCGGACCAGGCACAGTGATCACCGCCAGCCTTGCTGGCGCTAATTTCGGCTATGCGCTGATCTGGGCACTTCTTTTTTCCGTTGTGGCGACCATCGTGCTCCAAGAGATGGCTGCTCGACTCGGCGTTGTCACTCAAAAAGGTTTAGGGGAAAACCTCCGCGAATCCATTAAACAACCGGTGCTAAAATGGTTGGCAATAGGGTTAGTCTTTTGCGCGATTGTTATCGGCAATGGCGCTTATCAAGGCGGCAATATTTCTGGCGCAAGTTTAGGACTAGCCGGTCTATTTCCTGACTTGGGTAACAGTCTCGGCTGGAATTTTTGGCCGCTGATTATTGCCACCGTCGCATTTGTCTTGATGTGGCGTGGCAGCTATCACGTTTTGGAAAAATCTTTACTGATGCTTGTCGCGGTTATGAGCTTGGCGTTTTTAGTCACATTCGTTATTACTGCACCTAATTTGATTGAGTTGCTCGGCGGAATGTTCTATCCGCGCATTCCGTCCGGCGCGACACTGACTGTCATCGCATTAATTGGCACGACGGTTGTACCCTATAATCTCTTTCTCCATGCCGCAAGCGCCAAACAGCGTTGGCAATCAGCTGAAAACCTCTCAGAAGCACGCAAAGACTTATATGTATCGATTCCAATTGGTGGACTAATTTCAATTGCCATTGTTTCTACTGCCGCTGCCGCGTTCTTCGGCAAGCAAATCGAGTTAAATAGCGCAGCTGACCTCGCGCCTGCTTTGACACCGATATTTGGGGGGTGGGCACAAAGCGCAATGGCGATTGGCTTGTTCGCTGCGGGAATATCTTCTGCGATCACCGCTCCACTTGCGGCGGCTTATGCACTCAGTGGTATTCTGGGAATTAGGCCCGATTTAACAAGCCTCCAGTTCAAAATTATTTGGATAGTTATCCTTATCGCGGGACTGCTTGTGGCGACTTTAAACTATCGTCCAGTACTGATCATTACTTTTGCTCAAATAACCAATGGTTTGCTGTTGCCAATAATCAGTCTATTCTTACTTTGGATGATGAATCAATCTTCGTTAGGTCAACATAAGAACTCGCCTCGTCAAAACGCGTTAGGTGGGCTTATTGTTTTAATCACTATTATGTTAGGTAGCCGAAGTTTATTGTCCGCTTTTGGTGTAATCTGAGTTTTACCAGCAGACGCAAAGCCTAATAGTACAAGGGCAAAACAGGCAAGGTCAGAATCTGAGTTAAGATGCCAACTATGAAAGTCGATATAAATTGCGATCTCGGGGAAGGAAGCACCGCATCTGACTGCATCGCTGACGCGCAACTCATGCCCTATATTTCCCGGTGCAATATTGCCTGCGGAGGCCACGCAGGTAACCTTGAGACGATGAAAGCTTCCTTAGAAAACGCTAAAAAAAACCACCTTCAAGTAGGTGCTCATCCCGGTTATCCTGATCCAGAAAACTTTGGACGCAATTCGATGAAAATCAGTTTTAACCAACTAGAGTCATCGCTGATTGATCAAATCAGTCAACTTGAAAAAATTGCGTCCAAGATATCGGTATCGCTCTCTCATATTAAATGTCACGGAGCACTCTACAATGATGCTGAATCTTCACCGGAATTAGCCAATCGACTAGTCAAAAGCTTTAATACTCACTTTCCAGGCTTATCAATAATCGGCCTAGCAAATGGTGAAATGGAAAAAGCGGCTCAACACTTGGATTGCGAATTCTTGCGCGAAGGTTTTATGGATCGTGCTTATCTAGACTCCGGTTACTTAGTTTCCAGAAAAGCACCCAATTCAGTCTATCATTCTCTTGAGCTCATTGTGAAACAAGCACTGCAGCTTGCACAAAATCAACCGTTACAAACTTATCAAAATAACTCGCTCAGAATTCCGGTAGATACAATTTGCTTGCACGGTGATACCCCGAATGCAAAAACGGTCGCAAAACAAGTCTTTGAGTCGCTTACTGCACAAGGAATTGATGTCGCATGAGCCGAGAAAACATTCTCCTCATACCCAATGGAGACGCCGCTATCACGATAGTCTTCGACGAACCTATCAGCGAGTCACTTTCTCAAAAAATTATCTATCTGTCCGAAAAACTAAAGCTCAACTTCGAAGAACAAATCATCGAAGTTATACCCGCCTATCAAAGTCTTACGGTTTGTTTTCATCCGCTAGCAGAAATACGAACAAGATTACAAAAATCATCAATAGCAATACTCAATGACTATCAAGAACGACCGCCCTCCACTCAAAAAGTGATTGAAATCCCTGTGTGTTACGAGGAAGCATTTGCGCCTGATATTAAAAAAGTTGCCGAGAGATGCGGATTAACAATTAATGAAGTTATTCGATTGCACAGCGAACCGGTTTACCTCGTGCATATGCTTGGTTTTACTCCTGGGTTTCTGTACTTGGGGGGATTAGATCAACGGCTCTATTGTCAACGGAAAGCGACACCAGCAACCCGAGTGCCCGCAGGCAGTGTCGGAATTGGCGGAACGCAAACGGGCATTTACCCCCAATCAACGCCGGGTGGCTGGCAAATTATTGGCCGTACTCCGCTTCAATTATTTACACCCAACCAAAAAAATGCCTACGTCGCGGAGCCCCTCGCAAAAATTAAGTTTTCGCCCATTTCTGAGAAAACCTTTGCTAAGCTGCAAGAGGTCAAGGAATGAAGATAAAAATTTTAAAGCCCGGTCTTTTGACCACAATCCAAGACATTGGACGGCATGGTGAGATGTGCCATGGTATCGCTCATAGCGGTGCAATGGACCATCTTTCGATGAAGCTGGCTAACTGGTTGGTCAATAACCCGCTCGATGCACCGGTTCTTGAGATTACGATCATCGGGCCGACTATCCAATTTTCGAAACCCATGAGTATAGCTGTTTGTGGAGCGGACTTTGACCTTTTCCTTAATGGTGAAATTGTTTTTTCTCATCAAACAATTAATGTCAAAAAAGGTGATGTTCTCGAATTTGATCATTTAAATTCGGGCGCGCGAGCTTATCTTTCTTTTGCAGGAAGATTAAAGCTACCACCAATAATGAACTCTTATTCGACCAATTTAACGGCAGGTTTTGGTGGTTATTTTGGCAAAGAGCTTGCCATAAAAGACAAAATCAAAATCAAAGATCCTCGCGTTGAAAATTTAAAAAAAGTACCAGAAAAATTTGTCCCAAAATATTCTGGTAATTACTATTTTCGATGTGTTCCCAGTGTTGAGAGTGACCAATTTAGTGAGTTAGAAAAAGAGCGTTTTAGCCAAACACACTACCAAGTAACTCCAGATTCAAACAGAATGGGGATTCGACTGAAGGGCGATTCGATACTCACGGAAAAAGCGCCGCAAATAATATCGAGTGGTCTAACTCAAGGCAGCGTCCAGATTACACCTTCGGGAATGCCGATAGTTTCCTCAGTTGATGGTCAGACGATTGGCGGCTACCCGCGGATAGCCAACATAATCTCCGCTGATCTTCCTTTGCTGGGTCAGCTACGAGCCAATGATAAAATTCGCTTCGGTTTTGTCTCAATGGAATTAGCGTTACAAGCCTTCGAAGCTAAACAAACGCTTTTCGATAAGATCATTGGCTGAAGCCCAGTCCCGTGATCGATTGGATAATTTAAGCTCCAACACGGTGGATTCTCTCATCATGCGCTACGATCTGAGAGACGAGCTCTAACGTAAAATTGGATAATAACGCTCTAATAATATTGATGAAATAAAATGAAGAAACAGATTCTGGTTATCTCGCTGGCAATGATTTTGATTTCTTGTAGTACTGTCATGATACATGAGCAACAAAGCCCAACCGGTAATTATCAGAATAACCACATTTTGCATCCGAACAAATCATTTTGGGCCTTTGCGAGAATGCGGCTATTTGGCGATGATGAGTGGGCTGATCACGAGAGTGAAGCGGCTGATGTCGTTGTTCAACCGATCGACGATGGGCAATTGCGCGCCCAATCCTCAGCACCGAGGGTAACCTGGATCGGCCACTCGACCTTCCTTATCCAATACAAAGGTGTCAACGTTTTAACCGACCCGATTTTCTCTCAAAGAGCTTCACCCGTCAGCTTTGCTGGTCCCAAAAGACTGGTTGATCTACCGATTGAGATAGCCCAACTGCCAGCAATCGATCTGGTTGTGATTTCACACAATCACTATGATCACTTGGATGAAGAAACCATCACAGAACTTGGTAACCAACCTCAATATGCGTTGCCCGATGGCGTCTCCAATTGGTTCTTAGCGAACGCCATTAATGCATCAAACATCACCGATTTTAAATGGTGGCAATCGAAACGTTATAGCGCCAACTTAACAGTCACCGCGACGCCAAGCCAACACTGGTCGAGTCGGAGCTTATATGACCGAAATCAAACCCATTGGGCAAGTTGGCTCATCGAGATTGACGACTTCACTTTCTGGTTTGCTGGCGACACCGGATACAATCAATTTGATTTTAAAGAAATTGGTAACAAGTCACCGCCGATCGATTTGGCATTAATTCCCATAGGCGCTTACGCACCGCGCCACTTTATGAAGCCCTATCATGTTAATGAAGAAGAAGCGCTGCAAATTCACCGCGATATTAAGGCAAAAACGAGCATAGGCATGCATTGGGGGACCTTCTCTCTGACCGCTGAGCCACTGTTAGCACCGCCAACCAACTTGGCGTCGTTGGTAGAGGAATCAGGTAACAGAGACGATTTTAGAACGATCAACATTGGTCAAAGTATTGAACTAACGACACCACACGCGAATGTTGTGAACGCAACGATAAGCGCTAAGTAAAAATCAACTAAAGCTTGATCATTACACGCGATAAAAAAACATCCAAAAAAAAACGCCTCCCAATGGGAGGCGTTTTAGTAAGCAAAGACCTTGGGGAGGGGCTGTCCCCAAAAAGCACATTAACGCTTAGAGAATTGAGGACGTTTACGCGCTTTGTGTAAACCAACCTTCTTACGCTCAACTGCACGAGCGTCGCGAGTTACGTAACCAGCTTTTCTCAGAGTTGGACGCATCTCTTCGTCGTACTCCATAAGAGCACGAGTGATGCCTAAGCGAATCGCACCAGCTTGGCCAGTATCACCGCCACCTTTAACAGTAACGTAAGCATCAAATTTTTCGTTAGTTTCGGTCAACTCAAGTGGCTGGCGAACAACCATTCTTGAAGTTTCACGACCAAAGTATTCGTCTAAAGGTTGTTGGTTGACAACAATGTCACCTTTACCCGGACGAAGAAATACGCGAGCAGTAGAGCTTTTGCGACGACCTGTACCGTAATATTGTGTATCTGACATCATCTTCACCAATTAAATGTTAAGTTCTTTTGGTTGCTGTGCCTGATGCGTGTGCTCAGGACCAACAAAAATCTTAAGCTTACGTAAGCAAGCGCGACCCAAAGGATTGCTTGGGATCATACCTTTAACCGCATTGTGAAGAATGCGCTCAGGTGCTTTGTCACGTAATTTACCAAGAGTGATACCACGGATACCGCCAGGATAACCAGTATGGTGGTAGTAAGTCTTAGCAGCTTCTTTGTTACCTGTTACCGCAATTTTCTCCGCGTTAACAACAACAATGTAATCACCGGTGTCCACGTGTGGCGTGAACTCGGCTTTATGCTTGCCGCGTAAGCGACGAGCGATCTCAGTCGCTAAGCGACCAAGAGTCTTGCCAGAAGCGTCGATAACGTACCAATCACGTTTTACCGACTCTGGCTTTGCACTGAAAGTTCTCATTATTAGCTCCAAATTTAGGCTTTGCTTATGCCTGCTATTCAGTCATACATAAAAAAGAGCGCGAATTTTACAGAAATGGTGGCCCAGGCACAACCTATTTTAGTTAAAATTTAGCAACTTTCTTGGATTCCACAGTCAGATCGCTCAAATTTAGCGCTAAATCCCATTTTATGCGGTGTTTGGCCCACCCACCAAGAATAAAAATAATGTAATTTTTTCAAAATAATGCTTTATTTCCCGGCATTTCTACGTTAAAAAGCAACTTCTAACAAAATTTATCTCGAATGGCGCCTCAAGTGCCTTTCAGATAGCCTCTACAACAAAACGCTAGGAAACAAAATGGCTACTGCAAAAAAACCAAAAACCATCAAAGAAAGATACACAAAAACTCAAATCTTAAACGAAATCGCTGAGTCAACTGAATTGACCAAGAAGCAAGTATCTTCGGTATTGGACGAGTTAACTGATATCATCGAGCGTCACATTAAGAAACGTTCTTGCGGTGAATTCGTATTACCAGGGCTATTGAAGATCCAAGCGCAAAAAGTGCCAGCACGTAAAGCAAAGAAAGGTGTTCCTAACCCATTCAGACCAGGCGAGTTAATGGACGTTGCTGCGAAACCAGCTTCTATCCGCGTAAAGGTTCGTCCTTTGAAGAAATTAAAAGACATGGCTTCTTAATTTATTAAGTTAGCAATTCTTTCGGATCCCTGTTCACTGACAGGGATCTGACGACCTCTGAAAACTTGAGTGTCTCTGTAAACTCACCTCGTCCTGAACATAGTTAATTCTGGACACCTGCCAACTTATCCATCCGAAACCCAACGTCTTCGTATTTTTTTTACTGCCTTCTACTGCCTTATTTTACGTTCTTAGCCAGACTGTTAATTGATATTTTGCGCGATTGCTATTTTTAACATTAAGAACTTATCAAGCCTCCTAGGGTAAATGTTCTTTAGCAAGGTATTCTGTCGACTGCATTTCCTGCAAACGCGATAAAGTCCGTTTAAATTCAAAGGATAATTGCTTCCCTTGATAGATATCATCAAGCTCAACCGCTGCCGTGATCATGAGTTTTACGTTTCTTTCATAAAACTCATCAACAAGACTAATAAAACGTCTAGCTGCTGAGTCATCTTTCGCCTCAAGTTGGGGGATATTGCTCACCATGACCGTATGATAGCAACGCGAAAGCTCGATATAATCTGCATGACTCCTTGCCGTTTCACAGATCTGTTTAAATTCAAACCAGATTACCCCTTCGGCACAACGTTCTGTCTTAATTTTGCGATGCTCAACCATGATTTGCGTCCCGGGAGGCTGCTCTTCAGTCGCTAATTGATCGAAACTAAAATTTAAATTATCAAGTGCCGCCTGGTCATGTGGCGAATGAAAAATATCGGCTTGCTCTAGCGTTCTTAAACGATAATCAATCCCGCTATCAACATTGACTATCTCGGTGTGCAGCTGTATCAACTCAATGGCAGGCAAAAAACGCTCTCTCTGGAGACCATTCCAATACAAACGCTCTGGCGGAATATTCGAAGTAGCCACTAAGGTTACGCCGCGGGCGAACAGTGCTTGAAATAGTGTCCCCAGGAGCATGGCATCGGTGATATCGCTAACAAAAAACTCATCAAAGCAGATAACACAAGTTTCGTCAGCAATTTCATCGGCAATCAATAGGAGCGGATCGCGTTGTCCTTTGTGAGACTTTAATTGCTCATGGAGTTGATGCATGAAACGGTGAAAGTGAAGCCGCATTTTATTTTCAAAAGGGAGCTGATCAAAGAACATATCCATGAGATAGGTTTTCCCACGTCCTACACCTCCCCAAAAATAGAGACCTTTAACGGGCTCCTTCGTTTTAGTCAACTTTTTGGCAAGTCGGCTAAACAAGCTTTGAGGCTGATTGGCCGCTATCAGTCGGTGAAACAAATCGTCTAACTTTTCAACCGCTTGCGCTTGTGCATCGTCTCGAGAAAAACTTCCCGAATTCATGTCCGCTTGATACTTTTGTAGTGGAGTCATTTATTCTTATATTCGACTTGTTAACCGATAGCGTCTAAATGGGTTGTTACGATTCGCTCAATGTGCTCTCTTAGCTCAACTAATCGCCCATGAAAGAAGTGGCCTGCGCCCGCCATATTAATAAATTCAGGCGGCTCATCAAAACCACCAATCCAATCAGTTACCGCATCAAACTCGACGAGCTCATCTTGATCGCCCATGATTACCGACCAATCCATATGAGGACGTTGAAATCCCTCAAAATCAAATCTTTTAATTGGAGGCGCCACACTGATCAACAAAGTTGGAGACAAAGAGTCGGCGGCTAACGCCGATACGTATGAACCAAACGAGAAACCACTTAATAGCAACTTACAATCATCGTAGCGATTTTCCATCCAAGCAACGACCGCTTTTAGGTCTGCTTGTTCGCCGATCCCATGATCAAATTCGCCCTCACTATTCCCAACGCTTCGAAAATTAAATCGAATACTCGGAATACCCAAGCTCGCAATTCCTCGCGATACGGTGTGAATGACCTTATTCGTCATCGAACCACCATGCTGAGAATGAGGATGACAGTTGACAGAAAAATAGCGGTGTTGACTAATGTGTTCGGGTAAATCTAAAGTCGCTTGAATATTGCCCGCGGGGCCTTGGAAGTTAAACTCGTGAGAGGTGATTTTCATAATGCAGCAAATATCACGTTTGTTTAACTGACATTTTCGCATTTATTAGCTGTGGGCGCTAGTAGTGGAAGAACTAGCACCCTTATTATGGCTCCTTGTCTCGCTGCTTGTCGCGTCCCTTGGCTGGCCCCTACTCTGCTCTAATTTCCACCATAGTAGAATCCGTTAACTTTAGTTAACTTTAAACTCAATGGTGTATTCTGCAGCAGTCATTGGCTGATCTTGCTTAAATTTCCATTGTTTAATTGAATCCATTGCAGCCTGATCAAAGGTATCTCCTGGCGTGCTTTCAATTATCTTAATGTTACTGGGCAAACCATTTTCATCGATATCGAGTTGAAAGCGAACATAGCCTTCAACGCCCTGCTTAGCTGCCTTTAATGGGTACTTTGGATTAACAAATGATATCGGCTCTACCTCCTCACTAGCTTGCTTGGCTAGCGCAAAGTTTCCGCTAAACCAAAACGCAGCACAGGCTAAGAATATTGCGACGATACTATGCCATTGTTTGATTTGATATTTTCTTAACATTTTGACTCTCTCCTTGGTTAATGAAAAATAGTCCCACTGACTGAGTAAAACACTACGACTTTGTGTCGCTGTCTCAACCAACGACTCTGCGTATTGAAATCTTTCGGTTTTGTTAGCATTTTTTAATACCGCAAGGTCACAAGAAATCTCTTGGTCGGCCTCGACATATTTATCCGCAAAATGGACAAGCGGATGAAACCAAAAAATGCCTCGAATCATGACTCGTGCAAGATTCCATAAATAATCCTTGCGTGCGAGGTGACATAACTCGTGCTCAATAATCATGTTTCGTTTAGCCGCGGACAGTCGATGAAATCCTTCGGGTAATATTAAATAAGATTGGATAAAACCAATTACAGCTGGATAGTTTATTAACGAAGAGCTGACAATATTAACGCTCTCAAGCTGGACGTGACTCAATTCAATTTTATGAACCATAAACGAACGTCTCACTAGGGCGTATTTCAGCAGATATGCGCCAATGTAGGCGAACACACCACTCACCCATATAGTTGCTAACCATAAGCTTTCAGCGTTGATTAGCTGTTTTTTGATGGCGCCATATTCAAAATTCAGAGGATTAAATCGATAAGTAAAAGCACCAACAAATTGATGACTCTGGCCCGCTACCCATTCGAACGGAAATAGCAGGTAACAAGGTACCAACAACCACAAGCAATAAGCGATACGAGCATTTAAATACCGCAGTACCCAATGGCGAGCTACCAGTACCAAAACTAATAACACGGTGACTCCAGGTAATTTAGCGAGGATGAAATCAAAAAGCATACTGATCATTTTTCAATCTCCCTTAAGATCTTTTTCAACTCCTTAATCTCATCCCTCGTCAACTTCTCTTTTTTAGCAAAGGCCGCGACAAAAGAACTCAATGACCCCTTGAACATTCGTTTTACAAAATTATCCGCTTGCTCTTCAACGTAGATTTGCTGATCAACAATCGGGAAATAAAGATACTCCCGCCCGTCTTTTTCGAAACCAATGGCTTGCTTTTTTAACAGCCGGTTGATCAAGGTTTTTATCGTTTTGTCTTGCCAATCTTGCTCCCCCTGCAAACGAGTAATTATTGCCTTAGCAGTAAGCGGAGATTGTTGCCAAAGCACATCAAGAACAAGTTTTT
Source organism: Aliikangiella marina (assembly GCF_007004765.1). Classification (GTDB taxonomy): domain Bacteria; phylum Pseudomonadota; class Gammaproteobacteria; order Enterobacterales; family Kangiellaceae; genus Aliikangiella; species Aliikangiella marina. The sequence goes on from NZ_VIKR01000004.1 coordinate 158,411, forward strand.
CTGAGTCACTTATTTGTAAACTCGCTTTGTTAGAGTTGTTACCAGTGCTTTTCATAACGTACCTTCGAATTCAGTTTGGTATCGTGAGTTGACTCGGCAGCTTTTTGATTAAAGCTGTATCACGCCGTCTGAGCCAATTATTGAATTGCCAATAAATCGATCATTATTAAGATTACAAACGTAATCCACACACAAAGAATTACACATGTAATCTTTACTGTCAAAGATTTTTTAATAGATTTATACAAATAAGATCCATTTGTTGTTCGACTGATTTGGCCCCATGGTATATATTTGTATTGAGCAACAAAAGAAGTTAACACCCACCCATTGAGGATTTTTCATGGAATATATTTCTGTATTGATAGGGATTATTGCCGCTGCCGGTATCGGCTTTTTTGTCGGTCGCAGCTTTTCTAGCGGCTCGTTAGAAAAAAACAGACTTGAAGCTGAATTAAAAGAAAAGCAAGACGAACTTGAAGCTTTCCGCTCTAAGGTCACTAATCATTTTGAAAAAACAGCTGATCTTTTCAATCAAGTTTCTGATAGTTATCAGTCGTTGTACGACCATATGGCCGCAAGTTCGAGTCAATTGTGCGCAACACCAACTTTTCAGGCACTGCCACAAACTGAGTCAGAAGCGCTAGAGCCGACATCAAATCGGGCACACAAAACCAACCAAGATGAAGCTAACTTGTTTGATGCCAAAAGCTTGTATAACGCACATGATTATCGCAATAAAGAAGAAGCGCTTGAAACCGCGACTGACCAATCCGTGATAGATGAGGCGGACAACATCGTCGACATCGAAGCCGCGAAAGAAGAAAGAAATGAGCCGGCTCTGGATTATGCTATCAAAAAAGAAGGGGTTATTAACCACAATAGTCTTGATATTGACGGCGTGAAAACTTCGTAGTGACTAATCGTCTCTCGCAGGAAAAGGTCCTACTTAGGGCCTTTTTTTATGGTTCAAGATTACCCCTATCTTAGTTGCCTAATATCAAAACGATCGCTATGTGCAATTTATCACTTTAATTTGGCGAATCCTTTGATAGGATTGCGGTGCTTAGCGCCTGGGTAGCTACAAAATAGCAACAGCCATAGATTCGTAGAAATACATTTGTGTGAAAAGTTATTTAAAAATAGACACTTAGAGCAATGCACATAGAAATTAGGGCTAAGCGATAGGCATCAAGCAATAGCCGTAAAACAATAAATACAAGTTCAAACTCACAAACAAAGCAGACTCAAAGAAACAAAACGAACTTAGCAAAATTAACTTTGTCTACCAATTCAACGCCTGGACATTTTGCGTAAAAGCGCTTGAAGCCACAAGCTTCATTCTTCGCATGCTCTTCGGGTTATTGGATAAGCTGTTGACTTTCAACAACTAAAAATTGAATAGACAAACAATTATCATCAACCTGTGTATAATCGTTATTCATGCAATACCTAAAAAACCTTAAATTTATAATTAAATATGCCATTCTTGGATTGGTTGCGGGCCTATTGGTTTTATTTTTTATGCCAAACAGCAAGCTTTCATTTAATTGGCAAAGTGCACAGAGTGCCTGGCAGTTTTATCTGCAACAAACTCAAGAAAAAACTCCGCATGAAGAAGTTCCGCACCTCAATATAACCGATATTTCGTTTTCCGAGGCGGTCCAAAAAGTCTCTTCGTCAGTTGTTAGCATCAATGTATTTCGGCCAAAAGGATTTCGGGATAGTGCGCAACTTTCTAGCGACCAAAGAATTTTTGATTATGGTGTTGGATTCGGCTCTGGGGTAGTAATCAGCAAAGAAGGCTACATCGTCACCAACTACCATGTTGTTGCTAATGCAGAACAAATTAGTGTCAACCTTCCTGACGGTAGAAAGCGATTTACTGAAATTATCGGCTTTGATAAAGAAACCGATATAGCCGTGCTTAAAACCGACTTAAGTGATTTAACACCAGCAGTTTTCGCTGACTCCGAAACGGTCGATACCGGCGACTTGGTAATGGCTATTGGTAGTCCGTTCGGACAAAATCAATCGGTTTCTTTAGGCATTGTCAGTGCGATTACCTATTCAGGCTTCGATCCGAGAATACAAACTGATGCGGCAATAAACAGTGGTAACTCGGGCGGGGCATTAATTAATACCCGTGGCGAGGTGATAGGAATCAACCACTCGAAAGTTAACTTGGGCTCCAGCTTGGCTCAAACCGGCGTCAACTTTGCGATTCCGATTGATACGGTGCAAGAAATAGTCGCCAGCATCATTAAGATTGGTCGTTTTCAACGTAACTGGTCGGGAATTGAGGCCACCGAACTCATCCAAAGTGATCATGAAAGGTTGTTCCCAAACATTCCCTATAAAACCGGCTTTTTTGTTCGCAGTATTGTTCCTGGAAGTCCTGCCGCAGAAGCTGACTTAATCATTGGAGACTATGTCACCCACCTCGATGGCATAAAAATCAGTGGGGTTGAGGCCTTTTATCGACTTTATACTAAATTACCTATTGGCAAAAAAATAACCTTAGACATTATTCGCAAGAACAACCGAATGAAGATTAATGTTCAATTGCGGGAGCGTCCCGATAACACACAGCCATAACAGCGTAGCTGTACAAATACTGAAAATCGTTAATTAAAAACAAAAAAAGGAAGGTTAAAACCTTCCTTTTTTAATTCTCACTTAAATGCCTTATGGCACTCGACGAATACTCGCGCCCATTAGCTGAAGCTTTTCTTCAATACATTCATAGCCGCGATCGATGTGGTAGATTCTGTCGACTAAGGTTTCTCCCTTGGCGACTAATCCTGCCAATACTAAGCTTGCAGAAGCTCGTAAGTCAGTTGCCATTACTTGCGCTGAGGTCAAGCTATCAACGCCTCGACAAATTGCAGAATTACCCTGAATTGTAATATCGGCGCCCATTCTCTGCATTTCGCTTACATGCATGAAGCGGTTTTCAAAAATAGTTTCAGTGATAACTCCAGTTCCTTCTGCTACCGCATTCATTGCAGTAAACTGAGCTTGCATATCAGTCGGAAATCCCGGATAAGGTGCAGTCGTAATGTCCACAGCTTTAGGACGTTTGCCATGCATATCTAATTCAATCCAATCCTTGCCGGTTTTGATTTCTGCTCCAGCCTCTTCGAGTTTCAGTAACACCGATTCTAAGATGTCAGGGTTCGTATCTCTCAACTTAACTCTGCCTCCAGTAATGGCCGCTGCGACCAAATAAGAGCCAGTCTCGATGCGATCAGGCAACACATCATGATGACATCCGTGCAGTTTCTCTACCCCTTCTACCGTAATGATATCGGTACCGGCACCCTCAATCTTGGCGCCCATGGCTTTCAAGCAATTTGCTAAATCGACAACCTCAGGTTCGCGAGCGGCATTCTCGATGATGCTTGTTCCTTTGGCGAGCGTTGCGGCCATCAATATATTTTCCGTACCGGTCACACTCACTGTGTCCATGAAAATTTTTGCGCCTTTTAATCCTTCAGGCGCTCTTGCTTTGACGTAGCCATCGGTTACATCGACCTGTGCTCCCATTGCCTGCATGCCTTTGATGTGTAAATCAACCGGACGCGAACCAATTGCACAGCCACCCGGCAGCGATACATCAGCTTGACCAAACCGCGCAAGTAACGGCCCAAGTACTAAGATAGACGCCCGCATTGTTTTGACTAGCTCGTAGGGCGCTTCAAAAGAATGAATTGTGCTGGTGTCGATGCGCACAGTCATCTTTTCATCAAGGGTCATAGAGTTACCAAGTATTCCCAGTAGCTCAAGCGTTGTTGTAACGTCATTTAAATGCGGTACGTTACCAATCGAAGTTTCACCCTCTGCGAGCAGTGTCGACATTAAGATTGGTAAAGCGGCATTCTTTGCGCCTGAAATGCGAATAGCGCCATCAAGCTGCGATCCGCCAGTAATTTGTAGTTTATCCATCGGTTTTCCTCAGATAAAGCAGGTTAAAGACCTGCTTCAGCAGGGGTCAATGTTTTTAAAGATATTGCATGAAGATCACCTGAAGCGATTTCTTCTTGAACAGTAGCGTATACCATTTGCTGTCTGGCAACGGGTCTTTTACCTTCAAAGGCAGACGAAACGACTGTTGCTTCAAAGTGATATCCATCTCCGGCGACTGTCACTGAGTGACAATCCAAGCCAGCTTCAATCTTATTTTTAACATCTGATTCTGTCATTTTACGGCTCAAAAAATGATTAATTTGGAATTGCGGCACATTGTACATCGAATCTATCTCAATGTGTAAGTGACTTGCGTTTCAATCTCGTAACGATCTGAAACAATAAAATTTTCATACATGAATCTCATATATGGGTATAATGGCCGACTTTTAACAATTAGACACAAAAATAACTGCTCAAAAACGCCCTATAAAACTGCGCACGGGTTTACAAACTTAACGGATTGAAACATATTTTTGCTTGATAATCAGGCAATTAGCGCACATGATAATTTTATAGCGCAGTATTTTGGGATAGTCGGGTTTACATCACACAAATGCTACTTTATTTCGCAATGGTCATTTCGGGCATCTCCCTATTGGTGTGGAGTGCAGATAGATTTACCGATGGTGCAGCTGCCATTGCGAGAAATTTCGGAATTTCCCCTTTGATTGTTGGCTTAACCATCGTCGCGATGGGCTCTTCTGCACCTGAAATTATTGTCTCGTTTAATGCCGCAATGAAAGGAACGCCTGGCCTGGCAATTGGAAATGCCATTGGCTCGAATATCGCTAATGTTGGCATGGTTTTGGGTATTGCCGCAATTGTCACTCCATTAGTGGTTCAATCCCAGATGCTCAAACGAGAAATTCCTGTCCTATTTGGTGTCATGTTATTAGCTTTCGCACTTATGGCTGACCATCAGCTCGACCTAACCGACGGAATCATTCTCCTTTTTTCATTGTTTGCTTACATTGCTTGGCTAACCCACTCGGCAATCAAAGGCAGAGCCAAAGACGACCTGATGCTCGAAGAGTTGATTGAAGAGCTTCCGGAACAAATGCCCAATTGGAAAGCAATACTATGGGTTATCGTCGGTTTGATCATCCTCCAACTTAGCTCTAAATTACTCGTCAATGGCGCCACCGCAATCGCTTATGAGTTTGGTGTCAGCGATTTTCTCATCGGCGTCACGATTGTCGCTGTTGGGACCAGCCTTCCGGAGCTCGCAGCCTCAATTACCGGCGTCCTTAAAGGCGAACATGAATTAGCAATTGGTAACGTTATTGGTTCCAACATCTTCAACTTGTTGGCCGTGCTGGGCACACCAGCAGTCGTTACCTTGGTCGACGTTGCACCTCAATACCTGCTCATTGATTACTCATTTATGTTTGGGTTAATTGTTGCCGTCAGTTTTATGGCGTGGGGAAGAAAAGGCGAACCTGGAGAAATTACCCGGCTTGAAGGTTCAATCTTGCTCTGTTTATTCATCGGCTATCAGTTCTATCAGTTCTTTACTGCTTCGCAAGTCTAAAAAATAGCTAATAATCGACCCTTTTTAGCGATATACTCTACCTCATTGAAAATTAACCATTTCCTTTGATTGGATTGACTGTTGCAAGTCATTCAATAGGTTACTGGGGTGCGATTTTTCTATAGGTTATTTATGTCGCAAGCTGAAGATTTTGTAAAAAATGGCATTCAAGTCATTGAAGTTGAGAAAGCCGCTGTCGCGGCATTACAAAAGAGTATTGATAAAAACTTTGCAGATGCCTGTCAGTTATTATTCAACTGCCAAGGGCGAATCGTGGTTATTGGTATGGGTAAATCTGGCCATATCGGTAATAAAATCGCCGCGACTCTTGCCAGCACAGGCAGCCCCGCGTTTTTTGTTCATCCTGGCGAAGCGAGCCATGGGGATCTGGGAATGATCACAGCGGATGACGTCGTACTCGCTTTATCCAACTCTGGAGAAACAGCCGAAGTCACTTCCCTACTTCCCGTGATAAAACGCCTCAATGTGCCATTAATTAGTATGACCGGCAATCCAAAATCAACGCTATCAAAATTCGCAAATGTGAACTTGGATACCAGCGTTGATAAGGAAGCTTGTCCAATGAATCTAGCGCCAACTGCATCGACAACAGTCGCGTTAGTAATGGGTGACGCGCTCGCTGTGGCACTGTTGCAAGCAAGGGGATTCACCGAAGATGATTTTGCCCTCTCGCACCCCGGTGGAAGCCTTGGCCGCAAATTATTACTCAAAGTCGAAGATATCATGCATCATGGCGAATTAATGCCGTTGGTGAGTGAAACAACCTCATTAACTAATTCGTTACTTGAAATGACTGAAAAAAGACTAGGCATGACTTGCGTGGTCAACGCTGAAGGCAAGCTTATCGGTATTTTCACCGATGGCGATCTGCGCAGAACACTTGCGAAGGGGCTTGATTTTAGTTCGACACCGATCAATCAAGTGATGACCCATTCACCAAAAACAATTAATGCCGGTAAACTGGCAGCCGAAGCCTTACAGTTAATGGAGACTCATGCCATTAACGCCTTAGTTGTAGTCGATGAGGTAGAAAAACCAATCGGAGCTTTAAACATGCATGATTTGTTGAAAGCAGGAGTGGTTTAAATGACAACCAATACGAATGACACCCTCATTGCTAAAGCGCAAAAAATTAAGCTGCTTATTTGCGATGTTGATGGGGTTTTGAGCGATGGTAAAGTTTATTTCTCTAACCAAGGAGACGAACTTAAAAACTTTAATATCAAAGATGGTTTAGGAATAAAGCTGTTGCAGAAGTCTGGGATCAAAGTCGCTATTATCACCGGAAGAGAATCTAACATTGTTACTCACCGAGCTAAAGAACTGGGTATAACAATCCTCTACCAAGGTCGTTCCGACAAACGTGCTACCTTTCAAGAAATTATCGAATCACTCGAGCTCTCGTCTGAAGAAGTTGCTCACATCGGCGATGATTTGCCCGATTTACCTTTGATGAAAAAAGCCGGACTTGGATTAGCGGTAAATGATGCACATGACTTTGTGAGACACAACGCTGACTGGGTTTCCAGCAAAAATGGTGGTCAAGGTGCGGTACGCGAAGCCGCTGATATGTTGCTTGATGCACAAGGTAAACTTGACAGTCTTTTGAAAAGTTACTTGCAATGAGAAAACGAACCAAAGCTGCAATCCTTGCATCAATAACAGCGATTATACTGTCTGTTAACTACTGGCAACCAAGTGTAGTTACCTTAACGCCAGAAGCGACAGAACTATCCGATGCAGACTACTATTTCCAAGACGTAAAAGTTAAACAATATGCATCGTCAGGTAAAATCGAAAGTCAACTCAGTGCGGTTAAAATGGAACATTATAAGCTCGATGATTATTCAGAAATTGTTCAGCCTAGAATCATCATAATGAGCGATAATCAGTCGGCTTGGCAAATTAGCGCCGAAACAGGAAAGCTCAGCCACAAAACTAATCAATTGGAACTCAAAACTAACACTCGTTTGTTCAGAAAAGATACTATCCAAAGTGGTGAGTTGAAAACCGATACCTTACTGATCGATATGGCAAACAATATCGCCTCAACACGAGATCAGGTGATTATTGAAAATGCGAATACTAGAACCATCGCCAAAGGGATGGATGCTCGTTTTAAAGAAGAACAAATTGAATTGCAGGGGCCTGTTGAAACAGTGGAAACCTCTAATGAATAGCAACTTAAAGTGCAACAGCCTGTTAGGGTTAATGATGCTCTTGGTGACATTACCAGCGCACAGTCAGGAGACTCGGAAAATCACCGGAGATAGTTCCTCTTGGGATATTGCTAACAACCAAATGAAATATTTTGGTAATGCGGTCTTAACCTTTCAAAACCTCACCTTAAAAGGTGACCAACTCATTGCTATGCGCGACCCGCAAAGCAAACGAGAGACAATTATTGTTAACGGTCAACCCGCCAGCTTCGAAGACACCAACCAAGCGCAACAATTATCCACCAATTTGCAAGCGTTGAATATTGAATATCAATCCGAAACAATCCTAGCTTCACAAAATGTTCACATCAAACAAGTCAATGAACGTCAAGAAACCATCGATATCAAAGGTGACAAATTGTCTTGGAAACAGTCAACAGACTTCAGTTTATCAGTGTCTGGTTCACCACTTGAAGTAGCAATTATGCAGGCTGATAAAAGCAGTATTAGCGCCAAAGCCAATCAGTTGATTTACAACAAACAATCGGAATTGTTTGAACTTATCGGCGATGTAATCGTCAACAGCGAAAGAGAAACCTTGAGAGCTGAAAAAGTCATATATAATATGAAAACCCGTATTCTTCAGGTTCCAAAATCCGACAAGCGCCAAGTCGAGATAATCCAATCGAAAGCTAATAAGTAGAGTTAACAAGCATGAGCCAACTGTCAGCCAAACATCTGGCAAAAATTTATTCCGGTCGAAAAGTGGTTTCCGATGTTTCAATGCAAGTCAATATGGGAGAAATAGTTGGCCTGCTCGGACCGAACGGCGCAGGAAAAACAACCTCTTTTTACATGATCGTTGGCTTAGTCAATGCTGATGATGGGGAAATATTTTTAGACAATCAAAACATTACCGAAGCGGCAATGCATGAAAGAGCCAATATGGGAATTGGATACCTTCCACAGGAAGCTTCCGTGTTTCGTAAGTTAACCGTCGAGCAAAATATCTTAGCCATCTTAGAGCTGAACCCAAAACTATCGCAACAAGATCGCCAGCAAAAGATGCAAGAGTTACTCGAGGAATTTCAAATAACTCATATTCAAAAGAGTTTAGGCATGGCCCTTTCAGGCGGTGAAAGACGCCGCGTCGAGATTGCTCGCGCACTCGCGAATGATCCCAAATTTATATTGCTAGATGAACCATTTGCAGGCGTCGATCCAATCTCAGTAGGAGAAATCAAACATATCATTCAACATCTAAGAGATCGAGGTTTAGGCGTTTTAATTACCGACCACAATGTTCGGGAAACACTTGATGTTTGTGAGAGAGCCTACATCGTTGAATCCGGCCGACTGCTCGCAGAAGGTAAGCCAGAGGAAATTCTCGCCAATGCTCAAGTCAAAAAAGTATATTTGGGCGAAAATTTCCGATTGTAAGGCGCTGCTTTAGACTCACATTTTGTTGCTTTTTTATCCAAGCTTTATGAAGTGAGGTCATAAGGCTCCGATAAGTTATTGCTTTCTAGCAATAAGTCGTATTTTAAGACAATTTTACTTGAAACCGCGCAATAAGACCTTAATATAAATAGTAATAACAAAGGAAATTGTTAAGCTTATTCGATGTCAGATTATTTTCCGCTTTTGGTTCAAATAACTGCTATAGTTATAACAAAGAGAGGCAATAATATATTGGCCTCCGGAAAACAATATTAATGAAACAATCTTTACAATTAAAAATCAGTCAGTCACTGACGATGACCCCCCAGTTGCAACAAGCCATCAAGCTTTTGCAACTTTCGAGTTTAGATCTACAAAGCGAAATTCAAGAGATTCTAGATTCCAACCCTTTGCTTGAGGGCGAATCTAACGAAGAAGGTATCTCTTCAGAATCCGACTCAAATAGTTCGACCAACGAAACATCTGACGCAGCCAATAATGCTGAAATCACCGATTCATCCGACAAACTCGCTGATGACAAAATCACCAATGATTTAGAAACAGACAGTCAGTGGGAAGATTGGGGTTATGTATCTCAAGGTACGACATCAGCGCAAAACTCTGATCCTAACAGTCATTATGAATATCAAGGAGAGACCAGCGAATCACTTCAGGATCAGCTTCAATGGCAAGTAGAAATGATGAACTTATCGGAAGTTGACCTGGCAATAGCAACGGTTTTGATTGACGCTATCGACGAACGTGGCTACGTCAGAGCGCCTTTGGAAGACGTCGTAGAGATGATGCATGAAGAACTCGAATCTGATGAAGATGAACAAACAGTCGAAATCGAGGAAGTCAAAGCAGTGTTACACCTGCTGCAAAGCTTTGAACCTGCGGGAATTGCCGCTAGAGATCTTAAAGAGTGCCTGCAAATCCAGCTCAAAAGACTCGATGAAACTACTGCTGAATCCACGCTAGCGGCTAAGTTATTAGACAGTGAATTTGAGCTCCTTTCCAGCCGAAACTATCGACAAATTATGCGCAATATGGGAATCTCAGAAAGCCAACTGAAAGGTGCGTTGTCGATTATTCAATCACTTGACCCTCGGCCCGGCAATCAGATTAATCAAAATACCGCACAATACATCACTCCCGATGTATTTGTTAAGAAAGATAGTAAAGGAATTTGGACCGTTGAACTAAATGGCGGTTGCACACCCAAGTTAAAAATCAATGATGCCTATGCTGCGCTTATCAAGCGAGCTGACAATAGTGCAGATAATGTCTACTTAAAAAATAATTTGCAAGATGCGAAGTGGTTTATCAAAAGCTTACAAAGTAGAAATGAAACATTGCTAAAAGTTGCTTCAAGCATCGTTGAAAAGCAGGTAGGCTTTTTAGAATACGGCGAAGAGGCGATGAAGCCTCTGGTTTTAAATGATATCGCGGAAGAAGTCGAAATGCATGAGTCAACGATATCGCGGGTAACGACTCAAAAATATATGCACACACCGCGAGGAATATTTGAACTCAAGTATTTCTTTTCTAGCCACGTTGGAACGACCTCAGGCGGAGAAGCTTCTTCTACAGCCATACGCGCCGTCATCAAAAAGCTTATTGGTGCCGAAAATGAAGCCAAACCACTGAGCGATAGCAAGTTAGCTAACTTATTGAATGAACAAGGAATCAAAGTCGCCAGACGCACGGTTGCTAAGTATCGCGAAGCGATGTCTATACCACCGTCAAACGAGCGTAAAAAATTGATCTAAAGCATTAAGCCAACTCCCTCTTGGCGTTAGTCTGTAATTGAGGGCAACAACTTAATATTTCTGTCAACAAAAGAAGGAATACTACTATGCAAATCAACCTTACCGGTCATCACCTTGACGTCACCGATTCGCTAAGAAACTATGTCCACGAAAAGTTCGAGCGGATCAGCCGCCACTTCGATCACATCAATAATGTCCATGTTATATTGCAGGTAGAAAAACTTAGACAAATTGCAGAAGCCAAATTAAATGTCAATGGTGGAGAAATTTTTGCGAATAGTGAGTCTGAAGACATGTATGCCGCTATAGACTCGCTAGTCGACAAGTTAGACCGACAAGTTATTAAGCATAAGGAAAAGTTAATTCGACATTAGTCGAATAAAATCTTGAATTAGTAAAAATTTACTAAAACTAATGGAGCCGATTATGTTACCCTTTGCAAAATTCGGCTCCAGAACTTTCAAAACCCACTCAACCGATGAACATCAGTCAAATTTTAACGCCAGAAGCCACCCTCTGTAGCGTTAGCTTATCGAGCAAGAAAAAAGTTATCGAAAAAGTCAGTGAAGTCATGGCACAATCGATAAATTGTCATGCTGAAGATATCTATGAAAGCTTGTTCGCGAGAGAAAAATTGGGCACCACTGCGCTTGGCCACGGCATTGCTATACCGCATGGCCGGGTGGAAGCTTGTACCAAAGCGACCTCTGTGTTGTTGTTGCTTGACACCCCTGTGGATTATGACGCCCCTGATGGACAACCGGTAGATATCATATTTGCCATCTTGGTTCCGGAACAGGCCGATGCAGAGCAATTAAAATGCCTTGCTGAAATCGCCAAAGTATTATCTGAGCCAAGCTTGGTATCACAAATTCGTCACGCTCACTGTGGCGATGCCCTATTTGAGATTATTGAAAAAGCCGCTCTCAAGCAGGAATAACTTGTAAAATTTCTGTTATTGATTTGCCCTCAATAAAGCGGGATACTGAACTCTATGAAAAGGATTATAGTTAGCGGACGATCGGGGTCCGGTAAAACAGTCGCGTTGCGGGCATTAGAGGATCAAGGCTTCTATTGTGTTGATAACATCCCGATTAAACTGATTCCCGCGCTTCTCGAGCAAATTGATACTCACTACCCTGGCTTAGCGATTGGCGTGGATGCCCGCAATGTCACTCACACAGTGGAAGAGTTCGATAAACTCATCCAACAAATTACTGCAAGTAAGCTCGACTTGGATGTCATATTTATCGACGCAAATGATGCCACTTTGCTCAAGCGATTTAGTGAGACAAGACGTCGTCACCCGCTCACTTCTGAGGGATTGTCGCTCGCCGAAGCTATTCAAAAAGAAAAACAAAGACTCGAACCCGTCACTCGCTATGCACAACTGGTGATTGATACCACCTCCAAGTCACCACATGAATTGTGTCAAGTTATCATGCAACGCGTACTTGGCGATGAATCGTCACACCTCAGTTTGTTGTTTACTTCATTTGGATTCAAAAATGGGGCACCTAACGATGCTGACTTTGTCTTTGATGCCCGTTGCCTGCCAAATCCTTACTGGGAGGAAAGCCTTCGTCCTTTCACCGGTAAAGATCAACCCATTGTTGAATATCTAGAATCGCAACCTCATGCGCAAGAGTTTTACTGGCAACTGAAAATATTTTTGCAAACTTGGATTCCAAGGTTCGAAGAGGACAATCGCAACTATTTAACCGTTGCTATCGGCTGCACCGGCGGACAGCATCGGTCGGTTTACCTTGCCGAAAAACTAGCGGCCAACTTCAAACAGCTCTATCCAAATACTCAAATTCGACATCGCGAGATGTCCACTTAAACCCAGCATGGGCAGCTTTCTCTGCGAAGTCACAAACCAAAAAGGAATGCACGCAAGAGCAGCTGCGAAAATTGTCGCCTTGGTCGATCAATATGAATGTGAGGTGACACTGACTCATCAAGGTAGAAGTGCGCCTGGGAATAGCCTCATCAAACTACTCACGCTTAATGCGCCAAAAGGTTCAGTTATCAAGGTTGAATGCTATGGGGCCGATGCGGCAGAATTTAGTCTCGCAATTAAAGATTTGTTCAACCAAGGATTTGGTGAGTAGGCCTTTATGCAACCCAACTAAAGCGCTTCCCAGTACCTTCCGTCTCTGGGCATAAAAAAATTATCTCCATCAAGCGAAATAACAATCCGTTCAGCTCTGCCGATAACTTCATCTCTTGGTACCATCCCAATAACTCTAGAGTCAGCACTATTATCGCGATTATCTCCCATGACCCAAAAATAACCCTGTGGAATTTCTACTTCGGGAAAACTATCGGGCGAACCAAAGTCACGCCGATTGATTCGAATAAAGTATGGTTTAGTCGCCGTCGCATTGGATTCTGCAACTGTATGGTTTTGGTCATAATCACCACTCGGCCGAGATTCACTATAGTAGGCCGCGTCTTGACGATCATTTAAAAACTCATCGAAGAGTTGGTGGGATTCAACCGCTTGGATTCCAACTGGCTTGCCGTTAATAAAAAGCCGGTTATTGAGCATTGCGACCTTGTCACCTGGAACGCCAACGACACGCTTTATCAGCCTATCCCCCGCTTGCGCTGATTGAAATACAATTACATCGCCTGGCAATGGCTCTGCGTGATGATTTAGATTGATATCGCTAAAAGGTACTTTGACGTCATAAGCCAGTTTATTGACCCAAACTCTGTCACCTATCAAAACATTTGGCTGCATGGAGCCGGAGGGAACATGGTACCAATCGGCAACCGCGGTTCGAAAGAACAACAGCAAGAATATGCCAACAATAAACCCTTTGTTATTTTGCCAAAACTTTTTCAATTGAATTTCAACCTAAAATCAAACGCATTCGGATTATGCTAAACATTTAGACTCATTAGCCAGTGAAAGTTCTCACTGTTTATATTTCCTTACAGCTTTAAATATCGTGCAAAAAATTGTGCTTAACGATCACTTGAGTCACCTGGAGCAGAATCTTAACTTAAAGCAGAGCGGCGGATTCTTGACGAACAGTTTCTAACAACCAATCAGTAAACGCTTTTATCTTGGGTCTTTCCGCAGATTCGTCAGGGCATACGATATCGTAGGAAAAGTCACTTTCCATCGTCAGTTCAAATGGTCTGACTAAGCGCCCTGCTTGAACTTCAGCTTGCGATAATACAAGGTGCCCCATTGCAATACCTTGTCCATAAATTGCCGCTTGTTGAACCATCGAGGTGTGGCTGAATACCGGCCCCTGATTAAGATTAATCCCTTTGACGCCAGCAAGCCTCAACCAGCGTCGCCAATCATCTGTTGTCCCATCATGCAATAAGGTATGAAATTTGAGATCCTCCGGTTTTTCAAGCGGACCGCCTCCATCTTGTAGCAGCTGAGGCGAACACAATGGCGTCAATCGCTCGCTCAATAAAGTAACCGAGTGCATTCCAGGGTAATCACCCGTATCGTAATATATAGCAATGTCGACATCTTCTCGGACAAAATCAACTGTTTCGTCACTGGCTTTCAAACGTACTTCGATATCTGGATAAAGCTGTTTAAATTTAGATAACCGGGGGACGAGCCATACCGTCGCAAAAGTCGGAACGACACTGACCGTGAGCGCCCCAGTCGCCCGATTAGCTTTAAGCTCGTCGGTTGCCGCAGTCAAAATTTCAAATATATCGCGAATCTTAGGCCAATAATTTTGCCCTTCATCTGTCAACAGCAATTGGCGGTTTCTTCGGATAAATAATTGAACCCCAAGAAAGTCTTCAAGCGATTTAATTTGATGACTGACTGCTGCTTGGGTTACAAATAGCTCATCGGCTGCACGAGTAAAACTAAGGTGCCGGGCCGCGGCTTCAAAGGCTCTCAAGCTTTTTAAGGGAGGCAGTCTTCTTGCCATATTTCTACCTAAAATCTCATTGGTTAAATTACGAACAGACATTCGGATTAGTTTTTTTTATGCGAGACATTATAAACGATCGTTTGAAAACCCACAATCAACTCCGTATAGTTCGCCCCGTGTTCAACGAGCACCACTGTAAAGACTTTGATTGATAGTGCTGATTGGCCATTCGCAAAGACTTTCAGCTTGGCCTAACCGCCAAGCGGTTAAACAGTAAATTTTTCCAGTACGCAGGACAGTTTGCAATTGCAAACTAGACTAATAGCTTCGGTCACGATCGCAGCACCCTCACAAGGGATTAGTCATGGATTTAAGGATACGCAATCGGTGTATTCCGCTTATCAGGACAGTCTGCCCTTGATTGATAAGCACAGGTTTTGAAAAACCTTTTTTGAGAGTTGTTTTTTTATTTTTTCTGTCCCAACAGAGTTTATTAGTGGATGCTGTGACCTCCTACCCTTTTTGGTCCTATTTATTCACAGCAAATTACTAGTAAGGCCTGCATTTGCAGGCCTTTTTTTTTGCGTCAAAAGAGCGATAATAGCACCTATCTCCTAACGATAAAGAATTATTGCAATCCCGGGCCGCAAACAATGCAAGATATCCGTCAACAACAATTGACTCATGCGATCGTCATGGTTCGTCCAATCGACTTTGGTTTCAATGAACAAACGGGGCAGGACAATGAGTTCCAACACAGACCAAAAGAAGACGAAAAACTCATTCAAGTTCTCGCTCTTCGAGAGTTTGATGCAATGGTAGAACAAATCGAAAGTCACAAAATTGATGTTACGGTACTCGGTAAAAATCATACTTCCACTAAACTCCCTGACGCAGTCTTCCCGAATAACTGGTTTTCAACTCGAGCCGATGGCAGTTTGATCATTTACCCCATGAAAACCCCCAATCGACAAGCCGAAGTTCAGGTTGAACAGTTAGTCAATCAATTGTCGGAAAAACAATTTGAAATCAAACAGCTGGTCGATCTTCGCCAGACTTATCAAAACGGCCAAGCACTCGAGGGCACTGGCAGTCTGATTTTCCATCATCCAACTGGGCAACTCTTCGCCGCAGTTTCTGAGCGTTGCGAATTTTCAGCTTTGAGAGACTTTGCCACTACACAAGGGTACCGGCTCCAATGGTTTGAAACACGAAGCTCTCATGGTAAACCCATTTATCATACTAACGTGTTAATGAGTTGTGGCGAAGATTTTGCGGTAATTGCGAAAGATGTGCTACTCGCCAATGACCAGTCACAATCAGCGATCAATGCGCTCGCAGAAACAACGCGTGACTTAATTATGATTAGTGAAGAGCAAATGAGTAACAATTTTTGTGGCAACATTATTCAATTAAAAAACCGCAATGACAGTCCCTGCATTGTTATGTCTACTTCGGCTTTAAACGGGTTTACCCAAAAACAGCTTGGTATTTTAGAGAAACACGGAGATATTGTTGCTTGTGATATCCCCACCATCGAGCATATTGGAGGCGGCAGTGCAAGGTGTATGATAGCGGAGAATTTTTTACCTAATTCTCCTCAGTGAGATTTTTATCTATAAAAACTTGTTATTTATCAGCAAGCTGGCACATTTAGGTCTAAGCTTAAAGCACAAGAAGTTGATCTAAACAGCGAAATGACCCTACCCGTATTAGCCGGCTATAAAATTAATAATGCGCTCGCAAGTGGTGGAATGGCAAAAATTTATGATGCCGTTCAGATCTCGCTAAATCGGCCTGTTGCAATTAAATTTCTGAGTAAGCAGCTTTTATCTCATTCGGAAGCCAAAGAGCTTTTCGAAAGAGAGTCGCTGATTATTGCGCAGCTTCACCATCCGAACATTGTTCAAATTTATGACAAAGGTATAAGCGAAGACTCCCAACCCTTCTTTGTGATGGAAAAAATAATTGGGATCGACCTAGCTTTAATGCTCAGTGATGGCGAGTTACCTATCAACAAGAAATTTGATATCGCGATCCAGATATGTAAAGGATTAGCCTACGCACACAAAAATGGTGTGATTCATCGTGATATTAAGCCTTCAAACATCATTATTGATCAACATGGCGATGCAAAAATCTTAGACTTTGGCATTGCATTTGTCGGCGACGAAGACGCTTCTTCCGAAAGTCCCACGACCGTTGTTGGAACCGCTGGCTATGTCGCACCAGAGCAACACGATAATTACAACAAAGCTACGGTCGCCAGTGATATCTATTCAGTTGGTGTAGTGTTTTTTGATTTGTTCGGCTTACCAACCTCAGACACCAATAAAGTTAACCCCGATAGGCTTAAAGAATTAAAATCTAAATCACTCGTCGCATTAATCAATAAGTGCTGCAGTCACAACCCAGCCGATCGCTTCGAGTCACTCACAGAAGTCAGAGACGAGTTGCTGAGAATTTCTCAAGGTAGTCACTTGGGTCAGACCAATATAAAAGCTGCCGCGAGTGAAACTAAAGATCTCTCTTCCAGCTTTAACTTACTCGATGTACTCAGTCGCTCCAACAACAAGCGGGTTTACTTATTCCAGAAAAAAAGTAACAAGCAACTATTAATTATCCGCCGATTGATGGGTGAGGTTTCGGGACTCAAAGAAGCCAAACTATTAACTAGCTTAAAACACCCCAATATCGCAAACATTTTTGCTGCAGCTCAAGCAAACGACAATGCAACGATTATTTCAGAATACCTCTCTGGAGGAAGTCTAGCGGCTCAGTTAATTCAAGACTTCGATGAGAACCACTTTCTTGAGATAGCGATTAAAATTGCTTCAGCAATCGACTTTGCTCATCAAAATAATCTTCTCCACGGAAACCTATTACCCAACAACATTATTTTTGATGATAAACAAAATCCAAAAATCTGTGATTTTGGCGTTAAACATGACACCAATGATCAACCTGAACTTGCTAAAACCTATTTGCCTCCCGGTGATAAGAAAATCACTGAACAATATGATATCTATTGTTTGGGCGCGATCTTTCATCATATGTTGTTTGGCGTACCGCCGAGTATTCCGCTTCCACCGACAGCGCCAAAAGTGTCGTTTCGTCTTGAGAAGCTTGTTGACCATATGCTCGCCATTGATCCACAGCATCGAATTCAATCCGCACAAGAAGTCTATGTTGAGTTGCTACGCATATATAACGCTGATGTCAACCGAGCAAAACGCTCAAAAATGGGTGAAGGGAGAGATGAGGATTTACCCATCGCAAGTAAACGCAAAAAAGTGCGCAAAGTAAAATCAGGCGATGACAGTCTTTGGCTTTATGGGGCACTTGGAATAGCAATCGGAGTGATAATACTCCTGGTCATCCTATTGATATTCAAATAGGTCAAACGTATTGGCTTAAAGACTCATGCAGAAACACACCGAGTTGGTTTTTAACCCTCCGCAATGAGAAATGAGCTTAAACAAGACTCACTTCACAACTCGCCCTTAGATAAACACCGTCTAGATTAGTCCTAAGAAAAACGCCGCGCCTGCTGCAATCGCCGCAACCAGGATCACGCCAATAATTAGTCCCGTTGGCGATGATTTTTCTTGCACAGCAGTACCATAACTAAGCGGTTGGTCACCCACTGATTGAAATTTCAATCGAGTACCACCGACGATTATTTCATCGCCATCTTGGAGTACTGCCCGCGACTGCATCTTTTCATTAATCAAAAGACCATCTGAAGCACCATCATTTTTCACTTCCCAACCAATGTCTGTCTCATTTAAATAGACATGTCGCGCAGAAACACTCTTTTCACTGCGAGACAAATGGTGGCCGAGCATGCGAGACAAATGAGTATGCACATTAGTGATTTCAAATACTTTTCCCTGAACATCAGTAGACAACCCATGGAAAAATACTCTCTGCGAAGCGAGCTCTTGCTGCATTCTGCCAGTTGCTACTTTGGAGGCAGACTTCTTTTCTTTTTTGGCTTTCTTTTCGCGAACAATAGTTCTTGGTTTTGAGTCAACCTTGGTCACAGGGCCAACAACGCTAAATAAAAACTCGTCGAGCCGAACTTGATCTCCGTTGCGTAGCTCACAAGACTTAACTCGCTCGTCGTTAACGTAGGTCCCATTGGATGAGTTCATATCTTCGATATAAAGCTTGTCTTTTCTTATCGCGACCTGGGCGTGTTGCCGAGAAATATAACCAAGCGGAAGTACAATATCGTTTTTGTCTTCTCGTCCAATCGTGAACCCGCTAGCGAGAGAAAAATATTGTCCGTCCAGAGGCGGCGACATCGCTTTAAACATCCACGGACTCACACTTGGGCGGATTACTGTGGCTTGGTCATTGTGGCTTGGAATATTCTCTGGACGCTCCTTAAGCGGATCCATGATTTCCAATTCACAGGTTCCGAGGCGAATGATATCCCAAGCCTCGAGTATATGTTCTTTTACAACCGGGACTTCATTGATAAATACACTTCTTTGAGGACTGACATTACGGAGTAATATTTCGTTTTGCGAAATATCTAACTCGACGTGAGTTGGGTCAACACCCGTTTCGTCAACAACTATATCGCAACTCGGATCGGAGCCAATTTTTAACGTAGAGTCCACCAACCATAAAGCCGGCTTTCTTCGATCCTTGAATTGGATTTTAAGCATCGCTATTGCAATCCTCTTTATTCTAATTATCTAATTTAGTTGAAAATATTCGCTATATGATAGCGGTATCTGTTTCGATTAAAAATAGTTTTCTTCAATTTATCTAAAAAAAGGTCAAACCACTATGACTTTAGTCGTTTTAAGGCCTTATTTGTTACAAATTTCTTTAAAAATCAATTAGTTCCAGTGCTAGTCCGCTAAATATGAACAATTTACCTAAAAAATAGGTACTCATAGTGATGGCACTAAATGGCTCAAAGCTTGCCGAATGAACCAAAGTAACCCACACCAAACATTGGCAATCAACAAACTGCAATAACTCAAACGGGAAAATGTCGTTTGGCTATATAGTCGTCATATTGGCGAAGTTGAGCTTTTTATCAACGCTCAAAAAACTAACAAGCAAGACTCAAAAAGCCGTTCACTGTTAAGTCGCAAGAAAGAGTCCCCGTCCCAGGTCTTGGCGCCTGCCTCAAAAGCCTTGGCTATTGCTGTCTTTTTAACTTCGTTTTATTACCTTGAAGATTATTTATTTAATGTTGCAAAAGCAATCATAAATAACGCTAAATAATGGCGTTATGACGAGATCCCCTTATCTTGTAGTGGTTTTATCAACGGAAATAGCGATTTTTGAGCGACGCTATCCCCCTCAGAAATCAAAGAATGCGCTGCTTAGGACAAATAATTAGAATGAGCTATTTAAGGCTAAACATTGTCTTGGATTGACTCGCTCATTCCTGGTCGGGTATTTCGGTAGGACTGGACGTCGGGGACTTGATTCGGTCAGCTTTGCGCAAGGCATCACGCAGAACATATTCAATTTGAGCATTGACGCTACGCAACTCATCATCAGCCCAACGCTGCATCGCGTCAAGAACCTCTTGATTAATTCTTAATGGAAAAGCTTTTTTAGCCACTTAAAATCACCTCAAACGATAAGCAGAAAAAAGCTGAGTTTAATCTGTTTCAACTCAGCTTAAGGGGTGTTTAATAAAGGCTTCCAGCATTAACGATTGGCTGCGCAGAGTCATCACTACATAATACGACTAATAAATTGCTCACCATCGCAGCGCGTCGCTCAGAGTCTAAATCGACAACTTCTCTTTCGGCTAGTTGATGAAGCGCCATTTCAACCATACCGACTGCCCCCTCTACTACCTTTTTGCGCGCTGCAATAATCGCCATTGCTTGTTGGCGACGTAGCATTGCATTCGCTATCTCCGGCGCATAGGCTAAATGACTAATTTTAGACTCAATTACTCTAACGCCAGCTTTGTCCAATCTCGCTTGCACCTCATCTTTAAGTGCATCAGAGATTTCGATGGGATTACTGCGTAGTGCAATAGTTTCTCCTTCATGATTGTCATAGGCGTAGCTAGTCGCCAAATTTCTCAAGGCAGCCTCGCTTTGGATGGAGACAAAGTCTTCGTAATCATCGACTTGGAATACAGCCTCAGCAGTATCTACAACTTCCCATACAATCACTGCCGCAATTTCGATTGGATTACCGTTTTTATCGTTAACTTTTAACTTACCACTTTCGAAGTTTCTTACTCGAAGCGACACACGAAGCTTTGAATAAAAAGGATTTGCCCACCTTAAGCCTGGCTCATGCACGGTACCCACATATTTACCAAACAATTGTAAAACTCGCCCTTCTTTTGGGTTCACCATAAAGAACCCAAACCAACAAATAAATATAACTAGCACTAGAAGGCCACTGAGTATTGCGCCAACCGGTCCCGTTTTCGCTAGGTTGACCATCAATAAAATACTGGCAACCTGCGCGATAAATAAAACCAGCAAAAACATAATCCCGTTAGGCGCTTTTATCACTTTTTCTTGAATCATATTGTTCTCCTTATAAGAACCCCAAATTTCTATTTGATATCATTATGATATCATTTTTAATGTTTGACCACTGGAAAGTTGTTAAGAGTTTTGTAAATCCTTAATATTCATATAGTTAGCCTCACTACGCTTGTTTAAGTTACACTTATTACAGCAACAATGGGTCGCTAATGAAGAGATATCGTCTGATCGATAAGAAAAATCCAAAAATTTCCAAACTATTTGCAATCTATCGTCGACATAAGCAACAACTCACTAATATTCATCATGATAAATTAATTGGAAAACTATGTTCCAGCTGAGAAAAGACGAAAAACTGATAGAAAAAGCGCTCGGTGGCTCGCAGTCTAGTTGGGTTTCTTTAGTCAAGCGTTACGAAGGGCTGGTGTACAACTACTGCTACCGAATGACCTTTAATAACTCTGACGCGATGGACCTCATGCAAGAGGTTTATCTTGCCGTTTATCGGAACTTACCCGCTTACCGCGGCGACGGAAAATTTAAAAGTTGGATGATGCGAATTGCCGCAAACAAAACGACTGACTTTTTAAGATCCCGAGGAAGAAACCCATTACACCAAGCCGGCGATGTGTTGGACGATGAGTTTCACACACATGACTCGCCTCATTCTGATTACGAAGAATACGCAGAAAACAAACAAATTATGAAAGTACTAGCGACACTCTCAGAGGAGCATCGCATGGTTGTTGAGCTGAAATTTTTTCAACATTTTACCTTTGAAGAGATTAGCCAACAAACCGGCGTCGCCGTTAGCACTCTAAAAACCAGACTTTACGCCGCCTTGCAAAAATTGAAAGGCCATATGGAGGTTCAAAATGTTGTGTGATCACCAAGTAGTTACTGATCATCTAATCGACTACATTGATGGTAAGCTGTCGCCAGTCATGCGCAAACAAGTCGAAGACGCTATGGCTGAATGCCCCAGTTGTAAAGAGGCTTATCTTAATGCTGTGGCGTTAACCCAAACGGCCGCCCGCTGGCAAGATCAGCCTGTACCAGAATGGCATCGGACAGAGTATGCAGTTCGTCCACGTCAACAGACCAGCAGTTGGCTGAATTGGACTTCGTTAGCAGCTTCAGCGATGGCAATTTTGATGGTCGTTTTTCAGGTCAACATTTCCACAAGTGAGAACGGCCTACAAATCGCTTTTGGTAGCCAAGCTAATGTCGATGCAATCGTTGAGCGGAAGTTAGCGGAATATAAGCAGCAACAAGACACCCTGCTCGATGCTAGATTTGTTGCCGCCGCAGATAAACAAGATACTGCCCGTAAATTAATGATGGCTGACATGCTCGACAAAACCCGTGAAGAACGTCGCGATGATTTGAACTTCATTGTCACCGGGATCCAGACTCAACGTTTTGAAGATCAAGCCAAACTCGATAAAGAGTTGCTATCACTCGCGCAAAATCAAATTGAAAATAACCAGTACATTAGTCAGTTAATCCAGTCTGCTAATTATTCTGAGGGAGACAAGTAATGAAAACCCATGCAGTAATCAAAAAATCCTTAAAGACAACTTTCGTTGCTTCACTAGGCGCAATCGCAATGCTCGGAACGGCGTCGGTTGTTCAAGCAAGTGATGATTATAACCGCGCTCAAAAAGAGCTTAGGATTATGAGTAAAATTTTTGAAACCTCTCTGGAGGATATTTCGACTCAGAATGTCCGCTTTCCAGGCTCAAAAAAGGTTCAAGCGACCTATTTAGCTAAACAAGGTATGGTATTCACATTCAATTTTGGTCGCAATGCTTTCGGTCAATCAGACTGGGGAGCATTTGGTGAAGGAATCGGTCAAATGGTCGGTGTAATTGCCTCAGAAGTTGGCAATGCGCTGGCAGAAGTCCCCATGCCACCTGAAGCACCCTCGGTTGTCGAGCCAGTACCAGATCTTTCAGTTGATTATGAAGAATACTTTGAAGCCTATGAAAAGCGGATGCAAGCATTAGAAGAAATGCGAGAGAGACATCGTGAGCAACGCAGTGAAGTCAGAGAGCTACAACGTGAAATACGCAACCTTGAACGTAAAAGTGTTCGAGAAGAAAAGCGCTCTAAAGAATTAGAACAAGTCAAGCGCGAGCTTGAGCAAAAAGTCGAAGTCCTCAATGATAAAATGGATGAGTACAAAAAATCGATGGCCGAATATCGGAAAAAACGAGACCAAAAATACATCGAAAGTACCCAATTAAAATCTGATGCTATTATCTCAACACTTTGCGATTATGGCGCAACAATGCGTTCTCTCAAATCAGATGAGCACATCACATTAATTTTTAGCGACTATCAAGACAAAAAAGATTTAATATACGTGTTTGACTCGTCTGATATTAAGCGCTGTGATGACGCCAAGCAACTCGCTAGAGAAGCGATAAGCTATCAACTTTAAACGTTTTTTACGGTTCAATAAAAAGCCTCTCGATTGAGAGGCTTTTTTGTGTCTAAACCAGCAGTTTTCCTCCGCGCGAGTCTTTTGTTATGCTTTACCAATCTATTCAGTTGCAGAGCTAAGCCAATGGCTACAATAAAATTTGTTGTCACAACACTCATTATTTTTTCGCTTTTTTCTTGCGCTTCAAATCCTCAACCGGATTATCTGGGTTATTGGCAACAGTGGAAAACTGATTATGAAAAAGGGCTCAAAGGAAAAGGGGGTTGGTTATCACTCGCTGGGCTTTATTGGTTAGAGCCCGGTGAAAATAGTTTAGGTTCCGATTCAAGCAATGAGCATCGCTTTCCCGCGCACGCCCCTAAACAGGTAGGAATTATTCAAGTAAAAAACAAGCAAGTGTTTTTTGAAAGCAGGCTAAATAACTTGATGATTGATGGGCAAATAAAAAAATCTGCCATACTCTCAATCAAAGAAGCTACACCGGTCAGTTTTGAGAACTTTGAATTTTTCGTCATCGAAAGAGAAGGAAACTATGCTATTCGTTTAATCGATAATAACTCGCCAATAGCGAATTCCTATCATGGTTCCAAATTCTATCCATTCGATCAATCCGCTATTGTGAAAGCCAAATTAACGCCTCATAAAGAACCCACTATTATTAGTGTCGCTACCGTCTATGGCACCAATCGCAAAGAAAAATCAGCGGGCTTCGTCGACTTTACCTATAAGGGTAAAAAGGGACGATTAGAGGTTGTGGATTATGGACCTGACTCTCCGCTTTATTTGCTTTTCGGAGATACGACAAACGGAAAAGACACTTATGATGCCGGCAGATACCTAAAATTTGCCAGACCTGACGAAAGCGGCAAAATACTTTTAGACTTTAATCGTGCTTATAACCCCCCTTGCGCATTTACCGATTATGCAACCTGCCCACTCATTCCACCACAAAATCGATTGAGTTTCAGTATTGAAGCAGGCGAAAAGAATTATGAAAAGCGAGACTAAAGTTTTAAACGTTGCAGGGACTCACATTCAGTCCCTGTTATGCATAAAAACCTATTGCCGACTAGACCGCCTAGAGCTATTTCGTTGACTAAAAATAAGCCACAGTAGAAGCATATAAAAACTAAACGAACCACCGCCGCCACCAGATCCACTGTTCGTTTCTGGCTGTGTCGTTTCATCGGCTTTTTCCGCTACGATTATCACAATGGTATCAGTAACTACTCGGCTTCTATCGTCAGTCACTGAAAGACGAAGCTCAATATTACCAGCCGGGACATTAGTGATATTGGCAGTCGCTTGGTTAGCATTGTTAATGTTAATGATCGGACCGCTAATTCGCTCCCATTGGTAAGCAACAATTGCATTGCCATTGTTTACTACATCGGCTTCCAGCGAAACAGTATCGCCTTCAGTTACATTAGCCACAGTAACAATTGATACTTCAGGCGCTTCCGGAATCGGTCGTGCAATTCCTCCTGGGTCAACCACGGTGCCGTTAGCTATCTCGTCATCATCATTTAAGCCGCCATCTTCGATGACCATCATCAAGCAGTTGTCGCCTTGATTCAGTCCGATTGAATAAGCACTGTCTCCCGGTGCAGGACAAGCACCAGAATTACTTGCGGTAGAATACAAGCGGTTATTACTATCTACTACAAAATCTTGCCAACCATTGAGTGGATGAAGTTTACGGTAAGTCGCATTGGCCGGAATTGGCTCAGCCAATGCAATGACGACTTGAACCGACTGTCCAATCACTGGAAGATTGCGAACTTCAAAATCAAACCATCGCCCGACATTAATAAACAAGTTATCACTTCCATGGGACTGGTATGCAATACTATTTTCTAATGATGATTCAGATAAATGGATTCCACCTTGGTTATTACTGACTGCCGTCGCTCCCATCACCAACTCAACACCGGCATCAGCTTCCATCAATAGATTATTACCGTTCCCACCAGTTGCCAGTTGAATAATGTTTGCCGTTGATATGCTATCAAGATAATCCGCAATGCCATCATTATCGGAATCCTGCAACCCTTCTTCCGCATCAGATAAACCATCTCCATCGCTATCGACATTGGCTGATAAAGCAGGTGCGCTCGCAATCACATTAAGATTAATCGTTGCGCTCACCGATTCCGACGGTACGCCATCATCAGAAACAATCACTGAAGAACTAAACAGACCAATATCTACTAAGGTTGGATCAAAGGTTAAAGTGTGAGCGATTGGATCAATAGCAATGGTCGCATTGTTCACACCGCTCCAATTAACCGAGTGACTATCGATTGCATTACCATCGGATATTGAAGCATACAAGATAACTTCACCACCATCCTGGGTCACAGTGGTCACTTGAATGCCACCTTGTTCGGCACTCAAAGAGACTCTCGGTGTTGCATTCGATTCACTAATCGTAATTTGATGAGTGGTGTTACTCGCTAACACAGCGTTGGATGCACTGGTCAAATTAATATTAAGTAACTCATCGCTTTCGGCCAAGTTGTCTTCAACAATCTGAATGAGCAAACTGGTTTTATCGTCACTAGTGATTGATAGGGTTCCTCCGCTTTGGGTAAAGCCCTCTTGCAAACCACCGCCCGCGACTAAAACATAGTCATCGGTCGAGACGCTGCCATCAAGGGTAAACTGAATATCGACAGGATAAATGGCGGCATCGCCGGATAAAGAGACATCCAAGGTAATCAAATTATCCTCGCCTGAAACCCGTCCTTCACTGATCAGCAGTTGAGGAACAATATTAACCGTTTGAGTGGCTATAGCCCGGTTTCCTGAACTATCTACTGCACTCCAAACCACTTGGTGCGAACCAGGTCGTAATTCGCTATCACCGTCAATAACAACAGCAACAGCGCCATCGACGTTATCTGAAGCCGAGACATTGTTGGTTGGAATTTCTGTTAACGCACCTGTCGCATTAATAGTAACAATAGAATCAAGCGTAATTGTTGGCGCGATGGTATCCGACGCATTTAAATATTCATCTAAATTTGAAACCCCATCACCGTCTCTATCTTCGGTTGCATCAGAGGCATCGTTCGGATTCAGATCGCGATCAACTTCCCATCCATCGGGCATACCATCGCCATCGCTGTCAGCGTTAGCCGGATCGGTTTGCGCATTAAACTCTTCTAGATTCGATAAGCCATCATTATCATCATCGAGTACCGCATCGCTGGCGTCTTGAGCATTTAATCCATTGGCTATTTCCCAAGCATCAGTCATGCCGTCGCCATCACTATCAATGACTGTATTGAGCGCAGAGGTTGTAAAGCTCAGTAATTCACTTGTGGTTGCTTCACCGGCGATGTTGTAAGCGATGACTTCGACAAAATAAGTTGTCGCAGGTTCTAGTTCAACCAGGGTTACCGCATGTTCATTGAACGCTCCAAAATTAGCTTCTCTATCGACTAAATTGCTCGCACTCGTTCCAAATTTTATTTGTGCGTATGCATAATCAGTGTTCTGCCAACTGACTAACGCCGAGGTAGCACTAATAAAGCTTGCATCCGGCTGTGTTAAGAACACGGGGGCCAGTAAATGAGATTCGACTCCAGTGTCAAAAGTCACTAAATCCGTTTCGGTCACATTCGCTGAAAAGTCTGATAACGTCGCTTTCAACTCATAACTAGTCGCAGGTTCAAGTCCTGAAACTACAACTACGTGGGACTCTGCAGGCACAAGGTTACCCGTTTGCGACCAAGTTGTTTCTCCCACTTTCCTGTATTGAACAAGTACCGAAGTAAATTCATCTGTCATCATTTCAACAATTGCTTTATCACCAAAACCTCGAACCACCGGGGTTGATACCACAGGATCCGCAGCCAAAGTTTCTAGAAATGCGTTTGAACCTTCAGCGGATGAGTTTAGATTATCATCACAATCATCATCGTCATCCCCACAACTGCTCGCTAACGGAATAGTAATAGGCTCGAGCGACACGCTAGCAGTGTAACCATGATGATCAGTTGAATATGCGTTACATTGATAAACCGCTCCCTGAACAAGATTAGTTAGGTATAAATAGTGATGCTTGCTTCGACGCGCTTGATTAGCTTCGCGCGTCTCACCGCCACCGGTACACACTAAACGGCCATCAGCGTTGACATCAGTTCGCCAATAAACCATCAGTTTTTTGTAGGTCAGTTTTATGATTCTGACATCTTCCATAAAATGAGGATTACCTTGATGACCGCGCACTTTTGTACGGAAAGACATCACTTCACTCTCTCTAATATTGCCAGCAGCATCCTGCGCTTTGACTCGGAAGTAATAGACCGTATCCGGTTGTAATCCTGTTACTGGTAAATTATGGAAAGTCCGCATGCCATTTTTCGATTCAAGTTGATTCAGATCATCCGGTGAGGTACCGATCACCAACATGGTTGTTGCTGGTTCGCTAGTTTCCCAACGAATAACAACACTTTGATGGGTGATATTTTGAATTAAAGGACTACCCAAAAAAACAGGAGCTTCAGTATCAGGCGATGCCAGAGTGGTAAAGCTGATTTGTCCACTCAGCGTCGGCCCATTGCCTTCTCCGTCGGTCGATGAAACCGTTAACAAATAAGTTGTTTCAGGTAACAAATCAACTAATGGGATTGAATGTTCTACCACTAAGTTTTCATCGGTGACGACATGGAAATTCTCACCATCATTATAAGACACACCACTGGTTGAAGGCTCATCCGTCGTCCAAATCACTGTCGCTTCAGTATCAGAAATATCGATAACAATAGGGGTGAGTAATATCACAGGCGGATTGACATCCGGTGCCGGTAATGTTGTTACCGTTTTAGGCAGACTCGCTGTTGGGCCATTGCCAATTAAATCAGTCATTTCAACGACGACTTCATACGGCGTATTCGGCGACCGATTATCAATCAATAATTCGTGACACTCACCTGGATTATTTAATTCAAACCTTTCATCACCAATAGCAATTTCACCGGTGACAATCTCGTTAGCACAGAACCACACGACAAAGTGTTCGTGAGTGATATTCACGAAATGTGGACCTTCAACAAATTCAGGGGCTTTATTATCAGGTAAATCCAAAGTGGTAAAGCTGGTACTGCGAGTCGCGGTTGCTTGGCCCGATTTATCGACAGAATGAACATCAACGAAGTATTGCGTAATCGGATCTAACCCCGTCAGTATTATTGAGTGGTTCAAACTCAACTCACTGCGCTCAATACCAGTCCCATTAGACAAATCTAAAACACTGGTCCCAGGTTTATCGGTCTGCCATTCAACTATCGCTGAGTTCTCAGTAATTTTTCTGACTATCGGCCCCGCGATAATTATTGGCGCATTATCGGTATGCAGCAAATAAATTGTTTCTGAGGTCTGCTGCGAAATTTCATGACTGACATTTGTAATCGCGAAACCAGACTGCAATGGCGGATTAACTAAAATATCAGTCTGTTGATTATTAAAAATGGCAAATCCAAACTGACCTTGTTCATCCGTCAGGGCGTTACTATTTACCGTATCACCACTATTCTCGAGGTAATAACTCACTCCGCTATCAGTCACTGCATGATCGCTTCTCAACTTAACACCCGGCACAGCAACACCATTTGCATCCAAGGCTTTTCCAGAAAGAATTGAAATCGGGAGTACAATATCTAAAACGGTAACAGCACTTACCGACAAATTATTCGGTAAATAATAAGCCGCCGCAAAGTCAGGCAAAGGATAGGCTTGCTCTACTGGATCATTGGCCGTTAAGTAAGGTCTTATTTTGTAATTACCGGGAGCCACTTTAAATTCAAAGTAACCACTAGCATCAGTAACCACATCAATATCAACGGGCTGATTATTCACTTGATCGACGATCGTCAACTTAACGTTGTCAATCGGATTACCTTGCGAATCAGACAGTGTTCCAGGTACGGTAATCGCACCTGAAATAACGAAAGTGTCGCTGCTATCACCACTGATGCTATAAGCAGCAAACTTAGTCGCTGCGACATCGCGGTTTTCAATCGGCGGCGTAAAAATGATATCCGTCGCTTGGTCGGCAAACATAGCGACTGTGAAGTTACCACTCGCATCGGATTTAGCGTGCGTATTCGCTGATGTACCAGCGCTTTCTAAGTAGAAGCTTGAGTTATTATCATGAAAAATGTGACTAATTTTTAGGGCGACATCGGCGACCGGATTGCCAAGACTATCCAGGGTTGTTCCCGTTAGTATCGCCAAAGGTACTACTACATCTTGAGTAGTTGCCCCAGTGACGGCGATATTTTCTTCGGCAAATAACTCTGTGGCAAAATCTGGTAATGGATAACTGGGTAGCGAACCACCAACAAGTGAAGCGCCAAACGGATTCAGGTGTGGTTTTATTTTGTAAGTTCCGGGCTCTACTTGAAACTGATAAAAGCCATTTTCATCAGTATAAATTTCTCGACCGATTTGATCGTCACTGATTTGGTCGTGCAATGTTACTTGGGTATGGTCTATTGCGCGACCTTGTGAATCTCTCAAGTAACCCGATAATGCTTCACCTGCGACTAAGGTGAAGTTTTGGTTAGTATCGGTTGATAGATTAACGTTACTGAATGAAGTCGCAGCCAAGTCCAACCGGCTGGCTGGCGGAACAAGAACCAAGTCGAATGACTGATTGGCAAAGAGTGCAAAGCTAAAGTTACCCGCATTGTCGGAGATTGAATAACTACCCGAGTCGCTACCATAATTATCTAAGTAAAAGCCTTGACCTGAGTCTTGATATTGATGGCGAATGGTTAAACCAACGCCGGCAATTGGATTACCACCTGTATCTAATGTTTGACCCGAAAGAATTACAAAGGGGAGCTCAAGATCGATCGTCACGTTGCCAGTAACTGATATATTTTCTAAACCATCGATTACTGAGGCAAAATCTGGAACCGGATAACTCGGAATAGTTTGCGCTTGAGAGCCAAATACATCGATCAGCGGTCGCAATTTATAGGTTCCCGGCGCAACCGGAAATTCAAAATAACCATTTTGGTCAGTCGTCACGCGATTACCCACTTGATTACCAGTGGTTTGTAAATGCAAGCTTACTTGAACATTATCGATTGCTCGACCTTGAAGATCTTTTAAGTGGCCGGATAACACATTAGCGTCACCAATCAAGGTAATCCAGTGCACTAAATCCTCATCTTGAATCAAAATTGTGTCCAGAGGTGGTGCACTGAAATCTGAATTACTTGGCGGTGTTACGCCGATTAAATATTCTCCAGATGATAGATATTGAAATTCATAAGAACCATCAGCCGCAGTCATTACTGATTGTAATGCTTGCGCATCTTGGTTGTATAAAGTGACTTCAGCACCTTCGATCGGGCTACCCTCACCGGTGACTATACCGCGAAGATTAGCGCCATTGGGTCCCGGCAAGGTCGCATCGCTATCATCACAGACATCTCCCCGTCCGTCTCCATCCGCATCAAGTTGGTCGGAATTGGGTACCAGCGGACAATTATCATTTTCATTGATAATACCGTCATTATCTAAATCATTGTTAGGATGCGGTGTGGTAAAATTAATGATCGCACTGGAAGTTGATTGATTTAAAATATTCAGGGCATCGACTTGCAGATAATAAGTGGTATTACCCTCAAGGTTTTGCAAATTAATACTATGCTCTGTCGATAGATTTGCGTCAACGTTTGAATTATTCAGATTAGTATCCGACAAACCGTAACGCACGACTCCTGTTGAAGCATCTAAAGTAGCCCAGCTGACAGTCGCGCTGGTCTCAGTAATATTGCTCACAATAGGTTGAATACTGAAAACAGGGAGCGGTGTGACTTCTTCCGGTAGAGTCGTAAACTCTCCATCAATACACAAGGATTGATTACCTGCACGATCTTCAATAATAACTTGATATTCGTAACTGGTTTCAGACGCTAATCCGGTTAACAATAACGAATCATTAGCTAAGAAATTAATGGTACTTGCTCGCTGCCAGTCTTGCTCACCAACCACACGATATTCAATGGTGGCTATGGTTGGCTCATTCGCTCCCCAGCCAATCAGCGCAGAATCGGTATACACGGTGATGCTAGCACTTCCATTACAACTTGGCGGAATCGTATCAGGTGACGCGCCTGTCGATGCATTAATATCTGCAGACACGGTGGCACCAGCTATGTCTGTTGAATAAACACTACATTGGTAATTTGTGCTTGCTGTTAATCCCGTTAATGTCAATGAATGAATTTTCGTTAGGGCGTCATCACTCACTTCAAAACGAACTTTCTCAACCGGCAGTGGTGGTGGAGGCGGAGGTGTTTGGCTATCACCATCAAACTCGACATTTAGTAGCAGATTAGGTGAACCTGCTGGGTTAGAAATTTTATCTTGAGTTGCAAAGCCACTTAAACTACTGCTCACTTCACTTGGCAGTGCGCTGGGATTAGCTTGTAAATACATGGCGACTGCACCAGCAACATGAGGTGCAGCCATCGATGTTCCGCTAATCGTATTAAAACCACCTGTATGCCACGCGGCATTGATGCTAGAACCCGGGGCAAAGAGATCAACACAGGCCCCCCAATTAGAAAAACTTGAACGAGCATCAGCAGCGGTTGATGATGCAACGGTTATTGCGGCAGGAACACGGTTCGGTGAACCATAGCAGGCATTAATATTCGAGTTACCCGCAGCAACAACAAAAGTGACGCCAGTATTAATTGCATTGTTAACGGCCGTATCTAGCGCAGGCGAGCTTCCGCCCCCCAAACTCATATTAGCGACTGCAGGCAATGACGCGTTCCCAGCAACCCAATCGACACCTGCAATAACACCAGAATTCGAGCCAGAACCATTACAACCTAAAACCTTAACTGCTGTTATGTTAACGTTTTTAGCAACGCCATAAATCGTGCCACCAAGTGAGCCGGCAACATGAGTACCATGGCCATTACAATCGGAAGCATCAGCATCGTTGTCGACAAAATCCCAACCCGATGTCGCACGACCGACAAATTCACTGTGACCGATATTCACGCCTGTATCAATTACGTATGCATTAACGCCAGAACCATCAAGTTGATAGGTGTAGTCGGTGGATAACGGCAAATCTTGTTGGTCAATTCGATCAAGTCCCCAGGTGGCACCTGACTGAGTATCATAGGCACGCATCACTTGATCTTGCTCAATCATCATAATGCGAGGGTCCTTCTGCAAATCAACCAATTCGCTAGGCGACATTTTGATTACAAACCCATTCACCGCATTAGGATACTGTTGAATGATTTCACCATTAACTTGATTGGCGATTTCCATCGCGGTTGTTTGTAGTTGAAGTTTTCTTTGTTCGAGAGTCAGCTGACTAAAAGGAATAACCGTTTGACTATCGGCAGAACCGAACACCGCAGGGGCATAACTATCTTTCAACAAAACAATATACTGATCTTTGATCGCTTTAGACGCATCAACACGACTTATTCTCGCCGTGTTTTTGTTTAAGAAAAATGACTGTAATAAATGCTGAGCGACATTTTCTCCTTCGACCTTATCGGTTTCGCAGACTAATCGGCTATCAGCGTTGTAATTTGTTTCCCAACCAATGGTTAACGAAGTATCAGTCACGTTATCGACATTCGGTCCGTTGATAATTGCTAAGGGTGCCGGTAATTCTTGTAAGGTTCTAAAACTCAATACATCGCTCACCACGGTATTGCCGGAAGGATCGCTTGATTCAACTTGGAAATAATACAAAGTATCAGCGGTTAATCCTGTCAAAGGCACGATGTGATCTTGATTAAATCCAGAGACCGTGAATTGTTGATTTAAATCATTTTCGCTCAGTCCAAGATGAACAACGCTTGTTGCGGCTTCATCGGTTGTCCAAAGAACGACTGCGCTACTCGTAGTAATATCTTCTACGAAAGGTCCCGCAATAATTTTAGGTGGAGTCGTATCTGGTTCACCTAAAGTGGTGAATTCAACAGGTTCTGATACTGTTGGTCCATTGCCAAAAGCATCACTCGAGGCAGCGGTTAATGTATAAGTCGTGTTTGGTGTGAGCCCAGTCAAATAGATGACATGTTCTTTAACAAGATCATCATTAAACAAACTATCAACCATTACACCATCAGTATACTCAACACCACTGTCTGCAGCCTCGTTCGTCGTCCAGCGCACAATGGCAGAAGTGTCAGTAATATCAGTAACAATAGGTCCGGTTATAATGGGTGCTTCTAAATCAATAAATGGCAAAGTTACGACCAGAAGTGGCTCGCTGGCTACCGGTCCATTACCAGCGACATCAGTAATTTCCACAACCACAAGATATTCACTGTTAGGTGTCAATCCTTCAACGGTATACTCGTGACACACTGAGGCTGCATTAATTGGGTAGCTCGTATCATTCACCAATACAATGGCAGTAACAGGCTCATCCGCACAAAATTCTAAAGTAAACTTATTGTAATCAATCGCGATAATGTCCGGACCACTAATAAACTTCGGCGGGATCGTATCGGGAATTGGTAGGGTTCGAAAATTGGCGGGTTTGGTCTCTGAAGTTAAGCCATTTTGATCCGTCGATGATACAAGCGTTTGATAATCTGTATCCGGCGTTAAGCCAACTAAAACCATCGAATGATTAGTTGCCAAGTCTTCATTGATTAAAGTATCTCCACCAACAATATCAACCTGGCTATTAGCTAAACGATCAGTTGTCCATTCGATAACTGCTGACACATCGGTAATATTTTTTACAAAGGGGCCTGCAATTATTTTCGGTGGTAAAACTTCGCTAACCGGTAAAGGTCGTGTTTGAAAACTAATAATGCTACTAGTCGTGCTGGCGACTTCAATATTCAATGCATCGACTGCTAAATAGTAAGTCGTGTCTGGTAACAAACCAATCAGATTCACTCGATGTTCAGCGGTAAACTCAACATCCGCTTGTAATTCGTCTAAGTTACCTGCGGACAGTCCATACCTCACTTGACCTGTTGAGAAGTTCTCGGTAGTCCAATTAACTACGGCTGAATCACTGGTAATCTGATCGACGAATGGTTCGATAGTAAAGCTCGGGCTCGGTATGCTGATCGGTACCCCAGAATTAAATTCTCCCGCACTACAATCTGTCGCATTACCCGATAAATCAACTAGCGTAAGCTGGTGATCATAATCAGTCTCTTGGGTAAGTCCTGATAAGACAAATACACCATTTTCTTTGACCTCGAAGTCGACTTTTTGTCGCCACTCGTTGCCTGCTTTAACTTTGTAACTCAGCTGCGCTGAAACTAACTCATCAGATTGCCAGGTAAACTCAGCGATTTCTCCATACCCAGCAATATTAATCGCCGAGCATTGAGGCGGAACTGCATCAGGAATGGCTGGCGTAGTAAAGCTGAGCGTTTGATTTAAAATGACGCCGCGCACATCGGTCGAATAAATAGCACAGCGATAATCGGTTTCTGCCAGTAAACCAACCATCGTCAGCCGATGATTTTTAACGAGATCGGTTTTATTAACTTCACTTGTTCCCGCTAAAGATTCACAAACAAGACGGCTGTCGGCATTAACGTTAGTTGACCAGTTAAGCGTAACGCTATCGCTATAGAGTCGTTCGATAACGGGTCCAGTAACGATACTGGGCGGTTGCGGTAATCCGGCTGTGTCAGTGGTAAATGAAAAAACATTACTGGTAACGCTATTGGCCGCCAAATCAGTTGACTGAGCTTGAATGTAATAAGTGGTTGCAGGCGTTAAATCAGTGAGAATTAGCTCGTGCTGGGTAGAAAAACCAGGTGACATATCAACTTGGCTTAATCCATTTTCACTCGAACCATACAAAACTAATGTTGTCGAGGAATCATCGGTTAACCAACTTATTTTAGCGCTTACGTCAGTAATATCTTGAATCAGTGGCCGGCCTAAGATCAACGGTGCTGTTACATCAGGTTCCGATTGAGTAGTAAACTGAATGATCGCAGAGTTTGCAGGACCATTGCCGGCAGCATCTTTTGAAGAGGCTACTAAGTTGTAAGTCGAACTTGCCGTTAGCCCTGTGACTTGAACGGAATGAATAGTGACAAGATCATTATTGTGAATAACTCGATATGTCGAACCATCATTCACTGAAACGCTACTAGTTGATGGTTCATCGGTGGTCCATAAAACGATCGCAGCGGTGTCAGAGATATCAACAACGATCGGAGTTGATGTCAGTTGTGGCGGCGTTAAATCAGCCGCGGCAAGTGTTCGTATCACAATATCGACACTTGATGTGGGTCCATTACCCGCTGTATCAGTAATTACCGCATTGACTAAATAGTCGGTATTCGGCATTAAGTCGAATACTTCAGCCTGATGACAACGCGATAGACTAGGTAGCGAAACGGAAACTTCCCCAACATTGAGAGTTCCAGTAACAGGTTCATCCGCACAAAAAGAAACCGTCAGTTGCTCATCCCGCAGATCAGTTGCAAAAGGATTTTGTACAAAGCGCGGCGCTGTCGAATCTTCTGTGCTAGCGGTGGTAAAATTAAACGGCCTATCGATTGACTCATTGCCATTTTCGTCAATCGTTTTCGCAACTGCCGAATAACTAGTCGCAGCAGAGAGTCCGTCAATTGCTACCGAATGGAATTGTGTTAAAACACCACTGGCGATGGTCGCACCACCAACAAGCTCGACTGAGCCCAAAGCAGGTTTATCGGTTTGCCAAATGACTTCGACTGAAGTATTCGTCAAACTTTTAATAAAAGGACCCGCGAGAACTTTTGCCGCGACCGGATCTTGAAAAGCTAACTCGACATCCTGAGTAACATTCTGATTGATATTGATATCACTAACAGTCTTTTCGATAAATCCGCTATTCACACTTGGCGAATAGGTCACGTCATAAAGGCAGTCATTGGGTTCCGTGTAATAGCCAGACGCCACACAAGTGTCACTTGAAAAAACTAAAACCTGATAGTCTCCATTAACATCAGAGACACTACTTGAATTTTGATGGATAACGTTGTGCTGAGAGAGCTTACCTTGACTGCCCACTTCAGGACCAAACCATTGTTTGTTGGTTTGCACTTCAACCCCTGAAACCGGTGCTTGGTTTTCATCAACTATGCGACCAGATAACTGCACAAAATCAAAAGTCACATCTCTAACTAAATCTCCTGTTACCACAAAGTCTTCAGAAGAGAGGGTTGCATTGTAGGGCTCGCCATCAATAC
Source organism: Aliikangiella marina (assembly GCF_007004765.1). Classification (GTDB taxonomy): domain Bacteria; phylum Pseudomonadota; class Gammaproteobacteria; order Enterobacterales; family Kangiellaceae; genus Aliikangiella; species Aliikangiella marina. Next base: position 195,335 of record NZ_VIKR01000004.1, read on the forward strand.
TGACATCATCAGCATAAAAATAAGTTAATAGGAAATAGTCACCATCAGCAACAGTCCATGAATAAGCGCCATCGGCACCGACTTGAGTTAAACTACCCGCCAATGTCACGTTATTACCGACAACCTGATAGAGACTAACGCTTGCCCCTTCAATTGGATTTCCTGCCTGATCTTTGACGATTCCACTGACGGAAGCGGCGTTTATTGCAGCGGAAACGGACAACAAAAAGAATGTTAGAACGCTCGACCCTAGTCGGCGTAAAGCGGTTCTGATAATTCTTTTGCGCATGTGGCAACTCCAAATTTTTATTGGAAGTCTGAACCCAATACCTGATTCACCAGGCAACGCAAGATCGAACAAAAAGAAGACCTGTGATACGGCCCTTTGCTTTTTGGCAACCCCGCTGTCCTAGGTTCACACTTCACCCTTAGACCGGTAGCTTTGCGGACCTGACCTTTCGAATCAGGCAGCCCTTTTTCCAGCAAATTAGACGCTAATCCCAACAAACATTATCGATTGTTAGTCAGCGAAGAACATGCAACACATTTAATGAACCGTTTAACTAATTTCCGATATTTATTATTACTAGTGTCATAGAAGGCCCACTAGGTGGATTACCTCGATATCATTCCCTCGACCGCACAGATATCAGGATTAAACGGATATCTCAATTATCGGCAAAAACTAGATATGCTTGATAAATAAATGAGACTTTTTTCACAGTTTAAGGTAAGTGGTTGATATGGAAAGATTAATCATAGCTTGTGGATTGCCCTCTCGAGAAATTGGAGAGGGCCATGAAGGTTATTGATTCTTATAGATTTTACCGTCTTTCATCACGAAGGAGACCGACTCCATCAGTTTGATGTCTTTTAAAGGATCACCATTAACAGCAACAATATCTGCCAACATTCCTGGCTCTATCGTTCCAACTTGGTCCTCGATTTTGAGCAGCTGCGCGGTATTCAGTGTTGCCGACTGAATCGCTTCAAATGCCGGCATGCCTGCCTCAACCATATATCGGAATTCGCGACCGTTAAGCCCGTGAGGGAAAACCCCCGCATCCGTGCCAAAAGCAATTTTGACGCCTTTGTCATAGGCTTTAGCAAAGGTACTTTGTATTTTCGGTCCAATGGCAGCCGCTTTTGGTTGAACCACTTTCGGATAATAACCCGCTTCCGCAGCTTTTTCGGCGACCCATTTACCGGCACTGATCGTTGGCACGTAATAAGTGCCATTTTTTTTCATCAAGCGGATTGTTTCATTGTCCATGTAAGTACCGTGCTCTACAGAATCAACGCCAGCGCGGACAGCACGTTTCATGCCCTCTGCTCCATGTGCATGCACCGCAACAACAAAATCATAATCTTTCGCAGTTTCGACAACTGCGCGCAACTCTTCTTCAGTAAACTGGGGGTTAGAACCGCTTTTCGCTAAGCTCAGGACTCCGCCGGTGACCGTCAACTTAATGACATCTGCGCCTTCTTTATATCGCTGGCGTACAGCCTTCATTGCCTCTGCAGGGCCATTGATAACACCTCGCTCGGGACCCGGATCGCCCATCATATCGTGGCGAAGCCCGTTAGTTGGGTCAGCATGCCCCCCAGTAGTGGCAATACTTTTACCGGATGCATAGATTCTGGGCCCTTCGATATATCCTCGTTCAATTGCTTTGCGCAAAGAAATCGGCAAACCTTTATAGTGTTCGCCAAGATCGCGTACGGTGGTAAAACCCGCATAAAGCGTCTTTTTCGCAAAAACCGTACTTCTCAAGGCGGCATCGGTATCGTTCATGAAAAACTTTTCTGAATAAGAGTTCTTGCTACCCTGACCGGATAGATGTACGTGCATATCCATTAAGCCGGGCATTACTGTTTTCGACTTTAAATCAACGACTTGCTCACCCTCTTTAGGTTGCACATACCCGTCCAAAACTGCCACAATTTTATTGTCTTTAATCCGAATGGACTGCGATTTGTTCACTTCCAATTGCTTCACATCTAACACACGACCGGCGTGTATCAAATAGTCGGTTGCGGCCACTCCGTTTATTTGGAGCAAAACCAGTAGCACTAAACCTATTTTCATTTTATTCATTAATTACTTCGCCTGATTTATTAACAATTCTTGTCTAATCTATTAAAGGTCGTCTGGTAATGCAAGGCAAATGTGAATCTAAGTTATCGTTTAAGACGTATTTGTCTAACTTTTTAAAGTAGACGTGCTCGATTAACCACTGAAAGCAAAGTCGCTATTAAAGCAATTGGTAATGCTCCAATCTACACAAACACTGGCGACATTTGTCGGCTGTGTCATTTAATTTGCATCATTCAGTAAGCTTTAACCTTCTATAAATTGAATCTCTAAGTCTTCTCTATTAGCACGATCACAAAGTTCCAAAATTAGCATGGCTTCTTTTCTCAACCACTCAAGAAAAGACTCTTTTTTAAGACGCCAATCGAGTTGTTCTCCTCTAGAGTATGTACCGATGACCTTTTCGTTGGTTCGATACAACCGCATACCCTCTTGTAGTTCAATTTTAAATGGGGTTATAGCCTTGAATGTTTGCGCATCCACAATAAGCGGGCCAACATCTTGAAAAGGGAAGTCGTAACAATATAGCATTATCTTTCCTAAGACCTCTTCAAGACTGGCAGGGCAACACTGATGAATACTGCTTATATTTTTAAACGGGCCTCTCGGTATCGCGGCGTCTTTTATCCACTTTTTCTTATCCAGGTCGTATGCAAAACCTTCCTTAAATTCCCAATTGTATTCACCACCGATATCTATTATCCCTTTCTTTTCATTAATAGGCCTAAAAAGACTGACCTCACTTGAATCGAGATGAAAAGTTGTTTGCTCTTTTTTATTTAGCGTCGAACGTCCCGAAAAGTCTTCAGTTATCCCGTAAGCGCTAATTCGTCCGTAAAAATCTCGCACCACACCCTCAGTTTTGATTTCAGCGATCGCTTCCTGAATTTCGTTACCACCTTCATCAAAAACACCTTGATAATGACAATATTCTTTTAAAACATCGACAGCTTCTAAGCTTTCTAACAAGGATATCAATTGGGCTTTCACATCATCGGGCTTAAAAGACACATGTTCGAATCGTGAATCTTCATAAGCCGAAGCATTTGCTTTAGTGATACAGTCAATATTAAGACCATTAGCAATACATTCGTCAAATATTGCGCGTAACTCTTTGACCGATAGCAATTCAACTAATGCTGATAGCTCAACACAAAAATGCTGTTTATTAATTTGCTTTACTGTCCCATTTGAGGATTCGACGATTTGTGCCAGGAAAACGTATGACATTAAAATATCCTTGTTATTAAGATTCTTGAAGACAAGCAGGCATTAGATATTGAGTATTTTTGAAAGAGTCAAATAGAGACTAAGAATGTCGTATCTTAATTAGAGGGGCCTGGTTGCATCGAACAAACGGTGAGCATTCCAATTGTCGCTTCGCTCACCATGAATGGAATTGACATAAACTCTATCGCTAAAGCCGACATTGCTTCAGCTTTGTCCTCTCCATCTACGTCAAGGTTTTCAAAAACATTCACGAGTTGCCTTGATTGTTCAAGTTTCACCGCGATGTCTGCAAGAGCTGCGGCACACTCATCTGGTCTTAGTGCAACCTCCTGGATTGAAGCCGAAAACGCATGCGCTTGGGCAACCGAGGAAATAATTTGATTCGCAGCATTGACAGCTCGCATTTGCATTTCTCGAGTGAAAACAACTTGCCCTGAACTCAGTAATGGTTCATTGACCTCTGCGACGTAATCCATTACTTGGTTTAGAGGCTCAATACTACTAAACATTTGAGTTGACTGAGACTCATAGTCATCATGAAAAGTGATCGCTAAGGAAGGTAACACCACAAAACATTGAAACGAAACGAGAAGACTGATAATCCTTTTTTGCATCGGTTATTCCTTTAACTATTCAATAAAATTTCTAATACAAAGCACTGATTGAGTGAGCCAACTCAAAACGCTTCAACTTGAACGAGCTCAACTCGGCGATTCTGACTTCGACCACTTTTCGTATTGTTTGTTGCCTTTGGCGAAGCAAAGGCAATTCCTATCCCTTTTAAAGATTCCGCATTAACTTTATAATTATCCACGAGCGCTTTAATCACCGATTGAGCACGTTGTTGCGATAAGCGTTGATTATAGTTGTAGCTGCCTTTGGTATCGGTATGTCCGACCACAAGAAACTTGAGTGCCTTATGCGCATTGAGATATTCTGCGATGATCTTCAACGCTGGGCCAGAGACATCAGTTAAAGCTGCAGAATCGTTTTCGAAATAAAGACCATCAAGAACTACCTTACCGGATTCCCCAATATCTTTGGTCATTTTACTAACGGTTACGATTAAAGATTCCGTTTTTAATGGTTGAACCTCAACTAAGTCTAAAGAATACTGCATCACTCGTGCATACTTAGATTGCGCTACCACCATGACTAAATAATAGTTCTTGCCGTCTTTGAGCCGCTTGCCACTGAAAATATGTAGCTTACCGGTATTGAGATTGTAGAACTCCTTAAACTTATATTTATAATAGGATTCGATCGCCTGCTTGCTCATAAGACTGCGCAAAAAGAAATACCCACAGCCATTGTTCTCGCCATTACAACTCAGTTTTGTCTCAAAGCCTGCTGCTTGCAAGCCTTTTTCTAACGAACGAAAAACCTTAAGCGTGCTCGTTTCATTCGGCACGTCATAAATGCGCACACTTCGCCGTCCTTCAACGGTTATCGATTGGAAATTCTCCGCTTTTTTATATTCGTTCACCGAAAGCGGAATCTTGACAGAATCAAACTCAGATTCAGCGAAAGCTGACATCACGCTACCTGGATAGCGACCGATAAAATCAATATCTGATGCTGGTTCCGCGGCGTCCACTTGAGGGGAAACAAAGAAAATAACACCGACAAAAAACTTCAGAACAACTGATGTGATCCATTTCGACATATGCGTAACATCCCTTACGTTAAAAAACACTTTGATTAATTATTTTTTGGTTTACCGGTTTTTTATATTCATTGATAACACAAACCGCGAATGAATTTTTTATTCAACCGATAGACGGTAAACAATGGGTTACTAGCTGTAAACTTTAATACTAAAAAGTGTGACCTTCGTTACACAAATCGTCATATAAGAAAATTTTTGGTTATATATAAACACAAATACTAATGGAGCCATTTAGCTGCGGCGTAAGGGTTTTTATCGAGTTTTACTTCCATACGATTTGAAGAATCTTTAGTGGGTTGGCCGATCATTTCATCGTAAGGACTTTCGTGACGAAGAACCGTTTCGGCGACATCTAATGTTTTGAACTGCTCTCTAAGTTGCATCAAATTGCGACTCAACATGGTTTTCTGGTCACTTTCCCAAACCACATACTCCTGCTCATCAATTACAACAATGGCTTGGTACAACGCTTGCTCTAAGGAGCTAAAAATCAGCTTTTCGATGTTTAATTTAGGTAACTGCTTAAATAGTACTTTTTTCATATGCCCACCAAATTCGCTCAAGTTTCATTAATCGCGATGCTTTATTTATTGCCGAGTTGACCTCGGACTAATATACGGATAATTAGCTTGCTGAGCGATGGAAAACACGGTCAAACAATCGGTTTGCCCGCTTTTTATCTAAGTCAAATAAAGAAGCCAATAAAAATGTAACCCCTAAAAAACTAACTGCAACAGTCCCCAGAGCTGACCCCAAAAAAGATAACGGTTTTATTCATCTAACGAATCAACCCCATTTTGGTGTCTGAACCAGTTGACGATATCTCGCAAATAGGTCGGCGCATAATGCGTGTAGTGTCGACTCCCGTCGGCTTTGGTTTCAAATAAAATATTACCGTGTTCAGCGTCTTTATATACTTTATATTGGATAGGTTTTCCTGCGGTTTGTAATGCCTGTAGAATGTCTACCGTCTCTTGAGTTGGTATACTGCTATCTTCTTCAGCGAGCAGCCACAAAGACGGCGTATCGATCGCCGCAAGGGTTGGTTGCGGATTATAAGTTCGATTAAACCCCGGACCATCACCTGCATGAAACCACCGATAGTAAAGCTTCCAACCAAAGCCAGGCATTAAAGATGCACCGGGATGAGTAACCTTTGAAGAAACGATCCCTAAAATTGAGTCTGACCCAACGATGGCCTTAAACCAATCTGAATCCCCATATTGGTCAATCAATAAAAATAGCCGATCCCAAGCCTGCTCATCATTGTGGTCAATAATGGCAGAAAATTCGGCATTCATGGCATCTGCAAGTGCTATCTCTTCTGCGCTGAACCCCTTATTTTGTAATTGGTAGACATACCCCCAGCGATCTTCTCGCGGCACAGAAACCGCTGCGCCAAACCCGATCATGATCGACTGAATATCAGTCTGCTTCGCAACATATGGCGCGATCCATCCCCCTTGACTTAGCCCAGCCAAATTAACTCGATTAGGGTCAATATCTGAGCGTCGCTTAAGGTGTTCAATTGCCGCTATGATATCTCCCGCTAATGTCGGAAAATTTTGCGTATAATCACCCTCAGATAACCCGGTCCCTCGCTTATCAAATTTAAATCCTGCAATACCATTGGCTGCTAGCAGGTAAGGTAAATGGTAGTGGTCAACCGCACTATAATCTTCTGAGCCATGCACCATAATCACCACAGGAAACGGTCCGTTACCTGATGGCAACACCAGCTTGCCGCGTAAACTTAAACCGCCACTTTGAAAATTCATGACTTCCATTTCTAATGGTATCCGCTCAAGCGATCGTTGAACGCCTTGTTCGTTCCAACCGGCTCCTTTGAAGATACCATTTTCATCGAAATTGAGTCGTCCCGAGGCACTAAAATTATTTTTACTCAAGCCATCAGAAATTTGAAAGTCCTCTTTTCCGTAATGATAAAAAGCTTGTAAGCGACCATTATCAGCATATCGAACACGAAAACGTTCCGAACTGGAAACTGAAATAGTCGCTAGCGCGCCATCATCAGTTCGAAAGATACCGTTATAACGGGTATCGATGACTTCATACTCTCGCTCTGAGTTGACATAAAAGCTGGCGACTATCGCCACCGTTAAAAGGCAAAGTGCGGCTAATTTCAGCTTAATTCCCATCGCATTACTCCAATTGACTTAAATAGATTTATTGTTTGAATGAGGAAAATCTTACTGAAAATTAACCGAATATGTTTCTCAAAACACTTTTTGAGAGCTTTTTATGAATAAAAAAAGAAAGAGTTGTTCAATTTATAATCAAAAATAGTAAGCGGTACCTGAGTACCCGTGAGTGGCGTCAGTCAGCCGATTGTTTCAGAAACTCGCCGATAAGATCAATTGAAGACACAATTCCTTTTAATTGATTGTCTTCAACCACAAGAAGATGATGGATGTTGTGTTTGACCATCAACTCACTGGCTTCTCTAATTGATAGGTCAACGCTTACTTCAATAATCTGATGAGTACACATTTCCCAGGCGTGTTCCGACTTAGGGTTTTCTCGAGAATTACAGAAATGAATTAAGTCAGTTGCACTGAGGACGCCAAAACATTGACCTTGGGCATCGATCACTGGGACGCAGGTTAATTGATGGATGTCGAACACCTCCCTAACCCGTTCGGCGGTATCCTCTACTCCAACAGAAACAACATGCTTCTCCATGCAAGAAGAAATCGGTTTATTCATCAAAACGTCCTATTGTTCTTAATTTTTATGGTAATTGAATTGTCAAAGACGCAATTCGCCCTCTGTATTGTTTTTCTCACTATAGACGATTCGAAATAAAGTTTTGAATTAATCCACCTTTTACCTCGAGAAACTTAGCGACAAACATCGCGTTAATAGAAACTTTGATTTTGGGAGAATACCCTATATTTTCAGCTTATTCTGATAGAACTTGTATAGCTCGCGCTATATTTCTTCTCGCTTGGTCCTCGTATCTTGATTTAAAGTAATCTAATCGATAAACACTTGGCATAGACATGAATGATTCCAAAATCTCCTTTCGCTTTTTCTTATAAACAAACCAGGGAACCAGTTTATATTCCTTACGAACGTTTTTCTCAAACTCATCATAAACTTCCTCAGAGGTACCTAAAATAGTCAAATCGATATCAACCATTAGCGATTCATCATTCGACTCTGCGTTACCATGATGTTGAGTTACCATAATAAGCCGATAAATCCTATCGATTCCTGCGTCAATGTAGTTTTCTTTGTTCAAAAAAGCCTTCGCCCAATTAGCACTATCAAGTTCGTTAGTCGATGAGAAAGGTTTATAAATTGCGTCATGGAACCAAATCGCTAATTCCAGTTCATAGGGATTTTCAGCTAGCGATTTGGTTGCGTCTAAATGCTTGAGCATCGCATTGATATGTTGGTCAGTATGGTAGAAGCGATGGCCCTCAGAATATGCTTTCTGGATCGCTTTGAAGCAATCAGGACACGGACTCAAATTCAATGCTTCCGTTAAATCACGCCATCGCTTTTCAGTCAGCATGTTCAAGCGCTCCTCTTGTTATCAAACTAATTTTATTATCAAACTAAATCTTTCGAGGTTTTAAACAACAACGCCATTCCTGATACTACTTATTCTGATAAATATTAGGCTGCCAAATCTGCATCAAGCTCTCTGGGTTTGGAACCGCTTCAAATCCATACTTTTTATATAACCCATGGGCATCGTAAGTGGCCAACATCATTCGTCTCAATCCTTGTAATTCAGGATGTCCAATTACTGAATCCATCAATAATTTACTAATGCCTAATCCGCGAAATTCAGACAATACAAATACATCCGCCAGGTAAGCAAAAGTTGCCTTATCGGTTACCACTCTTGCAAACCCAACCTGCTGATGTTCGTTATCATAAGCACCAAAACACAGCGAATTTTCGATACTGCGCTTAACCGTTTCAAACGGTATACCTTTAGCCCAATAAGAATTTGCGATGAAAGTGTGAGTGAGCTCTAGATTAAGTAATTCATCGTCTGTAGAAATAAAAAAGCTTCCCATAGTGAGGACCTACTTAGTCTTTATAGCCGATAACATCGAGTAGCTTATTCTTTCCACGCACGAAAATACCATTCCCTCGTGCGATTTCTTTTTGTTTCTCGTTATAAACTATCGCTTCAGCAATAAACTGACTCCGGTTGTAGTTAACAACCTTACCTACAGCGCGCATCGAGCCCGATGATATCGGACGAGTCAGATAAGTTGTAAATGATGTGGTTAATACAAAAAATTCCTGCTCAAGAGAGTTAGCTGCAAAATAAGCCGCATCATCAAGCATCTTAAAATAAACTGAGCCATGAACCGCTTGCGCCGCATGAAAAAGCTTTGATGAAACATCGATACTAATTTCTGCACGGCCTTCACTGACTTTCATGACCGGAGAATAAAAGTCGTTAATTGGCGCAGCTTGATACATCGATTCAAGTCGACGGTAATGCTCAGTTTTATCCATTGGAATCTCCCGCTAAAAGGACTCTAAGCTAATCCCGCCCTAATTGCTTCGGTGCTAACTCAATGATTGAGACCTGAAGGACACTTTTAGTTAGATGATAAAATTAAAAAGGCGATAAATGATTTTAAACTAATCACTTATCGCCCCAAATTTTTAATCTCATTATTGGTTAGCAAAGGTCTCAGAAAAACGCAGCCTTCGCTTCGTCTGACAGCTCAAGACCACTTAAATGAGCTCGTTGGAGCAATTGCCAAAAATATCGATAAGTCGCTCGGTCGTGTAATTCACCTTTGTACTGAATGGGTCCCCAATCGGCTTCTTGTGCCGCTAACAAAATACCTTGAGCATCTTCAACTTCTGAGTAATCAGGTTTCATCGCATCAACGATAGCTTGAATTTGAGTCGGATAAATACTCCACATTCTTAAGAAACCAAACTCATTTCGCGCGCGCTTGGCATCGCTTAAGGTTTGCTCTGCATTCTTTAGGTCGAGCGTTACATTGTGTGCAGGGACAATACCATTAGCTAATGCAGCCGCCACCATCTCAGTTTTTGCTCTTGCGAGTAGCGGATGATCGAATTGACCAGGGCTGCGCATACATGCAGCAGGTATTGCTCCATTATGACCACTCACAAAATCCATCATGCCGAAATCGAGTACTTGGATCCATTCAACTTCAGCGATTTTCCAAACCTCTTTCAAGGCGCCATGGGTTTCAACAAGCACATGGATTGGGATTTCACGAGTAATGCCATTGTCTTGTGATACCTTTTTGATATATGCCACCATTTCAGCAATTTGGCTCGCTTCGGTACATTTGGGCAAAGTAATGTAAGCGACCACTTCACCAATTTTCGGAATTAAAATATCAACGTCAGCACGCCAATGGGGGTGAGTATAGTCATGGATTCTAACGCCCATCATTTTGTGCTTGTTATTTTCGCCACCAACCACTCTGGCGACCATTTCTGCATGCTCAGCTTCCTGCCCAGCCGCAGCACCATCCTCACAATCACAGGTGATATCAAAAACGGGGCCCATTTTTTCCTGTAATTCCAATGCCTTAAGAATCAATTTCTCACTTCCAGCAAAATGCTCACAGCTTGGAATCACTGGAAATGGTTTCTCTGCGTCAAATAATGCTTCTTGTGGATGGACGCGTTCTGACATGGTCAACTCCTTAATTGTTAGTTTCTATCGCCAGAATAACGGCGTTTTTCAGTGTCGCTCGTTAAATTGCTGGATACGTTCTGCTTCGCTCACATAAGCAGAATTTAAAAAATCTCTTGGGTCCCGCCTTCGGCCCTATAATTTATCGCATCGTTTGAAAGCGATCGCAACTAGCTCTTTCCTATATTGCTTATAGGCATTTTGTAGTACGAAATTTGGTCGCTTTCCTATAACCTAAAAAACATCACGATTTTCGCACTTGCGATTTAAACATTTGTTTGAAATCTAGTCCGAAAGGCGTATGATGATCACCAAAACAAGACATCGGACCAGTTAAGCCGATTATTCTCTGCCAGTCAAGCGAGAACCTTGAGATTACTGATCGAGATTAACAAATTCGTTAATTTCCTGCGATAAGACCAAAGTTGACTGGCCAAAAGTCTAGTTTTGGTAAATGATAAATCTAGACGATACTGGATAAATTTTAAACAATCACGGACCACACTATGAATTATCACAGCGAATTCTTGGAGCAGGTAAATGAAGAGGATGTCCTCGGCGGCTTTTGGCCGGGCATTCAGCTCTATTACCCACCGGTGAAATACTCCCCAGCCCAAGGTGAGTACGAAACGATGGAGCAAGCGGTCGCGCGACTTCGCAAACATGCTCACAACTGCCCCGCACATACCCTCCTGTTTGACCTGGAAGATGGCTGTCGACAAAAGGAAATGAGCCGTGAGCTACTGCGTAACGAATTACCTAAGTTTCCCGAAAGAGATTTTCAAATTGCGGTAAGAATCAACCCCTTCCGAACAGAAGAGTATGAAAAAGATTTGGAAATGATTCAGGAAGTCGCTGAATACATTGATGTCATCATTTTAGCCAAAGCTGGTGAAATGTATGGCCCTGCAGAGATCAGAGATTTGTCAGCTTGGCTGGTTGGGGTTAATCCAAAGATTGAAATCCAACCCATTATCGAGCATCCGCGTTCGCTTAAAATTGCACCGGAGCTCATGGCATTTCCGACAGTCAAACACGTTGTATTTGGCATCCACGACTTCTCTAAAGCTATGGCAATTCACCTCACGCCTGAAGGGTGGATAGATGAGCTGAAAACCTACTTACGTAACCTCTTACTTGAAGCGAGAATCTCAGGAACTGGGGTGATAGGCGGTGTGGAAGTACTTATTAACGATACACCAATGCCCGAGAAAAATATCGAGCCTCATGACGTGAGACGATGGCTTGATTTACACGGTGATCATGAGAGTCATGTTGTCCACAGACATGCAACTGTAGAGGCGCAAATGGGATTAACCGGAAAGCAGGTTATTCATCCTTACCACATCCACCTGTGTAAAGTGGCCTTCACCCCTTCTCCAATGGTCATTCAACGTAACGTCAATATTTTAAAAGCCGCGATTGAAGCTGATGCGCTGTTAGGCGGCGCCATTAAATTTGAGGGCGAAATGCTTGATCCGCCGATGTTCGGTAAAGCCTTGCAAACGCTTCTCCGTGCTTATGCGCTCAAATCACTTACCCCTGAAGATAAAGCTTTTGCGATGGAAGTACTGAAGAAACTACCAATCCACGTAATTCGCGAAAACTGGCCGTACGGAAGGATTTAAAATGGGTTTTCAATTCGAAGATTTTCTCAATCAAGAAAATGGCGAATGGCACTGGTCTTTGCCAGAGAAATTCAATATTGCTCAAGCCTGTGTCAGCCAGCATGTCGCTGATGGCAAAGGTGCTAACCTAGCTCTGATTGTTGAAGATCATCAGCAAGGCACGATCGAACTGAGTTATCAGTCTTTGGAAGAGCAAAGCGCTAAATTAGCGGCAGTTTTTCAACAACAAGGCCTAGCACAAGGTGAGCGAGTGCTTATTCGCTTACCTAACTCTACTGATTATCCAGTCAGCTTTTTCGGGTGCTTGCGTTATGGTGCCGTGGCGGTGCCAACTTCGACGCTACTGGCGGCATCGGAAGTGGCCTATCTAGCCAAAGACTCTGGCGCAAAAATTCTCATCGCCGCTAAGAGCATGTGGGATGAGCTGTCAGAGATAGTGTCAGTCGGCGCAGAACAAACCGAGCTGACCTCAATCTATCTAGCGGGACCGGGCGAAATGCCAGCGACCCCGGCAGACAGCGCTGTTCAGTTGTTTGACTTCGACCAACTTATCGCCGAAGCCAGCCCGGAATACAAAATCGTCGAAAGCGGCCCTCATGATCCGGCTTATCTCGTGTATACCTCCGGCACAACGGGCTATCCGAAAGGCGTTCTACATGCACACCGAGCTTTAATCGGACGATTACCAGCGAGTCAATTCTGGTTCGACTTTCAACCGGGTGATCGCATCATGCACTCGGGCAAGTTCAATTGGACTTATGTACTGGGTTCGGCGCTAATGGATCCGTTGTTTCACGGACATACCGTCATTGTCCATGAAGGTCCAAACGATGCAAACACTTGGCCTAATTTGATTAAGAAACACGATTGCACCATTTTTATCGGCGTTCCAACTATCTATCGGCAGATTATTCAAAAAACCGATTTCTCAGGGAAAGATGTTCCTTCCTTGAGGCACTGTATGAGTGCAGGGGAGCATCTATCGGACGAAATGCTGTTGGCATGGCGCGAAAGATTTGCCATGGATGTTTATGAAGCGATTGGTATGTCAGAGTTTTCTTATTACATCTCTCAACACAAAGGCGCCCCCATCAAACCAGGTGCAGCAGGATTTCCACAACCAGGCCACAATGTTCAATTACTCGATGGGGAAGGCAACCCAGCGGCGGTCAACGAAGAAGGAATGATCGCAATTCCAGATAACGACCCAGGGTTATTTTTAAGCTATTGGCAGCTTCCAGAGGAAACTGCTCAAGCGAGACACGATGGTTACTTTTTTACCGGAGACTATGCAAGACTGGATGAAGCCGGTTACGTATGGTTCCTAGGGCGTAAAGATGACATTATCAATACCTTCGGTTACCGAGTGTCGCCTCATGAGATTGAACGAGTCATAAAAACTCACTCGGCGGTGGCCGATTGTGTCGCACTCGGCGAAACCATTGGCAAAGATAAAACGTTGGTCGCCATTTGTGTAATTACCGCACCCGGCCAGACAGTTTCAGAACAAGAGCTATTAGACTTTGGACAACAAAACTTGGCGAAATACAAAGCACCTAAAATCGTCCATTTTTATGACGACTTCCCTAGAACTAAAAATGGCAAGGTGCTCAGAAAAGAATTAATCGCTCAATTACAAGAGAAACATCAATTAGAACTACAAGGAGAGCAAGCATGAGTTTTCAATATCGTCCAAGACGGAGCGTTTTGTATGTACCCGCTCATGAGCCAAGGCATATCGAAAAGTCACGTAAACTCCACGCAGACTCCATTGTTTTTGATCTCCAAGAATCAGTACCGCCAAGGCTAAAGCCTCAGGGACGAGCACAATTATTGAAGGATTTAGAAAACCCAGATTTTGGTTACTCTGAGAAGATCATTCGAATAAATTCGCTTGATTCTGAGTGGGGCATGGATGACCTAAGAGCTGCAATAAGCCTCGATGTTGATGCCGTTTTGTTTCCTAATATTGAGAGCGGTGGTCAGCTAAAAGCCGCCATTGCGACATTGGATGAACTCGGCGGTGCTCACTTACCGGTTATGGCAAACATCGAGGGCCCCAAAGGCGTGCTGAGAGCAGAAGAGATTTCCGGTGCCAGTGATCGACTCACTGCGTTAGTGATGGGAACAACCGACCTTGCTAACGCCTTAAGAATTAATTTAACTACCGACAGAATGGGATTGTTAACGAGCCTTAGTCTCTGTATTTTAGGGGCTAGAGCCCATAATAAATGTATCATCGATGGACCCCACTTCGACTTAAAAAATATTGAAGCGTGCGAATTTTCTTGTCGCCAAGCTCGCGATCTCGGCTTTGATGGCAAAGCCGTCATTCATCCCGTTCAATTGGCTTATACCAATGATGCATTCACACCAAAAGGAGAAGACGTTAAGCGCGCTAAGAAAATAATCGAAGCAATTGCTCAAGCGCATGAAATTGGTCGAAGTACTGCGGTTATCGATGATCGTCTAATCGAACCATCCCTTGAGCAGTGGGCTCGTCGAGTGATTGCACTCTATAACCAAGTACATGAAATTGGTCAAACAGAGTTAATTGGTCCTGAGAAATAATCTTATTGAGTTTTATTCACACGATAGCTATCACTTAACGCGAGACAATTAATAGGTATTCATTATGGCGCATTTGGAGGTTCCCAAAGGGAATTTTTTTGAGGATTTTACGGTCGGCCAAAATTTTCAGCATGGTGTTCCTCGAACCATCAGTGAAGCTGACGCAACGCTTTACCTTGCCCTTACCGGGTCTCGTTTTCCTTTAAATTGCGCATTTACGGTGGCTCAATCTTGTGGCTTTAATACAGCGCCACTTGATAACTTTTTAGTTTTCCACGTCGCATTCGGAAAGACGGTTAACGACATTTCTCTTAATGCCATTGCAAATCTGGGGTATGCCGAAGTTAAGTTTGAACACGCTTGTTTTGCCGGCGACACACTCTCTGTTTCAAGTAAAGTAATTGGTCTCAAAGAAAACTCGAACGGCAAGAGTGGTATCGTTTACGTTCACTCAATTGCAATCAATCAATTTGATCAAGTTGTCGTCAGCTGGAAACGTTGGGTAATGGTTGCTAAAGCGGATCCTGAAGCGAATCAAACAGAAACGGTGATCCCCGCGTATGACACAAGTGTCTCTCCGGAACAGCTACATATTCCCGAGGAGTTGTCGTTCAAAAACTGGCAACCACACTTCTCAGACAATCAATTAAAACTCGATGACTTATCCATTGGCGATGTCATATTCCACCGAGACGGTATGACAATAAATGATTCAGACCACTCTCTCGCAACTCGACTCTACCAAAACAATGCGCGCGTTCACTTTGACCAACATATGATGAACGATCGGCCCAATCCACACCGCCTTGTTTACGGCGGACATATCATTTCAATGTGTCGGGCGCTCAGTTACAACGGACTAGGCAATATCGCTTGGCCATGTGCCATTAATGCTGGTACTCACGCAAACCCGAGCTTTGCTGGTGATACAATTTACTGCCAAAGTGAGATTCTGGATTTGATGGCGTTGGAAGACCGCGAGGATCTGGGTTTAGTTCGGGTAAAAATGCTTGGTATCAAAAATAATACCCCTGACAATATGGACTCGATGTTTGTCGAAAAAGATGGCAAACGTCGTCATCACTCGGACGTAGTACTCGATTTAGACTACTGGGCATTTATGATCCGCTAAAAATAAAAGCGTCGTATATGTAAACAGAATTACTCTCGCTTTCCTTGCAACCCACCGCAATGAATTAAAGCAATATGACTCCCCTTGCGAAAGTAACCTTGTTCAATGAGTGACATTGTCGCGTAGAAAGATTTACCCGAATAAACTTTTTCGAGTGGTATCGATGTTTGTTTTTCAAAATTCGCAATGAAAGTATCTAATGCCGAAGAAGATTTTGCATAGCCACCAAATTCAAACCCTGAGATGATTTCTGGCTGTTCAACCTCAGGCGGTAACAAGTTTTGAATATCTTTAGCGACTTGTAAGGCATTATTAAGCACCGAAATACCGATAACTTTAATGGAACGTTTTAGTGACTGGCATCCCATCGCCAACCCAGCAATGCTCGCACCAGTTGCAGTAGCCATAATCAAATAGTCAGGGAGTTGATTAAACTCCATCAAGGTCTCCATCGTTCCTTTTAACGCAGTCTCACCAAATCCACCTTCATTAATCCAGAATTCATCATCTGCACACTCCGGTGGATTCTCTCGTAAGGTACGAAACGTTTTGCGATCAACAAATTCAATCTCAGCCCCCCAGCGTTTTATATCATTGAGCATAGGGGTCAAGGGTTGCTCTGGGTAAGCGCGAATCAATACTTTTAGGTGCCAACCGAGTCGGTAACATAGGTAGGCTAGAGAATGTAAAAGGTTTGAATAAGGCCCTCCCATGGCAACAAGCTTACTCATTCCCTGGTTTTCAATTGCCATAAGGGTATGCTTTAGCTTTCGCCATTTATTGCCAGAGACAACCGGGTGGAGCAAATCATCACGTTTAATTTGAAGCGTTACGTCGTGTTCAATTGTCACTGCATTGGTGACAATTTGCGGCGCAATGGCATTAATTTCGGCGAAGATGTGGTGGAATTTTGAGAGGCGCATAAGCAAAACGGCCTGTTAAACAGGCCGCTAATTATGCTTGGATATTCTGTGGAAAGCTACAGGCTATTGATTGACCACTTTTTTGGAGGTCAGGAGCCACGAGGTGTCAGCACGTCGTCTTTCATCACTAACCCTTCGGTCGAGGCCAAAGTTACGCAATAAACGCTCGATTCGCTCGCTGTTGTGCGTTCGCCTTCTTTCGGCGCGACGCTCCGGTCCAATGTAGGTTCGTTCACCATTAATCACTGTAAAGTTAACATCACTGGATGTCTTCTTAACCATTTTCTGGTTCCTCTGTTGCTTTGAGCCTTCCTGGTCTCGGATTATAAAACGCGCTTAGAATTATAATATTCCTAAAATTACGCACCCAAATCCCCGATCGTTTCCCGGATCGTTAATAATTCTAGGGGGTAAAAGGCTATTTAGCAAACAACACGGCGACGAGCGGGCACGTATTTCGGATTAAATCTCAAGTGTCAATCGGTCTTAGAAGGAATGGTTGATAAAAAATCGCTTTTTATTTAATCACCGCTGAAACATATCTCATTTCGCTATTATTAAAACTATGCTGTTCTTGTAAAGCGTCCAGTTTTAAACCGCTTTTAAGAATTTCTCAATGGTTTTTAAACGCTGAGGCTTGCTGTAATAAAAACCTTGAGCGCCATCAAGACCCGCTTGAGTGATAAATTCTGCATCTTCCGCTTGCTCCACTCCCTCAGCAATAACTTTAATTCCTTTACTCTTTAAATTAATCAGCATAGTCTTCAGCAACAGTTGCTGTTCTCGATTTTCATGAATACCGAAAATAATGCGACGATCGACTTTTACTCGGCTAATAGGCAAAGCATCTAAATACGCCAAGTTTTGCTCTGGTGAGCCAAAGTGTTCAACACAGCACTGAATCCCAATATCAGCAAATCGATTCATTACCCGTGTGAGCGCTTCGGTATATTGATTAATATTACTTTCTGTAATTTCTACTTCAATCCTTTTACTGAGCTCAGGATAACTTGAAAATTTCTCGACGAACCAACTCACAAATGGTTCATCAAGTAAGCTAGTGATAAATAAGTTGATCGAATAAATGGGAGGGTCTTTAGGTCCTTCTTGGTACAAGCAATGCTTAATAACACCGTCGACCACTTGTCGATCAAATGCTGTCGATAAACCACAATTACTGGCCATCGGTAAAAAGGATTCAGCCGTCAAAATATCCTTACCATCTTCAATCCTTACCAGAACTTCATGGTGACTTTTTGATTCTTTAGTAAAGTAATTAACCTGTTGGCCATAAAGCTGTATCTGTCGTCTGTCGAGAATTCGTTGCAAAAAACTTCGCCACTTCATGTGACCTCTTACTTTACTTTCCGGTAACGTTTCACCAAACATAAACCAGTTGTTACCACCTTGTAATTGCGCATTTCGCAGTGCCATATCGGCTTCAGCCATTATTTTGTAATAGTCAAATCCCTGTTTGTATGCCGATATTCCAATATCGACAAAATGCTCACGGATGGATGTTTTATCAAAAACAATTTTCTCTAATTGCTCAATAACTGTTTTGCAGATCTTATCGGTTTCACTACGAGTTCGGTTCGGTAACAACAACGCAAAATCATTCGCATGTAGCCGTGCCACTAACGCGCTTGGAATTTCACTCGCGTATTGTTTGATAACGTGAGTTATTTGTCTCAGTCGATCATCATCAATTACTAACTCATCATCGTCGTCGCGTTCCACAAAACTGAGTAATACAAATAAACCCGACTCTTCTTCTTCATGGTTGTGCAACCTTACTTGGAATTCGGCCTTGAAAAACTGGTGATTACCAAGCTCAGTGACATCATCAACGTAGGATGTCTTTCGAATTTGATCAGTCAACTCTTGTTTATCCTTCTCAAGCAAACTGTTTTGCAAAATAAGTTGATTGATAATTCGACTCACCGGGTTAGCGTAATTCTTAAACTGACTGCGATTAAAGCTTTTATTGTCGGTTAGCAAATAGTTGGCATAATTTTCTAAATTTAAAACCCATTTAAAGATCAAGAACAAACACAGCGTCATGGCAATCACCGCCAACCCAGCAACAAAAAAGTCCCAAAGACTCCATCCAGTCGCAACTTTCGGTTGGTCAAATACAAGCTGAAGGCTCATTAATTTTTGGCGCTCAAGATCTCGATGGAAGTAGAGATATTGTTGTGACTGATTGTTGTTCTCGAACGGACGTCGCTGACCTAACACCTGGTTGTTTTCATCGGTTAATGTCCAGCCGGCAAGTCCATTAAGCGATTCAAGTTCATTGAGAAACTGAGATAACCCTTGACGATCATTGAGCTCACTTCGGGTAATAATCAGATCAACTTGAGCAATCAATGTTGCTCGTGTTTGTTGCGCTACTTCTAATGAATGAGCAGTCGATTGAACCGCAGAATGCTTTGATATTCCTATTACCAGAAACGTCACTAATGTCATTAACAAAGCAAATAATTTAAGATTTGACTGTAACACCTACAAATTCCTTGGTTTAGTTCTTTTTACCCTACTGCACTGAAGTCAAATAGCTGATCTAAGCACTTCAAGTTAAACGTATAATGCTCTGACTTCTTATCTAATCCTAGTACAGATTTAAGTTGTTTTTTAAGTCAAATCGCGATAACAATTCATAGGTTTAGATAGGTAATACGAGTATTATTAATAATTGACTTTCTATTCGGGAACAATTTAGCATGAAAAAAATTCTTTATTTAACCATAATGTTCTTAAGTTTCAATGTGTTAGCCAGCTCAAATCAGTGGGAGGGTGTACCGTTAGCCGAATTCGAACTGCTTGACCAAAATGGTGAAACTCGCACCAGCGAAGAGTTCAAAGGGAGTTGGCTGGTACTCTATTTCTATCCGAAAGACAAAACACCGGGCTGTACTGTGGAAGCTCAGAACTTCACTGAGGACTTTGCCAAGTATCAAGCGCTAAATGCTAATATCGTTGGTGTTAGCTATGACAATGTTGATTCGCATAAAGCTTTTGCGGATGAGTATGACATGCCATTTACTCTATTAGCAGATACTGAGGCTAAGCTCAGTAAAGCAATGAAGGTTGATCGTATTCTGCCTTTTCCGCACTCTAGCCGACAAACATTCTTAGTGAACCCAGAGGGCGTCATCGTTCATCACTTCGAAAAAGTTTCTGTCCATGAACATTCAGCGGATTTGTTAGCGCTACTTAAGGAGAAGCAAGCCGCTAAAAAAATGTAGCTCAAATGCTCTTTTATAAATTAGAAAGAACGGGGCTTACGCCCCGTTTTTCTTGCTGGATACCTATTCTCTAAATGAGGTGATTTTTTTAAGCAAGCTATCCAAATAGATTTTCACTTTCTGAACTAACTCTTCTTGTGCTAACTCATCTAAGACCAAACCAATAACAGACTGCATTGACAGCGACGCTAATGAGAAGTTTAGGTGCAACATCAAAATTGATTGTTGCTCAGAAAAATGGTCGACTTCTTTAATAATCAACGGAATCAATGCTTCCGCGCTCGAAGACTTGAGTTGTGGCACGCTGCAACGCAGTGGCGACTCGACCATCTCTGCAAGCTGCCCCACACAGGCATTTAAAACAATATTACCAACTTCGGTTAGTAAATCGTCCTCTACCCCTTTTGAGGCTGGGTCGATCTTTGTCTTACTTAAAACTTTACCTGTCAGTGCATGACACGATTCTTGTGAAAGTATCCACATTCCCGTTCCGTCAAACTCACCGGCGAAAGGTTGCAATAAGATCATTACTTCATCAGAAGGAAAACTATTTAGCTGCTGTTCAAATTGATTAAAATCGACTAGCTCTAAAACGGGCACCGTAATTAAAACTTCTTCACCCACCATTTTTGATAAAGCGTCTGCGGCTCGCCCAACTCCGTGGTTCAGCAATTCAACGATAGCATCAATTTCTAAAGCGTTTAGTGACATTGGTTTAAGTAACTACGAGTCAACAAAATCTAAGACTTCATCGACATTGATCGGTTTGGTAATAAAAACGAGACCGAGTTGGTCAGCTTTTTCTTTTATTGCGGATTGTATGTTTGCAGTCAGTAATGCAATTTTTGCATTGTTTTGATTTTCGATCATTTCCGGCGCAGCATCTAACCCATTGCGTCCAGGCATGCTCAAATCTAAAGTGATGTAATCAAATTGACTATGATGGCAAGCATCAATCGCCTTTTCTGCAGATGCAGCTTGAATGCACTCCCAACTCGGATGTTGAGACATGATAATCTCTTTGATCATCATGCGTGACACCATGCTGTCATCAACAATTAATACCTTTTTTGACATATGTACCCTACCCAGCCTAACCATGCTTACAACAAAAAAGCACAGTATTTTTATTATAGGAGTAAATCGGGTAAAACGTTATTCTCTCGTCAAATCTCATTGACGCTGTTTTTGAGTAATGTTCACTTTTACATCACGCCACAGAATAAACAGCTTAAAGCCATCATCACAAAGAAATTAAATAACGCAAATATTATTTAAACCTACTTTAATTAGCCATTGTAACCAAAAAACACTAAAAAATCGTTACTTGTACCACATTTTCGTGTGATAACTTTTGTCAGTACACCCCAAGCTTCTCTTAAATGTAAGAACAAAGCAGTACAATGCTGGGGTCCCCCCACCAACAGCGTGAAGTTTGCCATGAACAACGACAAGTGGCGGAATAGACTTCTTAGAGGTTTTTGCTTGTCGGCAAGTTCAAAGCTAGTATAAAAATCAATCATCACTGAAGGCTTTCCTTAATGAATACAAATTTAAATGCGGGGTATGGAAAACGACTGCTTGTTGTTTTAGTATTTCTTCTAACGATAACGACAATACTTTACTTGAAGACTGATTATCTTCAGCAAGCTACTGAATATGTTAACAAAACCTTACTTGGCAAGTCTGATACCAATTCAATGGTCACCTTTTACCAGTGGACTAACGAGCAAGGAGAAACAGTCATTAGCCAAGACAAACCGGTTCAACCAAGAGAGTACATTGTTTTTCAAGCTTTGCCAGATTTAATTAAAAATGAAAATATTATTGACCAAACACTGATTGAGCGAAGTAATCAATATCAAAGCCAACGACAAAGTAATCAGCAAAATGCCGTAAAAAGCCAACAGTCAGGTAAAGCGAAAACCAATATTCAATCAACTGTCAGCGGGACTATTTTTGAAGCGCCAACAAAAGCCAAAAACTGTGTAAATGTCGCCGTGCAGCATGCAGCTAACAACAGAAAAGCCGCTGATAGCGGCTCAAGAACAATCAACACTGATCCAGGCTGCTAAGTGGCAACCAAAAATAGAGACAACGACTGCACCAACTAATACTAATTAGAGCAGTATTTGAGTGACTCATAAACTATCCAGCGATATTCAGTGCCTGGTGAGAAAGTCGACTGTTAGCTGAAAATTCTTGGCGCAATAGGTATATGGCAACCAAAGCTAAACTCACCTCAATAATAAGTGCGACTATGATTCCCTCGCTCGGTAATCCGTCAAACAATATTCCTAACAGTCGAAAAATAGAGAAAGCCGAAAACGTTAACGCGGAAATGACTAATGCGTATTTCTCGAACTGTTGGTAGAACGCCCCGATAAAAATGAAAATGCCGAATACAAAGAGACTTCCACCCATTCCCCGTAACTCACTGAATAGTTCGATGGGCACTCCGTTATCCAGATTAAACTGTCCCAAATACGCTGCGGGGACAAAACCGATAAAAGCACCCACAAGCAATAAAATGATTCCTGAAATAGCTAAATAAATTTTTTGTTTACTCATGTTCATTAGTTTGCTCCTTGAAATTTAGAAAGATAAAACGTGGTGAAAGGTTACTGCCAAATACCCGAAATTTGTGTTGCTTGAATATACTCAGAAAACGTGCGCGCCTCTCGACCAAGCGTTCTTTTAACATCATGAGTTATGTTGGCATTCCTACCATCTAATAAATCAGTGTATAAAAATGCAATCAGCTCAATTTCCTGTTCCGAGACGCCGGCCTGCCGCAAAGTCGCCAAGTATTCATTAATCGGTAAAAAAGTTGTTTTAACTGGCTTACCTAATTGCAGCGTGAATTGTCGCGCGACATCATCAAATGATAAGAGCTCCGGTCCAGTAACTTCGATCACTTTATTCTGAGATTTCTGGTCAAAGAACGATTGAAAAACCACATCAGCAATATCCTCAACATCAATAAAAGGTTCTTTTACATGGGTAGTTGGTAAAATGATTTCTCCGTCACGAATCGCGGATAAATACATTCCCTCACTAAAATTTTGCGAGAACCAACTAGCCCTCACAACGGTCGTTGGAATGCCACTGGATAACGCTACCTTTTCACACGCCAAAGCCTGCTCTTCACCGCGACCGGACAGCAATACGATTTTTCGGATCTGAGCAGCATTACAATAAGCTAAAAATTTTTGGAGTAATTTAGGCAGATCGGTAAAAGCGAGCTCGGGTGGTAATACAATATAAATTATCGTCGCCGAATCTAGGGTATCCATCCAAGTGTCAGATTTGTTCCAATCAAACGGTATTGCAGTAGTTCGAGAAGCGCCTCGATAATTCAAGTTAGCCCGTTTGAGTCGCTTTATCACTCGTTTCCCAGTCTTACTGTTAGGCGCTGTGACGACGATTAGATCGCTGTTGTTTTGGTCTAAATTCATAACTAACCCTCTTTAGTGAATAAATTGAGGTTTTATTATGGGAGAAATTCGCTGTATGATTAATGCTCAAAAGTGCATAAAGGAACGCAGATCGTACAAACTCGTTTTTAATCATGGAAACAAAGACTTACGATGCAATTTTGCATTATCTAAAGCTTGAAAGTGTTTATTACAGCCGTTCCTCGTTTGGCGGTAATGAGTGGGGCGTAGACGTGCCAGCGTACGACAATACCAGTATGTTTCACATTGTGACCGCTGGTACCTGCGAGGTCGAAATCAACGGAAATTGTATCCAAATGAACCAGGGCGATGTTTTATTTATTTCGCGTGCTTGTGGCCATATCGTTCGAGGTGCAGACAACGACAAAGCGATCGACTTATTATCACTCCCCGTTGATCATGTGAGTGAGTTTTATGAAACCCTTGAGCTCAATTCCGAGGAAACCCAGAAAACGATCATTCTCTGCGGTGTCGTTAAAATCACCCACCCTTCCGGCGCCATGCTGATTAATGAGATGCCCGATGTTATTCATGTCAAACGCAAAGAACACATGTTCAATACGGTGATGGATGAGATCGTTCAATTAATGTTCCGTGAGGCGAACGGACAATATCTGGGTGGAGAAACAGTCATCACTCGTCTCGCCGATGTGCTGATGATTCAAACTATTCGTCACTGGGTTGAAAGCGCAAGTGATTTTCATGGTCGATGGTTAAACGCACTTAAAGATGGAAAAATTGGTAAAGCACTTGCCAGTATTCACTCATCACCAGAGAAAAACTGGACGATCGAATCCCTCGGCAAGGAGGTCGGCATGTCACGTACTGCTTTTGCGAATAAGTTTCGAGAATTAATCGATCAGTCACCGATGAACTATTTAACCACATGGCGAATGAATCTAGCCAAACTAAGAATATCAAATGGCGAAAAAGTCGACTTGGACTTTATTGAAAGTCTTGGCTATCAATCCGAATCCGCATTTAGAAGAGCATTTAAAAAAGTCATTGGCGTCAATGTTTCTGAGGTATAAAAATACTGTTTCGACGGTATAAAGATATTATTTCTAAGGTAGAAAGATATTCAATTTGAAGTGTAAACCTATCACGGTATTAAAGTCTGTAATCAGTAGGGAAAGCCAAATTTCCCTACGAATTTATATTCAATCTTAGATGCTTTCCTGCAACTCTCGCGCTTCTTGTTCTTTTATTTGATAATAATCAACCTTCAACCCGGTCAACTCTGGAAACGTCGCAGAAATGCAAATAGACGACAGGGTTCCAACGAAAATCCCAAAAAACAGCGCAACAGAAAAACCCTCTAACGGCGCACCTGCAAGCCACCAAAGAGAGCCAATAGTCGCTAGTGTTGTCCCTGATGTTATCAGAGTTCGCGTGAGTGTCGACCGAATAGCCGCATTAATAACATGAGACAGTGACTCTCCTTGATTAAGTTTCATGCTTTCTCGAATACGATCTGCAACGATTATGGAGTCATTCAAAGAATAACCAATGATCGCTAGCATACTTGCTAACACGGTCAAATTAAATTCCAATTGGGTCCAAGCAAAAATGCCAATCACGACGACAATATCATGAAACAACGCCAGTACCGAACCAAGCGCAAACCGCCATTCAAAACGCATTGATAAATAGACTAATATCATTATTAAAGCAGTTAGCATTGCCAGGCCTCCCTGCTCTATTAATTCTTGACCGATTTGGGTGCCAATATAGTCCGAGTCGAGCGGTATTATGGTGATGTTAGACTTCTCAACTAACACGCTTTCTTGCAAATTTTTGAGCCAAGCGTTACTGGTCAGCAAATCATTTTTAGTACCATCAGACAATAATTCCGGTTGACGAACCGTCCAGTTTGTCGAATCTTCCGCTGAGGTTAATTCAAACTTACCGACAATGTGTGCTTGAAGGGCTTGTTCCATTTTACTTGGTTCTATTGACTGACTCGTTGAAAACTCTGTTATAAATCCACCCGTAAAATCAATTCCAAGGTTTAAACCTCTGACAAGCATGGTACCCGTTGAAATCAAAACCAGGAAAAGTGTCAGAAACAAGCCCATAAAACGGAGCTTAGATAATTTGTCATTTAACATTAGGCCATTACTCCTTTTTCTCTACGGCTATTTGAATTCGTGTAAAATAATCGAGTAAGCACTTTGGATATAAATACTCCAGTAAACATACTAGTCAAGACACCGAGTCCTAAAGTGATAGCAAAGCCTTTAACGGGTCCATAACCAATGGCATAAAGTATTAGCGCAGTCAGTAATGTAGTAATATTGGCATCAAGTATGGTTGCGAAAGCGTTTTTATAACCTTGTTCAACTGCGATGGATACCGCTCTTCCTCTTTTTAGCTCTTCTTTTATTCTTTCAAAAATAAGCACATTGGTATCGACCGCCATGCCAACAGTTAACACAAAACCAGCGATTCCAGGAAGCGTTAGTACTGCTCCTGGGAGCAATGACATTAACCCCAGTAGACATAATAAATTAAAGCTCAAAGCGACGTTTGCAATCACGCCGAGTTGACGATACCAAGCGATCATGAAAAGCAAGGTTACCCCGATCCCAAGCGTTAAAGCAGCCATGCCATTCTCAATATTTTTTTCTCCGAGTGTTGCGTTGATTGTGCGTTCTTTAGCGATTGTGATCGGCGCATCCAACGAACCCGCCCTTAATAAAAGAGCAAGCTCCTGCGCCTTTTCAGGACTCGACAAATGAGTAATACTAAAGCGAGAACCTAATTGCGCTTGAATAGTTGCGACACTGATTACTTTTTCTTTCTTAAGCGTTTCACCGCTCGTGTTTTGATAGTACTCCGAAAATACTGTGACCATGGGTTTTCCAATATTGCGAGCACTGAAGCGGAGCATTTTATCGCCGCCAATAGCATCTAAAGTCAAATGAACTAAAGGCATTCCCATTTCATCGCGTCCGGCTTTCGCGTTTTTGATATGTTTACCCGAAAAAATCGGGACTGGACTTACTGCGATACTTTCTCCAGATTCGGTTTTAAAATACTTTCCTCCTCGTTCTTGTAATTGAAAAAATTGTAAAGACGCGGTCGCCCCAATGATGGGTCTAACATCATCTGGATTACTCGCTCCCGGTAACTCAATTCGAATACGATCTCGTCCTTGACGTTGCACAACAGCTTCCGTAATCCCCAACTCTTCAATTCTTCCACGCATGGTTGAAAGTGACTGACTCATAATTTCTTGATGGAAGCTATTCTTAGCGGCCGCCGCATAAAACAGTTTTAACTGTGTATCACTCTCATAAAACATTGAGAGCAACGGAAAACGATTTTGAATTTCAGCAGCGACTTTTTGTAGATTTTGAGGCTGATAAATATTAACGACCACCTGTTCCTTATTCGCAATAGCAACGTTAACATCGCGTATCTTATTGTCTCTTGTGATTGATTTTACCGAGTCTCGAATATGGACAATTCGATCGCTAAACGCTTTGTCTCCATCTACATCCAATATAAATAAAACACCACCTCTTAAATCCAGTCCAAGCTTTATAGGTTCCAATCCCAGTTCAACTAGCCATTGCGGTATACCGGATTTTTCGCTTTTCATAATAGTGTATTCATCACCATAAACTTGAACAAGCCGCTCATAAGCTTTTTTGGCATCACTTAAATTCGCAAAGTAAAGCTCACTACCTTGCTCAGTACTATTAATTGCATTCACGGGTAAGTTTGCATCAGCCAATTGTGTATATAGTTCGCTCGCTTGAATAGCGGCTTTTTCAGCGCCGTTGCTATGGATTAATAAACGCTGTTTCTTGGGAAAAAAATTGGGCAGCGCGCTCAAAGCCATAAAAATGAGAGCGACGGCAATAATCAGATATTGCCACTTTGAAGTTCGGTTACTGGCGGAATAGCCATAATTTTTAGGATAAGTTTTCATAATTAACTCTCGTCAATAGACATCTTTCCACAATTAAATTGCGGAAACTCAATAAACTAATTATTTTGATTAGTTCGACTTAAAGGAATGTTTTAGGCGCGACAACCATAAACCAGCAAACTGGCTAAATCAGGCACCTATAGATGGATGAGTTAAAAAGAGATGAAAGGTTTTCCTGCCCGCATAAATCGAGTTACTTTCTTTCCAACCGGATACACGGGAAGCGGAATTAGACTGTGTGATTAAATACCACGGCTTATTGGTTAAATAATTCTTTAGTTGCGGTTGGACGAATAGTGAGAGGTCAGGAGGATTAAATTCAGCGATTAGCCAATAGATAGGCTCCTCTTGGACTGCAGTCCGAAAGAACAAAGCGCTTGAACGATTGGGAATAAGGGGCAAGTTATCACTGGAGAAATTTTGGTCTTTTGAGTCAACAATAGTATCTCCAGATGACTTTGAAAAAATCGCACTATTGTCTTTATCTAACTGTTGGCTCCCAAAAATGAAGCTATCAGACTCGGAGTTAGATAAAGTAACGGCTTGACTAACATGCCCGCTATCATCGGTGGCAATGGTTCCAACCAATGTAGTTAAAGTAAAAACTGATATAAGAATAAATAAACTAATCAGCCGGGCTTTCATTAATCAATAGACTATCGATGTTATAAGTTGATTCTTAAATGGGGATGATTTCACGGAACTCAAGAGCGCGCTAGTTAAAAAAATCCACTAGAGCAGCTCCCTTCCGATTGGAATAAAGTCAGCAGATTATGGATATACTCACATACTCCACAAACCTCACATACTCCACAAACCTCACATACGCCATCGCTTCCAAATCATAAAAATTTTTAATGCTAGTCAATAAATCGACGAGGGCTATATCTTCAGCCATTCAACTAATAAACTAATAGCATTGTTCAAAGGTTGGTTAAGATTTTTACTCGATTCAATACTAACAGGCATGTTATTTTGTCGCGCAGCTAGTTTAGCTTCAATGTTATCTAGCTGAGTCGAACCTTGTTGAACGGCAGCAATTTCACTTGTTGATAAAACGGTCTCATATTCAGAAGTGATGGATGTCTTCTCTTGGAATGCACTGGTAAGAATAAAGTTAGGCGTTACACCTTTTGCCTGGATTCCTTTGCCGGTAACTCGAAATACTTCTGCAACCGTTATTCGCAAAGCACCAAACTGACCTCCATCAGAACGCAACCATCGATTTAAATCGAGCATCTGCTGGATAGTGCTTCTTCCATAAGTACGCTCCCCTACTAAAAGCGCCTTCCCATGATCCTGCATGGCCGCCGCAAACATCTCGCCACCAGAGGCCGTATCACTGTCTACCAAAACGACTATCGGCTTATCAAATATGATAGCTTTGCCTTTAGCTTTGACAACTTCGACTTTACCATCTGAATTTTTTTGTTGTAGTATTGGAGCTTCACCTAAAAATATCCCCGCCGTTTTATGGACTTCAGATAAAGCTCCACCAGAATTACCGGTTATATCAATAACAAGACCATTGATTCTTGCGTTGATTAATACCTGAAGCTGTTCACGAACATCTCGACTGACACTGTTATAGTTTAAGTCTCCGCGGGTTTGAGCGATAAAATCTAAATAAAAACTTGGAATTTTTATCACACCAACTTTCTGCTGGTCAGCATCCACAACGAAACTTGATACTTTTGGTGCTATTAGTTTTACTTGTTTCCTAGTGAGAGGAACTTGCAATAACTTATCGTTTCGCTTCACTTCAATAGTCACTATCGAGTTTTCTTTTCCTCTCAGCAAACCAACCACTTTCTCCAGACTCATACCTATGACATTGACAGGTTCTGTTCCCTGCTCTTCAATTGAAACCAAGCGATCATTTTTAAGAAGAATGCCGCTCATCTGTGCGGGTCCACCTTTCGTTACGGCATTAACAGTGACATAAGGACCTTGCTGTTCTAATACGAGTCCTACGCCAACTAAACCTAATTCGAAATCGATATTCAATTTATGATTTCTCGGAGGATAATAGCTTGTGCCAGAATCAAGAGTCGAAGTAAAAGCGTTAACAAACATAGCGTATACTTCATCAGAGTCTACAGAACCTTGTTGGTCGATAATCTCATGGTACCGAGCGACTAGAATAGCTTTGATTGTATCCCTTGAGAGTCCGGCTTTGCGAAGCTCACTGATATCAAAGCGAACTAAGTCTCTCCAAATTGTTTTACGCTCTACCTCATCCGATAACCAATCAGATAATTCCTTTGGTTGGTTGTCTAGTAGCTTGAAATTCCAAAAGTCAGTTGTATTAAGCAAAGATATTGAGTACATGTACCTTTCATGAACTAAAGTAACCAAGCGATCATGGATCGGAAATATTGGTTTGAGCCAACCAGTGATCAATGCATTATCTAAGCTATATTCTATTTTACTAAATTCCTTAATGTCATTCTTTAGAAAATAAATATGTTTATTATCGAGAGATTTCAAATAAGAAAAAAAGATCTTACTAGAAAGAGTATTGTCGATAGCTGGACGAGAAATATGATAGTCACTAATAAACTTGGTTAGATAACGAATTTCTTGATGTCTCCTCACCGAGGCGCTTTTTTCGCTATCACTTGAATGCTTGGATGTATTTTGACTTATTCCACTCGGGTTTGAGCTAGTTACAGGAGCAGTCTTTTGATTTGGGTTACTTCCACACCCTACTCCCCCTAATAAAACCATTGCAATCAGAGCATTTGTTAATCCCAAGTTTCTCGGATTTCCCATTACTTTTCCTTTTATTATTTTGAGCTGAATAGGTCAATTTAATTTCGCACGATAGCCGTTTAAAGAATTAAAGACAGTCACTATTCTGCATTACCGTTAGTACGCTTTCCAAGCAAGAATCGAACTATTCGAATAATCCGCTTTAGCATTGGATGGTTTTTCACCAATAACTTTGCAGTATAATGATCAGCTTCTTTTTCCTTTTCAGGATCTTCACCCTCACTTAACGGGTGCTTATACGCATGATGTCCGATCTCGTGATATAGCGTTTTTTCAATTCTTAATAATAAGAAATACGACAACGGGTTGAGCCTAGCAGTGGTTATATCCCACTCTACCATTACGCTACAAAGAATCGGCATATAAGTTCCTCTATAGTCAACATTTTGCTCAGGAATTAAATAAAGCCGTTCTATCTCTTCTAGGTCTTCTTCAGGAACTGAAGAGAGCCACTTGGTCATTTTCCTTTTAATTCTTTTGGTATCAGTTAATTCATTTGACTGATAAATGTCGACGTTCCTAATCCGAAAAGAGTTAAATTCATCCAAAGTAAACTTTAAGATCGAATCAATTCTGCCATCTACAATTTTGCTACAACCCTTTTCTCGGATTTTTGCACCTACTTTATTAACTCTCTTTTCATCGATATCATGAATCAAGCCTAATAGACCTGTAAGGATACTAATTTCAATACCGACTTTATTCCCATTCCATTTATAAGACATTAACTGTTTTTCGATTGCAGGCAGTGCTGACTCACCTATTTCAAATAGAGCTCGGTGACTTTGGTAAATGGTTTCACCGGAATTATGTGCTAGTCCCCTAAGCAAGTTATTCAGTGTTTTATCGATAGCTGATGCGGTATCCATTTTTTCTTTATCTCGTTGAGTCACAGGTTGGTTTATTTTTCAAATGACCATGTAAATCTCAACGATTTTTAGCTATTTTTATTCAATTGTTTATTTAGCAAGCTTAAGGTTTTTTCCAGTTTCAATTTCGATCTTATAAACATCGTTATTGAAGTCTGTAATTTCTATTTGGTCTTTATCTAACTCGAATCCTTCAGTAAATATATCTGAGCCGGAAGCAGCCCATTCTATGTCTCCGTCTTTCGTAAGTCTGCGTACATCAACTTCACCCCAAGATATTAGACAGTTTTTTTCTTTAACCCAGTAAATACCAAAACAAGTTGCAAAATCTACCTTTCTACACCATAACAGTTCCAGAGAAGGTAACTGAAGTGCAAACACTGAGTCACCTGCAGCGATAAAACAAATGCTATCGTGGTAAGCAATCGAATCTTCATGAATGCCAGTAGCACCACCAACACCAAGTAAAATTGTAGAAGCTTGAGGGGATTCAATATCGCCAACAAACACACCATGAGCACAAGTGTGACGATATTCGCTGTTTCTACAAAGCTCCGTTTTATAAGAGCGAATATTGTCAGTAGAGTTTGTGGAATAAGTCTTTTCTTCAACTAAGGTCAATTCATAGCCTTCAAACACTTTCTTCATAAATCATCCCTTAAGACTATTGTTCCAACGCTTGGTCATCACTTTTTTGAAATGCTCAGTATCAGTAGGATTTAACCAATAGACATAAGTATCAAGCGTTTTACGAGCGACCTCGCTTAAGCTTGATTCAGCAATTGATTCGACTTCTCTAAGGACTTCGTCTCGGCCAACTTTTTCCGCTAAATACCAAGGAAGTTCTTCAACACTCAAATTCCAGTTATCTAACGATCTCAGAATATCTTCTCTAAGATTTCGGTCGTATTTAGGCATTAACTTTATGAGCAATCCTCCAGCCATGGTTTGGTCTTTAAATTTTTTCTCGCCACGCGAGTCATCGAAAAATACCGATAATAACCCTTCCACTACTATATTCTCATCTAATTTTTTCAGCTTGTTCATGAGGCGCCGAATTTCCTGCATCTCTGTTGGGCCGTCTATGGCTTTATAAAGCTTTTCCTGAATATCTAATGCGTTCATTTTTTAACCATCTTCAAATACTCAAACTCAACTCTCATACAAAAACTTTTAACTTCATCCTGAAACATAAACATGCTCCCATCCATAGTCTTTGTATGAGTAATATTTGGGAAAAGGGCTACTCTTATATTCGTTACTCTCTGCCCATTCCAAAGATCGCATACAATTAAACCGTTACACTCCCTATATGCATGAGGTGCTGATCTATATTCCTGATATTCATGTTCGCCATCTGAGTCGTCCCACTCCCTAACAAGACGCATTGTTTTATCATCGTTAATTTGAAGAGTAATTGTCTCGTTTGTACCGTCAGCAGTCCCTTTCCACACACCTACAATTTCCTTCTCAAAGACAATTTTAAGAGCCTTATCAAATCGTTCCAAACTAGAATTCAGTTTTTCAATTAGCATTCCCTCTTTAGCAACCCATTTTAATGATCGATTAATTGACCAATAGTACTCATGATTCTTCTTGGTATTCTCTATATCGAGATTAATTAGATCGAATGCTTTAGGGCACTCAGCTTTTATTTCAAGCATGACTTCATTAATTACAGCATCTTCTTCCGGATACATATTCTCGCCTAATTAGTTTCTTATAAGGTTATAGTCTGATTCTAATTTATTAATCGTGCTTTCTAACAAACTCATTCTTTCACTACTAGTCTTTGAAATACTTATACTTAAGCTGTGCAAATCCTCCCCTTTATCATTAAACTCTAGAGATAAAGTATTGCCCATATCATCTTCAAACATCGCAGTATTGTTTGTGAGATTCAGGTAGTAGCAAACACCATCATTCACATATGGCATGAATGATGTGTAAACAACATCGCCTATTTCCTTACTCTTTGAAAAACCTTTCCAGCCGTTACTAGGTGTTAGTTTGTACACTCTCAATCTTCAACTCCTTTCTGGGCGGACAATTCCTTACCCAGAAATACCAAAGCAGCCAGACCTACAAGGGTGTCACCACTGCTCACTCCCACAGCACGTCCATTAAAAATAAGCGACTTACGATTTAGTTCTAATCCATCATCAGTCGTTACAACTATGTCTTTAACTTGTCCTAGCATTTCACCAGCCATTGAAAAGACTTCACAACCTTTAATATAAGCTATCTGCTTATCGTCATTATCACAGATAACATTGTCGTAGAATGAACCTAATCGTTCATGTGTTTCGTTCCGCCACATAACGCCAAATTTAGTCCACGCTACAATTTGTTTTAGATTATCTACGATAATTAGTTTAGGTTCAGACATCTCAATGCTCTTACTTACTAGTCCTACATGCTTTTCAATCTTTTCTGAACATTTATTAATTCATCAACTACTACACATATTCTCATGCAGTAATTTCAACATATCTTTCTTTATTTCTACCGGATCTCCATAGTGCCTCAACTCTGCTAAATCCAGGCCATCCCAATAGGTCATCATTTCTCCAATTAATTCCTCGCTCGGCGCAAATTCAGATAAAGCCATATCATAAAGGCCACGTGAAATTCGCTCAAAGTCAGCGTCTTTTGTTTGAAGACTTTGATAGAAGAAGTAAAAAACTCGTTTTGCAGCTTCCGGCGAATAACCAGTACCGCCTAGACAATTTAGTCCTGAAATTGCATCACTCATTGTCTTAGCTTAAGAGATATCAAACAATTCAACAGCCGGGTCATCTGAGGACTTGATCATACTATCCGCCCATTCAATCATTTGTTGAAGGTTGATTGCCCCATGTTTAATCGCATACTCTCGCGCTCTAGCTTCGGTCTCAATGTTCATAAATAAAATCGTAATCGTGAGAAGTCGCTAATAAAGGAATCGTTAATCCTTCTATTTGACGTGCACTATCGCGAATCAATTTTTGAAATTTCAAAACTACTATCAGTGAAGCAACCCCCAGAGCAGTGTCGTATTCTTTATTACCGAAAGCATCAGAATCGTAAATTTGCTGTAAAGACTCCATTCATGTCAAAGTTAATCGATTTTCAGATTCGGTTTGCCACTCACATAACCAGTCATAATCCTCATGTCCACCATAAGAAGCGTATCCGAAAAGTTCGAAATACCACTCGTCAGGATTAATATCGAATCCATTGGTTTCCGTATAAAGAGACTTTAACTCGATGCTTTCATTTGATTTATTCAAGAATGAAGAAATGTACTGTCCAACTTCATTTAGTGAATTTGTAAATTCTAACTCAACCACTTTATGAAACGGAGTCTTAGGAAGTTCTTCTATTACTTCAATGGCACGAGCAAGACATGAATCTAAATCGCCTATTCTAAGTCCAGGCTCAAGCTCCTGAGCTAATTCAAACCAGTCCATTTAATATCCACCTAATTAATTAAAAATGTTTTTCACACCAAACAGGTATAATAGCCATCCAATCTTCCGAGTCTCTTTTAGAAGTAGTGATCGAAGCTCCACCAGGATGATAATCTTTTAACATCTCTAAAATAGACTTGCTATAAAGCTGTTTCACTCGCATTTTCTCAATATTATTTGCTCTGATCACACATCGAACATACTTACCCGTTTTTCGATGTTGCCCTACAGCGATGATATCTTCACACATTCCAAAGTAAGCTCCGATAATGTAAACCTTCGCACCACCTTTAAAATGATTAGTTCCTATTTTTGTTTCCTTTCCACCAGGACCGTAAGGTATTTCCTTTTTGATATTGGCTGTAATAGCCCAACGCTCGATTTCTACATGATCATTCATTCTTTTAGCCCACAGTTTGCGCAAAAACTAGCTTTAGGTGTTCTTAGTAAATGACCACAACTTTGGCACTCTTTACCGAAACTACTTAAACGATGGTGGTAAATCGCGGCAAAGTTTGATTCTTTATATCCAGTTAAATGGAAGTATTTTTCTGTTGCAGGCAGAAAAGCATTCTCTGTTGCAGTTTTAATATCACAACGATGTTCTTCCCGGTACTTCTTAAGAATTTTTGCCTGTCCTTTAATTAAAGGTTCAATCTGCTCCCACTCATGCTCTTCTAGCATCGGAACTTCAGTTTCACATCGCCAGCAATAATATGTCTTCATAATTAGTCGCTACCCAAATCCTGTCAGTCCTTTAGTAAAAACAAATTGGTACTTTGATTTCTCTAATATCGACTTAAGCTCAGGACTGACAAATAGGTAACGCTTATCCATCACAAGAAATCGGCTACCATCTAAGTCAATATCATTAATCTGGTCAGAATCAAAGTGCTGAGTGATGACCATTTTTACATAGTTTGAATATTCTTCGTTGCTACTTCGATCAATAATCGTTGTGGGTTCATAGCTTACCCTTTCAATATCCAAGCTTTGGAAAAAATCAGCTAGCTATTTCTCGGCAATGACATAGTTGTACCCGACCATTAAAGGTTCGACCTTACCTTGTTTTATGAGCTGGTAATTGCCATCGTTCAATTTGAACAAGTCGACTTCGTTGCAAATGTTTAGATGATAGGGATTCATGTTTATTCAAACTTTCTAATTGTTATGAGTGCAGTGTGCCTATGTTGTTTTTATTTATCAACAAGTTACAACTGTGATTAAACGAACAGAAAAAAGGGCCGACAAGTCTTTATTTATTAGAGAAGTAAATGAATAAAATTTACAGAAATCAAAAGGTACGAGTTAACTGAATTTCAGGCATAAAAAAACCCGTAAACTTTACAAAATAATTTACGGGCTTTTTAATATTAACGTATTGATTTAATTAAATTTATTTCTCTAAACTTAACAAATCAGGTCTGTGGTAAGTTTTAGAAAGGAATATCATCATCAAATGAATCATTAAACCCATTATCCATTGGCGCAGCTTGCTGTGGCGCTTGTTGCTGCATTGGTTGACCTTGATTCATCGGTTGGCCTTGATTCATTGGTGCTGATTGCGGTGGACGCTGGCCGCCACCCATGCCGCCTTCTGCACGACCACCTAACATTTGCATTACGCCGTTAAATCCATCAACAACAACTTCTGTGGTGTAGCGATCTTGGCCTTGCTTATCTTGCCACTTGCGAGTTTGCAGCTTGC
Source organism: Aliikangiella marina (assembly GCF_007004765.1). Taxonomy (GTDB): domain Bacteria; phylum Pseudomonadota; class Gammaproteobacteria; order Enterobacterales; family Kangiellaceae; genus Aliikangiella; species Aliikangiella marina. The sequence goes on from NZ_VIKR01000004.1 coordinate 231,713, forward strand.
CTTCGACATAGACTTGTGAACCTTTACGTAGATACTCACCGGCAATTTCAGCTAGCTTGCCGAAAAAGGACACGCGGTGCCACTCAGTTTTTTCTTGCATTTGACCGGTATTTTTATCTTTCCAGCTCTCACTGGTTGCAATACTGATGCTGGTGATTGCACTGCCGTTTGCTGTATATCTAACTTCAGGATCTTGTCCTAAATTACCTACTAAAATAACTTTATTGATGCCGCGAGTGGCCATGAAATGTAACTCCTAAGATTGAACAGAGGTTGAGGCGTGTCTATTTTATAATCAAGGGCTCAACCCATTACCGCTTACTATATTTCTCCAAGCTTTTCGGATCAAGCTGCTTTTTGTCGACTTTCAAGTAGACTGCGCCTGCTTCTGGTAAGGCAACCGCTTCGGATACCCCTTCAATTGCTTTAATTTCAGCAACTAAGCCCGGAAAAGCTTCTTCTGAAACATCCGGCATGGTCAAAGTGTATGAGGTGACAGCCGGCGGATTTTTTAAACCGATCAGTAAGCCACCCCAAACCAACGCCATCAAACCACCCATTTGGTAAACGCCGGCTTGTCCGAAATGCTGCAATACCAACCCAGCTGCCGGGCCGCCTAAAAATGCCCCACTAAACTGAAAAGTCGAATAAACTCCCAATGCCGTACCTTTGCCGGATAAAGGCGCAATCCGAGAAATCATCGATGGCAACAATGCTTCCATTAAATTAAAACCAGTGAAATAGACCACTATTGCGGCCACCACCGGCCAAAGCGTTAAAGTCGAACCGCCAAAAGCAAATTGTACCGCTGCAATGAGTAACACGCCGGTCAGCATGACTTTAGCATGCTGTCGATTCTTTTCGGCATAAATAATCATGGGTAACATTAGTACAACCGCCCCCACCATTGTCGCCAGATAAACCCATGAATGTTGAGCAAGGTCTACCCCAAGGGACTTCAATTGGCTTGGAAAGGCGACAAAAAATGATGTCAGTAAAAAATGGAGAGTAAAAATGCCAAAATTGAGGCGCATCAATTGGCCGTCTTTAAATACCTGAGCAAACTGATTGGAATTGGCAATCGCATCGCGCTGCACATAGGTATGCGAAGGATTTGGCGTAAGGTACTTGATCACAAACATCGCAACCACGGCTAAAACCGCGATAACCACGAATATGCCTTGTAATCCCAACCAACCGGTCAGCCATGGTCCAACAATCATCGCCAGCGCAAAGGCCGCACCGATGCTCATACCGATGCTCGCCATAATTTTAGTTCGCTGTTCATCCCTTGATAAATCAGCGGCTAGCGCCATGACCGCACTCGCAATTGCGCCACAACCTTGTAATAACCGCCCGGCGATCACCCCATAAATATGGTCGCTAAACGCTGCAACAAGACTGCCTATTGCAAACAGGGCAAGACCAAACAAGATAATTGGTTTGCGACCAAATCTATCGGAGAGCCAGCCAAATGGGATTTGAAAAATCGCCTGCGTCAATCCATAAGCGCCAATAGCGAGTCCTATCAATGCGGGGGTATAACCGGTCAATTCTTGACCAACAATGGCGAACACCGGCAGCAGCATAAATAATCCAAGCATCCGCAAAGCAAATACACTACTTAAAGTTAGTGCAGCTTTTTTCTCAATAGAATTCATTGCAGATTGATTATTCATTTTGCCCTTAAGACTGTGATTGCGTTATTATGGTTAGTTCGTTTTTCGCGCATTGCTAAAATATCCAAATAGCAATTTTTCTCGTAAAACCTGAAAGCCCAGTTGGGTTCAACTGGTGCAATCGCTCGCTTTTTGCGACTAGATTGCAAAGCTTAACATCAAGTTTTCGTTCGCATTGAATTAACTCAAAACCGGCATTATACAAGAACACTAATGGATCACATAGAAGTCAGGGGTGCTAAAACCCACAATCTAAAAAATATCGATGTCACTTTGCCTCGCGACAAGCTGATCGTGATAACCGGCCTGTCCGGTTCTGGGAAGTCATCCTTAGCTTTTGATACCTTGTACGCAGAGGGTCAAAGGCGTTATGTCGAATCTTTGTCTGCTTATGCACGGCAATTTCTATCACTGATGGAAAAGCCGGATGTCGAACACATCGAAGGGTTATCGCCTGCGATTTCGATTGAACAAAAATCGACCTCTCACAACCCGCGCTCGACCGTAGGTACTATCACAGAGATCTATGACTACCTAAGACTATTATTCGCCCGTGTCGGCACGCCATACTGTCCAGAGCACAACCTTAAGCTGGAAGCACAAACGGTCAGCCAAATGGTTGACCACACGCTTGCATTGCCAGAAGGCAGTAAGCTGTTGTTGTTGGCGCCGGTCGTCAGAAACCGCAAAGGTGAGCATGTCCAGTTATTTGAAGAGTTACAAGCCAAAGGTTTTGTGCGCGCAAGAGTGAATGGCAAGACTTACGAACTCACTGAAGTGCCTAAGTTAGAACTGCACAAAAAACATACGATAGAAGTAGTCGTCGATCGCTTTAAGGTTCGTAAAGATTTAAAACAACGACTCGCGGAATCTTTTGAAACGGCGCTAGAACTTGCCGACGGCCTCGCCATGATTGCGCCGATGGAAGACAAAAGTGATCTTGAAGAAGTATTGTTTTCCGCAAAGTTTGCCTGCCCAGAATGTGGTCACAGTTTATCTGAACTAGAACCTCGCCTGTTTTCTTTTAACAACCCGGCCGGTGCTTGCGGAACCTGTGATGGTCTGGGTGTTGATCAATTTTTTGATCCGGATCGCATCGTGGTTAACCCTGAAATATCGCTTGCTGGTGGTGCAATTCGTGGCTGGGACCGAAGGAATATTTATTATTTCCACATGCTCAATTCGTTGGCTGATCACTATGGGTTTGACATTGAAAAGCCATTCAACAAATTAGCCAAAAAACACCAGAAGACCATTCTTTTTGGTAGCGGCAATACCAAGATTGAATTCACCTATGCCAATGACCGCGGCGACGTCATGACACGCAACCACAAATTCGAAGGCGTTATCCCGAATATGCAAAGACGCTTTCGTGAAACTGAATCGATGGCAGTACGCGAAGAGTTACAAAAGTACATGACAACCCAAGCTTGTCCTTCCTGTGGTGGAAGCCGCCTGAAAGAAGAAGCACGACACGTTTTAATCAAAAATCATAATTTGCCGCAGTTAACCGCGTTGCCGATAGATGAAGCACACACATTTTTTAGCAAGTTAAAGCTACCTGGCAAGCGAGGAAAAATTGCAGAAAAAATTCTTCGGGAAATTTGTTCTCGTTTAGAGTTTTTGGTGAATGTTGGCTTGGAATATCTATCAATGGAACGTAGCGCGGAAACTTTGTCAGGTGGAGAAGCACAACGTATTCGACTGGCCAGTCAAATTGGTGCCGGTCTGGTCGGCGTTATGTATGTTCTTGACGAACCTTCGATTGGCTTACACCAACGAGACAATGAAAGACTATTAAAGACGCTTGTCCATCTGCGCGATTTAGGAAACACCGTGTTAGTCGTTGAACATGATGAGGATGCCATCCGTACTGCCGATCATGTTTTAGATATTGGACCCGGTGCTGGCGTCCATGGGGGTGAAGTTGTTGCAGAAGGTACCCTAAAAGACATTCTTAAAAATAAAAAATCGCTCACGGGTCAATACCTCTCGGGTAAACAAAAGATCGATATCCCGGAAAAACGTCATGCTGCTCGCGATGGCGAACATCTTGTATTGTCTGGTGCAACTGGCAACAACTTGCAAAGTGTTGAACTGAAATTACCCGTTGGCGTATTCACATGTGTTACCGGCGTTTCTGGTTCAGGTAAATCAACCCTAGTTAATGACACCTTGTACCCAATCGCAGCCACCCAATTAAATAAAGCCTCAACCTTAACACCCTCGCCTTATGAGTCATGCGAAGGAATGGATTTGTTTGATAAGGTGGTTGATATCGACCAAAGTCCAATCGGTCGAACGCCCCGCTCAAACCCTGCGACTTACACCGGTATTTTTACGCCGATTCGAGAGCTTTTCTCTGGCACTCAAGAAGCACGTTCTCGAGGCTACAAGCCTGGTCGATTTAGTTTTAATGTTAAAGGCGGTCGTTGTGAAGCTTGTCAGGGCGACGGCGTAATCAAAGTCGAAATGCACTTTTTACCCGATATTTACGTGCCCTGTGATATCTGTAAAGGAAAGCGTTACAACCGAGAAACTTTGGAAGTCACTTACAAGCAAAAGAATATTCATGAAGTGTTAGAAATGACGGTCGAAGATGCTCGCGAATTCTTTGATGCTATTCCGGTGATTGCGCGTAAATTGCAAACCTTAATTGATGTTGGTTTGTCTTACATCCGGTTAGGGCAAGCTGCGACGACTTTGTCGGGTGGTGAAGCACAAAGGGTTAAATTATCACGAGAACTCAGTAAACGCGACACCGGCAAAACTTTATATATTCTCGATGAACCAACAACGGGTCTTCACTTCCATGATGTAAAACAATTACTCGCCGTACTCCATCGTCTTCGTGATCATGGTAATACGGTTCTCGTTATTGAACACAACCTCGATGTGATAAAAACAGCAGATTGGATCATCGATTTGGGACCCGAAGGTGGTAATAAAGGTGGTCAAATTATCGCAGAAGGAACGCCTGAGAAAGTCGCCAAAGTCAGAAAGTCTCATACCGGCCGTTTCTTGAAGGATATGCTTAAGTAGTTTGCATGCGAGACGATTAGCAGCCGGGCAAGTTTATTGCTCGGCTGTTAAATGATTATGATCAAAATTTTTCAAAATAAACGGTAGCCAATATTTTTTGTTGTGATTTTTATTTATCTTTGACACGAAAGGGTTATTTAGATGGAATAACTTTCGTTTCTCTAGGTTAGCTTGCTTTATCGCCACACCAAAATACTGATTAAAAAGTCGGTCAAAGCTGCCGTCATTGATGGCTTTAATCAAACCAAACTCAATTCGCTCTTTCAGCCCTTGATTATCTTTTGCGACAAAAAAATACACTGGCAAATCATAATAAATCAGCAGCGCGTTATCGACTTTCATTTCCGGATATTCTTGACTCAATAGCCTATGCTCTCGATAGATTTCATTGATTCCTCGTGGAAATGCATCAAAACGCTCAGCGTTTAGCATCTTAAACAAACTGTTATAGTCGGTGACTGGCGTCACCAGTAAACCGGCATCTTCGAAGATCAATTTATCCAGCCACCCGGCTCCTTGGCCAAAATTCAGTGTTTTTAGTTCCACAAAATCATTGATCTTCGCTAATCGATCAACTTGATTGTTTTTGACCAACATCAGCCTTATTCCCTGAATCCCTTTTACCAGAGGAATAGGAATCGCAAGCATAGACTCGCTTAACTCTGTGGAGTCCGGCGAGGTCATAATGTTGAGGTACTTACCTTTTCTTACTTCTTTAGGGATCCGAGAACTGGGAATAACAAAATCACCATTACGCAACTGGTATGCACCATACTTTTGCGCTGACTTTTCGAGGGCGAGTGTTAATAACTCATAAAAATACTGATCTCGAATATCCGAGTTACTGGCAGGCTTTGGATAGATAACGGCCAACCTTCCTTCATCCGCCAATAGATCAGCAGATGTTAAAACGCTCAGAAAAATACAATTAAACGCGATAAAAATACGTTTCATGGCTTCTCAATTGAAGTTAGGTTCTATTTCGACAATGATTAATGGCGGTATTATATCGTTATGCAAGCAAATCGTTTGATTTTGAATGTGAAAAAGTATTAACTGGCTTAACTGGTTGATATTAATGATATATTTACAACATGTTTTGCGCTTTTGAAAGGCATTTGTAAACCGAGTTCTTAGTTTGCAAACCCAATAACAAGGAATTCTTATGATAAATCGGTTCTCTCATCAAATTTTAGCGTCTGCTTTAACGTTGGTTATATTCCTCAACCCCTATGCATTATTCGCTAAATCCAGCGCAAGTCAACTTGATCAGTTATTTCAAGCTGCAGCAGATTCTAATACCGTTCCAGGTATCAGCGTTGCAATTGCGAATAATTCGGGTGTGATTTATGCCAAAGGCTTTGGCTTTGCTGATATCGAAAACAAAGTCCCAATGTCACCGACGACAAAGTTACGAATAGGTAGTGTTTCCAAAGTAATGGCAACCGCTGCTTTGATGAGAATGGTTGAGGATAATAAAGTCGATTTAGCGGTAAATGTTGAAGACTTAGTAGATGCATGGCCGAAAACCCATGCTGATATAAATTTTTATCATTTAACCGGACATACCTCAGGGATCCGTCATTATCAAGGTAGTGCTGAATTTTTATCAAATAAGCAGTACAACTCTCGCGTGGAAAGTCTGAATATTTTTAAAGACGATCCACTCCGTTTTACACCCGGCGAAAAGTTTGGATATTCCACCTACGCTTGGACTTTGATTAGTGCTGCACTGGAAAAAGCCGATGGTAAAAGAGATTTTAATCAGCTAATGCAAGATTATGTTTTTAATCCGCTTAACATGAAACACTCTTTACTAGAAAAACCTTTGACTGAAGTTGCTGAATCACAAAAACCTTATTCGGTTTCAGCTGGCAAGCTGGTTGATTCACGTGAGGTCAATAACAGCTACAAGTATGCAGGTGGAGGAATTTTATCAACACCAACTGACGTGGTTAATTTTGCCATGGCGCATACCAAGCCTGGTTATCTTAAAAAGCAAACTCTCGAACAGATGTTTACCAATCAGCGTTTTAACGATGGTAAGAAAAACCAATATGGAATTGGTTGGCGGGTCGGTTTTGAGCGGCAAATTGCGCGATTAAAAGGTGACTCAGATGAAGAGAAAAGATTAGTTGAAATTATGCAACGTCATCCAAATTCTGTGTTTCATAGCGGCGGCAGTATGGGCGCGTCAAGCATGTTAATTTTGTGTTTGGATCATAATCATGCTGCGGCAATGGTAAAAAATGTCGATGGGGATCGTTCGTCTAATTTGATGAATTTGACTTTGTTGGCGTTGGATGTGGCTATGGGGGATCCTTACAAATAAGAGCTTGATAGTTTCTGATTAGCCATAAAAGTTACATCTAAACCTATGAGAGTTATGTACTCGGGTGTTTTAAATGACATTGGGTATATCGCCCCTATTAGAAAGTATACTTTCCAAAATTTCTATAAACTGATTACTCAAATAATAAAGCAATATTGGGTATCATCTATCTCTTAATATCGATTTCACTTGTCATTCGCCAAGATACTCTCATCCTTAAAATAAAAAAGCGCATTAACTCAGCGTTAATGCGCGAACTATGATATAAGCGTTTAACTAAACTTCAAGTCAGTAAACTTTTTTACTCCTCATCACATGGACATCCGAGTTTTCTTTGGCGGGCAGCTTCTCGTCTACTCCAAAACCTAGCAGTAAAGTCTTCATTTCCACCGAGCTCATCGGGAACAAGACTATTAATCATTATCTGCGTTGCGGATGACGCTGCATTACCGACAATATCATTAGACAAGTTCTCGTAAATACCACCAACAGCTCCTCCAATTTGGCCAACTGCGGCCTGAGTTCCGAGGCCGCTCATGGATGGCGCATTATCATTACTCATGCCTAGAGCGTCTACTGCCGCATCAACAGCGCTGCTCACAGCCATACTGTTAAACGCTTCCATTCCAGCTTGTACTAATCTGCTAGAAGGTTTATAGAGTCTATTTAAGTAACGCTCTAATATTCCCGAAACAGCTCCCTTACCAGCTCCTACTAGAACGCTGCCTAATGTTGCACACCTTTTTTGTGCAGCGCTAATGAGACCATTTCCGCCAGCGAACACACCTGCACAAGCATTTGGATTTCTCGTACACATTGTAAGTGTCGTGAACAAGCCATATTGATCAGTACCTTGTACTGGGTTCTGATGCACGTACCCGTAGGTATTTGATCCATCATATAAACCAAGAGGATCACTCTGGATATAACGGCCAATCTCAGGATCATAATCACGGAAGTAATTGTGATGCAATCCAGACTCTTGGTCATAGTATTGGCCAAGGAAACGGATATTATTAACGATTGTTTCGTGAACAACTGTAGCGTCACCGAAGGGAGTATATTCAGCTTGCCAAACAATATTTTGATTAACATCTGTCATTAACTCCGGAGTGCCCAAATGCGAGTTGTGGTAATAATAAACGTTATCACCAACTAGCTGCGCCAGCGGCTGGTTGTTAAAATGAACGTACTCTTTTATAGTGTTGCCTTGCCCGTCCGCTTCTGCAATCAAACTACCATTAGGCCCATAAATATAATGCGTTTCAACACCACTAGTAGCTTTAATACTCCGTTCGCCATTTGCATTATAAGTATACGTTGTTGTTGCTCCGCCAATACTTGACGAGCTCATACGGTTAGCTTGGTTGTATGTAAAAGTTAAACTATCTTTTCGAACGGTATTCCCGTTCTCATCATACTCGAAAATCGTCGATCCAGTACCATCTATCTGAGTCAATTTACCAGCAGTTGCAGGGCTCGCTTGACTTGCTTCGCCACCAGTGGTTCCAGTCGCTAAACTAGCAATTTCTTCAACGGTTAAAGCACGATTAAACAGCATTAATTCATCCACGCTTCCAACCATCCCATTGAATCCGCTTTGATTTGCACCAATGGTAAATAGTCGACTAGTCGTCGGTGGAGTCGCGTTGTTAGAAGATGCTACTTCAACTCCATTGATATAGAAGCGAAGCGTTCCATCTTTTAAAGTGCCAGTCCAATGCTGCCATTCGCCGGCATAACTAGAATAATCAGTTCTAGCGATCGAGCTGCCCGCTCCGGTATACGCACCACACATTCCCAGGTAACAATAGAAACCAAAATCTCCACGCGCCCAGAACAGGCCTTGCCCTAGAACAAATCCGATAGATTGAACGTCAGTAATCTTAACCCAAAAACTAATGCTCAGCTCATCAGTGGTTCCCCATGAGGCCGGGGTAGTAACAATGGCATAGTCTTGTGAGCTGGGCATGTGGATCCCGTCATTAACTTTGCCTGACTCATATTGAGTCGCCCAACGAAGTTCAGTGGTTGCGCCGGGATTATTTGAATCATTATTGTCGGAATCAAATCGGTAATGTGAAATGGCTTGTGCGCTGACATCGCTGCCAGTTGAAGCCGCATATGAATAGCTTTGGATTTGACCGTTGTCGGCTTTTTGAGTTCTGTCGCCAACACGGTTGTAAGCAAAACCAAAATCACCGTAGCTGCCGCTCGCCGTTACTATACGGCTGAGGGAGTCATAAGTAAAAGTATCACTGCTAGGGATATTAATATTATTGATATTTGTGATGTTATTAACTAAGTCATATTGATAACTTTTTTCACTAATCCCAAAAGTTTTACTCTCCACTTGACGATAATCTTGGTCATAAGTATTAACATGACTAAGACCATTACCGTACTGGAAAGACTCGAGCGGACCAAACGGCAAATAATTAAGGTTTGAAGCAATAGATTTAGTTTGGTTGTTAATTGTTGCATTGATGCTTTCGACTAATCCATTCGCGCCGTAAACGTAATCAATTCTTGTACCAGAAGGATAAGTGATCCCTGTGGCTCGCCCAACAGTGTTATAGTGATAATCAGTAACATAATTCTTACCATTAATAACTTTGGTTTCTTGGGTTACCTTACCAAAAGCGTTATAAACGTAGGAAGTAGATCCTGATGCATCGCTTACAAAGGTTAATCGACCAATACCTTTATTACCATTAGCAACATCATCATATGAGAAAGCTACGTTTTCTGACCCGTCCGAATAGACTCTTGTCTTAACTCGATTTAATGCATCGTAGGTGTATGTTACCGTTACCCCTCTTGCGTCGGTTTTCGTTAAGAGGTTTCCAGCGTTGTCATATGTAAAGGTTGTTAGTCCTGTATCTTCACTGTTTAAATTGATAAGCTCACCGAATGCATTGTAGTTGTAGACTGTCTGTTTACCTTCGGCATCAGTAACAACTTTTATCTTTCCTTCGCTATTGTATTCAAAGTCAGTTTCACCGTTGGCTGCATCTACAGTTTTGCTAATTCGGTTAAACGCGTCAAAGATCGATGTCGTCGTATTATTAAGAGCATTGGTGTCAGTTTTTGGATTACCTTCTTCATCATAGGTAAATTCATTAAATTGACCTGAGTTACCAAGCACTTTAGTAAGTTGTCCAATTGCATTAAATATTGAGGTTTGCAGCTTTAAAAGATTACTTGAATCGTCTTTGATTTTCGTTTCTGTAACATTGCCCATCAAATCACGAACATATTCTAATCGATTACCCGTCACATCTACGATAGCAGTCAGTCGCTCACCACTATCATATTCATAAGTCAACGTTTGGCCAGTAGGTGTCGTAACTGTTTTAATCGACCCTGTATCAAAATATTTATATGATGTAATCGCGCCGTTCAAATTCATTGACTCTAACCAACCACGTGGCGTGTAGGTCAGCACGAATTCGGTACCATTTGGATCAATGATTTTTCCTACGCGTCCACTGTTGTCATAATTGTCAAAAGTTGTAGTTTGATTCAGTGCGTTTTTAATCGTAACTAAGTTTCCATTTGCATCATAGCTGTAAGTCGTTACATCTGAAATATCAGTTCGTGGTCCATCGACAGTTAATAATAGTCCATTAGCATCATATGTATAGCTCGTAATACGACTTGTATTGGTATTTAAGTCCCATACTTGAATTGAAGCAAGCTTGCCATTTGCACTGTATGAATAAATTGTTTTCTTGCTTCCTTCAGTGATAGTTTTTGGTAGTCGAAAAATGGGATCCCAAGTTGTCTCTGTTACCTTTTCTAGTGAAGTACCTTCTGCTTCAGTTTGCTTAATTATTAATCCATCAGAGTTACGCTCTAATTTGGTAACTAATCCTTTAGGACTCGTTGATTTCACTAATTTGTTTAGTGAGTCATACTCATATTCCCAAGTCCCCACTCCACAACTAGCGCAAGGAAGCTGCTCACTCTTCACGGTAACTTTTTGGTTATTCCTAATTTCGTGATGAATTACTTCTTCATGGAATAACTCGTTTGAAACATAAGTCTTAACTTTCGTTTGACCAGAGATATCATAATTCACTTCGCCTTTTTCGATACCACCACTGTGTTCACTTGTTATTGCTCTTCCAAATGAATCATAAGACCAACTAGCAAAACGAATACCTTTTTCATTTATTTTACCAGTCATATGTTTGGGGAAACGAGTATCTTCGTAGAGATAATCTATAGTTGGATTATCGCTTGAGTCAGTTGCTGTTTCATCTGGAAAAACAACCTTAATGAGATTGTTGATAGCATCGTAATAAAATAAGTATTCGTTATTGTCAGGGTCTATTAACTTATTCAGGAGTCCATTGTCATTATAGAAGTAACGCAATTGTTGCCCAAAATGATTGGTCACAGTGCTTAACCTACCTTCTGGTGTATAACTGTAACGGCGGGTAAAACCGTTACTTGTGACTTTTTCGCTTACTCGACCGTTATTAAATAAGATTTGTTTTCCTGAATTAGTTGTGTAAATAAAGTTTCCGTTACTTCCAGTAATGTCTCCATAACGACCTGTTAAATCGGTTAAGGGTGTTCCGACCTTTCCTATGTAAATTCTGCTCTTCGGTTCGTCAATATTTAGTCGTTGCGGGTCATCGTCTGCAACTTGGCGAACAATTTGATTTACCCCCCCCCAGCTCAAACGAACAATAATACCTCCATTTTTTTCAGACTCAGTTACTAAACTTAAGCCATTATTGTCATACCGCTGGTTACCGACATTAAATTGGAACTCACCTTCCGTTGATTGGTCTTGCAAGTTGGTTACTGGACTAGTGTAATTAATTGTATAGCTTAAAGGATCAGCACCTTGCCCCTGGTAAATAACATCCGTTTCAACCTTTTGACCTGTCGAGCAGTTGATAGGGTTTAATGTTAGCTCATGCACTTTTGTTGGACAAAACTCTTTCGGTGATTGAAGACAATATTCGAATCGGCCATCATCGTTTGCGTCGTAACCATATGGGTGCGATTCTGGGCACTCTTCAATGTGCAGAACATCAAAGGTGTGCTCTCCGCTGTCAGGGCTTGCTTCCCAAGTGTAATGGTGCTTTAAATAAGTCGATGTTGGCCCAGCTGGCGCCGAGCCAATGATGCTTCCCGGACAAGTGCTGTTGTAAGGTGAATCTCTATACGGAGATTTATTAGAGCAAAACCAATCGGTTGCGTCCTCTATTTTTTCAAACCTATCAAGAAAGGTATAACCGACTACCTTGTAGCTATCGACTTTTTCTTTTTCAAAATCCAACCATTCCTTTTTCGCTGCCAAAATCGAATCGGTATACATAAAAAGTAAAACCATAAAAAACTTAATAAGAATTTTGTACATTAACTTCCCTCTAAACCCTAATTTTTATCTGTGGACTACGTGCGCAGTGAATAAAACCATACTGCTTTTGGGTAACTTATAATATTTAACAATCAACCTACATTTAGCAAGGTTAATAGACTGATTAAAATACTCTCTAAAACCATCAAACTTGAGAAACTGTCGCTCAGTCATTCTGATAAACTCAAAATCTTAGGTTCGTATTAACTCAACGACTTTTCTAATGCCGGTATTAAGGTAACAATCAATTTCAAAATTAGTTATCAATATCCTGCCAAGCGTTATCAAAATCCTGCCAAACCATGAAAAAACAGGCTTAACAGTTAACTCCACGGAAAATCCGCTTAAAAACACCTCCCAAAAAAATGCTCAAAATTTGTACAAAACCACCCATAATGAGCGCAATTTTCCGGCGCGGGATTATAAAGAAGAGCGCGTTAAAGTAAACAGTGAAAATCACCAATTGAGATATTGAGCACAATTGCAAAATCTTGGACATAAAAGTGGAAGTTAGACCCAATTTAGACAGGGAACAAATCCAGACAGGCATCAGATATCGCTTGTCGCACAAGGACCGTGGTTGAGTACTTATATTTAATATCGTTATTTAGGAGGTTGACGCAGCTAGGCGTCAGTTTTTAACTGAACTTTGCTTGTCCAGAATTGATATCTAGAATTGATACCTTTGGAGTTGGTGAGACCAAACCCAGACAGGCACCATAAATCGCTTGTCGCACAAGAACTGTGGTTGAGTACTTACATTTAATATCGTTATTTAGGAAATTGACGCAGCTAGGCGTCAGTTTTTAACTGAACTGTGCTTGTCCAGAATTGATATCTAGAATTGATACCTTTGGAGTTGGAATCAATGCACTCGGCCTATCCTCGGTTATGGCAAATGAGCTAGGTATTGAGGCACTTATCTTGTAAAAAATCAAGTTATCATCTTTATACTTTAAACCGTGAAATTGGAAAATTGTAGGAAAGACAACGATTACTTCTATAAGTAAGTACTTATCAACGCTACCATTTTCTCATTCTCTCGATATTTCGCATGCTCTAACGGGGTTTGCTTGTCATAGTTTTTGTGAGTTAAATCTGCGCCGGCCTCTAATAACAGTTTTGCTGATTCATAAGCATCGTTTTCGATTGCAACATGCAGTGGCGACTGGTCAAGCACCCAGACACTGTTCACATTGACTTGTTTATCGAGCAAAAATTTAACCAGCTTTGGATAAATAATGACTTGGTCATAATTCAAGGCATACGAATCTTTAGGATCGAAGCCGTACTGGATGAGTAACTCAAATAACCTCATCGCATTCGCAATACTTCGGGGTTTACTAATCGCTTCATCAAGCGGGCTTGACCATTTGCTCTTACTGGATTTTGGGGCGCTTTGTAATAGCCGTTCGAACAACTGCGTATTGTAAGAGTCTTGATGCTGCGCAAAGAACGCTTTTAATGCATAACGACTATCTTTGGGTGTATTGATATAGTCGACAGGTACACCTTGCGTCAGTAAGTGATCCGCAAAAGCCACCAGATTATTCTTTAACGCAAAATGCAAGGCATTCGTGTGATACTTATTCCAATCTTTGTTTTTCAAGTCACTTTTGTTTTGAGCTAGCAATTTAACTATCGGTAAATTTTTATTTACCACCGCAATATTCAACGGTGTTCTGTCGTATCGGTCTAGTTGATTTACAGTCGCTCCGGCTTGCATGAGCTGCTTGACCTTGGTTTCATCGTTACTAACAACTGCTAAATAGAGCTGAGAAAGTTCAGGTAATAAATTTATTTTAGCTAATATGTCTTTGTGTCGCTTAGTTGGTGTGTACTCCTGAGTCGCAAATTCTTTAAGTTGGGTAAATTCAATCAAATAAGGAAATCGACTTGCAGCGTTACCGACTTTTAATTTTCGCAAATGATTTATTGCTAACACCTGTATTTGAAAAAGATGTGTTGAATCTATGCCGTAGCCGAATGCCGGGATACTTTGATTGGAAAGCGCAGCTAAGGCTCGGGTAAATTGCTGAACCGATGATTTATCATCAAAAAGTCGATCGAACATTGGGTACTTACTATCAACAACTTTACTTGTCTCATTCGAGTGATTTAAAAATAATTGACTCATTCGAAAAAGCAAATCCATTGTCAATGATTTATCATAATAATCCTCATTGACATCGTAAAACAGAATGATTTGCCTGGCTAGAAAAGTTGCAAATTCATTATCTCCTCGCAAAATCGCCAAAGATAATACTTTGAGAATTTTTTCAGATGAAAACTCATCGAAGTAAAAGCGTGAGTGCTTGACTAAATCTCGATAAATTGAATAAAGCTCCAATAAAGGTTCTGCATCGTTTTCTTTGATCCATTTTTTAAACCAATATTCTCTGTTGTATTCAATCTGATTACTTAATCGGTTAGTGAGTATTCCTGGATCAAACTCGTCACTGACTAATAATTCATGCACTCTATTGAAATCTCGCGCAACGGCTTGCAATACTTGTTGCGAGAAATCGGTCAATCGATAGTTGTTGATTGCTGCTACATAATCACTACCAGGAAGGTTGATTCGGCGACCTTGCAAAATGCTTAACCAATTATTGCGCGCTATTTCGTTAGCATCCGGTGGGTCGGATCTATCCCATTTCTGATATAGCTCAGATTGGTTGGCCGACAGCCTTAGACCATATTCATCCTGTAAATAAAAATAAAGCCTAGCGATATCTCCCATCCTAGACTCAGGTGGTTGGACAATACCTGCAACTTTATCGATTTTTAATCCACAACGACTAGACCTCGACTGAGCTTTAACCTCACCAAAGGCTTTGATATTTGACCAATCAAAATCGGATATTGCAGCGAGTGGGTAAAGCGTATGGAGATCATTTTCTAGCTGCTTTTGTAGCTTAGAATCGGGTACAACAATCAAGTTGTGCCAACTTACCTCAGTGTTAGTAAGCTTAGCATTACAAGTATCAGCATCGATTTGATCACTCATATCAAAGGAGCATTCACAAAAGAAACTTTTATTATTTTGGGACTCAACGATTCTAATTTTTTCGAGACGTTGCTCCGTCGTCAAAGCTAGCAAGTCTTTCGGTTCTGCCAATATTGGAGCACCGACTAAACAACCAAGTAATACAGCCAATCTGCGACACAATTTAACTCTATCCAAAGACTGATTCGTATTTATAGATTTCATCACGTCAAAAGCCTTAATCATGCCCATAGAAGTAGACTCCTTTATTCTTCAGTGCAGCTTCTTTTAGAACATGATAGATGCGTATTTTTTCAAGTTGGCGCCAATCACCATTGGAAAGTGCCAGGTTTTGCGAGCCCAATACATTTGGTCTTTTATCGCGCTTTTTTTGTTCATTAAGTAATTGGGTCATTTGCCAGAACAACCGTTTTATTTCTTTAGGAGAAAAAACCACAGTAGTGCGACAATCACCATGAATGAGATACCCGCCTTTCTCAGCACATGGGCGTATATCGTCAGATTTAACCATTACTCGTCCAGTAAGTAAGTGAACAGCTGGAGACTGAGGGAATATTTGTTTCAATCGCTTTGCCCAAAACATTAATGTTTGATGCGCCAATAAGTCACCACTATAGGAGTGAGGATATTCAACCGCGTATTCCTTGGTATGCTCTTGCAGATAATCGACTATCATCCAATCAGAATAACGCCCAATTGGCGCATCTGAATAACTTTCTTGCTCTAGCTTTTCCAGTGGCCCTCTAAGCTTTGTGTCATAATCCCGAGTAAATTTATGGTAGTCAAAAAGCAATGGATACCAACCAAATCCATCAGCTTTTACTGGTATGCTTTGCGCAAGCAAGATAACGATGAACAAAATTCTAATGGTTCTCACGGTAAAATCCTAAAACAAAAAGCCACCCCAAAAGGTATTTGATTATGGGTTTGGATACTGGTTATTTAAATTGAGGTTATCTGAAAGCTTTTTTTAACTCAACACTATTGGCTGTCGTTTTGAATATCTGCATAAAATGATGTCACCAATCAAGCGGTTTGATTAGCGCGCTTTATTTTACTTCGGTATTTGTTTCTGAAGGTTATGATCAACATATATAACCCCGTTAATGATAACACCAGTAATCCGCAAGCGGCAGGTAGGAACAACCATAAGCGCGCCTTTTCATGAAAAAAACTTCCATCATGAATACTTTCAATCAACTCTGAACGCCGCAATGCAGTTTGAAGTATCTTGCCATTATGTGCATCTATTTGGATTTCCCAAGATGAATGAGCTCTGACTTTAATTAACCCTTTCGCAGGACGAATATCCAGCCGTTCAATATCCTGCCATTTGTTTATCCCCGCCTCAGGAACAGATTTAGCAATGCTTAATATTTGTGTGAGTGTTAGTGGAGAGGTGGTTAAAGCGAGCGCTTGTTCACCTGCTTGAGTAGCTGGCTGCACCCAATTGAGTTCTTTTTTTAATTGGAGTAACAATCCAGAAATGACTACAACAATAATCGGTAGAACTATGGTTAAAGAAATCCAAAAATGACTACGGCGAAAGAAAATATTAAGTTTCATAGACAACATCACCCATTAAACAGGGCTTTGACCTTACACTAATCACTCAAGGATAAATAGTCTGAACACCCTATTTCAAGAAAAAGACCTTCGCCCACGAAACGCTTTGACAGGCACAATATCTACATTAACGTACAAAAACAATCGACAAAATCCTACCGTTCAAACTAATCATTCAGATTTTGACTAGTCGGAATGTAAGCAATAGACCAAATGGTGCCTGTCACAAATTCAGGCCTCACAAATTCAGCCCATCGACAAAATCCTACAGTTCAAACTAATCAATCAGATTTTGACTAGTCGGAATGTAAGTAATAGACCAAATGGTGCCTGTCACAAATTCAGGCCTCACAAATTCAGCCCATCGACAAAATCCTACCGTTCAAACTAATCATTCAGATTTTGCTAGTCGGAATGTAAGCAATAGACCAAATGGTGCCTGTCACAAATTCAGCAACTTGAGTTAAATGATGTCAACCACAGGCGTTAACGGGCGTTCTGTTAAGACCTCCAACTCGCTTTACGAAATAATTGGCTATTAAATTCACTATGAAGAACCGATATAAACCCATGCATCGCCATCTACTGGCTATTTTGATGTTGCCATTATTTGTCTTAGTAGGAGGCTGTGGGAGTTCCTCTGAAGCACCGGTAATCGATGCGTCTTTCGATGAAGATAACGCTCAACCCACAAACGAAGTTAATGTTGGTAGCGGGATCACCGAACAGGCGAATTACACTTACGAGGTAATCCGTGATATCACTTACGCTAAGGGTTCGAGTCATTCTAGTTGGAACTCCGATGAAACTCAGGTAATCGAACTTAAATTAGATATTTATCAAACCTCAAACCAGTCCTCACAAAAACCTGTGGTGGTGTTTATCCATGGCGGTGGATTCCAAAGTGGTGATAAAGCAACCTCACACGCAGCAGCACTTGTAGGATACTTTGCTGAAAGAGGTTTCATCGGAATTTCGATCAACTACAGACTCGAAGGCGATTACGGCACACTACCAACAGAACTAGTCAATGCAATCGACCGATTACCCGACTTAGATGAAGCTTCAAGAAACCAAATAAAGGCAATTTATCCGGCAACTCGCGATGCGAAAGCTGCAATTAGGTGGATTTATGCCCATGCTGAGACTTTTGGAATCGATACTAATTTTATTACGGCGATTGGCGGCTCAGCGGGTTCGTTTATTTCGATGGGGCTCGGTGTCAGCGAACCTGAGGATTATACTAATGAGATCAGTGGGTCTTTTGATACTACGCTAAGTTCAACTCACCTCGATTACCCTTCTAAAATTCATACCATCATTGACCATTGGGGAGGCACCGGCGTGCTTTCGCTATTGGAAATTGCTTACGGCCTTGGTCGCTGGGACAGTAGTGACGCTCCGGTGAGTATAGTTCACGGTACCGAAGACACAGTCGTTCCGTTTAGTGAAGCAGAAGCTATCAAAGCTTACTATGAAACGAATGGTGTACCATTTCAGTTCTATCCACTCGAAGGCATCGGGCATAGTGCTTGGAGTGCTACAGTTGAAGGAAAAGGTTTACCGGAACTGGCTTTTGACTTCATTGTCCAGATTCAAAACATCACAGTGGCTGATTAATTCAGCCACTGATTGCCTTATATGATATTTTTAATCAATGTTTATTAATCGAATCGGGGCGCCATTTAGTTAATCGTTTTAATAAAATCATTTGCCTCTTTGATCGAGCTATTCATTTCTTTGATTAACCGAGACACATCGGATTCAATTGTTTTAAGTTCACCCTTGATCGATGCTATTGCTCTCGCATTGAGGTTATGTTTTAGATAAAGAACTTGGTCATTAAAAACATTTAACACAGGCTGCATACTTTTTTCTGCGCGACGCATTGACTTAATCAGTCTTTGATATTGACGCTTGGTGTCAGAAAGCTGTTGTTGGCTCTTACGTCTCAATGAATCACTTGTATATTGCGAAAGTTCATCTTCCCATTCATCAAATAACGCTTCAGAAACATTAGCTACACTATCAATACGGTCAGAGACTTCTTGAGCGGCTTCTTTGCTTGATTCGTACTCATCATTTAAGCGGTTGTAAACTGACTCGAGTTCACCGCCATCAAAATTAACAACACTTTTAAATTGTTCTAATGCCGACTGAAATTGTTATTTGGCTTCTTCCTGACTATCCCGTGTATTCTCCACGCGCGAGACTAATACGTCTCTTTTATGGATACCAACTTTTTCTAATGCTCCGTAGTAGGCCGTTTGACAAGCAGAAAGTGACACGACCATTACTAAGGCCGTTAATAATCGAATTTGCATAACGCTCATTTTCTTTTCCTTGAAAGTAGATCTGCATCTAGACTAACGATAATCGCAGAGAGAGACAAGTGAATTTAAAAGCGACCATCACTGATGTTTATTTTTTTCTTCAATCCACTTGGACATAAACTTGGTACTCCGGTGTGAGTGATGCTTGAGCATGCTACCGACAAAATTGTCGAGTCGGTGCTGTGATAAACAGTCTTCAATCTGATAGATTCGCTGAATGAGTCGGTGGCCATTTTTTTGGCCATCAAATCGATCATTTAATAGTTTTTGAATCCGATTGGTTGCCTGTGTCCACGTCCCAGGATTCGTGTATAAATCCACCGCACCCGCAACAATTTCCTCGACCGAGTCAGCAATTGCCCCTGGCCACGGCATGTCGCCAAACATCCCTTCTGCGCCAATCGAAGTGGTCACACTTGGTGTATTCGCCCGCATCGCATCCAACAACTTCCCTTTAATGCCTGCACCAAAACGAAGTGGAGACAAACACACTCTGGCAGATTGAAGTACGGTTAACGCATCCTCGGTCCAACCTTTCACCAAAAAACCAGTTTTAGGGTCATTCAGTTGGGTTGCCTTTTTCGGCGGATACGAGCCGTATATATGTAGCTCAGCCTCTGGTAGTTGCCGCCGAATTTTCGGCCAGATTTCCCGAAGATACAAAACGGAGTCCCAGTTGGGTGCATGTCGGAAGTTACCGATAGTAACAAAATGCTGTCGTTCATTAAATTCAGGTCCGCTCGCTTTTAACTGTTGCCCCGTCAGCATAAAGGGCAAATGAAATAGCAATTGCTGATCGACTCGATAGTGCTGTGTTAAATGTGCCACTTCGAAGTCAGAAATGATTAAAGCGAGATCAGTGCGTAAAATAGCAGCGACTTCTCGCTTTGCTAAATCAGACGCATAATCCGCTTGATTAGGATTGCGAAACGCTTTGAGGGCCGTTTGCCTTGCTGCTCGTAGCGACTGCAGGTCTTCGGTATCCAGAATTCGTAAAGCCATGGGGGCTTGTTCTTCGACTCGCCAGCCGAACTGCTCCTCCATCATAAACCGATCAAACATCACATAATTAGGTTGCAATCGATGCACAAACTCATCGAAGGTTGAATCGTTTAATAAAATCTCAATCGCCTCAATATCAAGCAAAGACAGATCAACCATATGCTCGGTCTTTTGAGCCGGTGTTGCAAAAACGACTCGCCATCCCTGTGACTTAAACAATTTTAAAAGCGAAAGCATATGCGAGCCAGCCGCAGATGAGTTGGGCTCTGGCCAAACATATCCAATCACTAGAATCGTTTTATCCATTAGGTCACTTACCTTAAATCCGCTTACTTTAAATCCGCTTACTTTAAATCCGCTTACTTTAAATCCGCTTACTTTAAATCCACTAACATTGTGGCCGCGAAAGAAATTCACCGGCGCAAAGTATAATAGAAGGACAGTAGCAGAAGAAACCGATTAGTAAAAAGATTATGAGACGTAGAAAGCAGAAAAACATGAAGGAAAAATATGAAGGAAAATATGAAAGATAATATAAAGAAAAAGCATCGAGGAAAAGCACGGCGCAAATCAGAGTTTAAAATCTTTCGAGTATTTATGAGTGATAACCCAGCTACCCTCAAATGCTGACGTTGATCTCTATTGGTTTTATATGCTTTGGATCTTATGTATGAGAAATTGTCTAGCTAGCCTTAAGTAAGTTGAATCTGTCTCGTGAATAGCTTCGTAAAAAATCTCAGATGTCGAGTTAGGCTATTGTTTTTAATGAGATTTATCCTGTTTCCGTGTGCTGTGGTTAAGTTTTTGGGACCTCGCAATATATATCTAGTCACAAAATCTTCATCAAATTAAGCAAATATTTTCTTGATCTTCCCAGGCCTTTTTCTATAATGACGATCCGTCACGTGACGATTCGTCATTTATCCAAAGTAGAGATATTAAGCGGTTATGAGCCCAAGAACCATCAGCGAGACAGAGTTTCATGCGCGCGAGCAAGAATTGCTTAACGTTGCCAGAAGTCTGGTAGAAAACGAGTGCTTGACTAGTTTAACCATCGACAAACTGGTTGCCGCATCGCCTTATTCGAAAGGCACGATCTACAAGCATTTTATCAGTAAAGAAGACATGTGGATGGCAATCTGCAATATGTGTGTTACTGAAATCCACGAGTTGTTCAGTCGAGCACTATCTTTCAAAGGTAGCAGTCGAGAGCGAGTCCTGGCGGTATTTGTATCTTACTTGATTTGGGCGAAATTACATCCAGCGCAATTATTTGCCGTGCTTTCGGCGCATTCACCGAGCGTTGCTTCGCTATGCTCTGACGACAGAAATACCACTCACCATCAACTCGAATCCGATTTGATGGGATTAATGAACCAAGTGATCGCCGAAGCCATCGAAGCCGGTGACTTAGTCTTGCCTGAAGGCATGTGCTTTGAACAAATTACTTTCGCTATGTGGTCCGCCAGTTGGGGAGCAATGGCATTAATTATGAGCAAAGGCCACTCATGTGAGCTGAACCAAATGGTTCTTGAAAGAGAGTCCTTTACTAACGCCAAATTGATTCTCGATGGGTTTCAATGGAAACCAATGTCTCAAGATTGGAATTACAACGAGTCCATTAAACGTATTGCAAACGAGCTATTTCAGCCAGAAATTGAAGCGCTGGAAAAAGCTGGCAACCCTTTTATATTTGTTTAACAGTTGAGTAAAACATCATGGAAAAATTTTCTAGTTTTATCCAGACCTATCGATGGTTAGTTATTCTAGTCACTCTGATTACGGTTGGTATCGCCGGATATGGCGCTTCTAATTTAACTTTTAAGAGTGACTATAAAACTTTTTTTAAGGAAGAAAATAAGCAGCTCAATGACTTCCTGCAAATGCAAAAAATTTATAGTAAAAGCGATAATGTCGCGATCATTGTTGCGCCCAAAGATGGCAACGTGTTTACCAAGGAAAATTTAACCGCGATTTGGGAATTAACCAATGAAGCATGGTTAATTAAATACAACTCGCGTGTTGATTCAATTACAAACTTCCAGTACAGCTATGCCGAAGAAGACGACCTGATCATTGAAGATTTGGTACTTGAAGCTGATATGCTTGACGATGAGATGATCGCTCGAGCTAAACGTGTTGCATTGAGTGAACCACTACTGCAGAAAAAACTAATTTCTTAATCGGGCGATGTTGCTGTGGTAAATGTCACCATTCGCTTGCCGGCGATCGACATGACCTCTGAAGTCCCAGAAGTTTCGGGAGATGCGCGCGAACTCGTAGCCCGTATGAGTGAGAAGTATCCCAATATCGATTTTATGCTGTCGGGCATGATTATGATGAACACCAGCTTTCCGGAAGCTTCGAAAAGTGATTCATCGATTCTTATTCCAATTATGTTACTGGTCGTTATTTTTACCGTAGGCGTGCTACTAAAAACGATCAGCGGAACCTTTGCAACGTTAGTTGTAATACTAACAAGTATCGCTGGTGCTATGGGTATGTGGGGCTGGTTTGGTGGATATCTCACGGGCCCATCAGCGGCTGCGCCGACGGTAATCTTAACCTTAGCGGTTGCCGACTGTGTTCATATTTTATCAACTTACTACTACAACATGCGACACGGAATGGAGAAAATTGAGGCCATTAAGGATAGTCTCAGAGTCAATATGCAACCGGTGTTTTTAACCAGTATCACTACGGCAATCGGCTTCATGACGATGAATTTCTCTGATGCTCCGCCATTTGCCCATTTGGGTAATATTGTCGCGATTGGCGTTATGTTAGCGTTCGTTTTCTCAGTAACTATTTTCCCCGCGATGCTTATTATCATGCCAGCCAAAGCAGGTCGCACCGTTGAGCACAAAACAGATTCAATGGATCGACTGGCAAGCTTTGTGGTTAAGCGTCGGAAAGTACTATTGCCTGGTATGGCGCTCGTCATCCTGGGCTTCACAGCTTTTGTTCCCAATAATGAATTGAATGATGATTTCGTCAAGTATTTTGATGATCGAGTTCCGTTTCGTCAGGCCACTGACTTTATGGGCGAAAAAATGTCGGGGATGACAACTCTAGAGCTCTCGTTTGACTCGAAAGAGAGCAGTGGAATCAATGATCCTAAGTTCATTAAATTTGTATCTGACTTTTCCGACTGGCTTCGCGAGCAAGAGGAAACCGATCATGTTAATACGATTACCGATACCTTAAAGCGTCTTAACCGAAATATGCACGGCGATGATCCGGCTTGGTATAAACTTCCCGATCAACAGGAAATGGCCGCACAATATTTATTGCTTTACGAACTATCCTTGCCGCAAGGTCTCGATGTGAATAATCAACTCAATGTCGATAAATCGAAGACTCGGGTAATCGCAACTTTTAGAAATCTTACCTCCAATGAAATTATTTCTTTGGAAAAAAGAGTGCTTGATCATTTTGAGTCAATAGACTCACCTTATGAGCTTCAAATAGCGAGCCCATCTTTGATGTTTGCGCATATCGGCGCGGCAAATATCGTCAGCATGATTACCGGTTCATCAATTGCGTTAATCTTAATTTCTATTTTGCTTGGGGTAGCGCTTCGTTCGGTTAAATTTGGCCTCATTAGCTTAATTCCAAATTTAACGCCAGCCGCAGTGGGTTTCGGTTTGTGGGGACTGTTTGTCGGTGAAGTTGGACTCGGTCTATCTGTCGTTATGGGCGTTACCTTAGGGATAATTGTTGACGACACGGTGCATTTTTTGAGTAAGTACATACGAGCAAGACGTGAGAAAGGCCTTAGCTCGGAAGATGCTGTTCGTTATAGTTTTGCCAGCGTTGGAAAAGCGCTTTCGGTTACCACGGCAGTACTCGTTGCAGGTTTTGGCGTAATGGCTACTTCTAGCTTTAAAGTAAATGCAGATATGGGTTTACTCACTGCCATCACAATTTTGATCGCATTAATTATTGACTTCCTATTCTTGCCACCGCTCTTGATGAAGCTTAAGAGCCGCAAGGATAAAAAAGTTGAACAAGAAAATAAGGCTTCACTGACCGAAGCAACTCAAGAATCTTAATTAGTATTTAGACTATAAAACCAATTCCATAAGGGAGTTATTAATGAAATTTTTAAAAACAAGTTTAATCACTTTAGCATCAGTGCTTGTATTGAGCGCTCCAGCTTTCGCTGGCGAAGCCGAAGACAAAGGCTTAGCTATCGCTAAAGAGTCCAAGGTCAGAGATCTAGGCTGGGGAGATACACAAGCAAGAATGCAAATGCTATTAAGAAATCAACACGGCGAAACTTCTACTCGGCAAATGCGCATCAAGAGTATGGAGCAGGAAAATGACGGCGATAAAAGCTTAACGATTTTCGACTCGCCGAGAGATGTTAAAGGTACCGCCTTCTTGAGTTTTTCTCACCCAACGGCAAATGATGAGCAGTGGTTATATTTACCAGCACTCAAACGCGTCAAGCGAATTTCTTCTCGCAATAAGTCAGGTTCTTTTATGGGCAGCGAGTTCTCTTTTGAAGATTTAACCTCATTTGAAATTGAGAAATACACCTATAAATATATCAAAGACGATACATTCAATGGCGTTGATTGTTATGTAGTCGAACAGTACCCTGTAGACAAATACTCCGGTTATACCAAACGTGTCGTGTGGATTGATAAAGCCGAGTACCGTAGTCAGAAAGTTGAGTTTTATGATCGAAAAAAGTCACTACTAAAAACCCTCACCTTCAGTGATTACAAAAAATATCTCGATAAATACTGGCGTGCAACCAAACTCAGCATGGTCAATCATCAATCCGGTAAAAGTACTGATTTAACCTGGTCTGATTATCAATTCAGAGCGGGGTTAGACGAAAAGGACTTTAACAAAAACGCACTCAAACGAGCGCGCTAGACGGCTGGTTTATCTAACGTACAAAGTCTATCGAGCCTAAATTCCAGTAGGCCGATAGACTCACCTAAATTTATTAAAGAGTTTCCTAAAAATGACTAAAAAACTGTTGATGTCTGCAGCTTTGTTGGCAGGTTCGAGTATTTTTAATGTTGCCGCAGAAACGGAATTTGAATTTCGCGGTAACGTTGAGCTTCAAGGGCGATTATTTACTGAAGATGCTTTATTTCCACTACAAAATGATGAGCAGTTTTCACTCGCCTTTGCGCCGGAGTTCTACTGGAGCTGGAACAATGGGGATGATGCTATAGAGTTTGTACCGTCGTACCGCCTCGATCAACATGATGATGAGAGAACGCATGGGGACATCCGCGAGTTGGCTTGGATCCATGTCGGCGATGATTGGGAGACCCGAATTGGTATTCGTCGTGTATTTTGGGGCGTTACCGAATTCCAACATTTAGTCGATGTCATCAATCAAAGCGACTCCGTCGAAGACATTGATAATGAGGATAAACTCGGTCAACCCATGATAAACCTTTCGTTGGTGAGAGACTGGGGGATTATCGATTTTTATGTTTTACCTTACTTTCGAGAACGAACCTTTGCTGGTCCGGAAGGACGTCCAAGCATTCCGATTATTGATACCGATAACGCATTTTACCAATCAAGCGATGAGGAGAATCATATCGATTTTGCCGTAAGATGGGCACACAGTATCGATGATTATGAACTTGCGGTTAGCGTTTTTGATGGTACTAGTCGCGAGCCACTTTTGGTGCCGACAAATCCAATCGACCCCAACACCACACTTACTCCGCTTTATATTCAAATTACTCAAGTTGGAATTGAACTACAAGCTAATATCGAGGACTCTTTGTGGAAACTTGAAATGATCCACAATCAAAATGATATCGAAGATTACTGGGCATTGCAGGGAGGGATCGAATATTCTCAGTATGGTGTGTTTGATTCTAACGCCGATCTCGGCTGGCTGGTTGAATACGGATGGGATGAACGCGGCGAAGATAGTCCTTCAAACTTTCAAAATGATATCTTTTTTGGCAATCGCTTGGCACTAAATGATGTTGATTCAACCGAAATTCTGTTCGGCCTAAGTTACGACTTAGATTTTGATTCTACCAATGTATTGCTAGAAGCTTCCCGTCGTTTTGGTAATAGCGTCAAAGTCTCATTAGATATGCGTTTGTTTGAGTCAGATGACTTTAATGATCCAATTTATTTGTTCCGACGCGACGATCATCTACAAATCACCGCGCAGTACTTTTTTTAGCCAACCCTAAAGCGTCGATTTTAATAACCGTTTTACTCTTTCCCGTCCTAGCCAGTTAAGTCATTGATTTTTAATACTTAACTGGCTTTTTTTATTGTGCCTGAAAAAGCGACATGCCCATTTTAATTGGCTAATTAATGCTAGACAGTTTAAACGTCGAGCAATAGACTAAATCTAACTGAAGCAAAGCTGTAAATGTTTAAATGTCTTACTACGCCCTAACTCATGGTGACGCAATTGATTGGTTGCAAACGCTACCGGATGAATCGATCGATTTAGTCATCACCGATCCACCGTATGAATCCTTGGAGAAGCATCGTGCAATTGGCACGACGACTCGACTAAAGGACTCTAAAAGTTCTTCGAACCAATGGTTCAACATTTTCCCCAATAACCGCTTTCCCGATTTGTTTAGTGAAGTATTCCGCGTTCTAAAACCGAATACTCATTTTTATTTGTTTTGCGACCAAGAGACGATGTTTGAAGCGAAGCCCATCGGTGAGAAAATTGGCTTTAAGTTTTGGAAACCCATCGTATGGGATAAAGAAAAAATTGGCATGGGGTATCACTACAGAGCAAGATATGAGTTTATTTTATTTTTTGAGAAAGGGAAAAGAAAACTCAACGATCTTAGTATTCCGGACGTTCTCTCAATACCGCGAATTTGGAAAGGTTACCCAACAGAGAAACCAGCAGCGCTGTCTAAAATTTTGGTTGAACAAAGTACTCAGGAAAACGAAATCGTTATCGACCCATTTTTTGGCTCGGGTAGCGTCGGTGAAGCGTCTCTGTCGGCTTCCCGACAGTTTTTAGGATCGGATATTTCTGACAGTGCACTAGAACATGCGAGTCTCCGCTTGGCCGCAATCGATGGCACAGAAAGTAAAACACCACAGGATCTCATCGATTTTTCGGCTTATAATAGCGCAGCTCAACAAACATTAGATTTAGCAGAGCTTTAAGTGATTTTACTTTAGGATCAAACATTGAACGGAAATGAATACGCAGACTGGGTCGCTAACTACATCAAGCATAATTTTGGTCAACGCGGACTCAAAATTTATCGCGAGGTCAGTATCGGTAAAAGTATTATCGGTAAAAATCGTCGAGTCGATGTATTAGTCATTGACGAGTCTCAAAATCTCGCAGTCGCAATAGAGTGTAAATATCAATCGACATCCGGTACCGTCGACGAAAAAATTCCCTATACGCTCGCCGACACCAAAGCCATGCAGATGGATGCCTACATTGCCTATGGCGGTGGTGGTTTTTCTAAAGGTGTCATCCATATGCTTGAAGCATCTGAGCTAGCATGTCACGCAGAGCCGAGCGAAAATGATATTCTTTTATACTCTCAAACTCGAGATACTCAAGAACTCGATCAAATCTTGGCCATGCGTTTTGGTTGGTGGGATGTATTTACCGAGGGAAAGCTGCCGCTATAACAACTGGTCAAACGGCTTAGTTTTCTAATGCACAGCTTTCGCTGAGACATATTTTTTTATATATCAACGCTCGAAAACCAAAACAGTAAGCGATCATTATTAAAACAACGGTTAATGTCTGACTAATCAACCGGGCGACATTTCCGGAAAAACTAAATAAATTAACCAACCGGTTGATCCCACTTGCGGATACTCCCTGAAATAGGTCGACTGTCATCTGCATAGCAAGACCGATCAAAAGTAAGCCCATAAAAAAAGAAAGTCTCAATTTCATTAGCGTGTCCATAAAGTGAATTCATTCAAGGTCAAGTAATCGATCGTTTACTGATCCAACTGCTTTATTAGTCGCATTGAGTAGCGATTTATTACACTAGTCATTTAAATGTTAGTCCTAGCACCACTAATTAATTTGCCTAGTGACCATTGACTTTAATCAGAATTCATCAAGCTTACTCACTATCTTGGTCCGATTTAAGCGAGGATTAAACCAAGTAAAATTACACAGACAAAGGTTGTGCTAAAAAATGTTAAAAACAGGTAGTTAACCGCGTTTATATCGATTAAAGAGACGTAAAGCTTATCCGTAAATAGCGAATAGCTCGTTGGCATGATCGCGCTTACTGCCATCGCAGCTGATAAATCGACGCACAGGGAACGACTCTATCAGAGCATCTTCGTAGATTTCACGAGTCATTGAGGTATCATGATTGGATATGATGACTTTGACGCCACGGGCCGCCAACTTTTTCGCCCGATAAGCCAATTCTATTTGCTGATCATAGGAAAATCCTTGTGACGCATAACTGGTGAAACTTGCGGTTGGCGAAAGAGGTACGTACGGTGGATCGCAATAGACAACATCCCCTCGTCGAGCACGGTTCATGACGGAGACGAAATCTGCGCACACAAACTTTGCGTGTTTCGCGTGAGAAATAAAGTGAATCATTTCCTTCTCGGGGAAATAGGGTTTTACGTATTTTCCAAAAGGCACGTTAAACTCATGAGATTTATTGTATCGACATAGTCCATTAAACCCATGCCTATTTAAATACACAAAAATCGCCGCTCTTCGTCTTCCTTTAACACCGGAATTAAATTCAGTGCGTAATTTGTTATAGGCTTGCTGCTTATTATTCTCTTCACTAAAAAAAGAGTTTGCATACTTAACAAACTTGCCCTTCTCTTTTTGCAGGCATTGGTAGAGGTTGACTAAATCCGGATTGATATCGCCCAATAAATATTTGTCAAAATCAAAGTTTAAGAAAACCGCGCCGGATCCCACAAAAGGTTCGATTAGCTTACGACCATGTAAATGGGGAGCAAGACGATCGACCAAACGGTATTTTCCGCCAGCCCACTTTAAAAATGGTCGACTGCGCTGTGCTGTTATTGGGTAATATTTAGTCAATGAAGACTCTAAGGATACGACGTTTAGGTAGGGAGTTTACGGAAATCACCGCCATTAGTGAAATGATTTGTTGATTTAAATGAGTTGAACGCTCCCCTAAAAACACCTAAGCCGTTTGCGATAACAAAGGTTGTTGTTCGAGATCTTCCAAGGCACCTGAGTTGGCAATTCGTTGATTAAGCGCAAGCGATGCTCTTCGAGCGGCCACTGGGTTGGTTACTGAGAAACCGTCGTTTTCCTCGCTGACAGAGACCGACACTTCTCCAACTCGAGTATCATTGTTCGACTCATTCGACGCTTGAGCTTCTTCAGTGCGCTGGACGCTAAGCTCGACTCTTGCTTGGTTGGCAATTTGGCCCGCGATTGCTGCGACCTTTAAATCTTGTCCAGAAGGATCGGCTGGGGCCAATGCAGCACGCTGCACTTGTTGCATTTTTTGAATAGTCGCCTGAGGATCGCCAGGTACCCGACTAGTATCAATGGAAACTTCACCCGCTATTGCATATCGCTTACCGTCTGGGCCGGTAGTGTAGGTGTAGCTTGGCGCACCGGCGTATTGTCCGCCGACGGCCGCATGTGCTCTTTCATGGGCTTTTACTTCAAGATCGGTTCTTTTTAATTCATCAACAATACGCTGCTCTTGAAGTTCTTGCCTTTTCTCTTGCCTGCTCTCTTGTCCTTCTGCCTGTTGCTGACTGTTTTGGTCTTGCCTCGATTGGCCTGATTGTTCACCTTCCTTATCAACTCGATCTCGTTGATTGGACGGTGAATTACTCTCAACATTGGCGCGCTGCTGTTCAGCTGTATCAGCGGTCTTTCGAGCTTTCGGGCTATCTGTTGTCGATTTAGGCTCAGGAACCGGATTCTTTTGGGCAGACTCAGCCGCTACCGCTTCGGTAGGTGGGTTTGCCGTAGAAACAGGCAAAGCAACTGGCGCTGAGGATATAAGCATTTTTCTTTCTTAAAACAATCTGTAAAAAACTTTAAAAATGGTCACTAAGCCTTAACATCAAGTAAGGTACCAACTAAATCTGAGGCCGTTTCGATTATTTCGACACTCGCCCGAGCATCAATTTCCGCAACTTTTAAATCAACAATACTACTGGTTAAATCTTGTTGGTTAATTCCCGCTTGCGATGCATCTTCGACAGACTGCGACGCGATTTCTTGCGCGGCTTTGTTAGCACGCGAAGCAGCATCTTGAAAACCCTGCACCCCAGTGTTTAAAATTCCAGAAACATCCACGGCAAACCTCTACTTCAATAACAACACGACAAAAAACGAATAAAAACATTTACTTACCTAAAAAACAAAGGTCAGTTAAACGCGCCCGTATCTTTGTTATCGGCCGCCAAATGTCGAGATTTAGCGATTCCTGAAAATATTTTGTGTTTCCGCTTTTTTGAGAATGTTACAGGTTTTAAAGCGAGGCCCAGTCACTCGGGCGGAATGGAGTTAAAACAATAAGATAACCAGCCAAACAACGACTAGTAAAGTCAGACAAGTAAATACCATCGCAGAGCCAATATCCTTTGCTCTTCCCGATAACTCATGATGTTCTGGACCAATTCGGTCTATCGCCGCTTCAATCGCGGAATTACTCAATTCAGCAATAATCACCAGAAAAAGTGGCATTATTAACCATAAAAAATCGTATTTGGTTTCAGCTAACAAATAAGCCAAGGGTATCCCCACTGCAGCGAGCAAAACCTCTTGCCTGAATGCCGCTTCGTTATTCCAAGCGGCGGCAAAGCCTTTCATTGAGTAGCCGGTGGCATCAATAATACGCGGAATGCCGGTTTTCCCTGGTTTCGCCATCTTTTATTATTCCTTTGATTATGCTTTTGATTAATTCATTACTTGGCTTTTTATTGGCGATCTTGTGATTGGCGATCTTGCTTTTCTTGAGCAACCATTCGTTTAACATCTGCAAGTAGCTTCTTGGCATCAAATACAATACCGTCTTTAATCGTATATTTTACACCGCCAACTGTTACCGGTTTATTATTCTCGTCTAACTTAATATGCCCCGTACCGTAAAGTGTCTTAAAATTATGTAAAGGGTTCTCCTCAAGGACAACTAGATCTGCTAACTTCCCTACGCGTATAGAGCCGATATCATCGGCCATGCCTAATGCTTCAGCACCGTTAATGGTCGCAGACTTTAATACTTCAAGCGGATGAAATCCGGCTTCTTGCAGTAGTTCAAGTTCTCTGATGTATCCAAACCCATAAAGCTTGTAGATATAACCTGAGTCAGAGCCTGTTGTTACTCTTCCACCGTGATTTTTATAATCGTTCAAAAAAGTCATCCAGCGTGAAAAATTTTGCTTCCAGTTAATTTCTTCTTGAGTCGTCCAGTCAAACCAATAGGAACCATGCGAATAACGGCTGGGTTGGAAAAAATCCCACAACCTTGGCAAGGTATATTCCTGATGCCAATCTGCATTTCGTTCACGCATTAGATCGCGACTTGCTTCGTAAATTGTCATGGTTGGGTTAATAGTGAAGTCTAATTCAATTAATTCATCTCTCACTTGATTCCATTTTTGACTGCCGGGCTCTGCAGCTTGCAACCAAAGTTTTCCAGCTTCTCCAAAGCGGTGCTGTTCATTGTTATAGTTATAATCCAGCGAATAATTTTGGATAACTTGATCATCAAACATCGCTTCGGGTAAGCCGTACCAATGCTCCATGGTATCTAAACCCAATCTTGCACTGTCAATAACGTTCATATGGACTACATCTAGTTGAGCATGATGCATCATAGTCTTTAAATTCTGCGCCTTGGCTTCTTCAATAGCAGCTTTCATTATCGACGGGTGAGCACCAAAAAACTTAATTCCTTTCGCCCCTTGTCTGGCAATTTTTTTAACCCAGGTTTTGGCTTTCTTCGGCGAAGTGATGGCTACAGGATAGCCCATTCCGAACCCAAAATAAGGCACTATTCTCGGTGCTGTAATGGTATTTTTTGCACTACGATTGACATGGTCCATGGTGAAACTGACCCCATTAAAACTGCCAGGTTCGCGGACTGTGGTAATACCATGCGCCAACCAGAGTTTGAGGGAGTATTCTGCAGAATTTATTTGCTTGTCATTGCCGATATGGCCGTGCATGTCAACAAATCCGGGAATGACATAATGACCAGTCAAATCCATTTCTTTATCGCCTGGTAAAACCTCTGGTCGCGTCGCGACGATGGGTACGCCAGGATAACCGACACTAACTACTTGTGTAATTCGATTTTGCTCAATAACGATATCCATTGGACCGCGTGCAGGCGCGCCTTCGCCATTAATTACCGTAACACCACGAAGTATCAAGCGACTGAATGGCCCCTCCCCTTGCGTTCTCTCAGGTGCTTTTTCTGGCGCAGCGATCGATGAATTGCTGGAGCAAATCACTACAAGCGACAAAATCAGTGAAATTATTCGATAGTTTTTCATTATTTTTTTACCTTATTGACGAGTCGCTCAAACTGTTGTTTCAAAACTTGTTCTACCGGACCCGGCCAAGCTTTTAACCCTGGGACCGCACCGCTCACTTGATAAGTCACTTTTAGCGTCGTCGTACCATCAGAATTACTGGCCATTGAGAAGTCGAGTACGCCGTTAACCGGAATAGTTTGTAAAGGACCTAAACCTCCAACCAAACGAATGAGTTTGTTGGGCTGATAATTGACAAGTTCTAAATGTCGCACAATACCTTGATCACCCAAACGCTCACAAAAGCAATGGCGCTTTTTTAAATCAATATACAGGTTTTCTGATTTTCCGCTGTATGTGTGACTGGGGTGCCACCAATATTCTATTTTAAGTATTTGCTTATTTAATCGTTCCACTTTTACCGGAAGTTTTTCTTCAAATTGAATCGAAAAATAGTGCTCATTGGCTTCCAAGATTTCTGCATGAGCATTGGGAACAAAAAAAATCAGAATAATTAAAAGTAATTTCGTTTTTATTTTAAGCATTATATTTCTCAATAAAGTCATTAGTATTTTTATTCTACTCAACCAAGTGAATTCCAGATTTATCGATGGTTATTTTTCGCTGTTTGTATAGTGAACCAAGTTCTGCTTTATAAACTTTTTTACTCACACCAAATGTTTTGTAGATTAGATCCGGTGGAGCCTTGTCATTAATGGTTGAATGGCCATTATTCTCGGCTAAATGTTTTAAAATTTTATTCGCCAAGGTCTCGTTTTGTTCAAACCCCGGTTTTTTTAACGTGATATCCAGTCGTTTATCCTGCCGTACATTCTTGATAAACCCTTTGAGCTGCTGACCATAACGAATTTCTCGGAATCGATCGCTTTCGTGCAAAATTCCCCAGTATGATTGATTAACGATCATCTTGGTGCCTAAATCAGTTTTATCACCCACAATAAGGCTCACAGGCTGACCGGTTTTTAGTCCTTTAGACTCCGGTTTAACAAAACGATTGAGCTTACTCGAGCCACATATTCTTCCGGTATTATCCTCATATACGGCGACAATATGAAATTCACCAGGATTCATTTTTTTACTTTGCTGGCCGAAGGGCACAAAAAGATCTTTCGGCAACCCCCAATCTAAAAAGGCCCCAACTTTGCTCACCGAGACGACTTTTAGACAGGCGATTCCACCGATTTCTACCCGCGGCTTTTGGGTCGTTGCAACCACCTTATCGTTAGCGTCTTGATACAAAAACACTTGGATTTTATCCCCAACTTCACAGTGCGAAGGGGTCAACTTGGCAGGCAAGAACAATTGGCCAAATTCTCCGGCAAACAGAAAAGTACCGCGAGCTGTTTTCTGTGCGATTTTTAAATAATTGAACTGACCGATTTTAATCATTTTGATTGGCTATTTTGACCGTCAACTGTCGATTTAAGATAACAAGGCCTCGAGTTTAACACAGCGGCTTGCAGATTCGATGGCATTATCTCCAGTCAAATAAGGAATTTCCGCAATCAGGGGACATTTCAAGCTGGACTTTAAGGTTGCCAAGTTTTCTTTTTGTACTTGCATATTTGGGTCAATGAAATTGGCCACCCAACCGATTAAATTCAACCCTGCTGCGTTAATGGCAGCTTGAGTCAGCATCGCATGATTAATACAACCGAGTTTCATACCGACCACCAGAATCACCTCACAGTTTTCAAATCGCGCGTAGTCGGCAAAGGTTTCTGCTGCATTGAGCGGCACTAACCAGCCTCCAGCGCCTTCGACTAAACAAAAGTCGCTGGTCACCTTGTTCACTGGACAGGCCTTTGCGACAGCTTCTACCGATAATTCCACGCCTTCCTGGATGGCCGCTATGTGAGGCGCTATGGGCTGCTTGAGCGCAAAAGGATTAACCCTTTCATAATCCGGCTTATCATCCAATGCGGCAATCAAAGTTAACGCATCATCATTTCGTGGCAGACCATCGACAATTTCGCAACCGGCCGCTACCGGCTTAAATGCTGAGACAGTTTTCCCGGCCGCCTGCAATGCGCCAATAAGACTTGCTGTAAAAAATGTTTTGCCAACTTCAGTGTCAGTCCCTGTAATAAAAAATGGTGCGCTTGCCATAATGATGTTTTGACTCTCTTTTGCTGTTTCTTGCTTAAGCGTAATGATTCTACCAGCTGACGATTTTACCTTGTCTCTTAGAGATTAAATAGCTTCCCTCTGACCATTTCTCGATATTCTCCAGGCGTCATCTTGTTTTTGATTTTAAACTGCCTGGCAAAATAGCCTGCATCTTTAAATCCCACTCTATCAGCGATCGCTTGATGGCTCAGGTTGGTATCTTTCAACATCTCTTGTGCTTTTTGAATTTTTAAATCCGCACCGTAACTCAGCGCGGACTTACCCACCGCAGCTTTGAACCGTCTTGAAAAATTTCGCACACTCATGTTAGCCATTTTAGCGAGTGATTTTAAATTAAAATGTTGGGAGTAATGGGATTGCATCCAATCTTGAACTTCAATAATGCCTTCATCCGGATGGCGTGACGCCCCTGTTGTATACCAGGGCTTATCGTACGTACGATTAATTTCATGACTGAAATGCTGCTCAATGACTTGACTCACCTCTTTACCAAACTTGTTTTCAATAAAATAGACAGTCAAGTCTACCAACGCATTAATACTGCCACAGCAAAACAAATTGCCCGCCTGGGTAATGAAATGATGGCGCTGTAAATTAACATTCGGGTATTTGCGTTCAAATTCATCAAAGTAGTACCAATGCGTGGTAGCGACTTTGTCATCCAACAACCCTGCGCGCGCCAACAAACCAACGCCGGTGCCGGTGGCACAGATTTGTGCACCCCGTTCATTTTGCGCTTGCAACCAGCGGATGAGCACAGGTGATCGATCAACCACAATATCAGGGTTCCCCCATATCGGCGGTAAAAAGATCGCATCCGCTTCAGGCGCGCTAGCCAAGTCAAATTTTGGTACGATGCTGAGGCCTCTCGCGTACTCAACGGGTTCACCGGCGGGTGACAATGCAGACACGACGTGGCATTTCCAGCGGCGATCAGGGCACTGTTTAATTCGAGCGACCGAGACAGCCGCAGCTATCATCTCCATTGGTAAGCTTAAGCTGGTCAGTAAAGCACGTGGATAACAGAGGAATATTGAGTTTTGCATGGCTTATTTACACATTTGTTATGGCCATATAGTACTATTTTATGGCCATAAAATCCTATAATTACGTCATCAATTTTTAATAAACTAGCCGGCAATTTATTTTGTCTTTATTCGAGAGTTAACATGAGCAAATTACCTGTGATCGTCGGTTTCGGTGGTATTAATGCTGCTGGACGAAGTTCGTTTCATCATGGCTATCGACGTCTTGTCCACGAAGCCTTATCTGAAGAGGCGCTAGCCCCTATGTTTAAAGGGCTGGCAAATTTGATGGGTAAACAAAATGCCGATGATCGGCAAGACATGCTTGACCACACGCTAATTCGCAAAATCGAAAAGCAAACATTCGACATTAATCAGGTAACGACCCATCGCAAAACCAATATGCAATCGAATGGTGAGTCAATTACCTTTGTTACTCGAAAGCGACAGTTACCTGCCAATATTCCGGATAATTGGCAAATAGAGGAAATTGAAGCGGGAAAAGTTAAAGTAACTGTTGACGGTGATTTAGAAGTGATGACCCAGGATACATACACCCCAGCGATCACCAGTGCATCGCAGCTGCCGACTGGATTCGATGCTTCACAATACTACAACTCGAGAAACCAGCCGAAAGGCCTTCAATTGGCGGTATTTGGCGCTTCCGATGCGGTTCATTCTCTGGGAATCGATTGGGATACCGTACTCGAACATATTCAACCAGATGAAATTTCGACCTACGCCGCTTCCGCTATTGGACAGTTGGATGATTTTGGCGGGCGCGGACTAGCGCAAGCTTCCCTAAAAGGAGGACGAGTTACCTCAAAGCAAATGTCCCTCATGTTGACTCAAATGCCAGCAGACTTTGTGAACAGTTATATGATTAACAGTGTCGGCGCGACCGGTGCGAATATCGGCGCTTGTGCGACCTTTTTGTATAATCTACGCCAAGCGATCGGCGATATTCAAGCCGGCAGAGCTCGGGTTGCTATCGTTGGTGGTGCAGAAGCGCCAATCGAACCGGAGGTAATTGAAGGTTTTAAAGCCATGGGCGCTCTCGCGGAAGACGCACAAATTGCCGCAATTGACGGCTCTGAAACTGCTGACGATAGGCGCTTTAGCCGACCGTTTGCAGAAAATGCTGGATTTACCATTGGTGAAGCGGCCCAGTTTTTTATCCTTATGGACGACCAACTCGCTCTCGAGTTAGGTGCGACGATTTATGGTGCTGCAGCTGATGTTTTTGTGAACGCCGATGCCAATAAAAAATCGATCTCATCGCCCGGGGTTGGTAACTATATTACTGTCGCAAAATGTATGGCCCTCGCAAAAAATATTCTTGGCGAAGAAGGTGTCAAAAAAACCTATGCCTCGGCACATGGTACAAGCACTCCACAAAACCGAGTCACTGAGTCTCACATTCTTAATGAAGTTGCCAAAGCGTTTAATATCGATAAATGGCCAGTTGCGGCAATCAAAGCCTACGTTGGACACTCTCTAGGACCAGCAGGTGGTGATCAACTCGCCGCCGCTCTCGGGGTTTGGGAATACGGCATCATTCCAGGAATTAAGACGACTCACAAACTCGCTGACGATGTGTATGATTCTAACCTTGAGTTTTGTTTAGAACACAAAGCCGTGGGAGAAAAAGGTATCGATATGAATGCCGTGGTACTTAACTCCAAGGGTTTCGGCGGTAACAATGCCAGCGGATTAATTTTGTCACCCCATGTAACCATGAAAATGCTAGAAAAGAAATACGGCAACGAAGCGCTTAGTGCTTACCGAGAAAAGAATCAAGCGGTCGTGGCAAAAGCCAAAGCTTACGATGAAGCGATTACCAATGGTCAAGTTGAAGTTATCTACCACTTTGGAACTCAAGTGATGGAAGGTGATGACTTAACCATTACTTCAGAGGGTATTTCCCTTGAGAAGTTTAAAAATCAAGTCGAGTTTAGCAACGATAATCCTTTCGCTGATTATTGTTAATTCATGGGTGTTTTTTTCTGCGACTTGTTTGATGGCACACACCCCAAAATCTCATCCCTCTTCTGCACGAAGAGGGATTTGATATCACCAGCTTGGGACTCTGATTGCTCGGTGCTGAATACTAGGTACTAGGTTCTAAGCTCTGAGTTCTAAGTTCTAAGTTCTAAGCAACTTTTCTCGCCTTAACACTTGCAGTACCGCTCAACCCTACTTTTTAGTGTAATGCTCAGCAAATTTCTCAAGTAAGGGATGGTTTGGATCAGAGAAAGACTGAACGGACATCACCTTTCCATTCGGATCGATGAACACTAGGCCGGGCGTACCAGTTACCCCATACATTTTAGCAACATCATCTCCTTCAAGAACTGAGCCGAAAGTGTACTCATGGTTTCGCCAGTAAACTCGTGGTTTCCAATCTTCGCGAATATTAACTGCGATAACTTTCAAACCTTTCTCTGCATATTTTTCATGTAATGTTTGAATACCTGGCAAAAGCTTTTTGCAGTATGGACACCAGGTAGCCCAAAATACTAAGATGACTGGCTGACCTTGATTATCAGATAGAGTAACCGTTTCTCCAGCAAGATTTGTCAGTGTCCAATCCTGCCCCTGATAAGCTTCTGTCGAATGGCTCACTCCGGCAGAAGCGAGGCCTGCAACGAACATTAAGGGAAGTAAAAGCAACTTTAACGGTCTCAATAAGTGATATTTTTCAATTACAAGTAACTTGCTCACCACTGCTATTTCTCCAAGTTTAAATAAAAGCTCAACGACTAAATTGACGGTTAATCGCTTTAACCGTTACAACTTGTTGATAGAACCCCATTAAAAACCAATTGAATTATTTGAACGATTGAATCAACTCGCGTTTGTATCAACCACTGACTAAATGACCGGGGTTGAGGTGATCTTCTTACACAAAAATTGTAATGATATTGTGCTTTCCTTATTAACCTTACCGCCATACAATGATTATATGCATACTAAATGGGTCATGGGTGTGGTCTCTTAAATGGCGCTTAACGAGCTGTATCAGCAAGCAATAAAAACTCACAGCAAAAATCCAATTGGCAAAGATTTATCATTTGAAGCTACTCATCGTGCGGAAGGCTACAATCCAAGTTGTGGTGATGAACTGTCGGTATATCTCACGTTGAATAAAGAATCCGATAAAGTGACGCATATTGGTTTTACTGGTGATGCTTGCGCGATTTGCATCGCTTCAGCCTCCTTGATGTGCCAACATGCGCCTGGAAAAAAGACAACGGCGTTAATCAACGATCTCAATCTGCTGAGCCAGTCATTGCACGAACGGTCAGATTTAACGATCGAAACACTGAACTGTCTCACGGCAGTCAGCAAACACCCAAGTAGAATAAATTGTGCTTTACTCCCATGGAAAACACTGCAGCAGTCTTTCCAAAACCCTGGAGCTAGTTTTATTGAAAATGAAAAATAACTCTAATTAGTTACCGATATTAGTTAACAGATATTAGTCACCCGATACTAACGAACATGATTTATACACTGACTCAAAACTCCACCTATGCTGAACTTATTTAGTGCGCTCGAAACCTTCCAAGTCGACCAAGACTATGTCCTTGCAACGGTAATCCAAACGCAAGGATCAACCTATCGAAAAGCTGGCACATTAATGCTGCTCGACTCCGCGTTAAACTATTTTGGATTGATTAGCGGCGGATGTCTCGAAGGCGACATCCAAGAGCACACTAAAGCAGTGTTGAAAGAAAAATCCGACAAATTAATTCACTATGATATGCGAGGTGAAGAAGACTTAATATGGGGAATGGGCTTGGGTTGTGACGGAGCCATTGATCTACTCCTAAAATACTTACCAGCTAATGAGGGGCACTTTCAGTTCTTTGATATTTTGAAATCAATACAACAAGGAACGCAGCATGTTTTAAGTTTGAGTCTTAGTCCCCCCTTCGAATTTTCATTTAATAGAATTCACCCGGATAATACCAATCAGACTAGCGTCAAACTGACTGACTCTACAATTGAAATACCACTCAAACCACCCTTGAGAATTCTCGTTTGCGGTGCATCGCCCGATGTTCCGCCTGTCGCAGGACTTGCTAAACAACTCGGGTGGCAAACCACTATCATCGACCATCGGCCAGACTTTATTCAGCCCGGGAACTTCCCAATGGCCGATAAAGTGACTTTAGTGAAACGGAACCAATGGGATAACTTTGATTTAACAAACTTCGATGCCGCTATCATTATGACGCATCAATTTGAAAGAGATGAAGAATACTTAAAGCGTTTACTGACCACGGACCTTAATTATATTGGCTTGCTTGGGCCAGTAGCCCGCAGAGATAAATTACTGGCTAACATCGGGACAACATTCGCAAATCACGAAGGACGAGTTTTTGGTCCTGTTGGTCTGGATATTGGTGCGGACTCACCTGAAACTATCGCGCTAGCTATCATTTCAGAAATTCAGGCAGTAAAAGCGCAAAAATCTGTCGGCTTTTGCTATCAGGATGAAAACCGGTGAGCAATCTGACATTCAAAATTGCTTGCGTTTTAATTGCTGCCGGCAACTCCTCGCGTCTTGGTCAGTCGAAGCAACTGGTCAAGTACCGAGGAAAAACCTTACTCAACACCGCCATTAACCTATCACAAGTCGCGACTGATCGATTAATTATCGTCTTGGGAAGTGATGCGGAAGAACATCGACGATCTATTCAAACAGAAAAGTCGGCGTTGACGACCGTCATGGTTAATGAAGACTGGAATCAAGGGATGGGAACATCCATTGCTAGGGGCGTTAGTGAATTAAGCGACGATTTTTCACATGTGTTGATCATGCTTTGTGATCAGTGGGCGCTCAATGAACAAGATTTGCTCACTTTACACCAAAACTCGACAACTCACCCCAATAAAATTATTTGCTGTGAGTACCTTGATCGCCAATCAAACAAACAGGTTTTAGGCGCACCGGCAATTTTTCCTAAAGCTTTTTTTAAAGAACTGATTCAGTTGAGAGAAACTGGGGCTCGCAAGATTTTGGAGGCTCACTCATCAGACGTTATTTCCGTAGATGTTGCAAATGCGGGTTATGACTTAGATACAGCACAAGACTTACTTCGATTAAACCGCCACTAACCGCATTAGCAAATGTCGGTATTGTTGACTGTTCAGTATTAGCGTATCCAAGCCCTATAACTTAAAGTGATGTATCTAAATAAAAGGCTTTCGGCTACTATAGCCAATTCCGCAATAAAGGTCGCCTCACTTTCTGAGTGTGAATTGGTAAATGGATAATTAGGCCTTCCACCCGAAGCGCTGAGACTAAAACGAATGAACAATATCAGCTTATTTTTGGTATCGGCTCTTATCTGGGGCTCAACCTGGATAATGATTACTTTTCAACTGGGAGAAGTAGAACCTTTAGTATCGGTGGTTTATCGTTTTTTCCTAGCAAGCACTATCGTATTTAGCTTTTGTTTGTTGACCAAGCGCTCATTTAAATTCTCTGCCAAGGATCATAAATTAATTTTCATTCAGGGATTATTGTTATTTGGTTTCAACTACTGGGCTACCTATGTTGGAATTACCAAAATCAACAGTGCACTCGCTGCAATCTTGAGCACCAGCATCGTTTACTTTAACGTTATATTTGCGCGCATTTTTCTCGCTGAGCCAATAAAAGTTGAGGTGATAGTCGGTGCGACCATCGGCGTCGTCGGTATCGTCTTAATTTTTATGCCTGAAATTGAGATTGGTGAAAACAAAGACGCGACCTGGTACGGCATTGGCTTAATCCTACTCGGTAGTGTTTTCGCCTCACTCGGTAATATCGCATCAGCCAAAACACAACGGAGAAAAATTCCGGTTCTCCAAGCGAATGCCTTCGGCATGGGATACGCATCACTGCTATTTGCCACAATTGCGATATTTAGCGGCTACCAATTCACCTTCGAAATGACTTTCGAGTACGTCGGTTCCCTAATCTACCTCGCACTGTTTGGCTCGGTATTAGCATTTGGCGCATTTCTCACATTGTTAGGCCGAATTGGACCTGACAAAGCTGGTTACGTCACTCTCGTCTATCCAGTCGTAGCGATGGTGCTCTCGACCTTTTTTGAAAACTATATTTGGACGACCGAAGGACTCATTGGTTTAGTCGCTATTCTGATTGGCAATTTTGTCGCAATGGGCAAATACCGAAATTTAGCACTCTATCAAAAATGGAAGCAATCGCAGACGGCTCAATCGACTCGTTAGATGCAAAAATGCTTGATGAAACTCAGCCCCTGGCCGCTGTTAAACATCTTGATACGCAAAATCGGCTCGCGAGTTTCAGCTACTACCTTTGAAGCTCAAGTTCCGGCTTAAACCAGTGTTCAGTTCTCAGGCTTAAATAAAGTGATCCGCTTGATAACTGACCAATATTGACTATTATTAGCGCCAAATGAGTGCTGACTGAAACAGGTCACATAACTGCAATATTCTCAAAGCCGAGTAAAAAAGCCTATTTATCACGCTTTTTAGATATAACAGTATCAATAGTTCACCTTTGAAGACTGAGATCGCACGGTTAAAACCTGAGATCCACAGTGGATTGGTCGTAAACAGTCACCTAAATGTTGTCATAAATGGATTGAAAGACGTGTTATCGGTCAGTTTTACGCGCCTTCATCGACCAATTATGACACTTTTATTTGTCTTACAAAGGCGCTTAAAACACGGTTTTGGACACAATTCTGCGAAAATATGAGTAAAACGGCTGATTTATGACATTAATGTTACCGATATTAGATTTTTGTCATAAACGTGAAATATTTGGCTTCCATACTCTCGCCCCATAAAAAAGCTAATTAAGTTATTTTTATACATAATCGGAGAAAAATATGAAACTTAAACTAGTAAGCAGCGTTATCGCAGCGACTTTTGCGTGCGCACCTGTAATGGCCGGGGAAGTAACTACTGATGGTGCTGATATTAAAATCAAAACCAAAGGTGGTTTAGAAATTAAAACGGCTGACGACAAATACTCTATGAAAATCGGTGGTCGTGTTCAGTGGGATTACAACTACGCAGAGTTAAACGGCGAAGCTGATGAAGATGACTTAAATATCCGTCGCGCACGAATCTACGCTAAAGGTGATGTCGGCGAAGATTGGTCTTACAAAGCTCAGTTCAACATCGGCAATAGTAACGGTGGAACGCCAGAAGATTTGTATATTACCTACAATGGTTGGGGCAAAGCGGCTAAAGTTACTGTCGGTAAGCAACGTGTTGTATTCGGTCTAGAAGATTTCACAAGTTCTAACGACATCACTGCACTTGAGCGTTCAGGTATCACTGAGCAATACGGCGTTGCGCGTCAAGACTCTATCCGACTTCACGGTCAGGTTGGCATGGTGAACTACTCTGTCTCTGCTTATGAAGATGGCGCGGCAGCTGGCGATGATGATTTCGGTTTGTCTGGTCGAATCGCAGTTGTTCCTGTTCAAGATGACGACATGCTTATTCACTTAGGTTTGGGTTACACCGAGCGAGGCGGCGATCGCTCTGCAACCGGTATCGAATTTGCTGCAAACTTCGGTTCATTCCACGTCCAATCTGAGTTTTTTGATGAAGACCAAGGTACTGAAAGCCGCGATGGTTACTACGCTCAAGCGGGTTGGATTATCACTGGCGAAACTCGTCCGTACAAAGACGGTAAATTTAAGCGCGTTAAGCCTGGTTCTAGCGATGGCGCGTGGGAAGTATTTGTGCGTTTAGAAGAAGGTGACGGTAATCACAGCGACATCGAATTAGGTCGTGTTGATGCTAGTGCTTATACCTTTGGTGTTAACTACTACGCAAACAACAACGTACGCATTGGTATGAACTACTCTGACGGTGACAGCAATGAAGCTGGAAGCACTGACAGTGGTGAAGAGTTCCGCTTACGTCTGCAATTAACTTTCTAAGTTAACACGCATTAAAAAAAGGGCAAACAAGTGATTGTTTGCCCTTTTTTATTTATAGCGAAACTACACTGAAATTAACTCAGCATAAGCCTATTTGATTTCAGAAAGTAGCTCAGGATTGGTTACTAAGTTTCTCACTGCATGTGCGTGGTCTTCGTTAAAGACATTGTCTTCACACCACTTTCCAACCGTTTCAATTTCAACTTTTTTTACCTTGGGTCTGACGCTCCAAGACACTTGCAATGGTGAGCCTTTTTCATTGTATGAAGGACCGGTTGTTGACCCTGCAAACCTGACCGGTGTCCCCGTATCGCTTGGGATATTGAGAGCCTGCGCGTAACCATTGCGCTCGCCGATCGCGGTGAGCTCGCCAAAATCCGCACCATTGCCATCGTTAACTAATACGTAAACTTGGGTCTCAACTCTTAACTGAGGATTCATTATCGACTCGCTCAGACAAGCGCCTAATGTAGGCCCTGGTTTTACCTGAGCGCTCGAGTGTACATAATGTAACTCGATTGTGTCGCCAGACTGAAGTCCCTTACACACCTTGTTTTTTGAAGGTGTCAACTCAGCTTTGGTCAACTTACCAGAATATTTAAATCCAGTGTTGTTTCCCTTACCGTCGCCATTTCCAGCATAAGTGGTGAAT
This sequence comes from Aliikangiella marina, assembly GCF_007004765.1. GTDB lineage: Bacteria > Pseudomonadota > Gammaproteobacteria > Enterobacterales > Kangiellaceae > Aliikangiella > Aliikangiella marina. Next base: position 276,290 of record NZ_VIKR01000004.1, read on the forward strand.
TCACCGCCTTTATTTTCAGCGTTTTTATGGAAATGGATATTGCACAAATTCATTTCATTATAGGCTGGTGCTTCCTCAAACAAGCGAGTATTCGATCCGGCTTTATTATCAATATCGCGAGGCGTTTGTGGTCCAAACCCCTTTCCTTTGGTATTTTTGGCTAAATTATTTCGCTGCTCTTCGATGACTTTATCCGATACATTTTTCGTAGAATGACCGTGGCCATCGGCCAAAACCGGCGCAGAAGCTAAAGCAATCGCGATTGATAAATAAACTTTGTTTTTACTCATGAACACACCTCAGTGAAAGTGTAATAGTTAAGTTAACCCATTAAAAAACCTTAAATTTTTTCTGGGTATTAGGTCAATTATTGCGCTGTGCTAGCAATTTAATGAACCAAAATGAATTGTCATTTAATCCCTGCACAACTCTGGCTTCTCTTCATACGAAGTTAGACAAATCCAGATCAGGTTCCAGCCAGTAAGAATGTTTCAAAATATTACATTTGCAATATAATTGTAGATGCCTTTTCAGGATATATCAGATATAAAAACTCACTCAACAATACGACGCTTCACACTTGCAGAGGATTATTCAACGGGCTATTTGGGGTTTATTATGATGTTGGATTCTTGAAGCTCGCCCGCATCCGGTTGCGACACCAAAGTCGAATCGTAAGTGTACTCACGACCGTTAAACTTGAGAACGACACTACCGATTTTCTTGGTGTTGACGACTAAATTGCGCCAACTTTGATTCTGCTCGGGTGAAAGTTTGATGGGCGCGATAACAAAATGCGTTTCAGAAACAAATTTGAATCCTGATTTTTCTCCCTGAAGTACCAGCAACTTGCAGCCCGCGTCTGTGCAGTCTTCATTGCCAGAAAGATAAACGATCGCATCTTGCAACCCGTCACCATTTAGGTCCTTAAAATAGGCGACATAGTGTGTTTTTCTGTCTTGAAAGTATTGTTTGAGGGCAACATCGAGATCGTTTTCTGCTTGAGCGCTAACAAAATCACATAAAACTGGTAGCGTCATTGCGACGAAAACCATCAATAAACATTTTCTGATAACCATGCTAGCTCCCATCCCCTAAAATGACTCTATCGCTCAACATACGACCTTGTTCCACGCCTATTTATCGTTGCTGACTTGATAATTGACAGCACGAATTAATGGCTAGTCTCTCGGTTGTTACCTGTTAATTTCAACTGATAAAGACGAAAGCCAAGGTCAATCTTAGCTTTTTATTGGTGACCTGTATCGATCTCAATCAACACAAACGTCTTTATTATTAAACATAACCAATGGCTATTTGGACAATTCATTTGACTAGGGTATATTTTAGCCATCTAGACATCCAAGCGAATTAACCAACTCAAGCTTTACTAAGTTCGCTTATAAGCGCAAATTATAATGCGTTTAACTTAGCGTTATGTATACTGAAGTTATACATGGCTAAAAAATAACTAATTAACAGCGGAATTTTTATCAGTGAACAAGCCCCTTACCACTATCATTTCTGATATCACTGTAGGCTCTATCATGGGCAGTGCAGTTATTATTGGCTTGATTATGGGCGGCACGGGTATGGGTGGTACCTCGACCATCACCTCTACCCAACAAGGAGTCACAGGCTAACTCAAGCAAAATAAAATTTACCCCAAAGCCCGTGACTCAGATAAGACTCACGGGCTTTTTTATAAGTGAGATAAAAAATGAAAGTTTTAAAATTCGGCGGTTCATCATTGGCAAATTTAGCCTGCTTCAATCAGGTTGCCTCAATCATCGACAAAGAAAGTCAATTGGATCAAGTCGCGGTCGTCGTTTCTGCGCCTCAAGGTGTTACCAACGAATTGGTCGAGTTAGTCGACAATATCGGTGAAGTTAAGGTTTGCGACGAATTATTTGAATCGATCTCAAGAAAGCTCAAAGCCTTGGTTGAAGATGCTCTATCGAGTCAACCCAAGTTAGCTAAGGAGAAATTACAAACCGCTTTTGAAGAGTTGATCGTTAAGCTTGGACAATTGATTCAAGGTGCTAGACTGCTTGAACACTGCCCTGAATCAACTCGTGCCCAGATACTGAGTACTGGCGAGCGATTCAGCGTCCTCCTGTTAAATGCTTTATTAGACGCAAATGCGATTGAAGTCACGACTTTAGAACCAAAATTATTTTTGATTACCGATACAACTGGCTCAGAACCGGTTGCAGACTTGGAAGCCAGTAAAGTTAAATTTCAATCAAATTATCCTCAGCTCGGCCAAGTCGCTTTGCTACCTGGCTTTATCGGTTGTAATTCTAAGGGTGAAACAACTACTTTAGGTCGTAACGGCTCTGACTATTCCGCCGCGGTTTTGTCGGTTTGCGTTGACGCTTATTCTTGTGAAATTTGGACTGATGTTGACGGCGTCTACAATGCCGATCCAAGGTTGGTTAAACATGCCCAGCTGATAGACAGTATGTCTTATCATGAAGCCATGGAACTTTCTTATTTTGGCGCAAAAGTGCTTCATCCAAAAACCATTGCTCCGCTTTCGTTAAATCAAATTCCTTGTTGGATTAAAAACACCCATGCACCAGAAAAAGCCGGTACCTTGATCTCCAATGAAACCAGTGAAAAAGAGGCAATCAAAGCAATCTCTAACCTGTCGGATGTCGCGATGATCAATGTTTCTGGTCCGGGAATGAAAGGGATGGTTGGCATGGCTAGTCGCGTTTTCTCTGCAATAAGTTGGGCTGATATTTCGGTGATCTTAATCAGTCAGTCTTCTGCTGAATACTGTATAAGTTTTTGTGTCCCCGGAAACGAGGCCGATGCCGCGCTTGAATGTTTAAATAAAGCATTTGAACTGGAATTAAAAAGTGACTTGCTGGAACCAATTTCTGTCAAACGAAACTTAGCTATCGTAACCTTAGTTGGCGATCACATGCAGCAGCAAAAAGGTACCGCAGCCAAATTTTTCAAAGCTTTAGCACAAGTTCGTGTCAACATTATCGCGATCGCTCAAGACTCCTCAGAACGGAGTATTTCTGCTGTTATTCGCGATGAAAGAACCGATGATGCGGTAAAAGTTTGTCACCAAAACCTGTTCTTAAAAAAGCCGACTATTGATGCAATTGTGGTTGGCTGCGGTAATGTCGGTGGCGAACTCATCCAGCAGATAAAAAGACAGCAAGCGGGATTGTTTGAAAAAGATATCGTACTTAACCTGGTCGGTATTGCCAACAGCAAGAGAATATTGCTTGATAAGAATGGGGTTGATTTGGATAACTGGCAAAATGATTTGGCTCGTTCTGAAGACCAACTCACTCTCGAGAAATTAAACCAGTTTGTCAGCGAGGCGCATTTAAGTACGCCAGTAATCATCGATTGTACAAGTAACGAATCAATCGCGATGCAATATGCGGACTATTTAGCGAATGGTTTTCATATTGTCACGGCAAACAAAAAAGCCAATACTGCTGATTTAACTTACTATCAAAAGCTGCGAGATATTGCCCAAGCAAAACAAAGAAGATTCCTCTACGAAACTAATGTCGGTGCTGGTTTACCGGTTATCGATAACCTCCAAGGATTACTTCGAGCGGGAGATTCGCTCATTCAATTTGAAGGGATTTTAAGTGGCTCGCTCTCTTATATTTTTGGGGAAATTCACAAAGGTCTGTCATTATCCGAAGCAACTTTAAAAGCACGCGAGCTCGGATATACCGAACCGAATCCAGCAGAAGATTTAAGCGGCCTGGATGTCGCACGCAAAGTACTGGTCATCGCTCGTGAAACAGGGCTTAAACTTGAGTTATCTGATATCGAACTTGAATCGGTCGTTCCTGAAGAACTGGCGCAAATCACTGATGCGGATGAATTCGTCCGCCGGCTACCTGAGTACGATCAAACTTTCCAGTCTAAGATCGAAAAAGCTCAACAAAACAAACATCATTTACGGTATATTGCGAGTATTGAAAATGGACGGTGTAAAGTCTCTATCCAATCAGTAGACGCGTCGCATCCGCTTTACGCCGTAGCAGATGGTGAAAACGCGTTGGCACTTAGCACGGAATATTATCAACCGGTTCCTTTTGTTATTCGAGGTTATGGTGCCGGTGCAGCGGTCACAGCAGCGGGACTGTTTGGCGACCTGCTGAGAACTTTAGCCTGGGACCATGCGCAGTAATAATGATGTGTTCGGTTTTAAAAAAGGCGTCTTTTACGACAAAAATGTAAACACAAATTAACAAACCTTATGTAATCGACTTTGATCACAGCGACTAGGATAAAACTATATGTCAGTATCGGTCTTTGCGCCTATTTCAATCGGTAACCTGAGCGTTGGCTTTGATACTCTTGGGCTTGCTATCTCTCCCATCGATGGAAAATTGGTCGGCGATATCGTTCGTGTTGAGGAAGCCTCGCATAATCAATTCGTGCTGACTGGAAGTCATACAAGCAAACTGCCCGATGATGAAAATAATATTGTATGGCAATCATTGCTCGCATTTGATCAAGCGCTCGAGCAGTCAGAGCAAGCGACTGTTCCAATAAAAATTACCCTTGAAAAAAATATTCCTGTCAGCAGCGGCTTAGGCTCAAGTGCTTGCTCCGTTGTTGCCTCGTTAGTCGCATTGAATGAATTTTATCACCGCCCCTTTAGCGATATCCAATTACTCAAACTCATGGGTGAACAAGAATCTGCGATTAGCGGGAGTCTTCACTACGACAATGTCGCTCCATGTTTTTTAGGCGGCTTACAATTAATGCTCAATAAGCAAAACCAGATCACTCAAAAACTACCTGTTTTTGAAGATGTCTACTGGACTATTGCTTACCCTGATGTCGAAGTCAGCACTAAAGCGGCAAGAGAAATCCTACCCGACAATTATTCACGAAGCACGTTAATTGAATTTGGCCAAAACCTTGCCGGATTCATTGATGCCAGTTATCGCCAGGATAAAACTCAAGCGTTTAATTCAATTGTTGATGTGGTGGCAGAACCACATCGGACTTCTCTCATTCCTAATTTTCTGGAATCTAAATCAACGTTAATCGAAATGGGTAACTTAGCGGTTGGTATTTCCGGCTCGGGGCCGACTTTGTTTGCGGCAACCGATGACTTAGCAACCGCACAAGCTTCAGCGTTATGGCTTAACGACCATTATCTCCAGTCAGAAAATGGATTTGTTCATATTTGCAAAGCAGATTTGATTGGTGCTAGAAAAATTTAAATTAATTGACGACGAGAGCGAAAGTGGAACTCTACAATTTAAAAGACGATTCTCAAATAGTTAACTTCGAAACGGCGGTAAGAACGGGCTTAGGCAACAAACAGGGCTTATTCTTCCCTCAAAAATTCTCGCCGATAGAAGATCAAGCAACGCTACTTAATCTCGAAACCAAAGAGCGTAATAAAGTAATTTTATCCAAAATAATTGGAAAAGATTTAAGTTCATCGACACTCGAAAAAATTATCGATGCAACCTTCCGATTTCCAGCTAAACTCGCCCAAGTCACAAATAATGAATATTGCTTAGAGTTGTTTCATGGACCAACCCTTGCGTTTAAAGATTTTGGCGCAAATTTCATGGCGAACTGTCTCCAATCTTTTTCAAATGACCAACCAATCACTATTTTAACCGCAACTTCTGGCGATACCGGCGCAGCTGTCGCTCACGCTTTCCATCGATTACCGAATATTCGTGTCGTTATCTTATTCCCACACGGAAAAATTAGCGAACTCCAACAAAAAATGTTTACCACGCTTGGTGATAATATTCACACCGTGGCTATTGAGGGTGATTTTGATGCTTGCCAAGCGCTGGTTAAACAAAGCTTCGATGACTTAGCGTTTGTTAAAAACGTTGGTTTAAACTCTGCCAATTCGATTAATATTTCAAGACTGCTCGCTCAAGTTTGCTACTACTTTGATGCCTTCGTGCAACTTCCAGAAGAACAGCGCAAAAAAGTTGTGGTTTGCGTACCCAGTGGGAATTTCGGTAACTTATGCGCAGGGATTATCGCTAAAACGCTAGGATTACCCATCAAACGGTTTATCGCTGCAACAAACCTCAATGACACCGTCCCACGCTTCTTAGCATCCGGAGAATGGACTCCAAAGCAAACTATCGCGACAATTTCAAATGCCATGGATGTCAGTAACCCCAACAACTGGCCACGGATTCAGTACCTCATTGATAGCGGTCAATTTGATAGCCGCAATTTAACCGGTTGTGCTGTTGACGAGCGACAAACAGAAAAAAGTATGCACCTTTTACAAGCAGCGGATTACCTGAGCGAACCTCATGCCGCGGTTGCCTATCACGGACTTCACCAATCTTTAAAGCCCGATGAAACCGGTATTTTTTTGGGTACCGCCCATCCTGCTAAATTCAAATCGACTGTCGATCAAGTATTAGATATTGATATTAAATTACCCGAGCCATTGGCCAAATGCGCACAGTTAACCGACCTATCGGTTAAGATGCCCGCCGATTTTGAACGTCTTAAAGACTACATTTTGGAGGCTTGCGAGGAATCCTGATATTCTGTTGCTCTAGTTTACTGATTAAACCCAACTTGAATTGAACAAAGTTACCTTTGCAATTAAAGTTAATCAATCACACGGGCTCTTGTCGAACAAAACAAGGACAACAAGCATGAAAATTCCACCATTACTCGTATTGCTCGACGTTATTGGTATGGTCTTCATCGGTATTGGCTTAGCAGATTATTTTGGCGCAATTGATTGGCTCCCCCAATCAATAAGATTTGAGTTCATCGGATTTGTCTTGATTTTTTTGGGCTTTCTCATGACAACGCCGTTGATTGTGTGGGTCATTAAAAATGGCCAAAACTCAAAGGGAAATTAACTTTCACTTACGGGAAAGACAATGAATTGGCATCTTAAAAAATTTAACGAACTCAGCGGTCACCAGGTCTATAAAATTATGCAACTCAGAGTTGATATCTTTGTAGTCGAACAAAACTGCCCGTACAGTGATCTGGATGGAAAAGACGAGCACCCGGAGGTTTTACACTTGTTCGCCACAGAAAACGAAGCGATCGTTTGTTATTTAAGAATCCTTCCACCCAATCTCGCTTATCCCAATAAGCCGGCTTTGGGAAGGATTGTCTCTTCTGCTCAGTATAGGGGAACCGGCGCAGGGCACCAGTTAATGCAACAAGCCACCCAGATACTTGACGAAAAATGGCCTAACTTAACCAGTCATATGTCAGCCCAAGCACACTTACAAGGGTTTTACGGAAAGCATGGCTATACGGCGGTCGGAGAGGAATACTTAGAAGATGATATCCCGCATATCGGAATGGAGAGAGCCCCGTTAGCAGGATAGGCTTAGCGGTCAATTAAAGCAATCAATTAAACCAGTTGAATAGGCCTGTCAGTATCATTCACTTTTGGGTCATCCGTAAATCTTCAACTTGGTAGTTTCAGTTTTAAGCAGGTAAAGGTTCATCAGTAAAGGTTTCCCGCATAAAAAAAGCCGATGAAAACATCGGCTTTTTTAGAATTCAGGAAGTAATTCGATTACTTAGACTTTTCGTCAGTTTTGGCTGCATTTTCAATCGCTTCCAATAATTCTTCGTCAAGCGCAGGTACTGCTTCTAAAGAAGACTTGTCTTCAACTGTTTCAGCCAACTGGTTATATTGCTCGTTTGCTAACTTCTGCAAATCTCTGAAATTACCCACCAATTCAGCAGCTTGAGTCAAACTAGCTTTTGATTCAGTAAGGTTTTGTTCAACTTTTTGCTTTTCTTTACGCAAGTTGCGGCTTACTTCTTCCGCTTTTTTACGCGCATTAGCTTCGTCCATTTTTTCCTTTTTAAGGCCTTTCATTTTCTTGACAACATTTTCGGGTGTGTCGGCAAGAATCTTGGTGATTTGCTTAATTTCTTTTTGCTTATCAGCAAGTTGTGCCTTAATTTTCTTTAATTCTTCTGCATTTGCTGAGCGGCCAGCAGTGACTTTGTTTTCTGCGGCTTCTTGCGCTTGTAACGCTTGATCGCGTTCAGCAATAAGACCTGCATTCGCTTTTTCGCTTTTTTCAAGTCTTTCTTCAAGAGATTGAATAGTCTCTTTCGCTTGAGCTTGCTCTGCAGCTAGCTTGTCTTCAGCGACTTTGGTTGCACTCATTGTCTTTTTAAGTGCTGCTTCCAACTCTTCTGTGCTGCACTCTTCTTTTAGTCCGAGCGCTTTAGTTGCAGTTTGCATAAGCACTTGCTTAGAAATCGCAAGTTCTTTCCAAACCTTCAATTGAAGTTCTAAATCTGGTTGTTCCAACTGTTTCTCCTGTACTGCCTGAATTTCGCGCCGCATCATACTAAAAAATGACCATAAAAAGCTAGTGAAAAAAAGCCTATCTTGAACTTTTTGTTAATTTTTTAACCAGTTCATGGATAAGTACGGGAAATTCCCTTCTGAACTTTGGATAGAATCGACATACGCCTGCTGAAAAATGACTTCTGAGTCGAATAAGGAATTAAAACTTGCTCCATCCTAGTTACATGTATTTATTATAAAGCGCTTATCCAGAGGATGAAGTTAATCAGTGAGCTGCTCGGAAAATTAGAATAAAAACCCTCTTTTCTTAAGCTTATCGGTAGCAAGCCGCGTTTCTATTCGCAGCGTTAATCCATATAGAAAGCTTCACCTATCATCAAGGTACGTGCAGTCCGAGTAAAAGTGGCTTTTTCTGCGACCCAAAATCCCCCCTTTTCGTTGACAGAGGAATCAACCGCAAAAATACCACCGGGATGGGCTATTTTTATGCAGGATTCACTTTCCTCCTCACGCACAGCGAGCTGTTCAACAATGGTGCCTGGAATTTGCGCTGCAACACTGGTCGCTATGGCAGCAGTGCCGGTATAGGCATGGTGCACTAAACCACCAGAGAGCATCCGACAACAAATATTTTGCTCTTGCGCGGTAATCGTCTGACCTTGGGCAGAGACAAACGCTTGAGGTTTAGCGACTAAAACGACTTTAGGCGAAGATGGTTGATGACTCCTGGCGAACTCTATCGTCGGCGAAATATTCATTTCAACCGCTGCGATACAACGAATAAGCTCAAGTAAATTCAGCGTTTCTCGTTTGCTTTCAATATCCCTCGCAAACTCAGTCCCTTGTAAGCCAACATCCGCGGCGCGGACAAATACCGTATTGCCACCCGCTGAAAGTAAACTAACCGCCACTTCACCAAACCCAGGTACATCCAACAATTGGCTTGTTTGTCCGGTCGACAACACCCGACCTAGTTTACCTAAGCCAGGCTCGAGGAGTTCTACTTTGATCGGCGCGCCAGTTCCCGAAACTCCGCTGATTGGGAAGTTGCCACTCACCAGCGGTTGTCGGTCTTTGATGGGTAAATACACATTAAGTTGACGATTAATGTTTGATTGCAATATTTTGACGCAGTAGCCTCCATCTTTATCCGGAATAACTAAGCCTTGCTCAACAGCGAAAACCCCAACCGCAGCAGAAAGATTGGCTGAAAAGCCAGAATAGTCGATTACATCGGTATCAATTGAGACACTGCCAGAAACATATTCAACATCAAATTCAGGGTCTTCAGATTCGCTTATAATTGCCACTAGGCTGGTACTGGAAGTGGCCCCGCCGATACCGTTCATTTGAGTCCTATAGAGATCGGGGCTACCAAATAGGCGACAAATTACTTTATCTCGCTCGCGTTCGTATTTGGGTAAATCTCCCGCTAGAAGAAATAATCCTTTACTACTCCCGCCGCGCATCCACACCGCAGGAATTGAAGATTGATTCATAGACTCAGTCCCCAGAAAATATTCGTTATTATGTCTTTGATCGCTTTTTAGTATATCGAGTCGCTTCGGCGTTTAGCGGATCATCGGGCCATGGGTGCTTGGGGTAGCGACCGCGCATTTCTTTCTTAACTTCTTGGTAGCTAGTTTGCCAAAAGTGTGCCAAGTCCTCTGTTATCTGCAACGGTCTGCCTGCAGGTGATAACAAGTGTACCACAACAGAAATTTCTCCGTTTGCCAGGCGCGGAGTCTCTGTCTCGCCAAACATTTCTTGTAGTTTTACGGCTAAAACGGGTTTATCTCCATGCAGATAATTTACTTTTATTTGTGAGCCGCTCGCCACTTTTATTCGTTCTGGCATTAAGGCTTCTATTTGCTGTAAGGTTTGCCAGCTCACCAGATTTTGTAAAGCATTAACGACAACCTTTTCATCAATTTGTGATATTTTGGTTAAGCCCACGATGCATGGCCCTAGCCAAGTAGCCAAATTTTCAACCAGCCAACCCTCACTTATATCTGGTACATCGCTGCAAAAACGCGTTTTTCCTTTTATCAGGCGTAATTTAGCCAGCCATTGCTTAGCACATTCAGACCAAGGTAGCTTTTCAATCCCATTACGCTTTACCCCCTCAAGTAGCCCATTTGTCATTGCTTGCGGAGAAAAATTTTTTACAGGTTGATTTGATAAAACGATTTCTGCTAATCGAGTTTGTCGTTCACAGCGAACCGATTGTGATTGTTCATCCCAAAACGTGACCTCAACCGCTTTTATCGTATCTGCAAACAAGTCTTGTAAAACCTCCAAGCCGATTTCAACGCCATGAAATATTCTCGTATTATTGGCTTGGCCGACCAACTGACTGATAACGATAAACTCAGACTTGAAAAAATCATTTTGGGGCGGTTTTACGCCAGTACCTGAAGCAAGTTTGTAACCACTCCCTCGGCGTTGTGCAATTCTGTCGGGAAAAGCGAATGCAAGTAGCTTGGCCAAATCTTCAGGAAAGGCTTTAATTTGCGAAGTTTCACTTTTAAGTAAGCCTGCTGTCATTGCAAGTTTTCGAAAGCGATCTGACTGCTTCAACACTCTCTGGACCTGATGGTTTAAAGCAGAAACCTCTAAACAATGCTGGATTCGATTAAAAAAATTAGCATCATGTTCTCGCTGACCGAGAAAAACATCTTTTTCCTCGAGTAATGCCGCAGCTAAACAAGCGAGTTCAACTAATCGAAAGTCTTTTGCCCTAATGATCATATGAGCGATTCTTGGGTGAGCGCCAAATCTTGTCATTAACTTTCCATGGGGGGTGATATTGAGTTGCTGATCGATAGCGCCAAGCTGCTTAAGGAGTTGTTGTGCCTGCGCGATGCTTCCTAGGTTTGGTTGTTCAACTAATGCCAACGCTTGGGGACTTTTTACTCCCCATAGACTCATTTCCAATAACGCAGATGACAAGTCCGTTCTTAAAATTTCGGGGACACTCGCTTCTCGCAGGATTTGGGATTGTGGCCATAGTCGATAGCAAATACCTGCCGCTAACCTTCCTGCTCTGCCTTTTCTCTGCTCGGCGGAGTGAGCTGAAACGCGGACCGTTTTTAAACGATCAAAACCAACGTTCGGGTCAAATTGCGCATAACGGCTCATCCCCGAGTCAATGACACAGCCGACACCATCGATGGTAATACTCGCTTCCGCTATATTGGTCGCCAGTATGACTTTTCGAACTTGAATGTCATTGCAGAGTACTTGCTGTTGTTGCTTGAAGGGTAAACTTCCATGAAGCTCAAATATCTGAATTTCTCGGTCTGAGGAAAACGACTCATTGAGAAAATCCATGGATGTTTTTATTTCTTTTATGCCAGGAAAAAAACACAAGATGTTGGGTGGATAATGACTCTCTTTTTGTAACTTGATAAACTCCTTAATAACACGCACTAAGGTTACGCGCATATCATCATGCTTTGCAACAGGCCGATGTTGCACCATTACTGGAAATTCTCGACCTTTGCTTTGAATGAGTGACGCCCGATGAAATAACTTAAGCACTTTTTCGACTTCTAACGTCGCCGACATAACGATAATTTTGAGATCTTCTCTCAAGCTATTTTGGACATCAATGGCGAAAGCCAGCCCTAAATCACTGCTTAAGCTGCGTTCATGAAATTCATCAAATAAAACATAATCTACTTGGGCTAACTCAGGGTCAGACTGAATCATTCGAGTAAAAACTGCCTCAGTAACGACCTCAATTTGGGTGTTCTTGGAAACTCGAGTTTCATTTCTCACTCTGAAACCGACTGAATCACCCACCGGTTGTCCCAGTAACTGGCTCATTCTCATCGCAGCATTTTTCGCCGCTATACGCCTCGGTTCTAATACAATTATTTTTTTTCCTAGCTTAAGCGTTGCCAATAGCGCGAGAGGCAGAATTGTTGTCTTGCCAGCACCAGGTTCGGCACTGATAATAACCGCAGGATAATCATTCAGCTTTACAGAAAACTCATCGAGGATATCTACGATGGGTAGGCGAGAGTCTTGGATTAATGTTGAGATTCTTGTTGTATTCAAAGTGTTATTAACGTATCCAGACCGCAATTAAAAGAAACAGATGATTTAGGGTCGTTAAATGATGTCTTGACTAATCAAATAAAGTGTCACGCCTGTAATGGCGATAACCGTTACCCCAATCGCAACCCAAATAGCATTATAGCCACTGCCTCTTGCGATTTTTTTAGTTTGTTTTTTTAATCCGTCAGTCCACTCAAATGCTTTCATCGGCTGCATGTTATAAAGTCGCTCTAAGTATACATGATTGGAAAAAGGCTCGGTTCTCTGCAGCATTCTGCTAATGAACATTGCTCTATCCATACATGAACGAGGAATTTTTTCATCGAGCTGACCTGCTAGCTGAGTCAGTCGATTTGACTCAAAGCCCATCGCGCGCCATGGAATATCGCGCTCACTAGAATACCATTGAATGTTAACCATTTCAGGTACTAGCGTTGCCATTAATTTACGTTCGATTTCCGCGTCATTGTGACTGACAACCAGGTCGGCTTGATCAAACATCGCTAAAGCTTTGTCTTTATCAAATGCTAGAACCTCTTTTTCATGAACATTGAGGTTAAACTGGTTGATGGTTTTCTTGGGAATTGAGTTTCTTGTTTTTCTGCTTCCCCAATAAGTATTGATAATCTTGCTTTTTTTCATCCGACTGGGCGTATATTCAAACAAAACCATAGCGACTTCGGCAATTTCATCTTTGTCTGAAATCCCAGTATAGACAGCAGATAATGCGATTACTTTCAGAGACTGAGTTTCAAAGGGCTCTTTACCCGTCGAGACTCTTCTTTCGACTTTCTTTTCGCTAGAAATTGAAATAAATTCTTCTTTCTTCTCAGCATCGTGATCGTCATCCGGCACCAACGCTAGCGGAGCGACTTTTTCCTTTTGCTTCTCAACTAAGGCATCAAGTTCCTTGGCATTTTCAATCCGTTCCAGAATATCAACAAACTCGTCTCGGTTGGCGTATTTAAAGTGGGTAAAGCGCTTTAATATCTGAACTTCTTTTTGGTACTTTTTATGAAAGTGAAAAAGATCGGCTAACTGCAGATATAACTTGGCATCGACATATTGGCCCTCCTGTTTGGCTTTTTGTTCCGCCGAATCAATCAATCCACAAACCTTCCTCTCGATATTTGCAGTGAGGTCCGGTTGACCAATTTTAGGCTTGATAGACTCTTCCATATCTTTCAATTTTACGCGCTAGGTGGCCTATTTTAGCAAGTTTTAACGAGCTGTGAACACTTTTTCACAGATTAAAAGCCGGTTATTTCCTGATACAATTCAGGTCGCCGGTCTCTGAATAGTCCCCAGGCTTGTCGATCACTCGCAATCTTATCAAGATCAAAACATGCCAAACCGATCCCAGCGTCAGTGTTGTTTAGCTCACTCACTTTATCGCCAAATTGGTCGGTAATAAAGGAGTGACCGTAAAAAGTAACTTCGCAACTTTCACCAATTTCGCTACCGACTCGATTAGCTGCCACAACCGGTATGACATTGGCCGCACTGTGACCTTGCATCACTCTTTGCCAATGGTCTTTAGAGTTAATAGTGGGATCTTGAGGCTCCGAGCCAATTGCTGTTGGATAAAATATTGCTTCGGCGCCTTTTAACGCCAAAATTCGAGCGGCCTCAGGAAACCATTGGTCCCAACATATCGCTGCACCAAATTGACCATATTTTGTTTGCCAAACTCGAAATCCGGTATCTCCTGGTGAAAAGTAAAACTTTTCTTGATAACCCGGACCATCAGGTATGTGAGACTTGCGGTAATTATCTAATACTGTCCCATCAGCATCGATAACCGCGAGCGAATTAAAAAAATTATTGCCGGACTTTTCGAAGTAACTGATCGGTAAAACAACTTGATGCTTTTTTGCGATGACAGAAAAGTGCTTCAGTATTCGCGATGCAGAAAAAGGTTCAGCCCAACTGAAGTAGTCAGGATTTTGGTCTTTACACCAATACAGATTGGCGAATAACTCTTGCAACAAAATAACGTTAGCGCCCTGTTGTGTTGCATCCTCAATTAGCGACTCGGCTTTAGCAATATTTTCTTCCTGTTTGTCGCTCACAGCAAACTGTGTTGTTGCAAAAGTTACTTCTCTCACTCTTTCATTCCTATATTAGTCAACCAAGGCCCAACAGTTCCAAAAACACTATAGCTAAAAATAGACCTTTTTTATCGCTGTCGCTAGCACAGTTTGGGTTGCTGCATTGTAATGCAGTGTATCCCACCACCACCAATCAAAATTTCATTTGCATCAACCGCAATAACTTTTCTGTCAGGGAAAAGGTTAGTAATCTCACTCATTGCCTCTGAATCTTGAACGCAACCAAACTTTGGGATCACAACAAGACCATTAGCGATATAAAAATTAATGTAGCTTAAAGGTACTCGCTGTCCATCAAAATAACGAGGTTCAGGCTCAGCTATAGTGAATAGTTCTAAACCACTTTTTGCGACGATGTTTTTATTCGTTTCATAGATGCAAAAATTTTCACTTGCACTGGGACAATGTTGACTCAGAATAAGACTTTCGTCGACAAAGCAGGCAATATTGTCAATATGGCCATCGGTATCGACATCGCCCGAAAGTCCCCGCGAAAGCCAAATAACTTGAGAGGCTCCAAAAATGTCTAATAGTTGCTTTTCAATCTGATGTTGGTTGAGCTGCGAGTTTCGATTTGGGTTTAACAAACATTCTTCTGTTGTCAATATGACGCCTTGACCATTGGTATGAACTGCGCCACCCTCTAATATTAATTCAATATTGAAGTTGTCTGTTCCTGCGACACGATTAATTTTTTCTGCGACTTTTTGGTCTTGGTCATATGGCCAGAACTTTTCACCCCATGCATTAAACTGAAAGTTAAGACCGACTAAACTCTCCTGCTTTTTAAGCCAAATAGGCGCTGTATCTCGGGTCCAACTATCATCCATTGACATTGGTATGATTTCAATTGATCGGGATAAAAGACGCGATGCGGAATCAATTAATTCCGGTCGGACGAGCATTTTTACTGGTTCGAAATCGGCGATGGTATTGGCAACGTTAGCAAAAGCTTTTTGAGCCTTCTCTAACCCGTTTAACCATATTTCCTGCCGGCAAGGAAATGCCATCCAGGTCGCTTCGTGAGTTTCCCATTCAGCTGGCCACCGGACATTATTTTTCAATGCGCGCGCTTGCATCAAGCTAATCTTCTAAATAGCAGTAGCCATAAATACCTTGACGAAGCTCTGCGAGGTACTGTCGCTGAGTTGCTTGTGGTAGGGTGGTATTTTTTAGCTGTCGTTTGTATGAGTCGAGCAACCAAGTAGCGTTAAAGTCGACATAATCTAGTAGCTCTTCGACACTATCCCCCTCTTCGGTCGCCACAATTTGTAATTGATTGGATTCATCCAGTTTAAAATCGACTGTATGAGTATCGCCAAATAAGTTATGCATATCGCCGAGGATTTCTTGATAGGCACCTACCATAAACAATCCTAACCAATACTCCTGACCCGCTTGGTACTCTGGTAATTCGATAGTCTTAGTAACGGACTGTTGGCTAACATATTGTTTTAACATTCCATCACTATCACAAGTAATATCTTGAATGACTGCGGTTTCAGTGGGAGGAACATCGAGACCTGCAAGTGGCATGAGAGGGAAGATTTGCTCAATAGCCCAAGCGTCCGGTAATGACTGAAAAATCGAGAAGTTTACAAAAAATTTACTCGCTAATTTTTCATTGAGCAATTCGAGTAATTCTTGGTGTGTCTGTAACTCCGGCTGCAACTGGCTTTTGACCAAAAATAAGACACGTCGGTAAATTCTCTCCGCCAAGGCTCTTTCGACTAAACTAATCACGCCATGATTAAACATTTCGAGTATTTGCTTCAGCAAATATTCCGAGTTATGGAAACATTCTACTAAGATATTATTTTCATTGGTCTGTTTAGCTTCTTGAAAAATTCGCCATAACTCATGCAATTCATGAGCGTATTGAGTACTCGGCTTTTCTACTTGTACTTCTCGTGGCCGCTCCGAATCAATCACATTGGTAATCAAAACAGCGTGATGTGCGGTCAAAGCTCTTCCTGACTCGGTAATAATTGCGGGGTGACTAATTCCTTTCTTCTCAGCGATATCAAAAAACGCACCGACTACATTGTTGGCATACTCGCTGAGAGTATAGTTAACCGAGCAATGGTTTTGGCTTTGAGTTCCCTCATAATCGACGCCTAATCCGCCACCGACATCTACTGTCGAAATTGGTACTTTTAAATTAATTAATTCGGCGTAAAAACGGGCACACTCTTTGAGCGCATTTTGAATGTCACGAATTGAGGTTATTTGTGAACCTAAATGAAAGTGCAACAATTGAAAGGTTGATAATCGATTAGATGCTTGTAGTGTTTCAACAACTCTAATTATTTGACTCGCCGATAAGCCAAATTTTGAGTGGTCACCTCCAGAATCCTGCCACTTACTTTCACCTTTTGAAGCGAGCCTCGCTCTTACCCCGATCTTAGGTTCAACCCCCATTGAGTCAGATTCTTGCAAAATGAGGTTTAACTCTGAAAGTTTTTCAACAACAAGGAAAACTGTGTGTCCCAATTGTGTTGCGATTAGCGCTGCTCGCACATATTCTCTATCTTTATAGCCGTTGCACACAATCACTGAATTTGTTTTTTCAGACATCGCAAGCACTGCCATCAGCTCTGGTTTGCTGCCAGCTTCTAAGCCAACCTGGCTGCGTTCGGAATTTTGGTTACTGTCAACAATTCCTTCCACAACGCGTTTTTGTTGGTTAACTTTTATCGGATAACAAACAGTGTATTGCCCTTGATAATTGAGATCTTTGATAGCTTGATTGAATGCTTCACAAAGCGACTTGACACGATCTTGTAAAATATCAACAAAGCGCAATAAGATTGGCATTTGCATGCCTCTTTGTTTTAACTGAGCGCAGATTTCAGATAACTTAAAGTTAGTTTGTAACTGAGTTTTTCTTGGGTTTACCGTTAAATGCCCAGACTCATCAAGACCGAAATAACCTTCGCTCCATTGTGGCAGGTTATAGAATTGTTCAGCCTTTTCTGACGACCAATCTTGGTTGCTGTCGGATCTATCTGCAGCATCACTTTGCAAAAAATTTACTTTAGAGTTTGTCGCGATGTTTTGGTCTTTTGATGAAGTCATCATCTCGACCCCCATATTGTGAAGCGCTCGTCAGCATAACTGCGTCGAAAGCTAATTGTTAAGCAAGTTCGTCAACAACATATTGTGGCAACGCGAAAGCAGCAACATGGACCTGAGGATTATAGTAACGAGTTTTAAAACCCTCTGCTTGAAAGCGCTCTTGGATAACCGCAACCGGTTGGTGACGTAAACTTGAATCATCAGTTCCCCAGGACAGGGTCATTATTCCGCCGACATAAGTGGGGACTGGTGCTGCGAAGAACCAACGATCGGCAAATAAACCATCGAAACGTTGATAGGTCGTCTTAACCTCATCCAGTTGCATAAAGCTCACACCATTTTGAGTCGCCAACACGCCGCCATCGGTTAAGCTATTTTTGCACCCTTGATAAAAACGAGAGGTAAACAAAACTTCGCCGGGGCCTTCTGGATCGGTTGAGTCTGAGATAATCACATCGAACTTATCTTGATTTTCAACGATAAAATCAACACCATCGGCAATGACAAGATTGACTCTTGGATCATTGAACGCACCATCAGAGTGTTTCGGAAAGTATTTGACACACATGTCGACGACAGCCCGATCAATCTCCACCATAGTGACATGCTCGACATAAGAATGCTTTAGTACTTCTCGTAATATACCACCGTCACCGCCACCAATAATCAACACACGCTTCGCGTTTCCATGAGCAAACAGCGGCACATGAGTCAGCATTTCATGGTATATAAACTCGTCCTTTTCTGTGGTTTGAATAACCCCATCAAGCGCCATCACTCGACCGAACTGCTTATTATTGAAAATAATTAAGTGCTGATGCTCAGTGCGGTTTTCGAAAAGGACTTCATCGATAGTGAAGCTTTGACCGTAAGTACTGTAAAGCGTTTCAGTGAATCTTTTAGCCATCGTTTAGCTCTCAACAAAGAACAGGCCTACTGGCCAATGTTTTCACCGCGTAAAATCTCTCTCACGTCGATTCGCGAAGGAGAAAAAGCTTTACGCAGAATTTCTGTTGCTTTGTGCGGTTCCGCATCACCACACATAAATACGTCAAATGCTGCGTAATCCGCCTCCGGCCATGTGTGAACACTTATGTGAGACTCAGCAAGTACAGCCACACCGGAAATACCGCAGTTAGGCGTAAAATGATGCATGTGAATATGCAGTAAGGTCGCGCCACATTCGGTTACCGCATCACGGAATGCTTGTTCCATGACATTGAGGTCATCAAGTTTCGATGCCCCCCAAAGGTCGATAATAATGTGTGTACCGGCGAAGGTTTTGCCATCGCGTCGAATGAAATGATCGTTTCGCTCATCGTTCTCATTGACGTTAACATATTCAGGCCAATGAGTTTCTGTTGCGACTGTCGGATCAATTTCTGAGTTACAGTCGAAGTCTTTGTACACTTCTCCTACTCCTATAATCAAAAATCAAAAAAATCCTGGAACACGAAACCATTTCAAGTAATTTCCAGAACCCATTCCTGAACAGCCGGACTAACCATAAAACACCTTGCAATTGGTCATTTTTCAGTCAGCCAACAAATTTTGGAATGTGCTTTATACGCTTTTTTTGGCAAAGATCAAGAAAAATCGCATCAGTGAACCTATAAATCACAATCATCTTAATATACTCTAAACACTCAGGAACGCTATCTATTTGATTTATATTGTCTTTTTATAAAAACTTGTCAACCCACTTTGAACACTGTTTGTTGACCTTATCTTGCAAGATAGCAACTGATTTAGCCGTCTAAATAGACAAAAATAAGCAACTGAGTCTGTAAATCTTTAGATATGATTGATTGAAAACTCTGTTGTATAAATGATTTAAGTTAATAACTTTTTCAACTGCTCATAGGCATTTTTAATTTCCATAAAATGTTTGCTATCCCCGCCTTTATCGGGGTGATGTTGTTGTGCTAATTCATTGAAGCGTTTCTTTACTTTGAGTATATTCAAATCGCTATCTCCTTCGAGACCTAAGATTTGAATCGATTTAGCTTTTTCATCGAGCGCAAGATACTTTTGCCAAAATACTTTTTGCATTTCTGCAATTTCTTCTGCAGATAAGTCCAGGTTCTTTATTTCGGTATAAAACTGACGCAGACCATCGGTTTCGTTTACTGCTTTTTTAGATTCATCGGATTGAAAAGCCATTACTCTGATTTCGAGAGGGGAAATTAAAAGCCGCAGATTCTTTTTTGCGAACTCATCGGATAATCGATACAAATGATGAAATAATAAGAAATGTTTTTGATACAAGGAGGGTCTTAAACCTAATGTTTCAAAAAACTTTGGATGCTCTTTTTCTAAGTGCTTAAGTAAAGGATACTCTTGAGTCACCCCATCTTGAGCAAAAATATAATCAGCGATGACTTTAGAGTAATCCATTGTTTTTGTTTAATAACATCCTTTGAAGTTTGACGTCTTGTATGCGTTAACATCACATTCGATTTCATTTAATTTAATCTATCAGAGTCTTTTTAAACTATCAGCATGCTTTTGATCTGTGAGAACACTTTTAATTAATGCGAACATTTTTAAACAATCAGTGTCCTTTTAAACAAACAAAACCCTTTGCGATTTTTTATTGCTTTAATGAGCTGTTCAACAATGGATGAATTAAGCCTTTTATGACGCAGCGTAACAAATGCTTACCTCATCTTTTGGTATCTCAGAAAGCTATGTAAATTATAGCAATAATTATTCACTTCGCTAAAAATTATTACTCTACAATTTACCCGATATTCAATCATTCATAATCTGAATTAATAGTTATTTGCAAACGTACACAATTAGAAAATATTTCAATTAAATCATCGATAAAAACATATTTTTTTTGCGATACCTAACTTTCAATTTCTGTTCCAGGCCCTGTGTTTATTAGCCTACAACACATCACTAAATGAGATGAATAAAAACATCTTTTCATACATAAAATTTTATTTACGCTCCGCCCGCTAAAAAGCACTTATCCCAGTTAAAAACATCAATTTTGGTTACCTTGACCCCCCTATAGTGCTTCGGTATAGTCGACTCGAATTTTGTCGGACGAGTCGTATCAAAATTCTAACTAATAACACTAAAATTCAAAAAAAAGGGAGTTACATAAAATGATAAAAAACCCATTTAAACTCCGGCTGGTAACTATGGCATTGGCTAGTGCTTTAGTTGCACCTGCAGCCGTTTTCGCAGCTGAAGATGAAGGCGAAGAAGAACAAAAGCTTACCATTGTTGGATCTCATATAAAACGTAGCGATACAGAAGGCCCATCGCCTGTCACAAGTTTAACCTCTGAAGATATTGAGTTAACCGGTGTAACAGATCTGATTGGTTTATTTGCGAAGTTACCAATTTCTGGGCAAGGAACTTTTTCAACCCAGGCCAATAGCAGCGATGACACCGCTAATGGTGGCTCAAGTGTTTCTCTGCGTGGACTTGGTGCAGATTCAACTTTAATCTTGGTCAACGGCAGACGCGTATCAGTTTCTCCGTTTGCTAAAAACATCGATACTGCTTTTGTTGATATTAATAACATTCCACTTAGCGCTATCGAACGTGTTGATATTCTTAAAGACGGCGCATCAGCTACCTATGGTTCCGATGCGATAGCTGGTGTAATTAACGTTGTTCTGAAGGACGATTTTGACGGGGTTGAGATCTCTGGCAAGTACGGCACCACAGCCGACGGCGGCGGTGAAGAGACCAATGTGAGCGTCCTTTGGGGTAACGTCAATGAACGCTCTAGCCACACATTCATCATGGACTATTTTAATCGTGAAGAAGTACTTTATGCTGACCGTTCATACTCAAGAACATCCAACCAAACAGCACTTCGCCCCAATGACCCTGACGCGGTAGATTTTCGAAGTTCATCCGGTATTCCCGGAACTATCGCGCTAGCTTCTGATCCAACCGTTCGCGTTCCAGACACTTTCGGTAATGATGTTTGTGCACCAGAAGATATTGTGGGTACCTTGTGTCGATATGATTATGCGCCTTTCATGTCAATGTTCCCGTCGACAGAACGTTTTAGTTTTAACTATATGAGTCGCTATGACCTGACCAATAGTGTCACAGCTTTTACTGAGTTAAACGGCCAAAACGCACGCTCAACCATCCGTGGGGCAGGTAGTCCGAGCTTTAATGAGCTGTTTATGGCTGGCGATAATCCAAATCATCCATTTGCAAATGATCCCGGCTCTCAGTTTTTTCAGCAAGACTTAACAATGCGTCGTCGAACCGTTGATATAGGTAACCGTGAAAAGCGTGTTGAAACCAATTACTATCGAGCCGTTTTGGGCTTAGAGGGCTCTGCAGGGGATTGGGACTGGACAACTGCGATTAGTTATATCAAGAATAACTCGACAGAACGCGGTGTCGATGGTTTTCCAAACTCTCGCCGAGTACAAGAAGCTATCGATAGCGGCCTTTGGAACCCCTTCGAACCTTCTTCCAACACGCAAGAGGCGCTCGACTTTATTGAAACCACAACGACTCGTGTCGGTAAATCAACCCATAAGTCATTTGATGCAACCATGTCTGGCCCGATTGCAAATATCGATGCCGGCGAAATTATGCTAGCGGTTGGTTTGGAATATCGCGAAGAAAAAATTGCAGATAACCCAGATGACCAGTTCTTGCGTGGAGACGTTTTTGGAACCGAGGCAACCCAAGCAAATGGGAAGCGCGATAATACTTCTATCTTCGCTGAATTAGCTATTCCTGTCACTGACGACTTTGAGTTACAGTTGGCTGTTCGAAACGAAGATTACAGTGATTTTGGTACGACAACTAACCCTAAAGTAGCATTCCGCTGGGCAGCTTCCGATGATCTTGTCGTACGTGGTTCTTATGGTACTGCCTTCCGAGCACCTTCGTTACATCAACTGGGTCTTGGTCGAACTGATGAATCGCCAAGCTTAATTGATACCGTTAGATGTAATGCAGTCGGTAACGTCAATAATGCGTGTGTACCACAAGAGTACACAGCTGTATTCGAGGGTAATCCTGATTTAGGACCTGAAGAATCAACAAGCTATAACTTCGGTGTGATTTATGATGTAAATGACGACTGGAGCATTTCGGTTGACTACTACAATTACGAGATCGAAGACATCATTGATTCTGACACCCAATTTGTATTTACTAACTTTGGTTCAGATCCTAATGTCGTTGAACGTTTACCTTCAGCAGATCCAAACGATCCAGGTGAAGTCGTTCGCATTTTTGACTCATTCCAAAACATCGGTGATTTAAATACATCGGGATTAGACTTTGATATTCGATACGGCATGGATACTGATGTTGGTCGATTCAATTTCGCATATGTGCTGAACTATGTATTGGACTTTGAAGAACTTCGTCCTGATGCAACCGGTGGTCAACGAGTCAATCGTGTTGAAGGAGATTTCGAACAACCGGAAATGCGTTGGACGCTATCATCTGAGTGGTCAAATGATGAATCCAGTGCGGCTTTAGCCCTTAACTTTATTGATGAATTTAAAGGTGATGCGGACGCTGGTTTCGGTGATAAAACCGTTGACTCTTGGATGACAGTCGATGCTTCATACAATTACGGCGGCATTGAAAACGTGATTCTTTCTGTGGGTGCAACCAACCTATTCAACGAAGAACCTCCCTACAGCCACCATGACTTTATGGGGTTTGTAACTACTATTCATAGTGGTCAAGGAAGATTTACTTATGTCAGAGCAACTTACACTTTTGACTAAGCAAATCAAATAAATAAAAAAAGGGAGCAATCGCTCCCTTTTTTTGTGGCTAGTGTTTATCAAATACGATCAACTACCTTGTTGACTCTTAGCTATTTGTTCAGCACGCTTTTGACGTTTCAATACTTTCCTCTCTGCTAAATTTCGTGCGGCATCGCCGCCGATATGCTCTTCACCACGAACTTTCGCCAACTGCATTTGTCTTTCTCTTTCCTCGTAACGGGCTTTTTGTTCCGGCGTTGTTTTATCAAAACAGTAAGGACAGCTCACTCCTTGTTGATATTGCGCTGACAATTTATCTTCTTCAGTTATTGGTAACCGGCAAGCATTACACTGATCATAGTGACCTCTATTTAAGTCATGATCCACAGTCACGCGGTCGTCAAAAACAAAGCACTCTCCTTGCCAAGTCGTCTCCTCCTTGGGTACATCTTCTAAGTACTTCAAAATACCACCTTTTAGATGGAAAACTTCTTCAAAACCTTCTTGCTTTAATAATGCTGTCGATTTCTCACAACGAATACCACCAGTACAAAACATTGCGACTTTTTTGTGTTTCGCTGGATCTAAATGATCTTTCACATACTGAGGAAACTCTCTAAATGTCTCCGTTTTTGGATTAATCGCATTTTTAAATGTGCCGACCGCATATTCGTAATCATTTCTGGTATCGATGAGGATCACTTCAGGATCATTGATCAGATCATTCCAGTCTTGCGGTTCAACGTAGGTACCAACAACCCGATTAGGATCAATATTCTCGACCCCCATAGTGACAATTTCTTTTTTGAGTTTAACCTTGGTGCGCTTGAAAGGTGCTTCCTCTGTGTAAGACTCTTTATAAACAATGTTATCTAA
Organism: Aliikangiella marina; assembly: GCF_007004765.1. Taxonomy (GTDB): domain Bacteria; phylum Pseudomonadota; class Gammaproteobacteria; order Enterobacterales; family Kangiellaceae; genus Aliikangiella; species Aliikangiella marina. The sequence goes on from NZ_VIKR01000004.1 coordinate 300,439, forward strand.
GCCGGGCTGCTTTTCTAACCAGACAAGCAAAGAATCGATAGATTCCCTAGAACCCGCGACAGTGCCATTTATACCCTCGTGGGCAAGTAATAAGGTACCGCGAACATCATTCGCAAGCATAAAATCAAGTAAAGGTTGACGGATTGATTGATGATTTTCGAGCGCGACAAACTTGTACATCGCACAAACAACGTATTGAGACATATTATTCCTCTTGCAATCTGAAACGTAAAATCAGGGCAAAATTGTGAGGCGGCATTATAATCATTTTCTACTTTTAATCAACAATTACTGCTCATTTATTAACCAATCGAGTAAATAGAAAAACACTCACTCAAAAAATAGTCAGCCTTTACTAACCATTGAAGGTCTTTAATGATAAAGTGTGCCCAAATTTATCCCCCTTTCGTTGACTGAAGCGTTCAGGCGTGCAAATTCTTACTTGCGTCGACCTAACCTCATAAGATAGAACCGAGTATTCACAAGACAAAGCATGAAAAAGCAATGGGTTATACTAAAATTTGGTGGTAGTAGTGTTGCAAAACCCTCGCATTGGGAAACGATTGCTAATGCTGTACAGCAGGTTCTTGATGATGGCGATCGACCGCTGATCGTTCTTTCGGCATTGAAGAATGTCTCAAACGAGCTCGAACGGCTTCTTCATGAAGCACTTGAGTCAAAATTTGAGCGCTCGCTAAACGCTTTAAAAATCCGACATTTAGACTTTTGCAAGCAGCTTGGCATTCAACTGGATGCGCTTTTGGATGACTATTTCAATCAACTTTCGCTAGAGTGTCAGCATATCGCAACAAAGCAAAAAATCACCCCTGCTGCACACGCTAGAGTCCTTTCATATGGAGAATTATTATCCACCCAAATTGGGGCAAACTATCTAAACGCTAAACCAATAAGGTGCCATTGGCAAGATGTTCGCGAGTTGCTAGTCAGCGAAGATTCAAGTGATGAGTGGCATCACTTTACCAGCGCAATTTGTCAGTTTGGACGCTCCCTTGAACTGGTGGATAAACTACCTCAATCTGAATCGGTTATTGTCACCCAAGGCTTTATTGCAAGCGACAAAAACCAAAACACCGTATTGCTTGGTCGTGAAGGTTCAGATACATCAGCTTCTTATCTCGCCGCTAAACTTGGCGCGAAACGAATTGAGATTTGGACCGACGTGGCCGGTATATTCTCAGCAAATCCAAGAGAGATAACCAACGCTCAACCGATAGACCGAATTGACTTTGAGCAGGCCAACGATTTAGCACGGCTGGGCGCAAAAGTGCTTCACCCAAGAGCGATAGAGCCTGCGGCGAGTCAACAAATTCCAATTAAAGTGAAATCAACCATCGACCCGAAGCAACCCGGTACTTTAATTACCGCAACAGAGGGCAATACTGGAGCAGGAATCATTGGTATCGCTAGCGAACCGAAAGTCAGTCTTTTATCCGTGCCTGAACACTTTGATAGCGAGATCACTCGAAACATTTTAGCCATGGGTTTCGACCTATTAGTCACTTTACAGCAAGAAAACCAACACCACTTAGTGTTTGTATATGCTAATAGCGATTCTACCCAACCAGCAGATTTAGAAGTCGCGCAGGTGTTACCCAAAGGCTTATCTTTTCAATCAGGCTTTGGATTAGTGAGTTTGGTTGGCAATTTTAGTTTAAACATGCTCGGAGAATTGAAACGCAAAATCAGTAGTGAAGTATCCAAGATAAACTCGAGCTATCAGCTCAATGATAACGCGATTTGTTTCCTAACCAACAGCCAAGACGCATTAGACTTAAGTCAACAATTACACAAACTTTTAATTGAAAAGTAGCGCCTTTTAATTGCGGTGTTAGAGACTATCGCCGTTACTTTAAAAAAGGCTCGCGAATGGGGTATTCAATCGCATTTTTAAGGGTTGATAACACAACCGAAGACTTAATTTTTCCCAAGCTATTGAGTTTAGCCAGTTTTTCTCTCACAAAACGCTCGTACTCGTTTATATCTTTGCAAACAACTTTGAGCATAAAGTCATCATCTCCAGTCACATGGTAGCACTCGAGCACTTCATCTAACGAATCGACGGCTTTATAAAAATCATCAATCGTATCTTGAGAGTGTTGATGCAAACTCACCGAGACCATCATAACGGTACCCAGGTCGATTTTCTTCGGATCTAACAGTGCTGCATAACCAGTAATATACCCAGAACTTTCAAGCTTTTTGACTCGCTCTAAGGTCGGTGGTGGCGACAGGCCGAGTTGGGATGCTAACTCTTTATTGGTGATTCGCGCATTCTTTTGCAAAATCGTTAATATCTTTCTATCTATTCTGTCTAAATGAGTCATCGATATAACAATGTAATCCGTCACATGGGATCCTCATGGTACATTTGTCACTAAAATGCTGCAAGCAAACTTCTATGACAATCTTTCATAACGGTATCTGTGTCATATTTTTTTACTTTTTATCGATGATGATCATCAATCGCAATACTTGCGTATATAGACTGAGTTCGGTTTAATGCATTTTCATTTATCAAAGGATAACGGCTTATGAATAAAACAATTAAAAAACTGATTCCACTAAGCGTCTTGTTTTCAGCTCTAGTTAGTACTAGTGCCTCCGCTTTTGAAACCAGCAAACTGGAAAAGGTGATAAAAGGTGAACAGCGCACCGCAAAGTATGCTGAACGCGACCAATATCGTCATCCTCAACAGACTCTTGAATTTTTTGGAATTAAAGATGATATGACGGTTGTCGAAATTTCTCCCGGCGGAGGCTGGTATACCGAAATTCTTGCACCTTATTTGAGAGACAATGGAACATACATTGCGGCCGGCTTTAACCCTCAATCTGAAGTCGAATACTACAGCCGTAACGCCAAAGCTTTCGCCGAAAAGCTCAAGAGTAATCCCGCCGTCTATGACAAAACCCAAGTGACTATCATGGAGCCTCCTAGCATGCTTGATATCGCCAAAGCTGGTAGCGCAGATATGGTTGTTTCATTTAGAAACACGCATGGCTGGCATCGCCGTGGTCACTCAGAAGCGGTTTATGGGGCTATCTTCAAAGCGTTAAAACCTGGCGGTATTTTCGGTGTCGTACAGCATCGAGCAGGCGCTAAGGTACCTGCCGACACATCTGGGAAACTGGGCTATTTAAAGCAAGCCGACGTTATTGCAATCGCTGAGAAAGCGGGCTTCAAGCTCGTCGCTACCTCAGAGATCAATGCGAACCCCAAGGACACCAAAGACCACCCTGATGGCGTTTGGGCCTTACCTCCAGGTTATCGCCACGGAGACAAAGACAAGCAGAAATACATGGCAATTGGCGAAAGTGACCGTATGACATTAAAGTTTGTTAAACCAAACAAATCTTAGATGCCTACTCCACTCAAAGTAAAAGCGGAACACTGTTCCGCTTTTTTATCCGATTTGAAACCAAACTAATCAATCCGAATGCTTGCCTTGACGATTTTGATTTCTTTCTTTGGTGTTCCTCTTCTCGAGCCAAGCTTCTCAATGGCTTTAACCGTTTCCATCCCAGCTACGACCTGACCAAACACAGTATGTCGATCATCTAAGTGCGGTGTGGGTTTAAACGTTATAAAAAACTGACTACCATCGGTATTAGCACCCGCATTAGCCATGCTCAAAATTCCTGCTTTGTCATGTCTGGCTTGCGGGCTAAATTCACCGGAATACTTATAACCCGGTCCACCGACCCCATTTCCATAGGGATCGCCACCTTGCGCCATAAAACCAGTAATCACTCGGTGAAAAGTAAGATCATCATAAAATCCCAATGTCGTGAGATAAACGGTACTTGATACATGCATTGGTGCTACGCTAGGCATTAATTCAATGGTGATAGGCCCTTCTGAAGTGGTCATTTCCCAATAATATTTTTTATCGGGATTAAAAGTCTGCTGCGGCGGCTTCGGTAAATTGATTTTCCAATCGCTTTTTGACTGATCAATGTTTTGCTCAGCGATAAATTGTTTAGTCGCGCTTATCAAGGGATCTTCTGAGGTACACGCCCCCAGGATAAACACAAAAGTGAAGCAAACCAGCGTTCGAAAGGACTTTATCGGTAGATTATAACTAAGCATTTTATTCTCTTTATTTATGTTTATTAAAATATTTGCATCGATTATAGGCTCTGCGCTTAAAATTGTGAAAGCAATGCCTAGACATTCTTGTATTCTCAACTAAACTTTTTACAAACGATGCCGTTAAATAATGAGCATTACACAAGATTATTAGAAATATGCAGCCACCAGAAAAAGACTTACTTTTTGCCCGTCAGCCTATCTTCGACGGTAACAACAAACTCTACGGTTATGAGCTACTTTACCGCTCTATGCATCCTAACGAGGCGATTTTCGAGGATGGTAATCGCGCCACCAGCGAGCTACTAATTAATTATTGCGGTGGGATCTTAAATGACGAAGAAGCCCCTTACGTTAAGATATTCATCAACTTGACCCGCGAGTTAATTTTGTCAGACTACTTCTTCCCGATTCAACCGGACAGGGTGGTCATCGAAATTCTGGAAAATACCCTAGTCGATGATAGATTAGTGAATAAAGTCGCTGATTTGAAAAAGCTGGGATACGAGTTTGCGCTTGATGATTATAGTTTTTTACCGGAATACGACCCGTTGGTCCCGTTAGCAGACTATATCAAAATTGATCTACTGCATATTTCGGATGTAACCCTGAAAGATTCAATTCATGAGCTTGAGAATAACATCCTTTCCACGCTTGATCGCCGGCCGATATTTTTGGCAGAAAAAGTAGAGACTCAGCAACAACATGACGTCTGCAGAGCCGCTGGTATCGAGCTATTCCAGGGATATTTTTTGGAGCGACCTCAATTGGTCTATGGCAAGAAGATCAATAATAACTCACAAATTGCCCTGGAAATCGTTGCTCAATTGCAAGAGCCTAATATCGACATTGATGACTTATGCAACTCAATTTCAAGAGACACTAAGCTGAGCTATCAAATTCTTAAAATCATCAATAGTCCACTTTGTCGGCTGCCAAGAAAAGTCAGTAGTTTGAAAGAAGCGGTGGTGTTTCTCGGACTCGACCAGATCAAGAAGTGGGCCATGGCAATGGCTTTGTCCAATAACTCGAAACAATCAACCGAACTGTTTCGCATTTTATTGCAGCGCGGTCGGACTTGCGAGCAATACGCGCTTGCCAAGCGCTTTGAACACCCTGAACGTTATTTCACAGCCGGATTGTTCTCTGGAATCGATGCTGTGATGCTAGCCGACAAAGCCTGGCTGATTGATAAACTCGACTTAGCGCAAGAGATGAATGATGCGCTCATCGATGAATCAGGCCCCATCGGCGAAGTCTTAAAATTGGCAAAAGGGGTAGAAACCGGTGACTGGAAAGCCACTGAGCATTTATCTGCAGAGGATAACATTGAGTTATTTTCGGCCCATGAAAACGCGATTACATGGACCAACCAACTGTGTGAGCTGCTGTAACTAAGCGCTAGCTGTTTTTTTTGTGAGCTTCTGCACTTGGGTCATAATAACCACCAATATTGCTCCCGCAGCTATCCCGACTAGTGCTCCAATTATTGAATCCGAGAGAAACGCTAAGGTTCCGCCAATATAAGGCCAGCCCGCAACCACTTGTTGAAATCCATGGACAAAAGGTTCTAAAACCGGGATACCATGCAACAGTATTCCGCCACCCACCAAAAACATGGCGGCCGTACCAACGACTGAAAGTGACTTCATTAAAAACGGTGCAAAAGACAATAAGCCACGCCCAAACGCTCGTTTCAATCGAGCTAAAAGCGCTTCTCCTTGGGCTTTGATCAGATAAAAACCAGCATCATCGAGTTTTACAATACCGGCCACTAAGCCATACACAACAACCGTAATTAACAGTGCCAAAATCGAAACCACCGCGGCCTGCATTTCAAATGCTTTGTCTTGAACGGTACCTAAGGCAATAACGATAATTTCTGCGGAAAGAATAAAATCGGTTCTTATTGCACCTTTGATTTTGTTCTGTTCAAACTCAACCATGTCAACTTTGGGATCCGCCACCGCTTTAATGATCGCTTGATGTTTTTGTTGATCTTCTTCTTTACTATGGAGTAATTTATGAGCGACTTTTTCGAAACCTTCAAAACATAAAAAAGCCCCGCCAATCATCAACAATGGCAAGATCAAAACGGGTACAAATGCACTGATTGCCAAAGCCGCAGGCACCAATATAAATTTGTTTTTAAACGATCCTTTAGCGACTGCCCAAACCACCGGCAGTTCTCGATCAGCTCTCACTCCAGCAACCTGTTCCGCATTTAAGGCCAGATCATCCCCGAGGACCCCAGAGGTTTTCTTGGCTGCAACCTTTGTCATCACTGAAACATCATCCAGTAGAGTTGCGATATCATCTAAAAGCGCGAGTAGACTTGATCCCGCCATAAATAGTCCTTATTTAATTTTTATTGATTATGGCAATCATACTAACTGATTTACTGGCGGAATTGAAAATTCTTATCGACCAAATAGTCACAGAGCAATATGCCGCTGAGCGATAAACAAATTATTGGATATTTAAATTAGCAATTCATTCTGAGGCGGATTAGGCTGTGTCAATCTTTACGTTAAAGAATTAAATGATTATGGCGACAACCGTTGTGCTCGGAGCGAGCCAAAATACCGCGCGATTTTCTAACCGCGCCATCAGCAAACTGATCGCCTTAAACCATCCGGTGATTCCTGTATCACCCAAAGGCGGCAATATCCATGGAGTCACTTGTGTTACATCACTCGAGGCAGTCGAGACTCATCCAGACACTGTAACGATTTATGTTAATCCCACTCTAATAGAGCAAGAAGTTGACAAAATCATCGCATTAGCTCCCAGGCGAGTCATCTTTAATCCTGGGACCGAATCAGTCATGGCTATCGATAAGGTCAAAAGTGCGGGGATAGCGGTAATCACGGATTGTACTTTGGTGATGCTAGATTCAGGTCGTTACTAAACACATTTAAAACAGAGTTTAAAGCAGAGTTCAATTATGACTGAAGCAACACAACAAAAAATCCGCTTAGTATGCGCTCATTGCAATACTATCAATCAATTTCCAGTAACTCGACTCGACGACATGCCAATCTGCGCGAGCTGCAAACAACCGCTGTTTAATCAAAAACCCATCGAAACCGATGCAAATGGACTGATTCGACATATCGACAATTCTGGGGTTCCGGTACTGGTCGACTTCTGGGCCCCCTGGTGTGGGCCTTGTCAAAATTTCGCGCCGGTCTTTAACCAGTTTGCAACCGCAGTCGGCAATCAAATGCGATTGCTCAAGGTGAATACCGAAACTCACCAACAAGCCGCTATGGACTTTAATATTCGCTCAATTCCTACGCTTGCGTTATTTAGAGATGGCCGAGAGGTTGCTCGAATGTCAGGCGCATTACCGTTGCCTCAGCTCCAGCAATGGGTCGTTGAGCAACTCACTCAAGGTAACTAAATCAAAGCGATTTAATCAGCCAGACAAAAAACCAAATGAGTTAGCATTGGCGATAAATAACCCGATCACTGGCAAGCTATTGATCAGAAGCCGAATTGAGATGAGGGGTGAGACTGATAGTGTATTTTCCCCATTTCATTTCGGCTTGTGTTTTGTTGTTGGTGAGTAATTCTGGTTGCGCGATTAAATCAGGTGAGTCACCACTGAGATCATAGATTTGCGATGATATTCTAACCTGACCATCAGACACTTTAGTCAATCTCAAGATAACCGAGAGCTTGCCATCAATCGCTAATTCGCTCTCTTTTCCCGTTTCGTTTAACAGCTGGACATTCGCTAACGAACGCTGCTCATCGTAAATTACTGCATCCAATAAAATACTCTCCGCCGAAGCAGGTAATAAGAAAAGCGCGCTGACCACCGCTATAAAACTTGAAACCGTCGCGACAATAACATTTCTCCACGACTTTTCAGAACGCGAGCAGACTAACAAATCTTCGACAGGTAACTCATATACCGCAGCTAAGGCTTTCATCGACTCGCGAGACGCATTACCAGATGACTCAATTCGTTGAATCGTTCTTAAACTTAACCCAGCGACCTCTGCCAAATGATTTTGACTCCAAATACGTTCTTGCCTCAGTGCTTTTATTTTTTCGACGTTAAGTTTTGTGTGAGCCAAGTTTGTTTGGTTTAAGCCACTTGAGTTGATGTTCATTAACCTCATCCTTTTTTAATGCTTCGATTGCTTTTGTTATACCCCTTAATATGCGGTAAAAAACGATCCTTGTATACGACACTATTACGCCAAGCCAAAATAAATTCACTAAATGCGGACTTTGTGTTGACTAGCTCAGGAGCCAATACCATAACGGTAACGTAGCGCACGAAGTAAACAGGCCGATTCCAACACAAGCAGCGGCGAGTTGAGGTGCCAAACGAGCATGAATCGCCATAACACTCGCGGTAACCATTGGTGGCATCGCTGCTTCAAAAATAGTGACTTGAAAAATTAGCGAATCTTTTAGGTCGGTGGAAAGTAATCCACTTAATAGTAACAAAGCGCTCAAGGGTAAGAGGATTAATTTTAGCGCTAAGGCAATTTGTAGTGGCTTAATATAGCGTGCTTCAATTTTTAGTGACAAATGCATTCCGACTAAAAACATGGTTGACGGAATCAGTAACTGACCGATTAATGACAGGCCATTCTTAAGTGTTTGAGGATACTCTAGGTCGCCGATCGCGAAGGCGATCAAAATCGCGATGAACGGTGGGAAAGTGAGTAATCGCTTTACGGCAGCGATCCAACTGAAGCGCTCGCCACCTGAGTATATCGCTAAAAAGATGTTACCGACCAACGCTAAACTCAAAAACGAGCCCAAAACATCATAGATTACCGCGTAAGGCAGTCCCTCCTCCCCCCAGAAAGCGCTGACCATCGGAAAACCAAAAAACGAAGTGTTACCAAAGCAGGTAACCATTAGTAAGCAACCAGTCACCTCCCTACTCCAGTTGAACAAAGTTGCTACTGAGATTATAAGTAGTGAAGCAATGAGTAAAACACCCCAAGGGACAATTACCGGTAATAGCAGATTGGTATCTAAAGTTAGTTGGGGGATTTTTAATAGAATGATGGCCGGTAAACAGATAAATATGACGAACTGATTAAGCCTAAGCGACGCACTATCGCGAACCCAACCTTTATATTTTGCGAAAGCCCCAGACGCTAAAAAAATAGCGATTAAAACGAAATTTTCCAACCGACGATTACTCTTAGTTAAAGTTGAAATGAATAAACAGATGAAAATGCATTTTGATGAAAGTTATCAAGCTAATATCCCGCCTTTTTATCAACGAGATTAACCAAAGGTTGCTCACTGATCGTTCGCTGATAGTTTTCAATTATTTGCGGTGCCACCGCCTTAGGTTCAGTCAAACTTGAGACATGAGGCGTCATATAAAGATTCTCTTGGTGCCAAAATGGGTGCGTTTTATCCAATGGTTCTTGATTAAACACGTCGAGAAATGCTGCGGATAGCTGCCCCGTTGATAGCGCGGATAAAAGCCCCTCGTCGTTTACATGGGCACCCCGTCCGACATTAATTAACAGAGCGCCATGAGGAAGTTGTCCTAATAAAGTTTGGTCAATTATCCCTCTCGTCTTGGAAGTCAAGGGTAACAAATTGATCAAAGCCTTCGAGTTTGTGAGGAGTTGGCTTAACTGCTCATTGCCGAAAAAACAACTAACTCCATTTAGCGATTTAGGCGAATTTGACCAACCGCTAACCACAAAGCCCGAGTCGGCGAAGTCAGTCGCCACGGCTTTTCCGATTTGACCAAGCCCCATAATGCCAACCGTTAACTCATGCTTGGGTATGGGTACTTTAGGCGACCAGCGTTGTTTTAATTGTTGAGTTCGATAAAACCCCAAATGCTGGCGGTGAGCACTCACCACGGCCAATAAATACTCCGACATTGTCGATGCCAATCCAGGATCAACAAGTCTTACAATCTGGCATTCATCGGAAATATGCTTGTCAGCGAGCAAACCATCAACCCCCGCTCCCATTGAGGAAATCGTTTTAAGACGCTTCATCGGTACGAAGCACCCCGCAGGATGATTCCACACCAACGCAAATTGGATGTCTTCAGGATTGCCTATATCCGGCCACAACCGAATATCTAACTGAGGTTCGATAGCAAGGAGTGCGTCCCTCCATGGTTGGAGCTGTTTATTTTGGCTAATAATGGCAATGGTCATGATCGACTAACTATAACTAACTATAGGGCAACGAATTTTATCTATCTCATTGATTTTTCATTATTTTAGCAGCTTTAGCCGATAATTCATTGGTTAATTCTCGATAACATTTGTTTACATTCTCTTGGAATATTCTGTCAACTAAACGCCAAAGCCTCGCGTCATAACCAATAAATCAATAGTCAACCTAGGTCAGATTGGGGAATAAAAATGGAAAACTTAAAAACGTTAAAAACTTCGTTGGGTCAATTGTTTAAAATCACAGCCTTGACGATGACGCTCGGCTTATCAGCAAATGCAACCGCCGATGTCACAGATACCATCGAAAAGACTTTAAACTTCGATAGTGATGGAACGATTAAACTTTCTAACATTAATGGTGACGTCACAATTAAAGCCTGTGACTGCTTACAAGTGACCATGACTGCGACAATTTCAGCATCTAGCCAAGAAGTCAGAGACCGAATAACCATTGATATCGATGAGAGCAGCGACTATTTAAGAATCGCGACTAAATACGCTAAAAATAATGAGCGTCGATGGAATAACAACCGTTCCGAAGTGACCTATGATCTTTCGGTACCTAATGCGGTAAATTTGGACTCGATAAGTTTAGTTAATGGCGACTTGATTGTTAAAGGTGTCAGTGGAGAATTAGACGCAGAGCTAGTGAACGGCGCCCTAAAATCTGATGGCAATACCTCGACTACCCGTGTTGATATGGTCAATGGCGACATGGAAATTCGCTTCAGTAGCCTCGATAACGCTAAAAAAATCGATCTTGAATCAGTTAACGGCGATATCGAGCTGTATTTACCAGCCGATGCCGATGCAACGATTGATGCGGATACGGTCAGTGGCAAAATCCGCAACGACTTTGGGTTAAACGTTATTAAACACAAATGGGTCGGTAGTGAAATGCGCGGTAAGATCGGTTCTGGCAAGGTCACTATTGACTTAGAGAATGTCAACGGCAGAATCTACGTTAAATCAAATTAGGCTCGGCCATACTGACACGCAATATCCCTCGAGAATCAAATGACATTCTTGAGGGATGTTTTACTCGAATAGTCCTTGCCAGTCACTCAAGTCGGCAGAACGTGAGTCATTAAACTCGATACCCGCCAATATTTCGTGCTCGGTTGTTTCTGTAATCCATTTAATGGTTCCAGCCATACTGAAATCTCGGTCTATTTCACTCATATGAATGACTAAGCTTACCACTGTACCTAAATTGAAACTTTGACTACCGTGTATTCGCACACCACTTCGAGAAAAATCCCTTGAGAAACAGTCATAGCTGATGCTTTCTTTGGGCGATTCTTGTGACACCACATCAACTTTGACTCGCTCTTCTTGAATTTCGCGCGGGTGGGCACGTCTCTCTTGCATAATATTTTCCTTACTTTTTAAATTGGTTCACTCTTATATTTTTAGTGTAGTTAGAATTTCGGCCGTTTGCGAAAGGAATTTAAACCTTACACGCACTAACAAAAACAGGAACCATCCGTTACTACGGCCACTATTTTTTAATCAAAAAAAGTGAATGACACTCATCTATCGCTCGGTAAAACTCACTCGTTAGTTTATTTTTTTGCGGCGATAAGTTACTGACATAAAGTCCAATTTTCATCGACGGTAAGTTAACCAGTTCAGTTCGTTTAAGGCCTATAAGTAGTTGCGGTGAAATGTTTTTCTCAACGATTTCTCGAGCAATAACAACGCCTTCAACGCGGTTTCTAAGCAACATACCGGTAATCGAGTCCCAACTTGATGCTGTTTCAATTTTTGCTTTAGTAAAGTTACTCAACAAATGATGAAAGTTCGTGCCATACACAGTTCCAAGCGTCCACTGAGACCAATCCTCATTGGCTTTTATTGGAGTATCTTTTTTGGTCAGCAGTATGTATGGATGCTCAATGAAAGGACCAATAAAGGTTGAGTGCTCGTCTCTGACATCAGTTCGTGCCAGTAATATACCAACATCTAACTTGCCGCTTTCAAGCATTTTCGTCATCCGTCTGACAGGCAAATTCTGGAAGCTCATATCGTTACTCGAGAAGTTACCTTGCATATTTTCGAATAAACATTGATAGATTGTGCCATAGAAACCGGTCCAACGAATTTCTCCGCGATCAAGGGCAGCAGGTACCGAACGATGAAACCCGACCTGTATGGCTGAATCGGGATTTTCACGACTACTGAGATTCAGAGAGTCTTTGGGCTCGGAATCTATCGAAGATTGAGCGCCCAATAAAACAACAGCGCCGAGAGAAACAATAGAGCCAGGAAGGACTGTTGAACTAGGGGGGATTGAAAACCCAGGAGAAACCATAGAATCCACTGGAGCCATAGAGTCAATGCCAACCGCAGATTCAAAAGCGGTACTATGAGTAATCCCAGACCAGCAAAAGATGAGCAAGAGCGCCAAAAACCTCAAGGATTGGCGCGAAAGTTTTGTGGGGCGTTGTTGTACCATCGTCTAAGTATAGACAAGGACGCTAGGCTTAGCGCTTAATTCGTTCGACTTTTGCGTGAAAACAGCGCCCGTAATATAGATTCCGAAATTTACGCCGCGTAACAAGCGGTATGGGCAATCGAATCTAAAGTTACTCCTTCATAAGCCACTCACCTTCTCAACTGGCTAAAAATCCCAAATCTCGATTGGAAAAGTTATGCAGGTTTGGAAAGACCAAGTCTAACTCACCGTCACTCAGTCCAAACCATTTAAATAGCGTTGCGCCATACTCGTCCACTGAAGTAGTGGGGATTATTCTACCGCCAATGGTGTCATCTGGACCATTTAAACTTAAGTCAGGCATGGTTCCAAAAATATTTCTGCCATTAACCGCACCTCCCATGACCATTGAGTGTCCCCCCCAACCATGATCGGTTCCATCGCCATTACTTGTTAGAGTCCGTCCAAATTCTGAATTCGTAAACGTTGTCACTTCATTGGTTATACCAATTTCACTCAAAGCATCGTTAAATGCTTTTAAATTTTGACTTAAAGAAGAAAGTAACTGAGGTTGTTCAATCGCTTGTAATCCGTGAGTGTCAAAACCACCAGTAACCACATAAAATACTTGCCGCTTGTTACCGAACGTCTCTCTCGCGTTAATCATTCTTGCAACCATTCGTAAACTCAGGCCGAGCGGATCAGCTACAAACGGGGCATTGACTGTTGAGTTTTCAAGCCCAGATTCGATGACCCCAGCAAGATTCATCGAGTTGCGTTGGACCCCACTGAAAGCTCGTGCAAAAAGGCTTTGATGGTTTTCATTCAGTAAATCATTAAACACTTGAGAGCGCCTAACCGTGTCAGGGTTACCATCATCAATCGCGTATAAGCGACTCACGCCGCCAGGGCTTAGCCCATAAGCAGAACTGCTAATGCCGCGTTGAAACAGGTCGGTACCGCTCAAAGATATATTGAGTGGTAGCATGGCGTCAGTATCCATAATCAAGTCACTTACCCGTCCGGCCCACCCGGTTCTTTGGTTACTGGGTAACTGCAAACTTTTCCAAAAATCTTGTTGATCACTGTGCGAGAATAACTGGGGCGGAGTGACTGCTGAGTTGTTTAAAAACTCGTCACGAGTCACTGGTTGGATAAGCGCGCCTAGATTAGCAATAAAACTCAAATCACCTGATTCAAACAATGATTGAACACCACTCATACTTGGATGTACACCATACTCGGTCCCATCGGATGTTAATGGATTGATTGGTAACATATCTTGTTGCGGTATTGCCAACGACTGTCTCGCTTGTGCATAGACGTTATAGGCTTGTGAGCTGCGGGGCATTAGCATGTTAAAAGCATCATTTCCGCCGGCTAAAAATATACAGACTAACGCTTTGTAATCATCAAAATTTTGTTGGCGAGTAAATGCGTTCGCCACAGATAGTGAGCCTAGCGTGCCATAAATACTCGTGCCAGCTAAACTTGACATCATCAGCCTTTGACAAAATTGTCTTCGATTTATTTTTTTCATATCAATTACCTCTGAACCGCAAACTGAGGAGAACTCGCGATAAAAAAGATCGCTTCTCTAACTCTTGACTCCGCTTGTGCGGTGGGAATCTCATTAATATAGTTTGAGATAGACTGAGCCATTGTTTCAGACAAGGTCCCTCCCATCAGTTTTTCATTCAAATGGTTCGTCAGTGCTTCACCATCATCAGCCAACTGATACTCCTCACTGAAGTCAAAGTTAATTGTGTGCCTGCCCGATAAAGCGTCGATACCGACATCCACCTCATAGATCAACTCGAGGATTCGGTTAGTCGTTTGGGTAATGGTGTTCTCAGTAAGAATTTGGATTTCCGGAGCAACGAGATTTGCATTGGTAAACTCTCCAGGTGGCGCATAGTCGGGTCGATAGAAATTAAAAACGGAACGAGAATAATAGGGAAATTGACCCAAGCTATTGAAGTCGGCAAAGCGCAACTTACCATCAGCGCCTTGGGCGTCAAATGCTCTAAATAGCTGAGTTAACCTGAGAATTGGTTCTTTTAATTTACCAAACTCAATCGACTCAGTTGCCTCCCCTGCTAACGCCTCCTCATCCAATAAAATCGCTTTAATTACCGCTCTCATATCGCCACGAACACCTTGCCCATTATCGTTAAATTGACTGGCGACGCGAGCGATATATGCTGGAGAGGGGTTGCTTGTGACTAATCGTTGAATTAACTGCTTGCTAATAAATGGACCAACGTTGGGATGGTTGAAAACGACATCTAAAGCTTGCTCCAGATCGACCAGTGCCGATTGTCCCGCTGGTAAAATTTGACCATCTAACAGCACCTTCTCGCCAGTATCATGAAAATTTTCGAAGGCTCTCATGGGTAAAATTTCACTTTGCATACTGATAGAGTCAGAGCGCAGTACTACGGCATCTCCATAATTCCATCCTGTAAAAACGTGAGCAAATCCCTCTATCACCGATTGATCATAAGTCGGGATTAATTGTCCATCATTATCCCGTTTAACCGTTCCATCGATGTTAAGTTGATGAAGGCCGATTGAAAATAGCTGAAGTAGTTCACGCGCATAGTTCTCATCAGGGCGAATATTAAACGCTTGAGCCGGCTTTTCATTGCGACGCATGCTGAGATAGTCGCCCATGATTGGACTTAAGGTCACCTCTTGCAGTAATGTTCTAAAATTACCAAAAGCATTTCTGGCCAACATATCCTGATAATTAGCAAAACCTCGAAACTTATCAAACTCACTGTCCTGAGAAAGCGAAACAACAAATATTTGGCTTAAAGCATAGGCGACCCGCTGACGCAATTGGTCTTGACCATAAACCGCAAAGTGCCACCAATTATCGGTGAATCGAAGCGCACGCAACGGAACATCATCTAATACTTTGTTAAATATATTTTCATCAATATAGATTTGATTGAGACGTTCAAGATGATTACTGGGTTCACGACTAAACTGATCATCAATCCAACTTGTCGCATCGAGCGTCATTAATAGCTCGATGTCCTCTCGAGTTGGCCCGAAAGTCGCCCGTTGCAAAAACGCATGAGCCTTCGCTTGTGTATCAATAACTCTTGCCGGCGGCTCTGGATTAGGCGGCGGTTCAGTTTGGACAGTCCCATCGCCGCCACCACCGCAGGCAGCTATAGACATTACGATTAATACTGGAATAATCCCCGACCTTGACCAACTGCCTAACCCCAACATAAAACAACTCCTCCTATGCTAGCAAACTTTTCCAACCGTCAGAAAAGTAGGATACTCTCCTCTATTGCTTTTCGCCGAAAGCATGAGATAGAAAGTGTATTTCTCTGTTTGTGGCAGTTCTGTAGAGTTGGTTTACTCTGATCTCAAATTATTATTAGCTGAGGTTTTTTGTGAGGAATCTATCAAGATGATTTGCAAAAAGCTGACGGTCACTTTGACTTAATGGTGGTGGACCTCCAGATTGAATACCACTCGCTCTCATGGTATCCATAAAATCACGCATATTGAGCCTTGCTCGAACATTATCAGGCGTGAAGCGCTCACCTCGCGGGCTTAGTGCACTCGCTTGTTTATCGATAATTTCCGCCGCCAAGGGTATATCACTGGTTATCACCAAATCACCTTTTTGACAACGTTTTACAATTTCATTATCTGCAATATCAAAACCCGATGGTACCTGCAATGCGCTAACACTTGGGATTGAAGGGACCTTTATTGGTTGATTAGCAATAAAAGTAACCTCTACGCCAGTGCGTTTTGCCGCTTTAAATAAAATCTCTTTGATTACAACCGGACACGCATCCGCATCAACCCAAATTTTCACAGTATTTTTCTCTGATTCCATCGTGTTAATTTAATCATTCTATAAGTGCAATACTAAGCTTTTCAACTTGATGCTTCAGTTTAGTCGATTGCATTCTGTCATTTTATTTTAACCGTCGGTATTAACATTAAATAAATCAATAATCTCTGCGATAAAGGTCGCTAAGGTACTAGTCATGAGTGCAAAATCGGCGTCAAATTTAACCAACTCATCTTCACCATCAACATCATCATTTTCTGCGAGCAGTTCGTCTGTGAACTTCATTGATTTAACGGTTAAATCAGGCTGCAAAATCCCCTTAAAATGTCCTTTGTAGCGAAAGCCGAGTTTATTAACAGAGTATCCATCTTCGAGCAAATCCCCAAGAACCACATTTTCTGCTTCATTGTCTTTAAATTTAGCGACTCTTTCATCCAGTAAATCTTTAAGCTCGTAATCGCCAGTAAACTCCCAGCCTTCAGGTAATCCATCAGTTACCCAATGGTTTAGAACACCTGCAGGATTCTCATCGCCAATCAATTTAACCGATCCAAATGAACCAATGGTTTCAACCAAAAGCTCAAAAACAAGATCGGCAATCTTGTCACTGGCGGCATTAATCACTAAATAATCATTTTTAGTATCAATATAAGCCCAAATATGAGTCGAGCGGACAAAAGCTTGAGGCATCATTTGACTCAATATATCTTCTTTTAAAGACTGTTTCTCTTTTGAGTAAACTTTGCGGCCTGTATCTTCCTCGATAATAGCGACTCGTTCTTCTAATGCTTCTTTGACTGCACTTGCGGGAATCACTTTTTGCTCACGACGCATACAAAACAAAATACAACCACCAGCCGCATGAACCAAATAGTCTCTCGAACGATGAATGGGTGAGACCCAACCGACGCTTTCTTCCGACTGTCTACCACACGGTTGAAAACGTTTTTCATCGAGTTTTTCTGCGAGAGACTCAGGGGAGTATTCAAAAGGCTTAGTAAGCCGATAAAGATGTATATTTTTAAACCACATAAAAGAATTTCATCATCAGTCATTTTAACTACAAGGCCGGCTATTATCGCGGAATATAAAATGTAAAGCCAAAGGTATTTAGACAGCCATTTTTATCTCAATAAATCAATAAGTTAGTCACTGAAATTGAAGAGTAATGTCATCGAAGCTTAATAATCTGGTCATTTATTAGTCACAAATTATTCCTAAGATCATTCTTGTAAGCGAGGGAGAATTATTCAAGTTGAGTACAAGTGGTGAAACCATATAAGAGGGTGAGCCGATGGGGATTTTAAAAACACAATTTCAACAAGCTGACACGGATGCATTTTTATGGGTTCAAAAAAAGCTCTGTAAGAAACAGCATGTACCGGTTGTCAAAGCAATCTCTACATCGGGAGATGGATGGTGCTACCCTATCATTGCTGCAATCGCATTGATTCAGAATTTCAATACTAACTTGATGTTCTTATATGCATGTTTGCTGGCCTATGCTATGCAGGTACCACTTTATATTCTTTTGAAAAAGAAGTTCAAACGAAATCGACCACAAGATTTTATCGCTTCGTTTGAAGCTAAAATAAAACCGTCGGACCAATTTAGCTTTCCTTCGGGACACACTGCCGCAGCGTTTGTAATGGCAACTCAAATTATTATTTTTTTCCCGCTATTCAGCATTGCTGCAATTATTTGGGCAATCCTCATTGGCGCTTCTCGAGTTTTACTTGGTGTTCACTTTCCGGGTGATATTCTGGCAGGGCTACTACTCGGCATTTTATGCAGCTTACTCTCGGTCGAACTCTTAAGTCTACTCAGCATTTTCTAAAATTTTTCGGGCTAACTATTCAATTAGTTGAAAATAAATAAAGATATTAATTAATGAAAATATTATATGCAGTTCAAGGCACTGGAAACGGACACATCACTCGTGCACGAATCATGGCGAAAGCATTACGCTCTTTGAATGTCGATGTTGACTGGGTATTTACCGGTCGCCCAAAGGATGAATTATTTGACATGCAAGACTTTGGTGATTTTCGCGTTTTTTCTGGCTTAACTTATGCGATAAAACACGGAAAAATACAATATGTTCAAACTGCTTTTAAAAATAATCTTTTTAAGTTTCTTCGTGATGTATTCCGTTTTGACTTTACTGGTTATGATCTGGTTATCAATGACTTCGAACCCGTTATTGCTTGGGCGGCCAAGCGCGCAAAAGTGAAAACTATCGGCCTTTCTCATCAAATGGCTTTTCAAAAAGACATTCCGATGGCAGGCGAGAATATCCTCGCAAAATTTGTTCTCAGGCATTTTGCCCCCGTCGACTTACCAATCGGGCTTCATTGGAGTGATTTTGGACAGCACTTATTACCGCCGATCATTGATGACGCACCTGAGAGAAAGGCACTATCGCTTAGAGATGTGCTAGTTTACTGCCCTTTTAGCACCAAAGAAGAGTTAATTGATTGGTTTGCGCCATTTGGCAATTACCGATTCCACGTCTTTCATGGCTGCGACGACGACTCTGGATACAAACATATTAATCTTTATCCATTTTCGCGCAGCCACTTTCAAGAAAAGCAATCTCATTGCGCTGGCGTAATCACCAGCGCGGGCTTCGAACTACCCAGCGAAGCACTTCAAGTTGGTCAAAAACTTTTAATCAAGCCGCTTGGCGGTCAAATGGAGCAAACCTCCAACGCGTTAGCATTAGATAAGATTAAACGTGCGACCATAATCGACAAATATACGAACAGGACACTAGAGCAATGGCTTCAAGAACCTCCCAGACCCGCAATTCAATATCCCAACGTCGCCTTAGAAGTGGCGAAATGGCTAGTCAATTCAGAAAGAGAATCACTCGAAAGCTTAAGCAAAAAACTTTGGGAGCAAACCAAAACATTAACTAACTTTCAAACTGAAGACTCAACGCATATAGAAAAACAAGGCAGTACGCAGCTAAACTACACCTAGCGAGTCACTATCTGCCACGATTTTCAATATCTTGAACGGTTAACAACTAGAGCCAACAAACAAATAGCACTTGTTAAGGTTAAGCACTTTAGTCGATGCCCGAATAGTATCGGGCTTTTTTATTTATCAAGAATAAAGTGTTATCTTTAGGTTTTTCCACAACCGAACGACCAAGATGGCTAATAAAATAGCAAGCACCAATTATACCAAAGACACATTGCAACTTTTTCGCTCTCACCCCGGACTGGCCTTGATTGCTTCCTATTTTTTTCTCACGCTCATTGGGGTCACTTATTATTACTACTACTACGATGCGTTCGATGTCCCTATTCTCAAACTAGTCGACTTCAGTGATATCATAATCGCGGGGATTAGAGAGCCAATGATTATCGTTATGTTTCTGGTGACATTGGCTTTGACTGGGTGCTATGACTGGATGTTTAGGACCAGCGCAAGACTCCATAAACGATTAGAGCGACAAAAAAAGACGGTTTGGAATAAGGCGCGTTACTATCTACTCTATATGCCTAAAAGCAACATTACTGTTTATGGATTCATTACATTTTTTCTTATCTATGTGCTTTTATTTATGATCCAAATTCTTGCCGACCACCGTGTGGAAAACATTAAACAAGAAAGTACCAATACCATGCTACTGCAAGTCGGAGATAATCCCGATAGTAGAAGTGTCGTATTACTAGGTTCAACGACTAACTATTTAATCTTTTACGACCCCGGACTTAAGCGAGCGGAAGTCATTAATGTGGAAAACATTAATGCGCTCTCACCGAATACTGAGAAAGTTTCGGAACCAAAGACATAAATTAGACTGCCGTTGACTCAGAAACTTACCGATTAACTCAGCATAAACTTTCAGCACTCGCGATAATAAATAACTAACAGCAATAAAAGTGCAAGCTAAACAACTAAGTTGTTATCAAAAGGTGAAAAGACTGCAAATGTTCGGAATTAAGGGCGCGGGTAGTATAAGATAAATCTTCCTAGACATTTTTTCTCTGAATAGTTGTGTCGCGGAATGAGGAGCTTATCATGTACACCTTAACCCCTTTCGAATATCTTGATTCATTATTAATTGACTATACTTTGGTCCCCCATACAACAACTTTTACCGCTCAAGAGACAGCTGAGTCTGCACACATTAAAGGCAAGAACCTTGCGAAGACCATCATCATTGGAGCCGGCCAACTCATGTCAATGGTTGTTGTTCCCGCTAACTGTATTTTGTTACAAAGCGATTTGTCGAGGTTGTTAAAAACGCCCGACTTGACGATTGTTCCGGAGCACCAATTTGCCGAAAGATTTCCTGAGTGTGAAGTCGGCGCAATGCCGCCCTTTGGCAAGCTTTATGGTATGGATGTCTATATTGCGAAAGATCTCGTCAAAAATAGTTCGATTACTTTTAACGGTGGTACTCACAATTTATTGATTAAGATGCGAACTGCCGACTTTATGAATATTAGCGATGCTCGAATTATTTCGGTTGGTTACAAAGCCTCAAACTTAATTAGTGATAAACACCGATTCAAAGATCAAAATTGGCACTGGATATAATTGCCTGGATATCATTGCCTGGATCCAGGGAGCGATATAGTGAAATATGAAGCGCTAGATTTAGAGAATTAAACAAACTGAAGTTTAACGAACCCGTCTTCATCGATGACAAGAAATGCCAGCTGGTCAAATTGGTTAGCGATTTCGAATGCAGCCGCTATAGAGACATCAAAAATCAGAAAACTCTCTTCTCTGGGCCAATGTTGCTGATCATCGGTACTATATCCAGAGAGGAAACAATAGTTCCTTGACCGGATCTCGTCGCCTAATTCAACCGTTCGCAGGTAATTTTTCTGCTCGCTTAATATCACACTGGAAGGATTGCAGGCAGTCATAAAAACTGCACTTCGAGCATGATATGATGCTATCAACTCGCGCAAAAATTCAAATCGGCCATTCACACGGAAAACAAACTCGACAATATCAGTAACGTTTTTCTCTTTAGGGCTCGAACAACCCTTTCTTGCCGCGCCATCTTCGCTACTCGAGCAATTTTCTCGCCTCAGACTGTTTTTGAGCAAATCATCGACTTGCTCACAGAGCAAGACATAACGAGCCTGAGCATACGCCGATGTGATATCTTTTTTATTCAAAATTTCAACTTAGCAATCGCGCAAAGCTTAACCATTAAGCTATATGTATGGCAGGCTAGTTTAGCCAAGCTCAATCCCTAAAATCAACTGGGTAAAACTTGAAAAATATCGAGAGTTTACTACCATAAATAGCGAACGAGAAAAACACGGGAACAGGTTTGAGACTATTATTTAGTATTTTATTTTACTGCTTCCTCGCAATCGTTTTGCCAAGTCCCTCTGCTAGCGGAAAACCCTTTTCCGCTAATAGTCCTCAGCCACAAAACTGCCAATTAAAATACGGCTGGAATCAATGGCCACCATTGCAGTACGTCAATAACAATCAAGAAGTCAAAGGTATTCAAATCGAATTCGTCAAGGCGATTGTCGAGAGCCTCGGTTGCGAGCTTACTTTAGTTGAACGATCATGGAACGAGGTGATTAATGGTATTGAAAACGGCGACATCGATTTTACCGCAAATGCCTCTGTAACAACAGCACGGAAATCTTATGCTTATTTTTCACTACCCTATCGAAAAGACTTGTTTTCAATTTGGGTAAAAAGGGAAGATAAAGCCCTATATAGTCGTAATACGCTGGCAGAATTCAAGCAAACAAAAGTTAAACTTGGTTTAATCAAAAACCAGTACTATGGCCCTTTAGTTGAGTCGTTAAAATCAGACCCGTCTTTTAGCCAAAATATAACGCTTTTTGATACTAATAATGCGCTATTAGCCAGCTTCATTAACAGTGAGATTGACGCAATGATAGAAGATCCCTTTGTTATGGCCTACCGCAAGCGAGTTGAGAAGATAGATTCGCATTTATCTCGGGTTCCTATCGACTTCTTGGGATCTGAAGTGGGATTCATGTTCAGCAAGAAAACGACTACCGCAGAATTTGTAAACCGATTTAATTTAAAAATGCGAGAATTGAAAGATAGCAATGTTTTTCAGTCGATTTGGTTGGATCCAGAGTTGGTCGACAAATTCTAAGTTGTTGAAATAAAATCGCTTTTCCGTTTGGTTCTATACAAGGTGCATTCGAACGAATATTTTATCCGCCAACTAAATGCCAAATTGCCAACAACTTGAAAAATACTGAGTTTCCTCTAGTATACGTAGTCAAGTTGGACAGACACTCGTAAGCTCATTGAATAAGGTTTTAAATTCAGTTTTGCTCTTTTGGCTTAACACTTTTCTGCTGGTTATGACTTTCCAAGTATCGGCAGCTCAAGCAACAGATAATCAATCTGAGAAATGTATCCTCAAGTACGGGTGGGCTGATTGGGCACCGCTGCAATATGTAGATACCTCCGGAAAGTTGACCGGTGTACAAATCGAATTGGTTAAAGCGGTTACCGATGCTGTTGGCTGTAAGATTGAGTTTATTAAACTGCCTTGGAGCCAAATCATCCAACAAATAGAGTCAGGTGAACTTGATTTTACCGCGAACGCTACCAAAGACGATTTCCGCAGTCGATTTGCCTATTTTTCTAATCCCTACCGGCGAGACACCTTTTCTTTTTGGGTTCCCAAAAGCAGAAAAGCACTGTTTGACAAGCCTTCGGTAGACGAAATTATGAGAACCGGCGCTAAACTTGGTCTTGTCGCCAACCAACTATATAGTGACGACATAAAAGCGTGGGAGAACGATCCGAACTACGGCAAAAATATTGCTTATGCCGAAGAAATCGCCGATCTTTTATCCATGTTAAAAGAAGGCCAAGTCGACATTGCCGTCGAAGATCCCTATCTCATCGCGTATCGAAAACGTATCGGTCTGTTCTCTGACGACTTCACGCGTTTAGGTATCAGAACCTTTGGCTACGAAGTCAGCTTTATGTTTAGCAAAAAGTCTACCTCAATGGCACTAGTCGAGCAGTTCAATAGCAAAATGCGTGAACTGAAATCGACACCAGTCTTCCAAACTATCTGGATGAACCCTGAGCTTATAAAGTAGCCTTCAGCGATTATTTCTGCAACTGAGGGTCTGTTCTGAATGCTTGCGAAATCTGCTGTTGCAAGCGTTGCCATATCGGTTTGCTCGCCTTCCCTATCCGGCTATTGATGGCGATTACTTGCGACTCAGTTACTTTATTTTCCACCCAACTATGGTGGTTACCGTGTAAATTATGCAGCAATGGCGGGACTCTATCGATTGCTTTAGCATATTGGGCATCAATCGTTTGACCCGCTTCAAACTCATCCCATAAAGCAAGATAGTCTTTAGCTTGTTGATCGGATAAAAACGCGAGAAGTCTTGCCACGCCGGCTCTTTCTGCTAATTTGTTTTCTTCTGTTTCACTCTGGTAAATAATTGTATCACCGGCATCGATCTCGCCTAAGTCATGTATGAGCAACATCTTGATCACTCGGCAAATATCAACCGGTTCATCGGCGAAGTCTTTTAGCATTAAAGCGCTAATACACACATGCCAGCTGTGCTCAGCGGAGTTTTCGTATCGCTCCAATCCCACCGGGCGGGTTTTACGATGAACATCTTTTAGTTGCTCAATTTCAATAATGAACTGAATTGCTCGCTCTAAATTTCCACTTATATTTTCCGGCATAGACTATATCCTTGCATACTTGAAAGTGACAAACGGTGAGTTTTCTCAAATCAAACTAAGTCGCCTACTGTGAGGACTTATCGCCAAGTTTTACGGAAACCCAATAAAAAACTGCACCAGAAAATATTAATAGTAAACTCATGTAAGCTTCTTCCGGGCGCTGCTTTAGTATAAATAATAGTGTCCAACCAATGAGTATTAAGAACACGATCGGCGGTATCGGAAAAAGCCAAGTTTTATAGGGTCTTGATAGTTCAGGGCGTCGAATTCGCAAAATAAAAATCCCTAACACCGCAAAAAAATTGTTCAACGCTAAAGCGAAGCCGGAAAAAACTAAAATCGACTCAAACGAAGAAGTCACAACAAATATCAGTGCGATCATCGACTGAAAATATATCGCTCTCTGCGGAATACCGCTCCTATTTAATTTGGCAAGCGATTTAAATATTGGGAAGTCTTCTCCAATCACATGCAATACTCTTGGGCCAGCCATAGTCATTGCGCTTACTGTTGAAATCAGCAATAGTGACATGACAATGCCTGTCATCGCAGCACCAGTTTCCCCAAATAATGACTGAGCAACCACATAACCGATTTCAACTTTTCCTTGCATGCTCGAAATGGGTGTCGAGTATAAAAAAACAAAATTCAGTGCCACATAAGCAACCAGAACGAGCGCGGTGCCAGTCAGTAATATTTGGGGGAGTGATTTTTGTGGCTCCTCAAGTTCGCTACTTAAATAAGTCGCGGCATTCCAACCGTTGTATGCGTAACTCACATAAATTAAGGAAACAGCAAACGCACCACTCAGTACCGACTCTAAATCGTCAACACTCGGTGTGAAACTGATCGGTTGTGGCTGTTCGACAACGATGATTGCAGCTATACAAAATAAAGCGATCAATAACAGTTTGATGAGTGTAAAAATCCACTGTAGCCCCGCACTTTTTCGGTGGGTGCTACCATGGACGACCGTTAACAATATTATTAAGGTAACCGCTAACCAAGTTTTAGAGAGTATTGGGAATACGCTAGACAGGTAGGCTCCAAATGTAATCGCAGCTAATGCTACCGGCGCAGCAAAACCAATCGTGGAAGATACCCAGCCAGAAATAAAACCCGCTATAGGATGATAACTGTGGGTTAAAAAATTGTATTCTCCGCCACTCCTCGGCAACGCAGCACCTAACTCAGCATAAGTTAACGCACCACACAAAGCGGTGATCCCTCCAACGACCCAAAGCATCAACAATGCAAAGCCTGACTGGATATCTAATAACTGAAAACCTAAACTAGTAAAAACTCCCGTACCAATCATATTAGCAACCACTACTGCGATCGCCGTTTTGGCAGTAAATTTCTGGGAAGGTTCGTGGCTCATATTTCGCCGTTAAATCATTTGCTTTAAGGCCAAGCGGATTAAAGTTGCTGAAGGAAGTGAATCATCTTCTAGTTGACTGATTGCCTTACTTGCGTCGGTCGGTTTGTATCCAAGCGCGACGAGACCACTGATCGCTTCTTCGACATTACCTTTACTTTCGACTGATTTACTCGACTGAGAGCCGCTGGCTTGGGCAGGCAATTCAACTTCCCAATCCTTGAGGCGATCTTTCATTTCGACCACTAACCTTTCGGCGGTTTTCTTACCTACCCCCGGTATTTTAACCAAAGTAGCGACCTCACCGTGATGAACATGTTGGACAAATTCAATAGCACTCATCCCTGACAAAATCGCCAGTGCGAGCTTAGGGCCAACGCCATTGACTTTGATTAACTCACGAAACAAGGTTCGTTCTTCTAGCGAGTAAAACGCGAACAAAGTATGGGCGTTTTCACTAATAGAAAGGTGAGTGTGCAAGACAACTTTTTCACCCACTTCAGGTAAGTTGTAAACTGTATTCATCGGTGCTTGGCATTCATAACCAACACCTGCGACTTCGACTAGAACAAAAGGAGGTTGCTTTTCTAAAAGAATACCGTTGAGTCTTCCTATCATTTTTTTCTCATACTAATTTATTTGATTATCTCAGGCGGCCACGGGTAACCTTTTTAGCACCGGCTTGATAGAGTGCGCTTTGCATCGCATGACCGTGACAAATCGCTACCGCAAGACCATCGGCAGCATCAGCCTGAGGCTTTTTGTTTAATCCCAGTAAGCTCGTCACCATGTGTTGAACCTGCCCCTTGTCTGCAGCACCATTTCCAACTACCGACTGTTTGATTTGACGGGCCGAATATTCTGCTACCACCAAGGCGTGTTGCGCCATCGCAACCATAGCTGAACCGCGCGCTTGACCTAACTTTAGCGCTGAGTCGGCGTTCGTTGACATAAACACCTGCTCTATCGCCGCTTCATCCGGCTTGTACTCTTGAACCACCTCTGAAATACAATCAAATATTTGATTTAATCGATCTGACAAGATGCCTTCTTTAACCCGAATACAGCCGCTCGCGATATATTCAATTTTTCGGCCATTCATACGAATCACCCCAAAACCAGTAATTCGTGAACCAGGGTCGATGCCGAGAATAATTGACATAAAACTTGAAATACTTGCGTCAGAAATTATTTAAAACAATATATCACAAACAAAAAAGGTGAGCATATAAACTCACCTTCCACCTCGCGTGTGTTGACGATTGGGTTGAAACTTACTGTTAGCTCCATATCGCTCCTGAGCAAATTAGCGCTTAAAGTTGCTCATAAGCCTCTGCAGGAATATCTGCATTACTATAAACATTTTGAGTGTCATCCAAATCATCAAGTCGCTCAATCAAGTTGAGCACTTTAACCGCGGTCGCTACATCAAGTTCTGCTTGAGTAGAAGGCAGCATGGTAATTTCTCCCGCTTCTGGGACGAGTTCTTTTTCTGCCAATGCTTCTTTGACATTCATAAAATCCTCAGTAGCCGTTAAAACTTCAAACGAGCCATCTTCGTGATTCAGAATATCTTCTGCACCGGCTTCTAGCGCCTCTTCCATCAGCGTGTCTTCATCAATATCTGCAGAGAATATCATTTGACCCTTGCGCTCAAATAAATAGGCAACTGAGCCGGACGCCGCCAGCTCACTACCTGCTTTAGAAAAGGCATGACGCACTTCGGCAACGGTGCGGTTTTTATTGTCGGTTAGGCAATCAACCAAGATAGCCACACCACCGGGGCCATAACCTTCATAGACCAAATTTTCGTAATCATCACCATCACTCGTGCCAGCACCACGCGCAATCGCTTTGTCGATAGTATCGCGCTTCATATTCGCACCAAGCGCTTTATCGATTACTGCCCGCAAGCTCGGGTTGTCTTCCGGATTCGGCCCACCCGATTTTGCCGCGACAACAATCTCTCGAATGATTTTAGTAAAGATCTTACCGCGTTTAGCATCTTGCGCTGCTTTTCGGTGTTTGATATTGGCCCATTTACTATGTCCTGCCATTTCTACACTCCAACCTCTCTGATTTGACGCTTATAACTTGTAATCGATACCTGAAATCTTACTGCTCTTCTTTAACGGCTGTTGACTTGATAGCCAATTCTTCCAGCTGTGCTTCTGAAACTCTCGAAGGAGCCGAAGTTAGAGGGCAACTGGCAGTCGTGGTCTTCGGAAAAGCGATTACATCTCTGATCGAGTCTGCACCGACCATTAACATCACTAAACGATCCAAACCAAACGCGATACCGCCGTGTGGAGGACAACCATACTTCAACGCTTCCAGTAAGAAACCAAACTTTTCTTCCGCTTCTTGTTTTTCAATTCCAAGAATATCAAACACCGCCGCTTGAATAGCTTGGTCATGAATACGCACGCTACCGCCGCCAATTTCGCAACCGTTTAGCACCATATCATAAGCCCGTGAGAGAGTCGCCGTTGGTGCTGCGCGTAGTTTATCAGCATCATTTTCCTTAGGTGCTGTAAACGGATGATGCAAAGCATGAAGTTGACCGCCATCTTCTTCGAACATTGGAAAGTCAACGACCCAAAGTGGTTTCCAGCTATCTTCTACCAACCCGCGATCTTCTGCGACTTTTAATCGCAATGCGCCTAATGCGTCAGTGACCACTCGATTTGAATCAGCACCAAATAACAAAATATCACCACTGTTAGCGCCACTTCTCGCGACAATCTGGTCAATCAATTCATCATTAAGGAATTTTGCTATAGGCGATTGAACCCCATCAACACCCTTGCCAGGTTCATTGACTTTAATCCATGCGAGTCCTTTTGCTCCATAACGACCAACATATTCACCATATTGATCAATCTGTTTGCGGCTCAGCTCAGCCCCGCCAGGTACACAAATAACAGCCACTCGTCCTTTGTCATCATTGGCAGGCCCTGCAAATACTTTAAATTCAACTGCTTTGAGCAAATCAGCAACGTCGACCAGCTCCATCGCTACCCGTAAGTCAGGCTTATCGCTGCCAAAACGTCGCATTGCTTCTGCATACGGCATTCTCGGGAAATCACCCAGTTCAACATCTAGGCACTCTGTAAACACTTGCCGGATCATTTTCTCCATCATGCCCATAATTGCCTCTTCGTCCATAAACGAAGTTTCGATATCCAGTTGAGTAAATTCTGGTTGGCGATCGGCACGTAAATCTTCATCTCTAAAACAGCGAACAATTTGATAATAACGGTCGAAACCACTCATCATTAGCAATTGTTTGAACAGCTGTGGCGATTGAGGAAGCGCAAAAAATGAACCTTTATTGGTTCTACTGGGAACCAAATAATCACGGGCACCTTCAGGCGTCGCCTTTGTCAAAATCGGTGTTTCGATATCAGCAAAATTTTCAGCTTCCAGAAAATCTCGTAATTTTTTTGCAACCTTGTTACGGAACAATAACTTTTGCTGCATTTCAGGACGACGTAGATCCAAATAGCGATATTTCAGTCGCAGTTCTTCAGAGACCTCTTCGTGTTCGTTGACCAATATCGCTGGAGGAGCCGACTTATTGAGGATGGTAATGACTTCAGCGGTAACCTCAATAGAGCCAGTTGCCATTTCGCTGTTCACCATATCCGCAGGTCGATTACGCACTTTCCCAGTAACGCTTACGACAAACTCGTTGCGCAATGATTTGGCGACGCTTAGAAGTTCTTCTTGGTCAGGATCAATAGCTACCTGAATAATGCCGCTACGATCGCGCACTTGAAGGAAAGCAAGACCACCTAAATCACGCTGTTGATGGATCCAGCCAGCAACGGTCACCTGTTCGCCCGCTGCGACTTCTAATAAATCACCACAATAATGGCTACGCATAGTTATAACCTTAAAAACTCAATGATTTCGCGGCATTCCGCGAAGTAGAAAAACCGCGTATGTTACTGGATACGAGGGGTAAAGTCGATGGTTTTAGCTATTGAGAACCCAATGCTAACTCACTGAAAAATCAATCCTAAGTCACTTTTCTTCTACGTCGGGGAACCACTTTAAGAGAGTAGAGTTAACTAGTTGTTTTTAAACTGATAATGTCCAGTAATTCGGGCATCGAATAAAAAATCCTCTAACTTTGGACCAGCGCCGATGTTATGGACAATCAGATAACGCGCCCCGTCAGGAGATTTTTTATTACTCACGATACCAATATGGGGCAAATTACCAGGCAACATCCAGGTTACAATATCGCCCGGTTGATAGTCCCGCGGGTCATTACTGATATTTCTGACAGTTCCGTTGCGCTCGAAAAAAACCTGTAAGTTTGGCACCCGGCGGTGATCGATATTCGGATCAGGACGCTTCAATCCCCACAGGTTAGGGTATTTTGAAAAATGAGCACTCATATCTTCATGCACCAACTGTTGAAGATCTACACCTAATTCACGAAAGCTCCTTATTACAACATCAGTACAAACACCAATGTTAGCCGGAACATCTCCATTGGGATACTCAATCGCATAGTACGCGCCAGAATAAGTGACATTCGACTGTAAACGCTTGTGGGCGGCGTCAACCAATCGCTGCGACCAGCTTTGGGCTGATGTTGACTCATACGCAACACAACTAGAATACGCTGACGCTAATACAACCAACAATAAAAAACGAACCATTCCCACTTATCCTGACACCTTGAAACTAAACTAACCTGAAAACATTTATTTCTCGAGCTCCTTAAGCATCAAACTGCGGATGACAGAGACAGGCGCATTACCGAAACTCAAGAAGCGATTATGAAAAGTTTTCAAATCAAATTTGTCTCCCATTTTTTGCTTTAGCTCTTCTCTGAACGCATATATTTCAGCAAACCCATTGTAATAACTGGTAAGCTGGACTTGCGTTAAGGTTGCCCGGCGCCACTTGCCTTCTGCTTCAGCTTGTTCTTGAAATGCTTCGTTGATCATCATACTCATGGCTTGATCTTTAGTCATTCCAAGAACTTGAATACTGTAATCGAGTATCGTATTGACCACAGCTCGTAAATGCCATTTGTTGTACATTAGCAACATTTCCGGCTCGCCATTGCCATATCCGGCTTCGATCATCATCTTTTCAGCGTATACCGCCCAGCCCTCAATCATCGCGCCATTTCCAAAGATCGATTTAATTTTACTCGGCGATTTATTCGCATGCATTAGTTGAGTGTAATGTCCGGGAACCGCTTCATGAATATTAAGAATCTGTAAAATCCAATGATTGTATTCTCGCAACCAACTCTCAGCTTGTTCTTCAGTATTGTTGTCCAAGGGGGTCACATTGTAGTAAGTATTGGCAGTCGCATCATAAGGACCGGGCGCATTGATCGAAGCACCAGCAATCCCCCGTTGATACTCAGGCGCTTCTCGAACAACAAGCGGCCTTGTCGGATCTTGATCGAGTAAATCTTTTTCGCTTACAAATTTTTCCAATTCAGGAATTTGTCTTCTAATCTCATCAACAAAATCCTCGCGCTTGACATGCTTAACCGATAAATGGTCAATCATTTGTTTGACCGCTACCAGTTTATTCTCGGGGATAGGTGTTTCTGAAAGATATTTTGGCCAGAGCTGTTCAGTAACTAAAATCATTTCTTCGTGGAGGCGAGATTTCGCTGCTATTGCATGTTCATACAACGCTTTTGCCGAAAAGTTAGAAACTATGTCGTATTTGAATTTCTGTTCATAGAGTTCTGCGCCAATACGAAAATCTCTGGCGCCACCATCACTTAAAACCTGCTTTTTTTCTTCTAGCCATTCAATGTAAGCTTGGATTGCTTCAACAGCAGCTTCAATTTTTGGTTGAAACATTGCCTTTTCTTTATCAGTGAGTTTTGAAGCGCTAACCGTTTCTCGCAATGAGGTTGCAAACAAACCGATTGCTCCGCTGTTTTGTTGTATCGCTAACTCAGTGTGTTCTAACGTCGGGTTTTTGATATTTTTTGTTGCCGCTTGATAGTAGGCAGGGACACTATCGATTCGTTCAAATATTGCTCTCAAGCGCTCTTCGAGCGGTTTGTATTCGGTATTTAAAATAACGCCAAAAGGGCCTGCGACGTTATAATCAGAGGGATCCCACTCTCTCGATTTAAAAACCTCGCTATACCATTTTGATGACTCAAGTTGGTTTTTAATTAACTCTAAATCAGTGGCATTTGACAGTGACAACTTTGCAGGATCAAAACCATTCAACTGGGTCATTATTGACTCAGCAAAAGCCATCTCCTTTTGCCGACTGGCCTCATCAGGAATGGTCATCTTATTATCATGTTTATAGTAACCGACATAAACCGCATACCCCGGATACAATTCCCAAAGCTGTTCTAAGAAAGTTTCTTTGAAGGCCTCAAAGGCTTGATCAGGATCGTCTGATTGGTGACTTTGGTTATTTGCATGTTCGTCTTGTTGACATGCGACTAACAAACAGAACATCAATACAAAACTAATGAACTTAATAGCTTTAGCAAGCGATAAATGAAGGGTCATTATTTTCCTCCGAGATTTAAATTTTTAGTGTGATTAGGCGAGCCCTTTTTGTCGAATCATTTCAAATAAACACACGCCTGTTGCCACAGAGACATTTAAACTTGAAACTGTTCCTGCCATTGGTATTTTTATTAATTGATCACAGTTTTCTCTGGTGAGTCGCCGCATGCCAGTACCTTCCGCGCCCATGACTAAAGCGTTGGCCCCAGAAAACTTTATTTGGTAAATA
Source organism: Aliikangiella marina (assembly GCF_007004765.1). Lineage (GTDB taxonomy): Bacteria > Pseudomonadota > Gammaproteobacteria > Enterobacterales > Kangiellaceae > Aliikangiella > Aliikangiella marina. Next base: position 332,836 of record NZ_VIKR01000004.1, read on the forward strand.
TCCTCGGTTGCTTCACCAGCAGTTCCGGTTACCCAAACATTTCGCTCACGCAGTTGCGTCAAAAAGCGCGCCAGGTTAGTTACCTTAACGAGAGGAACATGCTCGGCAGCGCCACAGGCTACCTTTCTTGCTACCGCAGTTAACGATGCCGAACGATCTTTCGGTACAACCAACGCATCGACTCCTGCGGCATCTGCCGTTCGTAAACAGGCGCCTAAATTATGCGGGTCGGTTACCCCATCAAGAATTAATAATAATAAATCATTTTTCTCTTCCGCTAGCGCTAACAATTGATTCTCATTGAGCTGTGCATCACAAACTTGAACTTCCGCAATGACGCCTTGATGATTTCCTTTGACCCAATCATCCATTTTTCGTTTGTCCACCGGTTGAAAATTGAGTCCGGCGTTTTTCGCCAGCAATTCAATTTGCTGTAGCTTTTTATCATGGCGGTTTTTCTGAAGAAAAAGCTGTTTCACTCTTTCCGGTGATTTTGCGAGATAACTCTCAACCGCGTGGATGCCAAATATTTTTTCAGATTGACTCATTCGTTCATTTCTTAAAAATTTAAGTTTTAATTAACGTCTAGTTTTTTTCTTTGACGATTTGTTTACCTTTTTTGCCGACTTTGGTCGTCGCGAGTCACGATGCGACCCAGCATTTTGACCTTTCAAGGACTTCATTCTTGCTCTTGCGTAAAGCTTTTCGCGCTCACTTTTTTGCCGCCGCGGCGACTCAGATGAATCTTCACCGATTCTATTGACTAGGGTAAAGTCAATATTGCGTTGCTCTAAGTCAACCTCAGAAACTTCTACTAGCAACTTATCACCCAAACCGAAAGTTTGTCGCGTATGATCTCCAACCATTTTCTGGCGATGACTATCATATTGAAAATAATCATTACCGAGTTCAGCGACATGAATTAGACCTTCGACATAAACGTCGTCTAAACGCACAAAAATACCAAAATTTGTCACGCTGCTGATAACACCTGAATACTGATTACCTAAATGAGCTTGCATATATTCACATTTCAGCCAATCCATCACATCACGAGTTGCCATATCAGCATTTCTTTCCGTTTGCGAACTTGATTGCCCAATACTAACCAAAGTGCTTTTATCATACTTAGCTAGGATCGCTTTTTTATCTTCTTTATTTTGAAGTTGATCATCGGCTACTAAGGCTTTGATGATACGATGGACGACCAGGTCGGGATAGCGTCGAATGGGTGAAGTGAAATGGGTATAAGCATCAAATGCTAAACCAAAATGTCCTTCATTGTTTGGCGAGTACTCGGCTTGACTCATCGAACGCAACAGCATGATCTGGATGTTTTCGGCATCCGCACGGCCCTCAATTTCTTCGAGTAGCTTACGGAAAACTTCAGGTTTAGGTTCGGCACCACCGGTAATAAACAGCCCCAATTCGCCAAGATAACTTCTGAAGACCTCCAATTTTTTTTCCTTTGGACCAAGATGCACCCTGAATAGTCCTGGAACTTTATGCTTTTCAAAAAATTCGGCGGCGGCTACATTGGCGCAGATCATACACTCTTCAATGATCTTATGAGCATCGTTTCTAACCACGGGAACAATCTTTTCGATTTTCTTTTGGTCATTAAAAATAATTCGAGTTTCGGTTGTCTCAAAATCAATCGCTCCGCGCTTTGCTTTAAACGCTACTCGCGCCTCGAATAGCGCATGAAGATCCGCAATCGGCTTAACTAAAAAATCATATTCGTTACATAACGCTTCATCACCTTGCAATATGTCCCAAACTTTCGTGTATGTCATGCGGGCTTTAGAGTGCATGACAGCCGGATAAAACTTGCTATCAATAACATTGCCCTTTTTATCAAGCCGCATTTCACAGACCATACATAAGCGGTCAACTTTCGGTTTGAGTGAACACAGTCCATTAGACACCTGTTCAGGCAACATGGGTACCACAGAGTCAGGGAAATATACGGAGTTTCCTCGCTGGATCGCTTCCTTATCGAGCGGACTCTCAGGATGGACATAATGGCTCACGTCGGCGATAGCTACCCACAATTTCCATCCACCATCCGTTTGCGGCTCACAGTAAACCGCATCATCAAAGTCTCTAGCATCCTCACCATCAATCGTTATCAGCGGTAAATGACGGAGATCCACGCGGCCTTTTAAATCTCCCTCTTCAACTTCCAAGGGGAGTTTTTGTAGCTGATCATGAATTTCATTATTCCAATGCTTACGGATTCCATATTGGGCTATGGCTATATCAATTTCCATGCCCGGCGCCATATAGTCTCCTAGCACCTGGGCGACCGTACCAACTGCCTTTGAACGCGCTGTTGGTCGAGTCACAATATGAACAACAACAACCTGACCTGGCTCTACATTAAGCGGATCATCAGGCGGAATTAAAATATCTTGAGCAATTCTGGTATCTTCGGGGGTTACGAATGAGATACCGCTTTCTTCATAATAACGACCAACAATTTGCAACGGCTCCTCGTTCTCGAGTACTTCAACGATACCAGCTTCTATTCGACCATCGCTGTGGCGTTTGCGTTCTCGAACTAAAACTCGCTCACCGGGGAACACACGACGCATTTCCCGGGCAGAGATAAGCCAGTCGGTTCCTCCTGCGTCAGGCACAAAGAACCCATAACCATCGCGGTGACCGATCACTTTTCCCGCGGTCAGATTCATTTTATCGACGATCCCGTATGCGCCGCGCCGGTCAACGTGCAACTGGCCATCTCGCTCCATGGCTTTGAGTCTTCGGCTAAGCGCGACTTCCTGCTCCACATCATAGAGCTCGAGGTTAAATTGAATGGCTTTAAACTTGAGAGGACCGCCAGCTTTTTCTAACAATTCGAGGATAAACTCTCGGCTGGGGATAGGGTTATCGTATTTTTCGAGTTCCCGTTGAAAATGCGGGTCTTTGTTTTCTTGCGGCTTCTTTGCCATAAATCCTTGCTTTTAAATCAATATTCAATGCAAGCCATTCTACCTGATATCAATCAGATTCGTCATAATCAATTAACGATTTTAAGACTTTTTTTGCCGACAAAGCACTAATGACATGGCAGAATGCTTTTATGGGTAACTTTCAAAACAAACAAAAGGAATGCAATTCTACTGATATGCGAAGTTTTCTCATTTGGATATTGCTGAGTTTCTGTTTATTCTCCGATGGCTTGATTGCAGCTGAAAACACCACCTCAAAAAGCAAAACTGACTCGCTGCTGCAGACTTCATCGAATGAGCAGCTAGATTTGCCTTTGTTACTCAACTCAGGATGGTTTTTTTGTCCCGTTCAAAATTATCAACCAGATGTTGATATTTCGATTTTAAACTGCAAACCGATCAATCTACCTGTCGAGTGGGAATCAATTCAGCCTGGATATGATGGCTACGCACTTCTTTATAATCGCTTTACACTACCCAATGAAAACCGACTTACCAATCTGGGGTTGTTCATCAAACGGTTACGAGATGCGGATAAAGTTTTTCTTAATCGTCAATATGTCGGCGCCACGGGAGAGTTTCCACCCGACTTTCAGAAAGCCGTTCTTTATTCCAGATTGTATCCCATCCCCCAGGAACTGCTTAAACCCGGAGAGGACAATTTACTCACCATATGGATTTACAACGATGCAAGACCCGGAGGTATTACTCAAGAAACACCGGTCATTGACAATTATTTTGAACTAGTTGATCAGTTTTATGATGACAACTTAAAAGCGTTGGCGTTCATTATTATTATTTTTATGTTTGCCTTAGTACACTTCATCTATTTTATGTTTCATCGCCAATCATTTGAAAATTTTTCTTATGCCATTTTTTTAATTCTTTGGGGTTCGTATCTTTACACCATCACCAATTTACCGCTCACTACTGAGCTTTCAATGAACTTTTTATTCCGCTCCAACATCGCGCTATTTTTTCTTATTTTTAGTACTTTTCCTTTTTTTCTGTATCAATTTTTTCAACAGAAAATACCGCGAGCATTAAAAATAATTATCGGCATTTCGTTAGCCATGGCGCCATTTTGTTTTTTGCTACCAGAACCGAAGTTACTTTATTACCCGCTTCAGTTTATAGAAGTCTTGACAATACCGGCGCTACTCATAATCTATCACCTTCTGTTTAAAGTAATCCGAGCAAAACTCGCTTATGCAAAGTTAATTGCTTGTGTCATTGTGCTTTATACCTGTTTTGGTGCGGCAGATATATTCATTGATCTTTTAGGAATTCAACAGACAAGAGACTTTGAAATATTTTCTCTGTGGGGATTATTGATTTTATCATTGTGCCTCACATTAATAATGGCACATAAAAACCTCGTTTATTATAAAGACGCTACGGTTGATCGGCTGACTAATGCGTTACGCTATAGCGAATTTATCTCTCGACTCGATCTCGAGGTTTTCCGAGCCGACCGTGAAAATCATCCACTGGTATTGTTGATGATTGACTTGGACAACTTCAAAAAAATTAATGACCAATTTGGACACATGCAAGGTGATAAAGTCCTAGTCATGGTAGCAGAAGCCCTTCGAGGTGAGCTGCGACATTTTGATTTGCTAGGTCGCTATGGTGGTGATGAGTTTTGCGTCGCCGCTATATTAGAAAATGATCGAGAAATTCGCAATTTTGTTATCCGTCTGCACGATAAAATCAATAAACTCTGCATTGAAAAGAAAAATCAAGAAGTGCCAATTCGAGCAACTTTTGGGGCGGTAATTAGACACTCTGGAGAAGAAATCACATCTCAAACATTAGTTGAACGCGCTGATAACTTATTGATAACTGCTAAGTCCAATCAGAAAGGTACGGTGTTATGGTAACCACTCGAGATGGCCAACGACACTTTTTCTGTGATTGGACAACGGTTGTGAGTTTTAGTAAAAATCACTAGATTTCAATAGGTTAACGCTAAAAACTGATTCAAGTTGGTTGAACAACGGTTCTCCCCTATAATAACCGACCTATTGCTTATCAATCCAATAAACATAATATCAATCAACAGAAGGCTTGTATGAAAACAATCTTAAAATTGGCTGTTAGTCTGTGTTTATTTGTTGCTTCAACTAGCTCTATAGCAGCAAGTAATCAATCTAGCGAAAACAAAGACTGGCATACGCTATCCAACTATCAGCAAATCATCTCAACCCATATCCACCTCAATCTAGAAGTTGACTTTAATCGCAAGCAACTGAAAGGGTATGTCGACCATACAATCAAAAAAATTGATCCTTCAGTTACGACCTTAGCTGTCGACACCAGAGCTTTAGAAATCCACAAAACAGAAGCAATGGTCGACGGGCAATGGAAAGCCACTCCGTTTGAAATGGCTGAGCCCGATGCGGTTAGAGGAACTCAATTAAGTGTCGAAGTTCCTGCGGCAGCGACTCAAATTCGAATTCATTACAATTCTCGCCCGGAAGCTTCAGGGCTTCAATGGTTGACCCCAGAACAAACTGCTGGAAAAAAATATCCATTTATGTTCAGCCAGTCGCAGGCAATTCATGCAAGAAGTTGGATTCCTATCCAAGACACCCCGGCTATGCGAGTAACTTACACTGCAACCGTAAAAACAGACAAAGCTATGCGTCCAGTCATGAGCGCTGACAACAACCCAAAGCGCAGTCCAGACGGTGTTTATCAATTCAATATGCCTCAAGCAATTCCGCCTTATTTAATTGCAATTGCGGCGGGAGACATACTTCATAAAAAGATGTCTAAGCAAACCGCAATATACTCTGAACAGGCGTATCTCGACTCTGCCGCAAAAGAGTTTGAAGACACTCAAGCGATGATCGAAGCAACTGAGAAACTGTACGGTGACTACCTGTGGAATCAATATGATTTATTAGTACTACCACCGTCTTTCCCGTTCGGCGGTATGGAGAATCCTCGCTTATCATTTATAACGCCAACGGTAATTGCGGGAGATAAAAGCCTAGTCAATTTAATTGCTCATGAATTGGCCCATTCTTGGTCGGGCAATTTGGTTACTAACGCAACTTGGCGAGACCTATGGCTTAACGAAGGCTTCACGAGTTATGTTGAAAACCGAATTATGGAAGAAGTTTTTGGACGCGATCGGGCAGTGATGGAGCAAGCCTTAGCTGCGCAAGATTTAAATCATGAAATGAAAACATTGCCGGAAGCCGATCAAATTCTGCACGTAGAAATGCAAGGCCGCGATCCCGATGATGCATTTTCCGGTATCCCCTACACTAAAGGCCAGCTTTTCTTAATTTATCTTGAAGAGAAATTTGGTCGACAGCGGTTTGATGCTTTTGTGAAAACTTATTTTGAAACTTTTGCCTTCAAAAGTTTAGATACACCCAGCTTTGTTAGCTATCTCCACAAAAATTTAATTGATAAATATCCTGGTGTGGTTTCCAAAGCAGAAATTAACGAGTGGATTTTTAAACCTAAACTCCCTAAAAATGCACCACAACCTAAATCAAACGCTTTTAAATTAGTGCAGCAGCATATTGATAATTGGCTGGCAAGTAAATCGTCATTAGCCGATATCCCAACAGGAAAATGGACTATCCATGAGTGGCTCTATTTTGTGAATAATCTGCCGAGGGACCTTTCTATCGAACGCATGGCGGAACTCGATAAAGCTTATAATTTAACTCAGTCCACCAATAACGAAGTAGCCCATGCTTGGTTATTACTAAGTATTCAACGTGAGTACGATAAAGTTAACAATCGACTGTCCGACTATTTGATCTCAATTGGTCGACGCAAACTTATTGTACCGCTTTACAAAGCATTACTCGAAAACCCAGACTATCTAACCTATGTTTCTGGAATTTATCGCAAAGCACGCCCCGGTTACCATCCGCTTGCGCAAGGAACAATCGATGCACTATTCAAGGAAGCTAAAAATAAATAAGCAACTAGTCGCTTATGATAAAAACCGACAGACGACACTTTAACAATTTCAACAGCGCTCTTCGGAGCGCTTTTTTATTGAGATAGCTTTTTTATCGGGATAGCTTCTTTGTCGGGATAGCTTAGAATGAGTAATTACTAACAGCCGACCGAACTGGCCTTCTGATGAATCTTTCTGGCTGTTAAAACACGAATGAATTATCAATTAATGCGTTACCCACTCCGATAGTAACCTTTGAGTCGCCATCTTAGTTTTTGCAAACTTTGTCCATATTTAAATCTTATCAACAGTATCAATTCATAAACACTCTCAATACATAGACGATCTCAATACCTAGAGGATCTCAATGCGACAAACGAGGCATAACGTATAAAGCGACGCTGTGATATGAAAAATTTTCAGTGTACAAGTGTTCACTGAAAGCGTATGATCTTAGCTTATCCGACCAGTTAGCCCAAGCGAATTGATGTCTATCAAAGATCACATCCCTGATTACAGCCTTCATGAAGAGATTTGGAATGTCGCCTCTCATGCGGTGGGGTTTGCCTTGGCAATCGTCGGACTTGTATTCCTGATTCTGCGCGCTGAAGGGCCCGTTGAAGTCACAAGTGTCAGTATTTATGGCGGAACCTTGGTGTTCATGTTTCTCGCATCAACGGTTTACCATGCGATAAACCACCCACAAAGCAAACGCATTTTAAAAATAATCGATCATTCAGCAATTTATCTGTTGATAGCGGGCACTTACACACCTTTTCTTCTGATCAGCTTAGACGGCCTAATATCCCTAGCTTCAATCATTTTCATTTGGACTGTGGCTATCATTGGCGTGGGTTTTAAGCTATTTGCTGGGCACAGATTCCCAAAACTCTCACTCGGCACTTACTTATCTATGGGATGGTTTGCGGTATTGCTGGGATACCCGCTTTATCTAGCAGTCCCAACCGGGGGTTTATGGCTGTTGCTCAGCGGAGGCGTTTTATTTAGCTTGGGGGTTATTTTCTATGTCGCGAAACATAAGAAATACACGCACGCTATATGGCATTTATTTGTTGTTGGTGGCTGTATTTGTCACTTCTATTCGGTTTATTTGTTCGTCGTTTAACCGCAAGTAACTTACCCCAATACCATCTATCGCTCCGAAATTCGCAGTACAATGATAGCGAGGATAGTAAAAATCAATATATCGGCCTTTATTCATAGAAAAACGTTGACTATTTTTTAGACAAATAGTGAAAATAAAGATTATTTCTGAGAAAATACGCGCCGTTTTTGCAGTAACCTCCTGAGAGCCAATGATTAAAGCTGATAAACATCTGTTTTCCTACCCAAAATACTGGGCGGAATGTTATGGCCGTGCCAAATTCCTCCCTATGTCTCGAGCGGAAATGGATGAATTAGGTTGGGACAGCTGCGATATCATTATTGTTACAGGCGATGCTTACGTCGACCACCCGAGTTTTGGTATGGCGGTAATTGGCCGTTTTCTTGAATCACAAGGGTTTAGAGTCGGCATTATTGCCCAGCCTGATTGGAACGATCCTCAAGCTTTCCAAGCTTTAGGAAAACCTAACCTTTTCTTCGGCATTACTGCTGGCAATATGGATTCGATGATAAACCGCTACACGGCAGATAAACGAATCCGCAGCGATGATGCCTACACGCCGCATGGCGAAGCGGGCAAGCGCCCGGACCGCTCAGTGATTGTCTATACCCAAAAGTGCCGTGAAGTTTATCCGACTGTGCCAACGGTAATCGGCGGAATCGAAGCAAGCCTCCGGCGAATTGCCCAATATGATTATTGGGGTGATGAAGTCAGGCGATCAGTGTTAATCGATTCGGCCGCAGATATATTGTTATATGGAAATGCAGAAAGAGCGATGGCCGAAATAGCTCATCAGATTGCGCTCGGGCGAGACGTCAAATCTTTAACGGATATCCCTGGCACTGCAATTGTTCGAGATGCGGTTCCTGAAGGTTGGACGGAAGTCGACTCAACCCGAATCGATTGGCCCGGGAACATTGCTAAAATGCCGAATCCGTTTGAGCAAAACCCCTACGAGTACAAAGATCCGAAAAGTGAAGAATGCCAGTCGAAGCAAAAACAAGCAGAAGACCCTGCAGCAGTTCCTATCAAAATTGTACCAATGCCGCTTATGGGTAAGGCAGGTCTTGACCCTAAAAAGACGGTAATTCGTTTGCCCTCTTTCGAAAAGATTCGCAAAGATTCTGCGCTATATGCACATGCTTCACGAATTTTACATTTGGAGTCTAACCCTCATAACGCAAGAACACTGGTGCAAAAGCACGGCACCAAGGAAGTATGGGTCAATACTCCACCAATCCCTCTACTGACAGACGAAATTGATGGTGTGTTTGACTTAGAATACGAGCGCGTTCCGCACCCGAGTTACGGTGATGCGAAAATTCCTGCGTACGAGATGATTCGTTTTTCAGTCAATATTATGCGAGGCTGTTTCGGGGGCTGTACATTCTGCTCAATTACAGAGCATGAAGGACGTGTTATTCAAAGCCGCTCCCAAGAGTCAGTAATAAAAGAAATTGAAGAAATGAGAGATAAGGTTCCTGGGTTCACCGGCACCGTCTCTGATTTGGGTGGTCCAACAGCTAATATGTACCACCTTAATTGCAAAGACGACGAGATTCAGAAGAATTGTCGTAAACTTTCGTGTGTTTACCCGACCATCTGCAAAAACTTAGTTACCGATCACAAGCAAACGACCGAGCTTTATCGAAAAGCGAGAGCGGTACCAGGGGTTAAGCGAGTAGCTATCGCATCAGGCCTGCGCTACGACCTTGCCGTTGAAGATCCGGAGTATGTAAAAGAGTTAGTTACCCATCATGTTGGCGGATATTTGAAGATAGCACCAGAGCACAGCGAAAAAAATACCCTCGAAAAAATGATGAAGCCGGGTATGGATACCTACTACAACTTTAAACAAATGTTCGAGCGTTTTTCGAAAGAAGCAGGAAAAGAACAATATCTGATCCCCTATTTCATTGCAGCTCATCCCGGCTGTGATGACAATGACATGTTAAATTTAGCCTTATGGTTAAAGAAAAATGATTTCCGATTAGACCAGGTTCAAAACTTCTATCCCTCACCAATGTCGCTGGCGACCGCAATGTATCACTCTGAGAAAAACCCATTGCACAAAGTGACCTATAAAAGTGACAAAGTTTTTACCGAGAAGGATCTCGAGCGCCGACGTCGTCATAAAGCTTTGCTTCGCTATCATGATGAGAAAAACTGGTCATCAATTCGCAAAGTTTTGATTGAGCTAAAACGACCTGAGCTAATCGGCGATGGCCCCAATCAACTGGTTCCTGCAGCGGAAAACAAAACGAGGCTGAGTGGACAAAAATCCAGTCGACAGGCGAGACCGAGTTCAAAAAACAACCAAACAAAATCTTATCGCGGAAAGACTCGCAAAAGTGCAAACAAAAGCCGACAAAGTCGACGCTAATTGTTAAAATAACGCGAATTGTTGAAGTAATATCGCGACTAACTTTCTGAGAGATTTTTAATGACACAGCTGACGATAACTGCACCAGACGATTGGCACTTGCACTTTCGCGATGGCGATATGCTGAAAGAAACGGTACCAGCAACCGCTCGCTGCTTTAAGCGCGCAATAGTAATGCCTAATCTGGTCCCGCCAGTTATCAACGCCGAAATGGCTATGGCTTATAAAGATCGAATTTTAGCCGCACGCCCAGGTGGCAGCGACTTTGAGCCATTAATGACTTTATATTTAACAAATTCGACGACCGGGCAAGATATCGTCGAAGCCAAAAAAGCAGGCGTCACCGCGGCAAAATTTTATCCCGCGGGCGCGACAACTAATTCGGATGCGGCGGTCAGTGAAATGAAAGCGCTCTACCCTGTATTTGAAGCAATGCTCGAGCAAGACATGCCGTTACTCATTCACGGCGAAGTTACCAACCCTGATGTCGATATTTTTGATCGCGAAAAAGTTTTTATTGATCGCAACCTCATTCCACTAACGGAAAACTTCCAAGGCCTAAGAATCGTCTTTGAACATATAACCACGAAAGACGCGGCGGAGTTCGTTTTTAGTCAGGGCGATAACGTGGCAGCAACTATCACGCCGCAACACCTACTGCTTAATCGAAATGATTTGCTAGTCGGTGGAATTAGACCCCATAACTATTGTTTACCGGTACTTAAGAGGAACATACACCAAGAGGCATTGAGAGCAGCCGTTGCAACTGGCTCAAGCAAATTTTTCTTAGGCACTGATTCTGCGCCACATGAAAAACATCGTAAAGAGACAGCGTGTGGGTGTGCCGGGTGTTATTCTGCATGGAGCGCGATAGAACTCTATACTCATGTGTTTGAAGAGCTAGACGCGTTAGATAAACTTGAAGGCTTTGCCAGCTTTCATGGTCCAGATTTTTATCGCTTACCAAGAAATGAGGGCAAAATCACATTGGTAAAAGAATCATGGCAAATCCCAAATTCAATCACATTGCCCGATGGAAACCCGATAGTACCGTTTTTCGCGGGTGAGATGATCCACTGGAAATTACAATAGTTGGATCTTCCGTTCTAATATTCGACTCCTTTTCTCGACGATTATCGGCTAAATCGATTTCTTCCTGATGATTTAGCCCGATATAACGCTTCGTCTACTTGAGCATATATTTTTGCAGGCGTATCGGTATTGTTATCAAATGCGGCAACACCGATACTCACCGTTGGCACCACTAAATCACCTTGGGTCGCTTCAACACTTTCTGCGCTAATCGACTCTAATAATCGAGTAGCTATCAACTCCTCGGTTTTTTCATCGGTTCGAGTTAACAGCAACATAAATTCGTCGCCCCCTATTCTCGCAAAAACGTCTCCATCTCGAGAAATCTCACGACCGACCCTGGCAACAGTTTTCAATACCGCATCACCAACTTGATGACCATGTATATCATTGATTGGTTTTAAATCATCCACGTCGATCAAAAATAAGCTATGGCGATAATACTGACTTCTGTGAAGGACAATTTTTTCGATGGTTGAAAATATAAATCGGCGATTCGCTAAACCCGTAAGCTCATCGGTAATTGCTAAAGAAGCAAATTTTCTAGACACTCGGAACTGCCACCAAAGAAAAATTAAAACGATTAAAATGACACTAATTGAACCATACAGCCATAAGCGTTGGATTTGAATTTGTCGCTGCTGATTATTGAGCATTAATTCTTGCAGTTGTGTTTTATTTTCTAAAAGTTCTAACTCGAGGATTTCTCTCTCGCTTTGTAGTTCGAGCTTTAACTCCTCAACAGATTGCGAGGTATTGCGGCGTTGGACATCGATAACGGCTTGGTAGTATTGCTCAATTAGTTGATAAGCCTGGCGGTAATTTTTTCGCTTCGCAGCAACTTGCGCGGCAATTTTATCGACTTCAATCTGCCAAGTTGTACCTTTAAGCTCAGGGATTTCATCAAAGATTGCACGAGCCCTAGCTACGCTATTGTCGGCACTTTGGAAGTCACCCAGATCGGCAAAACACAGTGCTTGTTTCTTATAAAGTTCAGCTTTGTAATCCTTAAACCCGTCAATGGATAAACCCGCTGAAAATAGTGGCATCGCTTTATCGCAGTTTCCGCTGTTGGCATATGACAGGCTAATTCCGTAGTGATAGTAGAACTGAGTATAACTTGATGTCAGGTCGCCCACTGCGGCTCGATATTGCTCGAACCCCTCAATCGCTTGCTGCCATTTTTCCCAGCGACGATAATTAGATGCTAAACCAAAAGTAGACTCCGCGATAAAATAAGGATAACCGAGTTTTAAATATATCTCTCTGGCTTTTTGATAATACTCAACGCTCGACTCCATTTTAGCTGTGTAGCTATACAGCACCCCATAAACTTCATAGGTTTGCGCGATTAGCAATGGATTGTTGTTCTCTTTTGCAATACGAAACGCTTCTTGAAGATACTTTAACGACGACTCATACTTTTCTTCTAAAGTATCATTGTATCCGATCTCAAGTAGCACGTAGCCCTTCACATAAGGATCGGTAACTGAATTCGATAACCTAAATGCTTGTTGTAACTCTTTGCCGGCAGTTAAGTAATCGCCGCGTCGTTGGCTAATAATTGCCGAGTAAAGATAAAACATTGCCGCGATTTCAGGAGGGCTATTATCATCCAGTAAGTTTTTGCCCTCAAGAATCGGCACTTTAAAGCGATCAAATTGGAATGAAAAATTGTAAGCTTCTGCCTTTCTTAATAGCCACAAAAGTCGTAGCTCTTTATCAAGTTGCGCATCCGCGATGGATAAGGACTCTAACTCTTCAAGCGCAACGAGCGGCTCTGCCAGGATAGCCTCTTGCATATTTTTTAGCGCCAGTTTGAGCGCCTGATTTGAGTCACTTTGCGCGGCATTTAACTTTTCGACATATAACAATGTCGACAATAGCAAGGCTAAAGACACGATTATTTTTTTTAATATCAAACTAAAACCTACTTTCGAACTTCTGAGCAGTATGGTGGCCCATGTCCTATCTGCACGTGACTGACCACAGTTCAGCATTCAATTTACGACTATCTACATGATAATCTAGAAAAAACTTACAATTCAATAAGTTAGAAGTTATTTTAACACGCTCCACAGGTCAATTTATCGATGAGACTCGAAACAAGAGCTTAACTTTTAGTCAATAATTAAACTTCACCTCTAATTATAGTCACAAGAAAATTAATTGATGATATAAAGCTTCTATCCATTCGTTATGTCACTCGTCAGTCCCTTTAATTAGTCTTTACCAGTTACTATCTCTGAACCTATGGCTGAATCGGTAGCAGTATCTATGTCGCTACTGATGATGATATTTTTATTCGTAATCACTATAAGTAAGTGAATTCAATAGCGGCTTTATTCAGACAGCTTGTAACCAGTCGAGCGCTATAGTAGTTAATTAAGCGACGTCAGGCTCCTTGGCAGATTACTTTCATGAAAGTAGGTTTAACGCCAGGATAACGTTAATCGATAAGTGCAGTTGGTCCGCAAAACGTTAAAAAAAAGCCACTCATATGCACAAATATCCTAAACAGAGATACTTATATGACTTACGCTAATTTCAGCATTCTCATGATATTTTCTTTCCCATTATGGGTTACACTCATATCAATGCAGTTTGAAAAGGAATTTCATATGTTAAATCAAGAGAGCTTTATGCCATTCAGTCTAAACAATGGCTATAGCGTCAGCGAAGCCTCGCTCGATGAGTTTATTCAAGCAATCGTTTGTCAGTCTGATGATGAAGAGGATCGTCGCTATCTACTGACACTCGTTGAAAAGTTACTTGAGCAAAAAACTTCACCAAATAATTCAAACAGTCTGTAACCTAACTAGGCTTGAAGCATCTTTAAAAGGACTGAAGCGAAGGTCGAGAAGGTAACAATAAGGCCACTTTATAAATCTCTAAGAGAGATATAAAACAAGGCATATTTGCAAGCTGAGTTTAGAGTCCTTATAGTCAGTGAACCCTAATCAGTTGAACTGTCGGCCGTCGAAAGTCTATAAATCCGACCCAAAAGGACAATAAAGATGTTAGATTTTCAGCCAGAAGTCGCCCAGAGACAGCAGGCTGGGAGCACTTCGGGCACCCTGTTAAAGCAATACCAAGAAACCCGAAACTACTCCATTCAGATTTGTGAGGGATTGTCAGACGAGGATCTTCAAGCTCAGTCTATGGCAGACGCTTCGCCATTGAAATGGCACCTGGCGCATACAACCTGGGCGTTTGAAACCTTTTTACTCAAAACCTACCTTGTCGAGTATGAAGCATATGATCCCCTCTATGAATACTTATTTAACTCTTACTACAATGCGATTGGTGAACAGTATCCCCGCCCACAGCGAGGATTAATCACTCGCCCCAGCCGTGAAACGGTTTATGCCTATCGCCGCTATGTTGATAACGCGATGGAGCAACTGATTACAAACATTGATACTCAATCAATGGACGATCATGAAGCGTGCACTGATTTGTTGCGATTGATGATCAATCATGAACAGCAGCATCAAGAATTGATGTTAACTGATTTTAAACACTTACTCTCTTTCAATCCGGCTTACCCAAAATACCGCGACGTTGAAAATCTATCGGTCGTTGAAGACAACCAAATGCTCGCTTTCGAGGGCGGACTAGTTAATATTGGTCATCAAGATGAAACCTTCTACTTTGATAATGAAGGGCCGCGGCATGCCTATTTTTTAAATCCTTATAAGCTTGCCTCTCGGCTAGTCACCAATGGAGAGTACTTGAACTTTGTGGAAAGTGGCGGATATCAGGAACCCTCTTTTTGGCTGTCAGAGGCTTGGCAAAAAATTAAACAAACTGGCAATACCCAACCACTCTATTGGCAACAAATCGATGGTAAGTGGTTTGAGTATACTCTCAATGGACTCATTCCTTTGAACCACGATTGTCCAGTAAAGCATGTAAATTATTTCGAAGCGACAGCTTTTGCCAATTGGAAAGATAAACGTTTGCCCACTGAACAAGAGTGGGAAGCGTCAGTAAGCAGTAACGATTTGAGATTAAAACAAACCTTTAATCAGCTTTGGCAATGGACGAGCAGTAGTTATAACGCTTTCCCTGGTTTTAAACCTAAAACTGGCGCCGTCGGAGAATACAATGGGAAGTTTATGGTGAACCAATATGTGTTGCGAGGTGGCTCAATCGCTACACCGCCAGGTCATATCCGTGCGTCCTATAGAAACTTTTTTTATCCAGATGCTAGCTGGCAATTCACCGGAATAAGACTTGCGGAGACAATTTAATGGACGTTAAAGTGACCGAGCTTGCCGAAACACCGACCGGCTTTATTGATGATGTTTTGGAGGGACTATCAAAACCTCAAAAGACTTTACCTTGTAAGTATTTTTATGACGAAGTTGGCTCAAACTTGTTTGAATCAATCTGTGATGTAGACGAATACTATATTACCCGTACCGAACTCCAATTACTCGATGATATTAAATGCGAACTCGCACAGCTCATTGGTCCTGATTCAGTGATTATAGAACCGGGTGCCGGTGCCGGTATTAAAATCCAAAAGTTACTTGCCGAGTTAACCGCATTAAAAGCTTATGTCCCAATCGATATCTCTTCAGACTTTTTATTCTATAGTGCTGAAAAGATCCGTGAAAATTTTTCAGATATCGAAATTCGCCCCATTCAAGGCGATTTCACCGAGCCTTACCAATGGACAGGCAAAAAATCGTTAACCAATCGAGTAGTGTTTTTTCCAGGTTCTACCATTGGTAATTTCACCCCAGCCCAAGCCGAGCAATTTTTAAAAAACCAAAAAAGGTTTGCCGGTAAGGAGGGCGCCATGATTATCGGCGTTGACTTGGTGAAACCATTACAAAAACTAGAGTCGGCTTACAATGATTCTCAAGGCGTTACCGCTGAATTTAATAAAAACTTATTGGTAAGGATTAATAATGAGCTAGGGGGTAACTTTGAGCTCGACCAATTTGAGCATACAGCGGTTTTCAACCCAGCAGAAAGCCGTATTGAAATGCGACTGGTAAGTCAGCAGAATCAGTCAGTAAAAATCAATCGTCAAGAGTTTCATTTTGATGAATATGAATATATTCACACTGAAAATTCCTACAAATACACGATAGAAGCATTCACTGCACTAGCAGAACGCGCCGGATTAAAAAGTCATAAAGTTTGGACTGACGACGAAAACTTAATCAGCTTACATTATTTGAAATGTCGTTAAAAACTAGGTTGTTGGCTATTGAGTTTTACCAAGTATTTCACCGATCATTGATTGCTAAGAATAGCAGCCTCAACAAATAAAAAAGGCCGCATTTGCGGCCTTTTAATTTATCCGAATTAATCGAGATTACTCGGTTACACCTCAAAAGGGTCTCGGCGTGTAATTGTCTCAACTCGGTCAGGGCCAGTAGAAACAATATCAACAGGAACACCAACTAACTCTTCAATTTTCGCGATATAAGTTTTTGCATTCTGTGGCAACTCATCCCAATTTTTAACACCAAAAGTCGACTCGCTCCAACCAGGCATTTCAATGTATTGTGGCTTTACTTGAGCATAACCTTCAGCGCCGACCGGAGTGGTGTTTAACTCACCTTTTTCAGGACACTGGTAACTAACGCAAATTTTTACCGTTTCCAAACCGTCCAATACATCAAGCTTAGTCAGGCAAATGCCGGTGACACTATTCACCTGGATTGCACGTTTTAGTGCGACCGTATCTAACCAACCACACCGTCTACGGCGACCGGTTGTAGCACCAAACTCGTGGCCTTTTTCACCAAGACGTTCGCCAATTTCATCGAATAGCTCTGTCGGAAATGGACCACCGCCAACTCGCGTTGTGTAGGCCTTGGTAATACCTAAAACATAATCTAAATATAGCGGACCAAAACCAGACCCAGTCGCAGTACCACCGGCAGTCGTATTTGATGAAGTTACAAAAGGAAAGGTACCATGGTCAACGTCTAACAGCGTGCCTTGTGCACCTTCAAACAAAAGTGACTCATTATTTTGTCGCGCTTTGTGTAAGGTATCAGGAATATCCTCAACGAGGTCCTTGAGCATTTCTGCATATTCAAGACACGCTTGATAAACCGTGTCGGCATTAATTGGCTCTTGTTTGAAGTAATTAGTCAGTACAAAATTATGATAATCGAGCACTTCTTCAAGCTTCTCTTTAAGACGTTCCGGATAAAACAAATCGTCGACACGCAATCCGCGGCGAGCGACCTTATCCTCATATGCAGGACCAATGCCTCTGCCGGTTGTTCCTATTTTTTTATCGCCTGATTTTGCTGCTTCTCGAGCCTGATCAAGCGCAATGTGGTAAGGCAAAATTAATGTACAAGCAGCGCTCACTCGCAACCGTTCACGCACCGGTACACCATTTTCTTCAAGCATCTTCATTTCTTTGGCGAGCGCTTCTGGAGAGAGCACAACTCCATTACCAATCAAGCACTTAACATCATCTCGTAAAATACCTGAAGGGATTAAATGAAGAACAGTTTTTTTACCGTCAATGACTAAGGTATGGCCGGCGTTGTGACCGCCTTGATAGCGGACAACCGCTGACACTCTATCCGTTAGTAGATCGACAATTTTGCCTTTACCTTCGTCACCCCATTGGGTGCCCAGAACAACTACGTTTTTTGACATAACTTTGATTCTATCTCGATGCCTTGTCAGGAAACCGCGCATTTTACTCCCATCCAAAACAAATTTCCGCTTTTTTTGGGGATTTTTTGCGCTTTTCTCCGACAATCAGCTAGTTAAAAGGGATATATCAACTCAATCTAGGTTTTTAGGGACTTTTCTAGCGCACCAGAGATAAAAATAGGAGCCCAACGACCATTGCCGTTAGTCCAAATCCGCGAATACTTTTATCGGGAAGCGAGGCTATTTTCGCCACGGTTTCCTTCCATGCTTTGGGTGCAAGAAATGGCATGATGCCCTCCAAGATTATCGCTATCGCGATAGCTGCCCACAAATCACTCATTACTGATTCCTCAAAAATAAAAAAGGCAGTCAAACTGACTGCCTTTCTAACCACCGAAAAGGACGTTTATTTGGTTTTACCTTCAGCGTCTTTCAAGTATTTGAAAAACTCGCTATCAGGTTGAATCACCAGGACATCCCCTTTGTTAGTGAACGACGCTCTGTAAGCATCAAGACTACGCAAGAACGCATAAAACTCTGCATTTTTGTTGTAGGTTTTAGCGTAAATCTCTGCGGCTTCGGCGTCTCCTTCACCGCGAGTGGTTCTCGCATACTCATCCGCTTCCGCACGAATTTTCTTCGCTGTAGCATCAGTTGTCGCAATGATGATATTACCTTCTTTTTTACCAATACTACGTCGCTCCGCGGCAGTCGCCCGGCGCTCTGAAACTATTTGCTCGTAAACATTAGGTAATACTTCGTTGGTGTAATTGACTTTCTTCACCCGGATATCAACAACTTCGATACCATAATCAGGCACTCGAGCGTTTACATCGTCTCGAATATTAGTCATCAATTGCTCTCGCTGACCAGCAACCGCTTCCAGCAGTGTTCTTTGACCAAACTGGTCACGCAGACCATTATCGACTAAACGCTCTAGGACACTTTCTGCTTCACTAAAGCGCCCTTGAGTTCTCAGATAAAACTGTGAAAAGTCTTTCACTCGCCATTGAACATAAGTATCAACATCCAAGAACTGTTTATCGGACGTTGTAAATACATTCGGTGAGCCGTCCATCGTCTGCACTCTTGCATCTAATGAAATAACTTTTTCAAAAAATGGCAGCTTAAAATGTAAACCTGGTCCGTAAGTAATTGGCTTGTTATCTTCGCCTCTTAATACTTTACCGAATTGCAGTTTGAGCGCGCTCTGGGTTTCATTGATCACGTAGAAAGAGTCCGACAATAAAAAGACACTAAAAATAACCAGTACTGCAACGATTGGTGTTTTATTACCCATTATTTGTTCTCCTCTTGATCACGCTTCATAATTTTGTCTAGCGGGATATACATCATATTGTTCCCCCCTTCGACATCGACCATCACTTTGGTCGAACGCGACATGACTTCCTCTACCGTCTCCAAGTACAAACGTTGACGAGTAACTTCAGGTGCAGCAATATATTGCGGTAAAAGCTGTTCAAAACGAGCAACTTCACCACGAGCCCTGGCAATTGCCTCAATCTTGTAAGCATCCGCTTGCTGGCGCATCTTCTCTGCCTCAGCTTCGGCTAAAGGTATCGTTTTGTTGCGATAAGCTTGCGCGTCTTGGACGACTTTTTTCGCATCTTGTTCCGCACGGTTAACTTCTTCAAACGCATCATTTACTTGGCGCGGTGGTAACGCTCTTTCTAAGGTTACCGTTTCAATCTTGATACCCGCTTGATAGCTATCGAGTATGTTGACCAGTTCAGCTTGTAAGGCAGTCCGAATTCTGTCTTTCTCTGTTGTCAATATCGCGTCAACATCGTTGTCACCGAGTACTTGACGGAGTGCGCTCTCTGACGCTTGAGTTAACGCTTGTTTCGGATCGCTCAAATTGAACAGATAATCCTCAGGGTCAATAATCCGATACTGAAGACCAATTTCGACATCAACGATATTGATATCTCGAGTCAACATGCGACCCTCAACACGTTCTTGCAAAAGCTCATTGGTGTTAACTTTGTATATTTGTTCAACACCCCACATTCTCCAGCCTAAACCTGGACCGACTGTTTCGTGGTACTTACCAAAACGAAGAACTACACCGCTTTCTGCTTCGTTGACAGTGTAAAAACCGACAAAACCCCAAATAATCGCAATGACGATTAGACCGGTAGTCAAAAAACCACCTGCACTGCCCGAGGAAGAGCCTGAGCCTCCGCCTTTTTTGCCGCCAAATATTCCTCCGACTTTGCTTAACAATTCTGTGAGATCCGGTGGCCCGTCTTGTCGGTTACGGTTCCCCCAAGGATCTTTGTTACCGTTATTGTTACCTGGTTCATTCCAAGGCATTGTTATCTCCAATTGATAATTGAAGTCATTGATTCGACTTCGTTTTTTGAACTAATTCATTCTATTCAGCGACAACCGGTTATGCAACAGAAGTTACCCAACTTATTGTCTAGAAGACTCCCGGATTAGCACCCTGCTCCTATTCAGCAGAATCGATAACCATCGCTTCAATTCTTCCCTCAGTTTGGCGACAGAGACGACGCCAATCGGCTTGATTAATATTAATCTCAAGGCTAATGCTTGCGTCGTCTGAGACGGTTTCGCTCTCAATAACATTAAGATTGTAAAGCTCGCTCCTGATTCCTAAATCTTGTGGTAAAAGCTTCAATTTCAAGTGTTGCCACTGGATATCTAACTGATGACTAATCGTTTGTCTAAGTAGATCCATTCCCTCACCCGTTTGTGCTGAGCACCACACTCTATCAGCGGATCCGTCAACACCGGGCTCGACTTTAGCACCTAATTGTTCGATTCGGTCGATTTTGTTAAAAACCTCTATTGTTTTGATGTTTCGTGCACCTATTTGCTCCAAAACATCATACACTTGCTCTATATTGTCATCTCTGCGTTCGTCTGACGCATCGATAAGATGTAACAAAATGTCTGCTTGGCGGCTTTCTTGGAGCGTCGCCTTAAATGCCGCGACCAAATCGTGTGGTAAATGCCTGATAAATCCTACAGTGTCCGAAAGGATAATCTCTTGCCCGGGTACCAAAGAGATTTTCCTGTGCGTTGGATCTAAGGTTGCAAACAGCTGATCTGCCGCGTAAACATCCGATTCGGTAATTCGATTAAATAAGGTTGACTTGCCCGCGTTGGTGTAACCCACCAGTGCTACCGTCGGAATACTACCTCTTTTTCTTGAACGCCTGCTTTGTTCCCGCTGCTTTTCGACTTTATCCAAACGTTTTCTAATATTTTTTATACGATCTCTGAGTAACCGCCGATCAGTCTCTAATTGAGTTTCACCAGGCCCTCTCAGGCCAATTCCACCTTTTTGTCTTTCCAAGTGTGTCCACCCTCGAACTAATCGAGTTGATAAGTGATTTAATTGCGCCAACTCGACCTGCAGCTTACCTTCATGGGTATGCGCTCGCTGGGCAAAAATATCCAAGATTAGCCCCGTTCTGTCGATCACGCGACACTCTACCAATCGCTCTAAATTGCGTTCTTGTGCCGGTGAGAGTCGATGGTTAAAAAGGACCACGTCTGCAGATTTGTCTTTTACAATCTGAGCAATTTCATCGGCTTTACCGGTACCGATAAAATATCTAGGGTGGGGTGTGCTTCGCGAACCACCGACAATATCTTTGATTTGCAACCCAGCTGAGACAGCGAGATCAACAAACTCATCTTTGTCTTCTTTATTGTGAGTATCGGGAAATTCGATGTGGACTAGAATGGCGTTTTCACCGCCGGAATGTCTTTCAAACAAAAATATTACTCTTTTTGATATTTGCGAAGCGCAAGCTATTGATTCAATCTGGACTCATCCAGGCTAAAGATAAAGGCTTTTGGCACTTAACACCTTTATGATGTCATTTTACTACAACGGACACATCGCAACCAGATTCGCCTTATAAATCAAAAAGCCAGCATGGTTATTACCAAACTGGCTTTTCACTAGTTGAATGCACCTAACGACTCAACCTGGGCTGGCCGCTAGTTTAAATTTAAGCGAAATGAGAATCCTGTTTCGCTTAAAAGTTTCCTACATTGTCGCCACCATTATCACTTGAGTGATCGGAATCACCTGAATGAGGAAGCTTCACATTTCTCGCTGGAACAACGGTCGAAATTGCATGTTTGTAAACCATTTGGCTAACGGTGTTTTTCAACAATACAACAAACTGATCAAAGGACTCTATTTGACCCTGAAGTTTTATTCCGTTGACCAGAAAGATTGAAACAGGCACGCGTTCTCGACGTAGCGCATTTAGGTAAGGGTCTTGTAAAGATTGCCCTTTTGACATAACTGTCTCCTTATTTTTTTTATCATGAGACTTAAATTGTTAACGAGTCTCTTTAATTATTGTTCTTGTAAAGCCTGCAGACTGATAGCAATACTTTCACAAAAACGATCCGTGTGACTAATGAAGCGATAACTTACTGTTCCTGGCCCTTAAAGAATTGGGTGTTATCAATATGAGCGCCAGTACTTATTCGCTGGCAATACCTACCCTGAGCCTAGTAACATTCTCGCTAAGCCTAATTTTAGCACTGAATAACAACATCTGCTAAAAATTTGCCCACTTCATAGTTTAATCTTATAAAGATTAACTCATTAGTATGGGCGTAAGTGGATAAGTTCAACCAATTTTTGAGAAATTGTTAGCCTTATCACAAAAAAATCTCATTGACCGTAAGACTCTGCAGCAGCGACGCAACGGATTACACCATAATCAAAGGTCTCGCCCAGTGATTCAAAAACTTGTTTAAAAGAACCTTTACTCTCGAACAGTGACAATGACTGAACTATCAACTGATAGTCTTCTTCACTAATTTCAAGAATGTCCATCGGATCGACAATTCCTTCTTCGATGGCAACCGCAATGTGACCATAGATAGTCGACTCAGTTAACTCTCTTTGGCGAGCAATTTCCCTAACAGTCATCTCCTCTGAGACAAGTGCCATAGTTTCATTAACAGTGTCACTAAAATCGGCATTAACCAAGTCAGGCAACGGATTGTTTTGAATAATCATTAAAAACTCTTTGCCATATTGCTCGAGTTTTCGAGAACCAACTCCAGAAATGTATTGCATTTGTTGCAAACTATCAGGCCGCCTTTCGGCCATTTCAATTAGCGTTGAATCATGAAAAATCATATAAGCAGGAACACCTAGGCTATCAGCTATTTCACTGCGTTGCTTTTTTAGACTGTCAAATAGGGATTGATGAATACTAGCGATCGATGGGGTTGCTTTTTTGGTGCTTTTGGCTTTTTCGACCATTTCTCTGGCAAAAAACTCTGCTTCACCTTTGAGTAATGGACGACATTTTTCAGTGAGACTCAGCGCACCGAAACGATCATAGTTACTCGATAAAAAACCTCTCGCAATTAACTGACGTAGTAAACTGCGCCACTGGGCCACACTCAATTCGCTACCAACCCCAAATGTTGATAATTGGTGATGCTGATTGTCGATAATTCTTTGATCTTCTTTACCACGCAAAACATCGATGACATAACCAGAACCAAACCGTTGGCCAGTCCGATACACGCAGGACAAGGCTTTCTGAGCCTCAACAGAAGCATTCCAACCTTTTGGTGGGGACAAGCAATTGTCACAATTACCACACGGCTGCTGATAAGTTTCCCCAAAATAACTTAATATTGAAATCCTTCGACACGTCGTCAATTCACACAAGCCAAGCATCGACTCTAATTTTTGTTGGCTGATTTGTTTAAAACTATCGGCAGCTTCGCTTTGTTGCAGCATATGTTTTAGGCTGATGACATCATTCAGTCCGTAAGCCATCCAGGCATTTGCGGCTTGCCCGTCTCTACCGGCTCTTCCCGTCTCTTGATAATATGCCTCCAGGCTTTTAGGTAAACTCAGGTGTGCTACAAACCTCACATCAGGTTTATCTATACCCATACCAAAGGCAATGGTTGCGACGATAATAATTCCTTCTTCTCTTAAAAAACGCTGCTGATTAGCACTCCGCGCTTCGCTAGTTAAACCGGCATGATAAGGTAGCGCCACTCGACCTTTTTTACTCAACCAATCCGCTACTGACTCCACTTTACGTCGTGATAAACAATAAACTATTCCAGCATCATTAGGGTGACTGGTTTCGATAAAACGCCACAAGCTTTCGCGACTTTGATTAGCTTCGCTGATCGTATAGCGAATATTAGGCCGGTCAAAACTGTTAACAAATTGTCGTGCACTCGATAATCCAAGCTGTTGAATAATTTCTTCTCTGGTTCGCTGATCCGCAGTTGCGGTCAAAGCGATTCTCGGTACTTCAGGAAAATGATTGGCTAACATCGATAACTGCTGATACTCAGGCCTGAAATCGTGTCCCCATTGAGAGACACAGTGAGCTTCATCAATCGCAAAAAGGCTGACTTGAATGCTGCTCAAAAAGTCGATGGTTTTCGATTTAAGCAATCGTTCGGGCGCGATATACAAAAGATCAATTTTCCCATTTCGCAAATCGGCCTCGAGTAAATTAATTTGTTGATGCGAAAGCGTAGAGTTTAAATAAGCGGCTTTTACACCGAGTATTTTTAACGCCTCGACTTGATCTTGCATTAGCGCAATCAATGGCGATATGACTACACCAACCCCTTCTCTTAAGAGCGCAGGAAGTTGATAGCAAAGAGACTTGCCGCCACCAGTCGGCATTAATGCAAAAACATCTTTACCGCTTGCTAATGCGCTGATGATTTCTTCTTGATGGAGTCGAAATTCTTGATAGCCGAAGACTTCTCTGAGAATTTTTTTTGCTTGCTGCATAATCTGAACCGTTTTTTAAATCAGTATACCTTGCTCACTGTCCTTTTGTGACAGCCATTGGATGAAAAGTTTGTCAGTTTTTATCCTTTTAGTTCATCAGCTTATAGACTGCAAAAGATACACAATATTTGCGCTTTAAATTAACAAGACTGATAAACAGCTACGGAGTGACTACTCAGATTTTAATGAATCGTTTGTTGATGAGATTGAATAAAATCGGTTATTAGATTCAACCCAAGTTGGTATTGATTAGGTTCCAGTGGATCAAACCAATGCAAGTCTGGCCAGCTTCTTAACCAAGTAAATTGCCGTTTGGCTAATTGCCGAGTCGCAATGATCGCTCTTTCTACTGCTTCATCAATCGTCAATTCGCCATCAAAATACTGCCAAACTTGACGATAGCCGACACACTTCATTGAGGGATAATCAAGATTTAAATCGCCTCTTGAATAAAGTCCCTTAACTTCATCAACGAATCCCGCTTCGAGCATATTTTCAAAACGCTTAGCAATTCTTGCATGCAGTACACTTCGATCTGCGGGAGCAAGGGCAACCGAAAGCAGAGGGTTTGGTAATGCTGTCAATTGCTGTTCCTGATGAAATTCTGACAAGGGTTTTCCAGACAATTGATAGACTTCTAGTGCTCGGAGAATTCTTTGCGTGTCGGTTTTATGTAATCGGTTTGCTGTCACCTTATCAACTTTACTCAACGCCTCATGCAACGCTTCTACCCCTTCGGATTCTAGCTGTGTTTTTAGCTGTTCTCTTAATTCGCTGTTTGATGTTGGCAAATCCGCCAATCCATCCTTGAGCGCTTTAAAATAGAGCATGGTACCGCCAACCAGTAAAGGTACTTTGCCGCGCTCATGAATTGCATTGATCAAATCGATCGCATCGCTAGAAAATTGTGAGGCAGAATAAGACTCCTTGGGATCAAGAAAATCAATAAGGTGGTGAGGCGCCAACACTAACTCTTTATCCGTGGGTTTAGCGCTGCCAATATCCATCTGCTGATAAACCATTGCCGAGTCTACGCTAACGATTTCAACAAGGCCGGTTTGATAGAGCTCTATTGCCATAGCCGTCTTTCCGCTCGCGGTTGGTCCCATTAAAAAAATAACCGGTTTGTTGGGAAAACGAATCTTCACCTATTTATCCATATTGAAAATTGTCGACATATTTTGTGAGGTCACTGCTCGCATCGCGCCTCGACTCGTTAGCTTATCAAGATGCAACTTATTACCCGCTACGCCTGATAAAACACCTAACGTCGCTTCAGGTAATGGGCCGCATTCAGTTAATTGATTAATGATAGCTTCAACCAATGCGTCATTGTTTTGCGAGCCTGTTATTAGCCACTCAGCGAGGCAATCAAAAATAAGCTGATTACCAAACGGTGCAAGCCAACTGGGAATCTTGCGAATTTGAATTTGTTCGGCATCGGCTGGTTGAACTTCGAAACCTAACTTTACCAACAAATCATGAGTCTGTGCGTCTTCGAGCAAGCTTTGGGACAATTCAATCGACTGCGGAAACAAGAGCGCGCGATTTTTGGCGATAAGATCACCTTCAAGCAAGTTGCTAATGAAATACCTTAGAAGACGTATAGCATCTGCAAAAAAACATTCGTTTTCGAGTCTCAGTAAATAGTAGTCACCGGTCAACGGTACCAAATCTGAATCATTTACTGCAGTCGTTTTAGCAACGGGCGTCGCTCCCGCTTCGTCGCTGTGTCTCGCTCCTCCAGTAACCATTTTTTGTGTGGGCTCTGATACGGAAGGTTGAGAAACTTTCGATGAGCGGTCATTCAAATGACTCGTCGTATTGATAACACTTTTAATATAATCAAAAGTCTCCAGATTCCCTCCATCCTTCGGTGTTTGATACAAAGCGTGGCGCGATTGTCGCCTGGCAGTTAATGAACTTTCCGATGTTTCAACGGCCGAGAGTTCGTCAACACCTTCTTGCACTGATATCGCACTACTTTCGGGATAAATAGCTTCGACAAATTCGACTTGCTCGCTCAATGCATCTGAAACACTTTTGGCTAACAAATCGTGAACTAATCGCTGCTCGCTAAACCTTACTTCATGCTTGGTTGGGTGGACATTGACATCAACTTGCGAAGCGTCAACATTTAAATAAATGATATAAGTCGCCATCCGACCTGGCGGTAACAATCCCTCATAAGCCTGGCGCACAGCGTGATTTAAAGTTTTATCCTTGACCGGACGGCCATTGATAAATACATATTGAATATCAGACTCGCTGCGATGAAAGCTTGGCTTTCCCAGCCAACCAGAAATCTTAACAACCTCATGCTGGCATTTAAATTCGATTGCACTATCGACGAACTGTTGACCGCAAATTGTCGCAATCCGTTTTAGGTATTGAGCAGGCTCAGCACAAGCAGGCACTCTCTTTGCGATTTTATGGTTATGCTTCAACATAAAAGCGATTGAAAAATTGGCGAGCGCCTGGCGTTTAAAAACTTCTTCAATATGATTAAACTCAGTCTTCTCTGTTCGCAAAAATTTTTGTCTCGCAGGCGTGTTAAAAAATAAATCAGCCACTTCGATTCGCGTCCCGGGAGAAGCCGCAGCTGGTTGAATATCAACAGCCATATCTCTACCTTGCGCACTGGCTTGCCATGCAAGTTCACTGTCGCGTGTTCGCGAGGTCAAGGTGAGACGAGAGACTGCGCTAATACTCGCAAGCGCTTCGCCGCGGAAGCCAAGAGTTTGAATACAACCGAGGTCTTCAGTTTTGCTAATTTTACTGGTCGCGTGTCTAGTGAGCGCAAGCCCCATATCATCTTTGTGAATCCCCCGCCCATTATCGGTAATTCTAATCAAGCGTGCGCCGCCTCGCTCGACATCTACTTCGATACGCGAGGCGCCAGCATCAATACTATTCTCAAGAAGCTCTTTGACAACTGAGGCTGGGCGCTCGACAACTTCGCCGGCC
This sequence comes from Aliikangiella marina, assembly GCF_007004765.1. GTDB lineage: Bacteria > Pseudomonadota > Gammaproteobacteria > Enterobacterales > Kangiellaceae > Aliikangiella > Aliikangiella marina. Next base: position 360,742 of record NZ_VIKR01000004.1, read on the forward strand.
GCGATTTGGTTCGCCAACCGATTATCGAGCAGCGAAATCCGTGTTTGATCTGACAAGTTATGCTCCGGGGATAGACAACGTTTGGCCAATACGTAGGCTGTTGGACTTTAACTTATTGTGGGACTTCAAACGCTTGGTCGAAACGCCAAAATTTTGCGCAATTTCCGAAAGCGTATCGCCACTTTTGACTTTATAAGAACGGGACTTTGACAGCGCGGCGATACGAGTTCCCTCTGGTGGGTTATTTCTGAAGTAACGTTTAACGCCAGTAAACACCGCCTTGGCTATTTTGTTTTGTTCAGCAGACGTACGCAGCCGCTTTTCTTCTGTCGGATTGGAAATAAATGCCATCTCCACCAACATTGCCGGTATATCAGGCATCCGCAAGACGATAAAAGCGGCTTTACGGATCCCTTTTCCATGCATTTTGTCCATTTTCTTCGACAATTCTCCACGCACTTTCTCGGCAGCTTTTAAACTCTCTCCGACAGAATAGTGCATTGAAAGATCAAGTAACACCTGAGCAACCAGCGGATCTTTATTTTGTAAACTCTCAACACCGCCGAGTAGATCAGAGCTTTTTTCTCTTTGCTCTAACCATTTACCCATCTCAGTATTCGCACCTCTTCTCGACAGAGTCCAGACGGACGCGCCCTTAACCCTTGGATCGGTGAACCCATCTGCATGCAGAGAGATAAAAAGATCGGCTTTGTTTTTTCTCGCAAGTTTGGTTCGCTTTTCTAGCCCAACATAGTAATCAGAGGTTCGTGTGAGAAAGGCTTTAAAACCCGGCTCCTTATCAATCAACCGGGCCAAACGCTTAGCAACCTCCAAATTAACATTCTTCTCTAAAGTACCCCGTTTTCCCACTGCGCCAGGATCTTCTCCTCCGTGCCCAGCATCAATGGCAATAATAATATCCCGGTTTTCATTTTTAATCGCCGACTTCGCGGTCTTAACCACTGTTTTCTTTGAATTCTTATCCCGCAAATCGATGACAAGTCGATGGCCATAGTTTTGATGAGGCTCTAGCGTAAAGTGCTTCCAAGTGACATCATTTTTTAAATCTAAAACCAAGCGAAGATCACCATCTTTTTGCTTTCCTGCACGCACCTTTTTGACAAGATCTCCCGGAAGATTGACTTTCGTCAAGTCGAGATTCAGGTCTGCCTTTTCGATATCCACAAACAAGCGATAGGGGTTTTGGAGGGTTTTGGTTTGGTATTTAGGGGCGTTAGTCAGATCAATAACCACCCGCGTTTTTTCTGGATCTTGCCATAAACGAACACCCTTCACTTCGCCTGCCAATACCGGCGATGTAAAGTGCACAACTAACACTATATACAAACAAAACTTGGCTAGTTTCGTTAACAAATCAACACCCATCAAGACAACCTGTTTGATTAACCATACCGCAATTTAATCAATAACTTCAACTTCATTAAGTAACGCATTGTTTTTATTGTAGTAACTTATAGTGCCCAGTCAATTTTTCAGCTAGTTTAAGCGCTAGCTCACTGGACTTGACGTCCAGTGTAATACTTCTTGATTCGCCTTCATAGTCTAATTCGATGGTTAAATCGGCTTGCGGGATGAAACCAAGCCCTTTTTCGGGCCACTCAACTAAGCAGACGGCTTGCTCGTCTAAATAATCACGAATACCAATGTACTCGAGCTCTTCAGGGTCGCCGAGGCGATAAAGGTCAAAGTGATAAAATAGACAATCTTCCAGTTGATAAGGTTCAACTAACGTGTAGGTGGGACTTTTGGTGCTACCTTGGTGTCCGGCAGCTCGCAAGATTCCACGAACTAAGGTCGTTTTACCAGCGCCTAGTGGTCCATTTAAAAAAATTAAGCATTTTTTGGGCAGCAAAGCCGCGATTTCGCGCCCCAGTTTTTCTGTTGCCCGCTCGTCTGATATCAAGAACTTCAAAGCATTCGATCCAAGCCAAAATTTCGCGCTATGTTAACACTTTTCGCTGATGGGCGGATTGACTAATTGCGGCAAATAGGCAAATAAATCACTCGCAATTAGTCCGCGATAATTAGCATTTTCTCCCGCGGCGCGATCGGCAGCTTCCCCGTGAATAACCACTGCCAATGTAGCAGCCTCAAATAGTGAAATGCCTTGGGCAAGCAAACCACCGACAATACCGGATAAAACATCTCCCATTCCACCGGTTCCCATTCCGGGGTTACCCACAGGGCAAACGATGGTTTTACCCGATTGATCGGCAATGACAGTGCCCGCACCTTTCAAAACGCAAACGCCACCGTACTTTTTGGCAATTTCTCGTGCCGCCGCGTAACGGTCCGCATTGATAGCGTTGACTTTTTTGTTGAGAAGCCGTGAAGCCTCTCCAGGATGTGGCGTTAGCACCCACTTTTCATTGGTTAGATGATTTTGCGCAAGCCAGTTAAGTCCGTCTGCATCTATGACCTTCATCATCGAATCAAAACCGTCATGTTTAGTGACGGCTGACATCCAACTTTGCCCCCAATTTTTTTTGCCAAGGCCGGGCCCAATAACTAAAACATGGTGCACCGATAGCTCATTCACTTGCGACATCACCTCATGCTCAGGGATATTTTTTGCCATAACTTCGGGAAAGGTTGACACCAACGCTAAGGCCCCACCTTCTAGCCAAGTAGAGGTTAACCCTGCGCCACACCGAGCCGCTGCTTTAGATACCAAAATAGCCGCTCCCGTGTAGCCGTTTGCTCCGCCAATAATGACACAATGACCATTGGCACCTTTGTGAGCGGAGGGTAAACGGGGCGCTAATCGATGATTCAAAGTGAACCAGTTTTCTGCTTGAACTTCACTTTCATAAGCAGTAAAACATTGCGTCGAAATATCCAAACCGTCAACTAATACTTTACCGCGGAAATCGGCGGCATCCCCTGTGTAGAGGCCTTGTTTCAGTCCAATATAAGTCATCGTAATTTGCGCTTTTATCGCACAATTAACCACTTCACCCGTATTCGCATTGAGTCCAGAAGGAATATCAATAGAGAGCACCGGAATCTCATGACGGTTGATCGACTCGATTGGTTCAATGAAAGGAGCTCTCACTGCTCCGCTTATTCCAGTACCGAGCATTGCATCGACTAAGACTTGGTAGTCGTTGAGATCAATTTCCGACCAATCAGCCCTTGCAATGTCAAATTTTTGTAATTGTTCGTAGGCGATTTTGGCGTCACCTTGAAGTTTTTCTGGCTCGCAAAAACAACACAAAGTGACTTCAAAACCTGCCGATTTAGCTAGCGCCGCAACAATATATCCATCGCCGCCATTATTGCCTTTACCGCTTAAGACGAGAATTTTTCGTGCATCAGGCCAATATTGTAACAAGCAATCAAATGCCGCTTGGCCGGCTTTTTCCATCAGTGGGAAGGTTCCTTGATCGCTCGTTTCAGCATAAGTTAATTCAATGCCTCGAACCTGTTGCGCAGTGAAAAGTGGACCAGTTGGCGGTTGTGGTAATTTCATCAGATCCCCCAAATGCTCGACGTTTGGATAAACGAAAAGCGGTATCAAACTCGGCGGTGACAAGCCACCTTAGATTGCAAAACTGAACAGGCGCCGATTGCCTATTACCAGCAAATACCTGTATTGATGATGTTAGTCTACCTGACTCAAGCTATTGACCAATTAACTTAAGTCAATAAAGTGCTCGCGATAATAGCTCAACTCTTCAATTGATTCTTTAATGTCATCGAGCGCCAAATGTTTATTTTGTTTTTTAAAACCGGCCATAATTTGCGGTTTCCAGCGCACTGCCAGTTCTTTAATCGAACTTACATCTAAATTTCGGTAATGAAAATAATCATGAAGCGACGGCATATAGCGAACGAGAAAGCGTCTATCTTGACCGATGCTGTTGCCGCACATAGGTGACTTACCTTTGGGGACCCACTGCGCTAAAAATTCAATCGTCGCTTTCTCTGCATCGGACTCAGAAACCGTCGAATCAATCACTCGTTGGGTTAAACCTGACTCTCCATGGTGTTTTGTACACCAAGCGTCCATCGCATCTAACAGCGATTGAGGTTGAGACACCGCCATCATCGGCCCCTCCGCCAGGATATTTAAGTCTTTATCGGTGACAATGGTGGCGATTTCGATAATTCTTTCTTTGTTCGGATCAAGCCCAGTCATCTCTAAGTCAATCCAAATCAAGTTACTTTCTTCAACCACACATTTTCTCCTTAGTTCGTCAAAGTTAATTTTCCAAAGAAGGTTTTACTAGACCAAGCTGAGATAAATCTTTCAACTAACAATCTAAGCGCACTGTCACTAAGCGCAAAGACAAGTTTATTCGATAGTCTTATGTATAAGATAGTATATAATGCCCTCAATATTAAATGAATCAATCATCGATAGCTAACGAGATCCTTTTTGGCCAAACGAGACAAGCTGACCCAACGACAAAAAAGACAGGTCGCTAAAACCCAAAGAAAACGCCTCAATAAACAATCCCAAGCCGAAGAGCTCGGCGATTTATCTGCGCCAATGGAAGGATTACTCGTCAGCCGATACGGCGAGCAGGCTGATGTTCTCGCTCTGAAAGATCACCAAAAGTTTCGTTGCTACCTCAGACAAAACTTAGGGGCTCCCGTTCCAGGAGACAAAGTTCGGTTTCGTCTGGATCCGAACCAGCAAGGTGTTGTCGAAACTATTCATGAGCGCCACAGTGTGCTTCAACGACCATCTCCACATCAGGGTTTGAAGCCAGTGGTTGCCAATATCGACAAAGTATTTGTTGTTATCGCTCCGCTTCCTGACTTTTCCGCCTTACTTCTGGACCGTTATCTAGTGGCAATAAGAGATGCGGAAATCCCTGTTCATATCATCGCTAACAAATGGGATTTAAGCGAAGAATTCAACAATCAACAGATCGAGGCTCAGCTCCAAACCTACCAACAGCTAGGCTATCCAGTGACGTTTGTTAGCACAAAAAATGGCAAGGGTATTGACGAATTAGCAACAATCGCTAAAGACATCAGTAGCGTATTAGTCGGTCAGTCTGGGGTTGGAAAATCGTCGATCATTAATCGGCTATTTCCTAGTCAACATAGCAAAGTCGATTTAGTGTCGAGTAACTCTCGCTTGGGGCAACATACGACTACAGCGTCTCAATTATTTTTATTCGACTCTGATGAATTGCAGCATGAAGGGTTCATTATCGACTCACCGGGAATTCGCGAATTCGGCCTTTGGCATATGGATAGTCATACCGTGGCAAATGGCTTTGTGGAATTTGATCCGCACATCGGCGGATGTAAATTCAGGGATTGTAAGCATGTCAATGAGCCAGGATGCGCCATCATCAATGCCGTAAAAACAGGCGAAATCAGCGAAAGCCGTTGGTTAAGTTACTGTAAAATAATCGCCAACGAAGAGACAAACAATTAATCGTCTATTTCAAATTGGCTGACAAAGGCTTTCACCTCTTGAATTTTCATCGGCTTTGCAAAATAAAATCCCTGGATAAGGTCATAATTCATTTGCTCAATAACTTCCAACTGCTCTTTAGTTTCTAAACCTTCAGCAACAATATTTATCCCCAACGAGTGTGCTAATTGGCCGATAGATTCAACAATCGCCCGGTTTTGTCCCGACTCGCCAAGCGCGTTTATAAAAGAACGATCCAGTTTAATCGCATCAAATGGAAACTTATGTAAATAACTCAGTGACGAGTAACCGGTACCAAAATCATCCAAATAAACTTGGACTCCCATGGACTTTAACTCTCTCACGAAACTCATTGCCGCTTTATAGTCTTCTATTAAAATACTCTCGGTAATTTCAATGTTGAGTGACGAAGAGTCTAATCCCATTTGTAGTAAATTTTGTCTGATGTGATCGTCAAGCGTCCTAGCCAGTACTTGGAGTGATGAAACATTGACATTCACATAAAGGTGTTTAAGTATCGATTCTTGCTTAAATTCTGCCAAGGCTTCGCATGCCATCCTAATTACTTCTTCACCAATCTCTACAATTAATCCTGTTTCTTCCGCCACCGGAATAAACTCAGCTGGACTGACTAAACCATTTTCCGGATGCTCCCACCGCACAAGCGCTTCTAATCCATCAATTTGATTGGTTCGAATATTGACAATAGGTTGGTAAACTAAAAACAATTGCTTTTCGGAAACCGCTTGTCGTAAATCACGTTCCATTTTCATGCGGCTGGTTACTAACTTTTTGATGTTTGCATCAAAATAACAGAACCTGTTTTTGCCTTGATGCTTCGCTTGATACATTGCTGCATCAGCGTCACTCATTATTGTTTCAGCAGAAGTTTCATGACTTTCTGCCAATCTGACACCTATACTCGCACTGGTAATCAGCGAATGATTGGCAACCTCCACGGGTTTTTTTAGCTCTGCGAGAATCCGAGTGCTTAATTTAAATGCGGCGTTTTTATCGTCCATTACTGGCATCAGTACACAAAACTCATCTCCCCCAAGTCGGGCCACCATATCATCGCTACGTAAACAACTTTTTAAGCGTTTAGCAACTTCAATTAAAAACAAATCACCAACATGATGTCCAAGACTGTCATTAATGATTTTAAACCGATCTAAATCCAAAAATAACAATGCTAATGGGTTCTTTCTTTCGCTTGGTTCTAGCTGTAACAATTCGTTCAATGTGTTAGAAAGGTGTAACCTGTTGGGTAGGCCTGTTAATGCATCGTGAAGTGATTCAAATTCAAGACGTTTTTCAACAATCTTTCTTTTCTCAATGGTTTTTTCTAACTCAAAAGTTCGTTCTTTGACTCGCCGCTCTAAGCTTTCATGGGCTTGAATCAACGAATCTGAATCTTTTTTGCGGAGAATTGCATTAGCGACTTGCTGTCCAATGGTTAGCAAAACAACCTGATCATCTCGCGTATAAACAACGTCGTCCACGTAGCTTTGCACTGCGAGAATACCAAAGACCCGATGCTTGTCTTTGAGCGGAACACCCAACCAACTGACGCAGCGCTCAGAACCAACCACACCATAATAGTCATCATTTCTGTGATACAAAAAAGTATTACCCGTCGCTAAAACTTTCTCGGTAAAGCCACCACTGTTAGGGTTCCCCGAAAAATCTCTGGGGCCTGGCTGCTCATCATGCTGATCAACAAAATAAGCAAAATCGATCTTGTTTCCATCTTCATTGAGGATCGCAATGTATTCGTTTTCCGCATACATTAATCGCTTAATCACTTGGTGGACGCTGTGATAAAACTCTCGTAAGCTCTCCGTTGTACTGACTAATTCAGAAATTTGAAACAGTGCCGCCTGAATCTCCTGACTTTTCTTCCGCTCTTTAACTTCTTTTGATAAGGCACTGTTAATTCTCTTTAAATCTTGAGTCCGCTCAATGACTCGTTGTTCAAGGACTAAATTAGCATCGAGCAGCGCCCGCTCGGATTGTTTACTTTTGAGTACTAAAGCTATCTGGCGAGCGACAAACTGAAGGATCGCTTCTTCATGTTTGCCATAAGAAATATCCTCACGGTAACTCTGAATCACCATACCGCCCATCACTTCGTCTTTGTATTTCAGCGGAACGCCTAACCAATCATAACTGTCAGTACCCACATGATCGATCACGTTTTTCTCACCCAACCGCTTCACATCTGCTTTGGAAAGATGCTGGATCTTACCGGTTCGCAACATGTAACCGGTAAGTGTTCGGCGTAATTCTTCAACAGAAAGGGTATTAATTTCCTTGCTAATACTGGTATCGTACTCATCAACAATATAAACAAAATTGACTAGACTTTGGTCTTGTTCATATAGCGCAACGAAAAAGTTCTTCGCATACATCAGTTGCTTGATGATGCTGTGAAGTTCTTTCGAATACTCTTCTATGGATGTTGTTGTAACCGCGCATTCAGTGATCTGAAAAAGCGCTTTTTCTAATGGCGTCTTTTTAAAGTCTGTATCAGTAATTTGATCGACTGGCGTCATTTAAACTTCCTAATTAATACCTAATACTTGTTTTTCAATATCTTCAGCGGCGCTATTTTTTAGCACGATAATGGCAATTCTTCGATTAATCGGGTTATAGGGACTTTCTGCATCAAATAAAATCGATGAAGCAAACCCCTCAACTCGAGCAACTTTCGCTTCGCTAATCCCACCGACCATCAGTTCTCTTCTCGCTGAATTAGCCCGATCAGCCGATAACTCCCAATTGCCGTAGTCTTCTCTCTCGATATATGGCGTGGCGTCGGTATGGCCAGTGATGCTCACTTTGTTCGGAACTGCTTTTAACACTTCGCCAAGCCCTCTTAAAATCAGTTTAGAATAGATTTTTGGCTCGGCACTACCACTATCAAACATTGGCCTTTTATCTTTATCAACAATTTGAATGCGCAACCCCGAAGGCGTGATATCAAAAATTACCTGCTCCTTAAATTGGCGAAACGCATCATTGTTCTCAACCATTTCTTCAAGCTGTTGCTGGAGCTGTTTTAATTGAGCAATTTCTTGGTCCTCCGCTTTTTTGCGGATTTCTTCTTCCGTCATCGAACGAGGCTGAGAATCGGCATTTTCCTCATTAACTTCTAACTCCGGTCGAACAACAGGCATTTCAATCACCCCGGTATTTGCCCCGCCTTCACCGATTACGGTAGGCGCCGCACCAGCCTTTTCAGCAAAACCGGATGGGTCATTAAAATAACCAGAGATCGCATCCTTTTCCTCTTCTGTGGTGTTTCCCATCAACCACAACAATAAGAAAAAGGCCATCATTGCCGTGGCAAAGTCAGCAAAAGCGACTTTCCAGCTTCCGCCATGATGACCCGCGGAAGATTTTTTGACGCGCTTAATGATGATCGGTCTGGAATTATCCAGTTCCTCAGCCATACAAATTTTACCTTATTCTCAACGAATTCCTTTGACGCAGACTTCTAATTCATAGAAATCGGGGCGAACATCGCTTGCCAAAGTCTTGCGGCCAAATTCAACGGCTACTTGCGGCGGCATGCCGTTTACCGTGGCCAATATACAAGTTTTCATACACTCGTAAAACTTACTCTCTTCTTGTGCTTGGTATTCCATTGCATTAGAAACTGGTGCCACAAATCCATAGGCGAGCAAAATCCCCAAAAAAGTCCCAACCAGCGCTGCCGCAACATGTAAACCGATGATCTCCGGTGGTCCTCCCAATGACTGCATGGTAATCACAATGCCGAGAACCGCGGCGACAATACCAAAACCAGGTAAAGCGTCAGCAACTTTATGGAGTGCGTGAGCAGGTGCGAGCGTTTCGTGATGGTGAGTTTCTAGCTCGATATCCATCAAGTTCTCTAGTTCGTAAGAGGTCATATCACCAATCACCATAAGCCGCAAATAATCACAAATAAAATGCAGCGCATGCTCATCTTTCATAATGATTGGAAAACGCGTGAATAAATCACTGTTTTGCGGCTCCTCTACATGCCGTTCTATTGCAATAAGCCCTTCGCGACGAATCACATTAAAAAGCTGATAAAACAGCGAAAGCAGCTCAAGATAAAACTGCTTATTGAAACGACTCGAGACAAAGAGTTTAGGCAAATGCTTGAAAGTCGACCAGGTCACTTTAGCAGGATTGGCGATAATAAAAGCCCCAAAGGCTGCTCCGCCGATTATGATGAGCTCAAAGGGTTGCCACAAAGCGATCAGTTCGCCATGCGCCAAGACATATCCCCCCAAAACGGCAACTATCACGATAACAGCGCCAATTAATACAGTCATCTATCCTGCTCTCAACAACAATTAACCTTTCTAAATATAGTTAAATATTTGAATTTGCGCTGGAAATCGGCCGATTTGTTGCCAATTGTAAAGGAAATTGGGGCATTGCTAGGCAAAAGCCCTATTTGCCGGTAAAATCCGCTCTTTGTTTTAAAGCAACCAGTTAGATAAATGTCATTTATTGATCAGTTAAAAGTCACCAGCCAGTACCTCTTCCCACAGCATGCGGTTTCGATTGCAGCCGGTAAACTCGCAGAGTCGCGAGTCACTTGGTTTAAAAACTGGTTTATTCAAAAGTTTGCTGAGGCTTATCAAATTGATATGTCGATTGCGGTTCAACCCGAATTAACCGAATACGACTGTTTTAACGACTTTTTTACACGAGCAATAAGACTGGAAACGCGCCCAATTGATCAGGACGAAAACAGTTTTTGTTCACCTGTGGATGGAGCCATGAGCCAATTTGGTAAAATCGAAAATGGGCGAATCATCCAGGCCAAAAAGCACCATTACAGCGCACTAGAAATTCTTGGTGGCGACCAAGAGAAAGCAGATGTCTTTAATAACGGCGAGTTTTGCACGATTTACCTTGCACCTAAAGATTATCATCGTATTCACATGCCCTGTGAGGGAAAACTCACTAGTATGAGCCATATTCCGGGCAAGCTCTTTTCAGTAAACCCTCTCACCGCGAATAATGTCCCCAATCTATTTGCAAGAAATGAAAGGGTCGTCGCTTATTTTGATACTGCATTTGGTAAAATGGCGCTGGTTTCAGTAGGCGCGACGATTGTTGGCAGCGTCGAAACCGTATGGGCAGGAACCGTCACACCGCCGACCCGCAAAGAAGTTAGGCATTGGCATTATCAAGGCGAAGAGCAAATAACCCTCGCTAAAGGTGAAGAAATGGGGCGCTTTAAACTTGGCTCGACCGTCGTGCTCTTAATGGAAAACCAAAACTGGGAATGGGCTGAGTCGATAAAACTTGGCGGCGACGTTATTCTCGGTCAGAAACTGGTGACAAAAGGCTAACCTAATCTACCCGTCGTCATCCAAACTTCTGCGGTAATAGCGCCGCAGCAATTAAGGTAAGTTTTCGAGGGGCAACACTCGGCTGATGTCATTGACCCCCCACTTAAGCATCAGTAATCGATCAAACCCAAGCGCGACGCCAGCACAAGCTGGAAGTCCTCGCTCCATGGCACGAATTAATTGTCTATCGATTTCAACCTGCGGATATCCCAATTGTCGGCGGGTATCATTTTCTTCTTGGAAGCGCTTTAATTGAGTGTCTGGTTCGGTGAGTTCATCAAAACCATTAGCGAGTTCAAGACCTCCCGCGTAAGCCTCAAAACGCTTACCAATGAGCCCATACTCAGTCTCAACAATTTTTGCCAATGCCGCTTGGCTCGCAGGAAAATCGTAAACAAAAGTGACTTTGTTTGCTTCAAATTGACTTTCAACCTTAGTTGAGAAAAGCAAGGTTAAATAATTATCAAACAACATATTGCCGGGTAATTCACCTAACAATTTCGTCGCAAATTCGGCAAGCTCGCGCTCATCAATGGTAAAAGGATCGATTGCAAGATATCGAATAAAGGCATCGCGATAGCTGATATCGATTCGCTCAATCGAGCCAACGCACAATTGAATGATTCGATGGACTTCATCCATTAATTGCTGATCATCCCACCCGATACGATACCATTCCAACATTGTAAATTCTGTCCGATGGTGCTCGCCGCTCTCATCAGCGCGAAATGCTTTGTCAAATTGATAAATATCCCCAGCGCCATGGCACAATAGTTTTTTCATTGAGTACTCAGGAGAAGTCTGCAAAAACCCGTGGCTTTTTCCTTGAAGGTTGTTTGCCTCAAGTTGCGACATGTACGGATCGGTCACTGAGTACTTGGCGAGTAATGGCGTGTCCACTTCGATTACTTGATGCTGTAAAAAGTAATCTCTAATTAACGCTTTAGTTTTTGCTCTCAGATTTAAAATTTGAGAAACCTGGTTGGTATTTTCGCCCTGCACTGTTATTTAAACTCTTGTTAAACCACTAGAAAGGTTACATCTCTAAAAACCAATTGAATCAACGCTTGGTAACCCCTAGATTAAAAATCTAACCGTAAAAAAGCCGCATATGAATGCGGCTTTTTATCTGAACGCTCCCACAGACCTCTATGCGCGAGAAACATACTCGCAACTGCGGGTATCAACTTTGATTTTTTCACCGATCTGAACAAACAATGGCACGCGAACTACCGCACCAGACTCTAAGGTTGCCGGCTTACCACCGCTGCCCGATGTATCTCCTTTGAGTCCAGGATCAGTCTCAACGACTTCTTGGACGACAAAGTTGGGTGGCGTTATTGAAATCGGTGTTCCGTTAAATAAAGTCACCATGCATGACTCTTGCTCTTTCAACCATTTTGCGTTTTCGCCAACGGCTTTTTCATCCGCTGCAACCTGCTCAAATGATGCAGGGTCCATAAAATGCCAAAACTCACCGTCGGTATAAAGATACTCCATATCGGTTTCCATAACGTCTGCAACATCATAGCTTTCGCCTGACTTGAAGGTCTTTTCTACCATCCTGCCAGTCAATAAATAATGGACTTTTGTTTTTGCAAATGCTTGTCCTTTACCTGGACGAACAAAGTTATTTTCGACAATAGCTACAGGCTCACCGTCGAGCATAAATTTTAAGCCCGGACGAAAGTCGTTAGTCGTATATGTTGCCATGAATACTCTCTCTTTCTATTCTTTTATTTTGACACTTTCAAATTTATCGACTCGTTGGTTCGTTTGCGCGACGATACCTTGTGTTCATACTATTCACGCTAGTTACAGTTCATATTACTTACTATTCATAATACTTACTGTTCACAATACTTGCTGTTAACAGTAGCAACTTTTAGACTGTCGCTGTTTTTCACCAATTGAGCCATTTTGCTGATTATACATCTGGTGTAACTGATGTAGAATACGCCGATGAATACGATGAGCCCAATAATACCCGTTTCTCAAGTAGATTGTCAGGTCCCTGCATGGAAAAAGCTGTTAAAAACCGCAATTAAAGACCCACTTACGTTACTCGAAACGGTCGCAGTCGATCCAAAGTCATTGGATTTTAGTCTGTCTGAAAATAATCCGTTTAGTACCCGCGTACCACAGCCTTTCATTGACAAGATGAAACCAGGAGATGCCAAGGATCCCTTACTTTTGCAGGTCCTCACCAGTCACCTAGAGGAGCTAGAAGTCCCCGATTACTCATTTGACCCTCTCGATGAGACCCAAAATCAACTACCCGGTTTACTCCACAAGTATCATGGTAGAGTTCTTTTAATTCTTGCCGCAGCCTGTGCAGTAAACTGCCGATATTGTTTTCGGCGCCATTTTCCTTATCAAGACAAAATGGCAACCGGCGACCAGCTCAATAAGGCGATTGAGTATGTACGAAACTCAGAATCAATCACTGAAGTGATTCTAAGTGGCGGCGATCCGCTCATGGTTAGTGATGACCAGTTACGCAACTTAATTTCACAACTCGATAACATTCCGCACCTTAAACGGTTACGAATCCACACGCGACTTCCCGTTGTTATTCCCCAACGAGTCACTAACCAACTCTGTCAAACCTTGGCGAGCTCAAATCTCGATTGCTCGATTGTTTTGCACATCAATCACGGTAATGAAATTGACCCATTGCTCAGCAGAGCAGTCAATGACTTGAAACATTCCGGTGTGACTCTGCTCAATCAAAGTGTTCTCCTTAAACACATCAACGATAACCTTGACGCACTTTGCGAGCTGAGCGAAAGGCTATTCCAAACCGGAATCCTTCCTTATTACCTTCATTGTCTCGACAAAGTTGCAGGCGCTGCACACTTTGACTTACCCATGAACACTGCGAAAACACTCATTAGTGGCATGCGAAATCGTTTACCGGGTTATCTCGTACCAAGGCTGGCGATGGAAGAGCCAGGTAGGCCGGCAAAAACGATTGTCGCTTGACCTTCTGTGGCGCCATTGAAGCACTACAAAACCGAGCTAGGGTGCTAAAAAGACGCATCTGTCAGCTTAGACTGCCAGTTAGTCGTCTAGAAAGCCCTGTTTACAGGCATTTGCGGTATTATTGTACTAAGCTTTTAAACAGGCATTTTCTGTAGAATATGAACAATGGGTGGCTATTTTGAAGTAGGAGTCTGCCTGAATGATGTAGTTCAAACTCTCCGTTACAGCACTAGACTGCGACTTTCCGAGTGTTTTTTCGACATAAGTGAGAATTTAAATGATTTTCACAATTATTTAAGGTAAATTTCTTAATATGGCTCGTTGTTCGAACAAAATTAGCCATAAATTTCAAGCTGTTAGGAATTTAAATGAAATTAGGGAAGTCTGGTTTAACAATTCGAGAAATACAGGTTTACTACAAACCTGAGTTCGAGTTGACGCCAAGGAAAGTGGCAAATTGGGTTAAAAATCTCCCGATGGCGAATGTTGGCGATAGTTCTCAACGCGTATACCGGTTACTAGTCGACATTAATCAAGCGATTCTTGACCCGGACAAACGCCTATCAATTCTTAACACAATAGGACCGGTTGCAAGCAAATTAATCACATCACTCGAAAAACAGTTTATCAACAATCGGATCGCGCTGACTGAAAAGCAAAAAAAAGTCGCGGCATTGTTACAGGCGATTCAGACTGAATTGTCAATTGGCTACCACTCAGTCATTGAGTCTTACTACGGCGAAGTCGATCTCAAACGGTCTCAGCGAAAGCAAATGGCAACCGCGCTGGTGCTAGCAATCAAGTTTCATGGTCATGTGATTCTGAGATGTTATCAATTGTACGCATCGATTCCCAAACGAGTTTGGAGAGAACTATATTGCCTGTATCAAATTGCCAGAAACCTGGAGCTTAACGAACAAAAAGTATCGATTAGTGCATTTGATATCGATTTATCAGTCAATGATATTTTTACTCAAATACTATTGATGAGCGTTGCCAGCCCATATCAATTGCGGCAACGTGAAATCGATATGCTCTGGCAGATTATTCCTGAGCTGGTCGCTTCAGTCACGCTAAAAAGTCACGCTTACAACAAACACCACTATGTCATCGCCCTCAATGGCTCTCAGCCTCCAGTTCACAAGTCGCTTTATAAATCCACTGAGAACGACATTACCCTTAAACTAACGGCGTTTGATGCTGTCGACAAACTCAACCTAATGTTGGCTGATATTCATGAGGTGAATCAAGCCAGCAGCCGAAAAATTATGTTGATCAAACACTTGATACAATGCTGGAATCAGGGGGCTCACAGAGCGTTTGCCAGAACCGGATGTCAAGGCAGCGCGAATATTAGTTTTGGACTGGGCGCGACCCATTACCATTTAAAAATGGTGACCGAAGAAGATAATAAACCCCAAAATAATACGAGAACAACATTGGATGCGATGGAAGGCAGCCTTAAAAATGCCACCCTCACCGAAGTTGCTGTGGCAAAAGATACAGCTAAAAAGCAAACTTTTGATTATTTAAGTTCGTCAGGTGCGCCCAGCAAAGATGTTTGGGAAAAGCTGTACCAAACAGAAAAAGAGAAAGAATACGAAGCTGCGCGCGAAAAAATGTATCAGAGTTCTCATCGAAGCCGAGATACCATTTTGCGCGACAGCTACAAATCACAAGAAGTCAAACTCTTAAACATGAGCCCCAATGGTTATTGCATTGAAATCAAATCCGAAGAGTTGCCGAGTCATGCACAAACGGGCGAGGTTTTGGGCTTTCTTGAAGAGACTCACGAAGCTGATGAACATTGGAACATTGGCGTGGTTCGCTGGGTCAAACGACAACCAAAAGGCAGTCATGTGCAGATGGGAGTGCAACTGCTCGCGCCGGGAGCAAAACCTGTCGACATCCAACTACGAAATTCTCGTGGTTCAGCCAATGAATTTCAACGCGCATTACTGCTACCAGCTTTGACTGGCGTCGGTCAGCCAGCGACTATGCTGACAAATTCATTATCGTTTACCCTCAATAGTAAGGTCCGCATTCACGATAAAGACGAAAAGTACGATGCGAGGTTATCGAAAGAGGTCGCAGCAACGAGCAGTTATCGCCAATTTCATTTCGAGCGGATAGGCGGTAGTGAGCGAGCAGCGCAACAAAAAAACAGTCCTCAATCTCCCCTTGGACCGGATGATTTAGATGGAGTTTGGGACCTGGTCTAGCACAGACAGGATCACAATCACTCATCCTTTTCGAACGGCTATGGCACACCTGCTGTTTATTTTTTAGACAAACCGGCATACTTAGACTATTGTCTCAATAAATATTAACCAGTGTTTAATAAATATTTGATCCGTGTCTCTTTTGTGTTTGCATGATCTCAGCTACAATTTAACCTTGAAAATTAAAGAGATACTGACATCGAATGACCGCAAAAATAAAAACAATCCATTTACTTTTGCTCGAGCCCTCTTCAAATCAGGCTGAGGTCATTATTAATTCGCTACGAAATCGCGGCTTTGCCGTTCGTGCGACCCAGGTTCTCACCACTGAAGAGTTGTCGACGGCGCTGGAGAAAGGCGTTTCTGACTTACTTATCGCAGATCTCGAACATCAAGAGCTCTCTGCAAAACAAGCGATAGAACAGATCGACTCATTTGGCAGAGACATTCCCTGTATTGTGATGATGAATGAGCATTCAGATGACATTTTGATTGAATGTATGCGCTATGGCGCTGTTGATGGGGTAACCAAAGCTAACCTCGACTTGCTTTGCCTAAAAGTAGAAAGAGAGCTCGCCAGTTTAGAAACTCGCCGCGGAAAGACTCAATCAGACTTACAATTAAAAGCAACTGAAAAACGTTGCACCTTGCTACTTGATAATTCACAAGATGCAATCGCCTATGTTCACGATGGCATGCATGTCTATGCCAATAATGCTTACCTAGAATTATTCGAGTACAGTGACCACGACGAACTCCTTTGTGTTCCAGCTTTGGACATGATTGCTAAAGAAAGCCAAGACGAGTTTCGTCAATATTTAAAATCGATATCGGCGACAAGTGACCAACAAAACTTCAGCTTCACCGGCACAAAATCAGACCTCAGTCATTTTGAAGCGATTATGACGCTTTCTACAGCGAACTATGATGACGAAGTTTGTACTCAATTATTAATCCGTCCGGCCGCAGACAATGCCGAACTAGAAGAGAAGTTAAAAGAGCTAAGCGCGCAAGATACGCTTACCGATTTATATAATAAAAATTACTTTACCGATCAATTACAACACGCTATTGAATCGGCTAACGACCAAGCAGAAACTTATAGCGTGCTCTACATTACCTACGACCAACATGAGCAAATATTAGGCGAATATGGTATTGCGGGTGCTGATCAAATTACTGTTGATTGTTCAAAATGGTTGTCAGAGCAAGTAAAAGAAGAATTCTTGCTTGCGCGAATTGGTGATCACTCTTTCAGTATGTTATTACCAAACTCAGCCGGGATTAAATCAAGAGACATGGCGCAAGAACTTTGTGAAAAAGTCAGCAGCCACTTGTTCGATATTGAGGGTCACACAATAAAAATTACTTTCAGTATCGGTATTTGTCCAGTCGGTGATAGCAGTAGCGACCCCGCACAAATACTATCTGATGCAATAAGTGCCTCAGCGAGAGTCGACAACGGTAACGGCTTTAAAGTATTTAACAAAGCAGTCCGAGCGGCTGGCAGTGAACAAGATGTGCAAATGCTCGATAAAGTCCAAGAGGCTATTGAGTCTGGCAGAATTCAGTTGATGTACCAGCCGATCGTCAAACTCCATGGCGAAGAAAAGCTACTTTATCAAGTGCTATTAAGACTCAGTGATGAGAAAGGCAATATGCTCGAATCATCCAAGGTTTTTCCGGTCGCTAAAGCAGCAGGATTGGGAGAAAAACTTGACCGCTGGATAATCAAACAGTCTCTGAAATCTATACTGACTCAAAAAGTTGATAAAAAAACGCAACTATTTGTCAATCTTAGCTCCGTTTCATTGATCGACAAAAATATCGTGAATTTTATCGAAAAAACTATCACTGCTAGTGGACTCCCCAAAGAAAGTATCGTCTTTCAAATTGAAGAAGGTGACGCAGTCAATCATCTTAAGAGAGTCATTGCGTTATGTGCAGAACTTCGCTCGAAAGGCTTTGCTTTGTGCTTATCTAATTTCGGCGCACAACCCGACCAAAAAACCTTAGTCGACCAACTCGATGTTAATTTTGTGAAAGTCGCCGATGAAAAAGTGAAGTCGTTGCATACCGACAGTGAATCAGCAGAATTTGTCCAAGAATTATTAAACGAAATCCATAATCGAGACAAACACAGCATTATTCCGAAAGTAGAAGAAGCAGCAATGTTAGCAGCCCTGTGGCCACTGAATGTGAAGTATATTCAAGGTTACTATTTGCAACGCCCAAGTCTTAAAATGGATTATGACTTCGCGTCTGGTGGATTCTGATATCGGTAACAGTCAACTAATCCGATAACACGATTAGTCAACCCATCACCAATCGAAGACCGCCGCCAACCAACCTAAGTGGGTATTATTTATGCGTCCATTTGCGGTGGCTTGGACTTTAGGTTTTGCTCTGTAAGCAAGATTAAAGCCCGCCTTTTCCATCATTTTTAAATCATTGGCACCATCACCAATAGCCATCGATTGGCCGAGCGTAATCTCTAAAGCCTGGCAAAGCTCCTCTAAAAAAACCGCCTTTGCTTGAGCATCAACGATATCTCCCGACACTCGACCGGTTAACTGGTCATTATTAACTTCTAGTTGATTGGCGTGAACTCGATATAATCCCATATCGTGTTTTAACTTCTCTACAAATGGCTTAAAACCACCACTGACAATGGCAATTTTTGAATGGTTAGTGTGGGCTTTTTCAACTAGCTCTGGTACCCCTTTTGAAACCGGCAAGCGACTGGCAATTTGCTCAATAGCTTCGACGCCGAGGCCGCTCAAGCAAGCAACTCTCGAAATCAGACTCTCAGCAAAATCTAACTCACCTCGCATAGCTGCCTCAGTTACCGCTGCCACTTTTTCGCCGACCTTATGCTGCCGAGCCAGCTCATCGATAACTTCAATTTCAATAAAAGTTGAATCCATATCAAACAACAGCAGTGAGGGGGGCATTTGAAGATTATTTTCGGGCCAAATTAAATAGTCAAAATCGCTACGAATCAGTTCTTGCTGAATCATTGGTTCCAGATGCTCGCGCGCCAAATAGAGATCCCACACAAGCGTTGGTTCGTCGCCACGCAACATAAAACAGAAATGCGGTACACCGCGAGTTAGTTCGCCTAGCTCGTCAACTTGCTCATCAAAAGACTTATTAACAAACAAAGATATCTTAACTATCTCCGCTGTTTGCAAAGCCGCTCGCGCCGTCGACACAGAAGAAACTCCTCCATCCGATGCTAAATATAACTGTTTTCTCTCGACCTTTACGGAAGACCAATTCATACCTTTACTCCAGGCGCGAATTTTCAATGATTTTAAAAGCTGTTATTGTACCCATGAAGCTAGCTAAATTAGAAATAAAAAACTGTGATTTAGACAACACACAAAAGCTGACAAGATTTTTCGTTCATTGCTACAATTCGACTATGACAAAAGAAAAACAAAAAAAGTTTAAAGAACCCCGTTTCCTCAGAGGCATGTTCTCTGCAATTGTCGCGATTACCCTCGCGATACTGATATTGGCATGGTCAATAATCAACTATCAGATTGAACAACTCGTAGCCACTCGCACGTCCGAATATGCTCATAGTATCGCCCAAATAGCCGCCAACTCCTCCGCAGACGCGTTACTATCTGGCGATAAGCTTCAACTCAAAATGTTAGTCGAAAATGTCGCCAAAGATCCCTATATTCGAAGCGCGACCGTTTTTGCTGAGGATGGTCAGGTCGCAGCCCAGTACCCGGAACCCGACATCGTTGATTCTGTGGTAACTTCGTTGCCAACTGACACAGCCAATTTGCCCGAGACAGCGACGACCAATCAAGCCTCCTTAGAAGACGCAGATGATGCTCAACCGCCAAATAACGACAACTCAGCTGATATTTCTCAAGACAAAGCGTCCAATCAACCATCGTTAGATGAAAGAACACAAGCCTATATTCAATCGGAAAACGATATCCCATTTATCGAAAAAATCGTTTATCAAAATGTCACTGCCGGTTGGTTTAAAATTTCCTTGAACCGCCAGCTATTGGAACAAAGTTTTCGTGAGTCATTAAAGCGTTCACAGAATCTAATATTAGCGATCGCAGGCTTGTTATTTGTTGTACTCGTTTTTGTTGTGCTCCGATATCAAAAACGAGTCGCTAAAATTGTTACAGCCTGCCATCGACTGATTCAGATAAACGCGCC
Organism: Aliikangiella marina; assembly: GCF_007004765.1. Taxonomy (GTDB): domain Bacteria; phylum Pseudomonadota; class Gammaproteobacteria; order Enterobacterales; family Kangiellaceae; genus Aliikangiella; species Aliikangiella marina. The sequence continues at coordinate 380,922 of NZ_VIKR01000004.1, forward strand.
ACAAATTCCTTATGATAAAAAGCAATGGCTTGAATCCTTACAAGAGTTAGCTGAAACTCGTTTTCAATCGCTAGCCGAGCACCCTCATTTACCCAATGAAGAACCGCTTTGGGTTAAAAGCGAACGCATTACAAATACTTTGTTTTGTTACTGTGAATTTGCCATGCGAGAACAAGAGGACGAAAAAACTGCCGAGGTGATATCACTAGCCGAGCAGTATCTTCAGTCGGCTATTCAAGCCTATGGTGTTCAATCCCAAGGCGACATTTTATCCGGTTGTCTAATTCCTTTCGTCGACGCTCATGACGAGCAGGAGGCCATTTTAGAAGCTGTCTCGCTGCTCCACGTGATAAATGAATCAATAGCCAGTTTAGAACTAGAAATCACCATGAAGGGTTTTATGGGTAAAGGAACCCTGCTTACCTTGGAAAATGCGCGAGGTGTTGTCACCGGAATATCGCTGTCTAACCGGCTAAAAGACAAACTATCAAAAGCCAGTCGTCTTTTAGATTATGGCCAAGTCATGTCTGTTGCGATCGAAGAAAAACTTCTGGCTTCCGCTGGCGAATTTACCGAAGTTGAGCTGCCAGAAAACTTAATCAGTACGCCTATATTTAAACTAGCGAAACTGAATGAAGCCATAAAACAACAGACCAATCGTCAAATCCAATACATTATTCACACTAATGACGATTGATTACTGGTATTTTCCAGATATGTTGCTATGTTTTAAGTAGTTGAATTGAACTTTTCAAGCCACCACACCGAGGAACTTTCCACGGGGAATAATAACAATATCAATGACCACGACAGTATTAATTTGTGATGACTCAAGAATGGCCAGAAACCAACTGGCTAGATGCTTGCCGCCCGAATGGGACGTCGATATTCACTTTGCCGAAGATGGGCAGCATTGCCTTGAAGTCGCCGCTGAAGTCGATCCCGCGCTTATCTTTCTCGATTTAAATATGCCTGAGATGGATGGCTATGAAACACTCGAAGAATTTAGAGCGCAAGATTTTGAATATGATGTGATAGTTGTATCTGGAGATATCCAACCCGACGCCCAAGCACGCGTTATTGGGTTGGGGGCGCTTAACTTTATCAAAAAGCCGGTCAGCAAAGAAAAAATGCTGGAAACACTCGATCTCCACGGATTCTATCATGCGCCAGATAGTGCACCAGAGACGCCACAAGTTGAGCGAGTCGTCGAGCAAACCGATCTTAACGACCAAGCAACATTTATCGACGCCTGCCAAGAAATCACCAACGTTGCTATGGGTAGAGCTGGCGACTCTCTCGCACGATTCCTTGATGTATTCGTCGAACTACCCGTGCCTAAAGTCAACCTCATTGAAATCGGCGAGTTGATTATGGCACTTCAATTTAGCGAACAGGAGTCAACCGTTTCGTCGGTCTGCCAAGGCTTTATTGGCCCTGGAATTTCAGGTGAAGCTCTACTTATCTTCAACGATTCGAGTTTTAGTAATATTGCTCGTTTAATGAAATATAAAGGTAAGATTGACGACTCGGTAGAGCTCGAGCTACTGATGGATACAGCAAACATTTTAGTGGGCGCCTGTTTGCAAGGAATCTCAGACCAGCTGGATTTAAGTCTCAGTCAAGGTCACCCTGTTGTACTTGGCCAGCATGTTCAAATTGCCGATTTACTTGCGAATGACAAGCCTTGGAACAAAACACTCAGTATAGAAATCAACTACAGTATCGAGAATGAAAGCGTCGACTGTGATCTACTCTTACTGTTTACCGAAGATTGCATTGACACTCTTAAACAACGAATCAGTTATATTGTTTAGCCTATGGATAATGTAGAACAACTAAAAGAATTCCACTGGATGGCTGACATGTTGCAAAACATCGACGCTGGTCTTGTTGTATTGAATCGCAAATTTGAGGTTCAAGTATGGAATTCATTTATGGAAAACCACAGCGGCATTCTTGCGCCTAACGCCAAAGATAAAACACTGTTTAATTTATTTCCCGATATTCCAGAAGATTGGTTCAAACACAAAGTAGAGTCGGTTTTCGAGCTTCGCGCTCGCGCATTTACTATTTGGGAACAACGCCCTTATATTTTTAAGTTCAATAATTATCGACCAATCACAGGAACTGCCGATTACATGTATCAGAATATCTCGGTTTTTCCGCTCACCTCCACTACCGGTGAGGTAACCAATATATGTATTATCGTATACGATGTAACCGACATCGCGACTAATAGTTTAGCGTTGGCTGATGCTAATCAACAACTAGAGCATTTGAGTCGCACCGATAGATTGACAGGCCTCAACAATCGTGGCTACTGGCAGGAGCGTCAAGAACGAGAGTTTTCCCGGTTTCAACGTCACCAAGCGCCCTGCTCACTAATCATTTTTGACATCGACCACTTTAAAGCAGTCAATGACACTTATGGCCATGCAGCCGGCGATGAAGTGATCAAGTTAGTAGCCCGAACGTTACTCGCAACCGCTCGCGATATTGATATCTGCGGCCGCTATGGCGGCGAGGAATATGTTGTCATTCTTGAAAACACTGATGCCAATGGTGCACTGATCTTTGCAGAGCGTCTCCGAAAACTCATCGAGAAATTGACCGTAACTCACGAGGGTAAAGAAATTAAATTTACGATCAGTTTGGGAATTTGCGAACTCAGTTTGAAAATAGCTTCAGCGAAACAATGGCTTGAACTTGCCGATCAAGGTTTGTATCAGTCTAAAGAAGGTGGGCGAAATCAGACTAACATTATGGATGCACCGAAGGACTAAAACTCACTACCTAATTGATACTTAACCGCATCTTCCAAATCTTCAAAATCGTATTCAGAAAGACCGGAAAAGTCGAGGACCTTGGCACCGACTTTTTCCCACTCAAAATCACGATCGGATTGTGCTAATTTCTCTGGTAGATTAACCATATGCTCTGCCATCTTGAGGACACACAACATTGTCTTTAAAGTCGGGTTTTCAATGGATTGATCGTCCAGCACTCTGTCCACTGAATGATGATTTTTGACGGCCTTACAGATAACCTCCGGAAGATTCCAAACGCGAGCGATCCGATATCCTGCTGCAGCATGATGCACACCAAAATTAGAAAATTCTTCGCTCGATATTCTACCGTCCTCACGACTGTAGGAAAACTCCATCACTTGTTGATAATTATCGTATCGAGCGGCTAATACAGGAATCCCACAATTATGGAAAAGTCCGAGTGTATAAGCCTCATCAGGCATTGCTAAATTTAATTGGCGACAAATCGTCGAGGCAACGCTAGCAACAGATACCGAAGATTTCCAAAACATTTTCATGTCTAACTTCGATTCCAAACCGTTGAGCGATTCTTTCAAAAGTAGCGTTTTTAGGATACTGGTGATCCGGCCAATGCCGAGCATAACGACTGCATGCGGAATTGAACCGACTTTTTCGGTCCTGCCCAAAGCAGGAGAATTGACAACTTTTATAATTGCTGCACTAACCGCTGGGTCGACAGAAATGAGTTCAGCAATACGGTCAAGGTCACCACCGCAGTCATTAATTTGATCAATGATGCCAGGTTGCGGCGGAATATATATTTCACTTGACGATCTGTTTAGCTTGTTGTTGCTCAAGATTCTTCCTTTGAGATTCAAACGGGTCGTTTAAAGCGACTTTCTTGTTTACTCGCTCTGTAAATATAGACCAAAATCTCACAATCAGGAGGTTGAATTACTTATTATTGCTCATCGGTCTCAACAACCAGACTATCAACTTTTTGGAAACCTCGCGGTAACTTACTCCCTCTTCTGCCACGCTCTCCCCGATAATGCTCTAGATCGCTGGGCTTTAAACGCAGATAGCGTTTACCAGAGTAAACTAATAAAGATTCATCAGGTGACACGACAGCGATTGAAACCACATACTCCTCGCGCAGTTGAAGTTTGGCAGCAGGAATACCAATGATTTTATTGCCTTTACCCTTTGCCAACTGTGGTAAATCTGAGATCGGGAACACCAGCATTCGACCTTCGTTACTCACCGCGACACACAGTTGTTTGGCATAATCCTCGACAGCACACGCTTTTAATACTTTGGCTCCGCTCGGCAATGATAACAGCGCCTTACCATTCTTGGTACGAGTCACGGTATCGGCAAACTTGGCGACAAATCCGTAGCCAGCATCGCTCGCAAACAAAAACTCTTGCTCATCAGTGCCCATCAAAGCGTCGACAAATGTTGCTCCAGCAATCGGATTGAGACGACCAGTCAAAGGTTCTCCCTGACCTCTTGCTGAGGGTAAAGTGTGCGCAGGGATTGCGTAACTTCGTCCCGTGGAATCGAGAAAAACCGCTGATTGATTGCTCTTACCCTTGGCCGACGCACAATAACCATCGCCTGATTTGTAATTTAATGAAGCCGCGTCGATATCATGGCCTTTGGCACATCGAACCCACCCCATGGTTGAAAGAACCAAAGTGATTGCCTCACTCGGCATCAGGTCAGTTTCGCTAAGCGCTTTTGCTTCTTCGCGCACGACTATCGGCGAGCGTCGTTCATCACCAAATTCCTCAGCGGCTTCCTTGATTTCTTTTTTAACTAAAGTTTTTAGGCGCGCTTTTGAGCTTAAAGTTAACTCAAGATTTTTCTTTTCTTGGGCAAGCTTTTCTTGCTCTTCTTTAATTTTCATTTCTTCCAAGCGAGCTAATTGGCGCAGCTTGGTATCGAGAATGTAATCCGCTTGAACTTCAGATAATGAAAATCGTTCCATTAAAACCGGTTTAGGTTTGTCCTCAGTTCGAATGATTCGAATAACTTCATCAATATTCAGAAAAGCAATTAACAAACCTTCTAAAAGGTGGAGTCGTTCGTTTACTTTGTCAAGGCGATACTGCAAACGTTTGCGAGTAGTTTCGGTTCTAAAAGCTAACCACTCTTTTAAGAAGGTGACGAGTCCCTTAACCTGAGGCCGACCATCGATACCAATCACATTCATATTGATACGATAGTTTTTCTCTAAATCGGTTGTGGCGAACAAATGTTTCATTAAACCATCAATGTCGACTCTATTTGAGCGAGGTACAACCACAAGGCGAGTCGGGTTTTCGTGATCAGACTCATCTCTTAAGTCAGCAACCATCGGCAATTTTTTCGCCTGCATTTGCGATGCAATTTGTTCAAGAACCTTCGAACCAGACACTTGGTGAGGCAGCGCTTCGATAACGACTTCACCGTTTTCAATCAGATAAGCCGCGCGCATCTTTACACTGCCTCTTCCCGTCTCGTAAACTTTATAGAGGTCTTGCTTGGGCGTAATGATTTCAGCACTGGTTGGAAAATCAGGGCCAGGGACAATGGAATGAATTTCCTCAAGGCTCGCTTTCGGGTTTTCCAACAAATGTATACAGGCTTCAGCAATCTCACGAATATTATGTGGCGGGATATCGGTTGCCATCCCCACCGCAATACCCGTGGTGCCATTGAGGAGCAAATTCGGCAATCGCGCAGGCAACACCTTCGGTTCTTTTAAGGTTCCATCAAAATTAGGTAACCAGTCGACGGTTCCTTGGCCAAGTTCCGAAAGTAGCACCGCAGCATATTTAGACAAGCGAGATTCGGTATATCGCATGGCCGCGAAAGACTTGGGATCGTCTGGTGCGCCCCAGTTACCTTGACCATCAACTAACGGATAACGATAAGAAAAAGGCTGTGCCATTAATACCATGGCTTCATAACAGGCGCTGTCACCATGGGGATGAAATTTACCTAACACATCACCGACTGTACGGGCCGATTTTTTGTATTTCGCCGTAGATTTCAGTCCCAACTCGCTCATCGCATACACGATTCTCCGTTGAACCGGTTTTAGTCCATCACCAATGTGCGGCAAAGCCCGATCCATGATGACGTACATTGAATAGTTTAAGTAGGCTTTTTCGGTAAACTCAGAAAGCGTTTGCTGTTCTACACCGTCAAAATTTAATTCCATAACAATTCTTATTTCTTTAGTTTTTTACTCTTAATTTTAAGCGCTTGGTATTTTTCTTATTGAAATTAATCTATTTCAACCAGATTACCTTTTTCTTCCAACCAACCTTTGCGATCTCCAGAACGCTTTTTGGCAAGCAACATATCCATAATCTCATTGGTTTTTTCATGCGAATCTATGGTGAGTTGGACTAGGCGACGGGTATCTGTTGCCATAGTCGTTTCTCTCAGTTGTTTTGGGTTCATTTCCCCTAGCCCTTTAAATCGCTGAACATTGACATTGCCGCGTTTTTTTTCTGCTTTGATGCGGTCTAAAACACCGGTTTTTTCGTCTTCGTCAAGCGCATAAAAAACTTCTTTACCCACATCAATCCGATACAGCGGTGGCATCGCGACATAAACATGTCCGGCTTCAACAAGTGCGGTGAAGTGTTTTACAAACAAAGCGCACAGTAACGTCGCAATGTGTAAACCATCAGAGTCGGCATCGGCCAATATACAAATTTTGCCATACCGTAAATTCGACAAATCTTCCGATCCCGGATCAAGCCCAAGGGCAACCGAAATATCATGCACTTCTTGCGAACTCAGAATTTCTCCGGAGTCAACTTCCCAAGTATTGAGAATCTTACCGCGCAACGGCATGATTGCTTGAAACTCTTTGTCGCGTGCTTGCTTGGCACTGCCGCCTGCAGAATCACCCTCGACTAAAAACAACTCACTCGCCAAGGGATCCTGTCCAACACAATCGGCTAACTTGCCGGGCAAAGCAGGTCCGCTTGTGACCTTTTTACGAGTGACTTTTTTACGCGAGCGCATACGCTTATGCGCGTTCGCAATCGCAAGTTCAGAAAGCTTGTCGCCATAGTTTGGGTTTTGATTGAGCCAAAGCGAAAAAGCATCTTTGACAACGCCAGAAACAAAAGCGGCAGATTGTCGAGATGACAATCGCTCTTTGGTTTGACCCGAAAATTGCGGATCTTGCATTTTGATTGATAATACAAATGACAGCCCGGACCATAAATCGTCAGCCGTTAGTTTAACCCCTCTGGGAAGGCTGTTACGAAACTCACAAAATTCCTTCATTGCGTCGAGCAAACCTGTGCGCAATCCATTCACGTGAGTTCCACCGAGAGGCGTTGGGATTAAATTCACGTAACTTTCATTAAGCACCTCGCCCCCTTCTGGCAACCAAAAAAGCGCCCAATCAACGGCTTCGGTATCGCCCGCAAACGAGCCACAAAAAGGTTCTTCGGGAAGTTTTTCAATGTCCAGCGCAGTAACTTTTAGATAATCTCTAAGACCATCCTCATAATACCAATCGACTTTTTCGCCACTATTATTATCAATTAAAGTGACGCTGAGTCCTGGGCAAAGAACCGCTTTCGCTCTAAGTAAGTGTTTTAGCTTAGCGACAGAATATTTGGCAGTATCAAAATACTGTGGGTCAGGCCAAAATATAACACTGGTTCCGGTATTTCGTTTACCGACTTCACCCACCTCCTTGAGCGGGGTAGCAAGGTCACCGTTAGCAAAACTGATTTGATACTTCTTACCGCCTCGCTTTACATGAACTTCAACTCGACTTGAGAGAGCATTGACGACTGAAATACCGACACCATGTAAACCACCAGAAAATTGGTAATTCTTATTTGAGAACTTGCCGCCGGCATGCAACTTGGTGAGGATTAATTCAACACCGCTAATCCCTTCTTCTGGGTGGATATCGACAGGCATTCCACGACCGTCGTCTTGAACTTCAAGCGCACCATCTTTATGAAGGATAACCGTCAGTTTTTTACAATGACCGGCAAGTGCTTCATCGACACTGTTGTCGATTACTTCTTGGGCAAGATGATTAGGGCGCGCTGTATCAGTATACATTCCCGGGCGTTTTTTCACCGGGTCCAGTCCACTGAGGACTTCTATCGAATCGGAATTGTAGGAGCTAGACATTAAATTCCTTAGTACTTTTTATATTAATTGAAATGCTTAATGACGCCATATCATCGCGTCAAATTCAGCCAAACGCAAGCTTATTCCGGTAAAAATTAGCCTGATTTTGAGGTTGATAAGTTGGCTTGCAGGGGGATTGGGAATCCTTGCTCAAAAAGCGAGCAGAATCTTATTTTTTTCGTTGATAAAAAAGAAGTGAGTACTTACTAAATCAATAACTTTTTGGCTGTAAAACGATAACGGCAATCTTATTATGCCATGAGAGACTAATAACCTTTGATCGAGTAATCGACCGTAAACTCGATGTTATCGATACGATGAACAATAGACTCGATACGCCCATCCGAGTATAGGTTTAAATAGCGGTATCCCGGCGCTTCTACACCGGCACTAAAATCCTCAGAGCCTGGTTTAAACTGGACGCAACTGGATGGCGTGGCAATATATCGAATTCCATTGACCGATTTTTGATATTCTTGATGGATATGGCCCCACAAAACGCCTTTTACCTGTTTGTATTTTTCAATAATACGATTAAACGTTTTCGCGTTTTTTAAACCAATTTGATCGAGCCAATGACTGCCAATATCTACTGGTTGATGATGCAAACTAACCAACGCATGCCTATCAGGATAGCGTTTGAGGGCTTTCTCCAAGAACTCTAACTGCTCATCAGCCAACTCACCGTGCACTTTTCCTTTCACCGAAGAATCCAACAAAATCACCTGCCAGTGGCCAATCAAAATCTGATTAGCAGCAAAAACGCGGCTGTTGCTGAGATAAAGCTCCATTGTCTCTGGGTTATCATGATTGCCTGGACACCAAAATGTCGGAATGTTAGTGGCCTTAAACTCGTCGGCCAAATACTGATAAGACTCTGGAGATGCGTCTTGCGACAAATCTCCAGTCGCTAATATTCCATCTGGCCGCCATTCTTCTCGCAAGACTCTATCTCGAACCGCCTCAAAACTATCGCGCGTATTGAGTCCAAGCAAGCAGCCTTGCGGATCTTCAAAAATATGGCAATCTGTTATTTGCGCGAACCTCACAACATCCAGTCTCGATGGCTGGATTTCGTGCGGAATTTTTTCTACTTTGTCTACCATATTTAACTTCTCGAAATCTGTCCTTTTCGTACCAATTCCCTAGTCAGCTTTACTGCTCTTTTTGAGCGGATACTCTTTTAGCCGTTATTCTTTAGCTGCTACTCTTTCTTATGCGAGAAACACTCACCACTGCTACTCATCAACGGGCGTTTCCGAAGAAACGGGGTTTGCACGACTGCAATTTCTTAAACACTCACCGATGAATCGATTGACTTGACGTTTTTCATCAACCGTTTTTTGATTCCCTTTGACTTGCTCGTAAATCGCTTTGAGCGCACCCGGTCCGCTGCCTTCCATCACTTCCAACATTTGTGCATCATGATAGAGCCTGATGATGAGTTTTTCAGATTTTAGCAGCTTGATTTTAGGTGATCTAATAACCAAATCTAGCGTCGTTGTGTAACGAGCGATTTCAGTCGCTCGCAACTCTAAACTTAACGCGGACGACTTTAAGCACCAGCGAGAGTCGACAGCATCGTTGCTAGAATCTTCCTCGTAAAGGTTTTGTAACTCTGGCACTAGTTTTAATAGCAATAAATAATTGACTTCGCATTGCGACAAAAACTCGCTTAAATCAGGCGTATACGCCCGCTTAGTGGTATTTCTGTGTTGCGTTGTTTGAATATTACTCATTGCGTTGTCGTTCTCTGATGTTGGCTTTATTCTAGTCCAAATTAGGGGGGCCGCGATAATTTATTCTAACTAAGTCGTTGTTTTTGGTAATTTTCCAGTAATTTTGTAGTGGAATTCACACTTTATGGCCAAATTTCAGCCATTTTTGCCCAATTGAGCTTGAGCCATTGAATTGCAATTATGCTCACTCCGTTACTAAACGCGTCGTTTTCAAGCATTTCAAACAGTGTTTCGATAGGGATTTTATGGATTTTGATATCTTCATGTTCATGATCAAGCCCTGCGAACTCAGGAATATCCCGACTATCAACTTCTCCTACGTAAAGTTCTATCGTTTCAGTCGTTCCCCCGGGGCTCACTAGATATTCAAAGACTTTACGAATTCTTAAAATCTTACAGCCAGCTTCCTCTTCCGCCTCGCGCATTGCCACATCCACCGGTGATTCACCCGGCTCGATGATCCCAGCAACGGGTTCCATTAACCAAGGGTTTTCTTGCGTGGGCACCGCGCCCGGTCGAAACTGCTCAACCATCACAACTTGTTGACGTTCTAAATCAATTAATAAAACAGCAACTGCGTGACCTCTTTCAAACATTTCTCGTTGAAAAGGTTCGCTCCAACCGCCTTGGAATAATTCTGTTTGATAGGTATAACGCCTTAATTTAAAAAAGCCATCATACATGGTCTCTCGTTTGTTTTGTTTAAAGCTTAGATCCACCGAATCACGCATTAGATTTCTCTTTGATAGGCTAACTTAATGTTTTAAAAACAAAATTTTTGCTAAAGAACGATAGCAATATTAAACGGCCTAGGGCAAAATAACCAGCAACAATAAGGTTATCTGGACTGCGATTGATGAATATCGAAAAAGCACGTTTCAATATGATTGAACAGCAAGTCAAACCCTGGAAAGTCTTTGATGAGCGACTTTTAGGCGCCATGGCGACCATACCCAGAGAGAAGTTTGTACCAGAAAGCCACCGTTCTGTAGCCTATGCCGATACTCACATTCCACTGGGTCACAACCAATCAATGCTGGCGCCCAGAGAAATCGCGCGTATGATTCAGGCACTTGGTCTGACGGGCGAAGAAAAAGTCCTCGAAATTGGCTGCGGCAGTGGCTATTCGAGTGCGCTTCTCGCAAAACTGTCGAAAAAAGTATATAGCGTCGATATCATTGGCGACTTTGTTAGCGATACCAGAAAACGCCTAAAAAAATTGGCATTCAGCAATGTCGAAATTGAAGAAGTTGACGCTGCTGACGGCTGGATGGCTCAAGCGCCTTACGATGCGATCATAATGACGTCAATGCTTAACAAATGGCCGGACTCGATGATAAAGGGTTTAACCAGTGAAGGTCGGATCGTCGGTATTCTCGGTTCACCAGAAAATCAGCACGTCGTCCTAGGCTATTTTGATGAACATAGCAGCTGGCAACAAGAGGAATTATTTCCCGTCCAGGCAACACCGATGATCAACGCTGAATTACCCAATACTTTCGAGTTTTAAATAAAAATCAACGACTTAACAAAGAAGAAAAGCTTTCTTATTACTAAATATTTGTAAAATCCATTTACAAATTCTGTAAATTACTAATAACTTAACGCTAAACGATTGCTTTTTAGGTGAGTTACAATAGTAACACACCTGCTCGAGGAAGCTGTCTTTTTAACAGATTCGTAAAAATTCGTGTGTTTTGATATCTCGCTGTAAGAATTTTGCGTATATCAGGACAAATAGATAAGAGCAGACCTAAATTTGGATGAATTAAAGGTAATAAAATGAATAAACCGACAAAATTGGCCGTAGGAATACTTGCAGTACTTTCTTCTCAAACGATTTGGGCAGATAACCTGCTAGAAGTTTACAACGTCGCAAAAGACAATGATCCGACTTTTCTTGCCAGTGATGCAGGTCGATTGGCGACCAACGAGCGGGTTAATCAAAGTATGTCTTCGCTATTACCTTCGGTTAATGCTGCAGTAGGATATAGCTTTACAGATTCAGAATCGACTCAAACGACAACTGGTGAATTAACCCTACTTTCTGATCCAAATAACCCACAACCTTTTCTTAATGAGCGGTTTTCAGAATCGGAAACGACAGGTTCTTCTTGGTCGGTAACCTTAACCCAAGAAGTCTATAACCATGCGTCATGGCTCAATTTGCGACAGTCTGAAAAACGCGCCCTGCAATCAAATATTAACCACGAAGATGCGAAACATGACCTCATCATCCGAGTCGCAGAAGCTTACTTCAACGTGCTCGGAGCCATGGATAACTTAGACTTTTCAAAAGCCGAGCTAGAAGCTGTCTCTAAAGAGCTCGCGCAAACCAAACAGCGATTTGAGGTCGGCTTGATAGCGATGACAGACGTCCACGAAGCGCAATCCCGACACGACCGTGCGGTCGCTAACCAAATTAGTGCGCAGAATGGACTCGATAACGCTCATGAAGCGCTTCAACAAGTCACAGGTCAATACCACTACGACCTACTTCAACTGAAAGAACAAATTGATTTGCGCAATCCTCAACCGGAAAATATCAAAGAGTGGGTTAAACAGTCAGAAGAAAATAACGTATCGATTAAAGCCTCGCGCATAGGACTCGATATAGCAAAAAAATCAATCGATATCGCCTCCGCGGGCCATCTGCCACGCGTTGATTTTACTGCACGTTATTCCGACTCGGACAGAGATACAGACTCTCCTGCATTCCCCATTGAAGATGTTGGTGTCGTCATTGGAACGGTTACTGACGCGGTCACTAACAACACTAACCCGACCACTTCTTTGTCATTAGATGTTTCAATCCCAATTTATGCTGGCGGTAACGTAAGTTCTCGAGTTAAAGAAGCTCAAAACTTGTATCAACAATCAGCGCATACGTTAGAAGCCGATAGAAGACGCGCGGTCAGTGAAACTCGGAGCTCATACCTAGGCGTAGTCGCAGCAGTGAGCTCTGTCAACGCACTAAAACAAGCTGTTGTTTCGTCTCAAAGTGCATTAGAGGCGACTCAAGCGGGTTTTGAAGTAGGTACCAGAACCATCGTTGATGTGTTGTTACAAACCCAACAACTTTATTCAGCGAAGCGTGATCATGCGAGAGCTCGTTATGATTACATTTTGAATACGCTGAAACTAAAAAGAGCTGCTGGCTTGCTCTCAGAGAAAGACTTAGAGCAGGTTAACGGTATGCTTCGATAAACAATTCATGCAATTCCACTATTACGGCGCCTAACTGGCGCCGTTTTTTATCGCAAATCCTTTGCAGACAAAAACGCATCATTCCCCTATAATCCCTCCCATTAAGATTCATCAAATACCGCAGTAATGGCTGGAAAAAAGAAAAAAACGCCTGAAAACACAATTGCCCAGAACCGCAAAGCGCGCCACGATTATTTTATCGAAGATACTTTTGAGGCCGGTCTTGCGCTAGAAGGTTGGGAAGTTAAATCAATGCGCGAGAAAAAAGTTAATCTGAGTGATGCCTACGTTATTGTTCACAATGGCGAAGTCTATCTCCATGGCTGTCATATCACACCATTAAAGACCGTTTCTACCCATATCACCGCAAACCCAACCAGAAACCGCAAACTATTACTACACCTCAGCGAAATCAATAAGATTATCGACGCACAACAAAAAGAAGGTTATACAATTGTGCCTTTGTCCCTGTACTGGGTTAGAAATCTTGTTAAACTCAAAATTGGAACTGCAAAAGGTAAGAAGCTACACGACAAGCGTGCCACGGAAAAAGCCAAGGAATGGAATCGCGATAAGCAGAGATTGATGAAAAACAACTTTAATTAATCGAGCCATTTTGATGAGATTGAATAGCTTAAAATTTTTACTCTGTTCATTGTTTGTACTGGTTGTCAGTGGCTGTCAACTTACCCCAAAAACTGGCCAGCAAGCCCGTGTCGATGATTTAAGCCTGAAGTCGGTAACTCGCCAAAATGAACAAATCAATGCGGCAATTCATTTATTAGAGACTGGAGATACCGGAACTGCAACGATTATGATAGACCAAGTACTGTCCCATAATCCCGATCATCCAACGGCCAAAATGCTCAAACAACAACTCACACAACCGGCCGCAAAAATATTTAAAACCAACCGCACCACCCAATATAAAGTCAAACAAGGCGATACGCTCGGCAAAATTGCGCAAGATTGGCTCGGAAATTCACTCTATTTTGTCAGCATTGCAAAACTCAATAATATTCGTCGCCCTAATGCACTGCAGCCAGGTAAGACAATCACAATCCCAGTCACTGAGAAAAGCAACCTTGTAACCAAAGAGCGCCGTCGTTCAGCCGCGAACATTAACTTAATACGACAATACCGAGAAGACAAACGTTTCTATAAGGGACTGGATAAATCCAATACATTATTTGTCATTGATTCAGATATTGAAAAGCTCTTTCACGAACAACAGCTGATATTGGATGCCTTAGCTGAGCGCTCAGTTTCGTTGAGTGATAGAGGCGCAATGCTAAAGAGAGTGACAGAATTTTCTGAAAATAGTCGAAACGGCCAGCAACGAGCGCTTTATCAACGATTTATCAACGCCCAGAATCGCTTACTTTTCCTTGATGAGGCAGTGCTATTATTTGAAGATGAAAGTTACTCAGAAGCGGCTACACGATTGATCAACGCGAAAAAAATCGATGCTAAAGTCGACAAAGAAACTCAAGTTTTTCGCATCGAAAAACAATTGCTCAATAAACTTCATGAACAGGCGGTTGTCCTCTATCGGAATCATGCATTGAAAGATGCGCTCGACCGTTGGGGGCTAATTCTTCAACTTGATCCAGAAAACCAACTCGCTCAAAAATATTCAGAGCGAACCAATAAATTACTCAAAAAGCTCAATCAATATTAGGGCTAGAAAACTATCTATGGAAAAGATACACCGCAGCGCTTTAGTTATGCACACGGCTCAACAAATGTATCGTTTGGTCGATGACATTGAAAATTACGCACAGTTTGTTCCAAACTGCAAAAGTGCATCAATTATTAGTAGAGATGAAAACACTGTCAGTGCAAAACTGGAAGTTTCCAAAAGTGGAATTGCCAAATCCTTTTCCACTAAGAACAGTCTAACGCCTCACTCGTCGATAAAAATGAATTTACTTGATGGGCCATTCAGACACTTAACGGGCGAGTGGATTTTTACGCCGTTATCTGACGAAGCATGTAAAATCGAATTGTATATTGAATTTGAATTTTCAAACAAACTGGCCTCTGTGGCCTTCAGAAAAATTTTTAGTCAATTAATCCAATCAATGGTCACCGCATTTACTGACAGGGCAAAAGAAATTCATGGCTGAACTCATCAAAATAGAACTAATCTATGCCCTTCCTGATGAGCAAGATCTGATTGAACTTGATGTCAAAGACGGTACCACGATAGAACAAGCAATCATTCAATCAGGACTGTTAGAGCGTTACCCTCAAATCGATTTACAGTCTAACAAGGTGGGAATTTTTAGCAAAGTGGCGAAGCTCGACACTACCTTACGAGAGGGTGATAGAATAGAAATTTATCGCCCATTAATTGCAGACCCAAAAGAGGTCAGGAAACGAAAAGCAGCGATGCAAAAGGAAGCAAAAAAATAAGTCTAACGCCTATCGCACAGTTAAAGGTTAATTTACTACCTCAACGAACTAACCATTAAAGCGACTCGACAATTGGCCGAATTAACAAACCATCGGTCGTGATCGACAATTGATACTCAGCGACTTCATCAGCATTTACAAAACTGGCTGATCCATGTTCGACATCTAACAGTACAGAGAGCATCGAATATTCTTGTCGCCATTCAGCAACACCGGCTCCCGACTTAGCATTGATTGCAAATACCGTTGCTTGGTTGTTCTGTTCATCTTTTAAGCTTTTATATCGACCACGAATGCGATCAAGTCGGTAGGCAGTATGCAAGCCGAGTACATTGGCCCAAGGTTTCCATTTTAAAACATAAGCATCTATCATCAACTCATCGCCCTTCAGAGAAAAGACTTGAGAATGACCATCGCTGAATTCCATCCGGGCATGGAATGATTGATTTCCGGTGGGTGTGACTTTTATTTTAGCGGCAAGTTCCTCTTTAGTAAGCGCATTGTAGCCTTGGGTACCAATCAACAGAAAGGTAATCGACAGAGTAACAAAACCAAAAACCATAAAGCCAAACAAACGCTTGACCGCGCCAAGTACTTTTAGCTTTTTTAAACGAAATACTACTGATAACAAATAATATATTGAAAGCAAGCCTGTCAACGAAGCGACGACTATCATCGGGCTAACATTTTCAATCAAAGGCATAATTTTTTCTCTTTGGTTTTGCTATTCATATCACTACTTTTTTTGCTGGGTCACAATATCAAGCTCAACGGTTTCTTCTAGCTCTTCATCGTGTAATGTCTCATTGACCTTGGTTACTGTCACTTGCGACACTTGGCTAGCCGAATTTTTTTGTGGCGAATCAAAACGGTTTTCTAAAAATTTCGCTAACTGATTAAACGCCGCAAATAGCTGCCCTACTTCATCGTTTCGCTCGCTAATAAGTCGTGCATCAACCCGCCCCATCGACATCTTGTTAAGCGCTTGAGTAATTCGTTGAAAATCCTTAGAGGTTCTTCTCGCCAGCTCTAAAGTCACTGCAAAAACGATGATCAAAGTTATCATCATAACCATTAACATGGTTACCAAGGTTGTTTTAGAAGCCGCATACATTGAGTCGGCACTAAAAGAGACATAGAGTCTACCTAAATTTTTGTCACCAAATAGTATCGGGGTCGCAATATCAAATAAAACTTCATCTTCGGCGATAATTCGTTTGTAGATGATGATGTTATCTTGGGACTGCATCAATTCGCGTTCTTCGGGCGCTTGGAAAGTTTGATTAACCGAATCGATTTCTGTTGAAGCAAGAATCAAATCATTATTATCCATCACGAAAACCGCTTTTAATTGTTCATTATTGCTGGTTTCGCTCACGAGCGCGTTAAGCCCAATCGTATCATCTAACAGTATTGGTTCTGAGCTTTCATAAGCAAGCATTCGAGCGATTGAGCGACCGTAATCAAAGGTAATTCCAGAGAGGGCTCGATACTGCATGTAATAAACAGTCGCCAAACCGATACACATAGATACAAAAACGATCCCAGCCATCATCGCGGTCCAGCGAAGCCGGAGAGAAACAAACTGTTTCTTAGGGGTTAGCTTTTTGTTACCTAGTTTGTTTTGGATACCCCGTAAATCGGCGGTTAATTTAGCGGCGTTGTCGAATCGTTTGTGTGGTTGTTTTTGTAAGAGTTTACGCACCAGGTCTTGTAAATCATCTTTGACGACTTCTTCTTGCACTATCAACTGTGGTGGTTTGGACTTAATAATTTGCTTGAATAATTCACCGAGATCATCATTAACAAACGGCGCCATGCCCATAAGCATTCTAAATATCAAGACACCAAAAGAATACAAATCCGACCGGCTATCAACGGGTTGTCCTAACACTTGTTCTGGCGCCATATATTCAGGGGTACCCAAAACTTTGTCAGAGCGTTTCCCAGCCTTACCCAATGTCTCATCCAGTTGAGCAATACCAAAATCGGTTAATTTAACCGTCTTTTTATCTTTTAAAACAACAATGTTTCCGGGTTTTATGTCACGATGAACGACGCCTTGTTTATGCGCATAGCTCAAGGCTCGACTGAGCTGTATCGCCATGGCTAGCACGGTTTTTAAATTAATCTTTCCTTGAGTCGACAAAATCTGTTCGAGCGTAGCACCTTCCAATAGTTCCATACCGATATAAGGTTTGTTGTCTGCGACGCCAACATCAAAAATCGTTACAATCCCTGGGTGGGTGAGTGCAGCGGCTAGACGCGCCTCTTTCAGAAAAGCATCTCGATAATCTTTATCTCGGGCCAATTCTTCACGCAACACTTTGATGGCCAAAAACCGATCAAGTTGCGGATCGTACGCTTTATAGACGAATGCTGTGGCACCGCGACCTACTTCATTAAGAATTCGATAGCGTCCCAATGTCTTGGGCGGCGCTTCTCGTCGCGGAAATTCGCCTTCGTAGACAGTATTGCGCTGATTAGGAAGGTCAGACATAAGCTTAGAGGATAAAGTAGAACAAACCTGCAAATGCGGCTACGAGGCCAAGCGCCATTAAAATAAGCCCCAGACCACCAGAGCTTTTCCCCGTCGGAACGGGCTCATCGACCATGGTAAAGACAAACTCCGCACCGGCAAACGCAATTCTGTCACCGCTAGTGATGAATTTCTCGGAAACTTTCTCGCCATTAACAAATGTTCCATTTGAAGACAACAGATTAAGGACTTTCCAATCGTCTCCTTGCTTAATAATCTGCGCATGCATAGATGACACGCTCGCGTCCTCCAACACGATATCCGCAGTCGGTCGTCGACCAACTTCAAGCTTGTCTTTCATTAAAATAATTTGGATGCCCGCGACATTCTCACTCACACCAATCAGAGCAGGCGTTGTTGCCGTTCCCGATTGCGCATTCGCGATTTTATCGGCGATCATCTTGTTAATATCGTTCTTCTCAAATACTTGAGTACCTTGAGGCCCCATCGAAGGATTATTGTTATCTTTATCGGTCATCTAAGCTCTCTTAGTTGGTGCTCTTAACAAATACTGCTTTTAACTTTTGCCAAAATGAAGGCACTTTTTGCACGGGTGAATCAACAAGTACAATACTTATGTTATCTCTACCGCCAAGATTTTTGGCGATATCTGTCAGTTTAGCAAGTTTTTCCTGACTACTTATCTCAAGCTGCAGTATATCCACCATGGCTGCCTCACTTACATCATCACTCAACCCATCGCTGCACAATAGAATTTGTTGGCCCGCTTGCCAACTACCGAAGTAATTGTCAACCAAGACATTCTCTATCTCCACAGACCCTAAACATTGGGTGATCATATGCCGTTGCGGGTGATTTTTCGCGTCCTCAGCACTGATTAAACCAGATTTAAGCAACCTGACCATCAATGAGTGGTCCTCACTCAGCTGGGTCAGTTGCTGCTTATTTTTGTCCCAAAGGTAGGCCCGGCTATCACCGACCCAAGAAACTTGATAGTTGACATTATTGCTGGTGAGCGCAACCACTGTCGTCCCCATACCAAACTGACCATTTCCCGACTCCGCGGCCTCAACAATTTTTTGATGAGCCGCCTCAATTGCCTTGGGCAATTGACCCGATTTCGAGAATTCGTTGGATATGGTCTCTGCTGCGAGCTGACTAGCAACTTCACCACAGGCGTGACCGCCCATACCGTCAGCGACCAGCCAGAGACGATCATCACAGTACAAGGTATCTTCGTTCAATTCTCTGACACAACCGACATCGGTGATATGTGCATATTGGATTTTATAGTCTTCGGTAATTTCCATTCAGCCCTTTAAAATCAGCAATTAATTCATATATTTATTATGTTATTAATTCATATGACAGGATAAGTGTGGCATAATTCGCCGTTCGTTTCGAGTACTATTCTTGCTCATCGAGCAAGGGTACTTTGTGATGCGTATCTCAAGTTTGGATTTTCCTAAAGGGGGCGACCTGGCTTCGACGGGGATTACAAAACTCAAGGTGCATGCCGAGGTGTCAGCGAACCTCGTACCCACTAGCTGAAAACTATAGTTGCAAACGACGACAACTACGCTTTAGCCGCTTAATGGCTAACTGTTGCTTCTGAGCGTCACCGGTAGGGAGTTCAACAGTCATATACGGAGACTCGCGTGTAAGGGTGTTTACCCCCCAAGCGTTAAACTTTAAGTAAACTCGCCCTAAGCCTCCTGTCAGTCGGAAAAGCTTTGGGTTAACTCATAGACTGACTAAGCATGTAGTACCAAGAGCAGAGGATTTTCGGACGCGGGTTCGATTCCCGCCGCCTCCACCAATTGAAGAAGGTGAACTGATCTCAGTTCACCTTTTTTTATGTCTCCACCCCGCGCTACAGGCCTTATGTGGCAAGGGTTTACGGACTTCGCACCACCCTTGATCACCGACTATCCAAGGCGAATATTCTCTAAATTGCCGAATACTCTCTGTGCCTCTCCCTATCTCGAACTGCCCAAGTCCATGACCAGAGAATAGAGAACCCTTTAAAATCAGCAGCTTATTATCGGACTAATCAAAAGGTTTGTTTGGTGAATTGGTTAACCAATTCAAATAAGCTGTTTATTTAGACAGTATTTTTATTGGATTCTAATGTATTGTAGTGTACTCTACCGTCACCAAGTGTACTCGGCGCAAGTGACCCATGGAACAAGCATTAACCGTCAAACAAGTAGCAGAACTTCTGAATGTCAACGAAAGAACTATCTATCGCATGGCAGTATCCGGAAAACTTCCTGGATTTAAAGTTGCTGATAGCTGGAGGTTTCTCCCGAACGATATTGAGCAATGGATTGACGAACAAAAAGCTCAAAGTGTAGCCAAGAGTGATAACCAATGAATCATTTAGAAGTTTTGAGGGACACTTCACCAGCATCTTTAACAGAAGAGTTTCGAAAGAAGGCTACGGGTTGTTATTACACCCATAAATCTATTGCCACTCAAATGTTTGAGCCTCTGCTTTCAGAAACCGAATTTGTTGAAGCTGGAAGATTAAAAGTTTTTGATCCATTTGCTGGGGACGGACGGTTAGTAATTTGGCTTATTGAATTCTGCCTTTCCAATAACTTACCAAAAGAGTGGGATGTTTACCTTTTTGATATTAATGAATCAGGTCTAAAGGAGGCAGAAAGAAGTATTAAACGACTAGAAGACGAAGGTGTGTCCATAACGTACACAATCAAGTCTGGTGATGCATTTAAATTTGCAAGTATGTATAGAGACAAAGCAGACCTTGTTGTCACAAACCCGCCGTGGGAACTTCTTAAGCCTGACTCCAGAGAATTAAAGCAGTTGGATGAAGATTCAAAGAATCTATATATATCCTCAATGAAAGACTACGATAATTTTTTGTCTGACAATTATCCAGTTTCGCAACCGAAAAGAAAGTTTGCAGGATGGGGAACAAATCTCTCAAGGGTAGGAGCAGAACTAAGCCATCTACTCTTAAGGAATAATGGCTATTGCTGCATCGTTTTACCTGCTTCTTTTTTTGCTGATGACCAATCAGGAAGAATAAGAAAAAAGATCATATCTACCTCTGATTTAATCGAGTTATCTTACTACCCAGCAGAAGCAAAGTTGTTCGGAAAAGCTGATGTTGCATCTTCATCATTAACCTATAAAAAAAGTGACTCAGCCAGACGCACAACTAAGCTAACAATATTTGATAAGAACGTAGAGGTAAAGTCATCGGGCGATATTTCTCTTGAAGAAGACAATCAAGATGAGTACATGATACCTATAACTTTAGGTTCAGAGTCTATAAAAGTTTTACAGAAACTGAAAAGAGACTTCCCAACCTGGGAGGTTCTTGAAAAGGAAAAAATGGAATTATGGGCAGGCAGAGAGCTTGATGAAACAGGCAGTAAAAATTGGCTATCTAACGAGAAGTCAGGACTACCCTTTGTTAAAGGCAGAATGGTAAATCGTTTCAAGCTAGATGACCAAGAAAAACTTTATGCCCAAAAGCCAGAATATTCCCCTCCAGAAAGCATTTCACATCAAAGGATTGCCTGGCGAGATATTTCTCGTCCTAGCCAGAAAAGGAGAGTCATTGCCACCATAGTCCCAAGAGGAGCCATTACGGGGAATTCATTAGGCGTTACGTTTTATAGAAATAGTGATGAAACTAGCTTGCTATCACTACTAGGAATCATCAATTCGCTATGCTTTGAATTTCAACTTCGTTTTTATCTTGCCACGGGACATGTATCTCTTTCAGCAATAAGAAAGGTACACATACCATCACAGAAAATCACATCCAAGCTAACAGAGCTTGCAAATTTATGTAAAAGAAAAGTCAACGGTGAAAATGTATCTTCAGAAAAGCTAGAAGCCATTGTGGCCCGCCAAGTATACGGACTCAATAGGAAAGAGTTCGAACTAATTATCGATTCTTTCGAAAAAATAACTAAAGAAGAAAAGCAAAAGATTCTATTAGAGTTTGAAGATACGTCCATGAATAAAGCAGAAATATCTCACTTAATTCCAAATCATCTTAGTTCAAAGTTAAGTGAGCTTGATATGAAAATTGTTCATTCAGTTCCACCCGGAGGGAACTGGAAAAACATTCCTGAAGATATACCCTCAAAAAGAATTGCTCAAATACGAGAGAGCTATATTCAAGGAAAAGGAAGCCGCTCGACATATTATGGTAGGTTACGAGCAGAAATGCCATCATATACAATCAACACCTATTTCAACAGGCCTGGAAATGGATGCCACATTCACTACTCTCAAGATCGTGTTCTTTCACAACGAGAAGCTGCTAGATTACAGTCGTTTCCGGACAGCTTCGAGTTTTCAGGACCTCAAACAGCGGTCAACACTCAAATAGGGAATGCAGTCCCCCCTCTTTTATCATTTCAGATTGCAAATCAAATCAAACAAAGTATTGGATCAACGGGCGTTTTTATTGACCTATTCTCTGGCGCAGGAGGAATGGGCCTTGGATTTAAATGGGCTGGCTGGCAACCACTGTTAGCTAATGACATTGAGTCTCGATTTCTAGACACTTACGCCAAAAATGTTCATGGCAATACCCTGTGTGGAAGCATCTCGGATGATGACTTTTTCACAACTTTAGTTCAGGAGTGTATAAAAATACGAGCCAGGTATCCTTCTACTCCATTTTGGGTTTTAGGCGGCCCACCTTGCCAAGGGTTTTCAACTGCTGGAAACAAACGCTCTATGGACGACCAGAGAAACTCATTGTTTGTTCATTATAAAAAATTACTAGAAGAAGTTTCACCAGATGGCTTTGTGTTTGAAAATGTTGCGGGCCTATTGAGCATGGAAAAAGGAAAGGTATTTGAGAGAGTAAAATCTGAATTTAGCAGTGTAATGACAAACTTAACCGGCTGGGTTTTAAATAGTGAGGACTATGCAATACCGCAGAGAAGAAAGAGAGTCATATTGGTAGGCTCAAAAGATGCTAATTTTAAGATCTTTCCACCAGCACCAAAAACAAGCAACAATAAAAATGATCTTTTTTCAGATCTAAAAAACTGGATAACGGTTGAGGAATCCATTTCGGATTTGCCTCCAATTTCTCAAGGCGAGAACGGCTCACATTTGAACTACATATCAGAGCCAAAGAGTGACTATCAGCGACTCATGAGAGGGGAAATATCTCCCGAAACCTACCTTTCTTACTTCTCGAACTAAATATTGCTCTTCAAAGAAAAAGGCTAGCCTACGACTATTAGGCTAGCCTCCATATACAATCAGACAACAGCGTAGATATTTTATTCCGGCAACGACAAAAACTAGCTTACATCCTCAAACTCTTCTCTAACGTAACGATCACTTTCCCACATGTCGTTAATCGATTTACCTACGACAGACATAGCCAAATTTAAACGCTCCTTAGCTTTATCAAAAGGCTCTATTTTCTCTATAGGAAAAGATTGGGCCCATTCTCGCAAAGCAAATTCTGACCTCCCGCCATCCTCAGAAAAAAGAATACCCTTTACTTGAGCATCTAATTCAAGTATTTCCTGGCTCGAATTATTTAAAATATTAACTGCATCTTCGACTAGTACGGACACAGCATCAACTTCAACCTCAAATGTATGTCTATTATTTTTCTCTATATAGGTTCTTAGAGCCTCAAACCCAATTCGAATTCGCCGAGCCTTCTGTTCGCTGGAGTACTTGGTTGTCCTAGGTTCTTCTTCTAACTGATCAAACGCAGTAAAGAAGTCTTCCGCTCTTAGGTTTTCAAATTCGACTTTTCGATCGGCATAATGAAGCTCAAGCAAGTATACAAGAAATGCATATTTCTCACTCTCAAACATCGAGCATAATATTTTCATCGCATTTCTTTGATTATCCCTAAGCATTTTAGATAATCTGAGTGCCTTTTCGTCACTATTCACACTTAGTTTACGTAGATCCCACAAAGGTTTTGCATACCAAGATGCGACATTGATTCCTTTCCTTTCACATTCGATTAAGTAATAAACATCCTCCAAAGACATTCTATTATTTTTTGCAGAATTAGCAGCCTTACTTAAAAGTTTAAATTCAGGACGATGGCAAAATCCGAGCGATAATGGACCAATATGGTCGGCTGTAGGAGGACCTTCTCCCCCATCTGCATTTGCTTCATTTCTAAGTACTGTTTTAACTAGCCCCATTAAGCGATCTGCAGCGATCCAATCACCTTCAGACCAAAATTCAAAGACCCGCCTATCCGTAGTATAGCTCCGCAAGTTGGCAGCATGCCTTCCAGTATCAGCCTTCCCCCTGCAACATCTATTAAATGAATGAAACCCATCAAATCTGTCCGGGGCATTCGACATCACGCCTGGACTCAAAATAGAAGGTTCATTAGGGATGTATTCATCATCAAGCCAGCTAAATATTTCGTCTATATTATCTCCAATCTCAGGGACAACAGAATCCTTTGTAGCAAACAGCTTTTTAAAAGATGATAGAAACTTTTCCGGCAATAAATCATATGCCCGTTGAACTACATCATGGATTGGCTCCATTGTAGAAATTTCAAAGTCTTCACCCAGATGCTTTTTAAATCGCTTGACAAGGTTTGCCTGTGGATAAACATAAGCAATTTTCATAATCTCTCCGCACCTTTTGCAAGGTTTCTCCCCTGTGGGGTGAATCTGCTTTGCTGTTTTGCTTATCCATTGATCCTTCGTAGTATCAATTCCAAGGCTCTCGGCTTTGGCTTTCCACCAGTCCCTCCTTTTATTGTGCGTAAATTGATATTGACCACTTGAACGATTTGATGGTGCCTCCCATTGAATTTTCCCATCATTTTTTATCGCGTCTGGCATTCCCTTGTAAGTTGGATGGGTTACTATCGCCTTCATGTAGGCAACAAACTCACTCGCCCAAGATTGGCCTTTGCTTCCATACTGGGAAGGGTCATCAATGATTTCACTGTGTTCCATACTAATTGCACCAAAAAGTCAATATAATCATTAGATTATATCAGTAGGCATTTTCAGAACAATGTTTTATATGTTTTTCCTTCCATAACTCGGCGAGTTAATAAGCCTCTCAACTTCCGCCCATCAGCCCACACCCAGCGCATTAGCTGCTCCGGGACCTCGGTATGAGCTTGGCGATTCACCTTTCTACGAAGGGTTGAACGCTGAAAAGCCCCTGATCCCAGGTTAAAGGTAAATGAAACCAACGCATCAAACTGACCATCAGTTAGTGGGACGTTCACCAAACGTAAGACCGCTCGTTCTGCCGACTCGACATCCCTACGCAATAGTTCCTCAGCTTCAGTCTCACTGATCTCATTAAAAGACTCGCCCGAACGAACCAAATGCCCATAGCCGATGGTTGGGTAACCGGCGGGGCAGATATAAACTGACGAGCTAAAACCTTCGAACCGCTTGATCAAGTCGATGCCATCTTGGGTAATGTGGCGCATATTACTGCCCCCTGGCCTTTGCCAAAGCTCGCTGACCAAACCAAAAACTCATCACAGCTGCAAACAGTGCTTGTGTTTCTGGGTCCCAGATTTGTGGCAAAGCCACAACAAACTCCATACCTTGATCAACCACCAGCACATAAAGAGCACTGACTTTTACAGTGGTAAACAGCAGGAAGAAAGCGTAAGTGATTACCGGGCGCACAGAAGCTCGAAGCCCATCCGCCCACTTTACCCCGGAAGGCTGACTGTCGTGCTTTAGTAAGGCGAGGCTTTCGTTGATATCCGCATTGACGGTAATTTCTTCAAGCCTCTGATTATGGCCGAGGCGCATCTGCTCCATCTGTCGATCGAGAATCTGTAGCTCGTGTTTTCTGTCCTGTTTGTCCTGCCAGATTTTCAGCAAGTCTGGAAAGGCACTAGAAATAAAGCCAAGTAGGCTACCTAACAATGTGAGCATATTATTGTCCTCCGAACAGTTTCAATTTGATGGCGGCACCTAGCAGTAATGTGGCTAGAATGCCTGTGGTTGCGACTTTGATTACCGTTTGCCATGCGGTTCTCCTGGCATCTCGCCAGGCTTCCAATAGGTCCCTAAGCTCTCGAATGTCACGTGCGGCATGACCGTTTTCTAAACCCACGTGGGCCAATACTCGTTCCGCCCCTCGCTCGGCAGCGTTATTTAAAAGGCTCTCAAATTCGTCTTTTGGCATGACGACCATGCCGTTTTCTTTTTCTTTGGCAGGCGCCATTTATGCTCTCCTAAAACGACGAAACCGCCTCAGGGGCGGTTTCAACAATCAAGAATATTCAATCAATTATTGGGGACTTCAGCATCACACAGTGTTTGCAGTCCGCTCGCATCGAGCTGATGCTCAACCCGAGTCACAAACCACTCGCCGTTAACCGGGTCACGAATGCCGCCGACTCGCAGCTTGCCTTCTGCTTGAACCAATGGATTTCCAAGTAGCGTCAGTGACAAGGTAGCGGTTCCTCGCATCAGGCTTTTGAGCTTGGCACTAGCTGCTGCCGCTGCCTGTTGAGCGTTACTGTAGGTATGACGTATGGCGAAGACAGGCTCACCATCACCAACGATGATGCTCTGCTTTACGGCATTATTGGCATCGTGCCAGAAGGCTTTTACCGCTGAATATTTGCCACGCTCTGCCTGAGTAAATCGATGGCGTTGTATATGAGAGGGCAACACATCTAAAGTCTTTATTGCTTGCCCTGTGGCTGAACGGGCTTCGCCTTTTGGTACGAAAACTAAGTTACCGGCTGCGGGCTTAGCAATGGCACCGTGTGCACGTGCAAGCCGTGTTAATAGGTGCAAATCAGATTCATCGGTTTGATCTAAATGTTCCAGTACAAACCGATCTAAGGCCTCCGAAATTTTCGGTTCTAACTCATGCTCTGCCGCAATCGTTCGCACTAAGTCACCCAAGCTCAGGCTATCCCAACTGCGTGATTTAGGCGCTTTAAATGACGCTCTCATATCGGCAGCTTTCGCTCGAATCGTCAGTGTTTGAGGCGGTCCGGAATGTTCGATCTCATCAACGGTATACACACCCATGGCGACGAAATTATCTTTGGTGACGCCCAGCGACACGACCAATTCTGCACCATGGGCAGGCCATTCAATGATTGAATCTCGATCATCCAGCTGGATCTCCAAAGCGTCGGATTGGGTACCAGATTCATCGGTAAGTCGAAGGGATAACAAACGATCACGAATCACCTCTGTAATATCTTGCGCATCAGCAATGATTCGAAAGTCAGGCCGCATATTTCACTCCAAATTAAATTTTCCAGTCAGTCCCAAAGCCGCACACGATCGGTTTGCCCCTGTAGTTTTAGTTCAGGTAGTTCAATGATCACACCAGCTTCATACACTGAGCCAAGCGCAGCTAAGCCGGGGTTGTGCTTCAGCACTGCTTCAACAGCCTCACTCGAATACCCATAGAATTCAAGGCAAATGCGGTCGAGCATGTCGCCTTGTCGAGTCCGATACTTCGCAGCCGTATTCATCGGGTATCATCTCCATAGCGAGAAAGGCTCAGTTGAAACGTCTGCTTGAGTGGTTGCCCGTTTGGCTGGAAAACCGTTTGGCCTTCGCTGATCTGTTTGATGACCCATTGCCCCCAGACAAAACCAAGCCCATCAACCAACACAAGTGGCAAGCCTTTGCTGGCCTCAATACGCATGGCCTCCACTTGAGTTAAGCCGCCGCGAAAATGCGGGTAAATGAGCCCGTTCAATTCGATGGTTTCTTCCCCTAGTCCAATAAATTGCAAAGCAGGTCTGCGTAGCAATCGCTCTTGTGACTGCCAGCGGTATGTTTGGCTTCGTTTAAAGTCTTGGTAGGCGGCGGTATCTAAAGAAAAGCGAAAAGCTCCCAATGCCATCATGGTTTCACTCATCATTCACCCTCCGTCAAAAAGCGCACCTCGACGCTCAGTGGCAGCTCTCGCTTCACGCTGCTCTAAGGCACGTTGTACTTCTCCAGCAATCGCCCGTTCATCCATGCCAGGTGCGGCATGAATTGTGATGGGCGCATCAATAGCGACACTGTTTTGCTGATAATTTGCAGGGGAAACAGCTTCGATTCTGGGAGTGACTTCGTTGCTGCCATCAGGTAATGCCATCACTGGCTGAGCGGCCAAAACACTACCAACCGCTGCAGTCGCGACATTACGTTTTCGTTGACTATTGCCAGAACTTGGAGACTGGGACTCGTCATCATCAAACCAGCCAGCCACAGCATCCCAGGCAGCACCGAGTAACTGAAAGGGTTTAGCGAGCAAGTCCAACTTACCAAGAAGCCAATCCACAGCGCCGCTCGTGATTTCTTTTACGCCATCCCAAAGGCCAGAGAAAAACTCGCCAATAGGCTCCCAATGCTGAAACAGTAGATAAGCTGCACCAGCCAGTGCAGCAATACCCGCGATAATTAGACCAATGGGGTTGGCAGTCATAGCAATATTAAGCGCCCACTGAGCCGCCGTGACGACCCCCATGCGCACAGCACTTAATGCTGACAACACATTCACTCGAGCCATACCCAGTTGCGCCAGCGCTAAACCAGCACTTAAGGTTCGGTAGGCTGTCATCAACGAAAGCACACCGCCTTTGAGAAAGGTAAAGGCGTAAGCACCTGCAATGGCAGAAACCTTTATGGCGACCAAGCCCGCGGTTGCACCCACAATTACTTTCGTGAGCATGGGGTATTCTTGTGCGGCACCAGACACCCAACTGGCCATGCCCGCAAACAGTTCAGCGCTTGCAGCAATGGTTGGTAGCAATAAACTACCGACACTAATGGCCACGCTCTCTAGCGCACTGCCCAGTCTTTTGAGGCTACCAGAGGTAGTTGCACTCATTTTCTGAGCCATGGCATCAGCCGTACCCTGGGCTTTTTGTAGTTGTTGAATGTAGCTATCCAGCGCGCCTGTTCCGGCTTGCTTAAGTAGCTCAGTCATACCGGCCGAAGCTTCTTCACCGAATATTTGTTTGATTGCTTCGGCTCGCTCTGCCGATCCCAACCCCTCAGTCGCTTGCGCTAATTCCTGCAACAACTCGGGAACCGAGCGCAAATTACCATCAAGGTCTTTGACCTCAACACCAAGTGTCGCCAAGGCATCGGCAGCCTTTTTAGGTGGTGCCGATAACCTGAGGAACGCAGCCCTTAATGCCGTACCCGCCATACTGCCTTGGATGCCCACATTGCCAAGCAAACCTGCCATCGCGGCAACTTCTTCGATGCTGGCACCTGCGCTACTGGCAACCGGTGCGGCATACTTCAGGGTGTCACCCAACATCTGCAAAGTAGTGTTCGACGTAGTAAAAGTCGCCGCCAGCACATCACCCACACGATTCATATCCTGGGCTTGTAGCGAAAAACCGCTCAATATATTGGAGGCAATATCCGCCGTATCGGCCAATTCGCTGCCTGCGGCTTGAGCAAGGTTCAACATGCCAGGCGTAGCTGCAACAATCTGATTGGTGTTAAAGCCCGCCATCCCCAAGAAAGTCATGGCCGACGCTGCCTCAGATGCTGAGAACTGAGTTGTCTCACCCAAGCTTCGTGCAGTCTGCTCTAGGTTTTTTAGAGACTCATCGCTTGATCGAGTAATGGCTCCCAGTCTTGCGATGGATTGCTCAAAGTTCACCGCAATGCTCACCGGTGCTGCAACACTGGCCCCTAAGGCAACCACATCGAATAGCTGTCCACGCAAATCTGCTCGACGAGATTTGTTGGCTTCTTGAGCCTGCATGGCTTGATTCAACCTGCGATACTTCTGACTTAAGCGATCGAGTGATGCACCAAGACGAGTGTTTTCACGCGATAGCTCTCGCGTACTTACACCAGTTTGTTGAAGCTCTCGTCGACTGCGCTGAAGTCGGTCACGCTGTTTGGCCAGTTCTGCAGATAAGCGTTGTGTTTTTTGCTTAGCTGCTTCAAAAGATTGCGTCAGTTGTTTTGACGGTTGCTCGGTTGAGGCCACCTCACGACGCAAACGAGATAGTTCTCGGCTAGCTGCTTCGTAAGCAACTCGCGCTTTACCAACATTGGCCTCGCCCAACTCGACTTTACGAATCGCACTCTGCTGATTCTTCAGACGATTAATGGATGTGCCTAACTGGTTTAACTGCGCTTGCGAGCCACGAACAGATGTCCGAAAACTCTGGCCAATGGAGGCACCTATTTGAAGTGCCAACTTAAATGACGAGTTAGCCATTAAGACACTCCCTTAAAAACAAACTGGCACTAACACCAATAGAACCTGGGATTAGGGCCGTTTTGGCAATACGTCGAGCCAGGCCATTAATTCATGGCCATCAAGCTCTAACAGTTCAGATAATTGCCAGCCGGTATGGCTAGCCAAGGCGATCACGGCTCTGCGAGCATCACGAGGGTTTAAGACAAAAAATCCTGATAGGCCTTTTGCAGTTTTGCGTAATCGGCCATGTCCAACTCCAACAAATTATCGGGCGATAACTCACTTAGATTGGCAAAGAGCTGAATTTCTTTTTCAGCATCGTTATCCACGCTTTTTTCAACACTGAGCATGTCTCGAACCTTTGGCCTGCGCAGTTGAATAACTCCAACCTTCGCACCATCGATTTCTATCGAGTGCGTTAATTCAATTTTTACCTTGCTCATGCTTTTTCAGCCTCGCTGTCTTTGGTTGTTTCGGTAGTCTCTGTCGGCTGGCTGGCCTTTAACTCGGTATTTTCTTTTACCAGTTCAGCAATCCGGTCGGCAGCGGCTTTATCTGGAGTGATAAAACCACCATTGCGAAGCGGCCTTGCTTGCGACTCGGTCAGAGAAAGCTGATCACCTAGCGTGACTTTCTTTCGGGCATGCGTAGTGGGTTTAATTACATAGTACGTTGCAGTCATAGCGGCCTCTTATAAACCTAATGCGCTGCGCGTAGCAGCCAGTTGATCAACTCCACCGATGGTGCGAACCATATTGGGAATATCGATTTCATGGAGAACGTCACCACCGTGTGTCAGCTTGTAGTAACGTAAAGACAAGCTGACTTTGAGCGTGGCTTTGTCTCCTGGCTTCCAATTACCAGGATCCATTTCTCGGACGATGCCTTGAAGGTTTACGACCACTGGTGTTTGTGTGCCATCATCGGAAACCACTGCGCCACGAATGCTCAGTGGTGTCAATTGGCCGGGCGCTAAACCGAATAACTTGAGTACGTTTTTATCGAAGCGAGTTAGCGTAAATTCACTTTCGAGCTTCTCCATCCCCATCTCGACTTCAATGGGTGCATCCATACCACCGTTTCTGAACTCTTCTGTTTTAAGTGCAAGCTTTGGCAAGGTTAATTCTTCAACATTGCCTGCATAGCCACGCCCATCCACAAAGAGCGCCATGTTTTTTAAAATATCATCAAGCATAAGTCGCTCCTTTAGGCGGCATCTGGCAGTACTTCTACCAGATAGTCATTGACCAAATGGCTTCGAAAGGTAATGTGCTCGGCTGGATAAGGCGGCGTAAAATCAAAGTCGATATACACCTTGCCCTGAGAAATCTGATCAGGCGTATTCAACTCTGGATTAGCCCATGCTCGACCGTTAATAATCGCACCCACTGTTTGCAAATGACGCAAATAAGCGTTCACGCCTTCGAGCACATCCTCGATATAGGTCTTCGTTATATTCCGATCTACCGCCCACATATGCGCTCGCAGTAACGATTCATTGATCATGTCGGCGGTTCGTCGAACACTTAAAAAGGCCCACTTCGGATCAGCGCTACAACTGCGATTACCCCAAAGTCGAAATCCATCTTTCTGGATAATGGTGGCCACTTCATTTTCATTTAAGAAATTGGCGCGTGCATTGACATCACCCAATGCAAAATCAACACTTCGAGCAGTACCCATCAAACCGCGAATTTCACGATTAGACGGTGACCACCAGAAGCCGCGCTCTGCATCTGACTTAGCAATCAACCCGGCTACTCGTGCACTGGCTGGACGCACGACTTCGATGTTGTCTGCGGCATCCCAAACGCGAACCCAAGGATCAATTAGATACAGTCTTGGGCTACCAAACATTTGTCGGTAATCGATGGCTTCTTCATCGTTGTAATTCGGTCCATCAGCAATCACAACCGCCCGCAGCCGCTCAGCAACAGAAAGAAGTTCATTGGCTACGGCTGGGTGATGACTAAACTCAGGCGCGATCAAAATACGGGGCGTGACATGCACTTCGCTTTCGGCAGCGAGGAATGCCTGGATACCAAGATACTGACCGGTTTCATCATCAATGCCTCCGATGACCTGGCCGATGTTTGGAAACCAAGGGCCTGCCATTGCCAAACGAGGACCCTCTTCTTCGATGAGCGAGGGCCATTCCTCATCTTCACCAAACCAGTCCGGCACACGGATCAGAACGATCATCGCTCCCGTTTGATCGAAGATATCGTCAATGGCTGCAGGCAAGGTTCCGGTTCGTCCCAAACCAGCCGCTTCACTGCGTTTACCCGCAATTAAAATAGGCGTGTGATAAGGGAATCGGTCTTCATCTGCATCGGGCGCTGTGCCGATCAAACCGATAACGGATGAGCGAACCGTTTTTATTGGGCGTGGACCAGAGTCGATTTCAACGACCTCCACGCCATGGAGAAATTGTTCAGGCATTTGGCTTCACCTCAATATGATGTAAAAACAGGAAACAGAGGTACCAGTCATCCTGCTGAGTGACAGGTACTTGATGTTCGTTTGCCAAAGAAAAGAAGTAAGCATCTCCGGCCTTGTTGGTTAGCCCTTCGGCTTTGCCTGAATCCCACAATTCAAATACACCACCATCGTTAAGCGGTATAGATAGGCAGTTAAATAGTGGTTTGGCTGCTAGATAGCGATCTAATTGCCCCCCTTTGGGAAAGTGGAGTAACCAGGCTTCATTGGCATTTTTTCGAAGCTCGGCTGGAAGCGAAGCATCCACCATAGATTTAAGTGAATCCGGCATGTGCCAGTATTTGAGAAACTGGTATTCGGAAAGCACTTCATTGCCGCTGGCTCCCATTCGCCGCAATAAGCCTTGGCTTGCTTTAAACAAACCGATTTTTTCCTGAGCTGCAGACAATAGCTGTCCGCACTTCTCATGACTGAGCAGTGATGTGAATGTTTGATGCATGGGTTTACCTGTAAAGAAAGACGATGACGTATCGTTCGGAATGCGCTGGAGGCACTGCGTGGATTAAGTCGACCTGATCAAAACGAATAACCTGCCCAGCTTCATCAGGAATTTGTTCTGGCTTACTTAAGTCATTCCCGTGATACCACTCAAAGCAACCGCTGCCCGACTGTAAGCACAATAAGGCAACCGCCAAATACCCTTCATTATCGATGTGCGGAGGCATACCGCCTTGCTTAGGTGTTTTATTTACAACCCAGTCTTCCAAGTCATAGCCAAAGAAATTAGGCGCAGTGTCATCAATTAACTGACGTATTTCCTGAGGGACGGATTCACGGCCACAAGAGAAGTAGTGACCAACCTCTCCACTAAGACCAACATTCGGTTTATGGCTTCGGCGATCACGCCAATAGGCCGTATCAAGCGCGCTTAATTGAGCCCTGATGTTGGCTGCCACATTTGACTCGAGGTGCTGACATCGAGAAATCATTGCGGTGTCCCTGGGTGCGCTTCACGGCCCAGAACCTCATGTAAGCCACCCTCAAGCTGGGCGTTCAATACCTCACGCTCTTTGGCTTTATCGCGATACTCATATCCGTCTTGAGTAGCGTATGCCATCTTGTATCGCTCATTATTCGACACAATTGAATCAATGTATTGGCGCATCGAGCGATACTCACTCAGCAATGACTCATCAATGGTTGAATCTTCGATAAGTTTGTCGAGCACGCCATAAACTACATTTAGCTGATGATAGTAACGGTACTCTCGAAAGATTTTATCCTGACAATCGGCGTCTAATTCCGTTTCAGTAATGACTGTTTTTTGCTGCCCTAAAGGGACTACGGCACCTTCGGAAAAATTGCCTTGCCACACCTCAGTTTCTGGATCCATGTCGACCGTTTTATATTTGAAGTGAACATCGCAGCAGGCAGACTCATCCAACTTCATATCATCAGTGGCGTAAGTAATACCGATGTATTCGTCAGTGAATTTATTAAATACGACTATGACGTTCATGTATTACCCCCAAAAACCATTGGTGCTTGTGGCAATCGCTCGCCATGCGCCTGCTCTAACAAATGTGGTTGTGTATTCATCGGTCCACCAGGCACTGCCATTTCCTGTACCTCGCACATAGCGATTTTTATAGCGAACCTGAATATGGTCGTTATCTCTAAAACCACTGCTGGGATGAATTGCCAATGCCCAATTAAGTGCCGTACTGGCGGTTGAGGTATTCCCCGTAGACCTCACATCGACATAGACTGCTCTGGGTGCATTAACTAAACGCAAATAGCGGTCGTCATGATTATGCGACGAGGGTGGATACGTCTTAGGCTTGCTATCAATCTGAGACCAGGTATGGCGATGCGATGAAGGCGGATAAGCTGAAGGTTTACCATCGATCTCACTCCAAGGGTGCCGGTGAGATTTTCGAGCATACCGAGCGTCTCCATGTAACCGCACACCGCGTGGCGTGATCACTTCGTTATTGATGCTACCAGCGGTTGCTTCACTGTCCGTTGAAAATCGAACCACACCTAGCTTGGTCGTGGTGGCCGGTGCAAGGTTTACCGTTCCATTACCGATCACATTAATACTGTTGGCTGGTAACGCGCTTAGCACAATATCAAAGGCTAATAGTAAATCGACACCCGGCGCTTTATACGCAAGCGGTTGAGTTGGATGACTCCAAATCGCCAATAGCGTTCCATCTTCCAGGTAGAAGCCAACTTCTCGCACCCAATATCCAGCTTGAGTACCATCCTCAATCGCCGTTATGTGGATTTGGTTAGGTGATATCTGATCACCATTGCCAACAGGAACACGGCGTTTTTCCCGCTTTAACTTTGTCGCACTCGCAGACGGTTCCCAACCCAGATCACCCAAAGCAACCGATACGATGTTGGCTTCGAGCCCCGAATTTGTCGCGTTAAACACGGCTGTGATGCCTGCTTGTGTAATAACGGGTTTAAATGCTGAACTCATTACAGCTCCATACTCATTCTAGTAACCGAATGGCCTTGATTAATGCCTCCAATATTGAGGTCACCATCTAGTCCGGCTCCCAGGTAAATGAACTCGCCATCTACCCGTTTTATCGCGAGGGATTGTTGAACTACGCCAATACCAAAATCGCTATCAAACAAAATACCGACTTTAAAATCGTAATGACTTCGGACCGGCTTGGAGTAATCAATGGCTCGCTTCAATGCATCGTAATAGGCTTCGGTCAACACCGGTTCGTGATTGTCTCGAAAGTTGTCACCAGCCCAAGCCATCACCGAGAAAGTATGCGGTGTGCTTTTTGTCTCGAACCATTCGCTTAACTCAACTTGAACACCGAACACGGCCATCGCTTTTTTCACCGCTGACACAGTGCCTTTGCGGCGATGAATTTCGATGCTATTAGCGATTTGCTGCCGTTTAACAGACGTTGGCCATGCACTATTCCAATTGTCGACGGACAACGACCATGCCAGCCAAGGCAATAGGTTTTCAGGGCATCGAAACGGATCCCATAAATGGTTGATATTGACTGGCAGGCTGCTGCTTCGCTTAGTTACCAGCGAAAGGTTTCGCTCAGTTTGTGTTGCATTGAAAGGCAATAAAGACTCATTCATCCACGCCCCCTAGTGTCACTTCAACCGATTGACACCAAGCCGCTTCTTGATTGGCCACCTGAATAGTCTGTGTCGGCGTAATTAGTTCAACGCGCTGTATACCTGGCTGATGCAATGCAGCGTATAGGCCAGATAAAGTGATGTCGTTACCGAGCAGGTGATGGTTGCGAACATAATCATTCACTGCATTCACCGAGGTTTCTTTCACGACCTCAGCATCGGGACCCTCGTATAAATACAGTTTTGCATGCACGTCGTAGTTTATGATTCGGCAGGCTTTGACTGTTAGCTCGTCTGTCAAAGGCCGAACTTCGTCAGCGTTTAAAGTCTGGAAAACCTCATCCAGCAGCTCACTTGAGGGCACGCCTTTGCCTTGCGTGGACAGCACTGTGACATCGACCTTTCCGGGGGATGGACTGTCGACATCCACATCTTTAACCTGGGGGCTTGCCGCAAGAGCATGGTAAACATAACTGCCTATTGGACCAGCCGTACTATGTCCTTCTAAACTGAGTTGGACACGTTTTCTAAGTCGCTCATCGCTCTCATAAGTTGGCTTAACAGGAGGTAGCGCATCTGGATCGCCTGGACTGATCAATTGGCGTGTCACGCCGAAAAAAGCTGCTAAGTTATCGAGGTCAGAACCGATTGCATAGGCCAGCATGACGCCATGAGCAGAGTCGTTAATTCTCGCTCTGATCAGCATCTCTCGGTATGCAGCGACCTCTAATATTTTGTAAACGGGATCACTTTCTAAAAATGCGTTGAAAGAAGCGTCTCGACTGATTAAGTCATTTAGCATCTCTTTCAGAATTTGCTCAAAGCTTAATGGCTCAATAATGTCTGGCGATGCAAGCTCTGCTAAATCAATCGCACTGAATCCACTCATAACATTAAACCCTCCAAGCGCATTTTCTGATTCTCAGGAAGGTAGTTTCCTTCAACGGCCAGCTGTATTTTGCCTGGCGATATCGATTCGACCTGCACCCGAG
Source organism: Aliikangiella marina (assembly GCF_007004765.1). Classification (GTDB taxonomy): domain Bacteria; phylum Pseudomonadota; class Gammaproteobacteria; order Enterobacterales; family Kangiellaceae; genus Aliikangiella; species Aliikangiella marina. The sequence goes on from NZ_VIKR01000004.1 coordinate 417,448, forward strand.
TAAGTTCAAATCGTGGCTCCCACCGCAGCAAAGATTCAGCGACCGCAGAGTAAATCTCCACAAGGAGCGCTCGATTAACAGGTGCGTCAACTAAGTCATACAAACGTGAGCCATAGTCACGACGCATAACTCTTGAACCAATCGGCGTCGTTAAGATATCCACAATCGACTGGCGTAAGTGATCTACACCAGACAGTGAGTGCCCAGTGGTTCGATTCATGCCATTCATAAGATTTACTGTGATTGGTTGGGTGGTGCTGTTGAGCCGGGACCAGATTTAATACCGCTATGCGTGTGTGCGTTATAGATATCCCGGTCTGCCTGCATTGAGCGAGTATGGTCTTTGATATCTTGAGTGGCAGTAATATTTCCTTTCACCAAAACATCACCAACAATTTCCACACCGCCCTCTGAAATTAATTGCGTACTTGCGCCACTGGGTAACACCGCTTTCAAATGGTGTGCTTTACGATCGTATTCGATCACTGCACCATCGCTGTAAGTTATGCGATGGTTGTCTGCTGAATTGCCGTTGGCAGGTATGCTTTGCTGATTGATCGATCCAAGAACCACGCCTTGCATTAGTTCACCGCTGGGAGATAACACAACAACTTGCTCACCAATTTCCAGCGGCCACCAGCTTCGATCATTTCCCGCTCGGTTCACCATCATGGGCAACCATGCACTAGTGATCTCACCCACAACAACCTTTGCCTTGGGGATTGAGCCGCTATAGTCAGCCTCGATAACCTTTGCTAGTAACACCATGTTTGCAAGTCGGCGATGTAGCTCAGTCACCTCAAATGCTAAGTTCATCTGCTGCTCCAGAATCACTGTAAGAACCATCACCCCAGCCGACATTGATTATCGAGGGAATTGCATCCTCGCCACTCCAGAGGTTGTCACCAACACGAACAGCATGTGTCCATTCCAAAAGCCAGATCGAATGCCCTTGTAGTTCAGGCGAAAAATGATCAGGCGTCGCTTGTTTTATATTGGCGCGGCCAATGTTTATTTCCGACCAATGATGGTTGTAAAGCCAAGACATCGCTTGCTGTACTAAAGCCCAACCATGCCATTGTGGCTCCTGATCTGAAAATAGTATTCGCGCCTCCCAGTGAGTGGTTAACGCAAGTTCACCGGTACCAGGATCACGGCCGGGCTCAATTTCTACGAGATCAATCAACACAGCCGGAAGTCGAATATCATCACGTCTTTTTGGGAAAGCACTGCAGTGAGCAACGCCTGCTATGTCAGCAAAGCCTTCCTGTAGTGCATCGAATAGCGTTTTAACCTTATCCATCATGCTACCCGTAATAAATAATTGAGCTCTCGTTCAAAGATACGCTCGAAGTTATCCATCAAGCCCCGCTCGGATAGCGATTCCATCTCATCACGCAATCGTCCGGTGATGACAATTTGAACCTCTTGAATGGGAAGCCGAGACTTCGAACGCCGACGAAATACACCTTGGTGCCCATTTGGCATTTGAGCGATAAACGCATGATCAAATTGGCGCTTAGCAACCCTGACGCCAGAAGCATTCTGACGCGCTGCTCCCAACTTGTGCGCCTTAATCACACCAGCCTTTTGGTTCAGCCCTACAACAATCGAGGGTTTGGATGGTCTGGCGCGAACCACAGATAAACTGTTTCTGACCAACCCAACTTTTACATTGGATTTTTTCGCCGTGATACTTGCAAGGTGTGACCTTGCCCAGCGAGCGGTTTTATTCAAAGCGCGCACTGCTGCGGTATTCACCTGTTGCTCGGTCGCCGTTAGTGCTTGCTGCCACGACGCCAAGTCTGGCGTTGTTACAATATTAACTGCCAGCATGAACGCCTCCTGACTTAGTCATAAATGGGTAATGCCAGAGCCACCCAAACCAATTGATGAAGATCCAATCGCGGTTCGGCTTCTATTCGATAAACCCGTCCATCAATTTCAATTTCATCACCTCGACTGGGTGAGCTTACTTCCGACACGCGAAACTCCAGTTGTGGTTGTTCGGCATGCATATGACCATCTCCCAATTCAAACAGCTGCTCAGGTCGGCGAGCAATAACTCTTACCGACAGAGACTGGCTGTTTGATTGGGTATAAGTGGCATCTCTGCCTAGGTGATTAAATTGACTATCAATGGCTCGTCGAAATCGAGACTGACTATCCATCATTGGTCAGCGCCTGATATTCATCCCAAGCTTTATCGCGATCAGAAGCACTGATGCTTTGACCAATGATGTCCTCGATCGCTTTTACTGCTGGCTTACCATCTTTACCAAAATCATTAGGCTTGAGGTCATCAATCGCATCTAAGATTGCATCAACTAGGTGATGCGCCTTGCCCAGTTCATCCTTAGAGGAGCAGGCTTTATCATCGGCCGCGAAGCCTCGCTGAATGAGTGTCTCAGCTTCTTCACGACTTACATTGATAGACTCCCCAGGATAAACAAATTCATAGGCACCGGGTTCACCGGTGCGCAAGGTAACAGTTGTTGTTATCTTCATGGGGGGCACCTATCGAACAGTTGCACAGAAGGTGGCATTAGGACGGTAAGGCACAATCAACGGTGCGGATTGCATCAAGAGCCAACGCACCGCAGGGTCTTCTTCCAGCCACGACTTGGTAAAGTATCGGCTGGCGCGATAGTTAGCTTTTTCATCCTGAATCACCCCGTAACAACGTGTGCCTTCGAGCAATCCCTGACTGGCCAACAGTACCGTGTACTCAGGCAGCATATTGCGGGCTACACCAGCATCGTCAACGTAGGAGTCGTTGTAGACCCAGAAATCAAAGTCGCCCACCGAGCCAACGTATCGCGCTTTATCGTTAGCCTGGCCCCGCAAGATAGGATCAATGACCAAGGTGTTTGACGTGCCTCGGCGCAGTTCTAATAGTCGCTCCACTTTTGGATCAGCCTTAAAGACACGCCAAGCTAAAGGGTCCATGACAACAGTTCGGGCTGCAGCACCAGATTTAATCTGTACCAGACCCGCCCAGTCCTCAATATCATCGAGTACTTTAACGCCGGTTTCTCCCCAGCGAGTCGCGCCTGTTAGCGCTTGTGTCAAAGCAGGGTCACGCTGAAAATCGATGACCTGCGTTGGGTAGTCTTCGCCCGTTACAGTGATCTTGCCCGTTCTCAACGCCTCAGCTGCCATAACCTCCTCTCGGCGAGTAAGGTTTTCAACCTGGTTAGTTAGCGATCGATTCAATGCCGCTTCGCGACGATCCATCGCCTTCAAATTACCGCCAATGGTTTCACCAATTTGGCGCTTCAACGGAGCATTAGGATCAAAGCGACGTTTATCTTTTACATAGGCCGGTTTAAAGCTACGCGTTTCAAACCCTTCAGTGGCAACCACTTTGCCTTCAACCAAAGGCGAAACAAAAGGCACCAAACGGGGTTTTGATTTATCAATATCAAAGTGAATTTCTTCACTGTCTTCTGTCTGTATTGATGCGAAAAAGGTATCCAGCAAAAAGGATGCTGGACGATCCAAATGCTCAACCACACGATTGAGCACGTGAGTAGAAAAAATATCCATGAAAGAATCCTATTGCTAGTTAAGCTTGATTGTTGCGAAGAAAAATTGATCGCTCTCGAAAAGCAATCGAGACCGATGCGGGTGAATGTCCGGGACCGATCGTCAATGCATCTGCATTAAACTCACCGGCAAGGTAAACGTGAGCCTGAACATCACCCAATGACGCATCAGTATCGTGAGCCAAAATTGCATCTGGCTCTTCTGATCCATCATTTTCACCTGCGTCACTCAGGACATAAGTACCTGATGCCGCTACTCGGCCAAGCACAGATCCTGCAGGCAATGTTGCTCCACCGGTGATAGTCACGACACGGATGATACGAGGAAACTCACCTGCGATGAGGTTGTCGTGAGCCAGACTTCCTTGGTCCGTAAATCCTTCAGCTATTCCGGGCAAACTCATACGGCACCTCCGTTTGAAAATTGGGCGATGCGCTTAGCGACTGTTTCTGCATCATCTGTTTCTTGTTCAGGAGCATCAGGTTCAATCGCAGGATTGGTAACCGTTGCCATGACTTGCTCAAACCCGGTATTCGTCGCTGTAGAAGGCGCCTCGGTTTTGACCGGTGACGCGTTCAGCGTGGCCAAGGCCATATCGACCGTCATGTCCGTAGAGAATGCTAAGTGCTGAGCCAATTGCTCTCTGCCTTTAGCCGCCTCCGATGAGACAATCGCGCCAATGCGCTCACGTTCCTGCTGAATGCCTTGCTGTGCAGCCTGTTGTTGGGTTGAAGCAACGGTTTCGCTTTGAATGGCTTCTACCAATTGCGGGTAATTTGCTTTTAATGTTTCCAGACTGAGGGTATGGCTCTCAGCATCCTCAGTCTTGCGGGTTTTGTCAGTCATCATGCTGTCCTCAAGTGCTAGAAAAGAAGAACCCCGCAACTTGGCGGGGTTCTGGTTGTTGATTTGCTGTTGAATAATGTTTTCAAGGCTTCCTACATCATCGGCGAGCCCTGAACGAATGGCGTTTTTGCCGACAAAGACATCGCCGCCACCAAACTCTTTTAAAACGGTGGGAGGATCAACACCGCGATGTTTCGCTATCGAATCAATAAAGACTGATGCCAAGTCATCAATACGAGATTGGAGCCGGGATTTACCGTCATCGCTGTTCGGATCTAAGCGCTTGTATGGGCTTTGTGATGACACAATTTCAAGTACATTCTGGTCGTTACTGTCTCGATACACGGCGACAACCCCAATGGAACCCAGCAATGAAGTTTCAGAAGCAATAATTTGATCACAGGCTGAGGCTATCCAATACGCACCTGATGCAGCATCACCCGATGCATAAGCGATGATGGGTTTCGTACCTCTCGACTCATAGATCATGTTGGCAAATTCAGCACAGCCATTAACTTCGCCTCCCGGCGAGTCGATATCTAAAACAATGCTATGCACATCGGGATCTTCCAGGGCTGAATTAAAATCCTTAGCCAAAACCTCATAGCTCGAAGCACCACTGATGGCGGTGAATAAGTTTGCATATCGAAACAGCGGGCCAACAACAGGAATAACAGCGACTCCGTCGCGAACTTCAGTAACGTAGGTATTATCTAAATCCCGTCCGAGCTTCGCAGAAACCGCCTCGATAGATTCGTTTTGGCGTGAAGCAATCGTTAATATGTTATTAAGAGCAGTCTCGGTAATGGCCCAGGGTTCACCGGCTGCATGATTCCAAAACTTCATTGACTATCCTCTGCAGTTGGAGAAACGTATTGAGACGTCTCCGTGTTTAAACCCAGTTCTCGCATCTTGGCTTGTTCCCTTGCTCGTTGCTCGAGCACTTCTTCCCAATCTAAACCTTGGGTAGCGCATTCATCTTCCAGCGTCGAAAGGCCGGTTTCCAAGCGAATTTTTGATGCTTTAGCTTCCTTAACAGGGTCGATCCAACCCCGACCAGGACCAATCCATTTACATCGACACCACAAAGCTTTGTTTTGGTAAAAGCCTGGTGCTTCGATCAAGCCTTTGTTGATCGCTTCCTCAAGCCATAGCTCGTAAACGGGCTTCGCCCAATAAGTTGCCAGCCAATGACGTCTGCCGATGAAATACCGCCAAGCTTCCATGAGTGCTGCACGAGCTGACGAATAATTCGTTTTTGAAAAATCCTTCATCAGCAATTCGAAGGGCAAATTTAAACCCGTTCCAATATGCCTTAGGATATTTTCAACAAAACTGCTGTATGCCGAGTTCGGACGACTCGGTGTGAATGGCGCGACTTTATCTCCCGGAAATATTGGAATGACAGCACCACCTTGAAGCTTAACTTGCCACTCATTACGAGCAGCCATGTAGTCCTCTACGGAACCGCCAAACATTTCGCTGATTGACTCACCATCTAAGGGGGTTTCAATAAATGCAGCGATCATGGCATTCACAACTGCCGCCTGCATTTCGGAGCGCTCGTAATGATCGAGCATTTTAAAAAGCGGCATGATGCTGGTAAAAATCGGTTTTCCTCGATTCTGCCCGGTACGTTCTTTGTCGTGCACATGGATAACTCGTTGTCGGCCAAATCGCGTTCTTGCAGGAATTCGTTCAAACTCCTGACTAAGACCAGCAACACCAAGTAATTGATCGCCCGGATGAGTTTTCGCTATCCAATAGGCTAAGGGAGCACCATAAACATCGACCTCGATGCCTCCGCGTATTTTTCTGTCATTGAGCCGGTCATTCGGATTCCCTAAACGATCTGGCTCGACTAATTGAATCGTCGTAGCGAAAGTCTGGTTTCGTTGTGGAAGCCAAAGAGGCAAAGCGAGTGCTTCGCCATTGATAAGACCAGAGCGAAACATCTGCGTGGTCAACCCGTTAAAGGTAAGATTTCTCGCCGCATCACAATCTGTCGTTTCAGCCCAGCTGCGCCACAAAGCCTCAGTCTTTCTCGACCAGCTGTCGGCCCAGTCTTTATCTTTGCCAAGGGCTTTGTAATCAGGTAATGCCGATAGTCGCAGGCCAGTACCTACGACATTGTCCACTAGCGTTTGGATTGCTCCAGCGGCGACGCCATGGTTTCTCGCTAAGTCGCGAGAGCGTGAAACCAGTGTGGACAGTTCATCAAGCAAGTCTGCATCAGGCGAACCGGCCATGGGACGCCAGCTGGATAATTCTCGTGCCGAAAGTGACGCGCCTCTATGGGCTGTATCTGCGGCAAGCGGCAAGCCATCAGGCCCTAAGATCATTTGATTGCTCATAGCGCCTCAATTAGCTCGAGTTACTTGGGTAACTCAGGTTTTTCTAGTTTTAAAATCGCATGAATAAAGGTCCGCGCCTCGGGCGTCGCTCCTTTGCAGCAATCTCTATTTTGAGTTTTGCGATATACGCATTAAGTTTGTTGATATCTGATTGCGCATAAGTCGTTGCGCCGTATCCACCCACGGACACGGTGACTTCTAGCTCACCGATCATCAATCGGTGAAGCGCACTTTCTGCCTCAACTAATCGCTGACGTAATGTGGATAAATCACTCATGGTTTTATTTTCCTACCCTCGTTAAAGATAAGGGTCATCTGCCATAACAGAGGCTCGTTGACGAAACGAGTTAATGGCTTTTGGCTTCGTTGGTTGGGCAGTCTCACGCTCAACTGCTGGGCTTTGCTTTGTTTCACCCAGAGCATTTTCAAAACGCTTCCACTGCACCTCTTTAAATCTGTCCAATCCATATATGCTCGCTGCAGCGCGTGCATAAACTCGGCAGTCCAATGCTTCGTTATTTCGAGCAGGATCTTTTTCCCAGGTCGCTTTTGGAAACCCTTTGTGCATTCGAATAATGCGGCGCTCAGCGGTCAGTTGTTTAAAGTACTCCTCGCCATACTGGGGAAAGTGACAGGTACCCGGTGCGAAGCTTTCACCTGTAGCAAGCTCTTCATCAGTAAGCCTCGGTAGTTTCAACCAGCGATAAAGCTCTACTTTGGCAACCGGACCACTGACATTCCAAACTCTCAATCCCCGACGTTTGCCACCGGTATCGGCTTTTGACACATTGAGGATTAGTGCGGTTTCAGTATCGCGCCCCTTAATGGCGACGACCGTTCTCGGCTGTGATGCTCTCGCACCAGCGCCACCCCATACTGCCTGAGGATACTGCCGCACCCAACCATACACATCTTGTGTTGCATAACCAGAATCGACGCACATAACTCGTATTGGTAAGGTCGAACCCAGTGCGTGCGGCCAGTCTTTTGAAAGAACCTTATCCAGTTTTTTCCAGACTTCAGGTTGTGCGGTATCACCGTCCAACACCAAATAGTCAACTGACCAAGATTCTTTATTGCGCCCCCAAGCAACAACCTCGCATTCCAATCTATCCCGCTGAACATCGACACCCGCAGTCAGGAACAAGCCACCCTCAGGCACTACTCCTACGCTGTAGGATTCACGGCGCTCGTATAAGCGTTCCCACTCAGGGGCTTCAAACTCTTCTTCATAAGATTCGCCAAGAACCGTATTCACAAAGCCTTTCATCAAATCCGGGTTTTGCTGTGCGCTTTCAAACACACGTGCAGCATCTTCCCAAGAAAACCAACCCACAGGGCTGTATAGCGATGACAAGTGATAACCTTGTGTATAACCATCGCCCTCGGCAGTGGCTTGCCAAAATCCTTGATTCAACATCTCTGTCTTTTGATGCTCAGCAATCAGAGCTTCACAGGACTCACAGCAATACTGCGCTGTTTCTGGTTTACCTTCTTCCCATCGTAATTGCGAAAATCTCAAAGGTTGAGCATGTCCGCAAGAAGGGCAAGGCACATAGAAATAGCGTTGATCTGAGCTTTCAAATTCTCGCTGGATACGTGATGTGCTTTTAATGGTCGGCGTGCTCACAAGCAGTATTTTTCGTCGGCGCGCAAACGTCGCACTTCGGCGTTCTGCCAGCAAAATAGGATCGCCTTCACCTTCAACGTCTCCCGGATAACCATCTACCTCATCCATAAACAGATAACGCGCAGGCATAGAGCGCAGACCAACTGCGCTATTCGCACCGGTCATAACCAGTACGCCGCCCGGGAACTCTTTTGAGAGCACCGTGTTACCTGAATCTCTGCTTCGCGCTGGGGCAACACGCGCCCGGAGCTCTGGCACATCTTCAAGTTGCGGATCAATACGCTGGCGTGAATTACGTTTGGCCATCTCAACGGTTGGAGAAACAGCCATCATCGGACCGGGTGCCATGTGAATAACATAGCCAATCCAATTGTTACCGGCTTCGGTACCGCCAACCTGAGCACCTTTCATAAATACAACGCGCTGGACCGGAGACGAAACGGACAAGCAGTCCATTATTTCTTGTAGATATGGCGTTCGCTGAGTTCGCCATCGGCCAGGCTCCGCAGCAGACTTTGGCGAAAGTACCCGATACTCATCAGCCCATTGAGAAACAAGCAGCATCGGATCAGGCTTGATGCCTTCTTTCCATGCTTTTTCTAACTCTAGAGCGCCTTCATAAAATTCAGAGTCAATCGACCTTTGGCTGGATGTCGCTAAGCTCGGATAGGTGCTGTCTGACATAGGACTCCAACATGACGTGCATCTTGTGCGGGTCAACCTCCAATTCTGCAGCCATTTGAGCCGAAACCCTTGCTGGCCAGCTTAGCCAAGCATCTCGCTCAGATCGAGCCATACGAAAGACATGAGCTATGGCCTTGGCACGATCGACCAACTCTTTTTTAAGCTGCTGTAATTTGATTCGATTAGTTTGTGCTTTCAGCACTTCATTGGCAGTTCTGGCTTGCATATAGGTGGTGCCACCACCGGTATTGCCACTTTCACTTAGGGTATCTGCGACCGCATCCAGTGCCGCTTTGGGGACTACTTTTGTCGCACCCGATGATTTGCGTTGCTGGGCGCGATCCGTGTTGCGATCCCATTGCTTGTCGACTTTATCGATATCAATCGTGCCATCAGATTCCGCTTGGATACGGCCAGACTTAATCGCTTTCCGCACTGCAGTATCAGATACCCCTCGATGTTTGGCATAAGCCCGCAGTGATACACCCATGTTTTAACCTGTTGTTTTTAATCGAATTAATAAGCAGAAATGAGTTGATAAGGCCGCTGAATGAAGCGTTCATGTGCTTAACAGAACAGCATTTGGAGACAACAAAATGGCCCACAAACAAGACGCATTAGACGCTTTTTTAGCCCGGAAAGCCGAAATTGATAATGCACTTGAGCGCCTTCAGGCACTCAGCGATGACCACTTCAACGCTCACCCCGACGAAATCAACTGGGGGCACGTGGGCGATCTGGGGCACTACGCCGAACTCCTCAAACAAATTACCGATTCAGCCTTTAAAGAAGGCGAACATGCCGAATAAGGAGCGCACTATGAGCAAATTAACTGATACCCAAGCCGCCATTTTGCAAGCCGCGAGTAAGCGGCCAGATGGCAACATCGAGCCACTACCAAGTAATATCAATGCAGGCATTAAACCCAGAGTCATCCAAGGGCTTCTAACTCGGAAGCTCATCACCCAAAATGGCGATAGCTACACCATCAATGAAAATGGCTTTGACGCCATAGGCTTAGAAGCACCTTTAAAATCAGAAACCAACAAGACAATCACCCTTCGAGAAGGCACTAAACAATCACGTATGATCGCTCTAATGCAGCGCCCAGAAGGCGCCAGCATTGAAGAAATTTGTACTGAAACTGGCTGGCAAAAGCACACCGTTCGAGGTGTCTTTTCAAACACAGTTAAAAAACGACTGGGTATGACGATCACCTCATACAAAGATGATGGCCAACAACGCCGATATCGTGTGCAAGGAGGTGACCAATGAGCACCCGCTGCTTTATTGCGATGACTAAAGACAATACCAATTTCCAATCAATTTATTGCCATCACGATGGCTATGATTCAGTTAATGGTGTTGGACCAACGCTGCGGCAATATCACAATAGTGAATCCCACGCCGAAAGCCTGATTGCGCTGGGCGACATTTCCTACGTGCAGGGAGCAACAGTCTGTGCTTACCACCGTGATCGTGGCGATGCCTGGGAGCAAACCCAGCCAAGAACTACCCGAAGCGAATCAGAGCTATTTGCACTGGCCAAAGCCTGTGATGCCCAATACCTGTACCTTTTTAAACAAAGCGAATGGCACACATTTAAGCTTTAATTCGCAACTGCTTCTGTTTGCATTGATAGGGCAACCTCATCAAAGGAAAGCTCATCACTTTCACGGATAGCCTGCTCGCCCGAGTAGTCCTGCCAGCGCCTGACAATGACATCCACATACTTAGGGTCCAATTCGATCAAGCGTGCTGCACGACCTGTTTTTTCACAAGCAATCAATGTGCTTCCAGATCCACCAAAAAGATCGAGCACAATGTCTCGGCTCTTACTGGAATTGCGAAGCGCACGCTCAACCAACTCCACCGGTTTCATTGTTGGGTGCAAATCATTTTTAACGGGTTTGTTAAAAAACCAAACGTCTCCCTGATCACGAGCCCCACACCAAAAGTGGTCGTTGCCTTCGCGCCAACCATACAAAATCGGTTCATACTGACGCTGATAATCGGATCGACCTAGAGTGAAAGTATTTTTTGCCCATACGATAAATGTTGACCACTTGCCGCCAGCATCTCGAAACGCTTTTTGAAGCGTGTCTAATTCACTGGATGACATGGCGATGTAGCACGCTCCTTTAGTCACACTCAAAAGATTCGTGAGCGCATCTTTAAGAAACTGATAAAAATCATCACCCAGATTGTCATTCATAATGCGCCGATCTTTACCGCGCATTTTGTCTTTAGCGTTGTTGCCGTAATCAACGTTATAAGGTGGATCGGTGAAAGCCATATCGGCAAGCTCACCGCTCATTAATTTTTCTAAATCCTGTTTGCTAGTCGAATCCCCACATAACAATCGATGGTTACCCAAAACCCACACATCACCATGTCGGCTTACAGGCTCATCTTCCACCTCGGGAATTTCATCCTCATCACTTTCACCAGACTGTTCGTTGTTACCCAAAAGCTCATCCAGCTCCTCGTCAGAGAAGCCGATGAGATCAAGGTCAAAACCCAGATCGCCGAGTTCTTCAAGTTCTAGCTTGAGAAGCTCATCATTCCATCCAGCGTTTTCAGCAATCTTGTTATCTGCGATCACCAATGCGCGACGTTGTGCTTCGGTCAAGTGATGTAAAACGATCACCGGAACCGTGTCTAAACCAAGTTGCTGAGCCGCCATCAAGCGACCATGGCCTGCGATAATGACGTTGTCATCACCGACCAAAATCGGATTCACAAAGCCAAATTCTGCTATCGAACCGGCTATTTGCGATACCTGTGTATCGTCATGCGTCCTCGCATTTTTGGCATAGGGAATGAGTCGTTGAAGCGACCAGTGCTCCACCGATTCGACAGTGTTAAGTTGCATTAGATTACCTTGGAAATTGCAGTGCGAACTGCGAACCTGCGAACCCGGTTTAACGGGCTGTCGCTAGCGAAATGCGGCGGCCTTGCGACCCGCATCGATTCGATGGCCAGGAAGGACCCATTTTTTTCCGGGGCCAGAAATAGCAAAGCCACGGTGTGGTGGCCGTGGCTTGTGTGCAGTTCACTCGTGAGATTAGCAAGTATTCTCGCCTAAAAACCGGGTTTTGTCCCACTGGGGGTTTTGGCATTAGCACGCAGGTCTTTGCTCTTGCGCGAGCCGCTCCGCAATTTTTATTAACGCCCCTTGCCAATAACGCTGTGCCGACGTTCTTGGAAACCCAGTCTCACGAGAGATCACTCGCCATGGCGTTCGATAAGCTCGTAACCAAATCAGGTTTCTTTCACCATGATTGACATACGTTATCCATGACAGCGTTTCCTCCATGCGGGTGATTTGGTCTGGCGTTGGACGTAAACGAATCGGTTGAACCTCTTGTCTGGCGAGCTCTCTCCGATCGTATTTGATCTCTGGCCAATAGCTCACGTAACCCAAGCTTCGCTCACCAGGCAATTTACGCAGCGTTGATACACACTCCTCAAATCTGAGAGCAACGTGTTCTGGCGTGAAGTTATTCATAATTGCTCTCCTATTCGTTGATCAATAGCCCAATAAACCAAAGCCAATGCATCGGCTTCGTTATCATCCGCTGGGAGATGGCCTCGCGCTTTCGCTGACTCAATCATCATGGTTTTATTCGCATTACCTTTGCCAGTTGCATGCCGCTTGATGGTTCCAACCGGAACACCCTCGTAGGCAATATTTTGTTGCTCACACCAAGCAGTCAGATGCGCCATAAAACCACCGTAAGCGTGAGCCGCATCCACACCCATGTGACGACGAACTTCCTCAAAAAACACCATGCTGATAGGCCCAGCATTTTCGTTTAGCTCATTCAAGAAACGGTTGAACTTCAAAAAGCGCATACCGCCACCTTGCCAGCGATCGTTTTTAAAACTGATGGTGCCGCTGGTGATCACGCCTTGTTTGGAATGAATTGCCCATCCAGTTGTTGTACCCAAATCCAAGCACAGCACTACAGTCAATGTTCGGTTGATACTCTCTTTCTCACCGAGATGGAGAGCCTCCCCTTTAGGGGACTCTCCTCTCTCGTAGAGAGAGGGGGTTTGCGTGCAATCTGGATTTGTCTCTGAAACCCTTGAATTATCTGGGATTGCGTTCAGTTTGCAGGGGGGATCCGCAATCTGGGCTCCGCAATCTGCAATCTGGCTGGATGCCTTGTTATTGCTGACTTCCAGTTTGCGGGTAGTTTGCAGATTGCAGCAAACTGGTTCAGATTGCAGACTGCAAATGGCCATGTTCGAGGCCTTATTTTGATCATGATTCATGGCTTGTTTCCTCCTGGTACACCCAAACATCCGGATTCTCGACGGGGAGCACCGCACCGGTTTGAGCGCATTTGTAATGGGTGGGTTTAACCCACAAGTGAGACTGTTTGACCTCACCGGTATCGGTATCAATGGCTTCCCCTGCGGGAACCGTCATACCCTCAACACAGAGATAGCCGTACTTGCTTCGGGTGAGTGCTGGTAAGTTGTAGTCCTCAGGATGACGGAAGAACTTGATATCGCCTTTTGTGGCAAGGACAGCAATGCGCTCATTAATGGTCCGGTTCGCACCGAGTCCAGCTTGGCCTTCGAACGATTCTGCAAACTGATTCGAGGTGTAAACTCGACCTTGCGACGCTTCATCAAAGATCATTTGCACAATGACATCGCGCTTGCGTTGTCGCTCCGCATCGAGCTTGGCGCCATAGTCTTGATTGACCAAACGATCACTGTGAGGATCCAATTCAATCCAGCGCCCCTGACTTTTATCTACCCGCTTGGCAGGTAAGCCAGGTCCATTGCGCAGCTCGAACACCAAGGTGCGATCCGTCAGCATTTCATCAGGGCGATACAGCAACATGCCGGTGGTGTAGTAACCACGCAAACTGCCTGCACCTGACAAGGCTAGAAACGGATCTTCCTCGACCTGTTTTTTACTGATCTTCTTGGTGTGGTGAGCCAGGATGATTCCTGCATCGGGATTGACCGCATCACGCAATTGTTCAACTCGCTCACGCAAGAAAAACAACATCGCGTTGTTGTCGTTTTCGCTATTGCCTTCAGGGCCACCGTCGAACACATTGCGAATAGGGTCAATTACCAGAATATCGACACCACCTTGAGATGCAGCCCGCTGCAGTGCCTCGATCACTTGCTCAACACCCTGATCATTGAGCACTAAACGAAGCTGAGGTGTGACCAAAAGGTTATTGGCAGCTTGACGACTTACTGCTTCTGGCAAACCCATGGACTGAATCCGCTCACGCAAGTAGTGATACTGAACCTCGGCTTGCAGGTAAAACACCCGCAATGGCCTTGAGGGCGTGAGCTCAAGAAAGGGCTCGCCTGCCGCCATATGCGTTAACCAAGACAACAGAAAATCACTTTTCCCCACCTTAGGCGCACCACCAAATACAATCATGCCGCCGGGCGTTAAAACCCTCGGTGCAATCAAATCGTCTGGCATCGGCGAGGTATCGGCTAACAACTCCCCTAATGAATGCAGCGGTATCGGCTCAGCATCTTTAACAATGGTTCTCGGTGCCGACTGAACGAAAGCCCACACATCCATCCCTTCATCGACTGCATCATAGGCGTCCCACTTAACGGATTTATCACCCGGAATATGCAAAACCGCCACAGAAGCGGCACCGCCGCATGCGATCGCTTCTGATGCTTTTCTGGCATACTCAGCACCCGCATCATCATTGTCAGGCCAGACTAAAACGTGTTTATCTTTCAGTGGCGACCAATCCGTTTTCGCTATTGGAGCATTAGCGCCATTCATGGCCGTGGTTGCCACCAATCCTAAGCGAATGAGTGCGTCCGCAGCCTTTTCACCTTCGACCAGTACCACTTGATTGGCGCTTAATATTTGAGGCTGGTTGTAGAGCGGTCTTGGATCCGGTGCTTTCATTGAGCGTGATCGCACATCCCACGGTCTGAACTCTTTGCCCGACTCGGTATCGTATCTATATACGCAGGCAATTAGCTGACCTTGGCTATCACGATAATCCCATTTTCCGGTTGCTGGCCCAAGGTCATCAGTAGGTTGTTGTCGAGCAGGCATTGTGGGTTTATTGGCTTTCTCATAAGCCACGGATAATGTCCGTGATTGATCAACAGACACACCTAACCATTGAGCGACAGAATTCACCAGCTCAGGAAATTGGCTGGCGGTATCAAAGCCATTAACACGTGCCCAGGCATCAAAGATGTCACCACCTTCTCCGGTAGCAAAATCCATCCACATACCTGCACGAGAACCTGCAAGTTCAACGACTAAACTTTTACCGGGATTGCCTTCCAGATCGCCTACAATGAACTGCTTGCCTCGATGCTTTCCTGCAGGAAACAGATAGGTCAACACAGCATCTAACGAATCGATTAATCGTTGCTTGAGCTCTCGAGCATCATGCTTTGATTTTGTTGATTCACCCTGCTCAGGTGCGTCGTTAAAATCGAGCCAGATCACTTTATCGGTGCTGCTGTTCATTGCGCACCTCCTGGCCAGCAGCGATCCTGCCAAGAGCAAAACTTACACTCGTAATGGGCTGGGTCTTTACTGATTCTGGGTAGAAGTTCTCCTGCATCAGTCGCCTGAATGACACGCACACCTCGATCGGATGCCCGCTGAGCCAACTCACCATTAAAAGGAACCCACTCGAAATACAATTCGGCGGTATCTTTATTCATGGCAGTGAACAAGGCGGGATTGGAAGCAATGCCAGGAATCTGTTCTTCCATGTAGGCCTGATACAACGCTATCTGTGCCGCATAGACCGGTTTAGAAAGAGTCACACCACGTTTGACCGTGTCCTTCCAAGACTTTGCATTCAGTGATTTACACTCCCACAAAGCAGGAAAGCCTTCGCCAATTGATTCAGGTCCTCCGGCAAGCACGCCATCCACGTGTCCACGCAAACGGCCATTCACGGCAGAAAAACCGAACTGGCCACCGGTGGATGTTTCCGTATACAGATCAAAGCCTGCTTTACGCAACCAATCGATAGCGAGCTCTTCAAAGACATGACCCGCCGCAAAAATTCTAAGAGTTCGTCCAGTAAATGATCTACCTTCGTCGACAGGTGTATGTGTGAACTCAAACTGCAAAGCACGATCGCAAGACACTCCAAGTCTTGAAGCACCAAGATAATTTCTTGGTACTTGTGACAGCTGTTCTTGCTGTAATGCTACGTCGATGCGTTCACTGACTTGTTCCGACAAGGTTGGTCGATGATTAAAATCCAACATCAGAAAGGCACCTCGTCTTTGTACAACTCCTGCAAAGTCTGGTGATAGGACTCAAGCACTGTATCCACCAAACCAACAATTTCTGTTTTGCTGTAATCACCCAGTCCTTTGTCCATACCAACAGCCATTACAAAATCAGCAAGTGGGGCCAAGACAGACTCAGCAGCTTTTTGTTCTAAATCAGTTCTGTTCATGGCCACTCCCTTACGATGCAACTGGTAATGGATGTCTTGGCACTGCTTGGAACAGAATCGTTTAAAGCTAGCGCGCCGACTGTCGCTGGATTGGTTACGGCTTGGATCAAGCCAGCAAAAGCCTCGAGGCGGTTTGTGGCAAATAAAGCAACGGTAATGCACATCAAGCAGCCTCCTTGCCTTCGACTTTGTTGAAAATACGGGACTGGATATCACGCTTGTTAAACTGGAAGGCCAAGAGGCAGGAAGCTTGATAGCGTGTTAAGCCAAAGTCCTGGCGATACGCAGGAGGTAGATACCGAAGTTGTTGAGCGGTCGCAGCTTGGTTTAACCACTTGCGGGATTTGCTGGCAGCATCTTCGGTTTCATGCTCATTCAACCAGTCATCTGCAGCGGCCAGGCAAACCGTTCGCTCCCCCATGGCGAGTAATCTCGCAGGCAGTTTTTTACCACCGCCCATTCCAAACCAGTGACCTGCCAGAAAGAACACACCTGCCCACGCCTCGAAACCAGTCGCCATCAATGCGGCATCGTCACCAAACAAATCACACCAACGGAAAGATGAGCGTTTAAGCAGGTCAATTTCAGACATCACAAAGTCCGTGAGATCAACTTTCCCATCGCCCTCTGTTCGTTCCCAAACATGACCGCAAAGAGAACACTCCTTTGCGGCAGCAGGTAACATTGCACCGCATTCCGGGCACTCTTTTTGTGGCGCTTCGCCTTGCCCCTCGTGGCCATCCAAGTTCACATCCTGCTCTAATGACCCGTGAAGCATGGTGCTTGTGCCGAAGTCGAGCACCACACAATCACTTTTCACAACGCCCGGATGCTCGTTGGGGTCGACGGTTCGAAGACCGCGCCCAATCATTTGAATCAACGTCGATTTATACGAACTTGGCCGTAGCAGAACAACACAACTGGTTGGAGGGAAATCCCAGCCTTCGGTGAGCACCGCAACATTAACAACGACCTGCGACTCACCGGACTCAAAGCGAGACAGCGCAGCCTTTCTCGCTTCACTTGATAGCTCGCCATGAATGACTTCCGCACTGATTCCTGATGCTGAAAAGGCTTCCGCTACATTCTTGGCGTGCTGGACGGTCGAACAAAACACCACAGTAGGACGGTCATGAGCCTTGTCTTTCCAGTGGCGTATCACCGCTTCGGTGATAGGTGCTTTGTTCATAATGGCGTCGACAGCTGCCATGTCGAAATCATCAGCAGTACGTTTGACTTGTGACAGCTCTCCTTGGGTCCCCACATCAACTACGTAAGTTCTGGGTGGAACCAAGTGTCCTGATTGAATGAGTTCAGCCAAGGTGATTTGATCACTCACATTACTGAACACTGGACGCAATGCTTTGTTATCACCCCGGTTTGGAGTAGCCGTGACACCAAAAATCGCCACATCAGGATTGCGATCGCGAACGCTATCAATGATGCGACGATAGGTCGGTGCCGCCGCATGATGCGCTTCATCGATAACAAGCAGATCAAGTTTAGGCATCGTCTTTAAGTTCGATTCGCGCCCTAAGGTTTGCACCATGGCGAAGGTCGTTTGACCGTTCCACGACTTTTCTTTTGCGTCATAAATCGAAGTCGAGATACTCGGATTAACACGACTGAACTTGGCGGCATTTTGCGTTGTGAGTTCATCACGGTGGGCAAGCACACAAGCCTTGGCATCTTCATTTTCTAACCACTGGCCAGTGACACCGGACAACATGATCGTTTTACCGGCGCCCGTAGGCGCCACCCCCAGTGTGTTTTGGTGTTTATCAAGCGCAGTTAGACTGCGCTCAACAAACAGTTTTTGACGAGGTCGTAATAACATGAGTCGACCTCCTTATTGTGCCCAACTGGGACGACCAGTCGGAGCGCTAGCCGAAGCTTGTGGTGAAGAAGCTTGCTGCGTTGAAGCGGCAGGTTGAACCGTGTTGCCTGACACTGCTGCGTAGTCTTTTTGGTCTGGCGTGATAGCAGTTCTAATTACATTCTTATCATCACCGTTCTGGTCTTTGTCCATCTCGACCTTTGCAACAAACTCGATACCATCCAGATCAGCAAAGCCCTGAATACGTCGAGCCTGTTGAGCTTGTGCCGAGTTATCTTGCGGATGAAGACCACGTGAAGAATTCAAAATCCCTTTAACAAACGCTCTTCCCATGTTTGCCCATTCAGGACCTTTAGGGCTGTGTAAACCGATAAGACTCCACATCTTGCGTTTAGCGTATGGACCATCAAGCACAACAAACTCGCAGTTCAGATAGACAGAGCCTGTAGTCATGCTTTGTGTTGCATATCCGCCCGTCCAACCCTGTGACGCATCGTCATAGCCGCCGGGACGAATCGTCATGCGCACTTTTACCAGCGTGCCTTTTGGGATTACGTCAAAATTGTTTTGGTCTTCTGCCGAGTTAAAATCATTCCAAGTCGTCATTATTTAGCTCCTTTATGTTCAGGATGAGCGGTATCTCGCGGCTGCATGGATGCAGAGGAGCGAGCTTCAGTATTGGTTTGGGTTTCGATAGGTGCTGGGCGAGCAAAGCTCAGGCGATCAGAGGCTGGTGTCACTGGCCCATGAATTTTGGTCATCAGTCGACCGAGGTGGGGTTCTTCAATAACATCAAGACGCCCACTGCGGTCTTTGGCCGGATAGCCATAGGGATTAAGAGTGTGGTTAATGAAGGCGCGATAACGCTGACCATCATCGCTTTGGATCTCTGCAAGCGTGATGACTTGATCGACAATGCCGGGCAACTCAAGCGCTGTTTTTGAACCATCAATTTGCGGAGCAAAAACCTTGCGATTAAAGTCGTCGATCTTTTCGTCGAGAATGCCGACAAACCAGATGTTCTTGTTGCGGGTGTGCTGAAGGTGAGTCAGCCACGCAATCATCTCTTGGCCATGCAGACCATATGCGCCTCGCGTATCTGGCTTTCCACTTCGCTCACTGAACGCTTGAGGTTGGCCTTTGCACCACTGCAGACACAAACGACCTGCAACCGTAATGGAGTCGATAAAGACGGTGTCGTATTTATCTAAGCTCGCGGGATCACCAAACTTTTCACATACGGCGTCATAGTGGGCTTGGCTATAAGGTTGCTCATCACGAAGCGCGGGATTGGGACCGCCAATAAATACCGCGAAATCTCGACACTCCTGCCAGGTACGCGGCCGAATCGCATCGCCCGTCCAGCCCTCAACAGCCAAGTCACCCGCTTCTAAATCGAAGAACAGAGTCTTGTCAGCCTCGACTGTCCACAACAAGCTGGTTTTTCCGATGCCTGAAGGCCCAAGAATGCAGCCTTTAATGCCTCGCTTTTCCGCGAGCCTTTGATCGGCAGTGATAATTGGAAAGGCCATTACTTCACCTCCCCATGTTCGCGCAGAAACTCAAGCGCATAATCAGCGCCTTTAGCTCCAAGTCCTCGAGCCATGTCGTGAACTCGACGCAGCGACTCCATTTCCTGAACGATTCGGCTGAGTTCTTTGTTCAAGCCTTGCTGTGCAAATGCGATATCGTCGACAGTGGCAAGAATTAGCGGTTTGCTTTCGGCCTCATCGGCATCTGATACTGTGGGAATCGCGATAGCATCCGGCAGGCTCTCCAGTGAAAAGCTGCTTTTACGCAGGGTCTCTAAGTAGTTGGTTTCTTCGTTTAAAATCGTCATGCTTATTGCTCCTGTGAAAGGCTAAGGCGAAAAGTGGGTTTGCCGGTTTTTAATGTCCGAGCAGGTTCAAAAACGGTGCGAAGGTTTTCCGGCCAAGCGGTGTATTTGCGCTCGGCAACCTTGTAGGTGATGTCCAAAAACTCAGCTGGGTTGTCACCGCTGGCAGCGATTCGCTGAGCGATTTCGGATAGCTGTGATTGATCCCAGACCGGTTTCTTGGGCAGGTCTGAAGTGACACGCACGCCTTCGTCATCGAAATTGATAATCCCGGTGTCTTTGCCAAGTTGAGTTCTTAGCTCGCGAACTTTTGGCTCGTACTTCATGGCAATAGCGCCATCGATCCAGTCTTTAAGCTCTTTAGCATTGCGCAGGTATGTGGCGGCCTCGGCCTGAACACGCATCAACTCAGCAGCAGTCACGCCTGCTAACTCACCGATGCTCATGGCTTGTGCTTGCTCTAGAGAAAGGCTCATGCGTCACCTCCAGCTACACGTTCAGAGGTACTCTTGCGAAGACAGTCGTGTTCATAGGCCTCGACGTCTTCGAGGCGGTACATCACGCGACCTTGTAGTTTGAGAAAAACGGGGCCGATGCCTTCAGAGCGCCAGCGCTCCAATGTGGCTTCGCTGACGCCCCAGCGGTTGGCTAATTGCCGTTGGTTCATATGATTTACACTCACGTTGCACTCCTGATGGTTATTGCGAAAACGTGAGGTAATGATGCGTGGTGGATAGTGGTATTTTCGGGGGCGGGAAAGGTGGGAGTTTTGGTGGTATTTTGTTTTTATTCAGATATTTAGAGGGCTATTCGCTTAGACACTATTCAAGAATAATCACCTGCTATTTGTCAGATAATATGCTAGTTTTTATGACAAGCTGAATAGAGCATCTGTGTTATGTCTGTTACCGAGAGCATTAGAAGTAGAGTGCTAAGAATTCAAAAAGGTGAGCCATTTACAACAGGAGACTTCCTTGGCCTGGGCTCTCGTCCAGCTGTTGACAAAGCTTTATCGCGGTTTGTTGAAGAGGGACTGATCGATCGTGTGGCTCGTGGTGTTTTCGTTCGACCTAAAACAAGTAAGTTTGTTGGGAGGGTGATGCCATCGATTGCTCAAGTTATTAATGCTATGGCAAAAAGCAGCGGCGAGATACTGCAGATACACGGCGCTGAGGCCGTGAGGCGGTTTCAGATCAGCACCCAAATGCCTGTAAAACCCATCTACTATACAAATGGAGCAAGCCGAGAGATTACGGTGTTCAATACCAAGGTTCGCCTGATTCACACTTCAAGCGCCAAGAAACTTCAACACGCAGGAACTAACGTCGGAGCAGCCATATCCGCTCTTTGGTACCTTGGTAAAGACAATGTCGGCAAAAGGGAGGTTCTTCTGATCAAAAAAGGGCTATCTGAGGTGGAGTTCAAGCGTTTATGCGCCTCAAGGCTGCCTAATTGGATGTCAGAGGCACTCAAACAGCATATCACTAAGGTTTGACTTGCTGCCTCCAGTTCGCTATATTGAACAACAGGTGGATATGTACGGGGCTGCGTAAAGCGGTGTTCACCTACCGCCGAGGAAACTCGGTTTCAGCCGGGCTGAAATTACAAAGAGTACCCGAGAGAAAGAAGCCCTTTAGTGGGCTTTTTTCTTATTTTCTACCTGCGTTTACGTCCTCCAGCAGGCCTTCTAATCGGTTCACCTCTTAATTTCTTGGCTAACAGAACCTTTGCTCTTACCTTATCTCGTCGCTTCAAATGAACTGGCTTATTTGCGACCTTTTCCGGCTCACGGACATAAGCGCTTTCAACGTAAATGCGGAGCATTCTGCTACTTTGGCGAGTGATGCTGAAAAACACTTCATATTCCTCAGTTTCACCGTTCGAATTCAAAATTTCCACCGTCAACCAGTTTTCATGACCGGTAAAAAGGCACTGCCTGTCAATTAGCGTTTCAAAAACGCCGGGCAAATTAGAAGATAGCTCGTATCTCGCATCGCAGAAGCAACGATGAACGCCTTTATCATCAATAACTCGACGCTCATGACCATGCAAATCAAAGTCTATGACTTCATCTCGTTTTGGTCCCCAGGAGATACAGTGGCTGCTGTATTGGACCAATACATTAAAATCAATTTGAGGGAACTTGCCACTGGCCTCAATACTAAAGCGGTAGGTAGTATCTTGAAGGTGAGACAGGTCTAGTCGAGTGCCATCAATTTCTTTGTAGCCATTTGTTTTTATTATTTTCCAGTCCATTACCACCCCGTCGTCATCAGTCGAGCATAATAACAAACGGCGCTCTTAATGTTGACAAGAACAAGCGGCTATTGATTATCAAGAAAGTAATATCCGTTCCCTTCACTCTGAAGCAATGTATTCCATAACGGATGAGTGACCCATTCCCCCTGAACTTTGTTTCGCATAATCCGGTGAATTTCTTCATTCGTATTTGCCTCCGCTCTTAGCAAATCCTTATGAGCTCGACCACCTTCTCGATCTAAAGCTTCCATTACCGCCGCCTGCTTCTTGGTCAACTTGTACTCTTCACCATTCCAATGAACGAGGCGATAATCAGTAGAGAACCTGAGCCCAATTCCTCCCTCACCAGAACAGATACTCTTGCCGCCATTAATAATCGACCCAACCATTCCATGATCGAGCGTGGCGACCTCATCACTACGAGTGAAGATTTGATCGACAGTGACGAGCGCCATGTCCAGTGGCGACTCTATAAAAGTGGGATCAATATTTGAGGAGGTAACGAAAATCGCAGGCGCGTTGCCTGCCTCCTGCTTCAGGGCAGACAAGAACAATTGAACGTTATGCGAGGTATACAAAGCTTTCACAAAGTATATGCTCACCTTCGCTTTTCCAAACCGGGCAGCACCTAAGAACCAAAGCATCTTCGGATGAATTTCAGTAGTCCGGTACATACCACCAATCTCAAATATTCCTCTAAACCAATCTAATACGGCGTCGATCTGCAGCGTATATTGTTTTACAGATTCCGGTACAACAGCGACCCAGCCAGCACCACTAGAAAAATACTTGTAGCACTTTTCATCAGAAAACCAGACCAAATCACGAGCACATTCATCCACCTCAACTGTCAATGAAACAGAATTTGATGGCTTTAAAAATTCTGCTTTGATTAACTCCTCACTGCCACTTGGGGATAATTTCCGCATGACCTCACCAGATATAACTCCTGACGGTGAATTAATTATTCTGAGCAGAAGCGCAAGCGCGCCCCTACTCAAAGTTCGTGTGGCGCTCATTCTTGAACCTCTTCAAGTAATCCCCATCGCTTGAGGTACTTTTCACCAATCAATCGCTCCTTGTCAGTCCTGCTTCTCAAATCACAACCATTTGGCATTGAGATTTTCACAGGAAGAACCTTACCGCGCCCATGTCCATTTTCAGGGTGGAAGCGAATATTGATCTTGGCCTGTACCGGCGCAAACCCACCAGAAGACAAAGGGTTTTGTTCACCAAAATGTTCTTGTGCGTATTCATGGAGAGCGGTATTGCTTTTAGCTGGCACCTCAATTTGCACTCGGCCATCACCAGCGAGATCTTTAATTTTCATCAGGACCAGCTGAACGGATTCAATGCCATCCTCCACATCCCAGTCTAATGGCTTATTCTCCATAAGCGGCATCAAGTCAAATCGACGCAGTGGAACCTTGTCTGCTGTCACTGGCTGCTTAAGTAGATCTTCCGTGAATGCTTTTGCAATGGTATCCCGGCGCTCTTGCTTGGCGGCAACTACCTCGATAGTACCGGTGTCGGATGAGTAAGTAATGGCATGCTCAGAAACTGGTCGGCGAATTCGAGAGACAATATCTTCGTCACCTTTGAACTCAAGGTATGAGTCAGGCAACCCTTCTTGGTAAATCATGACCTGTACAACGTTGATGTCGTTACCATCATCATCAGGCTGAACACGGTCAAATAGTTCAATCTTCACCTTTTCTCCCAGGCCGAACAGATCCTTAATCTTGGATTTAAATGTGTCCATCGATACTTGGTCGTTATGCAGGGGCAACGATGCTTCTACTTGATAACCGGTCCACTTCTGGCCATGGCGGTATTGGTCCGCATATCGAATATCTTCCGCCTGCCGGAACTTGTCGCGATGACTCTGAAACACCCATAGGCTCCTCTCAGCCGCAGTCTCATGCTTAAGAAGCTCACTGGCGTCAGGGAATGTGCTTAACAATGCAGCTTGACCCACCTCGTCAGTCATGTGCTTGATTCTTTCAAGATCAAGCGTGATTTTGATCTGTACATCAGCAGGCTGGTGGTCAAACAGCTCGATAACCTTGCTGGCTACCTCAGGCTGCTCTTTTGACCAGTCCACCTGGTCAAAACCGTCATTGGCAGAAAAGTATGATTTCAGCCCCTGAGATGAAGCATGGTTAACGAAGTTGCGAACGATTGGCATAGGCACAATTCCTCAATATAAGTGATAAACGGCAAACTCTCTGTACTCAACTACAGAAAGTTCAAGATAGCGAACTCATATAATATGGGCGCTTATATTTCTTTTCAAGTAAAAAAAGTAAGTCTATAATGAACTTTTTACACCATTCACTGAGGAGGCACTGCCGTGGCCAACGTATTAGGGGCCAAGATTAAAGAGCTCCGCAAACAAAAAGGCCTTACATTAGAACAACTTGCGGAGAAAATAGGCTCAGGTAAAAGCTACATCTGGGAGATCGAGAATAAAGGCGTGAAACGTCCATCTGCTGAAAAATTAGCTGCCATTGCAAAAGAACTCGATGTAACCACCGATTACCTGCTCGACAATGAGCAAACTGAAATAAGTGAAGGACTCACAAAAGAGATGTATTTCCGTAAGCTAGGCCAGCTAGACGAAGATGACCAAAAACGAATTATGGATATGATTGATGCATGGAGCAAAAAGTAGTGCCGGATAAAAAGTCCCCTCAAAAAGAGGCAAACCGAGTAACAAAATTCTTGGATCTGGGGCTAAACGGCACTGATCGATTTCCTGTAGATGTGGAGAAAGTAGCTTTAGAACTAACCCCTGAATTCAACAGAGATCCTATTACCGCCGTTACTGGAAACAGCATTGGGAACTCTGTAGACGGAATGCTAGTAAAGCATCCAACCAAAGATGAGTGGGCCATCTTTTACAATACGGATGTGGTTCACCCTGGCCGTACTAACTTTACTAAGGCCCATGAGTTGGGCCACTACATGGTCCACCGACAATCTCTAAGCAAAACCAAATTTCAGTGCGGCGAAAAAGACATGCTGGATGAAAACCAGCAAGGTATCGACATCGAAGCAGAAGCTAATGCCTTTGCTGCCAATCTGTTAATGCCTAACAATGATTTTCGAGCACAGGCTGACGGTCAAAAGTTTAGTATCGATTTAATGCAGCATTGCGCCGACCGCTATGGCGTATCACTCACGGCGGCTGTTTTGAAATGGCTCGACTTCACTAAGAAGCGCGCCATCGGCCTGCTATCAGAAGAAGGCTTTATGCATTGGTCTAAATCTAGCGGCAGTGCTTATAGCTCTGGCCGTTACTTCGCGACCAAGCAAGACTGTGTAGAGGTACCTGAGTTCTCATTAGCAGCACAAGAGCAGTATTCAACAGAAGCAAGAAATGGTGTTAAGCATGGCCCTGGAATTTGGTTTCCGAATGAGGAAGTTATTGAGCACAGCATCTACTCAGAAGAATACGGCAAGACCTTAACCATATTAGTGCTTGGTGACGCAGGTGGATACAGTGACCCAGATGACTTCAATGAAGATGATGAGTTGCTTACTGATTCGTACACCAACTTTATTAACAACGGGCAGAATCCATATTAGGTTATGATTAGCTAGAAAAATAAGAGAGCCAACATGAATGAATCAATTGAACTTTTTAGCGAGCGATTAAAGGAAACACTTCTTTCTGGTGGCTCAATCAACGACTCCGAAAGTATCCTTTGGACCCATCAAAATTTTAAAAACTTACACAAGGCAGTCAATGCAAACCTAAAAGAAGGAAAAGAAAGCTTTTTAAAAAAGATTTCGATACAGATTGAAGAGTCCTCAAACACAGTTTCCGGGATATCAGAGGAAGAGAGGAAATTATTGCTTCCACTCATGTTTGAGCTCTTAAGCTTGTATTACGTTTTTCCTTCCAATATTTCAAGAAACACAAAAAAGAACGCATTAAAAGAACTCCTTGGCAGTGATAACTCGATAGCCAGAGAGTTAAATCTTTCAATTGACAACTTCAACATTAGCAGCAATGCAATGCTCGGCGGAGGAATTGGAAGTGGCGGCATGGGATTCAACACTAACAAACAAAAAGAAATTTTTTACCTCATCGACGTTTTTAAAGAATGGTTCGCTAAATCACCAGATGAACGAGATTCACTACTAAGCAAAAGCGAAGGAAACTTTCGATTTCAAAACTTCCTAGACAGTGTTTCTAATGGAAGATCACCACAGTGCAGGCATGTCTTACTCTACCTCTTATTTCCAGAATATTATGAGCCGATAATCAGCTCGACACAGAAGTGGAAAATAACACAGGTTTTTTCTAGTTTTTTTTCAGAAAACGAAGTTAGCAAAGAATGGAATGAAGAAGAGCCAAGCCACCTCACTGATCAAAAGATAAGAGTGATTAGCAATCAACTTGAAAAGATCAGAGGAAAAAGGACAAATTTTTATGATAAAGAGCTAGCATCCTTCTGGGATTCATCAAGCATTGGCGTGATCCCCGATCTTGACACAGAGTTGCTTGAATATAAAAAGCAAGTTGTCTTGTATGGCCCTCCCGGAACAAGCAAAACATATACTGCCAAACAACTCTCTGAAGAAATAATTCGGTATCGCATGGCAAAGGATATTGGTGCGCCAATTTTGCAAGATGAAGGTCAAGAAATGCTATCTAGAGCACTAGACAACAACATTCATCGCCTCCAATTACACCCTGCTTATAGCTACGAAGATTTTATTAGAGGGCTTCAATTTGAAGGCGGCAACACCTTCTATAAAAAAGGCTATCTACTTAGGCTTTTAGATAGTATGTCTGAACAACCAGATCTTCCGCATGTATTAATTCTGGACGAAATAAACAGGGTAGACCTCAGCCGCCTGTTCGGTGAATGTTTTAGTGCCTTGGAAAATCGCGGGGAGCCAATAGACCTTCTCGGAGAAAGTGATGGAAAGACCATACAGCTAAATATCCCTGACAACCTTTACATTATTGGCACAATGAACTTGATTGATCATTCCGTTGAACAGTTAGATTTTGCTCTACGAAGAAGATTTCTATGGGTAGAAGCAAGCTACAATGCTGAAGCCTTACTTGAGATCTGTAAGTTTAAATGGGACAGTCTTTCTTGGGACAATAAAGGCTTTAATTGGGATGTCGTTGAATCGGATTTCGAGCGATTAGTTGATGCTGCAAATTCATTGAATAATACGATTAAAAATGAAGACGAGCTAGGTGATGATTTTGTCTTGGGTCATGTCTTCTTTATAGAGTCAGTTCCATTTCTATACCAATTTTTACAACCTTACTCTAGAAGCCCAAATAGCTTCCTATTTACAGCAAAAGGCGGATGGCGAGAACCAATAGAAAAACTATGGCGCCTGTCATTATACCCATTACTCAAAGAGTATCTATCCGGTGTTGATAACCGAGCGCAAGCACAAATCATGAAAAAACTGAAAGAAGCGTTCAAACCTTAAAATGCTAAAAGATTGCTCACCCATAAATATCGATGAATTTGCCACAGCCTATTTTGGCAAAGGCAAAAATGCTATAGAGCAAGCAAAAAGCTGGCTTACAAAACTGGCCAAGGCACGCATCGAAGACTCTCATCTTTTCAAGCTATCCGATAAAACCTTCGAAGATGAACCGATTGTATATTGTGATCATTTTGGGAAATGGTGGACCGGTAGGTTTATTGGCTCTCTTCATTACGAAGGTGTGTCAATTGAAATCCACCCAAGGTTTGGCTTGAAGTTTGTCGCAGACAATATTCCGCTAAATAATTTTATCCCTGTAGAAACTAATGCATCTTTTTCTTCAGGGGAGAAATTCATTCATTTACTACAAGCAATGTTATGGCTTAATCTCCTAGCCAAAGCTGCAAAACATACTGTACCTGCAGTTAAAATTAACAAAGCTCACACCTCAGCAATATCGCGAGGTCGGATTGATGTTCAGAGGACTATTAAAGCAAGGATCAAGGATCCGTCTAAGATAGCGTCAATTTCATCACATAAGGAAATTAACAACCCTATAACCACAACCGTCGTCCTTGCCTATTTCGAAATACAGCGATGGTTTCCCAAGCACAATCTACTCAACTGGCTACCAGAAACAATAGGGCTCAGACTTCAGCAAATGATAGATGCCACTCCTAGGCATTCACCAATTCCGAAAACAAGAGATATAAAGGGGGCGAGACTGGGCTCGATTGCAAAAGCATATATCCCTTTAACTAGGGTCAGTTTAGATATTTTAAAGAACAAAGGGATATCAGAAAAATCTGATGAAAACAAAAGCTCAACTCTTCTTGTTGATGTTGCCGAACTTTGGGAAATTTATATTCTCAGTGTTTTGCGCGAAGCATTAATTAATATTGATGTGCTACACGGGACCCGCGAAGGTGACAAATTCTTGCTGACTGACAAGAGCGGAAAATATCAACTTGGAAAGCTGTTACCAGATTATATTTTCAATATAAACGGGAACACCGCTTCAATTGGGGATGCGAAATATAAACGCCTTGGGGATGCCCCATGGATGAGCCCAAAACGTGATGACCTTTATCAAATGACCGCATACCTATCGCGCTACTCAAGCTGTGAGGAAGGTAGCTTTTATTATCCTGACTGGGGGGATGACTGCACAATTACAGATAACAATCCTTGGCAGTTAGCATCTGGCCAAAGCATCAATTTCATTAAAGTCCCTATTGATAAATCTGTCGCAGTTTCCTATTTAAGACAATTTTACGGTGACTCTGTCCACCGAAAAAAACTCATTAACAATTTCTAGCGACCTGAAATATAAATTAATTATCACCTCACTCGTCATTGCCATCAATAGCCCGCACCAGTCCTAATTTACCTGATGGCCATTTCGCCACTCTAAAAACAAAATGTTCAACAGTGTTTTGAACATTCAGAGTGGTAAGCAAATGCAGCAAACAAACCCTTTATCTCCCAAGCGAATGGCTCCTGAAAAGCGCATACAGGAAGTCGCTCATATCATAGCTAACGGCCTAATTCGACTGAGAGCGCCAGCCTCGAATAAATCGCAATTATTGGACTCAGATAGCGACATTTCACTTGCTATGTCTGGCTACCGAAGCGTTCATGGTGAACCAGAGAACACCAACACTTCGGAGGCAAAATGAGCTCAGATATCGTATTCGAACCATCCACTTCGGCCGTTGCGCAGATAACGCAACTATCGGAGATGAGTATGGACGAGATTAAATCTTTATGGCGTCAGCTGTACCGTAAAGAACCACCAACTCATATTCGGTCATTTCTAGAAAAGCGCCTGGCATATCGGCTACAAGAAGTCGAGTTTAGGCGAGCGCATCAAAACCTTGCAGAGAAAAATGATCGCCGTATCAGTGCCATCATCAATACAGGCAAAAAGCCACTTCGTGACCGTTATCCTCAGCCCATCCCCGGCACAGTATTAAGCCGGATTTACCAAGAAAAAGAGCACAAGGTCACTGTCACCCATGATGGTCAGTTCGAGTTTGAAGGCCGAATTTATAAAAGCCTTTCAGTTATCGCTAGAGAAATTACCGGCACCCGGTGGTCAGGACCACTGTTCTTTGGTTTGAGGAAAGCAATGTACGACAAGAAAACGAAGTGAGGTAAAAAGTAATGTCAGAGCAAATTAAAAAACGACTTCGCTGCGCAGTCTATACACGCAAATCAACTGATGAAGGGTTGGACCAAGATTACAACTCCATCGATGCGCAACGCGATGCGGGCCATGCCTACATTGCCAGCCAGCGCGCTGAAGGTTGGATACCTGTCGAGGATGACTACGACGATCCCGCATACTCCGGTGGCAATATGGACCGCCCGGCAATGAAGCGCCTACTTAAAGACATACAGGATGACAAAATCGATGTCGTTGTGGTTTACAAAATTGACCGACTGACGCGAAGCCTTACCGACTTCTCCAAAATGATTGAGGTATTCGAACGCCATAACACATCATTCGTCTCGGTCACCCAGCAATTTAACACCACCAACTCAATGGGCAGGCTGATGCTGAATATTCTGCTGTCATTCGCCCAATTTGAAAGAGAGGTAACTGGCGAGAGGATCCGCGATAAGATCACCGCTAGTAAGAAGAAAGGTTTATGGATGGGAGGAATTCCTCCTCTTGGTTACGATGTCAAAGATCGCTGTCTTGTGATCAATCCCAAAGAAGCCAAGTTGGTACAACAAGTTTTCAAACGCTTTACGGAAATCGGCTCAACAACGCTGCTGTATAAAGAGCTTCGACTGGAAGGTGCCACCAGTAAATCCTGGACAACACAGGACGGTCGATTTCGGCCCGGAAAACCAATCGACAGAGGTCTCATCTACAAACTACTTCATAACCGCACCTACCTTGGCGAGCTTAGACACAAAGAGCAGTGGTACGAAGGCAAGCACGACGCCATCATTGACCAAAAACTTTGGGATGACGTTCACTCAATACTATCGATCAATGGGCACAAACGCGGCAACTACACCCGCGCAAAGATCCCATTTCTTCTCAAGGGGATGGTCTTCGCTGAAGATGGTCGAGCGCTTACAACATGGAGTTCAACCAAAAAGAAAAGCGGCAGGCGATACCGCTATTACATTAGCACCCGCGATACCAAAGAATATTCTGGCGCCTCAGGCTTACCGAGAATACCCGCCGCTGAATTGGAATCGGCCGTAGTCGAGCAAATCAGAGGGATTCTCAAAGCACCGCCCATTACTCAGCAGGTTGCATCGATTGCCAATCAGCAGGGCCACGAGATTGATGAAGCTCAGGTCACTGTCGCGCTCAATAAAATCGATAATGTCTGGGAGCAACTATTCCCCGACGAACAATCTCGGATTATCAAACTGTTGATCGAGAAGATCATTGTTAAGCCCGACAATATTGATATCAGACTATGGGAAAACGGTGTTGAACGCCTCGCGCTAGAAATTACAGACTCAGCTAAGCAGGAGGTGGTCGCATGAGTAAGGGAAGCGGATTTAAAATCGAAATGAGCCAATCTGGCGATCCAAGCGTCTTCGAAGCCAGTAATGGCAAACTCAGCATATCGGTCCCCATCAGTCTAAAACGCAGAAGTGGGCGACAACTGATTACCTTACCCGATGGTAAAACCCATGAACCCAGACCATGGGACACAGATCCTACGCCTCTGCAACTTGCATTGGCCAGAGGTCATTGCTGGCTTGCAATGCTGGAAACTGGCCAAGTTAAATCACTTAGGGAAATTGCCGAGAAGGAAGGCATCGACAACAGCTACGTCAGCCGAATGGTCAACCTGACGACCCTTGCACCGGATATCGTAGAAGCCATACTGGACGACCAATTGCCGCCAACCGTGACTCTGTTTGATTTGGCGGTTGATCCCCCTAGGCTTTGGACCGATCAACGTACAAGGCTCACAGTTTAAAATCACAGCGATAGTTAAACCCTAGGTTTAACTATCGTGACAATTTCAAACTTACAGTTAAGTATTTTAAATACCTATCATTTTGAGATGTTTACTAATTTGCCGTTTTTCCAAGCCTAAAAAAGTTAGTACTCAATATTCCCTCATGTACTTCTGTAGAGTCTTTTGATCCACCTTCAATGCTTCTGCGGCTTTAATCCATGTTCCGAATTGCTTTTTGGCTGCTGTTGCGAATTCCTTATGAAACGCTTTCGTTAACTCATCCTTAGTTGTCTTGGATAAATCACCAAATGCAAACCTAGTGTCAGAACTATCCTCCTGGATAACAGGCTCGCCCAACGAAGCTAATGAGCTAGAGATTGCCGACTCTGTAGTTTGTGAGCTCAAAAACGCACAAGACATGTATGCCAGCTTTTTTAGGTCACGTAAGTTACCTGGTAAATATGCCGAGTTAAAAAACTGGATTAATTCATTTGACACCGGAGCTTCCGCAGGCAGGTTGGGGTTAACATTAACTTCCTGCCAGATTCTTTGCCAATCCGACAGAATATCTTCTCTGCATGCACGAAGTGGAGGGATTGTTATTGTGAGCATGGATACACGATCAAAGAAATCAGCATCGAGTATCGTTGCCAATTGCTCAAGTGATTTATTACTCGCACAAACTAGCTCGAAGTCAGATGCTTCCTCAGTGTCACTTCCAACAGGGCGAAAACTGTGATGGTTATCTTGAAGCACTCGAACCAGCTTTCGCTGAACCGAAGTTGGTAAATCTTGAATCTCATCCAAAAACAAAACTTTTCCATTTGCTTCTTTCAAAAGCCCATTGCGATCCTTTTCCGCCCCAGTGAAGGCACCTTTTACGTGGCCAAACAACATACTATCAACCACTTGAGAATCTAGTCCTCCACATGCAAGCGTAACAACCTGCTTTTGCTTTACCT
Organism: Aliikangiella marina; assembly: GCF_007004765.1. GTDB lineage: Bacteria > Pseudomonadota > Gammaproteobacteria > Enterobacterales > Kangiellaceae > Aliikangiella > Aliikangiella marina. The sequence continues at coordinate 450,264 of NZ_VIKR01000004.1, forward strand.
TACCGACAACGGTTTCAATTAGCCTCGTTTTCCCTGTACCACGTTCACCCAGTACAAGTAACGGAGCTTTGGGAACACAAGAGAACTGCTTTAACGTTTGTAATGCATCCTGCCTTGCTTTTGATTTAGGGTCTAAATCGTAAAGGGCGTAACCGCCCTCTGAACTTGAAATAGCAGAGATCTCTGCCAAATACGTATTTACACTGAAATCAACTTTGGCAATGCTGGTTCTTTTGGTATCGGGGTTATATTGTGATGACCAGAGGATTGTTTCGCGTGGAAAATGCCCCCGAGCATGAAGAATCAACCAAACCGCATGCATCGCCGGAGTTCCCGGCGATACATTGATATGAAGATTCTGTTCAAGCTTTAGCTCTGGAATAATCTCAGACTCTATTGCTTGATAAATTTCGTTGTGATCAGCTGGGTTCTCGATAGCTACAGTTCGAAAGGTAATCTGTATATCGCCAAATTCATGCTCTTTGTACAGACTGTTATCCCCAGCTGACTGAGTAAGAACAATTACTTTGCCAACATAAACTTTACGATTCTTAAGCCGCTTTAACGCTTCGTCTAATACCTCAACCCCAGCTCTTTTTGAGTGCCAACAAAGCAGTGTGTTTTTGTTATCCAAAGTTACGCCTCCAATATAATTCGGGCGTTTGGCAATTCACTTTGCTTCAGCCTTTTTGCCATGGCAAGTTCGTATTCTTGACGAACTGTAATAGCTAACTGTTTTTTTGTCAGTCGAACAACCTTTGGCTCATAACTCTCTCTAGGCGATCCTGAATCCTGCTTCTTAGAAGTTTCATCCTTAGCCGTTAAAGGTTTGAAATACTCTGGACTGGCGTTAGTGATAACTGGCGGCTCTATACGCCATTTATACTCAATCTTGTGCGATGTTTTTTCCCGCCAGTTTGCATTGGGTATTTTTGGGTGCTTATCCATATCAGACAAACAATCTGCTTTTATAGGTGATAACTCAACAATGTCTACTTCGCTGACTGAGTACCTCTTGAATGTATTATTTTCCCAAGCTTCAAAACCACCAGAAATCATCCCTAGACTCATGTCGATGCTCAATTCATTGTGGCTATTAGTTAAAAACATATCTAAGCAGTTCATCAGCTCTTTTACCTGAGTACCGGTGAGTTTTACGCCTAACTCAAAGCCTTGATCCATACCATGCGCTTGAAAATTGGCCGACATCACCATGCCATGCATTCCATCTACTACAATCGCTTTGGCATGTAGCCATTTAAAACACATCACCGATGCACCAGCCTGTTTCATAGCCAGCAACGCTGGCATGGCTGCGGGTCTTTGGCGAGATAGAATGGTGACTTTTAGCCCCGACTTCGCACGTTCACATATTGCTTTTACAAGCTGATGGTCCTCTTGCCATCCAAAACTCGATATGATGAGTTCATTTTCCGCTTGATTGATCAACGCTAATGCGTGTTCCCTAATTCGAGCGTCTTCACTCGATGTGACCAGTATTTCAGTTAATTCCCTTGGATATCTGACATTGCCCGGCGACTTATATGCTGAGAATTCACCACGGCTTGTCATATGGTGCTGCGCACTCTCGAAGATTGCCCAACGGAACACATTCACGATCTCAGCTATTTGATGGCGTGAAAGCGCGACCCCCAGCTCTTCATTTCGTAAAAGTGCTTCTTCTGTAAGGTTTGCCGTTAAAAGCAACCCTTTAGCATTACCAGTTTCATGTAATGCGTCTATAACAACGGCTTTTGCGTGGAAATGCGGCGCAGATGCAAAGTGAACATGTCCAGACAATTTGTTTAACATTTCCTTATGCTGCACAAGACACTTCTTACCAAAGTCATCGTCAGGCACATCGCCATCAAGACGAGTCTCACATGCCAATAGTATGTACACACGAACTTTGCGCTTTGCAGCTTTTAGGACAGCAGATTCGACATTCTCATCAGCAAGTAAAAACGTACTAAGAATAACCGAGTGCTCAGCATTATCGATTAATTCGACAACTCTTGATTGCAGCTCATTGCAGAACAAAGAGCTATTAATAGGTTGCGGATCAGATACCTGTTTAGGTAAAACAGGCAAAAGCACAGGGGGCAACTTGGTATTTGATTGATCAACAATCTTAGTTTCAGTCTTAGTAAACTTTTCAATTAAATTCATCACTATTATTCCTTATAGGTTCCAATCATGGGCTGCAATGACATGCCAGGCATGCTGATTTTGCTGGTCTTCTTCAGTCCAAAACTGATTTGCCAACTCAGCCCTATCAGGTAGTGTGAAATTCCAACTTTTAAAAGGTTCGAGTGCTTTTTCTCTCCAAACTTGGTACTTGCTATTAGTGGCATACATATTGATATTTTTCTCTAATCTCCATTCAGCCCACGTTTTAGCATCTAATTCAGTCAATGCTGATATAGAAATATTGTGTAACTTCATCGCATCAAACGAGCCCAACTTGTGAACAGATGGTCTTTTTACGCTTACCGAGCGCTTCATATTAATTCGCTCAGATTCAGTAGTATTTTCGAAAACCACTGACAAGATTTCAGTTTGCTCATCCCATTGTTCAAGCAAGCCCTCACTATGCAGAAGTACTTTCAAAACTTGCTGACGACTGATTGGTTCAACCCGACGTGAAAATACAAGATCCTTTCCGCGCTTCACATCGACACTGCCATCAGTCACATTCCACTCGATGTAATACGGTTTTACTTGAGGTGAGATGCGCTCACCTTTGAGCTCAATTTTGTCAACGCGTACTTCCGAACCACCACCTATTGGTTCAACCTTCAGGCCGCAAACGTCTTTGACTAGTTGAGGAACCTCAACGAGTCGCTTTGCTCTTTCATTTAGCTCGTTTCTGTTTTTTCCAAGTCCGATTGACGCTGCACTGGGCTCTGTGTGCGCTTCAATAGTAAGAAGTGGATGAGGCAATAAAGGCTCATTACAAACGCTAATGCTCCAACATCCATCTTCTGGTACTAGGATTTGATCTTTCTCAAGAGCAGTCGTTCCTGATTCAGTGAGCTTGTATTGGTCTCGACTAGACTCAGCAAGTCCATATAGCCGACATATATTTAGTAACCTATCAGCAACGACACGACGTCCGATTTTGTCTCCAAATAAATGCTCGGAGCACTCAGCAGAGCTCGCATTCGGATGATCTTGAAGAAATTGCAGCACGCAGTTAATTTCTGGACGGCTATCTGCCAGCGCGATTTCACCCTGTATGAGCCAACTTTCAGTCTTAATTTCTCGTTTTAGTATGATGTCCTGGCTCATAGTGCCTCCTGTGATTCAGTCTCGATTGTTGTAGACCAGTAAGAATTACTGGCAAAAGTACCTAACACACCCGATGCCTTTTGCATTGCAGGGCGGTTTCCGTACACAATGAGCTGATGCTTGGCCCTCGTAATTGCCACATTCAAGCGATTTGGACTTTCGAGAAAACTCGTGGGATGATTATTTGCGAAACTAAGCATGACAAAGTCAGCCTCATGCCCCTGAAAACGGTCTACGGTACAAATCTGAATATCAATATACGGTGAGGATTTTTCACCTCGATAGAAATGCCTTACTCCGTGATGATTTCCCGTCCACTTTCGTAAAGCTCGACGTATAGCTCGCTCTTGCGCCCGATAGAAAGCCAAAACAGCAACTTCCCAAGGCTTTTGTTGGTTTTTCTCAACATGTGGGTTTGATTTTGCCCATGAATCAAAGCGACTTAACTCTTTTAATATTTCTTCTACTTCAGCGGTGATTTCACCTTCTTTGCCTTTTCGACCTTTAACATCGTGCCATATACAACGATGTGAGCCGTTTCGGTATCCCCAGTCCCGCTTTTCAGCCTGGCCATCAGGGCTTTGCAGTGCTTTTTCATGGTATATATGTACTCGGGAAAACTCGGCAATGTCTGGATGCATCCTGTGCTGGTAACTAAGCCTTATTTGTCGTTGATCCAAAACACTGGCTGGAAGTCCATCAGACAGAGCGGTGCCTTGTTTCTGATACTCTGTTCGTTCAAATCCAACTTGCAGTGATTCAAGAATAGAAGGCAGTGCGATCCTACGAACCCTGTCTATTGCAGTGAACGTATCTTTTTCTGAGTCAAATGGTAGTAGCGCTTTGATATCTTCCTCTAACTTGTTAGCAGTTTTAAAACTTCCGTTAGATTCTGTATTTAGGCGCTGTTCGTACATGCGAGCCAGTCGCCACGCTAACTGAGATTCCCAGCTATCGGACTCGGTCTTGATTTTTGTACGAGTTAATCTCGAATGCGCTGCAAGTCGCATTTCTAACTTTTTCGGTAACGCAGGCAGCCCCCTTATGGTCGTCAAATCTAGGGGAAGGTGATTAGCATTCTGAGCGATGAACGCTGACGAACCAAGGACTACTGATGCGTAAGGGAGATCTGTCTTCGGTCCTTTAGATGATGCAACCAATACATTTTTGGCCTTTGCTTGCTGATGATAAAATTCAATTGTCTTATCATCGTCAGTGCAAACTAAGGATACTTCTCGTTTCTGAATATTAATTTGTCGAGCAGAGAAAACATCTGCGCATGCTTCTCGCTGATAACTATCCTGTAAACATGGCTGCAAATTTACTTCGGTAGCTTCATCATCAACATAAGGTGAAAGCTGTTTTGGGTCTCCCACCATGATCCAACGCTTGGCAAGTACCGCTGGCACCAAAAACTCTTGGAACGTTGTTTTTGATGCTTCATCAATAATCATCACATCGAAGATTGGCGATGTTGACTGTTTGTTTTTGATATCAGGATGCTGAAGCAAGCCAATAGTCGTCCCGCAAACTAGATTCGCCGCCTCAAGAACAAGACGTTCAACAATATGTTTACCTTCACCGACCTTGCTTTTGAGTAACTTCTGACTAACTGAAATGTTCGCTTGCTGCTGAAGATGTTTTAGCAATCTCGTGCGTTCAGTTTTAACAAACTCTTCCAATTGCCATGGCTTTGCCTTTTGAGAAACGCTTGATTTATCTCCGATCCGCACAGGTAAAACCATATCGCGAAACATGTTTTCCTCAGACATTATTCGCTCAAGAACATTGTCAACAGCAACATGGGTGGATGCACAAAGCAAGATCCTCTTACCTCGCTTTATGAATTGAAGGATCAGTTCGCAAATTGCTGTAGTTTTGCCCGATCCAGGAGGGCCCTCAAGGAAGGCAAAGTCTGGTGTATTAAGCGCAGTATTTACAAACTCACGCTGCTGAGATGTTCCCTCTCTTGCACCATCAGTAAGAACATAGTATTCATCGCTAAATAAGTGCTCATCATAAGGAACAATCGGCCACCTAGCATGATCCTTACCTTCAAACAGCCTCAATAGCGGAAGATGGTGAATAGAAGGGGTGTCTTGTAAGCTTTGTAATGCATTTATCTGGCACTTTAACTGGTATGTGTTTGGGCGAATAACCAAATAGTCATGGTCAGGTAAACGATCCAATAACAAGCTATCGTTTTCTATATTTCTGTCCAGAACTGAAATTGCGTTGGATTTATTGAACCCCACGTTGCCTTGCGATTTCCCTGTCAAATGCCAACCGTAACCGTCTGGACATTCATACGACGACAGCCCATTTCCTAATTCACTCGCAATTTCGTCCGCATGCTCCTCAGTCGCATACGCCATTTTAGGCTTGCCGTGACTTCTACAATTTGGGCATTCCCTAGCAGCACTGCCTACAGCTTTCCATCTCGCAGGACTTGCTTCGTAAACAGTGTCAGTACTTTCATCTAAAAAGAGCTTTAAGTTCTTTTCGAAATCACCACAGTTATCAGCTGGCTCAACTAATTGTACCCATACTCCATTTTTAGCATCATCTAGTTTTTCCCAAGCTATCGCTTTCACAGCCTTGGTGCTTTCTAGGTATTTTCGAGTGGTGTCTAAATACTTATAAAACTCACCTAGTCCACTCACCGCTTTACTAAGCATGATGTCTGGCCGGTGAACTCCTAAGTTAGCGTATCTCAATAACGCCATCTCATTTCCTCAATTTCTATTAGTAACACTTCCTGTTTTCAATCTTTGTGCCAACAAGCTTTATTCTTCGAACCTCTGTATTTACGAGCATCAGTTACCGCAAAGGTATACGATAAAGGGGCGTTATTGCACCTAAAGGTAACAATATTAACCCACACCGAGCTATTAATTAACTATATTTGAATGATTGAAGGACTCAAGAAGGATGGACAATAAGAGATTAAACCTTCAGCAAAGGCTTGGTGCCTAGGCCTCCTTGCTTAGCAACTGCGCTCTAGAGCGATCATCATTAGCTACTTTCTATGTAATAATAACTACTAAAAAGAACAATCAAGTCAAGCAAATATGTATAAACAACACGGACAGTTTCATTTCTCCCCCTCAGACCTGACCCGGTACATGGAGAGCCCATTTGCCTCTTGGATGGACAGGTTTTCCATTGAGCATCCTGTTCAGGCGCCAGAAAAAGACCCTGCCGATGCTTTGATGAGCTCCCTCGCACAAAAGGGCTATGAGCATGAGGATGCGTTGGAGGCAGCCTTTATTGAGCAAGGCCTCAATGTAGTTAAAATCGAAGGTGAATCGTCTGATGAAAAGCACACCAATACGCTTGCAGCGATGCGCCAAGGAGCTGATGTCATTGTACAAGCCCGATTAGAGCTACCACCTTTTGGTGGCTATGCAGACTTTCTGGTTAAGGTAAGACATGAAACCGAGTCTAGCTCTCCTTCTAAAAACAAGAGCAGTCTCGGTGATTGGCATTACGAAGTGTGGGACACCAAACTCGCCAACAAGTTGAAGCCGACCTTTGTCATCCAGCTGTGTTGTTATGCGCAAATGCTCGAATCCATACAGGGGTGCCTGCCAGAGTTTATAACGGTAGCTTTAGGCAATGGCGAAAATGAGCGACTCAGAACGAGTGACTATTTTTATTATTACCAAACTCTGAAAGCATCATTCTTACACGATCACAGTAACTACTCGCCAGACAATCGACCAGATCCTGCCGATTCTAAAAATTGGGCCGATTGGAGTAATTACGCTGAATCTCTAATGATTGAAAAAGACCACTTATTTCAGGTGGCGACTATCACCAAAGGCCAAATCAAGAAGTTGAATCAAGCTGGCATCAATACGATGCAAGAACTGGCGACGACCGACATCGAATATGTGCCAGGCATTAACACGATAGTTCTTGAGAAGCTGAAAGCTCAGGCAAAAATCCAAAAACAAAGTGCAGGCAATGCCATTCCACGATTCGAAATCATTACGCCTGCGCCCAATGAAAAATCAGGTTTAGCATTACTCCCGCCACACTCACCGCTTGATGTGTTCTTCGATATAGAAGGCTATCCACTTGATGAAGGCGGCTTGGAGTACCTTTGGGGAAACACATATTTTGATGAACAAGGAAATCGACAATTTAAAGACTTCTGGGCTCACAATCCGGAACAGGAAAAACAGTGCTTCCAAGATTTTATTCAATGGGTATACCAGCGTTGGCAGCAAGACCCAAAGATGCATATATACCATTACGCCAATTATGAAATCGCAGCCTGCCGAAAATTGATGGGCCGTTACGGCGTGTGCGAATACGAAGTAGACCAGTTGCTTCGCAATGAGGTGTTCGTTGACCTCTACAAAATCGTTAAAGGCGGCGTCCTTCTGGGAGAGCCTCGGTATTCAATCAAGAATGTAGAACACCTTTATCGCGGAAAGCGTGAAACTGAAGTTGGCAATGGTGGTGACTCGGTTGTGGTTTATGAGCAATGGCGAGAGCTGCACTCACGTGGTGAACAAGGTGACACTTGGGAAACTTCCAAAATTCTGAACGACATCAGGGATTACAACATTGATGATTGTGACTCAACCCAGGAGCTTGTCGATTGGTTGCGACAACAGCAAGCCGAGCATGGCATCGGTTATTTAGGTAAAACCGAAGTCACCGAACCCGATGTCAAAGAGGAAGTAACAGAACGAACGCAGCTGCGTGATCGTCTGCTTGAGCAGGTTTTATCTGAGCTTGAGTCCGACCCAAGAAAAGCGGCACTAACTGAAAACCTTGCATGGGTGCTCGAGTTTCATCGACGAGAAGCGAAACCCATATTCTGGCGTTTATTTGAAAGACTTGGCTTAAGTCACATTGAATTGATGGACGACTTAGATTGTTTGGCCTGCTGTGAAAGAACAGAGCGTGAACCATTTAAGCCTACGCCAAGAGCGCGTAATCTGGCTTATGAATATCGATTTGATCCCACGCAGGAATTTAAAGGCGCGCAAAAACAATTCTATTTATTGGGTGTCGAAACGGATGACGGAAATACCGCAAAAGTTACCTTTGTCCGAGAGGAAAGCGATCTTGAAAATGGTCTAGTAGTTCTACAATCGAAAGAGGAACCACCAGCGGTCGTATCCTTAGTACCAGACGAATACGTCAATCCAAATCCAATTCCACAGGCCATCGACCAGAGCGTTAGCGAATATGAAAGTGGGCAACTAAGTTCAGGCCAGTCAGCCATCATTGATTTCCTGACACGCTCTAAACCCCGCATAAAGGGTCACGCCGAAGGGCCTATCGCACCCAGCCACGATCCGGGTGAACGACTCCAACAAATCATTCATGCGATCAGCAACCTGGATTGCAGCTATCTAACAATCCAAGGACCTCCCGGTGCTGGTAAGTCCTATACAGGTAAGCATGTTATCGCAGAGCTTATGAAGTCCGGTGCAAAAGTGGGGATTGCCAGTAATAGCCATAAGGCGATCAACAACCTGTTATTGAGTACAGCAAAATACTGCAAAGAGGAAGGTATCTCAGCCACCTTCGGATGCACCAAAGACAATGAGCCTGAGCTGGCTGACTATGACGTTGCCATCCTAAAGAACAACGAGCTGGTCAATCATATCCAACCGGCTTGCGTGGTGGGTACAACAGCATGGGGATTCGCTCGAGAAGATTTGGCGAGCGAACTCGACTACCTGTTTGTCGATGAAGCAGGCCAAGTTGCCGTTGCAAACCTGATCGCCATGAGCCGCAGCGCGACCAACCTTATTTTGATGGGTGACCAAATGCAGTTAGGCCAGCCCTCACAAGGCACGCACCCGGCCGACAGCGGCCTTTCAGTGCTGGACTACCTCTTACACGAAACTCCGACCATTCCAGACGACATGGGCGTATTTTTGGGCACAACATATCGAATGCACTCTAAGGTCAACCAGTTTATCAGCGAGCATATTTACGAGGGGAAACTGGAATCACACCCATCTAACGATGAACGAATAATCGAAGTACCTTCAGGCTATGAAGGGCCGCTTAAAATTGATGCCGGAGTTTTATTCGTTCCGGTGGAGCATGAAGGCAATACACAAGCCTCTGATGAGGAAGTTGCAGTCATCCAGGATCTTGCCAATAGTTTGATTGGAAGGACGTTTTTCACAGGTAAAAAGCAAACTGGAAAGTCATCCCCAGAAACTAGACCCATCGACTGGAACGACATCTTGTTTGTCGCGCCGTACAACCATCAAGTCAGTAAACTTCGCGCTGCGCTAGGCGAGCAAGCCAAAGTGGGCAGTGTCGACAAGTTCCAAGGCCAAGAGGCCCCAATTGTGTTCTTGAGCATGTGTGCCAGCGACGCCAGTGAATCACCCCGAGGGCTGGACTTCCTCTTCGATAAGCACCGCATTAACGTAGCTATATCGAGAGCACAATCACTGGCAGTAGTCGTCGGCAATCCCAATATCGGCAAAACACCGGTGAGCCGGGTTGACCAGCTCAAGTTGGTAAATCTGTTTAATGGAATTGTTAACCAAGACCGACACTCAGTTTAAATCGTCAGAACAGTTTTCAGATTCAAATTTTGTTTGTTTTGAGTTATAGTAATCGCGTCTTAGGGGAGTAGCCTTCTTCATCCGGCAAGAGATTCTGTCAACATACTTGAGCCCTCATGGCTTATGGCAGTTTCGTACCGCGAAAGCGGTATTGGCAAGACCTAAGGTAAATAGCAGTCCCAATGGTGGGCGACTGTTGTTTGCCTTTGGTTTGTAGTTGCCCACCGGAGTCTATTAATGGAATCATTTCTTACTTCAACATTCACTGTAGCACTCGCCGAGATTGGTGATAAAACCCAACTTCTATCTCTTGTTCTCGCTGCTAGATTCAGAAATAAGTGGGCAATTATTGGCGGCATTCTAGCTGCAACAATTCTTAATCATGGCCTATCAGCATGGCTCGGAAATTGGCTCGCACAATTTCTACAAAGTAACTTAGGGCAAATATTGATTGGAGGGAGCTTTATCGCTCTTGCACTATGGCTATTAATTCCTGATAAAGATGAAGACATAAATAATAGTTTCGACAAGTTTGGCGCATTTTGGGTTTCGACTATTTTATTTTTCTTGGCTGAAATAGGCGATAAAACTCAAATCGCGACGGTGCTTCTCGGAGCTCAGTTTGAATCTGTTATCTGGGTAACGATTGGTACCACTCTTGGCATGCTGATCGCCAATGTTCCAGTCGTATTTGCGGGTGACTATTTGATGAAGAAAATCCCTCTAAATGTCACCCGAGCTTTTGCAGCGGCTGCCTTTGCATTGGTTGGACTATTTCATATTTTTGGTTAGCTAACCTTGATGCAATTTTCGAGACGTTGAGAGCCTTAAACAATCTTGTTCATAGGCCTCAACGTCGACCTCGCGATACATAACACGCCCGCCAAGCTTCAAATATTGGGGGCCAATACCTTCGGAACGCCAGCGTTCTAATGTTGCTTCACTAACACACCAGCGATTGGCCAGCTGCCTCTGATTCATGTGTATTACCGTCATAAAAACTCCTGTGTTGGACTATTTGGTAACCACCATGAACGCTCAAAACTACGGATCAAATCAAGCTAATTAGGGCTGGTTAGGGGCATAAATATCGATAGCTAATCGTAGGTATTTAATGGACTTGTTCGGTTGCGAGTTAGGGAACTGAACCCGCGTCCCGTCCCACCACCAATTACTGCATCCCTAAGTTGAAATATTTAGGGATGTCTTATTCTTTTCCTTCACAGTTTGTATGTGGTAGCGAAATTACGAACGCACAACCTATCAGTTTACATTTACATTCTAGGGATTACACCACTGACACTCAGCAGGCTCTGCCGCTTCTCTGTCAACGTTAACAACCTCAGAATGATTGCACTCAGAACAGACACTAATTTTAGCTCTAATGCTTTTTGTGGGGCGACCACAAGAACGGCATGCTAACCCTCGCTCAACATCAGTTGGCCAAAAATCAGGAATTGCACAACTAGGGCACAAAGACTGTATCCGTTGTGCGAGTTGCTCGGCAGTTTGGCGAATATAGTTTTGCCGCTCAGGGCAGTGCATCGCTCGTAAGTCTGGTTCAAGACTCAGAGACTCGGTAAGTTCATCATTTTCAATGAGCGCGGAAGCCTGTAAAGCAGAATAAACGGCTTGGAAGCTTTGCAACCCCTTATGATTTTTCTCGGGTCCTCGAAAAATCCAAGCCTGTTGAGAAGAATGATTTGCTATTTGCTTTTTTAAATCCTCAAGTGACTCAGTTTTAATCTTACCAACTGAAAAAGGTCCCGAGACTACAGCGGTTATTTCTTTGTCCCATCGAGAATCATAGAGCACAATTATTTCAGTATCCCAGTTCACTAACCCCGGATAAGGCCCACCACCAAAGCTGCCTTCACTACCGATGCCTAATTCTAGTCCGGTTAACTCACACGCCAAACGTGCTTTCCGCGCAGCGCAATTTTGTGGCGTCATTGTTCGTTCGACTTCACCAGAAAATGTACCAAGCAAATCGGTATCAAACGCTTCTGTGGTGACAATATCAATACCGAACTTGTGCAAGCTCGGTTTAATTAGCGATGCTTTCCCATGCTTGGTAAGCATCGCCGCTTTAGCATTCTTTAACTCATATAATTTAGTTGAAGAAGCCATCAATCTGTAATTAAAACTTGCTCACTTTTTACAACATAGTTTTTCGCCAGTTCACGAGCTTTTTCGGAACTCTCTCCTTCTGAAGCTAAATGCAACGCTTCAAGCGCTTCGGCAGTCGAGGTAAGTTCTTGCTGCATTTTTTGGTAGGCATTTTCCATGGTATAAGTCATTTGATGAATTTGCTCTAGATCTGCTTTAGTTAAACGCTTTTGGCTGAGCAATAATTTCAATTGGTGGTTATGAGACTTAAGTACCGCCAATGCCTGCGAATAGTCTGCAACCTCTTTGCCCGCAAAATGTCGCACTTGCTCAGCATGTACAAAACCAGTTGCGCAAGTCAAAACTACCCCTGCCACTGCCAAAGTTATTGATTTATTTATCGGTCTCATTGATAGAAAGTCTCTTGTCTTATTTATCGCTAGTTAAGCATTTCCGCTAATTTAACGTTTTTCTGTCATCAAAAGAAGCGAATTTTCCGCTTGTTTCTCGCCAGAAGCTGACTGAAGCGCTAAAATAACGCCTGTTCTATTTTGGTCGAGTTAAAGCCGTGCATACAATCATAACCAAGCGACTACTAGCAAGTACTCCTGAGGATATTCAAGAAGCAGGAGAGTTATTAAAAGCGGGGAAGCTAGTTGCAGTGCCAACAGAAACCGTTTACGGGCTTGCCGCGGATGCTCGCCAGCCTGAAGCGGTAAACAAAATTTTTGCAGCTAAAAATCGCCCAACTAACCACCCGCTGATTGTCCATATGCCGGGCGCTGATAGACTCAACCAGTGGGCTAAAAATATCCCTGAAAAAGCTTTTCAACTCGCCGAGGCTTTTTGGCCCGGACCTCTCACTTTACTGTTAGACAAAGCCGACCATGTATCCTCTGTCATTACCGGCGGACTGGATACCATTGGACTGCGTGTCCCAAACCAACCTGTTCTGCTTAAACTTTTAAGAGAGTTCGATCTCGCTGTAGCCGCTCCATCAGCAAACCCGTATCAAAAATTAAGTCCCACTACTGCTGAGCATGTGCTTGCCGGACTCGATGGAAAAATAGCTGCAGTACTCGATGCGGGCCCATGCGGAGTAGGTACCGAATCAACTATTGTGAGAATTAACGACAAAAACGCAGAAATTCTACGAAGTGGGCCAATTTCTGCCGATCAAATTCAAACTCATTTATCGATTCCAGTTGTTACACCGGAACACCATACCCAAGCTGTTTCCGGGAACAAAGCAGTTCACTACTGTCCTAATGCAAAAGTAAAAGTAAAGACTTTTGAGCAAATTAAAGATGGGAATAAAAACGCTTTAATCAAAATAGCGGCTTTAGTCTTTACTGGAGATATCTCACCGGAAGGCATTGAAACTATTTCAAAACTATCCAGTAATCACATAAATTATCGCCATGATTTTTATGCGGTTCTGCATGAACTCGATAATCAAAACGTTGATGAAATTTGGGTTGAGGCGCCACCGCTATCGGATGATTGGAATGATATCGTCGATCGCCTCAATCGAGCTGCGGAAAAGTAAGTACGTTTCGAGTATTTAGCAAAGGTGCCAGAATAACTGGCACCTACAATCATAACACTGTTGAATTAAAGCCGATCGAGATTCATCACTTTAGTCCAAGCACTAACAAAGTCTTTGACGAAACGTTCTTTCGAATCATCATAAGCATAAACTTCAGCAACCGCTCTGAGTTCAGAGTTGGAACCAAAGACTAAATCCACCGGCGTTGCAGTAAATTTCACTTTGCCAGTTTTTCTGTCTAAGCCTTCGTATAATCCGTCAGTTTTAGCCTTGCGCCATTGATACGACATATCTAACAAGTTGACAAAGAAGTCATTACTTAAAGTTCCTGGTTTATCGGTAAATACGCCGTGTTTGCTTCCACCACTATTTGCACCCAGTGCACGCAACCCACCAACGAGTACAGTCATTTCTGGAACCGTTAAGTTAAGTTGGTCAGCTTTATCCACAAGCATTTCTGTCGGTGAACGATAGCTACTACTCGCATCAAAATAATTTCTAAAAGCATCAGCCGAAGGCTTCAGTAAATTGAATGATGTCACATCAGTAAGCGCTTGTGTTGTATCGTTCCTGCCTGCTTTAAACGGTACTGATACTGTCACACCAGCCTCTTTAGCTGCATTTTCGATCGCTGCAGCGCCAGCCAAAACAATTAAGTCCGCCAAAGAAATTTTGACTTTCCCTTTTGCTTTTTTGTTAAAGTCATTCTTGATTTTCTCAAGCTTACCTAGAACTCGCTTTAACTCTTTGGGATTGTTAACCGCCCAATCTTTTTGGGGAGCTAACGAGACTCGCGCGCCATTGGCTCCACCGCGCATATCACTCGCTCGGAAGCTAGAAGCCGAAGCCCAGGCCGTTCTAACAAGCTCAGCATTTGACAACCCAGACTTTAACACTTGCTTCTTCAAGCTGCTTATGTCTTTTTTGCTGACTAGCTTAAAGTCAACTGCAGGTATCGGGTCTTGCCAAATCAGTAATTCTTGAGGCACTTCGCTGCCAAGATAACGACTTCTTGGGCCGAGATCTCGGTGAGTCAATTTGTACCATGCTTTGGCAAACGCTAATTGATACTCATCAGGATTCGCTAGAAATCTTTCTGCGATTTTCTTGTATTCTGGATCAAATTTTAACGCAAGATCGGCAGTCGTCATCACCGGTGGATTTCGTTTTCCTTTGACATGAGCATCTGGTACTGCGGTATGCAATGACTCATCTTTAGGAATCCACTGAATAGCACCTGCAGGGCTACGGGTTTGCTTCCACTCAAAGTTTAAAAGGTTTGATAAATACAAAGTAGTCCACTGGGTGGGTGCTTGGGTCCAAGCCCCTTCTAAGCCACTGGTCACGGTATCTTCGGAGTGGCCTTTACCACAAGTGTTTTTCCATCCAAGTCCTTGTGCTTCCAAACCTTCAGCGCCGGGTTCTCGGCCAACACAATCTTTCGGTTTGTGTGCACCATGCATTTTACCGAAGGTATGTCCGCCGGCGATCAAAGCCACTGTTTCTTCGTCATTCATTGCCATGCGTCCAAAAGCTACTCTGATATTTTTTGCCGAACCTTTCGGATCAGGTTTGCCTTTTGGACCTTCAGGGTTCACGTAAATTAAACCCATATGTGTCGCGCCAAGCGGTCTTTGCAATTTACCATCGCGATCTTCTCTGTCGCTTGCCAGCATTTCAAGCTCAGGTCCCCAGTACACTAAATCAGGTTCCCAATCATCCGCTCTTCCACCGGCAAATCCATAGGTTTTAAAACCCATATTTTCCAGTGCAACATTACCAGCGAGAATCATCAAGTCACCCCATGACAAATTCTCACCATACTTTTGTTTAACAGGCCATAAAAGCCGTCGTGCTTTATCCAAATTGCCATTGTCTGGCCAGCTATTCAATGGGTCAAAACGCATCTGACCGCCATCACCGCCACCACGACCATCAAGGGTTCTGTAGGTACCAGCACTATGCCACGTCATACGAATAAAAAATGGACCATAGTTACCAAAGTCTGCAGGCCACCAGTCTTGCGATTGAGTCAATAATGCATCGATATCTTTTTTGACAGCTTTAAGATCGAGTTTTTTAAACGCTGCGGTGTAATCAAAGTTTTCACCCAATGGGTTCGAGCGAGAATCGTGGTCACGAAGTTGTGATAAGTCTAATTGATTAGGCCACCAAAACTGATTGCTTTTAGCCTGACCAGAGTTGAAGTTTCCACTTCCCATCGCGCCTTTGGGTTTAGTCATATCGGCTGCAACTGCACCAAACGATATCATTACCGTCGCGGCTAGCGCACTACTGATTAGTTTTTTCCGAAAATGTTTTTTTGTTTTCAAAATTTTTTCCTCCACACTAAGCCAAATTTTTATTTTCTTTTTTCGACTTCACAGAATAAAGCTTTGGCGATAGTTTCATATGTTAATTAACAAACAACTTTCTCCAGTTGATGCACTTACTACATCTTCAAATTACTCTACTCTCCAAAAACGTCGGTAGATATTTGAAAAATACTATCGAGCCCATTCAATAATTTAATACTAGCTCGCGATTAAACTTTGTTTTTGAGATATCGATAATATTTAACAATACACTCGATTTAATATGCCTATTTTAGTGAATTGCACACTCAAAAATATTGTTGTGAAATATCTGACGGTTAAAAGCGTTATCAAAAATAAAGCTGCTCCTCGGCAGCTTTTTCGTAAAGTTTAGTCTAGTAAAGCTCGCAACATCCAAGCTGTCTTTTCATGTATTCTCATTCTGTCAGATATTAATGCGGCAGAAGATTCATCATCGGCGTCCTGAGCGACTTTTAATGCTTGGCGTGAAGTTCGAACAACCGCTTCATGTGATTGAGTGAGAATCTCAATCATTTTTTTCGCTTCAGGAACGCCATCGACTTCTTCGATTGAACTAAGCGCGGCAAACGCCTTGTAAGTTCCTGGCGCGGCCACTCCCAAAGTTCTTATGCGTTCAGCAATTTCGTCGACAGCAGTCGCTAATTCGGTATAGTGCTCTTCAAACATGAGATGTAATTCTCTAAACTGCCGACCAGTAACATTCCAATGAAAGTTGTGTGTTTGTAGATATAACGTGTAAGTATCTGCAAGCAGCTTCTTTAAATTGGTTGCGACACGCTCACGGTTTTCAGTGCTAATTCCAATATCGATCGCTGACATAATCATCTCCTCTTCTCATTAATTAGTTGCATTCACTTATTTGCTTAAGCGACTTTTTTAGTTTCAGTTTCTTCAGTTTTGTTTTGAGAATAACTCGCCTCTAAACTTTCGCTATTGGCAAGCAAATATTCAAATGCTGCGAGCGATGCTTTAGCGCCCTCTCCCATTGATACGACAATTTGTTTGTATGGTACTGTAGTCACATCTCCACAGGCATATATGCCCTTTGCTGAGGTTTCACATTTTTCGTTAATCACCACTTCGCCAAAACGTGTTGTATCAACAACGCCATTTAAGAACGTACTATTTGGGACTAAACCAATCTGTACAAATACACCATCTAAAGCTAAATCAATGACCTCTTCGGTTTGACGATCTTGATAAACAATCGAAGATACTTTTCCGTTTGTTGCTTTAATTTCTTTTGTCGCAACATTCTTTAGAATACTGATATTGGCTTTAGCTTCAGCTTGTTCAACAAGCACCTTGTCTGCTTTAAGCTCTGACAAATATTCAAAGACCGTTACAGACTTCACGATTCCAGCGAGGTCAAGCGCAGCTTCAATTCCAGAGTTACCTCCACCAATAACGGCAACATCTTTGTTTTTGAAAAAAGGTCCATCACAGTGCGGGCAATACGCTACCCCGTTTCCAATATTTTCTTTCTCGCCCGGTACGCCGAGTTCTCTCCACTTTGCCCCGGTAGCAATAACGACGGTCTTACTAAAAATTTTTTCTCCCGAGGTAAGCTCGATAGTTTTAATATCATCTTGCTGAATATTGCTGACACGCAGATGCTCTTTGACGGTAATGTCATACTCATTTAAATGAGCTTGCATCGCACCGGTCAGCTCGGGGCCAGTTGTTTTTGGCACCGATATGAGGTTTTCGATCCCCATAGTGTCCTTAACTTGACCGCCTAAACGATCTGCAATCAGGGTTACTTTTAAGCCTTTACGAGCGCTATAAATTGCCGCGCTTACACCTGCTGGACCGCCACCAATAACAGTGACATCTTGTAAAGGTAATTGAGAGTCCTGAGGGGAATTTTCTGCAGGCGGTTCAATTTGCATTAACTTTTCAATTAGTTCTGCTGCTGTGACCTTACCGTTGGCAAAAAGCGCTCCATTCAAATAGACACTTGGTACCCCCTGAATATCTCTTTCTTCAATGACCTCTTGAAACAAGCCACCATCGATCATCTCGCTATTGATATTGGGGTTGAGTAGCGCAAACTGGTTGAGCGCTTGAACAACATCAGGACAGTTGTGGCAACTTAAGCTGATAAATACTTCAAATTTCAGTGGTGTTGAAATATTTTGAATGAGATTTTGCAAACTCTTATCAAGCTTAAGTGCAGTACCAGAAGCCTGAAGAATAGCAAGAATCAATGAATTAAATTCATGACCAGAGGGTATTCCTGAAAATCGAATCCCACTGTCTTGACCGTCAGCTTCAATGAGAAACGAAATTGGACTGCGCAAATGCGGTGCGTAATCTCTTTCTTCGAATGTAATTTTTTCGCTGACGCTTGTGATATCTTTAAGGAAAGATTTTAACGCTGCTTTTTTTTCATGTTCACCAACTTGCAAGACGAAATTGACCGTCTTTTGCATGTTAGCAGTGTAGCTTTTAAGGGTATCTAAAATATCTTGAGTTAACATGGTTATTCGCCTTGCTTAATCTTTAAAAAACGGGCCAGCTTTCACTGGCCCTGGGGTGTACTAGTCGAATTTGCGGATTTGACTTTACCTACCGCAAACCAACCAGATTCTTACGCTTGCTCTGGTTAATTCCGGCAAATTTTAAATTTTGCCGACTAAGTCGAGCGATGGCGCGAGCGTTTCTTCGCCCTCTTTCCACGCTGCCGGACACACTTCACCGGGGTTATTGGCGACATATTGAGCAGCTTTGACTTTGCGCAATAGATCTTCCGCATCACGACCAATGCCCTCGGCGGTTATTTCCATCGCCTGAATGACACCCTCAGGGTCAACAACGAAGGTGCCCCGATCGGCAAGCCCTTGGCCCTCACGCATCACCTCAAAATTGCGGGTGATCTCTCCTGTTGGGTCACCAATCATGGTGTATTGGATTTTGCCAATCGTGTCAGAAGAGTCGTGCCACGCTTTGTGCGTGAAATGGGTATCTGTCGATACTGAATAAATTTCTACACCACGTTTTTGAAATTCTTCATACTTATCAGCAAGGTCTCCCAATTCGGTTGGGCAAACAAAAGTGAAGTCCGCTGGATAGAAAAAGAATACAGCCCATTTACCTTGGATATCTTTATCGGTAACTTCGGTAAAATCACCGTTCTTAAATGCTGACGCAGTAAAGGGTTTAATCTTAGTATTAATCAGTGCCACATTGGCCTCCTGTTAGGTTTTGGATAAGGGTTAACAATCTTCAGGAGTCATACTAAACGCGAGACGACAATCAGTAAATTTGAATATAGTTAAGATTATATTCTATAATTTAGAACATAAGGATAACCACTTTAATACTGAGTACCCCATGATTTCTCTAAAACAATTGCGTTACGCACTCGCCGTGGAACAAACATTACACTTTAAAAAGGCGGCAGAGCTATGCAATGTCAGTCCTTCAGCGCTAAGCACAGCGCTTAATGAACTTGAAAAACAGCTTGGGTTGCACATTTTTGAGCGGGACAATAAGAAAGTACTCGTAACGCCTATTGGCCAGGAAGTGTTGACTAAGGCAAGAGAAATCAAGCTACAAGTAGACGAGCTTCAGCACTTAACCGCTGAATACCAAGCCCCGCTATCATTTCCAGTTTCACTCGGCGTTATTCCAACAATCGCCCCTTATTTACTGCCCAAATTATTGCCTAACCTTCAACGCAAATATCCGAACGCTCAACTTAATATTATTGAAGCGCAATCACATGAATTGGTTGAAAAAGTGAGATTGGGTGAAATCGATACCGCTATTTTGGCCTTGCCATTTCCACTTGAAGGCTTACTCAGTTTTGAATTTTGGCAAGAGGATTTTTACTGGGCGGCTTTGAAAAGTGATGTGACTGAAGAACGTAATGAGATCACAAGCGACGAGTTAATTGAGCAAGACTTGATTTTATTGAGCGAGGGCCACTGTTTAAAAGACCACATACTCGATGTCTGCAAGCTACCACCCGCAGAAAACTCCCACGCGGTCAGTGCCACAAGCCTCACTACCTTGATACAGATGGTCTTAGGCAATTTAGGTACAACGCTAGTCCCTGAGATGGCGCTTGGGCAGCTCATCGCTCAAAACAAAGAACTGTCAGCTGTTCATCTCAATGAGCCTAGCCCGCACCGACGCATCGCATTCATTTTGAGGCCTAATTACACTAGAATGTCGAGCATCGAGGCACTCAAAGATCTCTGTACCACTGCACTCAGCTCAAATATTGAGTAAACTAGAAGCGTCCTCGAGCCAAGTGCTCTAACGGCCGACTTTTGGCGTAATCACAGAGTATTACACTCTTCGCTTTTCCCTGCGAGTATCATTATTTAGGAATATCAATGCAGTTTATTATCAAGATTCTATCGATTATTGCCCCGGGCTGGGTGGTAAAAAAAGCCATCCACACTATCAATAATCCAAAGGTCAAAAAGCTTCGCGAACATGAAACTGAAGTGATCCAACAAGCGAAAGAAAAAACGATTAAGTTCAACGATTTTGATATCAAAACTTATCGCTGGGGAAGTGGAACAAAATCCATTCTACTAGTTCACGGCTGGGAGGGCCAAGCTGGTAACTTTGCCGAAATCATTGATGCGCTGGTAGACAATGACTACACCGTTTATGCCTTCGATGCGCCAAGTCACGGATTCAGTAGCAGTGGTGAAACAAGCGTGTTTGAATTTAGTGAACTCACCGCGAAAATGTTACAAGATACCGGCGTCAAAGAAATCATTAGCCATTCGTTCGGCGGCGTTGCAACGACTATCGCGCTTTCCCAAAACCCCGCGATCGCAATCGACAAATACCTCCTGTTGACCACGCCTGACAAATTTGTCGATCGAATTGATACGGTTGCTCAGCAAGTTGGGATAAGCGAGAAGATTAAGGCGCGTCTCATTAAAACCATCGAAGCGCACTATCAGCTTGATGTAACCCAAACGAATGTCAGTGCCTATGCACCAAAAACCAATGTTAAAAGCGCAAAAATCATTCATGACATTGATGATAAAGTAGTACCAATTGAATATTCTCGAAATGTCTGCGCCCATTGGCCCGTGTGTACTTTGGAAGAAATATCAGGTACGGGTCATTTCAGGATTTTGCGTACCCCTGAAGTCATTGAAAAAATCATTACCTTTTTCAAACACTAGCCGGCTTACCTATTATTTTCGTTATCTGAGATATTCGGCATAATATACTCAAAAGTAGTAATGCGGTGGGCACGCAGTAAAATACTTATGGCAAACTCAATAGAAACAACTACTCTTAAGCTATCGATTTAACTCTTTGTTGAGCCACTCGTTTAGATAACCAGAGAAATGTCACCTACCTCGATTAATTTTTCGACCGGAAAGTTGCAAGCGCCCACGCTTCCACCGAATAGTGATCTCGTCACTTATTGGATCAATCAAGCCAATAACTGGCTCAACGAGAATATCGATTACACCCAAGCGATCACCGCCGCTAGTGCGCTCGCTGCAGGTACTCGTTGGGCGATCATTAGTAAGCGCCTCGGCCACGATTCTTCGCGAGTAAAAATGCTCGCGCTATTCGATCAAGGCGAGTTTAAAGATTGCCAAATATATGACTTTATTGGAACACCTTGTGAAGAGGTACTGAGTAAAGATAAATTCTGCTTGTTCAGTAACGTCCAAAAAGCCTTTCCCGATGACCCGGATCTGGTTGAAATGGGCGTAATGGACTACGCAGGTTGCGCTTTGCGAGATAAAAATAACAAGAGCGTCGGCCACCTTTTTGTTATGCATGATCAACCAATTAATAATTTCGACGAAGTTGAGGAAATTATTCTCGCAATGATCGCAATACTGAAGCTCGAGTGGGACTTCGATTAAGGTGTAGTGAGTCTGCAGACTATCAGGCTCGTTAATTTAGCGTTGTTTACTTTTTAGCAGGCTATCAACGTTTCTCATGAGAACCTTACCGAATTTTATTCAGCTCACACCGCAACACTAACGTTAATGGTTATAAAACTGCCATCAGCCACATTATTCAGTTCGACAGCTTGAATTATCCTTATTTAGCTTTGTTGTGCGAGTCTTGTTAAATCTGGCCTTGGTTTGTCTTGCGTTAGTATAAGTTACTCTCACGACTTTCGTGCTCAGTCAGAACCAGAAGCCGCTTCGTCCC
Source organism: Aliikangiella marina (assembly GCF_007004765.1). Taxonomy (GTDB): domain Bacteria; phylum Pseudomonadota; class Gammaproteobacteria; order Enterobacterales; family Kangiellaceae; genus Aliikangiella; species Aliikangiella marina. The sequence continues at coordinate 472,280 of NZ_VIKR01000004.1, forward strand.
GTAACCAGTGTAATCATAAAAATTATTTTCGATATCTGCATGAGCAACGCAATTTATTGGTTCACTAACGACCTGAGACTCTCCGACAACCCTGCTTTAATTCAGGCTATTAAAGACGAAAGGTCGTTGGGATACGTCTTTTGTATTGATCCTACTTGGTTCTTCCCCAACCGGTTCAACTGTATTGCAATGGGTAAACATCGATACAGCTTTTTACTCGAATCTTTAATTGATCTCGACTCGCAGTTGTCTGCGTACGGACAATATCTGAATATTTACTGCGAGCCGCCTGGAAAATTGTTTCAGCGGCTGTATAACCAAAATGGCGTAAGGCGGGTTTATCATGCTGACAACTCCGACTTTGACCAAGCCACTTTCTTTCAGTCGCTTTCCAATTATGCTGACGATATCGAAGTCATTACTGGACAGCCAAATTACTTATTTCAAGAAACACAGTTACCGTTCACGGTCACTGAGCTCCCCCAATCCTTTTCAAAATTCCGGCGCCTTATCGAAAAACAAGCAACCCCTGTCGATGCGCCAATTAGCACTCCGACTCAGTTCCCGAGCTCCTTCCTTCCCCACAGAAACTGGCGTCGCACTGTTCGCCAGCCGGATATTGGGTCGGGTCCTTCGTTTGAGGGCGGAGAGCGCTGCGCGCAGGAGCATTTGCGAAATTACTTTACCAGCGATCGTCCGCAAACATACAAGGAGACAAGAAACTCATTGGACGAGTGGACCCATTCGACAAAATTATCGCCTTCGCTCGCAATGGGCTGTATATCGCCGCGCCAAGTGGTTAGTGCGCTAAAAAAACACGAGCATCAATTTTCAGCTAACCAATCCACTTATTGGATTTTGTTTGAACTACTCTGGCGCGAATATTTTTCGCTTTACGCCCGCCGCTGGGGTTCCCGATTGTTTGCTTTTTCAGGCATCAATAACCAAAAGCCTCTGACGAGTTTCTATGGCGAAAGGTTTCAGCAATGGTGTCAAGGTACTACGCCATACCCGATAGTTAATGCCTGTATGAAACAGCTCAATGCGACCGGCTACATGTCGAATCGCGGTCGTCAGTTGGTGGCAAGTTGTTTTGTTCATGAACTCGGTCTCGATTGGCGCTATGGCGCCGCTTACTTTGAGCAACAACTCATCGATTACGATGTCGCCTCAAACTGGGGCAACTGGCAATATCTTGCGGGAGTTGGAGCCGATCCAAGAGGCTGTCGGCAATTCAATCTTCAAAAGCAAACAGAAACATACGACCCTGACGGCGAGTTTATTAGCGCTTGGGGTGGTCAAACCTACCACACGCAAATCGACTCAGTTGATGCGGCGGACTGGCCGGTTATGCCTCAGGAACACTAAGTCAGCCAATGAGCAAACAGGCGATAAATATCGTTTGGTTTAAACGTGATTTACGTTTGTCGGACCATCAACCGCTACAATCGGCGTTTGAAAATCAATATCCAACCCTGTTGTTGTATAGCTTTGAGCCAATGATGGTGGAAGACTCCCATTACAATGAGCGCCATTGGCGATTCGTCAATCAATCCATCGAAGATATCAATCACCAGTTGGCAAAATTTAATGCGCAAATTTATGTCTTTCAACAGCCAATCGTCAACTTATTGGAAAGTCTGAGTGATCAATTCCAGATAAAAAACATCTTTAGTCATCAAGAAATCGGCTTGAACAACACCTTCTCTCGTGACAAAGCAGTTGACCGATGGTGCAAGAGTAATGGCATCAATTGGCTGGAGTATCCAACTGGTGCCGTCATTCGTGGAAACAAAAATCGCAACCGCTGGGATTCTCGCTGGAACAAGGTAATGACCGAAGATCCGGCGCAGCCGGATTGGCAGAGTTTTGTGCCGGTGCGATTGAAGGATTATCAACAGCCCGAATTACCCAAAAGCTATCAGCACGCGGATGATAATTTTCAACGCGGCGGCCCCTATGCAGCGCGAGAAACACTTAACAGTTTTTTTAGTCTGCGTGGCAAGGCTTACCAAGGCAGCATTTCCAGCCCAAGTCTCTCTCGAACCCATTGCTCACGCCTGTCGCCTTACCTCACTTGGGGCAATTTAAGTGTGCGTCAAGTCTATCAAAAAACGCTGGAATGTTACCGCAGCGAAGATCCTTTCTATATCGGTTGGAAACGGTCGATTTCCGCTTTCAATTCAAGACTCCATTGGCACTGTCACTTTATGCAAAAATTTGAAAGCCAATGTCAAATGGAGTTTCAGCCGCTCAATTCCGGCTACAATGAATTCCCGTATCGACAAGATAAAAAAGTCTCGGAAGATCTCGAACGTTGGGCAAATGGAATGACAGGCTTTCCGTTAATCGATGCTTGCATGCGTTGTCTTAAACAAACCGGATACATTAATTTTCGAATGCGAGCGATGCTAGTGAGTTTTGTCACCCACCACTTGAATATTTCTTGGCAGCAAGCCAGTCTGCCGTTAGCTAACTATTTTTTGGACTTTGAGCCAGGCATTCATTATCCGCAAATTCAGATGCAGGCTTCTGTTACAGGAATTAACACAATTCGTTTGTACAATCCGATTAAACAATCACACGATCAAGATCCTGAAGGAAAGTTTATTCGTCAGTGGCTTCCAGAACTGTCCAAATGTCCCGTCGAATACCTTCATCAACCCTGGCTACAACCACCTATGGAAGCCATCTTTAATGGCTTTAAACTTGGCCAAGATTATCCAGAGCCGATTATCGAGATCAATACGGCCACCAAGACTGCGAGAGATCGTCTGTGGTCTTACCGCAAGCGAGAGGATGTTCAAAAAGCCATCCCTGAGATTTTAGGACTGCATGTTCGTCCCAAACCTAAAAACTCGCGGGCTCGTCGTAAAAAAACAGCCGCTTCAATACCTGCAGAAGAGAGTTGAAATGGCGCACAAGAAAGTTAATTTGCCGGAGAAAATTTGCTTAGTGTGTTCCCGCCCCTTTAAATGGCGCAAAAAATGGCAAAAAGATTGGGACTCCGTAAAGTATTGTTCTCAAAGGTGTCGGCAAAATAAATCAACAAAACCCAATAATTAAACCTATTGTTCGAATAATTGAAACTATATATTGATTATTTGACTGTTTTTCCTTTGCAACGTTCAAATTAAACTGATTCCATCGTAACCAACACGGAGGAGTAAAGAATGATTTATCTTAGAAAAGCAGCAGAACGTGGTGGCGCAAACTTTGGTTGGCTTGATAGCAAGCATACATTTTCATTTGGTCATTACTATGATCCGAAACATATGGGATTCTCGGCTTTGCGAGTCATCAACGATGATACCGTTGCAGCAGGCGCTGGTTTTGGCACCCATGGTCACCGAGATATGGAAATAATCTCTTATGTGACTAAAGGTGCTATTGAGCATAAAGACAGCATGGGCAACAGCTTTGTTGTGCCTGCTGGAGACGTGCAAAGAATGAGTGCGGGTAAAGGTATCACACATTCAGAATTTAACCATTCAAAAACTGAAGAGCTTAAATTTCTTCAGATTTGGATCATTCCCAATGAGCAAGGTATTGAGCCCAGCTACGAGCAAAAGGCAATTGAACAAACTTCGGTGTTAACGCCCCTGGTAACGCCAGACGGAAAAGACGGAGCTTTATCAATTCATCAAGATGCAAGCATCTTTCGCCTTTCGCTTGAGCCAGGGGAAACTTACCAACTCGACGCAACGGAGCGACCAGGTTATTTGCATGTGATTGAAGGCTCAGCTACCAGCACAGCTTCTGCAATTAGTGCTGGCGACGGCATCGGTGTTTACGAAGAATCCATCGCGATAACCGCGCAAGACGAAAACCTCGTTGCGTTATGGTTTGATTTACCTGCTCCAAAGGCTGCCGCCTAAACAAAAAAATCGAGAGCCAATTTGGCTTTCGATTTTTCGTTTACCGATAATGAACACGGGTATCATTTGAATGCAATTAACAGTTTGCAACCGAATTACTTTTCAACTAACTCAAATTGGACATAAACCTGCTTACTAATTTTTATGGTTCCTGCGGCGATGTTTGCGGCGGGAGCAAATTCCGCATCCATGCTCGACATTCTTGCCCGAGCAGCAATTGGAGCAGGATGATAGTCTGAACTGGTCTCATTAATACTTAATGGTTTACCGATCGCCATCCCCAAAACATCAGCCATTTGAGTCGCCTTGTTTTTCGCAGAAAGTAGGGCACTCTTTCGTAATTCGGATTCAAGTTGCTTGGCCTTGGAGTACTGATAAGTAAAACCATTCATACTCACTTCTGAATATTTTGCCAACCCTTGCCACAATCGAAAATACTTATCCAGATCGGTCAATTTGAAGGTTAGTTGGCTAGAGGCAAAAAAACCATCTTTAATCCAGCGCTTTTGACGATACTCTTTGTTTTCAGTCAATTGCATTCGATTAGTTTGAATGTCTTTTGACTTGATACCATTTTTTGTCAGATAACCAACAACCCCGTCAATCAACCTAGTATGGTCTTTGGCGACTTGTTCTGTTTCTAATGCTTGATTACGTATTGAAATACGCCACACCAACTCGTCCGGTTCAACCGACTTTTCAGCAATCCCTTGAACTGAGATATGAGGCTGTATGGACTCAGCTGCCAGTGCGCCGAGCGAACTCATCGCAAGCAAACTGACACTTATCACTAATTGAGCAAATCTCATAAAATTCTCCAACCAAATTTTTTGACTAGCAACGATACTAACAAATTAAACTGAATAAATACTGACTAAAAACAAAGCTTCGCAGCTTTTTACAGGCTATTACACTTTTTACCCAAGACAAATTTTACTGGCTGTATTTTTTACACACCGTATTTTTAAAGACGACAGTTTTGAATAGACAGTCACCGACTATTACTATGCGAACGACTTGTATGCCGTCCACTTGGGTTTTAGAGCTTACTGCAGCTTGAATCGCGCCAGTCTCATTGAGTGCAAGCCACTTACTGATTTTCAATCAGTCTGTATTGTTGGTATTATCAATAAAAAATTCAAAAAGCATTCATATGGATATTCCTTTTGACTATATTTTGCGCATATACCTTGGCGTGTTCTTCACCTGTATTGCGATATTTTATAGTCTTCGACTACTCCTCAGCCAGCATAAAGGCCCCCTCACCTTTATTGGGAAAACGGGGACTCGCCATTTTTGGGGTCATCTCACTTTTCGAGTTTTTCGGATCTTAATTTGGGGCGTTTGCGTGGTGCGGGTGTTTTATCCCGACACAGATGCTTACCTTATGATTTGCTCTTATTTAAATATATTACCCATTAACTTGCTCGGCGCTGGCTTGATGACATTCGGGTTTGGCTTTGTGTTGTATAGTCATCAGTCAATGGGACATCATTGGCGCTTGGGGATCGACCCACAAGGGTCAGATAGCCTAGTTACTCAAGGTATCTTTTCCCGCACACGAAACCCGGTTTTTCTTGGTGTGATGGCCGGACAACTCGGATTTTTCTTGGCTTTGCCCAGCGTATTTTCAGCAGTGTGCCTACTCCTTGGTGTGGTCGCCATTTTCAGCCAAGTGGATATTGAGGAAAACTATCTTAGGCAAAAGTGGGGAAAAACTTACGAGACCTACTGCCAACAAGTTCCTCGCTGGCTTTGATTAAATGAATTAGTTATTCTTCTAGCCTATTTTTCGTTATAACTTTTAGCGTTTTGTCATAAGCGTACCAACAGCAATCACTCAATCTAGAGACTAAACCAATGAACTTGCCAGTACTCAATGAACAAGAAATCGAATTTTTACTCTATGATTTTCTCGACACCGAAAACTTGTTGCAACGCCCGCGTTACCATGAGCACTCCAAAGAGACCTTCAATGCGACTTTAGAAACTGCACGACAAATCGCTGAAAAATATTTTGCCAATCACAATGCAAAAGGCGATTCTCAAGAGCCCACATTTGACGGTGAAACGGTAACAATTATCGCAGAAACTAAACAAGCATGGGATGCCTTTGCAGAGGCGGGCTTTTTGGCTGCCCATTATGAGTTTGAGAAAGGAGGAATGCAGCTACCGGAAGTCATTTTGCGCGCTGCTATGGCCTATTTTAATGCTGCAAATGTGGCCACATCGGGTTACCCTTTTCTTACCATTGGTGCCGCCAACCTTATCAATGAGTTTGCCAGCGACGCGCAAAAAGAAACCTACTTACCCTATATGCAATCCGGTCAATTTGCAGGCACGATGGCTTTGACTGAACCGAACCAAGGCTCTGCTCTCGCCGATATCAAAACCAAAGCGCTCCCACAAGCAGACGGTAGTTATCGTCTTTTTGGAACAAAAATGTATATTTCAGGCGGTGATCAAAATCTCACTGAAAATATTATCCATATGGTACTGGCAAGAATCGAAGGTGCACCGGCCGGAACTAAGGGAATTTCCCTATTTATTTGTCCCAAATATTTAGTCGGCGAGAACGGCCAACTTGGCGCAAGAAATGATGTTAAGCTGGCCGGATTACTGCATAAGATGGGCTACAGAAATACAACTTCAACAGTGCTAAATTTTGGTGAGGAGCAAGGTGCGCACGCTTTTCTTGTTGGAGAAGCTAATAAGGGTTTGTTTTATATGTTCCAAATGATGAACGAAGCACGTATCGGTGTCGCGTTAGGCGCGTCCTGTTTGGGATATCAGGGATTTCAATATTCATTAGAGTACGCAAAAGGACGACCTCAAGGGCGCCACCCGTCAAATAAAGATCCTGAATCTCCTCAGGTTAATATTATTAAGCATGCAGATGTTAAAAGAATGCTTCTCGCCCAAAAAGCCTATAGTGAAGGCGCGCTTGCTTTATGTCTGTATGCTAGTTCACTGATGGAGGACAGCAAAACCGCTGAGTCCGATGAGCAGCGACAACAAGCCTTTAAAATTTTGGATTTAATCACACCAATGGTAAAGAGTTGGCCATCTAAATATGCGCTTCGCGCTAATGAATTAGCGATTCAAGTGCTAGGTGGGTCCGGTTATATTCGAGAATATCCCGTCGAGCAAATGTATCGAGATAACCGCCTCAATCCGATTCATGAGGGCACTGAGGGAATACAGGGACTTGATTTATTGGGCCGTAAGGTACCTATGGGTAATTTGGAAAACTATCAGTTACTTATCTCTAAAATATTAGAAACTAGCTCGCAATTTGCGAATGACAGTGAACTCAGTGATGGTTCTACGAAACTGGTCAATGCAGTGAACCGACTCAACCAAGTGACCAGCCATTTAATGGCCGCTCTTGCCAAAGGTAAAGTTGACTCAGGGTTAGCCAATGCGACTTTATATCTTGATATTTTTGGTCATACGCTGGTAGCGTGGATATGGTTAAGACAAATGGCGGTCGCGAATGAAAAGTTGAAGGCAAGAGAGGCTTTGTCGGCAGATCAAATTCATTATTATCTTGGCAAGCTTCAAGCAGGCAAGTTTTTTATTCGCTATGAGTTGCCGCAAATCTATGCTAATTGTGATTTGCTAGAATCCTTAGATTCAACTTGCCTAGAAATGCAAGAAGATTGGTTTTGATTCTATCGAGTTTATCCTCATTCGATCGCTTTTTAATACATACTAACCCCGGCCGAGAAGTACTCGGTCGACAAACTTATTCATCAATGCATTGGCGTCGGGAGTCTCCACAGCATGAGCCAGAACTTGATCAAGTTGTGCGTCATTTTGAGTATACTTTTGTTTATAGATAGTAAGCCGTTCGACTAAAATGTCTCGGTCAACTTCTGGGTGAAACTGAAATGCCCAAAAAGGTTTACCCTTAACTTTAAATGCATGTACGCAAACATTTGTTTCGGCGAGCAACTCACAATTTTCTGGTAATTTTAATACTTTTTGTTTGTGTACAGAAACTGCTAGAAAGGGATTCTCGATATCTCTCATCAGTAAATCCTTTTTGCCTTGTACTGCTATGTTTATGGGTATCGTACCCATTTCAAAATCATCATCGAACGAGTCAACAACCTCACCACCCAGCGCTAGAACAGCGAGTTGAAAACCAAAACAAGATGCAAACACAGGGAAATCGATATCACAACACCGACTTAATAGCTTTTTCGCTGACTCAATAAATGGATACTTCTGAGGATAAAGCACATTCGCCTCACTCGCACCGCCAACCCACAATGCGTCGTACCCTTTTAAAATAGAGTGGTCGAAATAAGGTGTTTTAAAAACATTTAAAATATCAAACTGAGCATCGTCTAAATTGGCATGACGCGCAAAGCTTGTAAGTTCTTCTGCTGCTACCTGCCTATCTTTACGGATCTGCATCAATAATATTTTCAGTTTGTTGCGAGCTTTTTCCATTTATTGACTATGCGATCCAATGTTTATCAACTGTAGTATCCGAAAGGCTGAGTCGACTACCGTACACTTGTACTATCTCAGCGGTTTATTTTAGCAATCGACTTGATGATCATAAACTGTTTTTGCCGAGATACCGAACAAATCCAACGCTGCAAGATAGTCTGCCTAATCCCCCCCTTATTCAGCAACCCTACAATATAATGAGCTCGCTTACACCTCTCGCGGTGCAACCTTGTTAAGCGCCTGCACCTTGATGGTGCGGATGATTAAAAATCACGTCATTTTTTGTTGGTATAGTACCGCATAGCTCGGATTATAGCTGGCAAGAATTTTGCGAAGTTTAGAATAGTTTTTCTAATATCCAATCAATTAACGTGAGCATAAAAATGAAAGAGGTAATTGATATGAACATGCAAGAGATAAGAGCAATTGCTAAAACTTACGGAATAAAAACTGGTAAGTTAACCAAAATGAAGCTGGTTCAAGCAATCCAGTTAGAGGAAGGAAATTTTGATTGTTTTGCGACCGCATGTTCCGGTGAATGTGACCAAACAAACTGTAGTTGGAGAAAAGATTGTTTCGCGGCTGCGAAAAAAATGGTCGCTTAAAAACACGTTTTTTACCCATCGAGCTATCAGACTTTTGATCCAAGTGTGGGGTTAAGTTGCAGTCGTTTAGGTCCAGTCGTTTAGGTTTAGTAATTCATGTCTAGTAGTTCGGGTTCAGCATTCAAGGCCTAGCCTAACTGCTAGACCTTGAGTTGGTTAAACCTCACGTAAACGCTTTCCGTGCGAACCCGTTTTAGAATATCAATAGCGTTTTTAAACTCTGAATTGATTAACGGTATCTTGCAGCTCAGTAGAAATATCATTAAGGACATTAGAATCACTATCCATTAAACCGGAATGTTCCACCATCATTTCGGTCAGTCGGTGAATTGATCGCAAGTTCTCTTCAATGGACTGGGCTATCTGTTCTTGACTTAAGGTCGACTCAGACACTTCTCCATTGACTTGCTTCAATTGTCCAATAGAAGACACAATTTGTGATACTGCGGCTAGCACTAGTTCAACTTGCTCAACGCCTTTTTCAGTCACTTCACTACTGCGTGCCATCGAGCTTTTCATTTGTTGAGAGCTAGACTGTAACTTCTCAACAGTATTTTGAATATCTTCTGTCGACTCTTGAGTTCGCGTGGCTAGCGAACGGACTTCATCGGCGACCACAGCAAATCCTCGTCCCTGATCACCTGCGCGAGCGGCTTCAATAGCCGCATTTAATGCAAGTAAATTTGTTTGCTCAGCAATATTTTTAATCACATCTAAAACACTGCCAATTTGTTCAACATTGGCGCTCAAGCTTTCGGCCGCTTGATTAGCCGAAGTGATTGATTGCGAAACCTCATGAATTGCGTCTTGGGTTTTATTTGTGTTTTGCGCAACGACATCGACAGAACTACTCACTTGCTCAGCAACAGCGTCTGCTGTTTGCGCTAAATCTTTGATATTTCCACTGACTGTCATCATTTCATTGACGGCGCCCGAAACATTGTCCATCTGTCCCTGCTCTTGAAGCACTTCTTGATTGAGCTTACTCGCAGTTTCAGAGACTCGATCGGCAGTTTCGCTTACTTTTTCTGACGAATCTCGAGCGTTATTGATAATCACTTGAATTTTTTCAACAAAACGGTTGTATTGGGTGGCCATTTCGCCCACTTCATCATTTGAAATCACATCAAGTCTTCTAGTTAAGTCACCATCGCCATGAGCAATCTCGGCCATCGTTGTTGCAATTTGTTTTAAGGGGCTGATCATTTTTGATGAAATCAAATAAATCACACCAGCAAGTAACATCAAAATAATAATGATATTGACTATCGAATAATAAGTAGCTTGCTGAATCGGTTCATCTATCAGCTCAACAGGAACTAAGAAGCCTAGTGTCCAATCTATATAAGGTTTCTCAGAAGTAACCGGTACGAGAAAAACCTGGTAGCGTTCACCTTTCCAATCAACATAATTTGCTTCGGCATAACTTTCATTAATTATTGCTGTCGACAGTTCAGCAAAACCCTCACTCTCACTAAAAACCCGATCGAATTCTGCAATCGGTTGGTTCAGCTCCAACTCAGTGCCATCGGTAGGAAAATAAACGACGCGTCCATCGTTATTGACTAAAAACGCTTTGCCTTTTTGTTGATAACGGATTTGATCAATTAAGTTACTCACCGTTGTGATTAAGATATCAACCCCGGCAACACCAATCAATGCTCCTGACTGGTTGTAGACAGTCATTTGTAACACAGAGGACACTGTTTTGTCGGTCGCATCCACTTGGGGAGTGGTTAAATATAACTTGTTCTGGTTGAGTGCTTCCTGCCACCAAGGGCGTTTATTGGTAAAATATCCTTTGCTCGGATTTCCTGCATCAGGCCCACTGCTATCAACACCGACTCGGCCTTGCTCATAAAAATACTCATAGGTATTGGCAGAGCCGATAAATATCGATTTTATTGTTGGGTCTGCAGCGACCACAGCATTGAACGATTTATTCAGATCTTGATAGTAGTTATCTTGCGATAAATCCTTACCGCGTTGACGATAATCCGTTAACCATTGCTTTAATCGAGGATCGCTAAAAAAAGTTTCGGGAACTCGCGCTCTTTCAACAAAGAAACCTTTAACCTCTTCGGCTTTAATCTTAATCAACTCAGCAACTTGCGCTTCGGTTTTATCTCGAGTCAACTCTGCAATTTGCGCAGTGATAAACATGCCTGATACGGCAAGCAAAACCATCAATGCACCGGTGATATAGATAATCAGCTTTCGCTGCAATGAGCTATTCGAGCTCGAACTACTGGGAGTCATAAATTGCCTATTTTTATAAATTTATTATTTAATTCTAGACAATTTATCGGTTTTCACTATCTGATCTTTAATTTTCCAGTGAAAAAGTGAGCGATTCTCAGTTTGGGTATCGAATAATCCAGGCTGAGAATCGTTTTTGAATACTTAATTAAAAAAGTATACTGAACTTTCGAGGTTTTCTCTGACGGTTCTCGTGTTATTGGCGGCAGCACTATCATCAGCATACCCAAAGGACATACCAAACAAGATTCCAACTTCATCGGGGATCCCAAGTATATTTTTAACGGGATCAGGGTACATTCCTAGCGCGCCTTGAAAACAGTAATCAATATTGTTGTCCGCCATCAACAAGGCAACTGTTTGCGCATAGATCCCAACATCCACAGACCCCATAATATCCAGATACTTCTCCATCGCAAAAAATACAACATGAGGCGCATCGAAAAATTGCCAATTTCTCAACATAGCCATTTGCCTCGCTTGTTTGTCTTCCCTCGCAATTCCCATTGAACTATAAAGCGCATTAGCCGAACCAAATTGGCGTTCGCGATGAACACCTTGATACGCCACATGCCAGTTAAATTCGGGGTTAGGTTGGGCACCACTCATTATTAATTCAACCAATGCTTGAGCGAGCTTATCTTTTGTTTTTCCTGACGCGACATAAGTTTGCCAAGGCTGTGTATTACAATTTGACGGTGATTGTTGCGCACTGGTAAAGATCGATTGAATCAGTTTATCGTCGACTGATTCCTTGCGAAAAGCTCGTACTGAATAGTGACTATCGAGTAGTTGGCTAACTGACATAATTATTCCTTAAATAGCTGCTAATTGGTCTGTTGTTTTTTTATCTGTCTTGAATTTAACTGTCTTCTTAAGTTTAACTGCCTGTTTGAGTTTAAACATTTTTTTCGGATTTATTGAATGTCCGATGCTGAAAAGTTTTATTGGATTTATTCGATTGATTCCAGCCACGCGCTGAGCAACGACTCTTCAACTTGATACAATGGTGAAATCGATGGTGCTTTAGCCGGATCATCTGCGGTGCCGGTGACCAATAGGACCATACCATTTCCCGCTTCGTCAAGCCATGCTTGTCCAAGCAAACCATAAGCAAAACCAAGATGACCAAAAAGCTTTTTACTCGCCTTAGACAGCCCCCAATCAACCCCATCTATCTGATGCAGTGACAAGCCGAACTGGGTCATTAACCCGTCAGATTCATATTTGGTAGCAGTTTCTCCACCTGTATTACCATTCTTCAATGGTTCGTTAAACTGCCATTGCACTTTAAACAATTCAGCAATTGCCACTTTTGATAATATTTGGCGGTCTCCGTATCGCCCATTGCGATCGATCATTATAAGAATTTTAGCAATATCGGAAGCAGACGCCCTGAGGCCACCTTGCGGTGAAAAAAGTGTCCCATTATTGCCCGGTAAATAAGCTTTCAATGACTCAAAGGATTGCTCTATTTGAGCGACACCCGAATCGCTTGATAACTTGTTTGCACCATAAAAGCACTGAACATGATGCCCATCCACCTGCTCGCGCCAAGATGCATTCGGACGCCATTTGCCATCTGCATCTTGCTTACGATAAAGCGCCCCAAGATTGCGAGTTTCTTTAAGGATATTACAAGCTGAAAATCGAGCACTCAACCCCATCGGCTTTAACAATTTTCGAGTAACAATCTCATCAAATCTTTGTTGATATACCGACTCTAGTATCGAAGCAATCACACCAAAAGCTAAATTACTATATTGAAAATAAGCACCGGGTTCATGGGTTGAACTAAAATGTTCTCCTCCGTTGAAATGCTTACCGTTTGAATCAAAAAAGTCAGTTATCGAATCACCTGGTCCCGCCCAATAATAAGTACCATCTCGAATACTGGAGGTATGCGAAAGTAAATGCCTTAGCGTAATTTTTTGGTCGCTAAAATGAGGGTTTCGAAAACTCGACTGTAAATACGTTGAAACATCTTGATCAAGTTTAAGCCGCTTTTCGTCAACCGCCATTAAGACGGTAAGCGCGACAACTAATTTAGAAATAGAGGCGACACGGAGTTTAGTGTCGTTATCTAGCGGCGTCGCGTTGGCTATTGAATGCTCATAACTAAATTGATAGGTTATTTCACCACCCTTTATGAAAGCAGCTTGAATGCCCTTTATATCACCATTTTTAACCAGGTTTTGGGCCAGTAATTGAACCTGACTAAAGCGATCTTCTGCTGCCATTGATGCTCCTAAAAAAACCACAACATTGAACATTATAATTAGTCGATATTTAATGCCAGTCATTAACTTATTTGGGTGCTTATTAAGTATTGTTTTGGGGTTGTACCGGTCCATCGTTTAAAAGCGCGTAAAAAACTCGCCGATTCAGCAAAATCTAAAGATTCCGCCATTTCTGCCACTGTCACCGTTTTCCTCGATAACATATCGAGCGCTCGTGCTTTTTTCTGGCTATCAAGCAGCAGGCGATAACTGGTTCCAGAGTCACTCAATTGCCTGCGAAAGGTTCTTTCACTCACACCAAACATCTTTGCGACTTCTGGTACCGTCGGAAAACCGTTATCATAGCCCTCCAGTAATTGTTTGACCTGGGCAACCCTATCATCTGCCTGAGGATAAAACTTCCTCATCAGTTCCTGAGCTTGTAATCGATAAAGTTTATGCGCGAGTAAGTTGCCGTGCTTTTGCTCAAGTCGCAGCATCGAGTTAGGAATTCTAAACCAGTTGTAGGGTTGGTTCCATTTCGGCAAAATAGGAAGTAATTCGGTATACTGGTGGAAATTTTTTCGATGCGGTTTTGGTCTCGCAGTTCCCACTTTAATTTGACTTAAGTTTTTGTTATCTAAAAACTCTCTCATAAAAGCGAAACTACCAATCAGATCTCTATCCGCTATAAAGGTTTTATATCGCTCATCCACATCAGGTAAAGTGAAACGAAGTTCTACCCACTGCGCTTCACGATGAATAGAAAGATGGCTAAATAACAGCGATAGCGATTGAAACTCTCCGGCTGCTTTGATTGATTGAATGAGCGATGGCGCTGTCATCAATAAAATGGCATAGGTTGCATAAGACGTAAAACTTAAGTCTGCGCCAACCTTCAACCCCAATAAAGGATCATTGGCCGCCTTTAACACTTGGCCAATAATTTCAAGTTCAAAACTCTGCTCGATAACGGCGGCACCGTTCATCGCATCGATATTCAAACCCGTTTCGGCCAATAGAATTTCGGGCTGAAGGCCGAACTTTTCTGCAACTTTAAGCAGCGGTAACAAGCTGAGTATTGAGTGTTTTTTACCTTCAAGCGGCATAGCGAGCGAACTTTAATGAACTTTTTAAGCGGACAATAACTGCCAGTATGACCGAAAAGGTCAATTTTTGACAGTTTCAATCCTATTTTTTCTAATCGGAGGTTTATATAGTAATCAAACTAAAAACGCTCCCTGATGGTAGTTTTATGACTGATGCGAAGGATAAAGAATCGATCGAGTACTTGGATGTGTTAATTGTTGGCGCCGGAATTTCAGGTATTGGTATGTGTTACCAGCTAAAAAATCAACGCCCCAACGATAAGTTTGCGGTAATTGAAAGCCGAGCAAACTTCGGCGGCACCTGGGACTTGTTTAAATATCCAGGGATCCGATCAGATTCAGATATGTATACTTTCGCTTATTCTTTTAAACCATGGACTGATCGAGAACATATCGGTTCTGCAGAGCGAATCAATCATTATTTAACCGAGCTAGTTGACGACGCAAACTTAAAACAATTTATGCGTTTTGAACAAAAGGTAGTCTCAGGAGACTGGGACTCCAACAACAATCACTGGCTCATGACCATCGAAAAGTCGAGTGGTGAACGTTACCAAATAGCGACCAAGTTTCTAACCTGTTGCGCCGGTTATTATAATTATGAGCAGGGCTATCTTCCTCGATTTACTGATTATGACAAATATCAGGGCGTGATTGCCCATCCACAACATTGGCCGGAAGATCTTGACTACAAGAATAAAACGGTTTTAGTTATTGGTAGCGGCGCAACTGCGGTTACCATCGTTCCTAATATGGCTGAACAAGCTGCAAAAGTCACCATGCTGCAACGCTCTCCGACTTACATAGTATCGCGGCCAGCCTCTGACTTATTGTTTCGAATTTTAAGTCATATTCTACCGAGTCAACTAACCAACAAAATCATGCGAGCTAAATATATTTCACTTCAACAGTTAGTTTATATCGTCTGTCAAAAGTTTCCCAAACTAATGAAAATGTTAATACGCTGGGAAAACAAAAAAGTACTCAATGATAAGTCGCAAGTGGATATTCACTTTAAGCCTCAATACAATCCATGGGACCAAAGAATGTGTCTTGATCCCGAAGCTAAGTTATTCAACTCCATTAATCAAGGAAAGACTGAGATCGTGACAAACCATATCGAGCGGTTTACTGATAAAGGCGTTGTCCTTAAAG
Organism: Aliikangiella marina; assembly: GCF_007004765.1. Taxonomy (GTDB): domain Bacteria; phylum Pseudomonadota; class Gammaproteobacteria; order Enterobacterales; family Kangiellaceae; genus Aliikangiella; species Aliikangiella marina. Next base: position 487,969 of record NZ_VIKR01000004.1, read on the forward strand.
ATGGAACGCAAATTAACGCCGATATTATCGTCCCCGCGACAGGTCTAGAACTTCAGCTTTGGGGCAAGATGAACCTCACTATTGACGGCGCCGAAATTGACAGTAGTCGGCTAACCAATTACAAGGGCATGATGTTTAGTCAAGTGCCGAATTTCGTTTGGATATTTGGATACACCAATGCGTCATGGACCTTAAAAGCTGAATTAACTTTTGATTATATTTGCCGGTTGTTAGCCTACATGGAAGACAACCAGTATCAGAGTGTTTACCCTTATCGAGCGCCTGACGCACCTCAAGAAAAAATTGTAGCACTCAAGTCTGGCTACATCATGAGAGCGCTAGATTGGTTACCCTCGCAAGGTTCTCAGTTTCCTTGGTGCAATAAGGATCTATACTTTAAGGACATGTTTGCGATAAAAAGAAGTCGGCTGGATGATGGTGTTTTAAGATTTGATGATAACCGGCCTTTAAGTGAATTTCATTCGTACGAGACACCGACACCCAATAAACGGGGAACAAAAACAGCGGCTTGAATTATCGGCCCCAATGAGTCTTAAAGCACCAATACGTAGCCTATGTCAGAAGTAAGCACGAAACCACCAATAGTCTTGATTCACGGAATGTGGAGTACGCCCGCTGTATTTGATGATCTTAAGTCATTTTTTGTATCGCACGGATTTAGCGTTTATACACCAAGCCTACCGGCTCACTTTGATAAGCAGACAATGACTCAGCCCGATATAGAGCAACTGAAACAGACGTCTTTCGAAAACTATGTGGAGAGTATTTTAACCTTTGTCCAATCATTTGATCACAAACCAGTTCTACTTGGTCATTCAATGGGAGGACTCATCGCACAAGTCGTTGCAAGTAAAACTTCCTGTTTAGGACTAATTTTGTTGTCGTCCGCTGCTCCGGCGGGGATAAATGGTTGGAGCTGGAGTGTGATAAGAACCTTTGGTCATAACATTTTAAAATTTCCGCTATGGAACGCGTGTACCGAGCTTAAGCTAACTAATATACGCTATGGCATCGCCAATGCTCAGTCCGCAGAGCTGCAACAAGATATCGATAAAATTTCAACGTTGGAATCCGGAAGAGTCACCTGGCAACTCGGAATGTGGTTTCTTTACCGTAAACCTAAAAACCAAGTTAATTATACCGATGTCAATTGTCCGGTTTTAATCATTGGCGGAGATCATGACAAAATCACGCCGATAAAAATTCAAAAAGTACTTCATGAAAAATATCGAGAACGATCAACATTAAAGATTATCCAAGGAGCTTGCCACTGGACTGTTGGTGGGCGTTTCTTTCAGGACGTTACCGTCTGTATATCACAATGGTTGAAAACGACATCAGTATTAAATAGTTACTCAGCATTAAGCAGTAACCACGAATAAAGATTAAAGACGATGAACATACACTGGAAAGAGAAAGTCATTTTAATTACAGGGGCGGGCTCGGGTATAGGACAATCTCTCGCTAGACTGTTAGCAAGTTTAGGTGGTCGATTGATCATAACGGATAAAGATGCAACTAGCTTAACAAGCATTACCGAAGAACTCGCGGAATCTATCGAGATCGCACAAGTTGCCGATGTGAGTAATCCAGATGACTGGCAGGCTTTGTATCAAAAAATAGATAATCAAATCGGGTATATTGATGTTCTCGTCAACAATGCGGGAATGTCTTCATTTGGCTTTTTTGATGAGACCGCCGAAGCGCTTTTCGATCAGGTCATGGCCGTTAACTTTCAAGGGGTTGTTTATGGCTGTCGCTACAGTTTACCATTGCTAGAAAAATCTTCACGTGGCCTAATCGTTAATGTTGCTTCAATTTTCGGCCTCATAACCGTCCCCATGATGACTCCTTATCACTCGTCAAAGTTTGCGGTTAAAGGATTTAGCGAGGCGTTAAAACACGACTTAAAGTATCAACATAAATCGATCGACGTTATCTGTGTTATGCCTGGCGGCATAAAAACTAATATTGCCAAAAATACAATTACGACCGAAAGAGAGAATGCGCAAGTCACGCGATTATTTGACTCGGCAGCAATAACAACACCCGAACAAGCCGCGATTAAAATTGAACAAGGTATGCGTAACCTTAAATTCAGGCGGTTTATCGGTATCGACGCAAAAATAGTCGATAAACTTGTCAGGTGGTTTCCCAACAGTTATTACCACTTAACGAATCGATTGATGGGGTTGCATGGTTTTCTATCAAAGTAGTCGGTAAATAGCAGCAAAGTTAAATTGTTGAACAGGCTAAATTTAAAATCGACAACAAGTGAATTGAATTTTTCACTCAGTCCGATTAGTGTAGAGACACATTTGGCTAGATGACGACACTAGGAACCTTAGGCTCCACAACTCACGATACCGTTTCTATCTTGTGACGGCGTGACTTACCTCTGTTCATTATCTAGCCAATCTAACTTTTAGTCATTGAAATAGAACCGCATGCAAACACCATCACGATATTTAAATTTCTTTATCGCAGCTTTTGTCAGTGTTTATTTTCCATCTGTTGCCGCAACAAACCTCCCAGAGGCTTATCAGCCTTGCGCTACTTGCCATGGTGAAAACGCAGAAGGAAATAGCACGCTCTCGTCACCAGCAATTGCCGGTATGGAAGCATGGTATATCACTCGACAATTAAACAACTTTAAAAAAGATAGGCGCGGTACAAAGCCCGCTGATACTTATGGTGCTCAGATGATAGCCGTGAGTAAACCACTGAGTGACAAAACAATCGAGGAACTTGCCTCTGCACTCAGCCATCTTGAAAAAATAAAACCTAAGCAGGCTAAAGCGGGTGACCCGGAAGCAGGTAAGAAGTACTACTTTTCCAATTGCGCTTCTTGCCATGCCGTCAATGGACGTGGCAACGCCAGTCTCAAAGCACCGAGCTTGCTTGGATTGGATGAAGCGTACCTCACTCGCCAACTCATGCACTTTCGTAAAGGCTTGCGAGGCACACACCGGCACGATGTGGCTGGCCGTAGGATGGCAATAATGGCACAAATATTGACTGATGATAACGCCGTCGAAGATACCGTTGCCTTTATTCTTTCCTTAAATCATCGATAACTTTCTACTGCCGACGTTTTTGCCAAAGCCTAGTCAGTGAACAATTTTCGTTTTAGCTTAGTTTCGGGTTATCCTATTCAAAGGTCACTGGATTTGATCTTTATATTAAGCAAATCGCCTAAAGAAAGTTTCAAGATAGGATTTTGTACCTTGTATTTATCGAGAATATCAACTATTCCGCCATCATAGGAAAGCTTGCTTAAGCCCGATTCAAATAACTTTAACTCAGCTACCGGCGCCACAATTTCGTCATCAGGTAAAATAAGCAAGTCAATCGATATACTGAATAAATACGCTTTCTCAAAACGTAGCTTAGGGTTAGATAAGATTATCTGTTCACACATCACTTCTGTGCATAACATCGAATCGATTTTATCGTTAACAAGTAGTTTGAGCCCCTCTAAGTGAGTCGGGTATTCGATGTATTCCAATTGATTTTTAAGCGCATAGTCCAGTTCACCATTCGCCCCTTTTAGAATACCAAGTACCTGGCCGTTCTCACGTTTTTTTCGCGGCTCAACAAAATCATTTTCGACTGAGATTACATAGGTGTCGAGCTTCACAATTTCTCGAAACAATAGCTGCGTTTGGTTCTGCTCAGGATATACAACTCTGGCTCCTATCCATAAGGTATTATCGATAGTTGAGCGAGCAATAGCATTCTCAATAGTCGGAATAACTTTGATTTCAACTGAAACATCTTCTTGTTCAAAAGCTTTAATCACAATGTCTCGAGCGAAACCGAACTCTCCGGTTATCGGCTCATAGGGGACGGTATATAGTTGTAGCTTCTGATGAGATAAATCACTCGCACAACCAGTTAAAAACATCAGTAAAGAAAAAGTTGTCAGTAACCATTTCATCTTGCAAAATTCCTTGCTGTAAGTTAGCGGCGATGAGGCTAAATTTAAATCTGAAAAGTCCTTCAAAGCACAATCTCAAGTTTAGCAGTATCAAAGCAAGTCTTGGTTGATTTTTGTCATATTCTCGCCCTATCTTGAAATGGCTTTTTTATCCCGCTTGCCAACTTATCACAAGCGAATAGCAAGTGCTTAGTCTAGGCGTCGATTTGGTTAGTTAATGCGCTTATTTATCCAACGCGATCCCACTAAAAAACAAAACCACGCCTAAGCGTGGTTCTGTAGATGGTTCTAGAAACTTATCTCGCCGCGCTGCGATTACCTTGCAGCGGCTCTGTAGCTCAAGTTTCCTTGTAATCCCGCTCTTTGATGCGCTTTACTTTGGTAAGATTACAGAATCGATTACGTGAATAACACCATTGCTTGCTGCGATATCAGTTGCAACCACATTAGCGTTGTCAACTTTTACACCGCCGCCAGCAGTCGATATTTTGACTTCACTGCCCTGTGCAGTTTTCGCTTGAGACAAGCCTACAACATCTTTCGCTAACACTTTACCCGGAACAACATGATAAGTTAGTACGGCAACAAGTTTGTCTTTATTTTCCGGCTTTAAAAGATTTTCAACAGTACCTTCTGGAAGCTTAGCGAACGCTTCATTGGTTGGTGCGAACACAGTGAAAGGTCCATCGCTTTTAAGCGTGTCGACAAGGCCCGCCGCTTTTACCGCTGCAACTAAAGTACTGAATGACTCATTACCCGCGGCAACGTCTACGATATCATTTGACTTTTTCTTTCCATAACTACCTGCAAAAACGGCGGTAGAAGCGAAAAGTGCGACTGTGAAGACAGCCAATACAAATTTATTTAACGATTTAATCATGTTTTTCTCCAAGCATATAAGTTGAGTTGTTACCAAAAGCGTGTGGAAGTTTTTGTCGTGACTTTTCCAAATACACAAAGGTATCGATGATCAAATACGCGCAAACCTTCTGACAGATCGAACTTTGGATTAAAAATGCCGGATTTAGGAAAGCTAAATGTTTCGACATGTAAACCCGCAAAGGTGACCAGTCGCTGGATCAAATTAACGAAGAATAATCTAAAAGTGTTTATCAACTGTATAAGTCTAATAAATCGAAAATTCGCCCTCTGAGTTAATTAATTATCATTGATTTTATCGTGGTTCGGTTTAACATGGCGTAATATTTGACGTTTTTAATTGACGAAAGGGAGACATTTTATGGGACTGTTTTCAGGACTACTCGGCAATGCTGGAACCATTAATGCCGATAAGCTTGCAGAAGAGTATGGACAAATCCTGGCGCAAGGCGAAAGCTTTGAAATTGGGTTTGTTGTCATTCGAGACACTTTTATCTTTACCGATAAGCGACTGATTTTAGTTGATAAACAAGGAATTACTGGCAGGAAAGCAGAATACTTATCGATTCCCTACGGCAAAATCACTAAGTTTAGCGTCGAAACGGCGGGCCACTTTGATTTAGATGCCGATTTAAAAATCTGGGTTGGCAGCGATCCCAAACCGATCGAGAAGGAGTTTAACCGCAAAGTTAACATTTATGATGTCCAAGCTGTACTTGCATCACATATATAAGGGTGTCGCTATTGGACTAAATCCTCATTTACTAACGGCACCGCAGATAATTCATTATCTCGGTGCTTTTGATGATAGACTTACCGCTAAATCGTGATCTAGCCATTTTAAAATCTCGTAAATTCTTCTGCTTAACAACGATAAGACTCAATTGAATGAAATACCAGGGAAATCCAGACTATAGTCACAAGCAAACCGATAAGATTGGTGTTTTATTGACCAATCTCGGTACTCCTGAAGCACCGACCGCGCGCGCCTTGAAGCCTTACTTAAAAGAATTTCTTTCGGATCCAAGAGTAGTCGAAATACCTCGACTTGTTTGGTGGTTTATCCTCAATGGAATTATTTTAAACATCAGACCTAAACGATCGGCAGAGGCTTATCAGTCGGTTTGGACTGAAGATGGCTCGCCGTTATTAGTCCATACCCGCGATCAAACCACTAAAATTCGCCAATCACTGACTGAATCCTATGGCGATAAAATAATCGTTGAATTTGCCATGCGCTATGGAAACCCATCCATTAAGAGTGTGCTTGGCAAGATGATGGCTGAAGGCGTGAATAAGTTAGTTGTCCTCCCTCTTTATCCACAATATTCCGGGTCAACGACCGGCTCTACCTTTGATGCTATTGCCGCTGATTTTACTCAACGTCGTTATCTACCTGAACTGCGATTTATTAATCATTATCACGATAACCCCGGTTACATTGATGCCATCGCCAACAAAATTAAATTGTTTCGCGAGCAACATGGAAAAGCTGACAAACTCATTTTCTCTTATCATGGAGTACCGAAGCGATATTTGCTTAACGGTGACCCCTACCACTGCGAGTGCCACAAAACAACGCGCTTAGTGGCCGAAAAACTCGGGCTCTATAAAGACGAATACATGACCTGTTTTCAATCGCGATTTGGCCGAGAAGAATGGCTCAAGCCCTATACTGATCACACCCTCAAAGCCCTCCCTTCTCAAGGAGTAAAAACGGTCCAAGTTGTTTGTCCGGGCTTCTCTTCGGACTGTTTGGAAACCATCGAGGAAATAGGTATGGAGAATAAAGAATATTTTATCGAATCAGGCGGCGAGGATTATCAGTATATTCCCGCACTCAATAGTGATGATGGACACATTGATGCGTTACTAAGCCTTCTGCATAGCAACTTACACGGCTGGACCGTTGAAGAAAATTCTCGGATAAGATTTGAACAAGCCTCTCATTTTGGCGCGAAACAGTAGGCTGCTGTAGCATCATGAAAAATAGTCTTGATATTCATCAGTCCTTAAAAATCTTTCATTTGATCCGCGAACACGGTAAAAAAGTAGGCGAGGCGCATCGACTCAACGGTATCAATGCCGCTTCCGATTTTGATGGTTACACTGTTGAGCTTTGGGATGAAAATGTGCGCCTAACAATTTTTTTCCATAACAAGTATGACGTTGAATATAAACGAGCACTAGAACTTGATGCCTTTTACGAAAAATTAAACGCCATCGCAAAAATGAAGTTCAAATGATCGATAAGTTGCGCGCTTAATTTTCTCGATAAACCACGTAATCTAATAATGACTGCATAAAGCCTTTGACCTCACCCTCGCCCTCGTTACCCGCTTTGACGACAGCGAAATGTGCGGACAATTGGTAGGCTTTAAAATAGTGTTCAAATAGCTTTTCTCTCGCTTTGTTTTCACCGAGACAAGTAACAAATGAAGACTTATTCACCGCGCAATCTTGTTGACTAGGCTTACCGAGTGTGGCGAGATCCCCTTCATGATCTAACAAGTCATCTTTAATTTGAAAGGCTAATCCCAAATGTCTAGCAAACTGTTTAATATGGCCCTTTTGAATATCATTTTCATCTGCAAGAATCGCAGGAATCATAAAGGCTGCTTCAATCGCCAAGCCTGTTTTTAACTCGGTCATACGCTCAAGCTGATTCATATCCAAGGCGTATTTTTTCGATTGAAGATCCATCACTTGGCCTTCACAGATGGCTTGTGTGGTATTAGCGGCATAAGCGAGGGATTGAAGAACGAGTTTTGGATCAACGGTTCCAATATTAGTTTGTACTTCAACCGCGCGCATCATTAAAAAAATACCGGCTAATTCTGCGGTTGCCTCGCAATTTACTTGTTTATGCAACGTCGGTTTACCACGCCTAAAATCAGCATTATCTTGTGAAGGCTTATCATCAAAAATAATTGACGCCGTATGCATATACTCAAGAAGTTGCATTACAGGTTTTATCGACTCCGAGGGTAATTGATAAAATTCATCCATCATCAAATAAGCAATCACCGAACGAATTCTCTTGCCACCTGCGGTCAAACTATAATTTGCAGCATCCAACAAATTGGCCGTATTAAGACGAGGATGTGAGCACAACGGTATCACCTCATCCACTTTTGCCTGAATACGCTGATACTTAGTTTTAAAGTGTTCTTTGTTTTGACCATTCACATCAAAGTGCTCTGCAACATGACGACTAACCAACTTGTCAAACCAAGCCACATCATTGGGCTGAACGACCAGTTCGTGAAGCATTTGATCGAACGGTTCGTCAGAAGTATTAAGAAGTTTTGTCTTAAGACTCAAATACTCTGAGGGTCCTATATTAGTGAAAACACTTTTATGTGCATTAATACTTCGTTCTAAGATCAGTTGTTTACACCGGGGATTATTTTGGTAAACCTTGTAAATCAAGTAGTAGACAACCGCCCAATAAATTAAATAGGGGTTGGTCGTACTCGAGTTTGCTATTTTGAGTGATTCATCTTGAGCATGATTCAATAAACCAAAAGTATAGGGCGTTACATTACCTTCTTCAATATCATCGAAAATATCTTTGATATCATCATTAAATTGATTGTAAATCCCGAAACAGAAGGTATTCCGATCGAAGGTATTGTCGTCATTCGTCTCCAACATATCCCTCGCTATCAAGCGGCATCCGGCAGACTTTAAAATGAGCGGAATAAAGATTTCTTCATAAGAATAATTCTTTTCACCTAGCTTTCTTTTGCGGTCAATATCCTGGGCTTCAAAAAAGATAAAAGCTTGTTGAAAAAACTGCTGTGCTTTTTGCGCCGATTGTGCTGAGCGAATATACTCAAAAGATTCTCCAAGCTCTCGGTAGATAAAGCGCATACGTGATTGATTTTTCGCTGAGAACTCTGGGAACTCGACGACTTTACCAGACACTAAACTGTTTCGAATCGCTTGATTAAAACTGTCTTTTTCTTGGCAATTCAAAGCCGAAGCAGAATCTTGTAAATCATCGACTAGAGGGTAGGTTAAGCCATAATAATAACCAAGCTTTATCGCCTTTTCGATCAATCTTTTACGACGCTTAGGAGATGTGCTCTTCGGCATATCAATCAATTGATGCATAACCACACCCGCAATTATCTTGACGAGTTTACGCATGCCATTGGTCTGATCAATTTCATTGGGTAAGTTTTTCTGAACTTTTGCTAATTTTCCCATTAACCAAATAAAAGTTGATTCTGCGCCATGCTGTTTCGCTTTTTGATATAACCATGACGTTGAAAAAGATTCTTGGTTATTGTGGGCCGATTTTGCGTTATTCTTACTGATCCAGACGTGAAGTTTATCAACCGTTTCTTCAATCGCTTTGCTCACCGATGGCAGGTTAACGTCTTTGCCTAAATCACGCATAAAAATATAGGTGACCGACTTATTGAGATAAGACTTGAGCTTTTTGTCAGCGGAAAGTTTTTTTAAAAATGACCAGGAGTCGACTGTCGCCTTGATATCTTCCGCTGCCTCCAAGCTCGACAAAGCAACTGCCCCGGGTTTGTTAGTGAAACGATTATTCAGCTGTAACAAATCAATCCTTAACTGCTGAAGAAAATCACTTTTGTGGACAATCTGCTCGAGCTCTCGAAAATACCACTTGGCTTTTTGTGCTGCCACATCGTAGCTGTCTGTCGATATAAATAGTTTCCGATCAGCGTCAATATAAGTCGATGACAGACGATTGATAATTGAATCCGTACTTGATCGGTGATTATGACCAATTAAAGGCAAATTAAGCTCCTTTTGATTAAAACCTGAACAATTGAATCGAATTTGTAATACCATTCAAATGGCTTTGACCTCTGAGTTATGAGGCTTTTGGTTAAACAAAGCAATAAATATACCATTCATAACTCTTTGTTTTTATTGCCCTAACTTAAATGGTCTCGCAAATCAGCGGTTAAAAGCAACGCTATTTAGTGTAAAAAACCATGTTGATGCAACGCGTACCTTAATAAAATATTCTCAATAGGTGCTTTAATTCAATAAATCGTCTCATGGCTAATACTAATTGCCTGTTTAAACGCCTGACAAAGAGTAAAAACACCCGCTCGTTGACCCAGGTCAAAAATTCAACAACCAAATTTGCGTAACTTTAAAGCTCAAATAGACGAGTAGAGGACTGAGTAATGGGCACTCATCATATCAACGACGACAGATTAATCATGCGAAACCTTGCCATTACTGGCGCGGTAATCACCCTTGTAATGGTTGGGATCCTTGTTGTTGCAAACATCATTGTTTAGCTAATAGACACAATGTAGATAGCGCAGAGCACGAGATCAAAGTAATCGACCTGTTCTATCCGCGGCCCCCTACATAGAATGATAAGTCTCGGCGAGTGAGCATCGTTTTATTAGCTTGTGCTAACATCATTTTATGATGCACCATTAAAAAAGTAGTATTGAGGCCGGGGCAACCGGTTTTAATTGAGCCGTTAATAACGAATAACGACATAAACGGTATGGACTGGTACACATTTGCACTCGCTTACACCGCAATTCTAAGCGGCACCCTTGGGATCGCGTTTTACGTCGTCTATCACGAGGGCGATAAGGCATTCTATGCGAAGCTTTTCGCACTGAGCTTTCTGTTCTTTTCGGCGACGATGCTTTTGTCATTACTAAGAATCTATGTGACAGTGCCCTGGGAAAAACTCGTTATATTTGCATTAAACCTCTTCGGCCTACTCAGTATCCAATTCAACTTTGTGGGTGTACTTAACTGGAACAATAAGAAGCTTTATTTATCCTCGAACATCGCGATAGGCGGATTAATTGTCGTTATCTTCAGCTTTTTTCTCTTTGTGTATCCATCAATCGACGCGCGAATCGTAATTACTCGCACCATAGCCAGCGGATATGCTTTTGCCTGTGTGTGGGCGATACTTTACCGTCCTTCGCATATGGACCTTGGCCACTGGATTTCGGCACTATTCCTCGCTACTTATGGTATCGCACAACTCGTCTCGATGAGCGTCCTGCTAATTTTTGACGCGGCAGACATAATCGATTCAAGTAACAACCAGCAGTTTTTTAACCTTTCTTCGACAAAGCTCAGTTTTATTTTGTTTCCTGTTACTTTTATTGGCGCAGGATTATTTTATATGGCCAGTATACTGATACAAAGTCTGCGCAAGCCACCCGCTTATTGACAAAGCTAAGTACTTTTCCTGGAGCAAGTCTAAGCATGTGCTAGACTTTGAGATAAAGTAATTGTTTTTGTGGTTTTATGTCGTTGCAAATTACTCATGATCCAGAAAAAGGCTATATCGAAGCAAGTTATCAAGGAAAATTAACTTACGGAGCGGCTTTAGCAATGCTCTCAGCCATTGAAAACCTGATGACTTCAAATCCAAATATTCATCGTTTATATGACTTAGACAAGGCAACGCTTGCATGGTCCCTTGAGGACATCGATGAAATCATCAAACTCATCGATTCGAAGTCACATGCTAATCTAGATGAATCAAAAGTTGCTTTAGTTCATTCGAGTGAGTCAGACATCGCGATCATCGAGCTTTTTATTCATCAAGCAAATTTACGTTTTAATCGAATCGTGCGCCATTTTCGCTCAATCGAAGAGGCTCGCCATTGGATCACCACAACAGTCTAAATCGAATAGGCGTTACTTAAATTGACCAGCGATCGAGGGAACAAATAAATTTAATGTAGTTTCTTATCTGTTTCAGCTTGGGCTGTCAGTCATTTAGGCGACTTTCTTAGCGTGCTCGCTCAGCAACGGAAAAAACGCTAAAAAATCAGCTTCAATCGATTGGTAATTGGACTCAATTTCATCCACTGCATTAAATAAAGGATTGTCCCGATTAAACTGCCTTTTAATTCTTCGACTAATCCCATTTAAACTTGCAGATATTCCAGCGAGCTGAGCGTAATTTCCAATCCAATCACCACTAATCATCGGTTGAGCAATTGCTTCACATCGCTCGGGTAACCAACTGCTATTTTTTGCTAAAGCGAGATAGAAATCGCTGATAAAGGTTTGTCTAGGGTCACTTGAAAACACTGACCAATGCACTGATAGAAAATGATCATAAGCAAGATCGATAATAATCCCTGCGTAACGCCTTCTCGCCGAAGAAATTCGAGACTTACTTTGTTTAAACAAAGCATGATTGTCAGTAAATACATCAACGGCTCGGTGTAGCCTTATTCCCTGCTTGATGGATTCGTGATAATCCATCTCATGAACCGGCCCCTTAACAAAATCTCCCAAGAAGTTTCCTAACTGGGAGGTATTTGTCTGATCGGCAATAAGTAAATGAGCTAAGTAATTCAAAATTAGTTAGTTAACTGGCTTAAATTTATTTATCAGCATTCTAATGGCTTCAATTTGGCCGTAAGTTCGGATAAGTATCGCCGGCTGACAGGCACTTCCTCACCGTTTGTTAAGCGAATGATGCCCTGTCGTCCTTGGCGTTTAAAACTATCGATATGCTTTTTTGCCACCCAATATGAGCGATGACAGCGAAAACCATTGTCGTCAGGTAATTCAGATTCAGCATCCTTAATATTATATAAGATTAAGGAATTGCCTAAAGTTGTAGTCACCGATAAATAATGCAATTCAGCCTTGAGGAAAATAATATCATTACCAAGGGCTGTTGGTATCATCTTGAAAATGGGGCTACTCGTTTCTTCCTTTGTTGAGTCGAATTGACGGGAGTTGTTCGCTGGTAACTTTTTAGCCGAAGACTCATCGCTGCTATTTCTCGTTGCAGTCAGTTCAGTTTGCCGAATCAGTTTGAGCCCGAGAATAAATGGCGCATTAATAGCCAGCCAGCACAAAAGCACTGGTGGTCCCATAGCCCCCCATTCTTCCCAAAGCGCTTCGACGACGTTTTCACGTGTGACCGACTCATTGGCAAATACAACATCACTAAAAAGTGCAATCGGTGTAAAGGCCAAGGTAGCCAATCCCCCTGACACCACAAGCTTCAACCAAACACCGAGTCGTTGAAACCAACCAAGTTGAAGCAATGCCGCGTGAATCACGATAAGAAACAACATCGGGCCAAGCGTTTGAACCTGCCATTGGAGCATATTTATCCAGGAGCGACTATCTTCAGAAGCAGGGCTAATGAGAAAAAACAGTAACCCCAATACGGCAGCGATCCCCAGAAAATATTGACTGGGTTTTACGTCACCGAAATTAAATTGCCCACTCATACAAAATACCCTGCCCACTCATTCAAAACCGCTGTCATCACGATCTGTCCGCTCATCGGAGCGCGTATCCAGCGTTAAATTCATCAAAACTCAATGGAGAATATATCATGAAAAAGCCGACTCTTTTGGCACTTAGCTTAACCCTTTTTTGGACCACGCCGACCTTCGCAGAAACAAAGGGTTGGTATGTAAAACCTTATTTAGGCTTAAATGAGCTATCAAATACGAATGGCCAATCTGTTGCCATTGGTGCGCTTGATGGCCGGACGGAAGTATCGACAGACTCGGGGTTCACCGCTGGTATTGGGCTCGGCTACCGCTACAACGACAAGTTTGCAGCCGAGATAAGCTGGGAATACAAAACTAATGATAGCTCAACTCTGCTCGCAGACGGGCAATTTTTTAGTGAGGGTAATTACGCTTCTAACTTATTTTTTGTTAATGGTTACTACTACTTTCAAAATAGCTCGGACTCAAAATGGCAACCCTATATAGGTGCAGGGTTCGGCTGGGTCCAAGAAATCGACATCGATTTGGAAGAAAATGGCGTAGAACAATCATTTTCTCAACAAGGTAAATTTGGCTCCCAATTTTTCGCCGGCCTCAACTATCAACTCAGCAGCCAATGGGACATCAATACCGAGTTGCGATACAGTCGTTTCACAGATATCGACCTCAGAAACGAAGCAAACCTCGGGCAAATTAACGGCTTAGACTACACGCCTACCACACTGCAACTTGGCTTCAGTTATCGTTTTTAATGATGTTTAGGCTAGCTAGTCGTGGAAATGTCGTCTTAGCCAATCAACTCTCATTGAGTTTGTTGGCTCCGTGTTGGTCGGCTATTGGTTAGTCGGCCACTTGTTAGTTTAGTTAGATGATTGTCAGCCGGGGTTTTATCTGTATTCAGTTCGACGTTCACCATTTATATAATGGTTCATTTCGCGCCGACTAATTCCGCTTAATCGGCGCAGCTGATACTAATTATCACTTGACTCAATCAATCCACCCGCATATAACCCTTGTTTAACCATTAGCAAGACAAATGTCTTGGTAAAAACCCTGAAAGCTAAATACTCGGTAACTCAGTCACTTAAAAACCGAATAACTTAAAAACTTGAACTAGCAGAGTGATATTCCGCATATGCAGATAGAAAATAGTGTCGTCGCAATAACAGGTGCAGCGCAAGGGCTTGGCAAAGCCATGGCAATTCGACTGGCAAAATCAGGTGCTAAAATTGCGCTGATTGATATCAACTTAGAAAAGCTCGAGTCAGTCTTAGCTGACATAGAAGATGCCGATGGAGAAGCGATCGCGGTTTCAATGAATGTCGCTAATGAAGCTGAAGTAGAAAAAGGCTTTGCGCAAATTCACCAAGAATTTGGTCAGCTCGATGTGCTGGTTAACAATGCCGGCATTATCCGTGATGGCTTACTCGTCAAAAGCCAATCAGGCGAACTGGTTGATCGGATGTCATTAGAACAATGGCAGCAAGTTATCGACATAAACCTGACCGGTGTTTTTCTTTGTGGCCGGGCCGCTGCAGAAACAATGATTCAACAAACACAAGGTGGCGTGATTATTAACATGTCCTCGATATCGCGCGCGGGCAATGTCGGACAAAGCAATTACTCTGCCGCTAAAGCTGGCGTGGCAGCTCTCACAACGACCTGGGCGAAAGAATTAGCTCGGTATAATATTCGCTGCGCAGCGATTGCCCCCGGATACATCCAAACAGAAATGACCCAATCAATGAAACCTGAAGTCATTAACAAAGTTGAAAGTATGATCCCCCTCTCTCGAATGGGCCAAGGGGAGCATATCGCGGAAACGGTTGAGTTTATTATTAGTAATGATTATGTCACGGGGCGAGTTATCGATCTTGATGGTGGTTTGAGAATTTAGCTCGCTTAAATTTTTAACTTTCCGCCATTAGGTAGACTTGGCGCTGTTAATTTTTAGGCTCGTGGAATATGCTTCGGCCGCGAGCCCAAAGTAGCAAACGTGCAAATATCAAACCGCCAATTACACCTGCCAAGCATTGAAAGATAAATCCTAAGTTCGTTCGAGCACCGGCAATCAAAGTAATATAAAAAATGGGGTACATCAACCAGTGCATTGCAGCAAAAGCCAAGCCACCACCTAACGCATAGGCCATATATCGCGGAAGATGAAAATATTTTCTGATTAGTGCCATTACTGTAAACCCGATCAACAAACCGACAGTAACAATTGCGCCATAGCCTGGAGCCAAGCCAACAATATCTTCAATGGTGGTTGCTAAGCGCGTACCAAAATTAATCTCGACACCAATCGCAATAAGCTCTTTAAGGACAAACTGCGTGTGAAAAATACTCGCTAAAAGAAACGCAATAAGAGATGTGACTAAAAATGCGCAAACCACTTTAACTTTAGAATATTGCATTGGGACCTTCTCGTTTCGAGCGTGTTTGCTCAATATACTACACCAGTTAATTACATCTGTTAATGAGGGCATAAAGCCTTAGTCCAGATTCACTTTAAATTGGTGAGCACTTGAGTTAGGCTTAATTCAATTTAAGGCCAATCTAGATACCTCTGTCAATGATAAAACGTCAATTCAATATCTTGTCGACGCTTGCCTGCAGTTCGCTTTTGCTTTTCGCTAGCTCGACTTTCGCTATGGGCGAACCTGAATCTTCTTCGATAAACGCACAGAGTCGTTCGACAAGTCAGTTTGTTGTCAATGGTCAAAGCATCACTTACCAAACGGAAGTCATGGCTGAATCGCTCAACTTCCCTTGGTCGCTGACCTTCATGCCGAATAATGAAATTTTAATTAGTGAGAAATCAGGACAGTTAAAAAGACTTAGCAGCGATAATAAAATCGATTCCATCTCTGGCGTACCAAGTGTTTTCTTCAAGAGCCAAGGTGGTTTATTTGATACTTTAGTCGATCCGGACTTCGCTAACAATCAGACTATCTACTTGAGTTATGCCGGCGGTACAATGGAAGCGAACGCGACTCACATCGCGTCAGCCAAATTAGTGGACAATCAACTGACCGAGCTAAAAACAATATTCCAAGTCACCCCCGATAAAAAAGGCCCTGTGCATTACGGTGGAAAACTCGCCTGGATGCCTGATAACACGATATTACTGACCACAGGCGATGGCTTTGACTATCGGGAGAAGGCACAAGACAAGCAAAATTTACTGGGAAAAATTATTCGCATTAATCGCGATGGTAGTATTCCAAGTGACAATCCTTATGCAAGCTCTCAAGCGTATCATCCTGCAATCTACTCACTCGGCCATCGCAATCCCCAAGGGATAACTTATGATAACCAAAACAATCGCATCGTAATGCATGAGCATGGTCCAGCAGGTGGCGATGAAATTAACTATATCGAAGCGGGTAAAAACTATGGCTGGCCGGTAGCCAGTCATGGAAAAGACTATTCGGGTGCAAGCATTTCTCCATTTAAAACTTACCAAGGAATGCAAGATCCCCTCATACATTGGACGCCATCCATCGCTCCTTCCGGTTTAGCTGTGTATGCCGGAGAACAGTTCCCGGAAATTCAGGGGAGCTATTTAGTTGGCGCGTTAGCCGGCAAAGAATTGAGACTTGTTGTTAAAAACGACAACCAAGTCGTTGAGCAGTTGAGTTTATTAAAAGAGCTTGATCAACGAATTAGAGATGTCAGAGTTGATAGCAAAGGAATTATCTATGTATTAACCGATGGCGAATCAGGCCAGCTTATTCGTATTTCAAGAAATTAAGCGTGCTGATCTTTTTTGTTCCATACTTTAATTATTAAATGACTAGTCACATTACATATAATCATAATTTCAACTGTTGGAGAATCTTATGGCCGATAACAACGAAAAAATAGACGTCGACAAACCCGAAGCTAAACCGGCGACAAAAAAAGCAGCTACCAAGAAATCTACTGTAAAGAAAACCACTGCCAAGAAAACGACTGCAAAAAAAGCGACGGCTAAGAAAACTACCGCCAAGAAAGCTTCCGCAAAAAAAGCGACAACTAAGAAAGCTACGACTAAAAAAGCCACCGTAAAAAAAACCACTAGTAAAAAAGCACCAGCCAAAAAAGTGGCCAAGAAAAAACAAGTAACCAAGGTTGAATCCAAGCTTGAAAAAATAGGCGCTGAAACTGAAAAGCAAATTAAATCGTCAGAAACTGAAATTGATAGAGCCATGAAAGAAATGGCCAATATGGAGGTACGCTTTTTAGATGCTCAAGAGAAAATGGTTGAATTTCAAAAGATCTTGAAAGAAAAAATGGCCATTATGAAAGAAAACAACAACAAGCGAACCAAGCTTGCCGTTGTCGCCGCTAGAAAGAAAATCACCAAGCATAAAGAAGTTGTAAAATCCTACCGCGAAAAGCAAAAACTGGCCTTGGGTAAACTTAAAGACGCTCAAAAAACCCACAAGGAACACACCAAAATAGCTGAAAAAATAGAAGCCGGTAAACTCCGCGCCCAAATTGAAGCTAAAAGAGCTGAGATCGCATTCTTAAAAGGCTTACATAAAATGGAAGAGAAATGGCTTAAATCATTAAAGAAAAAGCCTTCTAAAAAATAACTCATTCTATCGAACTGGGAGGATAGGCGTGTTTGCTATCCTCCTTGTTTGTTGGAGTTCGGTTATTTAAACAATTTGTTATTCCTAGAGCGAATCTTAGTTTGTCATAAACTAGACGCTGACATGTAATCTCCAGAGCAGTGGAGAGTTCTCCAAAAACTACAGAGCACCTAATATTAAGGGGCAAGAATTGACATAAAGCGGTCCCGCATCTGTCATCTCGACCGTAGTGGAGAGATCTCCCAAAGGCTTAGTCAAACTCAAAATATTTGACACCATCACAGACATGAGTGTGTTTCTTTGTAAGTCTCTGTTTGTAGATGCATCCAAAACTGTGGGAGATTCCTCGACTACGCTCGGAATGACGTGAGCTGAGTGTCTACTTTGTGATGAACAGAGCCTTTCACGGCTATCTTTTAAACAGCCTCTGATGCTAAAAGACTATCTTAGCCTTTTCAATATCACTCCTTGCTTTTAATAAAAAAGCAACTATCTTTTCTCGCTTTTTCCAACTCTTAAGATCCGAAGGTAAACGGCTCAACCAATGATTATTTGGACCATAACTTGTTCCACGGATTTCAGATAGATAATTCGTAGTATGCATGTTTCGTTTTCCGAGCACGTCGATGCAGTGAGTTAACTCTAAACTAGAGGCAAATTCAAACTCAAATCCAACCACCTTAACTACCAAATATGGGTATCCTCTCATTGGATCTTTATTAGGAAAAGGAGGTGAAAATTCGACGCATTCAGCATAAGGGATTTTATCTTCTCCCACTCCATGATGTACCCAATAACTAATTGGACTTCTCTTTCTACCTTTCAAATATGATAACTCGAACTTACTCATACGAGCTCCAGCGACTGACTGCTTTTACAGCTCAACTAGTATGTTAGTTAGATTTGACTGACCCTTTAGTGATGAAATAAAACAGCCAATACCTCCGCCTATCTATCTCAAAAAATCGACACCTAGCCGCCACCCTCTCTCACAACAATTTAACCGTTCAAGTGAGCTTCCCAAAATTGATTAGCTGACTTTAATACCAATTCAGGACTCTCAACTTGAGGGTAATGGCCAATGTTTTCCAATTCTACGACTTCAGCCTTTTCAACTAATTTTTTAAAGCTCTCCACCATATACTTTCCAGATACAGGGTCTTCCAATCCATTGATAAAACAAATCGGGCACCGCGCATTTTGTAAAGCGCCGACCCAACGATCTCGGTTTTGTTTTCGCTCTTTAATATATTGAATAACTTTTGGTATTCGAAAAACGCCATCTTGCAATTGAGTAAGCTCCCAATAAGTTCTTATTTCTTCTTCAGGGAGCTTTACCGCACAAATTTTGTCAAAATTCTTCTTAAACCTGGAATAGGATGTCAGCCTGGAAATTATAAACCCGAATGGCCCCAGTAAAAGTTTTTGTAATAACACAGGACGCTGGCTTTCCGGAATAACACCACCATTTAACATGATTAAAGAAAGTACTTTTTTATGGTCACTCTCTAAATCTCTCGCCAGTAACTCTTGTGCAACACTGTCGCCATAGTCATGAGACAAAACATGACACTGTTCAATCGATAACGACTCAAGAATTTGTTCTATAATATCAACCTGACGTTTAATTGAGTAATGAAAATTTTTCGGCTTATCGGAAAAACCATAACCAATCATATCAAGCGTAACCAGGCGAAACTTTTCAGCAAGTACTCCCCAAACATGCGTATAATCCCAACTTGATGTTGGAAACCCGTGAATCAGTAGCAGAGTCGGCTTATCCACCTCACCTGAGTCACGATAGAATATCCGGCGTTGTTCGAAAGAAAAATAATTGCCCTCTTGTTGCCATTGTTCAACTGATATCATTCTTATGGCTCCTAATTAAGATTGTTGTTATTTTGTTATTCTGCTTCTTAGTTGGTATTAATGATCTTCGGTTAGCTCGAGCAGTCAGCGGTAGTTCTTTGGGCAAGTGTAATAGACTAACTTGCCGGTTTCATACTGAATATTTTCCCAACAATCTACTTTTAAACGAATCCTCGCGATAGCGCAGGTTGGTAAGTTCGCGAGGCTATCGGCTGTCATCAAGTTAATAAATTCTGTCAGTGCAGGGTTGTGACCAACGATACCAACCGAATAAATATTGTCAGGCAGTTGCTGACAATATTTCAAAACATCTCTAGCACTAAAAGTATAAAGTTCATCGGTCAAATTATAATCAGCATGAAAACCATGCAACTCGCCGTGTATCAGATCAAACGTTTCATGTGCCCGTTCGGCAGTCGAGCAATAAAAATGCTCTACTGACTCAATCAATGGACGGTTTCGACGAGCCATCAGTGGGGCATCTCTCCGCCCTCTTGATGCCAGAGGCCGATCTTTATCTGTTAAACGCGAGTCATCCCAACTAGATTTAGCATGCCTTATCAATGTTATAAACCGAGCCTTCATTCATTTACCTTTTTCAACCGGAACCGAACGCAAATCACCGATCGCCATTTAGTTTTACTTCTCATCACTTCTTATGGCTTCTCATCACTTCTTATGGCTTCTCATCACTTCTTATGGCTTCTCATCACTTCTTGTTAGCAGATTGTATGATATTGTTCAAAAATCAATCGCTAGCAAAGTAATATACTGGTTTTATAACGCCAAGGAAAATTTTAACGTCGCGATAGCAAAAGGAAATTAAGGGTGGGTTTGATTAAAAACGATTCGACCTAACCTAGGTTGATGGGTAAACCGTCGCTATCGTTTGAGGAAAGGCTCGCCTCAGTGAAAGTTCACTGAGGTTCCGAGACCAGAGAAACGACTATTTTTGCGAAGAGTAATAAGTTGCTAATGCTTCAATGTCATCATCAGACAGCATTTTTGCTTGCGCATTCATTACGGCAGATTGCCCACCTTTACGCTCACCTGAGCGATAAGACTTAAGAATAGCGACTAAATAACCCTTGTTCTGACCGTTAAGCTTGGGGTAAACATCCATGATTGGCTTGGCTCCACCATCGCCGTGGCAGGCTCTGCATACCGCTTCTTTAGCAGGTGGTGCCGCAAATGCACTGCTCGCGACCAACAAAATTACACCGGCTAACCCATAAAAAAACTGCTTCATCGTATTCTCCTCGTCAACACCATTATGCCATTTGGATTTGTCATTAATCGTTCTTATACAAACGTTGGATGATATTATAGGTGGTAATTAAGAATAAACAATAACAAGATCCAAGGATCTTTGGTACCCGTATATAGACACAAGTAATAACGAGAAATTCAATATGCATAACGCCATTATTAAAATCACTAATTTGAGATTACGAACCTTTATCGGCTTCAATGATGAGGAAAAGCGTAAGCAGCAGGACGTCATTATCAATTGCGAAATTCACTACCCTGCCGACGCGATGTGCCTCAACGACTCAGTTGAGAATGCCCTTAACTACAAGTTCATCACCAAAAAGATCATCCAACATGTCGAAGAGGGTCGATTTTTGCTACTCGAAAAACTCGTGTCAGACGTTGTCGAAATTTGTTGTGAACATGAGAAAGTCTCTTACGCTAGTGTCACCATCGACAAACCACACGCACTCAGGTTCGCAGACTCTGTTTCTTTAACATTACAAAAACAGTGCGCCTGACCTTAACAGGTTCTCGCCTCCAGAATTATCAAGGTAACTTACATGATTTCACCTGAAGCTAAACTCGTTCAACAGACTTTGATCGAAAAAGGTCTGGAAACCCCGCTGATTGAAACCAACTTAACCAGTGAAGAAAAATATGCTCGGATACGCGGTTTTTTCTCAGAAATCGTCGCGACGCTTGGACTCGACCTAACTGACGACAGCCTCGCTGAAACGCCGCATCGGATCGCTAAAATGTACGTTGATGAGATTTTTTCCGGGTTAGACTATAGTAACTTCCCTAAGATTGCGGTTATCGACAATAAAATGAAAGTCGATGAAATGGTTAAGGTCTCAAACATCGATTTAACCAGCACTTGTGAACACCACTTTGTGACCATTGACGGTAGCGCAACGGTCGCTTACATTCCGACGAATAAGATAATTGGTCTTTCAAAAATTAACCGAATTGTTGGCTTCTTCGCCCAGCGCCCTCAAGTGCAGGAACGGCTAACCCAGCAAGTTCTCATTGCCTTGCAGACTTTACTAGAAACTGACAATGTCGCTGTTTCGATTAAAGCCACTCACTACTGTGTTAAATCGAGAGGTATTAAAGACGTTAATTCGGAAACCTCGACCACAGCGCTCGGTGGTATTTTCAAAAGTAACGTTCATACTCGAGCGGAATTTTTCAATTAAAAAACGGCTAATACCAGCGAGTTGAGTCCATCTACAATTATTTCTAAGGTTAATGAATGAATAATCCAGTCCTTATCACTGGCGTAGGGAAGCGTATCGGTTACCAACTCGCTAAACATTTTCTTGAGAATGATGTTCCCGTTATCGGCACCTATCGCTCACATTACGACACCATTGATGAGCTCACCCAAATGGGTGCCAAGCTATTTCAAGTGGATTTTTATGTAACAGCCAAAGTCGATGAGTTCTGTGAATCAGTAAAATCCCAATTCGACCACCTCCGAGCAATTATTCATAACGCTTCTGATTGGATACCGGAAAAAGTAGAACGCCCCAATGATGAAATTTTCGACAAAATGATGACAATACATGGCAAAATTCCGTACCAGCTTAACCTCGCCTTTGCGGACCTACTTTCAAATACCACCGATGACATGGCCGACATCATTCATTTCACCGATTATGTGGCACAAACCGGTAGTAAAAAGCATATCGCTTACGCAGCCAGTAAAGCCGCCTTAGAAAACTTAACCTTATCCTTTGCGACACTGCTTTCTCCCAAAATAAAGGTTAATAGCATAGCGCCCGCACTAATTAAGTTTAACCCAGGGGATGACGAGGCATACAAACAAAAAGCCGTTAACAAAGCACTATTGCCTCGAGAAGGAGGCTATAGCGAAGTAATAGATACAGTGGATTACATCATGCGCTCACAGTATGTTACCGGTCGTTGCTTCGCTTTAGACGGTGGGCGCCATTTAAAATAATCTTATGGGCGGATACAACTCAGCCACTTTTACTTAACTTTTATTCTGATTCAGCCATCATAGGAAACCGCTCAGCAACCGGGCTATTCACCACTCTATCGTCTTGTGATCCCAGTCAATGAATTGAATTTCCCCTGCTGGCTTTTTATTGGTTAATAGGCTGTGCAGTCGCTCTGCAACAAACTTGGGTGAGAATAATTTTTCGGGGGCAACTCGCGCTTGAAAAGGTTTGGACAATTCGGTATCCGTTGTGCCTGGGTGGAAAGCATAGATTTGTAATTGCTTTAAACTGCGCGATAACTCGATCGACAACGTCTTTAAAAGCATGTTTAAAGCAGCTTTACTACTGCGATAGCTATACCAACCTCCTAAGCGATTATCACTGATACTACCGACTCGCGCACTGAGTACTGCAATACTGAGTTTATGTTTGGTTTTTAAGAGCGGCTTAAGGTGCTTTAACCAAAGGATTGGGGTAATCGTGTTGGTTTGTAAAATATGCGTTATCGTCTCTCGAGTCACTTCCTCCAAACGGCGCTCGGGGAAATAACCGTCGCCATGCAAAGTGCCATTACAAATACAAATATGGTGAATCTTACCACGGGTATCCTCAAGTTGTGAGACTACCTCTGTCATTGATTGCTCCTGGTTATCGCAGTCAATACAGGTTAGCTTACTCAGCCCATCTCCACTAAACGAGGCTGGGAGAGCTGTTGTTGAGCGACTGATTGCGATTACATGAGTGATATCACGATCATCAATAAACTCGGCAAGCATTGCTTTACCAATGCCACCACTAGCACCAACAACAATTGCAATCTTGGCATTTTCTAAATTGGTTATCGGGTTCAAATTACAACTCACTTTGTGACGCGCTAGTCTTGTGCTCGGGCCTTATAGCGACACGACACGCTTCACAACGTGACTGTCCGGTTAGAACGTATGAAAGCCAGTAACGGTTACGCGCAAAAAAACGATACCCCATATCTGCAATAACTTTAATGATTGGCCAGCGTAATAGGCTTAACCACCGGTGTTTGTCGACGGCTCGCCAAGCTGCGCAGGTCACATCGAGGCCAAGTAATAATTCTCCATTTTGTGTCTTGCCATGTAATATGGCATTTGCTTTTTCTTTGTCAATGTCTGGATGTTGTTTCGAAAAATCTGGCGCATTGATATCAACAAAATCCAACGCATGTTGTTTATCAAGCTCGCTTAGCTGGAGCATTTCTTTAACACACAGCGGACAGTAGCTGTCGTAATAGATGGTTAATTGAGGCAAATTAACTTGATTGTTCATTGGTTTGTAACTTCTTTTGAACCTGTTAATAAACGAGAAAAAGCATTGCGACATGGCATAAACAGACTATACCCGTTAGCTTCATTCTCATCGTTAGATAAGCACTTTGAGGGACATCCTTAGCGTGGAGCTTCAAGCCAATTTCAACCCAAAGCGCTAGCGTAAATCCAACAAGCAGAACAAACAGAGCAAAAAATTCATCATTATCGCTCGTGATTAACACAATCCAAACGATGATTGCGAGTAAGTTAGTGACGATGGCGAAACTTGATAGTAAACCCTGCGACCCTTTATTACCGCCCGTGACTTGCTGTGCATAAAAACGTTGTTGCTTGTCCTTAACGCTGACGTCTGTGTTGGCTAAGCCTGAACTTTCTGGACGTAAATCTTCCGCTCTCGCACCGGAAAACAAAGTTATCGGCTCTCGGCTTTCAACGCTCTGAGCCGAGGTATTTGCATAGTAGGTGACAATTTTTCCCCAGACGGCACCCGCCAGAAAAGTCAAAATTACGCCGCTGTATACGATAAATATTCTCGAGGGCGAAAGCTCAAAGAGCGTTTGATGGTTGACCACAAACCACAGTGGTACGATAAACGGGATTAATCCCATATACCCTAACGTACCGACAACGTATTTTAGATTCATACATTCAACCGTTATAAAAATACAACCGAGTGACAATGTGTTGCTTGACCGCGTGTTGAGTAACCGAGCATTGAAATTACTTACAAGAAAAATCTTAGCCGCCCGGTTTCTTCCTGCCGATGTTTTGTTTTCTCACGCGATTTACGCTTGTTAATGGTTATTTTTTACGATCATAACCGCGAGTTGGATCTATCGATTCTTTGTACGCGTATACTGGTTATTATTAAGCACTTGATGAAGCCAATGGGTAAAAAACTTAGACTGATTTTAGGCGATCAACTCAATCATGAGCATTCATGGTTTAAACAACGCTCTTCCGACACTTGTTATCTGATCGCCGAGCTACCTCAAGAAGCAACCTATGTTGCGCATCATGTTCAAAAGGTCGCGGCATTCTTCTTAGCGATGGAATCCTTCGCTAATCATCTTAAGTCTCAAGGACATCAGGTAATTTATCTTACACTTGACGAAACCAGTCGCTATCGAGACTTACCCGAGCTGCTTCAAGCGCTCATTAAACAACATGAGTTTGAGTTTTTTGAATATCAACGCCCTGATGAATATCGACTTCTTTGTCAACTTCGAGAAGCCGATTTACCCACTGAAGTGAGCGAATACGATTCAGAGCATTTCTTGCTTCCGTTTGACGAAATCAACGTTCACTTCAAACCGCGCAAACATAAAAAAATGGAATTTTTTTATCGCTATATGCGTAAACGATTTAACATTTTGATGAAAAACGATAAGCCACTCGGTGAGCAATGGAATTTTGATGCGGAAAATCGACAAACGCTCAAAAGTGAAAGTTTAGACATCGTTCCTGAACCACTGGTTTTCAACAACTCGATAAAAACGATTCTAAAACGAATTAAAAAATACGAAATAAAAGTTATTGGACATTGTTCCGACGACATTCTCTGGCCAATTAATCGTCAACAAGCGCTTCAACTACTCGAGTATTTTTGCGAGCAATGCTTAATTAATTTTGGACGATATCAAGACGCAATGGTCAATGAGTATCAGTTTGGCTGGAGCCTGTTTCATTCGCGATTATCATTTGCCATCAATTGCAAACTACTCTCTCCGAGGGAAGTGATTGAAACAGCTGTCAATTACTATCAAAGCAATAAAAAATTAATCACACTTGCGCAGATTGAAGGATTTGTCCGGCAAATACTTGGCTGGCGAGAGTATGTCAGAGGCGTTTATTGGGCAAATATGCCGGACTATGCGCAACTCAATCAACTCGCAGCAAAGCGCAAGTTACCGGATTTTTTCTGGAACGGAAAAACCAAAATGAACTGCATGAGTCATGCAATTAATCAATCGCTTGACTATGCCTATGCCCACCACATTCATAGGCTAATGGTCACAGGTAATTTTTCGCTACTCACCGAACTTGACGTTGACCAAGTCGATGAATGGTATTTAGGAATATATATTGATGCCATTGAATGGGTGGAGTTACCTAATACTCGAGGAATGGCTTTGTTCGCTGATGAAGGGATCGTCGCCACCAAGCCTTATGCGGCCAGTGGCAACTATATCAACAAAATGAGCGATTATTGTGGTTCTTGCACTTATAATGTTAAACGCAAAAACGAAGATGATGCCTGTCCTTTCAATAGTCTTTACTGGCGGTTTATGGACCGACACAGGGATAAACTGTCAGTTAATCCGCGGATCGGCATGATTTACCGCAATTGGGATAAGCAATCCGAAGCATCACGCCAGCAAACACTCGATCGAGCTGAGTGGATAATCAACAACATCGAAGACATTTAACGATATAGTTGCCTTTTCATTTGCCGATGTATTTGACGTTTTATTTCACTTTACATTTATCTTCACAGTGACGCTTACGGGAGCATTTTAACTTCTCTCTGCGGAAATGGTATATCGACACTATTGGTTTGAAGTGTGTCCCAAATGACTTTGTTAATCGCAAATCTTGCCGCATTAATTTTATCTGAGTCAGCCCAAACTCGAATTTCAAAATCAACGCTACTATCACCAAAATTGGCGATTCCGACTTGTGGATCTCGGACATCACTGGCTAATGGACAATTCGCCACGGCGGTTTGCAGGATTTCAGTTACCTTGTCCAAGTCACTCGAATAAGCCACCCCGACACTAAGTTCAAGTAGCGATTGTTTTTGTGAGTTATGGATAATTTCGCCAATGATGTGTTTGTTGGGTATCGTGATCTCGACATCATCTTCAGTGACAATAATCGTATGCGCTAACAAAATGTCTTTTACTTGGCCACTAACGCCCTGAACACTGATTGTATCGCCGACAATAAAGGGACGCGTCAAAATAATGTTCAGGCCTGCGCCATAATTAGACAACAATCCTTGAACCGCTAAACCCGCCCCAAGAGAAAGCGCACCGATGGCTGCGACAAAAGGAGTCACACTGATCCCGATTTTATTAAGAACCACTATTGCCACCATAATCACCACGAGAATTTTCGAGACATTGGCAATAAATCTAGACAAGGTGACGTCTAGCCCTTTCGCAATGCAAACTCGGTTGACAACCGCCGATACACGTTTGGCGATATATAAACCGATTAATAAAATAAATATCGCACCGATTAGCTGGAAGCTATAATTAACAAAGAAATTAATTACCGCATCATAGACGGCTTGCAGTTGGGCGATTTCACTTTCTATATTTTGTTCCATCATTTCCTCGCTTAGACTTTCTTATCTTCTTTAAATTTCGCCTTTTAAGGTTCAATAATAAAACATCTTTATCATCGAGTCTTGGTTTTCATCGTTTAGACATATTTTTATGACAAGATTAAGGGTTAGAAACCTCCTCAGCTATAATTATTCTAAACTCTAATTAATGGTGAACCTTCAACTATGAGCCAACTCGCAACCGTTGAAACAAATCAAAACTTGTTAGTTAGAAATGCGATTGCCAAGCGCTCGCATGAAGATAAAGCGCTTCTGCGAAGACATATCCCAGAATTGGTTGAGTTGGAAAGGATACTGCTGCAAGCGGGCGATAAAATTAAAACTCGTATTCTCGACACCTATCAAGCGCGCGGCATTGATTTACCGGTTTACAGTGTAGAGCTCGGAGATTTTAAACCCGATCAACCACGACTATTAATCGTCGGAGGTGTACACGGAATTGAAAGAATCGGAAGCCGAGTCGCAATTGCACTGCTGGCAAGTTGGCTGCAACGGATTTCTTGGGAAAAGAGCCTCCAAGATAGCTTGCAAAATATGTCCATCACATTTGTCCCAATTGCTAATCCAACTGGCATGTTCCGCAATACTCGAGCCAATGGTAACGGTGTCGACTTGATGCGAAATGCACCGATTGATGCCGAGGAAAAAGTTCCTTTTTTAATCGGCGGACAGCGGATCAGTAACCGTATCTCTTGGTATCGTGGCGATACCGAAAAACTCGAACCAGAAAATCAAACATTGGAAATTTTAGTCGACCGATTGACCCAGCAAAGTCCACTCGTTATTTCGATTGATTGTCATTCTGGATTCGGCTTTAAAGACAGGCTCTGGTTTCCCTATGCCTATCGTCGCAGACCCATGAAAGGTATAGCCCCGATTATGGCGCTCAAACTTTTGTGGGAAAGTGGTTATCCGAATCATCAATACGTTTTTGAACCGCAATCGAACCACTATCTGACTCATGGCGACTTGTGGGATTATTTATACAAGAAGTATAGTTCGCCGCCGGATAACCATAATTTTTTACCGCTGACTTTAGAGCTCGGCTCTTGGATTTGGGTCAAAAAAAAGCCATCACAACTGCTCTCAATGGAAGGGCTATTTAACCCTATGGTCGAGCATCGAGAGCAAAGAACCCTAAGAAAACATTTGCCACTTTTTGATTTCCTTCGACATGCGACTTATAGTTTCAGCAACTGGATGCCGTCGCAAGAACAGTTTGCTCAGTTACAACAAATGGCTGAAAGTCTCTGGTATCGTGAGAGCTGAACAGACATCGAATTAAGATTGGTTAACCAAGGACAAATGCATTGCAAAGGATTATCTTATTAAGAGGACTCGGGCGAGATCAATTACATTGGAATCCACTTCTCGCACAATTACAATCGACAAGCGCCAAAGTGCTTATAGAAACTCCCGACTTGCCTGGCGCCGGTGTGCTTTATCAACAAAAAAGTCCCGTTAATATTGACCATTATATTCCGGCAATAGAACGACAGCTCTCAGGTTTTGATAGTCCAGCTATTTTAGTCGGCCTGTCTTTTGGTGGTATGATCGCCCTTAAATGGGCTGAACAATGTCCCGAAAAATTTAGTCGCGTCGTCCTGATCAACTCGAGCAGCCGTCTCAGTCCTTTTTATCATAGACTTCAATTACAACACGTCATTCGATTCCCGAAAGCGCTGTTAGGCACTAGTCAACGGACTCGCGAAAACGCCATTTTCCAGCTCACATGTAATACTCGTCCGGTCGATGAGTCGATTATCCGGCAGTGGGTTCAAATACAGGAAAAACACCCTGTTTCATTCACCAATAAACTGCGCCAAGTTATCGCAGCTTCAAGATTAGCGCCGCCATTGCCAAGTAAACTTCCGCCAATTCATATACTTAACTCTAAAGCTGATAGGCTAGTCCACCCTCGATGCAGCCAAAAGCTGATTGATTACTATGACGCCTCGTCCAGTTTTCACGAAACAGCTGGACACGATTTGCCGCAAGACGCTCCCAATTGGGTCGCGGAGCAGCTTTTAAAGCTCTAATCATCCTCGACTAAAACCGATCTGTTCGTATAAAAAGTGCGTAAAGGTATACAAACCCAATACATTTTCTAATGCCTTATGAATAGTCAAAACTCGATATTAACAGTCATTCTTAAATGGTCTAGCTTAGCGCTATTGGTCGGTTACTCAGTAACTTTCTCCTCGCATGCGACTGCGAGTGCGGAAATGCCAAAGGACTTGAAGCTTGTTGGAGAGTCAAACCTGAGCGTTTGGTGGTGGGACATCTACGATGCCCAACTATTTACTGAATCTGGCCGCTATCAAACTGAGGAATTACCGCTGCTGTTGTCGATTACCTACAATCGCGATATCGACAGTGCCGATTTGATCGACGAAACCGACTCACAATGGGAACGCTTTAAGATTGATGAAAAGCAACGAAAAGCATGGGTTGAGCAACTCACTGGTCTTTGGCCCGATGTGAGAAAGGACGACAACATTAGTTTCCACATTGATAAATTAGGCAACTGCCACTTTTATTTCAATGGTGAGTTCATCGGCACGGTTTCTGATCCAAACTTTAGCACTTCTTTTTCTGCTATCTGGCTGGCTGAAAACAGCGCCTACCCCAAAATGACTCAGCGATTAACTGGCCGCAATTCGAATAAAAAGTAACTTGTACTCTTTTTCATTCGCTTAAGCTTGAAGCGTTTCTAGTACCTGGTCGTAATCAAACGTTTCAAGCTGCTCCACCAATTTCTTCAAGGTTGCGTTGTCAAAATGATCCTTTCCACTGGCCTTAAATTCAGCGATAAGCTCGACCGGTATAAGCTCGCTATTAGAAAGCAAAGCAACAATTTCCTGCTTCACTAAATTAAAGTCGCGTCCTTTTTCGACGGACAACAAGGAATCATTACTTTTAAGGATTGCGTTAGCATCTTTTTTAGCGTAACCCAGCAGCGTTTTTAACTTCTCCAATTTTTCCGGATTCACTTTGCCGGTGTTAGCAATATCAGATTCTATTGCTAAAGCGATCTCGTAAACCGTATCCATTCCCAAGCTACCACAAGTTCCTTTTTGAGAATGTGCAACACGTTTGATGAAGTCAATATCTGAGGATTCGATCGCTTCTTGTAGCTCAACAATCGCGCCATCTAGCTGAGAAACAAACACCGATAGCGCTCGCAAATATGCTTTGGGTAAATTAGCGATACTTGGTTTTTTCTTCGCAAAATCTATCGTCACCAACTGCTCTGGTAGCGTGAGTTTGTCCAATGACGGTTTTCTGGGAGACGACTGTTTGGGTTCAGTTTCACTTTTATTGGCTTCAGTCTTTTGCAAGTCGATCAGGTTGCTTTCTTCAGTACTCACTAACGCTTCCGCTGAAACTCCGCGCGAAATTTTACGCTTCGCGATTTTCTTCGCCCACTTTCTCAGTGTTTTGATAAAAAAGGACTCTTCAACTGGCTTAGGGATATAATCATACATTCCAAATGCAAAACATTTCTCCTTGTCGCCTTGCATTGTGTGGGCAGTCATCGCAAGAATGGGCACGTCGTGATACCGCTCACCCGCTTCACCACCGCGAACTCTCGCGGTCGCATGGTAACCATCGAGAACCGGCATTTGGCAATCCATCAAGACAAGTTTAAATGGGTTGTCCGTTGGGGACTCAATGAGTCGGTCGATAGCATCTCGACCATTAACCGCCACCTCACAACCGAGTCCATTTTGCTGCAACATTTCCTTAGCCACGATACGATTAACTTCATTGTCATCAACCAATAAAATTTTAAAATCGGCCGGCCACTGATAAACTTCTTCTGGCTCATCCAACTTATCATCGCAAGTTTGGTTAGTCGCCTTTTCACTAGGCGTGTCGTTTAGTACCTCGCTTACTGTTTCCAGTAGTTCAAAAGAGGTAAATGGTTTGGTGATAAAACCGGATATACCAATCTGTTCACTATCCAACTCTTTCTCTTGATCTTGAAGTTCTGTCATCAAGAGTAGTTTGATTTTCGAGTGAGGAAACTCTTCTTTAAAGTCTTGACAAAAAGCGCGCGCGTAAAGGGAGTCCTGAAGATCAACAATTATCAAATCAAAGACTTCACCGTTTGACGCTTCGCAAAGCGCAAGTGCATCTTCACTCGATGAAGCAGAGGTTACTGCCCCGCCCCAGTATTTTAAGTTCTTAAAAAAGACTTCGCGACTCGTTTGGTTATCATCAAGGATAAGGA
The DNA here is from genome assembly GCF_007004765.1 of Aliikangiella marina. Taxonomy (GTDB): domain Bacteria; phylum Pseudomonadota; class Gammaproteobacteria; order Enterobacterales; family Kangiellaceae; genus Aliikangiella; species Aliikangiella marina. The sequence continues at coordinate 519,618 of NZ_VIKR01000004.1, forward strand.
TATGAAATGGACTAATGTCGATTTTTGGTGCTAACGGACTCGAGGATTTGCTCGATTCAAGCCGGATATTAAAATCAAAACAAGACCCTTTTCCAAGCTCACTTTTTACGTGAATTCCGCCCCCCATAATTTCACTTAATTGCTTACATATTGCTAAGCCCAGCCCGGTTCCTCCATAGTGTCTTGTTGTCGAGGCATCGACCTGTGTGAATTGTTCAAAAAGCGAATCAATTTTTTCTTCCGGGATCCCAATGCCGGTATCCTCGACTTGGCAATAAAGTCTTAAATGACTATTTTCACTCTCTAGTTTGGCACGAATAACTATTTCACCTTGGTGGGTAAACTTAATGGCATTACCAACGAGGTTATTCAGAATCTGGCGCAATCTTCCAGGATCACCTTTCACCATTGAATGAGCAATTTCAGTGGAATCGATAATCAGCTGAATCCCTCGCTCCCTGGCTTTGACGCCCATCGAGTGGGTAATTTCGCTAATAAGCTGGACCAGATCGAAATCAATATTTTCGAGTTCGAGTTTACCGGCTTCTACTTTTGAGAAATCCAAAATGTCATTGAGAATTGATAATAAAGACTGTGCACTATTTTGCGCAATATTCAGTTTCATTCTCTGGTCTGAAGTCAGTTGACTGTTAAGTAACAGTCCAAGCATTCCTAAGACGCCATTCATTGGAGTCCTAATTTCGTGGCTCATACTCGCCAAAAACTCACTCTTAATACGGCTCGCTTCAACCGCGGCATCTTTCGCAGCTAGAAGCTGTTTTTCCATTTTCTTTCTTTCAGTAATATCTAAAGAAACCCCGAGAATGCCAGAAACGCGATCGAGATCATTGGTGATAGGAATCTTGCTCGCCCAATAGTCATGCAGGGTGCCATCAGGATGAGGCGCTTGTTCCTCTAACTGAACCCCCTGCCCCGAATCCATCACTTCTTCATCAGACTGCATAAATGGCAAGGCAGTATTTTCGGGAAAAACTTCAGCATCAGTGCGACCAATAACCTCTGTTGCTGACAATCCGGTGTGAGTCTCGAAAGCCTCATTAATTAATTGATATTGACCTTCTCTGTTTTTGAGACACACAATAGCTGGAACGTTATCGACCACCATCTGTAACCTAGATTCTGTTTCACGACGTTCAATTTCGGCAATCTTTTGTTCAGTGATATCCATGATGAATCCATCAATGTAATCAACTTCACCTTCTTCATTTTTAATTATTTGTCCTTGGGTTAATACCCAGTGAGTCTGTTCCTGGTTATCGATAATTCTAAATTGCGTTTTAAAGGTGCCAGTTTTCTTAATCGAATCATTAATCGCATCATCCGCCCAAAGAATATCTTGAGGATGAATAATGCTGGTAAAGCTCCTTACCTTATTAAGAATAAAGTCGGTCGATGGATAACCGCAGATTGATTCGATGTAGTCCGACATGTATTCCATTGTCCAATCTTCATCAAGCTGACAGCGGAATACGGCCCCAGGAATATGATTAACTAAAGTCCGATAACGATACTCCTGAATTGATAATCGATTAAGGACCTTTTCGGTATCATGTTTAGCATCTAGGATGGCTTTTTCTGCGGCTTTCTGTTGAGTGAGGTCGGTATGTGTACCGACAAACCGGATAACCTCTCCGGTTTCTTGATCGCGAGCAACATAAGCACACGACAATACCGGCACCCAACGACCATCCTGATGCCGCATTCTAAACTCAAGACTGAATTCTTCTTGCTTTCCATCGACACAGGCTTGAATGTACTCAAAAGTTTTCTCGGCATCATCGGGATGACAAAGTTCGCCCCAAAGCTCAATATTGCTGTAAAGATCTTCTTCCGGATAACCGAGCATCCCGCGCCATCGTGCCGAATAAAAAGTTTCACCGGTTTTGTAATCCCAATCCCAAAGACCATCATTTGACCCTCGCAAAGCTAATTCAAATCGCTCTTCACTGATAGCAAGATCTTCTAATGCTTTTTCAGCTTTTTGCTTTTCTTTCTTAAGCTCTATTTCCGCGCGCTTGCGATTAGAAATATCCAAGCCGACGCCCAGCAACCCGGCTACTTGGTCACTTTCATCGGTCACAGGTACTTTAGTAATCAAAAAATCCCGCTTTTCGCCACTCGCATCCTGTACAACTTCTTCTTCTTGAACTCGCATTTTTGATTCGAGTGACTCCAAATGAGTCGGTTTAAAGACGCTTGAATCCAGCTCGCCAAACAGTCGCTCATCAGTTCGACCAATGGCGGTTACGGCAGGCACATCAGTCACTTTTTCCCAGGCTCGATTAACCAACAAATATTTGCCTTGGGGGTCTTTAAAAAAGATAACGGCAGGCACATTATCAATCACTAATTGGAGCCGTTGTTCACTCTTCGCTAAATCCAGCGTTCGTTGCTTTACTCGCTCTTCTAATTGATCTCTTGCTGCAATCAAACTTTGATTGGCACGGTTGCTCATCGCCAAAAGAAGTAACGTTAAAATAATGGAGACCGCCACCGTAATGCCTAAAATAGTAACTAAGGTTAATCGCGCGCTGTAATAAGCAGATAGCGCTTCTTCTTCATCAATTTCAGTGGTCAAACCGAAACCGAGATTTTCGTCCCATAACCATGCTCCGTAAACTTTAACACCGCGGTAATCGCGATAGCCGCGAGTGCTAAATCCAGACTCACCCCGAACAGCACTCTCAGCCATGTAAGTGAGGGGACTCTCTTGATTGAGGGCAAGCGGATTATCCGAGTAACTATCTGGTCCTGGGTCACTGACTCTTATGGATAAAATACTTTGCTCATCCGGCGCTAATAAACCCAGTGCCACCAATTCATGGACAAAACGACTATCACTTAACAGGCGGCCTTGATAATCAAAAGCGTAGGTTTCACCACTATTGCCCATTCGACCCAACTGATTAATCCGAGTGAAGTCGTAATGCGGATTTTGCCGCTGAGCGAGTACCGCGATCACATCATCGTTTGCATTGTAAATCGGCGCAATAAAAAACATCGTCGGCGGCTTGTCGCTCGCAGCGATATTAGCGGAGCCCGGAATCGCGACATCAGAAACCATTGGTGGCACAAAAACCGCTTGACCTTCGAAAGCGCGCGCTAATAATTCTGGACGGTGCTGATGAATTAAATTTACGCTTCCAATGTTTTCATCTCTCATTGAAGCAATACTGACACCATCATCTGCAATGACAAAAAAACCTGCATATTCATGCCGCAACGTAAAGTCCTTAAAGACATTACGGATACCTTGGAGTGATTGTCCCCGATCAACCTGACCTGTTGATTGATAAGACTCGACTTGCTCCTCAACTAACCACCGCAACTGTTGATTAGCTGCTAGCTCAGTGATTTTTTGCTGTTGATCTTCTACCCAGATATTCATCGCTTCATGGGTAGTCAAAAGAACGGTCTGCAGCGACTCTGCTGTGTCCGATTTAACTTGAAGCTTAATATTATTGAGTGCCCAGCCTCCCAAACCAAAAGCGAGTAAAATCAATAAACAGTTTGTCGCGATTGCAACTCGTTTACCTAAAGCTGAAGAAAATTGAAAGTTGCCTGTCTGTTTTGCTGGCGCAGTAAAAAACCGAAATAAGAAAATGGCGACAACAACACCAATAAAAAATACCAAGCCGATGGCAATCAATTCATCTCTTGCGAACAGTTGCTGTTTATCGTCAATACTATTTTTTAATTCTAATGAGTAACTCTCGGTTGCATCCAACCAGCGGGCATCAAGCCTTTTGATTTCTTCCTTGCTGATACTCGCCATCGCTTTTTCTAAAATAGGTACGAATTCTGGCCAATCTTTTCTCACAGCAAGGCGATAAGAATAATCCGTTCCTTCCGGACGAATGAAAGGCGACGCATGACTCAAGTTGTTTAATAGCAATTTTTGAATAAGGTAGTGTGCGACCGGTAACTCGAGAATCACACCATCTGCGCGACCGAAAGCCACGGCGAACAATGCTTGCTCATAATCGTTTACCGGAAGGAGCGTAATATCTGAGTATTGAGCGGTAACTAAACCATATGCCGCATCTCCGGGAACCGCGGCAATCGTTTTTCCTCGCATACTTTCCAGTCCGTCAGAAACTTCCTCGCCTTTGCGAGTCACAATAGAGTTGACTGAATCTTTATAGCCGCGGGTAAAATGTAAAAATTGCTCGCGCTCTTTAGGAACGTTAAATAAACTATGCGCCAAATCGATTTCTTTATTCTTTAACTTTTCAAGTAACTCAGAAAAACTGCCTTGGACAAACTCAATTTGAATACCAAGCTTTTCTGCGATGAGCTTTACATAATCGATCGAATACCCCTGCGACACATTGTTTTCAATGAAATCAAATGGCGCATAATCAGGCTCACTCATGACCCGAATAACTGGGTGCTGCTCGAGCCACTTCCTTTCTTCGGCTAGCAGCGGGATGCTTTCTGATAAGTTTCTCTCTCGGTTAGGTACCGAATGCTTCAAGCTGTAAATAAAGCCTGACCAGTCCAAATCACTGTAAGTAAAACCACTTTTGCGATAAGCATCGGCGATTTCTCGATATCGCTTCATCACTGTGGTACCCAGCGGAATTTCATCCGCGGATATGAGCGAAGCAGTCAGTCTTGCCTCATGAGACAGTTGTGGAAAAGCAAGCTGGCTGTCATACTTTTGCAAGATGAGTTGAATAATTTCGGCGGGATTATCGAGGGCATATTGCCACCCTTTAATTGACGCTCTAATCATCGCCTCAACCCGTTGCGGGTTCTCCTGAACTTCCGACTCAGAGGTGAATAAATTATCACCATAAAAGTCAATGCCATAATGTCTTGGGTTGACAACGGCGTGCTCAACCCCTTTAGACTTTAATTGCGATGGAAAAGTGGTGATGTGACCGACAAAAGCATCGATCTCTCGGTTGATAAATTGATCCGTTTTAAAGTCGTAAGGCACAACCTCAACGGTTGACAGTCCACCTAAAGACTCTTCTAACATACTGAGCACCGGAGCGTGATCACTATTACTCGGCTCAATCATTAGCTTTTTACCGCGTAAACTCCCTGGCAATTCGTTCGCTAACTCTCGTTGTGCTATCAAAACTAAAGGCGAATGCTGAAAGACTTGCTTAAGCAATACAACGGGCTTTCCCTTACTCCGCTCTAACAGCAACGAAGCATCCGAAACCCCATAGTCAGCCTCACCTTGAAGCACACCGTCGACTGCAGATATATCGAGCCGCTGGAGCTTGATTTCGACATCCAGACCTTCATCTTCAAAATACCCCTGTTGCTTGGCCGCATAGTACCCAGCAAACTGAAACCGATGAAACCATTTCAATTGCAGTGTTACTTTTTGCAATGACTTGTCTGCAGTATTGGATTGTTTGGACTGTGGCGTGAGTTGTTGCGTCGATCGCTCGCTTGACTGACCGGTTTGTTGTTCTATCTCGAGAGCAGACGTTTGAGCGCCTAGCTCGGAAGAGGCGATCAATGACAACCAGAGCAAGATGAGCAACGATTGAAGCCGCCGAAAGATGGCATAACACGGGGTCTGCTGCTTTGTTTTATCGAATAGCCAGCTTTGCAAATTCATTCAGAATGGCATAATTTATCAACTAAAATTCATAACCAAAGCATAGTCGATAAATCCTAAATTTCCATTGTAAAACAAATAGGTAGCTAAACTATTTTAGAATTGAGACAGCCTTAATTTGCGCAAAAACCACAGAACCAGGGGCTAAACTTAACTGCTCGCAGGAATATTGAGAGATCAATGCTAATAGTTCGGACTGGGCGAGGCTTAATTTGACTAAACAATGACCACAGTGAGCAAGTTGCTCTATGGTGACAACCGACGCCTTGAAAATATTGAGGATGCTTGAGTCTTGCGACCGAGATAAAGCCAGACTGACATCTTTCGCATCAATGTGAAGCCTTGCGGTTCGTCCTTGTTCAAGCGCTAAATCAGGCACCATAAATTGATCCCCATCCACATCTATCACCGAAAGCTTAAACTGATTGCAAGGATCGACAACCTGGCCAAAAAGGACAGAAAATGGTTGTTGCGCCTGATAAAACGGCGAGTCTTGCCTTGCCGCGACAGTCTCAATCGTGCCGTGGTATTGAATTTCACCCTGGTCCATAACAATCACATAATCAGCTAACCGTGATATCTCACTGGCACTGTGACTCACGTAAATCATGGGTTGATCGGCCTGTTGTTTTAATTGGTCTAAGTGGGACAATATCTTGTCTTTATTCAAAGAGTCCAAGGAGGCGAGCGGTTCATCCATTATAAGCAGTTGTGGGTTTAGAAAGAGCGCTCGTCCTATCGCAACCCGCTGCGCTTCTCCACCGGATAATTCCGCCGGCCTCGAAGTCAACAATGGTTCAAGACCTAACAAACTGATGACATCGCGACATTGTTTTTCATCGAGTGCTTGTGCAGCTCGCTTGCGCCCAAAGTTTAGATTTTCCGCGACAGTTAAATGCGCCAAAAGCCCACCATCCTGAAACACAAAACCCACCGAACGCTCATGAGGTCTTACAAACATCTTATCGTTTTGCCAGACCTGATCACCGATAGTGACTTCGCCATAAGAGGCTTTTTCCAAACCTGCTAAACATCGCAATAGCGTGGTTTTACCACACCCCGAAGGGCCATATATTGCAACCACACCTTTTAGGGGTACTTTAAAATCAACCGCGAGTTTAAAACTGGCATATTCAAGTTGTACTTTAGCTTCAAGTTGGGTCGCGTTAAATTCAGATGCACTCAATATTAGAATCCCAGTGTTTTCGAGTTTGCTATTGTTTTCGATTTAGCTAATGGTTTTGATTGAGATAATGAACTACGGTTAGTCGAATAAACGATTGCCAACACGACAAAGGAAAATATCAGCATAATGCCTGATAGCCAGTGCGCTTGAAGATAATTCAATGACTCAACATGATCATAAATTTGCACAGATACAACCTTGGTCTCACCGGGTATATTGCCGCCCACCATTAACACGACACCGAACTCACCGACCGTATGAGCAAACCCAAGAATTGATGCCGTAATAAAGCCGCGCTTAGCTTGGGGCATGACAACACTGACGAAAGTATCCAGTTTAGAAGCTCCCAGGGTTGCCGCTACCTCTAATGGCTTATCACCAATAGCTTCAATTGCGTTTTGAATGGGTTGCACCACAAAAGGCAAGGAATAAAGCATAGAGGCAATGACCAAGCCCCAAAAAGTAAATGCGAGAGTCCCGATACCCAGCCATTGGGTTAATTCACCGATCGGTCCATTGGGCCCCATCGCTACCAGTAAGTAAAATCCTAATACACTGGGTGGAAGAATAAGCGGCATAGCGACAATGGCATTTATAGGTCCTCGCAACCAGCTTGAAGTACGTGCTAACCACCAAGCCAATGGCGTGCCAAAGACCATTAAAAGAACGGTTGTAGTGAATGCAATTTTAACCGTTAACCATATGGTGACTAGGTCTGACTCAGTTAACATGAGCGATCACCTCGCTAAGCTCGTACCCAAACGAGCGAATAATGTGTTTGCCTGTTGTGGACTTTACAAAATTTAAAAAGTCATTCGCAGCCGCTCTTTTGTTGCTGCCGTTGAGTACCACTGCATCTTGGGCAATAGGTTGATGCAAATCACTCGGAACAACCCAATAGGCACCCTGCAGATTTTCTTCAAGCGAAATTACTTGTGCTAAAGCAACCAAACCGATTTGTGCATTCTGTGTAAAAACAAATTGAAAAGTTTGATTGATGTTCTCTCCCATCACGATACGTGTGCTCAGTCGGTCATAGAGCTGAAGCTCCTCTAGAAATTCTCTGGCCGCCACACCATAGGGTGCTAATTGTGGATTTGCCATAGCCAGTTTGTTGTATTTCCCTTTGGATAAATAGTGGCTATCAGGGTGAACAGCTGAATTTCTGGACCAAACCACCAACCGACCAATTGCATAGGTATAACGGTGTTTAGGATCAGCTAAGCCGATCTTGAGCAAGCGTTCAACTTTGTCTTGATCGGCAGAGAAAAACAAGTCAAATGGAGCCCCATTAACAATCTGCGCAAAGAGTTTGCCCGAAGAGCCCGTGATTAAATTAACCTTATGAGCAGATGAAAGCTCATACTCAGCGACAATCTGCTTCATTGGCTGTAGAAAATTCGAAGCCACCGCGACGTTCAGTCTCTCGGCCGATACCGAGAAGCTTGCGAATAACAAAACCATGACAATCAACCTGACGCTTGAAAACATACTGATATTACTTCCTGAATCATTTCCCAGAATACTGGCCTTAATATCGGCCCGATTATCGGTTCTATCGCCAAAACGACTATCGTTAAAGTGATGAGTGCCATGATTGAGTGTGTATTGTGAAATTGGGATGCTTAATTTCTCCCAATTCCACAACGCTCCCAGTTCCGCGGCTCTCCCAATTCCACAAATGCCCAAATTCCGAAACTCAATAGGCTCGCTTATGCGATTCGCTTGACACCTTATCTTAAGCACTTTTCGTTTGCAAAACTATCGTGGATAGAATAAGTCATTAATTTATCAGCAACTATTTGAATCTCCTGCTAAACTTTCAGGTAAAGTATTAAATAATCTATTTGAAATGACTACCACGCTTGTCGTAGAAGACAGTCCTGCCATGAGAGCCCTCACTTGCGATATTATCGAGAATATCGGTTTTAAAACGATTGCGGCTGAAAGTGGCGAAGAAGCTTTAGATTTATTTCAAAAACACCCTATCGACCTAGTGGTGCTCGATGTCGGCTTACCCGGTATTGATGGCTTTGAAACTTGTCGAAAGATGCGCCAGGTTAGAGAAGACTGGTTTCCAGTGGTCTATTTGAGCGCTTCGAGTAGTGACGAATATGTCATTGAAGGACTGGAAGCTGGTGGCGACGCTTATGTTAACAAGCCAGTGAACACCAATGTTCTTCAGTCTATCGTCAGAGCGATGGGGCGTATCTCGGACATGAAGAATAAGCTCGCAGCAGCCAACGCCCAATTAGAACAGCTGGCCAGTATCGACGGTTTAACCCAAATCCCCAACAGGCGAAGCTTTGACGACGCGCTCGAAAGGTATTGGCGACAAGCGCAACGCAATAAAACTGACTTAGGGCTCTTGCTAATCGATGTTGATCACTTTAAACCCTACAATGATAACTACGGACATCTCCAAGGCGACGATACCCTACAACAAGTTGCGAAACGGTTAAAATCCAAATTACTAAGACCGTTTGATATGTGTGCTCGCTACGGCGGCGAAGAGTTTGCGGTTTTATTACCAGAGGTCAACCGCGAAGGTACGCTGTTTGTCGCTAAACGTTTGCTAAAAGCCATACAAACACTAGCAATTCCGCATGAATACTCAACAACAAGTGATCATATAACTGCGAGCATTGGTATCGCATTTGCACAGTCAACCGATTCAACAGACCAGCTGATCAAAAATGCTGACAAAGCGCTTTACCAAGCAAAAGAAGCCGGCAGAAATCAACTCAAAGTTTTCGAATAATTAGCCCTCAATTAAAAGTCCTATTATGCGTCGAGTGCTAATGATATTTGCGACGTTCCCGAATATAGAAAAGCGATGGAGTGGGTTTTATTGTGATTAATTATTCACTCAGGTGAGCATCAACATAAGCGACAATCTCTTCTAATGTCGCGATAACCGCTTGTGACAGCGAGGTAATTTTTTCTTCCTCCCCCAGCTTCGCAAATTTTTCTAAAGACTCACAGAGTTCACCTAACTGAGTCGCGCCTATAGCTTTTGCCGAAGACTTTAGCTTATGCGCTAACGCGCTAATTTCGCTATCAGAAAGAGGTGAACTGGGGCCTAGCTTCGCAACTTCAGGTTGACTTTGTTGGATAAACCTTTTGATAAAACGCTGATGAAGGCTAGGCTCTTCTCCAAGATAAAGCGTGAGTTTTTCAAAGTCGATTGGCCCAGGCGGTAATTGACGCAAGTCTGAAGCAAGCTCTGACTCATTTGGCGCTGCAACCTGGTTATTAGCTTTACCGTCGCGGCTTTTACTCTTATCCCCCTCATTACTGAGCGCTGCAGAGTCACTAGACTCTTTGTTTTGAGAAGTTAGGTTTTGAGAATTTAAGTTTTGAGAGGATGATTTTTTCGCGTTTAAGTTATTAGGATTAAAACTTTTTAGACTCACGTTCTCGGTTAATGAGCGCTTTGGAAGCCAACGTTGCAAAACACTTTTCATTCGTTGAAGTTCAATCGGCTTGGTGACAAAATCATCCATGCCTGCAGCAATACAGTTCTCCGCTTCTCCTTGCATCGCGTTCGCAGTCACAGCAATAATTATCGAGCGTTCATCGGTTGCGTTCTGTCGCTTACGTACTTCTCGTGTAAATTCAAACCCATCCATTATCGGCATATGACAATCGGTAAATATTAACCCGAATTGATACTGGTTCATAAGGCTCAAGGCCGCTTGTCCATTATCCGCAATCAAAGCGACATAGCCGAATAAATTCAGTTGGCGAGACAATACTTCTTGGTTATTAATATTGTCTTCGACAATCAAAACAAGTGTTTTGTCTTTTTCTGCTTCTTCGACTGATGGTAGCGAAGCTGGTGATAATTCTTGTTCGTTCGACTGCTCTTCTGTATCTAATAACTGACCACTGACTATCGCGATTTTTCTCATTAAGTTGTCAACCGAATAGGGGTTAGACTCAGCAAATATCAGCTTGGCTTCATTTAGATGGTTCAAACTAGGCTGTTGACTATGAGGCTCTTGCTGATTATCACTGATGACTAAAATATTTTGAGACTGTGAGTGCTTAAAGTCCGAAATTTTTAAGTGCTTATCAAGATTAACAAGCATTGCCGATTCAAATAAAACCACTAAATCGATTTTCTTTTTAAGCATCAACGTTGACGTGTTGACAGCAAAGTTAACCGATTCAAACTCAATATTATTTTCTTGTAGCTCGACTTCAAAGTATCGCTGTTTATTGTTATTTTTGCCGATAACCAGTAGATTGAGATCATCTAATTTTAGTTCCCTTGAGGATTCTCGTCTTTCTTCAACTCGCGAAATCGGTATATCGAGGAAAAAGCTAGTTCCCTCGCCAAGTTTACTTTTACAACTGATTCGTCCCTGCATTAATTCAGTCAGCGCTAAACAAATAGATAGACCAAGCCCGGTTCCGCCAAACTTTCGGTGAGTACTATCGTCAGCTTGTGTAAATGGCTTAAACAAATTAGTCACTTGTTGTTCACTCATGCCAATACCATTATCTGACACGGTTAATCTTACAAAATCGCTATCTTCTGGATTCAACGAAACAAGCACTTGAATTTGTCCCTTTTTATCTGCTGTGCTACTCGTAAATTTGATTGCATTACCCAGTAAATTTAAGACGATCTGGCGCAACCTTGCCGGATCCCCAAGCATCAACAATGAAGCGGAAGGCTCAACAAAGCAAATCAATTCAACGTCTTTTGCTCTCACTTGTTCGGCGAGCAACTCCGCGGAGCTGTCAATAATGGGTCGCCATCGGAATGGAATGGATTCGACGGTCATTTTGCCCGCTTCTACTTTTGAGAAATCCAAGACATCATTAATGATCTGTAGCAGCGCTACCGCAGAATTTTTAGCGACTATCGCTAAATGCGACTGATCTTTATCTAATGTCGACTGTTGTAGTAGATCGAGCATCCCCACAACGCCGTTCATTGGTGTTCGAATTTCATGACTCATTGTGGCTAAAAAGCGTGACTTGGCTTCACTCGCTGCTTCAGCTTCAACCCGTGCTTTCTCAAGTTTCTTTTGCGATTCTTCTAATTCTCTCGCCGCTTTTTCTGCCTTTTTCTTTTGTTGCTCTACATCCTGCATAATGCTGAGCGCCGCTCGACGAGAGTTATCCAACGCGATATTTTGCTTTTCTTGCTCTCTTTGTTGTTGCTTGAAGTCGGTGATATCTCGCGCAATTCCAAGCATTTTTATCGGCTCGCCGTCCTCATTTCTTTCTACTTCCGCATCAACACTTAATACCCTATCATTCTGACCTTCGATAATAATTCGAAACTCGGCCTGAAAGTTTTCATATTGAAATAATGCTTTTTTTCGTTGATCGAGAAACGAAAATCGATCTTCAGAATGGACACGGCTTATGACTTGCTCAAAAGTCACCGGATTGCGGCGAGTCTTCATTCCCATTAATTCAAACATTTCTGTCGAGTAGACATATAAATCCGTTTCTAAATCCCACTCCCAACTGCCTAATTTGGCGATTCGCTCAGCATCTTCCAAAAGCTTTCGGCTTTTCATTAATGCAACTTCCGCTCGCTTGCGTTCAGTGATGTCATCCATAATTGCGAGAAAGTGGCCTACTTCCCCATTTCTATCTTTGACGGGTGTCACTAAAATGGATTGCCATCGAGTCTGTCCTCTGGCTGAAGCATGACAAATTTCACCTTCCCAGGGCTCGCCGTTGACTACCGATTTCCATAAATCTTTATCATTACTTTTTGAGGAAATTTCGAACGCTAAAGTTTTGACATTTTTACCGATTAAGTTGGCCTTTTCTATCAGCGCCAATTCGCAAAAAGCCGGGTTTGCATATTCAATAAAACCGCTTGTATCCGCTATTAGAACCGAGGCCACACTTTGCTCCACAGCTCCTTTCAGCTGTAGTAATTTGTCTTCCATTAAATGTACTTTCGACAAATTTGTCACCATCGCTGAAAAGAATGCTTCTTCGGCAATAGAATGGCGACTGATTAAAACATGCGCGGGGAAGTCATGGTTATTAATATCAAAGACATTAATTTGTGGAAAAGTAAATACCGTTTTACGGCTAACTGATTTTTTCCATCGTTTAAAATCTTGAGTATCAATGGTCGGCATAAAAAAACTTATATCATTATCTCGTGCGTCGATTTCGCTACAGGCAAAAACTTTTTCTGCAGCACGATTAAGTGACTTTACTTGGCCATTCTCAGCAAAGGTGATTATTGCGGTTGAGGCAAACTGAATCATCGAACCTAACTCTTTGCTTGCGGTATCAATGGTTCTTCGAGAAACATTGTACATATTCACTCCGATGATACCGATTACCGTACAAAGTAATGCAATCAAAATAAATTGAATGGTGAACATTGATGTAACCGGCAAAGCAAATCGATTTATTTCACTTTCCGCGATTTCCGCAGCAATACCGATCCCGAGTGATTCATTCCAAAGCCAAGCACCAACCACTTTGGTATCACGAAAACTCTGGTAACTATTCTCGATAACTCCCTGTCCCTTGCGCATTGCTTTGAGTGCCATCTGGTTGAGCGGTGTTTGTCCCTGTTGAGATTTTGACGGTACTCTCAGCTCTGTGTTTAATACTTTATTATTGCCAGTAAACACAAAGTTACTGGGAGTGATGATTCTTGCATTTTTATCAAATAAAAAGGTATCCAATGAGTCGAAAATAGAATGAGCTTTTACGGCTTGATAGAAGTCAGTGAGTTCCGCGGACTGAACCACTAACCTAAGTGACTCGGTGTTTTTCTCGGTTTTGATGGTGACACCAAATGAGATATTTCCTTGGCTACTTTTGACCGGTGGCACAAAAATATCGTCACCTTGCGCAAGCCGGTAAACTTTCTCTGGATAGTCCAAAAAAAAGTTTATCTTTTTATTGACCGATTCTTGATTCGTCGAGAAGACGACGGTTCCGTCTTTAGATATGATATAAGCGTTTGTGTAGCTTAACTCTTTGACGAGTTGTTTAATCAACTCATTGACCTGTTCGGGATCAATAACAGTGTCGGTCGCTTGAAAGAGCTCATGAAACCGATGGTGAACTAACCAAAGGTTTAATCGCTGTAACTTTTGCGGCACCCAATAATCATTTACGCGAGTATTTATCGCCTCAGTTATCGAGGTTAACGAACGTAATGCTACTCGTTTATCATACTCACTGGTGGTTGTAAGGCTATGCCAGGCGTATCCTCCTGCAATAAGCAAAAAAACAAGCAGGACAAGTAAAACCCTGTTTAGAGACTGACGAATGACCCGACTTGAATACTTTGCCATAACCTAAAGTAAATTAGCCCTAATCGACATGGGAATAAGGTTCTGCTCGGCCAAGTTCACGCGAAAGCTTGTTAACTTCCTTTTTAAGCTCTATCACTCTCATCTCTCTTTCCAACATAGTATCGTTAAAAGCCTTGAGCTCTCTTGCTTGGGTTTGCAAGGTTTTTCGCTGTTTTGCTAGTTGCAAATGAACGGTAACTCGTGCACGGAGTTCTTCCATGTTAATGGGCTTTGCTACGTAATCAACCGCGCCAATTTCAAATCCTTTGACTTTGTTAAATTCTTCATTCATTGCCGAGGCGAAAATTACCGGAATATCTCTTGTGGTTTCTTGTTGCTTTAAACGCTGACAAGTTTCATAACCATCCATCTCAGGCATATGAATATCTAATACAACTAAATCAGGCGGGTCTTCATTGACACTCGCCAATGCTTCCACACCATTCATTGCAACACGGATGTCGAAACCAAATTCGCTCAACATCGACTCCATAACCTGTAAATTGTTCGGGTTATCATCTGCAACTAAAATTATCGAATTATCTTTCTCTTCTACCATCTTACCGCCCTACTTTAGGATTTATAAACGCTGTTGTTTGCTCGATATTAGTTAGTATTTATTATATAAAGATTTTAGTTCTTTCAACTGGTAATTATCAATCATAACCTCAAAGGCATTCGCCACGTCAACATCGACTTGCTGTAAAGGTATAACCAGCTCTCTCAGGCGCGCTACTTGGCCCACCTTTAATGCCTTCTTCATTTCACTCCGAATTTCATCAGGAAGCAATATAAATTTATCTTCTAATAATCGTATTTCGTTTCTAAATTGCGACTCTTCTATTGTTTGTTGTTGATAAATAATCTTCAACTTCTGATGAGTGGCAATGAGTCTCAATAACGCATTTAAATCAATCGGCTTTTTTTGAACATGATTGGCACCGACTTCAATGATTTGGCTGACTTCCTCATCCATAGCCGATGCGGTAACAGCGATAATGAGTACCTTGTCACCACCGGATAGCGAGCGAATTTTTTTAGTTGCCTCAATGCCATCCATTTCAGGCATAACAACGTCCATTAATATGATAGCAGGTCGCTGACTCTTAAAAACCTCAACAGCTTGCCTACCATTACCTGCCTCAATAATAGGAAAACCCAGTGGTTTGAGCACTCGATTTAATAAATCTCTATTGATCGCGACATCGTCGACTAATAAAACACTCGGTAATGGTTGCTCCGACTGAAAACCGATGATATCAGTTGGTTTTCCTTGTTGCAGTATGTGTTGTGCTGTCGATTTGAGTAACCGGAGTTCTACCTTAAATTCACTCCCTTCACCTAACACACTCGCGACACTAATATCGCCTCCCATCAACTCGATAATTTTCTTACTAATGGCAAGCCCAAGTCCGGTCCCTTCTTGAACACCTCTCTCAGCCGTCTGGTTAAAAGGTTTAAATATTTTCGTTATATTCCGCTGACTGATTCCACTACCCGTGTCGCTAACGATAAACTTCAACTTAATACTCTCTAATGAATCTTCGATGAGGCTTACCTGGACTAAAATCTTTCCTTCTTGCGTAAACTTAATCGCATTATCGATTAGATTGACAAGCACTTGCTGAAGCTTACTTTGGTCACCGTAAACGTACTGAGATACCTCGTCATCAATCTGTAGAGCCAGTTCAAGCACGTCACTATGAATATCGGCTTTACAGGTCGCGACGATATCATGGAGTAACGAATGAAGATCAAAGTCGACCTCAGCCAAAGCAAGCTTACCGGACCTTACATTAGACATATCTAAAATACCATCAATAACGGTAAGCAAGTGTTTTCCACTGCGACTAACCGTTCGGATGATTGATAAATTATCTTCTGTCATCGAATTATCTCTTTGCAGTAGATCGGTATAGCCCAAAATCGCATTCAAAGGGGTGCGTATTTCATGGGACATATTGGCAAGAAATAAATTTTTAGACTGGCTTGCCGCACTCGCTAAACGCCGACTTTCTGCCAGTGCCTTCTGTAGTTTTTTATGCTCACTGATATTAATAATAATATCGACAATCAGGTGAGGCTTTTCATTTTTGTACAGGTAGAAAAATTTTTCTCTCGTTTGGTAAACTTTGCCCGTTCTTGATCGAAGCTCGAGATCACCAGACCATTCGCCGTTGGCCAATAGCCCTGGCATCACCTCTTGTTCTATCTTCTGCAATGCCCATGGCGCATAATAATCGCGCAAGTTGGCTTTATGCGATATATCATCGCCAGCTTCGCCTTTAGTCAGTTCCGTTAAGGCAGCGTTTTCATAAATAGTGATACCGTTGAGGTCTGCAATTCCGACGCCTATTTCTAGTGACTCAGAAAAAGATTTAAGGCCTTCTAAAAAGCGCTCAAATTGATCATTAATTGTGTTTTCTTGGGCGCTTCCGTCTCGCTCATGATCGCTAAAGATGACTTGAAATACGTTTGTGTTTGCCATATTAATGACTACAACAGAAACGTTAATGGCGCTTATCTCTCCGTCAAGTTTTGAAATTTCAGCGGTTAGCCTTATCGGTTTCGTTTCCAACGCCTCACGGTAAAGCCCATTAAAGCTCAATTGAGTCTTAGAACCGTCAGTTTTAAACAGTTTAATCAGCGCATCTGGCGGATGCTGAAATAACAAAGTTTGACTCGGCGAGCCAAATAATTTTAGCAACGCCTCGTTGCAAGCTAACCATTGACCTTCAACTAAAATGGCGGCTGCATCTTGAATTCCTGCAATTGCTTGCTTAACAACTTCCACGTGGTTGGACTGCTTGATTTGTGTCAGCGCAATTTCGTGTTTTTTAGGCCCGGAAAGACTCCTTAAACGTTGCGTGAGAATAAATAGAAAAAAAACTAAGGAAGCTATAACTAAGAACCCATAGGAGGTTAAAACAAGCGATCTTGTTACACTGGATTCTGACTCAATTACAATTGGTATATTCGCTTCGATTAACCCTACGGTATCACCAATCCTTAAACCTTGTGTATTTTGATTAGTCGCTAAAACATGGCATGTTACACACTCAGCGGTAAGCTTATCTGGAATGGCAACTTTAAGTATTTCCTTACTACCAATAACCACTAACTCTTGTCGATATTCCGAAGCCTTTCTAGCACTGTGTGAGCTATTAAATTGCTCCCAGGCGGACTGCAGAAACTCACTATTTTTGATAGCAGGGTTAAAACTATTGGTAAAATTTAAATTGCTCAAAACATTGACATGGATACCCTCACGGTTCCCTAGTAAATTGGATAGTGATACCGTTAGTTTATCGGACAAAGGCAAGCGACTACCAAGTGGTTTATCATGGTTAGTAATAGTTGGCTCATAACCTGGAGAAAGGATCGCATCGACTAAAACGGCTTTTCTTAGTTGCGATAATGATTGAGTATTTTTGATAATTGTTTGGATTTGTTGCTGTTTTTGTCTCTCAACAAGGTCGTGATTGATTATCTCGTAAACAATAACCAGCAGGCTCAAACTGCCAACAAGTAGGGCTAACAATTTCCATCTATTTCTGAAAAACTTCAGTTGTTTGGTCATCCTTTGCTCGGCCCTAAACAGCGTTTTCAATTAATGGAGGAAGAGAAAATATACTAGAACTCTTACTATCGAAACTTTTATTGCCGGTCTTTCTCTTTCTTACCGTTGCTTTCCTTTTGCTTTTTTCGTGGTCTATCTTTTTTTAATTCTCAACTATCGGCATTCATAAAAATACGAACGACATGCTAAGGATCATATTCACTGGTGAGCGCTATTATTAAAACAGCAAACTCCTTGTCAATCTGACGTGTTGTCTTCCGACACTTCATTAACAAAAACCAATTTCAGCTCTTTCAACATGAATTGCTTAACCATTGTTTCAAACTTTTTACCTTTAACTTCATCCCAGCCTTTCACACCAGTAACAAGTTTTCTCAAACTCGCAATGTTGCCTGATTTAACGCATTGGACAATGTCAGTTTTTAGCGCCTCTGGCATCTTATCTATGTCATCTCTGCTTAACACAGTGACTTTTCGAACTTTATTTTGAGCCGGAAGCGTCTTCGATAAGTCTTCAAGATAAATTAATTTTAGCTTGGTGTGCTTTGCCATAGTCATCAAAAGCTCATCAAGCTGGATTGGCTTTTGCAGCACGTCATTTGCACCGCATCGATAGATGTTTTGAATTTCGGCTTCCACAGCGCTGGCAGTAACACCAATGATGACGGTATTTTTTCCCCCGGGTAATTGTTTTATCTGCTTGGTTGCTTCAACGCCATTCAGCCTTGGCATTAGAATATCCATCAACACTATCTTCGGCTGATGCTTTTTGTATAGCTTGATTGCGTCTAAGCCATCCTGAGCCTCAACAATCGGAAATCCCATTGGACTGAGAATTTTATTCAGGAGTTCGCGATTACTTTGCTTGTCATCGACGATCATCACTAATGGAATCTCTTGCCCCTCAGCCAAGCCCGCCACCGGTCTAACTTTTATCGACTCTTTAATTTTATCAACACTTGAACGAAGTATTTTTATTTGGAAAGAGAACTGACTACCGGCACCTACTTCACTCGTCAACCAAATCTTACCCCCCATTAACCGAACAATTTGTTGACTGAGTGGCAGACCTAAACCAGTGCCACCAAGTTGAATCCCCATTTGCGCTTGAGAAAACGGATTGAAAATATCACTAAATCTTTCTTGAGGAATCCCAACACCTGTGTCTGACACTTCAAATTGGAGGGTAAACTCATCGGCTTCGAGCGAGTCGACAAAAACTTTCAATGCAATTGCACCGTGCTCTGTAAATTTGACGGAATTACTCAATAAATTTAACAGGACCTGACGAAGTTTAATTCTATCACCATAGACATAGCGAGGCAGATCTTCGCTGAACTCAATACTAAAGCTAATTTCTTTTTCTTCAGCCTGAGGCCGAATCGTTGACTCGATATCCGAAATCAGTTGGTAGAGTTCAAAATCATTACAAAGAATTTCCATTTGCTCAGCTTCGAGTTTAGACATGTCAAGCACATCATTAATCAACTCGAGGAGCTCATCACCACACTTATTGATCGTATCGGCAATATTTCTATTCTTTTCATTGAGGCTGGTATCTTTAGCCATCAACTGAGCATATCCTAATATCGCATTCATCGGTGTACGAATTTCATGCGACATATTAGCCAAAAATAAACTCTTTGCTTTGTTAGCCCCTTCGGCAACGTTTTTAGCTAACAGTAACTCACTCGTTCGCTCGTTTATCATTTTTTCTAGATTGGCGTTGAGTTCACGAATTTCTTCTTCTACGCGATGTTGTTGTTGATCTTTTTTCTCAATTTCATCCATCATGAAATTGAAAGTGTCAGTAAGCTCACCAATTTCATCGGACTGGCGATTTTTAACTCGGATTGAGTAATCTTTTCGGTCTGCGATTTCATGGGTACGCGAAGCTAGGTGACGAACCGGCCCAACGATTTTTCGCGAGAAAATAATAGAAACTAAGAGCGCTAAAATAGCGACAGTAACAAATGCCATTAAGGACATCGACAGAGACTCTGTCCAGTAACGATTTAACTCACTGGTATCGTAAAGTAAACGAACACTTCCAACCACATCGTTATCAAGAGAAATGGGTCTTACAACCTCAATGAAGTTATCTGTAATAACTTGGCTTGAACGAGAGATTTCCGAATTAACAGGAAGCTGGAGCGATTCTTTCAGTGCTAAGAAGTTTTCAAGTTTGCCACTTTCTTCATTAACTTTACTCACCAAAATCGACAGAACTAAGGGCTCGTTGACCAATGTCGCTAATTGGGTCTCTAATAGCTCAGCATTATCTAATATAATTAAACCCGCACTTCGACCAGCGATGAACTCAGTTTTCGACACCGCTAAGTTGAGAACATTATCTTCCATATTTCGCTGGTTATAACTCATCAGAAAGATTTCGACGCTCAAAATCGCGAATAGGGCGACCGTAATCGTGAAAACAACGATTGTTCTCTGAATTCCACCGAGTTTGAAGACTTTCTCAAGCACTACTTACACCTAGCCAACTTTAGTCACCTTTCTGTCATTCCTACAACACTACCATATCTCATATATAGATAAAACGCTCTATTGGATAAAATATAACCGCCATCACAGTTTAGGCTACTTTGCTATTTGTAACCAGCCAAGATTCAAACTGTTCTGGAGCCATGGGTTTGGCGCGGTAAAAGCCTTGGATTAAGTCACAACCGACATTAACCACAGATCGCCAATCTTCGGGCGTTTCCACCCCTTCTGCCACAGTGACCATTCGCAGTTTTTTGGCAAGGCTGGTACTAGACTCCAAAATAGCCGAGGCTGCCGGATCCTGGTGAACATCATGAACAAATGCGCGATCTATCTTTAACTCATTAAACGGTATCCGGTTTAAATGCTCCATACTCGAATAACCGGTGCCAAAGTCGTCAATCGATAAGGCAAAACCTTTTAATCTCAGGCGTGACAGCACATCAAGGCCCTTAACGAGATTTTCCATTAGGCGGCTTTCTGTTAGTTCTAAAATGATTTGATCACAGGAAACGTGATATTTTGACGCGATTTCTTCCAATTGATCGGGAAAAGTCAACTCTTTGAGGTTTTCGGTACTGATATTAACCGCTAACTTAAACTTATACCCCATGGCTAACCACCGACTGAAATGAGCGACTGACTGTTTAAATACCGATAGCGTCAACTCCTGAATGATTCCAGTATCTTCAGCAACCGGAATAAAAGCGATGGGAGGGATAAACAGCTGATTATTGTCTTGCCATCTGGCAAGAACTTCAGCGGAGGCAATCTTCTTATTACGGTCAAGTTTTGGCTGAAAATAGGGCGTAATCCTATCTTTTTGAACCGCTTCCTGCAGTACATCGCCCCTCACCGGTTTGACCAAAGGGCGAGTATAACGACTGTCAGCCGGATCATATTTACTCAAAAGTTCCCCCATCTGATCTGGAGTAACTGGTTTTGAAAGCGTTCCCAAAACATTGAGCTCATACGCTTGAGCAAGACATTCCGCTGTTTTTAGTACACGATAATCCTCACCACTAAAAAGCGCTAACGCACCTGCATAATTACGTGCGGCAAGTCCGCGAATGACTTCGACACCATCGATGCCGGGCATATTTAGATCAACAATGAGCAGATCAAACTTACTTCCCGAATCGATGGCTAGCAACAATTCCTCTCCACTCTCAATTAAGTGAGAGTTTTCTATCCCCAAAGTTTCTAAGATTAAACTTACTTGACTTAACATTAAGTCATCATCATCAACAATCGCGACGTCAAAATCACGACGATTATTGACTGAATTTCCGATACCTAAATTGCTGATGCCTGTTTTTCGTATACCTGACTTCATGGGATTGTGACCCTCCATGGGACTGATACCCTTAATTTTTTGTCTTCGCTTCGCCCACCATAACTATCACACACTCACTAAACTGATCTTTTAAAAGCGTTTGTACTGTCTAAAATAACGGGAAGCAAAAACAAAAAATATTAACTGTTTATCATTTTAACAATCGGTGACTTAATCCCAATAGAGAGAACAGCAAGCATTGCGTGCAAATAAAAATATACTCTCTGAAAATTTCGTTTATCTCATTGCTCTATAAAAAGTGTCGCTTTAAACCCTTCAGATCATAACGCTTCACCATACTTTCGAAGACTTTACCTTTATCCATATCCCATTCTTTGACAACAAATACCAATTGCCTTAGCTCTGCTATTTTGCCTATTTTAAGGGCATCAATAATCCGTCTTCTTATATCATCAGGTAATTCTTCAAACACGTTTGGGTTGCGGTCTAAATCATCTTCATTGTTTTCAATCGTACTTTCTTCGTAGACAAGCCTTAGCCCATTGTATTCAGATATCGTCATTAAAAGCTTGTCTAATTGAACGGGCTTTTTCAACACGGTATTAGCCCCCGCACTTTCAAGCGCATTAATTTCACTCTCCAATACATTTGCGGTTACACCAATGATCGTTAAATTCTCGTCTTCCGATTGTGCTTCTCTTATTTTTTTAATCGCGGACACACCGTCAAGCACAGGCATCACAGAATCCATTAGAATAACTGGAGGGCGATGTTTTAGATAAACTTCAATAGCGACTTTTCCATTTTCCGCTTGAAGTGTCGGAAAGTCATGACGTTTGAGTATTCGATTGAGTAACATTCGGTTTGTCGGTTGATCATCAACAATGAGTACAGTCGGAATTTTTTCGCCTAACGCCGCGCCTTTGACTTTTTTGGTTCTATCTTGTTTGACAAGCGCTTTTGCGCCAGAAGCATACAACCTAGTCACAAAATAAAAGTCGCTCCCCTTGCCTGGCTCACTATCGACTTGAATATCACCGTGCATCATTCTCGCGAGCTGTAAACTAATTGGTAGACCTAATCCAGTTCCACCAACCAGCTGACCGCCCTCGGCTTGTGAGAACGCATCGAAAATCGTTGACAGCTTATCCCGACTAATTCCGATACCGGTATCGGATATTTTAAATTGGATAACGTGGAGGTTTTCATTTTTTTCGACGACTGAGATTGATACCCCTACGGTTCCAGTGTCGGTAAACTTTATTGCATTACCGATCAAATTGATTAATATTTGTCTTAGCTTACCTTCATCACCTCTGACAAAAATCGGCACGTCATTATCAACATCAATTTCAAGACGAAGATCTTTATAACGCGCATTAACATCCATCATGGTGATAATGTCATCAATCAACTCCCTGAGGTTAAAGTCGATTGTGGTAACCTCCATTCGACCGGCTTCAATTTTAGACATATCAAGCATATCGTTGATCAAGCCAAGCAAATGCTCTCCACTACGATTAATGGTTTCTACAACATAGTGGTTTTCTTCGGATAAGTCCTTATCCTTGTTGAGTAATTGCGCATAACCTAAAATAGCATTCATTGGTGTTCTTATTTCGTGTGACATGTTAGCAAGAAAAGTACTTTTTGCTTTGGTCGCACTCTCTGCTCTATCTTTCGCTTCAGCAAGCTTTTCCTCTACTTTCTTTCGCTCAATAATTTCCAGAGCCAGCTTACGATTCCAGATCGATATAATGATGATGACCGAAGCCGCAATAAAAATGACAATACCGACAATTTTTGAAATATAGGCATAATCTAAGCCTTGATCATATTCAACCGGCAACCATTTATCATAAATTAAGCGATGCTCTTCTGTTGTCATAGATGCTAACGCTTTATTGATAATCGGTAACACCCGATCGTATTTAGTTGAAATCCCAATTCGGTGTTGATAGGTAAAATCTGTTTCGCCGACGATCTTTAGATTTTTTAGACCAAGCTCTTGAATATAATTAACGGCTGTCGCTAGGTGGCCAACAAATGCATAGGTCTCACTGTTAACGACCTTTAACAACCCTTCTTTGACATCTTCGACTTCAACTAACTCGATGTCAGGATAGTTCGCTCGCAAGTAATCAAAGCTTGCATAGTTTTTACCGACGGCAACTTTTCTCCCATTAAGTTGCCGAGTATCTCTAATAAAACTGACTTCATCGCCGGTTACGATTACCATTGGAAATGAGATATATGAATCAGAAAAGAGTGTTTCTCTACCAACATTGAGCGCAGATTCTACGGCAGGTAATAAATCAAGTTTTTCGGTTCGATAACCTTCAATAACATCAGACCATGAGTTTTTGGGAACATACTGAAATTCAATGCCGGTTTTCTCGGAAACAACCGACAAATAGTCCGCAATTAAACCAGAAAAACTACCATCTTCAGCAATCACAGCCATCGGTTTCCAGTTACCACCACTGAACTTTAACGGAGGCAACTCACCAAGCAATAGTTTTTCATCGACAGATAATGCGATCTCTTCGCTTGACATGGTAACGGGGCTACGAGAAATATTGATCCACTTGTTATCCAATTCATTGAGCGATTGTTGTCGTAGCGTTGCTTTCGCTTTATCAAGAATACTCACCAACTCGGGCCAGCTCGACTTAACTGCGAGCCGATGCTCCATATTCGCACCGGCTATTTGACTAATCTCATCAACCGCAACGAGGTTAGTGAGAAAGTTGTTTCTGATAATATAATTAGCAACAGGTAACGTAATGATAGTCACGTCGGCATCACCAAACGATACGGCTTTCATCGAGTCGAGATTATCAGAAAACTCAATGTACTTAGACTCGGGAAATCGTTGTTGTAATGCACTTTTTAAATCTTCGCTTATATTACCAATGGCAATCGTTTTTCCCGACAAGCGCTCAAAATCAATCTTTCCTTGATTTTCAGTCCGAGCAATTAAGGCGATCGGTGTGTATTTGTATGGTTCGCTAAAATGAATGCCCATGCCTGCTTCTTGACTACTCGTCGAAATACTGACTAAAACATCCAACTCTTGCGCCCGCAATTTTTGCAATAAATTTGGCCAAGTATCCTGTTCGAATTCAATGTTTAAGTTTAATTTTTCTGCTAACAACTTGATGTAATCAACCGAGTAACCTTGAGGTTGACCATTGACGTTAAAATCAAATGGCGGATAGTCCAGTGAGTTTCCAACTTTAATGACCGAGTGACTTCGTAACCAGTCGAGTTCAGCTTGAGAGAGGTTTAGAGCATCAAAATCGATAATTCTGCCATGCCATCGGTTCAAAATACTTTGCAACTCAGTTTGTCGAATATCTTCCAGAGCGACTTGAATGATTTGCGCAAGAATAGTTTGATTCTTGGGCAACCAAAACGAACCATTAATTGCTGTTGGCCACGTATAAATTTTATCGATATTGGTAACCTGACTCTCCTTCAAATAAAAATCTGCAATCTGGTCAACTTGAATGAAGTAATTCGACTGGCTCGCAAGCAAAGAGCCGATGGCACGATCAGCTTTGTTAATAACAACACGCTTGTTACGACTAAGTAGTTCTTCAGCAAAACTCAATTCAAAGCTCGGACTAGTTGCAATCACTTGGTTATTAATATCTTTGAGACTTAGCTTACCTTTCTGTTCAGTCGGCCCAAACAAAGACACATAGCCTTTTACGAGCGATTCGGATGGAAAATACTCTACTTGCGATTCATCAATTCCTGTCTGGGGCAATATACCCAAAAGCCCCAAACTTTTCTGTCTCAGTTGCTTAGTGACACTTGCCTCATCACCTGCATTTATTTCAAATTTCAACCCAGTTCTTTTCTCAATTCCTTTTAAGATATCCGCGGTAATACCGACAAACTGGTTTTGGCGAGTCAAATAATTATAAGGTGGAGAAAATGCTGTTGTATAAAAAGGGATAACAGGATTGTCAGCAACCCATGTCTTTTGCTCTTGATTAAGAAGGCTACTCGCTGAGCTTTGACGGACATCAACATTCCACTTTTCGATGATGGCCTGCCTCTCAGCAAAAGTAACTGAAGATACCGCCTTATTTAAAATTGAAAGTAATATTTTATCTTGTTGACGAACGGCGGGGCCCATAGTTGCTTTCAGTTCGTCTGAATAATAAACGGGCTCAAGTTCTTGAATAAAGTGCTTGGCAAGATAATAACCATCGATATTTGCCCCCAGCATTACGTCAGCCTCACCTTCTAACAGTGCTTGTAAAGCAGAAAGTGAGTTAGGCCGAGCGACGATAGAGGGGTGTTTTGATTGACTCAGAAAGTTACTCAATAATATTAAATTTTGATTGTAAGCAACGCTTCGAGTGGCTATATCTTCGAGCGATTTAATATCAAATGTTCGATCTTTTCTGGCGAATACGGTGGCAAGTGCATGAAAAATTGGCTCACCGACTAATAAATTTTGCTGAGCCCCAACTCTTTTATCCATTAAAGCGATAAGATGAAATTCTTTTTGGGCGAGTTTGTCATAAACGTCTCGCCAGTCGATATCAACATATTCGAATTTAACGGAAAGCTTCTCGCCAAGCAGTCGATAGTAATCAGGTAGGACCCCGACAATTTCACTGCCATTGTCTATCGTCAGTGGCTCATACTGACTAGAGTGAGCTACTCGAATCACTGGATTCTCCGCGAGCCAAGCTTTTTCCTCCCTAGTGAGTTCGACTTGAGCCGCAACAGAATATGAACTTATGACTGAGGATAGGGCCAACAAGACCCAGAAAAAGCCGCTTAATCCAATCCTCCGAGGGCTGGTAATATGACAAAGCGACAAACCAAACAACCTTGTTTTGGCTAAATAAAAATCCACTTAAACAATGTCCCGAATGTTATTTTAATTATATCAATGACTTAGCATTAAATATTAGTATTTGTTAAGTATACATGAGGAAAACCAAAAAAGAGGGATATTTTTGGTGATTGCTAAAGCTTGTATGCATTTAAAATCAAGCCGTGAACGGACAAACTGCGTCTTAGTTATCTTTGAAATGGTTGCGAGCCCACCGCTCGAAGTCCTCGGCAGGCATCGGTCTGGCAATAAAGTATCCTTGAATGATGTCACACCCTAACCGATTAACCATTTCGCTCTCAAACTCGTCCTCTACCCCTTCGGCAACGACCGTCATATCGAGTTTTTTGGCGAGCTCAACACTTGCTTCTAGAATCGCCAGTGCAGCAGGGTCGACTCGGGCGCCCTGCACAAACGCACGATCAATCTTGAGTTCTGTGAAAGGTACTTGATTTAACTGTGCCATTGAGGAGTAGCCGGTTCCAAAATCATCGATCGACAAGCCAAACCCTTTTAGCCTCAACCGAGTGAGCACGTCCAAACAAGTGGTTAAATTCTCCATCAAGCGGCTTTCTGTCACTTCAAGTTCGATTTGGCGTGGCTGGACTCCGTATTGGCTCGCGATATTTGACAATTTTTCAGGGAAGTCAACCCGGTCAAGATTATCGGCGCTAATATTAAACCCTAAACTAAAGGCCAGGCCGCTTTGCAGCCATTGACCAAAGGCGGTCATCGCTTGTTCAAACAAGGCGGTAGTTAGTCGATCAATAATCCCAGACTCTTCAGCAACCGGAATAAAAGCGCTCGGCGTAATAATTTCTCCATTGGGTACAATCCAGCGGGCTAACACTTCCGCCGAAACCAGTTTGTGATCAGTGGCTCTAACTTTGGGCTGGTAATAGGGCTGAATCTGATTGGCCTCAATAGCAGCGAGCACTTGCTCTCGTGTAAATTTCTCTACCGGCTTGCTCGCCTGTTTCGGTAAATGGTTGTTAAAACGCGAAAACAAATCGATCACTGAGTTAACCGTCACAGGTTTGCTCAATGTCCCTAGAATATTTAAATCGTGGGCTCCAGCAAGGCTTTCAGCGGTTTTAAGAATGCGAAAGTCTTCAGCACTAAACAGCGCTACCGAACCAGCGTATTCATACTCAGCAAGTTTTCTCATGACTTCAATGCCATCCATTTCAGGCATATTCAAATCGAGAAAAACGACATCAAAGCGGCCACCATTCTTAACCGCAGCCAAAGCGTCGGCGCCATTTGACATTAGCGCAACTTCATCAATACCTAACTTATCTAAAGTGAGCGAAACTTGATCCAGCATCAATTCGTCGTCATCGACGACTAGAATTTTAAGCGATTGAATTTGGTTCGCTTCTGACAAAGTCTGCCCCCTAGTGATTAGTCCATTAGCTAGATTATAGACAGTTTTGCTTGCTTCGTTTCAATTTACCCACTGGAAAATTGACTAATGAGATTTTCTGTCAACTGTCTAAAGTTTTGTTCAACTATTGCCAAACACTAGAGATTTTATGGCTTTACGATTGTATTTACCATTTGGGGTTCTAGGATATTCTTGTGAAGAAAACACAATACGAGAGGGAACCATGTAACTCGGAAGTTTTTCCTGTAAAGCTTGGGTAAGCATTTGACTATCCATATCATTATCAGCGCTCACCAACGCACCTATTTCTCGCTGAGATTCATCTTCAGAATCGTTAAAAACCACAACACCTTCAACCACACCATCAACACTGTTTAAGGACGCCTCAATCTCTCCAAGCTCTATACGATATCCAAGAAACTTGATCTGATCATCGGCCCGCCCTAAGAAGAGATAGTCACCATTTTCATCTATCTTAACCAGATCGCCTGTACAATAAAGAGGATCGTGATACAGGCTGTGGTTAGGGTTTTGAATAAAAGCGGCTTCGGTTTTTTGGGTATCACCGAGATATCCATATGCGACTGAAGTTCCGCGCACCAGTAGCTCACCTGGTACACCCGGCGCTTGAGTTAATTTCCCCTCTTCAGTCCTCACAAATAACTCCATGTTTTTGCGAGCTTTACCAATGGGAATGCTCAAGCACTCTGCTTCTGGACGAGACTTCATCATGTGATAACTACAATCAACGGTGATTTCAGTTGGCCCGTACATGTTGGTGAATTGAATATGCGGATACATTTCCATCCAGGCATCAAGAATATCTCGCGGTAACACCTCGCCAGCACAAATTAAATGCTTGATATGCTGCATACTGTCGGGCTTTAATCGGCGCGATTTGAGTAACATCGTCAAAACCGATGGTACACAAAAAAATACACTAATTTCGCGTTGCTTCAGCCAGGACACCAATCGCGGAATTACCGCATTCAGTTCATCATGAACCAGGTGCAGAGAAGCTCCGCTTTTAAAAGCCGTGTAAAGATCAAAGGTCGAGTTATCAAAATACAATGGTGCATGATTAGCGACTACATCGTTTGCAGTAATTTCGTAGGTTTCGACACACCAGTCAATATAATCAATAATTGCCTTATGGGGGATCATTACCCCTTTGGGGATTCCTGTTGATCCTGAAGTAAATAACACATAAGCAATATCAATCGATAGGTTGCTGTAATCGATTGGGGAAGTATCAGTCGGCGAGAACGCATCAATATTTACAATGGTTACTTGTGATGTATCGTCGATCAGCGCTTTCAACTTCGCTTCACTGTCGTTGTTCGCAATAATCACTTTCGCTTGAGTACTTTTTAGAATTGACCCGAGTCTTTGTGCAGGCGAATTAACATCTACCGGAACATAGGCACTATCGGCTTTCAGGATAGATAAAATCGACAATCCAGAAGCAACACTCTTTTTCATAAAAAATGGGACGAATGATCCTCGGGTGACGCCAAGACTTTGCAAGTGGCGCGCAAAACTATTTGAAAACTCATCAGCCTCACGAAAAGTCACCGCTTGCGACTCACAACTAATGGCTAGTTTTTGTGGATATTTTTGAGCAGATTCAGAAAAATATTGTTGTACCAGCGTAATCATTATTATTCC
The DNA here is from genome assembly GCF_007004765.1 of Aliikangiella marina. Taxonomy (GTDB): domain Bacteria; phylum Pseudomonadota; class Gammaproteobacteria; order Enterobacterales; family Kangiellaceae; genus Aliikangiella; species Aliikangiella marina. The sequence continues at coordinate 549,005 of NZ_VIKR01000004.1, forward strand.
CTGTAAAGTTTACCTTGCGGCGGTACTGTTATTAAATTGAAGCTTCGTCCGACTCCAATAATAAATAATAATCAACAATTTGCACAGTGCAATTTACAGGTTTAAAGGTTAATTATTCGCAACCATTATTCCGCTCATCAACATTCGGAAGGGAGTTTGCTGCGATGTTTGTTCAAAAGGGTAGCAGGTAACTAATGTCACTCGAGACTCGTTGATATTAATAATTGGAGACTCTTGACGGCTATCAATGATTTCGACATGGTCAATCTCAAATCGATAAGTGCTACCGTCTTTATATTCAACTTCAATCGAATCTTTGTAGGTCATCGCTTCCATAAAGGAAAAGTGAGTGTCTTTGTGGGCGGCGATAAGACTATTGCCAAGATCGCCCGGGTATACCGTGGTCGTTACCAACCCAGGCGCAAATGCCAAACTCTCTCCGCTAGCATCTGCTAAAACGACATAGCTGCGGCTAAGTTGACTTTCCTTATCGCTTAAAGCAGTTTCTCTCTCCGTCACCGACGACGACTTTCGCAGACGTAGCTTAAAAACTGGCCAGGTATCAGCCCAAGGCCACGGTTTTATATTCTGTTGCGGATAGGCGACCGATTTTCGCCAAGCTGTCTCTAATAAATGTTGCGATAATGAGGCCTTCAATGACATATAGGCAGGCTCGACAAAGCCAACCCCGCCGACTATCAACAGCAATAGCGCAAGTGACTTTAAGAGCCCTATACCATACCGCGTAATCCCATGTAAAAAACCGTTTATCACTTTTTTAAGCCTTTCACTACCAGTAAACAAAACAGTGACAACACGATTAAAATAACTGACATCCAAGGAGGTATTGTAAATTGTAAAGCCGTGCTCGGATAAGAAATCGGCGCCACGCTACCTTTAGGACGAGTTTGCTGAATACGCCTGCTATAAAGAGCTTCCGCTATCCTCGTAGGCGTTTTATCGACGGCGACCAAACTAGTAAACCGACTGACAAGCTGATGCTCCAACGCAACCTGTGTTACGGCTTGCTGCGCTTTTTCCGTTAAGCGACCGTGTCGCGCTTTATTCATAATCGTCGCTATTTTTTCGCGCGCCCAAAGTTTGCCGACGCCATGCTGATTTTTACCTTTGTCGAGCGATACTTTAGTCTGCCAAATACTATCTGCTAACTCTCCCGAAATCGATATTTCACCATTCAAAACATCTGTTTTTGCTTTCAGCCAAAGTGGCTCGCCGGCGTAAAGATCTGGGATTCTATCAGGCCACATCTCTACCGTTGATCCCTTTGGCCACTCGAGCTTGATGTTAGACAGTACCGGTGCTGAAATCTTGTAAAACAGTTCAGTCAGCATTGCTTCTGCTTCTTCTACACTATGAATAAACGTATAACTTCCTCGGCCAAATCTAGCTGCGCGTTTCATAAAAAATTCGTTAGGTGCCGAACCAATACCAACCGTAAACAAACGAGAATCACTCAACTCGTCTTCAATCAATTGAAACAATTGAGACTCGTTAGATATCGCGCCATCGGTAAGAAAAATAACTTGCCGCAGATCCGTGGGGGCATGATGTCCAGTAAGAGCGGCGTTCATCGCCGCATACATTTCAGTACCACCATTGGCATTTAAACCAGTAACGAAACGATTTGCTTTACCTTGACTACGCGAATCTATTGCAACGGATGACTGAAATAAGCGGCTAAAAGAACTATTAAACTCGATTACATTAAAGTAATCACCGGATGACAAAGAGCCGATTCCTTGTAGCAATGCACTTTTTGCTTGTTTAATTGACTCGCCAGCCATCGAGCCCGAGGTGTCAATCACAAAGATAACCTCTCTCGTTAATTGCTGAATCGCTTTCTGACCGATCGGCGGCATAATCATCAAGCTTACGAAACTATCGTTATTCATGGTTTCGGTAAACATAGCCGCTTTAGGCGATGCGCCATCAATTGGTTTCCAATTTAAAATAAAGTCTCTATCCGTTTTAATGTTGTAACCAGATAACTTAATTTTGTGTAAAGATTCGGACTGTTGTTGATGAATTATCTTGTGGGTATTACTCTTGATTGCCGCTAATGGCAACCCTGAGTCAAGCGCTACGTTAATATTCACTCGATGTGTAGATTTCTCGGCAGAAACCTGTGGTAAATCGACAACATTAAAAAAGCTAGGCGCGAATGCGAATCCCTGCGAAAGATCCTGATAATTTTCTTCGATGATATTTGAGGGCGTATACCTTGGTGTCATCGTCATTGGAAACCGAATAGACATGCCATTAACTGCCGAATAAGTAAGATCCTGTTGATAATGAATTTGAACTTCAATCTTTTCAAAGGGAGCAATATTCGCAACCGAGTTACTGAATACATTCGGTCGCTGCTGTTCAACTAAGGATGCCTTTTTCCCAGAAATCTTAGCACGCTCATAAATTTTCTTGGCTTGCTGCTTTTCTTTAATTTCACCAACGATGACACGCTCTCCAATTTTCATTGTTAGAGTATCGACAGCTGATTTTTCTGGGAGCGGAAATAAATATTTACCCTCCACCCAGTTTGCGCTCTCATTTTCAAAAGTTTGTGTGACAATGACTCGTGCCATCATTCCGACGATATTGATATTCACATCAGTCGATAACAACGGAGCTTGAATAACTTCCGATTCATGTATTAATTCTAGTGTCCCACTAGAAAGCTCATCTGCTGAAGAAGAAGGATTGAATGCTAAGGTAAATTGAGAGAATGTAACGAGTAGGAAGAACCAAAGAGTCGTTATAGTAAAGTGAGCTTTTTTTTGCATGATTATCGCCGTTATTAGAGTGTGATAACGACTATTTAATCGACAAATTCTGGTTATGGGCTGCGCCAATTCCTACTATTCATGATGAATTATGGCGAAAAAGTGTCGCCGTTGATTTATCAAACCGGTTGGTGCAGCGCGCATAGCTTATTGTTATCGCTCGTTCAATAATATTCAAGTGGTGTGACTTTTCCATTAAATATTCGGTAGGCAAAAAAGGTATAAGCGAGGATAATTGGAAGCACAATTACTACACCATAAAAAACAAACTCAAGTGAAACCGTGGCACTTGACGCCTCCACAGCAAGTAATTGATTGGGTATAACATAAGGGTAAAAACTATAAGCAAGCCCCATCATGCACAAAGCAAATAGGGCTGAAACACAGGTATAAGGCAACCAGCTTACAAAATCATTTTCTAAAGGCACCTGTTTAAAGTAGCGATCTACAATGACCAAGAGCAGTCCAGTCGATAGCGGAATCAACATGAGTAGTATTGCCTCTGGCATCGAAAGCCATCGTTCTAACACCGAAGGGTTAATCAATGGGTTGGCAATGCAAATGCTGATAATTCCTATTGCCGTTATCCAACCTGCGACTCTACCTTTTTTAGCGGCAAACTTTTGTAGTTCTCCTTCCGTTTTAACAACTAACCAAGCACAACCTATGTAGGTGTATGCGGCGGTGACGCAGATTGCACTCAACACGGCAAAAATCAGCGAAAAGAATGAATACTCGAACCCCATCACATAGAGACCAAGCATAAAGCCTTGAGATGCAGAGGCCATTAGTGAACCGATTTTGAATAGTTTGTCCCAAAGCTTTTTCGACTGAGTTATCGCTTTTGCCCGGAAATCAAAGGCCACTCCTCTCAGAATAAGACCAATTAGTAGCGCTAGTGTTGGCAAATAAAGCTCTCTTAAAATAATACTGTGTGCATGCGGAAAAGCAATCAGTAAGATGCCCACAGCGAGTACTAACCATGTTTCATTCGCATCCCAAAAAGGACCAATCGAAGCGATCATCTGATTGCGAAAATTCTCGTTATCGCTTGGTAATAAGACACCGACGCCTAAATCAAACCCATCAAGAATCGCATACAGGTAAATAGCAATCGCCATCAGTAATAAAAATACATAAGGAAGCGTTTCGGCAAAATTCATGTTAATACTCCATAAAATTCTATTTGGTGATGAACGTTAATGCGCGGCGCTGAGGCGTTGACGATTGGAAAATGATAGGGGTTCAAACTCTTGGACTTGAACTGATTTTCTCGCCATAAAAAATAGAGTGTGAATATACGCATAGAGCAAGCCAAGATAAACCAAGAGATATACAGTCAATGAAAAGGCAACATTACCGGGTGGAATGGAGGTAACCACCTCGCTGACTTTTAAGACGCCATTGACCATAAATGGCTGGCGACCGATCTCTGTTACATACCAGCCCGCTAACGTTGCGATCCAGCCTGAAAATGTCATCCACAACAATACTGTTAAGAGCGGGCGAGATAGCGATTTATTTGATCGCATTTGCCACACACACACCCAGCTAACAATCAACATTAATACGCCAATACCAACCATGACTCTAAATCCATAAAAAACCGGTTTAACTGGCGGGTGCTCCCCTTCAAATTCGTTCAAGCCTTTTATTTCTCCTTCCCAATCATGAGTCAAAATAAGGCTCGCAACTTTCGGTAAACCGACTTCAAAATCGTTGGCTCTTTTGGTTTCATCCGGTACGGCGAAAAGTAATAAAGGTGCTCCTTTCTCAGTCTCCCAAATGCCTTCCATCGCGGCAACCTTTTGCGGTTGATGAGCTAATGTATTCAGTCCATGAAGATCACCAATCAAAATTTGTAGCGGCATCAAAACCGCCGCCGTAATCACAGCAGTTTTTAAGGCCACCTTTGGTGCGAGCTTTTCATCCTCTCGTAATAACCGATAGGCTGATAGTCCGGCGATTAAAAACGCAGCGGTTAAACCTGAAGCAATTAAAGTGTGAGCTAAACGATAAGGAAAAGAAGGATTAAAAATAATATCAAACCAACTCACAGGAAATGCAACACCATCAATCATTTCAAAACCTTGCGGGGTTTGCATCCATGAGTTAAGCGCTAATATCCAAAATGCAGACATCGAGGTCCCTAAAGCAACTAAAAAAGTTGATAAGGTGTGTAACCAGTTAGGCAGCCGACTCACACCGAAAAGCATAGCACCAAGAAAAGTTGCTTCCATAAAAAATGCAGTTAACACTTCATAACCCAATAAAGGTCCGGCGATGTTGCCAACTTTCTCCATAAAACCCGGCCAGTTAGTTCCAAATTGAAACGACATGGTGATCCCGCTCACCACGCCCAAAGCAAAGGACAATGCGAAAACTTTTACCCAAAAACGATAAATACGCATCCATACTGGATGGCCCGAAATGTTATGTCTTAACTTGAAATAAAAAAGAAACCATGCCAAAGCAATCGTGATAGATGGAAATAAAATATGAAAACTAATATTGGTCGCAAACTGAATGCGAGAGAGCATGAGAACATCTAACATAACTTCCTCCTGGAAGCTGAAACAGAGGTTACTGACTGACGTCTTTTTTGCTAATTCGATGCTTGAGATCTAGTACCTTTCCAACCCCAGAACCCAATTTTAGTAGGGTCATGAGGCTTTCTGGTTTCATCCGATGTATATCGTCGAACCATGAGTTAAACAGTTCGAGTAGGTTATGGATTTCTTCGACTTTCACTGAGACAAAATTGTCATTCGAAGACTCGTTCATCAGTTGGCCTCTAAGGATCGATAAAGTTGGTTCCACTTCTCGTTTTCGTCTCTCAGACAAAACTTGCAATGCGAGTTCCCAAATATCCCCGGCAGGCTTAAAATAGTCTTTTCTGTCACCGGATTTGTGATGGACTCGAATCAATTGCCAAGACTGAAGCTCCTTTAACCCCATACTGACGTTACCACGGGAAATACCTAAGAGATTCGCTATTTGATCGGCATTAAGATGCGCTTCTGAAAAAACTATAACCGCAAACATTTGTCCTACTGTTCGATTAAATCCCCAGCGACTCCCCATTTCTCCAAAATGGACCACTAACGATTCTAGCTCTGCAGGTAAGTTCATCTGACCGCCTTTTCGTGTTTTCAGAAATTTCTGAAAATTATAAATCCAATCTTATAAATAGCAATCCTTACCGCGCGCTTTAACCGTCTTATAGTTAAAAACTTAGTCATAGAGTCAAATTTGATTGAGTTTACCTATAGAAAGTCAGCTTCATACGAGTCTCTAGCTTGCGTCCTCTTCAGGCCTTCTTATGGTTTACATAAGAAATCTCCTACCAAGATGTTAATTCTCAACTAAACTTAGATTATCCGCACTAATGGAACTGAGCCATGATAATGGTTTAGGCCTTTCAAGGAGCCTTTGAGAATAAACAGCATGAACCCGACAAATGATAAACCAGTTGTACTTCTAGTCGATGATGTCGCCGCTAACATCCAATTGGTAGCGAACTTTCTCAATGACCAGTATCGAATTAAAGTCGCAACCGAGGGGAAAAAGAGCTTACAACTAGCGGTTACTGAACCTATTCCTGATTTGATCTTGTTGGATATCGAAATGCCTGTTATGGATGGATATGAGGTTTGTCGCGCGTTGAAGCAAGACGCTGAAACAGCGGATATACCAATAATTTTTGTGACAGCAAAAGATGATGATGCTGAAGAAGAACTCGGCTTGGAATTGGGTGCCGTTGACTACATAACTAAACCACTACGTCCAGCCATCGTCCGCGCTAGAGTCAATGCTCACATCACCCTCAAACAACAAAGGGATCAATTACAAAAGATGGCGTTAATTGATCAATTAACGCATCTTTACAATCGTCACTATTTAATAGAAACAGCGCCGCTTAAGATTGCTAATGCCATACGTCATGAGTCACCCCTCTGTATGGTTATGATAGATATCGACTTTTTCAAATCGGTTAATGATCTGTACGGCCATGATAAAGGGGACAAAGTTTTACAAGCTGTAGCAGGCGTTATTAAAGCTAATACCCGTCAAGGAGACATTGCAGCGAGACTTGGAGGAGAAGAATTCTTGCTACTCCTAGACCATTGCGACATTGAAGCAGCGATAAGTAAAATTGAATTTATTCGAAACGCTATCGAAGAGCTAAAGCCAGAAGGTATTAATGTAACAGCAAGCTTTGGAGTTACCAAGTTAATGGATCACGATGATGATTTTGATTCTTTCTATAAACGAGCGGATAAGGCCGTTTATTTAGCAAAAGATAATGGACGCAATCGAATAGAAATTTCTTAGATACGCGCTTTCGAAAGCCCGTTTGTGATCTTTTTTCAATGCGACTCAATCAGAAATCTACTCAGCTCTAATCTTAAAAGTTAATGGTTAATCCTCAATACCTAAACCTTCCAGGCATAAAAAAAGCCCAACCTTTCGGCAGGGCGTTCTCTTTAATTAAATCGGTCCGACGTTTCGGCCTGGCGTTTATGTCCATGGATGGACGGTATGCAATCTGTGCAGGAGCAACAGATTGTGAACTACTTTATTCCGGGCTTCCTGCCCTCCACCCTTCGGGCCAGCGTCGTTCCTCCGCTGTTTAAATCTGCTCCCGGCAGATTTATCACATGGAGTCATTCGGAAAAACAGGCAAAGCTAAATAATTAATCCAAAAAAAAACCCGCCTCGAAGAGCGGGTTTCTTTTTGAATTAAATCGGTCCGACGTTTCGGCCTGGCGTTTATGTCCATGGATGGACGGTATGCAATCTGTGAAGGAGCAACAGATTGTGACCTACTTTATTCCGGGCTTCCTGCCCTCCACCCTTCGGGCCAGCGTCGTTCCTCCGCTGTTTAAATCTGCTCCCGGCAGATTTATCACATGGAGTCATTCGGAAAAACAGGCAAAGCTAAATAATTAATCCAAAAAAAAAGCGCCTTGAAGAGCGGGTTTCTTTTTGAATTAAATCGGTCCGACGTTTCGGCCTGACGTTCTTTCACATGGGCGGTGCGACGCCTCGCAAGTCCCACACAATAAAAAAACGGGGCTTCCTAAACGAAAAAGCCCAACCTTTCGGCTGGGCTTTTTCTTAAATTAAATGCCTGGCGTTGACCTACTTTCACATGGGGAAGCCCCACACTATCATCGGCGCTGAACGTTTTCACTTCTGAGTTCGAGATGGAGTCAGGTGGTTCCCGTTCGCTAATATCACCAGGCAAAACCTGTAAGGCAGGTTGCCTAATTCTTTACGTTCACAATCAAGATTAACGAGTCAAGCTTGCAAAGATAATCTTATCTTCTTATCAATTCTAGTCGCTTCACATAACCACTCTAACAGCTATAAAACCGCTTGGGTGTTATATGGTCAAGCCACACGGATCATTAGTACCAGTTAGCTCAATGCCTCACAGCACTTACACAC
>NZ_VIKR01000005.1 GCF_007004765.1 Aliikangiella marina
TCCAAGCACGGCGATGTTCATAAGATACCCCGGTCTCATCATCCACACCACATAAGAAAGCCCGTCGAACACAACGGGATATCAGGTGATAGTAACCAGCGTTTTCAGAATCAATCAGGTCACTGCGTTTGATGGCCATTATTGCTCCTTAATCAATGAATTCACATTATCAACAAAGGAAGCTCATAAAAGAAGGCGAGAACAACATCGAGACAACTCAGAGATTGAAGATTGATAGCGTGAGTGATTGTCGATATAGTGACTGTCAGTAGTTGTTTGCTCTTGAAAAAGAGTTATCTGAAATTGGCTATCCAGCCGGGTAGAATTTATGTTGTTTGCTTGTCTCTGTTCATCACGTAGCGGTCGCTGAGCGAATAAATCTGAATCAAAAAAGCAGCCACTCAAAGATACTAACATCACCCTTCAACTGAAGGATATTAGAACGCCTCAATTGAGGTTAGAGCATAGGAAGGAGTACATATTGGAAAATGGAAGTTTGTATATTCTAATTGGAATCGTCGTAGTTTTAGTTATTCTGAATTCCTTAGCTTCATACGTTATTCTACATACACATTTTGAGGTTAAAGAGCGCCGAACGTATCAGCTGATGTTCGTTTGGGTATTGCCGTTTATTGGCTCAATTTTTACGATTCTCATTAATAGAGAAGACTATTTTACTGATCGAAGGCTTAAGAAAGTAGGAAATGACTCCAATATTACTAATACCCAAGCAGCAAATATGGGTTCAAGTGTTGGGAGTAGCACTGAACCATAAATACGTAGCTTGAAATAGGTGATTGATGCAAAATACACTTAGCGAAATCAATCGTTCGGCATTAAATATTTCGAGTATGATAAGTATCTTAATAAGTAAGCGAAGTTTAAATTTAAGGGAACCGTTTTGGACAGACAAGAATTTGCAAGAAGATTTTCAGAATGACAATTATCGTATCTCAGTACAATAGAAGCTCTTAGTAAAAACAAAGATATAACATGGCATAGCTATTTTAGTTATGCTCACGTTGAAGAAGTTGGCTCTGTATCTATGGTCCTAAAAAAGGATAAAACAGGCCCAGAATCTAAAAATTTGAAAGAATTAAATAGCTATATAAAATTTTTGACTGGTGATGGTTTTAGTCTAGAAGTTTTGGTTGAATGGTCGCTAGATAGTTGTATATTCCATGTTGCATCATGGGAAGATGATGAGGAACCAGAGTGGCCTCAAGATATTAATGGTGGGTTTGTCTTGAGGTGGCTACCGGCTAAAGACTCTGAAAGTTTAGGTATGTGAATCACGGGTTAGATTCGCTGAAACGATGAGTGTATGGCAAACTCCATCACGTAGTTGACGCTCGAGTTTATGTAATTTAAAGTTTAATTAAATAAAAGTGGTCACTCAGAATCCACCGAATCTACCCTTTTGTTTAAAACCAGCTAATAAGTGTATTCACAATGACTGAAATTGAAATCGAAAGGTATTTAGCGAAACTTTCTGATTCTAAGCTGGTAGAGCTCCTCTATCGGTCATTAGCGGAAAGAAATTCAGGATGTGATAAATTACTTCTAGCGGAAACCTACAAAGCTGAGAATTCAGGTGCTGCTCATGTAGCTTTAGTAGCCATTCCACCATCAGGGTTTCCCATTACAAGTAATGAACGAGATGACTTTTTAGAAAATGGTTATTGCAGAAAATGTGAGATAGAAGTAACTGCAATTGCAAAAGAAGCAAATTGTCCTGTATGCAACTCTTTTGTTGGTTTAACTTAGTGGGTATTACCTCGACAACGCAAAGCATTTGATGAACTGCTGATTGAAACGTTTGACTTGAATATCACATAGTCGTCGCTCGTAATATAAATTAGTTAAATCAAAAGTCGACATTCAAAAATATTAACATCACCCTTCAATTGAAGGATAATAGAACTCCTCAATTGAGGTTAGCGTTAGCGTAATACAGGAAAATCAAACAAAGAGGAATTTATGAATAAATTATTCGCGATAGTAATATTTGTAGTAAGTAGTAACTTTGCCCAAGCAGCAGGTACTATTACTGGAAAAATTCACTCCATTCAGGCAAGAGAATCCGGTTATATCGAGATTACATTTGAGGAAACACATTCGAACCCTGATGAATGCGGTCAGGCTAAAAAAGTTGTTATTCCTCCAACCCATGTTGCAAAAGATGAAATCGTTTCATTTTCCTTGGCTGCGATGGCACAAGGGAAAACGAGCGCATACTACGTATTGGGTTGTTATGAACAATACAATACCTCTTATCCAATTGCTCTAACTGGTGCAATAAAAAACAACTAAGCTAACAAGTTTGTCAAGCGGGACAGCTTTAGCGTCGCTTCACTTTTGTACTTGAATAGCACAAAAGTAAACCAACTACAAAGCTACCCCTTACAAAGGCGTTGAACGTCCACTTTCAGGAATCAATTTCACTGTCATGTTCTAAATCTTCCAACGACTGCTTTATGGCAAACTCCGCCCTTGAGAAAAAATATCCTACTTTTAACGAATCACTATTTTTAAGGTAAAACTATTTGTCGACATTCAGAATCTACTCGCTTAAGTATTGTCGGTATCCTAAACTTTCCGTGCATGGACTTAATTTTGTTTTTTGCAGTTTCTAGATTCATTCCAGCCGTCGTAATATAGAGAGGTTTTTTACTGTCACCACGAAAAACCTGGTATTTTTCTCCGGTGCCAGAGAAGCTATTTTTAGCGACACCGATGATAGGTATTTTAGAGTCAATAGCTTTGTATAAATGTGCCCCTAAGCCGTCTGTTTGATCGTCACCTAATGTTACATAACCATCGATGACAATAATCTCAGGCTCGATTTTTATTTTTTTTAGTAGTGCCAACACACAAGGTAACTCTCGCTTGTAGAAACTACCTGATTGATAAGGTAGGATTTCGTCAACGCGAACACTGACGACCGCTTCAACTTCGGCTGACTCCCAATCCTTAAACAAAACACCCGATGCTATCGCGTAGTCATCACCGTTATAATGGACATCGATCGCGAGCTTCATTTTTGTGACTGACTCTCAATTAAAAATAACTTAACGGCGCAATCACACATTTCTGCAACTTGTTTTGAGTCATTGGTCTGCAAATATATCCCATCAATCACTAACCGAGCGATACCGTGCAGTGTGCTCCAAATCACCTGAGATAAGCGAAGATCACTGAATCCTTCAGGTAATATACCCTGGTCTTGCCATGACTTAATAAAATCACGTTGATATTGAAAAGCGGGGTAGGCATCTTTTTTAAGTGCCCCGGTATTGTGGCTTTCTTTCCAGATAGGTTGACCAAACATTAAGTCATAAAGATCCGGATTTTCAACCGCAAAGTCTACATAAGACTGCGCAAACTCACGAAAACGCTGTTCTTCTGAAATATTCGATTTGTCTTGAATTGTCTTGAGTCGATCAGTCCATACTTGAAAACCAAACGCCGCGATGGCGCAGAGTAACTCATTCTTATTTTTAAAATGATGGTACGGAGCGGTTCTACTTACGCCGACTTTTTCAGCCAATTTACGCAGTGATAGCGCGTTGATCCCTTGGGTTTTAATGATTTCAAGTCCAGCGGACAATAGCTGATTACGCAAGTCACCATGATGGTAACTGGCTTTCTCGGTATGGATATCAGGACTTTTATACGACATGAAGCTATCCTATCAACCTATCTTGACACTGTCAAAATAGATCACTATAGTAATCAAACCTGACTAATTAATAAACTACTAAACCTATGACTGCGACACCAGAAGCCTTGGCTAAATACCCGAATTTACTCGCTCCGCTCGATCTCGGATTCACTACAATCAAAAATCGTGTTTTGATGGGTTCAATGCACACCAACTTAGAGGAATCAGAAAACGGATTTGAAAAACTAGCCGCTTTTTACGGTGAACGAGCCAAAGGTGGTGTGGGATTAATCGTTACCGGAGGCATTGGTATTAATCCAGAGAGTGCTGTTTTTCATGGCGCCGCTATCCTCACTAACGATCAAGAGGTTGCTGAACATAAAAAGGTGACTGATGCAGTTCATGCTGAAGGTGGAAAAATATGTGTTCAATTTCTTCATGCAGGTCGATATGCCGCCAGTCCCACTCTGGTCGCACCTTCTGAAGTTCAGTCACCCATTACACCATTTAAGCCCCGCGCACTGTCAGAAGATGAAGTTGAAGGTCAAATCGCCGACTTTGTCCGTTCAGCAAAACTCGCACAAGAAGCAGGTTATGATGGTGTCGAAATAATGGGTTCGGAAGGGTATTTTATTAATCAGTTTATCGTTAAGCACACCAATAAGCGCGATGATAAATGGGGGGGTGATTATGAAAACCGTATTCGATTACCGATTGAAATTGTCCGCCGAGTTAGGGAGGCCGTTGGCGAGAAATTTATTATTATTTACCGCCTTTCGATGCTCGACCTGTTAAAAGAAGGGAGTACCCTAGACGAAGTTGTCGCGCTCGGTCAACAAATTGAAAAAGCGGGCGTCTCGATTATTAATACCGGTATCGGTTGGCATGAAGCCCCCATTCCAACGATTGCGACCAAAGTCCCAAGAGCAGCGTTTACTTGGGTAACAGCGAAAGTTAGAGAGTCCCTCTCTGTACCGGTGATTACCTCCAACCGAATTAATACGCCTGAGGTTGGTGAGGAAGTTATTGCACGCGGCGACGCGGATATGATTTCGATGGCGAGACCATTGCTAGCCGACTCTGACTTTGTGGTAAAAGCCGCGACTGATCGCGCTGATGAAATTAATACGTGTATCGGCTGTAACCAAGCCTGTTTAGATCATGTATTTGAAGGTAAGCCGACCAGTTGTTTGGTCAATCCAAGAGCCTGTGCAGAAACAGAGCTCAATATTAGTGCGACTAACACCCCTAAAAAATTGGCGGTAATCGGTGCTGGTCCTGCGGGCTTGGCATTCGCGACCACAGCTGCACAGCGTGGACATCAAGTGACGCTTTTTGATGCAGCGAATGAAATTGGTGGACAGTTTAACTATGCGAAACAAGTACCGGGTAAAGAAGAATTTTATGAAACGATCCGCTATTTTGCTCGACAAATAGAACTCACGGGAGTGGATTTAAAACTTAATACTCATGTAGACGTCGAAAGCCTCAATAACAGTGAGTTCGACGAAGTTATTTTAGCAACCGGTATTACACCGCGAACGCCTGAACTTGAAGGTATTGATCATCCAAAAGCGTTAAGTTACCTGGATGTTCTTAGAGATAAAAAGCCAGTCGGTAAAAAAGTCGCGGTTATCGGTGCGGGTGGTATTGGTTTTGATGTTAGTGAGTATTTATCTCATGAAGGTGTGGCACCAAGTCTTGATATTCCGACTTTTATGAAAGAGTGGGGAGTTGATATGAGCATGCAAGCACGCGGAGGTGTCGATGGCGTTAAGGTTGAATTTCATCCTTCTCCTAGAGAAATTTTCTTACTACAAAGAAAAGCGAGTAAGGTGGGTGCTGGCCTCGGTAAAACCACGGGTTGGATACACCGCGCTGGGCTGGCAAAACGCGGCGTTAAAATGCTGCCAGGTTGTGAATATTTGAAGATTGATGATCAAGGATTGCACATTAAAATTGGCGAGGAGTTTAAAATACTTGAGGTTGATAATGTTGTGATTTGTGCAGGCCAGTTACCTAAAAGAGATTTAGTCGATGGGTTAACCAAAACTTATCACCTAATTGGCGGGGCTGATGTAGCCGCAGAGCTTGACGCGAAACGAGCGATCAATCAAGGGACGCGATTAGCGGCAGAAATATAGAGTTCAACATTTCAGATTGTTGATTTTCAAATTACCAAGCCCTCGCTGATAATCAGTTGGAGGGCTTTGTTAGATAACTAACTATTTAATACCGCAGCTTTTTGTGCATCAAATTCGGCTTGAGTGATAACGCCACTTTCTTTGAGTTGATTGAGTTTCTCTAACTCTGAGGCTTTTGATAAGTTTTCCTCAGGAGAGTTGGGTACAACAAAACACCAGACTAAAGCCACTATCCAGCCGATACCAAAGAAAAGCCCACCGAAAATATTAATTAATATGATTGCGGTTGTATGCTGATGTTTTTTGACTAGCGCGATTATGGTTGGCAGTAACGCCAAAGGTAAAATCAACAGAAGAATAACGAATATATTGCCAACACTAATTCCCATCAATAGTCTCCATATTTTAAATAATTGTTTATTATTCCTTGGGGATTGAGATTAGACTGTACTTATCTTGAGTAATTGTTGCACAAAGCGTTAATTTGATAAACCGTTAATCCATCAAAGTTTGAGATTTTGGATCAAAGCTTAAAACTTGCCATTATTATTTTTCCACTCTGATTTTTCTGGAACTGTCTCTCGGGTGTCCCAATGTTCAACGATTTTATTATTATTTACGCGAAAAAGATCGTAAAAAGAAGAATGAATACCATCAAAGAAACCTTCGCATACACTGAGAACAAAATTGCCTTGGGCTAAAACGCGATGCAACGTTTGATAGTTAATCTTAAACTCAGAGGTCGATGTATTTTGTAATAATGTTTTTTTTAGTTCTCTTAAACCATCTTGTGAGAATGGACTGTGTTCAACAAAACTATTTTCACAAACGTATTGTTCAATTTGACTCATATTGTGAGGGATAACAACATTTCGGATAAATGCTTTGACTAACTTTCGATTAACTTCTGTTTTTTCAAGGTCTTTAACTGCAACTGTCCCATCAACCATAGAACGTCCCGATCGATTTGGGCCGAGCCTTGCTTGAATATTGTCCCAATGCTCAACCGCATAATCACCGTCAAATCGAAAAACTTCAAATCCGATTCGTCGACTTGAAAAATCATATTCGGTGTGGCCAAAAACAAAGTCGCCATCCTCAAATATTCTTACAATATTAACGCTAGGGTTAGTCTGAGAAAGACGTTTGAATAAAGCTGCGAGTCCTTCACCGCCCTCAAGAGTTTGTGGGTTGTGCTGAATGTATGTTTGTTCGTTCACTACCTTGACGGAATTAGGATCGCCTGTCTCAATACCTTTTAACAAAGCGACTATTTTTTGTTTTCGATCGATAGGCGTAGGCATAGTTATTACTCGGCGATGCAGGTTTTATTTCGTCCCTGTTTCTTAGCTTGGTATAATGCCATATCAGCCTTGTTTAACATATCATCAACTGTACTCATATAACTATGGTAGGTCACTAGTCCACTGCTTATGGTTATTTTTTCTTCATCACCAATTAATGGCGTCGGAATTTCGCTAACTGCAATTCGGCATCGTTCAGCAATCGCATAGGCTTCGTTTTCGCTCGTATTAGGAAGAAACAGCAAAAATTCCTCACCACCAATTCTTCCTAAAATATCGCTTTTTCGGAGTAAAGGTAAACACTGCTTGGCGACACTTTGTAATACTCTATCGCCGACTTTATGGCCATACTTATCGTTAAATTGCTTAAAGTGATCAATATCAAACATTACCAACGAGAGTGTTGAACCACCGCGCTCGACGCGTATAAATTCCTTTTCCACGAACTCCATGATATGTCGACGATTCGCAAGTAAAGTCAGCTCATCGGTTCTTGCTAACTTTTCAAGTACTTTCCTATTTCTGATGTATCGCCATATAAGCAGTAACAAGGAGAGTACTAAAAGCGCGCCTAGTACTAACACCCAATATTGAAAACGAGCAAGTTGTGATTTTTTCTCAAGTTCTAAAGTCGTAAAACGATTCTTTTCCACAAGCAACTTATTTTCATGCTCTTTACGCTCAGTATCAAAGGCGACCCGCATTTCAGTAATTCGCCGTTCGCGATCTTCTTGTTGGTGAAGTTTGAAATACTCAATATACTTATTTTGAGCCTGATAGGCCTGCTCAAAGTCGCCAATCGCAGCGTAAGTTCTCGATAAACTTTCAAATGCTTTTTTAAGATTTTGGAGTGATTCTTTTTCCTCGAATAAAAGAATCGCACTGCGATAAGTCGCAATACTTTTATCGACATCTCCTAATTCGTAGTAAACCTTACCAAGATGAATTTTTACTTGTGCAATTTGGATAACTTCCCCGAGAGAGCGAAAAATATCAGTGGCTTTTTCAAGTTGCCTTTTTGCTGATTCGATCTGTTGACGATTTAAGTCAATAATACCAAGGCCTTTCAGCGCAAATGCGACGCCGGCATCATCGCCAATTTTTTCACTGACCTGATATGACTGATTGAAGTAACTGGCCGCTTGCTCGATTTCTCCGAGATCTTGATAAACCCGAGCGATATTGTATGTGGTCGTTGCTAGATTAAGTAAGTTATTGCTCTGCGAGGCGCTTTCTTGGATTTCTAAGTAAATATCTAAAGCTTTTTGGTAGTCTTTAATATAGACATAGAGGTTTGCAAGGGAGTTTTTTGCAAGTCCTAAATTAAAAGTATCGTTATTGGTTTCTGCGACTTGATACGCTTTATGCAAGTCGGCGAGGGCACTTTCTACTGTGCCATGGTAGGCATTAAGATCACCTCGTGCGCGATAGGCATAGGTTGCCAGCTTTGCTGAATCTAACATTTCAGCGATCTGAATTCCCTGGTTGTAATATTTACTCGCAGTTTTAATGTCACCTAAGAACTCTAGTGCGTTTCCATAACACACGATTAATTCACCATAGCTCGGACTTAACTCTAATGAAGCAAAGCGCTTAAGACCTAAAGATGCGACGTCTTTTGCCTCTTGTGCATGGCCCAAGACAATATTTTGTTCACAGTCGAGTCCAAATAAAACTAAATTTTCGTTAGAAACACTATCACCAAAATTATCACGGAGATCATCAATCTGCTGCCTTGCACTGGCAGGATCATGATTGATTAGTTGTTTAATTTGAGCGAGCTGGCTACTCACATCAGTGATCGGTTCACTGGAACCTTTTTCAATTGATTCTGTGGCAATCGCTTGAACTGAGCAAATGACGAGGAATAAGCCGCTTAAACAAAGATTAACTGTTGAACTAGAGAGTCGCATTTAAAGTAGAGCTACTAGGTTGGTTGTCTGCATAATTAAATCGATTCATTATGCGATCAAGTATAGACGGTTAATCGAATACTACCAGCAACAGAAGTACTTGAAGATTGATTACTCATTGAGACGTCATTGAGAGAACTTGTTAACAAGAATGTGCTGAGTTGCGTTGTGACAATAGCTATTCAACTAGCGGATTAGTTGGCTGACAAAGTCTGCAAGGTTTTCAAAAATAGGTAGGTTTTCGGGGAGCCCTCCTTTTGCAATTGTTCGCTCACCTTTACCTGTTTTTACTAAGGCTGGCTTGCATCCGGCATTTAGCGCACAGTTGACATCTGACATAGAATCGCCGATAAACCAGGTATCAGCGGGGTTAGCTTGAAATAGCTCGAGAAGTTTTAGCGCCATCCCCGGATTGGGCTTGCGGTTGGGACCGGCTGTATCTGGATGATCCGGACAAAATTCTAAGGCGTCGATGTGGGCTCCGTGCTCCGCTAACGCTAGTTCCATTTTCTTATGCATCAAAGTCAGGGTCACTTGATCGAAGTATCCCCTGGCAATACCGGATTGGTTGGTAGCAACTGCGACTTTAAAGCCAGCTAAATTAAGCTTGGCAATGGCTTGAAGACTCGAGTTTATGGGGATCCATTCATCCGGAGATTTTACATAATTGTCGGAATCAAGATTAATTACACCGTCTCGGTCGAGAATAACGAGCTTGTTATTTGTTATCATAGCTGCGCCGCTAACGAATGTTATTAGAATTATTGATAGTTGATTAGTCAGGGAAACACCCAAAGGAGTTCCCTGACCTTTAACTGATCAGACCAAATAGTAACAATTACTTTTGTAGAAGCGAAATGTCAGCTATTTGTAAAAATAATCCTCTGAGTTCAGTAATTAACGCGAGACGGTTATTACGAACTTTAGGATCTTCAGCATTGATCATGACGTTGTCAAAAAAGTTATTGACGACTGATTTTAAGCCCGCCAACTTATCGAGCGCAACTTGATACTCGCCGTTTGCGGCACTACTGGCAACAAAATCTTTGTTTTCCTTAATTGTAGAAAAAAGAGCTGCTTCGTCTGACTCAAAAAGTGTTTCGTCAATCTGAATAGCGGTTGGATCAAATTCAGATTTTTCTAAAATGTTCTTAACGCGTTTGTTGGCTTCAGCCAAGTCGGCGCTTTCTTCTGACTGATTAAACTGAGCGACAGCATCGACTCTTTTTGCAAGATCAGTGGGCTTAGTAATTTTTAGTGCTTGTACCGATTGAATGGCTTGTGTTGGAATATTCATGGCTTGATACATCGCCAACTCTCTTGCAGCAAAAAACTCGAGTAATTGATTTTTAGTGTTCTCCTCAAGCGTAATATCCTGATAACTGGAGATCGACGCATCGATCAATTCACTTAAATTAAGATTCAACGATTTCTCGGTAATCAATCTTAGTACACCAAGCGAAGCGCGGCGAAGGGCAAAAGGATCTTTAGCACCCGTCGGAATTTGATTAATCCCGAAAATACCCACTAAGGTATCAATACGTTCGGCAATTGCGAGGATTAAGCCGGTAGTCGTTTGCGGTAGCTCATCACCAGCAAAACGAGGCATATAAACTTCATCCATAGCGGCTGCAACTTCAGCGGGCTCTCCATCATTGGTGGCATAGTAACGGCCCATAATGCCTTGAAGGTCGGGAAATTCATAAACCATGTCAGTCATTAAATCGCATTTGCAGAGTTCTGCTGCTCGGCTTACTAGCCCAACGTCGGCGTTTAACATTTGCGCGATTGAATTAGCCAACGCTTTAACCCGTTGAGTCTTATCGAACAAAGTGCCCAGTTTATTTTGGAATAAAATCGTTTTTAGTTTCTCAGTGTAATCAGCGAGTGATTTTTTACTATCAGTGTCATAGAAAAATTTAGCATCCGCTAATCTTGGTCGAATAACTTTTTCATTACCCTCGATCACCGAGTGAGGATTACGGCTTTCAATGTTGGAGATAGTAATAAACTTTGGTAACAAGTTATTGTTCGCATCGACTAAATGAAAGTATTTTTGATGTTCTGCCATTGAAGAGATTAGTGCTTCCGAGGGAACATCTAAAAAAGCTTTATCGAAGTTACCTGCAAGGGCCACCGGCCACTCGACGAGTGCTGCAACTTCTTCTAATAATTCTTCATCGACTACCGCCGTTGCATCCAGTTTTTGCGCAATTGATTCAACTTGTTCTCGAATTTTTGCTTTGCGGGCTGCAAATGAAGTAATGACTTTAGCTTGATTGAGTGCTGAATCATAGTCAGCTGCTACACGAATAGTAATCACTTCTGGGGCGTGAAAGCGATGCCCAAAAGTTTGATTAGACGCTTCAAGCTCGAATAATTTAACCGGTAATATCTGCTCGCCTAAAATGGCCAGGATCCAATGAACAGGACGGGTAAATTGCGCACTTGAGTCTCCCCAGCGCATGGCTTTTGGAACAGGCAGTTGGTTGACTGCTTTTTCTAGCACGTCCTGCAGCAGCTCGCTGGTCGCTTGACCTTTGACATCGGCGATAAAGGCAAGCCGTTCGCCTTTGTCAGTCTGCTTACGAGTTAATTGATCAACTTCAACACCGTTGGATTTAGCAAATCCAACGGCAGCGGGTTTCGGATTTCCTTCTTGATCGAATGCTGCTTGAACCGCCGGTCCGAGTTTTTCTACTTGCTTATCGGCTTGCGCGGTATCCAAATCAGTGAACCGAACCGCCAATCGACGTGGTGTAGCAAACCATTCACTGTCAGTAAAAGTCAGTGATAGCGAGTCTAATGATTGCTTGATGCTGTCGTGTAGCGACGCGGCAAGCTTGGGCAGCGCTTTGGGTGGTAACTCTTCGCAACCTAATTCAAATAGAAAGTCTTGTTTAGTCATTGATTTTCTCCTGGTTGCTATCCTGCTTGCAAATAGGGAAACCTAATGCTTCTCGAGAATCATAATAAGCTTGAGCGACTGCTCGCGATAACGCGCGCACTCTTAAAATATATCTTTGACGCTCGGTAACTGAAATTGCATGACGGGCGTCTAATAAATTAAACGCATGTGAAGCCTTTAGCACCATTTCATACGCGGGCAACGGAAGTCCTTTTTCGATTAACTGCTGACTTTGAGTTTCACAATAATCGAAGAAACCAAATAAGTAATCGACGTCAGCATGTTCAAAGTTATAAGCGGACATCTCAACTTCGTTTTGATGAAAGACATCACGATAGGTGACTTGACCCTGTGGTCCTTCAGTCCAAACGAGGTCAAATATGCTATCAACGCCTTGCAAGTACATTGCAATCCTTTCTAAACCATAAGTAATTTCGCCGGTAACCGGCTTGCATTCGAGTCCGCCCACTTGTTGAAAGTAGGTAAACTGGGTGACTTCCATTCCGTTTAACCAAACTTCCCAACCGAGTCCCCAAGCGCCTAGCGTAGGAGACTCCCAATTATCTTCAACGAATCGAATATCATGTTCTAGCGTATCGATACCCAAAATGTTTAAGGATTGGAGGTATAAATCCTGAATGTTTTTGGGAGACGGCTTCAAAACTACTTGGTATTGATAATAGTGCTGAAGTCGGTTCGGGTTTTCACCATAACGACCGTCGGTCGGACGACGACATGGTTGAACATAAGCGGAGTTCCATGGCTCGGGACCGATCGAACGTAAAAAAGTGGCAGGATGAAAGGTACCCGCGCCGACTTCTAAATCGAGCGGTTGAACAATGACGCAGCCTTGGTTAGACCAAAACTCCTGAAGTGCCATAATCAGACCTTGGAAAGTCTGTGGAGCACCAGTGATTCCTTTGTTTGTACTCATATAACCCAGAACGCAATTGCGTTATTAATGGTGATAAATAAAGGGCGGATTATAGCAATCCTAATACAGTGATCCTATGGTTAAAATTCGCGATCTTTAGTGAATCTTCAGAATTTTAAGTCCTAAGCTGGTCTAAAACCCTCAAAAATGTCGCAGGCTCCGGTCTGACCCGGTAGTTGTTGGTTAAGTCGGTGAATACAATATTGCCGTTAGCGTCGGTGATAATCAGGGTAGGCATTGGCACATCTGAATCATATCCAAGCATTTGCATCCCCAGCGGGAGTCCATTTTCGACACAGATACCCAGGTATTTTGCGGCTTTATTATCGAGATCTTGAAGAAAAATTAACGGGGCTTTAAATCGCTTTGCGAGTTTTTGGGTGTAGTGCTGGGGTTGTGGACTGACCATAACTACTTGCACGCCACGGTCGGCCAATTGTTGATAGTCAGCCGCGATTTCTTTGATTTGCGCCATACACAGTGGGCACCAGTTACCCCGGTAAAAAAGCAGTATGCTTGGAGCGCCCGTCAATTGATTCGTTTCAAAATTGTTTTGGCTTAAATCAACTAAGCTCAAGTTGGGTAATTTATTGCCTACTTTTAGTATCGAATTACGCCGATTGCCAAAGCTTGAGTACCAATAAAGGTATAACAACCAACCGATAGGAACGGTCGACTCTAGAATCAAGTTTATCGCCTTAAATCCGTCATTGACCCAATTGCCGAACAGGATAAATCCAAAGCCGATAAAGATCATTAAAGTAAAGAAGGACAAGCTTTTATCGGTTCTCGCTTTAGACTTTGTCAGCATCAACCCATCAAATAGCAGTACAACGGGGGCTGAGCTGATGAAAAGGCCAAATGCATACCAATTAAACCCGGCGGTGAGGAGTTGGTGAATACTCATTATCAGAATTAAATGAGCCACTAGAATATAGCTGGAAATAAAAAATGATTTGAGCATGTAACTACTTTAAGTGATTATTCAAATGATTGTTATCTATGATAAACAATCGCGACACTGATCAACACGACTTGGCGATATGACATCGCTTAAATTTTTTGCCAGAGCCACAAAAGCACTCGTCATTTCGGCCAATTTTTATCGGCGGTAGATGTTCGCCACTGGTATAAAACCACTTATCATTTTGCTTAACGAAACTCGATTTTTCATGAAGTTGCTTGACGCCTTGGTCATCAAAAAAAGCAACAAACTCAACGCTGCCAGTTAAAGTATTTGGGTGCAAGTCGGTACGAATAACCTTTAAACCAAGCCACTTTGTGGAGTCAATCGTTTGCTGTATTTGGGCGCGACTGTCGGGTTCAACTGGCCAATGGGTTGATACGAGATAGCAAGCATTGTTGCTGCAAAACGCGCTGTAGCGTGATCGCATTAGCGCCTCCGGCGCATCCGCTGGTTGTGTTCCCGTTAAGATTGGCTCGCAGCAATCTGCAAATAGTTTTCCAGAACAGCAGTAACATCGCATAGTGTCAACCTAATTAAGATTTTGCATTCTCACTTCAATGGTTCTTGTTGCTTGTAATGGTTGCCCCGCATTGCACTGACCGGCGCTTGTCACTTGATAATAGTTTGTGCCACCTATCGTCGTCGCAGTGCAGGTGGTATTCGCTGTACAACCGTTGACGCCGTTAGTTGTAAAAGTATAGTTTTGATTGGCGCAAACGCCAGCACCTCCGCCCACAGGAAAAATTCTTAGTCCTTGTAATTGAGCACCCGACTCAGCTGCAAAAAAAGCCCGCGTTGAAATGACTTGCTGTGCATTGGCAAGATTAGATTGTGCGTTTATCTGAACGAGCGCCGCGGCGAGTAAACCGACGATAATGATAGCGAAAAGCAAAAATGCCAAACTCAGTCCTCGTTGCTGCCGGGGAAAGTGTTTTACTGGCAAAGTTAAGCGTGCCTCATGGAACATTTCGAATATGGACCTCATGAAAAACGTCAAAAGCTTCTTCGTTACCGGCTAAATTTCGATTTCGGTTTTGCATTTGGAAATTAATCTGCAATAAGCCCGCTCGGCTTAAAGTGCCTGCTTGATAATTGAATACGGTTCCATTAGCGCGATAGTTTTCTGCGATTAGCTCACTGTTACCCGCCGCTGGTGGTGTTGGCTGTGCGAGTGCTATCGGATACCCGGAATAACGTGTTAGTTGACCATTAGTATCGTCTAAACAAAATGAAATCGGCGTGGTTAATAAATAGAAACGGTCTTGTGGTGAACGACGTGAAAAGGTTGTCGGTCCGGTAAGATTGATTTGTGATTGGTTGCCCAGATCAACAATTGACGCTACATCGCCTAGAGTGCCGGCAACCGAATAAATGTCTGTCGGGTTGATCGGCATTATGGCGACGATCAAACCCGCACTAAAGTTAATATCAAATTCGACTGCATTAAAGCTAGTGATTGCCCCATTGGATGGTAAATTCAAATAAGTCGAACCATTAACAATATTCATAAACTCTACACAATGGACACCTGCATTGACATTGACTCGAATACTCTGTGGTAAAGCTTCTCTGGCCTCTCGAGCGATCCGTTCAGTGGTCCACTTTGCTGATTGACTGAGTTGATTGCGATCTTTGGCGTCGATATAACCGGTGATACTGTATTCGGTGAGACTGGTCAGAGAAATCGCTAAGATAGCCGTGATAGTGATCACGATAATCAGTTCGAGTAGACTAAACGCTTGCTGCTTTGCCCAGCGCATTAGAAGTTGCCCTTATATTGGCTGAAAACAAAAGGGGTGCCTTCCGGCGTTGTAACAGTGAGTTCAACTCGTTTCATATCTTGAGCAGCCAGGCCAAAATCGCCGCCAGCGTAAGTCACCGTCGCACTGACTGAAAAGCCGGTGAAACCAGAGCGAATGTTGTCTAGTGCATCTCTAGGTGGTGATTCATTTAAGCCATTGAAGTCATCAATGTCATCAAAAAGCGCGCGGGTTTCACCTTCGTTACCGAGGGCGGCACTGCAAGCCGCTGCTGCAGGAGAATTGCAGCGTTGTGCGTTACCTGCAGGGGAGTTTTCGTCATAACGTTTTAAGCTGATTTCTTCCAGATAAGCTTGCGCCAGTTGAGCGGCTTTGACTTGAATCACTGGAGACACTGAACGCAACTGTTGCTGACTCATGTAACTATAAAAAAGTACAATGACAATACTGGTCAAGGTAATGGTAATCACCAACTCGATCAATGAGTAACCCTTTGTCTTTTGTTTGCAATTAAGCATGACACTTTTACCGATTAACATCGTCGAATGAGTCCACTGGCTTCAAAACAGACTTGTGCGGTGGAGTCTCCAGTAATGGTTATAGTAGCCGCAGCAGTCTGGCCAAGTCTATCGAAAGTAATGTTACTTACGGGCGAAATTGTCAGTTGTGGATCCACTGCAACAGGATAAACAAATCCACCCGCGGCAAATGCTGCGCCATCAGCAAGCAAGTTTATCTGATTGGCCGATAAGGCCAAGGTAAATGCCCTTGCAGAATCATTCATGGCGAGTTGTTGAGTTAGCCGGCCAGCAGCAATGATTTGTTCGGCGACAGCATCTTGCGAATAGTCGCTAGAGGAATTTGGTCTTAGACCAATATAGGCCACAATGATTGCCAGGATGGCAATAACGACAATAAGTTCTACTAACGTAAAAGCCGCCTGATGGGCAGGCGGCTTACTTGTTCTTCTCAATGCGGTTTTTTTATTAGCAAGTTGCGCTGGTTGCTGCATTGACGACATTCGGTGACGCGCCCGCGGCACCTGGTTCTGTGTAAGTAACTGTGCATCCAGCTTGACCAGTGTAGGTAAACACACCTGCTGCTTCTGATACATCTGGGGCACCAGTTAAATCAACAACAAGGTCAATTGCAGCTTCCGTTGGGTAACCGAACGCGGTAGCAACGGTTACGCCGTTAACATCGACTTCTGCACCCGCAGCACCACCAGCAAGGGCTTCGGTGCCGTTAATTAAAGACTTTGAATAAACTAAAGTTGCTGCGCTACGCACAGAACCTTCTACACCGCCCATTACAGACGCGCGAGCATCCGCTTGAAGATTGACGAATTGTGGAATGGCCACAGCTGACATAATACCTAAGATTACGATCACGACAATTAGCTCGATTAACGTAAAACCAGATTGTTTTGCTTGAAGTAATTTCACTCTACTTTCCCCATGTTTTAGCCTGCAAAAAGGCTGCTCAAATTTAACTCTAACTCAAGTGTAGCGAAAAAATCAAAAATTTCAATAAAATTAATTGTTTATCGTTACAATTGAAACTAATCCTTTAACTGCGTCATATTCTATTTGCTGGTCATCTATCCGACCATTTCGATATACGCAAATATTATCCACAGTAATATCGACCCAATATCGACTTTCCTTAGCCGATATCGATAATTCTGGTTGCAAAGGGCCTAGTACCCGTTGCCAAATTGCCCGACAGTCTTGGACTGTACTGGGTGACTGTCTGTAACTAGAAGCGTCTTCATTAGCAACAGGAAAGCCATTGTTGTTGAACATTAACCGATTGATTTTAATCGATTTATTAGTATTACTCCGCTCGTTAGCTGCGCGCACTATAAACTGGTAATTAGCCAATCTAATGCCATTTTCAAAAGCGGAGTAATTTAAAGCAAATGCTCGCCGCTCAAGATTGTTTATTGAGCTGGGTTCTTTATAAATTAGCCAATAAACCGCAAACAACACGAATAGCGCTATTAATCCGAGATAGAAAAGCCGGTTTTTAAAACTCGTTGTGGTTAGCAAATTAGCCTCGTCTTCCGGCCGAGGTGAGCTCCCACATGGGTAAATAAACCGCTAACATCAAGATCAATACAATACCACCTATGAATACAATCATAATTGGCTCGATATAATCAGACAGTTTCTTGAGGTCGTAATCCACCTGCTCTTCATAAAATAGCGCAACCTGCTCCAACATTTCGTCTAATTGTCCGGTTTCTTCCCCGACCGAGACCATTTGAATGACCAGCGGTGAAAACATTTCGGTTCGTGAGGCGACTAAGCGAATTGACTCGCCATTCTCTACGCCGCCGCGCATATCTCTGACGTGCTGAGCGACCCAATCATTATCGACAACTTCGGCGACGATATTTAAGGCGTTAATTAACGGCACACCCGAGCGAATCATCATGCCAAAGGTTCTCGAAAACCTAGCCAGAAGCGCACGATAGATGATATCGCCAATCACTGGAAATTTGAGCTTTATTCTGTCCCACCAGAGTTTTCCTGCTGGGGTTTTAATGTATTGCAGAAAGCCGACGACCGATCCGACCGATAGTAATCCGACTAGCCACCAATAATTAAGGAAGAACTCACTGGTCGCCATAAGAATGCGGGTTGGCAGCGGTAATTGGCCAGCATTAAACTGGGCAAAGATCGAACTAAATTGGGGGATTACCCAAATGTTAATAATAATAACGGCTGCGACGATTGCTAAAGTAACAAACATTGGATAGCGCATCGCGCTTTTGATCCGTTGTCGGGTTGTTTGTTCTAGTTCAAGATATTCGGCAATTTGCCTAAAGGCTTCCTCCAGTCGCCCGGAATTTTCGCCCACGTGAATCAAGCTGACATAGATGGATGAAAAAATGTGATCGTGTCGTGCAAATGAAGAGGCGAGATTATTACCAGCGTTTAGGTCGCTGTTAATCGATTCGAGCGCTTCTCGGAGCGCAATAGAATTGGTGGTTTCCAATAGTCCAGCGATTGCTCTGGTTAAAGGGATTCCCGCTTTAGTCAAACTGTACATTTGACGGCTGAACATCACCAGATCTTGTAATTTGACACTCCGAGAACGGAATATTTTACCGATGTCGGCATCGAGCAAACTTTCGGATTCGCTTTTTTCAGCGATGTTAACCGGCACGTTACCTCGAGATAGTAAGCGATCAGCAACGACTTCTCGGTTGACTGCTTCCATTGTTCCGCTGATAGACTCGCCGCTCGCGTTTTTGGCGACATATTCAAAAGTAGCCAATGCTTATCCTTCCTCTACCGACTCACAAACTCTCAACACTTCATCAACAGTGGTAATGCCCTCTAGTGCTAAGTTAATTGCAGATTGACTTAAAGGTGTGAAGAATTCAGATTTTCTCGCTAAGCGACTAAACGTATCAAACTCTTTTTTGCGGATAGCCTCTAACATGCCTTGGTCCGGCAGTAATATTTCGAAAATAGCGGCACGCCCTCGATAGCCAGTGTTATGGCATTGCGTACAACCCTTGCCATGCTTCCAAACCGTTGCTTCGGTCACTTTATCGCTCTCTTTTTTGAGCCAGGCTGTCTCAGTTTTACTGGCGGTGTAGTCCTCACCACAAAATGAGCAAATCCTGCGTACGAGTCGCTGAGCAATTACTCCTCGCAAACCTGATGCGAGGAGGTAAGGCTCGGCACCCATATCAGCTAATCGAATGGCTGCAGATAGCGTATCGTTGGTATGCAATGTGGATAAAACTAAATGTCCGGTAACCGCAGCGCGTAAACCAATTTCGGCAGTTTCTTGATCGCGCATTTCCCCTACCAAGATGACATCCGGGTCCTGCCTCAAAACGGTCCTTAGTACCTTTGCAAAAGTTAATCCGATTTTATTATTCACTTGAACCTGATTGATCCGTGATAACTTATATTCCACAGGATCTTCAATGGTGATTATTTTTTTCTCAGGAGAATTCAGTTCAGATAAGGCTGAATAAAGCGTGGTTGTTTTACCACTACCAGTTGGACCGGTAACCAAAATCAGTCCGTGAGGATAATCGAGGAGTCGATGAATTTCTCTCAGTAATTTAGGCTCAATACCTGTTTGTTCTAATTTGAGTAGTCCGCCACTTTGATCGAGTAATCTCATGACTACGGATTCGCCGTGTTGAACCGGCATAGTTGATAAACGAATATCAACGTCGTGGCCTCTCGCTCTAATTCTAAAGCGACCATCTTGTGGGATTCTCTTTTCGGAAATATCCAAACCGCACATGAGTTTGAGTCTTAAGACAAGTGCAGGAACAATTCTGGTTTCTTTAATTATCTGTTCCTGTAATTGGCCATCGACCCGCATTCTGACTCGCAGAACAGTTGCATCGGGCTCAATATGAATATCGGAAGCTTTCATTTGGATTGCTTGGTCAAAGATTGACTGCAATAGTTTTGCGACTGGCGCTTCTTCGTTGGAAAGGTTGTCATTAAGACCCGGTAAATCAAAACTTTCATCACCTAGCTCGTCTTCGAGTTCTTCCGCCAAGCTAGAGATTTCATTACTACCACGATAGAGATTATCAATATTAGCCAGTATTTCTGACTCTATCGCGACGCAAAGTTTTATCGGCTTATCGAGTTTTTCTTGCAACTGATCGAACTTGTCTAAGTCAGTCGGATCCGCCATCACAACGAGGTAATCGCTGTCTTTTTCGTCGATAACAAGTGCTCGGAACCGACGAGCATTCATTTCTGATAATTTGTGAATAGCTTCTGTATTGATCTTGAATCGAACAAGATCGATATATTCGATTTGAAGTTGTTGAGCAAGCAAGGTTAACAGTTGCTTCTCATCAACATATCCAAGACTGACAAGCAATTTACCTAATCGCTGTCGATTGGTTTTTTGTTCTTTTAAGGCGTCATCAAGCTGCTTTTCAGTGATCGCACCTTTTTCGATTAGCAAGTCACCCAGTCGAACTTTTTTTAATAACATAGCTAGCCTTGATACTGATTAATTTTACTTTCCGCAAATTGCGCCTGACGCTGATTAAGCCGCCGATCGCTTAGTGCGTTTTGAAAGCTTCGTTTGGCTTGAACAAAATCGCCCAAAGCATCAAATGAGATCCCGAGGGCAAGATAAATGTCCCCTCGATTTGGTTCATCTTGTAATATCTTCGAGTAATCACCGATGGCCAATTGATGTTTTTCAAGCTTTTGTCGAGCTAATGCTCGTATCTGCAAAAGCTGAGTGATTTGATTCGCTTCTAAATTGAGGTCCAGCAAAATGTTCTCGGCTAACTCAAACTGATTATTTTCGAAATAGTATCGAGCTGCGGTAAGTCGGTACGCTGAAATCTGTGGGAATGAATCTACACTCTGTTGGAGCAGCTTGGGCAGTTCGATGAATTGATTTTTAATCGCATGGTTGATTAAAAATAATCTTGCTTGATGAAATTCTGGATCTTGTTGCAGTAGTTGGTTTACTCGCTGTTGAGTTTGTGAAAATGCTTCAAATCGACTATCACTCTGTATTTGTTGCAATGATTTGAGTCGAAGCGTTTCTTGAGACTGCTGAATCATCGGAACCGAATTATTTTGATTGACTGCTTTTGGAGAAGTATCGTTCGATTTGTTTAGATTGCTAGCGGCATCAGCCACAGCGGTTTTAACCGCGACATTTGGTTCATCACTATTGGTTAGTATTTGGCTGTTTTTATCATTTAAATCAGTTTTTAAAGCTTTAGTGTGACTTTTTTTAGTATCGTTATTACTTGCAACCTTGTTTTCACTCGCGACAACAGGATTATTCGCATTAAGCATGTTGTTGGATGATATTTCAGCCAGTTTCTCTTTTTGCATGCCGTGACTTGCTGGTGGCGACTGGGCTGTTTCTAACTGGGTTGGCTGAATAGAATTGACCGATGTTTTGGATGGAGCACTAGTAGAAGACGATGCGTTAGCGGAAGACGCTAGATTAATTTTGGGCGGTAAATTATTTATTGTGGTGCCCGACTGATCAGTTGGTTTGTTAGTTAGCTTGTCTTGCTGCGTATGATGAGCGATTAAGTCAGTCGGTTGGTTCGTAATTCCATATTGCCAAAATAGAAACATAATCAGCGACAACACAACCAGTGTGCTTAAAATAAAGAATAGAGGCCTTTTGCTTTTTGATACTGCTTGCATATTGAGTGGCCGCGATGATTGTTGCTGCCCCTCAAGATCACGTAGCATTTGATTGACGACGCTCATTTTAATACCTACTACGCATTACAACCCACTCCCCATTAACCCCCACACGGCCATAGCAGAGCCGCTGGCGAGGATAGCAGAGATAGTGAACAAGGGCTTCAGGTTATCTTGCAGCCAGGTATTTATAGACTCTGTGTCTTTTGCTGCGCGTATCACATTGAATGCGGTTATTTTTTGTCGGTTTTGCCCATAAGCGAGTAACAGCGCTTTGTGACACAAAATATTGATCAAGCGTGGCACACCTTTCGAGTACTGAGCGATCATTTGATTAGCAAGCCATGAATACTGAATCGATTGCTCACTCGCGATAGCCAGTCTGCCAGTAACATATTGTTGGATTTGTTGGTTGTTTAAAGATGTGATCTGATAACTGAACACGATCCGCTGTTTTATTTGACGCATTTGTTTTTTGGCTAGCGTTTTATCTAACTCTGGTTGGCCAAACAAGACTATTTGTAATAGTTTTTGATGCTCGGTTTCGAGGTTGGTGAACAGTCTTAAAGTTTCCAAACCTTCTTCATCGAGCTGTTGCGCTTCATCAATCAGCAAAACTACTGGACCATGTTTTTTGTTGAGGTTAAGTAGCCGAGTTTGAATTCGTGCAGACAACTGATCTTCGCGACAGTTATCGGTAATACGTAAGCCTAACTCTTTAGCCAGGGCAAATTTTAGTTCTCGCGCGGATAGTTTTGGATAAGGAATATAAGCTAGCTTACGAGTGTTTTCGAGTTGATTGAGCAGTAAACGGCACAACAGGGTTTTACCCGTGCCTACTTCGCCAACGACTTTGACGAGCGCTTCGCCACTATTGAGGGCGAAAGTCAGTGTGTTAAGTGCCTCTACGTGAGTCGGTAATGGACAAAAAAATGCCGTGTCTGGTGTCAGACTAAATGGCAATTTTTTCATCGCAAATCGGTAAAGGTACATGGCACTAATCGTATTCCTTACAGTTGATTATATCGCTGCTTAATTTCTTCGAGTTGCTGATCGGTGTATTGTTTATCCACTAAATTGGCTTTGAGTAAAATAACCAATTCACTTTTTACGACGGTATCGCGTGTTTGTTTGAACAAACCTCCTAATACCGGAATATCTCCAAGCAACGGCGTCGAAGTTTGCTCTTCTTGAATGCGGTTTTGCATGAGTCCACCGATAACAATGACTTGCTGATCTTTAGTTCTGACGATTGAATCAGACTCGCGAATATTGGTCAGCGCGAGTGGTAAGGTAAATTGATCTTGGCCTAAACTAAGGACTTTATTTTGATCTTCTACTTCACTGACGACAGGATGAATATGTAACACGATCTCGCCTTGGCGATTAATTTGAGGAGTCACATCCAATGAAATACCAGAAAAGAAAGGTGTGAGTGTAACGTTTGGTGTGGTCGCTGTACTCGTTCCTGTTACCGTCGTAGTTGATACATCGGTAACGAAAAATTGATCAGAACCGACTTTAATGACGGCCTTTTGATTATTCACTGTCGAAACGCGAGGTGAAGAAAGCACCTGAACATCACCCTGGCTTTCGAGCAGATCGATCGCTGCATCAAAAGATGTCCCTTGATATAACAGCGAGAATATACCATTTAATGGTTGATCACCAGCTGGTGTTTGTAAGACTTGGCCCGATTGACCGAAAGTATAGGTAGAGCTACTTGAGGTATTTATTTTGGTCCAGTCGACCCCTGATTGAAAGCCGTCAGAAAGTGTGACTTCAATAATCTTTGCTTCTAAAACGACCTGACGATCAAGGTTTTGTTGCGTTTGTCCCAAGTAATCTCGAATAATTCTTTGTGTTCTAGGTAGCGCTCTTACAACCACGATTCCGGCGTGAGGACTGACAACAATATTGGCTTTTTCCTCGTCTTTGACGATTAGATTTAAGCTTTCTTGTAGTTCTTTCCAGAAGTTTGTTTTGCTTTCGGTGGTTATTTCACTGGAGTTTAACAGCGTGACATTATTGCCACTTCCACCGCCTCCACCGCGGTTGTTATTTGCTGGTCTATTGCCACCTTGTTGGTCACCGCTGGCAGCAATGGTTTGTCCGGCGATACTGGTTCGTGATTTACCTGAGCGCGATAAATTGAGGTAGTCGACCGGGTAGACTGCAGTCATGGTTTCTGCAGAAGAAACAAATATTAAGTTACCTTTCTTCTCTACCATTAGCGGATAAATTCTTTCGACTGCCGAGAGGACTTCCGATACAGTGACATTTTTGAGCTGTAATGAAACTTGGACATTAACCTCTGGGCTTACCACCATGTTGTAGGGTGTATCACTGACGAGACCGAGTAAAAAGCTTCTCGCATCAATACCTTTTACCGAGACATCGAAGCGATCTTCGACGATTTCGATCTCAGCCTCAGTGGCGGGTGGTAATAAAGTATTTAACATTTCCTGATTGGAAATTGGTTGCTGTTTTTGGTCTTGCTGAATTTCAGCGATCGCACTGCCAGCAAGCGTTGTTTTCTTCTGCTCTTCAACTTGAAAAGTCTGGCAGCTCATTAACAGACAAGCAGAAATGGCCGTACTGATCACTTTTGCTGTTGTTGGTAAAGTTGATTTAAGCATACTCATATTACTTTTTTATCTTCTGAATCAGGGTTAATCGACGAGTCCCTTCGGCTGTTCGCAATATCACCTTATCGTTGGTAATTCTGATTATTTGCGAGTTGCGGTAGGTATCGCCGGTTCGATAAATTTTATCTTCAATCACGGCAAAACGATTTTTACCTTTGGTAAAAATGGCCGTCAAGGGTTGCTTTTGCTCGACTTTGACGGTTTCAATAGGCGCAGGTTTTGGTGCTCTAATCAGCGGACGAGTGGGATCGACAAATGCGCCTACACTGCTCGCTAAACTGATGAGAATTATGCCAATTAGTATTTTAGCCACCGATCCACTTCCTACTTAAACTATAAGTTGAAACCACTAACGTCACTTTTGATTTTGGGTAACTCTCAACCGAAAACTCAAAACTTTCGAAATTAACCTTTTGTTGCATCGATTCGAGTTGTTTTAAAAACGCCTGGGTATCGGCATAGCCACCTTCAAAAATCATTACGATGGGATGACGGTACATTTGAACTTGTGCATCTTGAGATGTTCCATCTTCATCTGCAGTTGGTTCATACAATGGAACCGGTGCTTGTTTTTCAAGAGATAACAGCTTCAACTGTTTGGAGTTATCGATAATTTCTTTTAATAGACCCGCCATCGCTTGAGGTCTAACTAAGCTACGCGTTCGTTTTTCTAGTTCGGACTGTATTTGATCAACTTGTTGATCAAGGGAGCTGAGAAGCGTTTGCTTTGGGTTATTACGCTGGTTATAAATACCTTTGTTCAATTCTTGCAGCATTTGAGTTGTGCTGGCTATTTGTTTTTCGGTGGAGTCGATTTGTTGCTTCACTGTTTTGGTTTGTGAGTCTGTCGGGCCATACCAAGCCAATTCGAAAATCACTAGTATGAGTAACAACCCGGCGAAGGTAATCATCAGTCGCGTGCGAATCGGTAACTCATCGAACTGTTGAATTGATTTCTTTAACTTATCCATCGTCACTTAGCCTGCCGTTGGTTAAAGAAAAATTAACGTATCGCGAGTCACTCTGGTCTCTCTCAACTTTAAGTTCATCGAATTGACGTTTTAGACTTTCTGAATTCCTCAGTAATTCGACGTAATGTGGGATCGCCTCGGTTTGTGTAGAGCTTCCCTGTAAACTCAAAGACTGTGAATTAATATTTATCTGGGTTAACCATACCGATTGGGATTTCTGTTCACCAAGTTGCTGCAAAATTTGGCTATAAGGTGTTGATACTTGGGTGCCTGGTTGGGACATGTTCGCTAAGATTTTGCGGAAGCTCGTTAAACTCTTCTGACGAGTCGCTATTTTTTCATCGATTGAGGCTTTTTCGTTGTTGGTACGCATTTGCTGCTGTATCACCAATTGATCAGACTCCAACTTCTTAAGTTCTGCCTGTTTTAGGCTCAGTTGTTGTTGCTGTGAATGGAGATGATTCGACTTAAAAATACCAAAGCCGATGAACATGATTAAACTCGCAACCAGCGCGAGTAATGCAAAACGCGAGTCAAATGACAGCGGCTTGGGTCGATATTCTTCGAGATAAAAATTTACAGACTGCATCATGCTACTGATTTCCTCGCATGGCCGCACCGATTTCAGCGAGCATTGGCTTCACTAATTCGTGGTTATCACTGAAGACCGGGGGAGCGACTAAATTAACTTCGAGCTCAGTAATCTGGCGAATCACTTCCGCCAGTTTGGCATCGCTCTCGGAGTTCTCCTGCAACAATATTTTGTCGATAGGGCGTCTGAAAACTTGGCTGACGACGTAGTCTAACGTTCGCTGGGTCTCGAGTAGAAAAGTCTCTTGCTCGGCTTCTTGTTCCTGTTCTAGGCTAAATTCTTGCTGGTGGCTATTGGGTAAAAAGCGACCTTTTTTATGCCGACTGAAGGCTAAGCCGCCTGATTGGTAAAAATTAAACACTAACCCGCTGATATCTTCTCCAATAAAACCAACCAATTGGCCGTCACCGAGACTATCGACAAGTGAATGTCCGATTGTCAGCTCTTCAATATCAATTGAAGTAAACACCAGACCCGTTTTATGAGTAGCGTCGATGATTGACTCGACTAGTGCCTTACTGGTTGCTACTGCGGTAATTTGTTCCGATTGACCTTCTTTAAAGGCCGGTCGATAGTGGGTGACTAGCGCTTGGTCGATCGAATATTCCAACATCTCTTTGATTTGCCACTTGATTGCTTCATCCATTTCTTTCGGCAACACATTGGGCGGGTCGATTTGATAAGTTTGATAAAGGTTGCGGCTAAGTATCCATCGGCAATCGGCATTTTTTATGCCGTTGCTACGGGTCCAATCGACGAATTGACTGGCTAAATCTTCATGACCATTAAAGTCGAATTGACCAGCGTTGATTTGTTGGAGACTGTTTTCATGCCATTTTAGCTGCTGCAGACGGCAGCTGCGCTCATCCACTAAAGCGACTAAAAATTCATCAAGTGAGTCTTTGGAGAATATTTTCACGTTTTTTAAGCTATTGCCTGTTTCCCTAACTGCCAAAAAATGCCAAAACTGGGCGGGTTTATTTTATCGATCTGGGCGTCGAATACCGCTAATTTTTCGGCATTTTTTAGTAAAAACCCTATAGTTCCCAGTAATATACCACTTATATTGTAGTAAATAATTAAAAAAATGCAGTAAATCTTTGAATTTACGGTATTTTAGTATTATTTGGTCAAGGATCAGTTGTGAATAGTAGCAAGTCGGCTATAATCTCACCATCAAAATTCAGTGACCGTGTTGAAAAAGTCGATTTACGGTCAATTTTTCCATTTTGGGGAGTCAATCAAGTGTCAAAATTGCGAGTTTTATTGATTGCAGCAGCAGTAGCTTTTACTGGTGCCGTATCAGCGGATCATAAAAGCGATCACAAAGTTAAAGAGCGTACAGCGCCAACGGGGAAAATTTATCGCGCGGGTGACGATGTGCCTGTCGCAAAGCCAGCGGTTGTTGAAGCGAGTGGCCCAAGAGATGGCGTAACCATTTATGATCAAAAATGCGCTATGTGCCATACTGCCGGCGTCGCTGGCGCGCCCAAGTTTGCTGATGCGGCTGCTTGGACTGATCGTATCGGTAAAGGCGAAGAAACATTGAACATGAACGCTATCAACGGTATTGGTGCGATGCCACCTAAAGGTGGTTGTGCTGATTGTAGTGATGATGAAATTAAAGCGGCGGTCACTCACATGTTAGGCGCTTTGAACTAAGTATATGATTTTATAATGAAAAGCCGGGTTTTTCCCGGCTTTTTTTATCGCTATTTATTGCCTGCAACTGAACGCTCACTTATTCAATCAGCTTTTCCAACCTTTTTACTAAGCAATCTCTTGCTCGTTTGAGTAATAACTGGCTGTCGTCGTGTTTTCGCCAGCTTGCTTCACCAAATACAATTTCATATTTCATTGAAGCGTCGACAAACGCCAGTTGGCGAGTAATAGATCGACGTAACTTCTCTTCAAGATTCACCAACGCACTTTCAGGGGTCTCTGGGAGTACCGTTAAAAATGTTCCTTGATCGGTATGCCCAATCATATCTGCCCAGCGCAGCTCATCAGTTAAGGTGTCTTTGATGGTTTGATGGAGAGTCTCATCAGCGACCGAGTCTGGCTTTTCTAGCACGAGTAATTGTAACTTTAGAACCGATAAGGGGTTGTCGTAGCGCCGACTGCGGCTGACCTCATAATCAAGAAATTCAACCCAATTCGCTCGATTGGCCAGTTTGGCACCCGCTAACTTTGCAGCGGCCAAGCTGAGTTTATCTTTTTGGTTCCTTTGCTTGGCAAAATAGTGGGCCTGACCACCTGCAGGTGTATCAACTGGTTGATGCCAGTGGAGTAATTTAACCTCGTCGCTGACGCTCTCGCTAAAAAGCTGGACCAGATGACCTTTTTTGTCAATTGCCTCAACCGGAAGTGCCGCATAAAGCTGGCCAACGACTTGCGATTCATCAAGTTGGGTGTCAGACAAGAACCGCTCATTACACCAGGTGATTCGTTGGTTTTCGTCACAAACGAGAATCCCAAGCGGCGATTTGAGAAAAATTTCTGATTGGTCAAAAGACATAAAACACTCAGCTAGCGGTAATAGTTGTTATATAGGATAAAAATGCTTCTACAATATTATAGTAGTTGTCCTTAACAAAGCGCAAAAATGTGACCCAAAAATCCATCGATCGAAAGCATATTATCAATATCCAGCGAAGGTTTCTCTCTCTGAGCGAAAAACGGCTGTTAAGGATGCTAGACGGATTTAATCTCACACAAGCCGACAGCATTAAATTATTACCTTTGCTTTTTCACGTCAACCACCCGATGTTGCCGGGCTACGTTGATAAATCAACGCCTTGTGGGCTTCCTAACTATTCACCGACCGCACTCGAAAAACGTATCGCGCGAACGGTTAGTCGAAGTTTCAAATATGAGTCACGCGCATACCTTAAATTTGAGCTCGCTGGTTTATATTTGATGGGTAGTATCGGCACCTTAGGTCAATCATTTCGTAGTGATTTGGATCTCTGGGTATGTCTTGGAGAAAGACTTGGCGCGATAGAGATGACCAAGTTGCACCAAAAAACGCAACTGATAAGTGCATGGATGTCCAGCAAAGGTGTGGAGCTTAATTGTTATTTGGTCTATGAAAAGCAGTTTGCTCAACAAGCGAAGAAATACCTCACCAAAGATAGCTGTGGGGATACTCAAAACTATCTGTTGCTAGATGAGTTTTATCGAACCGCGGTGTGGTTGTGCGGTCGGACGCCGCTCTGGTGGATAATTCCGCCAGAGGAAAATTATCGAGAATATGCCAACCGCTTGGTGAAAGATAAACATATTGATGCTCTCGATTGGATTGACTTCGGAGAAGTGGGTCAAATCCCTGCGGCGGAGTTTTTTAGTGCGGCATTGTGGCAGTTATTTAAGGCGATAGCGTCTCCTTATAAATCTTCTTTGAAACTTTTGATGATTGAAAAATATGCTCGCGAGTTTCCCGAAGTATCTTTGTTGTCTGATCAGTTTAAACAAATGGTTTATAGCCAAGAAGATTCGATCGAGAAGTTGGATCCTTATTTAATGATGTTCCGAGCGGCAGAATCATTTTTAGCCGATCAACCCGCACGTTTGAGTTTCTTGCGGAGAGCTTTCTATTTAAAAGCCGGTTCTAAAATTGACTTAGCTCGCGATAAACCTAACAACTGGCGTTATCAACAAATGAAGTTTTTGGTTGAAAATTGGCGCTGGAAGCAAAAAACGCTAGATGAATACAATAGTCGGAGTGATTGGCGAATCGATACAGTAATTCGTGAGCGTGTGGACCTAGTGAGAGAGCTTAATCATTCTTACCACTTTATTAGTAACTTTGCGAGAATTCAAGGAGCGCTCAATCAGGTCAGTCAACAGGAGTTAGTAACTCTTGGCAGAATGCTTTATGCCACTTTTGAAAAAAGAGCGGGCAAAATCGATCGTATCAACACTGGTATAGCCAGAGATGTTCAAGAGTCAGCAATAACGCTAGAAATGACCGGGAATCACTGGCGGGTTTTTTTAGGGGCACTCCGCAAAAATCAGTTGAATAATACTGCGCCAGTTTATACTTCAGAGTCATTTTTCGTGGCATTAGCCTGGTGTGTTTGTAATGAGATGTTAAATCGTAATAGTACTTTTCAGGTCTACTCTGACGACGAGTTTTATGATTTTTCGCTGGCGGCCGAGATCGTCAGGAACTTGGCGAGTTTGGTTCGTAATTCTCAGCCGCAAATCGATGAAACTGCTTTCCGGGAAAGTGCCAAAATCTTAACGCTAGGTATCTTTCTTAATACCGAAACTGACCCGTTACAAGTTGAAAAAGAGTCTGATATTTATAGTGTTGCAAACCAAGAAGATGGATTTTGTTGGGGAGAAAACCGAGTTAATTTATTCTCACAGTTTGATGTTTTTTGGGTAAATTCATGGGGTGAGTATGGCAGCAAAAAATACAGTGGTGAATTCGCCTGGATAGAGTTCTTTTTTGATTATCGGCAAGTGATAACCAACCAAGAAGATAAGATCCAATTGTTTGCGCAACAGATCCCTAATTTAGCGAAGCACAAAAAACGTTTATTTAAGATGCTGCACCAATGGAACCGGTTAAGATTGGATAGTCGACGAAAGCAGCGAACGAATCGTTATTTAATGTCTTACGGGAGCCAATTTTTGCTGATCGATTTTTTTGAGACGCAAGTTGAATACAAAAGCTTTCGCTATGCAAAACAATTACTCACCGGGTTGAGTAATCATTTGAAAGAACCGATTCAGTATTTCCACGATGATAATCTTGATTTGCCAGCGATTATTATACGGCTATTAAACAAACCCGCTGAAGTCGATTATCAATGTTTCATTTTGCAAACTGCGCAAAATAGTTTTCAAGTGGTTATCAAAGACCCTGCTGGTAATTTTTTCTATCAAGTTCATTCTGGCGTATCTCGAGAGCAACTAGTCAATCATTATCAGCAATTTTACGACGGTATGTTACATCAGCTTGGTAATTGGAATACGCCAATGCCGTATTTGATGTTTTGGTACGCTGATATAAGTTATGAAGATAATGCTCGGCTACAACGAATTAAAGATTCACATCAAGATTTAGCGAATCAATACTCAGCGATATTGGCGATTGCTGTGAGAAATACAGAGGATAAAGTTCGTTATGATTTGTATATCGATGAAGAAGTATTTCGATATCAAGATTTTGGCGAGCTAGTGTATCGAAAGCTGGCGCAGTTCGTTTTAGGCAAACGACAATCGCAGCGTCAATATCCCATTTTTATCACTAATATCGACTTATCAAGTGTTTCTCAAGGGGTCAGAGTCATGGATTTGCTCCGCCACAAACGAGTGATTGAACAGAAACTAGCCAATGCCTTAAGTAAACTCACGCGTCATTAGAGCTTGGTCCACTATTACTCGTTGATTTTCTGCGGGAAAACACTGAGAATTGGAGACATGCCAAAAAAAAACGCTAGTACCTTGAGAAATCGACTCTTATCAATCAGTTTGTTCCTATTGTTAGTCGCAGCCTGCGGACAAAAAGGTGCCTTAATCAGTCCATCAGAGGTGGCGGAGAAGCGCGCCGAAGCCGAGAAG
The DNA here is from genome assembly GCF_007004765.1 of Aliikangiella marina. Lineage (GTDB taxonomy): Bacteria > Pseudomonadota > Gammaproteobacteria > Enterobacterales > Kangiellaceae > Aliikangiella > Aliikangiella marina. The sequence goes on from NZ_VIKR01000005.1 coordinate 31,562, forward strand.
ATTGAGCAGCAAGCTCGCCAACAACAACTCCCAGCCAACAAAAAGGAAAATAAAAATAATGATTAGTTTTGCCAAAATGCATGGTTTAGGCAATGACTTTATGGTGGTCGATGGCGTTTCTCAACAAGTTTACTTCACCGAAGGTCAGGTCAGAAAACTTGCCGATCGACATCGTGGTGTCGGTTTTGACCAGCTATTGTTGATTGAGCCACCGCAGCAACCTGATGTTGATTTTCATTATCGAATCTTCAATGCGGATGGCAAAGAGGTCGAACAATGTGGTAACGGAGCGCGTTGTTTGGCGCGTTTTGTGCGAACCATGGGGCTGACTTGGAAGCACAAGATCCGTGTGAGTACGATGCGCGGTTTAATGAATTTGCAGATTATGCGCAATGGCTTGGTTAGCGTAGACATGGGGGTTCCACAGTTAGCACCGGACACGATACCAATGCGATACGCGCAGCAAGATATCCGATACAGTGTCAATTTAGACGGCGTTAGTTATGAGTTTGGCGCGGTATCGATGGGTAATCCACACTGTGTGATTACGGTTGATGACGTCGAGAAAGCAGAGGTTGATCGCATCGGCGGAGCGCTTACTCAACACAATTTGTTCCCTGAGGGCGCAAATATTGGGTTTATGCAAAAAATCGCTCATGACGAAGTTAGGTTGCGCGTCTTTGAACGAGGTGTTGGTGAAACTCAAGCTTGCGGTACTGGCGCTTGCGCAGCAGCGGTTGTTGCTCGCTTACAACATAATATGAATCAAAAAATAAGAGTTTATCTGCCCGGGGGGCACCTTCATATTGATTGGCCAGGAGACGGCGAATCATTGAAAATGATGGGGCCGGCAGAGCTCGTTTATCAGGGATATATTGATCTATGAAAACATCTAACCAACCAGGGTCGGCCAAAATAACCAATCTACAAGCGTTAGAAGGAGGAAGCGGCAGCCAACTAAACCGCTTGATGGAAGAAGCGCAGGTTAAGAACTATTTAGTGAACAATCCAGATTTTTTAGCCAAAAACCCGCAACTTTTGGGACATATTGAGCTCAATCACGGATTCGACCAGACTACATCGTTAGTTGAGCGCCAAATTAAGGTTTTGCGTGATCGTAATCAGGTGATGCAAGGACAATTAGTAGAGATGTTGCAAGCCGCTCACAGTAACGAACAACTACTGATTCAGTGTAATCACTTTATGCTGACACTCCTTCAAGCTGAAAGTTTTGCAATATTAACGACTCAAATTATTGATATGTTGAAACAAGACTTTGACTTGGATGATGCGGCGCTCGTCTTGGTCGGTGAGTACCCTCAGAATGATAATATTAAGCGAGTCGCTGATGCGGCAGAAATTAAAAGCGTTCTTAATTGCCAATTTCCGGACAGTGAACCTTTATGTGGACGTCTGGAACTGAATGCAAAAACAACTTTATTTGGAGAAAAAGCTGAAGTATTGCAGTCTTTTGCTTTGATTCCTTTGGGCAATGAGTGCGAGAAAGGCCTACTGGCGCTAGCAAGTCAAGATGTTGCTCGATTTGATCCTGACATGGGCACTTTGTTTATCGAGCTGATTGCAAAGTTAGTGGCGCATTTGACCAGTCGTTATGAGATCAACCAAGGTTAAGTCAAAATCGATAGAGGCTTTTGCCACTGAGTTAGCAGAACCTGCGACAGCATTTCTTGCACAACTGTGCGAGCAAAAAAATTATTCACAACTGACAGCCAAAAATTATCGTCGCCAGTTAGAAAAGCTATTAAACTTTGTTGAAAGCCTCTCAATTTTGCGTTGGTCGCAAGTCAAGACAATCCACATCAGGCAACTCAGTGCCTTTCACCATCGCCAAGGCATGTCGCCTAAATCAATAGCTCTGCTACTATCTGCTTGTCGGAGTTTTTTTAACTATTTAATCGTCAAAGAACTCGTCCAATTTAATCCCGCTAAGGGGGTAAAAGCACCCAAAGCGGCAAAGACCTTACCAAAAACCGTCGAAATCGACCAGCTATCGGCATTACTTGAAGGCATTGATGACGGCGAGGATATCGGTATTCGCGACAAAGCCATTGCGGAGCTGTTTTATTCCAGCGCATTACGTCTGGCCGAACTCGTCAGACTTAATGTTGAAGATATCGACTTTAATGATGCGACAGCAAGAATTATCGGTAAAGGGAATAAAACTCGTATCGTACCGATTGGAAAAAAAGCGCTAGAGGCCATTCGAGAGTGGCTAACGATTCGCAGCGTATGGCTGGCTGGTTATGAATTGAATGCGGTATTCGTTACCCAACGCAAAACGAGACTGAGTCCAAGAAGCATTCAAAAACGTATGGAATACTGGGGAAAGATGGTAGGGATTAATGGTCGTATACATCCGCATAAATTTCGCCATTCTTGCGCAACTCATCTTCTTGAATCATCAAGTGATTTGAGAGCTGTGCAAGAGTTGCTCGGTCACGCCAATCTTTCAACGACTCAAGTGTACACGCATCTTGATTTTCAACAACTTGCATCGGTTTATGATAAGGCTCATCCAAGAGCAAAAAAATAGGTTTTACAATGGCTTCAACGATAAAACTAATCAGCTTTGATTTGGATGATGCCCTCTATGATAACAAACCCGTATTATTCGAAGCTGAGCGGCTTTGTAATCAATTCTTAGCAGACGAATTTAATCGACAAAACCGTGAGTTTGATTTACAGAATTTTTATGAGATCCGTCATCGGCTAATGGAGTCGACTGATCCATCTATGGAGAACATGACACAAATGCGTCAAGTTGCCATCACTGAGATTTGCCAAGATCTTGAAGATTCCGGATCGGTTGCAGCCAAGGCACTAGAAATATTTCTCACTGCCCGTTCCAATGCTGCTGTGCCAGCAAAGATCCATACCATGATGGAGCGCTTAGCGAAACAATTTACTTTAGTCTCGGTAACCAATGGTAACTGCGATCCGAATAAGCTCTCTATTGGGCAGTTTTTTAGTAAAAACTATTCCCCTGTTGAAGGTTTTCGAGCAAAGCCTCAACCAGAGATGCTATTGAAGGTTCTTGATGATTTTAGCCTCGAGCGATCGCAAGTGTTACATATTGGTGACAGCTTGGATAAAGATGGCTTGGCAGCTAAAAATGCCGGGGTGAGTTTTTATCATTTTGCTCCATTTTATGAAGGTAATACGATCGACAGTACAGTAGCCGACTTTGAAAAATATTTAACTCAGTAGGTCGGCTATTAGTTATCATCGCAAAGTTGCTAGAGGGCTTTGAATCGAATCGCCACACCACCGCTGGTGGCAAGTTTAAAATTTAAAACCGTTTCTGCACTAACTGTTTTTTCTTCGATGATATAGTCGTATGGATTGGTTTTCCAATCTGCCTTGTCACCATCTCGATAGATTTGTGCTAAGTAGCGTTTGTCTTTATCCAAAAAGTTTAGTTCGATTTTAATTTCTCGTGCGAACTCATTGGTAATCGCACCCAGATACCAGTCGTTGCTGTATTTATCTTGGCGAACCAACGTAACCCATTCGCCAATTTCACCATTCAAAGCGACTGATGTTTTCCAGTCAGTCGGAACATCGCGGATAAATTGAAAGGCGTCTAACCGTTCTAAATAGTGCTTAGGTAAATCAGCCGCCATCTGGATAGGACTGTAAATGACAACATAAAGTGCAAGCTGTTTCGCGAGCGTTGTTTGCACTCGGTTTTCCGCATCCAAGCCGTTAAAGGCAAGGTTGAAAATACCCGGAGTAAAGTCCATCGGACCAGAGAGCATTCTCGTGTATACCAGATTAACGGTATGCGCTGGATCATTGGGTGGTGAGCCCCAAGCATTAAATTCCTGCCCGCGAGCGCCTTCACGAGAAAGCCAATTCGGATAGGTCCGCCTTAATCCGGTATCTTTGATTGGTTCATGAGTGTTGATGCTAATTTTCCTTTTGGCAGCCTCGGTAACTGAAAATAAATATTCATTAACCATGAACTGGCCATCATGCCACTCTTTAATAGCGCGGCCTTTTTCATCGAGACGCTTAATATTGCCCCCATCAGCAACATAGCCTGTTTTAATTTGGGTAACCCCTAATTGTTGATAAAGGTCATAGGCGTCCGCCATTTGATTGCGGTAATTGGTCACGCTGCCAGAGGTTTCATGATGACCAATTAGTTTAATATGCTTACTTTTCGCATAATCAGTAACCGCCTTTAGATCAAAATCATCATAAGCTTGAGTAAAGCTAAATACGTCGCCATTGGAGAACCAGCTGCCATCCCAACCGATGTTCCAGCCTTCCACAAGCACACCATCGAAGCCATACTTTGCGGCGAAATCGAGATAGCGTTTTGCCTCTTGGGTTGTCGCACCATGTTTCGTTCCTGAGCCCCAGGTATTGACCCCTAAGTGCATTCCCCACCAAATTCCAATATATTTTCCTGGTTTTACCCAGCTCACGTCACCGAGTTTATTCGGTTCATTCAGATTTAAAATAAGCTGTGAATTAAGTAATCCTTTAGCGCTATTGGCTAACTGAATGGTTCTCCAAGGTGTGCTGAACGCACCAGACTTCTTTACTTTGATACCATCTGACCAAGGAACCAACGATGACTTAAAGGTTCCTGGTCTTCGCTGATCCAATGTCATTGAAGCAAAATCTGTGAGCGCGGCCTCATGGATGCTAACGTGAACGTTGCTTTTGTTTCTTACTGTGAAAGGTGTATTAACGCGATCGATTTTATCAAATGGTGTATTTTGATAGAGAAACTCATAGCGGTTCCATCCTTGTGCCGGGATCCACCACGCCTGATAGTTTTCTGAATGAGCGAATTTAAATTCAGTCAGCTCATCTGTGATTAAAATAGTTTTTTGTGAGATCGCGGGAACCTCATATCGGAATCCCAACCCATCATTAAACACTCGAATTCGCAGTGTATATTGATGGCTCGGATTGTTCGGTGCTTCCAGCTTCACCATCAGTTCGTTATGATGGTCTCGGATAAATTGCGACTCTCCCCAGGGTTGCTGCCAAGTGCTGTCTGATTGGCTTAATTGATAATCTGATATGGCTAAGCCCTGCGAAAGTGCCGGACTGTCTGCAAATGTAAACCCAAGGTTTGAAGGTTCGATGATTAATTGACCTTTAAAACTGACCGAATAACGCGGTGAGCTATTATCATCTGATAGCGTGAAAACGATTGATTGGTTCGGAGAAGAAACGGAAACACTTTTAGCGTTGAGGCTATTGCTTGATAAAAGCCAGAAACCGGTCAAGATGAGGAGGAGAAACTTCCTTGGGTTGGTCATGAATTGGTGTTCCTTATTGTAATTAATCGCAATATTACCTAGATTAACCATTCTGCGAATTATCACTCAACTAACTGCATACGTATTCATCTCTATGTTGCTTAACTATCAACCGCCAATTAATCCGTATTTAACCATTATCTACCGAGATGAGGATATTGTTGTTTGTGATAAACCGAGTGGTCTTCTGTCGGTTCGCGGTAAAGCGCGAGCCCATCAAGATAGCTTACAATTTCGCTGTGAATTAGTGTGGCCGAATATTGGGGTTGTTCACCGTTTAGATATGGGAACATCTGGTATTATGATGATGGCCCTTAATCGCAATTCACTGAGCCACCTATCAAAACAATTTCAGCAGCGAACCACGCAGAAAACTTATATTGCCGATATTTGGGGAAGACCGGCGCAAAATTCTGGAACAGTTGAACTCCCTTTGATAGTAGATTGGCCTAAGCGACCTCGGCAAAAAGTTTGTTTTGAGACTGGAAAGTCAGCGATAACTCACTGGAAGCTTATCGATTCAGACAGTAATGCGAACCATTCGAGAGTTCAATTGACACCCATTACCGGGCGCTCACATCAGTTGAGGGTGCATATGGCCGAGCTAGGTTATCCCATCATTGGCGATAAATTTTATGCAAAAGGCGATGCATTGCTGGCTTCGTCGAGATTACATTTGCACGCTCACAAGCTATCGGTATTGCATCCACGAACTAATGAAATTTTGACCTTTGAGAGCCCAATTCCTTTTTAACAAGATCGATTATCGATTGCTTCGTTAACTCGCTGGATAAATTAAATCTTCCGAAATTTGAATACCTTTTCGTTGCGCTTCTTCGATAATAATTAATCGGTCTTCGTCAAAATTCTTTTGACTCTGTCGCATGAGATTAAGTACCGCATTGGTATGCTGTGGATAGTATTCAATCATGGCGAAGTATATTTTATAGCGAAGTCTTGCATCTTCCAACCGATAGATCTGATTGATGTAGACCATTGCTTCTTGAGTGGTGGCTTCGTCAATAAGATCAATTATTTCGCGGATAACATATTCTTGATCAAGACGTAGCAAACTGAGTAAAACCGTCGCGTTGCGATTGTTAGTTTCTTTATTAAGGGCTTCGATATAATTTAAATGCTGCTTGATCCCAAGCACCCCATATAAATAAGCGGCACCGCATCGATCTTCAAGAATTGTTGAATTGTGGACACTAAGAATAATTTCATCTATCTGTTGTCGATATTGTGCCTGATGATAAAGGTGTTTGATGGTGTTAATTCTGATCCGACGGGGATATTCGGGCGCCAAAAATTTTGCGAGATATTGACAAATTTCTTTCGAATTAAGACGCGTTGCGATACTACCCAATACGTCAATGGCATTACCGGTTATTCTAATATCCTCAGGATTACTATCAATAATATCTTGAGTCATTTTGATCGTTTCTTGGGGTAACCTTTTGGCAATAACTTCGCAGAAAGAGGATTTAAGTTCGCCTCTCTGTGTATCCGAGTACATAGTGTTTTTTAAAACGTTGAGAAAAAATGGGTCAATTTCTTTGTGTTTAAAATTGTTTAGTGCGATCAGTATTTGGAGCTGTACATCTTCTCTCGGATAGCGATAAAAAGAGTCACATAAGAAGTTAATCGAATTTTCATTTCTCATCTCACCGATAGCATGGAGTAATGACTTTTTTAAAATGAAAGGAATTTTTTCCTGCTCGAATAGTGGGGATAGTCGGCTGGCATATTGAGTCGCGTCTTTATTTGAAAGCGCATAACAAGAACTTATTGCTTCGTATACGTTAAATGGACAGCTACTAAATTCTTTAATATTCTCATAATGGAATGCATTCAGCCTTCTCACCAAAAAGTACAAAACAGCGACTCCTGAAAGGGCGATCAATCCGGTGATAAACCATACCGCTTGGAAAGCAATATAATCATTGATGGCCAGGTAACTGAGCAAGGCAAGTGAAGCGTAGGCGATTGATTGCCCATATTTTTGAGAACGGCTTTTGATAATAAAACGAATCCCTTTAGGAATTGACGCGAGTAATAGATTAAATAATTGGTTTAGAAATGCCCGTTGAATAATCTTTCTTAATATTCCGGTGCCGATTAGGGTCGCTGCAAATGAAAACACACTGATGAAAAACATCGAAGCGGTTTGTATTAAAAAGTAAAAACGGAACCCATGCGTCCACTGGGTCGATTTTTTTTGTGAAAAGAAAGAGGGGATAAGAAAGAGTAAAACAAGCGTATTTTGGATTATGGCTAAAGTCGAAAAGATTTCTGCTATCGGCTGTTGGCTTGAGGCTTGCCATTGTTTAAGCCCGACAAATACAGCAAATCCTTGTAGCTGCTTACAAATCAGTGCAATAGCGACGATAGCAACCATCAGCGGTAGGAAGCGCCCGATATTACTCTTAAGATTTTGCTTATGAAGTTCTAACGCATGTTCAATTTTTTCACTTTGCGGCGATTCATTAGCAGCTGATTTTTTGCGGGTTAAAATCAACAAACAATACAAACCGATGCAAAATGGAACAATCATAAGCACTGGAGTTAACCAGTCATTTGGATCGACAAAGCGAGAAATAGTTAAGGTTGCTACTGCGCCAAATATTACACCAATTTCAAGAGCGAAACAGGCGTGCGCCGATGAGTTAGGATTTTCTAAAAGGGAGAGTTGGCTGGTAACGATCATTCGGGTGGTGATATCGATAGCTAAAATAATAAAAGTACTCAGCATAAAAACAGCACAAGAATAAGCCCAACCGTAACGACCTTGTGCCCAGCTATTGAGTGTAAAATTACTGGTAAAGTAAACCACGGCGAAACCAGCAAGCAACGCGATCAAATAGAAAATTTTGTCATTTTTTTCGCTGACCCGAATCATTATTTTCATCGAGACAAATAGTGAGGCCCCCTGAATTAACATCAAAACTGGATAGAAACTAAAATCTAATTCACCGAGTAATTTGATAATAGAGACTAATTTGAGCGAATAGACGCACCAGCCCAAGAAAAAGGCCATGATAAAAATAAAGAAATTTGAGTCGACAAAGGATTTCGCTTTCATTAAAGCTACAGTGTTAAGCGTTTGTTAGTTTTATTAGTCTGTTATCTCTTAGCTTAGTACAAAACCACAACAAGCCCAACATTATTGCTTAGCGATACTGTAACTTACCGTTGAGATCTACTGACTTTTTGATATATCAATCTCAGGCATGATCGATTAGTATTTGAGCGTCGTTCGATAACTTCGACAACCGGATAAAAACTTTGAGTTTGGCTTTAGATATAGCGAGTAAACAATAAAAATGACCCAAAAAACGACCATAATCGGGGGTGGCGTTATCGGATTGGCGATCGCTTACTATCTCGCCGAACAAGGTGTTTCAGTGCGCCTTATCGACCAAAAAACTATTGGAAGCTCTTGTGCTCTTGGGAGTGCCGGCTATGTTTCACCTAGCCATTTTATCCCGTTAGCTGCGCCTGGAATGGTGAAGAAGGGGCTAAAGTGGATGTTTGATCCGGAAAGCCCATTTTATATTCACCCTCGGTTAGACATGAAACTATTGTCTTGGCTATGGCTATTTAATCGACACTGTACAGAAAAACATGTCAGCAATGTTAAACGAGCCTTGCTTTCCCTCTGTTTAGAATCGCGTGAACTCTACGTAGCGCTTAATCAAGAATTAAACAAGCCGATCGATTTAGTGGAGAAAGGGGTCTATGTACTCTGCCAGACCGATAAAGGAATGACCCATGAAAGAGAAGTCTTGGCCGATGCAAATCAACTAGGACTGAAAGCGTCCGAAGTATCCAGAGAAACGCTAGCCGATCGCTATCCGAGTATGGATTTTAATATTGCTGGAAGCGTTTACTTTCCTGAAGATGCTCATGTTCAGCCTGGCCACTTAATAGAAAGCTTATATCATTCATTGAAGAGCAAGGGGGTTGAGCTCGTTGAAAATTGTGAAGTGACTCGAATTGAGTGCCACGGCAACACCGTTTCTAAAGTTATCAGTCACGACAACGAGTATCATGTTGAGCAACTGGTAATGGCAGCAGGAAGTTGGTCAAGCCAATTAGGTCAGCAATTGAAACTGTCAATTCCAGTGCAAGCAGGTAAGGGTTACAGTTTAACCTTAGATAATCCATGGGAATTGGATACGCCGATGATTTTGAGTGAAGGGGCGGTTGCAATCACGCCATTCGGCAAACAAATTCGATTCGGCGGTACCATGGAATTTTCAGGTATCAATCTCGGTATTAACCCGAGACGAGTGAAAGGCATTTTGAAATCAGTGAGTCGTTTTTTTAATGATTTTGACTGGACCACGGTTGATATTTCTGAGAGCTGGGCAGGGTTGCGTCCTTGTTCACCCGATGGCCTGCCCATGATAGGGCACTGCAATCAGTTCGAAAATCTAATCGTCGCAACGGGCCATGCGATGCTTGGCGTAACTTTAGCGCCGGTTACCGGTAAAATTGTCTGCGATTTGATAACTGGCAAGCAGGGTAGGGTGCGACCTGAAATTGATGTACGTCGCTTTGTTTAAAACGCTATCCGGTTGCGGTAAGCAGTGAGTCAGTGAATAAATGGGTGCCTAGTGCACCCATCCAAAATGATCCGCGAACTTTTGTAACACGCTAATTATGCAAATCACTCTCAATAAGCATTGAATAAGCATTGAAATAAGTAACGAAGTTAGCGAGTTATCAATCGTTGCGGAAGAAATCTATCATCATTTGATGGAGCACCACTAAATCATAATTTTCGTCGTGTTCTCCCAGTGCGACTTGGGTGTACTCAAGTGCAGACGCACAATTATCGTAACGACGAGTAGTGGCCGTTTTGCCATCGCTGGTGATGACAAACTCCGCTGAAATGGTTGTTGTCGAGTCACAGTTATTGACCGCTTCCCAAATGGCCAAGGTATCGCTAACGGACGCAATACCATCTTGACGACCATTCAGCGGTACATCGGGATCGTTGGTGCCATGCACATGATGAATTTTAGTTGGCGCAGCTGCATCACAAGCTTGTTGCTCTCCCCTAAACTGGCCAGAGATAGCCATCGCTGCTGTAATCTGCTCGGGTATTTCGCAGGCGAGTTGATAGATCATAAAGCCACCTGCGGAAAAGCCCGTAATATAAACATTGTCGCTATCACCTTGATGGTTAGTGACTAAGTCATTGATTATCGCACTCACAAAAAGTGAGTCTTTGCTGATTGCAGAATTAGCGGTGACTTGGCTACTCCAAGCAAAATCGCCTTCGCCAACCGGAATTGCAAGCAAGTAACCGTTTTCTTCGGCAAAGTTAACGCCGTCGATAAAACTGTTGATGGTTCTTGGAGTACCCGGTGCACCATGCAACAAAATTAGAAGCGGTAATGTGCCTTGTTGGTTAGCTGGTTGATAAAGGTAGAAATGGCGTTCGCCAATCGATTCTACCTCAATTGTTTTACAGGTAGCGCCTTCAACTGCAGCACCACAAGCTGATAAAGGAGGCGGCGGTGGTGGCGGTTCATTTCCGCTGTTCCCCCCACCGCCGCCGCAAGCGACAAGGAGTTGGATTAAAATTACGCCGATGATAAAGGCGACGGTAGTCGAATGGGACGAGTTATTGGGTTGTGCCATTGAAATATTCCTGTTTTGAAAAGACCAGTCGCCAGCTTAAAAAACCCACAAAAAAGAGGCGATAACTAAGCCGTGATGAACAAGTGATGGAGTTGTGATAGCATGTAAAATCAATAACTTAATTAACTGTTGACAGTGATGGCTGTGAAGACTCAGTTGCAAATTGGAAAGCTAGTTTTTGACGTAAAGGCACATCAAATGATGTTGGGTGATACTAAGCTTCAGGTTGAGCCCAAGGTGATGGAAGTTATTCAATACTTTCATGAAAAACAGAATCAAGTCGTGACTCGTGAAGATTTACTCAAAGTTGTTTGGGATCATCAGGTAGTTAGTGACAATGCGGTCACTCGGTGTGTATCCCAAGTCAGAAAACTTATTGAACAAGAACCTGATAATATAGCCAACATCGAAACCATACCGCGGGTTGGTTATCGTTTAAATCTTAAAGGATCGGTTGGCGACAGAGTCAAATCGTTTACCTTTAGAGATATCCCTTTTGACACAACAATATTTAAGGTCGCTACTTTTGTTTTCTTTAGCCTAGCGCTGTTCGCTAATTATTTTTATGACCTGCTTAATCGGCCAATTGATATTGACGCGGTTGTCGTAGAGACATTAACCGAACTCCCTGGAGTCGAGCGGAACCCGAGACTTTCGCCTGATGGCGAGCGTCTCGCCTTTAAATACCGGCACCGTGACAGTGAGTCATATCACCTCTATCTGATGAATTTAGAAAACCGCGAGTTTTATCCGGTTGTTGAAGGTGAGCAAGTGATCCTCAACTTTGCCTGGAGTCCTGACTCTCGCACATTGTTATTGAGCCGCTGGAATAATCAGCATGAGCGTCAATGCGAAATTCACCTGCTTTCATTAAGTTCGAGTTATCAAGTAGCGTCGCAAGAAAAGATTGTCGATTGTGGGGATCGCGCATTTCCCTATCTTGTATGGCATCCAGCCAGTGATAAATTTTATTTTAATGATAGAAAGTCTTTAGATAGACCTTATGCTGTTTTCAGTTATTCGTTGACTTCAAAACGTATCTCACAAGTAACGCTGCCTCCTCAAAATGGCAATTCGCGTGGTGATTTCTCGGTGTTCGGAGGCGCGAACAATCATCGTCTCGCAGTGCTCAGATACCGTCCGACTCACGACCATCAGCTCAATATTTATGATATGGATAATGATAGCTTGTTGTCGCAACAATTCTTAGCTGCAGAGTTCGACGAGGTGAGTTGGTTTGGTGGTTCAGATGACCTATTGATCAAACAAGCTGATAAGCTGTATCGATACGACCTTGAAAGTCAGGAAAAGACTTTGGTCTATCCTGTGGGCCAGGCTACCGGCGACTTTAGTGTCTCAGCAAATGATGAGCAAGTGTTTTTTGTCACGGGACAAGCTGATCGTAATCTTGTTAAATATCAATTAGATCATCCTCAGAAGCCTGAATTACTCTCGAGCTCTACAGCTTTTGAGCAGCGCCCGAGTTTTGCCAATCGCTCACTAAAAATTGCTTATTTTTCTAATCAAACGGGTAGCAATCAAATTTGGATTAGAGAATCCAATGGTGATCACCGGCAGCTTTCGCAGTCGCCCGTGTCACTAGCCAATACCCGATTAAGCTGGGCGCCAGATGATCAATCGATTTTGTTTGAATTCAATGATGAAATCTTTGCTATAGATACGGAAAATGGCAAAATTGAACGGTTAATAGAACGTTTTCACCGACCCTATGTCAGTCAATGGTCCAATAAAGGTGATGCGATCCTTTATTCATCAGAAAAAACTGGCGAGTGGCAAATCTGGCAACTGGACTTGGCAACTGGTGAGCACTCACCAATTACCACAAAAGGTGGTTATAGTGCGGCGCAATCAACAGATGGTTTCGTATATTTCTCTAGACTGCACGAACCGGGGATGTGGCGATTAAAACCAGAAAATAAGGATGTGCAGCCTGAATTAGTCATAGAGGATTTTGAAGTCATTAATTGGATGAGCTGGCAAATGTCTGCAGATGGAATTTACTATGTTCGCAACAGGGCGAATGAAAAAGGCGTGTTCTTTTTTGATTTTGCCGCCCAAGAGTCAACACAGATATTTCCGATATTAGCGAATCATAGTGCAACTTTTTCAATTAAAGATAATGAGATTCTGTTGACGATTCAAAGTAATGCAGAAAGTAAAATTCAGATGATACGCTTGAAATAGAAGAGTTTAATTATGATTTATATTGTATTGGCTATTGCTCTTATTGGTTTGCTCATTTTCTCTGTGACCAATGTCCTCCAACAACAAATATCAACAACTGAGCATCCCGGGTATGTGAGGGCTTTAATTTTTGGCTCTTTCGTCGTTATTCTTGGATTCTTCATTGTTACTTTTTTTGAGGAGACTGAGGAAGCCCTGATCCCTAATGGGTTCACTGAGATCGATAGCCATCTTTATGTAAAGGATTTCGATGGATACCAAGTGACGATTAACTATGATCCTCATGGCAAGTCTAAACATTCTTTAAATCGAGCGGATCGAGTTGTCATGTCTATTCAGTCAAACTTAAATAGAGATCATATTGCTAAACTGTTTTGCTCTGAAGCTGAATTTGAAGATTTCCTCGTGTCGGATAGAGAGTGGTTTCCGACAAAACACAAAAAGCTGGCAAATGGATATTATGTCGGTGAATGCTATCCGCCTGAGCTCGTTACCGAAATAGAAAAGCTAGAACCAGCAACGCATGGATTTGAGCCACGCTATGCGAGATATCTGTTTATTCCGACGATCGATAAAGATAGTAATTATTTACTGTTAAAGCTCACCGATGAAAATATCCAAGCGATTAATGATCAGATTGAAAACTTTCTTAATTTCTATCGGATTTACATGCCCAATTAGTCGCCTGAATGACATAGGTACGTTGCCCAAAATGAAAATATAGAAAAGCGACTATTGGTTAGCGAGAATGGGCGAACGAGAATCTCTCACCAAGGAAAACCACTCTCTGCGATCATCAGGTACGAATAAGTAGCAATGATTGCAGAGTTGGGTTTAATGTTTTGATCATGCACTTCTCATCAACGCGAGCTTTGACCCGAATCCGATAAATATTACCCCGGTAGTCGCGTTTAACCATTTCTTAAATTTCTGATTATTTGCAATGCCTCGCATTCCAGCCAAAAGCACTACCATTGTTGAAAACCAAATTAAATTAACCAGAGAGTGGGCGGTTACTAATGCGTAAGCGTTTAGTGTGCTTTCTTCGATCCCCATAAACTGGGGAAAAGCAGCCAAGTAAAACATAGACACCTTCGGATTGAGTACATTAGTTAAAAAACCTTCAGCGAAGGCTGTCAGAGTTTTGACCGGTCGATTGTCTGGTAGGCTAGTTACTTGAATGGTTACTTTGGGTGTTTCAAAGGCACTGATGAGGGCTTTAATGCCGATCCAAATTAGATAAGCTGCGCCGAGCATCTTGAAAATAATAAAAGCCTGTGAAGATTGAACCAAAAGCAACGAGATGCCAAAAATAGAAAGGGTACCGTGGACGTAAAAAGCCGCAACAAATCCCCATACATTAGCGAATCCAGCTTTGCGACCTGACACAGGAACGGTTTTAGCAATGAGAAAGCCGTTTGGCCCAGGAGAAATGACTAATAGAGTCGCGACGGCGACAAAAGTAAGAATAGTATTGATATCCATGGCATTGTCCTTAAATAAAGTGCTTTAATCAATTGATTACGCTGTAATCCTACGAGTGCTTTTTTTAAGGCAAGGCATTCTAACTGATTTTGAAATCTTATACTCGTAAAATATTAAATTATTGTTCAATAACCATCTTATAGGCCGTTTACTATGACTGGGTGATGTCAATGTAGCTTAGATACCTTTGATAGATTTGCCTGACATAGTTAACCGCTTCACTTCCTCGACAATAACCGAAACGGGCCTTTTTATAGTAAGCCGGTTGCTGTAAAAGCAACATTGCCAAACCACTTATTCGGATCGAGGTTTAATTCTTTCGCAATTCGTTGAGCATCTCGTACATGTCCAAATCCCGCATTGTAAGCGGCCAATGCAAAAAATAACCGTTCTTGAGTTGGCATATCTTGGCTAAACCTTTGTCGAGTCCAATTCATGTATTGAACGCCTGCATGAATTGATTGAACTGGATCGGTGAGGTCTGTGAACCCAAGCTCCTTGCCTGTCCTCGGGAGTACTTGCATTAGACCAAGCGCGCCAGCATTGGACTTTGCTTTTGGATTGAAGCGACTTTCTTGATACATTTGTGAAACAATTAGTCGCCAATCAAATTGAAATTTTGATGATTTTTCTTTCACGATATCATCAAAGGGAGATAGCGTTGAGCCTTGAGTAATTCTTTGCTCTCGATGTCTTTGTTGGCGTTTCTGATCGGAGAAGTATTTATTTTTGACTACGTTGTAGAATGTTTTTCGGTACTCCTTACGAATAAATCCATTAATGGCATTTAATAGATTAGGATTGTTCTTTCTGACTAAATATGAATAGGGGATTGATTCGTTAAGTGTTAAGGGGGTAACGATGTCATCTCGAAACTGCATTTCAATACTCACTAAATTACTGTCTGCAATTGTTAGGTCGATAGTTTGTTCGGCAACTTGACCAATTAACATCTCAGTCGATATTGTCTCTTCAACTGAAGCAACATTAGCGCCATACTCCTTGGCAAGCTCTTGAGCGGTCGACCAGAAGGCGCTGGTCGGCCGTACATTAATGGTTCTGCCCTTTAAATCAGCCAAGGCGTTTATCGGTGCCGAGTCTTTGTGGGCGACCATTAGCTCAGAGACTCGTTTGTATCGAATACTAAATGCTAAGTCGATTTCGGATTTCCTTTCCGCTGTTCTTGACAATCCAGCAGCAATAATATCGCCTTTTCCCTCTCTTAACAGGGTAGTCATTTCATCTAATGAGTCGGCGACAATAATTTCGAGTTTGAGAGCATTGCGCTTCGCAAACTCCCTCATGAGTTCATACTCAAACCCCATTAATTCGCCCCGTAGTAAAAAGTAGGTCTCCGGACTATTGCGAGTAATCATTCTAAGCGGGAGCCCTTGTTTTTTCATTCGATCGAGATCGAGTTGCCTCGATTGAGACTCTACTTCAGCGACATGTTGTAGCGCGATAAATTCATTGATTTTATTTAAAACGGAAGTGTTGCCTAAATTAACCACCCAAGCTAGCTGGCTTTTTGTCGGGAGCGTTGCAATGATTTTTATATCTTGTCGATATTGTATTAGCGTGTCATAGGCTGATTTATCAATGACGCTGTAATCAAATTGTTGCGCAATAAGCGCATCTGAAATTTGCTCTGCACTGAGTGACTCATCAATGGTATTAATTTGCCAGTTTGGATGATGACGTTTAATGGATTCGATGTAAGCAGTGTCCTTAGGAACAGTAATGATTAAATTATCGGTTAATTTTGCTGCATTTTCTTTGCGAGTAATGACTACTTCCCTATCTTTCTTGATAGGCAAAGTGAATAGCATTGATGCTTGGCGAGACTTAGTGATAGTTAAATGTCGGGCGATTAGATCGGCTTCATCATTGGCCAGCATAGCAAACATTTGGGTGAGGTTATCGGCGAAAATCCACTCGATCTTGAGCTGATGGTTGTCTGCAAATTGTTTCAGTAACTCTTCGTGATACAGTGTTGAGCTGCCCAGTCGGGGTAAAGAATCTTCTTCCTCAAAAGCGAGTTTCAGTGCTCGAATAGTGCCTGAAGCTTTGATTGCTTGCCAATTTCTTAATTGATTGGGAATTCTCGTACTTGTTTGTTTTGCCGCTGTTGTTTTTAGTGCTGTTGTAGCGAGAGGAGCAATCGCTTCACTCGCTTGTTCATTATTTGCCTCATCATTTTTATTTTGTTTGCTAGGACTGGTTGAATCACAGCCTAGTAGTATTAAACTGGTTAAGATTGCATAGATGAGTTTTTTCATAGGTAAGTTTTTTACTGTTTAATTAATGTAGGAATTCGTTTTATGCGTATTTTCGATTCAACTAATGTTGTTGAAAGCTGCTAAAACGACAGCTCTTCTTGCCAGTCAACATTTCCCGTTACTCTCGAACCTTCTTGATAAATCTCGTCAAACTTATCGACTTCAAACATACCAATGTGGCCTAATCTCGGAGAAAGCATGACATCTGGTGGCTCTCCGGCTAGTCGGCTTCTGGTAATTTTGTCTTGCATAATGTTGATTGCGAATGACAGCACATCGACAGTATTGTATGGCATCTTTTCTTTGCCGTTCTTATTTAATAGGGGATTTACTTTTTCCATCACTTTTTCAGAAAATCTTCCCATTAAGCTTTGTTCAATAATTTCGCCGCTTTTGTCAGGTTTTTCGTTCGGCATTTTTCTTTTTGAGCCGAGTAACTCAGTATTTAAGTTGACAGCAATAACTCTCTCTGCGCCTTTTGCGCGACAAGCAATAACCGGTACAGGATTAACCAGGCCGCCATCAAGAAGGTATTGGCCATCCCACTTAACGGGTGAAATTACTCCGGGGTAAGCCATGGATGCACGGACTGCCTCCCAAACAGAACCCGATTCGATCCAGACTTCTCTACCGGTTGTCATATCGGTAGCGACAACAATAAGTTTCTTATCTAGATCAGAAAATGAAATATCACCAAAAGTCTCTTTCATATAGGAAACGAACTGTGCGCCGTCCGCAAGCCCACCACGCGAAGTGAGTTTAGGATCAAGAAAACCGACCAGTCGTTTCAAGTTTAGGGATTTAAACCAATCCTCTATTTCGTCAAACTGATTGGCGGCATAGCAGGCACCGATAAGTGCGCCCACAGAGGCTCCTGCGATAATTTGCGGCTCAATCTGTTTCTCACCCAGACCTCTGAGGACACCGAGGTGAGAGATTCCCCTCGCAGCCCCGGCACCGAGCGCGATCCCCAGTTTTTTATTGTCGTGAGCCAGGTTGTTGGGCGTTGTATTGTTGGAAGCTTCTAAATCTGTCATGAATGCCAGCAAATAAATAAGATTACAAGATTAACCATAAAATATAGGAAAATATCATCGCTTACAATGACTGAGTTCTTATAGATGAAAGTCGTTTTTAAATCGAGTGTGAACGAATCAGTCGTAAAATTGTTATTAACAGCGGCGAACAATAAAACAATGGCGACAGACGAATTCTGTTTCTTTAATGGTTAGCTATTTTGTTAAGCTCATCGATTAATAGGTTGATGGTCGATTCTGTTTTATGAGGGTCGAGGTAGTCACTCTGACAAATCTGTTCGCTTCTTCCTGCACCCCCAGCGCCGAATCGAGTCGCTCCGTAAACAACACTGATCTTTTTTATGAGTTCAAGCGGTTTAATCGCCTCAGCGTGTAAGTTTTTGAATAAACAAAATTTGACTTTCTGCTTATCGGTCTGTCGATAAAAATAGAGATAAAGTCCGCTCCCAAAATGATCAGAGAACTTGGCTTCCCAATGGGGTTTACCAACGCGATTAATATAGGGAGTCTTCCAAGGTATGTTATTACCGATTGTGAGTGTAAATAATGGACCAAAAGCGGTCTGGTATTGTTTAACGGCGTCAAAATTGGTTATCCATTGATGATGATATTCCTCGATCTGTTTTTCTATCTTAGCTAGCAAGGTTACTTCATCTATCGAATGACAAATCTCCTTAATTCGTTCAATACTGATAAAATCATCGTCGTTGTAATCGCTATTGACGGGAGCGTTAAAAATTTCAAACAAGTCGTCAAACGTATCATGGTCTTCGTTAGGTAAACCGACATCGACACTCAATTCGCCTTTGGCAAAGTAAATAATAACGGGGCGATAATCTTGTGTTCTTGCCCAAATTTGAACTGGAGTATGTAAGTAATAGTGACAGTCAAACAGTTTCATGAAAGTTGTTAACTTGTTGGTATTATTATCGATTTGATTAAGCTATTCATTTATCAATTGGATACTAAAGCTACTGGCTAAACATTTCTCGGTAAGCATTTTCGACATAGGGTTTAGCCCATCAGAAGTCCTTATGGAGGTAAGAGTAAAACTTTAACTCGCGGTTAAAGCTTTCGCAAATATGTAACTTGTTGCGTATCTCTGACGATAACTGATCAAAAGCGCTTTCTGGAATAAAAGTAAAATCTGCTCGGCCGACAGCGACAAATCTAAGGGCATCCGCTGGCGTATCCAGTTCAGTATACTCAGTAAAATCTTGAAAAAAATGACGGTAAAATTCTGCACCTAGAATCCCCGCTAAGGTCAATTGACTTTCTTTTGATTGCTTATAGGCACATTTCTTTTGATTTGCAGTTGAGGTAATTTTGACGAGATTTAAAGTAAATAGAACGGGTTGCAATTGAATCAGATTAGAATTGCCTTTATAAGCAATTGGATTTCTTGCGATATCTAAACCAACTAATCCTTTCTTGACCAAATCGAGTGATTTTTTATTCGGGTGTAGTTGATACTCAAAATTGATACCTGAATTGCTAAGGGCTTGACGAACTTGTTTTTCTAATTCGGGCATATTTTCGGAAAGTGCATTCGAGCCTGTTACCGTTAACAAAGGCATCTCACCACTTTGGGATGGTAATGAGCAGACCACCGTCAGAAATAACAGCACTGAAAAGTACTTTTTGTTGTTGTTGAAAATTAAAAAAACGCCTGATGAGAACAACTGAATTCACTAATCTAGGGTTGTGTAAGACAACCAATCACTACCTGTATTAAGTATAAAGCATAAAATCACTAATGCTTGTTTTTAATATAGTCAATAAAATCAATTAGTTATGGTTTTTTTGGCCGTTTTTAGCGAATCTTTGCGAATTTTGGCGCATGCTACCTTGTATTACAAGGTAGCATGCGCTATAGTCGGTTCATGGAAGCAAAAAATACTATTACACAAATGAGACGCGGCATTTTGGAATTTTGTATTGTCAGCCTATTGGCTGACAACGAAATTTATACTGCAGAGCTCATCACGCGCCTAAAAGCGGCAAATTTAATCGTCACTGAAGGCACTTTATATCCAATGCTCAATCGTCTGTTAAAAGGCAAGTTGCTGCAATATCGATGGGAGGAATCTGATTCAGGCCCACCCCGAAAGTATTACTCTTTAACTGAAGAGGGGGCTGCTTTTTTAGCACAACTGGATTCGGCTTGGCAGGACATTACCACATCTGTCGAAACTATTCGAAGAGGGGAACAAAGTGAATAAAGTCGTAAGTATTGAGATCGCGAGTCAAGTATTTTGGATCGACGAAGACGCGTATCAAACTTTAAAAGATTACCTTAAACAAATTCGTCAGCAACTCGCAAGCGAAGAGTTTGCAGACGATATTTTCAGTGACATTGAATTGCGAGTTGCAGAATTACTCTATGGATTACGTTCTGATGAAAAGAAAGCCGTTACTCGCACTCAAATAAATGAAGTCATTGAGCAAGTAGGGTTTATTAATGGCGAGATTTCCGATGAGGAAATTCCGCGAAGAGCTTATCGCGATCAACAAAATAAAATCTTAGCCGGTGTTTGTTCTGGACTATCACAAAGACTGAGAGTTCCAGCATTTATTTTGAGAGTAATATTTTTAGCGTTAAGCGTGGTCTTTGGATTAGGTGTCGTTCTATATTTAATTTTTTGGATATCGCTTAGTAAGAATACTTCAAGAGCAGATGCTTTATCAGCACAAGGTAAGCGACCTACCGCGAGTGAGATTACGCAAATAAAACCAGCAAAAGAGAGCCCACTTTTTCAAGTTCAGCGTGTGATTTTTTTACCTTTTAGTATCTTGGGAGCGCTGCTAACTGTTTTTACTAACCATTTTAAGAAGCGTAAACAAGGGTACTTTATGATAATTAAAAACCTCTTTGCAATCGGTTTAGTATTATTAAGCTTACTGCTCTTTAGCGGGATTTATGAGTTTAATCGAAATCAACTTTTTAGCGATTTTACTGCTTGGATACTCAGTGGCGGCGTAATTTACCTTATCGTTGTTGGGCTGATGGTTTATATTCGCGAATACTACTTGCCCAAACCAGTAAGGCCGGTTGATAAAAAATTAAAGCGAGGTGCTTTAGTTCCGGTAACGATGATTATTGCTGCAACTATTTACCTCAACTATACCCATAAAGAGCATGCTCATGAACTGGTCGATAAAACCTTTAACCTTCAGTCTTCGCAATTAACACTCGCATTTGTCGAACATGATGAGATGAATGATTACGCAGGAACGGTAAGATATCGAATTAAAACTCATAAGGATGGAGAGCAGCAGGTAAACCTAGCGATCAATTATTCTAGTAACGGCATAACCCAAGAGTCAGCTCGAGAGAACATAAAGGCGGTCGATTATTTTTACACTTTTGATAAAGATGTTTTAAAACTTGATCACTATTGGAACCTTAAACAAGATGCGCTGCGACGAGGCCAAGACATTGAAGTGACCATCGAAGTACCTCAAGGGATCACCTTGAATAGTCGTTGGCCGCTAGTTGTTAAGCACGATAACGATGGTTACCAGTATTATACTCGCTATTATTGGTCTAAATCGAAAGAGGAGGTTTCTTACTTATCAAGTGGTGAGTATTTACACGAAATTGGAGAGACTTATCGCAATAAGTTAAGCGACAATGAAAGACAAGTATTAAACGACAAATTTTGTGAAGAGTTCTTTATCAGTGAGTCATGGGGATGCCCGACTAATATTCGCAACTCTGTAACCGACAACTATCGCTTTGATCGCGCATTTATGAATGATAGCCAAGGTATCGATCAGATTAGAGAATTCCTTCAACCCGATCGCAGTTTGTTTGTTAGCAATCTGACGGAAATTGAAAGACTAATCAATGAAATTAGTATTGAGTATGCTGTGAAAGGTGAATTTCATAGTTATGTCGAGCATTTGATTGCGATTAAAGCGCAAGATGATATTTCTTTATCACTTGCTGATCGGTAAAAATAATAATCATCATCAAAAAAGCCCATTCGGTTCGATATGGGCTTTTATTTTGGTGCATTTAATTAGCTATTTGAAAAGTTTTTCAAGGAGCTAAAAAATAAACCAGCGCCACCCGCCATCAATACAATAAGTACAATAATATCAAAAGCACTCATGGGCATGAGGGTCATTCGAATATTGACGATAATCCCTACAATGAGTGCAATGATACTTAGGCCGCTGAGTAACCAACCAAAGGGATTTTTACTGTTCCAAAAGATCATAATGATGCCGATAATAAACGGTATGAAGATCATCCCGCCGGTAATACCGAATCCGCCGGCAGCATAGAGTCGTGTACCGAAACCAAAACCGGCGGCTAAAGCGCCAGTCGTCACGATTACCTTCGATAGAAATATGTAACCGCCTACACACATCATGATTAATCCAGCCAAATAGCGACCAACCCCTCCGCTAGTGCCGCCAGCGCCTTCCGGTGTATGCATTTGATTGCTCCTTGTTTAACATCTACTGTCTTTTATCAACGCGCAGCTTAGCGAAATAGTCCCTTAAATACAATTCAGGACTAATTCGATTAGATTGCGAACGAGGAAACTTATTGCAGTGTCAATTAAAAAAGGGAGCGTTCGGCTCCCTTCACTTCAAAAACTGCTGTTTCTGAAAATCAATACGATTGAAATCGAAGTATTTATTTGCGGATCCCCTCAACATGTAAGTCGAGGTAGACCTCTGTTGACGCTGGTCCTAAGCGCTCTTGCATACCAAAATCTTTAAGTCTGATTTTCGTTTCCCCAGCGAATCCCGCTCGATACCCGCCCCAGGGATCTTTACCTTCGCCGATTTTTTCAGCATCAATGGTGATAGATTTGGTCACGCCATGTAAGGTCAATTCGCCAACAACCTCAATTTTACCGTTGCCTTTATCGGTGATTTTAGTGCTGTTGAAATTAGCTTTTGGAAACTTGTCGACGTTTAAAAAATCACTGCCACGTAAATGTTTATCGCGTTCTGCGTGATTGGAGTCGATACTTGTCACGTCAATATCGACCTTAATAGAAGCGGCATTGGGATTTTCGGCATCATAATTGAAAGTTCCCGAGAAAGTATTGAATCGACCGGTAAGCCAAGAGTAGCCAAGGTGTTTAATTTTAAAATTAATCGACGCGTGTGCGCCGCGATCATCGATTCGATATTCCGCTGCCGCAGCACTAAAGCTTGCGAGCAACATAATCAAAAATACTGAACCTATTATTTTCATTTTAATCTCCAATAATTAATAGATGAATCAAATCATTCGCTTTAAGGTTTCGTCTTTGTCATAGAAATGATGCTTTAGCGCGGCAATTCCATGAATGCTTGCTAAACCGATCAATACGTAAGCTAGCCACTCATGGATTAAACCGGCCGTATCTTCTTGGTTATCGATTAATGAGCCTAGAGAGGGGATTTCAAACCAACCCATTACATCGATTGAACGATTATCGGCGGTAGAGATTAAATAACCGCTAATAATCATCAAGAAAATCAGCAGGTAAAAAAGACCATGCGCTAATCTCGCACTTTGAATTTCCCAAAGTTGGTGATTTTTCGGCGGCACAGGCGTTGTATTACTGATTCGCCATAGCATCCTCAGAACCATCAGGAGGCCAAGTAAAATTCCAACGCTCTTGTGATAATAGGGAGCTTTAGTATACCAGGCATCATAATAATCTAAGTCTACCATCCACAAGCCGACCGCAAACAACGCGATTACGGTGATAGCGGTAAGCCAATGAAGGAATTTGGCGACTAATCCGTACTTTTTGGGTGAATTCTTTAGCATAGTATTCCAAGTCATATTCGGTTGAAGAAGGCTAGTATCGCGTCTACTAACGGTCATTCAGCTTAGTCATTAATTGTTTTTAACACAGACAAGGAGTGGTGCACAAATGAGACAAACTGAGTAGGATGAAAAAGTTAGCTGAGGAAGTGTAACATTGTGCCAAGTAAGTACTCTTAGATTCAGTTTTAATCGTGATCTTATCCCTAGAGAGAGATTGCAGCCAATTTAGAGGTAATCAATTAACCCATGAAACGATTTTATTTCCTAGTGATTGCGGCTTTTGTCGCTATTCATATGCAGATATCCGCAAATACTTTAGAAGAAAAAGATACGGGCGTGCCGATTAATCAGCCGGTACCCGCGCTGAGTGCTATCGGTATCGATGGAAGTGCTCAAAACCTCGCGCAACTATCAGGTCAAAAAGGAACTATTCTAATTTTTCATCGTTCGGCAGATTGGTGCCCCTATTGCAAGCGGCATTTGATCGAGTTTAATAAATGGAATAATAAGTTCGCTGAACTCGGCTACAATTTAGTCGCAATATCTTATGATTCTGTGGAAGTGTTAAAGCGCTTTACGGAGAAGGAAGGCATTCAGTATGCATTGATTGCCGATCAGAATCAGCAAACTATGAAGAGTTTTGAGGTTCTCAATACTGATTATGAGCCCGGTCATCGACATTACGGTATCCCATTTCCGGGTGTTATGGTGGTTAATAAGAGCGGTATCTTAACTTACAAGTATTTCTATCAAGGGTATAAACATCGCGTGGTGATCAGCGATTTGTATGAAAAGCTGAAAAACCAATAAAAACCACAAGATCGACAGATTTTTTGCATCACTAAGTGCCAGCTCAATGCTGCGCTGGCACACTCCCACCTTCATTAACTTTTGGATTAACCTTCGGCAGAAAGCTGAGACGGTCCGAAGCATGCCAGATCACCAGGTGTCGGACTAATATAAGACGGTTTTTGGTTAGAATGATTTTTACTTAAAAACGGAAGTTTGCGGCTCACAGCTGATTGGGCTAGCAGTTAACTCAAAACAAGGATTGCAGCTAGCGCCGTAATTGGTATCCTGATAGATGCAATATCTCAAAGAAATATCGCTTTATCTGGAAACGCTTCAATGGACCCTAAACTCACAAGGGGAT
The DNA here is from genome assembly GCF_007004765.1 of Aliikangiella marina. Taxonomy (GTDB): domain Bacteria; phylum Pseudomonadota; class Gammaproteobacteria; order Enterobacterales; family Kangiellaceae; genus Aliikangiella; species Aliikangiella marina. Next base: position 56,464 of record NZ_VIKR01000005.1, read on the forward strand.
ATTTGCCAGTTGTATTGGTTTTGTTGTTAGGTGTCGGTTTCACCGTGACGCTAACTTGGAGCTTGCTTGATAGAGAATCTCGCTTTCAATTAAACCAATTCGAAAAAGACGCAACGCTTTATGCTGACGCCGTGGAAAAAGCGTTAGAACGGCGCAGTAATGTTGTATCTGATTTAGCGAATTACTTTTATCTTAATGAAAATTTGAGCCGCAAAGCGTTTTCTCAGATTGCCCAAACCTATTTAGCACGGGATCTGAGTATTCAAGCGTTAGAATGGATTCCTCTGGTGCGCAAGGCGGATCGCAGCGCGTTTGAATTACAAGCAAAAAAAGACTACCCGAACTTCCAATTTACCGATAAAGATCCTCAGGGAAATATTATTCGTGCTGGCGAGCGCGATGTATATTTTCCGGTTTACTATGTTGAGCCCTACTTAGGTAATGAGTCCGCTTTGGGTTATTCATCGATTGGCTCATCGATTCGCAATGAAATGATAAACCGCGCAATAAAAACAGCTTCACCGGTTGCAAGCAGTAGAGTTGATTTACTTCAAGTGCCGGAATTTCAGTCGGGCTTATTCGTTTTCACGCCAGTATTTCATAACAAACTAACTCAATCATTAACACAACTAGACCTTGGTAACTTAAAAGGATTCACGCTAGGCGTATTTAAATTGAGTAGTATTACCAGTCGAGCGCTAGAGCAACAAAAACATCTTCCCCTAAATTTGTTGCTATTTAATTCCTCGCATGCAAGCGCTGATAGTTTTTTGTACGGCCATGATAGTAAAGGCCGGCATCAATTTGAATTCGAATCGAATATGCTAGAAACGCGCTCGTTGATTTATCAGCATGACTTCAATTTAATGGGTCGACACTGGCAGGTCATCATCAAACCGGAAGCGGGAAAGTATTCTGCTTTATCGCTCAATCTTATGTTTGTTTTTATGTTTGGCTTGGGGATTTCGATATATGTCGCTTGGTTAGTATCTCGAGTGAGAAAAAAGCAAATTGCAGAAGCTGAATTACTTTCTCAGGAAATGACCACTGCCCAACTTATTCTCAATAATAAAGATACTACACTCATGCGACAGAATAATGCTCTGACTCATTTAACCCAAAGTATCAACCAGTTCAGTGAGAGTTTAAGTGAGTCTTTAGAGGATATAACCGAGACTGCGTCAGTAACCTTAAATGCGGGTTCAGTCAGTGCTTGGTTCTTTAATGATGATAAGAAAATCATCCAGTGCTTTGATTATTATGATCTTACCAACAAAGAACATCTAAGCGGCTTCGAAATGCATGCAGAAAATTATCCGTTATTTTTCAATGCGATCTTAAATGGTGAAGTTATTGTTGCCGATGATGTCTTAAAAGATTCTCGTACCAGAGAGCTTGAAGATGACTACATAACACGCTTTGATACGAAATCTTTATTAAGTGTGCCGCTGAGGTATCAAGGAAAAATTGTCGGTGTAGTCAGTGTCTCACAAAATAAAACCAATCGAGCCTGGTCAATAGAAGAAATTCATTTTACTAACTCTATTGCTAGCTTTATTGCACTAGCCGTGGAATCAGTGAGACGTCACCAAGCCGAATTACAATTAAAGCAATCGAGTGATCGATTAGCACTAATTAATGCGATTGCAAATGGTATCCGAAGCTGCTTCTCGCCCCAATCTGTCATTCGCTATGCACTAAAGTTATTGTTTGATGAGTTTCCTGACTATCGTGTCTCTTACGCAAAGGTATCAAAACTAGGTGTAGTTACCGTTATCGAGTGTTTATCGCCGAGTTTTATGAAAAATGTTAAAGGCGCTAAAATCGACTTAAAAGTGGTTCCTGATTTTTTGATTCGTTTACTCAAGCAAGAACCTGTTATTTTGAGTGACTTGTTGGGTGATGCACGATTAGATAACTTAAAGGACACAATAATCCAGAGCAATACGAGAGCATTGTTAAGCTATTCACTCTCGCGCTTTCACGATCAAGTCGACTTTTTAATGTTGGAAAGTCATGCTAGCCATCATTGGGGAGAGCATGAGATTTTAACCATTAAAGAAGTCACTGAATATTTAGAGTTGGCACTTCGAGATGCTCGAGGTCAGGAAGCCAGAAAGCGTGCAGAAAAAGCGCTTGATAGTCAAAAAGCTAAGCTCGAATACTTAGTGGAAGAGCGAACTGCAGAATTAAGACACAAATCTGATTTGGAAGAAGTGGTCGCCAATCTCTCTACCAAGTTTATAAATTTACCAGTCGATGAGTACGATGAGGTCATTTATAACGCACTACAGTCTATCGGTAGCTTATGTCGGGCCGAACGAGCTAATTTAAATGAAGTGAAGTCGGATGAGCTTACAGTGATTAAGAGTCATGAGTGGCTGGCTCCCGGTATCAGTTCTTCTGTAGCAAAAAATTCCGAATTTAAACTTAATCGATTACCGTGGATCTATCGGCGTTTAAAAAAACGCAATATCGTCTACTTTGATTCTCCTGAGATGATGCCAAAGAGCGCAGAAAAAGATCAGAGTAGCTTAACCGCGATGGGGGCAAAATCATTCATTTCTATTCCGATTGTCTATGGCCTTAAGCTCTGTACGATTTTTAATTTGAGCACTCAGAATTATGAAGCAAAATGGACACCAGATGAAATTACGCTGTTGCAGCTGGTGGGTAATATGCTGACTAATGTTATTCAACGCCGACGTTACGAGGAACAATTAAAACGCTCAGAAAATTTACTCAGAAAATCCAATAAAAATTTGATGGCCATTATTGCTCCTTAATCAATGAATTCACATTATCAACAAAGGAAGCTCATAAAAGAAGGCGAGAACAACATCGAGACAACTCAGAGATTGAAGATTGATAGCGTGAGTGATTGTCGATATAGTGACTGTCAGTAGTTGTTTGCTCTTGAAAAAGAGTTATCTGAAATTGGCTATCCAGCCGGGTAGAATTTATGTTGTTTGCTTGTCTCTGTTCATCACGTAGCGGTCGCTGAGCGAATAAATCTGAATCAAAAAAGCAGCCACTCAAAGATACTAACATCACCCTTCAACTGAAGGATATTAGAACGCCTCAATTGAGGTTAGAGCATAGGAAGGAGTACATATTGGAAAATGGAAGTTTGTATATTCTAATTGGAATCGTCGTAGTTTTAGTTATTCTGAATTCCTTAGCTTCATACGTTATTCTACATACACATTTTGAGGTTAAAGAGCGCCGAACGTATCAGCTGATGTTCGTTTGGGTATTGCCGTTTATTGGCTCAATTTTTACGATTCTCATTAATAGAGAAGACTATTTTACTGATCGAAGGCTTAAGAAAGTAGGAAATGACTCCAATATTACTAATACCCAAGCAGCAAATATGGGTTCAAGTGTTGGGAGTAGCACTGAACCATAAATACGTAGCTTGAAATAGGTGATTGATGCAAAATACACTTAGCGAAATCAATCGTTCGGCATTAAATATTTCGAGTATGATAAGTATCTTAATAAGTAAGCGAAGTTTAAATTTAAGGGAACCGTTTTGGACAGACAAGAATTTGCAAGAAGATTTTCAGAATGACAATTATCGTATCTCAGTACAATAGAAGCTCTTAGTAAAAACAAAGATATAACATGGCATAGCTATTTTAGTTATGCTCACGTTGAAGAAGTTGGCTCTGTATCTATGGTCCTAAAAAAGGATAAAACAGGCCCAGAATCTAAAAATTTGAAAGAATTAAATAGCTATATAAAATTTTTGACTGGTGATGGTTTTAGTCTAGAAGTTTTGGTTGAATGGTCGCTAGATAGTTGTATATTCCATGTTGCATCATGGGAAGATGATGAGGAACCAGAGTGGCCTCAAGATATTAATGGTGGGTTTGTCTTGAGGTGGCTACCGGCTAAAGACTCTGAAAGTTTAGGTATGTGAATCACGGGTTAGATTCGCTGAAACGATGAGTGTATGGCAAACTCCATCACGTAGTTGACGCTCGAGTTTATGTAATTTAAAGTTTAATTAAATAAAAGTGGTCACTCAGAATCCACCGAATCTACCCTTTTGTTTAAAACCAGCTAATAAGTGTATTCACAATGACTGAAATTGAAATCGAAAGGTATTTAGCGAAACTTTCTGATTCTAAGCTGGTAGAGCTCCTCTATCGGTCATTAGCGGAAAGAAATTCAGGATGTGATAAATTACTTCTAGCGGAAACCTACAAAGCTGAGAATTCAGGTGCTGCTCATGTAGCTTTAGTAGCCATTCCACCATCAGGGTTTCCCATTACAAGTAATGAACGAGATGACTTTTTAGAAAATGGTTATTGCAGAAAATGTGAGATAGAAGTAACTGCAATTGCAAAAGAAGCAAATTGTCCTGTATGCAACTCTTTTGTTGGTTTAACTTAGTGGGTATTACCTCGACAACGCAAAGCATTTGATGAACTGCTGATTGAAACGTTTGACTTGAATATCACATAGTCGTCGCTCGTAATATAAATTAGTTAAATCAAAAGTCGACATTCAAAAATATTAACATCACCCTTCAATTGAAGGATAATAGAACTCCTCAATTGAGGTTAGCGTTAGCGTAATACAGGAAAATCAAACAAAGAGGAATTTATGAATAAATTATTCGCGATAGTAATATTTGTAGTAAGTAGTAACTTTGCCCAAGCAGCAGGTACTATTACTGGAAAAATTCACTCCATTCAGGCAAGAGAATCCGGTTATATCGAGATTACATTTGAGGAAACACATTCGAACCCTGATGAATGCGGTCAGGCTAAAAAAGTTGTTATTCCTCCAACCCATGTTGCAAAAGATGAAATCGTTTCATTTTCCTTGGCTGCGATGGCACAAGGGAAAACGAGCGCATACTACGTATTGGGTTGTTATGAACAATACAATACCTCTTATCCAATTGCTCTAACTGGTGCAATAAAAAACAACTAAGCTAACAAGTTTGTCAAGCGGGACAGCTTTAGCGTCGCTTCACTTTTGTACTTGAATAGCACAAAAGTAAACCAACTACAAAGCTACCCCTTACAAAGGCGTTGAACGTCCACTTTCAGGAATCAATTTCACTGTCATGTTCTAAATCTTCCAACGACTGCTTTATGGCAAACTCCGCCCTTGAGAAAAAATATCCTACTTTTAACGAATCACTATTTTTAAGGTAAAACTATTTGTCGACATTCAGAATCTACTCGCTTAAGTATTGTCGGTATCCTAAACTTTCCGTGCATGGACTTAATTTTGTTTTTTGCAGTTTCTAGATTCATTCCAGCCGTCGTAATATAGAGAGGTTTTTTACTGTCACCACGAAAAACCTGGTATTTTTCTCCGGTGCCAGAGAAGCTATTTTTAGCGACACCGATGATAGGTATTTTAGAGTCAATAGCTTTGTATAAATGTGCCCCTAAGCCGTCTGTTTGATCGTCACCTAATGTTACATAACCATCGATGACAATAATCTCAGGCTCGATTTTTATTTTTTTTAGTAGTGCCAACACACAAGGTAACTCTCGCTTGTAGAAACTACCTGATTGATAAGGTAGGATTTCGTCAACGCGAACACTGACGACCGCTTCAACTTCGGCTGACTCCCAATCCTTAAACAAAACACCCGATGCTATCGCGTAGTCATCACCGTTATAATGGACATCGATCGCGAGCTTCATTTTTGTGACTGACTCTCAATTAAAAATAACTTAACGGCGCAATCACACATTTCTGCAACTTGTTTTGAGTCATTGGTCTGCAAATATATCCCATCAATCACTAACCGAGCGATACCGTGCAGTGTGCTCCAAATCACCTGAGATAAGCGAAGATCACTGAATCCTTCAGGTAATATACCCTGGTCTTGCCATGACTTAATAAAATCACGTTGATATTGAAAAGCGGGGTAGGCATCTTTTTTAAGTGCCCCGGTATTGTGGCTTTCTTTCCAGATAGGTTGACCAAACATTAAGTCATAAAGATCCGGATTTTCAACCGCAAAGTCTACATAAGACTGCGCAAACTCACGAAAACGCTGTTCTTCTGAAATATTCGATTTGTCTTGAATTGTCTTGAGTCGATCAGTCCATACTTGAAAACCAAACGCCGCGATGGCGCAGAGTAACTCATTCTTATTTTTAAAATGATGGTACGGAGCGGTTCTACTTACGCCGACTTTTTCAGCCAATTTACGCAGTGATAGCGCGTTGATCCCTTGGGTTTTAATGATTTCAAGTCCAGCGGACAATAGCTGATTACGCAAGTCACCATGATGGTAACTGGCTTTCTCGGTATGGATATCAGGACTTTTATACGACATGAAGCTATCCTATCAACCTATCTTGACACTGTCAAAATAGATCACTATAGTAATCAAACCTGACTAATTAATAAACTACTAAACCTATGACTGCGACACCAGAAGCCTTGGCTAAATACCCGAATTTACTCGCTCCGCTCGATCTCGGATTCACTACAATCAAAAATCGTGTTTTGATGGGTTCAATGCACACCAACTTAGAGGAATCAGAAAACGGATTTGAAAAACTAGCCGCTTTTTACGGTGAACGAGCCAAAGGTGGTGTGGGATTAATCGTTACCGGAGGCATTGGTATTAATCCAGAGAGTGCTGTTTTTCATGGCGCCGCTATCCTCACTAACGATCAAGAGGTTGCTGAACATAAAAAGGTGACTGATGCAGTTCATGCTGAAGGTGGAAAAATATGTGTTCAATTTCTTCATGCAGGTCGATATGCCGCCAGTCCCACTCTGGTCGCACCTTCTGAAGTTCAGTCACCCATTACACCATTTAAGCCCCGCGCACTGTCAGAAGATGAAGTTGAAGGTCAAATCGCCGACTTTGTCCGTTCAGCAAAACTCGCACAAGAAGCAGGTTATGATGGTGTCGAAATAATGGGTTCGGAAGGGTATTTTATTAATCAGTTTATCGTTAAGCACACCAATAAGCGCGATGATAAATGGGGGGGTGATTATGAAAACCGTATTCGATTACCGATTGAAATTGTCCGCCGAGTTAGGGAGGCCGTTGGCGAGAAATTTATTATTATTTACCGCCTTTCGATGCTCGACCTGTTAAAAGAAGGGAGTACCCTAGACGAAGTTGTCGCGCTCGGTCAACAAATTGAAAAAGCGGGCGTCTCGATTATTAATACCGGTATCGGTTGGCATGAAGCCCCCATTCCAACGATTGCGACCAAAGTCCCAAGAGCAGCGTTTACTTGGGTAACAGCGAAAGTTAGAGAGTCCCTCTCTGTACCGGTGATTACCTCCAACCGAATTAATACGCCTGAGGTTGGTGAGGAAGTTATTGCACGCGGCGACGCGGATATGATTTCGATGGCGAGACCATTGCTAGCCGACTCTGACTTTGTGGTAAAAGCCGCGACTGATCGCGCTGATGAAATTAATACGTGTATCGGCTGTAACCAAGCCTGTTTAGATCATGTATTTGAAGGTAAGCCGACCAGTTGTTTGGTCAATCCAAGAGCCTGTGCAGAAACAGAGCTCAATATTAGTGCGACTAACACCCCTAAAAAATTGGCGGTAATCGGTGCTGGTCCTGCGGGCTTGGCATTCGCGACCACAGCTGCACAGCGTGGACATCAAGTGACGCTTTTTGATGCAGCGAATGAAATTGGTGGACAGTTTAACTATGCGAAACAAGTACCGGGTAAAGAAGAATTTTATGAAACGATCCGCTATTTTGCTCGACAAATAGAACTCACGGGAGTGGATTTAAAACTTAATACTCATGTAGACGTCGAAAGCCTCAATAACAGTGAGTTCGACGAAGTTATTTTAGCAACCGGTATTACACCGCGAACGCCTGAACTTGAAGGTATTGATCATCCAAAAGCGTTAAGTTACCTGGATGTTCTTAGAGATAAAAAGCCAGTCGGTAAAAAAGTCGCGGTTATCGGTGCGGGTGGTATTGGTTTTGATGTTAGTGAGTATTTATCTCATGAAGGTGTGGCACCAAGTCTTGATATTCCGACTTTTATGAAAGAGTGGGGAGTTGATATGAGCATGCAAGCACGCGGAGGTGTCGATGGCGTTAAGGTTGAATTTCATCCTTCTCCTAGAGAAATTTTCTTACTACAAAGAAAAGCGAGTAAGGTGGGTGCTGGCCTCGGTAAAACCACGGGTTGGATACACCGCGCTGGGCTGGCAAAACGCGGCGTTAAAATGCTGCCAGGTTGTGAATATTTGAAGATTGATGATCAAGGATTGCACATTAAAATTGGCGAGGAGTTTAAAATACTTGAGGTTGATAATGTTGTGATTTGTGCAGGCCAGTTACCTAAAAGAGATTTAGTCGATGGGTTAACCAAAACTTATCACCTAATTGGCGGGGCTGATGTAGCCGCAGAGCTTGACGCGAAACGAGCGATCAATCAAGGGACGCGATTAGCGGCAGAAATATAGAGTTCAACATTTCAGATTGTTGATTTTCAAATTACCAAGCCCTCGCTGATAATCAGTTGGAGGGCTTTGTTAGATAACTAACTATTTAATACCGCAGCTTTTTGTGCATCAAATTCGGCTTGAGTGATAACGCCACTTTCTTTGAGTTGATTGAGTTTCTCTAACTCTGAGGCTTTTGATAAGTTTTCCTCAGGAGAGTTGGGTACAACAAAACACCAGACTAAAGCCACTATCCAGCCGATACCAAAGAAAAGCCCACCGAAAATATTAATTAATATGATTGCGGTTGTATGCTGATGTTTTTTGACTAGCGCGATTATGGTTGGCAGTAACGCCAAAGGTAAAATCAACAGAAGAATAACGAATATATTGCCAACACTAATTCCCATCAATAGTCTCCATATTTTAAATAATTGTTTATTATTCCTTGGGGATTGAGATTAGACTGTACTTATCTTGAGTAATTGTTGCACAAAGCGTTAATTTGATAAACCGTTAATCCATCAAAGTTTGAGATTTTGGATCAAAGCTTAAAACTTGCCATTATTATTTTTCCACTCTGATTTTTCTGGAACTGTCTCTCGGGTGTCCCAATGTTCAACGATTTTATTATTATTTACGCGAAAAAGATCGTAAAAAGAAGAATGAATACCATCAAAGAAACCTTCGCATACACTGAGAACAAAATTGCCTTGGGCTAAAACGCGATGCAACGTTTGATAGTTAATCTTAAACTCAGAGGTCGATGTATTTTGTAATAATGTTTTTTTTAGTTCTCTTAAACCATCTTGTGAGAATGGACTGTGTTCAACAAAACTATTTTCACAAACGTATTGTTCAATTTGACTCATATTGTGAGGGATAACAACATTTCGGATAAATGCTTTGACTAACTTTCGATTAACTTCTGTTTTTTCAAGGTCTTTAACTGCAACTGTCCCATCAACCATAGAACGTCCCGATCGATTTGGGCCGAGCCTTGCTTGAATATTGTCCCAATGCTCAACCGCATAATCACCGTCAAATCGAAAAACTTCAAATCCGATTCGTCGACTTGAAAAATCATATTCGGTGTGGCCAAAAACAAAGTCGCCATCCTCAAATATTCTTACAATATTAACGCTAGGGTTAGTCTGAGAAAGACGTTTGAATAAAGCTGCGAGTCCTTCACCGCCCTCAAGAGTTTGTGGGTTGTGCTGAATGTATGTTTGTTCGTTCACTACCTTGACGGAATTAGGATCGCCTGTCTCAATACCTTTTAACAAAGCGACTATTTTTTGTTTTCGATCGATAGGCGTAGGCATAGTTATTACTCGGCGATGCAGGTTTTATTTCGTCCCTGTTTCTTAGCTTGGTATAATGCCATATCAGCCTTGTTTAACATATCATCAACTGTACTCATATAACTATGGTAGGTCACTAGTCCACTGCTTATGGTTATTTTTTCTTCATCACCAATTAATGGCGTCGGAATTTCGCTAACTGCAATTCGGCATCGTTCAGCAATCGCATAGGCTTCGTTTTCGCTCGTATTAGGAAGAAACAGCAAAAATTCCTCACCACCAATTCTTCCTAAAATATCGCTTTTTCGGAGTAAAGGTAAACACTGCTTGGCGACACTTTGTAATACTCTATCGCCGACTTTATGGCCATACTTATCGTTAAATTGCTTAAAGTGATCAATATCAAACATTACCAACGAGAGTGTTGAACCACCGCGCTCGACGCGTATAAATTCCTTTTCCACGAACTCCATGATATGTCGACGATTCGCAAGTAAAGTCAGCTCATCGGTTCTTGCTAACTTTTCAAGTACTTTCCTATTTCTGATGTATCGCCATATAAGCAGTAACAAGGAGAGTACTAAAAGCGCGCCTAGTACTAACACCCAATATTGAAAACGAGCAAGTTGTGATTTTTTCTCAAGTTCTAAAGTCGTAAAACGATTCTTTTCCACAAGCAACTTATTTTCATGCTCTTTACGCTCAGTATCAAAGGCGACCCGCATTTCAGTAATTCGCCGTTCGCGATCTTCTTGTTGGTGAAGTTTGAAATACTCAATATACTTATTTTGAGCCTGATAGGCCTGCTCAAAGTCGCCAATCGCAGCGTAAGTTCTCGATAAACTTTCAAATGCTTTTTTAAGATTTTGGAGTGATTCTTTTTCCTCGAATAAAAGAATCGCACTGCGATAAGTCGCAATACTTTTATCGACATCTCCTAATTCGTAGTAAACCTTACCAAGATGAATTTTTACTTGTGCAATTTGGATAACTTCCCCGAGAGAGCGAAAAATATCAGTGGCTTTTTCAAGTTGCCTTTTTGCTGATTCGATCTGTTGACGATTTAAGTCAATAATACCAAGGCCTTTCAGCGCAAATGCGACGCCGGCATCATCGCCAATTTTTTCACTGACCTGATATGACTGATTGAAGTAACTGGCCGCTTGCTCGATTTCTCCGAGATCTTGATAAACCCGAGCGATATTGTATGTGGTCGTTGCTAGATTAAGTAAGTTATTGCTCTGCGAGGCGCTTTCTTGGATTTCTAAGTAAATATCTAAAGCTTTTTGGTAGTCTTTAATATAGACATAGAGGTTTGCAAGGGAGTTTTTTGCAAGTCCTAAATTAAAAGTATCGTTATTGGTTTCTGCGACTTGATACGCTTTATGCAAGTCGGCGAGGGCACTTTCTACTGTGCCATGGTAGGCATTAAGATCACCTCGTGCGCGATAGGCATAGGTTGCCAGCTTTGCTGAATCTAACATTTCAGCGATCTGAATTCCCTGGTTGTAATATTTACTCGCAGTTTTAATGTCACCTAAGAACTCTAGTGCGTTTCCATAACACACGATTAATTCACCATAGCTCGGACTTAACTCTAATGAAGCAAAGCGCTTAAGACCTAAAGATGCGACGTCTTTTGCCTCTTGTGCATGGCCCAAGACAATATTTTGTTCACAGTCGAGTCCAAATAAAACTAAATTTTCGTTAGAAACACTATCACCAAAATTATCACGGAGATCATCAATCTGCTGCCTTGCACTGGCAGGATCATGATTGATTAGTTGTTTAATTTGAGCGAGCTGGCTACTCACATCAGTGATCGGTTCACTGGAACCTTTTTCAATTGATTCTGTGGCAATCGCTTGAACTGAGCAAATGACGAGGAATAAGCCGCTTAAACAAAGATTAACTGTTGAACTAGAGAGTCGCATTTAAAGTAGAGCTACTAGGTTGGTTGTCTGCATAATTAAATCGATTCATTATGCGATCAAGTATAGACGGTTAATCGAATACTACCAGCAACAGAAGTACTTGAAGATTGATTACTCATTGAGACGTCATTGAGAGAACTTGTTAACAAGAATGTGCTGAGTTGCGTTGTGACAATAGCTATTCAACTAGCGGATTAGTTGGCTGACAAAGTCTGCAAGGTTTTCAAAAATAGGTAGGTTTTCGGGGAGCCCTCCTTTTGCAATTGTTCGCTCACCTTTACCTGTTTTTACTAAGGCTGGCTTGCATCCGGCATTTAGCGCACAGTTGACATCTGACATAGAATCGCCGATAAACCAGGTATCAGCGGGGTTAGCTTGAAATAGCTCGAGAAGTTTTAGCGCCATCCCCGGATTGGGCTTGCGGTTGGGACCGGCTGTATCTGGATGATCCGGACAAAATTCTAAGGCGTCGATGTGGGCTCCGTGCTCCGCTAACGCTAGTTCCATTTTCTTATGCATCAAAGTCAGGGTCACTTGATCGAAGTATCCCCTGGCAATACCGGATTGGTTGGTAGCAACTGCGACTTTAAAGCCAGCTAAATTAAGCTTGGCAATGGCTTGAAGACTCGAGTTTATGGGGATCCATTCATCCGGAGATTTTACATAATTGTCGGAATCAAGATTAATTACACCGTCTCGGTCGAGAATAACGAGCTTGTTATTTGTTATCATAGCTGCGCCGCTAACGAATGTTATTAGAATTATTGATAGTTGATTAGTCAGGGAAACACCCAAAGGAGTTCCCTGACCTTTAACTGATCAGACCAAATAGTAACAATTACTTTTGTAGAAGCGAAATGTCAGCTATTTGTAAAAATAATCCTCTGAGTTCAGTAATTAACGCGAGACGGTTATTACGAACTTTAGGATCTTCAGCATTGATCATGACGTTGTCAAAAAAGTTATTGACGACTGATTTTAAGCCCGCCAACTTATCGAGCGCAACTTGATACTCGCCGTTTGCGGCACTACTGGCAACAAAATCTTTGTTTTCCTTAATTGTAGAAAAAAGAGCTGCTTCGTCTGACTCAAAAAGTGTTTCGTCAATCTGAATAGCGGTTGGATCAAATTCAGATTTTTCTAAAATGTTCTTAACGCGTTTGTTGGCTTCAGCCAAGTCGGCGCTTTCTTCTGACTGATTAAACTGAGCGACAGCATCGACTCTTTTTGCAAGATCAGTGGGCTTAGTAATTTTTAGTGCTTGTACCGATTGAATGGCTTGTGTTGGAATATTCATGGCTTGATACATCGCCAACTCTCTTGCAGCAAAAAACTCGAGTAATTGATTTTTAGTGTTCTCCTCAAGCGTAATATCCTGATAACTGGAGATCGACGCATCGATCAATTCACTTAAATTAAGATTCAACGATTTCTCGGTAATCAATCTTAGTACACCAAGCGAAGCGCGGCGAAGGGCAAAAGGATCTTTAGCACCCGTCGGAATTTGATTAATCCCGAAAATACCCACTAAGGTATCAATACGTTCGGCAATTGCGAGGATTAAGCCGGTAGTCGTTTGCGGTAGCTCATCACCAGCAAAACGAGGCATATAAACTTCATCCATAGCGGCTGCAACTTCAGCGGGCTCTCCATCATTGGTGGCATAGTAACGGCCCATAATGCCTTGAAGGTCGGGAAATTCATAAACCATGTCAGTCATTAAATCGCATTTGCAGAGTTCTGCTGCTCGGCTTACTAGCCCAACGTCGGCGTTTAACATTTGCGCGATTGAATTAGCCAACGCTTTAACCCGTTGAGTCTTATCGAACAAAGTGCCCAGTTTATTTTGGAATAAAATCGTTTTTAGTTTCTCAGTGTAATCAGCGAGTGATTTTTTACTATCAGTGTCATAGAAAAATTTAGCATCCGCTAATCTTGGTCGAATAACTTTTTCATTACCCTCGATCACCGAGTGAGGATTACGGCTTTCAATGTTGGAGATAGTAATAAACTTTGGTAACAAGTTATTGTTCGCATCGACTAAATGAAAGTATTTTTGATGTTCTGCCATTGAAGAGATTAGTGCTTCCGAGGGAACATCTAAAAAAGCTTTATCGAAGTTACCTGCAAGGGCCACCGGCCACTCGACGAGTGCTGCAACTTCTTCTAATAATTCTTCATCGACTACCGCCGTTGCATCCAGTTTTTGCGCAATTGATTCAACTTGTTCTCGAATTTTTGCTTTGCGGGCTGCAAATGAAGTAATGACTTTAGCTTGATTGAGTGCTGAATCATAGTCAGCTGCTACACGAATAGTAATCACTTCTGGGGCGTGAAAGCGATGCCCAAAAGTTTGATTAGACGCTTCAAGCTCGAATAATTTAACCGGTAATATCTGCTCGCCTAAAATGGCCAGGATCCAATGAACAGGACGGGTAAATTGCGCACTTGAGTCTCCCCAGCGCATGGCTTTTGGAACAGGCAGTTGGTTGACTGCTTTTTCTAGCACGTCCTGCAGCAGCTCGCTGGTCGCTTGACCTTTGACATCGGCGATAAAGGCAAGCCGTTCGCCTTTGTCAGTCTGCTTACGAGTTAATTGATCAACTTCAACACCGTTGGATTTAGCAAATCCAACGGCAGCGGGTTTCGGATTTCCTTCTTGATCGAATGCTGCTTGAACCGCCGGTCCGAGTTTTTCTACTTGCTTATCGGCTTGCGCGGTATCCAAATCAGTGAACCGAACCGCCAATCGACGTGGTGTAGCAAACCATTCACTGTCAGTAAAAGTCAGTGATAGCGAGTCTAATGATTGCTTGATGCTGTCGTGTAGCGACGCGGCAAGCTTGGGCAGCGCTTTGGGTGGTAACTCTTCGCAACCTAATTCAAATAGAAAGTCTTGTTTAGTCATTGATTTTCTCCTGGTTGCTATCCTGCTTGCAAATAGGGAAACCTAATGCTTCTCGAGAATCATAATAAGCTTGAGCGACTGCTCGCGATAACGCGCGCACTCTTAAAATATATCTTTGACGCTCGGTAACTGAAATTGCATGACGGGCGTCTAATAAATTAAACGCATGTGAAGCCTTTAGCACCATTTCATACGCGGGCAACGGAAGTCCTTTTTCGATTAACTGCTGACTTTGAGTTTCACAATAATCGAAGAAACCAAATAAGTAATCGACGTCAGCATGTTCAAAGTTATAAGCGGACATCTCAACTTCGTTTTGATGAAAGACATCACGATAGGTGACTTGACCCTGTGGTCCTTCAGTCCAAACGAGGTCAAATATGCTATCAACGCCTTGCAAGTACATTGCAATCCTTTCTAAACCATAAGTAATTTCGCCGGTAACCGGCTTGCATTCGAGTCCGCCCACTTGTTGAAAGTAGGTAAACTGGGTGACTTCCATTCCGTTTAACCAAACTTCCCAACCGAGTCCCCAAGCGCCTAGCGTAGGAGACTCCCAATTATCTTCAACGAATCGAATATCATGTTCTAGCGTATCGATACCCAAAATGTTTAAGGATTGGAGGTATAAATCCTGAATGTTTTTGGGAGACGGCTTCAAAACTACTTGGTATTGATAATAGTGCTGAAGTCGGTTCGGGTTTTCACCATAACGACCGTCGGTCGGACGACGACATGGTTGAACATAAGCGGAGTTCCATGGCTCGGGACCGATCGAACGTAAAAAAGTGGCAGGATGAAAGGTACCCGCGCCGACTTCTAAATCGAGCGGTTGAACAATGACGCAGCCTTGGTTAGACCAAAACTCCTGAAGTGCCATAATCAGACCTTGGAAAGTCTGTGGAGCACCAGTGATTCCTTTGTTTGTACTCATATAACCCAGAACGCAATTGCGTTATTAATGGTGATAAATAAAGGGCGGATTATAGCAATCCTAATACAGTGATCCTATGGTTAAAATTCGCGATCTTTAGTGAATCTTCAGAATTTTAAGTCCTAAGCTGGTCTAAAACCCTCAAAAATGTCGCAGGCTCCGGTCTGACCCGGTAGTTGTTGGTTAAGTCGGTGAATACAATATTGCCGTTAGCGTCGGTGATAATCAGGGTAGGCATTGGCACATCTGAATCATATCCAAGCATTTGCATCCCCAGCGGGAGTCCATTTTCGACACAGATACCCAGGTATTTTGCGGCTTTATTATCGAGATCTTGAAGAAAAATTAACGGGGCTTTAAATCGCTTTGCGAGTTTTTGGGTGTAGTGCTGGGGTTGTGGACTGACCATAACTACTTGCACGCCACGGTCGGCCAATTGTTGATAGTCAGCCGCGATTTCTTTGATTTGCGCCATACACAGTGGGCACCAGTTACCCCGGTAAAAAAGCAGTATGCTTGGAGCGCCCGTCAATTGATTCGTTTCAAAATTGTTTTGGCTTAAATCAACTAAGCTCAAGTTGGGTAATTTATTGCCTACTTTTAGTATCGAATTACGCCGATTGCCAAAGCTTGAGTACCAATAAAGGTATAACAACCAACCGATAGGAACGGTCGACTCTAGAATCAAGTTTATCGCCTTAAATCCGTCATTGACCCAATTGCCGAACAGGATAAATCCAAAGCCGATAAAGATCATTAAAGTAAAGAAGGACAAGCTTTTATCGGTTCTCGCTTTAGACTTTGTCAGCATCAACCCATCAAATAGCAGTACAACGGGGGCTGAGCTGATGAAAAGGCCAAATGCATACCAATTAAACCCGGCGGTGAGGAGTTGGTGAATACTCATTATCAGAATTAAATGAGCCACTAGAATATAGCTGGAAATAAAAAATGATTTGAGCATGTAACTACTTTAAGTGATTATTCAAATGATTGTTATCTATGATAAACAATCGCGACACTGATCAACACGACTTGGCGATATGACATCGCTTAAATTTTTTGCCAGAGCCACAAAAGCACTCGTCATTTCGGCCAATTTTTATCGGCGGTAGATGTTCGCCACTGGTATAAAACCACTTATCATTTTGCTTAACGAAACTCGATTTTTCATGAAGTTGCTTGACGCCTTGGTCATCAAAAAAAGCAACAAACTCAACGCTGCCAGTTAAAGTATTTGGGTGCAAGTCGGTACGAATAACCTTTAAACCAAGCCACTTTGTGGAGTCAATCGTTTGCTGTATTTGGGCGCGACTGTCGGGTTCAACTGGCCAATGGGTTGATACGAGATAGCAAGCATTGTTGCTGCAAAACGCGCTGTAGCGTGATCGCATTAGCGCCTCCGGCGCATCCGCTGGTTGTGTTCCCGTTAAGATTGGCTCGCAGCAATCTGCAAATAGTTTTCCAGAACAGCAGTAACATCGCATAGTGTCAACCTAATTAAGATTTTGCATTCTCACTTCAATGGTTCTTGTTGCTTGTAATGGTTGCCCCGCATTGCACTGACCGGCGCTTGTCACTTGATAATAGTTTGTGCCACCTATCGTCGTCGCAGTGCAGGTGGTATTCGCTGTACAACCGTTGACGCCGTTAGTTGTAAAAGTATAGTTTTGATTGGCGCAAACGCCAGCACCTCCGCCCACAGGAAAAATTCTTAGTCCTTGTAATTGAGCACCCGACTCAGCTGCAAAAAAAGCCCGCGTTGAAATGACTTGCTGTGCATTGGCAAGATTAGATTGTGCGTTTATCTGAACGAGCGCCGCGGCGAGTAAACCGACGATAATGATAGCGAAAAGCAAAAATGCCAAACTCAGTCCTCGTTGCTGCCGGGGAAAGTGTTTTACTGGCAAAGTTAAGCGTGCCTCATGGAACATTTCGAATATGGACCTCATGAAAAACGTCAAAAGCTTCTTCGTTACCGGCTAAATTTCGATTTCGGTTTTGCATTTGGAAATTAATCTGCAATAAGCCCGCTCGGCTTAAAGTGCCTGCTTGATAATTGAATACGGTTCCATTAGCGCGATAGTTTTCTGCGATTAGCTCACTGTTACCCGCCGCTGGTGGTGTTGGCTGTGCGAGTGCTATCGGATACCCGGAATAACGTGTTAGTTGACCATTAGTATCGTCTAAACAAAATGAAATCGGCGTGGTTAATAAATAGAAACGGTCTTGTGGTGAACGACGTGAAAAGGTTGTCGGTCCGGTAAGATTGATTTGTGATTGGTTGCCCAGATCAACAATTGACGCTACATCGCCTAGAGTGCCGGCAACCGAATAAATGTCTGTCGGGTTGATCGGCATTATGGCGACGATCAAACCCGCACTAAAGTTAATATCAAATTCGACTGCATTAAAGCTAGTGATTGCCCCATTGGATGGTAAATTCAAATAAGTCGAACCATTAACAATATTCATAAACTCTACACAATGGACACCTGCATTGACATTGACTCGAATACTCTGTGGTAAAGCTTCTCTGGCCTCTCGAGCGATCCGTTCAGTGGTCCACTTTGCTGATTGACTGAGTTGATTGCGATCTTTGGCGTCGATATAACCGGTGATACTGTATTCGGTGAGACTGGTCAGAGAAATCGCTAAGATAGCCGTGATAGTGATCACGATAATCAGTTCGAGTAGACTAAACGCTTGCTGCTTTGCCCAGCGCATTAGAAGTTGCCCTTATATTGGCTGAAAACAAAAGGGGTGCCTTCCGGCGTTGTAACAGTGAGTTCAACTCGTTTCATATCTTGAGCAGCCAGGCCAAAATCGCCGCCAGCGTAAGTCACCGTCGCACTGACTGAAAAGCCGGTGAAACCAGAGCGAATGTTGTCTAGTGCATCTCTAGGTGGTGATTCATTTAAGCCATTGAAGTCATCAATGTCATCAAAAAGCGCGCGGGTTTCACCTTCGTTACCGAGGGCGGCACTGCAAGCCGCTGCTGCAGGAGAATTGCAGCGTTGTGCGTTACCTGCAGGGGAGTTTTCGTCATAACGTTTTAAGCTGATTTCTTCCAGATAAGCTTGCGCCAGTTGAGCGGCTTTGACTTGAATCACTGGAGACACTGAACGCAACTGTTGCTGACTCATGTAACTATAAAAAAGTACAATGACAATACTGGTCAAGGTAATGGTAATCACCAACTCGATCAATGAGTAACCCTTTGTCTTTTGTTTGCAATTAAGCATGACACTTTTACCGATTAACATCGTCGAATGAGTCCACTGGCTTCAAAACAGACTTGTGCGGTGGAGTCTCCAGTAATGGTTATAGTAGCCGCAGCAGTCTGGCCAAGTCTATCGAAAGTAATGTTACTTACGGGCGAAATTGTCAGTTGTGGATCCACTGCAACAGGATAAACAAATCCACCCGCGGCAAATGCTGCGCCATCAGCAAGCAAGTTTATCTGATTGGCCGATAAGGCCAAGGTAAATGCCCTTGCAGAATCATTCATGGCGAGTTGTTGAGTTAGCCGGCCAGCAGCAATGATTTGTTCGGCGACAGCATCTTGCGAATAGTCGCTAGAGGAATTTGGTCTTAGACCAATATAGGCCACAATGATTGCCAGGATGGCAATAACGACAATAAGTTCTACTAACGTAAAAGCCGCCTGATGGGCAGGCGGCTTACTTGTTCTTCTCAATGCGGTTTTTTTATTAGCAAGTTGCGCTGGTTGCTGCATTGACGACATTCGGTGACGCGCCCGCGGCACCTGGTTCTGTGTAAGTAACTGTGCATCCAGCTTGACCAGTGTAGGTAAACACACCTGCTGCTTCTGATACATCTGGGGCACCAGTTAAATCAACAACAAGGTCAATTGCAGCTTCCGTTGGGTAACCGAACGCGGTAGCAACGGTTACGCCGTTAACATCGACTTCTGCACCCGCAGCACCACCAGCAAGGGCTTCGGTGCCGTTAATTAAAGACTTTGAATAAACTAAAGTTGCTGCGCTACGCACAGAACCTTCTACACCGCCCATTACAGACGCGCGAGCATCCGCTTGAAGATTGACGAATTGTGGAATGGCCACAGCTGACATAATACCTAAGATTACGATCACGACAATTAGCTCGATTAACGTAAAACCAGATTGTTTTGCTTGAAGTAATTTCACTCTACTTTCCCCATGTTTTAGCCTGCAAAAAGGCTGCTCAAATTTAACTCTAACTCAAGTGTAGCGAAAAAATCAAAAATTTCAATAAAATTAATTGTTTATCGTTACAATTGAAACTAATCCTTTAACTGCGTCATATTCTATTTGCTGGTCATCTATCCGACCATTTCGATATACGCAAATATTATCCACAGTAATATCGACCCAATATCGACTTTCCTTAGCCGATATCGATAATTCTGGTTGCAAAGGGCCTAGTACCCGTTGCCAAATTGCCCGACAGTCTTGGACTGTACTGGGTGACTGTCTGTAACTAGAAGCGTCTTCATTAGCAACAGGAAAGCCATTGTTGTTGAACATTAACCGATTGATTTTAATCGATTTATTAGTATTACTCCGCTCGTTAGCTGCGCGCACTATAAACTGGTAATTAGCCAATCTAATGCCATTTTCAAAAGCGGAGTAATTTAAAGCAAATGCTCGCCGCTCAAGATTGTTTATTGAGCTGGGTTCTTTATAAATTAGCCAATAAACCGCAAACAACACGAATAGCGCTATTAATCCGAGATAGAAAAGCCGGTTTTTAAAACTCGTTGTGGTTAGCAAATTAGCCTCGTCTTCCGGCCGAGGTGAGCTCCCACATGGGTAAATAAACCGCTAACATCAAGATCAATACAATACCACCTATGAATACAATCATAATTGGCTCGATATAATCAGACAGTTTCTTGAGGTCGTAATCCACCTGCTCTTCATAAAATAGCGCAACCTGCTCCAACATTTCGTCTAATTGTCCGGTTTCTTCCCCGACCGAGACCATTTGAATGACCAGCGGTGAAAACATTTCGGTTCGTGAGGCGACTAAGCGAATTGACTCGCCATTCTCTACGCCGCCGCGCATATCTCTGACGTGCTGAGCGACCCAATCATTATCGACAACTTCGGCGACGATATTTAAGGCGTTAATTAACGGCACACCCGAGCGAATCATCATGCCAAAGGTTCTCGAAAACCTAGCCAGAAGCGCACGATAGATGATATCGCCAATCACTGGAAATTTGAGCTTTATTCTGTCCCACCAGAGTTTTCCTGCTGGGGTTTTAATGTATTGCAGAAAGCCGACGACCGATCCGACCGATAGTAATCCGACTAGCCACCAATAATTAAGGAAGAACTCACTGGTCGCCATAAGAATGCGGGTTGGCAGCGGTAATTGGCCAGCATTAAACTGGGCAAAGATCGAACTAAATTGGGGGATTACCCAAATGTTAATAATAATAACGGCTGCGACGATTGCTAAAGTAACAAACATTGGATAGCGCATCGCGCTTTTGATCCGTTGTCGGGTTGTTTGTTCTAGTTCAAGATATTCGGCAATTTGCCTAAAGGCTTCCTCCAGTCGCCCGGAATTTTCGCCCACGTGAATCAAGCTGACATAGATGGATGAAAAAATGTGATCGTGTCGTGCAAATGAAGAGGCGAGATTATTACCAGCGTTTAGGTCGCTGTTAATCGATTCGAGCGCTTCTCGGAGCGCAATAGAATTGGTGGTTTCCAATAGTCCAGCGATTGCTCTGGTTAAAGGGATTCCCGCTTTAGTCAAACTGTACATTTGACGGCTGAACATCACCAGATCTTGTAATTTGACACTCCGAGAACGGAATATTTTACCGATGTCGGCATCGAGCAAACTTTCGGATTCGCTTTTTTCAGCGATGTTAACCGGCACGTTACCTCGAGATAGTAAGCGATCAGCAACGACTTCTCGGTTGACTGCTTCCATTGTTCCGCTGATAGACTCGCCGCTCGCGTTTTTGGCGACATATTCAAAAGTAGCCAATGCTTATCCTTCCTCTACCGACTCACAAACTCTCAACACTTCATCAACAGTGGTAATGCCCTCTAGTGCTAAGTTAATTGCAGATTGACTTAAAGGTGTGAAGAATTCAGATTTTCTCGCTAAGCGACTAAACGTATCAAACTCTTTTTTGCGGATAGCCTCTAACATGCCTTGGTCCGGCAGTAATATTTCGAAAATAGCGGCACGCCCTCGATAGCCAGTGTTATGGCATTGCGTACAACCCTTGCCATGCTTCCAAACCGTTGCTTCGGTCACTTTATCGCTCTCTTTTTTGAGCCAGGCTGTCTCAGTTTTACTGGCGGTGTAGTCCTCACCACAAAATGAGCAAATCCTGCGTACGAGTCGCTGAGCAATTACTCCTCGCAAACCTGATGCGAGGAGGTAAGGCTCGGCACCCATATCAGCTAATCGAATGGCTGCAGATAGCGTATCGTTGGTATGCAATGTGGATAAAACTAAATGTCCGGTAACCGCAGCGCGTAAACCAATTTCGGCAGTTTCTTGATCGCGCATTTCCCCTACCAAGATGACATCCGGGTCCTGCCTCAAAACGGTCCTTAGTACCTTTGCAAAAGTTAATCCGATTTTATTATTCACTTGAACCTGATTGATCCGTGATAACTTATATTCCACAGGATCTTCAATGGTGATTATTTTTTTCTCAGGAGAATTCAGTTCAGATAAGGCTGAATAAAGCGTGGTTGTTTTACCACTACCAGTTGGACCGGTAACCAAAATCAGTCCGTGAGGATAATCGAGGAGTCGATGAATTTCTCTCAGTAATTTAGGCTCAATACCTGTTTGTTCTAATTTGAGTAGTCCGCCACTTTGATCGAGTAATCTCATGACTACGGATTCGCCGTGTTGAACCGGCATAGTTGATAAACGAATATCAACGTCGTGGCCTCTCGCTCTAATTCTAAAGCGACCATCTTGTGGGATTCTCTTTTCGGAAATATCCAAACCGCACATGAGTTTGAGTCTTAAGACAAGTGCAGGAACAATTCTGGTTTCTTTAATTATCTGTTCCTGTAATTGGCCATCGACCCGCATTCTGACTCGCAGAACAGTTGCATCGGGCTCAATATGAATATCGGAAGCTTTCATTTGGATTGCTTGGTCAAAGATTGACTGCAATAGTTTTGCGACTGGCGCTTCTTCGTTGGAAAGGTTGTCATTAAGACCCGGTAAATCAAAACTTTCATCACCTAGCTCGTCTTCGAGTTCTTCCGCCAAGCTAGAGATTTCATTACTACCACGATAGAGATTATCAATATTAGCCAGTATTTCTGACTCTATCGCGACGCAAAGTTTTATCGGCTTATCGAGTTTTTCTTGCAACTGATCGAACTTGTCTAAGTCAGTCGGATCCGCCATCACAACGAGGTAATCGCTGTCTTTTTCGTCGATAACAAGTGCTCGGAACCGACGAGCATTCATTTCTGATAATTTGTGAATAGCTTCTGTATTGATCTTGAATCGAACAAGATCGATATATTCGATTTGAAGTTGTTGAGCAAGCAAGGTTAACAGTTGCTTCTCATCAACATATCCAAGACTGACAAGCAATTTACCTAATCGCTGTCGATTGGTTTTTTGTTCTTTTAAGGCGTCATCAAGCTGCTTTTCAGTGATCGCACCTTTTTCGATTAGCAAGTCACCCAGTCGAACTTTTTTTAATAACATAGCTAGCCTTGATACTGATTAATTTTACTTTCCGCAAATTGCGCCTGACGCTGATTAAGCCGCCGATCGCTTAGTGCGTTTTGAAAGCTTCGTTTGGCTTGAACAAAATCGCCCAAAGCATCAAATGAGATCCCGAGGGCAAGATAAATGTCCCCTCGATTTGGTTCATCTTGTAATATCTTCGAGTAATCACCGATGGCCAATTGATGTTTTTCAAGCTTTTGTCGAGCTAATGCTCGTATCTGCAAAAGCTGAGTGATTTGATTCGCTTCTAAATTGAGGTCCAGCAAAATGTTCTCGGCTAACTCAAACTGATTATTTTCGAAATAGTATCGAGCTGCGGTAAGTCGGTACGCTGAAATCTGTGGGAATGAATCTACACTCTGTTGGAGCAGCTTGGGCAGTTCGATGAATTGATTTTTAATCGCATGGTTGATTAAAAATAATCTTGCTTGATGAAATTCTGGATCTTGTTGCAGTAGTTGGTTTACTCGCTGTTGAGTTTGTGAAAATGCTTCAAATCGACTATCACTCTGTATTTGTTGCAATGATTTGAGTCGAAGCGTTTCTTGAGACTGCTGAATCATCGGAACCGAATTATTTTGATTGACTGCTTTTGGAGAAGTATCGTTCGATTTGTTTAGATTGCTAGCGGCATCAGCCACAGCGGTTTTAACCGCGACATTTGGTTCATCACTATTGGTTAGTATTTGGCTGTTTTTATCATTTAAATCAGTTTTTAAAGCTTTAGTGTGACTTTTTTTAGTATCGTTATTACTTGCAACCTTGTTTTCACTCGCGACAACAGGATTATTCGCATTAAGCATGTTGTTGGATGATATTTCAGCCAGTTTCTCTTTTTGCATGCCGTGACTTGCTGGTGGCGACTGGGCTGTTTCTAACTGGGTTGGCTGAATAGAATTGACCGATGTTTTGGATGGAGCACTAGTAGAAGACGATGCGTTAGCGGAAGACGCTAGATTAATTTTGGGCGGTAAATTATTTATTGTGGTGCCCGACTGATCAGTTGGTTTGTTAGTTAGCTTGTCTTGCTGCGTATGATGAGCGATTAAGTCAGTCGGTTGGTTCGTAATTCCATATTGCCAAAATAGAAACATAATCAGCGACAACACAACCAGTGTGCTTAAAATAAAGAATAGAGGCCTTTTGCTTTTTGATACTGCTTGCATATTGAGTGGCCGCGATGATTGTTGCTGCCCCTCAAGATCACGTAGCATTTGATTGACGACGCTCATTTTAATACCTACTACGCATTACAACCCACTCCCCATTAACCCCCACACGGCCATAGCAGAGCCGCTGGCGAGGATAGCAGAGATAGTGAACAAGGGCTTCAGGTTATCTTGCAGCCAGGTATTTATAGACTCTGTGTCTTTTGCTGCGCGTATCACATTGAATGCGGTTATTTTTTGTCGGTTTTGCCCATAAGCGAGTAACAGCGCTTTGTGACACAAAATATTGATCAAGCGTGGCACACCTTTCGAGTACTGAGCGATCATTTGATTAGCAAGCCATGAATACTGAATCGATTGCTCACTCGCGATAGCCAGTCTGCCAGTAACATATTGTTGGATTTGTTGGTTGTTTAAAGATGTGATCTGATAACTGAACACGATCCGCTGTTTTATTTGACGCATTTGTTTTTTGGCTAGCGTTTTATCTAACTCTGGTTGGCCAAACAAGACTATTTGTAATAGTTTTTGATGCTCGGTTTCGAGGTTGGTGAACAGTCTTAAAGTTTCCAAACCTTCTTCATCGAGCTGTTGCGCTTCATCAATCAGCAAAACTACTGGACCATGTTTTTTGTTGAGGTTAAGTAGCCGAGTTTGAATTCGTGCAGACAACTGATCTTCGCGACAGTTATCGGTAATACGTAAGCCTAACTCTTTAGCCAGGGCAAATTTTAGTTCTCGCGCGGATAGTTTTGGATAAGGAATATAAGCTAGCTTACGAGTGTTTTCGAGTTGATTGAGCAGTAAACGGCACAACAGGGTTTTACCCGTGCCTACTTCGCCAACGACTTTGACGAGCGCTTCGCCACTATTGAGGGCGAAAGTCAGTGTGTTAAGTGCCTCTACGTGAGTCGGTAATGGACAAAAAAATGCCGTGTCTGGTGTCAGACTAAATGGCAATTTTTTCATCGCAAATCGGTAAAGGTACATGGCACTAATCGTATTCCTTACAGTTGATTATATCGCTGCTTAATTTCTTCGAGTTGCTGATCGGTGTATTGTTTATCCACTAAATTGGCTTTGAGTAAAATAACCAATTCACTTTTTACGACGGTATCGCGTGTTTGTTTGAACAAACCTCCTAATACCGGAATATCTCCAAGCAACGGCGTCGAAGTTTGCTCTTCTTGAATGCGGTTTTGCATGAGTCCACCGATAACAATGACTTGCTGATCTTTAGTTCTGACGATTGAATCAGACTCGCGAATATTGGTCAGCGCGAGTGGTAAGGTAAATTGATCTTGGCCTAAACTAAGGACTTTATTTTGATCTTCTACTTCACTGACGACAGGATGAATATGTAACACGATCTCGCCTTGGCGATTAATTTGAGGAGTCACATCCAATGAAATACCAGAAAAGAAAGGTGTGAGTGTAACGTTTGGTGTGGTCGCTGTACTCGTTCCTGTTACCGTCGTAGTTGATACATCGGTAACGAAAAATTGATCAGAACCGACTTTAATGACGGCCTTTTGATTATTCACTGTCGAAACGCGAGGTGAAGAAAGCACCTGAACATCACCCTGGCTTTCGAGCAGATCGATCGCTGCATCAAAAGATGTCCCTTGATATAACAGCGAGAATATACCATTTAATGGTTGATCACCAGCTGGTGTTTGTAAGACTTGGCCCGATTGACCGAAAGTATAGGTAGAGCTACTTGAGGTATTTATTTTGGTCCAGTCGACCCCTGATTGAAAGCCGTCAGAAAGTGTGACTTCAATAATCTTTGCTTCTAAAACGACCTGACGATCAAGGTTTTGTTGCGTTTGTCCCAAGTAATCTCGAATAATTCTTTGTGTTCTAGGTAGCGCTCTTACAACCACGATTCCGGCGTGAGGACTGACAACAATATTGGCTTTTTCCTCGTCTTTGACGATTAGATTTAAGCTTTCTTGTAGTTCTTTCCAGAAGTTTGTTTTGCTTTCGGTGGTTATTTCACTGGAGTTTAACAGCGTGACATTATTGCCACTTCCACCGCCTCCACCGCGGTTGTTATTTGCTGGTCTATTGCCACCTTGTTGGTCACCGCTGGCAGCAATGGTTTGTCCGGCGATACTGGTTCGTGATTTACCTGAGCGCGATAAATTGAGGTAGTCGACCGGGTAGACTGCAGTCATGGTTTCTGCAGAAGAAACAAATATTAAGTTACCTTTCTTCTCTACCATTAGCGGATAAATTCTTTCGACTGCCGAGAGGACTTCCGATACAGTGACATTTTTGAGCTGTAATGAAACTTGGACATTAACCTCTGGGCTTACCACCATGTTGTAGGGTGTATCACTGACGAGACCGAGTAAAAAGCTTCTCGCATCAATACCTTTTACCGAGACATCGAAGCGATCTTCGACGATTTCGATCTCAGCCTCAGTGGCGGGTGGTAATAAAGTATTTAACATTTCCTGATTGGAAATTGGTTGCTGTTTTTGGTCTTGCTGAATTTCAGCGATCGCACTGCCAGCAAGCGTTGTTTTCTTCTGCTCTTCAACTTGAAAAGTCTGGCAGCTCATTAACAGACAAGCAGAAATGGCCGTACTGATCACTTTTGCTGTTGTTGGTAAAGTTGATTTAAGCATACTCATATTACTTTTTTATCTTCTGAATCAGGGTTAATCGACGAGTCCCTTCGGCTGTTCGCAATATCACCTTATCGTTGGTAATTCTGATTATTTGCGAGTTGCGGTAGGTATCGCCGGTTCGATAAATTTTATCTTCAATCACGGCAAAACGATTTTTACCTTTGGTAAAAATGGCCGTCAAGGGTTGCTTTTGCTCGACTTTGACGGTTTCAATAGGCGCAGGTTTTGGTGCTCTAATCAGCGGACGAGTGGGATCGACAAATGCGCCTACACTGCTCGCTAAACTGATGAGAATTATGCCAATTAGTATTTTAGCCACCGATCCACTTCCTACTTAAACTATAAGTTGAAACCACTAACGTCACTTTTGATTTTGGGTAACTCTCAACCGAAAACTCAAAACTTTCGAAATTAACCTTTTGTTGCATCGATTCGAGTTGTTTTAAAAACGCCTGGGTATCGGCATAGCCACCTTCAAAAATCATTACGATGGGATGACGGTACATTTGAACTTGTGCATCTTGAGATGTTCCATCTTCATCTGCAGTTGGTTCATACAATGGAACCGGTGCTTGTTTTTCAAGAGATAACAGCTTCAACTGTTTGGAGTTATCGATAATTTCTTTTAATAGACCCGCCATCGCTTGAGGTCTAACTAAGCTACGCGTTCGTTTTTCTAGTTCGGACTGTATTTGATCAACTTGTTGATCAAGGGAGCTGAGAAGCGTTTGCTTTGGGTTATTACGCTGGTTATAAATACCTTTGTTCAATTCTTGCAGCATTTGAGTTGTGCTGGCTATTTGTTTTTCGGTGGAGTCGATTTGTTGCTTCACTGTTTTGGTTTGTGAGTCTGTCGGGCCATACCAAGCCAATTCGAAAATCACTAGTATGAGTAACAACCCGGCGAAGGTAATCATCAGTCGCGTGCGAATCGGTAACTCATCGAACTGTTGAATTGATTTCTTTAACTTATCCATCGTCACTTAGCCTGCCGTTGGTTAAAGAAAAATTAACGTATCGCGAGTCACTCTGGTCTCTCTCAACTTTAAGTTCATCGAATTGACGTTTTAGACTTTCTGAATTCCTCAGTAATTCGACGTAATGTGGGATCGCCTCGGTTTGTGTAGAGCTTCCCTGTAAACTCAAAGACTGTGAATTAATATTTATCTGGGTTAACCATACCGATTGGGATTTCTGTTCACCAAGTTGCTGCAAAATTTGGCTATAAGGTGTTGATACTTGGGTGCCTGGTTGGGACATGTTCGCTAAGATTTTGCGGAAGCTCGTTAAACTCTTCTGACGAGTCGCTATTTTTTCATCGATTGAGGCTTTTTCGTTGTTGGTACGCATTTGCTGCTGTATCACCAATTGATCAGACTCCAACTTCTTAAGTTCTGCCTGTTTTAGGCTCAGTTGTTGTTGCTGTGAATGGAGATGATTCGACTTAAAAATACCAAAGCCGATGAACATGATTAAACTCGCAACCAGCGCGAGTAATGCAAAACGCGAGTCAAATGACAGCGGCTTGGGTCGATATTCTTCGAGATAAAAATTTACAGACTGCATCATGCTACTGATTTCCTCGCATGGCCGCACCGATTTCAGCGAGCATTGGCTTCACTAATTCGTGGTTATCACTGAAGACCGGGGGAGCGACTAAATTAACTTCGAGCTCAGTAATCTGGCGAATCACTTCCGCCAGTTTGGCATCGCTCTCGGAGTTCTCCTGCAACAATATTTTGTCGATAGGGCGTCTGAAAACTTGGCTGACGACGTAGTCTAACGTTCGCTGGGTCTCGAGTAGAAAAGTCTCTTGCTCGGCTTCTTGTTCCTGTTCTAGGCTAAATTCTTGCTGGTGGCTATTGGGTAAAAAGCGACCTTTTTTATGCCGACTGAAGGCTAAGCCGCCTGATTGGTAAAAATTAAACACTAACCCGCTGATATCTTCTCCAATAAAACCAACCAATTGGCCGTCACCGAGACTATCGACAAGTGAATGTCCGATTGTCAGCTCTTCAATATCAATTGAAGTAAACACCAGACCCGTTTTATGAGTAGCGTCGATGATTGACTCGACTAGTGCCTTACTGGTTGCTACTGCGGTAATTTGTTCCGATTGACCTTCTTTAAAGGCCGGTCGATAGTGGGTGACTAGCGCTTGGTCGATCGAATATTCCAACATCTCTTTGATTTGCCACTTGATTGCTTCATCCATTTCTTTCGGCAACACATTGGGCGGGTCGATTTGATAAGTTTGATAAAGGTTGCGGCTAAGTATCCATCGGCAATCGGCATTTTTTATGCCGTTGCTACGGGTCCAATCGACGAATTGACTGGCTAAATCTTCATGACCATTAAAGTCGAATTGACCAGCGTTGATTTGTTGGAGACTGTTTTCATGCCATTTTAGCTGCTGCAGACGGCAGCTGCGCTCATCCACTAAAGCGACTAAAAATTCATCAAGTGAGTCTTTGGAGAATATTTTCACGTTTTTTAAGCTATTGCCTGTTTCCCTAACTGCCAAAAAATGCCAAAACTGGGCGGGTTTATTTTATCGATCTGGGCGTCGAATACCGCTAATTTTTCGGCATTTTTTAGTAAAAACCCTATAGTTCCCAGTAATATACCACTTATATTGTAGTAAATAATTAAAAAAATGCAGTAAATCTTTGAATTTACGGTATTTTAGTATTATTTGGTCAAGGATCAGTTGTGAATAGTAGCAAGTCGGCTATAATCTCACCATCAAAATTCAGTGACCGTGTTGAAAAAGTCGATTTACGGTCAATTTTTCCATTTTGGGGAGTCAATCAAGTGTCAAAATTGCGAGTTTTATTGATTGCAGCAGCAGTAGCTTTTACTGGTGCCGTATCAGCGGATCATAAAAGCGATCACAAAGTTAAAGAGCGTACAGCGCCAACGGGGAAAATTTATCGCGCGGGTGACGATGTGCCTGTCGCAAAGCCAGCGGTTGTTGAAGCGAGTGGCCCAAGAGATGGCGTAACCATTTATGATCAAAAATGCGCTATGTGCCATACTGCCGGCGTCGCTGGCGCGCCCAAGTTTGCTGATGCGGCTGCTTGGACTGATCGTATCGGTAAAGGCGAAGAAACATTGAACATGAACGCTATCAACGGTATTGGTGCGATGCCACCTAAAGGTGGTTGTGCTGATTGTAGTGATGATGAAATTAAAGCGGCGGTCACTCACATGTTAGGCGCTTTGAACTAAGTATATGATTTTATAATGAAAAGCCGGGTTTTTCCCGGCTTTTTTTATCGCTATTTATTGCCTGCAACTGAACGCTCACTTATTCAATCAGCTTTTCCAACCTTTTTACTAAGCAATCTCTTGCTCGTTTGAGTAATAACTGGCTGTCGTCGTGTTTTCGCCAGCTTGCTTCACCAAATACAATTTCATATTTCATTGAAGCGTCGACAAACGCCAGTTGGCGAGTAATAGATCGACGTAACTTCTCTTCAAGATTCACCAACGCACTTTCAGGGGTCTCTGGGAGTACCGTTAAAAATGTTCCTTGATCGGTATGCCCAATCATATCTGCCCAGCGCAGCTCATCAGTTAAGGTGTCTTTGATGGTTTGATGGAGAGTCTCATCAGCGACCGAGTCTGGCTTTTCTAGCACGAGTAATTGTAACTTTAGAACCGATAAGGGGTTGTCGTAGCGCCGACTGCGGCTGACCTCATAATCAAGAAATTCAACCCAATTCGCTCGATTGGCCAGTTTGGCACCCGCTAACTTTGCAGCGGCCAAGCTGAGTTTATCTTTTTGGTTCCTTTGCTTGGCAAAATAGTGGGCCTGACCACCTGCAGGTGTATCAACTGGTTGATGCCAGTGGAGTAATTTAACCTCGTCGCTGACGCTCTCGCTAAAAAGCTGGACCAGATGACCTTTTTTGTCAATTGCCTCAACCGGAAGTGCCGCATAAAGCTGGCCAACGACTTGCGATTCATCAAGTTGGGTGTCAGACAAGAACCGCTCATTACACCAGGTGATTCGTTGGTTTTCGTCACAAACGAGAATCCCAAGCGGCGATTTGAGAAAAATTTCTGATTGGTCAAAAGACATAAAACACTCAGCTAGCGGTAATAGTTGTTATATAGGATAAAAATGCTTCTACAATATTATAGTAGTTGTCCTTAACAAAGCGCAAAAATGTGACCCAAAAATCCATCGATCGAAAGCATATTATCAATATCCAGCGAAGGTTTCTCTCTCTGAGCGAAAAACGGCTGTTAAGGATGCTAGACGGATTTAATCTCACACAAGCCGACAGCATTAAATTATTACCTTTGCTTTTTCACGTCAACCACCCGATGTTGCCGGGCTACGTTGATAAATCAACGCCTTGTGGGCTTCCTAACTATTCACCGACCGCACTCGAAAAACGTATCGCGCGAACGGTTAGTCGAAGTTTCAAATATGAGTCACGCGCATACCTTAAATTTGAGCTCGCTGGTTTATATTTGATGGGTAGTATCGGCACCTTAGGTCAATCATTTCGTAGTGATTTGGATCTCTGGGTATGTCTTGGAGAAAGACTTGGCGCGATAGAGATGACCAAGTTGCACCAAAAAACGCAACTGATAAGTGCATGGATGTCCAGCAAAGGTGTGGAGCTTAATTGTTATTTGGTCTATGAAAAGCAGTTTGCTCAACAAGCGAAGAAATACCTCACCAAAGATAGCTGTGGGGATACTCAAAACTATCTGTTGCTAGATGAGTTTTATCGAACCGCGGTGTGGTTGTGCGGTCGGACGCCGCTCTGGTGGATAATTCCGCCAGAGGAAAATTATCGAGAATATGCCAACCGCTTGGTGAAAGATAAACATATTGATGCTCTCGATTGGATTGACTTCGGAGAAGTGGGTCAAATCCCTGCGGCGGAGTTTTTTAGTGCGGCATTGTGGCAGTTATTTAAGGCGATAGCGTCTCCTTATAAATCTTCTTTGAAACTTTTGATGATTGAAAAATATGCTCGCGAGTTTCCCGAAGTATCTTTGTTGTCTGATCAGTTTAAACAAATGGTTTATAGCCAAGAAGATTCGATCGAGAAGTTGGATCCTTATTTAATGATGTTCCGAGCGGCAGAATCATTTTTAGCCGATCAACCCGCACGTTTGAGTTTCTTGCGGAGAGCTTTCTATTTAAAAGCCGGTTCTAAAATTGACTTAGCTCGCGATAAACCTAACAACTGGCGTTATCAACAAATGAAGTTTTTGGTTGAAAATTGGCGCTGGAAGCAAAAAACGCTAGATGAATACAATAGTCGGAGTGATTGGCGAATCGATACAGTAATTCGTGAGCGTGTGGACCTAGTGAGAGAGCTTAATCATTCTTACCACTTTATTAGTAACTTTGCGAGAATTCAAGGAGCGCTCAATCAGGTCAGTCAACAGGAGTTAGTAACTCTTGGCAGAATGCTTTATGCCACTTTTGAAAAAAGAGCGGGCAAAATCGATCGTATCAACACTGGTATAGCCAGAGATGTTCAAGAGTCAGCAATAACGCTAGAAATGACCGGGAATCACTGGCGGGTTTTTTTAGGGGCACTCCGCAAAAATCAGTTGAATAATACTGCGCCAGTTTATACTTCAGAGTCATTTTTCGTGGCATTAGCCTGGTGTGTTTGTAATGAGATGTTAAATCGTAATAGTACTTTTCAGGTCTACTCTGACGACGAGTTTTATGATTTTTCGCTGGCGGCCGAGATCGTCAGGAACTTGGCGAGTTTGGTTCGTAATTCTCAGCCGCAAATCGATGAAACTGCTTTCCGGGAAAGTGCCAAAATCTTAACGCTAGGTATCTTTCTTAATACCGAAACTGACCCGTTACAAGTTGAAAAAGAGTCTGATATTTATAGTGTTGCAAACCAAGAAGATGGATTTTGTTGGGGAGAAAACCGAGTTAATTTATTCTCACAGTTTGATGTTTTTTGGGTAAATTCATGGGGTGAGTATGGCAGCAAAAAATACAGTGGTGAATTCGCCTGGATAGAGTTCTTTTTTGATTATCGGCAAGTGATAACCAACCAAGAAGATAAGATCCAATTGTTTGCGCAACAGATCCCTAATTTAGCGAAGCACAAAAAACGTTTATTTAAGATGCTGCACCAATGGAACCGGTTAAGATTGGATAGTCGACGAAAGCAGCGAACGAATCGTTATTTAATGTCTTACGGGAGCCAATTTTTGCTGATCGATTTTTTTGAGACGCAAGTTGAATACAAAAGCTTTCGCTATGCAAAACAATTACTCACCGGGTTGAGTAATCATTTGAAAGAACCGATTCAGTATTTCCACGATGATAATCTTGATTTGCCAGCGATTATTATACGGCTATTAAACAAACCCGCTGAAGTCGATTATCAATGTTTCATTTTGCAAACTGCGCAAAATAGTTTTCAAGTGGTTATCAAAGACCCTGCTGGTAATTTTTTCTATCAAGTTCATTCTGGCGTATCTCGAGAGCAACTAGTCAATCATTATCAGCAATTTTACGACGGTATGTTACATCAGCTTGGTAATTGGAATACGCCAATGCCGTATTTGATGTTTTGGTACGCTGATATAAGTTATGAAGATAATGCTCGGCTACAACGAATTAAAGATTCACATCAAGATTTAGCGAATCAATACTCAGCGATATTGGCGATTGCTGTGAGAAATACAGAGGATAAAGTTCGTTATGATTTGTATATCGATGAAGAAGTATTTCGATATCAAGATTTTGGCGAGCTAGTGTATCGAAAGCTGGCGCAGTTCGTTTTAGGCAAACGACAATCGCAGCGTCAATATCCCATTTTTATCACTAATATCGACTTATCAAGTGTTTCTCAAGGGGTCAGAGTCATGGATTTGCTCCGCCACAAACGAGTGATTGAACAGAAACTAGCCAATGCCTTAAGTAAACTCACGCGTCATTAGAGCTTGGTCCACTATTACTCGTTGATTTTCTGCGGGAAAACACTGAGAATTGGAGACATGCCAAAAAAAAACGCTAGTACCTTGAGAAATCGACTCTTATCAATCAGTTTGTTCCTATTGTTAGTCGCAGCCTGCGGACAAAAAGGTGCCTTAATCAGTCCATCAGAGGTGGCGGAGAAGCGCGCCGAAGCCGAGAAGATTGAGCAGCAAGCTCGCCAACAACAACTCCCAGCCAACAAAAAGGAAAATAAAAATAATGATTAGTTTTGCCAAAATGCATGGTTTAGGCAATGACTTTATGGTGGTCGATGGCGTTTCTCAACAAGTTTACTTCACCGAAGGTCAGGTCAGAAAACTTGCCGATCGACATCGTGGTGTCGGTTTTGACCAGCTATTGTTGATTGAGCCACCGCAGCAACCTGATGTTGATTTTCATTATCGAATCTTCAATGCGGATGGCAAAGAGGTCGAACAATGTGGTAACGGAGCGCGTTGTTTGGCGCGTTTTGTGCGAACCATGGGGCTGACTTGGAAGCACAAGATCCGTGTGAGTACGATGCGCGGTTTAATGAATTTGCAGATTATGCGCAATGGCTTGGTTAGCGTAGACATGGGGGTTCCACAGTTAGCACCGGACACGATACCAATGCGATACGCGCAGCAAGATATCCGATACAGTGTCAATTTAGACGGCGTTAGTTATGAGTTTGGCGCGGTATCGATGGGTAATCCACACTGTGTGATTACGGTTGATGACGTCGAGAAAGCAGAGGTTGATCGCATCGGCGGAGCGCTTACTCAACACAATTTGTTCCCTGAGGGCGCAAATATTGGGTTTATGCAAAAAATCGCTCATGACGAAGTTAGGTTGCGCGTCTTTGAACGAGGTGTTGGTGAAACTCAAGCTTGCGGTACTGGCGCTTGCGCAGCAGCGGTTGTTGCTCGCTTACAACATAATATGAATCAAAAAATAAGAGTTTATCTGCCCGGGGGGCACCTTCATATTGATTGGCCAGGAGACGGCGAATCATTGAAAATGATGGGGCCGGCAGAGCTCGTTTATCAGGGATATATTGATCTATGAAAACATCTAACCAACCAGGGTCGGCCAAAATAACCAATCTACAAGCGTTAGAAGGAGGAAGCGGCAGCCAACTAAACCGCTTGATGGAAGAAGCGCAGGTTAAGAACTATTTAGTGAACAATCCAGATTTTTTAGCCAAAAACCCGCAACTTTTGGGACATATTGAGCTCAATCACGGATTCGACCAGACTACATCGTTAGTTGAGCGCCAAATTAAGGTTTTGCGTGATCGTAATCAGGTGATGCAAGGACAATTAGTAGAGATGTTGCAAGCCGCTCACAGTAACGAACAACTACTGATTCAGTGTAATCACTTTATGCTGACACTCCTTCAAGCTGAAAGTTTTGCAATATTAACGACTCAAATTATTGATATGTTGAAACAAGACTTTGACTTGGATGATGCGGCGCTCGTCTTGGTCGGTGAGTACCCTCAGAATGATAATATTAAGCGAGTCGCTGATGCGGCAGAAATTAAAAGCGTTCTTAATTGCCAATTTCCGGACAGTGAACCTTTATGTGGACGTCTGGAACTGAATGCAAAAACAACTTTATTTGGAGAAAAAGCTGAAGTATTGCAGTCTTTTGCTTTGATTCCTTTGGGCAATGAGTGCGAGAAAGGCCTACTGGCGCTAGCAAGTCAAGATGTTGCTCGATTTGATCCTGACATGGGCACTTTGTTTATCGAGCTGATTGCAAAGTTAGTGGCGCATTTGACCAGTCGTTATGAGATCAACCAAGGTTAAGTCAAAATCGATAGAGGCTTTTGCCACTGAGTTAGCAGAACCTGCGACAGCATTTCTTGCACAACTGTGCGAGCAAAAAAATTATTCACAACTGACAGCCAAAAATTATCGTCGCCAGTTAGAAAAGCTATTAAACTTTGTTGAAAGCCTCTCAATTTTGCGTTGGTCGCAAGTCAAGACAATCCACATCAGGCAACTCAGTGCCTTTCACCATCGCCAAGGCATGTCGCCTAAATCAATAGCTCTGCTACTATCTGCTTGTCGGAGTTTTTTTAACTATTTAATCGTCAAAGAACTCGTCCAATTTAATCCCGCTAAGGGGGTAAAAGCACCCAAAGCGGCAAAGACCTTACCAAAAACCGTCGAAATCGACCAGCTATCGGCATTACTTGAAGGCATTGATGACGGCGAGGATATCGGTATTCGCGACAAAGCCATTGCGGAGCTGTTTTATTCCAGCGCATTACGTCTGGCCGAACTCGTCAGACTTAATGTTGAAGATATCGACTTTAATGATGCGACAGCAAGAATTATCGGTAAAGGGAATAAAACTCGTATCGTACCGATTGGAAAAAAAGCGCTAGAGGCCATTCGAGAGTGGCTAACGATTCGCAGCGTATGGCTGGCTGGTTATGAATTGAATGCGGTATTCGTTACCCAACGCAAAACGAGACTGAGTCCAAGAAGCATTCAAAAACGTATGGAATACTGGGGAAAGATGGTAGGGATTAATGGTCGTATACATCCGCATAAATTTCGCCATTCTTGCGCAACTCATCTTCTTGAATCATCAAGTGATTTGAGAGCTGTGCAAGAGTTGCTCGGTCACGCCAATCTTTCAACGACTCAAGTGTACACGCATCTTGATTTTCAACAACTTGCATCGGTTTATGATAAGGCTCATCCAAGAGCAAAAAAATAGGTTTTACAATGGCTTCAACGATAAAACTAATCAGCTTTGATTTGGATGATGCCCTCTATGATAACAAACCCGTATTATTCGAAGCTGAGCGGCTTTGTAATCAATTCTTAGCAGACGAATTTAATCGACAAAACCGTGAGTTTGATTTACAGAATTTTTATGAGATCCGTCATCGGCTAATGGAGTCGACTGATCCATCTATGGAGAACATGACACAAATGCGTCAAGTTGCCATCACTGAGATTTGCCAAGATCTTGAAGATTCCGGATCGGTTGCAGCCAAGGCACTAGAAATATTTCTCACTGCCCGTTCCAATGCTGCTGTGCCAGCAAAGATCCATACCATGATGGAGCGCTTAGCGAAACAATTTACTTTAGTCTCGGTAACCAATGGTAACTGCGATCCGAATAAGCTCTCTATTGGGCAGTTTTTTAGTAAAAACTATTCCCCTGTTGAAGGTTTTCGAGCAAAGCCTCAACCAGAGATGCTATTGAAGGTTCTTGATGATTTTAGCCTCGAGCGATCGCAAGTGTTACATATTGGTGACAGCTTGGATAAAGATGGCTTGGCAGCTAAAAATGCCGGGGTGAGTTTTTATCATTTTGCTCCATTTTATGAAGGTAATACGATCGACAGTACAGTAGCCGACTTTGAAAAATATTTAACTCAGTAGGTCGGCTATTAGTTATCATCGCAAAGTTGCTAGAGGGCTTTGAATCGAATCGCCACACCACCGCTGGTGGCAAGTTTAAAATTTAAAACCGTTTCTGCACTAACTGTTTTTTCTTCGATGATATAGTCGTATGGATTGGTTTTCCAATCTGCCTTGTCACCATCTCGATAGATTTGTGCTAAGTAGCGTTTGTCTTTATCCAAAAAGTTTAGTTCGATTTTAATTTCTCGTGCGAACTCATTGGTAATCGCACCCAGATACCAGTCGTTGCTGTATTTATCTTGGCGAACCAACGTAACCCATTCGCCAATTTCACCATTCAAAGCGACTGATGTTTTCCAGTCAGTCGGAACATCGCGGATAAATTGAAAGGCGTCTAACCGTTCTAAATAGTGCTTAGGTAAATCAGCCGCCATCTGGATAGGACTGTAAATGACAACATAAAGTGCAAGCTGTTTCGCGAGCGTTGTTTGCACTCGGTTTTCCGCATCCAAGCCGTTAAAGGCAAGGTTGAAAATACCCGGAGTAAAGTCCATCGGACCAGAGAGCATTCTCGTGTATACCAGATTAACGGTATGCGCTGGATCATTGGGTGGTGAGCCCCAAGCATTAAATTCCTGCCCGCGAGCGCCTTCACGAGAAAGCCAATTCGGATAGGTCCGCCTTAATCCGGTATCTTTGATTGGTTCATGAGTGTTGATGCTAATTTTCCTTTTGGCAGCCTCGGTAACTGAAAATAAATATTCATTAACCATGAACTGGCCATCATGCCACTCTTTAATAGCGCGGCCTTTTTCATCGAGACGCTTAATATTGCCCCCATCAGCAACATAGCCTGTTTTAATTTGGGTAACCCCTAATTGTTGATAAAGGTCATAGGCGTCCGCCATTTGATTGCGGTAATTGGTCACGCTGCCAGAGGTTTCATGATGACCAATTAGTTTAATATGCTTACTTTTCGCATAATCAGTAACCGCCTTTAGATCAAAATCATCATAAGCTTGAGTAAAGCTAAATACGTCGCCATTGGAGAACCAGCTGCCATCCCAACCGATGTTCCAGCCTTCCACAAGCACACCATCGAAGCCATACTTTGCGGCGAAATCGAGATAGCGTTTTGCCTCTTGGGTTGTCGCACCATGTTTCGTTCCTGAGCCCCAGGTATTGACCCCTAAGTGCATTCCCCACCAAATTCCAATATATTTTCCTGGTTTTACCCAGCTCACGTCACCGAGTTTATTCGGTTCATTCAGATTTAAAATAAGCTGTGAATTAAGTAATCCTTTAGCGCTATTGGCTAACTGAATGGTTCTCCAAGGTGTGCTGAACGCACCAGACTTCTTTACTTTGATACCATCTGACCAAGGAACCAACGATGACTTAAAGGTTCCTGGTCTTCGCTGATCCAATGTCATTGAAGCAAAATCTGTGAGCGCGGCCTCATGGATGCTAACGTGAACGTTGCTTTTGTTTCTTACTGTGAAAGGTGTATTAACGCGATCGATTTTATCAAATGGTGTATTTTGATAGAGAAACTCATAGCGGTTCCATCCTTGTGCCGGGATCCACCACGCCTGATAGTTTTCTGAATGAGCGAATTTAAATTCAGTCAGCTCATCTGTGATTAAAATAGTTTTTTGTGAGATCGCGGGAACCTCATATCGGAATCCCAACCCATCATTAAACACTCGAATTCGCAGTGTATATTGATGGCTCGGATTGTTCGGTGCTTCCAGCTTCACCATCAGTTCGTTATGATGGTCTCGGATAAATTGCGACTCTCCCCAGGGTTGCTGCCAAGTGCTGTCTGATT
Organism: Aliikangiella marina; assembly: GCF_007004765.1. GTDB lineage: Bacteria > Pseudomonadota > Gammaproteobacteria > Enterobacterales > Kangiellaceae > Aliikangiella > Aliikangiella marina. Next base: position 95,700 of record NZ_VIKR01000005.1, read on the forward strand.
GGCTTAATTGATAATCTGATATGGCTAAGCCCTGCGAAAGTGCCGGACTGTCTGCAAATGTAAACCCAAGGTTTGAAGGTTCGATGATTAATTGACCTTTAAAACTGACCGAATAACGCGGTGAGCTATTATCATCTGATAGCGTGAAAACGATTGATTGGTTCGGAGAAGAAACGGAAACACTTTTAGCGTTGAGGCTATTGCTTGATAAAAGCCAGAAACCGGTCAAGATGAGGAGGAGAAACTTCCTTGGGTTGGTCATGAATTGGTGTTCCTTATTGTAATTAATCGCAATATTACCTAGATTAACCATTCTGCGAATTATCACTCAACTAACTGCATACGTATTCATCTCTATGTTGCTTAACTATCAACCGCCAATTAATCCGTATTTAACCATTATCTACCGAGATGAGGATATTGTTGTTTGTGATAAACCGAGTGGTCTTCTGTCGGTTCGCGGTAAAGCGCGAGCCCATCAAGATAGCTTACAATTTCGCTGTGAATTAGTGTGGCCGAATATTGGGGTTGTTCACCGTTTAGATATGGGAACATCTGGTATTATGATGATGGCCCTTAATCGCAATTCACTGAGCCACCTATCAAAACAATTTCAGCAGCGAACCACGCAGAAAACTTATATTGCCGATATTTGGGGAAGACCGGCGCAAAATTCTGGAACAGTTGAACTCCCTTTGATAGTAGATTGGCCTAAGCGACCTCGGCAAAAAGTTTGTTTTGAGACTGGAAAGTCAGCGATAACTCACTGGAAGCTTATCGATTCAGACAGTAATGCGAACCATTCGAGAGTTCAATTGACACCCATTACCGGGCGCTCACATCAGTTGAGGGTGCATATGGCCGAGCTAGGTTATCCCATCATTGGCGATAAATTTTATGCAAAAGGCGATGCATTGCTGGCTTCGTCGAGATTACATTTGCACGCTCACAAGCTATCGGTATTGCATCCACGAACTAATGAAATTTTGACCTTTGAGAGCCCAATTCCTTTTTAACAAGATCGATTATCGATTGCTTCGTTAACTCGCTGGATAAATTAAATCTTCCGAAATTTGAATACCTTTTCGTTGCGCTTCTTCGATAATAATTAATCGGTCTTCGTCAAAATTCTTTTGACTCTGTCGCATGAGATTAAGTACCGCATTGGTATGCTGTGGATAGTATTCAATCATGGCGAAGTATATTTTATAGCGAAGTCTTGCATCTTCCAACCGATAGATCTGATTGATGTAGACCATTGCTTCTTGAGTGGTGGCTTCGTCAATAAGATCAATTATTTCGCGGATAACATATTCTTGATCAAGACGTAGCAAACTGAGTAAAACCGTCGCGTTGCGATTGTTAGTTTCTTTATTAAGGGCTTCGATATAATTTAAATGCTGCTTGATCCCAAGCACCCCATATAAATAAGCGGCACCGCATCGATCTTCAAGAATTGTTGAATTGTGGACACTAAGAATAATTTCATCTATCTGTTGTCGATATTGTGCCTGATGATAAAGGTGTTTGATGGTGTTAATTCTGATCCGACGGGGATATTCGGGCGCCAAAAATTTTGCGAGATATTGACAAATTTCTTTCGAATTAAGACGCGTTGCGATACTACCCAATACGTCAATGGCATTACCGGTTATTCTAATATCCTCAGGATTACTATCAATAATATCTTGAGTCATTTTGATCGTTTCTTGGGGTAACCTTTTGGCAATAACTTCGCAGAAAGAGGATTTAAGTTCGCCTCTCTGTGTATCCGAGTACATAGTGTTTTTTAAAACGTTGAGAAAAAATGGGTCAATTTCTTTGTGTTTAAAATTGTTTAGTGCGATCAGTATTTGGAGCTGTACATCTTCTCTCGGATAGCGATAAAAAGAGTCACATAAGAAGTTAATCGAATTTTCATTTCTCATCTCACCGATAGCATGGAGTAATGACTTTTTTAAAATGAAAGGAATTTTTTCCTGCTCGAATAGTGGGGATAGTCGGCTGGCATATTGAGTCGCGTCTTTATTTGAAAGCGCATAACAAGAACTTATTGCTTCGTATACGTTAAATGGACAGCTACTAAATTCTTTAATATTCTCATAATGGAATGCATTCAGCCTTCTCACCAAAAAGTACAAAACAGCGACTCCTGAAAGGGCGATCAATCCGGTGATAAACCATACCGCTTGGAAAGCAATATAATCATTGATGGCCAGGTAACTGAGCAAGGCAAGTGAAGCGTAGGCGATTGATTGCCCATATTTTTGAGAACGGCTTTTGATAATAAAACGAATCCCTTTAGGAATTGACGCGAGTAATAGATTAAATAATTGGTTTAGAAATGCCCGTTGAATAATCTTTCTTAATATTCCGGTGCCGATTAGGGTCGCTGCAAATGAAAACACACTGATGAAAAACATCGAAGCGGTTTGTATTAAAAAGTAAAAACGGAACCCATGCGTCCACTGGGTCGATTTTTTTTGTGAAAAGAAAGAGGGGATAAGAAAGAGTAAAACAAGCGTATTTTGGATTATGGCTAAAGTCGAAAAGATTTCTGCTATCGGCTGTTGGCTTGAGGCTTGCCATTGTTTAAGCCCGACAAATACAGCAAATCCTTGTAGCTGCTTACAAATCAGTGCAATAGCGACGATAGCAACCATCAGCGGTAGGAAGCGCCCGATATTACTCTTAAGATTTTGCTTATGAAGTTCTAACGCATGTTCAATTTTTTCACTTTGCGGCGATTCATTAGCAGCTGATTTTTTGCGGGTTAAAATCAACAAACAATACAAACCGATGCAAAATGGAACAATCATAAGCACTGGAGTTAACCAGTCATTTGGATCGACAAAGCGAGAAATAGTTAAGGTTGCTACTGCGCCAAATATTACACCAATTTCAAGAGCGAAACAGGCGTGCGCCGATGAGTTAGGATTTTCTAAAAGGGAGAGTTGGCTGGTAACGATCATTCGGGTGGTGATATCGATAGCTAAAATAATAAAAGTACTCAGCATAAAAACAGCACAAGAATAAGCCCAACCGTAACGACCTTGTGCCCAGCTATTGAGTGTAAAATTACTGGTAAAGTAAACCACGGCGAAACCAGCAAGCAACGCGATCAAATAGAAAATTTTGTCATTTTTTTCGCTGACCCGAATCATTATTTTCATCGAGACAAATAGTGAGGCCCCCTGAATTAACATCAAAACTGGATAGAAACTAAAATCTAATTCACCGAGTAATTTGATAATAGAGACTAATTTGAGCGAATAGACGCACCAGCCCAAGAAAAAGGCCATGATAAAAATAAAGAAATTTGAGTCGACAAAGGATTTCGCTTTCATTAAAGCTACAGTGTTAAGCGTTTGTTAGTTTTATTAGTCTGTTATCTCTTAGCTTAGTACAAAACCACAACAAGCCCAACATTATTGCTTAGCGATACTGTAACTTACCGTTGAGATCTACTGACTTTTTGATATATCAATCTCAGGCATGATCGATTAGTATTTGAGCGTCGTTCGATAACTTCGACAACCGGATAAAAACTTTGAGTTTGGCTTTAGATATAGCGAGTAAACAATAAAAATGACCCAAAAAACGACCATAATCGGGGGTGGCGTTATCGGATTGGCGATCGCTTACTATCTCGCCGAACAAGGTGTTTCAGTGCGCCTTATCGACCAAAAAACTATTGGAAGCTCTTGTGCTCTTGGGAGTGCCGGCTATGTTTCACCTAGCCATTTTATCCCGTTAGCTGCGCCTGGAATGGTGAAGAAGGGGCTAAAGTGGATGTTTGATCCGGAAAGCCCATTTTATATTCACCCTCGGTTAGACATGAAACTATTGTCTTGGCTATGGCTATTTAATCGACACTGTACAGAAAAACATGTCAGCAATGTTAAACGAGCCTTGCTTTCCCTCTGTTTAGAATCGCGTGAACTCTACGTAGCGCTTAATCAAGAATTAAACAAGCCGATCGATTTAGTGGAGAAAGGGGTCTATGTACTCTGCCAGACCGATAAAGGAATGACCCATGAAAGAGAAGTCTTGGCCGATGCAAATCAACTAGGACTGAAAGCGTCCGAAGTATCCAGAGAAACGCTAGCCGATCGCTATCCGAGTATGGATTTTAATATTGCTGGAAGCGTTTACTTTCCTGAAGATGCTCATGTTCAGCCTGGCCACTTAATAGAAAGCTTATATCATTCATTGAAGAGCAAGGGGGTTGAGCTCGTTGAAAATTGTGAAGTGACTCGAATTGAGTGCCACGGCAACACCGTTTCTAAAGTTATCAGTCACGACAACGAGTATCATGTTGAGCAACTGGTAATGGCAGCAGGAAGTTGGTCAAGCCAATTAGGTCAGCAATTGAAACTGTCAATTCCAGTGCAAGCAGGTAAGGGTTACAGTTTAACCTTAGATAATCCATGGGAATTGGATACGCCGATGATTTTGAGTGAAGGGGCGGTTGCAATCACGCCATTCGGCAAACAAATTCGATTCGGCGGTACCATGGAATTTTCAGGTATCAATCTCGGTATTAACCCGAGACGAGTGAAAGGCATTTTGAAATCAGTGAGTCGTTTTTTTAATGATTTTGACTGGACCACGGTTGATATTTCTGAGAGCTGGGCAGGGTTGCGTCCTTGTTCACCCGATGGCCTGCCCATGATAGGGCACTGCAATCAGTTCGAAAATCTAATCGTCGCAACGGGCCATGCGATGCTTGGCGTAACTTTAGCGCCGGTTACCGGTAAAATTGTCTGCGATTTGATAACTGGCAAGCAGGGTAGGGTGCGACCTGAAATTGATGTACGTCGCTTTGTTTAAAACGCTATCCGGTTGCGGTAAGCAGTGAGTCAGTGAATAAATGGGTGCCTAGTGCACCCATCCAAAATGATCCGCGAACTTTTGTAACACGCTAATTATGCAAATCACTCTCAATAAGCATTGAATAAGCATTGAAATAAGTAACGAAGTTAGCGAGTTATCAATCGTTGCGGAAGAAATCTATCATCATTTGATGGAGCACCACTAAATCATAATTTTCGTCGTGTTCTCCCAGTGCGACTTGGGTGTACTCAAGTGCAGACGCACAATTATCGTAACGACGAGTAGTGGCCGTTTTGCCATCGCTGGTGATGACAAACTCCGCTGAAATGGTTGTTGTCGAGTCACAGTTATTGACCGCTTCCCAAATGGCCAAGGTATCGCTAACGGACGCAATACCATCTTGACGACCATTCAGCGGTACATCGGGATCGTTGGTGCCATGCACATGATGAATTTTAGTTGGCGCAGCTGCATCACAAGCTTGTTGCTCTCCCCTAAACTGGCCAGAGATAGCCATCGCTGCTGTAATCTGCTCGGGTATTTCGCAGGCGAGTTGATAGATCATAAAGCCACCTGCGGAAAAGCCCGTAATATAAACATTGTCGCTATCACCTTGATGGTTAGTGACTAAGTCATTGATTATCGCACTCACAAAAAGTGAGTCTTTGCTGATTGCAGAATTAGCGGTGACTTGGCTACTCCAAGCAAAATCGCCTTCGCCAACCGGAATTGCAAGCAAGTAACCGTTTTCTTCGGCAAAGTTAACGCCGTCGATAAAACTGTTGATGGTTCTTGGAGTACCCGGTGCACCATGCAACAAAATTAGAAGCGGTAATGTGCCTTGTTGGTTAGCTGGTTGATAAAGGTAGAAATGGCGTTCGCCAATCGATTCTACCTCAATTGTTTTACAGGTAGCGCCTTCAACTGCAGCACCACAAGCTGATAAAGGAGGCGGCGGTGGTGGCGGTTCATTTCCGCTGTTCCCCCCACCGCCGCCGCAAGCGACAAGGAGTTGGATTAAAATTACGCCGATGATAAAGGCGACGGTAGTCGAATGGGACGAGTTATTGGGTTGTGCCATTGAAATATTCCTGTTTTGAAAAGACCAGTCGCCAGCTTAAAAAACCCACAAAAAAGAGGCGATAACTAAGCCGTGATGAACAAGTGATGGAGTTGTGATAGCATGTAAAATCAATAACTTAATTAACTGTTGACAGTGATGGCTGTGAAGACTCAGTTGCAAATTGGAAAGCTAGTTTTTGACGTAAAGGCACATCAAATGATGTTGGGTGATACTAAGCTTCAGGTTGAGCCCAAGGTGATGGAAGTTATTCAATACTTTCATGAAAAACAGAATCAAGTCGTGACTCGTGAAGATTTACTCAAAGTTGTTTGGGATCATCAGGTAGTTAGTGACAATGCGGTCACTCGGTGTGTATCCCAAGTCAGAAAACTTATTGAACAAGAACCTGATAATATAGCCAACATCGAAACCATACCGCGGGTTGGTTATCGTTTAAATCTTAAAGGATCGGTTGGCGACAGAGTCAAATCGTTTACCTTTAGAGATATCCCTTTTGACACAACAATATTTAAGGTCGCTACTTTTGTTTTCTTTAGCCTAGCGCTGTTCGCTAATTATTTTTATGACCTGCTTAATCGGCCAATTGATATTGACGCGGTTGTCGTAGAGACATTAACCGAACTCCCTGGAGTCGAGCGGAACCCGAGACTTTCGCCTGATGGCGAGCGTCTCGCCTTTAAATACCGGCACCGTGACAGTGAGTCATATCACCTCTATCTGATGAATTTAGAAAACCGCGAGTTTTATCCGGTTGTTGAAGGTGAGCAAGTGATCCTCAACTTTGCCTGGAGTCCTGACTCTCGCACATTGTTATTGAGCCGCTGGAATAATCAGCATGAGCGTCAATGCGAAATTCACCTGCTTTCATTAAGTTCGAGTTATCAAGTAGCGTCGCAAGAAAAGATTGTCGATTGTGGGGATCGCGCATTTCCCTATCTTGTATGGCATCCAGCCAGTGATAAATTTTATTTTAATGATAGAAAGTCTTTAGATAGACCTTATGCTGTTTTCAGTTATTCGTTGACTTCAAAACGTATCTCACAAGTAACGCTGCCTCCTCAAAATGGCAATTCGCGTGGTGATTTCTCGGTGTTCGGAGGCGCGAACAATCATCGTCTCGCAGTGCTCAGATACCGTCCGACTCACGACCATCAGCTCAATATTTATGATATGGATAATGATAGCTTGTTGTCGCAACAATTCTTAGCTGCAGAGTTCGACGAGGTGAGTTGGTTTGGTGGTTCAGATGACCTATTGATCAAACAAGCTGATAAGCTGTATCGATACGACCTTGAAAGTCAGGAAAAGACTTTGGTCTATCCTGTGGGCCAGGCTACCGGCGACTTTAGTGTCTCAGCAAATGATGAGCAAGTGTTTTTTGTCACGGGACAAGCTGATCGTAATCTTGTTAAATATCAATTAGATCATCCTCAGAAGCCTGAATTACTCTCGAGCTCTACAGCTTTTGAGCAGCGCCCGAGTTTTGCCAATCGCTCACTAAAAATTGCTTATTTTTCTAATCAAACGGGTAGCAATCAAATTTGGATTAGAGAATCCAATGGTGATCACCGGCAGCTTTCGCAGTCGCCCGTGTCACTAGCCAATACCCGATTAAGCTGGGCGCCAGATGATCAATCGATTTTGTTTGAATTCAATGATGAAATCTTTGCTATAGATACGGAAAATGGCAAAATTGAACGGTTAATAGAACGTTTTCACCGACCCTATGTCAGTCAATGGTCCAATAAAGGTGATGCGATCCTTTATTCATCAGAAAAAACTGGCGAGTGGCAAATCTGGCAACTGGACTTGGCAACTGGTGAGCACTCACCAATTACCACAAAAGGTGGTTATAGTGCGGCGCAATCAACAGATGGTTTCGTATATTTCTCTAGACTGCACGAACCGGGGATGTGGCGATTAAAACCAGAAAATAAGGATGTGCAGCCTGAATTAGTCATAGAGGATTTTGAAGTCATTAATTGGATGAGCTGGCAAATGTCTGCAGATGGAATTTACTATGTTCGCAACAGGGCGAATGAAAAAGGCGTGTTCTTTTTTGATTTTGCCGCCCAAGAGTCAACACAGATATTTCCGATATTAGCGAATCATAGTGCAACTTTTTCAATTAAAGATAATGAGATTCTGTTGACGATTCAAAGTAATGCAGAAAGTAAAATTCAGATGATACGCTTGAAATAGAAGAGTTTAATTATGATTTATATTGTATTGGCTATTGCTCTTATTGGTTTGCTCATTTTCTCTGTGACCAATGTCCTCCAACAACAAATATCAACAACTGAGCATCCCGGGTATGTGAGGGCTTTAATTTTTGGCTCTTTCGTCGTTATTCTTGGATTCTTCATTGTTACTTTTTTTGAGGAGACTGAGGAAGCCCTGATCCCTAATGGGTTCACTGAGATCGATAGCCATCTTTATGTAAAGGATTTCGATGGATACCAAGTGACGATTAACTATGATCCTCATGGCAAGTCTAAACATTCTTTAAATCGAGCGGATCGAGTTGTCATGTCTATTCAGTCAAACTTAAATAGAGATCATATTGCTAAACTGTTTTGCTCTGAAGCTGAATTTGAAGATTTCCTCGTGTCGGATAGAGAGTGGTTTCCGACAAAACACAAAAAGCTGGCAAATGGATATTATGTCGGTGAATGCTATCCGCCTGAGCTCGTTACCGAAATAGAAAAGCTAGAACCAGCAACGCATGGATTTGAGCCACGCTATGCGAGATATCTGTTTATTCCGACGATCGATAAAGATAGTAATTATTTACTGTTAAAGCTCACCGATGAAAATATCCAAGCGATTAATGATCAGATTGAAAACTTTCTTAATTTCTATCGGATTTACATGCCCAATTAGTCGCCTGAATGACATAGGTACGTTGCCCAAAATGAAAATATAGAAAAGCGACTATTGGTTAGCGAGAATGGGCGAACGAGAATCTCTCACCAAGGAAAACCACTCTCTGCGATCATCAGGTACGAATAAGTAGCAATGATTGCAGAGTTGGGTTTAATGTTTTGATCATGCACTTCTCATCAACGCGAGCTTTGACCCGAATCCGATAAATATTACCCCGGTAGTCGCGTTTAACCATTTCTTAAATTTCTGATTATTTGCAATGCCTCGCATTCCAGCCAAAAGCACTACCATTGTTGAAAACCAAATTAAATTAACCAGAGAGTGGGCGGTTACTAATGCGTAAGCGTTTAGTGTGCTTTCTTCGATCCCCATAAACTGGGGAAAAGCAGCCAAGTAAAACATAGACACCTTCGGATTGAGTACATTAGTTAAAAAACCTTCAGCGAAGGCTGTCAGAGTTTTGACCGGTCGATTGTCTGGTAGGCTAGTTACTTGAATGGTTACTTTGGGTGTTTCAAAGGCACTGATGAGGGCTTTAATGCCGATCCAAATTAGATAAGCTGCGCCGAGCATCTTGAAAATAATAAAAGCCTGTGAAGATTGAACCAAAAGCAACGAGATGCCAAAAATAGAAAGGGTACCGTGGACGTAAAAAGCCGCAACAAATCCCCATACATTAGCGAATCCAGCTTTGCGACCTGACACAGGAACGGTTTTAGCAATGAGAAAGCCGTTTGGCCCAGGAGAAATGACTAATAGAGTCGCGACGGCGACAAAAGTAAGAATAGTATTGATATCCATGGCATTGTCCTTAAATAAAGTGCTTTAATCAATTGATTACGCTGTAATCCTACGAGTGCTTTTTTTAAGGCAAGGCATTCTAACTGATTTTGAAATCTTATACTCGTAAAATATTAAATTATTGTTCAATAACCATCTTATAGGCCGTTTACTATGACTGGGTGATGTCAATGTAGCTTAGATACCTTTGATAGATTTGCCTGACATAGTTAACCGCTTCACTTCCTCGACAATAACCGAAACGGGCCTTTTTATAGTAAGCCGGTTGCTGTAAAAGCAACATTGCCAAACCACTTATTCGGATCGAGGTTTAATTCTTTCGCAATTCGTTGAGCATCTCGTACATGTCCAAATCCCGCATTGTAAGCGGCCAATGCAAAAAATAACCGTTCTTGAGTTGGCATATCTTGGCTAAACCTTTGTCGAGTCCAATTCATGTATTGAACGCCTGCATGAATTGATTGAACTGGATCGGTGAGGTCTGTGAACCCAAGCTCCTTGCCTGTCCTCGGGAGTACTTGCATTAGACCAAGCGCGCCAGCATTGGACTTTGCTTTTGGATTGAAGCGACTTTCTTGATACATTTGTGAAACAATTAGTCGCCAATCAAATTGAAATTTTGATGATTTTTCTTTCACGATATCATCAAAGGGAGATAGCGTTGAGCCTTGAGTAATTCTTTGCTCTCGATGTCTTTGTTGGCGTTTCTGATCGGAGAAGTATTTATTTTTGACTACGTTGTAGAATGTTTTTCGGTACTCCTTACGAATAAATCCATTAATGGCATTTAATAGATTAGGATTGTTCTTTCTGACTAAATATGAATAGGGGATTGATTCGTTAAGTGTTAAGGGGGTAACGATGTCATCTCGAAACTGCATTTCAATACTCACTAAATTACTGTCTGCAATTGTTAGGTCGATAGTTTGTTCGGCAACTTGACCAATTAACATCTCAGTCGATATTGTCTCTTCAACTGAAGCAACATTAGCGCCATACTCCTTGGCAAGCTCTTGAGCGGTCGACCAGAAGGCGCTGGTCGGCCGTACATTAATGGTTCTGCCCTTTAAATCAGCCAAGGCGTTTATCGGTGCCGAGTCTTTGTGGGCGACCATTAGCTCAGAGACTCGTTTGTATCGAATACTAAATGCTAAGTCGATTTCGGATTTCCTTTCCGCTGTTCTTGACAATCCAGCAGCAATAATATCGCCTTTTCCCTCTCTTAACAGGGTAGTCATTTCATCTAATGAGTCGGCGACAATAATTTCGAGTTTGAGAGCATTGCGCTTCGCAAACTCCCTCATGAGTTCATACTCAAACCCCATTAATTCGCCCCGTAGTAAAAAGTAGGTCTCCGGACTATTGCGAGTAATCATTCTAAGCGGGAGCCCTTGTTTTTTCATTCGATCGAGATCGAGTTGCCTCGATTGAGACTCTACTTCAGCGACATGTTGTAGCGCGATAAATTCATTGATTTTATTTAAAACGGAAGTGTTGCCTAAATTAACCACCCAAGCTAGCTGGCTTTTTGTCGGGAGCGTTGCAATGATTTTTATATCTTGTCGATATTGTATTAGCGTGTCATAGGCTGATTTATCAATGACGCTGTAATCAAATTGTTGCGCAATAAGCGCATCTGAAATTTGCTCTGCACTGAGTGACTCATCAATGGTATTAATTTGCCAGTTTGGATGATGACGTTTAATGGATTCGATGTAAGCAGTGTCCTTAGGAACAGTAATGATTAAATTATCGGTTAATTTTGCTGCATTTTCTTTGCGAGTAATGACTACTTCCCTATCTTTCTTGATAGGCAAAGTGAATAGCATTGATGCTTGGCGAGACTTAGTGATAGTTAAATGTCGGGCGATTAGATCGGCTTCATCATTGGCCAGCATAGCAAACATTTGGGTGAGGTTATCGGCGAAAATCCACTCGATCTTGAGCTGATGGTTGTCTGCAAATTGTTTCAGTAACTCTTCGTGATACAGTGTTGAGCTGCCCAGTCGGGGTAAAGAATCTTCTTCCTCAAAAGCGAGTTTCAGTGCTCGAATAGTGCCTGAAGCTTTGATTGCTTGCCAATTTCTTAATTGATTGGGAATTCTCGTACTTGTTTGTTTTGCCGCTGTTGTTTTTAGTGCTGTTGTAGCGAGAGGAGCAATCGCTTCACTCGCTTGTTCATTATTTGCCTCATCATTTTTATTTTGTTTGCTAGGACTGGTTGAATCACAGCCTAGTAGTATTAAACTGGTTAAGATTGCATAGATGAGTTTTTTCATAGGTAAGTTTTTTACTGTTTAATTAATGTAGGAATTCGTTTTATGCGTATTTTCGATTCAACTAATGTTGTTGAAAGCTGCTAAAACGACAGCTCTTCTTGCCAGTCAACATTTCCCGTTACTCTCGAACCTTCTTGATAAATCTCGTCAAACTTATCGACTTCAAACATACCAATGTGGCCTAATCTCGGAGAAAGCATGACATCTGGTGGCTCTCCGGCTAGTCGGCTTCTGGTAATTTTGTCTTGCATAATGTTGATTGCGAATGACAGCACATCGACAGTATTGTATGGCATCTTTTCTTTGCCGTTCTTATTTAATAGGGGATTTACTTTTTCCATCACTTTTTCAGAAAATCTTCCCATTAAGCTTTGTTCAATAATTTCGCCGCTTTTGTCAGGTTTTTCGTTCGGCATTTTTCTTTTTGAGCCGAGTAACTCAGTATTTAAGTTGACAGCAATAACTCTCTCTGCGCCTTTTGCGCGACAAGCAATAACCGGTACAGGATTAACCAGGCCGCCATCAAGAAGGTATTGGCCATCCCACTTAACGGGTGAAATTACTCCGGGGTAAGCCATGGATGCACGGACTGCCTCCCAAACAGAACCCGATTCGATCCAGACTTCTCTACCGGTTGTCATATCGGTAGCGACAACAATAAGTTTCTTATCTAGATCAGAAAATGAAATATCACCAAAAGTCTCTTTCATATAGGAAACGAACTGTGCGCCGTCCGCAAGCCCACCACGCGAAGTGAGTTTAGGATCAAGAAAACCGACCAGTCGTTTCAAGTTTAGGGATTTAAACCAATCCTCTATTTCGTCAAACTGATTGGCGGCATAGCAGGCACCGATAAGTGCGCCCACAGAGGCTCCTGCGATAATTTGCGGCTCAATCTGTTTCTCACCCAGACCTCTGAGGACACCGAGGTGAGAGATTCCCCTCGCAGCCCCGGCACCGAGCGCGATCCCCAGTTTTTTATTGTCGTGAGCCAGGTTGTTGGGCGTTGTATTGTTGGAAGCTTCTAAATCTGTCATGAATGCCAGCAAATAAATAAGATTACAAGATTAACCATAAAATATAGGAAAATATCATCGCTTACAATGACTGAGTTCTTATAGATGAAAGTCGTTTTTAAATCGAGTGTGAACGAATCAGTCGTAAAATTGTTATTAACAGCGGCGAACAATAAAACAATGGCGACAGACGAATTCTGTTTCTTTAATGGTTAGCTATTTTGTTAAGCTCATCGATTAATAGGTTGATGGTCGATTCTGTTTTATGAGGGTCGAGGTAGTCACTCTGACAAATCTGTTCGCTTCTTCCTGCACCCCCAGCGCCGAATCGAGTCGCTCCGTAAACAACACTGATCTTTTTTATGAGTTCAAGCGGTTTAATCGCCTCAGCGTGTAAGTTTTTGAATAAACAAAATTTGACTTTCTGCTTATCGGTCTGTCGATAAAAATAGAGATAAAGTCCGCTCCCAAAATGATCAGAGAACTTGGCTTCCCAATGGGGTTTACCAACGCGATTAATATAGGGAGTCTTCCAAGGTATGTTATTACCGATTGTGAGTGTAAATAATGGACCAAAAGCGGTCTGGTATTGTTTAACGGCGTCAAAATTGGTTATCCATTGATGATGATATTCCTCGATCTGTTTTTCTATCTTAGCTAGCAAGGTTACTTCATCTATCGAATGACAAATCTCCTTAATTCGTTCAATACTGATAAAATCATCGTCGTTGTAATCGCTATTGACGGGAGCGTTAAAAATTTCAAACAAGTCGTCAAACGTATCATGGTCTTCGTTAGGTAAACCGACATCGACACTCAATTCGCCTTTGGCAAAGTAAATAATAACGGGGCGATAATCTTGTGTTCTTGCCCAAATTTGAACTGGAGTATGTAAGTAATAGTGACAGTCAAACAGTTTCATGAAAGTTGTTAACTTGTTGGTATTATTATCGATTTGATTAAGCTATTCATTTATCAATTGGATACTAAAGCTACTGGCTAAACATTTCTCGGTAAGCATTTTCGACATAGGGTTTAGCCCATCAGAAGTCCTTATGGAGGTAAGAGTAAAACTTTAACTCGCGGTTAAAGCTTTCGCAAATATGTAACTTGTTGCGTATCTCTGACGATAACTGATCAAAAGCGCTTTCTGGAATAAAAGTAAAATCTGCTCGGCCGACAGCGACAAATCTAAGGGCATCCGCTGGCGTATCCAGTTCAGTATACTCAGTAAAATCTTGAAAAAAATGACGGTAAAATTCTGCACCTAGAATCCCCGCTAAGGTCAATTGACTTTCTTTTGATTGCTTATAGGCACATTTCTTTTGATTTGCAGTTGAGGTAATTTTGACGAGATTTAAAGTAAATAGAACGGGTTGCAATTGAATCAGATTAGAATTGCCTTTATAAGCAATTGGATTTCTTGCGATATCTAAACCAACTAATCCTTTCTTGACCAAATCGAGTGATTTTTTATTCGGGTGTAGTTGATACTCAAAATTGATACCTGAATTGCTAAGGGCTTGACGAACTTGTTTTTCTAATTCGGGCATATTTTCGGAAAGTGCATTCGAGCCTGTTACCGTTAACAAAGGCATCTCACCACTTTGGGATGGTAATGAGCAGACCACCGTCAGAAATAACAGCACTGAAAAGTACTTTTTGTTGTTGTTGAAAATTAAAAAAACGCCTGATGAGAACAACTGAATTCACTAATCTAGGGTTGTGTAAGACAACCAATCACTACCTGTATTAAGTATAAAGCATAAAATCACTAATGCTTGTTTTTAATATAGTCAATAAAATCAATTAGTTATGGTTTTTTTGGCCGTTTTTAGCGAATCTTTGCGAATTTTGGCGCATGCTACCTTGTATTACAAGGTAGCATGCGCTATAGTCGGTTCATGGAAGCAAAAAATACTATTACACAAATGAGACGCGGCATTTTGGAATTTTGTATTGTCAGCCTATTGGCTGACAACGAAATTTATACTGCAGAGCTCATCACGCGCCTAAAAGCGGCAAATTTAATCGTCACTGAAGGCACTTTATATCCAATGCTCAATCGTCTGTTAAAAGGCAAGTTGCTGCAATATCGATGGGAGGAATCTGATTCAGGCCCACCCCGAAAGTATTACTCTTTAACTGAAGAGGGGGCTGCTTTTTTAGCACAACTGGATTCGGCTTGGCAGGACATTACCACATCTGTCGAAACTATTCGAAGAGGGGAACAAAGTGAATAAAGTCGTAAGTATTGAGATCGCGAGTCAAGTATTTTGGATCGACGAAGACGCGTATCAAACTTTAAAAGATTACCTTAAACAAATTCGTCAGCAACTCGCAAGCGAAGAGTTTGCAGACGATATTTTCAGTGACATTGAATTGCGAGTTGCAGAATTACTCTATGGATTACGTTCTGATGAAAAGAAAGCCGTTACTCGCACTCAAATAAATGAAGTCATTGAGCAAGTAGGGTTTATTAATGGCGAGATTTCCGATGAGGAAATTCCGCGAAGAGCTTATCGCGATCAACAAAATAAAATCTTAGCCGGTGTTTGTTCTGGACTATCACAAAGACTGAGAGTTCCAGCATTTATTTTGAGAGTAATATTTTTAGCGTTAAGCGTGGTCTTTGGATTAGGTGTCGTTCTATATTTAATTTTTTGGATATCGCTTAGTAAGAATACTTCAAGAGCAGATGCTTTATCAGCACAAGGTAAGCGACCTACCGCGAGTGAGATTACGCAAATAAAACCAGCAAAAGAGAGCCCACTTTTTCAAGTTCAGCGTGTGATTTTTTTACCTTTTAGTATCTTGGGAGCGCTGCTAACTGTTTTTACTAACCATTTTAAGAAGCGTAAACAAGGGTACTTTATGATAATTAAAAACCTCTTTGCAATCGGTTTAGTATTATTAAGCTTACTGCTCTTTAGCGGGATTTATGAGTTTAATCGAAATCAACTTTTTAGCGATTTTACTGCTTGGATACTCAGTGGCGGCGTAATTTACCTTATCGTTGTTGGGCTGATGGTTTATATTCGCGAATACTACTTGCCCAAACCAGTAAGGCCGGTTGATAAAAAATTAAAGCGAGGTGCTTTAGTTCCGGTAACGATGATTATTGCTGCAACTATTTACCTCAACTATACCCATAAAGAGCATGCTCATGAACTGGTCGATAAAACCTTTAACCTTCAGTCTTCGCAATTAACACTCGCATTTGTCGAACATGATGAGATGAATGATTACGCAGGAACGGTAAGATATCGAATTAAAACTCATAAGGATGGAGAGCAGCAGGTAAACCTAGCGATCAATTATTCTAGTAACGGCATAACCCAAGAGTCAGCTCGAGAGAACATAAAGGCGGTCGATTATTTTTACACTTTTGATAAAGATGTTTTAAAACTTGATCACTATTGGAACCTTAAACAAGATGCGCTGCGACGAGGCCAAGACATTGAAGTGACCATCGAAGTACCTCAAGGGATCACCTTGAATAGTCGTTGGCCGCTAGTTGTTAAGCACGATAACGATGGTTACCAGTATTATACTCGCTATTATTGGTCTAAATCGAAAGAGGAGGTTTCTTACTTATCAAGTGGTGAGTATTTACACGAAATTGGAGAGACTTATCGCAATAAGTTAAGCGACAATGAAAGACAAGTATTAAACGACAAATTTTGTGAAGAGTTCTTTATCAGTGAGTCATGGGGATGCCCGACTAATATTCGCAACTCTGTAACCGACAACTATCGCTTTGATCGCGCATTTATGAATGATAGCCAAGGTATCGATCAGATTAGAGAATTCCTTCAACCCGATCGCAGTTTGTTTGTTAGCAATCTGACGGAAATTGAAAGACTAATCAATGAAATTAGTATTGAGTATGCTGTGAAAGGTGAATTTCATAGTTATGTCGAGCATTTGATTGCGATTAAAGCGCAAGATGATATTTCTTTATCACTTGCTGATCGGTAAAAATAATAATCATCATCAAAAAAGCCCATTCGGTTCGATATGGGCTTTTATTTTGGTGCATTTAATTAGCTATTTGAAAAGTTTTTCAAGGAGCTAAAAAATAAACCAGCGCCACCCGCCATCAATACAATAAGTACAATAATATCAAAAGCACTCATGGGCATGAGGGTCATTCGAATATTGACGATAATCCCTACAATGAGTGCAATGATACTTAGGCCGCTGAGTAACCAACCAAAGGGATTTTTACTGTTCCAAAAGATCATAATGATGCCGATAATAAACGGTATGAAGATCATCCCGCCGGTAATACCGAATCCGCCGGCAGCATAGAGTCGTGTACCGAAACCAAAACCGGCGGCTAAAGCGCCAGTCGTCACGATTACCTTCGATAGAAATATGTAACCGCCTACACACATCATGATTAATCCAGCCAAATAGCGACCAACCCCTCCGCTAGTGCCGCCAGCGCCTTCCGGTGTATGCATTTGATTGCTCCTTGTTTAACATCTACTGTCTTTTATCAACGCGCAGCTTAGCGAAATAGTCCCTTAAATACAATTCAGGACTAATTCGATTAGATTGCGAACGAGGAAACTTATTGCAGTGTCAATTAAAAAAGGGAGCGTTCGGCTCCCTTCACTTCAAAAACTGCTGTTTCTGAAAATCAATACGATTGAAATCGAAGTATTTATTTGCGGATCCCCTCAACATGTAAGTCGAGGTAGACCTCTGTTGACGCTGGTCCTAAGCGCTCTTGCATACCAAAATCTTTAAGTCTGATTTTCGTTTCCCCAGCGAATCCCGCTCGATACCCGCCCCAGGGATCTTTACCTTCGCCGATTTTTTCAGCATCAATGGTGATAGATTTGGTCACGCCATGTAAGGTCAATTCGCCAACAACCTCAATTTTACCGTTGCCTTTATCGGTGATTTTAGTGCTGTTGAAATTAGCTTTTGGAAACTTGTCGACGTTTAAAAAATCACTGCCACGTAAATGTTTATCGCGTTCTGCGTGATTGGAGTCGATACTTGTCACGTCAATATCGACCTTAATAGAAGCGGCATTGGGATTTTCGGCATCATAATTGAAAGTTCCCGAGAAAGTATTGAATCGACCGGTAAGCCAAGAGTAGCCAAGGTGTTTAATTTTAAAATTAATCGACGCGTGTGCGCCGCGATCATCGATTCGATATTCCGCTGCCGCAGCACTAAAGCTTGCGAGCAACATAATCAAAAATACTGAACCTATTATTTTCATTTTAATCTCCAATAATTAATAGATGAATCAAATCATTCGCTTTAAGGTTTCGTCTTTGTCATAGAAATGATGCTTTAGCGCGGCAATTCCATGAATGCTTGCTAAACCGATCAATACGTAAGCTAGCCACTCATGGATTAAACCGGCCGTATCTTCTTGGTTATCGATTAATGAGCCTAGAGAGGGGATTTCAAACCAACCCATTACATCGATTGAACGATTATCGGCGGTAGAGATTAAATAACCGCTAATAATCATCAAGAAAATCAGCAGGTAAAAAAGACCATGCGCTAATCTCGCACTTTGAATTTCCCAAAGTTGGTGATTTTTCGGCGGCACAGGCGTTGTATTACTGATTCGCCATAGCATCCTCAGAACCATCAGGAGGCCAAGTAAAATTCCAACGCTCTTGTGATAATAGGGAGCTTTAGTATACCAGGCATCATAATAATCTAAGTCTACCATCCACAAGCCGACCGCAAACAACGCGATTACGGTGATAGCGGTAAGCCAATGAAGGAATTTGGCGACTAATCCGTACTTTTTGGGTGAATTCTTTAGCATAGTATTCCAAGTCATATTCGGTTGAAGAAGGCTAGTATCGCGTCTACTAACGGTCATTCAGCTTAGTCATTAATTGTTTTTAACACAGACAAGGAGTGGTGCACAAATGAGACAAACTGAGTAGGATGAAAAAGTTAGCTGAGGAAGTGTAACATTGTGCCAAGTAAGTACTCTTAGATTCAGTTTTAATCGTGATCTTATCCCTAGAGAGAGATTGCAGCCAATTTAGAGGTAATCAATTAACCCATGAAACGATTTTATTTCCTAGTGATTGCGGCTTTTGTCGCTATTCATATGCAGATATCCGCAAATACTTTAGAAGAAAAAGATACGGGCGTGCCGATTAATCAGCCGGTACCCGCGCTGAGTGCTATCGGTATCGATGGAAGTGCTCAAAACCTCGCGCAACTATCAGGTCAAAAAGGAACTATTCTAATTTTTCATCGTTCGGCAGATTGGTGCCCCTATTGCAAGCGGCATTTGATCGAGTTTAATAAATGGAATAATAAGTTCGCTGAACTCGGCTACAATTTAGTCGCAATATCTTATGATTCTGTGGAAGTGTTAAAGCGCTTTACGGAGAAGGAAGGCATTCAGTATGCATTGATTGCCGATCAGAATCAGCAAACTATGAAGAGTTTTGAGGTTCTCAATACTGATTATGAGCCCGGTCATCGACATTACGGTATCCCATTTCCGGGTGTTATGGTGGTTAATAAGAGCGGTATCTTAACTTACAAGTATTTCTATCAAGGGTATAAACATCGCGTGGTGATCAGCGATTTGTATGAAAAGCTGAAAAACCAATAAAAACCACAAGATCGACAGATTTTTTGCATCACTAAGTGCCAGCTCAATGCTGCGCTGGCACACTCCCACCTTCATTAACTTTTGGATTAACCTTCGGCAGAAAGCTGAGACGGTCCGAAGCATGCCAGATCACCAGGTGTCGGACTAATATAAGACGGTTTTTGGTTAGAATGATTTTTACTTAAAAACGGAAGTTTGCGGCTCACAGCTGATTGGGCTAGCAGTTAACTCAAAACAAGGATTGCAGCTAGCGCCGTAATTGGTATCCTGATAGATGCAATATCTCAAAGAAATATCGCTTTATCTGGAAACGCTTCAATGGACCCTAAACTCACAAGGGGATATTTGCCAGTTGTATTGGTTTTGTTGTTAGGTGTCGGTTTCACCGTGACGCTAACTTGGAGCTTGCTTGATAGAGAATCTCGCTTTCAATTAAACCAATTCGAAAAAGACGCAACGCTTTATGCTGACGCCGTGGAAAAAGCGTTAGAACGGCGCAGTAATGTTGTATCTGATTTAGCGAATTACTTTTATCTTAATGAAAATTTGAGCCGCAAAGCGTTTTCTCAGATTGCCCAAACCTATTTAGCACGGGATCTGAGTATTCAAGCGTTAGAATGGATTCCTCTGGTGCGCAAGGCGGATCGCAGCGCGTTTGAATTACAAGCAAAAAAAGACTACCCGAACTTCCAATTTACCGATAAAGATCCTCAGGGAAATATTATTCGTGCTGGCGAGCGCGATGTATATTTTCCGGTTTACTATGTTGAGCCCTACTTAGGTAATGAGTCCGCTTTGGGTTATTCATCGATTGGCTCATCGATTCGCAATGAAATGATAAACCGCGCAATAAAAACAGCTTCACCGGTTGCAAGCAGTAGAGTTGATTTACTTCAAGTGCCGGAATTTCAGTCGGGCTTATTCGTTTTCACGCCAGTATTTCATAACAAACTAACTCAATCATTAACACAACTAGACCTTGGTAACTTAAAAGGATTCACGCTAGGCGTATTTAAATTGAGTAGTATTACCAGTCGAGCGCTAGAGCAACAAAAACATCTTCCCCTAAATTTGTTGCTATTTAATTCCTCGCATGCAAGCGCTGATAGTTTTTTGTACGGCCATGATAGTAAAGGCCGGCATCAATTTGAATTCGAATCGAATATGCTAGAAACGCGCTCGTTGATTTATCAGCATGACTTCAATTTAATGGGTCGACACTGGCAGGTCATCATCAAACCGGAAGCGGGAAAGTATTCTGCTTTATCGCTCAATCTTATGTTTGTTTTTATGTTTGGCTTGGGGATTTCGATATATGTCGCTTGGTTAGTATCTCGAGTGAGAAAAAAGCAAATTGCAGAAGCTGAATTACTTTCTCAGGAAATGACCACTGCCCAACTTATTCTCAATAATAAAGATACTACACTCATGCGACAGAATAATGCTCTGACTCATTTAACCCAAAGTATCAACCAGTTCAGTGAGAGTTTAAGTGAGTCTTTAGAGGATATAACCGAGACTGCGTCAGTAACCTTAAATGCGGGTTCAGTCAGTGCTTGGTTCTTTAATGATGATAAGAAAATCATCCAGTGCTTTGATTATTATGATCTTACCAACAAAGAACATCTAAGCGGCTTCGAAATGCATGCAGAAAATTATCCGTTATTTTTCAATGCGATCTTAAATGGTGAAGTTATTGTTGCCGATGATGTCTTAAAAGATTCTCGTACCAGAGAGCTTGAAGATGACTACATAACACGCTTTGATACGAAATCTTTATTAAGTGTGCCGCTGAGGTATCAAGGAAAAATTGTCGGTGTAGTCAGTGTCTCACAAAATAAAACCAATCGAGCCTGGTCAATAGAAGAAATTCATTTTACTAACTCTATTGCTAGCTTTATTGCACTAGCCGTGGAATCAGTGAGACGTCACCAAGCCGAATTACAATTAAAGCAATCGAGTGATCGATTAGCACTAATTAATGCGATTGCAAATGGTATCCGAAGCTGCTTCTCGCCCCAATCTGTCATTCGCTATGCACTAAAGTTATTGTTTGATGAGTTTCCTGACTATCGTGTCTCTTACGCAAAGGTATCAAAACTAGGTGTAGTTACCGTTATCGAGTGTTTATCGCCGAGTTTTATGAAAAATGTTAAAGGCGCTAAAATCGACTTAAAAGTGGTTCCTGATTTTTTGATTCGTTTACTCAAGCAAGAACCTGTTATTTTGAGTGACTTGTTGGGTGATGCACGATTAGATAACTTAAAGGACACAATAATCCAGAGCAATACGAGAGCATTGTTAAGCTATTCACTCTCGCGCTTTCACGATCAAGTCGACTTTTTAATGTTGGAAAGTCATGCTAGCCATCATTGGGGAGAGCATGAGATTTTAACCATTAAAGAAGTCACTGAATATTTAGAGTTGGCACTTCGAGATGCTCGAGGTCAGGAAGCCAGAAAGCGTGCAGAAAAAGCGCTTGATAGTCAAAAAGCTAAGCTCGAATACTTAGTGGAAGAGCGAACTGCAGAATTAAGACACAAATCTGATTTGGAAGAAGTGGTCGCCAATCTCTCTACCAAGTTTATAAATTTACCAGTCGATGAGTACGATGAGGTCATTTATAACGCACTACAGTCTATCGGTAGCTTATGTCGGGCCGAACGAGCTAATTTAAATGAAGTGAAGTCGGATGAGCTTACAGTGATTAAGAGTCATGAGTGGCTGGCTCCCGGTATCAGTTCTTCTGTAGCAAAAAATTCCGAATTTAAACTTAATCGATTACCGTGGATCTATCGGCGTTTAAAAAAACGCAATATCGTCTACTTTGATTCTCCTGAGATGATGCCAAAGAGCGCAGAAAAAGATCAGAGTAGCTTAACCGCGATGGGGGCAAAATCATTCATTTCTATTCCGATTGTCTATGGCCTTAAGCTCTGTACGATTTTTAATTTGAGCACTCAGAATTATGAAGCAAAATGGACACCAGATGAAATTACGCTGTTGCAGCTGGTGGGTAATATGCTGACTAATGTTATTCAACGCCGACGTTACGAGGAACAATTAAAACGCTCAGAAAATTTACTCAGAAAATCCAATAAAAAATTACGCGACTTGGCGACGATCGATGGTTTGACCGGGATTGCTAATCGTCGCTTTTTCGATACCCGGCTTGAATCAGAGTTTAATCGTGCTAAACGAGAGCAGAGTCGAATTTCTTTAATTTTATTTGATATCGACTATTTTAAACAGTTCAACGACGAATTCGGACATGTTGCAGGAGATCTCTGTTTAACGCGAGTTGCTACAACAATCAAAGAGCATTGCCAAAGAGCAACTGAATTAGCCGCGAGATATGGCGGCGAAGAATTTGCAGTGATTGTATCTAACGCCAATGAGGAACAAGTCGTTGCATTAGCAAGTCGTATTCGTCAATCGATACAGTCTTTGGCAATTGATGCAGCGCGTGCAGCAGACTCTAGCTTCCTGACTTTAAGTTGTGGAATTGCAAGTTTTACACCGAGCTTAGAGCAAGTTCCGCAAGATTTGATAAAAGCAGCAGATAAAGGACTATATTCGGCTAAATCGAGCGGTCGGAACTGCGTAAAAGTAGCCGGAGAGGATTCTATTGTCGAGTTTCGGCGTAAAAACTCCTAGTTGCTTTCTGACCATAGCCGATTAGCTTCATAGGCTTGCTGCAGTGAAGCGGTCGGTTTTTGGATAAAGAATCCTTCAAATAACTTAATCCCGAGAGTTTTGCAGATATCCAGCGTTGACTCCTCTTCAATTTGAGCGGCAATGATGGAAATTCCTCGGTTTTTACAATAGCCGATGAACGATTTTAAATCGACTTGAGTGTGCGCTGATTTCATTGCTTCGTTAATTAGACTGGCATTCAGTTTGATATAACCTGGCTTGAGTGCCTCAATGATGTCAAATGACTGGTGGTAATCATAGTTTTCTAATGCGATATCGCAATTAATATGATGGATAGCTTCGGCAAATCGCGTCGATTGTTCGAGGTGATTCTCTATACTGGATTGATCAAGCATAAAAATTAATCGTCTTTCTCCCAAAATTCTCGACTCTTGGATCAGCCCATTAACAATCGTCGGCAGTAAATTGTAGCTTAACGTTTCGGTAGATACTTTAAGGAACATTTTTGCACTCATGAGTCCTGTTTTATCAGATTGCATGGCCTGCGTTGTTGCTGAATATATCCATCGATCCATCTCAACAATCGCATCTAGGTTTCGGGCAGTTTCAAAAAACTTTATCGGTGAAATTTGGCGTCCCATATCGTCTTTTAGTCTAACCAAAACTTCAAACGCCTGAAAATCTGAATTTTCACTGGTGGCGATGGTTTGAAAATTGAGAATATAGGCTTTATCTCTAATAGCCGACTCTAACTTTTCACTGAGAACCATCTGCGCAGATTCATCGATGGTTTTATTATGGGCGTTGAGCACCGCGACGACTTTATTTCCACCGGCGTTTTTTGCCTGATTCACAGCTGCTTCGGCATAGGCTATTGAATCGATACTATTTGCTATGGGCGTATTTAGCGAAAACATACCAATACTAGCAGACGTCTTGAGCGATTCTTCACCTTGGGTATAAGCAATGTGATCGAGCTCATTGATAAGTTGGTTGGCTAAATCCCAACTATGGTCAAACTCACCTTTGATAAGCAAGAGCAAGGCGCCATCGGTTACGCTGGTAACACTATCTTGAGGGCTTAATTGTGGCAGTATTACTTTAAAAAGCTTCGAGTTAATCTCATCTAGGTTCCGGAGCCCAACGTGTTGTTTGACGTTGTTTATATTGTCGAGAACCAGATAATATAAATGGTATTGCTCTAACTCACTGGAGCGACCATTGATGACGCGATCAAGGTTTTCAATAAACTGTTGACGTTTCTTGATTGGGGACTGTTTGCTTGATGGTTTTTGGCGAGTTTGTTTGTGCTTAACCACGGCATATTGTCTCGCTGCAGTCAGACTGGCGTCAAGCAATTCACTTCTTTCCACAGGCTTAGTCAAAAACTGACTATTCTCTACGGCTTCTGCTTGCTGGCGGGTTTCTTCAGAGTTGTCTCCAGTAATAAAGATTATTGGTAGCTCGGTAAAGTGGTTATCTTGGCGAAGGACATCAGCCAACTCTAATCCGTTACACATGGGCATTTTCATATCTAATAACAACACATCAGGTTGAAACTGATTAATCTCTTTCATTGCATTAAGCGGATTATTCACTTTACGAACTTTAAAATTTGCTGATTGCAATTGATCGGCATGAAGCTCCAGAGAAATTTCGTCATCATCAATAATGAGTGCTCGATGACGCGTTTGATCATCGGGCGTTAGCTCCTCAATTTTTTCTACCAATGGCTTAATTTCTACTGGTTTTCCGAAAAAGGCGTTTCCGCCCGCTCTAAGACAACGTAATCTTGCGACCATATCGCTGCGCGCAGAAATAAAAATAACGGGGATTTTAAGACCCATTTGAGATCGTAAATGCTTGAGCGCATCGACACCGGCAAGTGCACCTTCCTCGGGGAACACAATATCGAGAATCACTAGAGAGGGTGTTTCTTGATTCAACGAATCGTAGAGGCTTTGTAGATTCTCAAACAGGTTAACTTGATAGCCACATGCTTCTAATTCACCTGCAAGTAAATCGCGGATGACTTGGTCATCATCAACGATGTAGAGGAGTTTTTCTTGCTTGTCTAGGTTGCTCACTTCGATAGAGGAATTGTCGATTACCTTCTCTGGTTTATGATTGGCTAAATCATTTGAAGTGGCTTTGAGGGCTAAAATACACTGTTCGATTAAATCATTATCTTGAAAGTTCGGTGCACCGGAATCATCATCGATTTGCGCAAGATTATAGTCGAGCGATTTCAGATCGTATGCAATTTTATGCAAGTGCAGTGCGAGCGCTCCACCGAGTAATTTGTGTGTTAAAAGTTTCAGAGAGCTAAGAACTTGTTGATTCCACTGGACGTGTCGTAAGTGTCCCCACATTTCTTCTAGCTTGGCGATATTTTTGGACAAATTTGCTAGGTACTTCTTGAGCACTTCTTCCCTTTTTTTAGCGTTGCCACTTTCCGTCATGTAACGGGACTCCGTCTCACAAAGATTTTTTTTGAGTATAGGACAAAAGCATCACAAACGCTTTGTCAGTTTTTATATACGTGTGACTTAAAATTGCTTGTTTGTGAGTGCAAATTCTTAAAGTTGAGATGTAAGAATTTAGGTTTAAGAGTTAAGATTCAAGAGTTGATAGGTTTCCTGGAGCAGCAACCCGCTATCACAACTAAATTTGTGAGACAGCAGATCATCAGCTCTTGTTGCGCCTTGATTGATTGCGACAATGGGTATCTCAAGTTTTTCTGCGATTTTACAAAAACGAAATCCAGAATAAACCGTTAACGATGAGCCCACGACTAACATTAGACTAGCCGAAGCGAGTGATGAAGAAGCATCCTCGACTATTGGTTTTGGAACGGTACCGCCAAAAAAAACGACGTCGGGCTTCAGGATTCCGCCGCAAGCAGTACAAAGTGGAGCTTTAACCTGGCTGATTATCTCATCGGATAGATGTGCATCACCGTCAGGTGCTGGCTGTTGATTCACTTCAGGGAGGAATGGGTTTTCAGCGATGAGTCTCTCTTGAATACTTTGACGAGTTTCATATTTACCGCAGTTAAGGCAAAACGCCTGGTCTAATCGACCATGCAAATCGACAACTTGTTGGTGACCTGCTTTTTGATGTAATCCATCAACATTTTGTGTGACTAAATAATGGATAAGGTTGTGTTTTTCCATTTGAGCGAGAATCTGATGAGAAGTATTTGGTTCTGCATCAGCTATGGTCGGCCATCCAACGGCACTCCGCGCCCAATATCGTTGTCTTTTATTCGCATCTGCGACAAACTCTTGGTGTTGAATTGGTGTCGCGCTTTTCCACTGGCCGCCATGGTCACGGTAAGTGGGTATGCCCGAAGCCGCGCTAATTCCCGCACCGGTAATCACCCAGACATTGCGCTGGGATGACAAAATTTCTGCGAGTTCTGCGGCATGCATAGTGACGGTTAATTGGTTAATTTAAGATAATCTGTTTCTCTTTATACTAGATCGAGCGTTTTACAGATCAAAAGTCGTACGATGACCCAAAAGTTAGCGAAACTTTGCAGGATTAAAGACCATGTAAACGTCTGCTCTCTGGTAATGCGAGTCATCTTTTTTGGCTTGATGCTCAAATCCCAAGGTTTCGTACAAGTGCAAGGCCGGTTTGAGGCGACTATTAGACTCTAAAAACAATGTCTTGCCAGCAACCGCAAGGAACTGCTCTATCGCTCTGATGGCTATTTTTCGGCCGACCTTTAGCCCTTGGTATTTTTCAGTAACTGACATTTTGGTGAGTTCGTACACTCCTTCAGCAGATTTTATGAGAGCGCCAGTGCCGATAATTTCATCGTTATAGCGCGCGAAAAAAATGTACCCGCCAGGATCAAGGATATACTCTTCTGGGTTTGATAAAACTTGATTGTCAATCTCTTCGACATAGAAGTATTTTTCTAACCATTCAACGTTCAGGGTTTTGAAAGCATCGCGATATTGTGACTCAAAAGGAATAATTTCTACTTTCTCTGATTCTCGCATAGCCTTTCTAGCCTCTACTCTCGATAATAGTGAATGCTCACTTTGTTGAATTTCAAATTGTTTCAAACCTTGCATTAAGTCAAAACCTGAATCGTGAATCATGGCTTTAACACTTTGTTCAATATCTTGCCACAGGGGCACCATGCGCTGAAATAGTGCCAGCCCCTCTTCAGTGAGACCAACGAGCCTTCGCCGCGTGTCATTTGGATCTTGCTTGTTTTGAATATAACCCGCTTTTATCAATTTTTGACTCATCTGACTCACAGAGGAATGCGCTTGTCCCAACTGTTCGGCGAGCTGGGTAATACCAGAGTTTCCGTTCGCGTTAAGTAAAAACAAAATAGGAAAACACCGGGAAGATATGGTTATACCTGAGTGTTGATAGAGTTTGTCGACATCCTCGAATAATTGGTCGCTCATTCTTTTTAATCGAGAGCCAAGGGTTAGTTCGCCAAGATCAGATAAATGTTTCATTAGTCGTTAAAGAGACTCGAGACTTTGATAATATGTCGGATTATATGTCGGTGCCGACGCATATTCAAGTTTCACATAAATTTCAATATCCAGTGTATTGGGTTAGTGATAGAGTTAGGGACGAGTGATTGTGGTTAAAAAGCGTTCTCATCATCAATGTAACTCACTAAAATCAAGATGCATTAGTTGTTCATAGCGCGTAATATGGACGCTTGCTGAACGAATGATCCGAGTTTTTGAATAGAGAGAAGTCATGCCGATGGAGTTGACCCCCTTTCACATCGCTATTCCTGTGCGCGATATAGATGAGTCTAGAGACTTTTATGGCGCTAAAATGGGGTTATCCGAGGGCAGAAGTAGTTCAGACTGGATTGATTTTAATATGTTTGGACACCAATTTGTGACTCATCTCAACCCAGCTATTGGAAAGCAAGGTAAGATAGCGCAGATTACCAATCCGGTTGATGGTCACGGTGTACCAATACCGCACTGTGGCGTGGTGCTTCCGTTTGACACTTGGCGCGAGTTTGCTGATAGAGTCAGTGGGTTTATTGAAGAATTCATCATTGAACCTTACATTCGTTTCGAAGGGCAAGCAGGTGAACAAGGAACGATGTTTTTTGCAGATCCGTCAGGTAACGCGTTAGAATTTAAAGGCTTTAGGGATATAAAGAAGGATTTATTTGCTAAGTAGTTGAATTTGATAAAATTTGACTGCTGGCGAGGTTATAAGAAATGAAAATATTATTAACGATAATTTTACTGCTCGGGATGGGCTGTGCCAACGCGACCAGTGATGTCAATGCATCCAAGACCCCTTTAAAATTAATTGAAGCTCAATTAACGGTCGAAGGAATGAAGCTTGGAATCAAGAGTGGTGTGTCTAAAACCTGTTTTGATTCCGGCGAAGCTATCGATATTTGTTTGAACGAATTAGATAAAATTGATCAACTTGACCTAAAAAGTTTGCTGACTAAAGTCTATCGAGAGGTCTACACCGAAGCTCAGATGCAGGAACTTTACGCGTTTTATTCATCTGAAAGTGGAAGAAAGTATTCTCAAGGCCTTTTATGCATTTTGGCAAGCCAACTGGATTACCCTTCGCCCTACCAAATGCCGTCTTTTTCGGCAGCCGATGAAACTTCAATTCGCGACTTTCAAGCTTCATTGATTTCTCAGATAGAACAAGAACGCCAATCTGCTATCGAAGTAGCCATCAACAAATACCTCATGCCAGTCCTCGGCAATAACAGCTAAATAGACAGTTAATCGTCTTAAAATTGGTGGTCTAGCCTCAAGGCCACCGCAAGCCCCAGCTTGGTCAATGTACGACATTAAAACGGTTAACTGTAGCCTTTTGCGCGAGTTTAGGGGCGTAAATTCTCTCAATAAAACCGACAAATAACCCTCTAATTTCACCCACAACATCTATACTTAGAGCGAATATTCAAATATTTTTCGATCAAGGAAAATGATGCAGTGAGTGAAATTAACATAAGTCAGCAAGTTATACGTCGATTGAATCAAATTAATCAGGCGAGAGCGCAAGGGTTTGACTATCAACTGATAGAGTTGCTTAAACTTGGCTTGCAACGATTCAATTTGGACATTGGTATTCTCTCTCGGATTGAAGACAAGCTTTATACGGTCGTCAACTGTGTGACGCCAGAAGGGGTTGAAATGAAGCCGGGCGATACCTTTGATTTTGACATTACCTATTGCGAAATTACCTGTGGAGCCGACAAGCCGGTGGCACTGGAGCATGTTGGGAATGATGATAAATATGGCACTCATCCCGCCTATAGTTCGTTTGGCTTGGAGTCATATATAGGAATACCAATAAGAGTTGAAGGTGAACTTTACGGTACTCTCAACTTTTCAAGCGCAATGCCCTATCCGAGAAAGTTTTCTGATTTTGATATCGATGCGTTAGTTCTGATGGCGTCCTGGCTTGAGGGAGAACTACTTCGCCAGCGTTTAGAGAAGAAGCTAGACCAGCTAACTAAGGAGCTGGCTCATAGCAACTAATTGGAGATCGCTCAATTCATTATTCGCCAAGGCAAAAAAAGCGAAACCGAGAGGTTTCGCTTTTTTATTGGGACTACAATTCCTCACTGCTGAATAGGAAGTTTTTTGTGTACTATTTTTCAGTGTCTGTTAATTGCCTGTTGATTACTGGGCGTGTGCAGTTGCTCTGAAAATACTGTTCATCAACATCACGTTTAATCCGTCAAGATAAGCCCTTACCGTTGGCTCCTGAGTATAGGCAATCACCATTCCTTTACCTTTTGGTTGGTGAATTAAATAGGGCTTGTAAGCTAACTGCCGCTTATTTTCTTGCCATAAATAACCACTGGCCAAAACCTCTTTGGGGCCTTTAAACCATGCCAGGTTTTTACCTGATTTGAGTTGAATTGGCGTATAGATATCGTTGCCATAAACTAGGCCAACCACATCTTTGTTGATACCTGCGGTTAGCCAGTGTTCTTGGTCGACCTCGATATTAGCCAGCACACCAGCGACAAAATCCGGTTTTTCTTGGGCATTTTCACTGGCAGCTACAAGATCTGACTTTTCAGTGTAAAGGGTTCCTTCTACAGTTGATTTTTTATTATCCTGCTTGCTCTTTTTTGACGGCTTGTCTTTGAATGCATTTTCTCGTTTAACGTCCAATAAACCAATCTCTTTGTCGGCTGCAAACCGAGTAGCCCCCGAAAAGGTGATCAATACTCCCCCTTTTTTTACCCAAGCTTCAAGGTTTTTAGCGCCGGATTTTCCAAGGGTTTGCTGATAGAAACCGTTAGGTAAAATGACCACTTGATAATCGCTTAAATCCGCTCTTGCGAGCTGCCTAGTACGAATCGCGGTGACTGGATAGTTGAATTGACGCTCTATCACAAACCGCGTATTGCCCGCACTCAGTGAGCTAGTCGGTGTATCCCACGCAATCGCAATCTTGGGTGCTTTCATAGTGACAGTATTGCCACTCCCAAAGCTGGGCCCCTCAGTCACCCAACTGGTATCGACGCCATCGACGATCGCACCGGTCTCTTTAGCGATTGTCGCGACTGTTTGAGCGAGGTTTTTTGAATTGGTGCGTGACTCGATAATTAAACTTCCCGCAGGATAAGACTTCTGATTATCGATCTTAAACGCCTTGTCGGCACTTTTGATGGTCAAACCTTGTTGTAACGCTGATGTTAAGAAACGACCCGCCGCCATATCGCCCCAAGGAACAATAAAGGCAACCGAAGCGTCTGGGTTATTGACTGTGCCGATAAGTTGATCGTCTGCTTTAACTGGTGTACCGGAAACTTTAACTGACTTGCCACAAGTATCGGTTTCGATATTAAACATCAAAGGTAGCGACCATCCGGTAACGTCATAAATTTCATCGTTTAGTTTTCTTGCTCGGCGACGTTCTTGCTCTTTGATAAAATCGGCATCCATGTTGACCTGTTGTGTGAAGGTCGTCTTTAAGAACCGTCCCCGCGGCTGAGCCGTATCGAGCACATAAGCGCCAGCTTGATAGGATTTTCCACACGCTTTAAATGCTTTATCAGCACGAGTTACTTCAACCCCATGCTGGGCCATGAGAGTCGCTAATCTGAAGGTGCCGGCTTTGTCTGTTTTGTTTGGCAAGATATACACTCTTTCTTTCTTGTCTTTCTCACCGGCTTCAATAGCATTGACTTGATACTGATAAAAATCAGTTAATAATTTCTTTCGATTATCCGAGGCGCCTTCTGCAGTCGAGACTGAGGCAACAAATTGCTGATGAACTGAGTCACGATAAGTATAAAGCTGACCGGTTTTCTTTTTAAATACTTCGCCGCGAGCGGAACCGACTTCATAGGTTGAAGCGGAGGCACCATAAAAGGTTGGCCAACTATCACCATAGCCTGGATAAAATGCGTCGAAAATTTCTCGGGTAAAATAATCAAAGCCGAATCGATCAAAATGTTTAGCATGATTGCGACCAATAATGTTCATGTTCTCTATCTGAGTTTTGGTCATAAACGGATTGAACGGTTCCGCAGCTGGCGCAAAGTAATAGCTTTGGTCGCCACCCATTTCATGAACATCGACAACGACCAGGGGTTTATACTTATTCAGAGAATCGATACGTCCTTTGGTTTCGGGTTGAGTAACGGCTAACCAATCTCGATTCATATCGAACAAATAATGGTTTGTTCTGCCTCGTGGCCATGGCTCGTTGTGCTCGGCTGATATTCTGTCATAACTGGGATGCAGGCCTACTTGTGCATAATAGCGGCTAGTGAAGCGATCTCTTCCGTCAGGGTTTTGCAGGGGATCGATGAAAACAATTGTGTTATCGAGGATTTTTTGATTAACGGTCTCGGTTGGCGCTGCGAGCAAATGATACGCCAATTTCATTGCTGAGTCTGTGCCACTGATTTCGTTTCCGTGAACACTATATTCTAGCCAAACTGAAGCAGGTAGTGATTCAATGATTTTATTAGCTTGTTTGCGATTGGTTACTCGGGGGTCCGCGAGTTTTTGCATATCAATTGCGAATTGCTCAAGTTTTGCAAGGGTATCTGGTTTTGCAATTGCCGCATAGATAAGCTTGCGACCCTCCCAAGAACGCGCATATTCGAATATTTTTATCCGATCAGGTGCGGCTTGCTCGAGTGCCTCAAAATAACGCAACATTCCATTATAGTTACTAATTCTCTCACCGGTTTCATACCCTAAAACCGATTTAACGGTCGGTATTGATGGGTCGTATTTTGTGCCTGGCCAGAATTCCTGGGTACTATTACTAGCATTGACGAGCGAAGAGAAAAGAAAGGCAAATATTAGCCCAAAGGTGGAAAATGGTCGTTTCGAGAGATAACGCGCACTCATTGAATTCCCCTGATTAGTTGTTAATTTTTCAAGATTCCCAATAATACCGAAAATCAAGTTTGATCCCAGCGGCAATTAGAAAAAAACGTTACCAAATGCTATTTGGCTAATAAAAACATTAGCGGTTGGTCGAAACGGCTTTTCCAAGCATTTTCATCATGGGCATGGCCGGGAAAAAATTTCGTCGTCCAAAGCGGTCGCTGATAGCCTGCTTTTTTGAGGATCTCATCGACTTTTTGTTGGAGCGGTGGATAATAAGCGTCTAAGGTTTGATCGCCGTAGTCAAAATAGAGTTTGTGGACCTGGGGTGAGGGTAAATTTGATGTCACGTAATCGAGTATCGCATCTGTGAGTAAGTAATCCGAAGTCGGATTTCTTCCTGGCCAGTGAGTTGAAAGGCAAGCAGCTCCACCGAATATGTGCGGGTATTCTAGTAGGGCATAAAGTGAAATGAGACCCCCCATGCTCGATCCGGCAATAAAGGTGTTAGCGCGATCAGTCGCGACAGAATAGTTTTTATCGACATAGGGCTTTAACTCAGTGACTAGAAACTTTAGATAATTATCTGACGTGAGGCTATTGATATCGATTCCTAACTTGGTGAAAGCTGGTTTTGATTGAAAGTCTTTGAGCGTTTTTTGCGGAAAGTATTCCTGCCATCGGATTTCACTAATATTTTCGATTGCAACAATAATAAATTTTTTCATATTCTGAGAACGATTGAGCACTGCAGCCGCTTCGTCGGCGCCCCAATCTTGTTTATTCCATGTTACGGCAGAGTCGAAGAGCATCTGTCCATCATGCATATAAAGTACCGAATAAGTTTCACTAGTTGAGTAACCTTCTGGCAACCAAATGTGGACCGGTCTAGAAGGGACAAACGCTGATTTGAAATGATTAATCGTTACCAAACTTCCCGAAGAAACCTCCATAGAGAGTGATACCTTAGTGAGGCTCAATAAAAAACTGATACAAACAAATTTGAATAGGTTACTCATTTTGATAGGCCCTTCCTTGAAAATTTTTTGATGCCATTATTTTTCGTTATATCGAAAAATTAAGTGTGAGTTATTTGCGCTTTTTTTAAAAGTTTCATCTCATTATGAGACTAAAATTGCGAGTAGTCGATGCTAATCTTATATTACTAGCCAATTAATTAACACTTGCTCAACAACAGCGACAGAAAAGCAGAAGGTCGATTACGTCGTTTAGTTAATTTAAATATTTTAAACTCAGTAACGAGGTAGATCCTGCGAGAGGTACTAGCTCCATGGCGCTTAGCCTACCAAATTCACATGAGCACGGAGAAAACAACTTATTCACAAGGATTGGTGGTGAAGCTGCAGTTGAAGCTGCGGTCAATATTTTTTATGAAAAATTTTTAGATAATCCAGAAATAAACTCATTTTTTGATTCGACTTCGGTCGTCGACCAGATTGAAAAAATGCGGGTTTTTTTACGCTTAATAATGCAAGAAAATACCCAATATGACCGAGATTTAGTGCGAAAGGCTCATGCCCCACTTCTAGAACGAGGGCTAAACGATCATCATTTTGATATTTTTATCGAGCTGATGGAAGAGTCTTTACAAGAGTTAGAGATTCCAAAAGAAATCATCGGTGAGTTTATGTTAATCGCTGAGACCTATCGCGATGACGTATTAGTTCGTTGAGATTTTTCCGAGTCGCGAAAGTAAGTGCTTTTGAAGACCTCCCAGTGCAAAGGTTTTGAAAGTAAATAACCTTGATAGTAGTCGCATTGGGAACGCGCAAGATAATCGAGTTGTGTTTGATTCTCTACGCCCTCTGCAACCACTTTGACTTGAAATAATGATGCCAAGGATAGTATAACATCGACCATTATTTTGTCGTCTTGCGCATCAGAGCCAGCATCAATATCCCAGACAAAACTTCTATCAATTTTTAAGGTATCGACTGGGTAGAGTTTCAATTGGCTAAATGCCGTGTAACCGGTCCCAAAATCGTCGAGTGAAATTCTAAAGCCATATGACTTTATCTCGTTCAGGAGTTTTATCGTAAAAGTATCATGAGAGACTAAGCTTGTTTCAGTAATCTCTAACTCAATTAATGAAGGTGTGATTTTAAATGAGTCGCTCAGCGACTTGAGTTCTTCTGGGAAAGATTCATTGCGTAACTCTTTTGCTGAAAAGTTGATTGAAAAAACAAACTCATCAGGAAGACTGTGCTGAATCTCACTGATCTTTTTAAATGTCTCGGTAATCACTAGCAAATCAATGGTGTGAATCATTCCGTACTCTTCTGCGATAGGAATGAAAATGTCGGGGCCGATCCCCTTTAGCTTTTCTGAACTACTCCGAATCAATGATTCAGCGCCAACTAAGGTCTTGCCAGAATCTTTAAAAATAGGCATAAAGTTTAGATAAAATTCCTGATTTAAAATCGCATCATTGACCGCTTCAGCAATATTATTCTTTTTAGCGACTTTTTCGGCGATGCTTGAATCAAAAAAAGTAATTCGGTTTTTACCATCACTCTTTGATTTAAACATAGCTGAGTCAGCGTCTCTTAATAGCTGATCGGCTGAACCGGTATTGCTTTCACACAACGCGATACCAATACTTGAGTTAATATGCAATTCAATGCCATCAATTTGAATGGGTTTATTTATTTCTTCTAAGAGTCGTTCGGCTATCATCAAAGCATCTTTTTCATGACGTACATTAGTCGCAGCGACGACAAACTCATCTCCAGCCAAGCGAGCTAAGCGATGTTCATTGCAGGTTGCAAGGATATCCGTTGAGCGAACCGAGACCTTTAAAGCGCGAGTAAATTCGTTAAGCAAGCGATCACCTGCGGCATGTCCGTAAACATCATTTACTCGTTTGAAGTCATCAATATCCAGATAAAACAAGGCAAGCTTATCATGTTGGCTGACATGAGTTTGGATCGTCCGATCTAACCATTCATGAAAACTACGTCGATTGTAAATACCAGTGAGATAATCTTCACTTGCTTCTTTTTCAAGTGCGATCTGTTGTTCAGCGATAGTCCTTCTATATAAGTGAGCAAATCCAATGACGATAATAATTGGGAACGAAATTCGAATTAAGTTGGAAGTAGAAACTAAGTCGGAGGCTGCAAACAAGGTTGCTGCCGATAGTATTATCGAAACTGTTGTCGAAAAGCGGATAGGAAAATTGAAATAGATGCCGATAATTGCAGGAAATAGATAAAAAATTGATCGTATCCCAATATACTGGGCAGCAAAAATGATATTAGCGCTGACCACGAAAAGGAAAATTGACTTATAGTGCTTTAGGGGTTTGCCGGTTAGAGTGAAAAACGCTGAATAGCCAATTAATGCACTGCTGATAAGAAAAACAATGCCAAGTTCTCTAAAATGGAAGAAGTAATGATAAAAACCGAAGCTGACTAACGGAAATACCGTCGCTAGATGGAACCAAGTGAGTTGTTTTTCGATAGCGAGGGTTCGTTTTGGCATGCGGTTAATGACTTTGACGGTATCTATTGATATTAATTAAACATGATTTAGGATGGTCTGCTTGTCTATCATTAACGGTAAGAAAGACAAATACGCCTCATTTAATAAGTTTATTGGTTAATAAGTCTATTCATTAATAAGTATAGTTAGATATCTCAAGGTTGGGTTTTTATTATTGAGAAAATTCGATCCCGTTAATGGGGCTATCTAGTGCGTCATTCCAAGCGTTGCCATAAATCCCATTATGAAGATTGCAGCCGACATTAGAAATCCGCAAATGGGTACCCAAATAAATACTTGAAAGCCGTCAAATGGTAATTCTTGTCGTTTTACTTTTAATAACGCTATATTTACCCCACTAAACACGATAAGGATGATCCCGCTGGTTAATTTGGCTAACGTTGTTAAGTCGACGCATAAGGCAAGCAGTAAGATCGTGGTTGTTACTATTACTGAAGCATTGATGGGCGTTTGAGTTTTTGCGTTGATCGACTTAAATACTTGCGGTGCTTGCTGATTTCTCGCCATTCCAAAAAGTACCCTGGCGGCCATTATTATTTGTACCAATGCGCCGTTTATACCGGCTAACAAGCTGATAATGATAAGGGTTTGCGGAGACAGCCAAGCGGATTGGCGAGTGAGCTCTGCCATAGGCGTGTTACTGCTTGCAAAATCGCCCAGATCGACTGATATCACTGCGATAAAGCTCACGCCGACGTAGAGCAATAAAGTAATCAACAAACTAATTACTATGCCATAAGGTAAATTCTTTTTGACGCTTTTCACTTCCTCGGCGAGCGTCACCATGTCTTCAAATCCAATGAAAGCATAAAAGGCTAAGAAGCTTGCCGTAAAAATACTTAACCATATTTGTGGCCCTAAAGAAGGGAGAAAGGCGCTAGGCGGGCGCTGTAGGTTGATTACTGAGTCGCTGTTAACGACAATAACGAGTATCAGACCGATAACCTCGACCAATGTGATCACGGCAACAGTGACGACTGATTGCTGAATTCCCCAACAGGCAATCATTGCGAGCAGTATGACGATTGATAGTTGACCCAGCCACAAAGGCAAGTTAGCTAGGTCATGCAGAAAGCCTGATACCGCAACGCTCAATGTGGCGGCAGAAACCACTCCCGTGGCAATAACTAAAAATCCAAAAATTTGCCCGATTGGCCGGCTAAAGGCTTGTTGCAAATAAAAAGCCGGTCCGCCGCTTTTGGGATACCGGGCTGAAAGTTCTGCAAAACTAAAAGCGCTAAAAAGTGCCATTACGCCGGCGATGATAATTGCCCAAGGTGTTAACAGGCCCGCGATATCGGTAACTTTACCTAGCAAAGCATAAATACCACCCCCGATCATGGTACCTACGCCATAAAAAACTAGGCCGGGTAATGAGATTGCACGTTTTAGGGATTTATCTGCCATGTCTTATTTTAGGCATAAATGCTGCGTCAATGATTGACCTGACACAATGAACCCGCACGATGAATCCAGGTTGTTATCGCAAAGAATCGAGGGCTCGCTGATTTTGAGTTATTTTTAGCGGCTGTCAGTCTTGAAAATGAGCGGTGGACTTTAGTTAACTTATTGTTATATAAAGGTATATCAATGTCGGCTATTGGAAATAGTCAGTTTTAAAATAAAAATCTCAATGTTTGCCAACCAAAACCTCACTTGATGCACCTAAGTGTATAGAGCGGATAAAGACTGTTGCTGAATTTACAGTTTGACAGTTTCGAAGTAGAAAAAGGCTATGTTGGGGAAAGGAAAAGCGATAGGTTTGCAAGATTTAGAGAAAGACTTAATTGCAGCGGCTAAAGAGGGTAGTGTCGGTGCTTTTGAGCAGCTTATTTCGCAGGTCGAGAAGAAAATGCTGAGTGTTGCGGCTGGGTTGGCGACGTCTCCAGAAGAAGCGGAAGATGTATATCAAGAAGCCATGATTAACGCCTTTAACGCGTTGCCAAAATTCCGCTTGGAAAGTCAGTTTAGTACTTGGCTATATCGGATCGTCGTGAATACAGCGATTAGTTACCGGCGAAAGGTGAAAAACAAATTAGCCAGTTTGATGAGCCATGATAAGTCAGTTTAC
Source organism: Aliikangiella marina (assembly GCF_007004765.1). Classification (GTDB taxonomy): domain Bacteria; phylum Pseudomonadota; class Gammaproteobacteria; order Enterobacterales; family Kangiellaceae; genus Aliikangiella; species Aliikangiella marina. Next base: position 133,809 of record NZ_VIKR01000005.1, read on the forward strand.
GACGACAGCCAAGAGTCGGTATCTGGTGAAAAGTATGGAATTTATCATAACCCAGAAGCGCAATTAGTGAATGAGCAATTGAGTTATGCAATTAACCAGGCAATGGCGAAATTAAGTGATAAAGAACGGATTGCATTCGTACTGTGTCATCAGCAAGAGTTTAAGATTTGCGATGCGGCAGAAGTGATGAGTTCGAGTGAAGGCACGGTAAAAAGTTATCTTTTTCGTGCGAGAGAAAAGATGCGCGCTGAGTTGCATTCTTTTGTGAGGTAAGAAGAGAAATGAACGAGCAACAATTAATTCAACAAGATGACGAGCTTATTGTCGCTTATCTATACGATGAATTAAGCGAACAAAGTAGAGAAGCGTTCGAAAAACGCTTACAAAATGATCCAAGCTTTTGCGAGAAATATAATCAACATTCGCAATTAGACCAGCTCATGAGTAGAGGTAATCAACCCATTATCTCGGATCAACGAGCAGATGCCGTTCGCTGGTCATTACAACGAAAATTACGCAAAGAAGCCGCGAAAAGACAATCGAAGGCTGGATGGTTACAAAATCTTTGGACTGGCCAAGTCAGTTTTAAATATCAATTTGCGAGTATGGTCGCGACTTTCGCTCTCGGTTTTTATGTCGCCGGCGAAAGAGAAGTTATTATTCAGCCCGTTGCAGACAATTCGCAACAATCCGAACTATTAGCATTTGTTGAGAAGGATGATCTTCATATTACGGATATGCAATTAAAACAAGTTGATACGCAAAGTGGTGATATTCAAGTTGTTTATTCTTTAGCTTCGCGTACTCAATTAGATGCTAATTTATCCAATCAAAAGGTCCAAGGTCTTTTAGCAAAAACGATGCAGGATGATGTTAGCGATTCGACTCGTCTGGACCTCGTTGATTTATTGAAAGATTATTCAAACACTCAATCAGTGAGAAATGCTTTGAGTCATAGCTTACTCAATGATCCTAATCCTGGCGTTAGGATGGTAGCCGCTGAATCCTTAGCCAAAATTTCTCATGACGAAAATGTTCGCGATGTTTTGAGGGTAGCACTTCAAGGCGATGTTAACCCCGGTGTGAGAGTCGAAGCTTTCCAAGCTTTAATCCAGCATCTAGATGATAAAAAAACCATAGAAGTTTTGAAAAACCACAGTGCGAATGACAGTAATTTATATATTCGTAACCAAGTTAAGACTCTGTTTGATTTAGAGCGACCTGTGGTCAAGGAACAACAGGAAATAAATATTTAATTTTAAGTAGTATTATTAAGGTGAAACCCATGTTTAAAAAAGTTACTTATCCAGTCTTTGTCCTTATGGGATTGCTACTAACATTAAATGTTAGTGCTAAATCAGAAACTATTGAAAGAGAGTTTTCAGTTGCCACTGGTGGTCAGTTAGTTATTGACAGTGATCGTGGTTCAATTGAGATAGAATCATGGAATAACGATCAAGTTGATGTCGAAGTAAGAAAGTCAGCAAGCAGTCAAAGTAAGCTGGATGACTTTAGAGTTGAAATCGAAAATCGCGGCGATAATGTTTATATTAACGGCGATGGCGACGGATGGAATAGTAATGTACGCGTTAAATACATTGTCAAAGTCCCTAAAAAATATAACCTTGATTTAAAAACCGGTGGCGGTTCTATTAAAGTTGATGATATGGCTGGAAACATTAAATTACATACCAGTGGCGGTAGCTTAAAAATCGGTAATGTCGATGGTGGTAACGTTGATGCTCATACTTCTGGTGGAAGTATCAAAGTTGGTGACGTGAAAGGTAATTTAAAAGTTGATACATCAGGAGGTTCTATTCGCTTGGGTCATGTGACGGGAAAAGCGACTGTCGATACGTCCGGAGGTTCGATTAGCATTGAAAGTGGCGGTGAAGATATTGCTGCAGACACATCGGGTGGTTCTATTAAAATTGGACCATCTGAAGGGAATGTCAAAGCAGAAACTTCAGGTGGTTCGATAAAGATTGGTACCGCCAAAGGTGATGTTGACGCGGATACTTCAGGGGGTTCAGTAAAAGTAGAGGGTGCCGGCGGTAAAGTCCGAGTAGAGTCTTCTGGTGGTAGTCTATATGTAGGCAGTAGCGGCGGTCCTGTCTATGCGGATACCGCAGGCGGAAGTATCAAAATCTACAAAGCTCGCGGTGCGATTAATGCTGAGACTTCAGGTGGTTCTATTGTTGCGGAAATGATTGAGACCGATAACAGTAAAGACCAGAGCGTTAGTTTAGATTCATCTGGTGGAGATTTAACTATTTACTTACCAGAAACAATAGCTGCGACAGTTTCAGCATCACTGAGAGTGACGCGTAATTCGCGAAGAGACTACAAAATCTATTCTGATTTTCCACTCACCATTAAAGGCGAAGACAGCAAACGAATCACCGCTGAAGGTGACCTTGGTGGCGGTGGTGATAGAGTGAGATTAACCACAACTAATGGTGATATTTATATTAAAAAACTCGATTAGAATAAATCAACTAGAATAAATGGATTAAAAAGCCCGGCTAAACCGGGCTTTTTTTTACCTTACTTTTAGACTTCTTTAGTTATGCCAACGCTTAATTGATTGATTTGTTGTGTTCAATTTTGGAAGGATTAACTGTGATTAGTTTTGGGCAGGTTTAGTAATTAGAGATAGAAAAGAAAGCGAAAGAAAGGCAAGATAAATAGCGTAATTCGATTATTTTTACCCATTAAGTTTAGACCTCAAGAAAGCTAAAAAAATAGTTAAGGGGCAAGCATTAATGTAGATAAGCGGACTATATTAAGCGCTATCTATAAGAAGTCTATTAAGAATTTGTTTAAAGCACTTGCTAATATGAGTGAAAAAATTGCAGCGTTAATTTTAAGCTTAATTTAACGAAAGCGTCGATAAAGTTAACGATCGGGCGATAAAAAAGGAAGTCTACGGGGATAAGGTAGACTTCCCTAAAAAGACAACCAGGGATAGTTGTATTTTTATTTGGCAGACATGCTCGCAGAAACGACGATAGTTTTTGACGTGTTAATTGGTTGAGTGTTGGCAATATCCTGTCTGATAAGAATATTTTGATCGAGGTATTTACTGATAAATTTTGCAGACTTTTCTGCGCCATATTGGCGAGCAAATTTGGCAATATTCACATCATTACAGGTTAACTTATTCGCAAACAATTGATGATCTCTCACTTTAACTAACGACGTTGTACGATAGTTTTCAACAAGCGATTTATAATCTTGTACATTATTTGACGCAGCGGCGATACACATCGCCGTTTCTTTTGTTTTATCTCCGGCGATAAATTGCTGGCTACCTGCCATTGCTACTGAAGTTCCTGCTAAACCAACTGCTAACACACTAAGTTTTAAAAGTTTCATGATAAACTCCTTATCAATAAATAGACTGGAAACTGGGCTGCGATAAACTCAATCAATCCTGGAATAAATCAATAATGCGTATCGCAGCTCGTGAGATAAACGTAGCATTCATATCAGGCCTTGCCTAGAGCCTGGACACTGGGTGTAACATAGGAACAAAAGTATTTAAAAATAGAATTATTCTGTCATACAATGAACACTTAAAAAAATATGTTGAGAAGATTGATTACGACAAGAATACGTATTGATAATATTGAATTACGATTAAAAGTATTTTGAATTCAATAAATTCAATTCAGTTAACGATTAATTGTGAATTTAATCGATTAATTTTTTTTACAAAATAATTCAAATTCAACATCTTGAATTATCTTAAGATAAACTCACTCATTGTATACAATATCGCAAATTGTAAGTCTATTGCCAACGATCCTGACGTTTTACTTCCTCCGAAAATAGAGATGAGAATGCCCGCATTTTTGCTTTAATTAAATGCTGCCGCCCTTGCGGAGAGCGAGTATAAATTAACTCGGTCGGGCATACATATTTGCACCAAGCAAGATAAAAAGTTTGCGCGAGCTCTTTTTTGGTTGCTAGCTTCATTGGAACTGCGTGGTAGTCATCTTTTTGAAATCCCAAGAATCCACTTTCCCGGATGATTATGTATCTTGGGTTATCAATGGGAGATAATATTTCATTCAAGCAATCAGCAAAAAGCGAACTTTCATAAAATGTTGCGCCGATGAGTCCGAGATAAAACGAACCATCGTCAGCACGAACACTATTGACTTTTAAGCGACGAAAAGATGTTTGTATCTGTCCTGTTTGACATAGTGCTGCACAAAGTGCCTTACCGATTTGCTTTAAAGAACCATCGACAGGTGAATGCCAAATGAGCCCTTTAACGGCTTTAATCGTGGTTGGCAGTTTAAACGATACTAAAGCGATAATACCGAGTGTTAATGTCCAGTATATGGATTGATCTGAAATAAGACCAAAAGCGACGGTTTCTAGCAAAATTCCTATCACGAGAACGAGTTGCCACCAGAGCTTATGAAATGAATTTTTAAAGTGATAAAACTGTATTTTATTAGTGTTTGGCGCTTTAACTGAAGGAAGTACTCGCGCATTTTCATCGATGGTCAAAGCATCTTGCCAACGAGAAGCGATTTTTTTACGATTTCTAAAGCGCCAAATCATTTGCCAGTTGTTATTTCTTTCTGCATATCGAGCACTATTTATTTGAACTAAATTATTGAGTCCGGTTGTATTTAATCGAGCAAAGCCGCTTTCAATGGTGGGTTTCTTTTCGGATAAGCCAACAAAAGTCTCAAATCGTTTTTTGAGATCATAATAGTCGCTTAAGCCACACGGTGATTGAGTATCAATGGCGACTAAGTGCCAGATACTGCTGATCTTATCTGGTCGGTTTTTGTCTAACCTGATAGCTCTACCGCGCATTTGATTAGTTAGCATAAAAGAACCAACAGCACTTGCTAATATCAGTGAATTAATCGCTGGTGCGTCCCAGCCTTCGCCCAGCAGTGATCGGGTTCCTACCAGTACTTTTAAGTCTCCTTGCATGAGTAATTCAGTAAATGCATGAGTTAATTGATTCAGTGGACCGGTGACTACTGAAACTCGGCCCAAATGATCAAAATCCTCAAACTGACATTTTTCTACTTGCAGGTGTTCTTTAAGCTTACCGACGAGTTCATAAGAAATGAGGCATAGTCGACCGGTCAAAAGGCCGATTTTATCGCGAATCGGCGAATCAAGAACTAACCCTTGATAGATTGGCCAAGCGCCTAACGTAACCCGACCAATTTTAGTTTCACCGACTAATCCTTCGTCACGAATGTAGTCAGTCAAAATAACTTGGCGAAGATTATTTTGACGTTTTTTTAATTCGAGTTTGTGAATTTGTAAACACCCTTTGACCTTTGAAGGTGATTGACTGAGTGTTCGAAGTATTTTTTTTGAAAAAGCGACCGATAACTCTTTTTTGTGAAGTAATTCAGTCGCGCGTAATTGCTTTTTGAGTTTTTCGATAAAATCCTGCTGGTTTCTATCGTGTTCAAAGGTGTTGGAAAACAAGGCTGATTCTATAATAATCTGCCACCATTGGCGGGTAAGTTCAGGTATGTCTCGATTTGTTAGGTCAAGAATGGAAAGCAAGGTTTTTTGGATAGGCTTAGATGTCGCTTTACAAAATACCAATAATGCCATCGCAACTTTTGGATGTTTGATGATTGATTGTTCATCAGCGTTATTCTGTAACCAAGGATGATTGTAAATAATGGTTTTGAACTCAGGGTTTGTTATTAAAGATTGACAGAGATTTTGCACACGAGATTCATGATCTTTAACGAGTTGCTTTTCGCTGGTTGTAATATCAACGGTCCAAATAAAGTCTTGATGTGGACACAAGGTTTTTGATTTGACTAACTCAGGAACCGATATTTCCTCGTCAATTGGCCCACAAAGTTTCTCATAGCGTATCCATTCATGGCCTTGAGCATCGTATGGCGGAGTTGCGGTAAGTGAAACTAAAACTAGCTCTGGAATAGAACTAAAAACGCGTTCAATTGCTTTCCACCACTCTGCCCGTAAGTGGTGAGCTTCATCCATAATAATAACCTGGATCGATTGCGCTTTTATTGTCTCAATAAAATTATCGACTTCGTCAATGTCGAGCGGTTCCTCGTCATCAAATAATTCCGCTGCTGTTTCCTGGTTGAGTTCAGGCTTCATGCGACTGTGGAGCGCCTGGTAAGTGATTGAGGTTAAGGTTTTTGGTTTGTCGATATTATTACTTACCCAGGCTAATTGACTCGTGGGCATATCGGTAAAATCAGAAAGTCGTGAAATCCATTGGTCACGAATGACCCGAGTCGGTGATAAAACTAATGTTTTTTTTCGTAAAAGCCGAAAAACCTCTAGTCCTAAAGTTGTTTTTCCGGCTCCCGGCGCGGCGACTACATGAAGCCGTTGGTCATCGAGATGATGATGTACGGCTTTGAGGACTCTTGCCTGGTATGGGCGCCATGGATATTTAAATTTTAGGTCCGGAAACGTCATATCATTTTCTTATTTTTGTATTAGGAAGTGAGTAAAAACGATTTCAATTGGATAATTATCGCATTATTAGAATAAAAATTAATTCATTTAAATCATATCAAGCTTATCTAAGGAGTTACGCTTATTAATGATAAATATTCCCCCATAATAAAGAGGAAGCAAACGAAGTAATTAAATAGTAACGTGTCAATCTTGGATTTAGAAGAGCGCCGAATAGCGCCACGGTTTGAAGTGGCTCTTCCGGGACAGCTAACAACCGAAGCTAACCATCTTGTTGAAATGGTAGTCTCAAATATTTCCTCGTCTGGGGTACAGCTTGAGATGCAACAGCACGAGATGCCACATCTATTACCCAATGACCATAGCCAAAATACTATGAGCCCCGTCGGCGTGAAGCTCTCAATTGATTTACAAGACCAATTGGATACCATTCACATTCGTTGTGGTGTCGTGTACGTGCAACGAAAATCTCACAGCCATTGCATTGTTGGTTGTCGTTTTGAAAAGTTCTACGATAATGCAGGTCCGCGTTTGGAGTCTTTTATTGCTAACCAACGCTGATCTAGTGTTGGTCGCTTTGAGTATATATTAGCAAGCCCTCGAATTTGCTTGTTATTAATGGAATCCTTGCTTTATTTTATCAGTGAATACGGCCCTTTAAGCTATGGGCTTTTATTCGCTTATTGTGCGTTGAAGAGTGGTGCGTTGCCACTGTTTGCAGGCATAGCAGCACACTATGGTGCGCTGGAACTCTCTGCTGTTGCACTTTTTGTGTTTGCGGGTGGGTATTTAGGCGATGAAGCACGTTTTTATCTGGTGCGTCGATATGGCACTGGCTTTGCCGATAACAGGCCAAAAATAAGAAAAGCATTAGATACCGCGAAGCGACTACTAGAAAGATATGGTTATGCTTATATATTTTTATATCGCTATCCGAAAGGAATGCGCACTGTTGGCGCTCTGCCGGTCGCGTTAACAGCCATTAGTTGGCGATCATTTACATTAATCAATGCGGCTTCTGCAGTGTTATGGACGATAGTGATGGTCGGTTTAGGTTATGTTTTTGGCAGTACTATTGAGCACGCGATTAGCCAAAACTGGGGTGGATTTAGCATTGCCTTGTTGGTTATCTTCCTAGCTGTGAGCTATATTGCTTGGTTGAAAGTGATCAATCAAACGACTAAAAAAGACTCCCTTATTGAAGAACGCCCTTAGCGGCGTCCTCAGTATTTAATTTATTTCCATTTCTTGTCAACCATTGGAAGGTTGAGCCGTTATATCAATCAACTGTCATGTAACGCCTGATTATTTTGTAGGGGATTACCATGCTTAGGGTGATTTTTGTAACCGTGTTGAGCTTATCATTTTTGATTATTACAGGATGTGCACATCGTAATAAGCCCATTGTGGATACTCGGGGTGTAGATATGTCGGCTTACCGCCAAGATTGGTTTGAGTGCAACCAATATGCCCAGCAGGTCACCAATAAAGCGGGTGCAGGAGCCGTTGGTGGTGCAGTTGTTGGGGCAGCAGTGGGCGGCATTGTCGGTAATTCGGAGACCGCAAAAAAAGGTGCTGCGGTTGGTGCTCTGTCGGGAGCAATTAGAGGTCAGGCAAGGACTGGTTCAGAAAAAAGTGCGGTACTAAAAAATTGTTTAGCACAACGCGGTTATCGAGTCTTAAATTAAATGCGAAAGGATTAGACATGAGAGGAAGCGTGGTTTTGAAATTCGTTTTTGGATTGTTGGTTGGATGTTTAACTTTAACCAGTAAAGCCGATAATCCTATTGAACCAGTCGATCCGGAATTCTTAGCCTTTTTTGCTTCTATCTACAATGACCCTGTTGAACGTGCTGAACTACGATTAGACGATTTTGCAGAAAAGCTAGTAATTACCAAACAGCAGCAACCGGAATGGGAAAAGTTTAAACAGTATTTCTTAAAGCAATTTGAACGACGTCAAGAAAGGTTAGAAGATTTCAGGATAGCAGTACAGGACCGAAATGGAAAACCGCTAACCACTCCAGAATCCCTAACAATAAAAATTCAGTCACTCGAGCAACAAGTGAGCGAAGCGAAGATAGCACTCAGAATTATCGGTCAGTTGTATGAGAGTCTTGATGCGTCGCAAAAAGCAATTTTTGACCAAGGCGCAAAAGCAATATGGTTGAAAAATAAAATGCGGCAGCGGCGATTTAATTAAATTTGAGTTAGCGTTTCATGCGTTTTAGTTCCAGTGAGCAAAATATTGATACGAGTAGTAAGGCGCTTGGGTGCGAATTTGATCGAGAGATGACTTTCGCACCATTTTTTACTTATAACCGCTTTCTTGTTTGTGCAACCGCTGGCTTTTATTGAATATTGAACTCAAAAAATTTTGAGAAAACAAGTTTACAAATCATGGCCGAGCGAGTAACAACTAATGCTTAGTGTTTTGCCTTAACGGTTATAAAGCCCCATAAAAACCCGATGAGTGCGATAAACAAGCTATATTGATCTGCCACTGTAAAATAAAATTTGTTTGTCTTTGAAAGTCTTTTTCGCGAGTTATCACCGACGTTTGCGACTCTAACTATCCAAGCATATTCTTTTGGCGCGAGCAGCACTCGGTTCCAGGTATGCGCTTTGTCTTTCTTTACATCATTGAGTAAAAGTAAGGTTCCAGCATCAAGAGTACGAAGGATTTTAGAATCCAGTGAGGGGCTTTCTCTGAGTCTGGTTTGATTGGTGACGACCTCAACAAAGAGATGTTTCGATTCATAAACCGGTGAAGTCCATGACTTAGGCAACTGCTTGCTACCCAAAACGATAACCAGCTGGATCATCAGCAATACAATACTATAACCATACAAACCTTTTATAAGCCTAAAAATTAATGAAGCATTAGCTTTTATTTTAAGCAGTAGTATAGTGAGAAAAACCAGTAGTATCATTAACCCAGAAAATAGCCCTGGTTGCTCAACTGGAAGTTGTGAAGGGTTTAGCATGGCGATGGCGATTGACTCATTGTCGGCTAATATATAGCGGATAAATCGCAAGTAAATGACATAACAAGTAAAAACGATAACGGCGAAGTGCAATAGCACAAGTATTTTATTATTTTTGATCATTTATCGTAAACGTCTACCATTGCCCATTGGCAAACTATAGAAAAAAATACCGTAATAAGCGAGCGGCTCATTCACACTTTTGCTCGTTGCTGGTAGTTACTGCCCGTTGGTGGTCGTTACTTGGTTATTGTTTTATTGAGCGAGCTTATTCGTGAGATAAGCGGCAAGCATCTCTGAGGTGGCTGTAATCGATTCCTCAAAATTCTGCGGACAGCCGCTTGCTGGAGTGATTTCAGGATACACGCACTTTTCTATCGCGTTGTTGACGAGCGTAAATATCGCGAATCGAACCGACTCCTCGTAATGGGGCGTTTGTTCGGGGATAAAGCGCGTATAGAAACTGGCGAGAAATTTAAAGTCGTTTATGCGTTGCTCAAGCGTTTGTGGCTGAAGCAAATCAGAGTGAAGCCTAGCGTTTAGATAAATGGTTCGAAACACGCCTTTCTTTGAGTCAACAAAGCGAAAAATGCCTTCTGTCATATCGTAAACCAACTCAGACAGTTCCATTTTTTGCCATTCTTTTGATTTTTCGGTCAGCCAATCTCTGAGCTGGATCTGGAATTGCTCATAAATCACTGGTAAAGCGGCTTCCTTACTCTTAAAACGACGATAAAATGCGCCTGTAGACAGCTGAGCTTCGGTTGTAATGTCAATAATGGAAATCTGTTCGAAGTACTTGTCTTCGACTAACTTCATAATTGCATCAACGATCTTTTTCAAATTTGCTTCGCTGCGCTTTTGTTTTGGTTTGTAAGTTACCGAGTCCATCGATTTAAGTTTAATATGAAGTTTACTGACAGTGTATTCAGTTTACCTGATTACACCGGTTTATCGTAATGAATATTAGAATGAGTCGGATAAATTGTAAAATTGATATAACTTAATTGTGGGTAAAATGATCAAATCTATTTGATAGCCTTCCAAAACCAATGTTGCTTGTAGGCTTCTGTTTGTCTCACTTCAGCAAGCGCCTGATTTAATTGCGCGACGAAATCAGCCGAAAGTGTTTTTTTACTGAGCATAAAGTGAAGCTGCTCTGAGAAAATTTGTATCGGAAACTCTTCAATTTGCGAGCGGTTATGTTTTTTAAGCAAGATGCTATCAATGGTGTAAGGAGATTCGAGCAAACCGTCAATTGAGCGATTCAATAAGAGACTTACCGGAGGACCTTCATCAAATACGAGCTCGGGAAAGTTATCGAAATATTCAGGCTGCTCTTTGAGGCGCATGATAGTTTCGCCATAGTAAGCACCTTTTTGCAGGCCGATAACAAAGTCCTGCTTTAGCAAGTCTTCTATTGATTCTGCATCATGTTTACGCGATTCGCCTTTTCGGACATAAAGCACCACGAGACTCTCCCTATATGGGTCGGAAAAATAAGCGAATTTTTTTCGTGCATCAGTGATGCTGGCCCTACCGAGGAGATCAATATCGCCTTTTTCGAGTGCGATAATACTTTGTTCCCAGTTCATTCGCTTATAGATAATTTGGCACTTTAGTGCGTCACCAAGCCAATTCATCAAGTCGATATGGATTCCTCGTGCTTCTTCGGCACTTTCAATGAATGGAGGCCATGGGTTCCAGGCGACTCTTAAGCGGCAGTCAGTCACTCCTTTGTCTGGTTCTGATTGCTTAGCGATTTGAGCAGAGAGTTGACTGGTGACCAGCAATAGGATGGAAAATACCAGAATTTTCGGAATAAATGACCACATCTAACGACTAGGGATACTTCAAGGTTTGTTATTAATATAAGCCTAGCAGATTTTTTCGAATATTGAGATTAGAGATATTAAATAGTTTGATAGGTTTGAGTTAATTGAGGTATTTGGCGCATTGTAAGTAACAAAAAGCGGCCGTAAAGGCCGCTTTTTATCGATAGCAGGGTTTAAACGCGTTCAAACACTGTTGCGATGCCTTGACCAAGCCCGACACACATTGTAGCGACGCCAAGGTTGGCATCTTTACTTTCCATCAAACGGAGTAGGGTGCCACTGATACGTGCACCTGAACAGCCCAATGGGTGGCCCAGTGCAATCGCACCACCATTAAGGTTAACTTTCTCATCAGCGACATCGAGAATGCCTAAATCTTTCATGACGGGTAGCGATTGAGCGGCAAATGCTTCGTTAAGTTCCCAAAGGTCAATGTCTTCAATTTTAAGACCGGCTCTTTTGAGAGCTTTGTTGACCGCAGGAACCGGCCCATAACCCATGATAGCAGGATCACATCCGGCAACGCCCATGCTGCGGACTTTTGCGATCGGCTTAAGACCTAATTGATCCGCTTTTTCAGCACTCATGAGTAGCATCGCTGAAGCACCGTCAGATAAGGCAGAAGCATTACCTGCAGTCACGGTACCTCGAGGGTCGAAAACAGGGCGGAGTGAACTCAAACCTTCCATATTGGTCTCTGGACGAATAACTTCATCGAAATCGAATACTTTTAATGCGCCATCGGCATCGTGACCTTCCATTGCGATAATTTCTTTCGCAAAAGCGCCACTAGTGGTTGCTGCGTGAGCTCTTTGGTGAGACCGCATTGCAAACTCGTCTTGGGTTTTACGATCAAATCCGTGAAGTTTACCGAGAAGCTCAGCAGTTAAGCCCATAGAGCCTGAGCCTTTTGCTGAAAATTTAGAGATTTGTGGGGCAAAGTCTACACCATGCATCATTGGAACATGACCCATGTGCTCTACACCACCAATGAGAAATACATCCCCGTTGCCGGTCATGATTGACTGGCTAGCCGTGTGAATGGCTTGCATTGAAGACCCACATAAACGATTGACAGTTTGTCCAGCAACGCTGTGCGGAATATCGGTCATTAACATTGCGTTTCGAGCAATGTTAAAGCCTTGCTCTAGGGTTTGTTGTACACAACCCCAGATGACATCTTCGATTTCTGCGGGATCGAGGGCTTCATTACGATCGAGTATTTCTTGCATGAGTTTGGCACTCATGACTTCGGCGCGAACGTTTCTAAACATACCGCCTTTAGAACGACCCATTGGGGTTCTGATAGCATCAACAATGACGACTTCTTTCATTTTCATTTCTCCAAATTCTTAAGCGGTATAAAAAGATTTGTTGTCTGCAGCCATTGATTTCAATAGCTCAGGAACTTCGTAACTGGCACCCAGGTGTGCGTATTTCTCGGCGATAGCAACCACGTTAGCAACCCCAAGTTCATCGGCATACTTCAATGGACCGCCGCGGAATGGAGGGAATCCTAGGCCATAAAGTAGCGCCATATCGCACTCTGCCGGCGTATCAACAATACCTTCTTCAAGACAACGTACGACCTCAAATATGAGAGGTAGCATCATCCGCTCAACAATTTCTTGTTTTTCAAATTCTTTATTTGGCGTACCAATCAGCTCGAACACGGTCTCATCGACCACCTTAGTTGGCTTGCCGCGCTTATCAGTGCCGTAAGTGTAGAAGCCGCTACCGTTTTTCTGACCATACTTGTCTGCTTTAAACAGCTTCTCTACCGCATCCCCGTCTACTTTCGCCATGCGAGTAGGGAATCCTTCTGCCAGTACATCAGTACAGTGATAAGCGGTATCGATACCCACAACATCAAGCAGATATGCTGGCCCCATTGGCCAACCAAAACCGGCCATAACCTTATCGATTTGACGGAAATCTGCGCCATCTTGTAATAATGCACTGAAACCGCGGAAATAAGGGAATAACACTCGGTTAACGTAAAAACCGGGACAATCTTTAACAACAACAGCCGATTTACCCATCGCTGTTGCGTAAGCGACAGTCGCAGCAACGGTTTCATCACTCGTTTTTTCACCACGAATAACTTCAACTAGTGGCATTTTGTGGACTGGGTTAAAAAAGTGCATGCCACAAAAGAGTTCAGGACGTTTTAGGTTTTTAGCGAGTAGGTCAATAGAAATCGTCGATGTGTTTGAGGTCAAAATAGCATCTTCAGCAATGATCCCTTCAACCTCCTGTAAAACAATATCTTTGACCTTAGGGTTTTCGACAACGGCTTCAACGACGAGATCAGCGTTGGCCACTGGTGCGTAATCAAGCGTCGGGTTGATGCTTGCAACGACTTTAGCCATTTTTTCCGGAGTGACTTTGCCTAATTTAACGCCTTTATTAAGGATTTTGATTGCTTCGTTCATGCCTAAATCCAATGCGTCAGTCGTAATGTCTTTCATCGCAACTGGAATGCCTTTCGAAGCTGATTGATAGGCAATACCTCCACCCATGATACCGGCACCTAAAACCGCGCCATACTTAACTTGTTTGGTTGCGGTTTTAGCCGCAATTTTCGCTTTCTTTTTAAGTAATTGATCGTTGAGGAAAATTTGCACCATCGCATTGGCTTGCGAAGTGTGACTGACGTTGGCAAAGCCTTGGTGTTCTTCAAGCAATGCTTCGCTTTGCGGCATGGTTGCAGTTGCTTCGATCACACGAATCGCTTCCATTGGCGCTGGGTAGTGAGGAAGTGCTTTGGCTCCGACCATACCTTTGGCGGTTTCAAATGCCATCGTAGACTCAAGCTTATTCAGCTTCATCGGACCTTGCTTCTCTGCTCGCTTAGCTTTCCAGTTCAACTTGCCTTCAGCTGCGTCATTCACCATTTGCAAGGCAACGTCACGGAGTTTTTCAGGTGCGGTAATTGCGTCAATCGCGCCAACTTTGAGGGCTGCTTCCGGCTTATGATTTTTCGCCATAGCGATCCATTCAATGGCATTATCGCTGCCAATCAAACGCGGTAAACGGATGGTTCCACCAAAACCCGGGATAAGACCAAGTTGAGTTTCTGGTAGCCCTACTCGAGCTTCTGTCGATGCAACTCGGTAATCGCAGGTTAAGGCCATTTCAAATCCGCCACCTAGTGCAAACCCATTGATCGCTACGACTGTCGGGAATGGAAGTTCCTGATAGCCGGTGAAGATTGCGCCAGCTTGTTTACACCAGTCAACCATTTGTTCTTTAGGTTGGGCAAACATGGCTAAGAATTCAGTGATATCAGCACCCACAATAAATACCGACTTAGGGCTTGTAGCGATTGCGCCACGAATACCGTCAGTGGTATTCAAGAGCTCGATGACTTCCTTCCATTCTTGTAGCGTGGCAGCGTCGAATTTATTTACTGACTCTTTTTTGTTATCAAAAATGACTTCAGCTATGCCGTTATCTAGCATCTTGCACTGAAGCGATTGACCGTCATATATCATTGGGTACTCCATTAGTTGAGATGTCGTTTGTCGCTTAGTCTAGTTTAGTTTACTGACAATATAGTGAACAATCGGATGTAATTATGATTGGATTGTTGAACACAGGAGGCTGAGTATAACAGGTTTGACCAGAATTTAAACAAGTGTTTGAATTTATCTCGTTGGATGATTTTTAGACAATTTTAGGCCCTGTCCGACCACTTTACAAAACGCGTTAAAAAGCTCATTATTGCGAGATTAACAACTAGAGGCGTACCGATGAAAACCGCACAAGAGCAACTATCAACCTACAAAAGCGTCCATTTGAGTAAGAAAAATATCGCGACTCATTTTATCGGCGTGCCATCGATAATCTGGTCACTGAGTTTGCTGTTGAGTCTTTACTCGTTTCCTGTCTCTGTTGCTAGTGTGAGTTTCAGTCTGACCCCAGCCATGGTCTTTTTCGGATTGGTGTTTATTTATTATATTAAGCTGCATTGGCGACTATCGTTGGGCTTGTTTTTGTTTATTGTTCCCGTTGTTTACACGACGACGCTTGTGGCAGCAAACCCGAATGCGTTGTGGATCGCAGTAGGAGTCTTTTTTGTGGGTTGGGTGATTCAGTTTATTGGTCATCACTATGAAAAAGCGAAACCTGCTTTTGTCGATGATTTAAACCAACTTCTGATCGGTCCTTTTTTCTTAATGGCCGAAGTCTATTTTATGTGTGGTTGGGAAAAACAGCTAGAAGCGGAAATTACCCCAATGGCTGTGGAAAAGCGACGCGCATTTGAGGCGGCAAAGCAAAGCTAGTGCCACTCGACGTTGAACCCCGAGAATAATTTCGCTTTAGACGTTTTGCCGCTCAAGTCCGACCTGATTGCGCCGCTTCAATAAAGCCATTAAGATGGTGCCAGTTTCATGTCAAAGATGCGCGGAAAGCGCGATTTAAGGGGTTCAAAGAGTGTCAAATTTAGCCGCGCTTTATGGCGAGCATCTTGCCGATCTGCTCGCTCGGCATCGTCAAATCATGCAAAGACATGATATTGAATATCTGGTGGTACCTTCAGGGACGCCGATTAGAGTGTATCAAGATGATATGGATTACCCTTTTAAGTCGAGCTTTCTGTTCCGAACATATGTGCCACTGACTGAGTTGCCCCATAGTTATCTTGTTATTGGACTAACGGGTAAACCGCAGCTTATCTACTTCCAACCTGAAGACTACTGGCACACTCCGCCGTCGGATCCAGAGGGTATTTGGCCACAGCATTTTGATATTGAAGTTGTATCTCAGTTAACTCAGGCATTAGCACTGTTGCCAAAAGACGCTGAAACCGTCGCAATTTTAGGCGAACAAACCGAAGCGACGGAAAATTACCTCCGTGCCAAACTGAATCCGCTTGAAGTGATTAACGCCATCTACTGGCAACGAGCATACAAAAGTGATTACGAAATTGCTTGTTTATTGAAAGCCAATCAACTTGCGGCTCACTCTCACAAAGTAGCAGAGGAATCATTTCGAGCAGGAAAAAGCGAACAACAGATCCATCTTGCTTATGTCGAAGCGAGCGGCATGATGGAGCATCAGATGCCATACGGCAATATCGTCGCTCTAAATGAACATGCTGCGATACTTCATTACCAAGAATGTCAGTCGAAAGTACCCGCAACAATGCGTTCATTTTTGATTGATGCGGGAGTAAGTTTTAATGGTTACCATTCCGATATCACCCGGACTTACTCGTTCGAGCAAAACGAATTTGCAGAGTTGATCGCTGCGATGGATGAAATGCAACTAAATTGTATCGCGTCGATTGAAACGGGTCAGCAATACCTTGATTTACATATTGCGGCTCATCAACAGATTGCGCATCTATTAAAGCAGTTTAATTTTGTCGATATGTCACCCGAATCTATGGTCGAGTCAGGCGTTACAGCAACATTCTTTCCTCATGGCTTAGGTCATTTAATTGGTCTTCAAGTTCATGATGTTGGTGGACAATTTGCCGACCAAACTGGTGCAATCAATTCACCACCGAGTGCGCATCCTTTCTTAAGAAGTACCAGAAATATGGAGCCAAGAATGGCATTTACAATTGAGCCAGGACTGTATTTCATCGATATGCTGCTTAAGCAATTAAAGGCAACCGAACATGCAAAATCAGTAAATTGGGAACGGGTGGAGTCATTTAAACCATTCGGTGGGATTAGAATTGAAGATGATATTGTGGTTCAAGAGAACGGCGTATTAAATTTAACGCGAGAAGCATTTGCCGCTTTGTAGTTTACCCCAGTCGATCCCTCAAAAAATCAAAGGCGCCGATTGGGAGCCTTTGTTGTTTTATCGTTGTTTGATGCGCGATTCAGCTAAGCCGCTGTTAGCGGGTAGTTTTTTCTATGCAGTTAAGTAGCCCTTGTTCTTCGTCAGCACTCACTTCACTCGATAGCATTTCAACCCGGCTCTCAAAACAATCATCAATCATCATTTCGGTTAAAACATCGTCGCTTAAGTTATAACCGAAAATGCCTTCTTCAGTGATAAACACGCCTTTGAGTCGTTCTATTGCTAAGCCATTAATCCAATCGAGTAATCGCTCGCGACTAAAGGTTAACTCGGGAGAAAAACGCCAGCCGATACTATAAAAGCCTTCTCCTTGATTCACTGCCTTGAGATATCCGCTGTCGGGAATCGGTTGATCTGAAGGCGACCCTAACGGGCTGCTTGACACTGAAACGGATTTCGCAGAGTGGTGGCTTTTATTTTGTTTGATGACTTTGAATTTAGATGGATAATTAAGCCAATCAAAGTTCAGATTCCCATGGCTGACAAAATGAACCGTCGCTTTTTGATGATTAATCCTATTGACATAATCAACCAAATTAGCTTGTTCAATATCTTTGTAACGATCTTGTTTGTTGCCGACAACAACATCGGCTACTTTGATCTGCTGATTGAAAGTCTCGTGATTTGTATAGCGATCGTCGGTTAGTTTTCTTGCATCAACTAAAGTGATAATACTTTGAATATTTAAAACATCTTGGTAATGGTCAGCGGTTAAACATGCCATTACTTCGACCGGATGCCCTAACCCAGTCGGTTCAATCAATAACCGGTGAGGCCGTGCTTTACTCAGTAATTGATTTAAAGCTATTTGCATTGATAAGCCAGCTGTACAGCACATGCAACCGCCAGGAACTTCTTGAACATAAATGCCATTATCTTCACGATGCTTTCCTTGCAAGAAGCTACCATCGATACCAATTTCGCCAAACTCGTTGACAAGGATCGCCCAACGTTCTTGTGCAGGCTTGTTTTTCAGTAGTTGTTGGATCGCAGTAGTTTTTCCTACCCCTAAAAAGCCGGTTATTACGTTGGTTGGCACTGCAGAAATTTTGTTAGGTGACATATTTATTGGCTATCGCGTTGCGCTAAACGGTCACTGTGGCAACAGGTTTTGTAGTTTTTGATATGGCCGATAGCAATAATTGCAGCACCGAGAACCGTTAAAATTTTTTCAGCATATTCGCCGAGCAAGTCGTGACCTAGTAGCGCGGCAGAGAACAATATCATTAGGCCTGCGGATATCCAATAGACAATTGATATCTGTTTGTGTTTTTTAAAACCAATCGTCAGCGCAGTGAAACTGCTGATAAAAACAGCGATTAGTATGCCCTGATGAAATCCCTCGTCGCTGAACATCTGAAGGGTACTTGATGGTACTAAGATTAATAGCAGCGGCAATATTAAACAATGGACAACACACAGGAAAGAAAGACCGATGGCAGTCTTGTCTCCAATGGGCTGAAGGAAATGAGCTATATTCATAGTATTTTCTTTGAAATCAGTTGATTAGCATTTGTCGACTCAATTTGATGAACGACATTACTGGATACGCTCCGTAATCCAGTTTGTCTCTTGAATTAGAGGCACCATGTATTTTTCGCTCACTTAAGAGAACGGTTGAAACCTTAACTTTTTGAGCCATCGTAAGTAAAAACGAGAGCGCAAATGATATGTTGTATCATTTTGTGAGTAAAGTGTTTTATCCAATTAATTGTTTGAGAGCCTAAACTCAGTGGTTAACGGGGTTAGCAGCAAATCAGTTAGTCGTGGAAGACTGAGCATGATAAGATCTGCAGGTCTCTGATTTAAGCTAAAACCTATGCCAAGCTATCAAGTACCTGCAGCGCCTATAGACGTCGAAGAAATTATTAAAAATAGTCAATTTATTACCCGAGTGAGAAATGTCACGACGGTTGAAGCTGCGAAAGGTTTTATTAAGCAACTAAACAGTGAGTTTCCAGATGCGACTCATCACTGTTGGGCGTACATTGTTGGCAACCCTAGTAGTACAACCTTATTAGGCTGTAGTGATGATGGAGAACCTTCCGGCACAGCTGGCAAGCCAATGCTCAATGTCCTGCAACACTCTGGTATCGGCGATATTGTCGCCGTATGTACTCGATTTTATGGGGGGACTAAGTTGGGTACAGGTGGTTTAACGCGAGCCTATGGTGGTGGCGTTAAACTCGCGTTAGAATCTCTGTTGACTGAAGAAAAAGTCGAATATAAATCCCTCGAGTTCGATATAGACTATGCGCAACAGAAAGATTGCGAGTACATTATTAAAGATTTTCAAGTGGAAGGGGTAAACTTCGACTTCCAAACAAAGATAAGTGTTTCTCTGCAGGTTGCAATCGAGCAATATGAAGAATTAAAGCAAGCAATACAAAATAAATTTAAGGGGCAAATTCAGTGGAAAGTTACCAATTAGTTAAAAGTATTCATATGTTAACCGCAACCCTCTCGCTAGTGGGCTTTTTGCTGCGTGGTTATTGGATGATGACAGATAATAAATTACTCGGTGCCAAACCAGTAAAAATTCTTCCGCATATTAACGATACTATTTTACTTGGCGCGGCAATTTATTTAGTTGTCATTACTCAGATGTATCCTTTTGTTGTAAATTGGATAACGGCCAAAGTGGTTCTATTGGTAGTGTACATCGTAGCTGGTGTGTTTGCTTTGAAGCGGGGTAAGACCAAACAAATCAGAAGCGTTGCTTTTGTTATCGCCGTTGCATCCGTACTTGGGATGTTTTATCTAGCCTCTGCTAAACCCGCGTTAGCCTTTTAATCAATGCTTAAAAAACATAAAACATTAGTTTACGACGGCTTAATTATCCTAGTGGTTGCTATCGGTTTTGAAGTGATTGATAGCAGCCTAGCTCAGTTAGAAAATGTGCCATTGTATTATGACTATTTGAGCACCGCTAAATGGTTATTAATTGGCGGATTTACGCTCCATGGTGTAATCAATTTTTTCGTTGATCGTTCCAGTTAACCGGTCGTCTTTTTCTTGCCAGATCCTATTAATCCATTGTTGAACAGCTTTGCGGTTTTCAGGGTCATTAATGTAGTCACCAGCCAATTCTGCAGGAATTTCGATTACTTCCGCGTGTAATGAAATTTTGCGAACCTTGCCACACATAAAATCCCAAAAAGTAAACATCTCATTATCAGGGTAGTCGATAGTGACATTGACGAGTTTATGAATTTCATTGCCCATCAACGTTAAAACATAACCGATACCGCCCGACTTAGGTTTCAATAACTTTTCGAAGGGAGAATTTTGTTTCTGGTGTTTTTCGTTGGTGAAGCGCGTGCCTTCAGCAAAGTTCATGATAGAAATCGGTAAAGTTTTAAATTTTTCGCAAGCTTTTCGGGTTGTTTCAAAATCCTTACCTTTTTTGTGAGGATTCTTTTTTATATAAGACTTGGTGTAGCGCTTCATAAACGGGAAGTCTAAAGCCCACCAAGCAATGCCAAGCACAGGCACCCAAATCAATTCTTGCTTAAGGAAGAACTTTAAGAATGGAATTTTACGGTTGAATACCTGTTGGAGTGCCAGAATATCGACCCAGCTCTGATGATTAGCGACGACCAAGTACCATTCTTTTGGCGATAAGTCGTTGGGTATATCAATGTCCCAGGCGATGGGCTTACTCCAGCGGGTGATGTAAGTGTTAACTGAAATCCAGCAAGAAGCGAAAAAATTAAGCACTAACGTACAAACATTAGTCAACGGCTTGATTGGTAGTAGAAACTTTACTAGTGCTACCAAAATGATAGGGACAAACCAAAAAAACGTATTAAGTGTATGAAATGAAAAAGAAATAAGACCCACCAATTGGGCAGGTAATATTTTAGCTAACATATATTTGCGTCTAAATCATGAAAAAACCGGCTCATTATACGCAATAGTCTGACAGTTCCCAAACAAGTTGTCGCTTTCAAACCGGAAAGTCTAACGTATTAGTTGGTAAGCTCCACAGCTTAATCGAGACTCTCATCTAGGCAAATCAGTTTAATATGCTAAAATTCAGCAGCCTACAATAATCGAGACCACTCTATGTTAGATGCCAGTAAATTAGATGAGATAGCGCAAAAACTTTCAGATGTATTACCGCCAGGTGCCAAAGCGTTCCAAGAAGATATCCATCAGCAATTTAAACAGATACTGCAGTCTATGATAGCTAAGATGGATTTAGTCACTCGAGAAGAGTTTGATGCACAAGCCAAAGTATTGGCAAGAACGCGAGAAAAAATTGAGGCGCTTGAAAAAATCGTCGCGGAAATTGAAGAAAAATCGGCAAAAGAATAGCGTGTTACTATCGTTTTGTTTACCCCAGACTTCTAATTGACCGGGCTGACTTTACTGCATAGTTAGGTCGGTTCCTAGAGGTCATTGTTTTGCGGAAATTTGTAAGCGCATACCGACTTTTCAAAGCAATTTATCAGTTTGCACTGGCCGGCTTTTTTGACTCAATTGACTGTCGATTAGGCGCTTATGTTTTCGCCGGTTTGCGACAAACTCCTCAAACTCCGACACAGGCATAGGTTTAGCAAAGTAGTAGCCTTGGACATAATCACAATCGATTTTCATTAGTTGTGAAAGCTGCTGTTTCTCCTCAACGCCTTCGGCGACGACTTTGATCCCTAATTTATGAGAAAGGTCGACCAGCGAGTCAACAATTGCCGCATTGCGTTTGTCGGTGACCAGGTTGTCGATGAAGGCTTTGTCGATTTTTAGAATGTCCGCAGGAAAGTCTTTTAAATAACTTAATGAGGAGTAGCCTTTACCAAAGTCGTCCAAAGCGACAGAAACACCAATTTCTTTGAGTTCGCTGAGTATGTTGCTGGAATCATTGACATGCTCGATCATGATATCTTCGGTCAGTTCAACCTCTAAACAATTGGCGTCCATAGAACTTGATTGAAGCGCCAAATAGATATTTTCTTTCAGGTTGCCAGTTTTAAAATGTGAGCCGGAAATATTGACTGAAAACCTGAGTTCGCCAAATTTATCGGTAAGCTTTTTGCCAAAAGAACAGACTTGATTAATCACCCAGCCTTCGACGCCGGCGAGTAAGCCGAGATCTTCAAGCAAAGGAATAAAAATGGCTGGTGAAATAAAGCCATGGCGTGGGTGCTTCCAGCGTAATAGTGCCTCTGCACCCACCACCGTTTCGCTGTGAGGAATAATTTGCGGTTGAAGATGAATATCAAACTCGCCATTAATTAGTGCGCGTCTCAGGCTTTTTTCCAGCTCTAACTTAAAACGCGCTTCTCGATTGAATTCACTCGTGTAGAATTCGAAATTATTACGGCCTTTCTCTTTCGCTTTGTGCAAAGCTAATTCGGCACTTTTAATTAGAATGGCAGGTTCGAGACCACATTCTGGGAAACTAGCAATACCAATAGTGGCAGTAAGGAACAATTCATGATTGTTTATCACAAAAGAGTTGGCCATGAACGCTTGAATTTTTTCAGCGACCAGAGCGATGTCTCTGGTGCTACCGCAGTTTTCCAACAATACCGCAAACTCATCATTGCCCAAACGTGCGACGATATCAGTTTCGCGGACACAATGAATTAAGCGATCAGCAACTTGTTGGAGAAGTATGTCGCCAATATCAGGACCGAGTGAATCATTGATTAATTTAAACTTATCTAAATCGATGAATAAGATCGCAAATTGATTTTGAGTTCGTTTTGACAACGATATCGCGTGTTCGAGATGTTCGTGAAGTAAATAGCGATTAGCAAGGCCGGTGAGTCTATCATGAGTTGCATGCTTAGCTACTTGCTGTTGATTATGACTTCGTTGTACTGCGCGAACAATATTATGCGTTAAGAATTCAGTTGAAAGCTTATTTTTGACTAAGCAGTCATCGGCGCCACACTGAATCGCTTTTTCTTCGAGTAACGGATCTGGCTGCTCGACGAGTAGAATAATCGGCTTGTCGACTTCCAGCATTTTAATCGCTTCGAGTTGCGACAAATCGTTTCGATCGGCTGACTGACTCAATAAAATTAGATCAAATTCTAGGGCGAGCAAATCTTGCGAGCTTATCTCGGATAGTTGATGCGCAACAAACTTCGTTGTAGCGTCGCTTAAAATACGCTCAATTTTAAGAAAGTTATTGGTTGAACTTTCTACAATCAGAACTTTAATCATTCAGGTTGCCAAATCCTTAGCTTTGACTTCTTCCTTGTTCAACAGCGTTGATTGATTAAATACGACAGGTTTTACAATCACACAAACATCTTATTGGTTGAAATTCGCTTAAGTATAGGCAATAAATTGCGGTCGCCTATAAAAAAAATGTAAGTTATTTCAAGCGGCGATAACCACGGCTAAAAATTCAACATTTATTAGCGTAAAAACCAACGATAGATAAACCGATGTATCGCATTACCATAAGGAGGAAATGCCATTTTTGCTGAGTTAAACCGGCCGCGTTTGAATATTGGCTTTGCATTGGAGAAGGTTTTAAAGCCCTCTTGAGCATGATATTTACCCATTCCAGAGGGGCCAACGCCACCAATTGGTAAATCATCTTGGGCAAAATGAACAAGCGTATCATTAACACAAATACCACCCGAGTGGGTTTCTAGGGCTAACTTTTGCTGGAGTGCTTTGTCAAACGAAAACAAGTAAAGCGCCAGTGGCCTTGCTCCGTCATTCACAATCTGAATAGCTTGTTCGATATTTTTATAAGTGACTATCGGAAGGATGGGGCCGAAGATTTCCTCTTGCATGATGGTCATATCCATCGATACATCAGTGGCCAAGTACAGTGGCATGTAGCGTTTTACTTTGGGGTTTTCTTCACTTAGGGGGATGATATTTGCGCCTTTATCTTGTGCATCTTTTAGCCAATCGCTAAGACGGCTGTGTTGACCTTCGTTGATAATGGAAGTGCGGTCTCCATTATTCACATCAGGGTAGAGAACACTGAATTGATCTTTAAAGGCTTCGATTAACCCGTCTACTTTATCTTCTGGGCATAATACGTAATCCGGTGCGACGCAGGTTTGACCGGCGTTTAAGGTTTTACCAAACAACATTCTTTCAACCGCAAAGTCAGCACTCACATCTGAAGCAATAATTGCAGGCGACTTACCGCCAAGTTCTAGCGTGACAGGGGTGAGATTTTTGGCCGCTGCGGACATGACTAAACGACCAACTTTGGTCGAGCCGGTGAATAAAATATGGTCAAATGGTAGTTCGGTAAACGCAGCGCCTACCTCAACTCCGCCTTCTACTAAGTAAACTTCATCTTGGGTAAAAGATTCTTGAATGATTTCGTTTAGCACTCGGTTGGTATAAGGGCAATGTTCGGAAGGTTTTACCATTGCGCGATTACCGGCAGCTATCGCAGCGACTAATGGTCCTAGGGTTAGAAAAACCGGGTAATTCCAGGCGCCCATAATTCCAACAACGCCCAGTGGTTGGTACATGATCCCTGCTTTCGCTGGTTGAAATAGCCAGTGTATCTTGCGTTTCTCTGGTTTCATCCATGCGCGCAGATGCTTCATGGCATGATCAATATTCATAATGGTCGGCAAAACGTCTGCTAACAACGATTCGTCATTAGAGCGGCAGTCGAAGTCGGCTGAAATTGCCTTGACCAACTTATCTTTGTGTTTCAGTAATGCAGTCTTCAAAGCTTTGAGTTGCTGCAACCGCAACTTTTCACCAGGAAAAGGGGCTTGTGCGAAGGTCGCTCTTTGCAAATCGAAAACTTCGCGAGCGTTTTGAATTTGATGCTTTGTGTGGTCGATAGTTTGGTTATTCTCGGTATTATCTGAGTTCACTGCTGATGCTTGATTGGTGGTATGCATTGCTAATCCTGATCATTTATTTGCGTCGCGAGCCGGGGTAGTCGGTTTGAATTCCGTCATCTCTACTATCGTCGATCATCGACTAATTTTAAAGTCAATTTTTCCTAATCTGCCAAAATCTGCTTGATATTGACCTTCGGCAGCGGGGATCATTTTACCTAACGCTCCGGTGATGAGTAGTTCCCCTGCAGATAGTTGATAACCTTGTGAAAGCAGCTGATTGATGAGCCATAGTAATGCTTGCCACTGATCGTTTAATGCATCGCTGCCTTGACCACCATTGACTTGTTTGGCGTTGTGAGTCAATTGGACCGTGAGTTGGTTTAAGTCGTCAATGTCATTAAGATTTGTCGAGGGTCCAAGAATAAATTGATGAGACGCTACATTCGCGGCAATTAAGTCAATACCTTGTATTTTTGATGGACCACTAAAACCAATGTCAGGGAGTTCGATAACACCGACAACATAAGCAATGTGAGATTTGAGCGAGCTAATACTCGTGATGGGTTGCTCGATGTCTTTTGACAAAATAAATCCAATTTCAGTTTCAATCATTAACTTACCCGCGTCTGACAATCGGATAGCATTCGCGTCGGTAACATGGCCAGATGAAAATAGTGCACCAGATAAGGCTTGAGTAACCGAAAATTTGGCTTGCCCGGCTGTTGAGGTTAAACCGGCCTTGAAACCTGCAATCGTTTCTTGAGATTGGCGCAGAGATACATAGTTTTTTTGAATTTGATAAGCCTCTTGCTCGCTCAAATTGGGTGCTAGTTGGCTGATTTGTGGGGTGGGCTGATCGTTTAAGTAAGCTTCGTGGAGCTTTTGTGCAAAGTTTTCGTTTGCTGTCGCTGACGTCAAATTCAAAAGCAGGTAGAATAAGACTATTACTTGTTTGAGCACTAGTTGTCTGGTCACGCTAGGTTCTTCTTGAGTACAATTTTTCTTTTCGGCTGGTCAATATACAGAATCATATTATGGATGTCACACCGATCCTTGATGGACTTAACAAAGCACAGCGAGAAGCTGTATCGTCACCTGATGCCGCGCTATTAGTGCTTGCTGGAGCCGGCTCAGGTAAAACACGTGTTCTGGTTCACCGAATCGCCTGGTTAATTAGTGTGGAACAGCTGTCGCCCCACTGTATCATCGCAGTGACCTTTACTAATAAGGCTGCTCAAGAGATGCGAGGCCGGGTTGAAAACCTTTTAGGTCACTCTGCTTCAGCGATGTGGATTGGAACTTTTCATGGTTTAGCTCATCGTTTGCTCAGAGCGCATGCGCGAGACGCGAATTTACCGGATACCTTCCAAATTCTCGACTCGGATGATCAGTTGCGTGTCATAAAGCGGGTCATGAAAGAAATGAATCTGGATGATACGGAGTGGCCCCCTAAACAAGCTCAATGGTTTATAAATAAACAAAAAGATGAAGGCAAACGCCCCAAAGATATAAAACACCAGGGTGACCTGTTCACTAGTGTTCATTGCAAAGTATATTTTCAATATGAAGAAGCCTGCAAAATCGGTGGCTTGGTTGATTTTGGCGAGTTGTTATTAAGAACTTATGAATTGCTCAGGGATAATCAACACCTTAGAGATCACTATCAACAAAGATTCCAACATTTACTAGTTGATGAATTTCAAGATACTAACGGCATTCAATATGCTTGGTTGAAGCTGATTTCTAATAAAGACTGCGGAGTCACTATTGTCGGCGACGATGATCAATCGATTTATGGTTGGCGTGGCGCAAAAATAGAGAATATCCAGCGGTTTGATCGCGACTATGCCGATGTCAAAACAATCCGTTTGGAACAAAATTATCGTTCAACGGGCACTATTCTAAAAGCTGCCAATGCTGTTATTGCCAACAACCAAGAAAGAATGGGCAAGAATTTGTGGACCGAGGACGATGAAGGCGAACCAATTTCTTTATACGCCGCGTTCAATGAACAAGAAGAAGCTCGGTTTATTTCGTCGAGAATTAATGAATGGCACGAAGATGGCAACGCGTTTGCTGACTGCGCAATTTTATATCGCTCCAATGCACAGTCGCGTGTTTTGGAGGAATATTTACTCCAACGGCAAATACCCTATCGTATTTATGGCGGGCTTAAGTTCTTCGAACGCGCTGAAGTTAAAGATACGTTAGCATACTTAAGATTAATGTATAACCACCAAGATGATGCCGCGTTTGAACGTGTCGTCAACACACCGCCGAGAGGATTGGGACAAAAGTCAGTTGAAAAAATTCGCGAGACAGCGCGCGCAGAACAAACCAATTTATGGCAAGCCGCTTGGAAAGTGGTTGAAGACAAACAGTTGTCACCAAAAGCCAATGGCGCGCTATTAATGTTTTTGGAGCTGATTAAACAAGGTTACCAAGAGTTTCATGAATTACCCTTGGAAGAACAGATCCAGCTTACGATAGAAGCGTCTAACTTGATGGAAATGTATGCCAAAGAGAAGGGCGAGAAAGCTTTGGCAAGAAAAGAAAACTTGGCTGAACTCGCCAGTGCCGCGCGCGAGTTTGATGTTGATGATTACCCTGAACTGTCTCCGATGACGGCTTTTCTTGCGCATGCTTCGCTAGAAGCCGGCGATACTCAAGCGGAACAGTATGAAGATTGCGTGCAATTAATGACATTACATTCTGCAAAAGGACTTGAGTTTCCATTAGTCTTTATAGCCGGTATGGAGGAGAAGCTCTTTCCGCATATGATGTCGATGGATGAGCCTGATAAGTTAGAAGAAGAGCGCCGCTTAGCTTACGTAGGTATCACTCGTGCGATGAAAAAACTTTATTTATTGTATGCAGAGAAACGTCGCCTTTGGGGAAAAGACACCTATCCTGCTGTATCAAGGTTTATTCGAGAAATTCCCGCGCAGTTAAAAGAAGAAGTCAGGCTTAATAGTCAGATTGCGACACCGACTTTTTCATCGGGCGCGACCCAAGATGTGGTTAACGATGGCATTGAATTTAAACTGGGTCAAATGGTTAACCACCCTAAATGGGGAAGCGGCGTGATATTAAATTTTGAGGGTGAAGGAGACCGTACCGTGGTCCATGTGAGTTTTGATTGCGGCGAGTCGAAAAGATTGATGTTGGCGTATGCTCGCCTGGAAGCACTGTAGAAATTTAAAATCGCGAAGGTGTTTTTGTAGGCAAAAAAAAAGCCTCAAATACGAGATTTGAGGCATATATTGAATCTAGCTTGGGGAAACCAGATCCAAGTTCCCGCATCTATAGGAGGGGTCGCGGGAGACGCTACCTGCGTCTATTTACTAAGACGCACCAGCGAGATAATAGTTGCATAATTAGTCGCCGTGAAATGTAAACATTTGTAAATAGATGTGATGGATGAGCGAAGGCCCAAAATCAGCGTGACATTGTAAAGAATTACTCGTTAATACATTGGTGGTAGAGTGGTTAAAACCACTAAAAGACAGAGCGTTTTAGTGGCTTGAGGTTATCTTTTTTAAGTTTTAAATTTAGCGATGGTTGCTTCGAGTTCTGCAACATATTCGGCCAGTTGTTGTGAAGCTGAAATCGATTGGTGAACGTTGCTCTCAGTCACTGTGGATATCTGGCTTATGGAAGCCAAACTGGATTCAATTTGTGAAGCAATATTCTCTTGTTGCTGAGTAGCTTGTTCGGTGGCGGAGTTTTGTTCTGAAATCTGGGTCACTGCTTCGCTAATATTATCAAGTGCTGCGTTCAATTTAGCCGATTCTTCTATCGAGCGGTTGGCTTTTTGATCGCTTCGAGTCATTGCTTGAACGGCGTTTTTCACGCCATCTTGCAAGCTTGAAATTGTTGTTTGTATTTCCTCCGTTGATTCGTGAGTTCGTTTGGCTAAAGACCGAACTTCATCAGCCACTACCGCAAACCCTCGACCTTGATCACCGGCCCTTGCCGCCTCTATTGCGGCGTTTAACGCCAACAAATTGGTTTGTTCGGCAATACTTTTGATAACATCGAGGACTTGGTTAATCGAGTCAGACTGATGTGAAAGCTGATTGATGACTTCGACGGAGAGTTTAATTTCATCACCGAGTTCGTCGATAGCTTTAAGCGCACCAGCGAGAGTTTGCCGACCTTGTTCCGATTCTTGGTTAGCACTTTCTAACGATGCAACGACGTTTTTGGTGTTATTTGAGACATCCGCAACTGCGGAAAGTAATTCGCCGATCGAGTTGGTGATTGCACCAGTGTCTTGTAATTGTGAAGTAACGGCCTCTCCAGTTTGATTAGACAGTTGTTCCACTTCTTCGGTTTGTTGGGCGACACCTTTAGCGGCTTGTTGCACTGACTCAACCAAATGATGAACTTTGCTCGCCATTTGATTAAAGGCTTTGATCGCATCAGCGAGTTCGTCTTTTGCGCGCACAGTTGATTCAACGCGAGTATCGCCATCGGCCAATTTTATTGCCGCGACCTTTAAGCTATTGGTGGACATTGATATCGACAGGCTCATACCGACGAAAAGATAAACGATTAACAAAAGTGCCACGACCAAGGTCGCCACCTGAGTATAAAAAATTACTTGGTTGCTATTAATTCGCGATTGTAAGCGTTTATTGAGTTCGTCATATAAAGTGCCTTTGCTCGTGTAGAACTGCGCGAGTTGATTATTGATCCATTCGTCTAACTGAGATTGAGTGAGAGTAACCTCTTCCGCGACTAAAAATTGATCTTCCAAGAAGAGGAGGTTGTCATCAAGCAACTTAACCAAAACATCAATATCGCTCAAAATGAGTTGCTCAAGATTAGGGTCTTGGCCCTCAGCGGTCGAGGTAAGCTGCCTAACATTGGCGATGTTATTGGCAAGTTGATCCGAGACGATACTTAAAGCATCGAAGGTCACTGACGATACTTCTGGCTCTCCGACTGCATAGGCACTGATTAAAAAAGCCCTCATCATGAAATTCAGCGCAATCAGACGTTTTTCTATCACCAGTCGAGATAAGGTCACTGTATCGATTTCAGGATCATTGGTCAGCTGCTTCATGTTGGCGACCAAACCATAGAAATTATTGAACTTGTCGAGATTTGAAAGACTTCCATTGATTTTATCTACGGGTGTTAAGCCTGCTCGATTAGGTGATGAAGTCTGTTCCAATAAACTCGTTTTAAACTTTTCAATCTGCTGCCTGAGTGAAGCCAGTTGCTGCTCGTCGAGGAGTTCAGGATCCAGTAGATCGTTCAACTGAGTAGTAAACTGTTGGATTCTTTGCGCTTGCTCTGGTGGTGCATTTTGGCCGGAGCGCCAGTTGAGATCATAGACCAGCACGCTACTCATTTTTTGCTGCTGTTGGTCAAGGCTCTGCAATATTCGAACGGCCTCTAGCTCACTTTCGGTATGAGCGGTTGCTTTGATAATCGAGCTGAAGTAGCTAAATGCCAGATAGAGCAAGGGAAGAAAAAAGAGTACCACGACTAAGGTAAACTTGAGGCCAAACCTCAATTTGTTCATCAGTAGTGTTGCGGGGAGAAATAAGTCTTTAATCATTTTTAGTGTTTATGTGGCTAACTTATTAATAAATATAGACTAAAATTGTAAATAAGGTTAGTTTTTAAGCAAAAACAAGCTAAACGGCAAAGAATTCAAGAAAATGCTCGGCTGAAGTAACAATTTATTGATTCTAGCCTTGAATTCAGCTGTTGTACTTTGAGAATATTAAATGCCCAATCTGAGCTGGCGTTACCGGGTATTTGGTCATTCACTGTGATTAGTGGGCGGTTAGCTGTTAGACTGCAACAGCCTTGTTCGACATTGATCGGTAGCATTGCTGTTCTCAATCGGGTAATACGGGATTTAAAATAGCAGTAGCGAAGTCGATAAGAACTTTAATTAGAGGGACAAATCATGCTTTCCATTTTGGCAAAGTTACTCAAGGTGCTTAATTCAGAGCAATCTCCTGGGCAAATTGCCGCGGCAATATCCTTAGCAGCCATTGTCGGCTTTACGCCTTTATTTTCTCTTCATAACATTGTCATTTTCTTTTTCGTGTTAATTCTGCGAGTTAATTTGACTGTGTTTTTAGTCGCGTGGCCGTTACTGACCTTATTGGGGGTATTAATTGCCCCGGGAGCCGAATCGATCGGGCTTTCTATTTTACAAAACCCATCGCTGATTCCGTTTTGGGAGAGTTTTTACAATACTTTGATTGGTCGTTGGAGTAATTTTTATTTCAGTGGCGTAATCGGCGGCCTAGTAATCGGCGTTATTACTGCGGTGGTGCTCTACCCAGTGTCAATCTTGTTAGTCAATCAATACCGAACCAAATTAATGCAACGTTTCGAACAATTTCATATTGTTAGATTGATAAAAACCACTAAGTTTTGGCAGTTGTATGACAGTACAGCCAATTAATCATCGACTCTGTTGAAAACGACAATAAGGCATAGAGGAAGGTAATCATGAAAATTATTCGTTGGTGGGGTATTGGTGTTTTTATCGCACTTCTGGTGTTGCTAGCGCTTTCTTGGGTTTTACTCGCCCCCAAGATTATCGGCGACACAATAGAGCAGGTCGGTTCAGAGGCATTAGGCGCAAAAGTGGAAGTTGGCGATGTCGACCTGACTCTTTTCCCTGTATCGGTTACTTTAAATCAAGTGTACGCTGCCAACCCTGATAAACCGATGGAAAATATATTTGAGTCTTCGCAGATAAAAATGGCCATTGACTCAGAGTCATTACTTTGGAAAAAGATTGTAATCGACGAGTTAGTCTTAGATGGAGTAAAAACTGCGACACCTAGAACAGAAAGCGGTGAGCTTGCTGGCGGTCGAAAGTCAGCTCAATTTGTCCAGGAAACGCTAGATATTGATATTCCAGAATTAAGTGAATCAGATATCAAATCTGCGGTTGAAAAAGCCGACTTAATAACGGTGAGAAGAGTCAACACGTTAAAAGATACCCAACAACAACTTAAAGGAGAATGGGAACAAGTATTAGATAAAAAGGCCTTTGAACAAAGAACAGACGACATTAAAAAGGAATATGATCGACTGTCCGAACGTCTTAAGAAAAATAAACTTAATTTGATAAAAGATGCAAAAGAATGGAAAAAATTGAAGCGAGAGATAGATGCAGAGCGAAAAAACATCAGCGGCTTATCGGATAAACTTAAACAAGATAGGCGTTTACTCGCCAAGCAATTAACTGATGTTAAAAATGGACCAGAGGCCGATTTGGACGCCGTGATGAGCGATTTTGGTCTAGGTAACGGTATCGACGGTATTATTGATAAATATCTAGGGCCAAAATATACGCCATGGGTAAAAAGAGCGATCGAAATGACCCAAGGAATGGAGAGTGAGCCTGCAACGGCTGAATCACAATCAGAAACAGATAAGTTAGCCGTTCAAGTTGGTGATAAAGTTTATTATGAAGATGAAAAACTTTTTCCAGAAATACTTATCAAGAAAATTAAATTAGGCGGTGGCGATACCGGTTGGACGCTTGATGGTGATGGATTTAACCTAGGTTATTTGCCATGGCTGACCGGCAATCCGGCAGTCATGAACTTAAAACTTGATGGTGATAGAAAAGCGAGTTTTGATATGTCCAGTGACTGGCCGAGTAGTAATAAAATGCTCACTAAGTTGTCTTCGAAAATCGATGCATGGCCGGTAACCAATATGCAGCTCATGCAAACCGAAGAAGGTGCTTGGACAATCGATTCGGGTGTTTTTGTCGCAGATATTCAAGGTGAACTAACGTTAGAAAAAATCGATTTACGTGCGACCTTCAAAGTGACTTCACCGCAATTAACGGCGCCCGAGGGCTTGAGTGACTGGAAAAAAACGCTAGCAGCGAGCATCAATAGTCAAAAGGTCGTTGATTTTGATTTGAAAGTAACTGGTAGCGTCAGTGAGCCTAAAGTCAAGCTGAAATCGAGCCTTGAAAATTTATTAAAAGATGCGGTCGGCGAGAAAGTTAAACAAAAAGCGGAAAGTTTAAAAGCCGATTTTAAACAACAAATTACCGAAAAAGTGGGAGACATTTCTGGTCTTGAGGATTTCAATGGTAATCTTGACGATTGGCAAAAACAGTTGGGTAGTAAAGACGATTTGTTAAAGGAAATTTTAGGAAAAATTAAAATATAAAAGGAAACGATAAAAAATGAAAAATATATTAGTACTCTCGGTAATTACATTAGGGACACTCTCGACTTCGGTTAGCGCCAAAAAACTATATGGTGATGTTCTAGTGACTGATGTCAATCCTAAAGAAAAAATACATTGGCAAAGAACCGATCCTAAAACAGTCACCTATCCAAAAGAGCTCGCTATGTCAGAGTCAACGGGCTGTGTTGTATTGAATTTCGATGTCAACCAAGCAGGCGAGACAGAGAATATTAGCATAGTGCAAACTAATGCTAAAAAGAAAGTGGCCAAGTATACCAAGCGCATGTTAAAAAAATGGCAATGGTCGCCAATCGATTCCTCTGCAAAACTCAACACAGAATCACGCACCATACGATTCGATTACTGTATGAGTAATGAGTCAGGCGAAAAGGCAAAGGCAATGTGCCAGCAACAGAGTCAATTAGCTTGTAGCAATAAAAATGTCTAGTTAAGCGAAAACTTTCTAGTGACTCTATCAGTTATTTAATCAATAAAATCATGCTTAAACCTCGCGTGTTTTAGTTTACTTGTGACTCAATGTTTTTTTGAATTGATTTTGCGATAGAGTCGAAAGTTTTCTTACTGGCTTCATTATAAATTGACCATGTTGCTAGCGAATATGGTGCTGATGGCCAACACCAACACCAATACTTAATAAGCTTGTCCTAAATCTCAAATATCATGGAGTGATAGATGTATAAAATATTAATCACTGTGTGCTTTATTTTTTCATTGTTGATAACGGAAAAATTAAAAGCGACACCAGTCCCGAGCGAACTTTATAGTTTAGAAATGCTAGAAGGATATCTGCAGTACCAAATGCAAAATAACAACAAAGCATTTTATGTTTCGAAAGATGGAAGCTGGGGATCGTCTTGGAACTATGGGAGCCAAGCACTCGCTAAAAAAAATGCGTTAAAAAACTGTCAAAATTCTAACCAAGCTAGGCAGTGTATGCTTGTTGATCTCAATGGTGATATTGAAACTGATTCGGTTGAATATGAATTACTGAAAAAACAACTTAAAATAGCCTCAGAGCTTAGTTGGCCGCTCCCTGATAACAAAATCCCCAGTGCTTTGCAGGGAAAACCAAAACTGGTTAAACAGTACAAACGCTATTTGAAGCATCCTGGGCACAAGGCCTTTGCACTCGCTGATGACACTTCTTGGGGATACTCTAACAGTAAGTCGGTTGATAGTGTTGCTAAATCCGCTGCGCTAGAGAGTTGTGAAAAATATACCAAGAAGAAACTATCTTGCCGCTTGATAGATGTGAACAACCAAGCCATCGACGGTTGGGTCGAAGAAATGCCTACCATTCAAAGTGTCAATATTGAAACGATTAAAGCAATTCCTCAATCTATTAAGATGACTTATCAACTGGATGACTATTTAGCTTATTTAGCACGACCGTATACACATCGAGCTTATGCTATTAAAGGTGCCAACTATTCTGGCTACGCGATTAATGAACCATCCATCGAATTGGCCAGAGATAAAGCCTTGGAAAAGTGTGATTATAGAAAACCTAATTCTTGTCGAATCATTGCCGTCGATGATCAAATTTTAGAACAAACAGTGAGCACCAAAGATATCAAGCGTGCGCCGAAAAAGATTACCGCAACCCTACCAAAACCGATAATGAAACGCTTAAGAAAGAGTTGGCATTCGTACAGTAATAGTAAAGGACATCGTGCTATTGCAATGAGTTCATTATCTATCAAAAGTGAGGCAATAGGCTTTATTAAACCAGAGTATGCCATTGAATATGCAATGAATGGCTGTAAAGCGATGAATGAAAAATGGGGAACAACAGAGCGATCTTGTCGAATTATTATTGTAAATAATCAAGTTGACCAAGATGTTGTTGATTACATAATGGAAACGGTTAATTAACCAGAAAAATTTTTGAAAGCTTAGCGTTCTTCCTCATGATATTTACATTGTTTTGAAGTTAATAATTAGAAATTAGGAAATTAGAGTCAGAATCAAAAAGTTCATGGATAGAATGTAATGGAAAATAACTATTTTAAATTTGGGAAATTAGGGGCAGAGTCAAAAAGCTTCAAGAATAACGAATCATGGTGCTCAAACTCCACTACTCAAAAATCTAGACTATTGCTATGAATAAGATGAGAAAGATAACTAGAAGTTGTCCTTTATGCGGGGAAACTTGTTTATCTATAGAGAGCCTGTTTTTTAGTAGCGCCTATTATCCTTAGCTGCTCATCTTGTGGATGTCTTGTTACTACTTCTTCTCGGGATGATACTGTTATATGCATCTTCTAATAATGGTAGGAGTACTGTTGGTAATCTTTTTTCAAAGTTATTGGGCCGTACTTCTGGTAATTAGTTTTTGGGCATTCACGAAAGTTTATTCTTCTTACGAATATCAGCTGATTGAAATAGAAGCTGAAGCGCTTACTGCAAATCGAATTTTGGTCTTACTTGCCCTCCTTGCAATAGCATCGGTGACGATTTATGCTCTGTATATGCTGAGCGATTAGACTGTTTGCTACACATTGAAGTCAGTCACAGGTGGTATTAATTTTTCAGAAATACAGTCGGTCGCTGTTTCAAGTGATCTGACCCCCTTGGTTGCATTCAGAGGCTTGGTTTGACAAGAACGTATTCAATGATAGTGAAAACACGTAACCATACACTGAAAAAGACGCGAACAACACGCTTATTAGCTTGGCGTTATACGCCAGAAAGGAGTGCTAAGTGCATATTGCCGTATACAATGAAGAAAACTCAGAGATATTTGAAACTCTGGTTTCTGAGTTGCGTCAGTTCAACATGTCACACATGGATAATGAAAAATCGAAACCCTTATCCGTTATTGCAACTGACGACATTGGAAAGATAATTGGTGGTGTTTCTGGTCGCACTATTTACAATCAACTCTTAATTGAAATTTTATGGATTAGTGAAAGCGCTAGAGGTAGTGGTTTAGGAACCAACTTAATGCTTCGCGCGGAGAGTGAAGCTAAAGCACGAGGTTGCATAGCTGCACAGGTAGACACGCTATCTTTCCAAGCCCCAAAGTTCTATCAAAAACTCGGTTTTGAGATCGTTGGTAAAGTTGCAGACATACCAAATAGCCCAGAACGCTTTTTTCTAGTAAAAAGGTATAGTTAGCAACTGACGTATAACAAAAGCATCAAATCGCGCTGAAAAGCGCTGCTGGGACATCAAAACTACACAGCGGTTAGTTTGGTGCTCCGCCCAAGTTTAACAAACCGCCGCTTAAGTTTGCTGCCCCTTATGCGGACGTTGAGTGTCCGCTATCGATAATATATTTCTGTGTTACTTTTAAGAATGTTGAACGTCTCGATTATGGCAGCAAGTGCCGCTCAGATATATCGGCTATTGGTCGTTTAGCAAGTTAAGAATTGTACGATTAGGTCAAACCCTCAATTCTAATTTTTCAGATCGAGTATGAGCTAATACAGTTTATGATTAGTCGGCAATTGTTTACGATCGAGTCACTTTGAGAAAGGCTCGAAATCATAATTCAACATCTCATAGACTAGTTGAAATAAATCGCTTACTCTTCAGGTATTGACGTTTCTATACGCTATAACAATAAAAGCAACTCTAAAAATACAAAGACAATGCTAAATCTCATCACAACCCTCAATATTGGATTTTCGTTGATAATCTCAGTGATTTTGATTATTTGTTATGTGTTTTTTCTAGAGAGTAACAATAAAAAGCCCGCTTCGATTATTTCATCGATTTTGTTCTTGTCTGGGATAGCCGCCTTGCAACTTGAGCACTTAAGTTATTTCCAGTGGGAGGGACAACCACTCGATACCCTCTATTATCGTACTTTGGCCTTTGCCATCCCGCCTATGTTCTATTTCTTCAGTCGTTTTGTCCTTTTTCCGGAATATCGATTTCGGCCGCTTAGTGCACTCCACTTTTTGCCAGTTCCGTTTGTCTTCATTGTTGATCGGGAAATTGCAGTACCTATGGCGTTTTTGATTGGCGCGGGTTATTGCGTCTGGCTGACTAACCTTTTGTATCGCCTTCGAACCCATCGAAATCGGTTCGAGATTGAATTTTTCTTTTTTGTCGCATTTTCGCTGTTTGCACTGGGTGTGTTAGTGGTTGGCTTTTCGGCCACCTATATAGATGATGCTTATTTTTATCATTTTTATGCCAACGGAATAGGGTTAGCCTACATGCTGGTAACGGCAGCATTAATCATTTACCCGGATTTGCTCAACGAGCTAACTGAGGCGGTTAAGCTGAGCTATATGACGTCTACACTAAGTAAAGTCGATGTCGACCAAAGTAAGGCGAAATTAGACGAGTTAATGCAGCAGGCCAATATTTACCAAAATGAAAACCTGAATCTTTCGACCTTGGCTGAGGCGACAGAGCTAACAAGCCATCAGTTATCTGAATTAATCAATACCCAGTTTGGGGTTAGCTTCTCTCAATATTTGAGAGAAGTGCGCATCGAGCGAGCAAAGTATCTGCTTAAAAATGAACCTCAATCTTCAATACTATCGATTAGTATGGAGACCGGATTTAAATCTCAGTCAAACTTCTACGCGGCGTTTAAAGAAATTACCGGCCAATCGCCTGGAAACTATAGAAAATCCTTCCAAAACTAGCCTCAGAATTCTCATTTTATCATTCTGGAACTTTTTAACTCACTGATAAATAAAGAATAAAATTATATCTGTTACTTTTTTATCAATGAGGAGTTTTTCAACTTAACTTTTCTCTAAAGTTTGCTTCAGACATCAAATCAAAGCGGAAAATAAGATGAAAAATGAAGCATGCTATGAAAATCAACGGGTGAAAAACAACGCTGGCTCAGCAGTAGACGGAACAGTTGTGTGGTCTATCGATAAGCTATTTTGGATGGGTTCAATTTTTACGATGACCTTAATCGGCTGTGCGTTGACACTGTCCTTGGAAAATTTTCTTGTTTTTATCATTACCACGGCAATAACGCTTTGCTTGGGGCATTCGCTCGGTATGCACCGATTATTAATTCATCGAAGCTATCAAGCACCCAAATGGCTCGAATATTTTTTAGTTCACTGTGGGGTTATTGTGGGTCTTGCTGGTCCTAAGGGGATGATTAGAACTCATGATTTAAGAGACTGGGCACAACGACAACCGCAATGCCATGACTATTTCTCTCACCAGCAGCCAATGAGAAAGGATTTTATTTGGCAGTTATTTTGTGATTTTAAGTTTGACTCCGCACCAACAGTAGAATTTGAAGCCGAAGTTGAACACGACAAAGTCTATTACTGGATGGAAAAATATTGGAAATGGCAACAATTGCCCTTAGCTGCAGTGTTGTTTTTCCTCGGCGGAATAGAGTGGGTAGTTTGGGGAATTTTCGCGAGAGTCTCTATATCAGTCCTCGGCCACTGGTTAATCGGTTATTTTGCACATAACAGCGGGGAAAAGCATTGGCATGTTTCAGGGGCTGCCGCTCAAGGATTCAACATTAAATTCGCGTCATTAATAACCATGGGCGAGAGTTATCATAATAATCATCATGCTTTTCCGGGATCAGCGAAACTAGGGATTAATCAAGGAGAACTGGATCCAGGTTGGTGGGTGCTGAAAGTACTTGAATGGCTGGGTCTAGTAGGGAACATTAAGCTTCCTGATGATTTGCCTCCGAGAAATGAGCTCATTGAAATAAATAACCCACTGCATGCCTTTAACCAATCGGAGGCCGAATCATGAGAATTTTAGTGATAGGCGGTTATGGCACTTTTGGAAAACGATTAGTCGAAAGCTTGGTTAATTTTTATCAATATGAAATTATTGTTGCCGGTCGCTCAGGAGAGAAGCTAGCAAAAACAAAACACTATTTTTCGGTATCGGCGAATACTGAAATTGAAACAGCTCAATTAGATGTCACCAGTGATGATATTAAAGCTAAGTTATCGCTTATAAAACCCAATCTAGTCATCAATGCTGCCGGTCCCTATCAATTACAAAAAGGCAAGTGTGCCTATGGGGTGGCCAAAGCTTGTATCGAATATGGCTGTCACTACATTGATCTTGCCGATGACTCTGAATTTGTCACTCAATTTTCCGAAAAGCTCAATCAGCAAGCGAGAGACGCAGGCGTAATTTTGGTTACTGGGACGAGCACAATTCCAGCTTTGACAGACGCGGTTATCCGACACTATTTAACTGAGTTTAAAACGCTTCAATCAGTTGAGTATGGAATTTCACCCGGAAACCATACTGAGCGGGGTAAAGGAACGGTCGGCTCGATCTTATCCTACACCGGTCGACCTTTTGAAACACTGTCCGAGGGGCAATGGAAATCAGTATTTGGTTGGCAAGATATCAAGCGGTATGACTTTGGTTCGCCGATAGGTAAGCGCTGGATGAGTAATTGTGAGATCCCGGATCTGAAACTACTGCCGGCTATCTATCCTCAAGTAGAAACCGTTCGTTTTCAAGCGGGTTTGGAGCTGGGCATTCTACACATCGGTTTGTGGGTTCTGTCTTGGTTAAGACGAATAAATTTAATCAAAAATTTGTCTCGTTATGCCCATCAGTTACTTCAAATGAGTTATTGGTTTTATCGTTGGGGTAGTGATGTTGGTGGAATGTATCTTAATCTAAAAGGTCTAGATAAAAATGGTAAAGAGAAAGCTATCTATTGGCAATTAGTCGCCGAGAAAGGAACCGGACCTAATGTACCAACGATTGCGGCGGAGTTATTAGTCGAAAAAATTCAGACTGGTCAGTTGAGTGCTGGCGCTCGGCCTTGTATCAACCTGTTTTCGTTAGAGGAATTTTTTCAAGTTGCCCGACGCTGGGAAATTTACCAAAAGGAGGTGAATTATGAGTCTTAATCCGCCTCGAAAAATCCCCAACACAAAAATTAGTTACCGGGCATTACTTGGAGAATCACAATGGCATAAACTTCACCCGCTGGTGCAGAAACGATTTGGTGATGACCAAAACAAAGCAGTGGTATACCAAGGCGTAATGAGTGAAATTTACTTGTCGACGATGGGCAAGTTGTTTGCACAAGTGTGCAGACTAATCGGTCAGCCGCTTGCACTCTATGAAGGAATGAATGTTCCTATGAAGGTCCATGTTTACGAAAATAGCATATTAGGTGGAATGACTTGGGACCGTTTTTATCAATACCAGAACAAACCAGTCAACCGAGTGAAATCAACTAAAGTTATTCAGGCCAATGGTGTATTAGTTGAAGTTGTGGGTTGCGGATTTGGAATGAAACTCAATCCTTCAGAAAGTGCGGGCGCAATCGTATTTGAGAGCGATTACTTTTTTCTTCAGTTAGGCAAAAAGCGAATAAAGATTCCGGATTGGTTAACGCCAGGTAAAATGACCGTTTCCCAGCGGGCATTGTCGGATGAATGGTTTGAATTTAAGTTGGATGTTACCCATAAGCTATTGGGTCGCACTTATTATCAAATCGGTCAATTTTCAGAGTCACAATAGAGCTATTAGGAAAAACGAAGTGATGAATGTTAAAGCAGAGAAGAATCAAATTTTATTGGTTTATGATAAAGAGTGCCCTTTGTGTGATAACTACTGCCGGATGGTTAGGATTCGTGAAGATATCGGCGAGTTAGTTTTAGTTAATGCACGCGAAAATTCAGAAGTGATGGCTCAGATTACGCAAATGGGGCTCGATATAGACCAAGGTATGGTATTGCAAATGAATGGTAATATTTTCTATGGCTCGGATGCTATTCATGCACTCGCAATGATCAGTAGCCGGTCAACATTCTTCAATCGTGTAAATTATTGGATGTTTAATTCGAAAAAGCTTTCAATGATTTTGTATCCGCTCTGTCGATTTTTTAGAAACTTATTATTGAAAGTTTTAGGGGTGAAAAAGATTAATAATTTAGCGCTAAAAAGTAATCAGAAGTTTTAAAAAATAGGATTCGCCTTTTATGCTCAACGAGTTAACTCAAGTTAACTGTTTGAATTGTGTTTTCTAAATTATGTAGGATCTATCTTTGAGAATGCGGGTTCTCGAAATCATTTCAAAAGTTTTATCATACACGCTGAAAGATTATTTTTTATAACTTAATCTTATCAAAAGCGTTAAAAATATTTGCCTCCTTTGACGATTTCAAAATTTAAAAAATTTTTCGGTTTAACCAAGTTAGGCAAGAGTTAAGTGTCTAATGCTTTGCCTAAGATACTCAAGAGCGCTTCTTAAAAAGCAGTTTAAAATAGAGTTATCAACCCAAAAGAATAGAAATGTTAAGTAAATTTTTTCGAGCAATTGTTCGGTTGTAACGAACTGTTGAGAAGAATTTTAGGCGAAACTGTTTTGCCTAAAAATAATTTTAAAATTCCGTTCAAATTATAGTGATCTTCGGACCTTTTTCATATAGGATCGCCGCTGTTTGAACCTAGGGTAATGAGAATCATTACTAAAAGTGTGGTTATTGCTGTCACTAACCCAATAGGATGAAGTAAAAGCGAATGGTTAATCTAGCCAAGACTCTTGTAGTCGTCTCTCTCACTGTGCTTTTAAGTGCTTGTGACTTTAAACTGTTTGATCCAAAAGGGCCGATCGCCGAGGGTCAGATGGACCTCTTAATAATTTCTGCGTTGGTCATGTTAATAGTCGTTATTCCGGTAACGATCATGGGCGTGTGGTTTCCGATACGTTATCGAAAGAACAATACCAAGCAAGAATACAAACCTGATTGGGAGCATTCTAACGTTATCGAAGCTATCGTGTGGACGATTCCTATCCTGATCATCATTGCATTAGGAATCATTACCTACACTACCAGTTACTCAATGGATCCGCGTAAACCGATAGAATCTGACAAAGAGCCTATGGTCGTTCAAGTTGTGGCCATGGATTGGAAATGGTTATTCATTTACCCAGAGCATGAGATCGCTACAGTGAACGAAATGGCGATCCCCGTCGATAGACCCATCGAATTTTTAGTGACGTCAGATACCGTGATGAACTCGTTCTTTATTCCGCGATTGGGTTCGCAAATCTACGCAATGTCAGGCATGGAAAATCGAGTTCACTTGATGGCGAGCGAAGAAGGGACATACGAAGGTCTGTCGGCAAATTACAGTGGTTTCGGATTTTCTGGAATGCGGTTTAAAGCAATTGCCACTTCAGAAGTGGGATTTGATGAATGGGTCAAGAAAGTGAAGTCTTCGGCAAACCCACTAGATGAAGCCACGTTAAAACAGTTACGAGTTAAGTCGCGTGACGTCAAACCAATTCACTATTCATCTGTTAACCCATTGTTATTTAGTGAAATAATCGAGCAGTACGCAGGAGCGTTAGATGGCCAGTAATTATACTCTCGTTACCGATCCTCATCCGTTATACGGCAAGCTAACATTAGATTCATTCCCGTACCATGACCCTGTCTTGGTGACCACTTTTGCTGCGGTTGTTATTGGCAGCATCGGAATTTTAGGTGCGATCACCTATTTCGGTAAATGGAAGTACCTGTGGAAAGAGTGGTTTACTACTGTCGATCACAAAAAGATTGGCATCATGTATATCATTACCTCTCTGATCATGCTTATCCGCGGATTTTCTGACGCATTGTTAATGCGCTCTCAACAAGCCATGGCGGTTGCGAGCGAATCCGGTGCCGGATATCTACCGCCGGAACATTACGACCAAATTTTTACGGCGCACGGCGTAATCATGATCTTTTTTGTGGCGATGCCGTTTATTGTTGGTCTGATGAATATCATTGTGCCACTTCAGATTGGCGCGCGTGATGTTGCTTTCCCATTCTTGAATAGTTTGAGCTTTTGGTTGTTTGTGGTTGGCGCATTATTGATTAACGTTTCATTGTTTGTTGGAGAGTTTGCGGCTACCGGATGGTTAGCCTATCCACCACTCTCGGGGGTTGACTATAGTCCCTGGGTCGGGGTCGATTATTGGCTCTGGAG
Organism: Aliikangiella marina; assembly: GCF_007004765.1. Classification (GTDB taxonomy): domain Bacteria; phylum Pseudomonadota; class Gammaproteobacteria; order Enterobacterales; family Kangiellaceae; genus Aliikangiella; species Aliikangiella marina. Next base: position 176,835 of record NZ_VIKR01000005.1, read on the forward strand.
TCTGCAGATCTCTGGGATAGGGACGCTGTTAACCGGGGTCAACTTTGTTGTCACGATTTTAAGAATGCGTGCACCAGGCATGACGCTAATGAAAATGCCAGTATTTACTTGGACATCTTTCTGTGCCAACGGACTTATCGTTGTTGCTTTCCCAATCTTAACGGTCACCTTAACGTTATTAACACTCGATCGTTATATGGGTACTCATTTCTTTACCAGCGATATGGGTGGTAATCAAATGATGTATGTGAATCTGATCTGGGCTTGGGGACATCCTGAAGTTTATATTTTGATTCTTCCTGCGTTTGGTATTTTCTCGGAGATAACAGCGACCTTCTCGCGAAAACGGCTCTTCGGTTATACCTCGTTAATTTGGGCAACAGTGGTCATTATGTTGTTGTCTTTTGTAGTTTGGTTACATCACTTTTTCACCATGGGGGCAGGGGCAAGTGTTAACGCTTTCTTTGGAATTGCGACGATGGTGATAGCAATCCCTACGGGGGTAAAATTGTTCAATTGGCTTTTCACCATGTACAAGGGGCGAGTCGAATATACCTCACCCATGTGGTGGACAGTGGCTTTCTTCTTAACCTTCTCGATCGGCGGAATGACGGGCGTGATGTTGGCCATTCCAGCGGCAAACTATGTATTACATAACAGCTTGTTCTTGGTTGCTCACTTCCACAATGTAATCATTGGTGGTGCGCTCTTTGGATATTTTGCTGGTCTCACTTACTGGTTCCCGAAAGCGACCGGGTTTAAGCTCGATGAGACCCTAGGGAAGTGGGCTTGTGGTTTCTGGACCGTTGGATTCTTCCTCGCGTTTATGCCGCTTTACGTACTTGGCTTTATGGGGATGACTCGTCGTCTTAATTACTATGACAACCCAGTCTGGAATGATTGGTTGATGGTTGCCGGTTTAGGTGCGGTGATTATTTTGTTTGGTATCTTGACTCAGTTCTATCAAATTTTTGCAAGTATTCGTGACCACAAGAAAAACCGTGATTTAACCGGCGATCCTTGGGATGCACGAACCCTTGAGTGGACGACTTCTTCGCCACCACCATTTTATAACTTTGCAAAAATTCCTCATGTGAGAGACAGAGATCACTTCCATGACTTGAAAAAGTATGGCTTGGCTCACAAGCGTCCTGAGAGCTATGAACGAATTCACATGCCGAAGAATACTTGGGCAGGAATTGTCATCAGTGGTTTCTCCCTAGTGATGGGTTTTGCCATGGTTTGGCATATCTGGTGGATGGCTATCGCCGGTACTTTAGGTATGTTGGTTTCTTGGATTGTTTACGCTTTCGAGAGAAAGAAAGACTACTACGTTGAAGTAGCGGAAATCGAAGCAATTGAAGAAAAGCGATATGGCAAATTGAAAAAAGGCCAAGAGCTTGAACGTACAGGTCAACAGCCTGGAAAAGATGGTGCAGCAGATGATGCTGTAGCAATCAGTATTTAAGGTAGGGTGGTAATAATGAGTACAGAACTTTCAGCACCGCCAGCAGATTACACAGGGTATGTCGAAAAAGAGCAGCATCATGATTATGGCGGCGATACTGTTTTTGGCTTTTGGATCTACGTCTTATCCGATGTGATTTTATTTGCAACATTGTTTGCAGTGTTTGCAGTACTCGGTGGCAATTATGCGGGTACACCAGAACTGAAAGATTTAGTAGAACTGGATTATGTTTTAAAGGGCACGGCGCTACTTTTATTCAGTAGTTTCACTTTCGGTATTGCTATCCTCGAAGCGAATAAAGGTAACATCAAAGGACTCTTTAGTTGGCTCGGTGCAACTTGGGTTTTGGGTGCTGGTTTCCTTGCAATGGAAATTAATGAATTTATTCATTTTACTGAAGCCGGCGCGGCAGCTTGGTCAAGCGGCGCATGGTCAGCTTTTTATGCGCTAACGGGTACCCATGGACTCCACGTTTTAGCCGGTTTAATTTGGTTAATTGTTTTAGTTTTTTTAATTCAAAAAGAAGGCCTCACTGAGAACAATAAGGTTCGTTTGATGTGCTTAAGTTTGTTTTGGCACTTCTTGGATATCATTTGGGTTTGTGTATTTAGTGTTGTTTATTTAATGGGAGTACTGTAAATGGCCTCAACAGAAAAACATCACGGCGGAGCGGCCCATGGTAGTCTAAAAGAATATACGATTGGTTTGTTACTTTGCATTGTGCTAACGGCGTTTTCTTTTGGGATCGTCATGACTGAAGCGGTCAGTGGTACCACAGCGGTAATTGTTATTTTGATAACTGCTGTGGCACAAATTATGGTGCAGCTGGTTTTCTTTTTGCACATGAATACATCCTCCGATCAAATCTGGAATAACACGTCAGCCGTTTTTGTGGTCGTGTTGGTGGCGATATTGATTGTTGGATCAATTTGGATCATGGCGCACCTCAATCACAATATGATGATGGGTCACTAGATGGAAACGACGCATAATTATTCTAAAAGAATTACTTATGCTGCAATGGTGATCGGCGCGGCGATTGTCGTGATTTTATCCTATGTCTTACTGACCTCTGACGATTTACCTTCTCGCAATGTTGGTGGTGAAGATGGCGTTTTGGGTGGTGAGTTTACACTGAACAGTTTGCATGGTGATGTATCACTGAGTGACTATCGTGGCAAATTAGTGATTGTCTATTTCGGCTTTATCCAATGCTCTCAAGTGTGTCCAGTTTCAATGCGAACTATCCAGCGAACTCTTGAATCGATGGAGCCACAAGAAGTCGACAATATTCAAGTGATTTTAGTGAGTGTTGACGCCGACGACACCTATGAAGCGTTGGATGCGTACGCGAAAAAATATCATCCAAATGTTGTGGGTGTGACCGGTACGCTCGATCAAATCCGTGATGTGATCGATGAATACGGCTCTTATTATGCGCCCAATGATTTAGAAGAATTTGATAAAGGCAGAGCGTTTCGTCATAGCTCTCGCTATTATCTCGTTAATCAAAAAGGTGAGTTGGTCGATGCAATGCGGCATAGTTCAACCCCTAATGAAATCCGCGCGCGATTACGCGAGCTGATTAAAGAAGGAGAAAGTCTTTGATTAAAGCAACTCGTTTTTCGGTATTGTTTTCCGGAATTTGTGCTCTGATTTTGAGTATGGGTATTGCTCGTTATAGCTTGACCCCGATGATCCCGAATTTGCAAGAACAGTTAGGCATCACGCCAAGTGAGGCTGGTTTTCTTGCTGGGATAAATTACTGGGGCTATCTAACTGGTTTGTTTATCGTGTGGTTAGTGAGTGATTTAAGAGCCAAGGACTTCTTTTATCGTTATGGCCTTTTTGTCGCTGCGTTTGCCACGGTAATTATGGCTGCTCATGAACATCAAATCGTGTGGTATGCCAGTCGATTTTTTGCCGGCGTGGCAACAGCGACAGGATTTATGTTGGGTACAGGATTAATCCTTAACTGGTTGCATCACAATGGTTATCGCCAAGAGCTGGGCATCCATTTTGCTGGACTCGGCGTTGGCATTATTGTGAGTGCATTGGTTGTTGAAGCAACGTCGTTAGATTCGTTATTCGAATTAAATTGGCGATGGCAATGGGTGGTGTTATCTACGGTCGGTTTTTTGTTTTTTATTCCTGCGGTGGCATTGCTTCCTATGCCAAAGGAAAATGAAATTGAAATGTCGCGGATGGATCATGCCAATCATGAAGGGAAACTTCCTTCTAAGCGTTGGTTAATGTTAATGTCAGCAGCCTATTTTTGTGCCGGGTTTAGTAATACAGCGAATGTTACTTTCACCTCGCTAATCACTGAGCTTCAACCGCTTGAAGGTTTAGGCGAGCGGATGTGGTTATTGGTTGGTATTAGCGCGACGATCGCTGCCCTGTTGTGGGATCGCATCGCGAGAAAAGTCGGTCGTTTAACGACATTAAAAGTTGTTTTCGGTCTCAATGTTGTCGGGAATATTGTACTTGCAACCTCTACCAGCGTTTATACAACCGCTTTAGCATCCATCCTTTTTGGTGCGACCTTTATCGGTATTATTTCATTAACCCTAAGTACGGTTGGTAAGCTCTATGGTCTTAAAGCGACTCAGGTGATGGCGCAATTGACGCTGGGTTATTGTATTGCGCAAATTATTTCGCCGGTTATGGCGGGCATTGTCGCCGAGCTGACCGGTAGTTTCCGACTGCCCTTATATATCGTTAGCGGCATAATGGTCGTCGGCATGCTCTGTTTACTTGCGCTTCGCGAAGAAAGCAAAGAGTTGTATCCCTACTACAAAAGTTAATCAAAAAGCTAACCATGAAGCGATACTGGCTAATAGCAAGTTTTATGCAAAGCAAAGTGATTGCGCTTATGCTGCTTGCTGTTAGCTTTTCGCTCTACAGTGTTCAAGCAGTTCGGGCGAACGAAAGTTTTGAAGTAACGGATTCTTTTGGCAAACATCAACTCACAGAGTCACCCAAACGCATTGTGGTTACTGATTGGACCCTTTTGGAACAATTACTGGAACTTGGAGTTGAACCGGTAGGCGCGCCAGAATTAGCGTTGTATCGCAAGTTTGTTCAGCAACCGGCGTTACCTCAATCGATAATCGATATCGGTTTACGGCGCTCACCTAAGCTATCGACGATTCGCTCGCTTAAACCGGATGTGATCATTATTGGTACCGATCAAAAAAAATTGGCGCGGCCTTTCTCGAGAATTGCTCCGGTGATGTATTACAACAGTTTCAGTGATAAGTACCGCACTAATGGAAAGAAAAGTCGAGAACGATATTTACAAATATCAGAACTTTTTCAAAAGCGCCAATTCGCAAAATCCAAACTCGCTGAGCGAGACGCTGAGATCGAATCAATCAAACGACAAATTAATCAGCATTTTAATAATCAGCCGCCTAAAGTCACAATCGCTCGTTTTAGCACATTAAACAAAAGCTTAGTGTATGGAGAAAATAGTATTCCTATGCACACCCTTAAATTATTAGGGCTCAAAACCGGTCTACCGATCGGTCGCTCCAAGTGGGGTGAAAAAGATATTACTAACCGCGAACTGATGGCGTTACCAGATGGTATCGTGCTTTATGTCGAACCGAGTGACATAGTAAAGGATTTAAGAAAATCGTCGCGTTGGCAAGATTCGCTAATCGTTAGAGAAAATCGACTATTTGCTATGTCGCCTGCTTGGTCTTATGGCGGTGCAATGTCGGTGCTGTACAATGCGAGAGCAATTCGCGATGCTTTACTTGAAAACACCAGTCCTCAGTAGTTTTCAATTGGCAACGTTAGGCTAGCGCGGGCTAATCTGTGGTCGATAGCTTATAGCCGCTTGTATAAAGTTTTCTCTAACGTGTTTATCGGCTAGTTGATCTTCCTCAATGACCGGCAGCTCTGGGTATCGTCTCATCAATTCTGTTGCAAATATACCTTGTCCATCAGCGACTAAAGCGTTCCCGCGACGAGTTTTCACTTTACTTACACCGCAGCTCGGCGATTTAGTTTTAAAAACATATCCGCAAATTTGCTCAAGCCATGAACTTTGTGAGTCACAGCAAGCGGCTAACTTTTGGGTGTAATCGAGGGTTTCAGTGGCTTGATCCAAACAAATGATTTGACGGTTTCTTTCAACTAGCTGAATTTTGGGACGCGGCACACCGAGTCCAATAGCCATTTCGGGGCAAAAAGTCATCACATTAAAAGTCGTTGTAAGATATTGATGGATTAAGGGCTGATACTGATGTTCACCATCATATCTAACTTTTTGTCCCATCAAGCAACTGCTAATGCCAATCAAAGGTCTCGGTTTTTGAGAATAATCTTGGTGCACTCGGTATCCTGTCGATGAAATTATCAATCTATCATACGACGAAAAAAACGATTATAAAATCGTTCAGCCAAAATAACTTTTAACGAGCAGGAATAATAATTTAACGAGTTATACTAATTTTGATTGGAACTAATCGCAACTAACACTGCCATGCTACAACCACTTGCAATCAAGCCGAAGCTCGTTAGTACGCCATTAACAAGCACTTGATTAACCGTTAACAAAGCTGATGAACCTTCGGCAGTTAAATAAACGATTCCAGCGATGGCAAGCGTAATGTAAAAGCCATAAATTCCCAACTTAGTTGCTAATCTCGCAGTTCGTAGGGTTTTTACATATCGAGTTGACGCGAGTGACGTGAACGGTGTGTATTTCATTTTTCTTTTCCCACATTTTTATAATATTGTTTTATATCGAGCGTTAACTTGAGTTTTTATTAGTGTGCGTTGTTGCAGATTACACAATTTAGACCACGTTATTGTGGCGATGTTAAGCTCGCTATTTGTTGATCAGCGTATTCTTTGACACGCTTTAAAATCAAGGGATCGTTATTATTATTTTTTTGTAGCTGCTCGAGTGTAGCCAAAAAATCCTTGTAGAGTAAAGCAGATCCTGCCTTTTCATCGAAAAAATTCTCATGGCGAAATACTTGCCAGCGATTTTTTTCTGCACTACTGAGTGTCTCTGGCGCATTTCGGGCGCGGTAACGAAATAGCATCTCCGCTAATCGTTCATCAATAAACTGAAACTGGGTATTTGCTAGCTCCTCCCAGGAGGAACGTCTGATCTGGTCCATTTTTTGTTTATCAGCGGGTTTAAAGAAGCCGCCGGAATAAAGGGCATGATCTGGATTCGTAATCGGCTCAAAAGACTTTTGCTGATACACGGTTAACAGTTTCCCGCGAATCTCTGCGATTGAAGATTTTAACTGGGAGGCTGTTGTTTGGCATTGCTTAAGGTTGATACCGAGGCGAGTTTGCGCTTCAGAATTTAACACACCAAGCGGTGCGACTGCCGGGCATTTGTTGTAATGAATTTCTTTAATTGGCAAGCGAGATTCACCTTCAGGTAACTCGTCTTGTCGTGTAAAAATCAACTTCTCTATCTCCTCGGGTTCCAAGCTGGAAAAATCCCCAAAAGGTTTACTTAAATCTATACAAATGACACTATTTTTATTCGTTGGATGGGCGACCAAGGGCATCATCACACCGCAATATTGATGTTCCGGACCTAACATACCTGAGCAGTGTATAAATGGTTTATTGGTGACAAGATCGATCTCCGCCATGACCATTCGTTTATCGCGTAAACCAAATAGAAAGTTGAATAAGCGAGGTTGTTTTTCTTTGACCAGTTTGGCCATGGCGATTGTTGCATACACATCAGACAATGCATCATGGGCGTTTTCATGTTCGATGTGATTTGCGGTGGATAATAACTCTAACTTAAAACTCGGTTTTCCCTCATCATTGATTGGCCAGTTAATACCCTGCGGACGAAGTGCATGGGTCATTCGCAACATGTCGAGGATATCCCAGCGAGAATTTCCATCTTGCCATTCTCTTGCGTAAGCATCATAGAAATTTCGGTAAAGGCCGAAACGTACGACTTCATCATCAAAGCGGATATTGTTATAACCCACTGCGCAGGTGTTGGCTGCCGCGAGTTCCAAATGAATGCGACGAAAAAAATCTCGCTCGCACAGGCCGTTCTCAAGGGCTTGTTGCGGGGTTATCCCCGTGATTAGACAAGCTTCAGGGTGAGGTAAAAAATCATCTGCCGGTTTGCAGAAAATATTCAAAGGCTCATCGATAACGTTAAAGTCGTAATCGGTTCTAATTCCAGCGAACTGTGATGGTCGGTCTTTGGCTGGATTAGCACCAAAAGTCTCAAAGTCAAACCAGTAAAAAGATTGCATTAAGCGGCCTTATATTCATTGCGTTGTTGCACCTTATCGAGGAAAGGTAAAAATTTCAAATATCTCGAGCGCTTTATCTACGTCATAGGCTCTGTTAATAGGTTTTTGGCGTATTAACTGTTATCTTAAGGATTAAAACAAAAATCAAACGCGGAATTTTCGATGGAAGCTCACAGCCCTCTCGGCGCTATTCTTTTCTTTTTAATTGCTGCAGTGATTGCAGTACCGCTATTTCGTAAATTTAAGCTCGGGGCGATTCTTGGTTATTTGGTGGCTGGCATTTTGATTGGGCCGCAGGGTTTTAATTTTATTGATAAACCAGAAAGTATTTTGCACTTTTCTGAAATTGGGGTGGTTTTGCTGTTGTTTGTCATCGGTCTAGAACTCAACCCCGACAAACTCTGGTCAATGCGGCGACATATTTTAGGGCTTGGTCTGGGTCAACTTTTAATTTCAGCGGCGGCGATCGGCGTTTTCATCCTTTTATTTGTCGGCGATATGTCTACCGGCGTTGTCATTGGCTTGGCGTTAGGACTGTCTTCTACCGCCTTTGCGATTCAGCTGATGGCTGAGAAAGGTATTTTAGGGACGCCCATTGGTCGACGTGGCTTTTCCATTCTGCTGTTGCAAGATCTAGCCGTAATTCCTATTCTATTTTTAGTTCAGTCACTCGCAACCGTTTCTACTGGTGAGGCAAAGCCTTGGTGGCTGGGTCTAGGTGCACTTGTTGTTTTATTACTCATTGGCCGATTTGCGCTTAATCCAATGCTGACAATCGTATCAAGATATGGCAGCCGAGAAAGCATGACTGCATCGAGCTTATTGATAGTCGTGGGTGCCGCATACATTATGCAAGAGTCTGGCTTATCCATGGGAATGGGCGCTTTTATTGCTGGAATCATGCTGGCTAATTCGCATTTTAGACATCAGTTGGAAAGTGATATTGAGCCTTTCAAAGGGCTAACCCTGGGGCTATTTTTTATCGCTATCGGAATGACGCTTGATTTGCGATTGTTTATGCAAAGTCCTTTGGTAATCCTCGGTTTAGCTGTGGGGTTAATGATAGTCAAAACGTTTATCATTGCCGGCCTGATGCGGATGGCGCAGGTTGAGTGGCGACAAGGATTAACGATTGGCTTGATGCTGAGTCAGGGTGGCGAGTTTGCGTTTGTTGTAATGGGCACTGCGACCGCCGGTAGTATTCTCTCTCTGGAAACCGCAGGTCAAGTCAACCTGGTCGTAGGACTATCCATGGCATTAACGTCTCCCTTGGTTTCCCTGATTAGTCGACTTCTTAAGTCGAAACCACAAACGACAACAGAATCCGGAAGGATAGAATATTCTGAAGAACCTGAAGTCATGATTATGGGATTTGGTCGTTTTGGTCAGACGACTGGCCGTATTCTTGGGGCGAATAAAATCCCCTTTATTGCTTTAGATAAAGATGCCGAGCATATCGACTTTGTTAAGCGGTTCGGGAATCAAGTGCATTTTGGCGATGCTTCGCGGCTCGATGTTTTAGAAGCTGCTGGTATTGATCATGTTCGAGTCGTTTTAATTGCGATTGATGATTCGAATGTTGCCAAGCATGTCATCGAGCTAGTGAAGCAGCACTATCCAAAAATAAAAATCATTGCTCGAGCACATAACCGTGCTGATTTTTGGGAGCTACAAGCAGCAGGTGCAGATAAAGTGATTCGCGAAGTGTTTAAAGGAAGTCTAGAAGCTGCTACGGATACTTTGGCCTTTATGGGATTCACCAGCGGTGAGGCACTTAAAAGCGCTGATCGTTTTGAGGTTCATGATGAGTTCTTATTACAGGACGCGCTTGAACACCGTGACGATACAGAAAAACTCATTGAGATTGGTCGCAAAGGCCGGGCTGATTTGGAGCGTATCTTTAGCGCCGATCGTTCAAACTAACTTGAGGACAAAACATGGCAATTTTATTGAGTTCGACTTCAAAAGATCTGGGCGGCTTTTCGGTAAAACGAATTTTGCCACATGCCGATAAGCGTACGGTTGGTCCCTTTATCTTTTTAGACCATATGGGACCGGCCGAATTTCCTGCGGGAACTGGCATCAACGTAAGGCCTCATCCTCATATTGGATTAGCAACGCTCTCTTACCTGTTCAAAGGCAGTATGCTTCATCGAGATAGTTTGGGGTCTATCCAAGAGATATTTCCGGGTGATGTTAATTGGATGACCGCAGGTAAAGGTATCGTCCATTCAGAGAGAGAAACGATCGAAACGCGCGGTAGTCATCATCAATTAGATGGCTTACAGTGTTGGATAGCATTACCTGAAGCCAAGGCTGAGATTGAACCCAGTTTTTTGCATGTCCCGAAAACCCAATTACCTTATATCCATAAAGAAAAGTTGTTAATGCGCTTAATTGCTGGAGAAGCCTATAATCGAACGTCGCCAGTCAAAACTTATTCACCCATGTTTTATCTGGATGTGATCGCTGAGCAGGGAGCAAAACTCGGCAGACCTTGTGGTTCATTAGAAACTGCGATGTACCTTCAAATGGGTAAAGTAAAACTTGAAGGCGTTGAGTACAGTGCTGGCGACTTTGTGGTTTATGATGACGCAGACTGTGAACTAGAAGTTGTAGAGAACGCGAGGTTTATGCTTTTAGGTGGAGAGCCATTCGAGCGACCGCCACATATGTTTTGGAACTTTGTGTCTTTTGACAAAACCAAAATTGAAGAAGCCAAACGCCGTTGGAATGAGGGGCTATTCCCCAAGATTCCTGGTGACGATGAAGAGTTTATCCCGCTACCTTGATTCTCAAGCAATTAACCTTTAACGTAAAACGTCGAATGACAATAGATAAACCAAAAGGTCAAAGTTAATTTATGGCGAAGCTTATTTCAGGTGCAATCGGTACGGTTTTCTTAATTATTATTGCGGTTACTTTACCGGTTGCTGTTGGCTTGGGCTTGGTAAAAGCTTATCGCCATTTCTTTCCTATCGAGCAAACCGATTCCGTAGGAATTGATGATATCATTGAACCGAATACCGATAGCTTTTTTAAAGTGTTGATTATTGGTTGGATTGTTTGTGCGCCGTTTTACTACTGGGTTTATTCGGCGGGGCTTTTAAACTAGTCCGAACCACATAAAAAATATTACAAAATGAGCAACGCCCAGACTATCTATCTTTAGCCGCAAGGTCGACGATGGGTCGACTAAAAACCCGATGCTCATCCTGATCTACCGGTTTAAGAACACGCTTTTCGCTTGCAGGATGATGGATAACCGAAACGCCTTCGCGCCACGCCTTTTTAGGACGAATAGGGCGACGAACAAACCCGCCGCCACAATTTGGACACACGTTATTTAAGACATTATCAACACAGTCGCAGCAAAAGGTGCACTCATAACTGCAAATCATCGCTTCGATTGATTCCGCTGGTAAATCTTTATCGCAGTTTTCACAATTTGGTTTCAGTTTAAGCATGATAAACTCCTGTAACACGGATTAAGCCTATTAATCCGTGGATGACTTGGTTCTCCTCCCAACTTTCAAGGGAGATTTGATGAAATGTCGCAAACTCCAATATGCCAAAGTAAATTTCATCGGCAGACTATTATTCGAAAAACATTGGTGCCCTTTTCTTTGGGTGATTGCCAATCTCATTCATTGTTTGGCTGTCATACAAACGTCCGTTCTTCATGACCATATTAACTTTATCTGTCTCATAAATGGATTCGATAGGGTCGATATCCAACACGACCAAGTCAGCAAGTTTACCGACTTCCAAGGATCCCAGGTGTTGCTCCATTCCGAGGTAACGCGCACCATCAATGGTTGATGCACGAATCACTTCTAAAGGTGTCATACCGCCCTGGGCAAACATCCACATTTCCCAGTGTGCCCCCAAACCTTCACGCTGACCGTGAGCGCCGATATGGACTTTGACACCCAGGTCTTGGAGTTCGGCTGCAACTGTCGCATTGTTGATATGGTTGTAGTCTTCTTTAGGGGCCATGGTACGGCGAATTGAGCGGGGATATAAAACGCTTTTGGGGACGAGTTTGGACAGTAAAGGGTGTTTCCAGACTTCACTGTGTTGGTACCAATAATTTTCGCCCCAGATTCCGCCAAACGCGACGGTTAAAGTTGGCGTATAAGCGGTTTCACTCTGTGACCATAGTTGTTTCACATCATCGTATATTTTAGCCACCGGAATAGAATGCTCAATCCCCGTGTGTCCGTCGACTATCATCGTTAAATTATGTTGAAACGTGGAGCCTCCTTCTGGCATAACCATCATTTGATTATTGCGAGCGGCTTGCAAGACTTGTTGTCGTTGATCACGCCTTGGTTGGTTATAGCTTTTAACTGAAAAAGCGCCTTGTGCTTTTAATCTTTTTAAGTGATCGTCCGCATCTTCAAGGCTATTAATTTCTGCAGTAATAGAAGCTTCCGCACCATAAAGAATTGTCCCAGTAGAGAAAATTCTGGGGGCGACAATCTTGCCACTTTCTGCAAGCTCGGCAGCGGAAAAAATTTGTTGGGTATTGTTCGATGGATCATGAAGAGTCGTAACACCGAATGCTAAAGTTGCCAGGTTATACCAGTTTTGTTGCGGCGTTATCTGGTTGGTGCCTTGTCTGCCATGCCAATGAACATCAACCAAGCCGGGGATGATCGTTTTACCGCGAGCGTTTATTCGTTTGGCATTATCCGGCACCGAAAGTGTTCCCGTTTCACCGATAGCTTTAATCCGATTACCGGTGATCAAAATATCTCCCTCGTTAATGACTTCATAGCCTTTCATCGTGATAATTTTCGCGCCAATAAATAGAGTAGAGCCTCTTGGGATGTCACTGTTAACTTTAAAGCCAAGCTCAATGCTTCGGCGATTTGCTGATTGGTCATCTTTCCAATTTTTCGGATCGGGTAAGGTTAAGCGGTAAAGGGTCGAACCGAGGGACCAATTAAGCGCTGCGTCTTGATTGCTCCAAGAAACGTATTGGCCGCCTTCTGTACTGACCTTAAGCAGCGGTAGATTAGTCGATTTGGGTGATAGTTCAATCGCCTGAGCCGCGTGAGTAAAAGGTGTAACATACAGTTGGTAGCGCTCTCTAAACACTAAATATTTTTGATTCGCAGACAATGAAAATTCATTCGCATACTGAGTGGTCGCATGGGTGATCGGATCTTGGCCATTAAGATCGACGCTCACTAAGCTAATTTTTTGTCCCTGACTTCGCGTTAAATAGATGCGATCCATCGAATTGGCGAAGAAAGGCGCGCGACCGTTCTTGGTTACCAGTTGATTATTGCCACCTTTGGCGTCCATTCGATAGACCGCAGGATCGATATCGTAGAGAGGTGAATTTATCCAGCCGCCGGTAATTTTTTGATAAATCACTTGTTTACCATCAGGAGAAAATTTTGGGGCGATGTACTTTCCTTTGGATTTAGTGAGTTTGGTTCCTTTGCCACCTCTTGCTCGAACTTTTTTGATCGCTCCTTGCTGTTGATCATTCCAAGTCGCATAGATTATGTAGTCGCCATCAGGTGAGTAAGATGGATAGAATTCAAATTCATTATCGGCCTTAGTGAGGCGCTTGGGTTTGCCGTTGGGTAGTTTGCGCGTATATAGCTGCCCGAGCGCTTGAAAAACTACCTGATCGCCATCTGGACTCACTTGAACCCAGCGCAGCATGCGGGTATCAAACTTATCAGGTGATGGGTTTACGGGAGATTTAACGGCTTTACGCATTGCTTTACTGGTGGTTATTTGAAAAGGAATTTCTTCAGCCACTTGTGTAGTTATATTCAATTTGCGGATTTTTCCGCCCGCCCAAAAAATAAGGTTTTCGCTATCCGGGGTCCAAGCTAAGGTGGGGTAAACACCATGAATAGCCCAAGTTTCCTGCATATCTCGATCAAGCTTTTGGTAAATTGGAAACTCTTCGCCGGTATTTAAATCTTTTAAGAACAAGCTAGATTGGTTGCGGATCCGTCGTACAAAAGCAATGAGATTGCCATCGGGTGATGGTGTTGGGCGAACGCTCCCACCAAATCCAGAAATTTCCTTCTTGATTTCACCTGTTAGTCGGTCGATAGAAAAGATCTCATAAATTACTTGATTGGAGTCTTTACTATATTCAAATATTTTTCCTGGGGTTGAATCTCGAGAAAAGAAAACCTTTTTACCATTCGCAGAAAATGCCGGTTCTCCGAGATCCTTTTGGTCGTTGGGGCGCTTGTTTAGTTGTAAACCTTTGCCCCCTGCAGTGTGGTACAACCAAATTTCACCGGCACCGAGCGAGCGGCGAGAAGTAAAGTGTTTACGTGCGGCAATATACTGTCCATCTGGACTCCAAGTGGGACTATTGAGAAGCCTAAAAGACTCTTTGGTTAATTGTCGTTGATTAGTACCATCGCGATCCATTAACCAAATATTGTCACCGCCTCCCGCATCAGAGGTGAATACGATTTGTTTTCCGTCTGGACTAAATTGAGGCTGCATTTCCCAAGCGATTGTTTTTGTCAGAGCCTTGGCTTTGCCCCCTTTAATGGGTAGCGTATAGATATCCCCCAATAAGTCGAAGGCAATCGTCTCGCCATCGGGACTCACAGAGATGTTCATCCAAGTGCCTTCATTGACTTCAATATTGGCTTGATACGCTTCTCCAGGCGGATTGTTGACATCCCATTTATTGCCCTCATGCTTTTCGCTTGCTGCGGTAGCCGTTGCAAGCGAGACAAGGCATGCAGTAATCAATGATTTAAAGTTCATAGTCACTCCGTCAGTGGGATTGTTACTTTTATGATGCACAGACTTTACGCTTTTTAGTTTGTTTTGGCTAATGGATCAACCTAAAGGTCGTGTGCTTGAGAAAAAATATCGACCAAGTCTTAATCTGGCCTGCAAAAAGTTGCGTTGAATAAAGGCGAGCTTCTTAGTATCCGCTTATGCATTAAAAACGCCACTAAGTCAGGTTACCGATGTCTTCGAGTGCTTCTTTTTGCGGCTTTGTGTTATGGTCTGCTATAGTTAAGCCGTTGATTTGGATTATAAAAAGTAAAACTCCCGGCTGGCTTCAACATAGTGCCTAGCAACATCTAATTAAAAGAAAGTTATAACGAGTATGCTTCCAGTTAAAAAAGCGAAAGATGCCCAAGAGTTTTTCCTGCCAGACTTTTGTCAGCCGCAGTCGCTATTTTTAGTCGTTCTGGTTGGTGAGCTTTTAGCGGTCATCTTTACCTTGTTGAATTTCCAACCGCAAGCTAACCTATGGAATCTACTTGGTATCTATTCGATTTCAATTCAAATTATTGCATTAATTTCTGTCAGTCTGCTTTGTTGGTTAAGACCGTGGCTCGCGAAATATAGTGATTGGGTTTCAGGGGCGCTCAGCTTGAGTGTGATATTGTTTGCGACGCTCGTATTTACCTATGTTGTTATCCGTTATTATTGGCAAATTCCAATTGACCTGACACAGCAAGCACAAAGCAACATTTTTTTACGTCATGTATTAATCGCTGGCTTGATTGGTGCGGTAGCACTTCGTTACTTTTATTTACAACAACAGTACCGACAAAAACTCGCGTCAGAGGCATCAGCCAGACTTGAAGCGTTGCAAGCGAGAATCAGACCGCATTTTCTTTTCAATAGCATGAATGTTATCGCCAGTTTAACTCGGATCGATCCAGCCAAAGCCGAAGCGGCAATTGAGGACCTGAGTGACTTGTTTAGAGCGACGCTCGAAAACAAACAAGACTTAATCCCTTTTTCCGAAGAGTTACAAAATGCTGAGCGCTATCTTGCCATCGAGAAAATTCGTTTGGGTGATAGGATGCAAGTGAAAAAAAGTGTGAGCGCCGACTGTTTACAAGTTTTAGTACCGCCCTTGTCGGTTCAGCCTTTAGTAGAAAATGCTGTTTATCATGGTATTCAAATGCTTCCCGATGGGGGAACAGTTGATATAACTGCTGAGCTTGAGGGGGACTTGATGAAAATTTGTGTTGCTAACCCGCGTGCACGCGAACCGAGTCACAAAGGTCACGGTATTGCTTTAAAAAATATTGGACAGCGGCTCGAAGTGATCTATTCTGGTAAAGCTAATCTGCATAGGCGATCTGATGAAGATTTTTATAAAGTCACCATGAGTATCCCGCTTAAGCAGGCAGATGAATCAAAGTGATCGAATTTAGAAATCAACTCAAAGCAACCTATCACTTCAGGAGTTTGTGAATGAAAGTATTAGTCGTTGATGATGAACCGCTTGCGCAACAGCGGTTGGAGCAACTGCTGGCACAAATGTCACGAGTTGAGACAATACTCAAGGCCAACAATGGCCAACAAGCAATCGAGGTTTGTCAAACTGAAAAACCCGATCTTGTGTTGCTGGATATTCGCATGCCAGGGATCGATGGATTAGAGACTGCTCAGCATTTAAGTCAAATGGAAAAAAGTCCTGCGATTATTTTTACCACGGCCTATGACGAGTATGCGCTAGATGCTTTTAAAGTTAATGCAGTTGATTATTTATTAAAACCGGTTCGTCAGGAAAAGCTTGCTGAATCGATTGAACGTGCTTCCCAGCTAAACCGGATACAACTCCAGGCGATTAAATCTCAGCCTGAAGGTCGAACCAATATAACGGCTAAGATTAGCGGTAACATTAAACTTATTCCTATCGCCGATATTTTTTATTTTCAAGCGGATCAGAAATATGTCACCGTTAAACATGTAAACGGTGAGACAATTATCGAAGACACCTTAAAAGAGTTGCAAGCGGAGTTTGAAGCAGATTTTATCCGCGTGCATCGGAATGCGTTAGTAGCAAAAAAATATATTACCGGGAT
Organism: Aliikangiella marina; assembly: GCF_007004765.1. Classification (GTDB taxonomy): domain Bacteria; phylum Pseudomonadota; class Gammaproteobacteria; order Enterobacterales; family Kangiellaceae; genus Aliikangiella; species Aliikangiella marina. The sequence goes on from NZ_VIKR01000005.1 coordinate 193,403, forward strand.
TCATAAAAACGCTGCGGGTCACAATTTTGTGACCATGAATGATTGTGACAGTATGGTTGAAATTAGTCGTCGACACTTGTCCGGCGTTAAAAAACTTATTACAAGCATGTAGTCTTTGGTTAGCATAAACGGACGAAAAGCCGCCCGTTTTGGCTCCGCTGATCGGTAATTAAATCTTGATTAAGACAATAAAATTCAACCTAACCTTTCGATTCTAACTTTTGAAATTTTGGTAATACGTCGCTATTTACCATGTCGTCACTACCATCGGGCAAAGCAAGTAAATTCGCTTCGCTATTCGGTATCGCAGCATATTCCAGTCCGAGGCGGAAACAGTCATTGGCATGATCTTGGTCATCGAGCTGCTGCAATGTTTTAGCCATGTAAAGATAGGCTTCTGCATTGGGATCAATTTGCAAGGCGCGTTCTAAAAAGAAACGCGCTTTTCCCCAAAGCTTCGCATGATAAGCAATTTTTCCAAGGGTGAGAAAAGTTTCAACGGGTGTTTGGTTTTTACCTTTCTGCCAAGCTTCTAGAAAAGTCAGTTGTTTTGCGGGATCACTACTAACCACCTTGCCATAAAGACTGATCACTTGCGAGTCGGCTTGCTTTTTAAGTAGCGGTCGAATTAACGCTTCGGCTTCGTCCATTTGATCAAATTCAATTAATAACTCTGCATAGATTAGGATATTACAACGAGTCTTTCGGTATTGCGCCGGGAGGTTTTGCCAAGCGTCTGTGAGCTGTTCAATTTGACCCAGTTCTGCTTGCTTACTCAGTAAACCAGCAATACCGCGTTTTTCGTAATCTTGTAATGCTTCGCCTTGATACACTTGTTGTTTTTTCAACGCAGGTATGAGTTCGATCATTCGTGTCCAGTCTTGCAAGCGCTCGTAGAGCTCGCCGAGGAGTTTTAATACATAAGGGTGGTTGGGATTTATCGCTTTTAGTTCATTAAGGCTGGCGAGCGCTTGTTCATATTGGTTGTGCTGCAATTGGAGTTGCGCTTGGGTGAGCCTAATCGCTGTTTTTGCATCGGGCTCTGCGAGATGCGCCTGACGCAAATAAGCGTCTCGTCTCACTTCAGCATTTTGATGTTGCGCTGCTTGGGCAGCGATCAAGTAATTAATTAACTTGGTATCCGAATTTTTGGCTGCGCCGATCATTGCGTCTTCAGAAGCTTTCCATCGCCCCTCGGTAAAAGCGAGCATCCCTTGCGTCGTTTTTCTTCGAGCACGCTTTGCGCTACGATCGCTACTCCAGCTTTTCACTCGACCAGCGCTTGCAAAGATACTTCGACCAATTTTGATGGTAAAAAATAATAGTACAAACGCCAGTAAAATAAAGAAGACCGCGACCCACAAGCGCATCTCGACACTGGTTTTGTCGTAAGCAATAATAACGAAACCTGGTAGCTCTTTTATTGCCGATCCACCAATACCGCCAACTACCAGAGCGATGAGTAAGGAAAGCTTCCACTTCATTGCGGCTGCTCCTCATTTGCATCGATTGGTTGGGTGGCATCTAACCACTGATAAAGTCTATCCTGATTGATACGCTCAATTTGCTTGCGCGAATCGAGTGACTTAGGTAAATCCATCACAATGTTAGTATCGCGCAGCGTATTCAGTTCAGCTAATAGATTAGTTGCGAGCTCATCTTTTTGAAAAAAAGTTTCAATCCATTCTATCGCATTATCAATTTTTGTCAGATATAAACCTGGCTCAGATCGGAGGACAGCGACTTGTGATTGTTGTAATGCTAGTTGTAAGTTGGCATTGAGCAAACCGCGCTGTTCGAGGGTCATCAACGGCATACGTGGTTCACTGTGATCTTTAATCGTGACAAAGTCATCGAGAAATTGTTGATAAAAATTCGACCAACTTAATGATTCGCGATTTTCGCCTTCGGCTGATTGTTTTTCTTCGACGGGTTTAAATTCAAGCGCAATAAGGCTGAGAGAAGGAATCTGGCCACTAATTGCATCAAGCTGAACGGCGATACCACTGATGTCAGGGGCGATCACTAGCTGGAGGTTCGCGATGTCTTGCGCGATCGATTGGCGTAACTCAATCAGACTGTTATCTCCGATATCTTTAACTTTTTCGTCAGCGGCTTTAAGCAAACCGATTGCCGTCCGTTTATCACCTTCTAGCGTGATTTTAAATTCAGCCAGTTTAATGAGATATTCAGCTTCAGCGAGTAACCAATCTTGATGGCGACGCCCTGACAGATCTTTTAGCCTTTCTTGGGTAATGGTAAGTGAATCTCTTAATTGCTGAATTAATTGTTGTTGTTGATTAACGATCTGTTGATTTTGATTGGCCGTCGCGAGACTCGACTTTGCGATCTGGGCGCTTTCTTGATTTGCGGCAAGCTGTTGAGTAACTTGATTATTGATTTTGGTTTGTAGTTCTTGCCAATTTTGTTGCATCAAAAACTGCTGGTAAGCCGCCCAGCCGACACCGCCAAGCGTAAGTAATGCAAGAATGATTGCCACAATCGAATAAATAGGGCGTTTTTTACTTGGACGGTGAGTCTCCATTTTTGGCATTGATTTATTGTCAAAAATCGGTTGTTGGGTTTTTTCTTCTGCGGGCTTTTCATCAGATAACTTCATGATACTTTCATTGCCACTATTCGAATGATTGTTTTTATCAATCTCATTGTCATCTTTGTCATTTTTAGTGTTGATGTTTTTAATATTACTCGGTTTACCGCTATGATCATCGGAATTTTTGCGATTGACAGCTTCAGGCGTCTGACTATCTACAGTCGAGTTGTCTGTTTGTTTCTTTTTACTGTCAGGTTTGAGGGAACTAGCATCTGTTGAATGAACTTGATCAGTCGATTCTCCGTGCGGTGAATGTTTGCTGTCAGTTTGGTTTGAATCCCTATGTTGAGATTGACCCTTTGATTGGTCTTCAGTCGGTTTTGAGGAGTCCTTGGGATCATCGCTCATTTTCTGCTATTCCTGATTGTAAAAAAGGTTTTTCACACATTGTACCAGTTGTTCTTCTGCGGCGCCTGCTGATTGGCTAACAATTATAAACCCTTTTTGTAATGCAAGTTCTGCTAGTCGCTCACTGGTGATGATAATTTTGGTGTGGTGCTCTGCATTGTCAGACAAGCCAAGGATTCGATGCAGGTTATTCAAAGCTTCAGCACTGCTGATAAGCCACAACGGGCGACGCTTGGCTTTTTCTTGAATCCCTTTTTGCGCCTCAAGTGAAGGTAAACAGCGTTTATACACGTCTATTTCGGTTACCTTCGCCCCCCGCGTTAATAGCACTTCGCGTAGTAGTGCTCTCCCGCCTTCGCCCTTGATGATGAGCCATTGTTGGCCCATTACATTAGTCAACTCGGGTAAGGCCAATAAACCCTCAGCATTCATTTTTTGTGGATAAAAAGCATCTCGCGAGAGGTAATCTTTGACTGACTTTGCGGTATTTTCACCGACAGCAAAAAGCTGGCTGTCAGCGACGGTGAATTTTAGATGCTCGAGATGGGCAAAATGCTTTACCGCATTGCTGCTGATAAAAATAACCATGTCTGGGACTATTGACTCACTCGGGACATTTTGCAAAGGCTCGATACGGATTAGCGGAAAGTGCTCGATTTGAGGTGGTTTATCCAAGCTGGCTAAAGCGTGTTGTAATTTAGCGGCCAATTCCGGGCTCTGGCCCAATGGCCGAGTGACGACTATTGAATCGAATTCTATCGCGGCGTCTGTAGTCACGTCGTTTCTTTCCGATGAAGTTTTTATCAGTTTAGCAGTATTGAATACCGAACTAAATACGCTTTATCTAGCTTGTTGTATTGGCTTATTCGTCGACAGCTCGGCAGCAAGAATGTAGGCTAAACACACTTTATGGTCAATGAGCGCCGATTTGTTGGAGAATTTTGTCAGCGCCCGCAGACAACAAGGATTCAGCGATCTCAATACCAAGCTTCTCAGCAGCGTCAGCATCGCCAGTGATTGAGCGTTGGATAATCGTATTCCCGTCCAACGAACCGACGAGTGCTTCAATGGTAATTTGCTCGTTGTTTAATTGAGCGAATGCGCCGATTGGCACCTGACAACCACCTTGTAGCCGGTTATTAACGGCTCTTTCGGCAAGAACGCGAGTCGCGGTACTTGGATGATTAAGCGGAGCAAGCAATTCAAGGGTTTGCTGATCATCAAGCCGGCATTCAATGCCAACGGCTCCTTGCCCGCCGGCAGGTAAAATAAACTCTGCCGGTATTCTCTCAGCGATCCGTTCAGGCATCTCCAGTCGAATCAGACCAGCAGAGGCAAGAATGATAGCGTCATATTGGCCTTCATCTAACTTGCCTAAACGAGTTCCGAGATTACCTCTAAGGTCGCGAATTTGAAGATCAGGTCGTTTCGCTTTAAGCTGGCATTGGCGCCGTAAACTGGAAGTGCCGACTATCGCTCCCTCTGGTAACTGATCGATGCGGTTAAATTTATTGGAAACCAATGCATCGAATGGGTCTTCTCGCTCGCAGATAACAGCCAGCCCCAATCCTTGCGGAAACACCATCGGTACATCTTTCATTGAGTGAACCGCAATATCTGCGCGGTCTTCTAGCATAGCCACTTCAAGCTCTTTTACAAACAATCCTTTACCACCCACTTTCGCCAGTGGTGTATCAAGAATCTTATCGCCCTTGGTAGACATTGGCACCAGTTCAACCTTGAGTCCTGGATGGAATTTTTGCAGTTCTGCTTTTACAAATTCTGCTTGCCATAATGCGAGCGGGCTTTTTCTGGTGGCAATTCTTATCATGAAGAAAACTCATTAATAAACAACTGGCGCAATTCTATCATTAGCCTATCGGTTGGGAAATGATAAAGATCAGATAGTCTCTAGCGCTGCTTTAGGGAAAAGAAATCACGCCAAGTATCATGGATCGAAATTAATTATTTAGCGGCGGCGAAACTCAAGTAATCGCGCGGTACGAGGCTGTTCAAATTTTCTGACTGGATAATCAACTTGCACGTCGAACTCATTGAGTAATTGATGCAGTTGGTAAAAACTATCCCACATCATTTTAGTAATATCGACACAAGATTTGATAGGGTTGTTTGATTTTTCTCGAATGGCGTCAACTTGAAAAACTAAGCCACGCATTCTGCGCTTGTTTCTTTCGGAGGTCATTTCGATGACTTTTTCCATGTAAAGTCGTCGCGTTAATTCAAATTTTTGAGGGTCAGTTTCGTGCAGAGTTTTCCATTTATCAAAATCGAACCTTTCGCGAAGTATGCTATTCGACTCTAAATCCTTGTTACCGCTTAGCTGCATAGTCGGGCCTCTCGTTCTCAAAAACTAAGCCTGCTTCATTGAAAAATGAAGTCAAGAGACATTGGTTAAATATCATCCTATCAGAAATAATATTGGAGTGAAATTGAATAAACATTCCGGATGTTACTGAATATTTTTTCCTGCAAGCGCTTCTTAGTTAGGCTATTTTTAAAAAGAATCTCAAAAAATCAGCTAACCATTTGATAACTAGTATATTCTTTTGTAATCCAAATCGAGTGAGTCGGCGTCAAAATTAATAACTAATTAGCATAACTATTGCAAAACCAAAAATAAATGATTCTATCAACTTAGTGAGTAAAACCAGAAAAAAACATTAAAAAACACCAACAGACACTAAAAAGGCCGACTTAATGAATATCAGAGATATCTATCGCAACGAATACTTAGCGCTTGGGCAACTGATGGCAGATGTTTATGCCAATCTTGAAGACTTCCCCTCTAAAGAAGAGCAACCGGAGTATTATCAGATGTTACTTGATATCGGTAAATTCTCTGAACAAGAAAATACTCGAGTTATTGTCGCGAAAGATGATGAAAATAATTTACTGGGTGGTTTGGTGTATTTCAGTGATATGGCCCATTATGGTTCAGGCGGTGAAGCGCCAAAAGTAAAAAATGCATCAGGTATTCGTCTGCTCGGTGTTGGCGAAAATGCACGAGGACAAGGCGTTGGTAAAGCCTTAACTGATTATTGTATCCAACAAGCTAAAGCGGATGGAAATCAGCAAGTAATTTTACATACAACGCAAGCAATGGACATTGCTTGGAAAATGTACGAGGGGCTTGGTTTTATTCGATCAGCTGATCTCGATTTTCGTCAAAAAGATTTACCCGTTTATGGGTTCCGATTAGCTATCTAATTTTAATATAAAAAGTAGATTAGCGTACCGATTAACAATCCACTCCAAATAAATACGACGGTACAAAAACCCATGATCTGGCGAATATTTAAACCCGCGATACCAAGCAGCGGCAATGCCCAAAAAGGCTGAATCATATTGGTCCAAGCATCACCCCAGGCAACTGACATCGCGGCATTTTTAACGGGTACTGCAAGTTCTTGTGCCGCTGGAATAACGATGGGGGCTTGTACTGCCCACTGACCACCGCCAGATGGAACGAAGAAATTTACGATTCCGGCGCTAATAAATGTTAAAACAGGGAAAGAGTCTTGAGTTGATATTTCGACAAACCAGTTACTGACTGAATCGGCTAAACCAGATTCTACCATCATTCCCATTAGGCCTGCGTAGATTGGAAATTGTAGAATAATTCCACTTGCCCCGGAGACTGCTTTTTTTAAAGCGGCTAAATAATTAAATGGATTTCCATGCATTAATAATCCCAGCGTTAGTAAGCACAAGTTAATGATGTTTAAATTGAGTCCATTACCTGCTGAAAAATAATTAAATAAATAAAGCCCGCACATGGCTGCAAGTAATAATGTGATTACTGGACTATGTTCTAGTTTTTCGGCTGGCGATAACTCGTGATGGTCCCGCTTAGCGACTTCATCTTTTTGATAATCCAATTCGATAATATTATCTTTTGGCATCATTAAAAAATTGATAACAGGCAAGGTTATGAGTAACGCAAGCACAATAATGAGATTTTCTACGGCGAAAATTGTTTGCGAAACAGCGATGATTTCACCATTCAAAAGGGCGTTGAGAGAGTCTTGGTTGGTGGACGCGATTTTCAGTGGGATAGAGCCTGATAAACCGCCATGCCATACTAAAAATCCGCTGTAGGCTGATGCAATTAACAAAGGAAAATGGACTTGTTTCACTTTGTAGGCGACTTCTCTGGCCACTAAAGCGCCGACCACTAATCCAAATCCCCAATTAATCCATGCGGCAAGTATTGCAACAATCGTAACTAGTACAACACCTTGAGCTGGTGTTGTTGCTAGTGAAGCAATCTTTTGTAGAAATACGCTGACTGGTTTGCTCATCGCTAGAATATGGCCTAGGACAAGAATTAAAACCATTTGCATCGAAAAAGTGAGTAACTTCCAGAAACCGTTACCCCAGTGATCAGCCATTTGAATTAGAGATTGATTTTGAAAAAACATTCCACAGAGAAAAACGATGGCTGAGAGTATGACTGCAAACAAGAATGCGTCCGGTAACCAACGTTGCATAACTCGACTAAAGAAATCAGCACTCGCTTTGATCATTTTTTCTTCTCCGTAAAGATATGTTGACTTATTGTTTAGTTAAAATCTTTATCTTTATTCTAAATCTTGGACTGTCTTGTTTTGTAAGTAGTCAACTATTTCTAAAACTTTATCATGCAAACATTGTGAAGCGTAACTTAGGTTTTTTATAAATTCAGATTCGGATTTATTATCGTGGTCAACTAAATTAGTAATCGATTTTAATGCCATCATTGGAATATTGAATAACATCGCAACCCACGCGATACCAGCAGCCTCCATCTCTTTGGCGACGGCGTTGTGCTCGTCGATAACTAAAATATCTTTGTCACTTTTTTCTAAAGAAGAGCCGGTTGAAATAATACCCGTTTTCAAGTGTAAGTTTTTGGCTAGTCGGCTCACCTTTGCCGCTGGGTATTTACCTATCGAAGAATCATGGTAACCTTTAATCGGTACATGTCTGTCGTGGTAAACGAAGTGTTCTTCGCTGACATAAATTGTTCCAATATCAGCACCTCGACTGGCGAAACCCCCTGCCGTTCCAGCAGAAATAATAAGATCGGGTTGTAATTGTGTGATCGATTCATAGGCCATTAGCGTTGCTGCTTCACTACCGATATTATCGACTTGATGACGGTCGTCGATGCCTGCAATAACCAGTGAAACATTGATCCGACCAATTTGATTCTGATAGCACCTCATCGGTAGTTGTACATGTAAGGCACCTAAGTTCTCTTTGAGTTCAAGCGATTTTATTATAGGCTGCGCTTCATCACGCATGGCCATAAGAATGACCAAGTTGTTGATAGGCTTTAGTTCATCGCTAGTAATCAATGGTATTCTCTGCTGGTTATTGTGTATTTAGTTACTCGTTTAATAGGTAGATAGCATCGCAGTTTCGCCAATAATGATTGTAATCCATACCGGCACCAAACGAGTATTGATCGGGGCCTTGAAGTTCGCAGTAATCAGGTTTCATATTTTTGAAGGCTTTTCTATCATGTAGTTTTTCAATCAATACTAACGTTTTTACTGAAAGTGCACCCATCGACTCACAAGCGGCAACGATACCTTGCAGGGTAAAGCCTTCATCTAAAATGTCGTCGACTACGATGACATGTCTTCCGCTCAGGTCCATTTGCGGCTTAGCGCGCCATTCGATTTCACCACCGGTGGTTGCGCCTCGATAACGGGTTGCGTGACAATAATCGATTTGTATTGGAAAATTCAACAAAGGTAAAATCTTGCCTGCGAATATCAAACCACCATTCATGACCACCAAGAAAATCGGGTTCTTTTCTGCGTAATCACTGGTCAATTGAGACTGAAGTTTGGCTAATGCTTCATCAATCACTTCTTTAGAATGTAATAAGGTTGCATTGCTTTTAATTTGATTGAGTTCGTTTATTTTGTCCATCGTTTCCATGATTCAAACTACGTTAGTCTTTCAATTGGTTGACACGAATGATATTAGATATTTCGACTTTTTTGGGGGCCGTTTTGACTTTGGGTGATTCAGCCTGATTCGATTTATCTCTCTCTTCGGCGGTTTGCGTAAAGCCACACTCGACACATTCTATACTTTGATCGACACTATCCACGAGTAGTGAGTCGAGCTCATTACAACTTGGACAACTTGCGCCGGCAATAAATCGTTGGGTCTTTCTCATCGTATTCTCTTATAGGTTAACTCGCTCATTCGCTAAATCCTTCTATTTTTTCTGATAAATCTAACCACTCTTCTTCAAGTTGTTCGAGTTCCATCTTAACTTGGTTAGATCGATCAACGGTCTGAGTCATTTTTTCTTTATTAGCATCATTGTAGAGCTCATTGTCGGCTAATAATTCTTCAAGCGCTTGGCTTTCATTTTGTAGTTTGGTAATGAGTAGATCAACTTTTTTAAGTCGATTAGTCAGTGGTGCTTTTTGTTGGCGAAGTTCAGCCTGTAATCGTTTTTGTTCCTTTTTAGCTTGGGCAGAATTATTTTTCTCTTTGACATCTGCTTTAGCCGCCGCACCCCATCGGTTTTCGTTTAGCCACTTCTGATAGTCTTGTAAATCGCCATTAAATGGATTGACTTTGCCATCATTGACTAACCAAAACTCATCAACCACACTTTCCATTAAATTTTTATCATGGGCGACTAATAACACAGCACCGTCGTAATCTTGAAGTGCTAGCGCCAAAGCTTCGCGCATCTCGATATCAAAATGATTGGTAGGTTCGTCTAGAAGTAGTAAGTTGGGTTTTCGCCAAGTAATCATGGCTAGCACAAGGCGAGCTTTCTCTCCACCGGAAAAACCGGCTACTTTATCTTGTGTTTTATCGCCATGAAACGCAAAGCCACCTAAAAAGTTCCTTGCATCTTGTTCGCTGATATCAGTACCCAGTGATTGGATATGCCAAACCGGGGATTGATCGAGGTTGAGTTGTTCTACTTGATGCTGAGCAAAATACCCCGCAGCAAAATGTTTATTTCGATTGAGCTCTCCGCCTCTTGCCTCAAGCTCGCCACAAATCAGTTTAATAAGTGTGGACTTGCCTTCGCCGTTACGGCCTAAGAGGCCTATTCTTTGTCCGGCTAATATTCGCATGCGGATTTGATTGATAATATTTTTATCTTCGTAACCAACATTTGCATCTTGAATATTGATCAATTCGGTGATGTTCTTGTTTATGGGGGAAAACTCGAACCCGAACTTGGTTCTAATTTGCACGGCACTGACCCGATCCATTTTTTCCAAAGCTTTTACTCGGCTTTGCGCTTGGGTTGCTTTACTCGCCTTAGCTTTAAATCGGGTGATGAATTTCTCTAAATGCTCAATCTCTTTTTGTTGTTTTTCAAATTGAGCTTGTTGTAACACTTCCCGTTCATGTTTCTGTTTTTCAAAACTGGAGTAGTTACCGCTATAGCAATTGATGTTTTGATTGTCGAAGTGAAGGATATGCGTTGAAAAACTATCTAAAAAATCACGGTCGTGAGAGATAGTCATCAACATTCCTTGATATTTTCTCAAGAAATCTTGGAGCCACAAGACTGCCTCTAAGTCTAGATGGTTGGTGGGTTCATCGAGGAGTAATAATTCTGCCGGTTGAATCAGCGCTTGTGCTAAGTTAAGACGCATCCGCCATCCGCCTGATAAAGCTTTTACCGGTGAAGCCATTTGTGCTTCAGTAAAACTCAATCCTGTCAGCAATTTCGCCGCTTCAGAAGGCAATGACCAGCCATTGATTGCCTCTAATTTAGCGTGAATTTCGGCGATTCGGTGACCATCTTCCTGTTTTTCTGCATCGATCAAAGCTTGCGTTAATTGGAAATATTCTTGATGACCTGACAAGACATAATCGACAGCACTTAAGTCGCTTGCCGGCGTTTCTTGTTTAGCGGAACTAATGCGCCATTTGGGTGGAAATTCGAGGTCACCTTGCTCTGCCGCTAGCTCGTTTTTTAATAGCTGAAATACGCTAGACTTGCCACAGCCATTTTTGCCAACAATCCCGATTTTGTGGTCGGGATAGAGGGTTAAATCGACTTTATCGAGGAGCTGTTTGCTGCCTTGAAACAAGGACAACTTCTTAAAGCGGATCATAATTTAAACAATCAGGTCTTATTTGCCAGGGTATTTATTGATGGCGGATCATAACACACATAAAGAACATCGCACCCCAGGTAATAGTTGAGGTGCGCAATAGCGTGGTGAAAATCAGAGGTGTAGTTTGGGGAAACTTAAAAGTCGACTATCTCAAAATGAGGGTTTTCGTTGATGACTTTCATCGACTTAACTCGATTCAAAACGACTTGCAGAGTCTTACCTTTCTCCTCAATCACGAGGCATTCGTCACGATTATTGTCAATGGTTACATCTAAAGCCTTGCCTTGGCAGGTACTCTCATCATCCAATTTGAGCGTTAAATCGAAGCCATACATACATGCGATTTCGACATAATCATGTACTGCACAATCGATAATGGGATTACTCATAGCTCTCCTCCTGCAACTAGCGTCTTTAAGTTAGCGGTTAAGGCACCTGACGGGTATTAACCTTGCTAAATTTGTGACTAATTAGTTTGTGTTTCGTTACATTGCTCAAATATAATCCGAGAGTCGACTGCTTTTCCAATATATAGGGACTATTTAATCGATAGACCCTGATTGGCCAATAAGTTAGGATGTTCGACAAAACTTATACCAAAATTTCTTTTTCAATCTAAAAGCATGGAGGCTCCGATGAAACGCGGAAACACCTTAATAGCGGGCTTTTTGTTCGCATCAATAGCCATCTTTCCAGTCTCGGCTGGAACAGAAATCAAGATGAAAATTACTGGACCTGACCGCTCACCTGGAAATTCCACGATGATGATAGACGGTGGCAAAATGAGAGTTGATACAGTTGATCCTGCCCAAGACGATAGCACTCAACTGATCTTCGATAGCCAGACAAAAACCATGATAATGGCCGATGTGAATCAGCGAATGTACAATGTAATGGATCAAGCCTCACTTGCGCAGTTAAAAGCAAGAATGGATGCGGCGAAAAAGCAAATGGAAGCACAACTTGCAAATATGCCTCCTGAGCAGCGGGAAATGATGAAGAAAATGATGGCTGGACGCATGGGAATGGCGGACGATTCGGCCCCTAAGCCAACAAAAAATATTGTCAAAACAGGAAAATCTGCTTCCGCAGCTGGATATGATTGTCAGATCCATGAGGTTTATTCTGGTCAAAAGAAACTCAGAGAGTTGTGTGTTACGCCGTGGGGAAAGATTAAAAACGGTGGAGAAATAAAGCAGTCACTGGAAGAAATGAATCGTTTTTTTAGTGCTTTTCTCGACTCCATGAAGGGTATGATGCCTGCCGATGAAGAATCGCCGTTCGCCGAAATTGAAAAGTTAAATGGCTTTCCTGTCATATTTAAAGAGTTTGAAAATGGACAATTATTTGAGACATCGACATTGCAATCAATTTCAAGTAAAGATTTATCCGCCGATATTTTTAAAGCACCTAAGGGATTTACCAAACAGTCTATGATGGAGGGGATGTAGACTGAATTCAGATTACCTGAATCCGTTACTACTAAGTAGTAGCGGATTAATCATCTTTAGGGTAAAAGTATTAACTAATAAAAACGCTTCCAAGTAACCCTTCCAATGCCCGAAATAAAAGACGACGAAAAAGTCAAAAAATCCTTAAAAAATTTACTCCCTATTTTTGCTTTTGTGCTGTCCTATAAAAAGATGTTGGCAGCGGCATTAATTGCATTATTGTTCACTGCGGCTGTCAGCTTATCGCTTGGACAAGGGGTTCGCTTGGTGATTGACAGTGGGTTTGTCGAGGGCTCCAAGGCACAATTAGCAAACGCAATTGGGGTTATTATTGTTATGATTGCTTTATTAGCCATAGGAACTTTTACTCGCTTTTATCTCATGTCATGGCTAGGCGAGCGGGTCAGTGCTGATATTCGCAAAAAAGTCTTTAATCAACTCGTCAGTTTGCACCCAAGCTATTTTGAAGAGAATCGTAGTGGTGAGCTGATGTCTCGACTTACAACTGACACGACGCTATTACAATCAATCATCGGATCCTCTTTTTCGATGGCGTTGAGAAGTGCGTTGATGTTAGTTGGCGGTTTAATCATGTTATTGGTTACCAATTTGAAGCTGTCGCTCATCGTAATCGGCTCGGTTCCGGTTGTTTTATTACCGATGATGTTTTATGGCAAAAAGGTCAGAACATTAGCGAAAAAGAGCCAAGATAGTATTGCTGATATTAGCACCTATGCTGGCGAGATTATTCAGAATATCAAAGTAGTACAAAGCTACACTCATGAGACTCAAGAAAAAGCAGCATTCGGCCAAGAAGCCGAAAACGCATTTGAAGTTGCAAAAAAGCGAATAAAACAACGCTCAGTTTTGATTGCTGCAGCAATACTTTTATCCTATTGCGCGATTAGTGTCATGCTGTGGGTTGGTGGCAGTGATGTTCTTGATGGTGTGATCACTGCTGGAGAGTTAGCGGCATTTGTTTTTTATGCAATTATGGTAGCGATGTCATTTGCGACCATCGCTGAAGTTTATGGAGAACTTCAAAGAGCTGCAGGTTCTGCTGAGCGGCTTATTGATCTGATGGCGGTTGAAAGTGAAATACGCGTACCACTCAAGCTAGCAACAATGGATAGTCAAGCGAAAGAGGTCATTCGATTTAGCGCCGTAAGCTTCCGTTATCCGTCCAGACCAGATGATCCCGCGTTGATAAATATTGATCTTGGTATTGAAAAAGGCAAAGTAATTGCGTTAGTTGGTCCGTCTGGTGCTGGAAAAACAACGTTGTTTGAATTATTACAACGTTTCTATGATCCTCAAGATGGTGAAATACGATTTAACAATGCCCCGTTAACAAAACTTAATCCGACCGATCTAAGGAAACACATGGGCGTTGTTCCGCAGCATCCGATTTTATTTAGTAGCGATGTGTGGCACAACATTCGCTATGGTCGACCAGAGGCAACGAGGGAAGAGGTAATTGCCGCTGCTAAGAAAGCTCATGCTCATGAGTTTGTGTCGATGTTACCTGATGGTTATGACAGCTTTTTAGGTGAACAAGGCGTCAGACTTTCGGGCGGACAGAAGCAGAGAATTGCATTAGCAAGAGCGATCTTAAAAGACCCCGAAGTCCTCTTACTCGATGAGGCTACTAGTGCACTTGATGCTGAAAGTGAACATCATGTTCAAGCCGCATTGAATGAACTAATGAAAGGTAGAACAACGCTAATTATTGCTCATCGACTGGCGACGGTTGTTCATGCTGATCAAATTGTACTGATGGATAAAGGCGCTATTATCGCCACTGGAAACCATAACCAGTTAATTAAAGAATCTGCGCTTTATAAAAGACTCAGTGAATTGCAATTTAAGCGCACCAACGAGGCGATAGAGTAGTTTAGTTGAATCACCCTAACATGGTTAACTTGAATGTTAAATTTTTTCTCTCGTTTATCTTTAAAACTCGGATGGACTAAAGGACTTGCGATACTCTTTGGGAGTGGCTTTCTCGCTTTACTGGGCTTTTCAATATTGAATGAAAACACGAAAGAAAGCGATGTCTATATTATTCCAAGTATTATGGGCTTTATTTGGAGTATGTTGCTTTATTCAATAGCGCAACTGTTTCCTAATGTACCTGCTATTCCAGATCCTTCTGAAAAAATTCTTAAACGGCTAAAAGTGAGAATTAAGAGAGGCTTCTATCATATTCTCAGTATTTTGTTTGTGATGATATCGATCGCGGCAATACTGTTATCGATACGAATGTTTTTAATATGGCTGGGAATCTATGCCAAATAAAAAAGCGCACTCATGGTGCGCTTATTTATTTTATATAAGTTAGTCTTACAGTCGTCGCTCATGCGCGTCGATTTGTTTCACACAAGTCATGCGTTTGATTCGACTTCCCGTTGGTGCTTTTTTGTAACAACTGACTTCCTGTGCCTCTGCACCATATTTTCCGAGATAGTCATCGACATAAGGTTGAAGTGCGACTTTTTGCTGTTCCGATAGGGCATCTTTGATTTGGTCTCTGACTTTACGCCACTTTCGTTCATCGGCTTCAGAAGCAACGTTGAGCCATAAGTAAGCTTCGGTGTAATTTTGTTTAACACCTTTGCCTTCCATGTACATTAATGCGAGTGAAAACTGCGCAACTTTATTGCCCATTTCAGAGGCGGCTCTTAAATGTGTATAAGCTTTGTCATAGTTCTCGTTTTTAATCGCTGCGTTACCTAATTCGTAAGCACGCTCATAATTTTCAACTTCAATAGCACTCGCGGCGTTAGCGTTGAAACCAGCGAGTCCTGTAGCAAATGCTGCACAAATTAATAAATTCTTCACGGGTAGTTACCTTCTATAAGTTAGTCGCCAAATAGTATGACTATTAATACGTAACTAACTTCGCGATAGATGTAACTAAAATTGTAAAATTAGGAATCAGTAAAATATTTTTACAAAAGCTGACAATTAGACGCATGCTGTTGGAACAAAAAGCGCCTCAACAGTGGATATCTTGCCGCTCCCGTCGTTAAAAGCTTCGATTTATCGAACACCATCCCAAATAATATTCACCCGGCGGTTGCGTTTGCCCTTATTTTCAATTTTTGAAACTTTTAATGCGCCAATTTCAGCGGTGTTTTTGACGTGGGTTCCACCGCACGGTTGTAAATCAACAGTGTCGCCGATTTTTAACAGGCGAACCTTGCCCGCTCCTTTTGGGGGTTGCACTGACATGGTTCTCACAAGGTCAGGTGATTGGTCGAGCTCCTGGTCGGTTATCCATTGGGTGGTTACCGTAAGATTTTGATTGACCAAAGCCTGTAATGCTTCACTAATGGCCTGTTTATCGAGTGATGCCTCCCCAATATCGAAATCTAGGCGACTTTTGGCTTCACCAATTTGTCCGCCGGTTACACCGCAAGGTATGACAGAACACAAAAGATGCAATGCGGTATGCATACGCATATGCAGATAACGTCGTTGCCAATCAATACTAGCTTGAACGTTTTCGCCAATCATTAGCTCTGGCTGGTTGTCTGCTGGCACATGGACTATTTCACCTGTATCGCGATCCTTGATGGTTGTAGCGATGTTGATAGTCCGACCATCGATTGATAGAGTGCCGGAGTCACCCGGCTGGCCACCCCCGGTTGGATAAAACACCGTCTGGTCTAAGATAATGCCGCCTCTTTCGTTGATTGCAGTGACCTTAGCTTGGCAAGCTTTAAGGTAGGCATCGTCTGCAAATAGCGCAATTGTCATAGAAATCCCTCAATAGTTTTGTTGCATTGTAGGAGTAAGTAATCGTTCAAGCAATTCAATTTAGTCGCCTTGACCTGTCTATAACTATAGGGTTTATTGTGTTGCTGGGTTAAAAATATTAGTTTTAAATTATTGGTTTTGAATAATGCTATCAGACAGTCAATTTCTCACACAATTTGAAAATCACTCGCTACCGAGCGCTTATTTTGATCACCAAGGACACTTAAGAATAGCTTGGCTTTATCTCAATAGGTTTAGCTGCAAGGTCGCAATTAGAAAGGTTTGTGAGGGTATTAAAAGCTACGCTGTAAGTCTTGGTGCGAAAGATAAGTTTCACCATACGCTTACCGAGTTCACCGTCCGAATGATTGCTCATCGACTAACTACTCAGTCATATGATGATTTCGCAGACTTTGTGAATAAAAATCGTGATTTAGTCGTGGATTTAAGGTCGCAAATTCTTCGTTATTATTCACCCTCATTGCTTAACAGTGATTTGGCAAAAAAAGGCTATTGTAAGCCCGATCTTATCGAGTTTGGTTAGCAATTAATTGGGGTAAATTGACGAAAAATGCTTTGGTCGCTTCATCACTTGGAAAGTAGCTCTCAATGGTCAATTCCTGCATCGTTATATCGATTGGGGTTCCAAATGAAGCCAGTGTTGAGAAAAAACGAAGCGTTTGATTATTGATCTCAAGTATTACATCAACCATTGGCTGGGACTCTTGGTGCGCTGACATATTTTTCCAGCGATCAGGCACGCCGGGATAAGACATTAGTTTTTCCAGTAACCCTGAGTGTCTGTCCTGATACATTATTTTCTCTCGATGAAGTCGTTGCAACAAAACACAGGCAACTTCTTGCCAGTTTTTCACAAACGGTCTAAACCCATTTGGATCAAACAGCATTTCTAAAATATTATTAGTTTGCGGAAAGTTGGGTTGGAGTTGTTTAATGAAATCACTCATTAGGAGGTTGGTTTGATTCATCATGACAATATTCCAGTCCCAGTCAAAAACGACGGCAGGATAGGGTTCGTGGTTTGAGAGCATGATTTCTAGTGCTTGTTTTACCGGCGCCATTTCTGGCTGAGTAATATCGCTGCGAGTGTAGGCCTCTGAAAACCCAGCTGCTGAAAATAAGACATTTCGTTCGCTTAGCGGAATATCAAGCGAGTTAGATAAGCGGATTATCATCTCACGACTGGGCTGTGACCGCCCTGTTTCCAAGAAGCTGATATGCTTACTCGATATGTCCGCTTCAAACCCTAATTCCATCTGACTAAGTCCTCGAGTTTTGCGCCAATCTTTGATAAGTGAGCCGAAATGATTCATTAGTTCTCCGATATTTCACTGACTTCAAGCTATCCAACAAGAGTATTACATCGATCTCTTTTCAACAACATTACCTCAAAGGTAATGGAAACTCTGCACGGAATAATCGATTCTTTAAGCGTCAATATTATTAACACTCAAATTGAGGAATCAATGATGAAAAATATATCATTAAGAAAAGTGTTGTTTTTGAATGCAAGTTTTTCAGTAGTTTGTGCATTTGACTTAATTGTTTTTTCCGAGTTAATCGCCGGCTATATGGGGAGCTTTTCGCCGCTTGTATTAGAGTTTATAGGGTTTGGCTTAATACCATTTGCGGTCTTTGTTGCCTGGGTCGCGTTAAAGACCAATAACCCAAAATTGGTCAAAGAGATTGTCTACATGGATCGAAGTTGGGTGGTTGGTTCAATCGTCTTGCTAGTTTTTGCGAGTAATTATTTAAATCTCATAGGAATCACAATAGTCATGTTGGTCGCTGTGATTGTTGCTGGATTTAGCGAAATTCAGAATAGATTGTTAACAGATTCGATCAAATTAACTTAGTGATTTGGGTTAAAACCGACAGCGCTCTACTTGTCACATTTGTGTTATACTTTGCGCAGCATTTTATCAATGTTGTTGCTCAACAAGCGAGAATATAATGTCTGTTTCCCCCAGTTATGAGACCTACACCCTAACAGAGCTCCAGGATGCTCTTACTCATATTGATCATCTGAAGTTTCCAGAAAGGGTTAAAGAAATCGAAAGTTATATCCAGCAGCGGCTAGAGTCTGGTGACATTGAAAGTCAATTTGCATTGGCCAATAAAAAACATATCAATAAGTCATCAATCTAGATTATTTGGCGATTTCAATGGCGTCAAAACGATCGATTGTCCCAAGAGTTTAGCGCTTTTAATGACAGAAAATTTGCTTTATGACAGAAAATTAACATTGATTAAATATTGTCACAATAAGCGCGAAAACAATCAGATTCTTGGTAATAAATCTGTCATGTAAAAATGTTTTCGCTGCATTTCCGCTGCAAGTAGTTTCAAAAAAATTCTCCGTACGTCAACTGCTGCTCGAGATTGCTGCGGCTGTGGATTAACTTTTTTAGCTAAGCTGTTATTTTATAAGTAGTTAAAAATCACTCTCTTGAGATGTCATCAAACTGTCATCTTTTGTAATCTTTTTGAAATTTACCTTCGCTACCCTACCCCAGTTTTTTTAACAATCTAATAAATCCGTTTTGGAGAATAATATGAAATTTACTCGATTGCTCTCAGTCGGTGCAGTGGCTGGCGTATTTGCGCTAACTGGCTGTGGTGGCGGAGACATTACCATTCAAGAAGGGGATGAAGTTGTTCAACCGCCAGTGGTTCAGCCGCCAGTTGGATTTCAATGTCCAAGTTTTGCGACTCAGCTAACCGCAATCGGTAGCTTTGACAACGTCTGTGAATTGTCAGGGACTTTAACTGCTAATGCGACTCTATCTAATGATGCATTGTGGGTACTAAACGGAAGAGTTGCAGTTGGTGAAGATAGAGCCAACTCAGCAACCTTGAGTATCGAAGCCGGTACTACAATTATGGGTCGTAGTGGTGATGACTTCTTAGTGGTTCGCCGTGACTCTCAAATCAATGCTGCAGGTACAGCGGCGGCGCCAATCACAATGACTTCTTTTGAGGATGTTACTGGTGCACAAACAGGTATCGGCCAATGGGGCGGTTTAGTCCTTCTTGGTAACGCACCGGCAAATCTTTGCGATGGTGACGGTGATAATGTCGCTGACGCGACAGAGCTTGCTAACTGCTCAATTAACGCAGAAGGCGACGCGGGTCTTTACGGTGGAGACAATCCTAACGATGATTCAGGTACGCTTCGCTATGTTGTTGTTAAACACGCAGGTAATGCACTTGGTTCAGGTGATGAACTTAACGGTATTACGTTTGCCGGTGTTGGTGATGCAACAGAAGTAGATTTCATTCAAGTTCACGAAAACCTTGACGACGGTGTCGAGTTTTTTGGTGGTACAGTAAATGTTAAACACGTTGTATTAACTGGCAACGGTGATGACAGCTTTGACTGGGCATTTGGCTGGAGTGGTCGTGCACAGTACGTATACATTCAACACAACGACGTATTCGCTAACCGCGGGTTTGAGTCTGATAACAGTGAAGACTTCCCAACGGCAACACCCCTTACCGATCCAATGGTTTCTAACGTAACAATTGTTGGTGGTAATGTTCCTGATGAAGATTCAGAAGGTGTTTTACTTCGCCATGGTACCGCAGGTCGATTACACAACTTTGTCATCACAGGTCCTGCCGGCATGGGTGAGTGTTTGGAAGTTGATAGCTTCCCTGAGACTCGTGCAAATGCGGCTTCTGGCGCGTTGATTATGACCAACTCTGTTGTGGCTTGTGACAACGGTGAAAACTTCAAAGGTAATGCAACGGATACATTAACAACTGAAGAATGGTTCTTAGGTCAATCAGGTAACTTAGCATTCGATGGCAGCGCTGCACTTAACCTAGATCTAAATGGTTACGTTCCATTGGTTGGTTCACCACTTTTAGGGGCTGGTATTGACGCTTCAACGGTTGATGCTTGGTTCGATTCAACTGATTATATTGGTGCTTTCGATGGTACTAACAACTGGATGGAAGGTTGGACTGTTGGCGTTCGCGGCGGATTCCCAGCTGACGTTCAAAATGCATTACAGCAAGGTCTAGCGACTAACGCATCTGCTGAGTATCCTGAAATTACTGATAAGCCTGTTTACAAGCTTGCAACAGATACGACTTTTACTGCAGACGTTACGCTAACTAATGATGCTCACTGGGTATTAAAAGGTCGTACAGCGGTCGGTAACGACAATGCTGACAATACGACGCTTTATATCGAAGCCGGAACAACTATCTTCGGTGAAACCGGAGACGACTTTTTAGTCGCTCGTCGTGGTTCGAAAATTGAAGCAGTTGGAACGGTTGGTGCACCGATCGTAATGACTTCGGTTCAAGATGTAACTGGTCAAGAAACTGGCATTGGCCAATGGGGTGGATTAGTGCTTCTTGGGAACGCACCGGTTAACCTTTGTGACGGTAATGGCGATGACCTTGCTGATGCGACTGAGTTAGCGAACTGTGGTATCAATGCAGAGGGTGATGCCGGCCTATACGGTGGTGATGACCCGACTGATAACTCTGGTACTTTAAAATTCGTTATTGTTAAGCACGCTGGTAACTCTTTAGGCTCTGGCGATGAACTTAACGGTATCTCTTTCGCTGGTGTCGGTTCTGGTACAACAGTTGACTACATCCAAGTTCACGAAAATCTTGACGATGGTGTTGAGTTCTTCGGTGGTACCGTTGATGTCCGTCACGTAGTTCTAACGGGTAACGGCGACGACAGCTTTGATTGGGCATTCGGTTGGACTGGTCGTGCACAATTCGTTTATGTACAGCATAACGATACAGCTGCTAATCGTGGTTTTGAGTCTGACAACAGTGAAGACTTCCCAGGTGCAGCTCCGCTAACTTCACCAACGGTTGCTAACGTAACAGTTCGTGGTAACAATGCACCAAGCGAAGACTCTGAAGGTGTACTGCTTCGTCACGGTACTGCGGGTATCTTACGCAACTTCGTTATCACCGGACCTGCCGGAATGGGTGAGTGTTTAGAAATTGACAGCTTCCCAGAAACTCGTGCTAACGCAGAAGACGGTAGCCTTATCATGACTCACTCAGTAGTGGCTTGTGAGAACGGCGAGAACTTCAAAGGTACGGCAAATACTTCTGGCGATACTGTTGAAGATTGGTTCCTCGCGCAAACGGGTAACTCAGCTTTCGACAATGCAGAAGCATTGCAAATGTTAGCAGACGGTTTCACGCCAAAATCAGGTTCGCCATTACTTGGTGCTGGCTATGATTTATCGGCCGATGACGACTGGTTCAAAGCGACTGATTACATCGGTGCTTTCGACGGTAACACTAACTGGATGGACGGTTGGGCTTTCGGTATCGATACTGGTATCCCAAGCAACGTAACTGCAGCTGATGCTCAAGGTCTTGCAACTGACGCTTCTGCAACTTACCCAGCAATTACCGACAAGCCTGTTTACTTGTTAAACACAGACGTTGTCTTCACAACTGATGTTGTTTTAACTAACGATAAGCACTGGATCATGAAGGGTCGTACTGCAGTTGGCAATGACAATGCAGATAACACCACGCTTTACATCGAGCCTGGTACAACTTTGATCGGCGAAACGGGTGATGACTTCTTAGTTGCCCGTCGTGGTTCGAAAATCGAAGCACTTGGTTCAGCTTCTTCGCCAATCATTATGACTTCTATCCAAGACATGACTGGTCAAGCAACCGGTATTGGTCAATGGGGTGGATTAGTACTTCTGGGCAACGCACCAGTAAACCTCTGTGACGGTAACGGTGATGACGTTGCCGATGCGACTGAGTTAGCAAACTGCGGAATCAATGCAGAAGGTGATGCTGGCCTTTATGGTGGTGACGACCCTGCAGATAACTCTGGAACGCTTCGTTACGTTGTTGTTAAGCATGCAGGTAACGCACTCGGTTCAGGTGATGAGCTTAACGGTATTTCATTCGCTGGTGTTGGTAACGGTACCACGGTTGATTACATCCAAGTTCACGAAAACCTTGACGATGGTGTTGAGTTCTTCGGTGGTACGGTTGACGTACGTCACTTAGTTCTAACAGCTAACGGTGACGACAGCTTCGACTGGGCATTCGGTTGGACGGGTCGTGCACAATATGTATTGATTAAGCACGATGCAGCTTTTGCAAACCGCGGTATTGAGGGTGACAACAGCGAAGACTTCCCAGCTGCAACGCCGATGACTAAACCAACGGTTGCTAACTTCACAATCATTGGTGCGGCTAACACTGATTCAGAAGGTGTATTGTTACGTCACGGTACTTCAGGTGACCTTTACAACTTCATTATCACTGGTCCAGCTGGCATGGGTGAATGTTTAGAAATCGATAGCTTCGCTGAAACTCAAGCCAACGCGGAAGCGGGTGAGTTAACCATGATTAACTCGGTGGTTGCTTGTGAAAATGGTGAAAACTTCAAAGGTACAGCCAATACCTCTGGCGATACAGTTGAAGCTTGGTTCCTTGCACAAACTGGTAATGCGGTAGAAGCAACTCAAGCTGATGCCGTAACAGGTTATGTCACTAACACCGCTAACGCTGCTGCAGACATGAATGCAGTTGATAGTTGGTTCGACACCACTGACTTTGTTGGTGCCGTCGGTTCAGACAATGATTGGACTGCGGGTTGGGTAACAGTTGGATTAGAGTAATTCAAGCCAACTTAAAGTTACCAATCATTGAAATCAATAAATATTGATTAACGAAAAGGATAAGGCACTTTGTAGCATCACTACATAAAGTGCCTTAACCGATTTTTTAAAGGTTATTAAAGTGGGTTGCTAATTAGTAACTTATCGGAGTAAGCCATGATAAAAAAACACAAATCACAAATGCCAAGCAAGGTTTACCGAGCGGTTTGCTTGGCGTTAATGGCAGGTGGGTTTTCTTTAGGGGTAAACGCGGCTGAAGCAGAAGCGGCTGAAGAAGATTTACAAGATATAGAAATGGAAGAGACGGTTGTCACTGGCAGTCGTTTGCAAGGAAGTGCACAAGCAGTATTAGGTGAGCGTAAAGATCAAGCGTTTGTTGCTGATATTTTAGGTTCAGAACAAATTTCTCGAACGGGTGACGGCGATGCTGCATCTGCATTGCGTCGGGTTACAGGTTTAACTTTAGTCGACGGAAAGTTTATTTATATTCGTGGTCTCGGTGAAAGATACTCAAGCACATTATTAAATGCGGCTTCGGTTCCTAGTCCCGATCCGACGCGTTCGGTTTTGCCACTCGATTTATTTCCGTCGTCGGTTATTGAAAGTTTAAGTGTCCAAAAATCTTATTCTCCTGACTTACCTGCATATTTTGCGGGTGGTAATGTCAATATCCGTACAAAGTCGATTCCTAATGAAAGCATTTTTAAAATTGGTGGCAAGTTAGGCTACAACTTTGATAATGAAAAATCGCCTTGGTATGCAGGTGGCGGTGACGATTCTATCGGTTCTGATGATGGTACTCGTGAATTACCGGCTGCTTTTGAACAAGCGTTTCAAGCGGGTGATATTAGCACCTTAAGTGGCCCAGAGTCAGTGGCTTTATTAGGGACTTTAAACAGAGACATTTCTGCTAGAGCAGAATCAGTTGATCCCGATATTGGCTTTAACGTGACTTTTGGTGACAAGATCGATGTTGCTGACGAGTCTCAATTTGGCTTTCTTGCTGCGGTTTCCTATAAGAACGAATGGCAAGTTGGCAATGAGCGAAATGTTAATAACTTAGCAAGCTCAGGCGGCCAAATTCGAATCAATGAGTTTGCAGACGGTGCTTCAACTGAACATGAAGTAAAGTGGAGTGGTCTCCTTAATTTCGGTTATGACTTTGATGCAAATCATAGCTTCGAATTCAATAACATTTACTTAAAAGATACTAAAGATCGTTTACGTGATCGTCAGTTCGAAAACACAAACACGATTAATGAGCCTGATGAGTCTCGTCGTAAAGTCGACATTCTTTACGAAGAGCGAGAACTCTTCTCTAATCAATTAAAAGGTCGCCACAACTTCCCTGAATGGTACAACGTTGGCGTAGACTGGTACTACAGTCGCAGTGAAACTGAACGTTTTGCACCCGGCGGATTTGAAACAACTTTCCGGTTGGATAGAGCGGGTAGCGGTTTTACATCACAACTAGCGCGTGATATTAACACGACCTACTCATTCCAAAAATTAGACGACGAAGTTGAAAACTGGGGGGGCAATGTTTCCATTCCTTTCTACTTCGACGATTGGAACTTAGAGTTAAAAGCCGGTGTTGACTTTATTGATAAGCAGCGTAACGCTGAGAATATTGGAATTACCGTACAAACTTTCTCAATCCCAGCCCAGTTTTTGCCCGGTAGTGATTTCTCTCAGATCTTTTCTGATGGCAACCTAAGTCAGGCGGATTTTACGGTACGCTTAGACGATACAACCGCCGATGGTGATAAGTATATCGCAGCAACATTAAACGACGCATATTACTTTATGGCGAGTGCAGAAATTGGTGCTGAGTGGAGAGTTACAGGCGGATTGCGTTACGAAGATTTCCGTCAGGTTTCAGTGCCATTCCAACCACATTCCAATTTCTTCTCGGTTGAAGGTGAAGAAATAGCCGAATTACCATTAGCCGAAGATGATGTGTTTGGTTCGTTTGCTGTCACTTACTCAATCGATTCTGAAATGCAGCTGCGTTTTAACGTCAGTCAAACAACGATTCGTCCTGACTTCCGTGATGTTTCAACTAGCTTCTATATTGATCCATTAACGGAGTTCTTGGTCCGTGGTTCGACTTCTTTGCAAGGTTCAGATATTGATAACTTCGATTTCCGTTGGGAATGGTATATGGAAACTGGTGAGAACCTATCGGTTGCCTTTTTCTACAAAGACATCACTAACCCAATTGAACAAATTGAATTACCAAGTGCAACTGAGGGCGCACCGCAGCTATTAACTGCTAACGCAAGTGACGGTGAAGTCTTCGGTCTTGAAGTAGAATTCTTAAAAGATTTCTCTTTTTTGGGTGACGAGTATGCTAACTTCTTTGCTTCTGGTAACTTCACAGTATCTGAGTCAGAGGTAAATATTTGTTCTGATAACGATCCCAATACATTGTGTTTGTTTGAAGAGCAATTAAAAGAAGCTTTGAATACTACTGAAAGTGTTACTTCAGTAATCACAAACAACAGCCGTCGTTTAATCGGACACTCAGAGTGGGTTGTTAACTTACAGCTGGGTTGGGACTCACTTGATGGTGAACACGCCGCGACCCTTGTTTACAATGTTTTTGGTCCACGAATCATTGTTCCAGGTGTTAATGGCTTCGAAGATGCTGAAGAGTTGTCATTCGATTCACTTGATGCCGTTTATACTTGGTATCCGACCTATGATTCAACCTTCAAAGTTAAGTTGAAAAACATTCTTGATGAAGAAAAGACGATTAGGCAGGAAGGTGTCGATATATTAAGAGAAACCGTTGGTACTGAATTCTCAGTTGAATACAGCCATGAATTCTAACCGCTGAGTAGATTGAGCTTTAAAAAAGGGAAACCAAGGGTTTCCCTTTTTTATTATCTATTTTTTCTGTATTCGATTTTCCCTCGATTTATGACAAAAAATCGGTTTCGGACTATTACTAAGCGAGATTTTTTAACTTGCTGATAAGTATAGAAAAAATCTTAAATATTACGGGCTTTCTTATAAGTGTCATAAAAGTGTAAAAAAATTGAAATATTTCATCTCTAGAATTGGCGGTTGATTTTTAGCGTCAATTGTCTTGGATTCAGGTTTTTCGGCGCGAAAACTCATTGAATCAATTTAAACAGATTGTAATAAATGACTCCTTTATACCTTTTTCGGGTTACATAGGAATGTCATTTTTTTGTCATTTTTGAAGTTGTCGGAGTAACTTCAAATAAGGTTTTGGACGCTACGAGTAATTTATTTCTCCGATTAAACTTATTAATTACTCATAGCTAGACACGGAAGTCTATCTAATTTTTAGAGGTGTTTTTTAAAATGAATAAACCTAAGCGGTTTTTAATTATTTTGTCGGCATGTTTTGCGACAACGATAATGACCAATTCAGTCGCAACTGAAGTTAACTTAAAACCAGTGGTTGATCAAAGTGCCAAGATTAACGAGTCTGCCGCGCGTTCTCAGCAAAAAATTGACCGACTAGCTGAGCAAATCGACAATAAATTACAAGCTTTTAAAGCAGTCAACAAAGAGATTGACGGTCTTAAAGTTTATAACGCGCAAATGTCTCGCCAAATCGAGAACCAGCTACTTCAAATGCAATCACTATCTGACTCTATAGAAAAAGTTAGCGTTATCGAACGACAAATTACACCACTAATGTTACGGATGATTGATGGTTTAAAAGACTTTGTTGCATTGGATGTACCTTTCTTAGAAGAAGAGCGTAAAACTCGAATCGACTCATTAGAGACAATGATGGATCGCGCGGATGTTGCAGTGTCTGAAAAGTTCCGTCGCGTGCTAGAAGCCTATCAAATTGAAGTTGATTACGGTCGTACTATTGAAGCATACAGCGGATTAGCTAGCTTAGGTAACGGTAGTGGTGAGCAAGAAGTCAACTATTTGCGCATTGGACGTGTTGCTTTGGTATATCAAACTCGCGATCGCAAGCAAATGGGTATCTGGAATCAGAATGAGCGTCGTTGGGATCCACTTGATGACGATTTTAGATCGCATATCTTAAAAGGTTTGCGAATGGCAAAAAAACAAATGGCGCCTGACATGATTGTCGTGCCCGTATCAGCCGCAGAATAGTTTAGGGAAGTATCAATGAAAACTCTATTTAAAGTTATCGGTCTGGCTGGCGTACTTGCATCGAGTCAGCTAATAGCCGCAGAAAAAAGTGTAAACCTTGACGACTTGTTAAAGAAACTCGAGCAAGGTCAATATCAACAATCACAAGAAAACAAGCGTCGTGAACAAGAGTTTGTGCAAAAACGAACTGAACAAGATCGTTTATTAAAAGACGCTGTTGCGGATAAGCGCAAAGAAGAAAGAAAATCGGAAGAGCTCGAAGTCGCTTCGCGTGATAACGATGTGAAAATTGAAAATTTAGAAAGAGCGCTTGATGAACGTCTTGGTTCATTGAAAGAGCTATTCGGTGTATTACAACAAGTTGCCGGTGACACTACTAGCAAGTTCTCTAACTCAGTTATTTCTGCTGAGTACCCAGGTCGTGGTGAGTTTCTATCTAACTTGGCGCAAAAAATGGGTAACTCGTCTGAACTTGCTTCTATTGAAGAGATCGAGCGTGTTTGGTTTGAACTTCAACGCGAAATGACAGAATCAGGCAAAGTGAGTCGATTTGAAACTGACGTTGTTAAGACTGATGGTGAAAAATCAAAACAACCTGTTATTCGTATCGGAACGTTCAACCTAGTTTCAGGTGGTAATTACTTAGAGTGGAATACGGATACACAGTCGGCTGCGGTAATGACTCGTCAACCAGTTTCACGTTTCCATGATACCGTTGCTGAACTTGAATCAACTACTTCTGGATACGCAGGCTTTGCTCTCGATCCAACCGGCGGTAACATTCTTGGCGCACTCATCCAAACGCCGAGTGACTTAGAGCGCATCGACCAAGGTGGTGCAGTAGGCTACGTTATTCTAGCGCTTGGTTTAATTGCTGTTTTGATTGCTTTAGAAAGATACATTGTTTTGTTTATCACTGAGCAAAAAGTGAAACGCCAATTAAAATCAACGGAACTTCGTGAAGATAACCCATTAGGCCGCGTACTCATGGTGAAAGAAAAGTATAAAGATGTCGCTTCCGATACTTTAGAGCTTAAACTCAGCGAAGCAATCTTAAAAGAAATGCCGAAGCTTACGCGTAGTATTAATTTTATCAAAATTATCTCGGTGGTGGCACCACTACTTGGTCTTCTAGGAACGGTCACGGGTATGATCAAAACCTTCCAAATGATTACCTTGTTTGGTGCAGGCGACCCTCAGATTATGGCTGGTGGTATCTCGCAAGCATTAGTGACTACAGTGCAAGGCTTGATCGTAGCGATTCCAACCGTGTTGTTATTCACATGGTTAAACACTCGAAGCAAAAATATTATTCACATTTTGCAAGAGCAAAGTGCTGGAATTATTGCTGAGCGTTCTGAACAGGAGCACTAATCGTGCTGAGTATTAGCGAAACAATTGATTTAATTCGCGAGTTTCTCGATGCCGGTGGTGTGGTTCTTAATTACATTGGCATACTCATTTTTGTTATGTGGATGTTAATTTTAGAGCGCGTGTTTTATGTAACACATACCTATAAAGTGGAAAAGAAAGCGATTATTGCGCAATGGAAAGGGCGCGCCGAGAGAGAATCTTGGAATGCCATCCAAATTCGCGATGCGATAATTTCTCGCGCGAAAATGTCATTGAATCGTTCGCTGTCAACCATCCAAGCGTTTGTTGCCTTATGCCCACTTTTGGGTTTGCTCGGTACGGTGACTGGAATGATTGAAGTGTTTGACGTCATGGCAACGTCGGGCTCTGGTAATGCTCGCTCAATGGCGAGTGGCGTGTCTAAAGCGACCATTCCGACGATGGCTGGAATGGTCGGTGCTTTGTCCGGCGTTTTTGCGTCAACTTGGCTGAAGCGGACTGCAAAAACAGAAACCGAGCTATTAGAAGATAAATTAACCCTGGACCATTAATCGGTTCAGGCAGTATTAGAGGTAAAGTGCAATGCGTGCCCCTTTTGCAAAATTAATGCAAGAAGAGGAAGAGTCAGAAATTAATATGACACCGATGTTGGATGTTGTATTCATCATGCTGATCTTCTTCATCGTGACGGCTTCATTTGTTAAAGAAGCAGGGATTGAAGTTAATCGTCCAGAAGCGGCAACTGCCGTCAAGAAAGAACGCGCTAATATTCTGATTGCGATCAGTGATAAAGGCGAAATTTGGATTAACAAGCGTCGTGTTGATGTGCGCGCGGTTCAAGCTAATGTTGAACGTCTGAAGGCTGAAAACCCACAAGGTACTGTGGTTATTCAAGCTGATAAAAATTCGAAGACCGATACTTTAATTAAAGTAATGGATGCGTCACGCGCCGCAGGCGTTTTTGATGTCTCGATAGCCGCGCAAGAGATGTAATATGACTCGTTTTATTAATGCAGCTTTAATTGCATTTTTTATTACCGGTGGACTCTTTTTGGGTATGCGCGAGCTAATCATCGGCAGCGATATTGATATTAAAGATCCGGTGAAAGGTCCTGTTATCGACTTTGTACGTCTCAAGCGAGACGAAACTGTTGAGCGAAAAAAGCCTAAGCCAAAGAAGCCACCAAAACCAGAGCCACAACCACAAATGGAACAACCACCAATGCAGGCGGAAGATTTTAGTGCTGATGCAACAAGCATGGCTTTTAGCGGTCTTGATGTCGCTGAGGGCAGTGGTGGTGGATTGGATTTGGGCTCTGGGGATGGAGACCTAATCAATACCTTAAAAGTTAATGCAATGTATCCACGTCGTGCTCTATCGAGAGGCATTGAGGGTTACGTTATCGTGAAGTTTACTGTGACCAGACAAGGTACCGTTCGTGATCCTGTTGTAGTGGAAGCGGAACCTGCAGGGATTTTTAATCAAGCAGCAATAGAGGCAGCTAAAAAGTATAAATATAAAGCCAAAGAGGTAGATGGTAAGGCGGTAGAAGTACCGAACATCTATGAAAAAATCACCTTTAAATTGGATAAATAACCTATGAGCAAATTTACCTTTATCAAACTCGTTATTGCAGTTGTGTTGTTCAATCCGGGATTTATCATTGGTCTTCAATCAACCGATACCTTTGGAAATCTCGCTTACGCAGCCGAAAAGAAAACGCCAAAGAAAACTAGGCGTACGCCGGCAATGCGGGAGAAAATCTATAATCAAATCGCGCGAGCACAGAAGTTTCTTGATGAAGGTAATAAAGCCGAAAGTGTTGAAGTAATCGATCGCTTAAAGCGTCGTATGAAACAATTAAATTCCTACGAGAAAGCAAAAGTATGGCAGTTTGAAGGTTTTATGCACTTTAACGATAACGATTTAATGGCCGCCGTTAAGTCTTTTGAAAAAGTCATTGCGGAAGAAAACATTCCAGAAGCGTTCGAGTTATCAACGCTTTACGGTATCGCACAAATCTACATGCAAGCACAAGATTTTGGAAATGCACTGTTATACATTGATCGTTGGGCTGATCTCAAAGGCGAAATGACTGATAAGTCGCATGCTTTTAAAGCGAGAATCTTGTATGCACAAAAGGACTGGCAAGGTAGTCTCAAAAGTATCGATAATGCTATCGCTTATCGTGAAGCAGAAAAGAAAGTGGCTAAGGAAAACTGGTTAAGCTTAAAGCGTGCGCTTCATTTTGAGCTCAAGCAACCTAAAAAGGTCACTGAAGTTTCAGAGAAACTCGTACGATTATTTCCTCAGAAGGGTAAATACTGGGTAGAGCTTGCCAATATGTATGGTGAAACGAACCAAGTTCGTAAGCAGTTGGCAGTGATGGAAGCCGCCTATCAGCAAGGATTTATTGAGAAAAAGTCGGATTTTAAAGCATTAGCGCAACTCTATTACTTCAATGGTGCGCCATTTAAAGCTGCAACAATTTTAACAGAACAGTTAGCAGCGGGAACCTTGGAAGAAGATATCCAGACTTTGCGGTTCCTTGCTCAGGCATGGTCATCAGCGAAAGACCACGCAAAAGCGATTCCGGTGCTAAAGAGCGCTAGCAAAATTGCAGAAGACGGCAATATGGATGCAAGATTAGTAGAAGTTTATATCAACCTCGAAGACTGGGATAACGCTATCAAAGCGGGACAAGACGCGATTAAAAAGGGTGAGCTGAAGAATCCTGGAAATGTCCACGTTTGGATGGGAAAAGCAAGATACAACCTAAAACAATATGCTTCTGCCATTAAAAGCTTTCAAATGGCAAAAAAAGAGCAAAGCGTTAAGAAAACAGCGGATCAGTGGTTGCGGTTTGTGGAGAAAGAAAAGCGTAATGAAGAGCGCTTAAAATTAGCGCAGTCGTCTGTAGGCGCTTAATAGCCACTTAACATTGATAATCAAAACGCCAGCTTTGCTGGCGTTTTTTGTTTCTGGAATTGTTAAAACCTGTCACTTGCATATCAAAAGGAAGCATTTGAGTTTTTTGACTAGAATAAGTAGAGTAGAGAGTCTGGTCGGAAACCCTATGATTCAGATACCAAAAGCACTCGCGATGGAAACTTTGACTTAATTAGGCAATATAATGAGCGATAAGAAACAAACACAAACTGAAGCCAGCTCTCCGTCAGAAGATAAGCTGATTACCGAATTCGATAACAATTGCTTTATCAATCGTGAAGTCAGTCATATGCTGTTCAACGCTCGAGTTCTGGAGCAGTCTCTCGATCAGCGACATCCTTTGCTGGAACGACTTAAATTTTTGTTAATTTTTAGCTCTAACATGGATGAGTTTTTTGAAGTCCGAATCGCTAAATTAAAACGTCAAGTATTATTCGGTAGAGAGATATTTGGGCCGGATGGTCTTTCGCCAAGAGCGACTTTGCGGAAGTTAAGTGAAATGTGTCACGCCTATGTGCAGAAACAATATCAAATTTTAAATGATGTGTTGCTGCCACAGTTAGAAAAAGAAGATATTTATTTTATTAAGCGAGAAGATTGGACTAAGCCACAAAAAGAATGGATCAAAGGTTATTTTGAAAAAGAAGTCGCCCCGATCATTAGTCCAATTGCACTCGATCCATCACACCCTTTCCCCAAACTAGTTAACAAAAGCCTTAACTTTATCGTTACTTTAAAGGGAAAGGACGCGTTTGGTCGTGAGTCGCGAATGGCAATTGTTCCTGCGCCACGTTCATTACCGAGATTGATTAAATTACCGTCGGACGATGAGAATACTCGTGATGAGTTTGTCTTTCTATCAGCAATTATTCATGAGTATGTATCGCACTTTTTCCATGGAATGAAAGCAACTGGTTGTTATCAATTTAGAGTAACCCGGAACTCTGACCTTGATGTTAACGAAGAAGAAATGGAAGATATTGCGGCTGAGGTGAAAGGCAAACTACTCAATCGGCGATATGGTAATGCTGTGCGCTTGGAAGTCGTTGAGAACTGTCCACAACATATTAAAGATTTCTTATTAGAGAAGTATGAGCTAACTGAGAAAGATCTCTATGAGACTAACGGGCCGGTGAATCTTCAAAGAATGTTTTCAGTGTTTGGAATGCTTGAGAAGCCACAGTTAGAATATCCAGAGTTTTCACCTGAGTTACCGAGTAGTTTGGATTCTACGAGTAATTTATTTGACTCGATTAAAGCACAAGATTATTTATTGCTTCACCCCTACAGTTCTTTTAACCCTGTGCTGGATTTACTCCGTCAAGCTGCGAACGATCCCAATGTTATGTCGATTAAACAAACGTTATATCGGGTTGGACATGATTCAGAAATTGTCAATATACTAGTTGAGGCGGCGCGACGAGGTAAGGAAGTCACTGTTGTTGTTGAGTTAAGAGCGCGCTTTGATGAGCAAGAAAATTTATGGTTAGCGAGTCGTTTGCAAGAAGCCGGCGCTGTCGTTTGTTATGGTGTTGTTGGCTATAAAACGCATGCTAAGATGATGATGATTCTGCGCAAAGAAGATGGCGAGTATTGTCGATATATTCATTTAGGTACCGGAAATTATCACGCTCGTAATGCGAGGCTTTACACCGACTATAGTTTATTTAGTGCAGATAAAAATCTTTGCGAAGATGTTCATAATATTTTTCAACAGTTAACCGGCATGGGTAAAACACTGCCGATGAATTCTGTCTTTAATGCACCGTTTACGTTGAAGAAAAAAATATTGAGGCTAATCGATGGTGAAATAGAGGCTGCTAAATCCGGAAAGTCGGCAAGAATTATTTTTAAGGCTAATTCGATCACTGAGAAGGAAGTGATTAAGCGATTGTATATCGCCTCGCAAGCTGGAGTAAAAATTGATCTCATCATACGCGGTATTTGTGTTCTGCGCCCTGGAATGCCGGGAATATCAGAAAATATTACCGTTCAATCTATTATCGGAAGATTTCTTGAGCATACGCGCGCTTTTTATTTTGAGAATGCTGAAAACAAAGTTTATGCATCTAGTGCTGATTTGATGGATAGAAATCTTAAGAATCGAGTCGAAGTGTGTTTTCCCATTCTTTCACCCAAGTTAAGAGATAGGGTAATCAATGATCTAATGATGTTTATTGAAGACGAAGGGCAATCTTGGATCCTCGATCAACATGGAGATTACCGCTTGATAACCGATAAACCTAACCAAAAGTTTGTGCAACAAATCCTACTTGATAAACACTGTGAGACAGCAAAGGCTGAGTAGAGCCATAAGGCTCGGCTTGCTAGGCGCTATGGTTTTTATTGCTGACTGCGCCGAAAGAACGCTTCAACTATACGAAAATAAAAAAGTCGTTGGTGAATGTATTGCGGGGTATGACTGGCACTTGTAAGGTTTACAAGATTCGATTGACTATATGTTGTACCTTTGCGCGAAGGACGCTATCGAAAAAGGTTTGTCTCTATCTGATCCATCGCTTTTAGGAAAAGATTTTAGTCTACCACAGCATCCACAAGGTCTTGTTTGGAATAAAAAACTCGCGATGGAAGCCTCTAAAAAAATGGAACGATCACCGAAACTAAACTTGGCTACATCTTGGCGGACGTTGAACACCTTTATCGAATCAAG
Source organism: Aliikangiella marina (assembly GCF_007004765.1). Taxonomy (GTDB): domain Bacteria; phylum Pseudomonadota; class Gammaproteobacteria; order Enterobacterales; family Kangiellaceae; genus Aliikangiella; species Aliikangiella marina. The sequence goes on from NZ_VIKR01000005.1 coordinate 227,444, forward strand.
GTACGCAACCTGCAAAAACAATTAGAAGCAGCTAAGCTAAGTCAAAAAGACTTTGATCAAAAAGTGAAGCAAGCTGAGAGTGTTTGGCTAGGTGAATAAGCACTAAACTAAGCTAATTTTCACGTTAAAATCGGCTTTACTCCAATACATAGACTCTAAAGCCAGTGCATGTTGAATCAAGGGATGTTTACTTAGCCACTTTTCTTCAACACATAGTATAATCGTACTCGACTTAAATTCAACGTTGAGATGGTTGCTTCGATTTGGTTTGCCGTTTTTTCCAATAATCGAAGCAAGCCTCAGTAAAAAAATTACTTGAACAAGCTTATACTTTTCTTTAACCGTTAAATCGATTAAGTCGAAAGGCGCAAGATTAACTTTTCGTCGTTGGTTTGCGACAATAGCGGCGAGAATTTTCCTCTCTCTTATCGAAAAACCACTCAGTTCTGAGTTGCGAATTAAATAAGCACTATGGTTTTGGAATTGACTGTGATTAATCGCAAGACCTATGCGACAGCATTGTGCACTCCATTTCAATAGCTTTAAATGAAAGCCTGAAAGCGGATATTTACTGGTTGTATTTTTAGCGAGCTTCTTACAGATTCGAGCGAGTAAATTGCTTCGGAATTCGGGAACATTGTATCTTCTACAAATAGCAGTGATACTTCTTTGCCTAACATCCTCACTTTTCAAGCGACCTAAGAGATCATAAAGGATCCCTTCTCGTAATCCTCCTCGAGAAATATGAAGTTTTTTGATGTTAAGGGATTTGAATATAGCCATAGTAATGGCTAGTCCAGGAACAATAGTTTTTTGCCTAGAAGGTTTCAAGCCGACGATATCAAGTTCGTGCATCGATTTGAATTCTAATACTTGCTGCTTAAGCGCTTTTAGGCCTTTGTAGGTAATTCCTTCTTTGGTGAGACCTTGCTCCACCAGAATTCGTTCAAGGGCCTTGAAAGTTCCTGCCGATCCGATTGAATAGTCCCATGTTGATTCATGATAATCGGATTTAATATTGGATAACTCGAACTTTGCTGCTCGGACTGCACGAGAAAAATACTTGTTGTTGATTTCCAAGTTAGGGAAATAACGCTGAAATGCGATACACCCCATGCGTAAACTCTCGGCTTGTTTAAGTTTAAAGTTCTTACCGATAATAAACTCTGTTGATCCGCCGCCAATATCAATCACTAAGTTTTTAGTAAACTGATCCAGACCACTCCAACTGTGATTGACTCCGAGAAAGATCAATCGTGCTTCCTCAATACCCGATACGATATCAATACGGTTAACACCGAGAACTTTTTCGATTTCATCCACATATTCTTGAGCATTTATTGCCGCTCTTAAGGTATTAGTACCTACAATGCGAATGTTGTCTTTTGGTATAGCTTCTATCCTTTGAGCAAAACGCGCAATACAGTCGAGTCCGCGTTGCATGGCATCAGGGTGGATTCCATGGGTTTTATCTAATCCTTCTGCGAGCATAACCTTTTCAGAGGTCGATTCGAGAATTTTGATTTCATGGTGCTCAAGCGCCGCGGTAAGCATGTGAAAACTATTGGAGCCTAAGTCAATGGTTGCATAAAGTTCGCGCATAGATAAAAAGCGTTTAATACTATCATTGGAGAAAAGTATAAACGCTTCTTAGAATAAATGTAAAAAATCAATGAATTAGTTAGGTTTCGAGGTGTCGAGCTTCCCTCAAAATGTTACCTGTTTCGTCGACGGCACAAGAGAATTTGAGCCGCTAGTTGATTCTTAGCTAGCATAATCATGCGAAACCTAAATCTTAATGTAGAGATTAGCTTGTTTAATTTTTATCCAAAGTCACAGATTTTCATTGCTTCGCAGGTGCTTTAAACTCAACCAGAGGTATTACTAGTCAAGTGATTAACTTGATTGATGGCATAAACCACTGCTCCTTACTCTTTGCGAACAGGGCTTGTTCCGTATTCAATATTTCCCTATCAGGTTCTTTTTTAGAATCAATTCAATACCTGATATAGTGATGTTTTGGATATGAAACTGAAAAAGACTTAAAAAACAACGAGTAGGGATAAGGCTTGGAGTATTGGGTTGAGTACATGAAGAGAGTCCGTAAACAGAATAGTAGGGCAAGAGGATAGTTAATCGATGAGTCGACTTCTGCACTACCAAAAATATAAGCTGCATTATGAGATCGCGGTTATTTTGGCGTTTTTTATCATTAATGGGGCTATTTTGGCCACCTCTGTCATTATGGAAGATAGCCGTGATGGATCGCTTGGTAATAAGCTTTGGGAGCCTTTCGTTTGGGAATATTCAAGCGCAATTGGCACACTGCTGTTACTTTATCCTATTTTCAAGTTAATCCAACGATTTCCAATATTTGGTCAAGCTTTCGTTCTGACGCTGTTAATTTATCTGTTAGCGAGCATTGTTTTTTCATTACTGCATGTTGGGATTATGGTCGGTATTCGTCATATCGTATACTGGCTTGTTGGTAGCCGTTATAGTTTTGGTGATGTTTGGTTTGAATTGCTCTACGAATACCGAAAAGATTTAATGTCGTTTATTTTTATTATCACTGCTTATTACAGTTATCAGTTTATTTCGAGCCGTTTAATCGGCGAAGCGAACCCTGTAGGCGATAGTGAAGATTCTCCGAATAACCAGTCTTGTGATAGATTGTTGGTCAAGAAATTAGGTAAAGAGTTTATTATTAAGGTTGAAGATGTTGAATGGTTGGAGTCGTCAGGCAACTACGTTAATTTGCATCTTGGCGGACGAATTTACCCAACTCGGGCGACATTGTCGGGTCTAGTCGCCCAGATCAGTGAAAAAGGGTTTTGCCGTATCCATCGATCGCATGCGGTTAACTTAGATGCAATCGACTCAATCACGCCGCTCAATAGCGGAGATAGTGAGGTCAAGCTGACCAACGGAAAAGTCTTAAACCTATCCAGACGATATAAAGATGAGTTAAAAGCGAGGCTTCACTAATGCTGTTTAAAAAAACTTTAATGCTTTGGACGGTTACATTAATCAATTTATCCATTATCGGCTCGCAGGACCTGGTGGCCGATGAAGTTGACTGGAGTATGCCGCTTAACTATGAGGGCATCTTTATTTTAGGTGATTCAGGTAAAGAAGTGCTTGAGCAATGTGCCAGACCGTCAGTCAAAGCCAAGGTAGTTTGGCGACCAACCTATGAGCAGGTTAAGCTGATTGATATTCGATTACGCAAGCATTTGAAAGCGATTAAATCAAACTTTAAAGTGTTACCTAAAGATCGCTATCATCGTCAGTACATTGGTTATACCGATGAAGCCGGTGAATCGATCTATATCAATGTTTATCCTGTCTTAAAAGATAGTCGCATTAATGAAACCCGAACACCGATAGTAAGCTGTGATAAGTCACGATTATTTTGGGGGATCAGTTTTAGTATTGAGACATTTAAATTTGGCGAAATCCAGTATAATGACCGACTGGTGATTCCTTTGAGAGAACCTGATATATGAAAAAGCCATGCATTTTTCAGCGTGATTTGAATCATTACATTCAAAGAGCTTAGGAAAAATAAAAATAGGGTAAAGGTAATTGAATGAAAACGTTTGTCGTAATTTTATGCTGTATTTTTTTGTTTGGTTGTGATGAATTAAAGGAAATTAAGCAAAGTAAAGCTGTTTTTAAGATTGAAAACAAAACTATTATTGATAGCGATATTGCTATATTTATAGCTCGTTTAGAGCAGCACCCAGTTTCGATATTTTCTAGCATTGAATATAATCAAAAAACAAATGAAATTATTTTTATTAATGGCACCCCGGATGATGAGCTAGTCAATTATCTTGCCTTGACGATAGGAGACTTTTATTTGCGAGGAGAGCACCCTCTTGATAAATGGATTTTACAGAGTCAGATAGAAACCGCTGCAATCACTGTCAAAGATGAAGAGCGGTATTTAGCTTTAAGTTTAAATCAAAGAGGGGCTGATAAAATGAAAAGAAAGACACGATCAAACATGGGAAAAGCGATGACGGTCATGCTTGATGAAAACGAGCTCGCTTCGGCTTTAATTTCGACCACATTAGGAAAGCGTTTTCAAGTACCTATCAGAAATAAAAGCCCAAAAGAATTGATGAGAATTCTTACTATAATAAAAACTGGTAGGCTTAACAGTCCTATAAAGCTTCGCCAAGTAGCCTGATTATCTATAAGTAATAGTGCAATACCGAGAAGATAATTCTTCGGTATCACACTCGTTGTATTAAACCGAAAAGTTCTTCATTTCATCTTCAAGATTTTCAGCAAGCTTTGCGATTGCGATACCAGTTTGATTACTTTGATCGGCTAGTGCGACGTTTTCCTGTGCTTGAATGCGTATTTTTTCGATTTGCGAGCTGATTTCATTAGTTGCTGATGACTGTTGGTTAACTGACTCAAAAACTTGACTGACTAAACCGTCGATAGCAGCCATTTTGTTTGCCATATCAGTGAGCGCTTCCTCTGCTTGCGCGGCTCTTTCGGCACTTTGTTCAGCTTGACCTTGGCTTTTTTCCATTGAGGCTACGGCTTTCGCGCTGGCGCTTTGTAAACTTTCAACCATCTTTTGAATTTCTTCCGTTGATTGTTGCGTTTTACCAGCAAGATTTCTCACCTCATCAGCAACAACGGCAAATCCCCTTCCTTGTTCGCCTGCACGGGCTGCTTCGATGGCTGCATTTAGCGCTAATAAATTCGTTTGGTCTGCGATACTTTTTATGACGTCTAACACTGAATCAATTTGTTCGTGCTCTAGTGCGAGTTGATTTATTTCACCCGACAGTTGTTTAAAGTCATTCGATAGTTCAAGCATTGCTTCTTTGTTATTAACCACAGTGTCTTTTGATTGCATTGCGCGTTGATTAGTTTCTTCAACAGAACTATTCACTTGTTGCATCTGTTCGTTAACTTCTTGTAAAGAGCTGGTCATTTCTTCAATCGCCGCCGAAATCATGGTGACATGCTCTTGGTTTCGATTGACGCTATCATGGGTATCGCTACTTAAATTTTTGAGTTCGCCACTGTTCTCAGAGAGATGAGTGGCGCTATCGGAAACACTTGTCACCGTTTTAACCATTGAGTCAATAAATTGGTTAAACTGGCGGTTTTCTTCGTCGTCTAAACAACGGGTAGTCAAATCAAACTGTCCTTCATTACGCATAATCTTATGAATCGTTTTGGAAAGATCATCACTGGCTCTGGATTCTTTACCGACTTGAACGGCGAGGTAACATAAAATAATCGCTTCGACGACAACGTAAGCGGCGTGGATAAAAACCAAATTCCAACTCGGCTCAGGAAAGATAAAGACTGCAACTTCGGCCATTTGTAACCAATTAAACAGCATATGGTGAACTGCTATGACTAGCGCGCCGATGATAACTGGAAAAATGTCTCTGTAAATGACCAGCACGGCCATCAAAGCAAAGACACTAAAATGTGCCTCAATAGTCCCCATAGATTGGTGAATGTGTAGCGCCGAAATTACCATTAAGGCACTAGCGTAGAAAAACTGTGATAATCGAGTGGCCGCCGCATTGGCATTAATTAAGAACGTCAAAATCACCAGGGGAATTGTCACGACTAATGAGGAAACCCAAGTACTGTGAAGCGCACTGTACAATATCGAAAAAGCTGAAAGGACGTAAATCAGCACCGATAGAACTTCGGACGCGTGCTTAGTGAGTTTAGGGTTAAACTGGGTCATTGATAACTCCTCTACACATTAAAGGTATCGGTGGTTTCGTTGCAGAAACATCCCTTACCGATGGTGTTTAAAAAAATTGAAGGTTGATTTGAGCGCTCAATTAATCGTGCCCAAATCGATTCTCCTGTTGGCTGGCAGAACTGACCAAAACCATAGGCACCAAAGTATTTGGGTTGATTAGTTTCGCTGACAACCATGAGTGCGGGTGTCGCGGGTAAATTAAATGATAGATTTACCTTATCCAAATCAATCGTCAGTAACTTGACCTTGGCGTTCTTTTTCAGCTCAATTAAGTGTTTGTTAATTAAGTAATTACACCGACAACTACTGCGGTAAAAATGAACCGCGGTTTGCTCGGTGAAGTTTTGTTGCCTCAACCACGGCGTGACCATTTCAGTCACTGATTGTTCGTCATAGAAAACCTGATCGGATGTTTCCGTTAAAAACGGCGATAAGTGAGCGTCATTGAGTACGTAAATAGCCGCCATGCTAGTTGGCAACCAAATTAGCACGCAAAGTAATAACCATTTAGGCGCTTTTGTTCTATCGACCTGATCCATGAGTACTAGAAAATAAACCTTTATCCGAAAAGTTTAGTACAAATATTGAGTCCTGGATCTTTAATCGATAAAGAAATCGTTATATTACAGTTAGATGAGAGGTTGACGGGAGACTCAAATGGCAAATGTCCATTTTAGTTGTAAAGCCTGAATTAGTCGTTTATGAGAATTTTTCTTATTGGGGGGGCACGTTTTATTGATCCTTCTCAGCAAACTGAGACCAATAAAGCTCTAAGATAGTCATAATCAGTAATTTGATATCTCGATACGAGAACTTGTTAAGAAGATTATTGCGATAGTTTAATGGCGTATTTTCAGATGCCAAAAGATCATTAAATCCGAACAACTACAGTTTTTTGCTAAAGTCTGGATTGTAAACTGAAGGAGAGTCGATGAGCTGGATAAGCTTCCTGAATTTAATCGGAGCCCTTGGACTGTTTTTATATGGCATGAAAGTGATGAGCGATGCGTTGATGAGCATTGCTGGCCACAAAATGCGGACTTTAATGGTCAAACTTACTTCTAACCGATTTAAAGGTGTGCTTACCGGCTTAACAATTACAGGCCTTATCCAATCTTCGAGTGCTACGACTTTGATGGTCGTCAGTTTTGTTAATGCGCAGCTGCTCAGTTTAACCGAAGCAATTGGCGTAATAATGGGAGCCAATATTGGGACGACGCTAACCGCGTGGCTAATCACATTATTGGGATTTAAAGTAAAGATTAGCGCAATGGCGATACCATTGATGATTGTTGGCTTTGTTTTGTATATCAGTAAAGTCAAGAAGCGTCACGATATTGGCAAATTTATTGTTGGATTCGCGCTACTGTTTATTGGCTTGCAGTTTATGAAAGATGCAATACCCAACTTAGAGCAAAGTCCAGCCATTTACGAATTCTTTCAAGCCTCTTCAGATAAAGGATTTGGTGGCATTTTATTGTTTGTGTTGATTGGCACAATTTTAACCCTAATCCTTCAATCTTCCAGCGCTACCATGGCAATTACACTAGTGGCGGCGGCACAAGGGCTACTCAGTTTTGAAGCCGCTGCCGCGATTGTACTTGGTGAAAACATCGGCACAACGATTACCGCAAATATGGCTGCTTTAATTGCTGGCACTCAAGCAAAACGAACCGCCGCTGCGCATTTTTTATTTAATATTATCGGTGTTATCTGGGTATTGCTGTTCTTTTATTATTTTTTAGATTTGGTAAGTTTGGTCGCGGGTTATTTTCAGGGCGCTCAACCAATGAATAATCCTACGGATATTCCAATAGGGCTATCAATATTCCACACTAGCTTTAATATTATAAATACGGTCTTATTACTCGGTTTTGTTTCAGTGATTGCCAATCTCGTTACCCGGCTGATCCCCGAGAAACCTCAAGAAATAATCGAGTTTTCTAAGCCCAAATTTTTGAAGAAAAATTTTTTAAAATACCCAGAAACAGCCATTCATGTGCTCTTAAGGGAAACCAGAAGACTCTACCGAAAAACGGTTTTTGAAGCGGTGACTCACGCGCTTAATTTGCATAGAGAGGATGTGATTTCTTCTTTATCGCCGCAGCAAGTGGTAAAGCAATCTTCACAAAAAATACCCATTGAAATTCACTCATTTATTGGTTTGAAAATCAAACCAATTTATAGCGCTATATTAGACTATGCCTCTAAAATTCAAGAACGGTTGGAATTAAATGATGAGCAATGGGATCTGGTTTATCGACTAAAGATAACGGTAAGAGACATTCTACATATCCTACAAAATGCCGCTCGCTTTCGTCATGAAATGAAAAAGTATGCAGACTCAGATAATGAAGCGATGAAGCGAGAAATCGATTACATGCGGGAGCAGGTTGTGATTTTAATGCGTGGTTATCATGACTGGAAGCCGAACTCTTCGCTTAAAAAGCGAAAAAGATTTATTAAATCAATCAAGCGCCAAGCGAGGATTCAAGATAGTGAATTATTAACTCGTGTTGATGGACTTATTCGGAGCGAGGCAATTACCCCGGAGATGGGTGCGGCATTAATAAACTGTAGCTCTTTTATTTTGCACATGACAGAGCGTCTGAATGCAGCGGTAAAAACGCTGAGTTATGTTGCCGATGAATATGATGAGATTGGCCAGGTTCTACTTGAAAAAACACATTATCATGAAAGTATCTCGGCGTAAGCTGTTAGCAGCTGAATTTAGCATTGTTTCAGTCTTTTCCAGAGCGGCCGCTGATTAAGGGGCCTACTCTGGAAGAGTTGATAGCATTCACGTCAATCAATCTATGCTTTGCTCGATTATTTGTTCGCAAGCGCAAAAATGATATCCACATAAGCTTTTTCTATTTCAGCAAGACCAGCGGCTTTGGTTTGATCATTGGGTTTGATTAAAAGAAACTCATTGGGTGCATGGACGCCTGTACCATACCCAAGGCCAGTCGGAATCAAAGGTAAGTTTAAACGCTCAGTAAATTGATAGAATGGGGCGCTACCACCAATTCTTGGTATTACTGAGACGCCATTGGCATATTTATTATAAACCGAAAGTACCGCTTGACTAAGATCTGACTCGACGGAAGTTTGTGCACCAGGATAGCCTGATAATTTGCGAATTTTTATGTCATCAAATCCATGTTTGTCTAGATGCTTGCGTACTTTTTGAAGCATCACATCAGGATCTTGTCCGAGTGGTAATCGGCTATCCATTTTAGCCGTTGCTAAATGAGGTAGAACCGTTTTCACGCCTTCTTCGATATAGCCAGACCAAATACCGTTGATGTTTAAAGTGGGGTTGTAAAGTAAATCTACTGTCGCGGCCCGTCCGGTTTGTCCATCAATCCATTGGGAAACATCGAGGCTTTTTTGTAATGCTTGATCGTCACCCATACTAACCGCTTTATTGATGAGTCGTTGCTCCTCTTGAGTGGGGGGGCGAATATCATCGTAATAACCATCAATTAATATCGTGTTGCCCGTTTTATCAGTCATACTGGCGATTGCTTGGACTAATCGGATGGTGGGTGAATCAACTAAGCCTTTATAGGATCCATGAATCTCTGCTTTTGCAGGGCCACCCCATTCACCCCCTTGTGATTCTAACTCGAAATACAAAATACCTTTGACGCCGAGTAACATACGAGAGCTACCATCGGGTGACTGAGAGATCATCGGGAAGATCACACCTTTGGCGGTTTTCATGCGATCTTCATAGGCGTCGACAATTTGCGGATAGTGAGGAGAACCCAGCTCTTCCTCTCCTTCAGCTGCGATCATAATGTTGATAGGTAATTTTCCTTCAACAGCAATGATGGATTCTAAGGCATTTAAAAAAGCGCGTTGTGGGCCTTTTTGATTAACCGATCCTCTAGCCATCATCACTTGTCCGAGATCGTTTTCGATAATATTGGCTTCAAATGGTGGGCTTTGCCAATCATTCTCATTCACCGGTTGAACGTCATACATCATATAGACGAGCAGTGTTTCTTCAGCGCCAGCATCATAGTATCCCCAAACACCCGGATGGCCGTCTGTTTTGACCAAATTGCTTTCTTGAAATCCTAGGTTGGTTAGATCATCTCTCAGCATCTCTGCCATTTCTTGAATACCGATGTTTTGAGCACTGATGGAAGGTTGTCTCATCCATCGTTGCAAAGCCGCAGTGTGCTGTTCTATCGACTGATCGATATGCTTGTAAATGGCGGTGTGTTGGCCGCTGTAGGGGGCAATCGATTCTGAATCAAAGCTCTCTTCGGTCGAAAACTCATATTGATTACGAGTTTTTTCTTTGCTCAGCGAAGAAGAAATTTTATCCTTCGATTCCCCTTCAACGGCTTTATCGCAAGCAGTGATAATAGTAATGATAAAAAGGAAAAAGATAGCGCCAAATTGTTTTGCAACGGGTAATTTGAATGGGCTTTGCATTCATGCGTCCTTGTTCGGATTTATTATTCGGTTTATAGCAACTAAACTACCAAACCTGACTACAAAACTCAAAAGGATACTGCTCAAAAAAATGACGGTTCAAAAAAGTCTCTGCGCAAAAGCGCTGCTACGAAGACGGAGACTCAAGAAAGATTTAAGGCACAATCGAATTCCTAGTTATAGAATGCGGTGTAATTGAGTGGCTAAGATTGACGATAACTCAAGAGAAAATCTGCCATAGACTCAAGCGCGGTTTTAAGTTGATCTTTGTGCGGTAAAAACACAATGCGAAAGTGATCGGGTTGTTGCCAATTAAAAGCGCCACCAGGCACCAGTAATACCTGCTTATCGACTAAGTAATCGAGTACAAATTGTTCATCATCTTTAATATTAAATTTCTTAGTGTCGATCTTAGGAAAACAATACATTGCCCCCTTTGGGCGAACGCAGCTAAGGCCGGGAATATCATTGATTAAGCGATGACAAAGGTCCATTTGTTGATAAAGCCGACCAGCTGGTGCGACCAAATCTTGAATACTCTGATAACCGCCAAGCGCAGTTTGAATCGCATATTGCATGGGCATATTGGCGCAAAGCCGCATTGAAGAGAGCATGTCCAAGCCACTGATATAATCTTGCGCGACTCTTTTGGGGCCAGTTAAAATCATCCAGCCTACTCGAAATCCAGCGACGCGATAATTTTTTGATAAGCCACTAAAAGTTACACAAAAAACATCATCACTTAATGTTGCAATCGGAATATGCATTGCTTGGTCAAACAAAACCTTGTCATAGATTTCATCACTAAAAATAATCAGCTGATGTTCTCGCGCAAAGTCGGTTATCGCTTGCAAAATTGCTTTATCGTAAACAGCTCCCGTCGGATTATTGGGGTTGATGAGCACAATGGCTTTAGTTTTATCCGTGAGCTTAGCGCGAATATCGTCAAGATCTGGAAACCAATCGGATTGTTCATCACACACATAATGAATAGGATTTCCGCCAGAGAGTTTTATCGCAGCCGTCCATAAGGGATAATCTGGTGATGGTACGAGCACTTGATCGCCGTTGTTGAGTAACGCTTGCATCGCCATAACGATTAATTCACTAACGCCATTTCCCACATAGATATCATCGACCGTTGTATCCAGTAAACCATAAGTTTGATAATACTGGTGAATTGCAACTTTAGCAGAGTAAAGACCGTTTGAGTCTCCATAGCCTTGTGCCGTCGGCAAGTTATGGATGACATCTTTAAGAATATCTTCCGGTGCTTCAAAGCCAAATGGTGCTGGATTACCAATGTTAAGCTTAAGAATTTTGTGTCCTTCGTCTTCAAGCTGTTTGGCTTTTTGCAGTACAGGACCTCTGATGTCATAACTCACACCATGAAGTTTTTCAGACCGGTTAATCGGTTTCATAGTAAATAATTTTAAGTCTTCGATTTTATAGTTGGCTGTGACTGATGATAGGAAAATATCGCAAGAATGGGCAAATAGCATATAAGAATAAGGTGACTCAGATCATGGGAAATGACCATCATTTGACTGCGAATAGTGATAATTGCAGAAAACTTTAGCCTCGGGGGAAACTGTTGGTCGGTTGTTGATGGGTTGATTTGAGTTTTTATTGGCGAGCGAATAAGTGCAATTTTCGGCCCGAGTTGCTCCGCTATTGCGAAAAGTTGGCGGGTTATAGAATGATAGTGGCTACTAATTAACAACCGGTTGGATGTTAGCGAGACATCAGAATAACGACTTTGTTTTTTAACGCCTCATCATCTTGGCGGCCATATCGCACCATAAGGTCTTCTTTTCCATCGTTGTTCAAATCTTTAGTCTCCACGAACTCACCATCTTTGGGTACTGTCACTTTAAATTTGCTCGACTTTCGTTTAAACATGCGCTTTTTATCTGTCCCCATATAGATTTTCATCGATTTCGAACCGTTTGAAAACAATAGGTCTTTTAATCCATCACCGTTAAAATCTGCGGCTTTAACGACAGGCTGACCGCGCTTACCAGACGACAAGCTAAAGCTTAACTCGACATCTTTACTGACTTTGGGATCTTCTTCGTATTTATCGTCCTGATTCATTTTAAACACGTAAACATCTTGGTCGATACTACCTGAGAGCAATGCGCCAATAATTTGTGATACACCAATATCGAGGCTAGTCAGCAGCACCTCAGACTTTTTGTCACCATCGAGGTCAATGGTCTTAACCGCGACGGTTGTTCCGTCAACCTCGAGAACGCTATCAGGTTTGTCAGCAAAATCGACCTTGCTACCATTGGGTTTACCAAGATAAATCTCATAATTATTTTGTCGATCTAAAACTCCATCGGTTTTACTGAATCTCACCATCAAGTCAACGACTGAGTCATTATTAATATCTTTTAATTGAGAAACCGTGCGGTAAGCCAGTGAGCTTTGATCCATTTGCTCGCCATCCGACTCTCGAATTTCCCACCAATTCATCTCCTTAAAATCAATCGGTACTTGGATCAGTTGCGAGTCTGTTTTAAACGTACCGTTACCGTTTTGGTGAAAAACTTGAAAGCTCGCATCTTTAACAACAATAAGGTCATGTTTCTGATCGAGGTTTAGATCGGCGAAATAAACCGGTGTTTCTGAATAAGTGGCGGAACCATTGGACAGGCTTATTTTGGGATCGATTGGTAAAACTTGTTTGCTAAAATCGCCTTGCTCGTTCTGTAAAAAGACTTGGATGTTTCTAAAATCGGGTACAATAATGTCATCGATTTCGTCGCCATTGGCGTCTTTGACAAATTCCCTCTGAGCGAGAAACTGTCCCTTTTCTTTGAGATAGATTGAAGGACTGTCGATAATTTTGATGAAGTTGCGGGTCACCAAATCAAGTTCGTAAATTGCTTCGTTTGATTGAAAGAGAATTTTTTCAGCATCTTTGGTTTTCAGTAAATCAAATGCCAAGAAATTATCGGGTATTACTAACATGGCAATTTCTTGATATCTGAGCTTTTGGGTGTCAGCATCTTTTACCAGTTGATAGGTAGTAAGTATTCTTTGTTTACTCTCGTCTTCGCCAATGATGACTATTTGTGGTTCTTCACCCCCAAGCAAATTCGCAGTGATTACCGGGTGAGTAATTTTAAACTCTGTTTGCAGAAAATGTTCTTCAAATTTTAGTTGAGCCGAAACCGCAGAGCTTAGGCTGAATAGAGCGATACAAAGAAGCCAGCGTATTGTCATGAATAAATCCTCAAATTCTTTTTCTCTGGTAAATTGCGATTTTAGAGATTAGGACACGAATCCAATATTGCATTATACGACCAATAATTAGGTATCTGGTTCAGCAAATTGTTATATTTGATGTCATTAACCCCTGAAAATCTATTAATAGACCGCTATTATGCAATCCATTTCTAATATTGGCTTACCTCGGATGCAAGTTGATCCCGTCTTGGATTGGTTTGCGACTGCGATCAATGAACCGCAACAGCGAATCTTTTTAAGTTACGCATGCCACCGAGACTTTTTATCAGTACCAACCACGCATCAAATAATAGAACTGATTGGCACGTCAGACCGTCCGGCATTGATTTTTCCGTTAAATCAAAACCAGCCAATTGCTAACACTGATTCAGAAGTTCAGCAATTACAGCATGGCGAATATGAACCGGGGCTGTATCAAGTTGATAACCAGCAAGAAAACGGTTGGTTTTTAGTTGAAGAGTCGTCGATTTTTAAATTGAGATTTTCCGACTATAATTGCCTGGAAAAGTGCTACTACCATTTATCCGCAGAAGAAGCACTTGACTCATTCCTGCAAATTAACCCATGAATTAGCAGGCCCACTCGACAACCGATCTAAGGTTTTAGATGCGATTTTTACCGTTATTTGCCGCAATCTTTGCGATCACACCATTGGCTGTGGATATGTATTTACCTGCTTTGGTTCAGATTGCCGATGATTTTCAGGCGCCGATTCAAACCTTACAAAATTCGATAAGTATTTTTTTGGCCGGTTACGCATTGGGGATGTTTTTGTTTGGCCCGATGGCCGATCGCTTTGGTAGAAGGCCGTTATTGCTGATGGGGTTAACCGGTTTCGTCAGTTGCAGTGTCCTTTTAGCGATGACTCAATCGGCCGAGACGTTTTTGGTGTTGCGTTTTTTCCAGGCTTTTTTCGGCGGTGCCGCGACGGTTGTTATTCCTGGTGCTATCCGGATGATATTTGGGAAAGATACCGCCAAAGGCCTGTCTTATGTTTCAATGATAATGATGGTCGCCCCAATGTTAGCACCGGCGATAGGTGGCTACCTTTTACTACTCGACACCTGGCCGCTGATATTCAAAGTGATTGCTGGTTATGCAGGGTTCATTCTCGTAGTAGCGAGTATATTCTTTCCAAACCTAGAGGTGCAGCAACAGACACCAACACAAACCATTAATTTTATAGGTCGCTATAAGATAGTGTTAGGAGAGGCCGCTTGCCGACCGCTGCTGATGGTGACCATGATGACTTCGGTTGTGTTTTTTACTTACATTACTTCGGTATCTTTTTTATATATTCAAGTGTTTGGCTTTAATGAACAAACCTTTAGTTGGTTGTTTGCTGCCAATGTAATCGGAATGATGGGTGCCTCTTTTATTAACACGCGGATTGTCCCTTCATGGGGTTCAAAAAAGATACTTCGCCGGGTAGCGCCGATCGGTGGCTGTGCGGCTTTATCAGTGATGCTCTCGATGTTTTCTCATGCCGCGCCTGGATTGATTATCGCAAGTATTATTCTGATGATCGCGACCTTGATGATTATTTCTGCCAATGCCGATGCGTTGATACTTCAGCAGTTTGGTCAACATGCTGGAACGGCAACCGCGGTTATCGGTACCTTAAGGTTTGGTTGTGGTGCATTAGCGGGGCCCTTGTTAGCACTGGTGTTTGACCCTCAAGGTTATTCCATTGGCATCATTTATGTAACGTGTTTAGCTTTTATCGTCATTGGAATATGGCGTTCACAGCGGGTTTCCTGATGACTAACCTGGGTGACTAAGACTAATAATCGCGACTATCAAAATGTTTTCCTGGGTTGTTATTCGTTTTGTAATGAATCTTAACAATTGTGGAATTCGACACTCCAAATGTACTTTGCCTGCAACATCTAAGTTGCTATGATGCTTGCTGATTTGAAATGATATATGGTGTAACCACCATTTTTAGGAGTTAAGGTGAAACAGTTATTTGGTATTTTGGCTATAGTCCTCTTGTTGGTTGGATGCCAGGGTGAACAAGACGCTGCACAACAACCCGCTGAGTCTCAAGAGGCGAAACAAGAAACCACGCAAGCACAAGCTGAGACACAAGCACCAGCGGAAGATAAGCACCATGAGGCTGATGGACATGACCATGGTAGCCATTCGGCAATTCCTTCAGGTCAAGCTTACTCCGAAGTTGAACCGCAGTACGCCTGTGAAACGCCTGTGGTTTACGAATTTTTCGCTTATCAGTGTCCTCATTGTTACAACTTAGAACCCGAAGCTGAAAAGTGGAAAAAAGCGAATGCTGGCAAAGTAAAATTTGTCTCGGTTCCCACTCATTTAGGACGTGATCAATTCGGGTCTCTGTTATTAGTCCATCATGCGGCGGTCAAATTAGGTGTCTTGGATGGCGTTCAAAAAGCGCTGTTTGATCGGATCCATATCGAGAAAAAACTTTTTGCTTCACCAGATGAAGCTGCTGACTTTTTGGCAACCCACGGTGCCAATAAGGAGCAAGCGCTTACAGTTTTGGCAGATCAAGAAGCGATGACGGCAGCAATCAATAAAGATTTTGAAATGATGGCCAAATATAAAATTACCTCAGTACCTCGGGTGATTGTTAACCATCGATACATGACCGATATTACTGCTGCTGGCGGGACAGAAAATGTTTTCAAGTTAGTTGACGAGTTACTCGCCAAAGAACATAACTGTAAGTCTGGCTCATAGTCGACCCCAGAATATTATGGAAAAGTTTTCCATCATTTATGAGCGCGCCGCCGAGCGAAAAGGCGGCGAAGCTAACTTAGAAGCGCTCCTGCCAGAGATTAAAACGGCAAGTCAGTTAACGCAATTGGCCGACGCGGCCTATCTTTCAGCGATGTCTAAAAAAATATTCCAATCGGGTTTTGTGTGGCGTGTCGTTGAACAAAAATGGCCAGGTTTTGAGGAAGTCCTTTGGGGGTTCGCGCCTGAAAAGCTCGCTATCGCAAGTGATGAGCAAATAGAGCGGATGGCACAGGATAAGCGGATTATTCGCAATTTTACCAAAGTAAAGGCCGTTCGCGAAAATGCCTATTTTGTAAAGCTTGAATCTAAAAAACATAATGGCTTCGGTCGGTTCATCGCTGAATGGCCGGTGGAAGAGATTACTCAACTTTGGCTTTATCTCAAAAAACACGGCTCTCGGTTAGGTGGAAACACTGGCCCCTATTTTTTAAGGGCTGTTGGCAAGGACTCTTTTCTTTTGACTCGCGATGTCGTGGCTTACTTGATTGGTCAGAATATCGTGACGAAACAGCCGACCTCGCAACGTGATCTCAAATTAGTTCAAGAAGCTTTTAATCAATGGCGAGATGAAAGTGGCCGCACTATGGCGGATATCAGTCGAACGATCTCCATGTCAATTGGTGAGAACTTGGTCGTATAATTATCGACTATGGGTGGTCGAGCACGTTAATTGCGCTTTTACTCGGTAGCCCCCTGCAAGGCAGCCCCCCATGCAGCGCCGGATTCTGGAAAATCTCAGGTTTTAGACTAAACTAGTCTATAAAGTGAGATATTTTGAGATAGTCAGATGGCGGTTGAACAACATACTGCTTCGCAGGGAAATCAAACAGGTGGCAAAGACAAACGAAGACACAAGCGAATGCCTATTCGTACTCATGTGTTTGTTTCCGGCGAAAATTTCACTCGTTTTAAATCGCGAACCATGGATTTTTCTGATGGTGGATTATTTATTGAAGGCAAAGCGCTCGCCTTGTTGAGCATTAATACGATAATTCAGGTTCAATCTGCCGAAGGGTTAGAAAACCCGCCGATTCTGAATGCCCGAGTTGCTTGGACCAATCGCTACGGTGCCGGGATCGAGTACTTACAAGAAGCCAGTTAAGGTTGAGCTTTATAGTTCAAGACGCATCGGATAAGACAGAATCCCATTTTTCTCGATAGCACTCCCTTGCTTTTCAAATCCCAACTTTTCATAAAAACCAACCGCGATTTTCGATGAATTAAGGGTAAACTGTCGCTCAGTTGTCTGCTGCAAGTAGTCTTGCCACAGGGCGCGACCAATTCCCCGGCCATGAAGTGAGGGTTCAACAAATAAATGAAATAGATGGGATGGAAGCCTTACTCCCAATACCCCGACAATGTCATTGTTTTGGTTAATTGAAATACGATACCGATAGTTGCTGTCGATATTTCCTGCTATCGCCGAGGCAGTCAAAGAGCCTAGCATTAATTGTTCGCTTGGCTGAGCGAACTCATGACTAATGAACTGTTTTACTATCGGGTGGATAAACTCAGCAATTGCTCCAGCATCATCGGTAGTTGCTTGGCGAATAAGGTAATCCATCGATTAGCGGTTAGTGTCCACTGGTATGGCCCTAGCAGGCTGAACTAAGCTAACCAGGCTTAAACTGTCGACTCAACCAGTTCTTTGAGTTTGTTTAAGCCATCTTCATAGCTTTGACCAACAAATTTATCCATCAGCTGGGCGAAATAGTTACCAATAATGATGGGCTCCATTTTACCCTTCATAAACCAAGTAACAGTCGTCGCTTTACCATCCCATTGATAAGTTAAACCAGAGGTATAAACCGTCGAATCACCTTCAAAGTTCATACTATAGATAACCCCTTCCTCAAGTGAAGATTGAGTGATGGTCAGTGCGCCTGCGCCGCTCTGACCAGCCCAAGATTGCGACGCACCGACGCCTGCGGAAATGTTACCAATGGTCGTTTTCATTGATGGGTCGAGTTCCGCCCATGGTGTCCACTTTGGCCATTGTTTCAAGTCTGAAAGGTAGGGATGAATGGCTTGTGGCGCGGCTTCAATGACAACTTGCCGGCGGACATCAACGCTATTGTCCAACACCAATCCAACAATGATAAACAGTGCGAGTAATACGCCGAAGATCTTTAAAAATAATTTCATAGTCGTCCCAAGAGTTAATCAAGTTTGTTGTTATTAAAAAAAATCGCCAGGGTTTTTATTGAAGAGACTATAACATTTGTGGTTTTGGCGTGTTAAGCAATTTGATTGAAACCGGTGAGAGGTTGCTGAAACAAGTTGAAAAAACTGTCCGTACCCAGCACTTCGCCAGGCACGAACAGCAAGGTGAAAGCGGTATTAAAAGCGCGCTTATTCGGCGGTTTTGGACTTATTATCGTCCATCCAGCGAGAAATCTTGCGCTTGACGACGCGATAAAGGTGGCGCCAAAACTCAGCGAAAGTTGCTCCGATAATGATACCCATAATCAATTCAAACATTTAATCAAACTCCTTGCTTAATAACCGTATGAGAGATGCATAAAACTCAATCGAGCGTTGATTGGTTTTTGATAATTAATCTAAAGCAACTTCCGGACCAATCTATAAGCAATTGAATTTCTTTGAATTTATTGGATTTAACCCTGCGAATAGTGGTTTAATGTGCAACAATTTAGTCAAATTACTTACTACTCGAAGCAAAGAGTCTTGGGGAGCCTATTTTGGATTGGTTTACGTTATTACCACCAGCAATCGCAATTGGCGTCGCTGTGTGGAAGAAAGATGTCATCATTTCATTGCTGACAGCTTTGTTAGTTGCCGAAGTGTTGCTGCAGCAATTTAATCCTGGCCTTGGTTTTCTGGCTGTATTTGATCGCATTGTCGACGTGTTCTCGAGTGCCGGAAATACCCGAATATTAATCTTCAGCTTGCTGATTGGCGCGCTATTGAGCCTTATTAAATTGTCCGGTGGGGTTGCCGCCTTCGTTAATTGGGTTAGTGAGAAAGGCCTTGCTAATAGCCAGCGCAAAGTTGCTTCTATGCCAACCTTGCTGGGTATCGTTATTTTTATCGAGACTAATCTGAGTATATTAACGGCTGGTTTTATATCACGAGACTTGTTCGATAAGGTAAAGATGAGTCGAGCAAGATTAGCCTATATTATTGATTCAACCTGCGCCCCGATCTGCGTAATTATTTTGTTTAATGCTTGGGGAGCTTTTCTGTTAAGTCTCCTCGATGATTATCCGATTGATAACCCCGTGGAAACACTTGTTTATTCCATACCTTACAACCTATATTCTTGGCTCACACTGGCGTTAGTTTTTTACACGGTTTGGAGTGGCAGAGTATTTGGACCGATGAAACGAGCTGAGCAACAACTTGAACAATCAAGCAGTCCCCAAACTGGTAATAATCCGTCAGCGCAAGA
This sequence comes from Aliikangiella marina, assembly GCF_007004765.1. Classification (GTDB taxonomy): domain Bacteria; phylum Pseudomonadota; class Gammaproteobacteria; order Enterobacterales; family Kangiellaceae; genus Aliikangiella; species Aliikangiella marina. The sequence goes on from NZ_VIKR01000005.1 coordinate 247,102, forward strand.
TGAGCCCGTCCAGCAAGCGACCAAAGTGAGTTTTATGCTGGTACCGTTACTAACGATGATTGGTGGAATTGTCTTTTTTATGTGGTATTCGGGTAATGGCGAGATTTTGAAGGGTTCGGGGTCCAAGTCAGTGCTATGGGCGGTATCGGTGGCGTGTTTGGTCGCTTTTGTAATGATTCGCTTTTCACGTTACAGCCAAAAAGCGACAACTTTAGTAAAGTGGAGCTTCCAAGGGATGTCTGATTTACTGCCGCTGGTAACCACTGTTTTGCTAGCTTTAGCGCTAGGCAACAGCATGAAAGCGCTAGGAACTGGCGAGTTTGTGTCGCAAATGGTTAGTCAGAATTTACCCTTATTTACCGTACCGGCACTAATTTTTATCAGTGCTTCGATTATCTCATTTACCACTGGAACTTCGTGGGGGACATTTGGCATTCTGGTGCCAATTGGCGTTCCAATCGCTTTATCACTGGGTATACCCGTGGAAATTATTATGGCCGCAATTGTCGGTGGCGGCGTGTTTGGTGATCATTGTTCACCCATATCAGATACAACAATTGTTTCGTCACTGGCGGCTGGTTGTGACCACCTTGAGCATGTGAAAACTCAAATCCCTTATGCATTAATTGCCGGTGGAATTAGCATTTTAGGGTTTTTAGTAATCGGTGCGACGGTTTAACCAACAGCAGCGTTCGTTTTACAAAATACACAGCGAAGTTGATAGCGATCAAGAGTAACCTGTCCCAGTATTCGAGTTCTGTTCGATAAAGCGTTAAAATACCCACAAGTTGCACTTCGGCTCTGTTTTTGGTGGCAGAGCCGGCTTTAATAAACAATCCAATCAAGGGATCACAATGGTCGATATCGCTGCGGTTAAGCAATATTTAATGGGTTTGCAAGACACGATTTGTGCTGGTCTAGAGCTGATTGATGGCGCCGGCAATTTTATAACCGACGAATGGCAACGAGAACAAGGTGGCGGAGGTCGTTCGCGGGTTTTGAATCGAGGTGGTGTTTTTGAAAAGGCGGGCGTGAATTTTTCGCATGTTTCAGGTGATAAGTTACCCAATTCAGCGACGGCTATTAGACCTGAACTTGTCGGCCGTAGTTTTCAAGCAATGGGGGTCTCACTCGTCGTTCACCCAAACAACCCCTATGTGCCTACTTCCCATATGAATGTCCGTTTTTTTGTTGCCGAAAAAGCGGGTGAAGATCCCGTTTGGTGGTTTGGTGGCGGTTTTGACCTTACTCCCTACTATGGTTTTGAAGAGGATTGTATTCATTGGCATCAAGTATCTAAAAATGCCTGCGAACCATTAGGTGATGCTGCTTATGATGAATATAAAAAATGGTGTGATGAATATTTCTATATCAAACATCGAAACGAACCGCGTGGCGTTGGTGGATTATTTTTTGATGATCTTAACAAGCCAGGATTTGATAAGTCTTTTGAATTTATGCGTAGTGTCGGTAACCACTATTTGGAGGCTTACGTACCGATCGTTGAACGTCGCAAAGGTGTAGAATTTGGCGATCGAGAAAAAGCGTTTCAAAAAATTCGTCGCGGGCGCTATGTCGAATTTAACTTAGTTTACGATCGCGGAACCTTATTCGGTTTGCAAACCGGCGGTCGTACTGAGTCAATACTCATGTCCCTGCCTGCCGATGTCGGTTGGGAGTACAATTGGCAGCCCGAGGCGGGGAGTGAAGAAGCCAAATTAACTGACTACTATTTGCAAGAAAGAGATTGGTTAAGTAATTAGCTGTTTGCCAGCAAATAGTGATTCAAACGAGCATTACCGATTGATATCTCGAGCACCAGTCGTGTAAATAGATGAGTTGTGTTGATAGATGACTCGGGCCGATACATGAATCGTGCCGATACTAGATTAAACATTAAGGAAAAATAATGGCGCAATATTCAACTGAGAGTCGCTTTCCATTTAAACGTCCACGTCGCATGAGAGCTAATGACTTTTCCCGTCGGTTGATGGCAGAAAACAAGGTTTCAGCCGATGACCTTATATATCCAGTATTTGTTCTAGAAGGTGAGAACAAGACGGAAGCGGTCGCGTCAATGCCAGGTGTTGAAAGAAAGTCATTAGATAATTTATTAGTCGAGTTACAAGAAGTTGTTTCGTTGGGTATTCCTGCAGTCGCTTTGTTTCCGGTAATTGATTCGGCTAAAAAATCATTAATGGCTGAAGAAGCTTTTAACGCGGATGGTCTAGTCCAAAAAACGGTTGCCGCAATAAAAGCTCAGTTTCCGGAGCTGGGCGTGATTACGGACGTCGCTTTAGATCCTTATACAAGCCATGGTCAAGATGGAATTATTGATGAAGATGGTTATGTTGTTAACGATATCACGACGGAAGTTCTAGTAAAGCAAGCTGTCAGTCATGCCGAAGCAGGTGCTGATATTGTTGCGCCTTCAGATATGATGGATGGTCGGATTGGTGCGATACGTGAGGCCTTGGAAGAAAAAGGGTTTGTTAATACTAAAATTCTTTCTTACTCAGCGAAATATGCGTCGGCTTTTTACGGACCATTTCGAGATGCCGTAGGGTCAGCAGGCAACTTAGGTAAAGCGGATAAAAAAACTTATCAAATGGATCCGGCAAATGGCGATGAAGCATTTCATGAAATGGCTTTGGATCTGAATGAAGGTGCAGATATGCTAATGGTCAAACCGGGTATGCCTTATCTCGATGTCATCTACCGAGCTAAGCAAAACTTTAAGGTGCCAGTTATGGCTTATCAGGTTAGTGGCGAATATGCCATGCTAAAAGCCGCGTCAGCAAATGGGTGGATAGACGAAAAAAAATGTGTTCTTGAGGCAATGGTCGGATTCAAGCGAGCGGGTACCGATGCGGTATTAACTTATTACGCGAAAGACGTGGCTCGTTGGTTGAAAGAATAATCATTGATGTTGAGTATTAAAAACTTGACGCCCAGCGGCCGACTGGAGTCGCTGGGTGTTTAAGCTCAGTCATTGCAAAATCGTTTTATATGATTAAGAGAATGGAGTCATTGACAGTGGCGTCAAACATTGTTTCGGTGAATTGGCTGAGTGAAAACCTCAAAAATCCTCAAGTCGTTATTCTTGATGCGACGATGAAAAAAATGCCTAACGGTGAGCCCATAGCAACACCCAAATTAAAAATTGCAGGTGCTAGGGCATTTAATTTTGATACAGAAATTTGCGATCATCAAACAATGCTACCGCACATGTTGCCGAGTGGTGAACAGTTTGAATTGGCGGTTCGAAAACTTGGTATAAATCAAGATTCGATCGTGGTTTGTTATGATGCAATGGGAATATTCTCTGCGCCACGAGCATGGTGGATGTTCAAAATTTTTGGCCATGCTAAGGTCGTTGTACTAGATGGTGGTTTACCGAGCTGGATTGCCGCTGGTTTTTCGACGAATAATGACTATAAACCTGCTGAAAATACCGGTAATTTCAAGAGTCGCTTCAACCGTGAAATGGTCGTTTCAATGGAACAAGTATTTGGTTTAATCAATGATGAGACTTCTCAAGTGATTGATGCTCGTTCGCTAGGACGTTTTAACGGAACCGAACCGGAACCGCGAACAGGCTTAAGCGGTGGACATATTCCCAACTCTTCATGTTTACCCTTTACCGAGCTGCTGCAAGATGGCCTCTTTAAATCGAAACCAGAACTCGCTAAAGTATTTAGCGAAGTTGTCAAAAAAGAGTCTAATCGATTAGTGTTTAGTTGTGGATCAGGTGTCACCGCGAGCGTTCTAGCGTTAGTTGCCGATGAAATTGGCTACCAGCGTTTAGCCGTCTATGACGGCTCTTGGAGTGAATGGGGCGCCAACAAAAATTTACCAACAGCGTCATCTTAAGTTAGTTCAAAATTAGCTTGCATCAGACTCCCTTAGTTGTTTCATTAAATAGTAGAACCCAAACCCTGACCCAAAAATCAACAAAACACAGATTACCGGGATGGCGATGCTCTCGGGTTCAATCACTTTTATCACCGCTTGACCTGCTTGTGCGACTAAGGAGATAAGCGCGATACTGGTTGCGACAAACCGAATATTGAGCTTTATCAGCAGTGCATGTAAATAAGGCTGACTAACCGCTTCTAGTAGACCGATGACCAACACGAAACTAAATATTTGTCCGTAGCCCAGTTGAGCGTAAAGTTGAAAGCTTTGCTGCCATAGCATCAGGCTAATCGTCATAATGGCAGTTAACCATAGCAAGCGCTTCCAACTTTTAACTGAATTGAGACCTAAGAATAAGAAGACGACTAAACAATTAATGGTGACAATTAGGGCAAAGTTTTCTAAGTTGGCCAAGTCAGTATTTAAATTGTTACTCATCAAGTTTTGAATGGAGCCGCCCCAAAATAACTCATCTAGAACGTTGATGGCAATTACGATAATAAAAAGTAATCCCAAGGTAGGTAACCTTGACTGGGTGCTTCTTGAAATATTCGAATAGCTGGCGTCTATCAGTAAAAATTTCTCGCGGAATACATGGAGTAGTAAGGCTGGTATCAGAACAACTAAGCTAAGAATAATAATTGCGCCTATCAACCCAATCGTCTGTGACGCGAGACCGATCACCAAGGCGGCAAGAAAAGCACCAATATTAATTGCCAAGAAGTTGGCCGAGTAAGCTCTAAACAAATGCTGCTTCTGGTTAAAATAAAGTTTACCAATCATTGCGGTGAGATTGGGATTAGCAAGCCCAATACCGATCGAGATAATGACGATTGGCACTAAGTATAAGTCATCAGTGAACTGCCAAGTCATCGCAAATCCGGCGGAAATTAGAAAAAAACCGATCATTGAAACACGACCATTATTATTCAGTTTATCTCCGATAAATCCACCCAAGAGCGACATTAGAATAGTTCCGATTATTACCACACCATAAATTTGTGAAATGTCTTGTTGGCTTAAGCGATTTTCGGTAGCAACGTTTTCGACTAAAAATACAAATAAAATACTGCGCCATCCAAAATAAGCAAATCGCTCGATAAATTTAGCGAGCAATAAGATCGAGACTAAGGACCCCTTGCGAATGTCTTTTCCAAAAGCTTGATTATTCTCTTGTGCTATTGAGTCTTGTTGATTCATGGCATGTCTCATTACTGTGTTATTGCTGGGCGGTCAAATACGGCCATCATCGTTCCGTTCATTGATGCAATGAGCTTTATTGATTCGCCACTCACTGCAAAGAGTTTCGCTTCAGTTACCGTTATCGTTTTTCCCGGCTTTATGACTGTCGCTTTCGCGATAAATTTTTCACCCTTAGCTGGCGATAGTAAATTAGTTTTGAACTCAATGGATAAAACTGCCGCATCAGCGGGCATCAACGAAAATGCAGCATAACCACACGCGGAATCCAGTATCGTTGAACTAATGCCCGCATGAATAAAGCCGTGCTGTTGAGTGAAATCTTCGTGATAGGGAAAGCTAATCTCTACTTCACCGGGTGCGACGCTTTCGAGTTTTGCATTTAATGTTGCCATGACCTTTTGTCGCTTAAAACTATTTGATACTCGCTCGGCATAATTAGGATCTTTAGGGTCAAAACTTGTGGACATAACTCACCTTGACATTTTTCTGATTTGTCGAATTTCTGTTTTTGGAATATTGAGCGACTCTAAGAAAGCCTGATGAGCCTGCGGTTCCATTTTTTCAAATTGGCGATGCCATTTCATCATATCATCATCATTCATACCAGAAGCGCGAAGAATCGCCGTCCATTTTTCTTTAGTCATCGATTGACTATTCGCGAACTCTGGCGAATCCATAAAGGTTACAATCGCTTTTTGTTGTTTCCTGAGAGAACGGATTTCTTGTTCGAGATGATCGAACTGCTTACGGAGAATCTTCTCTTGATCATTATCTTCAGTTTTATCGAGCAAATGTTTGATTTGAGTGATTGAAATGCCAAAAGAACGGTAGTTAACAATTCGTTTTAAGCGTTCAATTTCCTGTTCTCCATACCAACGATAGCCGTTGTCTGAACGAGTCGCTGGAAAAAGGAGCTCCGCTTGCTCGTAATACAAGAGAGTCGTTCTTGATATATTAAAGCGCTTTGCTAGTTTAGATACAGTAAGCAAGTTAAAACTCTTTAAGTGACTTGAAGTCGATCATAGACACTATTCTTCAGCAGATTGGTTTTGCTTGCAATATTCGTGATGAATTCTTATTATATTGCATATGCAATAATATTTGACTTTTAGCTCCGGAGCGACACATGGCACATATGAAACCCCTTGATAAATCTGCGACCCCAGAATTAGCGGACGACTTTGCAATATTCGAACAAATCCTCGGCTTTGTCCCGAATAGTCTATTAACCATGCAACGCAAGCCTGAAATGGTAAAGGGCTTTGGTGTATTGACTAAAGCGGTTATGTCTAAAGATGGTGATGTTGACTTGGGCTTTATGCGGCTCATTGCCCATTTTTGTAGCCGAGCTGCAGGGTGTCAGTACTGTGAAGCTCACTCATTGGTCGCTGCTCAAATTCATGGTATCTCGCAAGAGAAGTTAGATGCAATATGGGACTATAAAACGTCAGACTTATACTCCGACGCAGAGCGAGTCGCTTTAGATTTTGCTTTGGCGGCGGGTTCTGTGCCCAACGCAGTGACCCCTGAGCTCTTTGCAGCCATGCGAGAACATTGGTCTGAGAAGCAAATCGTTGAAATTTTGGGTGCAGTTTGTTTATATGGCTTCTTGAACCGCTGGAACGATTCGATGGCAACAGATTTAGAAGAATCACCTGCGGCAATGGGCAATAGAGTATTATCCCAAGGCGGCTGGGATGGTGGCAAACACCTCCAGAAGTAAGCTCCCGGATAAATTTTAGAAAAGCCCTCCAAGTGAGGGCTTTTTTAATCGTATTTCAAGAAAGCAAGATTTGCTAGGGACCATTATTTAAATGAAAAGAAGAAATTTTATCGCTGCAGCCGGCGCAGCGACCGTGTTAACGGCTTGCGGTCAGCAACAAGATTGTGCCACCGGAGAGGCTAACAATAAGCCTCAAGAAACGATTGAATGGAACATGGTTACCACCTGGCCGCCAGGTTTTCAAGGACTTGGAACAGGCGCTGAATACTTGGCGGCGTTAATTGGCAAGCTGAGTAATGGCAGAATCACAGTAAAAGTTTTTGGTGCGGGCGAATTAGTTCCAGCGCTTCAGGTTTTTGATGCTGTCTCTTCTGGCACGGTTCAAATGGGTCACGGCGCTTCCTACTACTGGAAAGGCAAAATGCCAGCGGCCTCTTTCTTTAGCTCGGTGCCTTTCGGATTAAACGCGCAGGAAATGAATGGCTGGTTACTCAAGGGCGGTGGTCTTGAACTTTGGCAGGAGCTTTATGCCCCTTTTAATCTTATTCCTATGCCAGGCGGGAATACTGATATTCAGATGGCTGGTTGGTTTAATAAAGAAATTAATAGCGTGGATGACTTAAAGGGTCTCAAAATGCGGATCCCTGGTTTAGGCGGCGAAGTGTTAAAACGAGCAGGTGGCAACCCTGAACTTATCGCAGGCGGGGAGATATTTTCTGCACTCGAAATGGGAAGAATTGATGCTGCCGAGTTTGTCGGCCCATATAATGATCTGGCTTTCGGGTTTTACAAAGCTGCAAAGTATTATTACTACCCTGGCTGGCAAGAGCCAGGCACTACCTTAGAAGCGTTAATCAATAAACAGGCATTTGAGCAATTACCGGCAGATCTTCAAGATGTTGTAAAAACCGCTTGTCTAACGGCCAATGCTGATATGCTCGCTGAGTTTACGGAAAAAAATAATGAGGCTCTCAGAATTTTGGTTGAAGAGCACGGCGTGCAAGTGAAAAAGTTACCGCAAGAAGTTCTTGATCATTTAGAGAGTATTTCTGAAAAGCTGGTTGAAGAACAGGGGCAAGCTAATGAATTGTCAAAACGAATTTATGCGTCTTACTTGGACTTTAAAAAGAAAGCAAACGCATGGAAGCAAATTAGCCAAAGCTTATAATTCGCGTCCCCGATAAACGATGTTAATTATCTCGCAGAAAGTCTCAATAGCTGATGAAGATATTGAGCTATCTGCGATTAGAGCACAAGGCGCGGGTGGTCAGAACGTCAATAAAGTTTCATCAGCTATTCACCTGCGATTTGATATCAAGCAGTCTTCCTTACCAGATCATTACAAACAACAACTACTTGGTGTGAGTGATAGCCGAATTAGCAAGGACGGCGTAATTGTTATCAAAGCACAAGAGTTTAGAACCCAAGAAAAAAACAAAGCAGGGGCGCTAAATAGACTCAAACAGATCATCAACAGCGCAGTTGCGGTTAAGAAAAAAAGAAGACCGACTAAACCTACTAAGCGTTCACAGATAAAAAGGTTGGATAAAAAAAGTTCTCGTGGAAGAGTTAAGGCATTGAGAGGTAAAGTAAGAGATTAAAGCTCAGAGAACAAACGGGAGAGTAAAGCTGAGTTATAAGGTAGAGGGAATCTATACTTGAAAAAAACTAGCGGCTTTTATTTTCAAGTCAAGTAGAATCAAGTTATTACTTCGATTCATCGTTAAAAATCATCGCCTGATCAGATAGAACTCGTTACGCGTAAAGGTGTTCGAAATAGCGAGTGAGTGCGTCGATAAAATATCTCTCTTTCATTATAAAAAAATCGATCTGTGGTTTTGAATGTTGAATAAACCAATTTGCAGGGATATGCTGTCAATATTCATTACGCTTGGTGCACACTTTAAATACCTTAAAGTGTTATAAAAATACTAATAAAGACTATCCCATGAAAAAATGCGCTTTTATTCATTTGATGATTGTTTTGTTGAGCATTAAATGCAGTGCCGCACAAAAAACGAATGACCAACTACTGAACAGTGAATCAAGTCAATCTCAACTTGCCAGCTTGGAGCAGGCGAAACAATTAGCGCATGAAATGAAAAGTAATCAATCTAGAAAATTTGAATTAAAGAGTTTTGATTGGAACGGAGAAATTCCACAGTCTCGATTGGTCGTCTTAAACAATCCTTTTGGTAGTATTCGCTCTCGCAACCACTTAGAGCAAAAAGTTTTTATGCATGCCACTATTCAAGAAATCGGCGATAACCCTCTGACGCCTGAATTTAGAATTCGAGAAGTAAATCATCAGTTATTTATTGATGTCGTTTACGATGAAAAAATTAAAAATGCTAATGGAGAGATGAGGGGAAGAGTCGATATCGCTATTTTGTTTCCTGGAGATGTAAGCATCGTCGCGAAAACTGATTTTGGGTTGATAAAAATCGATAAAACCGAAAGTCATGTTCAGGCAGAAAGTAACAGCGGTAACATCAAGTTAACTACTACTGGACTTTTTTCAGCGAAGACAGTCTCCGGTCAAATTGATCTTAGAATGCGGGGGTTTAAAGAATTTGGGTTATCATCTGCTGAATCTCGGTCGGGGAAAATTACGGCGTCTATTTTTAGCGATATGGAACTTTTGCTCAGCGCTGATTCGAAGCAAGCGGTTTTATTAAATGGCGAACAAAAAGCTAGCGGAATTGTTTATTCCAAAGGTAAACAAACTGCGGATGTCGACTTTAAATCTTATTCAGGTGAAATTATCATTGAAGTAGTTGATCCACCTGCATTAGTTCAATCAGTAAAACCGAGTAGTGTCAATATTGTCAATCTAGACTTGCGGGACCTGCCTAAAGCCAAGCCTTGGAAACCCGGAGATCCGGTCTATGATCGCGATGATAAAAGAATAAACAACCGAAAACCTTAAAAAATAATTCACTAAATAGATATTCTCAAAAAGCCAATTTAGTTGGTCTTTTTTCGATCTTTTTAAAAAACTCAATTTACGAATAACTACAAAAAGTAGACAGTGTTAAATTATTTTAAAAAGAGATGAAAATTAAAGTTTACCAGTTTTTGTTTTCATTTTGATTATATTGGTCCTGGTTATAAAAGATACAAAAACGAAACTCAATAGGACCAAACCATGACAATTAAAAAAAATCTCATCAAGCCAATGGTGAAATTTTCTTCTGCTATATTGTTGTCGACTGGTTTTTCAGTCGCTGCAAGCAACCAAGAAAATTCTCAGAATATAAAACCTTGGGTATCGCCACCCGTTAAGCCAACCCAGTTTAATCAAGATATAAGAACCTTGCCTGAGTCTTTGGCTTGGCAACCCGGAGATGAAACCAAGAATATTCCACGTCGTCGAACTAACCCAAATTTTAAACCCCCGGGGCCTCTTAAAAATCCGATCATTGACAAGAATGATCCATTAATCGTTAAACAAAAAGTGGCTAATCTAACACCTAATCAGAGAGTTGTTGAGCAGTCATTTGATGGTGAGGGATTTACCGGAGTGAACCCACCAGATCCCACTGGAGATGTCGGTTTAAATTATTATATTCAGTCGATCAACGGAAGCGGTGGTTCCATTTTTTCGATCTACAATAAAACCAATGGTGCTCGTGTTGCTGGCCCCACTAATATGGATAGTTTAGGTAGTGGAAACTGCGCTAGTGGTGCGGGTGATCCGATTATATTATTTGATGATATGGCACAGCGCTGGCTCATGAGTGAGTTTTCGCGGTCAGGTAATTTTTTATGTGTTTATATCTCACAAACTTCAGATCCAGTATCTGGCGGCTGGTACGCATACAGCTTTCAGTCCCCGACTTTTCCTGATTATCCCAAATATGGCGTTGGTGTTGACGCATATTATGTCGGAACCAATGAAAGCTCACCAACCGTTTATGCGCTAAATCGATCGGCAATGCTTAACGGCCAACAAGCCAACTTTGTTCGATTAACAGGTTCAAGTCTCAGTGGATTTGGATTTCAAATGTTAACCCCTGTTGACCATGATGGAACAACCCCAATGCCAGCAGGTACTCCCGGTTATTTCTTGCGCCAGCGCGATGATGAAGTCCATAACTCAAGCGCCAATAATCCCAATGAAGATTATATTGAGTTATGGCAGTTTAATGCGAATTTCAGTAACAACAATTCAAGCTTCACCAAAGTTATTGATATACCGGTTGCCGAATTTGACTCATCCTTGTGTGGTTTAGTTTCTTTTTCTTGCTTTCCCCAATCGGGTTCTTCATCACGGCTGGATCCGCTAAGGGAAGTGGTTATGTATCGTGCCCAATATAGAAATTTCGGCAGTTACGAAACAATTGTCGGCAACTTTGTCACCGATGTGAACGGTAACGATCGTGGCGGTATCCGCTGGTTTGAATTACGACGCTCAGGTGGTGGTAGTTGGGCACTTCATCAAGAAGGAACTTACTCGCCAGACTCAAAAAACCGTTGGATGGGCTCAATCGCAATGGATGTTGACGGCAATATTGCGTTGGCCTACAGCTGGGGGTCAAGTAGTGACTTTCCGGGTCTCCGATATACCGGGAGATTAGCGACTGATAGTAATGGAACAATGAGTCAACCGGAAGTGATTTTAGTCAGTGCATCTTCTAGCGTATCGAGCAATCGATATGGTGACTATAGTCATATGGCGCTCGACCCAGTTGATGGCTGTACTTTCTGGTATACCGGTGAATATGGTCGATCGGGTGGTCAATGGGGAACTTATATTTCGAGCTTTAAATTCGATTCGTGTGGCGGTGGAACTGGCGGTAATCAGCGACCGACTGCCTCATTCACAGAATCATGTACAGAGCTAGCTTGCAACTTTGATGGTACTGCGAGTTCCGATCCCGATGGTTCAATTGTCAGTTATGCATGGGCTTTTGGCGATGGAACCACTGCAACTGGACAAACCTCGTCTCACACTTATGCAAGTAGCGGGACCTATACCGTTAATTTAACGGTTACCGATAACGAAGGTGCGACAAATTCCACTTCTAAAGCGGTAACTGTCAGTGCTGCAAGTGATTCGGCCCTAGAAAATGGCGTACCGGTTAACAACTTAAGTGCATCAACCGGTGACGATGTTAATTACACATTAGAAGTACCGGCAGGTGCGACCGATATTCGGTTTGAAATCAGTGGTGGATCTGGCGATGCGGACTTATATGTTAGATTTGGTGCGGCGCCAACTGACTCAGTTTATGACTGTCGACCATACCGCAACGGCAACTCAGAAACTTGTACTGGAAGTGATTCTGGCGGGACTTATTTTGTCCGAGTTAAAGCCTATCGAACCTTCTCTGGCGTAAGTCTAGTTGGGAGTTACGCGCTTGATACGAGTCCTAGTTGCCAAATTGAGGAAAGTTTTGAATCAGGAATTGGTGGCTGGACGACTGGTGGTTCGTGTAGCACGGGTACCTTCGTCACGGGTTCACCCACTGAAGTGGTAAATGGTGGCGTGACTACTCAAGTTGGCGGTGCGCAAAGTGGCTCATCCGCATTGTTTACTCAGCCAAATTCAAGTGCTGGAAATGCCGATGTTGATGGTGGAGAATGTACCGCGACTTCTCCGACTTATAACGTGACAGCAGCGTCTGATGTTTCGCTCTATTACTTCCATGGTCAAAGAGATACTGGAGATGATGCCAATGATGGCTTCAATCTAGAAGTATCTGTCAACGGCGGTAGTTATCAATCACTCGTCTCCATTGGTGATGTTGCTACCAATGCGGCTTGGACTTTGGAGAGCTTTTCAGCAAATGCTGGAGATAGTTTACAGTTGCGTATCAGAGCATCTGATGCAGCTGGCGCCGGCGACTTGATAGAAGCAGGTATTGATAATTTGAAAGTATGTGCACAATAGCGGTAGCTTAACCATTCTTATTATTAATTAAGTTTCAGTGTACTTAAGCAACTTCCTACTTAAAGCAGTTGTGCGAGTACACTGAACCTAAAGTATTTTTCATTACTCATTACTCATTACTCATTACTCATTACTCATTACTCATTACTCATCAAGTGACTACTGTTATTATTGGACATTCGTAACTTGATTAGATAATAAAAAAATTAAATTCTCTGTAACATTTTCCTGATTAACGCTTTCTATAACTAAGGATGTCACTCAACTTGGGTAGAGCAAGTGTTTAAGAAAATTAATAAAAGTATCTTTCTTCAGTTTATGCTGGCGATCGTCGTAATGGGAGCAATTTCGGTTGCAATATCAATCAGTATTCAAAACATAGGCGCGCAATCTGTTAGGCTTCTGACCGAAAAAAATCGCGTGGTTAGATTAATCGATGCGGTAACAGAAATCGGTAGAAGTAGCGAAATCTATCAATCAAATGCTGCCCGAGACTATGAGAGTTACTATCGAGATTTAGAAGTTTATTATAAAGTAATAATTAGTCAGCTCGCATTGATAGACAATTCATTTAAAGCCTTAGAGGATTCTAGATCGACGATACTTGCAGTGGCTAACGCTCCCTTTAGCATTGCCTCAAAAGAAGATAGTTTGAGGCTTCTTGAACATATTCAAGACTCGAATAAAAAATGGCAAGCTTTCCAGAAAGGACTCAATGAAAAGTTTGGAGATAATACCGAGGAGCCTCGGCTAGAATGGGGCGCTGAGTTTATCGTTGAAAACGTCGGTAATTTGAATTCAGCCCTGGCACAAATGGGTAGTCAATTTTCAACAATTAGTGAAAAGCAACTAACCTTAGCGCAACGTAGTGCTCAAGTTGAGCTATATAGCATTGTTACGTTTATCATTGCGATAGCTGTGTTTTTTTACTTTCGAATTTCAAATCCAATTAACAAAACCAAGAAAGCATTTCTTCGAGTATCTAATGGTGATTTTGGTCATCAAATAGAAAGTTCATATAATAATGAAGTTGGTCAGCTAGTCGATTCCTTCAATGAAATGTCCTCTCGTTCGCAAACGGTACTTTCCATACTTGGACAGCTACAAACCGCTCAGTCAGCGCAACAAATTCTCCAGTTACTGCATGAAAATATTACTGACTATACTGGATGTGACTTGGTTGCAATGATAACAAGAGAGCAAGGAAAAAATATTTATTCCTATCAAAGTATCGCCCCAGCAAAAGACTTTAAAAACTTAATCAGCAAAAAGATCGTTGCTGAGAGCCAAGCTAGTATTAAAGCGACTGATATAATTCATGAAAAATCAATACCAATTAATATGTCAAATATTAGGGATTATCTAGAGACTGAGGGTGACCTGCCGATTCTCAGTAATTTGGTCAAGTTATACCCATTGAAGTCGGCTATCGTCTTTCCCGTGCAGTCAGTTGAGCAACAAACCTTCCTTATCTTATCAAGTTACCATGAAAGCAAACTTAATCAGCAGCATATGGAGCTCTTGTTGCAGTTAATGCCATTTATCGAATACAAGTTTGCGTCTATTGAACAAGCAGGCTAATGAAATTGGTGTTTGTTAACGTTATTTCGCCTTAGCGACTATAAGAAATTAGGGTGAAGATTGATAGCGCGCGAAATTATCGATATAGTGACTATCATAGATTACTTTCTCTTTAATTAGTTTTTCTTTGATTAGGTTAATAATCTAGATTGATTCGTACCATTTCGTGGATCAGATTTAATTAGATAAACGTTTTGTTTAAGGCTTCGCTGACTTTAATAGGTGATGCCAACAACATCCAATAAGGATCACGATGTCTTTTTTGTGGGTTACAATCGGCGCCTTTTTTCAATTAGGACTCGCTTTTATGCTTTTTATGCTAGCGGCCTTTGCGGGCGGGGGCGTCGCTAATGGAAAAAACTTGTCAGAGTTACAACTCAAGATTCTCGGGATATTCATTTACCTACTACCTTTGCTCTCGGTGATTGCAGCAGCAATTATCATTTATCAATATAGGCAAGGGGGCTCTAGCGCTGCTTATTGGTGGCATGGGTTACCCATTCTCGGTGCGATTATATATCTTGTTTGGATTCGTCGATTATGAGTTGAGTTTTTAGAGAATTAAGTGTCGCTGGTTTTGGTGTATGGGCCGATTGCACAGTTAATATCTGTCGTCCTAAAATACTTTATTTTGTTTAATATGAATCTATCTCACTTAATAATTAGTATTACCTCAATTCTTGATTGTCCCTTAATCAATCGTCTTTTGTCAGTATGCTAGAAATACAACCGATAACTATTTTACAGATCGTCTTTTTCGTTCAGGTCTGTTTTGGCGCGATATTAATCGCCAATCAATCAAGATACCAAGGGTTGAGAAATCTACTATTATTAACGGCAACACTTTTAGTCTTCAATGTTCTCGAAGAAAATAATATCACGCGTTCTATACATTTAGTCACACCAATTTTTTCTTTGCTTACCGGCCCATTGTTTTTTTGGTTTGTCCACCGACTTGTTAAACCGAGTGTGCAACTGACTTCACGCCGAATCATTCATGTGCTCCCTGCGTTACTTTGTTTACCCTTTACTCATTGGGTACAAGTGATTCTGTTTCTGGGAACGTTTAGCCAGATTTCCTACATGGTTTTTAGTATTAAACTTATTCGAAGCTATCATTATGCGACTGCAAATCTTACTGCAGATAGTCACGCTTACCGTATTGATTGGTTAAGAAAGTTACTAGTCGTCGCAGTTACGATAGGGGTAATTGACCTAGTTCGATTGAACCTACAACCAATACTTGCATTAGATTTTGCGATTAAATGGTACTTTGCCACGCAAACCGGTTACCTCATCATGTTTAGTTGGATGATATATAAATCGATAAATCAACCTGAATTGTTTGAAGCGTGGCAGGATAAGACCGTATGGAGCCCGGATGGGAATTTGACTGTTCAAGATGAAGGAGAAACCGCACAAGCCCAATCAATTTTTAAATGGCTCGATAGTAAAGTAATCAATGAACATCTGTATCGACTACCCCGATTAACTTTGCGCCAATTAGCGATTGAAGTCGATATGAATGAAAAAGATCTGTCTTGGGCAATTAATTGCGGTGGAGGCGTGACTTTTAGTGATTATATTAACCGCTTACGAATTAATGAAGTTCAGGCAAAAATTGTAGAAAAACCAAACGCTAATTTTCTTGATCTGGCGCTTGCTGCTGGTTTCAACTCAAAGTCGACCTTCAATGCCGTCTTTAAACAGCAAACTGGATTAACTCCCACACAATACTCTGAGTCTGTTGCTCGTAATTAAAGTTCAATATTATCAATAACCTACTAATTCTGGACGTCCAGTATTCTTATTTCGGACGCCCGCGGATAGTACCATGTGAATAATCCTACTTGTCGATAATCATTCCTTTCGAATGAGTCCCTTTAATATTTAATCAATGTGGTAGGAGTTTTGCTCAGTGAATAAACGAAATAAATTCGATCTTCTAGCAGGTAATTGGCGCTTACTGATACTCAAGTGGCTTTTCAAGCTACTGTTATCTTTGTTGATATTACTGGCGTTAGTCGCAGGCGCCTCGGTTCTCTTTGCTAAACTAAACTCTCCAAATTTTGCAGCACTCGGACAAAAAAAAGAATCTTTAGTCATCCAAAATATCGCCATTGTGGGTAAGTCCGAGGATACAAATGGCTATCAATATGATGTGGTAATACGAGGTAACAAGATTGTCCAAATTTCGCCGACTCCTTATTCAGTAACGCCATCAGATACCGTCATTGATGGTAACGGCAAGTATTTATCGGCTGGGTTGGTCGATATGCATGTGCATGTTTACGACCGATCTGAAATGTTGCTTGCGTTAGCGCATGGTGTAACAACGGTTCGCAATTTACATGGCATGCCTCATCACCTCCGTTTAAAAGAAGAAATTGCTAGTGGTCAATTAGATGGGCCAGAACTTTTTACATCCAGTCCGATTCTCAATCAAAAGAGCCAATACGCTTATGGAGACCATCATTGGTTTCCTGAGTCAACTCAGCAAGCAAGAACATGGGTCAAGTACTTTAAAGAAATTGGTTACGATTTAATTAAGGTTTATGACGGTCTTAGCATCGAGATGTACCGCGCCATTCAAGCTGAGGCTAAGCTGCAAAAGTTGGCTGTGACAGGGCATCCCGCATTTGGATTTTCGTTACAAGAGTTTATTGAGCCAGGATTACAATCGATAGAGCACGCAGAAATGCTTTTTCAAGCATCGCTTAATTATTCTAAAAATCCAGAAGACTTGCCGCAGTTAATTGATACCATTAAACAATCAGGAATTCCCGTTGATATTACGCTTTACAATTTCCATGAACTTGCTGAACTAGCCGTTCACAAAGAAGGTTTTTATAACACGCTATCGGTCAGTTACCTTAATCCAATGATTAAAGAAATGATGCAGCCGAGTATTGATTTCGCGATGTCGGTTAAAAATGCTCAATCTTGGATGAATAAGTCTAATTATATGGGAGTCATCGCGAGGCGGTTGAGTGAAGCTGAAGTGCCCTTGTTGGTTGGTTCCGATGCGGGCGCTGGCTTTACTTTGATGGGAGACGGACTAATCAGAGAGTTGATGAGAATGGAACAAGTCGGAATTTCGAGTGATGTTATTTATACCAGTGCGACAGTGAATGGTGCGCTTGCATTGGGAGCAGGTGAGCGTTTCGGTAAAATTGCAGAAGGCTTTGAGGCTGATTTAGTCTTAACTGAGCAAAATCCATTGGATAATTTTTCGACTTATCTTAAACCATATGGCGTCGTTAATAATGGAAAATATTTTAATAAAAAGGATGTTTTAAAATTAAAAGAACAAGCAAAACTTCATATGAGTCGATTTGAACTGATGGGTTGGTACTTGATTGAGCAATGGCACAGGATCTTGGCTAGGTGATAGTGTCGAGTATTGAGCGCTTTTTATCTTCACTGTTTTTGAATTATCCGAGTCGTAATATTTTGCCCGTTGTTCTCGATTGTGAGTAGTCTTTGTATGAAAAAGTTATGGTAAGCGAGAATCTTATGTATATTAGATTTGTTACTGAAGCGATCCATACAGATTTGAATCAAAAAATCGGTATTTTTCATGCGATACGATATTTACGTGATGATGGTGAGTTGACTGAGGAAGAGTTTAGAGTTGCTGACTCGCTGAAGAGTTGGTTTGAGAAAAGCATGGATTCACCATTTGAAAATATGAGCAGTAAAAAACTAAAGGGCCCAGATAGATACATTAGTTGGTTTAAAGATTCTGCTATTGAGCCTATTAAAAAGGTAAGAGTACTTTCCAGCCTTATTGAAAACAAGGGCTTTGCTATAATTTTTCTTCGGACCAAGCAACCCGGACAGATTGTTTATGAGGATGATTTCCAGATGTTTGCAAAACAATATGGTCGATTCTAGTTTTCTACAGAATGATAGAAATCACTGACAAATCGATTAAGAGTTGGATTAAGGAACTATACTTCAAATTATTTTGACATTATATAAAAAATAGATAGACCGGGATGCAGTAAGTTATGAAAATTAAAGGTTAGAACTACTTACGGAATTTAACTTCGATATTTGTTAATCTCAATTTAAGTTAATATTGAAACAGTGTATATCAGGAGTTTATAGTTAAAGTCAGACTCTTATTTAGTAACCCGCTTACACCACCTGAGCATATTTCTCACATGTATCATTTAAGCTAAAGATATTCGCTACTAATGTTCAAGTTAATCATAGGGTTGTGTCTCTCATAATTTATTTTTTGAACCGCAGATTTAATAATTAAACGAGTAACTCGACTAACAATGCAGCTAGTCTATCGGATCAAAAAGTTATTGATTTCATACTCAGATTTGTACTTAAATAAGTCATTGCCCAATAGTTGATGCCGTAATCAGAATCAGCTCTCAGGCTAAAAGGACGGGTAGAACAAAAACACACAACCCGTTGAGTGTATCGCCTTTTAAAAACAATTAAATATTTACTGGAAGTACCAAAAGTTAGAACGCACTTTATTTAAGGTAGTGGCGCTTCAAGTAGAAGAGCAGCATCAAGTATTCCCGTTCCATAACCCGTTTTGGGAAAATTTTTTGTCCTAAACACGCCGTGTTCCCGTAATATTTGCTTAAAAATGGCTGGGACATTTTTTGCGCCATATTGGCTAACTAAATTATCCTTACCATGATAACTCAGCCATAATGCAGCAGCTCCGCTAACCAATGAGGCGGCGTCTGATGTACCTCTTGCTTTCTTAACGCTATATTCAATCCTACCATCGTTCCGTTCAGTCCGCGCATGAAATATATTGACGCCCGGCGCGCTAATATCAATCCAGGGACCAAATGCGCTGCCAATCCAAGGCGTAAGTGATTCTCGAACGGCTCCTACAGCTATGGTTGTTTCCCAAGCGGCAGGTTTAACTGGAATGCTCGCGGTAAAGTTACTGCCGGCGGCAATAACGATAATCCCTGCATCGTTGGCTCGCTGGATGGCTTGGTGTAATTCAGGAAGGTTTCCCACCCCACCCATTGAGATAGAAATTATATCCGCACCGATATCGACCGCATGATCGACTCCTTTAGCTAACCGCTTACCAGTCGCAATAATAACCGCGTCACTGACTCGTATAGGGACTAACTTAGCGTATGGTGCCGCTCCAGTGACGCAAGGTTCACTAAAGCCCGTAGGACAACCAATTGGGCTGACTATTACACTTGCCGTTTCGGTGCCATGACCGTGGCGTGGAATTAAATTTATAGCGTCAAAGTTATGTTCTGGAAAGCCATCACCATCAACATAGTCTTTTGCTGAACTGATGTCGATAGGTGAGGGTGTAAAGTTGTTCCCTTCCAGTTCTGGGTGCTCACTTATCCCCGTGTCTGTGTGCGCGATAACGACTCCTTCGCCTGGTAATATATTTTTTGAGTGTAATATTTGCCAAGCTTCTAACATTCTTGTTTTTCTCAAACCCCAATTATTATCTGCGGCTCGTTGTTCTTGTGTCGATAGTTGATAGCTGCCTTCTAATGGATTGTTAGCGTGTTTCTTATTTTTATTAGCGAGTCGACTTGAATACCGGTATCTGTCGTCAAAAGGGCTTTTTGTTGTCGCACCATCTATTTGCACAACTGAACCAGTCATGTTATTGGACTGCATTTGCTCAATTCTTAAATCTGAAGTACTGGCACTGGGGGCAGGTAACTCGGCTTGTTCGATTTCAGGTGCTGGGTAATCGATGCTCCAAAAATATCGCCAAGGTGCCGCTAGGTGTTTTTTTCGAAAGTCGAGCGGACCGAAATAATCATTTTTCATTTCAACAAATGCGGTCATATCGTTCAGTTCTTTGTTCTCATCACCAACAAAAATAGTACTCGTAGTAGCTGATGTTCGATAAGATTCAAACACAACACCGAAAGATTGAAGGCTTGCGACATAGTCTCGCATAACTTCACCGACCCAACGACGATTAAGATACTTCTTCTTACCATTTGAAGAAAAAGCGTCCAACAACGCTATACGGTCTGGAATTAGCTTTGGGCTGACACGACCCGACAAACTAGCATCAAGCAAGTTTTTACTCACCGAAATAGCAACCTGACTGCCTAAAGAGTGTCCAACAATTCGTAGATGGCTCCCATCAAAGTTACTCAAATTATTGACTAGGTTATTGCTTAGTAATTCACTAACGTTTAAATCAGTATCAAAGTCTTGGTAATTCCCTGCGACATCTCTCCACCTCATCCTTTTCTTTCCAGTTGCCGTCCAAATTTTAGCTTCGGCATTTTTTACTTGTCGCTCATTAGCGAATTGATTCCAATATAAAATTCCGACATTCCATCCTTTGTTAATCCAAAAATCGGCAAAATTGATATTTGGCCCACCCGCTTCGAGTTGGATCGGATTGAATGTTTCGCGAAACTGAACTTTATCTTTACCGCTGTGCAGTCCATGAATAAAAATTAGGGTTTTATTCTTCGGATTATAAAATTCATTTTGATTATTGCTATCGGCTTTTTGACATTGGTTTTCGGTGCCAAACCAATATAAACCATAGTCGAGCTGTGAATAGACCTCATCATTAAAATTGCAGGCCACGCTATTGTGGCTAACGAACAGGAGTACGACCGTAAAGAAGTACTTATGGTTTCGCGCGGGTAAATTACTTAATTTTGATAGTAAGAGGAACGATAACAGTTGCCTTAACATATAAATCTCCTAGAAATACTATAAATTTTTTGAACAGTGAGCGTTACTTTTGAATCGGCTTTACTACAGAGACTTCAGTGTCGATAGTCTGTGTGAATCATTATCGGTAAGCTGATAAGTCAGGTACATGGTTATCTAAGACAAATGTATGGCATTTAACGACAAGGATAAGAGATAAGGAATTGGTTCACATGGTTTTTTGAGATATGAAAGGTCGTTAACGTAGCGTTTATGATGAGCTAATCACCCCCCAAAAAAAACAACCTAAGGACAGCTAAGATAGTTAGATTAGCAGAGCTCGATCGGGTAGCTGTCGCCTTTCTGTCATTCCCGACAGCCCTTTTTTAGTGTATGTTTAGCAAATATTCAAAACATCGTTAGCTAAGTAAATGAAGTCACTACGATTAAGTAAAGGTTGGTCGCAAGATCAACTTGCCCAAATGAGTGGATTAAATGTTAGAACCATTCAACGGGTAGAAAAAGGCGATACGGTTGGAGCTGAAACACTAAAGTCTTTGGCGTCTGTGTTTGAAATCTCGACAGAGGAGCTATTACAACGTATTGAGGCTGAGAAAGAGCCAAAGTCAATAACAGAAACCGAGCAGGTACAAATCGATTCTAATCGTGAGCAGATAGAAAAACGCGTTGATGGAATAAAGTATTTCTATGCCTTTAGCGCTTTTTTAATCACAGTGTTCGTGCTCTTTATGTTGCCAAACTACAATGAAGGTGAAAACACAGGCCCACTTATTGTGGTATTTTTGTCATTTGCAGTTTTAATTGGTGGACTTGCCATTGTTGTATACCAACCGTTTGGTGAACAATGGAAGAAAAAGAAAGTAGAGCAGATTTTAAAGCAGCAGAGCAGTCACGATCAGGGCAGCGCTGATTAGCCATGCCCTAGCTTGCTTAGGCATTCAAGGTTGATGCAAAATGCTCCCCTCCCCAAGCTCGTAATGCGTTGGTAATCGGAATACAGCTTATATATGTCTTTATATATTTGACTAATTTTTAAGCTGAATGTTTTTCTAGCCATTCGAGTGGTAGTTTCCACAGCGCCTGAGACTTTCGGCTAAAAAATTTCATATGACCAATTTCTGTTAAGTCATAATCTTCAGGTTTTAATGTGAGAGTTTGAGCAGATAATTTAGGGCATACTTTCAGCATATCTTGGACATTAGCATCATTGGCAATGTCATCGTCAGTCGCATTTACCCACATTGAAGGCGTAGTGAGTTCTTCATAGTAGTGTTGTTCAATCGATTTATTAAAAGCCATTTTTACATAGCCACTACCGTTACACCACGTTTGCCATTGTTTAGCGACTTGCTTTGGTAGCGGCTCTCCCATGCCAACCCATTGAGCTTTTGTGTGACCAAATAATGCATTAGAGGTAGGAATGAAAAAATTCATAAAAAAGTGAGCTTTTAACTGATGAGAAAGCCTCATATTCCATAACCGACCTGACGAGCAAGCATAATTAAAAATAGATTTTAATTGTTTGGCGTTCGGGAGTAAGCCAAATAGCTGTCCTCCAGCACTGTGTCCAACTAAATGATAGTGTGTTTTCGGAAAACACTTCATTAATTCATCAAGCGCTGCTGGTTGGTCGAGTTGTCCCCAACATTGCAAGCTAGCCTTACTGTCTTTAACGCTACCATATAATGAATCGCCAATTCCTCGATTATCATAGGTTAAAACAGCAAAACCGTTTTTAGCTAAAAATTGAGCGAAGTTAGCATAAAACTGCCTTTTAATGCCTGTTGCAGGGCCAATTAACACAGCCCCCTTAATGTTTTGAGTAGGTTTAAAAATAGTAGCAGCTAACTGATAGTTGTCTTCACAGATAACTTTAATGTCACGTACAGATATTTCGGTCATGTCAGGTCAGTAGTATTAAAAAGCTTGATATTCTCTTATTAGGCTCATTCATTTATCAATAATGACGAAGCAGAAGATTGAAATGTAATTATTACGATATATTTAATTTTAATTTGGCGCAGTCCACAGCTGGCTAGTGTTTGAGTAAGTTTACAGTGAGCTCAACAATACCAATCAAATTATCAGCAATTATTTTAATTCACTAATCATTCGAAAACGTTGACCTTAGATGCTCCAAAAACCTTGAAACAATGACTAGCTCGTCTTCAGTAAATCCTTCAGATATTTGTTTATTGACACCTTTAAGTAATTTAAGGCCTAGCTCTATTTTTTCATTCCCTTTTGCTGTTACTTTCAAAAGGGAAGCTCTGGCGTCATTTTCACTTGGTACTCTAACGATAAGCTCATTTGCTATCATTCTTTTTGCTAAGCCTGTAACTGCTGACTTATCAAGCATTAAGACTTCAGCAAGCTCGCTCATCAATAAGCCACCGTTTTCTCTTAGCGCCATTAATGCAGTTAATTGCGTCGCTGACACGCCGAGTGTTTCCCGGCTACCTGCATCTAGGTATTTCATCATAGCGTGGCGCGCGACATTGATTTGGTAGATTAAACGTCTTTTTTTTGTCATGTAGTATTCAATTCATTCTATCTTGTAGTCAGATACATCATAATTAATTACTACTCACCTTAATACAATAAAACACCACTTTTATAACTTATTGAGAAATAAGCATGTCTTATTCAATCATGAATATAGTTGATATGTCAACTATATTCATAGGGTGGATGGTGAATAGCTTTGGTTAAGACTGATTTTAAAATGGTACAGAAATAGTTCCGAAATAGTTTAAGACATTCGCTACTTGTGTTGTAGGTTAATCATGATATTGTGCCTGTCTATTTTTTTGACTGCATAATTCAATATTGATGTGTGTGAGAGCGGTCAGAGAACACCTAAGGATTATGATCCAGCTATATGTTAATTTGGGAAGGTAGTGAAGCAAAGAGTTATTGAAGCACAACACATTATAAAGTTAGTAGAACCAGAGTAAATTGATTCAGAAATAGAATCATGAGGTTAGAATTGTTAAAATGTTCGTGTTGCTAACATTAATTTCTATAGCAGAGAAAAGAAATTGTAAAGAGAGTACTAAGAATGAACTTTAATAATGAGCAGTTAATTAAAGACGCAGTCAATGTTTTTAACGAGTTTATGGGGCAGGCCAATGTTGACTATGATACTAGCTACGTTCGATACGCAGAGTTTGGACCTGAACACGTTAGGTTGCAATCTAACTTTGTGAAGGAGTCAAAGTTATACCTCACTAATGTCGAGGATAAATTGAGCGATCGTTATTTTTCAGCTCTCGCTGCATTGTTTAAAAAGATATTTTTGGAAATGGAAAAAACAGAAAGTGGGCGTCCTACCGTAGCGATTATAAAATTATCTAACGATGGTGCGTATGACTTGATATTTGATTATGGAAATCCAAGAGCGTTAGAGATAAATGTATTGTCTCTGGGCCAGGAGAATTCTTATTTTAAAGGGAAAAGCATAACTCGATTTCGCTAGAAAATCGCTACTAGTCTTGTAAGTTAATCATGATATTGTGATTGTCCGTAGTTGTTTGGTAGTTGTTTGGTAGTTGTATGGTAGTTGTATGATAGTTGTTTTTACAAGAGTTGTTTTCCTTTGAAGGATAAAAACACAACAAAGCAAATTAAAATATGAAACAAGAAGAATATACTCCCCCTAAATCTGACATTATCGATACTAAAAGGCTAAGTATCTACCAAGCTTGTATTTTAGTTTTTTCTGTTCTAATTGCTGCTGGGTGCTACTATATTGCTCATGTTTTTCCTATTAAATTCATGGAGGTGTTTGAGAGTTTTAATGTTGAACTTCCTGTTGTAACAGGTATTGTTATTAAAACTTATCCCTTATTTATATTTTTAAGTTTTTTTAGTACTGTTTTATTGATAGGACTTGCAAGTTTCATGATAAATTATCGAAACCAATTGCTTATCTATAGAATTGCGAAAATCAATGCATTTTTATCATTTATTTTATTGATTGTTGTAGTTATTTCAATGTATTTACCTGTGCTAAGTGTAGAACAATAAGAGTTCGGTATGCTTATAGTTAGGTATATTTATAAAAAGTATCTACTAGGTATCCCTGACTAAATTAATCACAAACCTGATTCAGTTGACAGTAGAAATACTTTTTAAAGTAGAGAAAATATAACACGTATATTTTTTGTCTTTTGTTGGTGGTTAGCTACGAAAGAAAGATTGCTTCGAACAAGCAAACAAGACCGCATTGAAATATTAAAGCCGGGCTAATTTATACACTGCTTTTAAAATTAACCCGTTGTCCAAATGTTGATTACTAGCGACGGCGGCAAGCTATCGGCCCACTGTCGTAATTGGTGTTGCCAAATAGTGTTACGTTAGTCAGGTTACCCCGCACATTAATGGCAGGGCAGTTCCCAACACCACTGTAATTGTTACTGCCCCAGAATTGGTTATTTGAGAAAACGCCTGGACCATTGACATCTTCGTGGAAAATCACCGCAGAGAAGCGCGCGCCGTCAACGATATTGCCTGAAGCACTGAAGTTATTTGAGCCACCAACCACATCAAGCCCCCAACCGTCGGCATTGGCAACTCGAGTATTGCGAATGGAGCAGTTATCGCAGTTAACTAGATAAATACCCGATGCACCGGAATTCCAAACGTAGGTGGAGTCAAAGTTCACAAAAGTCGAATCATAAGCGGCCAGTTCACCGTCGCCGCCCGGTTTGTAACCATCGGCCTGGCCATAGTAATTACCGTATTTTACATCCACAAATTGGCTTTTACTGATCCAGATGTGCGGATCGGACCCGGAAGTCCCACCGGCAGACTCATTGTTTGGATCACCGTTGTGATTTGCCCAAACATTACTTATTTTGACCTGGCTCGATAAGTTAACGCCAACCGAAATTTTGAATTGCTCAATGTCCAAAGTCCAGATATTAACGTTCGAAGTGTCATAACTTAGGATGCCAAATGTTCTAGATGCCCGGGTACCACCATTACCAATTAAAGAAAAACGGCTTAATGTCGCGTTTTTACCGCGA
Source organism: Aliikangiella marina (assembly GCF_007004765.1). GTDB lineage: Bacteria > Pseudomonadota > Gammaproteobacteria > Enterobacterales > Kangiellaceae > Aliikangiella > Aliikangiella marina. The sequence goes on from NZ_VIKR01000005.1 coordinate 273,122, forward strand.
ACCGAAATGCCTCGACTACCGGAGGCGTAAACTGTCGTCTGCCCTCGACCTTGTCCCTGAATATGCACATTATCTTTGGTCAATCTAAAATCGCTTATAAAGTAAGTGCCGTTTTGTAAGCACACCTTACCGCCTGATGTACTCAATGAGTTAACCGCGTTCGTGATGCTGCCACCACTTGGCACAGTAACATCGCAAGCCATTGCTGTAGTTGATAGCACGCTTAAAGCAAGTGCAATGAATAGTTTGAATGACATAATTTATCTCCTTCTTGATTTATATTTGTTACTTAAAGAAGAGAAAAATTATAGGAGCGGCGTTAAAAAACTTGTTATCAATATCGTGCCAATCGACTATCAAAATTGGGACATTTTCGAATTAGTTATTCATATCGAAAAGTTAGAAGCACAATAAACAAAAAATAAAAAAAAATAAATAAAGACCGAATAAATAAAGACAGTCACTATTAAGTGATTTCTCTCAACCACCTGAGTATATTTCTGACAAAGCCTATTTAGGTTAAAGATATTCGCTACTTGTGTCGTAAGCTAATCATGATATTGTGACTGTCTGTGTTTGTTGTCTGTATCTGTTTGCGCCAAATAAAATATCTTTTCGAATCGACTATTGAGATAGTTCAATAGCAGATTAGCGCGTTTCGAACGAACTATCGTAAAGCCAAGTATATTCATCGATAAAAATTCGAGAAATCGCCTAGTTCGAGGTAACATCGACGCACAAAAATTTAATTTCAGGGACGGGAACGTGCAAAAATATTGTTTTTTCTTAGTCATCTGTTTGTCATACTGTATTTCTTACTCAAATCACGCACAGCAATTAGCGTTTGGCCTTGAACTTTCCAATCGAATTGTCAATCTAGACCGTCCCTGGGGAGCAGCGTTTCTTCCCGATGGTCGGTTGATCGTATCTGAAATGGAGGGCACGTTAAAACTATTTGGCAAGAATTATCGCCTGCTAGACAAACTAGAAAAACCACTCGACCTTGATCAGAGGCGTATTGCACGTTTTGATAACTCCGGCGCTTTCGATGTCGCGGTCGACCCAAACTTTGATACAAATGGATTTATCTATTGGTCATACGCAGCCAAAAGCGAAAAGAACAGTTTTCTTAAAGTCTCTCGAATACACGTTACCGGCAATAAGCTTGTTTTTGACCGTGAGGTATTTAGCGCTACCCCTGCAAACGACGATCGGTTTCACTTTGGCGGTGCGCTAATTTTCGATCATCAAAAAAACTTATTAATCGCAATAGGCGAAAGATTTTCATCGGCAAAAAAACAAGGACAAGAACCGGTGGCTCAAAATCCTGCAGACTCACGGGGTAAGATATGGTCGATTAAAAAGCCTGCAAAAGTTAGCAAAAGCGAAAGTTTTGAAGCCATACAGGTTGCATCTGGACTCCGTAATGTTCAAGCAATGGAAATCATCAGTAATAACGTTTGGATTTCAGACCATGGTCCTATTCTCGGCGATGAACTCAATATTCTTAAGCCCAATGCCAATTATGGTTGGCCTTACCTGACAACTGGAAATTACAAAGACAAAGACTACTTACCTGAAAAAGTAAGCGAGGATAAGTTTGTCGCGCCTGTATATTCCTGGCAAGAATTTACCATGGCACCGAGTGGTTTATTGTTTTATCAGAATAGCAGATACAGATCTTTGAATAACCGTTTATTAGTCTCAGGACTAAGTAGCGGTCGACTATTAAGTTTTACGCTTAACAATGGACGCGTCGTCGATGAACAAGAGCTGATTTTGGGGATACGTATGAGGGATATTATCGCATCGCCCGATGGTCGAATTTTTATCCTCAGCGATGAAACGCAAGGAAGGGTTATCGAGCTTTTGGTAAAGTAAATTCAGTTATCGCAAGGTCATTTCAAAAAGTGGTTTTAAATTGCCTTGTGTTATTCTTGCCTACTCTATCTGACAGCTGAACTCGATTAACCATTGACGTCCTGACTGCGGGTAGTCTTCTGGAATTGACCCAATACTCGGCTCTCTGGTATCTTCGTCTAAAAGATTATTAGCGACTAGGAAAATAAATAAGTGAAGATAGGCACTAATAAGTGACCTTCCTCAATCACCTGAGTATATTTCTGAAAAAACTATTTAAGTTAAAGACATTCGCTATTGTTCAAGCACTTGGTATAACTCAATAAACTGTTGTGTCAACTTGTGCTTGGGAGCATAGTTGATCAATGGCTTTTGTACTCGATGCGACTCTTTCATTTTCACCGAAGAAGATAAAAATGCATCGACTATCGGAAACTTTTCTTGTTTCAATTCTTCGATTAACTCTCTTGGTAGTCTTGCTTGAGAATTAAACTGGTTAACGACAATGCCTTCAATTTCCAGTTCTTTATTATGATCGCCTTGTAGTTCGCTGATATTATTCATTAAGTTAAAGAGGGCCTGGCGCGAAAAACTGTCACAATCAAAAGGGATTAGTACAGTATTGGCGGCAATTAAAGCAGATTTACTATAAAAGTTAAAATTTGGTGGAGTATCAATATATATCCTGTCGAAGTGCTCTTCTAACTCGACTAGCGCCTCTTTCATTTTGTATATGATGTATCGGCTTTCGAGTTCTTTTTCAATTGCGCCAAGCTCTGGGCTTGCTGGCAATAAGGACAAGTTGTCAAAAGGTGTTTGGTGAACAAACTCAATTGGCTTTTTCTTTGTTGAGAAGAATCCCGACGTTTGTTTTAACATTTCTGCAACTGTATTTTCTGGTTTTTGATTGGTTTCGCCAAAAGGAAAGTCAAATCCCGCGTAATAACTACAATTGCCCTGAACGTCTAGATCAATTAATAAGGTTTTTAAGCCTTTCTTTGCACTAATCGCCGCCAGATTACAAGCAATGCTCGATTTACCAACGCCGCCTTTTTGATTAAATATGACTCTTCGCATTGTATCCCTATACTCACTAAATAATTGAAAACAGAAGATGTTTACAGCAATGAGGTTTATTGGTTATTGACTGTACCAGTAAAAATTAGAAATTGCTGCCCAATTATGTTTTGGGTGAGCATCAACAAGTTTCTGATAAGTGCCTGCCAATCATGGAATCTATCTGAGCAAAGCTTAGCTTAACTCGATATTTGAAGGCATTAGAGAGTCGAAACTAAAATAGATCAAAAATAGAACAAGACAGTCACTATTAATTGATTTCTCACAACCATCTGCGCAAATTTCTCTCAAAAAATAGAGAAAGACACTCACTATTAAGTGATTTCTCTCAACTACCTGAGTATATTTCTTACAAATACTATTAAAGTTAAAGGTATTCGCGACTTGTGTTGTAGATTAATCATGATATTGTGACTGTCTGTATTTGTTGTCATCGTAGATTGTGAACCACATGATATTGTGACTTCCGTATTTGTTCTAGTATTTATTAGGGAAAAATTTAAATGAAAAAATTAGTTAGTCTTTTGTTTGCTTCAGTATTCTTAGTAACAAGTCATAATGCTTTCGCGAGTAATGCTTGGTATTGGGGCAAAGTAAATAAAATACAAACTCTTTCACCCGATGGAAGTTTTTTAATATATTTGGAAAATAATACATTAAAAAATACCTGCAGAGATAATAGAGTTGAATTTCACGTGGCGCATATGGGCGCAGAGAGAACACAAGTAGCCATGTCTATGGCGCTTACTGCCTTCACAGCCGGAAAAGAATGGGGTGTTGTAGTCAACTTGCCAACAACAGCCGAATCAGTTTGCTATGCCTCTTCGACTGCTAGTCAAGGTGCAGGCATAAGATAGTAGGTAGGTTGGGGTATAGCATAATCAATTACTGACAGGCACCTTGGAATAAGGGCAAAACTCTCGGGTAGAAGATGCCGCTCAAGCAACAAGAGATTTGGGCTATTTGTATAAGATTGCAGCTAAATCCAGATTTACATGGTTTAACACTATTCAATCTTGCCAATGATAGTAAGTTACATAGTTATGATTTAGCAATAGATCAAGACAGTAACCATTGAGAGATTTCTCTCAATCATTTGAGTATATTTCTCACAAATACTATTAAAGTTAAAGATATTCGCGACTTGTGTTGTAAGTTAATCATGATATTGTGACTGACTGTATTTGTTTTGTATACGGGAGAAAAGGATATGGATGGGCAGTATTTTTCGCGTAATTTGACTTGGAGTATGCTGGATGGGCAACTAGTAGTTCATGATAATATTAGTCCAATGGCTCCCCGAATGGTAACTATGGAAGAATGGCATGAACTTGTATTCTTTTCTGCTGATGGACAGCACACCATCGGTGAATTTGTTAACGCAGTGGGTTCTAAATACGAAGGAACTCCCCCTAATGGACTTCGTGATCAAATCCATAATGTCATTGGTGAGTTGCTAGACCAGCAGATAATAATATTGCATGATGAAGCCGTTCCATTGCCAATGGAATATGCTAATGAATTTGTTCCTAAAGAGTCAATTAAATAAAAAATTACCAAAATGTAGAGTAAGAGTTGCCGGATTCAAAAGCTTGGGAATGGATATACTCTCCTTTACAAGAAGGAGATGAATATTCAGAATGAAACGTAAAACCTAATAGAATAATTAAGTCATATTAGACTCAAATCATCACGTTGAGGGCAGTTATAGACTGGGATAATATTTTAAATAGTGTTTAGTCGACATACCAAGTGAGCTAATAACCCCCTTGGTTCACTTAATATTAATAATAAATTAACAAAAAGTGTCCAAAACTAAAACCTTCATACGTTATGTAAGTATCAGAGCAATATAGCTCTGAGTTGATTTAACTAAAATCAGATTTTAAAGTTACTTATTTAAGGAGCGAAAAGATGGAAAACAAAACTTACATGTGTCTGCTGCGTAGCGAAGAAGGTGGTTGTAAAGAACCCGCTACACCGACAGACATGGAAGCGATGTTTGCGAAATATGAGGCTTGGCAGAAGGAATTTGCAGAGAATATATTGGACATGGGAAGCAAGTTGGGTGGTGCCTCTTCTGTTGTTAGGCATGACGCAGTTAAAGACGGCCCATTTATCGAACTTAAAGAAATTGTAGGCGGGTACATGATGTTAAAAGCGGACTCTATCGAACAGGCATCCGAAGTCATCAAAGCGAGTCCTATGGTTGAAAATCCCGGAACGAGTATTGAGATTCGAGAGATTTCTCGTTCTTAAATTATTCAGACTTTCTAGTGAATTAGACCGTTAGTTTGAGCCATCAAGCAGTAGAGCATTTGTTTCGTCATGAGTATGGACAGCTTGTGGCGTTACTGACTCGTCGTTTTGGGATCGAGCACATCGAAACGATAGAAGATTCTGTGCAGTGGTCGATGGCTCAAGCACTTGAAAAATGGACTCACACAGAAAGCAATCGAGCAACTGTACCGGAAAACTCTTCAGGGTGGTTGTATAAAGCTTCATATAATCGAATCATATCCGAATTAAGGGCGGTTAAGCGACACAACGAGTTATTGCAGAAACAAGCCGATAATCAAACGGCGCTTGCTATTAAAAATTCGGAGCAAAATGAACTATCAGATTTAACTCTAAGTGGTGAGTTAAAAGACTCATTGTTAAGAATGCTCTTCTTTGCCTGTAACTCTGCGCTGCCTGTGGAATCGCAACTTGTATTTACGCTTAAAACGCTCTGTGGTTTTAGTATTAAAGAGGTGGCTTCTAGATTGTTTATCAGCGAAGAAAATGCTTATAAACGCTTTTCTCGAGCCAAGGTTATATTGAAAAAACTTAGTAAGGAATTTCCAGAAATGCCAGAAGAACAACTGAATGATAGGTTAGATTTGGTATACCGAGTTCTTTACCTTATATTTACCGAAGGCTATTTATCTTCTCATGGTAAGGAAGCTATTAGAACTGAACTCTGCGATGAAGCGTTGAGGTTAGCGCTAGTTTTACTGGATAGTAACGTTGGACGTAAGCCGGAGTCGTATGCATTAATCGCCCTAATGTATTTACAGTCGGCTAGGATTAATACCAGGAAAAACTCTAGTGGTGCATTACAATTACTAGAATTTCAAGAACGATCGAAATGGAACTCTGATCTAATTACCAAAGGACTACACTTTCTACACGCTTCTACAAATAGCGAATCAATTTCTCGTTATCATATCGAAGCGGGAATAGCTGCAGAGCATTGTATAGCGAAGTCTTATGAAGACACTCGTTGGGAAAAGATTGTCGACTCTTATTGTCTTCTTGAGAAATTATCACATTCTCCTTTGCATACTTTAAACAGGGCAATTGCTACCGCAGAATGGAAAGGTGCAAAAGCAGGGTTAGATGTTCTAGAGCGCACTAAAGCGCCAGGATGGTTGACTAAGTCTTATCATTGGTATGCAGTTATGGCCGACTTGAACTTTCGGAGTGGTAATAAGGAGCTTGGAACAGAATATATGAATCTAGCTTTTGATACTTCTCCAACTAAAGAAATTGAAGACTTACTCAAACAACGTCTTGAACAATATTGAAGTGCATTAGTTCAGCTTGTCACGGTACTTAATATGTATCGGCTGTTTATTGAAAAGCACATTTCGTCCTTCTCAACTCAGCATTGAATATCCACTTTCGGTAAGGCAAAATAGCCAAAAATCCTCGGCTTTCGGCCGTCCTAAATATGGCACTTCCCGCCGTCAAAAATTATTAAAAACGCCTTACTATCTTAAGTAACTTTAAATCACTACCCATAAATCTTATTCGGTAACCACGTTACTATCTCAGGCCAGATAGCCATAATGATTAACATCACCACTTGAATTAAAATGAACGGTAAAACCCCTTTATAGATTTGAGCAGTTTTAACTTCTTTGGGAGCGACACCTCGCAAGTAAAATAATGCAAAACCAAATGGTGGTGTTAAAAATGAGGTCTGCAAATTGACCGCTATCATAATCCCGAGCCAAATTGGATCAACGCCCATAGCTAATAATGCTGGTGCGGTAAGAGGCACAACAACAAATACGATTTCAATAAAATCGAGAATAAATCCCAGTAAAAACATACTGAACATGACAAGCAGCATGGCTGTGAATAAGCCACCAGGTAAACTGCTTAAAATTGATTGAACCGCATCGTCTCCCTCGAAGGCTCGGAATACTAATGAAAAGATCGACGCGCCGATCAAAATCATAAACACCATCGATGAGGTTTTAGTGGTTGAGCGCGCCACCTCCTTTAACCGTTGCAATGTAAACTCACGATAATAGATAGCTAAAATTACCGCGCCAATTGCACCGAGTGCTGCGGCTTCGCTGGGTGTAGCGACTCCAGAAAGAATTGAGCCAAGCACGGTTAAAATTAACACCAACGGTGGCACCAAAGAGCGCCAGTCAAATTGACTGTCATGTGAATGATTCTTGATAACTGGTGCTTGTTCAGGTTTTAGCTTGGCATAAAAGTAAACATACAAAATATAAAAGACGACCAAAATTAATCCGGGGATTAACGCACCCGCAAACAAATCACCCACTGACACAGGTGTGCCGCCAACGCCTGCGTCGCGATTGGCGCTGGCAATTACATCCCCGAGCAAAACCAATACAATTGAAGGGGGAATAATTTGACCTAAAGTGCCTGAAGCACAAATAACGCCGGTCGACAAACTGGGTGAATAACCATTCTTTAACATCACTGGCAGAGACAATAGACCCATAGTCACAACCGTTGCTCCAACAATGCCTGTGCTCGCCGCGAGCAGCGCACCAACAATAACCACAGAAATGGCCAGCCCACCAGAAGTACCAGCAAATAAGCTCGCCATACTGGTAAGTAAGCGCTCAGCAATCCGTGACTTTTCCAGCATCACGCCCATAAAGACGAATAAGGGCACTGCGATTAAAGTTTGGTTTTGCATGAGGCCAAATAGCCGACTAAACGCAGACTTCAAGATTGCTGGGTGAAGCTCACCGGTGGCCACGCCGATCCCAGCAAACACCAATGCTGTGCCAGCCAATGAAAATGCGACCGGATAACCTGCCAGCAACACTAAGCAGACTGTCAAAAACATTATTAGCGGGATCCACTCCATCATAAGGATTTCTCCGCTTGACCCGTGGTACTTTGGTCATTCATTAAAACCGATAAGTTTTTAAAGAACTGGGCTATGCCCTCAATAATTAATAGTACCGGCATGACAATTAAGAATCCTTTGAGGATCCAAAGGAACGGGAGCCCGCCAGCTTCTGCGGATACTTCACCGATATTCCAACTCAGCAATACAAACGACCAACTTGACCATAGGATGAAGGCACAAACGGGTAACAGTAGAAAGAGCGTCCCCAGTAAGTCCACCAATGCTTTGCGCTTGGCGGTCATTTTCGCGTAAAAAATATCCACTCGGACGTGTTCACCGCGATTCAGGGTATAAGCAGCCGCTAAAAGAAAGTTAGCACTGTGCATCCAGGTGACAGATTCAGTCAGTAAAATCGCACTAACATTAAACAACCAGCTGGAGATCACATTGAACGACAAGATGACAACCATGCCGATGGTAAGCCAACTGACCAGTCGTCCGGTAAAAACCGATACTTTTGATAGGTGATCGGCTAATAAATTAAAAGAATATTTCATTTTGATTAATTTTTATTCTGGAGTATCAATTTGACGTTATTCACACCGGTGTTCACATTATCCACAGGTTATTCAAAATCGCGTTTTACGCTACAAAAATAATATAAGTCATTGATTTTAATCGCAAGAAGCATCTATTTTTAGAGATGATTGATTTTTGAACAATCGTTCTTCCCGAAAATCAGTGATTTTTATACACGATTTTATCCACAGGATCTTCGATATGATTTTTATCCTTATTATTTAATAAGTTAACGCTATTTGTTAGAAATGTCATTAACTTGAAACATTAGTGAAACCACTCACAATTGGGGGTCGGTTCTCACTTAATTCTGAGTTAGAATAACCGCCCTAAGTTGAAGCGAAATCCACCATAACGATTGCAACAATAATGGTCAATGAAAACCGGCTCTCAGGTGGGAATTAATTCAAAGCATCCTTAAGCGCCATAACACGGACATCAAAGTAGAAAAACTATGCAAAATAACACACCACTGATTTTGGTTGACGGTTCCTCTTATCTATTCAGGGCTTATCACACGCTAAACAATGAAAAACTGGGTCGCTACATGGCTACCAGCGATGGTAAACCGAGTGGGGCTATTTACGGTGTAGTGAACATGTTGAAAAGCCTGTTCAAGCAATATGGTCCGGAACAGATTGCCGTCGTTTTTGACGCGAAAGGAAAAACTTTCCGCAACGATATGTACGCCGAGTACAAAGCCAATCGTCCACCAATGCCCGATGACCTAAGGTGTCAGATTGAGCCTCTTCACGAAATCATAAAAGCCATGGGATTGCCGCTTATCTCGGTTGAAGGTGTCGAGGCGGATGACGTTATTGGAACCTTAGCAAGAATGGCCACGGAAGCCGGCCGAGAAACGATTATATCGACGGGCGACAAGGATATGGCCCAATTAGTCAACGAGCATGTCAGTCTTATTAACACCATGAAAAATGAATTTTTAGATGTTGAGGGTGTGACTGAAAAATTTGGGATTCCACCCCATTTGATTATTGATTATTTAGCGCTGATGGGCGATAGCGTTGATAACATCCCGGGTGTTGCTGGGGTCGGGCAAAAAACAGCGTTAGGGCTGTTAAACGGTATCGGAAGCGTAGAGGAAATTTATGCCAACCTTGATAAAGTAGCCACTTTAGAATTTAGAGGTGCAAAAACGCTTGCGGAGAAAAAGCTTATTCCTCACCAAGAAGATGCCAAGTTGTCCTATGAGCTAGCAACCATCAAATTAGATGTTGAGCTCGATTTTGGTTTGGATGACCTTGGGATTAATCCAGAGGATCAAGAGAAACTCAGGGCACTGTTCGGCGAATATCAATTTAGAACATGGTTAAAGCAAGCGGAAGACGGTAAGTCATCATTACCTGAAAAATCAGATGATGCGAGTGTTCCCACTAAACCGGAAAAACCAGAAAGTAAAATTGATACCAGTAAATACGAAACTATTCTCAGCGAAGAGCAATTGAACCTATGGGTTGAAAAACTAAATGCTTGTGAGTTGTTTGCGGTTGATACCGAAACCACCAGCTTAAATATAATTGAAGCCGATCTTGTCGGGATATCTTTTGCTACTCAAGCAGGAGAAGCTGCTTATCTTCCGATCATTCATCAATATGCCGGCGCGCCGGAACAGCTAGCGATGGATTCAGTGATTGAGAAACTTAAGCCGGTTTTAGAAAATCCTAGCATTCACAAGGTCGGTCAAAATATTAAATATGACCAAAGCATTTTCGCCGCCGTTGGAATCGAATTAAAAGGTGTTCAGTTTGATACGATGTTGGAGTCATACACACTCAACAGTGTGGCTAATCGACATGATATGGATACCTTAGCGCAAAAATATTTAAATCATGAATGTATCCACTATGAGGATATTGCTGGTAAAGGCAAAAAACAAGTAACTTTTGATCAAATAGATTTAGAGATTGCCAGTAAGTATGCCGCTGAAGATGCCGATGTGACTTTGCAGCTTCATCAATCGATTTGGCCAGAACTTGAAAAAGAAGAGGGCCCGAAAAATATTTTTAATCAGATCGAAATTCCGTTGGTTAATGTGTTGTCTAAAATGGAGCAACGCGGCGTTTTAATTGACGCAGAATTTTTGAGAAATAAGAGTAATGATTTTGGTAAACGGATAATTGAGCTCGAACAAAAAGCCCATGAGCTAGCGGGACAACCGTTTAATTTAGGATCGCCAAAGCAGCTGCAAGAGATTCTCTTTGAAAAACAAGGATTACCTGTATTAAAGAAAACCCCCAAAAAACAGCCTTCTACAGCGGAAGAAGTGCTGGTTCAGTTAGCGCTAGATTACCCGCTACCCAAAGTGATTATGGAGTATCGAGGACTCACTAAATTAAAATCAACCTACACGGACAAACTACCGTTGATGGTTCAACCCCGTTCGGGAAGAGTGCACACTTCGTATCATCAGGCGGTGGCGGCAACCGGACGTTTGTCTTCGAGCGATCCGAACTTACAAAACATACCGGTTAAGACTGAAGAAGGTCGCTCGATTCGAGAAGCGTTTATCGCGCCAAAAGGCTACAAAGTCATTGCTGCAGACTACTCTCAAATTGAGTTGAGAATCATGGCGCACTTGTCGCAGGACCCTAACTTGATTAAAGCTTTCCAGAATAATTTAGATGTTCACAGTGCGACTGCAGCGGAAGTTTTTGCAACTGATATCGATGCTGTCACTGCTGATCAACGACGCCATGCTAAAGCGGTTAATTTTGGACTCATTTATGGGATGTCTCGATTTGGTTTAGCGAAACAATTGCAAATCACTAATGATGAAGCAGCCCATTACATTGATACTTATTTTGCACGCTATCCGGGCGTCAGCGATTATATGGAGTCGACCAAACAAAAAGCCAAAGAGCTTGGCTATGTAGAAACCTTGTTTGGTAGAAGACTGTATTTACCACAAATTAATGCATCGAATGGCATGCTGAGACAAGCCGCAGAGCGAACCGCAATTAATGCACCAATGCAAGGTAGCGCTGCAGACATTATTAAAATTGCCATGATTGAGATTCAAAAATGGCTCGAAGAGGAAAAGCCTGACTGCTATATGGTCATGCAAGTTCACGATGAACTGGTGTTTGAAGTCGCTGAAGATAAATTAGAAGAATACTCGGCAAAAATTAATGAGCTCATGGCAAGTGCAGTTGAGATCTCAGTGCCTTTAGTGGTTGATGTGGGTGTGGGTGATAACTGGGAACAAGCGCACTAAAAGAAGAAGCGGAGCGCGACTCTTTTTTATTTTGTAGGTTGGGTTGACGTAGGAAACCCAACTTGTATTTGATCGGTGTCGACTCTGCCGAGCGGCTTTAACGCCCCGCGGAGTTCATGAAACTGTTGAAGAAGTGGACTAACTTTCCAGGCTTTTGCTGTCATTTTTCACTGTTAGTCTGTTGTTTCGCGGCACAAGCTTTCCCGCGAGTTCCTTTTGTCCAAAGTCACAAAAGGAACCAAAAAGTCTTTTTCGCTGAATTAACTTTGCTAGTCTTGTTGTTAAGTGAATCCATGCCTTGGAGCTACCTTGTTTTGATAGCGAAACAGTGGGTGGGCTAAAACTCCCTGCGCTCAAACAATTAGCCCACTAGTTCCTCTGTTTCATTGATTCCACAATGCGTTAAGGCCGCTAGGCGAAAGAACATGAAAAGCCAATTATAAGGTTAAAACTTTTTGCTGTCTTATCTGAGCTTCAGCTTGTTTATCAGACTGCTTATTAAAAAAAATGAACCAAAAACCCCTCCCATCCGTTACTATCTATAACAAAACATTTTAGAGAACAACAAATGCATCAAGCCGAAGAAGACTTATTGGTTCTTGCCGCACAAGCAGGTAACCGAAAAGCCTTCAATTTGATCGTCAAGCGATATCACCAGCCCTTATTGCGATTTGCATTTAAGATTTGTGGTGATGAACAAATCGCGCAGGATGCGGTTCAGGAATCTTGGATTAAAACCACATCAGGGATCCGAAAACTAGACGACCCCAGAGTTTTGAAGAGTTGGTTGTATCGGTTAGTGCGTTGGCGTACGACAGACATAGTTCGTAAAAGTGCGCAAATCAATCAGTCGTCAGAAGAGTTTGATGAATCACAATATGCGCAACAACTTGAATCAACGATTGACCAAAGTGAGGAATTGGAAGCGGCGATTAGTCGGTTGCCTCCACTAGAGAAACAAATGATTCACTTATTTTATTTGGATGAGTTGAAGGTGAGTGAAATTGCCAGTGTTCTTGAAACTCCTATCGGGACAATAAAGTCGCGATTGAATAGAGCGCGTAAGCTGCTGAAACAAAAATTTGAATTATAGGTGTTAGTTTTGAGCGAAGAAGTACCTGAATTATTGCGTACCTGATTTATTAAGCACTTGGGTAATTAAGTAACTGAATTATTAGGTAACTGTTTGAAGACATCATTGCGCTAAGAACTAATGCGGGTAACAACAGAGGAATCTATTATGAATATTGATCAACGTATTAAGCAAGAATTGGAAAGTGAAGCCGAATCGATCGATGAAATCTTAAATGATAAACAAGGGTTATTTGATCTGGTTGCTGGGTCATTTAAAGCTGGATTGGGACCATGGGTTGTAGTGATTAATATTATTATATTGGTCGTTACTGGTTTAATGGTTTGGTCGGGGTATGAATTTTTCACCGCAGAACAAATGCAAGATCAAGTATTTTGGGGTGTTTGTTTAGTGATTGCGGCGATGGCTCAAATCGCGATGAAGCAATGGGTATGGTTAGAAATGTATCGTGGTTCATTATTAAGAGAAATAAAGCGAGTCGAAATTGCGGTTGCTAAATTATCGAGTAAAGTGAATTCACAAAACGAGTAATCTTAAAACTCGGATCGATATTTTGCGTTGCAAAACTCGAGGTATTCACCAAGCCTAGTCGCGATAAACTGTCGTTGATAGCAAGCGCATAACAAGACGCTAAAAAAGACCTAACTGGTCGGACATATGTAATTTCATACCGATTAATTATGGCCGCAGCAGCGGCCGATCACCCTTTGTAACAAATTCTGTCTATAATTAGTCATTAGACAAATCTTTTTATGCGAAAATATCGGGTCTTCGTTTTACCGCTTTTCCGTTCAAGCAAAACAACTAATTTCGGATTGTTTATGATACTTCACAAACAAACTTTATACCTCAAGATCATTGCTACTTCGTTGATGATCTCCTTTTGCATTCACGCCGCCGATTCACATGCACAAGGATTTCCCGCACCGAGTGTTAATGTTGTTGATGCCAAAAAAACACTGATTGCGCCGGTTGCCTGGGTATCTGGTTCGGTGGTTAGCAGAAATAATTCACAAATTGCTGCGGAAGTGTCGGGTCGATTGGTAAGTCTAGCTGAGCTTGGTACACGCGTAAAAGCGGGTGATGTAATTGCGCAAATCGATGATACGACGTTAAAAATCCAACTGACTGAAGATAAAGCAAGCGTTCAAAACGCTGAGTCACGATTAAACTTTTTAGAATCAGAAGTTAAACGCAAATCGACTTTGGCAAAACGAAATTTATCGGCAATAACTGACTTAGACGAAACAATATCTCAAAGAGATGTCGCAAAAGGCGAATTAACTGCAGCCAAAGCCCGCTTGGCAAAAACCGAGCAAAATCTTGATTACTCTCAATTAAAAGCGCCTTTTGATGGACTCGTCGCCCAACGACTGCGCAATCAAGGGGAGTATGTTAATAATGGTACCGCGATAATTCGCCTCGTGGAAACGAGTCATTTAGAAGCTTCAGTCTATGCCCCTTTAACCGCTTACCGTTTTTTAAAACAATCAACAGAGTTGCAAGTGGACTCTCCGCTGGGCAAAGGCGTTGCGCCCATTAAATCTTTAGTGCCTGTTGCGGATAACCGGTCTCATCTGATGGAAGTGCGTTTGGACCTATCAACATTTGATTGGCCGGTAGGACTAAATGTAAGAGTCGCGGTCGCCAACGGTGAATCAAAAGAAGTCATTGCCGTGCCGCGAGATGCATTGGTTTTGCGCCGAGAAGGGACAAGTATTTTCCGCGTTAAACAAGATAATACGGCAGAACAGGTTTCAGTATCCGTCGGAATGGCATCAGGAGAATTAATTGAGGTCATTGGTGATATTAACCCTGGTGACAAAATAGTGGTGCGCGGTGCAGAGCGATTAAAGCAAGGTCAAGCTGTTCAGGTTAAAGCAGATAACCAAACCTTGATATCAGGAAAGCAGTAGTTCAATAAACAATCGGATTTAGCAAAATGGTCATTACATCGTCAGCATTAAAAAATCCTACTGCGGTAATCGTCGCAATATTGTTAGTGGCACTTTTTGGAGGGATCAGTTTAGTTAAACTTCCAGTGCAGTTAACCCCCGATATTAGCCAGCCAATGATCGCAATTAATACGAGTTGGCGTGGTGCAGCGCCTGAAGAAATGGAAGCTGAAATTATCGAGCGTCAGGAAGATGTTTTAAAAGGCATTCAAGGACTTGTGACGCTTGAGTCAAATTCAGGTTCGGGTAATGGCAGTATAACGTTGAGGTTTCGCACAGGGATTAACTTAGAAAGAGCGCTAATTGACGTCATGAATGCGCTTAATCAAGTTCCCAGCTATCCGCCAGATGCGACTGAGCCGGTTTTGTCGGTTGGTGGTGCTAGTTTTGCTGATGCCATTGCCTGGTTCGCTTTAAAGCCGACGGCGGACAATACCCGCGATATTACCACCTATCAAGATACCGTTGAGGAGGTTATTCAACCTCGTTTAGAGCGAGTTGCTGGTGTCTCAAAATCAGATGCGTATGGCGGTTTACAAAGCGAATTAAGAATCACGTTTAATCCCTACAAAGCGGCTGCGCTCGGCTTGGATATTCCGGCACTGGCAGCAACACTTCAAGGCAACAATGACGTCTCTGGTGGCTTTAATGATGTCGGCCGTCGCAAGTACACGCTGCGATTTACCGGAAAGTACGGCGTAGATGAGTTACAAAATATGGTTCTCGACTGGCGTGATGGTCAACCCATATTGCTGAGAGATGTGGCTGATGTCGAACTGACCTTTCAAGATCGAACCGGCGTATTGACGCTTGATGGTGAAGTAGCGATCGCAATGAATGCGCATGCAGAGCAAGGTGTTAATGTTATTCAAGTCATGGATGGACTGAAACTCGCTATTGAAGAGCTCAATGAAGGCGCATTGAAAAGAGAAGGATTGCAACTGATACAGATGTACGATGAGACCGTCTACATTGAACGCTCAATGAGCTTGGTTCGTAATAATTTATTTATCGGTGTATTGCTCGCTGTAAGCGTGCTTTGGTGGTTTTTAAGAAAGTTTCGGGCTACCTTGATTGTTGCTGCCGCCATCCCAATTTCAATTGTCGTCACGCTGGTTGTAATGTACGCAACGGGACGCACTTTAAATATCATTTCGATGGCTGGATTAGCATTTGCTGTCGGTATGGTTTTAGATGCGGCGATCGTTGTTCTTGAAAACATTGTGCGCTTGCGCGAGAAAGGTGAGTCGCCACATACCGCATCATTTAAAGGAGCGACTCAAGTATGGGGAGCTTTACTTGCTTCGACTTTAACATCGGTTGCCATCTTTTTACCCATCGCATTTTTAGAAGAAGTTTCTGGACAACTTTTCGCTGACTTAGCGATAACTATTGCAGTTGCAATTGTTGCATCATTACTGATTGCAGTAACCGTGTTACCGACTGCCGCTCGCCGATTACTTAAAGAGGTATCAGAAGAAGATCCTCACAATCATTGGTGGGAAGCAATTACCAAAAAAATTATGTTTATTACCGGAACACCGCAGCGTCGTTATGCTTGGATTGGCGGGTTGATGGCTATTGCATTTTTGGGTAGCTGGTTAATTTTTCCAAAAGTCGATTACTTACCCAAAGGCAATCAGAATTCTTTTCGAGCGTTTATTTTACCGCCCCCTGGATTGAGTTATCCGGCTGCACGTTATGAAATGGCCGATGAAATTAACCGAAGATTAAAACCCTATCTAACTGGTGAAAAACAACCGCAAATTGCACATAACTGGATGGGCTTTTTTGGTAATTTCGGCTTTATGGGTGGTTACGCTGATGATGCGGATGATATCGCGGGTGTTATAGATGCTTTAAACAACGATATGTTAGCAGGCTTTCCTGATACCATCGCTTTTGCTTCTCAAGCGCAATTATTCGAAAACCTTGGCGGCGGGCGCAGAATCGATATTGATATTCAAGGCAATCAAGTCGAAGAATTGCTTCAAGCCGGCCGAGTTGGTTTTGGGGCCGTAATGCAAGCATTACCTGGTTCGCGTGTTCAGCCAACGCCTGGGTTAACTATGGCAGAACCTGAATTAAGAATGAACCCTAATGAAAGACGCTTAGCGGAAGCGGGTTGGACACGCTCGCAAATGTCAGCCATGTCGAGAGCATTAGGCACGGGATTATACGTAGGCGATTATTTTAATGGTCAAAAACGACTCAATGTGTTCTTGCGCTCAACGGATTGGGAGTCTCCAGAAGAGTTGGCGGCGATTCCATTATTTACGCCACAAGCTGGCGTGCAGCCTGTCGGTGAGCTGGTTAATCTTGAACGCACGGCTGGTCCAAGTTCGATTAGACGAATCGACCGAAAACGTACAATCACTTTGCAAGTGACGCCGCCGGACAATGTCAGTTTGGAGGAAGCGATCGACCTTGTGAAAGAAAAAGCCGAGCCGGCCATTTTGGCGCAACTGACCGATAACGGTAGTGTCGCTTATCGCGGTAGTGCCGCAGCTTTAAATGAAGCGCTAGCCAATATGAGCCAGAGCTTTATTTTGGCATTGATCATTTTATATTTACTGATGTCAGCTTTGTTCCGCTCGTTTAAAGACAGTATTCTGGTTGTGCTAACCATTCCACTTGCAACGATTGGTGGGCTTGGTTTACTGAGAATTACCGACGAAATCATTTTTCAACCGCTCGACTTGCTCACCATGATTGGATTTGTCATATTGCTCGGATTAGTCGTGAATAATGCGATCCTATTAGTTTATCAGACGCGATTGGGTGAGGGAGAAGGTCTATCTAGACGTGAGGCAGTTGAGCAAGCCGTAAGGTTACGTTTAAGACCGATATTGATGAGCACCTTGACCAGTATTTGTGGAATGTTGCCGCTATTAATCATCCCCGGTGCTGGCGCCGAACTTTATCGTGGTATCGCCGCGGTAATCGTTGGCGGAATGAGCGTGAGTACTATTTTCACATTAATCTTTTTGCCAAGCTTACTCCAATTAGGCAATGTTTCTGATCAATTAAAAGGCGCTAAAGCCGAGATGAATAAACGTTTCTCAACGACATAGCAATATATCTTTTATGTGAGTTATTTTGCAAAGAAGGGGCTTATGCCCCTGTTCTTTTTTTCATGACTATCGCTTTACGTGTTGAAAATTAAGAAAAAGCACTTTATAAATTTAACTTAAAACCTTCGTGGCTAGCTGTAAATCCTAAACGATTGTAAAACCGGATCGCATCGGGTCTTTTTTTGTCTGAGGTTAACTGAACAATACTGCAACCTCTTTGTTGTGCGCGATTGATTGCCCACTCAAAAAACTGTGTTCCCAGCCCCTTACCGCGAAAGTCCTTGTGAATACGCACACCTTCAATAAGACATCGCCATGAGCCGGTGTGAGTTAAGTAGGGTATAAAAGTCAGCTGCAACATACCGACAACCTGTGAATGTTGCTTAACGATGATTAGCTCATTATTTGGATCTTGCTCTATCGCTCTAAAATTATCGATATACGACTGATTTAATGGTCGACGGGTATCTTCTCGTTGTTGGCCGAGTTCATCGTCCGCCAACATGGTAACTAAAGTATCAATATCGTGAATGGTTGCAGGTGCAAAGGTTAGATCAGTTGTCATAGATAGTTATTCTAGTGTTTTTGGATTAGATGATCCTATTTTCTCAATTGTGGCCTCTATTAATTGCATTGATTTTAGGCTTGGCTTTTGTAAATTAGCGTAAGCTTTTGACGAGCAATAGTAAAAAACAACTTCCTCATCTTGGTTGATGTTCTTTAATTGAGTGAGGAGTAAAACAAGATCACTTTTTAATTCGAGGTTGTCCTTGTACTTAGCCAAAAATGATTGCAATGATGTCAACTCGTGGCCGGATTGTTGACTATTAGCTAAGCCTGCGACATCGTCTGCGAAGGCTAAATCACAACTGTAGGCTTTAACTTCTGGATTTTCTGTAGCGACCGAGTGAGAAATACTGGCGATGTTTAAATCTATAATCGATGTTAGTATTAACCAATAAACAAACTTAAACATGTTAATGGGCCTCGTTTCAATTGCATCTGAAAACCGATGCTTGTTTTATATAAGTGACAATATATAAGATAAAATCGATCAGATGCAATATATTTGATGTAATACACTTGATGCAGTATATAGCTGGCTTAGTTGCTCAATTAAAAATTTTTAATCAAAAGTTCGTTCACACCCAAACGATTCCCTTTGTGGTAATTGTTAGTTACTCAGTTTGCCTTTTTTATTATCTGGTCAATATCACTCCTCATCCGATGGGGATGGATGGTTATTACTACCTTTTACAGCATCGCGCCATTATTGAAACTGGTGAACTTTATGTTAACGACGCACCAATTACATTTTTGATAGTTGCCTTACTGTCATTTCTGTTTTCACCCGTTATCGCGGTCAAACTGGTTAGCATACTGGCGTTAGCGGCTTGTCTTTATTTTTGCTCTCGAATCATTTTTGAATTAACTCATAATGCTTGGTGGAGTCTGCTCGCTGTATTATTAATTTCAACGAGTCCGAATATTGAGTTTTATCTAACTGAGTTTATTAAAAACGGTTTAGGGTTAGCAATCGTAGCTTGGGTAATATTGAAAACGCTGCAATTCAATCGCGAAAAATCAAAGGGCACGCTCGGTTTGATAGCATTATTAATCTTGTGCTTATGGCTGACCCACAAAGCGGCTTTTGGTCTTGCATTAGGTTATCTTATTAGCTGGTCCTTAATTAACTTTACCCTGAGAAAATCACCTGTTCATTTGTTGACAATCTTTTACCTAAGTTTATTTTTAGTTGGGAGCTTAATTGGCTATGGAACGCTCGGCATCGATGACTTTATTAGTCAATCGCAGCCGACAATTCTGAATGCTTCTAGTGACTTATGGCCCTTTGGCTATCTAATTGAAGGTTATTTTTCGCTGATTGCTATCGTTGTTGGACTTTTGGTACTAGCGCTTACTTGGTCACATATTACCCGAAGCGAACTGTGTTTATTACTACCGTCTATCGTTTATTGCTTGGTTACAGTGGTTATTTGGTGGGGGGAATCTTTGAACCCAGAAGGTGTTAAAGCGCGGTTATACTTGATGACGATGATTCCGACGAGCTTTGTCATCACCTTAGGACTGTCGATAATACCTCGTATTCAACTTGCGGTCGTTTTGGCGTTAATGCTAGTCGCGGCTAAACTCATGTTGATCAGTCAAACTCAGTTCCCTCTCAAGCAATATACTAGTCCCGAAAAAGCAGTTAATGAGTTAATAACTAGTATAGAAAAATATATACCGCGAGATGCCGTAATCATTTTCAGTGAGCGATTTTTTGTTTACCGAATTGCCTATGAAACTCGGCGAGCGACACGACTATGTCGCTATGAAAATGATGATCGTCAGTACTGGCGCGTTGATTTAGCTAAAAAAGAAGGTCGACTGCAGTCAAATCAAATTGACTATAGCGAGTACTTTAGTTATATGCCCATGGATGTATGGTTAGCGAATGTACCGAAGGAGAATGATTATTGTCGCCGCTGAAAGCTGTGTTATAGTCGAAGACATTGGATGAGGTGAAGCATGGTTTTTACAGGGTTATGCGGTGTTAAAAGCGAGTGTATTCGTACTTTTCTCTTTATTTGCGGTTATTGATTCGTTAACGAATGATACCTATGCGGTTGTGGCAATCGATAGGTATGGTGACCAATCGAATAATGAGTTTCTCAATGAGACAGGTTACTGGGTCTATGGATTTGAACAAAGTCTGTTTTTAACTTGTGAAGGTAAGCTTTACTGGATGTGGACACCAAGCGATTTTAAAGGCAAATATAGCCAAGAAGGAAGCAAGAATCCGGTGTTGATCGAAGGGTATATTAAGCAGCCTAATCCGATAGAAAATATGGGTTCCACCTTGGAAACTATTGTGATAAAAAATATTCAGCATGTTCAGTCGGTTTGCTAGACAGCCCGTCTCTGTTCAGTTGAATGTTGTATTTGATAAATTTTGGAGTTAGTCAATTGTTATATAAATATTTGATAGCGACAGCACTGTTGCTTGTTAGTTTTGAGTCGATTGCGGGAAAGATTGTGACCTTTGATGCACAACAAGCATTATTAAGAACAAAGGTTGCCCAGAAAAAATTTGAGCGGCTACGAGCGAAGCCCGAATTCGCAAAAATTATGAAAAATGCTGAGGAATTACAAGCCAGCTTAAAGAAACTTGATAAAACAGGAATTGAAAAAGGAATGACCTGGACCGACCAAGAGCGAGTAGAACATCGAAAAAAAATGGAATTTATTCAGGCGGATTTGAAGTTGGCCGGACAAAAGATTCAATCTGAGCAAAGCGCTTTAATGAATACCATAATGACAGAATTAGAGCCTAAATTAGGCAAAGTATTAAGTGATTATATGGAACAGCAAGATATCGATATTATTTTGCGAAAAGAAGCGATCTTTATCTCTAAACCGGTAGCTGATATTACTGAAGATATTATTAAGGAATTGGATAAGCTTAATTAGTCTTTGTTCTAATAAGAAACTAATATGAAAAAAATAATAATAACACTCTCATCATTATTCGCGATATTTTTAGCGGTTCGTTATTCGCCGATGAGCGGTCAGATATTACATCAGCTTATCGCTGACATTTATCCAGCGTTTAGTGGTGAGACGGATAATATGAGTACCAGAGGGGGGCAAACATTTTTACTATTAAATGTTTCCTTTTTGGTCTTTAGCTTAGTTCTAGGTTTAGTTGTGTTATCAGGCTTAGCGATGAGAAAGCATATCGCTATTTACGCATTTTTTATTTTAATATCGATATGCTTGGTCGCGGTTGCTTCACCGTTTTTCTGGCCTCGAGAAGTATTGATGCGTGTCTCCGGTATGCTTTTATTGTTGTTCGTGTTAGCGTTTACTGCTGGTTTATGGACACTGCTTGGTTATTATTATGCTAAGTTAAATGACTTTGCAGAATGGCATCAGTTTGTCCGAATCGCTTTTAAAGGAAGCTTCTTTCTTGTTGTCAGCTTTGGTCTTATGCTGGTCGCTATCTACTCAGTTATTTTATCTTGGGATCTATGGGGAGATTTATCGGCTGGTCTAATGTCAATTGAAAGTATTGCAACTGCTACATCAGTTATTTTTGGACTATTAATTACTTGGAAAGTATTTGCCAATGATTGTCAGGATTAACCGTGAGTAGAATAGGTTTTTCTACTACAAATGAATGTAAACAGTTCCTGCATAAGCATAGGTGATTTCTAATCCTTTATCAGACGCCTCAATGTCAACTCTTGTCGAAGCATACTCGATGTCTTCATAAGGCTCCCATACACCACTAATGCTGTAGGGATTAGTAAAGTCGAAATCACAGCTTTCGTTGCAAGCTGTTTCTACTTTGGTTAAAACCAAACTTCCATCGGATTTAACTTTTTTTACTTCGCCGCGATATTGATAACCTTCGCCAACTGAGTGTGAGTAAAATGTTTTGCCAATGAGGTTCATGGTGAGTAGGTCGGATAAATTAAGCTTTCCTGGTTTATATTTGCCGGTAAAGCCCGGCGCAAAAAAATCTCCCCACTTAAGTCTTTCGAAGCCTACTTGCTCACTGGTAACATCACGCAATGATTCTAAATATTGATGAGACTCTACCGCATCAAATGTCAGATAGCGAAGCAATGCATAGGTTATCATGCCGGTACGATGAATTCCTGCTGCGCAGTGGATATAAAAGTATGCGCCACCTTCCAGTAATGCTTGCCACTGACTAAAAACGCGTCGAAAACTTTGATCGTTTTCACTTGCCGGTGGTTTTGCATTCTCGAGTGGTAACCATAACCAATTGATTCCGGCTGCTTCTACTGCTTTCTTTACCGCTAACGCTCCTTCTTTCTCTGAAATTAAAGTAACGACATGAGTAACACCTTGAGCCTTAATATCGGGCAGTACTTTGGTCTTCAGCCGATGACCGATGGCTATTGCACCGTTATTGATATAAATTGGTTTGAGAAGGTGTTTTGCTGATGACAAACTTATAAAATCCTCGAGTGTTGGTTGTTAAATTAGTTGATAGAGCGGTTTACCAGTGCGAAAGATTACAATATCACAGTATTCTAATAAGCGCGGGAAAACTAGGTGTTTAAGAAGATAGCATCTTACGTAAATTTTCCATCTTAGATTTTCCGCTTTCACGCTTTTCATCATCGGAAACTTGTAGCCGATCTTCTTCCCAATCAAGATCATCTTGCGGCATTTCTTCTAGGAATCGAGAAGGAACTGAGTTGACCATTTCGCCATAACGCGCTCTTTGTTTAGCGACCATAATAGCCAGTGTTTCTTTGGCTCTTGTCACGCCGACATAAGCTAAGCGTCTTTCTTCCTCAACATTATCCTCTTCAATGCTCGATTTATGCGGTAATAATTCTTCTTCCATACCTAATAGGTAGACATGAGGAAATTCGAGGCCTTTGGAAGCATGTAAAGTCATCAACTGAACTTCATTGTTTTCTTCTTCGTCGTCATTGTTTCTGTCGAGCATTTCGCGGAGACAAATTTTATTAACGGTCTTGGCAAATGGGTCATCCTCGTTTGCATTGTCTTCAATTCCCCGCTCGATCCAGCTTAATAACTCGGTGACGTTTGCCCAGCGAAACTCAGCAGCCTTCGGTGAACTCGACGTTTCAAACAAATAGCCGTGATAGCCGATGTATGCCATCAACTCGTTAAGTACCGCAACGGGATCACCACGCTTAATGTTATCACTCGCTCGTGTCATTATTTCGCCAAATTTTCTGACCGCACGAAGTCCTTTACCAGATAAATGCTCTTCTAAACCAACTTCAAAAATTGCCTCGAATAAGCTGATATGTCGGTGGTTGGCGTAAGTGCCGAGTTTTTCTAAAGTTGTAGCGCCAATTTCTCGGCGTGGCGTATTTGATATTCGAATAAAGGCATTGTCGTCATCAGGGTTAACTAATAGCCGTAAATAAGCTAGTACATCTTTTATTTCTGCACGCGCAAAAAATGAGGTATTGCCGCTGACTTTGTAGGGTACCTGTTTATTGACCAGTGCACGCTCGACTAATCGTGATTGGTGATTGCCGCGATATAAAATGGCAAAGTCACTAAATTTAAAATTGCTGCGAATCTTGCGAGCGAGAATTTCACTGACAACTCGCTCCGCTTCATGGTTATCTTCTTTGACTGAAAGAATTCGAATTGGCTCACCATATTCTTTGTCTGACCAGAGAGATTTATCAAACAAGTGTGGGTTGTTAGCAATGAGGACATTCGCGGATTTTAGTATCCGTCCGCAAGATCGATAATTTTGTTCAAGCTTCACGACTTTTAAATTCGGGAAGTCATGTTGTAATAATTCTAAGTTTTTCGGCTGCGCACCGCGCCAGGAATAAATCGATTGGTCGTCATCGCCA
Organism: Aliikangiella marina; assembly: GCF_007004765.1. Lineage (GTDB taxonomy): Bacteria > Pseudomonadota > Gammaproteobacteria > Enterobacterales > Kangiellaceae > Aliikangiella > Aliikangiella marina. Next base: position 297,494 of record NZ_VIKR01000005.1, read on the forward strand.
ACAACAGTGAAACTGCCAAGTTTTCCTGTGAGTAATTTTACCAATTCATATTGGCTTGTATTGGTGTCTTGATATTCATCGACCAATAAATAGCGGATTTTGTTGTGCCATTTAATTCGTATATCATCGTGGTTTCTCAGCAAGAGTGTTGGGATAAGAATCAAGTCATCAAAGTCGACTGCGTTGTAGGCTTTGAGACTTCTTTGATAAGCCTCATAAAGTTTTGCACTTATCAGTTCGTCATTATCCTTTGCTTGTGCAATCGCTTGTTCAGGTAATAGCAGGTCATTTTTCCAAGCCGATATTCGGTTGAGGATGGCAATCAATTCACTTTTATCGGCATCTACGCCAAGTTTGGATAATTCCCGCATCAGTGCGAGCGAATCTTGATCATCAAAAATGGTGAAATTCTGTCTGATACCAAGCGCTTGATGCTCGCGCCGTATAATATTCAGCCCGAGATTATGAAAAGTCGATACAATTAGTCCTTTCGATGCGCCGTCCCCAAGTAATTTAGTCACTCGAGCCTTCATTTCTTTAGCCGCTTTATTGGTGAAGGTCACTGCCGCAATTTGATTGGCTTGATAACCACAGTTTGTGACTAAATGTACAATTTTTTGGGTAATAACGGCGGTTTTGCCACTTCCTGCGCCTGCTAACACTAACAACGGCGACGAGGTTTGTTTGACGGCAAGCGTTTGCTGTGGATTGAGGCGAATAGTCGACAAATGAAATACTTCGGTTAATGCTGTCTGGCTATGACATAGGTATAAGGAATTGAAAAGTATTCTATTGAATCAATCGGAGGTTGCCAAATAAAAAATCAACAAGAAAAGGTTTATCCATTGAATAGGACTATTTTACTCGCTAAGGTGTTGAAATACTGAAATTTTTAATCATCAAACAATGGTTGCCACTCACCGTGTTGCGCAATTTTTTCGACATCAATGGCTTTGCCATCCCAACTTGCCTTAAGGCTCTTTGGGTCCTCTTCGTGTTCCTGATAAACACGAACATTAACCCAAGGCTCAAACGGATTTGGTCGAAATTGATACTTGCCTGGCATCAATTGCCTGACTTTGTGTGAGTGCATACTTCTTCCCTTGTCCCGCTAGTCTTCCAGACCCATCAATGCATTTCCTTGTTATTAGTGATCAGAAGTGAAAAGTGAGTTCTTTTTTATGTTGTCTGCAGATCAAACAAATTAACGGTTCAAATGAACAAATTATTTGTTTACTTGTTCGGATTAGATTTGTCGATAAAGCTTCACTGGATGAACACGACTTTGTGACTTCTCACTGTCACTATAGACAATTCTTTTGAGATAAGCTGATAGATTTCAGGTAGGCCTTGAATAAAGGGGCGTTTTTGTGCGATTTAATCTCAATTTAATGAATACTTGCTCAAGCCACTTGCATTAGCATTCTCTCAAGACGCCGATAACTCAAGGCTTCGGCAAGGTGCGCTTGAGTAACCTTTTTGTGACCGCCCAGATCGGCAATAGTGCGCGACACTCGCAATATTCGGTGATACGCTCGTGCAGAGAATTTAAGCTTTTCAAGGACAGCCAAAATGAAGTCCTCTGCGCCCTCGTCAAATTGGATCTGTTTTTCTAATTCTCGTGGGTTCAGCATTGAATTATATTTCCCTCTGGATTCGATTTGATGTTCCATCGCCGTGATGACTCTTTGGCGAACTATCTCCGACGGTTCAGCGTTAGTGTCGGGAATCGCTTTCAGTTCCTCTTGAGTCATCGCGGGAACATCAACATGCATATCGATTCTGTCGATGAAAGGACCTGATAGTTTAAGGAGATAACGTCGAATCTTGTCAGAGGTACAACGGCAAACCCCTTTAGGATTGCCAAAATGGCCACAAGGGCATGGATTCATCGCGGCAAGAAATTGAAAGTTTGCCGGATACTCAGCTTGACGCGTTGCTCGAGAGATGGTTACCGTTCCTGACTCTAAGGGCTCACGAAGAACCTCAAGAACGTGTCGATCAAATTCCGGTAATTCATCCAAGAATAAAACCCCATGATGGGCCAGGGAGATCTCTCCAGGTTTTGGATTGCTACCTCCGCCAACCAGCGCAGCCGCCGAAGCGGTGTGATGAGGACTTCTGAAGGGGCGTTGTCGCCAGTTATTGGTGTCTAAACCTTGATGGCTGACCGAAGTTATTGCTGCAGATTCAATTGCTTCTTGCTCACTCATCTCAGGTAGAATGCCAGCTAGGCGAGTTGCTAGCATGGTTTTGCCGGTACCTGGAGGCCCAATGAATAACAAGTTATGTCGACCTGCAGCGGCGACCTCAAGGGCCCGTTTGGCTGCATATTGACCTTTGACTTCAATTAAGTCGGGCTGAGGCTCAATTACTTTTTTAGTAGCAGGTAGATCTTCAATGTCAATTTCTCGTTGGCCATGAAGAAAGGCACAGACTTGAAGCAAGTGATTGCACCCGACCGCTTGACTGGAGCCTACCAATTGCGCTTCAGACAAGTTTTGTAGCGGAACCATTAGTTTGCGTTGGGCTTTTTTGGCGGCGAGTGCCCCGGGTAAAACACCGTTAACAGAGCGTAGCTCTCCAGACAGTGCCAGCTCCCCCATAAATTCGTAGGCTTCAATATCATCGACTTTGATCTGCCTTGACGCAAGCAGGATTCCGAGGGCAATCGGTAGGTCAAATCGTCCACCATCCTTCGGAAGATCGGCAGGAGCTAGGTTAATAGTGATGCGACGTGCCGGAAATTCAAAGTTAGCGTTGATTAGCGCACTTCGAACTCTATCTTTGCTTTCCTTTACGGCGGCTTCAGGCAAGCCCACAATATTCAGACAAGGTAATCCATTCGATAAGTGGGTCTCGACGGTAACTAGCGGCGCTTCAATACCAATACCGGCTCTAGTATAAACAATTGATAATGCCATTCAGCCTTCCGTGGCAAGTTCGTGGACTGTTATTAAACGCTAAGGTAACGGTGTAAAACTATCGCTAATCAATTAATTTTGTGTGAGACATACTTAATTCTTAGTGTGAGAAATTTTTAGTAAGTTGACTGTCTGGAATTGAATATCTTCGCTCTACTTAGGCGCATTGGCTTTGATAGAGCTGGTGAGCTTTTTTTGAGTAAGTGAGATTAACCGATAATATTAAACAAGCGTTCTTTAAACGCTTCTTGTATATCTTTAATAATAGATTTCCAAGACGACATCTGATCTTCATTTAATACTCGGGATAATTGATACTCTTGATTATCACTGATTTTTTTCATGGTGGTGAGCAACTCATGCTTTTCTCGAAAATTAAGTCTGACTTTGCGACTGGATTCTAGCGAGATTCGAAATTTCTTCAATAGGCGATCTCGTTTGCGAGTGCTCGAATCGATAATCTTTACCATTTCTTGATGTTGTTCAGAGGTCAAGTCAAAAGTCTTCGCAAATTCGGCTAAATTGGCTCTAGTTTCTTCAGGTTTTGGCAGCGATAAGCTGTTGGCCGATGCGGAGAAAGCCATGGCGTGAAGCGTGGTCATAACAATAAAGAACAATAGCGTTTTCACTTAAAACTCCTGCAAACCAATAATTTGGATAACTATTAAGGAAATAAAATACCATAATATCAGCATTGAAGTAGGATTTTTTACACTCAATTATAGTGAAAGTAATAAACTATTCGATTGTGAGCGATTTGCAGCTAGTTAAAATAGAAACGGCGTCACCACGAATAGGTGGACTTTAAGTTGTAAGTATTCTTTAGTGAACACTCTTTGGCATGTCGACAGAAAGTTTTAAGTCAGATACTCATTCGACTCATAAAATGGCAGACAAGTAACTAATGATTTGTTTAAATAATAAAGCTGAATTCACACTACATTCAATCATCAATGAATAATGAACTTTTAGAACAATCTGTCCAGTGTCCTTATTGTTGGGAGACTATTAACGTACTCGTCGATACATCTGATGCTGATCAATCATATATCGAAGATTGTCAGGTTTGTTGTCGCCCAATTGTGTTTGAAATCAGTCAAGACATGGCTGGGTACTGCCAGGTTATCGTCAAGTCAGAAGATGATTAAGTCAACTAAGCACTGAGGAAGTATTATGAAATTTCAAGGTAGCTGTCACTGTAAAGCGATTCAATTTGAAATCGAAGCACCCAATGAAATTGAAGTCGAAGACTGCAATTGTTCGATGTGCTCAAAAGCGGGATTTTTACATCTGATTTTACCGCTCGAACATTTCAAGTTACTGTGCGGCGAAGAATATATCTCTACATACACATTTAATAGCGGTGTTGCTAAGCATACGTTTTGTAAAAAATGTGGTGTAAAACCTTTCTATACACCTCGCTCTAATCCGGATGGCATTGATGTAAATGTAAGATGCTTGGATACCAAACCCACGACGATTAATGTTGTAAAATTTGATGGTCAGAATTGGGAAGACAATGCCCACAAAGTCGCACATAAAAGTCAGGTTAAAAATCAATAGAAAGTGATTTATTTTAGTATTGGATTTGGCGTGTAGACAAACGGTATCTATCCTATGACCAATGGTTTTTATCGATTCTCTTTTGTATTTTCAAATCTTAATCTCACCATTTATCCGAAAACATCTAACTAATATCTGAGTTAATTTGAACTTTCTTGGGTTCAGTTGAACAATGAATACTCTATTTATAATAAATCGGTTTAGAGGGTAGTAACATGAGCCGTAATCAAGTCAATCTGCATTTAGTTCCGGGTGACGAAAAGGAAGTTGAAATCCATGTTACTGTAGAGCAAGAAGAAGATATTGCTGCATATATGTTTTCTTCTAATCAAGCGCATTTCGCCGAAGTTTTTATTCGTTGGTTGCGAGAGCGTGTTGACCAACCTGTCAGTGATTTCGACTTCAACTTGGCTGGGACAGATCCGGTAAATACTCGCCTGAAAGAAGAACTCGCTAAATCAGGCGCTAATGTCAAACTAGCCGGTTAGTTTATCGTATTCGATATTCTTTACCAATCAGCATCGTTACGCTGTCAATGGTAGTAACCCCAATCACAGTGTCTCGGGTTAGGAACGAGTCTTCAGTCTACTATTCACTAATCAATTAATGTAATTTATTTACATGACAGTAAGCGGATAAAAAAATATACTGTCGATCTGTTGATACAATAACTACATCAATTCAAACAGATATGCATAATTTTATAATTGAATTTAAACAAGCTCTCACTCCTGAGTTCTGCGACTCTTTGATTGCAAAGTTTGAGCAAGACTCCAACAAACAACCGGGTCGTACTGGAGCCGGAGTTGATGTAACCAAAAAAGATAGTATTGATCTATTCATCTCCGAGCAACCGGACTGGCAAAATGAGTGTACTGCGATTAATCAATCAGTGACTCGTGCAATGATCGAATATGTCAAACAATATCCAATGATGTTAACCGGCGCTATCTCGCCGAGCTACGTTGACCCAAAAACAAAGCAACCAAAAGCATTTAGCCATACGGATATTCAACAACTTTCCGAGCAACAGCTCCTCGAATTAATCGGTGCGATTTATCGCCTTGATGCCATTAATATGCAAAAGTATTTCAAGGGCAAGGGTGGTTATCACCACTGGCATTCAGAGCACTATCCTCATCCAACCGATCCTGGTCAAAAATCGCTTCACAGAGTGCTTCTATGGTTAATTTATTTAAATGATATAGAAGAAGGTGGGGAAACGGATTTCTTCTATCAAAATGCCAAAGTAAAACCAACTAAAGGCAGTATAGTTGTTGCCCCTTGTGGTTTTACTCATACTCATCGCGGGTCGATTCCTGTTTCTTCAGATAAATATGTATTAGCGAGTTGGGTGATGTATCGACCTGCAGGTGAGTTATATGGTCAGTAGAGCTATCTATTTCGCGTAAATCTCACGCATGTAAAAATGTAAATCTTCATCTTCTGATTTCCGATAAAGCTGTGCTTTGCGGGTTGCGGTTTGTTTTGATTCGCCCTCGACTTCTTCAACTACATTACCTTTAATTATTCGTCGCCTAAAACCTGATTTATTTAGTTTCCCGCCTAATATAATTTCAAAACTTTGTTGTAATTCAGATAGAGTAAATTTCTCCGGTAAAACATGGAGTGCAATAGTGGTGTATTGCGCCTTGCTACGTAAACGTTGAAAAGCTTCTACGACTAATTCATTATGATCAAAGGCAAGTTCCTCACTGATATTTCCTTCATCATCAATTTCACACCAACGGCTATCATCTTCATAACTTACATCTTCAGCGTTTACTAATGCAAAATAAGTAACTGTTACAGACCACCCTCGCGGGTCGCGAAAACCATTTCCAATCGCGCCGAGTTGTTCGAGGTAAGGTACTTGGTAGCCGGTTTTTTCTTTTAACTTTCTAAGTGCAGTTGCCTCAATTGACTTGTCATGATTAATATCAATAAATCCACCGGGAATTGCCCATTGGTCTTTAAATGGAAAATCTTTTCGCTTAGTAATGAGTACCTGCACTTTTTCATCAATAATCGTGAAAATAACCGTATCCACACTGGTTAATGGCACATCGTAATCATGGATGTTGTAGTTATCTAAAAAAGCTTGTTCCTGAGGATTGGTATTCATCAATATTCTCTATGTTGGGTTTAGCCATGTCACCTAAATTCGAATCATTTATTTTGCGCAAGCCACAAAATTCCGATTGCCGCCGAGGCACTCAACTTTTTGCTTTGGATAAAGCCCAAGGCTTCATCGAGTGGTACGATATGAGTCTTGATATCTTCATTCTCTCCGGTTGCACCAAATACACCTGATGTATCAAGGCTTGCTTCGCAATAAAAAACACTCGTCAATTCAGAGGAACCACCTGGGCTCATATAAAACTCGCCAATTAGTTCTTTCACTTGGCAGCGGTAGCCAGTTTCTTCTTCGATTTCCCGGGCCATTGCGTCGGCCTTATCTTCTCCTTGCTCAACAATGCCTGCAGGTAATTCAAATATCCATGGTGTTTCATTATTCTCCAGAGGACCTATCCGAAACTGTTCGGTAAATAACACCAGCGCGTTCTCGGGATCGTAAACGATAGCACCAACAGTTGGCTCTCTGACAAACAATTCGCGCTTATGCACTTTACTTAGCGAACCATCAAATTTTGGGTATTGGACAGTATGACGTTTCAATTGAAAGAAACCATCATGGCAAACTTCGCTTTGTAAAATATAATCAGATGAGTTGGGCATTGTGTTTAATGAACTCCATATAATTTATTTTCAAAAATGTAATGAGCAATCATATCGTCTAAGTAATTTTTAAACCGAGCAGCAAACAAAAAGCCTGGCCTTGGGTATTCAGCAATCAGCTCTCTTATCATGGTGCTATGAACAGAAACCCGTTCACTTACCGGGCGTATATTCCACCGCTTTAAAATTTCATCGCCTTTATAAAATTTACGCCAAGTTTCAAAACTCGCGTTATCTGGGCCGATAATAAAAGTCAGCTTTGGTTCGATATCAGCCGAACGATATCTCTCTTCTAGAGCTTCCAGTAGATTGAAGGTGAACACTGGAGCTTTATTTTTCTCACCCAGCTCTCTCTCGATCGAGGAAGTTGCGATTGGAGTACTTTGCGTAAATTTGAGGTATTTCTCTTGATGAAATGCTTGCCCTAGCATACTTGCCATATAAAGTCGGTACTGATAAGGGACCATTGATTTTCCAAATGCGTGTCGATAGCTAGGTACTAAAAGGATTTCATCATAATCCCGATACACTTGCTCGATAATGTCTTTATGCCCCAAGTGGGGTGGATTAAACGCCGATCCAATAATGCCAACTCGCTTTGAAATCATGTTTTACTCCTATGCTTGACATAATAGTATACTGTGTGTACTATTAATAGTATATCAAGTGCACTATTAAAGCAAGCGTTCGAAATAACACTTAAAAAATTGTCTCAATTGAGCTTTAATAGTTAAATAAAACAATAGGTTATAAGAATTCTAGTCGATGAGAATATTAGATAAGCTTATTGGTTAAAGCTAACATCAAGGAGTTTAAACATGAACCAGCTTAGTTTTGAAAATACCGCCGCTTTTGATGTTGATGCGCAATATACTTTTACCCCAGAGTGTCCAAAGGAATTGCCTGTCGCAGGTGGCACAGAAATTGTTCCAGCGCTAAATCAGCAAGCTAAGTTAGCAAGGTTACGAGTTGGCTCGAAAGATGCTCATAGTCCCAAAGCGGTATGGGTTGCTCATGAAATACAACCGATGTTTTCTGAAGTGAAAGGTGACAACGTTGATATTGCCTGGAATGAACATGCGGTCCCAGGGACCAAAGGGTTTGAGTTAATCGATGGTTTGCCTCGACCAGCGGAGTATGACTTCTTTGTTTGGAAAGGGATCGAGTTAGATATGCACCCTTATGGTGCTTGTTATCACGATTTGGCTGACCAGATGAGCACTGGTGTTATTGAGTATTTAAAACTGAACGAAATAGAAAATGTGATTGTGGGTGGGTTAGCGACAGATTACTGTGTTAAGACTACGGCTTGCCAATTACGAAGTGCAGGATTTAACGTTATTGTTAATTTATCCGCATGTCGTGGAATTGCCGAAGATACTATCGCGTCAGCAATTGAAGAAATGAAACAACAAGGTATTGTGATTGTTGAAAATATCGAGCAGTTGCAAAATTAACAAGTTGTCAAAAGAATTGACCGATGTAATAACTGGTGAAGTCGTTAAATAAGGATAAAACCATGGCAGTACAACCGATTATAAAATCATTATTGGATACCGATCTTTACAAGCTCACAATGATGCAGGTCGTACTTCATCATTTTCCTGCGGCTGAGGTGGAGTACACATTTAAATGCCGAACTGAGGGTGTTGACCTCGTGCCACTTGCAACGGAGATTCAAGATCAGATCAGACAGTTGTGTGAACTACGATTTACGGAAAACGAAATCCACTACTTAAACAATATTTATTATTTGAAGTCGGATTTTGTCCAGTTTTTAAAGTTATTTCAGTTAGATTTTAACAATGTTCAGTTTGGCCGGGACGAAGCCGGTCAACTTGAAATTAAAGTGGTCGGTTCTTGGTTGCATACCATCCTTTTTGAAGTACCGATTCTTGCAATAGTTGAAGAGGTCTATGCTAAACATTACCACGCACAGCATGATCTGAAGGAAGGTCAAAAACGACTCAAAGAAAAAACTGATTTAATTAAAAAACACCCATTGGGTAGCCAGTTAAAGATTATGGAGTTTGGTACCCGGCGGAGGTTTAATCGAAAATGGCAGAAGCAGGTGGTTGAACATCTTAACCGGAGCGTTGAGGACAATTTAGTAGGAACCAGTAATGTGTATTTTGCGAGAGAGTTAGGTATTACACCGCTTGGAACGATGGCGCACGAATATCTTCAGGCATTTCAAGCTTTGGGTCCAAGGCTGATTGACAGCCAAAAAGCAGCGCTTGATATTTGGACCAAAGAATATCGCGGTGATTTAGGGATTGCCTTAACTGATGTCGTCGGTGTCGATGCGTTTATAAGAGATTTCGACCGTTACTTCGCTAAATTATTTGATGGAGTGCGACATGACAGTGGTTGTCCTTTTGAGTGGGCTCGGAAAATGATAGCTCACTATGAGGCATTAGGTATTGATCCTAAGACAAAAACATTGGTATTTAGTGATGGTTTGGACATTCCGCTAGCATTAGAAATTCTCACTGAATTTAATAAAGTGACTAATGTGGTTTTTGGCATTGGAACTAATTTGACGAATGATGTCGGTATCAAGCCACTCAGTATTGTGATGAAAATGACTCGCTGTAATGGACAGCCGGTTGCGAAAATAAGTGATAGCCCCGGTAAGACGATGTGTAAAGATGAAGCTTACTTAAGCTATTTAAAAAATGTATTTCAAATTGAAGAAGCATAAGGAGGGCAGCATGAAGATAACACTTGCCCAATTAAATTATACCGTCGGTGATGTTCAAGGGAACTTTAAGAAGATACTTAAAGAATATGAGAAAGTTGCTGATGAAGCTGGTTTGTTGATTTGCTCCGAATTAGCGATTAGCGGCTATTATCCACAGGATTTGATTTTAAGAAAGGTGTTTTTAGATAAACATGATAGCGCTCTAAATCAACTAATCGAGGCTACAAAGGGTAAAGCCTGTAAAATCGTTGTTGGGTTTATTGCGAGAAACGAAACTGATGGGAACAACAAGCATTTCAATGCACTAGGGTTAATTGCTAACGGCAAGCTCGTGTTTGAGTATCATAAGCGACTGTTACCGACTTACAATGTCTTTGATGAGGCCAGACATTTTAAACCAGGCGAAGAAACCGGTGTGTTTGAAGTTGAAGGCAAGCGAGTAGGCTTTTTAGTCTGTGAAGATGCTTGGGCTAAGTCGACGCCATTTGAATACGCTCAAGATCCGGTAGAAGACCTACGTAATCAACACCTTGATCTCGTTATAGTGATTAATGCTTCACCCAGTAATATCGGTAAGCAACAAGAGCGATATCAAGTGGTAAGTGAAGTCGCTGAGGTGACCAAAGCCCCAGTGGTTTATCTGAATCAAGTTGGTGGTAATGATGAGTTAGTTTTTGATGGTGCAAGTTTTGTCGTCGATAACGTTAACCAATTAGCGATACAGCTAGAGGCATTTGTTGAGCAAACTAATAGCTTTGAACTTTCTGAATTGGTTAACCTAAAAGCCAACCCAATAGCTTTAATTGAAGAAGATTTCTATTGGCAACAGACTGTTTTAGGCATCAGGGACTATGTACGAAAATGTGGCTTTGAGAGAGTTGTTATTGGCTCTTCAGGTGGAATTGATTCTGCAGTAACAATTGCGATTTGCGCTAAAGCTTTAGGCCCAGAAAATGTCACTGCGGTTACTATGCCATCAAAGTTTTCTTCTCAAGGTAGTGTTGATGATTCGGTCGATCTTTGTGCCAACTTAGGTGTGAAGTTACTCAACGCGTCAATTGCTGAAGAATTTAAATTGTCTGTTGAGCGATTTGAGTCAGTAACCGGTGAGGTTCCTTCAAGAATCACACAAGAGAACATTCAAGCGAGAATTCGTGGCCGGATTTTAATGGAGTTTAGTAATCACTATGGCGGGTTAGTTATTTCTACCGGAAATAAAAGTGAGATGAGTGTTGGTTATGCAACGCTGTATGGCGATATGAACGGTGGTGTTAATCCCTTAGGTGATTTGTACAAAATGGAAGTCTATGCCATTGCGAAGTATATAAATAGCAATGCGGGAAGAGAAATTATCCCGATTAATATTATTGAAAAGGAGCCTAGTGCAGAACTATCTGAAGATCAAAAGGACAGTGACTCTCTTCCGCCGTACCCTCTGTTAGATGCAATTTTAGAGCTTTATATTGAAGGGGATTTGTTAATTCCAGAAGAACGAAGCCGATGTGAACGAATCGTCGAGGAATTTGCTGCAACGGAAGAAGAAATAAGCCGAATTCAACGCATGGTGAATAACGCTGAATTTAAAAGAAAGCAAGCACCACCGATTATTCGGGTACAGAAACGTAGTTTTGGAATGGGACGATGGTTACCGGTCGCAGCGAGGTATTAGCTTGGGTGACTGGACATTAATTGAGTCAATAATAAAGAAAGAATTAGAAGGAGAAGATTACACTCTAGTGGTGTATGAATAGGGAGTAGTAAAATGAAAAATACACTTAAAACAGTAACAATGTATCGGCCAACAGGAAAAAATGAGCTTCAATTAGTTATTGATAGTGGCTACAAAAAGTGGCCACCAAGACTACCTGAGCAACTTATTTTCTATCCGGTTACTAACGAGCGTTATGCAATTGAAGTCAACAACTGGAATGTTAAGGAAAAAGGTATTGGTTTCGTAACTAAGTTCGAGGTACAAAAGTCGTTTGTTGATCGCTATCCAATAGAAACTGTTGGCGCTCGACATCATACAGAATGGTGGATTGTGGCTGAGGATTTAGAGGAGCTTAACAATAACATCGTCGGTAAGATTGAAGTGATCGGCGAATATCATGAGGTAGTATAACCATACCTATCTCTTGCGCGTTAGCTAAGAGATAGGTTTGCAAACTTTTGTGAGCTTATGAAAATCAGAAATACAGGGGTAGATAAAAATACAGGGGCCTATAAAAATACAGGAACCTATCAAGATACAGGATATTAAGATGAGTAATATCAATCTAAAACAATACTCAAAATTTTTAAGTTATGTATTGAGACATAAACCTGAAGAGATCGATTTAAAACTCGATGATAACGGCTGGGCTGATATTGAGAGTTTAATTGAAAAAGCGAGAAATCAAGGTAAACACTACTCTTTTGAACTCATTCATAAGATAGTTGAAGATAATGATAAGCAGCGTTTTGCAATCAGCGAAGATGGCAGGAAGATACGTGCTAATCAAGGCCATAGTATTAAGGTGGAACTTGATTTAAGAGCGATTGAACCACCAACAATTTTATTACATGGAACTGCGCAAAAAAACCTATCGGCTATTAGAGAAGAAGGTTTAAGTAAAAAAGATAGGCATCATGTTCATCTTACAGAGAATAAACAAACCGCTTTAGCGGTTGGCCAACGGTACGGTAAAGTTGTTCTATTGCAAATCGATAGCGGAAGCATGCATAAAGAAGGATTTAGTTTCTATCGCTCAGACAACAATGTCTGGCTAGTTGATTCAGTCCCCGCGGAATACATTAGTGAAATTGATTAGGAGACTTATTAGAAATGAAGTCCTAATTATACTGGTGGAAGCCGTTAAATAGAATTAAGAAACCAAGAAGATAAAAGTAAGTAAAAGAACTAATTAAATAACTAGAAAGTGTAGTCATGGATATTAAGAATAAGGATGAATTATTAGCATATCTTGCCAGAGAAAAGCGCATTAAGTATGTATTCTTTTGGGGGCATACCAATAAAAATAAAGCTTTGGTTAACAAAACCTGTTTTAGTCAATGGTACCCATCATCATTTGAGCTAGATGGTGTTACTTATCAAACCGCTGAGCATTACATGATGGCAGAAAAAGCGAGAATCTTTGGCAATAGCGAACTTGTTTCAAAAATAATCGAAGCCACAAATCCTTCTAAGGCTAAAGCTCTCGGTCGTCAAGTTACTGGTTTCACAAATGAAATTTGGAATCGGCATCGATTTGAGGTCGTCGTTAGAGGTAATTTAGCTAAGTTCTCACAGAATAAAACAATGAAGGAATATTTATTGAGTACCAATAGACGTGTGCTAGTTGAAGCTAGTCCAGCTGATAATATCTGGGGAATCGGTTTAACTGAAGATCATAAAGATGCGTCAAATCCGTTTAAATGGAAAGGTTTAAATTTACTCGGGTTTGCGCTGATGGAAGTAAGAAAATTATTAAAGGAATAGAAAATGAGCATTGAAATAATAAACGGAGACATTACCGCGCTTGAGGTGGATGCGATAGTTAATGCTGCTAATCGTTCGCTTTGTGGGGGAGGCGGCGTAGATGGTGCAATTCATAGAGCTGCCGGACCAGAGCTATTAGCTGAATGTCGGACACTAGGTGGCTGTGATACAGGCGCTGCAAAGATAACGCAGGGATATCAATTGGCTGCTAAATATATAATCCACGCAGTTGGGCCAGTTTGGTATGGTGGAAATAAGAATGAGGAAGAGTTGCTTCGTGCTTGTTACCGAGCATGTTTGGAATTGGCAAAAGACTATCAAGTCGAGACAATTGCTTTTCCAGCGATTAGCTGTGGTTCTTACCGCTTCCCGATTGAGAAAGCCTGTGAAATCGCTATTGAGGTTATAAAAGACCATTTGTTGGAGGAGAGAAATCTAAAGGTTTTACTTGTCTGTTTTGAAGACAAAATATCTAGAACATATTCGAGAATACTAGACAAAAAATGAAATACGAAATTATAGAAAAATCCTGGTCTAAACGACGCAAACTAGACGAACAAGTAGAGATAACTGATATTGAATTTAAAGATTTCGCTAAGGTCCACAATCATTTTTGTAAGATGATTGTCACTTATAGTGATGGGAAAAGTGAACGACTCGTCGCGAGGGTAGTCTATAGTGATATCAATCAGCATTGGATTGTTGATGGTATGTCGGTCGCTGTACGTTTGAAGGATGAAGATGAAGCTCAATAAGGCAATTATTTTAATCTTAGTAATTTTTCTAACTGCCGAAGTTTCTGCGAAAGAGAGTATTTGTTATGGCACGACTTCGAATGGAAAGCTGAAGAATGGGGTCGAGCTTCCCTCTGGCGGTGCCAATTACGTATCTTACTCTTCAGTTGCTCGTATAGCTGGGCGCACCTATGTCCATTCTGCGGTAAGAGATATTATTGTCGCAGCCTATAAAGAACTAGAGATAGAACAACCGAGAAAAGTCTACAAATATGCGGAAACGGGCTTTGAAGAAGGAGGCCAATTTAAACCGCATAAAACTCACAGAAATGGTTTGTCGGTTGATTTTATGACGCCGGTTACTAATAAAAAAGGCGAGTCGGTCCATTTACCGACTAACCCTTTTAATAAATTCGGTTATAACATTGAATTTAATGCGAAAGATGAGTACGACGACCTTAAGATCGATTACGAGGCGCTTGCGGCACATATCGTTTCGTTAGATAAACAGGCGAAAAAACTCGGTTATGGAATTTGGCGAGTAATATTTGACCCCAAATTGCAACCTAATCTACTTAAAACTCAATATGCCGACTATTTAAAAAAGAATATTGAATTCTCTAAAAAGCCTTCCTGGGTGAGACATGATGAACATTATCATGTTGATTTCATAGTACCCTGTGAAAAGCTTAATTAGCACTCTCTTTCTTACTATCGGTTAGAATTTTTTCAAAAACTTCAGCTCCCGTTTCTCGGGCAAGCTCAATATTGTTTTCAGGAATCGACTCTGGATCTAAATATCCTTCTAATACTTTTTCTAAACTTGCTTCTCGTAAAATATGGATTGCCGGGTAAGGAGACCGATTAGTAAAGTTAGACGGATCTTCCTGAGTCACATCATTAAAACAATAATCAGGATGAAAACTGGCAAGTTGATAAGTGCCCTCATAACCCTCTTCAATTAATAAGTCATTGGCAATTTCAAGAAAGTCAAGATAATCAAAAAAGCTTTCTAGGCCAACTGGGTAGATAACGATAGTCGTTTCAATTTCAGAGCTTTCATCTAGACGCTTAAATTCATTGACTAGCGAATGCAGTTGCTCCTCAGTATTCGCATCATTAACGAGTTCAAAATGAATACTACCTCTATCAAACTCACGTTTAGCAAAAGGGCAAAAGTTATATTCAATAATGGTATTCTTAATCCAGTATTTAATCGCATTAATGACTTGTTGCTCGTCCATTGTTATTTTTAACCTTGATGCTCTGGTTTTAGTGACATACCAACATGATTTGGATGTGATTCGATGCGCTTAAACCATGCTGCTATTGCAGGATAATGGGAAAGATCAAATCCACCTTCCTCGGCGACATGGGTATAGGCATAGAGTGAGATATCTGCAATAGTATATTGGTCACCGACAAGGTAGTCATGAGATTCGAGTCTGGCATCCATAATTGACAAAGCTTTGTGCCCACCAGGTTGCTTAGATTCATATTCCGCTTTTCTTTCGTCAGGTAGACCTTGATACTTGTTGATAAATCTTGCCACTGCAATATATGGCTCATGACTATATTGCTCAAAAAATTGCCACTCTAGAACTTTAGCTCGAAGGAAACGGTCCTTGGGTAAAAATTCTGTACCTTCAGCTAAGTAGTTTAAAATTGCGTTAGACTCAGAAAGGTATTCGCCTGAATCTAATTGAAGAAGCGGTATCTTAGCGTTTGGATTCATTTGTCTAAACTCATCCGTAGCAGCCTCACCTTCAAGTACATTGACATTAACCCACTTAAAATCGATTTCGAGCAAATTGAGTAAAAGGTAAGCTTTATAACAATTACCGGAAACAATATCGCCAAACAAAGTTAACATTTGCTTGAGGTCCCATAAGTAAACTGTAAGAGAACCACTATTTTATGCTTTTCATACTTGAAGGCAATAGCTAACCTATCTCTTTTGGTTATTGAATTAAAATTTCAATAATTAGATTCTAAATAATTAGTTTTTAAGCACTAGTTGTTAAACACTCAGATTGGGAAATGTTTTTACTTTTCAATTTGCTGAGTCTTCAATCGATATAAAGAAACTAAGCTGTCTTTCTTTCCGGCTCAAATGACTCCGGTTGAATAGGCGTGTTAGGTTTAAGTGAGTGTTGAAATCTTACCAACTCTATTCTGCCACTTTCATCCTCAATCAAAGCAGTTTTGTTCTCAATCCAGTCGCCATCGTTCATATATTTAATTCCGTCAATCTCCCGAACATCAGGGTGATGAATATGACCACAGATAACGCCAGTGCAGTCGCGTCGTTTCGCTTCTTGGGTTGCAGCCTGCGCATAAGAATCTAAAGCAGTTTTTGCTTGCTTAACATTTTCTTTTAAGTAGCTTGATAGTGACCAGTAAGGGTATCCAAATTTATTTCTAATCTTGTTGTATGAACGGTTTAACCACAACAGAAAATCATAGGAAATATCACCAATCCATCCATAAAAGCGATTAAGTCTCACTAAATTATCAAAACGATCGCCGTGGAGTAGTAAGAACTTTTCACCAGATTTGCTGGTGTAGACATATTCCTTATAGATTTTAATATTTCTATAGCGATAACCAATAAACTTTCTTAAAGTTGCGTCGTGATTACCCGGTATGTAAAAAATCTCGCAACCGCGTTTTGCCATTTTGAGGAAGTGTTTAAATAGTTTGGTATGGCAATGAGGCCAGCGCATACCCGATTTAAATTCCCAAAAATCGACTATATCACCGAGCAAGAAAAGTTTTTTTGGCTTAACCGTTTTTAGGAAACTAAGAAGTTCCTCTGCTTTACTCTCTTTATGTCCTAAGTGAATATCCGAAATCCAGATTGATTCACATTCCCGGACAAACTGCACTTTTTGGCTTTTCATGTGATTATTCAACTAATTACAAATAGTTAACTAAGCTTTTCTAGATACTCGCGAATTATCGGGTCGAAAAATGACCAGTAGGTGACAATTATTTTTCCGATTGATGACGAAGATTTGATGAATATGACGATAGAAATAGTTTTAATGACGAATTGTTTTAAAGATTTCAAAAGAATGTCATATGACAGAAATAAAATAGCTGAAATTAAGACTAATGTTAGGTTCGGATAATGTTCGCGATTAAAAGATTACAGCAATTTAACAACAAAGTTGATGTACAACTACCAACTGCAGAAGATTTACAGCAAGCCACTTTGAGCCTCACAAACGCACTCGTTGAAAAGCCATCGGTCACACCGAATGATGCAGGATGTTTGACGATGATTGAAAATCGACTGCGTAAAATCAATATGCTGAATGAACGTTTCGATAGTGCGCCGGTCACCAATTTATTTTCTAGTTATGGGAATAATAAACCACTGTTGGTTTTGGTTGGACATGTTGATGTCGTACCGCCTGGCGACCTAAGTAACTGGCACACGGATCCTTTTGTACCAGTTGAAAAAGATGGCTATTTGTATGGTCGTGGTTCGGTAGATATGAAGTCATCTGTTGCAGCGATGGTTGTCGCGCTAGAAGAGTTTGAAAAATTAAAACTGCATAAAAATATTGATATAGGTCTGGTGTTAACCAGTGATGAAGAAGGTGAGGCAACTCAAGGCGTAAAGTACTTAGTAGAACAATTACAGTTAAAAGGAAAACGTGCGCAATGGGCGCTGGTTGGAGAGCCAAGTTCTGAAGAAACTTTAGGTGATTCAATTAAAGTCGGTCGACGCGGTTCGTTAACAGGTAGAGTGATATTAAAAGGCCGTCAAGGTCACGTAGGTTATCCAGCGCAAATTATCAACCCAGTCAAATCGGCGAGTAAACTGTTAGCGAAGTTTGAATCCAAACAATGGGATTTACCTTCGCGTTTCTTTCCCGCAACCAGTTTTCAGACGGTAAAGTTTATTTGTGACAGTGGTGCGGAGAATATATCACCTGCAAGTTTAGAATTTATCTTTAATCTCCGATACTCACCAAAACAGACGTTAGAAAAACTCCGAGGTTATATTGAAAAGAAGATCCAAAAAACTGGGCTCGAATATGAGATTGAATGGAAAGTCGATGCTGAACCATTTTTGACCCATCGGTCTCCTATTCGAAAGTGTGTTGAACAGGTGATTGAGCAAGAGTTAGCAATTAGTCCCAAACTTTCAACGGCAGGTGGTACTTCTGACGGACGTTTTTTTGCTAAAACCGGTACGCATGTTGTGGAGCTCGGATTATGTAATAAAACTATCCATCAAGCGAATGAAAGAGTTCCAGTTGCAGATCTTGGCAAATTAGCCGCTCTATATCTTAATATCTTAATTCAAATGAACCAAGCTAACGCATAGCTTGATAAAACTAGGCGCTAGCTCTTCCGATTCGGAAGGCAGTGAGAACACCCAGGAACAAAAACATAGCATCGTATATGTCGAAGTTCCGAGATATTAAATCAAAAGACGATGTCCCTTGAATATCACTGACAGTATTACTGAGCCACTGGTCAAAAGTCGGTGCCGTTGTTGCAATTCGCATTAGCCTGGGCTTCGAATAGATTTCGAAATCCTGCAGCTCTTGTTGAGAAATGTGATTGATACTGCGTGCAAAACTGAATTGGTGTTTGAGCATAAATCGCTTTAGTGCATTTTGCGTCGGATCCAGTGTGATGTATTCTTGAGCAATTTGTTTTTCCTCAAGATAAACTTTCTCTAATTGAGAACGCTCAGCATTAGAAATATCACTTAGGTTAGTCGCGACAACTTGAATAGTTTCAAAGGCTAGATACTTACCGCTGAAAATTGCAAACAGAGTAAACATCGCACATATTATTCCAGTAATTTGTCCTTTCGACCCAGTCATTGTCGAGGCATAACCAATTATTGCTCCTATAAGCAAAGCAACCAAGCTAGTTTCGTAATCGAACAATATCAACATAGCTAACCAAATTAGGCTACCTAGCGCCGCAGCTATGGAGCAAGTAATCAACATTACTGGTTTGAAGTCTTTCTCATGTACAACTTCATTGTTATCTTGAAAATCATTTTCATGGGTAAGAAGACTATCTTGTCGATAATAGTCATTAGTGAGCCCATTTTCCTGGATTAACCCTAGTTCAACGAATGACGCGCCACAACTAGTGCAGAACTTTCCAACATCCTGAGTTTGTTGACATTTTGGGCATTTTATTTCGCTAGTCATGTTTTCAACACGATCACTCGCAGGTTCCCCTGGAATAGGCACGAGCGTTAGTCCTACTGTCGCAGCAGGTTGGTTATGTTTTGCTACCAGATCTACTTCAATACCGAAAGACTCTAGAATACTTTTATATTGGTGAGCTTTATTTACACTTAAGTTTTGTTTGAGTACTCGTCTTTTAGCAATATAGCTGAGTGATTTGTCTTCACTAAGCTTAAATTGCTTAGCAAATCCTTTTGCAGCTTCATCAGCAGAAAAGCCCAATAAGCGCTTTCCAGTGATTATGACGCTATATCGGATGTCCTTGCTGACTTCTGAGTCGAGTAATTGCATATCATTCCGTGATAATAGTGGTTAGACGCGCGATCCTAGCGCAAGTGATAAATAATTGCACTGCTATAAGTGAAATTTAATGCCATTAATGGCATATATTCTATTTAGGGATACCAGGACCGATTCAGGGATACCAGCAGTGATTGAGGTACCAGCATTGTTTCAATGTGAATAAGGACGACTAAAGACCAGATGTAGAGAATGATAGGAAAATTTTGCTGCGGGCGTGATGATTCTCGACCGCAGCGAAACTACTCTATGCTTCCGGCATATATTTTTTACGCTTTTTGGCTAGTAATCTATCCATATCAACAATAACTAGTCCATCAACACAATTATTAAACAATGGATCGATATTAAATGCGGCGAAGTTTACTCCACCTGGTTCGCACAACTCAGTATACTGTTTAAATAAGGTCGGAACGGTTTTATTAAAAATTTTCAACTGATATTTAAGGTGACGGAACCCTTCTTGAGCGTCACTGGTTGAGAATACCTGGTTCAACATTAATGTATTTTGCGCCGAGAAACTGAAAGGGTTTTTCGCGCGTGCGAGTAGTTTGTCACCTGAATAGAACTCGTTGTAGTAATACACCATCCATTCAATGAGTTCTTTACTAAATTCTGCACTGATTGAAACTGGACCAAACATAAAACGAATTTGAGGATTTTTGGTGAGGTAAGCACCAATTCCATACCACAAGTAATCTAAGCTGCGTTTTCCCCAGTATTTGGGTTGCACAAAGCTTCGACCCAACTCAAGGCCTTTTTGACGAATCGGATCAAAATCGTCTGTGAAATCGAATAACGTGCTGGTGTAGAGCTTCGACATATCAACATTACTTGTCTGGGCCACACGATAGGCGCCAACAATTTCCAACTCACTTGGATCCCACAAGACAATGTGATCGTATCGGTTGTCGTACTCATCAATATCAACTCGCATTCCGGTGCCTTCGCCGACAGCTCGGAAAGAGACTTCTCGTAAACGACCAATTTCGCTTAACAAGCAGGTATCTTTAGCATTTTCTAATAAATAAATTTGCTTGCCATCTCGGGTGGTTGTGAGTAACTCACAATCTTCAAGTTCATGTTTAAGTGCTTTTCTTGGCTGGGGATGTGCAATTGGTTTAACGGTATCGAAAACTTTTTTCTTACCATTGGCAAGTGCGTAAACATGCTTTCGAAAGAGCTGTGCGCTGACCCGATTATTGCTGGGTAGTTTTTCTACTACATGACTAGGAATTAACTCACCAATTTTCATTGGCAAGGTAATCCGTGTTTTGCGGAACATTTCTTTCGCTAACAAAAGAACGCTTACAGGCTTGGAAATAAGACTTAAACCATAGAAGAAACGCGAGTTTTTTCCGCCTACATGAATCGGTAAAATTGGCGAATGCGTTTTTTTAGCCATTGATAAAAAGCCGCTTCGCCAATGGCAGTCTCTAATACCTTCGAGTCTAAATCGAGACACTTCTCCTGCGGGAAAAAATATGACCGCTTGATTGTCTTCCAATGCTTGCTCAATCGCACTGTACTGGGCTTTGCTAGTACTGCCGGTCATATTTTTAACTGGCAAGAAGAATGGAGCCAAAGGTTCTAAATGAGACAATAGCTCATTGGTGACTATTTTTATGTCGCTCCGTACCTTCGAGAACATTTTTAGTAGAGCGATGCCATCAAGTGAGCCCAGCGGGTGGTTGGCAACCACCACTACTCTACCTTCAGCAGGAATATTCTCGAGTTCCCAGTTATCAACGTTATAACTTAAGCCCAATAAGTGCATTGTCTTATCAAGAAACTCATTAGCACCCAAATGACCATTGTCTTTTAAAAAGCCATTAATCTCTTCTTCATGCAGCAGTTTCTTACAGACCTTGCTGACATTTTTTTTCAAGTTTGGGTGCTGTTCGAGCGATGGGATTTGCTCGGTTAGTATATTATCTACATTAATCATAAATCACCTGAAAGTACTTCTCACCGGCGATCCTGAAGTTGATTTATGACAGGTTAATGATCGAAATGTGTCTGTTTTATGACCAGGTTTTGTCGGTAACGCGAGGATTGCGCTGAGTTAGAATTAAATCAATAAGATAGAAAGCTAGAAGCGCACCGGCGAAGCTCGCGAAATATCGCATATCGATCAATGCCAAGCCGCTTAAGCCACCTAAAAGTGCGCCTAATAGCTCAATAAAAACCAGTTGATCTTTGATCATATTATGAAAAATGGATTCCATTTTTTGTGGTGAAAATGAAGCGGCTTTTTCTTCGACGATTTCTCTTAAGTCAATGTGTTCAATTAATTGAATGACTTGCTGATTGATTGTCAAACGATTCTCCGGCTTTTCTAAATGTCGATTAAGCCAAGTAAAAATATCTGGGGTAGTGGATTGGAGAAATTGAACAATCTGCTCGGCAATATTGGTTCGTTTGAGCTTTCTTTGCAGATATTCGGCAATATTAAATTCTGATAGTTGGTATTTAATAAAGTCGTCCAACAAGTCACTGATACTAATAGCTGAATTTTGGATATCAGGCTGGCTAATCCGATATTGGTTAACCAGCGATCTCAGTCCTTCAAACAAGGTTTTACGAAACTCAAAACTGGCGACCATTCTGAAAAGGTAATGTTTAATATCGTCTTCGTTAATATTCGCGGACCATTTAGCGGCTTTAGCGATCCCGCGCCTAATGGTATCCTGACTTTCAATATGAGTATCAATCGTGTCGTGAAGCTTCTGCGCAATGAGTGGGATATTTTGTGCCAGCGTTCTTACAATCGGTTCAATCAAAAACTCCATCTCTCGTGGTTTTTCTTTGAATTGAGTTTCAAGCCAGTCAAAGCTTTTTTGAATCAAGCTTTCTCCATCGACAGTCTCGCCGAGATCATGAATCAGACTATGTTGTAATTCGGTAAACAAGCTTTGCAGCTGTTGTTGGTTATTTTCAATATATTCTTCGAGGGCGTCAGCGAGTAATTGTTGGTTTTCGGTTTGGGCTAACCAATCGTCGACAAAAGCTTGTGAACTAGAGAGCAGTTTGCCGGTTAAGTCTGCGTTATCGAGGTATTCATGCCAATGTTCGCTAGCTAAAAAATGATCGCTCAGGGTATCGGATAATGCTTTTGCCAATTTAGGTTGATTTTTCGGGATTAAACCCTGTCTGCCAAGTGCTGTTCGATAGTAAGGTTTAAACAACATTTTGATGGCGATGAAATTGGTGAAATAACCAATATTAGCCGTTAACGCGAGAATATAAATAGAATCTGCAAACGGAAAATCAGCAAATCCAAATTTGAGCGTCGCGGCGACCAATAGAAAGATCGGCAATCCGAATAAGCAGAAGTTACGGATCCAGTGTAATGCCATGAATGCTCCGGGTGTGTGAGGTCGTTAACGCTAAAAACAAGCTTGTACAGTTTTCCTGCTGCAAATAGTCTGCCAGAGCTAAATAACTGAATTGAATAGAAATACTATTGGATTACAGTGATTAGACTGGGTAAACTGGCCACATTCTGGTGAATTTAACAATTGTAAACTGAAATAACAATGGTTGCTTATGACGGATCAGTTCGAAGAGAAATCGGAGAAGTATCAACAGCTGCTTGATAGGCTCACCCACGTTTTTTGTCATAAGATTCCTTTCCACAATTTGATTGGCTTTCGGTTTGATGAACTAAATTCAGAATCTTGTCGAATCAGCTTCGACATGAAGCCTGAACTCGTTGGTAATTTTGTCCATGGAATGCTTCACGGTGGAGTTACCGCGACAGCGCTCGATATGGTAGGTGGGGCGCTGGCAGCAGCAGCGATGCTGAATAAAAATCATGATGCTAGCGATGAGGAAATTGCTCGTAAGATGTCCAAAGTCGGCACGATTGACTTGCGCGTGGATTATGTACGCCCTGGTAAAGGTAAGAGCTTTTATGCAAACTCGCGAATTCTACGCAGCGGCAACAAAGTTGCCGTTGTTAGAATGGAATTGCATAGTGAAGACGATACTCTGGTCGCGCTAGGTACCGGTACCTATATGACAGGCTGATGGCCTGATTTTTCTATTAATTATTGAGAAGTAAATGTCTACAAAAACTGAAACCAGTGGTTGGTTATTCGGCATTGGCGCATTTGTCGCATGGGGCTTAGTTCCCATTTACTTTAAAGCGGTTGAGTCGGTTTCTGCAGAAGAAATTCTAGCCCATCGAATTGCTTGGTGTGTGCCTGTCACACTGCTATTGATGATACTACTCAGAAAAAAAATTGAAGTCATCCAAGTTTTTAAAAATAAGAAAGTCTTTTTGGGTTTAGTGGCCTCAACAGCGTTGGTATCATCCAATTGGTATATCTTTACTTGGGCGGTGACCAATGAACAAATATTAGCGACATCATTAGGCTATTTTATTAATCCGATTATGTCGATTCTGTTAGGCGTTATCTTCCTCTCTGAAAAACTATCGAAGCTCCAATGGGCGGCAGTAGGTTGTGCAACTTTAGGTGTTGTGAATCAAATGATTAATTATGGTGAGGTACCATGGATCGCATTGAGTCTTGCGACGACATTTGGCTTGTATGGCTTTATTCGTAAACAGTTGGCGGTTGATTCACTAAATGGATTACTAGTGGAGACTATGATTGCTTTTCCTGTCGCCGCGGGCTATGCGATATGGGTTTTAATTAACCAACAAGCGATGTTTTTAAATGCGTCGCTGAATATCGATTTATTATTAGTTTTTGGTGGTTTTGTTACCGCGGTTCCGCTTATTTGGTTTGCTGCAGCGGCGAAAAAAATTCCGCTAAATAGCATTGGCTTCTTGCAGTTCATAGCACCATCAATGTCATTTACTTTAGCCACTCAATTATACAACGAACCTCTGGGCTTCGAGCAGTTTTTGAGTTTTGCGTTTATCTGGCTAGGCTTGCTTTTGTATTTGATAAAGCCGATACAGCAGGTCTTTACTAAACCAAAAGCTACATTATCTAGGAAGTAAACCTGTCAGTTAATAATCAACAAATTTGATGTTGTCATTGTATATCCACCATCAACGGGGATAAGGTCTTCATCAATGATAATGAGTGTTGGGTAGTAGAGTGTTTGGTCAAACCCTAAAGACAATTGTCTATCTTGGTCGAATGCGAGTTGAATTTGTTCGAATAGGTCGTCGATTGTATAGAATTGGGCAAACAATTCGGCCTCGATAAAGACGCCACTGGCATTTCTAAAGATCGTAGTAATATTTTTATTTCTGACGCTGACCGAGTACTGCCCGGCAATCCCACAAAAACAATCAATGGTGAATTCAAAATCATAGTCGGTCGCATTTAGTTCAACCCATCCAGCTTTGTTTTGCAGGTAAAGCTCATAAAGATCTTGCGAGTTAGCATTCAAATTATCTTCGACAAGGTCGTTTTCATCACATCCTGACAGCAATATAGTAGCTAATATAACGACGAAAAATAAATGATAAGTAGTACGCATGATAATGCCTCGACGATTGATTATTGGAAGTCTATTAATAGCATTAACCTAGCTGGTATTTTGTAAGTTATTGTCAGCTTTTTGTTAAGCCAGGTGAGAAATGGACAAATACAATGAGCAATATAAAGATTTTCTCGCGTTTCTGAGATACTTAGGTTTTGTTCCCGCGTGGTACTTGTTTTGTGAAAACTGTTTTAAGTGAACTGCTTTAAGACAGGCACTGTTTAGTTAATTTCTTCCTACCAACCCAGCGAATGTCTCACATTATTGATAATTTATTAAGACATTTGCTTAGCGAGTTGTCAGCTAAGTGTGACTTTGTGCCTGTCTGTAACTTCCTTTGCTTGACAGGCAAGGTTAAGTCAATAGCCTTGATTTAATTGGGTTTATCTCTCTGGTTAATGGCTTGTATATAAGACATTAACTATTTGTACTGTAAGATAATCATGGTATTGTGCCTGACTGGATTTAGTGAGGAGGTGACAGTGGATTTTATTTGGATTCTTTTTGCGTTTGCTCTAGGTTTTTCGGCGAAAATAATTTCATTACCACCATCAATAGGTTATCTAGCAGCGGGGTTCCTTCTTAACTACTTAGGCTACTCCCCCAATGTAGGCTTACAGACGCTTGCCGATATAGGGATAACCCTAATGTTGTTTACTATAGGGCTCAAGCTCAATGTTAGAGATCTCGCTAAGACTGAGGTTTGGGGGGGCTGTCTTTCCCACTCAATTATCTGGGTGCTTCTCGCGCTCTTCGTGGTTAAAGTATTAAGTGTATTATCTTTAAGCTATTTTGCTGACTTATCCAGTGGGTCGGCATTCATCATTGCATTCGCGTTAAGTTTCAGTAGTACAGTTTGCGTTGTTAAGCTGATGGAAGAAAGTGGTGAAATGAGAACTCGCCATGGTAAATTGGCGATCGGCGTGTTAGTTATACAGGATATTATTGCTGTTGGATTTATTGTTGCTGCCACAGGAAAAATACCCTCTATTTATGCTTTGGGTTTAATTGCAATTTTTCCGCTGAGAGGAATCATATTTAAACTCATTAATCAGGTCGGACATGGAGAGCTTATACCTTTGGGCGGTTTCTTTATCGCGCTTGGTGCCTACGAACTATTTGAATTAGTCAGTATAAAAGGTGATTTGGGGGCGTTGTTAGCCGGGATGTTTTTGGCTACCCATACAAAGGCAAGTGAGATTACTAAGTCCTTACTCAGTTTCAAAGACCTCTTTTTAATCGGTTTTTTTCTAACCATTGGATTTAGTGCGCTGCCCACTATCGAAATGATATTTATTGCTAGCGTTTTATTTTTACTTATACCGGTAAAATTCTTTCTCTTCTTTTTATTATTTAATCAACTTAAATTGCGCTCACGAACTTCCTTCCTATCATCGCTTGTGTTGAGTAACTTTAGTGAGTTTGGCTTGATCGTTGCAGCAATTAGTGTCAAGTCGGGTTGGTTGACCAATGACTGGCTAGTAATTTTATCTTTAGCCGTTACTTTTTCGTTTATATTCACCAATGTTGTGTATAAATATGCGCATGGTTTCTTCACTGAATACAAATCCCTCATTAAAAAATATCAACGTCCGGAGCGACTAGCAGAAGATGTTTTTATTCAACCTTGCTCTGCCCCTATTGTGGTTATTGGATTGGGACGCGTAGGTATGGGGGCTTATAAATCATTAGAATTACACCATAGCAAACAAGCGTGGGGGCTAGATGCCGATAGTAGTAAAGTCGCCTGGCTTAGAAGTCAAAACCTTGATGTCTACAAAGGTGATGCGGAAGATATTGATTTTTGGGAAAGCATCGATCTTGATAAAATTAAATTGGTGTTGTTAGCTATTCCGTCGGTTCAAGACTGTAAAATCATTACGACTCAACTTAAGGCTGCTAACTATCAAGGGAAGATTGCGGCAATAGCGCGCTTTGATGACGAGAGAGTTCAATTACAAGAATATGGTATCGATAAGGTATTTAACTTCTTTAATGAAGCCGGTGTTGGTTTAGCTGACGAAAGTATGGAAATGGTTAAAGCTGATTTACGACCCGGCTAATCAATCGATTAACATCAATCATGACCTATGAATATCAATCGCGACAAAAAGATTGTGAGTGGCTTTGCTTGTATTAGCTTAGCAATGAAAACCGTGCATCAATAACTCAAGTTCTGAGAGTTGATTGAGCAAACTCCTCTCATTATTGACCGATAACTAAGACATCCCATATTTATCATTAAGATTCTCGCTAGTTTGATTGTAGGTAAAAGTAGGTATTGTGCCTGTCTACATTTAGTCTTCATCGTTCATTTTAAGCGTTGTCGGCAGCGCTTATTGCCGATGTACTTGCCTTGATGGATCTGGAAAAGAATGTTCAACATTAGTTCAATTTAAGGTATTGGGATTTGCGATTTCAATACAGGCTGGGCTAGTATTGGTTAAGTTCCTTCAGAGAGTTAGCGCATAATGAGAATAAGCCACCGTCTGTTATCTACCATTAAGCCTGCATTACTGCTTACTGCATTCACGTCTGTATCTGCTCAATCAATGGATCTTGCGATATTAGCAGAGGTTGAGCGTGAACGTTCTACCAGCTGTATCTTGGATGCCGTTCCCATAAAAGAGTACACCAAAGCACGTTCTGGGCAATATGCAAATGCGCAACGTCAACAACAGGGAGGCGGGTCCAATCCATGGAATGGGGTTGACGAACGATTAGCAGAGGGAAAAGAAGATACTAGTTGGTATGAAAAGCGTTTAGGCATTTCTGGGGACGATCCCATTCTTGTTGCATCAAGAGAGATAAAAAAGCTCAAAGTCGATAAGATGCGAGTGTATATGAAGCACTTTAAAACAGAAATGAAAAAGTGCCCCGGACTATGCACGAGTCGAAATGATGTAGATTGGGATCATGATAAAAGCTATTTAGATAATTTAAAGGCTCAGAACTGTAAGATTCATCCAAACTACACTTATAAGGAATATGGTGGAAGGCTGAGCCACATGTCAGTTTATGAATGCAAGGATAAAGGGATTGCCTACAAATTACAGAAGAAAGATCCGGAGTTTATACGCTTAGAAAAAGAGACTGAGAAAAGAAAAACATTAATCAATGAACGAGTTAAAGAACAAAAGCGTATCGTTGATGAGCGGCTTAAAAATAAAAATATCATTAGTACCGAAAATAATGAATTAGTCATGAGGAAATTTGATGATTGGACGCTTAAATGTATTAATAAAATAATCCTATCAAACCCTGCTAAAGAAGCTTGCTCGAGCGCGAGTAAAGATAATCCAATATGCAGCACTCGTGATAAAAATAACCTATTACCGGAGTCAATATCGATTCCTGTTTTCCGCTCTTCTCTTACATTAAAAACCGCAACCGATGTTGCAAAACTGTGGAGTTATGAAGAAGCACAGCCATGGTCCGAGTTTCGCCAGTTTACTCGCGATGGTAACTTGTTTACTCCGCCAAGCACATTTATGCGCAAAAGAAAGGGTAACCTGACGATAACTGTCCAAATGGGCTTTTATATTGCGAAAGTTAATGAGATTGATGCACCGCTTCGGGAATACATTAATTCGCTTGCTAAAGAAAGCAATTTAGTCGCTGAAAAAAATGGCTATATTGCTTGGCCAATGATTAACGCGGGTACTGACTTTCCATCACCTTATACCCTTGAAGACGCTTACTCGATTAGCATTAGTGATAAAGGAGCGATAGTTAGTCGACAGCCGCAAGTTGGCGAGTCGCCAATCTTGCAAGAACTCCTACAGCCCAAAACAATTACCGCGCTTAAAAATGGCGAGCAGCTTCGTTTTCATGCGTGGGATACTTTAATGGGAGAACCGAAAGAGCTATGGAGTTTTGCGCTTGAAAGTCAGCACCAAGGAAAAGCCATTCAGGCCATGATGGATTATTATAAAGGAGAACTATTCGACCATATTAAAATTGTTAGCGAGGCTAAACGATGAAAAAACGCTTTAATATTATCTTCATCTCGAGCATCGCTGTTTTAACCTTGCAGCCAGTTTATGCTAAAGACTGGGCGTTCGATGCTCGCGATAAAGCCCTGCTGGCGCGTGTACATCAAGACAGAGCTGCGATATGCACGGTGATTCAAAGCGTAAAAAATCCAAAGAAATTTCTTCAATCCAAAGGTAAAAGTACGGAGGTCAAAGGTCCTAATCGCTCTCGACAAACAATTTATAATTTTCTTAATCGAGCGAGTAAAACTAAAAACTTCGACATTGACGATGTTTGGTCGTCAAATGTGGTGCAGCCGAGTCGATGTGATCGGTTTTTATTTTGGGAAAAACCGATATCTGCAATGTGCGAGTCTAGGCCTGATGTGCAAGGCAGCGTATGCGAAGCGGTTAAGGCTTTTAAAGCTGGTGAACCTGCTTCAATGCGTTTTCTTTATGAAGACGAGCTACCTGAGTTGATTACACGCCAAGAAATCCAAGCTTGGCGTATGGATGGACAAGTTGCACCACCTTTTGAAAAGTCGCCTGTGATTTTTACGGAGACCATGGTTAATAATAGTCCAGTGAAACTGAGTGTCACTGCAACACTTGAACCCATGCCATGGTGGGATGGGTTAGAATCGAGCGATCCAATGCCAAAGAAGTCTCATCAATTAGCCCGATGGGAGGAAGGGACTCGTGCCTGGGTTGAACCTGTTTTAATGCTGGAGGTCAATACCCAAGAGCTATGGTTAAATCGTGGTCGACGGATTAAAAGTTTTTCCCTTTACTCTGAACGCCGGGACGGTAGAGTTGTTTATGCCAATGAAAAAAGTCGCGGATATCTACCGCCGCCCTGGGGAAGAGATGTAGCTCGTAGCCGATTAGGTAATCGTTTAATCGTACCGATTGATGTAAAAACCTTTGATCGATTTGGGGCTGGTCAGTTTTTTCTAGAGGTGACTTTCGCAGATAATTCGACAACCAAGATAAAATTTGGTGCACGCAGCTCGGCATATTATGCGATAGAACTCGAAAAATTTTGGAAGAATCGCGATCAGTCGCTTGTCCGGTTTGTTGCAGCAGAGGAAGCGAGAGAAAGAAGGAAAAAAGCAGCAACTGAGGCTGAGTCCAAGCGGAAACGACAAGCCCGAGCAAATACAAATTACAAAAAAAGAATAAAACCGTTACAAGACAAAGCCATTGCATCGATTAATCGATTTATGAATAGTATCTCAAGAAATAGTAGCTGTGGTCGAGCGCCAGCCAATCCTTCGTCCCTCGACGCAAGTGATAGTTATTTAAGAAGGCTCGATAAAGATACGAGAAGATGGGCTGATTGTGAATTTAGATATCAAAAAAGTCTTTCGAAGGGATGGGACAGGTTGAATAACGAGCTAGTTAATTTAAAGCATGATGGTATTAAAGGGGGTATTCGTGGTGATAGGGTTGTCAAATTTTATAATAACCAACTCGCAAAACTTAACGGATATATTCGTAGCTCACAGGATCGTCTGAGCGATAATAATCGACAAATCGCGCGTTGGAATCGCCGCATCGGTGAATACAACAGTTCGGTGAGTAGGCGTAATCTTACTAACGATATACTTCGGGGAATGCAAGACGCATTAGATAGAAACGAACGTTGGTATAACCAATCGACTAATTTATATAATAATTCAATATACATTACGCCAAGTTATAATTAAGATATTTATTAAACCGCTAATTGTTTGTGATAATTGAATAGGCTTTAAGCAATTTGTTAGACATATTATTTAATCGCTTTACTAGTCAGATTTCATCGCGCTTCAGCGAACGTCTTTATGGGCTAGTTTGACAAAGACTGATTAATCGCAGCTAGTTTACTGAGCCAGTGATCTGGCTCTAACTGATTTCCCCAATAGCTCATTGATTACCTCATCAAACTACTACCTCATAATTAAGGTAGTAGTGCGGTTAATTTTTTTATTGAGAAATTAAAAGCGGGATAGTTGTTCTAAATTCTCCATCGATTAGCACACTAATATAGGCATGATGTGTTGCGGGATCGAGGTTGAAATTTTCGATTTTTAATCGGTCCCCTAAATTAAAATTAGGGAGTGTGTAAACGGTATTGTCTACGACTAATTCTGCTTGAGTAATAGTGCCCGAATAGGTCGGTGAAGTTTCGAACACTAGCTCTGCTTGGCTCTTTATATACAAGCAATTAGGACAAGGGATAGGATCTGGTTGTGGTAGAATCCACGGTGAAATAACTCCACTTTTTACTTGGCTAATTTTACAGCTACGCCCGTTAATGGTACAGGACGGAATATCGCTAAGCATGAAATGTTTATTAATTGGATCAGTAAAAAGTGATGTGGCTGAGTAATTAGCATGAGTTCTTGGCCATTCACACGCTGCTGGCATATTGCAATAGCCACCGCTACACGCTTCTTTTAGCGCGTTACACATCGAAACACGACGAGCTTGTTTATCGGTTACCGCAACGTTGTAGAAGTCTGCGGTATATTCGAGTTTGTCTGCGGATTGATAAATGATATCCATGACTTTAGCGGCAGAAAAGTCGGGTCGATTTGCCCAGACCAAAGCGGCTGAACTCGATAAAATTGCAGTTGCAATTGAACTACCCGTCATCGATTCTTCTTTGTCGGTAATAGCGCTATTTACAGTAACATGATCAGCAAATGTTGCTAAACGCGACTTTGCCAGTGGTCGAGTATTCTTTAACGGTTGACCTAAGCTATCAATACCGGATACTGAATAGACTAAGCTGCCATTATTTTCTGCTCTGTGCTTGTCCGATGGGTATTCGCCAGTTAATTCTATACAACGTTTATCGGAAGGAGCGGCGATCTCTTCCCATCGTGCGGGCAATAGTGGTTGTTGATCATGTGTGGAATCGTTACCTTGATTGCCAGCTGCTGCAATAACTAACGCCCCGCGACAAACGGCATCTTCAATCGCGTCATAAACACTGGCGACGTCCGCTTTATAATCTTTGGGTTGGTTGTTTATTCCACCCCAAGATTCGGGATCCCAACCGAGTGATAAATTTAGAATCAAACGGCTTCTGGAAGACTGTTCTTGCCAACTGATAATTTCATTGCGGATAGCTTGCGCTAAGTCTGAGATCGATCCAAAATAGCCGCCATTATATACGTCTTGGTATACATGAAATTCGCCTTCGTGTTCGACAGAGATATAAGGCATCGCTAACTGGCTAGATAAACTGGCATAACACCGTTCATTTTTATCCTCGCAAGTCAGTTTATGAATTATCGCTGCAATAGTCGCGCCGTGAGGAGAGTGAGTTGACAGGTTTTGTGTCGCATCATTGGCGGAAGGTAGCGTATCTAGCAAAGCAATTCTTACCGGATAAATATCGCTACTAATGGCCGGTAGAAATTTTTTACCGGACTGAATGATTAATTCGTTTTCTTGAACGCTAGCGACATCGGGTGCAGCCATTGGCCCAACAACAAGACAATCCTTGGCAATATTTGATTCAAGTTTGTCGTCATCAATAAGTTGTTGAAGTTCTTGTGGTACGATATCTGTATTTGGTGAAACTCCAAACAATAATTTTTCATACACGCAATAGTTTTCTAAGTTGGAATTCACGAGATCGGAGTCTCTATTGAATAAATGAGAAGCCACCCAGCCATTAGTGCTTGGGCAGCTTTTTGAACGAAAAGTTTTTTTTGCTATCCATCTGTTATCTAAGCAACCTTCTTTAAACTGAGATGCACTAACGGTCAGACTGAATAGGGCTACAAAAAAAACGAGGATAGAATTTAGATACTTGAACATAATGATGCTCTCCATAATTATAATTCCAGAATTCTGAACGCTAGCCAGTCTGCTTCTGGATCTTCCTTAATTAATTCAATTTGAGTTTTTCTAAATGACGCTGAAAAATCACCGGAGCTAATCCACTTTTTGTAAAACTTAGTCATTAGAACGTTTGCCTGTTCATCTAATACCGGCCTTGAACTGGCTATAACCTTTTCACTTCCTGAAATGATGAAAGCTTGAGCTAACCCGACTGATTCAGCGATAGCGCTAAAACTACTCTTCGCAGAATTACATGCTGATAGCACGACCCACCTGGGTGCTTGTTTTAAGATAATGATATCGTTGATATCTAAGTAGGCATTGTCTGCAAGGGGAAGAATATACTGTGTCGATTGATTTTTATCTTTGAAGATATGTCCCGCGTAATGAAAATGTTGCGAGCGTTCTAGTTGATTCTTAACTAGAGTAAATTGCGTTTCTTGCGTTTTCAGCAAATGACTTTGCCAATTAACCTGTTTAGTGAATCGAGTAATTGTTGTTGCTTCATTTTCAGTCTCCTTTAAGTCACCGAGAGAGTTAGCGACGATTAACGAATTGATCGAATCACCTCTTTCTGGCTGCATATTGCTTGGTCTCACTAAGTCAACACCATAATGTACATTTTTATGATTAATTAGTAAGTCTTTTTTATAATTTAGTGATTGAAAATCAACGTTCTTTAACGCGCCGAAAGGGTAGATTTTTAAGTCTTCTACTTGGCTTATTTTTGTTGCGAAACTATCAATCCATTGTTGTGCTAACTCTTGAGTCGAAAGGTTAGTAGCTTGTTGATTAGTGACTAAATGCGTTGATATCTCATTGTCACTTTGGGCAAACCCTAACCATCCATTGATTGTCGGATAAAAGAAAAGATATAGCTCATTTTTTCTGGGTGCCAGGAGATTAACGCCATCTTTTATGGCAGTTTGATTAACGATTGATACGGCCAAATCAAATAATTTCGCTAACTCTTTTTTCTTCTCTAAAAGTGCGGTATCAGAGAGATGAATACGGTCTTTGGGCAATGTCCAAATTATTGATTGATGTTCTACAATATCGTTACGTATTTGTCTGATTCTCTTAAGTGTTGCTATCCATGTCGCATTATTATTTAAATTTTGGCTATTAATTTGTGAAAAACGAAACAAGTCTTGCATCCAGTTGGCTCGAAATTTTCGAGAAACTCTTAGTGCATCTTCGATTCTATTGTTACGGTAGAGAAATTCGACGTACTTATGACTAAAATTTGAAAGATTACTAATAAAGTTAGGTTGTGATGAAGATATAGGCACCGTTAGCGAGTGATTAAAGACTAACTCTGAAGCATGTTCATAATGTTTGATCGCTGCATTAGATTCACCTAGACGTTCATAAGTTTGGGCCAAGCCGACTAGAGATTTAATGGTTGATTTAGAGTACTTTAACGCTTCAGAGTACTTTAAAAGCGCGTTAAAACTGTTTAGTGCTTGGTGTAATTTATCAGAGTTGAGATGGAGTTGCCCTTGAATCTCTTGCAGATCAAGCTTTTGTTGATACGATAACTTTGATTTAAGCTGATTGATTCTTTCTACGGTTGCCTGCGCGCGTTCGAAGTCTTGGTCATGCACATAAGCCATCGCTAAATTAATGAGAATGTTCACCTTAAGTGAATCTCTTGTTTTGCAATCAGCTTCAGTTATTGATATTGCTTGTTTTAAGGTATTAATCGACTCTTTTAGGTGGGCCTTATTAGAATTCTGAAAACTATCAGCTTGTTGCAGTTTTGCCCAGCCTAGCCCATCTAAGTAAAGCGCTTTTTTGCACTGTTCGAGATTATTGGAAAGCAAAGATTTTCTAATCTCGACCGCTTTTTCTATGCGGCCGCTCTCGATAAGAATCTTCGAAAAAATAAACCTAGCATCACCGAGGTAGCTTTGTAACTCGAAATCTGAAGCAATTTTGATCGCTTCATTGATATAAGACTCTGCTTTGCGGTGATCGCCTAGATAAGCATATAAAGTGCCTTTATAATAATTAACGAAAAATAATGAACTCGCATCATTAGATGTTGCAACCAGAGAATCAATTGTTGATTTGGCTAAGACGAGATCATCAACGAGCTGTAAATAGATGTAAGCAAGCAATGTCTGGTTGTCTAAAACCTTGTTAATTGAACCTAGCTGGTTAAATAGTTCTGAAGAGCGATCAAGTGCATTTATCGCGTTTTCTGTATTTCCTTTCGCTAAGTAAACCCTTCCTAAGTAAAAATATTTTAATGCATGCTCTATGTCGCTCTTGGGAGCTTTTAAACTTGTCAAAAGTTCATGCAGTGGTGCTATTTTACCGAGTTTTCGCAATTGATGTACCTCAGAAAGCCATGCTGGGGCATGCAAGGTATTAATATTGAGGCTCCAGGTTGATTGGTTAAGATTATCTAGTAACTCTAAGGTGTTTAAACTATTTTCAACATGTATTGAGATAAGATAACCTTTATTTTTAATTTGAAGGCTAATGGCTTTAGTCGTAGAAGTGTCTTTTTTCGCTGCCAGATCGGATAATAGATACCGTTGGTCGTTATAGTTAATTTTTAAATCTTCAGCATATTCTGTTGGAATCCATAGTTTTATTTTTGTGTTAGATATTTTGGAACGTTCGGCTGTGTTAGTTTTATCCAATGTTTTATTTTTGCCCGATACAATTACAATGCAGCCTAATTCTTCACTCAAAAGATCGCATCCTGAGGTTACAATGCTTGAAGCGCTAGATGTTTTTGTCCGTATCGAATTTTCTAGATAATAATTAATAAGGTAGAGGCCTCCTAACAGAGTGAGGCCAAACGAAGTGACGAGAGTGAAAAATATTTTATGATTGTTCATTGGGTATTATTGTTTTAGATTGATTTTTTGTGAAAGGTATATCCAATCAGTACTTTGATAGGTTGGATTGCCCTTGTCTATTTGTTCGATAATTTGTTGGTGACTGATTTTTGAGTTTTGGTTTTTTATCACTACTGCTAAGACAGCTTTATTACTATTTGTAGAGAATGAATTTATAGGGATTTGAGGCGCTATCTTGAATGTGCCCGTTGGAGCACGCATTATTTTATTGGATATTTCTATTAACTCGTTGTCTTGATAAAAATAGGTTTGTACGTCTAATTCTTCTTTATGTGATGAATTAGGTCTAAGAATGATATTCAACTTGTTTTGTGAAAAAACATCAATCGCATTGTCTTTTTGATCGGCGTGTTGACTGATTTCTATGATATTACGTTCACTTATTGCTCTGTAGTGGTTATTGTGCCCGCTTATTAACATCGCATATTCTGGAATCTTTGATGTGTTGGGTTCGCTTGAGTACCAAGTGGCTAATGTAATAAACAAGGCAGAGCATGCCGCGATTGCATAGGGTGATGGCTGTAGGATGTTTCTTATAACACGCAAGAAATTACTTTTTGGCGAATTTTGTGGATGTGCCTTTTTTGTTTGCTCGTCATTTATTCTCTCGTTATTTATTTGCGATGTATTTCTTTGTTCTTTGTTTGTTTGTTCTTTATTTAGAGCGATTGGGATATCAGTCAAACTTTTTTCAAACCAGGTTGGTGATGATTTTACTGCTTGATACTCCTGATACTCTTGCTCGGATAAGTCTGGCAGAAATGAATCGCACACTTTTTTGGGTGACTTAGCATTTACTGGTTGGTAGATTTCTCTTTCCGCTTCAAGCTTGTTAATAATTTGGTCTTCTAGTTGAAAAGCAAAATCTTTACTGATTGGCTTAAACAGGCGAAACTTATTTTCTAACTCAGGAATACCGGAGATTTTTACTTCTAACTGATTTATTTCTTTGGCACTCAATCGATTCTCTGCGAGATCAATAAAAACTTGATCGAGCTCAGATTGACTAAGCTGTTCTATCTTTAATGCAGTTAATGCGAGTATATTTTGGTTATTATTTGACATTAACTTCCCTCTTGGATTCTATGTGTTGTCGTGAAGACATATCATTATTTACTGAATCCCAGTCCCTTGCGATAGAACGAGCTTGATTTCTGATTCTATTTTTCCAGACATAAATAGCGTTTTTACTTAGTCCAGTACTCTTTGAAACTTCTTCAATACTTTGCTCATACAAAAATAGCATGACAAAGACTTCATAGCCTTGTTCGCTAATAGTGTCCTTTAAGGCTCGGATTAAATTGATTAAGAAATTATGATTGGAAAATCGATGTTGTTCGTTAGGCGTTTTTAACGTATCGATTTTTTCGTTGATTATTTTTTCGTCCAGAATATCTGTCTTTTTATGACTTCTTAAACATGAGATTACTCGTCGTTTGGTGATTAAACTGATAAAACTTTTTAGTGACATCCCTTTCTGTGGGTCCCAGCTTAGCAAAACTTTGCACTGTTTATCGAATAAATGCATAAAGACATCTTGGCAATAATCAGCTATCTCTGCGTGAGTATGTGTACTTTCGTTTTGAAAAGAATAGTTTGATATGGTTTGAGCTGCCGAGACTTGAATAGTTGGCGTGATTCGTTTGATTAATTCTCTAATCGATAAACGATCACCTGCAGCAGCCTGTTTGACTAGCTGCGTTGGACATATTAAAGATAAGTCCGATATGTATGACTCGTAGTCCGCAATTCCTTTGCGATCCATGCGATTATTTTCAACCATTCCATTTGGTTTCCGCTTTGCAACAGTCGGGGATAGTATATCAATTAGCTTTTGATGTAAAAAACTAACTGGGTAACATTGCAAAGTATTTGCGTCTTCTATTTTCACTGCCGCTCTATTCCATGCGCTTATTTTGCTTCCTCTTTCGCAATTCTGTTTGAAATCTTACAAAGAAATTCATTTATTAAAAAATTAATTGTTCTATGAGATTTGCGATGACTTAAAAACAAACGCTTAGATAGTTTTTGTTTTCGAAATGAGATAAAGGGGGCTGTAAGAAAAAAAATAATATTAATTAATATCAGTTATGCAATTTTAGAAAATAATACAAATTGAGATTTATAGTTACGTTTTGATTGGTTGGTGTAAGAAATTATTAGGCCGATGCGAAAGAGGTCTTGTGACGTCACGATGCTTAAGGAATGTAAAAAATTTAACGAGAAAGACTTGAGCGGTCTTTGCTCGTTTAAATTAAATCTAAAAATACGAGGAACTTAAAAATGAGTCGAATCGCTAAGTTACAAGCCAAGGAATATATACTTCTGCTGGTGTTCTTTTCATTGTTTATAGTTGGGCCTGCTATTGGTTCAACCCAAAAATTTGAACAAAAGCACTCACAACTACAAAAGTTTTCCGCTATGGGTAGTAGCAGTCAACAAGTCGTCGTGGGAAAAGTTAAATCATTATCTTCACGATGGATAGGCAATGTTATCGTTACCACGGCAGAAATTGAACCTGTTGAATATCTTAAAGGACGTGCATCGAAGTCATTATTTAACCTGTCTTATGTTGGCGGAAGAATTGGTGTAATCGAGCAGCAGTTAAGTTACCCAATGCACTTAGAACAAGGAGAAACAGCGGTGTTTTTTATTCAGGACGCACCTCAAAAGACCGCGCTTGCCGGCAATAAAATGTTTAGCAATTTTGAAGGCAAAATACCATTACTCAACAAAGATCAAAGCTTGACACTTCTCGATGAAAATTCTCGGATTGTCAAATTACTTGAAGAGCTGCGTAGTTCGGTACGATAAGGAGAAAATGATGGAAACAAAGATTATTAAAACAGGTATCAAAAATTCTTGTTTGTTTGTTGCCCTAATGTGTAGCTTTAATACTTTTGCTGGCGACAACACAGAAACATTAAATAACACGCAAACTCAAATCATACACAGAGTATGGAATGATGTTGCTATGCCTTTAGAATGGTATTTGCACGAAGATGGTGTAATCACTAATGATGTAAATATGCAAGGTACGCCAGCAATTAACAACGCGACTGCTGTCACTGAACTTAGCGATGCATTTCAAGCTTGGGAAGCTGTTGTAACTTCGGATATTTCAGTTTCATACGCAGGAGAAACCTCAATTGCTGATGCTGGTTGTGACTTGGTAAATCTAGTTACTTGGTCTGATACCGCAATTCCGTTGCCCGCAAATGCTATAGCTGCATCGTTAACAACAATGTATGTTGGCCCTGACATCGTGTTAAATGCGGGCAATCGAAATCTGCCTTGCGGATTTCCTGGGAGCCCGAACCCAAATGTGAATCTTCCTGTGGCCACTTACCCCAACGGAACCTTACTAGAAGATGGTAACATTTTGGATATGGATATGATTTGGAACGCTGCGGTGTTTGATTTCTCGACTAACCCGAATGCGACGCCTGATGTGTTTGATATTCAAGCAATTGCGACTCATGAGTTTGGTCATCATTTTGGATTTGCTCATACCAGTATGTCTTTTAATGGTGTAAATGCTGCAACGATGTTTCCTGCCGTTAGTGATACGGACATTGCATGGCAAAATAATGTTCGCACTTTAAATGCCGATGATGTTGCGGTATCCGGGCTCAATTATCCTGGTATCGGGTTTTGGCCGGATGGCAGCGCGCCCTATACTACAGGGGCGATAAGTGGTTGGGTAAGGCAACCAGATGCTTCTGCAGCTGTCGGTGTCAGAGTTTGGGCGTATAGCACTGCCGATCCATTACAACCTGCCTATGAAACTTTTACGGTGCATCCTGCGGATTGGGATCCGAGTCTTTCTGCTGGCGATTATATTCTTAAAGGACTTACGCCAGGAACCTATAATGTTTGTATTGTCTCTTGGTTAAATGGCGTGCCGTTTGCCGGACTAGATGACCCAACCAACCCTGCAAGTTCGCCCTATAACATCACGCCCTTAAACGGTAGTGGGCATATAGGTTTCCCTACGGAATGTTATGACGACGCGCCTTCGATTACCGATGATCCAACTATACATGTTGACTTGGTTGAAGATGTGTTAGTGGTTGCTGGTAATACAACACCCGATATCAACTTTGTCACGGGGATCGGCGATGTCGATGTAATGTTAGTATTAGATCGAAGCGGCTCCATGAACTTGTCAGCGACTGGCGGTGCGATGACGAAGATTGAAGCGTTACAATTGTCTGCAAATTCATTTATTGATTTTCTCGACCTTGATGGCGGACATCGATTGGGTTTAGTGCAATTTAATGACGCTGTTGTTCCTTTTGCGCCACCTTTTGATTTACAAAACCTCAATGCAGCTTCTCGACCTAATGCGCAAACTGCGATTAATGGTATGCTGGCAGGTGGTATGACAAATATAATTGATGGCGTTGATGAAGCTGTTAATCAGTTAACAAGCGTTGCGGACCCTCATGATCGACAAGTGGTATTTGTGTTTTCCGATGGGATGCATAATTCGCCATGGGGATCTGATTTAATGGATATTAACGCGCCGATTGTTTCGAATGATTTAAATCTTTATAGCTTAGCGATTGGTACGAGTGTTAGTGGCGCCATACTTTCTACTGTTGCTATGAATAGCGGTGGTGATCATTTAGAACATCAATCGGCAACTCCAGCTGATCTCCAAAAATTCTTTATCTCAGTAGCCGCACAGGCAGTTGATTTAGCTACATTGGTGGATCCCTTATATGAAATGAGTGCCGGTGATGCAGATTCGCTGACCGCATTTGTTACTAATGCGGACAAAAACTTAACTTTCACGATGAATTGGGACACTCCTAACCAAAATCAGTTTAATGTCTCAGTTGAAACACCTAGTGGATGCACCATAGGCACTATTTTTACTGTGCCAGGAGTTGACATTAGACGTGGTGAAACTCACAGACATATAAAAATCCCTTTACCTTTCCGCTGTGGTAAAAATTGGGATAAAGCCGGAGAGTGGGTATTAAACTTTACTTCACAAAAAAGCGAGCACGAACAAACTCAGTTAATTGCTCAAGCTTATAGTGATTCTAATTTAAGAATGTTTTCCGAGATAAGTATTATCGAGGATGTTAATGTAGTGACAGCTAGATTGGTCAATGAAGGAGAAATAATCAATGAAGCAGCGTTCACTGCAGATGTCGTTATTCCGGTTCCTTCGACCGATGATAGTTATCAAGATGATCAAGGTGAAGGAGGGAAACCTCGTCCGATTGAACCTGAAGAAAAACGTACGGTACGTTTAGTTTTAACCGATGATGGTCGTGGTATGGATCAAAAAGCGGGTGACGGAATCTTTACTGCTAAATTACCGATTGGTGAAATTGGTAGTCATCGTATGCTAATAAAGAGTGAGTTTAAAGCCGAGGGTGACTACGGTAAACGTGAGCATGTGACGGCTTATTTCTTTGATGGCAAAAATGTAATTCAAGCTGACAGAAAACGATAATAGCTAATATTGACACCTCACTATAGCGTTATATAGTGAGGTGCTTTTAAGTGTAAGCATAAAAAATGTTGTTTTAAGCAGTGAGAGTTTTAAATGATTTTTCTGCAATGCCAGTTATTTTTTGACATTGAATGTTTACTATCAAAAAAAATTCCATCGTTATTTTCTACAACATTATCTACGACAACATTATTTACTACAGCATTGAGTGACTTGTTTATGATCAAAAATAGCTTTCCCAAAATGTTCTAAAGCAACAAACGATCTTTAATCGGAATAAACGCACTCGCCGATTCAATCAGTGATTTCGCCGTCAAACTTTCTACACCATATACTTCAAAACTGACTTCAAATTTATCTCGAACTTTCTTCGCTAGTAAATCAAAGTCCCCGTCACCAGATACTAAAACAATTACATCGCTTTGTGCTGCAAGCTCTATTGCGTCGATAGCAATACCGACGTCCCAATCGCCTTTTGCTGAACCGTCAGAGCGTTGAATAAATGGTTTTAGTTTTACTTCAAAACCAATAGCTTTAAGAATATTTTGAAATTCTCTTTGCTTGGTATCACCGCGGTCAATTGCGTAAGCAATCGCTTTAACAACGGTTCTGTTTTTAGTGACTTTTTCCCAAAACTGGTTGTAGTCAAAATTACGTTTAAAGGTTTGTCGGGTCGTGTAGTAGACATTTTGCACATCGACTAAGATAGTTACTCGCTGCATTACTTACTTGTGCCTCCCATCTAAAATTACCGGACCATTACCTTTTAAATTCATTGCGTCATCAGGGTTATGAATCGGACAATTTTTTAAAGACATGCAGCCACAACCGATACAGCCACTTAATGAATCTCTTAACCGCTCCATATAAGCAATCCGTTGATTAAGTTGTCGTTGCCATGCGCTTGACAGTCTTTTCCAGTCTGTCTTTGTTGGTGTGCGGTTTTCGGGTAGCTTTGCGAAGGCTATTTTGATTTCTTCCAGGGTAATCCCCATTTTTTGTGCCGCTTTAATGATTGAAATTCGGCGGATGACGTCACGTTTGTATCGACGTTGATTCCCTGAATTACGCCAGCTTTGGATCAATCCTTTCTCTTCATAAAAGTGTAAAGTCGAAACTTTCACTCCACATCGATCAGCGACAGCGCCAACGGTTAAGTTAGTCTCATTAAGCATCTATTAATCCTATTAAAAATAACTATCAGTAAACGCTTTACCTCAAGTTAAGTTGAGGTATTAGTATAACCTCACAGATTAAATAAATCACATACATTTCATTCGGAGGTTAGTGATGAGTACCTACATTAATGCGATTCAAGCAGAAGCAGTCACCAAGGAAAAAGAGAAAGTCAATTCAACGCTGTCGGGGATCGGTTTTGATTTTCTCCGTCAACCATCGACCGAAGTCATTGAAAAAGAGCGCTTTGCCAAGATGTTCTGCAAAGTTTTTAATGATGTTATGCGCTTTAAGTAAGCAAGGAGACCAGTATGCTTAGGTTAGAACATATTAATATGGTTGTTACCGATCTCGACCAATCGTTAAAATTTTATCACGCGGCGTTTCCCCATTGGCGAGTTCGTGGTAGTGGCTCGATGGATTGGTACGGTAAAACCAAGAAATGGCTCCATTTTGGCGATGATTACTTTTATTTATCGATCAACGATGGTGGAGAAGGAGAGAACCGACACTTAAAAGGTCATAGCGTTGGTTTAGCACATATTGGTTTTGTTACCGAGAACTTGGCTGCGTTAATCAAACGCCTTGCTGACGCTGGCTTCGAGGTTGACCATGGCGGAGAAAGCAAGTTTCGAAATAATGCCTATTACATTGACCCAGACGGATTCGAAATCGAGTTTGTTGAGTACTTAAGTGATCTTCCTGCTGAGCGAAATGGATATGAGTAAATGGCGATCTACTCTGAAAATTGTCGCTCTCCAACTCGCAGTTAAGACTGAGAGTTGGAGACTAAAAACCAAGCGGCATTCGTTATTACAAAGAACATTGATTACTATTTTAAGCTAATCAACAATTCGAGTACCTGACTCTCCAGTGCCATTGGCCACTGATAAGAACGCGCCTGGATTTCGACCGGAAACGATCGCAATAGAGTTAACACCTTCGCTCAACAGTTTCATTGCTTCTTCTACTTTGGGAATCATTCCGCCTTGTATGATACCTTCAGCAATCAGCTTATTGGCTTGTTGACGACTTACTTGAGCGATGCGGCTTTCGGGTTGCTTAAGATCTCTAAACACCGCGCCAACTCCGGTGGTTAATAAAAGTAAATCAGCCTTCAATGCGCGAGCGATTTGCACCACGGTGGTATCAGCATTGATATTGAAGATACGACCGCCCTCTGAAACCCCAAGCGTTGCGATAACCGGTATTTGGCCTAAGTCGAGTAATCCCTGAAGTAATTCAGCGTTGATTCCAGTGACATCACCCACTTCGCCAAAATCAATTGGCTTATCACCAGCGCCAGTAACGATAACCGGCGGGCGTTTACTCGCTCTGATTAAATGTCCAGAAGCGCCGTGACACCCAAAAGCAGGTAATCCAGCCTGGATCAAGGTCGCGGTTAAGTTAACGTTTACTTCGCCTGCAATCGCTTGTT
Organism: Aliikangiella marina; assembly: GCF_007004765.1. Taxonomy (GTDB): domain Bacteria; phylum Pseudomonadota; class Gammaproteobacteria; order Enterobacterales; family Kangiellaceae; genus Aliikangiella; species Aliikangiella marina. Next base: position 341,407 of record NZ_VIKR01000005.1, read on the forward strand.
TAACAACAACTAGGTCTGCTTCTGAAGTAATTCTTCGCCCAGCAACTTTGTTGGGAGTTAAGCCATGCTTCTCTTGAAGCGCATTAACTTGGGGGCCCCCACCATGCAATAAAACAACTGACCAGCCTTCTGCAGTCAGATCCTTGATGTTGGCTGCCAATCCTTCTCGCTCTGCTTTATCAAGCAAAACATCGCCGCCGACTTTAATGACGGCGGTTTTTTTAGTATCAGTCATGATTAATCCTTCTTGGTAGAAAGGAAATTGGCTTAAGGCCACAATCCAGGATTATCAAGGCCGTAATGAGCCGGTTTACCAGTCATCAAATTAAAACTCTGTATTGCTTGGCCTGCGCCGCCTTTGATTAAGTTATCGATTGCGCTGGTTAAACATAAGGTGCGTTTGCCGGTGTCTTCGTCAATCCGAGTATCGATGCCGATTTCAACTCTCGCTGTTCCAGACACGGCCACTACCTCAGCTGGTGCCCCTTTGGGACGAACGGTAGTCAGGAGATGATCCGCATAGTAATCTTGATAGATTTTCTCGATATCTTCGTGGCTTTTATCTTCAGGTAAATCGATTTGTGAAACCGCTAGTATGCCACGAACTAATGGAGCGGAAACTGGAACAAAATCCAGTGAAATACCTTCAGCACCTGCGTGACTTAACGTCTGCACAATTTCTGCTCGATGCTGATGATGAAGAGTCTTGTATGCTTTTAAATTATTCACACGTACAGCGTGGTGAGTACCGGCCTGCGGTTTCACCCCTGAGCCAGACGAACCTGTCATCGCAACGGTCCTAACATTGGTTCCTTTGAGCAATCCAGCTGCAGCGAGCGGGAGAAGACCCATTGCTATACCTGTTGCAAAACACCCCGGGCTTGCAACGTGTTTTGCATTTTTAATTGCTTCACTATTCAGCTCTGGCATGCCATAAACAAAAGTACCTAGTCTTTCCGGACAAGGATGCTCCGGCGCATAATCTCGAGTGTAATCTTGTAAGTTCTCCAACCGGAAGTCTCCAGATAAATCGATGATTTTGACGTCCAGATCGAATAGCTCCATAGCAACCCGAGCGGTAATAATATGAGGCATTGCCAGGAAAACAATATCAGCACCTTCGGCACATTCTTGCGGTGTAATATCCTGCATTTTGATATCGTCATAGCCGGGCAGATTGCGGTGCACCTGACTGACCGATTGACCGATAAAGTCTTTACTCGAAATGCGGAGTAGCTCGACATCTTCGCGAACTAAAACGTGACGGAGGATTTCTGCAGCGCCATAGCCAGCGCCACCAATAATCGAAACTTTGGTTTTACTCATGATAAATTTTCCTACGAGAATTAGTTAATTAAATCAACATGCCTTTCGCCGATGGCGAGACAGTTTCTAATTACCACCGCGTCAGAAAGTACCGAAAAGGCTTCCGGTCACCTGCCGTCATTCCCGCGGCCATCGCTGCAACCTTAGTGGTATTAGCTTATGGACAGTGTCGCTCATAGCTGTGACAGAGCGACAGCTCAACCTTCGAATTTCCAAGCGATTGTTGAACAAGACAGATTATGCCTAAAGCGATATCAAGTTGCCATAATAAAATGGCTTAAAGGAATGAAAATTTGAATTGAAACGAAGACCTAAAGCAGAGGCAAATTAATGCTTGGCCTCTGCCTTTTCTGCACAGTGAGTGCAGAGAGTTGTGTAGGGGACTAGTTTCAAGCGCTCGAAAGGAATCTCTGCATCGCAAGTTTCGCAAATCTCATAGCGCCCGGTATCCATGCGGTGAAGGGCATTTTTAATTTGTGCCATTTCTTTTTGCGAAGCATTGCCAAGTGCTTCGAGGACTTCTTCGTTCTCTCGTTCAACCGCTTGCTCGCTCCAATCGCTTGATAAAGGTTGATTTTGGTGAGTGATATCAGCATTGATTGCTTGAACACGAGATTCCAACTCGCCGAGTCTTGCGTGGAGTGTTTGTTTGATTTCGTCGAAGCGTTGCATCAGAACTTCCTCATATATCCGTCATTTTTATGGCTTAGAATTAGAGTCTATCGCAAATTCACTTGAACTAATTGACCTAAGTCATTGATTAGTAGTCATGTGGTTTTTTACGAATTTTCAAGGATGGAATAAAAAATCGCTAAATTATGATTAGTTCTAAAATAAGTGTTTTTTTAGCTGACGAAATGAAATTTTATTTCTATAGTTGAATTAAGAGCAAACACAAACCATCAATCAAAATGGAGCCTATTTATGCAGTTAGTTCCAGTTTTAGAAATTCGACATGGTAAGGGCGTACATACGCGTCCCAAGAACAATTTTGTTGATGAAGTGGTTAAAGAAGATGCGATGCAAGTGGTTACCGGTTGGTATCAAGAGGGCGTTCGCCGAATTCATGTGGTTGACGTTGACGCCGTTGAGAGCGGCGAGCCGGAAAACGTCGATCTAATCGCGAAAATCAAACAAACCTATCCCGATCTGTCGCTGCAAGTTATTGGTGGTATTAAGTGTATTGAGTCTGCGTATGTGTGGATTGATGCCGGCGCTGATTTTTTGGTTCTCAATGGCAAAGCCATTCGCCAACGAAATTTGCTCGATGATATTTGTGTTGAATTTCCCAACCGGGTATTGGTGGAAATTGATTGCCGCCGGGGACAGGTGGGCGTTAATGGTCAAACATTAACTCACCTTGCCCAACAATTAGAAGACGATGGTGTTGTTGGTTTGGTTGTCACCGATGTTGCGAATCATAACGGTGAAGTTAATGCTGGGTTGGCGAGTATAAGTGAACTCAGCAGTGCAATCGAAATTCCGGTTTTTGCTAATGGGGTTGTTGATAAGTTAGACGATTTAAAGCGATTACTCGACTCGCAAAGCGCAAAGCCTTCAGGCGTGTTAGTGGGTAAGGCGATATATAACGGTGGGATCCGCCTTAATGAAGCCAACTCAATGCTAGCCCAATATCAAGAGGCGTCTTGAGGCCTATCTGTGCGAATTGCGTTCTAACACTTCGAATAAAGGCCTGCCCCAAGTACCTGCCTCAAGAATCGGTTACGTGTAATATATCAGTGTTTCAGGCCTGGTGTTTGTAAGAAGAGATTAGAAGCGCTTGCATGAATGAAAACGCAGCGATTTAATGTTTACCAAGAATGCGGCAAGGATTTATGCAGAATAATCTTGTTGTCTTCCTGAGAAATATATCCGCCAGCTCTTAAATCTTTGAGAATTCGCGCGACCATCTCCCTTGACGCGCCCACCCGACTAGCGATGTTCTGTTGAGTGAGTTTTTCGTTGATGACTCTGACCCCATCGATTTCTTCCGATAAATTGAGAAAAGTAACCGCAATTCGTCGATACACGTCCATCAATCCCAACTTTCGGATAGTCTCTGTGGCTTCAATTAATCGAGTCGATAGGTTTTCAATCAAGTTGATAGCAAAACTTGGGTAGTTAGCAAGGCATCGCCGGAAGTCAGACTCAGGCATAATCCCCAAACGAGAGTCTTCTAAAGTCAAAACAGACGCGGTTCTGGGAATCGATTTGATCAGCCCCAATTCACCAAAAAACTCGCCTGCTTCATGGATATTTACGATAATTTCCTTGCCATTGTCATCGTCCAAGTAGACCTTAACACGTCCATCGAGCAAGAAATAGAGACTGTGCGAATCGTCTCCCTCGGTCACAATTTGGGTCTTTTTTGGGAAGCTTCGAGTATGAATATGCGAAAGAATACCGTCCACGGTCTCCTTTTCGAGATCATTAAATAGCTCAAAATTTCGCAATTGTGACATAAAATACCTTTAACCCTTTTAAACTTGAGTCTAGTTTACGCTAAAATGTAGTGCAAGTGCTGATTGAGCATGTAAATATTTCACAAAAAAACAACAAAGTAATCACCTAGTTAGGCGCTCTTGTTAATTTATAATGAACCATATTGGTGTAATTGTATCCAGCGTTTGTAGGAAAATAATTATTAAAAGTAAATGTCTGGTTTCCCGTAAGGATTGTTTTGCAGCTATTGGATAAAAATTGGCTCTTGCTACTGCTGCTACTGATGGGGTTGTGGCTTCTGCCCAGCGAAGCAGAGACGGTAAGAGAATATACAGGTCAAAAAAATGTTTATGTGACTGAGTGGTCTAAGCTCAAGCACCGGGCAGAGTTAGGTGATCCTGAAGCATTATTTGTCCTTGGCAATTTTTATTTTGACCCACCCAAAGGCAGTGGCTTTCGAAAAAACTACCGAAAAGCCGCCGAATATTATTTCCAAGCCAGTTTGCGAGATTATCCAGCCGCCCAATACAACGTCGCTTTGATGCTTGCCCAAGGTTTGGGCTTTGAGCAAGATGTCGTTGAATCCTACGCATGGTTTTACATTGCTTCTATCAATCCAAGTCCTACCGCCAAGCACATCAATAACAAAACGGCGGTGATTGTCGAACAACTGCGCACCGAAATTCCCTCAGAGCAGCTCTCAATTGCCGAACAAAAAGCCGAAACATACCTGGGTATCATTAAATCTAAGCGTTTCCGCGAAGCGAAAATGCCGCTACGAAAAAGCTAGCGACCCGTTCAAACATGCTGTCAAAGCGTCTCCTCAGCGGCGCGCTCAAGCGCTTTCGACTCCTTTTGATTTTTCTTGTGCTTAAAGATAACCAAGATATTCGCACCAATGATCATGCTCGCGCCAACGACTTTTTGCCATGTGATTGCCTCGCCAAGGAAGAAGTAACTCATCATCATCGCTAACGGAACATATCCATAATAAATGACTGCAGTAAAGTTAGCCGGTAATTCGGTACTGACTTTAATCCAAATAGTATGCGCAACAAGGGTACAGACCACACCGAGTGCGGCGAGACTTAACCAGTCGGTTCGGCTCAAGTCGAAGTTTGCCTGTGGCAATAAAAGGGCAAAAAATAACAAAGCAAATCCGAATTGACCAAGTCCCCGAGTGTTAGTTGTTAGATGGGAGAGTTGTCGATTAATCAGGGGTAAACAGGCGTATAGAAAGCCACTGACAACCGCAATTGCAAACCCGAGTAGTTTCTCTGAGTCAATCGAGAGTTGTGGTGATGCGACGTAGATCCCGATGAAAGCAATAAGTACCGCCATTAAATCGATTAACGATAACTTTTCTTTGAAGATAGCAGCATTCAAGAGCAATAAATGCACCCCGAAGGTCGCAACGCCAATGGCAGCCAAAGAGGCATCTGCGAGTTTGATACTCTTAAAATAAGCATACCAATGGATAGCAAAGACGAATCCTAAAAAGCCTAGCCAGCGCCACTCTTTTGGGTTCAATACCACCCTGCCTCGAGTGAAAAGAAGTATTATGGCAAGGCCGACTGACGCAATCGCTAAGCGGATTATGCCGATAGTTGCTTCATTTGCTTGCGTGTAGCGTATTAATACTGGAACAAAACTCATCAAGACTACCGCTATTACAGCGAGCGAAAGCAGGGCATTAATTGAGTGTTTTGAGCGCATAGTATCCAGCTGGTTGTTAACAAGAAAACTATTGATTAACTGAGTAACCGAAGAGTAATCAAATGGTAATTGATTTGGCAAGTAACAAGGTGCTGGTTATTATGCTTAAAAGTGATGGGCGAGTAAAAGTCTAACCATGAAGCATCTGACAAGAGTCATACTACTGACAACCGTTAATATTCTGCTGTTTTCCAGTTTACCGAGCCATAGCAAAAGCCTGTCTAGTCAGGCGTCGCAATTGAAGTTTGCACTTGGGGAATTACAGCTCAGACGAAATGATCCAGCGAGACAGAAGGCTTTTCTGGCTGCATTCCCGAAAAATGCTCGCGACTTTAACCGGTTGTTTAACAGTGCGAGTCGAGATGAATTATGGGATGGTAACCCGTATATTTTTGAACTAGAGAGTGTTGTTCAAAATAATCCTCAACAAGGTTTTGAAATTGTTTTGGGACTAGCAAGTCAATTAACGTGGGCTCCTGACGCGCCAAACTATTTGCAATTTGCTTTGATGAAAATCTCCATCGATAATCCGTTCGAATTTGCCAAACAGTACGAGGGACTTTCAGAAAAACAACGAAAGAATGTCGTTAAATTTTTAACAGAGAGTAAAAATGGGCCAGCTGTGGGGTATCGGCAATTGATTGGAATTTTGAAACGAGTCAATAAAAAAGCGGTAGCGCAAGAATTAGAAAAAGCACTTTGAATCTCATTAATCGTTAATTAATTGGCAATTGGTTTTCGAACTGACGTACGAGTTTTAGATCGGAGCGACGAAAACTCGCTAAGACGAGCCAGATCGCTGATTTAGCATTTGGGCAGACAGCCCGGCCTGCGCATCATTTATTACTTGAAGAGTTGAGAGAACTGTTAAGTCAATAAAAGATAGAGCTCGCAGGACGGACTGAATCTGGAATACCAAATCGAAAATTGGTATGTAACCGTTTTACTAACCGCAGAGGACTTAGTTATAGCTTGAGACTTCCGCTAAAACATCATGGCCCCAACCGATTAATGTATCATTCTTAAAAACCAGTGGTGTGGTTTCATCTTTTGTCGTATCGCCATCAGAGTGACGATGATGGGTGCGATAAAATAAAATTCGATATTGGTCCTCGCCTCGACTAAAAGCTTCTGAAAAATTCGGTGCACCTAGTCGGGAGACAACTCGTTGCCGTGATTCATTAAGTTCAAGGCGACTAATAAGAGAGCGGTTTTCGCGTTGCTCAGACTTCCAGTCAGAGTCATTCCAGTCGCGGTACTCGCCATCAACGATGATACAACCGGATAAAGAAACCGCGAGTAAGCTTGCAGCGGCCAGATTGAGTAATTGTTTCATGCTTCCTCCATACTCATTGATTTTATATTTAACGATGAATTCCAAAAACGAATTGTTGCTGATTTAGCAGGTATTGTGCCAATTGCTACAAGTCAGATAATTAGAGGGGTTCCCTAAAGGTTTAAGCAGAAAATTTTAAAATTCGATTTTAAAATTAGTGGTTTAAACCAAAATATTGTGAAATCTTTAATTATTTGAATCATGTTGCTACTGACTTTTTATTTCTGTGGATATCAGAAGTTGGGATTATGTAGACAATTGGTTGAACTCAAGCTGAACGCTAGGATTGAGACAATATTTTTATCCGTCTTCTCTAGTGTTCTCTGTGTTTATTGTCAAACGAAGGGATTGTAAACTTAAACAAAACACATTATATTGTGCTTCGGAAACCATTAGTTTCTATATCTGGTGGTTTTTAATACAATTTGTGGTAGGGGAAGCTGGTGAAAATCCAGCACTGTCGCGCAACGGTGATAAGCTACATTAGCTTTTAGTCCGATTACCTACATCCGTTTAATTATGCCTCGCGTAAAGGTATGGATTGAAAGTCTTCGGGACCCGCTAGGGGTTGGATTCCGTTTGTCGGCTTAACTCCGCTTCACGCGAGCATTATTCTCAGTGAAGAGGAAATTATGCTCGAAACCATTGATGCTCAAGAATCAACCCATTTAGGTGATTCAAGCGAACGCACACCTTCTAACGCAGAGACCTCTGCCAATCAAGAAAATCAATATGCGGTTATTCGTCGTAACGGCACCGTAACACCGTTTGATTTAAACAAGATAAAAGTCGCTATGACTAAAGCTTTTCTCGCCGTAGAAGGTGACTTAGCGCTAGATTCAAACCGTGTTCATCAGTCTGTTGAGACGCTTGCCAATCAAGTCTATCAAGCTCTGATCCGCCGTTTACCTGAAAGTGGCGTGATGCATATTGAAGATATTCAAGATCAGGTTGAACTTGCGTTGATGAGAGCTGGTGAACAAAAAACCGCTCGAGCCTATGTGTTGTATCGCGCTGAGCATGAAAAACAAAGACAGGCTCTGCAAGAAGATTCCCCATATAGTCGCAAAAGCCAATTAACCATTCGTCAGCCAGATGGCGCGATGCTCCCGCTTGAAAAAATCAATATTAATCAGATTATAGAATTGGCTGTTGCGGAGATTGATGATGTTTCAGGTGAGACGCTGATTGAGCTGACATTGAATAATGTTTTCGATGGAATGACTTTGCAAGATTTAAATGACGCGATGGTATTAGCTGCAAGAAGTTTGATCGATCAAGAGCCTAACTACAGTCAAGTTGCCGCAAGATTGTTGTTAGCGAACTTGCGTTTAGAAGCGCTATCATTTTTAAACCAATCGTCGAAGAATCTTACTCAATCTGAATTCGAATCTCACTATGGTGAGTATTTTATCCAGTATGTTCATAAAGCCTCTGAGCTAGAGTTACTTGATGAAGAGCTGACTCGATTTGATTTAAAAAAATTGGCAAAAGCAATTGTGCCGAACCGCGATCTGTCTTTTAACTATCTGGGATTACAAACCCTATACGATCGCTATTTCATTCATAGTGAAGAAATCCGTTTTGAATTGCCACAAGCATTTTTTATGCGGGTTGCGATGGGTTTAGCAATGAATGAAATTGAACGAGAAGAAAAAGCGATAGAGTTCTATAAAGTTTTATCTAACTTTGATTTTATGTGCTCAACCCCTACGCTTTTTAACTCTGGAACACGACGGCCACAGTTGTCATCCTGTTACCTGACCACAGTTCCTGATCATTTGTTTGGTATTTATGACGCATTTAGGGACAACGCCATGTTGTCTAAGTTTGCTGGAGGGCTTGGCAATGATTGGACCCGTGTTCGCGGTATGGGTTCGTACATACAAGGTACCAATGGTAAGTCTCAGGGCGTTGTTCCATTTTTAAAGGTAGCCAATGATACGGCGGTGGCGGTTAATCAAGGGGGTAAACGTAAAGGCGCAGTCTGCGCTTACCTTGAAACTTGGCATATTGATATCGAGGATTTTTTAGAGCTTCGTAAAAACACCGGTGATGAACGGCGTAGAACTCACGATATGAATAGTGCAAATTGGATTCCTGATCTTTTTATGCAGCGCGTGATAGAAGATCAAGACTGGACACTATTCTCACCAGAAGAAGTTGATGATTTACATGAGCTGAGTGGACAGGCATTTGCTGTTGCGTATAGTGCTTATGAAGATAAAGCTGGACGGGGTGAAATTACACTCTACCGAACCGTTAAGGCGAAAGAGCTTTGGCGGAAAATGCTGGCAATGCTTTTTGAAACCGGTCACCCATGGATTACTTTTAAAGATCCCTGCAATATTCGTTACACCAACCAACATCAAGGTGTTGTTCATAGTTCCAATTTATGTACGGAAATTACTCTTCATACGAGCGATGATGAGATTGCTGTGTGCAATTTAGGCTCTGTTAACTTGCCTGCTCATTTTAATAATGGCGAGCTTGATAAAGAAAAGTTAGAACGCACCATAACCACAGCAATGAGAATGCTCGACAATGTTATCGAATATAATTATTACAGCGTACCGCAAGCGAGAAATTCAAACTTAAAACATCGCCCAGTTGGTTTAGGAATTATGGGGTTTCATGATGCGCTTTACATAAAGAATATTCCTTACGCGAGTGAAGAAGCTGTTGGTTTTGCGGATGAATCGATGGAGCTCGTGAGCTATCTGGCCATTAGTGCGTCTAATCGATTGGCTCAAGAACGTGGACGTTACTCGACCTTCGAGGGCTCGCTTTGGAGCAAGGGTATTCTGCCAATTGATTCAGTGAATCAACTGGCACAAGAAAGAGGTAATTATTTTAACCAAGACTCCTCCCAACGACTCAATTGGGACACGTTGAGAGAGAGTATTGTCAAGCATGGTATGAGAAACAGTAATTGTTTGGCCATTGCTCCAACAGCAACAATCTCAAATATTTGTGGCGTTAGCCAATCCATTGAACCGACGTATCAAAATCTCTATGTAAAATCAAACCTATCGGGAGAGTTTAGCGTTGCAAATGCCCACTTAATCGCTCGCCTAAAATCGCTTGGTTTGTGGGATGAAGTAATGGTGAATGATCTCAAGTATTTCGATGGATCGGTTCAGCAAATTGATCGCATTCCAGACGACTTAAAAGCATTATTTGCGACAGCATTCGAAATTGATTCTCGTTGGTTAGTTGAAGCGGCTTCAAGGCGTCAGAAATGGATCGACCAAGCGCAGAGTCTCAACCTTTATATGGCAGAAGCCTCTGGTAAGAAGCTCGACCAATTATACAAGCTGGCCTGGGTCAGAGGTTTGAAAACAACTTATTACTTACGTTCACTCGGGGCAACACAAATGGAGAAAAGTACGTCGCAACAATCAAAATTGGCGACAGAGCCACCTAAGGTCTGTTCAATTCTTGAACCTGACTGTGAAGCTTGTCAATAGAATAAAAAAAGGAGAAAAGTGATGTTAGATTGGAATGATCCTATTGCGGAATTTCAAGCTGAAGAAACTACTAGAAATGAAACTGCGCAGACAAAAAAAGCAAAAGCAAGTTTGCAGAAAAGCACGATAGAAAAATCAAATGGAGAAGATTTAAATAAACCCTCTGGTCAAATGGCTGCTGAACCGGTTCGCGTCGAAGATAAACGGATCATTAATGGAGAAGGCGATATTAATCAATTAGCGCCATTTAAGTATCCATGGGCTTGGAATTTCTTTCTAAATGCGAATAAGAACCACTGGACCCCGCTTGATATTAATATGACGAAAGATGTTCAAGATTATCATCAGCGACTTACCACGGAAGAAAAGCATGTGTATGAAAATGTTTTAGCTTATTTGACGACGTCAGATATTCTAGCTATGCGCAATGTGGGGCTTGCAGTTATGGAAAAAATGACTGCACCTGAGCTACAAATCTATCAGGCAAGACAGGTTTATGAAGAAGCTTTACACACATGGACCTATCAACACTGTATTGAATCAATTGGTATTGATCAAAGTGAAATCTATAATCGTTATCGAGTGGTTCCGCAAATCCACCAAAAGATTGAATTAGCCAATCAGAAACTCAATTCAGTGTTACGCCCGGATATCGATTTAAAGAATCCTGATGAGCTGGATAACTTTATTCATGCTTATTTGTTCTTTGCTGGCGTTTTCGAAGGTTGTTGGTTTTATAACGGTTTTAGCCCAATTTTTGCTTTGCAACGGCGAGGATTAATGACTGGTACCGCTGAGCAACTCCAGTACATTATGAGGGATGAAGTTCTTCATTGTGCTTTTGGTATTCGAGTTGTACGTGAGATAGTTAAGGAAGAGAACTTGACTTTAGATACTCAGCGTTTGCGGGATATGTGGGACCAGTGTGAAGCTGCAGAAATCGGATATGCCAATTACATCTTGAGAGATCCAATTCTCGGCTATAGTGCTGAAGATCATATCGAGCAATTTCGTTTTATAGCCAATCGACGAGCGAAACAACTTAATATCGAAGAGCCGTTTCCCGGGGCTCAAAATCAGTTGTCATGGCTCGATGAGCAAGCCAATATGCGCAAAGAGAAAAACTTTTTTGAAACTAGAGTGACTGAATACCAAACTGGAGCTGCGCTTAGTTGGGATTAATCATTATTGCTATGTAACGAAAGAATCTTTGTAAGATAGAATCTGATTTGGTAGATTGGTTTCCTAATAATCGTAATCCAATCTACTGATTTATGACTGTCGAATTTCGGTTAGGGGTTATCGGAAATCCAATTTCTCATAGCCTTTCGCCACCCATCCATTACCAATTTGCTCAGCAAGTCGACATATCTATTGAGTACCAAAAGCATCTTGTTGAGGAAAACAATTTAAAATCTTTTGTGCGATCATTTTTTGAACAAGGTGGTCAAGGGCTCAATGTTACTTTGCCGTTTAAACAAGCGGTGATCGAATGTGCCGATAAGGTTACACTGGATGCTGAACTAGCCGGATCAGTTAATACCCTGTTTAAAAATGAATCCAATCAAATTGTCGGCACCACCACCGATGGCAACGGACTTTTAATTGACTTGCAACGTCTCGGTTTCGAGTATCAAAACAAGCACATTTTAGTGGTAGGGGCGGGCGGCGCGTGTCAGTCGATAATCCTTTCGTTATTAAGTGCTGGCGCCAGGGTGAGCATGTTAAATCGGACAAAAGCTAAAGTAGATCTGCTGCTTAAACGATTTGATTCACTCGGCCCGATCGATGCTTATCAAGCAACTGAACAACCAGATGCGATTATATCGACTGTCAGTGAGTTTAATCCGGTGCTTTTTGACCCCCTTTCCGATTTAGTTTCACAGACAGACTTTTGTTATGACCTTAATTATGGTCAAAGAGCAGAACAGTTCATTCATTGGTGTAAAGCCAATGGGGCGAGTAACACTGCGGATGGGTTTGGGATGCTACTCGGTCAAGCGGCGGAATCTTTTAATATTTGGACGGGACAACGACCTGATATTCAATCGGAGAGCTTGTTTGCATTGGCTAAATAGCCAGTCTTGGTGTTTGGTGTATACTTTTTATCAATCAATCAATCAATCAATCAATCAATCAATCAATCAATCAATCAATCAATCAATCAATCAATCAAGCAAACGTTAGCCCGCTAAATAACGATCTTTAAGCTTCACGTAGTTTTTAGCCGAGTAATCAAAAAACTTTAGCTCTTCCTCATTGAGGGGGCGTATCTTCCGAGCGGGAGAACCCACCCATAAAAAGCCACCTTCAAGTTCTCTGCCAGGCGGGACTAGGCTGTTTGCACCCAGGATGACATTTGAGTGAATAATTGCGCTGTCCATAACGACAGATCCCATACCGATAAGACAGCTGTCAGCTATAGAACATCCGTGGATCATCGCCTTATGGCCGACAGTGACGTCATTGCCGATAAATAAGTCATGTCCTTCTGGATCGAATGGACCAGCATGTGTCACATGTAGCACGCTACCATCTTGGATGCTGGTTCGTTCGCCAATTCGAATAGAATGCACATCGCCGCGGACTACCGCCATCGGCCAAATCGAGCTATCAGCACCAATTTCGACATCACCAACGACTAAAGCGGTTGGGTCAACAAATACTCGGTTACCGATTTTGGGGTGCGCATTTTCAAATGATCTGACGCTCATACCAAACCTATCTGCAAGATTATTATTCAATTAGCGATATTCTAGCCTAAATTGTAATCTTTCCATAACAAATTGTATTTATAGAGGATATAGCTATTCCCTAGTGCAATTTAGTTAGGGCATGGGTTTGCTTCTCTTGAATAATTAATTGATAAACAGGGGCAAGGATTGCCCCTGTTTGAGGCTAGCGCATAGTGACTAGTTCTTCTGCTGATGTGGGATGAATTGCGACAGTATTATCAAAATCCGCTTTAGTCGCGCCCATCTTGACGGCTACCGCGAAACCTTGCAGCATTTCATCCGCGCCTAGACCGATAATGTGAACGCCGACAACTTTCTCTTCTGGTCCGACGCAAACGAGCTTCATTTTAGTCGGTTGGCGGTGAGAAGTTATTGCTGTGTACATAGCGGTAAAGCTTGAAGTATAAATTTTGACGTTATCGCCATATTCGGCCCGCGCTTCAGCTTCAGTCAAGCCCACTGTCCCCACCGCCGGATGGGAGAAAACTACCGTTGCGATATTGGTATAATCTAGCTTCTCGTTTGGCTTGTTATTAAATAATCGCTCGGACAATCGCCGGCCGGCAGCCACGGCTACAGGTGTTAATTGAGCACGCCCGGTGTTGTCGCCAACCGCGTAGATATTTTCAACGCTCGTATTTTGATACTCATCAGTAACAATATAACCATGTGAATCAAGGTCTATTCCAACATTTTCCAAACCAAGGCCATAGGTGACCGGGCTTCTGCCGACTGCATAAATCACCGCATCGACATCCGGCAAGTCCAAATTATCAGTGTGTAAGGTCAAACTCTCGTCATCATTCTTATCAATTTGAGTAATTTGAGTGCGTGAGTGGAGTTTGATCCCCTCTGCTTGAAGCTGCTCTGTTAAAGTTGAGGAAATCATCTCGTCAAACTCTCGTAATGGATGATCTTTACGAACCACCAGATGAGTTTCACTCCCGAGGGCATTAAATACTCCCGCGATCTCCACAGCGATATAGCCAGCACCGACTATCACAACACGCTTAGGTTGATGCTCGAGGGCGAAGAATCCATCTGAATCGAGAATGTGTTCTTTACCCGGGATCTCAGGGATTACCGGCTGGCCGCCGGTTGCAATAAGTATGTGCTCTGCAGTAATTGCGCGATCACCCACTTTTACGGTGTTTTTATCGACTATCGTTGCCCAGCCTTGGATTACGTCGACGTTATTTTTACCGAGAACATTATCATAGGACTGGTGAATTCGGCCGATATATTCTTCTCGATGTTTGACGAGAGTTTTCCAGTCCAAGCCCTTTAATTCGGCTTGAAAACCATAGTCTGGTGCAAGTTTAAAAGCATCGGCAATTTGTCCAGCAAACCACATCACTTTTTTGGGAACACAGCCTACATTGACACAAGTCCCTCCAAGGGCTTTTGCCTCAACAATAGCGCATTTTTTTCCATACATTGCGGCTCGGTTAGCTGATGCAATACCGCCGCTTCCGCCGCCGATAGCGAGGTAGTCATAATCATACTGTGACATGAGAGATTCCAAATAATTAAAAGTTAACAATTAAAACTGAGCGTGGTGTGAACACAGGCAATTTAGCGAATAAAACCTTAGAGTTTTTACCAGAGGTACTTGAATTTGCGCTAAACTGGCCTTAGTTTGCATTTAATCCAACCCAATTACTATTCCATAATGACTATATCTAACCCATTATTATTACAGAATCCTATTGAAAAAGTTGATCAGATAGTTCCAGACAATGTTGTACCCGCAATAAAAACTATCATTAACGAAAATCTACAAGCTATCGAACAACTGGTGGAACAGCCAGACTTGGATTGGCCTTCGCTGATGTTACCGTTAGAAAAGTTGGAGAATCGTCTATCAAAAGCTTGGTCGCCAGTCTCGCACTTAAACAGCGTGTGTAATTCAGATGAGCTGCGAGCCGCTTATGATGAAGCGCTCGCCGATTTAACGGCTTACGGCACGGCACTTGGTCAACACAAAGGTTTATTCACTGCGACGGATAAGCTTTATCAAAGTAAAGAACAATTAGGGCTGAGTGATACCCAGAAGCATATCCTCAAACATGAGCTGATTGGGTTTAAATTGTCAGGGCTTCATTTAAACGAAGCCGATCAGAAAACATTCGCTTCTATTCAGTCACGTTTGGCGGAACTATCGTCAAAGTTTGAACAGAACTTGATGGACGCCACCATGAGCTGGACCAAACAGGTTTCAGAGTCCGACTTGGCCGGGTTGCCAGAAACTGAAATGGCAATGCTGAAAGCGAATGCTGCGTCTCGCGATATGGACGGTTGTTTGATTACTCTAGAAATCCCTAGCTATCTTGCCATCGTTACTTATGCAGATGATCGCGCATTGCGAGAAGAGGTTTACTCGGCCTACACGACAAGAGCCTCTGAATTAGGCCCAGACAAAGGCAAGTTTGATAACAGTGAAATTATGGCAGAGCTATTAACCTTGAAGAATCAAAAAGCGAAATTATTGGGGTTTAAGAACTACGCCGAATTATCCGTTGAGACCAAAATGGCGGAAACGCCTGAACAAGTATTAAAATTTTTACAGCAGCTCAATCAAGCAAGCCAAGCGCAAGCAAAAGCGGAATTTGCTGAGTTAAAAGCGTTTGCCAGTGAAAATGGAGTCGATGATATACAAGCTTGGGATGTTGCTTACTTTAGTGAAAAACTAAAGCAGAAAAACTATCAAATCTCGCAATCGGAGCTGCGCCCCTATTTCCCGGTTGATAAAGTGATTAGTGGGCTCTTTGATATTACAGAGCATCATTTTGAGGTGACGTTTAAGAAGAAAGCAGGAGTCAACGTTTGGCATAAGGACGTAAAAACATTTCAGATTTTGCGTAACGATCAAGTTATAGCTGAGTTTTATCTCGACCTTTATGCTCGAGGTCACAAACGCGGCGGTGCATGGATGGATGATTACCAAGGCAGAATGAGGCTTTCCGATGACCAGATGCAGATCCCGGTTGCTTATTTAACTTGTAATTTTGCGCCGCCAGTTGATGATGCGCCAGCACTTCTTACTCATGATGAGGTCGTTACTTTATTTCATGAGTTTGGCCATGGGATCCATCACATGCTCACCCAGGTCGATGAACTCTCGGCGTCAGGTATTTCTAATGTACCTTGGGATGCCGTAGAGCTCCCCAGTCAATTTATGGAAAATTTTTGCTACGAACCCGAGGTGATTAGCAAACTAAGTGAACATTACCAGACGGGCGATCCATTACCGCAAGATAAACTCGATAAACTCATTGCTGCTAAAAATTTTCAATCGGCTTTGATGATGGTAAGACAGCTAGAATTCGCTTTGTTTGATATGAAAATTCATTTGAATGAACCTTTGTCTGCAGCTGGTATTCAACAAATATTAGATCAAACTCGTGATGAGGTGGCGGTTATCAAACCGCCCAAGTTTAATCGATTCCAACATGGTTTTTCGCATATATTTGCTGGTGGCTATTCGGCCGGTTACTACAGTTATAAGTGGGCGGAAGTTTTGTCTGCTGATGCTTACTCGCTGTTTGAAGAAGAGGGAGTCATGAACCCAGATGCGGGTAGAAAATTTCGCGAAAATATCTTAGAAAAAGGTGGTTCGGCTGAACCGATGGATTTGTTTGTTGCTTTTCGTGGTAGAAAGCCAGAAGTTGAACCACTGCTTCGGCACTCTGGGATCAAACATTAAATCGTTTTAGAGGACCGCGCTTGATAAAGCAGTTTTTTATTTATAAAGGTGAAAGTTCTAGTGATTTAGATCGCGCTAAAGCGGCTCAATTATCTGAGTCGCTAAATATCGACGCGATTGATAATCTGGAATTATTGACGAGTGAACAAGCTGCGTTTGCTTTTCATGACGAGAAACTGTTACTTCATCTATATCTCGACAAATCGCTGACTGACCTCGCTTTTGATTTTCATGACGGCGAGGTTGGTTTTCGCGCGGCTAGAGTTTCGAAGTCAAATGAAGTTGTCGCGAAAGCGATTGGTTGTAAGCCGAATTATCGACCAGTAGTTTTAGATGCAACTGCTGGTATGGGGAGAGATTCATTGATCATGGCAGCTTTGGGGTGCAACGTGATAATGAATGAGAGAAACTTTGCGATCTATCAATTACTCAAGGACGCATTAAGCCACTATAAGCAATCAAAGGATTATCGAGCGTTACCTGGAAGTCTCGATTTGAACGAAGCTGATAGCATTAAGGCAGTGCTTGAGAATGAGTCATTTGAGGTTATCTATCTTGATCCCATGTTCCCAGAGAGAAAAAAATCAGCATTAGTAAAAAAAGAAATGCGATTATTCAAGCAATTAGCTGGTGAGGATAATGATGCTGACAGACTTTTTAACTGGGCGATGAGTCAACCGGTAAAAAGAGTCGTGGTAAAACGACCAAAAGGTGCGCCTATTCTGGGAAGTAGCAAACCATCCCATGAAATTAAAGCAAAGAAATTTCGTTATGATGTTTACTTAGTTGGATAAGCTTCGTGATTGACTATGGTATTGATGACTCTCACAAAAAACGGTAGAGCGAATAGGAAAAGCTGCCGGTTTTTTTACTTTTGAGTGGTTCAAAACTGTCATCCGGAATATATTCCTGGTCACTTTTTTCTTGTTCGATATAAACCAGCGCATTAGATTTTAAATGAGGTTTGAGGGAATCAATCGTTTGTTGCATTAACCCTTTTCCAAAGGGGGGATCAAGAAACACCAGATCAAACTTCTGAGAATTGTGACGCAAAAACTTATCGGCATCGAGGTTAACGACTTTAGCGGCTTGAATATTCAGCGATTGACAATTGACTTTCAAAGCCTCTGCTACTTTTCGATTCTTCTCAACCATCACCACAGATCCTGCGCCTCTTGATAGCGCTTCAAAACTTAGCGCTCCGCTCCCTGTGAATAGGTCGAGGCAGTCACTTCCCGCGATATCTCGAGCAAGCCAATTGAAGACGGTTTCTCTCACCCGATCGAGCGTTGGCCTTAAACCATCAGCACCCGAAAAACGAATTTTTCGACCACGCATCGATCCACCAATGATCCTGACTGTACCGGCACCACTTTTAGACTGTTTTGATTGTTGCTTAGGCTTGGATTGTTGCATGATAGTAAACTGCTTGGTTGCATGAGCAGGTTGTTTTTCAAACCTCAATTATCGGTTTTAATGAGTTAGCTGACTGGTAAAAGGTAATAATGAATAAGCGCAATATCATTATTGCGCTTTTAGTTCGATAATTAAGGCGTTCACTTTCGTTTGTACTTCTTCTGATAGGCCTGACTCACTGGCTTTTCTTCGCAGAATATCGGCTACTTCGGCGACCGACCAACTATTCATTCGCTCTTCTAGCTGCAAATCTACATAAGCATCCTGCAGTTTGGCTTGTCGTTGATGTTCTGCTTCTTTGGCTTTAACTTCTGCCATTTCAATTTCCTGCTTACCCTCTAATTCCATTTTCTCTTTTTCAGCGAGCAGGCGCTTTTTTTCTTCGATGATGGCAAGTCGCTTTTCTTTTATTTTGACACTTTCCATAGTCGCTTTTTTGGCTTCGGCTTGAGCTTTTTCAGTCTGCAGCCTAGCTGCTTGAATTTTATCCTGTTCTTTCTGTTGTTGAAACTTCTCTCTCTCAATCTTCTTAAATTCATTGAGTGCATCGACTAAGTTCTGGTACACGTTTTTCACCTTGGCTTGAATAGATTGCAGTTGGTAACGTTCATGAAATTCATTGGCTTCACTGATGTATTTCAGCTCATTAATCAGCGAGGTAATCTGTTTTTTATCAAATGTCTTTTTTTCTAGTAGTGACTTCTCAAATTGCTCAAGCTGGATACTTGCAGCGCGATACCAATCAGCTTGTCCCATGTCTTCTTCTGGAATAACAAAGCTGCTAAAGGTTGTTTCAACTTGGGCAAGTTTGAACTCTTCTGATTCACTGGCTTTGAGCAAATCTTCAAGTGCGTCTTTAAGATCGTCGATTTGATGATGTGACTTAAGCCAGTGGCTAGCCCCTTCCATCCCAGAGCGGGATACAGATTCGGAGAGATAATTAAGCTTTTTCTGCCATGTCTTACTGAGCTCGGCAGTTCTTTTTTTTATTTCGTCGAGGTCGAAAGATTTGCTTACCATAAATAATTCTAATGCTTAAGCGGAAGACCTAAGTATATACTAAAAAAGAAGTTTTTCTCTAGCATTTAAAAAGTTATTTACATTAGAATTTGGTCTATTTCTTGTCGATCTTGGGTATTTTTAGGTCGAATAAAATTGATTGAGATGGATCTCACAGCAACAAGGACTGAAAAATGAATCGCTGTGCTTGGGTTGGTAAAGAACAGATTTATATTGATTATCACGATCAAGAATGGGGAGTTCCTGTCTATGATAGCCAAGAGCTTTTCCAACATCTTTTATTAGATGGTGCACAAGCGGGGTTAAGCTGGATTACCGTGCTTAAAAAAAGGGATAATTACCGCAAGGCGTTTTATAACTTTGATCCGATAAAAATGGCTAAAATGACTGATGCTGAGCTAGAAAATCAGTTGCAAAACCCGGGAATTATCCGCAATCGTCTAAAAGTTTTTGGATTCAGAAAGAACGCCGTTGCCTACCTAAAAATCCAAGCACAACAATCGTTTTCCGAGTTTCTGTGGCACTTCGTTGGCGGTAAGCCAAAGGTAAACCATTGGAAAAGCTTGCAAGATGTACCCGTGAACACACCGGAATCTGATGCGATGTCAAAAGCGCTCAAGAAAGCGGGGTTTACTTTTGTCGGAACAACGATTTGTTATGCCTTTATGCAAGCTGTTGGCATGGTCAATGATCATACGGTTGATTGCTTCAGGCACAACTATCCCGACTAATGTTAATGCACAAAAAAGGGGCAACAAAGCCCCTCTAAAGTCCTTCAGTCAAGATTACTTATTTTTTTGCAAGTCTCGGTCATAGTTTAAGCGCTTAGCTGCGTCGAGTGTCAGCATTTGCATGAAAGCTTTAACTTCCGCGTCACTACCTACAGGGGCGCCGCCGGTACCACTGCCGCCAAATACGGTAGTAGGGACTTTACGTTTAGAGAAGGCATCAGCCCAGATTTTTTGTATTTCGATCTCGGCATCGAGTTTTTGCGCAAGTGCATTATCAGCCTCTAGAATAACCTTCTTTTGATAAGCTTCTGCTTCTGCCAGCGTCCGTTTAGTTTCCGCTTCAGTTTTTGCCTTTTCGAAGTTTATTTCGGCAGTTTCTTTGGCGATTGCTGCTTGGGCTTTTAATTTTTCTGCTGCTGTTATCGCCAGTTGTTTGTCAGTTTCTGCTTCCGTCGTTTTTTGAATTTGTTCGACCTTTGCTTTAGCTTGACGTTCGGCTACTTCACGTTCACCGCGGGCTATTGCAAGTAGCCTTTGCTCTTCTTCTTGGACTCGCTGTTCACGAGCAATCGCTCTATCTGCGGATGCTTTTTGTTTTAATTGCATTCGCTCAACGAATTTTTGATTTGGACGCATGTCTGTTACTAGTGCCGATACGACAGTAATACCATAGTTTATGAATCGTTGCGTCTTTCGTCTTGGCAAGCCATTTTCATCGAGAACTTTTTGCACAACAAATGCTGTTTTTGAATCTTCGCCATAAGACTCCTGTTCGGTTCCGAGAGCCGCATTCGCACTAGCTTTGGCTTGGCGAGTGGATTTGACTTGAATTTCTTCTCGTTTAACAAGGTAAATACCGTTATTCATTTGATCTTCAAATTCGCTGTTAAACTGGGTACGACCGCCGGAGTAATATTCCTCTGCACTCATCAGTGATGCATTTGCTTGGAGCGTTTCTTTAAAGGCTGGCATGAGTGCTGTTCTGAGGAGGTTTTCTGGAGAGCGGTATTCATGCGCAAGTTTTAAAATGATTCTTTATCAGAGGGGATTGCAAAACGTACTGTCGCTTGCGCATGAGCATCTACTTGATCAAGGAACATAATACTCATCGGCGGAAGGCTCGCCGAAGTGTTATCAGAGTCTTTTTCTGCTCGAATCGCGTTACCAGAAGCGCCTTGAATCGCCTGCACTGTCATGGCTCTTTTCCATGAGTTATATCGGCCAAAGGGATAAAATTTATAGCCAACTTCGGTAACCACTTCTTCGTCTCCGAGAACCGTTCGTACATGGTAAATATATCCTGGTTCCGCGTAGAAGAAAGAGTTTAACGAGACGATGCTGACAACCGCAATAATCACGGCCGCAACCGCAAGTTTAAATATTGAGCCATTTGTCGTAACTTTTGTTGATAATTCAGACATAACTATCTCCTAAATGTCTTTTTTATGTTTTATTTAAATGAGACCAACGGGTGATAGCTTTCATTGGCTCGTCAAATTTCTGGTTTAACGTATGAAATGACTATCTATTCCGACCATTTTATTGGTTATTTCAAGTATCATAGCGTGATGTGAATCTTTTATTAACCAAAAATCAATCTGTTATGGCTGAAAACTATGTTGATGTGAACCGTTACAAGGTAGGCGCTAATCAGGTCTTGCTTGAGAAAGATCCGGTTGCGGAAGAAGAGCCGCTACTTATTCAGCTGCGACAACAGGAACAGACGCAAGTTTTTAGTCTTACTATGCGAACGCCGGGCGAAGACAAAGAGCTTGCCTTTGGATTGCTCTTTTCGGAAGGAGTTATCAAAGGTAAAAACGATGTTGAGTCACTTGACTATTTGCTAGATTCGTCAAAAGAACCAAAGAATATTCTCGAAGTGAGATTGAGTGATAAGGTCACTCTAGAAACAGCACGTTTCGAGCGTCATCTTACAAGCTATTCGGGATGTGGTCTGTGTGGTAAAACCAGCCTGCAGGCGCTAGAATTAAAGCAGTCGAGAGCGTTTAAAACGCCAGATTTGAAGCTTAGCAATCAATTGGTTAAAACGCTCAAAGAACTGCTCGCAGAACAGCCCTTGTTTTCATTGACTGGCGGTGTTCATGCGGCGGGACTGATTTATATTCATGATGGCAAGTTAGCGACTGAAAGCGCTCCCTTCTTTGAAGATGTTGGGCGACATAACGCCCTTGATAAGCTTATTGGTCATGAATTGCTCAACAATGACCTAGCGCAAAGTGGTTTGTTGGTACTCTCGGGTAGAATAGGGTTTGAATTAGTCCAAAAAGCGATTATGGCAGGCTTTTCAACCATCATTGCGTTGGGCGCGCCGAGTCACTTAGCGATCCGCGCAGCCAATCAGTTTGATGTTGCGTTGATTGGGTTTGCTAAGGATAACAGCTTTAATTTGTATACTTCACATCGTGAACTGATTACAACTTAAATTGCTTTGTCATTACGCTAAGACTTTAAAGTCGACGGAAAAAGCGGTCTCCATAAAATACAATAGTAGCCGCAAAAGTATTGCAGACACAGGACCAGAACTATGTCAGAGAATTTAGCTAAGTTGTCTCAACGAAAAGGACTTGAGAACAACTTGTTTGAAAACATTATTAAAACTGAAGGCGATCCTGTTCGCTTAAAGGCATTGGCTGAAGACTATAAGATCGGCGACGCAAATGTTTATGGTGCGGCAACCGCATATGACTTCATTCAAGGAGAAAACGCCAACAAAAAAGCGTATGTCTGTAATGGTTCATCTTGTCTTTGCGCAGGTACTCAGAAAAACGTTAAGAATAAGTTGTTAGAAAAATTGGCTGAGGAGGATATTGGTCATGTGTGCTGTTTAGGGCGCTGTCATGAGAATGCGTCGTTTCAAATTAGCGGCATCAACTATTCCGGTTCAGATATTGAGCAGCTTGAAGAAATACTCAATCAAACTCATGATTCGGGTGAGCACTATCCCGTTGAGTGTCTTATGGATAAGCCGCTTTTGACCGAAACCATCGCAGACTTCCCGAGTTACTACGCACTTTTTACGAGGCTTACTCAGACAAGTTCACCGGCTGAAATTTTACAAACAATTATCGATTCTGGATTACGAGGTCGAGGCGGTGCAGGTTTTCCGACCGGCATAAAGTGGAAAGCCTGTGCGGATGAGGTGTCAAATGAAAAGTACATTGTTTGTAATGCCGACGAAGGTGATCCTGGCGCTTATACCGACCGCTATTTAATGGAACAACGGCCACATGCCGTTTTGTTCGGTATGTTAATGGCAGGATATTTAGCTGGTGCAAGTTGGGGTGTTTTATATATTCGCGATGAGTACCCTCAATCAGTCGAACAAATCCAGCAAGCGATTAATGAATTTCAATCGTTGAATTTACTTAAAGATCTTGATTTCAATTTTCAATTTAAAATTGTTCGCGGCGCTGGCGCTTATATTTGTGGTGAGGAAACCGCATTGTTACGATCACTGGAAGGTCAAAAGCCAATGGTCTCTGTCAGGCCTCCATTTCCAACTGTAAAAGGTTTATTTGGCCAACCAACCATTTTAAATAATGTCGAGTCATTTGCAGCTATCCATTGGATTTTGGAAAATTCAGCTGAAGCTTTCTCTACTTTAGGAAACGGCCGATCGACAGGCTCTAAGTTGTTATCACTAGATAGTAGTTTTAATAATCCGGGCATTTATGAGGTTGCAATGGGAGAGAAGCTATCTCATGTTATTGAACAAGCGGGTGGCTTTAGCAAACCCGTCAAAGCACTTCATATTGGCGGTCCACTCGGTGGCTTAGTGCCCGCAGAAAAATTTGCCGAGTTAACCATAGATTTCGAATCTTTTGATGAGCAGGGGTTTTTATTAGGTCATGCTAGTATCATCGGAATTCCTGAGCAACAAAATATTGCCGAGTACATCCATCATCTTTTTGATTTTACTGCCGCAGAATCTTGTGGCAAATGTTTCCCATGCCGTTTGGGTGCGACACGAGGCAAAGAAATGTTTCGAGATGCGATTTCTGGTGAACATAAGCTTGATAAAGTGCTGTTAGATGACCTATTAGAAACTATGGAGAAAGGTTCGTTATGTGCATTGGGTGGCGGTGTTCCATTGCCGGTTAAAAATGCCTTGCAGTATTTTCTTCCTGAGATAGAAAGTTTGTTTGAACCAAGTTCACTCAACAAAATTGATGTGGTGGAGGTTTAGCGATGACTAAGAATCCGATACTCGATAAGATAGCCTTTATAGATGGGCAGCCTTATCAAATTAAAGCGAATGAAACTATTTTAGAATTCGCGCAGCGAAATAATTTTTCGATACCGACTTTATGTGATGATTCACGCTTAGAGTCTTTCGGCGCATGTCGAGTTTGTTCTGTTGATGTTGCGCTAAAAGCTGATGGGCCGAGCAAAACGATGGCCTCATGTCACACGCCCATCGCTGAGGGTATGCATATTCAAACTCAGTCACCCTCGATTCAAAAATTACGCAAAAATATCATTGAGCTTGTCTTAACGGATCATCCGTTAGATTGTTTAACCTGTGAATCCAATGGTAACTGCGAATTGCAAGATGTTGCCGCCGAGGTGGGAATTCGAGAAGTTCGTTACAAAAATGCGGCTGATCATAGTCATTATGAAAAAGACACATCGCATCCTTATATGCGAAGCGATCTTTCTAAATGTATTAACTGTTATCGATGTGTTCGCGCTTGTGATGAAATTCAAGGTGAATTTGTGCTTGGTATTGAAGGGCGTGGATTTGACAGTAAGATAATTAAAGGCGCTAATTTATCCTTCGACGATTCTGCATGCGTCTCTTGTGGCGCTTGTGCGCAAACCTGTCCAACTGCAGCGATTAGTGATGTATTCCAGAGCAAATCGGTTGAAGCACAAGAAAAAGTACGAACCGTATGTTCATACTGTGGTGTAGGTTGCAATTTAGAAGTTGGCGTTAAGAACAACGAAATTCTCTCAATTACCGCGCCAGAAGATGCAGAAGTTAATCAAGGGCATACTTGTTTAAAAGGACGTTACGCCTGGCGCTTTTATAACCATCCCGATCGATTAACCTCACCCTTGATAAAAAAAGAGGGGCAGTTTGTCGAAGCAAGTTGGGATGAGGCTTATGATTTAATCGTCGAAAAGCTCGGCTCGATAAAATCGGATTTTGGGCCAGACGCCATTGCTGGAATTTCCTCATCGCGATGTCCAAACGAAGAAAACTATTTAATGCAAAAATTAATGCGTGCGGTGATAGGGACTAATAATATCGATTGTTGTGCCAGAGTGTGCCATTCACCAACCGCACATGGTATGCAACAAAGTTTTGGCACCGGAGCGGCGACAAATTCTATTGAGGACCTCGCCAAAACTGATTTTATTATGGTCATTGGTGCTAACCCTACATCAGCCCATCCCGTGACAGGCGCAAAAATTAAACAGAAGTTAATGAAAGGGACACCTGGAATCGTCATTGATCCAGTAAAAACTGAAGTCGCGGAGTACGCCACCTATCATTTGCAGCTCCGCCCGGGAACGAATGTTGCTGTATTAAATATGATGGCACATTACATCATTAAAGAAGGGTTGGTTGATCAGCAGTTTGTCGATACCAGAACTGAAGGGTGGCAGGATTATCATGATGCTTTAATGAATTTAGATATAGACCGGATGGAAGCGCTTAGTGGTGTCGATCGCGCTTTAGTTCGTGACGCAGCGATCGCCTATGGCAAAGCGGAAGCCGCAATGAGTTTTCATGGTCTGGGGGTAACGGAACATTCGCAAGGGTCGCGTTCGGTTATGAGTATTGCGGATCTTGCTATGATGACAGGGAATATCGGTCGCGAAGGCGTTGGTGTTAATCCATTGCGCGGTCAAAACAATGTCCAAGGTGCTGCAGACATGGGGTGCCAGCCACATCAAGGTGCTGGTTATATGTCGGTGGAGGATCCTAAGTGGCAAGAATATTACACTGAAAAATATGGTGTTCATTCACCCACTCATGCCGGTTTAAAAATTCCGCAAATGTTTAATTCAGCAAAAGCCGGCACCTTAAAAGCTTTATGGATCATGGGAGAAGATGTCGCCCAAACCGATCCGAATACTCATCACGTGGTGGAGAGTTTGAAAAATTTGGATTTTTTGATTGTTCAAGAGATCTTCTTTAGTGAAACCGCCAAGCTTGCTGATGTCATTCTTCCCGGAACATCATTTTTAGAAAAGTCAGGTACTTTTACTAATGGTGAACGACGAGTGCAAGCGGTGCGAGAAGTTGTTAAACCCTTACCTGGGACTAAAGTTGATGGTCAGATTATCATCGATGTTATGAACCGGATGGGCTATGCCCAACCTGATTATCAACCTGACACTATGTTAGCGGAAATTGCTGACGTTGTCCCTTTCTTCGCCGGTGCCAAATGGAATGAGTTAGGCGATAATGGTAAACAATGGCCAATCTTAGCTGATGGTTCAGAGACTAAAATCTTGCACACCGAAACGTTTAAGCGAGGACTTGGTAAGTTTCATTATTTTGACTTTGAAGAGTCAAAAGAAATTGAAAATCATGCAACCAGCTTTCCCTATATATTGACTACTTCAAGAATACTAGAGCATTACAATTGTGGCACGATGACTAGACGCACTGACAATAAACAAATTGTGAGTGAAGATATATTGTTAATCAATCCACAAGACGCGCGGCAGAAACAGATCGCACATGAGTCGATAGTTCGGTTATTTTCATCACGTGGTGAAGTTAACCTCAAGGCCCATGTTAGTGATAAGGTCAAACCTGGTGTTTTGTTCACGACATTTCATTTTCCCGAGTTAATGGTCAACAACATTACGAGCGACGAATGTGACTTAGAAACCCTTTGCCCAGAGTACAAAGTCGTTGCTGTTGATGTAGAAGCGGCATAATAATACGCTGCTTCTTGTTAACCAATATTTTATCGATACTTGTATATTGGTATTGTTTTGCTTAAGTCTTGAGACGATTAACTTGATAGTGAGCAACTAGCTTGTTGAGTTGCTCTTATCGTTATCCATGTCTCGTTCGAGAGTTGGCCAAGAATCTTGCTCGATGATAAGTTCATTAAATCGATTTGCTTCAAAAGTAGGGTGGTCGATGCCGCTCGCAAGTTGGTCATCGTAATCAGCTAAAACGCTTTTACCGATTTTAAATAGAAAAACAAGCGCGATTAAATTGCTCATTGCTAACAGCCCCACTGCAAAATCAGCCAATGCAAAAATCGTGGTTAACTCTTGAAGCGAGCCCCAAACAATTTGTACTAACACAATAATGCGAAAGAGATTAAATAGTTTTTGATTTTCATTACTAAAAAAGTTTAAACCATTCTCACCGAGATAATAGAGATAAAGGATGGTGGTAAACGCAAACAAGGTCAATGCCAAGGTGACGAAAATCCCTGACCAATCACCAATATGTTCAGCGAGCGAAATTTGGGTAAGCGCGATACCGCCAGTTTCGGTACCGTTCAAATAGCCATCAGAAAGCAAAATTATCATTGCCGTGACAGTGCATAAAATCATTGTATCAATAAAAACCGAAAAGGACTGGACAATACCTTGATTAACTGGGTGTTTGACATGAGCAATCGCGGCGACATTTGCGGCATGTCCTAAGCCAGCTTCGTTAGAAAACAACCCTCGTTGCACACCCATCAGAATCGCAGCGCCAAAACCGCCGCCGATAGCTTGCTCTAAACCGAAGGCACTCCGAGCTATTAAAATAAATACATCAGGCACTTTCTCTAAATTGCTGCCGACAACAAAGAGTCCGAGTATCAAATAGCCAACAGCCATAAAAGGAACAATCCATTCTGCGACTTCGGCAATTCGTTTGATTCCACCGAAAATAATGACTGCAGTGACTAGCGCCAAAACAACGCCACTATAAATAGGCGAAACCCCAAAACTTTGCTCAAAAGAAGACGCCATCGTGAAAGACTGGAGTGCGATTAATGCCGAACCGACGCTTAATGCGAGAAGTCCTGAGTAGAAGGTTCCCATCCATTTTTGCTTCATTCCCTTGTGCATATAGTAAGCGGGTCCCCCACGATAAGTGCCGTCGGATTCTGCTTTTTTAAAGACCTGCGCTAACGTGCATTCAAAAAAGCTAGTCGCCATGCCAATTAAGCCAATAATCCACATCCAAAAGATAGCACCTGGCCCACCGAGGGTTATTGCAACTGCGACTCCAGCGATATTACCCGCGCCAACGCGCCCAGCAACACTCACTACTAATGCCTGGAAAGAACTAACATGACCTTTTTCATGCTGTAAGCCATGTCTAAAAACCCGGAACATACGCTTGAAATACCGAAATTGTACGAAGCGTGAGGCGACGGTAAACCAAACACCAACGCCGATGAGTAATAGAATGAGTATTTTACCCCAAAGTAAACCGTTGAGAGTCGCTAGCATTATTCTTCTCTTTGTGAATCAGTGATTATTCGATCTTATATTTTAATCAGTCTACGCAACAATCACTAAGTCGGACCAATAATCAAAGTGCATGTTTAGATTCTTAGTTCGTTTTAATTGTGCTTAAACCTAACCCTTTATTAAGACGCATGGCGTTACTAGCAGCAAACCCATGCAAAACGTTAACCTGATGAAGTTCTTCTTAATATTACTGATGCTTGTTATCTCAGGCTGTGCCAGTTACACCACTCCTGGGGGACCAGCAAAACTTAGTGAATTGTCTGAAAGTTCAATTAATGAACTCATGGCCAATCGTCCCGCTGCCGCTTTTCCTGCCAATATTGCGCTCGTGAGAGTTCAATCGTCGAGTTACAGCGCTTATCGCGCTCAAGTATATGGTCAAGGACGGTATAGCGTAGTCTATGTGAGAGATTCTGAAACTGAAGCGTATCTCAATCAATTATCTGAAATGAAAGGTGTTCATGGCGTTGCAGCGATCAATCGCATGTTGGTCCCGCAAAACTTAGATTCATTATTATCTTTACGACAAGCAGCAGCGCGTTTAAAAGCGGATATTTTACTGGTTTATACTTTTGATACTCAGTTTCATGTTGGCGAGCAGAAACTAGCACCATTGAATACGATTTTATTAGGCATGCTAGCGAATAAAAAGGTATCCGTTAATACAACTGTCTCTGCAGCGTTTTATGACGTAAGAACCGAGTATTTATACGGTATTACCGAAGCTTCGGTCGATGACTCAAAGTATTCGAGCATTTGGGGAGAATCTGCTGCTGTTGATGATTTGCGTCTCAATAATGAAAAACGGGCGCTAAAAAAATTAGTCGATGGAATTGAGACGTCTTGGGAAGATATCCTTAAAGCATATCAACCGGTCGAATTTGATACCACGGCGAGTGTTGATTAATCCTACTGTTATTATAAGGATTCATTGATGCCGTTTTGTTTTTTCAAATGGATTTAAATTTTAAGGTTAATTAAATTTTTCGAGGCTCTCATGAAAATCTTTATTTTACTACTAGCTGCACTAAAGTCAGGGGCGCTACTCGCTTGTTCGTGTATGTATCAAGATCCTCGCTCTAAAGAGCAAATAAAATCTTCATTTGATCGTGCCGCGGCAGTAATTATTGCAACGGCAGTCGAGGTTGAAAACTTAAATCCAGTAAACCAAGCTATCCAATCCGAAGACTATCCCGAGGTTTATAATTTTGAAAAGCAGAGAACGACTTTTTCATTAGTACAGTCTTTTAAAGGTGATAATAATCGAGAGATTGTCACTGAAATTGATATTCGTTGCTGTTTATGTGGGGTCACCTTTCAAGAAGGGGAAACCTACTTATTATATTTATATCGCAGCGATTCGGAAGATAACAAAAACTTTTATACGAGTTCTTGCAGCCGGACCAAGTCACTCGTTTCATTAGAGAGTATTGAGTACGGTTATCTAGAAGAGCTGAGCTATGCTGCAAACGAAAAACCTCAGCAACAATAACTATATTTAGTCAAATTTTACCGTTAATCTTGAGAAATGCTTACTCTCAAAATGGAATAGATCCATTGAAACAAAACCAAATGCTTTCGCAAAAAATACGTCGGGTACACTGGCAATACGGGTGTTAAAGTAAGTTACCGCATCGTTGTAGCCTTCGCGCATCAGTGAGATCTCGTTTTCAAGATCGATAAGCCTATTCATGAGTTTAACATTGAGCTTATGAGATTTAAGTTCTGGGTAGTCTTCCGCTTTAGCAATCATCTGCGTTAGTACAACCTGTTCTTGTTTGAGTTGCGCGGATACTGAGTCAAAGTTGTCTGTTTTAGTGACGTAACTGGTTCTAAGTTCCGTCAATTTTTTGAGTAATACCTTTTCATGTGAGAGGTATTTTTTGACGATTTTCTCTAGATTGGGAATCAGCTCTACTCTTTTTTGTAAAGAAACACCGATATTAGAAAGGTTGCGCGCAGCTCTCTGTCGCAGAAAAATCAAATCGTTGTAATGCAGTATGAGTATTATTATAGACATATACACTGGCGCAATTAGTGCAGCCATTAAATAGTCTGCGGGCGAAAAACTGCCTTGCATTCCTAAGTAAAATAACGCGGCGAAAATAATCGCTGAAAATGCCGCGGTTAAACTAATCATGCCAGTTTGAGCTTTGCGTAACATTATCGCACGCTCACTAAAGTTGGTGATTAAGAAAGGCTTGTCTTCTTTGTTGCTTCGAAATACAAGTTTATCTCCTACATCGCGGTCGATTTTTGTATGCCCAAGAACATATACCTCATCATCGAGGCGAAGAACTTTCTCTGTGTATCGATATTGTCCACGTCTTTCGACTTTCTTATGCTGAGAGATGACTTCGGCATGAAGTGGCATAACCTTGATTTGTCCATGCGCGTCTTGGCATAAAAAAGGTTTAAAATCGATTCGCTTTTCTATCGTCACCCACTCTGTTTCTTTGCCTCGTTGACGCTTTTCTTCAACCTTATAGAAGTACCAATAGCAGCGTGTATTAGTTAATGGACTGCGCAATGGCGACTCTTCAGCGATTGGCTTAATGCGTCCCTTTACTTCTGACAAACCAAAAACTACCCCAGAAGTTTTTGACGTAGGAATGTTTTCGATATGGCGTTTTAGCCTAATCAATCTGAATCCAAGCCAAGTCATTAATATGCAAATTGCCAGACCTACACCAATAGATATCTGTGGCAAGATGCCATCTGTTTTGGTTTTTTGATAATCAAGTAGCCGGCTCGTGACTCTCGATTTTGATGGGGCAATTAAACTATCAAATAATAATTCATTGGGTTCGGTGTACAGGAAGGCAATCAGATTGTTAGGAAATACTTTAAGCTGCCTAAGGTACTGTTTCTCTCCATAGGCGATGTTTTCTAAAATTTCATTAGTAATATTGAGCGTTGTTTGAGACAGGTTTTCCGCTGAATTAACCAGACGAGAAGCGTCGTGTGTCGATTGAATATCGAGGCCGGTCAGTTGGTTAATTCGTAAGATTGAAGCGGACATTTGAGTTTTAATTCGAGACTGCCCTGATAGGACATCGTCATATAACATTGATATGCCTAGATGCGTCAATGGGATGAATACTGCTAGAGACAATAAAATGAGAAACGCGAGAACTCGGTGAATACTGAGCCCGCTCGTAAGAAAGAAAACCGCTAAGGCAATCAGCGATATTCCCCCAGCAATCATCAGTATGATGCTCATTCCAATAGAAGATTTCTCATAGCTCTCATCATATTTTGAAATCGTTGGAGTATATTGTCCTTTATCTAAGAAACTAAGATATTGCGTCGCGGCGGCTTTTCTTAAGTAAGCCATCACAAACACGTGATCATCAGGCTCAATTCGCCATTCAGTGTGTCTAACATCACCGTAGGTATCTTGACTAGTGATGGGGAGAGAAAAGTGAATATCAGTATCGAGTAGTGTCGAAACGTCAACGTAGATTTCGCCGGTTTTATCTTTTAAATAGAAATTACTCGCTTGTGAATTTTCAAATTTAGTATCCCAATACCGGTTGCCATCTGAATCCACTTCCTCTTCCTCATAGCGATAAAGATAGTAGATACTGGGTATCTTGTAATGACGACTACTGACATATTTGTCAGCATGACTAACGGTTGCGTTGATTTTTACCTCCCCTGGAATTGCCGCAGCAATGGAAGCGTTTGGTAGACGATCAATTTGGCGGATTTTTTGAATAGAATCGAAACCATAATTCGCTAAAGTCCATCCGCCGACGGAAAAGATAACGGCAATAAATAATAAAAGAATTTTTACTAATGGGTTATCTGTATTCATTTTTGTCATCGATTGTTTGTGTCATTGGTCATCAACTCGTCATTCTACACTGACATTTTGCCGCTAAGTTTAGGTAATCAAGTACAGCATTGTCTAGTCATTAGACCGCTGCTGATTAGTTTAGAATCATTCACGAGATTTTATTAACGACCGAGTTCTTTAATTATTCAAGTTGAAAGCTAGAATCTTCAACGCTAGATGTTACAATAATTCAATCGACCTCTTGTTATCGATTGATATTGGGCTATGGAAATAAAATTACGCAGAAATCTTGGCGATTTTGGTCCGTTTACGGGCTTAATTGGGCGCTGGTACGGTGAAACCGGTAAAGATGTATCTCCAGAGGAAGATGGCAGCACGGAACTCAACGACTACCAAGAGACCTTAACATTTGAAGCGATAGAAGATGTCGATAATGCTGAGGAACAAGAACTAGTTGTTGTCCGATACGAGCAAGTTGTTATTCGAATTCGCGATGGCAAAATGATTCATAATGAGTCGGGTTATTATTCGTGGGATGCTAAACAGTCTTTATTAATGAAGAGCTTTTCGATACCGCGAGGGGTATCAGTCGTCGCTGGTGGTAAAGTTGTTAATTCGAGTGATGATATTTTATTCTCGGTATCAGCGTCAAACCAAAGTCAAGATTGGCGCATTGCAGAATCCCCTTTTATGCAACAAAAAGCTAAAACATTAAGCTACGATTTCATCCTTCGATTAAGCGGAGATACGTTAAGTTACTCTCAGCAGATTCTACTTGATATTTACGGCAATGAATTTCAGCACAGTGATGAAAACCAACTTAAACGAGTCAGTTAACCTGTCACGAGTCAATTTTTAATCAGTTCAGCAAACGCTTTAATAATTTTTCTGTAATCGCCTTGTCTAATTTTATTGAGTTCAATTTCACTCAGAAATGAGTTGGACACTGTTTTTGGGTCGACATAACCCATTTCCCAGTCGTTATAGCTTCTTTGTTC
This sequence comes from Aliikangiella marina, assembly GCF_007004765.1. Taxonomy (GTDB): domain Bacteria; phylum Pseudomonadota; class Gammaproteobacteria; order Enterobacterales; family Kangiellaceae; genus Aliikangiella; species Aliikangiella marina. The sequence continues at coordinate 374,574 of NZ_VIKR01000005.1, forward strand.
TAGTTCCGTATAGCTCACTAATTTGATATCGTAATGCCTTGCATCATGACAGATAGACTGAAATAACGGGTTGATAGCATTTGAGCACCCCTCAATGAGCTGCATAAACTGCTGGTTGTAATAAACTAAAACTCCCGTTATTCCAAGCTCTTTATTCTTTGCATATGCGCCCTTTAATATTTCTTGCACGTCGTGTTCGTCGAGCGTTGAAATTGAGCGGCTTGTGTAAACCAATTCAACCAGATGATCTTTAGAGTGAGTCATTGGTGGGCCTCCTAGCAATAGAAGAGTTGATTAAGAAAGCAGAATCGATATGACCTCGCATTTGTTCTGTTTGGCTCACAAACAAGTGGCCGCCAGGATTGAGTTGTTGAAAAAGATTGTTGATTAAAGTTTTTTTAGTTTCTTCGTCAAAATAGATTAAAACATTTCGACAAAAAATGATATCAAAGGAATCTTTGAGTTTAGATGAGAGAATGTTATCCACGCTGAATTTGACATGTTCTCGTAAGTCCTTTTTTATCATGCATAGGCCTTCAGCGTCGTCTTTTCCCTTAAGCATGTACTTTTGTAAATAATTCTGAGGCACATTCTTGGCTCTTCTTTGCGAATAGAGCGCGCGCCTGGCTGTTTCAATCGTACCTTCCGCAATATCGGTGCCGATAATCGTCCAATTTGCTTTGCTACCAAAATACTCCATACACTCCATTGCGATAGAAAAAGTTTCTTCACCAGTTGAGCATGCGGCCGAGAGTATATCTAATTTCTTGCCTCTAAATTGAGGAAAAATTATTTGTTTGATAAAGTCAAAATGTTGCCCTTCTCTAAAAAAATAAGTTTCATGAGTCGTGAGAAGGTCGATAAAGTGTGCCCACTCTGGGTGGTTTTTTTTGAGCGATTCTAAATAGCTGAAGTAATCATCGATTTTACCGATATTTAGCTCTCTTAGACGACGATTGAGCCTTGATTGAACCAGCATTTGTCGATTATCACCGAGCTCTACGCCGGTCTTATCTTTTAACCATTTTCTCGCTTTGAGGTAACTTGCTTGAGAAATCTTGGTCATAAGTTAGGCTGACGCTTGGGCTTCTTCGTCATCTTTTAGGGACTCGAGCAACTCGATTAATTGCTGGAGGTCGAGTAACTTGTCGACATTGAGAATAAGATAATCATCACCATCAATTCGAGTCATACCTTCAATGAGTTCAGCTGCAATACTATGACCAAATTTAGGAGGAGGGGCGACTGATTCATGCTCGATCTCCAAAAAATCACTCACTTCATCGATGATAAGACCAACAGTAACGTTATCATCTTCGCTATGGCATTCGGTGACTACAATACAAGTTTTCTCAGTAATCTCGATGTCTTTATCGATCACCAATCGTTTCGCCAAATCGATCACGGGAATGTATTTACCTCTGAGGTTCAGTACGCCATGGACGACTTCGGGAATTGTCGGTACCTTAGTGACCGGTTGATAGCGAAGAATTTCAGATATCACATCGATGGCAAGTAAATAATAGTCGCCAGCCAATGAGAATTTGAGTAACTTCATCTTCGTCTTAGTCTCTTCAGACATGATTAAAACTCCTCAAAAGATGACTCATCCCATTCATCGCCATCAATATCAGGCTCGGCATTCCGTTTTGAGTTTTTACTCGATGAAGGACTCGAGTGTATTTGAGGTTTAACGATTTTTATATTGCTAATGGAACTGCTCACAGTGTCTTCGCCAGTATTAAAAAACTCGACCGCGGTGTAAAGCTCGCGAGCTCTCTCGGTCAAGTTCTCACTGGTCGCAGCAAGTTCTTCACTCATTGCGGCATTTGACTGGGTGGCAGAATCCATATGTTGAACGGCTTCTTTAATTTCATTGATACCAACCGCCTGTTCTGATGAAGCTTGTGAGATTGATTGCACAAGTTCAGCGGTTTCCTCGATTTCAGGTACCATGTTGCCAAGTAGATGACCGGATTCCTCGGCGATCTCTCGACAACGTTTGGCAAGCTCATTGATTTCACCTGCAGACTCTCTACTAGACGCTGCTAATGCCCCGACTTCATCGGCAACAACCGTAAAGCCTTTACCATGTTCACCAGCTCTTGCTGCTTCGATAGATGCGTTTAAGGCGAGAATTTTAGTTTGATAGGCGATGTCTTCAATCAGCGAAACCTTTTTAGTGATTGCACGCATCGCTTCAACAGTTTCCATTACCGCGCTACTGGTTTCGGAGGCGTTTTTCGCCGCTGAAGTCGCTATTGCTAGCGTTTTATTCGCACTTTCAGCATTACCTTGGACCGCAGCACTTAACTCTTCCAATGCTGCCGCCGATTCTTCTAGGTTTGCCGCTTGTTCAGTCACTGAAGAACTTAAACTCATAGATGCATCACTAATTTCTGGTGCAGCCTGGGCTACGTCGGATGTATTCGATTTAACGCCTCTGATAATATTCAGTAAATCTTGGCGATAAGAATCTATATATTCTGAAATGTCACCAAATTCGTCTTCAGAGTTTTTCTTAAATTCAATATCAAGATGACCTTCACTCAAAGACTTCAGTGTTTTGCTCACGTTACTAACGCTTTGTCTTACTTGTTCTACTACGGTGTAAGTAATGAAAATGGTTGCAAATAGCGCTGCCAAAGTACCTATTACGGTCCAGATTAAAATGTTCTTTAAACTTGATAAGTTTGTCGTATTATATTCTCTGGATTCGTTCCCTAAACTAATTTCTTTGTTTCTTTTTAAGTCGATTACTTTTGTCGCCGCGCCAAACCAGCCTGGGGAATCGACACCAAATCCGCTATCTTTTTCAGTAGCGATAGCGCGCATAGATTGAACTTCTCCATAAGCAGAGTTTGATTCTATATCAACGATGTCTCCCATTGAGTCTTTACCAAGGTACAATTTCATAATTGACCAATAGGTTTCGGATTCTGCATTGAGTTTAATAAAACGGCTTTTTTGTGGTCCTTTAAATTCATCCTGGGCAAAAACGCCGCTCATCAAACCCCGCTCTAAGCCTGCTTTTTCTTTGCTTAGGGTGACGTTCCACAATGCATTGGCGCCATTAGCTGTGATTCGAGACGGCGCGTGAGAAACTGCGTAGGCATTAATGGTTAGGATTTTTTCGATAATAGCCGTATAGGCTGCAAGAGAAGTACTGACATTGTATTGAAATGCATCAACATTTGATCGAACGTTATTCACTTCTGACAAGCCTGTAATCACGTTTTCAATGAGCGTTCGCGTTTCCTCACGAAGTGCATCTTTTTCACTTTCGAAATCAGCTTTGAAAGCGGTAATCATATCGTTGACTTTAATCCGCTGCGCTGGAAGCTCTTGCTGAAATTTTTGTCCATTAGAGCCAATAAAGCTTGCGGTCATGCCTCGTTCTTTTTGCATGTCATGAATGATACTGAGTCCAGAAATACCAATCTCTGACACCGCGCTAAACTCAGAATAATCTTGATAAGCATCGTAGCTTTCAATCACTCGTTCAACCGCTAACCAAAGTAGAATCAACACCGGTAAAGCAATCAGGTAAATTAACTTTCTTTTTACTGGTTGATTGGCTATGAATTGTCTCAGCATTTTTGCTTTCCTCTATAACTCGGAATTACTTTCACTTTTAAAATTGGCAGACCGCATCAATAACTGATGAATGTCGAGAACAAATCCTAAATCACCGGAAGACAGCTTAATAATGCCCGAGAAGTGATTGGATTGTTTTAAAATGGGATCAAGTGGCTTAACCACAGTTTCGATTTCGCCTTGCAGTTGATCGGCAAGCAAAGCTATCGGCCCGTGCTGGCTAAATACGATAAGAGCCTCGTGTTCTTGGGTTCGGCTATTCAAATGAAGTTGTTTATCAATCCTGATTAAGGGAATATACTCGCCTCTCAGTAGCAAACAGTCTTGATCTTGAACCAGCGCATTGGAGAACTCATCTTTGCGGATACACTCAAGCACTTGATCCATTTGTACGATAAGGGTCGCGTCGCCCATCCTAAAGCTAAAGCCATTAAGAATTGCAGTCGTGAGTGGCAAGCGAATATCGAGAGTGGTACCTTGACCTTCTTTGGAGTCGATAATGACTTCACCGCCGATTTGATTGATATTTTTACGGACAACGTCCATACCAACTCCGCGGCCCGATAAATCAGTAACTTTTTCTGCCGTGGAAAGACCGGCATGGAATATTAGTTGAAAAATGGCGCGATCGGAGAGCTCATCAGTCGCTCTAACAAGGCCGCGACTCAATGCTTTTTCAAGAATTTTTTCTTTGTTTAAACCTTTGCCGTCATCGCGAACTTTTAAAGAGACGCCAGAACCTAGATACTGTGCAGAAATTGTAATTTTGCCTTTCTCGGGTTTACCCGCGGCGATTCTATCTTGAGGCGCTTCTATTCCATGGTCACAACTATTGCGAATAATATGAGTGAGCGGGTCTACGATTTTTTCAACCGTTACTCGATCAAGTTCGGTGTGTCCGCCGATAATATCCATTTCGATTTGCTTGCCAGTGGTTCGTGCCGCTTCTCTAACTACGCGATGAAAACGACTGAGGGTATTGCCGAGCGGAACCAGTCTCAAGGCAAGCGCAGTATCTCTCAAATCATTAAGGCCTTTAGTGAGCTCTTTGACAGCTTGTGCCATTTCTTCCCACGAGTTGTGTTCTAAAGCGGCATTGAGCTGGACTTTTTGAGAAATTAGCTCACCAACATCATCAACCAGTTGATCGAGCTTCAGTGAATTAACTTTAATGAGTTGACCAACCTCAGCTGGTTTTTTCTTCGCTGTTGTGGCGGATTGATTTGCTGGGGACTCAGTTACCGCATTTGGGATTGGTTGATTAGACGTTGGCTCGGAAAGCGCTGGGTTCTCATTTAATACGGCAGCATCACTGGCGATAATTTTGCCTTCGACACCGGCAGAGAAGCTTAGTAACTCTTCAACATCGTCTTCAGTAAACTTGGGTGATGCAGACACGGTGACGGCTAAATTTAACTGCAGTGGATTGAGTTTGCTAAATTCGGGTCCGAAATACTCCAACTCGATCGCACGAATCGTTTTCGATTCTTCAATTTCTTTTAAAAGCGGTTCCATTCTGAAACCAAAATTTAAGGCTTCTTTTTCGATCTCCATCAAGAGATCATTGGATTGGCCAGGTGCTTTTCCGTCATTTTCCGCACTGGATATAATCTTACCTTCGACGCCTGCAGAGAAACTCAGTAGCTCTTCAACGTCTTCTTCGGTAAACCCTGGTGACGCAGATACCGAGACTGACAAGTCCATTTCTAAAGGGTTGAAGTGCTCAAATTTTGGGCCTGAATAGTCGAGATGAATACTATTGATTGTTTTAGTATCTTCAATTTCTTTAAGCAGCGGTTCCATTCTAAACCCAAAATGGAGAGCTTCTTTTTCGATTTCCATTAACAAAGTATTAGCGTCATCGCTGACTGAGGTATTACTGACAGAGGTATCACTGCTTTGCGCGGTGTCAAAATCATTCGTCTGTGAACTAGCCGCCGTTTCGGTTTCGCTCGAGGTCGGGATAGCGCCACCATCGAGATAAGCTTGTAAAATATCAATGATCGGAGCGGCAGCAGCAATCGGCTCTACCGCACCAGTGTTTAACTGTTGCAAATACTGTTCGGTGAAATCTTTGGCATCGAAGAATGTGTCCAGAAGTTCATCGGTGATTTCTACAGTTCCTTTGCGAGCCAAGTCTAAAACCGATTCGGCGATATGCACCAGATCCACCAAAGGCTGTGCGTCAAACATGCCCGCGCCGCCTTTGATCGAGTGGATTGCTCGGAAACTCGTATTAATTAATTCATCATCGCGACTACCGTTTGACATCTCAACAAGAGAATCTTCAAATATTTGAAGGTTGTCTTCTGATTCAGAGATGAAAGCTGGTAGAAAGTCCGATAAATCCATTGAGAATGCTCGCTAGGCTAAGTATTTTTCTAAGCGATAAAGTTTTAAATATTCTGTTAATCCGTCTGATGGTTCGGCAAACGTAAATGACTTGCCCGTTTTTTCGAGCGCAAGCAGTAACTGCACGAATGAAATATCAAACTTTTCCACATCCTTGGCATTCATCACTAAAATCTCTTCTTCCATTAATTTGCTGATATTCGCGTGTATCGTTTCGATAGACTCGACGGTGCAATTTTTTGGCAGCTTCATACGGATCCCTGGGTTGTGCAAACCTATCAATCAAGCGTCGGGCGCTCTGGTTAGGTCGAATAGAGTAACTACTCGTTATTCAGTGTAGTACGGAAGTAGAGAATACGCAGAGTAAACTTTTACAAAATTTAGACACAGAACAGTTGCCCTAAGCCTATTTGGCCCGTACGCAGAAACATTAACCATTCCGTTAGATTCTTGTTTTACAAAGTTTCGATCCCTCAGCCGAATCGAAACTGGCTTTAAGTTAACTGCGTAATGACTAATCACAGGAGTTGTTATGAAATCAGAAGCGCAAATTTCGCGAATTATTGAAATGGCTTGGGAAGATCGCACCCCATTCGAAGCAATCGAGAAAAACTATGGACTCAATGAAGCGCAGGTTATCAAACTGATGCGTCGGGAGTTGCGCTTGAGTAGTTTTAAGCTTTGGCGCAAACGGGTCTCAGGTCGCAAGACTAAGCATGTTAACCTTCGGTCGCCTGCTGTGAGTCGGGGTTATTGCGCCACGCAGTACAAGCAGCGATAGGCAATGATCGAAAATGCGTAAATCTACTGCTTCAACTGCCACTCATTGGCAACAAATTCCCTCGGTGATTCAGAATGAACTCAGGAGCAGTCATGCGGGAGAACTCGGCGCTGTATGGATTTATCGTGGGATATTGCTGGCGAGTCAATTTAATCAGGTGCGCGCATTTGCTCGTCAGCATTTAGCGACAGAGAAAACCCATCTTGCGCTGTTTGAAGAGTCGATTCATCTTTATCGGGGAAGTTTATTGTTGCCGGTATGGATAGTCGCGGGTTTTCTTACTGGTTTTATACCGGCACTATTTGGCAGAAAGGCGGTTTTCAAAACCATAGAGACCGTCGAATCATTTGTCGAGAAACATTATCAACATCAGATTCAGTTGTTGAGCCAGTTTCCTCATCTGCGTGCTCTGCAGGGAATGTTGGAGTTTTGTCAGCAGGATGAGATTGCCCACAAGCAAGAAGCGAGTGAATTAGCCCAGGAGTCGTCAGGGCTGATATTAAGTACTTGGTGTTGGTTGGTGAGTCACGGCTCCAAGATTGCTGTGAGCATTGCTAAACGAGTCTAGTCGTAAAGTTTCTCTTAGAGCGATGATTGGGATTACTGAGGCTCGGCGATTAGCTTTCTGCGAAGGCCCTCTCGATTACATAGTCACCTTGTTCGCCTAAACGAGGGCTGATGTTAAATCCTCTTTGATTCAAGATAGTTTGCATGTCTTCAAGCAGCCCAGGACTACCACAAAGCATAAATCGATCAGTGTCTGGATTAAGCTCATCTAATTGAATATCTCGAACAAATTTGCCGGATTCAATCAGGTCGGTTACACGTCCTGTGTTTTTGAATTCTTCTCGCGTTACGCAAGGGTAGTAAATGAGCTTTTGCTTAACATTTTCACCAATGTAAGGATTGTCTGGAAGTTCATTCTCAATGAGTTCTCGATACGCTAATTCAGAAACATTTCGCACACCGTGAAAGAGAATGATATTGTCAAATTTGTCATAAATCTCGAGGTCAAAAATGATGCTCATAAACGGTGCTAAGCCAGTACCCGTGGCGATCAGGTATAAGTTTTTTCCAGGTTTGAGGTCATCAGCAACCAAGGTACCTGTGGGCTTACGACTGACGTAGATTTCATCACCAGGCTGGATATGTTGTAGACGAGAAGTTAGCTCCCCATTAGGAACTTTAATGCTTAAAAATTCCAAGTGTTCTTCATAATTTGAACTAGCGATACTGTAGGCGCGTAAAATCGGGCGTTTTTCGCCAGGCAAACCGAGTAAGACGAACTCGCCGTTTCTGAATCGTAAACTGGTGTCGCGGGTGGTTCTGAAACTGAATAACTTGTCATTCCAGTGATGAACACTAAGAACGCTTTCAAGGCCAATCTTTGCCATAAACTTCTAAATATCAATAAAGGTGAATCACTTAATGCGAAGGATTCTCATTTAAGTTAGCGCTGAAGTCAAGTGAAACTGCTGCGCTATAAGGCCTATCTTTGGGCTTAATAGCGCGGGTCTATGAAGGTCTGCTTAGCCGGAATTGATTAGTTACCCAAGGACACCAGATCCTCTCGGCTTTTTGGTTGGTAGTTATCAATCTGATCATAAAAACAAAAGGGTAACGAATTTTCTTTGGCGACGTACATGGCTTGATCGGCAAGTTCTAAGATTTCGGCATCGTCATCAGATTGGCTTATCCGGGCTTGATTAAAATTCGCTTTGTCCTTTAAATCATCAGGGTAGACACTGATGCCAATTGAAGCAGATAGATTAATTTCAAGATTCTCCGCTATCTGAATAGGTGGAGATAATCGCTTGAGAATTCTATTAGCAATGGATTCAAGCATGTAGCGAGCACTTACTCTCGGCATAAGAACAACGAACTCATCACCGCCGATCCTTGCTGCCGTATCTTCGGTTCGAACGGCACGTGCAATTCTTTCGGCGACTTCAACTAACAAGTTATCGCCGGCTCGGTGGCCATATTGATCGTTAATGGCTTTGAATTTATTCAAGTCGATAAATAGCAGGGCGACTTTTGAGTCGTGTCGTTTGCTCATTTCTAAAGACTGCTTCAAGTTGGCAGAAAAGTAATGTCGATTGGGTAGTTGAGTTAAAGCGTCGTAATTGGCCAGTTCGCTCAATGCTTGCTGTTGCTGTTTGAGCTCAGTCATGTCGGTCATAGCACTCACGTAGTGGGTGATGTTGTTGGCCTTGTCTTGGATCGCAGTAATCGTCTCCCAAACATAGAACAAGCCACCTTGGCGGTGCCGATAGCAAATCTCGCCTTGCCAAAAACCATCTTGATGGAGAACTTTCCAAATTCGATTGTAGAAAGATTCATCGTGTTCACCAGAGCGAAGTAAAAAAGGCTTACGACCAACGATTTCAGCCTCTTTGAATCCCGAAATACGACAAAAGGCAGGGTTGACTTGTAAGATTGTGTTGTCGGCATCGGTAACGACTATCCCGTTGCCGGCATGCTGGATAGCGATGCTAGAGAGATCGTTAGTCGGCTCATTTGTCGGGTGATCAATATCCATCACATAATTTTGTCTGCTTGCAGCACTGGTATTCATGACAACTCCCTTTGGTCTAGGTGTATTCAATTCGATTATTTTTGCTTAAAGACTGACTACTTGTTCACTATTGTTCGAAGTCTAAGTTTAGCGAGCAAATTTGCTGAAACCGCTGGTTGGGTCACAAAATAAGCAGAACAAATATCGGCCTAATTAATTTGGGAACTGGTTCCCATTAAGTTGAGATTTTTTATTCTATTGAGCTGCGGTTGGCTGAATGTCTGCGATTAGCGTTCCCGGTTTTATCGAAGAAATATCGAATGCATTTTTCCTAAAATGAATCCCAATAATGGGATTTTATTCGCAATGAATTTTCCCATAAATGGGAAGGTACGAGCGCTTTTTAATACTGAATAATGAAATTTTTAGTTAATTCAATAAGTTAAAAATCTGGCATGAGCTCTGCACTAGTAATAGTGAATTAATTTTTTCATGGAGCTATTCAATTGGATATCGCAAGAACTCCTCCAAAGACATCTAACATCAAACGCTATTTACTGATTGGCCTGGCGGTTTTATCGAGTGTTATTGCAATGCGTTATTTGTGGGTATTCGGTCAGGCTGATTTCGTTGCTAATTCTGATGCGATGGTATTTAGCGAAGTGAAGCGCGGAGACTTTAAAGTTTCCGTGAGAGGCAATGGGGTATTGGTCCCAGCAAATATTCAATGGTTATCGACCAACGTTGAAGCACGAGTCGAGCGGCTGGTTGTGAAGCCGGGCAAGATGGTTACCCAGGGAGAGCTTATTGTTGAATTAAGCAATCCGCAATTACTACAACAACTAGAAGAAACCATGTGGGAGCTTGAAGCGCTGGAAGCTGATGCACAAGCGCAACAAGTTGCCCAAGAATCGGCTTTGCTCGACCAAAAGTCAGCAATGTTAAACGCGCAGTTAGATTTTGAAAGTAGTCAACTTAAACAAAAAGCACAGGCGAAATTGTATCAGCAAAAGTCTGGCGCGGTTTCGCGGATCGATTATGAAAATACACTGATGGAAACAAAACAGCTAAAGCAGCGGTGGCAAATTCAGCAAGAACGCTACGCGAAGATGCAAGAAAACTTAGACGCCCAAAACAATGCTCGCCAAGCGCGATTAAATAAAATGAAAAAAACTTTAGAGCGGATCCAACATCAAGTTGATGGTCTCAATGTTCGCGCGACAATGAATAGTGTCGTCCAAGAAATTCCGCTTGAGCCAGGACAACAGGTTCCGGTGGGTAGTAACATCGCAAAACTGGCTCAATTGGATTCACTAATTGCGGAGCTTCAAGTTCCTGAATTGCAAATTCGCGATGTTGCCATTGGACAAAAAGTATTAATCGATACGCGTAATAGCCATATTGAAGGTTTTGTTTCGCGAGTTGATCCAGCAGTTATCAATGGCAATGTTCAAGTGGATGTGGAGTTTTCAATTAGTCTACCAGCGGAAGCACGACCTGATTTAACTGTTGACGGTGAAATTAGAGTCGCCGAGATAGCGAATACACTTCATGTTAGTCGCCCACTGTTTGCCCAAAGTGAGAGCCAAACGGGTGTTTACCGGCTTACTGATGATGGCCAGTTTGCTGAACGCGTCATCGTTAAATTAGGTAAAGGCTCGGTTAACCAAATCCAGATTATCGACGGTCTAACCGCGGGTGATCGCATTATTATTTCCGACTCGACTAGTTGGGAAACCTATCAAAGAATTCGTATTAACTAATTTTATACTTGAAGGACTTAATCATGAGTAATGAACTAATTGTGTTAAACCAAATACAGAAAATATTTTATACCGAAGAAGTAGAGACTCATGCGTTGAGTAACATCAGCTTAACAATAAAAGAAGGCGAGTATGTATCAATTTCTGGACCTTCCGGTTGTGGAAAATCAACACTTTTATCGCTCTTAGGGCTGCTGGATACTTCAACCGGTGGCGAATACAAGTTGGCGGGGCATGATGTCTCTAATATCTCTAAGGAAGAGAGGGCAAGGATTCGCAATAAGGAAATTGGTTTTATTTTTCAGTCTTTCAATTTGATTAGTGATTTGGATGTTGAAGAGAACGTCGAGTTGCCGCTTACTTACCGCAAAGATCTTTCTAAATCACAAAGACAGGAGATGGTAAAAGATGCATTACAAAAAGTTGATATGTCACATCGCGGTAAGCATTTTCCTTCTCAACTATCAGGTGGTCAGCAACAAAGAGTTGCCGTAGCAAGAGCAATTGCCGGTAATCCTTCAATCATTTTAGCGGATGAACCTACCGGCAACCTCGACTCAAAAAACGCACAAGCGGTTATGGCACTATTAGATAAATTACATTCGGAAGGCGCGACGATTTGTATGGTCACTCATGATCCTCGCTCGGCAGAGAGAGCAGAACGAAATATTGATGTGCTAGATGGACAAGTGATTGCCGATAAAAAAGTTTTACCGAATCACTCAGAAAGTACATCAATAACTGCTGAAGAAGCGGTTGCGGTTTAGGAGAAAAGTGATGCTCAATTTTCAAGATTTTAAATATGCCATACGCTTACTCTCCAAGCGGCCTGGGTTTACGGCTTTAACCATTTCAGTCATGGCTGTGGGGTTAGGGTTGAGTATTTATTTATTCTCTTTCTTAAATACGATGGCGTTTAAACCCCTTCCTTTTAAAGATGCGGAAAACCTTATCATTATGGATTCTAAAGTAAACGGCATGCTGTATAACGGCGGCTCTTTAGATTTACATGATTATCATGAAATTCGTACCAACTTAAAGGGAATTGCTGAGTTTAGTGCTGTCGATGAAACAAGTGCCAATGTTTCTGGTCGAGATGGTGCGCGCCGCTACAATGCTGCGCTTATGGAAACTAACATGTTTCAAATCACTCGTACTCAGCCATTGATGGGACGAAGTTTCACCGAAACTGAAAATCAAGTCGGTGCGGAAAACGTTGCGGTTATTGGGTATGACATGTGGCGTAATCATTTTGGTGGCGATCCTGAAGTACTCAGCCAAAGTGTTAGAGTGAACGGTGTCACCACGAAAATAATCGGCGTGATGCCAGAGGGATACTTTTTTCCGAGAAACGCAGAAATTTGGATGCCTGCACGGCAGGATGCGACTCAAATGCAGCGCGGAGAAGGCGGCAGTTATACTGGACTGGCCCACCTTGCTCCAGGAACAACCCTTGCAGACATCAACCGTCAACTCGAAGTGATTATGAAGCGGCTGGAGGAGCGTTATCCGAAAACGAACAATGGGCAAAGCGCCTATGCAACAACTTTTCCAATGTCGACAATGGGCAATGGTGGAAATGCTTTTTTAGCGGCGATGTATATCGTTGCAATTTTGTTGTTAATCTTAGCTTCGATTAATGTTGGAAATTTACTGCTCTCACGAGCAATAGAGCGCAGCAAGGAAACCGCCATCAGAGTAGCGCTTGGCGCGCCGCGTTCGCGACTTATTGGTCAGATGTTATGGGAGAGTATTATCATCTGCAGTGTTGGCGGTATTATCGGTTTGTTAGTCGCTGCCTGGGGGCTAGAAGTCACTGAATCGATTACAGCGACTTTTACTGATGACAAACCGTTTTTCTGGTGGAAGTTTGGTGTTGATAGCTTCACGATTAAAATTTTCTTTGTATTTGTGATAGGTACTATTTTAGTAACTGGTTTGCTTCCCGCTTGGAAAAATTCTGGCGCTGATTTCAACAGTGTATTACGTGACGGAACTCGCGGGGCGTTAGGTAAAAAGTCTGGTCGATTGAATAGACTTTTGGTCATGAGTGAAGTGTTTCTATCGTTAACCGTGTTAATTGCGGCGTCAGTGATGGTCGTTGGAACCTATATCGCGACCAACGCAGATTATGGTGCTGATACCGATGATGTTCTAACTGCGAGAGTTCGTTTAACACAAGCTCAGTATGATACGCCGGAAAAACGCGCTCAATTTGTGGAAGTTCTAGAGTCCCGTTTGCAAAATACGGTGGGAATTTCCAAGGTATCGATAAGTTCTGACTTACCGGGGGAGTATGCATGGCGACCGACAGTCGCTATTGAGGGCAAAGAATATGTTGATGAAAAATCTTTCCCCAGAGCGACGTATATTGCGACCTCGCACAATGCATTAAAAAATCTAGGTGTCGAATTACGTCAGGGAAGATATTTTGATTCCAGTGATAAAGGGTTGGACAAATCGACAGTGGTTGTCACTGAATCATTTGTCGAGCGACACTTTGATAGTGAATCACCGATCGGCAAACGAATTAGAATTGTTGAGGTAGATGGTGAGACACCGCGCTGGTTAACTATTGTCGGAGTGGTCGAGCACACCATTCAGGGGCAATCCTTTTCGCCTGTTCGCAGAGATCCCTCAGTATTTAGGCCGATTTCTCAAGCACCTCGATTGAACTTAATTGTCGCGATGAAACTGACCGCAGAACAAACGGTCGCGATCAGAAGTTTGCGTAAGACCTTAGAGTCGATAGATAGTGATTTACCGGCTTATTTAATTAAACCTTATCAAACCATGATCGACCGTAATACTGCCGGGATTGGCTTTGCCAGTAAAATATTCTTGATGTTTGCTATCGTCGCGGTAATTCTTGCTTCGAGTGGAATTTATGGGGTGATGTCTAATACCGTCGTCCAACGTACTCAGGAGATCGGTGTTAAACGAGCGCTGGGAGCCAGCGATGAAAAAGTGACTCGAGAATTTTTATGGAAGGGAGCAAAACAATTTATCTGGGGCGGTATACCTGGATTGCTCGCAGGCGGCGGTTTAGGTTTTATGTTGGGGCAATTAATGGCGACGGGAGTCGTTGCGTTGGGAAGCATTTCAATCGTTATTGTTGTGATCATCGGTAGCGTTGTTTTATTTGCGACCTATTTACCGACTAAGAAAGCGCTCCAATTAGAGCCAAGCGAAGCGCTTCGATATGAATAAGCCTCAAGTAACAATGTTTTATAAGAAGCTATATGGATTGCCTGAAAAGCGATCAAGCAGTTGTATTTATTAGTTTTGCTCTCTAAACTAAATCAAGCCGCGGTTGATGATCGCGGCCTATTTTTCGCCGCCTTTTCAGAACCAGAAACAGATGAATCACACTATCCTTATCGTCGACGATGATGTCGGAATTCTTTCAGCATTGCAGATGTTGCTGAAAACTCAAGGTTTCAAAGTTGTTAGTGCGGAGTCCCCAAAGGAGGCACTCGCAGCATTTAGTCGGCAAAGTTTTGATTTAATCGTTATGGATCTCAACTACTCGATGGACACGACTTCTGGGGATGAAGGGATACAACTGATTGAAAAGATCCGTCAATCTGACGATCTGGTGCCGATTGTTGTCATGACGGGTTGGGGAACTATCGAATTAGCTGTCAACACAATGCAAAAAGGCGCTAATGATTTTATTCAAAAGCCTTGGAAAAATGAGCGGCTGCTGGCGATTATCAACAATCAGCTTAAGCTTGCCACTAGCCAGAAACAGTCGCAAAAATTGTCCGCTCACAATCAAATCTTGCAAGCCGAAATTGATACTGCGGAAGATCTTATTGCGCAGTCATCAGCGATGCAACGAGTGATGCAAATTGTTAATCAAGTAGCTCAAAGCGATATCAATGTTTTGTTAACGGGTGAAAATGGTACCGGAAAGAGTTTACTTGCGCGTTATATTCACAGGATCTCTAAGCGAAAGGAAGCTCCACAAGTTTCGGTAAATATGGGCGCGGTTGCCGAGTCGTTATTTGAAAGTGAAATGTTCGGTCATGTTAAAGGCGCATTCACCGATGCAAAATCAACTCGTATTGGTCGGTTCGAACTTGCCGACAGCGGCACATTATTTTTGGATGAAATAGCGAATACGCCGGTTTCCCAACAAGGCAAACTATTAAGGGTATTAGAAGAGCGACAGTTTGAAAAAGTGGGGGCCAGTAGAACGCAAACAGTTGATGTAAGAATTATTAGTGCGACTAATGCCAATTTAAATGAGGCGGTTGAGCTAGGGCTTTTTAGAAAAGATTTGTTGTATCGATTAAACACGATTGAAATTGAAATTCCGCCGCTCCGTGAAAGGAAAGCAGATATTTTGCCTTTGGCTCAGAGGTTTCTTGCACAAGTTGCCGCAAAGTATGGCCAGTCACCAGCAACTATCGATGAAGCTGCAACACAAGCATTGCTTGATTATAATTGGCCCGGTAATGTGAGGGAGTTATCCCACGTACTAGAAAGAGCACATATATTATCAATCGATGACTTGATAGGCGTTAAAGCACTGGGATTAGTTGAATTACCAGCTGGGTCGAGTGAGCCTGACGACGAGGAAGTTGATTTGCGTCCGCTTGAGATGCTTGAGTCAGAAATTATTCGGACACGATTGGAGTACTTTGAGGGGAATGCAGTCGAAGCAGCAAAATCTTTGGGATTGAGCCGCAGCGCTTTTTATCGTAGATTGGAAAAATAATTTAACGAAAGCTACGTCTCCGACCCGCATGCGCAAAAAGCAATCCTTTGAAGCACAACTCACGCGACTCTCATTAATTGCTTCTATACCCACATTACTATTGCTATTGTGGGTTATGCTTTATGCGAACATTTCGATCTATTTAACACTTCTTGTCGGTTTTATCGGCAGTATTCTAGTAATTTATTGCAATTATCGTATTCACGAAAAATCTGCGTACCAGTTTCGTAGTCTGAGCAACCTACTTGAAGCAATGGTTCAAGGCGACTATAGCTTGAGGGCAAGAAGTAGTGTTACAAGTATTGGAAACGCAAGCGGTGGAAATGACACAGGTAACCGTATCAATAGCGCTCTCGATGACCTGGTTGAATCAATTAACCGTTTAGCGAAACGTTTAAGTGATCAGAAGTTAGCCTCAATCGAGAGTCAGCTCCTCTTGCAGACGGTTATCGATCATATTGATGTCGCGATTATTGCATTAGATAGCGATAATACTATTCGCTTAATAAATCCTGCGGCTCGAAAGCTTTTACAAATCGAACAAAGAGATTCGACGACGACGCTTGTTCAACAACTTCAGTCAGTTCAAAGTTTTTCCAGTGGACACAATCAAGTACTCGAATTGAGTTTTGGACAGCAGCAAGGAAAATTTAATGTTCATGTGGAAACCTACCGTGAAGGCGGTGAAGAACAAAAACTGTTATTTATCACGGATGTGAGTAGTCTTTTACGTCGTGAAGAGCGTAAAGCTTGGCAAAATCTGGTAAGGGTTATTAGTCACGAAATTAACAATTCGCTCACGCCGATCGCTTCCATCAGTCAAACCCTTTTGAGCGTTGTCGCTGCTGAGACGAGCCAGCAAAAAGGTCGTGCAGACTTATTGGATGGGTTAAAGCTGATTTCGCAAAGGGCGAATAATTTAAGTTCGTTCGTCAATAGCTATCGCCAAATTACCCGTTTGCCCGAACCAACTTTGACGCAAGTGGATTTTAAACAGTTGCTGCAAAAGGTTGTTGGGCTGTTTGATGATTCAAATATCACAATGCTCAGTGATGTTGAGGTCAGTTTTAAATGTGATAGTGTCCAGCTAGAGCAAGTTTTGATAAACCTGCTTAAGAATGCGACCGAGGCCATGGCTGAACAGTCACCGCTGGGAACAATTGCCGTTGATTGGCAGATTGACGCTGGGAACTTTCGCTTTCGCATTATGGATGAGGGCTGTGGTATCAAAAATCCCGAGAACCTATTTGTACCCTTTTATACAACCAAGAAGTCAGGTACGGGTATTGGTTTGGTGCTTTGTCGGCAGATAATCGAGGCGCATGGTGGGAGTTTGAATCTTAACAACCGTGAAGATGGTCTGGGGAGTCAAGCGGTGATTGAAATCCCCATTAGGCACTGATATATTGCCCCCAATTCTGTTAGTCAGTAGTCATTATCAAGGCAAGGAGGTCGAGATAATTTCAAATTGCGGCTATTCTAATACTCAATATTGAATTTATTGGTTTATCTGGCTCATGAAGATTTAGCTAGACTTTGAGCGCATAAAGCAGCATGCATGAAATAAACTCGGACTCACCATCCGCCAAATACACACAAAGCGAGTTTGAAAAGGTATTAAAAAACCTTTTGCATTCGACCGCAGGGCGTCTTGAGGAAGACTTTTTGCAAGGTATTGCCAAGGAACTCTCGGCGAGCCTGGGCTTAGATGCCGTTTTGATTACCGAGGCAAACCCTGAAGGCTCAGCGCTGGTGTCGACTGTGGTTGTATACTCTGGTGATGAAGTCCACGAAAACTTTGATATCCATGCACCACAAACCTTAATCGAGCGAGTTCTCGAAAATCAGATAGTCGTTGTTAAAAAAGATCTACCGATAGCATTCCCCGAGGATAATGTCTTAATCGAATCAGGCGCGCAAGCTTGTATCGCTTTACCATTAAAAGACTCCAATGAACGCGTGATTGGCGCGCTTATCGCCTTGAGCTTGAAGTCATTTGAGAATACTGACCTGACTTCCAGTGTCTTGCAGCTGTTTGCATTTCGCATTGCCTCAGAGCTGGAAAGGCAGCGTATTAATGCCATTCTGCGCAATGAAGTTGTTATCAATCAAACTCAGCTAGACTCTGTTCCTGCTTTAATGTTTATGGTCGACATGAAAGGTAAGTTTTTGCGTTGGAACCAGTATTTTGTCAGCAAATTCGGTTATTCCCTTGAACAAATGGAGCGAGAGAGTTTGTTTATGGTTGTCCACAAAACAGACCATAAGCGCATAGAGCTCGAACTGAAAGCTATCCTCGAAGAGGGGTTTGGATCGGTCTTTCTCAATGGCGTCACCATCGAAGGCGAGTTAGTTCCAATGTTGGCGACCGCAGAGTCTACCGTTTACAAGGGTGAAAAAGTTATTGTTGGTGTTGCTTTAGATATGACCGAGCAACAAAGTGTTGAACGTAACCTTTTACGCTCTCAGGGGCGGCTTGCTCGCAAGAATTCACAATTGAGTTTAATCAACGCTTTAGTTGAAAAGCTTCATGCGAGTCATAGCGTCAAACATATCGCCGAAGAAGTCGTTGCGCTGTTGCACACTATTCAAATCAGCTCATCAATTGGCTTCTCTGTACTCGATGAATCAGGACAGAACTTGGTCGTCACCGCTAGCTCTAATATCAGTGACAATTTTATCAAAGCCCGCGGCACATTTCCGCTCAAAGAATCTGGTTCGCCAACAAGTCTTGCGGTTGCATCTCAGCGGCTGGAACTGTTTCCTGATGTTTGTAATGACTCGAGAATAGACCAAGCTATCAGGGATATTTTTGCGAAAGAAGGCATTTGGGGCTTGGTTGTATTGCCGCTTATTTATAAACAAGAGATTCTTGGTAGTATTTCGATCGGCTACAAGCCTGATGCCCACTTGCCTCCAGATGAACTTGAGTTTTATCAAACGATTTGCAGTAGCATCGCGTTGGCACTTTCAAACGCGAAACAGTACCAACGACTTGAAAGTCTGGCGACGAAGGATAACCTGACACAACTTCCCAATCGTAACGCCTTTAATCAAGATTGTCCTGCAGCGTTGGAACGGATCAAGTTAAGCGACCGTCATGTTGGGGTTGTGTTAGTGGATTTAGATCGGTTCAAAGAAATCAATGATACGCTCGATCATCAAATTGGCGACAAATTATTAAAGTTGATTGGCCCGAGACTGTCAGCTGTTATAAAAGATCCAGACTCACAAATTTATCGGCTAGGTGGAGATGAGTTTTTGTTGCTGATTGGGAATAAAGCTGATGCCCAGCAAGTCGTTAATATTGCTCAAAAGGTTGAGCAACTGATAGCTCAACCCTTTGTTGTCGATGGCCTCAACCTGGAGATTTCATCAAGTATCGGTGTGGCAACTACCCATGGTGCAGCTCAGTCATCGAGCGAGATGCTACGGTGTGCTGAATTAGCGATGTATCGTGCTAAAAGCGACGGCGGGGGCACTGTTCTTTATTCACCTGAGTTAGATGCCAATACCAATCAACGGTTTGTAATCATGGCTGAAATGGCTGAGGCTATCCGCAACGATGATCTAGTATTGCACTTTCAACCCAAGTTTGACTTACGTACTAACCAGATTATCGGTAGCGAAGCATTAGTTCGCTGGCAGCATAAACGCTATGGCTTGCTGCCACCGGCGAAATTTATTCCACAAGTTGAATTAACGCAACTGATTAATCCGTTAACTTTTTGGGTGATGAAAACAGCGATGATTCAGCTTCAATCTTGGAAAAAACAAGGGATTAGCGTCACTATGGCGATCAACTTGTCCACCCGAAATCTAACTGACGAAGGATTTATTGAACAAGTTGATCGATTGATGGAACAGTATCATATTGAGCCGAATGAGCTTGAATTTGAAGTGACGGAAACCGCGTTAATGAATAACCTAGAACAAGCTAAACAACAACTAAGCAAGTTTAGTGAACGAGGCATTCAATGTGCTTTGGATGATTATGGCACGGGCTATTCTTCGCTGACCTATATTAAAAAGTTACCGCTTGATACCTTAAAAATCGATCGCTCCTTTATCTCACAAATGCTTGAGGATAAGGATGATCATATTATTGCAAAGTCGACAATTAATTTGGCTCATAGCCTTGGATTACAAGTGATTGCCGAGGGTGTCGAAGATGAAAAAACGCTTCAAGCTCTGGCTGATCAAGGATGTGATTTTATTCAAGGCTATCACATCAGCGAGCCGATAGATGGCGAGAGTTTCTCTAAGCTTTACTGGCAACGTCAGGGTTAGTATATTATCGGTTGGATACAAGGACTAAGTTCTCAGCATTGAGAACTTAGTCCTAGCTAGTGATTATCTTATTCTGGTTTGAAATGAATTTCGCCAGTGCCGGGTAGCCGCTCAACCAGCTTGTTGTCTACTAATTTAGATGGCGTAAAAGCACCGCCTTCAATCTCATTGGCTAATAGATGTTCGGCGACTGCTACAGCACCTAAGTAGGTCAGCTCATAGCCATTTGCCGTCTCAAAATGTCCCGTGACCCAAGCGCCTTTATCGTTGCGTACCTCACCCCAAACATAGGTCTTTAATTTTTCCCGCTGCTGTTCGTTTGGTCCGCGCGATTTACCTGCCTGCTTTTTCAAAAAGTTTTGTACCAGTTTGGTGCCAAGTAACCATTTAAACGCATTTAATCGTTTAATTTTTTTGGCGCCTTTGGGAGAGATTGGAATATAAACCTCGATATTTGGAATACCGGTTGAGTAATAGGCGGTAGAAACATCGCCCCAAGGAATTGTCATGGCATTTTTTTCGCCGTTACCAAAATCAATCGTTTTAGTCTTAAATGCGAGCGGCACTTGAATAATTTTTCCGTTCTCACGAATTTTTCCGCCTTGGGCTAAGCCTTCGACAGAGGTTTTCGCGGTGCCCGGACTCATACTACTTCCCGAGTCAAAGCCAAGTTTCAAATGTGTTGCGTCGGGTAATTTGTCTTTTAATTGGCTAGCAAGACAATCTGTTGGAATTACGTCAAAACCCACCCCAGGACAAATAACAACGCCTGCTTCTTTGGCTTGCGCGTCATAAGACTGCCCCAATTCAAACACCACTATCTCTCCGGTTATATCGGTGTAGTGAGTTTTGCTCTTGATACAAGCTTCCATCATCGGTTTAGCTGTCGCAGAAAAAGGGCCTGCACAGTGAATCACAACGGCGATATCATTCAGGTTGTTGGCTACTTGCTCGACTGAGTCCAAATCAAACACTCTAGCAGGTAGTCCCTTTTCTTCTGCAATTTGTTTGACCTGTTCCTTATTACGGCCGGCAACGATGGGTTTGAGTCCTTTTTCGAGTGCATGGTCAACGATTAGTCTGCCAGTATAACCGTTGGCGCCATATATCATGATGAGTTTATCTTGTGAATGCATAAGCTTTATTCTTCTGTTGTGGTTTTTTTATCTCGATAGCCAGGTAGTTGTGTGTCTTCCCAATAAGACCTAATGAGCGAACAACTAAGCTCTGGTCAGGCCTGTTGGCATTAAGAATAACATAATCCGTTAAATTTAATATCCCTTAACTTAGCCAAATCTTGCGTGTATCACCGCTGAACAAGTTTTTGCGGTAATTCAACAGGGAAGCGGGATACCGCGGGTTACTGCTGGGTCGCCAACTGTAGGGGTTATTATCGGCGACGAAACTGTGAAAATAAACTAAACTCCCAAGGGCGCATAGCACCCACAATGCCACAGCCAATTCGCTCACTAAAAGGCAAACTCGCATCTTGCTGGGCAAGTTCGTTAAACTCTGCGATAAGCTTTTCGATTTTTGTATGCATTTGTAATATAGTGGCACGCGAAACCAGTGCGCCACCAAATTGCATGCAATCGTCTGCTTTCGCAAACTTGGACTGAAAAAATTCGGCTCTAATTTGTTCGTTAAATAGTTTTTCAATCGCACCATGCTTGCGCCAGCGAAAGTTCCGCGACGTGAGTAGTTTGACTCGATTGCCGGGGAGTAGATCGATGAATTTGATACGGTCAAGGTGAGCTAACAGCTGAATGCCTTCATGTTCACTAATGTCGTAATGGGCCTTGATCGCATCGAAATCCATCTCATTAAGTAGCATGTATGCGACAAATAATAGTTTGGGTTGTTTGACAAATTCGGCTTCCTGCTCCTCGGTAAGTTCGCTGATTTCATCCTGCTTTTTTTCTGCGATTTTGCTTAGGTCGGTTATTTCCATATTCATCATCGCGCAGATTTGATCGAGTCGCTGTAAGGAAATATTTTCTTCTGAAAAAATTCGTTTAACACTCGCTTCGCTTAAATCTAGCCGTTTAGCGACCTGAGCATAAGTAATGCCCTTTTGTTTCAAGCAGCCCTTGAGAGCTTGAAGGATCAAGGTAGTTTGTGCCATAAACTTTGTCTTCCCAGAATGTGTGAAAGTCAGTGCTAATGTATAGAAGCAGGCATCAGCTTTGTTTTGAAGATTATAAGCGCAAAAGTTACCAAAAGAGAATGCTTTGAGTGAGCTCTCTCAAATGAGAGAAAAACGACAATCGGAAATCACCACCTTGGCAACAGTCACGCTGCGCTTTGACATTATCGAGATATCTGCCTACAGTGGAGGGCTAATTATAAGCAGTACCCCGAATCAATGAATTTATTAGTCATTTATAATCCTCATGCCGCTAGCGGAAAAGCGCGAAAATTACTTCCTCATATCCTGTCATATATCAAACAAGCCGGCCTAAATGCTACCTTGTTAACCACCGAATACTCGGGTCATGCGGTGGAGTTGGTGAGCCACAAAAATCTGAATGAATTTGATGCTGTGGTTGCGTCTGGTGGCGATGGAACACTGTTTGAAGTACTGAACGGTTATCAAAAAAATCCAGCCAAAGACAAACCACCTTTGGGTTTAATTCCCAATGGTACTGGCAATGCCTTTATGAAAGAGTTGCGGCTGCATCGGGCCGATTGGCGGAAAGCGATCGATATCATCGCGCGTAATCAAACGAGAAGTATTGATATCGGCCGCTTTGAAACAGAGGGAAATAGCTATCATTTTATTAATATCGTTGGTATGGGGTTTGTTTCCGATGTTGCTGAGTCCGCTGTTTCGTTCAAATGGATGGGTAATGCCGCTTATACAGTCGCGACGTTGAGAAATTTAGTTAAACTCCAATCTCAGAAAATGATCATTGAAGTCGATGGTAAAAAATTTGAGCGGCAAGGCGTTTTCGTCGAAGTCGCTAATTCAACCTACACCGGGACGACTTTTTTAATGGCGCCGAAAGCAAAACTCGATGATGGGCTGCTTGATGTGATTATTCTCAACGATATAACCAAGTTCAGAATGCTCAAGCTTTTCAGAAGTATTTATGATGGATCTCATATCCATTACGACGAAGTCGAGTACCTTCAAGCAAAGTCAATTAAGATTATTGAAGAAAAACCGGGACAACTCATCCCAGATGGTGAGGTATTAGGCAAAACGCCGGTTGCGTTTGAGTGTTTACCCAACGCGATAGAGTTTCTCTGGGATCCCGATTTACTCTAAAAATACGCAATGTTTTAAACAGGATGATTATCAGTGGGATACTGATAAATAGTGAACTGTTAAATCAATCTAAGACCAAAACCCTATTTGCAATTTTAAGGTAGAGATCGTAAATTGAGCGAGAAATTGATCCAGGTAGTAGGGCCATCGGTTGCTGTTTTATCGGGATAGACAAGAATAAAAAGCATCATAATTACAAAGGCCTTCGGGTAAATCTGCTGTGCGAAATATGATTCGACAACTCGGTTGTCGAAAATGATACTCGTCGAAAAGTAGATTTGCAGAAATCACTGGGCCTATCATAAGCAAGCAGTTTTTAGGTCCTTATTCGTAGGGCACAACCATGCAAATTGGGATTATCAAAGAAACCACAGTCAATGAAGCGCGAGTGGCGGCTTCACCTTCGAGTGTAAAACAACTCGTTAAGCTAAATTTCGAGGTACTTGTCGAGTCAGGTGCGGGCAGTTTGGCGAGCTTTTCTGATGCGATGTATGAAGAAGCGGGTGCTGAAATTAGTAACGCTCAAGCGGTAATGCAAGCGGATTTAATTTTTAAAGTTAACCCACCAACTGAGCCTGAGCTTGATTCTATAAAGTCCGGCGCGACCCTAATCAGCTTTTTCTACCCCGCACAAAACGAAGCGCTATTGAAAAAAGTCGCTGAGAAAAATATCAACTTACTTGCCATGGATATGGTTCCGCGAATATCGCGAGCGCAGTCCATGGATGCGTTGAGCTCAATGGCGAATATCGCAGGGTATCGGGCAGTAGTTGAGGCGTCCCATCAATTTGGCAGCTTCTTCACTGGACAGATCACCGCTGCCGGAAAGGTACCCCCTGCGAAAGTTATGATAATCGGCGCTGGTGTTGCCGGGCTTGCTGCTCTTGGGACTGCAGGGAGTTTAGGGGCAATTGTTAGAGCCTTCGACACGCGTCCCGAGGTAAAAGAGCAAATTGAGAGTATGGGCGCTGAGTTCCTTGAGCTTGATTTTGAAGAAGAGGAAGAAGCGGGTAGTGGCGATGGTTACGCCAAGGTGATGAGTAAAGCATTCATAGAAGCCGAGATGGCTTTGTTTGCTGAACAGGCAAAAGAAGTCGATATTATTATCACCACAGCGATGATTCCAGGAAAGCCTGCGCCAAAGTTGATCACAGCGGAAATGGTGCGCTCGATGAAACGCGGCAGCGTTATCGTTGATCTGGCCGCTCTTGGAGGCGGCAACTGTGAATTAACTGAGAAGGATAAATCGGTTGAAGTTGACGGTGTAACCATTATCGGATACAGCGATATGCCTTCTCGGTTACCGACTCAAGCGAGCCAACTTTTTTCAAATAATATTTTAAATTTAGTTAAATTACTGTGCCCCGAGAAAAATGGTGAAATCGCCCTAAATTTCGATGATGAAATTATTCGAAACGTGACGGTGACCAAAGCCGGTGAGGTAACCTGGCCACCCCCCCCAGTAAAAGTGAGTGCCGCACCGCCGCCAAAAGTTGCAGAACCGCCCAAGGTCGAAAAGGTTGAAAAAAAGTCATCGGGTATGGGCAAACATATCATGTTGCTTTTAGGTGGCTTGTTCTTCGGTTGGTTGTCGATGGTTGCGCCGGCAGATTTCATGCAACACTTCACTATTTTTGTTCTCGCCTGCATTATCGGTTATTACGTTGTTTGGAATGTTTCTCACTCCTTGCATACGCCTCTGATGAGCGTGACCAATGCCATCAGTGGAATTATTGTTGTTGGGGCTTTATTACAAATATCGAGTAGTAACCAAGTCGTTATGTGGATCTCGATATTTGCTGTCTTAATCGCCTTTATCAATGTTGTTGGCGGGTTCGTTGTGACCAAGCGGATGTTAAAAATGTTTAGGAAGGAGGACTAGGCGATGAGTGAAGTAACAGTAAAAGCTGCAGATCTAGTTCAAAAAACAGCGGAGTCTAGCAGTATGTTTGAAGGCGATATGGCACTGATCAACGGCGCTTATTTTGTCGCTGCGGTACTATTTATATTCAGTCTTGCGGGTTTGAGCAAACAAGAGTCTGCTGAGCATGGCAACTGGTATGGCATTATCGGTATGACGATTGCGCTGGTCGCAACGATTTTAAATCCATCAGTGACTAATCTTGAATACATCATTGTGGCGATGGTGATAGGTGGCGCCATTGGCGCTCGGTTCGCGTTGAAAGTAGAAATGACTCAAATGCCTGAACTTGTGGCAATGCTTCATAGTTTTGTCGGCTTAGCTGCGGTTGCGGTTGGATTTAACAGCTTTCTTGATCACGCAGCGATGTCCGGAATGATGCTCAATATTCATTTAGTCGAGGTGTTTCTCGGTGTGTTCATTGGTGCCGTGACATTTACTGGCTCTGTTGTTGCTTTTGGCAAACTTCGCGGAATCATCAGTAGCTCACCATTAATGTTACCGCACAGACATAAAATGAATTTGCTTGCGGGGATCGTCAGCTTTTCCCTAATGGTATATTTCGTCCAGCAAGAAGGACATATGATTGCTTTGATGATCATGACCGTAATCGCCTTAGTCTTTGGCTGGCATTTAGTTGCTTCAATTGGCGGTGCTGACATGCCTGTGGTCGTCTCAATGCTTAATTCCTATTCGGGGTGGGCCGCTGCCGCCGCTGGATTTATGTTAGGGAATGATCTGTTAATTGTTACGGGTGCATTGGTGGGCTCTTCAGGCGCCATCTTAAGTTATATCATGTGCCGAGCAATGAATCGTTCTTTTATCAGCGTGATCGCCGGTGGTTTTGGCACCGAAGTGACCATTAGTACTGACCAAGAATACGGAGAATATATCGAAACCAATGCTGAGGATGTTGCTGATATGCTAACTAATGCCAAGTCGGTAATCATCACTCCCGGTTATGGAATGGCGGTAGCCCATGCTCAGTACCCGGTTTATGAAATTACCAAGACACTTCGCGATCGTGGAGTTGAGGTTCGCTTTGGCATCCACCCTGTCGCGGGACGTCTACCGGGTCATATGAATGTATTGCTCGCAGAAGCGAAAGTGCCCTATGATATCGTGTTGGAAATGGATGAAATAAACGATGATTTTCCAGAGACCGATGTTGTTTTAGTCATCGGTGCCAACGACACAGTAAACCCGTCTGCGGCTGAAGATCCTAATAGTCCGATTGCGGGAATGCCGGTGTTGGAAGTATGGAACGCCAAACAAGTGATTGTCTTTAAGCGCTCAATGAATCCCGGATATGCAGGTGTGCAAAACCCGCTATTCTTTAAAGAGAATACCAATATGCTTTTTGGCGATGCGCGCGAGAGTGTTGAAAATATCGCTAAGGCTCTCTAAGGGGGGCACTTGTTTCAATCAACAGGAGTATTGACTCAGTGAAAGTGGGTTTTGTCATCGTCATCGCCGCTGTTTTCGGGTTTACCGCATTGGTTTACTTCGATTCGGCGACCCAACAAAACGTCTATGATTTTTGCCAGCTTAATTCTTCTGGGAACACTGTAGTAGAATTGAAAACACGAGCTGATGAACAGGGCTTTACTTTTGTCGAAGTGGATCCTAGGACTATCGAATTAACCGCTGATGGTAGCTTCAGCTTACTCAATGAGCATGTATGTGAAGTTAAGGTCAATGATGGGAGGGTGGTTTCTCAAGCATTGGTCGCTCGCAGTAAAATATTTTAGTCAAAGATTTGAAAGGTTA
Source organism: Aliikangiella marina (assembly GCF_007004765.1). GTDB lineage: Bacteria > Pseudomonadota > Gammaproteobacteria > Enterobacterales > Kangiellaceae > Aliikangiella > Aliikangiella marina. Next base: position 401,563 of record NZ_VIKR01000005.1, read on the forward strand.
GCCTATTTCGACCTTCCGTTTTGCTTTTGTAGAGCAATTGGTCTGCTCTTGTATAGAGTTCTTTTGCGGTAATATCGGGTGGCGGAATAATAAATAAGGCACCGATGCTAATACTGATGCCAAGTTTTTTATCATTGACATCAAGTTTTATCGACATTGCAGCAGCACGACATGATTCAAGTTTCGACTGACAGGCAGTTGGACTATCGGCATGAAATAAAATAGCGAACTCCTCTCCGCCAACTCTAGCTACAATATCGGTGTTTCTTTGCATATTCTGCTTTAAACTTTTTCCAAGGAACTGAATGAATTTGTCACCGACGGGGTGTCCATAAGAATCATTAATATTTTTAAAATGATCAATATCAACCAGGGCAAGACACATTGGCGTTTGAAATCGAATCGACTTTTTGAGATCGTTGACGAGTTCTTCGTCGAATGCGCGCCGATTTAACAACTTTGTCAAACTGTCTTCTCTCGATAGTTTTTCCAATTTAATATTAGCATCTGATAGTTCGCGAGTTCGCTTTTCAACTTCGAGTTGCAACTCGTTTTGGAAGTCGAGATAAACGCGTTTTGCTTGGCGTAGTCTTTGTTTAATTGAGAATATTTCTGCTGTAAATGAGTCTTCTTTATCCGATCTTTTATCCAAGCTATCAAGCGTGAGATTATTAACAATATTTTCGAGTGGACCGGTAAGGTTTTTTGACAGTAATCGTGAAATAATAAAAGTTAAAAGAAAAATAATTGAAAAGAGAATGACCAGATATCGATAATAAGCCTCAACAATATTATTGATTTGAGCGGTGTCACGGAGTATGAAAGTCGTCCAGCCATTGACAGTCGGCTTCGACTCGAAGAAAAAATCTCGCCTATTTGTCGCTTGATTGATTTGCAGTAATTGTGCGATTTCTGAATAGTTGGTGTCGGGAATTATATATTCCAATTGGTCCATGACATTCAGCTGTGCGGCTTTGGAAGCATAAAGAATATTGTTATTTTTATCGAGAAGAATAAAGAAATCTTGAGAGTTCTCTCCAAGGTTGTTCTCAATTTGTTGAAAACTTTTTAAATTTAATGAGCCTTCAATAACGCCTTTAAATTGATTGTCTTCATAAACTGGCGCACTAATCGCGACAATAATATCATTGCCAAATCCCCGTCCTTTAAAAGCTTGAGAAATATAACTGCGTCCCGTCGCCTTAGCTTCAATGAAATAGTCACGATCAATGACTGAACGTTGGTTCTCAGGCGCATCCTTAAGTACCTCATAAAAATTATTAGGCGCTCCCGCAATAATGCCGCCGTTTTCATCGGCAATGAGCATTGTCAAGAAGCCTGGATAAGTTTTTTGAGTTGTATTAAGAAAAGTTAAAGTGTCGGTTGATAATAGACGATATAAACCCAAACTATCCGCACTTTGCTGGATCTTTGCTTGATGCGACTCAATGTAGTTCCTGATGAAAGCGCTGGCTTGATAGGCTTTGTTACTTAAACTATTTTGCAGTTGTCTACCGCTATCTCTTACTGAAAGCTCAACCAATACAAGCCCAATCATAATACCGGTGATGGCCGTAATGGTACTAAATTGCTCGAAGATTTTAATAGACATCGCCGGTAACTCACCATTCCAAGTTACCGCGCTCTCAGATTTGACTAAAAAAGGTGCCACGACTGACGCAATAGCCGCGTACAGTACGCCGTTGATAGCTTGTTTCATGATCAGCAACTGATTATTGTAGGCAAATTCTGGATCATTAAAATAAAGAATCACGAAAGTGAGCGGAGCGCCAATTAACAACCAATAAATGATATCGGCGAATAATAGAAATAACCCACGGGATAAAAGTAATCCAATAACGATCACTTCCATCCCTAATAGAAGAAAAAAGTAAGGATTATCAAATATAATCAGTAGCGAGAGCGAAGAGATGGTAGATGCAATTAAACCGGGCAAATAGCCAAAACGCAGTAAACATAGGAGTACTAATGAACTACCTAGGTGAAATGACATATTGCCATACACAGATATTTTAAAAAACACATTGACGAGGGCTGCGCCTAAACCAAATGCACAGCCGATGATAATCAGTTGAAAAAGTTGCTTGTTAATAATTGAAAACTGCCTAAATATCGATATTGCTATTATTCATTATAGATTACTTACGGCGAGTTAAGCGGGAAATGAGTTATTCGCGGAATTGAATTAGACAATCTTTATGATCGTAATACTTGGTATTTGTCTGTCATCAGTTTCATATTCAGCTAGTTAGACGACACCATTAAAAGAAACCTCTTAGGTTATTCAGCTATCTCTATTCGATTTCGGCCGTTTTCTTTAGCACGGTATAGCGCTTTGTCGGCTTCTCGCATGACCGATGCGACTCCTTCTCTGTCTCTAAATCGAGCAATGCCAATACTCACGGTAATCGAAAATTGTTGGTTGCCTTGTGAGAGTCTTATATCCGCAACAGCCTGCCTAATTCGCTCATAAACTCTTTCGCTAGAAATGTCGATAATTTCAGTTAAAATCACCAGAAACTCCTCGCCTCCCCAGCGGGCGACGTAGTCATTATGGCGTACGGTATTGGTAAGACACTTTGCGACCATTCTGATCGAGTTATCGCCTGCGGCATGACCATATTGATCATTCACTTTTTTGAAGTGATCGATATCAATTATTGCAACGGAAGCATAGCGTTTACTACGAATACCTCTAAGGTACTCGCGATATAGTGCCTCCTCAGCGCCGCGTCGATTCATAAGACCTGATAGCTCATCGGTTCTGGCGACCACTTCGAGTTTTTCGGTCAATAGCTTGTTGTGTTCATCAACTCGATAACGAGAAAGCTCTTGGATAAACAATAAAAAACAAACTACCGCAAATATGATCGGAAACCGGGTTTTTACTGTTTCGGGATAGTCAGCTTGCAAGAGAATAAAGTCATCAACATTTAGTATCAATAAGGAAATCGTTGATAGTACTAAAGTGATGAGCAATCCCCAGCGATGACCCAGAAAAAAGAAAAACAACGGAGCAATCGCAAAACACCAAAAGAGTCCTGTTTGATTTAAGCCACCGGTTAAAAACAAGTAAAAAAATACAATTAGAATTAAAATTGCAGCGATAGTCGCAGCGGCCCAAATATTTTTTGTTGTACGCAATAAAAAATAGTTGCCAATGTTCGCTACCGAAAGCATCGCCAAGAAGTAACCTCTTGAGTCCGCTTGATTGACGAAAGAAACATAAGCAAATATCGATATAATGACAAAACCAAAAACGGATAAAAAAGAGACACTAAAAAATAGTCGGATAGAGTCTGTATTAGCGTTATTAGCAGGTGGTTGGATCAAAAAAATATCCAACATTTTACGCAGCAACTTTTCGAGTTTTCGAATCATGAAGTGGTAAGTGCTTGTGCTATGTCGTTAGGCCTTTAATTGGCGACTCTAATGGTTAACTAAAAGATAGCAGTCGAAACCTAATACCACCACTAATTGCCAATAATTAGCGCGTTTATTCAGATTGCATCTATGGTGCAAGGTTTTATAGTCGATTAAAGAACCAGCCGGGAAGTAGCATTAAAAGCCAAGCAATCAGTCTCCATCGCTTGGTAACATATGCCACCGACCTTTTTTTATGAATCGCGCTAACAATCTGCTTTGCGGCTTTTTTAGGGCTCGCTTTCCAAAACTGGCCATCGCCCTTCGCCATAGCAGTATCAACGAAGCCGGCTTTGATGTCGGTTATGTGAATGTTGCTGTTAGTTTTAACAGCCTTCTTTTGTAATCCTTGCAGGTAATTTGATTGATAGCTTTTACTCGCATTGTAGCTCGGCGATACGTCACCCCCTCGCAACCCTGCTATTGATGTTATAGCGGCCAATTGGCCGGATTTCCGTTCTAAAAAATATTTAAAACCGCGATTCGCAATAGCGGTAAAGCCTTGTACGTTGGTTTCGATGGTTCTGTCTGAGATCGACCAGTCAAGTTCAGGGTCGATATCTCCGGTTCCTGCGCAGATAATCAAAACCTCCATACCCTGCATGTGGTCAATTAAGTAGTCCAGTTGAATACAGGCTTTTATCGGGTTGGTGACATCGATTTGTTTGATAAAGGCTTGGCCAAGGTGTTTTTGTTGGAATGCTTTGAGGCGCTCGAGACGGCGACCAGCAACGCCAACACGCCAACCCATATCGGCATACTGTTCTGCCAAGGCCAGCCCAATGCCGCTAGTGGCTCCAACGACCACCACTTTTCGTGGCAACTCTTCTTGTTTAGCTTGGCTTCGTGATTTTTGGTGATCATTTATCATAGGCCATAGACTCATCAAAATGATTTTCTTTCTCGTAGATAGCTTTCTGAATCGCGATATAGTCGTCGAGTGATTGTCCTTTAACATCAGCAATAGGCGTATTGCTTGGTTCAATCTGACTCATTCTGTCGATTCTAAACACTCTGAATGCGTTTCTTAAATGGCACCATGCAACCAATGTCCAAACCTTCCCCCAATAGTAAAGACCTAACGGTGATAAAGCGCGTTGGGAGTGCTCTCCGTTGAGTTTTTGGTAGTCCACTAACACCTGTCGCTTGTTGTTGATCGCTTGACGCAGGCTTTCGAAATTGGCTTTGTGCTGGTTAGGGATGGCAAATGTCGGCACAAATAGCTTGCTATTTTGGAGGTTAGTGCGCAATTCTGGTGGAATCACGGCTTCAATTTTGTCGAGTGCCGATAGCGCTGATTTAGCTAACTCGTTACCAGACCAGGCGGTAATCATTTTAACACCAAGAATCATCGCTTCTAGCTCGTCGGCATCAAACATAATCGGTGGTATATCGAGTGAATGGCGCAGCATATAGCCAACTCCAGCTTCCGACTCAATTGGAACGCCTGATAGGGATAGGTCTTGAATATCACGATAAATAGTGCGCTCGGAAACCTCCAAACGTTCGGCGAGCTGTTTTGCTGTGACTAAGCGCTTGTTGCGTAAAATCTGGGTGATTTGAAATAATCTATCAGCGCGCCGCATCGAGTATCATCCGAAATATTTGCCACAAAATATTTGATAGGTGGATCGGCAGTTTAACCTGCCTATTTATTGATTAAAAGCTGATTAACTAAATCTGTTGCTTGAGCAATCGTTTGCGGATTATAGGTGGTTTACAATTAATGCAGAGTTTCCCTGCAATAGTTATTGCTCCTAATTCTTAACCTCGGTATGGTATAGCCAAACGATAAAAATATCGCTGGTCGACTATGGCGTATACACGGCCTAACGCAAAGACACTGTTGAAGCAACGTACCAGTGGTTTTACCAACAATTATAAGCAGTAGGACGAATGAAAAAAGCAACCATTCTGTTACTCGCCTTCAGCGCGGGCTTTTCGATTATGTGTTTCCAATTATTGGGCGGACGTATGTTAGCGCCTTATTTTGGGAGTAGTGTTTATGTTTGGGGGAGTATTATTACGGTATTTATGCTGGCGCTGTCCATAGGTTACTTGAGCGGCGGTAAGTTTTCACTCTATAAGCCGAACTTGATCCGCTATGGGGGGATATTCGTTTCTGCAGCGCTCACCTTATTGCCAACAATTTTTTTCTCAGAATCTATATTTGAGTTTGTATTTCAACGAATTGAAGATCCTCGCTACGGTTCGTTAGTTGCTTCGACACTCATATTTTTGGTGCCTAGTATCATTATGGGGATGATTGCGCCGTATTCGGTAAGAATATTAACGGTTTCCGCAGACTCGTCAGGGCATACTGCCGGTTTCTTATACTTCGTCTCAACAATGGGAAGTGCTATTGGGACGATTTTGACATCATTCTATTTGGTGCTTTGGTTGGAAGTAAATCAAATTCTTTGGTTAACCTTTTCAACTTTGTTTATCGCTGGTTGTCTAGCCTGGATAGTTTCAAGTATTGACAAAAACGCGGCTCAACCTTCGGTAGCTTAAATCACTCACTGTTTTTAAATGTATATTAATTGAGAATAAAACGTATCATGAAAAAAATTCTTTTAATGGTTCTGGCTGCTAGCGTCACTTGGACAGTTAACGCAAAAGAAATAGTTAAAGAGCGGTCGATATATCGAAATGTCGTGATAGTCGAAGAAGGTGATTTGCGTTGCATGCGGTTTGAAACTCGCCGTCGACAAATAACCAATCAAGCTTGCATGGATATGACCGACAGCAATCGTCTCGTTTTTGAGTATGCACACGGGGCACTTGCAGCCTATGCAATTAATCCGCAACCTAAACGAATTTTGGTCTTGGGTCTGGGAGGAGGAACGCTGTCGAATGTACTGCATGAGTTGTCACCCGAGGCGGAAATTGTAAACGTAGATATTGATCCGGTCGTGGTTAAGCTAGCCAAACAATACTTTGATTATCGAGAAGATGAACGGGTCACTTCAGAGATAAAAGATGGTCGTGTTTATGTTAAACGTGCGATGTTAAAGAAAGAAAAATTTGATTGGATTATTTTAGACGCTTTCAATGGTGATTACATTCCTGAGCATTTGATGACCAGAGAGTTTTTAACTGAAGTAAAAAGCTTACTCAATGAAGGCGGTGTTCTGAGCGCCAACACCTTTAGTAATAGTCTCTTGTATGATTATGAATCTGTCACTTATCAAAATGTATTCGGTAAGTTGCATATCTTTAAAGCACCAACAAAGGGGAATCGAGTCATTTTTGCATGTAATTGTGATTTTGAAAAATTCCCAGAGTTTGATCAGCAGCTGGCCCAAAGAGTTAAAAAGTATGGAGTGGACTTAGCAAAAGTTTGGAGTCGTATTAGCGATAGAGTTGATTGGAATACTGATAGTCAGATTCTTACTGATCAATATTCACCAGCCAATTTGTTAAAGCAGCAAAACTAGGTTGTTTCAATCAACGCTTTTAAAGGTTGAAGTTTAGTCCGAGCCCAGGGTTAGTGGATTTATGCGCTAACTTGGGCTATAAGGGTTAAGAGTCGTATTTAATCGGTAGTCAATAATTATAATGAAGACTTTGGTAAACACTTGCATACTTGTTGCACTTTGGCTAAGTATCTCGTGCCAAGTCAGCGCTGAATCTGAAACCAATGATGACAGTCAACTTTCCGAAGCACTAACCTATCAACATGTTAATCCTCGACGAGCTATCCAGTTGCTTGAACAAGCGATAGCAACCGCCAGCCAACAAGATCAATTTATCGGAGAACCTGAAGCCATTAAGCGTCTTTGGTTAATTTACTTGCTTTATAAAGTCGGTTTAGAACAACAAGCCGAAAAGTATGGAGTACAGCTGTCTTCGAGAGAGGCTACCAGCAAAGCAAAACCCTGGGTCAATCTAGCCGAAGCGGTTGTTGAACTGAATAAGCAAGAAATCAATAACGCTCAACGGCTTTTGGATAAGGTCGCTTTATATTTAGATGAACATAACAATGAACGTCTCACTATGTGGCATTCACTCAGTTTAGGAGCGATTGAATCGAGAGGTAGTCAGTACGAAAAAGCCCTAATTCATCTTAATCAAGCAGAAAAACTAGCCAGTGAATTTAAGAATGCACTAGTACTTATGAACGTATTGTCGCAGCAGATTAATATCGAGTATTACATGAGACAATACAGCAAAGCTTTGGAGCATAATGAGAATTTTTTAAAGCAATCTAAACGCCTTCAAGATGAGTTTTATGAAGTTTTTGCCTATTCAAATGCAATGAATATTCACTATATGCTGGCACTTCAAGCGGAACAAGCAGCAGCCGAGATAATCGATGAATCTCTGCAAAAAACTAAGCTTCAAACTGCTGAACGTCACCGTAAGTTATCAGAGAAATACCGTGATTTGGTGCTTACCGTTGGGGAGGAAGTCGGAGCATTCAAACCCAGAATGCGAGCCTTAATCCAATTACAGAATCAGTTTATTCGAGATGAAAATTTAGACCAAGTAAAAGCCCTTGTTGCAAAGACGATAGAGATTGCCGATGAGCAAGGTGTTTTATATGAGAAAGGTGTTTCACTGAATAATCTTGCGATAGCCTATCGAACTGCCGGTTTATATCAAGAGGCACTTGAAGCTCTGGCTGAAGCCGACAAAATCTACCAGACGATACAGCATCCTCAATCAATGCTATGGGCACTAGAAGACTATTCTATTATTTATGAGTTAGCCGGCGACCATGAAAACGCTCTAAACTATTATAAACAGTACCATCAGAAGTCACTTGAGTTAATTCAAGAAACCAACAGCGAGAGAGTTCTTGAATTACAAGAAATTTTTGAAGCTGAGAAAAGTCGCCAGGAAATCCAGCGTCTCAATCAAGACAATACGCTTAAAGCGAGCGAGCTGAAAGCTCAGCAGCTGCAAACTGCGGTTTTTGTTGGCTTAGGGCTATTCTTGGCGACGGTATTGATATTTTTCTATAGTCGTAACAAATTGATAACAGAGAAAAATACCAAACTCGATCAGCTAAATGCTAAGTTGCAAGAACAAGCTTTTAGAGATCCGTTGACTAAATTACAGAATCGCCGCTTCCTCAAAGAAATTCAGCCACGAATGGAGAGTTCAGTTATTCGTCGCGTTCACAAGGATAGCGACTCAAAACAAAAGTTAGGAATAGTTATATTGGACATCGATCATTTTAAAAACATTAACGATCAATTTGGTCATGATATTGGAGATACCGTGATTAAAAACTTTGCCGATATACTGACGACAAACCTTAGAGAGGGGGATATTGCGATACGTTGGGGAGGCGAAGAGTTTTTTGTGACCTTATTTGATACAGACATCCTAGGCGTAGAAACATTTTGTCAGCGGATCATGCAAACTTGTAATCAAGAAACAATGAAAATCGATGAGCATGAGATTAAAGTGACAGCTTCCCTCGGCTACGCACTGTTTCCTTTAATCAGTGACAACCCTGATTGGTTTAACTGGAATGAAGCAATGCGATTGATCGATACTTATCTTTATGCGGCGAAAAAAGAAGGGCGAAACTGCAGTGTGACGGTGGATTTAGAAGCACTTGACGATAGTTTGAGAAGTAAACAAGTCATTCTTAGCGCGGACTTTATTGACAAGATTAGTACCACGAGCAGTTATAAAAAACTCACTATTCGCTATTAGTGTTACCAGCAAACTATGTCCAATTGAAGTTAGCTTTGTTCTCTTTACCTAATTCTGGATGCATCCCGCTTGGTGGACTACACTTGAAAGACTGAACTGTCGATAGAGCCTTTTCGTTAGTGACTCAAACGCTGCCAACCCATTCCGAATCCTTTAATGTTACCCGCGTAAGGGTCGTCTTAGCGATTGGTGGGTTCATGATTCTGGCGTTTATGTTCGCGGATCTCAGTTTAATTCCACAAGGATTGAAGGACACTTATATCGTCAGTCGGCTCGGGCTCCAGCTACCAGTCGTCATTGTTTTTTTTGCGCTTTCCTATTGGCGTCACTTCAAGCCGATTTATCAACCAGCGCTTTGCTTCGTATTGTTATGGCTTTCCTTTGTCAATTATGGATTTACCGTCATTTGTTGGCAGCAGGTTGGCTTTGTTTTTCCCTATGAAGGCGTACTGATGTATGCTTTTTTCGGCTTCTTTGCAATGCGTTTATCGTTTCGTTTTGCAATATATTTTGTGACAATCAATACGGTTGCTTTTTATTTTATTGTTCAGCTTTATCCGATTTACGGCGAGCGCAGCTGGGTTAACCTTGGGTTTGTGTTTGGCGCACAGCTGGTGGGACTAGTGGGCTTATATGATTTAAAACGAAAAATAAGCTCACTGAATGAAGCAAATTCTCGATTAAAGTCGTTAAGTGAAATTGATCAACTCACGGGGATCTATAATCGGCGCTATTATGAAAATAAATCGAAGGACTTATTTTCTTGGTGTAAAAGAGCTGGCGACACGCTCGCTGTATTTATGGTGGATATTGACCATTTTAAAGATTTTAATGATGGTTATGGACATCAGAAAGGCGATGAAACTATCGCCTTGCAGGCAAAGATATTACAGCAAATATTCAAACGAGATTGGGATCTCGTTGCACGATATGGCGGCGAAGAGTTTGTTATCGTTGCACCGCAATTAACCAGTGACCAAGCTCAGCATCAAGCAGAGCGAATTATCGCTGCTTGGCAGAAAAAAGCGGTTGAGCATACTCACGGTAATGGCACCGGATTAGTGAGTTGCTCGATAGGTATATTTTGTGGCGTGCCGAGTCAGACTCAAAATATCGAAGCTTTCGTCGACCATGCGGATCAAGCGCTTTATCAAGCTAAAGCTGATGGACGCGCTAGATTTTGTATTACGACCAATCCTTAAATACGACCAATCCTTAAAATCGATCTCATTCCACACTCACTCGCAGATTAAGATATCTCAATATTTTTTGATTTTTGTTTGCCACTGACATTTACGGCTAAATAAATGACACGTTCAGCCATGTAGCGTTTTTCATCTCTATGTTAGCGTCTTATTACACTTTTCCGTTTTTACTCGTCCTAACAAACGACGAGTATTTAACGGACGAGACAAGATGGATCGTAAATCTAAAAAATAATCGAATCGATAATAAAAAATTATTTCACGAGGCTGAACATGAGCAAAAAAATAATACTGGCTAGCGGGTTGTGCCTTGGCATACTCTTTTCTGTTACTTCAATCGCAAATTCTTCGAGCTCAAAATCTTCAGGTTTTACCGCTTCGCAAACTCGAAATTTGGCGAGCCTAGATAACTTACAGTCGCAAAAAGTGCGAACAGCAAAACCGCTAGATTTTAAAGCGTTGATTACCGATAAAAGCTTTGTCAGTAGCGATAAAATTTCCCAATACAGTGCGATTAATCATAAAAAGATCAAGATTCATCGTCCTGGCGCGAGCTTTATTAAAATTCATTTTAGCCGTCTATATTTATCTGAAGGCACTTATATTGAAGTTAGAAATTCTGATGGCACTCAAGTACATCGATATGGTAACGAGAATCCGTCTTTATATACGTTGCGCGATGGAGACAACGGAGTAACTTCATTTTCGGCATTAACAGTATTTGGAGAGACTGTGATCATTGAGCTCATAGATCCGAATAATTTAGCCGCTAATTATCATATTGAAGTTGATTCAATCATGGAAGGACTTCCAGAAAACGAACTGGAAAACGCCTATATTGAGTCGGATAGTTTAGATCTTGTTCCTCTCTCAACGTGTGGCGTCAATGAGCGTCGTGATGTTGCTTGCTTTGAGGATTCTCATCCGATTGAGTTTGAACGGTCGCGACCTGTTGCTCGGCTGCTGATTAATGGTTCTAGTTCCTGCTCTGCGTGGCGAGTTGGTGAGGATAATCGACTTTTCACGAATAACCACTGTATCTCTGGCGTTGCAGGTCCAAGTAAGACAGAAGTATGGTTCAACTACCAAAAATCTGGCTGTAACTCTGGTTCGACATCGGGAAGGGTGATTGTCACTGGTGATCAATTACTAGCGACCAATAAAGAGCTTGATTTTACTTTATTCACGGTTAAGAACTTTGAACAGATTCAACAGTTTGGGCATTTTGGTTTAGATGTTAGGGACCCGATTGAACAGGAAAGGATTTTTATTCCGCAACATGGTCGAGGACAGCCGAAACAGCTCTCTATCGTCAGTGATCAAAATAGCGATGGTATGTGCCGAGTTGATGTGACTTTGGCTGATGGTTCAGCGCCAAACACTGATATGGGATATATGTGCGATACCATTGGAGGAAGTTCTGGTTCACCTGTTTTAGCGGCAAGCTCAAATAATGTGATCGCGCTACACCATTTTGGCGGGTGTCCCAACCAAGGGGTGCTAATTAACCAAATATGGCCACAAGTCGCAGAGTTTTTTAACTATCAAATACCGGTTGGCGACAATTCGCCGGTTGTTGGTCGACCGAATGCAGATTTTGAGTATTCCGCGAACTCGTTATCAGTCTCCTTTACCGATAGAAGTAGTGATGATGGCAGTATCGTAAATTATCTATGGGACTTCGGTGACGGTCAGCAGAGCAGCTTAAGAAATCCGACTCACAATTTTAATCGTTCAGGGACTTATTCAGTGAGCTTAACGGTTACTGACAATGATAATCTCAATGATACATATACTGTCGATATAACCGTCGAAAATGAGCTCGACGGTATGTTACTGAAAGGAGTACCGGTAGAGGGGGTATCGGGGGCGACTGGTGATGAGGTCGAATTTTATTTTGATGTACCTGAAAATGCGCGCACTGCTTCATTTAAAATTTTGGGTGGAAGCGGTGACGCGGACATTTATGTGAGGTTTGGCGCCGAACCAACGACAAGTCGTTATGATTGTCGTCCGTATAAAAGTGGTAATAGCGAAACTTGTAGCTTTAATCCCGCTCAAGCGGGCCGCTATTTTGTCATGCTCAGAGCTTATCGAAGTTATTCCAATGTTTCACTAGTCGCGGATTACACTGAAGGTTCTGGTGATGAATTGCGATTCGATGAAACTGGATTGTCTGGGGCACGTGGCAGTTGGCAGCACTTTACCCTCGAGCTGCCAGAGGGTATGACTGAACTTTCAGCCGTAATGTCCGGCGGTAGTGGTGATGCTGATTTGTATGTGCGATATGGCTCTCAACCGACAACCTCTGGCTATCAGTGCCGTCCGTATAAAAACGGTAACAATGAATCTTGCAAGATTAATAATCCTAGTGCTGGAACTTGGTTTATTAGTGTTAGAGCGTACAGCAGTTTCTCGAATGTAGATTTAACGGGCGAAGCCCTTTAGCGATGTATTGTGCCAAGGAGGGCATTCTAGACCGACTAATTAACAGGGTGACTAGTCGGTTGATCACTTTAATCAATCGCTCCGCTGGTTTGCATTAGTTGATAGATCCGATTAGCAAGCGCTTGGTATCCCGCGCCGTTTAAGTGGATGGGGTCAGACTTGTACTGTCTTGAGCGGAGCAGCTCAGAAAGCGAGTCACCGTCATAGACTAGGGCGTACTGTTCTGCCAGTTCTTGATAAAATGGTGCGCTATCTGAAAACAATTTCTTTTCTGGAACTCCCATAAAAATAATTCTAATCTCTCTCGCTTGTGCAATTTCGATCATCGTTGCTAGATTTTGTTTAGTCGTTTTGGGGTTGTGGTTTCGTAGGATGTCGTTACCGCCTTCCATCAAAATCACCATGTCTGGCTGATGCTTATCTAAGACTTGAGCAAATCGTTGTAAGCCACCGGTTGTTGTTTCGCCAGAGATGCCTTCATTGACCACTTCAAATCCTGTTAACTCGGCGAGAGCTTGCGGATAAGTCGGCCCGTTTCCTGAGCCGACGCCATAGGTTAAGCTATCGCCAAAAGCCACAATTTTTGAGCCATACGCTAAGGGGGGGAGTTTTGGCTCGCTGCAGCCGATGACCGCAAAAGTAAAAATAATCAGTAAAACAGATTTTAGTTTTAACATTTGAGCGTCCTAAACTTTCAGCACTAAATGGTTGTTTGCGGATAATAGAGGAATCTACGGATTAAATCGATAATTGGGCCAAATTGGGAACACCATTGAACAGAAAAGCGATTGTTTCGGGTTTACAACCAATTCGATTAGTAAAGCGTGTTGATAAGACTCCACCAACTGACGTAGGTTGACGGAGCCCAGTTGGTAAAGTGCTTATTGTTTTGAGTAAAGACCGACTCGGTTGCCTTCACTATCAATAAATTGCGCGAAATATCCGCCAGCGCCATCTTGAATAGCGGTTTTAGGGACGACAACTTGGTTGCCCAGTTTAGTAATTTTGCTCAAGGGCTCGCTGATATCGTCACCGCCATTAAGGTAAATTACCGTGCCTTGAGCACTGGGTGAATAACCTTCACCTGCTACGAGCGCGCCTGATACCAAATCTTCGTCAGTCGCGAACATAGCGTAATCGTATCCGCTCATATCTTCTCGTTTAAACTCGACATTCAAGATATCTTTGTAGAATTTCATTGCTCTTTCCATGTCATTGACAGGTAGTTCTGACCAAGTAACCATGTGATCCATATTTTTATCCTCGTGATTATGTATTGAAAAGTGAATCAGGGGTGTGTCGAGTAGGTTAGCCTGAGCCTCCTGACAGGGTAGTGTCAGGAGGTTATAAAAAATTTTTTCAATAACAAAAAATTATCAAATTGAAGAGAACCAATTATTGGCTTACGCATACGAATCACTTAAAATACCCCTTCAGGTTTGGGAAACGCCTGCCCTACAAAAGAGTTATGCTCACTCCTTAGAAAGAAATAAACTTTACATGAGTGTTTATTTTTAAACGTAATCGATTGCTTTGGTAGGGGAAAGCGATAGTAGGAGACGTTTATGAATCATTCATTTCCACAAAGAAATACCCTCACTGAACCCGCGATTCTTTTGGGCAAAAATCTTAATTTTTATAAAGCACAAGCGGCTAAACTACACAAACAAATTAAGCAGTCTGATTTGATTTTGCAAAGCGATCTCAATATTAGGCTTGCCCAATTTAATATGGAGTATTGGCTAGAATCACCGAGTACTGTTAAGCGTAAACAAGTGTTGAACCTTATTGCCTTAGAGAACGGGTTTGCTAATTGGCAGGCACTCAAGTCAAGAGTGGAATTGGAAACTGCGCTGGATTTCCAAACCTTTTTCTGTCGTCACGGATTAGGTGGCTATTTAAATCATTGGTTCACAAATTACGCTGAAGCAAAAGCGCATCAAAATGCCTACGGTGGAATTTTGCTGCCATATAGACAGCAATTTTTTGTGACGCCGATAAACTTTTTGGACAAACTCGGTTTTGACCAGTCAGATGAAGAATGGCGAGCAATTGGCTTTGATTGGGTCGTTCCAAAATCAAATAGAGCCAAGTTAAGGATCATCAAAACGATTGTCACTCAATTTACCAGCGAGGAGTAATGAGAGAGGAGCAAGCTGTTCTCGAGACCCATTGGCTCGATCCTTAATCTTTGCGTTCCGGTGTTCTCAATCAAAGATTAAAAATGCCCGGCTTTCGCCGGGCTGACAAACCATAACCGAGTAGAGATGGGGTCACCGTTGGTTACGGTTTATATAGGCAACATAAAGCTTCAACAGTAAGGTAGGTCGATAATTGAGATGCCTGACTAATCTAACTATCGAAATGACAAGGAGTGATGTTGAAAACCCTAACATTGCATATATCCTGTTTACAGGTGAGCAGCAAAAGCTGCCTAAATAGTTGACGGATTTCTTGGTTACTCTGAGAGCCCTCGTTCGAGCCACTGTAAGTCCAAGATAAACAAAGTGATTGCTTAGTTACGTCATAGATTTTTAATGACGGTTTACCATCGTCCAAAAATGCTTCTATTTGATAACTCATCTATTCGTCTCGCGTATTCACAGTTTACCGCTTAACCTGAATGAGAATCATTCTAAACAAGAAAAAATAAAAATGCAAATGATAATTGTTCGCAATAAGGTTTTAGGCCAATAAGATAATTGATGAGATGTTTTAATATGCGCTCGACTTAGGTAGAGTGAGGCTTTAAATATACCTGTAGGCACGATTTTTAAGCTGTAGGCAATATTTTTAAGCTGTAGGCACTATTTTTAGGCTGTAGGCACGATTTTTAAGCTGTAGGCACTATTTTGAGGAGTAGCTGATTGTCCCCCGATGAATTCCCCATAAGGCTTAATGAGCCACGAGAGCGCCATTACGTGATGGCACATTATGCGTTCAGGCAAATTTGTCTCGATGATAGTGATTATTTTTTTTCCCTCATGGCCAGTAACCATCAACAGCAATTTTTAAACAATCTGATTCAACAGGTCGAATCGAATTGCCCTGATGATACCACTACTTTGCAAGCCACGGATTTTGATGTTGTTACTTCACGAGCTGGTGATCATCCCTTGGTATTGATCAAGATGCCTCCCCCGCAAGCGCATGCTGAGGCTGCTTTTGTGGGAGTAGTGTCAACACTAGATTTAACAACGCCTTTAGATGAGCAGTCACCAGAAGTGAGATATTTTACGTTGGAGCTTGGTGAGGGTGAGCAAGGAGCCTGTTTTTTCTTTTGTCAGTGGCACTTGGATAATCATTTAAATCTTGGTGAGTTGCAAGGCGAGTGCACTCGTGAAGCTTTTGCGACGTTAATCGAACAGAGAATGGAACAGTTAGCACAACGAACAGCGCACTAGCGTATAGCATAGACCTACTTGACTGGCTGGTACGTTCCAATCTGGTGCCGGCTATAAAGGCTGATGAAATAACTAAGTTTTGAGACTTAGATGAAACTTAGGAAAAACCCGAAATCGACGAAAAAATTGGAACTTTAGAGAAAACAGAAATATTACCAACAACACCATGCTTAAATCGGGCATTCGACTAGGGTAAAAAAATATCGAAAGCCAGAAAATACCTTAAAACAAGGAGTTCAAACAATGAGCAATACGAGCGAAAACTCACCACTGATTCCTGCCGCACTCTTTCTGGCGATCGGTATTGCGGTCGGAGGCTATTTTATTTCGCAGACGCTTTATAACTCGCGAGTCGCACTAAATACAGCCGATGTTAAAGGGCTTGCGGAGCGCAGAGTCGAAGCCGATAAAGCCTATTGGACAATTAGTTATACGGTTACGGGCTCCAGTAAAAATGAAATCCCCGCGCTCTATGAGAAATCCGAGGTCGATAAAAACACGATTGTCTCAACGCTGAAACAAAGTGGATTCACCGAGACTGAGATCTCACCAGGAATTATCCGCTACAACAAAGAAGAGTATCGTGATGAGAATCAGAAACTCGTCGAAGAAAAGCATTTTTTAATTGGCGAAATCGAAGTCGAAACCGAGAAAGTTAAACTTGTCGCTGAAGGCAGAGCAAAGCTTAACAAACTGATTGCCCAAGGCTTAGATGTTATTAATAATGAGCCTGCTTATCACTACACAAAGCTGAACGATATTAAACCAGACATGGTCAAAGAGGCGACCAAGAATGCGCGCATTGCGGCCAATGAGTTTGCGAGTAATGCAGGCGTTAAAGTCGGAGGGATACGTTCGGCCCGGCAAGGAGGTTTTGTGATTAGAGATGTAGGCGAAAGATATGGCGATACGCGAAAAATCGAGAAAGAAGTCAGAGTGGTTACCAATGTGACTTTCTTTTTGACAGATTAACTTTGCTGTTATCAAGGTCACTCGGGGTTAACTTAACAGGTAATGAACAATAATCCTCGGTAAGTGGACTGGCGCAATAACAACTACCTATACGTTAAAAAAAATGCTACGGTGAAGCCATCTTCTATGTTTGGAGAATCTTATGTCATTGACACCGCACCTTATTGAAGAGCTAGAGTTGCTGAATCTGTTTAACCTCAACTCAACTCAAGAGGGCATCAAAGTTCATCATGATGCTGATCCCAAAATGGTTGCTGCCGCGCATCGTCTCTTTGATAAAGGGATTATCTCCCAAATGGACGGTGGTTATTTAACCGATAGAGGCGTAGAGACGGCGGAGCATGTTCAACTATTGGTGAAAATGCTCCAAGCGGAAAGTTAACCTTCGTTACATTGTTTTATTTACGCTTCCGCATCACGCCTTCTTGCGCGGTGCTGGCAACTAATCTTCCCTGTTGGTCAAAAAACTGACCGCGAACAAAGCCTCTATCATGACTAGCGGAGGGGCTTTCAATTACGTGAAGTAACCAATCATCGAATCGGAAGTCACGGTGAAACCACATACTATGGTCAATAGTCGCCATCTGAAACTCGGGGAGCATGAAAGAAACTTTGTGTGGCTGACCAGCGACTGGTAAAAAGGCAAAGTCAGATGCATAGGCTAAAACGTATTTATGAACTCTTAAATCGTTTGGAAGTGGGCCATTGGCTTTCATCCAAATATGTCGTTTTGCAGGCGCCTGTTCTGGACTCAGTGGATTGAAAAACTCAACCGGGCGAATTTCTATCGGCTTTTCACAAGTAACGATGTTTCGAATCCGCTCTGGCACTTTATCGGCAAATTTTCGAGCGATATCGAGCTCAGACATGAGGTTCTCTGGGCCGGCAACATTAGGCATCTCTGCTTGATGTTCAAAACCATCGCTGGCTTCATGAAATGATGCGGTCATAAAGAAAATGCGTTTGCCATTTTGAATTGCTTTTACCCGGCGAGTTGAAATGCTGGCGCCATCACGGATATTTTCGACATCGTATACTATCGGTTTGGTCGCGTCGCCTGGCCGCAAAAAATAACTATGAAATGAGTGACAAGGGCGCTCTGATGCAAGCGTCCGTTTGGCGGCTGAGAGCGCTTGGCCAATGACCTGGCCGCCAAATACGTGGCCGAGTGCAATATCCTGGCTATCGCCTCGGTAGAGGCCTTCTTCAATTTTTTCCAAACTCAACAAGTCGAGTAACTCTTCCAAAACTTGTGACATAAGCGTCAGAGATCCTACAAAGTTAATTGATTAGTGGGTCTATTTTAGGTGAAAACGCCCTTCAGTCGCAAAATAAAAGTAAAAATGGAATAATGGGGTAATTTTTTACCCAAGTGCTTTAATTTTAATTATTTATTTAGGAGACTGAATTGAATCCTATCAATCAACTCAAAAGTCATCATTATTCTCGTGGCTCATTGTTAATCGCTTTAAGTGCTTTGCTTCTGAGCTTCGTAGTGACCACAAGCACTCAAGCAAAAAAGCTTCCCGGTTTGTCGCCAGATGACTATTTTGATTTCAAGTTTGTTGCTGATCCACAAATCTCTCCAGATGCATCGAAAATTTTGTTTGTAAAAAGGCAAGTAAGTGAAGACGGCCGAAAGCGCCATGCTTCGTTGTGGATGATTGAAGGAAATTCAGAGCCAAGACCATTTACCTTTGGCAACAATGATAGTAACCCCAAATGGTCACCCGATGGAAAACAGATTACTTTTACTCGTAAAAAAGATAAACAAACACAAATTTGGATGATGCCTGCTTCCGGCGGTGAGCCCAATGTAGCCACTGACATTGAAGATGTTTTACTAGATTATGAGTGGTTGCCCGATAATTCAGGTTTTATTTTGACTCTAGAGTCAGACCCGGAAAAAACGCATAAAGAAAATACAAAGAAAAATAACAAAGCAGCTGACAAAAAAAGTAAGCGTGCTAAGCCAGATATTATCGAAGTTAAACATGCGTTGTACCAATCTAATAGTATTGGTTTTTTAGATGAGAAACGAAGCCATATTTGGACCTTTGATCTCAGCACAAAAAAATTAACAAGACTCACTTCGGGTAAAGACTGGAATGACAATCATGCGCGACTTTCTAGCGATGGGAAGTTTATTTATTTCGACTCTAACCGAACTGGCGAAGAGTATGATGGAAGCGAAAACTCTGATATTTGGCGAGTTGCGACTAAAGGTGGTAACCCTCAAAAGATAACTGACCATGCCCATCGCGACAGTTCTCCAACGCCATCACCTGACGGCCGGTTAATTGCCTATTATCACGCTGAGGATACTTACGAACAAACCGATTTATGGGTGATGGACGCAGACGGAAAAAATAAAAAGAATCTAACGGAAAAGTTTGATAGACAACCTCAAAGTATTATTTGGTCGCCCGATGGTCAGCTGATTTATTTTATTGCTGCTGATCACGGCGCTACTCGATTATTTAAGGTTGATATTGCCAGCAAAGAAGTCAGCAAAGTCTTTGAGAAAAACATGTCTGTTTCTAATCTGGCGGTCGCAGCTAATCACCGCTTTTTAGTCTTTTCACTAGAAGACGCTACTCAACTGGCAGAGCTTTATCAGTTTGATTTAAGCAGTAAAAAATTAAAGAAGATAACGAGCTTCAATGATTCGCTATTAAAAAATCGTCAATTAACGACTTTAGAAGAGTTTTGGTTTACCAACGATAAAGGGATGAGAGTTCAGGGGTTTTACCAAAAACCAATTAATTTTAAAAAGGGTAAAAAGTATCCATTAGTGCTTAATATCAAGGGTGGTCCTGGCGGGATGTGGGGACATCGTTGGTTTCAAGAGAATCAAATGTATGCGGCGAAAGGTTACGCTGTTGCGTTTGTTAATTATCGTGGAAGTAGTGGCTATGGTATTGAGCATGCCAAAGCAGTGAGACTTGATTACGGTGGTGCTGATTATCAAGATAATATACAGTTTCTCGATAAGTTATTGGCCGAAAAAAAATGGTTGAATGCTAACAAACTCTATTTGACGGGTGGCAGTCATGGAGGTTTTTTAACCAATTGGATTACCACGAAAACCGATCGGTTTAAGGCGGCGGTAACGCAGCGTAGCGTAAGCTCATGGATATCTGAAGCGGGTACGCAAGAATTTACACCAAGAGCCATGCGTAAAGAGTTTGGTGGTAATTTATGGGAAAACTTTGACTACTACTGGAATCGTTCACCGTTACAGTTTGCCAATCAAGTTAAAACACCGACCTTGATTATTCATAGCGATAAAGATCTGATTACGCCTTTAGGTCAAGGGCAGGAATGGTTTTATGCCCTGAAAAACAATAATGTTGATACCGAAATGGTGATATTTAAAAATGAGACGCACAGCCTATCCCGTAGTGGAAAACCAATAAATTTAGTTGAGAGAATAAAAAGAATTATTGAATGGTTCGAACGCTATCAATAGCTTTTAGCGTAAAATGGCGGCAATAGTGTGATATATTATTTTCATCGCATCTTTGCACAAACGTAATTTGGTAAAATAACATTCGGCGAACCAATGCCAAGTCATTGATCATAGATCATTGATCATTGTGATTAAAGCAGTTCAAAGGCTCGCGCTTTTCCAATAGTGTGAGCGTTTTTATAAACGTTACTATCCAAAAATAACTAGCATGAAAAAACATTTGGAGGTAGTTGCCAATGCTGTGGGAAGAATACAAATCAGAATTTATCCCCAATGGTTTACAGCGAGATTTGTTGATTAGAGATGTTGATACTCAAGATTGGCAGTCTGTGATTCACTTTCTAAAAAGTAGTCATGCTCGGCTTATATTTTATGTCGATGGTAAAGAAGCTCCATTGCCGAATAATTTTGCCGCGTTTATCAATGATCCTTCCCACCAATATCTATTGTCAGTAAATTTAGGCGGGGTGGATATGAATTGTCCGTTTAACTCAGCCGATCAAATTGAATTACTATTTGACCCGGTAATGATTGACGATGAATTTAAGGCAAACTTAATCTTTCGATTAATGTCGACTATTGGCCGTACTTTGGATAAGCCTGTTTATTGTGCTCACGTCGACGAATATCGCGATCCTGTTTTTCAGTATACGCCGGGACAAAGTGTCGAATACCTCGCTAAACTCAAAAAATAATTACATAGGCAATTTTTATGAACTTTAATCTGTATTCCGTAGCGCTATTAGCAACCTTGATGATATTTTCAGTTAGTGCCATTTCTGCAGAGTCTCGCTCATTAGAAATGAATTCCAATGACAATGCCAGTATTGACAGTTCGCTGGATAATGTTACATCCGAATCAAGCGTTGATATTTTTGCTCGCGATACTTTCAAGCTAGATACAATCGTTTGTCCTTTTAAAGCTGAGCTTGATTATGAGCCGGGTGAAATCGAATGTAGTTTGCTCGAGGTCCCAGAAAATCGGGAGGATCCGAAATCAAGATATATTGAGTTACACGTTGTTAAAATAAGCGCGCAATGGTCGGAAGAAGACGAGGAGAAAAGCGCTAAGTTAGAAGCGGAGGACCCAGAAAAAGCAAAAGCCAAACCTGCCGCAGGCAAACGAAGCGATCCCGTAGTTTATCTCACAGGAGGTCCTGGCGCGCATGCGCTAACTTATGTTAAGCGATTTAAAGACCATGGACTAGTCAAACATCGCGATTTATATATTCTCGAGCAAAGAGGTATCGGTTTTTCAGATGACTTTTGTGAGTTTTACAATGCACGAAATCCCAAATTGAGCGATGTAGATACTTTTGCCGCTAACCAAATGGCCGGCGTTGAAGCGGCGGCGCAATGTGCGCGAAATGCCGCCAAATCAGGGGTTGATTTAAGTGGGTATAGTACAACCGAAAATGCCCGCGATGTGAAAGCGTTAAGAATGGCTTTGGGGTTTGAGCAATGGAATGTGTGGGGAATTTCTTACGGATCGATCCTTGGTCAAGCTTATATTAAACAAGACCCACAGGGTATAAAAGCGATTGCGCTCGACGCTATTATGCCGCTATTTGCTCGTGACGATGCGTTATTTTGGCGAGTTGCTAAATGGTATGACAGAGACCTAAAAAAGCTCGATGAGGCCTGTGTGGCACACGGCGATTGTGCAGAGCGCTTTCCTGAACTGGGGCAAAGAATACGACAAGCGGCTCAATCGGTGATGGGTAACCCAATTGTGGTAGAAGTGAAAGATACGGAAGTTTATCCAAGCGGCAAGGCATACGTGTTCGAAGATATGGCAGCAATGCTGCCTTTTATGATGCTGTATGAACAATCGAATTACCCCGCTTTGCCAGCGATTATTTATGCTTGGTCAGACATTGTTGAGCGAAGAGATGAGACTTATTTTAAGTTGCTTACCCAAATGACCAGTAACTTTTTCACCTCGAGTCCTGGAATGAGAGACGCCATCTTGTGTAATGACGGGGGCAAGGATTCAATCAAAAACTCGGGACTGCTGGATATTAAAGAGCTTCCGATATTGGGGGCTGCCATAGGTACAGAAGAAGCGTTAAAACGATCCGCGGAGCTGTGTTCGATAGTCGGTGCAGAGCCTCGATCTGCTTCTGAATATACGATGACTGAAACAGACCTTCCAGCACTCATCATTGAAGGTGATATGGATCCCATCACCCCACCGCCGCTGGCCAAAGCAATTTTACCTGGCTTTAAAAATGCGACCTATGTCGAGTTCCCCTATGCAGGACATGGTCCGTCTCGATCAGTAAAATGCGCAGGAGACATGCTCAATTTATTTTATGATTCGCCGAATACAACGCCCGATTTAAGCTGTGTTGAATCAATGGAATTACCCGACTTTGTTGGTCCACTGTTTCATACAACTTTTCCGGCAAAAATCGCTTTAACCGCAATTGAAGATAAGAAAAAGCTGGCAGGACCAGGTGGTTGGTTAGTGCTAAGTAGCCTAACGCTTCTGATTAGCTTTATTGTATTAACTATCGGTCCTATCGGCCGCTGGATAGATAATCGAGATGCTCCGCGCACATTTGGCGCGAGACGAGCTGCGTGGCTGACAAGCTCAGTTGCGGTTGCGACGATGATTGTGTTCGCAATTGCGGCAAGTCAAACGATGAAAGCCTCTGAATTTTTAATGCTTTTTGGAATGGTCGCCACGGCCAAATGGGGGGCTATCTTGGGCTTATTTACAGGGTTGTTAGGTCTCATCACTGTTTGGTT
The DNA here is from genome assembly GCF_007004765.1 of Aliikangiella marina. Classification (GTDB taxonomy): domain Bacteria; phylum Pseudomonadota; class Gammaproteobacteria; order Enterobacterales; family Kangiellaceae; genus Aliikangiella; species Aliikangiella marina. Next base: position 424,935 of record NZ_VIKR01000005.1, read on the forward strand.
GACGATAAGATCGCGATTAAGATTGCCAATGAGTTTTGCAAGTTTGAGCGGGTTCCTATTAACGGGTTTTGCGGCTATCAGCTTGTGTTTATTTATGATAGTTTGGGATTTATCGATATTTTAGCATTCGAACTTTATACATCGTGAAGCGAAGAAAATTACTTAAAGCGGGATTATCGGCCAGTGGATTGTTGCTAGCGGGTGGCACCACTGGCTTTTACCTGGGCCGTGTTGAGGATAGGAGCATACTATCCCTAGACGTTTTGAGTGGAAAACTACAACAACTAAAAGGCGAAACTCTCAATAGCTCGGGCGACTGGAATCCGGTTAAAGTTTTTCTGCACTGTGCCAAAAGCATCGAGTTTTCGATGATAGGCTTTCCGGTTCATCGTTCATCGGCGTTTAAAAACGTGGTTGGTACGAGTGCCTTCTCTACTTTCGCTTCGCTTGGGAAGATGCATCATGCGCTCGATGAGCCAATTCCGGGAGAAGATTCACTAAGGCTTACTGACAGCAAAGTTACCTCGACTGCGGCAGCGATTAATATCTTATTAGATAGAATCAATGCTTTTACCAGTTATCAAGGGGAACTGAAGGAACATTTTGCTTTTGGGAAACTCTCGAAGGACGAATATGAGCTAGCGCATGTGATGCATGTTTATAACCATTTAGCTGAAATTGTGACCTGAATACGATTTACACAAGATTTTACATCCCAGATTAGTTAAATTAGATTGCTTAAATTAGATTACCCACATCAGGTTACTTAAATCAGGTCACTACAACAACCTGACTCAAACAAAGCAACTTGAGTCGAATGATTGCCACTAAACCTGTTTGATAAGAGATTTCGATAAGGAAATTTCTTTCACTTACTGAGTTTCGTTGAGGTAGAACACGAGAGCTGTTCACTATCAATGCCATAAGGAAGCATTATGAAGCTTGATCATCTGGTTATTCTGTTAACAGATCTAAAAGCCAATATCGACTTTTATGATGCGCTTCTGCCGTTAATCGGTTTCGAGAAAACCCGCGATAATGTTTTTGTGAATCGAGAAGGCATTTATCTTGATTTTAGACAAGCGGATGAACCTAATCATGAATATCGCCGTTATGCCCCTGGTTTAAATCATTTAGGGTTCACTTGCGAGAATAAGGCTGCCTTGATACAAGTTAAAGAAAAGCTCACTGAAGCAGGTTTTCATTCGCCAGAGATTCAGGTCTTTCCTGATGGGGAAGCTATCTTCTTTAAGGACAAAGAGGGAATGAGAGTTGAGCTCGCCTATTACGTCGACTCAAATGAAAATTGAGTCTTTCATATCGATTCTCCTCCGCAGATCGCAGAGGGGGCAACCTTAAGCATTGATGCAATCCGTTGCACTGATATTAGGGAGAGTCAAAAATCACGGGGTTAAAAGTTCGGTCAAAAGCTGAATATAATAGAGCAGACTTGAAATACTGAATTATACTGTTAACAAGATAACTCAACTCAAATCAAGAATGGCTTTAAAATGAAGCATGACTTACCTTTGCCTTTAGACAAAAAACTCAATGTACTATTTCGTGTTGAACCGGGTTGTTTAGGGCCTGACGGGCCAGAACATATTGAAGCTTTTTGTCAGTATGCAGAAAAATCCGTTGAAAATTTAGATGCCGACTTTGTTCACTGGGAAATCGTTCCTCGCTTTGATAAAAATTTACCCGAGATGGAATATAAAGTGAATACTCGTCGACTTAATCACGACCAAGCTGAACGATATCTACAAGTGTTTAAAAAAGAACTCGACGAATTTGAAGCGCATCTCAATGATAAACTTGGTGAGTTGATAGAGGCTTATCTGGAAAGATAAAAAGTTTTGAGATATTTGCAGAATAAAATTCTTTATCTTAATTATCGCTAGACCTAAAACTTAACAATTATTGCTAGTGATTCAGTTCACAAAATAAAAATTAGACACTTAACCTGCCCAAAATATTATGCTTGTTCGCACCATAAAGGTGAATGTAACTTACTGCTGTAAAACAAGTTTTTTGAATATTCATAACTAAAAATTCACCCCTTTTAATGGCAATGTCACATTTTTTATGTATACTCGAAACAGTTAGAAGTTATCCTGCTTGACATTAAAAAGGCCTGAGCATTACTCAATAAGTTGCAACGCGAGAGTCATGTTTTAGCGCTAATTTAAGTCGAGTTGAATTAGTTTTAATCACTTGATGCTTGTCACCAAGGTCACTTCTATCGCAGACGGCGTTGAAGAATCGGTTTAAGATTTTGAATGCGTCATTACAAACAATAATTGAAGAAACAAAGCAAAGATAGTTAGGAAACAAAGTTATGTCTACAATTACAGGCACCGTTAAATGGTTCAACGAATCAAAAGGGTATGGTTTTATTTCTCAAGAAAGCGGACCAGATGTATTTGCACATTATAGTGCTATCCAATCTGAGGGATTTAAGACTTTAAAAGAAGGCCAAAAAGTTGAATTTACGGTTGCTAGTGGTCAAAAAGGCCCTCAAGCGGAAAATATTGTCGCGCTATAATCATCGATCAAACCATAAGAAGCGTTATTAAGTTAGCGCTTTTTTATTTGCATTACTATTCATTCGTCTCAGTCGATTTTGTTAAAACGACATAAAGCGTTATAGTGTGGTGTTTCCATTTTTAGGAGGGATCGCCTATGACAAGTCGACGAGATGTGATCAAGTGGCTTACTGTAGCACCATGGGTGGCTGCAGCTCCTCCTGGTTTGTTCGCAAATCAGGCTCGGTCCTCTGTATCTCTTGCTCCTTCAATATTCCACAAAATACCTTCGACTGGGGAACGGTTGCCTGCAATTGGTATGGGTTCATTTCAAACCTTTAATGTTGGTGATGAGCCGGCTGCTAAACAGAGGCTATTGGAGGTACTGAATACCTTTTTTACCATGGGAGGAAAGCTAATAGACTCATCGCCCATGTATGGTCAATCTGAAGCGGTGATCGGCGAATTAATTGGCCAACTAACACCAGAGCCATCCTTATTTGCCGCGAGCAAAGTGTGGACCAATGGACGACAAGAGGGGATTTCTGCGATTGCTGAGACTCAACGAAGAATGCAAGTTAAAAAAATGGATTTAATGCAGGTGCATAATCTGCGCGACTGGCAAGTCCATTTGGACACATTGGACGAATATAAGTCGCAAGGAAAGATTCGCTACACTGGAATCACGACCTCTCGTTTGGGGCAATACGACGATTTTGAGCGGGTTATGCAATCCCGTAAACTGGATTTTGTGCAATTGAATTATAATATCAAAGTGACCGAAGCCGAAAAGCGATTACTGCCCCTCGCGCAAGACAAGGGCATTGCAGTTTTGGTTAACCGTCCCTTCGAAAAAGGGCGTTTATTTAAGGCGGTTAAGAATAAGCCCTTGCCAGATTGGGCTAAAGAGTTTGATTGTCATTCTTGGGGGCAGTATTTCTTAAAATTTATCATTTCCCATCCGGCAGTGACCTGTGCGATTCCCGCTACTTCCAAGGTCGAACATATGAAAGACAATATGCTGGCTATGTCCGGGCGATTACCGGATAGCAGTATGCGTAAAAAAATGCTGCATTACATGGAGAGCGTGTAACTTGATTTAACCGAGTATGACAACTTGGAAGAACAAAAAATGATTCAAGGAGAAAAATTGTGGCTTATCAACTCGTTTTTCCAGAGTTAGCAGAAGCACTGCGTTTAGCGCTTAAGGAAGATGGTTTTTATAAGGCAATGGAAGATTCGGTGAGTGGAGAGCAAGCTGACAAGCATCAAGCCATGCTCGCGTATATGGACTATTCCATCGTTGAAGCTAAAGAGTTTGGTCGTTGCTTTATTCCTGAGCAACACTATGGCGTTTCGATTTGGTCTTTTCCTTTGGACAAAGAAAAAGAATCTTTAAAAACGGAACAAAAACGCCAATTCATTTCAAAACAAATGGGCGCATCAAGTCTCAACGCCTATCAATCAATGTGTGATTACATGGCAGCACAGTCTCGCTCGGTTATAGCCGATGATTCCTGGTATTTATCGATAATCGGCATTCTCCCTGACTTTCAAGGTCAAGGCTTAGGGCCGGGCTTACTTGAAGGTACCTTAAGTGAATTAGATCAAACGGGAACTGGTTGTTATCTGGAGACTTTTACGCCGCGTAATATGACATTCTACCAACGCCTGGGATTTGAAGTCGTGGCGGAATTTGACGAGCCGTTTTCTCATTCTAAATATTGGATAATGCAGCGGCTGCCCAAATAAAAAATGGCGGTGCTTGCATTACAATCCTCTGACCAGTGAATAGGATGATGAATCTTAATAATTAATTCAGTGGCAAGCGATATTTTTCCGCTATAATGGCGCGTTTTTATTTTCAAGAAGTGTTGAAAACATGTTACACAGATTCTGATTGATAGTTAGTCATGAGAGTCGTTTTGATAGCTTTCGCAGGAAGTTAAGGTAATTATGTTTTTCGTGTAAGTGTAAAGAGTATTTTATGTTTGATGATATTCGCCCGTATCGTGACTCAGAAGTCGTATCGGTGATTAATAAATTAGTTGCAGAAAAAGAGCTACAAAATTCCGTGGCAATTTATACACTGCCATACATTTATAAATTTTTTCCGTCTTTAGCGAGACTAATCGTAAAAGTCTCACTAAAAATGCGTGTCAAGCAAGTAAGAAGTGTATCTGATGTGCAGAATGAAATGGCGAAATATTTGTTTCGTCTGATTAAAAAAAGCACGGACGGCTTTTCTTATTCTGGACTTGATAAACTTGATATGAATCAACCGACTTTATTTGTCAGTAATCATCGAGATATTGTTCTTGACCCCGCATTAGTAAACATGGCGCTTTTTGAATCCGGTGCCAACACGGTAGAAATTGCGATTGGTGATAATTTACTTACCAAAGAATGGATCTCTGATTTAATGCGCCTTAACAAAAGCTTTATTGTAAAGCGAAATGAAAAAACCAAGCGAGCGATGTTAACGGCATCAAAAACGCTATCGGCTTATATTCATCACGCACTCACGGATAATGGACAACATATTTGGATTGCGCAGCGTGAAGGAAGAGCTAAAGACGGTTTGGATAAAACTAATGCCGCATTAATTTCGATGTTGCTGCTCAACAAACCTAAAGAGCTGTCGATTAGTGACTATCTTAAACAGTTGAATATTGTACCTGTTTCAATCTCTTATGAGCTTGATCCGTGTGACAGAGATAAAGCGATAGAATTAGCAACAATTGAACAAACCGGCAGTTATCAAAAAAGTGAGCACGAAGATATTCAAAGTATTACACGCGGGCTAGTTGGCCAAAAAGGCAAAGTTCACATTGCTTTTGGTGAGATTATTGACGGGGATTTTCAGGATAGTAAATCGATTGCTGCCGCTATCGATAAGCAGATTATCAATAATTACCGCTTATTTGATAGCAATAATGCAGCTTATGAGTTGCTTAAGGACAATTCATCAGTACCTGATGAATCTCATCTAGAATCACGAATGGTGAACTTGGACGCCAATCAACGCCGCTGGTTGTTGACAATGTATGCTAATCCGGTGGCCGCTAAAAAAGGTTTGCAGTTGAATTAAACGCTGCTGAAATTGGCTTAAGGGGACTGACGTTTTAGTCCTCTTTTCTGTCAGCGATATTGGCTTTTTCTGCAGCATGTGCCTCGGACCTCTGAGGCGAATCTGCCGTTATTTGCTCTGAATAAGGGCTCGATGGCTCTGGATTGGTTGGGCCCGCGTCCGAGGGACCTATTCTTCCGAAACCGGGCAACTCAATAGCCAGATCTAACAGATCCAGCTCGAAATTGAGCCCTAATAAATTAAACTCGAGCCCTTCTTCTGTACCCACAGCGATTCCCAATAACCCCCATAAAGAAGCTTGTACTCCGCTACCACTTGCAGAAAAACCGACAGACTCGCTGATTTCTCGATAATCTTTACCGATGGCAGTAGAGGGAAGATCGAGTCCCATATCTGGAACTTGGCGGCCAATGTAGGCAGTAAAGGTATTGCTGTTTGGTCCAGGCCAAGCGTGATAATTATTTTTATGCGGGTAATTAGCAACCGCCTGTTTGATTTGCGGAATTAAACGCTGTGCTTCTTTGCCTCTAATATCAAGAATAAGTTCAGGTTGATGCCCCCACCAATCTCTATCGGGATTGCCCCTTCGCTCAACTAATGCGGTTCCAGTTCGCCGTAACCGCCAACCGATTATTTCATAAGAAGTGTATTCAGCCTCTCCATCGGCTTTCATACTAATCCAAGTGTGAACCGCCAAAACTTTTTTAGTGCCTTTCGTTCGCGCTCCATAAACTTGGACTACTGCGTCGCTATAGGTTTGAGTATCGGGTGCGAGTGTTCCCGCTGTTTTGGTATGAGTTGATGCGCAGCTTGATAAAAGTACACTGCAAATGGCGCCAAACAGATAAAGGCTGACTAATTTAAAACTTCTTTTTAAAATCATAGTAATTCGGTTTTTCACTATCAATTACCGCAAGGTTAATGTGCGGATCTATCTCATTCTACGTTGAATAGTGTCGTTTAGTTTAAACAATTAAATCTCACTGACAATGTCTAATGCGCTAGTGCGAAAGATTTTAACGTCGATAAACTAATTTGATTGATTGCGATTTAGTGTAGCAACTTTGGCAAGTTTTGAATTGACTCGCTGGAGAATAAACAGGAGAAAGAGAAATAATAACGGTTGGATAACGAAACCATAGAATAGAGAAGGTTGCAAAAACACACTAATAATTAAGCATAAAACCATCCCAATAAAACACATTAAGCGGAGTCCCTGCAAAAATTGGAGATTGTTTAATACCTTGTTTGATATCCAGTTTCTAAAGTACTCGCTAGTCGATTTAGATCGATTGTTGGGTTGATAACTTGAAGCATTCATATTGACATTGATTTTGAAAAACATTCAATAATCGTCTCGTTGAGTTAATATTGACGCAAACAATGTGACTGATATTGCGTTCGATGACAAACGATAAGAATGCATGTGATAGTTGAAAAAAGTTCACTTATCGTCTTTTAAGTTCTTAATACTGGGATGTTACCGATTAGAAACCTTTATGCAAAACTTGAAAGTTAGCGAACAAGACGATTTCCTAATTTGTTTCTTATTGCAGGGAAGAACGGGACGAGTGTGTCGCACATGACAATAACGATTTTCGATTGATATTGCATAAAAAGTGAGACTGAAGCAGAGAAAAGAGCCAAGTAAATATCACTAGGCTCTTATTTTTAATCACTTAATCGAAAAAATTAAGCCGGTGAGTTTTGTTTTGATTTCCATTCACCGAGGACCTTCGCTTCTTTTTCTGCTTTTATTCCCCACTTAAGGTTAGCTTGTCGCTCCTCGGGTAAGGTGGTAAACCAGTCGTAACAGTCTTTAATGACAACCTCCATCGGACGCTCTTTTAAACCATTCGCATAAGCTTTAGCTGAACTCATCATACCGCTACCGCCGTATTCTCCCTCGGCAGGAATCCAAACTGGCATCTCTTGCCAAGGCGCAACCTCTTGCTCTTGGAGGAACGCTTTGTCTGCCCATACTAAATTAGCTGCTGGATTAATAACCTTAACGCAAGTATCCAGTAATTGCTTCATGGTAATATCACTACCGTTTGTTTGCGCATTAAAAATGCCGTTAATATTTTGTTCAACGCAGTAAACCATCCACTCTGCTAAATCGCGAACATCAATATATTGAATAAAGTCGCTGCCGTCGCCTGGGGCTAAGACGTCACCGCCTTTTTTGATGCGCACGGGCCAGTAAGTAAAGCGGTCTGTTTTGTCTCTGGGGCCAACGATAAGTCCTGGGCGAATCGTACAGACTTTACCGGGCATCTGTTTTTCGGCTGCCTGTTCACAAAGTGCTTTCAGCGGGCCATAGGTCTGACCATTGACTTCTTCTACCGTTGGATCTTCTATAGTCCCGACAGGCGTTGATTCGTCCATTCCAGGCTTTGACCAATCAGCGTAAACCGAGATCGTCGAAACTAATAAGTACTGACTGATATTTTCTTTTAACACTTCCATTGCCATATTAACTGACCTTGGGTAATAGGCGGAGGTATCGATAACAACATCCCATTTTCGGTTGGCTAATTTTTGAATGTCAGCGGTATTTCGATCACCTTTTATTTTTTCTAGCTCACTAAACATCTCAGGATTCGTTTTTCCACGATTAAACAAAGTCACTTCATGGCCTTGAGCGATAGCAGCGTTGACAGTATGTGGGCCAAGAAATCCTGTGCCCCCTAAAAACAAAATTTTGAGTTTTTTGGCGGGTTGGTTATTACTCGTTTCTTGCTCAGTTTTCCGGTCACTCTCTTTGCTACTTTCTTGCATACACGCGGTTAATGAGAGCGTTGATAGGGCAACGCCGGTCAAACTCGCATTTTTAATAAAATCTCGCCGTTTTGTCATTGTGATCTCCTGTTCCCGATTTTTGTTTTTCGGTTTTCTTTACCGATTTTATTAGTTATTTTATAACTTATTTTATTACTCAACCTATTTGGCTTTCACCTTTAAGGGGAGTCTGCTGATCTTGTTGAGCGGCTTTCTTTCCGAGGTAAATGCCCACTGATGCCCAGACTCCAGCAATTCCAGCCCCGACAAGGGCGACACCTGCCATTCCCAGTCCAATTACCGTAGTCAGTAATGTAAAAGCCCAGCTCCAAAAAACATCCCCACCTCGGTAAACCACGACGTCAATAACTTGCTTGGCTTTAAAGCGAGTTTCTTGATCAACATAAGTGAAAAGCATTTCTCTTGCTGGTTTGGTAATCGCATAGTTACCGCCGCGGCGGAAAATTTGTAAGCCGACGACAATTGAAAGTAGTGGCAACATAGCCACCGATAATAATCCGCCGAGCACGATAATCGGTAAAAATGCCAATGTCAGTCCCAATCCGAATTTAGTCGCCAACCGCGATGTAACAAATAAACCTGCAATGATGGTTAGACTATTTGTGGCTAGATCCATAAAAGCCCAAATTTCTGTTCGTTGTTCCCGAGTAAAGTCTGCCATCAAATTTTTCAATTCAAAGTAAATGAACGAACCAATACCTGTGTACAAAAATAAGAATATCCCTATTCCGAGCAGAAATGGGTTAGTAAGAAATAATTTAAAACCTGCTAGTGGGTTACCCCCTAAAGCATTGAGTTCGTTGCGAGGAGGTGACGTGAAACTGTCTTGTTCCGGTGTGAAATCTAAACGCCGTAAATAGATAACGACAGGTAGTGTAAAAAGCAAAACGACCGCTGCGAGCAGCATTAAATTGTAGGTACCTAAGTCAGAGAATAATAACGGTATTGATGGGCCAATCATTGCGCCCACGCTGGCCCCTGTAGTAATGACGCCGAATAATCTTTTGGATTGTTCACGACTGTATATATCAGCCATAAAGCTCCAAAACACAGAGAGAGGAAATAAACTAAAAACGCTTACCCAGACGTAAAAGCCTTTGTCGATATAGGTCGTATTATCAATAACTGTGGTAACTAAATAAAATAGGATAAAAGTTGAAGCGAAAAAACCATAAACACTGGGTACTAACTTTTTAATTGAAATTTTTGAAGCGGCGAGACCGTAGAAGGCGACAATAGCGAAGCTAAAGAAAAAATTGATCGTCCAAAGGGTACTAACTTCCGCATCACTCCAATCACTGGCCATTGCATCTCTAACTGGGCGAAGGATGTAATAAGCCGCCATTAAGATCATCACGAGTAAGAAAGAAATGACAGTGGCTTTGATTTCGTGAGGCTCTATTTTGGAGAGCGCTTTAATCATTTTGGTGAAAGGGTTGGCGCTAGTGGCGTTCACTTTGTTATACCTTTTTTAATTGCGACGCAAAAATTTATTTCCCTGATGTTATCAGGGGTATTTCGACGAGGTTAGCAACTGTCTACTAATTGCTCAAGCGAGCTGATGTAAGACTATGTTTCGATTGTGGTCGAGTAAGCAAGAATAGTTGTTAACTGGGAACAAACTTGCGCTAAGAATAGAGCTGAAGGTAGAGCTAAAGGTTGAGCTGAGAGTCGAGTTTTTCGTTGATTAAGAATTATGAACCGCAGGCGATTGGGCTCACAATAAAAGACGAGGGCGCTTAAACAGCGCCCTTTATAACTTATTTAGTCGGCAGCAATAACCGTTGAAGTGACTTCACCAAAGCCAATCCGTTTAGCGCCTTCTCTAGCACACCAACCGCGCATGATAACGGTATCTCCATCTTCCAAGAAGGTGCGTTTTTCACCATTATCGAGACTTATTTGTTCCTTGCCACCGCGACTAAGCTCCAGCAAAGAGCCTGCTTCTTTATGCTCTGGCCCGGATTGTGTGCCGCTGCCAAACATATCGCCAGGCATTAAGTTACAGCCGTTCACGGTATGATGAGTGACCATTTGCGCGACCGTCCAATAAGAGTGTTTGAAATTAGATAATGATAAATGGCTGGCAGGCTCTCCAGCTTGTTTCATTTTTTCAGTTTCTAATTGAACTTCTAGTTCAATATCATAGCCGCCTTGCGCGCGATTGTTCTCAGATTCGAGGTAATCCAGCGGCTGAGGGTCAGCGGCGTCTCGCGTCCAGCTTGCTCTGAACGGTGCAAGCGCTTCGCTAGTGACAATCCACGGCGAAACTGTAGACGCAAAGTTCTTGGCGAGAAACGGTCCGAGTGGTTGATATTCCCACCCTTGGATGTCTCGTGCGGACCAGTCGTTGAATAAACATAAGCCAAATACATGATCTTCGGCCGCTTCAATCGAAATAGGCTCTCCTAGATCGTTACCTTTGCCGATGTAAATTCCGACTTCCATTTCATAGTCTAATCTCTTGCAAGGTGCAAAACTTGGTTCAGTTGCGTCAGGAGCCTTTATTTGACCTTTCGGGCGCTTAAATGCCTGGCCTGACACGTCGATTGAAGAAGAGCGTCCATGATAGCCAATAGGGATCCATTTGTAGTTAGGTAGTAACGGGTTGTCAGGGCGGAATAAACTGCCGACGGCTGTCGCATGGTAAATAGAGGTATAAAAATCAGTATAATCACCAATACGGCAGGGTAATGAGTATTCAACATCATCTTGGTTAACCAAACAGCTCTCAAGTAACGTTTGTTTTTCTGACCCGCTGCGCAGAGCTTGTGACAGAGCAAGACGCAATGCTGACCAAGCTTCCTTACCCATAGCCATAAAATCATTTAAGGCATCAGAGTCGCACGCTTCTAAGGCTTTTAGTGCTAATCCGTCGAAGGCTCCAGAGTCTTTGGCTGCAGCTAAGTCGAGTACTTCTTCTCCTATCGCGACGCCGCCTCTAAAGGATTCGTTGGTGCCTGCTCGTCGAAATATTGCGAAAGGCAAGTTTTGGATTGGGAAGTCTGTATTTTCCTCGTTAGCGGATGAGACCCAACTAGTCAGTTCCGGGTTATGAGTTTCGTTTAGCATGCTTCTCAAGACTCCTTTATGGGTTGGTGATGATGAGAATTTGATTAAGTTATCTCTAATACCATCGAAAATATTGAATATTTGAAGGCGCTTATTATAGCAGTGGCAGCGGGAAAGGCTATTCTATCTGAGTGCTAGATGATATAGGATTTGAATCGACTTTATTCGTCGCCTTGATAAGCTTTGACTAGCTGTATGATATGGTTTGTATCGAACAGGGTTAAACCACGTTCAAAAAAGGTTTGTAGCTGGTTATCTGTCGGGAAGGTAAAATATTCCGCCTTTCCCTGTTGAGGTTGGGCGTTTAAAGCCTGTCCGCTTGAGAGCTGTGTAACCGCCTCAATCATTGCGTCACAGCCGGTTTCGTACAAGGCTAAAACATTCTCTAAATAACTCTTCGAATAATCGAGAGTGGCTGTATTGCGATTGATTATCGGTCCTGCATCAATTGCCGCACTATCAATAAAATGTAACGTGGAACCATAGTGTGAAGCTTGGTTATACATCGCCCAAAAGGTTGCCATAACGCCTTGGTATTCAGGTAACAATCCTGAATGTAAGTTAATGACGCCAAGTTTGGCTGTGGCGATTGCTGGTGACTTGAGTATCTTTCCAAATCTGACAGAAAGTATCAGGTCTGGTGCTTCTGCGGTGAGTTTTTCGAGTCCGGTGACTTGATTAATATCGTTTAAGGTGGCCAATTCATGGCCCGATTCTCTGGCGAGTTGGTGAAAGGTTTTTAGTTGGGAATTTGCTGAATTAGAATTTGCCGGATTATTATTAGTTTCCTGATTATCAATATTCGGAAAAACGATCTGATTGAATAAGTCTTGTTCAAAAAACTTTAAATCAAGCAAAGCTTTTGGCTTTTTAGATTGGGCGCCAACATGATCAGATAAAAAAATCCGGATGATGTGTTGCTTCAACCCGCGAACCAAATAGTTAAGCGCGATATTACTAGCAATATCTTTGTTGGCAAGGATGACTAGCTTCATTATTCACTGATTGGCAAATTCATTGGCTGGTAAAGCCTCGGCATATTAATACCATAGCATAGCGCTAGTTAGGGCTTAGTCCTAGAGAATTTAGGTTCTATTTATAAAAGACTATATGCACCAGAAACAAAAAAGCAGTGCGATTTGCACTGCTTTAGATTGAGCCTGCTTGACAAAAATTAGCAGCGCTTAAAGCGAGAGCCTGTTCTCTTTCGTTCACAATCTCTGCCGATAGTCTGTTTCTTTTCTTCTTTCTGCGCAACTTTCTCTTGTTGCGAGCTGTCATTTGATGCAACTTGAGTTGTTGAAGCACAAGAAACAACTAAAAGCATCGAACTTAAAAATATCATTTTTTTCAACATTATCCCAAAACCTTTTTTTCAGTGTTTAAAATTTATTACGCGCCAGAGCAGCCCCGTCCTTTTGTAACAACTCTACAGTTGACAACTCAAGAATTAATACCACTAAAGACTGAAGGAAAATATTCTGTCTTCCTTGTCAGAATCTTCAAGTTGAATTTTTATTGAATAACGGTGGTAAGCTGTTCAGTTAGCGAAAATAAAACAAAAAAAGTTGCTGATCAATGGGAAAATTACCGAAAGTTATAGCCGTTAACTTTCGGTTACATTTAGGAAATCGTCACAAAAAATTTTTACGGTTTTTAACAAATTACTTGAATTAATTAGTCGAAACTTATCGGTTATTGATAAGCTCGAATTTAAAAGCGAAGCGATAAACAGCTTAAGCCACCATCGATTTTTTGGAACTCAGAAACATTGACTTCTCTGGTTTGGTATCCGGCTTTATTAATCAAGGCGAGCGTTTTCGGAAAGCCGGCCGGGACTAAAACGCGATTATTAATCCACAGGCTATTGGCTGCATAGGACTCGTCTCGGTCTACCTCGAGTATACTGAATGTCGCAAACTCGGGTTTGTTTAAAAACTCGCCGCAAGCCAGTAGCTTGTTGTTTTCCAGATAGCCTAACCCTGTTTTTAAGTGAAGTACTTCTGAAAGAGAAACAATCGAGCCGCTCATACCATGCTTCTCAAGAAAGGTGATCATTTGCATGGCCCCGATTTCGTTAGTCCTCGCGGATAGCCCGATGTAATAGTGATCACCGACCATCATGATGTCGCCGGCTTCAACTGTCCCAGGTGCGTCGATAAACTCTACGCGATCATAGAATTGCTCTACCACTGGTATCATTGAGGTAACTTCCCCCTTACGAGACGCTGCACCCGGATTAGTGATGATTGCACAATGGGGAGTTAAAAGTGCTGTGTCTTCAACGAATGTAGAGTCAGGAAATTTTTCATCGGCAGGCAAAATAGTGACCTGTAGACCACATTCAATGAGCGCTTCGATGTAATCGGCATGTTGAGCGAGCGCTTTGTGATAATCGGGCTTGCCTAAGTTTGCAGTTGTGATTCCCTCAATCATAGATTGGCATGGCGTTCTCACGATGGCTTTTGAAAACATCTTGGATCCCCTAATCATCGGTGTAGGCACTTTTTAGTGAGTGCCTGATTAAATCTTGAAAATGGAGTACACCTGATTCCCGTTTCATACACAAGCGTCCTGCCTGGTAGCTACCAGAATTAAGGCCTTTTTGTACTTGCTCACAGATCATAATATCTTCTTCTTGAATTTCGTCGCTAAATTCTCGGTCTTTTGCGATCAATGACTCTGTCTCTTTAGCGCCCATATTGTCATAGTAATAATCAAAATAGATTTTAGTTTTTTCTACACCATCAGGAATAATGATATTGGTTTGCAAACGCCCTGGTAAGATGTTGAGCATAAGATTTGGAAAAACACAGTAGTAATGAGCTTGGCCATCACCATAAAAGTTACTGTCGTCGGTCTCTGGGTTATCCAGAGGGCTATATTGATAACTATGCCAGCGATGCAATATGGTGTCGTAACTACGGTAGTCTAATAGTTTATTCAAGCCTGGATGGACATGGGGTAAGTGATAACCCTCCAAATAGTTATCCATGTAAACTTTCCAATTACAGTCAATTAAATATTCATCTCGATGACTGAAAGAAAAAGTCGAGAGGTCGATTGGTAAAATGGTTTGCTGTATACCCTCCAATAAGTCGTCGAGCGCTGGCGGCGATTCATTAATGCATACGAAAACAAAGCCTTGCCAAGTTTCAATTTTGGCTTGTGGTAAGTGATATTGGCAGACATCGAAATGAGGCGTAGAGTTCATTTCTGGTGCACTCCTTAATTCACCATCGAGGGTGTAGGTCCAGCCATGATACTTACAACGGAGAACTTTATCGTTAGCATTTTTTATTGCGACCGGGCCCGCTCGATGACGACATACGTTGTGAAAAGCTTTTAGCTCATTTGATGAGTTTCTAACGACAACCACTGGTATTCGACCAACCTGACAAATCAATTGGTCGCCGATAGCTTTTAGTTGGTCAATATGGCCTACCAATTGCCAGTGTGATTCGAATATGGCTTGGTATTCAAGTTTAAGGATGTCATTGTCAGTGTATAATGAGGCGGGAAGCGTGAAAGCATTGTCAGGATCCGCTGGCATTAGTTGGTCGAGTATCTCTGGTGATAATTGCATCAGTGGTTCCTATTCATCGCTTATGACAATTTAAACTAGCCCCTGGCAGTATTTTAGCGAGGGGCTCAAAAGTATAAAAAATAAATATCCCGCTATTCCAATCCACTGACCGCTTTGGTTTCTAAATAGTCTTCAAACCCGTGCACACCCCACTCGCGTCCATTGCCGGATTGTTTATAACCGCCGAAAGGTGTATTCAAGTCGCCGGACTGGCCATTGATATTGATATTACCAGCGCGAATTTTTGAAGCGATGTGAGCGACGCGTTGCATATCCTGACCTTGGATATAACCAGCTAAACCGTAAGGCGTATCATTGGCAATTTCAATGGCTTCTTCATCAGTATCGTAGCCGAGAATCGATAGTACGGGACCAAAAATCTCCTCGCGTGCAATAGTCATCTGGTTATTTACTTGGCTAAATACCGTCGGTTTTACAAAATAACCCTTTGTCACTCCTTCGGGCTTTCCGCTACCGCCACAAACTAGGTTTGCGCCCTCTTTAATACCGGTTTCAATAAGGTTTTGTACTTTATCAAATTGCATACTACTGACGAGTGGCCCCATCGTTGTGGATTCCTCTTGTGGGTCTCCAACTTGAACTCTTGCTGCAGCATTCGCTGCAATTTCTGCCGCTTCTTCCATGCGACTATTGGGTACTAACATTCGGGTCGGTGCATTACAGGATTGGCCAGTATTATTGAAAACACTGAATGCCCCGCGCTTGACTGCGGATCCAAATCCGGCGTCATCGAGTATGATGTTAGCGGATTTACCCCCAAGCTCTTGCGTCACGCGCTTGACCGTTGGGGCGGCGTTTTGCGCAACTAACGAGCCGGCGCGGGTTGAGCCGGTAAAAGATATCATGTCAACATCAGGATGACTGGATAGCAATGTGCCAACTCCTGGACCATCACCATTGACTAAATTGAATACGCCTTTCGGTACGCCGGCTTTGTCCAATATTTCTGCAAAAATATAACCCGACAGAGGCGCAATTTCTGAGGGTTTAAGCACCATAGTACACCCTGTGGCGAGTGCAGGTGCGACTTTGCAGGTTATCTGATTAATCGGCCAGTTCCAGGGAGTAATCAAGCCACAGACGCCGATCGGTTCTTTAAAAATCCGACTATTACCACTTTGCTCGGTAAATTCGAACTCTTTAAGAACGGCCATGGCAGTTTTCAAATGCCCAAGACCCGAGCCTGTTTGTGCTTTGGTCGCTAAGGAAACTGGCGCACCCATCTCTTCACTAATCGCAGCGGCCATATCATTGTAGCGATTTTTATACTCTGCGATTATCGATTCAAAAATGGCTATCCGCTCCTCCTTGCTGCTGATTGACCAAGTCTTAAATGCTTCTTTTGCGGCCGCGACAGCTGCATCAACATCGGCTTGGGCACCGAGTGAAATGCTGGCACACACCTCTTCCGTCGCTGGGTTTATTACATCAAATGAATTGTCAGCAGCAGGGTTGACCCATTCGCCGTTTATATAGAATTGTTGGTAGTGTCGCATTGATTAGTCCTCGTAAACTGGACCGCCCAAGTTAGCGCCAAACCTCGTTATGATCAATAGAGCATGAGTAATTATTCTCGATTAAGTGCCCAGAAGCTGTTGCTAGTCTTTCACATGTTCGAAAATCGTTCATGAATGAATGCGAAGTGTGACGATTGACATAACATAAAGCAGCGCGTAAAAAGGTAAGAAAAAAGAGTCGCATATGCCAAGCCAACCCTCTCCAGAACCTGTGTCTAACAGCAAACCTCTAGGATTAATCATCTGCTGCGCGCTAGTTGTTGGCAATATGATAGGCTCAGGGATTTTCTTGTTACCGGCATCCCTAGCCTCTTATGGTGGCGTTAGTATTCTGGGGTGGTTAGCGACTGCTGCTGGCGCACTGATGACTGCTTTGGTGTTTGTTAGATTGAGTCGTCGTTTTCCAAAGCAGGGTGGTCCCTACCGATTCGCATACGATCACTTTGGTCCGTTAGCCGGTTTTAGTGTTGCCTGGTCATACTGGGTTTCTATTTGGTGTGGTAATGCTGCGATTGCGGTCGCCGGGATTTCATACTTGAGTGTTTTATTTCCCCAATTAACAGATTCACCGGTTATCGCCGCTGGTGCTTCATTATTGCTGGTATGGAGTCTAACTTTCCTCAATACTCGCGGTGTAAGGCAAGCGGGTATTTTTCAGCTTATTACCACGGGTTTAAAGCTATTACCTTTGGTAGCAATGGCGATCGCCGCGTTTTTTGTTTTTGATGGCAGCGCGCTTCAACCATTTAATCCAAGCGAAGAACCAATTAGCGTCTCAATTGCGGCGACTGCTGCATTAACTTTGTGGGCTTTTTTAGGCATCGAGTCCGCGACTATTCCCGCTGAGAATGTTCGTGACCCGAAAGTGACGATTCCACGAGCAACATTACTGGGCTTTGCAATAGCAACAAGTGTTTATCTGTTGGGACAAATCGCCATTATGAGTATTGTGCCCAACGAGCAATTACAAAACTCCAGCGCGCCTTTTGCTGATGCAGCAAAGTTCTTATGGGGGGAATGGGCAGGGTATGCCGTTGCACTCGGCGCTGCAATCAGCTGTATCGGTGCGCTTAATGGGTGGATCTTGTTACAAGGTCAAGTGCCAATGACTGCTGCAAGAGATGGTTTGTTACCGAAGAAGTTTGTTGACGATAAAAAAAGTGGGGTGTCAATCGCAGCACTCGTTTTCTCGAGCGGCATTATTTCAGTATTAGTCATTGCCAACTACAGCGAAGGGCTTGTCGCGTTATTTACCTTTGCGATTTTAATGTCGACTTTAGGAATATTTATTCCATACTTGTTGTCAATTGCGGCTGACCTCAAAACAACTTTTGTGCGTTGGCCTGTCAAACGTAACTATCTCAATGTAATTACCGGCTTGTTGGCAATGTTTTATTGCTTGTGGGCGGTCAGTGGTATCGGCAGTAAATCATTAATATGGGGAACCGTTTTAATTATCTCAGGACTGCCAATTTACTGGTGGATGAAAAAAGAATAAATTGTGCCTTAACTAACGTTTGAGATTAAAATTTCTAACCGTTTTAAACACGAATTGATGATTGGGCTTCATTAAAGTCACTGCTTCTTGGTGGTAGGTGCTCACAGGAAACTTCTGATTCAATTTGCGTATAACCGAATCATTATTCGCAATACCCATTTCACTGACTGTCATATGAGGGATGAAACCCTCAGTAAACGGCAAGTTAAGATTGAAAAAGCCCGTCTGATGGAGCTTTTCTCTTAGTGTCAAAATAACTTTCTTAGGCGCTATTTGAAAAATAATACATGTTTGAGAAAGGTTTGAAATCGGCCCATACTGAATTTCAAACTGGCTAAATTGGCTGATTATTTTTTCAATTAAATTGAGCTCGTCTGTTGATATTTCTTTTATTAATGGTTGGGTCAGCGTTATATGAGCAACACAAATTTTATGCGATTGCGGATCATATTGTTGTCGAAGGGAATTGACAATTTGCATTACTTGCGGTGGTGGCAGTAATAATAGTGTTCCGTATTGATAATCTTTTTGCCAACTCATGACAAACAAAGTACTCAAATTTTTTATTTTAAGTTACATACTAGCGTTGGGTTAAATGGCTGACAAGTACTAGCCGTTTATAAGGAGACTGTCATTTGATGAAACCTTTTCCTCAATACATCTTTAAAGTCTGACGAGCAGGCGAAAAAAACGCGGACCACTTTAATACGAATGCTTTTCTTTTTTGAAGTTGCAGCGAGCTCTGAATCAGCACCATGGGAATTTAAACTTTCAGAGTTTGAGTCATTGAGGGATAATTGAGGTCGCATTGAGGTTTTATAGTGGTTTTATTGAAGCTACATAGAGGCCAAATGGAGGCCAAATGAAGGCCAAATGAAGAAGCATGCATGGTGAAACTCGAAAAATATTGAGTCAAATCTGATGCTAGTCATACCGAAAATACTCCCTGCTCGCAAAAAATATTGGCATTGAGTAATGTGTTAACCATCCAACTTAATCACTTTTTTGAATAATCAACTAGGCAAAAAGTAAGTACAATAAAGTTGTTCTTGTTCAGTTTATTTTTTTGATTTGATCGTCATGATGTGAGTTAACTGTGGATATACGCTACCGAAGAGCAACAAAAAATGATCTCCCTCGATGCATAGAAATTCGAGGTTTAACCAACGACAATGCTCTTGATAAAAAATATTTAGCGTCGATAGGTGTGACAGAAGACAGCTGGACGCCTTATGTGGAGGATGGCACTTATATCGGGCATATTGCGCAAACCGAGGGTAATATCGTTGGATTTTGTTTTGGTGACACTCGATCAGGCGAAATATTGGTGCTTGCTATACTCGCCGGATTTGAAGGGAGCGGTATCGGCCAGCATTTATTGTCGCTTACTGGTGAGTCGCTTTTTGAGCGAGGTCACAATGAATTATGGTTAGCCGCAGCTGCAAAGCCGATAATTCGAGCATATGGCTTTTATCGACGTATTGGATGGCGACCTACGAATAAGTTCGATATTAATGGTGATGAAATTCTCAAACTAAAAAAGCAACGTTAATTTTATTCTGTTAGGTTTACTCTAAGCAAAAGTTGGTTGTGATTATGTTAAAAGCTCAGTTAATACTTTTCTGCGGTAAAATGGGGTCAGGTAAATCGACCAAAGCCAGTGAAATTGCAGCAGAAATTAATGCAGTGATGATTTCAGAAGACGATTGGTTGGGCACGCTGTATCCCAATCTAATAACCTCACTCGAAGACTATGTTGAGTATGCTAATCGACTTAAACCAGTAATCAAACAATTGACGCAATCTATGTTACTTGCTGGCACCAATGTTGTTTTAGATTTTCCTGCAAATACGGTCAAGCAGCGTCAATGGCTCAAATCGATATTTACGGAAATTAACGCATCCCACCAACTGTTTTTTCTCGATGTAAGTGATGCTACTTGTTTGTCACAAATTGAGAAACGACGGGATGAAAATCCTGAAAGGGCTTCTACGGATACCCCACAAATGTTTTTGCAAGTAACCAAATACTTTGCTGAACCAGAGCCTGAAGAGGGATTTAATGTAAAAGTTATCAGTTGACTATCTCCATTGGAGTGCACAAACAACTTTTTAAAACGTGCGAGTACTGAATAGCAAACCCTTTCTACAAAGTGAGTTAATATTGGCCAGTTTGCCTAAATCAGCGACTCCTTCTATTCTTAATACTGATAGTTTTTCGTCCTACGGTTGAGTGTTGAGAAATAAATTGCGGAAGTATGCGCTTGATAATTACTTAAGTATGTTAATGGCTTTGGCTTTTAGCGTTTACTCAATTGGATTACAAGCAGCGACAAACTTGCAGTTGAAGCCTAATATTCCTACTTACTTTCGGCATGTTTCTGTTCAGCAAGGTCTATCCCAAGTCACTGTTGCCGATATATTACAAGACAAGAGTGGCTTCATGTGGTTTGCAACACAAAATGGTATTAACCGTTTTGATGGCTATGAGTTTATCCAATATAAACGCGACAAGCTTTTTGAAGGCGTAGGCCCCATCGGTGACTATGCCTATAAACTTGCGCTTGATGACGAAACCTCGGATATCTGGGTAGCGACTTCAGGCGGACTAAGTCGCTATTTGTACCAACAAGATCGGTTTAAGCATTACGACCTAATCGGTGCAGATGGGGAGCGCCGCTATATCGTTACCACAGTGGTCTTTGATCGCTCGGGACAAATGTGGGTGGGGACTCGCCATGGGTTATTTCGTTATCAGAAGAGTAGTGACTCGTTTTCGCCAATTAAATTAGATATCTCAGCGAGTGCCTGGGTACTTGATATCGCGCTGGATAAAAGCGGTGAGCTTTTAGTGGCTACAACCGAAGGCCTTTTCGGCATTGATATAAGTGATCCTACACGAGTTAACTATGCATTAATTGGCGAACAAGTTAATGATATCGAGCTGCTGGATTCAGGCGATTTTTGGTTCGCCACTACCGGGAAAGGCGTCTACCGTAAAAAGGACGGCGATACACTGAACGCTAGTTTGTTTCCAATAAAAAGTTTGTCTGAGGCCTTAATCAAAAGTGGTGTCAATTCGATAAAACAGATTAAAAATCAAGATATTTGGATTAGTGCGAATGCCGGATTAACGATCGTACACTCCGATCAAAACGGAAGAGTGACTGGTATTGATTTAACCAATAAGAGTAATGAAGGCAGTTTATTGAGCGCAGCCCACATGACACGTACTTATGAAAGTCAGGCTGGATTAATTTGGCAAGGTACTTGGACCAGCGGCTTTTCGGTTTATGATCCCGAAAGTCAACAAATTGGTTCCTATGCAGCGGTACCAGGCGGATGGATCAGAGGCCTTGCGCGAGACAATCAAGACAATGTTTGGTTTGGAGCGCCAAACGGGATATGGAAAAGACATAAAGACGGTACTCGTGTGGGGCCTTGGCTATTTCCCTTTCAAACTCGCAAGAATCAGGCAGCTAAGCAACGTTACATTAGAACTTTGGCTTTTGATAATAATAAAAAACAACTATGGGCGGGGACAACGTCAGGGTTATATCGACTGATCCCGTCATCCAGTGTGTTAGAAAAAACAAATGTGTTGGTTGATACTAATATTTTTGTACTTGATTTAGACCACCAGGGCGACTTATGGATAGGAACATTTAACCAAGGATTGTACTGGTTAGATGGAGACTCTCTGGAAGTGAAAGGGCATTGGGCAGTAGCGACTGTGACTCATATTTTCATGAGTGAGGACACCGTTTACGCCGGCACGATAGAAGGCCTCATTTTAATTGATAAACGCTCTCGTGCGCTTGTGAATCTTAATGACGAAAATCGTCCAATTGAACAACGTAGTCCAAGAGTCGTTACCTGGATATCAAAAGCAAATAATGGCGACTTTTTATTGGGCACTCAAGGATCGGGGATCTATCGCATGCGGGTCGATATGACTGCACTCACTTTTGAGGCTCTTTACCCGAACTCGCATTTGGCGACTTTGTCAATTGGTGGTATCCAAGAGGATGAATCAGGAAATTTGTGGGCGAGTACGACCGAAGGCTTAGCGAAGATAGAAACGAGTCAGCAAACGATTTCTTATTACAATAAGCGAAATGGTGCGTTTTCGGAGGGGTATTACATTAACCATAGTCTTCAGCTGTCTGATGGTGAAATTATTTTTGCTGGTCCCAAAGGGATGTCATCATTATTTCCCGATCATATTAACCTGTCTTCATTTAGACCGGTTGTTGCGGCGACTAAACTATTGGTTCTTAATAAACCTATCAGTGTATCCTCTCAAAATAAACGAGGAATGCCGTTAACCAAACCAATCCATATCAGTGATACTATCACGCTCGGCCCTAAGGACAATGTGTTTAGTATTGAGTTCAGTGCATTGGACTATTCTGCCCCTGAAAATAATTTGTATCAGTTTAAACTCGAAGGTTTCGATGGCGATTGGATTGATTCTGATGCTAACCATCGGGTCGCCACTTATACCAACCTTGATCCAGGAAACTATCAATTAAATATTAAAGGTTCAAACAAAGATGGCATATGGAGCGATAAAGTTAAAACATTAGAAATTATTGTTCTTCCGCCATGGTATTGGAATACATGGACGAAAATACTTTGGGCGCTTTTGACTATCGGCCTTTTTAGCGCGTTCTATCGCTGGCGGATTTGGTCGCTCAAGGCTCACTCTCAAGAGTTGTCGATGCTGGTTAAACAGAGAACCCTCGAACTTGAAGCCATTAATGCTAAGTTAATGGAATTATCAACCAGAGACGAATTGAGTCAACTTAAAAATCGTCGTGGGTTTAGTTTGCTTGCCGAAAGTGAGCTACAAAAGTTTAAACGTACTGAAAAACCATTTTCCATTTTGATGGTTGATATTGATCACTTTAAAGACGTGAATGATGAATATGGACATGCTGCTGGCGACAAGGTTTTAGTCGGTACCGCTGAAAAAATGAAGGGACTTATTCGTAAACAAGATCATATTGCACGATGGGGTGGTGAAGAGTTTATCATTCTAGCTGTGGAAACGCCGCTTGATGCCGCGGTAATCCTAGCTCAGAAAATTCGCAAAAATATAAAAGACAATGTTATTGCAATA
Source organism: Aliikangiella marina (assembly GCF_007004765.1). Taxonomy (GTDB): domain Bacteria; phylum Pseudomonadota; class Gammaproteobacteria; order Enterobacterales; family Kangiellaceae; genus Aliikangiella; species Aliikangiella marina. Next base: position 448,172 of record NZ_VIKR01000005.1, read on the forward strand.
AAGAGCGGGCAGATAAAAGTAACGGTTACTATCGGAGTCAGCGAGATTCAACCTCATCAATCTCTTGAACAGTGTATCAACAGAGCCGACAAACATTTATATCGTGGTAAGGAGTCTGGTCGTAATCGAGTATGTTATTAAAAGGCACTCAAGAGCAGTTGGCATTTCAGTATTACGATAGTTATTGTGAGTTAGCCACAATTTTTAAACAAAGTGTTTTTAACTGCTGGTGTTCTTCTATCGTCAATCCGGTTTTTTTGGCAACTTTTGTCGGGATATCTTTGGCCAGGCTTTTTAAGGCATTGCCAGACTGAGTAATACGAATAATTCTACCGCGCTCATCAGTTTTATCTCTCTGACGGCTAATAAAGCCTTTGGCTTCAAGTCGTTTAAGCAGCGGGGTGAGCGTACCTGAGTCGAGGTTTAAACGTTCGCCCAAAGTTTTGACATTGCTCGCTTGTTCTTCCCAGAGCACCATAAGCACCATATATTGCAGGTAAGTAATTTTTAGCTCATCCAGATAAGGGCGGTAGGCTCTTACGACTGCGTTGGAGGCTGAGTAAAGCGGGAAACAAATCTGTCGTTTGAATTGTAGGTGATCAGGAACCGAAGGTTTGACGTTCTTGTGACTCATGGTGCTACCTAACAAGATTGAGCGCTAAATGTTGAAGCCGAGTTTTAAGTGAAGCCATTAATCGGCTTTAGTAAATTATCTTTGCTTAATAAACTCAAGCAGGCTTCGCCGATTCGCTGAAACGAAACCTGTTATTGATTCATGCTACTTTTGACGGCGTAACCACACCATTTGCCAAGTCAGCATTATTAAAAAGACAATTAAAATCACCAAAAATGTTTTTTGCAAAAAGGGATCTTTGAGTGACGTAACGATTGGTGCATCCATAGGGAAGCGAGTTAAGATTTCGGTCGCTGTGGGAATTAAATGAAACAAAATGGTTGCCGAGTAACAGAGGTTAGTGAAGTACTTGTTCCAAGATTTAAACAGCACCGTTTTTTCTATTATTAAGCCGGAAAACACCGCTAAAATAGTCAGAATAGCCAATCCATGAGCAGCATTAAACCCTCCATGACGGAAGATGGTTAACGCGGAAGCTGCCGTTATCAATGTTGCGATCAAGTAGGTTTTACCTGTGACTGATTTGTAGGTCATTTGTTTGCTTTGCCACAACATCATAAAGCCACTGATTAAAGCGACCATACCGACCACCGTGTGTAATATTCCCATCGGGCTCAAAGGCATGATTAATCTCCATTGGACGAATTTCCAACAATAATAGCGCGCTATTAGATTGTGCGCAATTTAAGTTTAGATTGGCGTTAGAATTTATTCAGACAACAGCCATCGAGAGAAATATAAAAAAGCCGGGTAAAGACCCGGCAAGACACTGAAGCTTGTCTCGAGGAGAAGACAAGCAAGGTTTTGAAACTAGTTTGCGGCGATAGACTCGCTGGTGTTGATTGGCGTTTGTGCAATCCGCACTTTTTGACCATCTCTCAGGCGTTCACCACCACGAATAATAACTTGGTCGCCCGGATTTATGGAGCCTGCTACCGATATCCAGTCACCGACGCCTCTGCCGAGAGATACCTCGATTCTTTTCGCTTGTAATTGGTCGTCAACAGTGACAACAAATGTCTGTTTATCCCGCAGTATTAATGCGTCTCTCGGAACCATGGTCGAGTCAATGATTTGGTCGCTTGGCAATGAGACGCTAACGCTGCTGCCACCAACTAATCCCAGGCTTGATGCATCAAGACGAACGTTAAATGTTCTTGATGCCTGGTCTCCAGCAGGGCTCCAAGTTCTTACCGGGACGGACTCTAATTTATCCTGCCACTTGATCAATACATTGCCTTGTTGTTGTAAGTGGGGAGCAACGCTAAAAGGTGCGGCGACGCTGACATCGATGGAACTGGGATCCACCAGTTCTACGAGAGTCGTTCCTACAGTTACATATTCACCGACTTCGGCTAGTTTGCGATTTATTTTGCCACTGAAAGGCGCTCTAATAGTCGCTCTATCGAGGGTTAGTCTAATTTGCTTTATCTGAATTTTTAGACTGTTGCGTTCTTCTTCTGCGATATTTAAATCACGGGTTACTCGGTCAAGTTCAATTCTCGCGGTGCTGTTGTTATCCAGCAATGCAGAAAGACGGTCTTGCTGTTTGCTTAAATAGTCGATATTGGCGGCGTGACGGCGAAGTTGCGCTTTACGCTCCGCAATTTGTAGCTCTAGTTCGCGCGCATCTAATTTAGCAATGATATCGCCCGCTTTAACGCTTTCACCAATGTCTAAAAGTTGCGTTAAACGGCCACTTTGCTCAGCGGAGATTTGTGCACTCATACGGTTAATAACATTCCCTGCCAGCCAAATAGTCGGCGATACTTGCTGTTGCTTTGCTGCTTTTGTTGTCACTAGACTGGCAGGGGGTTCTTTGCCAGCTTCAGCAGCGATGACTCGGCTACTAAGTATTGTTGTACTGGCAGCGAGTCCGAATAACAAGAGCGAAGTTGTCATCAATGGGCGCTTCATTAAATTAGTCTTAGTGAGTGTCATTGCCTTGAGAATTATCATTTTCTTCTCCAGAAATTTAATGTTGATTTGCCGATTTAATCGATAAAGGCGAATTAGTTTCAGTGTCGTCGGCCTGGTTAATTGAGCTTGTTGATTTTGATTGGCGCGAAGCAAAGTTGAATAAAAGTTGTTTAAAATTAATTTGTAGTAAACAAGGTAAAAGTAGAATTGTGAAAATGGTACTGACTGCTAAACCACCCACGATTACCGCTGCCAGTCCACGATAAATAACGCTTCCAGCTCCCGGCATTAACAACAAAGGCAGCATGCCGAAGAAGCTAGTAAGGGTACTCATAAAAATCGGTCGTAAACGCATTTTCAATGCAGTATGTACCGCTTCCCTACGGTTAAGTCCTTTGGTTTCGGCGTTGCGAGTTTGATGAACGAGCAAAATAGCATTGTTGACCACCAGTCCGAGAAGGATTACAAATCCGATCATGGTGAGTAAATCGAGGGGTTGAAACACCGCCAAGTTGAGTAATCTTAGCGCCAGAATCCCGCCGACAGTGGCCAGTGGAATGGTAACTAACACAAGCGCGCTGTCTTTGAGAGATTTAAACAGAGCTGCGAGCAGCATAAACAATATGGCTAGCGCGAATAAAAAGTTTTGCCCCATCACAGTGATGGCTTTCTCTAATTGATCAGCACTTCCGCCATATTGAATACTGCCGTCTGCAGGCAGTGCTTGGCGAAGTTTAGGATCAACTTGTGACTTAAGCGTGTCGATCGTTTCCTCTAACGACCATCCCTGCGGTGGATTGACATTAAGCGTGATTGTCCGGTGGCCATCAATTCGGGCAAGTCGTGTTGGCCCGACGGTTCGATTAATATCAACTAACTCTCGAAGTTGAGTGATGTTGCCGTTGGCGGTAACAACTGGGACATCACCGAGATTATCGGGGTCATCCCAACCTTCGGCTCGGAGAATGATATTCATTCTTTTACTGCCGTTAAAATGTTCTCCAACATACATACCGTCACCCAAAGTGCGAACCACAGTACCAATTTCTCGTCTCGTCCATCCTTGCTCCAATATTTCGCGATCGCGTGGCAGCAAACGTAACTCTGGTTCGGCAACTTCAAGACCTGGATTAGCATTGACCGAAGCACCAGGGATTGCTTCGCGTACCCAAGCCATGCCTTCAGCGGCAACTTGCATCAACGCTTCGTTGTCGCTAGATTGCAATAGAATTTGTACCGAGCGGGCCCCACCAAAGCCTCCAAATAAATTACCTTGGTAGGCTACTGCCGTGGTATCCGGTAAATCGACTAAGATTTCATTGCGAACCACGTCTAACAGCTCATTGACTTTCGTTTGATCTTTCGCTCGAACGCCTAAGTTACCGCCAAAAGGCCCCGTAAAAATATAGTAATTTTTAAGCGCCGGCTCTTTAGTACCTTCCATATAAGGCTTTAGTCGTTCTAAGATGGGTTGCACGACTTCCTTGTCGATGGTTTCTACATTTGCGCCGGGGGGGAAACGCAAATTGGCATCAACCGCATCTCTTTTTACTGGTGGCAGATAATCAAGTTTTGGGGTTGCCAACCAAGTGAAAAAGACGGGTAGGAAAATTAAACTTGTTGCCAGTGCAGCACGTTTTTTTCCTGTATTTGTTATGTTCATAACGAAGTTTGAAACTCGTTCCCAAACACGTTTGTTAGGGTCAAGTATCTGGCGGTCTTTAATCATTAACTTTGCCAGTACAGGTAGTAAAACTACGGCTACCAATAAGCTGACTGATACAGCAATTGCAATGGTCAATGCCAAATCACCAAACAGTTGACCTTCGACGTCTTTCAAGAAAAATACCGGTAAAAATATTGCAACCGTTGTCGTGGTTGACGCTAAAAGTGCTGGCCAGACTTGAATAGCACCTTTAAGTGAGCTTTGATGATTATCTTTACCTTTCTCACGCATCCGTAAAATATTTTCTAGCACAACAATCGCCGCATCCAACACCATACCAACGGCAAAGGCTAAGCCTGCCAATGAAATGACATTTAAAGAGCGACCCAAAACATCCAAGACGAAAAATGTTGCTAGTAGCGAAATAGGGATGGCGGTCGCGATGATGAGCGTTGCCCTAGCACGTCTGACAAAAAACCACAGCACTGAAAGCGATAGAATCACGCCTGCAAATAAGTTGCCGGTAACCAAGTTTATCGCTCTGTAAATAAAGACAGACGCATCAAATGATTGCGCCATTACTAGTTGTTTATCAGCTAACAATTCTTGGTTAATCTTTTCTACTTCAGCTTTGACGAGGTTTAAGGTCGCTAAGGTATTTGCACCATTCGCTTTATTGATTCTCATAGAGAAGGCGGGATTACCATTTTGATAGGCGGTTGCACTCACGTCATTCCGTGCGACCTCGACTGTGGCAATATCACCGAGCCTTATATTGCGCCCGTTACGGTTTTCTAATATTAATTCAGCGAGTTGTTCAGCTTGATACTGACCGCTAAACCTCAAGGTATACTGACGCCTTCCGACATCCACAAAACCGCCAGATACATCACTTCCACCGACCACCATATTCACCAACCGTGGAATTTCAATATTGAACTGAGCCGCTTTAATTGGATCAAAACGAATTTGTAGCTCCTCGCGATTGTTCTGATCGAAAGTTTGGACACTCGCAACGCCTGCGATACTCTCTAATCGCGGTGTCACGTTACTGTTAACAAAGTCAATGTAGTCTGCGACCGGTTTGTCATTGCCCGGTAATGCCTGAAGGAAGAAAAAAGTCAGCGCTGGTGTACCACCACCAAAACCGCCGAGCATTACCTGAGGTGGAGTTGCGTCTCTCGGTAGCGGTGGAATTCGAGTCATACGACTGATCACTTCGATCAATGTTTGATCCATATTGGTATCAACACCAAACTCAAGGTTGATAAAAGCGTTCCCTCTATTGGCAAATGCATTCAGGCGCACCAATCCAGGTATCCCCTTGAGAACTTGCTCTTGCGGCTCGATGATCTCCGATTCAATTTCAAGCGGCGAGGCTGCGCGCCATTGTGTTTGGATCGCAATTCGCGGACGCTCTATATCGGGAAACAATTGCACTGGGAGTTTAAGTAAACTCAAAACTCCTACCAGTAGAATAAGTGCTACACCCACGGCTACAGAGGCAGGACTTTTTAGTGCTTGTTTGGTTAATTTCATTTGGTTGTTACCCGCGGTATAAAGTTAGATAAAGCTTATCAACTGAATGCGATAAAACATCTTTTTAACGATTAACCGATGTCAAAACACGTTAAAATTCACGTCAGAAATATCTAGAAATATTCTGATAAATTTGTTCGAATTTATTCGCCAAAATGTGTCAAGAAATAAGCATTCAGGTTGGTGCTATGACGAACCTGAATGAAGTAAAGTGTGCAGAAAAAAGATTGAATTTTGTGCAGATTTAAAAAGTTTTAAAAACTAGAGGGGTTATGAAATCAAATAATATGCTTGATCTTGTCTCGATAGCTTCGGCTCATTTTTAACCGAGAACCCGAATCTAAGATTAAGTAGTATTCTCCGTTGATATGCGAGCATACTTTTTCGATTCGTTCTAAATTTACAATCGTCGAGCGGTGGATACGTTGAAAATTTTGAGGATTTAATTTGGCTTCGAGGTTTTTCATGGTGGAGCGCAGTACATGAACTTGATCATTCGCATGGATGCACATGTAGTCTCCAGCTGCTTCAATCCAGGAAATATCTTTACTTGGAACGAGAGTCGTTTCTCCACGATCTTTTATCGCTATTTTTTCAGGATATCCTTGTTCTGGTAGTTGGCCCGCAGAGAGTAGGTCGTTGATTTCTGCGGGAGATTGTCCTGTGATATTGGTGATTAAATCCATCAGTCTTTGCTTATGGTTTTCGCTTTCTGACTGCTGCAGGTGTTGTCTGACTCGTTCCACTGCAATGGTGAGTCGTTCTTCTTCAATAGGTTTTAACACATAATCCACTGCATGAATTTCGAACGCTTCAATCGCATATTGATTAAACGCCGTCACAAAAACCACTAAAGGCATGGTGTCGGCCTGAATTTTCTTTACGACACCAAATCCATCGATTCCTGGCATTTGAATATCCAAGAAAACTAAATCGGGTGAATGCTCTTCAATGGCTTTCAGGGCTTCTCTTCCATTGGTGCACTCTTCAATTATCTCAATGTCTTCAAAAGCCTGGAGACGCAGTTTTAAACCGCGTCTGGCAAGAGATTCATCGTCGACGATGATAGTGCGAATCTTTTTCATAGATTGGGTGTTTTTTATCGGTGTTTTTAGTGGATTCATTCAGCGATCTCATAAGGTAGCCTGATACTAACTTGTAAACCACATGGCTGTATGTTTGAAATCGTAAACGAATGTTTATCGTTATATAACTCGCTCAGTCGTTCGCGGGTATTTTTAACACCGACGCCTCGACCATTTGGAAGTTCGCCATCTACCATTTCGACACCAGGACCATCGTCTTTTAACTCAAGTAATAGTTCACGGGCGAAGACTTTTGCACGTAAACAAATACAACCACCATTTTCCGATTTTGCGATCGCATATTTGATTGAGTTTTCGACCAGTGGCTGGAGAATTAAACTGGGTATTAAGGCTTTTTCCGCTTCAGAATCAATCTCAAAATTAATTTCGAGTCTTTCTTCAAAACGTACTTTCTCAATACCTAAATAGAGCTTTAGCGTAGTAATTTCTTGTTCAAACGTCACCTTTTGCATGGGGTCATTATCCAATGAGTAACGGAGGAAATTAGAAAGCCGTGTTACCATTTCATTCGCTCTTTCGGTTTGATTTTCCAATACAAGGGTTGAGATTGCGTTTAACGTATTGAATAAAAAATGGGGGTTAAGTTGATATCGCAACATTTTTAATTGTGCTTCATGGGCTAATGCATTGGCTTTTAGAGCGCTCTGAGTCGCCTCCTGCATACCTTGATAGAACTTAATCCCAAAGTACAAACAACTCCAACATAAATAGATATAAAATTTACTGACTGACCCGTTGATGTAGCTGACCCAATGTTTTGGACGATAGCCGTGTTTATAAACTTCCCAAAAAATGAGGTTGTCTGGAATTGCCCAGACCAGACTCAACAGCCAACAAGTGACAATAACCGTCAGCACTTTTTTGGTCGTTGAGAAGTTCCAAGCTTTTCGGTAGATGGGCCGTAGTAAAAAGCTTAATAAGAAGCCTAATACACCGCCGATAAATATTGCCCAGTAATAATTGATGGGCTTGTCCCAATAAATAGCGCCGACATGTGTGGTAAGGATATAGCCTGTCCAACCGACACAATTAAGGATGTAAAATTGATGCTTGGTATTCGCAAATAAATGGTTTTGCATTGTTGCTAGTTATCTATGTTGATGATTTTTAGAGTTTTTCACTGAATAGTATACCGAGATACGCTGTTTATGCATTGTTTCTAAACGCAGGTTCAGCTCATTTCGACGAAATTAACCGGAAGCAATGCGCAAAATTGGCGTAAATTAGCGTAAAAGACTATCTCTCAGTTGCTCACTCAATTCAGAGGCATATACTGAGTGTGGACCTTAACAAGATTTTTGAGACCGAAATTATAGTTTGTGCGTCTAACTCGGTGGAATTACAAAAATAAAATGATTTCCGGAGGTAGCATATGTGGTTGGGTTACAGCAGAGTGCGTTTTTCTTTTGTTTTTAGCGCCATGTTACTGCTAGTCATCAGCTGTGGCGGCGGTGGCGGTGGAAGCAGCTCTGGGGGTGGAGGCGGATCTGGTAACGGTGACCCTGATGTTATCCCTGACCCTATCGGGTTTAGCACCCAAACGACAACTGAGTTTGATACTTGGGTGGAGTCAAATTCGGTAACCGTCACTGGAATCAATCAACAAGTTGCCATTTCGGTCGTCAATGGAGAATATAGTATCGATGGTGCGGCCTTTACAAGCACTCAAGGATCCATCAGCGCTAATCAAACTGTTGTTGTTAGAACGCGATCGGCGTCAACATATGGCGTGACCTCTGTACTCTCACTCAACGTTGGTGGGGGATTAGGCGTTCAATCGACTTTTGAAGTCACTACCGCTCTCCAGCAGCCAGCGTTAAACCGAGTAGCTAATGCAAGCTGTGTCGCTCCCGCTAACCCCGGCAGCAGCAACATTGCTGTGACCATAGAAGCAGCGTTTCCTAATTTATCTGCATTGAATGCCTTAGTCGGATTATATCAGGCGCCTGGAGACTCAAGTCGCTGGTATGCCGTTTTACAGAGTGGTGAAATCTACTGGTTTGACAACAATGCTTCCGCAAGCAGTTTAAATCTATATGCAGACCTCAGTGCACAAGTGAACTATGCGGGAGAGGCAGGTTTACTGGGAATGGCTTTTGACCCAGATTTTGCCAACAATGGATACGTTTATGTTTCTTATTTCAATAACGGAACGACATCCGTAATATCTCGATTAACTGATTCCGGTTCAACGCCACTTTCTCTAGCAACCGAAGAAATCGTTTTAAGCTTGGTACAGCCAGCAGCCAATCATAACGGCGGAACGATCGCTTTCGGCCCCGATGGATATTTATATATTGGTTTCGGTGATGGAGGGGGCGCTGATGATGAATTTGGCCACGGCCAAAATACACAATCATTACATAGTAATATTTTGCGAATTGACGTCAGTAGCTTGCCTTATACCATTCCGGCGGACAATCCATTTATTGGGGTCTCGACTGCGCTTGATGAGATTTACGCCTATGGGCTGCGGAACCCTTGGCGGTGGAGCTTTGATCAACAGAACGGTGATCTTTGGGTCGCGGATGTCGGTCAAAATACCTTTGAAGAAGTTAACAAAGTGCAAGCCGGAGATAATCTTGGATGGCCTATCATGGAGGCGAGTGCTTGTTTCTCCAATCCGAATTGTAGTACTGATGGCTTAGTGTTACCGGTTGCAGAGTATGGCCACGGCGGTGGTGATTGTTCGGTTACTGGTGGTTATGTTTATCGAGGTTCCGACCATCCGGCTATCCAAGGTGTATATTTTTATGGCGATTTTTGTACCGGGCGCTTGTTCAGCGCCACTCAATTGCCTGATTTGAGCTATCAGGCCAGAGAAGAGCAATTAACCGGTTTAAGTATCTCGAGTTTTGCCCAAGATTCTGCGGGCGAAGTTTACGTGTTAAATTATTTTGGGGGCGCTGGCGAGGGGATATACAAGATTAACGCCACGGGCGCAGCGTCTTCAAATATTCCAACTAACCTGTCGGACACCGGATGTTTTGCATCTACCAATGATAAGAGTTATCCCGACTCGGTAATTCCATATGATGTCACCAGTCAATTGTGGTCAGATGGCGCGCTCAAAACTCGATTGTTTGCGATTCCTGACGGAGAGTCGGTTGAAGTATTAGCTGATGGAGACTTTGAATTTCCAACCGGTAGCATACTGATCAAAAACTTTACCCACAACGATCAATTTCTAGAAACGCGTTTGTTTATGCGCCATAACACTGGCTGGGCAGGCTATAGTTACCGATGGTTGGGTGACCAATCGGATGCCGTGCTCGTGGATGGTAACACTCAAGAAATAGTCACTGCGGGTAGTTTTGAGCATATTATTCCTACTCGAGGTCAATGTTTTGAGTGCCACACTAATGCTGCAAATAATACCCTGGGGTTAGAGACTAGCCAGCTCAATAAGGATTTGGCGTACCCCAACGGCAATACTGCTAACCAATTGGGCGCGTTAGTTGGCGCCGGTTTTGTTGGACAGATTACGACTGCTGATTTAATCGCCCCGATGGCGGCAATTGACGATGATACAGCAACGCTTGAGACCAGAGCACGCAGTTACTTACACAGTAACTGCAGTGGGTGTCATCGGCCTGGAGCGCAAGGTTCGCAGATTGACTTGAGGATAAACACTGCGCTTGCAAACACCAATGCTTGTGATATCCAACCGCAAGATGGCGATCTAGGAATTAACGACCCACGGATAATTTATCCCGGAGATGCTTCGCAATCTGTTTTGATAGCACGAATGGCTTCCTTGAATAGTGGTGAAAGAATGCCACCAGTTGCAACTCAAGTTGTTGACGATCAAGCCGTCAGCCTAGTGAGCCAGTGGATTAACAGCCTTGCAAATTGTAACTAAATCAAATTAAGTTAAACTGGAGCAGTTCCTTTCGTCTGAATTTTAAGGAGTGCACTCGTGTTTAATCACTGGTTAACTCACTTAGTGTTATCGCCTTTATTGTTGATACAAGGCGTTTATGTGAGAGTTAAAACACCTCGCTTACCCGAAGCTAAAGGTGAGCGTCAAGGCTTTGTTAGTAATGATAAGCCGCGTTTATCTTTTAAAGTTATCGGAGATTCTGCTGCAGCCGGGGTCGGCGCAAGTCACCAGCAAGAGGCCCTGAGCGGTCAGATTCTTAAATTTTTAAATCAGCGTTATTCAGTCAATTGGCAGTTAGAAGCCTGGTCAGGGTGTACTACCTCAGCGATGATATCTCACCTAGATAACCTGCCGTCGGAAAAGCAAAATATTGTTGTGACTTCGCTCGGGGTAAATGATCTTATTACCGGCGTATCAATTGATACCTGGCTTAGTCAACAGTCACAATTATTGCAGTTGATCCGTGAAAAGTATTCACCAGAAATGATAGTGCTGTCTGCATTACCTGAAATGAGTCGCTTTCCAGCTTTACCACAACCATTGAGAAAAATTTTGGGTGGTCGAGCCGAATTATTCAATCAACGCATGAGAGCCTTTGTAACAACGCAAAATGACTGTTTTCACTTGCGATTAGATATTGCCGATACGCCGTCGTTGATGGCAAGTGATGGTTTTCATCCAGGACCACAAGCCTACGAATTATGGGGGGAGGCAGTAGTCTCTGCGATAGAAATGAATCGCGCGGTTGTCATTGAAAAAAACTCCAATTCGAAACAACTGCTAGTTTATTCAAACTGAGCTATTATATAAAGATTGTCCAAGAAGAACTGTAAATAGCTTATGCAGCAAAGCGACTGGTGGTCCAGTTTTATTGATCGTAGCTCAAGTGCAGATGTAGAAATGAAACGACGTAAATTCGTGTTTTATTTCACAAGTTATGTCGGTAGTACCATTATTTACTTGTTTGCTTTTCAACATATTAACAGTGAAAACACTTTGTTAAAAACGGTGTTATTTGGCGGAGCCTCGCTAATCCTGGTTAATGTAGCCTTCTCTCATTTTTTTCATGAAAAGAAGTTTTTTACTTATATCTGTGGTCTTTGTGTTTCGCTGATGATGCTCGGCTTAGTCTATAGTGGTGGGCATATGAACACCGGTCTCTACTGGGTTTTTCCGTTTCCTTTTGTTTTATTTGTTCTGTTCGGTTATCAAGTAGGCTTGGCGAGCAATCTAGTGGTTTATGGATTGATTTGGTTTCTGCTGGTCAATCAACAACTAATTCCTGCTGAGTATTCTGATGAAGAAATCAGTCGCTTTTTATCTTCCTTTCTGGCAACCGTATTTCTTATGTTTATCGGTGAGTTTTTCCGCTATCAAAGTCATTTAGAGATGGAATCAATTAATATCGATAAGCACCGTCAAGCCAACACTGATCAATTGACTAAGTTACCCAATCGGCGTTTTCTTGATTCTGTGTATATCAAGCAGGTGATTGGTGAGCCCGGTTCGAACTTCCCATTGACTGTCGTTGCGCTTGATATTGACCACTTCAAGCAAGTCAACGATACCCACGGGCACCATATTGGTGATGAAATCTTAAAACACTTTGCCGGACTGCTTTCTTCTCATTCTCGTGACACTGATATGGTCGCAAGGATTGGCGGCGAAGAGTTTGTGATCCTGTTTCCACAAACTGAACTTACTCGTGGATATATTTTGGCTGAGAAGTTACGTCGCGTCATTGAAGAAAATTGCTTTTATTATGAAAACGCTCCAATTCCATTAACCGCAAGTTTTGGCGTTGCTTGTGCGCTTACTGACAGCGATTTGAATGTCGCATTCAAAAAAGCTGACGCTCAGTTGTATGAAGCGAAAGAATCAGGTCGTAATCAAGTCAAATAACACTTACTCCTTTTTTCGTAAAACAAATTTTTTGAGACCATTATTCACCTTAAACCGTCTTATCTTGAGAATAACACAAGTTAGGTTTCTTTTATTTTCAATAGACTTATTTTGCGGGGAGTGGTTCATGAAGAAAATAATGATGGTTGCGTTAATATTTAGTGTAGCTTTTATTGGTCGGTTGTGTGCATTTGAGTCAACCAATTCAAGACAAGCAACGCTCTCAGAACTTTGTGGTAAAAAGAGTTGCGGGTCAGTTTTTAAAAAGCTTCGCAAATACGCAGGTAACGGAAGTCCACACGCGCAGTCTGTGCTAGCGATGATGTATCTCGGTGGAATTGGAACCGACCAAAATGTTGAAGCAGGATATAAATTCATGCGTAAGTCAGCTAAAAATGGCTTAGCCTTTGCGCAATACCATTTGGCAGTAATGTATCGAGAAGGCGTCGTTATTAAGAAAGATGAAGAAGAAGGATTAAAGTGGCTTAAAAAAGCAGCCAAATCAGGCTATCAACAAGCGATAAACATGCTCAATAATGACGGGAAAACCATCGATAACCGAGATCCGAAAGCGTTTACAGGAGAGTATATGGTGGTTACCACAGACACTCCAACGCTGACTGACTTTTTAGAATACTTGAGAGCATTAGGCTTCGGTAAAGACGGCCAAACGGGCTCTAGAATTAAAGGTCAGGGCTGTGCAAATTCCGCCTTTTCTTGCTTAACTTGGAACGTAAGTACTTCGTCGGGAAGAAAAAACTTTGACAATATGTTAATTCGTTTAAATGCATGGACTACCGCATTAGAAATGCAAGCACGTAATAGAGGATAAATAAAATTGAAGAATGGGATGATGTAAAAAATAATTAAATTTTATGCGACCATAAACTAACTTTAATGCTCTTTAATGATGATATTAGTTGGGCTTACTTTGGTAAGCCTCATATTTATATTTTTAGGGGGATTAAATGAAACTTATGAAAGTAATTTTAGTGTTAGGAATGGTCGCTTTGACCTTTAATCTTAATGCGATTGAATCAGAGCAGTCGGTTAGAGCGACATTATCAGAGCTGTGCGGGGAAAAAAGCTGTAAAACGATTTTCAAAAAGCTCCGTAAATACGCAAGAAATGGTAGCCCTCATGCGCAATCAGTATTAGCGATGATGTATTTGGGCGGTATTGGTGTCGATCAGGATCTTGAAGCAGGTTATAAATATATGCGAAAGTCGGCGAAGAATGGACTGGCCTTTGCTCAATATCACCTGGCGATAATGTACAGGGATGGCGTTGTTACAGACAAAGATGAAGAAGAATCATTAAAGTGGCTCACTAAATCGGCAAGTTCAGGATATCGTCAGGCCAAGGCTTTACTAAATGGTGAGGGTAAATCAACGGTAAATCCAGAAGATTTTGAAGGTGAACACTTAGTCGTTACAGCAGAATCGCCAACCTTGACAGATTTTATGGAATACCTCAGAGCCCTGGGTTACGGCAAAGACGGGCAAACGGGTTCGCGCATAAAAGGGCAGGGGTGTGCAAACTCGGCATTTTCTTGTTTAACTTGGGATGTCAATACCGGTGGCGGTCGAAAAAACTTTGATAATATGTTGTCACGACTTCACTCTTACAATACCGCATTAGAAATGAAACGTTTAGGCAATACCAAGTAAGTTACTGATTAAATAATTAGATCGAATATCAAGTTGAAGTAACAGAATTAATTTTCGGTTAGTTTGACTTGATTTATCTACTTTTTTAAACTGGTTAAAAAAATTTTGCTGCGAAAAAAAGTTCTATTGGTGGTTTGAAGTCTGAATTGTGAATTGTGAATTGTGAATTGTGAATCGAGAAGTGTGGTGAACAAAACGAGGTAAAACATGAAATTGATTAAAATAATTTTTATCGTCATCGCATTAATTATGTCGTTTAATGCTCAATCTGAATCAAATGAGCTACTTGCTAAGCGAGCAGAGATAGAAGCTCAATTATGCGGAGAGAAGAGCTGTAAATTTGTCTTCAAGAAATTGCGCAAGTTTGCACGAAATGGCAGCATGCATGCTCAGTCAGTGCTTGCGATGCTTTATCTCGGTGGTATCGGTACAGAGCAAAACATTGAAGTAGGCTTAAAGTTTATGCAAAAAGCGGCTCGCGGCGGCTTAGCCTTTGCGCAGTACGAACTAGGAATTATGTATCTCAAAGGTAGCGCTGTCGAAAAAAACGAATCCAAAGGGAGAGCCTGGATCCAAAAAGCAGCGGATGCAGGTTTTGATAAAGCGATTGCTTTTCTTAACCCTCAACAAGAGCGGCAGCAAGAGGTTGTTGTTGATCCGAAAGATTTTGAGGGCGAATATATGATTGTCCGATCAGATACGCCAAGCTTAACCGATTTTGTTGCCTTTTTGAGAGCACAGGGATTTGGTAAAGATCTTCAAACTGGTTCTCATATTCCTGGCAGAGGCTGCCACAACAGTGCTCAGTCCTGTTTGTCGTGGAATATTAACACCAACACGGGCGGAAACAATTTTAGGAACATGCTGACTCGGCTCGGTGCCTACAATACGGCGCTTGAAATGCAACAGCGTAACAGTGGCTAACTAGAAAACCGATTTTTCGATAGAAAGCTCGTTTAGTGCGTCTAAACGAGCTTTTTTATTTTTCAGAGCGTATATTATTGGAAGTCCAGATAATAAATGCAGGCATAAAAATGAAAGTTTCGTATTGGATAGTTTTTTTTTCGTTCATCTTATTTCACTCCGGCTCGGTAAATGCTAGTGAGCAAAAAGCAGTTTTAGTTACTGGCGCAACCAGTGGTATCGGTCTTCGAATTACCGAACACTTGTCTTCACAAGGATATTTTGTATACGCCGGAGCAAGAAAAGATGAGGATATGCAACGGCTCAACAAATTAAAAAATGTTCAAGCTGTTCGGCTCGATGTTAACAAACAAGCGCAAATTGATGCTGCTGTTAAAACGATTCAAACTGCAGGGCGAGGTTTATATGGTTTGGTTAATAACGCTGGCGTAGCGATATTAGGTCCGTTAACAGAGACTCCAGAAAATGATTTTGATTTTCAAATGCAAGTTAACTTATACGGTCCTTATCGCGTGACCAAAGCCTTTGCGCCAATGATAATCGAGTCAAAAGGGCGGATATCAACCATCGGCTCTATTTCCGGAATTTTGTCTGGCCCTTTGTTCGGCCCCTACTCTATGAGTAAGCACGCGATTGAAGCGTTTACCGATTCACTCGCTGCAGAAATGGCACAGTTTGGCGTGAAGGTCAGTGTTATTGAGCCAGGCAATTACAACTCTAAAATTGGCGAAAACCTGAAAAGACGGTTTAAGGGCAAAGAAAAACTGCTTGAGCAATCACGCTATAAAGAAGCGTGGACTGGCGTTATGGAACGAGTAGGGAGTAGAACGCAATATAAGGATCCTATTGATGTCGCAAAAGCGGTAGAAGAGGCATTGTTTAATGCTGCGCCTAAGAAACGTTATTTAGTGGTGCCCAATCAACGAGAGGCAGATATCACTGTGCGACAAGCCATTAGGGAAGCGGTTCAACTTAATTTTTCACATGAATATTCGTTAGATCAAGAAAGTTTAATGAAGGTGCTTGATGAGGAGATCAAGCGCGTAAGTAAAAAATAAAAAGCCAAAAAAAAAGCCAGCATTGCTGGCTTTTTCATTAAGGATTTATTAACCACACTTTTTAGGGCCGCCTTTACATGGCTCTGGGTCACCACCACCATCGCCGTCACCGCCATCAACTGCACCGGTACAAGCGTTAGCATTTAAGTAGTTACTCGCTGCTGCAGCTTTAGCAATACCATACCCAAAGTAGTCGTCTCTTCCGCTCGCCCCTTGGTCTTCGGCTGTTGCTTTAAGCGCCGTGCGAATTTCCTCGCCAGAGCAGGTTGGATGATTTGACCAGACTAGTGCCGCTACCCCTGCAACTGCTGGAGTTGCCATGGAAGTTCCTGACATGTAGCCGTAATCGCCTGCGCTAACGTCCACCGATGCAGCGGAAGCAGCTTCTAATGCTGGCCCGTCTGCTTGAGTTGCACCAACCGCAGGAATACTGGTGTTATTTGGGCTACCTAATGTGCCGTAAAGCATGCCTGGCTCATTATTGTAGATGATGGCACCAATCCCACCGCTATTTTCGCAATTGGCGACTTTATCTTGGAATGAAATGTTGCCGCGAGCAATAATACAAATTTTGCCATTAGCACCACTATCAGTGGCTTCTGCGGTGCCCATATTATAGGTAGCGCCTGCAGCGAAACCTTGGTTTTCCATAGCAGACGAAGCATATGCGGTGTTATCCGCTGACATCGAAGACAATGTTGCTCCACCAGCCGGGTAGGTAGATAGCGTATCAACCCCACCTGCAGTGACTTCAACACCGAAGCCATCATGTGTTTCCGTCGTTGCTCTTTTTCCGCGACCAGAGGTTTTAGTATTACTTGGGAATTGAGAGAAATCAGCAATATTATTGTCTGCGTCATTAGCCCCAATCATCATAACTGATTTGTAGCCCGCAGGATAAGAGCGCATATTGTTACCGTCGTTACCGGCTGCAGCCAATACTAATCCGCCGTTTGCTCGGAAAGTGTTAAAAGCATTTTCTTCAGTGCTATTAGCGCCACCGCCACCTAAACTCATAGTGATGATGTTTGCACCTGCGTTAGTACATTTTTGCGCAGCGAATGCGAGATCTGAAGAGTATCCCCAACCTGCCGCATTGAATACTTTGATAATATGCATTGGCACACCAGGAGCCATACCGATCACGCCGAATCCATTGTCAGCTGCGCCAACGGTTCCTGCAACGTGAGTACCATGAGGCCCACCATCTTCGTTCCAGTTGCCAGTGCCTGAGTCGTTATCGCCAGTGATCACGCTCCAGTCAAAGTCATAGTTGTAACCGCCTGTTTCGCCAGTTCCACCTGCGATCCCAGAATCGATAACACAAACTTTTTGACCGCTTTGTAAAGTTAGTTGGTTCGCTTGTGATTGGTAGTAAGCATAGGGTGCGAGCTGCTCAACCGCAGGATTACCTACATCATCTTGATAAGCCGCTAAAAGCACACGTCTAGGATCTTCCTCAATCAAACGAATGTGCGGATTATTTAAAAGACCTTTGACTTCGTCTAAAGATTTTCCATCAAATGAGGCTGCGATAAACCCGTCAGCGTCTACTTTGATTTCGCCGCCCATTTGATTGGCTAAAGCTTTAACGATGCCTTTTTTCCCTGGCTCAACTTGAATAACAAATCGACTGTCGTCGGCCATTACCGCCGTCGATGTTCCAAGTGCAAGCATGGTAGCAACAGAAATTTTTGAAATTTTAGATACCACTTTGACTCTCCCAATTGAGTTAATTTTGAGTTGTTTCGTCGTCGTAAGAGACTCTTCTAGTTTTGTTTTAAGTTGATAGAGTTCCGCAGGGGACAACCCTTAGACGTGCTAAGATTATTGGAATTATTTGCTTGCTGAGATAGTTAGAAAGCGACAAAGATTCGTACAAAACCGACAAATTTGGCTTGTTTGTGTAAAATTCACACGGAAAATGCGCCGCTTAATAAGAGGTCAGGCCAGCAGAGCTATGATTGCTGGGCGCGCGATTGCTGATAGGCTTTAGGAGTGATTTTGTAGGTTTCTTTGAAACAGCGGCCAAAATAGGACTGGGAAGTAAATCCACAAGTTTGTGCGACAAAGCCAATTTGATCACCACGATCGAGCATTGGTTTGGCTTGTTTCAAGCGAAATTGTTTTAGTGCTTCTAGTGGACTTAAACCAAGTACTGACTTTACCTTTCTTTGGACTTGGCGGTCACTCATCGCCAGGATTTTTGACATCGATTGCAGCGAGAATTCGCAGTCTTGGTAATGTGTTTCGAAAATTTCATTCAGTTTAGTGACAAATTGATCTTCGATTTCTGTGGTTGCTTCAATTTTTGAAGAGTCAGCTTGCCACTGGCTCGCGAGCTTTTGTTGGAGTTTCGCTCTTGAGTTTAGTTGGTTATTTACTCTCAACAGCAACTCCTTACTATTAAAAGGCTTGCTTAAGTAGTCCTCTGCTTCGGATTCTAAACCTTTAATCTTGCTTTCATCATCGCTTCTCGCGGTCAGCATGATAACTGGAATATGAGTCGTTAACTCGTTGTTCTTTATTGCTTTCAATAGCTCAAACCCATCAATACCGGGCATCATTACATCTGAAATAATAATATCGGGAAGGTAATCAAGCGCAAGCCGCAATCCCTCATTTCCGTCGCTTGCAACCAAACATTGATGATGTGATGATAAAATTGCTTCAATGTGTGCCTGCATGTCGTGATTGTCTTCCACGATTAGGACGGAAAATTTAGACTTTTTGTTTTGTTCAGCTTTGATAAATTCTTGTGATCGGATTATTTCTTCAGCTAAAGTCTGGCTATTTTTATCGCTCGTTAATCGGTCAACTTGTGCCTTGTTATCCGCGCTGCTGGGAACTGCCGCTGGCATAACGATATTAAAAGTACTGCCTAAATTAAGCGCCGAAGTGACATGGATAGTCCAGCCCATGGCATCGCAAAGTTCTTTGACTAACGCTAAGCCAATTCCGACTCCCTGGATTGCTTGAGTTTGAGCAGAATCTACACGATGAAAACGCTCAAATATTGATTCTATTTGTGATGTCTCTAGACCAATTCCAGAGTCTTTGACCGTCAGAGAATATTGACCGCCTAAGTGATTTAAAGTCACGCTAATTTTGCCATTTTGAGTGTACTTGAACGCATTCGATAACAAGTTAAATAAAATCTTTTCCAATGCATTTTGGTTGCCTTCAACCCAGGCCGATTGGCTGATGCTAACGGCAAATTCTAATGATCGATCAATCGCCATTTTTTCGAATGATTGACACGAGAATTTTATGGTTGGGATGATATCGATTGCTTCAACCGGCAGAGGTTCGTGACCAATTTTTGATAGGTCGAGTAGTTGGTCGACCATTCTTATCATTCTTAGACTATTACGTTTCGCCGTATTGAGCTGTTCAATATCCTCCGCATATTTATTTTTGTTGGATAAGTTATCTAAAACGCCATTAATGATGGTTAATGGGGTCCTGAATTCATGTGACATATTGGCTGTAAACTGGTCTTTCAAATGATGTGCTTCTTCCTCAGCTTTTTTCTGTTTACTAATGTTGATAACCGAAACCACCATTAACCCCTGATGATTGTTGATATCTTTTGATAAAGTGATATGGACCGGAATATGCTCATTATCACTGTTACAAATAGTTGACTCTAACTCGATACCATCATTCTCAACGTTAAGCTTCCGCTGATAGCTTTTGTAATTGAAGTAGCGTGATAATTCACCTTCTGCATGCGTTACTTGCAAGAATGACTGACCAATGATGTCGTCTTTGGTCAGTCCGAGAATACTACATGCGGCTGGGTTGCATGATTGCACGACATAGTCAGAATTAAGCGTAAAAATTGCGTTGTTAGTCGTTTCAAGAATTGATTTGTTAGACGCCGCTTGCTCCTTGAGGCTCTCGGTTTGTTGAAGTAAGCGTTGCTTCATGACATCAGTTTCGAGGCGATTGTCTGTAATTATTTTTTGCTGATGACGAAGTTGTTCGGTAAATAAATTCAATTGAACTATGGCGAGTAATAACAACAGCGAAAACCAAAGATAAAATATAGTCGATTGAGTTGCTGAGAGTGGGCTGAACCATTCATTAGTGTTATTAATTAAAATATATAAAATAAAGCACAGTGAAACGAAAAATAGCGGGCTATTCAACAAATGTGATTTTGAAAAAGTGAGGTTTTGGTTCTGTTCAATAGAACTACTTTGGCGCACTTTTAAGGCGGCTATCACTAATAAGTATGGTGTGTACCAAAGCCAGTCCTGCCATGTCCCAGAGTTAAGTTGATTGGCGTTGGTCACATGCAGGCTCTCGACAAAATCGGCTATTGCCCAGTTAAACATGGCAAGCGCCATCAAAAAGTAGCTCACCCAATAGAATTTACGGCAAACCCAAGCTAGCTGCAGCCAACGTAATGTCAGATAGATGTCCATCAGCAAGTAGAAGGAGAAGTCTGCACTGATTAAATAGATTGGTTGTTGAATTGTTGGTGCCGGTGCTAACACTAGAAATACAAAAGCACCTACCGCGAAAGTAAATGTGCTCACTAAAACTAATAAACTTTGTCCGCTCAAGAGCTCTCTAGCTTCTCGGTAGCTTTTGACTTCGATTGCCGCTGTCATAAGGGCATAAAACAAGAAGTAAGCCGTGTTGGTCAGCAAGCTTTGTGCTTGGGGGCTCAATTCTTGCCAGTAAAATAATCTTAAAAGGGTTAAAAGAAACCACGCTGAGAATGCGCCAGCGAGTAAGAGCCAATAGACCGGATCAACGATCGACTTTGCATCACGCACCTTTAAAAAGATAGCCATGATGACAAGCCCGAGAAATACAGGATCTGCGAACTGTCGGCTAAACAAGGCTTGCGAAAATAAACTATCTCCAGGCAGCAAATATCCAACAAAAATAACAAGAACAACGATAGCTGCAAAAATAGAGGTAAGATTTTCGCTATTTAAAGACTTACTACTTTGATTCAAAAGCAAACTCATTTTGTCTTGGTTACTTCTTATTATAGGTTGTTATTATAGAATGATAAGGAAACCGACAAACAGCTACTTGTTGACTGAAAAGTTGTAAAAAAAGCCACCCGAAGGTGGCGCAGCTGTGGACGAATTAGCTTCAAGGAGGTTTTTAGCATTTTTTATAAGAACAAAAATAGTACAAGAGCGACAGAAATTCTTACGACAGCGACAAGGTGTTCACAATCGCTAAAAATTCTATATTAATCATTCATTTATGGTTTTTCAGCTATAATAAAAGTAGTACACTTTTAATACTGAGAGTCGAATAAAGCCAAAAGTTGCTGTCTTATAAGTGTCGTAATGGCGTAAGGGGTTTTGAAGTCTGTTTACCAGCGGCTTTAGTGTGTAAACCTCGCTTGATAAAGCTTTTTGACCTACAGTTTTTTGATTTGAAGTCGTTTGTTTAAAAAAGCTGCGTTTTCGAAATGGCATAGAACGAGAACAAATGGACTATGCAAATCAAACCAAGCTTAGATCAAAGACTTAGAGTGAAAATGCGTGTTAACACAAGGTAATAGTTTACAAAGACACAAAAATTGGCTGCATTTTAATCAATTTGTGGTTAGTATCAGTGACTCTTGGAAGAAAATAATAAGAGCAATCTTCCAAATCAATTTATAAGATAATATTTCAAGTGTAGATGTGGCTTGAGATGGAGCTTTTGTCTTAAAACGAGGTGAATAATGAAATACCGATCAGGCCAGAGTGGATCGAACCTATTCACAAATACGATGTTGGCAGTGTTATTGATCACTGCTTCAGTTGCCGTCTGGATGACCGCAAAAGACAAAGCTGATATTGCCCACCCAACCGCCAGTTATATTGTTCAAGGTGACAAGGCGTTTGAAACTGTCACTCATTTAAATGCGTTAATCACACACCAACTTAAATTCATTAATTCGGTAGCTGCTAATCTCAGCAAAAAACAAGTTAATGACCTCCTCGTAAAGGGCTTTAAAGTCTCGCCGAATTACTCGGTAAAAGCTGACGGCTGGGCGGTAGGACAACGGCTTGGATTTACTCCAGCCTCCGCCTCTCGGATGACCAAGGCTAATCAACTTCATGAAATCGGTGTTTTTGGTAATGGAGTTACGATTGTCGTACTGGACACCGGGGTAAAAAGTATGAGCGGTATTCGTCATGATGCATACGGTAACCACCGGGTCTACGGTACCTACGATGCAACACGAAACAAAACATCGGTCAACGATGATGAGGCTAGCGGACATGGTACCCATGTTGCGAGTGTGACTGTTAATAGTGAGCGCGACCTCAACGGTGATTTTTATGGTATGGCACCGAATGCTCGACTGATAAGCGTTAAAGCTTTCAATAAATTTGGTCAAGGAAACTATGCCGATGTCATTCGAGGAATAGAATGGGCGATTACCTATCGTGAGACCTACAACATTCGAGTGTTGAATTTATCGTTTAGCAGCGAACCTAAATCCTATTATTGGCAAGATCCGTTGAATCAAATTGTCATGAAAGCTTGGCAGTCAGGAATAACGGTTGTCGCGTCCGCTGGTAACCGAGGACAGTCTCCTATGGGTATCGGCGTTCCCGGTAACAACCCATATATCATTACTGTCGGTGCTACTACCGATAACTATACGCCAGATGACTACAGTGATGACCGTCTCACCAGTTTTTCATCAGCGGGACCAACGGTAGAAAGATTTGTAAAACCTGACCTAGTCGCGCCAGGCGGACACTTAATGGGGTTGATGGAATCCAAAATGCAAGTAGCTAAGGATCACCCAGAATTTCATGATGGTGGCAAATATTTCACTATGTCAGGGACCTCTCAGTCTTCCGGAATAGTGAGTGGCATTGCTGCACTGATGATCAGTATTAACCCGGATTTGACACCAGACGATGTTAAATGTCGATTGATGGCGACCGCACAGCCCGCCATCGATGAAAACGGTGATTGGGCATATAGCGCTTTTCAACAGGGGGCTGGTGCGGTTGACGCCTACTCGGCTGTGTTGAGTGATGCAGTCGGATGTGCCAACGTTGGACTCGATATTAGTAAAGACATTGATGGTATTGAGCATTACGCAGGCTCAGTAAAAATCAGTGAGAACGGTGAATACTTCATTAAGGACCGCCCTGAATTAAATTGGAATGGCTCTTTTGATAGGAATCAAGGGTATACTTGGAATAACGCAATCACCTGGAACGATGCAATCACCTGGAATGATGCCATTACTTGGAACGATGCGATTACCTGGAATGACGCGATCACTTGGAACGATGCGATTACCTGGAATGACGCAATCACCTGGAATGATGCCATTACCTGGAATGACGCCATCACTTGGAATGATGCCATTACTTGGAATGATAACTATATATCGATTAACGTATGGGTTGAACAAGAGTAGCGCTGCTCGTCGATACTAACATAATAATTTAAGTTCTAGTTTTTCTTATTAATGAAAACATTTTATTTTAAAGCCCGATTAAAACTACTATTTTTCCTTACCTTCTTTACTTTATTTTCCCAAACACAGGCTAAGAACCTGTCGAGTTTAGGCTTTAAGCATATTTCGACAGAACATGGACTTTCGCAGAAAACAGTGCAATCGATTTATCAAGATAAGCATGGTTTTTTATGGATAGGTACACAAGAAGGCTTAAACCGATATGACGGAAAAAATATAGAAGTATTTCGTTACTTAAGTAGTGACAGTACTAGTATTTCCAATGATGTTATTCGAGACATTGTACAAGATAAAGCGGGGAATCTTTGGATAGCGACCAATGGGGGACTCAATCGTTTTATAGGTAGGTCTCAAACTTTCGATAGACTTTCTATACAAGATAAGAATCAAGCCGTCGAAAGACTCAATACTTTATTTAGCGATAGTTCGGGAAATCTGTGGATTGGTTCCGATGGCAATGGGCTCTTTTTCCTTAATTCAACTAATCCAACGACGATTAAAAAATTTACCCGCGTACCGCAACTTGAAAATGCAGATGTAAGAGCTATTTTCGAAGACTCGCGTGGAAGATTGTGGGTAGGAACAGACAGCCAAGGTTTGTTTTTGATTGAGGAGGGGGCGGATAACTTTCTCCATTTTCAAGCCAGCCAATCCAGTGAAAATAATTTATCTCACAATAGCATAAGAGCAATTCTAGAAGACCATAAGGGACACCTATGGATAGGTACTCGAGGGGGCGGATTAAATCGATATAATGAGCTATCGAGTTCATTCGAGCACTATAAAAGCTCACCCAGGGATTCTAAGTCTCTCGGTCATAACCGTGTTTACAAAATTCTCGAAGATGATCTGCAAAGACTATGGATTGCTACTGATTCTGGTGTCAGTGTATTCGACTCAGCAAGAAAAGAATTTCAACGAATTCGTCACTATTCATCTCAAAATTCTAGCCTTAGTCACAATAGAGTACTGTCCATTTTTCAAGATAAAGGCAAATTGATTTGGATAGGTACATCATCAGGATTGAATCAATGGAACCCGCATAGTGCTAGTTTTATCCACTATCGTAAGATTAGTGAGATATCTGAGAGTTTGTCTCATAATCATATTCATGGGTTCGCAGAAAATAAGCTAGGCACTGTATATGTCGCCACTTTTGGTGGCGGCCTAAATTATTTGAAAGAAGGCGAATCTCAATTTAACAAGTTATCTGTCTCAGGCAAAAACACTGATGAGATCATCGATGAATATTTAACTACCTTAATGGTTGACAACAATAATCAACTTTGGATAGGTAGTGTTTCACGAGGCGCTTTTGTTTACTCTGAAGATCATAAGCAACTTAATAATTTTAAAAAGGAGAATGGAAATCCACAGAGTTTATCCGATAACGGCGTTACTGATATCCTTCAAGATAGAGATGGAGAAATTTGGATTTCGACTTATCGGGCTGGATTGAACCGAAAAAATAAACAGGGCGATGGATTTAAACACTACCGTAAAAGTGAACAACCCAATGGACTCGTTAATGAAAATATTTTACAGATGATGGAAGATGACGATGGTTATATCTGGATTGCGACCTATGGAGGAGGGCTGTTTAAACTGGATAAAAATAGCAATACATTTACTAATTACGCGAACGATCCAGATGATCAAAAAAGTCTTTCAGGAAACAATGTAACCGTCATTTTTCAGGATAAGATGGGGCGCTTTTGGGTTGGTACTCAAGGTCACGGTTTGAACAGGTGGGAGCCAGAAGCAAGAAGAAGAGGAATAAACCAATTCAAACATTATACTACAGAGTCGGGTCTAAATAGTAGTACCGTCAATGGCGTCACTGAAGATCAGTTTGGATACATTTGGGTGAGTACAAACCGAGGTGTGAGTCGACTCAATCCAGAAACTAACCAGTTTAAACACTACAATTTAGCTGATGAAATTCACTATAATGAACTGAATCTTGGGGCGATGCTAAAGTCGTCTAGCAATAGAATTTTTCTTGGCGGATTAAACGGAATTAGTACTTTCTTGCCGGATAAAATTAGTGAAAACTTAGTTGTACCCAATGTCGTCTTGACCTCGATTGAAAGTGAAAACCGCATCTTGGAATTTGATAAAGCGCTCACTGATATTAGCCAAGTAACCTTTGACCATAACGACTACTTAATTTCCTTTGAATTTGCGTCTCTAGATTATGCGAGGCCATCGAAAAATAACTACCAGTATAAGCTTGATGGATTTGATCCTGAGTGGGTTAACAATGGGACTCTCAATCGTGCAACTTATACCAATCTACCCTCGGGAAGTTACCTTCTACGCGTGAGAGGGAGCAATAATAATGGTGTTTGGAGTGAGGATGAAATCAATCTGACTGTTAATATTTTACCTGCGCCCTGGCTATCTTGGTGGGCATTTACTTTTTATGCCGCAGGTTTCTGCCTACTGTTAATATTCTTAATTCGACTTCAGGCCAGAAGGCTTGCAAGTCAAGAAGTATTTCAGACGTTAGTTTCTGAAAAAGTCAGTGAAAAAACAGAGCTCTACAATAAAAACACGGACTTTCTTAGTGCGAAGTTAGAGCAACTTAAACTCAAGACTAATATTGATTTAGAAACAGGTTTATCCAATCAAAAGTATCTGAGTGAGCTAATATTTAACTTACTTCAGTGGATAAATTTAAATGATCTTTCTCAAATTAGACACCAGTTCTGTGTTCTTTTAGTTCGTCTTCCTGAACTCAATGATAATGAGAGTACAAAAAACGAAATTTATAGTAAAACTATCAAACAAGTAGCCCACCATATCCAAGAGAAGAATGACCCGAATACGATAATCGTTCGTTGGGGGATGCGCGACATGGGGATTTTAACACTTGTTACCGAGGGTCCTGATGAGCTTCATCGATCGTTGACTGTTCTCTCTGACGAAATTAAAACCATGTTTGAAATAGAGAGTGAGCAGAGCGAGAAACTATCGATCAAAATGAGCTTTGCTTTAGCCCCTATTTTAGGTGTCAATCAGCACTTCTTTGATGGTGATCGAGTACTAATGATGATTGAGCATTTACTCCATTTACAAGAAGCGAATTCTAGCTCAAAAATCATTGGTATTGAAAAACTGAATCAAATCATGAGCGAAACACTTTTCACTCAGCTATTAGAGTCAGAAGAGATGACTGATTTTGAAAAAGTCTTTGATATTTACAATGGCTAAATAACCCAGCCATTATTAAAAACGATATTGTAAAATCGCCTGCATTTGGTGCTGCTTTTCCCTTGCTGGCCAATTCCATAAGGTGCGGCTCTGATTAGTACTATCAACCCATAAACTTTCTATGCCGAATTGCGTTTGCGCAGTCAAATTATACCGCCAATTGATGGTCCACGCGTCTCCGTCACTGTTATTAGGATCTGATAGTGGATAAGCATCTTCATCCTCAACTTTAAATTTATCGTAGCGGATGCTAAATCGATGCTCACCTTGTTTGTGAGATGCCAAGAGATAAAATGCGTTGAATGGCGCTTGTACGACATAATCATCGCCTGTTTCAGACCAACCCATCACAGTTTCGCCGTTCATGTACTGGGTGAGAATTCTCGTGTGTTTATTAAATCGATATTGCCAGGCGATGGATACGAAGTTTGTTTCCCATGCATACTGACCTTGCGGACTTATTCTTTCTGTCTCGTCGGCGTTATTGTCATAGAAATAAACTCGTAACTCGCTGTTGGTTTTATATCGCCAGTGAGTACCTACGTAATAACCTATGTTATCATCGATCTCTTCAAATGGTTCAACCCATGGTGGCTGAAAAGAGAGAACCGTATCCAATGAAGGGTAATCAGCAAACTCAACCCTTTCACCCCAAAAGGTTTGTCGTTGACTCAATCCCCAACCGCGCCAACTGAGTATTGTTCCAATGGGGTCATTCGCGGTGTAAAGGGAAGCGACAAACTTGAACGTGTGCGGCGAACGAAATGCTTTTCCTGGACGAGTGAGGGACCATTCTCCGCCAAGTATACGAAGCTCTTCTGCAACCCAAGTATTGATTGCTGAGAACGAGTAAGTGTATGGACTATTCCATGCGGTATCTGGATTTTCGAAACTAAAACTGGGATAAAACAGACCGATACGGCCGCTATTTTTCCAGCCTTCGGCGATTGGATTTATGTCGACAAAAGCTTCCGTGATACCAAACCTTTCTTCTCCGTCCGGGTAATAGATCCCTGAAAGCTGGATACTGGTGCTGTCGCTAAAATCTGTCGTGTATTCGAGCGCAAGTAAGTTAATATCTAAACCGTCGTTTTCGCTATCAAATCGTGTGACACCTGTACCGTTTCTTAGCCAAGATACCAACCAGGGTTTGTCGGTATCACTATAACTTAACCCGACTTGTAACAGGCCATTAAACTCGTTGCTATTTGCCGAACAGCAAAATAATATTAATAGAAAAGATATTAACCCTCTGTGCTTTATCAAATTTTAGCTACCTCGGCCTGTAGTTTGAGTTGGAATACCACTCGTTAAAGTCATCGGCGGGCATCGGCTTGGCGATAAAATACCCCTGGGCTTGTTCGACATTGTATTCTTTCAATTTTTCTAAGGAGTCTTTGTCTTCGACACCTTCGGCGACAATTGTCATATCTAAGTTATGCGCGAGATCAGCAATTGATTTAACAATTGTGGCATCGTCTTCATTGGTTGCTAAATCAAGTACAAATGATTTATCAATTTTTAGTTCGGAAACAGGCATGATTTTAAGCTGAGCCATTGAAGAATAACCGGTTCCAAAGTCATCGATCGATAGTTTAATTCCCATACGTTTCAAAATATCGAGCGCGCGGATTGCTTGATCCGGCTCTGACATTATAGCACTTTCGGTGACTTCTAAAGTAATCGCTGTTGTATCCAAAGAAAGCTCAGAGAGTTGTTGAGCGACGTACGCTGGTAATGACAAGTCGATTAGGTCGAGTGCCGAAATATTGATTGCAACACGAAAAAAGTTGCCTTGCTCAGTCCATGATTTATGTTGCGAAAGCGCTGTTTGAATCGCCCATTTGGTTAAATCTCTAATGGCTCCGGTTTGTTCTGCCAAAGGAATAAAATCGTCAGGGCCGATAAATCCATGTTCTGGATGTATCCAACGAACCAAGCATTCCACACTGACAATTTGATTCGTTTCTAGATCGAGTTTTGGTTGATAGTAAAGGGATAGTTGACTGGTTTCGATTGCAGATCGTAATTCCGACATTAAATTGAGTCTTTGGATCGAATGTGTATTTAAGGTCTTATCATAGACGACAAACCCTTTGTGAGAAGCCTTACATTTGTTTAAGGCAATATCGGCTGCTTGAATTAATGCTTCCGATTTAGAGGCTTGCTCAGGATACAACGCGACACCGGCACTAATATCGATATCGAGTAAAACACCATCGATTTCGAAAGGTATTTCAAAAAAACTGAAGAACTGCTCGACTTGCGTGTTCAGTTCAAAATCAGAAAGGTTGTTTAACAGTATTGCAAACTCATCACCACCAACTCGACTATAAAAAGCATGCTTGGGTTGAAAGCCTTGCATACGTCGAGAGATTTCACATAAAAGCTTATCGCCGAACTCGTGTCCCAAAGTATCATTGACCTCAGTAAACCGGTCGATATCGAGCAACATGATCGCGCAGGGGGTATTCGGCTCTGTGCTGATTTTTTTATCCAGTTGTTGACGAAAAGCAGTACGATTGGGTAAGCCCGTGAGCTCATCATAATAAGCCAGTTTTTCGATTCTTTGCTCTCTGTGGTTAATTGCATCACGCATAGCGGTAAAGGCTTCTGAAAGATTATTAACCTCTTGCGAATTAAAAGAGGGAACCTCTGTGTCGTACTCTCCCACTTGAATTTTGTTAGCAATCCCTGAAAGCTGCCGAAGGGGGCGGGTAACACCTTTCGCAAAATAGAATGCGAGAAAAAATGCAATTAAAATTGAAACAAGCACTACGACAATCAGTTGCCACATTAGTTTGAAGAAATTTAAATAGGCGGAACTTTCCGTAATTGAGAACACTAAGCTTATCGGTTCTGATTGGATAGAATTAAAGCCAAAATGATAGGAGTACTTTTCAGTGCCTCCAACCATTAACGGTGCGGCAGCTTGTAGCGGCAAACGGCTTAACTCCGAGGCAATTTTAAGATATTCCTTATTAGTTGTTGTGTAGGTCTTGTTGCGAGCAACGACGCTTAGTTCGAATCCGGTAAGTTCTCTAACTTGGCTGTCTATGATTCGTGATATATCCATTCCCATAACCATCCAAGCATCAGGATTAGGTTGATTTTCAAGAAAACGAACTTCCTCAAACTCAATGAGGTATATCGTTTTTGACGTCACAAGTAGTTGTACTTCTTTGTCGAGTATACTGGTCAACTCTAAATTAACCGATTCTGCGGTAGCGGTTAACGGACGCTTTTGCTCATCAAAGATTATCGTGAAATCAGTGTTGAGCCGGTTCTGAAGATTAATTAAAGCGAGTTTAAGTGATTCTGGATCGTCTTGGGCGCTGGCAATCAGCTGCTTGGTGTTAAAGTCTTTCGCTGCACTATTTAAAGCGCCTTTAATTGTACTTGCATCATTGAGCAGTTTGTAAGTGAAAACTTGTTGTGAGGTTTCAAATCTTTTTAATAGTTGCTGTTCTGAGTGGCTAAATGCGGCCTGAAGCGTAGTCCCGGCAACTAGCACAGAAACTATGGCGAGCAAAACTGCGAACAGAATAAGAATTCTTCGTAAAAGAGAAGGTCGGTTTGATTTAGAAATACTCACTGAACGCCAATTCTCCCACTATTATCACCAAAATTGAGGTTTCGCAGTTTTGTCATTAGTAGTCGCCAAATTCGTCAGCATCTTGGGTTATATTTGGATACAGACTCTCTGTTAGTTTGAAGGTTACATTGGCTGAGTCTTGTTTCGAGGTGATATCTAAGTTTTGAACAACCCCTATGTCGGCTTCATTGAATCGCGGATGCCAGACTTGATAGGTGTAATTGCCTGGTGGTAACTCGAATGTGACCTTACCCTGTTGGTTAGTTTGCTTAACAAATTTTGATTTAGCCACATAGATAAATCCCGACATCCAATCATGAATATTGCAGCCAATGGCAACAACACCATCTTTATCAAATGTAATCGGATCAGGGATCTGCTCTTTATATAGTCTCAGCTGAAACCTTTTCGCCTTAGAAAAGGAATATACATGATGCTTAACTGAATCAGAGTTAGGAAAAATGACTTGACTGTTCTGCCGCACAATTAGAATCAGCGGTTTAAATTGTTGGTTGACTTGTTCCATTACCGCAGGTTTATCGGTTGAAGCGGAGACTACATTAAAGTTTGGATGAAATATCTCAACGACTGCGCCGCTGAATGGCTCGCCGGCTGTATCGACGACGGTTAACTCGGTCGAGGCAATACAAAATGGTGCAACGAGCAACAAACAAATCAAAAACATATGTCGGTATTTCTGCATAGTAACGTCCGAATCAGATTGATTTAAAAGGAAAAAGGCAACTTCCTAAGTATAGTCGGTATTTTGGATTAATCCGTTGGATCCTCAAATTGGTTAGTGTTTGAGAGAGGATTTGGCTCTAGATGGGCAACATCTAGAGATAAGACCGAACGATGACTTGAAAACTTTCAGGTTAAGAATTCAAAAAAGTCATTGTTAGGCGTGTTCATTAAACAGCGATTAGTTTTGTTCGCAGATAAATGGGAAGTTGGCATAGCCCACTTTTCCATCGCGATCATAAACATAAACGAAAAGTCGATACTCGCCAGGCATGGAGGGTGCACTAAAATTTATTGAACCAGAGGCCGAACTATCCGAAATGAAATCTATCGAGAGCGTTTCCGGTTCTTCTTCGTGTGCCCCTCCTTGACTCAACTCACTGACTTCCTTCATAAGTTCCCAACGATATTCCAGTTTTGGTTGGTCGAGGTTCTTACCGAATACTTTGGCGGTTACTGGTTGTTGGGGCGTGAGTTTCAAACTAGTTTCCGCTTCTGCATCGTTGAGCGTTAGTGCTTCTACGTTGGGGGCGCGATTAGACGGATACTCGCCGGTCCAAAAAAGAGTCATTTCATCGACTCTAGCATCGGCATAGCCGTTTTTGGTAAACATGCCGTACCAAGTAGGCGTTCGTTCTTGCTTTTGCCCCCAAAGAAAAACGAAGTGACCAATATTAAGGCCTAATAAATCGCCTCTCAGGCCTTTTATCATTCTTTCACCGAGCGAAGAGGCTTTGATACCACTTGGCTCTTCGATTTCTCGCCCCCATTCAGTGGCCGGTCTTTCCCAATGGCCCAGCGGACCAAACTCGGTTACCATAAATGGCTTAGTGATTTCCGCTTCTTTAACTAACTTTGGTATGTTGAGCAGGTCCCCATAGACTTGAAGGGAGACGAAGTCCACTTGAGGTGTTCTGGCGAGAGCGACATCAAGATGTTCTTTTAATACGCCCGCAAAAGTGTACGTAACCGGATGATTAGGATCATGTTCGTGAATATAATCGATAATCTCAGAGATGGCGTCATAGACTTTAGGGTTGACTGCCTTCAATGCGCCCTTTTCATCAAATAAGAGGTTTGGTTCATTCGCGACCGCCCAAGCCAAAAGGTTAGGGTTATCTTTGTATTGATTTACAATCGCTTTAACTTCTTCGAATTGTTCTTTCACAGCGTTGGCGTCGTCATAATCAAAGCCGTGAAGTTCTTTACCGAGTTCAATTCCCATAACAAACATTAAACCAAGCTTGTTGACGTCTGGTAGCGCTGCTTCGGCACCTTGGTGAGTCCAAGTACGAAAAGTATTCCCACCTGATTCTTTTAAGGCGCTTAGCTTGTCTTTCTCATCCCAATTGAGACCCGCACCTTTTACTTCGAATGGCTGCCCGTCGACAAGAAGTTTGTGCTTACTATTCTCTGTTACGATCTCGACTTTAGAGGGCCCTAATAGGTTTAATGCTGGTTTTGGATTCATTGAAAATGTAATCATCAAGGGAGTTTAGTATCAATATTAGCAAGATTTCTCAAATCCGGGGACGCGTTAAAAATCGAACATAAGAAACATTGGCAAAAAACGCTTTTATCGCTGGGTTAGCAATCTGGAGCAGCCAGAGCAGAATACTACTACGCGGTACTCTGTCATGCGGCACCCCGGTGGAGACACGTGTGTAGACAGTTTGGTTGAAGACATAAAAAAAGCCCGGATCTTTCAATCAAGGCTTTTGGAATAATGGTGGCCCGGGAGTGAATTGAACTGGGCGGCACACCGTTGGCCGGCGCTCCGGTGGAGACACATGTGTAGACAGTTTGGTTGAAGACATAAAAAAAGCCCTGATCTTTCGATCAAGGCTTTAGGAATAATGGTGGCCCGGGAGTGAATTGAACTGGGCGGCACACCGTCGGCCGGCGCTCCGGTGGAGACACGTGTATAGACAGTTTGGTTGAAGACATAAAAAAAGCCCTGATCTTTCAATCAAGGCTTTTGAAATAATGGTGGCCCGG
This sequence comes from Aliikangiella marina, assembly GCF_007004765.1. Taxonomy (GTDB): domain Bacteria; phylum Pseudomonadota; class Gammaproteobacteria; order Enterobacterales; family Kangiellaceae; genus Aliikangiella; species Aliikangiella marina. The sequence continues at coordinate 481,495 of NZ_VIKR01000005.1, forward strand.
GACAGAATTAACCGGCCGGCGCTCCGGTGGAGACACGTGTGTAGACAGTTTGGTTGAAGACATAAAAAAAGCCCTGATCTTTCAATCAAGGCTTTTGGAATAATGGTGGCCCGGGACAGAATTGAACTGTCGACACAAGGATTTTCAGTCCTCTGCTCTACCAACTGAGCTACCAGGCCGGTTTGTCCTTTCAGGTCCCTCGTTTTGAGGCTACCCTTGGGGAGCGCGCTATTAAACTAGGATCAGGATTTAAAGTCAAGCAGGTTTTCGCAAATTTTTTAGAATTATTAATGGTTGTATTTTAATTAACCAATAACCTGCTCATTGTACCTAAAAACCGCTATTCAGATGGCGGTACGTAGCCTTCTACCTTATCGTAATCACCACCAAACAAGAATTTTTCCATTTCCCCAGTCAAATATGCCCTGGCTTCGGGGTCGGCCAGATTAAGGTGCTTTTCGTTGATTAACATTGTTTGATGATTCATCCATAGTTTCCAGCCTTCCGCGGAAATGTTCTCCAATATACGCTGACCGAGTTCACCTGGTACAGGAGCGAAACTCATCGGCGGGCCTTCTTTCTGTAATTTTTGACAAAAAACCATAGTGCTTCTCTTGATTGAAAGCCTTAATTAAGGCTTGTTGGGTTGGTTTAACTGAAAATAGCGAAATAAAAACTTTTTAATCGGCGTTGGAAATGCCAATTTATTTAACTGACTAATATTATGCCACTCGAGATGAATATTATCCGCTAATTGTGTTTTTGAATTCACTGATACAACCTGCGCCTGCAGCTTGTAGTGAGTGAATGTATGCTCAAACTCATCGACTAATCGTACGTTTTTCGTATCAAACTCAACTTCCGGAAGGCTCCATAAGCCGCCCCAGATTCCTGCCGGAGGACGTTTTTCGAGTTGGATTTGATGCTTCTCATTGATTTTTAATCTCAGTTTAGCCTGTTTAGTGGGGATGATTTTTTTGGGTTTCTTATGAGGATATTCTGCAGTTTTGTCTTGTTGAAAGGCCAAACAATGTGAGCTCAATGGGCAGGCTTGACAATGTGGTTTGGTCCGGGAGCATAAACTAGCGCCCAAATCCATCATCGCCTGGTTAAATTGGCCGGTGCGTGATGAAGGTGTGTATTTCTCAGTCAGTGACCATAGGTGTTTTGCAACTGCCGATTGTCCGTACCAGCCCTCAACTAAAAATACTCTTGCTAATACTCGCTTCACATTGCCATCAAGTATTGGGGTTGGTTTTCCCATCGCCAAAGACAAAATTGCTCCGGCGGTGGAGCGACCAATACCCGGTAGTGACTCCATCTCTTCAAGATTGTCGGGGAACTCGCCAGCGAAATCATTAACGACTTGTTGCGCACATTTGTGTAGGTTTCTCGCTCGAGAGTAATAGCCTAATCCTTGCCAGTGATGTAATACATCATCGGTAGCTGCAGCGGCTAAGCTAGCCACATTGGGGAAGCTCGCCATAAATTTTTCGTAATAAGGTATAACAGTCTTGACTTGAGTTTGCTGCAGCATTACCTCCGACACCCATACTCTATATGCAGTTGGGTTCTGCTGCCAAGGGAGATCTTTTCGCCCGTGCAAGTCATAGAACTTGAGCATTCTTTCAGCAAATTGCTTTGGCGTAATGAGTAATGATTGAGGTTTGCTCATTGAAGAAAAAGGCCGTTAATTCGGTTTAAAATAATTCCAGTTCTGCCTACTGATACGTCGATTAGCAGCGGTTAGATGATATCGTAATAGAAAGGTATGAAGATAGAAAGCGTCAACCACATTGCCAAAGCGAGGGGGATACCGATACGCATAAAGTCAGCAAAGTGATACCCCCCGGCGTTCATAACCAGTAAATTGGTTTTGTAAGCCATCGGCGTTGCATAACTAAAGTTGGCGCCAAACAAAACCGCAACAACAAACGGCTCGGCTGGCAGGCCGAGCTGACTGGCAACACTGATTGCGATTGGCGTACCAATTACCGCTGCCGCATTATTAGAGACAATGTTGGTCAGAATTGCCAACAATAACATTAGTGCACTGAGAATAACTGGCGGTGGTAATCCTTTGGTAAAAAATAGAAACAGCTGGGCGAGATAGTCTGCGCCGCCGGTTTTCATCAGCGCCTCACCCAATGCCAAACTCGCGACGACGATGAGTATGACCTGTGTACTCAGCGCACGACCTGCATCAGCCCAATCTAGGCAGCGAGTAACAAGCAAAATCATGACGCCGAGCAGTGCCGAAATCGCTATCGGTAACCAGCCAATGGCTGCAAGACCAATAACGAGCGCCATTATGCCCAGTGCAATAGGCGCTTTATTGGTGTGCGGCAAATCCATGGTCGCATCAAGAACCAACAAATCGCCTTTCTTTTTCATTTCGGCAATTTTTTCTCGAGCACCTTGAACCAATAAGATATCGCCAACATGCATGCTGACACTACCGAGCTTTTTATAAAGATCGATTTCTTTGCCCTCTCGGTGCAAGGCGACTGCGACGAGTTGGTACTGATCGATAAAACGAACATTCTTCAAAGTTGATCCCGCCAGAGGCGAACCTGGCACGACGACAACTTCAGCTAATTGCTGGTCTTCTGCCACTAACGGGTGCTCGGCATCGACCTGCTGTTTACCAACAAACAGTTTTGCACCGAGCGATTTTTCATAATCTTTCAGGTTTTCAGCAGTATCCGAGACTCGAATGCGATCGCCTGCCTGCAAAATTACATCCGGCATGGGCATAATCCGAATGTCAGACGACTGGCTTCCTAGCCGCTGTATTCTTTCTGCTTTCAGATTGCCGTTAGTATGCTCAATCAAGTCGGCGAGGGTTTTGCCGACCGCGAAGCCTTTTTCTTCAAGCGTTAAGTGAGCGGTGAAAAGTCTTGGGGCAGCACTCTCTAATATTGAGTCTCGCTGCGGCAACATTCGGGGAGCGATCAACCAAAGGTAGATAATGGCTACCACGCCAGCCACGCTGGCTGGAATCGCAAAGTCGAAAAGCCCCAACTTACGCATGCCTTGCTCGGCTGCGACCGCTACCACCAACAAGTTAGTTGACGTTCCTACCGTTGTTGACATGCCGCCTACTAAGGTTGCAAACCCCATGGGCATCAGCATTCCCGATGGTGAAGTATTGTTGCGCACTGAGACGCTTATTAATATTGGAATGAGTAATACCACAATCGGCGTATTATTCATAAAAGCTGAGAGTATTGCGGCGACAAGTAAAGTGACCAGCAATGACAGCTGAGGGCTAGCGCGCCATAATCTTCCCAACATTCGTCCTACAGGTTCCAGCGCACCAGTTCTTACCAAGCCTTGACCGGCGATCATTAGAGCACACACCGCGACAAGCGCTTCGTGTCCAAAGCCGTAGAAAAAATCAATCGACTCTAATCGGGTGCCATCGGGTTGCAAATAGGGAAAAACCTCAAACCCAATGGCCACCAGTAACAATACCGCTAAGCAGCTTGATTCCAAGCGAATATCTTCCCGCCGGAAAAGGTACAGGGCAATGACTGTCAGAAGCAGCATAGCCAAGGCGTGATAATTCGGAATTTCAGGAAACATGGTTTGGGGGAAGTAGTTAAAAAAGACGTTGGTATTTTTCTATTTCATTTAAAATTAACATCTTTTTGGTAGAGGTCAATGTTTTTATTGCGCTGTCAGCGAGCTGTCTGATGTCGGAACAGCCCCCTCAAAGGGGCTATTTGCCGCGAACCGTTAAGAATTGAAATTTTTTACTCAAATCGGTTTTTTTCGTCATCCGTAGCCTTGTGTGATTATGCACTGATATAATTGGAGTCAATCTTAAGTGCAGGTATTGATATTTTGCAGGAATTTCAAAGAAAAATACGCAGTTTTGTCCGACGCGAGGGAAGAATGACTGCTGGGCAAGCTTCAGCCTTTGAAGAGCTTATGCCCAAATATGGTTTTGAATATAGGTCCGAGGCATTGGATTTGAAGGATTTATTTGGCAATGACCATCCAGTGGTGATGGAAATTGGTTTCGGCATGGGGGCCTCTCTTGCAGAACAAGCGGCCAATAATCCTCAGCTAAACTATTTGGGGATCGAGGTTCACCGCCCAGGGGTAGGCTCACTGCTCGCGAGGGTGAGAGAGGGCGGCCAGACTAATATTCGAGTTGTTTCGCATGATGCTGTTGAAGTGCTTGAGCATATGATTGCAGACAACGCACTCGACCGAGTGCAACTTTTTTTTCCAGATCCGTGGCACAAAAAACGTCATCACAAGCGCCGTATCGTCAAGTCGGACTTTGTCCAACAATTGTATAGAAAGCTTGCCCAAGGCGGTATTTTTCATATGGCTACCGATTGGGAGAATTACGCACAACATATGCTTGAAGTCATGCAAGCTGAACAAGGCTGGGTTAACCTATCTGAAACCAACGACTATGTTCCAAGACCTGATGACCGTCCTATCACTAAATTTGAAAAACGAGGCGAGCGCCTCGGTCATGGTGTTTGGGATTTGATGTTTAAAGCGGACAAATAACTGTGGCAAAAGAGTAAATGATGAATCTATTTGAGCGTATTTCGATAAACCAGGCAGAAGAGCTAATTAATTCACAGGAAGCATTGGTCGTCGATGTGCGTGATCCTAATTCATTTTCTCAAGGCCATATTGAAGACGCGGTGCGGATAGACAACGCAAACGTCCAAGCGTTTATTGATTCTGCCGATAAATCTAAACCCTTAGTGGTGGTCTGTTATCACGGCAATTCCAGCCAGCAAGCAGCAGCCGTCCTTGCTCAACAAGGTTTTGAGAAGAGTTACAGTATGGACGGTGGAATGAGTGAGTGGGCACTTACAAAGCCTGTTGTCAGCGGTGAGTAAGCTCACCGCCGCCGATTAATCGATCATTCAGCTTAATTCGAGCACTTTAGCGACCAATTTGCGAATGCCTGATGCCGCTTCTAAAACATTACCTGCTAGCATGTAAGCGGGTGTACTAACCACTTTTTTAGTCTCGTCGACAATAAATTCGTCAACCGGACAGCTGATGTGTTCTCCGCCCATCGCATTGATCGCAGCGGCTGTTTCTTGGTCGGTGCCAATAGTCAGTTTTGCGGTCTCTCCGTAAATTAAGGGAATCATGGCTGGCGCGATACAAATAAAACCAATCGGTTTGTTGGCCACGACAAATGTTTTGGCTGCGGCAAGAACATCTGCTTGGACCTCGCATTCTGAACCCTTGATTGCAAAATTACAGAGATTTTTGGCAGCCCCAAAACCGCCGGGAAAGATTAATCCATCAAAGTCTTTCGCATCAAGCTGAGTGATAGGTTGGATGTTACCGCGTGATATCCTCGATGCTTCCACCATGACATTACGCGTTTCATTCATTTCTTCACCCGTCATGTGATTCAACACGTGATATTGATCCATATCTGGTGCAAAGCACTGATAATCAGCATGATTTTCTTCTAGCGCGAGCAGGGTCAGCACACTCTCGTGAATTTCTGCGCCATCAAAAACACCGCACCCCGATAAAACTACTGCAATATTTGCCATTTTGATTCACCTGTTTGCCTTGGTTTTGTGAATTTATCCTATGCCTCAATTAATAATTGTGCAATTGGATATCGCGGATATTCCATTGTGTTTGTGACAATTCGATTATGTAGCTGGTTTGAAGTGAAAATTTGCCCAATATTTGTCCATAAAAGGGGTAAATGGTTTGATCCTGAGGCGCTCCTCTGAGAAAATACGCCCCGTTTAAAAACGGCCCCTCAATTAGGAGTATCTATGTCATCTCGTTTTCAATTGGCGAACGCTATTCGCGCGTTAAGTATGGATGCGGTTCAAAAGGCCAAATCAGGTCATCCAGGCGCACCGATGGGAATGGCTGACATAGCTCAAGTGCTCTGGTGCGATCATTTAAGACATAACCCCAGCAATCCAGAATGGTTAAATCGAGACCGCTTTGTCTTGTCAAATGGCCATGGTTCGATGTTAATTTATTCATTGCTCCATTTATCTGGATACGCGCTCAGTATTGACGATTTAAAGAATTTTCGTCAATTACATTCAAAAACCCCAGGTCACCCGGAGTACGGCTATACGCCTGGTGTAGAAACTACAACCGGTCCCCTCGGCCAAGGGATTGCAAATGCGGTCGGAATGGCTATCGCGGAAAAAACTTTAGCGGCTCATTTTAACCGCCCAGGATACGATGTTATCGATCATAACACCTATGTTTTCTTAGGGGATGGCTGTTTGATGGAAGGTATCTCCCATGAAGTTTGTTCCTTGGCTGGTACTCTAGGTCTGGGTAAACTGATTGCCTTTTACGATGACAATGGTATTTCGATTGATGGTGAAGTTGAAGCTTGGTTCAGCGATGACACAGTTAAGCGATTCCGCTCTTACGGCTGGCATGTTATTGGCGGTGTTGACGGCCATGACCCGGACGCAGTTGAACAAGCGATTCAAGCGGCAAAAACCGAAACTGGTAAACCAACGTTAATTTGTTGTAAAACCACGATTGGTTTTGGCTCGCCGAACAAATCTGGTAAAGAAGATTGTCATGGTGCACCGCTTGGCGAAGATGAAATCGAACTAGTTCGTAAAGAGTTAGATTGGCCTTATCCAGCGTTTGAAGTCCCTCAAGAGATCATGCAAGCATGGGACGCGCGTGAAGCAGGTAGTCGTTTGGAGTCTGATTGGAACGATACATTTATTGCTTATCGAGAGGCTTTTCCAGAGTTGGCAAACGAGTTAACTCGGCGATTTAATCATCGACCAACGGCAGAGTTTGAAGCGGCTGCGAAGTCCTATATTGCGGAAACTCAAGCCGCCGCCGCATCTATCGCAACCCGTAAAGCTTCTCAAAATGCGATCGAAGCCTATGCGCCTCACGTCCCTGAATTTATTGGCGGTTCTGCTGATCTAGCAGGTTCAAATCTGACGCTTTGGAGCGGCGCTAAAGGCATCACTGCCGATGATGCTGATGGCAACTATATCTACTATGGTGTTAGGGAATTTGGAATGGCCGCAATCATGAATGGCTTAAAATTGCATGGTGGGTTCATTCCCTATGGTGGCACCTTTCTGATGTTTATGGAATATGCGCGTAACGCGGTCCGAATGGCAGCGTTAATGAAGCAACAAGCTATCTATGTATTTACTCATGACTCAATTGGGCTTGGCGAAGATGGCCCGACTCATCAACCAGTTGAGCAGTTGTCGTCGATGCGAGCAACCCCTAATCTAGTCAATTGGCGTCCTTGTGATGCCACCGAAACAGCGGTTGCATGGAAACTCGCAATCGAAAATCAATCAGGACCAACGGCGTTAGTCTTAACACGTCAAGGTTTGCCGACCCAGCCAAGAAGTGACGAGCAAATTGCAGCGATTGAAAAAGGTGCTTATATCCTCTCCGATTGTGAGGCAACACCTGACTTAATCATGATTGCTACAGGTTCAGAAGTTCAATTAGCGATGCAAGCTAAAGAGGCCTTGTCTGGCCATAATATTCGCGTTGTTTCGATGCCAAGTTGTGAAATATTTGAGCAACAAGATGCTGACTACAAGCAAAGTGTTCTGCCTGCTGAAGTGACTGCGCGTTTGGCTATTGAAGCTGGCCATGGCGATTTTTGGTACAAATATACAGGCTTAAATGGTGCCATCATTGGCATGTATCAGTTTGGCGAGTCAGCACCTGCTGCAGACTTGTTCAAAGCGTTCGGATTCACAGTAGAAAATGTGATCGACAAAGCACAATCACTGTTGGGCTAACCCATCCCAACATTGGATTAACAGGAAGTTAACCAGATTTAACAATAATAAAAAAAATCAGGTAGCGACATTACGCCGTAAGGCATTTATAACGTTTGAGGTAAAACAATGACAGTAAAAGTAGCGATTAATGGTTACGGCCGGATTGGCCGAATGGTTTTGCGTGCCATTTATGAGTATAACCGTCAGGATGAAATCAAGGTTGTCGCCATTAATTCATCACACCCAATTGAAACTAACGTTCATTTAACAAAGTTTGACACCACTCACGGTCGTTTCACTGCCACTGTCGAAGGTGATGCAGAGAATATGTATGTTAACGGTGACAAAATTGCGATGTTAGCTGATCGCAATCCAGAAAACTTAAAGTGGTCTGACTATGATGTAGACGTCGTGCTTGAATGTACGGGACATTTTAAAGACCGTGCTGGTGCTTCAAAGCACTTTGTTGGTGGCGCGAAGAAAGTATTAATTTCTGCACCTGGTGGCGACGATATCGATAAAACCATCGTGTATGGCGTTAATCACGACACGCTAACTGCAGACGATAACATTGTTTCTAATGCCTCATGTACAACTAACTGTTTAGCACCTGTCGCTAAAGCATTACATGACGGCTTAGGTATCGAAAAAGGATTAGTCAACACAATCCACGCCTATACTAACGATCAAAAAATTATCGATAATCAGCACAAAGATTTACGTCGTGCTCGTGCAGCTGCAATGTCGATTATTCCAACCAAAACTGGTGCGGCTAAAGCGGTTGGCTTAGTACTACCAGAATTACTCGGTCGTTTAGATGGTTTTGCGCTTCGCGTTCCAACAGTGAATGTTTCTGTTGTTGATTTAACTTTTGAAGCGTCTCGCGATACAACGGTTGAAGAAGTTAATGAAATCGTTAAGAAAGCAGCTGACAATTATGTATTAGACTACAACACTGCACCACTTGTTTCGATTGATTTTAATCATTCGCCAGCATCTTCAAGCTTTGATGCAACTCAAACGCGCGTTAATGGTAACCTAGTTAAAATATTGACTTGGTACGATAACGAGTGGGGCTTTAGTGTTCGCATGATCGATACTGCGATCGCGATGATGAAGGCTTAATTGCGAGCTGAAGTCGACATAAAAGACCGATAAAATCTGAATAATTGCGACTGCTAGACAAACATTTGAGTTGTTCATTTAGCAGTCGCATTTTAGGTTTTGTCACCGAAGTTTTATTATTGATCAACTAATCGACAGCGGGTCGAATGGAGCGAAAAACACCATGTCTGTTTTGAGAATGACTGATTTGGATTTATCGGATAAACGAGTTTTGATTCGTGAAGATCTTAACGTACCTTTTAAAGATGGAAAGATAACTTCCGATGTGCGCATTCAAGCAGCGTTGCCAACGATTAAATTGGCTTTGGAAAAAGGCGCAAAGGTGATGGTGATGTCCCATCGTGGCAGACCGACCGAAGGTGCCCTGACTGCCGATGAGTCGATGGCTCCGGTAGTTGATTATTTACAAAACTTATTAGACGCACCGGTTTCGTTAGCGAGTGATTATCTTGATGGCGTGGATGCTAAAGCGGGTGAAGTCGTTGTGTTTGAGAATGTTCGAGGCAACCTGGGCGAAAAGAAAAATGATGATGAGTTAGCAAAAGCTTACGCCAGCTTGTGTGACGTTTTTGTAATGGACGCTTTTGGTACCGCGCATCGAGCGCAAGCATCAACACACGGTGTCGCTAAATATGCGCCTATTGCATGCGCCGGCCCGTTGCTTGCTGCAGAATTAGATGCGCTTGGTAAGGCTTTAGATAATCCGGCCAGACCGATGGTGGCGATCGTAGGTGGCTCTAAAGTATCTACTAAACTGACTGTTTTAGAGTCTTTGTCCAATGTTGTTGATCAGCTGATTGTTGGTGGCGGAATTGCTAATACCTTCATCGCATCAGAAGGGCACAATGTCGGTAAATCGCTGGTTGAACAGGATTTAACTGAGGAAGCAAAACGCTTAAGCGAAGCCGCTCAAAGCCGAGGTGGTTCAATCCCTAAAACTGTAGACGTCGTTGTCGGTAAGGCGTTTTCTGAATCAACCCCTGCGGAATTAAAAGCCGTCGATGCCGTCTCTGATGACGATATGATTTTTGATATTGGTCCACAAACCGCGACGCATTTATGTGAAATTTTAAAGAATGCTGGCACCATCGTTTGGAATGGTCCGGTCGGCGTTTTTGAGCTTGATCAATTTGCCGAAGGTACTAAACAGATTTCCATGGCAATTGCAGAAAGCGATGCATTCTCTATTGCTGGCGGTGGTGATACACTAGCGGCAGTCGATAAATTTGGTATTAAAGACAAAGTCTCATACATATCAACTGGTGGAGGGGCATTCTTGGAGTTTTTAGAAGGCAAAAAACTACCTGCAGTTGAAATTCTTGAACAAAGAGCAAACGGCTAGTTTACCAAATTAATAAAGTTTACCGATTTAATAAAAGGAATAGCACCGAGTGAATTTACCCCTGGGTGCAAAGCAACGACACTAATTAGAATTGGAGAGGAACCAATGGCACTTATTTCAATGCGACAGCTGCTTGATCATGCAGCGGAACATGATTACGGCGTACCGGCATTTAACGTCAACAACTTAGAACAAATGCGAGCGATTATGGAAGCGGCCGATCAAACCGATAGTCCGGTTATCGTGCAAGCTTCTGCAGGTGCTAGAAAGTATGCGGGTGCTCCCTTTTTACGTCATTTGATCTTAGCTGCGATTGAAGAATTTCCGCACATCCCGGTCGTCATGCACCAGGACCACGGTACTTCACCGGCAGTTTGCCAACGCTCCATTCAACTGGGCTTCTCTTCGGTGATGATGGATGGCTCGCTAGGCGAAGATGGTAAAACACCAACGAGTTACGAGTACAACGTTGATGTTACTCGCAAAGCCGTCGATATGGCGCATGCGTGTGGTGTTTCTGTTGAAGGTGAACTCGGTTGCTTAGGTTCACTAGAAACTGGTGAAGCTGGTGAAGAAGACGGCATCGGTGCAGAAGGTAAATTAACCATGGATCAAATGCTCACTGATCCAGAAGAAGCGGCTGATTTTGTTAAGAAAACCAATGTCGATGCGTTGGCAATTGCCATTGGTACATCTCATGGCGCTTACAAATTTACTCGTCCACCAACGGGCGACGTCTTAGCTATCGACAGAATCAAAGCGATCCATGAGCGTATTCCTAATACCCATCTCGTTATGCACGGTTCTTCATCAGTACCGCAAGAGTGGTTGGAAGTGATTAATCAGTTTGGTGGCGAAATCCCTGAAACTTATGGTGTGCCGGTAGAAGAAATTTGTGAAGGTATTAAGCATGGCGTGCGTAAAGTCAATATCGATACTGATTTAAGGTTAGCATCGACTGGCGCAATCAGAAGATTTATGGCTGAAAATCCCTCTGCATTTGACCCGCGTAAATTCTTGGCAACAGCCACTATGGCGATGAAAGATATTTGTATTGCCCGATACGAAGCCTTCGGGACGGCTGGTAATGCAAGTAAGATAAAAGCTATTTCGCTTGAAGAAATGTTTGGCCGCTATGAAAGTGGTGAACTAGACGCAAAAGTAAAATAGTCAAAATCAATGAGTTAGATTAAAGGACCCCAAGGGGTCCTTTTTTATTGTCAGCGTATTTTATCTCTGATGTGGTAAGGTTAAGATGCAACACTCTTTTTATGCATATTTTTGCATAAATATTGACCACATCTTAAAAATAGTTAGCTGAATTGCGCAAATTGTCGGCTTTCAATTTGACCCAATAAATACTTTGCCGGCATACTGGCGACTCGTTAAGTTTTCAGCGTGTCGATGCGCATAAACCAATCAAGTCGCGGCAATGGGCATTTGCTTGGTGATCCGCACGGTGTGATTATCCAAGGTAATAATCTGTGATCAATCTGGAATAAGAAGTTTCGAAGGAATGCTAGACACCACCCGCGAAGTAGAAGTACCTGAAGGTATTACCCTGTCATTACCCGTAGCGAGCCTCGTTAGTCGTTCGTTGGCATTTCTTATTGATCAAGTGATCAGCTGGTTGTTAATTTTTGTTGCGATACAAATTTTTCAATTTTTGGGAAGATTCGGCGATGGCATGATTCTCATCTCAATTTTTGTTATTCAATGGTTTTATCCTGTACTTTTTGAAGTGTTCTACAATGGTCAAACTTTAGGAAAGAAAGTCGTCGGTGTTATGGTCATCAATGATGATGGTACACCAATTGATTGGTCTTCATCGATCGTTAGAAATTTGTTACGCGTGGCAGATTTTTTACCGTTTTTCTATGCATTTGGGTTTATCTCGATGATGTTTAGCCGAGATTTTAAGCGTTTGGGAGATTTTGCTGCAGGCACCTTAGTCGTGCATAAGATGGAGCAAATAGAAAAAGATCAAAAAATTGCCCTTGATGGATTAGCACCTAAAGTACCGCTTACTTTAGAAGAACAAAGTGCGATCATTGGTTTCGCTGAGAGAACTTCGAGGATGTCGAATTCTCGTGTGAACGAGCTAGCCGGTTATTTAGGTCCTTGGCTAGATCAGGAAAAAATTAAGCAGGGGGCTGAATCGTCTGCCGTTCAATTAACTAGAATTGCTAAGTGGCTAAGAGGTCACGCATGAGGCAGGAAGAATTTGAGCAACGCTATCAGCCGGAATGGAAAGCCTTTCAAGATTCTATCGAAATCGCTGAAAAATTTTCGCGTCGGCGCGGTGATAATCAGAAGGTCCTCGATGGATTTGCCGAACATTATCGACAAGTTTGTTATTGTTTAGCTTTAGCCAGAGAGCGGCAATATAGCCCCTATCTTATCCAAAAGCTTGAAACTCTTGTGTTTCGCGGGCACCAAATTTTTTACCAAAAGCGACTTGGTATATTCAAACGGATTTACCAGTTCATTGTTTTTGGCCTGCCCAATGCAGTGAGAGAGCAAGCGACTTTTGTCTGGATAGCTACGGCACTTTTCTATTTACCTGGTCTTATCGTTTTCGCCATCGTGCTGGTTTTTCCAGAACTTGTGTACGCGGTTGTTGATCCGGATATGGTGTCTAATATTGAAAGTATGTATGACCCAACTGCGGATAGACTTGGTCGTGAGCGCCAATCAGACACCGATTTCATGATGTTTGGTCACTATATCCGAAACAATATTGGGATTGCATTTCAATCATTTGCTGGTGGCATTATTGGAACGCTGGGGACTCAGTTTTTCCTAATTTATAACGGTGTCTTTTTTGGTGCTATTGATGCACACATAATCAATATCGGTTACCAAGAAACCTTTTATGGATTTGTTGCAGGTCATAGCTCTTATGAATTAACCGGCATCGTGTTAAGCGGAGCAGCCGGTTTACAGCTCGGTTGGGCGGTTATTGCACCAGGACAATTTTCTCGTAAGCAAGCCTTAATTAATGCCGGAAAGCGTGGAATGGTATTGATGTATGGCGCAATATTTTTATTGCTTATCGCGGCTTTTGTTGAAGCATTTTGGTCGTCGATATCCAGTGTACCACCGACTACTAAATATTGGGTAGGTGGAGCAGGCTGGCTGATAGTTATTCTTTATTTCACCTTACTAGGGCGTGGTCGGAGAGTCTAGATGGATCTGGAAAAAATGACCGCTAAAGTTCGTCCAAGAAAAGGTTGGGAAGCTATCGACCTGGGAGTCGCGTTAGTTCAGCAGCATGCAATTTCATTATATAAAATATGGTTCTTGATTACATTGCCTTTCTTTGTTGTGGTGGCCATATTACTGTTTGATTATGCGGTTTGGGCTTATGTTGCTTTTTGGCTTTTGAAACCATTTTGGGAAAGGCCATTACTTCACTTTTTAAGCCGTGAATTATTTGGAGAAAGATTATCGGTCAAAGAGTGTGTTAAGAGTTTTTTTCAACTCGCAAAGATTCAATGGTTTCCGAGTATCACATGGCGAAGGTTGAGTTTTACGCGGTCGCTCGATCTGCCGATTATTCAGCTTGAAGGGCTTAGCGGAGGTCAGCGAAGCCAACGCTTAAAAGTGATTCATTCTATTGGCTCTGGCAGTGCCGTATGGTTAACAATCTTCTTTGTCTTTTTAGAATTGGTTTTTTACTTCGCTATACTTGCACTCGCATTTTTGCTTTTACCCACTCAGTTTAGCGAATCGTTAGATTTTTGGAATTGGGTTGCAGCCGATAGTGAGGAGCCTTGGGCCGCGATGGTGCTTAATTTTGTTTACTATTGTGGTGTTAGTATCGTCGCACCATTTTTTACTGCCTGTGGATTTGCCCTATACATTAATCAAAGAACTCATCTCGAAGCTTGGGATATTGAACTTTCATTTAAACGATTAGCAAAGCGTTTAAATGAACAAGGTGAACCGCCCTTAGTGAGGCTAGCAAGCATTGTTTGTGCAGTTGGCCTAAGCGTGATGTTATTAATGAATCAGCCGGTAAATGCGTATGAGTCTACAGAGCAACAAAATGAATTAAGCAGTGAACAGCAAGTCGTTCAGGCTGAAATTGACCAAGATAAGAGTGTACCGGAAGACGAAACCGTTGATAGTTATTCAATCGATAACCTCGACCATGCTAGCGCCAATCGATTGATTGACGAGATTATGGATAGCGAGGATTTTAATGAAACACTTGAGGATTTCCGCTTTGAGCGTCGCTTCGACTCTGATGAAGAAAAATCACTCGAAAACTCCTCTTCACAATTTTCAACTTGGGGGCTTTTGTTTGCCAAGTTTATTTCGTTTATTGTCGAATTCGCGCTGTGGGTAGTTGTTGCGGTCGTTATCATATTTTTGATCACACGTTATCGTCACTTAGTCACTGGCTTATCCCCTAATTTGAAAAACAAAAAATCTCGTCCCAAGCAATTATTTGGCTTGGATATGTCAAGTGAAGAACTTCCAGATCAACCTTGGCAAGTTGCTAAGTCGATGATTCAGGCAAAACAATATCGAGAAGCGATGAGTTTACTATACCGAGCCAGTTTAATTTGGTACATGGATAACACCGATGTTGTCATTCGAGAAGGTGATACCGAATTAGAGTGTCTCAAAAAACTGAAAACATTTGGAAATCAATTTTCTGGAGACTATTTTTCTCGGCTTACCCAAAATTGGCGACGCTTAGCATATGCTCATCAACTACCTGACTCAAATGTGTTAACGGAGCTATGTGACCAGTGGCCTGATGCTTACGTAAAGCCTATGGGTTTAAACCAGGACGAGGAGCAAACTAATGAATAAGTTTGCCATATCTCGAGTAACCTGGATTATCGTCGGTAGTGCGATTATGTTTACCCTCATTTGTATCTGGTTCTTTAAGTCTTTCAACAAAGTGCCAGTAGAAATACCACTAGGTTATTCGAGCGAAGCAAAGCGCAATCCTTTTTTAGCAGCTGAAAAATTTTTGCAAAAAGTTTCGATCAAATTCGAGTCACGTAGTGATTTTGGTTTGTTTGATGAATTGTCTGCTCGCGATGACACTAGCGGTGAACAAAACGACTCTTTTCTGGGCGAATTTGATACAGTTTTGATTAATGGTAGTCGGATCGGTATGTCAACATTGCGTAGAGAAAATATGAAACGTTGGATCGAGAATGGTGGGCATTTGGTTCTAGTGGCAACTGAGTTATATGAGTATGAGTTTGAGTCAAGTCGAGATAAATTTTTAGATGAAGTTGGCTTACGATACTATGAAACAGGTTCGGATTATGATTATTATGAGGATGAAGGAAACCTCACGCTACTCAATTTTGAAGATGCGGAACAACCGACAGAAATCCATTTTCATGGAACCGGGTATATTGAAGATACCAGTGGAGACGCATCTTTTATCGCCGGCCCTCAGGATGTTGATCAGTTTATTCAATATCCGATGGGCGAAGGATTATTAACGGTCGTTATTGATTTTTCGATTTTCCGTAATGGTCGAATTCGACAACACGACCATGCAATGTTTTTGGCGCAATTAATTGGAAACTCGCCGAAGGCCTGGTTGGTTTACAACCGGGAACAACCCTCTTTACTCAGTATGATGATTCAACACGGACCTTTGATGTTGATTTCTTCATTAGCGCTCTTGTTTCTGATATTGATTGGACAGCTATGGCGAAGAGGACCTGCTAAACAAGACACGCCGCCAGTTCAACGAGAAATTATGCAACATATTGCAGCTGCGGGTGAGTTTTCATTTCGTACCGATCAGGGAAATAGACTTTTACATGATCTGATGGAGTCAATTCACAATCGAATGGGACAGTTAGTATTTGGCTACCAGAGATTGACGCCGCAAAAGCAAATTATCAAATTGTCACATATAACCGGAATTGATAAAAATGAATTGGCTGGTTTGTGGCAAATTGAAAATGAAAATCAAGATACCTTTGTACAAAAAGTACAACTTATACAAGAAATTAGGAAACACTTATGAGTGATCTAACTTTTGATAATAATGACGAATCAAATAATGTTGAAACAGCAAAGGCTGAGAACACAGGAATGAATTTACAACAGGGAACAGAACTAATAAAAACGCTCAGCGAAAATATAAACAAAACTTTGATCGGTCAAAGCGAAATCGTTGAAATGGCTTTAACCTGTTTACTTGCCGGAGGTCACTTATTGATTGAAGGGGTCCCTGGATTAGGTAAGACCTTGTTAGTCCGCTCAATCGCAAAAAGTTTTGCAGGCGAATTTTCAAGAATCCAATTTACACCTGACTTAATGCCGAGCGATGTTACTGGTCATGCAATGTTTGACCCAAAATCAGAAAAGTTCCGCATCCGTAAAGGACCGGCATTCACAAATTTGTTATTAGCGGATGAAATTAATCGAGCACCTGCGAAAACGCAATCGGCATTGCTCGAAGTAATGCAAGAAAAGAAAATTACGATTGAAGGAAAGTCACAGCCTGTGAGCTCTCCTTTTATGGTGCTAGCGACACAAAACCCATTGGAGCAAGAAGGGACCTATCCTTTACCGGAAGCGGAACTTGATCGCTTTTTAATGAATGTCCTAATTGATTACCCTGCTATAGAAGATGAAGTAGCATTAGTGAAAACAATTACAACGGGTGAAATTGATGATTCAATTTTAATGAGAGAGTTGACTGCCGTAACGGACCCAGACTCGATAATCGCGCTCCAAAATCTTGCCTCTTCAATTATGGTCGATGATGCATTGTTCGATTATGCAGTGCGAATTGTCGCAGCCACACGAGAATGGTCAGGTGTCCAAATGGGCGCAAGCCCACGAGCATCCATTGCCTTGATTCGTGCCGCTCGTGCATTAGCGTTAGTGCGTGGTAGCGAGTTTGTAACGCCCGATGAAATAAAAGCAGTGGCTTTGCCTGTCATGCGCCACCGAATTGTTTTGTCGGCGGAACTTGAAATTGAAGGCATTGGTGTATCGCAGGTTATTGCTGATATTCTCGCTCAAGTTGCCGCGCCTCGAGACTAAGTCGTTTATTGAGATCTAAATTATGCGACTAACTGCTCAAAGTATTGCGTTATTCACTATCTGGTTGATGATAGCCATTGCCGATGGTGTACTGAGGCTACTGGCTTTTTTGGAAACAAGAGATTTATCTGCGAGTATTCTTGCTGATGTTTGGTTTGTTCTTTCGATATTAATAGTTGCGTTGTTTTGTTGGGAAATATTTT
This sequence comes from Aliikangiella marina, assembly GCF_007004765.1. GTDB lineage: Bacteria > Pseudomonadota > Gammaproteobacteria > Enterobacterales > Kangiellaceae > Aliikangiella > Aliikangiella marina. The sequence goes on from NZ_VIKR01000005.1 coordinate 498,966, forward strand.
CAGTTAGAGACCTCGCCAAAATAAAAGTGTCTCGTAAAATTGCCCATACATTACCAGTAAACAGTTTCTGTGACGTGCGACTCGTCATCGAGCAGCAAATGAGTCGCGGTTTTAAAGCGGAAGTCATTGACCACCTTCCCGATTTTTGTGTGGCCGATGGGCTTCCTGCGAAAATAAACTTATTACCCCATCACCAAGTCACTGTAGATTATAAAATTAAGGCCGTAGAGCGAGGTGATCTCAAGCTTCAACAATGCGAATTTTGGGTTAATTCTGAGCTGGGCTTTTTAAAGCGAAGAGTTATCTTACCGTGCGAGAGTTTTTCGAAAGTCTATCCAAACTATCGCTCAATTATGAATTATACATTGTTGGCAACAGAGCAGAAAACACGCCAATTAGGGATACGCCAAAGACAACAGCGCGGTGATGGACTCGAGTTTCATCAATTGAGAGAATATCGGATGGGGGATAGCCTACGTCAGATTGATTGGCGTGCTACCTCGCGTTTACAAAAAATAATTTCTAAAGATTACCAGCAAGAAAGAGATCAAAATATTATATTCTTGCTCGACTCAGGGCGAAGAATGCGCACCAAAGATGGCGACCTATCGCATTTTGATCAGGCGTTAAATGCAACATTATTGGTCGCTTCAATTGCGCTGCGACAAGGCGATGCGGTGGGGTTAAAAGTGTTTGGTGGACGAGACCGTTTTTTACCGCCCAAAAAAGGGCCCTCTAGCATTAATGCGATGTTAAATAATGTTTATGATTTACATCCAACTAATAAAGCATCTGATCTAATTGGCGCTGCCGAGTCATTGAATCGCCAGTTTAAAAAACGTTCTTTGGTGGTCATCGTTTCTAATGTCAGAGTTGAGGACAAAGCTGAGCTCAAGACCGCAGTCAGTTCTTTAAAGAAACATCACCTCGTCATGTTAGCGAACTTAAAAGAACAGGTATTGCAAGATGTTTTGACTGAGCAAGTTTATGATATTAATGACGCACTTAAGTTCTCGCAAACGATTAGTTACCTACAACAGCGTGACAAGTTGCATCAGATGTTAACGCATGATGGCGTTATTGCTGTTGACAGCTTACCCAGTCACTTAGCGGTCAACATGGTTAATCAATATTTTGATATCAAGCGCAGCGGTCAGCTGTAGACTTATTAACTAGTTAATTATTTTATGAAAAAAATTTATCGGCTATTAGTAATTTTGATGGGCTTAATGGTCTTTATTACCGCTTATGTGCTTATTAAAAAAGATCAATTTTCAAATATCCAACCACCTGAGCAATCGACTTCTACCAAACAGCAAAAAGAGTAGCTCCGATTCGATGATGCAATGGGCGAATGTGTTATGAGTGAAAAACCTATCAAATCTATTGGTATCGTCGCTTGTTCTTCAGAGGGCGCAGCACTTTGTTACCGGACAATCTGCAATTATTCCGCTGAGATATTTGGCGAGCATGCCCATCCTGAAATAGCCATTCATAGTCATTCTTTAGCAAAATACGTTGAATATTTAACCGTCGGAGATTTGGATAAAGTTGCTGAACTGATGGTGTCCTCCGCAAAAAAGTTGAAGGCATCGGGTGCCGATTTTGTAATATGTCCTGATAATACGATTCATCAAGCTTTTGATACTGTGGTTGAAAGTTCGCCATTAGAATGGCTGCACATCGCCGAGGTTGTCACTCAATTTGCGCACGCAAAAGGATTTAAAAAGTTGGGTATCTTGGGAACTCGCTGGTTAGTTGAGAGCCAAGTTTACCCCGAAAAGCTTGAGGCAAATAATATCGCTTGGATGAGACCCAGTGTTGCCGATAGAAATGAAATCGATAAAATTATTATGCATGAGTTAGTTCACGGTATTTTTAAACAAGACTCGATTAATTATTTTGTTAAGGTGATCGAGCGATTGCAGTCTCAAGGCTGTGACAGTGTTATTTTGGGATGTACCGAAATTCCGCTGATTATTTCTGATACAAATTCTCCTCTCCCAACGTTAGATTCAACCCGTTTACTGGCCAAGGCTGCTGTTGATTTTGCATCATCTCAATAGCTGAAGTCTGCATTTGCTAAATTAAAGTATGAAATGCTGCCAGCGAGTCTCGGTGGTGAAAGCTGAGGATGCCAGTGATTAATAACTGTTGTTCGAAGAATTTGTTAAAAAGTATGTCGCTAATGGCCCTTTGTTTCATCTGTAAAATCAATTAACTTATTGATTATAAACGCTTATTTCTGCATGGTTTTTCTTTTTTAGGTTTTTCGTCACTGGTTATTTACACGGAACCTTTAGTCCCCGCCTAGTCTAATTTTGCTAGGAATTACTTGAAAAATAAGTCTCCCATCACAATATTATCTTGCATCTTTTTCATGTGATTGGTTAGTAATAAAGAATTTAGACACTTAAAAATAAGGAGTTTTCTGTGAAGAAAATGTATCAACTAAGTCTTTTGGTTGCGACGTTAGTGTTGTCTACCTGGGTTAATGCATCTTTGCCACAAGCTGACCCTCAAGGGCGACCACTACCTTCGCTTTCTACAATGCTAAAAGAGGTTAACCCAGCGGTAGTTAACATCGCGACTTTCTCTGAACAACAAATGAGTAATAACCCATTACTCAACGACCCATTCTTTCGTCGTTTTTTTAATATCCCAGAACAACAACCCAACCAGCAGCCGCGTAAATTGCAACGTAGTGCGGGTTCTGGAGTAATCATCGATGCTGATGAGGGGATTGTCGTCACAAATTACCATGTCATTAAGGACTCGGATGAGATACGCGTCTCACTGACTGATGGTCGTCATTACGTCGCTAAACTACTAGGCAGTGACCCTGAGTTAGACGTAGCTGTCCTGCAGATCAAAAATGAAAATCTTTCTGAAGTGCCATTAGGTGATTCTGAAGCGCTCGAAGTGGGCGACTTTGTTGTCGCTATCGGTAATCCTTTTGGGATAGGTCAAACAGTTACTACCGGTATTGTTAGTGCATTAGGCAGAACCGGCCTAGGTATTGAAGGGTATGAAAACTTCATTCAAACCGATGCGTCAATTAACCCTGGTAATTCGGGCGGTGCATTGGTAAATCTTAATGGCCAATTGATTGGAATTAACACGGCTATCATTGCACCGGCTGGCGGTAACGTCGGGATAGGGTTTGCTATACCGATGGATATGGTGAAATCAAGCGTCGAGCAAATTATTGAAGATGGTGAGGTGAAGCGCGGCCAATTAGGAATAGGCATTCAAGATATAACCGTTGATTTACAAATTGCTTTTGACCTTAAAAATGGCCAACAAGGTGTGTTGATTACTGGCGTAGCTGAAGATTCAGAAGCGGCTAAAGCTGGTCTTAAACCCGATGATATTATTGTTGCTATCGAAGGCGAAAAAGTCATTTCAACTGGCAATCTTAGGAGTCAAATTGGCAAGCGCAAGATTGGCGACAAGGTAAAAGTGACATTTTTACGAGATGGTAAAGAAAAGTCATTGCGAGTCAAAATTGGCGATCCTATTCAGCAATCGGCAAGCAGTGGCAACCTTCATCGCTTATTAGATGGCGCTCGTTTTGAGAATAACACTGAAGGACGAGGCGTTGTAGTTGCTGAGCTTGAACGTAATTCGCTTGCCGCTTACAGTGGATTGCGTCCCGGAGATATCATTCTGGGGGCTAACCGTTTACGGATTAACGATATGGATGATTTTAGAGAAGCACTTAGACGTGACGATGATAGAATCTTGTTGCGAGTTCAACGGGGACGCTCCTCTTTTTACGTAGTCATTCAGTAGCTAAGCTCAGTATTTTAGAGGTTGGATAGTGGTCTTATCCAATTGCTAAATAAAAACGTATTATAAGCCGCTTACCAGAGTCTTTGAGACAGTCGGTAAGCGGCTTTTTAATTGCTTAACAGTATGTTGAGATAGTTTTTCGTCACTGGGCTTTTGACCGTATTTCTGGTTTAATGCCCATGAATTCATTTCGCCAGGTTTTATTTATTCCATGACAGCGACAGTCAATCAGCAAGAAGATGGCAGCTGGTTTTATCATAATCCCGCTCCATTCAAACTCGAAAAAGGGGGACAGCTCCCAGAGCTAGAGCTGGCTTACGAAACTTACGGAAAGCTAAATGATGATAAGTCGAACGTCGTTGTTATTCATCATGCTCTCTCGGTTGGTGCACATGTAACTGCGACAGAGTCTAACCCTGCGAAGGGCTGGTGGAACGATATGCTCGGCTCGGCTAAAGCGATTGATAGTGACCGCTATTTTGTTATTTGTGTTAATAATCTCGGTAGTTGCTTTGGATCCACCGGTCCAAGCAATCTAAATCCTGTTTCTGGGCAGTTGTATAATGCGGATTTTCCAGAAATTACCATCGGCGACATGGTCAATTCGCAAAAGCAGTTGCTGGAGTTCCTTGGGATAGACAGCGTTTATGCCATTATTGGTAACTCAATGGGAGCAATGCTATCTTTGATCTGGGCCATCGAGTATCCACAAATGGTTCAACGGGTTATGCTGAGTTGTACGGCATATAAAGCTTATCCGGCAAATATTGCTAATCGTAATATCCAACAATCAGCAATTCGTTTGGACCCCGCATGGAATAATGGGAACTATACTTCCAATGAAGACTTAGCAGGATTCAAATTAGCGAGAAAGCTTGGCCTTTATACTTATCGTAATTCTGCGGAATGGAATAGACGTTTTAACAGCCACTTGGATAAGAATACCGCTGATGGTGAAATCACCAAGTATATGGACTACAACGCCGAAAAATTTGTCAAAATATTTGACGCGAATAGTTATCTAGTGATTACAACAGCGATGGATACTTACGACGTCACTCAAAATTATCCCTCGAACAAAGCGGCCTTTTCGAGGATTACTGCAAAGGTCGTGGTAATATCTGAAGAGTACGATATATTGTTTACGCCACAACAACAAGAAGAACTGTTTGCCGCGCTCCAAGAAGCCGGCGTGGAATCAGCATTTATTCAACACTGTTCTCAATATGGACATGATTCTTTCCTGGTTGAGACTAATCGTTTTGGTCAATATATTGAAGATTTTCTCAGTATATAAAGATCGACAAGCATACTTATATGTGGCTTTTCGATTCGCTCAGAGACACCCTTAGGCGATAGTATTTGACGATAGATGTTATCAAACTATGCGCAGTATCTATTGTCGAATAAGAGAAGACTACCGTATTCCCTGTGGGGATTCTTTTATTTTCCGTTAACCTTATTTTTGCCGTTGTTGAATGTACTTTTCAGTGACAGTTTGATAAGCGCAACTGACTTCGATTTAATCGAAGTTGAATTCACGCCAATTTCACTTTATTTCTGCTAATCTAGACAACAAACGCCTAGCTTTTAGGATTGTGAATTAAATTGAAAATCTTGCTTATTGAAGATAATCGAACAATTGGTCAGCAAATTGTGACCTTTTTAGAAGGTCATCAATGGAGTGTCGACTATGCTGACACCGGAGAACTGGGAATCCAGTTGGCGATTCATGACTGCTATGATTTAATTTTACTCGACCTCAATCTACCGGATAAAGACGGAATTGATGTCTGCCAAACGATAAAAAAACAAGCTCAAACAAACGTTCCCATACTGATGATAACTGCGAGAGATCATTTTGATGATAAAGCACAAGGATTTTATGCAGGCGCCGATGATTATTTAACTAAACCGTTTGATTTGCGTGAGTTAGTTCTTCGCTGTCAAGCATTATCGCGCCGACAGCAGTTGCACCTCGACAAACAACTAACCATTGGAGAACTTGTCATCGACGTTGCCATGCATCAAGCTTGCCGTAATCAAATTGAACTACAACTTACCAATGTAGGATTTAAAATTTTATTACTCTTAGCACAAAGTTTTCCTAAACCAGTGCCGCGTAGCAAAATTTTACACACAGTTTGGGGGGACGAATTACCTGATAGTGATGCACTTAAGTCACATATCTATAGTCTGAGAAATGTGTTAGATAAACCATTTGAAAAACCAATGTTAAAAACGATAACTAACGTTGGCTATCAATTAGTCACATCGAATGAATAATAAAATCAAGCAACCTTTAAAGAAACGAGTATTTGTTTTATTTGGCGGTTTTACCGTTTGTTTATCCGTGTTCTATTTAGGCGTGATTTTAATGACCGCCTATATCGTCGAAGATGACATTATGGCGAGATTACTGATGAATGAACGGGCATACATTACCGAACATTATAATAATAGTGGAAAACTGATTACAACGAGAACCGATAACATCCGAGTGTATTGGCAAGAGGACGGGGATTATCAAGAGTTGCCTTCTGAAATTAAGAAAATAGTACAACAATATCCCAGTAGTGATGAAATTTTTACACCCAATGACAAAACGCATTTTCATTTATTGCCAATCTATCTTGAAGAAAATATTAGAGGGCTTTTGGTTGGCAATGTAACTCCCTTCTTGGTCGTGACGACTATGTCAAAGAAAATGTTAATACTTTCACTCTTTCTGGTAATTTTTTGTTTAGGTCTCTCCTTACTTTTAGCTTATCGCTTATCGATTTTTATCGTTGCGCCCATCGAGCGGTTTTCTCGAGAATTAAATCAAAACACTGAAAGAGAAGAGCAGTTACCGGAAGCGAAAATTCAATTTACAGCGAGTACTTTGGACAATGAAATCGGATACCTAAGTCGCTCACTAGAGAATGCTATTAATCGAGTCAATGAGTCTTATTTACGAGAGTATCACTTTACTCGAGATCTCGGTCATGAACTTAGGACACCGTTGACGATAATTAAAAACCAAATCACACTAATTAAAATGGAAAATAATCCAATAACTTCTAATCAAAATGAATCGATTAACTTGCTTGAAGCCGAAATAGAAAAAATAAAGCAGACTATTGATGTTTTGATCGCTCTTGCTCGTGAGGATTCAATTAATACCGAAGCAGTGAGTTTACGAGCAATGTTTGAAGAAGTTGTAATTACTACACTAACGGTTTATCCCGACTTTATCGTAGAGATGAAAATTGATGAAGGGACTAAAGTGGTTACCAATAAACAATTAATGTTGCTGATGCTGACTAATTTACTAGAAAATGCAGCGCGATACAGCCATAACCAAACATTATCGGTTGAGTTTAAGTCCGGCAAATTAATATTTGAAAACCCAATATCAAAAGAAACAAAACAAAAATCACTTAATACTCACACCTCTCTGGGCCAGGGATTGTTTATTGTCGCTCGAATCTGTGAAAAACAAGGATGGCAGTTATCCAACCATTTTTCTGAAGATTACTTTAAAGTCTGTATTAAAGGCCTCGCCTAATTCGTAACCTTTGATACTCAGTTTTCTTAAACGAATAATAATAATAAGTTGTTGATTACTGAGTGAGCAATTCACCTGCAATTGACCTGGCGGCTGATAGTCTTGAACTAATCAACACTGGCAGAGGACTTTCTATGAAGTTAATTAAGCGAATCTTATTGGGTATCTTTACACTGACACTCGTTTTTGTGGGGTTAGGTTTCGGTTTTTTTCAATTGATTGATGATGGAATTGATTTTGAGCAAGTGAGATCAGCTAAAGCCGACGACATTGACTATATACGAACCGGATTATTACCGACCCGAGGCAAGATTCTGGCGGTCGTAACCAGTATCAATGCTAAACAACAAGCGGGTTTTACAACCGGATACGAGCTTACGGAACTCGCAAGACCTTACTGGGTATTCAAAGCAAACGGGTTTGAAGTAGATATTGCGAGTACTCTTGGCGGTGAGCCGCCGGTAGTCATTGATGGTGACGATATGACCGAGTATGACTTCGCCTTTTTAAATGATCCGGTAGCGCAAAAGAAGGTCAAAAATAGTCTGAAAATTGAACTGGTTAATCCCGATGACTATGAGGCGATTTTCTTTGTTGGTGGTAAAGGCACTATGTGGGATTTTCCTGACAACAAAACAATTCAATCAATCGTAAAGAACTACTACCAGAACGATAAAATCATTGGGGCGGTATGCCACGGTCCGGCTGCGCTAGTCAATGTGATCTTGGATAATGGTCAGCCATTAGTCGCAGGAAAATCGATTAGTAGTTTTACTAACTCTGAAGAAATATTTCTGAAAAAGGATGCGAAAGAAGTCTTTCCCTTTCTTCTCGAAAGTAAATTGATTGAGCGAGGCGCTAGATTTGAAAAATCTCCCAATTATCTTGAGCAAGTAAGTCGCGATGGCAATATTATTACCGGTCAAAACCCATGGTCTACTTGGAAGCTTGCTGAACAAATGATAGTGGCCCTCGGTTATAAACCTGTTCCTAGACCAATTACAGGAGAAGAAATAAGTGCAGATATCTTGTTAACTTACGAAAAATTTGGCTATAAGGCCGCAAAAGACCAACTTGAACAACAAGTGACTAAAGACCAACAACCAGTAAGTCGTCTTTTAATTGGGATGCATGTTATTGTTGCTGGAATGGGAGGGGAGGTCGGTAAGTCGTTTGATTTAATTGCATTATTGATGAATATTTAAAGACCTTGTTTGTGATGATTATAATTGGTTAGATGACTGGTATGCTGGGCCAAGCCGCTCAGTATTTATTCTATGGGGAACGATTCGTCGGGATAAACTGATTCGTAATGATATACCTGGCACTTCAGTGATTGAACTGCCGGGTATTTAGCTTTAAGCAGATAACACTCGACTAATAAAACCCTTTATGTAGCGTGTCTCTGGGATAGCGGGGTGAATTGGATGGTCTTGTCCTTGATGACATTGTTCGATTATTTGTAATGTTTTGTCTAAGTGGCGGCTACCTGCGCGCAGACAATCCTCCAGTTCGGATTCTTTTAAATGCATCGAGCAAGAAGCGGATAATAAAATTCCATCCTTACTGAGTAACCGCATCGCCGCATCGTTAACTTTTCGATAGGCGCGAAGTCCTTGCTTATGATCTTTTTTCTTTTTAATGAATGCCGGCGGATCAACGATAACGACATCGAACTTTTCACCTGCTTGTTTTAACTCTGTCATCGCTGAAAACGCATCACCTTCAATACAAGTGACCTTTTCTGCGACTTTATTTAGCTCAGCATTTTGTTCCAGTTCATCGAGAGCTTTACCCGAAATATCGACACACCAAACGGAGTCTGCGCTAGCGTTAGCCATCTGGATACCAAAAGCACCAATGTAACTAAATACATCGAGGACTCGTTTTCCTTGAACATATTGAGCGATCTGTTGACGGCTGACTCGATGATCATAGAACCATCCAGTTTTTTGACCGCTATGTGGATGAATTAAAAACTGCGTATCGTTTTCCTCGATCGATAGAACATCCGGTGTATTTCCCAGCGCTTGCTCTAATTCGTTGGCCAAGTTTTCCGCTTTACGACTGTTGGCATCATTTCTTAATAAAATAGACTGAGGTTTGAATACTTTGGTTAACGCATCGATTATCGAGGGTTTCAATGCTTCCATGCCGGCAGTTGTAATTTGAACAACAAGATGTTCACCAAAGCGATCGACAATTAGGCCGGGTAAGTTATCGCTTTCTCCATAAACGGCGCGATAAAAAGGCGTTTTAAATACGCGATCTCTGAGTGATTTGGCAATGTTAAACCGATGGACGAAAAAAGAACGATCGATTGTTGAGCGATGATCTCGACTCAGTAAGCGCGTGCATAGCAAGTTGTTTGGATTAATATAGCCAACACCGAGTGGCTTACCGGTATTTGCAACAACTTTAACAAGTTCACCGACTTGAAAGTCTTTCAATGGCGAGATTTGGTTGTCGACTTCATTACTATACACCCAGAGGTGTCCATTTTTAATTCGACGTTCCTCGTTTTTACGAAGTCTTAAATTTTTTAGTTCCATGAAATGAGATGTTGGCAAAGTAAATATTGTTAGAATTGTACCAGTCTGATTTACGCTTGCGAATCAAAAAGATGATTTTGGCGATCTATTCAAATTCGATATATTTGTGACATGTCACAAGGCACTTAGGGAGTGGTTCCGCTAAGCTGTTGCTGCAGTATGCAACAAGCTTTGTTTAATAAAGTAACAAATTGACATCTTAAAGGCTGTTATAAGGTCTATTATTAGTAGTGTTGTAGTCCCCAAATAAACCAGAGTTTTCTCTAACAATCGAAGCGATTTATGAACCAAAAAATCACTGAAACCATAAAGCAAGATCTAAAACATCAATTGTCGACATATAGTGAGCTGCCTTTCAGACTTACCCTGGGAGCGATTGCCGAGCATTATTCAGTGAGTTTAACGCCAATCAGACAAGTGATTGAGCAACTGATTGAAGAAGATATTTTGTTGCGCAAAGAAAACGGACGATTGCATCGATTAACTAAGCCTGAAGCCACGAACGAAGCCGAGCAAAACAAATCCGCCAAAGCTACGATAAATTTTGAGTCGGAGCTTGATGAACAGGTTGCGAGTGATGTCATTCGACTCGTTTTGGAAAATCATACGGATTACTTAAGAGAAGAGGCAACAGCAAAAAAATATAACACTGGGCGCACGATTATGCGTCAAGTGTTTTCTCGTTTAGCGGGAGCGGGCCTCATTGAGCATGTGCCGCGGTGCGGCTGGAAGGTGAGGCAGTTTCGTGAGAAAGATATGTACGACTATCTCGAAATTCGAGAAATCATGGAGGTCAAAGCTCTGCGCTTGGCGCGTCCTCGGTTGGAAGACGACGATCTGAAGCGAATTCTAGAAGGTAACATCGCGAGTGAAAATCGGAGTATGTCAGAAATTGACAACGACTTGCATCAATACTGGATATCTCGCTGTGACAACGTTTATATCCAAGACTTTTTTCAGCGGCATGGTAGTTTTTACTCTGCAATCTTTGATTTTGCATCACTTGGTGAGCACGTTAAAACGGAAATGGCGCAGGAGCATATTGATATTTTAGAAGCATTACTCGACCAAGATTATGAGCGCGCCGAGCTAGCATTGGTCAAACATATCCGGGACCAAAAACAAAATGTACTCACCTTTATCGAAATGCGTGCGCAGACACTGAGTGAGTCTGATTAACTGCCTGAAATTGCAAAGCAATTGGGTTTTACGTTCAATGCCCTTACATCGCTCGCAGCGAGAATTTGCCTGCATCTGCTACTCGCCATGACCAAAAGTTGTTTTATTGTATACAATAACATGTTATTGTCTTGCCAATTTTTCAGAGAGGAATTAGGCTGGAAGTCATTGCAGTCCTTTTTCCCATCAATATTTAAAAGGAGCCAAAATGCAGGTTGATTGGCAAGGGGTATACCCAGCGGTAACGACTCAATTCAAAGAGGATTTCTCTATTGACCATCATGCTAACGGAGAAATGCTTGATCGACTGATTAATGAGGGAGTCCACGGGATTGTCGTTTGTGGCACAGTCGGAGAAAACTGCTCGTTGAGTAGTGCTGAAAAACGCGCGGTCCTTAAGCACGCCATTGAAGTTGCTGATGGGCGAGTACCGGTGATATCGGGAGTTGCTGAGACCACAACGGCAGCAGCTGTTGCGTATGCAAGAGATGCTGAGGCACTTGGTATTTCTGGCCTAATGGTGATGCCAGGAATGGTTTATCGATCCACAGAGAGAGAGGCGATTTACCATTATCAAACAATAGCCAGAGCAACCCAATTGCCCGTCATGATTTACAACAACCCAGTCTCATACGGGGTTGACTTATCGGTTGAGGGCATGGCGTCATTGGTCGATGAACAAAATATTGTTGCGGTAAAAGAGTCGACAGAAGATACCAGGCGGATCAGTGAGCTTTATACTGCGTTTGGTGATCGTTTCATCGTGTTTAGCGGCGTCGACGATGTGGCCTTGGAGTCGTTAATGCTCGGCGCTACCGGGTGGATCTCAGGACTCACTAATGTTTTTCCGAAAGAATCTGTAGCAATTTACAATTTGGCGATGCAAGGAAAGTTCGAACAAGCGCGAGAGTTGTGGCGGTGGTTTTTACCGCTATTGCGCTTGGATACCGTGCCGACTTTGGTTCAGTGTATCAAGCTCGCCGAACAACTGGCGGGCCGGGGATCTGAACGAGTCCGTGCGCCAAGACTTCCTTTGCAAGGTGCCGAAAGAGCACACGTTGAAAAAATTTATAATCAAGCGATAGCGACTCGCCCGAAAGTTGAATAGCAATGATTCAATACACAGTTTTTGTGTGTTTTCAGCCAGTTTCAAGTGGTGACGTTTTATTTCGAGGTCAATCGATATGACTAAGCACAAAATATTTTTAGCAGGGGAATGGCGCCAGGCTGATTCAGAAGCTTGGTTTTCTCCCTACAACCCAACTACGGGACAGCCAATTGAAGACAGCTACCCTGTATCGAGTTGGCAAGATTGCGAAGTCGCTTTAAAAGCGGCCAGTGAAGCTTTCGAGCAGCTAAAGACGCTTGGCGAAAATAAGCGGGCATTATTTCTCGATGCATATGCAAATAATATTGAGGCAAACAAAGATGCGCTTGCCGAGATAGCCCATCAAGAGACCGGCTTAGCGGTGGTTCCGCGTCTCTCTGAGGTGGAGTTATCACGCACCACCATGCAATTAAGAGAGGCGGCTAACGCAATTAGACAGTCTAGTTGGCGAAACATTGTTATCGACTTTGCCAATAACATTCGTAGTTGGCTAGAGCCGATCGGCCCAGTTGTGGTTTTCGGTCCAAATAATTTTCCGTTCGCATTTGGCAGCATTTCTGGTGGGGATTTTGCTGCGGCAATTGCGGCTGGTAATCCGGTAATTGCTAAAGCGCACCCGAGCCATCCTGGAACAACTCGTCTATTTACTGAGCTGGCACAACAGGCGGCAGTCAGTGTGGGTCTGCCGCTAGCAAGTATTCAATTAGTCTATGCGATGTCGCCAGAGAACGGTTTAAAGTTGGTTTCTGATCAGCGGACAGCCGCGACAGCGTTTACCGGATCCAAAAAGGCTGGGTTAGCTTTGAAAAAGGCCGCAGAAGATGCGGGAAATTTAATTTATCTGGAAATGTCGAGCTTAAACCCAGTTATCTTGTTAAAGGGGGCGCTCAGTGAGTCGAGTGAATCGATTGCGGACGAATTTACTGCGAGCTGTACCATGGCTGCCGGACAACTTTGCACTAAACCGGGATTAGTCTTTGTCCCCAACAGCGAGTTGGGTGATATATTTATCGCCCAAATTAAATCCCGCTTTGAATCGGCACCCGTTGCGACCTTGTTGTCTCCGGACTCGGCAACAAATATCGCGAAAACATCGCGAGAACAAATTAGGCTTGGTGCCAGAAGGTTAACGGACTTGTCCTCAGAAGAGGGAGAGCGTTTTTGCAACAACAACTTGTTACTCTCAGTCGAGGGTGAGCAGTTTTTACAAAATGTAGAAATGTTTCAGGCTGAGATGTTCGGAAATGCGGCTTTAGTGGTCCGTTATCGTGAAGTCACTCAACTGGTAACGATAATCAATAAAATGGAAGGTAACCTGACGGGTTGCATTTATTCTCACTCTCAAAATATTGATGAGTCTGACTATCAGTTGCTTGAACCATTATTAAGACAAAAAGTGGGCAGAATTCTAAATGATAAAATGCCAACTGGCGTCGCTGTTTCACCTGCAATGAATCACGGCGGACCATTCCCTTCAACCGGGCACCCTGGGTTTACCGCGGTTGGCTTACCTGCTTCAATACAGCGATTTGCCGGACTTAAATGTTATGACAATGTGCGCCAGTCACGGTTACCTGATTTGCTAAAAGATACACCCAAGCAAGAAGGAATCTGGCGTCATATTGATGGGCAATATCAACAGACTGAAGACTCGACTAAGTAAAATAAGATATTGAGTTTTTGATTGGGTCGGCACAAATGAGAATTTATTGGCGTGACTAAACTAACAATTATTGATTCCCATACCGGTGGTGAACCAACTCGCACAATTGTTTCCGGTGGCCCAGATTTAGGTACTGGTTCGATGGCTGAGAGAAAGCAAGTTTTTGCGGAAAAGTTTGATCATTTTCGACGCGCTCTAGTGAACGAGCCACGTGGTTCTGATGTTATGGTTGGCGCTATCCTTTGTGAGCCTGCAGATTCAAGCCACGCTGCAGGTGTCATCTTTTTTAATAATGTCGGCTACCTCAACATGTGTGGTCATGGAACCATTGGCGTAGCTGTCACGCTCTATCATTTGGGAAAAATTGATTTAGGAAAGCATATTCTCGAGACTCCTGTCGGTCTGGTCGAAATCAATCTTTTGGAGCCCACTAAGGTCAGCATTGAAAATGTCGCTAGTTTTCGTACCCGAAAAGATGTCGAAATCGAAGTGCCACACTATGGGGTTATTACAGGAGATGTTGCATGGGGAGGAAACTGGTTCTTTCTCATCAAAGCGCATAATCAACGAATTGGTCTCGACAATACCACGCGACTCATCGATTTTTGTTCACAAGTGCGTGACACGCTTAATCAGCAAAATATTACTGGCGACAATGGCGCGGAAATCGATCATATAGAATTATTTGCTGAACCTACCAACGAATCCTTAGCAGATAGTCAAAACTTTGTTTTATGTCCTGGGCGAGAATATGATCGCTCTCCTTGTGGTACCGGCACTTCTGCTAAGCTGGCCTGCCTTTATGCCGATGGGCATATTAAAGAAAATGAAGTTTGGCGACAACAGAGTATCATTGGCAGTATTTTTGAGGGCGCTGTGACTATTCGTGACGGCCAAATCGTGCCAACGATTAGCGGAAGCGCTTTTGTTAACATGCAGGCTGAAGTTTTGTTTGATCCAAACGATCCCTTTCAGTTTGGATTTTAATATTTAGTCAATACGCTCAAAGGCTCGGCTGCAATATCGTTCGATCAAAAATACCGCGATTGAGTTTATTCGGGTAAAATAGCCAGAATGATAAACTGGGTCACTATACAATATGCCTTGGCTTCAACTAAGACTTAATACAACGGAAGAATTTGCGGATACTATCGGTGATGCCTTGATGGCAATGGGAGCGCTATCCGTTACTTTAATGGACGCAGAAGATATTCCCATCCTAGAACCGGCACCTGGTGAAACCCCACTCTGGCAAAATATTCAAATGATGGTTTTGTTTGATGCGCAAACCGATACGGATCATTTGCTTTGCGCTTGGAGAGAAAATACTTTATCGCAGCATTCTCAAGATGAAAAATTCGAGTTACTAGAAGATAAAGATTGGGAAAGAGAATGGATGGACCGCTTTGAACCAATGAAATTTGGTGAAAGGCTCTGGATTTGCCCAAGTTGGAAACCGATTCCGGACCAAACTGCGGTTAATGTCATGCTTGATCCTGGTCTTGCATTTGGTACTGGAACACATCCAACTACCGCGTTGTGTCTGAACTGGCTCGACTCGTTAGATTTGCAGGGAAAAACCGTAATCGATTTTGGCTGTGGTTCTGGCATTTTAGCAATCGCTGCACTCAAGTTAGGGGCAAAAACAGTTTATGCGGTTGATATCGACCCTCAAGCAATTCTTGCGACCGAGGAAAACGCAAAGCGCAACGATGTGTTTGACGAGCGACTAGTGATCGGCAAGCCAGAAGCCATTGAGGGCGTGGTCGTGGACGTGATCGTTGCGAATATTTTAGCTGGTCCTTTGGAGAGCCTTGCACCGCAAATTTCCGCACATTGCGATTCTCGTGGTAAACTGGCGTTGTCGGGATTACTGGATTCCCAAGCGGAAGCAATAAGCCAGACTTATGCGCAATGGTTTGAAATGGACCCTCCGACCTTTAAAGACGAGTGGACTCGTTTAAGTGGTACTAAAGTTGTTGGTGTTTAAATTGGCTAAGTAGCCATATGGGGAAACAAAAGTCGCGATTGGACAAAGCATCTTGTTGAATCGAAAAGACAGCTGAGAAAACAGGTTAAAACACAATACAATAATAAGGACAAGGAAACAGACGGTGACAGATAATTCACAATATACCCGTTGCCCACAATGTAAAACTGCGTTTAAGGTCAGTGAAAAAATGCTGGCTATGGCACATGGCAAGGTTCGTTGCGGTGCATGTTTAGAAGTATTTCAGGCAACCGACCATATTTTGAAGCCTCGCTCTTCAAGCCAGGCAGTAACTCCAAGTTCGCTCACTCAAGCGACTCTAACTCAGTCTCAATCGGCGACAACTTCATCGATAGCGTCGCCTACTGGCTATAGCGAGGTAAAGCCTGATGAGTCTCCGATTTCAGATTGGCAATTGCCTGATGCGAAAGCGACCAAGCCTACTCTCGATTTTGAACCGGCTGAGTCACCAGAGTCAGAGAATATCGAGCATCAATTAAATAGCGAGAAGAGTGACTCAGACTTCACTTCGCTCGATCATACTGAAGTCAGTGATACTGATGTAGAAAATGCAGACGTCACTGAGACCCATTTAGATGACATAGACGTCGAAGGTGAGCAGGTCGATCCTGAAATTTCCTTAAACGAGGAGTTTGAAGATGCTTTGGACGATCCTCTGCAAGATGAAGAAGTTGATATTGCCGAAGAGTCATTGGGGGCCGCTGTCGATGAACCGGACTTAAGTGCCTTGGATGCTGATCACTTAGTTGCGTCGAGAGATGAACTCGAAGATGAACACGGCCAGCCGTTGAGTGAACAGGACGATTCTAACCTAGATGAAGTCCTTGCGCGGATGGACTCCGTTGAGGAGTCGTTAAATGAGTCGCCATTAACCGAAGCGGATAATCCAGAATTTGAGCCAGAGCTTGAAGAGCAGATGGAAACATACGCTGCTGATCAAGCGGTTGAAAGCGACTTGTCTATCGACGAAATGATCGATGAAGCATTTGCCGACGATCCGGACATTTCCGAGCAATTGGTTGATGAGCAAGCGCTTGAGCAAGGAGGCTTGGATGATTTTGAAGATGGGGGATTCGTTGAAAGTGACGTTACTGATTTTGATGAATCGTTAGATAGTGATCAGTTGGCGCTGGCTGACTCTCAAGAGTTAGAAATCCTTTCCGATAATTTAGCGGAGCAAATCCACGACTCGGATGTTGAGCCCGACCCGCTAGAAGAATTTGAGGAGCGAGTCGAAAAGAAAAAAACGAGTTTGAGAACATTAATGTTAAGTGCCGTAGTACTCGGTGTTTTGGGCTATTTATCGGTAAATTTTTGGAGTAACCGCCAAACCCTTGCCTATGATGAAACTTGGGGAGGGCTCACTCAGACACTCTGTGGTGCATTGCCCTGTGACATTCAGCCGCGCAAAGATACTAATAGGATTTCTTTGCAACAACGAATAGTTACACCGTCCGAAACGCAAGAAAATTTTCTTGATATCAAAATCGTCTTAGTCAACCAAGCGAACTTTGCACAAGCCTATCCAGAAATTACCATTGATTTCACCAATGAAAACGATCAAGTGGTTGCGGTGAAGCAATTTAATGTCAGTGAATATTTCCCGGAGAAGCAAGGCCAATTAATGCCACCGAATGCTGAAATTCATATCGCTTGGACAATTGAACAGCCACATCCAGAGGGGCTCGGGTTTAGGTTTAGTTTCAATTAAATAGAATCTTAAGCCCTAAAAAACAAGACGATAATAGTTTTTTATGCAGAATGTTGTAATCCTGTTTCCCTTCAGTGTTCGCGGTTGTTGTGTGCCCGAGGTAGCCAAATAGCTGATTTATTAGCAAAATCTGAAATGCAAGCTTTTATTTGTCATAAAGGCGTAAAAAAAACATAAAAATTACGCGACTTGTCGTTTTCTTCCCGTTTGTAAACGTGTAAAATCTGGTGCTTTCTTGACCAGCCCCAATTTTAAGTAATATTGATTATAGGTTTCCAGAATGAAGATTGGTCCTCATATTTTGGATAACAATCTGTTTCTGGCGCCAATGGCGGGGGTAACGGATTTACCGTTTCGTCGCTTATGTAAATCAATGGGCGCGGGAGTTGTGGTTGGGGAGATGGTTTCTTCCGATCCTTCTCTTAGACAGTCAAGAAAAAGCCAATTGAGGTTACGTCACGACGGAGAGCCCGGACTGCGAATTGTTCAAATTGCAGGGGGTGATGCAGAAATGCTCGCTGCCGCTGCCGAGTACAATGTGCAGAACGGTGCCGAAGTCATTGATATCAATATGGGCTGTCCAGCTAAAAAAGTTTGTAAAAAAGCGGCAGGCTCTGCGCTGATGAAAGATCCTGAGTTAGTCGATGAAATTCTTAACGCAGTGGTCGCAGCGGTAGATGTTCCGGTAACACTGAAAATACGAACTGGCTGGGACCCAGAGAATAAGAATGCGCTGCTAATTGCAAAATTAGCAGAAAATGCAGGCATTCAATCACTTGCGGTGCATGGTCGTACTCGCGCGTGTAAATATTTTGGTGAAGCTGAATACGAGACTATCAAACTTGTCAAAGAGGCAGTGTCGATTCCAGTTATCGCTAACGGTGATATCGATTCGCCACACAAAGCCCGGCAAGTACTTGAGTACACCGGTGCAGACGGTTTGATGATCGGTAGAGCCGCGCAAGGTCGTCCTTGGATTTTCAGGGAAACCTTGCACTTTTTAGAAACCGGGGAACTATTGCCGGAAATTCATCTTGATGAAGTGGAACATGTCTTACTTTCGCACGTCGCAGCGTTGCATGAATTTTATGGTGAAATTCAGGGAGTGAGAATTGCTCGTAAACACGTTACTTGGTATGTAACGAACGATGAGCATTTAGCGAACCACCAAGACGAGAAGAATTTTCGACAGTTATTCAACCAAATTCAATCGGCCGAAAAGCAACTGAGCGTTTTAGCCGAGTATTTTAAACAAAGAAAAATCGAAAAGGCACAAGTGGCATGAATTTAGATAACGTTGAAACATTAGAACAAAAAGAAAGCGGTTCTTTTGAGATCTTAAATCAACAAACAACTTTAAGAGAAAGTGTAGAGTTAGCAATGAAAAACTACTTTGCACAGTTAGAAGATGAAAAACCTTCTGACATTTACGACTTGGTTATGGCTGAAGTTGAAGCGCCACTGATGGAATGTGTCATGGCATTCACTCAAGGGAACCAAACTAAAGCGTCGCAAGTACTGGGTTTGAACCGTGGTACTCTTCGTAAAAAATTAAAGATGTACGGCTTAAACTAAGCGGTATTTTATTGATTTTGGCAAAGCGGGCGAGAGCCCGTTTTGTCGTTTGTGGAAGCATGAAAACGGATTTTATATCAAGCGGTTCTGGATTGATAAAATCGCCTGGCGATTTAGATTATCGGGACTATTATTATTGCACTGCATAGCTGACGATTTGGAATAAGAGAGTAACATGAGTTCAATTCGACCCATCAAACGCGCACTCATTAGCGTATCAGACAAAACTGGTGTTTTGGAGTTTGCCCAAGCTTTAGCCGCTTCGGGCGTCGAGATTTTATCAACAGGTGGTACTGCGAAATTGTTAATGGAAAACAATGTACCGGTCAAAGAGGTTTCCAGTCATACCGGGTTTCCTGAAATGATGGACGGTCGGATTAAAACACTCCATCCGAAAATTCATGGCGGAATCCTCGCGCGACGTGGGCAAGATGAAGCGGTTATGGAAGAACATGGAATCGGTGGGATTGATCTGGTTGTTGTTAACCTATACCCATTTGAAGCAACCATTGCAAAAGACGATTGTTCATTAGTCGATGCCATTGAGAATATCGATATTGGTGGTCCAACTATGCTGCGAGCAGCAGCTAAAAACCACAATGATGTCGTGGTTGCAGTTGATCCTGCTGATTATCCGCAGGTGATTGCTCAGCTCGAAGCAAACAACGGTACAGACTATTCACTTCGATACCGTTTAGCTTGGAAAACATTTGCGCATACCGCAAAGTATGATGCGGCTATTTCAAATTATTTAGGGGCACGCTTAGACAACTTGGATGAACCACAAGAGTTTCCCGAGTCGTATTCCGTGCAATACCAAAAAGCGCAAACTATGCGCTATGGAGAAAATCCGCATCAATCAGCAGCGTTTTATGTGGAAGCTAATCCACAAGAAGCATCCGTTGCTACTGCAACACAAATTCAAGGTAAAGCGTTATCATTTAATAATGTTGCTGATACTGATGCCGCACTAGAGTGCGTAAAGCAATTTGATGCACCGGCTTGTGTTATCGTTAAACATGCGAATCCATGTGGTGTCGCGGTAGATGAAAATATTCTTCAGGCCTATGATCGCGCCTTTCAAACTGATCCTACTTCTGCGTTTGGCGGTATCATTGCGTTTAACCAAGCGCTGGATCATGAAACAGCCAAGGCAATTATCGATCGGCAGTTTGTTGAAGTCATTATCGCGCCGATGGTATCTGAGCGTGCCAAAGCAGTAGTCGCGGCGAAACAAAATGTTCGTTTATTAGAATGTGGTCAGTGGGGCGCTCCGATCACAAGTTGGGATTACAAGCGTGTTAACGGTGGTTTGTTAGTTCAAGAGCGCGATTTAGGTGTTGTGACTCAAGAAGACCTTAAAATCGTTACTGAAGTTAAACCGACTGAGCAACAAATTAAAGATCTATTGTTCTGCTGGAAGGTTGCGAAAAGTGTTAAATCAAATGCGATAGTTTATGCTAAAAATGAACAAACCATTGGCGTTGGTGCCGGTCAAATGAGTCGTGTTTACAGCGCAAAAATTGCTGGGATAAAAGCTGCAGACGAAGGCCTAGAAGTTAAAGGGTCAGTAATGGCTTCTGATGCGTTCTTCCCGTTCCGAGATGGAATCGATGCGGCCGCAGAAGCCGGCATCAGTGCAATTATTCAGCCAGGTGGTTCGATGCGAGATCAAGAAGTTATTGATGCTGCTAATGAGCATAAAATGGCAATGGTGTTTACAGGAATGCGTCACTTTAAGCACTAATTTTTTCGTCTTTTTAGCCCTCTTCGAAAGCAGAGGGCGTTGAATTTTAATTGGATAACAAAAATGAAAGTTTTAATCATTGGTGGTGGCGGTCGAGAGCATGCTTTAGCTTGGAAGGCAGCACAATCAGATAGTGTCGAAACGGTATATGTAGCACCGGGCAATGCGGGAACTGCGCTGGAAAATAAATTAGAAAATATTGATATCGGCGCAGAGGATATCGCGGGTTTATTGAATTTCGCCAAACAGGAAAACATTGACTTGACCATTGTTGGTCCAGAAGCGCCATTAGTGCTCGGCGTTGTCGATCAGTTTACTGCCGCTGGTTTGAAATGTTTCGGGCCAAGCAAAGGCGCAGCACAGCTAGAAGGCTCAAAGGCATTTACTAAAGACTTTTTAGCGCGTCATAAAATTCCAACAGCTGCATATGGCAACTTTACTGAGATTGACGCGGCAAAAGCCTACGTTGAAGAAGTCGGCACGCCTATCGTCATTAAAGCTGATGGCTTGGCTGCAGGAAAAGGCGTTATTATTGCCAACTCTCAAGACGAAGCCTTTGCAGCAATTGATGATATGCTCGCTGGTAACAAATTTGGCGATGCCGGTCATCGTGTCGTCGTTGAAGAGTTTTTAGTTGGCGAAGAAGCAAGCTTTATTGTCATGGTTGATGGGAAAAATATTTTACCATTAGCGACCTCTCAAGATCACAAAGCACGTGATAACGGTGATACTGGACCAAATACCGGTGGCATGGGTGCGTATTCACCGGCGGCAGTTGTTACTGATGAAATGCACGCTAAAATCATGCAACAGGTGATTGTTCCAACTGTGGAAGGAATGGCGGCTGAGGGACATCCCTATACCGGATTTTTATATGCAGGAATTATGATTTCTCCAGAAGGTGTACCAAAAGTCTTAGAATATAATTGTCGATTTGGTGATCCAGAAACTCAACCGATTTTATCGCGCTTAAAATCGGATTTGTCGCAACTTTGTCTGGCCGCATTAGAGGGAAAACTCGATTCTGTGTCTTGTGATTGGGATCCAAGGTTTGCCGTTGGGGTTGTTATGGCCGCTGGCGGTTATCCTGAGAGCTACCCAAAAGGTGATGAAATTAAAGGGCTTGAAAACGACATTCAAGATACCAAGGTTTTTCATGCTGGGACTAAAAATGAAAATGGTAAAGTGGTCACTGCGGGTGGCCGAGTGCTATGTGTCGTCGCATTGGGTGACAGTGTGACGGCTTCACAAGCTCTCGCTTATGACCGAGTAAAATCTATCGACTGGGACAAAGTCTACTATCGTACTGATATTGGTCACCGCGCAATTGCACGTGAAAAATAATATTACATTAAAGCGATACACAAATTAATTTTGGTGTATCGCTTTGCTCCAGTCCTTTTGTTATCATCCTTAGCGCAATCAAACTAAATAGTTTGTTAGTCAATTTATTGCCTATATTCAGTTTGTTTGGCTATATCCGTTGATAACCAAATTGTTTGGAGAAAAGCTTGAGTAGTCACGAAAAAATTCATTTAGTCGAAGGTGAGTTTTATCATTTATTTGGACACTCATTGGCAAAGAATGCCAAGCTTTTCTATAACGCCAGAAATTATGACTCTTTTCTGAAAAATTTTCGCAAGTATTTTTCAAAGTACCTCGATGTTTGGGCTTATTGCTTAGTACCCAATCACTTTCATTTTATGGTGCGAGTTAAGCTGAAAGTTGATACAACGATCGTTGAGATCTGGCGAGAGTTTTCGGACGAGTTTTCGGCAATGATTAATAAGCAAGAAAATCGTCTCGGTAATCAATTCCAAAAGCTTCCGCAATTTTTACATATTAAAAACAAATCTCATCTGTTACCGATGGTCAAATACATTAATTACAACCCGGTTCATCATGGGTTAGTTGAGAAGCCATCAGATTGGCGATATAGCTCTGTTGCGCGTACTTTTAGTGATAAGAAACTCCACGTAGAGGTCAACAAATTAATGAGTATTTTTGAGCAAGGAGATAAATTTGACCGATTTCTTTATGACACCGAAGAGTTTAAAGAAATTGAATACTGCATCGTTGAATGATATTTTTTATTGTTGCGTGACTGAAACTTGTCGCCTTTGCAATGACCATCAATGAATTCCTATCAATCGATGCCCTTCAACCAATGCCGTTCAATCATTGCCCCGCAAGCAATGCGCTTCAATCAATCTCCCTCAATCAGCTCCCACTCAATGAGAATGAACTGAGATAAGCCCCGTATATAGCAATATTAATCGTTGAGCTGAAGGAAACTAGGGCTTTCTCCGGTGAGCAACATCGACTCAAAAAACGCTAAAGTTTATTAAAGTTAAGCTTATTAGTATTAAATTACGGTTTCCCTGTCGATTCCGCGCTATTATTAGCAATGACACTGGTTTAGGCACGCTAGAAAATAAAAAATATCTTCGCAAAGTTTATGACGGATCCACTCATAGGAAAAATCCTCAAAGACGCATATCAAATTCAGCGAGTGCTCGCGGATGGCGGTATGGGCATGGTCTATATCGCTGAACAGCTAAGCTTAGGACGTCAGGTCGTTTTAAAGGTGTTGCGCCCCAACTTAGTCGATGATGACTTTGCCGAGTTATTCCTCAGAGAAGCGCGTATTAATAGCCAGTTAAATCATCCTAATGTAGTGAGCGTGTTTGACTTTGGAAAAACGGACGATGATATCGTTTTTTTAGCGATGGAATATTTAGATGGGCAAACCATTGGTGACATTGTCAAAGCGCAAGGCGGATTGTCTCTGGCGAAGTGTTTGTGGGTAATGGAACAAGTCTGCAGCAGCGTGCATGCTGCGCATAAAATGCATATCGTGCATCGTGATATCAAACCCAATAACATTATGGTGAGCTCAGTTTCTGGTGACACCGTGGTTGCCAAAATCCTTGATTTTGGGATTAGCAAGCCATTAGAAGAGCGCGATTTAAAGCATACTCGGATGGGGACCGTAATGGGCACGCCAGGGTACATTGCCCCAGAACAAATATCGGGTGAGCAAGATATTGATACGCGCGCCGATATTTATGCTTTGGGAGCTGTACTTTATTTTATGTTAACCGGTCGGGCGCCCTATGAAGGAAACAGCGGTGAAGTGATAATGCATAAACAATTATCAGCATTGCCTGAGCCATTGTCGCAAAGCGATGTAAAAGATTCTGATGCCATAGTCTTGCAGCCAGTGATAGAAAAAGCGATGCAACTCGGGCGTGAGCAAAGATATCAGGATGTGAATAGTTTTTGGACTGATATAACCGAGTATGCTCGTGGTGAAAAATCCAAGCCGATACAAAAATCAACCGCAGCAGGAGAAGCGACGAGATACTATTTTGTCTATCGGGGAGAGCTGGCGCAAGGAGTCTCTCAACAACAAGCCAGTTTGAATTTTCATAAAAACTTTGGCTACAGCAGTAAGCAAATCGCGAAGCTTTTTAGCGGTAAACCAATTGTTGTGCGAAAAAATATTAGCTATGAAAAGGCGAATGCTATCGCGGAGAAATTTAAACTCCAAGGGGCTATAGGAAAAATTGAAGAGATGCAGGATGCAACTCGAATTGTGACGCGACCCGGAAAGATCACTAGTACCTTGCCATCAGTTAGCCGATTAGAAGCGATATCATTAGCTGACATAAAAGCTGCTGCCGACAAACTAGAGTTGGAACAGCCAGGGTTTGAAAGAGACGAGTCGCCCTCAAAGATTAATGCGCAATCTATTTCTAATGTTTCACTTAGTATCGCCAATAAGACTTCAACTCAATCAAACTTTGCCAGAAATTTAGTGGTCACTTTGGCAATTGTCACAATTATTAGTGCTAGCGTATGGCTGTATATGCCTTGGCGTTATCAAATGCTTGATTTCTATCATTACTCGATTCTGGAGAACCCCATTCCGAGGGGCGTTACAAGCGAAAGAATTGATATCGGAATGAGTGCCGCGTTTTCGGGAAGCGCACGTGAAATTGGTCATTCCATGCGAACCGGTATTAATGCTTATTTTCAATATATTAATCAGCAAGGCGGGATCCACGGACGCCAGATAAAGTTAGTTGAGTTAGATGATGGGTATGAGCCGCAACGTGCTCTAGCAAATATGGATTCTTTGCTCGATCCACAGTTGGGAGCCTTTGCGCTTCTCGGCAACGTGGGGACACCCACAGCAAAAGCGATATTACCGGTGCTATTAGATAATAAGACTATCGTATTTGGTACATTTTCAGGCTCGTCAATATTAAGAAACAATCCACCAGACCGCTACGTTTTTAATTATCGGGCGAGTTATGCCGACGAAACTTCAGCTTTAATTGATTACTATACTAATGAGTTAGAAATCCCGGCAAGTCGCATTGCTATTTTTTTTCAAAATGACAGTTATGGTTTAGCGGGAGTCCATGGCGTTGAAACTGCGCTGCATAAAAAAGGGATCTCACATGACTCTATTGTTAAAGCAAGTTATGAACGTAACACGGCTCAAGTCAGTGATGCCGTCGAGTTATTATCCGCCCCTGAGCAATCGATAGATGCAATTGTAATGGTTAGTACATACGCTGCCAGCGCAGAGTTCATCAAACAAATGCAGCTAAAAGGCTACCAAGGGAAGTTTGCCAACGTGTCATTTGTCGGCTCAACAGCGCTCGTTGAGCGTTTACAAGAAATCGGCGTTTCTGGTAACGATGTTTTAATTTCTCAAGTGGTACCGCCATTTAATTCTTACGCGACTGGTGTTTTAAAGTACAGGGAACATCTCAATGCTTATTTTCCGGGTGAAAAACCTAACTTTATCTCTTTAGAAGGTTACATCGTCGCACAAATATTTTGTGAAGCGCTAATTCGGGCTGGGCGACATTTGGACACTGAAATTGTGGTTGAGGCCTTGGAGTCAATCAAAGATTTTGATCTCGGTATAGGCTCGCCAGTTAGTTTTAGTCTCTCTAACCATCAGGGTAGCCACCGAGTCTGGGGAACGAAAATTGACACAGAGGGAAATTTTGAATTAGTTGAGTTGCGGGAATAGCCAATTCACTGATTAACACTTTGCTGCCAGTTTTAGCTCACCAATAGCACCATCGGCCTAGTGCTTGCCGACAAATCCCTCTTTAACCTATTGATCCGTAACTTAAATGTCCCGATATGAGCAATCTTACAGCAAAGTATGTCAGAGATTATAGATTCTTACATTTTCCCCTTTGCCTTTGACTGTTGAAAAGAGGAATATTAATTCGCGTTGAATCTCTTGGCGGGGTTTAATGCAATTTAATACTGCTTAAAAACGATAATAATTGGTTAATTAACGACCATTTTGGACCATATTTATACTTTTGCACCTTTGCTGTGCGAGTTATAGATAATAAAACGAAAGCTAATCAATTAGACACTAGAATAAACTACATTCTCAAAACTAGAGGTGGAAACAATGGAAAGACGTGATTTTGTCAAGCTCTCCTGTGCCGGCTTTGGCAGCATGATGTTACCCATTAACGGTAATATTGTGACTGCAGCGGAACTACTTGACCGACCAATGGATGTTGCAATGAAAAAGCAACTCGCCGATGTGGCACTTAACGCTGCAAAATCAGTAGGTGCAACCTACGCAGATGCGAGAATCGGCCGGTATCTCAACCAGTTTATTACTACCCGAGATAAAGTTGTTAATAATGTTGTTAACACTGAGTCTGCTGGGATCGGTATTCGAGTCATTGCAAACGGTACTTGGGGATTTGCCTCCACCTCGATTATGACCCCAGAAAGTATTGCTCAAACTGCTAAAGATGCGGTGGCTATTGCGAAAGCAAATTCAAAGTTTCAAACCGAGCCTGTCCGTTTAGCGCCAGTGAAAGGTTACGGAGACATCAGCTGGAAAACGCCAATTGTTAAAAACGCATTTGAAATTCCGGTCAAAGACAAAGTTGATATGCTACTTGAAGTGAACAATGCAGCGTTAACGAATGGCGCGAATTTCATTCAATCGATTTTGTTTTTGGTGAATGAACAAAAATATTTCGCTTCAACCGAAGGTTCTTATATTGACCAAGATGTTCACCGATTGTGGGCTCCGTTCTTTGCAACGGCGGTTGGTAAATCAGGCTTTAAACAAAGAAGTGGCTTAGGCAATCCTGTCGGTATGGGCTTTGAGTACCTAGACGGCAAGAAAGAAGATAAAGTTTATGTTCAAGGTGCGAACGTAGGCTACAACAATTCTTATGATATGGTTGAAGATGCAACCAACGCGGGTAAAGAATTACAGAAAAAACTTAAAGCGAAATCGGTTAAACCGGGTAAGTACGATCTTGTACTCGACCCCGCCCACTTAATGCTCACGATCCACGAGTCTGTTGGACATCCACTGGAACTTGACCGAGTCTTGGGTTATGAAGCTAACTTTGCCGGTACAAGTTTTGCGACGCTGGATAAATGGAAGAGCAAGAAATTCCAATATGGCAGCGATATCGTCAACTTGTTTGCGGATAAAAATCAAGCTTATTCATTAGGTAACGTTGGTTACGATGACGAGGGTGTGAAAACCAAAGAATGGGATCTCGTTAAGGATGGTATCTTAGTTAATTACCAAGCAACTCGTGATCAAGTTCACATGATAGACCAAAATGAGTCTCACGGTTGCTGTTACTCGCAAAGCTGGCGAGATGTTCAATTCCAGCGTATGCCAAATGTGTCACTACGTCCAAATGCGAAAGAAGATTTAAGTGCTGATGACGTTATCAAAGATGTAAAAGATGGTATCTACATTGCTGGACGTGGCTCCTTTTCAATCGACCAACAACGTTACAACTTCCAGTTTGGTGGACAATTGTTTTATGAAATCAAGGACGGCAAAATTGTCGACCAGATTGAAGATGTTGCTTATCAATCTAATACTCAAGAGTTTTGGAACTCCTGTACTCAACTTGCCGGTAAATCTGACTACCGTGTTGGTGGTTCATTCTTTGACGGTAAAGGACAGCCATCGCAAGTTAGTGCTGTTTCTCATGGGTGTCCAACGACTCGATTTAATAATATCAACGTACTCAATACTAAACGTCGAGTTTAGTTTGAAGAATGACAGAATAAGATTAGATGAGGTGAACAATGTCAATTGTAACTGAAAAAGAAGCGAAAGCGATTTTAACCAAGGTTCTCGCATTCTCCAAAGCTGACGAGTGCGAATGTAATTTAAATGGTCAATTAAGCGGTAATGTTCGTTATGCCCGCAATACAGTCACAACGGCTGGTCAATTGAGTGATATGACCTTAGCTGTGCAGTCGAGTTATGGCAAAAAAACCGGCGTTGCAACGATTAACGAGTTTGATGATGCAAGCTTGGAAAAAGTAGTACGTCGAAGTGAAGAGCTTGCCAAACTGGCGCCAGACAATGATGAATATATGCCAATTCTCGGCCCGCAAAAATATGCGAAAACTAAAACTTATTTCAAATCGACAGCTGATGTGACTCCGGAGTATCGAGCCAAAGCTGCTGATGACAGCATAACACCGTCAAAGAAAAACAAACTTATTGCCAGTGGGTTTCTCAATGACCAAACGAACATGTTAGCGATCATGAATAGTAAGGGATTGTTTGCTTATAACGTCGGGACAAGCGTGAACTTTTCGGCAACTATCCGGACTGAGGATGGTCGTGGTTCCGGTTGGGTGACTCGTGACTATTCTGACGTCAATAAAATGGATACGGCAACCGCTTCAAAGATTGCTATCGAAAAATCAATGGGCTCGGTCGATGCGAAAGAGTTAGAACCGGGTAAGTACACTGTTATTTTGGAGCCAGCTGCAAGCGTGCAATTACTGGCAAATATGGTCGGTAGCATGGGCCAACGAACAGCGGATGAAGGAAGAAGCTTCCTCAGCTACAAGCCAAAAGAAGGCGAGAAAGACGCGCCAAAAAATAAACTCGGTATGAAAATGTTCGATGAACGAGTCAATATTTATTCTGACCCAAATCATCCAGAAGTGCCGACCGCAACTTTCGCAGCAGATGGGCATCCTGTCGCTAAGACTCACTGGGTCAAAGACGGTAAAGTTGTTAATATGCCTAACTCTCGCTACTGGGCAGAGAAAACTGGCTCTAAATATATGCCAACAGCGACCTCTGGAAGTATTGGTCTTTTTGGTGGTGGAACGCAGTTCATTATGGATGGAGGCGATGAAAGCCTTGAGGAAATGATCAAGAATACTCGTCGTGGTATCTTGGTGACTCGACTTTGGTATATTCGTCAATTGGATCCACAAACCTTGCTGTATACCGGTTTGACTCGCGATGGTACTTTTTTTATCGAAGATGGAAAAATCAAATATCCGATCAAGAACTTCCGCTTCAATGAAAGTCCCATTGTGATGCTAAATAATATTGAGTCGCTTGGAAAACCGGTACGTATTAATGGTGCTATGGTTCCACCAATGAAAGTGAGAGACTTTACTTTCAGTAGTTTATCTGACGCGGTTTAATAGACGGCATACTGCAATAAATTTTAGGTTATTGATTAAATGCAGTATCAAATACTAAAGTAACAAAGACTAGTGAGGCGCATTTTTGCGCCTCACTATTTTAAAACTGAACGCTGATTGCAGAAAATTAGTCGGTTGTAATCAGTAAGCCGTCAATAGCAAGCCGTCAATAGTCGGTAATTAAAAGTCAATAATTGGTATTAAGTAATAGGCACTAGGTAATTCAGTCCGTTGAAACGAAGAAGTTGTTTAAAAAAGTTGGCGCTATCGAGTTTGGTTGCAGGAGCAATGCCTCACACTTTGTTGGCTGCGAGCAATCAAGACTTTGATTTTTATTTTACTCGACTAAGTTATGAATCGGGTAACTGGGATGTTGATGAAAGGATGCCTGCTAATATCCTTAATTCTCTGATTGAATACACGACGCTTAGAGTTGACATCAACGAGCGAATCATTCCATTAGCCGATCCGGCTATGCTTAATTCTCCTTTTTGTTATATGGCTGGACATCGACTGGTAGAGTTCAATCATGCCGAAAAAGAAAATTTTGAAACCTATGTGAGAAATGGCGGGTTTGTCTTTGTCGACGATTGTAATCACGATATTGATGGTGTTTTTGCGCGAACGTTTGAAGCTCAGATGGCTGAAATTTTTGGCGAAAAAGCCTTACAAAAAATCCCCAACGACCACCCTATCTACTCTTCGTTTTTTGAATTTGATGGGCCGCCGGATACAGGTGTTGAGCTCAACGGCTGGGGAGATGGCTTAGTGCATGACTATTTGAAAGCGATAGAAATTGATGGTCGTATTGGCGTTTTATACAGCAACAAAGATTTAGGTTGTGAGTGGGATTACGACTTCAGAAATAAGCGTTTTATGTATGAAGACAATACTCGGTTTGCGGTCAATATTGTGATTTACGCGATGACTTCATAGGATTTTGTACTAATTATTATTTTTATCTCATTAGGTTGAAGCGCTAATTACTGAGTGTTAAGAATCTCGAGCTAACGACTAAAACTAGCAAGGGAACGTTATAAAACCTCACCTGCGATTACCACTCGAGATGACTTCTGAAAGGTGACTAAAGGTTAAAGGTAAACTAAACAGGCGGCTTGATTAATCAGGTTATTCTTATTAATTAGAATTTATAATTCGAGTTACAATGACTGAACAACAAATTAAAGAAAAGTTAGCGCAACTGACCGAGGTTACTGACGAAATTGGTAAAGTGATTGTCGGTCAAAGACAAATAATCGAAGAGATATTAATTAGTATTCTTGCGGGTGGACATTGCTTACTCGAGGGGGTACCTGGCCTAGCAAAAACGCTGATGGTGAGTACTTTAGCAGAGACACTGGAATTAGAGTTTCATCGAGTCCAGTTTACGCCTGACTTAATGCCAAGTGATATTGTTGGTACAGAAATTTTAGAAGAAGATCACGCTACTGGTAAGCGCTTTTTTAAATTTCAAAAAGGTCCTGTATTTACCAATATTTTACTTGCAGATGAGATAAACCGCACCCCGCCAAAAACACAAGCGGCATTGCTTGAAGCGATGCAAGAGAAACGTGTGAGCTACGCAGGTACTACTTACGAATTACCACGGCCATTTTTTGTTTTAGCAACTCAAAATCCGGTAGAGCAATCGGGTACTTATCCCTTACCTGAAGCGCAATTAGATCGGTTCCTTATGTTCGTGCGTGTTGATTATCCAAGTGAAGCTGAAGAGGTTGAAATCTTACGCAGAACAACCGGACAGTCTTCGGTTAAACTACGTGCTCTTTTAGATGACGAAACGATAGTAGGTTTACAGCAATTAGCTCGAAGTGTCGAAGTTTCCGATGCAATGTTAGGGTATGTTGCTCAGTTAGCTCGGGAGACTCGTCCAGCGACTACTCAAGTAGAGACAATTAAACAATACGTCCGTTGGGGGGCTGGTCCTCGAGCAGGGCAAGCATTAGCGCTTTGCGCCAAAGCTAAAGCGTTGTTATCCGGGCGTTACTCTGTGACGCTTGACGATATCGCTTTTGTTGCGCCGGCGGTGTTGAGACACAGAATACTCCTTAACTTTCAAGCAGAAGCGGATCGAATTTCGACGGATAGTGTAATTGATGATCTCATGAATACAGTTGCAAAACCATCGACAAAACTCAGTTAGATTAGCAGTGGTCGGAAAATTTCATGGAAAAGTACATTGATCCGAAAACTCTCGCGAGAGTAAAAGACATGCCTCTTATAGCTAAAACGGTGGCTGAAGGCTTTTTGCATGGCTTACACTCGAGTCGACAACGAGGTGTCGGTATCGAATTTAATCAATATCGCGCTTATGAGCCTGGTGATGAGCTTAGCCGAATTGATTGGAAGCTCTTCGCTCGAAGTGATCGTTATTTTGTTCGAGAAGCTGAGCGCGAAAGTGAAATTCAAGTTTGGTTTTTGCTTGATGCTAGCGAATCGATGAAGCAAATGTCCCTATCGAACCAAGCCAGTGATTGGAATAAGTTGGAGTATGCCAAACATTTAATCGCCAGCTTGTCATACATTGCGCAAAAGCAAGGTGACTTAATTGGGTTGATAGGAATGTCTAAGCGTCATTTATCTTTTTTACCGGCAGGAAATGGTGAACGGCATTGGCAGAAACTATTAAGAGAACTAGTTAGGATAGAAAGCAATGAATCTTTTCCTTCACTTGATCTCATTCGAAATTATATCGAACGGTTACAAAAGCCATCATTGGTTTTTGTCTTGAGTGATTTTTATCAGAGAGAGGATGAAATCACTCGAGTGATTAAAAAGTTAGGAAGCGGACTGAGTGAGGTCGTCGCTTTACAAATGGTTTGTGAAGACGAAATGAACTTCAATTATAAAGGTGCTGTAAGGTTTAAAGATCTTGAGACGCATGAAGAGGTATTAGTATCAGCCGGAGCTGCTCGGGATTCCTATCTTAAAGCGCTCGACGACTATCAAAAACAATTAAAAGATAAACTCCTTAAGAGTCAGATCAACTGCTCGTCAGTTAATATCGATCAACCTCTCGATTATGCCTGTTATGAATACCTCAAGCAAAGACAAAGAGTTTCTTGGTAATCAGTTCGATGGCTAACTTCTCTGTTGTAGATACTCTATCACTTGGCGCGCTTGCGGCGATTTCTATCCCTATTCTTATTCATCTTTTCAATCGCACTCGAGGAAAAATCGTTTGGTTCGGACATGTAGAATTAATTAAACAAGCCAAGAAAATAAAAGTTACCGAGCTTAAAGTTACTCAGTGGGTTTTATTGTTGTTACGAATATTTATATTTACTGCTTTAGCTTTATTGTTGGCGGGACTTTTTTTTAATCAGGACGCTGACATAAAAGATAGAGTTAACTTAGTTTCTCCTGAATGGGTGGTCAACTCGAATGAAGTCGACTTTAACAACTTATCAGTAGATATTGACGCAAATAGTTTTTGGCTAACGCCAGAATTCAATTCGATACCGATGGATTGGGAAGCTGCAAAGGAAAAAGCACAAGCCATTTTAGCGGATAGAAAACGGAATTTCTCCCTACAGACATTGTTGCTTGCTTGGGAAAGCAAAAGTATCTTTGCTAACAAGACACATGTTTATGCTGTGAATGACTTGGCTCAGTTTAGTTCTAGCCGTGTGGATTTAGAACGTAATTACCAATATCACTTTAAACCGACAATAGATGAAGCCGACAACAGTACCGTTCCGCTAAAAGTGATTGTGTTTTTTGATGCTAATCGCCAAATTGACCAGCAAGTCTTGGCAAGTTCATTCAAATATTTAAATGACTTAACTAATAATCGGTATATGGTCTCATTTCGTCCACTAGATAGTCTTGAGCCGAATGCATCCATTGATTCTGATGTTTTGATCTATTTAGCCGATATGGAACTTCCCCAGAATATCATTGAATATACTCAAAAGGGAGGCTATTTAATTAGTGACGGAATTACTCAAAATAGCACTTCAGGACTTCGCTTAATTAATCCGCAAGGTCGTTTGATTCGTCTTTTCAAAACAACGATAGTTGAACTTAAAGATACTCATGAGATGTTATGGCAGGATAAACTAGGCATCCCATTATTGATAGCTCATGAAGAAAACCATATTCAGTGGCTAAGTCGATTTCGTCCTGATTGGACAGATTGGGTTAAGCGGCCCAACTTTCCAATCGATTTAGAACGTTTGATCACTCGGAATATTGAATTGGAGTCCTATTCGGTTAATGAAACCGCGGTCCCACTGCCAAGACTTAACGAATTGCTCGCCGAGAACAAGCTTGATCATAAAGACGTTTTTGAGAAAAAGGAGCTTAGTCATTGGTTGTTGTTGTTGATTGCGCTATTGTGGGCAATCGAACGATGGTTATCCGAAAAACGATTCATTAAGAATAACGCAAATTTAGCTGATGATTCATCTTCTCGTGTAGGTGGTTCATTGTAATGAGTCAAAAGAGTTCGCTTGAAAATGATTTGTCTGATAATGCTTCGACTGATAGCTATAATAGCAACGGTATGAACGAAAGTACTGATTCAATTCAGGTATCCATCGATACGCTAAACTATTATCTTCGGCGTTATAAACAAAAAAAACAACTCGCCTACCTTTGTCAGGCTATTTTTTATGCCGTGACAGGCTTTGTATTGATATCGTTCCTGGATCTAGAGCCCATTCTGCAATATCTAACGGTTTCGATTATTGGGATTTTTTCCTTGTCTTTACTATTGAAGCGTCAATCATACCGCGCGATTTCACTCGAAAATTTTCTAGAACATTTAAATAGACAATTTAGCGAGTACCAAGAAAGTGCGCAGCTAGTTAATCAACCAAATGAACAACTATCGTTACTGAAACAAATTCAAAAAAAGTTTGTGTACAATCTGATTGAGAGAGATATTAGCAATGGGCAAATTAAAAAGGTTCTCCCCGCATGGCCCTGGAAAGACTTTTTAATACCTTTAGTTGCCTTGATAATTTCACTCTTAGTAAGTTGGTATGTCGTTCCAAAATTCTCATCGGAAGAATTCACTTCACGGAATAGCGAACCGGAAAAATTATCACAGCAAGACGACAAGCTGGCTCCGAAGTTAACGAGTTCACTCATTCAAATTACCCCCCCGCAGTATACTAAGCTACCGAGTATCGAGTTAGAGGACTTAAATTTAGAAATACTAGAAGGGAGTCAAGTTGAATGGTCAGTGCAGTTTAATAGTCAAAATAACAAGTCACTTCAATGGCTTTTGATTGACGCGGATAATAATCAATACGAACTCACTTTACAGGATGATGCTCGCTATCAGTTAAAACTGAATGTCCAGCAAACAACATTTTATCGATTTGGCTTTGTTGATCCGTTTTCACAACATCAAGAGCCGACGATGCTTGATAATATTTATTCTATTGCGGTTATTAGAGATCAATTACCGAAGATTAGATTAGCCGAGCCAAGCCAAACTCTCGTCGAAATTCCAAAATCTGAAGAGGCAAACTTTAACATTGAAGCACATATTGAAGATGATTTTGGAATAAATTCGGTTTCAATATTGGCGTCGGTTGCTAAAGGCTCAGGAGAGGCTGTTAAGTTTAGAGACGAGACCTTCATGTTTGATAGCTTCGAGAATTTGGGAAGTAAGTCTGTTTACAAAAAATCATGGTCGCTCAAATCTCTCGGTATGGAACCCGGAGACGAAGTGTATTTTAGTGTTATTGCGTTAGACAACAAAGCGCCTGAACCGCAAAGAAACAAATCTTCATCTGTAATTGTTCGCTGGTTAGATGATGAAATAGTGGAGACAGCTGTTGAAGGTATTCAAATTCGTTTTATACCCGAATTTTTTCGTAGCCAACGTCAAATTATTATTGAAACTGAACAACTGATTGCGGATAGGAAAGATCTTTTTCCAACGGTTTTTAAGGAAAAGTCGGTTGATCTCGGATTTTCTCAGCGGGATCTCAAGGAGAAGTATGGCCAGTATTTAGGAGATGAATTTGGAGAGGGACCTGCACCGGATTCTGTGGAAATGCATGGACTAGCGGATGGTTATCACGGCGGGGAAGATGTGGCGCAAGGAGAAGCGTCAGCTGGTTTAGCGTCCCACCTTGAACATCTTTTGGAAAAGGGTGATGGTGATGATCACGCTGGTCATAATCATTCCGATCCAGCAGGAGGTCATACCGGTGGACACGAGCATCAGCATGGCAGTGAAGATCCCTTTGGAAATTCAATGGTTGACTCATCTGATTTAAGTGGTGCCAGTGAATTAATTGCCCAGTTTGCTCATAATCATGGCAGTGCAGAAATAGGCCCTTTATCTAAACGAGATCCAAAAAGTTGGATGAAAAGAGCTGTCAGTGTTATGTGGCAAGCAGAGCTTCATTTAATGATGCATGAGCCAGAAAAGGCATTACCGTATGAGTATGAAGCCTATCAGTATTTGAAGTTGGCGAGACAAGCAGAGAAAATTTACGTAAAGCGGCTTGGGTTTGAGCCTCCGCCGGTAAAGGAATCTAATCGCCTTACCGGAGAATTAAAAGATATTCTTACTTACGAAACGTCAGTAGAAGATATTGCCGACGAAAGTGCTGATGCGTCGATAATCAGCGTGTCTTACCAAGCCTTAAATGACCCCGAGAATCGAAATAAATTATCAAAAAATGCTAAAAAGCAGTTATCACTGCTAAGAGACAGGTTGTTAGAATTGTCTGAAACACGTCCTGTATTAATTAGTTATGCGGCGACGGTTGAAAAAGTCTTAGTCGCTGACTCCCTGATTTTAAATGATTGTGATCAATGTATTGATAGTCTTCAAGCTAAATTATGGCAACTTGCCAAACGTCCAATTAGCTTACCGAATGTTCGCGGCGAGGTGCTCAAGTCTAACATTGAGAGTGCACAGGAGTTTCTAAATAATATTAATCAACTAAATTCCTTAATTCTGCAGACGAATGATGATTTAGGAGACTCTGGTCAGATAGAACGATCGGGTAGACAAGAGTCTATATTGAAGAGTGAGGTTAGAAATGATTGATCTCTATCTTTTTCATATTGCACCCTTGTCATTGAGCAAAGTGGTTAGCTTAGCAATCGTCCTGTTCGCTTTTATTTATGTATCAATTAGTTTACGTAGATCACTGAGCAATAAATCGAGAAGTTATCGGTTAGGGTTGATAGCGTTAAATTTTTTAGCGGGATTATCGCTAGCTGCGCTAATAGTCTCACCCGCGTCTTTACAGTACGCCAACACAAGTAGTTTGCTGATTACTTCACCGGATTATGATTTAGAATTACTCGAGTCAATAGACTATGAAGAAGTGTTTAAGCTCGGCGGGCACGATATTAACCTTTATCACTCCGATACTTCGGTCTCATTCGATGAAGCGTTCGATAGCGACATTCAGACTGTCCAAAATATTCAATCGCTGTTTTGGAAATTACCAGAGATGAGCAGACTCACCATTGTTGGAGACGGTCTATCACAATCGGTGCTAAACGAAATTAATCAAAGTCTCTTGCAGCCGCTTTCTGTCGCTTTCAAACCGTCAAAGCAAAAAGCAGGCTTTAGTCGAGTCAACTGGACTCAACGATTAAACCTAGGCAACTATCTTCATATTCAAGGTCTAATTCATTCAACTGATCCGCGAGTGAACAGTGTTGCGTTAATTGATCCGGCAGGAGATCAAGTGACTGAATGTAAGCTGTTGAGTGATGAGTCTTTTTCTATATCGGCTAAGCCTAGATTGGCCGGCAGACATACTTATCAAATAGTACTGAAGGACAGTAAGCAAAATGAAATAGTTCGGGAAGCTATCGATATTTATGTAGAACATTTAGCTCAAGCAAAGCTATTAGTCGTTCAATCCTCACCATCGTTTGAAACAAAGCAAATTCAAAATTGGGCCGCTGAAAATGGTGCGCAATTGATGCTGCAAACCCAGATAAGTAAAGATAAATATATTACCCGATTAACTAATATTAAAGATGTTCGTTCAAGGGATTTTACTCAGGATTTGCTCGATGAGTTTGATCTGCTAATAATGGACGGCAGAGCGTTGCTGGGATTAACCACTGAACAAAAACAAATGCTAAGAGAAGCAGTGGAGCTTGGCTTAGGTTTATTTGTTATTGCCGATCAAGAGTTAATTGATCAAAAACAAAACTTGCCAAGTTGGATGGCTCCGATTGCGATTCAACAGACAGAAGAATCGAGAGAAATGGTGCCTTATTGGAGCGATAATTTAGATGGGTTTACTGCGCCAATAGAATCTTTTATGCCAATAATAGCTGCGGATTTCATACCTGAAAATCAACTAACAGCGATCCAAACCAATATGAGAACGCTTGTGCAAGCTTCTAATGGCTGGCCGATAGTTAAGTCGCTTGATGTTGGCTTGGGTAGGGTAACAGTCAGTTTAATGCGTGAGACTTATCGATGGGTCACTAATGGTGATAGAACCAGTCACAGTCATTATTGGCAAAATGTTATTAGTAAAGCTGCTCGACCATCTGAGAGTCCTCTTGAGTTGCAACAAATATCCTATCCGTTATTTAAGGGGCAACGAACAAAGTTTTGTATTGAGTCTCGCCTACCGATTGATTCCGCCACGGTAACTTCAGCAACAATGCCAGATGATGAGCAAGTAGTGCATTTGCTAAGGGGTGAAAACACGTTATCTCGCTATTGTGGCTATTTTTGGCCAAATCAAGCTGGTTGGTATCGCGTTAATGTTAGCGTGTCAGAGAGTGATCAACACTATGAAGACTGGATTTCAATAAGCGACAATGACGAATGGTTAGCGCTCCAGCAATCTAACAAACGAAGAGATACATTGCGCTATATTCAGAAACAATCGTTATCTTCTGAACATCACAAAACTAAGATGTATCAGCCCATTAATCAGTGGATTTTCTGGTGGATATTTGTTCTCTGTGCTAGTTTAGTTTGGGCCGAGAATAAGTACATGCGAGACGAATAGCGTCAATGGGTATAACAATAATAACAAACAAGTCTACATTCAAAAATCAATAATAAAATCGAGGGTTACCTTATGAAAGCGAATATCTGGAAATACAGCAAAAGAACGCTGTTAATATTACTACTGCTGCTTAGTTTATTTTTAATTAATCTAATTTGGTTTAGACCAGTATTTATAAACCATTTCTACGAAAAAATATTCGTAGAGTTCGCTTTGCAAAATCCACAATTATTTACCGGAATGGGATTAAAACTCTATTATGGCGAACTTAATGATAACTCGCCCGAAGCGAATGAGAAAAACTATCAGCTTTTGGTGAAAGACCTACAGCAACTCAAAGAGTATGACCGAGAGAGCCTGCAAGGACAAGAAGCCCTTTCTTACGATATTTTAGAATGGTTTTTAAATAATCAAATGGACTCTCATAAATATCGATTTAATAATTATTCGGTGACTCAGAGAGGCGGTTCATATCAGGGCATAATTAATTTTATGGTTAATATGCATAAAGTTGACGATGTCGGTGATGCGGAGGATTATTTATCTCGAATCTCTCAAATTGGTCGTGTATTTGACAATACATTACTTGCGGTAAAAGAAGAGCAGGAAAACGGCGTTATACCACCGGACTTTATCATTAAAAAAATTATCGAAAATCTTCATAATATTCGAGACCCTGAATTAGCGGATAATGTTTTAGTCAAAGACTTTAACAGTAAAGTTGACGCTCTAGAGGGGGTAGATGAGGAAGAAAAATCTGCGCTTAAACATCAGATGTTGGCTCAGATGAATGATGTTGTTCAACCTGCCTATGATCGTTATATCGCTTTTTATGAAAACCTTCAAGACAATGCCACTAGTGATGCTGGGGTTTGGAAGTTTCCAAATGGAGCTGAATATTATCAGCATCGAATCACTTCGATGACAACGACCCAATATACTGCAGAAGAGCTTCACACTTTGGGGTTATCTGAGGTAGATAGAATTTTAGCGGAGATGCGAACAATCCTAGATAGTGAAGGCTATTCGGGTAAAACTGTTGGCGAGCATATGAAAGATCTGAGTGAGGAACCTCGCTTTTTATATCCAGATACAGATGAGGGACGGAGACAGATCTTAGAAGACTATCGAAAAATGATTGTCGAAATTGGTCGCGGAATGGATAAGCTTTTTGAAGTTTTACCTAAGGCAGATGTTGAAGTTAGGCGAGTACCAAAGTATCGCGAAAAAACTGCAGCCGGTGGTTCTTACCAAGGACCATCGATGGATGGTTCTCGTCCAGGTGTTTTCTACGCGAATCTCTATGACATAAAAGCAACGCCGAAGTTTAGTATGAAAACATTAGCTTATCATGAAGCGACACCGGGACATCACTTTCAAATAGCAATTAAGACAGAGCTTGAAGGTCTACCCACATTTAGAAACTTTATTGGCTTTACTAGTTACTCTGAAGGTTGGGCTTTGTACGCGGAACGACTAGCTTGGGAATATGGTTATCAAGAGGAAGCCTATGGAAATTTGGGTCGATTACAAGCGGAATTAATGCGAGCAGTGCGTTTGGTGGTCGATACCGGTTTGCATCATAAACGTTGGACGCGAGAGCAAGCGATTGATTATATGCACGCTACAACCGGTTTGGCGATGACGGATGTCGAATCGGAAATTGAGCGCTATATTGTTTGGCCTGGCCAAGCTTTGGCTTATAAAGTAGGCATGATAAAAATAATGGAGTTAAGAGAAAAATCTAAAAACGCACTGGGTGACAAATACGACATCAGAGAGTTTCATGATGTGGTATTAAAAAATGGTGCGGTACCTTTAACTATTTTAGAACGGTTAGTTGATGAATACATTGAGGGCAAACTCAATAGTTGATTCACCTATGCTCGTTTAAAAAAACTAAAAAAAAGCCTCTCTAAATTGAGAGGCACATGCTAGGAACAAAAATTAGAGGTAGTTTGGAATGACCTCTTGAGTAATTAATCAAACAACAAGCTAAGATAGGACAGAAATACCCCGGGATCATGTCAGGGAAGTTGGGAAGCCAGTCACCCGGAAAGCCAAACCGATGGCCAGTATTTCTATCGCCCTAGCGTTGAAATACTGCCAACACCAGGAAGTTGTAATTTAAAGCAATTTTAATGGAGTTTTAAGATTAGTTTCCTGCAAGTTTTAAGTGGTACTCGATTCAAAAGGCCTAAAAAATTCATCGAATAGCATAGGCTTGAAAAAGCGACATATAATTTTTGTCTAACCTCGCCAGCGAAAAAATGTGCATTATTACCTATTTTATTTAACGCGTTTTTGTCAGAATACACGTTGGCCATACCCATCATCGAAGGTGTATCAGAGTCGGTGAGTATCAAAGGGTGGTTTAAAGGGATAAGTCAGAAAAGGATTTTAGCTACGCTATAAATGGTCATACGCTGTATACGATCAAAGTTCTAGCGACCATTTTCAATATCCGATTCTCTTACCTACTCGTGTTCAATTTAATTCGGTGCCAATCGATTTTCCCCATTTTTAGATGGATTTGCACAGAATATTGAGTGATTTTTGGTCAAAAACAGCAAAATGTCCGATTTGTACCAGCTTTTGGCGGAAATTTGATAGTTAAAAAGTCGGATTGACCGTTAGGATCCAAATAATTTTAAAAACAGTTAGTTAAAACATTCAGGGATAAAATCATGAAACTCTTCTCGCGCGTTTTATTGATGGCGTTGTCAGTGCTGGTTGTAGTACCGGTATTTAATGCTTCAGCCTATGTTAGATTTGAAATTCCAGAGCTTACGCCGGTGCCGTCGACGCCGCAGAAAGTGATAGTACCAACTACAAATTCTACGGGTAACTTCACTTTAAGCTGGCAGTCTTCCTCGAATTTTACCCTTGGTTACTATCGAGTCGAGGAATCTTATAACTTCAGCTCCTGGCGCTCGACAGGCTCGAATGTGAGTCAATCAACGACGACTAAGAGCTTCACAGGTAAACTACCAGGTACTTATCGTTTTAGAGTAATTGCCTGTAACTCAGCATTCAACACTTCTGATGTCTGCAGTGGCTGGGGATACAGTGGTTATATCAATGTCTCTTCTGGCCAAACTGCGCCGAGCACGCCAGCAGTACCCTTGGGGCCTGAGTCAAGTGACAATGGCAATTATACGATTAGTTGGGTTAAGCCGTCGGGTACCGTTTCTTATTACAATCTTCAAGAGCGTTTTAATAGTGGCAGTTGGACAACCGTTGTTTCATCAAATGTTTTAAGTAAAAGCTTTTCCGGTAAAGCGCCGGGTAATTATCAGTACCGCGTCAGGGCGTGTAATTCTGCGGCATCCTCTCCATGTTCTAGTTACAGTGCGACAAAGCAACTAACCGTTAACAATCCAGAATTAATTCCAGATGCGACTTTAATCACGCCATCGGTTCCTTCCCAGCAAGCCATTGGTGCGCTAGAGGGGCAAGCTGGTGTTTCAGGTGGTGCAGCTACCTACTCTATCCCGGTTGCGGTTCCACCAGGTCGTGCCGGAATGCAGCCCAGTGTCTCAATCGGCTACTCATCGCGAGAGGGGAATGGCGTTGCCGGTATCGGTTGGAACCTTAATGTTGGCGGTTCGGTTAGTCGTTGCGCGGCAACCATGGCACAAGATGGATATGCAAGAAGTGTTCGATTAGATAACACTGACAAACTATGCCTCAATGGTCAAAAACTTGTGCTGGTTTCTGGACTTTATGGTCAAGGTGGCTCCGAGTATCGAACTGAATTAGACAGCTTTGCTCGAGTGACTTTAAACTCTGCTTCAATCGGTTCTTCTAGCAGTTGGTTTAAAGTAGAGAGCAAAGATGGCAAGGTTTCTTACTACGGTAATACCAGCAACTCAAAACACTATTTGGGTAACTCAAGTATCATAATGAGTTGGGCTTTATCAAAAGTTGAAGACCGTACTGTTAAGAAAAACAATATGATATTCACCTACTCAGAGCATGGCGTGGGTGAATACCTGATGTCAAAGGTTGAGTACACCGGGGAAAATGGTTATGCCGGCAATCGCTCGGTGACTTTTGGTTATAGTACGCGCCCTGATAAGGCTCACAGTTATATGGCTGGGTACAAGTCAGAGCAAACGAAGCGTTTGACGACAGTCAATACATACTATGCTTCGCAACTCGTTCGTAGATACACACTAAGTTATGGTGCAACGAGTTCTGCATCTGGTCGCACCTTATTGCGCTCGGTTACTGAGTGCGCGTATAAGAATTCTTCGCCAGCGTGTCTACCAGCAACGACCTTTGATTGGCATGAACCTACGCTTGGGTTTACTAATCAAATGGCTAACATTAGTGGGTTTGATGCGCGCACCAACGACCAAATTATCTTTGGTCCTGACACGGATGGTGATGGCGAGAAAACTTTAATCTATAAAAGCGGGTTACAGTTTAAGACAATCAAGCTTGATAAATCACTGAACGAAATCACAGCTAAAACCAGAGTCTCTACGGCCTATGGTGAAGGTCGTGATGACATATTTCTGAAGAATTTTTCGAGTCCACTTGCATTTTCGATTGATATTAATCGCGACGGTAAGCCCGATTATGATGCTAGCTCGAATGGTAAGAAAGCACTTATTTATGATGACGATGGTGTCTCTAAATTAGCGGTCACATCAATCCCTCAAGAAATGACTACTGAAGTTGGTGACTTAAACGGTGATGGTATCAGTGACTTCTATCGTCATTACACTGTTGGCACAAAAAATACTGACACAAGAGTTGTTGTTTACTACAGCTGTAACACTCAGCCGTTGATTACCTATTGCGACCAAGAGGAGATCTATGATCCGGTCGATGATTGGGCTGCCAATCAATTCACCGATCCAAACAAAATAGTTGCCTATATAGGGGAGACTGTAAGCGTAGCAGGCGATATTGATGGTAATGGTTTAACTGATATTTGGGTTTTAGATTACCGAGGTCACAAAACGCATCTTTTATTATTAGATCGAGTATCGCCGACAGCTAACCTCACTGTAGCGAAAACCGCAGTGAGTGCTATTAATTTTAACGTGCCCACCAATAGTGCGAGCCCACACTACCACCAGTTTCTTGATATGAATGGCGATGGTTTGCAGGATGTTTTATAT
This sequence comes from Aliikangiella marina, assembly GCF_007004765.1. Taxonomy (GTDB): domain Bacteria; phylum Pseudomonadota; class Gammaproteobacteria; order Enterobacterales; family Kangiellaceae; genus Aliikangiella; species Aliikangiella marina. The sequence continues at coordinate 542,469 of NZ_VIKR01000005.1, forward strand.
CCGATCAATGATATCTGGTATTACCAAATTAATAATGGTGACGGCTTTAATTCAGCGGTTAATACAGGCAAAAATTTCAACTTAACTAGTGCTTGTCCGGTCGGTTTCCCGGGAGAAATTTGCCCTGGAAACCCACTTAGAAATGACTATCAGGATTATGGTTTCACACCCTACAACTATAAAATTCCTGATGTACCTTACGGTGCTCACTTTCGAGTGGCCGATATTGACAACGACGGACGTGACGAGTTACTGGTTCCTGGCGAGCATTTGAAAACCTACTGTATTGATCCGATTGGTTCAGCTGACGATACTATAGGGACTGAACGTAACTGTTCGTTACATGAGTTTCCTTGGTTGCAAAACCATTTAGTCCAGTGGAACTACATCGATTTTGATGAGGGTACGGCAGGAGTCTTTAGTCTAAATTTACAGTCCACGAATATCGAAGCGCGATTAAATAATTTGGCTTTTGCCGATGTTCATGGCGATGGTGTGATGGATGCATACAGTACAGTTGGTTTCACCTGGAACAACGGTCAACATGTCAACGGAACTGAAAACGGATTAAACATAGCGAGAAATAATTCAGCGCGTCCAGCAGATATGATGGTAGCAGTTGAAAATGGCCTGGGTGTTAAATCAAAGTGGAACTATAAGCCATTATCCGATTTTGTAGATTCAACTGGTGAGTTAACAATCTATGATCCAGAGCGTCTTTATGCTGACAAACATGATGATATGTTTTTATTTAGCTCATCAATGATTGTCGTTGATCAGTTTAAACAATCGAATGGTGGACCTACAGATACGCCATCATGTTCAAATGACTCATGTTTTTCAACGACTAGCTACCAATATCGAGGTGCAATCTACAATCATTTAGGTAGAGGATTCCAAGGCTTCCGTTCAATCATTGTTGATAGTCCAGCGGGTATTCGTTCGGTTACAGATTTTCATCAGAAGTTCCCACATGCAGGACAAATTGAGACCGTTAAAACCTGTTTAACCTCGTCTAACGATGACACTTGTTCTATCTCGAAACTTTCAGAAACACAAATGGGCTATGCCAAGATAGATACAACTGGTCGCGGCACCTACTGGACACCAACCGCTAAGTCGATTGCTTCGACTTATGAATTAAATGGTGGAGAGCTAGTTTCTCAGAAAACTAGTTATATTGGATTATCGGATCCAGGCGCGTTATCAACGCAAATGAGTATCAATAGTTTGGAAGCTGAGTTTGCATACGGCAATATCAAGCAGTCGACGAGTAAAGTAGATTCAGGCTTTGGTGTTAACGAAACGCAAACGGTGAATACTTTTTATTCGCCAAGTACCAGTGTGTGGTGGATTAATAAATTAAAATCCACGGCGGTGACAACCAAAGCGCTAAGTTCGGGAACTACCCAAAATCCTGTTTATAACTCAAGCTTAGATGGCAATAAAACGGTCACGAGTTATATTGATCAATATGATTCGCAAGGCAGTCGCTTACCGTCAACCACGCGAACAGTTCCAAGCTCGGGTAAGACATCAAAAGTAATTTCTGTTTACAACAGCTATGGTCTACCAACTTCGGTCACAAGCCAGGCGGATGGACAAAACAGAACCGTAACCACTAGCTACTCAAGCGATAACTATTTTGTGGCTAGTGTCACCAATATAGACGGAACAGATTACACTAATTCCAATCCAACTCATGGCCAACCGAATTCAACGACTGATATTAATGGTTTGGTAAGCTATTTTGACTATGACAACTTTGGTCGTATTGAAAAGGCAACGCCACCGAGTGGCACCGGTCAGCCAGTTTACACACGATTTGCTTCGTGTAATCAAGGATGTGATGGGATCAGTGACGCAAAACTGGTTTACAAAGTAACCTCTTACTCCGCGGGGACGCCACAAAGTAGCGCTTATAAAGATAAGTTTAATCGTACCCTTTACACCAGAACTCAAGGTTTTGATGGTTCGTCAATTTATACGAACGTTCGCTATGATGAGTTAGGGCGTAAATTATTTGAGTCAGTGCCTTCTCGCTTTGCAAATGGGCTTTATGGTACAGAGTACTTACAATATGATGTGACTGGTCGATTATTGCGTAAAGTTGTTGATCAAACAGCGGGTCAAACCTTGGATGTTCAATATGCTTACGGAGCCTCCGCTGGTTCTTCTTTGTCGCCCTATCGAACTCGGATTGTGGTTAATAACGATCAACCGATGTATCGCACATACAGTGGCACCGGACAGCTAATGCGAACGACTGATGCCAAAGGCGGTGTCACGCGTTATGCCTATGATGGTATGGGAAATCCAATTGTCCTCAATGATGCGGCAGGGTCATCAATTACCGCGACTTATAATGCATTGGGGCAAAAGCTTTGGGTGAATGATCCTAACATGGGCCGTAAGGATTTTTCCTACACCGGTTTTGGCGAAGTAGAGTGGGAAACTGATGCGGAGAACAATACTTACTATTATTTTTATGACGGTTTAAGCCGGTTAACACATCGATATTTAAATGGAACGACGTCAAGTCAATTGGAAGCTTCATTTAGTTTTAATACTGCGGCATGTAAGGCTGTACCGAATTCAGAAACGCGTCATGACTTACCAAGCGGTGAAAACTTCTCGCGTGTTTATCAATATGACGATTATTGTCGCCCAACAGGTACTGTCACTAATATTGACGGCGATACCTTTGAATCAACGGTTTTTTATGACGGTAATTATGGACGAGTGAAAGGTAAGCAATATCCAAATGATTTGGTGGTTGCTTATGAGTTCAATAGTTATGGATACAACAATCGAACTAAAAATGCACTAGATAACACGGTTTATCGTCAAATTACTGCAATGGATGATTGGGGTAATTGGACTGAAGCGAGTATGGGTGTTTATAGCCGGGTCAGTCGCCAGTTCCATGCACAAACGGGTCAAATGAAACACTCGAAGCTAAAACGCTATTCAAGTGAGCGTCAATCGGTGGTTTACGATAGCTATGATGCTTACGGTAACTTAACCAAGCAAACGGTTGGGGGATACGGCGGTAGTACTTACTATGTTGATAGTGAGACTTATGGTTACGATGAATTGCATCGTTTAATTCGTTCGACGTTGAGCTTATCAGGTGCAACTCAACCTTACGTTGAATATGGCTACGATGCTGTCGGCAACATTAAGTTTAAAACCGATTTTTCTAGTGCCTCTACAAGTGCATACAGAGTTGGAAATGTTGCTAAAAATGCAGGCGGAAACGCTGGACCTAATGCGGTCCGCCAGGTGCTAATGAAAAACGGAAGCTACCGGAATTATCTGTACGATAATAACGGTAACTTAGAAAACGATGGTGTGCGCAATATTAAGTACAACGCGTTTAACAAGCCAACGCAAATTACGGTCGCTCAAAATAGCCGGTTACATCCCAGTGACAGCAGTACTAGTCCAGGGGGAACTTTGCGGTTTAGCTATGGCGCTGATCAAATGCGCTATAAGCAAGTTAAAACTTCCGGCAGCAATACAACGACGACAATATATATCGACAAAGAGTACGAGCGAGTAACTGAAAATGGTCAGACAACGCACAAGGCTTATGTTGATGATATCGCAGTGGTGAGTCAGGCTGCTGGTTCAAGCTCTAAAACGACAACTTACTTCCATCGTGATCGTTTAGGTTCAATGATTGCGACGGTAAATAGTAGTGGTTATGTGATTAAAGGTCACAGCTATGACCCATTTGGTAAACCGCGCGACCAGCGAATGCGAGATAATGCTTATAGTCAGGTCAGTACTAACATACTTA
>NZ_VIKR01000006.1 GCF_007004765.1 Aliikangiella marina
GTGTGTAAGTGCTGTGAGGCATTGAGCTAACTGGTACTAATGATCCGTGTGGCTTGACCATATAACACCCAAGCGGTTTTATAGCTGTTAGAGTGATTATGTGAAGCGACTAGAATTGATAAGAAGATAAGATTATCTTTGCAAGCTTGACTCGTTAATCTTAATTGTGAACGTAAAGAATTAGGCAACCTGCCTTACAGGTTTTGCCTGGTGATATTAGCGAACGGGAACCACCTGACTCCATCTCGAACTCAGAAGTGAAAACGTTCAGCGCCGATGATAGTGTGGGGCTTCCCCATGTGAAAGTAGGTCAACGCCAGGCATTTAATTTAAGATAAAGCCCAGCCGAAAGGTTGGGCTTTTTCGTTTAGGAAGCCCCGTTTTTTTATTGTGTGGGACTTGCGAGGCGTCGCACCGCCCATGTGATAAATCTGCCGGGAGCAGATTTAAACAGCGGAGGAACGACGCTGGCCCGAAGGGTGGAGGGCAGGAAGCCCGGAATAAAGTAGGTCACAATCTGTTGCTCCTTCACAGACTGCATTCCGTCCATCCATGGACATAAACGCCAGGCCGAAACGTCGGACCGATTTAATTAAAGACAAAGCCCAGCCAAAAGGTTGGGCTTTTTTTATGCCTGGAAGGTTTAGGTATTGAGGATTAACCATTAACTTTTAGTATTATGGTTGAGTAGATTACTTATTGAGTAGCACTGAAAGAAGATAAAGAATATTGATAGAAACAAAAAAGCTCCATATAGGAGCTTAGTTCGAACCGGCAAATCCTTCAAAAGCTTACGGCATTTGAATTTGCGAGCCTCCACCTTGGCCTGGAACAACTATTTTGGATGCTTGCTCTCTTTGATATTCCTGAATTTCTTTCATGGTTTTTTCCATACTTTCTTGCGCTGCATCGCCAAACATTTCGATAGCGCCGGCCAAGCTTTCAGCTTCTAATTCAAAGTTTAGAGGAAGTGGGCCCGCTGGTGTCATCACTTGAGTTTGTCCAAAATAGGCGACTTTACGACTTGTATCTTGATTTCCTTCTGCGTCAACTGGCGTTAGTATTCTAATACTTCCTATTTTCTGATCGGTGATAACTTCTTCTTTGACTAAAGAGTCGATGTCTAACTTAATCTCTGGGAGTTCTTGACTCATACTTGGTTACTCTTAAAACAATAAAAATATCATTATAAATTACCCGAAGTTTAAATACTATGAAAGCGCTTGTCGGTATTAGAGGTGTGTGAGAGTATTTGTGTCAGTCTTTTATACATGAGTAATGGTTATTAGCTGGTTCATATATATCATCGAGGCACAAAATGGCAGTTTGTACACGGGAATCACAACTGACGTACAAAGAAGATGGCGAGAGCACCAAGGTATGGGAGCAAAGTCTGCTAAAGCTGCTAAGTTTTTTCGAACAAGTAAGCCGAAATCGATATTATATATAGAGCTGGCAAAAGATCGCTCTGAAGCAAGCAAGAAAGAAGCTCAGATCAAGAAGCTTACAAAGCAAAAGAAACTCGCATTAGTCAAATCGTCTGGAAATAAAATAAATGAATTCAAATTCAATCAATGAGTTGCTCGCACAGACTAAAGTTGAATTGCTCATTGATTCCATAAAAGCTCGTCTAATATCAGAATATCCATTCTTGAGGAACTGGTCAGTAGGGTTTGATAAAGCAAAACGTCGTGCTGGTGTTTGTAGGATTCATGAGAAACGAATCTCGATTAGTTTGTGGCACATTAAGCATAACTCTGAAGCGGTTTATACCGACACTATCTTACATGAATTCGCCCATGCGATTGCTTATGAGCTATATCAAGAGATTGGTCATGGTCCATTATGGAAATCTATCGCCAAAGATATTGGCGCCTTACCTAAATCAGTTGGTCGTTTCTCACTGCCGGGTGCACCATGGCAATTAGTTTGTTGTGACTTTATCAATGAATCAGTCGAACGAGTTGCTCCGAGGTTTCGGCGTAACAGCAAGATAAAAAACTATTATTTAAAAGGGAGACCAGAAACAGAAGGAAACTTATATTTTGTCTGTTCTGAAGAGTTAGCGCTGTTTGAAGAACGGCTAATGGAATTTCGAGAGATTTCGTTTTATCAGTAGATGACAACAAAGTGTTTTGGAAAGACAAAAACACAGCCGCGATTAATAATTCGAGATTTATTACCGGTTGAATAGAGTATTAATCATTCAAAAAGGTAATAAATCTCTTACTTTGTCACTAATCATATATTATGCTGCCGCGGAAAATTTCTGAATCGTAAGTGGTCTACGCTCAGGATTGACCGCATTTGAAAATTCTTTAATTTCATTGATTTGACTCATGATAGAAAAGGCTTTTTCAAGCACAACTCGACCTTCTTCAGTAATACCAATCAAATTTTTTCCATTTCTGGCAAATATCTGGATACCTAATTCATCTTCTAGCAAACGTAGCTGCTTGCTTACACCTGGCTGGGATGTGTAAAGCCGCTCGGATGCTTGAGTGATATTTAGTCCACTCTCCGCGATTGCTAAAATAAACCTGAGTTGTTGTAGTTTCATTTTTTTGGTTCCTTCTGTCGTTAGTATCTAAAGTTAAGGTTAGTTTTTTGGTAAATATTCAGAGCAAAAAAAAACGCCACTTAGTTGACTGAGTGGCGTTTTTCGAGAATTCTCTTTTAAACTTGCGTCAAGTGGACGCCACCCAGTCTCTATGTTTTTTGGTAAAGAGCATGTGCTTAAACATAGAGATTAACCACGCACATGCACCCGAGTTCACAGGCTTAATAATGCTTGCGACTGCTGTCATGTATTGATATGTGGTCGGTTGAGTGTTCATCGTCTTAATTCGTGTTTGTCTTAAATAATTTTTTTAATCGCTATATAAATTAAAGATTGCTTCTAATAAAGTTATACAATTGTTGGCCCAATGCCTTAGTTACCGCAAGTTATATCACTGCCGGTTTTAGGACGTCAAGCACAGTTAAATAACGAAAAGTTATATTGTTAATGTTTTGTTTGTTCGGCATAACGAAAAATTATGCGTTTTATCGCTATCTTTGCTATATCCTAGCGCGCGGATTTTAAGCATTTTGATACAATCGAGCAGGTGTAAGCGAGTTCAAAAAATGTTCTCCAGCGAAACACAATGCTATAATCCACACGTTTTTATATACTTAAACTCAATACAAATCAAAGGCTTATTTAGAAATGACTCGTTATAACGTTACCATTGTTGGTGCAACTGGTGCTGTTGGCCAGGAGCTGATTCGAATTCTTGCGCTTCGCGAGTTTCCAATTAAAAAGATAACGTTACTCGCTTCTAAACGCTCTGCAGGTAAAAAAGTTGAATCAGCGTTAGGTGAGCTGACGATCGAAGCATTTTCGATTGATAAGTTTGAGAATCAGGACTTCGTGTTTTTTGCGACAAATGGCGATCATGCAAAAGAGTTTGCTCCTCACGCCGCGGCAAAAGGTGCCGTTGTAATCGACAACTCGAGTGCCTTTAGACTAGATGAGGACGTACCGCTCGTCGTCCCAGAGGTAAATCCCAAGGCCGCTTTCCAACACCAAGGGATCATTGCTAATCCAAATTGTTCCACTATCCAGATGGTTGTTGCGCTCAATCCGATACATCAATATTCAAGGATTAAGCGAATTGTTGTATCAACCTATCAAGCTGTTTCAGGGGCTGGTCAAGAAGCAATTACCGAATTGATGACGCAATTGAAAGCAGTCATCAACAACGAGCCTGCTCAGGTTGAACAATTTACCAAACAAATAGCGTTAAACGTAATCCCGCATATCGATGTGTTCCAGGAAAACGGCTACACCAAAGAAGAAATGAAGATGGTTAAAGAGTCGTGGAAAATTTTTGATGATCCCGATATCAAGATAAGCGCTAATTGTGTTCGAGTTCCCGTTATTAGAGCCCATTCTGAGGCGATTAACATTGAGACGGATTCCTATGTTGGCGAGGCCAAGGCAAGAGCGCTTTTAGAAGCGGCTCAAGACATTACTGTCATCGATGAACGTGAGAACGGTGGCTATCCAACTCCATTAGAAGTCTCCGAGAAAATGGATACCTATGTCGGACGAATTCGCGAGGATATTTCCTGTGAAAATGGGCTTGCTCTTTGGTGCGTTGCCGATCAACTATGGAAAGGCGCTGCGCTCAACGCGGTTCAAATAGCTGAATTGTTAGTTAGGGGCGAGCAATGAAAGTTTTAAAGTTTGGAGGGACTTCGCTTGGTGATGCCGGGCGGATGAAAAATGTTGCCGAAATCGTAAGTCGACAAGGCCGTGTTGTCGTCGTTCTGTCGGCGATTGCCGGCACAACGGATTCTTTGGTAAAGATAGCGGAAGCCTACAAACACGGTGAGCTGAATCAAGTCAAATCGATAGTTGAAGTTTTGTTAAAACATTATCAAAGGTATGTCGATAACCTATTTGAGCAAGAGAGCAACAAGCAAACAGCAATGACTTTTGTTGAGTCTCAATTTGCCGAGCTAGTCGAGGCAAACATCGAAACAGCGACTAGTGCGATAGAGTTTCATATTCTAGCTAAAGGTGAAGTCATTTCAACTGAGCTTTTTGCACTTTATTGCGAAGAAAATGGTTTGAATGCCAAACTACTTTATTCGTTAGACTTTCTTCGTTTGACTCAAGAGAACTCTCCTGATGAAGCGTATTTGTCCGAGCACCTTAATCGGATCTTAACTGGTCATGAAAACACGGATATTTTTGTCGCTCAAGGGTTTATTTGCCGTAACGCATTTGGTGAAGTTTCGAACTTAAAACGCGGTGGAAGTGATTATTCCGCTTCTCTTTTTGGCGCTGCGATTAATGCCCAAGAAGTGCAGATTTGGACCGACATTGATGGAATGCATAACAATGACCCTCGATTCGTTAAAAATACCACACCAATTCGAGAGCTTTCTTTTGATGAAGCTGCGGAGCTAGCATATTTTGGTGCGAAGATTCTTCACCCAAGTTCGATTAAGCCCGCTCGACGAAAAAATATTCCAGTGAGGCTATTAAATACTTTACAGCCGGATGCAACTGGTACGTTGATTTCTAGCGAATCTAATAATGCGAATATAAAAGCGGTTGCCGCAAAAAGTGGGATAACGGCGATTAAAATTCGTTCCAGTGAGATGTTGCAAGCGCCGGGTTTTTTGCGTCGAGTATTTGAAGTATTTGAACTGTATCATACTTCTATTGATGTCATTACCACTTCAGAAGTTGCCGTTTCAGTGACCATTGATGATACTACTTATCTCGAATCTATCGTTAAGACGCTTAACGAGTTTGGCAATGTGGACGTGGATGAGAATTTAAGTATTATTTGTGTTGTTGGCGATTTTGTCGCAGAGAGTACGGGGATTGCGTCAAGAGTTATTCGAGCGCTTGAAGCATTTCCAATTCGAATGATCTCATATGGTGGTAGTGCCCATAACATTACATTATTGATTTCTGAAGATGTCAGAGTAAAAGCCTTACAAGCTTTACATGAGGGGTTGTTCGATGTTTAGTCAAGATTTAGTTGAACAATTTAAATTGCGAGAAACCCCATTCTATCACTACGATTTAACTCGACTACGCGAGACGATTAAAGTGGTAAAAAGTTTTGCTCAAGAATATGACTTTGATATTCACTATGCAGTTAAAGCGAATAGCAATGAGCCGATTTTACAAGAAATTAATCAAGCTGGCTTTGGCGCTGATTGTGTCAGTGGCAACGAAGTAAAACTTGCCGCTAAAGTTGGTTTTGCACCCCAAAGCATATTATTTGCAGGTGTTGGTAAAACGGATAAAGAAATTAACGAAGCATTAGCAATTGGGATTAAGGCATTTAATTGCGAATCAGTCCAAGAAATTGAAGTAATCAACGAGTTGGCTGAAAAGGCTAATCAGATTGCCGAAATTTCGCTGCGGATCAATCCAAATGTGGATGCCAAGACTCATAAATATATTACCACGGGCTTAGACGAAAATAAGTTCGGGATCAACCAGATCGACTTACCTGAGCTAGTGACACGAATCAAAGACTTTAAGCATATTTCGCTAACCGGCTTACATTTTCATATCGGCTCGCAAATTACGGATATGAAAGTTTTTCAAGGTCTGTGCTTACGCGTCAATGAAATTCAGAACTGGTTTACCGATCATGGCATTCATATCGAGCATTTAAATCTCGGAGGAGGGCTTGGTATCGATTATTTGCAGCCTGACGAAAAAGCTATTCCAGATTTCGAAACCTACTTTAATATTTTTCATCAGTTTCTTGAGCGGAAACCGGATCAAAAAGTTCATTTTGAGTTAGGGCGCTCAATCGTCGCACAGTGTGGTAATTTGATCTCTCGAGTTGTTTATGTCAAGACAGGTATCAATACTAATTTTGCAATAGTAGATGCGGGCATGACTGAGTTGATGAGACCGGCCTTGTATCAAAGTTATCATCAAATCGATAACTTGACCTCGCATAGTGATCTCAGGGACTACGATGTCGTTGGACCCATTTGTGAATCAACCGATTGTTTTGGAAAATCGGTGGCACTACCGGAAACATCACGTGGCGATATCATTGCTATTCGTAGTGCTGGAGCTTATGGTGAAGTAATGCGATCACAGTATAATTTGAGAGATCATCATGAAGCTTTTTATAGTCAACTATAATAAGCAGAAAAATAAAAAGGGCCGAGAGGCCCTTTTTGCTGTTACATTAATAGTAAGCGTTAATTATTAAACAATTCGTCGAGAAGCTCGTTATCGACTTGATTAGCGAGTGTCACTTTGAGTTTTGGGGTTCTTTCCATTTCTCGCTTAATAGCAAAATTGGCTTCTTTGTTTCTAGCCCAGCTTCGTCTCGCGATCCCGTTATTAACATCAAAAAACAACATTGTCTTAAGTCGGCGCTCAGCATCAGGACTACCATCCAGCAGCATGCCAAATCCACCATTGGTGACCTCTCCCCAACCGACACCACCACCGTTGTGAATTGAAACCCAGGTTGCACCTCGAAAACTATCCCCAATTACGTTGTGAATAGCCATGTCAGCTGTAAAACGACTTCCATCATAAATATTCGAAGTTTCACGAAATGGTGAGTCCGTTCCACTCACATCATGGTGATCGCGGCCGAGAACAACCGGACCAATTTCTCCCCGATTGATAGCATCATTGAACGCTTGGGCTATTTCCATTCGGCCTTGCGCATCGGCATACAATATTCTCGCTTGTGAACCAACAACTAATTGGTTTTGTTTCGCGTCGTTGATCCAAGTAATGTTATCTTGCATTTGTTGTTGAATTTCTTCGGGGGATTCTTGCATGATCTTGTTTAAAACTTTCGCCGCAATGAGATCGGTTTTATCCAAATCTGCAGAGTTTCCTGATGCACAAACCCAACGGAAAGGGCCGAAACCATAATCGAAGCACATTGGTCCGAGAATGTCTTGCACATATGAAGGATATTTGAAATCGATTCCATTTTCAGCCATAACATCAGCGCCTGCACGTGATGCTTCGAGCAGAAATGCATTACCATAATCGAAAAAATAAGTCCCTTTTGCGGTATGGTTATTTACGGCTGCAGCATGACGTCTCAGAGATTCTTGTACCTTGACTTTAAAGGCGTCCGGCTCTTCTCGAATCAATCGGTTTGATTCTTCATAGCTTACATCGACCGGGTAATAGCCTCCAGACCATGGGTTGTGTAATGAAGTTTGATCAGAGCCGAGGTGGACAAAGATATCTTGTTCGTAAAAATTTTCCCAAACATCCACTACGTTACCAATATAGGCAATAGAAACTACTTGGCTTTTTGCTTGCGCTTCTTTTACTCGTTCGATGAGCGAGTCCATATCATCAATTAACTCATCAACCCACCCTTGTTGATGACGCTTAATCGCCGCTTTAGGATTCACCTCTGCACAGACCGTAATGCAATTGGCAATATTGCCAGCTTTGGGTTGTGCGCCACTCATACCGCCCAAGCCGGCGGTTAGAAATATTTTTCCAGCAGGACTTTCGCCTTTGTTTAATACTTTACGAAATGCATTCATCACGGTGATTGTTGTGCCATGAACAATCCCTTGAGGGCCGATATACATAAATGAACCGGCGGTCATTTGGCCATATTGAGTAACGCCAAGCGCATTAAATTTTTCCCAATCGTCAGGTTTGGAGTAGTTTGGAATCATCATGCCATTGGTAACCACAACTCGAGGGGCTTCCTCAGAAGAGGGGAACAGTCCCATTGGGTGGCCTGAATACAAATGCAATGTTTGATCTTTTTCCATTTCGCTCAAGTATTTCATGGTTAATAGATACTGAGCCCAGTTCTGAAAAACAGCGCCGTTACCGCCATAAGTAATCAGCTCTTCGGGATGTTGTGCTACCGCCGGATCAAGATTATTGTCTATCATTAACATAATCGCTGCCGCTTGTTGACATTTGGTGGGGTAATCCGATAAAGCGCGCGCTTTCATTAGATAGTTCGGCTTAAAACGGTACATATAAATCCGACCGAACTCATTCAGTTCGTGTGCAAATTCATGAGCTAATTCCTTGTGCCATTCTTTTGGAAAGTAGCGAAGCGCATTTCTTACAGCCAATTGTTTTTCTGCAGACGAAAGAATATCTTTACGCTTAGGCGCTCTATTAGCATCCGCAGGATAAGGTTTAGCTTGCGGAAGTTGTTTCGGGATACCTTGCTGGATTTGCGCTTGGAAAGTTATGTTAGACTCCATGGTCATTCTCTCCCTCTATTTATTGGCTAATGTTTACTTTAAATGCTTGCGATTTAACTAACTGAATCATAATGTCGATATCAGGCTTTAATAAGCGATCTTCTTCTAATTTAGCTACATGACGCCTAATTAATGAGAAGTTTTCTTCAACGATTTCTGAGCAAGTATTAGGACGTCTAAACTCGATGGCTTGAGCTGCATACATGAGTTCTATCGCGAGAATTTTTTCTAAATTTCCTAAAATTTGATTGAGCTTTCGACCAGAAATACTTCCCATAGAAACATGGTCTTCTTGACCCATTGAAGTCGGCACGCTGTCGGCAGAAGGCGGGAAGCACAAGGATTTGTTTTCCGTTACCAGCGCTGCTGTTGCGTATTGCGGAATCATCATGCCTGAATTGAGTCCGCCTGAAGTGGTTAAAAGACGCGGCAGGCCATGTAAGCCTTCCAACATCAAATAGCAGCGCCTGTCAGCAATGTTACCAAGCTCAGCGGCGGCAATCGATGCGTAGTCTAGAACCATTGCTAGCGGTTGGCCATGAAAACTACCACCCGAGATTGCTTCTTCACTACTAATCACAATCGGATTGTCGGTGACTGAATTCATTTCTATTTCGGCTAACTCTAAGAGGTGAGCGTAGGCGTTTCGAGATGCCCCATGCACTTGCGGAATACAGCGCAGCGAATAAGGGTCTTGTACCCGATCGCAATCAGTATGCGCTGACATATTTTGCGAGCCATCGAAGAATGTCCACAGCCGACTAGCAACCTCCACATTGCCTCTAAATGGACGAGTCGCGTGTAACTCCGCTCTAAAAGGTTGCTTGCTGCCTTGCATACCTTCGATACTCATAGCACCTGCCATGTCGGCAAGGTCTAATAAATAACGCATTTTTGTGAGGGCAGTGATTGCGTGTGCGAGGATAAATTGGGTACCGTTGATAAGTGCTAGACCTTCTTTCGCGTGAAGCTCAAGCGGCGCTAATTGATATGCTTTCAATAGTTGGCTGGCAGGAACGCGTTGCTCGTTGTGCCAAAACTCGCCTTCTCCGATAAGTGGCAAAAATAAGTGTGATAAAGGCGCTAAATCACCTGAAGCGCCGACCGAGCCTTGTTCCGGGACAACTGGGATAATATCGTGCTCAATAAACGTGAGCATTCTTTCTACAACTTCCAAACGGATCCCAGAAAATCCCTGACTCAATGCATGAACTTTGGTTATTAGCATGAGTTTGGAAATCGCTTTGTCGATCGGTTCACCGACGCCAACGGCGTGAGTGATGAGTAGATTTTTTTGTAATATATGAGTCTCTTCGGGGGAAATTTGAGTATCACACAAAGGCCCAAACCCCGTATTAATTCCATAAACGGCTTTATCTGAATTAGCCATTGCTTCAACATTTTGGCGACTCTCGTTAATTTTATTTTTCGCCTGATCGCAAAGTTCTGCTTTGATACTTCCGTTTGCAATTTGGTTAACAATATCAAGACTGAGATGGTCAACACCGTATCTAAATATCATTTTAAGTTCCTCATTTGAAATGTTTTATACTCTTCAAAAGCGCTTATCATGAAGAGTTTTTATAGCTAGACGGTCTTAAATTTAGTACCTAGGCGATATCGCTTTCCAGGGTGATAGAGCCTTGCGAAACTAACAAGCTGGTTATGGCACCAAGTTTTACGTTCTACAAATAACACCGCTTCATCAAAATCTAATTTAAGTAGGTGACGAATGTCTTTGTCACCGATAATGGCTTCTACTTGATGTTCTGCTTCTGTGACCGGTGCGATGGATGATAAATATTCACTCGGGGTTATTTCGGCAAAGCTTTGCTGGTGATAATCAGGCGCAATTTCACTATTAACCCATCGGTACTCTAATTGAATGGGATGATCGTCTTGAAAGTGCAAAAGCTGAGAATGTTCACACTTATCGCCGTGATTTAAACCCAGTTTTTTTTCAATTTCCGCCGATACAGCTCTTCTTTCGCAGAGGAGCAATTGAGCGTGATGCTCATGACCTTGTTCGCGAATTTCTGAGGCGATACTGCGAATTTGGATTAAAGATGACTGCTGTTTTTCTTCTGCGACAAAGCTGCCTTTGCCTTTGACTCGCACCAAGGTACCTTCATGATAAAGCTCTTGTAATGCGCGTCTAGCAGTCATTCGACTTACTTTGCAAAGGTCGACGAGTTCGTTTTCGGAGGGAACACGCTCTCCCGCAGACCAAAGCTGCTGACTGATGCCATCTAAAATGTAAGACTTAACTTGGCGATATCGCGGGTCATTTTTCTTCATCAAGATATTATGCTATCTTTAAGTTGTATATACAAGTCGAATTTGGCAAAGTTTGATTGAATGAAGCTCTCGCATAACTCATAGCGAAGTCTTGGATTAATTGCTGGGCCTGCCTTAACCTGCGCTACTTTTTTGGGTTAAGTGTCAGATTAGAAATAAGTTTGGACGGTCATAAATGAAGATCTTTAATTATATCGAGGGGGAGCTACCCATTCTTATCTCGATCCCTCACAACGGCGCACGCATACCACCGCAAGTGGCTGCCAAAATGCGGCCAGCCGCCTTAACGTCGGTAGATAGCGATTGGCATTTGGACAGGCTTTATCAATTTGCGGGTGATATGGGATGTCACTTTTTGATACCAGAGTTTTCGCGCTATGTTATTGATTTAAATCGGTCTAGTCATGATGACTCATTGTATCCCGGTGCGGATGTTCCAGGATTATGCCCCATCAATCAATTTGATTATCAGCCAATTTATCGTGATGGAGGTGAGCCTAATGTCGATGAAATTGCACGAAGAGTGGAGACTTATTGGCGACCTTATCATGATAAATTAAGCGAAACGCTCCAATCGTTAAGTTCTCGTTTTGGTTACGTCTTGTTGTTTGAAGCGCACTCGATTCAGTCTCAAGTACCGAGATTTTTCGAAGGAGTATTACCGGATTTTAATTTTGGCAATTTTGATGAGAAAAGCAGCTCTGAGGGATTGACGCAATTAGTTAAGGATTGGCGACCGGAGGGGTATAGTAAAGTTTTTAACCAGCGATTCAAAGGGGGGTACATCACTCGCCACTATGGAGAGCCTTTAAAAAACATTGATAGCTTGCAGTTAGAACTTTCACAAGCCACTTATATGAATGAGAGTACATTGGAGTACGATAATGTCAAAGCCGGTAAAGTACAGTTGCAATTAGGAAGTTTGTTCCAGTCATTAGCACAATTTGTCCGCGAAAAAACTAAAAACGACTAAACTTAAAAGTGATGAAGCATTTAAAAAGAGTCAAAGTGTTTAGCGAGGATCTACAATCAGGGATGTTTGTGGCTGAACTCGATCGTGACTGGAGTGAAAGTAGCTTTTTACTCCAAGGTTTTGTTATTGAAGGACCTGAGGATGTCGAGGAAGTCAAAAAACAATGCGAGTTTGTTTATGTTGATTTTCGCAGCGATGAAGAGTTTAAACACTACAAATTAAAAACGACTCGGTCGACCAGCTATAAGCAATCACTCGAAGGGCAAAGCTTTGATGCGGGTTATAACTTACGAGCCAAACTGAAACCTGCTTTATCGCGAAGGCGCAAATCTAGCCGCCTTATGAAAGGTGTTTTAGATAAAATAATGTTGGGTGAAGACTTTGACATTCAAGGAGTTAAAGACTCTGTAAAGGACAACGTCAAACAAGTGCTTGAGAACGAAGAGGCCATGCTGATGATGACGATGCTCAAAAGCGCTAATGAAGACATAGCAGAGCATGCACTTAATGTCAGTATCTTAGCTATTGGATTTGCCCAAGCTTTAGGACTCAGTCAGACACAATTAGAAGATGTTGGCATGTCGGCTTTATTGCATGATATTGGTCAAATGAGAGTTGACCAAAAAGTGATCAGAAAGCAAGGAAAGCTAAATCAAAATGAAAGGATGGAGGTTGTTAAACATACTCAATTTGGTTTCGATCTATTATCGGCCAAACGCGATTTGACTCCCTCTTGCATTGACGTCGCTTTATCGCATCATGAGCGTCTGAGTGGACAGGGATATCCTCGGGGCTTAAAGGGTGATCAAATATCCAAAATAGTTCGTCTGGTTAGCATCATAGATGTATTTGATTCCTTGACCAGTCATCAATCATATCGAAAAGGGTTAAGCGTGATGGAAGCCTACAAGGTCCTAATGGCTGGAAAGGGCACGCACTTTGATGAGAATATGGTACTTAAGTTTATAGAGTGGCGTAGTATCTATCCGCCAGGTTCGATTGTCGAAATGGAAAGTGGTGAAGTGGGGATTGTTGTCAAAACCAATCAACAACATAAACTTAAGCCGAGAGTTTTATTGGTTCTTGATGAATACAAACAGCCACGTCGAGAACGCATGGTCGATTTAGCTAAATTCGATCTTGATCCTGAGTCTAAACCTTATAAAATAATCAAAGCCTTCGAAAATTCAGCATTTGGTATAGATTTACAAGACTATGCTGAGAAAGGCTTGAAAATTCATACCTAGTCATTTTACCCCTTATTTCCCGGAATTAATAATTATGAGTGGTGTTTTACAAGAAATGCTTGTATTGCTATCTGAAGAAGATAGAGCGGCCTTTGAGCAACTCGCTCAAAAAATGAAGCAAGTCAATGGTGATGTTTCATTGTTGTCTGTGGAAGACAGACAAATGATCCAATTAATGGAGGCAAAATACGGCGAGCAGATTAATCAAACTCATAACAAGGCTAACCAGTTTGAGAACTTTGATATTTTAGAGTTACCGTTTGCGCAACATGTTAGGCAGTTATTAGCACGTGATTTAGGAGAGAAATATCCTACCGAAGAGGATGCTGTTCGGTTTGCTTTCGAAAACAAATGGTTACCGGTCGATTGCCAAGATCAAAATCTTGTCGCTGAGTTGTATGAACGCTTTGGTGAAGATATCAAAGAGATGAATCAGTGGCGAAATGAGATGGTTGAAACACAATCAGATCCAAAAATGGCTTTGGGATTGGCGTGGTTTATGATTATTTTTAAATTAAATGAAAGGCTCAATGGCTAAAGCATTAACAACCTTAACGTTATAATTATATGTGCCAATGAGCTTGTTCTCTCATTAATTGACTATGCCAGCCAGCACTGGTTTTAGTGTTAGAACTTCGAGGCTACTTTTACAATAAAAATGCCGATAATATTGATACTCGGCATTATCAATACTTATTATTTAATCCGGCTTTCCATTTTGACTCTCCAAAACAGCTCGCCTTATCGTTTCAATCGTTTTGGCCTTAGCTGACGCTGCCATTTTAACTGTTGTTACTCGATAACCAGTGCAAGCCGAGACACCCGAGCAATATTGTCACAAACCACCTTAAGCTGCAGAGGCACCATCAATTGATATCTTTCTGTGTTTGAAGCGTATCTGCTTTAACGTTAACGATAGAGCGATTCAGTTTTGATTCATTTACAACATGGTTTAATAGGCTCAACGTCAATAAACGGATACTGATTATGAAAATTGTTATTGCTTTGATAGCTTTGTTTGCGAGTTTTTCTATTTTCGCCGCGAGTGACGCTCAGTCAAAAAGAGTTGAATCGTTACCCAAAGCGAGTGTTTCAAGCGCTAAGATTGATGAGACCAAGATTATCAAAAAATCGTCAGAGGGCGTTAAATTGACGCGCCGAACTCAGGAAAAAGTAAAACGGCCAGAAAGTCTAAAAACGCAAGTTAAAACATCAAAGAAGCAACGTCCTTTGGCGCTAGAACAATCAAAAAATGCCTATGCCTATAGTATTTATGATGCCTGGACAACGCTAGAGTTCGATTATGATGGCGACGGTTATTTTAGTGAGTTTACCGTAACATTTGATGTCGATAATTCCGGCGGTTACTCGGATATCTATGCCGAAATGTATTTAAGTCGCGATGGTGGTCCCTGGATCCATTTAAATACTACCGAAGTGTTTACAATTTACGGTAACGATAGTGATGCTTACAGTGTGACTACCTTGCTTAATTATGATTTTCCAACAGGCTATTACGACCTTGTTATCGATGTTTATGAGGCGGGTTACACCGGTATTGTAGCCACCGCAGGGCCCGCTGACTTTTATGGACTACAAAGTTTGCCTTTAGAAGATGATGAGCATGAGCTGAGTAGTAACGATACCCAAATTAGCTATGTTGCTTCAACCATTGCTGACGACTTTGATAGAGATGGTTTTTTTACAGCACTCACGCTTGAGTATGATATTGATACTTTAGATGCTGGGAGACTAGTATACAGTGAGGTCGACCTGACGAATGTTGATACTTTTGAGCGAGTCACGCTTGCGACAGAAGATTATTTTGTCGGTAATCAAACAGAATTCTTAGATTTAATTTTGGAGACTGGTTATCAGGCTGGGTGGTACGACATTGAAATTAGAGTCGTTGACAGTGTTACCGGTGAAGTTATTGCCAATGCCGCACAAGAGTTCGCTGGACTGATTCAATTGCCTTTGGAGTCGATTAACTATGATAACTTCGTCGATAACCCAGTCGTTAATCAAGGTGATGTCTATGTTGGAGATGCGGTTATCGTTCATGAAAGCGGAGGTGGTTCTTTTGGCTGGATGCTGCTTGCATTATTTGGATTGATACCGGTTAGAAGAAAGTTAGTGAATAAACATTAACCCCGTAGAGTACACCAATAAAAAAAGGCGCTTGTAGCGCCTTTTTTATGTTATTGGCAACAAGCCAGTTGAAAAGCAATTGGTCTTTGAATGGGGGTTTTACGATGTTGTTCATTAAAAACCATAAAGTGAATATTGCTGCGATGTCGGCCGCAACTAAAATCGGGAAAAATTTTTGACTGGGCATCAAGTTTAAGTCTAAGCAACTGTAATGGTGTCTCAGTCGTTTCAATCATAAAAGAACCCAGCGGTGCAGATTCATTGGTCCAGTGACCAGACTCTCGGATTATTCTTAGAATAACGTCAATACTGGTCTTGACGCCTTTTATTTCCTCTAACCAGGAATTAAATTGAGTGACCCTCTCTTCTAGTGGAGCATTGAGAAATAAAAATAAATCAGGACAATCAAATGAACAGGCACCCCCTGGAATACTAGAACGATATTTGACCGCTTCAATAAATGGGTCCTTGCGAATTTTATCGCCAAATTTACCTTCATAGTTAAGAACCCATGCGTGAAGCTGCTTAATCTGTTTGAGGAAGTTTTCCAACTTACTTAAATCCACATCAGGGCTTTTGCTTAAAATTGAAAACTGATCTTGGAGTCGTGCGAGCTCTTTGATAAGTTCTGAGCGAGTATCACCACGCTCTAAGATTTCTAGAATTTCAAAGAAGATTTTAAGCGCATGCAAATGGCTTTCGCCATTTGAGGCTTTAACATTGCGAGAATAATGCTTAAAAAGCGTTTCCAACCTTAAAAAGCCGCGAACGTTTTCTTTTAAGGGATATTCATATAGGAGAAATTCAGATTTGCTTGTCAGATTATTGTCCGTCACTGGCGCTCCATGCTAGCTCTTGGCCAAACCTAAGTAATGATTATGAAGCAGCTTTACTTGAGATTCAAGATGGCTTAAGTCGAGGTTATTATCGATAACATCGTCAGCTAATTTCAATTTTTGCTCGCGAGTCGATTGGCTATTAATGATTCTCAAAGCATGTGCTCGGTCAACTTTGTCTCTGCTTATGATTCGACTGATTTGGGTCGCTTCGCTCACATCAACAACTAAAACTCTGTCGATAACTTGTTTCAGATGAAGAGGAATTGTACCGTCTT
The DNA here is from genome assembly GCF_007004765.1 of Aliikangiella marina. Classification (GTDB taxonomy): domain Bacteria; phylum Pseudomonadota; class Gammaproteobacteria; order Enterobacterales; family Kangiellaceae; genus Aliikangiella; species Aliikangiella marina. Next base: position 16,535 of record NZ_VIKR01000006.1, read on the forward strand.
CTTTGATCAGCAATGGAATATCGAGAATCACATAAGGCGAGCGCGCTTGAGAAAGCTGTTTTTTTATTTCAGCTGCTACTTTGGGATGCGTAAAATCATTTAGCCATTTCAGTGCTTCAGGAGAGCTAAACACAATACTTCCGAGCGCTTTTCGGTCGAGTTCACCAGTTGCAATGAATATCGAGTCTCCAAACCGTTCTCTGAGGTCTTTGAGAAGCGGTGAGTCTGCTTTGAACAAATCTCTAGCGATTTTGTCAGCATCTATGATGGTTATTTGGCGTGATGCAAACAGACCACTGACAGTGGATTTGCCAGAAGCGATTCCTCCTGTTAACCCTATTTTAAGCAAGGTTACTTCAATCCTGCGAGAGAAAGGTAGTTTTGTAGAATGACATCGCCCCACAAAAAGGTAATCCATCCCGCTGCCGCTAGATAGGGGCCGAAAGGAATTTTAGTTTGTGAGTCTTTATGTTGAAAAGCAATCATTGCTCCGCCAATTATTGCTCCAACACCTGCCGATAAAATAATGACTACGCCAAGCTGTTGCCAGCCTACCAAAGCGCCAATCGCAGCGAGCAGTTTAAAATCGCCGTAACCCATTCCTTCTTTGCCGGTTAGTAGTTTAAATAACCAGTAAATACTCCATAGACATAGGTATCCAGCGGCCGCACCGATGAGTGCGTCAGTTAGAGGTATATAGACTTCAAATATTGCGATAACCAGTGCTAGCCACAATAACGGTAAGGTCATGGTATCTGGCAGTATCTGATGGTCTATATCGATAAAGCTCATTGAAATAAAGTAGGCGGTTACCAATAGGGCGACTAAAAGAGGGTAGCCGAAGCCAAAATGATAAGCACACAAGCCGAATGTTAATCCCGTGATAACTTCAATTACAGGATATCGAATTGAAATCGGTGTTTTACAGTTTCGACATTTTCCTTTCAAGAACAAATAACTAATAATTGGAATATTTTCAATTGCGGTAATTTTATGACCGCATTTAGGGCATGCAGATCGCGGAACAACAAGATTAAACTTTTCCGGTTGTTTATCGATTGGCTCTTTGGGCGGAATAAGAGAAAAACCCCTTTCTTGGAGAACGTCCTTCGCCATCGATTCCCATTCCCGAAATAGCATAATTGGGTAGCGAAAAATCACGACGTTTAAGAAACTTCCCAGCAGCAAACCAAATACAATACAGGTTCCGGTCAATACCACTGGAAAGGCCTGAAAAACGGCAACAATATCATTCATAAATTGGAATTATTATTAATTTTATACCACTTGACCTAGTTGGAAAATTGGTAAATACATCGCAACAATTAATCCACCAACAAGGACGCCCAGAACGGCCATGATCATTGGTTCCATTAGTGCACTGAGCCCGTCTACAGCATCGTCGACTTCTTGCTCGTAAATATCAGCGATTTTTGTCAGCATAGCATCAATAGAGCCTGACTCTTCACCAATGGCTACCATTTGTACTACCATATTTGGGAAAATCCCGGTTGATTGCATCGCGAGGTTCATTTGCATACCGGTTGTAACATCATCTCTGATTTTAAAAATTGCGTCTCGATACAATGCGTTCCCAGAGGCCCCTGCGGCAGAATCTAATGCCTCTACCAGTGGTACACCAGCAGCGAAGGTCGTTGATAAGGTTCTTGCAAAACGAGCGACGGCGGCTTTATGTAAAATTATGCCAATAACTGGGAATTTGAGTAACGCTTTATCTTGACCGTCTCTAAGGCCTTTAGAAGCTTGGTAGGCTTTTTTGTAGGCGAAAATCGCGGCAATAATCCCGATTAAGAACATCCACCATTTAGCCTGCATAAACTCGGAAATTCCGATAACAAATAACGTAAATGCTGGTAAGTCCGCACCAAACCCGGCAAAAATGTCTTGAAATTGAGGAACAACTTTAACGAGTAGTATCGAAGTTACGATGACGGCGATTACGATAACGGCAATAGGGTAGGTTAATGCTTTTTTGATTTTCGATTTTAAGGCTTCGGTTTTCTCTTTGTATGTTGCAATTCTGTCTAACATGCCTTCGAGGGCACCGGATTGCTCGCCCGCGTCTACTAAGTCGCAGAACAAATCATCAAAATATTTGGGCTGTTTTCTAAGAGAGTCAGCCATCGTATTACCAGCCTCGATGTCAGCCTTAATACCCAAGAGTAAGTCCTGTACGGAAGGTTTTTCGTGACCACGACCAATTATGTCGAAAGATTGAACCAGGGGTACACCGGCTTTCATCATGGTGGCGATCTGTCGGGAGAACATCGCGATATCTTTAGAATCGATTGGTTTCCCTTTGCTTCCACCAAATAGTGGCTGAGACTGTTTGTTGACTTTTATAGGACTGATGCCTTGTTTGCGCAACTGCGCTTTAACAATGGCTGGCGTCTCGGCAAGCATTTCGCCTTTAACTTTTTGCCCTTTTTTATCGGCACCTTCCCAAGAGTAACTAAACTGCTTGGGGGCTTTCGCGGCTTTTCCCCGCTTGCGGCCCGTTGCTCGATCTTTTTTTAAAGCTTCTACTGCCATAACTAAATCCTTTCCAACTTTTGCCTTTTAGCTATTAGTGTTGTGTGACACGACTGACTTCTTCGAGGGACGTTACTCCTTGCATAACTTTTAATAGGGCTGACCGGTGAAGGTCATTTACACCTTCTTTCTTGGCCTGATCACCAATATCGATGGCATTTCCGCCTTCCATAATAATGCGACCCATTTCCTCAGAAATTTTCATTACCTGGTATACACCAACTCGGCCTTTATACCCATTAGTACAGCTGTCACAACCAACTGGTTCGAAAACCTCAAATGTACCAAGTTCTTCCTTTTTAAAACCTGCTTCAATTAACACTTCTTCAGGTAAGTTGACAGGTTCTTTGCATTTTTCACATAATCGCCTTGCAAGACGCTGTGCAATGACCAAATTAACGCTAGTGGCGATGTTAAACGGAGCAACGCCCATATTGACCATACGTGTTAATGTTTCTGGTGCGCTGTTTGTGTGAAGTGTTGATAATACTAAGTGACCTGTTTGCGCCGCCTTTATCGCGATTTCCGCTGTTTCAAGGTCACGAATCTCGCCCACGAGAACGATATCAGGATCTTGACGAAGGAATGCTCTCAATGCTGACGCGAAAGTTAAGCCCGCTTTAGGGTTAACATTGACCTGGTTAACACCGGCTAAATTAATCTCTACGGGATCCTCTGCGGTAGAAATATTCCGTTCAGGCGTGTTGATGATATTAACCCCGGTATAAAGCGATACGGTTTTACCACTACCTGTTGGTCCTGTCACTAACACCATGCCTTGCGGTTTATGGATAGCCTCCATAAACAGATCTTTTTGCTCTGGTTCATAACCTAAAACGTCGATCCCAAGTTGGGCACTAGTGGGATCTAATATACGCATTACAATTTTTTCGCCGAAAAGAGTCGGTAGCGTACTAACACGAAAGTCGATAGCTTTGTTTTTGGATAACTTAAGTTTGATACGTCCATCTTGAGGTTGCCTTTTTTCGGAAATATCGAGTTTTGACATAACCTTCAGTCTCGCTGCAATCCGAGTTGACAGCGACGTTGGGGGAGCGGCAACCTCTGATAGAATTCCGTCGATTCTAAATCTTACTCGATAATTCTTCTCATAAGGCTCAAAATGTAAGTCCGAGGCGCCTTTTTTTATTGCATCAAGCAGTATTTTATTCACAAAACGAACAATCGGCGCATCATCTGCACCTGTTTCTCCGTCATCTTCTTCGGCATCATCATCAATGGTTTCGAGATCTAAATCATCAAACCCATCTTCGAGATCGCCCAATTCCTCGCTTTCTTTTTCTTCTATAATCGCGTCGATAAATCTAGTCAGCTTGGATTCTTCTACGATGATCGCTTCTGTTGTCAAGCCCGAATTAAACTTAAACTCGTCTAGGGCAGTCAGGTTAGTTGGATCTGAAACAGCGACGTAAAGACGCTTTCCTCTCTTGAACAGTGGAATGGCGTGATGTTTCGAAATAAGTTTTTCATTGATTAAGGCTGAAGCGAGTTGCTCTTTATCCATCGAGTCTAAATCGAATAAAGGCACCCCAAATTCAGAGGAGGCTGCTTTTGCGACTGAAAGTGAATCGACGATATTTTGGCCAACCACGTAGGCGACAAAATTTTGTTTAGCACTTTGCGCTTGACTAACTGCGTCTAAAGCGTCTGCTTCATTCATTAATCCGTCTTGAATTAACCTGCGAGCTAATCCACTTAAAACGATATTAGATTGCGGAGCCGACATAAAATGTATCTAACGTTTTATAGGTTGAAATTTATTGTATTGAGTATAATTGGAAAACGAAGAAAAGCCAATTTTGTTTTTTAAAAACAATAGGATATCTGGTAAATTTGAGAAGTCACTTGCAATCACTCAAATAACTACACGTTGCAGAACGATTAGATTAATGGTTAGGAACCCGGTAATTGATTGTTAAATTATAAAAAAGCACAAAAAAGCCGAGCTAAGCTCGGCTTTTTTTTATATCGCATATTAACACTAGTTACGGCAGTTCGCAGGAACATACTTGTAACGAGTAGTATCACCACCGATAGCACACTGCCAAGAAACAGAACCTGTGTTAACGGTTGGCGTTAAAGTGATTGATTGGTTGTCCATTGAAGGGTTACCACCGAGAGTAGCGTTGTACAATACAGTGATTACACCGCCAGCGCCAACAGTAACAGAAGTGACAGAAGCACCGCTGATGTTAGCTGGAGCTTCAAGACCAGCACCTGCGTTGTCAGTTGGAAGAGAGCCTGTAGAAGCATTAGTTTCAGTAACAGCTACTTTTGCGCCAGCCGCTAGTGATAGACCTTCAGTTACTTTGGAACGAATTGTGTAGTCTTGGTAAGCTGGAAGTGCGATTGCTGCCAAAATACCGATGATTGCAACAACAATCATTAATTCAATCAAAGTAAAACCAGATTGTACTTTCTTCATTTGAAATACCTCTATATAAGTTAGGAGTAGTTATAAATTTTCGCTTCTCTAGATAAAGTAGTCAGTTTACTAGAAAACGCAAGAAATCATTCTTGATGAGGTATCTGCAATAGCGGTGCCAACTTTATACATTCAGTGAGATAAAGACGTTGAGTCAAGCCTAATGGTATTGAGTTTTAAGTCACTTTACCTATACTAAACAACAAGTTAGCTGTTTCTTGTCGGCAGGAATTTGTTTAAGTTTTTTCTCAAATAATGTATCGATTTGTGCTCTGGTCGTCATCGACGGCTTTAACGTTAGGTAAAACTGACAATTTACGTCACCATTGAGCGTAATCTTTGACACAAATTGTTACTTGGTGACAAAAGTTGTAACTGTATACCGATTTTTGCTCAGTCGATGTTAATTCTGAGCGACAAGTCTAGTGCTTGGATATGTTTCGTCAATGCTCCGACTGAAATAAAATCGACGCCCGTTTCAGCGATAGTCCTAATGTTATCAAGCGATAAATTACCAGAGGCTTCTAACTTTGAGCGGCTAGGATGGTCGTTTCTTATTGCTACTGCTTCTCTTAGCGCATTTAAATCGAAATTATCCAGCATGATAACTTGTGCTTTGCCGTCGAGCGCTTGTTTAAGTTCGTCGAGGTTCTCAACTTCAATCTCTAAAAGCTTATCCGGTGCTTGTTTAATCGCGGTAGCGAGTGCTTGCTTGATTCCACCGCAGGCCATAATGTGATTTTCTTTGATTAAAAAGGCATCGAATAGACCAATCCGATGGTTTTCACCACCACCACATCTTACCGCATATTTCTGACCAAAACGCATCCCTGGCAGCGTTTTGCGAGTATCAAGTAATTTACAGTTAGTAGTTGCGATTTGTGCCGAGTACTGTTGGGTCACGGTTGCGGTCGCAGACAAAGTCTGCAGAAAATTCATTGCGCTTCTTTCTCCAGTGAGGATAGCGCGAGCGTTACCGTTTAGAGTGCAAAGCGTGGACCCTGCTTTAAACGCTTGTCCATCTTCAAACGCCCACTTGACTTCGATGTCGTTATCGAGAACTTCAAAGACCTTGTTAAACCAAGCTTTGCCACATAAAACACCATCATCTCGACTAATTAGTGTTGCGTGGGCCCGGTTTTTCTCGGGTATTAAGCTAGCGGTCAAATCAATGCCATGTTTACCGCCTAAGTCTTCATGAATTGCATTAATACAGCTTTGGTTTATTTCTCGGTCTAAATAGGCTTGATAGGGTAGATTGTTCAAGTGATATCGTCATACTGATTGAAAGAGGCGCCCATTTTAGCAGTTAAAATTATTGCTTCAAGATTAGCTGGTTACCTTTTTGGCTGAACTCTAAGTGTTTAAGCACACTCATTCCGAGCAAAATTTCATTGCCTTCCATATTCGGAACAATCGAGGCCTTAACATTATTCATTCGTATATTTCCGATTGCCAAGCTGTCCAATTCGGTCGAATAGGCGCGGGTGGTTCCATTTGCTGTTTGTACGAGCTTTGAACGTCCAGAGATTAACCCGAGTTGTTTTTGCATAGCGCCAGGTACCGCAACTTCGGTTGCTCCCGTATCCACCAAGAATGTCACTTCCTGGTTATTAATTTTTCCGTTGAAGATATAATGTCCCCAACGATTTCTGGTTAAAGAGACGGTTGAATTTCCGTCTTGGTAGCTATTCGAGATATCTTGATTTGGATTGTATTGCGCTTCTTCCCAATCTGCGAAAATCCAAGTCAATAAGCCGAGCCCCAGCACCCAGGCAATAATAATCATCTTAGTGCCAATAGTATCGGTGCCAGGAGGCTCAGACTCAGGAGGCTCAGACTCAGGAGGCCTTTCCTCAGGTAATTGATCGTTTTGCATATCGGTTGTGATATTAGTCTTTGATAACTTAGTTATTACCATAACTCTTAATTTTATGACAAGTGAATGTTGGTATTAGTTTTTGAGATACATATATTTTTATTATTATCTCGATTTTGAAATTGAGAATAGATAATTTATTTGGTTTCATTGCGTCGATAAATCCTTGATTTGCGCATATACTTAGTAAGATTTAATTCGCTTTTGAGATACTTGATGACCCCGCATGAAATCAGGTCAAGCGAATTCGTTTTTATTGCGTACTGGTTCACGAATTAGGTGCGACGTCATATTACCACCGGCAATATTGCACTATATTGAAAGTCCCAGTAGTCAGTTTTGAGTCATCGTGTGCTCAAATCTTATCTTTTGTGATTCAAAGAGGTAAGCGTTGTGGGTAAGAAAAGCCACATTTTAGATTTTTCATCTAAAGCAAATGGTGATCAGCAAAAAGGTAGTCAACCTTTGCCCGTTTTAGTGCAAGAGGCGCGAGATGTATGCCTCAAAGATCTCGATAAAAATCTTCGAAAAATGTTTGAGCAAGCTGATGATTACTTGTTCGATATGTCTGATAGCGGTTATAACAATACGCATTTTGATGCGATGAGATTGTTGCGCCTAAAGAAAGACAGTTTAATCCGAAACTTCCAAGCGGAGTTAAAGAATAGTTTTGCTGAAAACTTAGGCTCGGATATTCATCAACAAGAAGCCTCGCTGGGTGATATGTCGTTTGAAAATATCGCGCTAGTCGAAGAAAGCGATCTTGAAGAAGGAATTGCCATTGATGGCATGATTAAAAAAGCGCGAGGCGTCAATGTTGATGCGCTCGAAAAAATTCGAACACGATTGGACACATTGATTGCCAGTCAAACGGTGACTAAAGAAAATAATCCGTTTGAACCAGCATTTGTCTGCTCAAGTTTTAAAAAGGCCTCACTCTCACTTGATATCGACATTGAATCATTATTAGTAATCTACAAGCTATTTGAGAGAGTCGTTCTGTCAGAGCTGACCCTCACCTATCAAAATGTTAACCAATTTTTTATTGATAAAGGTGTGTTACCTGAACTTAAGATTAAAAGTCATCAATCGGCCTATAAAAATACCAACTCAACGGCTTATCAACCTGAGCAAACGTTATCACCAATCGATGAAATCTTAGAGTCGAATGCGGTCAATTCACAACCCCAAGGTGCTGTGAACGCGGAAGGGGATAAAGTTATCGGATTGATGCAAAGTTTGCTTGCGCAGAGTCGAGTAGGCGGAGCTGGAAATACTGCTCAACTTTCTTCTGGTGTTGTCCAACAAATTGAGACGCCGCAATTGATGTCAGCATTGACCGATATTCAAAGTTCAGCAGCTTCTGCAGGTAATAGCAATGCCAACATTGTTATGGATGTGCGGAGTCTGATTGGTGACCAACTTGGAACTGAACGTGCAAAGATTCAAAACGGTGCGCTAGGCCAGTTTAATGAGGACATGATCGATATTGTATCGATGTTGTTCGATTTTATACTTGACGATAAAAATGTTCACTCGGAAATTAAATCGATAATCGCTCGGCTTCAGATACCCATGTTGAAAGTTGGTTTAGTGGACCGCAGCTTTTTTTCCAACAAAAAACATTCAGCAAGAATCTTACTGAATGAAATAGCACGCGCCGGTATTTCGTGGGATCCGAGTGATAAAAACGCTCAGCAGATGTTGGAGAAAATCGAGTCGATTTGCGATGAAATCACTGAAAACTTCAAGGACGACGTTTCGATTTTTAATCTCCTGCTCAATGATTTTGAGGCATTTAGAGCGACAATACAGCGGCGTGCCGATATTTTTGAACGGAGAACGAAAGAGGCCGAAGAAGGAAAAGCCAAAGCTGAGAGTGCTAGGGCAGTTGTTAACAGAACGCTAGAAAAAATTTGCATAGATAGGCATGTTCCCGAAGCCGCAAGAGACATTCTTAAGAACGTTTGGGTGAACGTGCTTTTCCTAGAACGACTAAAGGATACCAAAGATGGCTGGGAGAAAGCATGTCAAGTCGCTAAGCTTTTAATTTGGACGGTTCAGCCAGTAGCAAGTGCTCAAGGACTTGAAAAGTTAGTTAGCAGAATCCCTGTATTGGTTAAAAATTTGCGAAAAGGATTTGATGTTATTTCTCTCTCTCCAATTGATGGCACTAGAATGCTTGAAGAATTAGAGACGACACATCGAGAGATCATCAAAAAAGCGCAAGAGAAAATTGAGAACGAGAAACAAGAAGATATTCTTCGGTTACAACCTGCACCAATGATTCCCGATAGTCATCCCGCTGAAATTTCAGGTGATGAAAAGGATAGTGAAGCGGATGCTGAAAAAATTGAAATGATTGAAATCCATGACATTGGATTTGCTCCTGAACTGACCGGCCAAGTTGAAGTCAATAAATTACCAGTTGCTGAGCTGACGCCGGAGAGTCTGCAAGCTGTTGAACGCCTCAGCGCAGGCCAATGGGTAGAACTAGAAATTGATTCTGAGTTTCATCGATGTAAACTTGCAGCGAAGATTTCTTCTTCGAATAAATTTATCTTTGTAAATCGAAGTGGTATCAAAATGGCTGAGTTTCAAGCTGAAGCGCTAGCTGGCGAGTATCAGGTCGGTAGACTTAAAATTTTAGATGAAGAAGCTTTGTTTGACCGAGCGCTTGAGTCGGTAATTTCTAATCTAAGGGCGATGAAGTCAGAAGTATAACTCACCGTTCACTTTAGTTTCTCGACTAACGATACTCAGCCACTTATTTGAAACGATAACAACTAGTTTTGAGTCGATCTTGCTGTTAATCTATCGATATTATTCTCTTATAAATATGTTAGTGCTTCGATGATCAAAGACGGTTGGATTACTTCCGCTAAAAAACAACTGAGTCAACATTTTAATGAGCGGCCAGCGAACAAAGCAGTTTCGCTGTTGGTGATCCATAATATTAGCTTGCCGCCTGGCGAATTTGGAAACCAATATGTCGAAGATTTCTTTTGCGATAAGTTAGACTGCGACTTACATCCCTATTTTGAATCCATAAAAGAACTGCGAGTTTCATCTCACCTGTTTATTAAGCGCGATGGTCAACTTATCCAGTTTGTCGATCTCAATAAAAGGGCTTGGCATGCAGGGGAATCGAGTTTTAACGGTCAAATCAACTGCAATGACTTTTCTGTCGGTATAGAGCTTGAAGGCACTGATGATTTAGCTTACACCGATGCACAATATGAGGCCTTAACTCAAGTTACCAAGGAATTGATGGACTATTTTCCATACTTGACCCTCGATAATATTGTAGGTCACTGTCATATAGCCCCCGAACGGAAATCCGATCCCGGTGAGAGCTTCGATTGGCAGCGCTTTCGAGATGATTTGTTAAACTTGAGTTAAATCACTTCCGACCAGGCTCCAAGAGTCTGTTTTTTCTATGAAAATCGGGTATTATCGAATTTTAGAATAAGAACATTGCCTGAAAGGATTGAACAATGACCCTGATAACTGTCTTGTTGGTCATCGCTGCAGAATTCTACTTTAAGTGGGGCGCTGAATATCGTCGTTTCGATTGGTTTGATTCACTCCATGTAAAACTTGCCGACAGCTTGGGTGACAAACCCCTTTATCAAGACTGGGGCGGTGTCATGCTGATTTTGTTATTGCCGCTAATAATACTCTCAGTTGCGCTGTCTTTAGTCCCGGATTTTGTCTATGGACTGGTTTTCTTTTTCGTGAGCTGTGCTGTGTTGTTTCTATGTATGGGGCCCAAACCACTATCCGAGACGTTTGCTGAATATTTTATCGCAATGGAACGTGGAGACGCTGAAGCCGCATTCCTAAATTTACAATCTGAGAAAGTGATTGATGATATTCCCGAAGGCGACGATGTCGTTCGCAACGCGACGAGAGCGATACTCATTGAAAGTCAAACACGATATTTTGGGGTAATTTTTTGGTTTATTTTTCTTGGTCCTTACGGTGCTTTATTTTATCGGTTGTCTCATTATTATCGGCAAGTTTGTCGTCATGAGCAAAATGAAGATCATATCGAATTAGTCGAACGGTTACTCCATATTTTGGATTGGGCGCCTTCGAGGATAACCAGCATGTTGTTCTTATTGACCGGAGATTTTGTCAGTGGATTCTATCGGGTGAAAGATTATCTCGTTGATTTCACCGCAGACAATCGCCATTTAATTACGGAAACAGGAATCGCTGCTTTGGGCGTTGATATGCACAGTACCAATGATGACTTTAAAGAAAATAGAGACGCCATTGCGATGGTTAACAGGACCGTGATTATGTATTTGGTGGTTGTGGCCGCTTTGAGCCCGCTCGCGTTCTGGTAGTTTCTATCTGCTTCAAACTCCCCTCAAACTTGATATTGGATGTTTTCAGTCAATCGAAGACAGATCGAGTGATTTTTATGTTTAGGCTACCTAAGTAAAATTCAAGAGAAATATCTCGCGATATCGCTTAAGCCATTCTGGTCAGATGAGTGCCTAGTTCAGAATTGTCGGGGAATTGCATAATGGTTAGGTAGCCTAAATATTGAAAAGTGTTTTGTTTAGTGATAGTTTGCCTCTCGATTTACCCAATTCAATAACCAAAAACGACACTTAACCGTGATGAACAGATTATTTAGCTAGGCAAATATTATTGATTTGACTAGAAACGAATTTGAATGACCGGTCGAATCCCCGGCAATCTGTCATCCAGCTGCTATACTTTTAGCGCTTGCATCAGCGCGTTAAAGCAATTAAACGTCAAAACAAATTCCAAAGAGGAATCTTATGGTTGATAAACAACAAGATATCGATCCAATCGAAACTCAAGAATGGCTAGACGCGTTAGACGCGGTTCTTGAAGAAGAAGGAACCGAAAGAGCACATTTTTTACTTGAACGACTGATAGATATGGCGCGTCGTTCGGGTGCCCACTTACCTTATAGCGCAACAACGGCCTATTTGAATACCATACCGACCGCAAAAGAAGCGCGCATTCCTGGCGACCAAGAGATGGAGCAGCGGTTGCGCTCGATAATCCGTTGGAATGCCATTGCATTGGTGTTGCAGGCGAGTAAAAAGAATCAAGAGTTAGGCGGGCATTTATCGAGCTTTGCATCGTCGGCGACACTTTATGATGTTGGCTTCAACCATTTTTTCCACGGTGCTAATGAGCAAAGAGAAGGCGATCTTATCTACTACCAAGGTCACTCGTCGCCTGGAATCTACGCAAGGGCTTACCTGGAAGGGCGGTTAACTGAAGAACAGTTATCGAATTTTAGACAAGAAGTTGACGGTAAAGGGCTATCTTCTTATCCGCATCCTTGGTTGATGCCTGATTTCTGGCAATTTCCTACTGTATCAATGGGGCTTGGACCAATTCAAGCAATTTACCAAGCTCGTTTTTTAAAATACTTAAAAGACCGCGAGCTGTCTGACACGACTGGCCGTAAAGTATGGGCGTTTATGGGCGACGGTGAAATGGATGAACCCGAATCGCTTGGAGCAATATCCCTTGCAGGAAGAGAGAAACTAGATAACTTAATTTTCGTCATCAACTGTAATCTCCAGCGTCTCGATGGCCCAGTTCGGGGTAATGGAAAAATTATTCAAGAACTTGAAGGGGATTTCCGCGGATCGGGTTGGAATGTGATCAAAGTCATTTGGGGACGCTACTGGGATCCACTGATTGCTCGCGATGTCGACGGTAAACTACTCAAAGTGATGGAGGAAACCGTCGATGGCGAATATCAGAACTACAAATCCAAAGGTGGTAAATTTACCCGAGATTATTTCTTTGGCAAAGATCCCGATTTGTTGGAAATGGTTGCCAATATGTCAGACTCAGATATCTGGCGACTCAATCGCGGCGGTCATGATCCAACCAAAGTTTACGCAGCTTATCACGCAGCTGTTCACCACAAAGATCAGCCAACGGTTATTTTGGCTAAGACCGTAAAAGGTTATGGTATGGGGGAAAGTGGTGAAGGGAAGAATATTTCACACCAAGTGAAAAAAATGAACTTGGAAGCGTTAAAGCAGTTCCGCGATCGTTTTAACATGCCGATTAGTGATGACAAACTTGAAGAAACACCATTTTATCACCCAGGAGAAGACAGCCCAGAAATTAAATACCTCAAAGAGAGACGTGCGGCACTTGGTGGCTATTTACCTGCTCGTCGCACGCAGTCTGAAAGTTTGACAGTTCCTCCCTTAAAAGCCTTCAGTGCAATTACTGGCGGCTCAAACGGACGTGAAATTTCGACAACCATGGCATTCGTCAGAATACTCAATGTCCTCATTAAAGATAAAGAAATAGGTCAGCGGATCGTGCCAATCATTCCGGATGAAGCGCGCACTTTTGGCATGGAAGGGATGTTCCGTCAGGTTGGCATTTACTCGTCTGTAGGCCAACTTTATGAACCGGTCGACTCTGATCAGGTAATGTATTATCGGGAAGATAAGAAAGGCCAAATTTTAGAAGAAGGGATCAACGAAGCAGGCGCTATGTCATCATGGATCGCGGCTGCAACGAGCTATTCGAGTAATAACTTACCGATGATACCTTTTTATATTTATTACTCTATGTTCGGCTTTCAACGTATCGGCGATTTAGCTTGGGCCGCCGGTGATATGCAAGCGCGAGGATTTTTGATCGGTGCCACTTTTGGACGGACTACGCTCAATGGTGAAGGTCTGCAACATCAAGACGGTCATTCGCACATTTTAGCGGGAACTATACCTAACTGTGTGAGTTATGAGCCGACATTTAGTTACGAACTTGCTCTCATCGTACGAGACGGAATGCGTCGTATGTACGAAGACCAAGAGAATGTTTTTTACTACATCACCACGCTCAACGAAAACTATGTTCACGAAGAAATGCCCAAAGATTGCGAAGAGGGCATTATCAAGGGCATGTATTTGCTAAAAGAAAGTAAGAAGTCAAAAGCAAAAAAACAGCCACCGAGAGTACAATTACTGGGTAGTGGTGCCATTTTGCATGAGGTGATTGCCGCGGCCGAATTGCTTGAAAAAGACTTTAAGGTGAATGCAGATATCTGGAGTGTGACAAGTTTCAATGAACTGGCTAGAGACGGACAAGCGGCCACTCGTGAGAATCTACTCAATCCAGAAGCGAAAAAGCCCGCGATCAGTTATGTTGAACAGTGTTTAACTGGACATGACGGACCGGTAATTGCGTCCACAGATTCTATGAAGTCGTATGCGGACCAAATACGAGCATTTATTCCTGGAAATTATAGCGTACTCGGGACCGACGGTTTTGGACGAAGCGATAGTCGTGAGAACTTGCGAAGATTCTTTGAGGTTGACCGTCATTTTGTCGCCATCGCTGCGTTGAAAGCGCTTGCTGACGAAGGAGCAATCAGCACGAAAGAAGTCAGTAAAGCCATTAAGCTTTACAACATTGACATTAACAAACCTAACCCACTATTCAGTTAACCGGGAGATTGAACATGAGTAATTTAACTCCAGTCAATGTCCCTGATATCGGGGATGTTAGTGATGTCGATATCATCGAAGTTTTAGTGTCGGTAGGCGACACCATTGAAAAAGAAGACTCGCTTATCACTTTAGAGACTGATAAAGCGACAATGGATGTACCGTCGAGTGAAGCCGGTATTGTGAAAGCCGTTCATGTGAATGTCGGTGATAAAGTATCGCAAGGGGATTTAATTCTAGAAATTGAAGCGAGTAATTCTGCCGCAGATTCTGCGCCCACGACACCTGCAGCAGAGCCTGAACCAAAAGCAGAACCGGCTCCTGCGGCGAGTGCCTCACCTGAACCTTCTGCTGAGACTGCGGAGCCACAACCCAATGAATCATCTGAACAGGATTTAACGGTTCCCGACATTGGTGATGCGTCCGACGTAGACGTTATTGAAGTATTAATCAGTGAAGGCGATCAAGTCGAAAAAGACCAAGGGTTGATTGTACTTGAAACTGATAAAGCAACCATGGAAGTTCCCGCGTCAGAGGCCGGTTCAATCATATCGGTATCGGTGAAAGTTGGTGATAAAGTTTCACAAGGGGATGTCATCGGGCGGATTAAGTCGCAAGGAGCGCAAACGACTGTACTGCAGGCTGCGGCCTCTCAGGCTAAGAGTAGCACCCCGGCGCCATCAGCACCCGCACAAACCTCAAGTGCGCAGACTAGAAAGGCGCCGGTACCCGATCATCCGCAGATGAAAAAGAAAGCTTCTGGCGGTGTTGTTCATGCTAGCCCAGCAGTGAGGCGATTTGCGCGCGAATTAGGGGCGGATCTCACTAAGGTTAATGGTTCGGGACCGAAAGGAAGAATTCTCAAAGATGATGTTCAGAATTTTATAAAGTTTGAACTATCACGTCCAAAAGCAACGGCTTCCACCGGCGCTTTTGCGATGCCTGAAATGCCAGCAGTTGATCACGAAAAATGGGGGAGTATAACGAGTGAGCCCTTGTCGCGAATCCAAAAAATCAGCAGCGTCAACTTGCATCGAAATTGGATCACAATTCCGCATGTAACTCAACATGAAGATGCCGATATTACAGAACTCGATGCATTCAGGAAATCTTTGAAAGAAGAAGCGATGAAAGATGGTGTCAGATTGACCCCGCTTGCTTTTATCATGAAGGGTTTAGTCCACACGCTGAAAGCATTTCCGAAGTTTAATGCTTCATTGGCCAACGATGGGGAAAATTTGATTGTTAAGGATTATTACCATATCGGGGTGGCGGTTGAAACCCCTAATGGGCTTACCGTTCCAGTCATTCGTGACGTTGACAAAAAAGGGATTTATGAGATTGCAACCGACCTTGCCGAGACTAGCGCTAAGGCCAGAGAAATGAAATTATCGGCAGATGATATGCAGGGAAGCAGTTTTACGATATCTTCTTTGGGTGGAATAGGTGGTACTGCCTTCACGCCTATTGTAAAATGGCCGGATGTTGCCATTCTTGGTTTGTCACGTAACAAGATGCAACCCGTTTGGAATGGCAAAGAATTTGTTCCTCGACTAATGTTACCTATGTCTTTGTCCTATGATCACCGTGTTATCGATGGTGCTGACGCGGCTCGATTTGTAGTGCATCTAGGTCAAACTTTAGCGGACATTAGACGAGTTTTATTGAAATAATTGTTGGTCGAAAATTGACCAAAAACGACACTAGTAAATTAGCTGGCCTCTTTTGCGAGGCCAGTTTTAAATCAAAAAGGTGAAATCATTATGAGTAATGACATCCAAGCACAAGTAGTAGTCATCGGTGCTGGTCCCGGCGGATATACAGCTGCTTTTCGCGCTGCTGATCTCGGTTTAAACGTTGTATTGGTTGAGAAGTACTCAACCCTGGGTGGTGTATGTTTGAATGTTGGTTGTATTCCATCAAAAGCATTGTTGCATGCCGCTAAGGTCATTGATGAAGCAAGTAGCATGTCTGCTCATGGGGTTTCATTTGGCAAGCCAGAAATTGATATTGATAAAATTCGCGACTACAAAGATGGCGTAGTTGGCCAACTCACTAAGGGCCTTGCCGGTATGGCAAAAATGCGCAAAGTGAAGGTTGTCCAAGGCGTTGCAAAATTCACCGGTCCAAACTCACTCGCTATTGAAGGGAACGACTCAGTTAAATCAATCAACTTTGAAAACTGTATTATTGCGGCCGGTTCGCGAGTTGTTCAGTTACCATTCTTGCCTGAAGATGATCGAATTGTTGATTCAACCGGCGCTCTTGAGCTGAAAGGTATTCCAGAAAAAATGCTGGTCATTGGTGGCGGAATCATCGGTCTCGAAATGGCCACGGTTTATCGCGCGTTAGGCGCTCAAATCGATATCGTTGAAATGTTTGACCAACTTATTCCTGCTGCCGATGCAGATGTAATCAAGCCATTCCATCGATTTATTAGTAAGCAATACAACTCAATTATGCTTGAAACCAGTGTGACTAAGGTTGAAGCAAAGGATGATGGCTTATATGTGACTTTTGAAGGTAAAAATGCCCCTAAAGAGCCACAAAAATACGACCGCATTCTTTCAGCGGTCGGTCGTCGTCCAAATGGAGATTTAGTTGACGCACAAAAAGCCGGTGTAAATGTCGACGAGCGAGGCTTTATCGCTGTGGATAAACATCTTCGAACGAATGTACCACACATCTACGCCATCGGTGATTTAGTCGGGCAGCCGATGTTAGCGCATAAAGCGACTCATGAAGCACATGTTGCTGCAGAAGTAATCGCCGGTAAGAAACATGCTTTCGAACCACAATGTATCCCGAGTGTCGCCTACACAGACCCTGAAATTGCTTGGGTTGGAGTAACAGAAAAAGAAGCGAAACAAAAAGGAATTGACTACGGTGTTGGTACTTTCCCTTGGGCAGCAAGTGGTCGAGCAATTGGTGCTGGTCGCACTGAAGGGTTTGCAAAAACCATCTATGACAAGTCAAATAACCGCATCATCGGTGCAGCGGTAATCGGTGTTAATGCTGGTGAATTAATTGGCGAAGCTGGGTTAGCGATTGAAATGGGTTGCGACGCGGAAGATATCGCATTGACAGTCCATGCCCATCCGACATTGTCTGAGTCGCTAGCATTTTCTGCTGAGGCTTATGAAGGAACTTGTACTGACCTACCACCAGCGAGAAAGAAAAAGTAAAATTATTCTTTGGTAGCAACGAAAAACGGCGCTCAATTAGCGCCGTTTTTTATATTTGATATTTAGCTAACTACCTTGAGCTGTACTCTTCCCAAGGATCAATATCAAGATAGTTGATTATTTGCGATGTGTTTTTGTTAATAGCGACCACAATCGTTTCACCTGTGCTGGCCTGCAGCTTTAGTAGTAAAGTATTTTCTGCATCATACGTTTTTCGAAACTCTTCTAAAATGGGATGATTAGCGTCCTTCGGATTAAAGCGTTCAAGTTCAAGCGATTTAGCCGCTATTTGGTCCATATAGTCTTTCAATGGATAATGTCGTTCAGGTAGTTTTTTAAATTGTACTCCGTTAAACAAAAAATCTTGTCTTTCTTGATCATTTTGTGCTGGCAGGGCGTAGGTTAGATAGATTGGCCCAGCTTTTTGTTTAATCAGTCTATCTTGATTAATATTTTCTAAAACACCATCCGAAGCGAGCACTGTTTCAAACCTGTCGACAACAAAGGTAAAAAGAACTGGACGTTGTTGATAAATAATAAGCCCACCATATAAGAGCGCAGCCAGTTGCAACCCGCCGATGATGCTCAAGTCTAACTTTAAGCTCTTTTTGCCCGGTTTAAAAATGATAAAGGTAAGAATTGGACCGAGAACTGCATCAACGGGAATAAGTATTTGTAATCCCTGCCAGACGTTCTCAATCTTAAAAAGCGGCCCTGGATACCAGAGATTTTTAAGTAACAATAGGAAGACTAATATAACCGCGACGCTAATTAAAAGGTGAATTGTTGTCGCTTTGGTTTTAGCAATAAGTAAACGCTTCATTGTGAATCAAGTTTTGATTTATATATTGAGTGACGTCGATATTTTTTGATTTTAGCTGGCGAATAATATTTAATCAAATGTGTGACGCTTGAATCAAATATATGAAAATAGCAATCTAAAAAGCTACGAAAGGACGAGTTAGAGGCTGGATGATTATTCGAAATAATCAGTGACTAAGTTTAAGGAAGTTAAGGCGCTATTTATGAATCTATTAAAGGCAGAAAAAGTAAATGTGAGTAAAATTATGGGCATTAAGATTATACTATTGATCCTTTTTAGCTTTATTATTACTTGCCATATGCCTGTAAAGGCGGCAGTGATTTTACAGTACCACCATATCGATTTAACAACGCCCCGATCAACGAGCACATCTCCTGAGCGGTTTTCTCAGCACATGAATTACTTAGCGGAAAACCAGTTCAATGTCGTTTCATTGGAAACCTTTCTTTCAGCACTTACTACGCAAGAGTCATTACCGCCAAAGTCTGTGGTAATAACCTTTGATGATGGTTACAAATCAATTTATGAAAACGCCTACCCGGTGCTGAAGGAAAAAGGGTTCCCTTTTACTGTATTTATTAATACTCAACCGTTAGCTGATAATTTGAGTCAGTTTATGAGTTGGGAGGAAATAATTGAGTTAACTCAAAATAAGGGGTTAATTGCTAATCATTCAGTGACACATCCTCATTTGATTAGACGGTTGCAAGATGAATCTTTTTCTGCTTGGCGCGAAAGAGTGACAAATGAGGTACTTAAAAGTCAGAAACTGATTGAATCAAAGGTAATAAAAACTGTAAGGGCGTTTGCGTATCCCTATGGGGAATTTAATCTGGAAGTAAAGAAAATATTGAAAGGGGTGGGCTTCTGGGCATTTGGTCAACAATCTGGCGCAGCCTCAATGAATGTTGATCCACAAGCAATCCCTCGCTTCCCATTTGGCGGAAACTACGGTGCAATGAACGACTTTATTCTTAAGGTGAATAGCTTACCCATGCCTGTCACTCGAGTCGAGCTAGTAGACGAGAAAGGTAATCAACTCAACGACCACCAGTTGCCACCGGACGTTGACAGGCCTAAGATGCGGCTCGAATTATCGGATGACGCTTTAAATGTAAGTTGCTTTGGTCCCGGAGGTGCACTTGAAATACAAAGCTCGCCCAAAGGCAACTGGTTTGTTTTAAAACAAGATTTAAAACCGGGAAGGAGCCGATTTAACTGCACTGCACCTTCATCTAAAAAAGGCCAATTTTACTGGTTTTCTCAACCCTTCATTAAACCTAACCCTGATGGCAGTTGGTATAGCGAATAAATATAAAAATTGTTACATCTCAAACGAAATACAATATTGGATTTAAACGTATTTACCACAATCTAGTCTGCTGGTGTATTGCATTTAGGCCTTAGTCATTCGACGAAAGTGTAGAGGTTAAATTTAAATGAAAAGAGTTGCTTTATTCATTGCTACCAATTTGGCTATTGTCGTAGTTCTTGGATTGGTTTTAAGCTTTCTTGGTCCCGCATTGGGTTTAGATCGAGGAAGTTACGGCGGCTTGTTACTGTTTGCTGCGGTTTTTGGGTTCGGTGGCGCGTTTATATCCTTATGGATGTCTAAGTTTATCGCGAAGCGCTCGGTTGGTGCTCAAGTGATTCAAGCACCGCAAAGTCATACCGAAAAGTGGTTAGTCGACACTGTTGCCAGACAAGCCAAAGCGGCTGGTATCGGCATGCCTGAAGTTGCGGTTTATCAGTCTCTTGAAATGAATGCGTTTGCAACCGGAGCAAGTAAAAATAATTCATTGGTAGCGGTGAGTACGGGTCTTCTGCAACAAATGGATAAACGCGAAGTCGAAGCCGTTTTGGCACATGAAGTTTCGCACATAGCGAATGGGGATATGGTGACGCTGACCTTAATTCAAGGCGTCGTCAATACCTTTGTAATCTTCTTGGCGCGGGCTATCGCCGGGATTATCAATAATGCGTTGAGAGGCAACAGTAACCAAGGTAGTGGGGCAGGCGGATTTGCTTACTATGGTATCGTGATTGTTTTAGAAATCATCTTTGGTATTTTAGCGAGCGTTATCGTGATGTGGTTCTCTCGCCAAAGAGAATACCGTGCCGACGCTGGCGCTGCTTATCTTGAGGGAAAAGACGCGATGATTGCTGCATTAAACCGGTTGAGAAATAATCATGAATCACAACTGGAAGGTTCAATGGTCGCGTTTGGAATATCTGGCAAGAAAGCGATGAGCGAACTCTTTTTGAGCCATCCGCCGCTAGAGAAAAGGATTTCTGCACTGCAAAAAAGTGCTTAGGTAATGTCTGTCAGTTTAGCGGAGCAATAGGCAACTTTTTAAGTTGCCTATTGCATCGTTTCGATCCTAAACCTGTTGGTTATTCAGTGTGAGTCTTTTTGAAAAATAATCTGATAAAATAACCAGCCATTGCAATCACTAAAAATATCACTGCAAAGCTTAAGATACCTTCTGGGCTTGTGAATAATTGTCGCATTAATTCCATCTGTAGTTCCTCTCTTAGTTGAGATAATGCCAGTCTAAAGGTAAATCTTTTGAACACGGTGATCTGAATCAATTTAGTGCTGACTAATATAAGCAGGTGCTTTTGAATATATTTGCTCACATCTTTTGCTTGTGCATCGAACTAAGAATGTTTAGAGTTTTGGCATAACTCAACTGGCCAAAATGGAGTAAGTAAAAGTGAAATTAACAATCAGAAAGACAATGGCTTCACTAGCTGTCGCTGCAACGGTTTTAGTAAGCGGAGGATTGCAAGCAGAGGAAAAGTACCCATTTAAGAATGAAATAGAAGCGAGAAAGCACTTTATGCAGGTAACTCGATTTAACCTTTCGGTCTTAGGGGCGATGGTCAAGGGAAACCGAGAGTACAATGCTGAGCTAGCTGCGGCGGCTGCCAACAATATGCATGCTTTAGCGAAGATGGATAATTCATTGATGTGGCCTAAAGGATCGGATAATGCTGTTGATGGCTTGAAAGCTCACACCGATGCTTTACCTGACGCTTGGTCTGATTTTGACGGTTATATGGAAAAGCACAAAGCTTGGTTAGACGCGACTAAAAACCTAGCTGCCAGCGCAGGTAAAAGTAAAGATGATTTAAGAAAAACGCTCGGTGCCGTTGGTAAATCATGCAAAGGCTGCCACGATGACTTTAAACAACAAAAATAACCATTTGATGTAAATTGATATGAAACAAAGCTCGCCAGAGACCTTGCAAATGGTGCTAGTATGGGATTGGCCCATTCGATTGTTCCATTGGTTGCTTGTCGCAAATTTAGTATTTCTTATCACGACGGGCAATGTTGGCGGCGACTGGATTATTTGGCATATTCGGTCCGCTTATATATTAAGTGGACTGA
The DNA here is from genome assembly GCF_007004765.1 of Aliikangiella marina. Classification (GTDB taxonomy): domain Bacteria; phylum Pseudomonadota; class Gammaproteobacteria; order Enterobacterales; family Kangiellaceae; genus Aliikangiella; species Aliikangiella marina. Next base: position 38,293 of record NZ_VIKR01000006.1, read on the forward strand.
TTTTGTTTCGAATTTTATGGGGCGTTTTCGGTAGCTATTATGCTCGATTTCATCAATTTGTTGTTTCTCCTTTTAAGTCGTTTAGTCATTTAATGAGCTTAATCAAAGGTAATCCTTCTAAACATTACGGTCACAATCCCGCCGGTGCAGTAATGGTTATCGTTTTATTGGTTGCCTTGCTTAGTCAGTTTCTGGCGGGTACGGTTATTTCAGATGACATCATGTGGTACGGGCCGTTTTACAGTTGGGTATCAGAGTCTCTTTCATCGTTGGGTACCCGAATTCATTATCAAATGGAAATCGTACTAATCGTATTAGCCGCGGTTCATATCCTCGCAGTGATGTATCACCAATTTGTTTTAAAGGAAAAGCTTGTCCAAGCCATGCTGCATGGTAAGAAAGAGAAAGAAGCGAATGAACCTAGAACGGTTTCATTTAATCCGATCGTCCTGATAGTCATTGTCTTATTCTGTGTTGCTTGGGTCGTTTGGCTTTGGTCCTTACCTGTTTGATCAATAAACCCATAGATTCGGTTTATATTCATTCTAGTGATTCAATATAAGCTGAAAATGGGCGAGGGTGGTATACTCTGTAAACTCACTCAAGCTCATTCGATTTCAAATGATTCCTCGTCACTGGAAAACTAAACAAGCTTTCCTAATCGTTACAACAATACTTATGGCGCTAACCTTTTCCGGTTGGATGGCTATGCTCAATAATTTTGTGGTTGAAGAAGCTGCGTTTACGGGGCGCGAAATCGGGATTCTTCAGAGCTTGCGAGAGGTTCCTGGTTTTCTCGCGTTTACAGCTGTGTTTATATTGCTGGTAATGAAAGAGCAAACGCTTGCATTAGTGTCACTGTGCCTCGTATCTATCGGCGTTGCAATTACCGGACTGTTCCCTTTTGAATACGGTTTGTATGCGACAACCGTTTTGATGTCGATTGGGTTTCACTATTTTGAGACGGTAAACACCTCGTTGACGCTGCAATGGGTCGAAAAAAGTGAAACCCCTACGTTTATGGGGAAAATTATCTCCGTCAAGTCAATGGTTTCCTTAGTAGCCTACGGAATGATTTGGTTGTTCTTTAGCATTTTTTTGCTCGACTTTTCCACCGCTTACCTGGTCATAGGTGGGTTGGGGTTCGTTCTCTTTCTGTGGTTATGGTTAGCTTTTCCACAGTTTGAGTCGCCAGTCGAGCAACATCGGAAATTAATACTACGAAAACGCTACTGGCTTTATTATCTGCTCACTTTTTTTAGTGGGGCAAGGCACCAGATATTTATGGTTTTTGTCTTCTATTCAAAAATTTCCAACTACTCCAAGGTTTGGAGTATTCAAAATCGTTTAAAATACTTTATAAATCAGTTAGATAACTATACTAAGCCTTCTTCACACTCTTTACAACAAGTAGCTTTTTTGTAAAGGATAAGGTTTCATACTCAATTCCATGCCTAATAGAGACCACCTAAACTTTAAAATACCAAGCTATGATCACTTTCGAACGTAACAAAGAAACCTTTTTATTAATCTCGGCATTTATCATGCCGCTGATTTTTTCTGTTTGGATGGTTTTATTAAACAATTTCGTTGTCGAAAAAGCAAACTTCACAGGCAAAGAAATTGGCTTTTTACAGAGCATACGGGAAATACCAGGTTTCCTAGCTTTCACTGCAATCTATTTACTTCTATTTATCAAAGAGCAAAGTTTAGCGATTTTATCTTTGTTGATAACATGCATTGGCGTTGCGTTAACGGGCATGTTTCCAACTGAGTACGGTCTGTATTTGACGACTTTGGTTATGTCTATAGGATTTCATTATTTCGAAACGGTTAATCAATCATTAACACTTCAGTGGATAGATAAAGGAAAAACCGCTCATTTCTTAGGACAGCTTTTATCTGTTAGATCAGTAGCCTCATTATTAGCTTATAGCGCTATTTGGTGGATGATGTCGGTTGATAATTGGGAGTTTAAAGATGTGTATTTATTTTGGGGAATTGTTGCTGCTATTTTTACATTGTTTTTGTTTTTAGCATTCCCTGAATTTGAACAACCTCATGAACAGAAAAAATCACTGATTCTTCGCAAAAGATATTGGCTTTTTTATGCGTTGACATTTTTTAGTGGTGCTCGACGGCAAATATTTATTGTTTTCGCCGGTTTCTTAATGGTTCAAAAATTTGGTTATTCTGTTGCTGACGTAAGCACCTTGTTTATTATTAATTACGTATTCAATTGGGCCTTTGCCGCAAAAATAGGTAAGTGGGTTGGTCGAGTAGGAGAGCGTAAAGCACTTACTTTTGAATATGTTGGATTGATAATTTTGTTTATTGCTTATGGACTAGTTGAAAATTCTACTGTTGCGGCAGCGCTTTATGTGATCGATCACCTTTTGTTTTCGCTTGCGATTGCGATCAAAACTTATTTTCAGAAGATTGCTGACGAGAAAGATATAGCTTCTACCGCGGGAGTGAGTTTTACAATCAACCATGTTGCAGCCGTTGTTATTCCCGCGGCGTTAGGTTTTATCTGGCTTATCTCTCATAGTGTCGTTTTTTTTATTGGTGCTAGCTTTGCGTTGTGTTCACTTTTATTAGCTTTTTTGATTCCGGCTAAACCTGATGTTGGCAATGAAGTTGATTTTGCAATAGCCAAAATTCTTCCGCGCACCAAATAAGAATTAAATTAAAAGAAAAAGACTCAAATAATTTATTTTGATTTAATTTTATTTGCTTAACGCTATAGTTTTTTGAGATATTATCGCAGGTTTCTAAAATTTTATTAGATTTGCTAAAAAATAAATGGTAAAAAAATAGCAAAAATCAAACAAGTAATACTGAAAAGAATCATTCTTTAAAAAGCCTTTCTAACAACTAATTAATTCCTTTGCGTCATATTAGGATTAATTGATGTTTTGCTTTAATGGAGTTCAAGTGGAACTTAAATCATTTAGATTGTATGAATCGAATGTGACATAAGTCGTAAATTTGAATCAATTTAGCAGTTAATCAAAACAGTAGTCTCTATCAATAATATATGAATCTAATAGTTAGGGTGATTTGTGTATTGTATTGCTAATACGAGATAAATTTTTACACATACTTGGATTAAAGGCCGAATGAAATTGTGGTCAGTCTACACCGGATAAACAAAAGCTTGTGAAGAGAAAGGTAGGACGTTCGAGAATCAAAATTAGAAAATAAATTGTCAGGCCCTGCAAAAATAGTCAAACGCTAACTGAAGCTGAACCCAGTCGAAGTTGTAATTTGGGATTCGTTTACTCAACATGGAGGATGAATGAAAACACTCGTTTTTACAACAAGAAAAATGGAGCAAACAAAGTTCAGTGATGCTACCTTTTGCAATAATATTGATGAACTCCCGTTGCTTTATGATTATGACCTGTTTTTATTCGAAGTAGGGTCGCATAAAGCTCCTAGCTCGGAAGTCATACAGGAGCTAGATTCCGCCGTTTCAGCAGGGTTAAAGGTTGTGTTGTTTTTGTCACGAGAATCAAATGCTAATGAATTAATAAATTTGCTTGGGTTAAAGTTTGAAATGACTAGAATTAGTGGAGAAGAATTTAGTTATTCACAAGGTGTCGATGCGTCTCCATTTCTGGAATATTTTAAACAATACGATTACATATTTAGAAAAACTCCTGGTTGGCAGTCTATAGCTTACTCAAAGAAAGCTGAAAAAATGATATCAGGAATCAAAAAAGTTAAAGCAGGTTCATACTCTGTTTTCCCTTTAGCAATTGAATTGAATAGTGGCTTGTTAGAGCTGATTAAAAAAAGCCTTAAAATAGATGGCGATAAAAGTACCTATTCGTTTAAATCTGCTGTTATGGCGTTAGTTATACCTATTGTTTTTGTGTTTTTCGCTAGCTTTGTTGTTAAAGTTCTTCGGTTAGATCAAATTAAAAAGAATAATCAAATATCAAATGGTGATTGGCTAAATGCGCGAGAAGTAGGAGTACGTTTTTATGACGTTAAAAGCCATACTGTAGCTGGATTACTTAGAGGACGTTTAAGTGTAGATGAGTCTAATAAGTTATCTTTGAATTACTCAGCAGGTACGCGAAAACTCAATATATTACAAGAGCTAGGGAATAGGGAGGAGTTTAAGACTACTATTTATGAAAGTGCTCGATACAGCCCTGAAGAAACCGCTGAGTGGCTTTATTTTTATTCGTTTCGACTTTTAAATGAAGGGCGAGTACATCTAGCTAGAGATGCTGCGATTAAAGCGTACGCTATTCATCTAAAACACCAGCTGTCTGATCAACTTGGACAAAAAGTAATTCACTTGTATGAGTTGTTAAAATATAACTTTCTTGCTTCGAAAGAAAATATTAATTGGTCTTTCATGATTGAACGAAAAAGCTTTAGGTTTTTTAGATTAAATTTCGATTCTAGTCTCAGAGATAATGCTTCATATCATATGACGGCATTAATGTTTCCTTTGTGCCGCGAACCTTGTTCTAAGAATGAAACCAAATCACGATGGTTGAGTTTTATCGATAATTTTGAGAATAGTGAAAAAATAGATGAAGCCCATTACAATGTAATCATTCAGGAAATATTTACTGGCAAACTAGAAGAGGCATTCAATCGTATTATTAAGTTTAAGGCGGCTTATCCTGACTCTTATTTAGTAGATGACTCTCTTCAGATTCTGAAACGATTGTCTATTGAAGTGGCACCAGATATATGTATTAAGGCGGATAAGATGCTTTATGACGTGGTGAATAAAAATGACAAATCTTTTGTTAGAAGTGAAGCTGAAATAATAGAGGAGCAAAAGTTTTGTAAAGAGGGGTGGTCTTAAAATGGCTAATCAAAATAAAGAATCTAGCATTTTTTGGTCTTGGAAAGCACTTGTGTTTCTATTAACCGTAGTTTTAGTGGTGGTTTCTCAGATATCTTCGTTAGTTAGTAACATAAACATTCTTGCAGTTGGTTTAGAAATTTTGGGTGATGAATTGGTTTATTTAGGAATAGTGTTTCTTTTACTTGTTTTAACGCTAGCAATTTTAAAATCAAATTACCTAAATTTAAAAAGCGTGGTCTTGGCGGGAGCCAAGGTAGAAAGGTTAGTTGTAGGGATGTTAATTATATCTTTTGTAGTTGTTCTGGCATACTTTGGGGGAAGTTTGGCAACAAACCTTAAGTATCTAGCATTAGGAAACTACATAGAGTTCAATAGAATACATGGTAGCTATCTTATAAAAGCACAGGCACATTTTGATGATTATGAATTGGACGAAGCACTAAAGGAGGTAGAAAGTTGTTTCAGTGTCACTAAATCTTATAGTTGCAAAGTGGTTGCGGATGAAATAAAGGCTAGGAAGGAGTTGTCAGATAAAGTATATAGATTGGCGCAAAACAAAGTTCTAAGTTTAAGGGGAAGAATTAAAGTACTTCGTGATTATGATCTAATTAGTATGCAAGGTGAAGAAGCGGATGAATTTTTAAAGCAGCTTAGAGTTAAAGGTACTGATTTAAAAAAGAAGTATAAGCAAAGTATTGAGTATTTGACAAATGGGAGGATTAAAGAAGGCTTACTCTTTATAGATGAACTGGATTCGGAATGGAGTGATTATGGTAACAATCGGGCACTGGCATCTGAAGTATTGAAGCTAAAATCTACCTTCGGAGAAAAGTTTTATAGTGATGAGTTTTGGGAAAGAGTAGAAAATAAGAATGAATATCCATATTGGGATGCTCTTAAACGACATGGAGCAAGTGATTACATTGACATAACTGTTGCCAATACAATGAAAGGTTTAGATTTGATCGACTGATTAAAAATAAAATATTAGCATAGCTAAAGTAAAGAAAATAAGTTATGAAGGAGTGCCGCTGAATTAGTCTGTAGGACATCAGAGCATTATATAGCCCTCAAAAGCTCTCCTAATCTATACTATTCGAAAGTGCTGCTATATCGCAGTTTCAGTTCTCATCGCGTCTGTTTTTGGCTACTCACAATGGCTCAATAGGCCAATTCAATTTTCTAGGACCAACCTTTAAAGCTTGTCTTGCTGCCGCCAACGCATCCATGTAGGTAGGTGTCGTCATCCACTTTATCCACAAGTGCTTAACTTCCATGAACATTGCTGTGCTATTGGAAATTTTGCCAACGTGTTTGTATCGCCAAATCATGTCATGGGTGACAATTATTCTGACATCGTTTTCATACGGGTCTGAAATGCTTCTGACTAATGAAGTGGTAAGCGGATAATTGATGCTAAACCTTCCCTTATGATCCATGAATACACGAGCCTGTAATACATGACCAATTACTAGAAATTTGTCATCTACTTTTTCGTACACGGTCAACATACATCCATTGTTTAATTCCATATCCCACATTGGCAATTCCTAAATCATTACTTGATGGTCTTGTTTAAATCGAGCCAGCACGAAAGTAGAGAACTAACCTTGGCTAGTTTTTCCTCAACATATGCAATTCCACCCCAGCCGTCGAGCCACAAATCTAAATGAAGCTGTTTATTTAGAATGTAGATTTCGCGCTGACCCGCCATTCTCAGAGAGTTTAATGATTCTGCTGGAGAGTCTACTGGGCTTGCTTGTGGCAAAGTTTCAGGGTAGAGGCTTTTGTCTAGTGGCCAGCACTTCCCATCCAAATAAACTCCGTGAACAATTGCATGTGAGTTCAATATATCCTCTTTATCAATTAATAGTTCTAAATGACCTTTCATTAGGAAGTATTTTGAGCCTGGCAGAAATTGCTCACAAAACAGAGCGCTCGCTCTATGCTCGTTCTGGCTGTTACTTACAGATTGCGCAGACAACGCTTCAAGTGCCTTGTTGAATTCATGTTGACTTGCAAATCCTTTATCAACACACACTGATTCCTTGCATTTAGTATATTGTTTACCGGTTAGATACTGTCGGAATCTTGCCTTTTCTTTAACATTACGTTTAAAAGATGAAATAAATTTGTCCAAGTGAATAGACGGGAAAGGGCGTTGTTTCGGTTTTATATTATTCTTCATTCTTCACCTAGCGATAAATCCGTTTTGGCTAAGCCCGCTTTTTAACCAACCGGAAGGTTAAAGAATGTTTTAAATCAGATGCATCAGCTTTTGATTTTAAGCAGCTTCGCCTATGCGGGCGGCAGGCATTCTGTATGCCTTTTCGACACATAAATAATTATTAATAAATTATGTGTAGATAAATCACAGCAAAACTGTTAGTTTGGCCCTGATTTGGTGCCAACTATACCATGGCACCATAATGGGGACAAGATGAAAAAAGGTGTCCATGATAATAAATACGAAGACCTAATCACTTGGCTAAAATCAGTAAGGGAAGCCAAGGGGTTAACTATACGTGACGTAGGGCGATTAATTGATGAACCCCATCAGTTAGTGAGTAAAGTGGAGAAGTTTCAGCGTAAATTAAACGTTTATGAGTTTGTGCAATATTGTGTCGCTTTGGAAGTAGACCCCTATGAAGGGATAGATATTCTTTTGAATTAGTACCGCCACTAGAGGAGTGTGTTTTCTAAGGGTGCCATAGGAGCTTATCGCGTTTTAATAATTCGGGATCGGCTTGTTAATTTAATACTAAAAACTGAGTTAAGTTTATGACTGAACCTTCAGGCTGGGAAATACTCGCGTCACTATCAACTTTTGGTCAGTTTCTAATTGCTTGCTGGGTTGGTTGGTATGGATATCGAAAGTACTTATCAGACGAGCATATAGAACCATCGGAAGACCGAATTGAGATATTCTCCACAGCCAAACAAACTACGGAATTGAGAATCTCGGAAAACGGGCTTGAATGCATTATTCACGATATTCGAGAAGGACGAGGCGGTCTCCAATGGACATTGGCAAAAGCTGACGCCACACCCATAGAAATTACAGCAGTTGCTTCTTCGTCGAAAGCAGGGCGAATTCGAATAGGGCCGCGTAAAGGTTGGCTTTATTCTTACAAGCTTTGGCCTGAAAAGGAAAAACTAATTGAAAGATTAGAAAATTTAGTTCGCCAAATGGACTAAGATATTTTAAATATTGAATGAAAGTGAGTTAAATCGATATAACTGCTAAATGAGAATATGAGTAATCAATCGAGTAATTTAAAGGAATCGAATGTCGAGATTATCAAAAACGGAAGTGGGAATTGAGTGGGTCAAACAGTTTAGTGTTGATGAGCAAAGTCTTGCGGTAAAATTACTAGATGAATTGACTCTAGTTGGACATGATGAATTTATTGATGGGCTTAGACAGCGAATAATAGATAAGACAAACAAAGTACCTGGAATGGTCGCACTATATGCTGAACGTGAAATAAGAAGAGGCAAAAATAGAGTCCCGAATCGATTATATAAAGAACCTTATAGAAAGAAAAATCGTAGAGCTTATGGTGGTGGACCACAGCCCGTGCTACCTACCAAGAATTATGATTTAAAAGTTGGCAGTGAAGGTATTATTTCATGGCTTATTTCAGAGCTTTGTACAGAATTTCCTAAGAAATTTATTTGCCATCCAAGTCCAAAACAAATAAGAACTAAAAAAGTTCGGAAATTTATTTTAGTTACTGATCTTATCGGAACTGGAAATCGAGCATTTGAATATTTTGAGTCAGCCTGGCGAGTTGCAAGTGTTAAAAGCTGGAAGTCGCTTAAATTGTGGTCGTTTGGAGTTATTGCATACTCTGGTAGTGATTTAGGAATAAAAAGGGTAATGTCACATAAGTGCAAACCTACCGTTGATCTCGTTAAGCCCTGTCCTACCATAACTTCTGAATTCGATTTACCACTTTCGATAAGTATTAAAAATCTTTGTATAAATTATGACCCTATTGATCATGACTCTAAGGAATCGCTTGGTTACAAAGGAAGTGGAGCACTTATTGTTTTCTCCCATGGCTGCCCTAACAATTGTCCTCGGATTTTACACAAGTCAGTTAAAAACAAATGGATAGCATTATTCCCTAAAAGGAAAACATCCAAATTAAGGCGTATATTTAGTCAAGAAAACAGCAAGATCACTTTGGAAAAAAAGCTTAAAAAGCTGCATGAAACTAGATTAGCTAAAGGGTATTGGATTCCTAAAACGAGTGTAGAAGGAAGGAAAATCCTAATGATACTTGCAGCACTAAGAAGAGGCCCTCGTTTTAGTGAGGCGATAGCTAGGAAAACAGGTCTTACTATACCTGAAATAGAAATCATAATAGAAAAAGCGAAAGAATGGTCTTGGATTAGTGAAAAGCTGTATTTAACAGCAGCAGGTAAAGGGCAGTTGTCGCATGCAAGAAAAATAAAATCTAGTATTGTACAATGCCAGAAAAATAGCGAGAAAATATACTTTCCTAAATTGCTGAGGGCACCGCAAATTGCTTCTAGTTAATGTTGGCCTAACTAGTCAACTACAACGTGCTTTTATCTTTATTGCACGATTGAGGGGTGCAGAATACTGCTACTCTTTGTTTGAGCGAGCGCTTGCGCTAAGGTCTATCGCGCTTTGCGCGTGGCGAAGACTTGCGGCAAACCGCGATAGAACTCACCTGACGGTGTCAAAGTAGATGCATATTTGGTGCCCTCAGCAATTTAGGAAAGCCGGGGAGGCAAATAATGTTGACCCGAAAGTTATTGAGAATGCCATTCAGGTAGCAAGTGCGGTTCAGGCTGTAGATAAAAGGTTACCCCCTATCTTTTCCTTGCGACATATCTCCCATTTAACGGGAGTTGATTATTTTGTATTACGTTCATTAGTTGAAAGGAATTACATAGAACCGTACAAGGTTTTTAAATTAGATAAGAAAAACAAACGCTCGGGAAACAGAGGATACAGAATTATTAGTATTCCTTCCCCTCAATTGATGATAGTGCAAAAATGGATAGCGAAGAATATTCTCAAGTTTGGTGAGGTTCATACAGCAAGTTTCGCGTATGCAGAAAATAGTAAGATTATACAAGCTGCGACACTGCACTGTAATTGTACTTGGATGATTAAACTAGATGTAAGTAATTTCTTTGAATCGTTTTCCGAGATCGCTGCATATCGCGTGTTTAGAACTTTGGGTTACCAACCACTCATCTCTTTCGAGATGTCTCGGCTTTGCACCAAATTGGGAACTGAGACAAGACTGCGACGTCATCCCGCATGGCAGAGTAGCTCCTTCAGTAAGTATCACAAAATATCGAGATATAGAAATAGAGCAATTGGGCATCTTCCGCAAGGGGCACCAACTAGTCCAATGCTATCAAATTTAGCAATGAAAAATTTTGATAGTGCAGTATCAAAAATAGCCTTAGATAACAATCTTGTTTATTCGCGCTATGCAGACGATTTGTGCTTGTCTACTAATGATAAAAGCTTTGATCGAACTATAGCAAGAAAAGTAATAATTTCTATATATGAGAAAATGAATGCAATTGGGTTGAAACCTAATTTAACGAAAACTCAAATCGTCCCTCCTGGAGCTAGGAAAATTGTCCTTGGATTGCTTGTTGATGGTAATTCTCCAAAGCTGTCTCGCGAATTTCGTGCAAAACTGAGAATGCACTTTCATTTCCTATGCCGTTCCGATATAGGTCCAGCCAAACACGCTGAACGCCGAGGATTTGAGTCTGTAATGGGGCTAAAAAATCATATCCAGGGCTTAATTGCTTACGCAAGGCAGATCGATCCTACCTATGCTTCCTCATGCGACGAGCATATGGATAACATAAATTGGCCGTTTTAAGAATATAAGCAAGAAAAGGCACATCCTTGTAGTCATCATTTGGATTAGGCCAAACCCGGTTTGGACTAGTAAAATAGTTTGTTAGCAGTCTCAACGTTTAGTCACTGCTAAAATGGACTAAAAGAACTTATCTCAGTCAAAATCAATCTAAAACCTAAAAAAGCATAGTTTTTGATTAGAATTACAAGTCTTTAATAGAATTAATCAATATTGATTTTAGAGATTAGGTGCCTTTGTAATTGAATATTCGCTTTCAATTTTTGAGATATCACAATTAACATTGACTGAATAGTTGCAATTCGATACTTTCTTTATCTAAGTTGTTGGTGTAAAAAGAAAAAATAAGCCAGCGCTGTTCAATTTATAATCTATGACAACTCACAAAAGTTGTTTATAAAATAATCAATTCAAACAAAGTAAGTTAGGAACTAAGCAATATGGCGACAGCCGCTAAAAGTAAGAAAAATAACAAGAATGATAAAGGGTTTGAGGAATCTCTTTGGGATACAGCAAACAAACTCCGAGGTAGTGTTGAGTCTTCGGAATACAAGCATATCGTATTAAGCCTTATCTTCTTAAAATTCATCAGCGATAAATTTGAAAAGCAAAGAGCAAAATTAAAAGAAGAAGGCATGGGTGACTATGTCGACATGGTTGAGTTTTACGCTAAGGACAATGTGTTTTATTTACCAGAAGAGGCTCGTTGGTCGTTTGTGCAGATTAATGCCAAACAAGATGATATTGCTGTCAAAATTGATACGGCATTACACACAGTTGAAAAAAACAACGCTTCACTTAAAGGCGCACTACCAGACAATTACTTCTCTCGTCTTGGGCTTGACTCCAGCAAACTGGCGGCCCTAATCGATACCATCAATAACATTGATACTATGGCAAATGAATGCCATATGACCGAAGAAGATTTGGTTGGTCGTGTTTACGAATATTTCCTGGGTAAATTTGCCGCCAGTGAAGGTAAAGGCGGTGGAGAGTTCTATACGCCAAAAGCTGTAGTTAGTCTTATTGCTGAAATGATCGAACCTTTCAAAGGCACTATCTATGATCCGTGTTGTGGGAGCGGTGGAATGTTTGTGCAATCGCTTAAGTTTATTGAAAGCCACAAAGGCAATAAGAAAGACATTTCTATTTATGGTCAGGAGTACACCAATACGACTTACAAGCTAGCGAAAATGAATCTGGCTGTTCGCGGTATTTCTGGCAATTTAGGTGAGGTCGCGGGCGATAGTTTCTTTAAAGATCAGCATCCTGATTTAAAAGCTGATTACATTATGGCGAACCCGCCATTTAATCAAAAGCAATGGCGAGCAGATTCTGAGTTGATGGATGATCCACGTTGGGCTGGTTATGAAGTTCCACCGACAGGGAATGCTAACTATGCCTGGATCATGCATATGATTTCCAAGTTGAGTGAAAATGGCACAGCTGGTTTTGTTTTGGCTAATGGGTCTATGTCATCAAATACTGGAGGTGAAGGAAAGATTCGTCAAAAAATTATTGAGAATGATTTAGTCGACTGCATGATAGCCTTGCCTGGTCAGTTGTTTTACACAACGCCAATTCCGGTTTGTTTGTGGTTTATAACCAAAAACAAAAAAGAAGACAAAGAACATGGTTATCGTGATCGACAAGGAGAGACTTTATTCATAGATGCTCGTGAAATGGGCACTATGGTTAGTCGCGTTCATAAGGAACTTACCGCTGATGATATTGCTGAGATTGCTCGAACCTATCATGCTTGGCGTGGTGAGACAAAAGATGGTAATTATGAAGATAAAGCAGGCTATTCGAAATCAGCGACTTTGCAAGAAATTAAAGCCAATGATTTTGTGCTGACGCCTGGGCGTTATGTAGGCGCAGCTGAATTAGAAGATGATGGTATTCCGTTTGAAGTCAAAATGAAGGAATTAAGCCAAATTTTATACGAGCAAATGGAGCAGGCAGAAGCTCTAGATAAAGTGATTCGACATAACTTAGGAGTGTTAGGTTATGATGAGTAACTGGCAGACTCTAAAGTTAGGAGATGTGACCAAATGGTCTTCAGGCGGAACTCCCAAGAAGACTGAAGCATCTTACTGGAATGGTGACATTCCGTGGATTAGCGCTTCATCCATGGATGGACACTTATATACAGATTCAAAATTAAAGATAACCGAAGAAGGTCTCGCAAATGGTTCTCGCTTGGCTCCTAAAAATAGTATATTGGTTTTGGTGCGAGGAAGCATTCTTCATCAAAAAATGCAAGTTGGTATAACGACAAGGCCAGTAGCATTTAATCAAGATGTGAAATGTCTCGTTGCAGATGAGGAATACCTAGATCCTTGGTATTTGCTTTTGTGGTTCAAAGCTAAAGAACGAGAATTATTGACAATTGTTGAAAGTACAGGGATTGGGGCTGGTAAGTTTGATACCAAATTACTATCGGAGTACCCGATCAAAGTTCCTCCTAAAGAAGAAAGGGAGAAAATAAAAAAGCTTGGTAAAGCATTATTTGATAAATCAATAAACCTTTTCCAAACCAACCAAACTTTAGAACAAATGGCGCAAGCTTTATTCAAAAGCTGGTTCGTAGATTTTGATCCAGTTATTGATAATGCATTAGATGCTGGTAATTCAATTCCTGAAGAACTCCAAGCGAAAGCAGAACAACGCAAAGCAGTGATAGCTGATGGTAACTTTAAGTCGGTGCCAGATGATATTCGACAGCTTTTTCCGAGTGAGTTTGAAGAGAGTGAATTGGGGTGGGTGCCTAAGGGATGGTTGGCAGTAAGTATTCATGATTTAGTTGATTCAATTTCTGACACTTATAAGTTGAAAGACGTTAATGAAGTTATATTTTTAAATACTGGTGATATAGAAAACGGCAAGTTTCTTCACAATAACTATTCAGCTACTGACGGTTTGCCTGGTCAGGCTAAAAAGTCTATTTCTAACGGCGATATTCTATATAGTGAGATCCGTCCAAAAAATAAACGGTTCGCTTTCGTAAACTTTGATGCTCAGGATTATGTGGTATCTACTAAGCTAATGGTGTTAAGAGCGCGTAAAGGTGTGAATCCTATATTACCTTATTTTATTTTGACTCAAGAAAAAACTGTGAATGAACTTCAGCATGTAGCCGAACATCGCTCAGGTACTTTTCCACAAATAACGTTTAAAGAACTTAAAAAAGTCATATCAATTTTACCTCAAGAACAAGAGCTTTTAGATTACTTTGTAAATCATTATTTGACTCCATTTTTTGCAAAAGCGCTTGATTCTATGGAGCAAAGTGAACAACTTGGAAAGATTAGGGATACTCTATTGCCTAAATTAATATCTGGTGAGTTTTCTATTCCGGAATTGAAAATAGAGGTGTAAATTTGTTTTTTTGGATAAGGAGAATATTTAATTCACTTCAGTATCATGTAGATAAAAATATAAATGAAACGCTCTATCAAAATGAAGCGTTTCAATCTAGCAAATGGAATTTGATGGAGCACAATATTCTACGCTGGTCTCAAAGGCACACTTACTACATTTTTCTCGCCTTAGTTCTAGCAAGTCTTTTTATTGCAAATTTATTAATCTGGAAAGAAAAATTGAGTCCGGTTGCGATGGAGTTATTTCCTCATTGGACAAAGCTAATTGACTGGCAAGGAGGATTTCTAGCTGGTCAATTAACCATCGTTGGTGTTGTTTACCCACTTGTTATCGGTTTGATTGGCGTACTTTTTCAAGCTAAATCCGCCAAGAAGACATTGTTTCCTATCTATCAAATGTATTCCGGATTCATGTTCGCCGGATTAAGCGGTCTATTATTATCAATGTTTATAATAGCCAGTTACTTTCTAAGCGCATCAATGGATGAGTCAACATATCTAGCAATTTGCATAACAACCGCATTGTGGTTGTTCTTTAACGTTTTGTTAACAAGTTGGTTTTTTACTGTAACTTTCCTGATGTTAGATGAATCAAAGAGAGACAGGCTTATTGTTCGTTACACTATTCACGAATTGTGTGAAATCGACATTCGGCATCGAATTAGACAATTATTATTGCAAAACGCTGTACATCAGAAGCTTTTGGTTAGTCCTGATGAAAACGTATTAAAAGTTAGGACATATAAGTTTTCTGACGACAAGTATAGTGAAATTAAGTTAAGGTCAACGGATAAAGTATGTGTTAACAACGTATATTTTTCCATCATAAATATTGTGATTCGATACCATGTTTATCGACTAAAAGTTCTTCATTGGATAAATAGAATTAAATTAGGAAAGCGTCTAACTTCATTAAAAGGATTTGGTTGGTTGCTTTTTGATACAGGTGCTGAACCAGAAGTAGTTGTACAACCGATTTGGACGACAGAAAAAGAAAAGGGCCTTGTAGTCGTAAGGTATATTGGAATTGATATTGGGTGGGTTTCTAAAGCAGTTATAAAAGCTAGCATTAAAACTGATAAAGATGAGGAAGACTCTGACAAAAGTTTAACCTCAATGATGCTCGGTTTTGTTGGTACCGCAAATGATTCAATTCGAGATCAGAATATTGGTGAATTCAAGTATGCAATCGGCAATATCGTAAGGTGGCACATAGAGATCGCTTCTGCGTTAAGTTTTTTAAATGATAATAAAGAAGAAGATAATTGGTTGTTACTACCGACAGCTACATTCTTCAGTCGTAGCTATCTAGACGAAATTTTGTCTGAGTATTATAGACTTTCTAAGGCTTCAGTAGAATTGATTTCAGAAAACATTGAGTTTTTTGATGAAATGCTCTATCTGCACAAGCGAATCTTCTTACGACGAGAAAAACTAGTAAATAAAGAAGGTTTCTCCTTGATTCAGGGAAGTTATTTTATTTGGTCACTGTTGATGGAGTGGCGCTCATATAGTTCAACGTCAACTGATATGCGTATAGCTAGTAAATATGAAGATGTGCTTTTAGACTTCGTTGGAGCATGGGAAGCTTGGTTGGATTATATAGAGCCTAGAAGTAAACGCTCGAAAAATATACAGCAATCATTACCTCTGTTTTTAACACATCTTGAATTTACAGCTCATACGACAATTTCTGCACTAAGGCATAACAATATGGAAGCAGCAGGTTGGGGTGTCGATATGTTAAATAACTGGATTGAGAAACTTGCTATAAGAACTCAAGGCCTCGAAGAATATTGGTGGCGTTCTGAATTAGTTACTCACGATATCTTGCTTGAAGGTCCAGATACAGAACTTTGGCAAATAATTTTAAATGGTAATGATTTTAATCTTAAGCCTGCATTTAATTTAGCACTTACTAATGCGGTTTTTGACTTAAGAATAATATCTGCGTGCTACATATTATTGAAGCCTGCTTCCGGTGACAACGACAAAATTGGGGAATATGTTAAAGCTTTACTAGCAGGTAAAGCAATTCACCCAACTGGTGGGGTTGGTAGAAGACGAAAGTCTGTTAATAAAGCGAGTGATATATTAGGTGCGTTTATCAGACACAGAGATTATTCTAATTATGGCGAGGGAAGTTATGGCTCTTGGTTGTCAAAAGTACTTGATTCATTTGGTCGACTAAACGAGAAGCGACGAGTATCTGGCCGCATTTATACCGGCTGGGGGTCGAATGATGTTAAAAGTATGAATAGAGCCTATGTGGAAATCGCGTTATATCATTCTGCTAGCTTATGGAAGCTAGAACAAAAGTGGTTTGACATTATATTTTCTAACGCATTTCGACATGTGGATCAAGAGTCGTTGGTAAGAGATCTAACAGACTGGATTAAATTATCCGATGAAATCGAAAATCCAGTGCTTTTAACTCAAGATGAATTTAATCAAAATATCGACAATTTTAAATATTCAATACAGAAAACAATTGATGCAATAAACCAACGGCAAAATGAAGTGGTTGCGCAGGCAGAAGTTGATGAAGAATTGTTGACTCAATTTGGTGTTGTCTGTTCAGAGATTTTTAACAGTAGAGAACAGCAACTTGTAAATTTCCCAATAAACTTGTTTAAGATTGTAAGTTTAGATGGAGGAATGAGTGATGAAAATTCGTTTAAGATTAATATTCAGGATTATTTGAAGCAAAATATTGCTTCAAACGTTGATGCCAATCGAGCAATCAATGAAGAAGAGTGGTTGAAGTCTGCAACTAATAACAATGTTGAAATTAATATTTTAAGGGCGCTTTTAAAGTACCAGGCTTCGGATGTCAGAGAATACTCTGATGCAGAAAGCAACGTACTTGAACTTATAGGTTTAGCCATTTCAATAGAACGCCCAATATTGTTTGTCGGTGATGATGAGTTGAGTGATGTTTTTTATGATGCTCGACATAATAAAGAATTAGCTGATAAATATAAAATAACATTCGCCGACGGCTTTGGTAATAACTATATTTGTCATCTAGGAGAAATATTAGTTTATAGCATTTCTTTCTCCGATGTTAACTTCTCTCTGTTAACAACTAAAGAGCTATTTGAATCTATTCAGTTTTCTCCGATAACCGAGGAGCAGTTCGTTCAAGTAATGTATGATGCTAGTGAGGAGAATGAGAATATAGGTGTTTTGTCACTAAAATATTGGATGAATATTAATCTGAAGGAAGATCAGGTTTGTATAAAAACTTCTATAAAGGTCAAGGAAGAGCAATGAAGTTTACAGAAGAAAAGTTAGAAAAAGCGATAATTGAATTGTTCGAGAGGCAAGGCTTTCTTTATGTCGCTGGGAACGATATTCAACGCATAAATGCAGATGTGCTGATAGAATCAGATTTACACAAATTTTTATTGGATAAGTATGCTGAAGATAATATAACTTCCAATGAAATCGATACTATCGTTAAACAAATTGAATCACTTTCATCTGGTGATTTATATGAAAGTAACAAAACCTTCTGTAAATGGTTAAGTGACGGTTTTTTACTAAAACGAGAAGATCACACCCAAAAAGACTTATACATTCAGCTGATCGACTATAACGACCTTACTCAACTCAAACAACCTAATGCACAAGATCTCGATGTTATGGGAGATCAAACAAATGAACCTCAAAAGGTTTATCAAACCAAGAATATTTACAAAATAGTTAATCAACTAGAAATTGAAGGCCCAAGTGGAATTAAGCGTATTCCTGACGGCATTTTATATATTAACGGTATCCCGGTTGTTGTCTTTGAATTCAAGAGCGCAATTCGAGAAGAAGAAGCTACTATCCATGATGCCTATGTTCAGCTTACCACTCGATATCGGAGAGACATTCCAAAGCTGTTTGTTTACAACGCATTATGTGTGATAAGTGATGGCGTAAACAACAAGATGGGCAGTTTCTTTGCTCCTTATGAATTCTTCTATGCTTGGCGAAAAGTGACCGGTGACGAATCGATTGAAAAGGAGGGCATTAACTCTTTGCACACCATGTTGCAGGGATTGTTCGACAAAAGACGATTGCGTGACGTTATCCGTAATTTCATTTATTTTCCTGATACATCCAACCAAGAAGTAAAAATTGTCTGTCGCTATCCTCAATACTATGCCGCTAACAAGCTCTATGACAATATTAAAGAACACCGAAAGCCTGAAGGCGATGGTAAGGGCGGAACATATTTCGGTGCAACTGGATGCGGTAAAAGTTTTACCATGCAATTCTTATCACGCTTATTAATGAAGAGCGTTGAATTTGGAAGTCCAACCATTATCTTGATTACAGATAGAACTGATTTAGATGATCAATTATCACAACAATTTACTAACGCCAAGAAATACATAGGCGATGACACCATTCTAGCCGTTGAAAGCCGAGACCATCTGCGAGAATTACTTAAAGGCCGAAACAGTGGCGGCGTTTTTCTGACAACAATTCACAAATTTACTGAAGATACCGAATTACTCACTGAGCGAAGTAATGTGATTTGTATATCAGATGAAGCACATCGTTCTCAAACTAATCTAGACCAAAAAGTTAAAATTACAGAGCAGGGCGTAAAGCGCACCTACGGTTTTGCAAAGTACTTACATGACTCATTACCCAATGCAACCTATGTCGGCTTCACTGGCACTCCTGTAGACGCGACGCTCGATGTGTTTGGTGAAGTTGTAGATGCCTACACAATGACCGAATCGGTTAAGGACGAAATAACTGTTCGTATTGTCTATGAAGGCCGTGCGGCCAAGGTACTTTTAAACAATGCAAAATTAAAAGAAATAGAAGAGTACTATAAGCAATGTGCCGAAGAAGGCAGCAATGAACACCAGATTGAAGAGAGTAAAAAAGCTTCCACAAATATGACATTGATCCTAGGCGATCCTGACCGTATAGAAGCATTAGCGAAAGACTTTGTTACCCATTATGAAACACGGGTTAGCGAAGGCTCTACGCTTAAAGGTAAAGCCATGTTTGTCAGTAGTGCTCGCAATGTGGCTTATCGCTTTTACAAAGAACTAAAAGAGCTACGCCCAGAGTGGTTTGAAATATTAGAGTGTGAGGAAGGCGTTACACTCACTGATGAAGAACGCAAAAAGATTAAACCCATGGAGCGGGTTAAAATGGTAATGACCCGTGGCAAGGATGATCCTAAAGAGCTATGGGACTTGCTTGGCACTAAAGAGTATCGAAAAGAGCTAGATCGTCAATTTAAGAACGAAAAGTCGAATTTTAAAATAGCCATTGTCGTTGATATGTGGCTCACCGGTTTCGATGTGCCATTCTTGGATACCATTTATATCGATAAACCAATACAGCGTCATAATCTTATCCAAACCATATCACGAGTTAATCGTAAATTTGAAGGCAAAGACAAAGGCCTGGTTGTTGATTACATCGGCATTAAAACGCAGATGAACAAAGCGTTAGCCCAATACTCAAAAACCGATGAGACAAACTTTGAGGATATTGCCCAGTCAGTAATAGTTGTTAAAGATCACCTGGATCTCCTCAATAAAATGTTCCATAAATTTGACGACTCGCCATATTTCACTGGCGAGCCAGTGGCCCAGCTCAACTGCCTCAATAATGCCGCAGAGTTTGTTCTGAGAAGCCAGAAGTTAGAGCATCGTTTTATGGCCCTGGTGAAACGACTAAAGACCGCTTACGATATCTGCTGCGGCAGCGAAAAACTCAACCAGGAAGAAAAGGACTATATTCATTTCTATATTGCAGTTCGCTCCATTGTCTACAAACTAACCAAAGGTAATGCGCCAGACACGGCACAAATGAATGCCAAAGTCCGCCAAATGATCGCAGAAGCACTCAAGAGCGATGGGGTAGAAGAAATCTTTAAACTTGGTACTGCCGAAAGTGAAGTCGATATCTTTGACGATGATTACCTGGCCAAAATAGATAAGATTAAATTACCCAATACCAAGATAATTCTGCTTCAACAAATGTTAGCCAAAGCTATCGATGAATTTAAAAAGGTCAACCGTGCGAAAGGCATAGACTTCACCAAGAAGTTTAAAGCGCTAGTCGAAAAATACAATGAACGTAAAGAAGACGATGTCCTGGTTAGTGAGGTGCTAGAAGAGTTTTCAGAAGAAATAATCGGCATGTTCGGCGAACTAAAAACTGAAATGGGTTCATTTGAAGAGCTTGGGATCGATTTCGAAGAAAAAGCCTTCTACGATATTCTTTTAGCCTTAGCTCATAAATACGATTTCGAATATCCTGAAGATAAGTTAATTGAATTATCAAAAGCCGTAAAAGAAGTTGTTGACGATATCGCCAAATATACTGACTGGAGTCAGCGGGATGATATTAAAGCTGAGCTTAAAGTTGACTTAATAATGCTTCTGGCGAAGTTTAAATATCCGCCTGTTGATAGGGATGAAGTGTACAAAGAGATATTTGAGCAAGCCGAGAACTTTAAAAAGAATAGGGCTGTAGTTTAAGGGCTGAATATATGGCAATTTATAAAATAGCAGATGAACAATTAATTCCTGTTGAGCGCACTTCGTTTAATAAGGAAGGAGTGCTTGAACGCCAGCACCTTCAGCAAATGCTTAAGTCGCAAATTGATATTATTTCTCCTGATACACTACTCGTTGCGGAAGAATTTGGGGATTGGGAAGATAGCCGTCGCCGTATAGATCTACTGGGTATTGATAAGAATGCCAATCTGGTAGTGATTGAGCTCAAGCGCACGGAAGATGGAGGCCACATGGAGCTTCAGGCAATTCGTTATGGCGCGATGATATCCACTCTAACTTTTGATAAATTGGTTCAAATATATACAAAGTACCTATCAGATAATAATGCTGATTTAGATGCTAAGGCTAGTCTTTTAAAATTCCTGGAATGGGATGAGCCAGATGAAGATAATTTTGCTCAAGAAGTAAAAGTTTTACTTGCTTCAGCGGAATTTTCTAAGGAGCTCACTACCTCTGTTATCTGGCTGAACGATTTCGGTCTAGATATACGCTGTGTTCGCATGCATCCGTATATAAATGATGGTCAGTTACTACTTGATATACAAACTGTGATACCTGTTCCTGAGACGGCTGATTATCAAGTGAAAATTAGAGAAAAGAAGCAACGCGAAAGGGCGTCTCGCAACCAACATCGTGATACAACAAAGTTTGACCTTACTATTAATAGTAAAGAACATCGCTCATTGAGTAAGCGGTGGCTGGTATTTCAAGTAATTAAACCGATCATCGACTCTGGGGTTTCTCCAACTGAGGTTCAAAGTGTCATCGATGACGTGCCTGAACGAAGATCAAAACTATTTGAAGTATTTGAAGGTGAGCTAGATGAAAAAGATCTCTATGAAGTCATCATGGCCGGTGATTCTGGCGGTGCTGTCCCTCGAATCAAGCGTTTTTTTGCTAAAAAAGGAGAGTTCTTCCACCATAATGGAAATACATTTGTTCTGAGTAATCAATGGGGGGTAGGTGCATTGGAAACGATTGATGCTTTAGCGAGAAACTTTTCAAATTTTTCGATTGATTATTCCGCAAGAGATTAAGCGTTTGCATATTGAACGTACATTTTACTGAACAAAGTTTGTTGCTGTCCATTAAAAGGTTCTGTTTGGAGTGAAAGCAAAGCTGGGTACTATCATTCAACAAAAAGGATGTGTTTAAGATGAAAACATTTTGGAATTACTTGAAGAGCTTCAAAAATTTGCATGTGGATTTATCTACAATATTGATCCTATTGTTAATTGTGGTGCTTATCTGGCCGACACTTCTTAATGGAATTCTGGGTGGCTTTGAATACCTTAATTCGGACTACATTCTACCCGAATCATTGAAAAATACATTCTTAGGCGTAATTGCTAATTTAATTACGGCTGCCATTGTCGTTCCCACAATCTTTTATTTTTTTAATTTAAAAAGGAAGACTCATTTGTGCGGCGAGTTTAAAGCATTTGATATAGAAGATGGAAACGAAAAATATTGAGGTGATGTAAAGTTGACCTTTAATCTGTTTTCTAATGGTGCTCGCGGAATATTAACCTCAAAAGACTCTGATGCTAGCATCATTATAGAGGCTGTATTTGAAAATGGACGATATTTACGAGGCCATTATATAGAAGAGAAGAGGCCCACGAGACGAAGAATGGGCGCTTTTTTATTTATGCTAAATGGTGAAGGAGATAGTTACGAAGGTCAGTATGTATTTGTAGATCCAAATGATAACAACTACCTTCCTAAGACTGGTCGCGCAAAGTGGGTAAAGCTGGCGTAGTGGAGGTTTTTCACCGATTTGATTTTCGTAGTGATATTGTAGTAGACATATATGAACCTATAATAGGTGAATACGTATGGCTGTCTATGTACTTGGGTGCTCCTTTTAGAAATGGGGCGTTGTCAAAAGATTTGGTCAAATATTTATTGTTCGAATTAAAAGGAAAACATCACATTCATTGGTTCAAATGTTTGAACTCGTTTAAGGAGCTTTCAAAAGAGTTGGAATGGAAAACTAAAGGATCTTCTCCATTTTTTGAAGAGTGTATGGCTTCTGTAGCGCCTAATTTAAATACTAAGACACATTACCATCAAATATTTAAGGAAATCTTAAAATACAAGAAACTAACTTCATGTCCGGAGCTTTTGACTTATTCTGATCGCTCGAATCAATTGAAAGCGGTGAAATTAATAAACAATCACTTCAATGTAGAGCTCGCTCAAAAATAAAACTTTTAATTTTATTAAGTTGATTAGTAGAATCAATGAAAAGATATTAAAAGCGATATGTAAGTATAGAAAGTGGTTCTAGATTAAATTACTCCTATGATAGGTACATAACGAAAGGCAGTTTCTGGTTTTACCATGCGTAAAGGGATTGTTTGGCGAGTCTGGTTGAATAACTTCCAGTAATTGTAGATATTTCTTTGGTGGAATTTTTGACTCAGGCTCTTGTACAGTATTATTGAAAGACTTTAATTTTTGTTTTTCTTCAGACAAAACAGCAATGACTTAGTGAAAGTTCGCGTTTGTTTCTTTTGATGAATTGACCTTTCCATGCATTCCTTCAAAAAGATACGTGATGAACTTTATAGCTACTCTGAGACGAGCAGATGTTGTGTCAGTCGAAACTTGATCTTTTCCTTTCTGGGATGAATGAATAGCATTTTGTAACGACTTGTTGGTGAAAGTCTTCTTTTGAACGGTCTTGCCAATACAAGATTTAAGTTTTTTAGCTGCCTCAACAAATCTATTAACTTCCTTTTTGGATAAAAATTCACCAGATTCGGCACGAGATATAATATCTATGCCAATTCCTTTATTCTGGGCACTAAGAAATGTCAGTAAGAAATGAAGATCTTCAACATGCTTAGCTATAGTATTAGGTTGTCCACTAGAACAAGCTCTTAGATAATTCGATATATAAGGGGATACAGGAATCCAGTAATCATCAACAATAGAAACATGAGTACTATTAGTACCATTTCCTTTATTAACCAGATACCTTTTTACCTTCATATATCAACCATCAGTAACATCTCTTCATGAGAATATAGTGAGTATTCTTAAAAACCGGTACAAATTTTTTTAACTATTTTTAATCAACTACTTAATTTACTTTTCTTCTTGTCTTCCTATACAGAAGCTTTACAAATAAAAGATAAGATATAATTTGCTGGCTTTATGATGGTGGAAAAATTTGGTTATTCAGCTTCTGATATTGTTCTGCTGTATATCGCCAACCATGTATTAAACTGGTACTTAGCGCCAAAAATTGGCCATTGGATAGGCAGAATTGGAGAGAGAAAAGCTTTAACAATCGAGTATATTGGACTGGTTGGTGTTTTTGTAAGTTATGGCCTCGTTGACGATGCCAACATCGCGGCAGGGCTGTATATAATCGACCACATTTTTTTTGCGATGGCTATTGCTATAAAAACTTTCTTTCAGAAGATAGCGGATCCGGCTGATATTGCTTCATCCGCCGGGGTGAGTTTCACCATCAATCATATCGCCGCGGTGATAATTCCCGCGGCATTCGGTTTGATCTGGCTGGTGAACCCGTCGTTAGTCTTTTTTGCCGGTGCGGCAATGGCAGTTTGTTCTTTGATACTGGCGCAGTTTATTGATTAACAGTTACTTGTTAATGCCGCGGCAAGACCGGTTTAGTCCTCTAAGTAATACATGCCAGGGATCCAGCTTTTCTTGAATGCTTTGGTTTGGGCGAGCTTCTCATTTTCTTCATCAATAAATTTAAAGGACTGAGTACCGATATTGATGAGATCTTGATCATTCAGTGGAAGCGTATCGACCGGATTATTATTGACATAAGTCTTGTTGGTGCTTTCAAGGTCATGAATAAAACAAATATACGCGCCATCTTTTAGTTCTTTCACTTCTATTTTGGCGTGTTTAGTGCTAACTGACGGGTCATCAAGAAATATGTCGTTCTTTATTGAGCGACCGATAGTCAGCCCGTTACTCGGTACTTCAAATTTGTTTAAGACGTTTCCATCGACTAATTGTACTAGTACTGCCATTTTTATTACCAGACGCTGAGAAATTCCATTGCTAGCTTATTCAGTAATGCTAGTTAAAAATTAGCAAAGTTGGTAGTGATTTGTTGAAAAAATGAGATTCGGTACTAAAAAATATCTCAAATACAAAAAACGATGGTTTGCGATTGATTTTCACAAAATAAACGTTAAATAAGTATTGGCTTGCGCAAAATGGTTATACTATGCAGGTGAGAAAAACGAACTAATTGGATGTGTTTGAATGATTATTGAAAACGATAAAGTTGTGCAATTTAAGTACAAACTGAGTGACACTCAGGAAAATGTTCTGGAAACTTCAGACGACAAGGTCCCAATGGCCTATTTACATGGCCATAATAACATTCTAAGTGGGTTAGAAAAAGCCATGGAGGGCAAACAAGTCGGTGACAATTTTTCAGTCACCTTGAGTCCGCAAGATGCTTATGGAGAGATACAACCTAATGCCGAACAGCGGGTTCCAGTAAAACATTTACAAGGGGCTAAAAAGTGGAAAAAGGGTATGATCGCCGTTGTCAATACGGAGCAGGGAAGGCGACAAGTTACCGTCACAAAGGTCGGAAAATTTATGGTGACTGTTGATTTCAACCATCCTTTTGCCGGTAAAGAACTCACATTTGACGTTGATATTGTGGATGTCCGCGATGCGACAAATGAGGAAATCGCTCATGGACACGCGCATGGTGTTGGTGGACATCAGCATTAATGGCAATCTCAAAGTTGGAGAATAAACAATGACAAAAACCATTTTAATTACCGGCGCAAATCGAGGAATAGGATTGGCGATGACAAAACTTTATCTAGACAGAGGAGATGATGTTGTTGCAGTTTGTCGAAAGTCCTCCCCTGATTTAGATTCGACGGAAGCTTTAGTGATCACTGGAATCGATGTAGCTGAGGCTGTTGATGTTCAAACACTCCGCGAAAAACTGAGTGATAAGCATATTGATGTTTTGATTAACAATGCCGGTATTCTGCGCTCTACTTCCTTGAGTGACTTAGATTTTGATGCAATTTTTAAACAGTTTGAAGTTAATGCAGTGGGCCCGCTAAGAGTTGTTGATGCTTTGAGAGACAACCTTAAATCAGGCAGTAAAATTGGCATGATTACCAGTCGTATGGGATCGATTGACGACAACACATCTGGTGGCTCTTATGGATATCGGATGTCTAAAACGGCACTTAATGCTGCTGGAAAATCGCTTGCACACGATCTCAAAGCCAAGGGTATTGCTGTCGCCTTACTTCACCCGGGTTACGTACAAACCGAAATGGTTAATTTTGGTGGAGAAATCTCCCCTGAGCTATCGGCAAGCCGGCTTATTGAGCGACTTGACGAACTCAATTTGGATAACACAGGTTCTTTTTGGCATGCAAATGGCGAATTGCTACCTTGGTAGGTAATAAGCGAATTGAAGAGCACTCTCGGGCACGGTAATTAAGGAGCACTATTACCAGGATGTTCCGTGCCCGATAAACTTGCAAAGATATTAATCTTGTCGTCATAATTTACTCCACCGCTGTTGCTAAAATTGTTTAAAATTTCAGGCCTTGAGAGTTGAGCTCACTACAGTCAACGATTCTGCTCAACGAATTAACCGTTAAATTAATGAACCGATAAATTAATGGAACAGTAAAATAATAAAAGTAAGACAAATAAATACACTATAAAAACGAATAATTATTCATGGAACCAAATTACACAGACTATACCTATTACGAACTCAGAGAAGCGCTTCACTCCATCAACCGAGAGAAGTTTCCAGAAAGAGCAGAACGATTAAAAACCTTAATCCAAGAAAAAGAAGCGACTAAAGCATACAAGAAAGAAGCTGAAATAGACTATGAGTCAGTAAAGTATTCAACATTTGGTTTGCGTTTTGTTGCCAGTATTATTGATGGAGTTGTATTGTTTGCTTTCGAAAGTGTCGTTACTTTAATAGTCAAACGACTACCGGAATCGTTTACTCCATTGGCAAACATCGCGCTACAGTATGATTTACTCGTCTACAGTATTTTATTTCATGCTTATTTTGGCCAGACCGTCGGTAAAATGTTGGTTGGAGTCAAAGTCGTCAGGGATTCTGATGAAGGTCCTATCAATTTTTCTCATGCTTTCTTAAGAGATATGGTACCACTCATTCTGTTAACGTTACTTTTGGGTCTTACCACATTCACTAATCCAATAGAGAGTGACGGAAGTGTCGCTGATTGGTATTTATATGGCGTTTTTGTTATCAGCTCAGTTGCTATCTTTTGGAGTTTAGTGGAAATGCTGTCAATGTTATTCAATGAAAAACGTCGAGCGATACATGACTTTATTGCGGGTACGGTTGTGATTCGGTGTGAACCGGAAAACGAAGAAATTTTAAATTAAATAAGTTATTCGTTTAACAGCATTAAATGGCGTGTGACTACACAATATTTGTTTCTTGTTTCTTGTTTCTTTAGAGAGTTTTCAGGTCGTTTTAAGAACTATCGGGTTAGCCCACTTTCATTCCACAACAGGCTCACGACAGAGTTTCAGGACCTGTTGCGGATTGAGTGGTTTAGATAACATATAACCTTGCACTAAATCACACTTGTGGTCTCGTAAAAACTGTAACTGGAAGTCATCCTCGACACATTCACTGACGATTTCTAAACCGAGACTATGAGCAAGAATGATGGTCGAGCGAACGATACCTTGACTTGACTTTTTATTCGCCAAATTTCTAATGAACATACCGTCGAGTTTGAGCGTGTCGGCAGGGAAGTCCTGAATATATTGTAATGACGAGTAGCCTGTTCCAAAATCATCGATTGCTATTTTTGCACCCAGCTTTTTGATTTCTTCGAGCGTTTTAACCGTACGCTCAGTGTGCTCTACAAATACCGCTTCAGTGATTTCAATTTCGATTTGCTTTGCATTGATCTTGTTGATTATGATTTCTTGTTTCAAGTGCTCGAGAAGCGTGTCACTGATTAGGTGTCCTGCCGATACATTGATAGCAACCGTTATATCATCAAGTCCTTGCTCCTTCCAAAGCCGGATTTGTTTGCACACTTCAGAGATGACCCAAAGATCAATTTGATTAACCATTCCTGTTTCTTCTGATATCGGGACAAAAATGCCGGGCGAAATTTCTCCGAGGGTCGGATTGCTCCATCTCAGCAGTGCTTCAACATTCTTAAAAGAGTCATCCTTGAGTCGCATTTGAGGTTGGTAAGTCAGATAAAACTCATCATTTTCAACAGCGGTCCTAAGGTTGCTTTCAATCGCAAGTCTTTCTAAAGAGGATTCATTCATTTCCTTACTATAAAAACTAAAATGACCTGGTCCTTTTTCTTTAGCATGGTACATACTGATGTCAGCATTTTTTAACAGAATCTTGTCGTCAGTTCCATTGTCAGGATAAATACTAATACCGATACTGGTTGAAACATGAAGGATGTGGTCCTGCAATTGAAAGGGTGTTTTAAAACTTTCTAAAATTCGGTTTGCGGTGCGCGCTGCATCTTTGGGCTGGTTAAGGTTTTCAAGTAAGAAAACAAACTCGTCACCACCAAGCCGGGCGACAGTGTCTCCATCTCTGGAAAGGTTTGATAGTCGTTTGGCGACCTCTTTTAATAACAAGTCGCCGTTTTGATGTCCCAGGTTATCATTGATGATTTTAAATCGGTCCAAATCGAGAAATAACAGCGCAAGATTAGACTTTGAGCGTGATGATTTAGAAATGGCTTGATGCAATCTATCGACGAGTAGATAACGATTTGGCAGTCCTGTGAGCGAATCAAAATGCGCTTTTTGATAGAGCTGCTCAGTTCTCACTTCAACAAGACGTTGCAACTGCTTACTTTGCATGGTTAACTCGTTTTCTCGTTCTTGGACCGCCTCAAGCATTTGATTAAATTCAAGTGTCAGTCGACCGAGCTCGTCGTCGCGAATGGGTTTCAATCTTTTTTCAAAATTGTTTGAATTGTAAATCAAGTTTATGTGTCGAACCATCCGTCTAATTGGGTAGGTCAATACTTTCTGAAACAGTCCAGCCATTAATATGGCGACTAATAAACTGGCCAGAAAAATTGATCCAATGTAAATAAAGTTTTTATTTTCAGCGGCAAGTAGCTTTTCAAGATCGTGTCTAACGTACAAGTACCCAATGGTATTCTGTTGTGAAATGATCGGTTGGATTAGAATGAGTTCGGAATCAGTTAAAATCTCAGATTGTTGAAAATTAACTTCTGGAATTGGCGCGCCAGGAATTCTTGAATAAAAGCCCAGTAAACTGCCGTTGGCAAGAAATATGGCGGACTCTTTCACTGAAGGTATAAGCTCTAGTGAAAAAGCTTGACGGTTTGCTAGATTAACGTCTTTATCTTCAACACTTTGAGAAAACTCATAGGCAAGGAGCTTTGAGTCAGTTTTGGCTTGATTGAGTAAACGGCTCTCTAAATCTTGGTTAACACCAAAAAAGAAAAACAGCGCAATCATAATAAGTGTAATGGCAACAATTGTGGCCATCATAAGTGCGAGTTGCACTCTGAACGACAATGATTTACTAAAGCTATTCACGATTTAACTGACTTCTACTGGTTATTTTCTACTTGTTACGTTGATAGTAATTGTTTTGGAGCTTGTGGTTCGTAATTTTTGTCTGTTTTTTGAACTCGGCCCAGTTCAAAAAAGTTTCGTGTGACGCCAACTCGCATGACACTAGTTGGTGTAGGAATTATTCCTATTTTTAACGCAACAAGAAATAAAACGACATTTCAACAAGTTAGCGATTATTGTTAATAAATAATAGCGCAATATGCCTGATAGGCAACCGATATTTCACAGCCGTATAGCAATTCATTATAAAAGGTCGCCTGCGGGCCTGAACATCGCCTAACCGTGAACCTACAATCCTTCAAATCTAGATGATATTCGCTATAGGGTGATATAACCAAATGTGATACAGTACGCGCTGTTCAAAAAGCCCGATTTGGCGGTTAATCAGGAGTAGTGATGTCAGACAACAAAAACAATGCCGTGTATACCAACGTACTGGATATGATTGGAAATACTGCGATGGTAGAGCTGAGCAACTTGGATACCGGTGTTTGTCGACTTTTGGGTAAGTTAGAGTTGAACAACCCAACTGGCTCGATTAAAGATAGAATTGCGCTCAATATGATAGAGAAGGCCGAAGCGACCGGAGCGCTTAAACCAGGTCAAACCATTGTTGAGGCGACAGCCGGAAATACCGGACTCGGCTTGGCGCTTGTCGCGGCGCAAAAGGGCTACAAATTAGTGATAGTTCTCCCTGACAAGATGAGTGTCGAAAAAGAATATAACCTCAAAGCAATGGGAGCGGAAGTTATTCGAACGCGTTCTGATGTCGAAAAAGGCCACCCTGAATATTATCAAGACCTTGCAGAGACGATTGCGAAGGAAAAAGATGCGTTCTTTGTGAATCAATTCGGCAATCCCGCGAATGTGGAGGCTCATCTAAAAACGACAGGTCCAGAAATTTGGCAACAAACCCAAGGGGAAATAGACGCTTTTGTCTGTGGTGTTGGTTCAGGTGGCACGCTGTCTGGGGTTGGAGGCTACTTAAAATCAAAGAAGCCTTCGGTAGAAATTGTCTTAGCCGATCCGGTTGGCTCGATTTTAGCGCCTTTGCATCACACAGGAGAGGCGCCGCCAGCCGGTAAGTGGCTTGTCGAGGGAATTGGCGAAGATTTTGTTCCCAGTATTTGTGACTTAGCGTTACTTGATCACGCTTATTCGATTTCCGACAAAGAGGCTATGTTGGCATCACGAGAATTGCTACTCAAAGAGGGTTTAATGGCAGGTTCATCAAGTGGTGTACTCTTGCAAGCAGCGCTCAATTACTGTCGCCAACAGACTGAGCCTAAAACAGTCGTGACCCTGATTTGTGATACCGGGAATCGCTATTTATCTAAGTTATATAACAATGACTGGATGCGAGAAAAAGGTTTCATTGATTAGTTGATTCGAAGCCAGGCTTTCCTGGGGTTGTCGGGATTAACTTCATATGACTTAAACGCACCGATGTAACAGGTCGGTGTCGTTAATCTCTTATATACAGAGTACACATTAAACACGATTGGTATAAATCCATTTTTTACATTGGAAAATGAAATGAGCGATATTAAAGATTTGAAATTCGACAGTTTGGTTATCCATGGCGGTCAGGCACCTGATCCTTCAACAGGCGCAGTAATGCCGCCGATTTATCAGACATCCACTTATGTTCAGGCAGCGCCCGGTGACCATCAAGGGTTTGAGTATTCCCGATCTCAGAACCCAACGCGGTTTGCATACGAACGCTGTATTGCGAGCCTCGAAGGTGGTACGAGGGGATTTGCATTCGCTTCGGGAATGGCGGCTACTTCAACAATTCTGGAGTTGGTTGACTCTGGCGACCATGTCGTTGCAATGGATGATTTATATGGTGGAACCTTTCGGTTGTTCGACAAAGTCAGAAAGCGCTCAGCTGGCGTCGAATTTGATTTTGTTGATATGACCGATATCGAAGCGTTAAAAGCCGCGATAAAACCAGAAACAAAATTAATTTGGGTAGAAACACCCACCAACCCGATGCTAAAACTAGTTGATCTCAAAGCGGTGGCAGATCTTGCGAAAGAACATCGCATCATAACAGTGGCTGATAACACTTTTGCGACACCATACAATCAGCGTCCTTTAGAATATGGAATCGATATCGTGATGCACTCTGCGACTAAATACATCAACGGTCACTCCGATATGGTTGGTGGTGTTGCGGTAGTGGGTGATAATCAAGAACTTGCTGAACAAATGGCATTCTTGCAAAATTCGATAGGTTCGATTGCCGGGCCGTTTGATAGTTATCTTGCATTACGTGGATTAAAAACGCTTGCTATTCGAATGAAGCGTCATAACGAGAGCGGCATTAGGATTGCACAGTGGTTAACCGCGCACCCGAAAGTTGAAGCCGTTTATTTTCCAGGGTTGGTTGATCACCCTCAATTTGAACTCGCTAGCGAGCAAATGTCGGGATATGGCGGGATGATTTCGATCTTAGTTAAAGGAGGGGAGAAAGCGGCCAGTCAATTTATGCAAAACTTGAGAATATTCGCATTGGCAGAGAGCTTAGGCGGGGTTGAAAGTTTGGTGAATCACCCAGCAATCATGACCCATGCATCAGTGCCGAAGGAAACACGCAAGCAGTTGGGTATTGCAGACAATTTAGTCCGACTTTCAGTTGGCATTGAGGATGTTGAAGACCTCATTGAAGACATACGCCAAGCGTTAGAACGCATCTAACTGCTGAGATAGCAGAGTGTGAAATAACCTAGTTGGTGAAGTAACTGTTTTTTGATTGGCTGGCCTAGCCAGCCTTTCTTAGTGTTTCTTCAGTTGGTTGTTCAACTTCAATAACCGGCTCTTTTTTGGCTGTTTTTGACAGCTTTTTCATACTTTCTAAGTAGTAGCCGATTTCTGCTTCTGCTGAACGTCTGCTTGGAAAAGGTCCCATATCTAAACCTTCTCTAGTCGCAAAATACCATCCCATTGGTCTGTAGAATACGCGGTCGCTTTTGACCGAATCCATTTGATATTGTGACATGATCCTTTAATCCCGATTTTAATTGTATCTGGCTTCCGTAAGTCCCAGGTTGAGATTTTATCTCTTGGTGCCATGCAATGCTAGAGGAGATCCGCTAATTGGTTTGTGAGATATTGTCCATTGTTGAGATACTACTATTATGAAAAGCTTTATAAAACAATAACCTATGTGTAGTGTGACGCTAATGTGAAAGTTCCTACTTTTGAGATAAACGGTCGAAAAATGCGAATCAAGTCTCAGTCAAGTTTCGTGGATTCTGGGGCATCCAAACTCAGCGTTAACTCGGCATCAGGAGTCTTAGGTGCCTTTTGGTAATCCGGGTGTTTGCCTTGTAAAAAATAAGCAAAAGCGATAATTTTTGCGACAGCAAGATAGAGGTTCTCAGGAATTTCGTCGCCTAACTCCAAACGGCTCAAAACTTCAATTAAGGTGGGGTCATTATGAATGTGAACATCATTCGCCTCTGCCGCTGCAATGATTTCTTTAGCGAGCTCTCCGCTGCCTTTTGCAACGATGGTCGGCGCGTTTTCGCCATCGTATTTCAGGGCGGCAGCTTTAGCCGGCGGTATGGGTTTCTCACTCATATTTTCAGGTTAACCTTGTGTTCATCGTCAGGCAGCAGTTCCTCAGGTACATGCCCTTGAGACCCATTAATTTGGTCAATGTCAACGCCTGATGCGAGCAAGCTATCCTTGAGAACATCAATGTTTTCAGTGAGTAATTCCGCAGTGCTAGGATTTTCGGCGAAAAAGTGAGTCGATATCCTGTCTCCTTGCATGGTCACACGAGCAAACATCGGGCCCATGGGCTCGAGGTCAAAGCGAATAGTGATGTTCCAGGTTTTTTTGACTTCTTCTTCGGGGTTGCTGGTCGATTCAAAAAGGATTTCGAAAGCGTCAATTTGACCCCCTTTTTGGAGCGGAAGCTCAAGAAATAGCTGCTGAATATTGGGAACGTCATTTTTTAAACTGACCAGTTGATTTGTCTCTATTCGAGAGAGCAGTGAATTCGCATCGCGAATCAACTCCGAGACAAGTGCTCTTTGGGTCTCTAGCAATTTCGCACCAGCTGATATTGGCGAGTTTTTACCGCGAAGGTTGATAAGGTTTAACCAGGGGAAATTTTGGAGCAAACGGCTGGAAAATGCTTTTTGACTTTGCTGGCTGACAACTTCACTGTTATGTTGAAGCGTCGCCTTGGGGTCGTTACTCGCTCCCGCCAAGAGCAATTCAGGCGGCAAAAGTATCTTTTGAAAAGCACTGTTTTTTGCTAAGTGACCGATTGCTTGATTTAAGTTGAGTGGCTGTTGCGCGTTTTGATTTAAAAACTTTTTGACGTTTGTTAACTGTTCAAGTAATTGAAGTGCCACAGATTTAAGGTCTTGCGCGATTAATCGACTGTTTCCCTGTTCGGCATTTTGAGCAGCTTGATTGAAACGGTTTTGTGCGTCTTGAGAAAGCCTTCCCGCCGCCGCAGTATTACTCTCAGGCGTTGTTCTGGTCGCAGTTTGTGGAGGCTTTTGGTCAAGCAAAACACCTTGCATGTTAGCTCGGGGCGACTGTCTTTCAGCGGAAGCGATGAAATTTGACTGGGCAAGTTTATTTTCCAATAACACGCCGCTATTTAGAATTCTGTTTGACACACTTTTTCCAGTTGGTGCCATTTCTAAGGCCGACTTAAGTGTTTCGCCAGTAAGAATTAATTGGCCTATTTGTCGACCAGGCGAGCCTTTGGGCAAATACTTAAGAAGGCTTCTAGCGAGCTCAAGAATTGCAGCGTTATCCAACTTGAACGAATTATTTGAAACGCCAGACTGCGACGGTGTTGTCATTGATTGAATGAGTTTTTGATTGTTTTTTAAGAGGTTATCAATAGGCATTGAAATGCTTTGCTGGGTGAGTGGCCGGTTTTGTAAGAACGCTCGAGCCAGCTGAGCTATTTGGCTTTTGTCAGTGAGTTGAGTCGTCGCGCTTGATTTCGCTGTCGAAGTTGATGCGCCAAGCGAATTAACTGTCCCCGGTTGAGGTGCCGAACTCGCTCCTGATAAACCCTCTGATTTATTCTGAGTGGTTTGAAAAGCTGCCAATTGATTTGCAAATCCAATGACTTGTGGACTGATGAGGTTAGCTTGGTTAAAAACGAGTTGGATACTGCCTGGAAGTGCATTGGCAAGCGGAATTTCGCCTCGCTTGAGTGCTGTGAGTGTCGCTTGTGGAATCGCAGATAAACTTTGATTGGCACTGGCTAAATTTATCATGACTTTCCCGCGAATAGGGTTTAGTAAAAGTTGCGGTTTTTCGAGGTTTACATTGGCTAGCGATTCCGCGCCTTTAATGGGGAGTTTGAATGTCCAATTTTTCCCCAGAAGTTTGCTCTCTAATTGAATGCCTTGACTGTCAGAAAGTAAGATTTTTTCGAGCAATAACGGGCGGTTAGCGTATTTCTCAATGAGCGCTAACAGTTTAGGATCAATGGAGCGCAGTTGTTTGTGAAGTGGATCACTGTCTACTCGGGGGATCTGCACAAATTTGTCCTGTATCAATGGTAATAACTAAGTCTTTGATATAGTATAGCCGCTGAATTAAGGTACCGGTTTATAGCGCTCTTGGGTACCATTCCTAAGGAGTCGATGTGGCCGTTTATAACGCCGACCATAAATCTAAAAATACCATTAAAATTAGCGACTTAACAGTAAGTCGTGGCGATATCCCCATTTTCGACCCGGTAAACCTTCAACTGTCGAGCGGCGACAGCATTCAAATTCGAGGGGTAAACGGTGCCGGTAAAACCACCTTGTTACGTGCAATCTGCGGATTGTGCAACTCTCACGAAGGGATTGTCGAATGGAACGAGCGTTCTATTTTCGACCACGAAAGCGATTTTTATGAAAACTTGCTCTATTTGGGTCACTCATTGGGCTTGAAGCCGAAATTAACCGCTGAGCAAAATCTTAATTTCTACCGAAATTTACGATTCTCTACTGATAAATCGTTAGTGCGCCAAGCGTTGGAGCAAACGGGTATCGGCGGGTATTATGACGAGTTTGTCGCACGTATGTCTGCTGGGCAAAAAAGGCGCGTGGCTTTGGCTAGAGTGATTACTGAACCGGTTCCTCTATGGATTCTTGATGAACCGATGGTCGCGCTTGATATTCACGGTCAAGCTTGGCTGGAACAGGTGTGCAATAATCATTTAGAGCGCGGCGGAATATTACTGGTGACTTCTCATCAGCCAATTTCAGGGATCAACGGACTCAGGGAGCTTCAGTTAACATGAAGAAGATAGGGAGTCTAGTTAGTCGAGAGTTGTCGGTTGTTTTCAGAAGCCAGTCAGAATTCATTTATCCGGTCGCCTTTTTTGTTATGGTGACCACGATGTTCCCTTTGGCCGTATCGCCAGAGCCCACTCAGCTGGCATTTATTGCGCCTGGCGTTATTTGGGTTGCATCGCTCCTCAGCCTCCTGCTATCGCTGCATGCGTTTTATCAAGCCGATTTTGATGATGGCAGCCTGGAGCAATTGTTGCTGAGCGGTGTTTCTGGTTATTCTATTGTATTATCTAAGGTTGTGGCTAATTGGATAGTGACAGGCCTCCCACTGGTGCTGGTCGCGCCAGTAATTGGCATACTGTTAAACCTTGATACTCACGCCAATTTGGTCGCGATGTTAGCTTTACTCTTGGGAACGCCAAGTTTATGTTTTATTGGTGCGATAGGAATGAGTTTAACCCTAGGGTTGCGAAACGGAGGCGTTTTACTGACCTTGTTGGTTTTGCCTTTATTTATACCGATTTTAATTTTTGGCGCTGCAACGGTTGAAGCCGCGTCGATGGGCAGACCTTATATTGGTCAAGTAGCAGTTTTGGCTGCGGCTTTGATATTAAGTGGTTTTTTCGCTCCATTTGCAGCTTCGGCTGCAATGAAGATTTCAATTGATTGAGGAAGTGCTTTAGTTTATGTGGACTTGGTTTTATCAATTAGCGTCTCCTAAGTGGTTTTATGAGATCTCTAGAAAGTTACTTCCATGGTTTACTGGAACGACTTTGATTCTGTTTTTAGCAGGGCTAACTCTCGGCTTGTTATTTTCGCCAGCGGATTACCAGCAAGGGAATACTGTGCGAATAATGTATATTCACGTTCCAGCGGCTTACCTCTCAATGATGGTTTACGTAATTATGGCTGTGGCTGGCGCGATTGGTCTTGTGTGGAAAATTAAAGTCGCGCATATTGTTTCGGTCAGTTGCGCACCAGTGGGAGCAATGTTTACGGCACTCGCATTGTTAACTGGGGCCATATGGGGAAAGCCAACCTGGGGAACTTATTGGGTTTGGGATGCTCGTCTT
This sequence comes from Aliikangiella marina, assembly GCF_007004765.1. Lineage (GTDB taxonomy): Bacteria > Pseudomonadota > Gammaproteobacteria > Enterobacterales > Kangiellaceae > Aliikangiella > Aliikangiella marina. The sequence continues at coordinate 74,922 of NZ_VIKR01000006.1, forward strand.
ACATCCGAGCTGATCCTTCTGTTTCTTTATCTGGGCTTTATGGCTTTGCACAGTGCTTTCGATGATAAGAAGTCGGCTGACAAAGCATCAGCGGTGTTAGCGATCGTTGGCGTAGTGAATATTCCGATTATTCATTTTTCAGTAGAGTGGTGGAATACCCTTCACCAAGGGGCTTCTCTGAGTAAATTTGAGAAACCATCAATAGAAGCAGCCATGCTTTATCCGTTACTGATTATGATTTTTGCGTTTAAGTTTTATTTTTTCACCGTGTTAATGCATCGCGTGCGAACAGAAATTCTTTTACGCGAGAAACAAGCCAAGTGGGTAAAAGCCATGATTACTGGCGAAACGGCTTACTCGGCTAGCGAAAATACAACGGAGGCTAAGTAATCACATGTTTTTTGATTCATTCGCTGATTTTATACATATGGGCGGACATGCTGTTTTTGTATGGTCTTGTTATGGAATTGTCTTAGTTTCTTTAGTGGTGACTTACGTGTTTTCAGTGCGTGGTGTTGATCGCTCAAAGAAAATGCTTGATGGTTATTACAGGAGAACGGCTCGCAGAGACGGGGAAAATGGTGAAAACGCGTTTTCAAATCCTAACGTCTCAACCTCTCGTTCTACCGAAGAGTAAATTTAGGTTAAAGGTTAGGTTAAAGGTAAGTAGTTATGGCGATGAAGCCTCACAGAAAGAAAAAGTTATTGGCGATTGTTGGTGGTGTTTTAGCTTTATCAGTGGCAGTCGGTTTAATATTGTATGCCAGTGGTCAAAAAATGAATTTGTTTTACACGCCGTCAGAAATTGCCCAAGGTAAAGCACCGCTAGATCAAATTATTCGAGTTGGTGGGCTGGTTAAAATGGGCACGGTAGAACACGTCGATAGGGACGATTCAGTATTAGAGACCCGATTTGTTGTTACTGACAAAGCGATGGACATTAATGTGACATTTGATCGAGTGTTGCCTGATTTGTTTCGTGAAGGTCAAGGTGTTGTTGCATTAGGGCGAATTGACGAGCAAGGTGTTTTTGTTGCAACTGAAGTCCTCGCGAAACACGACGAAGAATACAAAGCCCCTGAGGTGTTAGATGCGTTAGAGCGCGCTGGCCACCCAGTTAAGAAAGACGATTAAGAGACGATAAGCTATGCATGCAGAACTCGGACAGTATCTGATTATTCTGGCATTTTTTATGTGCATGTCATTGGCTATTTTTCCAATGATTGGCAGCTTTACTAAAAATGCCGTACTCATTCACTCAGCAAGACCCTTAACCTATTTGATTTTTACGAGTTTGCTTGGTGCGTTTTTATGTCTCGAGTATTCTTTTTTAATTGACGATTTTAGTGTTTCATATGTCGCCTCACATTCAAACTCTTTGTTGCCAACTATTTATAAAATTACAGCCGTGTGGGGAGGACATGAAGGTTCTTTTCTTCTCTGGGTATTGACCCTGGCAGGCTGGATGCTCTTTGTTGCTTTGCGAACACAACACTTCCCATTAATTCGATATTGTCGGATTTTGTCGGTACTAGGTTTTATATGTCTTGGCTTCGTGTCATTCATGTTGTTCACTTCAAATCCTTTTGAAAGAACCCTACCTTTTGTCCCAATTGACGGCTCAGATCTTAACCCGCTATTACAAGATTTAGCGATGATCATTCATCCGCCTATGCTGTATATGGGATATGTTGGTTTTGCGGTTGCTTTTGCATTTGCAATCGCCGCCTTAATCGAAGGAAAATGGGATGCGGCTTGGGCAAGAAGAACCAGACCTTGGGCGATTGCTGCTTGGGTTTGTCTTACTATCGGCATGATGCTCGGCAGTTGGTGGGCATATTATGAACTAGGCTGGGGAGGTTGGTGGTTTTGGGATCCATCAGAAAACGCCTCTTTTATGCCATGGATTGCGGGAACCGCGCTCATTCACTCATTAGCCGTTACCGATAAACGAGATTCGTTTAAAGGTTGGACATTAGCACTGTCTTTGGTGACTTTCTCACTGTGTTTGTTCGGTACGTTTTTAATTCGTTCCGGTGTCATCACATCAGTCCACGCCTTCAGTAACGACCCGGAGCGTGGGGTATTTATCCTCATGTTTTTATTGGTGATAGTCGGCGCGTCAATCTTACTTTTTATCACTAGAGCTGGCGGAATTACCAAGAAAGTAAACTTTGATTTTTATTCGAAAGATATGTTTTTACTGCTAAACAATATCCTTTTGATTTCTGCTACCTTCGTTGTCTTTTTCGGCACTATCTATCCAATGATTGCCGAAGCATTTGGTCGCAAACTTTCAGTAGGTGCACCTTGGTTTAATGCGATTTTCCCTTGGCCAATGTTTATGCTGTTTGTCTTATTAGGGATCGGACCTTTACTTAACTGGAAGAGACATGACTTTTCAAAGCTTATTCCGGTTTTAGTAAAAATCGCCATTGTTGCTTTGGTCCTATCGCTGATTGCAACTTTCTCCCTCGGTGAATTTTATCTATGGGTGTTATCTGGTTTGTTTTTGTCATTTTGGATCGCTGGTTCGAGTATGTTTTTCTTATCTCATACAACACGACATGCGAACTGGCAAAGCAAGCTAAGCAAGTTATCAAACGCTAATTTAGGAATGGTTATCGCACACCTAGGTGTCGCAGTAACGCTCATAGGCATTATTATCTCCAGTCTACACAGTGTCGAAAAAGATCTTCGAGTAGGTGTCGGGCAGACTGTTGAGGTGGGCGGTTATGAATTTAGAATGCTCAAGTCAGAATACATCAAAGGGCAAAACTACGAGGCGTCTCGGGTGAGTTTTATGGTGTCTGAAAATGGCGATGAGATTACCGTCCTTGCTCCTGAAAAACGATACTATTTGGCGGGTAAACAAATCATGACTGAGGCTTCAATTGATCCTGGATTAACCCGAGATATTTACGTCTCGCTTGGCGAAGCTCTCGACGACAAACAACAAGTCTGGGCTGTCAGAATTTACGTTAAACCGTTTATTCGATGGATTTGGATGGGCGCGATCTTTATGGGAATCGGTGGAATTATTGCGGCACTGGATCGTCGTTTCCGCCAGTTACCTAAAACGGCACATGATTCGCATAAAACGCCCGATAAAGAGACGACTCAAGACCCGATAGGTACAACCGTTGGAGAATCTGCGTGAGTGATAAAGTGAATCCATTAAAGGGCATTTCGGTTGTCTTAGTTTTTGCTGGATTTATGTGGTTTTTGTGGTGGTCGCTGAGTAATACCTCAAGTGAGTTACCCTCGCAGCTTATCGATAGACCTGTACCACAGTTTAGTGTTAGTGAGTTGCTTGATGAAAATAAACAACACACGCCAGATTTATTTAAGGAAAAAATATCATTGTTGAATGTCTTCGCCAGTTGGTGTCCAGCTTGCTATGACGAGCATCCGTATTGGGACATTTATGCGCAGCGCGATGATCTACAAATCGTCGGCTTAAACTATAAAGACAAAAAAGATAAAGCGTTATATTTTCTCGAGACTCAAGGTAACCCCTATGAGCACATCCTTTTCGATTCTAGTGGCAGGTTAGGTATTGAGTTTGGTGTTTATGGCGCACCTGAAACGTTTTTGATAGGACCCAACGGTAAGGTGCGTTACCGTCATGTTGGCGTTGTCACTCCAGCGGTTTTTGAAGAGAAGTTTGAGCCACTAATCAGCCAAATTAAGCAAGGGTTTTAAATGAAATTTTTCACATTTATCTTTGTTAGTTTTTTCTCATTGATTGCAACAGCAAATGTTGCGATTTTTAAATTTGAGAATGAACTTCAAGAGAAGCGATTCAAAGTTTTGGTGGCTGAGCTACGTTGTCCTACCTGTCAAAACCAAAATCTCGCAGACTCAAACTCTATGGTCGCTGAAGATCTTAAACAGATCGTTTATGAGCAAATTATTGCCGGTAAAACAGACGAGCAAATTCTTAGTTTTATGAAACAACGTTATGGTGAGTTCATTTTGTATGAGCCTGAGATCCAATCAAATATTATTTTGTGGGTAGGGCCATTCATCTTTTTAGTCTTAGCATTAACAGGATTTTTAATCTGGTATAAAAACAATAAAGTAGAGTCGAGTGATGACTAGTTTAATTATTTCAATCCTGCTAATTTCTGTATTTGCAGCGGGCTTTATTTTTTACTACACAATGCGTCGGCCTGCTAAGGAAGACTTTTCTAGCGATGGCTTAAAGTTAGACTCTCAGTACCAATTATTGTTGCCATTAATTGCGATTGTGTTTGCCGCTTTGACCTACTACCTTTGGCCAACGCTCGATAAACAAATGGATTGGGAAAAGGTCAAATTAGAAAGTGAAACGCTCAAGCTATCGGGCGATCCGCGACAAGTCAATATGTCGATGCAAGACTTCATTCTTAGTTTACGCACCCAAGCGTTTGAAAATCCTAAAAGGGGGGATTTGTGGTTTGAACTTGGTGGTGCTTACCTCCGTTTAAATATGGAAGACGCAGCGTTAGCGAGTTGGCAAAGAGCAATTCAAATTGAAGAAAACCCTGATTGGATGGTTGCAAAGGCGCAAATCTTGGGTGCCAAGTCGGAAGCAGAGTCACGACAAAAAGCCATTAAACTCTTGCAACGGGCATTAGCCAAAGCGCCGTCTCATCAAGGTGCGCTTTTAACGCTCGGATTTACCTACCTCAGAGGTCAACAGTACGAAGGCGCAATTGCTGTTTGGGAAAGGTTTCGTGATCTTCCTGGGTTGTCTCAAAGGTCAAAACAATTCATTCAGCAACAAATCAATCAAGCGAAAGCGCTCGTGGCTAATCGAGCCCAATAAAGCTTATAAAATTCAATTAGTTAGCAAGAAGAAGTAATTTTTGCGTTAATTTGATGGTTTTTTGTGATTAATTGCACATTTTTTTATTGCAAATTACAACCACCTGTAGCAACCTAAGCCCAGGAAGCTTTGTCTCGTAATCATGGATAGATGGAGGCGGGTGATGCTGTATTCGCATTATGTCGTTTTGAACCCTCTCAATTTCACACGAGAATAACAAGAAATAAATAAAGCATCTCGGTCATCGACTGCCACTTAGGTTGTCAGGTGTAACAATTTACAACATGTGGACTCTATGAGTTACCCACGTATTGGGTGGATTAAAATATCTTAATAACGGAGCAAAACTCTCATGAAAAAACTATCTAAATTAACTGCGATCATCGGTTCTTTGTTAATGGTTTTAGCGTTCAGTGGCACTGCGTCTGCTGAAGCAAATCCTTTCGCTGAAGCTGAGCAGATCCAAACTTTTGACGGTCATAAAGACGGTAAGTGCGGTGAAGGCAAGTGCGGCGACAAGAAGAAAAAAGACAAGAAATGCGGCGAAGGCAAGTGCGGCGACAAGAAAGGCAAGAAGGACGGCAAATGCGGTGAAGGCAAATGTGGTGATAAAAAAGGTAAGAAAGAAGGCAAGTGCGGCGAAGGTAAATGCGGCGACAAAAAAGGTAAAAAAGAAGGTAAGTGCGGCGAAGGCAAATGCGGTCGCAAGTAGTTATCTGATTTAATACCAAATAAATCTTCTTAAAAGGCTCCAACTTAATTGTATAGTTGGAGTTTTTTTATGTCCGCTGATCAAAGTTGAGTTGGTTAACGTATTGATTGGTTAATGTAGATTATTTTTATAAAATATATTTTTGAACGTTTTTAAACTTTTAAGAGAAGTATCGCTCTAATTGAACGAATGAATAACCATAGGCTGAAGGGATGTTAACTAAGAAATTACTGCTCGTTTTAATGGCTTTGATTGTTTCTGGCTGCGCAAGTACCGGTACCAATAAAGATGATCCGTGGGAAGGATGGAATCGAGGCGTCTACAAATTTAATAAAGCAGTCGATGATAACGTCGCTAAGCCGCTTACCCTAGGCTACAAGGCCGTAACGCCAGATATTGTAGAAACTGGCGTTTCGAATGTTTTTAGCAACCTAGAAGACGTCTCAAACGCCGCTAACAATTTATTGCAAGGTAAGATCGGTGATTCTTTCTCTGATATCGGTCGATTGTTAGTCAATACGACGCTCGGAATAGGTGGACTTTGGGACCATGCGAGTGACATGGGGTTAGAAAAGCACGATGAAGACTTTGGACAAACGCTCGGTGTCTGGGGAGTCGAGTCTGGTCCTTATGTTATGTTGCCGTTTTTAGGTTTCTCAACTTTGAGAGATACCGCTGCCTTTCCTGTTGATCGAGAATTGGATCCCGTTAGCCACATCGACCATGACCTGACTCGTTACTCTGTCAACGTATTACAGCTAATTGACACGCGCTCGGCGTTGTTACCGCTCGAGGAGCAGCTTAAAGACGTGATTGATGAATATGCATTCACGCGAGACGTCTATTTGCAAAATCGACGATTTAAAGTGTTGGATGGTGAAGTGCCGTTTGAAGACGATGAATGCGATGAAGAAGACGAGGAGGATTGTGACTTTTAGGGGTTATGATCGGGTCTTACGTCTTGATTAATGAGATGTTCAAGAAAAAAGCAGCCATTTGGCTGCTTTTTTGTGGTTCTTGGACGTTGTCACATCAATTAAATCGCAATTAATTGTCATAAGTCGCTATGAAACACTATTAATGGTACCAGCTATTTCGTACTTACCTTCGCCTAAATCAATGACGCGTTTCACCTCAAATTTTGCAGTCAAGGGAGCGAGTTTACTTTGCTCAGAGCGAATATCTACGCTAAGCATTTGATTTTCATTGAATTTTTGGTCGGTGATAAACATCACGCCATCACCGCTTAAGTTTTTACTGTCGCCTTGAAAGACTTGGCCTGTCTCCGGGTCGGTTATTGTGACCTTCGCATCGACGAACATGCGAATAAAGTTTCTTTTTTCTTCATAGTTATGATCGACTGATGACATCGAACATTTCCTCCCGGTTGGTTTTTGTAAGTCTTGTTGGGGTTCATACTAGAAAATAAACGCAGGAGCGTCAATTAAAAAACTATCAACAATTCGCTTGTGATAATTCGATGGTATGCTATATATCCTAAACTGATAATGAAAATAATATGGCCGTAAAGAGATTAAATGGATTCTAAAGTGTACCAGCTCCCGATGTCGACAGAATTTCGCAAAGTGCTGGTAATCGATGATGAGCCGCTAGTGAGACAGAGTATTGCTGTTTACTTAGAAGATAGTGGTTACGATATTATTGAAGCGCAAGATGGTCAACAGGGGGTCGAGCTATTTAAAAGTAACCTTCCCGACGTTGTTCTGTGTGATCTTCGCATGCCTGGGATGGATGGTCTAGAAGTACTCAAGACCATGACAGAGATCGCTGCTGATACCCCGGTAATTATGGTTTCTGGTGCAGGACAGATAAACGATGTTGTAGAGGCCCTGCGATTAGGCGCGCTGGATTATATTGTAAAGCCCGTGACCGATATGGCTGTGTTGGAAAATGCCGTTGCGAACGCATTGCGCCGCCATGAATTGGAAGAACAGAATCGCTCCTATCGTAAAGAGTTGGAAACGGCTAATGCCGAACTCGAACGTAATTTAGAGTTACTGCAAGAAGATCAAGAGGCAGGGCGGCGAGCACAAATACAGCTCCTTCCTGAGCCTCAGGCGTTTATTAATGGTTATCGATTCCAACATGTTATTGTCCCTTCATTGAATCTAAGTGGCGACTTTATCGATTATTTTCAAATTTCTGACAGGTTTACCGGTTTTTATATCGCTGATGTCTCGGGACATGGCGCTGCGGCTGCGTTTGTCACCATGACTTTGAAAAGTCTTATTAATCAGCCACTGCGAGACTTTCGTAGTGGTAAAAATGAAGCAATCATTGATCCCGCAACCTTTATCACAGAACTTAACCAAGAGTTGATCAATGCAAACCTTGGGAAGCATATCACCCTGTTTTATGGGGTAATAGATAACGATTTATCGACTTTAGATTATTGCGTTGCTGGTCAATACCCTGCGCCGATTATGGTTAACAATGGAAGAGTCGAGTTGCTAACAGATGGTGGATTTCCGGTCGGTTTATTTGAATGGGCAAGTTTTGAAAATCGCCAAGTTTCTTTGGCTAAAGATTTTAAGTTACTAATGGTTTCGGATGGTTGGTTAGAAGTCAAAAGTGCTGATAGCCACCTAGAAGGTGAGGCTTATTTATACGATTATGTGATGTCACACGGGATAGATGTTGAAAACTTGATGTATCCTGTTAAAAAGTATCCAGAGGATACTTTGCCGGATGACGTGACAGTGTTCTACATTAAAAAGGAATAATAATAATGAGTGGATCAATCTACGCCGCAAGCATCGATAACATCAGGTACATAAAGTTCTTGGGAACCGTTAGATATTCTCATTGTGGTGGGCTCGAAAATCATATCGATCAAATGTTTTCAGGTGCATCGGAAATTGAGGCGATTGTTATCGATCTCGAGGACGCAGACATCTTAGATAGTACAGCATTGGGACTTCTCGCGAGAGTTGCCATTGAATATCGAAAATTAGCTGACCAACGACCGGTTATCTTTTTAAAGAAAAGCGAGCTATACAATATTATTAAACGAGTATGTTTCGACCAAGTATTTGAGCTAGTGTTTGACGATCCTAAAGTCGCACCTGCTGAGATGACTGAGTTAGTTGATGGCAACCAAAACGAACAGCAGACGCTCAAGCGAGTTGTCGAGGCGCATCGTTATTTAGCTAAAATTAATAAAGAAAATGAAAAGCTCTACACTGATATCACTAGCGCAATGAGTTAACGCTCAATGAATTAAAGCACAATGAATTAAAGCACAATGAATTAAAGCACAATGAGTTCAGTCGAGTTGAACAACAGGGCTTTTGCTTTCGATTAGTCGTTAATAGCTACCACTTCTTTTTTGGGCCGAAAAGCTCATCAGTACTATCCTCGGTGCCAGATTGCTCGCTTTCTTCTGGTGTTGCTTCCTCATTAAAGTCGAGCGCGGTATTGAGAGCGTCAGCGGGCGTACTTTTGATGAGCTCCTGCAAATCAGCTTGCAACTGAGTGAGACGAGCATTTTTATTAGGAATTTTATCTAACATGTCTTGAGACAGTGTAAAAAGCCGTTGCGCAGGCACGTATTTATGTTCTGATAGAGCGTTTTTGCCCTGTTGAATATAAGCACAAATTTTTGACTCAGAAACCAGCGACATAATTTTCTGAATCGAAATGGGAATCAAGGTACTGGTTACTGCAGGAGAGGTTTTTAGTTTGCTAATGAATTTCGCCAAGTTAGTCAGGCGGTTAATTTGTAATTTAAGCTCTTGTGGATTATTCGGGATCACCAAGCTCTGACTGTCGACAGGACTTTGCGGTTTTTCGAGGGCTTTTTTAACTGATTGAATATTGTTATTTGCCGAGAGGTCATGTGGCGAGAGCTTTTGAATCGCATTGAGATAACCTAAAATATATTGCAAAACAATTTGCCGGGTTTCTGTACCCACAGGTAACATTTCAACATTAGACAAAATTGTTGATGCTTGATTTGCTCGATATTTGAATTTTGCGATTTGTTGTCTTAAAGCTTCTTTTTCTTTTTCTCGCTTTTGAATTACCGCTAAACCACCAATGCAGGCAGCCAAAACGATAAAAATCAACAACATGGTCATTACAGTATCCATTGAACTCTTCTTTCTATTTTTATGGCCGTTTTCTATTGTTCATTTAAGCCGGATTTAACCTTAAGATATTTAATCAATTCGTTTAATGCTAGGGAATATTTATTAAAAAAGCGCCACCACCGAGCTTGCCTCCATTGGCAAGTTCGATACTTCCACTTTTCTCCCCATGCGAGTGTAACTCTGCGACTTTCTGGGCAAAAAACAATCCCAGTCCAGTACTCCCTGTACTCTGATTAATCCCCAACATATAGTCGCCAACCAGTTCAATCATTTGTGCTGGGTATCCAGGGCCATCATCATTAATAATGATGCTCAGCCTTTCATCAATTTCAGCGCTTACTCGTATTTCTGAATGTGCATATCTTATCGCATTGCCAATTATGTTTGAAACCACCATCGAAATCAAAGATTCATCAAACACCGCTTCGATATCTTCATCGACGTCAATGGTATAGTTAAAACCCTTGGCTTTGAGTAAAGGTTCATGAATTAATATTTGTTCTTCAATAAAGTCATAGACATTGTGATAACTCGGATTGAAAGGTAACTGGTTATTTTCGATCTTATAGAGTGCGAGCAGTTGCATCAGTGAATTATTGACCCGCATTGACTCGTATTGAACAATTCCATATTTTGGATCGGTTTTTGAGTCTTCAAGTTTATCGAGCAACGAGTCCAACGCTTCAAGCATCATGCCTAAAGAGTTCTTCATGTCATGAACTGTTGAAGCGAGAATTGTGCTAAAAATATTTTCTGAATTATGCATTGTTATAAGCTTTGTAGCATGAGTTGAGTGAGACGATTGAGTTCCGAATATCGAGCAAACCGCGAGTCTTGTGGGCTTAACCTAGTGACTCCCGATAATATTTCTTCGGCCTGTTCGAGATCTTTTGCGGCATTGGTGCCAATTTGCGATCGTTTGAGCAATGATTGTACGAAATTCAAATTAATATTTACGTTGTTTGGCGCTATTTCAGAAGCTTGTGCAAAGAAATCAATCGCCGAATTAAAATCATTCTTTTTGAAGTAGCTGATGGCTTCATTATTAAGTTTTTCAGCTTTCTTACTATTTTCGATTAAGTGTTTATTGGTTGTTAGTTGTGAGGCTTTAGCAATAAACTGAGGGTCATCGAAGTATTGTTCAAATGCTTCTTCTAAAATACTTTCGGCTAGCTCATTTTGTCCTAAATTTTTAAGCGACTCAGAAATCTCGATACTTTCTTTTGAACCCAAGTGCTCCTCAATGCGATCATAAATTCGATTGGCATTGTTCAAATATTTTTCGACTGTTTTTTCATCATTGGTAATCGAGCCGAAGCTTGCATGGGCAACGGCAGAACGAAACTGCACAGTTGGATCTCTTTTAAACTTGGTGTCCAATTTATCAAAAACGCTCTCTGCTTCTTCGACTAGCTTAGTGCGGTCTTTGTCAGAAACTCCCTGGAGCTGCATGCCGATTGATTTTGTTAGTTGAATAAACTCGTCAGGCGAGGCGAACGCAGAATTATTTCCGAACTTAACTGCTTGTCTAAATGCGTTTGCCATGGTTTCTATGTCATCATTTTCTTCGGCAACTTTGCCTAATAATTTTTGGCGCTTTAATGCTTTTGGTGAGCGCTCGACGGCTTTTTCTAGTACTCGTTGCGCGTCTAATACTTGACCTTTGCGATAGAGCAGTTTTGCTAGCCAGTCATAACCCTCAAGCACCATCGGGAATTCCTTAATCATATCGCTGAACAAGTCGATTGCGCGCTCTACTTGTTTTTTAGCGACGAAGATTTCACCAACGCCCATCATTGCCCACGGAATAGGGCGCTCATTAACAATCTGTGTAGCTAACTCTAACGCTCTATCGTATCTTTGCAGACCTCGCAAGCATTCAAACTTTTGGCGTAAGCAGGCCATGCGATATTTTGGAAAGTCGTTCGCGGTTTTTTCACAGGTTTCGAGGGCTTGCTGCCACTGCTTCTTGCGCATTAACCTTTCTGCCGGCGCTAACGCATCCTTTTTGCTGACCGCTCGGTCCAAGCGAGAGTTAAGTAGCGAACCATTAAAGGGCTTGGTTAAGTAGCTATCTGGTTGAAACTCGAGTGCGCCCATGACCATCGCGGTAGTATTTTCGGCGGTGATCATTATGAACACCGTATTGGTTTTGATGAGATTAAAGTGGATAAGCTCTTCTAAAATTTGCTGGCCATCTTTTGAATCGCCTAAGTTGTAATCAGAGAGGATAATGTCAAACTTTTGTTCTTTACAGGCTTGAATAGCATCCTCACCATTGTGCACCGTACGTACTTTTTGGCAGCCAATAGTGTGCACCATGCCTTTTAGTGAGCGCGCAAATTCGGCAAAATCTTCGATAATAAGAACCGATTTTTCAGAATATCGAATTCGAGGTGTATTCATGGATGATTTAGTTATCTCAAAAGCTAAAATGGTTACGTTATCGTTACTATCAAGCTAACAAACCGCTCATGGAAAGCAGGCTAGCGATTAATTGTTATTAGAAGTATAGTTATAATATCTAAATATAGCAGAAAACTTATTTAATTCAGGGATTTAGTATGGCTTCAAAGCTTGGTGAAAAATTGGTCGTTGCAATTTCGTCGAGAGCGCTATTTGACCTCAGTGAAAGTCATGAAATATTTGAAAACAAAGGGATTGAAGCCTACTCAAAATATCAAATAGACAATGAAGACACACCGCTTCAGCCCGGTGCTGCATTCTCATTAGTCAAAAAGCTATTAGCGCTCAATCATCAGGCGCCTGAACAGCCAATTGTCGAAGTAGTGTTATTGTCAAGAAATAGTGCAGATACTGGCCTCAGAGTGTTCAATTCGATTCAACACTACCAGCTCAATATATCACGGGCGGCTTTTACCTCAGGTCAAAGCCCGTATCGCTATGTGTCAGCTTTCGCTTCTCATCTTTTTCTATCGACTGATCCTAGTGACGTGCGCTCAGCGCTGGAGGATGGTTTCGCAGCGGCGACGATACTCCCACGTAATAATACTCAAAAAGATTCTTCGCCTGAGTTGAGGATTGCATTTGATGGTGATGCGGTAATTTTTTCTGATGAGGCTGAAAAAATTTACAAACGGAGCGGATTGAAGGCCTTTACAGATAGTGAGACCGCTTCAGCAGACAAACCGCTAGCGGGTGGCCCATTCAAGAATTTTCTCGCAGCACTTCATCGTTTACAAAAAGAATATTCGGCCGAGTCATGCCCAATCAGAACCGCTTTAGTCACGGCTCGCTCTGCACCAGCGCATGAGCGTGTGATCAAAACACTGAGAGAGTGGGATATTCGTATCGACGAAGCGCTTTTCTTAGGAGGTATGCCGAAAGGTCAGTTTCTCAAGTCATTCGAAGCTGACGTATTTTTTGATGATCAATCGTCGCACTGTGATTCGGCGGTAGAGCACGTGGCAACGGGGCACGTGCCGCATGGCGTAGCAAACGAATAATACCATTTTATAAGCCTTATTAACCTCCCTGCAACTAACAACTTATCATTAATCTCACAGACATTTTGACGAAACGGCCCCGGTTTGCGGCTTATTTGTCGATCGGTTTTGGTGGGATATTTATCCGCTAACTTGCTGAAAAATATAATTATTATTTTCGCTGAGACGAAACTTTATCCATTCATTGATTTTTGTTTAAAAAATGTTCAGTTTAAGCACCTCAAATCAAGCGATTTTCTTGTGAATTACCGAAATGGGTCTATGCTTATAGTAAATTAAGCTCTTATCAGTTTTGACTATAAGCAGTCGTTTTCGGTGAATCGTAGTAGGGGCGAGGTTAATCAATACGAAACGTTAGGAGAAGCTTGCAGCATAAAAACCACTAAGTCCTAATCGTTTAGCTTCATTTGACCATGGAAATTCAATGAAACTTCAGCAAATTAAATATATTTTTGAAGTTGCTCGGAATCAACTCAATGTTTCAGCAACAGCGGAAAGCCTTTTTACTTCCCAGCCTGGGATCAGCAAACAGATCAGACTTTTGGAAGACGAATTAGGCGTCGAAATCTTCGTTAGAAGCGGAAAGCACTTGACGAATATCACGCCTGCGGGCAGGGAGATATTACCGGTTGCTGAACACATCCTTAAGCAGGTCCGCAAAATCCAGGATATTGCTGCAAGTCATGTAAATCACAAAGAGGGGCGTTTAAACCTCTCAACGACTCACACCTTTTCACGATATTTTTTACCCGATGTCGTCGAGTCTTACCGTAAGCAATATCAAAAAGTGGCCTTGCACATATTCCAAAGTAACGGCCAACAAACAAATTCCGATTTAGATGAAGGGAAACTTGATTTCGCATTGGTTCACGCTGGTGAAAATGGATTTGTTGATAAAGTCCACTTGCCCTGCTTTTCGTGGAAGCGGTGTATTATCGTTCCAAGTGGACATCCACTCACACGAAAAGAACTGATCAATTTTGATATCCTAGCGCAATATCCTTTACTGACTCATACAAGTATGGGCGGCGATAGAAATCCGATTTTGGCTAAGTTTAAAGAGCACGGTTTTTCGCCTGAGATTGTGTTTAGTGCGACCGACTGCGAAGTTATTAAATCTTATGTTCGAATGGGGCTTGGTGTCGGCGTAATAGCTAACATGGCGTACGAGGAGCACTTAGACTCTGACTTGGTAAAGATCCCACTCGATCACTTGTTCGCACCATCTTTAGTCAATGTGGTTTTTGATCGTAATCTATATTTTAGGGAGTATATCTTCGCCTTCATTGAAACCTTGGCGCCTCAATTGACACGAGATTTAATTCTTCAAGCGCAGCAAACAAAATCTGCCAACAAAGTTTCTAAATTAATCGATCCGGAAGAAGTGCCTGTACTCTAGAACCTTTTTTAAGGTCATATGCTTTAGATTGTCTGAAGGTGTAGTGCAACGCATTAAGCAATTGCTCTTTCAAATCATCTGATCAACGTACGCTTTGAGCGCTTTTTTAGCCTTCTCATCAATGGCAGTAAACTCAAAATGCGCATGATATTGCTCATCGATTTTTTCACACTTTAAAACACGTGCGTAAATGTCGCTATTTTCGCTGCCAATTATGGATAACGATACTTTCATTTTTATTTCAGAAAATTGCGCAATAGAATAGTCGAGAGTTGCGTATAATCCACCGTAGCTGATATCGACAGCAATCCCTTGAAAGGTCTCCGTCAAAATCTTTTTTTGATCAATTTTTTGAAATGTAATGGGTATATTGGCTGCTACTCGAGGGCTCTTGCGAATTTCTCTTAGGGGAACGGTAAGGTCTTTAGGGTGTTTTATTCTTTTGAGTTCATACATGGTGACAGGCTCAGTTTTACCTTTGACATAGACTTTATTAACTTCGCCAACTTCAATTTTATCCTTTGCTAATTGATAGCTGTTTTCGGTCAATAGTATCTGACCACGAAGACTGTGGGCTTCTACCCGAGAAGCTAAATTAACTTGATCGCCAATCACTGTGTATTCTCGGTAGATATCTGATCCTAATGTCCCTGCTACGACTTCACCGGTATTAACCCCTATCCCCATGTATAAGTTTTCCATACCGAGCGATTGGCTGATATGATTGATTTCTGACATCGCCATTTGCATTTCGATCGCGCAAGCAATTGCGTTGGTGAGATCATCGCTTGAGCTCTTAATCGCCCCAAAAAGGACCATGATTGAGTCACCCATAAACTTATCAATCACGCCATCATATTTATCAATAATTTCACTCATTCGAGAAAAATAACGGTTGAGTAATTCGATGACGAGTAAGGGGGAGTACTTCTCTGACATGGCGGTAAAGCCACGGAGATCGGAGAGTAAAATACTGACGTTTTTTGTTTCTGCTGAAATATCTGCGATTAAGTTTTTTTGAATGGTTTCTAAAATTTTTGTACGAGTTGATTGAGAGCGAAAATTAGGCGCAGATAGTTGACTCTCAAACAGAGTAATCAGTTCGTCTATCAGCTTATCTTGGTTGAGTAGCTGCAACCTTTTAACCTTCGATTGTCTTAAAGAGATTCCTTTTCTTAACTTTAAAAGAATAGACGGCTATTTTCTTTTAATCAACTGAGCCGTGTGGGATTGGTTTGGCTGAAAAGCCATTTCATGTTTGAGATGTTGTGTCGACGGAAGATAGGATGTTGCTAATGGCATGGTTTAACGAATTATAATTAGCGTAGAAAGCACCGCCATCTGCTTGTTTAAGATGGCGGAAATAGGCTTTATTTAATGCGAGACTCGAGTCTCGCATTCGAGAAACTCCATTTGGTCCCTTTTTGGCCGACAGAGCCCCACAAGTTAGCAAAGAATTCACGCGTGTAGTCAAGAAATAAATAGATGACGGGTAAACATACAAGCGTTGTAATTGTGGAGTAACCCAATCCACCGATAACGGCTCTGGCCATTGGGAAGTAAGGCGGTCCATCTCCCCCTAATTGAGTATCACCAAGACTTAAAGGTAACAAGCCTAATATTGTTGTTAATACAGTCATTAAGATCGGCCTGATCCTATCGTTGGCTGCATGCAGTACAGCATCTTTTTTATGAAAGCCTTCTTTGCGATAGTGATTGATCCTATCAACCAATACGATGCCGTTATTTACAACGACTCCCATTAATACCAAAATTCCAATAATAGCCATCAAGGATAAGGTCGTATTAGTCACAAAGAAGTACCAGAAAACGCCAACAACAGCGTAGCCAATCGATGTGATAACGGCTATCGGAAGCATAAGCGACTCAAACAAAGCAGCCATGACGATAAAGATCATTAAGATCGCTAATAGCATATTCGTCATCATAATCTTGCCAATTTTTTCTTCACGATCAGTGCTACGGCCAAAGCCCCAGCTGTACCCTGTTGGTAGTTTGTAACCCTTCATGATTTTATTGGCTTCTTCACGAACTTTTTCAGCGGTTGTATCTGAGTAGTCGATATTTAGTCGTACCGAAGTTCGTCTGTCATAACGAACAATTTGTGGCAGAGATTGAGTAATGTTTAATTGGGCAACCGAGTCAAGTCTCACGGTATCGCTGCCGCCAGGTTGAGGGTTCGGTAACTCAATTGGTAAACCGGCAAGGTCGTTAATTGAAGCTCGCTTTTGGCCTTCAAAAGTTAAGGTAATATCTGTTTCACCAAAATCAGAACGGAAAGTTCTTAGTTGTTGCTTTCTCAATGCGATAGAGACATTGGTTGCGACTGTTTCAGGCGTTAGACTTAACTGATTTAACTTGGTTGAATTCAGTACTATCTTGACTTCTTGAGTGCCGTTTCTCGCGCTCGGTTTTACCGCTGTAACCCCCTCAATCGTTTGCAGGAGCGGTGTGACCGCTTGAGCAAGATCGAGAAGTGTTTGGGTATCTTCACCATTGATACCGATCGTTAAAGCGTCTTGACTGCCAGTGCGTTGACGATCAAAGCCAGGGTCGCCAATAGCAATCTTTGGCATATTTTTCTCGATGAAGGCTTTAATCTCTTTATTCGTCTTAGTCCGCAGGTCATCGTCAACTAACAGTAATGTCGAACCGGCGGCATTATTAGTGTAATAAGAATAGACATTCTTGATATCAAGTTCTTGTTGATTGGCGTATAAGAAGTCTTCGATTCGGTCAACATTTTGCTCAACTTTTTCAAGTTCATAGTTACCTTGAATTCGGTAATCCATATAAAGGCGAGTTCGCTCTTCTTCCGGAAACATTTCACTTTTAACGAAGGTGCCAGGAATAATCACTGTCGCAAACATACTGATTACGAGTAGTCCTGCAACAACAGGGTGTGTCATCAACCAAGTCAGAAATGCTGAGTAACGACCATGTTCTTTAACCGTATCAGTGTGACTAATCGTCATATCTCGTGATTTGATTTTGCTTAAACACAAAGGAATGATAGTGGTCGCAATAAATAATGAAGCAGCCAAGGATATAACAATCGTGGTTGCGACGTGGCTCAAGAAAACGGTGATATCCATTTTTTCACCAATAATATTGGGTAAGAAAACGATAGCCGTGGTGATCGTCCCTGCAACAACCGGAATACCAACATCCTTAACGCCTTTAATGGTTGCTTCGATCGGTTTGTCTGGCATTTGTTGGCGATAGCCAAATATACTCTCACTAACGACCACCGCATTATCAACAAGCATACCGATCGCTAACATAAGACCCATCATTGACAGAAGATTAAGGCTCACGTTTAAAAAGTACATCGCGGCAAAAGTAATCAACAGCGAGAAGGGGACTGCGAGGGATACAATAAGCGTTAATCTGACATCTCGTAAAAATAAAAACAAAACGATCGTCGATAAGATAAAACCAATCAATCCTGACTGAGCGATATCATTGAGTGAACTGACAACACCATCGGCTTGGTTTTCCATCACGAAAAGCTTTATCCCTTCAAAGTCTGGTAGCTCTTCGATCCGTTTCATTTCCTCAACGACTGCATTTGCTGTTTCAACTAAGTTTGCCCCAGCTTCTCTAGCGACATTAATGCCGACTGCATATTTTCTGTCGAGGTGGCGACCAATTTCGATCTCTTCTTTATCAAATTTGATTCGCGCAATATCTGAGAGCTTTAATCCTTGGTTGTTAACGATGAAATTTTCAATATCTTCAATACCACCAAATTGCTGGTTAATCGTGATTCGCGTACTACTATTTTCATTTTCAACTTCACCGGCTGAAATCAAGCTGTTCGTTCCTTGTAATCGCTGAAGTAAGCTCACGGTATCAATACCATAAGCAGCGATCCTCTCTGGGATTAATTCTATTTGATAGGTTTTTGGTGCAACGCCGTGAATATCGACTCGAGACACGCCAGGAATTCTTTCTAATCGTTGTTTAAGTTGGCGATTAAGTACTTGGTAGGCGTCACTTAAGTCGTTGTCAGCAGACAGACGAGCTTCTAAGATCGGTTGATCATTTGTACTTCCTGTAAATATAAAAACTCTGCGTAAGTCCGAAGGAAGTTCATTTTTAATCGCGTCAACTTTTTCCCTTGCTTCGATACCTTTTAGCTTGGCATTCACACCCCAATCAAAAAGCATGAACACTTGCGAGCGTTCTCCATTACTAAAGGATTGCATTTGCTCAATTGAGCCAATAGTCGCTAGCGCTTCTTCAAGTGGCTTAGTGATGTTCTGTTCCATTTCTTCAGGAGAGGAACCCGGATAGTTAGCCTGAACGAATACGCCCGGAAACTGAACCGTTGGAAAAAACTCCAACGGTAGAAGTCGGCTTGCAGATAAGCCCATAACAACCGCACAGATAAAAATCATGGAGACGGTAACTGGGCGTTTTAAAGCAAATTTAGTGAACCACATTTATTGTGCCTCCTGCTCAAACACAACTTGGTTTTGATAATTCTTACGATCCAGTATCTGGTACATCACTGGAATAACCACCAATGTTAATAAGGTTGATGCGAGCAAACCACCGATGACCGTAATTGCCATTGGGGCTCTAACCTCGGCACCATCTCCGAGTCCCATAGCAAGTGGAATCATGCCCAGTGTTGTTGTCAAGGTTGTCATTAAAATCGGTCTCAGCCTTGATTCAGCAGCTTGGGTTATGGCTTCTACTTTATCGATGCCTTCGTGTCTCAATTGATTGATTCTGTCGATTAAGACGATGGCATTATTAACCACGATACCCGCTAGCATTATCAGTCCTAAGAATACCACGACGCTTAACTCGGTATTGGTAACGACAAGCGCAAAAACTGCACCAATAGCCGCCAAGGGTATACTCAGCAGTATAATGAATGGATGGAGCAATGACTCAAACTGCGAGGCCATAACTAAATACACTAAAAATATTGCTAGCGCTAAAGCCATCAGTAATGAGTTATAACTGCGTTCCATTTCTTCACTTTGGCCGCCATACTGCATATTTATTCCATAGGGCAAACGCAAATCATTCAAAATGGTTTTCGCTTCCGCAACGGCTTCGCCGATTCCACCATACTGAATTTGTCCTTCAACCAAGATAACCCGTTGTTGATCGATTCGCATTATTTCACTCGGTCCTTGAGTTTCTACGATCTCAGCAACAGCTTGGAGCGGAATAGGACGAGGACTATTAGGATTGATGATTAAGTTTCTGACGTCATCGAGTTCATCTCGCGCCGAATCTTCAAGTCTGACGAGCACCTCAATTTGTTGTTCACGAAGGCGATATCGCGTGGCTTTGTTACCGCGGATCGCATTAACAACTGCGTTGTTTGCTTGTTCAATCGAAAGTCCTAACTGCGCCATACGTTCTTGATCGAAAGTTATTTGTGCTTCTGGGTAGCCTTGCTTCATATTAGTATGAAGATCGATAAATCGATCGGATTTTGACAAGTTGGTAACAATGCGATCGGCGGCTTGTTTCAGCGAGTCAATTTCAAAACCATAAACTTCAATGCTCAGTGGGGTAGTAAAGCTAAATAGTTGAGGTCTTTCTGCATCAGCACTTAGTCCGTTACTTTCTTTCGCCAAAAACTCTCGAATCTGAGTCAATAGGCGGTTTTCATCTTCTCGCGAATAACCATCCTCTAATATTAGGGTAAACTCAGCTTGGTTTTCGCCTTCTTGCTCTGGGTTTGCAGTAAGCTTGTTGCCAACACCGGCAGTAGCAAAAACTTCTTTAACGCCATCAATTTCATATAATCCAGATGACAACGCGATAACTTTTTGGTCGGTTAATTCAATTGCTGTTCCTGGCGGATACTGCACTCTTACAACGAATTCTCCCTGCGCCATTTCCGGAAGGACAACTCGCGAAAGGTCGTTTACTAAAAACGCACTCAGTCCGAGAAAACCAAACGCAATGGCTAGGGTTAAGGTTTTCGCTTTCAATGCACCGACTAGGAGAAGGTGGTACCAGTTTGCAATCAGTTTGAATAGACGGTTGAATCCTCCATGGAGAGGCTTGAATGGTAAGCTAAATAACCAAGCGATCAATCTTCCAAGAGATTTAAGGCCGAGAATTATTGTTGCGATAAGCAATACGATAAGCTCAGGGATCAATAGGAGAGTGCGTTTCAGCGGCGAACGTTTTTGTCGCTCAAGTACTGGCGTATCAAGTTTCGGCTTGGCGCTTGTTGCAGCCATAGTCGGAATCAAAGTTAACGCGACTGCGAGTGACACAATGAGAGAAAAAGTGATGGTTAACCCTTGGTCTCTAAACAATTGACCCGCGATGCCCTCAACAAACACCAGCGGTAAGAACACTGCGATTGTGGTCATCGTTGACGCAGTGATGGCGCCCGAAACTTCTGACGCTCCTTCGAGTGCTGCCTGCGCGTAAGAGAGGCCTTGTTCCCGTTTTCGGGCGATATTCTCAAGTACAACGATTGCATTGTCGACCAGCATTCCAACGGCAAGCGCTAGTCCACCTAATGACATAATATTCATATCAATATCGGCAGCGAACATTAAATTGAAAGTAATAATTACTGAGAACGGAATAGTCAGGGAGATGATAAAAGTTGGCAACGCCTGACCTAAGAACAGATAGATGACTATCATCGCCAAAACGCCACCGAGCAATGCCGACTTAAGCAAATCATTGATTGCTTGATTAATAAACTTAGACGCATCTGTTAAGACAATGAGCTCCATATTTTCAGGAATATCTTTCTTCAGTCGATCAAGTTGGGCACTCATGGCTTCAGCGACTTTAACCGTGTTGGCATCACCCTCTTTATATATCGCAAGCTCAACCGCTTGTTCACCATTGTGACGAATGATAGCGGTTGGGTCTTTATAGGTGAATTTTATTTCAGCGATATCTTTTAAACGAACCACTCGTTGTTGTTTTGACAAGATGATCGTATTGGCAAAATCATCCATCGAGCGATATTCATTGAAAGTTCTGACGAGTAGCTGTTGCTGACCATTTCGAATTTGCCCACCGCTCATATTAATATTTTGAGTCCGCAAACGGTTGGCAATATCGGCAACGGTAATATCAAGTTGGGCGAGTTGTGATTGATCTAATAGTATTTGAATTTCATCTTCAAGTCCGCCGCTCGCTTTAGCTGCGGCAACCCCCTCTATTGTCTCTAATCGTCTGGAAAGTTTGAGGTCGGCATAGCGACGCAAATTAGAGAGTGATGCTACTGGATCGTCGCCTTCCTTGAGGGTTTGGCTCAGACTCATCCGGATGATCGGTTCATTGTTCGGATTGAACCTTAAAAGAGAGGGTGATGGCACTTCGAGCGGCAGTTGCACTTGTTCCATTTTTTCACGGACATCGAGGCTCGCGACATCGATATCAGTCCCCCAAAAAAACTCTAAGTAAATATCAGAGCGACCGGCTTTTGAGACCGAGCGTAACTGCCTCAATCCCTTAATGGTGCCTAAAGCGCCCTCAAGAGGTCGGGTAATCAAATTTTCAACTTCAGCTGGTGCTGCACCTTCAAAGTCAGTGCGAACGGTTAAAGTAGGGTACGTGAGTTCTGGCAGAAGATTAAAACCGAGGCGGTTAACCAGAACTAAACCAAAAACCAAGGCGGCCAAAGTAAACATTGCGACGGTAACAGGCCGACGAATTGCGATGGCAATTAGATTCATAATAATTCCTTTGTGTTAGACCAGACTCACTCGTTAGCGAGATTTAATCTGGTCTTTTGTTGATTTTGGCGGACTATTAACTAACTGAATTTAAGGATTGGAGGCGACGTCAGACTCAGAAGTTTCGGGCTTTTTTTCAGCTAATTGCTCTTCGTTACCAACGACCTCAATCAAAGATTCATGTTTTAGAATCTGTTGACCAGTTGTTACCACTTGGTCGTTCTCAGCTAAACCGTCAACGATTTCAACGATACCGTTATGCTTGAAGCCAATCTTTACGGGAGTTTGCATTGCTTTGTTGTCTCTAACAACGAAAACGTGGCTGCGGTTATCTTGAGTAATAATCGCTTGCTGCTTAACTAATAGGCTATCTTCATGAACATCAAAAACAACTTCTACTTTGCCAAACATGCCAGATTTCAGGTTATTTGCCGAGTTATCGAGTTTTGCCAGCACTTTAAATGTACCGGTATCAGTATCGATCGCCGGACGAATGCGTTCAATCTCCCCAACTATCATCTGGTCATCAAGCGCATCAACGGCAAGTAGAATATTTTGACCTTTTTTAACACGATTCAACTCTCTTTCTGGAAGATGAAGAACGGCCTTCAGTGACATAGGGTCAACGATTTTAAATAAAATGTCACTCTCGCGAATCAGGTTACCTGGTTTAACCATTCTTTCAGTGATTACACCGTCAATGGGTGCTTTAATGCTCGCATATTGCAGCTTTAACTTTGAAACTTGATATTGGGCTTGTTGAGACTCGTATTCAAATCGCGCTCTGTCGAGCGCATCAGAGCTACCCAGTTTACGATTGAATAGCGCTTGCTGGCGATCAAGCTCTTTTTTAAGCTTTTTCATGGTTGCTTCTAGCTGAGCGACCTCTAAGGATAACATTTCAACATCCAGTTGTGCCAAAAGTTGTCCTTTAGTGACGGTATCGCCTTCTTCAACCAGAATATCTTGAAGTATACCGGTAGAACGAGCGACAACCTGTGCATCTTGCTCTGCTTCAAGCGTGGTGATCGTTCTATAAGTTTGTTGGATATCACCGCGCTGAACAGAGACGACTTCGACTGGTACTGGCGGCTTTTCTTTTTTGTCTTTAGCTTGCTTGTCGTTGCTTGCTGTTTTGTCGTCAGCTTTATCTTTATCTGACTTTTCTTCAGTTTGCTCAGATTTAGCTTGTTTGTCGTCTGACTTGCCGCTATCACTACAAGCTGTTGTTAGAACTGACAAACCCAACAAAAATGAGAATAGTGCGACCTTTGACATAGAACCTGAATTGTTAAGTAACTGTTTCATCATTAAACCTTTCCAGCGCCTTGTATTGATATTCTGTTTATCTTGATAGCGAAAAATTTTCGCCGCTATGTATCAATTGCTCTTTTGCAGAATGTGTGCCAAATCTTGAATTCTTTGAGCACTCCAGCAAACACCCTATGTTCTGTAGGTGTATGCTGTATTATATGACTATAACACCTTTCAAATTATGTGTAAGATGTAACAAAGTTTGAATGGCTATAGCAAACATCGCCAATTAATAGTGATATTGACGATGAAAAACGGGTTTTGGTTCTAAAAATTGCCTTATTTGACAGAATTTACGTATAGAAAGTTGTTTCGGATTGGTAACAAGGGATTATTGTAAGTTTCGTTTAGGGAAAATAATGTTGTAAAATCAGTGATTTAAAACGTCCTAAGCCTAATAAGAAGTAGTATGAGTGATTTCAAACTAAAACCACTGAGCAAGATCGAGTCTGAAGACGGTGTTGTTTATGAATTCAATCCAATTTACAGCTGGTTTCTAATTTTATGCATAATCTTGCTAGTGGTAAGTTTCATTTTACAAAATGAGTCTTTCTCGGTATTCGTATACAGTGTCTTTTTTATCTATTTTGGATTAAAAGTGACCTTGGGAAGCCAGTATTCGAGAGAGATCAGACTCGCGATAAAAGCAAAAAATGCAGAAATTAAGGGTAATCGTTATTCCTTCAGTGAGCCGATGTCGATTGTTGTTAAGACACATCTCAATGATGAAGACAAACCGGAAGAAGTTGACCAAGGGCGCGATTGAATAATTCCAAAAGATTAAACGAAACACGATGCAACAAACGAATATGAAGCAAAATAGCCGCGGGGTTAAGGAGAATAGCATTTGAACAAGATTTTGGTGTTTGGGTTATCAGTTTTCATTATGCTTTTTCCTTTGGGGGTTAGTGCGGCTGAAAAAAGTAACATGATAGTGTTAATTAGCATTCCCATTGCCTTGGTAACCTTTATCGTTTGTATCTCATTAGCTTTAATGGCCAAAAAGAAAGAAATGTTGATCGCCATAGGCTTTTTAAACCTGCCTAATTGGTTATTTTGTTTGAAAACATTGTTAGTCGGATTAGCTGCGGGGGCCACTGATAATCAAGTGATATTCATTACTATGGCTTGTGTTATTTTTGTCTCGTCAATTATTCCATTCTGGGTTTTGATTCGGCGTAAAGGCTTGCTCGAAGAAACCAACACTGAAGGATAATATTTAGGCTAGTTAAAGAGCTTGTTGATCACTGCTTATGATACGCTTTATCTTGATAGGACTTCTTTTTATGATTCATTTTGAGTCTTTATCAGGTCAGCCCGCGATATTATCAAGTCAAGGTGATTCTCAAACGCCAAATACCCCTATTAAGAGTGGGCAAGCAGAACCAGAACAGTCCAATGAAACCTTGTCCAACAAAAATCAGTCTAATCAAACCGGGTCCAATAAAACTGGGCCTAATCAAGCCGAGTCGAACAAAAGGCAATCGGTTGTTAATGGGCCTGCGGCACTCAGCTCTATCTTACCGCCTGTTTACGAGATGAGTTTTCGACCTGGCCTTGAATTAATCACAGTATCTGCACTTCTCGATATTTCTGACCGAGGAGAAGTCACAAGAATTGCTGAACTGCAAATAACGCCTGATGACTTAGCAAAAGATGAGATCATTCGTGCTATCTTCCTGGCTAAATTTATACCGCAAATTGATCGAGAAAATCCGATCGAAACGGAAAACTTTGTTTTCGAATGGCAATTTAAAGTGAAACGCTTGCCAAATTTAAAATTAGACTCTGAAATAGAGCTAGAACTCGACTTGAATATCAATTAATTTGTTCATTATATTTTTCGAAAGCTGTGTTTGAATTTAACGTACCGTGATTAAAAAGTCTCCCACCTGACCCAGTGTTCCATTTGAAGATTTAACCGATGAAGTAGCAATCAGTTGGTTGTTGTCTCGATAACGTTTAGTTGCGTAAGCGGCATCAAGAGAAATTGAAGCTATCTTAGTTTCAACTAGATTAACTATCTGTTGATTGCCGAGCTGATCGAATGATAAAAGCGAAAGCTGGCTGTAGACTTCATCTTCAATATCGATAACATTATCGGTATTTGCGTCATATTGTTTGAGCGCTGCGAACCCATCTTTAGAGCCGCCAGCATCGCCAAATAACTCAAGTCCATTGTCGATTTTACCATTCAAATTTTTATCAAAGGCCAAGAAGTAATTATCTTGAGCGGGCGAATAAAAGCGGTCGATTAATCCATTTGCATCTAAGTCAAGACTGACTTCATTGGATAAATCGAAGTTAAAATCCTGGTTAGATAAGTTGATGATTAATGGGTCAACTTGCTCCGTTGCGGTTTCAATAGTTGATGTCAAACTAAAAGAGCGCGATTGAAAAAGTTCAAAAGAAAAACTCAGATTGTTAGTGTTTGCGTCAAAAGACAGGTTAATGCTTGCCTGAATTGCTTCGCTAAATTCTAAATTAAAAAATGCTCGCGAGGTTGCACCTAGGGTATCTAGGGAGAAGCTTTGGTTGGCAAAGCTTAAACTGTTTTCTATGACAAAACTCGCCGAAAAATCAAGGTTGTTTGAATAATTAGAGCGCTCTGATTTGAGCCCTTTAGTGTGCTGAGTTATTGCTTTCATTAGCTGATAGAGTAATAGGTTTTCTTTTTCAGTTGCAATGGCTTGGTTGATATTTGTTTCAGCAGCAAAGTGTGCTTCTTTCGCAGCGAGTGAAGTACTTTGCTTATTATTTCGCGGTGATGTCAAATTACGGGGTTCAAACATCTGTCTTGTTAAATTTTGTGAGTCTGATGTGACCCCAATGCCAACATTCATGGTTGGTAGGTTTATTGGTGGCAACATGGTAACCTCCATGTCTTTTCGTGGATGTCAGGAAAAACTATTCTTGCTATTCGAGTGAGTTATCGGTGCTAGAAAAACTGACTTTATTTTTTTATGAATTTTGAATAAAGAACGAAGTTTATAGAATATTGTGCGCTATAATTTTAGTGGATTTGTAGTTAATGATGTCGAATATGAGTTTATTCGCTTTTCAGTATTTTTCTTTCTTCATTGGGTTGTTTCTGACGGTATTTCCATTTCAACAATAAGCTAAAAATCGAGCCTAAAGCTCAGTAATACATTGATACCCGGGTATTCATACTGTGTGGGAAAGGTTAAGCCATCCGCACTTCGGACGGCAGGGTCAAAGTACCTATTGTTAAAAATATTGTTAATCTTAAGATTGAAGCTGGTATTGTTGCGATCAGAAAAGGAATAATTCCAAGCGATGTCGCTGACAAAATAATCGTTTACTTCGACACGAGGATTCGTCGCAGCCGTTGACCGAGCACCGACGTAACGGGCGGCGATGTAGAGGGAGGAACTTTCGTCGAGACGCCAATCGATACCTAAATTGCTTTTGTACTTGGCCGTATTAGGAACCCTTGTCTCAGTCGGCGATTGTTGTTGACTTTGTTTTGAGTCAGCTTCTTGAATCGTCAAATTAAAAAATAGTTTGGCGGATTGCCCTATTGAAAAACGATTGCGAAACTCGACGCCATACAAGTCCGCTTTACCGAAGTTTTGATTTTGAGTTTCGACCGCTCCATCATTGTCAATGTCACCGATTGGGACATTTGAAACTATCATGTCTGTCAAACGGTTGTAGTATAAAATTGACTCTAAGAAAATATCGTCCGTTGCCTGATAACCAAAACTAAACTCGAAATTATTACTTTTCTCTGGTTTCAGGTTGGGGTTAGCAATTCTAACCGTTGTTTCGGTAAATAAATCAAAACTATTGGGTGCGCGGTAAGCGCTTGCCATTAGCGTTTTTATAGTGATGCTGTCTTCTGCATAGACTAAACCAAGTCTAGGATTGAAGGTTGAACCGTAAACGTTATTATCATCATAACGAGCGCCGAGCGTAATCGAGGTATTTTGAAAAGCTACAGGTCGAAAGCGATACTGACCAAAACTACTGGCGTTTTTGTAATCGGTTGATTCTCTTTCCCCGCTAATAGCAAAAACAAGTGGAGTGTTTTGAACCGTTTCTCGACGCCGGTAGCCTGTTTCGACGTTACGAATTTCATATTGCAAACCAAGAATTAATTGTTCGCTTGAGGATATTTGATAATCCACCTCAAACTTGACCCCAGCAAGTTCAGAAAAGTGAGTGAAAGGGATAAATGCCCAGTCGCCATCGATTAGGGTATAAGAATAACTATCATCTGCAATTTCAGAGTTTCGGTAGTAGAGTTTTTCTTTAAAATTAAGTTGCTCGACTGATTGAGTCCATTCGACAAAAGCTGTCTCGGTCACTGAGTGCCAAAGCGTTCCTGGCTGTCCATTAATTTCTGTCGGCGACAGACTGTTGTCAATAGCTTGTCCCTCGCTATTTGCAAAGCCAAACAATGGTAAGCCGAACACTTCGTTGGCTGAATTAAAAAACTGTCCATAACCCATCGGCCGGTCATATCGATGATAACCTAAGTTTAATGCCTTATATGAAAGCCGACCGGTAACAGAATAGGCGTTGTCAACGTAGCTGGCAGAGTAGGCAGGGTTACGCTCTTTAAATACCGGTCCGTCAGTTTGGTACACCGAACCTGCGATACTGTATTCGATGTTATCGGTTTGTTGTCCAGCGAGAAACTTGACGGCTTGGGTATTGTAAGATCCCGATAAAATTTCTAGTTCACTGCCATTAATGTTTCTACCTTTTCGGGTTATGATATTGATAACACCACTTAGCGCGTTTGCTCCATAAAGTGCTGATGCAGGACCCCAGAGAAATTCAATGCGATCAACGTTGTGCAAGCTATACTGTGGACCGCCGAGCACATTGCCTTCCAAAATATTGTTTTCGACCACACCATCAATCAGTAATAGGGTGCGTTTGTTTTCGTCGCCATATGACCCGCGCGGTGCCCAAATCAGTGGAAAAGTACCCTGCATATCGACAAAGTCGATACCCGGTAAATCCTTTAAAAAATCCTCTAATGAGTGATAACCTCTTTGTCTAATTTCTTTGCTGGAAAGTGCATAAACGGTAGCCGGAACTGTTTTTAATGATGAAGGCGCTTTTGTTGCAGTAATGACCTCGACATTAAGAAGTTCGCTTAAAGTCATGTCAAAGATACTTTTCGATTTTTCTGCAGAGAGGACACTGCTACTTTTGGTGAGCAGAATAAAGGTAAAACATAGCGGATAAAATAGTCGTGGTATCATTGAAGTTTTAAGTTGTTCCTAAATTTCCTAGAGTATAATTATTTAAACTAGAACAACTCGATATCATCAACAATCGCTTCTTTCTCGTGGGTTTTAGCAATCAACTTTTCAATAGCAGTCTCAAAGCCCTCGCCATTTCTAATGGCGTTATAGAGTTCGTTTTCTTCGCGCATAGTGTAACTTTCCTCAATAGAGTCAAAAATATCATTCCAGCTATTTTCGTCTTTGAAGTTTTCACTGTTACTCAACACCATAATGGCTTGCTGCAAATTACTTAGTATGTGGTGAAGCCGTTGATTCATCCGATCATAAAATTGAAAGTCTATGACTGATTGCTTTACCTTTTGCTCGGTTGCGCTATGAAGCTGATTAATTGCGGTAATGTCCGGTTCATCTGAGACATTCAGCATGGTTCCAATTTCGGTGTGATGATTGACTATTTCTAAGAATAGTTTGGTGAGGTCATTAAACGGCTTTTCAGTTTCTTGTAAAGAGAGAACTAGCTGTGCTGCGGCGAGTTGGAGCAACATAAGCTGGTTGTTTTGATGACTCATTTTGGTTAATTAATCCTTTCAATCAAACAATGATATTCAACAGCTTCAGTTGAATCGGTTTAGATTGAGTATAGATAATATTTATGCAGCTGAGGTCGTAAATTCGGGATATTTTAGGGAATTTTGCATATCTTTAAAAATATTTAATAAAATCAATTGCATAGCAAAATAATTAGACCTTGCGTTAGATCATATAAAGGCAATCATACTCTTGACAGAAGATTCATTTGAACGTATGTTTCAAACAAGCGTTTAGATTTAGGCGCCTGCGCTACTGTAATTCATGACTCAAAACAATAATTGATTACGGCGCGCTTCAATAAAACAGAGAAAATGAATGCCAAAAGTAGATTCGACTAAAAACAAGATTCTTGACGCTGCAGAAGAGCTTTTTGCAGAAAGAGGATTTGCCGAAACTAGTTTACGTGTGATTACCGCGCGAGCCGAGGTGAACCTTGCTTCCGTCAACTATCACTTTGGCTCTAAAAAGTCTTTAATCCAGGCTGTATTTGAACGATTTATGGATAGCTTTACTAACCATTTGATGCGCCAAATGACAGAGCTGGAGCAAAGCCACCAACGGTTTAGCGTCGAACAAGTGCTAGAAACATTAATAAAACCCTTGATTGAGGTTGACGAGTTGCGACCTGATGGCTCATCAGTATTTATGAAGCTTTTAGGGCGTGCTTATTCGGAAACTCAGGGGCATATTCGACGGTTTGCCATGCAGAAGTACTCACACGTACTAGCTCGTTTCACTCGGATGTTACATAAGGCGGCGCCTGAAGTAGCCCCGTCAGAGATGTTTTGGCGACTCCATTTTATGCTTGGTACTTTCATTTTCACTCTCGCGGGACATGAAGCCTTGCAAGAGATCTCAATGAGTGACTTCAATGAAGAAGTCAATGTAGAACAAATAATTGGCCGCCTGGTACCGTTTTTGGCCGCCGGTTTTTCAAATCAATCCATACCAATTGCAGCCCAGTCTGTAGGAGAAGTTTAATCATGGTCACACTTACCCAATTACTCGTATTGATTGGCGTAACCTGGGGCGCAGCATACACACGTGCTCGCACAGGATCGGCGCTAGTTATCGCAGGTGCGGCATTACTTGTAATGACATTTTTTGGCGAGTTTGCACTCGTTCCTTGGTTGTTATTAGGCGCTGTCGCCATTTTGTTTTTGGCAGACGATTTACGTAAAGACAAAATTACCCGACCAATCTTTAAAATGTTCAAGAGCGTACTACCGCCAATGAACCAGACCGAGCAAGAAGCCTTAGAAGCGGGTGATGTTTGGTGGGATGGTGAATTGTTTAAAGGTCATCCTGATTGGGCGCAATTACTGGGATATAAAAAGCCAGAACTCAGCGCAGAAGAGCAAGCGTTTATTGATAATCAAGTAGAAACTGTGTGCGGCATGGTTTCAGACTGGGATATTAACTTTAAAGACAAAGATCTGCCGGTTGAAGCTTGGGACTATTTAAAGAAAGAAGGCTTTTTAGGCCTGATGATTCCGAAAAAATACGGTGGTAAGGAATTTTCTGCTCTAGCGCACTCTGCCATTGTTTCTAAACTATCAACTGCAAGCGGTGTGTTGGGTGTTTCTACTATGGTACCTAATTCTCTTGGGCCTGCTGAGCTGCTAATGCACTATGGAACCGAAGAGCAGAAGAACCATTATCTACCGCGGTTAGCTAAAGGTCAGGATATACCGTGTTTTGCTTTAACTGGGCCGACTGCAGGTTCTGATGCCGGTGCAATTCCCGATAGTGGGGTGGTGTGTAAAGGTGAATTCGAGGGTAAAGAAGTACTCGGATTAAGGCTCAACTGGAATAAGCGTTACATCACTCTGGCCCCTATCGCGACGGTGTTAGGGTTGGCGTTTAAAATGTATGACCCTGACGGTCTTTTGGGTGATCAAGAAGATATCGGCATTACTGTTGCTTTAATCCCGACATCACATCCTGGCGTTGAAACCGGTGAGCGTCATTATCCAATGGGACAAGCCTTTATGAATGGCCCAACTCGAGGCAAAGATGTCTTTATACCACTAGACTGGATTGTTGGTGGTCCTGAATTTGCCGGGAAAGGTTGGCGCATGCTAGTTGAGTGTCTGTCTGCAGGACGCGGTATCTCTTTACCGTCTTCTTCGACAGCTACTGCTAAACTGGCCTATCGAGCAACGGGTGCATACTCGGTGTTACGTGAACAATTTAAAACGCAAATTGGTAAGTTTGAAGGTGTTGAAGAGGCACTAGCACGTATTGCTGGCGCGACCTACCAATTGGAAGCTGCAAGAATTATGACCGCTGGTTCGGTCGATCTCGGGGCTAAACCTTCAGTGATTACCGCAATTGCAAAATATCACATGACCGAGTCCGCAAGAAGCGTCTTGACCGATGCGATGGACGTACATGGTGGCCGTGGTGTCATCATGGGCGAACGCAATTATTTATCGTCTGGCTATCAGTCAATGCCGATTTCAATAACGGTTGAAGGCGCAAATATTTTAACGAGAAACTTAATGATCTTCGGACAGGGGGCGGTTCGTTGTCATCCGTTCGTTTATCGCGAAATGCAAGCGGCCAACAATCCAAATGAGCAAGCTGGAATTGATGAGTTTGATTCACTGTTCTTCCGCCATATCGGCTACGGACTCAGTAACTTCATTCGTAGCTTAAGTTTGGGTGTGACGGCTGCAAAAATCGTTAAAAAACCAGTGAGCGGGCCGACAGGTCGTTTCTATCAGCAACTAACGCGCATGAGTTCTGCTCTCGCATTAGTGGCTGACCTATCAATGGCGGTACTTGGCGGAGACCTAAAACGTAAGGAAAGGTTATCGGCTCGATTAGGCGATGTACTCAGCTATCTGTATTTGAGCTCAACGGTTTTAAAATACTATGAAGATAACGGTCGCAAAGAGTCCGA
The DNA here is from genome assembly GCF_007004765.1 of Aliikangiella marina. Lineage (GTDB taxonomy): Bacteria > Pseudomonadota > Gammaproteobacteria > Enterobacterales > Kangiellaceae > Aliikangiella > Aliikangiella marina. The sequence continues at coordinate 107,169 of NZ_VIKR01000006.1, forward strand.
CCTTCCGTATGTTGAGTGGAATATTCAAAACAACTTATATTTGATGCAGAAAGCATTTAATGAGTTCTTTGATAACTTGAAGCCTGCGTGGTTGGGCGCAATGTTGCGTCGTGTCGTGTTCCCATTTGGTGCTAGTTATAAAAAGCCAAGTGATCGACTTGATCATAAAATTGTCCAGTCGATGTTCAATCAAAACGAACTTCGTGATCGCTTGACTGATGGTATTTTCATTGGTGACGAAACTTACCCGGTTGGTAGAGTTGAACATGCGTTTAATTTGGTATTAGCGACACAACCTATCGCGCTAAAAATCAAATTGGCAGTTAAAGAGGGTAAGTTAGTCCCTGCAAGAGAGTTCCCGGAAACTGTAGAGACTGCAGTAGCAGCTGGAATTTTGACTCAGCAGGAAGCTAACGACTTGCTAACAGCTGAAGCCGCTCGCCTTGATGCGATTCAAGTTGATGATTACAGCAAGGCCTATATCCGAGGCGAATTTGAAGAACCGCTAGCTAAAACCGAAGCGGCTGCTTAAGTTCTAGCCAATATATGCGTACAAAAGCCGCTCTTAATGAGCGGCTTTTTAGTTTGTGACCCTGATCACCCAAAGTTACTTCGAAAATCCAACGATCCTTGCTAAACTTTTCATCATTGTCGGTGAGCTTTTTCTGGTTTCACTGGTCATAATGGATAAGCAATCATTTGAATAGATTTTCCAATAACAAGGATAAGATATGTCTGCAAAGCGTAAAGTCGTAAAATCACGATCTAAAAATTTTTTAATCAGTCTACTAGCCAGTGGTTTAGTGTTTTCTACCATGATGGGGTGTAAGTCCATCGATCCCTATTCTGGGGAGGAGAAAACCAGTAGTGCAGTAAAGTTTGGTGCTATTGGTGCTGCAGTGTGCGGTATTATAGGCTCTCGTGATTCCTCTAAGCATGCGCGAAATGCCGCTCTCGGTTGTGGCTTGATTGGTGCGTCTATTGGCGCTTACATGGATGCTCAGGAGAAAAAGCTGCGTAAAGAACTCGCCGCGACTGGCGTCAGTGTAAAAAGAGAAGGTGATGATATTCGCTTGATTATGCCTGGCAACATTACTTTTGAAACAAACAAATCTGATGTCCAGCAAGATTTCTATCCAGTACTTAACTCTGTCGCTGTTGTGCTTAAAGAATACGAGAAAACCATTGTTGAAGTGGAAGGACACACTGATTCAACCGGTTCTTACCAATACAATGTCGGCTTATCTGAGCGACGTGCCTCCGAAGTTTCAGATTATTTGAAGCAGGGTGGCGTCATTTCTCAGCGCTTGGTTGTGGTTGGCCGTGGACCTGCAGTGCCACTAGCGTCCAATGATTCGGCAGAGGGGCGAGCGCAAAACCGTCGTGTTGAGATTCGAATTCGTGCGATAGAAGCCGGCTAAAGACGAATTTAAAAGAAAAAACTTGATGAAAGCCGCAGTTTGCGGCTTTTTTGTTTTCAGCGACAAGATTTATTTGCATCGGCAAACCAAAAGCGCTTCACGCCTGAAAAGCTTGCTCCTGGTAAAATCAAGCGAGACAAGTCCAACCTGCATGGAGTAGACTAATCAATGCTGAGATAGTGCTCACTACTGAACACTAAGAAGACAGCAAACTAAAGCATTTTCAAGAAAAAAAAAGATATTCAGATGCCGAGAAGAATCAAGCGATTTGACCAAGGGGAGCCTTTATCTCCTTGGCGTGAAAATATCCATGAAATTATTTTTGAAGCCGATACTCTGCAAGGTAAAGCTTTCGACGTTTTTCTAATTGTCGCAATAATACTCAGTGTAATCGCGGTAATGTTAGAGAGTGTTGCCACAATTCGCTACGAATATGGATTTTGGCTCGATTTAGCGGAATGGTCATTCACGATTATGTTTACCATTGAATATATTTTTCGCCTGATATGTGTCCGCAAACCCTGGCTTTACGCGCGCAGCTTTTTGGGTATCGTTGATTTGATATCAATTTTACCTAGCTACATAAGCTTGATGTACACTGGCGCCGAGACACTATTAGTCATTCGAGTGCTCAGGGTGTTGCGTATTTTTCGAATTTTTAAATTAGCTGAGTACTTGGGTGAAGCGGAAGCGTTAATCAAAGCAATGCGTTCTAGTCGCAAGAAAATAATGGTATTTCTCTATACAATATTCCTCTTTGTGGTGATTTTCGGCTCAATAATGTATTTAGTTGAGGGAGAGGAGTCGGGGTTTACCAGTATTCCTCGCTCCGTATATTGGGCGATAATTACTTTAACCACGGTCGGATACGGTGATATCGTTCCGCAAACTAATATCGGTCAGATGATAGCAGCGGCAGTCATGATTATGGGTTATGCCATCATTGCGGTGCCAACGGGGATCTATAGTACTGAGCTGCTAAAGGCTTACAGAGAGACTACTAACACAGCGTGCATTAACTGCGGTGAAGAAGGGCATGATAACGATGCTGAGTTTTGTAAATTTTGTGGCGAAAAACTATAATTTGAAACTCGCGGTCAATCACCAGTCATGCTCGCCAGTGAAATTTATTAAAGCTGATATTGCCGAATGTGCATTGTCGATTATCTGCGCCAACACTACTAACCAAGCGAGAAACTAGTTTTAGAGAATAATGAGTAACTCAGTAAACAGCCTACTATCTGAATCAGAGAGGTTTGCTTATTTGCAGGCGATGGGAATCACCTTGTGGATTCCAAGAGAGCAAGAAGTTTCTCAAGAGTTGTCGCCCTCAAATGAAGTTGCCCCAAAACTTACTCCAACTCAAGTGGGCGACTCTGAGCCGAGCCTCATTGCTGACCAAGCGAACTATGTTGGTACAGAGATATCTGACAAAGAGAATTCTGACTCAGACATTTCTGACATAGAGAATAGTCGCACAGAAAACATCCAATCAAAAACTATCGATACGGATAAGCTAACGGCTACAAACAATGACGCTGAAAAAAACGATGTTGAACAAATCGATATAGCCGTCACACCAGCTGTGGATATATCCGAAAACCCAGCGCAGATTAGCTCTGGCGCTGATTCAGCGATTGCCGAACCGTATCAAAAAAATATAGCGGTCGAGGAGAATGTTAACAAAGAGTCGGCAGCGGATAACTCATTGGCTGAAGAATCGCGCTCAACAGCGCAAAGCAACATTGCTCATTTTGTAAAAATCGTGCCCTGGCAATCAGGAGCGCCTTCAAATGATTCTTTGTTGATCATTTGTCGGCACCAAGTTGACCAACCTGCGCAGAGTTTTGCGCGTCCAAGCTCTCCGAGTCAATTTATGATGGATTATATTGCCGCACTCCAGTCATTGAGAGATGAAGACGATCCTTGTTTTGTCCGGTTAGGTCACTTGTCACAAGCAGGGCTTGGTAAGGACTGCGTCTCTTTTGACACGGTATTAACTGACATCAACCCGAAAGTGACGCTCATATTAGGTGAAGAAACAGTCGCCGAGCTTTTTGATAGTCAAACCAAAGTCGCAGATGTGCGAGGTAAGAAGCTTTCCTTGCCAGATGGCAGACCCTGTATAGTCAGCTACCATCCATATAGCCTCATTAAGAACCCCCAATTAAAGCCCTTAGCTTTGGAGGATTTAAAGCTGGTTAAGATGCTCGTTGAGCAAAGTCGTTAATTGGCCTCTCGATTAAGCGGATTCGGTTTTGAGTAGGCACTTTCAGTTTAAAGCAGCAAGTGAAGAAGAAGCGACTTTGATCATAGAGATTGAGTTAGCGGTCCATCTTAAGCCTTGGTCTCCCGCTCAAGTATCCGCGGGCATTTCTCGATATTTGGCTTGGTCGATTTATGAACAAAAAGTGCTTGCTGGCTATATGTTTGTATTGCCACTGGCTGATGATTGGGAGCTAATCAATATTGCTATCGCGAAAGCCTATCAGCAGCAAGGTGTCGCCAAAAAGGCACTCGCTTTTCTCAAAGCACAAGCTATGACGCAAGGGGTTGGGCGAGTGTTGCTTGAGGTCAGAGAATCTAATCTTGCTGCGCTCAAGCTTTATCAATCAGCTGGTTTTAGCATTGATGGTCGAAGAAAAAACTATTATCGGTCTAATAAGCAAACCGAAGACGCGATTTTAATGTCTTGCGTGCTGAGCTAATAGTTGAAAATAGAAGATAACCGCCAGTTTGAAGGTCGATGTTGCTTGAGATGCGTGGTAGAAACATTAGTGGTTTCGATGGGAACTCGCTAACAGCCCGCGGTAAAACTGGAAAAAAAGCTGCATTTCAAGGATAATCGCGGCTCATTTTTTAAGCTTTTTCTTTCCAGGATTATATAGTGACAACCGAGTCGAGTCTTAGACGTACTTTTGCAATCATCTCTCACCCTGATGCGGGTAAAACGACTATTACTGAAAAACTGCTATTACTCGGTCGTAAAATCCAAGAAGCTGGAACCGTAAAAGGTAAAAAGTCAGGTAAACATGCAACTTCGGACTGGATGGAGATGGAAAAGCAGAGAGGGATATCCGTGACGACCTCGGTGATGCAGTTTCCCTATAACGATCGCGTAGTAAACCTTTTAGATACACCCGGACATGAGGATTTCTCTGAGGATACCTACCGAACTCTCACAGCCGTTGATTCCGCATTAATGGTAATAGACAGTAGTAAAGGGGTAGAGGAACGGACGATTAAACTGATGGAAGTTTGTCGCCTGCGTGATACCCCTATTATCACTTTTATGAACAAACTTGATAGGGATATTAAAGACCCGATTGAGTTAATGGATGAAGTCGAAGACGTCTTAAAGATCAAATGCGCACCTGTGACCTGGCCAATCGGAATGGGCAAACAGTTTAAAGGTGTTTACCATATTCTTGAAAACAAAATCTATTTTTATTCAACGGGACAAGGCCATACGATTCAAGATATTGATGTGGTAGAAGGCCTCGATAACCCTGAATTAGATCAACGAATCGGTTCGTTAGCCCAAGATCTTCGTGATGAGCTTGAATTAGTTTTGGGAGCAAGTCATGAGTTCGAATTGGATGCCTTCCTAAAAGGAGAGCTCACTCCAGTATTTTTTGGAACCGCGCTTGGAAATTTTGGGGTTACACAAATGCTGGATAGTTTTGTTGAATGGGCACCTTCACCATTACCAAGACAAACAGACAGTCGTGAAGTTGATGCTTCTGAAGATAAGTTCTCAGGATTTATTTTTAAAATCCAGGCGAATATGGATCCTGCACATCGAGACCGAATTGCTTTTATGAGAATTGTTTCTGGTAAGTATGCCAAAGGCATGAAAATGAAACACGTCCGGCTAAATCGAGATATTCAAGTGTCAAATGCTGTGACCTTTTTGGCAGGTGATCGAGCAAACCTTGACGATGCATACGCGGGAGATATTATCGGACTCCACAACCACGGAACTATTCAAATTGGAGATACTTTTACTGAGGGAGAAGCAATCAAGTTTGCAGGGATCCCAAATTTCGCGCCTGAGTTATTCCGTCGAGTTCGTTTAAAAGATCCACTTAAAAATAAGGCTTTATTGAAAGGGTTGATACAACTTTCAGAAGAGGGAGCAACTCAAGTATTTAGACCTTTTAATTCAAATGAATTGATCTTAGGTGCAGTAGGTATACTACAATTTGATGTAGTGGCTCATCGTTTAAAAGAAGAATATAAAGTGAACTGTATATTTGAGCCCGTGTCTGTTAACACTGCTCGTTGGATTGAATGTGAAGATGAGAAAATGTTAGAGCAGTTTAAAAATAAAGCCGGCGAAAACTTAGCTTTAGATGGTGGGGACAATTTATCCTATCTTGCGCCAACTCGAGTAAACTTGAATTTGATGCAAGAGCGTTGGCCAGACATCTCGTTTAAAGAAACCCGTGAACACTAAATGAGTGACTAATTATTAACCTGTTTAAAGATAATCTAACTCATTAATACTTTTTAATATTTTTAATGAATACAAAATCAATTTTCTATTGCTAATTTATAGGTGCAGCATTAAAGTAACCCGTTGCTAAGGATTATTTCATTATGAGATTAAAAATGGGGCGTTTATGATCAGTTCTCATCGACTGTTCGATTCTCATTGCCATATCGACTTTCCTGAATTCGAAAGCAAGCTGGATACCTTTCTTGCTAAAGCTGAGAGTGCGGGAATCGAAGGAATTTTAATCCCCGGAGTCAAACGGGAGGGGTGGCGGCGAATTCGTCAGATCACCGCTCGCTCTGCAATTTGTCATACAGCGCTTGGGTTACATCCAATGTTTCTTGAAGAACATGAAGAAAAACATCTTCACGATCTAGAAATGGCGCTCTCTGTTGGACCCATTTCGGCCATTGGCGAGATTGGCTTGGATTTTTATGAAGCGGACTCAAATCGGAGCGAGCAATTAAAGTATTTTAGAGCCCAAATAGCGTTAGCCAAAGATGCAAAACTCCCTTTAGTCCTTCATGTCCGAAAAGCGCATGACGAAGTTCTTTCTGAGTTACGTAAAATAAACTTCGCCGAAGGCGGAATTGTGCACGCTTACAGTGGAAGTGAAAATCAAGCCGAACGATATATTGATTTGGGGTTCAAATTAGGGTTTGGCGGTGCTATGACCTTTACCCGAGCACTCAAGATAAGGCGATTGGCGGCGAGTTTGCCATTGGAATCAATTGTTTTAGAGACAGATGCGCCAGATATGCCCCCGGCAACTTGTAAAGCACCCTTTAATACACCATTGCATTTGTTTGATAATTTTACCTGTCTGGTTGAATTGAGAGAAGAATCAGCGAGTGAAATTGCCAAGCAAACGACTGAAAATGTCTATTCAGTACTTAACATTGACTAGACAAGCGATTTAGTGGGCTCTTTAGCACTTCACTGAATTATTGTCTGAACCCAGTTCGCATTTAACATGCGTTACTTCTTTTCTTATTTGCTATTTAAGATCAATGCGTTAGACTCTTAAACTAGAGTATGGACGTGAAGATTAACGATGCAAACAACGGCGAGCCCAAAAACCGATTTGGTGAATGTTTTAAGCCAGCTTGAAAAAGCTTCAATGCTGACTGCAGAACAAGCTAAGAAAGCGCTGGCAACATTGCGCCAAAAGAAAAAGCCCGGACATCCCGTTAACCTCATTGCGTCGCTGAAACTTAAAAACCGCTCCAATCCAAGCCAAATACTCAATTCCGAGATTTTAAGTGAATGGTTTGCTGATCAGCATCAGCTGCCATATGTCCGTCTTGATCCATTAAAAATCGACGTAGACTCGGTCACTGCAGTGATGTCAAAAGCATTTGCAAAACGCCACAATATTCTAGCCTGTGCAGTATCGAAGAACGAAGTCACTATTGCCGTTGTTGATCCAACTGAAACAGCCTGGGAAGCAGGTCTCACGCATATTTTAAGGAAGCCTATCAAGCGAGTCTTTGCCAATCCTGAGACCGTCAACCGGCTACAAGAAGAGTTTTATACGCTGAGTATATCGATGAAAGGAGCGTCGGGTGAAAGCTTGCAAAAAATTGGTGTCGGTAACTTAGAGCAACTTCTTGAAATTGGTAAAGTAGGGGATGTTGATGCCAATGATCAGCACGTTGTACAAATTGTTGATTGGTTATTGCAATATGCTTTCTCAGAAAGGGCGAGTGACATTCATATCGAACCGAGAAGAGAAAAAGCCAATATTAGGCTTCGAATCGATGGCGTTTTGCACAAAGTATATGAAATGCCCGCAAATATTGCCGCTGCGGTAGTCGCCCGATTTAAAATACTAGGTCGAATGGATGTTGCCGAGAGACGCAAGCCGCTCGACGGTCGAATTAAAACGAAAACGCCCAATGGATTGGAAATTGAATTACGTCTTTCAACTTTACCCACTGCGTTTGGTGAAAAGTTGGTTGCACGTATTTTTGATCCCACCGTTTTGTTACGAGATTTCTCTGAGTTGGGTCTAGATAAAAATACTGAGGCGAGTTGGCTAAAAATGACGACTCAGCCCACCGGAATAGTTCTATTAACGGGGCCTACAGGTTCAGGTAAAACGACGACGCTTTACACAACTTTAAAACTCCTTGCTAAACCTGAAGTCAATGTTTGTACAATTGAAGATCCAATCGAAATGGTTGAGCCGGCTTTTAACCAAATGCAGGTACATCACGATATCGACGTAGATTTTGCCAGCGGTGTTCGTGCCTTACTGCGTCAAGATCCGGATATTATAATGATTGGTGAAATCCGTGATAAGGAAACCGCTGAAATGGCGATCCAAGCCTCATTGACCGGTCATTTAGTGATTTCGACTTTACATACCAATGATGCCGCCTCAGCGATTACACGTCTGCAGGATATTGGTGTACCTGCGTACTTGGTCAATGCCACCTTACTCGGTGTTATGGCACAGCGGTTGGTGAGGACGTTGTGTAAACATTGTAAAAAGGCGGTTGCGCCTGATGAAATAGCATGGAAGGAACTTACTATTGGGTTTGATTTGCCGACACCAAAGTTGATGTTTGAGCCAAACGGGTGTGATGAGTGCCGTCAATCAGGGTATTCAGGCCGGGTTGGCGTTTATGAGTTGTTGGAGCTTGATAGTGAGCTAAAGTCTCTGGTCACTAAACAAAATGAAGTCGCTCCTATCCGCGAGAAAGCGCTCGAAAAAGGTATGAGTTTGTTACGCATAAGTGGGGCGCGTAAAGTCGCAGAAGGAAAAACCACTATCGCCGAAGTAATGCGCGTTGCGTCACCAGCGATGGAAGAATTATAAAGCCAATTCAGTTTCAGCAACGTATCTTTCTATTGCTGTAGATCAAGTTGTTAAAATCAAAATCCCCTAAACTGAGTTTGAACTTAATTAAAGGGGATCTATTATGATTATCGAGCGTCACAGTCTCGCCAAAGAACTACCAGAATTTAAAGAACAAATTCATAACCTTAAGATAAGTAATGCACATTTCGCCAAGCTTTTTGATGAGTATCACAATATCGACCACGAAGTTATTCGAATTGAAGAAGGTATTGAGAACACTAGTGATGAATATTTAGAGGGTTTAAAGAAGCAACGCCTAGATTTAAAAGATAAGTTGTTTGATATGTTGAAAGCAGCCTAGTTTTTCTTGCTTAAGTAAGCACAAAAGCCTCTCGGAATTGAGAGGCTTTTTTTTAGCTTTAAACTCACCCCAAAAGATGTATTATGCTCTAATTCACACTGATTTTTGGAGAATATGCTCAATGTCAAATCAACGCGTTTTCGATATGATTTTTGCCAAAGTTTATCCAATGTATGTTCAAAAGGCTGAAAAGAAAGGGCGCACTAAAGCGGAAGTGGACCAATGTATTTACTGGTTAACAGGCTATGATAAAAAAGGATTAGAAAAACAATTAAGTTCTGAGGCCAGTTTTGAGATGTTTTTTGCACAAGCGCCAAAAATAAATCCAAATGTTAGTCTCATTAAAGGTGTCGTTTGCGGTGTGCGAGTCGAGGAAATAGATAATCCACTGATGCAGAAGATAAGGTACTTAGATAAGTTAATCGATGAACTAGCAAGAGGCAAATCGATGGAAAAAATTTTGCGTTGCTGAGCCAGACTGACGTCTTGCCGAAACCGTTTTTGCAAAATAAGCGTGCTAAATCGGACAGTCACTAATCTGCAATACTAGTTTCCTCTTAATGAGTGCCATTTTGTTCTACAAAATGTGCCCCGACGAATGCCGCTTGTCGATAGATATTCAATGAAAATTTGAAACGCCAGTATGACATCTTGAGTAGAAAACCAATGCCTGTGCAAAAAGCTTGAACAAGCACGGTTTATCCAGTTGAAAAACTAACAACTTACTAAAATACTCCCGGTCTCTCTATTCGACAAAATCAGACCGGCACGCTAGGGTCTCGTGCTTGAATGCTAGCTTTAGCATACTCTGAAGGTGAAATACCAAATTGCGCTTTAAAGCACCGAGCGAAGTAGCTCTGCGAGCTAAAACCGACATCAAAGGTTGCCTCTTTAACACTAGTACCTGCAGCAAGCAGCTCGCGACTCCTTTCCAATCGATAACGACGAAGATAGTCTGTGGGTGTCATGTCCACTACACTTTTGAGTTTTCTAAAGAACTGTCGCTCGCTCATTGCGAAGTCATTAGCAATGGTAGTTACCGATGTTGAGGCTTCGGAATAGTGTTTTTCTAGGATCGAATTTAATTGATTAATAAACTTCTCCTGCAACTTGTTGATTGGGTTTCTATCCTCTGGTGCTGGACTAAGCGATAATTCTGTTTCTTTTTTGGAAACCGCTCGTGTTTTTTTCTGAAAAGCTAATTCAGAATAGCGCTTCTTAAGAATATTTCTGATCCCAAGTAGATTGCTCATTCTTATAGTTAATTCTTCAACATCAAAAGGCTTAGTCAGATACTCATCGGCTTTTTCATACCACCCTTTAAGACGGCTTTCTTTATCGTCTCTTGCGGTTAATAGTATTACGGGGATATGGCTGGTAACTGGGTTTTGTCGAAGTTCATGGGTTAACTGATAACCATCTTTGTGAGGCATCATTATATCGCTGATGATCAGATCAGGAATTTCAGTCAGGGCTGTTTCGATACCTTCTTGACCATTGGATGCCGTAACCACCTTGTAATCTTTTCTAATTCGTGCCGTAATATAACTGCGCATATCCTGATTGTCTTCAACAACCAAAACGCTTGGTTTATCGCTGACGGAATCGGTTTGATTATCATTTATTGGTTCTTGTGAGTCTGAGAATTGATTGGTGATCCCCATGAGTTCCATGGCGATAATCTCCTGATTATCAGAAAGTTTCACTTGATCACTATCTACTTCGTCAACGATCGGAAGTAGCACCTTGACTGTTGTTCCTTTGCCTTCCTTGCTCTGGATGGAAATTTTACCTCCGTGGGACTCAACGAGGTCTTTAACTAGCGCAAGGCCAATACCGGCGCCGGTAACTTGTTCACTTTTTTCATTTAGGACACGACTGTATCGCTCAAATATGTATTCTAATTTATCTTCCGGAATACCCACGCCTGTATCACTGATTTCGATTAACAACTGGTTAGCCTGAGTGCGTTCAGAATGAATTTTTATCTTGCCACCCGCAGGCGTATATTTAATAGCATTTGAAAGGAGGTTAGCGACAATTTTTTCTAATGCATCATGGGTGAATTTAAAATTAATCGCTTCAATGTGACCCACTTGTAACTCGATACTTTTTTCCTTCGCAAAATCAACAAACGCACCGGCAAGTTGTTTAATGATACTACCGATAGCTTGAGGTGATTGCTGAGTAATTGCCCGAACTCTAAAAGTTTCAAGATTCAATAATTGGTCAACCATTCTCAATAAACGATAGCTATTGCGCTCGATAATATTCAGTTGCTCAATGTCTTTTGTATCTTTATTGGTCTTAAGCAATTGTGCTAGTGGCCCTAGAATCAAAGTGAGCGGCGTCCTAAATTCATGCGATAGATTAGCGAACTCTTCATTTTTACGTTGTAGTAATTGCTCTACTTTTTCTTTTTCGCTCGCTAACTCAGCGGTTCTGTGTTCAACTGATTTTTCAAGTTCAAATGCACGGTGGACAAGAGCGCGCGTTCGAATACTCAATAATAAGTAGATAGATAAAACAAAGACAAAACTATAGATAAAATAAGCAAGTTTAGTTTTCCAAAATGGTGGAGATATCGTTAGTTTGAGTGATTTTATATCTTCTCTCCAATTACCACTTTTGTCGGTGGATTTAACTTCGAGTTGATACTCTCCATCTGGAATATTTGTATAAGTAGCAATCCGGTTAGTATGATCCGTATAAATCCAATCCTCATCCCATCCCGAAAGTCTGTACGCATATTTAATTTTTTTTGGGGTCAAAGAGTTCAGCACGGCGAATTCAAATGAGAATAATGTCTCCTTATAGGTTAGATTAATTTCGCTACTTTTATGTACGGATTGTTGTAATACGAAGCTGGTATTCTCAATTGGCTTGTTTACAGCAACTAGTTTGTTAAATAGTTTAAATTCAGTGAAATTAAGTGATTCTTGAGCATCTTTGGCTCTAATATTTGCCGGAGAAAATCTCTGAACTCCCTTGTAGTTGCCAAGAGCAATTTCTCCAGATTTGGAGATTGATGATGCCATGTTAAAGTCATTACTCAGTAAGCCATCTTTAGTATAAAAGTTTTCAAAGGTATTAGTAACTGGATCAAGTTTAGATAATCCATATTGAGTTCCAGCCCAGATATTTTCATCGTTGTCCTTTACAACGCTGTAAACGGTATTATCAGTGAGTCCTTCAGTCTTGCGATAACGCTCGAAAAACCCTGTATCGACAGTAAACTTGTTAACACCACCGCCCATAGTGCCAATCCATATATGACCTTGTCGATCTTCGGTAATTGATACTGCGACATTGTAGCTTAAACTTTTCGGATCTTTGGGATCGTGGACGTAGGTTTTATGACTGTTGGAATTGAAATCGATTACGGTAATTCCTTTTAAATGGCCAACCCATAGAGTATTCGAGCTACTTAGGTATAGTGAAGTTATCGTTGAAGTTATACCGTATCGATCATAGACTTTTATGAACTCATTTGTATTACGGTTGAATTTGACTAAAGATTCTCGTGTCGCGCCAACCCATACGTCGCCATTGTTGTCTTCAATCATGGTGATTATAACTCGAGGGCTTTTGGCGAAGCGTTTAAAATTATTTTGAACTGGATCGTATTGATGCATGCCTTTGCCTTGAGTACCCACCAAAATAGTACCGTCATTGGTCTGGAGCATGCTTGTAACTCGATTGTTTCCTAAAGAATATTTATCCTTAGGGTCGTGTTTAAAAGTTGATTCGATTTGACCATCCTGATTGTATTTAACTAAGCCAACGTCATAAAATGCAACCCAAAGCGCTCCATCTTTATCGAACATTGTTTCAGTAACTGGCTTATCGACAAATTCTTTCCGTATCGGATTTTCCGCATTCTCTCTAATATAAGATGCAAAAGGTCGATAAGAATAAAAGTAATTGAGACCAGAAAATGAGGCAACCCAAATACGACCTTGTTGATCGAAATATATGTCAGATATTTTATTACTTTTTAGGCTATTGTGATCACTTTTATCATGCTTGAATAGCAGACAATCTTGAGCTTTTAGTTGCAGTAGGCACAGGCCGTTACTATCAGTACCTAACCAAATATTCCCCTCATCATCTTGAGTAATACTTGTAATATCTAGCGTAATGTTTTCTGAGGATTCATTTGGCTTTGATAAAAAGAGATTAAAGTTATCAGTCTGCTCATCGTAAAGATAAAGACCTCTATCAGTGCCAGCCCAAATTAAATTATCTTTGCTTTCAAATAAAGCGTTAATACCAAGGTCAATTGAATTGTTTAGTTGTTCGCCTGTTAGGTAATGTTTAAAACCATCAACGTCGGGATTATACTGATTGATCCCATTCGATGTGCCAATCCATGTTCTACCAGTGTGGTCAACAATGATAGAACTAACTGTTCTATCACTAATACTGTGAGGGTTTTCCGAATCGAAGACATATCTAGCTACTTTGCTTGTTTGTAGATTGATCTTATAAAGAGCACTAAGTATTCCAACCCAGAGTTCTCCATTTTGATTTCCTGCGATACTTTTTACGACAAATTGGTTACCCTCGATTGTGTCGGAATTACTGAATAAAAATGGACTAAATTGATTGGTTTTCGGATCAAACTTATTCAATCCTTGTTGAGTGCCTACCCAGATAATACCCTCATTATCCTGCCACAATGCCGTAATGTAATCACTTGATATGGTGTTCAATTTGTCCGGTTCTTTGAGAAAATGTTTGAATTTATATCCGTCATAGCGATTGAGGCCAGCTCCAGTTCCAAACCACATAAAGCCCTCTTTATCTTGCATGATTACTCGATAACCTGATGGGAAATTATTGGAGGACATTCCGTTTTCCATGGTCAGTTCAGAAAACTCTATTGATTTAGCAAAAATAGAATTAATGGATAAAATGAACGATAAAGTAAAAAAGGTGCAGACTTGTTTTTTTAAGGTATTAATGGCTAAATCCTTCCAAATTTGGGCAATTGGACACTGGTCACTGGCAATAGGCCAGGCGATAAACCGCGCGTAATTGTATTAACACTCTTCGCTCTCTTCAAGGGATATAATAATTAAAGAGATGCTACTATCGAGCAGATAGCTCACAAAAGTTTGAGACCATAGGGCCTGAAAAGTCTTCAATTTAACTCAATAGGAATGTTGTAGGTGAACAAAGCCAAGATTGAGGGGTGAAACTTTAAATGGTGGAATGCTGGCACCGATTGGACTTCAGGTACTGAAATCGTGCGGTTTCATAACAGGACAGGCACAATAGGCTTGGACAGACACAATAGGCTTAATGCCCGCAAATTTTTGTGTTGTTAACGTATCTACTACCCGTATTCAGATAATCGAATGGTTGTCATCATGATGTTGCTGAATATCAGTCTTTGACTAGTCTAAAAGTGAAAAACTGGCCGCCACTTTCTCTTCTAGTGTCAGAATTTCATCGATATTAGCGCATGAGTTATTTAGGTGGTTGCGAGATATTTAGGTGGTTGTGAGATACAAAGCTCGAATGTTCGATATCCCTTTAAGCCATTTAAGTTTGAGCCTTTCAGCGTATGCGCGAATCAGGTCAAGTGGCCCAACAGCTCGATAGAAATTACGCTCGTAGTGATTCACTTGATTAAGCCAGCTCGCTTGGTTGATATTCAGTTGTTGCAAAATCGGCAACAACCGAGAGGGGAGATGGGCTTTATTGGGATGGATGATTGTCTTACCGGTCCACTCAACCAGCTCGATATAATCCTTTAGCGGTATGACCATGGTTCTCTCGCGAACTTTGCCGGCGAGTGATTCGAGTGCTTTGTTTAATTGTGCTTCGCTTATCGCGTTTAACCGAGACTGGATACTGGTATAGTCCGAGGTTTCAAGGCTATCCGTTAAACCTGCCCGAACCGGATTGAGGTCGACATAAGCCATACAGGTCAATGCAGCGGCCTCATCGAGTAACGCTTGCGAGGTGAATCGAGACTCCCAAAAATGTCCTTTCACACAGTCTTCTTGATTACTTCGTTTAGCAATCGGCTCATTAATGCATCGCATTAGCCATGATATTGACCCGAGACGGTGTCGATATTCTGCCAATAGCGCTTTATCATCGGCAATTGCCTGTAATCTGAGCGCTCGTTGATGTTTAAGTTGAGGATTATTGAGTTTACCGGGAAAGAGTCGTAGCCAGCGATCAGCAACCTCTAAATCGGTCCATTGGCATGGTCCAAGTGGATTTGAATAGACTACTAGGTGATAGTGATTATGCATAACGGCATAGCTATAGACTTCGATGGCGAAAATCTCGGCGAGTTGCACGATTCGTTGTTCAATCCATGCTCGGCGGTGCTCAAAGGAAATCCCTGTTGCTTCATCTACTCCACATAAGAAAGCACGGCGAACACAGCGTGACATCAAGTGGTAATACCCCGCATTTTCCGAGTCAATCTGTTCACTACGTTTAATAGCCATACTCACTACCTTGTTGAATTGAAACAGATTATGAAGGGGATGTAATCGGAAAAACAGACGAGTTAAACGCAAAACGATATAGGAGATTGTCAGAGGATGGCGTGAGTGATTGTCGATATTGTGACTGTCAGTAATTAAATCTTTGACAGACTGTGAATAATCACTAATTTTCGTTTTGATAAAGCGCTAAAATACACGCCGGAATGAATAGGCTGGCGACTTTTGTTGTATTAGCAATATCCGGTGCCCGTTAATTTTGCTACACCGGAGCGACACATCGAGAAAGTTTCCAGGCAATTGCTTAAGAACCTGGCAAGCCCATTGTCCTATTCACAGTAGTTAATTGGTTGTTAGAAGCTTGTCTAAAATAAGCTTTGAAGTCTTGCTTATTATGATTAATAAGATAAAAAGTGTTGATAAAAAACAGTTTATTCACCAGTTGTTTAGTGCCGTATCGATTATTGATAATGGCGGTTCGCATTCAAGCGTTTGTGACGTCGCAACGAAGACTTCTATTGACGAATTAGTTGAGACGTTGATTCAACAGCAGTTTCTAAATACTGAAAATGACCCAATATTTCCATCGATCTCGATACTGCTCAAGCAGGAGTTGTTAGAAAGAAAGCTCGTGCTGTCTGAGGCATTTTTTGAATTGGTCAAATTTATTGATAGTTTATTCAGCAACCTGTTAACTGATGAACACCTGAAGAAGCCAATAAAGAATCTAATTAGCCAAATTAGAGTGCCATTCTTTAAACTAGTAGTGAGCGATCATAGCCTATTATCTGATTCATCCCATCCAAGTAGGGTATTGTTAAATGATATGGTCGAAGTTGGTTTTCTGTGGACTACACGTGATCCAAAAACTCATACGATTAAAGAGCAAATTGAGACAGTTGTTCGACAGATAATCACAGCAAGCAAAACTCAAAGAATTACCACTGTTTTCGATGATGCCCAAGCTCAGTTTAAACATTTTTCTAGCGGCTTAATCAAACGTGTAGAAATATTTGAAAAAAGATTGCGAGAAACTGAAGAAGGGCATGCTAAAGCAGAATTAACTAAATCCTATGCTAAAGAACTCTTAAACAAAGTCGCAGGTAAAAAGAATATTCCTTTTTTTGTGCTTAATATTTTCAATAAAGCATGGGAAAGGGTGATTTTTCTTGAGTTGCTGAAAGAAAATAAACAGCACGAAAACGAAGCCTTTCGTACTGCTAAGCAGCTACTGGTTAGTCTACAACCTATTTCTAATGAGCAAGAGCTAAAAAACCATCAGTCGCTTCGCCCCCAATTAATCGATCAACTAAAGCGAGGGCTTTTAAAAGCAGCATATCCCTATAAAGATTCGGACAAGTTTTTTGAGCAACTTAATGTTCACTATGAAGCGATTATTGCTGAATATAAACGCACTGAAGAAAAGAGAGCTTCGCAAGACATCATTCGATTAAAACCGATTGGCGCCTCCGGAAGTGTATCCAATAATTCGTTTAAACATCAAGCTGTACATTCATCGAATGATGATGAAAGTTTAGAGCAATGGATTGATAGAGTTTTTGAAGCTCTACCGATTGAGTCTCCAAAGCTCGCAGGACTGAATGATGTCGCGACTAAAACAAAGACTAGTACTAGCTTAGAGACTTTATCGAATTTGCAGTTGTCACCATGGTTTGAATTAATGACTGAAGCACAGACAATTAGAGTAAAATTTTCAAGTTATATTCAACAAATCGATAAGTATATCTTTGTCGATGGCGCGGGTACTAAAAAGGCTGAGTTTAGTAGTAGTGAATTGAATAAACTTTTTAATGAAAACCAACTTGTAGCAATCGATTCGTCTCCGGCTTTTGACCGGGCCTATCGACTAGTAACTGAATCGTGGGTTACATCATTTTTAAAGGCAGAGCGGGTCAAACTTGAAGCAGAACAGAGACTAGCAAAAGAACAAGAAGCGCAGCGTAAAAAGGCGCTAGAATTTGCTAAAGTGAAGCAAAAGTTAGCGCAGGCTGAACTAAAAGTCAAAGAGGCGAAAGAGAGTAGAGATAGAGTTGTGATCTCAGATAAAAATAAAGTTGATTCGCAGGCTAATAAGACTTTAATAAAAGCTGATATGCTGACAGAACAAGAATACAACGATATCGTTGGCAATCTATCCAATTTGGCCATCGGAACTAGGGTTGAGATTGAAATAAGTGGTCAATTCAAATTGTGCCAACTTGCCGCGAAAATCGGCGCGACAGGAAAATATATTTTTACTGATCGAACGGGTAATAAAGTTCTGCAATGTGTGGAGAAGGAACTCGTTGAAATGTTCCGAGTCGGTCGGCTTGGTTTTAAACAAAAAAGTGATATTTTTGTCGAAGGTTTAACGACAGTTATTACCAGTATAAGAAGTTTAAAATCAGATAGAAGGATCGGCGTTTAGCTTGCAATTTATGTTGTTAGCCTATGGTATTCTCCTCTCGCTAGAGTAGACAAGCCGATCGAGTTTAGGTCTAGTTGATTCTACTATTTTTTATTGTCTGTTGTCTGTTGTCTGTCTTCTGTCTTTTACGTTTGCCCTTTCATTATAAACTCGGTGCCTACCGTATCAAAAAAAGGTTTTGACTGCTGATAGGCTTCCGCGTATTACAAAAAGCGTCGGTTAAGCGTATCAGACGATCATAACAGCTGATTAAAACGACTTTCTAACTCGTCAAGTAATAGATTAGCACAGGCTCCAGGCGATGTTCTTTGGGTAAGTGAGTCCATTGGTAAGCGGTCAGCGAGGTTTTTCTTCAAATCGTTGGCGGATTGATAAGCTTCTCTAAACGGTATGCCCTTTATACTCTGTTCCGTAGCTAGGTCCGTTGCATACATTGGTGCATCTATCGCTTTTTCAAGGACGTCTGCTTTGAAAGACATTTCTGATACGACTTTGGAAAAAAGTTTAATTGTATCCAGCGCAACTTTTAGGCCTTTTAATAAAGGCGGTTTAGTGAGTTGCAGATCTCTTTGATATCCCGACGGTAACGATAGGATTGATTGCAGCTCAACCATCGCCCCCTGTAATGTCGCATAACTACCTCGCATTAACTCAATGAGATCCGGATTCCTTTTATTTGGCATGATAGAACTACCTGTAGTCATATTGTCTGGCAAGTTGACAAAGTTAAATTCTTGAGAGGTGAATAAAGAGAGGTCCCAACAGAATCGCCTGATATCTAGCAAACATTGCGACAATCTAAATAAGGCCTCCAGTTCGAATTTACCGCGACTATTTTGAGTATAAATGGGATTGATTTGTAATCGAGAGAAATCGAGCTCGTTGGTTGTTAGCTCCCTGTCAAGTGGAAGGTTGACTCCATAACCGGCCGCGGTTCCTAAAGGATTCGCATCTAATAGCTGCAGACTAAATTGTAAGCTCATCAAGTTATCAATCATTGCTTCCGCGAAACCGGCAAACCACATTCCAGCAGAAGAAGGAACCGCTCGTTGTAGATGAGTGTAACCGGGCATTGGTATATCTTTTGTTAATTTTGCTTGTGCGAGGCAAGCTCTCACTGCACTGACAATATAGTCCTCTGCTTGCTTTAAGCTGTGCTTGATCAATAGTCTGGTAGCAACTGACACTTGATCATTTCTAGAGCGCCCGGTATGAATTTTTTTACCTAGATCTCCGAGTTTTTCGACTAAATAGTACTCGATAGCTGAGTGGCCATCTTCAAACTGGTTCGATAAGTGAAATACGCCTTGATTGTAGTCATGCGCTAACTCGTCGAGTGCTTGAATTAGCGAGTCAGCTTCACCCTTATCTAAGATTGTGATGGAATTAAGTCCCTTCACGTGCGCTTTACTCGCTTGAATATCAAAAAGAAAAATTTGGTTGTCGAGTAGAATGTCTTCGCCCGCCATATAGTTCATAATTTCATTGTCTACCGAAGCTTGTGATTGTTTTTGCCAAATAGGGGCCGTCATACTGCTTCTCCTTTTAATTGTGCCTGCAGATCGGCTTCAGCTAATAGTGGGTTGAACTCTTCAATCTCAATTAAACCGAAGGCAGGATTGAGTCCCAGTGCAATATTGATATTTTGGACCGCTTGACTCGCTGCGCCCTTAAGTAAGTTATCGAGTACAGAAATAATAGTAGCTCGTTTACCATCCTGCGATAACTGCAGTCCTCCGATGATACAATTACTCGTTCTTGAAACTTGTTGAATTGTTGGAATATCGTCACAGATTTTAACGAGTGGATGCATTGCATAATAGTCTTTTAGTCGGGTTTGCAAGCTCTGATAAAATTGCTTTTTTGAAAAATTAAGTTGGATAGTCATACTGATGCCCCTAAAAAAATCGGCGACGTGCGGAGAAAAACTAACTGGTATGTTTAAATGGTGTGAAACTTCTTTTTCGTGAAGATGCTCAATACTTTTATAGGGAATAATATTGTCTTTTAAATTATGAGGATCATTGGTCGCACTAGGCTTAGTGCCTGCGCCGCTATAACCCGAAATGCCAAAACAATTAACGGGTGCAACGAGCAGATCCTTGAGAGGCTCTATCGCTAGTTGCATAGCGGTTGCGTAGCAGCCAGGGTTGCTTATTTTTATTGGTTTATCTTTGACTCCACCTTGTTTAAAGTTGTTGATCTCAGGAACCGAGTAATTCCACTCAGTATCGAACCGATAGTCTGCTGAAAGATCGATTATCACTTCAACGGTTGAATTGTTTTTAAGGTTGTCCACGAATAATTCTGCTAGACCGTTTGGTAACGCTAGAATAACTATCTCTGTGGATATATCGGCAATCTGCTCTGGCTCGAGCGCTTTAATTTCAATGGTACTTTTGGTATCCATGTGTTCATTAATACGACTACCTTGCAGCTGTCGAGAGCTTAGCCACGATAATTCTAGTAGAGGATGGTTCTCTATCAAGCGAACCAGTTCCTTACCGACATATCCGCGTACACCAAGAATACCCACCGAGTACTTCTTGTTTTTATTGCTTTGATAGTTTTTGGAAAGTGATTTAATAAGTTTTCCAAAATTAACTTTATTCATTTTTAATGCCTTGAAATTTAATAAATGGTTAATTCAAAGTTGCTGCTTTATTATTGGCAGCATTAATACATTGTTCGATTTGCGCGAAATCATTGAGACCATACCAATAGATATTCCAGTCTTTACTCTTCATATGACCGTGAGCTTTTTTAAAGTAAAACTGATTGATAGGATTATCGGGTTTAGCGCGCCAGTAAATAGCGGGAAGCGATTGGACCATTTTTTCCCAGACGGCTTTGCCCAAACCTTCGCCCTTTGCCGAGTCATCAACAACAAACTTATCTAAAAATGGTATTCCGTCTTCGATAGTCACAATTGCGGCAGCGCGATAGCAATAAGTGACAAATGCTTTATGAACCTTTAACTTCTCAAAGTAGTCATTATCGAGTTGTTTTTTAAAACTACTCTCTAGTAGGGCTTTAAGTTTCTTGGTTTTTATTGTTTCAACTGATTCATGTGTCATTATTGACTCGCCGCGTCTTAGTAGCGTACCTGAACCTTTATGAGTGAACAGTTCTTTGGCTAAATGGGCCGGGGTTGTGATTGATACTGAAGCGGTAGAAGGTAGCTGACTCAGTATTTCTGCAATTTGCTTGACTTTTAGTTTCATCCCGCTGTGTAGCCAGGGCTGTGCGATAAGTTCGCTGTAATCGGTGACCAAATTAATTGAAGAGATGACTTTATTTTTCTCATTTAAAATACCACCGGTTTGAGTGAGAAAAATTATTTTATAAGGCTCGATCGCAATGGCGAGTTGGTTAGTGGCATTATCTGCGTTAACATTCAGCACTTGTCCTGTTTCTGTTTCTGCGAGCGAGGAGAGAATCGGAATTGCGCCACTCTCTATTGCTGATTTGATCGGTTCTAGGTCGATATTGTTGATTTCACCGACTAATCCTAGCTGCTCTTGTGATGATTGTTTCGCATAAAACACGCCCGATGTAATCGAAGCTGTTTTGACACCTAAAGCTTGAAGTTTATTCGCGAGTTTGAGGTTTTGTTGGATAAATGTTTTCTTAGCAACAGATAAAACTTCAGGAGTTGTGATTCGTTGGCCATCAACAAACTCACTGGTAATCGATTTTTGAGCTAAGTTTTTAGATAACTGTGGGCCTGCGCCGTGAATCACGATAGGAAAGAGTCCTATTTGCTCAAGAAAAGCCAGAGATGAGCATAAGTTATCTAAGTCGTTATCTAATATTGCGCCACCAACTTTAATGACAGCAAAATGAGTTTTTCCGGCGTCAACAAAACGGTCAAGATATTGCTGTATTTCTTTGGGGTTTGCGAGATTAGCGAGCAACTGAATTATGGTTTCTTTTACCTTAGGCTTGAAGCTTGTTGGTGACTGAGTCGAGAGCGCTAAATTTGATTTTAATTGATTCATGATAAGGACCCCTTAAAGTTTGAAGCTATTATCGGAAAGTTTATTCAATATATTGATATAGCTATTTTCCACTGCTAAGAGCTGATCGAGTGCTACCCATTCATCGGCGGTATGTGCTTGTTCAATATTCCCGGGACCATAAACAATTGCTGTCGCACCGGATTGTGAGAATAAACTTGCTTCGGTCCAAAAATTGACAGGACTAGCCGTCGATAATCCTAGTGAAGTCGAGAGCTTTTCAGCATTTCGATGCGCCTCATCAAAGTTTTGATTAGCGGCAGGAAGAGAAGGGCCGTTGAAGCCTTTTTTAATAGCAACTGGATACTGTTGCTCATCGGATAATATGCCTTTTGCCAAGAAATCGAGTAGTTCGTCTTCGCTTTGTCCTGGTAAAGGTCTAAATCCAAACTTTAAACTTGATTCAGCTGCGATCATATTCGCTTTGATGCCGCCCGAAATCGTTCCGACATTAAAGGGAAGCCCAATCAAAGACTTAAATTGATAGTTTTGCTGATTGATCCATTCTATCGATTTAGATATCCAGCTTGCGGCACGATGGATTGCGTTATCATTATGAGCTCTTAATTCTGATGCATGACCAGGTTTGCCAGTAAAGGTTGCTTCTGCAGTTTGAATCCCACGGTGTGCGGTGATTGCCTTTGCTTGGGTTGGCTCAGCAACAACAACTTGTTTAAAACCTTTGTTTCCTGCAAGGAATGCTTTAACTGCCTCGCTTGAACCATGCTCTTCATCGGATGAAAAAAGTAGCGCAACGTCACCAGGGGCTCGATTAACAGCTGTTAGCATACACGCTGATGCACCTTTGATATCGCATGCGCCGAGACCGGTTGCTGTTTCTTGCGAAACCTCTAGCGTGAATGGATCTTTAGACCAACCATTTGTTATCGGTACCGTATCAATATGAAAGTTAAACAATAGCTGCGGTTGACCTCTTTGGGCAAGAAGACAGATGCTACCGTTTCCCGCGTCAATAAACTCAAATTGGAACCCTTCCAGATTTTTTTTAAGATAATGAAAAATTTCACTATCCTGCGTTATTGCCTTCGGTGGGTTTTGCGTATCAAAACTAACCAGCGCAGCCAAGTGTCCAAGTGTTGTCGACAAAATATTTTGATTATTTTTCATGATGCTTTCTCTACCAGTTTCGACTCGCTGGCATCAGGTTCGGCGCAGTTTACATTCGATTGGTCGATTAAATGTTGATTAGCGGCCATAGTTGAAGACTTACCAAATAGCTTGATGAATCCTTGTGCCTCTTCGATGTTCCAATTGGCCGACTGAGCATAGATTGATTGTTTATCTTTGAGAATGTTTGGCGAGGTGATCGCTACTGCCTGTGCTTGTCCATTACTTAATAATAATGTTACTTCTCCAGAGACTTGTTTTTGCGATGAGTTTAGAAAAGCTTCAAGATCCATTTTGAGTGGGTCGTAGAAAAATCCCTCATAAACAAGTTCAGTCCATTTTTGCGCGACTTGTGTTTTAAAACGATTTTGTGCTTTTGACAGTATAGCTTGCTCAAGTGCTGTATGTGCAATGTTGAGACAATGCAATGCGGGCGCTTCAAAAACAATTCGCCCCTTTAAACCTATAGTGGTGTCGCCCGTGTAAATTCCTCTACCAATCGCCAGTTTCCCGCCAATTTGATTAAGTCGTTGAACAGCGTGTTCGCCGGTGAAGCTCTCATCGAGGCAGTTTTTATTAATCGCGACAACTTCACCGTGTAAGAATTGAATCGTCACAAATTCATCAACAGAATCAACTTGACTAGGGGGAGTTGTCAACACATAGCTCGCTTCGCCCGGTGATTGCCACTCATCGATTTCCGAACCAGAGATCGTTGCGCCCAGCAAGTTTTCATTAATTGAATACTTGCTCACTTTGTCTGATACATCGAACCCTTTTTCAATCAGATACTGCTTTTCATATTCTCTTACTTGTTGGGTATGCTTTTGAATTTCTCTGATAGGCGAGATGATTGTATAGTCACCGAGTGACTGGACCGCCAGATCAAATCTCACCTGATCATTACCCATCCCCGTACAACCATGAGCAAAGTATTGAGTACCTAACTGATCGCAGAGTTTTAAACACGCTTCAACGATTAAGTAACGATCAGAGCACAATAACGGATATTGATTTTGGTACCAGTAGCCAGCCTTAACCATCGGAGTGATGACTTGTTGCCAAAGTGCTTGGCCAATATTGACCTGATGGTGTTGGATTGCACCTAAGGACAATGCTCTCTTTTCTATTTGTTGTTTATCGGTGCTCGAGATCCCGCCTGAGTCTACAAAAATGGTATGTACAACATACCCGGCTTCGATTAGATAAGGGACACAAAAGCTGGTATCGAGTCCACCCGAGAAAGCAAGAACAATGAGTTTTTGTTGTGACGATTGATTCATGGTCTTTTCCTTAAAAATTTTTAGTGTTGAATTAGTTTTTGCATTATGGCTTTTTGTACATGGAGTCGATTTTCAGCTTCGTCGATTGCGAAGCAATAATCAGCATCAAGTACGGCATCAGTTGCTTTCACATTTCTTCTCAGTGGTAGGCAATGTGAAAACAAACCTTTTTTAGTAAGTGCCATTTTTTCTTCATCGACAATAAAGTGCTTGTATTGGTCTCGAATGGATTTTTCTGCTTCCCAGTTACCAAAGTAAGGGAGTGCGCCCCAACTTTTTGCATAAACAATTTGAGCATCTTGATAGGCTTCTTCAATATTGTGAGTGATTTGAAAGCTACCGCCGGACGATTCTGCATTCTGTTTTGCCAGCGACAGATATCTTTCATCAAGTAAGTAACTTTCATTGGGACATAACAAAGTCACATCCATGCCAAACTTTGAAGCAATCAAAAGAGACGAGTTTGCCACGGCTGTATTGAGAGGTTTAGGGTGGTAAGTCCATGTCAGCAAATATTTCTTTTTCTTTGCTGAACCAAGCTTTTCTTGGATAGCTTGCATGTGGGCTAATTCTTGGCACGGATGAGTAATCGTCTCCATATTCACCACCGGAACAGACGCGTACTCTGCGAAAGCTTTGATCACTTTGTCTTGTCTATCGATTTGCCAATCTTCAAATTTTGGGAAAGCTCTAATACAGATCAAATCGCAGTATCTAGAAAGTACTTTAGCAGCCTCAATGACATGTTCTTCCGCATCTCCTGTCATCTGGGTGCCAAATTCAAATTCAAGGGGCCATGCGCTTTTGCCTGGTTCTAGTACGACTGCATGGCCACCTAATTGCCAGGTGCCTAACTCAAAAGAAGTTCTAGTGCGTAAACTCGGGTTAAAAAATAGTAGCGCTACCGATTTATTGTGCAATGCCTGACTCGAAAGGCCTTGTTTAAACTGAGTCGCTAGATCGAGTAAGTCTTGTAACTCTGCCTGGCTCCAGTCTGCAGTTGTAATAAAATTTTTCATGGTTTTTCCTAAATGTTTTGAGTTCTGAAATTAAAAAAAGGCATAAAAAACCCGGCGCATTGGCCGGGTTTTTAGAAGATGGTTTGTTATTTACTCATCAAACACCATCGCACCCAGCCCAATAGGGACGGCGGCGACGGCGAACAACAGAAGTTTCAAGATTAACAGACACAGAAGAGCGGCTAGCAAGTTGAGCTAGTTCAATGGTTTCAATTGTTAGATGATTCAGCAATGAATTCATCGGTGTGTGCCATGCTATATTGGAATCGATGCGTTATTAGTAACATAGGCGTTTTCACTTTGGCAATAGTTTTTCGCTAAATTTTAGTTATATGGCTTTTTACTGTTGCAAATCAGTTGTGTTTTGGTTTGCGGGATATCTCAAAAAGTTGACATAAAGTACCGGATTGATCAATATTTACTCAATGCATGATAAGTCAGCTGTATTGTCAAGGGAGTGACTATGAGCAAATATTCCTACCTAAACCGTGTCAGAGTTGAAGTCGAGCAACTTAAAGTTGGCATGTATGTGGGAGAATTGGATAAGCCCTGGGAACAAAGCCCGTTTCTTTTTCAAGGGTTTACGATCGAAGATGAGCTGACTCTTAGCAAGCTGCGTAAAGAATGTTCACATGTATTTGTCGATTTTAAGGATGAACATGAATACGAAAACCATCTATTAGAAACCGAGCAGTCCGCAGAATCAGATTTTGCTATCGATTCTTCTCTCTCTGAAGAACTACCTAAGGCACTCAAAGTCATCAGAGAGTCTGCCCGAGAGTTGAAATTATTGATGCGCAAAATTCAACGAGGGGATAATATTCAATTATCAGAGATTGAGATATTGGTTGAGAATTGTCTCGAAAGCTTACATCGCAACAACCGCGCCCTGGTTATTCTCTGTAATATTAAACACAAAATATTCTACGCGGCAGAGCACCCGCTAAGAGTAGCGATTTTCGCAATGGCGTTTGCAAAACACTTAAAAATGAGTGAACAACAACTCGCCGTCATGGGAGCGAGTGCAATGCTTCATGATGTTGGCAAATTTGCTATTCCTGAGCGCGTGCTCAATAAAACCGAAGCGCTGACTAAACAAGAGAAACTGATGTTGAAGCGACATCCGATTCAAAGTTACAAAATGCTCGATCAAGTCGTTGGAGTAACTGAAGCGGTAAAAGAAGTGGCTTTGTCTCATCACGAGCGGGTTGATGGCAAAGGCTATCCCCGGAATATACCCAATGAACGAGTGTCTCGATTTGCCAAAATCGTCTCTATTATTGATACCTACGATGCGGTGACGAGCGACCGTCCTCATAAAGAAGGAAAATCGCCCAGTTACGCATTTAAAATTCTTAATAATTACAAAGGCTCAAAATTTGATGAATTTTTAGTCAGTGAATTTATCAAGTGGATGGGAGTAATGCCTGTCGGTTCGTTAGTCGAAATGGCGACGGGTGAAGTCGGCATCGTATTGAAAAACAGCAAGCGCCAAAAACTCAGACCTAAAGTTCTACTCGTCACCGATGAACGCAAAAAGCTCGGTTTTGAGAAGGTGGTTGACTTGTCACAAATGGATCTCCATGCGAGTGGAAGAGTATATCAAGTGAAATCAGTACTGCCTAACGCTTCGTTTGGCATTAATATCGAGCACTATTTAGATTCGCAATCTTTTGACTCACCTAAGTGGCTCAACCCAGGGACCTAATTATCAATTACTTTATGGTGGTCGTTACCCGACTTTTTTCGTTCGGCTAACGGCTCTTTATGTCGTTAGACGTATATGCTCAGGCCATTATCAAGACGATTCTTTTTTGGCATTCGACAAAAAATCAATATCCGATGTTTTGTGGTTTGCAAGAAAAACCAGTATGGTAAAGTCTTAATCAGTTTCCAGTTCAAAAATATAGGAATGTACCATGGCTCGCTTTTTAATGGTTTATTTGGGTGGTAATCCTCCGTCTACGCCGGAGGAGGGACAAGCACACTTTAAGAAGTATAAGGAATGGCTCGAAAGCCTTGGCGATGCTGTTGTTAGCCCAGCGAATCCGCTAAAAAATACGCATCGAGTATCGGCTGCAGGTGGCGTCAATACGGGTAGTCAATCGACGATGTCGGGCTATACTATCGTCGAAAGTGATACCATCGAAGCAGCGATTAAGATGGCTCAGTCATGTCCTTTTCTAGAGATTGGTGGCACCATGGAAGTTTCTGAATTAGTGCCCATGTCGATGTAGAACATGTCAATGTAGAGCAAGTCATTCTAGAGTAACTCTATACAAATAACGTCCAAGTAACATTGACCGTTAGTGAGCGGATAACCGAAAGGACGCAAAGTATCCAATAATGATTCACCGCCAAAACGTAATTATGCTTTGGCGTTCAACGTTAAAATTTGGCGTTAGTCGTTGAAAGTTTGCGATACCATTAGAGGGTTAACGAAACAGTTCATCTGTTTTAGCTGCACAGATAAAATCGTTCTTATGTAAGCCTTTGATCTTATGGGTCCACCAGGTAACGGTAACTTTACCCCATTCAGTGGTGAGTGCTGGGTGGTGGTTTTCCGCTTCCGCCATATCCCCGACGCGATTTGTGAAGGCGATAGCTTCAGCAAAATTTTTAAATTTATAAATTCGTTTAAGCTGCATAATATTATTTTTAACTTCAACGACCCAGTCTGGGATTTGTTTGATGAGAGTAGCCAATTCTTCTTCTGATACTTTGGGCGCGCCAGCTTGGCAGGCTTCACATTGCTGACGGGTTAATTCTGTCATTGTCATTCCTTAGTGTTGGTTTGTTAATCATTTAATGTCTAATACGTTACAGCCTGGTTAACAGGCTGCGTTTTCTTTTGGTAAATAATCTGATGGCTTCATCCCTAGCTTTTTCGCTTGGCTGATTAACAATGTTAAATCGAGCTTAATAATGTTTTGCAACTCAGCTAGCGAGTCAATTATAAAGTAGTTCTTTTGTAATTGATCGATTCTGTAATGAGTGCGAAACGCATCTAAGATATCCAGCGATTGTCGGTTAGGAATGTCGCTCTCTAAGCTGTATACGGTTTCCTCTTTTGAAGATAAAATTCCTCCACCATAGACTTTTAGTCCTTGATCGGATTTTACCAATCCGAACTCAATAGTGAACCAGTATAGCCGCGCAAGCATCGCTCGTTCCTCTTTAGTCGCATTTAATCCAAGTATGCCATAGTGCTGAGAAAAGTCAGCGTAAGCTTGATTAGTCAGTAATGGACAGTGGCCGAACAGCTCATGAAAAATATCAGGTTCTTTAATATAGTCTAAATCTTCACGACGCCGAATAAACGTGGCGGCGGGGAATCTGCGGTTAGCCAACAGTTCGAAGAAGCGCTCAAAGCCGATGAGTGCAGGGACTCGCTCGACTTGCCAGCCTGTCATATTCTCAAGCTTATCGTTGATATCTGGCAATTGAGGAATGCTTTGGGCACCCATGTCTAGTTTGTCTATTCCTTCCAAAAACTCCGGGCACGCTCGGTCACGAACAATCTCCATTTGTCGATTATAGAGAATCTCCCAAGTACCATTCTCCTCAGGGGTATAGTCAATGTAACCGTGTTCGTCAGGAACCTTCGAAACATAAGCCTTGGGATCGGATATTGACAAATTTGCACCGGTTTTCATTTTCTTTCCTTTTTATTTGGTTTTTCACGAGAAGGATGGCAATTGAGTGGTTAGCCCAATTCGCCAGCATGAGGATAGTTTACAGTTAGGCAGAAATAAGTACAGATTCAAAAAACAACAATTAAATACAGTACAGAATGGCCAGTTGTACACTGTAGTGGTAAAATCATGTAGAAACTGTACTGGTTTTTACTGTTTGATAAGTTAATTCGACGCTATGACCATCCAGCAATGGGACTAGCTTTAAAGGGCGACGAAAGGCTATAGGTAGAAAAAGGTGATTAAAACAAAAAAACTATACCAGCAAGTTGCGGATGACTTCCGGGACTTGATTGCCAATGGTGATTTTCAACCTGGCGAGAAGATTCCTTCAATAAGAAGTATCGCTAAACAGCGTAAAATCAGTATTGCGACAGTCCAACGCTCGCTCGAAGAACTTGAGTTACGAGGGTTAATAGAAGCCAAACCCAAATCGGGTTTTTATGTAAAAATGCAGGCAAATCCGCGATCTGCGGTAGAAGCAACTTTGCTGCCAATGGTGCCTAAATCGGTAGAAATACACGAATTTGCTAGCCATATTTTTCATCAATGTGATTCTCCGGATATTGTTAACTTGGGAACAACCTACCCATCGCTAAAATATTTTCCTGAAAAATACATTCAACAATTTGCGAGCAAGGTCATTCGACACAATATCAATGATGTGGTTGAAGTTCATTTTTCCCCTGGACAAATGAAGCTGCGCCAGGTTTTATCTAAGCGATTAAATCAAATGGGCTGCCGAGTTACCGCTGACGATCTGATTATCACTAACGGTTGCTTGGAGGGCCTGTCACTTTGTCTAAGAGCCGTCGCTAAACCTGGCGATACCATTGCGATAGAGTCTCCGGGATTTGTTGGGCTGTTCCAGTTAATTGAATCGCTCGGTTATAAAGCGATTGAGATCCCATGTCACCCGGTTGAAGGAATGAGCTTAGAAGCTTTGGAGCTGGCTCTAGAGCAATGGCCAATTAAAGCAGTGGCTTTAGTACCGACGTTTAGTAATCCGCTTGGTACTAATATGCCGGAAAAAAATCGTATGCGACTTGTCGAGTTGTTAGCCGACAAAGAAGTACCATTGATTGAGGATGATTTACTCGGTGACCTATCCTTTGATGGTTCGCGAACGCGGCCATGCAAAGCATTTGATAAAAAAGGTTTAGTACTTTATTGCTCTTCAGCGAGTAAAACCGTGGCTTCGGGGTTGCGCATCGGCTGGCTAGCGCCCGGTGCTTACTATAAGGAAGTTTCTTATTTTAAGACTTTCACGAATATTAGTGCGCCGAACATTACCCAGTTAACCATCGCTGAGTTTTTTAAAAGTGGAAAATATGACCGTTACTTGCGGCAGTTCACCGGCGCTTTGGCAAAGCGAATGTACCAATTTCAGCAAGCGATCGAAAAGTATTTCCCGCAAGGAACACGAATGTCACAACCCCAAGGTGGTTGTATTCTATGGGTGGCGCTGCCGAAAAACTTCAGCGGGTTAGCTGTTTTTGAAGCGGCAATAAAGTCGGGTATTGCCATTGTTCCTGGTCAGCTTTCAAGTGCAACATCAAAGTTTGACCATTGCATTCGCTTAAACTGTGCATGTGATCCCGAGATTGATATCGATTCAGTCATCCAAAAACTGGCGGCGATTATTGAATCAACCCAATTACAGTCCAACTAATTTTATTGAATATCAATTTTTATGATGAATGTTTTAGAATTTACTCCTAATCGATATGGTGGTGTCTGCGTTGATTCACATCACTTGCCTAAATCTGTCGAAGCATTTGAAAGTGCTTTAGTTGAGTCATTAGCCGCTTGGGAAAAGCAGTTTAAAGTTGTCTGGATCAGTGTGTCTGCGGACAAAGCTGCTTTATTGACAGTGCTTTATCAGCATGGATTCGAAAACCATCACTGTGACAAAGCGAAGATTATGCTGACCAAAAAGCTTCAACAGAATGCCTTAGTGCCAGAATATGCGAATCATACGATTGGCATAGGTGGTTTGGTCATTAACGATAAACAGGAGCTGTTGACGATTAGGGAGCAGGGCCACATCAATACTCACCCGCACAATTGGAAGTTCCCCGGTGGTATGATTGATCCTTTTGAACATATTGAAGATGCGGTTAAACGAGAGGTATTTGAAGAAACCGGTATCGAAACTGTGTTTGAAAGCTTTATTGGGTTCCGTCATCATCATATTGGTCAATTTAAAACGTCGAATATTTATGGTGTGTGTCGATTAAAACCAATTAGCTCAAAGATTAGTATTCAGGAGAGCGAAATTTATGATGCACGCTGGTTTCCGATAAACGATTATTTGGCGGATGAAAAAATAGGTCAATATAATAAGTTTATTTTGAGAAGCGCATTAAAGAGTCCAGGCCTTAAGAGTATCAAACTACCAGGTTACATGGAGTCGGAAGAAGAATACGAAGTATTTATCAATATAGACGAGTGATTGGAAATCTTAACATGCGCGAACAAGTTGAAATCCGAGAAGTGGCTGACAACGAAAGCGATTGTCTTTTAGAGATCGCAAGAACGACATTTGTAGAGGCATTTGCTGCGCAAAATACAGCGGAGGATATGCAACAATATTTATCGGAAAAGCTTTGCTTGATGCAAATTCAAAAAGAGCTAAGTAATAAAAACAGTCGCTTTTTCTTTGCTATGTATGATAATTCGGTTATTGGTTATTTAAAGGTTAATTTTGCGAGTGCCCAGACAGACAGTTTTGATTTCGCTAGTTTAGAGGTTGAGCGAATATACCTACTAAATGATTATCATGGTACCGGCGCTGCGAAGCTGCTCTTTAAGCAAGCCATTGGATTGGCCAGACAAAATGCATTGCCAGTAATATGGTTAGGTGTTTGGGACCAGAATCCGCGAGCCATTCGATTTTATGAAAAGCTCGGTTTTGAAGTATTCGGAAGCCACGAATTTTTGCTCGGTTCAGCAAAGCAAAACGATTTGTTAATGAAATGTAGAGTAGCGCACCTCGATAGCTAGGGGTAATGGTTAATAGTTTTGAACTAATCGCTAGTATTTACCAAATAGTTCAGAGTATTTTGTTTTTTATTATGATCAATATATTTTATCATGGGTCTTAGGGGGCAATTCGCGATCGAACTGAATTAATAGAAAAACTTCATCAAGGAGCGAGCGATTTGTTTATAAATATAAGAAAATGCTCGCAAGGCTCATTTGAGGTTCTGGTTAGAAGAATGGGCGTAAGTTTTGAGTGAAGTTATCTTATTTTCTCTCCCAACTTCGCTACTCCGGAATTCGTCGAGCGCCGCAAAATTATTCGAATCGGTTGAAGCTAGTGTCTTTACCGGGTAACGAAAGGTCCATCACTTAGCTATACGCGATGGTATCTCCCTTAGCAAAATTAACTAAAGCTTAAACTCAAGCATCATACCCCAAATTAGGTGCTAACCATCTCTCAGCGGTTTCAAGATCCCAACCTTTTCGTTTAGCGTAACTTTCGACTTGTTCCTTTGATATTTTACCAACACCAAAATATTGTGATTCAGGGTGCGCAAAATACCAGCCTGATACTGCAGCCGTTGGATACATGGCAAAATTTTCTGTAATTTTCAAGCCAATAGTTTCATCCGGATTGAGCAAATCCCAAAGTGTACCTTTCTCCGTATGATCTGGACATGCAGGATAGCCTGGAGCCGGGCGAATCCCTTGATATCGTTCTGCAATCAGTTCGTCGTTTGTAAAAGACTCATCGGCCGCATATCCCCAAAATTCTTTCCGCACTCTTTCATGCATTCTTTCTGCAAATGCTTCTGCAAGTCTATCGGCGAGAGCTTTTAATAGTATCGCTGAATAGTCGTCGTGTGCGGCTTCAAATTTCTCGACATACTCATCGATACCTATACCTGCGGTTACCGCAAAAGCGCCAATAAAATCTGTTTTCCCGGAGTCTTTAGGCGCGACAAAGTCCGCTAAAGCGTGATTGGCTTTACCGTGTCGGGTTTGTTTTTGTTGACGCAGAAAATGAAGCTTGTGTGAGACTTTTTGGCAGCTATTATCAGTATAGATTTCGATATCATCATGTTCGACACTGTTCGCATTAAAAAAGCCGATGACAGCTCTTGCTGTCAACCACTTTTCATCAACGATTTTCGTCAACATCTCTTGTGCATCGTCGAATAGCTTTCTTGCAGACTCGCCGACTAGATCGTCTTCGAGAATATTCGGATATCGCCCAGCGAGTTCCCAACTTCTAAAAAAAGGCGTCCAATCAATGCGCTCAACCAAGTCTGATAAAGGGTAATCGTCAAAAACTTTACTGCCAACAAAAGTTGGTTCTGGTATCTGATAACTTTGCCAGTCGATAGCTGATTTAAATTCTCTCGATTGTTCTAAACTGGTGTGCTTTATTTTCGTTTGCTTGGCTTCGCGCTCTTGGCGAAGCGTCTGGTATTCTTGTTTAATTTCTGAAACATACTCTAGCGCATGTTCGTGACTCAGTAGTTGCGTTGCCGCGGTTACTACACGCGATGCGTCGGTAATATAGATTACCGAGTGTTCATAGTTGGGGTCGATTTTGACCGCTGTATGAATTTTAGACGTTGTCGCTCCGCCGATTAATAACGGGATTGATAGACCTTGACGTTGCATTTCTTTCGCAACAAAAACCATTTCATCTAAAGAAGGGGTTATTAAACCTGACAAACCAATTAAATCGCATTGCGCTTTTTTTGCTTCCTGAATGATTTTGTCACAGCTGACCATAACGCCGAGATCGATTACCTCATAACCATTACATTGCAAAACAACGCCAACAATATTTTTACCGATATCATGAACGTCGCCTTTGACGGTTGCGAGTAAAATCTTTCCTTTAGGTTTATCATCCAACTTTAACGCTTTCTTTTCTGCTTCCATAAAAGGCTCTAGGTAAGCAACTGCTTTTTTCATCACTCGAGCTGACTTGACAACTTGAGGTAGAAACATTTTTCCAGAGCCGAAAAGATCGCCAACAATATTCATGCCGTCCATTAAAGGACCTTCAATCACATTAAGTGGGCGATCGACTGTTTGTCTTGCCGCTTCGACGTCTTCTTCGATAAACTCGGTAATGCCTTTTACTAATGCATGTTCGATTCTTTTGTTAACCTCAGCCTCTCGCCAAGCGAGTTTTTCTTCTTGTTTTTCATCGTTTCCATCGGCGCGATATCGTTCAGCAATGGAAACGAGCTTTTCTGTCGCGTCGTCAGATTTATTGAGGACCACATTTTCAACTGCCGTGCACAACTCTGGCTCAATCTCTGAATAGACTTCTAGCTGACCGGCATTTACGATTCCCATATCCATGCCTGCTTTTACTGCATGATATAAAAACACGGCGTGGATTGCTTCGCGGACAGGATTGTTACCCCTAAAAGAGAAAGAGACATTAGAAACGCCGCCCGATACTAGTGCGCCTGGCAAGTTTTGTTTTATCCAGCGGGTCGCTTCAATAAAATCTACGGCGTAATTATTATGTTCTTCAATGCCCGTTGCGATCGCAAATATATTGGGATCAAAAATAATATCTGATGCCGGAAAGCCAACCTTTACAGTGAGAACATCGTATGCGCGTTGGCAAATTTCGATTTTCCTTTGAAAGCTATCCGCTTGCCCGTTTTCGTCGAATGCCATAACGATAACTGCGGCGCCGTACTTCATTGCTTTTTTGGCATGTTCAATAAACTCAGCTTCGCCTTCCTTCAGGGAAATCGAATTGATAATCCCTTTGCCTTGAATGCACTTTAGGCCAGCTTCAATGATTTCCCACTTGCTTGAGTCGAGCATAACCGGAACTCTTGAAATGTCCGGTTCGGCGGCGATTAAATTTAAAAAACGAACCATACATGCCTTTGAATCCAGCATGCCTTCATCCATGTTTATATCAATAATTTGCGCGCCATTTTCAACCTGTTGGCGTGCGACATCTAGTGCGGCTTCCAAATCGTTTTCTTTAATTAAGCGCAGAAACTTGGCCGACCCAGTTACATTGGTTCGTTCGCCAACATTGATAAAAAGACTATTATTGTCGATCGTTAAAGGTTCTAATCCAGACGATCGAAGGGCTGGTTTTATCGCGTTGAGCTTGCGCGGGAGTTTATTTTTGCTGATAGATTGCATTGCTTGAATATGCTCGGGCGTAGTACCACAGCAGCCGCCAACAATATTCAGCAATCCAGAATCAGCCCACTCCGATAACTCGTTCACCATATCCTCTGGCGTTTCGTCATAACCGCCGAACTCGTTAGGTAAACCTGCATTTGGATGGGCTGAAACAAAACAATCAGCGATGCGTGACAGTTCTGCAATATAGGGTCGTAAGTCTTTAGCGCCAAGTGCGCAATTGAGCCCAAAACTAATCGGCTTTGCATGTTGCAGAGAATTATAAAAAGCCTCTGTCGTTTGTCCAGTTAGCGTTCTGCCTGACTGATCGGTAATAGTCCCAGATATCATTACGGGTCGAATATTTTTCTCATTTTCGAAATATTCTTCGACGGCGTAAATTGCCGCTTTGGCATTTAACGTATCGAAGACGGTCTCGATAAGAATGATATCTGCACCACCTTCAACCAATGCTTTGGTAGATTCGTAGTATGCGATTTTAAGCTCATCAAAATCGATAGCACGGAAACCGGGGTCGTTTACATCTGGAGAAATGCTAGCTGCTTTGTTAGTCGGTCCTAAAACACCGGCAACGAAGCGAGGTTTGTCTTTAGTCGAAAATTCAACCGCGACTTGTTTCGCGATTTTCGCAGATTCAAAGTTAATCTCAGCAGACAGAGATTGCATATCATAATCAGCCATAGCAACAGTCGTTGCATTGAAAGTGTTGGTCTCAATGATGTCTGAACCGGCCTCAAGATAAGCTCGATGAATTGATTTAATGGCCTCAGCTTGAGTGATACTAAGCAAGTCATTATTGCCTTTTAAGTCACAATGCCAATCTGCAAAACGCTCGCCGCGATAATCTTCCTCAGTAAACTGGTAGGACTGAATCATAGTGCCCATCGCACCATCTAGAAGTAAAATTCGTTCTTCCAGTAAGAGTTTTAATTTATCACTACAATCACTCATCAATTTATCATCCCAGTTTTCAGTTGCTTGTATTTCGCTTTTGATTAATTCTTGTGATCTAATTTAAGGTATTGCTTCGTATTGACTCAGTGCTTACTGCTTCGTGTTACAATGTGCTGATTAGTCAGAAACAGGTTGTAATCACTTAACCCTGATATAACTAGCCATGCCACACGCGATGCATTGGTAAGTCATGTTGCTTTTGTTCTTCATTAAGTTTCTCTACCGATGCATCTTTATTGATATTTGCGTGTAACCACTCACGCGATATGTGCGGCGCAAATAATTCAATAAAGCAGTACATATAACTGCGAAGTAACAAGTTTTTGTTGAATGCGATCCAAGTCGTACACCGCGGTAAGATTGTTTTCGCAGAATAGCCTATCAAGTCTGAATCTAATTTGGGGTTGAAGGCCATTTCTGCCACAATTCCGATCCCCATATCGTTTCTGACGTAGGTTTTTATCACATCAGCATCACGAGCCGTAAACACGATGTTGGGCTGCAAACCTTTTGCCCTCATGGCTCTCACTAGACTCGATTCGCCGACACTTGGCTCTTTGTAAGTGACTATTGGATATTTGGCAATATCCTCTATCGTCGGGTTTTTGAGGTCGCCAAGTGGGTGGCTTTGTGGAAAAATAATGACTCGATCCCAGTGATAACAAGGGATTTTTACGATATCCGGTGACAAGCTTGAGTTATCTGATGCAATAGCAAAATCGATTTGTTTTTTGTCCAGCAACTCATTCATTTGCTCAGCAGAGCCGTGCTGGATATCAATTTGAAGGTTCGGGTATCGGGCATGGAAGCGCTTGAATATGTCTGGAAGCACATACTTTGCTTGAGTTTGAGTCGTGGCGAGACTAAAACTGCCAGTTTCTATTTTATTTTTATCTTGTGCTAGCCTCTTGATGTTTTCGACTTCTTGTAACGCGCGTCGTGCATGTTTTACGACATCTTCGCCAAGAGGAGTGAGGCCAACAAGTTGCTTGCCACTTCGTTCAAAAATTTTAAGATCGAGCTCATCTTCAAGCAGACGCAGCTGCTTGCTGATTCCAGGCTGGGAGGTATATATTTTTTCCGCAGCAGTTGTGATATTGAAGTTGTTTTCAACAATCGCTACTAAGTATTTTAATTGATGTAATTTCATAAGCTCAAAAAGCCCACCGATAAGGCGAGCGAACATTCAGATTTAACCTAAATCTGTCAAATGGACGTCTAAACGTAAAGATGGCAGAAATGTATCATTCTATCGGGCACTTGGCAACCAATATTCTCTTTAGTTATGAGTATAAGACCAAGACAGCACGAATTCCTTACATTTAACTCGTATATCTATTGGTTATTTCCAAAGAGCGAACGCCTATTTCAGCTGAAAACCGAAAAATGAAATGATCCAGATATTATCTTTAAATGGGTCAACCGCATGGATTATTTGCCAATAACCGTACAAATGAAGTCGCGACATTGCCTAATAGTTGGAGGAGGCGAGGTCGCTGCGCGCAAGCTAAAGCACATGTTACACGCCGATGCGAAAGTGACTTTAGTGAGTCCGGAATACACTGATGAAGTGCTAGAAATTGCTGAAAAGCATGAAATTCGTCTCGTTCATGAGGTTTTCAGCCCTGAACATATTAATGGTTTTTACTTGGTGATCGCGGCAACGGATGATCGGATGGTCAATCGTCAAGTGAGCATTGCCGCTCAGCAGCAAAATATTTGGGTTAACGTAGTTGACGACTTAGAATTAAGCACGTTTATAATGCCTGCAGTTATTGATCGATCTCCTTTGTTGATCGCAATTAGCAGTAGCGGCGTTGCGCCTGTTCTCGCGCGCAAGATAAGAGAAAAAATTGAGTGGTTGTTGCCTGATGCTTTAGGTAGCCTTTTGGAGCGGCTGAAACTTCTTCGCCCAAAGGTTAAAAAAAAATTCTCTAGTTTAAAGGAGAAACGAAGTTTCTCTGAGTGGTATATCGAATCTGCAATACAAGATAGCAAAGTGCTTGAAAAAAACGAAGATAGCATTCTTGAATTTTATCAGCAGCAACACAAGCCAGAGGGAATTGTTTACCTTGTCGGGGCCGGTCCAGGTGATCCTGAGTTACTCACGATTAAATCTTTGAAAATCATTCAGAAGGCGGATGTTGTTCTGTATGACGCGCTGGTTAGTCAGGAAATTCTGCAACGAGTAAGAAAAGATGCAACGCTGGTACATGTGGGAAAACGTGCAAAATGTCATTATGTTCATCAGGATCAAACGAATCAAATGCTAGTTGATTACGCTCAGCAAGGACTCTCTGTTGTGCGTTTAAAAGGAGGTGATCCTTTTATTTTTGGACGCGGTGGAGAGGAACTGCAATTTTTAACACAGCATAATATTCGTTATGAAGTCGTACCCGGGATCACTGCCGCCGCCGGGTGCGCTGCTTATTCGGGAATTCCGTTAACGCATCGCGATCATGCCCAATCAATTCGGTTTGTAACAGGGCATGAAAAAAGTTCTAAAAACTCACTCGATTGGAATAGTTTGGCACAAGCGGGCCAAACACTTGTCTTCTATATGGGCTTGATGCGTAATCAGCAAATCACTGATAGTTTGATTAAACACGGAAGAAATCCGAGCACGCCGGTCGCGCTCATTGAAAAAGGGACTACCAAAAACCAAAGAACAGTTATTGGTCAATTAAATGAATTGCCGCAGTTAGTTGAAAAATACGAGATTAAGTCACCATCGTTAATCGTTGTCGGCGAAGTCGCCGAACTTGCTAATGAGCTTGATTGGTTCAAAGATGGTGAGCTAATTTCGTCAAATAACAAAATTGTTGCAAAAAATGATTTTGGCGCAACTGAGCGTGATAATCGGTTACCATTAGTCGCAAACGTTTAAGCGATTTTCGTTACTGAAACGATCCGGTAAACGCTCAATTAAGTAATTAATATTGATTAAACATCTGATCTGCGATGTACCTGTTTTTAAATAAATTGCTTCATTTTATAAAGGAAAATGAACTATGAAATATGATTCTATTTTAGAGACAATTGGCAACACCCCAATAGTCAAGATAAACCGTCTTGCGCCGAGTCACGTCAATATGTATGTGAAAGCCGAGTATTTTAATCCGTTAGCATCGGTTAAAGATCGATTAGCGTACGCAATTATCAATGATGCGGAGAAACGGGGACGATTGAAACCTGGTCAAACGGTTGTCGAAGCGACTTCCGGTAATACCGGTATTGCTTTAGCAATGGTTTGTGCCGCCAAAGGGTATCCATTTGTTGCGGTAATGGTAGAAACGTTTTCTATCGAACGAAGAAAAATAATGCGTGCTTTAGGCGCAAAAGTAGTTTTAACGCCTGCCGCTGAAAAAGGCTCTGGGATGGTGAGAGTTGCCGAGGAACTCGCTGAGAAAAATGGATGGTTTCTAGCGCGTCAGTTCGAGAATGCTGCAAATCCAGAGTACCACCGTAACACGACTGCACCGGAAATTTTAAGAGATTTTGCTGGAGAAAGACTCGACTATTTTGTGAGTGGCTATGGCACAGGCGGAACGATAACCGGTGTCGGTGAAGTGTTAAAAGTCGCTCGCCCTGAAATTCAAATTATCGGCAGTGAACCGGAAGGTGCCGCTTTGTTAAATGGGAAAGATTGGGCGCCGCATAAAATTCAAGGTTGGACTCCAGATTTTATACCCGATGTTTTAAACCGTGAAGTAATTGATAAGGTGTTGCCAGTTAATGATGAAGTCGCCAGAGATACTGCTTTATCGCTTGCGAGTAATGAAGGTATTTTTGTTGGGATATCTGCGGGTGCAACATTTGCGACAGCACTTGACGTCGCGAAATCTGCGCCGGAGGGATCAACAATTCTAGCGATGCTACCTGATACTGGAGAGCGATATCTTAGTACATTTTTGTTTGAAGATATTTCTGATGGTTCTGACGAAGATATTTGGAAGATCTAGTAGAAGATGTAACGTTAAAACAAAAAAACGGGAGCTTGTTACAAGCTCCCGTTTTTTTGTTCCGATAAGCAAGTCAGAATATTACTACGATGAATTGTAATTCTGACTTGCGTTAATAGCAGGATTCGGACTGGTTTGTTTACTGCTTGTTGAGTAAGAGTAACGCTGCACTCGCCATCGCTTTAACGCCTGTCTTGATTGTGGGCTCTGGATCGGGCGCGAAATCCGACGAGTGTAGGGTTGGTAGTCTTTCTGTACCGGTTTTAGCGCGCTCGAATTTACTCGACTCCACTGTTCCAAGTCTAAACATCAAGCTGGGAATTTTAGGTTCAACTTGACCGTAGCGACCAAAATCTTCGCCCACCATTTCGGGTTTTAGCGTGAAAATTTTATTTTCGCCAAATAGTTCAATAAATCGCTGCACGACATTTTCGGTCAGTTTTGGATTGTTGTATGCCGCAGGTGTTGATTCATCTAAAACATTTACCTCGGGAATTTTGTTTTCAGGTAATCCCGCTGCCAGCGCGAGGTTTTTGGTCATTCGTCGAATCGCACTAATGATATTTTTCCTGACTTCGGTTGAATAAGAGCGCAGTGTTAATTGCATTTTTACTTCATTTGATATGATATTGTGCTGGCTTCCTCCATGTATCGAGCCAACTGTAACGACCGCTGGCTCCAAAGGTGAAGTTTCACGACTAACGATCGTTTGCAATGAATTGATAATTTGTGCCGACAGAACGATTGGATCTTTTGTATTGTGGGGGTAAGCGCCGTGACCACCTTCGCCTTTGACGATAATATCAACAGAGTCGACATTGGCCATTGCAAAACCACTGACTGCGCCAATAGTACCGGCTTCTAAATCGGCTGAAACATGGATCGCTAGGTTGTAGTCCGGTCGTGGAAATTTCTCAAATAAACCCTCTGCAAGCATTGCTTTCGCACCACCGCTTCTTTCTTCTGCGGGCTGACCAATCATAACTAAAGTTCCTGACCAGTTTTGTTTGTTATCGATCAGACGCCTCGCGGTTCCTGTAAAAACGGTCATGTGAATATCGTGGCCACAAGCATGCATAGTGAAGGTTGTTTTGCCTTCCCTATCTTTCATGGTTTTCTTACTTGCGTAATCTAATCCGGTGGTTTCTCTTACTGGCAGGGCATCGAGATCGGTTCGGATCATTATGGTTGGGCCGTCACCGTTTTGATAGACACCAACAACGCCATGACCACCAAAGTCACGAGTCACGTCAAATCCAAGTTTTTCAAGCTCATCGCCAATCTTTTTGGCGGTTTCTTTTTCTTGGAATGATATCTCAGGCGTTTGGTGAAGGTGTTTATAGAGTTTATCCAGATAGTGATAGTCTTTGTTAATTTGCTCCGATAAATCTGCGGCAGCCAATAGGTTTAGAGGCAAAAGGTTGATACTAACTAAGGCGAGTAAGAGTGTTTTTAAGCGCATAGATTTTTCTCGTTTTTATGATTTGTTGGTTTTTTTATCATTTTATAAGTGAAATCGTTTTCGTTATTGATAGTCAATTGCTCGCAACGAGTTGTCAGCTGTAACCAATTATTTGCTGTAAGCAATAAATCAAATAGAAATCATCTTTTATTCGTCATTTGAAATGATGATATATCAAAGCTGAGTAGCAGAGGCGGCCGAAATTGAATGAGCCGATCAACCACCTCAGAACTTTTGATTATATTGAATCGCCTAAAATAAAAACTTAAGAGGCGGTTTCTTTTTCTCGCTGTTCGCGCGCCATGCGCACCGCATAGTCTTCTCTATTTTTGTCTAAATCGTCGTCGGTGGGTAGTGGCTGTCCAGTATAAGCATGTAAGAATGCTTCACATAAAAGCTCGCTATTGGTTGCGTGGCGGAGGTTTGAGACCTGCCGACGAGTTCTTTCATCAGTTAAGATTTTTAACACAGAAAAAGGAATCGAGACGGTTATTTTCTTAACGTTATCCTTTTTTTCACCGTGTTCTACATAGGGATTTATGAATTCCCCATCCCAATCTTTAGCCATTTGCACCTCAAATCTAAATAATCCTTGGTTATTTTACACCAAAATAGCCATCTATACATCTTGACAGACAGAAAAAACAATATAAACTTCCAGACATATAGACGTCCAAACGGCTTTTTGATGTCATGAAACTTTTAAGTTTCTAAATCTCTTGAGTTGCTGTTTTGAACGGGTTTTCGCTAAAAAAATGTCAATTAAGTAGCATCGAGGTCACGACAATGAGTTTCACAAATCAACACGCGCTAGACACGCTAGCAGTCCGCGCTGGTATCGAAACTGATACCCAATATGGCTCCATTACGCCGCCCCTTTATCTCTCAAGCAACTATAGCTTCGAGGGATTTGACCAACCTCGTCAATATGATTATTCGCGTTCCGGAAATCCGACTCGCGATCTCCTTGGTCAAGCGGTTGCCGAATTAGAGAAAGGGGCGGGCGGTGTCATTACCTCGAGTGGCATGTCGGCGATTTTCCTTGTTCTGCAATTGCTTAAGGCCGGAGAACGAATTTTGGTTCCACACGATTGCTATGGCGGGAGTTTTAGACTTTTTCGCTCCTTCAGAGAGCGAGGGTTGATTGAAGTTGATTTTGTCGACCAAACCGATGAGGAAGCGCTTGCGCAAGCGCTCGAAAAATCGCCTAAAATCGTTTGGATTGAGACGCCCAGCAACCCTTTACTTCGGCTTGTCGATATCCAGAAAGTGAGTCGCCAAGCAAAAGCGAAAAATGCATTAGTTGTAGTCGATAACACGTTCTTGTCACCGATTGTCCAACAGCCGATTTTGTTGGGTGCTGATGTAGTGGTCCACTCTACGACCAAGTATATCAATGGCCACTCTGATGTGGTTGGAGGTGCTGTGGTTGCGAAAGATGAATCAGTTTATGAGGATCTGAAATGGTGGGCAAATTGCACTGGAATTACAGGCG
Source organism: Aliikangiella marina (assembly GCF_007004765.1). Taxonomy (GTDB): domain Bacteria; phylum Pseudomonadota; class Gammaproteobacteria; order Enterobacterales; family Kangiellaceae; genus Aliikangiella; species Aliikangiella marina. The sequence goes on from NZ_VIKR01000006.1 coordinate 150,317, forward strand.
CACCTTTCGATAGTTTGTTGACGCTGCGCGGGCTAAGAACACTGGATGTCAGAGTTAAGCGCCACAACAAAAATGCCCAGCGCGTTGCGGAGTATTTAGATGCGCATCCGCAAGTCGAGAAAGTATTTTATCCCGGGTTGGAGTCACACGAAGGACATGAAATAGCCGCCAAACAACAATCTGGATTTGGTGCGATGATCTCATTTCGACTGATTGGTGACTTGGAATATACCAAGCGCTTTTTGAAAGGTTTGGCTGTGTTTTCTTTGGCTGAATCGCTCGGCGGGGTCGAGAGTTTAATTTGCCACCCATCGACAATGACACATGCGGCTGTCTCGCAAGCTGATCAAGAAACTGCTGGAATAACCGGAAATTTATTAAGAATTTCAGTCGGGATTGAAAATATCGAAGATATCCTAAGCGATTTAGATGCAGGGTTTAATCAATGTCGCTTGGGTGAAGTTAAAGAAGTTTCTAACGGTTAATTAACGGTATAATGCGGATATTCATAGGTGGGTAAAACGGTGGGATTTCATCACGCACAACAAGTTGAACTGTTGAACCAAAATCTTTTTGATTTGGCGGGAAAGGTCAATGTTTCGTTCGAATTTTTCCCACCTAACTCCGAGCAAATGGAAAACACTTTGTGGCAGTCAATCAAGCGTCTTGAGGGATTGTCGCCAAAATTTGTATCAGTTACTTATGGAGCCAACAATTCAACACGTGAAAGAACGCATCGGATAATTTCCAAAATCCAAAAAGAGACCAGTTTGGTTCCAGTGCCGCATTTAACTTGTATTGGTTCGACGCGAGCAGAAATTGTTGAGTTAGCCGAGCAATATTGGCAGGAAGGAGTTCGCCATATTGTCGCGTTACGTGGAGACTTGCCTGAGGGAGAAAATAGTCCCCAAAACCAAATGTATGCGTTGGATTTGGTAAAACTTTTAAAGTCGGTCGCTGATTTTGAGGTTTCTGTTGCTGCTTATCCAGAAGTACACCCCGATGCGCCCAACCCGCAATTTGATTTAATTAACTTGAAACGTAAAGTTGATGCTGGGGCTAGCCGCGCGATTAGCCAATTCTTTTTTGATACGGAAACTTACCTCAGGTTCCGTGACCGCTGTGTTACTTCAGGAGTTGATGTTGAGATTGTTCCAGGGATTCTGCCAGTCACTAACTTTAAACAACTGTTAAAGTTTTCCGCCATTACCAACGTTTCGGTGCCGGGATGGATGCACAGGCTTTATGATGGCTTAGATAATGATCCGATGACACGAAATTTAATCGCGGCTAACGTGGCAATTGAGCAAGTAAAAGTATTGGCGAAAGAGGGCGTTCGTGATTTCCATTTTTACACGCTTAACCGCTCAGATCTGACTTACGCAATATGTCATTCTTTGGGAGTGAGAGAAAGTCTTGTCGAAGAGACTTCTCTGGTAGTTAACGGATAAAATTGTTCTAAGCCTGTCAACTGAATGATAGGTTGGGCTTTGTGACGACCTTAACCGATAACGATATGTATAGCTTTCAGTTATCGACAGCTTTCAGATATCGGACGTCAATGCGAGCCTAATTCGTTAAAGTTTAATCGATAAAACATCCCCCAATCACTCACAAACCTTTTATAAACTCAGGCTCATCAAAACAAGCGCAATATTTCTCGCGAATGGAGCGGTGATACTCGACATCGAGTCGGCTTTGCATCCAGAAACATTGGCATTGAGTTCCCGTCAATATCATTGATATCCCGTTAAATATCATTGATATCCCGTTAAATATCATGAAATCTTTACAATTTGTAAAGTAAGCTTGACTTTTGGGGTGTAGCAAAGCTATGATTACTCGTGTAAAGTTTATTTTACATTATGTAAAGATAGTTTTATATTTTTGATAGAGGTCATGTTATGAGTAAAAGCCCAGACCAATTCGCAAAGCAGCAGCAAGTCAATACGGTCAGACTTGGTTTTTGGACATTTGCTTGGCTGATAAGTCAAGCGACAGCGGTTTTTGGTCCGACGTTTTTATGGCAGTCACAGTTAATTACCGGCATTGCTATCTTAATTAATCTAATTTTGGGCGGCGCAATGATTTTTGCCAATATCCGTCACATAAAAGGTATGGACGAATTGCAGCAAAAAATTCATATGGACGCGATGGGGATTACCCTTGGTGTTGGTGTCATAGGTGGTCTGGCATATTCGACGATGGATACGACTAACTTTATTTCATCCGATGCTGAAATTTCTTACTTAGTGATTGTTATGGCATTAACCTATCTGGTTTCGATTATTGTGGGACAGGCGAGGTATAAATGAAAAATCGCTTAAAAGTCCTTAGAGCTGAGCGTGACTGGACTCAGGCTGATTTAGCGAACGCGCTACAAGTTTCTCGGCAAACTATTAACGCCATCGAAAAAGGTAAGTTTGATCCGAGTTTACCCTTGGCTTTTAAAGCAGCTCGGTTATTCAATTTAAAAATAGAGGAGATTTTTGAGGATGAGACGGAGAACTAAAATGGGCTTAGTTATTGGTATCAGTGCATTGGCTGTTGCAGTTTTAAAGTTTGGCTCAATCAATCCTATCGCGGTTTTGACGCTAATGGTCTTAGCTATTATCGTTGTCCTGTCTATTGGCAAAGAGTCAAAATCATCGACTCCAGGCGATTTTGTTAACCAGGCCGGAGCCATTACCGCAATTAATCAGACAAGTTCTGATTGCTCTCCAGTAACCAGCATCGACTGCTAATTTAAAAATTGAACAGTGCAGTTTCTTAAATTGTATGGGGATTACTTAATGCTCTTGTTCACCAATTACCCAACCATCAATCGTCTTGCGATAAATCATCCTAATAGTTTGTCTGAGATTTCTTAGCTAACCCGGCTATTAATCGGTGCCAAGGCAAAATACCTCTGCTAGAATCCACCAAGAATCTTTTCGAACAACTGGATAATTCATGTCATTAATTCGTGGAGACAAGTTGTCTCTCAACTATGGTCCGCAGGTGCTCCTTGATAATGCGTCTTTCGCTATCGAAGAAAGGCAAAAAGTCTGCTTGGTTGGACGTAACGGAACCGGCAAGTCGACTTTATTAAAAGTCATAAATGGCGAGGTTGCCCCCGATGATGGTATTGTCAATCGCTCAAGAAATCATCGAGTAGGCTTCCTGCCTCAAGCTTTACCTGAAAAATCCGACCTCTCGGTAAGTGCGTTTGTTGAGTCCGGACTTGCACAAGTTAAACAATGGGTAGATGACTATCAATCTTTAATTATGGAAGATCATGAATCGCCAAAGCTTGTCGATTTAGAAGAAAAAATTAATAGTCACGACGGATGGACAATTGACACTCGGGTTAAGCAAACACTCTCCAAACTAGGGCTCAATGGCGATGTGAAAATGAACGAATTGTCCGGTGGATGGCGCAGACGAGCAGCATTGGCCAAGGCGCTTGTACAAGAACCTGATTTACTGATTTTGGATGAACCTACCAACCATCTCGATTTGAGCAGTATTCAATGGCTGGAGGAACAGTTGAAAGCATTTAAAGGTGCTTTACTTTTTGTTTCTCACGACCGTCATTTTGTTAACCAAGTTTCTGATACGATTATGGAGCTCGACCGTGGTCATATTCGTTTCTTTCCCGGTAACTATCAAGCCTATACCGAACTCAAAGAGCAGCAGCTCAAAGAAGAGGAAAAAGTGAATTCCGAATTTGACAAAAAACTTGCTCAGGAAGAAGTCTGGATCCGGCAAGGCATCAAAGCAAGAAGAACGAGGAACGAGGGCAGAGTCAGAGCGCTCAAGAAAATGCGCCAAGAACGAGCTGAGAGACGCAACCAGGTTGGTGCAAGTAAGATTCAAGCGTCCGTAATGAACAAGGGCAGCAAAGTTGTTGCTAAGATGAAGGAGCTTCAAGTCGGCTATGATCGAGCATTAACGCTGCCGATAACTACCATTATCCAGAAAGGTGACAAGATTGGCGTGCTGGGCAATAACGGTAGCGGCAAAACCACTTTTATCAAAACATTATTAGGAGAAATAGAACCTTTCGCGGGTGAACTAGAATTGAGTGAAACGGTAGAAGTTGCCTATTTTGATCAGCTTCGTGAGTCAGTCGATTTGAATAAAACAGTTTCCGAAAATATTGGTGATGGTCGCGAATTTGTGGTCGTCGATGGCAAAGAACGACACGTCATCAGTTATATGCAGGATTTCAATTTTACAGCGGATAATGTTCGAGCTCCGGCCAGTTCGCTGTCTGGCGGTGAAGTAAACCGGTTGTTGTTAGCAAAGCTATTTACTCGCCCAGCTAATCTATTTGTGCTCGATGAACCGACCAATGATCTCGATGTAGAAACGCTAGAAATTTTAGAGCAAATGCTGGTTGATATTGAAGCAACTGTCATCATAATAAGTCATGATCGAGCTTTCTTAGAAAACTGCTGCTCTGAGCTATTTGTTTTTGATAATCAGTTGCCTCCGCTTTATGAAATCGAAACCGATCAATTTCAAATAATTGAAATAGTTGGTGGCTACCAAGATTGGCTACATTATTTTGATAATGCTATGCCTAAACCTAAAAAGGTTGTACAAGACAAAAAAGGTAAGAGCAAAGCTAAACCCAAATCTGGAAAACTTTCGTATAAAGAACAGCGAGCGCTCGATGAGCTTCCGCAAAAAATAGAAGATGTTGAATCGAGGATTGCAGAAATAGAAAATCAGATGTCGCAACCGGATTTCTATCAAGATAGAGAAAAGGCTGATAATGTTGTGAAAGACTTTGAAGAAATGCAAATTCAGTTGGCGAAAGATTATGAGCTTTGGGATGAGTTAGAAGCAAAGCGGGAAAGTTTAGAGAACTAGCGTTTAAGAGGGTAAGCTTGAAAACAAAATCAATAACTCTAATACTGCTTATTATCAGTCTGTTTTTAATTTTTTATCTTAAACATAGTATTAATGATGAAGCAGTCAGTAGGGGGCTGGGTTTTCAGTTAGACACAGTTGAAAACAAAGAAGTTTCTCACCGAATAATTGAAAGTGATGTTATTGCATCTGCGGATTTGCCCGCGGTTATTAAAGATCAGATAAAGCAATGTCCACCTTATGATTACAATTTGATTCACGTCGAGGCTTTGAAGGAAATTAATCCCGAAACTAAGTTTGTTGAGCTGTTAGAAGCTGAACCTTCCGAGGAATCTAGGCTCATTGAAATACTACATATGAGTAACAAAAAAGGTTTGGATTTAGTTGAAACATTAAAACAATTTATTAAAGAAAAACCGAATAATGCGCTTGCTCGCTGGAATCTTCTTATAAGATGTTATTCATGGTCTGAAAAAATTTGCACAGACGATGAAGTTATGGAATTAGTTGAAAAAGAAAAAGACAACGCAGCAGCGTGGCTGGTTATGGCTTCGTTTCAATTGAAGCGGGGGGATGAAAAAGCAGCCTTTAGGTCTCTTAAGGCTAGTGAAATGGCGCAACTTTTTAAAGAGTATAGAAGAGAATCCTTTGAGCTTTTGGAGATAGGATTGCCAAAAGGTCTTACACAACGGGAAAGAAATATTACGATACTTGGTATGATTTCCAGCTCGCCGACTTCTAATTTATCTGAAATAGCAAGCTTATGCCGAAAAAGTAATGCACTAGAGACTAGCTTATCGCATGTTTGCTTACGTGCTGGTGAAAGATTACTCGAAGATGCTGAGATGTTGTCTACTAAAAAATATGGAGAGGCGATTTATAGGTTCGCACATAAAGGAATTGACTATAATAAATTTAAGGAATTGAATGCGACCAAAAAACAAGAAGACCGAGAGCTCCTTATCTCGCCAGTGCATAACTTAATGTTGTATGATGAAAAGTTGCTAGACCTGTATGTTCAGTTTTTTAAGTTTTATGGTGAAGAGAAATCTATTTCTCTCATCGAGTCTGAGGCAATAAATTTGTTCTCAAACCCTAATTATAACCCCTGTCCTTAATAGTAAGGCGAGAGATTGAGTCCGCATAGCCTTTGATGAATGTTCAAAGGTTTTTTACGATTAACAGAATTGAAGAATGAAAAAATTAACCTTGTATATAAGTTTGTTTATTGTCTCAGTCACAGTGCTTATTACACTGGTTTTTGTTCACTCTGACGCACCTCGAGACTCACGTAGCTTCGTTGGTAATAAAGCTCAAAGTGCTCAGTCCGAAGCTATAAGCCGGGAAGAATCAATATCTTCAATAAATTTTTCTCATGACCTAGAGAGCGAAACTGATGCAACTCGCGTAGCATATTCGACAAGAAAGAATTCGAGCAAAAGATCACGTGAAAAACAAGTCCTAAAAATTTGCCCAGATTTTAACTGGAATGATTATTCTGGTGAAGAGTTACATCTAACAGATAGTGAGTTACTAGAGCTAAAAGACTATAATGTCCTGGGCGATGCTGACGTCAAATTAGCTGAGTTGATTGTTAACTATAGACTTGGTCCAAGCGGTCAAATAGAGGAATTAAGGTCACTGTTAAATGCTAATCCAAAAAATGAACTCATTGCTTGGGTATTAATGAAGTTATGTAGCAAGAAAAACTCTAACTGTAATAGCAATGAGATAAAGAAAATCACTGAGGATTTTGGCGGGAATGGCGCTATTTGGCGAGAAGCTGCCTCATACTATCTCTCTACCAAAAAGACAAAAGAAGCTTACTTGGCAATGCGAAATATCATTGATAGCGAAAGCTACAATACGTTTCGTGTCGAGGTTTATGAAATCTTAGAAAGTTATTATGCAGATGTCTTAGATGTAAGGAGAAAGCGTTTATTAGTTTCCGATAATTACCAGTACATTGATGAGAGTGAAAATCGTATTCTTTCGTATTGTGAGGGGGTGAGTAGGCATTTTACAAGAACGCTTGAGCGATGTATCGGGGTTGGCGATAAAATTCAAAAAAGTACATCAATTTATTCTGAGCAAGTTTTTGGACAAAGAATTTTACTAAGCGCACTTGCAAAATCTAAAGATCCAAATTATGACGTGATTAAAGCGCAGTTTGAATCAAATAGGCTAGAAAATATTGCTTACTATAAAGAAGTAAACAATCTAATGATGTATGACGATAAACTATTTGAGCGCTACTTCGAGACGCTTAAAAAGTTCGGCGAGCGTAACGCGATTATCGAGGCGATCGAAGAAGCGAAGCGACTGTCTAAAATTTCCAACTACGATCCCTGCCCAGAGTCTTGAATCCTATGTTTTGGCAAAAATCTCTACAAGTAACGCAACAAGCGATCGAAGACAATGAGCTTCACCCGATTGCAACAGAAGCCGAAACAATATTACAAGACGATATTCACTTCCAGGTTCATATTATTAATCAAAACCTACTTAAAAAAATTGATGATAAAAGAAAACGTGGCAATCCTTTTCTGCCTTACCAAAAGCCAATGTACGTCGCAGAGGCTGGCGAGAGTCATGTCTGTTTGTTAAATAAATACCCAGTTATTAATCAACATCTCTTAATCTGTACTAAAGATTATCAAGAACAAACAGCCCCTTTGACAATTGAAGACTTTAACGCCTGGTATATGGGGATGGAAGACGGTATCTGGGGGTTTTATAATGGTGGTGTAGAAGCGGGAGCCAGTCAACCGCATCGTCACATGCAATTAGTCAAGGCGCCTTTGCCGATGGCAGCCAAACTTAAATCAGGACAACTTGGATTTAAGCACAGAGCATTGACCTTTGAAAATTTTGATGCAAAAGCAACATATGAGTTTTACATTGATGCGCTCAATGAGTTAGACCTTTATGATCCTTTTCGGTGTTTACCCAACAATGTGTTGTTAACTCAAGATTCTCTTGTGGTTATTCCGCGAGTCACCAACAACCAGCACGGTGTTTTCCTGAATGGATTGAACTATGGTGGTATTTTTCTATTTAGAGATCGTGACAAGCTAGATTGGGCGAAAAATTATCAATTGAGCCGTCTCATGTCAGATTGTGCGCTTTCGCTAGCAGGAAATCAGTAGTTATCATGCCCTCCGGTTTAAATCATGTGACGATCGCGGTAAGTGATCTAGATAAATCACTATCTTTTTATCATCATATCATTAGCTGTCAACCGGTCGTCAGGTGGGACAAAGGTGCCTACTTATCGCTTGGCGACCTCTGGTTATGTTTATTGGTAGACAAGCCGAGTCCAAGTTTAGATTATTCCCATATTGCTTTTTCTGTCGATCAGGCGGAGCTAGAAAAATACAACTTACTCGCAAAGCAGGGAAAGATAAAAATATGGAAAGCGAATCAAAGTGAAGGTGGCTCGATCTATCTTTTGGATCCAGATGGGTACAAGCTAGAACTTCATTGTGGAGATTTGCAAAGCCGTCTTAATTCGCTTAAGTCTTGCCCGTATTCGGGGTTGCAATGGTTACAAGATTAAACATTGCTTTATGTTTTCGACCGAATATTGACAGGAACTCCTATCCGAATCTTATGGATTAGCAGGCATCTCTTAATATCTTGTGCAACGCAACTAAGGTACCATTCTGGTCGGTAGCGCTTACTGCAAGACAACTAGAGTTTAACCAATTGAATTGCCAATAAAAATCTTAAAATAACAAGTTTATTCCTTGCTAATTCGTATCTAAAAAATAATATGAATCAATAATTATCTCAAAAAACTATTTGAACTAAAGAATCGTAAGCGTTATAAATTTTAGTGCAGTACAGGGAAATGCTGTTAAGGAGTGTCATTGGGACATGACGGTTTACTCCTATCCTTCCGATCTATCAATGAATTAAAAATAACCATGGGGTGACCTTTGAAAGGAATTCAAAGACATGACCTTCAGATAGTCTTCGCTTCTTATTCTCGGCAATCTTCAAGTGAGCCGGTAGCAGAATTATTAATTAACGCTGGCTATCATCTTAAGCGAAACTTCAAAACCGCTTACCTACAGAACAACCTAGCAGGTAATAAAGTACTTGTTGTTGATGTTGATTTAGAAACTTGTAATTCCGTTAGCTTGTTGAAATTTCTTAATCGAAAATCGCCTGAAATCCCCTGTCTTTTTGTTTTTCATTGTGGCAAAAAGGAACTCGATTCAAGCCTGCTCGAGCATTGTCGAGATTTTGTTATTTGGCCCTGTGACTCTGAGGAACTGTTATTTCGTTTACATGCATTGGTTAGTGGACAACTCGAAAAAGAACAACAACTCGCCAACTATAGACAAGGTAACGAAATGATTGGCCAGTCGGCTTCTTTTCAGAACGTACTCAAAAGAATCCGCACTTTCTCGGCGTGCGATGCTCCGGTTCTCATCGAGGGTGAAACGGGTACTGGAAAGGAGATGATTGCTAGAGCAGTGCATTATTACAGTGATCGCAAAGAGCATCCTTTTATACCGGTAAATTGTGGTGCGTTACCCGACAATTTAATTGAAAATGAGTTATTCGGCCATGTAAAAGGCGCTTACACCGACGCTAAGACCCAATCGACGGGACTAGTGGGACAAGCTAATGGTGGAACCTTATTTCTAGATGAAATTGAATCTCTAACACCCAAGTCTCAGGTCGCTTTGATGCGTTTCTTACAAGAAAAGGAATACAAACCGTTAGGTTCAAATGTACCACTGAAATCTGATATTAGAATCGTAACCGCGAGTAATGTTGCGATAGATAAATTAGTGGCTCAAAGATTAATGCGTCAAGATTTATTTTTTAGGTTAAATATTCTCTCTGTACAGTTACCGCCGCTTAAAGACCGGGGGGATGATATCGAGTTACTTGCCAATCATTTTTTAGTTAAATTTCAGGAACAGTACGAGTTACCTGTTAGACGCTATCATCAGAAAACTCTCGACTGGTTTAAAGCCTATCACTGGCCAGGGAATATTCGAGAGCTCGAAAATCTGGTACTAAGAGCCGTTTTGGTTTGCGATGATGAGTTTATTAGTCCACGTCATTTTTGCGACGATAATATTTATATTCAAAATCAGATTCAACATGCCGAAAATCAATTTGTCAGCGATGAGTTTGGAGACGCTGAGCTTTCTGTCGATGAAAGTTTTAGTGAGGCAAAATCAAGAGTGATTAATAGTTTTGAGAAGTGTTATTTAAAAAAGCTAATGCAAAAATATGCGGGTAATGTTACGCTCGCGGCTAAATTTGCCTGTAAAGAGCGAAGGGCGCTCGGTAAATTGTTAAAAAAGCATGGCATAAGCCGACAAAATTATCTTTCGTAAAAATCAAAAAATCAAAAAATCAAAAAATCAAAAAATCAAAAAATCAAAAAATCAAAAAATCAAAAAATCAAAAAATCAAAAATTCACTTTTTGCAATGTCATTATATGATTTTTGTTGGCACACTGAATCTGCTGCTATCAAAAAAACTTCATTATATCGACCAATGCTCTAAATCCGCTTTATTTATCCAGGGGCACCTGACAATCATCTCTGCCAATTTTTTGCTAGAAGTTTAATCTGAGTGGGGGATTGCAAGTATCTGGGTGGGTTAAAAATAACCCGATCGGGTTAGTGGGAACCCGATAATTGATTGCTAAGTATTTATTATAGTTTTCTGAATTGAAGTCTTAGTTGGGCTAAGCCAGGTTTTTCCATTTTTTATTCAGTTGGCATGCGATCTGCTTAAGGAATATCAAATAAGTAACAAAAATAATGCAGACATCGAAATTCGACATAACGAATGCCAAATAGAATGGGATACCGAAGAGTGCCGCTAGAACAACGGGATATTGTTTTAATCAAAAGGGACATTCTAAGTTACTTTAAAAGTAATCCTAATGCTGCGGATAGTGTTGAGGGTATTACTAATTTTTGGCTTGCAAGAACTCGTGTTAATTACACGCAAGAGTCTGTGCGAGAAGCGTTGGAACAATTGATCAATGAAGGTGAGGTAGTTGCTTCAAGCAATCCTTCAGGAACATTAATTTATTCTAAGAAAAACTAATCAACAAAAGAATAATTCGGCAGAAAGAATGCGATTAATAGGAACCTTTACAAAAAGTAAAACAGTGATATTTTCATTGAGTTTGACGAATGAGGTGGTGATACATGGCTAGCTATCACGCGGTTAATGCTGTTCTATTAGCGCTAGAAAACTTTTTTACTGAAAGGCTGCCGAATGAGCTCACTGACGGGCCTATAAATGCCAGGGTAGAATTACTTGGAAGCTCAGACATTACCAGTCCGATTTCTGGTAATGTATTAGGGATTTATCTTCATCGACTTGAAATTGATGCGCATGGAAGAGCGAGACACTTCACGCCAACTGGAACCTCCAATGGACACAGAGTTAGCGAACTACCTGTAAATTTACATCTTTTATTAATCGCATCAGCAAGCAGCGCAACCATTGAAGCAAACCTTATGGCTTGGGCAATGATTGAGTTAGCGAATAATAGTCAACTCGATATCTCACACCTGTCTGAAAATGACAGTGATTGGACTGAAAAAGAAATTCTAACCATTACACCAGCAGAAATGTCTAACGAAGATTTGATGCGTATTTGGGACGTATTTGAATCTGATTACACAAGTAGTGTTCCGTATATAGGTCGTACCATTCGATTGAGACTTCAAGAGCCTGAATCGATAGCTGAGCCCGTTACCACTCGAGTTTTTCCAACTGGAAAAGCTATTTCTTCAAGTGAGGAAGCCGTTTCATGAGTAGTAATAAGCAAATTGAGTACGCCGAGGCGAATCAAGTTTCGGTATTAGAAACTAACATATTACACGCAAGTGATGTAATTTATTGGCTCAATGGGGCTAGTGGAGAGTCTGTCTCGGAAATGAGCCGTGTTGAGACTCCTTTAAATGTTTTTATTGAATCACAGCCTCGCGATCTTAAAACCTTAAGTGCGAACGGAAAATTAGCACTCTGGCGAAACCCAACACAAGATATCTACATCGGTCACGCGAATGAGGCAGATCGCGCGCGACCAGCTTTACCAAGTTTTAATTTTACTGGAGAAGTATGGGATCCAACTCGCCGGTTTAACCCTGCTCGATTTGACTTAACTCTCGGCACTGCAAGTGGTGAATCGGTAATTTTATATCCTTCGGTTTTAGGAACTCAAAAAAGTCCAGGAGGCTTGCTCTATGGAAGGTTGGTTCGTGAGAGTAATCAATCGCCGCTTATTTGGAGTTTGTTAGAACTAGAAGTCGAAATATCAGTGAGTCAAAGTATCACCTTCAGAGCACAATCTGATTCAAACGGCGACTTCTCAATTTCACTAAAACGATTACCTCCTTTACCCGAAAGTATTACTGATTATTCCGCCACATTAACGGTGACTGGCAATAGCAGTAACACACAAGACACCGCGCCAGATTTAGCAAGTTATACCGATTGGCAACTGGAGTCGACGGACACAACGGATTCTTTTTCTTTAAGTCTTGATTTATCTGTTGTGCCCGGAAATACCGCGAGAATAAATTCGAACGGTAAAACATATTTAGCTGCTCAGGCGGTTTAACAAATGAATAGTACACAAATTATTAGCGATTGATTAGAAAGATGCTGAGTTAACTACCGGTGAATAATCGGAAACTTATTAAACCCAAAATGAACCGCGTCATAATGACGTCAATTAGGAGGATGAAATGCCTGAATATCTAGCACCAGGTGTGTTTGTCGAAGAAGTGAGCTTTCGCTCAAAATCAATTCAGGGAGTCGGTACAAGTATTGCAAGTATTGTCGGTCCCACTCGAACAGGTCCGTTGCGAGGACGTCCAGAATTACTAACCAGTTTTGCAGACTATGTTCGAGTGTATGGGAGTGCTGACGATCTGAGCCTTGGTGGAAGTGACCAGCTCAATCATACAGCGATTGCTGCGCGTGCATTTTTTCAGGGTGGGGGGACTAAACTCTATGTTTCTCGCGTAGTCGCCGGTGTTAACTCAACTGACGCTGATGGTGCTGGTAGCACCGCTTCTTTCGCAAGCCAAACCGATACCAATAATGATGTAACTTTTTCAAGTCGATTCCCAGGTTCACAAGGAAATTTAACCTTAGAATTAAGCTGGCGAGATAGTGAGAACTTATTAAAACTAGAGACCACATCTGCGCCAGACGAGGGCGAAGTTGTATTTTTAGAAGCGTCTGGATTGACAACCGATGTGAGAGCAACGGGAATTTCGGCGCGCGTTCCTATCGGTCGATTTCCGATGTCTATCCGAGCACTAGTGAGAAGAGAAGGGGCTAACTATGTCATCGTTGATAACCGTTGTGAAATTACAGCGGACGATGCCACTGTGATGACAGGTACAGATTTAAGACCCGATGGTGCTACCGAAGGAGATGAAGGTATTTTAGTCGCCGCAGGCTTAGTGAATAGTGTCGATACAAGCGTCACATTCACGCGCGTATATGCCAAAAATCCAACCAGTGGTGCGCTATCTGATGGAACATCAAGTGTTTTGACTTTGTCTGGTGAAACCGATCTGTCGACTTTTACTGGTGGCGATCATTGGGGAACTATCACTACCTTACGTGGGACCATTAACGGCGATGGAGATGAGTTTACCCTGGATGGCGGCGGGTTAAATGCTGGCGTGTTAAGTGACTTAACCTTCCCATTAGCCGCGCTTGCAGCAGAACCATCAAGTGCTGCAGGAATGATGGTGCAGAGAAATTTTGATCTCGATGTGCGAACTGGCGGTGCAAACGGCGAAGTTATTTACAGTTACGCGAATATTTCTTCAGCACCCGATGCGACCAATAGTTTACCGAGTGTTTTAGCGAGTTCACCTGCTAAGAAAGCTGATGCGCTTGCCAGTCCCGTTAGTGCAAGTTTAGACGCAGCGGCGACTGGCGATGAAATAATCGCTGCACTTTACGATATGTTTGACAGTGATGCACTTTCTCCGGCGCCGGGGAGCGTAGAAGGACCACGCTATTTGATTACCCTTGCTGGTGGTGACGACGGTGATGCGCCAGTAGCAGTTGATTACGGTGGCGAAGTAGATGAAGTAAATGGTAGCACAGGGTTTGCCGCACTTGCCGATATTGAAGACATTGCTATCGTGATGGCTCCCGCTGCTTCCGCAGATGCCACAAATCACCAAGCAATCGTTGCAGAAATGCAAAGTCATTGTCGTCAAATGCGCTATCGAGTTGGAATTGTTGACTCGCGCGAAGGCATGTCACTTTCAGAAGTTCGAGATTTTCGGTCGAATTTCGATGATTCTCGACTAGCACTCTATTATCCATGGGTAACCATCGCAGATCCAACTGGTCAACGCACTACTATCAATGTTCCTCCCGCAGGGTTTATTGCCGGTGTTTATGCGAATACCGATGTACAGCGCGGGGTTCACAAAGCGCCTGCTAATGAACCTGTTGTCGGTGCGTTAGGCTTCGCACAAGATATTAACCGATTCCAACAAGAGCTACTTAATCCAGAGGGTATTAACTGTTTACGTTCTTTTCCTGGGCGTGGACACCGCGTTTGGGGGGGACGAACACTGTCGAGCGATCCCGAATGGAAATATTTAAACATTCGCCGATTCTTCCTTTATTTAGAACGTTCAATTGAAAAGAGTACTCAATGGGTTGTATTCGAACCGAATGGAGAGCGACTCTGGGATAACGTGCGCAGCACAGTTGAAGATTTTCTCTATAACGAATGGTTTAATGGACGATTACTCGGGCCAACGCCTAAGCATGCTTATTTTGTCCGTTGCGACCGCAGCACAATGACTCAGAACGATTTAGATAATGGTCGGTTGGTATGCGAAATCGGCGTAGCACCATTAGCACCCGCGGAGTTTGTCATTTTCCGCATCGGCCAAAAAACTGCAGATGCATAATTCAAATTTTAGAGGAAGACGACAATGGCAGAATTAAGAGAGACACCCTACAGCGTATTTAACTATTTAGTCGATATCGGTGATGGGAGTGAAGGATCCGTTCAAGGCGGCTTTTCTGAAGTTTCAGGTTTAGTTGCCGAGGTGACTATCGCTGAATATCGCAATGGTAACGCTAAAACAAACTATGTCACCAAGATTCCGGCAATTACCAAGTCGGGTGACGTCACGTTAAAGAGAGGCGTTATCGGTGCAGACAATATCAATGCTTGGCTGGAACAAGTCCGTGCAGGAGATGTTAATGCTAAACGTAACGTCACGGTTAAGCTGACGGATGAGAATCCAACGAGTCAATCGGCGGTCGTTACATGGAAGCTTATCAACGCGATGCCGATTAAGTGGACCGGACCGACGTTGACAGCAAAAGGTGGTCAGGATGTTGCAATGGAAGAATTAGTTTTAGCGACAGAGCATGTGATTCAAGAATAACTTTATTCAGCTAAGGGTTACCCATGAATTACTTAGGCGGTCGAATACAGATTAATCCCAGACCGGTACAAAAAGCAGCGAACCTATTTGAGGTTGCCGCACTTGGGCATTGCCCCGGAGCGGCAAACGTCGCTGCGTTGTCTGACATGGATGAAGCGGTCGAACAAATTAAGCGGCTGGGTTTTGGGAATAGATTGGAACTAAAAATCAGTGATGGTCTTGATCTGTTTCACATTCCCGTGCCTATTCGGTCCGCCGAAGAGTTTCACTTATTATTTCCTGAGGCGAAAACCTCGAGTTCGGAATATCGATCGAACCTAGCGGGAGATAATGCGTGGTTGCCATTTATCGTTGATGATTATTTTACCAATGGTGGCGACGTACTTTGGATTATACAAGTCCCAGAAGACAATTCAGTGGATGACTTTCTGCCAAAGTTCGATGCGCCTTTGTACGATGTAGATAATCTCTATGGATTAGGTGTGGCTTTAGTTTTAAATCAAGTTGGATTGGTTTTAATGCCCGATTTAGAGCGTCTACAAATTCCAACAAATTTACCGGATATACCAGAGAAACGTCTCGATAATCCGACGCCTCAGTTCATCCCATGCTCACAAAGAAGTGATGAACCTGACGGTGAGCGACGGTCGTCTTCTGAGATACCTAACAACGTTGATACCGCTGACTTTTTAGAGGTTATTCAACGGCTGCTTGGTTATAGCAACAAACACCGTCCAGATCTTCAGTTTTTATTATCTGTACCACTGGATTATGAGGAAACCTCTCAAAGCCCATCAATCAATGCAGAGACTCTAGAACGGTTAGATACTGTTCGCCAGCGAAGTGATGGCTACTTGTTGAGACAAATTCAATTTGTTTTTCCTTATGTTAAAAGTGAGCAAGTCGCGTTAAGAACGAGTGCAGGTGGTCTGGCTGGTTTGATTGCAAGTTCGGTTAGTACACGAGGCCCTTGGCGTTCGGTAGCCAATAAAAAAATAATTTATGAAGGCAAGTTGTATCCAAAAGTATCAACTCAACAGTCGATTCAATATCGAAATACACCGGGGATCGGTGTACTAAAATCATTCCGTAATCAGATTTCACTTGATGATGAAAGACTTTGTGTGCCAGCTTTACACAGAAATGATTATAACCACTTGTTAATTCAGAGCTTCGATGAACTTCGCTCGGGCGAAGTTACCCGGTTTATGAGTTATCTTGTGCGAACCCTTAAGGCGCTGGGTGAAAGTTTAATTTTTGCGGCCGATTATCGTGATCCAAGACCTCAACTACTACTCGAGAAATATTTCAGAAATCTTTATCAGCTCGGCGCACTGCGGGGACAAACGATAGAGGACGCTTTCTCAATTACTCGGGCTAGTAGTCAAGAAGCAACGATTGCTTTTGATATACAAATTGCGCCCGCGTTTCCGATCGATAAAATCGAATTGACACTACTAAACCGGCGTGGACTTTGGGTTGCGGAGGTTGCTAATGGCTGAGTTTATTCCGTTTCGTTTTGAAGTGAATTTGTATGAAGAAAATCAAGAGCAACTGTTATGTCGCGGGTTATTCAGCGAAGTTTCGGGCTTAGAAATCACTATGGAACCTCGAGCAATCCAAGTTGGTGGACAAAATTGGGGTGAAGTTCAGAGGGTTGGTCAAACGCGTTTTTCACCAATCGTTTTAAAAAGAGGCGTCACAGAACTTGATGATTTATGGAAGTGGTTTGATGCGACTACTCGAGGTTCGAATTACGGATACAGATTGCAAGGTAATATTAATATCTTAGGCAGTGAAGTTAATGACGATGGTGAAGCGCAACCAGTAATGACATGGAATATGTCAGGAGTCTTACCAACACGATTTAAAGGTCCAGACTTATCGTCGACCGCTAATCAGGTTGCTATTGAGGAAGTGACCTTAGTACTCGAAAGCTTGACTTTAGAGAGACCTGGAGGGTAACACGTGACGGCACCAGTAATCGCAAAACTTTATACTGTATCGGAACCGCTCGATCGTCCAGTTGAGGATCTCACTCAAGGACAAACTGCAGTTGAAGTCCAATTTAATCCAACTAGCTTAAAAGTGGCATTAGCTAATTCAATAAAAGATCCAGAGCAGGAAAACGCAACAAGAGCGACACAATATATTGAGAAAAGTTCTTCCACACTAACTGTTGAATTAATCTTTGATACCTCAGACTCCTATCTTGTTCCAGATCCAGAGAACGCATCTCAGTCGCAAGATCTTAAGGACACCGACGTACGATTACTAGTTAAAAAGATTGCTGAAAATTTTATGTATTCATCCGACGTCGGTGATGAAAGCGTTGAACCACAAAAGTGCCTATTTGCTTGGGGCGCTTTTGCTTTCGTCGGGGTAATGGAAAGCTTAGACGAAACGCTCGATTTTTTTTCTCCAGAAGGAATTCCCTTACGCGCAACAGTTGCGCTAAAAATTACCGAGAATAGATTTCAGTTTCGTAACGAAGATGCGCAAGCAGCGGAACGGGATACTCCGACGCTTAGTAGTCCTTCGGAAAGTGTTGCGGAAGCAAACCAAGAAGGTGGCCGAAAAGATGAAGACTGGAGAGATACCGCGATGTTCAATGGCGTTGAATCACCAAAGTCTGTAGGGAAAAGTTTATCTGTTCCGAGCGCATCCGCTTCAGCCAGTCTGAAAGCTGGTGTGTCAGCTTCAGTTGGTGCTGGAATTGCTGGCGGTTTTAGTGCGGGTCTTGGTGCTGGGTTTAGCGCTGGCGGAGGACTCGGCCTAAGCGCCGGTATCAGTGGTGGAATCGGAGTTAGCGGCGGAATCGGAGTTAGCGGTGGAGTTGGATTGAGCGGCGGCGTAGGTCTGAGTGCTGGCGCAGGTATTAGCGGAGGCGCGGGTTTAAGCGGAGGCGTCGGTGCTGGCCTCGGAGTGAGCGGAAGCATCGGTGGAGGCATAAGTGGTGGGATCAGCGGAGGGGTTTCTGCTGGAGGCGGTTTATCAAGTTCACTCAGCGCTGGAGTTGCCGGTGGTTTGAGTACGACCGTTAATGTGACCCCGCCAGCTTTCAAATTTGGCGCTTCTTCGTCGTTAGGAACCAGTATTCCTGGTGCTTTTTCTGCAGATTTTAAAAAGGGCGGTGGCTTAAGTGCTGGAAGTCTAGTGTCAGGCGGAGCCGTTCTGAGAGCATCTGAGCCAACTTTTTCTAGTTCGACGAGTGCAAAGACGTCTTCGCAAGTATCGGTGAAAGTGACCAGTGTGGGTTTTGACTAATTCTAAAAGAGGGAAACCAAAATGCCAGTATTTATTAATGAAGTGAATGCCGAAGTTCCCCAAGCGGTTGTGCCGGAAGTGCAGTCGCAGCCAAAAGAAGAGAGAACGTCTGTGTCTCAGCCCGAGTACGAGTTTTTAAAAACTTTAAACATTATTGAAGAAAGACGTGAACGATTGGAGTTTGACTAGGGGTAATAATTGATGACTATAGAGTCAATCCAAAATATTCGTCCAACGATAAAGATCGACGGGGAAGAAAATGCAGACTTGCAAACTGCTTTGAAAGCCTTCGTAATCAATCTGCCGTTGAGCGGAACGTCGCATGGCGAAATAACAGCAACTAATTGGATTAACAATAGTGAAAATGGTGAATTAGGTTTTGGCTTTCAAGAAGCAGGCCTCGGTAAATCGATTGAGATTTTAATGGGAGAAGATAACCAAACGCCAATATTTTCAGGAGAAATTACTGCCGTTGAAGAGCGTTATGGTGAGGGCGGTCCACAAATAATTTTATTAGTGCAAGATAAAATTCATATCTTAGCGAGACAACGAGAGAATCGGGTCTTCGAAGAAATGTCACCGGATGATATTGTTAATGAAATAGCAAGTGAGTTGGGATTAACTGCGGATGTCAATGTTTCAACAGCCGTTGCAAACTACCACCAACTCAACGAGAGTAACCTCGCTTTTTTAATGCGAATTCTAAATAGTTTTGGCGTTGCTGTCCGGATAGAAGAAAACAATCTTCGAGTCAAAGCAGAAGAGCCTGACAGCGAACCGGTAGAATTAAGTACATCCGACAGTGCACTTAAAGTTCGCTTAATTGCCGACCTCAATCACCAACCAAGCCAGATAACGGTTAAAGGGTTTAATCCAGATAACAATGAAGTTGTGAGTCACGATGCAAGTGAGTTAGATCTACCTGCCGATGGAAAAACAGCCAAAGACTTAGCTGATGAGTTAAGTTGGCCTGGCGAGAATATTGTTCCGCAACCATTTCCTAGAACGCAATCAGAAGCAGAGAGCCTCGCAAAAAGTCATTTCACTCGCCAGGCGAAGCGATTTATTAGCGGCGATGTCCAGTGTATGGGTGAACCCAGTTTAAAAAGTGGCAAAGAGATAAACTTATCAGGTGTCTCAGCAAGATTTCAAGGTAAGTATCAAGTTGTTCATTGTACTCATTGTTTTAGTAATCAATCCGGTTTTGAAACGCATTTAAAAATTAATCGCCCAGATGGAGTAGGCTAATCATGACGACGATGAATCGACATACTCTCGGTAGTTTGCAGAGCGTGCATTTAGCACAGGTCGTTGATAATGCGGATCCTGATGCGAGAAACAAAATAAAAGTTAGGTTGCTCGCAACTGAGATGGAAATTTGGGCGAGTGTTGTTGTTCCTTCTGCCGGCGAGGGGTATGGATTTAGTTGCCTACCAAAAATTGAAGAGACGGTCGTAATTGCATTTGTTTCACCAGAACAAGCCTGCGTATTAGGCTCAATTTGGGCAGGCGCTAATTCAGCGCCGAGTGAAGCTGACCCGCAGGAAGACCACTACTTGATTCAAACTCCCTCAGGCACCGTTTTAGAATTTGATGATCAAGATGGTCCCAAAATTGAAGTCAAGACGAGCTCTGGATACTCCATAAAAATTACTGAAGGTGAAGGGGGAGAAATCGATATAAAGCGAGGCGGCCAGAATATAAAGTTGACTTCAAGCGATGTAAAGATTAGTGGGACAAAGGTGGTTGTTGATGCGAGTACTATTGAAATGAATGCGGCTTCAGTAAACGTAAATGCTAGCATATCCAAATTTAGCGGTGTGATACAAACAGATACTATTATCGCGACTTCAGTGGTAGGAACAACTTATACGCCTGGTGCGGGAAATATCTGGTAGATAATTAGTAAGGATAGTTTTGTGAATGCAATAGAACATTTTCATGCAGTGACAATCAGAACGCCACACTATGGTGATCAAGCTGGTGCGCAAATTCATCGCTATTTGGTTCCTGAGTTTGTTCAACAGTTTGAAAACGACCTGAATAAAAATAGGTTAGATTCGGCTGATCTATCGGTATGGCAGGAGAAGGACCGATTTAGTAAACATGATGATAATGTCGTACTACGTTTGCCTATGCACAAAACATTTTATTTAGTAAGTTGTGAAGTTGCCTGTCAAAGACTCGGCTTACCAGCGCTAGATGAAGAAAAAATCACCTCTGCGGGTTTTGTGATTCGTAGGCTGTCAAATGGCAGAGAGTTTAGCTGGATGATTGATGAAGATGAAGCGATTGGCTGGGAGGAAACTGCCACCGGATTTCGTGATCCTGATGTCCACCGTAGAATGTGTCGTGACGGTACGCTTCACCCTAGAGAAGATGTTGCTACCTATACCGGTGAGAAAACACATCCAATGCATCCTAAAAAAGCTTTTGATAAGTCGGGTAAACGTCGAACCGTCTTGTATGGATATATTCCCTTAGGTGGTAGCTTTGTACCAAGAAGAGAAAGTGGTGTTTCATCGTTTGAATCTGATTCGATGAACGAGTTTAAAGCTGCAGCCGCGCAACATCTCAGTTGGCCTTATGGTTTAAAAGATAGCGGAAGCAAACAGTGGAAAAGTCGCTTTACTCAACCGGTCGAGCAAGGTCAGGCATCGAAAGAGTTCTTTGAATTATTACGTTTATTAATTAACCGTTATCACCTTGGTGAGAGCGATATTGATGAAAATGAGGCGCTCACTGAGTTAGCCAAAAGTATCTACTTTTATTCTCACGATGACTTGATGAAGAGCTCATTTAACGATTACACCAAAGGTAATTACGAGAACACTAAAAAGTATAGTTTGTTTGGTTGGATGGAGAGTCATTTTCAATCCGACGATAATGGTATTGTCGCCTGGATGTCCAGACAGGAAAAATTGATTGAGGCATTTGGAGAGCTTTCAACTGATTTTGAATTTGAAAAATTGCCTGCAAAAGATAATAAGGGATTACTCAACTTTTCGCTCTATATTACAGCGAGCGAAGCGAGAGAATTTCGTACGCTGCTAGAGCAACGTGTTATTGCGAATGCGGAAGCTTTAGCACAAGAAGTACCAATTCCCAAGTTCGGCCAAACGAAAGAAGATGTTTATCAAATTGTTCCGTTTGTCCGTGCACTCGATGACCATGATAAAGAGCGGATTTATTGGGCTGATAGCACAACAAAAACTCAGTTTTTTCGCGTTGCCGCGCCATTTGATGCAAAAGCAACTCGGCCTTCTATGATTCAAATGCCTTCATTATCGGATTTAAAAAATGGTATGGCAAAGGGGGCTAGTATGATTACGCCTCCGGATACTTTTAATTTGCTTAACGCACTGAATTTGAAGAAAGGCGCAAGTGAAGACGTATTACCCGCCGATGAACCCAGTGGGATTGGTATACAGTGGATATGCTCATTCAGTCTACCAGTCATTACCTTAGTTGCGATGATTATTTTAATGATCATGATATCGCTGTTAAATATTATTTTCTTCTGGTTGCCTTGGGTGAAAATATGTTTGCCATTTCCCAAGTTTAAATAAGGTTGATGATAATTTATAGAGTTTGCAGAGAGAGTTAACAATTGACTAATACAACACAACCGACAGTTATTAGCTGGCCTCTTGAAGGAATTGACGACGATGGTCGTTGGTCATATGCGAATGATGAAGAGAGTGTTCAACAAGTGATACGGAATATTTTATTAACGCGGCCAGGAGAACGACTTATGCGCTCGGATTTTGGTGCCGGCTTAATGGACTTTATTCATCAACCGAATAACCAGACGACTCGTAACTTGATGGCCAATGTCGTCAAGAAATCGATTCAACATTGGGAAACTCGAGTCAATGTTGAAAGTGTTGAGGTGTTACCGGTCCAAGGAAGTTTGACCGTGGTACAAATTTTGATTCGCTACCAAATGAGATTTACTGGTGCGATTAACCAACTGAACTTAAGCCTGGCGCTCAATCAAGTATAAAACGCTTTAACGGCTTAATTCTAATTAAACGATTGTAACGAAAAGGGATCTAACGACTATGCCATTACCGATTCCAAATTTGGATGATAGGCGATTCAAAGATTTAGTCGAAGACGCCAAAGCAAGACTAATGACCCATGTACCTGAGCTTACTCAGATAGCACCGGGTGACCCGGCACATGCTTTTGTCGATTTATTTGCTTATTTAACAGAGTCCATTTTATTTAGAGCTAATCTCATTCCAGAAAGACAGCGTCGAGTTGTCTTAAACTTATTACAAATTCCGCTACGAAATGCCGTCGCATCGAGAGGTGTAGTTTGTATCGACTCCGGAGCACGACGCGCTTCATTACCTTCTTTTATTCCTGACGGCGCTCAGTTAAAAGCGAAAAACATACAATTCACAGGAATTGGTGAGTTACAACCAACGCCGCTGGTATTAAATGTTTCGATAAAAACCAAAGTGGCTGATGAGACACTGACTGAGATGGGAGTGACTCAGCAGGCTTTACGCGATCAATACGGCTTAAAGAACTCCGATAAGCCACTTGCTTTTGAACCCAAGTCGTTTGAGTTAGGAAACGAAACACTTGCGCTCACAAATTCGATCGATAGCCGGTTTTATTTAGCGCTTACTGTTCCCAAAACATTGCGTGTCGCGAGAGATACCGTCAGAGAAAATTTAGCAGGAGAACTAATTAATATCGCTATTGCGCCGGCGGACGACTTATTAGCGGAAGAAATCGATTCAATGTCTGACCGTGAACTGGTTTGGGAGTTGTTATCGCAAGATGAAGAAGGGAACTTACTCAACCTGCCTCTAGACGTCGTTTACGATAGTTCACGCGGAGGCCGTCAAATTGGTGTTGTGCGTCTGAGACTTCCCGACAATGCAGACTTGTTCGATGATTTAGCCGCAACCGATCCTATGTTCGCAGGACTCGGCAATGCGCCGCCTGAACTCCCTGCGAATATTGGCGAAGGCTTAGTTGCACTTTGGATTCGATTAAGTTGCCCAGATGAACCGGATCTCTCGCTCGGCTATCTTGGCATTAACGGGTTGGAGGTCAAAGGATGCGGACAAAAAAATAATGTGGTCATTGGAGTGGGTTCCGGTAATCCTGACCAAGTTGTTAATTTGCCTGATCAGCGAATCGATAAAGAGTCACTCGTGCTTCAAGTAGAAGAGGATAACGCTTGGGTAACTTGGCAGCAAGTTGACGTTTTAGTCGGCTTAGGCGGTGAAGCAAAGGTCTATCGGCTAGATGCAAATCAAGGTGTGGTGTATTTCGGTGATGGCCTTGAAGGCGGTAAAAGACCTGCGAAAGGTAAACGCATTCGAATTGGCACCTATTTATATGGTGGTGGGGTAGAAACTAATCTACCGATAGACTCAATCAAAGAAATTTCTAATGGTAGTCAATTAACGGTAAGACATGAGTGGCCATGTAAAGGTGGCATCGATGCAGAGTCAGTCGAACAAGCGGAAAAGCGGATACCTGAATACCTCACTCATCGAAATCGCGCGGTTACTAAAGAAGACTTCCAATTACTCTGTATGAGCAACCCAGTAACCCCGGTGGCACTCGCCGAAGTGATAGAGGGGTTTGTACCGGGAGCGACAATCCAAGCCGCCAGACAAAACGTTCCGGGTGCCGTGTCTGTTTTTGTTTTACCGCCTAAGTATCCAGCCTTGAGGCAAACTCCTAAAGCAACTCGAGGGCTCCTTATAAATATCTATGAATATTTAAGTCAAAGAACCTTGGTTGGTACTGAGTTGTATGTGCTCAGTCCTGAATTTGTGCCAATGGCCACGGGGGTCATGATTGATGTCTTGGAGAGTTCGAGAGAACAAGAAATTAAACAGGCGGTACAAAACGCACTTGTACAATATTTGTGGCCTGTTTCACCAGGCGGAGTCAACAGCCAAGGCTGGGGAATGGGGGTTACGGTTGCTGCTAATGAGCTGATGACTGTTGTTTCTCGCGTCGATGGCGTTAGGGCAGTTAATGGTTTTAGTTTATTTATCAATTCAGAGGACAGTTGGACTCGCCTGCCTGAAGATGGAGAGATTATTTTGCAGCTTTATCAATTGCCCGAATTACTTGGTGTAAGCGTTGGTATTGGCGATGGTGAACCGGCATTTCCTTCAGGTATTGAGCCTGAGACTGATTCCAGTCGTTTGATTCCGGCACCGGTTATTCCGGAGGTTTGTTAGTGGACGCCAATCAGCAATCTTATTTTTTGATTCGCGAAGCGGAAGAATTTTCAAACCGTTCTTCACGTATGGTTTGGGACGCCGAGCGAAAAGCATTGGTGCTT
This sequence comes from Aliikangiella marina, assembly GCF_007004765.1. Taxonomy (GTDB): domain Bacteria; phylum Pseudomonadota; class Gammaproteobacteria; order Enterobacterales; family Kangiellaceae; genus Aliikangiella; species Aliikangiella marina. Next base: position 175,209 of record NZ_VIKR01000006.1, read on the forward strand.
GCTCAAAATCAAGATATTAAAATTTCGAGAATTAGCGCCATAGACGCCGTGCTCGCTTGGGAAAATTCGACACCATTAGCCATTGATGAGTTTTATCAACAAGCGCGACTCTCTTCCGATGGAAGCTACATCGAATATAATTCTGGTCGGGGGTTTCAACCTTTGATGGATGGAAATCTTCGTTTAGTCGACGCGCCTTACGGAAATTTTACCGATATCGCCGTGGGTGGAGATGGTCGCCTTGTCGCAGGCTATTCGAATGATAGTGATCAGCATGGCTTACTAGTTTTCCAATTAGCGAAACGATGGCAGGCTGCGGTTGCGCTAGTCGAAAAACCGATTCGTGTCGCAATTGATCAGGAGAACAGAGTTTGGGCGGTGAGTGAAGCGAACTTATTTTGCTGTGAGGGTGAACCAATTCCTCATGCTTACCAGCCTCAGGCTACTAGGTTTGAGCCGGTTGAAATAAACCCAAACCCCTTGCGTTTGATCTATCAGAAACCATTAGACGGAACTGACATACCGCTTGCGCTAAATATCGATGATCAACAGCTCGGGATATTAGTTCGCCATGGTGATGATACACAATCCATTTTACTGGAGAATTTTAATCAACCCAGTGAAGATTTTGAGCGTTATTTAATTCAGTCAGAATATGGCTTAATGACTGATTTTGCATTTTTAACCCATTCTAAAATCGCCGGTTTAGTTCCAAGAGATCCGACAGATACTGAATATCGTCAGCGTGATTGTTTAATCGTCGCTTTAATTAGTGAAGCCAACGGTGAAAATAGCGGTGTCGTGCTGAGAGAGCGTTACCCAATGTTATCGCAATTTTCGGCGCGATTTGTTCGTTCCGCTGATGGCATTAATCGATATCAGGCTGAGGTCTCGATTGATTCTGAACAGGCGTTGGCCGGTTATCAAGTTTATCCTCGTCAAGTACTCGCTTTGCCAAGACCTAAATATATAACCGCAGCGATGGCGAGTTTGAGCGAACAGCTAGACTCGTCACAACCTGATACAGTATGGCATCGTGTTTATCTAGAAGGTTGTATTCCAAGTGGTTGTAAAGTTACTCTGTACGTTAAAGCCTACAATAGCCCCGAAGAAAAGACGACGAGCAGATACATCGAACAACCTGATTGGATTTGGTGTAACCACCGCTCTGAACAGGCATTTGGTCAAGGTCTTGTATCCGCTAAGCCAAACTCGAGTGGTTTATTTGAAGTTTTATTGCAAAGAGATTCAGGACCGGTAAGACGGATTACGGGACGATACTTGCAAATCCGATTAAAGCTTGAGAGTAATGGCAAGTCTACGCCAGAAATCCATGCCCTGAAAGTTTATTATCCTCGGCACTCATATCAAGAGGCTTATCTACCACAACACTTTCATCAAGAGAATAGTGTCGACAAATCGCTCGATCATTTAAATGCGAACGGAGCCGATGTTCGTGAGAGACTTTTAGCGGCTTTTGAAGGCGTGCTTACGCCCATTGAAAACCAAATTGTTGCGGCAGAAACAATAATTAATCCGCAAAACACACCGTTGAATAATCTTTACTGGTTAGCAGAGCTTTTTGGTCAACGAATTCAATCTCATTGGCCTGAAGATAGGCAAAGAAGCTGGATAGAAAATGCAGGGAGTATTCAGAAGTTTCGTGGAACATTATGTGGGTTAAATCAAGCACTTGATATTGCGACTAGCGGTGGTGTTTCAAAAGGGCAAATCGTCGTTGTTGAAAATTATTTATTACGAAGGACGATGTCAACGATTTTAGGTCTTGATATGGATGATAAACAACATCCTTTAACACTCGGAACAGGTGAAAGCGGCAACAGCATTGTTGGTGACAGTTTGTTTTTATCAGATGAACATTCAAGAGAGTTTATGGCTTTGTTTGCAGAAGAATTAGGCGATGATTCTGACCAGAAAACTGTTGATAAATTTTTTGATAAATACGCGCACCGGCTTTCAATTCTTGTCCATGGTGATGCGCAAGCTCAGGTACAGGTTGTCAAAGAAGTATTAACAACACAGGTGCCAGCACATCTTGAATGGAAGATTATCGAAACTGATACACCTTTTGTACTTGGCCTAGCACCGCTATTGGGTATTGATACTTACTTAGAAAATGAAGTGAAAGGTCGCCCTGTTATTTTAAATGATATCTATTTAGGTAAAGAAGGATTACTTACAAACCCTGCGGCATTTTCTCCGCAGGATATTAACGCCCGTGTTAATTAACATGAGGATAATAATGAGGATCAAACATGAGTGAATCAGCTGAAGAAATTAACACACTAGAACAGGATGTTGATTTGGCCGTTCATTTAAAACGCGTTGCCTATCATGCAGGTATGATGTTGGGAATTGATGCAACTAAAGATGAGCAAGCTTATCACCGACGTCGAGTCAATCGACTCAATTATTGGATACAAGGGTATGGCACTTTACTCGGGATGGTGGTAACCGTCTCACCAGAATCATCCAGTGAGTCCGATCCGATTTTAACTCGGCTTATTGTTAGCCCAGGTGTTGGTATTGATGCGTTAGGTAGGGAAGTTTTAATCAACGAGGACTACTGCATTGACCTCGGTGAGTGGCTGCGTGCACAGTCGGAGACTGATCTCCGTGAAGGCTATGATGAAGTCGAAAATCGGCTATGGCTTAAAGTCGTCGTTAGATATCAAGATTGTGATGTCGCCAAACAACCGATAGTCGGTCGTAAGCTTAATTTGAGTACAGATGCTGTGCAGTCGAGTCGAAAAGCAGATAGCGTATTTTTAACTATAGTGCCTGAAATTCCCCCAGAAAATGAAACAAGGTACAAGCCTTGGTCATCACACGATCCAATTGATGATGAAACGCCCGACGGTCTCAACCTTACCGAAGAGAACTACTTAACTGCAGTTGAAGGTGCTAATGAAGAAGCGTTCCGATTATTACAATTGCACTCGAGAATGTTATTCGCGTTACAGAATAATGCGGTAAACCCGCCGATACAAATCGATCAAATAGCCGATAGTGGTTTTATTTTACTAGCGAGATTTGCTATTGAAATTAGTGACTTAAATATTATTTTAGATGCCCAAGAAGGAGAGGCCGTAGTTAATCCGAACGATATTTATGTTAACAACTTAGTCAGGCCCTTTATCACTACCTCAAGTCAACTCGACTACTTATCACGGACTAGCGGCGAATAGCCAGGAGAGGAGAAAACTATGTCTTCGAACATTACCGAACGATTTGGGTTTCAACCCGCAGGTAAGCAAATCGCTTCTCGCAAAGGCTTACAGAGAGTTGCCGATGTTGACCCTCGATTAACTCGTTCACATTATTTTGACAATCGATTATTGACCGAGAAAGATCTCAATCGCGATCAACTTTATTTAGATAACCGCTTAAGAGAGGTCGGCAAAGCGCTCGGTTACGGTGTATTAAATGGACTCGAAACAGCGTTTGACTCGCTAGATGGAACAATTCAAGTTTCTCCCGGTGTGGCGATTTCTGAAGCCGGTAGAGTTTTAGAGTTAACTAAGTCACTGAGTTTAGACTTGGGCGATAGAGCTAGTCTTACTGGACTCAATCATGGTGGTGCGAGGCGATTGAAGCGCGGATTATATGCGATTGTTGTTGAGTACTCTGAACAAGCGACTGACATAGCGGAAGTATTTCCAACTGATTTGGGTGAAACTCGAGGCTTTAATTATGACTTAGTGACAGAGGGGGTTCAGTTGTCTATTAGTCGGCTGCCCATTCCGTTTGCGCGTCAAAATAGTTTACAAATAAGAGCTAATCTAGCCGCTCGATTTTTCGGCGACTCTGGGTTGACTGGAATCATCCCTGATGATTCAGTAGCGCTTGGCGTTATTGCAATCGCAAATGACAGAATTCAATGGTTGGACTCAACTTTATTAAGGCAACCGTTACGTGCATCGGCTCAACCAGGTGATGCACAAATGGATCTTTACGAACAATACCAGAATCTATTTGACGACGTAATTGCCTATCGACAAAGCGGCTCTTTATCAACGGATTTTCCAGCGAGTGAATATTTTCGATTACTTCCTCCGGTGGGCAGCCTACCTAAATCTGCACTTGACCCAGTAACCGGGCGTCAAAGTTACTTTCCAGAAAATTATACGGTTTCGATTTCGCCGGTACGTAAGTCGGAACTTAATCTGATTTTGCAAGAATCTATGGTGCTGCCACCACTCGATTTAGCTTTAGATGAACCGCAGGATATTGTCGTACTAGCGCCTTTGAATAATCAAGATTATGGACATCTGGCGCAAAGACTAGAACGGCCACTCAATGTTGATAATCGAAAGTTACCGCATCTTGATTTGTTACGTTTGAGACTTTATCCGAGACGTCCAGTGCACGAGTTAAACACCGATGAAAGTGCTTGGCAGGCGATCTGGGATATTGTTGAAGAGGATGATTTAATCTTTGTACGCAGGCCGCAAAGAACCGCCGAAACCAGGGTGAGCGGAATTGTATTAGCCCAAGGTTTCTCTTTGCCCAGTACGATACCTGAGGAACCCGTTGCGAGTCCTGCGGATCAAGGCTTTTTACAAACGGAAGATTCGGTATTCTTAAATCGAGTCAATTTTGAATTATTAACTCGTATTCGTGGTGGAGCGTCAGAGGAAAGCGACCCTGCTGTTGACGATTTGCTCAATGAATTCTCTGAACAGTCACAAGTCATTCAACATGCGATGCAAATTTTATTGAGAGTCGAAAGGCAGTATGACCCATTGATTTGGCGAACAATTCTAGCCGTTGCGCGAAATGAACAAACCAATGATTTTTATGAGCAATTAACTGAAGGCCAACAAAATGATCAATCAACAAGAGAAGTAATTGTTGAGATAGGGGCTAGTTTTGGATTGGAGCCTGAGCTGGTTTCTGCTTGGTCTGATTTTGAAGAATAAAAATTTGATTATCATTTTTAGCAATTAGATCTTTCGAAGTATAAAGCAGTCGTAGTAGGGATTTATTGCATGAAGGAAATAATATGAATCACATTATATTAACCGAACATATTGCAAGCGATCGTAAACTGGAGCGTTTAAATTTATTTGCTGGAAGGCAAATGGGTGAGGAAGAGTTTGACCGCTCTCAGGCCTATGCCGATCGTCGTATAGAACCTTTGCTAAAAAATAAGTTCGCCGGAATTGTATCTGGACTAGAAATTCGAAGCTCATCCAATAATTTAGAAGAGGGTGTTACCGTCAGCCCAGGCATTGCCGTTGCAGGTAATGGCTTAATGTTGGGCCTTTATTATCCATTACGAGTAACCTGGCAAACATTGCTCGAGGAATATTTGTCCGAAACCAATGCTGCAAAAGCCAATGGTGTTTTTTATTTAACGTTGCGCCGAACGGAAGCATATGTTGATGCAGATCCGACAATATTGCCTTGTCAACGTACCGAATTTGATCCAACAAGAGATGCAACTCGAGTTGTCGTAGGCACACTGGGATTACAAAAACTCGGAATTGAACCATCAATCGTTAATTCAACGAGTCAATCGCAAATCGAAAATTGGGTCGCTGCCAACAATGTTGACGCTACGTTCCTAAACTCAATGAAAAATGAAGTACCGCTAGGCTTGCTCGCTGTGTCAGAAAACACCAGTGATAACGCAGAGGATCAGCCATTTGTTGTCAGTTGGTTTTCACAGCCATCAGGTAACTATCGCTCGATAGCGGACAGTGGCTATCATGTTCTGTTGCAGCAAGTTAACCATGCATTTCGAAGAGCATTGCTTGGCGCCGACAGTCGCCCTGACGCTATGTCACTCATCACTTATCTTGAAGACAATTTACAACTTGATTTTTTACCGGCAGCCGGAGAATTACCAAAAGAAATTATAAGCGATATCGACTCTCTAAATCCATCCATTGGCTGGCTGCCCGGACATCTCGGGGTTGATATGGTCGCTATTCCTGAGGATACCGCCGTTGAAATGGTAGAACGTCACTTACCTAGGCGCGTAATTGATTTAAGAGTACCCGCCAATGACCGGATTAGACTGCTGTTGGCTGTCGACGAAAAAGATTACAAAGATGATCTTCTCGACTACCCGCAAACCGATAAGCAGCTTGAAAGTGATATGTATAAGTATTTCAAAAGAGCTTATCTCGTATGGAGCGAATGGATAACGAAATACAATCAACTGTATTTCGTGGTCGATGATGATGTTTTAGAGCCTGAGGATCTTAAAGTACTCGATTTACCTAAAAAAGTCAGTCGTCCTCAATTACCCCAAGATTTCTTCGAGCAAATTATTGAAGAATCGGAAACTGAAGTTGGGTTGACTGAATCGAACGAATATTTTTATCCCTATAGTGAAGGGCGTCCTAGTTTTCCGAGTTTTTATCAACAATGGGGGGTAGTGACTGGTTCTGGAAGCAACATGAATGTCATGCCTCCGCCGATTACTGAGCCCGATGAAGACGGTCTGGTGATTAAATATACTATTGCTCAACATGAATTGGAGTCACTCGATAATCAGATCAGAGCCACTAGAACTCGTTTAGAGAAGACTCGTGATTATTTATTGTTGCAACGCCAACAACTCGATAACCAAACCGTATCAATGGCTGCATTAGCTGGCGGCGTTGCGGGGGATGGTTCGGGGTTGCAGGTTGCAAGGTGGTTACCCTTTACGCAGCTTAAAAAAATCGACGCAGATGCAAGTGAAGGCGGTGGAGAAGGCGGCGGAGGTGAAACCGGTGGTGATGGAACTGGTGGCGACGGAACTGGCGGAGAAGGTTCGGGCACCGTCAACCAGACTTACACACCGTTTATTCAAGCGATAACTCCGTCCTATATTAACTATGCGAGCAAAACTGCTGCCAGTAGTTCTGTCATTCAAAATGCCATTCAATCGACAAGTTCGAGCAAGACTACCTTATCTAAAAGCACGAGTCAGCTTTTATCAAGCAACACCCTAAAGTATGCCAATAGCAACTCTAACTTGCTTTTCGCATCGACTCTCAGAAAAACGCCAACTATTTTGTCTACACTGCAATTCAATCTTAACAATTCTCGTTTGGATAAAATTGCCGAAGCCCCTCGGCAAGCATTAACTAAACCAGCTTTTGAAGCCAAAGAGTTTAGGTTTGGTACCCTTGAGCATGTTCGTCCGGAAATACAAGAGTATAAAAAAGCTCACCGAGGAATGAGAGAGCTGATTACGACACTCGTCGAATTGTTTGACAAAACCGAAGCGAATTCATTGCAAAGTACATTAGAAGCATACGGTACGATCAAAGCTTTAGGTGAGCTTGAGTTACCCGCACCGGCAAGAACTCAAGAAGAGTTAGAGCAGGCAGCAGTAATTATTTACGAAGAACTATTTGCGATTAGTAAAATTTTGACTCATCAGATTGCCTATATGGAAGGTCGTTACAATCGTATCGAAGCACTACTCGAGGGTAAACTCAGAGCTAGAATCAACAAAGAAGCTGAAATTGAAAAGCTCGCTTCTCTTATTCATAAAGCGACCCAAGAATTAGAGGGGATTGATAAACGACGTATCGAATTTTTAGGTGATTATGGGGTAACACAACGGTTAACCGATGAAGACTGGTTAGATGTTTATCATTTAACCCAAGAGCGTAGTCGTATTCTTAACCACAGTGTAAAAGGCGTGTATTTCGTCAGGGAAAGGCAAACGTCGCTCAGCAAGCCTCTGGCTGATCCACTGGCTTTGCGATACGGCCAATCTGACGATATCGTCCCTGGCTGTGATTGGGATGCCGATCCAGAGTTACCCGAAGAATTGGAAGATTTCTTTGACACTGTTTTAGAAGTACCGATGAAGGATTGGGCTAACCTCAATGAGTTAGAACCACTTATTCCAAAACCTACGCGATTAAAATATATTTATCAAATCCGTCAAACACGGTTAGCCGATAAGCATGCGCGTAAACGAGTCACTAGCCAGTTGTCTCCTCGTTTTAATCGACCGATTAAAGCGTCATTGTTTTCTGTGAGAGTCCAATCGCAATCAATATTGGAGCAAATGACCAGGATTAGTTTTCCGCTGAGAGTTAAATCAGCCAAGCAGCGCGCCAAAGAGGCTGCTCTCGTCATGTCGTTGGAAGACTTAGTGACTGGTACTCGCGGGAAGTTGCAAAACGAATCACAAAAGCTTATCAGAAGACTAGAGCAGGCGATTGACTGCCTTTTAGCAAAGCTCAATGAACTCCCGCCATCTATTCGCTTGCAATGGGCTCAGCTTGCTGAAGATGATCGGATTCGGGTGCGTAATCCTGCTTTTTGGCCTGGATTAGAACGGGCAGAGAAGGATGACTTTAATGCGACGCGAACCGTAGCCGAACTTGTTGAGTGGTGGTTTAAACAAATGGATTCAAAAGCTTCCGCGAATGGCAAGGCGGCGATGCGTAATATGATTCGCGCGACCCTCATTCAATCTGCGTTAGGTGACCCCAGTGAAATATTGGAAGGGCAAGTGCAAGTTCCACCAAGACTGTTAGGCATGGGGGAACCTTTGAGACTGAAACTTAATAAGCCAGTGAAACGAGGAACCATTTTACAGTTAATGGATCCTTCTCAAAGAGTCGTGGCGTTATTAAATGTTGAGGATGATGATGATAGTGGAACATTGGCACAAATCTCTAAAGTTTCGATTAAAGACGCGCGAATTGATACAAGCTATCGAGTAGTTGCGAGTCAATCGACCCGACAGTTACTGATTTAATCTTCAAGGTTTAAAAATATGTACCGAGGTGATGACATCATAATTGACCAGCTGTTTGTTCGAGCAAACAAAAAGCAGGTGGCACATTGTGTAAATCAACTCGAGCTTTCAAGTTGGGATTTTAATACTCAGGGGCGTTGGATTTTTGTAAAAAGCGTTTCGGTTAAATCACCAGAAAAGCAACTTAGATTAGCTGCCAGTGAAAAATTAAAACAACTTATTTATGGGGCTAACAGTAGTTCTGATGACAAAAGCAGTCGAGAAGTCGTTGTTTTTGATGACTTTTCCAAGCTTCTTGCGGAACTGATTGGTGATATTTATACAGGTAAATTCGGTTATTGTTGGTACTGGAAAAAATGGCATTATTTACTAAGAGAAACTAAGAATGCTGCATTAACTAGAGCTCTACACGAGAATGTCGGATGCTTACCAGAGGTATTCAATAGACTTATTGAAAAGGGGAAACTTTTAAACATTGTAGATACTTTGTCAGAAATAGAGTGCAAACAGATTCTAAACCAATTAAACAAACTATTTCCGTTATTAAGACGAAATGGTGCAAGTAAGAATGATATCGCTAGTAAAGCAAGCGATTTTTTGTTTGCTCAAGAGTTTTTAAAGCTAGTAGAGCGCAACAGAGTAATGAAAACACTTGTTATTGAATTTGTTAATAAATTTGATGTGCATGATGTTCGTCTTCATTTTGTGTTGTCGGTATTTCTACGGAGCGTAAATCTAAATAGAGAACCGCAGTCTATTTTATCTATGACAATCGGTTTTAAGAAACTAATATGTGAAGAAAATACTCACAATGAAAGTGAGTGTCCTAATAAAGAAGCGACAGCGCCAAATAGTGCAAGTTTAACTTCTGAACAAAAGTTCGCATCAGTAGACAGTGAAAAGCAATCTGGTTTGCAAAAACAAGTAATAGAAGATGGGACCGTTTTAAAAACTGATGGCACTTCAACTTTTAAAGAAGCGAGCAAATTACCAATAGAACAACCGGTAAAAGAATACTGGTTAAATAGTAAGGAGGCTGAGAAAGAAGTAGTATTCAGAAGCGCTTCAAAAGAGAAAGAAGCAAATAATTCTCAGGAGAGTATTAGTGAAGCAAAAAATGATGAATACAGCAGCTTCCTGATAAACACAGAAGAAAGGCCATGTTTATTGTTTGACCATGATTTTGAATCTCAAGCGGTAGGTATCTTTTATTTACTTAACTTACTAAGGTTACCAGAATGTTTAGCGCTAATCCAAGCTGAAGAAAATGACCTAAATCCTTGGTTTTTAGTTTTTGACCTAGGAAGAGTGCTTGAAGTCGAGTTTGATACTGCTATGACTAACTATTTCGAAGAACTTATTATGCTATCGAAGGACGAGTCTATCGATGAGCTTCCTCGAAAACCTTTAACAATGGCGGTTTATCAAACTCTGCTTAAGGATAAGCGCTTAAGCTCATTGATGAGACGCGATTTCTTTCAAGTTTCTGGTAGGGTAAAAGCCTCGGCTGCACACCTTGATTGCTATTTTTCCATGGATGTTATCAATCTTGACTTAAGACTAGTTGGCGCCGACGTAAATCCCGGTTGGCTACCGTGGCTGGGAAAATTGGTCAGTTTTCATTATCAATAAGGAATAAGTATGGGCGATGTAGCTGATAAATTTTATGAATCACTGCTTCAACCAGTCAAGGTTGGCCTGCTGGCTTTTATGAAATTTTCAGGAAGTCAAAACTACAAATCAAAAGGTATTTTAGAGCAAGAACTGAAAGAAGCTTATCAGGATGCAAGTATTCCCGAATGGATTGAACTAAAAGGTTTATTCGAGTGTCAACTCAAAGAGATTCCCAAGAAACGAAGTTTAACGCCAATTGAAAAACTCATAAAGAACTATCAGTTAACGCCAAGAGATGTTTTTATGCTGACGTTAATTGGTGAGCTTGAAGACTCTATGACGCTTGGTTTATGTTTCAATGAACTTCAGTTTCCACAAAAAGGTGAGCGGCCGGCTCTTCATACGATTGCTGCAATACTGGATTACTTGTTCGACGACGCGTCTATCGGTTCATCAATTTTAATGTTTAAAGCTCACCCTTTGATCAAAGATGCGATTTTATCAATTGAAGGTGAAGAACCAATGCCTTTCAGGCGCCTTAAAGTTAATCCTGATTTTTGGTTAAGTTTAAAGTTTACTCAGATTTCTCCTGCTTTGTGTACATTATTGTCGAGCCAATTTTTAAATCAACAGTCACGCTACAATGAGAGTGAATCTAGAATAATTGCTAGTCTTATTGAACAAACAAACCCTGAAAAATTTTACTCTGTTGTGACTCGAGGTGAACCAGGTATTGGAAAAGCAGAGTTTGCTTATTCGTTGGCCCGTCATCTGAATTTAACTGCAGTTTGTGTGTCGTTGGAACAATGGAATCAAGACAAAAGTTTGTCACGCTTATGTCAATATTTAGATTTGTTGCCTGTTATTGCCCCCCAAATAGCACCAGGTGAGTCGATAGGAATTGATTATTATGAAAGTAACTTGGTCGTGCTACTCGGAAAAGAGGGCACGATAGAGAGTAAAAATATTCTTGAAGTAGACTTACAACTTCCATGCAGAGAAGAAAGACAGCAGTTTTGGTCTAATTCGATTAAGGATCATAAATTAACGCAAGAGTTGGCGGATACAGCGATATTGAGCGGGAAGTCGATAGCGACTATAGCTGCTCAGGCAAACCAATTTTCAGAAAAAGAAAACCGAAAGCTCTCTTTAAATGACGTTCTCCGTTCTCGCCGCTATCAAGGCGCTGAAAAGCTAAGACTGTTAGCAGAGCCTGTTGAGCGTTTGATTAATAAAGATGATATGGTTTTCCCTGATTCAGTAAAATTATCGATCGAGCATTTACTGTTGAGAGCAAAAAAGCGACAGTCGATATTTACTCATTTGGGTAGCACGATGAAAGCGACAGCCAACCCAGGTGTCAACGCGCTATTTGTGGGCGAAAGTGGAACCGGTAAAACGCTTGCCGCAAGTTATGTCGCCAACCAATTGGCTGCACCATTATTTAGAGTCGATTTGTCATCGGTAATGAACAAATATATTGGAGAGTCTGAGAAAAACTTATCAGAGGTTTTAACGGAAGCTGCTGCGAAAGATGTCGTGCTGTTATTTGATGAGGCTGATGCACTATTCGGTAACAGAACTGAGGGTAAAGGAACAGGCGAGCGCTTTGCAAATATGCTTACTAACTTCTTGCTCACACGAATAGAGTCACATCCAGGTGTTGTTATTCTCACTTCGAACAGCAAAGACAGAATAGATTCAGCTTTTAACCGCAGGATTGATTTAATGGTTGAATTTCCTGTCCCTGGATTCGCCGAAAGGTTAGCACTATGGAATTGTCACTTGGGCGAATCAAATTTTGATGAATCTTTGAGTTCGAGTCTGGCGAGTCACTGTCAGTTTGCGGGCGGACAAGTTAGAAATGCCGTATTGACTGCTGCTACCGTTGCAAAGAATGGGTCGATTAAACAAGCTGATCTCTATCAAGGTCTAAAGGTGGAGTATGAAAAAATGGGAAGAAATGTTCCGGGTAATTTTCAATATCTAGCCAATGATACAGAATCGTCTTTTTAGCGACTTGCCCATGTTCTAGTTGCACAAGAATACGTATAGATTATGGAGCCGTTGCAAAAAGACAAAAAGCCCAAGTTGCTGAAAAAACAGCAGCGCTCCCGTATGGTGCAGAATAAAAAAAAGACGCAGCGCGAGTCCAATCATCAAAGCAGTGATAATTTTTCGTTTCCGGAATATTTAGTTGCGCGCTCGAATTTAAGTTTAAACGCTGATGGTGGAACTCAATCGGGATTGTCTGCGTCGGAATTATTAGAGAGTTTTCCATTAGATATTCTTTTTAATCGAAGGTTTGATTTAAATTTTGGGCAGGATACTCAAGAATTTAGTCAAACACCCATCGAGCAAGCATCAATCAGTTCGAATGATGAACCTCAATTACCGGAGCGGGTCAGAACTTCAGAGAATCAGGTTGCTGATGATCACTCAGAAGAAAACTTAACCAGACAGTCACTTAATACTGAGAATTCAGAAGAATCAGGTAGGACGAGTTTTGATCGAGTTCTGCCGCGCGAAAGCGAGTCAACAGCTGATATATCAACACAGGTCTCCGAATCAGACTCAAGTATTATAGAAAATGAAATCGCTTTAGAGAGTAGAACTTCTCACGAAAGGAGTGAGGCTGAACGACAAGATGTTGAACCTGCTGTATCGACAAGTGAAACACAAACTAGTTCTGTCGGTTCTCAAACTTCAACAAATGGTACTCTAGCCGGAGACTTATTAATCCAAGACTCACTATCCTCGGATGATTTAGATCCCGGAAACTTGTCCAGGGAATTAAACGAGGAAGATCTTAGTGAGTCAGATTCTTCGTTACAAGAGGAGCCGCAAAACGAATCCATTTCCACAAACTCAATCGACAGCACTCAAGAGACTCCGCTGACCGAACCTTCTTCCGAGGAGAGCGAAACAGAAGAAATTGTTGACGAAATTTCACCGGTTGAAGAGAGCGTTGCTAATGAGCAACCAGTCGAGGATTTTACTGAAGATACTCTTTCTGACGCGGAATCTGAGGGTGAAAATCAGTCTTCGAGCCTACCTAGTCCTCCAAGTGGTAGCGTTTTGTTAGGACCAGTTGTCGGAGCCATCAGACAGAGAGCAGCTGGATTACCCAATGGTGAAATTACCGCAGGAACTGCTGCCAGTCGTCGTGCTGAGGCGCTGTCTAATCAAGCACAAGAAAATCAGCAACAAGCTGCTGATGGTGTTAGAGATAGCGCCGCCAATGCGATGCCACCGGTTCCTGAAGACCTACCGGCAAGTATTCTTGGGGAAGATAATCCCGTCCCGGGAATTACTCAAGTACTGGATGCCGCGTCTAACCAGAGGCTGGAGAATCAAAGCCCACCTAATCTCGAAGAGTCTCCGCAAGGTAACTGGCCGGTTTTAGGTAGTCGACCTGTCTCTCCTTCAACAATGAGAAGACTTCGAGAGATCGATATGGAAACGCCGCCGGTCGGTGAACAAGAGGAACAACAACGACAAGGTTTACTGGCATTAAGAGAGAGGCTCAGTACTCCACCTGAGGTTGCCGAAGGTTATCAAGGTGAAGTTCCTGCATTAGTCGATGTCCCACCTCCCGCACATCCACAGATCCCGGAGCGAAATAAAACGAGACTCTCTCAGGCTTTAGCGAGATTGCTTGCTAATCCTTCTGGTGAAGCTCAGGACATGATTCGCCGAGCCCGCGGTAATGCTTTTGTCGGTGGTGTATTGAATCAGATTGAAGCTACACAAACGCTCGGTGATGACACGATGGTATCGGAATTTGCTGGAGTTCTAGGTGTACAACTCGATGAAATTAGAGCGGAGGCAGGAATTGCTGCTGAGGATCTCGATAGAGAAGTCCAAAATCGTCAGGAAGAATTGGATAGGCAACATGCTGAGCAAGAAGAGCGCCTTCAAATGTGTTTGGTTGATGAGCGAGCTAATGTTGCTGACGCCAACCAGCAAGTCGCGAATACGATCGCGGGTGCAAGACGTGGTATGGACGAACAAGTCGAGGAGGTTCAAGCAGCCTCAGGAGGAGAAAGTAAACGCCAGGCGATCGAGAGTCGAAGAGATAGAATTATTGCTGATATTAATCGTCATGTTGGTACTGAAAAGTCAGACTACAGAAGAGCTGGAGAGACAAGACAAAATGAATTGACAACTTCTGAGTCCGCTCAGATCAATGCGTATCGATTTGCGGCACAACAAGATGAGTTTCAGCTTACTACCCAACGCGATGAAATTATTCCAACAGAAAGTGAAATGCAGCGAGCCCCGCAAGGAACGGACCCTTATGATTTCGCAGTTCAAGATCGAATCGCGCGAAGTAATCGGTGGAAAGATGGAAGAATTCGAAGTGTTAGAGGTAGCTTTACAACCCTTAAAACAGAAGCAACGACAGCTATTTCTGGTTTTCAAACGGAGATAGAAGAAGCGGGCAACAGTGCCCGAGAAGACATTCGGAATTGGGCTAACGAAGAGCTCGGTGAAGAAGAAAGTTGGTGGGATTCAATCATCAACATGCTCAATGATTGGATGGGCGAAGCAGAAGCAGAAGCCGAAGCATGGGAGACAGTTCAAAACCAAGAAACAGTCGTCGTTGCCTCTGGATATATCGACATGCTCGATCAAGTGGAAAGATCGGCTGCTGCTGGTATTACCCAAGAGCAGATGTTAGCGAGAAGTGATTTAACAGCTGAAGAGCGAGCCGTAATTGAAGCTTATTTCAACCCTCCTGAAGGAACTGTCGGTCGCGATCCTATCGGAGCTGTTGCACATGGATTGAAGGAAAGAATATTTTCTCAAAGAGGTCCTGAAATCACGTCGCGAATGGAATCGCAAGTCAAAGATAGTCAACCTTGGAATGTTCTCGACAGAGTTGGCCGAGCATATACATCGGATTTTGATGCAGCAAATAGAGCATCGCAACTAGAGGCCGCTTTTAGGCCTGGCCTCACTGGTTTGGGTACTGAAGAGGAACAAGTTTTCTCAGCGTTATCTGGACTCAATCCTGTACAAGCAAAAGCGGTTCGAAAAGCATACCAACATTTTTACCACCGCACATTAGAAGAAGCGCTCGCAGCAGAGATGGATACTGATGGTGAGGCGAATAGAGCACAAGCATTGTTGTCCGGCAATCAAGCCGCAGCTGATGCTGCGGCTCTGCACATGGCGATGGAAGAGACCTTTCTTAACACAGGCCTGGGGACAGACCGCGATGTAATTATGACTACATTGCGTAACAAATCACCTGAAGAAATAGCTGCAATCACTGAAGCCTATGAGTCCACTTACCCTGGTGACTCTAGTCTCCGAGAATTACTACAAGAAGAATTAAACGACTGGGCCACTTTATCTACCCATGACTCAGATATGGCTATGGCCTACATGGACAGTAACACCGCACTTGCTGACGCAATTGCGATAGATCAGTCGATGCATGGTTTCTCTTGGGGATATGCGTTTAATCTTGCTTATGGTACTGACTTTGAAGAAGGTGGAAGAGATGAGTTTACCGCAGTTACTGATCGGATTCGTCAAGAGGTTGCTGCTCAAGCTTCTTCGAATGAGTGGGACGAGCGACAATTTCAAGCGGAACTTAGCAGACGTTTAGCGGAGGTCGAATCAGCTTATAACTCAGAATATAGCTATCGCGGTTCGCTCAGAACCGCAATTGAGGGACGCTTTGACGAGGGGCCCAACCGTGATTTGCTAGAAGCAACTTTAGACAATGATGAAATTCGCGCAGATGCCGCTCGGGTGGCTATTGAAAGGTACGAAAGTATCGTTTACGCGAGCGATGATGTCATAATCGATGTTGTTGAACGACGATATGATCGGGCATTAGAGGCTGAACGACGTAATCGAGGTCCATTGTTACGACTTCAGATGGAAACTCAACTTTCTCGTGAAGACCAAGCTTATTTTGAAGCGCATGGTGTATATATGACAGGCGCGCAGCGTTATGCACGTCAGCAAGAACTTGAAGTCGAAATGGAGAGGGAGTTAGAGAGCGCCGCACGAGACAGAGCTGAACGCGACACCCAACGTTTAGACGAAGTTTTTAGTGAGGAATACGGTGATCAACATAATGAAGATTTGGAAGATGCTGTTCGTGCTAGCACTAGTGGAACTACTGGAGAACATGCTGTTACCGCGCTTTCGCAAGGCGGTTATTTAACTAGAGACCAACGGTTCGAGTATGCGGTTGGTGGTTATTTAGATGGCACTGATGAAGAAGCTTTACAGCGCGCAATTGAGGGAGCAACGCCAGAAGAATTAAGGGCGATGGATCAGCGTTGGCGGGATTCTCATGGTGGTGAATCACTATTCGATCGTGCGTTAAGTGAGACCAGCGGAACGGACAACATGGACATGCAAGTTGCTCTGATGGGGCGGCCGATGACCATTGACCAAGCACTGCGACGAGAACGATTGCGGGTACAATTAGAGCAACCTACAAACTGGTTTGGTGAACAAATTGCTGGACCAGAAAGAGAAATTCTAGATTACCGTATGGCTGAAATGGAGGCCAATGCGCGTCAGCTAAAAGAGCCTGTCCGAACGCAAGCAGATCGCGATAGACGCGATCAAATCTTAAATGAGTTTGAGTTTAATCAACAAGCTGTTCAAGGTGCAGTCCAACAGCATCGTTCAAGAGTTGCGGCGGTAACAGATGCTGTTGCTAATGCGGCTAGTATGGCCGTGGCAATAGCCGTTGGTGCGCTTATCACCGTCGTTTCGGGAGGTAGTGCAGGTCCTGTTGCAGTTGCCCTCATTGCTTCGTTGGCTGCAACAATGACGAGCATTGGTACTCGTGCTTTATTGATGGGAAATCAATATGGGCAAGAAGAGTTTTTAACCGATGTTGGAATTGGTGTTGTCGATGCAATTGTTGCTGCTGCAACGGCAGGAATAGGCAATCGTTTATTAGGCATTAGTCAAGTTTCTAGAGCAGTTAGTAGCGGAGCCGTTGGAAGCGGTATCCGCGGTACGATGCGAAGAGTTCAGCAGGGACTTGCAAGAATGTTAGCAAGGTTAGGTGACGTTGGTCCGGTTGCTAGACGTGTCCAAGCGTCGCAACTTTTACAAAATATGGCTAAAGGTCCTTGGTATAAAAGGCTAGCCGCTCATGCAGTCGCCGAGTCAGTAGAAAATGCAGTGGGTGCTTTACCAACTGCAGTTGTTGGTGAGGTTATTAACGACAAAAACTGGGAAGGTGGTTTTCAGTTTGGAAATGCCTTCACCAACGTCGCTACTGGCGTTGGCATGGGCGTCGGTATGGGGCTCGGTATGAGTGGTGGTATGGCCGGCCTTGGTCATATTGCTTCTTTTGCTAGAAACCGAGTAACCCGCCCCAATGTTGGCGGTGATTTGCATTTCTCTAGCCCCGATCATTTGCCGACCAACGATGCACAATACAACGCTGCGCTTGATGCCTACACTAGCCGTCCAAATCCCGACGGTACCCCAAGAACACAAGCTGATTTTGATGCGGCCCTTCAAAGAGAGCGGCAGCGTCATCTAGACAGTTTTATGCGTCAGAATCAAGATGCAACAGAAGCTGATTTTGACGCGCAACTTGAACAACACGCGACTGCAAGACGGACTGAATTTGATGAAATGCACGGCGGTCGAAAAGACTTTGATGTTGAAGCTGGTAGAGAAGCTGGAGAACAAATTCAACGAGTCGACAGCGAACAAAAACAACGCCAACAATATGCCGATGAAGTGAGAGATGCGGCACCAGAAGGACGTGGCGATATTGGTGAAATACCCGTTACCGTGCTAAGTGAAGCGGATTTCAAACGTTTAGGCGTTGATGGCGACTCGACTGTTGTAATGCGCGATGGTCAAGCACATTTAGTTGTTAAGGAAGGGGCTGAACCAGCTAGCGTGAGACATCAAGCGCAAAGTTTAGCTGATCAAACAGCGGCGGGAACTGGCGGAAGGAGTGTCAACCCTGCTGATGCCTTACCTAAAGATTTGCGAGGACGGGTTAATGTTGATGTGAATCCAGATTTGCCGCCGCGTTCTGTCGAAGTGCACTACGAAAGTCACAATGGAGTCATCATCGGTATGTGGATTGAAGTGGGTCCTGGTGCTCGTTCAGTCGATATCCAAATGCACGCGCAAACGGTTCGCAGTATGCGCAAGTTGCAAGGCATAAGTGGCAGAGTTCGTCAGTTGCTCAATCGTATGCGACGTTGGGCAAATATGAACCCAGCACCGCCGCCAGGTTCGCGTGCTTTTGAAGCTCGCTTAGAGATGGAAAAGTTACCTGGCATTATTCAAGAGCGAGCCAACGCCCTGCGCAATGCAACTTCACCCGACGAGCAGATCCGGTTGATGGCGGAAGTAGAGCACTTAAAAAGTCAAATGGAGAACCACTCTAGGTTCGTCAATGCGGTTGAATCTGAACCAGGGGTTGGTTATGTGGCCGCCAAAGGTTTAGATCAGCCAGCCTTAACAAAAGCGCTCGGTAAAATTGAGGATCCTGACGCGCGGGCTGCAATTGCTGCGCATACCGAAGATGCTCCGGTGTTGGCTTATTATCATAAATTGATAAACGACATAACCGCAGGCTTAAATTCGCCCGCTGATGTTAGAGCGGCGGTTGACGCTTTTGCAAGTTCGTTTAGAAGGATTGATGAGGTCATTCGGTCAGCTGACGGTAAACCTGATTTGACGATAATGCCAAGAATGATGAATCGGGCACAGAATTCACCCGACGGCTTAAAGTTTTTAACCGATATGCAGCGCGTCTTAGATAATGTCGATTCCGATAGCTCAGGTAGTATTTTGAGAAAAATCGCTTACATGGATGATTCATCTGTTGCGAGTAGAAGCTTATCAGGAATTGTCGACGCTGCTGGCGGTCTGATTGATAATAACCTCCCCGAAGCGCTTAATGGCCAACTCATAAAAGCGGCCTTAGAAGCGAGTCCAGCCGACCGAGGAAATGTGATGCGCTCGCTCGCTCGTATCGCGGAAAATGCAGACGAAGCGCTGATGCAGTCAATCGCTGATAGACTTAATGGTTATGGCTCTGGCACCAGTGGCAGAGGCGCGATGTCAGCCGATAGCCGGGCGAAGTTCTTAAATCAAATGTCGACCCTAATGGATAGGGCACAAGCACTAGCCGATAGCAAGTCACAATACTCTGATCTTGTTGATGCAATGATTTTGGGCGCGACAGATGCACAAGTTCCGGATAAGTATTTTGGTAAAGTTAATCAGTTACTCAGCGATCTGGAAGCTCATGCGAGTAGCCCTGATGCAGGCTCGATTAGGGCCATGAATACTTTGCTCGGCGGCATCGATGATACGGGGCTTCGTTCGGTAATTGATAATGCTCCAGATATTGATGCATCGACACACACGAGTAAAATTGGCACGCAAGATCCTGAAATGCGCTCGTCAGGAAGATTGCTGGATGCTTTACAAAATAGTGATAGTGCAAGAGAGATTGAAGGGTTAGCAGCGACAATCAAGCACATTACAGAACAAAGCATAAAGAACCCTGATACGATCGGAAAACAATTTAGTGAGACCATGGGAAGGCTATCGACTCATGTTGATAGTATTATTAATCGAGGTGAACTTCCTGCGCATTTACGCTCTGCTTTAGCTGATATCGATGCTTCTTTGAAGGAGTTTCATCTTCGCGTCGACGACACGTTCACCTTTAGAGAAGGGGAACGAAGGATACCAGATGAGCTATACGAATCACTTCGTTCAGGCACACCGAGTAAAAAGGTGCTTGATGAAGTTGCAGCTCGACCCGGAGAAACATACACTGACGCAAACGGTAATCCTTTAAAGCAACCATTTGATGACCCTGTATTTGACCATCCCGATAACACGACAACGATGCGAGTTGAAGAGACACTTGAAGCAGATCACATTGTACCTATGGCTGAAATTGTTAAAATGCCAGGGTTTGAACGGTTAACGAGAGAACAACAACTGGCAGTTTTAAATCATCAGGAAAACTTTATGGCGCTGAGTAAATCTGCAAATGCTTCTAAAGGTGATAGTAGCTTTGAAGAATGGACTGTTCATAAATCTTCTGGAAGTCGAGTAAATGAAGAATTTAGACAACGAATGATAACCAGAGAACGTGAACTGAGAGTGATATTGCAAGACTTGATTAACGAGAAACTTGCCGAATAATAAAATAAACGCAATTTTAAAGAGACAATAATGCTCGAATACTTACAGAAATTTGAACCAGATTTAGTATTATTATCAACCGAGACTTTAACGGATGACGATACCAAGTTGCTTCCTCAATCTTGGCTTGATTTATTATCGCTTCAACAAAGGCAAAGAGTTGATAGGGTCATACAGCAATGGGATTTTCTAGTGAGTAAATTGTTTGAAACGCATTTTTATTTGTTGCAAAACCTCGAGGAAGTTCACCTGGCTAAGTCTCGGCGTGGTTTGACGATGTTATACAAAATAAAAACGAAAAATGGCGAAAGTTTTTATTATGAAGGGAGATTACCTGCAACTGATGAAGATAAGGCTAGCAACCAAAATGGGTATGCGATTTTGCCAGAACAACTTCAACAGTTTTATACGAATGTTCATAATGGGTGGTATTATTTTTCGTCACGTTCGATGGGGTTTTTACCGTTAGAAAACATATTTAACCTGGCTAGTGAAGATTGGGGTATTTTGGATAGTATTGGGAAACAGCCGCTTAGCTTAGAGAATACTTATGCTATTTTTAATAGTGGTATGGGGGGATATTTGTGCATCGAACGTGATTTAACACAACCTGTTGCCGATAAAGTACATTCCCACTTGTGGTTCAGTAAGAAAGCACCAAACCTTAATGTAGAGTTTTGGCCAGTGCTGGATACTTGGATGTGTATAGGATTTGAAGAGTAGCTTCATGGATCAGATATACTGTTTGCCCATCAATTCTTCTGCGGCGCAAGTTAATCAAAAGTTTGCTGAAATTGGTTGTCGATTGGTGTCTGATTTTGAAACTGAATTTGAGCATGTATATGCTTATCAGGTCCGTGACCAACTCAATGAGTTTGAGTACTCGCATAGCAAAGATAATTCGATACATTATTTGAGTTTTCGAGCGGAGTTTGAGCAAAGTTTACTTAATGATATTCTTGGTCGAGTTGAGCTATTAACCGACGATGACTTAGGGCAGCTTACTCAAAGTAAAAAAGCTGCCCATCGACTGCTTGCTATCGAGCTAATGGCGGTAAAGTTTGAAGAGAAATATTATCCGCTTCTCAATGTTCTCAAAGATGATAGCGAGCAAAAGGTCGCTAATGCAGCGAAAAAACTAATAACAACTGTGGTTGGTAGTAAAAGTGATTGGTTATCTACCTATCACAGTATGATCCACCCTCATGATAGGCGCCAGTTTATTCGTTGGCTAATTTATGATTATGCCAATACTTCCGATAAAAATTCCTTTGATCTTTCGACCACTGAAGAGATTTTAAAGTTAGGTTTACAGGATCAGGACTGGGAAGTTCGCGTAAGTACGATAATCGCAGTCGCTCGAATGAACTTGATCGCGTTATTTTCCTTGGTTGAAAAAGTCGATTTAAATATTTCTGCAGGAACGTTACCCAACAAAAAGGATAGAGAATTAATTAATGGCGTAAAAAGAGTTGCGTTAATGATACTTACCAAAACTCAACCGCAAAATGTCGATATCAATAATATTAAACATCAGCGCTGGTTATCTTTGTATGAAGCTGTTAAATCTGAAAATATAAATGTGAGTTGCTACATTACTCAACTAGTTTATTATTTTTCGACTCCAGCTAATCTTTTAAGTGAAGAACACGTCCAGCCGTTTTGTGAAGGAATAGTCCTTAAGGACGATAAATTTTATCTAAGCAACAGTGACATTGAGTTAGTTTGGATTCCAGTAGGAGAATACTTTGTTAACCATTTAAATGAAGAAGATAACTACATTAAGGTATTACAAGAAGGTTTTTTTATCTCGCGATTTCCATTAATGGCCGATGAAAGCAACTTACTTACAGCGAGTATTGAGGGGATAAGAAGCTTTCTCAAAGATTTGAGTCAATCAAATGAAAGTATCGAAATTCGATTACCCAATTACACCGAATGGCAAGTCGCGAGTCGTTCTATGGATGTTCGCAATTATCCTTGGGGGTGGGGCATTGAAGATGATTGGACAGTTAGGGCATCCGAGTTTGGTCTTGGATTGTTTTGGCCAGAGATAGGTGAGCTGATCTGTGAAGAAAACGATTATTTTCTTGTCGATAAATTCGGTTTTAAGGTAGTTGATTATGAACAAATTCAACGAGAGAAAGTCGAGAAACTTGAGTCTTCTTTTAGAATTGTAATCAATAAGAAATAATCTTTAAGAAATCACAAAAATATCTCGAATAAGGAAGTGAAAAAATAGACAAAAAATTATCAAAAGCATACACTGAAATGGTAAAGCACGACTGCGATGTTGACGCCTTCGTGGTCCGTGAGGGGAGGGTTCTCCTATTTATGTCCCTTTGCAGTATAAGTGCGTTATGCTTAATTTATGTGAGTTTATGAGTACGCAGTGTCGTCTCGAAAGCGGTCTTTGTGCCCGAACTTGGTTCGGTTCCACTCGCTGATCTGATTCAGTGTGATTCGCTATCATTATATGTGCCGATGAGTCGTCTCTTTCAGAGCAATCTGAGCCTCATTTGCCCTCCGTGGCGTTAAGTTTGCACGACCGTTCGCGGTCTTTAGCCCCCAAACGGCATCTGCGGTTGGCTGGCAGCTCGGTAGCCCAATTTCGATTGCGGTTCACAGCTGCCGGCGCGCTTGCACCCTCGCAATTTCACTCACTTTGTCGATCATAGTACGACCCTTTCCACTACTATTCGATCCTCTCTACTACTCAAATCAACTAAGTAAACCGATCAACTATGTGGCCAATCATTGACTGGCAAATAATTTTTTAGATTAATAACTAAGCTTTTAGATAACGAGACTGGTGAGACAAATACATGCCGTTTTACTTCTAATAATATTCAGTAAAGATTACGCTATGGTAAAATCAAAGATCGTTTGAGGATAAAGCGCCATTTGAAATCGGAAATTTCGTACCAATAAATAAAAGCTTAAGTGGAAATAATAGGACTGTAATGAATCCGATAATCATTATTATTTTAGTAGCAGCTGGCTTAATTGGATGGATTTTTATTAAACCAAAGTTAAAAGAACTCCGCAGAGATAAAATTCGCTCACAACCGTTTCCAAAAATATGGCGCGAAATTCTCAGGCAAAATGTACCTTATTTTTATTCGATGCCTTCGGATCTGCAGTTACAATTAAAGCAACATATACTGGTGTTTCTCTCTGAGAAAGCGTTTTTTGGCTTTGAGGGAGTCAAAATTAATGATGAAGTTAGAGTTACTATCGCTGCCCAAGCTTGCTTGCTTTTATTAAATCGAAAGACCGATTATTACCCAAAGCTTAAATCGATCTATGTCTATCCCGCAGCGTTTATCACCAAACACCAGAGCGCTGATTCTGCTGGGGTGTTACAAAATCATCACCGAGTTTTAAGCGGCGAATCCTGGGACTTAGGAAAAGTTGTTTTGTCTTGGAAAGACACCCACCAAGGTGGTTTAGTGTTTAACGATGGCCATAATGTTGTGATTCACGAATTTGCTCATCAGCTTGACCAGGAAACCGGTGCGGCTAACGGTGCGCCTTTTGTTTCGTACAAAAAACAAAAATCTTGGTCACAAGTGCTGAGTAAAGAGTTTGAACTATTGCAGAAACAAGCGGCAAAAGGCGAAGAAACCCTGCTTGATCATTATGGGGCGACTAATCCTGCGGAGTTTTTCGCAGTCGCCAGTGAAGTTTTTTTTGAACGTCCTGCGGCTATGTTGAGGCAGCACCAGGCTTTGTACCGGCAATTACAGAGTTTTTATCAAGTCAATCCGGCTATTTGGTAGCCATAAAAGAAATTAACCTAAATCATCCCGTTTTCATAACGATAGTTTATTGTAATCGCATGTTAATCGTTGCAGTTGCAAATAAGTAATTGAAAAGACAATTATGAGTATTCTATAATTGTTACCAGACCCAATAACCACATCAAGCTGCGGCAAGCGACACTAACCCAAGAAAATTGCCGCAGCTTTGTCACATTTAGCGATTAGGATACTGTTATGGCTGTTGAAGCGATTGATATGGCGGCTCCCAGTAATGATTATGACTGGGAGCGCGTAGCGTATTTGTTACTTTTGTCCCGAGCGATGGACGATATTGAAGAACAAGAGCTCGTACCAGCAAAGCTGGTATTCAACCAATTTTCCGCCAGAGGCCATGATTTAGCACAGATTTTAATTGGTTCTCTTTTAACTCATCCGCACGATGGCGCGACAGGCTATTATCGTTCACGCCCATTTGTCTTATCCCTCGGTTTAGATATTGTAGATGCAGTAGCGTCTCCCATGGCCAAATCCGGCGGTTATAGCGATGGACGGGATATCGGGGTCGTTTGTAATTACCCCAACGTTAAGCGTGAGGGAGCGATGTTGTTCCCGATGTGCGGTGGAGTCGGTTCACAGTTCTCGCCAATTTCTGGTTGGGCACAGTCGATCGTTTATCATCGTGATGAACTCAAAGACACCAGTTATCAAGGTGCGTTAGGTATTTCAATGGGTGGCGACTCTTCTATGTCGACCAGCGGATTCTGGGCGGCTTTAAATATTTCGACAACCAATAATTTACCTCATTTGATTTATATTGAAGATAATGGTTACGGTATTTCAGTTCCTCAAGAAGTGCAGACGCCCGGCGGCGATCAAGTCGCTAATTTGGCAGCTTACAAAAATCTCAAAATTGTTGATGGCGATGGTACTTGCCCAATAGAAGCGCCGCGACTAATTAAAGAAGCAGTTGATTATGTGCGAGCGGGACTCGGCACTTGTATATTAAGGCTGAGAGTTCCGCGGCTTTGCGGACATACCTTCCAAGATACTCAAACATACAAACCTGCGGATTTGATCGAACAAGAACAGACCAAAGATCCGCTTCCTAAGCTAAAAGACCACCTTGAAAAATATGGGGTTATTTCGTCAGATGAATGGCAGATATTAGAGGAAAAAGCCTACGAGGAAGTTCGTGGCGCAGTTGAAATAGCGAAGGCTCGACCCGAGCCGGATACCAATAAATTAAAGCGTTATGTTTACGCTGAGAAAGACCAATACAACAATCCTGAAATCCAATTACGCGGCGGTTTACATGCTGACGACCACCAATTTCCTGCATCCAGCGAAACGCCAGATCCACAGGGTCCACGGTTGAATATGCTAACCGCGATTCGCAACACTTTGGATTATGAGTTACAAACCAACCCCAAAGTATTAGTGTTTGGCGAAGATGTCGGTCCAAAAGGCGGCGTGCATGCAGCAACGCTCGGATTGACGGATAAATTTGGCGAGCGAAGAGTATTCGATACCAGTCTCTCCGAAGAGGGCATCATTGGCCGCTCGGTCGGGATGGCCTTGTCTGGTTTAATGCCTGTGCCCGAAATTCAATTTAGAAAATATGCGGAGCCCGCAGCGGAGCAGTTGACCGATACTGGAATCATGCGTTGGCGAACGAATAATCAATTTGCGGCACCAATGGTGGTTAGGATTCCCGGAGGATTTGCTGGCCGAGGTGATCCATGGCACTCGATGTCAGATGAGGTGGAATGGGCGCACAAGACCGGTTGGCAAGTTGTCATGCCATCGAATGCGGAAGATGCTGTGGGACTGTTGCGCTATGCGCTAAGAGATAACAATCCGACGATATTTTTTGAGCATCGTTTTTTACTTGATAACCGTTGGGCTCGTCGTCCCTATCCTGGCGATGAATTTATCGTTCCATTTGGAAAGGCAAAAACACTTACCGTTGGCCACAAATTAACCGTTGTGACCTGGGGTGCGATGGTCGAGCGATGCGAAGCTGCAGCTTTAGAAATCGCCAATGGAATTGAGGTCATAGACTTGCGAACGATTCAGCCTTGGGATAAAGAAGCAGTCATGACGTCAGTTAAAAAGACCGGGCGCTGCTTAATTGTTCATGAGGATAATTTAACTGCTGGTTTTGGTGCTGAAATAGCAGCAGTATTGGCCAAGGATTGCTTCTTTGACTTAGACGCGCCGATTGAAAGATTGACCATGCCGGATACGCCTAATCCGCACAACATTCACTTGTTAAACGCGGCAGTTCCGACGCAAGAACGTATTCATGCAGCCATGTTAGAGATGCTAGCAATCTAGTGGGAGAATAAAAATATGACGCAATTAGTCGATATTATTTTGCCAGAAGGGCAGTTAGAAGGAACCTCCGCTAGTCTGTCAATGTGGTTAGTTAAAAAGGGTGACTCTGTCAATGAAGGTGATCCGATTGCTGAGTTAGAGACTGACAAGGTCACCATGGAAGTTTGCGCAACCGCATCTGGCATTGTAGATTCTTTAATTGCCCAGCCAGGTGATGAAGTCGCGCCAGAGCAACTATTAGGCAAGATAGCTAAAGGTGCTGCGGCAACAAATGCAATAGAAACCGCTGAGCGAGCCCAACCGACTGCAGCCGCAGAGCATTCAGCTAGTACTGATACATTATCCGTGGTAAATGATGATAAAACCGCAAGAGATTTTTTAAGTCCCGCTGTTAGGCGGCTACTTCGCGAGAATAACCTATCGATTGAACCGATTCCTGGGACTGGAAAGCATGGTCGAGTGACACGGGATGACGTACTAAATTATTTGAAAAATCCAACGCCGATCAAAACGATCGAACCCGCAGTTGAGGCTGAGCAGCCAACCGAAAATGCGCCAGCACGAGCACTATCCTCAACCACGCCATTTAGCGTCAATGATGCGAGAGAGAGCCGTCCGCTTAAAGGCGAAATGGTTCCTCACACCAATATGCGCAAATCAATTGCGGCGCACATGGTGGAAAGTTTACTCGAAACTTCGCCTCATGTTACCAGCGTATTTGAAATGGATATGGGAAATATTATTGAGCACCGTAAGTGGCACAAGAAAGAATACGAAGCGCTGGGCGTTAAGCTAACTTTTACGGCCTATTTCTTAGCCGCTATCGTCAAAGGCGTTCAAGCAGTGCCGCAGGTCAATGCGCGGTTCCACGAAGAAGCATTGGAAATTTTTAAAGACGTCAACATCGGTGTCGGAACTGCGTTGGGGGATGCTGGGCTCGTGGTGCCGGTTGTTGAGCAAGTTCAGACGATGAATTTATTTGAGATTGCTAAAGCTTTGAATGCCCAAACCGTTAAAGCTAGGGACGGAAAACTGACGCCAGCAGATATGAAAAACGGTAGCATTACCATTTCAAACCATGGAGTCAGTGGCAGTTTGTTTGCGACGCCAATTATCATTAATCAACCTCAAGTGGCCATCGTTGGGATCGGTAAGCTGGAAAAACGCGTAGTTGTTGAGGAAGTCAACGGTGTCGATACGATGGTTATTCGTCCGAAATGTTACGTGTCTTTGAGTATTGACCATCGCGCATTAGATGCGCATCAAACCAACAACTTTTTAAGTGTTTTTGTTGAGACTATTGAGAACTGGGGCCAGTAGTCGATAAATTAAACTGCCTCTGCCAGCTGGGTGGAGGATTTGTTGCAAAATCTCAACTAAAAGCGTTACAAAAAAAATCATTTTAGTTAATATTGTGTGTCATAAACAATAGCGAATAAATGAATAGCTATCGGGAAAGAAAATGAAAATTCAGAGTTATGTAAATGGTGAATGGTGCAGTGGAGATGGTCGCACCGATACGTTAGTCAATTCGGTGAATGATGAGGTGATTGGCGAAGTTGTTTCTTTGACCTCAGGCTTTGATCAGATATTAGCGCATGGTCGTAAAGCCGGTGGATCAGCGCTAAGAAAGATGACGACTCATGAACGCGCTGAAAAGATAAAGTTTCTTGCCAAGTATTTACTCGACAGAAAAGATGATTTTTATCGCGTCTCGTATATGACCGGGGCTACCAAAGCTGACTCGTGGGTCGATATTGAAGGTGGCATTGGTACCATGTTTAGTTATTCAGGTATAGCCAGACGCGAGCTGAATAACGATACTTTTGTCGTTGAAGGTAATGTTGAACCTTTGTCCGCTGGTGGAACCTTTGTCGGGCAACATATTCTTACTGCTAAAGAAGGCGTGAGTCTTCATATCAATGCATTTAATTTTCCTGTTTGGGGAATGTTAGAAAAAATCACGCCGAGCTTAATCGCTGGTGTGCCTGTTATAGTCAAACCTGGCACAGTCACTTGCTATCTAACTGAAATCGTTGTCAAAGCAATGATAGAGTCACAAATCTTTCCTGAAGGTTCGATTCAATTAATTTGTGGGAGTGTTGGCGACATTCTTGATCACCTAAACGAACAAGACGTTGTAACCTTCACGGGATCGGCATCAACAGGACGACGACTTAAGGCTCACCCAAATATCATTGAGAAAAGCATTCCCTTTACCATGGAAGCTGACTCGTTGAACTGCTGTATCTTAGCCCCTGATGTTACGGTAGATTCTCCAGAGTTTGATCTTTACATCAAAGAAGTCGCCAGAGAAATGACAACCAAAGCAGGACAAAAATGTACTGCGATTCGCCGTGCGATAGTGCCAAATAATTTAATTGATCCGGTTAGCGAAGCATTGATGAAGCGATTGCAATCAACGTCATTAGGCGATCCTCAAGCAGAGGGCGTTCGAATGGGGGCGTTAGTCGGAAAATCTCAGCGCGAAGACGTTATTGCTGCGGTTGAACAACTCGGTCAATCTAGCGAAATTATATTAAATGGTATGCAAGGTTTTGTTCCAATTGGTGTTGAATCGGGTAAGGGCGCATTTATGGCGCCGACATTACTGCATTGTAAAGACCCGCTGAATATAACCACGCCGCATGATGTTGAAGCGTTTGGTCCAGTGAGCACGCTAATGGGATACGATGGTATTGATCAAGCTATTGAACTGGCGAAAATGGGTAAAGGAAGCCTAGCAGGTTCGGTTTTTACCGCGAGTCGAGACAATGCTCGTGACATTATATTAGGAACCGCTTCGCATCACGGTCGAATGTTGGTTATCGATAGCACCTGCGCGAAAGAGTCGACCGGCCATGGTTCGCCGCTAGCGCCATTGATTCATGGTGGGCCTGGTCGCGCAGGTGGCGGAGAAGAGTTGGGTGGCGCAAGAGCAATCAAGCATTATATGCAGCGCAGTGCTATTCAAGGATCGCCAATGTCTTTGATGGCGGTAACGAACCAATATGTAAAAGGTGCCGAGCTAAAAGAAGATCGGGTGCATCCATTTAGAAAGTACTTTGAAGAGTTAGAGATTGGTGAATCGCTGCTAACTCATCGCCGTACAGTAACAGAAGCGGATATCGTCAACTTTGGCTGCCTGTCGGGCGACCACTTTTATGCACACTTTGATGAGATCGCTGCGAAAGACTCATTTTTCGAAAAACGAGTTGCACATGGATATTTCGTGATTTCAGCTGCTGCCGGATTATTTGTTGATCCAGGATTGGGACCTGTTATTGCCAATTACGGCATTGATAATTTAAGGTTTGTTGAACCAGTCGGTATTGGTGACACGATTCAAGTTCGCCTGACGTGTAAACGTAAGGTTAAAAAATCGAAAAAGCCAGATGATAAATACCATACGGGTGTGGTTATTTGGGATGTTGAAGTGAAAAACCAAAACGACGAGGCTGTCGCGATTTACGATATTTTGACATTAGTTGAAAGACAATCGGATGATTAATTGGCTAAGTGCTAAGTGCTAATTGCTAAGTGATTATAATCAAGCGCCAATTTAAATTGCCTCCTCTCAAATGAGGAGGCGAGTAAGAAAATTAAATTTTGTCTTTGGTAACGTGTTCAGATTCTTGATAGCGTGGTCTTTCGGCTTGAATCTCGGATAAGGGTTTTATTTCACGCATGGTTGTTAACGATCGGTTGGCTAAGTCAACATATTCTTGAGTGCCTTTCGATTTCCAGCCGATTTCTTTATCGGTTACCTGGCGAACGACTTTTGCAGGAATGCCCATTACCATAGAGCGTGGTTCGCATTGGAAACCACCGCGAACAAACGAGCTTGCAGCAACAATCGATTCGCTGCCAATGAATGCATCGTCCATAACAACAGCATTCATGCCGATAAGCGCGTTTTCGCCTATGCGACAGCCATGCAGTACGGCGCAGTGACCAATGTGACTGAAGGGTTCCAAATGACAGTCTTTGTCAGGGAAACTGTGTAAGACGCAGTTATCTTGAACATTACTGTTATGGCCTACATAGATGCGACCGAAGTCTCCTCGGAGTACAGCACCCGCAGCAATGTAGCAGTTTTCCTCGATGATCACATCGCCAATGATTTCGGCGCTCGGATGGATGTAGGTATTTTTTTTGATAACTGGAATGAAGTTATCGATGGCATAAATAGGCACTGAGGGTGTACTCCTGAGGCTAAAACAAGTTGAGTCTAGTACGCAATGATCAGCACTAGAACCAATGAATGATTGAAGTATAAATGAGGCACAAGTATGTACCAAACAATAGTTTTAGAAAAACGAGACGGGGTTGCAAAGCTCACATTAAATCGCCCAGACAGACTAAACAGCTTTAATGTTCAAATGCACGAAGAAATGCATGCTGCCCTTGATGATATCGCGACAGACGGAGAAACACGTTGTCTCCTATTAACTGGGGCGGGACGAGGTTTTTGCGCTGGACAGGATTTAAATGACCGTGCGGTAAGTGCTGATCAAGCTGCGCCCGATTTGGGGATGTCAGTAGAAAAATTTTACAACCCGTTAATCCGCCGATTGACTAATTTAAAAATGCCGGTGATTTGTGCGCTTAACGGTGTTGCTGCCGGAGCCGGTGCGAGTGTCGTCATGGCTTGTGACATCGTAATAGCTGCTCGTTCATCCTCTTTTATTTTATCGTTTGCGAAGGTTGGTTTAGTGCCTGATTCGGGATCGTCATGGCATTTTGCTCGGGCCATCGGTCTTCCTCGGGCAAAGGCGATGGCGATGCTTGGCAATAAAGTTAAGGCTGAACAAGCTGAGCAATGGGGATTGATTTATCAAGTGGTTGATGATGATGCGCTCATTGATGAAGCTGGCAAAATGGCAGGTTATCTCGCCACTCAACCAACAGAAGCGCTCGCCAACATAAAAGAACTAGTCCATACCTCGTTTGATTATGCCTTGAATGAACAGTTGGAAAGAGAAAGAAAAGCAATGCAACATTTAGGTCGAAGTGATGATTATCGTGAAGGCGTCGCCGCTTTTATTGAAAAACGCGAGCCGCAATTTAAGGGAAAATAATCACTCCGTATTTAGATACGCTTCTAAAAGAATAAGCAAATCGTCAGAGAGGTGAGCATGACAATTGCCGAACAGCTGTTACGAAATGACCCTGCGTCTCAAATGCTCGGAATCCAGTTGGTTAGTATCGATGAAGAAAGCTGTTCTGTGTCAATGGTCGTTACCGATAAAATGACTAATGGCTACGATGTTTGTCATGGTGGTTTTATCTACACTTTAGCCGATACCGCGAGTGCTTTTGCGAGTTCGATGGAAGGTGAAACGATTTTGTCGGCAAGTAATCAAATAGAGTATTTGGCACCTGCAAAGCTAGGCGATCGGTTAATTGCCGCTGCTAAAGTGAGTTTTATCACCGGCAAAAATTTATTTTGTGACGTAAAAGTGACTAATCAATCCCATCAGGTTATTGCCCTAGTGCGCGGAAAACTGATTAGTAAAAATGCGAGTAAGGTTTAGTTAAATTTCATATTGAAGTATGAGTTAAATATTAATTCTATTTGTCAGGTTTGAATCATGAACAAAGTATATATCTGTGACGCAATCAGAACTCCTATCGGCCGTTTTGGCGGCTCATTGTCGCGTGTAAGAGCCGATGACCTCGGTGCGATTCCAATGAAAGCATTGATGGAGAGAAATCCGCAAGTGAATTGGCAAGAAGTTGATGACGTGTATTACGGTTGTGCTAATCAAGCCGGCGAAGATAACCGTAATGTAGCGCGTATGAGCTCATTACTAGCCGGGTTACCAGAATCTGTACCAGGGATGACCATTAATCGCTTGTGTGGCAGTGGAATGGATGCAATAGGCAGTGCCGCGCGAGCTATCATGTGCGGAGAACAATCAATGGCAATTGCGGGTGGTGTTGAACAAATGTCGCGTGCCCCTTTTGTGATGCCAAAGTCAGACAGCGCCTTTTCACGAAAAGCTGAAATATACGATACGACGATGGGGTGGCGGTTTGTGAATAAGAAAATGGCAGAACAATATGGTGTCGATACCATGCCAGAAACTGCTGAAAATGTTGCCGAGCAATTTTCCATTTCTCGAGAAGATCAAGATAAGTTTGCTTTGCGCACTCAAGAGAAAACCCAACATGCTCTCGAAAAAGGCGTGTTTAACGAAGAGATTGTGTCAGTCACGGTCAAAGTCAATCGCAAAGAGACTAAAGAATTTGCAGTTGACGAACATCCTCGACCCAGTACCCTCGATGGACTGGCGAAATTAGCGACGCCATTTCGAGAGAATGGTACTGTCACCGCGGGTAATGCGTCAGGCATAAACGATGGGGCGTGCGCTTTACTTTTGGCGAATGAAGCGCAAATCGCTAAGCAAGGATTAAAACCGCTAGCCAGGGTTGTTGGTATGGCAACTTCCGGACTCTCGCCAAGAATTATGGGGGTTGGTCCGGTAGAAGCTTCGAAAAAAGTACTCAAAAACAATGGTTTAACCTTAGCTGAAATGGATATCATCGAATTAAATGAAGCTTTCGCTGCGCAAGGGTTAGCGGTTTTGCGTGAATTGGGTTTGGCAGATGATGATCCAAGAGTGAACCCGAATGGCGGCGCAATTGCGTTAGGTCATCCTTTGGGGATGAGCGGGGCGCGTTTGGTCACTACCGCAGCGTACGAGCTTCGTCGGCGAGGCGGTAAATATGCGCTATGCACCATGTGTATTGGCGTTGGCCAAGGTATTGCCTTAGTTATTGAAGCTGCCTAGTTTCCGGCGATACTCAGATCGCCAAATACGATTGAATAAAAGCTCAAGGCGCTACAGGTGCGTGAAGGCCTAAATAGCGGCGGGTCAGTCCTAAGTGGGGCCAGAACCAAGGCCAAGGTGCACAACCGTTGCAGGCCTTTGACCGAAAGCGTTAATCATAGAAAGAAAGTTTAAATACTGTATAAGCAAGCGTAGCTTAGTGACTTTAAAATGATACACAAATTGATAAAAATAAACGATATTGGTATCATTAAAGAATTCGTGAACGAGGAGATATTGACCATGCAAAGCGTTGACAGTGCTGCAGAACAAGCGGAATTTGACCGCAAAATCGCAGAAGAGCAAAAAATTGAGCCTACCGATTGGATGCCAGACGACTATCGAAAAAACTTAATCCGGCAGATGTCTCAACATGCTCACTCAGAAGTGATCGGGATGCAACCTGAGGGTAACTGGATTACGCGTGCACCAACCTTAAGAAGAAAGGCGGTATTACTCGCTAAAGTCCAGGATGAAGCTGGACATGGTTTGTACTTATACAGTGCAACGGAGACGCTGGGTATTAGCCGAAGCGAATTAATCGATGCACTGCAAACCGGCAAAGCAAAATACGCCTCAATTTTCAATTACCCAACACTTTCATGGGCTGATGTCGGCGCAATTGGCTGGTTAGTTGACGGTGCAGCGATTGTTAATCAGATTTCATTGCAAAGAACTTCATACGGACCTTATTCGAGGGCGATGATTAGAATTTGCAAAGAGGAAAGTTTCCATCAACGCCAAGGCTACGAAATCATGTATGCCTTAGCAAAAGGGACCCCTGAACAAAAGCAAATGGCACAAGATGCAATGAATCGCTTTTGGTGGCCATCTTTAATGATGTTTGGGCCTCACGATAGCGAGTCAGCGCACTCAGGTCGCTCGATGAAGTGGAAAATTAAGCGCCAGTCGAACGATGACTTACGCCAAAAGTTTATTGATCAAACGGTTCCTCAGATAGAAGTCCTTGGATTAGAAATGCCAGACCCTGAAATTAAGTGGAACGAAGAAAGGGGCCATTACGATTCGGGTGAAATTAATTGGGAAGAGTTCTATCAAGTTATTAATGGTAGTGGTCCGTGCAATCATCAGCGTATTAAGCATCATAAAGCCGCTCACGACAATGGTGAGTGGGTGAGAGAAGCTGTGCGAGCCTATCGAGCTAAACAAAATCAAAAAGCTGCTGAGAGCGCGGCATAAAAGAGGAAGGAATTATGAGTCAGGAACATCTTGCAGTCTATGAAGTGTTTGTCCGGTCGGCGAGAGGTCTCGACCACAAGCATGTTGGCAGTCTTCACGCCGAAAGTCCCGAGCATGCGTTAATGTACGCTCGTGACTGTTACATCCGTCGTTCAGAAGGGGTGAGTATTTGGGTTGTTGAGTCCAAGAATATCACGGCCAGCCAAGAAGAAGATACCGAGAACTTTGTTGACCCAATGGATGACAAACCATACCGCCACGCAACGCACTATGTTTTGCCTGATAGTGTCAATAACATGTAGGAATATTGATAATGAATCAGCAACAACAAAACCTTTTTCGATTCTTAGTTGCCTTAGGGGACGACTCAGTCGTTTTGAGCCATCGCTTGTCTGAATGGTGTAGTAACGGACCTTATCTAGAAGAAGATATTGCGCTCGGCAATGTCGCTCTCGATTATATTGGCCGAGCGAGAATGTTCTATCAATACGCTTGCGAAGTTGAAGGCAAAGGTCGAACTGAAGACGATATCGCTTACTTCCGTAATGAACGTGAGTATACCAACCTTCTTATTCATGAATTACCGATCAACGACTTTGCATTTACCATGGTCAGACAATTTTTTGTTGATGTTTTTTATTGCGAATACCTGAAGCAATTAATGAATTCAAGTGACGAAACTATCGCTGCAATTGCGGCAAAGGCTGTTAAAGAAAGTCGCTATCATTTAAAGCGCAGCGAGCCCTGGATTAGGCAGCTAGCAGAAGGCACTGACGAAAGCTTACGTCGAATTAAAGACGCTTTACTTGAACTTGAAAATTTCGTTGGCGAGCTCTTTTTAATGAGCGATTGGGAGCAGTCGTTGGTTGAACAGGGAATTGCGGTTGATAG
Source organism: Aliikangiella marina (assembly GCF_007004765.1). Lineage (GTDB taxonomy): Bacteria > Pseudomonadota > Gammaproteobacteria > Enterobacterales > Kangiellaceae > Aliikangiella > Aliikangiella marina. The sequence continues at coordinate 210,776 of NZ_VIKR01000006.1, forward strand.
AGCTAAACTGCAAAAAGATTGGGATGCCTATGTCCAAAAATTCCTCGGCGAGTCTAATGTCCACTTTCCTGACAGTCAATTGCAAATTCGTGGAGGGAGAGAAGGAATTCACACGGAACACCTTGGTCATATGTTAAGCGAAATGCAATATATTCAGCGAACAATGCCTGGATTGCAATGGTAGTCGATTGACTAAGTCGCCACTAAACAATGAATAAAATGAATGACAATATTATCCCAACGCTTAATCCTGTGTTTGCGAAGCGAAAGGCTTATCGGGAAGGATCAGAGCATAAACCAATATGGGATTTGCTTGATTCAGTGTTCGATCCAGAATTACCCGGCTTGACGATTTGGGACCTAGGCATTTTACAAGATGTGCGTTTAATAGATGGCGAGTGGCAGATAGATGTCACGCCAACTTATAGTGGCTGTCCTGCGGTCGAAACGATCAATGCAGATGTTAAAGCGGCTTTAAAGGCAGCTGGATACGACAAAGTTAAAGTTAATTTAGTCTTGTCTCCCGCCTGGTCAACCGAGATGATGTCGCCCGTTGGTAAGGCTCATTTAAAGAGCATTAATATAGCCCCTCCACACGAGGAAGATCGCGTTCAATGTCCGGTTTGTGATAGTTCAAATACTAAAGTCGTCAGCCAATTCGGTTCAACCGCATGTAAAGCGCTATATCAATGCAACGACTGCTTCGAAAACTTTGATTATTTTAAACATTTTTAACCGCCGAATAGGCGAAGAGATAATAAACATTAAAAGGAAATATTAATGAGTACCGAATTTCATCAGCTCACTGTGTCTGCAGTTGAAAAATTGACTAAAGACTCCGTTGCGATTTCTTTTGATGTGCCGCCCGAGTTGCAAAATGAATATCGTTATATTCAAGGCCAGCATATTACGCTCAAAGCAGATATTAATGGTCAAGATACGCGGCGTTCTTATTCGATTTGCAATAGTGCTAATGAGCAACGTCTCACTGTTGGCGTTAAACGAATTGAAGAAGGGCTGTTTTCAAACTATGCCAATGAAGAAGTAAAAGTCGGCATGCAAATGGAAGTCATGCCGCCACAAGGGCATTTTTATACCGAAGTTACTGCCGACAACTCGAAGCATTACTTATTGGTCGCAGCCGGTAGTGGAATCACACCGAATTTAGCTCATATTCAAACGATCTTGGAAAGCGAACCCAATGCGACAGTTACCCTAGTCTACGGAAATAAATCATCTGCCTTGATGATGTTTAGGGATAAATTAAGTTTCATAAAAAGCGCCTACCTTGAACGGTTTCAATTGGTCAATCTTTTTACTCGAGAGGAGAGCGACGCTGAAATTTTTAATGGGCGCATAACAGCTAAAAAACTTGTCGAGTTAGATCAAGCACGTATCATTAATTTAAGTACGGTCGACGATGTGTTTATCTGTGGTCCCGAGGAAATGATTAATGAAGTCGCCGAATTCTTCAAACTCAACAATCTTTCCGAAGAAAGCATCCACTATGAATTGTTTTTTGCCGGCAGTGCGGAAGAAAAAGCGCAACAAAGTCAGCAGGCCAGAGCCAAGAAATACGGCGAAAAAACTTCTCAAGTCTCAGTCAAAGTAGCCGGTCGGAAGACTTTGATGGACTTACAAATGGGTGGCCAAAATATTCTTGATGCCGCGATGGAGAATGGGGCAGACTTACCGTTTTCGTGTAAGGGAGGAGTATGTGCTACCTGCAAAGCAAAAGTGGTTAAAGGCCAAGTTGAAATGGATCTTAATCACTCGTTAACCGAAGAAGAAGTTGCAGAAGGAATGGTGCTAACTTGCCAAGCGCACCCCGTATCAGAAGAAGTCGAAATCGATTTTGATTTCTCGTAAAGGTGATGCCCTCACTACCCAAACGAAACCGTTTGATATGAACGGGTTCTTGTTCTCTCGACCAGAACAAGCGAATATTAGTTGCAAGTCATTTGTTGTTACTATCTTCGGTGATGTCATTTCCCAGCATGGTGACGAAGTTTGGTTAGGAGATTTAATTGGCGCGCTAGAACCGTTAGGTTTTTCCGAGCGGCTGATTCGGACATCGGTTTTTCGATTGGTGAAAGATAACTGGTTGGCGGTCACTAAAAATGGCCGTAAGAGTTTTTATCAATTCACACCATCTGCTCATAAGCATTATACTAAAGCTGCGAGGCGGATTTACGCCGCCACTACTCAACATTCGGATGGTAATTGGTTAATTGTATTACCGAGTTTTGTGGATGAAGAAGAACTTCCCTCGTTTAAGCGACAATTGCGGTGGCTAGGTTTTAGTCAACTTGCTTCTGGCGCTTACGCCCATCCATCAATCGATAAAGGGTCTCTCGAAGAAACGATAAGTGAGCTAGAGTTAACTGACTCGGTGGTCGTATTTGAAAGTAAAACGATTGATGATGAATCGACTAATGTTCTTAAGTCTTTAGTACAACAACGTTGGCAGTTAGAACTGCTGGATCAAGATTATGCTGAGTTTAACCAGACTTACCAACCTCTGATTGAGTTAGTTGCAGAAAAACAACTCAATGATCACCAAGCTTTTTTATTGAGAGGTTTATTAATCCATGAGTATCGTCGTGTATTATTAAAAGATCATGAGTTACCGCAAAATATGTTACCTGATGACTGGCAGGGATATCTGGCGACTAAAATTGCTAAAAAGTTATATGCGCAGTTAGCTCGAGCTTCCGCTCGCTACATTACTAGTCAGTTACAAAATCAGAGCGGTTTTTTACCGGCAGCAGCCAAATCATTCAGCCAAAGATTTAAATAGTTTTATTATAATCCCTAGGCTAACAACGTTATAATATTGAGAGACTCAGGGTGGATACAGAATGATTATTCGCGAACGGCGGTTTTTTGAAAATAGATGAGAAACGTAGTTACAAAAAATACTGATACCAGTGCATTAAATGGTAAATCGCTCGGTAGATGGGCGAAAAACTGACACTGTTGTAGAAAAATATGGCAGTACCAAACCAGAATAACACAGATTCAGAACAATACAGAAACAGATCAACACAGAAACAGAATTACCCAATTAGAGATCCAAAATATGAATCAAGTAAAACAAATTATTCATAATAATATTGGTATTTTAGAGATTGACTATCCGCCAGTAAATGCGCTTTCTCAGGCTGTACGGCACGGTCTAGTAGAAGGCATAAATGCATTTGAGTCCGACAATCAAATTAGCGCAATTATTATTCGCTGTGCGAACCGTACTTTTATTGCCGGCGCAGATATTAAAGAATTTGGTCAACCGCCAACGACACCCTTCTTGCCCGACGTCGTCAATCGTATAGAGGCGTCGACCAAACCCGTTGTCGCTTCGTTATTTGGCACTTCGCTCGGAGGTGGATTTGAGGTTGCGCTCGCTTGTCATTACCGCGTTGCGATGATGGATGCAAAAGTAGGTTTACCAGAGGTAAATCTCGGATTAATTCCGGGGGCTGGTGGCACGCAACGATTACCCAGGATTGTTGGCGAAGACAAAAGTTTAGAGATGATAACTGGCGGCAAGCATTATTCCGCAGCGAGTTTTGTCGATAGCCATCTTTTTGATGCGTTGTTTGAAAGTGATCAAGATCTCAATGAAAGAACAATAGCGTTTGTCGAGAAAAAGCTTGAGGCGAACGACTTAAATGTTCGTCGTGTCGGAGAGCAAGAGTTTTTGGACGAAAACTATGATTGGCAGACTGCAATTGAAAAAATAAAAGCCAAAGCAAGAGGTAAAGAGGCGCCATTAGTCGCAGCAACTGTATTGCAAAAGACGGTTGGAAAATCTATCGCTGATGGAATGGCCATTGAACGTGAGGCATTTCTTAAACTGCGGGAGTCGGAGCAATCCGCAGCGCTTCGATATGCTTTTAGTGCTGAGAAACAAGCCGCTAAAACCAAGTTACAGGCGGAGCCCAAAACAGTCAAAGAAGTCGCGGTTATTGGTGCTGGCAATATGGGATCCGGTATTGCGACGGCATTTTTATCGGCTGGCTTCACTATTCACCTGATAGAGCAAACACAAGAGGGATTAGATGCGGGTGTTGAGCGAGTCGCGAGTAACTTCTCTAGGAATGTTAAGAGCGGCCGAATGGGGCAGGCGGCTGCGGATGATTGTATGTCGCGACTTGTCGCTTCAACGAGGTTAGAAACTGTCGAAAATTGTGAGCTAATTATAGAGGCTATTTTTGAAGACATAGAAGTCAAAAAGACCTTATTTACTGATCTCGATAAACTCGCTCAGCCAACTGCGGTTTTAGCAACTAATACATCTTATTTGGACATTAATCAGATAGCTGAGGTGGTTTCTGATCCCAGCCGCGTGATTGGTATGCATTTTTTCAGCCCTGCCAATATTATGAAGTTATTAGAAGTTGTTAAAGCGGAGCGATCTTCGGACGTGGCACTAGCAACGGCAATGGCCGTTGGTAAACAGTTGAAAAAAATGTCGGTGTTGGTTGGTGTGTGTTTTGGGTTCGCAGGAAACCGAATGTACACCCGTTATGGTCGGGAAATTCAACAGATGTTACTCGAAGGCGCGGGAATCGAGCAAATTGATAAAGCGATGGCGAGCTGGGGAATGGCGATGGGGCCTTTAGCGGTTCAAGATTTATCCGGCATTGATATCGGGCACAACGCAAGAAGTGCACAACCGTTTCCGGCTCATGATCCTGGCTATTTCAGAGCGGCAGCGGTGATGGTAGAAAATCAACGGTTAGGACGAAAAACCGGCAAGGGATTCTATCAGTACCCGGAAGGTAAGGCTGTTTATGATCAGGAGGCCGCTAACTTAATTCGCGAAAAAGGGCTCGATTTAGGGATTACTCAAAGAAGTTTCACTAATGATGAAATCGTTGAACGGGCACTACTTGCTTTGATAAGCGAGGGAATTAAGCTTTATCAAGAAGGTATAGTCAATCGCCTCTCTGATATTGATGTGATATGGCTACACGGTTATGGTTTCCCAAGACATAAAGGGGGACCCATTTTCCAAGCCAAGCAACTAGGTAAAGAAAAGCTAGCCAAAGCGCTGACTAAACTTCGCGGTGAACAGGGTGAACTTATCTGGCCACCAGTTGAACTTGGTGTATTAGACACTGACGATTAACTTATTTGGATCTACCCAACGATTAGTTTACAGTGGGAATCAGTGAATAAGTATGAGGCGAGTAGTGTGGGAAAATCTAATTCCGAACAAAATGCGTTAATTGAAAAAGGTTCAACCGTTGAAACTGATGACGGCAAAGTAAAAGCGAGGAAAGCCGCGGGCAAGGTCAGGTATACTCTTGACCTGCAAAGCTTCTTACCTTATCGAATGTATCGCTTAGCCGCGCAAATGTCGCAAGCCGGAAACAAATTATCCTTACTGCTATTGGAGTCTGGCGTGCCAATCGGCGAGAGAGAGTGGCGCGTTATCTCCGTCCTAGGTTCATATGGCGGTTTAACCAATGGCCACGTCGCTGATGCGCTAAAAACTGATGCCGCAACGGTGACTAGAGCCGTCAAGGTACTCAAGAAACTGGGGTTTGTTGACACCAAGAACTCTAAAAGAGACCGTCGTAAACAACTGATTTACCTTACCCAAGAAGGCGCTGATTTTCATGATCTCATCACGCCTAAACGAATCGAAACCGGTGAGCTTATTGATGCTTGTTTTTCCTATGAAGAGAAAGAGCAGTTGCAGCATTTATTGAATAAGCTTGACAGACATCTCCATCATTTAGAAAACGAACTTGAAGATGAATGGGAATAGTGACGTCTGCTGCGCGACAAATCACTGATATAAGACTTTTTTAAACCTTTTCTAGCGTGTAAAATATCCACCTTTATCTCTCGGAACAATGTAGAGAACCTGTCATAAGTATTTGAAGTTTAAATGAAAATAATACTAATAATGCTACAAGCGAGTAGCTTGTCTTACTGAGGGCTTTATATGTTAAAACTACACGGATACTGGCGATCAACGGCTGCATATCGAGTAAGAATTGGATTAAATCTAAAACAAGCGTCTTACACTCAAATTCCGGTGCATTTAGTAAAAGATGGCGGAGAGCAGCACAAGCCAGAGTTTCGTGAGCTTAACCCGCAGGGGCTGGTACCAACATTGATCGACGATGGATTAGTCATCTCTCAATCTATTGCCATACTTGAATATATCGACGAAAAGTACCCCAAACCTAAACTTCTGCCTGAGTCGATTGCGGAGAGAGCAATCACTCGACAGTTATGCCAAGTCATCGCCTGCGACACTCATCCGTTAAACAACCTAAGAGTATTGCAATACCTTTCAAATGAAATGGATATAACAGACGAGGCCAAGAACCTGTGGTACCATCACTGGCTCAGGCTAGGGTTCCAAGCCTATGAAGGGCTACTTGCACTTCACGAAATAGATGGACCTTATTCTATGGGTGAGGAACTTTCTTTGGCTGACGCTTGTCTTATCCCACAGATTTACAATGCCCACCGTTTTAATTTTCCTATGGAAGAGTTTCCTCGGTTGTTGGCGATAAATGAGAACTGTTTAAAACTTGAACGATTTCAAAATGCGGTTCCGGAAAACCAGCCGGATGCAGGGGAATAGTTTGTACAACCGATTAGTTGTTGTAGCGGATTAACCACCGTATTAAATTAAAACCTTTATCAACTTAGAAGTAGAAATAAGAAGTGATTAACTTAAAAAAATCTTTATTAGCAGGCGCGATTGCGGCGTGTTCTCTTTCGGCAGCGGCCGTGGAAACTGCTTATAATATTGTCCCTTTGGGAACTTTTGAAGACAATGAAATATTCGCCTTTGGAATTAACAACAATGATGTTGCCGTAGGATATTCATACGTCACTGGTGGCTTTCCCTCCAGAGGGTATGCATATGACAATGGCACATTTACCAACATGGGATCCATTGTTAATCAGGAGTTGGCGATCGGATTTATTGCGGCGACGATCGATGAGAGCGTCGCATTTGATATCAACGACAACGGGATGATGATTGGCTACTCAGTTGAATCAGTGCCACAATTTGATGAAAATAACGATCCCGTCACTGTGACCGTTGACCAAGGACTTGATACCGAAAGAGAGCTGCAATCAGGACTACCGGTCCAGAGAGCGATTTACACTCAGGTCGGTAGTCAAGTACTGTCTCAGGTACCGCTTTTTGAACCAGAACAAGATCATGGAGTTCGTGCTCTGGCGGTCAATAATAATGGTGTGATAGTTGGCTTTGCTGAATTAGATGTGGACGATGACTTAACTGCTGAAGGTGAAGATGCTGAGTTCATCGTTAATCGAGGAGTCATTTACGATACTCAAACCGACACCTTAACCAGAGTAAATCCGCTCAATTATGACAATTTACCTCGGAGTATTGCCCTAAAAGACATCAACGATAATGGCGTTGCTGTAGGCTGGTCGCAAGTGGCTTTCGAGTCTTCATTTTTGTTCAATGGTGTGGTGGTAAATGCTGCGAGTCCGGAGACTTTAACGACGATTGATCCCGGTGAGGAAACTGCCAGTTTGTTTAATGCAATCAACAATAATGGCATGGTTGCCGGCAAACTCTATGATTTGGAAAAACAGCGTTATGAAGGGATCATGTTTAATAGCAATAATGGTGCTTTTGAAATCATACCACCATTGGTTGAAGGATTGGATTCGCAAATTTGTTGTGATAACGCGTCTCCCTATGACATCAACGCTCAGAATATTATTGTCGGGAGTATGATTGCTGATGTTGTTCCCGATACTTATCACGCGTTTGCTTATCAGAATGGAACCACTTACGACCTGAATGATTTGATTGACTGTACCCAGACACTAACTACGGGTGTGAGAGATTGGGTGTTATATGAAGCGCGTCAAATTAATGATAACGGCATTATAATCGGGAATGGCTTGTTTGGTGGCGAGCGTAAAGCGTTTATGTTGACGCCAAACCCTGGTGCGACGCCAACACAATGCGATTTTGAACAAGAAGAGGAAGATAGTGGCTCAGGTTCAATTCCTGCTTCTTTAATTGTATTACTCTCTTGTTTGGCAGTTATCCGCCGAAAAGTCAGCTAATCTTTTCACTAGCGAAAAAAAAGCCGCGATTTAGCGGCTTTTTTTATGAATAGTTACTTTACATATTAGGATAGTTTGGACCACCAGCACCTTCCGGTGTAACCCAATTAATATTCTGACTCGGATCTTTAATATCGCAGGTTTTACAATGAACGCAGTTTTGCGCGTTGATCTGGAACCTTGGATTATTACCATCATCATCACGAATGACTTCGTAAACCCCTGCAGGACAATAGCGTTGAGCGGGCTCATCATATTCTGCTAGGTTGACTTCAATCGGAATGCTCGGATCTTTCAATTGCAAATGAACTGGTTGATCTTCTTCATGATTGGTGTTGGAAATAAACACCGAACTTAATTTATCGAATGAAAGCTTACCGTCCGGTTTTGGATAATCAATTTTTGGACATTCAGATGCTTTTTTCATCTGTGCATAATCGGGTTTAGGGTCGCTCAGCGTCCAAGGGAGTGCACCGTTGAAGATATTAATATCGATAAACGCGTAAGCAGAACCCAGTATATTTCCCCATTTATGCTGAGCAGGGCCGAAGTTGCGCTGAATTTTAAGTTCTTTATAGGCCCATGACGCTTTGTAGGCCGCAGTAAAGCTGTCCAGCTTGTCGCTGGCCCTGTCAGCGGCTAACGCCTCGGCAATCGACTCAGCGGCCAACATACCAGATTTCATCGCGGTATGAGAGCCTTTGATTTTCGCAAAATTCAATGTTCCGGCATCGCAGCCTATTAGCACTCCACCCGGGAATACCATTTCAGGCTGAGACTGGATTCCACCTTTGGTAATCGCTCTCGCACCGTACGAGACGCGCTCACCGCCCTCGAGATACTGAGCAATTTGTGGGTGGTGCTTGTAACGCTGAAATTCATCGAACGGGCTGACATGCGGGTTTTGATACGACAGGTCGACTACCATGCCAACGACAATTTGATTATCTTCTAGGTGATAAAGGAATCCACCACCCGCAGAGCCACTTTCTTTTAGTGGCCAACCCGCACTGTGTACGACTTTACCTTGGTGGTGGTTATCGGCGGGAACTTTCCATAATTCTTTGATACCGATAGCATAGTGTTGAGGTTCTTTTCCTTTGTCTAATTCGAAGTTAGCAATCAATCTTTTTCCTAAATGGCCACGCGCGCCTTCGGCAAAAACAGTATATTTGGCATGTAACTCCATGCCAGGCATATAGCCATCTTTTTCTGAGCCGTCTTCCGCAACGCCCATATCACCAGTAAGAATGCCCTTTACGCTGCCATCCTCATTGTAGAGAATGTCTGCTGCTGCAAATCCTGGAAATATTTCAACGCCCATCGCCTCGGCTTGTTCGGCTAACCAGCGGCAGACATTACCAAGACTGACAATATAGTTACCATGATTATGCATGGTTTTGGGCACAAATAAATTGGGAATCTTTTGGCTTTTTTGCGCATTACCAAGTAGCAAAATGTCATCACCGACGACTGGAGTATTGAGGGGGGCGCCTTTTTCTTTCCAGTCTGGAATAAGTTCATTGAGTGCAGTGGGTTCAAAAACGGCACCCGATAAGATGTGCGCGCCGACCTCAGAGCCTTTCTCAACGACACAAATAGTGGTTTCTTGTTGATTTTCTTGCGCGATTTGTGCCAAGCGCATGGCAGTTGCTAATCCTGAAGGGCCTGCGCCCACGATAACTACATCAAATTCCATAGACTCGCGTTCCATGGATACCCCCTAGTTAGTTCTTGTCATTTGCGGAGTGAATAACCAGTGTCACTCCGTTACCTGCGGCCTAGTTTAATGGGTTTAGGCCAATTTTACGACATAAGTCTTTTTAATACCGGCTATAGCCGGAAAGTAGGGGATTATACCCGATTTTGGTTGACGTTAAACGCATAAAGCGGCAAGATCCCGCGGTCCGACCTTTTTGTCGAATTAGCGCCTAAAGCTAGACAATTATTTGATTTGGCTAGGAACTGACTTTTGTCGATAGACAGCTGGCGCAAGATGTTGAAACCTAGCACTGACGAAGCGACTATTAGCTTAAATTTAACCCAAGAAACAACCAACAGGTGTCTGCATGAAAATTTTAGTGACAGTTAAACGTGTTGTCGATTACAACGTCAAGGTACGTGTCAAAGACGACCAGTCTGGCGTAGAAACCGCTAACGTGAAAATGTCCATGAACCCATTCTGCGAAATTGCTGTAGAAGAAGCGGTTCGATTAAAGGAAAAAGGTGTCGCAACGGAAATCGTTGTTGCTTCTATTGGCCCAGCTCAAGCACAAGAAACGCTAAGAACTGCCTTGGCGCTTGGTGCAGATCGTGCAGTTTTAGTCAAAACTGATGACGAAGTTCAGCCGTTAGCCGTATCAAAGTTATTGAAAGAAGTCGTCGCAAAAGAGTCACCAGAGCTTGTGATTATGGGCAAACAGTCAATTGATGGCGATAACAACCAGTCGGGACAAATGCTGGCTGCCCTGTTAGATTGGCCACAAGGAACATTTGCTTCTGAAGTGAATGTTGCTGACGGTAAAGTCGCCGTCACTCGCGAAATCGATGGTGGTTTAGAGACTGTTGATTTAACACTTCCGGCTGTCGTTACAACTGACTTACGTTTGAATGAACCGCGTTTCGCTTCTTTGCCCAATATTATGAAAGCTAAACGAAAGCCGTTAGAAGAAATGACGCCTGCCGATTTGGGCGTGGATATCGCTCCGCGAACTGAAACACTTAAAGTTGAGCCACCGGCACAACGTGAAGCGGGAATCAAAGTTGAGTCGGTTGAAGAACTTGTTGAAAAACTTAAGAATGAAGCGAAGGTGATCTCATGAGCATTCTAGTAATTGCAGAACACAATAACGAGGTACTGGGTGCAGCGACATTAACGACAGTTGCGGCGGCGGCACAAATTGGTGGCGACATCCACTTACTTGTCGCTGGTAGTAATGCGGGTGCAGTCGCAGAAGCTGCGGCAGGCGTAGCCGGTGTGTCGAAAGTACTGCACGCTGATCATGAGGAACTTGCGCACCCGACTGCAGAGAGTGTCTCGGCAATCGTTTTGGCAAATGCTGACGGTTACACACACATTCTTGCTCCGGCGACAACTTTTGGTAAAAACTTCACTCCAAGAATTGGAGCAAAACTCGATGTTCAGCCAATCTCAGACATTATCTCTGTTGAAGCTGCTGACACATTTAAACGTCCCATTTATGCGGGTAATGCGATTGCAACCGTCAAATCAAATGACGCAGTTAAAGTGATCACTGTTCGAGCAACCGGTTTTGATGCCGTGGCAGCAACTGGCGGAAGCGCTGAAGTCACGACTATCGATGCGGCGGCACACATTTCCGCTAACGCGAAATTTGCCTCTCAAGAATTAACGGTTTCAGAGCGTCCTGAGTTAACTGCAGCAAGCATAATTGTTTCAGGTGGTCGAGGAATGGGTAGCGGTGAAAACTTCCACATGATAGAAGAAATCGCTGACAAACTAGGCGCAGCAGTGGGGGCATCACGAGCTGCCGTTGATGCAGGCTTTGTACCGAACGACTATCAAGTTGGCCAAACGGGTAAAATTGTTGCTCCTGAGTTGTATATCGCAGTCGGTATTTCTGGCGCGATTCAACATCTAGCGGGTATGAAAGACAGTAAAGTCATTGTTGCCATAAACAAGGACGAAGAAGCCCCGATTTTCCAAGTTGCGGATTATGGTTTAGTGGCAGACTTGTTTAAAGTCTTGCCAGAATTAAAAGACGCGCTTTAAACGACAATAGTACCAACTAAAAAAGGCTCCGGTGGGAGCCTTTTTTTTGCCCTGTTCGGTAAAACGATAGTTAATCGGTTTGCGACAGACAGCGAATACAAGCGCTAGGCGGCGAAACCTGAGAGCCCTGCATTCGAACTAAAACTCAAACCTCACACCAAAACTTGTGGTTTCAGTTCGACCAAATTCATAACCGTTGTTCGCGTAACTCAATTGAAGGCTAATTCTTTCTGTGACGGGAAAATCGAAGCCGAGACTCCAATAGAGATCGTTGCCATCTAAGTTGCTGGTGGCTTCCGTCCCAGGATTCAAAAATACGCCTTCCTCTCCATCAAGATCCCAAAAGCTTAAGCCGACTTTGGGGATAAATCGAATGTGCTCGTTCAACTCGACTTGGTAACCGAGCATGAGTTGATATTGACTAAAATTGTAGGTATCTCCGATGTCGAAAAAGTCAATTGAATCGCTGTGAAGAATGCTCAGTTCGACCATCAAGTGAGAGTCAGTAATTAAGCCGGCAGTAATGCCCGATTCGATGTTATCTTCGTTTAGCTTCACGTTGGATAGCGTATAATCTGAATCTATCGAAAGGTTTACGTTGCCAACTTGTGGTATCAAGTAAAAGCTCGGTTGCTGTGCGTGAAGATCAAGCGCTAACAATGACAAACCGAGCAAAACGATGCTCTTATGAACTAAATTTTTCATCTTGTTTTATCTTTAACCTATTTTTTCCAGTCGTCGGTCTTTTAAAAGCCATATTTTGATGCGTTAATCTTAACAAAACCCAACGCTTTAGCAAAAGAAACAAATTTTTTAAGGGGAGTTAAATTAAGTCGTTAAAACGTTGTCCTAATCATTAGCACACTGTTAAATAAAACTTGAGAGGAATAAGGATGTCTTCTAAACATTGTCAGCAAAATGACATGCCTGATTTGGTAGGCGAACAAATAGCTAATAGTCACACTGAAAATAAAAACGCCAATAACTCGAAAGGTTTTTCCCGACGTAAATTTTTACAACTATCTGCTATCGGATTAATTGGTGTCGGCATTAGTGGTTGGTACTGGCCCAACCGTTGGCGCTATATAGTTATTCACCATTCAGCCGGAAACTACGGCAACATTAAATTTTTACAAAAAATTCATCGTGAGAGGCAAGCGGGCGATCCAGTTGACGCGATTCCGTATCATTTTATTGTTGGCAATGGTAACGGCATGGCGATGGGAGAAATAGCGAGTGACTGGCGGCAAGAAAATCATTTGTGGGGAGCCCATGTCTCTGCGAGAAATCGAGATAGAAATTATCGAGGGCTTGGTATCTGCATGATCGGTAATTTTGAGATTAATCCTGTACCCGAACCTCAGTTTCAGTCTTTGGTCAGTCTCTGTCAGCAATTAGTTACTCGCTACGACATACCAAAAACTCATATTTCTGGGCATGGATTGACGCCGGGCGAGCAAACTTTGTGCCCTGGTAAACACTTTCCAATGTCGCGTTTACTGGATAGTTTAAGTTAACGGGATAATAAATCTGGTTTGTGATTGATCTATGTCAATCGCGTAACTTGAGCTAAAAATGACTCGCGATATAATAGTTTTCCTGAATTTTTGTACCGCTGATTAGACCTTTCTGTTTTATGTTCACACCTGAATTACTTGCGCCCGCTGGTTCGCTAAAGCACATGCGGTATGCGTTCGCTTATGGCGCCGATGCAGTTTATGCCGGACTACCTCGATATAGTCTACGTGTCAGAAACAATAGTTTTAATTTGACTCACTTAAATGTTGGTATCAAAGAAGCTCAAGCTCTCGGAAAGCAGTTTTTTGTTGCAGCCAATATCGCGCCACATAACAGTAAAGTAAAAACTTTTCTAAAGGACATTGAGCCTATCGTTAAAATGAATCCGGACGCACTGATTATGTCTGACCCAGGGTTGATGATGATGGTGCGAGAGAAGTGGCCGGAGGCGGTAATACATTTGTCGGTGCAAATGAACACCGTCAACTATGCGGCAGTAAAATTTTGGCAATCACTCGGAATAAAAAGAGTGATACTATCACGGGAATTATCTTTGGATGAAGTCGCTGAAATTAGACAGCAATGTCCCGATATCGAACTAGAGGTTTTTGTCCATGGCGCGCTTTGCATCGCTTATTCTGGTCGATGTCTGCTTTCAGGCTATTTTAATCACCGCGACCCTAATCAAGGTACTTGTACGAATGCTTGTCGTTGGGGGTATGAAGTTCATGACGCTGAACAAAATGACAATGGTGATGTCTCGATAGTGAAGCCAAATCCACAATTGGGCATTGGAGATACTTCTGAAAAATTGGTATTGCTTGAAGAAAAACAACGTCCCGGAGAGTTAATGCCAATGTTTGAGGATGAGCACGGGACTTATATATTTAACTCAAAAGATCTGCGGGCAGTTCAGCATGTTGCCAAGTTAGTAGAGATTGGTATTGATTGTCTAAAGATAGAAGGTAGAACTAAAAGTCATTTTTATGCGGCGAGGACTTCGCAAGTCTATCGCAAAGCGATCGATGATGCTGTGGCTGGCAAGTCTTTTGATATGGGATTAATGGATACGCTACAAGGAATGGCAAATCGTGGATACACTGAAGGTTTTTTTCGTCGTCATGTGCACGATGACTATCAAAACTATCTAAATGGAAGCCCTGAAAGACATAATCAGTTATTTGTTGGTGAAGTTATTGATGAACGAGACCAAGAAATTTTGGTTGATGTGAAGAACCGATTCCAAATTGGAGATAGGTTGATTTACCTGTCACCGAAAGGCGATCGTAAAACCAAACTAAAGACAATGACTAACCAGTACGGTGGCGAGATGATTGTGGCACCGGGATCTGGACATCAGGTTTGGATCAACAAACCTGAGGGGTACGACAATCTGCTCGGCTTAATCGTTAAAGAATTAGCTTAACAATGGTCAGTGTAAATCTAAGCGAATATTAAATCTCGAATGTTTGGTAAATATTTTTCAAACGAGCCAGTATTAAATGCGACGACTTTATCACCTGGCTTTATCATTTCTTTTTCAACCGCTTCGGGTATAGCGGCAATAGTTGCCGCACCTTCTGGGCAAATCCAAATTTGATATTGATCATAAATGGATTTAAGTTGTTCACCCATCGAGTCTTCGTCAACTGAAATTGCCATACCGCCACTTTGACGAATAATCTCTAAAACTTTAAAGTGGCCTACGCCGCCAGGAACGTTTAATCCGGTTGCGATAGTATAACCGCCAGAAACCGGTGTTGTATCAGCCTCATTATTATTAAATGCATTAACCACGGGCGGAGTAACGGTTGATTGCACAGATATGACTTTCGGTCTTCTGCTATCGATTAAGCCTAATGCCTCAAGTTCATCAAAGGCTTTCCACATCCCGAGAATACCGGTACCACCACCAGTAGGGTAGAGCACCACATCGGGCAGTTTCCATGGTTGATTGATGCCATCGGCAGGTTCTGCTATTTCGAGACCAAGGGTTTTCTTACCTTCAATACGCCAGCCAGGTTCTTGAAATGTTGCCATATTAAAAAAACCTTGAGGTAAGTATTTTTCTTTCATTAATTCACCTGCTTCTCGGATTGTTCCTTTAACGAGTTCTAGATTGATGGATGGATGGATTTTTGCCAGGGCAGACACTCGGCCCAGTATTGGCATCGGCGTCTCGTCCGGCATAATAACGGTACATTCCATACCGGCTGCCATCGCATACTCTGTTAATGAGTCACCTGCATTGCCTTGTGTTGGGACAACGACTTTTTTAATGCCAAAGCTACGGGCCATTGAAACTGCCATACTCATTCCACGGTCTTTAAAACTCCCGGTTGGGTTTGCGCCAAATCCTGGGTGAGGTTGACCTTCATCTTTTAAGAATAAGGAAAAGTTATGTTTTTTGGCGATAGTTGAATGAATTAAAGGAATTATCGGTGTATTGCCTTCACCCAAAGAGAGAATACTTTGTTTATCGTTTTCGTCATTGATATCAAGTGCCATTAATGAGCCAAAACGCCACATGGATTTTTCACCTGGCCGGTACCAGCTGAAATTGGTTTTTTCTTGTTTGAGCTTGTCGATGTCAATTGCTATTTGTAATGGCCGGTTGTCTTTAGAACATAAGTTCATTAGCTTATTCTTTGGGTAGGTTGTACCACAAGCCGTGCAGTAAAAGTGGGAAAAAAAACTCATTATTATTCTCTTTCTCAAGGTTATTTAAAGTAGCGATAAAAACGAAGAATCAGTGTACTCAGTTAGCAGTCATCGCTTAACGCTAGTAGTAGGGTTAAGTGAGATAAAAGCCGATATTTCAGTGGTTGTTAAAATCCAAAACCGTCGCTTATTTTTGAATCATGTTAATCGTTTTTATCGAACAAGAGTAAAACATAAGAATGATTCGGTTAACAAGTGTTTTATTTCATCTCAAAAGCAATATATGCATCGCTAAAGCGCAATATTTTTAAAGGTAAAAGTGTGATCTAAATCAATTTGAGGCTGAGTTTTTTTATTCGGTTTTGGTTAACGCCGACGATTGCTTTTGCGAACAGGATGAGAACGAAATATTGATAAAATATAAAATGAACAACATCAATTTTTGAACGAAAAAAAATTTAAAATGCGAGTGGGATCATGATCCTTGTCAATGTCGAAAATCCTCTTAGCTTTACACTGCACCTGCACTTAATACTATTAATAAAGGTATGTTGATTATGAAAAAGAAAAGTATCGCTTTAGCTATCTTAGCTGTTCTTTCTGCACCGACTATGGCGGCAGACGATGGTTCGAACTGGGTGTTTAGAACAGGTGTAGCACATGTATCACCGAATGATGATTCAGGCTCGGTTCTTGGTGGTGGCGTTGGTGTTGATGCTGATACAGGTTTAGGATTGAGCTTCACTTATATGTTTGATGATGAGTGGGGCTTTGAAATTTTGGGTGCATTACCTTTTACTCATGATATCAAAGGAACCGGGGTATTAACGGGATTAGATATCGGTGAAACCAAACACTTGCCGCCAACGTTTAGCGTAGTCTATCAGTGGGGAAATGAGACTACTTATCATGTTGGTGCCGGTCTCAACTATACAACATTTTTCGATGAGGAAACGACGCCAGCTTTAGACACAGCGCTAGCCGGTGATACAGGTTTATCACTTGATGATTCTTTTGGTTTGGCAGTTAAATTTGGCTTCGATACGCCGATTTCTGAAGATTGGACTTTTTCAGGAAGCGTTTACTACATGAATATTGAAACAGATGCCGATGTTATTTTAGATGGCGCGGTTGCTGCAACTGTTGACGTAGAAATTAATCCTTGGGTTGTCATGCTAGGTGTCGGTACAACTTTTTAATGACTAAAGATTTAACAGGATAAGTTAATGCTGAGCTATCTAAGACTGGTTGAGTTTAAACAATCCTAAGCTAAATCTTAACAAAAATATCAACTCTTGCTAGAGTGTTCCTTTAGCAAGAGTTTTATTGTTGTTAGGTGAAATGAAAATCCGATCCTGTTTGACAACTGATGCGCATCAGTTAGTCGAAATATATAATCACTTTATTCTAAATTCTACCGCAACTTTTGAAGAAGCAATCATCGATGTTGATGAAATGATTAATCGTATCGCTTCAATCAGCAGCAACTATCCTTTTTTAGTTTGCGAATCAGATGAGCAAATAATGGGGTATGCTTATGCTGTCCGCTGGAAGGAGAGAAGTGCCTATCGTTATAGTTTGGAAACAACCGTTTATGTAAGACCAAACCATCAACGCGAAGGGGTAGGTCGGCTTTTGTATCTCGAACTTCTCGAACAATTAAGATTAAGGGGTTTTCATTGTGGATTAGCCGGGATCACCTTACCTAATCGACCGAGCGTTGAATTCCATGAAAGCTTAGGCTTTGAAAAAGTCGGTCAACTCAAACAGGTTGGCTTTAAGTTTGGTGAGTGGATCGATGTAGGCTACTGGCAAATCATTTTATAAATAATAATTTGTTGAGTTGAAGGTTAGTTATCCTGTAGTCAGCACCTTTCATTAAAAAATAGTTTTAACGAAAGATGCCTCCGTGTAAGCGAAACTTGCCTGTCCTCTTTTAACCCACTATTTTAAGTTGTGCCTCTTCTGGCTTCTAATTGCTCTCTAATTACGTGGGCTTTCTCTTCGGTAATCTCGTAGGTTGAAATAACCCAGATGGCAATCAATGAACAAATCACAGGAACAAGTACATCATATAACCGCATCAAGAATATAGCGTCTTCAGTTTGATTAGCACCCAGCGCTACATCAAAGCCTGTCGTGTTTAATAAAAAGCCGCCCGCGGCGAGCGCTGCCGCCATCCCAAGTTTCACTACCCACCAAAAAATTGAACCGTACATTCCCTCACGACGCTCATGAGTTTGCAGTTCATCGTAATCGACTATGTCAGCAATCATTGACGGCATGAGCGTAAATAGCCCACCTAAACCAAACGCCATAAGTGGGGCGGGTAAAAGTAGCAACCAAGGAAGGTCTGGATTGTAACAAAACCATTTTAATCCATAGCCCAAAACTGATATGCCAGTCGCAAGGAAGAAGGTATGACGTTTACCTATCTTTGTCGATATCCAGGTGACAAACATAATGACTAAGAAAGTACAGATGGTTCCAAGTGTTCCTGAATAGCCCACAAATTTCGCACCTTCTACGGTGTCGCCGCCAAAAACGTAATAGATGATGACGTAAGACTGGAAAGAGGCGATTAATATAAATCCATTAAAAACCAAGAATGTTGCTGCGCATAGTTTTAAGAAGGGGGTGAATTTTAATGTAGTCGCAAAACCTTTTAAAAAGTCTTTAATGTTTTCCAGGATAATTTTTCTTCGAGGTAATTTTGAGCCTGAGCCGGCCTCGTTTGATTCTGCATCTTTAAATCTTTCAACAAGAAAAATAGCTGGCAGTATTCCGATCGCAAGCACGACTACCGCGATCGCGATTGATAACCCTGCGGCACCCTCGACCATGTTGTCGAACCAGGCTTCATACTGCATGATAAATAAAAACCAAGGAGCGACCATATACGCAAACTGACCCATAAAGTTTTGCACACCCATTAAACGAGTTCGTTCATGGTAGTCGGGGGTAAGTTCGTATCCGAGGGCAACCCACGGTGTAGCATACATAGTGTAAGCAAGATAAAAAACAAATGAACCAATAAGAAAATACCAAAAATAGTAACTCTCAGATTTGCCTGCTGGTAGTTGCCACAAGAGAACGAACACAATCGCAACAACGATTGCTCCAACAAAAATATAAGGTCTGCGTCTTCCCCAGCGACTTCTTGTATGATCGGAGATGTATCCCATGATGGGATCGGTGATTGCATCAGTTAATCGGGGAAGGGCCGCTAGAAGTCCGACCAGTGCCGGATTCATGCCCAAACCGAGATTTAAAACGATCACCATTCCGCCGATCGCAGCGGCTAATAAGTTATTTACAAATGCGCCGAAACCATAGATGACCTTATGGATAAAGGGGATCCTGTCTTGCGGAGCCGTTTCGTAGTGAATATGTTGGGTCATAATCTTTTTTCTTATTTGGAATTTCAGTTTTATTAGGCATTGATTAGATAGTAACCAGACCTAAATGACACATTCTTGACAGCGTTGTCATTTGGGAGTATAACCGCAATATGACAGCGTTGTCATTAACTTAATAATCAAATAATAAGTAAGCTTAATAGAGTTTCATCCAAAGGGTAAAAATTATGATTAATAATATTGTTCGTGCCCATAACAAGAATTACGCAAAATTTGCGGCATTAGTCCAAATCAGAAGTACCCGGTTTTTTAAATTAAAAAATCTGTTAAAACCGTTCCAATCAATCCAAGCTTTAATTGTTGCATCACTCATCGTGTTGCACGGTTGTGGCGGTGTCGATCCGGATCAACCTGAAGGAGATTTTGTTCCGCCAGTTGTCGAGTGGCAGTTGGTTTTCTCCGATGAGTTTGACGGAGATTCAGTCGATACTACCAAGTGGAATATAGAAGAAGGTGATGGGTGTCCTGATTTATGCGGTTGGGGTAATAATGAGTTGCAAATTTATAGCGCGGACAATGTGTCTGTAGCCGACGGCATTTTAAGAATCGAAGGTCGCGAGGAAGCAGAGGGTGGATACTCGTCTGGTCGAATCAATACGAAAGGAAAATTTGATTTTAATTATGGCCGTGTTGTTGTAAGAGCAAGAATACCATCAGGTCAAGGAACCTGGCCGGCGATTTGGGCATTGCATAGTAATCCCGATATTTACGGTGGCTGGCCGCAGTCTGGTGAAATCGACATTATGGAGGCGTTTGGTTATGGCGCGAATGGTGTCGACACAACCGATTCAACTGTTCACTCTGGCTTACCATTAAATACCAACACTTTTACGACAAGCTCAACAACACTTGCTGACAGTGCCGATACGACTTTCCATGAGTATGAATTGCAATGGGAAAGAGGTCGTATGCGATTCTTTGTGGATGGCATTCACTATCAAACACAAGATCAAGACAATTGGTTTACTTATTATCCTGCAGATGAAGACGGTTTTTATGACCCATGGGGCCCGTATACACTTGGTATCGATGATGCGCCTTTTGATGAATTTTTTCATTTGATTTTAAATTTTGCGATTGGTGGTAATCGTGTTGGCGCGCCAGACGCTTCAACGATTTTTCCGCAGACTTTTGAAATTGATTATGTGAGAGTCTATGAGTGTGCTAATTCAAATCCGACGACGCGACGCGGCTGTGGATCGGTTGATCCAAGCGTTGAGCCACTAAGTATGCATGATGGTGGCAACCTTGAAGGCGCTACAACCGCTAATCCATACGTCGAAAGAGTGGATTTGTATGTAGACGGTCCTGAAACCATTTCATTAGATGTCGGCGGAGAAGTGTCAACCAATACACTCGGCGTTGATGGTTTTACGGGCGAAAATGCGACAGTGACGAGCAATCCAAACTTTCAAGATCCAGATGATGCAGAGAATATTGTTTGGCATGTAAGTATCGCCGATGATGTCGCTAATGTATTTTTGGCTTCTCAAGATTTAACCGACGATCCACTGCTTGATACTGGTTTTAACTTCAGTACTGCAGAGCCTGTTGGAGAAATTGCTTTTGACATGAAGATAAACTCAGTTGCTGAAGGAACTGAATTGATTGTAAAACTGGATAGTGGCTTTCCAAACTTAGGTCAAGTCTCAATTCCTGCGTCAGAGTGGGCCGTTGGAGAATGGAAAACATACTCGATTAAGTTTCGCGACCTTGTAGCTAACCCTGGCTTTGTTGACTGTTGTGGTGGCACGGGGGTCGCTCTTGATAATGTTATCAATCCATTTGTTTTTGAAGTAGTGAATGGTAGCGCTGACGTTTACCTTGATAATATTTATGTATCGAATGCATGCTATGTCGTTGGTGCATGTAAAGCGCAACTTCGCACGAAAGGTATTCCTGCATTAGAAGTTTTCGAAGACTCAGTTAATATTTCTACATGGGACGTCGGGATTGCTGCGGCTGATTCGGGCTCAGGTTTTGTCAATTACTCTGATGGTACTGACCCTGCGAACAAAGTGAATTGGGAAGTGATAACCGATGCAGATCCCGAGCGTGGCGAGGTAATTGAAGTCACCTTCAACGATAGCTCTGCATTCGGTGTTTGGTTTATTCAAAGCACAACTGCAACCGATACTTCAGCATACAGTGCCGGTGCAGTTGTATTCGATTTGATTGTCGATGATTACGGTGATAACACCGATGGAATGACATTTAAAATTGATTGTTTCTTCCCTTGTACCAGTGGAGACAAAAACCTAGGTGTTGTCGCCGATGGGGTTTGGGAGACAATCACAATTCCTGTGTCCAATTTAACTGCCACTGGTTTGGATTTAGCGAGTGTCAACACCGGGATCGTTTTGTTCCCAACCTCACAAGCAGGTGGAATAACTTTCCGTGTCGATAACATTCGTTGGGAGGCTGAGACTGAAGCTCCGCCACTCGCGCAAATCGATCTACCTGTCACTTTCGAAGATGACACGGTCGATTATTCGCTAGTTGATTTTGCCGGTGCGAGCACGGTATTAGAAGCAGATCCCGAAAACGCAGATAATACTGTAGCACGGACCATCAAAAGCGCTGGAGCAGAAACCTTTGCGGGAACAGTAATAGGAACAGGCGATGGTTTTGCAACGCCAATACCATTTACTGATACAGCAACGACTATGTCGATGATGGTTTACTCGCCAGCAGCAGGGCTACCAGTCATGCTCAAAGTCGAAAACGATGATGCTTCAATATTCTCTGAAATCACGGCGACTACGACAGTCGCTAATGGATGGGAAAGACTAGTTTGGGATTTCGCAGGAGTTGATACCGCGGTAGCTTTCAATAGAGCGATTATTTTCTTTAACTTCGGTGAAGTCGGAGCAGATGAGACCTTCTATTG
The DNA here is from genome assembly GCF_007004765.1 of Aliikangiella marina. GTDB lineage: Bacteria > Pseudomonadota > Gammaproteobacteria > Enterobacterales > Kangiellaceae > Aliikangiella > Aliikangiella marina. The sequence goes on from NZ_VIKR01000006.1 coordinate 233,103, forward strand.
GGATGATGTCGCTTTTGGTTCAACTGGGCCAGCAAGTCAAGTAGACCTACCAGTCGACTTTGAAAGCGCAGTTATCAATTATGACTTGGGAGACTTTGGTGGTTTAGAAACAACTTTAATCGAAGACCCGGCCAACGCTGCCAATACCGTTGCCAGCAGTACCAAAGGAGCTGGAGACGAATTGTGGGCAGGGGTTACTGTTGGCGCCACCGATGGTCTTGCCAATGCGATTCCATTTGAAGCGGGCAGTACTACCATGACCTTAATGGTCTATTCTCCAGATGCAGGCATACCAGTAAGGTTAAAAGTTGAAAATGCGGTCAATGGCTCAGTAAGCGTCGAAACTGAGGCATTAACGACGCAAGCTAATAACTGGGAAATGCTGACGTTCGACTTTACTAACAACGTGGCAAGCACGCCGGCAATTGATTTTGCTGCGGAATATAACAAAGCGAGTGTGTTCTTCAACTTCGGTACCTATGGCAATACCGCCGGAGAGAAAACCTATTTGTGGGATGATTTAGCCTTCGTTGCAGGGAGTGGTTTGGCACAAGTTGATCTACCGATTTCTTTCGATAATGAAGGCGTCGATTACGATGTAATTGCATTCGGTAATGCGAGCGTTACTGTAGGAGCTGACGATCCAGAGAATTCAGCAAATAAAGTAGCGATGTTCAATAAGCCTGTCGGTGCTGAGTTGTGGGCTGGTGCAACAATGGGGGCAACTAACGGACTCGCGACTGATATTCCATTCACTGCAACTGATACTAAGATGTCGGTGAGAGTTTACTCTCCGGATGCAGGTATCCCTGTACGACTGAAAGTTGAAAATGCGGCTGATGGTGGAATTTCTGTTGAGACTGAAGCGACGACGACTGTTGCCAATCAGTGGGAGACATTAACCTTTGATTTCAGTAATAATGTTGTCGATACTCCGGCGTTGGATTTGGCTCAAGCGTATCAAAAAGTCGTTATTTTCTTTAATTTCGGTACGACGGGTGCGGATGCCGGAGACAAAACTTACTACTGGGAAAATGTCGAATTTGGTGTTCCGATAAACCTACCAATTACATTCGAAGATTCTAATGTTAACTATGATATCGTTGCTTTCGGAAATGCGTCTGCGATGGACGGAGTTGAAGATCCTGTCGACTCAATGAATACCGTCGCGATGCTCAATAAACCACCCGGTGCAGAGTTATGGTCAGGTGCTGTAATGGGAGCTTCGAGCGGACTCGCTAATGAAATTCCTTTTACTGCCAGTGCTACGAGCTTGACTGTGAGAGTGTATTCTCCAGATGCAGGAATACCAGTTCGATTAAAAGTTGAAAACGCCAGTGAAGGTTCTATTTCTGTTGAAACAGAAGTATTAACAACACAAGCAAACGCCTGGGAAACTTTAACCTTCGACTTTTCTAATAATGTGACGGACACGCCTGCGCTCGACGTTAATCAAAACTATCACAAGGTTGTCATTTTCTTTAACTTCGGTACGACAGGAAATGATGCGGGAGATAAAACTTACTATTGGGATGATGTTTCCTTTGGAGGCACGCTATGAGCATCAAGCTTAATCAATTAATCAACATGGAAAACATTGGAACTTGGAGTCAGGCAGCTATGAATAAAAATAAGACTAAGCGTTTATTGATTGCTTCATTATCGATGTTCATTTGCGCGGCAGCGTTGAACTTGAAAGCGGCTGAAGCAGAGCAACCAGACGATGATGACGATGATGAAAATGTTGTTATTGTAACGGCCACAAAAACTGAAACAGATTTAATGAAAACACCGATTGCTATTTCAGTTTTCGATCAAGAGCAACTCACCCAGAATAGTGTTAAAGATATTCGCGATATGTCAGACATGGTTCCTAACTTTGATGTATCAATGTCGCCTTCTGATAGTGGTGTTCAATTAACCATGCGCGGTATCAATAGTAATAACTTTACCGAGATTGGCGACCCGAGTGTGGCGTTCCATGTTGACGGTGTTTATTCGCCGCGTCCACAAGGCGCGGTCGCTTTAATGTTCGACCTAGAGCGCATTGAAGTTATGCGTGGGCCGCAAGGAACTTTATTTGGTCGTAACTCGGCAGCAGGTTCAGTTAACGTGATTACTGCAAAGCCGTCTCAAGAAGGTTATTTTGGCACGATAGGTTCAGAGTTTGGTAACTTTAACCAAAGGAATGTATTGGGTACTGTGAATGTTCCTTTAACCGACACTTTTGCAATCCGTTCGAACTTCTTTGTTGAAAAGCGAGATGGTTTCGCTGATCAAGATTCTGGTACTAAAGACTTAGCAGGTATTGGTAATCAGGGACCAGATGGAATTCCTGATATGGATCAAAGATGGAATCGTCCCGTTGGTAAAGATGAATACTATGGCAACTCTGATCGCTGGGCATTTCGTGTCGCCGGATTATGGGAGCCAACAGACTATGATTTCAATTGGCATATTAGCTTAGAGACCGCTCAAGATAATTCTGCCGGTTGGCCAATCGCGCCTAACTGCGAAGTTAATGTAGAGCTTTGTCAGTATAACGGTGGAGGCATTGACTATGTAGATCCCAATGTTCCTGGTTTTCTCGATATGACAATGGATGCGTTGAGAAGCCATTTTAATTGGGATATCAATGAGGACGTTGCGCTGGTTTATAATTTCGGTTGGGCGCGACAAGAACGTGCTCAACAATGGGATGGTGATATGGGCTGGCGTGCCGTGCCTGGACCTAATACGGGATGGCTTAATCGAAACCAACCTTGGCCAAGTTTATACCTTGCTACTGCCGAGTCTGAATACACATCAATTTCACATGAACTCCAATTCCAAGGAGCGACCGACGATATAAACTGGATAGTTGGTTTATTTAACTTTAGCGAAGATAACAGCATCATATTTGACGTTGAGCAACCTTTTTGTTGTTCGCTTGGCGCGCTTGGTGGGATTTCATTCGTACAGCCGGAGAGGCTTTTAGACTCTTCTGCTATCTTTGCACAGATGACCTGGCATGCGACAGAAAACTTACATCTGACGTTTGGGTATCGTTATACCGAGGATACGCGGGAAGATAGAGGCGGGAGAAACATCGGTTGTTACGGCGGTGCAGGGTGCAGTTGGAGTGCTGGTTTGATTCCATTTGATGGTTTCCCACAAACACCAGGTCAAACTGATGAACTACTATTGCCACAATATACTAGTGCAGATTTGACCTTTGGTATGGGGTCACAAGATCGGTTCAATAATTACCAAACTTTTGATATTAACGACAACAAAGAGACTTTTGATGCGGATAACTGGCGAATTGGTATCGATTATGACTTAGATGTTGATTCCTATATGTATTTCTATGCAGCGACCGGATCAAAAGCAGGCGCTTTTGGGGATGGTGTTGATGTTTGTCGCTGTGGACGTATTGAGTTTTTCTCTTTCGAGCCGGAAGAAGTCCTCAACTACGAGTTTGGCTATAAAGGCACTTTCCTCGATAAAAAGCTGCGTTTAACGGTGTCGACATTCTTTACTGAATTTACCAACAAACAAGTTTCTCAATTCAGAACAGTTGGTGTTGTTGAAGATCCACCTGGCACACCAGTGCTTCCACTCCAAGAGATCGGTACTTTGGTGACTTCAAACGCTGGTGAAGCAGAGATTAAAGGACTTGAAGTCGAATGGGTTTATCGTCCTTGGGATAACGGTCGATTCTCAGGTGGATTAGGTATCTTGGATACTGCTTTCTTAAGCTGGCCTGGTTATGCCGGTGAAGCTTATTTCTGTGACCAACGGGCAGAAGCAGGTCCTCAGTTTGCTTGTGTACCGCAAGATGATGGTTCTGGTGTGAATAACATTGAAGGCAACGAATTACCTTATGCTGCCCCAATTTCATTTACGCTCGATTATTCTCATGACTTTGAAATGAGCAATGGTGCGACATTAACCTCATGGGTAAAAGTTCATTGGGAAGATGAAATGCATTTCACAGAAGGTAATTTTGATGCAATCCCAGCGTTATCAGACAAGCGTGACGCAATAGGTACTTTAGACACGACGCTCCGCTATACAGATTCAAGCGCTGCATGGTGGGTTGAAGCGTTTGTTAACAATGTTACTGACGAGCGTTTTCAAACCTACTGGGTAGACAGCAATCAACCTGACGCACCTTTATTCACCTGGAATGCTCCACGCAGCTTCGGCGTGCGCGGCGCGTATAACTTTGATTTTTAACTTTGGCTTAATGATTTAACACTAGGTTAGATTTTTAATTTTTGATTTTTAATATATGAACGCAGTAAACGATATTAGTAGTACTAACAAAAATGAAATCAACGCACCATGGAAGAAGCAAGAGATGCAATCGGTGGAAACTAAAGTAAACGCGTTAATTGAGCAGATGACCTTGGCTGAGAAAATCGGCCAACTTAACATGCAAGATGGAACAGGCGAACATGCAGTAGCGTATTTAGCGATGTCAATTCGCAATGGCTCGTTAGGTTCCATTCTCAATCAAACAAACGTTGAAACGATAAACGAGCTTCAAAGAATTGCATTAGAAGAAAGCCGCTTGAAGATTCCATTGTTGATCGCGCGTGATGTCATTCATGGCTTCAAGACGGTGATGCCTATTCCATTGGGGCAGGCCGCGAGTTGGAATCCCGAATTGGTAAAACAAGGTGCGGTTATTGCAGCGACTGAAGCTGCATCGACTGGCATTAATTGGACGTTCGCGCCAATGGTCGATATTTCTCGTGACCCAAGGTGGGGAAGAATTGCCGAGAGTTTAGGCGAAGATCCTTATTTAGCGGGTGAGCTTGGTGCCGCAATGGTCAAAGGCTTTCAAGGAGAAAATCTTAGCGATAAAAACTCAATTGCTGCATGTGTTAAACATTTTGTGGGATATGGCGCTGCAGAAGGAGGACGAGATTACAGCGCAACTAACATTCCTGATAATGAAATGCATAATGTCTATTTGCGTCCGTTTAAAGCTGCGGTGGACGCAGGAGCGGAAACATTAATGGCGTCTTTTTCAGACATCGATGGCGTGCCAGCAACGGCCAATGACTATCTGTTAACCGATGTACTCAGAGATGAGTGGAAGTTTGATGGTACTGTCGTTAGTGATTGGAACGCAGTAGGGGAGTTGGAAGATCATGGTATTGCTGATGGAGAGAAGTCCGCTGCGCTGCTGGCAAGTGTCGCCGGCATTGACATGGAAATGGCGGGTAAATGTTTTTCAGGGCATCTTGAAGATTTAGTTACAAGTGGTCAGCTTTCCACTGAAAAGTTAGATCAAATGGTCGCCAATGTCCTGCGAACGAAACTCCGCCTGGGACTATTTGATAATCCGTATACCAATCCTTCCGACTATCCGGGTATTGCTTATCCTGAGGCTCTCAAAGTGGCTAAAGAATCTGCTGTACAAAGTTTGGTTTTATTAAAGAACGATAATGATACTTTACCGTTATCCAACAATATCGCTTCGCTAGCGGTTATTGGACCTTTGGCTGATGCGCCTTATGAGCAATTAGGAACTTGGATTTTTGATGGCGACGCTACGTTTAGCGTCACCGCGCTTAACGGAATACAGTCGTTCGTTGGAGACAGTACCAAGGTCAATTATTGCAAAGCCTTAGCAAATTCTCGCAGTGAATCAACCGAGGCGTTTGATGATGCCTTACAAGTCGCTAAAGCATCCGATGCCGTAATACTGTGTCTCGGAGAAGAATCGATTCTATCTGGTGAAGCACATTGTCGAGCCGATATTGATTTACCTGGCGCGCAGGTTGAGCTGGTTAAAACGCTGCATGCTGCGGGCAAGCCAATTATTCTGGTGGTATTAGCTGGGCGCTCGATTACCCTCGGTAATGTCGTTGACTATTGTGACGCGATATTATTTGCATGGCATCCGGGAACCATGGGCGGTGCTGCAATTGCCGATGTTGTCTTTGGAAAAGTATCACCGAGCGGAAAATTACCGGTTACTTTTCCTTCAGTGGTTGGTCAGGTGCCGATGTATTACAACCATAAAAATACAGGACGACCGCCCAGCAAAGAAAAGGTTATCCTGATGGATGAGATCGAAGAATTTGCGCCGCAGACTTCTTTGGGTATGACTGCGTTTTACTTGGATGCTGGTTATAAACCATTGTTTGCGTTTGGTCATGGATTATCCTATGGTGAATTTGAATATAGCCAACTTCAGCTAAGTGCAAGCAAGATTGCTCCGCGAGAAGAATTGACAGTAACAGTTAATTTAAAAAATACCGGGGCATGTCAAGCTGAAGAAGTTGTCCAGCTTTACACGAGAGACTTGGTTGGAAGCGTCACGCGTCCGGTTAAAGAGTTAAAAGGATTCAAGCGAATCGCACTAGGTCCTAACGAGGAAACGACTGTTACGTTTAAATTGACGGCTAGTGATTTGGCCTTTTATAACCGCAAGGGTAAATGGGGCGCCGAGCCAGGCAAGTTTCATTTGTGGGTTGGCGGCTCGTCTCTCGCCGACCTCTGTGCTGAATTTGAATTAACAGAATAATCCCTCTGGACTAAAAGCATGACTGACGCAGATCGTTATGGTTTAAAACTCTCATTGATAGTCGCGCTCGGTGGCTTTTTAATGGGGTTTGACGCGTCGGTCATTTCCGGTGTGGTTGGTGCTATCGAGGAAGAATTTAACCTAACCAAAATCCAACTCGGCTGGTCAGTTGCCTCTTTAACTCTGGCGGCGACTTTCGCAATGTTGGTTTCAGGATCATTAAGTGAACGTTTTGGCCGGTTACTCGTTCTGCGCACCGCGGCCGCTGCATTTGCTATATCGGCGATCCTTTCAGCAATCGCACCCACTTACGAGTGGTTGGTATTTGCGAGGATGCTTGGTGGGCTAGGTGTGGGTGCAGCACTGATTATTGCGCCGGTTTATATTGCTGAAATTTCGCCTCCCGCAAAACGAGGAAGACTTGTTTCGCTTAACCAACTTAATATTGTTGTTGGGATTTCAGTCGCATTTTTTAGCAACTATTTTATTCTTAAAGTAAGCGTTGATGCGGTTGGCCTTATCGCGACTGAAAATGCGTGGCGCTGGATGTTAGGCGTCGAAGCGCTACCCGCTTTTTTATATTTCATCGCTTTATTATTTGTACCAGAAAGCCCACGTTGGTTAGCGCGAAATGGACACCCTGAGGCTGCCCTCGAAGTCTTGTCAAAAACTTGTGGTCGTGAGCAAGCGAAAGCGGAGTTAACTGCGGAAGACAAAGGAGAAACACAAGATTCATTAATTAAAGCTTGGCGTAAGCTTTTTCAACCCGCATTAACACTCGTGTTAACGATCGGTATTGTCATCGGCATTGTTCAACAATTAACTGGCATCAATGCGGTATTCTTTTATGCCCCGATTATATTTGAACAGTCGGGCGTTGCAACTGATACCGCTTTCTTGCAGGCAGTACTGGTTGGTTTAGTCAATTTGGTTTTTACTTTAGTTGCAATTAAATTTATCGACAGTGTTGGCCGTAGAGCTTTGCTGCTCTCTGGGTTAGCTGGAATTGCTATTTGTATGTCAATACTGGCAGCTAGCTTTGGTTCGGCTACCTACCAGTTGAGCGATGATAAAATTACTGGTTTTGTCGCAAGCGCCAAAGTGTCGGAGCACGAATTAAAGATATTAGGTGATACTCAATTTGAAAGCGAACTTGAATTTCGAGACGCAATAGTGAAGACCTTTGGTGAACCGTTTTACAAAACTCACGAGACCACATTGCTCAGGGCTTCAATTGATATTAATACGGGCTTAGTTTTGTTTGGCATTCTCGGATTTGTTGCGTGTTTTGCGGTGTCACTAGGACCGGTAATGTGGGTGTTGTTCTCAGAAATATTCCCCAATCAAGTTAGGGCGGTTGCTATTTCATTTGTAGGCTTGGTGAACTCAGCGACAAGTTTTGGTGTGCAACTTTTATTTCCCTGGGAATTAGAGAATTGGGGCAGTGCTATTACCTTTTTGATATACGCAGTTGTAGCAGTCGCCGGTTTTGTATTCGTCGCCAAGTATTTACCTGAAACCAAACAAAAAACACTTGAACAGATAGAACAGGAGATTGCGCCGCTTTCAGCATAGCTTTCAAGGTAATGTCGAAGGTAACCAATTTTAAAGGCAACAATATGCAGGTCAGTTTAAAATTATTCATTGCTTCAGCGCTATTGATTATCGGCGGATGTATTCAAGCCTTTCAGCCAGTAAAAGTTGAGATAAAAAATGTTGATGGAAATTTTCAACTTTATCGTGGTGGAAAGCCCTATCATATTAAAGGTGCAGGAATTGAAGTAAGTGATTTTGAGGCATTTGTTAAACATGGCGGTAATTCAATACGAAACTGGACTACGACAAATGAAAAAGAGTCGACCTTATCGATTTTAGACAAAGCACATGAGCTGGGGCTGACGGTATCGTTATGTTTGCCGATGAGTAAAGAACACTGGGGATTCAACTACAGTGATCCAGTAGCCGTTAAAAAGCAATTGGATTTTATGCGTGGCGAAGTGCTTAAATATAAAGACCATCCGGCGTTACTCACGTGGATAATCGGTAACGAATTAAACTTCGATTATACCAACTCGGATGTTTACAACGCGGTTAATGATGTTGCTAAAATGATTAAGGAAATTGATCCTTATCATCCCACGACAACTACCGTTGCAGGTCTAGAAAAAAGAGTACTCAAAGATATTCAAGAAAGAGCGCCTGCACTCGACTTTGTCAGTATGCAAGTGTATGGACAGCTTGCCCTTCTACCAGAGTTTATCGAGCAAACAGACTATGATGGTCCATACATGGTGACAGAGTGGGGCACCGTCGGGTTTTGGGAAATGCCGAAAACCAGCTGGGGTGCGCCGATAGAAATGACCAGCACTCAAAAAGCTCAAAATACTTTGCGAGGGTATAACGAGAAAATTGCAACACAATCATCAAGAGTCATTGGCAATCATGTGTTCTTATGGGGGCAAAAACAAGAAAGAACGCCAACTTGGTTTGGTATGTTCACAGACTCTGGAATGGAGACAGAAAGTGTTGATGTTATGCATTTTATCTGGAATAACAAGTGGCCAAAAAATCGTTCTCCCCGTTTAAATCAAATGCTGTTAGATAATAAAAATGCTCACCAAAACGTAAAGCTAGAAGCGAGTAACGACTATGTTGCTATAGTTGATTCATCCGATCCTGATGGCGATACATTAAGTTATCGCTGGGAAATCAAGCCTGAAAGCGATTCGAAGAAAGTCGGCGGAGATTTTGAAAAAGATATCGCTAATATCGATAGTACTGTTAATCGATTAAATAAAAGTGAAATATCTTTTACGACTCCCAAGCGGCCGGGTGCTTACCGGCTATTTGTTTACGTTTATGATGGTCAAGGGCATGCGGCGCATGCCAACATCCCCTTTTATGTGGAGTGATGAGCGTTTAGCGTCTAATTGTTTCTACTTCCCGAACACCCCGTCTACACAATGGTCCTCTTATTTTTGTAGTCGGGGCTTTTTTTTGGTAAAAAGACCAAAAAGGTGAGACAGACTCTAATGAAAGCGTTAATTTATCGACACTTTGGTCCGGCAGAAAATATACAGTGGGTTGACGGGTGGCCTAAGCCAAAGCTCGATCCAGAGAGTGTGATTCTGCAAGCGACAGCGGGTGGGTTAAACCCTAAAGATATTCTCCTACGAAAAGGTATGTTCAGTAAAACACTTGCTCGCGATCCGTTACCTCGAGTTTCGGGGATGGATGTGTCTGGCATTGTGGCTGAAGTGGGTGATCAAGTGACGCATATTAAAGTGGGGGACCACGTATTCGGAATGACAAACCATTTTTCTGGTGGACTGCATTGTGAATTCGCCAAGCTCAACCAAGGTGAGGTTGCCAAAGCTCCGCTTAATATCCCTTTAGAAAATGCCTCAACGGTGCCGCTTGCTGCGCTTACCGCTTTGCAAGCGTTGAGAGATTGTGGAAGGCTGAAGTCAGGGCAAAGAGTTTTAATTAATGGGGCTAGTGGCGGTGTTGGTCACTTTGCTGTGCAAATAGCAAAAATTTTCGGCGCTCAAGTCGATGCGGTTTGTAGCCACAAAAATACTCACTTTGTTCAATCTCTTGGAGCAGATACTGTTCATGATTATCGCTTAAGTCCAGCACATAAAATTGATGCACAATTTGATTTAGTTTTTGACGTGTTTGGTAAAATGACCCGTAAAGCATTCAGCAAACAGTTACTCAAAAGTGGCATTTATGTGAGTACAGTGCCTAAACTGGTTAATTTTTGGGGAGAAGCGCTTGGACGTCTTGGGATTTCGAAAGTCAATCGGTTGGTTGAAGTAAAATCGAATGCGAAAGATTTAAGCTTATTAAAAGGATGGATAGAACAGGAACAGTTAGTTCCTTTTGTAGAAAAAGTTTATCCCGTAGAACAAGCTGCAGATGCTCATCGACATATCGAGACTAAGCATACCGTCGGAAAAATTTGTATCAAATTTGATTAATACTTTAGCCGAATTCGTTTTCAACAAATTTAGATTGGATTTCGATGATGGCTTGTTGATTACTAATGAGTGCTTCAACACATTCTTTGTCTAGTTTTGATTGACTAAGCCTTCGCAATTCATCGAATGCTTGTTGGTTGGTCCAGGCTTTTTTGTAGGGACGTCGACTGGTTAAGGCATCAAAAATATCTGCGGTGGTGACTATTTTTGATTCAATAGGAATACTCTCGCCAGTTAGCCCATAAGGATATCCGCTGCCATCTAAGTATTCATGATGGTATAGAATAATATTTCGTAAAATACCGGCATAGTTGATACTACCCAAGCCAAAATTGGAGAGCAATGAGTCAATCAGCTCACGACCGCACTCAACATGCTTTTTCATGATTTCAAATTCCTCGTCGGATAGCTTGCCTTCCTTTAAGAGAACCGAATCTGGAATATTGATTTTACCAATGTCATGGAGCGGCGCGAATAAAAACACATGCTCGATAAACGAGTCGTCAAAGTTATATTTTGGCGCGAGTTCTCTTGTAATAATTCTCGCGTAGCGAGACATTCGCTCTAAATGAGTACAAGTCTCTGGATCGCGAAAATGAGTAACATCAATCGCTGATTTTACCGTCGCAACCAAGGTATTGATATTTGAATGTTCGTTGTAAATCAACAAAGTGATCATACAGCCAACCATATCGAACTCTGGTGCCGACTGTTCGGTAAAAACATTCGGTTGGTGTGAATTGAAGAAAATAAAGCCAAAAAAATGACCTTCATAAATCATTGGTAAGGTGTAACTAGAACAATATCCTGCTTCTATAATCGCCTTACTATGAGTTTTTGTCGGATCGATTGATTCGCTGATGTCATTCAATATTCGCGGCTGACCGCTTTTTGCAATCTCGACTAGGGAGGGACTTTCAGAAAGTTTCGCTTGGTACCAAGGAAGTGGTGTTTTCGCCTCAGCACAATACAGAAACGTTTTTAATAAATCTTCTTGGCTATCATAGAGGGCCACAGCAATTCGCGAGATGTAAGGATGATGTTGCTTGATCAAGTCATAAATGCGGCTTAACTTACTGTTAAGCGGCGATTTTTCACCAATGGTTGCAATTATATTTTGCTTATCTTGAAGCATGGGCTGACAATTTCACTGTAAGGTTTCAAGTTAACAACATAGCCTTTGTAACCATTAAAAGTGCTTGCACAGCTAATATAAATCATTCGATTAATTGATATTGGTACGGAGGCTTATTGCACGATATTGCTTAGGCTATAAGCATAGCTTTGTTTAAGCGATTCTGCATGGATTGAGATCAAACTAATGGATACCCTATGAGAGCGTTACATAGGATAGTCGTCAATCTAGCAATTATGCCGTTATCTTATGACGGGGCTTTGCCGGTCGACTCTCGAATGACTAGCTTCGCTTTAATTAATAAATCGTCTGGAGAAATTTTTGACTCTCGGTTTTTAACTTTATCCATCAGTATTTCTAAGGCGTGCTCAGTCATCGAGCGAACCGGCTGACGAATGGTAGTTAAGGATGGATTAGTTTGCTCTGCAAGAGGAATATCGTCAAAACCCGCTACGCTCAGCGAGTCCGGCACTTTGATACCCATTTTGTAAGCCGTCCGCAGGACGCCGTTAGCCATATCGTCATTGCAACAGAATATTGCAGTTGGTGGATTTTTGAGTGACAACAGTTGTTTGGCAAATAGCTCACCGCACCCAAAAGAGTTGTCGCCATTTTTGACAAAGTTCTTCTCAATTTTTAAACCCGAATTTCTCATGCCATCTTTGAAGCCGGAGTATCGCTCTTGTAATGCTTTGTGTTCAGGATCGCCCTTTATAAAAGCGATTTTTTTGTGTCCCAGAAAAGCGAGATATTCCGTCATTTCAGCGCTCACCTCTCGATCATTAGTAAAGACCGAAAGCGGTGTGAGCGTCTTGTTGCCTGGTGAAATTAAGGCGAAAGGCGTATCGGTAGCTGCAATAGTCTCAATGAGCGACTTTTGATCAGAAAGAGGAGGGGCCAATAAAAGTCCATCCACTCTAGAATTATGGATTAAAGAAGAAACCTCTTGGTTGAGGTTTTTATCTCGATAATCACACGGATGAATTAACAAATCATAGGTTTCTGATTTGCAGATTCGTAAAGCGCCTTGCTGCAAATTTAAGACGTAGTTAGAACTCGGATTATCATAGAGGCTTGGATCGTCGTAGAGGAGTGCGATTAAATAGGACTTTTGACTAGCCAATTTTCTCGCGGACGCATTGGGGCGGTAATTTAATTCCTTAATGACTGCGAGAACTTTTTCGCGCGTATTTTCTCTCACGTTGGGCTCATTATTGACAACCCGTGACACGGTTTTAATCGAGACACCCGCTCGTTGTGCAACATCGTAGATCAGCGATTTAGGCAAACCAAAATTGCTCCATTTCCTATTAACTTCAATAGTTTACACGGTTTTCGCAAGAATTACGACAGCGCTGTCTTTAGTTTAAGCTGTTTGCCGAAAAGGCAAAAAAAAGCCCGACAAAAAGTTTGTCGAGCTGCATGGTGTCGCTGGTAACGGTTGGAGAACCATAAATTGTTACCAGCTGCACGTTAAACTCAAGCGTTTCTTTAACTTAGGTAAACCAGAAGTTTCTCCGACGTCTTTCGTTTAACTTTTTACTTTTATTTGTTGTTGGCTTCCCCTACCTTTTTATCGTGTTGTGTTCTTCAACTAGTGACAGTTATTAGCCACACTTTGAGTCACCACAACTTAAACAGGTCATGCAACCATCCATGAGTACAGCTGCCTTTGTCATACATTTTGAGCACATTTGAGCGCCTTCAGGGTAATCTCCATTGTATTCTGCTGCGCCGCCATTGTTTTGAAGGCTTTCATACTCTTTGCGTTTCTCGTCAACGAGTGCTTGTTGATGTTCATCGAGCGTATCGTCTTCTAAAAGGCCTATCATTTTGAGATGAGACTCGATAGCATCACCGATTTCAGCAACCAGTGAAGGCATAAATTTGCCACCAGCTTTGAAGTAACCACCTTTGGGATCAAACACAGCTTTTAGCTCTTCCGCTAGGAAAGTACAGTCACCACCTTTACGGAAAACTGCTGAGATAACTCGGGTTAGCGCAACAACCCATTGAAAATGATCCATGTTTTTCGAATTAATAAATATTTCGAAAGGTCTTCGCAGCTCATGCTCAGTTCCTGGATTAAGAACGATATCATTGATGGTCATATACAAAGCATGGTCGGAAAGTGGCGTTTTAACTTTATAAGTTGAGCCAAGTAACATTTCCGGGCGCTTAACACTTTCGTGCATTTGAACAATTTCAGCACTCGGCTTTTCTTCCTTGACCTGCTTAATTTCTTCCTCGGTTTTAACTTTGTAACCGACAATTGATTGACTAATAATTTTAGGCATTGTCTATTCCAATTTTTTCAATAGAACCGCTAGTTCGGTTTCTTGTAATCATTTCAACTCGGTAAGTGCTTAATTAAAACTTACCGTAGTAACCTTCTTTTAACGCATCGAACAAGTTTGCTGCAGTGTGAATTTCACCGTCATATTCAACTTCTTCGTTACCTTTTAATTCAACCTGAGAACCATCTTCTAAAGTGAATTGATAAGTCGTATTTTCAAGGTCTTCTTCCTTGACGAGAACACCTTGGAATACTTCAGGATTGAATCGGAACGTGGTACAACCCTTAAGGCCCTCTTTGTAGGCATACAAATAGATGTCTTTGAATTCTTCATAGGGGAACTCAGTAGGAACGTTCGCCGTTTTTGAAATCGATGAATCGATCCATTTCTGTGCAGCCGCTTGAATATCGACGTGCTGGGTCGGCGTAATAGCATCCGAAGTAACGAAGTATTCCGGAAGTTTTTCCTCTGGATTCTCCGAGAAGGGCATCGCCTTAGGATTAACGAGTGAACGATACGCCAATAGCTCATAGGAGTATACGTCTACTTTCTCTTTCGTCTTTTTACCTTCACGAATGACATTGCGAGAGTAGTGATGTGCAAAGCTCGGTTCGATCCCGTTGCTGGCATTGTTCGCAAGTGATAGCGAAATAGTCCCTGTTGGTGCGATTGATGAATGATGGGTAAATCGAGCACCTACTTTAGCGAGTTCTTCGACTAATTCAGGCTCAACTTCAGCAATACGTTGCATATATCGACTGTATTTAGCGTGGAGGACTTTACCCTTGATCTTTTGGCCGACTTTAAAGCCGTCTTTAACCATTTCTGGACGCTTGTGCAGCATCGCGCCTGTGACTTCGAAGTCTTTCTCTAAAATTGGCGCAGCGCCTTTCTCTTTAGAAAGTTCTAATGCTGCTCGCCATCCTTCTACCGCAAGCTCTCGGGTGACTTGTTCAGTGAAGTCAATTGATTCTGGCGCACCATATTTCATTCTTAACATTGTAATCGTTGAGCCAAGACCTAAATAACCCATGCCATGACGACGTTTGTCATTGATGGCTTCTCGCTGTCCGATTAACGGAAGACCATTAATTTCGACAACGTTATCTAACATTCTGGTGAAAATACCGACCACTTTGCGGAATTTTTCCCAGTCAAACTCTGCTTTTTCAGTAAAAGGGTTTTTGACGAAGCGAGTTAAATTGACTGAGCCTAACAAGCATGAGCCGTAGGCGGGGAGAGGCTGCTCTCCGCAAGGGTTTGTTGCTCGAATGTTTTCGCAATACCAGTTATTATTTTTATCGTTGACTTGGTCAATCAAAATAAAGCCTGGTTCGGCGAAGTCGTAAGTCGACGACATAATCAGGTTCCACAAGTTTTTAGCTTTAATCGTTTTGTGGATTTTGCAGGCGACTTGGCCGTAGTCATTAGTAATATACGACTCGGTAGTCGGCCACTCGCGCCATAAAATTTTAGACTCATCATTCAAGTCAAGCTGGTCTGATTCAACTTCTTTTTCTGTGACTGGGAAAATTAAGTGCCAATCTGCATCTTTGATAACCGCTTGCATAAACTCATCAGTAATCAATAACGACAAGTTAAACTGTCTTAAACGACCGTCTTCTCGCTTAGCCTTGATAAACTCCATGACATCTGGGTGACTCACATCAAAAGTCGCCATTTGTGCACCTCTTCGACCACCAGCGGAAGAAACGGTGAAGCACATTTTGTCGTAGATATCCATGAATGAGAGTGGCCCTGAGGTATAGGCACCGGCGCCAGACACGTATGCATCTTTGGGGCGGAGGGTCGAGAATTCATAACCAATCCCGCAGCCTGCTTTTAGGGTTAAACCGGCTTCATGAACTTTTCCAAGGATATCGTCCATAGAGTCAGTGATAGTACCAGATACTGTACAGTTGATTGTTGATGTTGCTGGTTTGTGTGCTAGCGCACCCGCATTAGACATGATTCTGCCCGCTGGGATAGCACCATGACGAAGAGCCCATAAAAAATCTTTATAGACTTCTTCTTGTTTATCATCTTTTTCAACTTCCGACAAAGCTCGGGCGACACGATCATAGGTTTGATCGATATTGCCGTCTACGGCTGCGCCTTCTTTAGTCTTGAGTTGATATTTTGTTTGCCAGATGTCGATTGAGGTTGGTTGAAATTCGATTTGAAAATTTTCAGGTGTTTTAGCCTTTTTCAAAGAAGCGCTCATTAACGGAATTCCCTCGTTCCTTATGTTTTTTAGTCTGTGGTTAACTAGAAGTTAACGACACCCCCACGCCTGTGAGTAAATCTATGGAAAAGCTGTGACTTTACCCACAATAAAGTGTTACTAGTATTGTATAAATTGTGAACAAAAAGAAAGTACTTTGAAATCAGATAATTACTATATCTGGTGTTGTTCCCTTCCTCTGCGACACAATATATAGGTGGAGGGCGTTAAAGTAAAGCACTAAATGATGAAAATTTAGTGCCTAAAGTTTGTCTGAGTAGACGAGATTATCTAGGGTAGAGCGGTGGAATTGCCTGCGAAGCCGCATTGTTTTGTTGTACCGATAACGCCGATAAAATGTGCTCAAAATCGGACTTCACCAAGCTGATATTGGTTGCAGAATTAGTCGCCGAATATCTCATCGACTCTAGGTGCTCGAGTTTGGCCTTTAGCGATGAATCATCGATCACTTTTGCCAGCGAGCCAATCGAGTGATACTGAGTGAATCCGTTTAAGTTAACCCACTCAATTAGCAATTGCTCAATTTTAGCGTTGTTACCTTGCTTGGCAGCGGTTAACAGTAACTTGAATACATCATTGGCTTTCTGGGGTGGGGGGCTCGCTAACTGATTCTTTTGTGCTGGTTTTGATGAGACAGGTTTGCGCCAATAAGCAAACAGAGTTACTAACCAAAGTGCTAATAGTGCCGCAGCAGCAAGTTGCCATTTTTGCAATTGCGACTGAAGCGCCGGGTCATTGCTGCTGGTTAAACTCTCAATTTGCGGTAGCGGCGATATTCCAGCCGTTTGAGTCGTTGATGCCGCTGGAAGCACTTTAAATGTCCGCGCTGAAAGCACAGCCGTTTTCTCAGAGTCGCTTTTAGTATCCCACCAGCTCAGTTTTACCTCGGGAATGGTGACAATACCTTCTTTGCTTGGAATAACCGCTAATTTTTCGATTCGTTGGCCGACTACACCGTCATCATTAATTTGTCGCTCCTTTTGAGGGGAGTCATAGTACCACTGAAGACCCGCAACCCGAGGGATCTCAATCTCAGGTAATTGTGACTCACTTAACCCTTGTACGTTCAGTAAAATAGTCCAGGTAACGGGTTCTCCCACTTTGAGTTCTTGAGTATTTGGCGACCATTTATCGGTTAGGACCACATCTGTCGCAGGAAGCCAAGGTTCTGAGACATTTGTTGGCTTTGGCTTCACTGACAAATTAATTGGTTTAGTCGTAATACTAATTGGTCGGGTTGCGCTTAAAAAGCTTGAACGATTGCGCCTGCTGTTATCGGTTACGTCAGCGGTAAAGTTGACCGCGCTGATTTCGGTCTCGCCGCTTTGCTGAGGGAAGAGCGCATAACGTCGTTGAGTGACATGATAGCGTCGATTATTAATGTACTTTTCAAATTGGGTATCATCGCCAAGTTTTTCTACGATTGCATTATCTGCCTGTGGCTCTGAGAGGCTGGCATAATGCGTGTTCACTGCTCGATAGAGTTTAACCGTAAAAATGACTTGTTGCTGGACATAGGCCTCGTTGGTATCGACTTCAGCTTCAAGAAAAATAACTTTTGACTCTCCATTTAAATTCAGTTGATCAGAAGAGTCGCGAATATTGAGTTTGATTGGCTGAGTCGCAAATTTGCCAACAGTTATCGACGGAATAGTTAACTCGCCTGACTTTAAAGTCTTTAGTTTTATTTGCCACCCTTGAACTGTTGCGCGCTTACCATTTATGAATTGTGAGTGATGATATTGGCTTTGCGAAACGATCGTAAATTCCTGTGGAATGAGAGAAAGATCTGGCTGTTCGGCGGTGTCTTCTTCAACCCGAATGTTTAATACGAAAGTCTCACCCGCGCCGATATCCGTGCGATCAATCGTCGCAGTGACTTTTGCTTGGAGCATGCATGGACTGACTAGCAAAACAAAAATCGATAACCAAATTAACTGCTTAAAATGACTCATTACCAAAGTTTCTCTTCTTTTTGCTGACGACCGCGGCGTTGATATTCACGGTACATTTTTCTTCTGAGTAAGCCGCCAGGATCATCGGGTATCTTCTCAAGCCAATGTTCCAAAGCTTGATCTTTCTCCGATTTATCCCGCTGGTCTTCTATCATCTGCTGTTCTTGTTGTTGCTGCTGTTCAGCTTGTTCCTGCTGCTGTTGCTGTTGCTGCTGTTCTTGCTGAGACTGTTGATCTTGTTGCTCTTGTTGTTGAGATTGATCCTGCTGCTGTTGTTGCTGTTGTTGATCTTGATTTTGTTGATCTTGATTCTGCTGATCTTGATTTTGTTGTTCTTGTTGTTGCTTGAGTAAATCTTCGATAATTTTTTTATTAAATTGCGCATCTTCATGCTCAGGATTTTTTTCCAGTAAACTGTTATAAGCATCGAGTGCTTCTTGCAAGTTATTGCCTTTTGCAAGGCTAGTTGCATGGTTGTATAGCGAGCGCTCAGATAGTTTTGGGTCAAAATGAGTCGCTGCATCAGCGAATGCGCCATTTTTGTATTGAGCAGTGGCTTTCCATTCTGAATCTTCAAAGAGTTGTGCGGCTTTATCGTATTCGCCATTTTTATATGCAGATTCAGCCTGCTGATTCTTAGTGAGCCAGAGATCCTTCCAACTTAATGCGGCGGCACTCGGTGCGTAACACAACGATGATATTAGCAATCCGGGAATAAGCATTGCGGCAAGACTATTACTTGCGGGACTTCTTAGTAATTTGATGAAAAAGAAAAATAATGCCAGCCAAACTATCCAATAGCCGTCATCAATCCAGCGGCTGATTTTTTGTTCTCCGTCATCACCTTTTGTTGAGTCCTTTGTTAAAAGCTCATGGGCCTTCTTCAGGTAGTCGATATCCTGCGTGTCTGCGGTGAGCTCAACAATTGCAGAGTTTGTTTCTGAGGCGATGTCATTGAGCGTAGCGAGCTGCAGTTTTGGGACAACTATCGCACCAGAACGATCTTTCAAAAAACCGGATTTGTCGGGTAAAGGAATTGGCGCGCCTTGCTCTGTACCGATCGCTAATATTGACAGGCTAAATGCGCTTCGATTAATTGAATCGACGACGGATTCGACAAATTCTGTTTCGACACCATCAGTCATCCAAATAATCTGGCCACGATTGTATTTTGCATTTTCAAGCAACTGAATTGATTTTTCGATTGCTAAATCTGGCCGGCTGCCTAGGACCGGCATGATCCCAGTCGATAAGGTTGGAACCATGTTACTAATCGTTTTTGCATCTGATGTCAGTGGACTGATAGTGAATGCATCACCGGCATAAACGACCAAAGCAATGGTACCTTCGTTAGTCTGTTCAAGAAGGTCCAGTAATTTAAACTTCGCGCGCTCTAAACGAGAGGGTTTTATGTCAGTTGCATCCATCGATAGTGACAAGTCGAGCAAGATGACTTGGGCACTTTCTGTTTGAAACACGGGGACTGATTTCTGACGAACACTTGGTCCCGAGATCGCTAAAATGATCAGTGAAGTAATTATCGCCGTGAGCCAAAGACTTGAGTTTGATGTGGTTTTCTTTCCTTTAACAAATAAAAACTCAAGCAGATGAGGAGAGATAACTTTTTGCCACGCCGAATTTTTTTTCGTGTCGTGACTGAGTTTCCAGAAAAGTAGCAGCGCTGGAACAAATAGCAAAAGTAATTCGGGGCGAATAAAATGGAAGTCTGCCCAATTAATAACCATTACCGACCTCCTTATTACTTGCGCTTACCGGTGAACGGTTACTAAGTGACCGAATCGCTGTTGCCAAGAATGATAAGAATATCGGCAAAATCATTAGTCCAAAGGCGATTGATGCCGGCCAATAGTATAGCTCTTCAATCGGTCGGTAAACTTCGGGCTGGTCTTCTACCGGTTCTAATTCATCAAGAATATTGTATATTTCTTTAAGCTCTTCTGTACTGCGGGCTCTAAAGTATCGACCACCGGTTATTTCGGCGACCTGAGTTAATGTTTTTTCGTCGAGTTCAGCAGATGGGTTAAATTTAGTACTGCCAAACAGCAGCGAGCGACGTATTACTTCATCTGCACCAACCCCAATGGTATAGATTTTGACTCCCGCATGGTCGGCAAGTTTTGCCGCTTCAATCGGATCTAGTTCACCGGAATTATTTCGTCCATCGGTTAACAGAATGAGGACTCGATTTTGCTCTGGACGCTCTCTCAACCGCTTGACTGACAAACCGATACCATCACCGATAGCTGTTCGTGACGCTCCGGCTAAGCCGATTTCAGTTTCTTTGAGCATATATTTAACGGTCGTTAAGTCGAAAGTGAGTGGTGTTTGCAAGTAGGCATTTTCACCAAATAAAACTAAACCAATACGATCACCTTCACGCTTTTCAATAAATTCACCGACAATTGATTTGACAACTGCAAGGCGATTAACCGGTCTGCCTTGAAGCTTAAGATCTTCCTCTTCCATACTTCCAGAAATATCAAGACTCAGCAAAAGATCTCTGCCGCTTGCTGGTAGTTCGATGGGTTCGTCTATCCATTGAACTCGTGCGGCGGCAATCACCAAAAAAGTCCACGCTAAGAATTGCAAGAGACGTGTTAACCAAGGTGCATTAGCTTTTGAATGTTGTGCCTGCATCGATTGCCATGCGTTGAATAGTGGCGTTCGAATTGGTGACATTTCGGGCTGTTTACGTTTGCTAAACACCCAAACGATCAGTGGCAGTATAATGAGTGCTAGCACAAGAGGATAGGCTACTTGAATCATACGGCTTGTCTCTCTCTATTTCGAATAATGAACTCAATCATTTGCTCACTTTGAGAAAGTAGCGCATGCCAATCTTGTTCAGCAACTTGTTGGTTTTTTCGGTATAACATTTCACTGAAAATGAGTTTAGCTTTGTCATCAAAAATAGCATTAGGAGACTGTTGATTTAAAAAATTAATCCATTGGCTACCCGATAGGGATGCCACTTCTTTTTTCGGGAAATAGAGTAAACAGATCCTTTTCAGTAGGGCTGAAAGTTCCGCTGCAGCAGTATTATCGGGAGTAAGCTCGGCGATAGATTTTAGTTCCTTTCTTGCCGGTTTAATCAACGCTAAACGCTGACGTTTTTGATTCCACTTAATGAGTAAATAAACCAAATAAATAACGGCGACACCAATGACAAACCACCAGCCTGGCGCTAGCTCCCAAAACGTCGCATCGGGCGGAAGTTGAATGTCTCGCAATTGATCGAGAGGATTAGCGGGTTGACTATTACTTGGCTGAGCCATCAACTTTCACCCCGATTTATCGATTGCTGTGCTGGTCCAGACAAGCCAACAGATTGTTGTTCAAAATTAGTATCGACACATGTAAAAACACCGCGATGACTTAAAGCAAAATCCTTAACCAGGTTTTGTTTTCTCTCAAAAGCATTGTGATAAATATCGCGTAAGCTACTGTCCTTAGTATTGAGGAGTCCTTTGTTAAAACCATCAGTGATCCCATATAGTCCCGGTGGTGGTAACTCAGATTCAATCGGATCTTTGATTAAAATACAGTGAATGTCAGCATGTTGCGATAGCTTGGACAAATGTCGTTGACAGTCGTCATCAAATTGGTTGAAATCACTTATAACATGAATCAATGTGCCGGGTTTTGCGAGAAATTGTAGTCTCTTTAATGTATTGGAAAGTTGATTGTTTTCGTCGATATTTGTCTGAGCATGTTTATCCGCCTGAGCACGTTTATCCGCTTGAGCACTATTGTTCGTCGTTGTACCACTATTTTTATGGGTTGCCGCGGAGAAAGTTGTTTCTAAAACCTGTTGGTAACTTTCAACTATCCTGTTGAGTAAGCGCATGCAATTGCGACGATTACTCGAAGGTTTCATTTCGAAATGATTTGTTTCTCCAAACAACAACGCGCCAAAACGATCACCGTTAGTTAGGGTATTCCACATTAGTTGAGACGCAATTTTACTTGCGATTAGCGATTTAAACACCTGTGCAGTACCAAAGAACATACTGGGCATTTGATCAAGCACAACAAAAACCGGGCGTTCTCTTTCTTCTTTGAAAAGTTTGGTATGGGCTTCGCCTGTCCTGGCCGTTACTCGCCAATCAATGTTCCTAATATCATCGCCAATTTGATAAAGCCTTGACTCGTCAAAGTCCATACCGCGACCTTTAAAACGCGAGCGAAAACCACCAACGCGATTAGTTTTAACGTGAGACTCGGGTGCCAACCAATGAATGATCGGTTTGGTTCTGGTTTCTATGAGTTGACCCAAAGTCAGGTCGATACCAGGCTTGAAATCGTCTGGGAGCTCTTCCTGAGAACTCGTTGCAAATTTGTGTGATGGGTTTGACCAGGCTGTCATTGACGCTCAATGCCTACGCAATCGGTGTTACTTGGATTAAGCGCTCGATGACCATGTCAGTGTTAACCCCTTCAGCTTCTGCTTCATAGGTAAGGATTAAACGATGGCGTAAAATATCAAATGCCATGTCTTGAATATCTTCAGGTGTTACATAGTCACGGCCAGCTAGCCAAGCACTCGCTCTTGCGCAGCGATCAAGTGAGATTGTTGCTCTTGGGCTCGCACCGTAGTCTAGCCAACGATCAAGCTCCTTATCGATTTTCGCAGTATCTCGGGTATTAACAATCAGCTGAATTATATAGTTCTCTAGTTCTTCGGACATATGAATGTCGAGGACTTGGTCTCTAGCTTCGAACAAGTCTTCCTGGGTCAAATCGATCGACGCTTCGTCCTGATAAGCTTTGTGTGCTTCTGCGCGGGTCAATTTAAGTATTTGTGCCTCCGCGGCAGCATCGGGGTAGTCCACTTTTACGTGCATTAAGAATCGATCGAGCTGCGCTTCAGGTAATGGGTAGGTACCTTCTTGTTCTATTGGGTTTTGAGTCGCCATTACCAGGAACAGTGGCGGTAATTTGTAAGTTTGGCTCCCAACCGTAACTTGACGCTCAGCCATCGCTTCTAATAAAGCCGATTGAACTTTGGCGGGTGCGCGATTAATTTCATCGGCAAGAATTAAGTTGTGAAATAGTGGGCCTTTTTCAAAGCGAAAACTGCCGTCTTGTGGTCGATAAATTTCAGTACCAGTTAGGTCTGCCGGCAGTAAATCTGGCGTGAATTGAATACGGTGGAAATCACCTTCAATACCTTTGGAGAGTGCGTTGATAGCTCTAGTCTTAGCCAAGCCGGGCGCACCCTCGACAATTAGGTGCCCATCTGCGAGTAAAGCGATGATCAAGCGATCAACCAATGATTCTTGGCCAATGATTTGTTGGCAAAGGTTAGCTTTGAGATTGGCAAAGCTCTGGTTGAGAGAGACTTGGGTTTCGGTACTCGACATAGAATTACAACCTTAAAGTATTCGTTTTTCTTAGTAGGGGTGCATTTTTAACTGATAATAAACGGGATTTCCAGTCATTAGACGATATTTACTCCAAAAGTTTCGGGTGAAGTGCAACAAAATATTAAGTCATTAAAAATTTTCCCCATTTAGGGAAATATCAATAGGTTAGGAGAGATTTAATGGCTATTTACAGCGTACAAAATTCCGATTATGGTAGGTGTTAATTAAAGGAGAGTTCCAGTGAAAAAAATCAAAAACGAAGGCGCACTGCTGAAAAAAGCAATCGAGATTGGCGAGAAGTATGCCATTAACCGAGGTTTCAAGAGTTTTGGAGGCGCAGATTCTGCCAAGGAAAAAGTAGAGAGTCTTTATCGTTTATTGGTACACGATAAATTAATCCAGCCACTAGCAAAAGATCAAGAAAATCAGTTGAATATGAAGCACAAACTGTCGCTGTGGATTGCTAAACAACTTCCCGATGATCATCCTTTATTGAAATAATCGAAAAGATAATCGGCTTACTTAATTGAATGCCTATATTAATAAATTGTAACCATAGCGTAAAATTATCACTATTGACCTGGTGTGGACTTTGTGAAAAACTTGCCGCTCTTCAGGTATGCTAGATGACTAGCAAT
Organism: Aliikangiella marina; assembly: GCF_007004765.1. Lineage (GTDB taxonomy): Bacteria > Pseudomonadota > Gammaproteobacteria > Enterobacterales > Kangiellaceae > Aliikangiella > Aliikangiella marina. Next base: position 257,269 of record NZ_VIKR01000006.1, read on the forward strand.
CAGAATTTAAACGAATAACTGATTAAAAACAGTCTCAAAGTAGGGATTATGTTTCGCAGAACTAAAAATTCACTGTCTATTGTGATTTTTTTACTTGGGTGGTTAACCACTCAAGCGGCTGCGCTACACCACGAATTTAGTGAAGAGCATTGGCAATCGATTGACCATGAGGTCTGTCTCGCTCAAGCCTCATATAATGATGATATTTTCGTCGCTCATTCACCAGCGAGTTGCTTCCCCTTAAACCTTGCTGCGCCAAATTTTCAGTTCTCAGTCAACGAAGCATTGTGCTTCGCCAATCAAAGTCCCCTTCAAGCGCGCGCACCGCCGTTATCTCACCTTTAAATTGACTTATTGTTTTGATTGACCAATTCGCTTGAACAGCGAATGTGCGATACATGATTTTGATTTGAATTGTCTCTCGAAGACAATCACTCGTATTGATATTTTTAGGATAAGATAATGAACAAGAAAGCTTCTTGGTTGGCTGTTGCTGCAGCCATGATGAGCCTGCAGGCAAATGCAAAAATTATTCAGGGCAAAGTTGAAAATGAAAATGGCCGTGCGGTCGCTAACGCTGAAATTAAAGTTAGAGGCGCTGAGGTCACTGCAAAAACAGATAGCCAAGGTCGTTTTGAGATAGATTTGCCGATCGGTACTCATACGCTAGACGTTAAAGGTGGTAGCAGAGCGCATTTTCACCAAGTTGTTGAAGTGACCGAGACGCCTCAGGATACGGTTGTTCTTAGTATGGCGGAAGCGCCAGACAATCGACTAGTCGTTAAAGCCAACCCGCTAGAACATACTGCGCTTGATATGGCAACGCCGGCGATTATTATCGCAGGTGATGAGCTAATTCTAAAGCGCTCGGACACCTTAGGAGACATTCTCCAAAATGAGCCGGGTTTAAGCGTTTCTTCATTTGGACCAGCTGTTTCGCGGCCTGTTATTCGTGGTTTAAGTGCAGGTAGAGTCAAAATAACCAACAATCAAATGATTGTGCAAGACGCTTCTAACACGAGTGCAGACCATGACGTCAGTATTGAGCCATTGCTTGCCGACCAAATTGAAGTTGTTAAAGGACCTGCAACTTTACTCTACGGTAGCGGGGCGATTGGTGGTGTAGTTAATGCTGCGGACAGAAAAATCTCTGACGATACCATCGAAGAATTAACCGGAGGTATTGAGGCTCGTTTAGGTGATAGTGGTACGGGTGAACAGTCACTCATATTTACCTTAGACGGTGGTAACGAGAACTGGAATTGGCATATTGACGGTTATTCTAAAGAAACGGACAACATTGAAATACCGGTAGAAGCTGAATCTGAAGCACTGCGTTTGTCGGAAGGTGAAGAGGGTGGCCCAGGTGAAGGCGGCGAATTCGAAAATACAGAAAACGAAACCACCGGTGGTAGCTTTGGGACCACTTACCTTGGTGATTGGGGACATGTCGGTTTTGCAATAAGCAGTGTTGATAAGACTTATGGCGTACCCGGTCATCATCATCACGAAGAAGAGGAAGAGGGTGGCGAAGAGCACGAAGGAGAAGAGCACGAAGAGGAAGGTGTTGCAATCGACATGCAACAAACTCGCTACGATATTCAAGCCGAATTTGATAACCCATTCAGTGGAATTGAGACCTGGTTTGTTGGTTACTCTTACACTGACTATGAGCACGTTGAGCTAGAAGGCGATGAAATCGGTACGATGTTTGACAACGAGGCTTGGGAGCTGAAAACTTATTGGAAACACAAAAACCTCAGTGGTTGGGATGGTTTATTTGGTTTTCAGTTTACCGACAGAGATTTCTCTGCAATTGGCGACGAAGCTTTTGTTCCGCCGTCACTTACACAAAGTACGGCATTATTTGTCGTTGAAGAGAAAGAAGTTGGTAATTTAAAGTTAGAGCTCGGTTTGCGTTTGGAATCAAACAAAGTAGAAGTAGAAGGTCAACCAGAGGTTGATGAAACTGGAGTAAGCTTCTCTTTTGGTAATGTATATACGATTTCTGAGTACAATAAGTTTGCGATTAACTATTCGAGAGCGACTCGATTTGCTTCGGTTGAAGAACTTTTCTCTGAGGGTCCGCATGTAGCAACCGCTTCTTTTGAAGTCGGTAATCCTGATTTAGATGTTGAAGTGTCGAACAACATTGATCTCTCTTATCGATTTGAGTCGGATAATCTTGTGGGTGAAATAAACCTTTTTTGGAATCAGTTCGAAGATTACATATACGGTGCCGTAGTGACCGATACCGATCCGTGTTTACCAGCTGGCGCAGCACTCGAAGCGGAAGAAGAAGAGCTCTCTTTGGTCTGTTATAAACAGCAAGATGCCGAGTTTAAAGGAGTTGAGTTGGATGTAACCATTCCTTTAACAAGCGAGGGCGCTCACCAGTTTGCTCTTGGTTTCATCGCTGACTATATCTCAGCTGAGTTCGATGATAATACCAATGTGCCAAGGATTCCACCGATGAAAACTGGCGCAATCTTAACTTACGATTTCAATGATTTTTCTGCCGACTTAAGCTACATCAATTATGCCAAACAAGATGATATCGGCGAAAATGAGTTGCCGACAAACGGTTTTGATATGGTCAACTTAGATTTAGCTTATCGAGTACCGTTTAATGGCGACGAGTTGTTTTTGTTTTTCAAAGGTCAAAATTTACTTGACGAAGAGGCACGCGATCATGCTTCTTTCTTGAAAGATTTGGCTCCGCGACCCGGAAGAAATTTTGTGATTGGTGCAAGATACACTTTCTAAGAAATTCATTACTTGTTTTTTCCATTAACAGTGAAATCAATATCATGCAATGCCTTCTCACTCAGTGAGGAGGCACACCAACACTACTAGCACTATAGGAACCAGTTCTTCCTTAAGCAGTAACTTTGGGCGCGATTCGTTGCGCCCCTTTTTGGTGTTTCTGATTTTACTCAATCGCTATATCAGTTTCCTGTGTCGCAGCAATTGCTTCTCAATACCGATTCAAGCGAATTAAAAAATTATCTAAAAATACCAAACCGAATTCTTTTATCTCCGTCATAATCAAATGTATGGAGTCAGAAAAACAGCTAATCGCTCAAGTTAAAATTGGAAATATCCAAGCTTTTCAGGAGCTTGTAGACACTTATAGTCACAAGCTGTATTCGGCTGCCTACCGGATTTTAGGGGATAGAGCGCATGCCGAGGACTGCATTCAAGAAGTATTTTTAAAAATCTATCGTAAGATTGATAGTTTTGATGACCGCTCAAAGTTTTCGACTTGGCTGTATTCGATTACTGTTAACACCGCTATTGATATGCAGCGGAGTATGGCAAGACATCAGCATACTCAGCCGCTGGAGACCAGTGTAATAGAGAAAACTGAATCCAAGCATCAAGAAACTCCTGAAGCCGAACATTGGCAGCGAGACCTATCCAAACTCACCCAAAAAGCATTAGCTGAACTAAGTGAGGATTTAAGAATGGCATTTTTGCTTAAGCACTTTGATGGGCGAAGTATTGAAGAGATAAGTCAAATCTTGGAAATTAATCCCAACACTGTCAAGAACAGGATATTTAGGGCCGTTAATCAGTTAAAAAAACTAATGTCATTGAACCTTTCAGTATCTGAGGTAATTCCATATGAGTAGTCCAAATGGTAAAGATTGGAGCGATGAAGATCTAATCTTATATTTCTATCAAGAACTTGACGAAGAAACTCGTAATAGACTCGGAATCTCATTGCAAACATCTGATAAATTACGACAGCGTTACGAGAATTTAACTCATCATCTAGACGGTCAGTTAACGATTAATATTCCTCCACCAAGTGACCGCTTAAAACAGAATATTATGGCAGGCATTTATCGAGAGTCACTACAAAGTGAAAAGGTTCGACAGGACAAATTATTAGAAGCTAACTCTCCTCGTGAAAAACTTATTTCTTGGAAACGCTACTTTCCCTCGGTTAAGTTGATTGGCGCGAGCGCACTTAGTTTGACTCTTGTTGTTGGGATATTTTACTTTGGACGTTGGAGTGCGACGATTCAACCAACCAGACCTGTAGCTGATAATCATCAAGAGCCACCAAGTCAACTAGCGGCCTCATTTACTGATGCGACAGCGACAAGAGTGCTTATGAGTCGGCTCAACGACCATTTAGAGACGAGTAATCGAGTTTTGACATTAGTATCAAATGGAAATGGCGATTTAAGCGCCCAAATTGATCAAAGAAAACTGTTGATAGAGGAATTGATCGTTTTTAATCGAATTTACCGACGCTTGGCCAAAAATAACGGCGACAATCAGCTCGCCGAACTGTTACGACAAATGGAAGTTTTATTGATTGAATTAGACAACATTAGCACGCAGCAAGCGACAGGAGAAAGCCTAAACGCATTGAACCAAATCAAAGAGCGCATGGAACAAGGCGATTTACTATTCAAACTAAAGATCACCAAGAAAAAATTTAAAAATGATTTCATTTGATAGCAAACTTCTTTTCGGTGACTCCGTCATAAACATTAATTCGAGCAACAAAAAACTAGGTAATGATAAATGATTAAATATGTTAATCGATTCAAAAAGCAACCAAAACGCCGAGCCAATAACGGTGTGCTTGCGGCAATATTTGGTATCGCCATATCCAGTTGTGCAGCAGTTTATGCTGAAGAAGGATTATATGTTCAAGGGCAGAAACAGCTCGATAACAGGGAATGGTCGCAAGCTCAAAATTCGTTTAATCAATTAATCGAAAAAGGCGAGGGTAAACAAGATGCGACTTTGTATTGGCTAGCTTATGCCTATTTTAAAGGTAAGAAAAGCCAACAAGCTTTGAACACTATTAATACCCTAATCGACGGGCATCCCAATAGCAAATGGGTTGATGATGCTAAAGCGTTGCGTGCGGAGATTAAAGATGAAAGAGGGGAAGCGGCTGATATTTCAGATGATGAGCTAAAACTATATGCGATAGATTCATTAATGAGTGCTTCGAGTGAGCGTGCCTATAACGTATTATCGAAGATCATCAACTCAAACAATTCTATCAAGATCAAAAAGCGCGCGATGTTTGTACTTAGTCAAACAGGATCTAAAAAGGGTTTTCAATTAGTTAGCGACATCGCTTTAAACAACGCGGAACCCGAATTGCAATTGAATGCGATAGAAATGATGGGACTGGCCGGTGATTCCAATGCGCGCTTAGTATTACGTCAAGTAATTGATGAATCTAAAGATGACAAGCTCAGGCAAAAAGCGCTCGAAGGCTTAATGATTGCCGGAGACCACAAGACAATAAAATCGCTAGCAATGGATGGGCTTGAAGGGAAGCTGCAAACGCAAGCCATTAATTTATTAGGCGTCATGGGACAGGGGGACGCTTTGTTAGAAATGTATCAATCAAATTCTTTTATCGAACAACGTGAGAATATTTTGGACGCTTTGTCCGTCGGTGATGGATATCAACAATTAGCGAGCATCATTAAAACAGAGAAAAGTGACAATCTCCGTGTCACTGCTATTGAGCGTCTGGGAATTATGAGTTCGAGAAAATCCGGTGATTTACTGACTGAGCTTTATCAATCAAGTCGTAATAAAAAGGAAAAGTCGGCGGTTATTCAAGCTCTATTTATCCAATCAAACGCTAAAGCTTTAATTCAAATTGCCAAAGCAGAAAAAGAGCAGAGTTTAAAAAGAAAGGCGATTCAAAGACTGTCAATGATAGATTCAGATGAAAGCATTGAGTTCTTCAGTAAAATTCTTAACCAGGAGTGATTCCAGTGAACTTAAGTAAAAAATTCTTATTTCTTAATGTCATACTTGGCGCGTGCTTTGTTAACTTATCAATCGCATCAGAATCGCTACAAGTAAGCTCAAGCATTGAAGCGACATTGAATGAAGTTGAAGTTAATCAAGAACAATGGTTTCAATATCAAGTTGTCATGGAACCCAACAATGGCAGTCCTTGTTGCTACCACTCGAAAAATCAAAAGTATTGTGCGTTATCAGGTGAAAACAAGGGTAGGGGTAGTCTATATTCTAGCGACTCAATCGATTCCGATTTACTTAATATTTACTTTCAATTAGATGTTGATGAAGTAACGGCGATGATTGTTGCCGGCGGAGCTTGTCCGGTAAATGTTGAAGGTACTTCAGTAACAGAACTTTTAAATGTGTCTAACCAGCAGAGCGTGGCCTTTTTAAGCGCTCAACTTGAGAAAGTTACAATTCCTAATATTACCGACAAAATCATCTCGAGCATTGCGATGCATAAAGGTGTCGATGCCCAACGCACGATCGAAAACTTATTGAGCGTTAGCAAGCATAGAGAAAAGGCTATCTTTTGGCTAGGTGCGGCCAGAAACGAAGCTGGCTATGAGGTCCTTGCTAGCCTGCTAGATGACGAAAAAGTCGGTCTAAAAACAAAAAAACAAGTCATATTTGCGTTGAGTCAAAACTCCAGCAAAAACGCTTTTCCTCGATTAATGCGATTAGCCAAGCAAAGTAGCGATCCAGTTATTAAAGGGGAATCGCTATTTTGGTTAGCTCAGAATAACGTAGAGGCGGCTTTTCCAGTAATAGAATCAATACTAAAAGGTTCACCTTCACGACGTTTAACTGATAAAGCCGTGTTTGCGCTTTCGCAATATTCAGGTGAAAGAAGCTGGAGTAAATTAGTCGACCTAGCGCGCAACCATAGTGATTCTCATGTACGCGAAAAAGCCATCTTTTGGCTTTCGCAAAAGTCAGTACCGGGTGAGAAGTTTGATGCATTACCGATTCTTCTTAAGTTGGCTAATTCCAATGAGGCCAGAAAGATTAAAGAACAAGCGGTTTTTGGAATTTCACAACTTAAAGATGAGAGGGCTGTTGAAGGACTGGTCTCATTGATTAACGGGAGTCGGGATAAGCGTGTTAAACAGCGAGCTAATTTTTGGTTAGGTCAATCTGAACACCCGAAAGCGCTTGAATACATTGATACAATGTTGGTTTCTGCAAAGAATGAATAAGAAATCTCGGTGTCTCTGAGGACAACACTGATTGTATTTAGCCCAATTTTTACCGAGAAAAATTTTTGCCAAGCAGCCCGACGAGCAAATTCCTTATTTGCTCAGCCGGGTCAAGTTATCGTTTTAGCTAGGTCATTTAAACGAGAAAAGTCGCCAGTTAATCGAACGTTTTAATTCAAGCTTTTTACGTTCAAAATTGACGACTGGTCGAAAGAGGCTATAGACTCCTGCTTTATGACCGGTTCATCAAAAAGTGTTTCCTCGTCGCGGTTAATTTGCAGATCATTGGTCAAGTCTGCAAAAGGAAACAAACCCCTATCCATTAAATGAGACGGTGCGACATTGCTAATTGAGCGAAAAATATTTTCGATTCGACCAGGAAATTGGTTTTCCCATGATTTAAGCATGAGTTTAATTTGTTTTCTCTGAAGGTTTTCTTGTGAACCACAAAGATTACAAGGAATGATAGGAAAGGCCTTCAACTCAGCAAACTTTGCGATATCAGATTCTTTACAATAAGCCAGCGGACGTATGACCGTGTTTTTACCATCGTCGCTGAGTAATTTAGGCGGCATTGATTTCATTTTTCCACCGAAGAACATGTTAAGAAATAACGTTTCGATAATGTCCTCTCGATGATGACCCAGTGCAATTTTTGTGCACTGATGCTCTTGCGCCCAGGAGTAGATGATGCCTCGGCGTAATCGAGAACATAGCGCACAGGTCGTTTTTCCTTCAGGCACCTTATCTTTGACGATGCTATAAGTATCTTCTTCAATGATATGATACGGAACATCGATTGATTTTAGGTAGTTGGGTAATATCTCTTCTGGAAAACCGGGCTGTTTTTGGTCAAGGTTTACTGCGACCAGTTCAAAATTAACGGGTGCGCTTGCTTTTAAATTAAGCAATATTTCTAACATTGTATAGCTGTCTTTGCCGCCCGAAAGACATACCATGACCTTATCGCCATCTTCAATCATTTTAAAATCGTCAATCGCTCGGCCGACATTGCGTCGAAGACGCTTGTGTAACTTATTGTATTCAAGCTTGTTTTTTCGATCTGTTTGGATAACTTCGTTCATTTATCTATCAATTTTGGTGCGACTTCATAAATTGGTCAGCGATTATACAAAAATAGCTTTCAATTGGTTAGTCTTTTTAAATTTGAATGATTCTTTGCTTCGTTCTTTTGAGACGAGTACTATGCTTATGGTATTCGAACGCACTTGTAACAATGTGCTGACAAAATATTCACGCTCAAACGCATAACAATAAAGAGAAAAACGCGCCTGTATGTTGAACAAACTCTGGATTAGCTTCTTCCTGGTATCTTTTTTAGCCGCGCTTTATACCTGGTTGGTGCTGGGTGAGTTTGAAGTTTTTAATCAGATTGTCGAAAGCATATTTAACATGTCAAAACTAAGCGCTGAAATCGCGCTGGGTTTGATAGGAGTATTAGCCTTTTGGTGTGGATTAATGAAGTTAGCGGAGCAATCAGGCTTTGCTAATGGACTTGCAAGATTATTGGGGCCGTTGTTTAAGCATTTAATGCCTGAAGTACCGAAAGGGCATCCGGCGCTCGGTTATGTGTCAATGAATATGGCCTCTAATATGATGGGGTTAGATAATGCCGCTACACCGATTGGCTTGAAAGCAATGCAAAGCCTCCAGACGCTCAATCCCAAGCCAGATACTGCCAGTAATGCTCAGATTTTATTTTTAGTGCTTAACACTTCGTCGGTGACTATATTCCCAGTCACCATCATTATGTATCGACTCCAACAAGGTGCCGCGAGTCCCACCGAGATCTTTTTGCCCATCTTGTTAGCAACAATCATGTCTACTATGGTCGGGCTAATGTCAGTTGCAATAGCCCAGAAACTTAACATTCTCCGCTGGACAGTCATTGGATATTTTGCCACTGGATTTCTTTTGGTCGGTGGCTTGCTGGCCTGGCTTATGCACCTGCCGGCTGAGGAGATGGCCGCCATGTCAGCTGGTGTTGGAAACGGGTTGCTATTTACTGCGATCGTCTCGATTGTGTTATTGGCTTATATTAAGAAAGTCGAGGTCTATGACAACTTTATTGAGGGGGCAAAGGAAGGGTTTGAAATTGCCGTTAAAATAATCCCTTATATGGTCGCTATGCTAGTCGCAATAGGTGTTCTTAGAGCCTCTGGTGTATTGTCAAAGATTACCGACAGTATTACTTGGTTGATGCGTCAAGTTGGCTTAGATACTGGGTTTGTTGAGGCGTTACCAACCGCTTTGATGCGTCCGTTTAGCGCGAGTGGTTCGCGAGCGATGATGTTGGAAACGATGAATACTTATGGCGTAGACTCCTTTGTCGCTAAGGTTGCCTCGGTAATGCAAGGAAGCACAGAAACAACGTTTTATGTAATCACTGTCTATTTTGGTGCTGTTGGTATTAAAAAAGTACGCCATGCTATCAGTTGTGGGTTAATTGCAGATTTCGCTGGGATAGTTGCTGCCATTTTAGTGAGTTATTGGTTTTTTGCGGTTTAGTACTTTTGAGTGCGTGCGAGAAACTGACCTATCAGACATCTCCATTTTGAATGCTTTTATTGGTAAAAAACTGCCAAAATTCGTCACGTAAGTAACTACTTTACACTGAAAGCCTTGGAAAAAGCAGTAAGCGTTAATAATCCGTCATATTTATGTAACATGGAACGTTGAATCATGCCATTGTCAACAAAAATCCACAGATAATCAGAAATTTTTTTGTTGCGCTTTGCACAAATAAAAGTCAGCTAGGTTAACTTGCTGATTTACTTTAAAAATAGGCTAACTTATTGATATTTAAGGAATAATATTTTGCTGTACAAAAAACGTACAATTTATAGAGGTCATAGAAATGATGCGGGTTAGGGCTAGTTTTAAAATTCTTTTCCCCAAAGTTATCCACAAGATCTGTGGAATACTTTTTTGTACGAAAAATGACAGTTGTTTTAAGCATTTATGAAAAAAAACTGGGGTTTTGTTTCTAAAAAGACCGCTATTAGGGAGTTCTTGTCATTTAGTTGCCGAAGATACTGTATAAGTCTTACCTTGCTTTTCTTTTTTGTAGTTCCCAAACACTTCGTTAAAGGTTCTTTTACAAAAATGTCGTAATCCATTAACAGTAACCACAACGAACTTTCCACCGGGTTTAAGGTGATAAAAAGCGTCATACAAAAATAAGTAGAGCATTTCATTACCGACTTTAGCCGGAATATTAGAAACAATAAGATCAAACTTCTCGTCTTTAAGCGCTGACATCCCATTACTTAATAATGCTTTCGCATTTTTTAAGTTGTTCAATTTGATATTGGCGTTTGCATGGTCGACGGCAACAAAGTCTTTATCCAAGAGTAATGTTCGTCCTTGAGGTGATTTAGCGGCCATGTAGATCCCAATAGGCCCGTAACCACAACCTAAATCAAGGCAGTCGAAATCTTCCTCAATTTCTAGGTAATTAAGCAATAATCGTGTTCCTTCATCAATCTCCTTGGGAGAAAAAACACCAAAGCTCGTTTCAAACTGAAATGGGGTACCTTGTAGGTCCGCTTTCAATAATAAAGGTTGACGAATCTTAACTGCTTCGGCTATCGGTGAAGGACACATAGTGAAATCTCTAATTATGGGCTTGAAGAACGGGCGCTATTATATGATAAAATCGCCAGCGAAGTGCAGCCCTGATTATATTGGTTAGGGATTGGTGGTTAAGTTGAGGAAGAAATGGCGAAAGATCCTGTTTATCGAGTTGTCTTTATCAATAATGGTAAGACCTATGAAGTTTATGCAACGAGCGTTGACCAGGGTTACTTGTATGGCTTTGTTCAAATTGAAGGCTTGTTATTTAATGAACGCACGAGTCTTGTGGTCGATCCGGGAGAAGAGAAGCTTAAAGCAGAATTTGACGGGGTGGGTAGAACAAATATCCCAATGCATTCCATAATTCGAATCGATGAAGTCGAAAAACAAGGTACGCCCAAGATTGGCGATGCCAAAGGTGAAGTCGTCACCGCTTTCCCGATACCCAAACCCGATAAGAGCAGCTCTTAAAATGTCTGAGATACCGCTAGGAAAATCGACTCAATATATATCGGTTTACACGCCAGAATTGTTGTTTCCAATCTTAAGAAGTGAGAAGAGAGACGAACTGGATAATCGTTTTTTAGATTTCAAAGGTAAGGACATTTGGAATGCTTTTGAAATCAGCTGGCTTAACCCAAAAGGCTTGCCAAAAATAGCGATCGGTGTGTTCGAGTTTGATGCTGGTACACCAAAGATAATCGAATCAAAGTCTTTTAAACTTTATTTAAACTCGTTTAATCAATCACGTTTTAGTTCATTGGCAGAAGTACAGTCAATTATGGCTAAAGACTTGAGCGCGGCTTGTGGTGGAGAAGTGAGCGTCGAGTTAATCGAGCCTGCTAATTTCAACCGCAATGCAATTAGCCAACTTGAGGGCGAGGTAATCGATGATATCGACATTGAAATCGCAGAATACGCCTATAATCCGTCATTGTTGGCTAATAGCACGAGTGACGAACACACTAGTGAAGTATTGGTGAGCCATTTACTGAAGAGCAACTGTTTGATTACGAGTCAACCTGATTGGGCCAGCATTCAGATTAGATACACGGGCAGTAAAATTGATCGAGCAAAATTACTCGCTTATTTAATATCTTTTCGGTCACACAATGAGTTTCACGAGCAATGCGTTGAGCGCATTTTTGCCGACATAAAATCTCTGTGCGCACCGGAAAAGCTCACTGTATACGCACGATATACGCGAAGAGGGGGGCTCGATATTAACCCTTGGCGAAGCGATTTTGAGCTTGATATTGAGAATGTTCGCTTAGCGAGGCAATAGTGTTTTGGAATGTGCCCGCGCGCAATGCTATTTTTGTACAGTCAAAGTAAGACATCCCTCGGCAAGGCGGTGATGGAATCGTAATTATTTTTCCAGTTTTGCGATTGCCAATTTTATAAAGTCACTTGATGTAATAACGCCAACGAGTTGATTGTTTTCCTCAATACAAATGCAGCCACTTTTAAGTTCTCTCAGTGATTTTGCAATGTCCAGTAGTTGCGCATTGATGTCAAAAATCATCGGCTGATCATTCATAATCGATTCGACATTTTCCGATTTTTCTTGATGCTCTAATTTATCAAATCCCTGTTTACTCACAATTGCGATGGCGTGTTTGAGCAGTCTCTTTTGATTGACGATTCCGACGGTTTTACCTGTATCGATATCTTTAACGGGTAAATGTCTAAGCTTATGTTCAGCCATCAACATACGTGCTTTATGGATATTGGTATGAACCGACACATGGATCGGTTTGGCTGTCATTAGATCTCTTGTTGTTAGCATCTTATCTCCCGGGCGGTCATTACCACTGAGATAAGTATAGGTTATACAAGTAATTTTGCTGATATTTTGAATGTGTTGATGGTCATCATACTTTTTTGATGACATAAAAAAACTCGGCGAGGAGCCGAGTTTTTTGGATTGGTTAATAGAGCTACGCGTGATCGGATGTCGCTTCTAATTCTTCTTTAACTTCATGCTTGACGTCTTCTCCATAAGTTTCTGCGCCATGCATCCAGTCTACTAATTTTCCTGATATGGGCCACAGAATCAATGCGAAGATAATATTAGCAATAGCAATACCTGCGAATATAGCCATTTCACCCATTGTTTCAGCAAAGGCACCTATATAGCCGGCGAGTAGATTTGCGAAGAAATTGATTAAGAACCAAACCCCCATCATCAAACTAGCGAGTCTCAGTGGTGCTAGTTTAGTGGTCATGGATAGCCCAACGGGGCTGATACAAAGTTCACCCATTGTGTGAAACAAATAGGCTAGTGCAAGCCACCACATTGAGGCTAAACCATTGGCTTGCTGATCATAAACAGCTGCAACCATGAAGAAAAAGCCGATTGCTGTAAGCATCAAGCCAATTACCATTTTAAATGGTGTGGCAGGGTTTTTACTTCCCATTTTTATCCACATCATTGAGAAAACTGGCGCTAAGATTACTATGTAAAACGGATTAAGGGACTGGAACCAACCTGCAGGAACTTCGAAATTCATAAAGTCGATCATTCGATCGGTTTTATCGTTGGCGTAGAGGTTCATTAGACCGCCCGCTTGTTCAAAAGACGCCCAGAATAAAACGACAAAGATAAAGAGAGTGAAAATAACTCTAAGACGATCACGTTCCTCTGCGGTTAGTGGCTTTTTTTCGCCCCCTGACATTTCAAGAGATAACTTTGCTGAAGGTTTTACGCCTACGTCACCGAGAAATCTATTTGCAAGTGCCAGTTGAATAATGACCGACAATGACATTCCCACACCGGCGGCGATATAACCGTATTTCCAACCGTAAGCAGGATCCTCACCGAGGGTAGAACATATTAATGGCGCGAGGAAAGCACCAACATTGATGCCCATATAGAAAATAGTAAACGCACCATCACGGCGGGTGTCATGTTCACCGTAAAGGTCACCGACCATTGTCGAAATATTGGGCTTAAAAAATCCGTTTCCTATAATCAACAACACTAACCCGATAAAGAAAAGCGTCGTATTTCCAGGGATTGAAGCGGCTAATACAAACTGAGCGAGAGCCATCAATACCCCGCCAATAATTATCGAGCGACGTTGTCCGATAAAGTTGTCAGCGAGCCAACCGCCGATTAAAGGGGTGAAATAAACTAAACCCGTGTACCACCCGTAAAGCTTTAGCGCATCACCTTGGCTCCAACCGAAACCAGGGTTTGCGGCTTCTGTCCCAGCAACCAGGGTAAGAACGAGGAGCGCACGCATCCCGTAGTAACTAAACCTTTCCCACATTTCAGTCGTAAATAGTAGGAATAGGCCTTTTGGATGACCTAAGATCTCCCCCGGAGGAATATTGTAATTCATATAGATAGAGCTCCAAATTTATTTATTTTTTAGGAATCTTAATTCAGTTCGACAGCGGAACTGAAGATTCTTTTTGTTGTAATATTGTTATTAATTTTCGCGATGCAGATTAAAAATAATCCGTAATGGCACTAACGAAATCCTTGTTAGTAATTCGGCTATTTTCGCTATATTTTGCCAATTTCACACGCTACATAACCCGTGTAGTCGGAGTTTTATAACCTTTTCATCTAGCATATACAAGTGAAGTTTTAAGTAAATTTTGGAGCTCCGATGTCCAAAATCATCTAATTTATCGTCTTTTTGAGAATAATCGTGGTATTAATTTCTTCGAAAAAGAACACTTAATTCGCTTAATCTGTAGTCTCTAGCGATATATTAAATCTAGATTGAAGTGATTTGAGGATTCTTAAAAAAGCTATTAATTGGCCAACTATTTGGCTAAAAACTAGGCGACAAATTGTAGTTTTCAGGTACAATAGCGCCAAATTTTTGGAAAGGAACCAGATTGTGAGCTTTTTAGCCTGTCGCATATACAAAACTGATGAAGGTGTCGAGCACCGCTTAGAGCAAATGTCGCTTGAAGAGCTTTCCGACGGCGAGGTCGTGATTCGCGTTCATTACACCGGGGTGAATTACAAAGACGCGCTTGGCGCCACAGGTCGCGGCCAAATATTGAAGCGTTTTCCCCTTAATGGTGGTATCGATTTAGCAGGGGTAGTTGAGTCGTCAGAAGACGGGCGTTTTAAGCCAGGCGATGAAGTTGTTGTGAATGGCTGCGGATTGGGAGAAAGTCACGATGGCGGTCTTGCCCAATATGCTCGCGTACCTGCTGACTGGGTTATGCCGGTACCAAATGGATTGACGATGCAAGAGTGTATGATTTTGGGTACTGCAGGATTCACGGCGGGACTCGCGATCCATAGAATGCTGGAAAACAATCAAACCAAAGACAAAGGCCCAATTGTCGTCACTGGCGCTAGCGGTGGGGTTGGTTCTGTTGCGGTCGATATGTTGAGTCAGCTCGGTTTTGAGACGATCGCAGTCAGTGGCCGACGAGAATTTGATGATTATCTTACCCAGCTTGGAGCGAGCGAAGTCTGTTCGATTGATGATCTAAACCTTGGTAGCAGGCCATTGGAGAAAGGTCGGTTTGGCGGTGTTATTGATAACGTTGGTGGCAGCTTACTAAGCCAGCTAATCGCTCATACGAATTTATGGGGTAATATCGCGAGCATTGGTTTGGCTGATAGTCACAAATTAGATACGACTGTTTTTCCGATGATTCTGCGTGGTGTCAGTATCTTGGGAGTCAGTTCAACCAACTGCCCAATGCCATTGCGTAAAGCAATTTGGCAACGTATGGGAGCTGATTTAAAGCCTAACCATTTGCAGCGTATCTTAACTGAAGAGGTTCCCTTAAAAGCGGTCTCTGGCGTTTTTGATGATCTTTTGGACCGCAAGAAACACGGGCGTATCGTTATTAATTGTCAGTAATTAATAGCCAGTTTATAAGTGTGACTATTTTGTCGTCATTCGCAAATAGCCAATATTTTTAGAGTAATAGGAAGATTAATGAAGAACCAACTCGCTAAAATCGTTGATAAATTAAATGCCAAGCCCAAGTGGATGAGAGGTTGGTTATTAGATTATGTACTCGGTTCAACGATTAAGTTTGTGGGTACCGCGGGAGTTCAATGTAAAAAATTGACCCAGCAAGAGTCAATTTTCGTACTTAAAAATCGTAAGAAAGTCCAAAACCATATTGGAACGGTCCATGCTGCAGCAACAAGTTTAGTTGCAGAGACTGCTAGTGGAATGGTTGTCGGGATGAATATACCGGATGATAAAATTCCTGTATTGAAAACAATGCATATTGATTATACCAAACGTTCAACTGGAAACTTACGCGCACATGCGACTATCTCCGAAGAGCAAGTCGAGCGACTTTATAAAGAAGAAAAGGGCGATACAGTTATATCAGTAACTGTAACTGACGACGCAGGAGTAGAACCTGTAGAATGTCAGATGACATGGGCATGGGTGCCCAAGATTAGAAAGTAATCTGTTCGTTAGCAGATTAGATTTATAAAACAGATAGCGTTAGTTCGAGAATTTCATGCAAGTATATTTAACTGCCCTAGGTTGTCGGTTAAACGAAGCAGAGCTTCAAATGTGGGCGGATGATTTCCGTTCGCAAGGTATCACTGTCACTGCGGAAATAAGTGACGCAAATTTAATGGTTATCAATACCTGCGCAGTTACCGGCGAAGCCGCTAGAAAGTCACGACAAACCATTCGCAAACTGCATCGACAAAACCCGCAAGCAAAACTTGTTGTTACTGGCTGTTATGCATCTTTAGAGAAATCTCAAGCTGAAGACATCTTAGGTGTTGACTTGGTCGTTGACAATGTGGACAAGCAAAAACTACCGAGCAAAGCAAAAGAACTCCTCGACTGGAAGTCGATGCCACACGCGGCGACCGAGCCAGCCGAGTCTGCCTTGTTTGTTCGTAATCGTGAGCGAGCTTTTATAAAAATTCAAGATGGTTGCCGCTATCGCTGTACTTATTGCATTGTAACTGTGGCACGTGGAGAAGAAGTCAGTCGGACTCGTGAAGATTTGGTGGCCGAGATCAACCGGTTACACGCTGATGGGATTCAAGAAATCGTCCTAACTGGCGTTCATGTGGGTGGCTATGGTTCGGATATCGAAACCTCTTTGTATGATTTGGTTGTTGATATTTTAGATAAAACAGCAATCCCTAGAATTCGGTTCGCCTCAGTTGAACCTTGGGATTTACCGGAAGGTTTTTTTGAGCTTTTTAAAGACAAGCGTTTAATGCCACATATGCATCTTCCAATACAAAGTGGCAGTAATAAAATCTTGCGCAAAATGTCCCGTCGCTGTAAGTCCGAAACATTTTCTGAATTGGTGGCAAAAGCGCGAAGCGTTGTACCAGAGTTTAACGTTACCACCGATATCATTGTAGGATTCCCCGGTGAAGATGAAGACGATTTTGCTTTATCAGAAAAAATTGTTGAAGCGTTAGAGTTTGGGCATGTACACATCTTTGCCTACTCCAATCGAGCAGGGACTAAAGCAGCAAGGCTTCCCGGCCAGCTTGACAATCAGACTAAAAAAGAACGAAGCCAAAAACTTCATCAATTGGCTGCTGAAGCAAAGTTTAAATCGATGCATAAAATGATTGGCCAACAACAACGAATATTATGGGAAGGCAAAGGCCAGAAGACCGAAGAAGGAAAATATCGATTTTATGGGCATACAGAAAATTACCATAAAGTCGCGATTGAAATTGATCAACCAATCGATATTTCGAATCGAATCATCGAGTGTGAGATTTCCGAGTATGATAAAGTTAATGGTGCACTTATTGCGATACCACTGGAACCAATTCAAAATCAAGAATCGCCAGACAAGTTGATTTTAGTTCAGGTTTAAGTATCAAAGTGTTGGAGCGCATCGGCCAATGGGTTGGATGGGTTAATCGCTCATCTCAAAAAATACCTTAACCTATAAATTCACCAGCGGCCGATTCGACATCTCTAATCGCTTCCATAAATCGCGTATGGATATCTCGAGTGGTTTCATTAAAGCTCTCTGTCTTTAAGTGAGTCTCATATTCAGCTGCTACTTCTTTTAATATCGGCACACCACAATAAGCTGTTGCGCCGTGGAGTTTATGAACATGCTTAGTGAGTTCTTCAGAGTCTTTCTCTTGATAGGCTTGACTAATATCAATTTTTGCCTGAGCAAAACTTTTAATTAACATAGATAGCATATCCTTTGCCAAGTCTTGTTTTTGGTTTGCCGCTTTTAAGCTTAATTGCCAGTCGATAGGTGGTGCTGCGAGGGCGATGGATTCGCCCGTTTGTGGCATAGCGGTATTCTCCATTTCATTTTGTTGATATTGTTGCGAGTTAATTTCGCTAGCTTCAGTTTGAGACTCGCTTGATGTTGATTGAGACTCCGCTAACAATTCGAGTTTCTTTCTTGTCCACTTGGCGATAGTTTCTTCAATTTGCTGCTGATTAATCGGTTTGGTTAAATAGTCATCCATTCCTTCATTTAATAGTTTTTCTCGTTCACCTTTCATTGCGTGTGCAGTGAGGGCAACAATCGGCGTACGCGCGATATGGTTTTTCATTTTGCGAATATGACGAGTAGCTTCGACACCATCCATCTCTGGCATTTGTATGTCCATAAAGATTAAATCGAAATTATGTTTTTCACAGGCGAGAATAGCTTCTTTTCCGTTGGTCGCTAAGCTAGTGTCAACCTCATATTCAGAGAGTAATTCATCGAGCAGTTTTAAATTGGCAGGGTTATCGTCAACACAAAGAATATGAATCGGACCAGACTCAGAAGGGGACAACTCAATCGCCTTTTCACTGTTGGATGATTGCAGTTGTTTGCCAACCTCAAACCAATCGAAAAGTGAGGCATATAAATTTTTTCGAATCACCGGCTTGGTAATGTGTCGAGAAATTCCAACATCGGCAAATTGCTTGACGACACTCTCATCATTAGTATTGAGTAAAACCGAAACTGGACAAGTTAAACTAGCGCTGATGGTTTGTAGTTCCGCGAATTCGTTCTGATATTCATAACTTTGGTAACCGCCGATTAGAATTAAGTCGACGTCTTTGTTTTGTTGCAGGTTCATCCGCGCGAGATCGACCAAGCCAGTTAAGCTGTCTGCGGAGTCGACACTGCAGTTCCAGCGAGTAAGAATATGCTGAGTAGCCAGCTGTGAAACTCGACTGGAGTCATGGAGTAAAACTCGTCGTCCAGGAAACCCGAAGTCGATAGACTTATTGTCATCGGGATCTTTGTCTAATTCAAGCGTAAACCAAAATGTCGAGCCGACATTTTCTTCACTTTCCAGACCAATTTGTCCGTTCATTGATTCAACAAGTTTTTTCGATATCACAAGACCAAGTCCGGTTCCACCAAATCGGCGTGTTGTTGTAGTATCGGCCTGGGTAAATGCCTGAAATAATATTTTTTGTTTTTCTTCTGACAGTCCAACCCCAGTATCGGTAACATTAACTTTGATTCGTACTGACTTAGGGTTTTCATCTTCTAGAAGCACACGAATTTGAACATTACCCTGTTGGGTGAATTTGATTGCGTTGTTGGTTAAGTTGGTGAGGATTTGGGAAATTCGTACCGCATCGCCGAGCAGATACTCTGGAACATCTTGATAAACAATACCAAGGAGTTCAATATTTTTGTCGCGTGCGGCTGGACCGAGTAGATTAAGAACTTCGTCGATACAGTCGCTAATATTTAGCGACCGTTTTTCCAATTCCATTTTTCCTGCTTCGATTTTTGAGAAATCGAGAATATCATCAATAATTGAAAGCAAATTAGTCGCTGATTTTTTGATGGTATTTAAATGGTCCGTTTGCTTTTCGGTTACGGGGGTTCTTAGCAGTAAGTTGGTAAAACCAATTACGCCATTCATGGGGGTTCTAATTTCATGGCTCATATTAGCTAGGAACTCAGACTTGACCCGGCTCGCTTCGATTGCCTGCTTTCTGGCTAAGTCTAGCTCGACGTTTTGTAATTCAAGTGCTTCATTGGTTTCGTGGAGGTCGGCGGTTGCTTGTTCAACTGCTGCTTGCATCTCTTCTCTGGCTTCATAAATTGAGTGGCTCATGTCGTTGAAACCATCAACTAGAGTGCGTAATTCGCCGGAAGTCTGTGACTTTATCTTTACCCGCAGTTGACCTTCTTTAATGCGTTTTACGGCCGATGCCAGTTGGATAATCGGTAATGTTATCGAGCGAGCCATGCCTTGTGCCAGCACACCGCCAAGTCCCAAACCAACGAATAAAATAATTAGTGCAGTAGCGATAATTTGGTATTGTCTTAACGCGGCATTTTTCGTCGTGAGATATGCGGCGACATAACCGAGGCTCGGTTGCTGTTGATTCACTCTGCCAAACTGAAGGCTATCGTTTCGATAAAGGTTTGTTGCGGAATGTTTTGTTCTTTAAATGCGAGTTGATTCACTAGGTTCGAAGTACCGGAGCTGGCGAACAGTAAATTGTTTTTATCGTAAATGGCAACCGCAAGGATATCGTCATCTCCATCGCGCGCTGACGAGACCAAGCGTTGTAATGAACTGGTATTTGCTGAAAGCACTGGATATTCAGCGGTTTGCGAAAGGTAATTAACAATTGCTTGACCACGTTCTTTGAGTGACACATCCAAGTCATGAACTCTGGTAGCGATGAAGTAGGTCCCCATAACGATTGCGACCAGTATAGTCGGCACTAACGCCAACAAAATTACTCGCGCTCTTATTCCCCATTCGTTCATTCGACTTCCTGACTATTTTCCATTTGAGTAATTAATTTACTCAGTTGATTTGCGTTCAAATTGCTCATGTTTAAATTGTTGGCAATCTGTTGGTTAATAATAACACTAAAACTTTTGGCATACCGGGGTGCTGAGGTCGGCTCGCCTTTGCAAGATTCGACAAAATCGCTAATGGCCTCAATGGCGAGTGTTGTGGTTGGCGTATAGATACTCGCTAGAGCGCCGGTTTTTGCGTTCTCAAAACGGTTGCCGATCAGCTTGATTTGCTGATAGTAGGCAGCTAAGACCAATGCTGATAGCTTCGATTTAACATACAGTTGATTGTTATTTGTCAGCATCAAAAAGGTATCCGGATCGGCGATATCACCCATATATTTCTCTGGAGAGTCGGCGGCTTTGAGCACCCGGTACTTGACACTCAGACCGAGCTTTCCGGCCGTCGCCTGATATTCGGGTAAGTAATACTTGTCTTTTTGGTTGAGTATGATTGCAATATCTTGTAATTGGTCATTGATTGCTTTCGCTAAAAATAATTGGCGTTGTAGCGGTTGTTCTTCGTAAATACCGGTAACCTCGATACCGAGTCTTTGGTAGACCCGGTGCAATTTATCAAGGAGGTTTCGAGAGGTTAATATACTGAAGTGGTTAATCGGTTGTCTTATTGATAGCATTCGTTGAGTAGCTTCAGGACCGATAGCCAAGGCGCACTGATCAGCATTTTTGAGTATTTGCTCAAGGTCTCTTTTAACGAGATTTTGCAAATCGAAAAAGGCAACTTTTCGGCTGGGCATCTTTACTCTCAGCTGCGTTTCAAGTGCTTTTCGTAACTGCTCAGTGGGTTGTTGGGCCGCGACAAACAATACCGGAATGGTTTTCTCTGTTTTTTCACTGGCACGCAACTTATTGATATTAATAGAATAAGTTAGCAGCATTAATGCCATCATTAGTGGCAGTTGTTGAGCGAGAAATCTGCTTTTAATTCGACCCAAAATTAGCTTACCTGCGTGTTTTTGTTGTTCGTCGTGGAAACTACTAGACTGGAAACTACTAGACAGTCTGACGCTATGACAGTCTGATTCTAACTTAAGTACCGGAAATAAATAAAGAAATTAGCGGCAATTCCGCATCTATCGTGGTTATTCATTGTTCACAAGTCGCACAGTCAATTGGTTGTTGCTATAAATTTATGAATATTCCGGTTTTTGCCAGTATAATGCACCCTCGTTTTTCCGGTTGATTGACGTGTTGCGTTTCTTACTGAGGTATTCGGTATTGAGAAGCAAAAACCGGAGCTAAATTTACTTTTATCATTAAGGCAATCAATGGCCAGGAAGTTTCGTAGACGCAAGTCATTACCCAAAGAGCCCGTCGTAATCGAGGTTGAGTCACTATCCCATGAAGGTAGAGGGGTGGGCCGTATCGACGGTAAAACGGTATTTGTTTCAGGGGCTCTTGCGGGAGAGACTGTAGAGATGGAATATACCTATAGTCGCGGCAAGTTTGATGAAGGTAAAGTCATCAAGGTACTTAGTGCTTCTGAGGACAGAGTAGAACCACCTTGTAAACATTATGGAGTCTGCGGTGGTTGCAGCATGCAGCACATGAGCGTGGACGCGCAAATCGCCCACAAGCAAGAAATTCTCAAAGAACAGTTTGCTCACTTTGCTGAGACTGAGCCTGAGGAGTGGTTACCGGCACTACAAGCTGATTTACTCGGTTATCGACGCAAAGCGCGACTCGGGGTTAGGTATGTTACAAAAAAAGAAAGAACACTCATCGGTTTTAGAGAAAAACACTCAAATTTTCTCGCGGATATTGACTCATGTCCGGTTCTGGTTGATAAAATTTCAAACCTACTCATGCCAATGAGCCAGTTGATAGACTCGATGGAAGGACGTCAGTTTATCCCTCAAATTGAGGTCGCTAGTGGCGATAATAAATACGCTATTATTGTGCGACATTTAAAGCCAATGAGCGAGTCAGACAAAGCCAAGTGGATAAGTTTCGGTCAAACCAATGATTTGGTCATTTATTTGCAGCCCAAAGGTCCTGATACCGTTCATCGCGTTTGGCCTGACAATGCAGTTGACGCTCAATTGAGTTATACCCATCCAGCGTTTAACGTTACTTTAAACCAAGAACCGTTAGATTTCGCTCAAGTTAACGCTAGCATTAATCAAAAAATGGTTCCCTATGCAATCGAGCTTCTCGATGTGCAATCCGATGATAAAGTGCTCGATTTATTTTGTGGGCTAGGAAATTTTACCATTCCACTAGCGACCAAAGCAAAGCATGTCGTTGGCATTGAAGGTGTTGAAGAAATGGTTGAAAGAGGCAAACAAAATGCGGAATTAAATCAGTTGGATAATGTCGAATTTTATCGAGCCGATTTAACCGCTGATCTTTCCAAAGAGTCATGGAATCAACAACAATATAATAAAATCCTTATCGACCCAGCAAGAAGCGGTGCACTTGAAGTGATCAATAATATTGTTCGGTTTAACGCGGAAAAAATAGTTTATGTATCGTGCAATCCTGCGACTTTGGCGCGGGATACGGGTGAGTTAGTTAAGTCGGGCTATAAATTAGTCAAAGCCGGTGTTATGGACATGTTTCCGCACACAACTCATGTGGAGTCTATCGCATTATTTGAACGATAAATTTTGCCCTGATTATCATTTTGCTCTGGCAGACGATGAACAAAGTCGTTGATAGTTCAGGTGTGTTCAAAATGATTCCAAGTAATGAGACACCTAAGAGGATAAAAAGTTATAAACTTGATCAGGCTGGCGTTGACGGACGCAATAATTGTTGAGTTTAAGATACTTGAGGAAAACCAATGGTAAAGGTATATCAAATTGAAACGCCTAAAGATGTGTTTGATGAAAGATTTGACGCCTGGTATGCACCATTGGTTTCTGACAATGAATCCACCCAGCATGAGCTTGCTGAAAAAGTTGTCCTGGTCCTAAAAAAAATAGACCCTGAGGCTACCGAAGCCTATCGACATCTATTTACTCTCAGCTTTGAAATGGCAAATATTTTAGCGAGCTTGAAAGTCAATACTGCCACATTGCTTGCGGCTCTATTGTATCCATTCATTGACAGCAACGTTATTGATTTAGAAACGGTCCAGCAAAAATGTGGCCAGTCAATAGCGAATCAATTAAAAGGGGTCGCAACCATGGATGCGATCCGAAGCTTACAAAACGATTTTTCTGAAAATAATGATGCCAACCAGATCGACAACTTGAGAAGAATGTTGCTGGCAATGGTTGATGATGTCAGAGTCGTATTAATTAAATTAGCGGAAAGACTATGCCTGCTTCGATACGCTAATAACCTACCCAAAACCGAACAATTACAATTAGCGAATGAAATTACCGATGTTTATGCGCCTCTCGCCAATCGTCTCGGTGTGGGGCAAGTTAAATGGGAAATGGAAGATCTGGCTTTCAGAATATTACACCATGACGATTACGTTAAAATTGCTAAAAGTTTGGATGAGAAAAGGGCGGCTCGTGAGGTTTATGTCAAAAAGGTTTTGTCGCTAATTGGTGATGCTCTCAAAAAAATTAATGTTGAGGCGGATTTGCAGGGAAGAGCCAAACACATTTATAGCATTTGGAAAAAAATGCAACGTAAGCAAGTGGGTTTTGAAGAAATCTATGATGTGAGAGCCGTCAGAGTTTTAGTCCCAGAAATAAGTGATTGTTATTCTGTTCTTGGGGTAGTGCATGGTCTTTGGAAGCATATTCCTAAAGAATTTGATGATTACGTAGCGACACCGAAAGAAAATGGTTACCGTTCTTTGCACACCGCGGTTGTCGGGCCCGAAGGTAAAACCCTAGAGATCCAAATTCGCACGCACCAAATGCACCAAGAAAGTGAGCTTGGGGTAGCGGCTCATTGGAAATATAAAGAAGGTAAAACAACCGCAAGTGACGGGTACGAAGCTAAGATTGCCTGGTTGAGACAGCTTCTCGAATGGCAAGACGAGTTGACTGAATCCGCCGATCTGGTCAACGAATTCCGTAACCAGGTTTTAGAAGAAAGAATCTATGTGTTTACTCCGCAAGGTCGGTTAATCGATCTGCCGACTGGTTCGACGCCTGTTGATTTTGCTTATCGGGTGCATACCGATGTCGGTCATCGTTGCCGGGGCGCGAAAGTGAATGGCAGAATAACACCCTTGTCACAACCTTTGGAAACCGGTCAACGCGTGGAAATTTTGACCAATAAAACCGGTGGGCCCAGTCGCGACTGGTTGAGCGATCATCATGGCTATGTAAAATCTTCTCGTGCGAGAAGTAAGATTCATCAATGGTTCCGTCATCAGGACAAAGATAAAAATATCGCAGCCGGCAAAACGATTCTAGAAAAAGAATTGCAAAAGCATAATTTCAAAAATGTCGATATTGAAAAAGTTGCAAAGCATTTTAATTACAATAAAGACGATGAGTTGTATGCTGGAATTGGCGCGGGTGACAAAGGAATTCATCAGGTATTAAATGTCGTTAGAGCTTTCGAAGAGAAGCACGCGCCAATCAATCGTGATACTGTCATCAAAAAGAAAGCCAAAGTGACGAAACGAACAGCTTCGTCGGATATCTTAGTTGAAGGAGTAGGCAATTTGCTTACTCGTATGGCGGGATGTTGTAAACCTGTTCCTGGTGACGAAATAAGAGGATTTGTATCTCAAGGTCGAGGAATTATGATTCATCGAGCCGATTGTTCATATTTACTAAGGGCGCAAAATAAATCTCCTGAAAAAGTTCTCCAAGTAAATTGGTCAAATGCCGTTAATGAAAATTATCTCATCGATCTTCAAATAAAGGCATACGATCGGAAAGGGTTGCTTGGTGACATTACTACTTTGATGGCTGAAGAAAAGGTCAGTGTTACTGCACTCAATACCCATGTAAACAAGAAACATTTAATGGTCTCTATTAAATTACAAATCGAAGTACCGAGTATTTCTGTCGTATCAAAAATTATGAGCAAAATAGAAAAGTTACCGACAATCGTAAGCGTTCAGCGTCAATGATTTCCTGCAGATTAAATTTGTCGCTATTACTAGTCATTAAGCGATAAATTTGAAGAGTAAAGCGCGTGTATGGCGTAAGATAATTTAAAATTATTTGTAGAAAGACATTCATTAACCATGACTCAAAATAATCCAGCTAGTGATGCCAAGAGACTTTTAGAAACCGTCGAAAAAGCTTCGGGAATCAATAAACTGCTTGCCGTTATGTCTGCCCTTAGGGATCCTCAGGGTGGGTGTCCTTGGGATATTAAACAAAGTTACGATACCATCTTACCCTACACGATCGAAGAAGTTTACGAGGTCGCTGAAGCCATCGAGACTCAAGATTACGAATCATTGAAAGATGAGTTAGGTGATTTACTATTTCAAGTCGTTTTTTACGCGCAAATAGCCAAAGAAGATGAAAGGTTTGAGTTTAATGATATTGTTGATGGCATCTGTAGCAAGTTAGTCCGGCGACACCCTCATGTATTTAGTGACGAGACTTTCGACGATGAGCAAGCCCTTAATCAAGCCTGGGAAGAACAAAAACATCGAGAAAGAAATGCCAAGCTGGTTCAGGCCAATTTAGCCAATGACTCAGAAGAAGGCGGTAAGTCAGCGAATCAAGCTACTAATTCGAGCGTTCTTGAAGATATTCCGAAAGCGCTTCCTGAATTAAAGCGAGCTCATAAAATTCAAAAACGGGCTGCAAAGGTCGGTTTTGATTGGCAGAATGTTGACCAAGTCTGGGCAAAGGTTTTAGAAGAAAAGCAAGAGGTTCAGGAAGCAGCCGCCAGCGGTGACAGACAGCATCTGGAAGAAGAACTTGGCGATCTGTTATTTGCCTTGGTCAACTTAACCCGTCATTACGGCGTTGACGCTGATCTCGCATTGCGCAAAGCGAACCAAAAATTTTCAACGAGATTCCGCCAGGTCGAGCAACTCTCGAATTATGCGCTTGAAGGCCGAGACATAGAAGAATTAGAGGCCCTCTGGCAGCAAGCCAAGCAGATTGTGGGCGAAACGAAAAGTTAACTGAATAATTAACTATTTAAATCGTGATTCAATATAATTTATTTGCTAGAATACATTCCCGTCCTGAAGGCCTCTACTGACTGTAAAATTTACCGTAACCGTCTGAATTTGCGCTTTATTTTGAAGACGCGCGAATATCTGATGGTTAAAAGTAATTGTTTCACCGGCTAGTCGTAGAGTTCTACAAACTAACCTATTGTTTTTATTAGATTTTGGCGATACTCAATGACTAAGTTTATATTTGTGACGGGTGGTGTTGTTTCTTCCTTAGGAAAAGGAATTGCAGCCGCTTCCTTGGCGGCGCTTTTAGAATCACGCGGCTTAAAAGTTACCCTTCTAAAACTCGACCCTTACATTAATGTCGATCCTGGGACCATGAGTCCATTCCAGCACGGTGAGGTCTTTGTAACCGATGATGGTGCCGAAACCGACTTAGACTTGGGCCACTACGAGCGATTTGTGCGAACTCGCATGAGTCAATCAAATAACTTCACCACTGGCCGAGTTTACGCAGATGTACTTCGTAAAGAACGTAAAGGCGAGTACTTGGGCGGCACAGTCCAGGTCATTCCGCATATCACTGACGAGATCAAGCGTAAAGTGATGGAAGGCGCTGGTGATGCGGATATTGCCATGGTTGAAATCGGTGGAACGGTCGGCGATATTGAATCTTTGCCGTTTCTTGAGGCCATCCGCCAGCTAGGTTACGAACTCGGACGTGAGCGAGCCTTGTTTATGCACTTGACTCTGTTGCCCTTTATCGCAGTTGCAGGTGAATTAAAAACTAAGCCCACCCAGCACTCGGTCAAAGAGCTCCGCTCAATAGGTATTCAACCAGATGTTCTAATCTGCCGCTCAGATAGAACTTTGCCGCCATCAGAAAAAGCTAAAATCGCTTTGTTTACCAATGTCGAAGAAAAGGCGGTAATCTCTCTAAAAGATGTCGATAGCATTTATAAAATCCCTGCGATACTAAACTCTCAAGGACTTGAAAAGTTAATTAGCGACCGCTTTAAGTTGCCAGAGCAGGAGGTTGATCTTACTGAGTGGGAGCAGGTACTTTATGCCGAAGCGAACCCCAATGGTGAGGTCAATGTTGCTATGGTTGGCAAATATATGGACCTCACTGAAGCATACAAATCACTTATCGAATCACTCAAACACGCGGGATTGCAAAATCGGTTGACGGTAAACATTGACTACGTTGACGCGGAAGATATTGAAAAGAAAGGCATCGGTTTGCTCGATACTGCTGATGCCATTCTAGTTCCCGGCGGTTTCGGAGAACGTGGCGTCGAAGGAAAAGTACAAACCGTTGAGTACGCTCGAGAAAATAAAATCCCTTACTTAGGTATTTGTCTTGGCATGCAAGTCGCGGTTATCGAATACGCGCGAAATGTCGCTAAACTAGAAGATGCGCAAAGTACTGAATTTGAAAAAGACAGTAAAACACCCGTTATCGGCTTAATTACCGAGTGGATTAACAAAGATGGTTCAGTTGAACAAAGAACAGAGCAATCTGATTTAGGTGGAACGATGCGCTTAGGTGCACAGCCCGCTAAATTAGTTTCTTCAAGCAAAATTGCTGAAATCTATGGCTCAACTATCATCAATGAACGTCACCGTCATCGTTATGAAGTCAACGAAAATTACGTTCCTCAATTAGAGGAAAGTGGTTTAGTCATTTCCGGACGTTCTAATTTGAACAATTTAGTAGAAACAATAGAAATAGCGGATCACCCTTGGTTTGTTGCTGTTCAATTTCACCCGGAGTTTACGTCAACTCCGCGTGATGGCCATCCGTTATTTACCTCTTTTATTAATGCGGCTCGAGAATTTCGTGTGAGTCAGGAGGCTTAGGTTTATGAATATTTGTGGTTTTGACGTTGGTATCGATAAACCGTTTTTTTTAATTGCTGGACCCTGTGTGATTGAGAGCGAGGAACTAGCGCTTGAAACTGCTGGGTACATGAAAGAAGTCACCGAGCGATTAGGTATTCCTTACGTCTACAAATCTTCTTTTGATAAAGCAAACCGTTCTTCTCATACCAGCTTTCGTGGTCCTGGTTTAGAAAAAGGTTTGCAAATTTTAGCCAAAGTGAAAGCTGAAATTGGTGTGCCAGTACTAACCGATGTTCACGAGGATACGCCGATGGATGAGGTCGCATCGGTTGTTGATGTTATGCAAACGCCAGCATTCTTGTGTCGCCAAACTAACTTTATTCAAAAAGTCTGTAAGCCAGGAATTCCGGTTAATATTAAAAAGGGCCAGTTTTTGGCGCCTTGGGATATGGCTAATGTCGTCGACAAAGCCAGAGCCACTGGAAATAATAATATCATGGTGTGTGAGCGGGGCGCTTCATTTGGTTACAACAATCTGGTGTCTGATATGCGCGGGCTTGCAGAAATGCGCAAGACGGGCGCACCGGTTGTATACGATGCGACTCATTCGGTTCAATTACCTGGCGGACAAGGGGCGTCTTCTGGCGGTCAAAGAGAACATGTTCCAGTGTTAGCAAGAGCAGCGGTGGCGGCAGGCGTTTCTGGATTATTTATGGAGACCCACCCCGACCCAGCGAACGCAAAAAGTGACGGTCCTAATTCTTGGCCAATGTACAAGATTGAAGCGTTGTTGACGACTCTGAAAGAAATTGACAGCGCAGTTAAAGCGTCCGGTTTTATTGAGAACGAACTTTAAAAATCACTAAATATTTGACGAACAAAATTGGAGTAATTAAGGAATGAGCAAGATAGTTGATATCATTGGACGAGAAGTTTTGGATTCGCGCGGAAATCCAACGGTCGAAGCAGAAGTTGTATTGGAGTCAGGCGCTGTAGGTATTGCTTGTTCGCCATCGGGTGCTTCGACAGGTTCAAGGGAAGCCCTTGAGTTACGTGATGGTGATAAGTCACGTTACTTAGGTAAAGGCGTTTTGCAAGCGGTTGCAAACGTCAACCAAGCAATTAAATCAGCTGTTGTCGGCATGGATGCAAATGACCAACAAGCTTTAGACCAAGCAATGTTGGATTTAGATGGCACTGAAAACAAATCGAAGCTGGGCGCTAATTCGATCTTAGCAGTATCTTTGGCCGCGGCGAAAGCTGCAGCGACCGATAATAACCAAACATTAGCGAGTCAAATCGCTGACGGTGTAAAACTTCCAGTGCCAATGATGAATATCATCAATGGTGGCGCTCATGCTGATAATAACGTCGATATTCAAGAGTTTATGATTTTGCCGGTAGGTGCACCTTCTTTTTCAGAAGCTTTGCGCTACGGTACAGAAATCTTTCATGCGTTAAAAGATGTCCTGAAAGCAAAAGGGTTGAATACCGCTGTTGGTGATGAAGGCGGTTTTGCACCGAACTTAAGCTCAAACGAAGCGGCGGTGCAAGCGATCGCCGAAGCAGTAGAGAAGGCTGGCTATAAATTAGGTGAAGACATCTATTTAGGGCTCGATGTAGCAAGTTCTGAGTTTTATAAGAACGGTAAGTACGAGCTAGAAGGTGAAGGTAAGTCGCTTACTTCGGAAGAGTTCGCTGATTATTTAGCGGATTGGGTTGAACGTTATCCGATAATTTCAATCGAAGATGGTATGGATGAAGGTGATTGGGATGGTTGGAAAATTCTGACAGAAAAGCTTGGTGATAAAGTCCAGTTGGTCGGCGATGATTTATTCGTTACTAACACGAAAATTTTAGCTGAAGGAATTGAAAAGAATATTGCCAACTCTATCCTGATTAAAGTCAACCAAATAGGTACACTAACTGAAACATTAGCGGCGATCGATATGGCACACAAAGCAGGTTATACTGCTGTTGTATCGCATCGAAGTGGTGAAACAGAAGATACCACGATTGCTGATTTAGCCGTTGCAACGGGTGCTGGTCAGATTAAAACTGGATCGCTGTGTCGCAGTGACCGTGTCGCTAAATACAACCAGTTGTTACGCTTAGAACAAGCGTTAGGTGACAAAGCGGTTTATCCTGGTAAAGACGCGTTTAATTGTTTTTAAGGATTTCCTTAATTCACTAAACGTCTCAGTTATAAAGTGAGAAGTAAAAAAGGGCGGGTATTACTCGCCCTGATAAATCAATGAAAATTTTAGGTTCGATATTTGCAGTTTTAATCATTATTCTCCAGTACAGGATCTGGCTAGGAGATAATGGCGCCCCTGAAATTGAAAAGCTAAAACAACAAATACAACAACAACAGCAAGAAAACTCAGCATTAAAAGAACAAAATGAGTTACTCCGAAAGGAAATTCAAGCGCTGCGAAAAAACCCAGCGTTACTTGAAGAAATCGCAAGAGAACAGCTCGGGCTCATCAAGCCTAACGAGACGTTTTATCGAATCATTCCCAAAGAAAAAGAATAGTAACCGCATTTAATCGTTCGCTTTTTTTAATAGGAAATTATATTGAGAGACCTATCGACATTAACTGGTATTGTTGCCATTATTCCCGCTGCAGGCATTGGGGAGAGAATGAATGCTGAGATACCAAAGCAATATTTAAAAATAGGCGAAAGAACCGTATTAGGGTTGACCCTCGAACGATTTCTAAACTACGAGCCGGTCGAAATTATTGTTTTAGTGACATCCCCATCTGATACTCATTATGACAATTTACGTGATATTGAAAACGAAAAAATCGTCGTTATTGATGGCGGTGAAGAACGAGCCGACTCAGTGAGTAACGCGATAAGTTTCCTTTATGATAGCGGTTTGCCTGATGATACGCCTGTTTTAATTCATGATGCGGCAAGACCTTGTGTGACTTCGACTGACATTGAGAAACTCTGTAATCACTTTCGTAACACTAACAAAGCTTGTTTTCTCGCAGCGCCAGTTGTTGATACCATCCATCAAGTGGATGAAGATGCAACGGTCAACGGTTTCATCGATCGGCGAAATGTCGTCAGGGCGTTAACGCCGCAACTTGCAAAGTTTATTGAGTTGAAGAACTCGCTGGAGGAAGCAAAAGCTAAAAAGCTTTCTGTAACTGACGAAGTATCAGCCCTTAAACATGCCGGCCATTCGGTTGATGCAGTAATTGGTCGACCCGATAATATTAAAATTACCACTCCTGAAGATTTGCGGTTGGCGGCTTTTTTCTTAGACAATCAGTAAGATTAAACTTTTAATGGACATAAAAAAACAGCGCTTTAAGCGCTGTTTTTTATGTTGTAGGAGATCGAATTTATCTTAGAGTTTAAAATTCACCCCTAAAAAGATAAATCGGCCTCGCGGACTGACTGGGAATGAGTAGTCAGTAATAAATGGCTCTTCGTCGGTTAAGTTTTTAATCCCACCGTAGATTTCTAATTGCTCATCGACTGCGTAAGATGCACTCAGATCGTGGATCCAAAACTCATCTTGCATGACGGAGTCGCCGTACAAGAACTGTTGTTCGATCTCAACAAAGCGAAGTAATTGTTCATCCATATACTGTGATTGAGTACCAACCACTAAGTCTTCCCAACTCCAGGTAAAGAAAATATTACCGGCTAGTTCGGGACGATTCACTTCTTTAAGCTCAGGGTTGATTACACTGAGGTCGGTCGGGTTAGTAAACTGATCGATTTTATGGACTCGAGTACCTTGCACCTTGGCATTGAAACGGTGTTCATCGATATTGAAGTCGTAACCAATTGAGAAATCAAATCCTGCAGTTTCGACTTTTGCAAAGTTAATTAAAGTCTGTCTGATGAAGTTAAAACCGCCAGCTTGGAGTGAGTTAGGATCGTCATTGCGCGACAAGAACTGACAAAACTCCTGATTAAGACTAGGACCTATAAAGCAAGAATTAACGATATCCTGAGCAGAAACAGCCTGAATCGCATCATCAATCTCGATTTCCCAATAGTCCCAAGTAATCGATAAACCTTCAGCGAACTCGGGTTGGTAAATGAAACCAAGCGTTTGGGTGTTAGCGGTTTCTACATCTAAGTCAGGATTACCACCAGCGATCCCACCGAAAGATGCTGATAGTGGATCAGCAAATACATAATTTCCCGAACCATCCGTAGGGTCAATTCCAATTCCAGCAAAATAGGTCTCGCAGTTCGCTTGCGTTTGGGCGGCTAGGGTTGGATCCTCTGTGGCAACGGCGGCTATTTGTGCAGCGTCACATGGATCGTTCGGTCTAAATGTTGTCCCTAACGGTGGCCCGAAAAGCTCGGTGATATTGGGGGCGCGAACCGCTTCAGAGAGGGTTGCTCTGATAGAAAGATCTTCATAGGGCTGATAAAACAGGTTAGTTTTCCATGTGGTTGCGCTACCCAAGGTAGAATAATCCGCGAAACGAGCGGCGACTTCTAAAGTCAATTCTTGTGCGCCGGGCACGTCTCTGAGAAGTGGTAAAGATGCTTCGATAAACACTTCAGTCACATCAAATTTACCAACTTCATTCTCCACGTTGAGTGCTGGCCTAAATACCAGACTGCTGTTCGCTGATACATCGGCAATGTTCGTTCCTGCAGGGAATACCGAATTTGCAGGAATTACACCGCGTTGTAGGTCATCAAACAATGCTTTAGATTCTTCTTCGCGGTACTCTGCGCCTGCGACAAAATCGATTACGCCGTGCGGGAGTTCGAACCAATCACCGGTATCACCGACGATATGACCAGAGATGACCAATTGTGATAGTTCAGTTTCCGAAACTGAGTCAGCGGTGACCCAATCGATCGCTTCTTGGGTTATTCCAGTTCTTCCTGCCCAGATATTTAAGGGTACACATTGTCCAGCCCCTGGGGTGAATGAAAAATAGCCAGGATCATAGGTCGGTATATCGAATGGCGTGGTTAAAGCCGGTGCGCCTGGGTCAACCTCTATTCGACAAGCTGGGTTGCCTGTAGCAGGATCGGTGACTGCATCAATCGCTGCGAAGAATCGATCGTTAATAATCGCATTGCGACCAATAATTTCCTCTTCGTATTTCCCATAATTGATACTCGCTTCATAGTCAAAACCATTATCAAATGTCCCCTCTATTCCGGTGACTAATCGCAGCGTGTCTCTCTCGGTTGTTTGTCGACCCGAACCAATACCAATGGGATCAATGGTGATAGCAACACCACCGGTGGCTTGTGCGACCGGTTGGATAAATGCGGGTAAGAACGGGTTATCCGGCGCACCAAATAATAAGTCCCAGAATGAAGTCGGTTGGTTCTCATCTTCGGTTTCTTGGGTCACATATTTGAACTCGAAGAATGCCGTTGATAGGTCAGAGATATCATAGCTTCCGATCGCGTTAAACGTTAATTTCTCATCGGGAAGGATAATGTACTCGTCATTTTGAATAATGGTGTTGAAGGAGTCACCACCAAAGCCCTGAAAATCATCGGCGACTAAGCCGTCGCGAATAGGGCGATAAGTACCGTCAGCGTTTACGTTCCAACAACCACCTACGACACCGAAAGATGCGGCACCGAACACTGAGTTATAACCAGTAAAGGAATCTAAACAATCCGGTCGACCATTGCCATCAAGATCGATATTTGTTAACGGATCGAAACCTGCGAAGGTGAAAGGGTTGCCTGGAATAATATATCCATAACCGGAAGTAAATGGAAAAGTTCGCTCAGGCAGAATTGCCCGTTGCGGCGCATTTGCAGCACGTGCGATTAAATCTAACTCGGCTTGAGTTAAGGTTGGGTTCATCCCAAACTCTGCGAAATAATCAGCAATAAAGTCGGCCTGATTAGGAATGGGTAAACCAAACCTGAATAATCCGGTATTACCGTAGTTATAATATTGGGCGAAATTGGGCATAGTATTTGGGTCAATGTCACCTTGTTGGAAGCGCAAATCAGGGTTTAGCCAATCTCTTGCTGAACCGATTTGTCGACCATTGGCGCGCTCGCTTGCTCGCAAACCTTCATCTTTTCGATAGTCTACTGCGATTGCAATATTGCCTTTACCGCTATCAAACGGTGTCCCCCAGATAGCCGACAAAGTATTTTGTTGGCCATCTCCCTCGCTTGATTGACCAAACTGGTAATCAACTTCAAAACCTTCAAAATCATCTTTTAAAATAAAGTTCACAACACCAGTCACGGCGTCAGCCCCGTAGATTGCAGACGCGCCACCACTGAGTACTTCGACTCGTTCGATTAATTTCATTGGAATTGAACCGACATCAACTGCTTGCTGACCTGATACGCCCGCTACGTGACGTCTGCCATCGACCAAAACGAGCGTTCTGTTGGCACCTAAACCTCTGAGATTTAGTACGTTAGCGCCATCGGAAAACCCGCCATTATCTTTTGAACCTTCACCGGTTACTGATGAGAACAGTGCGGGAACATCATTGACGACATCGGCGATAGAGAATTCGCCTGAAGCTTTGATATCATCGGCATCCAACGATTGTACTGGTGAAGTTGAAGCTAAATTGGGATCCCTCGCCAGTCTAGAGCCTGTAATGATTACCTTAGTGGCAGTATCATCTTCTGGCGCATCGCTACTTTCCTCGGCCGCATAGATCGGTGCACTCAGTGAAGCAGCGAGCAATGAGGCAATCGTTAGGTTGAGATTCCGCTTTTTGAACGGGGCGTTGAATACCCGTTTGCGTCTGCTTGTTAGTTTGGTCATTTATTTCTCCTCGGTTCGCATTTTTGAGTTTATTGTTATTCTAAAAAGTCACAATAGTGTTGTTATTAGAAGTGACTTTTCAAATCAAAGAATAGTCGCAAACATTCAATATTTCATTGACTTGGGTCGTTTTTCAATCGATTGAATAGGTTGCTTTTTAATAATTTAAATCTTCTCGTATGGATTTAAATCAGCTGTCGATAAAACCGGTTAATTCCTTTAAATTGCAAAATAAGACTCTGCAACTACCGTATCATTTGTATGAAGTATGGAGTGACCTTACTCGTCGAACCACTCGCTTAAGTAGAACTCTTTGTAAGAATTAGATTCGAATTTATATATTTTTTTTATCATTTAACTCTCGTCTTTGCACTTATCTCGTCTTTGAAGATGCTGAACGGAAATTATTTGTTTTCCGAACTGAGCCGTCAAAAGAACGAGTTTTAATTGATTGAAAAATGCTATTCACAATTTTCATCAAACCGGTAAACCCTCGAACTGTGGTTTGAATGAACACTGCTCTTTATCGAGTGCGAATTAAAATATATTTATTGATTGCCAATGAATCTAATTCAATCCGACCTGTGCTGTCAATCGTTAAAACTAAAAGTTAGATAGAAGCCAGCTGGCTGAAGTTTTTGTAGTGGTTTACAACAATGTAAGTTGATTAGATGCAAAAATATAATAATAAATTATCATGTTTCTTATGTGGGAAATAAAAGATAGTAAATGTTAGTTTAAGCAAAATAAATGGTTGTCAGGTTATAAAGGGCAAAAAAACTTGAGTCAAGCAAATATCTCAAAGAAATAATCGATTTATCACCCTAGTGGTATGGGATGTAGTCAGAATTGTAATAAAAGTGTCACAAATAGATTTAAGTTATTACATAGACTTAATCTAAGGCAAGTGTGCTTTGGATAAATCGCGTATTTATTGTGACCCATTAGACTTGTCGCCGTTAAACTTTTAAAGGACAACGTGTAAGGACTATGAATAAACTTAAACAAGTTCGAACCAAGTTGCTCTTGCTTTCTGCTGTACCATTGCTGGTATTTACCATCATGATGATAGTTAGTATGACAACTCTTGGTAGTGCGAGTACTTCTGCTCAACAAACTATGGAGCTCCGTCTGCAACAAACCCAATCCTTGAATTCAATTGTAAGAGCTTACACACACAACGTCATAGATATCGCACACAAAGCCCGGTCTGGGATGATGTTGTGGGGCGATGCTGCAAAAACGGTTACTGAAGGCAAAGCCACTATTCTTAGTGAATGGGAAAACGTCAAAAGCATGTCCTTGTCTGAAGCGGAGCAAATCTTGTTTGACGAGGCATCGCCGTTATTTCATGAATCGATTTTAACGCTTGAGAAATTAGAAGGATTTATAGAAGAACAATCCTCTTACAGCATGGGTAATTTTGTCGATCTAGAACTTTACACTTCGCTTGACCCGCTTTTATTAAAATTAGATGAGCTAGTTAAGTTACAGAAAGAGATAGCGACTAAAGAAGCAAAAGCCAACTTGGAAATGTCAGAGAGTCTCAACCAGATATTTACCGCATTACTTTTGGTTGTTGCATTATTAATCATATTGGTGGCTGTATCGATTTTTCGATCGATTAATGCGCCGCTCGAAAAATTAAAAGCAACCATGATCAATGTAGAGCAAGATTCAAATTTGTCATTACGGGTTGATATCAATAGTCAAGATGAGTTCGGAGAAATTGGTGCTAAATTTAACGCGATGATGGAGCGTATACGAGAGCTAGTTCAAATGCTCAGTGCAACCGGAAAGGCTCTCGGTCATTCTGCAGAAAATATGCTTATTGCCAGTGAGGATTCTCAAACGCAAACGGCCAACACAAAAGATGAGCTATCAGTTGCTGCTAGTTCGGTTGAGGAGATGTCTCAATCGGCTGACAATATTTTCCAAAATATCGAACAAACTCGTGCCGTCACACGCGAAGCTGATGCTCAAGTACAAAAGAATTTAGCCATGATTAACGATGCGACGACTCGGATCGAAACTCTAGCTAACCAAATTAGTAAGTCGGCTGAGCAAGTTGATGTTGTCAGAGAACACGGTCAGCAAATCGATGCTATTTTGACGGTGATTAAATCAGTCGCAGAGCAAACGAATTTGCTTGCTTTAAATGCGGCGATTGAAGCTGCCAGGGCAGGAGAGCAAGGCAGGGGCTTCGCGGTTGTTGCTGATGAAGTGCGTTCACTTGCGCAGCGAACTCAAGAGTCGACTCAAGAAATTGAAACGGTCATCATTAATATTAGGGAATCCACCGAAATCGCAGCGTCACAAATGTATGAAAATGCGGAACATGCCAATCAAAGTGCTACGTTTGTCAAAGAGACTGAAGACCATCTTCAAGTTATCATGGATTCATTTAGCGAGATAAGAGATCAAAATCGTGCGATTAGTGAAAGTTTTGGAGAGCAGACTCAAGCGATTAAATCGGTCAACGAATCCGTCCATCGAATTTTTGGCCTTGCTGAAAATGGGGCTAAAACGGCGCAAAACACCTACCAAAATGCCTCAAATATCGATAAGTTAAACCAAGAACTTAACAAAGCACTAAACCAATTTAGCATTTAGTTAGGGCTTATTTAAGGCGTTCGCTGTTTAGCATCTTATTATAGTTAAATATTGACGAAACATTATTTTCAGCTCCCAACAAAAAGCTCGCTTTAAGGTAATTATTTATTGCGACCGTAAGCAATAATTTAGATTGGTCATTATTGTCATTCGCTTGAACAGAATTGCCCTATCGTAGAGACGAGTACTTCATTTACACTAACTGTCTTGGTATCACGATACTAGCAAAAGGTTCTGTTATGTTATTCAATAGTGATTTAAATTTTGAGTTGGCGGAAAATTCAAAAGTTTTTTGGCGTCTAAAAAATACACCAGTCAATCATTATTTCTTTAATTTAACGAATTATTTTGAGTTAAGAACGCCATTCTATTCTTTCAGTCAAGCGCGACTGTTTAGTAGTTATAAATTAGAACTAATTAACCAGGCTTCACTTAAGATATCAGTAACGCCAATCCAAAAGTACAACGAAGTATTTGCAAACATTGAACCAAGCATGGTTGTTCAGTCAAACCTATTTTTCACCGGGAGCGATGAGGGAGGGGTAAGGCAACCTAAAGTCAGTAGGATGCAGAATGGCGAATTAAAGACATTATGCAACCTACAACAGTTTCAGGCTTGGATTGAGTCAAGCAGCAAGGTTAGCCATTGGATGTGTCCCGTTTTAACTGAAAAATCTTTTCAATATTCAGGTGGTTTGATGGCGCCTGAAATCCGTATTTTTATGATTAGCCTCTCGATGCGATCCTCAATATCGGACTTTGATAAAAAACAACTTCGAAGCTACGCAATCAAATCAATGGACTCGTTAGCAGCACCATTCCAGGCCTAGTCATTGATACCGATTCGAGCAACCAAAACTTGCTGGTTGTTAATCGACTAGATTTCTAATTCATCCAAGCCGCGACTTCCTGACTCATAGACTTATAGTCCGTTACTGCGTTTTAATACGGGTAAAAATCCAGCCTTGTTAGGACGTTGGTATTGAATGAGCATTTAAGCGGTTTGAATGATACTACAGTAGAAAAAATTAATGATGTTACACGATAACAGGGACTTATTTTCTTCGCAAAAAGCTAAAGCGTTTCTTCTTGGGTTGAAAAAGCGTTTTACAGCTTACGATTTGCTCTGGAGTGAGAAGGGTGCTCGGAACGCTCTGTTTGATCACTAAATTTTCAAACTTTTTATCGGCGAGGTCAACGATAATCGGTTCGTCTAAATTAACGCCCTGTGCATTTTTCAAAATAGCGAGATTAGTCCGAAGCCTTTTTGCCGGATTTTGTTCCATTACCATTCCAATCGATGAGTCGCTCAATTCAACGAAACTTCCAGTTGGGTAGATGCCGACAGCTTGAACAAACTTTTCAACTAATCCTGCTTCAAAGTAGCAACCAACTTTAGCATTTACTTTTGAAATTGCTTTGGATGCGGAAATGGCACGAGCGGCGACTAACGGGTTAACGAGTTCATCATAGTAAACCACAAGTCTAACAATTTGCGACAGCATCGGGATTTTATGACCCGATTTTTTCCCAGGAAATCCGGAACCATCGGCGTTTTCACAGTGGTTTTCTAACGTGTTGTAAACTGAACTTGGAAGTGACTTAAAGGTTGCAACTTTGTTCAGCGTCATGAATAAATGTCGTTTGTAGTTATCGCTTATATTGTCAGGTGAATATTTGACTAACTCGGATTTTTTAAGTTTCGATAGACCGATAGTTCGCAAAAGCAATGACAATGTTAAAAATTCAATCTTTCGTTGCTCAAGTCCTAAGTGTCTAGCGAAGATTACGCCGGTGATAGTAGTGCTTAACGCGTATTGAAAGAGGCTTTTATAAGAGCTATTAATTTTAGCGACCCAGTTTAAAGCATCCGGGTTATTGAGTGCGCTTCGAACCATTTTTACAGAAACGGCTTTAAGTGCCTGCATGTCACCTTTATTTATCTCAGCACGACGCTTGATGATATCGGAAAGGGTGATTGCGGCTTCATCGTAAACTGCTTTAGCCGGACCGATTTCTCGTGAAAACGAGCTAACGATCTCATAGTTGGTAAAGCGAAATTTTTCAATTCTAGAATTAGCCTTGATTTGTTTCTTGCGCTGCTCATTAATCCGCGTCGCCAAATTATTGCATGTGGGTTTGCTCACAATATCCAGCTTGATATTATGTTCATAAGGTATATGTTTGGATAACCGCAGATCGATGAATACGTGCTGACACATTGAAGTCAGTTGATCAATTTGTTCATTTGTTTCGATGAGAAAACCTTGGATCGGAAACGCTGTTGCACTCCAAGGCATGTCTAGCTTGGATACAAACATGCCTTTTTGAAGGTTAAAGGCTTGAATACGTTTGGTGGTTAACTCCGAATACATCTGAAAACTAAGGTAGATTTTTGATGGCGCTATTCTATTTGTTTCTGTATTTCATCCTATGGCAATTATGTTCGAAGATATGACAATTCTGTTCAAAATTGCATTTTGCGATAATTTTACACAGACATTATTGTCGCAATAGTGTAGTGGCCCTAAGTCCACCGAACCTCGTGACTGCAGTCTTAAAGCGTCAATCTAGTGGTCAGAAGTTTATGCAATGGGGGCGAGCACGCTACAACGCGTTACACTGGTGTCCATAAAAGCGCTCATCGAGATCAGACAGACAAACCCACTCAATGTTTATTCCACCCAGGCTTTCTTGTGGCTTTAGTAAAATCACCCCAGGTTTAGAAAAGTGTTTTTCATTGACAGAGACGATGATAGTGCCATCAACATCGAACTCAATGGCGTCGATATAAGAATCTGTGAGTGCTTTGGGGTTTAAACCGATGAGCGAAGGCGTCGCCGGCCAACGTCCCTCAAGCATATAGTATTCCACTACCATCGACTTAAGTGGTGCGGTTTTAACCAGGATATTGGCGAAATGGGCTTTCTTCATGGCATTGGGTACCAGTTTATCGCTCAATGTTTCAGTTATTTCACCTAATAAATCTTTACTTGGTACTTCAAGGCTTGGGCCACGGCTGCGCACTTTGTTGATTAGATTTTCATCGGCCAGCAGGTTAGTGGTTGCATTTTGGATGGCTTGCCGGATTGTCTTAATCCTTACGTCAGCATTATCTTGATTCCAATGGTTTGCTGAACCAAAAGTGGTACCTTGGAAGATTTGTTGTTTACTCCGCGCATCGATTATAGTCCATTTTAGCGAAATAACTGCTCGCCTATTTTTAAAATTAGCAGAGCTAAAATCGTCCGGAGAGGCGCTCAATGAGATCCCTTTGTTGCCTCGGTATTTTTGTTTTATCTGTTTAGCGCAAACATCATAATCTAAACTTACTGGTTCAATGTAAAGGAGTAATGAGTCATTGAACTTTGATAAATTGAGGCTATTAATTGACTTATTGGTCGTAGTAATCGGGTAGTTTAACTGTCGAAATACGGTTGAAGCTGCAATGCCAACAGCATTGTATGACGGTAAAAGAAATTTATGATTACGCTTGATATTTTGAATTGCTTTAGTGGTTGGAGAAACGCAGTCGCCGCCGAAGTAATAGGTTATTTTGAGTTGGTTATTGGCATTGTTCCAAAAGTTTTCAGGACTGACCAACAATAGATGGCGAATAGTGTCATTCGACTTAACTGGAACTGGGCTAGCAACGGGAATAGGTTTAAACGAGCTTGATTGATCGAGTATGAGGGTCTCTGCCGAGTGGTTTTCCGGCGGTTTCTCCGAGTAATGTACGGTGCCGTTTTCATCTTTCCATTTATAAAGCTCGGCGCTTTTTAAGCTAGCGGCGAAAAAAAATAGCAAAGTTAAGCAGAAAAACCGACTAAAAGCATTACAACTTGAAATGGAATGCTGGGCGGAAGGAGCCGTCATCTGTGGT
This sequence comes from Aliikangiella marina, assembly GCF_007004765.1. GTDB lineage: Bacteria > Pseudomonadota > Gammaproteobacteria > Enterobacterales > Kangiellaceae > Aliikangiella > Aliikangiella marina. The sequence continues at coordinate 298,719 of NZ_VIKR01000006.1, forward strand.
GTTTTTCGATAAAACATAAAATTCAGGCTCGCTTAGATATTCAAACTAAAGGGAGAGTGGTTCGGTTATTTGAGTACCGCTTCCAACGCATCAGCGACATAATCGAGGCACTCGGTATTTAGACCGGCGACGTTAATGCGGCTAGAGTCTGCCATGTAAATGCTGTAATCCTCTCGCATTTTTCTGACTTGCTCTTTGCTGATTCCCAAAAAGCTGAACATTCCTTTTTGCTCGACAATAAAGCTAAAATCTTTATCAATATCTCGAGCTTGAATCTTTTCTAGGAGTCCAGCGCGCAGGGATTTAACCCGTTCAGCCATACTATTGAGCTCGTCTTCCCATTCTTTTCTCAAAGCGGGATCTTGTAATACGGTGTCCACTAAAAAGCCGCCGTAAGCAGGTGGCATTGAGTAGTTTGCTCTTGCAGCATCTTGAACATGGGTTTGAATTGCATGCGCATTTTCTGCGCTTTTAGTTTGTACAAGTAGTGTTCCTGTTCTCTCTCGGTAAAGGCCGAAATTTTTCGAGCACGAAGTTGCAATAACCATTTCTTCAACGTGTTCGGACAAGTAGCGAACGCCTTTAACATCCTCTTCGAGTCCATCGCCTAACCCTTGGTACGCGATATCAACAAAAGGTATGAAACCTTGTTCGGCAGCACGCTTGGCGATTTGTTGCCATTGCTCATAGGACAAATCGGCACCGGTCGGATTATGGCAACAGCCGTGAAGGAGAAGAATATCGTTTGGACCCAGTTCAGCGAGTTTCGCGTCCATGGCATCGAATTTTATTCCTCCTGTCTCAGCATCGAAGTAAGGGTAACTCTTAATTTCTAGACCAGCAGATGAAATTAATGGAATATGATTCGCCCATGTTGGATCGCTTGCCCAAACGGTCACTTCGCCTTTAATGCGCTTAAGAAGTTCCGCGCCAATCCGTAAAGCGCCACAACCACCGGGGGTTTGTAAACCGGCGACGCGACCACTTGCCACAGCTTGAGAGCTTTCTCCTAACACTAAAGATTTTATGCCGTTTACAAAACCCGCAACACCAATAGGGCCGAGATAGGTTTTACTATCCTCTTTATCCATATGGATTTTTTCTGCCTTTTGGATAGCCTGCATAATCGCGGTATGACCGTGTTCGTCACGGTATACTCCAACGCCTAAGTCGACTTTTTTTGGATTGGTGTCATTATTGTAGAGGGTGATTAAACCGAGAAGCGGATCCGCCGGTAGCACATCTAGCTGGTCAAACATTATTCAACTCCAGTTGATTAATCGTTATGGGCACAAAGAAAACAGGTATTGTACTCTGCCTTCAGAGACATTCACTAGTGTTTCAAGTCAAAAATACCGGCTTTTTGCTAAAAGTTATGATGTTAATATGAAGATAATTGAATCACTGTGATCGAGGGATTAAAATTATCAACTCAAAACGCTTCCTAGCGAAATAGCGATTGCAAAAAACTCGCTCCAAAATAAGGATTAGTTCAATGTTAAGAATAGGGCATGGTTACGATGTACATGCATTCGGTGGTGACAAGCCACTTGTTTTAGGGGGCGTTACCATTCCGGCGCATACCGGTTTAATTGCCCATTCAGATGGTGACGTATTACTCCACGCGGTTTGCGATGCGTTATTGGGTGCGGCGGCACTCGGCGATATTGGCAGTCACTTTCCTGATACTGATCCAAAATTTAGAGGGGCAGATAGCCGGACGCTATTAAAGTCTGTTTTTCAATTGCTGCAATCGAGTAGCTATTCGATTGGCAATCTTGATGTCACCGTTATTGCACAAACACCTAAAATGTCTCTTCATATCCCGCAAATTAGAGAGAATATCGCGCAAGACTTGGCGATAAATCTCGATCAAGTGAATGTTAAAGCGACCACCACCGAAAAGCTGGGGTTTGTCGGTCGCAAAGAGGGGATTGCGGTTCACGCGGTAACCATTATCGAAAACTCCGACATGGTGCTATAGCTCGAATGACGAATGAGTATACCGAAAGCCAAGACACGAATGAATTTACTGAAAGCCAAGATAAGACGTCGCCAGTCTCAATAACCCTTGAAGCTTGTATTGCTCAACTAAAAGCGTTACCGCATTTTAGTCAAGTTCCAGCCATTAGTGGGCGTATCAGAAACGACGCTACAGATTTTGATGTCACCGAGCAACTGAGTTTTGAGCTTTGCGGCCAAGGCGAGCATTTATATTTATTCATTGAGAAAAAAGAATCTAATTCGGATTGGATCGCGAAGCAGCTGCAAAAAATTGCAGGCTTGCGCTCGCAAGATGTTGGCTATGCGGGCAAAAAGGATCGATTCAGTGTTTCTCGACAGTGGTTTAGCCTTCACCTCCCTGGGAAAGGTGAAACTGACGCTGCGATTATTGAACAGATTAAGAATGAGTTAGCAGAGTCAATTAGCATTCTAAAGACAACTAGACACAACAAAAAGTTAAGAACCGGTGCTATTAAAAGTAACTATTTCAAAATTATCATTAAACAACTTGATGGCGTAATTTCGGAGTCGTCTGTTGCGAGTTTGCGGTCAAAAGGCTTTCCTAATTACTACGGTTATCAGCGGTTTGGCCGAGATTTTTACAACCTGATTTCCGCTGATAAGTTGTTGCGTCAACAAATTCGAGTTCGCTCTAGAAATAAACGGGGTATTTATCTATCTGCTGCTCGTTCTGCAATGTTCAACTTACAGTTAGCAAACCGGATAAATTCAGGCTTCTGGGATTGCGCCCTGGAGGGAGATTGCTTGATGATTAATGGTTCACAGTCCTTTTTTAACTGTGAACAAATCGATGACGATGTAAAACAACGAATGGAGTCAGGTGATATTCATCCAAGCGGCTGGCTGGCAGGTCATCAGGCATCCCAAGTCACGAAGCAAGCCAAAGCCGTTGAAGGAGAAACTGTTGCCCAGTTTGAGCCTTGGATAAACGGGCTTAAGGACTTTCGAATGGATTCGGCGCGCCGCGCTTACCGAGTAATTCCTGGTGATTTAACGGTTGAACAAGTTGACCAAACCACCGCCGTTATCGAATTTTCGTTACCTGCGGGATGCTTTGCGACCTCGTTACTTAGAGAACTGGTCAATATTACAGATGCGCAAATTGAGCGCTCGGCTCCAGCGAAACAAGAGGAATAAGCTGCAATGTTGAATATCCTAGTGAGTAATGATGATGGGGCTGATGCTCCAGGTATAATTGCCCTCGCTGAAACGTTGCAAAACGAACATCAGGTTACCGTGGTGGCTCCGCACAAGAATCGCAGCGGTAGTAGCAGTGCATTAACGCTCGACAGGCCGATCCGCAGTTCGGTGCTTGATAACGGTTTTTATTCTGTTACTGGAACCCCTTGCGATTGTGTTCATTTAGGCTCGCATCGACTGATGCAGTCGCCTCCTGATATTGTGATTGCTGGCATTAATCGCGGCGCTAATCTTGGGGACGATGTTCTATACTCTGGCACTGTTGCCGCGGCGATGGAAGGAAGAAGCATGGGATATCCGGCTATTGCAGTCTCGCTCGCCGGAGAGAAATGTAACCACTATGATTCCGCTGCTCAAATAATGCTCAATATGCTCAACCATCTAACCGATTTTAATCTTAAGTCCGACATTATTCTTAACGTTAACGTACCTGACTTGCCTGCTGAAAATATTAAAGGATTTAAGCTAACCCGGTTGGGTTGTCGGCATAGAGCTGATACTATTGTTCCAGCCGAAGACCCAAGGGGAACGCCGGTCTACTGGATTGGGCCGCCGAGTGAACCGCAAGATATTGGTGAGGGGACCGATTTTGATGCGATTGAACAAGGCTACGTCTCAATAACGCCCTTGGTGATCGATTTTACTGCTTATCAGAGCTTTAATTCAGTAAAAGAGTGGATGTCAAAATTATGATAACAACAAATATGGCAGGGATTGGGATGACCTCACAAAGGACCCGTTCTCGCTTGATCCAACGTCTCCGCGATAAGGGCATCATTGAGGAAAACGTGCTTTCAGTCATGGAGCAAACTCCACGGCATATCTTTATCGATGAAGCGCTTTCCCACCGTGCTTATGAGGACACTTCTTTGCCAATCGGTATGGGACAAACAATTTCACAACCCTATATTGTGGCGAGAATGACAGAGTTATTGGTCATGAGTGGGCCGATGAATGATGTTTTAGAAATAGGCACGGGTTGTGGTTATCAAACGAGTATTTTAGCCGGCGTCTCCCGGCGCGTTTATACCATCGAACGCATAAAACCTTTGCAAAAACAGGCTGTCGACCGCTTTAAAGCATTGAACTTACACAACGTCACCCATCGCCATGGTGATGGTTTTCTCGGCTGGGAAGAGCAAGCACCCTTTGATGCGATTATCGTTACTGCAGCGCCTGATCAAATTCCACAACCACTCATCGACCAACTCGCCATTGGCGGACGAATGGTTACGCCAGTCACACTAGCGAATGGTAATCAAGAATTGTATCTCGTTGAAAAAGATGAAGAAGGGATTTCGTCGATGAAAATTGAAGAAGTTAAGTTTGTTCCGCTTCTTGGAGGAACAATTGAGTGAAAATTTTCACTAAAATGTATGAGTCCTGCCTGAGGTGGGCTCGGCACCGGCACGCGACCTACTATCTAGGTACTATGAGTTTCGCTGAATCCGTCATTTTTCCAGTTCCGGTGGATGTTATGCTAGCACCGATGTGTCTTTCACGACTGGAGAAAGCTTGGTATTACGCGTTTATTGCCACAGTCACGAGCGTCTTAGGTGGGATTTTTGGGTATTTTCTTGGTGCATTCTTGTTCAATGTTGCGATTGAACCGATGTTGTTATCAACTGGCAAGTTAGAAGCGTTCAACAACGTAATGTCGCAAGTCGAAAAGGACGGCGCTTGGATCGTTTTCTTGTCAGCGTTTGCCCCAATCCCTTATAAGCTGGTTACCGTAAGCGCGGGGATTGTACCGATTGGGTTAACCGAATTCATCATTGCTTCGATAATTGGCAGAGCAGGGCGCTTCTATTTAGTCGCAGGGTTGATTATTGCCGGTGGCGAGAAAATGGAGCGAAAACTCCACCAGATTATCGATTATCTCGGCTGGGGCGTGGTGATTCTTGCTATTTTGGCTTATTTGTTGTACAAATATACTTAATACTCAAGCAAAACAAATAGTTAAAGGCTTTTCTTAATCTAAAATCTTAATTCTGACGTTTGCAAGGTGGCCGTTAGAGCAATTCGATTAATTGAAGCGGCTTTAAAATATTGTTTTGTTTCAAAGAGTTAGAAGCCTTGTTAGGCGGTTGTAACGGGTTAGTTGTAACGGGTTGAGAGTTATTTCAGTTGCGCCACAACTAGTGAAAGTACCAGCGTTGCTCTGGATATTTGGAAATCAACAGCGATGAATTTAAAAGCGTTTTCAAGTAAAACTCTTTTTAGCCTGCTAGCAGCGGGGAGCCTTGTCGCTTGTTCTGAGCATCGTCCCGCACCGGTTTACGATCTTTACGCAAAAAGCGCTCAAAATAGTTTTTCCCGTTCCATCGATCAATCTATCTACACAGTCAAACCAGGAGATACGCTTTTCTCTATCGCTTGGATGCACTCGATTGATCATCAGCAACTCGCGCATATCAATCAGATTAAAAACAACCGAATCTATCCAGGACAAAAACTCAAACTACGTAAATCTGATGAGGTCAACGTTTTTGATCAAGAAAGTCTTGTTGCGGCCGTCTACGGCGAGGTACTCAATAAGCCTATCATTTCAAGCTCAAGCGCGCCGAAACGAAAAAGCGTGCAAGTTGCTCGTGCCAAAACCAAGCAAAACCGTCCTTCAGTGAGAGTCGCAAAACTTGACCGACGAACCCTAAGTCGAACCAAAGCAACGCAAACGAAAGCCTATCATCGTCCCGCTGCCGCAAAATACACGAAACGCTCGCGCAGTAATTTAAATTGGATCTGGCCAACCGAAGGGCCGGTGATCGAGAAGTTTTCTGCAAATACCAATGCGAATCGAGGCTTGGATATCGCGGGTAAACGCGGGCAACCTGTAAGAGCGACAGCACCTGGTAAAGTCGTTTATAAAGGAAATGGATTAAGAGGATATGGTAACCTGGTCATTATTAAACACAATGATGATTACCTGAGTGCCTATGCGCATAATCAAACAGTGCATGTGTCGGAAAATGAGTTTGTCAAAGCGGGTCAACGTATTGCCGATATAGGCTCAAGTGGTGCCAAAAGAGACAAGCTTCATTTTGAAATTCGCTACAAAGGCAAACCGGTTGATCCAATGAATTATTTGCCGAAAAAATGATGCAAAAGAAATTTTAAATATTTGTTTTAAAAATCTAAAGTTATATGAGAGGTGGTCGATACACAAAGTAAGGCTAATAAAAAGTACATTGTGTACAGTAAGATATTTTCGCAGGTATTTGTACACAAACCCCCAAAAAACAACGATTTATAGCCAAGCATTACAAAAAATTTTCTAGGGCAATTGTCCTCATGGTGGAGAGCAAAAAATGGCAACTAAGAACGCAAAAAAGCAAGAAGTTATCGAATCAGATATCGATTTAGTGGAACCAAGCGAATCACATCTAGCTGAAATTGAGGTGCAAGAAAAGTACAAATCTGAGCCGAGTCGTCGCGATGGTGGCTTTGACGCCACTCAGATGTACCTTGGTGAAATCGGCGCTTCCCCGTTACTCACAGCAGAAGAAGAAGTTTACTTCGCTCGAAAAGCGCTTAAGGGCTGTGAAGCATCGCGCAAACGCATGATAGAAAGCAACCTTCGCTTAGTCGTAAAAATTGCCCGTCGTTACAACAACCGTGGATTAGCACTGCTTGATTTAATCGAAGAAGGCAACCTCGGTTTAATACGTGCCGTAGAAAAGTTTGATCCCGAGCGCGGATTCCGCTTCTCAACCTACGCCACTTGGTGGATTCGTCAAACCATCGAACGAGCAATAATGAATCAAACGCGGACCATCCGATTACCGATTCACGTTGTAAAAGAACTTAATGTATACCTCAGAGCTTCTAGAGAGCTTGCACAAAAGCTCGATCACGAACCAACTGCTGAAGATATCGCCAAGAAACTTGATAAGCCCGTTGAAACCGTTGCAAGAATGCTGGGGTTAAATGAAAGAATATCGTCAGTTGACTGCCCAATAGGTGCGGATAACGACAAACCATTGCTCGACACCATTGCTGATGAGCGTGAGTGTGGCCCATCGAACCGACTTCAAGAAGAAGACTTGAAACAAAGCATCGAGTTTTGGTTGAACCAGTTAGGTGAAAAGCAAAAAGAAGTGCTTGCGAGACGCTTTGGACTATTAAACTATGAGGCGGCAACCCTTGAAGACGTCGGCTTGGAGATTGGTTTGACTCGCGAAAGAGTTCGTCAAATCCAGGTGGAAGCTTTGCGCAGATTGCGGTTTATGCTGGAGCGACAAGGTTTAAGTTTATCAAGTATTTTTAACGTATAGAAGTGATTATCGAAAGTACCAAAAAGCGCTTCATTTGAAGCGCTTTTTTTTGTGTTATCCCTTTCTATCTGAGCGATTCCTTAGCTTAACTACTCGACTTGATTGCTAATGCGTGGATGTCGGTTTCCATGAGGCTGCCGAGCGCTTGGTAAATCGCCTGATGCTGCTTTAGGCGGGTTAAATCTTTAAAATCATCCGATCGGATAATAACAGTGAAGTGGCCTTTGCCTTCTTTCGCTCCGGCGTGACCTGCATGAAGGTGGCTGTCGTCAATCACCTCAAGTTGTGAGGGTTGAAAGGTTTCAGAAAGGATCGTCTGAATTTGTTCTATTCGATATTGGTTGTCCATGATTAAACCTTTGAAGTTCTAAGGAAGTACCATTTTAAATGGCTTAACGGTGACTTGCTGATAGACTCCCGCTGTAATATAGGGGTCGGTATCTGCCCAATCTTGCGCCGCTTGGAGAGAATCAAACTCGGCTACCACCAGACTACCACTGAACCCAGCCTCACCAGGCTCTTCAGAGTCAATGGCTGGGTGGGGGCCTGCAATAACAAGGCGTCCCAATTGCTTGAGCGCTTGGAGTCGCTCAATATGTGCTTCTCTTGCAGTTTTTCGCAGCGGTAAACTGTTTTCGACATCTTGTGAAATGATAGCGTAGAGCATTAATTTTCTCGCGATTGTTGAGTGACGGATTCAGCAGAAGGACTTTCTTCGTTAGCTGACTCTTCAATTTCCTTTTGTTTTTCTGCTTCCAAAATAAAAGGAAACAGCTTATAAATCGTAAAACCTATCAGGACAAAGGTCATACCAAAAATACCAAATAGCTTAAACTTGACCCAAAACGCTTCGGAGAAATTGAACGCGACGTAAAGATTGATAAAGCCGAAAATAAAATTAACCAGTGGCCACGCGTAGTTAACCTGAGCCCATACTTTATCGGGAACATCAATTTCTTCATCTTCAAGCGCAGAAGTAAATAATTGCTGAATCAAAGGCTTTTTCATGACCAATTGGCTGTAAAGTAACACAACCGCGGTCAACCATAACACCGCACTCGCTTTCCATTGCACGAAAAGGGGGTCTCGAAATACCAGCGTCATTCCGCCTAATACTACGGTTAAACCTAAAATCCATAGGTGGAGCTTTTCAAACTTTCCTGTCAGGATTCGAACCCCAATTGTTTGAATAAATGAAGCCACGATAAGTCCTTGCACAGCGGGGTACATTGGCTGTTCTGCACCAGACCAAAAGTAGATGCCAACAAAAATAATGATTGGAAAATAGTCGAGAAGTAATTTCATGGTTTTTATATAAATTCGGTAGACACAAATGCGAGACTACCTGTTGTCTAAGATATTGAGCGGCTAATCATATCTAAGAAGCCACAGCGACGCTATTGAAATCTGATATACTCTCAACAAACTCAGTTAGGTGTCGTATTCTTGTCTGATAAATTTGATTTTCACTGTCACAGTATTCAGTCTGACGGTGGGCTGTCGCCCGCTGACCTTATTGATTATGCGCTTGAGCGAAATATTCAACACTTAGCGTTAACCGACCATGACTGTGTTAGCGGTCTCGCGATTGCTCGAAGTCATATCGAAGAAAACCAATTACCTATCTCGCTTATTGATGGTGTTGAGTTGTCTGCGGCGACCGAGTTTGGGGAAATTCATGTCGTTGGTTTGGCCATTGATTCGGCGAATAACCGATTACAATCAGCACTAAAGATTCAGCAAGACCAGCGCAAAGAACGCGCGCAACAAATCTGTTTGAAGTTAGAGAAGTTAGGCATTACTGGTGTGTTGAGTAAAACACTCGAGTTAGCGACTGAAGTGATAACCCGGACCCATATTGCGTGCGCTATTGTCGAACTTGGCCACGCTAAAGATATGCAGCAAGCGTTTAAAAAATATATTGGTAAAAAAGGTAAAGTTAAGGTCAGTCAGTCTTGGATGCCACTCATCGATGCAGTGGGTCTAATCCAAGGCGCAGGGGGTAAAGCGGTGCTAGCGCACCCAACTCGGTACCCTCTGACCAATCGCAAGTTGAGCCTGTTAATTCAGGTTTTTAAAGAGTGTGGCGGTGACGGGATCGAAATGGCTTACCCAAGTTTAAATCCGGACAAGATGAATTGGTTAAAAATTCATAGAGAGCAAAACGATCTCCTGGCATCCAGTGGCTCTGACTTTCATTTTCCTGGGCTAAAGTGGACTGATTTAGGCCGGTTTCCTCCATTGGATACGACAATCCCTCACTTGAAAGAAACTATTATTTAAAACTTTATTCAATTATCTGGCGTGTTATCATTCGTGTCGGCATCAGTTTCAGCTGTCTGTATTCAATAATCAATTGAGATTTTAGAATGACCCAGTTTTACGAGATACATCCCGATAACCCCCAGCCGCGTTTGATATCGCAAGCTGTCGCTTGTGTACGTCACGGTGGTTTGATTGTGTATCCGACTGATTCGGGTTACGCGCTTGGTTGTCATATAGGAGATAAAAAGGCCCTCGACAGAATTCGCCAAATTCGCAAGCTTGAAAAGTCTCATAATTTTACTTTGGTTTGCCGTGATTTATCCGAATTAGCGATGTTCGCTCGGGTTGATAATGTGTCTTTTCGACTCCTCAAAAATCATACCCCTGGTCCATACACTTTTATATTGAGAGCATCACCCGAGGTCCCCAATCGCTTGCAACATCCAAAGAAAAAAACCATCGGTATTCGTGTACCGGATAACGCAATCACTATGGCGTTACTTGAATCGTTGGGCGAGCCGTTGATGAGCACGAGTTTGATTTTGCCTGATGAAGAGCAACCTTTGTTTGATCCAGAAGAAATCTATGAGACGCTAAAGGGCAAGGTCGATCTGGTGATTAATGGTGGGCACGTTAATGATGTGCCAACTACGGTTGTGGATATGCTTGAGGGCTATCCGAGGGTAATACGTCAAGGTGCAGGAGATCCAGATATCTTTACCTAACTTGAACTCAATGAACAGTTTGAGTTTTTTGTTTATTAAACAAACAGAATTTTGGGTAACCCATGACTCAGCGAGTAATTATCAAGATTCTTGTCATTTATCCGTTGCATTTAATCAAACAAACATTATAATTGCTCGCTCAAAACCAAGCCAGAGTGGTGAAATTGGTAGACACAGGGGATTCAAAATCCCCCGCTCGTGAGAGTGTGGCGGTTCGAGTCCGCCCTCTGGTACCATTTTTTCTAGTGTTACGCTGATAGTGTTCACTGACAAAAAACCTCTTTCCTAATAAAAACCTAAAATCATATTCCTAATATTATTGACATCTTGAGCGCTGTTTTTAGTCTCTACTGTGTCTACAACCTGTGTTTTTCTGTTGTAAGTATGTACCTGGCTGAGCGTCTTATGACCTGTATCGAATTGCTTCTCTTAGTCAATTCCTCCAAAGTTACCTGAGCCTTTAGCCTTTGAGTCTCAGAAGCTAAAATCAAGCTTTAATTTGACTCATTCTTTTCTAGCTAACTTGACAGTTTGTCCCGATATAGGGGGAGTATCAGCAATTTGGAATGTTCTAACAGAAGCGGACCCAAATGCAGTTGTATACGGATCGCTAGGATTTTCTTATAGATTAGGTATAGGACTATGAGTAATAAAACAGCTCCACCGGAGCAATGGGTGGACTTTACGCCCAGTGATACAGCCCGTGCGCCTGGATTCACTCGGGCGATTAGAGTGCGGACAGCTAGAACGGTTAATCTAGAGGACAAAACAGCAAATGCAGTTCCGATACCTTTGCCTGAAACTTAAACATCAGTTTAATTATTTATAAATAGTGAGAAGAGCCGTGCCATGTTCCTTACGCGGCTTTTCGTAAGTGAGATAATGCTAAATTATTCTATATGGGAGCCCTTGCACTGATTACATTCGAAGTGGTTTCCCTGATTCGGATATTGAGTTTCGCAAAGTAGATATGTTTTTCTTGTAACTTACAAAAAATTTCTCTAGCCTAGGTTTGGTTATCCGATAGTTCTCTATCGCATCATGTAATATCAATGTTTATTAATGGAGTAGTTAAATAATATTTAAAGCTAGGAGGCTGTATGAATTCTTACGTATCTCTACTTTTGCGGTATTTATTCTTCCCAGTTGTAATAATTTTATTATCCAGCTGCGGCGAAAAATATCAAGAAGAGCTAGCCAAGTTAGTTGAAGTGTATAATAAAGTTAAAGAGCCTGTTAACTTAAGTGAACTAACGACCCAGTCAAGAATTGAAACTTATCAAAATATAAAAAGCATGCCAAATGCTAATGTTTGGCTGAGGCATGACGTTAGCCATTTCAATACAGCAATAAAACAATCGCTTGATAGCCAGAGAGGAGATGAAGGCTCTCCACTAAAAAGTGCATTCCTAGAGACGACTTTTCTAAAAGAGCAAGCGATAGTTGCTCGGTTTAGATTAGAGGGTTTTCGTAGCAAAGACTCCGATTTTGAAATTACCGGAACCCTAGAAGTGTATGCCGTACCACTACTAAACAAAGGTAATTTGTCTTTTTCAGTCATCGCGTCTGATTTATCTCTAGAGCATTTGCGAATGATAAATACAGATTTTTCCGAAGAGGAGAATCCACTCTCTATAACATTGGTAGAAAACACTATCAATTTACTTCTGCCTTACTTTAGCAAACTTATCCCCATGGCTAAACCGTTTGAAGAGTCATTTACTTTAGCAAATATTAATCCTAGCGAGTTGTTTAAGGGTGAAAAGTGCATGAAGTCTTCGGGCAGCTCAAAGAGTGTTGTTGCCGACATTTTAAAAAGTGCAGTAGTCATTAAGCCTTCAGGAATTGAAATAATCGCTTTTGCAAAACCAAGGTTAATTGATTTAGATGAAAGCCAAAACAACTTGCTAAATATGGAATTAAATGTGCCAACTTTTGAGATGATTGAAGAGGAAGTTGAGAGCTTAAAAACACGTTCTTTCAAATTGGAGGACAGTGTAGTTCAGGAGGCGCTAGGAAAGCCTAACTATGCAGTCGTCGGTGACTTTTTATTGTCATACGCTTTTAATTTACTGGGAGAGGAACTGAATTATAGTGTATCAGGTAAGCCATGCCCTAAACCTATATCAATTGATACGAAAATAGAAGCTTCTAAGGTTAGCGAAAAATGTAAAAAGATTTCTAAATGCAGGAGAGCAAATAGCGATAAGTTAAAATGTGACAGTGCTGATAAATGCAAAAAAAACTTGCATTGCGATTCCGGTTGTAAAGCTCTTCAGTTTGATTGCCATGCAAGAAAAGCATTTTGTGAAGCAGGTAAAGGGTTAAAGATTGCTGCTTGCTATACAGGAAAAGGAGTTGAAAAGGCGTTATGTGAGACTATAAAAGCAACAGCAAATACTGCGTGTGTGGCACTAAATCCAGATGAAGTATTGAACTATCCCGTGGATTGTGGTGTGGCAGCTGGACTAGGAATGGATCACATGGGTAGTATTACTGGTGAATTAGGTACAGATCCTCAAGAGTCGACATTTACACTAGAGCGTGTGGCCGCTACTTCAAATTTAAGTGAGATTAAGCTGTTCGCTAGGGCAAATATAAATGTCGAAGTTAAAGGTAATGTCAGGATAACACCTACCGGAGCAGTAGGTACATTGCTTAGTTGTACATTGCCGACATCTGTAAAAATCAAAAAAAGAATAACATTAAATGGAAATGTAGCTTTAAACGCTACAAGAACTAAAATAGAAGTAAGTGAAAAGGCCATTACTACTCACTATTATAAGCTTAAAAAATCGGAACTTAGATCTAAGTTAGATAGGTCTATTTTAGAGGCGATAATATTGGATAATCCAGAGTTTCTGGTGGCATGTCCAGTAGCTTCGTTAATTGGTTTAATAGATTCAGCAACAGGTGGTGAAAGTGGTAAGAATACATATGATATTGAAATTAATGAAGAGGTTTTCGAATTGGAGTTGCAGCCGATAACTTGGAAGGTTGACGATAGTGAATATCGCATCCCCGTTATAATTGGTAGCATGAAGTCTTTGTAGTTTTTATATTGTAATTAAAGAGACCGATTCCAGAGCTTTCTATTTGAGATAAAGCCGGAATTTAAGCATCGGGGTTTTATACTCGGTATTTATCAACTGCTATAAAGTGCATCAATTGCCGGGCTTAGTTATAGCTCGGCTTCAATTACACGCAATCCAAATCGCCGCTTTCATTAAATCTGAAATCTAATAACTGCGTTTCTGGTTTCCCAAACCGACTAATGTAGTTTGCATCGACTAAAATATCTTCTCGAAAATCTATATCTTTAGAAGACAAAGCAAATGAAATTTTTACTTCCTGTCCACGCATAATAACGGGAAAGGAGTTAAACTCTAGGCGTACCCATGGTAGGTTTTTAGACTTGATTGAAAAAACAATCTCATATCCTTCGGCTTGAATATTTTTGAGTGAGACGTCCATAATTAGCTCAAGATCGCCAATCGACATAGGTCTCTTTTTCGTTTTTAACCAGACAAATCGAGGTTGATTCTCAAGATAATAGCGCTCTTCGTCTTTTCTTATTTTTTCTTTGTAGACATTCATCTCCTCTTTCGTGGCTTCGACGAGCTGTCTTTGCAAATCTAATGATTCTTCTAGTTTTGTAATTTGTTGCTTGAGCGTATCAGTGTTTTCGCTAAGCTCTTTACCTTGTTGAAAGTAACCGAGAACTAACCATGCAAATGCTAGAGGAGCAGCGGTACCTGCGAAAAAATCGCCCCACTCATTGAAGAAAGACTCTTTTAAATTGCTAGATTCGGATACCCCATACAATACCCAAAATACCACCCACACGATTGAGAACGTTACGACGATGTTTTTTACTATCTTTAAGTCCATTATCAGGATCCTTTCGATAAACTTGGTATTTGTTTTGGGAGTGCAGGGAAAACCACAATATTTCCTTTAGTAAATTCGATTGCTAAAAACAATTTTGATTCATATCCTAAACAGTTTACATAATCGATCTCGATTATCATCTTATATTTCTTTTCTTTTTCTAGACCTTCTGAATACTCTATAATTAGAGAGAATTCTTCTCTTTCGGCAATTGAAGGTTTGTGGTTGTCTTTTACATTCAATTGGTAGGATAAACTGTGACCACTTATCTTTATGGCATGGGCTTCTAGCCCCATATTGCAGAAGACTAATTTTTTTTGGATAAAACCAGCTGTTGGTGTTCCACCAGCCACAGCTTGTTTAAAAACGAATCGTGGCGAAAATTGAACTTCATATTTCTTTTGTTCGTTCTCCAACATAGTTTTGCTAACCTGTACTTCCGTTTCTGTAGCTTCAGCTATCAAGCCTTGATGTTTTACAGATTCTCTAATTTCCGTCAATTGCTTTTCTATCAGCTCTGAGTTCTTTTTCAACTCTTTTGCTTGCATGAAGTAGCCGTAGATAAGCCATGCAAATGCAAGTGGCGCAGAAGTGCCTGCTAAAAAATCTCCCCAGTTGTTATAGTTTGATTCATCCAGATTCGTAGATGCCGAAACTGCATAAATAATCCAAAAAATTACCCAGACTATAGTGAATCCAACAACAATCTTTCTAGTTATCTCTACATTATCTTTCATAAGCACATTCCTTTAGCTTTTCATTTTCAGAAGATTCTACCCAACTGGATAGATTTTTGGAAATCGAATCCTTGTTATGTTATTTGGGTTATGAAAACGAATCCAAAGCTTACAGACAAGCAGCGCTCGTTCATTGATAACTATCTCGCAAACGGTAGCAATGGCGTTCAAGCTGCAAGAGATGCCGGTTATAAGGGTAATGACAATACCTTGAGACAGGTCGCACATCAGAATCTCGAAAAAGAAAACATAAAAGCAGAAATTGAGAGAACTTAATCCAGACTAAAAAAAGAGCTTGGTATCACTACTGAGTGGAGCTGGCAGAGGTTGAAAGGAGTTTTTGAGTGTAGGCATTCAAGATTAAGGGGATGGCTAAAAAATTAATTGACTCACTCCAATTTAACCGTACAACATACGAGAAAACTTCCGACAGATGAACAATTTCTCTATGCTGTTTTGCCTGGATAAATCGCGTTTGGGGCAACTAACTCAGTTTCATTAACATAAGTAGTTGTTGGCTTTAGTGTAGTAGCATTATATAGATTTGCCTCTAACTTTTACTAATTAGTCCCTTTCTTGATCTCGACTTTTGGTTGAGTAACCCTTGTTGCGGCAAGTGTGATGTAAAGACCTCAATTCTCGTAATTTTTTCTTAAGGCCTTCGCCTCGCCCTGAGGTGTATCCATTTTTCAGTTTTTCCTTGACGGTGTTAATTTTTTCATCAAGCCCTTTGCACTCTTTCGCGGAAACTTCTGATGAGCCGAATGTTGGCTGTGAAGTAAAGAGAAACAAAATCGGCAAGAGTACTATTTTATTCACATGTTAGTCCTTTGTTTTGGATATGTTATTGGGGATAATATACGAGTTTTAGTCTCAATGTATATTTGGTATAACAGTTCTTGAGCGAATATATAAAAAAGCAAGAGCATAAATCGCGTGCCAAGGAATAGGCCAGAACGATCATTAGAAAAAATTGCTTCGTTAAAAATACCAGAAGTATGAAAAATCTATGTTTAAAAAATAACCTGTCAGTATGATTTTTGTACAAATCTTATCGAAATGGCGAAAATTTACTAACTTTTGTCCGAATATTTATAGTACTTCCTCAAATAACTAATTTAGAATACGCGGCAAATATGTTCTTGAGATAATTTATTTACATTTTCTCGAATTCTAAACCCTTTCTTAGACAAGATACGTTAAGATTGGCGAGTAGGGACGTATTTGATAAGTTTTCTTATTCATGCCCAAAAGTTTTATGACAGAGATTTATTGGGTCGAATAATTTAAACAACTAACTGAATCAATTAAAAACAAGGAAAACTAATGAGAATAATAGGATTACTATTACTTTTTTATAGTGCCGCAGGAATATGCGGCGGCTCCAATTCGTCGAAATCTCCAGCAGGGTTATCTAATAAGTATCAAGTTTCTGCATCTCAGATATTTGTTAATAACCAAGCAAAAATTGATGCTAGCAAAAGATCTTTGCGAGTATCCGACTTTTCTACGAGTAACAAGGGGAACTATCAATATACTACTCAGGTCAGTACAGGAACAGCAATGTCATTCTTCCAACATATTGACCATCTTTATAACAGCAAAGGGGGTTCTGCGAATAACATTCTAGAATTAGATCGTAACGAAGCCGCAAAACTAGAAGTCGATGTGAACTTTGAACAAGGTAATGTATTGTCGGAAAATACGACAATTCTTCGCATAGTTAAATCTAAGTCTCCAAGGTTGTTAGCAGACGGGTCTTTAGAAAACAAAAACAGCCATACTACTTATTTAGTTGAGTATGAATATATGGGTAGCGGAAAACATCAGATGCATGTGGCGAGCAACGGGTATATAGGTGGTAGATTCAATACCGACGACCTGAGAGTAGTTTTTCGCCGGAATGGAGATAAAGAAGAAGCGTTTATCAGTGTATACGAATACACCAGTGAAGAGGTTAAAGCTACTAAACCGCTCCCCGGGGATGATAAAATGCCTATTCCTAAAAGCGACCCAATCTTAGAGAAGCAAAAAAAAACTTAAGAGAATCTTTAGCTTTAATACCTGAAGGGACGCTCACATCAAGTAATGCTTCATCAAGCAATCCCATTGAAATTAACGTACAATTTTTGTACGAATATCACTATGCGAGTACTAGCAACAATGCTGTACCGTTAATTACCTTATTTGCCGAGCTTCAATTAGAGCTTGCCAACATTAATCTCAATTTGGAGGCTGTAGGAGCCAATTTTAGATTCAAAAGTGTAACGCATGAAGGTCAGCGACCAGCAATGAGCATTGTTCCAAACTCAATGACTTGTGTAACAACATTGAATCAAGGTTGTACTCGCTCCATGTCTATAGACCTCGAAGAAATGAGGACTAACGATGATGTTCAGTCAATCAAAGCTTTAAACAATGCGGATATAGTTGTTTTATTGAGAACAGAACCAGATTCAGTCGCGACTGGCAAGGCATATACATTGACTCGTAATACACCTAACGCCAGATATTATGCTTATGCGAGCGCTTTATTTTCCGAATTCTATTATTCGCTTTATTCATATCAAGTAAACCTGGGCGATCATGTGGCTCATGAGTTGGGACACTTACTCGGAGCTGACCATTCTGAATACCATCCTACAAGCCCTGGGCAGTGCCCTGCCTGCGGGAATGTTGGGCTTCGGTTAAATTCTGCAGGAGAAAAAGAAGCTTACTGGTCAATTATGGCGTCAAGAGAAGAATGGGAAGCCAAATACCCGAATGCTCAGGACGAAGCTTGGATTAGTTGGGCGCTTTTTTCATCGCTCATAAATAACCATGAAACAAACTACGATGTCGATGTCTATCCAATCGGTGATTCACAGCACAATAACATAGCTGAGATGAATCTAAACTCACTAGCTGCAAGTAAGTGGGTTACTACCGACGAAGTACCTACGCCTCCGGTTCCGGTTCTAGAAATAACCAATTCTCCTTCTTACACAGTCGGTTCTACATTTAATTTCAGTGGTGGAAAGTCATACGACCCAAATGGGGATGCTATTCAATTTAGTTGGTATGTCTTTGAAAATGGGACTCAGGTACATAACTCATTTGGAACAAATTACTTTCAATACACTTTCCAAAAAGCAGCTGCATACACAGTCAGACTTACCGTAAGTGACTCGACAGGTCTGAGCGCGAGCCAAGAAGTATCTTTCAACATCTCGCCAGCAGTTCCGACTATGAGTTCGACATCTAACTCGTCATCATTTTTCCTTAATTGGACAGATTCCCCGGGCGCAACGTCATACAAATTGTGGCGTAAAATTGGAACTGGTAATTGGGAGCTTTGGAAGAACGTTCCAGGCACTGCGGAGATTATTTACAGAAATCTTATGGTTGATAACATAGAGCATACTTATTTTGTTCAGGCGTGCTTGGGCAGTGTGTGCTCAAACAGTTCAAACTATGTGACTATTATCGATGTTCCATCATCTGGCGGCGGCGGAGGTGGCGGGGGAGACCCAATTGATCCACCGGACTGTCCTCCTAGATTTCCTAATTGTGAAATAAACTAAACTTTGCAAATTGCTTAGGAGTTAAACAAACATACCCCACCAATCCAGGTGGGGTATATAAGAATTTTTGAAACGCAAAACCCATCAAAAATTAACCCATATTGATTTTGTCGATGATTTTCTTAAATATTTCAAGTTCGTCTTTCGAAAACTTTTTTGACTCGATTAGGTCAGTAGTTTGACCGTTCTCTAAAACATGTGGGGAAGAACTCAAGGCTATTTTGTCCAAAATTCTTATCACTAATTCTTTATCATCAAATTCATTAATTAATTTAAGCTTTGCTAGCGCGTCCTCTCTACTTCGGGTAATAGAATCATAATGTCTGAACTCGTCCATCGCTGGCTTGTATTGCCGCAGAAAAAAAAGCGCTATAAACTCAACAAAAAGTAAAATACTTACATATGGCCACATATTAGATAAATAATCCTCTAACGCGCCACTATTGTTTGAAAATTCTTGAACCTGAAGATAAAACAAAAAGATTCCTATTGCCGCAATTACTACTCCAGAAAAAAGATAAATACCGGCTCTATTTTGCATGTTTTTTGAGATTTTTCTAGACGCAACAATAAGGTCAGTGTAATAAAGATCAAATGGTTGTTTGTCTAACGATTCATCGAGCAGGCTTATCAAGCTCTCGTCACTTGTTACCTCGATACCTGAACTATTCGCTATTTTGTCATCTTGCTTAAGAATATTTGGCTGCTGATCAAAGTAAGTAGCAGACCAACCAAACACATCAACATCAAAAACCAGCTCCAAAAGCAATAGCAAGGAAAAAAGAGCGAATGAAAAATAAAAGGAAAAAGAGATTATTTTATATAAGTCATTACTGATAAAGTCATTTCCTACCAGAAAGAAAGAAACGGCCAATAAAATCAACGCAGCGACCATCAATCGTAAAACGATTCGGCGCATAAAGGATGAGAAAAGTACTTTTTGGCGCTCTTCTTCAAACGTTTTTTCTTTGAACCTGTTTTTTTCTGAATCTTTCATTCAAATCCCTTTAAATTTTCTTAGAGCCGATTTCATACCCAATCATATAACCATGCTCGTAATCAGATTTTGGTTCCCCTGAGCCTTTTAGTGGTTGAGTAGGACACATCGGAGTCAACGGGTCTAAGTTACTTCCCGATGCGCGCATGTAACCAGCAATATAACCTGATTTAAATCCATTGCAAAACTCTTGTTGTCCCGCAAAACATTCTTTTGGAATAGAAATTAGCGATAAAGTTAAAATAATTGCAATAAGAGATTTTTTCATCATCATTTTAAGTTCCTTTAGTCTTCGCCCGGGTAACTATAGTTTTCCGCATGGCAATGCGAATCTTGCTCACTAGATGGTTCATTTGAGTTGCAAGTAGACTTGTTCGAACCGAGACTATTCAGAATGATGAGCAAAACGACGAATATTACCAGCCCATACTTCTTTATTATAGAAATAGTTGAATCACGCTTAGCCATAGCATACGCAGGCTCCATTTGCTTGTAAAACTTTTCTCTTGGATCTTCTTCCATTAGGCTGGCTCTTGCCTATATTCACGAATACCGCGCATGGTAAAGCCGGCTTTTTTGCATAAATCTAACAAGGGAGTAGGCCAGTTGTCCCAATTCTTTGATTGCCGCACTTGGCAATCTCCTCAAAAATCGTATTCTGACTTGCCGCATTTCCGTCTAATCTGATTTCGTTACGTTCGGTCGCAACCAGAGTGTTGACTGCACTGCCAATAGAGTGAGTGCGGAGCATATAGATAACGATTAAATCCAGAATCTCACCAACTGGCGCAACTTCCTCAATTTTTTGCTTGAGTATCGACTCCCAGGACTCCAAGTCATAATCTACCGGCCAATCACCCTGAATTGTTTCTTGAATGTTATCGCTGACGTGCTCAACAATCGCGGTATAACCTTCACGCATTTCATTAATAGACATAATTCACCCTATTTACTTGATGTAACGAATTGATTGATAGAGTCCTTTATCGGGATCACAAACTCCCACTGAATTTCTTCACACTTTTTATCATTAGCATCACATTCTTCAGCTTTAGAAAGCTTTGACCAATAGACTAGCGTAGAGTAGAGAAGGACAGCTAAAATAACTCCAGCGGTCCACCTTAGAGTTGTAGAAAACCAAGGCACCCAAGCATAAATAGCTCTTGAGGAAATTTCTCTTAGCTCGTGCCTAAGGGTTGTTCTTTGGCTACTAATGTCGCTCCCAATAAGTTCTTCTAAACTTTCCGCCATAGCTTTGGATTGATTAATTGCATCATAAACCTTCTTTGAGAATTCAAGATGTGATGAATGAGGGTTTCGGTAGAATTCAACAAGTTTGTGTGTGACTTCTTGAACTCTATCTGCTTCGGAATAATTAAACGCTTCCTCTATTTCTTTTATAGAGGCGAGTAATTTTTCCGACTGCTCAAGCAATGACTTGCTACTTGTGACAATTTTCATCCCATACTCCTAGGTCTTAGTGCTGTGCAAACTTACTTCATTAGGGTTTCTTTCAAAACGGAGTGAATCTGCAAACATGAAATCTTTCTCTTTATATTCGATTAGAGGATAGACTTTGGTCAAATAAACCTCATACTTACAGCTGGTGCACCTGTGCTGCCACTGTTTGGGATTGGTGTTTTCAACTGACAACTCAACAGTCGGATGAAAAACACCTTGCTTACATTTGTGACACTTCATATCTTTTAATATTGCAGTTATTTCCTTTCGAGATATAAGTTCTGACAATGAGCTTTTCCTAGGTTATTTTTGACAAAATTTACTGTGTATTAGTTGCAGAATACTGACCGCACACAGCCCAGGTTCGAAATTCAATTCTATTTTTTTGACCTCTATTTTCCGCTTTAACTGCCCAGGTTGTTTGGCTTGTTCTCAGACTGCGGTGTATGACTAAGTCACGGCAAAAATACTCGTTAGAGACACATTCGAACCCGCCACTAAGAACAATTTCATTTTCACGGCAATCTGATGCACCATCAGCGATACTGCCTGCGTTGATTTCAAACCTTTTTGACCTATGTTCGATTTGACTAAAAACAATTTTATTCTCATTTACTTTGTTTTCTAAATCTACTATTCGTTCTCGAATATGTTCGGGTAGGTCGCTATTTGAGGTGTTCTCAAGATTGTTTAATTTTTCGGATGTTTTTTCTTCAAAACTGCGGAGTGCGATTTGAAGGGTGTCTCTTCCTTCTACTTTTAAAGTATCGCTGATTTCGTTAAGTTTTCCCTCGTAAATTATCTTACCACCCTAAAAAGCAACCCCTCCCGTCACACCAAACATTAACACGACAATCAGAAACGTTCTTTTTAAATATGTGAGTGCGTGATCTTCAATTAATTTTTGATCATTGGAGGAAAGCTCTTTTATTGGTGGTTCTACTTTATTACTTTTTCCTGAGTGGTTGTTCACGTGCTTTGTCTCCTTTTTGTGAATGTGTGTTTACATGTTCCTTTTCGATTATTATCACGACATAAGCAGCTATGCAAATTCAAGAGACGATAAACTTTCCGTCAATTAATTTTATTGCGAAAGACGTTCGTACATCGCGCAATCATTTGACACTTTTGCCCGTTCCCAACAACAACATTCGACTTAACTCCGCAGTAATTAAATCCAATATCTACTCCACACTGACTACCTAAGTTACCTGAATTGCCGACTAAGTTGGCTTCACACATGCGTACCACCATATTACCTGGACATTTAGCTCTTCTCGAGTCCAGAGTTTTATTCCCATTATTGATATTGACGACTTCGTGGTATGCTCCTTTATCCGGTGAAGCTTCTATAGAAAAATAATTTGTTGGTAGACTAAATCGATATGGCAACGTATTTAAACGTTTACAGGGTATTGTGGTATAGCTGTTATAGAATTTACTATCTTTTAAATTATCGAATTGACATTGGAGATTTTCGGTTACAGCTTTTTTTAAAAACAACTTTAATGGCTTTTGCCCTTCATACTTTCGGTTGAATTTAAAAAACACAAACAAATCTTTTCTGGTGTCATAGCCATGATAACTTAGTCCAGGTTCATCTCCAGTGCAACTATCTAATACTGCTTTTAAGCCAGCAACATCTAGAACAGACCTTGCAGTGTGAATAAAGTTAACCTTGTTAAATGCGTTGTTTTTGCTCGAGCCACCACTTCCTTTTCCAGTGACTTTTACATCGATATTTTGCTCGCTATTTTTCGAGATTTCATCATAGTAGGTTGAGAACTCTTCGTTTCTTAGAAGGTTCTCAAACTTTGCGGAACATATTTCATATGCCAAGATTGGGTTGTTAAAATTAACGAAAAGCAATGTGAGAATAGATTTTATCGTAATATTGAACATCTTATAGTACATGTGCATTTCTCCATTAATAAGTTTTAGAAATCTCCTTTTGACTGCAAGGTTTGACTGAAATTTATACGCTATTTTGTGATATATTTCAAAAGCTCCGCTCTGTATCTTATCAATTTTTTTACGCAATCTAGCTTTAGTAAATCTTTAAAGATAATTATTTCGGGCTTTAAAACTTTCCTTTAATTTAAATGTTAGAGTAAATTAGGTCTCCATATCCCCAAATAATGGTTCCGGCCAGAAGCCAAAATAGATTTAAGATGACACCAAATTTTTCCCATGGCTCAATCGCTTTTTTACTTACATCTCCCGCCGCTTTAAGACCATGCTCTATCTTATCAGCCATCAATGTAGAAATAAGAACCTGGGTTTCTAGCCGTTTAATTTTTGAAAAAACACGCACTTCTGCAATCGCGGCTAGCATTACAATAATTGAACCAGACCTCTGAAACCAGAATTGAGCAGGCTCAGACACATAGTTAAAAATTTGAAACCACCCGAATAGCCCGACGGTAATAATTGTTAAAGACCATCCGTACTGCTCCTTGGTATATTCATTCCACCAGATGTTCGCCTGAGTAACTTTTTTAGTCATTAGATTGCGTCCTCGTACATTCTTTTAATTCTATCCTGATCGATTTGAATATATTTTAAGGTCATGTCTGAATCGTCGTGACCCATAGCTTCAGCAATTCGATCAATATCAACACCTCTAATAGCTGCGTTAGTAGCAAATGATTTGCGTCCAGTGTGTGAACTAGCTCCTTTAAAGCCACATCTATCATATATGCCCTGAATCATTATTCTGAGCGTTTCACAGGCTTTGTAATCCTGCAAGCTACCGTCAACCATTTTCACTTTTTTTTGTGACCAAACCATACGGCCGACCGCGGTTATTAAATATTAACCGACTATCCGGATTTAACCCTTGATAAGCATCTTTGATTAAACCTAAACCCCAGCGCTTTTCAATTCGATATTCGATGTATTCTTGGATTGCTGTCCTAGTTTTTTGATTACTAAACCAAACCGTCCGAGACTTCGTACCTTTACAAATTCGAGCTGGTAAAAAGACTTCATCTCTTAATTTGCCAGCCGGTGTGATTACATCTCTAACCTCTAGTAATGCAATCTCAGTTACTCTTAAAGCAGCATGCGAAATCGCCATAACAGCCCGTTTAGTTTGCCAGTCTTGCATCAATAAAATTTTATCTAAAACTTTATTAATTTGATTCGGTTTTAATGCAATTGCCTTACTCATGTATCTTTTGCATCTCTTTTTGATAGTAAAAGATACATAGACTATAAAAATCTATGCCCACCTCTCCACACTACACGAAATGGGACTTTAATGGAAAGCCGTAGCGTTAGCGTTTCTCATAGAAATCACATTTTTCACATTCATACATTCCGGGCCACTTATCGCCGAAAGGCTCCATAACGTGATCTTCTTTTTGGCAAAAAACTTCGTAGTTATAAGTGATAGAAGTGGTGAACTTAAATGTTTTATTGCATCCAACACAATACTGCTCGTGCCTCTCGTCCTCTTCGTAACCGTAGCCATCATCATGATTTATTTCTTGTTCTTCGCCGCAATATGGGCATTTAACATCACTCATTTCTGTCTTTACCTTTAGTATCCGTTTTGGTTCCAATGCTTAGTAGATAAGCTTGCCTGGTCGCCATGATTGTTATGGTTTTCTTTTAAGCACCGAGATAACTTTTCTAAGTGAGCTTCAATGCGCTGAAGTGTTGCTAATAAATCTTTAAAATAATTAAACATTTCTGTTTATTCCTGTATTGTGTGCTCGCCGACTTGAGCGCATTTACCGCAAATGACGTTGTCACCTGACTTTATGGCACATTCGTCCTTGTGGTAGGGAAGAAGACATGAAGAGCAAATTGCTATATCAGCTTCCAATAGCTCACTACCACAAGCACAGCAAACAGTTTTTCTTTCTCTTTTATTCGTCTGAGACATTTTGTTCTCCATCGTTTAATCTATTTTTTAATCTAGCAACTAGTTCGGCGCGCTCGTCAACTAAATGCTGCGGATGAGGCAGGGTGTGCTTTAAGCGTTCGTCGATTTGCTTGATTCTTGATTTGATCGCTTTCAGTTCGGGATCTTCAGTCAGAAGAACAGGGGGATTTTTACTTTCTTGATACTCTTCGTAGACCCCCGTAGCGACCAATAAAATGAACAAAACACTAAATGAAATTGCGAATCCTTTTTTCATGAAATACTCCCTAAAAGTTTCCTAATATTTGAAAAGTTTGGTGGCCAAACCATTGATTTATAAGGGCTGATTTAACAGTTTTTGCTAGGAAAAGAGGGGGTAATGCTTTGAAAAATAAGGAGTAAGCGGCAGATTCAAAATCCCCCGCTCGTGAGAGTGTGGCGGTTCGAGTCCGCCCTCTGGTACCAAATTTTAAAGCCTGCATTTCTGCAGGCTTTTTTATTTCCGATAAACGCCTGAATGAGTCTCTCTACTGTGTTTAAACTATCGCTTGATAGTGAGTCGCGCTAAAACTTCCATCCCCAGTCTTTTTGATATTTTTCACTGGTTTTAATTTTTTGTATGGCTTGGTTAAATATTGGCAGCATATCTTCAGAAACTGTTTTTTTGCTAAACATCAGAGAAACGGGAGCGAATTTTGCTAACTTGCATTTAGCGAGTTTAAAGTTTCTATTCTCAGTTCGTGTTTCATAAGCGTAAACGGCAGGATCTTCAAAAAAGCCATCGATGATACTTTGTTCGACAAATTTGATTAATTCTGCGCGATTAGCAACATAAACAATGGAATCGATTTTAGGTGTTAAGTTTTGGATTCGTTCAATCTCTTCGCCATAGTAGACACCGCGAGTTACGCCGATGCGAAAGGGCATCCGAAAAATTTTTTCTAAATCGCGCCCATCGCAGTATTTCGCATACTGCTCTCTAACATACAGCACGATCGCTTCATTACGATAGGGAATAGAAAAGTGAGCAAATTGCTGTCTCTCTTCGGTGATGCTTGCATCAGCAACGAAGTCCAATTTGCCATTTTTGAGTTTTTCAACCAAATCTCCATAGTAGCCCTGCTCATAATTCAAAACACAGTTTGTTTCTTGAGTAATGGCTTGAATTAATTCGATATGCAGTCCCGAAGGAATACCGTTTTCTCCCGTGACTTGATAAGGCGGGTAGTGTGTCCACCCAAAAGTCAGCTCGCACTGAGATGGTTGCGGTGCTCGGCCAAGTGAATCTGAAGCTTTTAAGTTAAAATGCCAGCAGAGAGCGACGGAGGCGACCAGACAGAGTTGGCTCGCTTTTATGAAATAGTGGTTTAATGTCATATTAAGTTTTACGCCTAATTTATCAATCAAGCATTCGATGATTATAGTAAAGCTTTTCAAAATCTTCTCGTATGACCACTACTTTTATGAATGACGACTTTTATGAATGACGACCAATTTTATTTAACGACGGCCGTACTTATTGGCGACGGCTGAGTTTCGCTTCAGCGGCAATGTTGCCAAATGCTGCCCAGTTCCCCTCATTGAGAGACTTTTCAAAAATTTGATAGGCTTTGCGTTCATAACCATTGTAGAGATACCAGTTACCTAACCCATACATTATGGCTTCAGAAACTGCTGGTTGATCGCCTTTTGGGCCTAATAGCTCGGTCTCTGAGATCTGGTTTTTGTAGAACAATAACAAGTTTAAATAAGCCGTATTCTCGATTACTTCGGTTTTTTTATCGACCTTTTTGAGTATGGCGTTTGCTTTGTCAATATTGTTTGATTCTCGAGCAATCATATAGGCCCAGTGTGATGCAGAAACTAAATTATCGTTGTTTTGTATGGTTTGAAGACATTGCTCGAAAGCGTTCGCGGCACGGTTTAAGTCGTTTTTTAAATAGTAGCTCAACCCCAAGTGATACCAGATATTGGAATGTAAACTACTGACGGGGATGTTCTGCGCATTAGGAATACCGTCTGGCTCGATAACATCGTCTTTGCCGTCGATAAGCTTTACTGCGACTTCAAAATCCTTGATCGCTTTGTCAAATTGTCGGGTGCTGATAAAGCGGTGCCCTCGGTGGCGATAGAATCGCGCGTCGGTTGGATGTTTTTCGATGCCCTCTGAAAAGATTTTTATAGCAGCTTGAAAGTCACCTAAGTAGGCAACTCGTCTACCCAACCAGATTAGTGCATTTGCGTTGTTGGGGTCTGATTGATAGCGTTTTAGGGCACCTTGATAGTCATTAATTTGCTTGGCTTGGCGTTGATGATCGAGTGGTTTTGCGAGCAGCGGTGAGCCCAACAAAGATTGGCCTTGGATGGATTGAACTTCAACAGCCAGCGCTTTTGTTGCAAGCCACAAAAAAATGAGCGGCACGAACAGGGTAACTTGGTATTTCATTCACTTTCCTTCAAAATGTTAAGCCTTATCTCTCGGATTAGTGCCAGTCCCCAAATAGCGTTGATTTACCGCCATTTGGTAATCGTTATAGTAGCTTATATAGTTATTTGAAATAAGGTTTTTTATCTTCTTTTTCTATAAACAAAAGTAATTTAAAACAATTGTTATTTCACTGATAAAAATAGTACTTCACAATATTCTAAATTTTGTCTAAGCCATATATCTCAAACAGAGTTTATATGTTTAATTTCAAATAAAGGGATATATCATGAAAGGGATATTTGTGAAGTTTTCACTGTCTGTTCTATTAATTCTAGTCTCCGCATTATTTTCATT
The DNA here is from genome assembly GCF_007004765.1 of Aliikangiella marina. Classification (GTDB taxonomy): domain Bacteria; phylum Pseudomonadota; class Gammaproteobacteria; order Enterobacterales; family Kangiellaceae; genus Aliikangiella; species Aliikangiella marina. Next base: position 326,510 of record NZ_VIKR01000006.1, read on the forward strand.
GGAAGCTAATGCATCCTACAAGCTATGTGTGAAGAAAGAAGTGAGTAATGATGGCATTGCTTGGTTTGACGCTAACACCCAAGCAGAAGCGGTTGTGATCAGCGATACTGCGCATTTTCGGTTTACGGTCATTAAATGTCCAGAGTCTAATGGTGGCTTCGTTGACCTAACGTTGGAAGACCCAATGTTAAATATCTCTGAGCCGCTTGAAGATCTGGCTTTTGGATTCAATGATCCGACTGATCGTGGATTTACAACTGAAGTTGTCGGGTTTTGCGCTGGTGAGACAGGGTATAAAGAAAATATAATGACCGTTACGGGATTGCCATCCTTGCATCCAGAACTTGGTTATCAATCGTATTCTGATAATGCCTGGGCCTATTGTGAAGATACTCCTGTTGGTGGTGACGGCTGTACGCCGGGTTATTGGAAGCAAGATCACCATCTAGATTCTTGGCCTGTCGATACAAACATCAGTTTTTATGAAGTATTTGGCCGTTCAATCGAAATAAAAATTAAGAAGCAAGGCAAAATTTATGAGCCATCATTACTCCAAGCATTAAATGCTAGTGGTGGTCAGGTGAACATGGCTGCGCGACACGCTGCAGCAGCATACTTGAACGCAATGGCAAATGGCGTCAACTATGATATGACCGCAAATGCGGTAATTGAAGCGTTTCAAACCAGCTTTGATAACAATAATTATGGTGTTTTGATTCAAAATCTAGTGGACTTCAATGAGCAAGGCTGTCCATTAAACTAAATTAATAATTACAACTTTAGACTGTTTAATTTAGGCGACTTTTAGTCGCCTTTTTTTGTATTAATTTCTACTGCTGCTCTCATTCCAAGGCTAGTGGTATAGCCTTTACTTTTCGCTTTCACAAAGCCGTTTCTGTCAATAAAGTAGTAACTCGGAAAAGCACTGATTTTAAATTGTTGTTGAATCTGATTAGTGCCTAAAACCACTGGAGAATTTAAGTGATGTTCCGCCAAAAAAGCATCTACCTCCTGCAAGTTCTTCCAGTCGAGAGCCACAATTATCGTATTTAAACTGTCAGAATTAGCTTCCCTGACTGTCTCGGTGTTTTCGATTGAGAGGTGACAAATAGTGCACCATGGCGCGAAAAAATAGATCAACGTGTCTTTTTCACCATTATTAAATTGGTATTGATAGGGTCGACCATTGACGTCGATAAGTGTGAAACTCATCATTGGCGCTTTTTCTTCCGTACTCAGCATGTCGCGTGTTTGCCACCAAAAAACCACGGCAACCACGCCGAGGTAAAATAACGCTGACAATAGAGAGCCTAATGCTTTTTTACCGGCAAATTTTCGGTTTTCGAAAAGCGTTTTTCGACGTTTCAGAAACTTGTTCAACATAGGATTACTTTAATGATTTCAAAGATTGACCAGTTTGGTCACGATACCAACGATCGATCAAGTGCCAGCTGATTGATACGGAGAAGGGAAGTTTGATGGTTTTAGCGGCAATATGTTCGGTTAATTCAGCGGCGCTCACCCATATTGCTTTTTCGATTTCGTCATCGTTTAGCTGAATATCATACTCTTCACTGATCGATTCAAATCCCAACATGAGCGAGCTGGGAAACGGCCAAGGTTGCGAAGCGACATAGTTAACTTCAGATACTTGAATACCAACCTCTTCATAAGCTTCGCGTTCAACCGCGTTTTCGAGTGTCTCGCCTGATTCGACGAAGCCGGCCAGAACTGAATAACGATTTTCGTCCCAAGAAGCCTGCCTCGCGAGTAGGATTTTAGATTCTGCTTCTTCGTTGTTTATAACCGAAAAAATCACTGCCGGTTCTATGCGTGGAAAATGGCTCTTTCCACAAGTCTCATTTGGACATTTTCGCGAGTGTCCCGCTGAAACTAAAACCGTTTGCGTACCACAATTAGCACAATAACCATGCGTCTGATGCCAGTTTAAAAGGCCTTGTGCGTAGAAAAGTAAGCCCAGTTTTTGATCATCTAAATACAAGCCGACTTTTCTAAGATTAGCCATTTCCATTGCGCTAAAATGGGCATCAAGTTGCTCTAAAGCTTGTACAAAAATGTGTTGCTCATCTAATTGGCCCAGGTAAAGCGGCTCCGATAAAGCGGCGCCTGTTTGAATGAGGCTCTTTGGAGAGTAATACTTCAAATCATTATTTTCGATTAGCACCTTTCCTTGATGCCATAAGATAACCAAGCTATCCGTCGTTTCATATAAGCTTGCGATTTCTGCAGAGTTCTCGCGAATTTGAGCTTGCCGGTCGATAGGAGGAAATATACGCATACTAAAATTTAATCACTAACCACAAAGAAAACAACGACACTAGTATCCATAAAACCACGCCTTGCCACAAGGCGCCCCATTGTAAACCCGAGAGAGTGGCTTTACTAAAACCAGCCCCAATCAGAAATAGGGCTAATGCCATACCTGTTTTCGCAAGCGCAGGAATCATTTCTTCTAAAAACACTGGTAAATTGAAAAAGCTTGTCACACCGCTGGCGAGAACAAAAAACACAATAAAAACGGGTATAGAAACAGACCGTCTATTTTGGTTAAATATTACACTTGCAACGAGCGCCAATGGAATTATCCACAATGCTCTTGCAAGCTTGGTTGTTGTCGCTACTTTGAGCGCTTCTTCACCAAACGCTCCAGCGGCACCAACCACCGAGCTGGTATCATGAATCGCTAACGCTGCCCACAGTCCAAATTGGTTTTGCGATAAGCCCAGGTATTGTCCGATACCTGGGAAAATGATTAAGCCAATAGCATTAAGTAAAAAAACGATAGTGATCGAAATAATTACGTGATTAGGTTTAGCGTTAATTGCTGGAGCAACTGCCGCTATCGCGCTGCCACCGCAAATTGCTGTGCCGCTAGAGACTAAAAACGCGAGCGGTTTTTCAACACGAAATAGCAAACCAATGAGGTAACCAACTATTAGCGCGAATAGGATAGTCACTAACGTAACGACAAAACCATCTCTTGCTGTTTCATAAACATCAGTCACATTAATAGCAAAACCCAAGAGAACGATGCTGGTCTTTAAAATTAAACCGGCAGCCCATTGAGTTTTAATTTGAAACTGATTGCCGATTACGAGTGCATAGACTATTCCGAGCAACAAGCTTATGCCGATCCCAAAAACGCCACTGATGACGATTACAATGAATACCCACAGTGCAACTAAGGAAGTTTTCGCTGAAAAATTGGCCATCTAATTGTTAACAAATGTTTTAATCTTCGAATTATAAACGTAAAAAACTATATATAACAGTAGTTTACAAGATATATATCATGTAATAGTTGATATTTGATTACTAGGCTGATGTGGTGTTATAGTTCAATACAACACTAAAGAGAGTGTTATTAACCATACGAGTTGAGAGAACTTATATGAATGCAATGAAGTGGAACGATCAAACACCAATCTTTCGGCAACTGAAGGAGAAAGTCGTCGAGTTGATCATGGACGGTGAAGTCAAAGAAGGCGAAGCAGTTCCTTCGGTAAGGCAAGTGGCCGCGGATTACCAAATTAATCCGTTAACCGTTTCGAAAGCTTACCAGGAATTAGTTGACGAAAATGTATTAGAAAAAAAGCGAGGATTAGGCATGTTTGTTACCGATGGTGCAAAAGAACATTTGTTCGATGAAGAAAAGCGGCAATTTTTACAGGAAGAATGGCCCAGAATAATGGTTCGAATAGAGCGATTAGGCTTAAATCTGGAGGAATTAGCAAACCGTGCACCGGCTAATGACGGAGAAAATTCATGAGTACAATCATTCGCGCGAAAGGATTGAGTAAGAGTTACGGTTCTTTTGAAGCTTTAAAGTCAGTCGATTTTACAGTTGAGCGCGGTAAAATCGTCGGCTTAGTTGGCCCTAACGGCGCCGGCAAGACTACCGTACTTAAAGCCATCTTGGGATTAACCTCTTTTGATGGTGAGCTAGAAGTTCTTGGCTTGAACCCCGCCGGCCAAAGAGATGACCTAATGAAGCGAGTATGTTTTATCGCTGATGTTGCGGTCCTCCCCAAGTGGCTCAAAGTTAAAGACGCAGTTGAGTTTGTGACAGAAGTTCATCCCCATTTTAACTTGGAGAGAGCGAAACACTTTTTAAACAAAACGAATATTAAGTGGGACTCTAAAGTTAAAGAACTCTCAAAAGGGATGATAGTTCAATTGCACTTGGCGTTAGTCATGTCGATTGAAGCAGAGTTACTGGTGTTGGATGAGCCAACTTTGGGCTTAGATATCCTTTATCGTAAAGAATTCTACAATCAATTGCTTGCCGAATTCTTTGACGAAGGAAGAAGTATCTTGGTAACTACGCATCAAATTGAAGAAGTTGAAAATCTGTTGACTGATTTAATTTTCATCAGAGAAGGTCAGATTGTGTTGGACGCATCAATGGATGAAGTCGCGGAGAGTTATGTTGAAGTGATGGTCTCACGTGAAAATGTTGAGCAGGCTAAAGCACTTAACCCGTTGATTGAAAGAGATGTTTTCGGTCGAAAAGTTTACTTGTTCGAAGGCGTTCCTGTCGAACAATTGCAGGAAATTGGCGAAGTGAATTCACCCAGTGTAGCCGACTTGTTTGTTGCCAAGATGAAGGAGGGCAAATAATGCGTACTTTCAAAGCGTTAGTTAAAAGAGAGTATTGGGAGCATAGAGGAGCGATGTTTATCACTCCAACGGCCATGACGGTGTTTTTCGCTGCACTCTTAATTTTGGGGTTGATCACGTCGAGCAATATTGAAATAAACGGCGATGATTTCTCTTTATTGAACAAAATGCCGCAATTGGTTGAACAAATTGATAACCATAGCGAGGAAGAGGTCGATAAAGTCGTGCAACTTGCATTGTACTCGCCGATTGTAATCTTCGGGTTTGTGATGTTCTGGGTTGGAATCTTCTATGCCGTCGGTTGCCTCTACGACGAGAGAAAAGATCGAAGTATATTATTTTGGAAGTCTTTACCCTTATCGGATACGCAAACCGTACTATCGAAATTTTTTACAGTAATAGTTGTCATACCGGTGTTATATTTTTGTGCTCTACTGGTATTTCAAATTTACTCCTTGATTTTTGGTACTGTACTTTTATGGTTTGGCGGCGACTCAGGCTTGATAGTTTGGAGCTCAAGTAACTTATTTGTCGTAGCATTCAACAGTCTGATGGGATTAATCATCTCAAACCTTTGGTTAGCGCCACTTTGGGGCTGGTTAATGTTTGCTTCAGCTTGGGCTAAAAAAGTTGCGATCCTTTGGGGCACATTACCCGTATTACTAGTTGGAATTGCGGAAGGCACCATTTTTAATTCAACGGAATTTTTAGAGATGGTAGGCGTTCATATAGCACGGGGTGGTATTGTTGCGACTGCTAGCATCAATAACCTTGAAAAGGACGGGTACGTTTTAGATATGGATTTGACAAGCCCGTTCCAAGCATTTGCTTTTTCAGAGTTTTGGATTGGATTGGTTGTCGCTGCGGTATTCTTGGCAGGTGCGATTTATATCCGCAGAAACAGAGACGAAGCTTGATTATCTTGTAAATTTATGGGATGATAATTAAATCTACGAGAAGGTGACTATTATGGTTTTAAACAGAAAAAGCGCAAAGAAGACGAGCAAAGTGAGTTTGTTTATTGCTATCGCAATGATTGCTACTGTTTTCGGCGTACTGCATGCCCAGGGATATCAGATTGAGCATATCACTGAAGACGGTGTGCAAGTGTGCAAAGCAGGCGTTATTGAGCTGTTTACAATGCTTCTTTGGTAGTCATTGCGCGAAAGCGCGGTAGAATCTCCCAGAAGATCAAAAACGGTACGCAAAGCGTGCCGTTTTTTTATGTCTAAAGGAATCTGAAAATAAAGCCACTTGAATCGATGATAATCTGTGCTTCTAGTATTCGGGGGAATTTAACAAAAAGCTAATGGCTCGTTTCTGTCGCGAGTTGGCAGACGACATAGGGTGCGACTACCACCGCCCAAAGGGTAGGATTCTCCGAACAATTCTCTCTCACCCAGCTCGGTGTAGCAAATTCAATATTTTTCTCAAGAATTAGCGACTCAATCTCTTTTTGCTGGTTGCTAGCAATTTGCTCGGCGACCTCGATTAGGTTTTTTGACGGTGAAACAGTGAGCAAGTTGCCTTTCGCAAAGAACAATTCAAGCTCTTTCCAGCTGATTTTGGCGGTTTCTAAATTGAGTTTATCTTTTAAGCTTAGTTCGATTTCTAAATTTTCTTCTGTTTCAGACACTTGAGATTCTCCGCAAAGACATGTTCTGCCAGCGACAAGTATACCAGATTGTCTGATTAACAGGGGAACAAGAAAACCCAAGTAATACTCGTAACCATCAAAAACGCAAACGCTTAAACTTAACAGCCCCAATAATCTCACATTAGTGCTAACCTAAATACCACCACCGAAATACAATTTCGCTGACTGATATCTTTGAAAACAGTTATATAAAACCTAGTTGTAAGTTAGGTTTTCCTATTCTTACGCATATTTACACTTTTTTAGAAAGGTTTCATGGTAGAGTAAGCAAAGTGAAGCATTACTTGTCTGGCGAGATTATTGAGGAAATTCAGGATTTGTTCAGGCGTTGACGTCTATCTTGTCATCAGTCAGAGGGAATATCCAGTTTGGAAGTTACAACTAGTCAAGGAGTTACAACCAGTCAGGAAGAACTGTGTTGTCTTGAGTTAAGTCGAGATTCGCGTCTAGTGTGCGCGTGCACATTAGCGTAAAGAATTTTGCAAAGAAATTGATAGAAGCATTCATGTAGTTACTTCGATTAAATTCGTCATTTAACCTAATCACGAGGTGCAGAAAAGTGAATATCAAAGTATCCCACGTTAAAGCTTATGTATTGATCGCCTGTACATTGCTGTTAATCGTCATGTCGACTACTGCCGCCGCAGGAATACAAGTTGAGCTTGTCGAACCCAAGAAATTTAGTGATTATACGCTCTCAGGCCAAAGCAAAAAGTCGAGTATAAAAACGATCAAGAAACAGTTTAATGTGATGTTTTCTGATATTGCGAAAGATGTAATCGATGAAAATGATGTGCTTACGATCGAAATTACTAATCTTGATTTAGCTGGATACATCGAATATTTCTTTGGCAGTCAAAATAGAGAAATGCGTATTTTAAAAGATCCGGAACATTACCGAATTGAATTCAAGTATGTACTGAAATCGAGTGATGGCAAAGTTAAAACCAGTGGCGAAACGACGATCAAAGAGTTCGTTCACCACAATCCCCGAAAGTTCACCAATTATCGCTATTCCCATGTTGGTTACATGCGAGAGGATTTAGAGTCTTGGCTTAAGAAGACTTTTGCGGAATAGGGGAGATTGGCAGTTCTTTGTTTTTCGCTTCTGTGGCGCGTTTGTCGACGATGTTTTTAACCGCAACTAACAATCCTAATCCGATAAATGCGCCAGGTGGTAAGATTGCAAACAAGAATTTTTGATCGGTAATGTAAAAACGTAATGTGAGCTCTCTGGCCCACTCACCGAGCAGCAAGTGGGCGCCGTCAAAGATTGTCCCTTGACCAACAAGTTCTCTTAAACCACCTAAAATCATTAATACCAAAGTAAAACCAATACCTTGTGCCAAGCCGTCGATAAACGAAGGAATCACAGGGTTTCGGCTCGCAAAAGCTTCTGCTCTGCCGATAATCGCACAATTCGTCACAATTAATGGAATGAATATGCCCAACACGAGATACAGCTCATAAGTAAAGGCATTCATGAGCAACTGAACATTTGTGACAAATGAGGCGATTAACATCACGAAAATTGGGATGCGAATTTCTTGTGGAATATGTTTACGGATTATCGAAACTGTGACATTCGAACCGACCAAAACAAAAGTTGTCGCGATCCCCAAACCGAGACCATTAACCATGGTTCCTGTCACGGCGAGAAGCGGACATAAACCCAGCAGTTGCACCAAGGCTGCGTTATTATTCCACAAGCCGTCTTTGACAACTTGCTGGTTTTCTTTAATCATCAGTTACTCCACACGAGGTATCAGGATTAAACAGTTCTTCGCGAGATCGCTCATAGAATACTAGTGTATTTTTGACCGCTTTGACGATTGCTCGAGGGGTTATTGTGGCCCCAGTAAGCGCATCAAACTCGCCACCATCTTTAGTTACTTTCCATTGTTCAATTGGCGTATTCGTTAGCGATTTTGCATCAAATGATTTTATCCAAGAAGACTTTTCAATCTCGATTTTGTCGCCTAATCCGGGCGTCTCTTGATGCTCAGTAACCCGGACGCCGGCAATCGTTCCATCTTGGTAAATTCCAACAACCAACTTGATTTTTCCAGCATATCCATCGGGTGCAACACTCGTCATAAATACTGCATAGTCTTCGTTTTCTTTCCGCATCCGATAAACGTTTTGATGGTCTTGGCTGCCGAGTAACTCATCACTTTTGACTCGCATGCAGTCATGATAAACATCGTTGTCGTACGCTTCAGCAGGAATGATGTCGTTTAAACGTCTTGCCAACGCTGCTTCGATTTCTTCGGCAATTTTGTCTTTAGTAATTAAGTGAGTGACAGCAATTAATCCGGTCGATACCAAGGCGAATAACGCGAGTATCGCACCGTTTATCGCTGTGGCTTTTTCAATCGTTGGCGATTGTTTATTATCTTCAGTCATGAAGTTCAGTCTCTTTTTTATGACCGTAGATAACCGGCTTTGTGTAATGGTCTATCGTCGGAACCGCGATGTTTAAAAGTAAGACTGCAAAAGCGATTGCATCGGGGTAGCCACCGAAGGTACGAATTATCACAATTAAAAAGCCAATTAACGCACCATAGATTAACCGTCCCTTAGGCGTAGTAGAAGCCGACACAGGATCCGTTGCGATAAAAAAAGCACCCAACATCGTTGCGCCAGTTAGCAAGTGAAAACTAGGTGCAGCATACAATTGATTATCATAAGTGTTTAACAGAAAACTGGTGATGATCATTGCCAGCAAATAGGCTACTGGAATATGCCAGCGAACTATTTTGATTGCGAGCAAATACAAACCACCCAGCAGAAACATCAAGTTCACCCACTTCCAGCCATTGAGGTTTAGCGCCATATCTGGGTTGGCGAAAATTTCTGAATTCATACGGCCCAATGTTGTTTCTGTTTTGAGGTGATCTAGCGGCGTCGCCATAGTGAATCCATCCGCGAGTTGACGAAAGTTTTCTACAGTTAAACCATCGGCAGTCTGAGCAAAAAATATTAACTGCGATGACTCGTAAAAACTTGGTAGAGAAACTGCGAGCTCTCTTGCCGGTAGCCAAGCGGTCATTTCGACTGGAAACGAAATAAGTAATAAAACATAGCCAACCATAGCAGGGTTGAATGGATTATAGCCGAGTCCGCCGTATAGTTGTTTGCCAAAAATAATAGCAAACCAAACGCCAACAAACGTCATCCAGAAAGGTAAGGTGGGTGGTAACGCTACAGCTAATAACAGTCCGGTTAATAATGCCGAGTTATCCTGGATTGAGGTGCGAGGTTCGCGTGTTCTCAATTTGAGTATTGTATATTCCGCACTAACCGCGAATACCGCACATAAAATAAGATTAATTATGACGCCAAACCCAAAAAAATAAACCTGTGTGATGATACCGGGGATTAGTGCAACGCACACTAACATCATAACTTTGTTGGTTGGCATCGCTTTGTGAAAAAAAGGCGAAGATAAATTCATCATTAGCTTTCCTTCTTTTCGTCAGTTTCGGTCTGAGCCACGCCTTGCGCTTGACCTACGGATGCTTTTTTTTGTTTGACACGAGCGAGCGCATCATTAATTGCTTGTTGTTTTCCATCAGAATCATTTTTCTTATCCAATGCGGCCTGACGTCGCGCTTCTGCAGCTTTTTTGTGTTTCGCTGCGCGCTCGGCTTTCTCTCTCTGAATTCTCATTTCTTTGAAGTCAAAACGCTTTTTGGCTTTTTCTGCTATGACATTTTTTCGTTGAATGTCTTTGAGTGATGACTTGCCGTAACGGTAGTACTGCACTAACGGAATTTCACTCGGACACACATAAGCGCACGCGCCACATTCGATACAGTCCAATATGCCTTGCTGCTGTAAATTTTCCCACTGATCGCTTTGACTATACCAAAGTAATTGTTGCGGCAATAAATCAGCAGGGCATACCTTTTCGCATTCGCCACATCGAATACAGGGTTGATGTTCTGTTGTTTGCGTGAGCCAGGCCTTTTCGGTTTTATCGGCTTTATTAAAGATTAAACAATTAGTCGCCTTCGTAACCGGCGCAGTAAAATCGGTTACACTTTGCCCCATTAATGGACCACCAATAATGACTTTTTCGCAGTCATTAACATCAACATTAAAGTGCTCAATTAAATCAGTTATCTGGGTGCCAAATGCAATCCAATAGTTGCCAGGTCGATCGACCAAATTGCCGGTGATGGTTACTAACCGTTGATAGAGTGGTTGGCCCTTAACCACGGCGTTGAAAACAGCATGCAGGGTTGCGACATTTTGAACTAATAGCCCCATTGAGGCGGGAATTTTACCGCTGGGAACCTGTTTTCCTGTTACTAATTCAATGGTTTGTTTTTCGCCGCCGCTTGGATATTTTGTTGGTGCAACCACTATCGACATAGGGATGGACTCAGTGGTTTTTGATATTGCTTCACTAAGCTTTTCGATCGAGAGTTGTTTATTGTCTTCGGTTGCAAATATGATATTTTTAGCCTTGACTAAATTCGCGACGATTTGTGCGCCTTCAATGACCTGTTTTGGAATATCTTTTAGCATTCTGTCATCACAGGTTATAAAGGGCTCGCACTCCATGGCGTTGACGATTAACGTGTTGATTTCGCGACTGGACGTTTTTACGTGCGTAGGAAAGGTTGCTCCACCCAATCCGACAATCCCCGCTTGGCGTATTCTCGATTGAATTTCTTCTAAGTTGCTTGGATTACGCCAATCGATTGGTTCAAATATTTTGCCTTCTGATTGTTCTAGATCGGTTTTAATCGTAATTGCTGCGGACTTCATTCCCGATGGATGACCCACATAGGCTGGACTCAGTGAGGTAACTATGCCGTCAGCAGGGGAGTGAATATTGGCGCTCAAGATGCCTGTGGCTTTCACCAGCAATTGCCCTCGGGAGATACGATCGCCTAAGTTGACCACAACTTCGCCCGTCTGGCCGAGTTGTTGTTTGACGGGAATAACAAGTTGAGCGGCAATTGGCAGATCTTTTATCGATTGCTGGTTAGAAATATTTTTAAATTCAGCAGGATGAATTCCGCCGTGAAAACTTCCTTTCGCCTGTTCAACTATCGACTTCGACGAAACTGATTTTACGATGCTTTTACTCATGAAATCACCTTAACGGGAATTTGTGAAGGTTTATTCAACTGAGCTGGATTAGGCCAATGCCAATCATCAATAGTGGGTTGTATTTCAACAATGTCGATGCAGTCGACCGGGCAAGGTGGGATGCACAAGTCACATCCAGTGCATTCAGATTCAATCACGGTATGCATCATTTTTGCCGCGCCAGTGATTGCATCAACGGGACAGGCTTGAATACATTTAGTACAGCCAATGCACTCATCTTCCCTAATCACGACAACGGTGGGCAGACTTTCTTCACCGCATGATTCATCCAATTCAACCACTTCCATATCAAGTAATTCGGCAAGCGCTTTAATGCCTGCTTCACCACCCGGCGGACAACGGTTAATGGCTTCGCCTTCGGCGATCGCTTCGGCATAAGGCTTACAGCCAGGGTATCCACATTGACCGCATTGAGTTTGTGGTAAAACTTCATTGATTTGGTCAACAATAGGGTTGCCTTCGACTTTGAATTTAATTGACGCAAAACCGAGTAAGCTACCGCAAATAAATGCAAAGCCAACAAGCGTAAGAGTAGCGATCAGTAACTCTAGCATTAGCCTCTCACCAAACCGGCAAAGCCCATAAATGCCAGTGACATTAATCCAGCCGTGACGAGCGCAATAGCAGCCCCTTGAAACGGAGCGGGGACGTCGGCAACTGCAATTCGTTCTCTTATGGCGGCGAATAGGACAAGAACAAGGGAAAATCCAAGTGCCGCTCCAAAGCCATAAATAATTGATTCTACGAATGTGTGCGCTTGATTTACATTGAGTAACGCCACGCCAAGAACCGCACAGTTAGTTGTTATGAGTGGGAGAAAAATTCCCAGCAATCGATAGAGCACAGGACTTGTTTTATGAATAACCATCTCGGTAAATTGAACAACAACTGCGATTGCAAGAATAAACGATAAGACTTGTAAGTATTCGAGATTTAACGGAGCGAGTATGTACGTATTGATTAAATAACTTGCGACGGAAGCGAGAGTCAAAACGAAGGTTGTTGCAGCAGCCATCCCGACCGCGGTTTCAACCTTGCTGGAAACGCCCATAAATGGACAAAGTCCGAGGAACTTTGCTAGAACAAAGTTGTTGACTAGAACCGTGCTAACAAGCAGTAAAAGAATCTCGGACATGACAAAAAGGGCTAAGCTTTATTCTCGTGTTGCGAACTATCAGAAGAATCGCGTTTTGCATCGATAAAGTATTTTATTGCTAACGCAGAGGCAAAAATGATTCCCCAAATGATCGCCATAGTCACTAGCGCTTTGTAAATCGCACTCAAACCATCAACTTCGGCATTAAGTAAGCTGGTAATAATCATTGGTGCTAACGATTCAGCGTCAGTAACAGTTTGCGGTGTAAAGGCCCCAACGGCAAGCAGAGTCAGCACGCCGACCCGTAACTTAAAGCCTTTAGTTTTCAGTTTATAGTCAACTAAAAACAGCAGGGCAATTCCTAATGCAATATAGAGCGCCCAAGCTTGTGGGTATAAGTCGAATCCTGTCATCAAAAATTACCTTTGTTATTACTTAACACGCATTCCCGGTTGAGCCCCCTCATCGGGATTTAAAATCCAAAGATCTTTACCACCAGGTCCCGCCGCCAAAACCATCCCTTCGGATACCCCAAAACGCATTTTTCTTGGTTTAAGGTTGGCGACCATGACGGTGAGCTTTCCTTGCAAATCTTCAGGTGCATATGCTGATTTGATCCCTGCAAATACTTGTTTGGTGACGCCGTCTAAATCCAGTTGAAGTTTTAACAGTTTTTCAGCGCCTTCAACATGTTCTGCTTTAACGATTTTGACAACGCGTAAATCAATTTTGTCAAAGTCACTAAATTCAATTTCTTCTTTTAACGGATCGGCTAACTGAGGTGCGCTGGCTGCCGCAGCTTCTTCTTTGCCTTCTTCTATCATTGCTTCAAGTTTTTTCGGATCGATTCGTTGCACCATTGGCTTGAATTTATTGACTGTCCGACCTTGTAAAACTTCGCTAATATCTGACCATTGGAGCGGTTCTACATTCAGGAAAGCTTCAACTTTTTCAGCCATCGCAGGTATCGCCGGTTTTAAATAAATCGTTAATATTTTAAATACGTTCAGGCAAACGGTGCTCACAACTTGAACTTGTGGCGCGGTAGTTTCATCTTTAATTTTTACCCACGGCTCTTCACTATCGACATATTTGTTTGCTTTATCAGCAATACTCATAATTTCTCGGATAGCGCGACCATATTGCTTGTTCTCATAGAACTCAGCAATTGTTTCGGCTGCACCTTGGGCTTCTTTAATTAACGGATGATCAGCGACATCATCTGCTAGTCGTCCGTCAAACTTTTTACCGATAAAGCTAGCGACACGGCTTGCGATATTAATATATTTATTGACTAAATCAGAATTAATCCGCGCAACAAAGTCCTCTAAGTTAAGGTCAAAATCATCTACTTTAGAAGTGAGTTTGGCCATAAAGTAGTAACGCAAATATTCGGGGTCTAAATGATTTAAATAAGTTCGCGCCTTAACAAAAGTCCCTTTGGATTTGGACATTTTAGTACCATTCACCGTCAAGAAACCGTGAGCATGCACTTTGGTTGGTTTTCTAAAACCGCTTCCATGGAGCATTGCGGGCCAAAAGAGTGTGTGGAAGTAAACGATATCTTTTCCGATAAAATGATGAACTTCTGCGGCGCTGTCGGCGTTCCAATAGTCATCAAAATTTAAATCGTCACGTTTATCGCAAAGATTTTTAAAACTGGCCATGTAGCCAATCGGTGCGTCCACCCAAACATAGAAGTACTTGCCTGGTGCGCCTGGAATTTCAAAGCCAAAGTAGGGTGCATCTCTTGATATATCCCACTCTTGCAGTCCTGCTTCAAACCACTCATCTAATTTGTTAGCAATTTGCTCTTGGACATGACCATCACGTGTCCAAGTTTTCAACATACTTTCAAAATTTGTTAATTTGAAAAAATAGTGTTCTGAGTCTTTATTAATTGGCGTTGCTCCCGAGACCGCAGATTTCGGGTTTTTGAGTTCTGTCGGACTGTAAGTTGCGCCACAGTTATCGCAGTTGTCGCCATACTGATCTTCAGAGCCACATTTTGGACACTCGCCTTTAACGAAGCGGTCCGGTAGAAACATTTCTTTTTCCGGATCAAATAGTTGTGAGATAGTGCGCTTGGCAATATGGCCGGCATCATTGAGTCGGTTGTAAATTAGTTCACTGAGCTCGCGATTTTCTTCACTGTGGGTCGAATGATAGTTATCGTATTCAACCAGGAAGTCCTCAAAATCTTTTAAATGCTCTTCGCGCGTGGCCGCGATAAAATCTTCCGGCGTCACCCCTTCCTTCTGAGCACGAAGCATGATTGGGGTGCCGTGGGTGTCGTCGGCACAGACACTGATACATTGATGGCCTCTTAGTTTTTGAAAACGAGTCCAAATATCGGTCTGGATATGCTCTAGCATGTGGCCAATGTGGATTGACCCATTGGCATAAGGGAGGGCACTGGTGACCAGGATTTGTCGAGGTTGATTGTTTTGTTCTGAACTCACTGATACTTCACTCAAAAATAAGATTTAACGGGAACCATTAGATTTGGCGCAACTATACCTTTTTTTAGTGGCGCTTTCATCTAAAACCATAGCAAAATCAGCAAAATAAACGGGTATTTCTGAAATTGATTCGGTTATAATCTAGACCAATTATTTTAACCCGATTAGGACTCCTATGTTAGACGAACAAGCTATTTTGGATTTAATTGCCGATAGCCAAATTGACAGCCTGCCAGAAGACTTCGACTTAAGTGCTCATATTCAAAATGCCAAGGTCAAAGGTGATCACATACAGCTTGAGATTTTATTACCTTTTCCAGCTGAAGGGATCAAACACGTTCTAGCGGAAGAAATTGAAACGGTTATTTGCAAGGCTTGGCCGCAGTCGAATAAAGTGGCCATTGAGGTCAAATCACGGATTACCGCATACGAGACTAAAGCGGGCGTTGCGCCATTAGCGAATATTAAAAATATTATCGCTGTAGCTTCCGGCAAAGGGGGGGTAGGTAAGTCGGCGACGAGTATTAATTTAGCACTTGCGCTTCAAGCCGAGGGGGCCGCTGTTGGGATTTTAGATGCTGATATCTATGGCCCAAGTGTACCAATTATGCTGGGTATCCCCGATGCGAAACCCGTTTCGGAAGATAAAAAGACCATTCAACCGCTCTCTGCGCACGGAATTGAGGCCATGTCGATAGGGTTTTTAGTTGACGAGAAGCAGGCGATGGTATGGCGAGGACCTATGGCTTCACAAGCGTTTCAACAAATCATCAGAGACACCCGCTGGGGTAACTTAGACTATCTTATCGTCGATTTGCCTCCTGGTACCGGTGATATTCAACTGACCTTATCGCAAAAAATACCGGTGACCGCGTCGGTGATAGTGACGACTCCCCAGGATTTGGCCCTTGCTGATGCTAAAAAAGCCGTTGCGATGTTTACCAAGGTAAAAATACCCGTTATGGGGATCGTGGAGAATATGTCGACCCA
Source organism: Aliikangiella marina (assembly GCF_007004765.1). Classification (GTDB taxonomy): domain Bacteria; phylum Pseudomonadota; class Gammaproteobacteria; order Enterobacterales; family Kangiellaceae; genus Aliikangiella; species Aliikangiella marina. Next base: position 342,483 of record NZ_VIKR01000006.1, read on the forward strand.
CATCTGCAGCAATTGCGGGCATCAGGAAGCAATATTTGGCGAAGGTGGTGGAAAATTTTTGTCAGAAGATTATGATATGCCCCTATTAGGGCAATTGCCGCTTGCAATGTCGATTCGTCAGCAGCTAGATGATGGTAATCCTTCAGTTGCAGCCGATCCAAATAGTGAGATCAGCTTAACCTATCGAAAAATAGCCAGAAATCTTGCTGCGAATTTAGCATCATTAGGCAAAGATTACTCAAAAGGTGCTGACAATATTGCAATTAAAACTTGGTCACCTGACGCATAAAGGTATGTGTAAAGTTTAACGAAAACCAACGAAAGTAAACAGAGAACGAATTAAATGAGTATTAAGTCAGATAAATGGATACGTCGAATGGCGGCAGAGGGAATGATTGAGCCGTTTGAGTCAGGCCAAGTTCGTCACGTCGACGGAAAGCGTATTGTTTCCTATGGTACGTCTAGTTATGGATACGATGTCAGATGCGCCAATGAGTTTAAAATATTTACTAACGTTCACTCTGCAGTTGTCGACCCGAAGCACTTTGATGATCAAAGTTTTGTCAATGTTGAGTCTGATGTTTGTATTATTCCGCCGAATTCGTTCGCATTGGCTCGAACAGTCGAGTATTTCCGAATTCCGAGATCGGTACTCACCGTTTGTTTAGGAAAGTCGACTTACGCCCGCTGCGGTATTATTGTAAACGTTACGCCACTCGAGCCAGAGTGGGAAGGCCACGTCACCTTAGAATTTTCAAATACAACACCGTTACCTGCAAAAATATATGCGAACGAAGGTGTCGCGCAAATGTTATTTTACGAGTCTGATGAAGTTTGCGAAACGTCTTATAAAGATCGCGGTGGTAAGTATCAGGGACAAACTGGCGTGACTTTACCTAAGACCTAGGGTGAAAGATGCGGGAGTAAGCGAAAGCCGTTAATTGAAAAGCCAAACAGTTTTGTTTGGCTTTTTTGTTGTGGGACTAATTGAATTTTAGCGCTTATTTTTGTGAGTTTGCTATGCTAATAAGTTATTCGAGCTCAGAGAGTAAACGGTAAATAATTGATCGAGCTTTCTCGAGTTGATTAAGTCGCACCTACTAAAAGGGGGATAGGTTGCAAATATTTTCGTTATTGGACTGGATAGCTTTAGGGTTTTTTCTTATTTGTTGGAGCGGTTATGCTTTGTTTGCCAGTCGCTTTCAAGAAAAGGTTCCTAATATCTCGAAGAACTTATCACAATTACGCGGTTTGTGGATGAAGTCTCTAATCGAGCGAGATATTAGGATCGCTGATGCGACAACACTGGGAATATTGCAACGCACGGTAACATTTTTTGCGTCTACAACCATCTTAATTTTGGCCGGTCTGTTGGCTGTTTTAGGTGCCTCCGAAAAAGTCATGAAACTGGCACAAGCTCTGCCATTTGTAGCGGAACATACTCAGTCAGCATGGGAGCTTAAAATTTTAGTGTTAGTCATAATATTCATCTACGCCTTTTTTAAGTTTTCTTGGTCTGTCAGGCAGTATAATTTTGCCTTGGTCATATTTGGTGCAGCACCTAAGCCTGGCAGTGCGAATGCCGATGAGTACGCAAGCCATTCTAATGACTTGCTTACGGCAGCCAATAACTCGTTTAATTTTGGACTACGCTCATACAACTTTGCAATGGCAATTCTTGCTTGGTTTGTCCACCCGATATTGTTTATGCTTCTCACTGCTTGGGTAGTAGCGATTTTATATCGGCGCGAGTTTCATTCACGAACACTTAAAGCGATGCGTGGCGCGATCCAACTGTCTGGTGGAAAACCGGTTTGAAGTGACTGCTTAATTTCTCAAGCGAAGTGCATTTAAAACAACGATCAAAGAGCTAGTTGTCATACCGATTGCCGCCAACCAGGCAGGCACTAAACCAGCCATAGCAAAAGGAATGGCGAATAAATTGTATGTTACTGCCCAAGCGAGGTTTTGACGGACGACACTATTGAGTTGTTGAGCGGTTGATATTGCCTTTGGTAACACGGTCAGATCATGGGTAACCAAAACAGCATCGGAACTCGTTCTCGACAGGTATGAAGTTTCACCCATAGTGATACCTGCATTCGCTTCTGCTAAAGCACCAACATCGTTGACCCCATCACCAACCATAAGAACTTTATCGCCGGAACTTTTTGCCTCGCTGATAGTGGCTAGTTTTGCTTCCGGTGTTGAATTTGCGATAACTCGCTCAATAGCGAGTTGTTCCGCGATGGCTTGACAGGTTCTTTGCGTATCGCCACTGAGCAGAGTGATCATCTTGTTTTGTTTGTGAAGCGACTGGATCGCTTTTTTCGCGGTTGGATTCAGCGTATCAGCCAGTACGAACTTGGCAACAGGTTGTTGTTCACTCGCTAAATAAATAACCACTTTGCCAACTTCGTATTCATTTTCCTTATTTTGATCCTTGTTAGTGATTGTTGCTAAATCGTCAAGGACGAATTCTGCTTTACCGAGCTTAAACGTTTTGTCATTCCAAATACCCGAAACACCGCCAGATAAAACCTCGCGATCACTCTCAATTGAAAGCTTCTCCGATTGGATGTTTTTAAAAGCTTGGGCGATAGGGTGATTAGAACGTTGTTCCAGTGCAGCCGCAATGGCAATAACTTCTTTTTCTGAATATTTGCCGTACAGTTCTGTTCGCTCGAGCTGCATTTGCGACATTGTGAGTGTCCCAGTTTTATCAAAATAGACTGAAGTTATTTCCGCAAGATTGTTTAAAAAACCGCGGTGTTTGATCATAAGGCCAAGATCGGTGAGTTTTGCGATTGCCGCTGCAACAGCGGCGGGCGTTGCAAGAGATAAGGCGCAGGGGCAACTGACGACTAGTAGCGAAAGTACGACAGGAAAAATATTTTGTGGATCAATTTGCCACCAAATGTAACTTGTTATCACCGTTAGAACTAATAAACCAATCACATAAAAATTGGCTATTTTATCAGCGAGAGAAACTTTATTTGAAAGCAAATTTTCAGAAGTTTGTTGAAGTTTAATGAGCTTTTGTAATCGACTTTCGCTCGGGTTACTAGTGGCCTCGATATAAAAGCTACTGCCAGTATTGGTTGAGCCGCTGAAAACTTGGTCGCCTTTTATTTTTTTTACAGGCAAAAACTCTCCTGTTATTACTGCTTCGTTCAGTTCTGCTGTTTGGTCAACCAAGATACCATCAATCGGGATAACCGCACCGGCATTAATGAGCAAGATATCCTTTTCTTTTATTTGTGCTGAGGGAATCGTTTCGAGTTTATCTGCAGGTGTTAATCGTTGCACTGATAGTGGCAACAACTGTTTAAAGTTTTGTTGCTTTAAAATCGCTTTTAGCCGGGTTCGATGTTCGAGGAAACGCCCAATTAAAAGAAAAAAAGTAAACATGACAACTGAGTCAAAATAGTAAACTTCGCCGTCTGTGATTAACGAGTACATACTGGCAAAATAACCTGCCAATATTGCGATCGAAACTGGTAAGTTCATTCCAAAGTGGCCGTGCTTCAATCCTTTCCAAGCGCTGGAGAAAAAGGGAAACGCCGAATAAAAAACAACAGGGGTTGCGAGGAGGGCACTGACGCTATGAAGAAAGTAGGCATGCTCACTAGAAATATCTTGATATTCACCCAGGTAAAGGCCCGTTGCATACATCATCACCTGCATCATGCCAAGGCCAGCAACAATTAAGCGTCTAACAAAGCGTTTATCTTCTTGCTGTATGGCGGCTTCTTGTGCATCTTCAGAGAAAGGGTAGGCACGATAACCGAGTTGGTGAATGTTTTTCAGGATATCGCTTAAGCGAGCGTCTTGTGCGAACTCTAAAGTCGCCCGATGAGTTGTCGTATTAACCGATATTTTACTAACATCATCGCGCTGACCAATTTCTGTTCTTAATAGCCAGCCACAAGCTGCGCAAGTTATGCCCTCTATCCCGAGCTCGATGGTTTGTAGACCATCTTCATTTTCGGTAATAGCACTTAGAATTTCTGGTGTATCAAGTGCCTCAATTTCAAGTAACTCTTGAGGTAATAAATCTTCAGCTTTGGCACTTTTTTCGGTACGAAACTGGTAAAACTGCTCGAGGCCGTTTGCGCAAATCGTCTCTGCGACGGCTAAACAACCAGGACAACAAAACGCTCTTTGGGCGCCCAGAACGACAGTATTAAATTGAGACCCTTCAGGAACCTCGAGGTCACAGTGATAGCAAAGCGACATTACTCTTTAGATGCATCCAGAGTTATTTCATTATCGCTGGGTATCGACCAACGGCCCTTTAATAACCAGCTTTCTTCGATATCTAGCATTCTCACGTACCAATTAGCATCACTTAATTCTGGCGAGGGGCCAATGTATTGATTATCAGATAACTTATCCAAGGTGACGATACGGTCAAAGGACTCCTTGGTAGGGTGTGAAAAAATCAGCTTAATTTGATTCGCAGAGATTGGAGAGCCGTCAAAATTAACGTTCATCAAACCGTTCTCAGACTCGATACTGAGAGAAACTTTTAATTTCAATTCCACGGCTTTCTCTTGCTTCGCCAGCGATTGATTGATTGCTAAGCCTTTCTTAAAGTAATCATCTTGAACCATGCTATGGGGTTTGTCAGCAGCGATCATCAAGGTGGCGATACCTGCGACAACGGTTAATAGTGGGATAGCGAAAACAAACCACGCCCATGGCTGTTTAAACCAAGATGTTTGTTGTTCTTCGGTCATTACTTTTCCTTCTTTGGACCTAAAAATTTGCCTTTGGCAATGTAAGTATCTTGAGAGTCATTTAGAGTGGTGATCTCAAAGTAAATATCGTTTGAACGTTTCTCAAGTTCATCGGCATCAATGCTAACACGAAGTGGCAAGGTTAACACGCCGCCGGCATCAATGGTAAACTTTGTCGGTCCATCAATCTGGCTTGTTTGATAGCCGTTAATTTTAAGTTCGTAATCATTCGCCACTTGCGACATATTAAGTACTTTGAGTTGATAAGTATTTTGGATCTCACCACTGAAAGTTTCATTAAATAGATTGTTTCTGTCTCTAATGACATTAACATCGAGTGGTGTTCGAGTTGCGATTAAGAAAAAGAAAGTCGCAATTAAACCCATAAACAAAGAGGTATACAAGAATGTTCTTGGTCTGAGGATGTGGGTAGATTTACCTTTCTCCGAGTGCTCTGTTGTATATTTAATGAGACCTTTATCATACCCCATTTGATCCATAACATCGTCGCACACGTCGATACATGCAGCACACGCGATACATTCGTACTGTAACCCATCGCGAATGTCGATGCCTGTAGGACAGACATGGACACATTGTTTACAGTCAATACAGTCGCCCAAACCATCTGCTTTATAATCGGCATTACGTTTGCGTTTTCCGCGCTCTTCGCCGCGTTCTTCATCGTAAGAAATAATTAGCGTGTCTTTATCAAACATTGCACTTTGAAAGCGTGCGTAAGGACACATGTAAAGACAAACTTGTTCTCTCAGGCGGCCTGCGTTTCCATAGGTAGCAAGGGAATAAAGGCCTATCCAAAACCATTCCCAAGGTCCAAGAGAGAAAGCAAGGATGCCATCCCAAAGCTCTCTAATTGGAGAAAAATAACCAACAAAGGTATACCCGGTAAACAGCGCGAATAAAATCCATAAAGTATGTTTTGCGGTCTTTTTTAAAAGTTTCTCTGGGCCCCAAGGCTTTTTATCTAAGCGAATTCGCGCATTACGATTCCCTTCGACAAACTCTTCAATCCAGATAAATGTTTGTGTCCACACAGTTTGCGGGCAAGCATAGCCACACCAAAGGCGGCCGGCAAAAGCGGTGAAAAGAAATAATCCTACCGCACAAATAACCAGTAATAGTGTCAGATAAACAAAATCTTGTGGCCAAAAGGTTATCCCAAACAAATGGAACTTTCTCGCAGGAAGATCCAGTAGAATGGCTTGTCGATCATCCCAGGTTAGCCAAGGAACTATGTAGTAAATACCGAGAAGTAAAAAAACAGTTAAAATTCTGAGTCGAGAGAAGAAGCCGTGAACTTGGCGAGGATAGATTTTCTCTGCTTTTGCGTAAAGATCTTTGACGGGGATTCGTTCCGCTTTAGCTTTTGACATTATCTGTGCCTACAAACGAGCCTAAGAGGGAGGTTAAAAGGAAGCACCCTAGGGTGCTTCATAAAACATAATAGTTACTTTGAGTTGGAAAGGCTATAAACATAGGTTGTAACCAGATGAGTACGGCCTTCACCAAGAATATCACCGAGTGCTGGCATTTGATTGTTGTGTCCACCGCGGATGGTTTGAGCTATCGAACGAGAGCTCGCACCATGAAGCCAAATATCATCGGTTAAGTTAGGGGCGCCCAAAGCAATGTTACCTTTTGCATTTGCTCCGTGACAAACTGCACATTGCAACGCAAACGTCTTACTGCCTGCTTCTGCTTTCGCAGCGTCAACTTGATTTCCAGAAAGTTGTCCAACGTATTGTACTAGTTCGTCAATTTGCTCTGCTGAAAGCATCGCTTCAAAGCCAGGCATTACACCGACTCGACCCGCTACAATGCTTTGCTTAATTTGCGCTGGATTACCGCCATATAACCAATCTTTATCGGTTAGGTTAGGGTAGCCAGGGTTGCCGCGAGCGTCAGAGCCATGGCAACCAAAACACGTGTTCACAAAAATTCGCTTACCCATTTCGACGGCTTGTTTATTATTAGCAAGCTCTTCAACTGGCACTTTCAAAAATTTGTCGAATAACGGTTGATAGATAGCCTTAGCCGCAGCGACTTCTTCTTCAAGCTGACCTTCTTGAGTCCATCCCAGAACTCCTTTATTGTTGCCCAGTCCTGGGTACAAAATAAGGTATCCGACACCAAATACCAGCGTGATATAAAACATTATCAACCACCAGCGAGGTAGCGGGTTGTTGTATTCGGTGATACCGTCATAAACATGACCCGTGGTCCCTGTGTCCTCAACTTCGTTTTCTTTCATTTTGCGGGTCCAAAACAAGAGACCCCAGCAACCCAAAATATTGATTGCGACAATAACTATGACCCACCAATTCCAAAATTCAGTCATTGTTCTTTACCTTTGATTCTTGGTTAACTTTTTCGGAACGTTCATCACCATCTTCAAATGGAAGATTCGCCGCATCCTCAAAATACTTTTTGCCCTTTTTGCTATAAACCTTGTATATCAACACGATAAAAAGAATAAAGAGCGCTAATGTGGTTAAGCTTCTAATTAAATTTAAATCCGCATCCACTGGCATTACCTTTTGTCTGACAGTGCGTGTCCAAGTGATTGCAAGTAAGCAACCACCGCATCAAGCTCTGTTTTACCATCGACTGCAGCCTTAGCGCCTGCAATGTCGGCATCTGTATAGGGAACATCGAAGTACTCTTTGAATGCCTTAAGTTTTTCAGCCGTTAAGTCACTGTTGATGTATTTTTCTTCGAGCCACGGGAATGCTGGCATGTTGGATTCAGGTACAACGTCTCTCGGGTTGATCAAGTGAACCCGATGCCACTCATCGCTGTAGCGCCCGCCCACTCTTGCTAAATCTGGCCCAGTGCGTTTTGAACCCCACAGGAAAGGATGTTCCCAAACATGCTCTCCGGCGACTGAATAGTGACCATAACGCTCTGTTTCTGCGCGAAATGGTCGAATCATTTGCGAGTGACAGGTGTTACAGCCTTCGCGGATGTAAACATCACGTCCTTCCATTTCGAGCGCGGAGTAGGGACGCAAGTTGGTAACGGGCTCCGTGGTATCTTTAAGGAAAAATAACGGAACAATCTCTGCTAGGCCACCAAAGCTGATTACAATGACAATCATCAATCCCATGAGGCCGATATTAGTTTCTAGTTTCTCGTGTGACATGATTAACCCTCTTTTACTGTATCAGCGTCTGGACCAGCTTTTACGGTCTTGTATACGTTGTATGCCATGATGAACATTCCACCAAGGAACAATGCCCCACCGAGTAATCGAATCCCATAGTAAGGGTAAGTTGCTTGAACAGCCTCAACGAAGCTGTATGTGAGCGTTCCGTCTTCATTGACTGCACGCCACATTAGGCCTTGCATGACACCGGCAATCCACATAGCGGCTATGTATAAAACAACGCCAATCGTAGAAACCCAGAAGTGAATGTTGATCATGTCTGTGCTGTACATGTTTTGACGACCAAACACTTTAGGAATCATGTAGTACATTGCGCCAATACTGACAAATGCTACCCAACCGAGTGCCCCAGAGTGCACGTGACCAATGGTCCAATCGGTGTAATGTGATAGGGCGTTTACTGTCTTGATTGACATCATGGGGCCTTCAAAAGTCGACATGCCATAGAAAGAAAGCGAAACGATCAAGAATTTTAAAATTGGGTCGGTACGTAGCTTATGCCATGCACCTGAAAGTGTCATGATTCCGTTAATCATACCTCCCCAGGAAGGTGCGAGAAGAATGAGAGAGAAAATCATCCCTAAGCTTTGAGCCCAGTTCGGAAGTGCGGTGTAATGCAAGTGATGAGGGCCTGCCCACATATAAATGGCAATTAGGGCCCAAAAGTGAACAATTGATAAGCGGTAAGAATAAACAGGGCGTTCGGCTTGTTTCGGAACATAGTAGTACATCATACCTAAGAAACCCGCCGTTAAGAAGAAGCCCACCGCGTTATGGCCATACCACCATTGAATCATCGCGTCGATTGCACCCGCATAAGCTGAATAAGACTTGGTCAGTGATACGGGAATAGCAGCACTATTAACAATGTGTAATACCGCGACAGTTAGTATGAATGCCCCATAAAACCAGTTAGCGACATAGATATGGGCCGCTTTTCGCTTCATTACAGTCCCAAAAAACAAAATTGCATACGCAACCCAGACAACTGCAATTAAAATATCGATTGGCCATTCCAGCTCTGCATATTCTTTACCGCTGGTCCAACCCATCGGTAATGATATTGCTGCAAGTACGATAATAAGTTGCCAACCCCAGAATACGAATGACGCTAATGCATTGCTAATCAGTGGCGCTTGGCAGGTTCTTTGTACAACGTACAGGGAAGTCGCCATTAGGGCTGAACCGCCGAATGCGAAGATTACTGCATTAGTATGCAGTGGTCTGAGTCGGCCGTAAGTTAAATATTCAATACCGTATGTTAAGTCGGGCCAGAACAGCTGGGCTGCGATAATCACGCCCACCAGCATACCGACTATACCCCAAACGACAGTCATAATTGAAAACTGTCTGACCACACGGTAATTGTAGGTCGGAGAATTATTTTCAGACATTGTTATTCCCATTTTTACTGAAAGAAAGAAGTGCAGGACACCGGTACGAATTCTGCATTATCAGCACAGGGGCAGTTGTGATCTAAATCAATAAAAATTTCAGGATTTAGGATTGTTATCTCAATGTATAGATTTATGTGACTAAATCGGCCAATTCTTGTACTGAAATTGGCCAATTATCAAAGAGTTGAGACTATTTAAGCGTCGGACTTTGGCGGTTTAAGCGCAAGTACTTCACACTGTAATTGGGTGAGTACTCTTTCTGCGGTGTTACCCATGAAAGCGCCTGTGAGTCCGGCTCGACATACGGTACCCATAACGACGATTTGAGCACCAATTTGCTGCGCGAGTTGAGGAATTCGATCTTCTGCCAAACCTTCGATAATATGTAGACAATCATTAGACACATTATGGTCAGCGACCAACGCATCCAGTTTTTGTTGGTTAAAGTCGTTGACCTCATTTTTGAGACTTTCGAGGTCAAATCCTGGAATTGTCGTGGCATTATCTAACGAGGGAGTTATATGGGTTGTGACCACATGTGTCGGATCATCGGTTAAACGGCTCAGCAACTTCGCATAGCTAATAATCTGGTGGTTAAAACTCGTTTCTTGGGCCGTTTCAGCGGCCGCATCAACGGCAGCGAGCACTGGCGAGGGAATTTTCCAATCGAGATCTTTGACTAATAGCAAAGGGGCAGGGCACTTGCGGAGTAACTGCCAGTCAACCGGCATTGTAAACGGGTTCAAACTAGGCGCTTTGTCGCTTATCCGTTTAATGACCAAATCGGGGTTCACCTCGCTGCAGGCTCTCATCACCGCTTTTTGGATTTTTCGATGCCAAATGACCTGTGTTGTCACCTGTATTCCTTTGGCCTCGACTGGCTTTTTAAGCTGTTCGAGGTAGGCCAGACGATTATCCATCATCTCTTGTTTGAGTGTTTTACGGTGTTCTTGAGAGATCAGCGGTGAAAGGTCAGTTCCTGGATCGTAGACGCAACTTAACAGGTGGAGTTTGATGTCATAAAACTGCGCGAGTTGAATCGCTCGATTTAAGGCAATGTGTTCGTTTCTTTTGCCTCCGACAATTACCAATATATGTTGCGGAAATTTCATCATCTTCTCCGGAATTATTTTGCAATACTTTGGGTCTAATCAGGACGACATTTTGCTAGCAACCTAAGCTCCGACCAGTATAGAATACCCAAGGCATGAAAACTACGGTTTTTATAGCAAAATTAATAAGATATTGATGAAATTTTGGTACTGATGTCCGGTCTTATTACGTATAACAGAATCAGAAACGAAAGGAATTTGAGGGAAGTATATGCCAAATTGGCTTAAAGAATTCTACCGAGACCACATTCTCAAGCACACATTTATCACTACGGCGGTTGTTTTCGCAATCATCGGTATTGTGGGATCTTATGCGGCGAATTTCAGAATGGATGCCTCGGCTGACTCTTTGGTACTGGAAAATGATCAGTCGTTAGAGTTTTACCGAAAAGTGAAAAAGCAGTATGGCACCGACGACTACTTATTCATTACATTCCGGCCAAAAGAACCTCTTTTCACCGATAAAAGTATTAAGCAACTCAAATCACTCAAAGAACAATTACAATCGCTGCCAGATGTTGAAACGGTTATCTCATTAATAGATGCGCCTATTTTTGATGTTGATAACGTCAGTTTGTCGAATATCGAAAACGATTTGTATTTTATTGAAGACGACGGTGTCGATTTAGAAAAAGCGCGTCGCGATTTATTGAATATTAATTTGTATAAAAACTTATTAATCAGTTCCGATGGTCAAACAACGGTAATCCAAGCCAACCTGAAGGGTAATAAAAATTACTTTAAGCTAAATGATGAGCTACGCAAACTCATTTGGAAAAAGAACAATATCGGCGAATTAACGCCCTACGAAAAACAAGCTGAAGCCAATCTAAAACAAGAACTGAGACTGTTAGCAGACGAGCTTGCTATCCGAAACGAACGAGTAATTAACCAAATACGTGCGCTAAAAGAGTCATACCGAGACATCGCAAAGATTTACTTAGGCGGCGTGCCAATGATCGCCCACGACATGATTGAATATGTTAAGAATGATCTGGTTGTTTTCGGGCTCGGTGTTTTCCTGTTATTGGTCGCGATACAAGCGTTTATTTTCCGTCGCATGCGTTGGATTGTTATCACTTTGGGCTGCTGTATGATCACCGCAGTCATGTCGATGGGCATCTTGGGATTATTTGATTGGCCGGTTACGGTTATCTCTTCTAATTTTGTCGCACTGTTATTGATAATTACTATGTCCCTGGTGATTCATTTGATCGTCCGTTTTAGGCAGGTCGAGCGTGAGCATCTTGACATGGATTATGACGAGAAAATACTAGAAACGGTTTCCTCGATGTTTACCCCATGCGCATACACGGCGCTAACGACTATCGTTGCGTTTGGCAGTTTGATGGTGAGCGATATTCGACCGGTGATTGATTTTGGCAAAATGATGATCATGGGTGTGAGTTTAGCGTTTGTTATTGCCTTCACATTGTTCCCTCTGTTTATGCGCCTCAATAAAAAAGCCGGTTTAGACAGACGACAGGAATCAGGATTTTTTACTTTTACCAATCATCTTGCAAAAATCTCCGATCGATGGCGCTATAAAGTGGCAACAATCGCAATTGTCATGAGCTTAACCAGTGCTTGGGGAATAAGTTATCTGTCAGTTGATAACCGTTTTATTGATTACTTCAAATCACATACAGAAATTCATCAAGGAATGAAAGTTATAGACCAAGAACTTGGTGGTACAACACCGCTCGAGATAATTATTGAGCGTTCAGCAATTGAAGCCGACTTTGCTTTTGTTGAGGAAGAAAGTGAAGAAGATGAGTGGGAAGAAGAGTTTGAAGAGGAATTCTCAGACGACGAAGGTGGCGAAACTGTTGCAGAAACTGAAGAAGAAACGCCTCGTTTATGGATGACCTCACACGGTATTGAAAAGCTCCACAAAGTACAAAACTTTTTAGACAGTTTAAGTGTTACGGGTAAAACATTATCGCTTGCTGCGGGACTTCAAATTGTTGAACAAATTAATGGTAACCAAAGGCTCAGTGATTTTGAACTATCCTTATTACAGAAAAAAATTCCTAAAGATTTAAAGGATCAAGTATTAGCGCCTTTTTATGACAGAGAGAATGATCAAGTCCGCTTCTTAATTCGCGTTAAAGAATCGGACCCAGATTTAGACAGAAACCAGTTACTTGCCGATATTGCGAATTTCCTTAAAACTGATTTAGGGTTTTCTGAAGATAGTTTCGAGTTTACCGGAATGCTGATCCTTTATAACAATATGTTAGAGAGTTTGTTTAAATCACAAATACTAACCCTCGGTGTTGTTTTTGGGATTATTTTGATGATGTTTATCATTTTGTTCCGTTCGTTAAAGCTTGCATTATTAGGCATGTTCCCTAATTTAATGGGGGCTTGTTTTGTGCTTGGTTTAATGGGATGGTCAGGCATTCCTCTCGATATGATGACCATTACTATTGCGGCAATTAGTATTGGTATCGCGGTCGACAATACCATTCACTATATCTTTAGGTTCAAGTTAGAATACGCGCGGCTCGGAGACTACACTAAAGCGATGTATTCCTGCCATGATACGATCGCCAGAGCGATGTATTTTACATCGATAACGATAATCGCTGGCTTTTCAGTATTGGTTTTATCAAACTTTATGCCGTCAATATATTTCGGAATATTTACCAGTTTAGCGATGTTTGTCGCTTTGCTTGGCAACTTAACACTGTTACCGGTATTACTACTATTGTTTAAACCATTAAAAAGTGTGGAGAAAGATACTGCAGAGGTGGCTCTTTCTGAAGCTTAATGTTCTGCTAATATCATATCGACCAAACCGATGAAAAGTTACAGTTCGGAACCGATAGACTTGTTTTAAAAAAGCATAGCCTTTAGCTCATAACTAAAGGCTTTTTTATTTGTCATTGAGAAGTTTGCTGATTTCAACAAGCGCACGATTTAGTTGAGGGTCATGATTTAATGATTTGGAGAGAGGGTAGGCCACTGCTACATGAGGCTTAATACCAACGCCTTCAATTTTGATATCATCAACAAAGTATTCGGCCGTTGCTAGGTACAGAAAATAATCTTGTTCCTCATTAAATATGCCTCTGCCTGCGACAAATGCACCCATTGTCTTTTCGCCCACCAGTAGCGCACGATTTGTTTTTTTAAACTGGTATGATAAGGCCTCTTTGCCAGATCGAACTCCTTCATTGATTAATACCACCATCGGTCCCAAAAATGGCGACGGATTATTTTTATCTTCAGCGGTGTATTGTTTGCGATTACCGGCTTTATCAATTACGGAATAGTTAAAGTATGCTTGTCTATTGGTAAAAAATGGATCGATATATTCATACCAAGCTCCGCCATAACCACCGCGTAAATCCAAGATAATTCCATCAACAGACTCGAATTGCGTTTTAATTACTTGAGTAAAGCTTTGTAAAACATCAGCGTGAACCCCGGTCCACAAACGCACGTAACCGACACGCTTATCATTCAACTTGATGATCTTGGCACTGTGCTTTACTGATTGTGCAAATGAATAACTTGGATTTTCAAAAACGGGAGAAATTGATTTAACGAATTGTCGACCATTTCGGTTTATTCGTAATCTATAGTGTGGTTTTATTGTCTGATTGAAACTTAAATAGGGGTGAAACTCCCCATCGTCAACATTCTCAATAATATCACCTCTTCGAATACCGGCTTGGTCTAACGGATAACCATCTAATACTTCTCTTACAATGTATTGGTTATTGACTTGTTTAAATTGACCACCTATATGGAAAACTTTGGGCTTGTTAATCTCTCGAGTTGAAAATAGTGAGCGAAAAAAGTAAAAGTCAATGTCATTGCTGGTATAAAATTGTGTATGAGATACATTGAGACTCTTGAGAAATTCATTGAATACCGGCGAGAATTCATGGATGTTATTTTTTTGCTTCGCTTGTGCTTTTAATTGAAGGTATTTTTCATCGGTAAACTGTCGTTTCCTGAGTGATTCAGAATAGTAGTATTCGTTTGCTTTTAACCAGATCTTATCGAAGCTCTCTACAACTGATTCTTGACCAGGCTTTTGTATTGCCGAGTCTGTTTCATTGCCGAGGCAATTAATCGTGTAGGTTAAAAAAAAGATTAGACTGGTGGCACTAAAAACTGGCGATAGAGCGTCAATGAAAGTATTTCCTAACCAAGGGAGAAGTTTTATCGATGAAGCGTTCAAAGTGATAAGCCTCCCTTTATTGGTTGAAGTATTTAGCAGAGACTATCCTTTTATCGATCTGTTTGCCATTTATAGTTCTGTTTGTGCGAGTTGCTTAATTTTTTCGACCATGGCTTGCAAACCATTACCTCGGGTAGGACTTAGGTGCTTCATGAGGTCCAGTTTAGAAAAGTAGTCAGCGATATCAAATTCAATGATTTCTTTTGGTGATTTGTGGTTATAAGCGGCCATGACAATCGCCAGTAAGCCGCGCACAATATGCGCGTCGCTATCGACTTGGAAGTTAAATTTACCGTCAATAAATTGTGGCTCTATCCAAACTTGGCTTTGGCAGCCTGGAACGAGTCGTTCTTCAGTGCGCAGTTCCTCGGGCATGGAGGGAAGCGACTTGCCGAGATCGATCATATACTTATACCGATCTTCCCATGAATCAAAAAAGCTTAGTGTGTCAACGATCTCTTCTGTGGCACTCATAATTTTAGATGATTTAATCAATAAAGTTGTTGGATAGTTTATCGAAGCTTAAAAGAATAAGCCAGTCGCTAATTTCGCTTCGTCACTCATCATGTCTCTCGTCCAAGGGGGATCAAAGACGAGTTCGACATTGACGGTTTCTACGTTAGGTACTTTTGCAACGCGGTATTTGATATCAGACACCAAAACTGGCCCCATACCACAGGCGGGCGCTGTGAGTGTCATATTAATATTGACAGCCTTAGCGTCGCGATCAATTTCCATTGAATAGATCAGACCTAAATCAACTAGGTTAACAGGAATTTCAGGATCATAAATACTTTTTAACGCTTGCCAAACCTGTTCTTCAATTATCTCGTTATTTTCGTTCTCGGCAAACTCCAGACTCTCTGCTTTGAGACCGAGTGCTCCTGCATCAGTACCGTCGACACGGGCCATATTGCCATTGATAACGACAGTGTAGTTGCCACCAAGGGCTTGGGTAATAGTGACAAATGTATCTTTGGGAATCGTAATTTTTGTGCCTGCAGGAACTAGTCTAGCGGGGCAATCGGTCTGCGCGACCACCATTCGTTTTTCCACGAATTATTGCTCCACGCTAAAGCTTTCACCGCAACCGCATAGCGCAGTGGCGTTAGGGTTGTTGAAGTCGAGGCGAAAATTGACACCTTCTTGGATATAGTCAATTTGAGTGCCATTGATTAACGGAATGATTTTGGGTTCGATATAAAGTTTTAGTTCGTCGGATAGGTCATAAACGATTGCTTCATCGGAAACTTCAAAAGCGAGCTCTAATAAATATTTAAAACCGGAACATCCACTTTCTTTAACATTGAATTCGATGCCTTTGGCGTTTTTAGCGATAACTTGTTTGGACAAGTGCTTGATCGCTGTTTCGGTAAATGAAACTGGCATCTGCGTTTTGGGGTTATAGGTTGCTACAGTCATCTTGATCGCTCTGCAATGATTACATTAAAAAGGTTTTTGCTTTTTCTAAGCCGGCAAACAGTCTATCGACTTCAGCCTTTGTATTATAGAAACTAAACGAGGCACGGATCGTTCCATTTAATCCCAAGGCATCCATCAATGGCATTGCGCAATGATGTCCGGTTCTTACCGCGATACCTTGTTGGTCGAGTATCATCCCGACATCCGCTGAATGAAAGCCTTCTAATACAAAACTAAGCACAGATGTTTTATTGCAGTCAGAACCAACTATTCTCATCTCTGGAATAGTTTTGGCTTTTTCAGTGGCGTATTCAATTAACTCGTGTTCATACTGAGCAAGCTCGCGACGATCAAATTGTTCGAGGTAGTCAATCGCTGCGCCAAGTGCGATGGAGCCTTCTATGTTGGGAGTACCTGCCTCAAACTTATAAGGCAGTTTATTAAAAGTAGTACCATCAAAACTGACTTTTTCAATCATCTCGCCGCCGCCATGCCAGGGTGGCATTGATTCTAAAATTTCTTGTTTACCATATAAAACGCCGATACCGGTCGGTGCAAACATTTTGTGGCCGGAAAAGGCGTAGAAGTCGCAGTCAAGTTCGCGTACATCTATCATTAAATGCGGCGCAGCTTGAGCACCATCGACTAATACTTTTGCGCCGAGAGAATGAGCTAAATCGATAATTTCTTTAACTGGGTTTATTACGCCTAATGCGTTAGAGATATGTCCTATCGCGACAAGCTTTGTTTTTTCCGATAGCAGTGTTTTGTAGTGAGCTAAGTCTAACTCTCCGTTCGCTTTTACATTGATAGGCTTGAGGATAGCACCGACCGATTGACAAAGAATTTGCCAAGGGACAATATTTGAGTGATGTTCTAAGGTCGATACAATGACCTCGTCACCTTGAGTAATGTTTTCGCGGCCCCATGTTTGGGCGACAAGGTTAATCGCTTCAGTTGTACCACGAGTCCAAATAATTTCTTCGCGGCAACTCGCGTTAATAAAATGTTGTACTTTTTCTCGCGCCTCTTCAAACAGCTGAGTCGCTTTGTCACTTAAGGCGTGCGCACCGCGGTGGACATTCGAGTTAGTGTGTTGATAGTAATCATCGATCGCGTCGATTACCATTTGTGGTTTTTGCGAAGTAGCCCCGTTATCTAAATAAACGAGATCTTGACCGTTAACTTTATCTGATAAGATCGGGAAATCAGCGCGGATAGATTGAACATCGAATTCGCGTTTTTTAGAACTTGTTTTTAACAGTGTCTGGGTATTCATTCTGATATTTTCATTGATTCAAGATTAATTCGCTACTTTAACCATATAGTTGTCAAGCAAATGACTAAGGTAATCGCGAACAGACTCATGCTTGATTTGATTGAGTAATTCTTGCACAAAAGCAATACTCAGCATCTTTTTCGCTTTTTGTTTGTCGATACCACGAGTTTGTAAGTAGTAAACCGATTTATTGTCGAGTTGAGCAACCGTCGCTCCGTGAGCACAACTTACATCATCGGCATAAATTTCAAGCTCTGGCTTAGTATTAACTTCTGCTTGATTGGTTAACAATAAGTTTTTGTTATTGAGTTGTGCATCAGATTTCTGTGCGTCTTGAAATATATGAATTTTTCCATTGAAAGTCGCGCTAGCCTTATCCGCAATAATTCCCCTAAACACTTCGTTAGAGTTGCAGTGTGGAACACGATGCTCGATATTAGTATGGTAATCAATTGCCTGTTCATTGGCAGGTAAATAGATACCGGTAATATTACACTCGGCATTTTGTCCGGCATGAATGGTTTCAATATCGGTACGATTTAACTTGCTACCAAGCCCAAGGTAAAAACTATTGAGCTGAGCGTCTCTGTCCAGTGTTGTTTTCACCTGGCTCACCTGTCGTGCAGTTTCGGCCTCTAAATTTAATCGATAATGAGTAAACCGACTATTTGCCGCCAAGTAGATTGACGTCTGTTGGAGTGCGAGTTGTTCGCTATCGTCTAAGCTAGATTCGAAGTGTTCAACCAAAGTTAGCTCAGCAGACGGCGCCAATTGCACGACTATTTTTTGATTACTGACTGCAGGATTTTCCGACGATAAAGTCACATGCCGAATATAAATGGGTTGTTTGATAACTTTTTTAGGCTCGACTTCTATTAGAAGTCCATCACTCAAAGTCGCCTCGTTTAAATTTGCCAATAAATTCTTTGAATTCAGCTCGATATCAGCATGAGAATTAATGATATCTTGTTGGGCCGGACTAGTCTGGTTGAAATTGGTAATGGTTAAACCTTCAATCGATCTTAAAGCAGAAATATCCGAGACGATATGGCCATCGACAATGAAGATCTCAATCGCATCTTCAAATGTGATTTGATTAAATTCACCATTAACCTCAGTTAACACCGATTCGTTAGCTCGCTTAGACTGAGTAAATGATTGTCCCTTTAAAAAGGTCATATCATTATATTTCCAATGCTCAATCTTGCGTGTTGGTGTCTTAGCACTTTTAAACTGCTCAAAAGCGAGTCTTTGTTTTTCTTTCAGCCAAGGCAGCGGCTTGCTAACAAGTGCTGGCAAGTCGAGTTGGTCGCGATTTTCAAAATCAATTGTAAAGCTCATCGTTTTGTTCACCAGTATTAAAGTTGATCTATCCAACCATAGCCTTTTTCTTCAAGTTCTAACGCCAATTCTTTCCCACCTGATTTAACAATTTTTCCATCAGATAAAACATGGACGTAATCCGGAACAATGTAATCAAGCAAGCGCTGGTAGTGAGTAACGATAATGAAAGAGCGCTTGGGATCTCTGCAAGCATTCACGCCATCGGCGACAACCTGTAAAGCATCAATAT
Organism: Aliikangiella marina; assembly: GCF_007004765.1. Classification (GTDB taxonomy): domain Bacteria; phylum Pseudomonadota; class Gammaproteobacteria; order Enterobacterales; family Kangiellaceae; genus Aliikangiella; species Aliikangiella marina. Next base: position 361,393 of record NZ_VIKR01000006.1, read on the forward strand.
CAAGTCCAGAATCTGTCTCATCTAAAATACAGACTTCAGGTTCTAGCAACATCATTTGCATAATTTCGTTACGTTTTTTCTCTCCGCCGGAGAAGCCTTCGTTAACACCACGCTTTAGGAAGGCTTGATCCAAATTGACTTCTTGGCATTTTTCTCTGGCGAGCTTCATAAAAGCAACAGCATCGAGCGGTTCTTTTTGTTGATACTCTCGAACTGCATCAACACTCGCTTTTAAAAATTCCATATTGCTTACACCCGGGATCTCTACGGGGTATTGGAAGGCAAGAAACAAACCTGATTTAGCTCTTTCATCCGCTTCCATATCGAACAGATCTTTATCATTCAGCGTGGCCGTTCCATCGGTTGCTTCATATCCTTCGCGCCCGGAGAGAACATAGCCGAGGGTGCTTTTACCAGAACCATTAGGGCCCATAATTGCGTGGACTTCACCTGGTTTTACTTCAAGTGATAAACCCTTAAGGATATTTTTATCTTCTACTTTCGCATGTAAATTATTTATTTTTAACATTGAGATTCTCAAATAGGCAAACTGAAAATTAACCGACTGAGCCTTCAAGGCTCACTTCAAGGAGTTTTCCTGCTTCAACGGCAAACTCCATGGGTAGTTCTTTGAATACTTCCTTACAAAAACCATTAACGATCATTGATACGGCTTTCTCGACATCAATTCCTCGTTGAAGACAAAGGAATAATTGATCATCACTAACTTTTGAAGTAGTCGCTTCATGTTCAACAATAGCACTTGGATGCTTACTTTCGATGTAGGGAAAAGTGTGTGCGCCGCAACGATCGCCAATAAGCAATGAATCACACTGAGTATAGTTTCTTGCACCATCAGCTCTTGGGCTCATTCGTACCAAGCCACGATAAGCATTCTGACTCTTACCCGCAGAGATACCTTTGGAGATGATCGTAGATTTAGTATTTTTTCCTAAATGGATCATCTTTGTGCCGGTGTCAGCTTGTTGATAATTTCTGGTTAGCGCGACAGAATAAAACTCTCCAACACTATTATCTCCGCGTAGAACGACAGAAGGGTACTTCCACGTGATTGCTGAACCGGTTTCAACTTGGGTCCAAGATATTTTTGCATTGGTATGGCAAACGCCGCGCTTGGTAACAAAGTTATAGATCCCACCATTTCCATCTTCGTCACCCGGATACCAATTTTGAACGGTAGAATATTTAATTTCAGCATCACCGAGAGCGACTAACTCAACGACTGCGGCATGCAATTGATTTTCATCACGCATGGGTGCCGTACAGCCCTCTAAGTAACTCACATGACTGCCTTCATCGGCGATAATTAAGGTTCTTTCAAATTGACCCGTTTTTGCTTCGTTGATCCGAAAATAAGTGGATAATTCCATTGGGCAGCGCACGCCTTTAGGAATGTATACAAATGAACCGTCGCTAAAAACAGCAGAGTTTAATGCGGCAAAATAGTTATCTTGTTGCGGAACTACGCTACCTAAATACTTTTGGATAATTTCAGGATGAGAATGAACTGCCTCTGATATAGGGCAGAATATGACCCCAGCTTCGGCTAACTTCTCTTTAAATGTCGTGGCGACAGAAACCGAGTCAAACACAACATCGACCGCAACGCCTGCCAAAATTTCTTGTTCGTGAAGCGGGATACCTAACTTGTTGTAGGTTTCGATAAGTTCAGGATCAACTTCATCTAGGCTTTTAGGCGCATCATCGATACTCTTCGGTGCAGAATAAAAGGATACTTCATCTAAGTTTATCTTAGGGTACTTAAGATGAGCCCATTCCGGTTCATCCATTTCAAGGAACTTTTTATAAGCTTGCAAGCGCCACTCGAGAAGCCATTCCGGCTCATTTTTTTTCGCGGAAATAAACCGAATCGCATCTTCATTTAAGCCGGGGGCTAAGGTTTCCGACTCGATGTCGGTAACAAAGCCTGCGGCATATTCTGTTTTTACATATTCATCAATTACGTCAGACATGGGGTTAAACTCTTGTTTAAGTCTTTGCTTTCTTAAATGTATTTAATCGGTCTTAGTTTAAGGTCGTCAGCTCAATTTTTTGGCTTTCCTCGAGATGACTCCGGTGTTTTGCTTGCTCTTCATTTTGGCGAATAAGTTCACCAATAGAAATATTGTCAAGAAACGAGTTAATTCTTGCGCTCAAGTCTATCCATAGATTGTGGGTTAAGCATTGTTGACCGTCGTGACAATTAGCACGTCCCTCACAGCGAGAGACATCCATTGATTCGTTAACAGCATTGATAATATCTGCGACGCTTATTTCGTCTTGAGGGGCGTTGAGTTGATAACCACCACCGGGTCCGCGAATGCTTCTGACGAGGTTCTCTCGCCGTAATTTGGAAAACAGTTGTTCCAAATACGAAAGAGAGATCGCTTGTCTTTCGGAAATGTCATTCAGGTTAACCGGTCGGTCAACACTATTAATCGCCAAGTCAAGCATCGCTGTGACAGCGTATCGGCCTTTAGTTGTCAATCTCATAACACACCCCACAACATCGCTAGAACCAGTGCCCACCTAGGTACTCGTTAAAATTCAGGGGGATTGTCTAATAACCAAGTATTTTAGTCAAGTAATTGCTGCTTGGATTGATAGCTTAAAGCTATTACTTTTGGTTGATTGCTTTTAGCATCGCTTTAAAGGCCTTAGGGTTAGCGGCGATAATCGAGTCGCTATCCTGATAGTTGGGATTCCCCGCGATATCAGAAACCATCCCGCCAGCTTCTTTTACCAGCAACGCACCGGCTGCAGTATCCCATTCGCTTAGCCCAAATTCCCAAAACCCATCTAAACGACCTGCTGCAACATAAGCTAGGTCGAGTGCCGCAGAGCCTGCGCGTCGCATATCTGAACATTCAGGAAATAGTTTGCCGAAAATGTTTAGGTATTTGTCTAAGATCTCTGGATTTCGGAAAGGAAAACCTGTCGCCAACAATGCATGTTCCAACCCGTTGGTATTGCTGACTCTGATCCTTTTTCCATTAAATTGCGCGCCGCGACCACGCACCGCGGTAAATAACTCCTCCCGAACAGGATCATAAACCACTCCGACTTCAGTTTTACCTTGGTATTTACAGGCAATTGAAATCGCCCAATGCGGTACTTTGCGGATAAAATTAGTGGTTCCGTCAATCGGATCGATAACCCACTGATACTCACTGTCTCCCTGACGACCACTTTCCTCGCCGAGAAACGCATGATCAGCGTATGAGTGAGAGATGGTATCGATGATAATTTGTTCAGCGGCTTTGTCGACATTAGTGACATAGTCGTGTTGAGATTTACTCTGTACAGAACGAATTTTGTCGGACTCGCGAATGATAAAGTCCCCAGCCTTGCGCGCAGCGCGAACTGCAATAGTCAAAAATGCTTGCATAATCAAAGATACCTAAATTGTTTAATAGCGGGTCCAAGTACACCGTCGCTCAAATACTCGTTTGCAGCTCACACCAAGGGCGTCTGGACGGGCGCAAGTATAGCTGAATTGCCCGCTAGATAAAACCCGCTTTTGCTTAAATCTATCCTCATTAGTCGCTCCCTCTAATAGACTAACTATAGAACAATATTTAGTGTATGCTTGCTCTCTTTGTAGCCGATCTTATCCAAGAAAAGGGAGTCAATTGAACTTATTAAATCTAGCCATCTTAACGGTATCCGATACGCGAAATCTAGAGACTGACAGTTCCGGCGCTTATCTTGAACAAGCAGCCAAGGAAGCAGGGCATAACATAGTCGAGCGAGCAATTGTAATCGATGATATTTACCAAATCAGAGCAAAGATTTCCTCATGGGTAGCCGACAATTCTGTAAATGTCATTTTAACGACTGGCGGAACCGGATTTTTTGGTCGAGACTCGACACCAGAAGCTGTCGCTCCGCTTTTCGATAAACAGATCGAAGGCTTTGGTGAATTGTTTCGACAAGTCTCTTTTGAAGAGATTGGCTCCTCCACTATTCAAAGTAGGGCAGTTGGTGGGTTAGCCAACAATACCGTCATTTTTTGCTTGCCCGGCTCTAGCGGTGCATGCAAGACAGGTTGGAGTAAAATAATAAAACAACAATTAGACTCAAATTATAAACCCTGTAATTTCGTCAAGCTACTCACCAATCGCTAGTTCACTTATCGTGTTTTGCTGTCCATCGGTTGTCTGCTCACTGATAGGTTTTGGAAAATATTAATTAAAATAATAATCTGGGAGTCTGGATAAAAATGAAACACCAAGCATTGCTTATTTATTTATTGGTCGCTTTGGGTTTTGCAACTCAAACTCATGCTTCATCCAATCAAGCGACGAGTCAATTGCATGCGCTTTTCGAGGAGGATTGGCAGGCAAGAGTCGATCGTTCTCCGATGTTGTCGACGCGAATGGGTTTTTCCGACAAGAACCATTTGCTGCAAGACGTCTCGGAAGCAGCCTATCAAGCTTGGGCCGATAAAAGCCGACAGTTTTTGGAAGACCTGAAAAAGATTAACTACCAAGCGTTGGCAAGAGAAGATCAGATTAACTATCAAATTTTTCAGCGCCAATTAGAGAGACGGATAAGCGAAATCGAATATCAAACATACCAGATACCTTTTCTTTCAGATTCTGGTTTTCATACATCGATCATGCGCATGCACACTTCGATCCCTTTAAAAAATATAAAGGATTATCAAAATTATCTCGAGCGCTTAAAGGCGGTGCCAGAGTTCTTTGCAGAAAATCAACGCAATATGGAAAAAGGATTAGCTCGCGGTTACTCAATGCCAAAAGTGGTCATGAAAGGATTTACCGATGTTATTTTAGCGGCTTATGAGAAGGGGTGGCAGGATTCTGCTTTTTGGAAAGTGTTTGAATCGATGCCCGAATCATTTAATCAAAACGATGCGAAAAAATTAAAAGCAGAAGCGAAAGTTGTAATTAAAGATAAATTGATTCCAGCCTTTAAAGCACTCTATGACTTTTTTGAAAACACTTATATACCAAAAACCAAACAATCTTTGGGCGCTTACGACTTTCCGAATGGAAAGGCCTATTATGGCGCTCAAATCGATCATTACACAACTTTAGCGCTATCGGCTGATGAAATCCATCAAATTGGTTTAAATGAAGTAAAGAGAATTCGTAGTGAAATGGAAACGGTGATTAAACAAGCAAACTTTGATGGTAGCTTTAAAGCGTTTCTGAAGTTTCTTCGAGAGTCGCCGCAATTTTATGCAAAGACCGCCCAAGATTTAATTATCAGAGCGTCATACCTTGCCAAAAAAGCTGATGGTCAACTTCCTAAGCTATTCACTAAACTGCCAAGACAACCTTATGCCGTTGAGCCGGTTCCTGATGCGATTGCGCCTAAATATACGACAGGCCGCTATCTTTCTGCCCCTTTAGATAGTGAGCGACCGGGAGTTTATTGGGTGAATACCTATGCACTTGATAAAAGGCCACTCTACGTCTTAGAAGCATTAACTTTGCACGAAGCTGTACCAGGTCATCATTTGCAAAATGCCCTCAATCAAGAACTAACGAATGTGCCAAACTTCAGACGTTATTCGTATATCTCTGCATTTGGAGAAGGTTGGGGACTCTATAGTGAAAGGCTTGGTCTTGAGATGGGATTTTATGAAGATCCTTACAGCGAATTTGGTCGCTTGAGTTATGAAATGTGGCGTGCCGCGAGACTAGTTATAGATACCGGAATTCACGCAAAAGGTTGGAGCCGAGAACAGGCCATCGAGTTGCTAGAGGAAAACTCGGCTTTATCGACGCATAATATTCGAACTGAGGTGGATCGTTATATATCATGGCCTGGGCAAGCCCTGTCTTACAAATTAGGTGAAATAAAAATTCTCGAGTTAAGGAAAAAGGCCGAGAAAATGTTGGGTGAAAAATTTGATATTCGATTGTTTCACGATGCAATACTACAAAACGGCTCCGTTCCGCTACCGATATTGGAGCAGGAAATTGATCGTTTTATCAAGCATCACCAAATGAAAAAGGCGACTAACTAGTCGCCTTTCAATTTTAAATGCGTTGCTCGAGAAGCTATACTGATAAAAACGATAACCAGCTCTTGCCACCGAATAACTTCTCATGTAGTTCGTGCGCATCGATATCAGTACTTGTGCTTCTTAAGCTTTGGTCGATTTGCATTGGCATGTCATATCTGTCAACGGGATTATCAGCTAAGCTAACAATCTTGGGTTTGTCGATAGAGATGTTCATATGATCCCTAACAACAGCAACTCGGGGTCTTAATCGCGATTTTTCGGGTTGCTCAACAACGATACCAATTGAGTCATTAGTTAATTTCACCAAGCTACCGGTAGGGTAGATGCCGATTGCTTGAATAAACTCTTCAACAAGTTCTCTTTGGAATAACTGGCCGCGAGTACTGTAAAGATGCGAAATAGCTTCTGCAGGTGTCATCGCTTCTGCGCCAGGATACGGATTAATCAATTGTTCGTAATAATCAGCCAAGCCTGCGACGCGCGCTAAAAACGGAATTCGATTACCAACAAGGTTTCTAGGGTAGCCTCGGCCGTTATTTCTTTCGCAGTAGGCCGACAAAATGTAATTTACTTGATGACTGCTAGAGAACATTTTTGTGGTTTCTTCTAGTGTGTAATCAATATGCTGTTTATATGCATTTTCTTCTTCTGTAGATTGACGGCTGTATAGTAGCTCTTTCGGGAGCTTGCATTTACCGATAGGTGCTAGAAGAAGTGCTGTACCAATATCGCGTAAATCATGACGGGATAGTCCCAAATGTCTACCGAAAATCATGCCCCACACGGCACTTCGGATCGCTTGTTGATGAAGCGCTTCGTTTTCGATTCCGATGCGGCATAACCAGGCGAGAGCATTAGGGTTTTTAATAATGCTCTTGACCATTTCTGCAGAAGCTTTGCGAACTTCTGAAATGTTGACATATCCGTTGTGTTCCGCATCGTGATAGATAGCAGACATTTGTGCGACAATATGCTCGTATGTTTGAGAAACTACTTTTACCTCTTTTTTCAGTCGACCAGTAATCGCGTAATTTTCAACACGTGGTTTGAATCGCGCTTTTTCGTTCATCATGCGGATGATTTTTGGATCAACAACTTCCGCCTCGGCTTTACCCGACTTCGGCGATAAGACCAAACGCGATTGAACGTCAACCGTGCTTAGGAATTGGTCGACATAGACTTTGTTACAGTAGTGAGAAAGGAGGTCAAGTTCTTCCTGCTTGGTTATTCTGAAACCCTGGATAGGAAAGGGCGTCTGAACCCAAGGCACGTCCAGGCGAGATATGTACATGCCTATCTCTAAGTTTTGGACTGGAATTTCCTGGGTGGTGATATGCATTAACGGGTGCCTCTCATTTACTCTCGTTTATCCCGAAACAACAAACATATTCCTAATTGACGTAGTGTTAATCATAGCGCAAAAAATCAATAAATTGCGGAACAAGTTCACATTATCGTATGAGTTGCCTTTATTTGTCGCAAAACGAGATGTAAAGTTACCTATGTTTTGTGTCTACCAAATACGTTATTTTACGCTATTTTTAGTACACTGTTTTAATAAAAAAATATTATTATCAGTAAGATAGCGGTGTCATTTAAAGTAATTTATCTTCAGTAAATCATCTTCTCAGTATCTTATAAATTTTTGACTCATTTCTTTACCAAATCTCAAAACTAGTAGTTATATCGACTGAATTTGGTAATTTTTAAGTATTTTATTGTGTATTTTATGAGATATTTTTCAATTAGCGCGTTATCTCGCGGTAATTGACAAAAAGCAATGTTTAACATTTGCCCAAATTCGCCATAATCAAGCTTTATTAACTTGCCTTCCAGTCTTACGATTATGTTGGTCAAGCGCAGCGTCATATACAGCGTCATATACAGTGTCATATAATAAGTGTTCTAGTCCTGCTATACACCGTCAGGCACATAATTTTAACACCGTTACAAGATAGTTCGCTAGCGTTCTGTTTTTATGACTTCAGAGAGTGTTCTTGCTTTGGTAGGTTCTAACAGTAGGTTTTCTACAGCATTGAGTAAAGAGTGGCCAGATAACAAAATCTCTCGGTTGATATTGAAACTCGTTGAAGCGGCTTCTCTTTCTAACTCTCCAGTCGAAATTAATTGATAAATCAACTTGTTATATTCTCCATGGGCTCGACTTAATTGCTCAAACATCATGTTGAGTTGACTAATTGGGATATCATCAGTTTTTAACCAGTCTACGATATGTTGATAGCTTTCATGCAAAGCATGGATAACCAAATGCGAGGCGCCGTCTCCAGTTTCAAGCTGTTCAGAAAATTGTTCGACGTCTTGTCGAATATCTTTAATACTTTTGGCGGCATATATCGTGTCTCGAAGCGCAACCAATAACTGGAGCACTTTCTCCGACTCAGCATTAGTGCTTATTGAATTCTGAATGCTTATCAAATATTTAGTGATTTTTGCTTCTGCGCGTTTTAACGCATTGTAATCACTTGTGCCAGCAGACTGCTTGAGGACATCGTCCAGATTATCCTCAAATACTGAGTGATCAAAAGCTAGTGTTTCGCTGTTAACTCGCATCGTTTGAATCATTAGGTTTTTAATGTCGTCTTCCGCAGCAAGCAACCCCGCATTGATTATTTTGTAGTCGACAGATTCAATTTTTAAGCGAGATTCCGTTGGCGGGGGAAAGGTTTTTAGGGCCAGCGTTTCTAAGCGATTTATCAGTGGTAAGAAAAGCAATATTCCAAATAGGTTAAAACTGGTGTGGATCGCGACGAGCGAAAATAAGGGATCGGTAAAACCATAAATGTCGGCCACCAAATAAAGCAAAAAGGAAATGGCAGCGAGAGCCAAAAGATCAGTCACCAAATTAAACACAAAATGCACTAACGCCACTTGCTTTTTACTGGTTGCACCATAAAGCGCGCCTATCATCACAGTGCTGGTAGTACCTAAATCGGCCCCTATGATCAATGCTGCTGCCATCGGAAGTTCAAGAATACCGGCGTTGAGCGCGGACAATGCAATCAGCATTGTAGCGGAGCTGGATTGGATAATTGCAGTTAGTATTGTGCCGAGAATAAAAAAGAAAATTACCGGCATATCTTTTAGCTCGTTTATATCGACAAGCTCAGTGATAAAGCCGATACCATCCTTCATCAAGGATAAGCCGACCAATAAAAGACCGACGGCGAAAAATGCCATGCCTGCGTATTTAATCTTTGCCGAACGGTCTGCAAGGATAATTAACATCGAGCCAGCGGCCATGATCGGAAATGCATATTCAGCCAAATCTAACTTAAAGCCGATAATCGTGACAATCCAGCCGGTAAAGGTAGTACCCAAGTTTGAGCCAAGAATAATACCGATTGCATTGCGAAAAGGAATGATTGATGCGGCGACAAATGCCAGGGTGATTAACCCCACTAGAGAGCTACTTTGCAAAACGGCTGTCGCAGCAGTTCCCAACAATATACCTTTAACCGGCGTATCAGTCTGACTTGAAAGTGCCTTGTTGAGAGAGCGGCTGCCTAAATTGGATAAGGCATCTTCAAGTTGCTTCATTGCGAAAATAAAAATCACAATGCCGGATATAAAAAGTACAAAATTCATTTAACGATGCTTTCCGAATTAATTTGTTGCTTGGCAAGAGTCGGTTTACTCGAGCCAGTTACTGCGTACGATAACGAATGTTATCGCTAAGTCTATTGACTTAAAACAAACAATAATCCGAAGTTGTATGAGTAGTAGCGCTTTTATCTCTCAAGGTTTGTGCGCTTGTTATCTGACAGAATTCTTACAGTTACACCCTCGCAATCACAGTTGCTCTTTTGGGTGCAGGGTAGCCCTCTAAGGTTCTATCGTGATCTTCCGGGTCGAGATAATTCTCTAAGGAATGGAAATGCATCCATTCGGTTGCTCGTTGCTCATGAATGGTCGTTTGAGTTACATCCACGGTGTTTATTGATTGAAAACCACAGCGCTTTAGCCATAGTTCGAGTGCCTTAACTGAAGGCAAGAACCAAACATTTCTCATCTGGGCATATCGGTCATAAGGCATTAGAACCTGATTTTCATCGCCATCGATTACCAAAGTTTCCAGCACGAGCTCGCCTTTTCTACCGAGAAGGTTCTTGAGGGCGAGTATATGTTGGATTGGCGATCGTCTGTGGTACAAGACGCCCATAGAAAATACCGTATCAAAGCCTGATTTTGGCATATCTTCAGGCATATCCTCGATGCCGAGAGGTAATAGATGTACTGGCTGAGGACCTAAGTATTTTTTCATAATCGCAAATTGTGCGAGAAACTTTTGTGAGGGGTCAATGCCGAGCACAAACTTAGCGCCTGCGCCTAACATACGCCAGCAGTGATAACCATTGCCGCACCCCACATCGAGTATTGTACGATGCTTTAAATCGGATAAATGCGGAATGATTCTGTCCCACTTCCAATCAGAACGCCACTCGGTATCAATATGAATACCGAATAAATTAAACGGACCTTTTCGCCAAGGGTGAAGTTGTTTTAAGTCGGCGACAAACTTTTCTTTTTGTGTCTCATCCAGCTGCTGCGCTAAGGCTTCGCTATCACCGATTGACACACCACTTGTAAGATCGCTCACTCGAGTTTCTAATTTTGGCAAACCCTCGATCAGAGTGGTCCACTGTTCAAGCTCTCCATGGGTATATTCCTGGTACTTTTGTTCAACTGCTCGTTCTAAAAACTCACTTATTCCGCTAACTGGAGTACGAGCTATATCGTTTTTTAATTGATTAAAGTCGATCATTTGCAACTATTTGATTGCCACTATAGACATAAAATTAAATTGTTGAAACCAGCAATCAGCAGTCTTGAAGCCGATTGTTTTTAGTCGTTTTAGGTGCTCGGGTAATGTTTCAGGTATGAGGACATTTTCGAGTGAATTCCTTTTTTGGCTAATTTCTAGATCGCTGTAGCCATTTTCTTTCTTAAACTCATGATGAACATCTATCATCAGTTGATTCATTTGTGGATCATCGAAAGAAACCTTCTCAGATAATACAAGTATTCCCCCAGGGTTGAGGGCTTCGTAGATAGCGGTTAACAGCTCAACTCGTTTGTTTTTATCAATAAATTGGAGCGTAAAGTTGAGCGCTACCATGGAAGCATTAGACATTGGAAAGTCAGTAACATCACCTAAATGTAACTCGATTTCTGTTTGATGTTTAAATGCGTCGATATGCTGTTGGCAACGGGTAAGCATTGCTTCTGAGTTATCAATGCCTATTACCTTGCACCCATTTTGCTGAATACCCTGACTCATCGCTAAACTGGCCGCGCCGAGCGAACAACCTAAGTCGTAGCAATTTGTACCTTGTTTGACATATTTGCTGGCGAACTTTTCGATATGTTTAATCATTATCGGATAGCCGGGAACAGAACGTTTGATCATATCCGGAAAGACTTCGGCGACCTTCTGGTCAAAAGCAAAAGGCATTGCTTTTACTGGTGAGGAAAACAAAGTGTCTGGTTTATCACTCATTTTTTGTACCCGTTCTGCAATAAGTAGCTCAAATCGGTATTTGGCTGAATTTTTTGCCGACCCATTTTGTGAGAAAACAAAAAAGCCGTATTTTCTCCGACCAGCGTTAATTGTTGTTGCGTTCTTTCTAGCGCTGAACCCTCAGGCAGCCCAATAACTTTAGTGGATGAGTTTTTAACCAAAAATTCTGCGATCCGTTGCTCGCGGGTCTCGCCGTTATGACCCGGAGGGGAGCCGTCAAAGTAGTGTGGGTTGATTTGAAACGGCAACACTCCCAAAGCATCGAAAGAAGGTGGTTGAATAATCGGCATATCATTTGTAGTTTTAATCGACGGACCGCAGATATTTGAACCGGCACTCCAGCCAATATAAGGCGTGTTATCGCTGATTTTTTGTTTAATAGCCATGAGCAAATCCAACCGATAAAGGCTTTCTAGCAAACAAAAAGTATTACCACCACCAACAACAATCGCTTGTGCTTCCTCAATAGCGACTCTCTGATCTTTGTAGTTGTGAATGGATGTCAGATGGCAGCCTAGTTGACTAAAATAGCCGCCTACATTGGCAGCATATTGATCGTAACTTACCGTGACGCCAGCGAACGGGATAAATAATAGCTGCTCAATTTCATTGTTCAAATGCGACTTAATCAGGTGGTTAGCATGCGCTAAATAACCCGTATTGCCTGCTCTTGAGCTGCTGAGTAGTAAAAGTTTCATCCGTGCAGAAGATTCATTCGACGCTGAGAAAGCGCGTATTCTACTAGGATTTTAGAAAATCGACTAGCTTGAGCGCTCGATAGAACGCTCAAGCGCAGGCGCATTAATTTTGTAGGCCGCGTAATGTATTGTCGATGGCGGTGTTGATGAGTTCGTCTTTGTCTTCCCATCTCACCATAGGAAGGCCATAGAAAGAGCCATAGATCCCATAAATCGACAAGGTGATGACCTGGGCTGCGATTTGTTTGTTAGTGACCCTAAAGTCGCCGCGATCGATGCAACGTTGAACACAGTCGTACAGTAATTCAATATACTTACCAGTGCCTGATGACTCGTAAATGTTGAAGTTGTCCTTACTCTCAGCCTCATGGTCTTGGGTTGCAATGCCCAGTTGAAAACTCTTTGGGTTTTGCAGCCAATACTCCACCGATTTATGCATGAGGTGCCGCAGGATCTCGATAGGCGGCTTTGCTAACACATCTTCGCTAGGCTCACAATGATTCCAAAGCGCTTGCGAGATATCCTCCCAAAAATATCTTAGGATTTCTTTTTTGTTCTCGAAATAGTAATAAATTTTGGTTGGTGCGAAACCTGCCTGAGCGGCAATTTTTCGCATACTGGTGTTCTCGTATCCATGATTGACGAACAGATCTCTCGCGATATTGATTATATCGTCACGGATTTGCTGTTTTTGATGTTCAGACAGGGAGGGTCTCCCTGGTCTTTTAGTTACTTCACTCACTGTCATTTAGCCCCAATCGTTTTATTATTTATCTTGCTAGGTCTTCCCCTCCTGCAAGTTCACGAAATTATAGATTAAGGCTTGGCCAATTTTCTGTGTAAAATTGACATTTTTCGGACAAAATTAGTGTGAATTTGACACAAAATCTCATTTTAAGTTTGTGCGACCGTTGTCATTTTTACCAAAATCAACATTATTAAAATTCAGCGTTGTAACAAGATCAAATTATTCGCGAAAAATTAAATGAATTATTTCACCGGTGTCATAAAAATTATCGCGGAAGGGAATAATTATAAATCAACAACCTGAACAACATACTTAAAGTATCACGATAAGAAAATTATCTAAGTGCCGAACAAAGCAAACCAATCCGTGTTGCATTCACCGTTAAATCCGTATAGATTTTTGATTATTAAAACAATCAAAACCAGCCAGAAAGCTCTCTCATTGGAATGCATTAAAAGCAGGAGCGCAGCAGGGGGAAGGGGTACGTGATCACATAATGATCGCAGGAAAGAATAATAAAAAGGATTCGGGTGCTGCTAGTAAAGCTTCATCAAAGCGCTCACTCAAGCCGAAAATCTTGATTGCTGAAAAAGATACTGCCATCCAAGGGTTACTCGCCAGCCAAATAAATCTTCAATATTGTGAGTCGTTCACCATTAATGACGGCGATGAATTGACTCAGCAGCTTATCATCAACCACATTGACTTACTGTTTTTAAGTGACAGTTTTATTGAGGTGGCGAATAACGACGTTCATCCTCAGACGCTGATGAATAAACTGGCAGCCCTGATTAAGAGAATCAAAATAGTCTCCGCTGATACCCGTATCATTGTTATCTCTTCCAAAAGTTCTCAAAATTCCATTCCAGGTGAATTGATGGAGGCTGGGATTAGTGATTATTTTTCGCTTGCGATTGGTGAGCAACGTTTTCTCGCAGCAGTATCTTCGAGTCTTGAATTATTAGTCGCAAAATCGCAGGCGAAGCGTACAGAGGGACAAAACTTTATTGAACAGACCTTGTCCTCCTACAAGCGTCCGAGAAGGAAAACTCAAAATAATCAGTTTATTAATCGTTTAATCCGCAACATCCCTGGCAACGTATTGCTCGTTGACAAAGCACATAAGATTATCGTCGCAAATACCAGCTGTGAGCAATTTCTTGGCTATGGGAAAAAAGCCCTCAACGGTCAGTTCATCAAAGATTTATTCTCACCAAAACTCTACAGTGAAGTCTCTGCGGGGTTATCGGAAGTTACGCTTCATTCACTGGATCAAATCAATGAAAAAGATTTTGAGTCAATCGTGATTACTTACAAAGGAGAGGGCGTGCCGGTTCGTTGTTTTATGCGCCCCATGCAATTCAGTGGACAACCTGGCTATGTATTAACCCTTCAAGACATCACGCACAGTCTAGATGATAAGGCGAGTCATGTTGCCCAACTAAAGTGGCAACATCATTTAAATGAATTCGCTAAAAGGTTTATAAGTTTACCGGTTAATGAGTTTTCCAAAGTTATCAAAGAGCTACTCCAAACTAGTGCTCATTTTATGGGGTGTGAGAGGGTGTATATTTACCGTTTGGATAATGCGCGCAGGGCAGCAACACTTTCATACGAGTGGTCCGCTGACAAAGAAACGCTTAAGACTTTTTCACGCAACATACCGATTTATCCCGATGCCAGTGAGTTTCAATCGCTTGCTGAGTGTCGACCGCTTTTGCTAACCCCTAAATACAATGTCAAAATCAAGCAAATAACGGAGAATCTGGGATTGTCCGAACATTTGGCGACTGTCGATGCCGAATCAAGCTTTATTGTGCCGCTCAGTCACAAGTCGCAAGTCTACGGATGGGTTGGTTTTGACATCCAGCGTACCGGTCGCCATTGGCAAAATGAAGATATGCAAAATATTGAGGAGCTCGCGAAGGTTATCAATCAAGCCATCGTTCGAAAAAAATATGAGGAAATGAGACAATCTACTCACCTTAAGCTAATCGAAACCCATGGCAAATTATCAGAGCAAGCCTATCTCGACAGTTTGACTAAAATCGCAAATCGCCGATACTTTGATCAGGTATTACGAACCGAAATTGGCCGCGCGGCAAGAGAAAATAGCCACCTGTCTATCATGCTGTGTGATATTGATAACTTTAAAGATTATAACGATACTTACGGCCACTTAGGTGGCGATCAGTGCTTACAAAAAGTGGCTCGAACTTTAGAATCATCCTTCCAGCGCGCTGCCGATTTTGTCGCTCGATTTGGTGGCGAAGAGTTTGTTGTCATTCTTCCTGGACTTGATATGCGTGGCGCATTTGAAGCCGCTGATCGGATGCGACGTTTACTTTATGAAATGAACATCCCTCACACCAGCTCGCCTTTGGGAAGGCTAACGATTAGTATCGGCTTAACATCGGTTAAGTCACCCGCCCCAGAAAGTGCTTCCGAATTAATCGAAAAATCTGACAGAGCGCTTTACCGAGCTAAGTATCGCGGTAAAAACCGAGTGTATGCCTACACTAAGAAGCCGCTTTGACCCACAGTGACAACTTGTCTGCTGAGCTCATTTGAGGGGCTATATTGCCTGGGGCATGCCGCAAGGAGAATCATGTTGTTTTTGCTTTAGTTTTGAACGCCTATTCAACGCCAACACGATAGATTACTCAAAGGATTTTCTATGATATCCTCGCCGAGCTAGTATTAATTCGATGAGATATTGCTAATGAAAGTCTTTACCACGATAAATAAGAAGATTAACACTGATAAGACAATTGTCGTCGTCCTTATACTGACTCTTTTACTGATTGGTTTGATGCTAAATAGCCATCGTTGGCAGGCTATCCCCGATGCGATAGAAGCGCCTCTTTCAGAGGCATTGCCAGATTTTACATCGATCACTCAAGTTGCAGAGAGAAAACAAGCTTTTTTTGATTACTTAAGGCCATTCATTCGGCAAGAGAATCAACGAATTCGTTACGACAAGGCGTTCTTAGCATCAATCGAATCTGATATTGGTAAAATCGGTGATCATCACCGTTCGCCTCACAGAAAATTGCAGCGACTAGCGAAACGATACCGGGTTGAAGCCACTAACCCGGATGAAACAATAGAAGCTTTGAAGCTGCGGATTGACGTGATACCCGAATCACTTGTACTGGTTCAAGCAGCAAACGAATCCGCGTGGGGAACCTCGCGCTTTGCTAAGCAAGCTAATAATTTGTTTGGCCAGTGGTGTTACACAAAAGGATGTGGGTTGGTTCCCAAAAGTCGCGCTGCCAATGCTAAACATGAAGTAAGGCGGTTTGACTCTCCGCAAGCATCAATCGTCAGTTATATGCGAAACCTCAACACCCATTCAGCTTATCGTGATTTCCGGATCATTCGTCATCAGTTAAGAAACAATGGCCAAAAGTTGACCGGAACTCGGCTGGCTGATGGTCTGGAGCAATATTCTGAGCGACGCGGAGAATATGTTGAAGAACTCAAGACCATGATTCGCCACAATAATCTTGAGTAACGACGACTGTGCATCTAAATCGGATCTCGCGAAATAATTGATGTCCTCCAGAGACAATCTGTGCGATCGGTGATGAGAAGGTAAGAGACCTCTAACGAGCTGATCCAGATCACGGCTCATTTTGACCAAATTGGTATTGTTGCCCCATTAAAACAATATCCTATGGAGCAGTCGTCTTTGGATACCCAATTACCCGCTAAACAACCGATTCTTGAAACTACCGCTAGTTCGCAACTTTCGCATTCACAAAAGGTAATAAGAAAGCTCGCGCGGAAACCCGTAAAGCTTGAATGGGATGAGTCACTGTTGCAGAAGTATGACATTTCTGGACCTCGGTATACGTCTTACCCGACGGCTTTAGAGTTTTCAGAGGTGTATCAACGGGATGATTATATTACTTGTCTCGAAGGAATAGACCCGCAGAAATCCTTGTCATTATATATCCATGTACCATTTTGCCAGAATATCTGTTACTACTGCGCCTGTAATAAAATTATTACCAAAAATAGAGATAAATCAGAGCGATACGTTGAAAACCTCATCAAAGAGATTAAGCTCGTCGCACAACATCTCAAAGCCAAAACCTTGCGACAGATTCATTGGGGTGGCGGAACGCCGACTTATTTGACCTTGCAAGAAATAACCCGAATCATGGAGACCATTCGAAACTGTTTTGATATCCCAGATGAAGACTCGACCGAGATATCGATTGAAGTCGACCCTCGAGCATTAAAAGTACAAGACGTCGCGAAACTGGCATCGCTTGGTTTTAACCGCATGAGCATCGGTGTGCAAGACTTTGATTTGAAAGTCCAGCGAGCGATCAATCGAGTGCAGTCATTTGAAATGACTCAGGATATGATTTTAGAGGCAAGAAAACATGGTTTTCAGTCAATTAACGTCGATTTAATTTATGGATTGCCTCACCAGTCGTTAGCGACTTTCAAATCCACGCTCGAGCTGATTGCGAGGATTTCTCCTGACAGGATTTCGGTTTTTAATTACGCACATTTGCCACATCGATTTAAACCACAAAGACGAATCAGTGACCATGATTTGCCTTCTGCTGTCGAGAAACTCAAGATTTTTGAGTTTATTATGGAACGCTTGCAACAGGTAGGCTTTGTGTATATTGGAATGGACCATTTTGCGAAACCTGATGATGAACTGGCAATAGCTCAAGAAAACCAGGTGTTACATCGAAACTTTCAAGGCTATACAACGCATGAGGAATACGAGCTTATCGGCGTCGGTGTATCATCAATTGGCTCATTAGGTGCGCAGTATCATCAAAATGTTAGAGACGTTGAATCCTACTATGAGTTGCTAGAACAAGACCTTCTGCCAACTTGGCGAGGTGTTGGAATGACAATGGAAGATAAACTCCGCAAAGCAGTTATCTTTTCTCTGATATGTCACTTCGAAATCGATAAAAATACGATAAATGCTCAGTTTGATATCGTTTTTGACGATCATTTTGCGAAAGAGCTCGAACTGCTAGCGCCAATGATTACAGATGGCCTGGTGTATGATACTGGCGGTTTTTTACGTGTTACCTCGCGAGGCAGGTTGCTGATTCGAAACATTTGTATGGCCTTCGACGCTTACCTTAACGAAATGCAGGTGATTAAACGATTTTCTAAAGTGATATAAACGCTAGCGATAAACTTGATAAAATCTGACAAAATTCATCAATATTGATGGATTTTGTCAGATATTGCTTTAAAATCAGATAATAATAACAAGCCAACTACCTGGAATTTGATTGAAAGTGTCTTCTAACAGCGCGCTTCACAGCGAAGTCAGATGTCAGACATGCAGCATACGTAGGTTATGTTTGCCCATGATGCTTGCCGAGTCTGAGATTGAATATTTAGAAAATATCGTTCAACGTAAGAAAGTATTGAAAAAAGGCGAGTTTTTGTTTCACGCCGGCGATGAATTTGATTCGATTCATGCAATACGATCGGGCAGTATTAAGTCCTATACCATCAGCTCTGATGGGACTGAACAAATCACAGGATTTCACTTGCCGGGAGAAATGGTTGGACTCAACGCGATTTCTAGTACCGCTTACCCGAGCTTTGCTAAAGCGCTTGAAACCTCTTTAGTTTGCTCGATACCGTTTGACAAGCTCGAATCGCTCGCTCGCAATATTCCGGGGCTGCAAAGCCAGCTGTTTAGAGTGATGAGTGGTGAAATTCGCGATGAGCAAGAGTTAATGATGCTGCTCAGTAAAAAGAATGCAGACGAACGCTTTGCTGCATTTATTATTAACTTATCGGCGCGATTTAAGCGACGCGGATTATCCGAAAAAGAGTTCCAGTTGACGATGACAAGAGGCGACATCGGCAATTATCTCGGATTAGCCGTTGAAACTGTCAGTCGATTGGTGACGCGATTACAGAAACAAAACCTGATTGCTATTCAAGACCGGTATATTAGTATCGTGGATAGAGATGGCCTAGGTGAGCTTGCAGGGACTGCTTGTCACGTGTAACTCGTCAATGATTTATCAGAATTAAAAGAACGCCTCTTCGAAGGCGTTTTTTTATACCGGTAAGATAGTTTCTCGAAACTAGACATTTTTTTAGATTTGTGCGAGCGTGTCAGTGATTGCCGACTTAAGGTATCGACAATAATCATCAAGATAGTTAGTTCCATTGTTATTCGAGCTAATCCACGGGTTCATCAAAGTGTGTCGAAGCAAGTGCAACTTTTGCTCTGGGTTGTATAAAGCGTCCTGATCGTCGAGTGAAAACTTCTTGAACAGACCAAGTCTTTCAACTTCAGTGAGGTTCTGTAAAGCCAAATGGGAGCATGAGGAGAGAAATTCATTGGTTTGTACTGAGTGCAATGGATTGTGCGATAATTTCTCTACTAACTTTTCCATAAACAGATTCATCTTATCTAATAGAACATTTCCGTTAGGGTTAATAGAGACAACAATTAGATTGGTATCGGGTTCGAATGGTACATCTAAAATTGCAACGTCTTTTAATTCTTTTTTCAGATGGGATAGCTTGTCATAGAGGTATTCGGCAGCCGCTATGGTTTGCTTAATGATACGACCAAAATACTCATGATTAAGCGGCAATACCTTATGAGTGATATAAGCAGAGGCGGCGTTTGCGCCTGGCTTTGTGCCGTCCAGAATATACCGACTGAGGCTTAGCATGTCCAAATCCTTTGAATTGATCAAAGGATCTTGTTGGCTAGAATTGAGGAGTCGGACTACATCTCGATTCCGAGCGATAAAACCGCCAATTCCTTGTGGAAGATAACCAAAAGAGTGCGGTGATACTGTAATGCTGTCGACTTCAGAAAGTGCCGTAAATGCATCATAAACTGATTCCGAGGGAAAGTATTTAAGCTGGTTTGCTACTTGGTCGCGACTGACCTTATTGCCTTCCTGATCAGTAAATAGCGAATTGACATAGGCACCGCAAGAAGCATCAATGTGAATATAAAAACTCAGCCCTTCTAGAGCGAGTTTATCGCGAATTTCGACGATTTTATGAATAGGGTCGATTGTGCCAAAGTCGAGCGTACCTAAAACGCCAACAACAGCCAGGACAGGAATATTCTGAGTTCTCAGCTTCTCTAAAATACGCTCTAACTCATTTTCATCCATCCGCATCGTGCCCGTTAAGGGGATTTCTACCAGTGAAGCCGAGCCTAAACCGAGTAAACGCATCGCTTTTTGCCAAAATGGGTAAGCAGTCGCCGGAACTAGTACTACCGGCTGGTGATATCGATAGTTTTGGGCGAAAAATTGAGCGGGACCCAAAGCTTCTAAACGGTTATCTTCAACCAGTTGCGAAAACCGTTTAAACGTAATATCTCCATAGCGTTGTTTAATGCTTTGGAAAATCAAACGCCTAAACTCTAAGACTTCTTCGATTGAAAAGTTAACTAGCTCCCACGGTGTGTAATCGTTTGGAGATTTGAGTTTTTGATCGTTAATTTCGATCGATAGATCGGCTTTTCTTAAAGATTCAACTAAAGCGACAGGGTAATACTTTACTGCTCTAAAGTTCCACAAGCTTTCGTAATTGGCATCTGTACCGCCGCTGGTCAAATGTCCCCATGCGCAAGGGTAACGCTGTGGATCCGTATTAAAGCCAAAGAGTTTTGCAAACTGATTACCCACCTCGAGTTCCATGTTGATGGTCGTTTCACCAACTTCATTAAAACTATTGTTAGGGTTATATATTGTAGTAACTAGTTGCGCGAGGAGCGCAGGCAGCATCAGGTCAGACGCCATATGTCCTAAGTATCTTGGGCTGTATATCGGCACTGTCCGTTTGAGATTACTCGTCAATGAGAGTAATTCTTCGCGAAGTCTCGCGATTGCATCCTGATAATCTGAACTGTGGGTCATTTGAGGTGATATTGGTCGGATGTCTTCCGGGTGGAAATTTCGTCGCCAATATACATGATCCCTGACAAATTCTACCAGGAGCTCTTCCAGTACATCACTGTTTTCGCCATGTGCACCGATAAAAAACGGGCTAAAAAAGCTGAGATCTTGCTGAATCGTCTGTTCTGCATCGACTTGAGGCTGACTCATTGACTGTCCCATAATACTGATAATTCAGAGGTTTGCGCGTCGAGTTTAAAACGACGGAGTTAACTAGGCTCTAGTTTGCTGATTTTTAAGTAAAACGACGTTGACGTAGGTCAATTTGATGTTATTGTTTTTTACCGAATACGGGTGAATGAGAAATTGGTTGCAAGTGGCGATTACGAAAACAAGTATTACCGGTTTGATACTTTCGGGTGGTGAGGGCAGGCGAGTCAGCGGTAAAGACAAAGGATTACTGCATTTCAAGGAACGTCTTTTAATAGAATTGCAAATCGAATGGTTGCAAGGTCAAGTCGACGATATCATCATATCGGCAAACCGCAATTTGGATGACTATCAACGATTAGGTTTTGCGGTCGTTAGCGATGACTCCGCTGGTCATTTAGGACCTTTGCATGGAGTCAAACAAGGATTAGAAAAAGCAACCTCACCGTGGGTTTTTGTTCATCCTGTTGATTTACCGAATCTACCGAAAGATTTTATCGAGCGAATTGTACAGCCACTAAATGATGAATTTTCAGTTTATTATTTTGCAACAAAAGAGCGTTCTCATTTTTTAACCATGCTAATCAATAAGCGTTGCTCTCAACGTCTCAATAGTTATTTGGCGAATGGCGGTGCCCGGGTAAAAGATTTTTTACAGGAAGTGCGTGCTAAGAAAATAGTCACTGATTTATCGGAAGATTGTTTCGCAAATTTAAATAACTTGTCGGATTATAATACTTAAGTAAATGACTCTCTTGAAATCAAGATTTTAAATGAGTACTGGGCTGCTAAATATTTGTTTAAGCGATTTCTCTTGAGTGATAACGTTTCTCGATGCCAGTGAGATTGAATAGAAAATGTTATGTGCTCTTTCTAAAGAAAAGTGGGGGAGCTTATAGGCTTTGTCGCTTTATGAAACGCATCGTCAACTTTATTTCCTAAGACTGACAATCAGATAACCTCGCTTAAGGAGTCGAGGGGCATCACGATGATCGAGATCAATATCCATCGGTAGAATACATCTAAACTTGCAAATAACGAGATGTTATGGAGCGGAAAATCTAGTTAATGATCGCTCTCGATTTTTACCGCGAAGAAGCTTGGTTTGAGAGTACTTAGGTTATTGGTTAGCGTTTTTCTGGTTAATTTCTGATTAAAAATTGAATTCAAAAGCTAAAGGAGATATTGATTATGTCAATGCAAGAAGACTTTGAAAGTTTAATTGAAAAGCTCAAAACTGAGCGCGATGAGTTAAAATTAAAGTTACATCTTGGCTCGATGGAGGCTAAAGACGAGTTTGAGAAGGCCGAAGAAAAGTGGGATGACATTAAAAGTAAGGCCAAGGAAATCGCCGACGATACTAAAGAAACTTCAGATGAGTTCATTGCGAAAGCTAAGATTGTCGGTGAAGAAGTTAAGGAAGCTTATCGTAGAATTTCAGAGCGGTTATCCGACTAAATTTAGCAAAACATCGGTGTTAGCGAATGTAACTTATTCGCTAACAGATAGTGCATTGATTTAAATAATGCCATAAGATCAAATCGCGCCCATTAGTTATGACTTAAAGCGCAATATTTCCGTTCTAGCCAGGTGAATATTCGAAGAAGAAGGCAGTAGATTACTTTGTTACAGGCGGGGTCACTAACTATAACTTAGTTGATGCTAGCCTAGAATTAATCTTTCCTATTTTTTTAGTCAGAAAATAAGAAGAGCTGACATCCTATCTTAATTTAGTTAATACAAATATAAATAAAGATTCTCAATAAAGACAGCCACAATTAGGCAAATGACTTACACAAACTTGCGAATATTCCTTAGCGACAGTATCAAGGCGATTTAAATTAAACTACTCAACTGAAAATAAAGATTCTCAATAAAGACAGCCACAATTAGGCAAATGACTTACACAAACTTGCGAATATTCCTTAACGACAGTATCAAGGCGATTTAAATTAAACTACGCGAGTGAAAAACTTATTGGTTTAAAGCTTGAATTAGCGAACTGGTCGATTTTCAGGTAATCGATAACCTTCTCGTTTAAGAATAAATCCAAGGTTATGTTATCGTTGGTACTTAGGTAGTGGAGAGGTACAAGCTCCGAATACTCGAAACACCTTTAATCCATTTTGATTTCAGTTTATCAGCAAACGATTGAATAAGATGAAGGGGCCCAACAGCGCGGTAGTAATTACGACCATAATGATTAACTTGATTGAGCCAATTATCCTGGTTGATATTGAGCCGTTGAAATATCGGCTTTAAGTGAGTGGGAATTGTGGCTTTATCCGGATGAATGATTGATTGGCCGGTCCATTCAACCAGTTCAATATAGTCTTTTAGCGGCATTACCATGGAACCGGATTTTTTGGTCGAGACTCGACACCAGAAGCTGTCGCTCCGCTTTTCGATAAACAGATCGAAGGCTTTGGTGAATTGTTTCGACAAGTCTCTTTTGAAGAGATTGGCTCCTCCACTATTCAAAGTAGGGCAGTTGGTGGGTTAGCCAACAATACCGTCATTTTTTGCTTGCCCGGCTCTAGCGGTGCATGCAAGACAGGTTGGAGTAAAATAATAAAACAACAATTAGACTCAAATTATAAACCCTGTAATTTCGTCAAGCTACTCACCAATCGCTAGTTCACTTATCGTGTTTTGCTGTCCATCGGTTGTCTGCTCACTGATAGGTTTTGGAAAATATTAATTAAAATAATAATCTGGGAGTCTGGATAAAAATGAAACACCAAGCATTGCTTATTTATTTATTGGTCGCTTTGGGTTTTGCAACTCAAACTCATGCTTCATCCAATCAAGCGACGAGTCAATTGCATGCGCTTTTCGAGGAGGATTGGCAGGCAAGAGTCGATCGTTCTCCGATGTTGTCGACGCGAATGGGTTTTTCCGACAAGAACCATTTGCTGCAAGACGTCTCGGAAGCAGCCTATCAAGCTTGGGCCGATAAAAGCCGACAGTTTTTGGAAGACCTGAAAAAGATTAACTACCAAGCGTTGGCAAGAGAAGATCAGATTAACTATCAAATTTTTCAGCGCCAATTAGAGAGACGGATAAGCGAAATCGAATATCAAACATACCAGATACCTTTTCTTTCAGATTCTGGTTTTCATACATCGATCATGCGCATGCACACTTCGATCCCTTTAAAAAATATAAAGGATTATCAAAATTATCTCGAGCGCTTAAAGGCGGTGCCAGAGTTCTTTGCAGAAAATCAACGCAATATGGAAAAAGGATTAGCTCGCGGTTACTCAATGCCAAAAGTGGTCATGAAAGGATTTACCGATGTTATTTTAGCGGCTTATGAGAAGGGGTGGCAGGATTCTGCTTTTTGGAAAGTGTTTGAATCGATGCCCGAATCATTTAATCAAAACGATGCGAAAAAATTAAAAGCAGAAGCGAAAGTTGTAATTAAAGATAAATTGATTCCAGCCTTTAAAGCACTCTATGACTTTTTTGAAAACACTTATATACCAAAAACCAAACAATCTTTGGGCGCTTACGACTTTCCGAATGGAAAGGCCTATTATGGCGCTCAAATCGATCATTACACAACTTTAGCGCTATCGGCTGATGAAATCCATCAAATTGGTTTAAATGAAGTAAAGAGAATTCGTAGTGAAATGGAAACGGTGATTAAACAAGCAAACTTTGATGGTAGCTTTAAAGCGTTTCTGAAGTTTCTTCGAGAGTCGCCGCAATTTTATGCAAAGACCGCCCAAGATTTAATTATCAGAGCGTCATACCTTGCCAAAAAAGCTGATGGTCAACTTCCTAAGCTATTCACTAAACTGCCAAGACAACCTTATGCCGTTGAGCCGGTTCCTGATGCGATTGCGCCTAAATATACGACAGGCCGCTATCTTTCTGCCCCTTTAGATAGTGAGCGACCGGGAGTTTATTGGGTGAATACCTATGCACTTGATAAAAGGCCACTCTACGTCTTAGAAGCATTAACTTTGCACGAAGCTGTACCAGGTCATCATTTGCAAAATGCCCTCAATCAAGAACTAACGAATGTGCCAAACTTCAGACGTTATTCGTATATCTCTGCATTTGGAGAAGGTTGGGGACTCTATAGTGAAAGGCTTGGTCTTGAGATGGGATTTTATGAAGATCCTTACAGCGAATTTGGTCGCTTGAGTTATGAAATGTGGCGTGCCGCGAGACTAGTTATAGATACCGGAATTCACGCAAAAGGTTGGAGCCGAGAACAGGCCATCGAGTTGCTAGAGGAAAACTCGGCTTTATCGACGCATAATATTCGAACTGAGGTGGATCGTTATATATCATGGCCTGGGCAAGCCCTGTCTTACAAATTAGGTGAAATAAAAATTCTCGAGTTAAGGAAAAAGGCCGAGAAAATGTTGGGTGAAAAATTTGATATTCGATTGTTTCACGATGCAATACTACAAAACGGCTCCGTTCCGCTACCGATATTGGAGCAGGAAATTGATCGTTTTATCAAGCATCACCAAATGAAAAAGGCGACTAACTAGTCGCCTTTCAATTTTAAATGCGTTGCTCGAGAAGCTATACTGATAAAAACGATAACCAGCTCTTGCCACCGAATAACTTCTCATGTAGTTCGTGCGCATCGATATCAGTACTTGTGCTTCTTAAGCTTTGGTCGATTTGCATTGGCATGTCATATCTGTCAACGGGATTATCAGCTAAGCTAACAATCTTGGGTTTGTCGATAGAGATGTTCATATGATCCCTAACAACAGCAACTCGGGGTCTTAATCGCGATTTTTCGGGTTGCTCAACAACGATACCAATTGAGTCATTAGTTAATTTCACCAAGCTACCGGTAGGGTAGATGCCGATTGCTTGAATAAACTCTTCAACAAGTTCTCTTTGGAATAACTGGCCGCGAGTACTGTAAAGATGCGAAATAGCTTCTGCAGGTGTCATCGCTTCTGCGCCAGGATACGGATTAATCAATTGTTCGTAATAATCAGCCAAGCCTGCGACGCGCGCTAAAAACGGAATTCGATTACCAACAAGGTTTCTAGGGTAGCCTCGGCCGTTATTTCTTTCGCAGTAGGCCGACAAAATGTAATTTACTTGATGACTGCTAGAGAACATTTTTGTGGTTTCTTCTAGTGTGTAATCAATATGCTGTTTATATGCATTTTCTTCTTCTGTAGATTGACGGCTGTATAGTAGCTCTTTCGGGAGCTTGCATTTACCGATAGGTGCTAGAAGAAGTGCTGTACCAATATCGCGTAAATCATGACGGGATAGTCCCAAATGTCTACCGAAAATCATGCCCCACACGGCACTTCGGATCGCTTGTTGATGAAGCGCTTCGTTTTCGATTCCGATGCGGCATAACCAGGCGAGAGCATTAGGGTTTTTAATAATGCTCTTGACCATTTCTGCAGAAGCTTTGCGAACTTCTGAAATGTTGACATATCCGTTGTGTTCCGCATCGTGATAGATAGCAGACATTTGTGCGACAATATGCTCGTATGTTTGAGAAACTACTTTTACCTCTTTTTTCAGTCGACCAGTAATCGCGTAATTTTCAACACGTGGTTTGAATCGCGCTTTTTCGTTCATCATGCGGATGATTTTTGGATCAACAACTTCCGCCTCGGCTTTACCCGACTTCGGCGATAAGACCAAACGCGATTGAACGTCAACCGTGCTTAGGAATTGGTCGACATAGACTTTGTTACAGTAGTGAGAAAGGAGGTCAAGTTCTTCCTGCTTGGTTATTCTGAAACCCTGGATAGGAAAGGGCGTCTGAACCCAAGGCACGTCCAGGCGAGATATGTACATGCCTATCTCTAAGTTTTGGACTGGAATTTCCTGGGTGGTGATATGCATTAACGGGTGCCTCTCATTTACTCTCGTTTATCCCGAAACAACAAACATATTCCTAATTGACGTAGTGTTAATCATAGCGCAAAAAATCAATAAATTGCGGAACAAGTTCACATTATCGTATGAGTTGCCTTTATTTGTCGCAAAACGAGATGTAAAGTTACCTATGTTTTGTGTCTACCAAATACGTTATTTTACGCTATTTTTAGTACACTGTTTTAATAAAAAAATATTATTATCAGTAAGATAGCGGTGTCATTTAAAGTAATTTATCTTCAGTAAATCATCTTCTCAGTATCTTATAAATTTTTGACTCATTTCTTTACCAAATCTCAAAACTAGTAGTTATATCGACTGAATTTGGTAATTTTTAAGTATTTTATTGTGTATTTTATGAGATATTTTTCAATTAGCGCGTTATCTCGCGGTAATTGACAAAAAGCAATGTTTAACATTTGCCCAAATTCGCCATAATCAAGCTTTATTAACTTGCCTTCCAGTCTTACGATTATGTTGGTCAAGCGCAGCGTCATATACAGCGTCATATACAGTGTCATATAATAAGTGTTCTAGTCCTGCTATACACCGTCAGGCACATAATTTTAACACCGTTACAAGATAGTTCGCTAGCGTTCTGTTTTTATGACTTCAGAGAGTGTTCTTGCTTTGGTAGGTTCTAACAGTAGGTTTTCTACAGCATTGAGTAAAGAGTGGCCAGATAACAAAATCTCTCGGTTGATATTGAAACTCGTTGAAGCGGCTTCTCTTTCTAACTCTCCAGTCGAAATTAATTGATAAATCAACTTGTTATATTCTCCATGGGCTCGACTTAATTGCTCAAACATCATGTTGAGTTGACTAATTGGGATATCATCAGTTTTTAACCAGTCTACGATATGTTGATAGCTTTCATGCAAAGCATGGATAACCAAATGCGAGGCGCCGTCTCCAGTTTCAAGCTGTTCAGAAAATTGTTCGACGTCTTGTCGAATATCTTTAATACTTTTGGCGGCATATATCGTGTCTCGAAGCGCAACCAATAACTGGAGCACTTTCTCCGACTCAGCATTAGTGCTTATTGAATTCTGAATGCTTATCAAATATTTAGTGATTTTTGCTTCTGCGCGTTTTAACGCATTGTAATCACTTGTGCCAGCAGACTGCTTGAGGACATCGTCCAGATTATCCTCAAATACTGAGTGATCAAAAGCTAGTGTTTCGCTGTTAACTCGCATCGTTTGAATCATTAGGTTTTTAATGTCGTCTTCCGCAGCAAGCAACCCCGCATTGATTATTTTGTAGTCGACAGATTCAATTTTTAAGCGAGATTCCGTTGGCGGGGGAAAGGTTTTTAGGGCCAGCGTTTCTAAGCGATTTATCAGTGGTAAGAAAAGCAATATTCCAAATAGGTTAAAACTGGTGTGGATCGCGACGAGCGAAAATAAGGGATCGGTAAAACCATAAATGTCGGCCACCAAATAAAGCAAAAAGGAAATGGCAGCGAGAGCCAAAAGATCAGTCACCAAATTAAACACAAAATGCACTAACGCCACTTGCTTTTTACTGGTTGCACCATAAAGCGCGCCTATCATCACAGTGCTGGTAGTACCTAAATCGGCCCCTATGATCAATGCTGCTGCCATCGGAAGTTCAAGAATACCGGCGTTGAGCGCGGACAATGCAATCAGCATTGTAGCGGAGCTGGATTGGATAATTGCAGTTAGTATTGTGCCGAGAATAAAAAAGAAAATTACCGGCATATCTTTTAGCTCGTTTATATCGACAAGCTCAGTGATAAAGCCGATACCATCCTTCATCAAGGATAAGCCGACCAATAAAAGACCGACGGCGAAAAATGCCATGCCTGCGTATTTAATCTTTGCCGAACGGTCTGCAAGGATAATTAACATCGAGCCAGCGGCCATGATCGGAAATGCATATTCAGCCAAATCTAACTTAAAGCCGATAATCGTGACAATCCAGCCGGTAAAGGTAGTACCCAAGTTTGAGCCAAGAATAATACCGATTGCATTGCGAAAAGGAATGATTGATGCGGCGACAAATGCCAGGGTGATTAACCCCACTAGAGAGCTACTTTGCAAAACGGCTGTCGCAGCAGTTCCCAACAATATACCTTTAACCGGCGTATCAGTCTGACTTGAAAGTGCCTTGTTGAGAGAGCGGCTGCCTAAATTGGATAAGGCATCTTCAAGTTGCTTCATTGCGAAAATAAAAATCACAATGCCGGATATAAAAAGTACAAAATTCATTTAACGATGCTTTCCGAATTAATTTGTTGCTTGGCAAGAGTCGGTTTACTCGAGCCAGTTACTGCGTACGATAACGAATGTTATCGCTAAGTCTATTGACTTAAAACAAACAATAATCCGAAGTTGTATGAGTAGTAGCGCTTTTATCTCTCAAGGTTTGTGCGCTTGTTATCTGACAGAATTCTTACAGTTACACCCTCGCAATCACAGTTGCTCTTTTGGGTGCAGGGTAGCCCTCTAAGGTTCTATCGTGATCTTCCGGGTCGAGATAATTCTCTAAGGAATGGAAATGCATCCATTCGGTTGCTCGTTGCTCATGAATGGTCGTTTGAGTTACATCCACGGTGTTTATTGATTGAAAACCACAGCGCTTTAGCCATAGTTCGAGTGCCTTAACTGAAGGCAAGAACCAAACATTTCTCATCTGGGCATATCGGTCATAAGGCATTAGAACCTGATTTTCATCGCCATCGATTACCAAAGTTTCCAGCACGAGCTCGCCTTTTCTACCGAGAAGGTTCTTGAGGGCGAGTATATGTTGGATTGGCGATCGTCTGTGGTACAAGACGCCCATAGAAAATACCGTATCAAAGCCTGATTTTGGCATATCTTCAGGCATATCCTCGATGCCGAGAGGTAATAGATGTACTGGCTGAGGACCTAAGTATTTTTTCATAATCGCAAATTGTGCGAGAAACTTTTGTGAGGGGTCAATGCCGAGCACAAACTTAGCGCCTGCGCCTAACATACGCCAGCAGTGATAACCATTGCCGCACCCCACATCGAGTATTGTACGATGCTTTAAATCGGATAAATGCGGAATGATTCTGTCCCACTTCCAATCAGAACGCCACTCGGTATCAATATGAATACCGAATAAATTAAACGGACCTTTTCGCCAAGGGTGAAGTTGTTTTAAGTCGGCGACAAACTTTTCTTTTTGTGTCTCATCCAGCTGCTGCGCTAAGGCTTCGCTATCACCGATTGACACACCACTTGTAAGATCGCTCACTCGAGTTTCTAATTTTGGCAAACCCTCGATCAGAGTGGTCCACTGTTCAAGCTCTCCATGGGTATATTCCTGGTACTTTTGTTCAACTGCTCGTTCTAAAAACTCACTTATTCCGCTAACTGGAGTACGAGCTATATCGTTTTTTAATTGATTAAAGTCGATCATTTGCAACTATTTGATTGCCACTATAGACATAAAATTAAATTGTTGAAACCAGCAATCAGCAGTCTTGAAGCCGATTGTTTTTAGTCGTTTTAGGTGCTCGGGTAATGTTTCAGGTATGAGGACATTTTCGAGTGAATTCCTTTTTTGGCTAATTTCTAGATCGCTGTAGCCATTTTCTTTCTTAAACTCATGATGAACATCTATCATCAGTTGATTCATTTGTGGATCATCGAAAGAAACCTTCTCAGATAATACAAGTATTCCCCCAGGGTTGAGGGCTTCGTAGATAGCGGTTAACAGCTCAACTCGTTTGTTTTTATCAATAAATTGGAGCGTAAAGTTGAGCGCTACCATGGAAGCATTAGACATTGGAAAGTCAGTAACATCACCTAAATGTAACTCGATTTCTGTTTGATGTTTAAATGCGTCGATATGCTGTTGGCAACGGGTAAGCATTGCTTCTGAGTTATCAATGCCTATTACCTTGCACCCATTTTGCTGAATACCCTGACTCATCGCTAAACTGGCCGCGCCGAGCGAACAACCTAAGTCGTAGCAATTTGTACCTTGTTTGACATATTTGCTGGCGAACTTTTCGATATGTTTAATCATTATCGGATAGCCGGGAACAGAACGTTTGATCATATCCGGAAAGACTTCGGCGACCTTCTGGTCAAAAGCAAAAGGCATTGCTTTTACTGGTGAGGAAAACAAAGTGTCTGGTTTATCACTCATTTTTTGTACCCGTTCTGCAATAAGTAGCTCAAATCGGTATTTGGCTGAATTTTTTGCCGACCCATTTTGTGAGAAAACAAAAAAGCCGTATTTTCTCCGACCAGCGTTAATTGTTGTTGCGTTCTTTCTAGCGCTGAACCCTCAGGCAGCCCAATAACTTTAGTGGATGAGTTTTTAACCAAAAATTCTGCGATCCGTTGCTCGCGGGTCTCGCCGTTATGACCCGGAGGGGAGCCGTCAAAGTAGTGTGGGTTGATTTGAAACGGCAACACTCCCAAAGCATCGAAAGAAGGTGGTTGAATAATCGGCATATCATTTGTAGTTTTAATCGACGGACCGCAGATATTTGAACCGGCACTCCAGCCAATATAAGGCGTGTTATCGCTGATTTTTTGTTTAATAGCCATGAGCAAATCCAACCGATAAAGGCTTTCTAGCAAACAAAAAGTATTACCACCACCAACAACAATCGCTTGTGCTTCCTCAATAGCGACTCTCTGATCTTTGTAGTTGTGAATGGATGTCAGATGGCAGCCTAGTTGACTAAAATAGCCGCCTACATTGGCAGCATATTGATCGTAACTTACCGTGACGCCAGCGAACGGGATAAATAATAGCTGCTCAATTTCATTGTTCAAATGCGACTTAATCAGGTGGTTAGCATGCGCTAAATAACCCGTATTGCCTGCTCTTGAGCTGCTGAGTAGTAAAAGTTTCATCCGTGCAGAAGATTCATTCGACGCTGAGAAAGCGCGTATTCTACTAGGATTTTAGAAAATCGACTAGCTTGAGCGCTCGATAGAACGCTCAAGCGCAGGCGCATTAATTTTGTAGGCCGCGTAATGTATTGTCGATGGCGGTGTTGATGAGTTCGTCTTTGTCTTCCCATCTCACCATAGGAAGGCCATAGAAAGAGCCATAGATCCCATAAATCGACAAGGTGATGACCTGGGCTGCGATTTGTTTGTTAGTGACCCTAAAGTCGCCGCGATCGATGCAACGTTGAACACAGTCGTACAGTAATTCAATATACTTACCAGTGCCTGATGACTCGTAAATGTTGAAGTTGTCCTTACTCTCAGCCTCATGGTCTTGGGTTGCAATGCCCAGTTGAAAACTCTTTGGGTTTTGCAGCCAATACTCCACCGATTTATGCATGAGGTGCCGCAGGATCTCGATAGGCGGCTTTGCTAACACATCTTCGCTAGGCTCACAATGATTCCAAAGCGCTTGCGAGATATCCTCCCAAAAATATCTTAGGATTTCTTTTTTGTTCTCGAAATAGTAATAAATTTTGGTTGGTGCGAAACCTGCCTGAGCGGCAATTTTTCGCATACTGGTGTTCTCGTATCCATGATTGACGAACAGATCTCTCGCGATATTGATTATATCGTCACGGATTTGCTGTTTTTGATGTTCAGACAGGGAGGGTCTCCCTGGTCTTTTAGTTACTTCACTCACTGTCATTTAGCCCCAATCGTTTTATTATTTATCTTGCTAGGTCTTCCCCTCCTGCAAGTTCACGAAATTATAGATTAAGGCTTGGCCAATTTTCTGTGTAAAATTGACATTTTTCGGACAAAATTAGTGTGAATTTGACACAAAATCTCATTTTAAGTTTGTGCGACCGTTGTCATTTTTACCAAAATCAACATTATTAAAATTCAGCGTTGTAACAAGATCAAATTATTCGCGAAAAATTAAATGAATTATTTCACCGGTGT
Organism: Aliikangiella marina; assembly: GCF_007004765.1. Lineage (GTDB taxonomy): Bacteria > Pseudomonadota > Gammaproteobacteria > Enterobacterales > Kangiellaceae > Aliikangiella > Aliikangiella marina. The sequence goes on from NZ_VIKR01000006.1 coordinate 394,243, forward strand.
CATAAAAATTATCGCGGAAGGGAATAATTATAAATCAACAACCTGAACAACATACTTAAAGTATCACGATAAGAAAATTATCTAAGTGCCGAACAAAGCAAACCAATCCGTGTTGCATTCACCGTTAAATCCGTATAGATTTTTGATTATTAAAACAATCAAAACCAGCCAGAAAGCTCTCTCATTGGAATGCATTAAAAGCAGGAGCGCAGCAGGGGGAAGGGGTACGTGATCACATAATGATCGCAGGAAAGAATAATAAAAAGGATTCGGGTGCTGCTAGTAAAGCTTCATCAAAGCGCTCACTCAAGCCGAAAATCTTGATTGCTGAAAAAGATACTGCCATCCAAGGGTTACTCGCCAGCCAAATAAATCTTCAATATTGTGAGTCGTTCACCATTAATGACGGCGATGAATTGACTCAGCAGCTTATCATCAACCACATTGACTTACTGTTTTTAAGTGACAGTTTTATTGAGGTGGCGAATAACGACGTTCATCCTCAGACGCTGATGAATAAACTGGCAGCCCTGATTAAGAGAATCAAAATAGTCTCCGCTGATACCCGTATCATTGTTATCTCTTCCAAAAGTTCTCAAAATTCCATTCCAGGTGAATTGATGGAGGCTGGGATTAGTGATTATTTTTCGCTTGCGATTGGTGAGCAACGTTTTCTCGCAGCAGTATCTTCGAGTCTTGAATTATTAGTCGCAAAATCGCAGGCGAAGCGTACAGAGGGACAAAACTTTATTGAACAGACCTTGTCCTCCTACAAGCGTCCGAGAAGGAAAACTCAAAATAATCAGTTTATTAATCGTTTAATCCGCAACATCCCTGGCAACGTATTGCTCGTTGACAAAGCACATAAGATTATCGTCGCAAATACCAGCTGTGAGCAATTTCTTGGCTATGGGAAAAAAGCCCTCAACGGTCAGTTCATCAAAGATTTATTCTCACCAAAACTCTACAGTGAAGTCTCTGCGGGGTTATCGGAAGTTACGCTTCATTCACTGGATCAAATCAATGAAAAAGATTTTGAGTCAATCGTGATTACTTACAAAGGAGAGGGCGTGCCGGTTCGTTGTTTTATGCGCCCCATGCAATTCAGTGGACAACCTGGCTATGTATTAACCCTTCAAGACATCACGCACAGTCTAGATGATAAGGCGAGTCATGTTGCCCAACTAAAGTGGCAACATCATTTAAATGAATTCGCTAAAAGGTTTATAAGTTTACCGGTTAATGAGTTTTCCAAAGTTATCAAAGAGCTACTCCAAACTAGTGCTCATTTTATGGGGTGTGAGAGGGTGTATATTTACCGTTTGGATAATGCGCGCAGGGCAGCAACACTTTCATACGAGTGGTCCGCTGACAAAGAAACGCTTAAGACTTTTTCACGCAACATACCGATTTATCCCGATGCCAGTGAGTTTCAATCGCTTGCTGAGTGTCGACCGCTTTTGCTAACCCCTAAATACAATGTCAAAATCAAGCAAATAACGGAGAATCTGGGATTGTCCGAACATTTGGCGACTGTCGATGCCGAATCAAGCTTTATTGTGCCGCTCAGTCACAAGTCGCAAGTCTACGGATGGGTTGGTTTTGACATCCAGCGTACCGGTCGCCATTGGCAAAATGAAGATATGCAAAATATTGAGGAGCTCGCGAAGGTTATCAATCAAGCCATCGTTCGAAAAAAATATGAGGAAATGAGACAATCTACTCACCTTAAGCTAATCGAAACCCATGGCAAATTATCAGAGCAAGCCTATCTCGACAGTTTGACTAAAATCGCAAATCGCCGATACTTTGATCAGGTATTACGAACCGAAATTGGCCGCGCGGCAAGAGAAAATAGCCACCTGTCTATCATGCTGTGTGATATTGATAACTTTAAAGATTATAACGATACTTACGGCCACTTAGGTGGCGATCAGTGCTTACAAAAAGTGGCTCGAACTTTAGAATCATCCTTCCAGCGCGCTGCCGATTTTGTCGCTCGATTTGGTGGCGAAGAGTTTGTTGTCATTCTTCCTGGACTTGATATGCGTGGCGCATTTGAAGCCGCTGATCGGATGCGACGTTTACTTTATGAAATGAACATCCCTCACACCAGCTCGCCTTTGGGAAGGCTAACGATTAGTATCGGCTTAACATCGGTTAAGTCACCCGCCCCAGAAAGTGCTTCCGAATTAATCGAAAAATCTGACAGAGCGCTTTACCGAGCTAAGTATCGCGGTAAAAACCGAGTGTATGCCTACACTAAGAAGCCGCTTTGACCCACAGTGACAACTTGTCTGCTGAGCTCATTTGAGGGGCTATATTGCCTGGGGCATGCCGCAAGGAGAATCATGTTGTTTTTGCTTTAGTTTTGAACGCCTATTCAACGCCAACACGATAGATTACTCAAAGGATTTTCTATGATATCCTCGCCGAGCTAGTATTAATTCGATGAGATATTGCTAATGAAAGTCTTTACCACGATAAATAAGAAGATTAACACTGATAAGACAATTGTCGTCGTCCTTATACTGACTCTTTTACTGATTGGTTTGATGCTAAATAGCCATCGTTGGCAGGCTATCCCCGATGCGATAGAAGCGCCTCTTTCAGAGGCATTGCCAGATTTTACATCGATCACTCAAGTTGCAGAGAGAAAACAAGCTTTTTTTGATTACTTAAGGCCATTCATTCGGCAAGAGAATCAACGAATTCGTTACGACAAGGCGTTCTTAGCATCAATCGAATCTGATATTGGTAAAATCGGTGATCATCACCGTTCGCCTCACAGAAAATTGCAGCGACTAGCGAAACGATACCGGGTTGAAGCCACTAACCCGGATGAAACAATAGAAGCTTTGAAGCTGCGGATTGACGTGATACCCGAATCACTTGTACTGGTTCAAGCAGCAAACGAATCCGCGTGGGGAACCTCGCGCTTTGCTAAGCAAGCTAATAATTTGTTTGGCCAGTGGTGTTACACAAAAGGATGTGGGTTGGTTCCCAAAAGTCGCGCTGCCAATGCTAAACATGAAGTAAGGCGGTTTGACTCTCCGCAAGCATCAATCGTCAGTTATATGCGAAACCTCAACACCCATTCAGCTTATCGTGATTTCCGGATCATTCGTCATCAGTTAAGAAACAATGGCCAAAAGTTGACCGGAACTCGGCTGGCTGATGGTCTGGAGCAATATTCTGAGCGACGCGGAGAATATGTTGAAGAACTCAAGACCATGATTCGCCACAATAATCTTGAGTAACGACGACTGTGCATCTAAATCGGATCTCGCGAAATAATTGATGTCCTCCAGAGACAATCTGTGCGATCGGTGATGAGAAGGTAAGAGACCTCTAACGAGCTGATCCAGATCACGGCTCATTTTGACCAAATTGGTATTGTTGCCCCATTAAAACAATATCCTATGGAGCAGTCGTCTTTGGATACCCAATTACCCGCTAAACAACCGATTCTTGAAACTACCGCTAGTTCGCAACTTTCGCATTCACAAAAGGTAATAAGAAAGCTCGCGCGGAAACCCGTAAAGCTTGAATGGGATGAGTCACTGTTGCAGAAGTATGACATTTCTGGACCTCGGTATACGTCTTACCCGACGGCTTTAGAGTTTTCAGAGGTGTATCAACGGGATGATTATATTACTTGTCTCGAAGGAATAGACCCGCAGAAATCCTTGTCATTATATATCCATGTACCATTTTGCCAGAATATCTGTTACTACTGCGCCTGTAATAAAATTATTACCAAAAATAGAGATAAATCAGAGCGATACGTTGAAAACCTCATCAAAGAGATTAAGCTCGTCGCACAACATCTCAAAGCCAAAACCTTGCGACAGATTCATTGGGGTGGCGGAACGCCGACTTATTTGACCTTGCAAGAAATAACCCGAATCATGGAGACCATTCGAAACTGTTTTGATATCCCAGATGAAGACTCGACCGAGATATCGATTGAAGTCGACCCTCGAGCATTAAAAGTACAAGACGTCGCGAAACTGGCATCGCTTGGTTTTAACCGCATGAGCATCGGTGTGCAAGACTTTGATTTGAAAGTCCAGCGAGCGATCAATCGAGTGCAGTCATTTGAAATGACTCAGGATATGATTTTAGAGGCAAGAAAACATGGTTTTCAGTCAATTAACGTCGATTTAATTTATGGATTGCCTCACCAGTCGTTAGCGACTTTCAAATCCACGCTCGAGCTGATTGCGAGGATTTCTCCTGACAGGATTTCGGTTTTTAATTACGCACATTTGCCACATCGATTTAAACCACAAAGACGAATCAGTGACCATGATTTGCCTTCTGCTGTCGAGAAACTCAAGATTTTTGAGTTTATTATGGAACGCTTGCAACAGGTAGGCTTTGTGTATATTGGAATGGACCATTTTGCGAAACCTGATGATGAACTGGCAATAGCTCAAGAAAACCAGGTGTTACATCGAAACTTTCAAGGCTATACAACGCATGAGGAATACGAGCTTATCGGCGTCGGTGTATCATCAATTGGCTCATTAGGTGCGCAGTATCATCAAAATGTTAGAGACGTTGAATCCTACTATGAGTTGCTAGAACAAGACCTTCTGCCAACTTGGCGAGGTGTTGGAATGACAATGGAAGATAAACTCCGCAAAGCAGTTATCTTTTCTCTGATATGTCACTTCGAAATCGATAAAAATACGATAAATGCTCAGTTTGATATCGTTTTTGACGATCATTTTGCGAAAGAGCTCGAACTGCTAGCGCCAATGATTACAGATGGCCTGGTGTATGATACTGGCGGTTTTTTACGTGTTACCTCGCGAGGCAGGTTGCTGATTCGAAACATTTGTATGGCCTTCGACGCTTACCTTAACGAAATGCAGGTGATTAAACGATTTTCTAAAGTGATATAAACGCTAGCGATAAACTTGATAAAATCTGACAAAATTCATCAATATTGATGGATTTTGTCAGATATTGCTTTAAAATCAGATAATAATAACAAGCCAACTACCTGGAATTTGATTGAAAGTGTCTTCTAACAGCGCGCTTCACAGCGAAGTCAGATGTCAGACATGCAGCATACGTAGGTTATGTTTGCCCATGATGCTTGCCGAGTCTGAGATTGAATATTTAGAAAATATCGTTCAACGTAAGAAAGTATTGAAAAAAGGCGAGTTTTTGTTTCACGCCGGCGATGAATTTGATTCGATTCATGCAATACGATCGGGCAGTATTAAGTCCTATACCATCAGCTCTGATGGGACTGAACAAATCACAGGATTTCACTTGCCGGGAGAAATGGTTGGACTCAACGCGATTTCTAGTACCGCTTACCCGAGCTTTGCTAAAGCGCTTGAAACCTCTTTAGTTTGCTCGATACCGTTTGACAAGCTCGAATCGCTCGCTCGCAATATTCCGGGGCTGCAAAGCCAGCTGTTTAGAGTGATGAGTGGTGAAATTCGCGATGAGCAAGAGTTAATGATGCTGCTCAGTAAAAAGAATGCAGACGAACGCTTTGCTGCATTTATTATTAACTTATCGGCGCGATTTAAGCGACGCGGATTATCCGAAAAAGAGTTCCAGTTGACGATGACAAGAGGCGACATCGGCAATTATCTCGGATTAGCCGTTGAAACTGTCAGTCGATTGGTGACGCGATTACAGAAACAAAACCTGATTGCTATTCAAGACCGGTATATTAGTATCGTGGATAGAGATGGCCTAGGTGAGCTTGCAGGGACTGCTTGTCACGTGTAACTCGTCAATGATTTATCAGAATTAAAAGAACGCCTCTTCGAAGGCGTTTTTTTATACCGGTAAGATAGTTTCTCGAAACTAGACATTTTTTTAGATTTGTGCGAGCGTGTCAGTGATTGCCGACTTAAGGTATCGACAATAATCATCAAGATAGTTAGTTCCATTGTTATTCGAGCTAATCCACGGGTTCATCAAAGTGTGTCGAAGCAAGTGCAACTTTTGCTCTGGGTTGTATAAAGCGTCCTGATCGTCGAGTGAAAACTTCTTGAACAGACCAAGTCTTTCAACTTCAGTGAGGTTCTGTAAAGCCAAATGGGAGCATGAGGAGAGAAATTCATTGGTTTGTACTGAGTGCAATGGATTGTGCGATAATTTCTCTACTAACTTTTCCATAAACAGATTCATCTTATCTAATAGAACATTTCCGTTAGGGTTAATAGAGACAACAATTAGATTGGTATCGGGTTCGAATGGTACATCTAAAATTGCAACGTCTTTTAATTCTTTTTTCAGATGGGATAGCTTGTCATAGAGGTATTCGGCAGCCGCTATGGTTTGCTTAATGATACGACCAAAATACTCATGATTAAGCGGCAATACCTTATGAGTGATATAAGCAGAGGCGGCGTTTGCGCCTGGCTTTGTGCCGTCCAGAATATACCGACTGAGGCTTAGCATGTCCAAATCCTTTGAATTGATCAAAGGATCTTGTTGGCTAGAATTGAGGAGTCGGACTACATCTCGATTCCGAGCGATAAAACCGCCAATTCCTTGTGGAAGATAACCAAAAGAGTGCGGTGATACTGTAATGCTGTCGACTTCAGAAAGTGCCGTAAATGCATCATAAACTGATTCCGAGGGAAAGTATTTAAGCTGGTTTGCTACTTGGTCGCGACTGACCTTATTGCCTTCCTGATCAGTAAATAGCGAATTGACATAGGCACCGCAAGAAGCATCAATGTGAATATAAAAACTCAGCCCTTCTAGAGCGAGTTTATCGCGAATTTCGACGATTTTATGAATAGGGTCGATTGTGCCAAAGTCGAGCGTACCTAAAACGCCAACAACAGCCAGGACAGGAATATTCTGAGTTCTCAGCTTCTCTAAAATACGCTCTAACTCATTTTCATCCATCCGCATCGTGCCCGTTAAGGGGATTTCTACCAGTGAAGCCGAGCCTAAACCGAGTAAACGCATCGCTTTTTGCCAAAATGGGTAAGCAGTCGCCGGAACTAGTACTACCGGCTGGTGATATCGATAGTTTTGGGCGAAAAATTGAGCGGGACCCAAAGCTTCTAAACGGTTATCTTCAACCAGTTGCGAAAACCGTTTAAACGTAATATCTCCATAGCGTTGTTTAATGCTTTGGAAAATCAAACGCCTAAACTCTAAGACTTCTTCGATTGAAAAGTTAACTAGCTCCCACGGTGTGTAATCGTTTGGAGATTTGAGTTTTTGATCGTTAATTTCGATCGATAGATCGGCTTTTCTTAAAGATTCAACTAAAGCGACAGGGTAATACTTTACTGCTCTAAAGTTCCACAAGCTTTCGTAATTGGCATCTGTACCGCCGCTGGTCAAATGTCCCCATGCGCAAGGGTAACGCTGTGGATCCGTATTAAAGCCAAAGAGTTTTGCAAACTGATTACCCACCTCGAGTTCCATGTTGATGGTCGTTTCACCAACTTCATTAAAACTATTGTTAGGGTTATATATTGTAGTAACTAGTTGCGCGAGGAGCGCAGGCAGCATCAGGTCAGACGCCATATGTCCTAAGTATCTTGGGCTGTATATCGGCACTGTCCGTTTGAGATTACTCGTCAATGAGAGTAATTCTTCGCGAAGTCTCGCGATTGCATCCTGATAATCTGAACTGTGGGTCATTTGAGGTGATATTGGTCGGATGTCTTCCGGGTGGAAATTTCGTCGCCAATATACATGATCCCTGACAAATTCTACCAGGAGCTCTTCCAGTACATCACTGTTTTCGCCATGTGCACCGATAAAAAACGGGCTAAAAAAGCTGAGATCTTGCTGAATCGTCTGTTCTGCATCGACTTGAGGCTGACTCATTGACTGTCCCATAATACTGATAATTCAGAGGTTTGCGCGTCGAGTTTAAAACGACGGAGTTAACTAGGCTCTAGTTTGCTGATTTTTAAGTAAAACGACGTTGACGTAGGTCAATTTGATGTTATTGTTTTTTACCGAATACGGGTGAATGAGAAATTGGTTGCAAGTGGCGATTACGAAAACAAGTATTACCGGTTTGATACTTTCGGGTGGTGAGGGCAGGCGAGTCAGCGGTAAAGACAAAGGATTACTGCATTTCAAGGAACGTCTTTTAATAGAATTGCAAATCGAATGGTTGCAAGGTCAAGTCGACGATATCATCATATCGGCAAACCGCAATTTGGATGACTATCAACGATTAGGTTTTGCGGTCGTTAGCGATGACTCCGCTGGTCATTTAGGACCTTTGCATGGAGTCAAACAAGGATTAGAAAAAGCAACCTCACCGTGGGTTTTTGTTCATCCTGTTGATTTACCGAATCTACCGAAAGATTTTATCGAGCGAATTGTACAGCCACTAAATGATGAATTTTCAGTTTATTATTTTGCAACAAAAGAGCGTTCTCATTTTTTAACCATGCTAATCAATAAGCGTTGCTCTCAACGTCTCAATAGTTATTTGGCGAATGGCGGTGCCCGGGTAAAAGATTTTTTACAGGAAGTGCGTGCTAAGAAAATAGTCACTGATTTATCGGAAGATTGTTTCGCAAATTTAAATAACTTGTCGGATTATAATACTTAAGTAAATGACTCTCTTGAAATCAAGATTTTAAATGAGTACTGGGCTGCTAAATATTTGTTTAAGCGATTTCTCTTGAGTGATAACGTTTCTCGATGCCAGTGAGATTGAATAGAAAATGTTATGTGCTCTTTCTAAAGAAAAGTGGGGGAGCTTATAGGCTTTGTCGCTTTATGAAACGCATCGTCAACTTTATTTCCTAAGACTGACAATCAGATAACCTCGCTTAAGGAGTCGAGGGGCATCACGATGATCGAGATCAATATCCATCGGTAGAATACATCTAAACTTGCAAATAACGAGATGTTATGGAGCGGAAAATCTAGTTAATGATCGCTCTCGATTTTTACCGCGAAGAAGCTTGGTTTGAGAGTACTTAGGTTATTGGTTAGCGTTTTTCTGGTTAATTTCTGATTAAAAATTGAATTCAAAAGCTAAAGGAGATATTGATTATGTCAATGCAAGAAGACTTTGAAAGTTTAATTGAAAAGCTCAAAACTGAGCGCGATGAGTTAAAATTAAAGTTACATCTTGGCTCGATGGAGGCTAAAGACGAGTTTGAGAAGGCCGAAGAAAAGTGGGATGACATTAAAAGTAAGGCCAAGGAAATCGCCGACGATACTAAAGAAACTTCAGATGAGTTCATTGCGAAAGCTAAGATTGTCGGTGAAGAAGTTAAGGAAGCTTATCGTAGAATTTCAGAGCGGTTATCCGACTAAATTTAGCAAAACATCGGTGTTAGCGAATGTAACTTATTCGCTAACAGATAGTGCATTGATTTAAATAATGCCATAAGATCAAATCGCGCCCATTAGTTATGACTTAAAGCGCAATATTTCCGTTCTAGCCAGGTGAATATTCGAAGAAGAAGGCAGTAGATTACTTTGTTACAGGCGGGGTCACTAACTATAACTTAGTTGATGCTAGCCTAGAATTAATCTTTCCTATTTTTTTAGTCAGAAAATAAGAAGAGCTGACATCCTATCTTAATTTAGTTAATACAAATATAAATAAAGATTCTCAATAAAGACAGCCACAATTAGGCAAATGACTTACACAAACTTGCGAATATTCCTTAGCGACAGTATCAAGGCGATTTAAATTAAACTACTCAACTGAAAATAAAGATTCTCAATAAAGACAGCCACAATTAGGCAAATGACTTACACAAACTTGCGAATATTCCTTAACGACAGTATCAAGGCGATTTAAATTAAACTACGCGAGTGAAAAACTTATTGGTTTAAAGCTTGAATTAGCGAACTGGTCGATTTTCAGGTAATCGATAACCTTCTCGTTTAAGAATAAATCCAAGGTTATGTTATCGTTGGTACTTAGGTAGTGGAGAGGTACAAGCTCCGAATACTCGAAACACCTTTAATCCATTTTGATTTCAGTTTATCAGCAAACGATTGAATAAGATGAAGGGGCCCAACAGCGCGGTAGTAATTACGACCATAATGATTAACTTGATTGAGCCAATTATCCTGGTTGATATTGAGCCGTTGAAATATCGGCTTTAAGTGAGTGGGAATTGTGGCTTTATCCGGATGAATGATTGATTGGCCGGTCCATTCAACCAGTTCAATATAGTCTTTTAGCGGCATTACCATGGTTCTTTGTCTGACCTTACCTGCAAGTGACTCTACTACTTGGTTTAATGTTTCTTCGGTCATCGAGCTTACTCGTGATTGAATGCTGGTATAGTCACTCTCTTCCAGTTTATCGGTTATCCCTGCTTTAATGGGGTTAAGGTCGACATAGGCCATGCAAGTCAAAGCAGCCGATTCGTCTAATAAGGCTTGTGAGGTAAACCGAGACTCCCAGAAGTGTCCTTTGACAAAGTCTTCTTGATTACTGCGTTTAGCAATAGGCTCATTTATACAGCGCATGAGCCATGAGATTGAGCCCAAGCGTTGTCGATACTCAGCTAACAGTGTTTCATCATTGGCTATAGCTTGTAGTCTGAGTTCTCGCTGGAGTTTAAATTGAGGGTTATCTAGTTTACCAGGAAACAGTTGTAGCCAGCGCTCTGCGACTTCTAAATCACTCCACTGACACGGTCCGAGCGGGTCAGAATAAATCACTAGATGATAATGGTTATGCATCACGGCATAACTGTAAACTTCGATAGAGAAGATAGTAGCGAGCTGTAATATTCGTTG
>NZ_VIKR01000007.1 GCF_007004765.1 Aliikangiella marina
AGCACCTGGCGGACCGCATTAGGTCCAGCGTTTCCGCCTGCATTTTTAGCAACATTTCCAACTCTGTATGCACTTGTAGAGGTACTAGAAAAATCGGTTTTAAACTTAATGTTGCCGACTGCATCGTAGCCATATTCAACGTAAGGTTGAGTTGCACCTGATAAGCTCAACGTCGAACGAATTAAGCGATGCAATTCATCGTAACCATAAGTCTCGCTATCAACATAGTAAGTACTACCGCCGTATCCCCCAACCGTTTGCTTGGTTAAATTACCGTAAGCATCATAACTATCGTAAACCACCGATTGACGCTCACTTGAATAGCGTTTTAGCTTCGAGTGTTTCATCTGACCCGTTTGTGCATGGAACTGGCGACTGACTCGGCTATAAACCCCCATACTCGCTTCAGTCCAATTACCCCAATCATCCATGGCAGTAATTTCACGATAAACCGTGTTATCTAGCGCATTTTTAGTTCGATTGTTGTATCCATAACTATTGAACTCATAAGCAACCACCAAATCATTTGGATATTGCTTACCTTTCACTCGTCCATAATTACCGTCATAAAAAACCGTTGATTCAAAGGTATCGCCATCAATATTAGTGACAGCACCTGTTGGGCGACAATAATCGTCATATTGATAAACACGCGAGAAATTCTCACTGCTTGGTAAGTCATGGCGCGTTTCCGAATTCGGTACACTTTTACAAGCCGCAGTATTAAAGCTAAATGAGGCCTCTAAGTCATCTAGATTCTTTCCATTTAAGTAGCGGCGGATTATTCGACTTAGCCCGTCATAATCATAATAATAAGTATTGTTCTCCGCATCAGTTTCCCACTCTACTTCGCCAAAACCGGTGTAGGAAAAATCCTTACGGCCCATGTTAGGATCATTCACCCAAAGCTTTTGCCCCAATGCATTATAAGTCGCGGTAATTGATGACCCTGCCGCATCATTGAGGACGATCGGACTACCCATACCATCGTATGCGTAACGCGTGACACCACCTTTGGCATCAGTCGTTCGCATTAACTGTCCGGTGCCACTGTAAGTGCGATACATCGGTTGATCGTTATTAACCACAATCCGAGTTCGATAGGGTGACAAAGAAGAACCAGCAGAGGCTCCGTAAGCATATTGAACATCCAAGGTTTGACCCGCTGTTTGATCAACAACTTTACGCAATAACCGACCAGTCACATCATATTGTAAGTACTCTGTACCATAAAGCCCATTTGCAAAGCGTGATGGCACCGACTCAAATAGTTTACGCCCTAACTCATCATAACGAACGTTCGTATAAATTGACGAACCATCAAAACCTTGAGTTCTGGTGTAAAGGGTACGATTAAACTTATCTTTATAAGCGCTACTTTGTGGTGTCCCCGCGGAGTAAGAGGTTACTTTGTAAACCAGTTTTGCATCACTGATCCCATCACATCCTTGATTACACGAAGCAAATCGTGTGTAAACTGGCTGACCGGTGCCACTCGGTGGCGTTGCTTTTTCAATACGACCAAAGTTGTCATAGTCAAAATAACTCACCAAACCATTAATATCAGTTGTTGAATTCGGTTGGCCATGAATTGGATTGGAATTAGTGTAAACCGTTCCGTCTATATTGGTGACACTAGCCACAAAATAGTTATCGCTTGAGTAGCTAGTGGTTACGCTTCTGTTTTGTCCATCCGCCTGGCTTGTGACCGAAGTTGGCAAACCATAGCTGTTGTAAACAGAAATTACTTTTGATGACTTACCCGAGCTTGGAATTGTTTGCGTGGTTGACGGTAAGCGACTGCCTTGCGAATCATATTGATCAATATGACTCGTGACCGTTTTATTGCCATCTAAGCTTGAGTTATAAACAGGATTTTGGGTAGTTCCGGAACTTAGCGCTTTGGTTGTCACCGCCGTGGATTTTAATTTATTAATCCACCACACACTGGTACTTGGCGAATAAAAAGTATTCACCGTTTGCGTTTCGTTAACACCAAAGCCTGAATCCACTTTACTCGTCGACTGCTTGATATTGCCGTATGCAAACTCGGCTTCCAAACTATTGATACTCATTTGCGTTGATAACGCGCCTGGATCCGATAATCCAATATAACTAGTTTTCTGAGACACTAGCTCTCCACCATTTAATTCATAAGTCGAAGCAATCGACTTAGCGGTTGGTGTCCAGTAGGTGCCGTGACCAGTTGTATCTATCTTGGCATAGCCCATTTGTGTTTCTGAAAGTTTCGAGGTAGAACAGGTGTCATCGTTAGACGAGGTTAAACAGGTTTTAACAGTCTCAATTTGTCCTGCATGCGGGAACTTCTGATGAAAATCTGTAACCGAACGAATACCCGCTGGACTATCAACAATGATTGAACGGAAGCCTTGGAATCCTCTACCTAAATGATTGTAGATCGCACCGCGATATTGGTAGTTAGTCGTTGAAAAACATGAGTCATTTGAACATGATGGCGTATCTGTAAGTCCACCATTCGATTGTTTAAATTCATCTACAACAATCATTGATGAGCTAAATAAAAACATATCGTCATGTTTATCAGCATAAAGACGCTCTGGATCATAGATTGTTAACTCACCTGTTGAATCTACAAAATCAGATAATGGCTTATAGTTCCACTTTGATTTAACACCCAGGCCATTTTCAACTGCTACCATCATGTCTGCTGGACGCGCTGAATTATTTCTCGCTACGCTTAATCCATTCTCGCTACCGTTGATATGTACGCCATTGTTCCAAGTGAAGCCAACTGTACTGTAAGCATCAAGTTGACCGTCACCATGCACGTCGGCTAAGCCTAAATCGTTCAATCGAGCTTCAATATCCGTTGACTTAAGAACTAAGGACACAGACCCAGCAGAGCCTTCATCAAAATCTAAATAGTTCCACTGCACTAAATGGTTTTGCAACCAAGGAAACTCATGTAACGAACAGTTACGCTCAGTATTGATTGTGTCATCTGCCGTTCCGCTCGGGTCAATACAATAGGTTTTTAAATGCTCTCCAGGAACTAATAGTTCATCTCTACCATCATTATCGATATCTGCAATTCGAAAGTGAGCACTGTAAGGCACATCAGGAATCTTGTAGTTGTATGGTGTAAAACCATAATCCTGGAAATCATTTTTAAAAGGGTTACCAGGGCAAATCTCACCTGGGAAACCAACTGGGCACACACTCGTTAAATTGAAGTTTTTCCCGGTGTTTACCGCATTATTAAATCCATCTCCGTTGTTTATTTGAACATACCAAAGGTCATTATGGGCATATAAAATATCGTTTAACCCATCACCATTAACATCAAGTTGAATGTTATATTTTTCCTTTGAACCAGCAAGAGGAATAGTTATTCCTTGGCTGGATAATGAGTGCTTGGTAGAAACTATTTGACCAGTTGGTGAAGTTTGATCAAGTAATACGACATAAAGCTTCTTGCCATAATAGTCCGTCACCCAAAAATCATTATAGCCATTACCATCGATATCACCTGCAGAAACTAAATTTTCGCCACGATATTCACGATAATCATAATCTTGAGCCCATCCATCTTGTGGGTTATAGATTTCTTGTGTTTGACAAAATTTAATAACTTGAGCGCTTGCGCAACTTAAATACGCGATTATTCGAGTGTCATCTATCGTTTCGCTTTCTCGATATTTATGATAAATAAAATCTCCGATTCCATCTCCATTCATATCTCCAACACTTGTGCTGTTTCGATATGGAACACTCGTTTCTTCGACTTTTCTTACACCGTTATCAAAGTAGATAAAGGCTTTATTGTTGTTAACTTTTGCCTCGTAATCGGCAATACCATCTCTATTAATGTCGATGGAAAATGCAACTGGGCTAGAGTTATTTTTTACAAATAGATCACTTACGCCCTCACCAAAAGCTGGTTCAGAATAAGTCAGCGATGTAATTTCATTTAAACTTTTATTAAGCTTGATAGTGTAAAGTTGTGAATTGCTTAAATACATCAAGCTTTTTTCACCGTCGCCATTTTTATCAGGGCCAAAGATAATTTTGTCGTTGGTGCGCGCATCAAACCCACTAATGTTAGCCATTTGATTGGTAAACCCAAGCGTAGGTTCATGCCAATCAAAGGTCGTTGCTGGTAGACACGCTGGCGAAGAATTCTTATACGCGCACTCAGTAACCGAGCGCAATAAGGTGCGACCAGATGCAGAACTCGGTGCACCATAATTTAGTGTATATCGACGAATGAGTTGCGAAATATAATAGGTATTAATCCTTGTTAAACGCTTCGTTTGCTCTGATTTGTAACCTGCCATATAACTGTGAGTTGGATCAGGCTTCGGCCCATAGTCAAAAGTCACCGAGCGATTGCCGGCATAACCATTTTCCCCGGTGTACTCAACCTTTGACATCAGGTATTCACCCATCCCATGCTCTGAGTAGGTGAATATCATATTATTTTTCTTAACAGTACGATCTTCAACTTTTGATAAAGCCCAACTCATTATGATACTTGAGTTACCCAAATAGTGTTTTGAGTTGCTGGTATTACCGTAGTAAGAAACCTTGCCATCTTTGCTCTCTACTTTAAACCAACTGCTAGAAGAACCGATTGAAGCAGAGTTTAAAGTCACTCGAGCAAAGCTGTCTAACTCAGTTCGATACTCGGAGCCACCTTGACCATAAAGTCCAGAAACCAACACAAGTTTTTGACCGTTGAGGCATAGTTTGTCAGTGTTATCTAATCGAACACTTCTTGCATATCCATCTTGTGCCATGGTTGCCGCGCAACGACTAACCGAACCGCCAACATTAAGGTTCCAACCGATACCGGCAACGCCATTCCCCCCTCGCGATGAGTAGCCGATTGAGACACTGGGCTGCATCCCGGCACGACCTGGTGGAACCGCAACCGGGATAGAGTAGGTAGCTGCACCACCGGAAACACCAGCTTGCCCCTCTAGCGCACCAATGGCTTGCTGGGAAGGCACCGATGGCGTGATTAAAGTCGCATCTGGAATTAATTCTGGATTGTTAACGGTTAGTTGCTTTGTCGCACTGTAACTAGAACATGGAGAGGATGCCGCAGAATTACACGCCCTGACGCGGTACTGATAATTACCCGGCGCTTTACCGGTAAAGCTTTTACTTAAAACATTTGATGAAACAACGGTTGTCCAACTGCCACTATTAAAACGCTCTTGAAGATTGTAATAAGAAACGGTACCCGACGGCTTAACCCAACTAATCGTATAATTGCCATTGTCACTCGACTCTGGTCCCAAGGGTACTGCTGGCGTGCTCGGCGCAGTCTGACCAGAAGAGACATTGATATAACCACTGTATCCCCAGCCACTGCAGACATCAGACCCACTAAAAGGCCGGTTACAAGCTATGACTCGATAGCGATAAGTGCCTGGAGCCTTACCTGAAAAGGTATGCCGAGTGGTGTTGGTAGGAATACTACTGACTACTGTACGCCAAGAACCAAAACTAAATGACTCCTCGACACGATAATAGCCGTTGGTAAAGTTCGATGATGGCTGCCACCCTAGAGTAAAAGTCCCAGTGGAGCTAGTCGTCGGCACAACAACACCTTGCGGCGTCGAGGGTACCGGCGTCAATTCTGGTTCTTCAAACCGAATATAAGCTGAAGCACTAAACGAAGATGCTACAACCAGCACTGAAAACGTCATCAATAAAACGCGCGAGAAGAGTTTCATTATTTTATCCCTGAATGTTTTAACTAACTGTTTTTAAAATTATTTGGATCCTAATGGTCAATCCGACTTTTTAACTATCAAATTTCCGCCAAAAGCTGGTACAAATCGGACATTTTGCTGTTTTTGACCAAAAATCACTCAATATTCTGTAAAAATCCATCTAAAAATGGAGTAAATCGATTGGCACCGAATTAAATTGAACACGAGTAGGTAAGAGAATCGGATATTGAAAATGGTCGCTAGAACTTTGATCATATACAGCGTATGACCATTTATAGCGTAGCTAAAATCCTTTTCTGACTTATCCCTTTAAACCACCCTTTGACACTCACCGACTCTGATACACTTTCGATGATGGGTATAATTTGAGCGCATTCTGACAAAAACGCGTTAAGTAAAATAGGTAATAATGCACATTTTTTCGCTGGCGAGGTTAGACAAAAATTATATGTCGCTTTTTCAAGCCTATGCTATTCGATGATTTTTTTTGGCCTTTTGAATCGAGTACCACTTAAAACTTGCAGGAAACTAATCTTAAAACTCCACTAAAAATACTTTTAGTGGAGTGACGCCCATTCAATTAAAAGGCACAATCGCAAAAGTCTTATCGTTAAGAAATTTTTCAAAATTTCGTTGATATTGACTCATACCTTCTGTAGTGCTCTTTAACGGCTCCATACCCAGCGCATATCGCTCGCCATTGATTTCCTCGTATAATTGATTACCGTAGGTATCAATAAAACTCAGATCATCCGCCGATAGGTCTATCTTGGAAGTGTGTAACCAAAACATCATATCTTGGTACGATTTTTCTCGACCGGCTAAGATCGCGGCTTTATGCGAAACCAAGTAATCCAACACCGCATATTTATGTTTCTCTGTTTCGCTCAGTGATGAATCATTCATATAAGGTATCGTTTCTCGCCAGTAGCGCGCTAACGAATCCAAATCGCCATATACCGCAGCTAGGCGCATCATTTGAAAACCCAACTCAGGCTGGTTTTCCTTAAAATGAATGTTAGCCATTTTCTTCATCGCTGTTACGTCACCTTGGTTAATCGCAGCATGAAGCGAATCTTTATCACCATACTTCAACTCATAGGTAACAATTTCAGCCACTCGCTTTCCGCTGGCTAAGGCCAAACGTTCTACTGGATATTGGTTTCTGCTTGGCCCACTATTGATGCTAGTCTCCGATGCTAACGACTCACTTTGCAAAGCTTTTTCACCAGCACTACGATTTTTTTCAGTGTCGCTTCCGCCTAAAACATCTCGCAATGAAACTGTCGCCACGGCTACAGCAATCATCATCGCAACGGCAAAAGCACCAACGCCATAATAGAAGAGTTTATTCATCACTTACTCCTCTAGCTTTGACCTGGCACTAAACCACATTGATTCCTTAGGTTCTGATTGTAGTCATACTTGCAACGCGAGATACTCAAACTAAATGACGCATCAGCGATCGCAAAACACTCGGTTCTGATATTTTTAAATGGCGGTGCAAATCGACAGGCTTCGTAGTCATCTAATTTTGCGGCAAGCGCGTTAATCTCACAGCGCCTAAAAGCTTGCGCCCGCTCAAATCGACAATCTTCGATATCATCTTGCACCGCTTCATCATTGAGATCGGGATCCGGCGTATCATCTTGACCGACATTGGCATCAGTCATACCAACATAGTTGTAAACACTGGTCCCCCAATCAGCCGATTCAAAATAAATTTTATAGCCAATCACGCGAATTATTTCGCCTCGATTATCCGTTGCCAAAACAGTTGACACGTATGCAGAAACTAAAACCGTAAAAACAATTAAAATATTTTTCATCATCTTATCATCCTTGTTTAAATGAAAATTAGAAAAGCCATAGATTGCGAATAAAGATAATTATGGGTAACGCCATTTCGCTTTATATTTGACTTTTGTACGATTAAAAACTTGTGACTTAAACTTATCGTTGAGCTACAGCGGCTTAGATATAAAGCTTTAAATCCAAAGCTCTGAAGAGAGAAGCTACAAGTACTATGTAGAGTAAGGGTAATTAAAGAATTCCGCTGTCGTCGATTCGCCAGCAACTATTAAAATTTAGCCAAGCAACCAACTGTTGGCCGATTAATGATATCTTATGACTTAAATTGAAATGTATAATTTTTTGGAGCGCCTGATTTTCTATAAGAAAATGCTTAAATAATCACTAAGAATTGTACAAATAAGATCGTGTTTCTTACTTCTGTAAAAGCGAAAAGCTTACAACGCTGTCAGTTACAAACCGTTAATGCTAACCGATAATTAAAAGAACGGATGGTTAAAACAATCGATAATTAAAACAAACGATAATATTTAGAAAACCCGACTCTACTAAAAAGCTTGTATCATTCTAATTGTTGTAAAAAAGGTTTCTCCACCCTATTATCTAAATCGGCTCTAAGAGATTTTAGAATCTCTAGCGGGATAGTTACGCCGCTGACTCGATTGGCAGGATGGTCAATTCCTAAAGTGATATTAGCGCCGGCTAAAACGGCATCAACCATTTCATCACTCAACTCAAACCGCAGAAAATGGACAGAAGAGGTTTTCTCATCCGTAGAGCGATCCAAATCTTCATTGGCAATCGCCATTACTTTCACAAAATCACTTACCTGTAACCAAATGGTATCCTCAATTCCGGTTCGTTCCGCCAGCTTAATACGTCGCTCATCCACATCTGGGTACTCCAACATTAAGGTCGCTTTAATATTGTTTTCACCGGATATTAATGGTGTATAAGCATCCAACTCTTCTTGAATAGCTTCTGCTTCAAAGATCTTTTCAACGCGCAACATCTCTTGTATTTGATATTGCACGGTGATTCTATCTTCAAAATAAAAGCGAATATTGTCATCCAACTGAAATTGGCGCTGTTTTTTGTAGCGCATAAATTTGCTACGAAAATCACCTCGGGCTGCAGCATATTGTTCCAGCGGCATTAAATCGGTTTTTGATAAAGTTTGCATTGTTGTTACCTATTCATAATCATTGAACGACGTTTGTAATAACTCCGCTATATACCATAAGCTTTTCGTAATAAACTCATGGGATGTTCCGCCACATCCGCTTCTTCTGCCAAATTAACAATATGCGTCGCAGCCATGGGGCAATCACTGGCAAAATGCGCAGCTTTCATTTGATTCACTTTGCGAACAACCGGCCTGGCTATCTTAACCGATTTGTCATGAGTTTCTTTTTTCACTGCATAAGTGCCATCATGCCCAGAGCAACGCTCAATCGCATGGACAGTTGTGTCTGGCACCATCGACAAAATATCTCTGGTTTTTAAACCGATATTTTGCACTCGCAAGTGACAAGCAACTTGATAACTGATATCTCCTAACGGATTCTTAAACTCTGTATTAAACAACTCAGATTTATGACGCAAGAATAAATACTCAAATGGATCAAAAAACGCAGCTTTTACTTTTTGAACATTGGGATCATCAGGAAACATCAACGGTAATTCTTGTTTAAACATTAATACGCACGATGGAACCGGTGCAATTAAGTCATAACCTCTATCAACCATATCGGCAAGTATCGGAATATTCGCCTCCATTGCTTTGGCGACACTCTCTAAATCCCCCAGTTCAAGTTTCGGCATTCCACAGCAGACTTCTTGATCAACCAATTGAATTTGGATCTTGTTATGTTGAAAGACTTTAAAAAAATCTTCTCCTAATTGAGGACTGTTGTAATTACCATAACAAGTCGCAAACAGGGCAACTTTACCGGTCGTTTTTTCAGTTTCGATAGGCTCAATCGATTGTGAGAGATTAGCAACCCTTTTACGCAAGGTTTTACTATGATACTTGGGAACCGGCGCATCTTTATGAACGCCCAACGTTTTTTCTAAAAGTCCACGAAAGGTTTTGTTTTGGTTTAACTTGTTGACCGTGACGTCCACCACAGGAATGGAAACTAAACCGCTGACTGAATCGGTACTAGTCAGAATTTTATCTCTTGGTCTGGCGCCGTTCTTTTTAAAGTTAACCGCTTTAGCTCGTAACATTAAGTGAGGGAAATCAACATTCCACTCATGGGGCGGAACATAAGGACACTTAGACATATAACACATATCGCACAAATAACATTGATCGACGACTTTGTAATAATCCGCCTTGTCAACACCATCAACTTCCATGGTGTCCGACTCATCGACCAAATCAAACAAGGTGGGAAACGCATCGCACAAACTCACGCAGCGTCGACACCCGTGACATATATCGTAGACTCTTTCTAACTCTTGATTAAGACTTTCTTCGTTCCAGAAATCCTCCGACTGCCAGTCGAGCGGATGACGGGTAGGTGCTTCCAAACTACCTTCACGTTGCGACACAATAATCTCTCCCTCTTTTAATAATCTCTCCCTCGTTATTTACACGAGCGGATAAAACAATAGGGAGATCAAACTCCCTATCTTGATTAAGGCTGTCTAAAGATTATTCGTCTAAATTATCGAGTGCTTTTTGGAAGCGGTTTGCATGACTGCGTTCTGCCTTAGCGAGCGTTTCAAACCAATCAGCGATTTCATCATGGCCTTCATCGCGAGCCGTTTTTGCCATGCCTGGATACATGTCTGTGTATTCATGGGTTTCACCCGCAATCGCCGCCGCCAAATTATCCGCCGTTCCACCAATCGGTAAACCTGTCGCCGGATCGCCGGTTTCTTCCAAATATTCCAAGTGACCATGAGCATGGCCAGTCTCACCTTCTGCAGTGGAGCGGAAAACAGCTGCAACATCGTTGTAGCCTTCAACGTCGGCTTTAGCAGCAAAATACAGATAGCGACGATTAGCTTGAGATTCACCTGCAAAAGCATCTTTGAGGTTTTGTTCTGTTTGAGAACCTTTTAATGACATAGTGACCCACCTTTGTAGTAATTAGCGTTAATAAAAATTAAACCATCTAACAACACTACCCGGTTAATTCACAGGTACAGCAGCGCCGTTCTTTCAGACTAGTCGACAGGTCGTTTTTTGTACAATTATTAATAACGATTGGGACATTGTTTTTCTCTATTCAATTATTTTCGCGCAGCCGACTTTTGCATTAGCGCTCGTTGAGATAAACACTGAGCGCAATGACACGAATATCGACATTAAAAAGCAGCATCGAAGACACTTAACTGCTATGCTAATAGGTGTAAAAACAATCGCTTATCCAATTTGTATCGCAATTTTGTATCGCCAAACGGAGCACGCATGGAATCGCCGTTACTTCCGGAAAATGAAAAACAGCGCTTAGCAGCGCTGCGCACCTTACAAATTCTAGATACTGATCCCGAAGAAAGGTTTGATCGCATCACCCGCATGGCCAAGCGGCTTTTTGGGGTTTCAATTTGTTTAGTCAGTTTGGTGGATAAAGAACGCCAATGGTTCAAATCAAAACAAGGCTTAGATGCCTGCGAAACCCATCGAGATATCTCATTTTGCGGTCATGCCATATTAGATGAAGCGTTGTTCGTCATTGAAGATGCCCGAGAAGACAAACGATTTTTTGATAACCCGCTGGTAACGGGCGAGCCTAAGATCCGTTTTTATGCCGGCTGCCCGTTAAAAACTCATAATGGCTTTAACATTGGTACTTTGTGTTTGATTGATCAACGTCCCAGAAAAATGGACGAAGAAGATCGGCAATTACTCAAAGACCTCGGGGCGATGGTTGAAAAAGAATTTACTGCCATTCAAATGGCGACTTTGGATTCGGTCACGTTAATCTCTAATCGTCGCGGATTCATGTCGTTAGCCGAACATACGCTGAATGTTTGTCGCCGCAAAGACTTACGATCAAGTTTAGTGTTATTTGAAATTGTGGACTTCCACAAGTTGAATGAAACCCATGGCGAAGCGCTCGGCCAAAGAGTCCTCAAGTGTTTTGCCCAAGGAATGGAGTCAGTATTTAGAGAGTCTGATATCTTTGCTCGATTAACCGCTGGAGAATTTGCTGTCTTACTGACCGATAGCGCTCCCGACGATATTGAAAGCATCATTCAGCGATTTAATGAAAAGCTGACCGAATTGCGACCAAACTTTGAAATCTCTACACCGATCGACTTTAAACATAGCGTGGCTCATTTTCCCTCAGACACCAACGTGAGTGCCGAAGAAATGGTCGAAATCGCGCTCAAATCGATGCCTTGATAAAAAACATAAAAGGTAACAGTTAATCGTTTTCAACTCTTCAGCTCGCAAATAATTGTTTAAATGCCCGATTTAAACGACAGCGTTTAAGTTTAAGGATTTTAATTTAGAATTTTAATTTCGCGATCGGAAATTAACCGGCGGACGGCTTTTAAAGAACTCTAATAGCAAGCGCGTCGCCTTAGCATCAGTCGCCCCTTGAGGAAATACCGCAAATAACTCTAAAGAAGCAAAAGAATATTCAGGCAACAATTCGATCAGTTTGCCGCTTTCTAGGTGAGACTTAACATCGTAGTGGGGTAAGAGGGCTAATCCATGACCTGCAAGCGCAAATTGGAGTCGCGCGGCAGCATTATTAGTGCTGATGTCACCATTCATCTCGATCGAGTACATGGTGTTTCCCTTACGCAAAACGACTTTTGCGGACTGGCGACGATAAATTATCCATTGGTGACCGTTTAGATCTTCTATCGTGCGCGGAAAGCCTTGCTGCTCGATATAAGTCGGCGATGCACACAGATAGCGTTTCATACTTGCCAATTTAACCGCTTGCAATTCGCTGTCTGGCAAAGGCCCAGCACGGATCGCTAAATCAATTCTTTCATCAATTAGATTGGTAATCGATTCAGAAAACTGAATATCTAGCGCGATTTTAGGATACTGCTTGCGAAACTCATTAATGACTGGCACCACCCATTGTAAGCCTAAATTGACGGGACAAGTCAACGCGACTCGGCCAACGGCAGCTTGTTGCAAATTTTTCAGCTTAAGATGTGCTTGTTCGGCTTCGGTAACAATTCGTCGGCAGTTATCATAAAACTCTTTACCGGCCGCGGTCAGACTTAAGCGCCGCGTACTCCGATTGATAAGCCGCACGCCCAATTGAGTCTCAAACTTTTTGATCTGGTAACTGACAACCGCGCGGCTCGCGCCTAAACGGCGAGCTGCTTCGCTAAATGAACCGGCATCTACCACTCTTACAAAAATGGTCATACCGCGTATTTCGTTCAGTACAGGATCATTCATTGTCAAAAATATACTAACAATAAGTTCAAATTTCACTATCTAGTTGAAGTTTTTTAACAATAATACAATTGATGACAGTTAATTCATTCATCAGGAGCAATTTAATGAAAGTACTTATCGTTCTTACCTCTCACGACCAACTGGGCGACACTGGCGAAAAAACAGGCTTTTGGCTCGAAGAGTTTGCAAGTCCTTACTATCATCTAATCGACAACCAGGTTGAAGTTACCTTAGCCTCACCTTTAGGGGGGCAACCACCTCTCGATCCCAAAAGCCACGCCGAAGATTTTCAAACCGATGCCACTCGCCGTTTTGATCAGGATAACGACGCCCAGCAACAACTGGCCAGTACCCTTAAACTCGAGACCATTAGCGCTGCTGATTACGATGCCGTGTTCTACCCGGGCGGTCACGGTCCACTGTGGGATTTATTTGACAACCAACACTCGATTCAATTAATCGAAAGTTTTATTGCACAAGGAAAGCCTGTTGCTGCGGTATGTCACGCACCGGCGGTATTACTTAATGCGAGAACGGTTGACGGCGAGCCATTAGTCAAGGGAAAAAAGGTAACCGGGTTTAGTAATAGCGAAGAAGCTGCAGTTGGTCTCACCGAGATCGTCCCCTATTTATTAGAGGACGCACTAGTCGCAGAAGGCGGGGAATATGAAAAAACCGAAGATTGGAATCCACTTGCTGTGGTCGATGGATTAGTCATTACAGGGCAAAATCCGGCATCCTCTGAAGCCGTCGCTGAGGCATTGTTAAACAAACTCAGCTAGTCAGAGCAAACCGACGAACATTCAAATAGGTACCGAAGGGAACATTGTTTCCTTCGGACAATAACATTCGAGGAGAACTCAATGCTTAACTATAAACTACTCGGTAAGTCTGGGTTAAGAGTTTCGGAACTGTGTCTCGGTACCATGAGTTTTGGACAGGATTGGGGGTTTGGCGCTGACGAGAAAACCAGTCGCCAAATCATGGACGTATTTAAAGCAGCCGGTGGAAATTTTATCGATACCGCGGACAAATATCACAACGGTGAAACCGAAGCATATATTGGTCGATGGCTTCAAAATGATCGAGACCGTATGGTCGTTGCCACAAAATACACTTTATCGATGGATCATACTGATCCTAATGCATCCGGTAATCAACGCAAAAACATGATGCGAGCGGTTGAAGGGAGTTTAAAACGTCTTAACACCGACTATATCGATTTGCTCTGGGTTCATGCTTATGACGATGATACCCCTTACCAAGAAACAATGCGTGCGCTCGACGACTTAGTAAGTCAAGGTAAGATCAATTACATTGGAATCAGCGATACGCCGGCATGGGTAGTGAGTGCTTCGAATACACTCGCAGAGCTTCGCGGTTGGACTCAGTTCATCGGAATTCAAGCGGAATATAACTTACTAACACGAGACCTCGAACGTGAGCTTTTGCCCATGGCCAATCAGTTTGATTTAGGTATTACCGCTTGGGCGCCACTAGCTGGTGGGGTACTTACTGGCAAGTATACTCGCGCTGGTGATAATGATTCTTTACGCCAGAGCGGCAATCAAGAAAAAGGGCGCTCATCGGCTAAAGGGCTGGCAATAGCGAAAGTCGTTGATGAAATTGCGGATGCCCATGGGGTCAGCTCAACACAAATTGCTCTCGCTTGGATTATGGCTCAGGGCTATCGATTTATACCAGTGGTCGGTGCGCGAAAGGTCAACCAGATCGAAGACAGTATTGCAGCAAGCCAGATTAAATTGAGCGAAGAATCACTCAACCGGTTGAATCAACTCACGCAAATTGAGCTTGGTTTTCCGCATGATTTTCTTGCTTCCGATCATATTCAAGAAATGGTTAAAGGCGAGCAGGTTCGTCACCGTATTTTGAGGAAGTCATAACGCCATCGTATAGCAAGCTTTGAAAAGACTTCTTTTGATCAAGGCTTGCTATCAAGAATTCGGTCCGACTCGCCACTTGAATAAAGCTCATCGACAACCGATTGAAATTTATCCTTATCGATCATAGCTTTTGATTTTTTTGAAATCCCTAAAAATGTCGGGTTCTCTTGACTGAAAGTATAGGAAGCTCTCACGAGGTGTGCTTGCCACTGGGGATATTTTGCAAATAACGATTCACAAATATCAACACTACAAATTATGGTATCGACCCGCTTGGACATTAGCATCTTAAATAATTGTTCTCGAGAGTCCACGTTAACTTTTTTAAACAATGATTGCTCTTTATCAAACTTTTCAAAATAACGATAACCGCGATTAACGCCAACACTCAACCCATTGAGATCTTCATATCGAGCAATCTTATGGGGTGCATTTTTATTAATATAAAACGCTTTATCAGAATTACCCGAGTATAGAAACAAATCCATATAATCTCTTCTGTCGTCGACATCTAATAAACCGATCATCAAATCACAGTCTCCACTACGCATGCAATTCAAACAGCGAGGGAAAGGTATGCCGACCTTGTAAGTAATCGAAAAACCGACACGATTTGCAATAACCGTTAACAGATCAATATTTCTTCCGGATACTTGGCCATCCTTTGCAACAATTTGCATAGGCGGATAATGATCAATACAAGCGATCACTTCAAGGTTGGCGGTTTTATTAGAAATCGTTTTAATCGGAGTCGATTGAGGAAAAAGCGCTTTTTCAGAAGCTAATTTAATGGTCGGAGCGGGTGCTTCTCTCGCAAATACATTATAGGCTTGCATGACAAAGAGCAAGACCCCAAATAGCTTTACAACACTTAACTTCTTCAAAAAAGTGGCTTTAAACGATAAAAATATGACTTGCTAATAAGTGTAGACAACTTTTACGTGAGCGAATAAATAAATGACTGAAGCTTATCAAGGTTGAGCTTTTTCACTCATTGACTTTGCATCTAAAGTCGGACGTGAGTAGATCTGCTCGATTTGGCCACTTGAGTAAAGCGACTCAATGGTTTTGCTCAGCTTATTCTTATCGATTTTTAGTTTGGACTTCTTTGATAAGCCAAAGTACGTTGGGTTATCTGCCGTGTAACTATAAGCTGCTCGGACAACTTTAAATTGCCAGTGAGGATTTTTCGCAAGAATGTTTTCACAAATAGCCAAACTGCAAATAAAGGTATCAATGCGATTTGAAAGCAACATACGAAATAGCTGTTCTCGAGTGCTCACAGTTACCTTTTCAAAAAGAGATTCCTCTTTGTCAAACTGTTCAAAATAGCGATAGCCCAAGCCGACACCAACAGTCAGCCCTTCGAGATCTTCGTATCGGTTGATCTTAATCGTGGAACCGGCATTTAAATAGAAGATTTTATCGGAACGACCTGCATACTGATACATATCCATATACTCACTGCGATCGTCGACATCTAGCAAACCGACCATAACATCGCAATTTCCGGTTCTCATACAATGAAGGCAACGAATAAAAGGAATATCCGTCTTGTATACGGGAGTAAAGCCGACTCGCTCGGCAATTAATTCCAGTAGTTCGATGTTTTTACCTTCGACAACGCCATTTGCCTTGACGATTTGAAGTGGCGGGTAATGATCAATACAAACTTTAGCTTGGACTTGAGTTTTACTGCTAGCATCTGCAGTAGAATCCGCGAATTGAGATTGCGGCTCTGAAGCAATAGCCTGTTTTGCACTTTCAATTGAGAGTACAAAACAAAAAATGACAAAACAAAAATTAATATATCGACAGATTGCTAGCGATTTTTTCATATATTGCCAAACGCAGTCATCGTTTATACAGTCACAGTATTAACTGGATGTTAGTTAAGTTTAGCTTGCTCAATCAAAGTTTAAAATATTTTTAACTACTATCAATAACGCTTAGTTCATACGCCTAATCTAGACGCATTAGCGCGAAATAAAGTCTTATTATGCTGCACTATCTATCGATTACGATTTAATGTTTTTGTCGTTTGTAATCAGCTATCTGGTTACCAAACCGATTTGCAACAGTAAATATCATCGGTTTGATTACGACCTCGCAGCGAGAAAATCTTGCATCGAATAAAATCCAGCGGGCTGTTTAGCTAACCAAATAGCGGCTTCAACGGCCCCTTCAGAAAAACAGTGGCGATTTTGTGCCTTGTGCTCAATCGTAATAATTTCATTATCTAAGGCAAACATCACCTGGTGCTCACCGATGATTTCTCCTGCTCGGATCACGGACATTCCAATTTCACCTTTATCTCGAGTCCGTTTTTCAAACCGACTATCAGTCGTCATCAAGTCTTCAAATTTCTCCCCCATTGCCTCTGCAATCGTCTCTCCCATGCGGATAGCGGTTCCTGAAGGCGCATCAATTTTATGTTTGTGGTGAGCTTCTATAATTTCAATATCAGCTTGTTTACCCAACATTTTGGCGGCAAGCGATAAAAGGGCAAGCGTCGAGTTAACCCCAATACTGGTGTTGGGAGCCAATAACACGGGAATCTCATTCGCAATATTTTCGATTTGGGCGATTTGCTCATTATTAAACCCCGTTGTACCGATCAAGACCGGGGTTTTGCTGACATGGGCTTGTTGTAATAACCCCAAAGTTGCTTGCGGCAAGCTAAAGTCAATCACTACATTACTTTGAGCTAACCCTTCCGATAAATCACTGGTGTAGTTAATTGGATTGAGCTCAACTTGGCGTCCCACTAGGCGATGAGATGAACGGCAAAATGCTGCAGATAATTGAGCCTCCGCATGCGCAGTTACTTGGCGAATCACTTGTTGACCCATTTTACCGGAAGCAGCGTTGACAGCGATCTTAGTTTTCATTGTCACGATCCTTTAGGATAAAGCATACACCGATGAAGCCGATTCACCGGTGGTTAAATTGTCGTTGGAAGCTAGTTTTTATCTTAAACTAGCATTGATTGATTCGAGAATATCACTCCCTGGACAGAGCTCTGATTCACTCATTTGATTGAGCGGTTTTGACGAAGTGTTAATAATATCATGGGTATCTTTTGAGTTCGTATTGAGATGCAATAACCCGGTCAAAACCTGCTGGTTTTGTTTCGCTTCTTCTAAAGCTGATAAAACAGATTCACGACAAGTAATATCGAGAGAATCTGGTTGGCGATGCAAGTTAAGCGTCGTTCCGTCATGTAACTGAATACTCTCAGTGAGCTCGTTCGGGTTTTGCACTTGGATCTCTGCCGCTTCCGGCACTAAGTCAAACTTGCCTGTGGCTTCTTTGTGATCGCGAACCCACTCATAACTCTTAGTTGACTGCGGATTGTTGTTAAACGTGACACAAGGCGAAATACAGTCAATCAAGGCAAAACCATTATGCTTAATAGCACCTTTTATTAAAGGTACTAGCTGATCTTTATCGCCAGAAAAACTTCGCGCGACATAACCAGAACCCAAGGATATTGCCAATTCACATAAATCCATTGGCTCATACATATTCGGTACGCCTTTTTTGCTGGCACTCCCTAAGTCGGCAGTCGCCGAGTCTTGGCCCTTGGTTAAACCATAAACACCATTATTCATCACGATATAAACCATATTGAGGTTGCGACGAACAAGGTGCATAAATTGTCCCATACCAATTGACGCCGTATCTCCATCGCCGGATACGCCAATATAGGTCAAATCACGGTTTCCCATATTCGCACCAGTCGTGACTGAAGGCATTCGACCATGCACGGAGTTAAATCCGTGTGAATTTGACAAGAAGTACGCGGGCGTCTTTGAGGAACAGCCGATCCCCGACATTTTGGCAATTTTATGTGGCTCTAACGATAATTCAAAACACGCATTAATAATGGAGTTACTGATAGAATCATGACCACAACCCGCACATAACGTAGAAAGCGCACCCTCATAGTTAGCCTGGGTATAACCTAGTTTATTTTTTTGAGCGTGTGGGTGTCGAAAACTCGATCTTAAGTAACTCATGCTTCCACCTCTTGACCACTGCTGTGGGCCGTTGTGAATGGATTAACCTGCTCGCCATTGAGCATTCTCTCGATTTTACGCTTAATTCGGCGGGCACGAATTGGCATACCGTCAATATTCAAAATTGAGCGTAACCGCTCTGTACCCACATTAAATTCATTGATAAGAAGAGTACGCATTTGTGCATCACGATTTTGTTCAATCACAAAAATAGTCTCGTGTTGCTCGATAAAATCTTTTATATCGGGATGAAATGGGAAAGATTTTATTCGGCAAGTATTAATTTTGATGCCATCTTCTTGCAGCCCATCGAGTGCTTCGTAACTGGCTTGGGTTGTTGTCCCATAAAAAAT
The DNA here is from genome assembly GCF_007004765.1 of Aliikangiella marina. GTDB lineage: Bacteria > Pseudomonadota > Gammaproteobacteria > Enterobacterales > Kangiellaceae > Aliikangiella > Aliikangiella marina. The sequence goes on from NZ_VIKR01000007.1 coordinate 19,207, forward strand.
GGCGGCAATCTTAGCGTCTTTATCGCGGAATTTAATTTGTGGTTTGGGGACCAACGACTTGGCCGTTTCCCACTTAAGTACTAAGCGTTGCATGTTGTCTTCATAAGCACCGCTGTCTTCAGTATAAGCGGCATATTCATCGTGCGATGATCCGCGCGTAAAGTAAGAACCTTTTGTTGGGTGAGTTCCAGGATAAGTGCGATAGCCGATACCATCACCATCGACATCTCTATAACGCCCCCATCGCTCGGTCATATTCTCTAAATCTTCGGCAGTTAAAACTTTACCCCGATCATATTTGCGCTCATCGTCCCACTTAAATGGACGACTCATGTGATCATTCATCCCGAGATCTAAATCTGACATTAAAATAACCGGCGTTTGCAAATGATCGGCAAGATCAAAAGCTGCTGCTGACATTTCAAAGCATTCTGCTGGATCACAAGGAATCAACAAGACATGCTTGGTATCACCGTGCGAGGCATAAGCCGCAGAAATAATGTCCGACTGCTGGGTGCGAGTCGGCATTCCTGTTGATGGACCACTACGTTGAATATCCATCAACACCACCGGAATTTCAGCAAAATAAGCTAGCCCTAAAAACTCACTCATCAAAGACACACCAGGTCCAGACGTCGCAGTAAAAGCACGCGCGCCATTCCAGTTAGCACCAATCGCCATGCCAATTGCGGCTAACTCATCCTCCGCTTGTAAAATCGCAAATTTATTTTCACCAGTTTCTGGATCAATACGGTACTTCTTCGCATACTTTTCAAATGCTTCGACAACCGAGGTTGATGGCGTAATGGGATACCACCCAACAAAGGTTGCACCGCCATAAATCGCCCCAAGCGCTGCCGCGGCATTACCATCTATCATGATAAAATCACCAACGTTATCGCGGCGGTGAACACGTAAACCACAGGTTTCGGTATAATGCGTTTTGGCATAGTTATAGCCCAGTTCTAACGCCTGGATATTCGGCGGAATCAGTTTCTCTTTTTTGGCAAACTGGTCTTTGACCATATTGGTTAACACTTCAAATTCCATGTCGAACAAATAGGCCAGCGCGCCGACGTAAATGATATTTTTAAATAATTGTCGCTGACGGGGATTGGTATAATGTTCAATCACTAATTCAGTCAGCGGCAAGCCTATTTCAATAACATCGTCACGCTTAAAATCTCTCGGCAATGCCTTAGTTGAGTCATACATAAAGTAGCCGCCGGGCACTAATGATTCATAATCTTCGCGCATGGTTTGACCGTTGATAGCAACCACAAAATCCACATCACCACGACTACCTAAGAATCCTTTTTCGGTAACACGAACCTCAAACCAAGTCGGTAAACCTTGAATGTTTGAAGGAAAGATATTTTTGGGGCTTACAGGCACCCCCATTCTAAATACCGCTTTGGAAAACATGTTGTTAGCACTGGCAGAACCAGTTCCATTTACATTTGCAAACCGGATAACAAAATCGTTGACAGCTTCTATGCGCATTCTGTGCCCGCCTTAGTGACTGAATAAGTGAATTTTTGCATGTCCCAAGCTGCTGTTGGGCAGCGTTCTGCACACAGACCACAATGCAAGCAAACATTTTCATCTTTAACCATTACCCGATTAGTTTTTAATTCACCGGATACATATAAATCTTGTGAACGATCATCAGCGGGTTCAAGTAATCGGCCACGCAAATCATCTTCTTCACCATTATCAATGAAGTTAATACAATTAGTCGGACAAATATCCGTACAAGCGTCACACTCAATGCACAAGTTATCGGTAAATACGGTTTGAACATCACAGTTCAAACAGCGCATGGCTTCTTGATAACCTAACTCTTGGTCAAACCCTTTTTCGACTTCTAACTTTAAATTTTTGAGGGCAATTTCTTTATCTACGTGTGGCACTAAATGACGTTTGTCATGATCGATTTCATTATCGTAAGTCCACTCATGGAAGCCCATTTTTTGAGAAACCAAATTTACTTGAGGGTCTAAGCGCTTGGTGACGCTGTTTCCTGAGCAGAATTGATGTATCGACACTGCTGCTTGGTGTCCATGTGCGACGGCGGTAATAATATTAGAAGGCCCAAAAGCCGCATCACCGCCAAAAAATACTCTTTCGTTGGTTGATTGAAAAGTGACCTCGTCGACCACCGGCATATCCCATTTCCCAAACTCGATACCAATGTCACGCTCGATCCAGGGGAACGCATTGTCTTGACCGATTGCAATCAACACATGATCGCATTCCATATAAACTAGATCTTCACCGGTTGGTACCAAGCTGCGTTTACCATTTTCATCATACTCAGCGCGGACTTTCTCAAACTTCATTCCAACTAGCTTGCCATTCTCAACAACAAACTCGTGGGGAACATGATTTTCGTAAATCGGGATATCTTCATTTTCCGCATCTTCAATTTCCCAAGGCGATGCTTTCATCGTCGCTTTCGGCGAGCGTACGACAACTCGAACATCGTCGCCGCCGAGACGCTTCGAAGTTCGGCAACAATCCATCGCAGTGTTACCACCGCCCAGAACAATGACTTTTTTGCCAATACTTTTGGTATGTCCAAAGGCGACACTGTCGAGCCAATTGATGCCGAGGTCGATATTCGCATCACCTTCTTTACGGCCAGGTAAGTTAGCCAGGTCTCGACCATTGGGCGCGCCCGAACCAACAAAAATCGCATCATACTCCTGGTTATCAACCAAGGATTTTAAGCTGTCGACATAATGTTTGAAATGGGCGGCAACTCCCATGTCGAGGATGTAATTGACTTCTTCTTCAAGAACTTCAATTGGCAATCGGAATGAAGGGATTTGACTGCGCATAAATCCGCCGCCTATATCTTGCTCGTCAAATAATTCTATTTCGTATCCAAGTGGTGCTAAATCTCTCGCAACCGTTAAAGAGGCCGGACCAGCACCGACTAACGCGATTTTCTTACCATTTTTTGGAGCGATTTCTGGTAGCCGGTCTTTGATCTCAGATTTATTATCTGCGGCTACTCGTTTGAGTCGGCAAATAGCAACAGGCTCTTCTTCCACCCGGCCGCGACGACAGGCAGGCTCGCACGGTCTATCGCATACACGCCCCAATATTCCCGGAAACACATTCGATTCCCAGTTGATCATGTAGGCATCATCATATCGACCGGCAGCAATCAACCGAATGTACTCTGGCACCGGTGTATGTGCAGGACAGGCATACTGGCAATCGACTACCTTGTGAAAGTATTCAGGATTTTTTATATCTGTTGGTTTCACTCCACTTCCCCATCAGTCTGTGAGTAGGAAACGATATGTCTTGATCAAGACATTTTTGCGTTCGTATTACAATGCCACTTTGGTATAAATTTTGTCTGAGATAGCAGTGGCAAAATTACCGCCCTATCATAGATTATTTTATGCACTCTGCGCGAGAAATAAACGGAGTTTTTGAGTGGTTTTATGGTAATTTTGTACAAAAAAGAATCGAATTTTGAACAATGGCCTTAAATTCTTATTCGATTGGTTTAAAAACAACCAATTTAGCGCTAAAAAAGCAGGTTACTCGTCGCTGTTGAATCCCCCAACAACGGTACTTAAAGCTTTCCCTTATGATTTAATTTGCCGACTGACTTGCTTATTAACGCTGGCTTCAACTAGAGTCTCGCCATGGACAAATTAAAGGCGCATTCAATCCTCTCTGCGATTATGCTGGTTTCTGTTTTAGGAACTGCAGGGATCGCTCTACCGTACCCATTGCTATCTCCTTACTTTGTCAGTGGTGTCGAGGATCCACTGACCCAGTTTCTCGGCTTAAATCCTAAAATACTCCTCGGTATCACGCTCGCCGCCTACCCGCTCGGAACCTTAATCGGTAGTAATATCATCGGCTCTTTATCTGACAGGTATGGCCGTAAACCGATATTACTTTATACATTGTTGGGAAGCGTGGTGGGCTATCTTTTGACCGCAGCGACTTTTGTTTGGGGAAGCTTTTTGGGGTTTATCGCGATGCGATTTATAACCGGCTTTTGTGAAGGAAACATATCCATCGCAAGGGCTATTGCGGTTGAGTTGCATCCACATATCGACCGCCACCGTGCCATGTCCTTAGTCTATGCAACAGTTTATGCCGGCTGGCTTATCGGCCCTTTAGCGGGTGGCTACTTGGCCCCTTATGGCATCGATACGGCCTTTGTGATTGCTGGGTTAGCCATGCTGCTCGCCACTTTGATGGTGATGATTATTTTACCAAGTCAACCACCACAAAAACCTTCTAATATCAGTATTTGGCGAGAAATCAGCCAAAACCATTCGGCAGTTTTACTCAAAGAACCCGCCATTCGACGTTTTTTTGTTTACTATTTCCTTTATACCCTAGGGATAAACGCATACTACGAATTTTATCCACTATGGACCGTAGAAGCGCATGGGTTTGATAGCAAACAAATTGGCTGGATTACCGTTGCGATCACCAGCTTAATGATAATGATGAGTGTTTCAATTGCTGACAAAATTCCCAAAGCAATTGGTGATAAACCGGCATTGCTCGGCGGCAATATACTTTTTGGATTTTTAATCATTATCGCCACTTTTACCGCAATGCCGTGGGTGTATTTACCGATCGCCTTAACCGGTGCTGTGATCGCAGTCATCAACCTAGTCTTCCCGGTATTACTTTCAAAATACTTTGGTCATTTGGGACAAGGTAAAATTATGGGGTTGCAGGTCAGTTTTTTCTGTTTGACCAACTTCCTGGTGGCTATTTTGGGTAGCTTGGTGTCTTTAATTAGTGCTGAAACCACCCTTTGGGTCGCAGCAGTGTTAATCATTATTTCTGTTTTTACTTTTGAAACGCCAGAACAGACCGAGTTAGACCGAGATAAGCCAAGTGATTCAACCGAGCCATCGACATCAGACTAACTTGGACTAAGTACTTTGAGGAGTTTTTGCAATGCATCCTCGACTTGTTTAACGTCATTTTTTGACAAACCACTCAAATGCGCCGTCCAAAATTCGGTCGCCATTTTTTGAGCTGATTGGTAGGTTTGTACACCTTTTTGAGTTGGCACTATCCATCGCTGTCTAGCATCATCTTTCGATTGAGCTCGAATGACCAGCGCTTCATTTTGTAATTCATCCACCAGTTTAGACATAGTCGGCATGCTCACACCTTGAATCTCACAAAGCTGTTTGAGTGTAATCGGGTTATGTTGATTAATTAGTCCGAGTACTTCAAGCCGTGCGTTTGACACAGGAGACTCTTGGGAAAGCCGGTTAATAGAACGATTAAGTCGAAAAAGCTGGTTTATTACAGACATAGCCAGAAATTAGTTAGCATTGCTAATCAATAAGTCTATCGGTATGTATTAAGCTAAGTCAATACATACCAATATCCACTATGCTTAAAATCTCATGCTGATGTCGCTGGCGATATTCTGCAGTAATTATAAAGGTCTTCGACTACACTAGTAGGGTGACCCTTTCGCAAAGCATTACGCTGCAATGAATCCTAACAAGACAATTCACCCAATTTTAAAAAATAACTACATTCCAAGACTGCTAGCGTCTGGTTTATTTGTTTTGTCTGCATTTGCTGAGTTTGAGATAGCCGATAAAAGTGCTCAATTCTGGTTACTGATCCTTTTTGCTTTGAGTTGGCCGCACATCGCGAGATTTTCACCTTTTTTTTCAAAAGAATCCAAACAAAGTGAATTAGTCAACATGCATATCGATGCAATATTTAGCGCGATTTTTTTGATTGTATTGTCTACCTATCATTTCGCCGGTTTGGTGCTCGCCATCCTGGTTGCCAATGCATTGTTCATTGGCTTTTTTAAATTACTCCTATCAACTTTAGCCACCTTTTTTAGTTTGGTTTTACTTTGGCACTTGTTTATTTCACCGATTGATCTTCAGCCAGCGAGTATTGCAGCACAACTTGTCGGCGGAGCATTCGTCATTTTTTATTATTCAACTTTCGCAACTATGGGTTATCACCTGACTCGTAATATGATAAAGCTCAACCGAAAAGTTGAAGCTTTATCACAAACTGATCCACTAACCGGCTGCTTTAATCGATTATATTTAGACAGCAACCTGAACAGCGAACTCAATCGAAGTAATCGTTTAAATTATCCGTTATGTTTAATCTTTGCCGATATCGATCACTTTAAACAAATTAACGATCACCATGGCCATGTTGTGGGCGATGCCATTCTAAGAGAATTTGTTCATTTAGTTACACTGGCTGTACGAAATGAGTTTGATTGGGTTGCGCGATACGGCGGCGAAGAGTTTGTTATCGTACTACCAAATTCGGATCTGAAGAACGGCACCAGAGTCGCCGAGCGAATTCAAAAAAAGCTAGCTCAACATAAAATTTCAGTTGAAGATTCCTCATTTTCGATCACCTGTAGTTTCGGAATTTCTTGTAACAATACACCAAGTAATCTAGGTACCAGCGAGCTTATCAAACAAGCCGACAAAGCACTTTATCTGGCAAAACATGCAGGTCGGAACTGTATAAAAACCGCAAAGCAACTCAGTAATAATGAGCCCCGCTAATACGAGACGAAAAAAAGGCAGCTTGCTTGCTGCCTTTTTAGAACACTTGTTCTCTAGTTTAGGAAAACTAATTGGTCATTTCATCCCAGAAATTTTTGACATCATCCCACCAACTTGTTGACTTTGGTGAATGTTGTTTTTTACTGCCTTGTAGGTAATCGTCGAACTCTTTGAGCATACGCTTTTGCTCTTTATTCAAGTTCACAGGTGTCTCGATGATCACTCGACATAACAAGTCACCTCGCATCCCACCGCGCATTGGTTGAATTCCTTTGCCTCTTAAGCGGAACATACGACCAGTTTGCGTTTCCTCAGGGATCTTAAGCTTCACTCGTCCATCCAAGGTCGGCACTTCTAGCTCTCCGCCAAGGCACGCAGTCGTAAAACTAATCGGCATTTCACAATATAAATTGTCACCATCTCGATCAAAAATTGGGTGAGCTTTTACATGGGCTTGTACATAGAGATCACCGGCCACCGCTCCCGGTCCACCGGCTTCGCCTTCACCGGTTAAGCGAATTCTATCGCCGGTATCGACGCCAGCAGGGATCTTGACCGACAAGGTTTTTTCTTTGCGAACTCGACCTTGTCCTGAACAAGTATTGCAGGGATCTTGAATAACTGTTCCCTGGCCGTGACAACTTGGGCAAGTCTGTTGGACTGAGAAAAAGCCCTGTTGCATACGCACTTGGCCAGCACCATTACACGTATTACAAGTTGTCGCCTTAGAACCGGCTTTAGCACCGCTTCCATCACAAGTACCGCAATCGACATAGGTTGGTATTTTGATAGTCTTCTTGACGCCTTTGACGGCTTCTTCAAGGGTCAGCTCGAGATTGTATTGAAGATCGGCACCACGTCTTTGACGTTGCCGACCACCGCCACGAGCGCCACCGCCGAAAATATCACCAAAGACATCGCCAAAGATATCACTAAAGCTTTCTCCACCTTGCGCACCATGGAATCCGCCTTGACTCGGATCAACCCCAGCATGACCAAACTGATCATAGGCTTGACGTTTTTGGGAATCATTTAAAACTTCATAAGCCTCTTTGGCTTCTTTAAATTTTTCTTCCGCTTCTTTTGAGTCGGGATTACGGTCAGGGTGATACTTCATCGCTAAACGCCGGTAAGCTTTTTTCAAGTCTTGCTCACTGGCGCCTTTGTCGACACCTAACACTTCGTAATAGTCTCGTTTAGACATACTCGGGTTACCACTAGTTTCTTGCACTTAAATTTGCGTTAATTATTCGCGCCCATCGCAGACGCGTTATTTATGTGCTTATTTCAGAAATAGCAACGCGGGGTTTGGTCCCCGCGCGGCTACAATCCATTTTGTTAGCCGGCTTTATTGACCGACTTCAAATTTACTTCTTGTCGTCTTTGACTTCTTCAAACTCAGCATCAACAACGTCATCACCAGCAGCGTTTGGCTCTGCAGCACCTTCTGCAGGACCAGCTTCCGGTTGCGCTTGTCCGGCTTGTGCTTGCGCGGCTGCGTACATACGCTCAGCCATTTTTTGTGATGCTTTAGTTAACGCTTCAGTTTTTGCATCAATCGCCGCTTTTTCATCGCCTTTAATTGCTTCTTCCAAATCTTTGATTGCTGCTTCAATGGCTTCTTTTTCACCATCTTCAAAAGTCACGTTATCTTCTTCCATGGTTTTCTTAGTCGCGTGGATTAAGCCATCAGCTTGGTTACGCGCTTCGATTAACTCTTGGAACTTCTTATCTTCTTCGGCATGCGCTTCCGCGTCACGTACCATTTGTTCGATTTCTTCATCAGACAAACCAGAAGATGCTTTGATCACAATTGATTGCTCTTTACCAGTAGCTTTATCTTTCGCTGATACGTTTAAGATACCGTTTGCATCAATATCAAAAGTGACTTCGATTTGAGGCATACCACGTGCTGCAGGTGGAATATCTTGTAGGTCAAACTTACCTAAAGATTTGTTCTGCGCAGCCATTTTACGCTCACCTTGAAGAACATGAACGGTTACTGCAGTTTGGTTATCTTCTGCCGTTGAGAATACTTGGTTCGCTTTAGTAGGAATGGTTGTATTCTTGTCAATCAAGTTAGTCATTACGCCACCCATGGTTTCGATACCAAGCGATAGTGGAGTAACGTCTAGTAATAATACGTCAGTTACATCACCAGCGAGAACCGCACCTTGAATTGCCGCGCCCATGGCAACCGCTTCATCAGGGTTAACGTCTTTACGTGGCTCTTTGCCAAAAAATTCTGTTACTGCTTCTTGAACCTTAGGCATACGTGTTTGGCCACCAACTAAAATTACATCGTCGATGTCAGAAACATTCAGTCCAGCATCTTTGATTGCCGTTTTAACTGGCTCCATTGAACGCTCAACTAAATCTTCAACTAGCGACTCTAATTTAGCGCGAGTTAATTTAACGTTTAAGTGTTTTGGACCAGAAGCATCAGCAGTGATGTAAGGTAAGTTAACGTCAGTTTGTTGGCTAGAAGACAACTCAACTTTGGCTTTTTCACCCGCTTCTTTTAAACGTTGAAGCGCTAATGGGTCATTGTGTAAATCGATACCGCTTTCTTTCTTGAACTCTTCAGCCAAGTACTCGATAACGCGCATATCGAAATCTTCACCACCAAGGAAAGTATCACCGTTAGTCGCTAACACTTCGAAAGTGTGCTCGCCTTCGACCTCAGCAATTTCGATGATAGAAATATCGAAAGTACCACCACCCAAGTCATAAACTGCGATAGTCTTGTCGCCTTTACCTTTGTCTAATCCATAGGCAAGTGCAGCAGCTGTTGGCTCATTAATGATTCGCTTAACATCTAGACCGGCAATTCGACCAGCATCTTTAGTCGCTTGACGTTGAGAGTCATTGAAGTATGCAGGAACCGTGATAACGGCTTCTGTTACCGTTTCACCTAAGAAATCTTCTGCCGTTTTCTTCATCTTTTTCAAGACTTCAGCACTCACTGCAGGTGGTGCAATTTTTTCGCCTTTCACTTCTACCCAAGCATCACCATTGTCAGCCGCTGAGATAGTGTAAGGAACCATTTTAATATCTTTTTGCACAACATCATCTTTGAATTGACGACCAATCAAACGCTTAATCGCAAAAAGTGTGTTGTTAGGATTAGTAACCGCCTGACGCTTGGCAGACTGGCCCACTAAAATTTCACCTTCATCTGTGTAAGCAACAATCGAAGGAGTTGTTCTTGCGCCTTCTGCATTTTCGATGACGCGAGTATCTTTACCATCAAGAACAGCCACACAAGAGTTGGTTGTTCCTAAATCGATGCCAATAATTTTACCCATGTTATTTCTCCACATTGGTTGTTTTGTTTCGCGTCTTAACGCTGGAAATCAAAACAAGCTTAATTTCAATCTTCTGATGCCCCTTATCTGGGGTCGCTATTTATGAATTCAAGTAATTTGTTAGCAAATATTACGCTTTTTCATCAATCTGCGGGGATTTGCCTTTTGCCACAATGACCCGTGCTGGTCGGATCAAACGACCATTCAGCGAGTAGCCCATTTGGATCACATGCATAACGCTATTTGGTTCGTGCTCATCGCTTTCCTGCATGACCATTGCTTCATGTAAGCCAGGATCAAACGCATCGCCCAACGGTGCAATTTGTTCAATGTTAAATTTGTTTAAAGTATCCACTAGCAATTTATAAGTCAGCTCTATTCCCTCGCGCATGGATTTTTGCGCATCGTGCTCAACTGGTAATTCAAGCGCTTTTTCGAGACTATCGACAACCGCTAGAATTTCTCGTGCAAAACGCTCTAACGCAAACTTACTCGCATTAGTGATCTCACGCTCAGCGCGACGACGAATATTTTCTGATTCTGCTTTTGCTCGGATTGCAACATCTTTGTGATTTTCGGCTTCCTGAAGCGCTTGCTCTAATTCTGCAGCTAGTTTTTCGGTTTGCTCTTCAAATGATAACTCCTGTTCGGCTGCAGCTGACTGCTCAGCTTGTTCTTGAGTATCCCCAGAAACTTGGTCTTCAGTATTTTGAAGTTCCTCATTATTACTCATCACTACGGCTCCTAAGCGTATTACTTTTCTAACTTAATCATGAAATAGTTGGTTCGACATTGGTTAAACCATCGCTAAATGCTTATTTTTAGACCAATATTCGACGATTTGCAGTGAATATGGGGGCTAGTTGAAGGGATTCAAGCAAGAAAAGACAATTCTCACTAAAAAAATAGGGATATTTTTATTATTCCGCTATGGATTTCTGTGTGATAGCCGAAGAAAGCAGCTTTGCGGTGATATCAACGATCGGTATTACACGCTCGTAATGCATCCGAGTGGGTCCGACGACGGCCAGAACTCCAACAGGCTCTCCCTCAATTTTGTAGGGCGCAGTGACGATCGAGCAGTCTTCAAAGTTTTGATTACCACTCTCTTCACCGATAAAAATCTTCACCCCATCAGCAGCTAAAGAACGCTCTAAAATATTGAGAATTTGCTGCTTCTGTTTAAATGCTTGAAATATCCGTTCTAAGTTCTCGAGTTGTCCGTGAGAGGCCATTGAAACCAAGTTGGTCTGCCCTGACAAATGGAATGCATCACTAACCGTTTCAGCATTGGATTTAGCATCCAGTCCTTTTTCAGCCATTAAAATAGCCTGCCGGGTGAGATCATCCAATTGCTGTTTTTCGGTAATCATCTGGTTGAGTAACTCTTCCCGCGCCGTATTGAGGTCTTTACCCGCCATATGATGGTTAAGAAAATTAGCCATAATCACTAACTCGTCGCGACTAAAGCCTCTGTCGACCTGAATGACTCGATTTTGTATTTCATCGTCTTGCAGAACAAGCACGACCAAGATCCGGTTTTCTGACAATGGCACAAAATCGATGTGCTGGACTCGTTGGAAAGGTTTACTCGGAATCTGGACAAGACTGGCCATTTTAGTCATCTCAGAAAGGACGCTGGAGGCGTTACTGAGCAGAGTAGGCACTTCTTGTGTCGGATTAAGTGTCGACTTTACTTTCTCAATCATATCGCGGCGTGGGTCGCGGATTTGCACCAATTGATCGACAAAAATTCTCAATCCTTGGGTGGTTGGGATTCTTCCCGCAGAAGTATGCGGTGACAGGAGCAACCCTTGCCTTTCAAGATCCGCCATAATATTTCTGACAGTGGCAGGGCTCACCGACAAATGAGAGTTCTTGAGCAAAGCCTTTGAACCGATAGGGTTGCCCTCTTGAACATAAGACTCAATCAAGGACTTCATTAAAATGAGATCGCGATCTTTCATAGAATACTCAGCACACCATCAGCCGGTCAGTTTGCTCATTGACTGTTATAGGGTCTTTAAACTGTCATAAATTCCTTTAACTGTCATTACTGGAGTTGCTTGGCTTAGTTATCGATGTGGAATCAACGACTAAGCGAACTCGGAGACTTCCTTTATATCCTTCAATTATTGAATAGTGCCTTGATAATTAACAAAAAACCATTGATGATAAGGCTCAATTCGACAATAACTTCAATATGCGACCTTGGAATCCTATTTTCAAGGGTTGGACAACAAAGATGTCAAAACTTACTTCATTCCATAAAATCGGAATCACAGGCAAACCCGGCAGCCAAGCGGCGATGGAGACTGTTGCCGCTTTAGGTAAACAGTTAATTGCTGATGGTAAGGCTGTATTTATGCCGAGACGCCACCATGAAGAAATCGTTATTGATGGCATCAATGAAGTTGCTTTTGAATCATTGGGTGAAGTCTGTGACTTGGTGATAGTAGTCGGTGGCGACGGCAGTATGCTTAAGACTGCTCGAGCTTTGGTTGATAGTCGAATTCCGCTATTGGGAATTAACCGAGGGCATTTAGGCTTTTTAACCGATATCAGGCCCACTGAGATTGACACCCGTATCCCGCCAATTCTTGAAGGCGAATACACATTAGAAGATCGGTTCCTACTGCATGCCGAAGTCTATCGAGGCGAAGAGATTATTGGCTCATCGTGCGCTGTCAATGACGTCGTTTTATATCCCGGTGAAATTGCGCGCATGATTTCCTTTGAGCTATATATGGACAAGCAGTTTGTTTACAGTCAGCGAAGCGATGGTTTGATAGTATCAACGCCGACCGGCTCTACCGCTTATTCCTTATCGGGTGGTGGCCCCATTATGGCTCCCGAAACAGACTCAGTGGTACTCGTACCAATGTGTCCGCATACACTGACAAGTCGCCCTATTACTGCCAATCGCAAGCGCATTATTGACCTTGTCATTTCTGAGGCCAACCCGCATACCCCGCAGCTCAGTTGTGATGGCCAAGTCATTATATCTCTCCAGCCTGGCGATAGAATTCGAATTAAGCAATACCCGATTGAAATGCGTTTGGTCCATCCGTTGGACTATGACTATTTTGAGGTATTACGAAGTAAGCTTAATTGGGGGCAGAAGCTTTAGTTCATTCGAGAATCAATTTATTCTATTAAATCCTGTTTAAGTTAGCTACAATGCTCAAAAACCAAACAACTACTTATATAACTAGATAAAACCACTTAAACAATGTTAAGCCGAATCGAAATCCGCAACTTTGCGATTATTCAATCCCTCGATCTGGATTGGTCTCAAGGGATGACTGTGATCACAGGTGAAACTGGCGCTGGCAAATCGATCGTTATTGATGCGCTCGGTTTAACCCTTGGTGAACGAGCAGAGCAGAGTGTTATTTACCCTAACGCCAAACATGCCGAAGTGACTGCTATTTTTGATTTGCACGAGTCTGACGCTGCCACTCAATGGTTAATTGACAATGAACTTGAAGAGGATGGCGAGTGCATACTTCGCCGAGTTGTGGTCAAAGAGGGTCGTACTAAGTGCTTTATTAATGGGCGCAGCGCCACTCAGTCTCAGTTAAAAGCATTAGGGAGTTTGCTCGTTGATATTCACGGTCAACACGCCCACCAAACTCTCTTAAAACCAAAAGAACAGCTTAACTTACTCGACCGATACGCGGATCACCAACGCTTATTGGATAACGTAAGACAAGCAGCCCAGGCAATTAAGCAGATTGAAAAGCGAAGAACTGAGTTAACCGAAGCGAAGCAGGCCCGAGACGCAAAACGAGAACTACTCGCTTATCAAGTCGAAGAGTTAACGAATGCAAATCCCGAAAAATCGGTGCTTGAAAATTTAGAAGCCGAACATAAAAAAGCCGCCACCAGTCAAGATAGATTAGTGCTCGCACAGACGGGTATGCAGTGGCTAAGCGAAGATGAAAATGGCTCGGTTATCGCGTCTCTTGCACGCGCAACTGAGCAAATTAGCCAATTAAAAGCGCTAGACCCTAATCTTGAAAATATTGAGTCTATATTGCTACAGAGCGAAGCGTTACTCCAAGAAGCCAAACAAGATTTAGCCGTTTACCGAGATGGCTTGGAGTGTGATCCTGAAAAACTCCAACAACTCGATGATCAACTGGCGACCTTTCATGATCTTGCGCGCAAGCATCATGTCTCAATTGAGCAACTACCAGAGCACTTTGCGACTTTAACCGATGAGCTTCAGCAATTACACGCAGACGATAGTGAACTCGAACAAATCGAAGCGGATTATCAAGCAGCTATCAGTAGCTATTTGGACAAGGCGAATAAGTTGACGCAAAGTCGCCAAAAAACAGCAAAGAAACTCCAGGGATTTGTTTCCGAAAAAATCCAAGGCCTGGCGATGGAAGGCGGCCAGTTAGCGATTGAATTAACCCCGATTGAAAACCAGTACCCATCATCAGGTCTCGAGCAAGCCGAGTTTGTTGTCTCGGCGAATCCTGGTCAGCCACTCCAACCGCTTAGTAAAGTGGCATCAGGCGGTGAACTGTCTCGGATCAGTCTCGCAATCGCAGTTATTACCGCAGAACAACAACTCGTCCCAAGTATCATTTTTGACGAAGTCGATGTCGGCATCGGTGGTGGAACAGCAGAAACTGTTGGAATTTTATTGCGGCAACTTGCCAGCCAACGTCAGGTTATTTGCGTGACTCATCAGCCCCAAGTAGCATCGTGCGGCAACCATCACCTTGTTGCCAGTAAAACCAAGCTGGTTGACTCAACCTCCACTCGGGTTGAAAAATTGGACGATAACCAGAGAGTAGAGGAGATTGCTCGTATGCTTGGCGGACTCGTGATATCCGACAAAACCCGTTCGCACGCCAGGGAAATGCTTGCTCAGTAGGGTTATTCGAACGAATTGATGATTGTGACCCCTTTTGCGTCAAACTGATCCATTCTAGTCAGTGCGGCAATCCCATCACTTAGTGATAATCTGTGTTTTATCAGTGACTGGGGTTTGAGCTGCTCTTGGAAAATCATCTTCATCATTTGCGCGTAATCCGGGGCCGGCATACCATGACTACCGATGATTTCCAGCTCCTTCGCTAATACTAAACCCATCGGAATTTGTGGCTGGCTATCCTTATCAACCATTAGCCCCACTTGAATATGCTTGCCTCGCGCTTTCAAACAACGAATTGAGTTTAAACACGTGGTTGTGCTACCAAATGCGTCGAGCGACACTTGGATACTATCATTTGTCATTGACTTGAGCGCTTCAGCCACATGAGCATTGTTCTTTGCGTTAAGTGTCAAATCAGCACCACAAGACCTCGCTAAATCTAAACTATCCTCAAAGATATCAACGGCTATCACCTTGGCTTGCATCGCCTTAGCAATCATAATCGCTGACAACCCCACACCGCCACAACCATGAACCGCGAGCCATGCACCAGGCTTTACTTGGCCTTGACTAACAACCGCTCGAAAAGCCGTAGCAAATCGACAACCTAAACTCGCCGCAGTCTCAAATTCAATCGATTCAGCTAATGGCACCAAATTACTATCCACTTGATCAACAGCAGTATATTCTGCAAAGGAACCCCAATGTGTAAACCCAGGTTGGGTTTGCTGGGCACACACTTGCTGGTTTCCCGACTCACATTCAGCACACTCTCCGCATCCGGCTATAAATGGGATCGCGACTCTATCACCCACTTTCCAGTTTGAAACACTTTTGCCGACAGCTTCGATAATTCCTGCAAATTCATGACCCGGTACATGAGGCAACACTACCTCCGGATCGTGCCCCATCCAGCCATGCCAATCACTCCGGCATACACCAGTCGCCATGACTTTAATGACTGCACCGTGACTATTGGGTGCCGGATCATCGACGTTAACTAACTTTGGTGGGGATTGAAATGATTCGAATAAAACCGCTTTCATTTATTTGGCTCGCTCGTCGAGTGACTGTCTAAACTGACGGTACCGGATGACTAATGATTAATGACCAATAACTATTAAGACACAAATAAACTTACCTTATTTTGGCTTACTCTAACACTAAATCAAACCATAGCGAGTGCCAGCGAGCTATCTTTTCATCGGCAGCGAGCAACTTTGGAGAGACTGTCTCAGGCTCCGAAAAGTCATGCTTACTTTCCAATAAGGTGGCGTTTGCCGCGGCTTTTTGTTCCTTGCTATCTCTGTAGATAACTGCGATGACCTCTTCACAGTAGCTACAGGTAATAAATTCCGCCAACTCATCGCCTTGCTGAAGCGTGTGAGCTAAGTAGCCTTTCTTTAAAAACAAAATACCATCAGGATCGGAAATATACTGAATTTGACGCGGCAGGCAAAAATCACAATCACATCTTCTTGGGTGGTAAGCCTGCATCGGGTGTGGCATATCGACTTTAAAACGAGTCTTTCCACACCCACATTGACCATTTATTAACATCTTGACCTTCACATCAAACGAATAGGTTTTAAACCAACCTATTTAAATCAACCAAACATCTTTAGCTTAGTCGATATCTGTCGACATTCAATGTACTGGCGATCAAAAAAGGGCGCTGTTGCGCCCTTAGTGTCTATTCTGGTGTTTCTTATCGATAGGCAGCATTGATTCTTTGCACAAAAACATCTGCTTTTTCAAAACCAGTCGCTCTTAACCGTTCATCTTCCTCGCCGTTGGCATCGAAGAACAAAATACTCGGTAAACCAAGAATGCCATAATGCTTCATCAATGCCTTATCGTCCGCATCTCCTTTGGTAACATCTGCTTGAATCAACACGGTATTTCCTAGCGCAGCTTGCACAGCGGGATCGGGAAATGTGTAATCTGCGAATTCATAACAAGCAGTGCAGTATTCAGCAAAGAAGTCGAACATCACGGTTTTACCTTCAGCATTCGCTTGCCGGATTTTGGCTTCGACATCGGCGATAGTTTTAACCTTTTCAAACATGGCATGAGGATCAACTGAGTTAGCGCCCTGTCCAGAATGAGCAGCTATCGCAGTAACGTTAGCCAAAGGTGAAAGCAACCGACCATTACCAAGCGATGCACCAATAACTAAAATGATGCCGTAAACAAACATTACCAGCCCGGTACCTTTCCAGAACTTTTGTGCATTCGTTTCAACTTGAGAGAGTGCCCCCATATAAATAGCAGTTACGATGAGCAACACAGACCAAGCAAACAAATAGAGCGGCCCGGGAATAAGATGTTTTGAAATGTAGAGCGCCATGCCGATCATTACCACACCAAACCCAGCTTTGATGGCATTCATCCAGGCGCCAGCTTTCGGTAAAAACTTTCCGCCACCGACACCAACCATGATTAGAGGAATCCCCATTCCCACTGCCAGTGCATAAAGTCCAACACCACCAATGACAATGTCCCCTGTTTTCGCAATGTAAATTAATAATGCGCTAAGGGGGACAGTTACGCAAGGTGACACCACGAGTGCCGATAGTGCCCCCATAACGCCAGCTCCCACGTATGAGCCACTTTCCTGGCTATTCGACAAGTTGTTAATTCTATTTTGAAGACCTTGAGGAAGTTGCAATTCATAAAACCCAAACATCGAAAGCGACAACAATAAAAAAATCACTGCCGTAATACCGATAAACAAAGGTTGCTGGAGGGTTGTACTAAACCCTTCCCCCAAAGAAGCTGCTAAAATGCCTAATAGAGTATATGGAATGGCCATCGCTTGGGTGTATGCTAGAGACAAACCGAACGCTTTACCGGTACTCACTTCTTTGCCTTGGCCTACAATAATGCTCGACAGAATTGGCACCATAGGCAATACACAAGGCGTGAAAGCTAAAAGAATACCGCCGAGTACGCCCCAAATAACAATTTCAAGCAGGCTTCCTTCCGACAATATTCCAAGAATCAATTCTTGTTCTGATTGAAATTCTTCAGCAACAGGCTCAGACAAAGTAGACTGTGTTGCGGTATTAGCTGATGGTTGAGCACTGGTCGATGTCGCACTACCGCTAGCGGCCAAACCACTATTACTATCACTAGCGTTACCGCCGCCACTACCATCACTACCACCGATCGCGACCGGTTTAGCAACCACATTGTTTGCTAACAACGTAAAGCGCTTTTCTTCAGGGGGGTAGCATAAGCCCGCTTCGGCACAACCTTGAAATTCTAAGCTAAATTCAAATTCTTTTTGATGAGCGGTAAATGGGATAACGATTTCAAGATGATTGTAATAGACTTCCACATCACCTAAATACTCATCGACTTTCTTTTTGCCGTCCGGAATTTGCGCTTCACCAAGCGTCGCGCCTTCGGCATTGAAAAAGAAACGACTGCGATACATGTAATAAGCATCTGCAATTTCAAATCGCGCAATGATTTCGTTGTCTAAAACATCTGTGGTTAACTGAAAAGCTTCATCGACCTTGAGAAACTCAGACTTTGTCGCAAAAAGTGCGGATAAATCTTGCTGTTGAGCGCTGACTGAGCCAACACTTGAACATGCCAAGGCAAATACCGCCGTTGTTACAAATAAAATTTTACCAAGCAACTTCATTATTTCACTTCTATTTAGGTGTGTTTACTCAAGACCGGGCTTTGATCTGAAATGTTACTCCAGGGATCGGGAAATCCAGTCTAAATACTCTTGGCTACCTGACTCGATAGGTAACACGATAAATTCAGGCACTTCATACGGGTGCACTTCGGCTAATTTAGCGCTAAGTTCGTCAATCTTGAGAGAACTAGTCTTCATCAGCAGTAAAAATTCGCGATCTTCTACAATTTCACCCTCCCATTGATAGAAGGATGTCAGGTTGCTGCATACATTGACGCAGGCAACAAGCTTTTGTTGCACTAGGCTAAGCGCTATTTCTTTCGCTACGGATTTATTATCGACAGTTGTCAAACAAAGTTTATAGTCGCTAGATTCAGAATGTGACATGGACCATACCAAAGACTATTCACCGATGACCACAGAGTCTCCGCCCGCCTCGATCGCTTTGTTCATCGCCGTCAGCGTCGAGTCATACCAGCGATGCGCATCCCAGTTAACCGATAGATTACCCAAACCAATACTAACCGTTAACGGAATGTCATGGTGTTTCAAATGAAAAGGAAGTTCTGCGAACTGCAGCCGAATTTCCTCAAAAATAGTTTTCCAGTCTGATTGCTTTCCTGTCGTTAATATAATCCCCAATTGTCCCGTCTCCAAGTGACCGATGATATCTGTCTTACGGAGTCGTTTTTTGAGGATTAAACTTAACTGTTGAATCGCCACATTAATCGCTGAGAAATTAGCGCCCTTTATTAAGTCTGGCGTTTGGTCGATCTGAATAATCGACAGTGCGAGCGAATGACCACCACGAGACATCCTGGCGGCTTCAACCGAGATTCGTTGCTTGAACGCAATGGCATACATTAATCCGGTATCTGGGTTTTCGCCGATTTGCGGGTTCAGCTCTCGATATCGGCGGGTATATAATTCTGCCATAAACAGTAACTGCTCTTTTTCTACAGGCTTCACGATAAAGGAGGTACCACCCGACAATAGGGCTTGGTTTTGTTTGCGGATGTTTTCTTCTGCAGAAAGGAAAATAATCGGTAAATAAGCAAAGCGCGGGATTTGACGAATAATTCGTGTCAATTCAATCCCGGAGCAAGTTGGCATTTGCATATCCATCAATATTGTTTCAGGGTCAAAACCACGTAAAGCCTCAAGCAATACCGTCGGATCGTTGACTAAACGGATCTCAAAATGGCCCTTAGACAACACTTTTTCGTAGTAACGAGCCTGTGCTTTTGAATCTTCCATAATTAAAATGCGGTACGGCGAGTCAGCATGGATATCATATTGGCGCTCTATAATTTCCAGTAATCCAGAAAGTGACACGGGTTCTACCATGAAAGCAGTGCCGCCAGAGCGAAGAGCCAACAAACGCTCTTGTTGGGTGTCCTCTTCTGCGGTAAAAATCAAGGGGATGCGCCGGACCTCAGTATCTTGGTCACTCAATTGCTCGTTTTTTTCCGCAAACTTAATCGGTGCAACAATCACACTGCCTTCATGATCAATGGCATATTGACGCGCTTTTTCGATGTCATCAGTTTCATGAACTTCGATTCCCAATGATTCAAATTGCTCTTTCAAGGCTTGAAAGCGTTGGCCATGTTGGCTAACAAAAATTAATACGCCTTTATCAAGATAAATGCCTTGCTCTTCAAGACTCTCATCCACGCTCTCTTCAGCTGATGACGCTTCCTCAGCGGGTTCTACCTCAGGTTCAGATTTGGTTTCCGGTTGTTGTGGCTGCGCTTCGGCTTTCGGCTGTTTTGCGGGTTTTACACCTAACTCTAGTTTTTCGGAATGTTCTTGCAGTTTGTTGGCAAATCGCTTGAGTAACGGTTTTTGGGTTTCGAGAGAACTCTCATCCATTGATAACTGTTTTAACAATTGATTGAGCAAATTCGCCGTGGTTTCAAAATTTTGCGCAACGCAAGCATCTTTGGTTTTATTAACTTGCGAGAACAGTGCTTTGACTCGCAATGGCTCAATCTCTTGAGTCAACATGTCATTGAGCAGCCTAGCAAATTGGCGCAACTTGACTGGTGTTCGGCGCAAGAATTGTTGATTAACTTCGTTGGTAATTTGACTTTCAGACATGTTTTAATTGGCTTGTTTTAATTGTTAAGTTTTTATCGTTGCAAAGGTAAACCACAAGCTTTGTTAATGTTTTACCCCAAATATCCTCGATAAGTTGTTATTTATCCTATCAATAATAGCATGTATTTTTGATCGAATTGGGCTAAATCTCTGGCGACTACTCCCCATTTTTAGATTGTAATTTGACTTTTTATCCCCATTTAAAGCAAATGTTGCTTTTAATCACCATTTGACTCAATCGAGCTAGGAATACCATTGCCCATTCTGCTAATACTTTTCATTCTAGTGCCCATCATTGAAATTGGCGTGTTTATTCAAGTTGGAGGATTTTTGGGATTGTGGCCAACCCTTTTAATCGTGTTAGTCACTGCTGTTTTAGGGGTTAATTTGCTCAAGCAACAAGGTTTACGCGCATGGATGGATATTCAAACCTCAATGGCGCAAGGTAAAGTACCCGCAGTGGAAATGGCTTCAGCAGCTCAGTTGCTATTTGCCGGCGGCCTGTTGCTGACACCGGGATTTGTTACTGATGGCGTGGGCTTTGCGCTTATGGTGCCCGCAGTAAGACTCGCGTTGGCTCAATACCTCATGAACCACTGGGCAAAAAAAGCAACCGTTGTATCGAGCACAAATTTCTACTATACCAATGAAACACAACGTTCCGACGGATCACCTATTAACGAGTCGCACAAAAGGCCCGGCAACCGCACCATCGAGGGTGAGTTTGAGGACCGCTCTGACAAATAAGCGCTGAGTTGACCTGCGAGTTTGGGTCAGAATGTCCTAGTTGAACATCAATTTAGCAACCTTTCTCGAACTCATAAGCGGTAACGATCTCGTCCAAACACCGATTAAAAAGATCTCGCAAGACCCCGCCTAAGTTATTAATAACAAATAATTTTTCCAATTATTCTGGCCTCCTGCTAAGCTTATATTATTGAGGGGAGCTGACAACTTATGGATTTTATTTGGATTCTGTTTGCGTTTGCATGCGGAATGATTGCCAAGCTTGCGAACGTGCCATCGCTGATCGGATACTTATCCGCCGGCTTCATATTGCATTTCATTGGCCTAGAACCGCTTGAAAACCTCGATTTGCTGGCCGATCTGGGTATTTCCCTCATGCTTTTCACTATTGGATTAAAACTCGATATCCGCGATTTACTCAAACGTGAAATTTGGCTGAGCGCGTCCGCTCACATGATTTTGTGGTGCTGGCTGATTTTTGCATTGATTTTCTTACTCGGTCTGGTGCTCGGTTCACTCGCGTTTAACCTCGATATGCAATCCCTCGCGATTCTTGCTTTTGCCCTGAGTTTCAGCAGCACAGTGTGTATTTTTAAGGTACTTGAGGATTCCGGTGAACTCACTACACGTCATGGCCGACTCGCGATCGGTGTACTGATTATGCAAGACATCATCGCGGTTTTATACCTAGTTTCTGTAACCGGGAAAGTGCCTTCATTTTGGGCATTGGGCCTGATTGGACTTTGGTGGCTGAGACCCATTTTATTGAAGCTCCTTGAAAAAGCGGGACACAGCGAATTATTGCCTTTAGCCGGGTTTACCATAGCGCTGGGTGGTTACGAATTATTTGAATTGGTTGGCATCAAGGGGGATTTAGGTGCACTGGTGATCGGCGTATTACTGGCAGGAAATAAAAAAACCGCAGAACTCGCCAAATCGCTAATGAGCTTTAAGGACTTATTCCTAATCGGCTTTTTCTTGTCCATCGGCTTTACCGCACTACCCGATTGGTCGATGTTAATCAGTGCCTTAATTTTGTGTTTAGTGCTGCTATTCAAATTCGTTTTATTCTTCTTTATTTTTGCGATGGTTAGGCTGCGAATTAGAACTACTTTTCTCGCTTCATTAGCACTCACAAACTACAGCGAATTTGGACTCATTGTACTCGCGTTAAGCGTTGAAATGGGGTTGATTGGCGCTGACTGGTTGGTGATAACAGCCTTGGCTATTTCAATTTCGTTTGTGATTACTGGCATTGCTTATCGCCATGCGCATACCCTTTTTACTGATAAAAAGGACTACTTGAAGCGCTTTGAGTCAAAACTACGACTGAGAGAAGATGTTTATATTCAACCTAAAGATGCAGAGATACTTGTCCTTGGTATGGGCCGAGTTGGCCGTGGTGCTTACAGCGCGCTTAATCAATTAGTGGGGGAACGAGTTTGGGGAATGGATGCTAATAGAGACCGAGTTCAAGAGCAACGTCGTAATGGCTTAATGGTGTTTCAAGGCGATGGAGAAGATCCTGATGTTTGGGAAAACTTTAACTTGTCTCAAATAAAGTTAGTTCTT
Organism: Aliikangiella marina; assembly: GCF_007004765.1. Lineage (GTDB taxonomy): Bacteria > Pseudomonadota > Gammaproteobacteria > Enterobacterales > Kangiellaceae > Aliikangiella > Aliikangiella marina. Next base: position 42,052 of record NZ_VIKR01000007.1, read on the forward strand.
CTCGCTTTACCTTCAGTACAAGATATCAAAAATATCACCGAGCAACTTCGCTACGCAAAATACGACGGAAAAATCGCGGCGATTGCTCGCTATGAGGACGAGAAAAAATTATTACTACAAGTGGGCATCGATTCGGTATTCAATTTCTTTACCGAAGCCGGAACTGGTTTTGCTGAAGAGTCACTGATGATGATCGAAGGTCAAAAGGACTTTAGCCACAATCAAGCTGAAACAACACCTTAATTACAGTGTCGATTATCGGACGACTCAGCAATGTTCAAGAAGGTGATTACTCAATTACCGAGTCGTACTCTAAATCCTGCATTAACAATAAACCCATCATTACGAGACCAGATATCGGTTGTCCAGCGACCACTTGGCGCTCGTTCTAACAGTAGCAAAGGATCTTCTTTAGTCTGACGAATATTTAATAGGTTTTCAGCGTTTACAAACCAACTAATTTTGCCAACCGTAATTTCTCCAAGTAATCCTAAATGCCAATAAGGTTTGCTCTCGTTGCGGTAAGGGTTACTTTCTAACAGCTGCTCTCCTGTATAATAAGCTTCTAGTCCCAAGCGATAGCTTCCATGTTCTTCCCACATGGCCACAAATCCCGCCGAATGTCGGGGAGTTAGAGGTATTTCGCTTGAACGCGCGTCGACCGCACTTTTTCGATTTGAATCAAGAAATACGTAACTCGCGGTCAGTTTAAAATGACCCGATTTATACCTCAGCAAAACTTCACTACCGTTTATGCGTGATTCTTCAACTGAATTGATTAGACGTACTCTGTCAATGGCTCCGCCGGAGATGGATGCAATAGGTTCCAGTTCCGTGACGCCATCAACTACTGAGCTAAAAAAGGTTACACCCGTTTCGACTTTACCAATATCGTAATTTATGTCGAGAGAATACGTTTCAGCCTGCTCTTCTTTTAAAGCCGCTAAAGGTGCAAGCCTGGACAATCCAGCCGCTTCAATATCTTCAACAAACGGCGTAGGTGCATAATAACCTTGTCCATACGATCCACGGATAGTCCAGTCATCGGGCTTAAATAGAATGGATATTCGCGGGCTAAACTGTGTCCCATACTCACTGTGCCAATCGATGCGACCGCTCAATGCAGCAACGATTTCGTCACTGAAATCATAATCTACCTGGGAAAAAAGCCCTGGAATATCATAGGAGTAATTAAATACCGGAAATGTATCTGACTGAAACTCTTCTGATTGAAGTGCCACACCCACAACCCAATTTGATTGTTTTGTGTACCCCGATAAGCTCGTTTCGATTAGAATGCTACGATGTTCGTCTAACTCGTCAGTGGTACCAAACTGATGTTCATGTTTTTGATCCATTATCGAGGCACGTGCATTCCAATTCATTTCTGTCAAAGGTTGGTCATACACCACGCCCAAATCATAGCGCTCGGAATCTAATGATCTCTGAAAAGGATTTCCGTCGTTTAGCACTCTACCGGGGAGTGTTCCACCATCCCTCTGTTCGGTCATCATCCCTAAAGTCGCGTAAGCTCGCTGACCATTATCACCATTCCAAAATAAGCGTGGTCTTGCGCTAATTCTTTCATAGCCGGCTAAATCAGCCCAACCGTCACTATCTAAGTCTTGTTTACTTTGCGAATGTACGCCGACCGTCAGTGATGAACTGAAGTTCTCATCCTTAGGCATAGCAAAATAAGTCGTTAAATCTTGTCCATCGCGACTAGTAAAATTCAGCAGTACTTCGCCTTCAAATTCTTCTTTTGGTCGTCGGGAAATTAGGTTGATTACTCCACCTAATGCAGAGCCACCATAAAGCGACGAAGCCGAGCCCTTGATAATTTCCACACCAGCTATATCGGTTGGTGGGATTTGTAAAAGTCCAATTGAGGCAGTTTGCCCACCATATAGTGGTAGCCCATCACTTAATAGTTGAGTGTAGCGACCATAAAGTGCTTGCAAACGAATATTCGCACTACCGAGTGCCGGCGATGTTGTTTGCACACGTACCCCGCCAGTTTCAGCGACTAGCATTGAAATATTCCCCGGCCTCATCAAAGCCTTTTCTTCAATTTCTTCCCGGTTTATAAGCTCCACACGGATAGGCTCATCGTCAACCACTCTTCCAAGCCTAGTCGCCTGAATCACTAGAGTTTCAGCTGATTCATGTTGATGTTCATGTTCATGTTCATGTTCATGAAGATTAGTCTCTTGAGGGTAGCTTTCAGCGACAATATTAGTCTTCGATTGCTGATCGAGAGCCTGAGACTCACTTTGGGAAGAATATGAGTGCGAGAGCGGAAAATAATTCAACAGTGATATAGCAGAGACAACCAAGAATGAATTCTTTTTCGGCATATTTTTACAACAACCTTTATGGAAACAAAAAAGCAGATAGTCTAGGAAAGTAGTTTATCTGGTATCAGTACGTAAGCACCAGTCTATAGATCACAAGTTGAGTCCGAAAACTAATTTGAGAAAGGCATTTGACTTGCTTTATCGCCTTAGCTCTTGCCTCAAGGAGCAATCACAGTTACTAATTTCTTATCGATTAATTCGGGCAAGTCTCTCTGATTAATTTCCTTTGCTAGAATCTCCTCAGAACTCACCGATGCTACCCCAATCCAGGTATTTTTACCCCCAGTTTTAGCCGCATACAAACAAGCATCAGCAAGCGATACTAGTCCCCGCCAACTAATTTGACGTTCGCTTTCTAGTATCGGCGGATAACTCGCAAAGCCGATTGAACAAGTCAGGGAAAGCGCTTCGCCTTGGCTTAAAATAAATGGTTTATCTGAAACCGCTTGTAGCATTCTTTGAGCTAAAGAAGTCGCATCATCACGGTCAATAAACCGCGCAACCGCCACAAACTCCTCACCACCCCAACGCACGAGATAATCAGATTGACGAAAGACATCGGCCATTCTTTGTGCCAACTGAATCAGCACCATGTCACCCGAATTATGACCATATTGATCGTTAACCTGCTTAAAATTGTCCATATCAATAACAAACACGACGATATCTGATTGCCGTGGTTGAGCTGTCTTTTTGTCACGCCACTCGCGGTACACACGATGGCTTTGCTCAAGATCGGCATTGATGTGATTTTCCAAGAAGCGTCGGTTATGAATTGCCGTCAGCTTGTCTGTTAAGCTTATGGCCTCCATTTCTTGATAGGCTTTCGCTAGCTGCTGGTTTTTAACTTCGAGTTCCTTTGTTCGGGTTTTTACTAGCACTGACAGCTTTCGATTGGTTCGCTTTTGCATGTAACGGCCGTAGAGTAAAAATAACGAGACAAACGCTGCGATAATAATCGTAAACCATAAATTTCTTGAAGACTGTTCGAGCGCCTTCTCTTTTTCTAATAATTTGATTTGCTGTGCGCGACGAACAAACTCTGTCTGCGCTTGGGCTCTGGCTATTGCATCTAACCGCTTATTATTGAGTATTTCATCCTCTAAGGTTTTTTGACGTTGAAGTGCTGCAAACGCATCTTCAAGTGAGTTGGCCGCTAAATAGACTTTTACACTCAAGGCCTCAATTCGCGCTTCCGTGGCTTTTTCTTGATTAACTTTAACTTGCTTTAACGCAGCCTCAATATTTAGCAACGCCGACATATAATCCTTAAGCCGATAATCGATTTCAATTGCAAGCTCGTAGGCAATCACTAGTAAGCTTCTGTATCTTCCTTTGATTGCGCGTTGGATAATGGCGTCATTAAGCTTTTTTGCTTCCAATAAGTTGCCCAACTCCATTTCTAATTCTGCTAAAGAGTTAAGCGCCCAATCAGTATCCCTTGGCGTCTGAATTTTCTTGAATAATTCAAATGCTCGATTGATGTGTTCACGAGCAAGATTAAATTCTTTTTGCGAAAGGTGTATGCGTCCTATTTTGTGATTGGTATAAGCAATATCTTTTTGATTACCACTTTCTTGATCAATTTTAAGCACATCTTTGAAGTACTTTAGTGCTAGTTCATCGTCCCCCATCTTACGGCGAATATCACCAATGTTGTATAAACTGCTTGCGACACCTGAAGTATTTTCTAGCTCGTAGTTTAGTTCCAACGCTTTTTGGTGAGCTTGTAATGATTCTTCAAACTGGCCCATTCGTTCCAACACAACTCCAATACTATTATAAGTATTACTAATCGACGCTTTATCATTAAGCTGCTGAAAAATCTGCATTGCCCGGTAAATATACTCCAGTGCTTCGGAGTAATTCACTTGATAGCGATAGGTAAGACCGAGTTGTCGGTAAGCGTTTGCTAACTTCCCTAACGCACCGACCTCTTGAAAGATTTCGATCGCACGATTAAGCAGGGCCTGAGACGCATCGTACTGGTTACGCTCCATCGCATTTCTCGCCAGCTGATAAAACGCCTCGCCTTGAAAACCAATTCGATTTTGGATTTGAGCTTGATTCAGAAGTTGATTGGCCAAAATGTCGGCATTATCCATATCACCCTTATTTCTCGCTTCGACAATACTCGATCGAATACTTTCAAGATCATCCGATTGCTGAGCGACGGACTCAGTGGCTAAGAGCAAGCAAATCAAGCTCATAATCAATATGAATTGTCGAATTAAGCTCAAGATCATTTCCACTCAGACAAACACATATTTAAACCAACGCCCATATAGTATAGTCATAAAGCCACTGAAGTATTTTCGAATTACTCGAAAGTTTCAATCGGAGCGAGCAGCGCTTCCCAATCATGTTGTTTGAGTGAAGCGCTCGTTTCTTGCTCCTGATAAAGCTCATTGGCCAGTTCAGCTTTACGTTTTTGCAACTCTTGAATTCGTTCTTCGACTGTGCCCTTGCTGATAAGTTTATAAATAAAGACTGGTTTATCTTGACCGATGCGATGCGCGCGGTCACTCGCTTGTGATTCGGCGGCAGGATTCCACCAAGGATCAAAATGAATCACTGTATCAGCTTTTGTTAGATTCAGTCCTGCTCCACCGGCTTTTAAACTAATTAAAAACACATCCGCTTTTCCCGCTTGAAAATCATTAACGAGCTGGCTCCGATTTCGGGTTTTTCCCGTCAATTGGAAATAACGAATCGATGAGTCTTCGAGTGTTTCGGCAATTAAATCTAACATACTCGTAAAGCTTGAGAATAAGAGGATCCTTCGGCCGCTTTCGATCATCTCAGGCAGTGTCGTCACGAGCCAGTTGAGTTTTGCTGAGGCTTGCGATTCATCATCAAACAATTGACCTTGCACCAAACCCGTGTGACAACAAATCTGTCGTAGACGTAATAAAGCATTACCGATTAATAATTGGTTTTTTCCTATACCACTCAAGCTGAGCGCCTTTTGAATTTCATCCATCATTGCTAATCTGACAGTTTCATATTGATCGGCTTGTGCTTGAGTCAGATCAATTAATTCTTCGAACTCAGTCTTTGCGGGTAAATCGGTCGCCACTTTCGCTTTAGTTCGTCTCAGCATGAAAGGCGCTATTCGCTGACTTAGCGCTTTTTGGCGAACACGGTCATTCTCTTTTTCTATCGGTATTTGAAATAGGCGTTTAAATTGAGATTCATCACCCAAAAAACCTGGCATAAGAAAGTGAAACAACGACCAAAGTTCTCCTAAATGGTTTTCTAATGGTGTACCAGTTAGGCACAATCGGTGGGTTGCCTGCATGGAATAAGTGAGCTTTGCTATTTGGCTGCGCGCATTTTTAATCGTTTGTGCCTCATCCAAAATAATAAAATACAAGCCCAAACTATCAAGAATGTCGATGTCGCGCAGTAGAACACCATAACTGGTAACAATTAGATCGCAGCTCGCTAATTGTTGTCGCTTTTGATTTCGCTTTGCGCCAGACCATTGAATCACTCTCAACTGCGGTGTGAAACGCTTGGCTTCAGCAACCCAATTTCCTAATAAACTAGTGGGCGCAATCACCAGCGCAGGCGCTTGCATCCTTCCTTCATTTTTTTCGATTTGTAGATGAGAAAGAGTTTGTAATGTCTTACCCAGCCCCATATCATCGGCCAAAATTCCCGCCAGTCCTTCGGCTCTTAGTGCTTGTAGCCAAGCGAGGCCTTGTTTTTGATACTCTCTCAGCTTTGCCTGGACATTACTTGGCGACTGGAGTGATTTTGGTTTCGCTAAAGTATTGAGTCGATGAGCTTTGCTTTTCAACCAATCAGCATTATGCCAGTGAGTTTTCTGACCTAATTGACTTTCTATGATGCCGATACGAGCAAATTGGTTATTCGGTAACTTTAAAAGTTGTTCCTCATTGAGTGGCTGTTTCTCCGCTAACTCCACGAGATTTGCAATTATTCCCTTAAGGCGCTGACCCTCGAGAATGATGCGCGTTCCATCGGCTAAGTTTATTGCTAGGTCAGAAATAGTTTGATCCGATTGCAATTCACTTTGCTGCCATTGGCCTCGATTAATGGCTTCAACAATATAGGGTAAGACATTAACCGAATGTCCATCAACAACGACTCCGAGTTCTAAATTAAACCACTCGGATAATGGCTCGTTGTGAGTAGGATTAGCAACCGTTGAAGAAACCTGACTATACCAACGTTCAATTTTTTTCTGATTTAATTTAAATTGTTTATCAAAAACAATCTGCCAACCTTCCTTTTGTAATCCGTGCAAGAGGATAAACCAATGCGAGAAGTCACCTTCAAGCACCCTATCGCCGATATCAAACTTTCTCCATACGGGCGGCTCAAACTTTGAGGCGATTCCCGGCATCCAATCAAGTTGGTGAAGCCAGCCAGCTAACTCCTCAATCAGCTGTGTATCGAAATCGCCCGATAACGATTGCCACCTCAAAATTTGCTCTAGCGAAAACTCAATTTCATTGGCCACAAAGCTCACTTTGGCAATATCTAACTCCAATAAGGAAGAGTGATTAGCGAATTGTTTATGCCAATTAAAGTAGAGGGACTCACTGGTCACTCGTATTATCGGAGTCAACTGATAGTCTGAGTTATTTTTAAAATAGTCTGCTAATTGAAACGCCTGCGAATTATTCAGCGCTTCTAGGATGATCACTCGACTGGAAGCTTTGTCTAAAAATATGCCGTCAACAAGCGCTAGCCAGTGATCTTCACTTTGGCTAGCAAAATGACTGCTCAAAGGTTGACGATGACAGCTTTTCCAGAAGCAACGACCAGTATCCAGTAACATTCGCAAAATTTTTGAGCCGCTATTTCCTTCAAGACGTAGGCAATTATCTTTTAGTAAAAGACTTGAATCATTGCCTTCTAGCACGTCATTTATCAAGCAGAGTATTTGTTGATCCGTTTGGCTAATAAATTTCGGCAGCTTTGATTTCTGGATGATGCTCAGCTCAAGCTCGTCTTTGCGCAGGTACTCATTTTGTTGGGTTAAGTACGCCTTATGTACCGACACCTGGATGGTCTGATCGTCATCACTTAATAAATAAACCACCCTATGCCGAGCCATATTTGGATAGGGGTCATAGACCTGCTCACTAATCCATTGGGTCAAATAAGCGGTTTCATTGGCAAAATGATTTTGTTGCTTGAGCGGTGGAGGTAGTCTTTCTAACCGCGTTTTTGATTCTATTGCCAAGGCGGCTAAATGAATACAACGATTTGACTTTTTCGCAGAAAACTCTTCGCAATCACACTGATCGCTCGCAGGCGCCTCTGATAAAGGCCACGATAGATGAGATTTTTTAAGTTGACCGTCTTCTAAAAAATAGCCTTCTACCCGATTCTCATCTTGATGAAACTGCCACTCCATCAATAAATCATCAAGCAATATCCCCATGCCAGCATAGAGTTGAGGCAATGAAAAATATTGGCTGAGATGGTCGGTCGGCCCTTTAAACGCCAAAGGTCGGGTTAGCAATGTTCTTCCTGAAATTGACTATTGATTTAGTGATGTAACCAGAAAGCATATCAAGATTAAAAGCTGGTGGGAATCAAGTACATAAAATAATTTGAACTAAGACACTGTTTATCGCAAATTAAAAAAGCCGCCATTGGCGGCTTTGTCTCGAATAACAACTAAACCCCGAACTTCTAGTAGTCTCTTGGGCGTTGCACATTCTCTAAGTTCCGATTTCTGTCAAAGTGTATGTCAACGGACTGGCTAATACTTGACCAGCTAATATTAAACCGTCTAGTAACGGACAGACTGGTCGCAGAAAATTAGACCTTTTAATTAAACAAATTATTGCTTTCGCATATTTAATGAGAAGCTTACTGGAACTGCATAACTAATCGACGGTAGTCCGGCTAATTCTCGTAATTTGTCGACACCCGCAGTTAAGCCAAACTGTCGGCTATCTAAAACTACCGGCTTGACACTCTGAATCAGCAAGCCACTCTCCAGCGCTACAATCAACAGCTCAATATTCAAATCAACCTTTTTGCCATGTAAGTCCAATGATGCCTTAGCCGACTTGCGAATGGATTGGCCAACTTTCATTTTATTGATAGCGGTTAAGTCTAATTTTGAAGATAACGTGGCTGAAGAAAACTGACTGGTTTTAAACAAAAATTCTCGCATTCTCTCATCACGAATCGGGATCAGCGTGTTAACGGAACTTAAATCAATCTCAACAGTGGCGGTGCCATCTGTGGCAATCTCCGCTTGAAAACGGTCAAATTGATGAGTTTCTACAACATGTTCTAACTTCGTTGAAAGAAAATTGATTGAAGAGTCAGTACCATCAGACTTCCAAGCAGCCAGAGCAGACAGTGGCAAAAAAAGCAAACACACGCTAATAAATTTAAACATCGTCAATTCCTTAGTTTTTATTGAAAAGCTGCAATACAGCTAAAATATTTAAAATTGCTTATAAATCAATACGATAGCGAAAAAATAAGGGCGTTCCCTAATATTTCGCGACCCATTCGGCTGATATCCTCACTCAGATACGTATTTTGAAGCGAAATACACCAGTTTCACACTAAATATCTCTAAAAAAATGAAAAATTAGCACTCTTAGGGGTTGAGTGCTAAAAAATAGTCCCCATATTACCCCACAACAAAAATTAAACATCAATTGATCATCAATATATCGATATTCATTAGGAGAACATTCAATGAGCATTCGTCCTTTACACGATCGCGTTTTGGTTAAGCGTTTAGAAGATGAAACTACCAGTGCTGGCGGCATTGTTATTCCAGATAACGCAAAAGAAAAACCAAGTCGCGGTGAAGTTCTAGCAGTTGGTAACGGCAAACCTTTGGACAACGGCGAAGTTCGCGCGTTAGACGTAAAAGTTGGCGACAAAGTCCTTTTTGGTAAGTACGCCGGCAATGAAGTTAAAGTTGAAGGTGAAGAATTACTAGTGATGCGTGAAGACGACATCATGGGAATTATCGAGTAAGCAATTGCTTACTTTCGACATTCAAACTACAGAATTAATACAAGATTTAGAGGATTTTAAATAATGGCTAAAGACGTAAGATTCGGTGATGACGCTCGCTCACAAATGGTTGCTGGCGTAAACACTTTAGCAAACGCGGTAAAAGTTACTTTGGGACCAAAGGGTCGCAATGTTGTGTTAGAAAAATCATTCGGTGCACCGACTGTGACTAAAGATGGTGTTTCAGTTGCCAAAGAAATCGAATTAGAGAACAAATTCGAAAATATGGGCGCACAAATGGTTAAGGAAGTTGCTTCGCAAACTTCTGATGTAGCCGGGGACGGAACCACAACTGCGACTGTTCTTTCTCAATCTATTTTAAACGAAGGCCTAAAGTCTGTTGCTGCAGGCATGAACCCAATGGATCTCAAACGTGGTATTGACCAAGCAGTTAAAGCTATCGTTGACGAATTGAAAGCGATTTCTGTTCCTTGCGAAGACAGCAAAGCAATCGCTCAAGTAGGTACCATCTCAGCTAACTCTGACTCAGATGTGGGCGACATCATCGCGACAGCTATGGAAAAAGTTGGTAAAGAAGGTGTCATCACGGTCGAAGAAGGTAGTGGTCTTGAAAACGAATTAGACGTGGTTGAAGGTATGCAGTTTGACCGAGGCTACTTGTCTCCATACTTCATCAACAACCAAGACAGCATGTCAGTTGAATTAGAAAACCCATTCTTGTTGGTTGTTGATAAAAAAGTTTCTAACATCCGTGACTTACTTCCAGTACTTGAAGCTGTTGCAAAAGCAGGTAAGCCTTTACTTATCATTGCTGAAGATGTTGAAGGCGAAGCGCTTGCTACATTAGTTGTTAACAACATGCGTGGTATTGTCAAAGTTGCTGCCGTTAAAGCACCTGGTTTTGGTGACCGTCGTAAAGCAATGCTTGAAGACATCGCTATCTTGACTGGTGCGACCGTTATCTCTGAAGAAGTCGGTTTAAACCTTGAAGGGGCGACTTTAGACGATTTAGGTTCTGCTAAGAAAATCTCTATCACTAAAGAAAACACGACTATCATCGATGGTAACGGTGAAGTCGCTAACATCGAAGGCCGTGTTGAGCAAATTCGTCGTCAAATCGAAGAAACTTCTTCAGATTACGATCGTGAAAAGCTTCAAGAGCGCGTTGCTAAACTCGCTGGTGGTGTTGCGGTAATCAAAGTTGGCGCAGCGACTGAAGTTGAGATGAAAGAGAAGAAAGCTCGAGTTGAAGATGCACTTCACGCTACACGCGCTGCAGTTGAAGAAGGTGTTGTTCCTGGTGGTGGTGTTGCTCTAGTTCGCGCTGCAGCCAAAGTTGGCGAGTTAACTGGTGCTAACGACGACCAAACTGCAGGTATTCATATTCTTTTACGTGCGGTTAACGGCCCACTACGTCAAATCGTTCAAAATGCTGGTGAAGAAGCGTCTGTTGTACTTAACAACGTTGCTAACGGCGAAGGAAACTACGGCTACAATGCAGCCAACGGTGAATATGGCGATATGATTGATATGGGTATCCTTGACCCAACGAAAGTAACACGTAGTGCATTACAACATGCGGCTTCTGTATCTGGTCTGATGATCACGACTGAAGCGATGGTTGCTGATTTACCGAAAGAAGAAGCAGCAGCGCCTGATATGGGCGGTATGGGTGGCATGGGCGGCATGCCTGGAATGATGTAATCATTCTGTCACATCTTTCAGTATCTAAAAGGCGCTATATTTAGCGCCTTTTTTTTGTTTAAGTCATTGACTTATCTGACATTTAGCTTTAATGTTCTCCTCAGCAAAAAGTAAGTCTCGTTTTAATTGCTCCATTTCGATGTACCTCAGTAGTTCTTCGTCCTGTAGTCATTAATTTCAGTCTATTTTTACGCTAGGTTGCCAAATTAAGGCTTTAAAAATTTTTATCTATTTTTCTACAGGAAACACAAATGTCTGATACTGTTAAAGGTACCGTTAAATGGTTCAACGAAACTAAAGGTTTTGGTTTCATCGCTCAAGAGTCTGGCCCAGACGTATTCGCTCACTTCAGCGCAATTCAAGGCGACGGCTTCAAAACACTTGCTGAAGGTCAAGCAGTTGAGTTCACTATTACTCAAGGTCAAAAAGGCCCTCAAGCGGAAAACATCGTTGCGCTATAAGCGATAATCGTTCTCAACAAAAAAAAGGCAAGCAACTCAGCTTGCCTTTTTTTATACCTCTAGATTCAGTTGCGCACCACTGAGTCCCTCACTCAGCACTATCTTCTCGCCGACTTGGTTGGTAAGCTTGAAGAAAACGCACAACCAGGACCAACCAATGATAAGAAAAATACTCTTCTTTCTCGCCCTTGGGTTAACGAGCCAGTCACTGTATGCCAGCGAAGCCATCCAAAAAGCAGCCGACGAAGATTACCAAGCCTACCTCAAAGATCTCTTTATCCATTTTCATCAGAATCCAGAATTATCGATGGCGGAAAACCGCACCGCCGCGCGAATAGCCAAGGAACTCAAAGCCGTCGGTTTTGAAGTTCATACGGGTGTTGGAAAGACTGGTGTTGTTGCCTTACTGAGAAATGGAAAAGGCCCCAAAGTCATGATGCGGGCAGACATGGACGGATTACCGGTAAAAGAAGATAGTGGTTTAAGCTATATGTCAACAGCCACCCAAGTCGACCCTTTTACCGGGAAAGAATCGCCAGTAATGCATGCTTGTGGACATGATGTACATATCACTTCACTCGTCGGTACCGGGCGTTACATGGCTGCAAATAAAGATCAATGGTCTGGAACCCTCATGCTCATCGCTCAGCCAGCGGAAGAACGAATAATGGGTGCAAGAATTATGATGGAAGACAATTTGTGGCAACGCTTTGGTCAGCCTGACTATGCGCTCGCGTTTCATGTTTCAGCGAGCGGCCAATCTGGACAGCTTAATGTATTGCCTGGCGCTATTTCTGCTGGCTCGAACAGCGTTGATATTATTATTCATGGCGTTGGCGCACACGGCGCATCACCACACGCAGGCAAAGATCCTATCGTTTTGGGTTCGCAAATCGTATTGGCGTTACAAACTTTAGTGGCGCGAGAGTTACCCCCGAAAAGCCCTGGCGTGGTTACCGTTGGCGCGTTTAACAGTGGTTTTAAACACAATATCATTTCGGACAAAGCACACCTTCAACTGACAGTTCGCTCGACAAGTGAGGAAACCAAAGACTTGCTGCTCAACGGTATTAAGCGTATTGCCGAAAATATGGGAAGAGTGGCTGGCTTACCGGAAGATAAGTTACCGGAGGTGATAATTTCCAAAGAGGAGGCCACTTTCCCGACAATAAACGATGACAAGCTTACCGCAAGACTTCGTCGTGTATGGGAAAAAGCTTATGGTAAACAAAATATAACCAATCGAGTTAGTCCGGGAATGGGTGCGGAGGATTTTCCCTATTTCACCACTAAACCGAAAATTCCAAGTGTTTACTGGTCGGTGGGAGGTACTCCCAAAGCAACTATGACGCTGGCGAAAAACGGCGGGCCAGCAGTACCGTCACACCATTCGCCCTTTTTTAAGATCGACCCAGATACCTCTGTGCCACAGGGCGTGTCGTCTACTGTTTTTGCTTTAATGGAGCTCATGCCAAAACAGTGAACATTAAATCTTACAAGCCATGGATGGCCACAATGCAACTCATCAAAATTTTGAACGTCACATTCGATCAAGTATGAAAATCAATTCTTAAGTGAGTAAAAGTTAATATGTTATTTAAAATACCATTGCGTCAATTGTCGATTTGGTTGGCATTGAGCCTCTTTTCGTTCTCTTTGCAAAGCAACGAAATTAATGTCGATGGTTTGGATGAGGTATACACTAAAATCGATAAGTATTTAAGTTCGGCGACTGAGAAAGGATTTTCCGGTGCGGTGCTTATCGCCAAAGACGGTAAGATTATTGTTAATCAAGGTTACGGATTTGCCGATCGCCTAAGAAAAATAACCAATACGCCTGAGACAGTGATTGACGTCGGCTCGGTAACCAAGCAATTTACAGCGACTGCGATTTTAAAGCTTGAAGAAATGGGCAAGCTAACAGTATCTGACCCAATAAAGCTTTATTTTCACGACCTTCCGCGTGACAAGCAGAAAATCACAATACACCAGCTACTCACTCACGCATCCGGCTTGGTTGGTGGCATTGGAAAAGGAGACTTTGATCATATTCCGACAGATACCTATTTTACGCGGCTATTCTCAACCCAATTACTGCATCCACCGGGCTCCAAACACTATTATTCCAACGCGGGTTATAGCGTGCTTGCACGAATTATTGAGCTAGTTTCAGATCAAGAGTACGAAGCTTTTATTCAAGAGCATTTATTTAAACCGGCCGGAATGAAAAATACCGGCTACTTGTTAGTTGATTGGAATAAACTTCCACAAGCGAAAGGCTATCAATATTCAGTCTTTGATATCGGTTCCATGGTGAAGCGTTATCAACACGACAAGAAAATTTCGTGGGTGCTAAAAGGCAATGGTGGTTTTAATTCGACCCAAGAAGATATGTACCGCTGGTACCTAGCACTGATTAATCATCGCGTTATCACTGAAAAGTCCTTTGCGAAGCTGACACAAGGATATATCGATGAATACGACGATGGTGATAGCCAATACGCCTATGGCTGGGCAGTTTTTCAATCACCTCGCAATACCAAAGTCGTCGCTCACAACGGTTCAAATGGCACTTTCTTTTATGACTTTGTCATGTTTCCAGAGGAAGCAACGGTTATTCTTTTTGCTACTAACAGCTTAACGAGACCACAATATCGAATCGCTAATACGCTCGAGTCAATCTTGTTTAAACCTGATTATGAAGTGACAGCATTGCAGGCCGATCCGCTCGCTCAAATTTTATTAGACGCCATTAAATATCAAGGTGACTTTGATCGGCTCCCCAACATTATCAAGACAAAATATGCTGATTCAATTAAACGGAAGCACTATTTGAATCGTTTGGGAATCGCGCTGCAAAATAATAATTATCTTAATCAGGCTGTCGCTTTGTTTCGCTTAAACGTCGAACTATTTGACAATGACGGTAATCTTTGGGACAGCCTTGGGGAGGCTTATTTAGCTCAAAATAATTATCAGTTGGCAATAAAAAGTTTTGAGCGAGCACTTGAGCTTAAACCAGAGTCTGATTGCTATTGGTGTGATAATTCAGCGGCGAAACTAAAAAAAAGCAAAGCCCACCTTGACGGTCAATAGTTCTATTGCTGAGCTGTTTGGTTCATTAACTGTAAAGCAATGTTGAGTCGCTCTACTGGTGAGCGACATTGCAGAATTTGCTGACGAATATCCCCACTCATTTGCACTAAGCCAAATAATTCGAAACTAAAATCGACGCAATCCATGGTTTGCCAATGGTCCGATTGAAGCATTTCGCTAACTTGCGGGGAGCGCGATGTTAAGGCAATAAGCCGCTTGAGTATTTTTTGCTTCAATTGGTTTGCTTCTTCGAGCACAGGAATGGTGATCTCATGGTCATTGTAAGATTCACATTGAAAAATCATAAAGGGTAAGTTTTGAGTTTCTTCGACGGCGTGTAACCGGTCTGTTAAATGAACATTAATCAACAGTCGACCGTCTTGCAGTGTCTCTTGTAGTGCGACTTTCCCTGCAGAAAATACGGTGTAGGGCTTGTAGGTCGCTTGATTGGTGTTGAGCGCTTCTTCGAGAGATTGATCGCGTTTAGCTGGGCTTATTAACTCCTCAGTATGAGTGATACCCATCATGACATTATTGTCCAAACAATAATTAACCATTTGTCGATAACGAGGTTCGAACACATGCAGCGGGAAAACGGTTCCCGGAAAAGCAACGCAGTTTGGAATAGGAAATAAAGCAACTTCTTTCAATTGGGTTCACTCACAAGTACTTGTCGGTAACACTTCTCTAATATAAATTTACGAGCTCCCGATGTCAGTAGATCGACAAATTAAATTATCGCTAACCAACTTTTTGCCATTGTTTGTAATGATCGATTCTTCCCTTAGGTGCTTCGCCAATATCAAGACCTGCCTTGCGCAGTTCCTGCTTTAGCTCTTTGCGAAACATATGATAATCCACCTCAGTAGAATGTCGAGTCCCACCGATAAACGGATAGTGAGGATGATTAACTTCATAATCAATAGCGGCTTGCATATTCGAAGGCCTGCGGTAATTACCTAGTATTTCCTGGCAAGCTAATTTAGCTTGGTAATCCGCTAATGGCCAGATACAGCCCAATGGCTGAAAAAGACCAATGAAGTAAAGGTTAGGGTAATCTTTATGAAGCATCTTTTTGTAAAGTGGAACTTTGTCGTCACTTTGAAAGTTAATCAGTGCCTCATCAAAAAATGGAAAGCTGATTTTAAAACCTGTACAAGCGACGATGATGTCATATTCAGCTGATTGACCATCAATAAATTCGACCCCACTTGGCTTTAACCGTTTAATGGCTGGTTGAGGCTTAATTCGCCCATGACGAATAAAATCAAGTAAATCAGAGTTTGCTGTCGGGTGTTGACTTAACACCAAATTAGTCGGCTCTGGTAAGCCATATTGACGATAGCGCCCCTGAAACATACGGAGTAAAAATGTCAGACTCAACTGTTTAAACTTTCGTGGTAACCAACTTGAAAATGAGCCCAGAACATCCGATGGTATGCCAAACATAAATTTAGGGATAAACCACTGAGGGCTACGCATACTCATTGATACATGTTGAGCCACTCTCGCAGCTTCCACTGCTACGTCACACCCAGAATTTCCAGCACCAATGACTAAGACTTTTTTACCGCGCCAAGAATCATCAACAGACTTAAAATCATGAGAGTGGATATAGGTACCCGAAAATTCACCTTCGTAGTGAGGATATTTTGGATCCCAATGATGGCCATTGGCGACCATCAAATGACTAAACACCTCCTGATGACTTTGACCCATTTGATCGACGTAAGTGACATTCCAATCGCCCGAATCATTTAACGCCGCCTTTTCGATTTGATGATTAAATCTTATAACATCAAGGACGCCAAAATGCTTGGCATAATCTTCAAAATACTTTTGTACTTTACTGTGACTTGGGTAGTCAGGGTAGTCGCTTGGCATCGGGTAATCTTCATATTCAGACCAAATCTTTGAACTAATAATATGAGTGTTGTTATAGACACTAGAATGACCCGTTTTGGCATTAAATACCCAGTTGCCACCAACTTTATCGTTTTTCTCAAAAACAACCGCTTCGAGGCCAGCTTCAATACAATTTTTAGCCGCAGTGATTCCACTGGGCCCCGCGCCAATGATGCATATTTTTTTGTGCTTTTTCATCATTACATTCCAGTCCAAGGATTCTCAAGTTAACCTAGCATATCTCTTCATTCGATTACAATTGCACGACAACTGGTTAGCACCGTTTTTATTCAATAAAACTCGTCCACGACTCGTATTTTATAAAGCAACCTGTGATTCCCACCGCATTTTGAACCTCAAGTCGTATTGATTCCCGATGAATTTACCTATAAATTTAATCGACAAAGATAAAAATCAAGAGAAATTGCATGTTCGGCTTTCTATCAAAAACAAAAACGCATGAGCTTTATGGAGAGTTTAAATACGACGCTAATCGCTGGACCAACCAAGACTCTTCAATTTTTGGTCAGTCGCAAGTTGAGTTGATCGTACCTGGGAATCAGTTAGGATTATCAAAGAAAGCAATCAACACCTTGTTAGAATTCGAAACCGATTTTGAATTTAAGAAACCGGAACTAGCTGAAACACTTTTTAAAGAACACTATCTCGTCACTAAAGCCGCGATAGAAAGCGGGGTTCTCAAAACATTAGTCGTCGATTATCCAGATATTCAAACAGAACAAGAAATATGGGATCATGTTACAGTTTCCCGCGTGTGGGTAGATTGTTATGCCCAACCTGGTGACGTCGAAATCGCTATCTGCGCTGATTGGGATATTGAGCAAACGCTTGGCTTTACCTTCAAAGCCAATGAAGAAGTTCTATTCAATGAAAACGTCGATATTGATTAATTAACTGGACTTTCCATGAAAATCTATACCAGCGTAAGAACAACCTCAATCTTGATTTTTGATTTCACGCAGCACAGTTAAGACTTCTTGAAAAGCAACACTACCGGGATGCACCCAGTCAAAGTGCCCAACCCCGGAGAATACTTTTTTCTCAACTTTGCCGAGAAAACTCGCATACTCTAGCGGTACGATCGAATCTTTATCACCTTGCATGAGAATCGTATTGACGAACATTGGCTGATTGATAGGGTTGGCGCTGTCGTAATTAGCCTTTTGACTAGAATAATCTCCACCCATAAATTTTGTTGTCGCTGATTGGCAACTATTAGTTCCTTCAGAGTAGCGTTTAACATCAGTGATGGCTGCAAGGCCGATAACCGCTTTCAGTTCGCTATTAAACTGTTTTTGTTTTTGCCATCGAGAGCCTGCAAGTAAAGCTAAATGTCCCCCTGCAGAATGCCCCATAATTACAAAAGATGAGTTATCGACAAAGTATTTATCAAGTTTGGGAATCAATCTAAGACCAGACATAATATCATGATAGGTGCCGGGCCAGCCGCCCCCTTCGTCGCCGGTTCGCCGATACTCAATAGACATGACCGTAAAGCCGGCTCGCGATAATGCTGTCGACATGGCATTAGTGTGAGTTTTATCGAACGCATTCAACCAGCATCCACCATGAATCAATACCACCAAAGGTGTTTTTCCCAAATTTTTATCGCGAGTCCATATGGATACATGCTGCAACGGGTCGAGACCATAATTTACTTTATAGTCAGCAGGACGACTTGCTAACTCGGCAACCTTGGCATAGGGAACATTTTTGGCCACTTCCGGATAGTCGATGAGTTCTGGCGCTTCAGCATTAACAAAACTGATCCCGGCCAGTTTAAAGATGAAGGCTATGGCGGAAAATTTAACTGCTACTTTAGTGAAGGAAGCCAAGGTTATCGTCCAATTTAAAGTTTAGAGTGATAACGATACTAGCAGAATGATTAGTTTCATCAAGCTAGTATTAGTTTTGCAATAATTCTTTATCCGGTTTTGGGTAGTCAATTCCTAACCATGCTTTGAAATATTTTTTTTGCGCATCAGTTGGGTTATCTACCAATCCTATTTCTAATGGCTTTTTAGGTCGTTTACCCAGCTTTAACTGCGTTTTCATCAACTGATCATTTCTAAAGAAACTCACTTCAATCTCTCTTGTCGGCGCATACTTTTCCATCATCATCTTGAAATTCTCATGAGTCACCCGCATCCCATCAATTGCCACTAACAGATCTTTAGTTGTGAGCCCAGATTGCCAAGCAGGACTGCCTTTTTCCACACTGGTCAAAGCTAAAAAGCCTTTTTCATTCTTACTTTTAAAACCTGTCCAAACGTTGATCTCTTTTTTCTTATCCGTTTTAAATTTTAAACCGGCTTTGTCCAATAAGACTTTAAAGTCGATACTAAACGGGGTGAGAACATTTTTTTGCCACCAAGCTTGATAATCATTACCAGTGAGTTGCTTGGCTATTGATAATATATCCTGCTGATTAAAAGGCGCTGCAAAAAAATTATCGTAGCTAGTTGAGTGCTCTTTTCGCTTTTCATACAAGGCATTATGTACATCTTTGTAACTATATTTCAGGTTAGAATCTTCTAAGATTTTCGCATCTAAAAGCCAAGAAACCATAAAGCCATGAGAATAAATATTTGAGCTATGATTTGTAGCAAAGTCGCCGCCTTGTGCTATCCATTTTTCAAAGCTAGAGTCCGCCACGGATTGCATTTTAAAGCCCGGCCCCTGTTGTAATCGGTCGATTCGCTCTGCAAGCTCTTTAAAGTACTCTTTAGGTTTTTGTATCTTCCCCGTCAGCAACAGGTGATCTTGAAGATAACTTGTTGACCCCTCTGCGACCCATAATAGTTGACTATAGTTTTCTTTTTGGTAGTCATAGGGCACCAAACTTTCTGGACGATAGGCTTTTACGTTCCAAGTATGGACAAATTCATGTGAGGCCGTACGCAAAAACTTTAGATATTCTTTTCTGGGTGCAAACGTATTTCGCTCTCGCTGAATCACTGTCGAGTTCAGATGCTCTGTCGCACCTCTTGCCCCCGATGTCGCGTGGATAATGAAAACATATTTTTCGAAAGGGTAATTTGACCAGATAGTAGAGCCTTGTTTGACTAGCGCTTTTAAATCCTTGGTAATTTTTTCTAAACTGTAGTTTCCTTCACCCCAAATGACGATTTGATAATCACGTCCGTCTACTGAAAACTCGCTCAACTTATTAATGCCAGTTTCTATCGGAGATGAACTTAATTGATGATAATTCTTAGCGACAAACTGATGTTTTCCTGTCTCTTTAAGGCCCGAAAAGCTCCTCCAGTTATCGTCTACTTCAAGGTTGATTTGATGCTCGCTTAACATTAACTGTGGTACGTACATGAATACCGCCGTAGCATCGAGGTAGGCATGCGTGCTATCGATGTGTCTAGAACGGAAGGCAAGTTCATTTGCATATAACTGATATGACACGGTTATTGCTTTTTCGGTCGGGTTTTCAATAACCCAATGACTTTTATTTTTACGTTGCCAGTTTAAATTTTTTCCGACTTTAGATGTCGCCTTAAAATTCCTAATACCATTAGCTTGATTTATCAGTTTATAGTTTCCGGTACGCCAGGTTGGTAACAGTACATCGATTGATTCCATTCCAGCAGGAATAATCATCTTAACTTGTGCTGTGTGATGCGCGGGATCGTTAATGTCAATGAAATATTTAACGGAAGCAAATAGCGGTGTTGAGACACATAACACTAGAAAACCGAGAAAATTTTTAGTCATCGAATGCATTTTACTGTTCTTATAGGATAAATTGATTCGCAATATTCTAAATCAATACCTCAAGGGGTGATAGTTCGTAATGTAACACTTAGTGATAATTCTGCTTATTCGCGTAGAATCTTGTTATATTTAGCATTCAGACAAAATGAGTCAATTTATGAAACCTTTTTCAGAAGCCTGTGAAAGAAATAAAGTTCCAATACTGGATGTCATTACCCCTCTCCTTAAGAGTTGCTCTGAACTACTCGAAATTGGTAGTGGAAGCGGCCAACATGCGGTTTACTTTGCCGAAAAACTCCCCCATCTAATTTGGCAAACATCTGATCGAAGCGATAATCATTGGGCGATAAACCTGTGGATTGATGAAGCTAATTCTAAAAATATCAAGCGGCCATTTGAGCTCGATGTTACTCAAAACCACTGGCCTGAGTCTAAATTTGATGCCGTTTTCACTGCAAATACCGCGCACATCATGCCGTGGGAAGCTGTTGTAGCTATGATAAAAGGAGTCGGAAACCTGTTAGGAAAGAACGGATTATTTATAATTTACGGTCCTTTCAATTACCAAGGACAGTTTACCAGTGAAAGCAACGCCCGGTTTGAAATGTGGTTAAAAGAGCAAGCACAACATCAAGGAATTAGAGACTTTGAAGCGTTTGAAGAGCAGGCAAATGAAGTTGGACTGGAATTGGTAAATGATATTGAAATGCCGGCTAATAATCGGGTATTGGTGTTTTCAAAATTGTGCGACGGTTCTAAAAAACCTTAAATTTAATACCTTTTCTGTACTTTCTCAGAAAATGTTTAGCTGTAAGGTGAATATTCACTGCCCATTCTGCTGTAGTGAACCTATACTTACCAATCAGTTTTAAATTAGTAAATGGTCATCCTATGAAGTTAAAACCATTATCCTTACTTGTAGCCAGTGCACTAACAATCGCTACACAAGTTCAAGCAAATTCTTTCAATACAATAGAGTCGCTTTCTGAAGACGATAAACCTATAAGCTTAGATTTAAAGTTAAGTAAACAGATTCCAATTGCCAAGGCTTCAAAATATGACTTAGACAAATTAGTTGCTCAAGATGAAATACGGGAAAAGGAGGGGCTACCACTAAGATTCGCAGTCCCATTTGGAAATATAAAAAACCTAAAAGATAAAGGAATTTGGGAAAAAAATAAAAACTTCTCGACTTGGCGCCTTAAACTCTCATCGGAACAGGCTAAATCGATTAACATAGGGTTAAAAAATCTTTTTTTGCCGAAGGGAGCAAAGCTATATATATATGATGGCGATTACGAAACAATACTGGGGCCATACACTCACAAGGATAACAAGAATCATAAGCAACTGTGGACGCCTGTAATCGAATCGAACCTTGTAACGATTGAGTTCAATGTTCCTAATGAACTAAAGCATCTATTAAAATTCGATTTCGTTAGCGTTAACCAAGGATACCGAAGTATTCAGAAGAATGAGTTGAACAAATCAGGTAGTTGTAACAACGATGTTGTTTGCCCTGAGGCTGACGGATGGCGAGATGAAATTCGTTCAGTTGCAAGATACACACATAGCGGTGTTTTCCTTTGTACCGGCACCCTAATAAATAACGTACTTCAAAATAGAAAACCATACTTTTTAACAGCTAATCACTGTGGTGTAGACCAAGTAAATAGCCCATCAATGGTTTTTTATTGGAACTATGAAACCTCGACTTGTCAGGGAACGCCAGATGGAAGCCTAACCCAGTTTCAAAATGGAGCGGCATATCGTTCGGGATTTGAACCGGCAGACTCGACGCTGGTTGAACTTGACACTGTCCCACCATCATCTTTCAATACTCATTGGGCAGGATGGGACAATAGTGCGGCCGTACCTGCTTCAGCAGTTGGAATACATCACCCCTCAGGCGACGAAAAGAGAATCAGTTTCGACAATGACCCTCTTACTGTTACTTTTTTTTCTCAGAGCAATGTCAGCCCAAATGGAACACACTTCAGAGTTGGCAATTGGGAAGATGGAACCACAGAAGGCGGATCTTCTGGCTCGGGAATCTGGAATGCAGACAAAAGGCTGGTAGGCACACTTCACGGTGGCAGCGCTTCATGCGATGCTCCAAATGCGCCTGATTGGTACGGTCGACTTCATATTCAGTGGACAGGAGATAATTCTCCTCAAACAGAACTAAAGCACTGGTTGGACCCCCAGAACTCAAATACAGTAACTTTAGATGGTATAGACGGTTGCGCGGCACCTATTGTAAGCATCACGAGTTCTCCTGCTTCAGCTCAACTAAATGAAACTGTAAATTTCACCTCCAGTGTTTCCGGCGGAACCGGCCCGTACACAGTTGAATGGGATTTTAATGATGATGGGTTAGTTGACTCTACAGAACAAAACCCATCTTTCTCGTATGGCTTTTTTCATCAAGGAAACGTCAGGTTAACTGCTATAGGTGCTAATAACTGTGCAGGTGTAGATACTGCGGCCATAACTATCAACAACGGCTCGAATGAAGCATTTCCTGCGAACGCTGAGGTTCCCCAGGGCTGGAGTAGACCTTCTGCAGCAAATGAGACCTGGGCAGTCTCAAGTGACGATGCATTTGAAGGAAGCTTAAATCTAAAAGCTGGAACTGTAACAGACAATCAAACGGCATCAATAGAAGTCACTGAAACTTTTGACCAAGCCAACAGCTTCGTCAGCTTTGCCCTCAAAGTCTCTTCTGAAGCTGGGTACGATTTCCTTAAGTTTTATATCGATGGTGAGGAAGTGGGTGAATGGAGTGGTGATGTAGATTGGTCTACTGTATATTACCCTTTAACTACAGGGACTCACACTTTACGTTGGAGCTATATTAAAGACGAGAATGTCGGGGAAGGCAGTGACACTGCTTGGATCGACGCTGTCACAGGTATTCCGTTCACTGCAGCTAACGAAGCACCTTCAGCGCAAGTAGCTGAATCAAGCATCAATACAGTTGAAGGAACCAACGTAACATTGGATGCTAGTAGTAGTACAGATCCTGAAGGTGACACCTTATCGTTCACTTGGACTCAAACCGCGGGTCCATCCGTCACCTTAAACTCAAGCGATTCTGCTACGGCTAACTTTGACGCTCCAGCAGTTGTCCAATCGACTACTCTTGAATTCCGGGTAACTGTAACTGACACCAGTAACAACACGGATATCGAAACAGTCAGTGTCATCGTTGCTGATGAAGCAAATAACCAAGCGCCAACTGCATCTGTCGCTCAAATGATGATGAACGCAAACGAATCAACAACTGTATCGCTTGATGCCTCTTCCAGTTCGGATCCAAATGGTGATGCCCTTACTTTCGAATGGACTCAAACTGGTGGAATTGGTGTTACTTTGACTGGTGCGGACTCTGCAACAGCAACTTTCAGTGCTCCCGAAGTTTCAAGTAATACAACCCTGAATTTCACTGTCACTGTATCAGATGCAGTGGGAGCTAGCGACACTGCTCAAGTTACTGTAACAATCGTTGATACGACAGAACCACCACCTCAGGACAACAATAACAGTAGCAGTGGCGGCGGAGCATTGTCTCTATTATTACTACTTGGCCTTCTCCCGCTTACACGCAGAAGTAGGTTAAAATAAAATTAGGGGCGGTTTACCGCCCCTCTTTCCTAAAGGAATATCTTGTGGTTAAAAATATAGTACTACTTGGATTAATTCTGATTGCAACACTTTTGACTAATGGTTGCAGTAACAACAATACTGCGCCTACTCAACCGGCTGCTATCGCAAAGCTATTAGATAAACAGGGAGAGATCGTTGGAACAACCACTGATGAAAAAAGAATTCAAAAGATTGTTCATATATTGAATGAACGAAAAGAGTTGAAAGAAAAACTGCTACCTATTTTCGAATATGAAGTCCAAGTTAAGGAACAAAAGTGGCTACTAACAACAAACGGATATATCCGTGATAATAGTAAAAATAATGGAAAGATTTATAAGCTTAAGAACACAAAGAAAATTATCGAACTAATTAGTGTTAAATAACTACTTTGTATCCATAGCCTGGGATTGATGAGCCATAGTTGATTGAGTTTCTTCGTCTTTGATTAATTTACTTAATCTTACAAAGCGAAACTTTTCTTTGAACAACG
Source organism: Aliikangiella marina (assembly GCF_007004765.1). Taxonomy (GTDB): domain Bacteria; phylum Pseudomonadota; class Gammaproteobacteria; order Enterobacterales; family Kangiellaceae; genus Aliikangiella; species Aliikangiella marina. Next base: position 66,456 of record NZ_VIKR01000007.1, read on the forward strand.
GCATTTGCTCTCTCAAAAACGCCAAAGTCTCAGGATAAGGGTGGCATATCACAACCACCTCACCACGGCGTTTGGCGATACGCATCGCTTGGGTCATTCGCTGCTCGATAAGCTCACTTAGATTATCCTTTTGTCCCAGTGAGTGATGATCTAAAAAAACATCCCTACCTATCGTTGGTAATCCAATATCGGAAGCTACATCCTGTGCAACAGAGGAAACTGTTGTCTTCGAGTCCAAGAAATACCAACCATTTTGCTTGGCACTTTCCATCACCCAGCGCATTCTCTCTTCATCCACCGTTAACAGACTCCCCATGTGATTATTAAACCCCACAATATTCGGTATCGATGATGCGCTATCAAGAAAAGTATCGAGCAATTGCTGTTTCTCCATATCCGCGAACAATGCGCCAGGGCCGAGTAAGTCAGGTCGGGTGGTTGCTTCCATTGGCAAATGCATAATCACCTCATGGCCATTAGCCCGGGCAAACTCAGCAATTGGTTTTGCGTGAGGCGTATGCGGCAAAATCGCAGCCGTAAACTCTCCAGATAGTGATAACAGCTGACGAGCAATCACTGAATTATCACCCAAGTCATCAATGACAATTGATAGCTTAGGCTTGGTTTGAGCCTTAGCAGTAGCATCAAGACTTTTCGCAATTGATTGAAAAGCAAACGAAAATAGCAGCGATATCAGAACAAATTTAAACTTCATTAGGGCGCAATTGTTATTGTTTAAGCAGAATATTATAGGCTTGAAGCAGCTGTGGGTCATCGAGCAAGCTCACATTATATGAATTGACGCGCTTTTGCTGATCAAACTTTATATCGGGTTTTATGCCAACATCTTGAATTCGGTTACCCAGTGGCGAGTAGTATTCTGCGGTCGTTATCTTCATTCCTGACTCGTAATTGAGGGGTATTAAGGTTTGAATTGAACCTTTTCCATAGGATGTTTCACCGAGTACCACCGCTTTTCCGTGGTCTTTCAAGGCGGCGGCTAAAATTTCGCTGGCCGATGCCGATCCTTTATTTATTACTACGACAACCTTTAGATCACTGAATGGTGCGGCTTGTTTCGCATAGAATATTTCATTCGCATCATCCGTTCTGCCTGAAGATATCAGCAAGGTTCCCTCTGGGATGAATAAGTCGGACAATTCTACCGCGACGTCCATTACGCCTCCTGGATTGTCTCGCAAATCAAGAATTAAGTTAGCAATTGCGTTTTCTTCTGACAAAGATGTAATGGCATTTTTAAATTCTTCGACACTGTGCATGGTGAAAGAGGATAGGCCCACATACGCGGTGCGGTTAGGTAAGCTTTGGCTGGCTACACTTGCAATAACAATCACTTCACGTTGCAAAGCGATGTCTTTCGGCTTGGCAAATTTTGCAGCAGCGACGGTCAGTATAACCGTGGAATCGATCGGACCTTTTAGTTTAGTCAGCGCTTCCGAAACCGGTAGATATTGGATTGCTTCTTTATCAATATGGGTAACAATCATTCCCGGTTCAATACCCGCCTTGTCAGCCGGACCTCCAGAAACAACTTCGACTACCTCTATGCCATACTTATGATCATTAAAACTTAAACCCACCCCTTCGTACTCGCCAACATTATCAGTATTGAACTGTCTGAGGTCGTCAGGAGAAAGGTAACGAGAATGTACATCTAGGCTGCTGACCATGCCACTAATTGCCGCGCGAATAAGGTCGACATCCTCAACATCATCTACGTAGGAAGATTTGATCTGGAAGTAAGCTTCACTGAAAGCCTTGAGCTCGCTAAGCGGTAGTTCTTGTTTTACTTGCTCACTATTTTTTGCTGAAGTAGATGTAACATAAAACGCCAACGCCATGACAAGCAGAGAAAAAAGACAGTTTCTTGATTGTTGCCAATGATTTATTCGCATTACGCCGCCCTTGTTGAATCGCCTCAATAACAGCGCTCGATCAATAATCACCAATGCGCTCTGTTTAAATATAGCGGAGCTAGCGATTTACTCCAAAGGATTTTTGGTAAAACACGCTCTTGCCTGGTTTAACTCAAAAAATGCACGAAGCCCCGGATACTCCTCTCGCCAGTGAATATCACTATGTCTAAAATCAATATACATAAGCGCACTCATGAGATTGATATGTAAAATCGTAAATTCTTCGGGAATTAAGTCTAACTTCGACTCAACATAGCCAAGTGTGCGATTAACCGCTTCGGTTTGCCGGCGCCACCAGAACTCACTCTTAATGCCCTCAGATTCGCGCATGAACTCCATCCGTCTATCGACGAGCGTATCTATCAAGCCAGAGCAAACTGAATACAGACTTTTTAACCGCCAGTCTGCATAAATAGGATTAAATAACGCGCCCTCGGCAAAATTGCCATCTAGGTAATCACAAATGACTTCGCTATCAAGAATATGCTCTCCATGTTCAATCAAGCAGGGGACTTTTCCCAATGGGTTCGCTGCTATGAACGCTGCGTCATTGTCAAACGGGTGGCTCTCTATTAATTGAACAGCAGACTCAATACCTAATTCGGAGATGACCATACGCACACAATTTGCGTAGGGTGAAGACTTAGTGTAAAACAGTTCCATAGTGTCCCCTTGATGAAGTCTCTAAATAAATTCGATTAGCGGCACAACAATAACAGAATAGAGAGCGATTGTAGTAGTTACGCCTATGCAAACACAAGAAGAAAACTTGCCTGACAATCCGTATGAGTCACCAAAATCTCAGGTTAGTAACGCCAGTGAAGACCCAGCAATTTATCAAGGTAAAGTTTACAATGGTTTTGCCGTTGCCATAGCTACATTATTTGGTTCTGTTTTGGCGGCTGGACTCGTTCTCCATAGTAATTTTACCCACTTCAATAAAAACCTGCAGGCCGGTATCACTGTCGTATTCACTATCATTGCTACCATTGTATTTTTGTTCGCGAGCCTGTTTGTTAAATACCCCTCGTCCTTAATGTACTTGACCTTTAATTTTGTCTTGGCAATTATCGTATTTCCTTTAACGATAATCTTGCAGGGCGCAGAACTTGACGAACACGAAGAAGCCGACTTACCCTTTCACTCGGTTTTTCGGGCTGCGATGATTGGAATTGCCTGTTTATTTGCGATGGGTATGATGCTCGTTTTTGCTTATACGATGTTTATTATGTCTCAACCTTAAAACCCCTCTGTTGAACATCACCTATGAATTACATCGAACCTGTTTTTAGACCACCCAGTGAATGGAAATCTTACATCTTCCAAATTACCAATGGTTGTTCATGGAACCAATGTACTTTTTGCGAAATGTATACCGCCCCGCAAAAGCGATTTAATTTCAAACCCAGAGATGCGTATTTGAAAGAGCTCGAAAATGTCAGTCAATTGACCGAACAGCCTCGACGGATATTTTTGGCGGATGGTGATGCTATGACACTTTCAACAAGAAGACTAAAGCAAGTATTAATTGATATCAGAGAGTTTTTACCGTCGATTAATCGAGTTACCAGCTATTGCCTTCCACGAAATATCATCCATAAATCTGTAAAAGAATTATTAGAATTGAGGGATCTAGGACTTAAGATGGTCTATGTTGGCTGTGAGTCCGGTGACGACGAGGTGTTGACTAAAGTATCCAAGGGTGAAACTTTCAGTTCAACATTAGAAGCATTACAGAAACTTAAAGCCGCCGGAATTAAGTCATCTGTGATGATACTTAATGGTTTAGGGGGCCAATCTTTAAGTCATCAGCATGCAGTCAATTCAGCCCGTTTAATGAACGCAGCACAGCCTGAGTACTTATCAACCCTTGTCGTTAGCTTTCCGACAGGAAAAGCTCGATTCCAATCGAGTTTTCCTGAATTTAAACCGTTGACACAAAACCAATTATTCCAAGAAATGGAATGGTTACTCAGCGAGCTTGATTTAAAGAAAACAATTTTTCGTTCAGATCATGCCTCCAACTATCTGGTTCTCAAAGGTGTGTTAGGACAGGACAAAGAAAAATTACTCAATAAAGTCAGAAGCGCTCTTACGTTACCCGGTACGATTCCTATACGACAAGAGTGGCAACGAGGTTTATAGCAACCGGATATTTCGAGTGGTCAAACAAAACAATTATTCAAAATAAACAATGGAAAATTGTTTTTTCACAGTGTCCTTTTTTATCGATTGAAAGCGCCACTTTTTGAAAGCACTTTTTGCCTCTGGTATAAATAGTCCTTTGGGATGTGAGTCTACGACTTTGATGTTTACCGGTTCGCCAATCTCGCCAACATTAAATTCAAACATTACCCAACCATTGAGCCCATTCTCTTTTGCCTTTTGGGGATAATACGGGCGAACCTTGAGGACAGGTTCTAGAATTACACCGCCGAGTTTTTCAGCATCAGGTGGTTCCTGATAAGCAACCTTTTCATAACTAGCGCATGCGCATAAACTCAACAAACACAGAGAAAAAAAATATTTAGTCATTATTCTTGAAGTTGCTCAATTTTACCTTTTGCTTCATTAATACCCGATTGAATGTTGTACTTTTCATATATGGATAAAATAGTTGACCACTTTTTTTTAGCTGCTTCATTTTCATTTTGTTTTTCCAATACTAAAGCGTAACCTTTCAGAGTATTGGCAATATCGACATCATTAGTGTCAGCTTGTGTATTGTACATTTTAATCGCACTTTCGTATTGCGCCCGTGCTTTTTCTATCTCATTTAAAGAATAAAAAGTATCCGCGACATGGCGAATTGAGTGGGCCACTTTATCCTGTAGCTCAGTTTTTTCGTAAAAAGCCTGTGATTGCTGATAATAATTAAGCGCATTTTTAAACTCATTTTGATCGGCTTCAAATTGCGCAAGAATATGAAACGCTCGACCTCGATTCGCGTAGTCATCTTCAGATGATAGTTGAATCGCTTGATCAACTAGCGTTCCAGCAGTTTGATAATCACCTTCGCGACGATACTTCCATGCTGAGATGAGTAGTTTTTCAACCGATGAGTGATTCACTTTCCCTCCCTATGAGAATGACTCTCTCATTGCTTTTAATAAAGTTTGATACATGGAATTACAGAAACTTATTACGGCTTCATCATTCTCAGATTCAAAAGTTGCGGTCCAGTTAACTTGAGTCTTATCTTCGAGTGCTAAAAGTTTTATCGTTCCAATGAAATTTTTGATATTGCTTGGTTTTAATGGGCCGGGACCCTTATCTACTCGATAAGAAATAGTCCAATCCTGAGGCGCATACTTTAGCAGTGTCTCAAAAAACACGTCATTAACAATACGCTGAGCCCCTACTTCAAATCCAGACTTATCACCCTCTTTAATAACAGATGTCGCTACTTTCGAAGCCCAACTCATATCATGAAAATCTTCAATCCTTTGCCAAAGCTTTTTAATCGAAGAATCGATGATAATCTGTTGCGATACTTGTCCCAATAAACACTCCTTTTCTACGCAATCCTTTTCATTCATCATATTCCTTTTGAACACACTCTATTCAACAGGGATAAGCGATAATTACCAAATGAATGACGATTAGTTTAAATTAAGTATAGACCTTAACGGTTGGGAGTAAAAGAAAGTGAATAAAAAAGGGAGCCTTTGCTCCCTTTTCTAGAATAAACCTGCAATAAATTTAGATAACGCCACGTCTCTCTTGGTCACGTTCAATCGACTCAAATAGTGCTTGGAAATTTCCTTCTCCAAATCCGCGATCGCCTTCTCTTTGAATCATCTCAATAAAAATCGGACCAAAAAGGTTTTTGGTGAAAATTTGCAATAAGTATGTGTTGTCCGCTTGACTATCCACAAGAATTTGATGGTGTTTGATACGTTCCTTGTCTTCCTTAACCCATGGCACGCGATCCCAAATAGTGTCGTAATACTCTGGGATAATGTCCAATGTTTCGATGTAAGATCCCTTTAATGAATCACAAGAAGCGACCAAGTCTTTGGTTCTGAAAGCAAGATGCTGCACACCTGGACCGTCATACATATCTAAGTATTCGTCGATTTGGTTGTTGTTGTCATCTTTACCTTCATTAATTGGAATACAGAAAGTCCCACACGGACTTGCGAGGGCATAAGACAATAACGCTGTTTTAACACCCTTGATATCAAAATATCGAACTTCCTCAAAACCAAATACATCTTTGTAGAAATTCGCCCATTTTTCCATAGTGCCTTTGTAGACGTTATTCGTTAAATGATCGATTTCGATAAAACCTTTCTCTTCTTGAATCTCTGGCTCAGCTAGGGCTTCAAAATCAGTATTGAAAATACTGTCACCGCCTTCGTAGCGATCAACAAAATAAATCAAACTATTGCCAATGCCATATATCGCAGGATAAGGAAAGTCTTTTTCCTCCGCGGGTTTTGCACCGCGCTTTACCGCTTCTTCAAATGCATATTGTGCATCATCAACCTTCCACCCCATTGATGATATCGCCGGTCCGTGCGCTTTAGTGAACTCAGCTGAGAACCCATTTTTTTCACCATTGAGTAAAAAATGGATTTGGTTTTGGTTGTAATAGGTAATATCTTTACCGGTATATTTCTTAGTTTTGGAAAAGCCAAAATCCATAAAAACATCGTGCATAAACTTGGTGTCAGCACTACAGAATTCTGTGAATAAAATTCCGCGTAAATTAAGTGGATTATTTTGAGTTGCTTGTGACATTAATTTTCTCCAACAATATTAATCTTCCAACCAGCTTTGGTTGTAATCCTGTTCCATGCAGTCTTTAAAATGATTAGTTGTTTTTAATGGATTAAAAGTATCCACCATGACGGCATATTCGTAAGTTTCTTTTTTACCGACCGACGCTTCCGTCTTACCCGGTTGTGGCCCATGCGGAACACCTTTCTTGTGCAAAGTGATGGAGCCATGTTCAATACCAGTTCGGCTCATAAAATCACCGTCCACATAGTATAAGATTTCATCACTATCGATATTAGTGTGGTAGTAAGGTGCAGGGATGGCTTCAGGGTGAAAGTCATACAACCGCGGGACAAAATTACAAACAACATAATTGTTTGCAGTAAATACAAGATGATCACTTGGCGGCAAATGAATTTTGCCTACTTTTGGCGCGTATTCTTGGATGTTAAACGCCCATGGATAACACGCTCCGTCCCAACCGACTAGGTCATAAGGATGCCATTCCAGTACGCTTTTTTGGTAACGATCACCATATTTGATAAAAAGCGAGAACTCGCCTTTTTCCACTTTCGCTTCTTGTAACTCAGGCGTGCGGATATCTCTTTCGCAATAAGGAGCGTTTTCAAGCATTTGTCCGGTCGGCGTCCTAAAATGCTTGGGAATAGTTACCATTGTTGGCGATTCGATCACAAACAGGCGAACGTTTTCCAAGCTATCAAACTTCATTTGGTAGGTAGTACCTTTAGGGATCACCAAGTAGTCCCATTTATGAATTTCAATGTTGCCGTATTCTGAAGTTAACGTACCGCTACCCTCGTGAACAAAGATGACTTCATCGGCATACGCATTTCGATAGAAATCTTCACAGTCCTCTGTCACATGCGCCGTATATAAAGCAACGTCGTTATTGAACACTTGGCGTCTGCGTGCGGTAAAGAAATTGCCACTGCTCTCGCCACGAAAAGTATGAACCTTATAATTTTGCAGCATTGCATCATGCCACTCTTCCCCGTGATTTACCTCGTATGGCTCTACTCGTAATACTTTGGTCGGCATGTTGTAGTGATATTTATTGGAATAAATATTAGAAAAGCCATGCGTTGAAAAAAGCTCTTCTCGATACAACTCGCCGTCGTCTCGATAAAACGTTATGTGACGTTTCGCGGGAATTTTTCCCTGTTTAATATAAAACGGCATCAAACTGGCCCTAAGTTATTGTTTTTAATACAAGTCATTTCGACAAATGGGCACTTAGCTTAACGATTCGAACAAACAATAAAAAGGATAATCTTTTTACCATTTCAATCGATTATTTAGATATAGATAAATGAAACCGATGTGATATCCGATCCTTCCTCTTCATTCGTCAGAAATCGTCGGCTCACACTCAGATTAAACGTCTCGGGCGGTGTGTTTAGCAGTGATAAATGTTAGGATCACGCCAGTTTCGAAAACACACTAGTGAAGTGACTCCATGTCAGATAAAGACACACCCAAACGCCGGTTGTTTGGCTGGTTCAGCGGAAATAAATCAAAGCAAGAGAATGAGATTGACTCGGAGAATAATCAGGTCGACTCAAATGACGATATTTCCCAGACAGAAGACAACATTCATTCAGAAGAAAATAGCGCTACAGCACCCAAAGCGGTAGTCACCGACAAAGAAGCCTTAACTCAAGAGTCGCCTTCGCAAGAGTCGCCTTCGCATGAGTTGCCCAACGACTCAGTAACGCGGCCAGCTAAGTCACAAGAAGAAGCTTCGTCCCCTTTGGACTCAGGAGAATTGGACGCGGCCGAAAACGAGCCAAAAACATCATTCTTTCAGCGCTTAAAAAGAGGACTATCGAAAACAAGAACTCAATTTTCGCAAGGCCTTGCTAACTTAGTACTCGGCCAAAAAGAAATTGATGAAGATGTTCTCGAAGAAGTTGAAACGCTCTTGCTAATGGCTGATGTTGGCGTCGATACGACCAGTAGAATTATTGATGATTTAACAGAAAAAGCCGATCGTAAGGAGTTAAAAGATACCGAGGCTTTAATGGCGCGACTTAAAACATTACTGACAGAAATCGTAGAGCCAGTACAAGCGCCACTCGAAGTGCCCAACCAAGACAACCCGTTCGTTATTTTAATGGTCGGGGTGAATGGCGTCGGTAAGACAACCACTATTGGCAAACTCGCCCATAAATTCCTCGCCGAGGGCAAATCGGTAATGCTCGCGGCAGGAGATACTTTCCGAGCGGCAGCTGTGGAACAGTTATCAGCCTGGGGAGAGCGCAATAACGTACCGGTGATCGCACAGCACACCGGCGCTGACAGTGCATCAGTTATTTTTGATGCCGTTGAAGCCGCCAAAGCTCGTAATGTCGATATTGTTATCGCCGATACTGCTGGCCGTCTTCACAATAAAAGCAACTTGATGGAAGAGCTCAGTAAAGTAAAAAGAGTAATGGCGAAGGTTGATGCCGATGCCCCACATGAAGTAATGTTAGTCGTTGATGCGGGAACCGGCCAAAACGCACTCATTCAAGCTGTTGAGTTTGATAAGGCTGTAGCTTTGAATAGCGTCACAGTCACCAAGTTAGACGGAACTGCAAAAGGTGGCGTAGTGTTTGCGCTTGCGGACAAAATGAAACTACCAATCCGATTTATCGGTGTAGGGGAGAGCAAGCAAGACTTGCGAACTTTTGACGCAGGGGAGTTTATCGATGCATTATTTGATCAATAAATGATCATCTAAAACGTTTAATCGATTCTTATCCCGCTGTTAATAATTATAAGATAACAATAATCAGGTAAGCCGATGATTGAGTTTGCTGAAGTTTCCAAGCGTTATCCTAACGGTCAGGAAGCACTCAAAAAAGTCAGTTTTGAAATCGCTGACGGTGAAATGGCCTTTTTAACTGGTCACTCTGGTGCCGGTAAAAGTACACTATTAAAGCTCATCTGCTTGATGGAACGCGCAACCTCTGGCCAAGTTGTGGTCAACAATAAAAATTTAAATCGCACTAGCCGCCGGAAGATCCCTAGTGTTAGACGTAATATTGGAATGATTTTCCAAGATCATCGATTATTATTCGACCGTTCGGTTTTTGATAATGTTGCCCTACCACTGATGATCGCAGGGTATCCACACCGCGAAATTGGTCGACGGGTGCGGGCTTCACTCGATAAAGTCGGTCTGCTCTCCAAAGAAAAGTACTCCCCCATCATGCTGTCTGGTGGTGAGCAACAACGCGTTGGTATCGCAAGGGCTGTTGTTAACAAGCCACCATTATTACTCGCCGATGAGCCTACCGGAAACTTAGATCCTGAACTTTCTGCAGAAATTATGCATCTATTTGAGCAATTTAATCAGGTCGGCGTGAGTTTACTCATCGCTTCGCATGACTTGAGCTTGATCGCTCAAATGCACTACCGGACGCTCGTGATGAAAGAGGGTCGTCTCGTTCAAGACCAAGTTGATACCATCACTTCATCAGAGGAGGGAAGTGATGAGTCATGAGCAAATGAGCGGAGCCAGCATGTCACAGGGCGCAACGCTTAGTGCCCGTCTAAAGATGTTGAGTCGTCTCCACAAGATAGAAGCCAAACGCGGTGTCATCGATATAGTGAGTAATCCGGTTTCCAATTTTATGACTATTTTGGTTATCGCGATTGCACTTGCCTTGCCAACTGGACTCCAAATACTGCTAGAAACCGGTAAAACTCTGTCAGAAAGCTGGGATGGTGCGAGTCGCATATCACTCTATCTGCAAAGCGATGTTACGGAAAGCCGATTAACCGAAATCGCTGCTAGAGTGAGCGAAACCAGCGGCGTCGACAGTGTAGATACCATTTCTCAAGAACAAGCACTGGAAGATTTTAAGGAGCGCTCTGGATTTGCCGAAGCCATTGACCAGCTGGATAGCAACCCTCTGCCGCCGGTTTTAGTGGTTCAACCAAAACCAACCCACACTTCCCCGCAAGCCTCCGAAGAATTACTGGCAGAGTTTAATACAATTCGCGAGGTAGAGTTAGCGCAGTTAGATTTAGACTGGGTGCGCAAACTATATGCTTTAATTCAACTGGCAGAAAAAGCCGCTTCGGCATTGGGTATTGCCTTAGCACTTGCTGTTTTACTTATTGTCGGCAATACCATTCGACTCTCGGTTCAAAATCGGCGTGAAGAAATTGAGGTGGTTAAACTGGTAGGCGCTACCGACGCTTTTATACGACGCCCCTTCCTTTATACCGGGCTTTGGTACGGCCTATTTGCAGGAGTCACCTGTTGGGTTATTGTAACCTTCTCGCTTTATTGGCTTAAAGATCCAGTTGCTAACCTCGCTGGCCTTTATCAAAGCCAATTTCAAATCCAAGGCCTGTCGATAGGCCAAAGTCTGAAGCTTATCGGTATAAGTTGTGGCTTAGGGTTATTGGGTTCCTGGTTAAGTGTTGGACGCCATATCCGTCAAATAGAGCCCCACTAAATTGCCTCAGGAACCATCGCTTGGACGGCAAAACCGCGGCTATAAAGTTCTCTTTCTGCGATAAGAATGTAGCTGTAACAATTTGTTTCTTAAGGAAACTTTTCCGATTTTTAGCACTCTTATAGTGAAAGTGCTAAAAAATTAGCACTCTTTGTCTGAGAGTGCTAGACTAGTAGTTAATAAGCAGAGCCTCCGCTGTCTTTTACCGACAAGTCAGAAGCTTCTGCGGTCGAAATTTCAAGTAAATCAACAACTTGTTTCGATAATGCTAGTAAAAGCCCAGAAACAAGAGGAAGAGTCAGAATGAACAATGCATTAGCAACAGTCTCAATGTCAGTACCACAAGGTAACATTGAGTCTTATATTACCGCTATCCACTCGGTACCCGTATTGTCGCCTGAACAAGAATACGAGTTGGCTAGCCGTTACAAGAATGATGGTGATTTGGACGCTGTTCGCGAACTTATTCTATCTCACCTACGATTTGTGGCCCATATCGCACGTAGTTACAATGGCTATGGCTTGCCACAAGCCGATTTAATTCAAGAAGGTAATGTCGGTCTAATGAAAGCGGTCAAGCGCTTCGATCCGGAAGTCGGTGTTAGATTGATTTCATTCGCAGTCCATTGGATCAAGGCTGAAATCCACGAATTCGTCCTTAAAAACTGGCGAATTGTTAAAGTCGCGACCACTAAAGCTCAACGCAAGTTGTTTTTTAATCTTCGCGGCGCGAAAAAGAGCTTAAATTGGTTAAACAACGACGAAATAAAAGCCGTTGCCGAAGACTTAGGCGTTTCTGAAATTGAAGTTCGGCGTATGGAAAGTCGCTTAAATTCTCGAGACACAGCGTTTGATTTACCCAATGACGCGGATGATGAAACCAGCTTTGCGCCTGCAGCGTACTTAGAGTCTGAAAATAGTGACCCTGCAGAAACGCTTGAAAATCAAGACTGGCAAGATCACAACCAACAGCGCTTGATGAATGCGATGCAAGCATTGGATGAACGCAGCCAAGCCATTCTTGCTGCTCGTTGGCTTAGCGACGACAAAGCAACGTTACAAGAGCTTGCTGATAAATATCAGGTGTCTGCTGAGCGAATTCGCCAGCTTGAAAAAAATGCGATGAACAAGCTAAAAGCAAGTATGAGCTAATCCATCATCTAAACTATCAAAAGACCCGTCTGGCTAGCCAAGCGGGTCTTTTTTTTGTCTCACCGATTTTATCTGCTCAAACCTACTGCGTTTTTCGATATTGACTTGGACTAATACCGTACCATTGCTTAAATGCTCGACAGAAATTAGCACTTTCGCTGTAGCCTAATATTTGAGCAATATCTAAAATGCTGTACTTCGGTTGCATCAATAAGCTTTCAGCAAATCGTCGTCGCTCCGCTTCTAAAATTTGTTTATAGGTCGTATCCAGCTGTTTGAGTTTTCGAATGAGTGTTCTTTCCGAACAAAAAATCATGTTAGATAAAACCGTTTGAGTTGGGGCAGGGAGAGGGGAAGAAGAGACCAAAGCTTGCTCAAAGTGTTTTCTTATCACTTGTCTTATCCTCAGATCTAAGCGACTATCATGCCCGCGTTCTTCCATAATTTGCTGACATTTCGCTAAATTAAACTCAAAAGAGTCTCGGTCAAATAAGGGCGAAACGCTAAACCAAATATCTTTCGGTATACACAATTTATTTTGCTGTGTTTTAAAGTAAAGTAATGAATCAAACGCGTCTTCTAACCAAACTTTTCGACCGCTGTCGCTCATTTCAAAATAAATCGATGTTTTGTTTGTTGGCGCTTGACCCAAAATAAAAGTCATCAGGATTTCCAGGGCCCTTGCGAAGGCTTCAAAGAAAAAGCCCTTAAAATCATCATCACCAGTGTTATCCTGAATAATCAGCTCAAAACTATCCGTGGTCTCATTCACTCTTGACGTATAAACATCAGCTCGAATAGGAAACCATTCTAAAAAAGTCGATAACGCCTTACCGACCGAAGGTGCGCTTAATGCCGCATAGCCCACAGGACCGTGACTGGCAGCACCAAGGTGCGTGCCGAAAATCGTTGCAAAATTAGGTTCATCACCGTAATTAATGAGGTTTCGGACTAATTGTATGGCTTCACCAACTTCAACAAAGCTTGAACCGTCAATATCAGTCAGGTCTATTGCGGTGTTCTTAAAAAGCAATTCGGATGGTGCTAGCTCAAGATTTTGCGCTATCACTAAGTAAGCTTTATTTATCAGGGGCGTATGTGCCATCACTCAATCTCTGTACTTAACCGAAATGTCAGTTATTGATAATAATAATGTCAATTAATGAAAATAGGAATCGACTCAATTTGATTTAGAGTAGTCGAATGAAAACTACGCATACACCAATTAATCCTTACCATTCTCTTTGGCAAAATGCTGTGCCGGATATCGCCTGGGGCACTGTCGCACTTTTTATCGGATATGTATCAGGTTATACGCTGGTAATCATTGGCATAGTGAGTGGCCACTTACCATACGAGCTTGCGACTATTTTTTGTGCCTATCTCGCCTACGTTGGGTTCACCATTGCCCATGATGCTGGTCACGGCAGCATCATCGCGTCAGGTTCACGATTTAAATTTGTTGAATCCTTACTGGGCTGGATTACTGCAATTCCACTGTTACTTGTACCCTTCCCGCTATTCAAACGAATTCACGATAGACATCACGCTTTTACGAACGATCCTGATCGAGACCCAGACCATTTTTCTTTTGGTAACCGCTGGTATCAAGTTCTCTTAAATTGCTTTTATATTCCGATCCAATACCACCATTTAGCGTTCACTAAGCTTAAAAATATCAAAACTATTCGAGACACTTATCCAACCACATTCATTTATTTCGTTTTGGTTTTAAGTGGTATTGTTGGGTTGATTATTCATGGCTATTCTCAGGCGCTGCTTTACGTAATTATCATTCCAAATGCCATTGCTATTTTGGCTCTAGCGCTATTCTTTGATTATATTCCTCACCACCCCCATAAATCCTTAGACCGCTACCATGACTCAAGGATCTACCCAAGTAAGATTCTTAATGGGCTTTTGTTGGGTCAAAACTATCACTTGGTACATCACATGTATCCAAAAGTCCCTTGGTACCGATATAAAACAGTATACGAACAGATCTTACCGGATTTAGAGCGAAATCAATCGCCAATTGAAGACTTGTCTGGAATCAACAAGCCCGGTTTCATGAAATCCATTAACGGTAACCGCTTAATCAAAGGTAATAAATTTATGAACATGTTATTACCGGTATCAGATATAAAGCCTTTAACGGATGATTCGGTTTTGATTGAGTTTGAGTTACCTCACGAACAATCTCTTGATTTCAATGCAGGGCAATACATCACGCTGAGTAAATGGCTGAACGGAGAACAACACACTCGATGCTATTCACTTTGTGTAAGACCACCGGCTAATTTATTGCAAATTGCTGTTCGCAAACAGCAACAAGGCGTGTTTTCTGAATTTCTAAACAGCCAGTTGGCAATAGGGGACCAACTCATCGTCAAAGGACCTTTCGGTGAATTTAAATACCCACCGGCTCATCGACAGGCAACCGAGCAGCTCACTCTGATTGCCGGTGGTAGTGGTATTACGCCTATCATTTCAATTCTAACAGCAGCCCTAACACAATCCGCTAGCGTCAAAATCCATTTGATTTACACATGTCGAAATGCTCAACAGATTATGTTTATTGACGATCTCGAAGCGCTTCAAAGCGCTCATTCGGACCGCTTTACCGTCTCACTAATCATTACTGAAAAAGGATTGGGTGGGAGTCGATTAACTTCAGATAGATTAAATCAACTGATTGATCTTAAAGCAAATAGGGGCTGTCACGATTTTTACATTTGTGGTCCGCAAGGTCTCAATCAAATAGCCACCAAAGTTTTGATCGATAGAGACGTTGCACCTAAAAACATTCATTTAGAGTCTTTTTCACAACAAGCGGAACAGCCCGTCGGCGACTTACATCAAGTCGTAATATGCCTCGATGATGGTCTTAACTGTCAACTTGAAGTGGCGTCCAACCAAACGGTGTTAGGTGTTGCGTTACAATCTGGAGTAGCCATTCCACATGCTTGCGCGCAAGGCACCTGCGGTGTTTGCAAACTCAAACTAGAATCAGGCTCGCAGGTTCCCATTGCCGATTCATTACCTGGCTTAACCCAACAGGAAAGATTAGCCGGTTATACGCTAGCTTGCCAATGCAAACCATCAAGCGACTTAGTTTTGAAAGAGTCTAATGAATAATAATTTTGTTAACCGGCGCCAAACTTGAGTTACCTAAAACCGTTTGTAAACCTACTTTTTGTGGCGCTATTAGCGACCTGTTATGGCACCGCAAGATATTTTGTTAAATTCTCCTAAAACCCAATAAATCAATCACTTGAGATGTTTTGTCTAATTATTGATCAAAAGCAAGGTAAAAAGTTTGAGGTGAACTACACTTAACTATGAGGTACCAACAACATTAATTGATAACGGAGAAAGCGATGAAGAGATTTTACTCGGTCGGCTTAATTAGTTGTCTTGTATTTGTGTTGGCAAGCTGCAGCGATAGCTCTGACCCTAAACAACCAGAGCCGCAACAAGTCGCAGAAAAAGCGACGCCAAAACAACAAGAAACCAAACCCACCTGTCAGTTAAATATGGGCTGGGATCCTTGGGCCCCCTATCAATATCTGACACCCGAAAATGAAGTCAAAGGATTGGAAATCGAGTTAGTAAGTGCGATGGCAAAGGAAGCAGGCTGCGAACTAAAGTTTGTTCAAAAAAGTTGGATGAACTTATTAAACGGCATTCGAAATGGCAGCATTGACCTTCTTGGTGGCGCTTCCAAAACGAGTGCAAGAGAGCGATTCGCTCGCTTTTCTGATGAATATCGCAATGAATCATTTATCTTATATGTGCGACGTGGCGAGGCGGATAAATTTAAAGGAGAATCACTAAAAGACCTTTTAGCCAGCGGTTTCAAGCTTGGTGTTACAGAGGATTATATTTATGGTGATGAAGTCTCAATGCTCCAGGATGACCCAGCGACTGCAGAGAAATTCGTTTCTGTGCCAACAACAGAGGTTAATTACTATAACTTGATCCAGAATCGAATCGATGGCTTCTTGGAAGATCCTTTCGTCGCGGCTTACACGATAAGGCGCAAGGGATTAGGCGATGAAATAGAAGCACACCCTATCAGAGTGCATAGTGGCAATGTCGCGCTCATGTTTAGTAAGAAAAGCGTCAATGAGGACACTGTAATTGCGTTTAACGAGGCGCTGACTAGACTGATGGAAAACGGCGAATACAAACGGATTTTAGATAAATACAGCTTTTAATCATTCGCAATACCCAAAAAACCGGCTTACTGGCCGGTTTTTTATGTTTAGAGAACTTCTCCTGACTCTCTTTTAATATCGAGGATATCAGAATAAACGGATTTTGGTGGAACACCATAATCGAGTAGCGCCTGATAGACATTCATAACCATCGCTTCAGAGCCCCCAACATAAAACTCACACGACTTCGCTTTTTCACCCAAGCTGTTCAAAGCAACTTCATGTGGAAATCCACACTTGCCTTGCCACGAAGTTTCCGGATCGTTAACAACGGGAATATATTCAAAGTTGCTATTTTGTTCAGCGAGTTGATTCAGCAAGTCCCCTTGATAGAGCTCACTCGATTTCTGGGTTCCCAAAAACAGTTTAAATTCTCGCTGGTCGCCACAGGCGAACGCACTTTCGAGCATACTTTTCATGGGAGATAGACCGGTACCCCCAGCGATGATAATCACCGGCGCTTCACCGGCTTTAAGAAAACAGTTGCCGTAAGGTCCATCAATTTCAAAGGGAGCTTCGGAACGGAACAGGTTCAACATATCTTCAACGATACCGCCACCTGCAACCAATCGAATGTGTAACTCAATAAATTGTGTTTCCTCAGGAGAACTGGCAATTGACAATGGAATTCGTTTTCCATCGGGCAATAACAAAAACAAATACTGTCCACCACGAAAATCAAACAGTGTTCCCGCGTATGCCGCTAAGCGAACGCGATAAATTTGATCCGTCAATTGTGTTATATCTTGCGTGACTACTTTGATTGTACTCATAACTTTATTTATATCTTTAAATCGTCCCAGATTTCATCAATCCGTTGTTTTACTGTTTCATCCATCGAAATCGCGACACCCCATTCGCGATCCGTTTCGCCTTGCCACTTGTTAGTCGCGTCAATGCCCATCTTTGATCCAAGGCCAGACACTGGTGATGCAAAATCTAAATAATCGATTGGCGTATTATCAATCATGGTCGTATCACGCGAAGGATCAACTCGAGTCGTTATGGCCCAAATCACATCATTCCAGTCGCGCGCATTCACATCATCGTCGGTTACTATCACAAATTTGGTGTACATAAACTGACGTAAGAAACTCCATACTCCCATCATTACTCTTTTTGCATGTCCCGGATACTGCTTTTTCATCGTCACCACAGCCATACGATAAGAACAGCCTTCGGGTGGTAAATAAAAGTCGACAATTTCAGGGAATTGTTTTTGGAGTAATGGGACAAAAACTTCGTTTAAAGCGACGCCCAAAATCGCCGGCTCATCCGGCGGCCTTCCCGTATAGGTCGAATGATAAATGGGGGACTGTCGGTGAGTAATTTTCTCTATGGTGAACACCGGAAAATTGTCCACTTCATTGTAATAACCTGTGTGATCTCCAAATGGCCCCTCAGGTGCCATTTCGTCAGGATAGATATAACCCTCCAAAACAAACTCGGCACTTGCAGGGACTTGTAAATTATTGCTCAAACAATCCGTTACTCGAGTTTTACTACCGCGCAAAAGTCCAGCAAATGCATACTCCGAGAGCGTATCGGGAACCGGAGTCACGGCGCCCAAGATTGTTGCTGGATCAGCGCCTAAGGCGACGCTTACTGGAAAAGGCTCACCCGGATTTTCGTTTTGCCATGCTTGTAAATCGAGAGCGCCACCCCGATGAGACAACCAGCGCATAATGACTTTATTTTTACCAATCACTTGCTGACGATAAATACCTAGGTTCTGTCGCTTTTTATTAGGTCCTCGGGTAACCACCAATCCCCAAGTAATCAAAGGGCCGGCATCACCCGGCCAACATGTTTGCACGGGAATTTTTGTCAGGTCAACGTCATCTTTTTCGATAACCACTTGCTGACATTCAGCTTTACTGACTACTTTTGGACTCATGTTGAGGACTTGTTTAAAGATCGGTGCTTTGCTCCATGCGTCCTTTAAACTCTCAGGCGGTTCGGGCTCTTTAAGAAAAGCCAATAACTTGCCCACATCGCGTAGCTGTTCGACATTTTCACACCCCATTGCTGCGGCAACTCTTCTAGTCGAACCAAATAAATTCGCTAATACCGGAACGTCTGAGCCCTTGGGATTTTCAAACAACAACGCTGGACCGTCCGCGCGCAAGACCCGGTCGGCTATTTCGGTCATTTCCAAGTTAGGATCGATAGGTTGGCTGATACGCCGAAGATCACCTTGGGTCTCAAGGTGATCAATAAAGTCTCTTAAGTCTTTATACTTAACGGATTGGGAAAGTAACATAAGGGAAGCACACTAATTGCGCTTCATCGAATTAAAGAACTCTTCGTTGGTTTTGGTCAAAGCTAATTTATCCACCAAAAACTCCATTGCTTCTATCTCTTGCATTGGGTGAATAATCTTTCGCAAAATCCACATTTTTTGCAGTTCTTCCGATGAAGTTAATAAATCTTCTTTGCGAGTGCCAGAGCGATTGAAGTTAATAGCAGGAAAAACTCTCTTTTCAGCAATTTTGCGATCCAAATGCAGCTCCATGTTACCAGTGCCTTTAAATTCCTCGTAAATGACTTCATCCATTTTAGACCCAGTATCAACGAGCGCTGTTGCAATGATTGTTAAACTGCCGCCTTCTTCAATGTTTCTTGCAGCACCAAAAAATCGTTTCGGTCGCTGCAGCGCGTTGGCATCCACACCACCGGTGAGGACTTTACCAGAAGAAGGTACAACAGTGTTATAGGCGCGCGCCAATCGAGTGATAGAGTCTAACAAAATGACAACATCTTTTTTGTGTTCGACTAATCTTTTGGCTTTCTCGATAACCATTTCTGCTACTTGTACGTGACGACTCGCCGGCTCATCAAAAGTTGAAGCAACAACTTCTCCACGCACGGAGCGTTCCATTTCGGTGACTTCCTCGGGGCGTTCGTCAATAAGTAAAACAATCAAAACACATTCAGGATGATTTGCGGTAATCGACTGAGCAATATTCTGCATCATCATTGTTTTACCAGCTTTAGGTGGCGAAACCACCAGTGCTCGTTGCCCTTTCCCAACAGGGGAGGCTAAGTCTATCACTCTGGCAGTGATATCCTCACTTGAGCCGTTACCTCGCTGCATGACCATTCGCTGGTCTGGATGAAGAGGCGTTAAATTTTCGAACAATATTTTGTTCTTGGCATTTTCAGGCGAGTCAAAGTTAATCTCATTGATCTTTAATAAGGCGAAATATCTCTCGCCATGTTTCGGGGGCCGAATCTTTCCGGAAATGGTATCTCCGGTTCGTAAACTAAAGCGACGTATTTGACTGGGTGAAACATAGATGTCGTCTGGTCCCGCCAAATAAGATGAGCCAGCATTTCTAAGGAATCCGAATCCATCAGGGAGAATCTCTAATACGCCATCCCCAAAAATATCTTCACCACTCTTCGCATGATTTTTTAAAATTGCAAAAATGATGTCTTGTTTACGCATACGGGCAGCATCATCAAGCCCTGCTTCTTTTGCCATTTCACTAAGTTGAGTGGCAGAAAGTTGTTTGATTTCGGTTAGATTCATAGGATTACTTTTTATTTAGGATGGATATGTTGGTTTTTGGTTGTTAGTTAATCTCTCGGTAACAACGAGCAAGTACTATTTTATTTATCGTTAATCTATTGCTAGTTCTTGTTGTTACTCGCCGCATTTGAAATTCGCTCTCTAAACGCTCAAGTCGTCTGTAAGTTCAAATCTATCTGTAATGCCGATTCTATTGGTAAAGCTTCGTCGACAGCGGTAGCGCATAAAGTAAAGCCCTTGTGATCGGTTTATAGTCGGATCACTTAATATTCGTTTGGTTACAGAGATTTAGTGGCTTAACAAAGTTATTGTGTTTAGAAATATCATTTTCGGCCAGGAGGCCTTGAAATGAGTTGTCAGATGAAAATTAGCACTAAAACAATAATTTGTCCAATTTTTTGACAAATGCCGGATTTTAACGCTTAAACGACAAAGCGCACCAATTTGGATATCAAAAGGTGCGCTCAGATTCTATCGGGTATACACCGACCGATTAAGTGGCAGATACCGAGGCAAACGCTTAGATATTGCTGTCTAGGAATGCCGCCAGCTGAGACTTGCTCACCGCACCAACTTGTTGCGCTTCAACCGCACCGTTTTTCACTAAGATCAAAGTGGGGATACCTCTAACACCGTACTGTGGGGCAGTAGCTTGGTTTTCATCGATATTTAACTTACCGATTTTTACGCGACCATCATATTCGTCAGCCAACTCATCGAGGATTGGGGCAATCATTTTACAAGGACCACACCATTCTGCCCAAAAATCTACCAAGACGGGTAAATCAGATTTTAAAACTTCAGCTTCGAATGAATCATCAGTCAACTGAACTATTTTATCGCTCATGAAATTTCTTCTCCTAAAAATTGCCGTGTTCGCTCAGTCTATACTGACTTTATAACGCCGAATCTCCGGTATAGCCCGTGTTCTGCGGATTTGCTATCATGCGGCCTTTGCTGTGTTATGCTTAATGGGGTCTATTCTGCTATCTGTTGATACAAGTTGCAACCTGAGATCGCAAAAAGCCTGCTAATTAACTAGGAATTTTCGCTTTATGGTTACCCATCTCTCTTCGACCCGTTTTCGCAATATGGGGCTTCACCCAAAGCTTTTAAAGGCTCTGGACAAATTAGGTTACGAATATGCAACGCCGATTCAAGCGCAAGCAATTCCCCTGCTGCTGAATTCGCAAGATGTCGCAGGCCAAGCTCAAACCGGCACCGGTAAGACTAACGCCTTTCTTTTGGCTGTTCTCAATGAGCTACTAACGCTACCAGCGCAAGAGGGCCGAGAAATCAACGAGCCAAGAGCTTTCATTATTGCGCCGACTCGCGAGCTGGTTATCCAAATCTATGAAGATGCAAAAACACTGGCTCAATTCACAGATCTTAAAATGTGTGTTGCTTTTGGTGGCGCGGACTACGAAAAGCAGCGCCAAGCCATTGAATCGGGTTGCGATGTGCTAATTGGTACCGCTGGTCGACTCATCGACTACTTCAAGCAGCGAGTTTACAACTTCTATTCACTCGACTGTGTTGTTCTGGACGAAGCGGACCGCATGTTTGATCTCGGCTTCATTAACGATATTCGTTACCTTTTCCGTAAAATGCCGAAACCCACAGAGAGACTAAACATGCTTTTCTCCGCGACTTTGTCGCACCGAGTCAAAGAGCTCGCTTATGAGCACATGAATCACCCAACTCACATCCACGTCGAGGCGGAACAGGTCACTGCCGATAGGGTGCGACAATTGCTCTATTATCCAGCCAACCATGAAAAATTGCCGCTGTTAGTTGGTTTAATCCAAAAACATCAGCCAGAAAAGGCAATGTTGTTTACCAACACCCGTCGACAAGCTGAAAAAGTCTGGTTGACTCTCAAGGGTAACGATATCAAATCTGGCTTGTTAACTGGGGACGTCCCGCAAAAGAAGCGTATTAGACTTCTTGATGAATTGAAGTCTGGGAAAATTGATATTTTAATCGCCACTGACGTTGCCGCAAGAGGACTTCATATTGATGGTGTTACCCACGTATTTAATTATGATTTACCAGACGATAAAGAAGACTACGTACATCGTATAGGACGCACTGCTAGAGCCGGTGCTGAAGGAGATGCAATCTCGTTTGCCGGAGAGGATAACGCGTTTAATTTACCGGCCATTGAAGAATATATCGGTCATGCGATTGAAACCGCTGATGTTGATCCTTCACTACTCGTCGATATTAAACCTCCAGCAAGGATGGAGCGTAGACCTCGTCAAGGCGGCCAAAGAGGACGCAATCAAGGCGGTCGGCCGCAGAATCGCGGGCGACACGCTCAAAACCGCTCCAAGAACAATAATCAAACCGCTGACCAAAGTACAAGCCCAGAGGGCAACGAGTAACCTTGTGAATAAGCAATCAATTAGTGTCGATCTGACCCTTGATGCCAAGGGCTTACGCTGTCCGGAACCAGTGATGATGATTCGCAAATCCATTCGCTCGCTAAATAGCGGGCAGGTATTGCTCATTATCGCTGACGATCCAGCAACTAAACGCGATGTTCCAAGTTTTTGCGAGTTTATGGATCACGAGTTACTTGCAGCCGAGAATGAATCAACACCGTTTCAATATTGGATAAAGAAAGGCTAGTCAGCTATGGTCTCAAGTGAGTCACTTCTTAAAGCTGCTGATTCAGAATCGTTGCCACCGGTAGAAAGTTGGAATCCTGATTTTTGTGGGGAAATTGATCTTCGCATCGACCGTGACGGTAGTTGGTTTTATGAGGGTACACCGATCGGCAGACGCAAAATGCAGATCTTATTTTCTCGTATCATAAAAAAAGAAAACCACGATTACTTTCTTGTGACTCCCGTAGAGAAGGTCAAAATTCAAGTCGATTGGATGCCATTTACTATCGTCGACTTTGAACAAGTTACTCCAACAAAGGGTAAAGGAGAACTTCCTTATTACCGCTTTACTGACAATTGCGATAACCAATTCGATTTGAAAAAATCTAGTCAATGGCAAATCGATCGCGCGGAAGGACACCCATTGCCGATTATCAATGTCAGACGAAATTTATTCGCGAGTTTCAGTCGAAGTTGTTACTACCGACTGGTCGAACTTGCAGAAATCATTGAAGAAGGTGAACAAAGTCATATTCAACTCATATCGAATGGGTTAACCTTCGATCTCGGCACGATAAACCAAGAATAAGCAAGGAATGCCAGTGAATATTGTCTTCAACAAAATTCCAAAGCTGGCGAAATTACTGTACGGTGTCGGTTTTGTTGTTATCATCATTTCGATGGTAATGTATTTTTACTACCCCAATTTGATTGACGCGATAAAATTACAACAAGCGTTTATCGGTGGCGCTATCATCGTCGCGATTGGCTCGGTGATAAACACATTACATCAATTTAAACGTCCAAAAAGGGATAAAAGGACTGATCATGCTAAGCGACTCTGAAATAGCCAAACAATCTCAACCTCAGCCAATCTCGGAGATAGCAAAAAGCCTTAATATTGACGAGCAATATTTAATTCCGTTTGGCAACGAAATTACCAAAATTAATATCAGCGCATTAACTGCACCGTCTCAACAGAAAGACAGCAAACTTATTCTTGTCTCTGCGACAACACCCACTCGTGCGGGTGAAGGGAAAACGACGACGACGATTGGTCTGGGTCAGGCTTTTACTCAACTCGGCGACTCTGTTTGTTTAGCACTACGCGAGCCCTCTCTCGGCCCCTGTATGGGGATGAAAGGTGGTGCGACCGGTGGTGGTTATTCGCAAGTCATCCCTGCCGATCGAATCAACTTACATTTTACCGGCGATTTTCACGCAATTACCGCGGCCAATAACTTTATTTCGGCTACAATCGATAACCATATCTTTCATGGCAATGCCTTAAATATCGATCCGAGGCAAATAGTCTGGCGACGGGTGATGGATATGAACGATCGCAGCTTGCGAAAAATCGTCCTAGGTCTCGGTGGGAAAATGCAAGGCATTCCAAGGGAGGGTGGTTTTGATATAACGGCAGCTTCTGAAATTATGGCCATTTTGTGTCTTGCCAATGATTTCAACGATCTTAAACGCCGTCTCAACAACACGTTAATCGGCTATAGCTACGCTGACCAACCTATTTTTGTTAAATCCCTGGGCATTACCGGCGCTTTATTGGCCTTGCTAAGAGATGCCCTCCATCCAAATTTAGTACAATCATTAGAGGGAACACCGGCTTTTATTCACGGTGGTCCATTTGCCAATATCGCTCATGGTTGTAATAGTGTACTGGCGACAAAAATGGCCATGCACCACGCTGAGTGGGCGATTACCGAGGCCGGCTTTGGATTTGACTTGGGCGCAGAAAAATTCTTCGATATCAAATGTCGAATGGCGGAAATTGATCCTGCGGCAGTCGTTTTAGTGACCACAGTGAGAGCACTAAAAATGCATGGCGGTATGGATAAAAATCATTTAACGACGGCGAATACCGAATTTGTTACTCAAGGCTTGGAAAATCTCGATAAACATATTGAGAACGTGCAACTTTTCAATAAAAACTTAGTTGTTGCTTGTAACCGATTTGCCGATGACACTGATGAAGAAATCGCGATTATTCGACAACATGTTGAAGACAAAGGCCTCTTGTTTGCTGAAAGTAATCATTATGCTGAAGGTGGCAAAGGAGCCATCGAGCTTGCTGAGAAAGTCAAACTGGCGGCAGAAGATTCAAAACCCTTCGAACCAGTTTATTACTTGCAAGATAGTGTTATAGAGAAAATCAGAAAAATCTGTACCGCAATGTATGGAGCCGCTGATGTAGCTTTTACGAAAGAAGCTGAGAAAGACTTGCGCCACGTTGAGAAACTAAAACTCACGATGTTGCCCGTTTGCATTGCAAAAGCGCCAAGTTCACTTTCGGATGACCCAATGCTTCACGGGAGACCTAGGGACTTCCAAGTCACCGTGAGAAACATTCAAGTGAATGCGGGTGCGGGATTTTTAGTGGTGCTAACCGGAGACATCATGCGTATGCCTGGATTGCCTAAAGAGCCTGCGGCAATGAATATCGAGCTGCTACCTAATGGAGACATCACCGGAGTGGGTTAGTGAAAGAAACGCTTAACTCAACAAACTGTCTTAATTGTGGGGCCGAACTTACTGGCCCTATTTGTGCTCAGTGCGGCCAAAAAAAAGCACTTCCAATATCAGTTAAGCAACTGTTTAAGAATTTCTGGACACAACTGCTGGAGTTAGACTTTAGAGTCTTTCACACGATTAAGATGCTTGCGATTTCCCCTGGTTTATTACCCAAGAATTATATCGAGGGAAGACGACAACCTTATACTAATCCTTTTAAACTCTTATTCTTTGTTTCGACATTTTATTTTCTAGTGCTAACATTTTTTGATGTCTCCGCCTCTTTCTCACCGGAAGATAAAGAAACCAGTAAAGCCGTCGGTGCATTTCTTAATTATTTAATTTATTTATTTCTCGCACCTACCGCACTATTTCTTTCTTGGATATTTAAGAGCGAAAAATATAACTGGTCGGAGTGTTATGTGACCGTATGCTATTGGTGGAGTGGTTATCTTTTAATCGGCTCGATTCTCGCTATTGCTCTCCAGTTTTATGATCAGTATTTCGCAATGACAAGAGTTGTGGTAGGGCTGCTCTATATTCTTTTCGCTATTAACCAAATGTTCTCTTTAAACATCATTGCGCTAATCTTGAAGACGCTTGTCTTTTATATTAGTTACTATCTCTCAACATTTTTAGTCATGGGTATCGTTATCACACTCGCTTATCTCATCCAATTTAAGCCTTTGATGATTGCAATGCCGAAATAGCTCATGCTAATTACGCCAAGAAACCTAACCAAAGCCTATAAAGTTTTACTAAACTGTGAGTACTTAGGCAACACCGTAAAAGCGCACGGTAAGCCAAAACTCGATCCTCCAAGTCGCGATCCTTTTGATACCTTAATCCAATCAATCATATCGCAACAGCTTTCTGTCAAAGCTGCAGAAACGATAGAAAACCGAGTCCGTGATTTGGTCGGGAAACAATTCAGACCAGGTAAGTTACTCGCTGTATCTCATCAAGATTTGCGAGGGTGCGGTTTGTCAAACCGAAAAGCAGAATATGTTCAGGGCATTGCTGACGCAGTCAAACGCCGAAAGATAAGTTTCAATAAACTCGCAAACGCATCAAACGAAGAAGTGATTGCAAAGCTAGTCGAACTTCGCGGTATAGGTCAATGGACAGCGGAGATGTTTATGATTTTTTCTCTTGGTCGTATGGATATCTTTTCGCCACTTGACGTAGGATTACAAAGAGGTATGCGGTCTTTGTTTGGGGAGGAAGCCATCGATTTGAGCACAATGGAAAAATTAGCTGAACGATGGTCTCCCTACCGGAGTGTCGCTAGCTGGTACTTATGGAAAATTGTTGACTAATTTCTAAATTCTAAGATAAATGCTAAGAATAGTATTTATCTTTAATTCTTTCGCAATATTTAACCAATACAGGATATTCGCGCGCTATCTGATTAAAACTGTTGTCCAAATCAGACAAAATAAATTCAGCTAAAAACGCATATACTGTCGCGTCCAAAGAGCAAGGAGCATCACCAAATGTGAAATTTTTATCACCAATTAAGTCGGAGAGTGCTTGAAATGACTTTCGACAAATGGATTTAATTTCAGTTTCTGAATGACGTAACGTTCCTTGCTTATAAATCGAGTCTTTTGCCTTTTTCCTTGCAATATTCGGAACAATTAAGCGCAGTGGGAAAGGAAATTTACTGAAGAATGCTTGCTTAATGACTGGCCACGATTCTTCGCTTACCCAGCGTGAATAGATTAACGGAAAGTATAAGTTCTCATCGAGTGACTTGGTAATTAAATAAGCAATAGCTTTTTGCTCAGCAGTCAAGCGCTCATCTAAAGTATCACCAAACTCTTGATTACAATAGTCGATGATAAACTGAGAGTCAGCAATTACTTTATCGTTATGAGTGATAAAGGGCAGCTTTCCTTTTGGTGCTTTCCTAATATTTCCTAATCCTGGTTTCGATTGGTATTCAATTCCAGACATTCGCAAAAAGGTATGCACTTTTAGAACAAATGGACTTGGATCAGGCATGCCTAGATTAGGTCCGAACGTATGTAACGTAAGCATTGAGTAGACTCAGTTTTTAGTGGTGAACTCAACACTAAATGACTTCACTAACTTTGTCTAGGTGAGCTTTAAAGAATATAGCCAAAATGAAAGAATGTTGTTTACTTCTCAGTTCCGCTTAGTACCCGATTCGTGACTTTTAATGCTTAGTTCTTAGTTCTTCGAGTTAGGGTCCCCTCCCTAATGCACCGGCTCAATCTAGTTTTTAAGAATACCTTTCTCAATCGCAATTAATACGGCTCGAGTTCGGTCTCGAACACCTAGTTTTGCTAAGACACTAGACACATGATTTTTAATGGTACCTTCAGATTTATGAAGTGCTTGCGAAATTTCTTTATTAGAACAGCCACTCGCCATTAACCCCAGTACCTCTCGTTCTTTGGGTGATAGCGCTTCGATAACCTCCGGTGCCTCAAAGGTTGATTGATGTGACTGCAAGCCTTTCAATAGTCTTTCGGTCAAGGCAGGCTGCATTAAGGTTTCACCATTAAAAACAGTTTCGATTCCGTCGATTAAAGTATCTAGTGAGACATCTTTAAGCAAGTAGCCTTTTGCCCCAGCACGAATGCCTTTTAATATAAATTCATGATCGTCAAAAGTGGTTAAGATGATCACCGGTATATTAATCGTCTTTTCTGCAAGCAATTTAAGCGTTTCAATACCATCTAAAACAGGCATCGATAAATCACATAAAATGACATCTGGCTGAGCCTTATCTATCGCCTCTAGAATTTGCGATCCATCTTCAGCTTCACCGACCACTTTTACTTTATCAGAAAGATTCAAAAGGCTTTTGATACCTTCCCGTACCAACATCTGGTCATCGACGAGTAATACTTTAATTGTCATGAACTTTCTCCCCATGAGGTTGGAGGGGGACGGCTATTGTTATCGTTAGACCTTTTTCACTCTGCTGCAAATCAAATTGACCATCAAATTGTGAAACACGTTCTCTCATACCACGTATTCCATTACCTTCTCGAAGATTACTCTTAGTTTTACCATTATCACGAAGTGTTAAGTTTAATTGGTTTTTGGATTGAATTAATTTAATCCAAAAATTATCTGCGCCACTGTGCCTTAAACTGTTAGTAATCGACTCTTGAATGATACTCAATAAGCTCTTTGCTAGGGACAAATCCTCAAGTTGAATTTGTGCGTCAATTTCACTATGTACTTTCAACTGGGGCGTATTTTTCGCAAGTAAATCAATCATTACATGAAAATCGAGAGTGTCATTTTCTCTGAGCGCTGATACGGCTTCACGCACATCACTCAACAGCAGCTTAGCCAAGGAGTGACACTGCTCAACCTTTTGTTTGGCTTCGCCTTCGGTTAAGTGCGTTGCAACTTGTAAGTTAATAATTAGCGCAGTCAAGTGATGGCCTAGTAAATCATGAAGATCTCTGGCAATTCGTGTCCGTTCACTTTGTCTCGAAGCTTCGGCAAGTAATTGCTGAGTCGCTTGAAGCTCTTTATTCAAACGTTGAGATTCTTCACTCGCCATCTCGGCCATTTGGGTTTGATGACTCATCATTATGGCAAAGAAATGAAAGGTTAAAAATAGAAGTCCTTGAATGTACACCGATGGTTTATCCCAAACCCAAGCGAACACGGTAAACCAGCTCAATACCACTAGCAGCATGATGACGATTGACTTTTTCAGGGAGAAAAAATGCGGTAAGACAGATACCCAAATAATGGACAAGATTGAGTAAAACTCAAAAGGTGCGGTGAATACTAGTGCAAAAACGATGACAATTTTGAGTAGAATAAGACCTTCGATCACACCTCGCTTTTGAGAAAAAGCATTGTCTCTGGTGATCAAGAAAAAGCAGCCGATGTAAAGGATAAAGAGCCCAACAATCCAGGGTGCATTTGCCTGAATAGCGTCTCCCAGCCGAGTAATAAAATACAAACTCACCCCTAAGACGACTGCCCAGGTACCAACAGCGCCTACATCGGAAATTGAAATGGTCGGTTGTTTTATTTTCATCTGGCCATTATGTCAAATAACCCGTTATCGAGAAATAGGTCAAAAGTCATGGTTTTAATTGATGACCTTTGGCACTGACCGAGAACCCACTCAATCAATAAAATAGCCATACACTTACCATTACTGATGAGGGCGACATGGCTCACTTAACACATCAAGCACTACTTTATTTACATATTATCGCCGGAGCAGTTGCATTAGTCGTGTTCTGGATTCCGGTTATCGCCAAAAAAGGTAGTTCCATTCATACTCGTTTCGGTTTCTATTTCACCAGTCTGATGTATACCATTTCTCTGAGCGGGCTAGTTATGTCAATCATGGTATTAACCGACCCGATCGCTGTAAGACTCCCGGCTAATGAGATGTCACCAGAGCAATTAAGTCGATATATCGAGATCAATCGTAACTCCTCGATCTTCTTGTTAATGCTATCGCTTCTCGTATTAACCAATGTGCGTCAGTCTATTCTGGTACTTAAAGCCAAAAGCGATAGAGCCATGCTAAAAAAACCCGCAGAACTCTCATTAGTATTACTATTGGGGTTTGCCGGAGTCATCGTAGGGTATATCGGGATTTCGAAAGGTAACGTTCTCTTCCAAATATTTGCGGGCGTTTCGATATTAAATTCTATCGGTTCTCTTCATTATATATACAAGCCTAACTTTCAACAGCGAGAGTGGTTGATCGCACACTTAGGTAATATCATTGGCGCAGGTATCGGTGCTTACACAGCATTCTTTGCCTTCGGCGGCCGCCGCTTTTTCGCTGAGTTGCTTCCAGGTATTTGGCAGATTGTTCCATGGATCATTCCAGCAGTAGTTGGCATCATAGCGACTCAATTATTAAATCGGAAATATCGCAAACAATACAAAATTGCGCAGTAAAAATATGACGCGGACTGGAAACTGCTACGAGACACTATCAATAAATTTGTACCGAACCAGTCCCGTCGCTTAAGACAGAAAATAGTCCCTGAGATTCACTTGCTTCACTTAAATAAACGTAAAAAAGTCGGCTGCCGTCAAGACTCCACCTAGGTAATGAGACAGTGCCCACGGTTCGAATGTTAATGCGATTACCACCATCAATATTGGCTATCTGAAGCGTGATATTATTGGTCGCATCGCTCAGCTGATAGGCTACCTGAATATCATTAGGTGATAATTGAAAATTGGTTAACATCGACTGACCGGCTTGGATACTTTCATTTATTCTTGCTTGGTCACCGCCATTAGCAAGCACTGAATACAGACCCGATGCTTCTCCACTGGGGTCTGCCACTTGATAGATGATACGCTCGCCATTGTTAGTCCATTGACTATTGGTCGTCACAAGCGAAGCAGTATTGGTGAGAGCGGCGTTGGCCTGGATTCGCGCAGAACCATCCGCAGCCGAAACATAGAGTTCATCATCAATTTGATTGGTTTCAATATTTCCGTGGAAGGCAATATTTGCACTGTCGGGAGACCACTGCCAATTGGTTTGGATAGAATCCAAAGCTGACATCGGCGGATTCATTTTACGATGAAACTGTCCATCTGGAGCCACGGTAAACAACTCATTAACGCCTGTTAGATTTTGATCGGCACGAAAAGCAACTCTTGTGGCGTCCGGCGCCCAAGCCCATTCAAAAAGATTCGGCGTCTGTACCAATGAAGAATCAAGTAATTCGTGTCGATCGGTCCCATCTGGCAACAGGGTATAGAGACTCAAGTTTCCCGCAACGGCAGCATCTTCACTAAATGCAATTCTGGAATCATCCGGTGCCCAAGCAAATTCGGTCACCCCGGTTTGCAAGCCGCTATTGCTCAAGGTCAACACACTAAAAGTGTTCGGATCGACTAACGCCAAGTTCGCTGGCGAGCCAGCTTCTTGGTGAATAAAGGCAATCTGCGAACCATCACCAGACCATTGCCAATCAATCAACCGTGTGTCAGATGCGGTACTTTGATTTAGCTGAGTAAGGCCGCTACTATCACTGAGAACTCGATAAAGGTTTTGTTCGACTTCAGAGTTTTGGTTTATCGACTCAACCATAAAAGTGATTACACTGCCCTGATTAGCCGTCTTCCAACAGTTTTGGGCGAGGCATTTTACAGAGAGATCAGCGCTAACCGTTATTAGACTCCCGCCATCGAATGCAACGGTTTGGATTTCAAAAATGCCATCCGCATCGGGATCGCTGCGAAATATCAAACTACTGCTAGCAAACAACCACTGCCAGTTGTAGTGGAGAGTTGTCCCCGAATTATCCGTCGTCGAAGTACCTATCGTATCCGTGACTTGAAATTCAGCGGTGCCATCAACCAGATTGGTGTAGAGCTCATCGGTTCCATCGAGATCTTTATCAGCGCGATAGGCGATACGGGAACCATCAGAGTTCAACCCAAATGGCCGCAAACCATTATTCGCTGAATAAAAGTCAGATATTGCCGAATTTTGTCCAGTAGTCAGATTATGACTGTATAACTCAAAACGTCCTTCCGCGACTTCGACTGAAAAGATTAAATGAGTGGGTGTTTGGTCCAATATGACAACTTTTTGCGGATAGTCTTCGGACACGGGGGGAGGCGGTGGTAAATCGTCGTCATCACTGCTGCCGCTGCATGCCAAAAAGCTACTTAACACCAAAACCACGGTAATATTGATTACCCATTTCGGTAATGATTGTTCTTTGTTAACTTTCGAATGATTTCGCGGGAACTGTTTTGTCATTACTGCACATTAGCGACCTAAGCGTATCTCCTAAGTGTATGACAAATTGGCTTTTTTGCCAGAAAGGCTGGATTAACCGTAAAAGATAAAGCACCCTACTGTTAAAAAAGTAGGGTGAGCAAATATCACTTATTCTGATAAATAGCGAGCAGCCATGGCAATCAAAGGCGATCCGGTTGGTTTACCATGTTGCCAATCACTGTTTTCTATACCACTGCCTGCGATATCAATGTGGGTATAAGCAAGCGGTTGTTCTGATTGACTGCCGTGTTTATCCAATCCAGCAGCTAAAGCGAGAAAAGCCATTGGAAATTGATGCCCTCGAGCAACGCTAACCGAAGGACCATTGTTGGATGATAAGACATCGTCCGCTTTGGTCCGCGGTCGAATGATGTGCCAATCTTCTCGGCGTGAACGCCCCACCTCAACACCATCTCCCCAAGCTTCACCAGCGGCTTCAAGTTTATTAGCGACTTGTTGATCTCGCGCGGGTCCGTTTTCGATCATAATGGTATAGGGGCCGGCAGCTAGCGCAGCGTGTCCTGTGAGGGTTGCCACTGTCATCAACTCTGGAGCCACCGCAGATTTTGCTTTTTCTCGGCCATGAGATAACAAATCTGCCATGACCAAACGCCCTTCAGCATCAGTGTTACCAATTCTCACTCTGACCCCAGAATGAGCTTGAATGATCTCATCAGCCACAAAGCACTCGGCACCGATACTATTTCGCACCATGCCAAGTGTTGCAATGACTTTTAATCCTTTGGGTTGGCACATGGCTACAGTCTTCATAAAGCCTGCAACTGCAGCTGCGCCACCTTTGTCACGGCTCATGCCTGCCATATGACCACCGACTTTTAAATCTGCGCCGCCTGTATCAAAAGTGACTCCCTTACCAATGAGTATTAGCGTTTTCTCAATCGGGCCCTCACCGGTATATTCGAGGTTAATCACCCGAGCTTGATGACGAGGTACTTGCCGAGAGGAGCGAGCAACGGCAGCCAGTAGCGGAAACTTGTCAACAATCTCATCTTGATCGTCAATCACACTAACTTCAAGCCCACTGTCTTCAAACGCCTCGACGCAATAATCTGCAAACGCGGGCGGTGCAAACCGCTCTGGATTCGTTCCACAGAGATCGCGCGCTAAACGACGACCAGATTCAACGGCATCCAAAAACTCAGCATTGACCTCACTTCTGATATCCAATAAGCCAATTGTTTCAATCGGTTCGATTTCACTTTCATTCAACGCCTCGCGCGCCTCAAGAGGCTGCCAAAGCTTCTGGCAGATACTTAAATAAGCAACTGAAGTCGCCCTTTGGAAAGCTTCATGTCCTGGAACACCTTCTACCAGCAGTAACGGATTTTTAGCGCCCGACTCCTTCGCCAGCTCAATCCCCTTAGCCGCGGCATCACCGAAGTTCCTAACATCGTCGTAATCTCGATCAATGGGGCCCGTTGCACAATGAATTAATCGACCCCCACAGAGAGAAGGTGCGTGAATTAACATCACCTCTGCGCCCAAGCGTTTATCAACACCAGCAACCGCTTCCAAAACACCATTGACAATTGGGCTCGTCTCACAGGTTGTTGTTGGAGTCACTAAAATAACTGCATCATTATTACTATTTTCCGCTAGCAAACTTTGCGGATCTTTCGTCAGGATTAAACGCGGGTAAGCCATGAAATCTCCTTGTCGAGGGCGTGTCTTCTGCCGTCACAATCTATTATTTGTTGATTAGACTTGAACATCATTAAGTGGGTCGATTATCAAATCCATTGGTTGCTTCCAACTATACACCATTTTAGTCTAAAACGAGTGTTCGCTCTGTCGTCGAGAATGATTTAGATTGGATCTTAATCAAACAACCGCTCAATCGCACTGATAACTCTGTCTTAATGGGCCTGCCAACGGAACAACACTAGATCATCAAAGAGGTATCGCGTCAACTCAACGATTGGCCAATTGAATTAAATTGGGTCGCTTTTGCGGAGATTAAAAGTGGTGGAGAATTGAAATAGGTCTATTGGTGAGCTTTTGAGATTAAGCTCACCCAGTTATTGAAAAATGCATAGCCGAGCGCTTTTTTGCGCGTTAAGAAGTTTTCTTATCGGTTTTGTCAGACGTTTTCCCTAACTTAACAATTTCATCGGCCTGTTCCTTTGTCAGTGGATGAATCGTTTTAATAAAACACTTTTGTTGTGGATAGTTGGGAACCGTTATCGAGTCGCTTCGAGTATACAAAGAGCTCGTGCCTCGCGAATTTATTGCAATTGCATGAGAAAACCGCAAGTCAAAGCAAGGAGAGGTTAAGGTTATCAAATAAGGTTTGTTGTGAGATGCATTAATAATCAGATGCTCATTATCAAGCGAACGCCAGCCGCGATAGTTAAACGCAGATATCCGTTTTAACGATTCCAACTTGTTCTTGGTAATGTAATTTTGATAAAGCGCGCCGTAATCTGGCGGCGGAGTGCTTGCGCATGCTGCCAATACGCTTACCAACATCATTGAAATCGCGAGTTTTTTCATTTTGCTGCACCTTATTGTGAAATCTGGGAAGGAAACTTCTCTCAGACTCTAATATACCAAGCTAAACCTGACTCCATTCTGAACAGACTCACATTTTTGTTAGGAGTTTCATCAAAAACATTGAATTCTCAAGGTTTACCAAGAATAGTCACATTATTCGACCAAAAATGTTGTTAATAAACATGTAGTTAGAAAAAAACACTCATCTTTGAAAGATTTCAGACTATTTAACGGTCTTTGATTGCAGGACTACTAGTGGCCTAATTTAAATTATTTAATGAGGATATATCCAATGAAACAACTAAAACGAATTTCAGCGGTGGTAATGACTTTACTATTTTCCGCACTTTACATGAATACCGCAGCGGCAGACGCAAATCCATTTGCTCAAGCAGATCAACAACAAGTGATGCATGTCGCTGGCGATGGCAAATGCGGCGAGGGTAAGTGTGGCGACAAAAAAGGCAAAGATAGCAAATGCGGCGAAGGTAAGTGTGGCGACAAAAAAGGTAAAGATAGCAAGTGTGGCGAAGGCAAATGTGGCGACAAAAAAGGTAAAAAAGAAGGCAAATGCGGCGAAGGCAAGTGTGGCGACAAAAAAGGTAAAAAAGAGGGTAAATGCGGCGAAGGTAAGTGCGGCAAGAAATAAACACTTTACTTTGATTATTGAGTTTCCAGTCTCTAAATCAAGTTTAGCTTCCCTTCTAGCTCGGCCTGCTATTAAGCAGGCCTTTTTTTTATTTTAATTATTTATGGTATGGTTTCCGTCTGTATTTATCGTACTGCATAAAAAGCTGTTAACATGGATTTCTCTTTTATCATATTTCTAGTCATCGTCTGTTACTTTGCCTACAGTGGTTATAAAAGCGGCTTTTTCTCTGTACTCAGTAATGTAATCAGTATACCTGCAGCCTATCTAATCACCTTGTTTTATACACAAGACTTTGCTCTCTGGCTAAAAAACTTTTCCCTATTTGAAGGCTTGATTGCTTATCTTGCTGCTGGCGCCATTCTGTTTACATTAACACTGGTCAGTTTTTTCATTCTATTTAACGTTATTCGTAAGCTCGTTTTAAATCCTGAACACAAAGATAGTCAGCTTGCTGCTGTGACCGGCGGCATCTTGGGGGCGGGTGTCGGAGTATTTATCGGAATATTAGCCGTTTGGTTTTCAAGTACTGTGACGGAACTCCTTTCCGAAAAAATGGCCCAGTCTAATTCGGGTTCTAGTAGCTTTACCGATAAAGTCCAAACAATGGCAAGCAGCACGATTAGTAAAGTTACTACTGAACTTAGCGACGATAATGCGGTATCCGATCTAACGTCTAATTTGTTAGCTAATCCTGGCGAGCAAATTAAGCGTTTCAATCAAGTCCTTGATAAAGGTTATTTTCAAGAATTGTTTTATAGTAATCAAGCTCGCGAAGCGCTCGATTCTAAAAATGCAGGGCAACTATTCCAAACACCTGCGTTTAAAAAACTGGTCAACGACCCGGATTTTCGCTCCTTAGCGACAGCACTAAAAGTTGCCGATACGTCAGAAGAACTGGACAAGCAAGTGGCGATAAAAATTACTCAAGTTTGGGCGCAAATCGACAGCGTAAAAAGTGATCCGCGTTTTCAACAATTAACTCAAGATCCAGAAGTTACCCAAATGATCAATCAACGCAATGTTTTTAAAATTATGAATAGCGCCAAGATTGAAGAACTGCTTAGTGTAATAGTATCGGTGGAAACTCCCGAAATTATTTTTGAACCCAGTAACCAATTAGACTCAAAGAAAGTCGAAGTATATCGATGGGTCGATGACAAAGGTAGGGTGCACTACTCGGATAAAAAACAAGGCAACTAGCAACGTTGATATGGAAAGCTGGTGACGTTAAAAAGCGTCACACTCTAAGCGATGGGGCCTACCTAGTTGGCTAAATACAAACGATCTTGTGACCCTCTGTTACAATAATACAGATCAATTTTGGTATCACCATTAAAGTCCGCAGCGACGATATCAAATAGGTTTCCGCTGCCAGTGAAACCACCACCACTAAAACTACCCGAACCGTTATTTTCAAGCGCTTGGTTATTACCTTCACCACCGGCAATATTCGTAGTCCCGGTGATAATATCCAAATCTCCATCTCGATCTAAATCAACAAAGTCAGAGTCGACGTGATTACCACCTAAACTAAAATTATTATCTTGCGTGAAAATACCCGTTCCATCGTTGATCAACAATTGATTCACATCGGGTGTTGAACTAAAAAAGGTAACATTCGATACCAACAGATCTAAATCACCATCACCATCAATATCTCCTAATTCAAGGTCACGCGTTTCAGCCAATAAATCAGGCAAGCGAACCGTTGATTCATTGTTAAACGTACCATCGTTATTATTAATAAAGATCTCATTACGGGTTTCATTACCCACAATGAGATCAAAATCACCATCATTATCAATATCGGCTAGTTCCAAGTCTTGAGTAACATCAGCACCTAAAAAAGTATTACTCGTGTCATCAGTAAAATTTGCCGAGCCATCATTAAGCAAAACGTTATTTGGCCCATTATTACCGATGACCACATCTAATGAACCATCACCGTTAATATCAAATGCAACCACCGCATTCGAAGTACTGGAAACAGGAATTCTTGAACTAACATCGGTAAAGCTGCCATCGCCATTATTGAGATAAAACTCATCGATAAGATCATCTTCGCTGACAAATAAAATATCTAAATCACCGTCATCATCAAAGTCGGCAACCGTTAAATCTTCACTATCTCGAGCAATATTTGAGAAAGGCATCAATGTTGAAAAATTACCTGAACCATCATTCTCTAAAATTAGGTTCTCTGTAAATTCAAAGGCTAATACCAGATCAAGATCCCCATCATTATCAAAATCCATTGCTTCACCATCCATGCAGGCACCGGTGAGCCCACCTGGAAGCGAATTGGTTGAATCGGTATAAAGAGAGCCTAAAGTGTCGGCTACTGGAGGTTGAGTTGGCGGCGCTGGAGACTCGGAACTACCGCTACCACCACAGGCAAGCAAGCTCAAGATAACTGAACTTGATAGAATCGAAGGTACTCGCTTGCCAACTGGAATAAGTTTGAAAAAACTCATCGAACTGGCCTCTCATGTATTAGGAAAGTCCGGTTAAAATTTGCTCAATTATCACACAAAATACACTTAATTCGTATAGTCTCCCATATTGAATTTTCACTCATCAACTACTGATTATCTTTCGCTTCGTTGGTTAAAGGCGGGAAATATTCATAACCATACTTTCCGACTAGGATGGCTCTTTGTGCTTTGGTTAACTGACTGGGTTCTTTAAATTCTTCAATAACTGTATTACTAATCGGTAATTGCATGTAGGCCGTTTTACCATCTTTAGTTCTTACCCGCGTATGGTAGTAACCTTTACTGGGCTCAGAGGTCACCTTTCCAGACTTAACCATCCAAACATCAACCCCAGAATAACCATGATAGGTAATCACATAGTCACCATCAAAGTAAGAAACGCCCAGTCGGGCAACTCGATTTTCTGTATCACCGGAGATAAAGATGTATCCGATACCTAAAATTGCGATTATCACGACCGCTATAATGATTCTATTGACCATAATTCACTCTTTTTAACTTTAAGTTTCTTTAAGCTTTGTTTCTTTAACAATGATTCTGCTTCACTATTTCAAATCGACTCAAATGTCTTTGCAACGATACTTTGAGCTTCTTCACAGATCCTATTTAAGTGCGACTCGCCCAAAAAGCTTTCAGCATAAATTTTATAAATTTCTTCCGTACCTGATGGGCGTGCCGCAAACCAGCCGTTCTCAGTAACGACTTTTAAACCACCAATCGCTGCATCGTTACCAGGCGCATGGGTGAGTTTTGCCAGTATTTTTTCTCCCGCTAGTTCGTTAGCAACAACTGAATCTGCAGAAAGATTCTTGAGTACCTCTTTTTGCTCTTTGCTAGCGGGCGCATCGATTCTGGTATATATTGGCGAGCCAAATTGATCAACTAAATCGAGATAATGTTGTGATGGATCTTTGCCAGTGACCGCCATTATTTCTGCGGCCAGCAAGCCCAAAATAATTCCATCTTTATCAGTACTCCATACGCTACCATCTTTTCTTAAAAATGAAGCGCCAGCACTTTCTTCACCGCCAAATCCATAACTTCCATTATATAGACCATCGACAAACCACTTAAAGCCAACTGGAACCTCCGCTAAATTTTTACCTAAGGATTGAGCAACTCTATCAATCATGCTGGAGGATACTAACGTTTTACCAATTGCTAACTCGGAGGACCATTCACTTCGATTGGTATACAGATAGTTGATCGCAACCGCTAAATAATGATTTGGATTCATTAATCCACCGGTTTTCGTGACGATCCCATGACGGTCGTAATCAGGATCATTACCAATCGCAATATCGAACTGATCTTTCAGATCTATCAAACTAGCCATTGCATAAGGCGACGAGCAGTCCATTCGAATTTGACCATCCTTATCTAAGGTCATAAATGAAAAACTTGGATCAACTCTTTCATTGACTAAAGTGATATCGAGGCCATAGACGTCTGCAATTACCTCCCAATAGGCGATACCCGATCCACCCAGTGGGTCAACCCCGATTTTAATTTTAGCGTCGCCAATCGCACGCATATCAATGACATTTTCGAGATCCTTGACGTAGGGAAAAATAAAGTCTTTTTCAGTGACAAAATCTGATGACAGTGCATTGGGAAAATCGACCTTTTGAACCGCTTTATTACCTTCCGCCATAATTTGATTCGCGCGATTTTGGATAACAGTTGTAATATCACCATCCGCAGGACCACCGTTGGGTGGATTGTATTTAAAACCACCGTCTTGAGGTGGATTATGGGAAGGGGTAATCACGACACCATCGGCAAGGTGAGACGGATTTGACTGATTGTAAGTGAGAATCGCGTGTGAAATAACCGGAGTAGGGGTATAGCCTCGTCCTTGTTGGATGACAAGATCAACTTTATTGGCGACTAAAACCTCAACTGCGGTCGCAAAAGCACACTCAGAAAGTGCGTGGGTATCGATCCCGATAAATAATGGCCCGTTAATCCCCTGCTGAACTCGAAATTCAGCCAAAGCTTGGGATATGGCAGCAATATGAACTTCATTAAAGCTTCCTTTGCCAGACGACCCTCGATGCCCTGAAGTCCCAAAACTTACTGGTGCCAGATTATTAGTTTGTAAGTAATAGTCACTGACTAGACGCGGGATGTTAATCAGATCGTGAGGTTGAGCAGGTTCGCCAGCTCTTTTATGTAAAGCCATGAAATTTTCCCTATTTCGAGATGATAATGATCTCGACTATTTTACATGGTTAAACAGTAAAAAGAATGACTGAATTGTTATTTACTCTGGATTCCATCGCAATCGATCCCAAGCTTTTTACGCGCGGCTTTGATGATTGTTTTATCTAATGGTGGCATCGTTACATCAACCTGATATTCAAGGCTTTCAACTATCGTCCTAAGTACTTGAACACGCGCATACCATTTTTTATTACCCGGAATAACAGTCCATGGTGCTATCTCTGTTGACGTGTTGAAGAACATCTCGTTAATGGCATTCTCATACTTGTGCCATTTATCCCTATTTCGTATGTCTTCATGGGTGAGTTTCCAGCGCTTCAATGGATTTTTTAAACGCTCTTCAAATCGCTCGAGTTGCTCCTCTGGAGTAATATGTATGAAAAGTTTTACGATGCGCACGCCATCATCTATCAGCGCTCTTTCCCACTCATTGATCTCTTGAAAGGCACGCTTCCACTCACTTTTTTTTGCAAATTTTTCGACACGCTCGACTAAAACACGACCATAGTAGGAGCGATCAAAAATAGCGATAGTCCCCGGAACCGGTAACTTTTGTACAAATCGATATAAATAATGCCGGCCCTGTTCCGCAGCCGTCGGCGCACCAATCGGGTACACATCGAAGCCCCTAGGATCTAGCTTTTCAGTAATGCGCCTTATAGCACCGCCTTTACCTGCTGCATCCCAACCTTCAAATACAATTAAGGCTCTTCGTTGCTGATGATAATACGCAAGTTGTACTTGTTTCATTCGCAACTGCCATTTTTTCAGTTCGGACAGATAAGCTTGTTTGCTCGGAAACTGTAATGTCTGATCGACATCGTTAAGAGAAGGCATTTTGTTGTTGTTCATCTTTTGCCAAACCTCTTTAGGGTCGCTAATGTTCAGGTAATCTCTGTTGTTCTCAGTTACTATACTAATAGCAAGCGCAAATTCAAACGATTATTATAATCTATCGATTTTAGCGCTAAGTTGGGAGCCTGAATCAGTTACAATCCTTTCTAATACGGCGACTCTCTCCTTTAACCTTTCAATTTCTTTCTTTTGGGAAGATTCCAGGTTAGCAATATCGCCTAACAACTCACTACCAAGTTCTAAGTTGAGGCGTTTGTTTAACCAATAGATAAAAATAATTGCTGCAACGATAAGAAAAACTAAGAATACCTTCTCAAACATAGCGCTCTCCCGATAAGTTCTCAATTTAAGCTTTAATCATTTAGTCTGCGTCTAACTCGATTTATTACAAATATACGCGATTAGGCAGATTCGCTACCAACCTTTTGTTGTATGCGAATACTAAAAGAGGAGGAACAGGACTCGGCCACTAAGATTTCAAAACTGGCATTCTTTATGTTCTACTACGCAACGACCCGATGAATAAAAGTGAAAAATAAAAAAAACACGGCGGGGCTTTAAACTGCCGCTGAAAACGACCAATTTCGATATCTTGTCTAAATATTACAAATAGTTGGCGTAAATTTGAAAGTCGAATGTTCTATTTTTTAGTATTCTCTAGGTCTTCACTTTATTAACAAATAAATTAAGAAAATATCTCAAAATTTAAACCAAACTCTGCGACCGAAAAAGCCTTCGTCGAGTCTTTCAAAAAAACAAAAATGGGCAATAACTAATATAAACAAAAAGCCGAGGAGACATTGAATGTTGTTTTTCAACCGAAGTTTAACCGCTAAAGCGATTCAATCAGCGCTACTTATACCTTCACTTTTTGCTATCTATTCAACTGAACTGCAGGCGTCAGAAGAAGCGACAGAGGAAGAAGCAAAACGAATTACGGTCACCGGTTCGCGAATAAAAAGAACTGCGATTGAAGGTGCTAATCCAATTACCGTCATCAGCCAAGACGATATTTTGCGTTCGGGGATGACTAACGTAGGCGAATTACTGCAGCGACTGCCTGAAATAACCGGCTCTCCACTCAGTACGACGGTCAATAACGGTGGCAATGGCTCTGTCGGAATCGATATTAGAGGACTAAATCGAACCTTAGTGTTAGTCAATGGACGCCGAGCTCCAGACGGTGGAGACTTCCAAACTATCCCAGCAGCGATGATCGAGCGCATCGATATTCTAAAAGACGGCGCTTCTGCAGTTTATGGTTCCGATGCAATAGCAGGCGTAGTTAATATCGTGACTCGAAAAGATTTTACCGGTATGGAGCTGACAGCGCAGACTTCCAACTACAGCAA
This sequence comes from Aliikangiella marina, assembly GCF_007004765.1. GTDB lineage: Bacteria > Pseudomonadota > Gammaproteobacteria > Enterobacterales > Kangiellaceae > Aliikangiella > Aliikangiella marina. The sequence goes on from NZ_VIKR01000007.1 coordinate 108,504, forward strand.
TACAGATGCTGGTAAGCAAGATCAAATCAGTTTAGTCGTTGGCTCTGACTCAGATAAAGGACATTATTTAATCGGTATTGATTGGAGCAAGCAAGAGGGTATATATCAATCGGAAACGCCCTGGGATTTTATGCAGAATAGCTTCTTCTTTATTGATGATGTATCACTCGCGCAATTCGGGCCGTTACTTCAGTCTCAAGATCCAATTAATTTTAACTTATCTCCTTTTGGATCATCGCGCATCACGCAAGGGAACTTCGATTTACAAGCCAATACGGCGTTTAGTAGTTTGGCGGGTTGCGGTTCAGTCACTACTAATCGAGGTGCCGATGGCAGTAACAGTACTAATTATCGCTGTTATAACGGTAATTTTACTGACCCGAATAACGACTCCTATAACTATGCGCCGGTGAACTATCTACAAACCCCTTATGAAAGAACTAACTTATTTTTTGAAGCTGACTATGAAATCAGTGATAACCACTCGTTTTTCAGCGAAATGCGAGTCAGTCAGCGCCTTTCAACACAGCAGCTCGCACCAGTCCCTTATGACACGCGTTTCGATCCAGGGTATGAAGTAGAGATATTAGATATCGTTGGTGCGCCGACAGGGATAACCGCCAATGGTATTTCAGGGCAAAATTATTACAACCCGTTTGACGAGGATATCATTCGCTCCCGACGCCGCATGGCAGAGAGCGCAAGGGTTTTCAAACAAGATGTCACTCAGTTTCAGTATGTGGTTGGCTTACAAGGTTATCTTACAGAAACCTGGGAGTACGAGCTCAGCTACAACTACGGGTATCGTCATCGAACCGACCAAGATTCAGGTCAATATTCAGGCGAAAGACTTTCTTTAGCATTAGGTCCATCATTCCTCGATACAACATCCAACCAGGTTGTTTGCGGGACTCCGGCCGCACCAATTGCTAATTGTGTTTCATTGAATTTGTTTGGTGATACCGGCACAGTGACCCAAGAAATGCTCGACTATATTCAAGTCACACTCGTGGACCAGTACACGACTGAGCTCGAAGTCTATAATGGTTTTGTTACTGGCGACATTTTTGAATTACCTGGCGGTACCGCCAGTATGGTGCTGGGATATGAGCACCAGAAGAATTCATTCGACTTTGAGCCAGATTCGGGTAAGGAAACCGAAGCTGTTACGGGCAATACAGGCGCAGGCGTTGGCGGATCATTTACCAATACATCCTATTTTGCAGAAATACTGCTACCGATAGTCGATACGCTTGAAGCCAGCATCGGCTTACGTAGTGATGATTATTCAACCGGTTCAGATAAAGTATCCACACAGGTCGGTCTTCAATTCCGCCCGAACGACGAATGGCTAATCCGAGGCACGGTTGGAGAATCATTTAGAGCACCAAACACGGTCGAGCTATTTAGTCCCTTAACCGATGCCTTTCCTGCGGTTACCGATCCTTGCAATACTGCCAACTGGGCTGGTTTAACCCCGCAACAACAATCCGCTTGTATCGCCCAAGGCGTTCCTGATGGCGGCGCAGTTCAATCAGATTCGCAGTTATTAGTTAAAGTCGGTGGTAACCCCGATCTCGGACCTGAAGATGGCGAAAGCCTCACCTTTGGAATCGTTTGGTCACCCGATTTTCTGGAAGGATTCAGAATGACCGTCGATTACTGGGATATTTCTGTCGACAACATCATCTCTCAAGTTTCCGCAAACAGTATTTTAAATAGTTGTATAAACACTGGTAGCAACTGTGATGCGATCAACCGCTTTGCTAATGGCTCCATCGATTTCATTCAAGCGAATAACTTAAACCTCGCCAAAAGAGAAGCGAACGGGATTGACTGGAATTTAGTATATAGCATGAACACTGACATAGGCGCCTGGAAATTTAATTTACTGTTCACCCAGTTAAAGGATCGTACCGAAATTGAATTTGCTGGCGCAGAGCCCTGGGAACTCGCCGGAGTTTATGACGATCTCACTTTGGGCGGTGCATTTCCTGAAAATAAGTTTCAGCTGACAACGGAGTGGACTCACGGCGATTTTGCAGTAAGTTACAACCTGAATTTCATTGATAGTGTTTATCAGAATTTATCTTTCTTTGGCACCGGTGTTCCTTGTGCTAATGGAAGAGATGAAATTGCGACTTGCTACAAAGTTGACAGCCAGATGTACCACGATATCGTGGGTACCTATACGGTACCTGATTTGGGGACTAGGATGACATTGGGAGTGACTAATCTAACGGATGAAGCACCTCCATTTATTGACTCAGGCTTCAATGCCAGTACCGACCCGTCTACTTATCGATTATTTGGTCAAGGCTGGTTCTTTAGAGTATCCCATGACTTTTAACGGTCACTCGTAAAACCAACACATACCGAAAAATAAAAAGGGGCTAACGCCCCTTTTTACAATGATTTTAGTTAAGAATAATTTTAATTTAAAATAACCCTAGTCGTTTTAAGACTGCACGGTTGGTGTTTTGAAGTCGGAATTAAAGTTGTTCTAAAACATATTCTGCTTTTGATACTTCAAATTCGCCCGGACCTTCAATAAATACGCCAGTGGCCTTACCATCTTCGATAATCATCGCGAAACGTTTACAGCGTAACCCCATACCAAAACCACCGGCATCTAATTCAATACCCAACGCCTCAGTAAAGTCTGCGTTACCGTCGGCTAGCATAACGATCTCAGACGCATTACTCGCTTCTCCCCACGCTTTCATCACAAACGCATCATTGACTGACATACATACAATTCGATCGACACCTTTGTCTTTTATCGCGTCTGCATGTACGACAAATCCGGGTAAGTGAGCTTGAGAGCAAGTTGGAGTAAAGGCGCCTGGAACGCCAAATAAAACCGTTTTACCACTAGCAAACAACTCCCCAGTGTTAGCATCCGCCATTTCATCTTTTACTACGGTTTTTACATCTACTGCTGGGACTGCATCATTTACTTGAATAGTCATTTTGAGATCCTTTTAATTAATATCGTTTCTAGTGTAATCGAGGTCAGATAAATAAGGTAATTTATTTCGCTGAAAATCTCATTTGAGAAATTTGTCCAATACAGCATGGATTTCGGTTTCAATTGGCTTCTTTAGCGCTCGCAGCATCATCCCAAGACGTAACGTTAACTCCAAGGTCGTCTCATCAAACTCAATTTCTCCTTTGGCCCCTTTACGCTGAAAGACTAAGGTATTATCAGATTGCCATTCGCTACGAACTTGCAATTTATGTTGAAGCTTGACAATGAGCTCTTCAACTTTCACCCGAACTTCATCTATCGACTTACCATGATTACGCTTTACTTGAATGACAGCCATATGAAATTACTCTTTTTTATCTGATTTGTTGGTACTTTTTCGAGTACTAGGTATTTTTTTACGCGTTTTTTTCTCGATCGGATCCAATGGTTGAGAATCACCAAATAATCCTCTATCGCGTTTTACTTGGCCACCAGAACGCTTTGCTATCATTTCTAACTTTTGATTAATCTCCGACATTTTGTGATGAGTACCTAGATCTAAATCCAGCTTACCGTCCATAATTCGCAATAATGGTTGAAATGTCGTTGTTAAAGAATCAGCTAGCTTTTCCAATCCGCTATTATCTATTGTGTCCGTAGTTTTTGTACTTTCTTGTTTCGCTAATACTTGTTTAATTTGTTCGCCCAAACTCTCAATCGCTTTGACCATTCCGCTTTCTACAATCGGGTTGCTCGCCGCGGCTTGATTGTCTTGTATTGTATTAGCACGCCAATCATTGATACTTGATACCAGATCATTGAGCTGGACAACAATCTTGGCACCGGTGTCCGCATCATCTCCACCCATTGCCTTATTACGCATAAAATCTGATTTAATTTGTTGCCAGCGTTCTTGCTGCTCTTCCGTCATAGAGTTACGAATTTCAGCGAGCTTTAATAGATTGGCTTCGGTTCCTGTTGTCAACAATTGCGACTCACCTTGGTAGTGGTCGTCTACCAACCGAATCAGCTCCTCATCGGTCATTATCGCAGAAACTTTTTCCGCCATTTTATTCATATTACGGTAAGAGCCCTGCAGTTTAAAAGTCGGTTCGGTCCGATATTTATCATCCTGCGCGCTGGCCGCAATATATTGACGGTTAACCGCCCACACGACTTCTTGAACTTGAAGCATTTTTTGCAACACGCTAACAATCTCTTTAATCTCGGCACCTGAGTACTGGTGACTTAAGTCGGTAGTTGCAACATTAACGCCCTTAGCCATTTCAATAAACTTGTAAACATCTTGCATGTCTCGATTGGCAATAGGCGCTAGTACCGGGTTTGATGTGAGTGAGTTTTCGATGTAGCTCAACGCAAAGACTTCTTCTTTACCACTTAGAACATCACCTAAATTATAAATATCAGCACGGTTTGCTAACATGTCTGGAATTTGGAAAGCTTCACCGGACTCAGTGTAGGGATTTCCAGCCATTACCACGCAAAATTTCTTACCGCGCATGTCATAGGTTTTAGTTCTACCTTGCCACACGCCTTCAATTCGACGAGTACCATCACATAACGAAATAAATTTTTGTAAAAATTCACTATTAGTATGCTGAATATCGTCTAAATACAGCATGACATTATTACCCATTTCCAAAGCTAAATTGAGTTTCTCTAACTCTTGAGCCGCTGCACTATTGTCTGCTTGTTTCGGATCAACTGAAGTTACGCTATGACCTATCACCGGACAATTAATTTTCATAAAAATTAAACCTAGGCGATCAGCGACGTATTCCATTAGTGTCGTTTTACCGTAACCAGGTGGGGAAATCATTAACAAGAGCCCCATTAAGTCGGTCCGCTTTTTATCACCAACGGTACCAATTTGTTTGGCTAAGTTATCTCCAATAATTGATAAATAAACATCATTAATTAGCTTGTTGCGCACAAATGATGATAAAGGCTTGGCTTTAAATTCATCTAATCGTAGAAATTCTCGCTGTTCTTCGATTACCTTATGGCGAGTTTCTAAAAAAGCTTCGTAGCTTGGAATAACCACTTGTTGATGGTGTTCATTAATATTTAAAAACTCATCCAATTGTATTGATAACTTTCTATCATTAATTTTTTCATGAGTGCCCAAAAATCCTGTCACTTCAAATTGGATATCTGCCTCTCGATCGCTTCGGCTAATACGTTGCTCAGCGTTCAAGATACCAATTGCCTCACCGATAAAACTTCGATATTCAATCTTGTTCTGCGACTCAACAAAAGCCGTTAACCATTTATTCGCTATATTCCAGCGCTGTCCCACTTGACCGCGCAGCTCGTCTAAGACCTTTTGATAATCGCGCCACACATTGTGTGTCTCCAAATGTGTTTTAAATTCATCGCACAGCCTTCGCGCATACTTTGTCGTTGCGAAACTCACTTTTTCTTGACCCAATTCTTCAACAAGATATTCAGCTGAAGACTTCAGGGTAAATTCATCGATGTTAATTTGATTGTGTTTTTTAAAATCATCCAGAACGGTACTAATCGCTTCCACAAGCAACTTTCTGGCACCACTGTCAGTAAAAATCGCCTCCATTTTTAATGCATTTTTAGCTTGTTGAAGCCATAACTGCTGCTGTTCACCTTGCTGATTATTCGCCCAATAAATTGCTGCAAACCCTCTCGCCAAGGGCGAATACTTGAATACATCGGCCAGCTCATAAGCCGGTACCAATTTTTCGAGTATCAATGCCGCATCATGGTCATGAATACCTTTTTCATAGCCATCACGATATCGAGGTGAAGCGAAGTCAGTGACCAGTTGATTGAGGACTTTTTTATCTGCTGCGGCTGAAGTGAGTTTGTGCCAATCGAGATCCGATTGTTTTTGTTTTGCTGCGGTTAGAACTAAGTACGCAAGATATTCCGAGCGATAGAGAACTTTTGACTCTGATGGTACTAGCATGTGCCAGTAATCTTTTAGTTCGTTAAGTGCAGCGCTATTTAAAGGTTCGCTATAATCAGTGCCCGTCAAACGAACATATAATTGTTCATCGCGAGGCAAAATTGTAAGATCCAGTTCTTGAGTGTTTACCGAGAATTTATGTCTAGGTCCCAACTTGATGACATTGCCACCATCTTCAAACAAATCACTTTTATCTCGTAAAGCCCTTAGCGATTGATCTTTTATCCCTTTTAAGCGAGCACCTAAATCCTCTGCTTTTACCGTATCATCGAGCTCAGTTAATTGTTCAATAATATCGCGAATTTTGTTTACTAAACCGTCGGCTGCGAAGAACGCATTGAGTTCATCTTGTTCGGTAAAGCGTTTAACGCGTTTATCTACGCTTTTGAGGATTCGACTAGCAGCATCTGATAATGATTGCGCTTTACGTTGTCTTGCCTCAATTAAAGATTGTTTATGCTCTTCAAAAGTTTCAAAAATTTCTTCACGTTTACTAACTATATCAGCAATAAACTCATCATACTCACTGAATTCGCCTTCCAACTCTTCGAGTTGCACTAGTAATCGAGATACTTGCTCATCACATTTATCTGGCGTTGATGCCAAACCTAAGGCATTATGGATTGATTGATTGAGCAGCTTTAATCGAGCCGCAAATTGAGCCGTTGCCTCAGCACTACCAAAACTTTTTCGTTGATGATCTAAGTGTGCGCGTTGTTGATTGAGTTTGCCATAGAGTTCTGATACCGCATCAACAATTTTTGTTTGTAGCGTCGCATCATCTACTTTTAGGCTAGCCATCATTTCAGATATCAAATCCAATCCTTGGGACATCGAAGACAAGGACTCTAACAAAGGCTTTAGTTCATTATTGGTTTTACATTTTGTACTTTCACTGGCAACTTTATCGAGTTGTTTGTAGTAACTGGTCAGTGCATCATCAGAGGCTAGAAACTCTACTGTTTTTAAATTGAGTGTTTCTTCAACTTGATTGATTTCAGATTCAAGCGAGTCAATTTTATCAATATCAATGTAGCGGTAATCTCGAACAGTCAGTAAGTGACCTCGATGTTGTCGGATGGCGTGTAATGCATCAACAAACTCTTGCGGTGAATGCCAACTATCTGGTTCTACACGCCGAATAATTTCTTGTTGTTGTGCAACTGAATCATTCAATGCCTTACTAGATTGTTTACGAATACTTTCTACTTTTTCATATTCATCAATTACCGATTCAGCCGTTTCTCCGATGGCTTTTATTAATTTTGCAACGTCGGCAAGCTCCTCAGAATCTAACCAGAAATAACTATCGAAGACTTTGCTGGTTTGCTTAGAAAGCTCATGATAGTGCTCCGCTGAAACATCATCGACCATGATTGACTTACTGATACTAAAAAGTTCAGATATTCCTCGGACTAATTCTGAGTTACCGATCTTGCCGTAAAATGTTGTTGACGTTGGTTGGGCACTTGCAAAGACTTCCGAGAAGAAGGGTGTCTGCCACACTTGAAGCGGATGCACTCGGGTCGGCTCGTCTTCAGCATAAAAGATAATCATGCGCCCATCTTCGTAAAAGCCATATCCATGGCCAAAGATAGGATTTTGCAATGATTTTTCAATAAGATTATAAGGATAAAGGGCGATAATGTTAGTCGTTGGTTGATAGAAGATATACAGTACGTCCTCCCCATTAGGTGAGCGTAAAACGCGCTTGAATACCAAGTTATCTAGGTTGTCTTCAAACGTTTTGTATTCGCCTGTCGTAAGAAAATAACCGCCAGGAAATATAATTCCATGGTCTTCCGGTAATCTTTGACAAGCATCTCCGATCGCATCAATTCGAGTAATTGATTGGTTATTTCGGTTATAAACTAAGTAGCGAAAGCTTTCTTCTTGGTAAGGCTTTACCTTAATTAGAATGATCTGGTTTAAATCTGCATAGTAAAACTCAGCGTCGTCTAATGATTGGTTCAATTCCTCTACCGGCTCAGAATAGATCCCTTTGCCACTATTCGTGTTATTTTCCACCTTGATAGTAATATCGCCGCGAAGACAATCAACAAACAGTGTGTCTAGTATGTTAATATGAGAATAACGGCCGTCAATAACATCATCTCGACGACACTCTACCCACTCAAAATCATGAGTAGAGGGCAATCTCAAATCACGCTCACCACGATTATCAATATAGTCAATTCGATTTCCGTCGGCAGAAACTTCCCAACGAAAGACGCGAATATCAGTCAGTTTATCGCCGATCTGAAAAGACGCTAACAATTTTCCTTCTTTGAATACTAGTTGTGAAAGAAAGGTGTCTTTGTAATACGCATAGAGCTCTTGAAATTCACTCTGAAATCGCGCGTCCGATAGGAAAGAATCCTTCACTGCAACGGGTTTTAATTCGTACTGACCATCTTGTTCATTCATGGTGTACAAAGAAAAGACATCTTCTACGCGAGTTTCTTTCTTTAAGCCAATAAAAACATTGTAGCCAAATAGTACCTGATCACCAACAATGACCAAGTCTTTTGCTTGACAGTTATTTTCAGTTCTCAATCTTAATCGACCCAACACCTTCATCTCTGTTGAGCCGAATTCATCTTGACGCGCAGTGTTAATCTCGGACGTTAGTGTTTTTAAACTACGACCTTGTTCAGTCAAGCGCTGACGGATAACTTCATATGCACCCCCTTCAGCAACTGCTTGTTCTACTACATTTTGATTCTGATCAATCACTCGTAATTCCCTATAAATTGCAGCGTTACTTGGTAACTCGATTAATTACTCATTTTTAGTAAATTACGCCTTAAGAAACTCAGTTCAAAAAGGCGCTAATTTCAAATCGAGTTTATCGATTATGCATCGTCTTTATCATTTGACGCGGGAATCGATTTAGGGATACTAGCGCCACCTAACAGTTTTTCCATTAATGCTTGAACAATCGGGCTTTTTTCGATAAAGCCGTTTACTGCATTTCCAGCGCCCATTCCTTTGGCTAATTTATCGAAGTAGTCTCCTTGACCACCAACAATATCGATATTGGCGTTTTTCAAAGCAGACGCGAGTACTTCAGCTTGATCACTAGAGATTTCTTTGTTTGCTTCGATCGACGCTAATACTTCTTTCAATTGGTACTCGAGGTTCAAACGGAACTCTTCAAATGCTCGCGAATCCGGGTCCATGTTGTTCATCGCTGCAAACTTCTCAACTAACGCATCGGCCTCGGCTTTACCTTTCTCACGAAGTACTTCAGCTTGACTTAAACCAATTTCTTTTTCAGCTATTGCCTCGGCTTTACCTAACTGCTCGTTACCGCGAGCTTCAGAGGTCAGCTTCTCTTCCATAACATGTGCTTCTGCTAAGCCTTGTTTCTCTAGAGAGACAGCTTTGGCTTCCTGTACTCTGGCCTGTGCAAACCCTTCTTTCTCAAAGGCATCCGCTTTAGCTTCCATTACTTTCGCTTGCGCTAATCCACTCGCCGCTTGAGTTGCTTGTGCCCCTTCAGCAATTTTCTTTTCTGCTTCGGCTTTTTTCGCCGCAGCTTCAAGCTCTGCTTGAGCAATTAAATTTATTTCTCTCGCTTTAAATTGTGCTTTTTGCTCTTCCGCTTCGGCTTTCTTAACTGTGTGTACTAAATCTTGTTGAGCGCTTGCTTCTGCCGCCAAAATTGTTACTTGTTTTTGTCGTTCTGCTTCAGATACTTCTTGAACTTCTTTGATATTTTCTTGTTCTTCAGCAACTTTTTTCTCTACCGCAATTCGTTCACTAATCGTATTGGCAATAATTTTCTTTTCTTCTTCCAGCGCTTTGTCTTTGTCGATAATTGACAGTTCTACTTCGCGTTGACGGTTGACCTCTTCCATTTCTTGTGCACGAATGACTTTTTCTTTTTCGATTACTACAGCGCGTTCTCGATTTTGTTCAGCCACTTCAACCTGACGCTGTTTCACTTGATTACGAATTTCAATCTGCTCTTCAGTTTCAATTCGAGCTTGCTCCGCTTTTAAGCGCTCTTCTTCTTGAACTTTTTTTGTTTCAGCTTCTTCTCGTGCTCTTACTGTCTCAATCTCACGTTTTTGTTTCGACTCGGCATCCACTTCTTGACGCTCTAGCGCCAACAAGGCTTCTTTCGTTTCAACGTTCTTTTTAGTGATTGCTAAAGACTCATCTTTTTCTAGACGATTGGTTTCGATATTTTGAGTCGCAGTAACTTCAGTGATACGGCGAATACCGACTGAATCAAGAATATTATTTGGATCGAGTTGATTTTTTGGTGTTTGCTCTAAGTAATCAATCGCAACATCTTCTAAAACGTACCCATTTAAATCATCACCGATAACTTCAATAATTTTTTCTCGGAATTGAATGCGGTTTTCAAATAGATCAAGAAAATCCATTTGTTTACCAACGGTTTTAAGCGCTTCTGAGAATTTAGCATTAAAGAGCTCATTAACCGCCGCTTTGTCTGAAGCACGGTCAACACCAATGGATTTAGCCACTCTTAATACGTCATCACGAGTCTCATTAACTCTTAGATAAAAGGCGACCGTTATATCGGCTCTTAAATTATCTTTACAAATCAATCCATCGTTAGCACGTCGGTCAATCTCTAAAGTAATTAAAGAGATTTTCATAATTTCCATTTTATGAATAACAGGAATAACGGTTGATCCCGTAAAACTAACTTTGGGTTGTGCTCGCAAATTGTTAACGATTAAAGCGTACCCTTGGGGTACTTTCTTATAAACTGACGAGATAAAAATTGCCAAAATAATAATTAAGGCAATAGCACCGCCGACGATAAACATGATGAGTTCCATTGATTTCCCTCTTTAATTAACTAAATATTATTTATTCCAAATTCATCCTCAGGAATTACCTGAAAAACTGATTGTTCTTTATCAACATCGATGATTCTTACCAAATCACCTTTTGACAGCTGGTACTTTTCATCAGCCCGTATTTTTAAGATAAGGCTAGCACCTTCATTATTACATTCACCTTCTCCAAAGCTTGGAGTCACTTTAGATGTTCTAACTTTACACTGTTTGCCCATCATATCGGTTGCGGTAGCACCAGCGTGATTAAGCTTTGTGAATAGTTTTCGCAGTGGCCGAATCAGTCGAGCGGTAATAGGAATAGAGACTAAGAAGCTCACAACTAAAATACCAGAACCCAATATATAACGTAGAGACTCGAAATTATTCCAAAATAATAAGTACTTAACACTGAAGTAAGTAATTAGCCAACTCACAAAAAAGATAATGGTTAAAACAATGAAAAATGGCACACCTTGTAAACCCAAAGTGCTTAAAAAAGTTGTCCCGCCAGTAATATCAGCATCCGGTGCATCGACATCAATATCGATATCTGTATCAATATCGAAATCAAATATCTCAATATCTAACAAACCTAAAGCCATGATCAACCAGATACCCACGATAATCAGGTTAATCGTAGTAAAAACTGACGTTGGATAAGCTGTCACTAAATCTAAAAACGCATCCATTGTTATAACCTCCAGCTCATTTATTCTTATGTATTACTATTTCTGTGACCATACGAACTGGTCTTTATTTTCTTTTGCCAAATTTTGGCACTGGCAATGCCCGAAATAAAACCGAAGATATGACCTTCAAAACTAATATACTGTCGGAAATCTATTAATGTAAAAATCAAACCGCCATACAAAAACACCGTTAGCAACATCAGTAGTATGTTCTTGAAACTTCCTTCGAAAAATGCCGAGCTGACCAAAAAACCGAAGTATCCCATCACTAACCCAGAGGCGCCGACATGCTGACCATTTCGGGCAGCGGCCCATACCAAGCAGCCAGTAATGATCGCAATAGTACCGGTCACCGGTAATCCTTTATGCGTGGCACTCACCAAAAAGCCGAGAACCAATAAAGGCAGAGTATTGGCTATTAAATGTGTCATTCCCGAGTGCAAAAAATGCATGGTCACAACGCCATATAATCGGTCGAAGTTCCTCGGCACGAGCCCATATTGATTGAGACTATGACCGAGGTAGATATTAATAAATTCAATTAGCCAAATAATGGCAACAAAAAACAACAGGTACTGATAATCTTTAATTGTCTTAGTATCCAACGGCTGCTAGTCCTTTTAATCCCTAAAATCGTTATTCAGTCTATTTACAATGCTGTTGAGATGAATCCAAATACAGCATTCAAGAATACCACGGAAGTAAAGATTGCACCGCTGTTATGTTCACCATTTGTAGTTTTACAAACAAAAATTAAAAAAGTTTAGGCTTGTCCCTATGAGGCGACTTGAGTTTTAGCTTTTAATCTGGCTAAAACTTGATCAGCACTGTGAGCATCCTGTTTAATTCCAGCCGCTTTAAGCTTTGTATCCAAATCATCTCCTTCCAGCTCTTTGCGCAAAGCGATACCTGCGTCAATTTTGTCTTGTTCCAGTTGTTGTTTATCTTTGATTTGTTGGAGAGTTTCCTTCGCGCTCCCGATTGATGACTGATCGAAAGTTACCGTTTGAGTGACAGAATGACTGGCCTGTTGCACCGATTCTTTCACTTTAACCACAGAAAGCTCTCTTTCATGTTCGGCAATAACCTTTTGTGCCGTCTTAATCTGAACTTTTAACGCTTCTACGTTCTGACTATAGCTTTCGAGTTCTGCGACAGTTTGGTCCTTTTCGATTTCTAATTGAGCGATTTTCGCGGCGATTTCAAGTGCCAATGAATCATCGCCTTGCTCAATGGCTTTTAGCGCAAATTCTTCATTTTCTTTAATGCGACTGCCACATGAGGTCAGCTTCCTCTCTGTCGCAATCTTCCTCGCCATTAATTCGGTCAGTCCTTCTTTGGCGCGTTCTAGGTTTTCCTTTGAGTCCACAATTTCTTGTTCAAATACTCTAATCGATTGAGCGTCAACGACAGCTTCACCCAACTCCCTTGCACCGCCACGAATTGCAGTTAACATTTTATTGATAATATCCATAATTCTGTCCTCTTTGCTAAAGCGACTTCCAAGAACAGAAATACTATCTTTCCGCACTCAGAAGACATAATATGTCAAAGCTTAACAAATATAGACATATTATGTCAATTGGATTTCTATGAAGAGCCAGGATAACGACGCTGAGTCATTAATATTCAATCATTTATGGTAAATGATTTGCTGCCTCGCTGAGTCCCATCTCAAACGGTTTTGTGGAGTCACCTGACACCCCCCGATCCATTTACACATTTGGTTGTCATCAAACCAATTCCCTTTGGATTTAAGCACCAATTGGGCGTAATCAGTCGCAATGATTCTCACCTCGCTAGCGATAGGAGGCTCAATTTTCTGTGATGGGTCGATGATCAGCAATGGTTTGGACCCTTCGGCCATTTGTTCAATTTTGGCAAAAAAGGTCATGTCCCCAAGAAACTGATCACGCTCTTTCTCACTATATTTTCTAAATAACTGGCCAGGGTGGACGGGATCACGGCTCAGACAGTCGAGGATCATTTTCTCTGTTAACGGAAGACCCGAATCGACTGAAGGATATTCTCGAGCCATCCTCAACAGCGCATCGCTCAAATAAGGTAATACGCTCAAGTCCGAATTGAGTAATTGATTAAATCGCTCTGGCGTATCAGCGGTAAAAGCCAACCAGGCCTGTTGCGCTGTCTTGTATTGATTGTTTGAAACAATTTTTCTGGTAGAGAATAAACCAGGAACTTCCTCTGGCGAGTGATAGCCCAGGTGACGGTTAGGGTTAATTAAGTAGATTTCTGATGTTTTTAAGGCGTGTCGATTAAACCAATCTAATAACTGGATCAGCTGCAATTGGTCATAGAGATCATGCTCAAACCAGAGAATTATCTCTTGATAATCAAGTGAGCGTTGCAATTGCAAGTCGCGTTCAACGAATTGAGCTAAAATCTCTTGGTTGCCGTCAAATCCTAAAGAAGCGATGTATTTGGCACGAACCTCACTCAACCGGGATAAGCCCAGTCCATTAGGCACGGGCCCTTCATGTAAAATATCATCCCAGCTGAATGCTGGATCGTCAATGCCTGCAGCCCTTAGTAGCGAGACGGTGGAGCTGCCATTAGTAATGTGTAATCGGTTTGTCATAGACCTGCGTATAGTCGGTATGTCGTCCTAATTGGCTAATCTCAAAAACCAATATTTAGAACGGCTTGGTAATGTCGCTTTGCGGATAACTTGTAGCTGTTTGTTTTCAATGATAGTGTCACAGTTACACCATAAAGTGTCAGTGCCAAAGTAGCATGATAAGAAGGTCACAACAATAAGAGCTCTAACCTCTGGCTATCTAATAACGAATAGGAAGAAACCAACCCATGAATAAAATTACAAAATACCTGGTGTTATCCAGTCTACTTTCAATGTCTTTTGGCGCTATTGCCGAAGATAAACCAAAACTAAAATTTAAAGCCACTGAACTCACTAAAGGCATTTATATGCTCGAAGGCGAGAATGGATTCGCTGGAGGCAATATTGGACTTTCAATTGGTGAAGATGGCGTCGTGATGATTGATGATGCGATGCCCAGTACCTTAAATATTATGCAAGAAGCAATTAGTGGAGTAACTAAAAAACCTATCGACTTTTTGATTAATACTCACGTGCATGGTGATCATATCGGTAACAACGAAGTGATGGCCAAAAATGGCGCTCACATTGTCGCTCATGAAAATTTAAGGACTCACCTCTTAACCAAAGGGATCCGTGGCCAAGAGGGCACTAAACCCGCCCCAAAAGGCATGTTACCCGTAATCACCTTTTCTCATGAAATGAGCTTTCATTTAAATGGGGAAGATGCACAACTCATTCACGTTGCTGACGCACATACTGATGGTGACGCTGTTATCGTATTCAAAAATGCCAATATCATCCATATGGGCGATACGTTCTTTAATGGGCGCTTCCCTTTTATCGACTTAGATAGTGGTGGAACAATCGATGGTTATATCAAGGCGCAAGAAAGGGTTTTATCGTTATCCAATGAAAAAACCAAGATCATTCCTGGTCATGGTCCACTTGCCTCTAAGCAGGATTTAGAACAATCAATTGCTATGTTGAAAGATGTAAAATCTATTATTGGTAAACTGATTGCCGACGGAAAAAGCGAAGATGATGTGGTAAAAATGAATCCTCTCAATAAATATGCTAAACAAAACTGGGGTTTCATCACAACTGAAAGGATGACTCGTCAAGTCTATAAAGGTTTAAAGTAATTCGCATCAAAAACAGCCTTCTAGATTCATAGAAGGTTGTTTAATTCTTGCCGATTTTTCAACTTTTTTATCAGTAGTATTTAAAAGTAACTTCTTTATCCACTCACAACTTTGTTTCGTCCAGTCTGTTTTGCTTGATACAAAAATCCGTCCGCTCTTTTGTAAAACGCATCAACATCTTCACCTACAACCCATTCCGTCACTCCACAGGACAAAGTGACTTGAACCGTTTTTCCGTCATTTATCTGGATAGTTAAATTCTCGATCGCGTCTCGGATCATTTCAGCGCTTTTTTTAGAATCTTCAATTCCACAAGTTGGTTGGAGAATGGCAAACTCCTCTCCACCGACTCGCGCAAAAATGTCATAGGATCTCACGAGATCTTTCACAGTCTTAGCAACTTCAATCAAGACTTTATCACCGACTGGATGGCCATAAGTGTCATTTACTTTTTTAAAATGATCCAAGTCGAAATAGATTAAAGACACCGGCGTCTCATAACGGCGCGCTCGATCGGTTTCTTGTTGCATTCGTTCTATAAAGTAACGCAAATTATAAATATTAGTCAGTGCGTCTCGAGAGGCAATTTGCGTCATATGGGTTTCCTTTCGCGCCACATAAATAGCAAACAAGACAAACACTGTCATGGTTCCAAACAACATATAGGTATAGAGATCCCAGTTATTGAGGATCTCTTGCGCCAGATCAACTCCCTTCAAAAACTGAATAAACAACCAACCTAAGGGAGCACCTGCCGCAAAGAGGGCAGCCTGAATGGAACGGAGAATGACTTTGTTCATATCGATAAGTCTAGACCTAAACCCACCAAAAACCCAATGATTTAAGTCAAATTCAGCTTAACATCTTTAATAAACTCAGTAAGTTACCGATGATTTTACGGTTACCTTGAGTGTTGTCAGCGCATGTGTATACTGGCAAGTTGGTAAATAAAAATAATACTGATCGTTTTACCGATTCGATCGGCGAATAAGGAGAAATCATTAATGAGCAGTAAAACTGAAACTAACGCGACTTTATCGTTAGTGGAAAAAATCGGCAAAAGTATTCCCGATCCCGTAATCATTTTTATGTTTTTATTAGCTTTTTGCTTAGTTTTAACATCGCTTATCGGTGATTTAACCTTTCATACTAAAAGCATGGATGGCGGCTTAACCACTCATGTTATTAAGGATATGACCGACACAGAAAACGTTCGCTGGCTTTTTGATAACGCATTAGTTAAAAATTGGCTGGCCTTTGGAAACGGGGTTCTAGGTGTCATTTTGATCGTAATGTTAGGTGTAGGAGTCGCGGAAAACTCAGGATTGTTAACGGCAATTATTAAAAAACTCGGGACTCACTTAAGCGATAAGTTCTTACCACCAGCGATTGTATTTCTCGGCATAATGAGTTCCATTGCCACAGACGCTGGCTACTTGGTATTAATTCCGCTCGCAGGTTTACTCTATGCTGGTCTCGGTAAAAATCCGTTAATCGGCATGGCTGCCGCTTTCGCGGGCGTCTCAGCCGGGTTCAGTGCTAACTTAATTCCGGCCACGCCAGTGGACGTCATTATCGGATTGAATGCAAAGGTTTTTGCTGAAGCACAGAGTGTTCCCTTTACCCGAGCAGATGGCAGTGAGTTAACGCCAGCAACCATGCATTATTATTTCATTTTCGTCTCCACTTTTTTACTTGCTGGGCTGGGAGCATGGGTAACAACAAAGTTTGTCGCTCCAAGGCTTGAAAAAGTCGACTATCAACTACCGGCGGAAGTTAGTTTTTCCGACTTTGAAGTTACCGAGGACGAAAAGCGCGGTTTGAAAGCTTCAATATGGGGATTGTTGATCGCCATTGGTATCCTAGTGTTTTTAGCCATGGGACCACTCGCCAGTTATACCGACGAAGCGGGTAAAACCGTTTCACCTTTTCTTAATAATATTATATTGATGATTGCACTGGTGTTTACTATTGTAGGTGCGGCATTTGGTTACGCTTCAAAAAAATTCTCCAGCCTGATGGATGTTGTCCAAGCGATGGTCGCGCAAATGAATACGATGGGCTACATTCTGGTGCTAACATTTTTCTGTTACAACTTTCTTGGTTTGCTCGGCTATTCTGGGCTTGGAACTTACGTCACTTTTCTTGGTGCTAGCTTTCTTGAGTGGTTAGGTTTACAGCAGTTCCCAATTCTATTAATTATCGGTTTTATTTTAACCACCGCATTAATAAATTTATTTGTCGGCGGGCTCACCTCGAAATGGATGTTACTCGGTCCAATCTTTATTCCAATGCTCTATCAGGTTAATCCTCAAATGACACCTGATTTAGTTGCAGCAGCCTACCGGGTGGCAGATTCTTCAACTAATATTATTACGCCTATGATGAGTTACGCGGGCGTCATCTTAGCCTTCATGCGTAAATATAAACCTGATTTAACTTTTGGTGATATGATTATTATGATGGTGCCGTACTCTGTGGTTTTCTTAGTCGCATGGACAGGTTTATTGGTAGCATTTTTTGCCTTCGGTATTCCACTAGGATTTTAGAAACTCAAAAAAGTATTAGGCCAACAAAAAAGCGAGCCCGAATATGAGGCTCGCTTTTTTTATTGCTCATCAATTGCGACATCAATTTTGACTTCGACTCGCTGGAAAATTTTTAAATTTCTTAATATATTTTCAACCTTTGAGCGTAAGAGTGCTGTCGCTTTAGTTAATCTTAGAGACCGAATCTCTGACTATTAGCTCGGGGTCAAATAGATGTTTTATCTTTAAGTTGTTTGCCTGATAACTATTTTGCAAAGTCAATTTAGCAGCCATGTGACCCATCTCAATAATGGGGTAGTCTAAAGTGGTAAGTTTTGGATACAGGTGACCTGCAAATATAATATTATCGAAACCAACAATCGAAACTTCTTCGGGTATTTTTAAATTATTTTCTCTGCAAACTGTCATTGCTCCACTTGCAGTTTCGTCGTTTGCACATACTACTGCAGAAAATGATTTACCCGATTCAATCAAGTGATTCATTCCTGCAACACCGCCTGATTGTCGATAATTTCCCTCAAAAAATAGTTCATCGGAAAAATTTAAATTGTGTTCTGCCAAGGCTCTTTTATGTCCAGCAAGACGCCCTAATGCATCAGATTTCCACATTGGACCAGCGATATAGGCAATATCTTTATGGCCTTTATCAATTAATGTTTTTGTTGCAACATAACCACCTTTTTCATTATCCAGACTTACGCAATTATCCGCTAATTCTTTTATATTTCGATTGATAAGCACAAACGGAACCGCTCCTTTACTCAGCTCTACCAAGTATTCGTCGGACACCGCCTCAACATGCAATATCAGTGCGTCACAACTTCTATCGATGAGAAACTCGATGCCATCAATCTCGTCTGCCTCATTGGCATGTCCGGCAGTAATGATGACATGTTTGCCTGCTTCTCTAAGCTCTGCCTCAATCCCACTCAACATAGCACCGTAAAACTGCCCCTTTAACTCCGAGACTAAAATTCCAACGCTGTTAGAACGATTTGAGGCTAAAGATTGGGCAACCGCATTAGGCCGATAGCCCAACTCAGCCATAGCATCCAATACTTTTTTACAGGTTTTTTCGCTAACTTTAGCATTCTTGTTCATTACTCGAGAAACAGTCGCTAAAGAGACGCCCGCGAGTACAGAAACATCGTAAATTGTAGCCATATCTTTAAAAACACCTTATATACCTATAATGCTACTTTACCATAAATGCCTAGTAATCAGGTTACTGATGATTTATTTTTTCAACTTCTTACTTGGTACGTCTGGCTAATAAATCAGACTCAATTTGCATCATTGCATCCTCGGTTAATGGATAAAACAGCATGATTCCCGCAGCAATAAATGAGAACGCTGCTGGCACCCAGCTCATTAGTAGTTTGATACCCGGTAAACTTTGCTCAACAGTAGTAGCATCCATCCCGTCGTAACCATAACTTGCCAACACTAATAAAATGAGTGCACCGGCAAAACCACCACCAGTTTTATTGATAAAAGTTCCCGCCGAATAGAACAGGCCAGTCGCTCTTCGATGATTTTTCCATTCTGAAAAATCTGCAGCATCTCCCAACATACTAAAAAATAATACTGGCATAAACGCGGCAAAAACCTCTGACAAACAACCTATAAAAAACAATAGTTTTACCTGATCAGGCTCTAAAAAATACAATGTTCCAGTCGTCAACCCACCGAAAAACAAAGCATTGATGAATAGTGCTTTTTTGCTGACAAACTTACAAATATATCCTGCAGACAAAGCAGCAATGATTGATATAACTAGCAAAGCGATAAAGTAAGCGCCAGCCAATATTTCGTTACCGGTATAATACTTAAAATAATAAATAATCGTTCCCATCTTGATGCCATTAAACATCATAAATAAAAACCCAATTGCTAACAAAATCCACCATGGCTTGTTGGTAATCAAGTCTACAAGGTCTTGTTGAGTGTGGGAGAGGTTTTCACTGCCTCGTTTTATTAAGCGTTTTGCAAGATAATAAGTGATGCCAATAACGAATAAAAAGAATAGACCAGTATAAATATCGCGATAATAAAAAAATAAAGTTATCGCAACCAAGGGCAAAAGTATAAAGGGTAGGTTTTTAGAAAAGTCGACTAGCTGTGCTTTTAGGTTTAACGTCACATCAATGGGCGGCTTAACTCGTTCTCGGGTGGTCATAAAGGTAATTAAAAATAAAACCACCAAGAGCCCAGCAAATAAAAACATTGCATATTGATAGCCTTGTTGTTCATCGCCATTTCCAAGTAACGAGACGATTGCCGGGAGAAATCCCATGATTAATGCGCCACCTAAAAAAGCGCCGGCAAACCGCCAACCGGAAAGAATATTTCTTTCTGTGGGATTTGCTGTCATAACGCCCATTAAGGCAGAGTAGGGCACGTTACTAACCGTGTAAGCCAAGGTTAGGCCAATATAAGTTACATAAGCCCAAACCAATTTACCTTCGGGGCTCAAATTGGGCGTCGTGAAACTAAGCACCATAAAAAGACCTAGAAAGGGCGTTGACCAAAGAATCCAAGGTCTAAATTTTCCCCACCGCGTTTCCGTTCGATCGGCGATCATTCCGATCATGATATCGGTCACACCATCTGAAAGTCTCACCAGTAATAACAGTAAAGACGCAGCAATTGCGGAAATCCCAAAAACATCGGTATAAAATACCGCCATATAGGCGAGTGCACCACGCCAAACTAAATTTGAAGCAGCATCACCCAATGCATAACCGATTTTTTCATGAAAGGGTAATTGATGCTTGGCTAAGTCTAAGTTGTTACTCATTTAGTTACTCGAGACCGTAGAGCGATTACTGATAAGATCTTTATAGGCTAACGCGCTGTGTTTTAACACTCTTTTTTGATTTTCATAATCGACATACACGATACCAAACCTTTTAGCATAACCTTCTGCCCACTCGAAATTATCCATCAAACTCCAGTAAAAATATCCCTTAACATCGATACCTAAATTAATAATCTTATCCAGCGCAGTTAAATGGTCTTGCACATATCGAGTTCTATCATAATCAATCACTTCGCCATTTTGATAATCGTCGGCCATCGCTGCGCCATTTTCGGTTATGTAGATTGGCGGTAGATCATATCGTTGATTGAGATCGCTCATCAAATCAACAAACGCTTGCGGAAAAATTTCCCATCCGATATCCGTAACAGGTTCACTTGGTGGCAAAGATACAAATTGATTTTCAGTATCTGCTTGATAAACCTGCCGAGTGTAAAAATTGACGCCCATAAAATCCAGTGGCGCGGCAATAATTTCCATATCGCCTGCAAAAATTTCCGGACGTTCATCTTTGGGAATTGTCTCAATAATCTCAGGATACTCGGCGTCGAAGAGTGGTTTGATATACCACTGATTGAAATGAGCATCAGCCATTTTTGCCGCTTGGATATCTGCCGAAGCGCTCGTTGACGGATAACAAGGGGTGAAGTTTAGAACAATACCATTCTGAGTATTGGGGCTGTTCGCCTGTAAAGCTTTCATCGCGAGCCCGTGACCTAATAACAAATGATGCGCAGCACGTTTTCCATATTTTTTACTCGCCAGTCCTGGCGCGTGAATGCCCGCTTCATACCCAAGGTAAGCACTACAGTATGGCTCATTTAATGTCGCATAACTGAATACTCTATCACCGAGGGCACGACTAATTTTATCGGCGTAATCGGCATACTCGAAAGCAGTTTCCCGGTTTAGCCAGCCACCTCTATTCTCGTGGTGTTGAGGTAGATCCCAATGATACAAAGTGACAAATGGCTTGATCTGTTTGTCATTTAATCGATCAAGAATACGCTTATAAAAATCGACCCCCTTTTGATTGATGGAGCCATCCATTTTGAGGACTCTTGGCCAAGAAATCGAGAGTCGATAAGCATCAACTCCCAATGTTTCAATTAGATCGATATCCTGTTGCCAGCGATTGTAGTGGTCGCAAGCAATATCACCATTAGAGTTATCTTTTATTTTTCCCTTAACACGACAGAAAGTATCCCAAATACAAGGGAGGCGTTCATCAACCCCTCCCTCAATTTGAAACGAGGCCGTTGCGACACCATAGGTAAACTCAGGCGATAGCAACTTTGAGTCATTCGGTAGTGAAATCTTCATCGTTCTTCTTTTAAATCCCTATTTAAATTTCAAAAGGCGGCCCATAGTCAGTAAGTACTAACAACCGCCATAAACCATTAAAATCAGCAAGCTAGATCACACCAGCACAAGGCGATAATTTCTTTGTTTTTCCCCAAAAACATGTAAGCGCTTACTTTTTGTCGCAAAATACATTGCTTTTAACAATCAGTGTGATATAAATGAAAGCGCTTACATTAGGTTAGAGGTAAAAAAGATAAAGGTCAACCATTTAATCTAATGAGTCTAGAAATTGAGAAAACCTGCGTTTAAAGCAACAAAGTGAATGGAAAACTATATGCCAAACTCACCTATCGCATCAGAGGGTTTACCTGCGCAATCAGAGAGCAAACAGACATTCCGATTTGCCTTAGTCGCTTTAACATCTCTATTTTTTATGTGGGGATTTTTAACGGCACTCAATGATATTTTGATCCCCTACCTCAAATCTCAATTTTCTCTCAGTTATACCCAGGCAATGCTTATCCAATTTTGTTTTTTTGGCGCCTATTTTTTGGTGTCACTCCCTGCGGGCGCATTGGTCCAGCGGATCGGATACCAGAGTGGCATCGTATTCGGTTTAATCATCGCCGGAATTGGGTGCTTGCTTTTCTATCCAGCGGCATCAATTGGGATCTATGGAATATTCTTGCTCGCATTATTCGTGCTGGCATCAGGAATTACTATTTTGCAGGTCTCAGCCAATCCTTATGTGACGATACTAGGCGATCCCAAAACGGCTTCCTCACGGCTAACTCTAACGCAAGCTTTTAACTCGCTGGGAACAACACTAGCGCCATCATTTGGCGCAATCCTCATCTTATCAACAATGGGAGAATCTAATGGCATTTCTAGTGATGTTGGTTCTCAAGATGCGGTCAAATTTCCCTACCTTTTGCTAGCAGGCGCTCTGCTGATTTTAGCAATTGTGTTTGCGTTTCTTAAGCTTCCCAAGATTGCTCATGATACTCATTCAAACCAGGCTAAGTCACCGCATAAATCGGCATGGCGATATCGCCATCTCGTGTTGGGTGCAGTCGCGATTTTCGTCTATGTTGGCGCGGAAGTCGGCATAGGCAGCTTTTTAGTTAACTTTATTAGCCTGCGCTCAATTGCCGGAATAGAAGAGTCTCAAGCCGCCCACTATGTTACTTACTACTTTGGCGGTGCTATGGTTGGCCGATTTATTGGCGCAGCTGTCATGCAGAAAATTCCTGCAGGGAAGGCGTTAGCGTTTAATTCAGTATGCGCCTGCATCTTGATCACCATCGCAATATTCACTCAAGGTTTTGTCGCAATGTGGTCGATCTTATTGGTCGGACTTTGTAACTCAATTATGTTTCCAACAATTTTTACATTAGCAATCGCTCATCTAGGAATTTACACCAGCCAAGGCTCGGGTATTTTGTGCCTTGCGATTGTTGGTGGTGCCTTTTTGCCACTACTTCAGGGAATAACAGCTGACAGTATCGGCATCCAAATGGCATTTTTCATTCCGTTGATGTGTTATCTGTATATCGCTTACTACGGACTACTCGGACACAAACCCTCTTTTCAAAATAATCAAAAATAGCTTATGGAACTCAAATCTCTTAACAATAAACTGAAAATTCTAACTCCCTTGATCGCGACTAGCTTTGCGTTAGTGTCCTGCTCCCAAGAGAAAGCGCCCGACGCAAATATCGACCAAGCTGAACAACATGTTGAAGTGTCAAAAACCGTCCCGGCGTTCTGGCCAGTTGTGGCTAATCCCATTCAAGCGGATCGTTCGACTGAAAAACGAGTTCAAGAAATTTTACAAAGCATGACTATCGAGCAAAAGATAGCACAAATGATTCAACCTGAGATTCGCTCGATAACCCCAGAAGACATGCGCAAATATGGTTTTGGTTCCTACCTAAATGGCGGGGGCTCATTTCCCAATCAAAAAAAACAATCTTCCATATCCGACTGGATAGATTTTGCCGAACAAATGTATCTGGCTTCCATCGACGCATCGATGGATGGCTCAACCATTCCGACAATGTGGGGCACAGATGCTGTCCATGGACATAACAACGTTATCGGCGCAACACTGTTTCCACATAACATAGGTTTAGGCGCAGCTAATAATCCGCGGCTTATCGAGCAAATTGCTCAAGCAACTGCAACTGAGGTCATGGTAACTGGAATTGACTGGATTTTCGCACCAACGGTTGCTGTCGTCAGAGATGACCGTTGGGGAAGGACTTATGAGGGCTACTCCGAAGATCCGGAGATCGTCAAAGCCTACTCAGCAGCAATCGTCCGCGGACTTCAAGGGCAAGGTAATCAGTTTTTAGGTGATGATAAAGTGATTGCCACGGTGAAGCATTTTTTAGGTGATGGGGGAACTGAAAAAGGCGACGATCAAGGAAACAACATCGCTAGCGAAGAAGCACTCTATAAAGTGCATGCTCAGGGCTACATCGGTGGATTAACATCTGGCGCACAAACTGTTATGGCCTCTTTCAATAGCTGGCATGGGAAAAAAAATCATGGTAGTTACTATTTACTCACTCAAGTTTTGAAAGATCGAATGGGGTTTGACGGTTTTATTGTCGGCGACTGGAACGGTCATGGACAGGTGAAAGGCTGCAGTAATGAAAGCTGCTCACAAAGTATCAATGCCGGACTCGATATGTTTATGGCACCAACCGATAGTTGGAAACCACTCTACTACAATACGCTTGCGCAAGCTAAGTCAGGCGAAATTCCAATGAGTAGAATAGATGATGCTGTCTCACGCATACTCAGGGTTAAAGTTCGGGCGGGACTATTTGATAAACCCAGTCCAGCGAAACGGCTTCTCTCTGGGAAAACTGAATTGATTGGGCATCCAGATCACCGTGCTATTGCTCGCCAAGCGGTTAGAGAATCATTGGTTTTGCTCAAAAATAAAAATAATCTCCTGCCTTTGCCACAAAATAAAAATATCTTAATCGCCGGCGATGCAGCCGATAATATTGGTAAGCAATCTGGCGGATGGACTATTACTTGGCAAGGTACAGGCAATACTAACAATGATTTTCCTGGAGCAACTTCTATTCTTGATGGTATTAAAAATAAGCTAGCCGATAGCGACGCGAATATTGAGTTTAGTCCACAAGGCAATTACCAAACCAAACCCGATGTAGCTATCGTGGTTTTTGGAGAGGAGCCTTATGCAGAAGGTAATGGCGACCTCGATAACCTCGAGTATCAACGGGGTAACAAACGCGATTTGGCACTCCTAAAAAAGCTTAAACGCGATAATATTCCGGTTATCGCTATCTTCATTAGCGGTCGACCCATGTGGGTTAATCCAGAGCTCAATGCATCTGATGCATTTGTTGCGGCTTGGCTGCCTGGAACTGAAGGGCAGGGGATAGCAGATGTAATTTTCCGCAAAAGAAATGGAGAAGTAGATTTTGACTTTACCGGCAAGCTTTCTTTTTCTTGGCCAAACTCTCCTATTCAGACAACAGTCAATCGATATGACACACAATATAATCCATTGTTACCCTATGGTTTTGGATTAAGTTATAGCGACACCAATATTATTGCTGATAACCTAGATGAAGAAATAGAAACGCTCAATAGCGACTTAATTGCGCTCAATCTTTTTAACGCGCCGTGGCGACCGGCAATTGTCAACGAATCCGATGTTGAGCTAATCACAAGTAATAATTTTAGCGGTACCAGTATTAAATACCAAACGATCGATCGAGATACTCAGGAAGATGCGCGACGAATAGAGTTTACCGGTGACGCCAGAGTGATGTTTGAGATACAAGATAATTTTGTTTTCGACTTGCGTGGATATGCCGATGCAAATGCTGCACTATCATTTGACATTAGAAGAAACCATGCAGAGGAACTGCCATTATATTTATCGATGCGTTGCGAGCAGGAGTGTAATCCAGCTATCGATTTATCAAACTTACTTAAAACCGCAGAGCGTAAGGCTTGGCAAACTGTTCAAATAGCGTTAGCCTGTTTTTCGAATAAAGGAGCAACAATGGATAAAATCATCGCTCCCTTCGTTCTATCAACGAATAAACCACAAATTGTTGAGATTGCTAAACTAGAAATAACCACGACTAAGTCCAAAAATGTCATTGAATGTCGATAAACTAAGCTACTTATACTTATGACACAGCCATTAGTTAAAAAAATTGTAATTGTTGGTGGTGGCTCAGCCGGCTGGCTAGCTGCCGGATTACTCGCTGCTGAGCACAATGCTTGTGCTGAAAACGGTATCAAAATAACCTTGATTGAATCACCCAACGTACCTGCTATCGGTGTCGGCGAAGGAACTTGGCCAACGATGCGAGAAACACTCGATAAAATTGGCGTTAGTGAAACTGATTTTTTTCGTTCATGTGATGCTTCTTTTAAGCAAGGAGCCAAGTTTTGTAAATGGGTAGATGGCAAAGACGATGATGCGTATTACCATCCATTGGTGATTCCTAACGGCTACACTAAAACAAACTTAGTCCATGCTTGGCAACACCACAAAGATAAAATCGCCTTTGCCGATGCCGTATGTTACCAAGGTCATTTATGTGAGCAAGGTAAAGCACCTAAACAGATTTCTACACCAGAATATGCATCAGTTGCCAACTATGCTTATCACTTAAACGCGCCGAAGTTAGGAGAGTTCTTAAAGCAACATTGTACTGAAAAACTCAATGTAGAATTGATTGTTGATCATGTTATCGACATAAACAATGATGATGATGGCTATATTGAATCACTCACTACTCAACAAAATGGTCGACTTTTCGGCGACCTATTTATTGACTGTACCGGTTTGAAATCTTTACTCCTAGGACAACACTATCAAATTCCATTTCAGTCAAAAAAAGATATTCTATTTAATGATAGTGCTTTAGCTATTCAAGTGCCTTACCAGAATGAAGACGACCCAATCGCTTCCCACACCATCTCTACCGCTCAAAGCGCCGGCTGGATTTGGGATATTGGATTACCGACTAGGCGTGGTGTCGGTTACGCTTATGCCAGTGACTATATTTCAGACGAAGATGCTGAAAAGGAATTAAGAGCCTATATTGCAGAAAAACTCGACCGAGATCGTGTTGATGAACTTACCGTTAGGAAAATTCAATTTAATCCCGGTCATCGAGAAAAATTCTGGCATAAAAACTGTGTGGCAATTGGTATGGCTGCCGGTTTTCTTGAACCCCTCGAAGCTTCAGCTTTAGTTTTAATTGAGCTGGCTATTGCTAAAATTAGTTTAGATTTACCGGCAAACCGCGAAGTAATGGCAATTGCAGAAAAGCGTTTTAACAAGCTCTTTTTATATCGCTGGCAAAGAATTATCGACTTTTTAAAATTACATTATGTATTGACCAAACGAGAAGATACCAGTTATTGGTGCGACAATTGTAAACCTGAAACAATCCCTGATTCACTCAAAGAGATGTTAACTTTCTGGAAGCACCAACCGCCAAGCCCACATGATTTTACACATATCAACGAAGTCTTTCCGTCAGCAAGCTGGCAATATATTTTATATGGTATGGGGTTTGAAACACTTCCTAGCCATACCGATCGGAAAACCAGTGACTACGAAAAAGCGATTAATTTCTTCCGCGAGACTCAACAAACGACCCATCAATATTTAGATGCATTACCGAGTAATCGAGAATTGATCAATAAGATATTAAAATATGGAATGCAAAGCGTTTAAATGGGTATTAACGGATTTTCTATCACCGCAAGCCATCATCCAGACGAACAACTATTTTTAACTCATCTCATACTTGGTTCAAATTAGTCAATAAGCCGAATTTTCCCAAAACCACTCGCATCTTTATAACCAAGGTTTTTATCGCCATTGACAGGTGTAATCTCATGGGAACCCACAAAATGCTCTCTTCTCATAGAGCCGTCATTATCACAGTAAGCCAGCATAAAACCGATTTTTTTATCTTTGCTTAGATATACGCGAGAAGCATTCTTTTCTTCTTCAGGTGAGAATTTGTCACTAAAAAGTTTGATGGCGACTTCCCAGGTAATGGTATGTGGTGCGGTTTCACCTCTTTTCCATTGGCTTTTGACATGGTCGTTTAACAAAAGGAATTGTTCATTGCCATTGGCATCTTTCTCACCAATATCGACTGATTGATTATCTAGGGCGATATGATAGGCAAAAGCATTATAGTTATATAAATGATCACCGCCTGATGCATCTTCGTCAATAAATACCTCTAAGCAATCATCGTCCCAGTATTGTTTTAAGGGATCGGGACGAGCATCAAATAAAACGTCATCTTGGATTTCAGCCAGCAGATATAAATAGTTTTCATCCCAACGCAATTTGTAACGCCCGCTAAAATCACTTTTATCCGGGAGATCACCAATAATCGCTTTATCTATAAGATACCAGTCATCTCCTTGCCATGGCGTTTGTTCCGCAATACCATCAATGATTGGCGCAACCTTTGCCTTAGGTACTTCCTGAGCAGGCAAATTAGCCGCAATAAGCAACAACGATAGGTTAACGAGCTTTTTCATTGTATAAATTCGCTTTGTTTTAGTTGTTTAAATGATAATGCCAATAAATCATTGAGTTCAAGATCATCGGTTAACCGAATGATATCTGCTTCATTACTGGGATCTTCCATTGCTTTAAATTGGGAGTCCAATAACTTTGGGTTAAAGAAATGATTTTCTCGCTGATTTAACCTTGATGCAATGACGGCTTGTGATAGGTCGATGTAAAGAAAAGCAACAATAGCATTTAATTCTCTTAACATTTGACGATGAGTCGATTTAAGACCAGAGAATGATAAAACACAATTACTACCACTATCCGCCTTTAAAAATAATTCACGACATATCATGTTTATCCATGGCAATCTATCAGCGTCATTCAAAGCTATCCCTTTCGCCATTTTTTGCTTATTCACTTCACTGTGGAAGTCGTCCGCTTCAACAAAAGACCAATTAAGTGTATTCGCAATTGCTTGCGCCAATGAAGTTTTACCGCTTCCACTGACACCCATAACGACAATTAATCGAGAGTCCTTCATACGAATTTGTTTTCATTGACTATCGGAATGAGAACCCGCAGCTGATATTCCTTACCCGGCTGAATATTAGTCACTTTGGCCGTGTCTAGTAATTTATTATCCAAATAAACTTGTTGAGAAACTACATTTTCGTCCCGCTCAACTTGCATGTTAAAAGTCGCCTCTTTAAATCGTCTTGTCACTTGCATAATATTCCAATGACTGGGAAGTTGAGGATTAACTAACAGATCGCCTTGAGAACCTTTTAAGCCACACAAGTTTTCTATCACGCAACGATAATACCAAGCCGTTGTACCGGTATTGATTAGTTGGCTTGAGCGACCCGCAACTTCTGGCAATTGATGATAAGCACCTCGATAATAATTAGGTACAAATAGCGGTAGTTGACCTCGACGCTCAATATTGGAACCGTCAGGGATCATAGTCCGCAACACTCGAAACGCTTTATCACTATAATTTTGTTGATACAAACTATAAGCATAAAAAGCGGCCGCATGATTATAGACAGAACCGTTCTCAGCAACACCGGGAAATTTTTGGGTAATTCGACCGATATCCTCAACCATTTGAGTATAACTCGGTGCCAACATCATAACACCATCTGGTGTTTCGAGATTGGCTTCGATTGCTTCTAACAGTTGATTCATTTTGACTGAATCTGCGGCTCCACTTAACATCGCCCAGCTTTGTGGATTTAAGTAGATTTTTCCTTCTTCATCGTCGCTAGTACCAAATACCCGGCCGTTATCAGTGATCCCCCTGGCATACCATCCATCAATCCAGCAATAGTCATTAACTGCTTTATTAATTTCTTGAGCCTTCTCAATCAAATCTTCGGCTTTGTCTTCTTTACCGGATTGTCTACAAATTTTCGCCCAAACATTCAGACTATATGCTGTTGCAACCGAAAGCCAAGATGAGACACCGATGCCCTTTACACCGACCATATTCATGGGGTCGCACCAGTCACCCTGCTCGATATAACTTAAACCGCGCTCGTCCCTTGCATTCACCAACCAAATGATTGAACGCTCGATGTGCTCTCTGACGGTATGCCTATCACTGCAATCTGCATACGGAATTTTTTCTTCTAGTAGCTGATAATCATTCATTTCATCTAAATAAACCTCTAACAATAACGGTAGCCAAACACAATGATCAGTATGTGGAATTTGATTGATGTACTTAAGCTCAGCTTTTGGGTTCAACAGGATTCCATCGGGCATCGCGCCGCTTCTAAATTGTTGGCTTAATGCCTTGACTAGCGCATGACGAGTTGCATTGCTGTCGAGATAACACATACCTAAATTATCTTGTAAATAATTTCTGGTCTGTGGGTCACTCGTCATACGGTTGACTCGGCCGTGGTAATAAACTTGTCGAGGTAGCCATTGATTGACAAAACGATCGAAATCCGGATCTGGCGTCTCAATCTGTAATACATCAGGCCCTGTCATACTAGCAGTTTTAAAAGCGTCAAATTTTAGCTTTGAAGAAGCCGTTTCGTTTTGTTCAAAATAGAATCGCTTAAATTGCTTTACGTCTTCGATATCTTTCGCCGGACCAAAAAGATAGTTAAGTTGAGTTTCTTTTTTTGGATTGATTTCGATATGATGATGCAATATGGCTGCCGGAGTCTGATAATTCGCCGAATCATTGTTTAAAATTTCTTGCTTAAGCGCTTCTGGATTATGTAATCCATTTGTCCCTTCAAATGCCGCAAGCTGAGCACAATACGAATCTATTTTTTTATTCGATAAAAGAAAAGTAAGGTCCTTAAAATCTTTCTGTTTGTAGTAGTCCTCTGTTTTTTGATAGGGTGCAATGCTCGAGGCAATAATGCCATTCAATTCACTAGAGAAACTCGCTGACTGGTTCATCCATGACATATAGCCGATCGAAAAATAAGGATATACGTTTATCTTTTTGACTTTATTCGTTTGATTAATTATCTTCAGCGACCATAATTCTACTACGTCTTCTTTGGCTAATTGAAGACTGATTTTATATTTCAGTCCACCGTGTTTAATTCGCCAACAAATATCATTTTGACCAACAGAAAACTCAAAAGACTCTAACTGACTTTTGACCGGAGCAAATGGTATTGATATCAAAGAATCCTTATTTTCTTCTTTGATATAAAAAAAACGTCCCGGATGATGCGCATAAAATTCTTGCTCGGGCATCATAAAAGTTTTCGCTTCAATATTTGGGCCATAGGAATATTTAGAAGCATCATGTTGCATATACTGGCTTTTGACATAGCCCGCACAATTCACCTGAAGCAACATTTTTTTATTCCATAAATATCCACTCGCTTGATCTAACTCAGTTGGCGAAGTAAGCGTTATACGTTCTTTTGTAGAATAAAATAGATCAGATTGTTGAGACACTTGCAGATTCCTTTTCCGCTATTCGTCGCTCAGACAATTCTGTTTGGATGCTTTCAAGTTTATATTGGTTAAGCGGGTATAAACTAACTATCCAAACAGCAATAAATGCAAACACACCAGGAATGACGGTGAGTAACCAAACAATTCCTTGTTCTGACGCACCACTCTGAACTTGATTCGCTTCATACCCGAAAGATGCAAGGACATAACCCATAATCGCACCAGCAATTGCACCACCGACTTTTTGAGAAAAAGCAGCGGCAGAAAAAACCATTGCTGTTGCTCTACGACCATTTTGCCATTCAGAATAATCGGCCGTATCGGCATACATGGAGAATACTAAGGGTGATTTAGGACCAAGACATAGACCAATTAAGATCTGCAAAGTAAACATTAATCCGATTTGATCTTTCGGAATAAAATAAAACGCGGAGGAAAGAACCGCGACAGCCAACATCAAATAGAGGAGTAACTGTCTTTTGTCGAGCAAACGAGTCAATAAAGGAGTGACAGCTGCGCCAATTGCTAAGGCGATCATATAGGCCGTCGCGAAAGCACCGATTAGATCTTCTCTACCTACATAATACTTAAAATAAAAAGTACCGCTGCTTGCACGCAACGTAATCGTTAACATAATGATCAGCGCAAGCGAAAATAAAACAACCCATGGTCGATTATGAAGCAAGTCGGCGATGTCTTGGCCAATACTCGACTGTTGGTTTTTAGGCGGACTAATTCTCTCTCGCGTTGTTAAGAAGCTGGTAATAAATAACAGTGCGGCTATCAAACCATAAACAGCCATGGTTAGCTGCCACCCCCTAGCCTCATCTTCACCACCTAACCATGAGACCAGTTCCGGCGTAAAATACGCGACCAAGGTACCACCGCCAAAGGCGCCGATAAATCGAAAGCTTGTAAGACTGGTTCTATCTTGAGTATTGTCGGTTACAACACCCAACAACGCGCCATAAGGCACATTAATAAAGGTATAGGCCAACATCATAAAAATATAACTGGCATAGGCCCAGACTAACTTTCCATCTTCATCTAAGTTGGGCACAGTAAAGGTTAAAATACCTGCAGCTACCATCGGAATGATACCCCAAATTAAATAGGGGCGGAATTTACCAAAACGAGTATTGGTTCTATCGGCGAGGGCCCCCATCATAGGATCACTAAACGCATCGATTAATCTTGTTACTAACATCATTGTGCCAACCGCAGCAGCGGAGATTCCAAACACATCAGTAAAGAAAATAAACAAAAAGACATCAAAAATTCGCCAGTAAAAATTTGATGCAATATCGCCACAGGCATAACCCAATTTTTCTTTTAATCTGATTTTTTGCTGCATAATTTATCGTTTTACGTTGTTATTAAAAAAATTCATTAGTAGTAAGCGCTTTCATTTTGTCGCTGTGATTTTTGAAACAACTGTGTTAGAAATTTAAATCGGATTTGCTTTGCAGTAATGGTCAATAAACTGCTGATGTGTCGGCATATTGGTTAGCTGACTATCGACCTGATTTCGGAGGATCATTAAAAACCTGTCCAACTCACCATCGGGCATCATATCTACAATTTGATGGTAATTATCCGGCCTAACTCGCTGACCGAGCATCACTTGAGTCCAGGAGTCAATTTTGAATAGTTCCGTGTCAGTAATACAGACTCGTCCGGTATCTTTAAACAATCGCATACGATGAGCGAGCGTTTCAGGTACTGTCATGTGCTTACAATATTGCCAGAATGAAGAGTCTTCTCTTTCTGTCGCCTTGTAGTGCAAAATAATAAAGTCTCTAATCCGTTCCATTTCTTCAATATATTGACGATTATATTCGTCAACATTCGATTGGCTGATTTCGTTGTGAGGAAATAAACGCATCAAGCGCAAAACAGCAGACATAATTAAATGAATCGCGGTCGACTCGACTGGCTCTAAAAATCCACTTGATAACCCAATCGCGACACAGTTTTTAACCCAGCCTTTTTTGCGGGTTCCTGTTTTATATTTTAAAACTACGGGATCGGTAATCGCTTCGCTTTCCAAATTACTCATAATGGTTTCTTGGGCAGTTTCATCCGAGGCAAACTCACTGCAATAAACCAAGCCATTACCCACACGATGCTGCAGTGGAATTCGCCATTGCCAACCAAAATCATGCGCAATTGCCTGGGTGTAAGGTTTTGGGTCACCATGCTTAACGGTTTGCACAGGAACTGCTGAATCACAAGGGAGGTAGCTTTGGTAACTCTCAAATCCAGCCTCTAAAGTTTCTTCAATTAGCTTAGCCGCGAAGCCACTACAATCAATGAAAAAATCACCAGCTATTTTTTGTCCATTGCTTAATTCGACAGATTCTATGTATCCGTTTTCAGTATTTTGATGAACTTGGGTAATTCGACCTTCAATCCATTTTAACCCGTTAGTCATCGCAAACCTTTTTAAATAAGCGGCATAAAGTCCAGCATCAATATGATAAGCATAGTTAAGCTGTATATCTTTGTTAAAGCCGAATTTACCCGCTTTCGCAGCTTTGAGCTCTAAGCAGTAGTCGCCAAATTCATTTTGTATATTTCTTTCTAGACCGCCTAACCAAAAATGCTGAAACTCTCCAGCCCAACAAACTTTTCCTGTTGCGCCAAAAGAATGAATGTAACTGTCGCCACGCTCACCCCAGTTTTGAAATTCAATACCCAACTTAAAAGTTGCCTGGCATGAACGCATAAAATCTTGTTCATTAATACCCAATAATTGATTGAATACTCTCAACGGCGGTATTGTTGCTTCACCCACACCAATTCGACCGATCTCTTCGGATTCGATCAGCGAGATATCAAGATTTTTTCCCAACAGCTTGGCTAATGCCGCACCTGCCATCCAGCCAGCACTACCACCACCAACAATTACAACTTTTTGAATTCTGTTATTGGACAAAACAGCTCCTTAGTATTGATTATTCTTGTCGCAAAAAAATTCGCTGATTTTTCATTTCAATTAATTTTCTCATATTGCCTAAGGAAGCAACGACTGAATAAGCGGCTTGTAGATAGCCATTCTTGTTGAGCTCCTCTAACGCATCGCCTTTAAGGTTCAACAGTCTATCCTCATGGATCGTGTAGTTACCCGGTATTTTAATCGCTTGCCCACTATCCAGTTGAATGTCTAGATTGACTGGCTCAATTAAACCAAAACGATTGAAACTCTCAAACATCGCCTTACTAAATTCGATGCCTTTGTGTATGGCAAGTAGATATCGGTTAATTTTCTGAGTGAACTGAGTCGCTTGGCCATCACTATCAAATAGCGACTCGCCTTCAAGCTCACTTATTTTAGGACTCGAAGTATCAATACTAATAATTGGTTCTTGTTTACTTTTACCAATTGGTCGTTGATCTTGATAAGAAATCACAAAAGGTCCTCGGGCAAACGCTAAAGGAATATAATTTCCCTTCCACCTTTGATTATCTAAAAATAAGTTTTCATCTTCTCGTAACCCCAATAATAAAATTGAGCAAAATTCTCCCGTGTCAGGATCTTTACGAAAAAAAATGGGGTATTCGAGCATAACGCTACCATATTCAGTCGGGAAGGTGAGGGCGCTTCCTACGTCATCCCCAAGTACCTTGGACTGGTGGGTTACAACCCTTAAATTCTTGTGCGTCACATTATTTAAAACTTCTATGTTAGCCATAATGAATTCCCCAAATTACTCTCTCACTAAGCATAATTTAAAAATATCTTACTCAAAAGCCCTAGTATTTAAAAAATGTTTAAAAAAAGGCCGCTCGAATAGGGAGGTATTCGGCGGCCTAAATTCTAACTGCATGTTGAATGATGTTAGAAAGAGTATCTGACGCCTAAACTGTAGCGAGCGCCATATTCCTCTAGATTCCACATTTGAACGCTTGTTCGCCCATGGACTCTAAAGTTTTCTTCGGTCAAGTTGATGCCTTCAAATTGAATGGTCAAATCTTCGTTAAACTCATAACCAACACTCAGATCAACTTGCGAATATTCCTCAACAAATCCTGGCTCGGAGGCATATCGAGCGGCACTGTTAAGAAAGTCATCTCGCCAGTTGTAACTCAAGCGCGCATTCCAACCAAATTTTTCATACATAAAGACCACGTTTGCGGTATCGCTAAGTCCTTGCAATGCAAACTGAGTAACATCCGGTGCTGCAGACAAATCAAAACCAACATCTCCATCGACGGTTGTGTAGTTCGCTTGAATACCGAAACCAGACTCGCCAAAGAAGTGTTGGACAGCGATTTCAAATCCATCGATTTGTGCTTCTTTATTGTTAACTGGCGCTTGATATAAAAATTGCATCAAAGGATCGTCAGCATTAGCAGAAATATCAACTGCGGCTTCAAACTCATTCGCTGTCATTGAGAAATAATCTACGCCTAGCTGATTAGCAGCCATCATCGAGAATAAATTGGTTTCATTAACAGTTTCGCCAATCGCTTGCAAATCAGCAATCGCTTGTTGAGCTCTCGGTCCGGCACTAGGGTCTCTCAAACCATAAAAGTTTTGAACTATTGGTGCGGTGCCGATGAAATTACTCACGTCTTTTAAGTAATAACCAATAGAAAAGTAACTTGATTCATCAAAGTAATACTCGGCTGATAGATCAAAATTTTCCGACTCTAAAGGCACCAGAGCCGGATTGCCACTTGTGGCACTGCCGGGCTGAGCATTGCCTAGTATTGTCGGTGTTGAAGGTCCGCCCGTCACTGTGGCAGCAGAACTTAAGTTACCAAAGCTTGGTCGTGCAATTGTTTTACTATAAGAAAAACGTGCAATTACATCCTCAGCAAGTTCAATATCAAAATCGAGATTTGGTAGGAAATGATCATAGTCATTCGACAAAGTATAGTTTTCTTTGTTATCAGACGAGCCTGCGATTACTCGGAAATCATTATTAGATTCCCAAAGCACTTCTTGGGGTATCGCAATGTTAGCTGTAGATTTTGACGTCGTATCTTCATAGCGGAACCCAATGACTAAATTGTAGGGCTTTCGATTCCAATCACCTTCAAATCGAAATTGCGTATAAACAGAAGTGACTTCTTCTTCGATCAAACGATTCGTCTGCTCATCAGGGTTTCGATTAAACGCAAAGCCATACAAATTTGCGGCCCACGCGCCAATCATTGCAGCATCTCCACGAAATCCTTGTGTCCAAGCGCCAGCGGTACTGTAATCACTGTAAACATTGGCAAAGTTGACTGGCGTTAAGAAACCAGCAGGTAATTCGCCCGGGTTTTCTACTCCCCAGTTGCCCATAGTGTCGTTGATATTTGATTGAATGGTATGGTTTGACATGTCGCGCATTTCAATACCGAAATCGACACTGAAATCATCAAAATCAAAGGTACCATCAATTCGCGTTTGTTGAATATCACTATAATTTTCTGAAAATGCTCGCTGTTGAATAGACGTTCCGACATCATCTTGATCAAATTGATTATTACAGTTCAATCCAATTCGTGGGTCGCAATCATCAAACTCGACAATCATGGTTGGCAACCCGTTGTTATAATTAGCCCCCTGAGCAGCGACCACATTAGCGCCTAAACCAACTTTCAAGAAATTACCATAGCCTTGAGTCGGTGTCGTTTCTGCGGAGGAATCATGATAATCGAATGCCAGACGAAAACGATCATTAACATCCCATTCGAAATTGAAGCCAATTGAATCAGTGACCGTTTCAGCATTTTGATTGATCTGTGCAACGGCAATATCTCTCGGTGCTAAATCAAACCGATCCTCGCGATAAATAATCGGCGTCCGGCTAACACCATTATCGAAAGTTAAAGCACTTTTGTATTCGGCATACCAAATAGACAACTCAGATCGCTCTTCGTTTTGATCTAAGTTTGCGTAGGTATAATCGAGAGTTGCCGTCATATTACTTTTCGGCTTGAACTGCATTGTTAACTGCGCATTCGTTCTTTCCCGCTCTCGATCTGCCATATAGTAAATTAGGTTAGAGGGTAGAGCGTGCGTATCACCGATTGCAGGCTCATTGGTGAAAACAGTCGGGTTGTTAGGATCGATATCTGGGACCGTTCCATCCCAAGGAGAAGAACGCCATTGGTCAATGGTGGCGCCTGCAACACCGCTGTCTCTTTCCGAAAAACTCGCATTTAAAGACATTCCAAATGTTTTTTCCGGATTTGCCCAACTGACAATTCCAGAAACCTCTGGAGTAACATCTGATCCTTCGAATACTGTCGTATCATGCACTAACGTTGCGCCGACACTCGCGACAAAATCCGGATTATCCAGTGGTTTCGCCGTCACGATATTTATCGTTGATCCCATACCACCTGAAGCAATATTCGCTTTACCCGTTTTAAAAACTTCAATCGACTGAACAGCATCAGATGACAAGTTTTCGAAACTAAAAGCTCGAGTATCAGAAGCGCCCCCGCCACTTGGGAGTGAAGACCCCGGCATCGTACGTCCATTTAAGGTAACCATATTAAACTGAGGGCCAAACCCTCTAACCGTCACTTGACTACCTTCTCCGTTTTGCCGATTGATAGACACGCCAGATATTCTCTGTAATGATTCTGCGAGATTAGTATCTGGAAATTTACCAATATCTTCCGCTGTTATTGCATCAACGACACCGATTGCATCTCTTTTCTTGTTCATGGAGCTCATTAAGCTCCCGCGGATCCCCGTGATTAAAACGACTTCGCCTGCATCTTGCTCTTCCCCGGTTTCGGTATCTGACTCGGCGGCATAGAGAGGATTCATGGCCATTGTGCCGAGAATGAGCGACAAACTTGCAGCGATGGGGGTTTTACTGAATTTATTATTCTTCATCTAATTATTTTCCTCCGATCTCCATCCCGTTATCTGTGACTATACTCTTTTATTTTCGTAAATGTAAGCGCTTTCAGTCCTACTTCAAAAAAAACCAAGATCGACTCCTGGTTTTTTTGTAAGCGCTTACATTAAGCTAAATTAATAATCTCTCCCAGTCAACTCTTTTTTGTTTTTAAGATTAAAAAACGAACGGTTAGTCATTTTAAAAGTGGGAATTGTGGAAACAAAAAAGGGGCGATCAGCCCCTGATAGAATGTTATAACTACTTGTTTTTTATTCAAAAAGGCGGAGTACCGCCTAATTTTACAGTGACTTATATTACCGATAATCTTCCGGAGAAGGACAGGCACACATCAGGTTCCTATCACCATAAACATCATCGATACGGTTAACCCGTGGCCATAGTTTGCGATCTTCTTGTCCTTCAACCGGATAAATACCTTCTTTAATGGAGTAAGGTTTATCCCAGTTGAGTAAATCGACTTGGGTATGTGGCGCATTACAAAGCGGGTTGTTATCCGCAGCCCACTCACCAGAGCGCACTTTTTCAACTTCAGCTTTAATCGCAATCATTGCCTCTGCGAATCGTTCAATTTCACATAGTGGCTCACTTTCGGTTGGCTCTATCATGAGTGTTCCCGCTACTGGGAATGACATTGTCGGCGCATGAAAACCATAATCCATTAAACGCTTGGCAATATCCACTTCAGTCACGCCAGTTTCAGCCTTGATTGGTCGCAGATCAACGATACATTCGTGCGCCACTTTATTATTGCGGCCGGTATAAAGAATCGGATAGTGATCGCTTAATTTTTTCGTCAGATAATTAGCACTTAATAAAGCGACTTTTGTTGAATGTTCGAGCCCTTGTTGCCCGAGCATTGCAACATACATCCAAGAGATGGGTAATACTCCCGCCGATCCATAAGGTGCGGCTGATACTGCACCATTTGATTCGTCAGTATTGAGAACTTTACGAACCGAATGATTCGGCAGGAATGGTTTTAGGTGTTCTTTTACACCGATCGGACCAACACCTGGACCACCGCCACCGTGCGGTATCGCAAAGGTTTTATGCAAGTTTAAGTGAGACACGTCAGAACCCATTAAGCCTGGAGAAGTAATGCCCACCTGTGCATTCATATTAGCGCCGTCCATATAAACTTGGCCGCCATGTTCATGAATCAAAGCACAAATATCTTTGATAGCTTCTTCATAAACACCGTGAGTAGAAGGGTAGGTAACCATCAAACACGATAAGTTTTCAGAAACTTCTTCAGCTTTCGCTTTTAAGTCATCAAAATCAACATTACCTTGGTCGTCACAATTAACAATAACAACTTTCATGTTCGCCATTTGCGCGCTCGCCGGATTAGTGCCATGTGCGGAGCTTGGAATTAAACAAATGTTACGATGACCCTCACCACGACTTTCATGATATTTTTTAATGGCTAATAGACCAGCGTACTCACCTTGTGCGCCCGAGTTAGGTTGCATAGATACCGCATCATACCCAGTAATTTCAACTAACCAACCTTCGAGCTCTTCAATCATTTGCTGATACCCAAGGGTTTGATCCGAAGGCGCAAACGGATGGATTTGACTAAAACCAGGCCAGGTGATTGGTAACATCTCTGAAGTTGCATTGAGTTTCATGGTGCAACTTCCCAAGGCGATCATCGCGTGCGTTAACGACAGATCTTTGTTTTCTAGATGCTTCAAATAACGAAGCATTTCAGTTTCGCTGTGATGGGTATTGAAAGTTGGGTGCTGCAAAATCTCGCTTGTTCTCAGCAAACCAACTTCAAATGACTCATGCTCCTGCGCACGAGTATCAAGTGCCGCGATGTCGAGCTTGGCATCATCACCCGTCAATACGTAGTAGAGTGTTTGAATGTCGCCAGGGTTAGTCGTTTCGTCGATACTCAAACCGACTTGACCGTTGGTATCAATTCGCAGGTTAATTTCCGCTTCTGTCGCACGCGCAATGATGTCATCACGCTTGTCTGCAACATCTAAAGTCAAGGTATCAAAATAAGATTGATTAACCACCGAGACGCCAGCATCTTTTAACGCATGAGCTAAGATTCCTGCCAGTCGGTGAATGCGATAAGCGATCTGCTTTAATCCTTCTGGACCATGATAGACCGCATAAAATGCCGCGATATTCGCGAGTAAAACCTGCGCAGTACAGATATTCGAGGTAGCCTTTTCACGTCGAATATGTTGTTCCCGCGTTTGCATCGCCATTCTGTAAGCTGTTTTCTCATTGCTATCGATTGATACGCCAATGATTCGTCCTGGTATTGCCCGTTTGTGCTTTTCGCGAGTTGCAAAAAATGCCGCATGTGGACCACCAAATCCTACCGGTACCCCAAATCGTTGCGACGATCCTAAAACAATATCAGCTCCCATTTCACCGGGTGCTTTTAACATCACTAAACTCATAATGTCAGCACCAACCGCAACGATCGCTTTCTTTTCTTGTAGCCCTTTGATGATGTTTTCTAGGTCAATCACCTCACCGGTTCGATCCGTGTATTGAACAAAAGCACCAAAAACGTCGTGATTAACGGCATCAGAAACTGGCCCAATAACCAACTCAAAACCATAGTGTTCAGCGCGAGTCTTAATCACGTCGATAACTTGAGGATAGGCATTTTCATCAACAAAAAATTGGTTCGATTTTTTGTTTTTGGAAACACGCTTAGCCATAGCCATCGCTTCAGCGGCGGCGGTTGCTTCGTCAAGCAGTGACGCACTCGCCAACTCCATGCCGGTTAAATCAATCGTCATTTGCTGGTAAGTTAAAATTGCTTCTAAACGACCTTGGGCAATTTCTGGTTGATAGGGCGTGTATGCCGTGTACCAGCCAGGATTTTCTAAAACATTTCTCAAAATAACCGTCGGTGTTTTCACTGAGTAGTAGCCCATACCAATATATGACTTGAACACCTTATTCGAGTCTGCATAGCGACGAATATCATCTAATGCTTGTTGTTCACTGCGGGCACTCGGAATATTTAGTGGCTCAGGCAAGCGAATTTTCTTTGGCACGGTTTGCTCTAGCAGCTCATCCAAAGAAGATAGCCCAAGGTACTCAAGCATCTGACGAGTTTCTTCCGCATCCGGACCAACGTGGCGCGAAATAAATTCTTGGTGATTTGATAACTGGTGTAGGCTCTGTTTCATATGGGTTCTCTAAAATCTAACTAGCAATTTTCACTTGGGAAAAAACTGAAAAAGCCCCGACGCATGCCGAGGCTAAACCATTCCCTTTTCGCTAACTTAACTGACTGTCGCGTCTTCAGTTAAATTAGTCTTCAATTTCAGCAGCGTAAGCTTCTGCGTCAAGAAGATTATTAATTTCCGATTCTTCAGAAGGTTTCATCTTGAACATCCAGCCATCATCATAGGGCGATGAGTTAACTGTTTCTGGCGCGTCTTCCAAATCTTCGTTGACGGCAATAATTGTTCCTGAAATCGGCGCGTAAATGTCTGACGCTGCTTTGACCGACTCGACTACTGCGATTTCATCTTCCAGGGCAACTTCGCTGTCAATTTCTGGCAGTTCAACATAAACAACGTCACCGAGCAGCTCTTGCGCATGGTCAGTGATACCAACTGTCACTGTGCCATCGTCTTCCATTCTGAGCCATTCGTGCGAAGTGACATATTTTAAATCGGTTGGGACATTACTCATCGTTTTTTCCTCAAATTAGGTTGTCCAAATTCTCGACATTGATGAAATTGGCGCACATTTTACACCAATGGCTCACCTTTGCGAACAAAACACGGTTTAACTACTTTGGCTGGCACTAGCTTGCCACGTATATCCAACATAACCGATTCACCTGTCGCTTTGGGAACTCTCGCCATGCCAATACTTTTCTTGAGCGTCGGCGACATGGTGCCACTGGTTGTTTCGCCTTCACCTACGCCATCAATAACTACTTTCATGTGGGCTCGGATAACCCCTTTACCTTCAAGCACTAAACCGACAAGTTTGTTGGCCACGCCGGCTTCTTTTTGTGCTGCAAGGGCAGCTTTACCAATGAAATCTCTGTCGTCTGACCAAGCGATTGTCCAACCCATATTAGCTTCTAAAGGTGAAATTGATTCATCCATATCATTACCATAAAGGTTCATTCCGGCTTCTAAACGGAGCGTATCACGGGCACCGAGACCGCAGGGTTTAACACCAGCTGCCATTAACTTGTTCCAAAAGCTCTCTGCCTGGTTCGCTGGCACCATAATCTCGTAACCATCTTCTCCCGTGTAACCGGTGCGAGCAATGAAATAACCCTCGCTGTCAACAGCAACGAACACGCCTAAGCCCTCAACTGCTTGTTGTTGAGCTGGAGAGAATACGCTATTCGCTTTCTCTAATGCATTGGGTCCTTGCACGGCCAACATGGCAAAATCGTTATTCTCAGTGACTTCCACAGCAAAATGTTCTGCTTGCTCTGCCATCCAAGCCAAGTCTTTATCTCGTGTCGAGGCATTCACAACCACACGGTAATGGGTATCCGATAAATAATAGACGATTAAATCATCAATCACGCCGCCTTTTTCATTCAGCATGCCGCTGTAGAGGGCCTTACCGGAAACTGTGAGTTTAGCAACATCATTAGCCAGTAACTTCTGCAAATAAGCTTTGGCATCATCCCCGGAAACTTCGACAATCGTCATATGAGAGACATCAAACATCCCCACATCTTGTCGCACAGCATGATGTTCTTCAA
This sequence comes from Aliikangiella marina, assembly GCF_007004765.1. GTDB lineage: Bacteria > Pseudomonadota > Gammaproteobacteria > Enterobacterales > Kangiellaceae > Aliikangiella > Aliikangiella marina. The sequence goes on from NZ_VIKR01000007.1 coordinate 151,429, forward strand.
TCTGTGAGCCGTAATTAAGAGGCATATCCCAGCCGCCAAAATCGACAATTTTTGCGCCAGCTGCTTTGTGACAGTCGATAAAAGGAGTTTGTTTTCCCATAGTGTCGCTTCCAAGGGTCAAAAAATGAGCGTGGATTATACCCGTCAAGACGGCTATTGAGAACTCAGATGACTTAGATATTAGCCGATATTTGCATCAAAAAAACTAATGCGAATCTTGACCATTTGACCAACTACCAGCTGCCAACGCTTTCCATTTCGGACCAAGGTGCCTGCGGCGGTAGGCTATCTCCCTTTTGCAGCAACTCGATTGAAATATTATTGGGATCTTTCACGAAGGCCATGTGACCATCTCTAGGCGGCCGATTGATGGTGACGCCCATATCTTGTAAATGCTGACAAAGCTGATAAATATCATCAACTCTAAAAGCGAGATGGCCAAATTGGTCACCACCGGTGTATTCGCGTTCATCCCAATTGTGAGTTAACTCAATCATTGGGCCATCCTCAGACTCACCCAAGAAATACAGGGTGAACTTACCGGCCGGAACTTTCTTCTCGCTGAGTAGTTTTAAACCTAAGCCTTTCACGTAAAAGTCGATTGATTCTTGCGGACAATTAGTTCGGATCATCGCATGTAGATATTGCATGGTGCGCTCCTGCTCCAGAGTCGAATGGGTGATTATTGCTTTTTAACATGAATAAGAACAATAGAGAACTCCAACCCGCGAATGATAGTCGACATCCCCTATAAGCTACCGATGAGAGAAGCCTGTGCTATCGATGAAAGAAACTTCTGTCAGTGATGAAGCAAACCTCATTCGTCTATCGCTTTTTGAGTCGATAAATCAACTTAAAAACTGTACTCAATATCCCGCCATGGAAATAAAAGGATGTAAATAGGGGTTTCTGATCAGGCCAAATTCGGTTAATCAAATAATTCTCCGACATCGTACAAGAGTCTAAGCTTTGATAGCCATATTGTTCTAATGCCTTTAAATTAGCCAACTCGAGGTTCACCCCGGGATAGACCTGTTTATACGATTCGTTATAGCAAGTCTTTAGATCGAATGCTTGATTGTTAGATATCACCCGAAAAGCCACCGCAAACCAAGTCGATTGATTGCGATATCCCTGGTACTGTATTTTTCCCAATTTGGCAGCGTTTTCATGCATGGCTTGATAATAGTTAAGCGTATCATCGTCCGATAGAATGGAAGTCTTTGCTTTCGCTTTCCAACCGCTATCCTCTAATTCGCAAAAGACCTTCAGCCAATCTACTTTAGGGTGAGTATCAGAAGTGACATATTCAGCTTTGGTTGCTTCCGAAAATCGTTTAGTAATCCGGTTATTTTCAGACCGAATCTTCCGCGGCAGGTTGATTAAATGTTTCGCTACGCCATTAAGGTTAAGAATAGCACCCCGCGAATATTCGACAATGACGCTGTTTTGGTTGATATCTCGCCCAAATGAACAGAATGAATGATCACGGATTCTGAACGCTAACATCTTTAAATTGCGGATAGTAAACTGAACAATTTTTGCTAATTCATCTGGCTGACTGCATAAAGGATCGGTGAGAAAGCAATGGTGATGCTTCCATACATCAATATAAGGGATTCCAAACTTTCGATTACCCAATTCAATAGGGAACAAGGCGATTAGTTCTTCCGCTTTATAGGCGGCCACCACTTTTACATCCGAGTTTTTTGTAAAGTATTTTAGTGCAGGAATTAGATTCCAAGACTCGTAAAAAGGGTTGGTTGTGGCACTTTTTTGAGCAAGCCGATCCCACTGCTGCCGATCAACTTGATCGATCTGGTCACTGTTAAGAATTTTGACTTGCATTATTGACTATCTTATTCCAGTTACGTTTAATCAATAAACGTAGCTTTTCTTTTGACCACATAAAAACGTAATAGAAAAAAAGCGGATTAATTTTAAAAACAACAGTATCTTTAGTTGGGTATATTTCTGAAGACCAAGCATTAATATAATGGGCAAACCCGGCTAAAAAATCACCTCTACGATAATTCTTTTCGAGAAAGTATTCGATAAACTTGGAAGTACTGACACTACCGGGAGATAATTTTTTATATTCATTATTGTAGGTGCCATGGGCGAAGTATACGGTATCTAAATAGATAAAACTTAGTTCGACTGACACCGGCGTATTACCATCGTACAAGATACCAAAACATGCTTGTCCTTTTGGCGCTAGTCGCGATATCAACCCACGATAAAATGCTTCGCCCGTTTCCTCTGATAAGCCCTGATTAACTTTCCAGCTTAACCTTTCTGTTTGAATATATTCTTGAAGACATTGTTCCATGTCGTCGGGTTGAGTGAATACTTGATACGAATAGTTGTCTCCAAGCACCCGCTGCATTCTTCGATATTTTTTTCTCATATTTCGATGAGCAGCCCAATACTGATCTTTATTTTGGGTTAAATCGACAATCGGTGAAACGGGCCCAGAATTTTGTTTAGTGTAAAAATAGGGTAATGAAAATAAAGTCTTCAACGCATGGTTTAATCGGGATTCTGGAATAACTTCAGCATACTCAATCCAATCCCAGTCGGTGTATTCGCGCTTAAAAAAATCGCGAAAGCTTTCCCAAGCTATTTTTTCATAATCACGATGAATAATCGGGTAGGGTTTATCAACATCACTATTATGCGTAGTAACCGCATGTTCAATCATTCTCACATTTTTTTTATAGCAAGGTCGTTCGCCTCGACTCATCGGAAATACGGCAACCAATTTCTGCGAGCTGAGATCGCGTAAAAATAATATAAATACCGATTTTGTCTCCTCGTCAACATAATGCTGGACTGACAAATCAATATAATCAAAGCTAGCGTAGATTGATGGTCGCGTACTCTGCGGAAGTAGTGCTTCCCATTCAGCAATGAGGGATTCGGTCAGGTCAGAGAAATTAACTTTAGTTAAATGAAACCGACTAGCCATTAATCTCTCACTAGAGTTTGTTCGAGATCGATAATTTGATCCGCAAACTCGGTCACTGAAGGTCGATGACTTACAAAAATTATCGTTAATTGAAATTCTTTTTTAATTTTACTTAAAATTCGTTTTTCTGAAGCAAGATCTAATGCATCGGTAGATTCATCAAGAATCAGTAGTTTTGGTTGTCGGTATAGCGCTCGAGCCAAGCCAATCTTTTGAATTTGTCCCGAACTAAAACTTAAGCCGTTGTCACCGACAATAGCTGAGACACCTTCTTTTAATGACCCCACCAAAGAGTCAAGCTCAACAAGTTCCAGTAGCGACTGAAGGCGATTATTATCGATTTGCTGCTCATCAAAACCAAGTGCAATATTTTCAGCGAGCGAAACATCCATTAAGTTGACCTTAGCGGGGACATAACCGACTTGATCTTGCCAAGCATTATTCTCATACAGATCAATTGCTTGATTATCTAAGGTTATCGTCCCCTTATTCGGTCGATAAAATCCACAAATAATATTGAGTAGCGTCGATTTTCCGCAGCCTGTCTTACCCATGATGCAATGAAATTTTTCTAATTCGAACGCTAAGTTAATATTATTGAGTAACAAGGGTTGATTACTTCGATAAGCAAAACTGATGTTGGCTAACTTCAAGACCGAGCTCGATTTTAATTCAATGGGTTCGAAAATCTGAGTCGGCTGTTCTTTTGTTAACTGTTTAACTAAACGCCGCAATATTGCTGAGCCAAATTGAATCTGCTCAAAGCTATCAAAAATTTCTTCAACTGCAGGCATTAATCGATACATTGCAAAAGCATATACACCGATTAGCGTTAATGACGATGCCCCTAAACTTTCTTCTAAGGCAAAATAAATGGCTATCATCAAAATACTGGCATAACCAATCGTTTCAATCACCCTTTGGGGAACTAAACTAATGAGCTCATATTTCAATCGATTGGTTATCATATCTCGGAAGGTCTCCGAATAACGATCAACGAAAAAAGCTTGAATTCTTGCAAGCTTTATTTCCCGATGTAATTTTAAAGCCTCTAAAACATCGCTGTATAAATCGGTTTCAATATCGGCAAACTCTTTACCTAGTCTATCGAGTCTTTTCGAAGCAATTTGGTAAACTAACAGATATACCGCAATAATTGCGGCACTAACGATTAAAGTTGCTTGATAATCAACGACCAATAACAAAATGAAAATTAAGCTTGCCATAACCATGCTAGCGAACATATCAATCTGTGCAAATAGCGTATCTAAAATCACTCGATCAACATCGGCTAGTACCGATTTGACTCGTTCTGACTGTTTTTGCTTGGCAAACTCAAGGTCATCGGCTTGCAAATAGTTTGTTAGTAACTGACCACTTAGCTGGCGTTCTTTAAAATAGCCAAATTTCGCTGAAACCCAAACATCGGATGCACTTAAGACATTACCGGCGAGCACCAATATAAACGAGATGATCGCAAAAGCGACAACTAGCTCTGAATACTCTGAAATACCCGTGTAAGAGGAAAAAGCGATTAGATACTCGTTGGTTTCAATTAACTCTGGTTCAGAGATTAAACCAATAAAAGGAACAATTGAGGCAATACCGGCAACGCCAAGTACGCCATTGACGAGCGACAATACAACTATCAGCAGTAAGCGCCGCTTATCCGCTTGATTCATTAAGCCATAAATCAGGAGAAATTTCTTATACACCAGCTTCCCTTCGCGTTATTTTTATTCATGGTGTTAACGCCTTAAATCCAATGCCCGAATTTTACTGGATGAGGCGGTTCAGGCAAAGATTTAATTCCTTTATCTTAATCCAATTTGCTCGTGATCACACCTTTTGCCAATGCTGAATTTGCATTACAATCAGTGAGGCACTAACCCATTCCTTAACCTCGAAAGGTAATCACTTTGCAAGCTAATGTAGAGACGTTTTTTGATAAGCCGACTTTTTCTTTTACCCATGTCGTCTCTGATCCGACTACGGGTCAAGCCGCAATTATCGACCCAGTCCTAGACTATGATGCCGCTGCAATCAATATTAGCCAGCAAAGTGCCCAGAAACTGTTAGATTATATTGAAGCCAACAGGTTAACCGTAAAATGGCTACTAGAGACCCATGTTCATGCTGATCACCTAACAGCAGCCCATTGGCTAAAACAACAGACCGGCGCCCCAACCGCGATAGGCGAGGGCATTAAGCAAGTACAAGAAACCTTTAATCAAATTTACGAACTTGAGGGTTCTGCTGCAGGTAACCAATCTGATTTTGATATGCTGCTTAAAGATGGTGATACGTTACCCTTAGGTGAGTTAACGATCCAGGTGATGGCGACTCCCGGACATACTCCAGCATGTTGCACTTACCTTGTTGATGACGCGGCATTTGTTGGCGATACCTTATTTATGCCTGACTACGGCACTGCTCGCTGCGATTTTCCTGCGGGTGATGCCCAAACCTTGTACCAATCCATCCAAAAAACCCTTGCACTCGCAGCGGATACTCGGCTATTTATGTGCCATGACTATATGCCTGGCGGTAGGGAATTACAGTGGGTAACAACGGTTGCAGAACAGAAAGCGAAAAATATTCATATTAATGACACTATCAGCGAGACTGCGTTTGTTGAAATGCGCACAACTCGCGATCAACAGCTGAGTGTGCCAAAGCTCATATTACCTGCGCTACAAATCAACATGCGTGCGGGGAGGCTTCCTGAGCCAAGCAGCTCGGGAGTTTCTTTCCTTAAGCTCCCCATTAACCAATTCACCTAGGGTGGTTAGGGAGATTTGAAGCCACTTTTGCTTGTCAGTCAAAAAAGAGAGCTGTTCGTTGAGTGATACCATTACATTCGCGAAAAACCATCGCTTAAACACCAATGTGATTGCGGCTACTGAGTCGAATTCAATCATTGACGATCTAGTAGCAGACAATATCGGTGAGGCAGTAACGAATTTTCACCACAGTATTCCTCAATTTAATCAATCGCCTTTGGTTGAGCTCTCCGATTTAGCGACTCACTTGGGATTGGCTCGGATTTGGGTCAAAGATGAGAGTACTCGATTTGATTTAAAAGCCTTTAAAGTGCTCGGAGCGAGCTATGCAATCGCCAAACAAATTCAGCGTCTCGCGCTACCTGCTGAGCTTCCTTTAAAATTTGCAACCTTGAAGGAATTCGCGCAAACCAAAGATATTCATGTTGCAACCGCGACCGACGGTAACCACGGTAGAGCAGTTGCCTGGTGTGCAAAAATGCTGGGCTGCAAAGCACATGTGTTTATGCCACATGGTTCATCAGAGTTTCGCTTAGCTGCAATAGCAAAATATGCCGAACAAGCAGAAATTACCGACTTAAATTATGATCAGACGGTTGCAATGGTTAACCAATTGGCGCAAAAAAATGAGTGGGTACTTATCCAAGATACTGCCTGGAATGGTTATGAAGTCATTCCGGCGGACATAAAACGGGGTTATTTTAGTTTACTTACTGAATTTGATTCACAATGCGTTGATGATTGGCCAACGCACGTTTTTTTACAAGCCGGTGTCGGCTCAATGGCTGCGGCAATTGCCGCTTATTTGGTCAAGCACCCGAAACCAACGCCACACCTAATTATCGTTGAGCCTGATAAAGCTCCTTGTTTTTATGACTCGATGAAAATTAATGATGGCAAGCCACATCTTTACGATGGTGAAATGGACACGATTATGGCAGGACTCGCTTGTGGTTTGCCCAGCAAGACGGCCTGGGATATTTTGAACGCTAGTTCGATTGGCACCATTAAGTGTCAAGATATCATTAGCGAGCAAGGAATGCGTCTTTATGCGAAACCCATGGGAAACGATAAAGCCATCATATCTGGCGAGTCAGCCGCCGTCACCTTGGGTTTATTAAAGACATTAATGGAACAAAAAAGATTTGCACAGATTCGCCAACAAATCGCATTAAATAAACAATCGAAAGTATTACTGTTCTCAACAGAAGGTGATACTGACCCTATTTTATACCAAAATATTATTGGCACAGCGCTTTAGTAATTAGGACTTATCGAGGATATTGATCGATGGCTGTTCAAGAAATTATTAAGTTGGGAAATCCGAAACTTCTCCAAAAATCAGACCCTGTTGAAATAGGAGATAACCAACTAATTAAAGTACTCAAACAAAACCTGGCGGATACTGCGAGGGCTTTTAACCGGCAGTATGGCTGGGGAAGAGCCATATCGGCAATCCAAATCGGTGTCGCCAAACGGGTAATCTATATGGCAGCCCCTGAGAAAATACTATTGATCAATCCTGAAGTGATCGATTCGAGTAATTCTATGATAGAAATTTGGGATGACTGTATGAGCTTTCCAGATTTGATGGTTAAGGTGAAACGTCATGAATCCTTCAAAATACATTATCTCGATGAAAACTGGCAAACGCAAGAGAGACTTATTGAAGGAGCAATGTCAGAACTTTTACAACACGAACTCGATCACCTTAACGGCATTGTTGCGACAATGCGTGCCATCGATGGAAGCCAGATTGCTCTCCAATCTGAGAAGCATCACCTCGACGCAACTTTGTTCGCCAACAAGACTTGATAAGGAAATCGCTGTGTATAAATATTTAGCTTTAACCATAAAAACATCTCTAGCTTTACTAGTGTTAAACAACGGAATCGCCAATGCATCCTCAGAATCGAGAGCAATTGAAAAGCACTCGGTAGAAAAATCATCACCGGAAAATAGCTCACTAGCCTTTAGCGAGTGTGGCAACAATGAAAATGCGAGACAATTAGCTAAATTAATTATTCTCGACCCAAGACAACCAAGACAAAAACTTTCCTGTAATTCACTACTCACTGAGATCGCCGATAAAAAAGCAAAGGAAATGGCTGAGCTAGGGCGGGTCACTCATGTCGGTCGCTCTTCTGCGAATAAACGACTTATTGATGCGGGCTATCCTTTGTCAAAAATTTATCCTCGACTATTTGAAAACAACGTTGAAGCTATTGCCGGAGGGATTAGCGACGCCAATGAAATGTGGGAACAGTTTAAGCTTTCTGAAACTCATCGTACTCACTTACTGGCCGAACATGAGTTTTACTTACTACAAGATGAAATAGGCGTTGGCTTTTTTAAAGATCGACGTTCGCCACATGTCGAATATTGGGTTGTTTATTTGGCACATCAAGGCGAGTCAAAGGCGTATCGTGGAAAAGTAGCTAAAAGTAAGGATTAACTCATGAATAAGAGTCAGTGTCCAAGCTGTGGCAACCAATTTAACGGAAAATTTTGTGATGCCTGTGGAGAGCAAAAACTCGATGCTGAGCAACGATCCTTACTTGTTCTGGTCTCACACTTAGTCGAAGAGCTCACTTCTGTAGATGGCAAACTATTTAAGACAATCAAATATTTTTTTATTAAACCTGGTTTTCTTTGTCGCGAATTCCGACGCGGCGCTCGCAAACCCTATTTATCGCCAATTACGCTATTCTTCATCTTCAATTTAATTTATTTTTTCTCTGCACCACTATCCGATTTTAACCTGTCATTAAAAGAACAATATCTACAACCGCATGCGGCTTTAATCGTACCAACGATTGAAGCGTATCTTGTTGATCATCAAATATCTGAAGAAGAATTGGCAGAGAAATACAACAAGGTATCACCAACCATCGCAAAATCTACGGTGATCATTAGCATTCCTTTTTTGGCTTTTTTAGTATGGTTGATTAATATCGATCGACGCTATTTTGCTCAAGATCATTTTATTTTTTCGCTTAACATCTATAGTTTTATTTTAATCTGGCCAACACTACTCAAACTAATATCTAACTCGCTAGATTGGCTTTTATCTGTTGCGATATTTTCTGACCATTACTTTTATTGGTTACAAGCCGGTTTATTGATTTATCTTTGGCTGTCGCAAAAAAACTTTTATGAAACCCAATGGGTAATAACCTCCCTTAAAACGGTTCTTTTGATTATCGCCGTGTTTGTTTCTCACTTTATGTATCGTTTTATTCAATTCTGGCTTACCTGGTCACAAATCACCTAAATCAGTCAAATCAACTAAACGAAAATATTGATTGAACATTTTCTTTAGGCCGACTTAGGCTTATCACTTAAATAGACTGAAATATAAAATTTTTAGACAATAAATTACTAAATAGCGATAAATATTTAAAAAATAAGCCAAATTCCACTATATTCGAAGTAGAGTAGTTCATATACCCAACGATTGCATGGAGGCAATTAAGATGATCGTACGACAAGGCGAAGAATCTAAGTCTTGGTTCCGCACCGAACGTTACTACCACACGACTGAGGGTTGGTGGTTTATGACCCGCGAAAATGGTGAACGTGGACCTTACGAATCCCACAAAGACGCTGAGCAAGAATTTTTTATCTATTTGAGAAATCTACGCGTTTATGATGGCCTTTTAAATCAATAATATCCGCAGTGCATTCAAGTGATAACCTTTTGCAGATAATGACTTTATTTAGGTAATAACTTCAATCTCGTGAATCAGGCTGTCACTTGAGTAAGCTCTTCAGCGTGTTCTTGTGCTTTAGCGAGCCCGTAGTCTTCCAAAATCGCATATAGACACGGAATCACAAAAAGCACCAGTAACGTCGAAGTTGCTATGCCAAACACAATACTAGTCGCAAGTGGTATCAATACTTGTGCTTGCAAACTCGTTTCAAATAACAGCGGCGTCATACCTGCAATGGTGGTTACCGAGGTTAAAAATACTGCTCTAAATCGATCGTAACTTGCTTTAGCCGCTGCATCATGAACGTTAAAACCTTGGGCAACACGCTTTTTAACAAACTCAACTAACAAAATTGAATCATTGACCACAATCCCTGATAGCGAAACAAACCCTAGCATCGACGGCATTGTAAATTGTAATCCCATAATTAAATGTCCCCATACGACACCAATCAACGCTAAGGGAATCGCAATTAAGACCACAAATGGTTCTAAATAGCCTTTAAATTGGAAGGACAGCAAGATAAATACCCCGAACAGGCCTAAGACGAATGCTTTAACCATAGACTGTTGCGTCGTACCTGCGTTTTTTACTTCGCCTTCAAATGAATAGGTTAGCTCTGGATATTTGGCATTAAACTGGGGAATCCAGCGATTTTTTAAGTCGTTAAGCACCTCATTGGTATTGCTAACATTAGAATCAATGTCACCATAAACAGTCAGTGCGCGTTGATTATTAACCCGACTAATTCTCGAAAAGCCTCGCGCTTGCTCGATGTTAGCAACTGAGGATAGAGGGATAGCCACTTTAGAAGTTGGATGAATAATCGCGAAAGTATCAAAATCGATAAACTCGTCACGCGACTCCTCCGCCAACATTACCGTCACTTCAAAGGTTTCCAAATCAACATTGGTCTCTAACACTTTAACCCCTTGGAAGGCAGCTCTCAGTTGATTCGCAATGGTTTGCGCATCAATACCAAGGCTCAAGGCGCCTGGTTTTAGCGAAATCGAAAACTCTGGTTTTCCTGGACGAAGATCGTCCATTAAATTGTAAACCCCCGTATAACCACTCAACCAAGACTGAAGATCTAACGACGCCCTGGATAACATCTCAAAGCTGTCACCCATTAGCCGTATTTGGATCGCTCGACCGCTCGGCCCAATTGCGGGCTCTTTAAACGAAATGACTTGCGCCTGGGGTATCACACCAGAGTTATCTCGCCAACGATTAATAAAACTTTGCAGCCTTGTGTTTCGTTCTTCAGCCGTGAGCAAATCAACGGTAATCGTTGCTAAATGCGCCCCTGTTTCAAATGCATCTGCATTTTCGTTATGACTGACGGTAATGGCTTTGATCAGTTTTTGTGATTCTTCAACTTGAAAAATTTGATTGGTTTCTTCGAGAGATGCGAGTAGTTTATCAACGACTAACTCCGTCTGTTTTAAGGGAGTTCCAGCCGGCATTAAGATCCTCGCTTGAACCATATCGCCTTCAATACTTGGGAAAGCCGAAAATTTGAGTACGCCTGAAACAAGCATCGATAAAGAAAAGAAAAATAATGCTAACACGCCACCGATAAATGCATATCGATACACGATAAGCTTCTCCACAAAGTTAAACACTTTCTGGCGAGTTTGTTCAAATTTGCTATCAAATTGTTCTCTAAACTTCGCTAAAGGCTTGTTGTGCGCGTGAGCTAAAGAATGATGTAAATGACTTGGTAGAATAAAAAAAGCTTCTATCAAAGAGACGGTTATTACGGCAATTAATACGATAGGTATGACTTTTAATATTTGCCCAAGATCACCTTCAATAAAAACCAAACCAATAAAAATACAGAGTGTGGTTGCAAAAGAGGATACAACGCCCCTTGCGACAATTTTGGTACCATCAACAGCAGCCTTCAACGGCGATGCACCTTTTTTAATTTGGCTACCAATTGATTCTGAAATTACAATGGCATCGTCCATCAAGATACCAAGCGCCAGCAACAACGCCACCATTGATATCATATTGATTGTTATGCCCATCATTCCGAGAACAAAAAAACTTGCCAAAAACGATACCGGCAATCCCATAACAACCCAGAATGCATAGCGGATAGTAAAAAATAGCCACATCACCGCAAACACTAACAACAATCCTTGCCATGCATTGGTAACCAGTAGTGATATTCTATCTTTAACAATACTGGTTGCATCTTGAGTCAACGACAAATCAACGCCCCTGGGCAGCAATGCTTGTTCTCTTGCAACAATTCGTTCGACCGCAGAAAGCACTCTCAAACTGTCATCGATTGAATTTTTATTCACTTTGAGCAGCGCAGTTGATTTGCCATTGTAGCTGACTTTTTGTTCTGCTAATTCAAAGGTATCTGTGATTTGAGCGATATCTCCCAATCGCACATCATTGCCTTGTTCACCGCTTATGATAAGTATTTCAGCAAGTTCTGCCGGTGTACGTCGTTCATCATTAAATCTCAATTGAGTTTCGCTAAAGTTGGTTTCTATCGAACCAACGGGTAAATCTAAATCTTGTTTACTAATGATATTCGCAAGATCTTGTAAGCTTAATCCATACCGGCGCAGATTAAAGTCTGCGACTTCAACTCTGAGCTGTCTTTCAGAAAATCCTTGAATACTGACAAGCGGGATCGCCGGATCTTTCAGCAATTTTTGTTTTAATTGTTCAGCAAGTGTCTTAAGTTCAGATCGAGGTATGTCGGCGGTTAATGCAATAGAAATAACATTTTGAGTTCGTCCTTTTTCAGTGACCGTTGCGACTTCAGTTTCATCAGGAAAATCGCTAATACTATCAATCGCACTCTTAACATCATCAAAAAACTTGGGGAAGTCGCCTTGTTCGAACATTTTTACTGTCATTAGTCCTAAGTTTTGTCGCGCTTCACAACTTTTTTCTTCAATAAAACTAATTCCATCTAAAGCATCTTCCAAAGTTAAACAAATTCCTTGCTCTACATCAAAAGGCGCAGCCCCAGGGTAAGGAACTTTAATTTCTACTGAATATGGTTTGATCTCTGGAAAGGTCTCTCGATTAATTTCTGGTAACGTGACGATGCCAATAGCCATGAGCAACAACATTAAGAGATTGCCCGCAGTAGGGTGGGCCGCAAAAAATCGAATCATGGTTAGTCTCCTTTCTGCTCACTCGATGATATCCATTGAGTCATCTGCTTTTGACTGACTTGATCGACGATTGGCGTTAAGTCCATTCCTGGAACAGCAGGGAATAGATCCGAGGTTATGATTCTATCGCCAGGCATTAGCAAGTTATTGACTAAAGCCAAATTGCCCTGAGTTTGTATTTCTGACAATCGAACACGCTTTAGTTTATTCTCAGGCGTAATCGTTAAAACCTGATTGTCTCTAATGGCGAACCGCGGTAAAGCAATAAAATCTCTTGGCGCCCCCATCAGTGAGACTTTCATATACATGCCTTCAAGCAACGGTGGTTTGGTCCCGGGTTCTATATTCCGATAATTATCTTCGATACTCACAGTCACACCCAGGGTTCTTGACTGAGGATCAAGATCATCGCTAAATCGTTCTACTTTAGCCGGCCAAGATGCAAACTTTCCATTCGCTAGCTCTACCTTCGCGGAAAGACCTAAAGAGGCCAACATCGTTTTCATATTAGAAAAATTTTGAAGATCATCTAAGTTGATTTCTCGTTGATTGAAACCTCGTGCAAACAAACTAAATTGTTCCATCGTAAATTGCGCATTAATAACGACTTTATCGAGGCCTGAGGCGTCAAACAATTGAGCACCTGTCGCAACATATTGATCAAGCTCTACATGAACTTTGCTGATTCTTCCATTAAACGGTAATCGAACCTCGGTTCTTGCTAAGTCTCGCTGACTTCGTTCAAGTTTTGCCTCGGCAATTGCCAGCTGCGCTTTCATCACTTCGAGATCTGATGGTAAGGTTGTTTGTTTATTTTTGAGTTGCTGAACTTCTTGTTGCTGTTGAAGTAAGTTTTGTCGCTCTGAGTCTAATTGACTCTGCGATACCGAGCCGCTTTTTCTTAATTGCGACAATCTGGCGAATTCGTTTTCCCTGACTTTCAATTTCTCTTGAGCAAGCTGGAGTTCAACTTCATTATTTTGAATAACCAGCTTCATTTCTTCGAGGTTAGCTTGATTAGCTAATACGTCAGCTTCTGCCTGTTTTAAGGCGAGCTGATAATCCTTGTCATCAATTTTGAGTAACAAGGTATCCTTGGCGAAGATTTCACCTTTTTTTAATGCGGGATTGATGAAGGTGACTCTACCCGTAACCTCGGCTTTCGCTTGCAAAGCAAGGTCCGGCTTTACGGTGCCAAAGCCAATGATTTCTGGTCGGATTGAGTGACGCTCCAGTGTAATATAGTTGACGGGGACACTCGGCCGAGCTTGAATATCGTGTTGTAAGTCTGGTTGCAATTGAACAACTAGTACCAATAATATTAATCCGATACCGGCAACAGCTGGCAAAGCAAATCTGGTCTTCAATCGTTTTAACATTAGTTAAGCTCCTGTTTGCAGCCGTACATAAAAAGCGAATATACGTGGTTGGCCCATCTGGGGTCAGTGAGTTCTTTGTCTGAAATGTGCCAGGCAAGTTTTCGTACAGGTTCGCCCACAAACGGCATAATGATTAAGGTCATCAAACTGAAAGCGAGGTACTTGGCTCGCTGAGGATCATCAATCTGGCAGTGTTTGGCCACAAGAAGCGGTAAAAATTGGGCCATTTTTGTTGGAAATCGTTCGATAAATGCCGTTTGTAATGGCGAGTCATCTGATAAGACTTCGTCATGAATCATGCGAGCCAAGCCGCTATTTTCAGACAGTATTTGCAATAATTTTTCAATTAATCCGCGGATCGGATCATTACTAACAGCGAGCGATTGCACTTCCGAAAAATGCTCGGCTGACATTTTGTCCAACAAAGCAACAAATAGCCCCTCTTTGTTTTCAAAGTAATATCGCACCATGGCAGAATTGACTCCCGCTCTGTCACCGAGTTCGCGGATAGTAATACTCCGATAGCTCTTTTCAGATAAGAGTTCACGGGCTGATTCTAGAAGGCGCTGCTTTTGCTCAGCCTGTTTATCAGGATCGACAGGGCGTCCTCGCTTGTTCATTTATCCAGACCTATTTAGTTAATCAATTGATTAATCAAATAATAAATGTGATCAAAATTCAATCAGGTGAAGTGTAAATTTAGGTAAATTTGCTGACGGGCTGCATTTAAAACGCCCCAATTACCCTAAAGTTGACAAAAAACTCGTTTTTTACGCGTCTAAGCAAACTTTTTGGGTTTGGCCATCGACATAAAGAGCAACCCCAATAAACAACGAGTACTTTTAACATGTCCACCCAATTTACAAAGCCTTTAATTGCAGCGCTCGGTTCAATTTTTATGCTGGGTATTCTCTTGGCTTGTCAAACCACTGTGGCTACGACCCAAAACGCTAGTCAGCAGCACAGCCAAATTTCGGTGAATGATCACAATGGTCGTTCACTATCAATACGCCACTTACATACCGGAAAACGACCGGTCTATGTTCTCGACGGAAAAACCTATCAATGGGAAGACCTGACTTCAGCTCAGCAAGAGCAACTACTCGTCATCGAAAAACGAATGCTAGAAGTCGAGTCAAAATTCAAAGCCCATGAAATCGCTTTTGCACCTGTTGTCAGAGAGTTAGAAGAGAAGGCTAGAATGATTGAATTACAAGCTCGCGAGGTCGAGAGAGAAGCACTATCAATCGAAACTGAAGCAGCAAAAATCGACTTAGAATCGCTCCGCGAATTAGAAAGCAAGATGAAAAAGCTCGAGCTTAAGATGAAACAAAAGGAGTTAGCGATGCGAGAGCATCAAGAACTGATGCTAGCCAAGGAGAAAGAACTTCGAAAAATGGAAAGTGCACTCCACAAAGATGCTCGTCTATTTGAAAAGGAAATGAATAAAAATATTGACCAGGTTATTGAAATTTTAGACGCAGGATAGATTTACAGTCCAGATTGTCTATTGGGTAAGCTCTCTTCTCCGCTTGAAGAGAGCTTTTTTTATTGACTAACTCTCTATTAACATCGAAGCCAAAAGATCAACCTCTAGTCGCTCAGACTCGAGCTCATCTATTTTCCAGTGAAAACTTATTCCAATCTGACACTTCAGCTGAGATTTGCTATCTTGTACTTCAAATGAAAGTTTCTAGACTACATATACCAGCTTCTGGCTAGCCATTTTTACCAGAGTGAAACTTAAAAACTGGACACTCAAAAAATTAGAGTAAAGAAATTTATGATCCCGGATTCTTGCATAAAAATTAAAACTAATAAATTTCCGATACTAGCGGGTGAAGAAGAAGCGCTTGTGAATGAGAATATGTATGGAAAAGCGCTTTGCTTGTATCTTCAAGAAAATTTGCCTACGAAAGGCATTGAAGTACCATTTTATTGTTGTGAAGATTGGGGATGGTGGCTTGAGGTCAAAGATAAAGATTTTGCGATGGGGCTTTGTGTTTATTCTGACCCAGATGCAGATGGAAATCCTACAAGCTATGCAATCATGCCTTCAATACATAATGCCAAGAAATGGTCTTGGTCAAAGTTTCGTAAAATCGATGTCTCAGAGAATGTACTAAGTATTATGGACAAAGCATCAAATATTCTAGAAGATGATAGTGAGATCGATGAAGTAACTAGGCACCGGGACTTTCCATATTAATAATGCAAGGCCTGGAATATATGATTATCAAGATCTGGCTTTATTTATCACTTAACTTTCATTAGGTGAAAGAGCCTGACTAATGAAAAAACAGTCATTGAAAGATATAAAGAATACCCGTCAATTGATTGATAATAGAACACCTGAGTTATGGTTAGAGTTAGTTTCGCAGATGGATATGATGCATAAAATCATTAAAGAGTTAAGTTTATATTTTGGCTATTTGTTTTTTATACCTCATCCAACATATGAAGAGTTGTCAAATGAAAAGAATCAAAACGATAACAAGTTAGCTCGATACCGTCTTTATCTTGTGCTTTTCAGTTTCTTGGCTTTTCTTTTCGCACTAGTTGAACATCTTCCTTTTGATTTTTTGAAAGAGAATTCAACGAGAGGTTTCGGAAGTGACTTGCTTGCAGTTGTGGCTCTATGTTCTGGAATTTTGATTTTTATTGCTATTAGCAATGCGATATGGGTATGGCTTATGCGAGCTTTTAAATTACTTGATGAAGACGTAATCTTAAGAGTCATTAGATATGGACGATAGTGTTCTTCAATTTAGTATGTTCATAAGTAACTATGAGTAGGAGTTCGAAGTACCCAAAAACGCATTCAATTTAGCTGGGGTTCGGCAAGATCCATCACATACCAGTTGTTCAACATTGTATTAGACTGAATATCCATCATTTAAAGCGGTCACCGTTTTTTTAGATCTAATGATAAATAGGGGTTTAATGGAGAAAATATCGCTAACTAAAGAACTATCGGATTTAATGTCTACTCATGGAGTTAAAATTCTTATTGGAAATGGATGGGTTGTCCGTTTAGTAAGGTACCTGCTTTCAATGAAAAAAGCAGACACTCACAATACAGGATTAATTAGTGGATATTAATGAAATTAAAACTGAGGTTATTGACTACGGAAAGTCCAATTGTTACGTACCAACTTCATTTGAGTACGTAATATGTTCGTGTGGCCACGATCTCTTTCAAATGTATTCTGATGATGATGAGGGCGGCTGTGGCATAACTTGTGCTAAGTGTGATAAAGGAATATCAATTGAAAACTCTGCTGACTATATGGAAGATATAGGCCAAAATATTTGTACTTGCGGCTCGGAAGAGTTACATGTGCTTGTTGGTAAGGCTTTTTATCAAGACAGCGAGGATGTGCGCTGAGTTTATGTTGGTGGGATGTGTCCAAAGTGTAACCTTTCAGGAGTTTATGTAGATTGGGCGCAACGGTGATATTGGCTTTTCTTGTATAGTCATAAGGTTCTAACCATCACATTTTGGACAGTCGTCAACCACTCGGAACTGAGAATAGTGTCAAAAGTGGACATTGAATAGAGATTTTTAACTGATTAGATATAAAGGGAAACGTTATTGATGAAGTCGAACGACTTTAATCGCGCATACAAGAATTTTTGTGTGCAAGATTTTAATATCAGTACAGTTAAGTCACCTCCTTATGACCCTGAAGATGGAGGAATCCCACCAGATATGGTGGATAGCATTGTCGAAGATGACTGGGCTTCTTGGAAAACGGTTCCGTCTAAGCTATCTGAGTCTGAAGTTTTAGAATTCTTAAAATACTATTCCAAAAACATTCCCGAAGTCTTAGTTGAATATCTACTTTCCGATTGTCATATGCTGGACGAACTAGGGCTTGATGAAACAACAAATGTATTTATTCCACATATTCCCTCTGATGATCCATTAGGTCCAATGAAGCAACTATTAGAAGGTTGGAAGCTATTATTGAAATTAGAGTATTTACCTATTGCTGAAATGGGACCTGGTTGGGGGCCAATTTGCATAAAACATGATGGAGGTGTTGTCTGGTTTGACCATGAACAATTAATAGATATATCTGAAAGTGCTGAACTAAAAGAATTAGAATGCTTAGAACAGTCTGTAACTAAATCGGCAGCTGAATTTTACATGCAGATATTTACGGAGTAAATTAGCGGTAATACAAATTTCATCACTTTGCTGTCGTTGACCGTGTAATTTATAGCAATTAACCTGCACAAAAACGGCAGTTCACAAATAACGTCATCCTTCAATTTAGCGATAATAGGGCGCCTCAATTGTGATTAGAGTTAAACGCGGAATATACCGCTATTTAGGACGTTACAATTCATCTAGTCGTGATTAGTATGAGCAAACTGATGAATACCAAGAATAAGGAGGAAGTGTTACTAGCTTCTGCTTTTGGGGCGGCCATGCTCTCGTTCATGCTATATATTGTATCTTCTTTAACTTATTTTCTAAAGAGTGAACCTTATACTGCACTTATCCTTTTTTTAGTCGGGTCGTTGTTTTTTATGATTTGCTATTTAATATACAGGTTTGGTTTTAGTATTAGGAACCCGCTGCTGTATGCCATTACTATGCAAGGTGTCATGGGGCTTTTCGGCGTTGTCGGTGTTTGCGTTGGAGTAGCAAAGTTAAAAGGCTATGGAATAGAATTTACTGTCAGTGTATTTTTAAGTATCTTATATTACGGAATATTTTATTTTAGCTTTAAAAAGCTCGCAAAACGAAACGGCTGGTAATACAACGCAACCCTTTATTTAACAAACTTTTGAAAGCTGATTCGGCGGAAATCGCTCACTATTAAAATAAGCGTTTGACAAGCATCACAAAGCCGCCTCTTGTAATGATTAAATAGCAAAATAAAAGCGGACAGTCAGCAAGTCAGATACTCTTATGATTGAGAGTGTAAAATAAGAACTAAAGCTCAGTTAAAAATAGGTCTACTTATGTTGCTTCGTAGAATCTACATTATGTCACTTGAACACCCTGGAATCGGTTTTGTTGGTATTCTTGGTAAAGTGGGTCTTTATCCCAGTCTCGAAGATCTGGACTTGTATGTTCGAGGTTATTCGCAATGCCTTTTAGA
Source organism: Aliikangiella marina (assembly GCF_007004765.1). GTDB lineage: Bacteria > Pseudomonadota > Gammaproteobacteria > Enterobacterales > Kangiellaceae > Aliikangiella > Aliikangiella marina. The sequence continues at coordinate 170,541 of NZ_VIKR01000007.1, forward strand.
TGCAGATTTAGATGACTGGGAAGGTGGTTGGTCCGAGTTTATTGAATGGTTAAGAGAAAGAGATCATTTTCCTACAAAGGGATGGGCTGCCAAAATAATTGAGGAAAAAGGAGATGGCGAGCAAGCATTCAATCGATTTAAAGAGTTGTTGTTCGAATACCTTGAGTCTGAGAAACCTAAATGGTTCTTAGAGTTTAATCTAGAGATACAGCCAAGTGCTTGGTGGGGTTTAGAAGGAAGTGGGGATGACTACTCAAAATATAAATCCGTACCTAAAAAAGCTGATATAAGGATAGAGAAACATATTCATCTCGCCAGTTAGTTTTAATGGTTGTAGAATGTTAAGGCTGTTTATATCACAGATGTGTGTGAAAAGAATGCTTCGATAGTCTCTGGTCATCACACTTCAGTCGTTCAAAAAGTAATTGATTAAGAAATAGGCATAAAAAGCGGTCAATTGATAGGCCGATAGTTCTGCTTTCTTTCATCGTAGAATTTAGCAGACATTTATAATAATAAACATAATTATCAAGGGATGTTTTAATGTATACGGCGGCAAGTCAACAAAATAGAACAGACAACGTATTTTCAACTCAAGACTCACTTTTTTTCTCTCGATTAACATTTTTTATTACTGTTGCAGTATTTGGCGGATTTGCGCTTAATTGGATAAATAATCCAGAGAAACTTGGGCATATCACTTTTTGGGTTGGATTACATGGTTTTTTCAGTGCTGCTTGGTACCTCTTGCTCATTTATCAATTACGACTTTCAAGAATTGGGAAAATCGTACAACATAAAACTTTGGGCAAGCTCAGTGTGCTGCTTGTCGTAGCCATCTTAATTACTGGTGTCGTTACGGCGTTGGATTTATACCAGCGTCTTGTTTCTTTCGGTGTGTTTGATCCCACAGATGCAGCCGCAAGACTAAGGGCAGGTGGATTTATAGGAAGCACGTTTTTGCAATGGGCAGTATTTTTAATATTGTACATTTTGGGTTTGCTCAACAGACGCGCTCCATCGCATCATAAGCGATTTATGATAGCCGCAGCCATTCAAATGATGCCAGAGGGATTGAATCGGCTCATTCATACTCTGGGCCTTCCTGGTGATGCGATGTTACTCACTATATTTTTAGTTTATTTGTCTGTCTTGGCATATGATTGGAAAATTGAGAACCGAGTTCAGTGGAGTACTCTTTTATCTTTTGGACTATTCACTCTTTTAGCAGCTTTAATTCATACCCTGTTCCGCACGCAGGTCTGGGGAGATTGGGTCGTGAACTTATTAACCTGACTTTATTAATAAGTTAATCTCAATACGGTTAGAATCGGACATGCTTCTCATATGCTTTCTCTGTTCGACTTGTTGAACGTCCACTTTCGGGTAACAAAAATAGCTTCAAAACTTTAACCCGCGACTGTCTCCTTTATGGCAACTTGCGCCGTTCAGTAATATCCGATATTGACCAATTGCGAGACCATGAATTTTACGATTAGGTCAAAATCATGCGTCTGATTCTTCAGATCGAATAATAGCTACTACTTTTAACCATCCTTTTTGGAAAAAGAAAAGCTACCCCAAGTTGACTTTTCTTCGGCGCTCGCTTTTTCTGGATAAGAATATTCCGTCCATTCACCATTTCTTTTTATGTGTACTCCAAACATAATATTCCATTGATCCCCGGGAAATTTCTTACGCAATATCTGCACTTGTCGGTGAAGTCCTCTAAAAAACTTAGGCCGCTTTCCTTCCTCTGTCTCTTCATAACCGAAATAGGGAACCCAGAAACCTGTCCAATTATTTAACTTCCAGGAGCCTGTTTTTTGCCACCCTTTTTCCGTCTTTATTTGTTCGCCCATTTGTGCGGAAAGATGAAACTTATGAAGATGGCCAGTTTGTGTATTTTCTATATAAAGGTCTAAAACCGTGGTATCTCCCTTAATACCTTTAGCACAGATATAAAAGGAATCTCGATCATGCAATAAATAGATAGATGCTTGTGCCGGTAATCTAATTTTTGTCGCATCTCGCCACTCATCGTCTTCGCATTGGCCATCCAGTAATACCGACTGATTGGTCCAGTTGATTGGTATTACATTTGAAGCGTTAAGGGGGCTGGTCCGAGAAAGCAAAAGCGCACTTATTAAAAGGAGTTTAACTATTTTTCGCATAATAAACCTCAGGTTATTTATCGTATGCGGCTGACATCAAGTCGACCGTTATAAACATTCTGAGGAAAAATCTAGGCTAATTTTTCAAAAAACACCTGACGTCTTGCTGACTTTTACTTATCTTATATCTGAAAGATAATTTAAACCATAATTTTATTGAGTCAATCGAATTAACCGGTCGACAAAGACGATTAATAATTTTATTCTAAGAAAAAACTAAGGTATTTTTGTGATAGAGACAATCAAGCAATTGATTAAAATAGCCACAGAATATCGATAAATAGAACATCAATAAACAGAATATCAATAACAAATTCAAAGGATCATGATGAAACATATTTGGGTAGTCGTACTAATAACGTTGACTAGCGCTCTCAATGCTGGAGAGCTAACTAGAGAAGCAGTCAAAGGTAGCTATTTCTTGGGTACTCCAGAGCGGGGCAAAACTAAGGTAGAAATGGACTTTGGCAACCTGGGAAACAAAGTTGTACTCGCAGTCGGCTGTAAAGGCTGTCCAACGGCAACTTATTCTTTTCTCAAAGAAGAGAGCTCAACCCTTGGCGTCGCTACTTTTTTTAACACCATAGGCCTTTATGTTTTCCAGTATGACGAAAATAGTTGGGTTGTCGTTCAACCTGATGGTCAACTCGGTCGTAAAGTATGGAACAAGATTGGTCATGCGAATATCTATTCTAAAGATGCCAATAAAGCGAAATCCGTTGCGCGCGCCGATATTGAAAAATTCGCGATTGGATTATCAAGCAAGATCATGAATCAAGAAGTCGGCGAAATGAGCCATTCAGGTGGCACTTATCATCTGGCTGTACCAGTAAATCATATGGGTCGTGCGCAGTCATCCTACCAAGTTGAGTTCAACCGAGATGCCAAAAAAGCTATCAATATCAAACCATGTGATAAGTGCTCCGTTGATCAATACCAGCACCTTCCTCAAGAGAGCGATATCGCGGGAGTTGATATTTATCGTCATGCGACCAGTTACTATATCTTTGATTTACAAGATGGTGTTTTGATTACAACTTTTGCGAATGCCTCAGGCCTCGGTAAAACATTATGGGGTAAGGGCAATAACTACAATGTTTTGTCAAACAATAAGGCCTACATTCGACAAATTCTTGCAAGCAAGGAAAAGCAAGATACGATCGATAAGATGATGGCTGAATACTTTGCCATGATTAAAACCGAATTTGAAAAAAGAGCCGAGGAAGAACGGTTAGCAAAAGTTGCTACTCGAGACTTACCGGCTCAAGGAATACAGGACAGCGGACAACAAAAACAGGCGTTAGAAGCGTCAATTCGTTGGGCTAAAGCTTGGAATTGGAAAGAAACTATCAATGCGGCCTACTTTACCAGTAACGATTGGGCAATTACTCGAAATCGACTCACCGGTGTAATCACTGGTAAGGTCGCTAGAGGCTATATCACAATGAAACACCCTGATGGCCGGTGTCGCTTTCAATATGTCAGTTACCGACAGGACTACGACGGAAGTAACTATATGAATTTTCATATGACAGGCGTTGGTCCGATTTATGATTTGAAGTGCGATAAGATTTAACTAAAAAAGTTGTCAGGAATATCGTCTCTCCAGGTGAAAAAAGTTGTTCGGCTTGGAGAGACTTTGGTTCAGTTGACTTAGTTTTTGCTTTATCTGAACAGTGAAAAATCAAAGTTAAATATTGTCCTACAAAACACATATCAATAGGTTGAAATCCCACCTTCACTATTTGTCGTAAGTTATCACGAAGCTGGCATTGTGATTTTCGAAGTATCGGGAAATAAAACTTTGTTAAAGCAGCTTTAAACACCAACTTGATAAGCGATTCATCCTTCGGATACTGCAGGTTGCAGTAAGCTGTTCTTTTGCTTTAAGACTAATTGATTCAGCCAGAAGGAACATAAAGCACCGACTACAATTCCTATACCAATCATAGTAAACCCAAAGCCTAAAAGAGTCGTACCACTTAATCCACCAAGTAGAACTCCAAACCCCAACCAATATTGGTTGAGTTTGGTCTGTTTAAACACTAAACACTCCATAATAATGGTCGAAATGATAGATTGCACTCCTACAAAAATATACGCAAAACCGATTAATTCAATTAAAGCTCTAAAAGGTAAAAGCTGATCCGGCATCGGTGCATTAGGATTAGAAGCGACGACACTCGGGTCAGAATTTAACTCCAACAGCATAAAGTATATCAATGCTCCTACAATTGGAGGGAAGTTTAACCCTACGATGAAACGGTAAACACTATACTTTTTATTTTCCACAACATTCACTTTAATATAAATGGCTTCTATGATTAGCTAACTAGTTTTTTCACTGGGCTTATCAATAAACTTTTTGGATGGTTTATTTACAAATACTAAAACGATTGTATTAATATTAAAATTCAGCGCCTTTGTCTAAAACTTTGAGGTTCTGGTTATGCGTTCAATATCTAAATTGAGTAAGCTTTCTATCCGAAAGACTATCTATTCCGCCTTTTTCAAATGTTAAGGACCATATTCCAGTTTTAATTGACTTCTCAAGGACGCCGACTAATTCAACACCATCCGTCTCGACAGTTACGTTAGCGTTAATGCAAATCCAGTTCGCTATGGAATCGATAACAATTGGATCTTCTTGATCACCTTTTATAAAGTGAATCGATAACGTGTTATCTGGATAGAATTCCAACTCCACAATACCGCGCGATCCTTGTGCAGACCATCCGCCATTTTCAGTTAAGACTTTACATTGAGAAAAAGTATCAAAGCTAAAAACTAAAAGAGTGATCATCAACAGGTTAATTGGCGTATTTCGCCTTATGCGCACAAGCTTAGAGCCTAATATAACTTTAGAAAACCGCATAGTTTTAGTTAATTATTGATCATTCGTTTTTTTTATAATAATTCGATAGTGTGTACTGTCAACCAAAAGATCTGTAATTACGATTTTCACTTTAACTTCTCTCCCTCTCGCTCCACTAGGAATTTGGTACGAACTCAGCTTAACTCCTGTGACAGTTCCACCTTTACCATCATAATGTGAACTATAGTTTGAAACGCCACTTATAAAATTTTCCTTTAAGACTACATCAGCATTTTTATAAATACGATATTCTCCCTCGATAGGAATTTTTATATTTTGTAAAGCCAGCATGTCATCCGCATTCAATTTCGGCTCAGGCAGTACAAGCATTACCAAATACCTTCCTGGATATTTGTGAGTGAACGAGCACAACCCCTCCGATTCAGCAGTAAATTCGATATCGCATAATATTTCCGAGAAGTCACTTGGCGGAAACGCCATATTGTAGAACACACTATGTTGGTTTAAGACCGAGCAACCAGTCATAAAAATAGAAAATGTTAGAAAAGTGATGATTCGAAATTTAATAACTTTAGACTTTCGCAACATACCGCTGATAAAAATGTTTTGTCTCGGTTTTTTTAAATACTCTAGCATGACACTGAAAACTTCAAAGACCGATTTACTATGTCAGCACCCTCGCTAAAAGTCTTTAATCGATTACAAACGTCCACTCTGACAGCGCTCAATTAACGCAAATAGCGATTTATCGTTAGGACTTTTTTCAATTTGGCGGCGGTAAAGTGCAACGGCTGTTGCTATATCGCCTTCTCGATATTTTTTCCAAGCACGAATCATCGTTGGTTGGTTGGCTGCTTTTTCTTCTTGTATACTGACCGTATCATTGTCGAATACTTCATAAAGAGTGACAGGTTTAGACTTGCCGCGAATTTGGCAGGCTGCGATATAACGTAATCGATATTGTGTCAGGTCGCTCAAGTGTCGTTTAGTCTCTTCCGTAATAAGAATTTTAGTTGCAAATGCCTTGGTTAATGCTTCAACTCTTGCCGCAGCATTTACAGTATCAGATACTACGGTGGCATCCATTCTCTGTGTGGTCCCAACAGTGCCCAGCATCATTTTTCCATAATGAATACCCATACCAATTTCAACAATAGGTAGTTTTTTCTGGCGAAGTTTTTCATTGTATTTATCTAACGAAGCAAGCATTTCAATCGCAGCTTTAACGGCATCGTCTGCGCGATTTGGAAACAACGCCATAATTCCGTCACCCATGTACTTATCAATTATTCCACCATGCTTATTAATTACGGGTGCGATCTGTGATAAATATCGATTAATAAAATTAAAATTCGCTTGCGGTGTCATCGATTCTGATAAAGTGGTAAAGCCACGAATATCACAGAATAGAACCGTCATTTCTCGCTCACAACAATCGCCCAAAGAAATTTCATCAACACTTGCAACACCTAATTGCTTGAGCAATCCATGAGGGACAAAACGATGATAGGATTTATTAAGTTGAATAAGCTCTCCACGGCTCTTTTGAATATGTGCGAGCATTTGATTAAACTGTTCTGCTAGAAACTTAAAACTACCAAAACCTTTTGGTGGTAACTTAAAGTTAAAATCATTTTTAATCAGTCGAGTTATTGCTAAATTAAGCTGCTCGAGCGGACTGGTAATTTTTCTCGCAAAAAACATAGCAGCTAATAAAATCGCTGCAGACATTAAACTAAAAATCAACCAAACAGATTGCAGAAGTTCGCGGCTTATACCATGGTAGGTTTCTTGAAAAACATGCATTACCACTGCGCCAAGCGGTTTATCCTCGCTAAATAATGGAGAAACTAAATAACGATCGGCTTTCAAATTTTGACTATCTAATGAAATTTGTGCCGTTTCTCCCACAACGATGCGTTTGAGAATCTCTCGCTTTAAGCCTTTCTCGGCATAAAACAAAGAACCCGGTGGTTGCAATAATCCATCCTTAGGAACAAACCGATAAGTCACTTCTTCAGCAGAGGGTAGATTGATGGTCGCAACCTGTGCTTTTTTGCTCCAACGGTTGAGTTTAATCTCTTTGTAAGTCGCCGTCAGATTCTTGATATCCAAAATTCTGAGAATAATTTGCCCGTTTACAACTAGCTCTGGACGATTGCGGAATCGCAATTCAACTTGGGGTGGTCGAGTAATTCGCGGTTGACCGGGCAATCTAAGCTTCACCAGTTCGAGCTTTTCATTTTTAGGGACGATTAAAACTTTAAATAGGTCACTTACAACTAGCAGACCCTCTTGAGGTGATCTTTGATAAGAAGCCCCATAAGTCAGTGTTTCATTGTCTGGGTTTAAGTTTAACGAAAAAGTAATACCTTGGTTTTGCGTGAGAGCCTGAGCTTTGAAACTATTGGTTAATCGCTCAAAAATTGGCAGCTTTGCTTTGCTTACCTGGTCAAGTTGCTGATGTAATCTCGGATCAATGAGTTGAGCAATACTATTTAACTGGGATATTTTATTGTTATTAAAGTTTTCAAAAAGATAAGCTTCTGCACGTTGAAATATATTTGTTGACCCAATGGCGACGATGAGTCCAACGATCATCAAAAACCAGCTGATGATATAACTTCTAAATTGACGTCCAGACTTTATTGACAAGCCGAGTTCCTCTTTAAGTAACAACTATAACTCGAGTCGATTTTAAAATAAGCGTCCAGGCCCCCAAATTAATTTAGTAACTATCCCTAGATATTTATTATTGCTTAGCGGTTAAGCTTTTTTTGAATTATTCCAGTGTTAGTCTTGAATAATATAACGATCGTCGATCGGAATTCAGGAGAACATTACAAACTCCAGCTCTTCAGTTTAGTGTAACTTCGTCAACTACACAATCCTTTATAATCTCGATTCGATCTATTCTCAACATCATTTTGGCACAATAAGCCTAGCCAATTATCTTTATATTCCCATAGCACGACGAATGATTTCGTGTTTAATCGGGGCAGCATTATCGACAAAGTTAAGCGCACTGTTTCTTAACAAAGTCGGCACCATCGCTGTATGGCCAAACAGCCACTTGAAACCCGTCATTGCATTTTGCATCAGCGCATTTTCGGCTTTTCTCTCTCTTTCAAAAGGTCTTAAGTTCGCCATCAAGGTCCAGCTTCTGTTGTTTTCGATTAACGATTGCATCAGCCGACTTAGACACTCCACATCTTGAAACCCCAAGTTGACTCCTTGACCCGCTAATGGGTGAATGGTGTGAGCTGCGTCACCAATCAAAACGCATTGTTGCGTCAAATACCGTTCACTATGGCGCTTAATCAAGGGGAAACTGGCAACCTTAGAAATTGGGCTCAACTTACCAAACCGATTCTCAATGGCATGAGACAAGCGAGACACAAATGCACTTTCTGATAATGGCTTGAGTGCTTCTGCTTGATCGGAGTCGATTGACCAAACAATCGAACACAAGTTAGGGTCCGGCAATGGCAGAAAAGCTACTGGTCCACTTTGGGTAAACCGTTGCCAAGCGGTATCTTGGTGAGCGAACTCAGTCTTCACATTAGCAACAAATGCTGTCTGGTCATAAGATTGTGCTTGACTATTAATGCCTAACTGCTGTCGAACCGCTGACAACGCACCGTCCGCGCCGATCAGCAACTGACAAGCAAGTTGCTCTCCCGAATCAAGATTGATGGTGACTATTTGATTGCTTTCGCTAATTGCCGCAACTTGGCTATTTTCAATGGTCTCGACATTAGTAAAGGCTTGCAAGCTTGCAAGCGCAGCGGCACGAATCACTTGATTTTCAACAATTGTTCCTAAAAAAGGAACTGCTAGATCGGCAGCATCGAATGCGATTTTACCATCGCCATCACCGTCCCATACTTTCATCCGCTGATAATTCGCTTTACGGGACTCTGGAATACTTTGCCAAATTCCAAGCTTGCTCAAATACGCCTGATTGCCAGGGCTAATCGCACTCACTCGATTCTGATAGTCAGATGGCTCACAAGCCTGAATATCCAACCAATTACCCGTCGATAAATGCCGAAAACTGCCAGTTTCCAGCACCGCGATTTGCAGATTAGTCTTGGCTAACGCTGCAGCCATAGTTAGACCAACCATACCGCCACCGACGATAATGACATCATACTGAGTTGCCATTAACTTGCCTCTTTAATCATGGATTTGTTTGAGATCCCGCAAGCTAATCTCGAAGATTTGAGGTTACGTCCCATTGCCGCATCCGCTAACTGACGCTTGGCAAAAGGCAGCAAATTGAGACAGCTCATGGCTTTGTTACGCAGCATCACCAATGGTAGAAAATCGTTACTAAATACGCGCGTCAGTGAATCAGTCGCTAACACGGTCTGCTGCCAATCTTGCTGTCGTGAATCGACATAGCCCGCAAGGGTTGCTTTTGAGCCAATATCTTGATCATTTTCAATCGCCGAAATTAAGCAGTCATTGAGCGCCGCAATATCTCGCAGTCCCAAATTAAAACCTTGTCCAGCGATTGGATGTAACGTGTGAGCGGCATTGCCCATCAATAAAATTCGCTGTTCAAAATGCCTTTCAGCAAGATGCAAACTCAATGGATAATCGCTGCGACGACTGACTTTCTCTATCTTGCCTAAACGATAGCCAAAAGCCTTTTGCAACGCCTGGCAAAACGCTTCATCAGCAAGACCGAGGGTCGTCTCTTTTTCGGCTTCTGATTGACACCATACCAATCCCATTTGATGGCGGGATAGCGGTAATAACGCAATCGGGCCTTGCGCAGTAAACCGCTCATAAGCCCAGTTTTCGTGGTTTTTCTGTGTTTGAATGTTCGCGATAACCGCGTGCTGTTGATAGGAAGTTCTCGCGACTTCAATGTCGCTTGCAGCCGCAAGTTGAGAAAAGGTTCCATCGGCAGCAATCACAAGCCGCGACTGGATAATCGATACCTTATCTTGCTGGCTCAGGGTGAGTTCGCACCAGTCGTTGTAATGGTTTACCGCTTGCACTTTTGCCGGGCAATAAGTCGTGATTGATTTCTGCTTTTTAATGGTTTGCCAGATAACGGGCCCAACTTGCTCCAAGGTAATCACCTGGCCGAGTGCATCAACCGCGTAATCAACTGCGTGAAGTCGCGTAAACCCAGGGTTTCCTCGATCGGAAACATGAATATGGTTGATCGGACACGCCAGCGAGCGTATTAACGGCCAAAGTCCTAATGATTCAAATATTTTTATTGATGATGCGGATAGCGCAACGGCTCGCGAGTCAAAACTCGAGCTATCTTCGCCATTTGGCTCAATCGCTTCGATTAAAGCGACTTTAAGACCCAATTGGCTAAAACAGAATGCTGCTGTCGCACCAACCATGCCGCCGCCAACTATGGTAATGTCAAATTGAGTTTGCGATATTTGCGACTCTGCCAAGTGATTGCTCCTAAAACCAGCCCATTATGCTTCGGCCATTAAGGCCTCGATTGCTTTAGCTTCTTTTGGCACTTTCTTGGTCATAACTTTGTTTCCTTTGGCGGTTATCACCACATCATCCTCAATTCGTATGCCGATTCCCCACCACTTTTTGTCGAGACCTTTGGTTTTAGGCGCAAAATAAAGGCCAGGCTCGACGGTAAGAACCATGCCTTCGGCAAGTAATCGCGGATCTCTGTCTTGTAAGTAGTCGCCTACATCGTGAACATCAAGACCAATCCAGTGACCCGTTTTGTGCATATAGTAGGGCTTATAAGCTTCTTCTTCTACTAAGGTCTTAATATCACCTTCGAGAATCCCCATTGCAACTAAACCCTCGGTCAATATTTTAACTGCTGTATCGTGAGGCGCTGTCCATGGTTTGCCCGGCTTAGCGGCTTTGATGGCTTCAACGTTCGCTTTTAAGACCCAGTTATAAGCCTCTAATTGTTCCTTTGAAAATTTTCCATTAACCGGAAACGTTCGACTGATATCGGCGGCGTAACCATCAAGCTCCGCACCTGCATCAATTAATAACAAGTCGCCATCTTTAAGTTCGCAATTATTTTCCACGTAATGCAATATGCAGGCATTTTCACCACCAGCGACAATTGATGAGTATGCCTCGTGTCGAGCGCCACGATTTGCAAACTGATATTTGAGTTCGGATTCTATGCGTAGTTCATTCATTCCAGGCTGACAGACTTTCATCGCAGCAATGTGTGCATCCGCGCTTATCTCTGCCGCTTTTTGCATCACTTTGAGTTCGCCTTTACTTTTAATTAAGCGCATATCATGCAAAATATGACTCAAATCGATGAGTTCTCCTGGGGGATGTGCACCTTTTTTAACTTGCGCGCGCAAACTATTCACCCATCCCATAATGGCATCATCGAACTCTGCCTGATTGCCAAACTCATAATAAATCCGCTCTCGTCCTTCCATTAAGCCCGGCAAAATGTCATCGATATCATCAATGGGAAAGGCATCGTTGCAGCCATAGTTTTTCTTTGCGCCCGCTTGTCCTTCGCGTCGACCATGCCAAGTTTCCATAACAGGATCGCGCTCGCGGCAAAACATGACATATTCTCCATGTTCTCTACCAGGCAACAGAACCAATACCGCATCAGGCTCCGGAAAACCGGTTAAATAGTGAAAATCACTATCCTGGCGGAATGAAAAATGAGTATCTCGACTGCGCACGATTTCTGAAGCTGAAGGTAAAATTGCGATGGAATTGTTTCCCATCAAGTCCATTAATTCTCGGCGGCGACGCGCAAATTCTTGTCTTGAAATCATCTTTTTAGTTTGGCCCTGAAACTGATCAAAAGGAGTTGCACACTGTATCGAGGGAACATTCTAGAGGAATTCGCCAAGTGAAACTACTTGGCGTATAGCTAAAACTTAATTTTAAATGATATCTGTCAAGGTTAATGAATTGTCGGCTTACCATCATCAGTCGCGATACTTTGGGTAGCAGTCTTGGCGACCATCTCCCAATGAATAATTTGCACCGCCACCTTGATGTGCTCAATCAAGGTCACTAGTGCCTCTTGACTCTCTTCAGACTCGTCAGCCTCATGCTCGAGACGACAGATTTCAGCCAAATCAGCCAGTGCTTCGCTCACTTCTTGGTTATTCACTTTCTGATTATCCGTCTGCAATCCAAAGCCGAGCAAAAAGCCTTGGCTCCATTCAATAATGGCTTCCAGCTGGTCAATCACAGGATAACCATCATCTGGTAACAATACGGGTGCGAGGGTTTCGTGCTGATTAACTTCTTCAGCAGTCCACAAATAGAGTGCAGCAAGTAAATTTGCAATATCATCAGTTATCGGTCGCCCGTCATTAATAATATCGACGAAAAAGTCTTGCCAATTATTCTCTGCTGGCTTGGCTCCCGCGGATATCATGCCACAGAAAAACCCTTGAATTTCAGCGGCACTGGCTTCGCAGTCGGCGTCCGCTAGAATGCTCTCAATTTCTTCGTAATCGAGGGAGACTTCGTCACCAGAATCGTCATGAAAATTCACTGTTTTATCCTCAAAACACTTTAAAATGGCTATTTAATTAACAATTTTACGATTATACCATTGACCGCAAAGGTTCTGCGCTCTATATTGAAATCATTCCAAAAAACAACGATTTGCCATGGATACTTCAAATCTTTCACAACTTGAGAGTAGCGTTTCCAAGTTATTGTCAAAGTTTGAGACTTTACAGAAAGAGAACCGCCAACTTCGCCACGACCGTGACAGTCTGGTTGAAAAAAATAAACTCGCCAGCGAGAAAATAGAAGCCATGATCAGCAAACTCAAGGAAATGGCCTAAGACCATGTCTGAAGTAAAGCCGATTACCGTTCATATTATGGGCAATGAATACCATGTATCCAGCCCCGAAGATCAAACCGAACAGTTAGAAACAGCCGCTCGCGAACTCGATAGGCGCATGAGGGAAATCAAAAGCGGCGGCCGAATTGTCGGTATAGAGCGAATTGCGGTGATGGCAGCACTCAACCTTTCCTACGAATTACTCCAATCGAGTCAAGTTGATTCCGAATCGGCTGAAAAAATTGAGAGTAAGATCAACCAGTTAGTACAAGATATCGATTCTGTACTAGCGTCTGACGCACAATTAGAGTTAACATAACTGCTGGTTCGCACTTTTTACCGGGTATTCAATACCGCCAGGTAATACCTGTGAGCCCGCCATCGCCTGCTTTGTGCGCCAAGCTGTTGTAGTCCTTGAGCCGATAATTTTATCTCTGGGAATTCTTGTTAGTTAATGGTGTGCACGTCCGGCCAAGGTATTTTATCTTGGATATCGGAAAGCCTGATTTAATTACGGAATTCCCCCCTGAACCTCCGGGTTCATGGGCGAGACCAGCAAACGGCAAAGCGGGTGATGACTTTATTTCCCTCCTAATATAAAAACAACTCTACCCATGAATGATTCTGCTCAATCGGTCAAAGCAACAATTAGAAAATCGATCCGCCAAATCAGGCAAACGATCAACCAAACTGAGTCGCTCAACGCGGCTAATCAGATTTGTGAAAATTTACTCAGCATTGAGCACTACACAGCCAGTCGAAACATCGCGAGCTTTTTGTCTTTTGATGGCGAAGTCAGTACGCGAATTATTAATCAACGTTTACTCGACGATAAAAGGATTTTTTATCTGCCTAAGCTAAAGCCTTGGCCGCCCAACAGACTATGGTTTATGCCTTTTTATCCAGACGTAAAAATGACAACAAACCAATTCAACATTCCCGAGGTCGACTTGCCCGTTAGCCAAGCCATTAGACCCTCGCGCCTTGATATATTACTTATGCCACTGGTCGCATTTGACACGAGGGGTAATCGGTTAGGAATGGGAGGCGGATTTTATGACGCGAGTCTGGCCCATTTGAAAGAATCAAATATCAAACCACTGTGTTTGGGACTCGCTTACGAGGTACAAAAAGTTGCCGACCTACCTTCAGAGCCTTGGGATTTTCAACTCGACGGCGTCATAACCGAAAAACAAGTTTATTGGTTTTAGTTCCTTGATTGGATTGAATGGTCAGTAGCATTAAATCGATGCACTTTTCGAAGGAAAAATCTCGATGATAGATATTTAGATTGAGAGAATATAAGGAAGCGACAAGCCTTCATACTGCGAAGGCTGCTGGGTTGCGATCTTAATGTCGCTTGTTACTGCTTTACTGACGATACTTGTATTTCTTCGGGTGTCTCTGCGACACTTACTCCGCTAAAACTCGACAAAATCATGCCGATCCCAAGTAACGCAGCCAGTACAACTAATATATCTGGTTTACGTTTCATGTGGTTCTCCAAATAGCCCCTGAAGGCAATTTTTATTTTTATTAATTGGAGTCCGTGCCAATATTATTTCATTATCCCTTGTCCCTTTTGCCTGAAAACAAAACACCGTTTTCAGAAGGAAAATAAACATACTCTTGTTTTAGACGGTGATCAACCCGGTCTAAGAAAAAAATGGCCAAAATGTGAACAAGTCACAGAATTTTATTTCGCTGTTTCGTTTCTAGGGATATTTAATACGGTTATAATCTCATCACCCACGGTATCAGTGATGGCCAAACCCACTCACATTATCCGACAAATTCTGCATGCCAGAGGACGCAAATGGATCGACAAACAGAACTAAAAATGGAAGCCGCAAAAGCGGCACTCAAGTATATTCAAGACGACGAAATCATTGGGATTGGCACGGGTTCGACGGTTAATTGCTTTATCGAATTGCTCAAAGAACATACCCATAGAATTAAAGCGGCAGTATCCAGTTCCGTAGCGTCAACTGAACGATTAAAAGCGATTGGTATTGAAGTCATTGACCTCAATGATGCCCATGATATTCCGGTCTATGTTGATGGTGCTGATGAATCAAATCACCAACTTCAATTGATCAAAGGAGGAGGGGGTGCATTGAGTCGAGAAAAGATAATTGCTGCGGCCGCACAAAAATTTGTCTGTATTGCTGACGAATCAAAGTACGTTGAGACCCTCGGCGAATTCCCGTTACCGATTGAAGTATTGCCCATGGCTCGGAGTTATGTTGCTCGTCAAATCGTTAAACTGGGTGGCGATCCTTGCTATCGCACTGGTTTTGTTACTGATAACGGTAACGTTATATTGGATGTACATAGTTTGGAAATCACCCAACCGAAAATTCTTGAAGCTGAGATTAATCAGATCACTGGCGTCGTTACCAACGGTTTGTTTGCACAACGCCCAGCCGATCACCTGATTCTTGCGACTGAGAACGGAATAAAAGAATTTTAGCTAGCGCACCAAAATATTAACAAAGCTCAACATTTAGCTGGCTTTTTAGCCAGCTTTCTTTGCAAAGTTCTTCGATGCATACCCAAAGCTCGCGCCGTTGCAGAAACATTTCCCTGATTATCGGTTAATACTTTTTGAATGTGCTCCCACTCGAGACGATCAACCGACATTGGTTTTTCTTCAATCGCCATATCGGGATTTTGAGTCGGCTTATTCAGATGGGTTAATATTTCCCGGGCGGTTATCGGTTTGGCTAAATAATCATCGGCACCTAACTTAATCGCCTCGACCGCTGTCGAGATGCTCGCATAAGCCGTAAGCAAAATAATTGATACTTGCGAGTTAGCCTGTTTAATTGCTTGGATCCAACGTAGCCCCGAATCGTCGTCTAATTTAAGGTCCAATAAAACCACTGGCTTTTTCAATTCACTGATTGTCTGTAGTGCACTCCTCGGATGGTCAAAATCATAAACTTCACACGCGAGTTTAGTGAGGCTTCTAGTCAAAACACTTCTAAAAACCGATTCATCATCAATGACAACAACCGTCAGTCTAGTCATCTAATTTCTCCTCGGTAAAAACTGTAGGGTTGAGCGGTAAACGTATTTGAGTGATGGTCCCCTTGGGCAATGCTTTACTCAGATAAACTTCTCCACCAGCTCTTTGAATACTGGCATTAGATAAGAACAACCCCCAACCTAAACCATCCGATTTGGTTGAATCCACCACTTGGTCTCCAATCGATTTAAGCTGTGACTCAGAGATCCCTGAACCTCGATCGATAATTTTTAGAACTAATGTTGTTGAGTCTTGGTCAACGGATAAATCGAGATGGGGATCATCAGCAGCAATACTCGCATCGGCGGAATTATCCAACAAATTAAGGATGGCTTGGGTCAAGCTCGTGGTCATTGAGTAACAAAGCAGGTCAGACTGATTTAACCACTTAACGTTTAATTGAATTTGCGGCCTAAAGACTAACCATTGATTCAGTTTTTCTTCGAGCTGCACTTTCAACTGACTGGAAGACTCGGTTAATTCTTTTTCCTCACTCGAACGCCTCAATAACTGACTCTTTTCACCGAGTTCTTGAATAATTACCCGGCATTTATCGATTTGTTGCTCAACTAATGAGAGTTCCTTTTGGGTCTCTTGATCGGTCGTTTCATGTTTCAAGTCGTCCACCACTATCGCCATTGTCGACAGGGGGGTTCCGAGTTGATGAGCCGCATTAGCAGACATAATTCCCAAACTGAGTACTTGCTCATCTTTCATTTGCGCAGCATGTAACCGCTGGATTTGTTTCTCTTTTTTTAAAAGCGACTGTCGTGCTAGATATCCGAAAATCACGATTAGCAAAACGGTCAAAGCAAAGTTTACCCACATCCCTAATAAATGCAGATGGAAAGAGGCGAGAGGACTCGATTCTCCCAATTCAAAAGGTCGTTGATAAAGATTCAACAGAGAATAAAGCGCGACTTGCACTAAAGCCAAAATAACCAGTTCTCTAAATCTGAGCATCATGGTTCCCAGCGCAACTGGCAATAATAAGAGGTAAATAAACGGATTATTCGCTCCACCGGTGAAGTAGATGAGTCCGGCCAAGATGAGCGAGTCGAAGAAAATATGAATCATTACCTCTTTTGAAGAGATTTGCTTAGCATTCTTTAGTCGATGCCAACTGAGCAACTGAAAAAGGATCTCAAAGGTTATTAAGATAAAAATACGATGTAAGGGCAGTAGGATTTCCAAGAGTACCGTTGCAATAACCAACAAACTTAACTGGCTGATAATCGCGACAAAGCGGACTCGATTAAGAATCCCAAGGTTTTCTAAATTGGTTGAGATGTTTTTCACAGAACTAACTTGTTTAATGATAACGATTACATTTTAAAGAATCTCACTGAGAAAGCCACTGCGACAATTAGTCGCATCGCACCCCACCAACATTACGGGTAAGATCCCGCGGCGTTTTACGCAAAACAAAACACTCTGATAATGTCTTAATATTCTAAAAGAGAACCTAATGACTACCCCTAAATGTAAATTCGCATCCTGTATCAGCTTAGCCTTGCTGAAAGGCTCGATTCTAGCAACTCCCACCAGCGTGCAAGCAAATAACAACACGCTCACCTCTCCGGATGGCTCAACAAAACTCGTCATCACCGGATCGCCCATCCAGAGAAGTATTGAAGGGAGCAGCGAGCAGTTAGATGAATATGATAACCAAGCCATTATCGATGCTGGCGATCTACTCACCCGAATAGCGGGTATTTCGGCGATCAGAGCCGGAGGGCATGCTACTGACCCCGTGCTTCGAGGACAAGCGCAAACGAGAATAAATCTTTTGCAACAGGGAGCATTTTTACATGGCGCTGGACCGAATCGAATGGACTCACCCGGCGCTTACACAGAACCGTTTGGCTGGGATGAAGTACAAATCATCAAAGGTATTGAAACATTGACTCTGGGTTCCGGCGGGCCCGCCGGTAGTATTAACTTTAAACGCCATGCGCCCGAATTCGACAACGGTAATTTTTCCGGAAAGTTAATGGCCGCTTATGCTGAGGACTATTACAAGATCGCTAGCGATCTCTCGATTGGTGATGACAGAGGTTACTTTCGCTTGGTAAGTCAAATTATGGATCAGGAGAGCTACGAGGATGGCGATGGCAACTTAACCCGTACTGCCTTCGAGACAGTTTCCAATACCTTAATCGGCGGCTATCAATTCAGCGACAACCAAGAGCTTCGGTTATCACTCATGGCAAACCGTGGCAGTGACGCGTTGTTCGCTGGCACCATGATGGATGGACCAACAACAGATATGGATGCGGCTCAGCTGATTTTTATTGATGGAGATGAACTAGCAGACAACTACTCAGAGTACCAAATCTATTGGAATGATGCGCATCATGTGATGGATAATTTTAGTTTGCGGCAACAAACAGCGCCCATGCGCATGCTAACTGATTCTAACTCTAAGACAACCGGTGCTAAATGGCTCAAGCGCTGGTCTACAGAACAAAGTGTGTGGCAAACGGTAATCGACTGGCAAAACATCGAAAGGGACGCGAACCGATTCATGGGGATGATGGGTATACCAAATATTTTGCAAGCGAGAATTTGGCCTGATAATACCTTAGAAATTTTTGGTATTGCGGTAGAAAATGAATACCGTTTTTCTGATTCAGCCAGAATTAAAGCCGGTGTTAGGTTTGATCAAGTGACGGCTGAAGCAAATGGATTATTAGACCCAACAATTGGCACGCTTTATGAGAATTATTATGGCCAAGTTCAACCCCGATCTAACGAGGATAATTGGAGTGGTTTTACTCGTTTTTATTCAATTAGTGACCAATCATTGTATTGGCTCGGCTTAAGTTCGACGGTCCGCACTGCCGATGCAACTGAACGCTATCTCGGTGCCGGTAATATCAACCCTATGATGCGTTGGATCGGTAATCCAAATATCGATCCAGAAAGACACAACCAAATTGAACTCGGGGGTAAATGGAATTTTGCCAGCGGTTGGCATGAACTCAGCATTTACTACAATCAAGTCGATGATTTTATTTTACGCGACCGCGCTCGCATGCAGACTGATATCTTACTAATGGATGGGGCAACAATCTATCGCAATGCAGATGTAACCTTGTCCGGATTCGAATGGACTTTGCGCAGCGATATTACTGACAGCTGGTCTTTCAACGCAAACCTTGCTTATGTTAAAGGCGATAACGACGACACAAACGTCCCTTTATATCAAATTCCGCCTGTCGAAGGTTTGATTCAACTGGTTAATCACCATGCCGATTTAGCCTATTTTATTGATATCCGATTCGCTGATTCGCAAGACAAAGTCGATGATAACATGATGACTGGCAGCGCGCTCGATGCCGGACCGTCAGATTCTTGGCAAGCAATTGATTTGAAAGCGCGTTACAACCTCAATCAATCTTGGCAAATATCAGTCGGTATCAATAATTTGTTCGATGAAACTTATGCCTACCATGTC
This sequence comes from Aliikangiella marina, assembly GCF_007004765.1. GTDB lineage: Bacteria > Pseudomonadota > Gammaproteobacteria > Enterobacterales > Kangiellaceae > Aliikangiella > Aliikangiella marina. The sequence continues at coordinate 189,841 of NZ_VIKR01000007.1, forward strand.
AGTCGGGCAAACTTAGATCCGTTTAATCCTCAAGCCGTCAGAGTGAATGAACCCGGGCGACAAGTTTGGCTGTCTATGCTTGCTAATTTTTAAGGTAGCCGGCGTTTTTTAGCGCAACGCTAGGAAACAGATAACACTTCGAGCATAACACTGCTATCATCGTGCAAAAGGGACTAGACTTCATTAGTCCCTTTGTTTTATTAGGATCAAATAATGTCAGATAGTCGACCTGTTAAGCGCGCCGAAGAAATGGTGAATTGGAATATCGTCTTCCCGAATCAAGCTAACCCCAGCGGAAATATGTTTGGCGGCGACGTTCTCGCTATTATGGATACTACCGCCGCGATGGCAGCCAAACGATTTAGCGAAACCCAAGTTTCTACCGTTACGGTTGAAGCCGTTCACTTTGCCAAACCGATTATGGTTGGCGACAACATTAAAACCACCGCTAAAGTCGTGCTTGTAGGCAACACCTCAATGATGGTTAAAACTGATGTTTATCGTGATATTGGTGGTAACAAATTAATGAAATGCGTTAGTGCATTTTTAAATTTTGTGGCCTTCGATTATCAGCGAATGCCAACTCAAGTGCCAATTTTGGAGCTTCTCGAAGAAGATGAGACTGCTCACAAAATGGCACTAACGATAAAAGAGTCAGCCAAAAGGCGCCAACAAGAACTCAATGAGATTTTGGCTTAGCTTTCGGCTTCTAAATAAAAAATTCTCTCAACAGGAATCTCAAAGTAATGCGATAGCTTCAATGCGATTACAACTGAGGGTGTAAACCGGCCTGTTTCTACCGTGCTAATGGTTTTTCTTGAAACGCCAATAGCGTCAGCTAATTCTTGTTGGGAGATCTTTCGCTTACTCCGCAATTTTGCGATATTATTTTCTAATTCGCTATTCATCTTCTGCTCGCAACAGAAATAATACCGGAAGCGCATAGCTAATAAACATCACACCTAAAATACTCTTCGCTAAAGTACTCGCTGACACGCCTGCCATTGCCTCCGCAAATCCACCGAAATCGGACAACATCAATAAAATCAAAACAAAACAAGTCACATTAAAAGCATATTGGTAACCCTTACGGTTAATATGATTTAAAAACTCATCACTAAACTGGCCTAACCAAAATGCTCTGCGGTTAAAGGTAAATGCGCCTCTAGAAGTACGCGACAAGTAAACTAGTGTCACAATAAACAAGGCAAATACAGCAAATTGCACTATTGTTGTAATCGTTGAATTTGTTGAGACATCAGCCAATAACCAACTCCAGAAATTGAGCGTTAAGATAAAGCCAATGGAAAGCGACAATACAGCACTACTCAATAGATAATCTTGTTCTGTGTGCGGGTTTGGAGAATTGTTTGGTGACATTATGGCTCCTTATTCAAAATTCCTAAAAGTCAGTTGTGGCTAATAAATTCGATATCTGATACCAAAAGGTTTCAAATGATACCTCAAATACACAAATGAAACCTTTGAGTTACAAATGATACCTATAGGTATCAATAAAAAGCAAGAAATTTTTATTGGTTAGCGACAAATAACGTTTCTAGGATTTGAATAAAGACCGATATTTGTCTTAAATATCAGCGAATTAGCAGGAGTTTCGAATTTATAGTTTCGAATTTATAAGGTGTGCTTTGATTTGGTTAGGTCGGATTTACGCGTCGCGCAATTATTGAGAATTTCCGTTCTCCGGCGATCATCAGCGCTATGCCATCCAGTAATTTCATCGATATGCCGATAACACCCTACACAGATATCGTTTTCGTTGAGGGTACACAAACTGATACAAGGCGATTGAATGGGAAGTTGATCTGTTGACATCGTATTTTAAGTTTGACCCGAAATAATTGCTGGAGTTTACCATTGATTTAAATCTGACCCTATAACTTACGGTGAAATTCAGCACTCTGTCTAGTTAAATACAACTTAGCTCGCTAAAAACAACCGGTTCAAGCGAATGGGTGACTCGATAATGCTTTTTGCAGTCCTCATACTTGCTTCATAATGACTTCTATCGCTTGTTTCGCCTCTTGAAACTCAAAACGACTGATCAAATCAGACAGCTCGATTAACCGATTATCACCTTGCGAGCCCTGGGCGAAGCGCTTTAGCTTCTCAAGCTCTTCTAATTCAATGAACATCGAATCGTCTAATTTCTGTTTAATACTTTCAAGTAAACTCGCTAAAGATTCATCTGCCGTTATTTGTATTTCTGCACTTGCATCCAGATTGTCTGCTAAAAACTGATTGAAAAGCTGCAACAAAACCACCGACGATTCTTCTATTAGTTCAAATAGACGATTGGTTTCCGCTTCATTCTGAGCTTCAACCGCATTTTCCAATGCGACACACAGTTTATGCAATTTGTTGGCTGACAAGTTAGCAGCGACACCTTTTTCTGTGTGGACGATCTTTTTGAGAGTGGCAAAATCTCTCTGAGCAATCGCAGCACGAATTTGCTCTAATCGGGTAACGTGATCTTCGATAAATGATTCCACTAATCGAACCAATATCAGCGTTTGCTGTTTTACCCGTTTTAATGCACTGGGTTGGTCCCAGTCTACGGACAGCTCCTCTTCAGCACCTTCCTTAACCCTATCATCAACCTTGACTTTCTCAAAGAAGGGAACTTCTTTTGCTTTACCTTGATGAAATACCCAGCTAACAATTTTATTGATCAATGCATCTGCATCCACCGGTTTGGTTAAGTAGTCGTTCATACCGGCTTTAATACATTTTTCTTTATCACCTTTCATCGCCCCAGCCGTCATCGCGATGATTGGAATTGAACGATTGTTCTCACCCGCATGGCCATCTCGAATATTTTTGGTCGTTTCATACCCATCCATTACAGGCATTTGGCAATCCATTAAAACCATGGTGTATCCAGAAGGGTTTGAGTAGCTTTGCAGTTGTTCTAACGCCAATTGACCATTAGCGGCAACGTCGGATTCCAGTCCGGATAATTTTAAAATATCTTGAGCGACCATTTGATTGGTTCGGTTATCCTCGACAATCAGTATCGTAGTATCAGGTGGCCAATCAATTTCGCCGTCAGCACTTAAATGATCGGTTTCTTCGCGTGCTAAAGAGTTTAAGTAATGCCGAGTCAGCAATGGTTCGGCCTCGGCTAAAGCCTCTCCATCTTCGACGATAACATTGAGTGCATCAAACAAATCGGAGGTTGTCGCCGGCTTTGGAAAGTATCCGCTAAATCCTATTTTTGCCATACGAGCCGCGTCACCTTGAAAACTCATTGACGTCATCATGACCAATTTCATTGATTGGTAACGCTTTTCGTCTCGCAACTTTTTCCCGAGGGCAACTCCATCCATTTTTGGCATTTGATAATCGACCAAGGCAATTTTAAAATTCTGCTGTTGCTCATCTTGGAAACGTTTTTCGCAAATGGTTAAAGCTTCTTCAGCGGAACTGGCTAAAGTCACATTTGCGCCCCAATTGAGTAGTTGCCCCTGCAAAACTTCTCGATTGGTTTTGTTGTCGTCAACGACTAATACTTCCAGATCTCGAATATCAACTCGCGGCAAGATTCTTTCCGAGCGCTTTGATTTACCAAGTTGGATGTGACAGGAAAATTCGCTCCCCATTCCTAGGGTGCTGCTCATGCTGACATCGCCCCCCATTAGGCGGCACAACCGCTTGACGATTGCTAACCCCAATCCGGTACCGCCATAATGACGAGTAGTTGAAGCATCAACCTGCTCAAATGCATTAAACAGTTTGTCTTGATCCGCCTGTTTAATGCCAATACCGGTATCTGAAACCATTAAATCTAACCGCCAATTGTCTTCATCAAGTTCAGTTAAACCGGCTTTGATTAGTACTTCGCCTTGCTCTGTAAACTTGATCGCATTACCCACTAGGTTGGAAGCTATCTGTCTAATTCTACCGGGATCGCCAATGACACGACTCTGATTTAAACCAACAATATCAAGAATGAGTTCTAACCCTTTATTCTGCGCTTGTTGCGCCATCCCTTCCGCAAATTCATCGAGCATCCGCCGAATATCAAAATTGATAAATTCCAGATCCATTTTATCGGCTTCTATTTTGGAAAAATCCAAAATGTCATTGATTAAAACCAATAGAGACTCAGCACTGCTTTTGGCGACCTCTGTGCGGTGTCTTTGCTCTTCAGTTAAGTGACTATTGGCTAATAATCCAAGCATTCCTAAAACACCATTCATTGGAGTTCGGATCTCATGGCTCATACTTGCAAGAAACGCACTTTTCGCATGAATCGCTTGCTCAGCCTGATCTCTGGCAGCGATAAGCGCTTCTTCAGTGCGTTTAAAATCGGTCACATCATAATTGATCCCTGTCAGTTTAACGGGATTACCCGCTTTGTCTTTTCGAGTTAAGGCTGCAGCTTTAATATGACGGACCTCTCCGTTGGGCCATATGATCCGAAACTCATTGTCTAAGTTTTTATCTTGTGTGAGCGCCTCTTGTAATTGTCTGCCTGCTTCCTGCAAATCGTCCGGATGAACTGTTTTTGCCCAGGCTTCATAAGCCCCAGAAAACTCTTCCGGATTAACTTTAAAAATCTTGAACATCCAATCATCCCATGTGAGTTGATTGGTATTTAAATCAAGCTCCCACATACCTAGCTCTGCCGAATCGGCCGCAAGTTGCATTCTTTCATTCGCTTTTCTCAACAACCGCTCGGACTCAACTCGCTCAGTGATATCATAATTAGTCCCTATCATTTGGATCGCGTCGCCTGCCTCATCGCGAACCACGATTGCATCCGCTTTAACGTGCCTGATCTCGCCACTGGGTAATATGACGCGGTATTCAGTATCATATTTTTTACCGCCTCGAATAGCCTCCGCAATTTCTTCTGTTACCCGGTCGATATCATCAGGATGAACCCCTTTTTGCCAGGCTGTATTCCCATCTTTAAAAGACTCTCGGGTTAATCCGTACAACCGAATCATCCAATCATCCCAAACCGCTTCTCCAGACTTGATATCAAAATCCCAGATACCGATCCCCGATGAGTCTGCCGCTAGTTGCATTCGTTGGATTGCTTTTTTTGCTTGCTCTGCCGATTCAACGCGCTCGGTAATATCGTAATTAGTCCCAATCATTCTGATCGGCTCACCTTGTTCATTTCTTTCTACAATCGCGTCGGCTTTGATATGACGAACATTGCCATTAGGGTGTCTGACTCTAAATTCCGTATTAAATTTAGACTCGCCCCGTACCGCTGCTTCGTAATCAGCAACAGCCCGTTCAATGTCATCAGGATGGACACCTTCTTCCCAGGCTTGGATAGCGCCCTTAAAGTTTTCCCGAGTCAAACCATAAAGGCGAATCATCCAATCATCCCAAATCAGCTCATTGGTTTTTAAATCGAGCTCCCAAATTCCAATACCCGAAGAGTCGGCCGCTAATTGCATTTTTTGGTTGGCGGCTTTCACCTTTTTTTCAGACTCAACTAAATCAGTAATATCGTAATTGATCCCCACCATCTGCACAGGGTGACCCACTGAATCCTTAACCACCATTGAAGCGACTTTAAGATAACGAAGGTCACCGTTTGGGTGGATCACTCGGATTTCAGTATCGAATTTTGCTTCACCGCGAATGGCGGCTTTAATTTGGTTAACGCATCTATCGAGATCTTCGGGATGGATCCCTTTCGCCATCGCAGCGCGGGGATTCTCAAAGGTTTCCGCTGTTAGACCATAGAGCCTTACCATCCAATCATCCCAAGTGACTTGCTTGGTTTTGATATCAAGCTCCCAAACACCAATTCCGGCGGAGTTAGTTGCCAGACTCATTCTGTCCGATCGACTTTTTGATTTTCTAGCTAATGAACGGATCTGCTCAAATGAGAGCTGAATCATTTTTTCTACAGGTCTAAAAATGATAAACACTTCTAGTACCAAGATAATTAAAATAAATCCGCCGAACATGTAAATAAGGTTTTGGACCCTTTCTGTTCGTTGAATAGCGGCACTTTCGTAGTGTGTGACCATTTGGTCGAGATCAGCAAGCAACCGATTAGTATTGTCTAACTGAAACTGCGCCAACCAATCATTATTAATTTGCTGACTCGTTTGAGCCGCAGCTAGTTGTTGCGCAGCTTGGGTAAACTCAATGACTCGCTTGTCTAAATTATGGGAAGGAGAAAAATACTGCTCAAACATCAATTGGTGCGCTTCACGGTTAGTCTCACTCACCGAAACGAGTTGTTGGTGACTGCTTAACATGAGCGCTGCAGAAAATTTTAATTGTTCAGCGACCTGCGCATTCGGTTGAGCGTTTAGAAGATATTTTTGATGTTCTATCGCCAGCCGACTGACCATTTGCGACAACATACGCTGCCGTCCAGCTAAATTCACAATACTGGCGTCTTCCGCTTTGGTCGCGATCAATTGTTGTAAAAAATAGGTAGACACGGCGACTAAAATCGCGACAAGGGCAATTGCCGCGATATAACGAGTTCTGATATTTGATAGCAGCGTCGAAGTTTTTTGCACTGAAAAACCCTTTACTCACAATTGATTGCAATACCTTTTTAAAATTTGGGTAGAGCGATTTGGCTTGTTGTTGGCCACCGACCGCCAACAACAAGCACTTGCAAGTTTCAGGCTAGTCTATTGAAATATAGACTATTTTTGAGAAAATATTAGGATTTACGCGCAATTTCGTTAGTTTAACGTAGCAGGCAAACGAGGACTGGATAGCAGTTTAGCAAAGCGGGCCCAGCGGCCTTGGCGCGTTTGGTCGGGTCCCGACTCAACCCATTGTTTAACCAAATCTTTTCCCCAGTTGTAATTGATCACATAAGCGCCATAAGCATCATAGAACTTAACTCGTTGTTTGGCCTTAGCTTCACTGGCGAGGGTATATTCTTGAAGCATTTTGGCTGCCGTTTCACCATCGATTTTCCCGTTAATATATAGGCGCGCAACTTCGTTACTCGCATAAGTTAACTGGCTCAACAGTTGTGAAACAGCGTCATATTGATCAGCAAGTTTTGGATCAAGTCCAGCTAGCGGATATAGCACGTTACGTTCAAAATCGAGTTTCTCTTTTCCAGGGAAAGCCATCTCGATTCCATAATTGGCCGATCCTTCGGCGATAAGAGACTGGGGGCTGTAAAGCGGATACACTGAATACTCAACCCAACCTCGTTTACGATACAGGTTGTCCTCTAAAAGGGCGTTGTAAGTATGATGTCCTGGATAGCCTTCATGGCAACCCAAATCAATTGCTCGCGATATATCAATCGGTAACTCAACATTCATTTGAATGAGCGAGAAAGCATTACCCTTATACCAGTTGTATCCACTCCAGGGTTTGTCAGTGACAAATTCAAGTTCGAAGCTTTCGTTTTCGAGCAGCTCAATAAATTGTTTAGTTCGGTCGCGACACCCTTTAATAGCAACGTCGAACACTGTTTTGAGTTTATCTCTCGGAATCACAAACTGGCTTTTAAATTTTTCCACTCGACGACTCAAGCTTCCATCGCCCGGCAATAATTTATCGAGTTTCGAAAGTACCTCTCGATAGGACTTTAAATCGTTTTGGGGGGCTTGCGTTCCATAAAGCGCTTGGCTTTGTTGGTCAAAATCAAACTTAGCACTTCCCAAAAGCATCAACGCTTTTGACGATAAAGCAGTGAGCTGTGCATCAAGATAAGCAATGCGCAGTTGAATCATCTCATCATCACTAGTGTGTTGTTTGACAACGTCTTGCACATTCTTGGCCGCTATCACGATACTTTTTAAATCGATCGCTTTTTGTTTGGCATGTTCTCTCCATGCATCTGGACCATAATAGGCATCAACATAATTGGGATCGTGCTCGCCTAAAGCCAATGCTAATTGAACATATTGTTTAGCCGCTTCATCCAGTAAAGATTCAGCTTTGCAAGGCAAGACAATTAACAACGTTAGCAGTAAAAATAAAGTCGTTTTTTTCATTATTATCACCTCTTTAGATTCAACTGTTCGGTCGCTGGTTCTAGCAATTAATTACTTACTCATTGGCGCTAACTACGCCAAAAATCTGGCGTGAATAAAACCAATAATGTAAAAATTTCTAGCCGGCCAAATAACATCGCTATTGACAATACCCATTTAGATAAATCGCTAATCCCGGCATAGTTTGCAGCGACCTCACCCAATCCAGGACCAAGGTTATTCATGCAAGCAGCGACGGCTGAAAAAGCGGTGACTTGATCCAGTCCATCTGCCATTAAAATTAACATGAAGATAAAAAACAATACCACGTAGGTTGCGAAAAATCCCCAGACGGCTTCAATTATATTTTCTGATAAAACGGTTTCACCGACGCGAATTCTAAAAAACGCATTGGGATGAATCAGCTTTTTAATCTCCCGCGCTCCCTGTTTAAATAATAGGAGAAAACGAATCACTTTAATTCCGCCACCAGTGGACCCAGCACAGCCACCAATAAAACTGGCAAAGATTAACAACACCGGGACAAATATCGGCCAAGTCGAAAAATTCTCCGTAGCAAAGCCAGTGGTCGTCGCGATTGAAACCGTATGAAATAATCCATCAAGGGCTGCCTCCGAAAACCCTAAACCGCCTTGAAAGACCAAAACCAGGGTGACGATTAAAGCGACTACTCCAATGATACCTAAATAAACTTTAAACTCGGGGTCCCGCTTGTAGGGATCAATACTAAGCCCCCTGACCGCCGCAAAGTGAAGCGAAAAATTAACGCCACTAATGATCATAAAAACGATACAAATTAACTCAATTTGTGAGTTGTTAAAGTAACCAATGCTCTCGTCGTGGGTTGAGAATCCACCAATCGCTACCGTAGAAAAGCTGTGGCCAATCGCATCAAAAATACTCATCCCAGCGCCCCAATAAGCCAGAGCACAGGCAATGGTTAGACCCAGATAAATATACCAAAGCGCCTTTGCCGTTCCGGCAATTCTTGGGGTTAATTTTGAGTCTTTCACCGGTCCGGGCGTTTCCGCTCGGTAAAGCTGCATACCACCAATTCCTAGCATTGGTAAAATTGCAACCGCTAAAACAATGATCCCCATGCCACCAAGCCATTGCAGTTGCTGACGATAAAACAAAACCGAGTGTGGCAGATCATCCAAACCAACAATGACCGTCGCCCCAGTTGTTGTCAAACCGGAGAAGGATTCGAATACCGCATCGGCAAGACCAAAATTATCGATTGAGCTGAGATATAGGGGAATAGCACCAAAAAGACTGAGTACGGCCCAAAATAAAACCACCACTAAAAAACCATCGCGCGTTCTTAGTTCACCGCGAACTTTCTTACGCGGTAAAAATAAAAATAAACCGGTTACCAAACTAATCAAAAAACCAGAGAAAAAAGCACCGCCACCACCATCACCATAAATAACCGCAACCGCCAATGGGGGAACCATCGTGATGCTGAAGATCATCAATAAGATTCCCAATATTCGGATGATTAGTTGGCTTTGCATAATTGGTTTAGTTGGATCTTGATTTTAATAGTTAAGTTTAAAGTTTTGGCTAACTGTTAAATGAGCGTAAATGCCGGTGTTTTTTCAAACTAGAAAAACGTTAGGTCAACTTGGAATAGTTGCTCTACATCAGCCACATATTTTTTATCGACCAAAAACAAAATAACGTGGTCATTCGACTGAATCACGATATTGTGATGGGCAATGATAACTTTTTCATCTCGGACAATGGCAGCAATCGACGTTCCTCTTGGCAGCTCGATTTCGCCAATGGCCTTACCTACGACCTTTGATGTATCTTCTGTACCGTGTGCAACAGCCTCCATTGCTTCAGCAGCGCCACGTCTTAAAGAATAAACGTTTGCAACATCACCACGCCGTATATGAGTCAGCAAACTACTGGTCGTTGTGTGCTGGGGTGATAAAGCAATATCAATTTCATTGCCTTGCAGTAAATCCGTGTAAGCGACTCGATTGATCAACACCATGGTTTTACGGACACCTAATCTTTTGGCCAACATGGCGGACATAATGTTCGCTTCATCTTTATTGGTCACGGCGATAAAGACATCCATATGATCAATATTTTCGTCGATCAGTAACTCTTGATTACTAGCGTCACCATGCAAAACAATCGTATTTTCTAACTCATCACTAATTGACAAAGCTCGAGTCGGATCGGCCTCAATCAGTTTCACGTGGTAATTGTCCTCGAGTGATTTTGCCAACCCTTTACCGATGTTTCCGCCGCCAGCAATCATTATGCGCTTGTAGGGGTTTTCTAACTTTTGCAGTTCGCCCATCACTTGGCGTATATGATGACTTGCAGCAATAAAAAAGACTTCATCATCGGCTTCAATGACGGTATCACCAGTGGGCATAATCGCCTTACCACGCCTAAAGATCGCGGCGACTCGCGTCTCAATATTTGGCATATGGTCTTTGAGCGCTGAAAGCGCATTGCCGACAAGTAAACCACCATAATACGCCTTTACTGCAACCAACCGGACTCTGCCATCAGCAAAATCCACCACCTGGAGCGCTCCCGGGTTTTCCACCAAGCGACGAATATACTTAACTACCAACAACTCTGGAGAAATAACTACGTCAACCGGTAAGTTTTTTGAGTCAAATAGTTTCTTTTCTTGAAAGTATTCGGCGCTGCGCACTCTGGCAATTTTAGTGGGGGTTTTGAAAATTGAATAAGCGACTTGGCAGGCAATCATGTTGGTCTCATCGCTGTTGGTAACCGCTATGATCATATCGGCGTCTTCTGCGCCGGCTTGCCTAAGAATATGAGGATGAGAGCCATAGCCGATGATCGTCCGCAAATCGAGATGATCTTGCAACGCCCGTAATTTTTTAGGATTTGTATCCACGACGGTTATATCGTTGTCTTCACCAGCCAAACTAATTGCCAATGTACCGCCAACTTGACCTGCACCAAGAATGATTATTTTCATTATATGTCAATGTGTTATACAAGCTTTGTGCTTGCTGCTAACCATACACCTAATTCGTTAAAAATACCTAATCTAAATTCGTTTTATCAAGACTTTTGCAAAGCGCACAAATAAAAACCATCCATTTGATATTCTCCCGGCAGAATTTGATAACCGACCGAAGCTCGCGAAGAAAGGTGTCGTGCGATGGGCTCCGGCATTACCTCAACCTTAGCAGAGTGGTTTTCTAAAAATGCTTGAACCTGCTGTTCATTTTCCGCTTTAAAAATCGAACAGGTTGCATACACGAGCCGTCCGCCTGGTTTTAATAGCGGCCAACATTTTTCCATTATGGTCTGCTGGAGACTAACTAAAGGCGCAATGTCAGTTGCTAATCTGTGCACCTTGATATCCGGATTGCGGCGAATTACGCCACTAGCGCTGCACGGCACATCAATTAATATGCGATCAAATTGCTGACCATCCCACCAGTCATCAACATGGGTGATGTCAGCAATTTTCAATTGGCAATTCATGCCTAAACGCTCGAGTGTTTGAGAAATTTTTTCGGCGCGTTTTGCCGACATTTCTACTGCCGTTAACGCGATATCTGGCTGTCTTTGAATGAGGTGAGTTGTTTTACCGCCCGGTGCTGAACACCCATCGAGTACCCGAAATCCGGGTTGTAAATCCATTAATTCCACTGCTAATTGAGCAGCCGCATCTTGTACGGTCACTTCACCGTCATTAAAGCCCGGTAACTGAGCAACATCCGTTGGATTCTCAAGTACCAGTCCATCCTGTGCAAGCGGGTGGGGCGCAGTGTTTACATTCAGTAAACTCAGTTTGGTTAAATATTCAGTTTTAGATGTTTTTAAATTGTTGACCCGTATCGTCATCGGCGCTTGGCGGTTGTTCTCTGCCAAAATGTTTTCGGCTTCATCTGGCCAATCTTGACGAATGCGCTTCACCATCCAACCGGGATGAGAAAACTGAAATTGAATCGACTTGGCTAGTTGAGTCTCTAAACTTTTCGCTTCTCTTTGGTAAGTCCGTAACACACCATTGACGATACCTGACGCCCAGCTTTTGTCGAGGGCTCTGGTCAGCTCCACCGATTCGCTAATCGCGGCATGGTCGGGAATAGTAAGGTATTTCAACTGGTAAAGCCCACTAATTAAAACCATCAACACGTCGGTATCTTTTGTCCTTAAAGGCTTATTTAGTAGGTTAGTGGCTAGCGTATTCAGCTGATGGAAGAAACGCAAACTACCAAACAACAACTGCTTGGCGAGTCCTTTGTCTTTCGGATCTAGCTTGTCATCTTTTCGTGCCATAAGCTGGTTAACCGATACGCCGTCTTTGACGACTTGGGTAAGCCAGCGCACAGCCATTAATCTTGGATTAGTCATGGCGCCCTAGAACCGGATGAGTCTCAAACCAGTCTCGGCGCGCATTAAGCAACGCCTCAGCGTTCATTGCTTTGCTGCCATCAGGTTGCAAAATTTGTAACCGCAATAACTGGCCATCTCCGCAGACTACATCGATGCCGGCTTTACTGAGCTCGACTACTGTGCCTGGCGTCTTGTTCGAAGCTTGGTCGAGCAACGCAGACTGCCAGACTCTGAGACGCTTTTCGCCAACGTAGCTAAAACACACTGGCCAAGCATTAAAGGCTCTTACTTTTCTTTCAATGGTGACGGCTGCTTGCTGCCAATCGATTTCAGCTTCTGCTTTATGAAGTTTATGCGCATAGTTTGCTGAGTCGTCATCCTGCACTTCGCCCAAATTATTTGGATTGAAATTCGCGAGAAACTGATTAATGGCTTCACCGCCAAGCTGCGCAAGTTTGTCGTGGAGACTCGAACCTGTCTCCGTTGCATCGATGGGGAGCTGTTTTACTAACAACATATTGCCTGTATCTAAGCCCTCATCCATCTGCATGATCGTAATGCCTGTGGTCTCGTCGCCCGCTTCAATTGCTCGATGGATTGGCGCTGCACCTCGCCAACGGGGAAGAATTGAGCCGTGGATATTAACGCAGCCAAATTGAGGGATATCTAATACCGCCTTGGGTAACAGTAGTCCATAAGCAACCACAACCATTAGGTCAGCGTGATAACTCGCTAATTGAGTAACTGCTGCTGGGTCTTTAAAGTTAACCGGTTGTTCTACTGGAATATCATTATCGAGTGCTAATTGTTTAACCGGTCCAGCCTGGAGCTTTTTGCCCCGTCCAGAAGGTCTGTCCGGTTGACAATAAACCGCACAAATATCGTGCCCTTCATCAATTAACGCTTTTAATGCGACAGCGGCAAATTCTGGTGTTCCAGCGAAAATAATCTTCAATTTCTGATCGCTCATCGAGCCTTACATCCTTGATTTTTTGGCCTTTTGTTCTTTTTCAAGCTTTTTGCGGATCCGTTGACGCTTGAGCGGCGAGAGGTAATCAACAAATAACTTACCTTGGGTGTGATCGAGTTCATGTTGGATACAAACTGCTAATAAACCGTCTGCATCCATTTGAAAAGGTTCACCGTTTCTATCAAGCGCCTTAATGGTTAGCTCGTCGGCACGCTCGACTTTGGCATAAACCCCCGGAAACGAAAGACAGCCTTCTTCCATCTCCTCAACGCCCCTTAACTCAACGATCTCAGGGTTAATAAACACCAGCGGAGAGTCTTTGTCTTCTGAGACATCAATAACAAAAAGTTGTTTGTGGATGTTAACCTGGGTTGCCGCTAGGCCGATACCAGGGGCTGCGTACATGGTTTCGAACATATCGTCGATTTGTTTTTGAAGCGAATCGCCAAAATCTTCGACGGGTTTTGCCTGGTTCCTAAGTCGTTTATCAGGGTATTCAAGAATGGTTAATAATGACATGAAGCGGTTAACTCTGTGACGTAAGTTCTAGTAATTTCATAAGAAATACTGCTAAGATAATGATCATACTGGAAAATTTGTTGGAATTACACTGGGTATTTCAACAAAACTTAGGCTAAAATGGCTACAATAAGTTCAAATTTTAGCCGTCAGATAATACCAAAAGGGAACAGTACAATGAAAAAACTGACCATTGGCATTTTGTCTATGCTGCTTAGTTTATCAGCTTTGTGCACGAGTGCAGCAGAATTAAGACAAAACCACCCGGAATTTCACGTCGTTCAACCGGGAGATACTTTGTGGGACATTTCTGAAAAATTTCTGCTTTCTCCTTGGTTATGGCCTGAAATCTGGCACGTGAACGACCAAGTTGATAATCCTCACTTGATATTTCCAGGTGATATCATTGCTTTAGTCTACGTTGACGGCAAACCCAGAATCACCAAAACCAATCAGATGCCTAACGGCGTGATCAAGCTGCGCCCTAAAGTGAGAGAGTTGACCGCCGATCAAGCGATTTCAACCTTACCTCTCGATGCAATATCACCATTTCTTACGTCGGCTCAAGTAGTCTCTGAAGAACAGCTGGATACAGCACCTTATGTGGTAGGCAGCGACAGTGACCGCTTACTTGCAGCGGAAGCGAACAAGGTATATGTGCGTGGCATACAAGATGAAGCTCCCACTAAATACACCTTTTTTAGACAGGGCCAACCTTATATCGATCCAGTAACCGGGGAATTACTCGGCGTCGAGGCTATCCATATTGCCGAAGGATTAAAAACTCAACCGGGTGATCCATCGGTAATGCTGTTGAAAAAATCCGTTCAAGAGTTGCGCCGCGGAGACAGAGCGTGGCCGACCAATGATGAGCAACTAAGACCGGTTTACTTTCCGCATTCTCCACAAGGGTTTGAAGGCGGTCAAATCATTTCAGTCTACGGCGGCGTGCAAATGGTCGGCCAGTTCGACATTGTGGTTATCAACCGAGGTGAACGAGAACAAATGGAAGTTGGCCATGTATTATCGATTTACCGACGCGGTGAGACAATTGTTGATGAGGTCGCTACCGAACGTCGACGAAATGATGAATCAGTCAGTACTTGGTCTAAAATCGGCGACGCAGTCACCAACAACAAGCAAGAAGTGACTTTGCCAGATGAACTCGCTGGTCGATTGATGATTTTTAGAACTTTTGAAAAAGTGAGTTTAGGTTTAGTATTGGAAGCAGAGAAAACCATTCACGTTCTAGATAAAGTCAAAATGCCTCGATAATTCGGGGCTTTTGCAAGCAAAACAGGCAAGGAGTGCCGGTTGCAACACCAAGAAATCGAGTATTTGCTCGCCCTAAGGAAAATTAAAGGCGTTGGCAAAGTTACCGCCCACAAACTCATTTGTCATTTTGGCAATGCGACAAACCTTTTTAATGCTTCTGCGGAAAGCCTCGCTGAGGCCGGCTTAAAACCCCCTATCATCGAACAACTGGTCAACCAGAGCTCAGCGTTTAGACTCGATGCGGACATCGAGTCAGCCCTTGAGTGGGTCAGCACAGCCAATCGCCACATCATTACGTTCGATTCTCCATTTTATCCACCACTACTTGCACAAACGTATGATCCGCCGCTGATACTTTTTATTATCGGAAATCCCGAGTTGCTCATCACACCTCAACTCGCCGTCGTCGGCTCAAGAAAACCCACAGTTTCCGGAATCAATCATACACAAAGCTTTTGTAGCGAATTAGCGGATTTAGGGCTCACTATCACTAGCGGGCTCGCCTCAGGAATCGATGGCGAAGCTCATCGCGCGGCACTTAATGCCGGTGGTAAAACAATTGCCGTCTGTGGCACTGGTCTCAACCGAGTTTATCCAGCGCATCACCGTGAGCTGGCACACCAGATAGCCGAAGAGGGCTTGCTAGTGTCAGAAATGCTCCCGAATGAAAAGCAAAGTGTTGCCAGTTTCCCCAACAGAAACCGGATTATTGCCGGATTGTCACTGGGCACTCTTGTCGTAGAAGCCGCAGAAAAAAGTGGGACGCTAGTAACCGCGAGACAAGCAATGGAAGCGGGGAGGGAGGTCTTTGCAATCCCCAGCTCAATCCATAATCCACTGAGTAAGGGGTGCCACCGATTGATAAAACAAGGCGCTAAACTCACTGAATCCATCAATGATATCGTTGAGGAATTGCCCAATTTCGAACGAACATTGATTAACCAATCGACACCTGACAAACAACCGCCACTCGATTTTGAGTCGGCTGAGTTTTTAAAATGTATTGATTATGAGGTTACTAGCCTAGATACCATCGTCACTCGAAGTCGTTTGACAGTGGAAGCTGTGACCAATAAACTACTAGCATTAGAATTACAAGGCTGGGTAATTAACAGCGTCGGCGGTTATATTCGCCAATAGGGGTCGAGCAACTGACCTATCATTGATCTCTCGATCTTTGGGGAACTACATGAAAGCAGAAGTGATGGATGTACTCTTGTATATCTTTGAGCGTTTTCAAGATGACGAATTCGTACCCATCGAAAAAGCTGAAGCATTGGTAAGCGAATTAGAAGAAGTCGGTTTTCAAACCGTCGAAATTCAATCAGCGCTCGATTGGCTTGACGGCTTAGTCGACACCAGCTCTGAAAATTTTGCACTCAAACAAGATTCAGACATCACTACTCGAATCTATCATCCCTACGAACAACATTTTCTCTCGATTCAATGCCGTGGATTTTTATATTTCCTCGAGCAAGTTGGCGTTTTGGACTCACATAGCCGCGAAGCTGTCATTGACAGGGTGCTCGCCCTCGAATCTAACAAACCAGTAGATTTAGACCAACTTAAATGGGTCGTCATGATGGTGCTGTTCAATCTGCCAGGTAAACAAGAAGCCGCAGTTTGGTTAGAAAATATGGATGCCTGTTTCCATTAGTTAACGATTGGTATTGGCCATTTAAACGACCTTGGTTCCCCACCGGTAAACTCTCTAGACAACTGATTTACTTAAAGCTATATGGGTCATTACCCTCTGGCTGGCGTTTAAAGCGTTTGTAGGTCCATTGGTATTGATTGGGCCACCGATTAATAATGGATTCTAACTGGCGATTCATATCGGCATTAAAATCTTCGACATTTCTATTTCGGATCTCAAAGCTTGGTGCTTCTATATGAACGTTAAAACCCGACTGGTTTGAGTTTCGTAGGCAACAGCCAAATAACATCTCTGCGCCGGTTTTATTCAGCATTTTATGCAGCAACGTCATGGTATAGGCTTGATGACCAAAAAGCGGCGAGTAAATTCCAGCGCCCATACGCGGAACTTGGTCAGGCAAAATCATCATAATTTTACCTTGTTTAAGCGCTCGAAACAGATTCATGATCCCCTTGGTATCTGTTGGGAAAACCTGGCCTCCAAATCGCTGCCTGGCATCAAGTACTAATTTTTCGACGCCATAGTACTTTGCTGGCTGATACATACCTATAATTCGGTAATTAAACTGCAACCAATGCCAAAAGAACTCCCAGTTACCTATGTGTGGCACCGCCATAATCAGTGGCTTTTTTTCGTCTAAGATATTGTCGATTAAGGCGCTACCTTCCACCTGATCGAACATGTTAGCAATTTGGCTGCGACCGCCTAACCAAGCAGTAGCAAACTCTTTGGTTAAACACGAGTTATGACGGATGCTATTCTTTAATTTTACGTTGATTGCCGCTTCATCTAAATCCGGGTAGCACATTTGGAAATTCTTGCGCATAACCTTGGTCGTACGCCAATCCAGCAAAAAGTTGGCATAAGCCGTCATTCGGCTTAACGAACGGATAAACCAACCAGGCAACCAGTGAGTTATGCGGATCATTCCGGTGATAGTCCAACCGGATTGTTGCTTTTTCTTTTTTTTGGGCTTACTCAAATCTATTTACCGCACTTTTTTGATGACGTTATATTCGATAATTTAATGATAGCTTACTGGCTTTCTCGCTTTGCAAGCATCGCTTTAATCTCATTAAGCTCAAGATGAAGCGCTTCAATTTGTGCTCGACTTGCCGGTTCGCCGCCTTCTTGAGTCTCACCGTGGGAATCTGCACGGTGCTTTTCATGTTCTTGAGACATCACTTCAAGAATTGTCCCCACCATCATATTGAGAAAAATAAATGCTGTCAGGAAAATAAACGATAAATAATAAATCCAGCTAATTGGATAAAATTCCATCGTTTCATACATTACATCAGTCCAATCTTCGAATGTCGCTACCCGGAACAAGGTCAGCATTGATATCGAAACATCACCCCAAAGTTTCTCGTTAATGTGATTAAACAACATACTTCCAACGGCAGCATAGATGTAAAAAATAACGAACATGAGTAAGGCAATATAGCCCATCTGAGGAATTGCCCGAAGCAGCGCATTAATCAGCATACGGAGTTCGGGAATGATAGAGACTAAACGCAATACTCTGAAAACCCTGAGTAAACGCGCAAGTAACACCCCTGAGCCACCATCTGGAATCAAGCTACCGATGACAATGATCGTATCGAAAATGTTCCATCCTGAGGAGAAAAATTTACGCGCGTTATTGATTGCGAGAAAGCGAATAGTAATTTCAATAACGAAAAATATCGTAATAGAAAAATCTAAAATTTGGAGAATACCAACCGCTTTTTCTGGTAACTCATGTGTCTTTGCACCGATCAAAAGGGCCGATAAAACAATAACTAAGATCACTACCGTTTGGAAAAGCTTACTATTGTTTAGCTTCTCCATTTTTCCCAACA
The DNA here is from genome assembly GCF_007004765.1 of Aliikangiella marina. GTDB lineage: Bacteria > Pseudomonadota > Gammaproteobacteria > Enterobacterales > Kangiellaceae > Aliikangiella > Aliikangiella marina. The sequence continues at coordinate 208,435 of NZ_VIKR01000007.1, forward strand.
AATTTTGCCAAATAGTTGCCATAGCCGTGTTACCCAAGCTCTTGAGGCCAGAAAAAGTGCGATGATAATCAAATTCGCCATACAGCGCAAAATTTCGACAAACTTAATTGGCATAAAAAAACGGCTGACAAATCGGTCAGCCGTTTTAAATCTTGAATTGATCTATTAACTAATCGCTAAAACTCAAATTAGTGAAGTTTAAGTTACCGTCGCCATCTGTGTCGAAAACACCATTGGTTGGATAACCGTCAATGCCTTCGAGTTGCGTATCAAATTTTTCCAGGATCGCTAAATCACCACATAGCGCTTCCGCTTTCACTTCAATATCTTTTGCGTTATCAGTGACATAGGTTTCTATGTCCCGTTCTAAGTTCTCCATACGAAACTCAAAATCTTCAAGTTCTTCGCTGTCGCCTGAAAAAACCGCTGACAACACATTACTCACAATTTGGCCTGAGTATTTGGAAACAGCGGTTTCGATTGCTTCCTCAAACTCTTCGTCAAACGCTTCCTTGAAGGATACTTCCAACGCTTCTGAATTAAAGCTCTTTGGCGTTATATTCGCCTTGATCTTTTCAGTGACTTCTTCGATTGGTTTGATAAGCTCATTCTGCATGTCCATGTCATCGCCAAACAATGAAGTCATGACCACAGTCGTCGCTTTCAACCCAAGCTCAGCGCCTTCGACGGCGATCTCTGCAATTTTAGGGACCATTGCTTTGGTGTTTTCTCGCAAAGCCTCAGCCGCTTCTCGTTGCTCGTCAGTCAGCTCAACTTTTTCGTCATTAATTAGTAACTCGTCACCAACAAAGGCGATTGTCTCTCCACTCTTCTTGGCAAATACCACCTCATTTTCCTCAACCGTAACATCGTAATTTGTTGAGAAACGACATTCACTGTCGTGTGCCTGAGCGCTACCCATTGCCCCCAAGAGCGCCAAGGTTAATAACGTTTTCTTCATTGCTTCCTCCAAATAATCGCTAGCAAAACCAGCCCCAAACACTGGCAACACTAATCATGTCGCTCAGGTTAACCAGAAAGTTTGGATAGTTTTAGCGACGGATGTAAGAATTTGTGTCAGTTTACTGATTTTCTATTCCTTAAGACATAAAAAAAGGGTGAAACATCACCCTTTCATTTTGTCCTTTCTCTATTAACTGACTTTATTGAGCGGCGCTAGCAGCCTTATTCACTCCAGATAACTCAATAATAGCCTGTTCGATTTTTGGGTAAGTACCGATCTTTGCGTTATCAAGTTTGTATTTTTTATTGACCAATAAAGTTGGCGTCTTCATGACACGGTTTTTCATCGCATACTGTCGAGAAGTACGCAGTTGAGTATTTAACCAGTATGATTTTGCCACATCGTCATAGGCTTTTTCACTAACACCTAATGAAACGAAGAAAGCTTTCATATCGTCTTCACCTTTTAATGGTCGTTTTTCCACGTGAATTCGATGGAATAGTTTGCTATGACTTTTATCCAAAACACCGAGTTTTTCGCCAATAAAATAAGCCTTAACATAGATCTTCCACGCTGGATTGAGCTCTAACGGGACCATTTTAACGGGGATATTGGGATTTTTAGATTTGAAATCGCTCATAAACGCTTCGATCGAATAACACGCGCCACAAGCATAATTGAAAAACTCTTCCAGCAATGGCTCTTCAGTACCTTTAGGAGTCGTCACTTCGTAGTGCTCTCCAGCAACAAACTGACTTTGAGCTGCCAAAACAGGTAAGCCTGATGCTGCTGCCCATAAACCCGATGCTAGAACCAAGCCTTTAATTAACTTCATAATATCCTCAATACTTTTTAATCTAAATTTGTTCGTTAGTCTTATTGTGTTCATCACCCAACAGCAGATTCGCTTATTTGAGTGATTCACCGTCGCCGTTCTCGGCTAAAAAATTGGCTTATATACTAAATAAACTCTGCCGGCATTACCAGATTCAAGGGCAAGATTTCGTTACCTGCCGAGACCTTAAGTCGATAAACCCGATATGCCTAATGAAATATGAGACTGCTAAGGCGATAATTGGTTCGCTAACCACGGTACTCTTTTGGTGATAAGCCTGTCCACAACTTGAACGCTCTGGAAAAAGCCGCAGGCTCGGAAAAACCCAATTGCTGCGATATTTGAGAAACCGATGTTTTGCGGTTACTGAGTAAATTGATAGCAAGATCGCGTCGAATATGATCTTTAATCTTTTGAAAGCTTGCTCCCTCGGTGACCAGTTTTCGGCGTAATGTCCGCGAGGTGAGATGAAGTTTTTCCGCCACTTGTTCCATTGATATATCTGCAGGACTGTCTGCTTGCTCAAGAAGTAGGGCCACTCTTTGAGTGTAAACCGCGTGATACTCTTGACGTAAAAACCAATCAAGGGGCGCGCGGCGCATATAGTCTCTCAGTTCTCTTGGTGTTCGAACAACCTCGGCGTCTAACCAAGGTCTCGCAAAACTGAATCCACATTGCGCATGATCAAACTCAGCACGGCACGGATACATCAACCGATATTCCGAGAAGTGTCTCGGTTTGGAGTAATCAAACAATATGCCTTTCAACGGAATTCGTTGACCAATTAACCAGCTCGGAAACCGATGAAACAACAATAACAAAAATTCACGCAAAGCGTTGTCTTTATCGCGGTGAGGGGTATGTAGTTTCATGGTGAATTCGGCTTGATCACCATCAACAGTAAACTTGAGATCTAAAGCATCGTTAACCAAGTTATAAAAGTTGGTTAAGTGTCGGTACACCGATCGCAGCTTCTGATAGTGAACGGCTTGTTTCGCCATTAAAGTGAAAACACCATATCTCACTGGAGTCTTTGCCATTCCCAGAAATTCATCATCCGCGTATATCCACATGGTTTGCATAAGACGACTAAACTGAATAGGAGTAATTCGAATATCAGGTTTATCAATCAGTTTTGCATCGATGTTTGCAGTTTCTAACAATTGGTTGGTGTTAAGACCTAGCTTTTCAGCAGAACGCAAAATCGTATGGACAAAATGAATCGCTATCGTGTGATGGTGGGTTTTCATATCTAACAATGATCTATGTATTCTCAGCCTGATTAATATTGTCCTGACCGAATAAGTCTCGATTTATGGCTAGAATTTAGCATATTTTGTTATTGCTGTCCGATTATATCAATTATTGGACTGATTTGGTTATTCCAAATCACGACCACAGAAGGTTTAATTGACCGGTTAAATTATTGAGGAATTATCATGAGTGCATATACCCACCCCCACAATGATGCCGACTTTGTTTTTGAGCATATTGTGGAGTTTAATCAGCTTTGCCAACAGGCTGGATTAGAAGACATTAATACCGAATTATCATCGGCGATTCTTACTGAAGCTGCCAAACTTGGTACCGATGTATTAGCGCCACTGAATTGGGAGGGTGATCAAAACGGTACCTCCATGACCGAAAAAGGTGTTCAAGAATCTCCAGGATTCGCCGAGGCTTATCAGCAGTTTGTTGAAAGTGGCTGGCCTTCGCTGACTGCAGCAGAAGCGTTTGGTGGTCAAAACCTTCCGCACGTGATGGGAACTGCCGTTAATGAAGTTTGGCATACCTCCAACCTCGCTTTTGCGCTTTGTCCCATGCTCACTCATGGAGCAATCTCATCTCTCACCAATCACGGTTCAAAGGAGATGCAGGACACTTGGTTGCCTAATATGATCAATGGTACTTGGACTGGCACCATGAATTTAACTGAACCAAGTGCGGGTACCGACCTCGCAGCGGTTAAAACTAAAGCGGTCCCTAACGGCGATCACTATTTAATCTCAGGACAAAAAATATTTATTACCTGGGGCGATCACCAAATGACGGAAAATATCGTCCATTTAGTTCTCGCAAGAACCCCTGATGCACCGGCCGGTGTTAAGGGTATTTCTTTATTTATCGTTCCTAAATTCATGTTGGACGAAGCCGGTAATACCACAGACAAACAAAACGATGTGAAATGTATCTCGACAGAACACAAACTGGGTATTCATGCTAGCCCAACTTGTACCATGAGTTTCGGCGACAACGGCGGGGCTGTTGGTTATTTGGTCGGCGAGGAAAACAAAGGTTTGTCGTACATGTTCACCATGATGAATCATGCGCGCCAAGATGTTGGATTGCAAGGTTTAGCAATATCTGAGCGCTCTTATCAGCAAGCACGCGATTACGCAAAAGAGCGAGTTCAGGGCACCAATAAAGACGGTTCTCGTTTTACTATCATTAACTTCCCTGATGTGAGACGTATGTTGATGCTTATGAAAGCCGGCACAGAAGCTATGCGAGCGCTGTCATACTATGCGTCAGCAGAAATTGACCGTTCTCATTTTGCCGCTGACGATAGCGCCAAGGTCAAACACCATAATCGTGTTGAATTGATGACTCCGATTGTCAAAGGTTGGCTAACAGAGTTTGCCCAAGAGCTTACTTATCTCGGAACTCAAATCCATGGCGGTATGGGCTTTGTCGAAGAAACAGGTTCCGCACAACATTATCGTGATGCGCGTATTTTAACGATCTATGAGGGAACCACAGGTATCCAAGCCCTTGACTTGGTGGGTCGAAAAACCTTGGTTAACGGCGGCGAATTTTTACAAGATCTACTCAACGATATTGCAGAAACGGCTGAAGCGTTAAAGGCATCTGATAAATTCGCGAGTCACGCAGCAAAATTATCGAGTGCGCTCGATAAAGCCGCTCAAGCTCGACAATGGTTACTAGACAATGCGAAAGAAGATCGCTCTGCAGCAGGAGCTATCAGTGTCAATATGATGATGATGATGGGCTTCTTGTGCGGCGGTTGGATGATGGGCAAGTCAGCAATTAAAGCAGATAAATTGTTAGCCGCTGGCGAAGGCCATGAGGACTTCTTGAAAGCTAAGCTTATCACCTGCCAGTTCTACTTTGACCATTTGTTGCCTCGTGTCGATGGTTATTTTGCCGTGATTCAAAATGGTGGCGAAAGCATGATGGCAATGCCAGAAGATAGCTTCTAGAAAGCGAACTTCTCTTAGGAAAATAAAAACCCCGGTAACCAAACACTACCGGGGTTTTTTATGGGATAGTACAGAGATAATGACAGTACTAAGATAACGATAGTACTGAGATAACTTATTCTACCGTAACCGACTTCGCCAGATTTCGCGGTTGGTCGACATCTGTTCCGCGAATAACCGCAACATGATACGACAATAACTGGAGCGGCACAGTAAAGATAATTGGCGCTGTATAATGACTTTTGGCGCTACAGTGAATGATCTTTATGCCATCATTCTCGTTAATTTCGCTCTCTTTATCAGCAAAGACATACAGCTGACCACCTCGAGCACGCACTTCTTCCATATTTGATTTTAGTTTCTCTACTAAATCATTATTGGGCGCAACAACAACAATCGGCATGTCTTGATCAATGAGTGCGAGCGGTCCGTGTTTTAGTTCACCCGCAGCATAAGCTTCGGCATGAATATAAGAGATTTCTTTGAGTTTGAGTGCACCTTCCATTGCAATAGGGTATTGCTCACCACGGCCAAGGAACAGGGTATGCTCTTTTTCGGTAAACTCTTCAGAAATATCTTCAATCGTTTTATCCATCGCCAAAGCTTCATTAATTTCCGAAGGAATTTGACGTAATTGATCGACAATACTGGCAATCTCTTCGGCAGGTAATGTCTGCTTTGACTGGGCCATCGCGGTAGCCAACATTAACAAACCTGTTAATTGGGTGGTGAAAGCTTTTGTTGAGGCGACGCCAATCTCTGCACCGGCGCGAGTCATAAATGCCATATCAGACTCTCTAACGAGCGACGACCCAGGCACGTTACATATGGTCAAACTCGCCATAAAACCTTGCTCTTTGGCAAGTCTTAAGGCCGCAAGGGTGTCAGCAGTTTCACCCGACTGAGAAATACTAATAAATAATGAGTCGGGTACCACAACCGATTTACGATAACGGTATTCACTCGCGATTTCGACCTGACAAGGGATCTGAACCATTGCCTCAATCCAATATTTAGCAACCATTGCAGCATGATAACTGGTGCCACACGCAATAATCTGGACAGATTTAACCTTGGTCAATAATTCAGGCGCTTTATTACCAAAAGATTCAACAACGACCGAATCATTGGTCAAGCGACCCTCTAAAGTATTGGAGATCGACGTCGGTTGCTCAAAAATTTCCTTCATCATAAAGTGACGGAATTGACCTTTGTCACCGGCATCATGTTGGACACTCGACTCTTCAAAATCTCGCTCAACTAACGCACCATTCGCATCTAAAATACGCACCTCTCGACGAGAGACTTCAGCCACTTCACCTTCTTCTAAAAACATAAATTGGCGTGTAACAGGAAGCAGCGCTAACTGATCAGACGCAATAAACATCTCACCAATGCCTTTACCTAACACAAGCGGACTTCCAGAACGAGCGACAACAAGTTGCTCTGGGTTCTGCTGGTCCATAACAACGGTACCATAGGCTCCTTCTAACAATTGCGTTGCTTTAAGTACCGCTTCGAGTAACGATTCGGTCGTCTTACGCTCGCGCTCAATAAGGTGCGCCATAACTTCAGTATCAGTATCAGAACTAAATGCATAGCCTTGAGACTTTAATTCTTCGCGTAACACTTCATAATTTTCGATAATCCCATTATGCACAATCGCAATTCGATCATTCGAAAAGTGGGGGTGTGCATTATTTTCATTGGGTTCGCCATGAGTTGCCCAACGGGTATGAGCAATACCGATATTCCCATCGATAGGCGCTTCTTCCATTGCTTTTTGTAGTTCAGCAACTTTACCCACTCTCCTTAAGCGCGCGATTTGCCCCTCGCTGATGACCGCTAAGCCCGCAGAGTCGTATCCTCGGTACTCAAGGCGTCTTAATCCTTCAATTAAGATTTCAGCAATATCCCTTTGCGCCACTGCGCCTACAATTCCACACATTTTCTTCGTTTACTCCTTGAGCTACTTCTTTTTGGTTGGTCTTTTCCAACCTTCAATATGTTTTTGCTTAACTCGGCTGATACAAAGCATATCGTCATCAACGTCGCCGGTGACCGTTGTACCAGCGCCGACGGTGACATTGTTACCGATCTTAACCGGCGCAACTAGCTGGCTATCGGAACCAATAAAAGCATCATCGCCTATCTCGGTTAAATGTTTGTTCGCACCGTCGTAATTGCAAGTTATCGTACCCGCACCAACGTTCACTCGTTTACCAATTTCACTGTTACCGAGGTAAGCTAAGTGACCCGCTTTAGTCCCTTCACCAATAACTGACTTCTTGAGTTCGACAAAGTTGCCTATATGCGAGTCATTATGCAGGTGGGTGCCTTCTCTTAAGCGTGCAAATGGACCGACTGAACAGTCGTTATCAACTATAGCGCCTTCGATCACGGTATTTGGCTTTATCACAACATTTTCGCCGATGGTACAATCTTTCAAGTAAACATTGGGACCAATTTGAGCGCCTTCTTTTATTACAACGCGACCTTCAATCACGCAATTTATATCGATTACAATGTCACTCTCACAACTCAGCGTACCACGCAAATCAAAGCGTGTGGGGTCCATAAAAGTAACACCGCCTGCCATAAGCTGTTTGGCCATTTCAATTTGCCAAACGCGCTCGAGCTCGGCCAATTGAGCTAACGTATTGATACCTTCGACTTCAAAAAGCGCTAGTGGTTGAGCGGTGGTTACTTGTTGTCCGTCAGCGACGGCCATTGCAATAATATCGGTTAAGTAATATTCGCCCTGAGCGTTGTTATTATTCAGCTGTCCAATCCACTGTTTTAACTGGGTTGAGTTACAACACATAATGCCAGTATTCACTTCATTGATATTCAATTGCTCTGGACTTGCATCTTTATGCTCAACAATACCAGTTACCTGGTTTTGACTATCTCGGGTGATTCGACCATAACCGGTCGGATCGTCTAATAGACAAGTCATTAAAGCGATCCCTCTTGGATCTTCTCTTTGAATATCAATAAGTTGTGATAATGTATCATGATGCGTTAAAGGGACATCACCGTATAGAATAAGCGTCGGTGTATCATCAATTAAACCATCAAGTGCCATCTTCACCGCATGCCCAGTGCCTAACTGTTCAGTTTGTTCGACGAAAGACAACTCGATTTTTTCACCAACGACAGTTTGACGGACCCGATCACCACCATGACCAACAACCAAATGACAATGCTGAGCCCCCATAGAGCGACAATTATCGATGACATGTTGAACGAGAGGCTTACCGGCTAATTTGTGAAGAACTTTGGGTAATTTAGACTTCATCCGGCTTCCTTTGCCGGCAGCAAGAATAATAACTTGGATATCCATTCTTAAGCTAAATCCATAAAAATTGAATCAAGTGTCGTATTTTACGCAGATCATCCAGTGAGATAAACCTTTCAGATCAATATTAAACGCTTATATCGGTTAAGTTTGGCTCGCTTTCATCGATTTGTCATTTTTAAATACCGGCAGCCGATCGATTAAGCCGTTACTGGGGAGGTAACTGATTTATTATAGGTTATACTAGTAAATCGCGACGATATCTCAATCTATTTTAGCAAACCAAGGACCTTTGCTATGCTGATTTCATTAAATAGGTGGTTATTAGCTTTTTTAGTAAGTGCTGTATTAATCACATTAAAGCCCGTATCTAATCTGGCTCTGGCTGCTGAAGTCCACACCTCTGAAACTGTGTGGGCTTTTGCAGACTCTCACGGGGATTACCAAGAATTAACCAAGCTCCTCAAAACAGCTGAAATAATCGACGAAGACAATAATTGGCGTGCTGGTAAATCGATTCTAGTTTCCACGGGTGATGTACTGGACCGTGGACCGGGCCCTCGCAAGATTTTCGACTTACTGATAAAGCTCGAGCAACAGGCTACAGAAGCAGGCGGTAAACTGCTTTTTTCTCTAGGTAATCATGAAGTCATGATTCTCGTTGGCGATCTGCGTTATGTCGCACCTGCAGAATATGCTGAGTTCGAAGAAGATGAAACCGAAGCTTTGAGAGACCAATATTTTGAACGTTTCGTCAACTATCACCAAACTAAGCTCCGCAAAGAACAAAAAAATTCACGCCTAAAGATAGATAAGAAAAAGGTCCGCATAAAATTCGATGAAGCATTTCCGAAGGGTTATTTCGCGCGTTATGAAGCATTTTCCCCACAAGGTAAATACGGAAAATGGTTGTTAAACAAGGATTTTATTAACAAAGTTAACGATAGACTTTTTACCCATGGTGGGTTGTCGCCAGAACTAGTTGGTAAAACCTTAAACGAGGTGAATGCACAACTAAAAGGCGAGTTATTAACCTATGTCAATGCTTGGCACGATCTATTATCGGACGGCTCACTCACTCATGGCATTCCGTTTCGCCAAAGAGCAAAGAGCATAATCAACCAAAAAGAAGAATTTGTGACTCAGTTTAACAGCCAGGAAAATGCTTTTCTCTTTTCAACCCAAAGCCCCACTTGGTATCGTGGCGCGATTTATTGCCATCCTTTTTATGAAAATGAGTCGTTGCGAAATATCCTCGCTAGCTTTGACGCCAAACAAGTATTACTAGGTCATTCGGTTACCCCGACTCGGCGAGTCAATCAAAGGTTAAACAATCAAGCCATTCTAATGGATACCGGCATGTTGGGCGATGTGTACGGGGGCAGCGGTAATATTATTCAAATTATCGACGACAAACTATCAGTGTTAAATTCTTCGGGAGAAGTCTATCAGCCTGAAACCGCTTATCACACGGCAATAAATTATCCAACCAACCTAAGCCACGATGAATTAGTCAAACTCTTGGAAACGAAAGAAGCTGACAAAACCGAAAAACTCAAGACCGGAATCACACGACCGTCTCGATTAACCTTCAATGTAAATGGCAATAAAATACGCGCGTTATCAAAGTACATTGACGACAGTCCAAATTTGCAAAATGAACGCAAACGAAAGCCTGAAGATATGTATGCCGACCGCTATCATAATGATATTGCCGCTTACCGTTTGAGCGAGCTGATGGGGTTCAAACTTGTTCCTATCTCAACCACTAGACCGATGGATGAGGGTAGAGGATTGGTTCAATACTGGGTTGAAAATTCCTACACCGAGTACGAGGCCAATGAAAAAGGCTGGGCATATGACGGACATTGTAGTTATGAAGCACAAATGAATATGATGCGAGTATTTGATCTGTTAATTCATAACTTCGACCGAAATCCAACGAATATTTTAATCGAAGAAAACCAAGGCCAGCTTGTCTGGATTGATCATTCCCGTAGTTTTTCGTTTAGACGGAAATTACCGAGAGAAATCGATCGCTCGAACATTAAACTTACTCCAGAAGTTAGAAAAGCGCTTACCGAGCTGACTAAAGATAAAGTAAAAAAATCAATGGGGGATTTACTCAATCGAAATCAGATTAATGCGCTGATGAAAAGACGAGACTTAATTTTAAACCTTGATCCGTTAGATGATTAAAACAAAACGGCGATCAGGTGAGCCTGATCGCCGTCTTGTTTTGGATTTGCTGTTTTTTAAATTCTTTCTAAATGAGGACTCATGGGTAAAGAGTCAGACCAGCGAACATCAAACTCAACTTCACATCCCAACTCATCAGCATCTGTCACTCGCAATTTCAATTTCAATTCACCACTTGTTCCTTTTGGTGGATGAAAGGTGATGTGAAGGTTGTGTTTATCAAAAACAATCCATTCAGGTAGCTTAGTATTTTGCACCGTGGTTAAGAAATAACGCAGTGCATCGCCTGGATCGGGATCATAGAAAAGATCCTCTGGAATTTTACTGCGCATCCGAAAACCAGAACTTAGCTCAAAGTTTGCTATTTCACCGATAATTTGCGGCGCATTGCCGGTCTGACTATCTTCATAATCGCGACCATAAGTCTTAGAAATTTTGTAGCAAATCAATAACATCAATGCCGATAGCGCCAAATTAAGCCACACAAACTCCATCGTTTCCCAATTAAAAGAATTAAGCCCTACGTAGATAACGCCAAACTGAAGTAGATCGCCTAAACGCCAAACAAAGGTATCGATGGTTGTTTTTGCCAGGTATTTATCGTCCCTATCCAAGGGTAAGTACAACGCATTGCGAGTCGTATTAGCAATGGAGTAACTCGCTGAATTTTCAGCAATCATGGTTAAAAACGCGACGATAAAAATCGGGACTAACGCAAGCAATCCGTAACCCAAAATCATCACCACTGGGAGTATAAGTACGCTACCCTTGATGCCTATCCATCGAAATAAACGGGCAACAAGAAACGTTTGCAACAAAAAACCGAGGGAGCTAACCCAAGTGTAATAGGTTGAATAATAACGAGTAATTAAATCTGCTTCCGATAGGTTCGGACTGGTTGCGGCAATCGCTGCGGCGGTGTCTTTAACATAGGAGGCAAAAATAAACTCTCCAGTTGTATTAATCCAATTCATTAAAAGTACAAAAGCAGCGACATAAATAAGATACTTTTTACTAAAAATTAATCGGAATCCTTCGAGCGCGGAAATATGCTCTTCTTGGTCTTCAACATCAATTTTGTGGTTTTTAGACTCTTCCGGTAACTTTAATTCTGCACGCATTGATAAGTAGGTAGCGCCTACCAGACAAATAACCGCAGCAAATAACACTGAGTTAATACCCGCTTGTCCATAAACCCAATCAGCAGAAAGCGATCCAAACCAGGCCCCTAATGTGGCTCCAATCATAATGGGAGGAAAAAGCCTTTGTCCCGTTTTTTGATTCATTAAATCCGCACAATAAGACCAAAAGTGGGAAACTAAGAGAACACCGTAAATACTCTGCCAAACATAAAACACCATCGGGGTTTTGATATCTATGGCGATTAATCCCAGGAAAATCAGAATATTAACAAAGAAAAATCCATTCACCATGACGGTCAGTCCATAGCGATGAGACTTATCTTGGTAATGCTTATAGAAGATACCGTAAACAAAGACGACGAAACCGATAGTTAGTGCAGAAATGGCGTTGGCCAAACTCTTGTCCATCGCTGAGCCGTTGGTTAGGATAAGTGTTTCGCGAACGACTTTTAACAGATAATGAGAATAAAGCAGGAAGAAAGCGTTGCCAATCAACATCCAGGTTGAAGGACCTTCACCTGGTCGGATGCGGGTTGCTACTGATAGAAGTTTTTCCCCAAAATGCAGTCGATTAGCCATTATCGTCCTTTTTTTGCGTGGATTTTAAGATTTTAGCAGAAGTAGGGCGATAAGATACCCCAAATTTGTGTGGGAGATGTTACCTAAAAGTAACCTAAAGTGTTATTTGATCAGTACGGTTTTTTCGCACTGTTGGCTGGTCGTTTGAAAGTCGCTTTTAGCGGGTAACGTCAATACAAAAACCATGCACATAACAATGCTTGCTATGAATGCCATTAATGGTTTTAAGAAGGTGAGCTTCATCGTGTAGACGCTATAATCATCAATTGTTTAATAAATAGACGATCAAACGATGATTTTGGTTTGCATTAACCCTAAAAAAACAATTTGGCGGGAATGATTTGATTTAAATGGACAAAAAAAGCGGCCTAAGCCGCTTTCTTCATTCTGTATCGACCAAAGCGAAACTTATTTGCCGACTTTTTTGCGGATTGCTTGAATTGTTCTCAGCTGAGCGACCGCTTCAGCTAATTCAACAGCTGCTTCAGCGTATTCAATTTCTGAACTCTGATCGGCCATTGCTGCTTCTGCTGCTTCTTTCGCTGCAATAGCAGCCGCTTCATCAACATCATCAGCTCGTGCCGCCGTATCCGCCAAAATCGTGGTTACGTGTGGCTGAACTTCAAGCGTTCCACCAGACACATAATAAAGTTCTACATTTCCATCATGGTCAGTTACTTTTACTGTTCCAGGCTTCAAAGACGTGAGCAATGGGGCATGTCCTGGGACAATCCCTAACTCTCCTAATTCACCAGTGGCAACAAGTGAATCGACAGTGCCAGAGAAGATCGACTTCTCAGCACTAACGATATCTAAATGAAATGTATACATATCCAATTTCCTATGCTCGAGAGCTTGTAGTTAATATTAACTACAACCAACTTACATTGATTTTGCTTTTTCAACCGCTTCTTCGATTGAACCAACCATGTAGAAAGCTTGCTCTGGCAAGTGGTCGTATTCACCGTTAAGAATGCCTTGGAAACCAGCAATAGTATCTTTCAATGAGACGTATTTACCTGGAGAACCGGTGAATACTTCAGCAACGAAGAATGGCTGTGATAAGAAACGTTGAATCTTACGAGCGCGAGCAACAGTTTGCTTATCTTCTTCTGATAATTCATCCATACCCAAGATTGCGATGATATCTTTCAACTCTTTATAACGCTGAAGAACACCTTGAACACCACGTGCAACATCATAGTGCTCTTGGCCAATAACCAATGGGTCAAGCTGACGTGAAGTTGAATCGAGCGGGTCAACCGCAGGGTAGATACCAAGCTCAGCGATCTGACGAGAAAGTACAACAGTCGCATCCAAGTGAGCAAAGGTTGTTGCTGGAGACGGGTCAGTCAAGTCATCAGCAGGTACGTATACCGCTTGAACCGATGTGATAGAGCCAGTCTTAGTCGAAGTAATACGCTCCTGAAGTACACCCATTTCCTCAGCAAGTGTAGGCTGGTAACCTACCGCCGATGGCATACGACCTAGAAGTGCTGATACCTCAGTACCTGCAAGTGTATAACGATAGATGTTATCGATGAAAAGTAAAACGTCACGACCTTCATCACGGAATTTTTCCGCCATAGTCAAACCAGTCAAAGCAACACGAAGTCTGTTTCCTGGAGGCTCATTCATCTGACCGTAAACTAGCGATACTTTATCGATTACGTTTGAGTCAGTCATTTCGTGATAGAAGTCATTACCTTCACGAGTACGCTCCCCAACACCGGCGAATACAGAGAAACCGCTGTGCTCTGTTGCGATGTTACGGATAAGCTCCATCATGTTGACGGTTTTACCAACACCCGCACCACCGAATAGACCAACTTTACCACCTTTAGCAAATGGGCAAACCAAGTCGATTACTTTGATACCAGTTTCTAACAATTCGTTAGCCGCAGCTTGATCTTCATAAGAAGGCGCTTCACGGTGAATAGACATTCTTTCTTGCTCGCCAATTGGACCTTTTTCGTCAATTGGGTTACCAAGAACATCCATGATTCGGCCTAAAGTTTCTTGGCCAACTGGCACAGAAATAGGAGCGCCTGTGTTGGTTACCTTCATGCCGCGGCTCATTCCCTCAGAGGAACCCATCGCGATACAACGGACAACACCGTCACCTAACTGTTGCTGAACTTCTAGTACTAACTCGCTACCTTCGATATCAAGTGCATCATACACTTTCGGTACATCAGTACGTGGGAATTCCACGTCGATGACAGCGCCGATAATCTCAACAATGCTACCGTTACTCATTGTTTGTTCCTCTATTTAATTTTTAATCTTTAAAATTCTTTAACTAATCTCACAATGACGAGTGCGCTATACAGCAGCTGCACCACCAATAATCTCGGAGATTTCCTGGGTAATAGCCGCTTGACGTGCTTTGTTGTATATCAACTGTAAGTCGTCAATGATATCGCCAGCGTTATCAGTTGCTGCTTTCATCGCAACCATTCTTGACGCTTGCTCACAAGCGACATTATCTACAACGCCTTGATAGACTTGTGATTCGATATAACGGACTAGTAATACGTCTAATAGCTCTTTAGCATCTGGTTCGTAAATATAATCCCAGTGATGTTTTAATTCGTCTTCTTCTTGCTTTTCAACGGGCAATAATTGGCGAACTCTTGGCTCTTGAGTCATGGTGTTAACAAACTCGTTGTGAACCAAATAAAGTCTATCAATTCGACCTTCATCAAATGCATCTAACATGACTTTAACCGTACCGATTAAATCAGTAACTGTTGGTGTATCACCTAAGCCTGAAGTTTTAGCGACAACATTGCCACCAAAACGATTAAAGAAAGCCGCTGCTTTAGAGCCAATCAAACATAAGTCGAGTTCGACTTCTTTCTCTTGCCAATCTTGCATTGACTTTAATGCGCTTTTGAAAAGGTTAGTATTTAAGCCACCACATAAGCCACGGTCAGTTGAAACAACAATGAATCCAACCCGTTTTACTTCGCGCTCAATAATATAAGGGTGCTTATACTCAGTGTGCCCCATTGCCAAGTGACCGATTACACCGCGGATTTTCTCGGCATAAGGCTTGGTTGCTTCCATACGATCCTGCGCTTTACGCATTTTACTCGCAGCAACCATTTCCATTGCACTGGTAATTTTCTGAGTATTTTTAATACTTCCAATCTTGGTACGAATTTCTTTTCCGACCGCCATAGACTGTTCCAGTAATTAGTTAAATTAATATTCTTTTAAAGTCCCCTCTCCCTAGGAGGAAGAGGGACACAAATACTACCAAGTAGCAGTTTCTTTGAACTTGTTGATAGCCGCATCAAGCTCAGCTTCGATATCTTTATCGTAGCCGCCACTTTCGTTGATTTTGGCCATTAACGATTGCTCGTTACTGTTCATGTGATCTTGTAATGCTGCTTCAAAGTCTAAGATTTTGCTCAACTCAACATCTTTCAAGTGACCTTTCTCAGCAGCAAACAATGATACCGCCATTTGCGCTACTGACATTGGCGCATATTGGTTTTGCTTCATTAATTCAGTCACGCGTTGACCATGTTCCAACTGCTCACGAGTTGCGTCATCAAGATCCGATGCGAACTGCGCGAACGCTGCTAGCTCACGATATTGAGCAAGTGCTAATCGAACACCACCACCCAATTTCTTAACAACTTTGGTCTGTGCAGAACCACCAACACGTGATACTGAAAGACCAGCGTTAACCGCAGGACGAATACCAGCATTGAATAAATCAGTTTCTAGGAAGATCTGACCGTCAGTGATAGAGATTACGTTTGTCGGTACGAAAGCCGATACGTCACCCGCTTGCGTTTCGATAATCGGAAGTGCAGTTAAAGAACCTGTTTGACCTTTAACTTTTCCATCGGTGATTTTCTCAACATGCTCTGCATTGATTCTTGCAGCACGCTCAAGAAGACGTGAATGCAAGTAGAATACGTCACCAGGATAGGCTTCACGACCTGGAGGACGACGAAGCAATAATGAGATTTGACGATATGCCCAAGCTTGCTTGGTTAAATCATCATAAACGATTAGCGCATCTTCACCATTGTCTCGGAAGTATTCTCCCATAGTACAACCAGCGAAAGGTGCGATAAATTGTAGTGCCGCAGAGTCAGAAGCCGATGCAGCAACAACAATAGTGTTCGCCATTGCGCCGTGCTCTTCTAGCTTGCGTACGATGTTTGCAATCGTCGACGCTTTTTGACCAATCGCAACATAAACACAGCGAATACCCGTGTCTTTTTGGTTGATGATTGCGTCGATTGCTAATGCTGTTTTACCCGTTTGACGGTCACCGATAATCAACTCACGTTGACCACGACCGACTGGAATCATCGCATCAACAGACTTATAGCCAGTTTGTACTGGTTGGTCTACCGATTGACGAGAGATTACACCAGGAGCAACTTTTTCTACTGGAGAATAAGTAGCACCTTCAATAGGGCCTTTACCGTCGATTGGATTACCCAAAGCGTCAACAACACGGCCAAGCATACATTCGCCAGTCGGTACTTCAAGAATACGACCGGTACATTTTGCTTTTTGACCTTCAACGATGTCTGAGTAGTCACCAAGCACTACCGCACCCACTGAATCGCGCTCAAGGTTAAGTGCCAAACCGTATTTACCGCCTGGCAATTCAATCATTTCACCTTGCATTACTTCTGCAAGACCATGAATTTTTAAGATACCGTCAGATACGCTTACGATGGTACCTTCATTGCGGGCTTCAGAAACAACTTCAAAATCATTGATGCGTTGTCTGATTAGCTCGCTAATTTCTGATGGATTCAGTTGCACGCTCATGCTCTGTGTTCCTTTATTATACGTTTAAAGTATCAGACAGCTTGGTTAGCTTTCCGCGAACCGAACCGTCGATGACTAAATCTTCTGCTTGAATAATCAAACCACCCAAAATGTCGCCATCAACTTCGACGTCAACTTCAACTTCACGACCTAATTTCGCCGCTAGCTTCTCTTTAATTTGGGTAATTTGCTGCTCATTTAACTCTGTTGCTGAAGTGACATGCGCTTCGACGGTTTTTTCAAACTCGCTGCGCAAGAAATTAAATAACACTTCAATTTCAGGTAAAGCCAGTAGACGACCGTTCTGTGCTAAAAGCTTGATAAAGTTGGTGCCGTTCGCATCCAATCTATCTTCACACACTTTTAACATCGCGTCTCGTTGGTCTTCCTTAGTAAAATGAGGGCTTGTTAATAGCTGTTGCATCGACTCATCGCTCACTACCTGAGACGCGAAGCCAATCATATCTGACCATTCAGCCAGTTTTTTAGCTTCTAAAGCGAACTCAAACGCAGCTTTGGCGTATGGTCGAGCTAGGGTTGTTAATTCAGCCATGGGCCACCTTCATTTATTGATTAAAGTTCAGCAACTAATTTGTCAAGAATGTCTGCTTGTGCAGATGCATCGATATTGCGTTGAAGAATTTTCTCTGCGCCAGCAACTGCTAATACAGATACTTGCTTACGCAACTCTTCACGTGCTCGATGGACTTCTTGTTCGATTTCAGCTTGTGCACCGGCTTTAATTTTATCTGCTTCTGCACGCGCGTCATCTTTTGCTGAATCTACGATTTCAGCGTGACGCTTTTTAGCTTGATCGAGTAGCTCAGCCGCTTTTTCTTTGGCTTCTCGCATGGTTTCCGCAGCTTTCTTCTGAGCCAGCTCTAAATCTTGCTGGCTACGATCGGCTGCAGCTAACCCTTCAGCGATTTTTTCTTGACGTTCAGTAATCGCTTCATCTAGCAAAGGCCAAATGTATTTCATAGTGAACCAAACGAATACGATCATCGCAAACGTTTGGCCAAATAGGGTTGCATTAAAATCCACGGCAATCTCCTCTTAATAGTCGGTTAATGAAAAGACTCGGGATGATTAACCTGCTGTAGCTGCTGCTAATTGCTCAACAAATGGGTTAGCGAAAGTGAAGAACAACGCGATACCAACACCGATCATTGCAACTGCGTCAAGAAGACCAACCACGATGAACATTTTAACTTGAAGCATTGGCGCCAATTCTGGTTGACGAGCTGCACTTTCTAGGAATTTACCACCTAAAAGACCCATACCAATACCAACGCCTAGAGCGCCAAGACCGATAAGGATAGCCACTGCGATTGTGGTAAAGCCGATTACTGTTTCCATTGTGTTCTCCTAATTAGGAATAGTTAAGTTTAAAGTTAAAATTATTTAAGTTAATTTTTAATTAGTGATCTTCGTGAGCCAAGCTGAGGTAAACCACAGTCAACATCATGAAGATAAATGCTTGCAGGAAGATAACCAACAAGTGCAATAGCGCCCAGCCAAAATGCAGTGGTAACTGGAACCATCCCATCAATGCGATAAGGATAAATATCAGTTCACCTGCGTACATGTTTCCGAAAAGACGGAGAGACAAGGAGATTGGCTTGGCCAGCAATGCTGCGCCTTCCAGCACTAAATTCAGTGGTATAGCAGCCCAGTGGTTAAAAGGATTCATCGTCAACTCTTTAGTAAAGCCGCCGATACCTTTTACTTTGATGCTATAGAATATGATGAGTACGAATACCGATAGTGACATGGCAAACGTAATGTTTACGTCAGTACTTGGTACGATTTTAAGATACGGGATACCCATAGCGTGTGCCAAACCTGGGATCCAATCCACCGGAATCAAGTCCATCAAATTCATGAGGTATACCCAAACGAAAATAGTGAGACCGAGTGGTGCAATTAACTTGTTCTTTCCGTGAAAAGTATCTTTCACGTTAGAGTCGACAAAGTCGATGATTAGCTCAATGAAGCATTGAAATTTTCCAGGAACGCCAGTGGTAGCTTTTTTCGCTGCGCGGCGGAAAATCCACAAGAAGATAAGGCCAAGGCCGATTGAAAAGCCCAATGTGTCAACATTGAAAGCCCAGAATTCACCTTTACAAAGAAGTGGGTTATCTGCAGTGTTGAATGCCCAACCATTTTCCGTTGAACAAACTTGAAGATTCTGCAGATGGTGTTTGATATAACCCGTACTTGTCTCTGCCATAAACTTATTAGTCCTATAATCTAATTAAGTCGATCTAGTTCGTTTTGATAATGACGGGCGCTAACCATTGACCTAGCAACCCAATCACAAATCCAATCAAGACATAAACCTCAAATCCCGGTAAAAATTTAAAGGCCGCCACCATAAGTGCTGCCGATAATACGATTTTGACCGTTTCACCAAAGTAAAAAGCACGAACAACCTGTTTGCTGCGTTGTGCTCCGGACTTGGAAAATGCCTTATAAACGAAGAAACTATTCGCAAGGAATATAGCGCCTCCGCCCGATAGCAATGCTAGTGCTACCTTCAATTCTTTCAAAAGCCCAATTGCCGCCGCAACCATAATGATGATTGCTTGTATCAATAGCAGCTTTTTAGCTTGCTGATGTCCTCGTTGGATCAAAGCTTGACTCATTGTGCGAACTTATTTGAAATCAGTTGCCTAAAATTGTGTTTCGCATTATCCAATCGAAGAATATGGATGACCCTTGCTGCAGTGCTTTACTACGGGCAAAAAACAACCACCTAAATGCGGCGCAAATTATAGTGATCAATGCCTCTATAAGCAAGTGATCGATCGGCTTAATTCAAGGCAAATTCTGTAATCCATCGAACAAACCTTATGCATATCATCGGTCTATCCTGAGGTTTAATTCATCAGCTAATCTCGCAAGATTATAACTTGCTGTTATTTAAGGAAATGTTACATTTTCGATTGGTCGTCATCAGGTGATTCACAGTAGAGTGTGATTTTTACCAGAAGGGAAAAAAAACGATGAAAAATAGATTAATTCTATTATTTATGCTGAGTTCGTGGTTTATATCAGATGTTTTCGCGGAGCATCAAAGCAGATACATGGAAATTAATGGCCATAAATTACAAATCACCGAATGGTATTCCTCATCTCATAACCGGCAGCCCACCACCAATGACCCCAAACTTAGTACGGTTTTACTCCTTTCTGGACCGACCGATAACTGGAATTCTGACTCTGCTTGGTTTGCTCGATTAGCCCCCAAACTTGCCAAGCATTACCGGGTCGTGGCAATTGACCGAGCGGGCCAACAAACCGATAATCCCAATGCCCCCCTTGGCTATATTCAATTCGGTAAAGATCTTCAACAGTTGATCCCCAAACTAGCGATCAAAAAAATGCATATCATTGGGTTTGCGAGCGCTAATATTGCCATCAATCAGTTATTGTCAGGCACGCTTAGCACCGAAACCTTGTCGATCACCTTAATTGATCCGGACGTGCTGCTACCATACTCAATTAACCGCTATAAATCAGATGCTAAGCCTTTTAAAGATAATCTTGAAAAATACATCGAATATATTGGTGCTGGTAAATACGCGGCCCGGGCTAAACAAAAGAATGACACTGAATATAAGCACCTGCAGTCAATCAATGCAAAGGATCCCGAGACGGATTGGCGTTATGTCGAGAAAACATTTCAATCTCGATTATCGATTATCAGCTTGCAAAATCTATTTAAAGAAATCGCGCGTTACGGTGAGGATTTAGATATCGCAGCCAAGCAGACATTGCCTAAAGACATACCATTAGTGGTTTTCGATACCGATTTTGAGGATAACTATATTGCTCAAACTGAGAAAGACGCTGATAAGCAAGGTTTACGACGCTGGAAGGCGGAGGCCGCCAAGTTTTATCAACAGTTAGCAGATGAGTCAGTCAACGGTCAATACATTCATCTCGACAGCAAAGAACATTTGTTACCTTTTTCTGATCCTGACCAACTGATAGCAACGATTCAGCGACTTAATGACCGAGCCTCTCAATAGCATGGAATCTGAAATACTTAAATCGCTGCACAACTTGGCTAATCACGCGTTAGCTCAGTCAGCCAGCGGTTTTTTTAAGACTGAACCGGGCGGCTATGGAGAAGGTGACCAATTTATCGGGATCAGAGTGCCGGTTATTCGTCAGCAAGTTAAGCAATTTAAACCCGTTCCTTTATCCGTTTGTGAAAAACTGCTTAGTTCTCCATTCCACGAAGTTCGAATGTTTGCGCTACTCGCTATGGTCGAGATTTTTAATTGCAAAAAAAACGACAGGAGGACAGCAGTTTACCAAAGCTATATGGCTAATTTACGGTACATCAATAACTGGGATTTGGTCGATTGTGCCTGTTATAAAATAGTCGGTCCTTTTCTTGAAGATAAACCCCGCGATGTGCTTTATCAGTTGGCCCAGTCTAACAATCTTTGGGAACGACGGATTGCCATCGTTGCAACCTATCACTTTATCAAGGCAGGGGATTTTAAAGATACCCTCGCGATTGCAAACTTATTACAAAATGATCACCATGATCTGATTCACAAAGCTGTGGGCTGGATGCTCAAATTGGTCGGTCAACAAAATGAGTCTTGTTTACTCGACTATCTTAAGCCGCGATATGGTGACATGCCGCGAACTTTATTACGTACCGCAATAGAAAAACTCCCAGGACAGTTAAGGCAAGACCTCCTCAATAATAAGTTTTGAGCCGATTTACTGGCAATACGCCAATAAATATCTAAGCTTAGAGTTAATGATGAATAATCTCATCAATCATTGACTAACAAGAAAATAACCACGGCCATTATGAGTATTTTGACCACAGACACCCAAGAACCGATAGCAGCTAGCAAAGCGAAAGTCCTTGTCGCTGATGACGAAGGCACAATGAGACAGATGCTCCAAGCGATATTAGAAGAAGTCGGTTTTACCGATATCACAGCGACGAAAGAGGGTGACTCGACACTCAAAAAACTACTCGATGAGCACTATGATCTGATTGTCTGTGATTGGGATATGCCTGGTGCCACCGGCAATGAAATTTTAAAACAGGTGAGAAAATCTGAGTTAAATAAAGATATTACCTTTTTTATGTGTACCGGTAATTCGAGCGCCGAAGCGGTCAAAGAAGCAATCCAAGCCGGCGTGTCCAACTATATCGTTAAACCAATCAATACAGACACAATGATTGAAAAACTCTCCTTCTATTTTGAGCTGTATACCTGAAACAACTCCATCGACTTTTCTTTCAATCCCTTCACCCTCGACCACAGATTGGTTTTAACCAAGAAATTCTGTTTTTTATAAAAACCTTGTAAGATTTCTGACCGCTCGCACGTCAACCTTATGAGAACGACGTAAGGAGAAGGACATTGGATCCCATTTTGGTCAAAAACAAAATTGCTGAACTCGCCAAAATCCACGGTAGGTTGGTATTTAACACCGCTTACCGAGTGATTGGTGATATTCAACGAGCGGAGGATATTACACAAGATATCTTCATCAAATTATTTAGCAACAGAGCGTTACTTGAAGGCAACGTGAGGAATTGGGCTGCTTACTTAACCACTTTAACAACCCGAACTTCACTTGATCTTTTACGCAAACTCAAAGTGCGTCATGAAGATAATAATCGACAAGCATATGAGCCAACTGAAGCAATAGACACAACGCTTAACCCTGAACAGCAATTTTCATTAAACCAGGATATCGAAGTTTTTCGACATCATCTCTCTGAGCTTTCATCCCAAGAGGCCCAAGTAATCATTCTACGCTTTCTCCATGAATTCACTTATCAGGAAATTGCCGAACAACTCGAGATTAGTTCGAGTCTAGTTGGCGTGACACTGAAACGTGGCATAGAAAAAATTAATCTGAAAGTGGCTAACCCCCAATTAGCAGGAGCTTAAAATGAATCAGAACCAACCACTTGATCCTAAACTGGACAGCACATTGCAACAAATGAAAGCACTTGAACCTGATGAAGCGACCTACCAAGCAATGGAAGATAGGCTATTGAGTGCAATCGAACAACACGCTCACAGTCACTCAAATATTGAAAACGATACCACGGATGCAAATCAGCGTACTTTTTTCGAAGTATTCAAAGCGATATTTCAGCCGCAAAGGATTCTCGCGGGAGGTCTTGCAACCTTAGCATTTGTAGTTTCGAGCTTACTTTTATTTACCTCTAACACGCAATCGGCGTTTGCCCAGGTGATTAGTCACCTGCAAAATATTAATACAATGCAATACCAAGCTAATATGATTGCTAACGGTAACCCGTTAATGTCTTTAAAAGTTTTGTATAAAACACCTGATAAAGTCCGCGTGGAAACCACACCTGCAAGCCAAACAGACCAGCATAACCCTGCCGGCGCGCAAATGATTAATATTATTCACTCTCAACACGGTAAGGGATTAACTTTGATCCCCGCTCAAAAGTTCGCGATACCTTTTGCTTTCTCGGTCGATAAAGCCGCACAGTCAATTGAACAGAATCCTTTACACTGGTTTGAATTAGCAAAAGAATTCAAGGGCGAGGCTGAATATCTTGGAACCGACGTCGTTAATGCACAAAATGTTGAAGGGTTTCGATTTGCGAACAATGATATTGTTATATCTATATGGGCAAATACTGAGACTAATATGCCAGTAAGGTTTGCGATGTCCAGTGATAACGGGGGCGACCAACCAATATTCACGATGCAAGCAGACCTGGAACTTAACATTTCGATTGAGGAGTCTCTATTCTCACTCGAAATACCCGCTGATTACACCTTGGTCGGCGAGGACAAGGATTAAATACCAGAGCGATTGGAGTATTTAATGTCGTGCGATTAAAAAGGGAGCAATCGCTCCCTTTTTTAAATTGAAAGGCTTAGATATCAAGCTCTACATCCGACTCAATATGTGTCGTGCAAGTCAAAATGTATCCTTCATCGCGGCGATCTTCATGTAAGCCAATTTCATTAGCAGATTTTGTTTCGCCGGTTAGTTTCTTCACTTGGCAGGCACCACAATTTCCAGCTCGGCACGCTGACTCTATAGCGATTCCCTCTGCTTCAATGCGTTCTAACAGGATTTCATTCGCTTCAACATCCACTATCTTACCGGTTTTTTTAAAAGTCAGTTGAAATGGACCTTTAGTTTCCGCGGTTACCGTTTTTTCAGCTTCTGCTTTTAATGCGGCTACTTTGGCTTTTTTCTTACCGCCTGGATCGAAAGTTTCATCATGGTAGTTAGCCATATCAAAACCCAACTCTGCCAAACAGGATTTAACTTGCGCCATAAAACCATCAGGCCCGCAACAAAAAACAGTGCGTTCATTGAGATCCGGTACCATATCACTCAAGGTCGTTGCGTTTATTCGGCCTCGACGACCTAACCAGTTTTCGCTCAACCCTGGCTGGGTCAAAATAACCTCTGCCGCAAACTGATGATATTGGTGATCCAACAAGCCAATTTCTCGACGAAAAATAATATCTTGGGTTGAACGCGCCCAATTTAAAAACTGGATGTTTTTATCGGCCGCTTGATCACACCAAAAACGCGCCATCGACATCATCGGCGTAATACCTGAACCCGCGGAAATCAGTAACACTTTTTCCGATTGAATATCAAAACAATTAAACCTGCCAGCTGGGCCACGTAACTCTAACTCACTACCAATCGAAATATTGGCGTGTAGCCATGGCGAAACCGAGCCAGCTGGGTCTAACTTGATGGTCAAATCCAAGAGGTGAGGGCGTGTCGGCGACGAAGCGATCGTATATGACCGGTTGTGTTTCTCACCATCAATCTCTAACTGTATTCCAATAAACTGTCCTGGTTTAAAATGGAATAGATGTTGCGGCTCCGCTCTAAACTGAAAAGTTTTAACATCGTGGGTTTCTTGAATGACATTTACGCACACCGCTTTTGTCTTACGGGTTGACCATGACTCGAGGGCTTGAAGTTGATTGAGATCGGTAATTAACATGATTATTAAGTTTAATTTAAAGGACTCAGTAACAAACAAAGAGTCCCTATAATTGATGAATACGAATTGAAGAGTTGCTTATTCGGTGGCTAAAGCCATCATTTGACCATCACACAGACTAAAGCTGCTCGATCCCCATGTGTCGTA
Source organism: Aliikangiella marina (assembly GCF_007004765.1). Classification (GTDB taxonomy): domain Bacteria; phylum Pseudomonadota; class Gammaproteobacteria; order Enterobacterales; family Kangiellaceae; genus Aliikangiella; species Aliikangiella marina. Next base: position 233,646 of record NZ_VIKR01000007.1, read on the forward strand.
AAATTCCATCGAGCTCATCTAAACTATTGTACTGAATAGCAATTTTACCTTTGCCTTTTGCACCATGCTGAATGTCGATAGTTGCACCCAGTTTATCCGCAATTGTTCGTTCCAACTGTTCAATATGAGGATCGACTTTATTTTCCTTGGCGTTAGCTTTTACGGGAGAAAGGTGCTTACGGACCAGCTTTTCAGTTTCGCGTACCGTTAGGTCTTTAGCGACAACCGTTCTGGCGACCAAGGTTTGTTCTTCATTTCCTAACGATAACAATGCTCTAGCATGTCCCATTTCCAAATCACCTCGCTCAAGCATGACTCGGCATGGTTCCGTTAATGTGAGTAATCTTAGGAGGTTGGTGACAGTCGTACGACTTTTGCCGACTGCATCTGCTGTTTGCTGGTGAGTCAGACTAAACTCTTGCATCAAACGCTGAAGCGCCGTTGCTTCTTCCATCGCATTAAGATCTTCGCGTTGAATATTCTCAATCAGCGCCATCGCGATGGCCGCTTCATCAGGGATCTCTTTGACTAAAACCGGAATTTCATCGAGTTGAGCTAGCTGCGAAGCTCGCCAACGTCGCTCTCCAGCAATGATTTCATACTTGTCTTTTCCAACAGAGCGAACAACTACCGGTTGAATGACACCTTGCGCTTTGATTGAGTTAGCCAACTCTTCCAGCGCTTCGTCGGTCATAATTTTACGCGGCTGATACTGTCCAGGTTGGAGCATTTCTACTGGTAGCTTGCGGAGTTCGCCTTTTGGAATGCTCGATTCGGTTGAATCTCCGGTTTCTCCCGCCTTTGGCTTGCTGAGGAAAGCGTCTAACGGTGAACGGCCCAGTTTTTTCTTCATGAAGTTTCTCGATTAAAAATATTGCTAGTCGTAAAGGCGCTAAAGCGAGCCTCTTTTATTATTGAGTATTCTACGCTGACTCAGCGTAAGCTTCCTGACGGCGGATCATTTCACCGGCAAGCGCTAAGTAAGCTTTTGCGCCCCGTGACAATCGATCATAAAGTAACGCGGGGAGGCCATATGACGGAGCTTCCGCTAATCGAACATTACGAGGAATCACCGTACGGTAGACTTTCTCGCCGAAATGCTCGTGGAGCTGGCCCGATACTTCTACCGCTAGACGGTTTCTCGGGTCATACATCGTTCTTAAAATTCCCTCAATTTCCAGTTCTGGATTGACGTGTTCGGTAATTTGCTGGACGGTTTGTAATAAAGCGCTCAATCCTTCCAAAGCATAATATTCGCATTGCATCGGTATCATTACGCTATTCGCTGCGACTAACGCATTAACCGTTAAAATACTGAGCGAAGGCGGGCAATCAATAAAGATGTAATCGAACTCTTCGACTAAGGGAGCAAGGGCATCTTTGAGGCGAGACTCTTTACTATCAGCATTTAATAGATGCGCTTCTGCCGCCGCCAAATCAGAGTTAGCGGGTAACACATAAATTCCGGCTTGTTCCGCGTTAATCATACATTCGCGCGCGCTTTTCTCACCCAAAAGCACATCCAGAACTTGAAGCTCTAATTCATCTTTATCCACACCGCAACCGCTGCTGGCATTACCTTGCGGATCCATATCAACCAGAAGAACCTTGCGTTTTGTCGCAGCAAGCGAAGCAGCAATATTAATACTGCTGGTTGTTTTGCCAACGCCACCTTTTTGATTGGTTACTGCGATGATTTTTCCCACAAGATACCTCTAATTATTTACCGGTCTATATTCTTTAAGTTCGCCAATTGACGGTATGGTGTCTACTAAAGTAAGGCTAACATTTTGAATTCAATAAAATTTTAAAAACTCTGCTGTTTTCTAGCGCTTTATTATCGGTTGTTCTACGCGCTCACCCAGTGCTGTAATCTCAGGGCGAGCGATCCATTATAGATTGATCGACACAGGGATCAACGGTTTCCTCGTTTCAATTCGATTAAACATCGATCAGCTTGTACGCCGGGAACGACTAACTCCGTAACGCCAACTTGTTCCACCCATTCCGGCAATTCGGCCACTTCGTCTTCTAAGTACGCCCCCTTCATCGCCATCCATCGGCCATCATCACTAAGTAAGTGCTCGCTTAACTTCACCATATCCGCTAACGAAGCAAAAGCTCGAGATACGATTGCATCATATTTCTGGTTTTCATCGCTGTTTATTTGATGTTGTTCAACTCGGCTATGCCAGGCAGTAACATTAGTTAATCCTAAATGGTGGATCTGTTGTCGAATAAAGCGGACTTTTTTACTATTGCTATCAAGTAAATGGAAAGTTTGCTCCGGTAGCGCTATGGCAAGTGGCAGCCCGGGGAATCCAGGTCCGGTGCCGACATCCAGCGTTTTCGAAAACGACCAGTGTGGCACTATCGATAAACTATCAAGCAAATGAAGTTTGAGTGCTTCTTCTTCATCTTTAATCGCTGTCAGATTGTAAGTACTATTCCATTTAAGGAGCTGACTCAATAACTCCGCCAACTGATCAACTTGGTTCGATTCAAGATTAAGCCCCAAAGTCGCGATCCCTTGGTTAAGCAGATCAATAGATTTCAACATATTCCTTAAAACCTAAGCTTGCTTAGCCAATTTTACTTTGTGCTTTTTAATCGTAATCAGCAACATTGATATCGCCGCCGGCGTTACCCCCGATATTCGACTTGCCTGGCCAATGGTTTCCGGTTGCGCGGTTTCTAGCTTTTGCACAATCTCTGCCGATAATCCGCCAATGGTTTTATAGTCTATCGAGGCTGGAATCGGCATATTCAATTGTTTCTTATTCCGGGCGATTTCGTCTTTCTGGCGATCTATATATCCGGCATATTTCGCCTGAATTTCAACTTGCTCCTTCACATCGTCAGAAACTGATTCTCCAATGCTATCAACACTTTCTTCAATCAACCGATAGTTTAATTGCGGACGTTTTAATAGGTCCATTAAGCTATATTCTCTGCTGAGCGGTTTGTCTAAATGCGCGTTTAATTTAGTTGCGGCCTCTGAATTGGATTGAATCCAGGTTGAGCGCATGATTTGTAACTCTCGCTCAATCGACTCTCGCTTCTCAGCAGTGACTTTCCACTGACTGTCACTCAACAATCCCATTTGATGAGCTTTTTCTGCTAACCGCAGATCGGCATTATCTTCTCGTAGAATGAGACGATATTCAGCGCGAGACGTGAACATTCGGTAAGGTTCTTGAGTTCCACGTGTTACTAAGTCGTCGATCATCACCCCCATATAGGAATCTTCCCGACTCGGCCCCCAAGCTTCTTCACCAAAAACTTTAAGCGCCGCATTTAATCCAGCAACTAATCCTTGCGCTGCAGCCTCTTCATATCCCGTGGTACCATTGATTTGACCGGCAAAGAATAAGCCGTCTATGTGTTTGGTCTCGAGTGAAGCTTTTAGCTCGCGCGGATCAAAATAATCATATTCAATCGCATATCCGGGACGAGTGATATGCGCATTTTCAAATCCCTTAATCGAGCGAACGAACTCCATTTGTACATCAAAAGGCAAACTCGTTGAAATCCCATTGGGGTAGACCTCGTGAGTGTTCAGTCCTTCCGGTTCAATAAAAATCTGATGGGAATCTCGCTCAGCAAAACGAGTCACTTTGTCTTCAATCGAAGGACAATATCGGGGACCGACACCCTCGATAACGCCGCTAAACATGGGTGAACGATCTAAGCCACTGTTGATAATGTCATGCGTATTCGAGTTAGTGTGAGTTATATAGCAAGGTATCTGTCTCGGGTGTTGAGATGCATTACCAGTAAATGAAAAAACCGGCACGGGCGTATCACCGTGTTGCTCCTCCAAACCGTCGAAGTTAATGCTTCTTCCATCTATGCGTGGTGGTGTTCCGGTTTTAAGTCGCTCGACGCGAAACGGTAACTCCCTCAATCGCTGTGACAAACCAACTGACGGCGGATCGCCCGCGCGACCACCAGAATAATTTGATAAGCCGATATGAATTTTGCCGTCTAAAAAAGTTCCAGCGGTCAAAACCACCGTTTTAGCATTAAAGCGCAATCCCATTTGAGTCATCACGCCGACCACTTTGTCGTTTTCAATAATCAAATCATCAACCGCTTGCTGAAATAACTTCAAGTTAGGTTGGTTCTCTAAAACTTCTCTCACAAAATTCTTGTACAAAGTTCTATCGGCTTGAGCACGGGTCGCTCTAACGGCGGGCCCTTTACTGGCATTGAGTTTTCGGAAATGAATGCCGGCATGATCGATCGCTTTAGCCATCACACCGCCCATAGCATCGACTTCCTTAACGAGATGACCTTTGCCGATGCCGCCGATTGCTGGGTTACAACTCATTTGACCCAAAGTCTCGATATTGTGAGTAACCAATAATGTGCTGGCACCCTTACGTGCAGAAGCTAGGGCCGCTTCCGTACCAGCATGGCCTCCACCAACCACTATCACATCAAAACTTTCATCAAATAACATGCTTTGTACCGCTGAATCTAAAAAGGAGGGGGATCTTACCTAAAAGTGGCTAATAAATGAACGATCTTTGTTAGGAAATTTGAGACTTTTATGCCAAACTTCTCGCGCAATAAGGTTTATAGTGCCATTATTGAGCTATCCTATGGATTTTACAGGAAAAATGTTCCTTTAATCGACATCTTAATGAACAGAATTAAAGCTAAAAAAATGGTCAAAAAAGTCTTGCGGATGCTTTTCCTCGCAGGAATGGCCGTTTACCTTGGTTTTATCTGGTATGTCAATCGTAGCGTCGATCAATTCTTCGACAGAATGAGTAATAATTTCGACATTGAATACGGTCGAGCCTGGGCCGATTTAAGTGGTAATTTGTACATTAGCGAAATTGAGTTTTATGAAGAAGGCGAATATCCAGTGGTCACAGTTGGAAGTCTTCATGCAGACTTTGACTCAACAAGCAATCTTATCGATTTGTCTGAATACGCAGCATATCAAGTGTTCCCACCTAAGCTAAACCTGACAGTAGAAGCAGTCCAAACCAGCGACACTTTTATGTTATTTTCTCGATTGAAAAAGCTAAATTTGCCTTTTAACACCGAAATCATACCTGACGCCTGTAAAAATATTCTCACTCAAACGCCTGCTGCAGTCGGATTTAATGGCGAAGCAGAATTTAAATATGACTACAACAACCGTCAGTTCCTATTTGATATCAACGTCGACACCATTGCTTTGGCAGATTTAAACGTTAAAGGGCTGATCAGTGATATTGAGAATGAGATATTCATGTCGGGCTTTTTAGAACAAATCGAATTTCAGATAAACGATTTTGTCTGGTTACAACAAGCTCTTAATCGCTGCCGAGAAACAACCGGACAATCAGAGATAGGACAGTTGGCGAGGACTTTCGTCAGTCAACTCAATCAAGTGGCTAACGACAATCACTATGTGCTGAGTAATAATTTGGTGAATCAATATCGTGATTTCATCAACCTACCCGAGCGAATTAGCCTTGCTTTTTCACCAGCAATCGACCAATCCTGGCAGAGTATTCAAAAACTGCCGCTCCACGAAATTACTCAAAAATCGACAATTACCCTGGGCTTAAACCAGTCTGAGGTCGACAAACTAATCGCCTCTGTCGATTACTTAGGTTTTGAACGGGACCGTAAAACCCAAGAAGAAGAGTCTACACCGGTCGCAACGACCAGTTATCTGCCCGTGAACTATCAGGGATTACGACGTTTTATCGGCAGCCAAGTCATACTACATTTTAAAAATCGCAAGCAAGTCGGTGGCGAAATTGCTCGCTTAACGCCGAAAAGAATCTTTCTAAGTGAATATAAATTTGGTGGAAGATCTGTTTTACCGTATAACTTTACAGATATTAGTTTTATTGAGTTAGATAATGGTAATCGATAGGACTTATAACAGAACAAATAAAACTAATTAACGGCTACTTACCGATACAGAAGCTCGAAAATATCTTCCCTAGTAAGTCATCGGACGTGAACTCGCCGGTAATTTCGTTCAAACAATCTTGGGTTAATTTTAGCTCTTCAGCCAATATTTCACCCGCAGCCATTTCCGTTAATTGCTCAAACCCCGTCCTTAAATGCGCTTGTGCTCGCTGCATCGCGTCGATATGCCGACGCCGAGCCATGAATGTTCCCGACTCTGATGCTTGATAGCCGACCACATCTTTTAAGTGTGTCTTGAGTAACCCCAACCCATCGCCATTGCTAGCAGACAGGGTGACAACAACCTCAGAGTCGGTTGCCTGAAGTTCAGGTGCTTGGTTAGTCAAATCGCACTTGTTCTTCACGAGAGTTATCGGTGGTAGGTGAATTGCGGGGTCGATGTATTGTTTTATTTCTTGGGCGACTTGGTTGATTTCACCATCGGTGGAATCAACCACCAACAACACTCTGTCCGCTTGTTCAATTTCTTTTGAGGCACGGGCGATGCCAATTTGTTCCACTTTATCCGTTGCTTGTCGCAAACCAGCAGTATCAATAATGTGCAAAGGTAATCCATCAATACTAATTTGCTCCGATAGTACATCGCGTGTTGTTCCAGCAATATCAGTGACAATGGCTGACTCTCTGCCGGATAACGCGTTTAGCAAACTCGATTTGCCAGCGTTTGGCTTGCCAGCAATGACAACCTTCATTCCCTCTCTCAGGAGACTGCCTTGATGCGCATTGGTTAATAATTTATCCACCAACTCTTGGATTTCCTTGAGTTGGGAAGTAACTTTGTCATCAGCCAGAAAATCTATCTCTTCATCGGGAAAATCTATTGCGGCCTCTACATACATTCGCAGATAGACGACTTTCTCAACTATTTCATTAATTCGCTCAGAGAATTCTCCGGTTAACGAGCGCAGTGCAGAGCGCGCTGCTTGTCTCGATCCGCTATCAATCAAATCTGCGATTGCCTCGGCCTGTGCTAAATCTAACTTATCGTTATAAAACGCTCTCTCGGAGAATTCACCTGGCTTGGCAAGTTGGACCCCACATTGAAGAATATTTTCCAGTATTAGGTCCATAACGACAGGGCCGCCATGTCCTTGAAACTCCAGCACATCTTCACCGGTGAAAGAATTCGGATTTTCAAAAAATAGGGCTATCCCTTGATCGAGTTGAGTACCTTGTAAATCAAAGAAAGGGAGGTAATTAGCGTATCGCGGCTTAAGGGGCTTTCCCAAGATTTTTTGTGCGACTTGTTGGCAAAGAGGGCCAGAGACTCGAATGATAGATACGCCGCCTTTTCCCGGAGGAGTCGCTAAAGCGGCGATTGTGGTTTGTCTGGGCTCAGTCATTTAGCTTACTCGAGCAAACACCAAAGTGTTACTTACCTTTGGCTAAGTTTTTCGCTTCTTGCTCTTTATTAAATTGGTTAGTGATATACAACTGCTGAGCAATTGAGATCAAGTTATTCATTAACCAGTAAAGCACCAGACCAGCAGGGAAGAAGACAAAGAAAACCGTCATAAATACGGGCATCATTTGAAAAATCTTCTGCTGCATTGGATCCATCGTTGGCGAAGTCGGCTGCATTTTTTGCATCAGGTACATACTCGCGCCCATTAACAATGGCAGAACCCAGTAAGGATCTTTAACCGCTAGATCATCTATCCACAACATAAATGGGGCGTGGCGAAGCTCGACACTTTCCATGAGTACCCAATAGAGCGCGATAAATACCGGCATTTGAACTAAAAGCGGGAAACAGCCACCCAGTGGGTTTACTTTCTCTTTTTTGTACAATTCCATCATTTTCATTGAGAATTGCTGACGGTCATCGCCATATCGCTCCTTCATTGCGGTTAATTTGGGTTGAAGTAACCGCATTTTGGCAAATGAACGATATTGGGCGCGTGCTAAAGGATATAACAACATTTTTATCGCAAACGTTACCAATATAATCGCAACCCCCCAGTTGATCACAAATCCTTGGAAGAAAAGTAGTAGGAAGAAAATTGGTTGTCCAATCCACCACAAAAAGCCGTAATCAACGGTTAATTCTAATCCATCCGCTATTTGCTCTAATTCTGCCTGAATTTTCGGTCCGACATAAAAAGTCGCCGCGTATTCACCAGTTTGACCAGGCTCTATCCACTGCCAATCCTGGGTAATGCGTATTTGAACTAAACCTGATTTTCCGAGGTTATCTGTTGTTGTATCAATTTTATTCACATCATTGTTGCGAGGCACCCAAGCGGAGACAAAGTAATGTTGCAACATCGCGACCCAACCACCCTGGGTTTGGGTATTGAGATCAGCCTCTTGAAGATCCTCAAAATCATATTTTTCGTATTTAGATTCTTCTGTTGAGTAAGCTGGGCCAATGTAAGAAGTCATACCGATCCCCTCAGACTTTTGCCCTTCTGGCTCGCGCATGTCACGTTTCAACGCAGTAAACATTCGATTTGCTATCTTTTCACCACTTTGATTATTAACCAAATACTTCACTTCAACATTATATTTCGCGCGGGAGAAGGTATAACGTTTGGTATAAACAACGCCTTTCGCGTTAGTCCAAGTTAAATCCACATCGATTGAGTCATCGCCCTCAGTCAACTCATAATTACGCTGCGACGAATCAAAGATAGCAACATTACCGGGAAAGTTCGGCGCATTTTCACCATAAAGACCCGATAAAGCTTCGTAAACTCGGCCATTTCGGTTCTCTAAGATATTGATCGGTTGAGAGTTTTCTTCCAACGTTTCTTTGTAATTCAATAGCTCGGCTGAAACTAGATCGCCTTGAACGGGATTAATGGTAACCCGAAGTACATCGGTGGTTACCATAATAAGCGCTCGGTTATTCGTATTGCTCGGCTTAATCTCTGGAGTTGATGATGAAGTAGGCAACTCGCCTGCAATATCATCAGTCGATGAGGATGAAGCCACCGGATCAGCAGTTGTTGGAATCGTTGTTGGCGTGTTAAGTGAAGAGACTATAGGCGCTTTCTCCACCGGAGGGGGCGCATTGTATTCTTGCCACTCCAAATAAAGCAAAAACGTCAGTACTGCAAAAGCAATAAATAAAAAGGTACGGGCGGATTCCATAATATTAGTTTTCTCTTAATGATGCTTATGCTGGCATTGATGGGTGGGAGGCACAGGATCGATTCCTCCTGGATTTAGCGGATGACAACGACCAATGCGCTTAATCATCAGCCATGATCCCTTCATACTACCGTGGGTTTGTATAGCTTCAATCGCATAACTGGAACAAGTTGGATAGAAACGACAGGATCCGCCAATAAACTTACTCAAAGTTTTTTGGTACAGCTTGATAAAACCTATCAGGATTGTCTGCATTTTCTTCGGAATCTATCGAATAAATTGTCACGATGACGGATTATATCTGTTTTAGGTAATACAGCAATATCCCGCCGGGTAAGAATAACCAAGTCGTAAGAATTCAGTGTAGACTGTTGTAGCCTAAAACCTTCCCGAAGAATCCTTTTTACATAATTGCGTTGATAGGCGAATCGTAGATTTTTCTTTGCTATGACCAACCCAAGACGCGGATGTCCTAGTTGATTCTCTCTCGCCAGGAGGGTAAAGGCTCGATTATTGACTTTAAACGCTTGATCAAAGACGTGACTAAAATCTTTAGCGCTTAAAAGACGAAGCTCTTGTTGGAAACCGAAGGATGGCGTATTCATCCACAATTCTCAACAAGAGCAACAAATTCTTTTAAATAGCAATAAAGCAGCTATCGAGTAATTAAGCGCTAAGACGCTTACGACCTTTCGCTCTGCGACGGTTGATTACTTGACGACCATTTTTAGTTGCCATACGTGCACGAAAACCGTGACGACGCTTACGCTTTAAAGTGCTAGGCTGAAATGTACGTTTCATCAGTCTATCCGTTATCAGTTAATGTTAATCAAGGCGGGCATATTCGGTAACAGCCTGCTCCAAGGGGCGCAAATTCTATGTCATCCAAAATATAGTGTCAACGCCTTTTGTGGCTACATTTTAGACTAATTGAGCAAATCCGCTCAATGTGATTTATCAAACCTTAAATATGATCACTATATATATGGATACGGTTAGCCTTTTACCACTATATGTTCTATTTATGATAAGTTTAGCGGTACGGTTTGTGGATAAGTGAAATTCCTAAAATATTTTACAAAAGTTAGTAAAATAACGATTATGGTTAAAATTGAACCGATGATGCTAAAAAGTACAAGCAACCTAAGTAACTTTAGATTAAAAGTTATCTACAAGCCTAAAATAATAATAATAAATAAAAAGATCTTATTATTATAGATATTAGTCAAGCTATATTCTGTGGGTAAGTCATTTTTATTGAATAAAAACAGTAATTTATTCGGTTTATAAGTATGTTTAAAAGGACCGAAAAAGGTCGTTATAAAACGTGATCAAACCTGTACAAAAGAAGAATAATTTAAGATTAAAAAGATAATCACACATTTTTATACAATTAGTTAACAAGGAAAGCGCAAATAACGGTAAAAAAGCAAATTCTTGACCAATTTTTCCCCGGATAGAAAATACGACTAAAGTAGGACATTTAAAATTTATTTTCGAAATCTGTGGATCAATTTTTTAATTCGATCTAAAATTCTCAACTCTTTCACAATAAATCTAAAAGACAACAGTAAGTGTGAAAGATTACTTGCCCTAAAAAACAGTCAAACAAAAATATTTATTAATTGCAGATGTGGAATAAGTGTCAAAGATATCTCCAGGATGAGTTGCCGCCAACGGAATTCAGTACCTGGATCCGTCCACTAAAAGCCACACTCGAAAATCAGCAACTTCACATTAAAGCACCTAACCGCTTTGTACTCGACTGGGTAAGAGAAAAATATCTACCAAGAATTCGCGAAATACTCGCTACCGAAGGTGACGATCCAATTCAAATACAACTAGGTATAGTTTCAGTTAATCCACTTTATGAAACTAAAGAAAATAACAATACCCCAGTTAATAGAATTAATAAACCTCAGACACCAACGACACCAGTTGAGCCTCACAGCAACAACACCAATGTCGTCACTGATAATACTCGTAAAGGTAATTTAAATAGAAATTTCACTTTCGATAGTTTTGTTCAAGGTAAGAGTAATCAACTGGCTATGGCCGCCGCTAAGCAAGTCGCTCAAAATCCAGGAACTGCCTACAACCCTTTATTTATCTATGGCGGAGTAGGGCTAGGTAAAACCCATTTGATGCAGGCTGTTGGTAATCAGATTTTAGCGAATAAACCAGAAGGTAAGGTAGTGTACTTACATTCAGAACGGTTTGTCGCCGATATGGTTAAAGCACTACAAACTAATTCGATAGAAAAGTTTAAACGGTTCTACCGAAGTGTCGATGCGCTGTTTATTGATGATATTCAATTTTTCGCAAATAAAGAGCGCTCCCAAGAAGAGTTTTTTCATACGTTTAATGCATTACTTGAAGGAAATCAACAAGTTATACTAACATGTGATCGTTATCCACGAGAGATTGACGGGGTTGAAGAGCGTTTGAAATCGCGATTTGGGTGGGGCTTAACCGTGTCAATCGACCCACCTGAGCTAGAGACACGAGTTGCCATTTTGATCTCTAAAGCGGAAGAATCAGGTATAGAGTTACCTCACGAGGTCGCATTTTTTATCGCAAAGCGTATTCGATCAAATGTCAGAGAATTAGAAGGTGCACTCAAGCGAGTAATAGCGAACGCTCAGTTCACTGGTAAAGAAATAACTGTAGAGTTTGTTAAAGATGCACTAAGAGATCTTATAGCGGCACAAGACAAACAAGTTAGTATTGAAAATATACAAAAGACGGTCGCTGAGTATTATAAAATCAAAGTGTCTGATTTATTATCTAAGCGAAGAAATCGCTCAATAGCAAGACCAAGACAACTAGCAATGTCGCTTGCGAAAGAGCTGACTAATCATAGCCTTCCAGAAATAGGCGAAGCGTTCGGCGGCAAGGACCATACAACCGTGTTACACGCCTGTCGAAAAGTAAAATCCTTAAAAGAAGAATCGCAAGATATCAATGAGGATTACACTAATTTAATGAGAACATTATCAAGTTAAAGGGCGATAAACCCATAATAGGAGCTAATAACGATGAAATTTTCGGTTAGTAAAGATGATTTAGTTACACCTTTGCAACTGGTTTCTGGTGCTGTAGAAAAGCGCCAAACGTTACCTGTACTTGGTAATTTACTGTTAAAAGTTAACGATGGGGTATTGGTGATTACGGCAACCGATCTCGAGATTGAAATGGCCGTTAATATTGCGCTTGAAGGCGAGTATATCGAAGGGGATATCACAGTACCTGCGCGCAAGTTTGTTGATATTTGTAAGAGCCTATCAGGACAAAATCCTATCAATGTTTCTCTCGATGAAAATCGTTTAAAGGTATCCTCAGGAAGAAGTAAGTTTTCGCTTTCGACAATCGCTGCGCAAGAATTTCCCAACATTGAAGAAGCAATGTTTAACCTCAAGTTAAACATCGATTCGCTAGAGTTAAAGAGTCTATTCGATAAGACTCAGTTTGCAATGGCGCATCAAGACGTCAGATATTATCTTAACGGAATGTTGCTCGAGCTTAATGGTGACAAGCTCTCTTCAGTAGCAACCGACGGCCACCGTCTAGCATTAGCGACGTTAAAACTTGATGAAAAGGTCAATGATGAGCTTATTCAAGCTATCGTTCCCCGCAAAGGCATACTCGAAGCAGGTAAACTACTGTCTTCAGCACAAGACTCCTGTGTTTTAGAAATGAGTAATAATCACATGAGAATTACGCTAGGGCAGTATGTATTCACCTCAAAGCTTATCGACGGGCGATTCCCCGACTACGATAAAGTCTTACCCAAAAACTCTCAACGATTGTTGGTTGCTGAAAAAGATAGATTAAAAGACGCATTTTCGAGGGCGTCGATTTTGTGTAATGAAAAGTTTAGAGGGGTTCGTCTAAATATTAATGCCAATAAGCTTTGCATACACGCAAACAACCCAGAGCAAGAAGAAGCTGAAATAGAGCTTGATGTCGATTACAACGACGAAGATTTAGAAATTGGCTTCAATGTTGGCTACCTCCTTGATGCGCTCAACGTTATCCGGTCCGAAAATGTCCGGTTTAATCTTGGTGATGCCAATAGTAGTGTGCTCATTGAAAATGCTGATTCAGACGATTGTTTGTATGTCGTAATGCCGATGAGACTATAGGTACTGCTAGTACAAACATTCAATGTATTTAAAGCACTTTAAATGCCAAGGGGTACGTAATTTAAGTACTTGCCAGTTCGATTTATCGTCGCAACTCAACGTGTTTTTTGGCGATAACGGCGCGGGTAAATCAAGCATATTAGAGGCTATCGGTTTAGTAACATCCGGGCGTTCTTTTAGAACTAGTCGCTTAGAGTTTGTGGTTAATGAAGCTATTGATAGTTTTTCTGTTTTTGCTGGATCTGATGACGGCCAAAGGTTTGGCTTGGGATACTTCAAGAAAGACAAAAAAAAGGCGATAAAGATAAATGGAGAGGTCGTTAACAGCCTATCCAAACTTACTCAGTATTACCCAACGCAAGTTTTAAGTCCCGAAAGTTACCACCTGATAGATTCTGGTCCCGGTGAGAGACGAAAATACTTAGATTGGTGTTTGTTCCACGTGGAACATATGTTTCATCCCGTCTGGAAATCGTACTCGAGCATCTTAAAGCAAAGAAATGCATTACTCAGAAGTGCGAAAGGTAAGCTTATTCCAGAGATCGAAACGCAACTTGATATATGGGATAAGCAATTATGTGAGGCCGCCGAAGCGATTTCAGAGTATAGAAGGGACGTATTAAAGCAACTATCCCTTGCGTTAGAGTCAATTCTTCAAAGCTTAACTGTAGATTTTAGTAAATTGATTTCGCTTGAGTATTACCCCGGATACTCGAACGACCTCAAAGCGAAATTATTAGATAACCGGTTACTAGATATTAAATCTGGTAATACTCGCGCTGGACCTCATAAAGCTGATTTAAGAATAAAGATAGAAGGGCATCTCGCCAAGGATTATTTATCAAGAGGCCAAAAAAAGGTATTAATTAACCTGTTGTATTTAGCTCAAACATTGCTGCTTAAAAATGCGACCGGTAAGGATAGTCTCTTTATAATTGATGACTTTACTTCGGAATTGGATAACGATAATCAACAGGCTTTATTAACTACCTTGTTCCAGCAAGAGAATGTGCAAATTATTGTTTCTTGTTTGCATCTAGACTCACTCAACTGGTTGAAAACAAGGTATAATATGGCTCATATGTTTCACGTGAAACATGGAACAATCGAACAGTTTCACAACACTTCAAGTGAGCACTCTTAAATCGAATGTGGTTGAATATAATCACTAAAGATGCGTGTGCTTTACGAACAAGAATTGAGAAGAAATAGAAGGTAGATCACTGAATGTCTGATACTAATGACACTGATAATAACTCAAGTTCTGAAAACAATAGTTACGACTCTTCCAGTATTAAAGTCCTAAAAGGTCTCGATGCAGTCCGAAAACGTCCGGGTATGTATATCGGTGATACCGATGATGGAACTGGTCTTCACCATATGGTATTCGAAGTTGTCGATAACTCAATTGATGAAGCGCTAGCCGGCCACTGTAATGACATTAATGTCATCATTCATCCTGACAATTCTGTATCCGTCACTGATGACGGGCGAGGAATACCTGTTGGTATTCATCCTGAAGAGGGGGTGTCAGCTGCCCAGGTTATCATGACGGTACTGCATGCGGGCGGTAAATTTGATGATAACTCGTATAAAGTTTCGGGTGGATTGCATGGTGTTGGGATTTCAGTCGTTAATGCTTTATCCGATCAGCTGACACTAACAATCCGGCGCGAAGGTAAAGTCCATGAACAAAGCTATGTTCTTGGAGAACCTCAAGCACCACTTGCGGTGACAGGTGACACGCAGCGTACCGGTACAGAGTTAAGGTTCCACCCAAGTCCAGAAATATTCAGTGATATTAATTTTCATTATGACATTTTAGCGAAGCGTCTTAGAGAATTATCATTTCTTAACTCAGGAGTGAGTATACGTTTAAAAGATGAGCGCAGTGGTAAAGAAGATCACTTTATGTATGAAGGGGGGATCGAAGCTTTTGTCGGTTACCTCAATCAAGCCAAAACGCCAATCAACCAAAAGATGTTTCACTTTACCGCTGAAAAAGATGATGGGATTACTGTTGAAATCGCCATGCAATGGAATGACAGTTTCCAAGAGAATATTTATTGCTTCACCAATAATATTCCTCAGCGAGACGGCGGTACTCACTTAGCAGGTTTCCGCGCAGCATTAACCCGTACTTTGAATACTTATATTGAGAAGGAAATAGCGAGCGCTAAGAACAAAGTCTCTACAACGGGTGATGACGCGAGGGAGGGCTTAACTGCGGTTATTTCAGTTAAGGTTCCAGATCCGAAGTTCTCCTCTCAAACTAAAGATAAATTAGTGTCTTCGGAAGTAAAGAGTGCGGTAGAGCAATCGATGTCGCAAAACTTGAATGAATACCTTTTGGAAAATCCTCAAGAATCTAAGATCATTGTAACTAAAATGATGGATGCAGCCCGTGCGCGCGAAGCGGCAAGAAAAGCTCGCGATATGACACGTCGTAAAGGTGCGCTTGATATTGCTGGTTTACCGGGTAAATTAGCCGACTGCCAAGAAAAAGATCCGGCTGTTTCTGAACTATATATCGTGGAGGGTGATTCTGCGGGTGGTTCAGCTAAGCAAGGACGTAACCGTAAGAACCAGGCTATTTTGCCACTAAAGGGTAAGATCCTGAATGTTGAAAAAGCTCGCTTTGATAAGATGCTTTCTTCTGCAGAAGTCGGCACTTTGATTACCGCGCTAGGCTGCGGGATCGGTCGGGATGAGTTTGATGCAGACAAGACCCGATATCATAGAATCATTATTATGACCGATGCGGATGTTGATGGTGCACATATCCGGACTTTATTACTGACATTCTTCTATCGTCAAATGTTGCCGCTGATTGAGCGCGGTTATGTCTACATCGCTCAACCGCCTTTATATAAGATCAAAAAAGGTAAGCAAGAAACTTATTTAAAAGACGATGTTGCGCTTGAAGAATATCTAACGAGCATGGCATTGGATGAAGCATCGTTACACGTAAACCCTGATGCGCCGGCTATGTCAGGAGCTGCATTGGAGAAATTGGTCAGTGAGTATCGCTCTGTTGAAGCAGATATTCGTCGATTAGCACAGCTTTACGATCCTCGAGTATTGAAAGAACTTATTTATCTTGATCGTTTATCTGTCGATGAGCTTTCTAATAAAGAAAAAGTAGAAGCTTGGGCTAATTTGCTTAATGAAGCGATTCAAGGTGATTTAAAAGCTGGCGCTACTCGTTATGCGGTTGAAGTTGTCAAAGATGAAGAGCGAGATCGTTATCTTCCTCAGGTAAAAGTCACCCATCACGGATTATCAAATTATTATACGTTGGATAAACCATTCTTCTCATCTGGCGAATACACCAAGATGGTGACACTCGGCGATACCTTGAAGGGTTTGATGGAAGTGGGTGCTTACATACAGCGAGGAGCTCGCCAACAAGAAGTTTCTAGCTTCGAAGAAGCGCTCGAGTGGCTAATGCAACAATCTCGTCGAGGGCTCTCAATTCAGCGTTATAAAGGCTTGGGAGAAATGAACCCAGAACAACTTTGGGAAACGACGATGGATGCTCAGGCACGCAGAATGTTGCAAGTGACTATCGAAGATGCGGTTGCCGCTGATCAGCTGTTTACTACCTTAATGGGTGACCAGGTTGAACCGCGTAGAGACTTTATTGAGTCAAATGCTTTGGCTGTGGCAAATTTGGATGTGTAGTTAATCGCAATAAAATTAAAAGGGCTCTTTTACGAGCCCTTTTTTATATAAGTTTGAAATTAATGTATTTTATGGTAGTGAGTACTAACTTATAAAAAACTACTCTTTCTGCTTCTAGATAATTTTAGAATTCTTAACGATTGGTAGCTTCAAAGGTCAAAAATTTGCGTTATTTGGTTTTAGTTATTTTTTGTGTCAAATGGCAACCAACATTCAGCGATACAACCTTGCTCGTCTTTTCTATTAACTAATTGTAGTGTGCCATCATGAGCTTCGACAATTTGCCGGCATAGAAACAAGCCTATGCCACTACCGTGTTCTTTGGTTGTATAGAAAGGCACGAACAAATTATCAGAACTTGGTAAACCGATTCCCGAATCGATAATTTGAATTCGAATACCTTGTTGAAATTTTTGCCACTCAATTTTGATGGGGTTATCTATCGCGCTAGCCTCAAAGGCATTTTTCATCAGGTTTATTAGCATTTGCTCAAGCTGGTCAGGGTCAGCATTAATTTGTATGGGGTGTGAGTTATTGAGCTCAAATTGACCGTCGACTAATTCGGTGAGTTTTTTTATCATCGAGGAAAGTTCTATTGAACTTTTATTTGGGGGGGGGAGTTTAGCTAGGCGGGTATAAGAGTCGGTAAACCGCAGTAAACTATCGCTTCGCTCGTGGATTAAGTTTAAGGCTTTTTCAAACCTGTTATGCCACTGGTCGTCTTTTTCATCATCTAGTCGAGTAAGTAAGGTTTGGCTGACTGAGATTAATGAGGCTAATGAGTTATTGAGCTCGTGCCCCAAAACTCTAATTAAACGATTCCAAGCATTTCTTTCTTCTTCCCTTAAAGTACGAGATAAATCATTAATCAATACCAGTGAGAAACGTTTTCCATTTTGAATAAAGAAATTCTTGCGCAACTCCCAACGACCCACTTGACTCGGAAACCAATGCTGAACCACCGTGCCTGACTGATTTTGTAGGAGTTTTTCAAGGTGAAGTTGGGTGGTGTTTAAGCCAATTAAATCAGTTTTTGGTTTGATGAATAACTGACAACCTTTTTCATTACAGTTTTTTAGAATATTGTTTCGATCGAATATGAAAACGGGAACATCAAACTCAGCGAGTAACTTATCGAGTAAAATATTGGCCTCTACATCGAGTAAGCGTTTTTGTTGGTGTTGTTCAGCGAATAAATTAACCTCTCGATAAACTTCGCTCCATGCGCTATTTTCATCTTTAGAAGCGATACGTAGACTATAATCGCCGAGTCTCAAACTTTCGATTACATTCGCCAGGCTGAAAAAATGTCGAACTAGTTCGTTTTTTACATGAAAAGCAACATATAACCAAATCGTTATCAGAAAAGGGATAGCGGTCAAAAATGCGAGACGACTTACTTCAAGCTTCCATAATAGAAAGATAATAATCGCAACAAAGATAAGTCCGGATACAAATACCCAACGAAAGACTTTTGCTTCCAAACTGGTTGATGTTTTAGTTTTATTCAATGGACTAATTGTCGGTTATCCCTTTACATCATATTGGATCGAGTCACCATACTTTTCTAAACGTCGATATAAAGCAGCTCGAGATATACCTAGTTGATCTGCAGCTAGTTGAATATTGCCGTTATTTTTTTCTAATGCTGTAGAAATTAATAAATGCTCGGCTTGTTCAAGGGTCATATCGGTTAGCTCGACTTTTGGTAATGTCGAGTCTAAACCAAGATCCGAGACAGCTATTTTGGTATCGTTTGCCATTAAAACGGCGCGTTCAATTGAATGGGACAATTCGCGTACGTTACCTGGCCAATGATATTTTTCTAATGCTCTTTTGGCGGGTTCAGATAAAGACAGCTCAGATCGTCGGTACTTTGCTTTAAGCTGTTGTAAAAAAAGTTCTGATATTGGAATAATGTCTTCGGCTCTATTTCTCAAGGCGGGGATTTCAATCGAAATAGTATTGAGTCGATAGAGTAGATCTTGCCTAAATCGACCTGCTTCAATTTCACTATCAAAATCAACGTTACTGGCTGATATCACCCGAACATCGGCTCGTTTGGTTTTTGAAGAGCCTAGTTGTTCAAATTCACCCGATTCGAGAACTCGGAGTAATTTGGCCTGAAGCGCTTTTGGGATATTAGCGATTTCATCAAGAAACAATGTACCCTTGTCAGCCATTTCAAAGCGGCCCATTCTGTTGGCCTTGGCATCGGTAAATGCGCCTTTTTGATGTCCAAATAATTCGCTCTCAAACAAGGAGTCAGACAATGCTCCCATATTAACACTGACCAATGGTGCCTCTTTTCGTAAACTCAAGTTATGGATGAGACTCGCGAACAAACTTTTACCAACACCACTCTCGCCAGTTAACAATATGTTCGCGTCACTCGCTGCAGTACGCTCGATGATCTGCATAACTGGTCGCATACTGGGGGCATTGGCTATTACGCTGGTCGAGCTATTATCTTGTTTGTTTAATTCAGATAATCGCTGATTAGTGAGTTTTTCGTGCGCCAGTGAAATCTGATTGTCGAGTAATGAAAGTAACCTGCTATTGTTCCATGGCTTTTCAATAAAATCATTCGCGCCTAACTTCATCGCTTTGACACTTAATTCAATATTTGCCCAAGCGGTCATGACGATAATAGGAACATCCGTGTCACGCTTTCGAATTTGCTGGATAAGTTCTATGCCTTCGTCACCCGACGTGGTGTCTTTGGCATAATTCATATCCATAATGAAGGCATCAAAACTTTCATTTTCGATTAACGAGATAACCGTATTCGGTGACTCAGCTTCAGTTATTTGATAGCCCTCTGGTTCAAGGAGCAAACTGAGTGAGTCGCGAATATGTGCTTGATCATCTGCAATCAAAATCCGGCTTGCGGGCATATCTTTATCCTTCATTATTCGTAATGCAGCGCTTGCTGTGGGTGTATTCTTGTTGCACGACGCGCTGGAAGCCAGGTCGCAATAATACCGACGAATACTAAAACTAAAGGTACCGCAGCAAATGTTATCGGATCAAAAATCTTCACGCCATACAACACACTAGCAAGAAACTGACCGAAAATAAATGCCATTAAAACGCCGACGACCGCGCCGATAATAACAGGCTTTGACGCATTCCAAACTATCCAACGTCGGATTAGCGCAGGGCGGGCGCCAATAGCCATTCTAATCCCTATCTCGCTGGTTCTTTGACTAACCATATTATCACTAATGCCATAAACACCAATACTGGCGAGTAGTAATGCCACGCCTGCAAAAACGCTTAACACGATTAATATTAATCTTTCCCCAACGATTGAGCCTTCAGTTAAGTCTTGCATGGTTTCAAGCAATATCATCGGTGCTGTTGCTTGTTTTTCGATAGATGTTTTAAGCATCATACTTTTTATTGTAGCGACATTCGCATTGCTATTAGTCTTGACCAATAGGGACATTCCCGGGTAATTATGTTGTGTAACGGGTAAAAAGAATTCTGGTAATGGGACGGCCCGTAGTCCTCTATGTTTAACATTACCGACAACCCCCACGATTCGATGATCACCGCCCATCCATTTTGGTAAAGTTAACGTTTTGCCGATTGCGACTTCATTTGGCCAAATCGTTTTAGCTAAATAGTCGTTAATGACGACAACTTTAGGGCCGTTTGCAGTATCTCGGTAATCAAACTCGCGACCCGCCAAAATAGGTACTTCCAAAAGTGAAAAATAGTCGGCTGTTATCGAGCGAACTGATGCAGTTGGCTCTTCACCTCGAGGAACAACTGGGGCGCCTTGATAGGAGTAATTTACTGGGTAATCGATACCTGTCATACCCATCGGCATTGTAGAGCTTGCTGCCACGGCGATCACTTCTGGTTGATTTTTAATGGTTTCAACTAGATCTAACCAATAGCTATGACGATTGGGTTGAGGTTTAAAGTTATCAGGTAACCATACATGTCCAGTGACAATATTTTGTGTGTTAAAACCTGTATCTTGATCGGCCAGATTGATATAGCTGCGAATTAACAAACCGGCACAGACCAATAAAACAACAGCGATGCCAACTTCACTCGATACCATAAAACGACGCACCTTCTGACTATTTTTATCCCCCGTCATTTTCTGGCCCGCTTGCTTAATGGCATCCGTTAACTTGTTAGGGTTAACCAATGAATAAGCCGGAATTAAAGCAGTTGTTAAGGCTGAAATACTGATTAGTGCTAAAGCAGCAAGAACCGCGGTTTGGTCTAAGCTAATTTCATGCAGTCTTGGTAAACGAGATCCCATTAATTCTCGAATCCACTCTAACGACCATGCGGCCAATAAAAGTCCGGCTAATCCGCCAATGAGACAAAATAATGCACTCTCAGTAATTAACTGACGTAAAAGACGACCTCGGGAAGCGCCTACCGAAACACGTACAGCAAACTCTTGGACTCTATTGGTGTATTGTGCGAAGGTCAGGTTAGCGACATTTAATACCGCTATTAAAAATACTGCTAAAACCGCTGCCAGTAATAAGTACAAAGATTGCTTTGAATTTCCTACGATACTCTCGAGAACCGTTGTATATTTGATTTCCCATACACTGTCTTTCTCACCCAATATCTCATCTACGATTCGTTCAATAGCCATTGATTGTTGTTTGGCTTGTTCGGTGCTCAGGCCTGTTTTAAGACGACCGACGATTTGTACAGGGCGATCAAGTTTATTTATTGGCTTCCAAACTTCAATAGAGGTAAATCCAGTCGAAGAATAATTTAGTGGCATCACACCTAAAACGTTATAGTCTCTGTTATCCAACTTGATCACGCGTGACAAAATATTTGGGTCGCCAGCGAACTCCTTTTGCCACATGTTATAGCTGATTACGACGGATTGAGTATTTAAATCTTTTGCTTCGTACCAGCGTCCGATTATTGGTTTAACGCCATGCATAGACAGAAAGTTTTGACTGGTGATCAATACCGTATAAGGTGTTTGTATATCACCTTTGCCAAGAGTTACTTGGTTGTAGGCGTAATAAGCAAGTTCTTGCAATGGACTATCAAGCTTTTCAATTCTTTCAACAAAACTGATATCTGTTCTTCCGCTTAGTTCACCGGTTTTTTTGTTCTCTAAAGTCACATAAACTAACTCATGGGCATCGACAAATGGCAGCGGTTTTAACAACACGCTATTGACCAAAGTAAACATAGCTGTTGTCACTCCGATCCCCATCGCTAGGGTCAATATCGCGATAAATGAGAATGTTGGATTGGCTCTTAAGCTCCGAAATCCAAAACGAATGTCTTCAAATAAACGTTCCATAATAATCTCCTATTGATTTGCCGCCATTGGGTGCATAGGAATTTGTTCATCGACCATTTTGCCGTCGAACAGCTGAATGACGCGATCAGCGAGATCCGCATATCGCGTATCATGGGTGACCATACAAATCGTTGTTCCTTGCTCATTTAACTCGTTCAACAATTGAATAACAGCTTCACCATTTTTTGAATCCAAATTTCCGGTAGGCTCATCAGCCAGCAATAATGTGGGTTCACAGACGAGAGCCCGTGCAACGGCAACACGTTGTTGTTGGCCACCTGATAATTGACCACGAAAGTGTCTTTGCCGATGCGCCATACCGACTTTTTCAAGCGCGGTTTCGACTTTACGTTTACGCGCTTCTCGACTGAGGTCGTTGCGATAAGTTAGGGGTAGCTCGACGTTTTCAAAAACACTAAGGTCGCCTATCAGATTAAAAGCTTGAAACACAAAGCCGATTGACTTACAGCGCAACAACGCTCGTTGATCGAGATCTAAGTCTTCTGTTGATTCTCCGTTAATTCGATAACTACCAACAGTAGGCACGTCAAGTAACCCTAGAATAGAAAGTAACGTAGATTTTCCGCACCCCGAAGGTCCCGCTATTGAAATAAACTCGCCTTCTTTAATATCAAATTGGATTTCAGATAGTGCATGAGTTTCAATTTCATCAGTGCGAAAAATTTTGCCGACATTTTGTAAAGAGATAATCGGATGTGAAGTTGTCATGAGGTTCTCCTGAATTCTAAAACTATTGTGTTATTTTGATTGAACTATGCTGATCAAATTCTGACATATCAGAGACGATCACTGCGTCGCCATCTTGTAAACCTGCAATTACTTGAATAGAAGAAACAGAGGCTTTTCCTAGTTGAATTTTGCGTAGTTCTGCAAAGTCTTGATTAGCGCTTAAAGTAAATAGTCGTGTTTCACTCAACGCTGCAGTTCCGGCAGGTCGATCAATGTATAAAGTGTTTGGAATATTTTCGACAATAATCGTGCCGGTTACACTTAAATCAGGACGAGCCCCTTTGGGTAATTTACCAATTAATTCTACATCAATTAAAACATTGCCATTTTGTACTCTTGGATCAATGCGTTTCACTAGGCCATCAACCAACCCATTTCTTGTATCAATTGTTACCGGAAAATCGAGTTGTAAATCTTGAACCATATTTTCTTGGATTTGTAACTCTGCCATCAGTGAGTCCGGACGTGCCACACGGGCAATATTTCCGCCGACATTAATTCTTTGGCCAACGTCAACTGAAATTTGCTGTAGTACCCCTTCAATATCCGCGGTAATTGTCAGTGCGCGGATCTGAGTTTGAAAAAGATTAACCATATTTTTAAATTTACGCACATTAGCGCGTTCCGCAATCAATTTCGCTTCTACCACATCGGCTCGGCGTTTTTGAGATTTTAGTCTAATGGCCAACTCTGTTTGTTTTTGCTGTGTACTCAGTTGTGTATTGGCGAAGTCGATAGCAGAAACAATATTTTTTTCCGCTAATGGTCGCTCTGCTTTTTCTTTAAGTTTTGCAGATTCCAAAGCCATTTTAGCTTGAGTAACATAGAGCTCCTGTTCGAGTGTTTGTTCTTGCAATTGCGCTTCCAAGGCGAGTAAATTTGCTTCGGCAGCATCGAGTTCCCAGATGGCTTGTTGTAACTGGCTAACCAGCTCTGGATTCGATAATTCTGCTATCACAGTATCATTGGTGACATAAGCGCCTGGCTTGACCAAGATTCTTTCTACTCGTCCGGCAGACGCAGCGGCAATCCAGCGAATTTCTGAAGGGACCAACACACCAACACCACGAACCTCACGAACGAACTCTCCTTGTTTAACTTGGCTAATCCACACATCGGTTTGGTTTACGGTTGGTACAGCAACATCCAAGAAACGGGTTGAAAAAAGTACCGCAATAAGTAGCCCTCCAATTAGTAGACCTTTTTTCAATGAAGGTGTAACGATACGTTTTTTAGTTTTTACTACAGGAATGTCCATGTTAATCCTCCGGTCGTCGGATGATAGTTAGACCCGACCCTTTTGTTGATTTGTTAACGACAGTTGCGAATCCTGTGCCAAAAAAGAAAAAAATTATTAAGTTACTGTTTTTAATAATAAAATTCTCCTATTTACGAATTTGTTGCTAATCAAGAAAGTGTTATAGTGTTCGATTTCGTAAAACCCCTTTACGGAATCAGTACATAGTCTGGCTAATCAACTAACTATCCGCTTGAATGGTGGGTCGGAATGGTGGGTTGGATGACCGGTTTGGAATTGATTGAAAGGGGGAAACTGAAATTTGAAGCGGATCATATTTAATTCAGTTCAGGTTTAATTCCGATCGGAAAAAGTCTGAAACAAAGTTTAATTGGTGATCGGTTTTTTTATTAAATGATATGTTGTAACATTTTGGTCGTTTTGGGTGAAATCGGTAATCCTAGGCATAACACTTAGGTTGCGCAGTTATTAAGGGTAGATAAGAATGAAAAAAATAATCACTTTGATTATTCTCGTGGGGATGTTGCCATTGCCGCAGTCTTGGGCGGCTGTAAAGCAAACCAAAGGCGATTTTGTGGATAAGTTCCGCCAGTTGGATGAAATTCTACCGACACCGAATCGATACCGTAACGCGGCCGGAGAACCCGGAGTTGCTTATTTCCAGCAACAAGTAGACTATCAAATTGATGTGACTTTGGATGAAGATAAGCGATCGTTAAAAGCTGAGCAATCAGTCACTTACCATAATAATTCACCGTACTCCCTACGCTATTTGTGGTTACAACTAGACCAAAATCGATTTAAAGCAGACTCATTGGCTGAGCGCTCAGTTGAATTTGGCGGACTTGGTCGTCGCGGACCCTCGACCAAAAAAGTCACCGATAACAAACCGGCGGGTATCAGTTTGGGAGAGCTGCGACGGCAACAGTGGTTAGCTGACAATGATCCGGGCTATAAAATTTTAGAAGTGAGTGATAAAAACGGCAAGCCATTACCTTACACGGTAGTCGGTACGCAAATGCGCATTGATTTGCCGGCTCCTTTAAAGCAGGGAGAAAAGACTCAATTTAAAATGCAGTATGCCTACAACATTCTCGAAGAAAATGCGGTGTCTGCGCGAGCGGGCTACGAACATTTTCCAGACGATGCGCGCAAAGGCGGTAACGATATATTCCTACTAGCGCAGTGGTTTCCAAGACTGCAAGCATACAGCGACTATGAAGCTTGGCACAACAAAGAGTTTTTAGGCAGAGGAGAATTCACGCTGGAGTTTGGTAATTATGAAGTCAATATAACAGTGCCAGCTGATCATATTGTCTCTTCGACAGGTCTATTACAGAATCCCAATGAAGTATTGACCAAACAACAAAGAGATCGATTGGAAAAAGCAAAGACGGCAAAACGACCGGTATTTGTTGTCACTGCGGAGGAAGCGTTAGAAAACGAAAAAGCAGGTACTAATAAGACGAAAACTTGGAGGTTTGCTGCAGAGAACGTCCGCGATTTTGCTTGGGCCTCGTCAAGAAAATTTATGTGGGATGCAAAAGGCTATCAACAAGGTGGTGATGAAGTCCCTTTTGTTATGGCGATGTCATTCTACCCAAAAGAAGGGGGAGATCTGTGGAAAAAGTACTCCACTGAAGCGGTGATTCATACGATGGAAGTCTACGGTCGTTTTGCTTTCGATTATCCTTATCCTGTTGCTCAGAGTGTGAACGGTCCCGTCGGCGGTATGGAATACCCAATGATTACTTTCAATGGTCCAAGAACAACTTGGCAAGAAGATGGTAGTCGAACCTACACTCTTGCTGAAAAACGGTTTTTAATCGGGGTTGTTATCCACGAAATAGGGCATATCTATTTTCCTATGGTGGTGAATTCCGATGAACGTCAATGGACTTGGATTGATGAAGGGATTAATAGTTTTCTTGATGGTGTCGCCGGCCGTGAATGGGATCCCGATATCCCTTGGGGAGTAGAGCCGAGAGATATTGTTGATTATATGAAGTCAGATATTCAAGTGCCGATAATGACGCAATCAGACAGTGTTCTTAAGCTTGGCCCTAACGCTTACACGAAGCCGGCCGCGGCGCTAAATATATTGCGAGAAGTAATACTTGGACGGGAACT
This sequence comes from Aliikangiella marina, assembly GCF_007004765.1. GTDB lineage: Bacteria > Pseudomonadota > Gammaproteobacteria > Enterobacterales > Kangiellaceae > Aliikangiella > Aliikangiella marina. The sequence continues at coordinate 259,960 of NZ_VIKR01000007.1, forward strand.
GTTTGATTTCGCGTTAAGAGAGTTTTCGCAACGTTGGAAATTTAAAAGACCGACGCCAGCAGATTTTTTTAGGACCATGGAAGAAGCCTCTGGTGTTGACTTAGACTGGTTCTGGCATGGTTGGTTTTATACAACCGATCACGTAGATATATCAATTGATAAAGTTTATAAACTCAGACTAGATACGAAAAATCCAGATATTGATTTTGAACGCCTCCGCCAAGAAGAAGCAGACAAACCGACTTCACTATTTGTTGAGAGAAACAGAAAAGAAGGTCGCGAGCTTTGGATTGATAAAAATAAAGATGTCAGAGATTTTTACGATGAGAATGATCGTTTTACAGTTACCAACAAAGAGCGAAATAAGTATCAACAATTCTTAGCTGACTTGGAAGTGAAAGAAAGAGAAGCACTCGAGCGGGCGATCAAAGAAGATAAAAATTATTATGTTGTCGATTTTAGTAACATTGGTGGTTTGGTTATGCCGATTTTGTTGGAGGTAACCTATGCTGATGATGAAAAAGAATTGATGCATTTCCCCGCGGAAACTTGGCGACGCTCGCCTCACAGTGTAAGTAAATTGATCGTAACCGATCGAGAAATTAAATCCTTAACACTGGATCCTCAATGGGAAACTGCTGATGTTGATATTGAAAATAATTATTATCCCCGGCGGATTATTCCATCTCGAATCGAAGCTTTTAAGCAAAAGCGTAGTGAAGAGCCAGTACGAAGAGATATTATGCAAGACATTAAAACCAAGGTTAAAGAACCTAAAAAGAAAAAAAGAAAGAAGTAAATGATTCGCACATCAAAGTATTTTTTAGGTTTTCTTATTGTTCTTGTGGCTGGTGCTGTTTGGCAAGTTCAAGCTCACCAGCAAAAAGAATCGATCACAACCATTTTGTTTAACGAAAGAACGGGTAATGTGGAAGTAGCGCACCGCTTCTATATTCATGATGCAGAGCACGCGATAAAACAGATCCTCGGAAAACAAGCCGATTTAATTAAACAGAGTCAAACTCAATCCGCTTTTGCACAATATGTTCAAAAGCGTTTTTCACTTCAGTTTAATAGTGACTCTCCATTGATACTGGAATTGTTGGGACAGGAAGTCAAAGGCAAGTTCTTTTGGGTTTATCAAGAAGTAAAGTACGCCCAAATACCTCAGCGAGTATCAGTAAAGTTTGATGCCTTGATGGATATTTGGCCAGCGCAAAGAAATATTATCAATGTAGAGGGAATAGATACCGAAAAATCCCGCTCGGTAGCGCTATTGTCAAACCAGACCCAAAAGACCATCAATTTGTAGCATCGACTATTACTTAATCGGTAATAGTTTGATGATTATATGATATGTTGTATCATATCTAAATATTTACAAGATTTACAAGATTTACAAGATTTACAAGATTTACAAGATTTACAAGATTTGCAAGATTTACAGGATTAACTAGCTTGACGGGATTAAACAGGTTTATTGGATTAATAGTGAGTAAAGTTGAGAAAAGCGAATGACGAACTTCAATAGATTACCAGTCACTGTACTGTCGGGATTCCTCGGTGCGGGCAAGACCACCGTTTTGAGTCATGTTTTGAACAATCGCCAAGGCAAGAAGGTTGCTGTGATCGTTAATGACATGAGTGAAATAAATATCGATTCCTCGTTGATTCAAAACGAAGTTTCTCTTAATCGTAGCGAAGAAAAACTAGTAGAAATGAGTAATGGTTGTATCTGTTGTACGTTACGTGAGGATTTACTCGAAGAGGTTACGAGACTCGCAAAAGACCAGCTTTTTGATTATTTAGTTATAGAGTCAACAGGGATCTCAGAACCACTGCCGGTTGCAGAAACTTTTACTTTTTCTGATGAGGATGGTATCTCGTTATCTGATGTCGCTAAACTCGACACAATGGTGACTGTGGTTGATGGCGTTAATTTTTTAAAAGATTATGATCAAGCATTGTCTTTACAAGAAGCTGGCGAATCTTTAGGTGATGATGATGAGCGGAGTGTCGCTGACTTGTTGATTGATCAGGTTGAGTTTGCAGATGTGTTGTTGATCAGTAAAACCGACTTAGTCGAAAAAAGAGAGCTAGAGCGGTTAACGGTGATTTTAAAAACGCTCAACACTCACGCTCGTATTTATCCGATCGCTCAGGGAGAAGTAGCGATCGATGCGATTCTTAATACAGCGCTATTTGATTTTGAACGCGCGCAACAAGCGCCTGGTTGGCTCAAAGAAATGCGTGGAGAGCATATCCCTGAAACTGAAGAATATGGCATAAGCAGTTTTAGCTATGTAGCGAGACGACCTTTCCACCCAGAAAAGTTTTACCAATTTCTGCACAATTTAAAACAGTACGGCAAGCTACTCCGATCAAAGGGATTCTTCTGGTTAGCATCGCGTCCAGAGTTTGCTGGCCAGTGGAGTCAAGCGGGTGGAATCGCTCATTATGGTTTTGGTGGAATGTTTTGGAAAGCGGTGCCGAAAGAACAGTGGCCAGAAGACAAAAGCTACCTCGCATCAATACAAGATGTTTGGGAAGAACCTTTTGGTGATATGCGCCAAGAACTAGTGTTTATTGGTCAAGATTTAAAGCAAGAAAGTATTTGTAGTGCGCTCGACTATTGTCTGCTTGAAGAAGATGAGGTTTTACTTGGCAAGGCGCACTGGAAAACATTAAGTGATCCTTTTCCACTTTGGGAGCAAGCAAAATGATAGCTGAGGCAATTAATTCAAGTGAAAATGAACCTGTTATTATTAACAAGCAAACTATAACTCGGCAGTCGGTACAAAGCGAAGATATAGAGGTCCTTGCCGATATCTATCGAGACGAGGTCAATTTAGTTGTTTGGCAAAGAGAACTTTCTAGTGACACTCAATCAGAAGTCGGAGAGTTCTTAAAACATAGACCCCAATTTCAAAAATCCATGACACTTGGTCTGCAAAATATGGGGTTAGCTATTCGGTCATTTCTTGGCACAAACGATTACCAAAATTTAAATAAGGATATCGTTGAACTTGTTGATATGTATTGTTGTTTATTTGATCTAAAACGCGTGGGTCTGAGATTAACCGTGTTAGATAAAGCAATGTGTCCCAAATTTCATGTCGATAGGGTACCAACTCGATTAATTTGCACTTATTATGGTGAGGCAACAGAATGGTTAGCCAATGAGTTTGCTGATCGCGCTAAACTCGGTCATGGTAGTAGTGGGTTAGCTGATCATGAGTCCGGATTATTTGATAATATTAATCGCATACAACAACTAACCAGCGGTGATGTTGCATTATTGAAAGGTGAGCTTTGGCCCGGTAATGAAAACGCAGGGCTTATTCATCGATCGCCAACTTTGTCGGAGGGCGACAAACGATTGTTGTTAACAATGGATTTTGTTTAGTTAAAGTTTTTATGATGGGCATAAAATGATTAGGTTGATTTTTATTGTTTTAATTGGCTTAAGTCTGAGTCAAAAAAATATTTTAGCAGTAGAGCAAAGAGCTCATGTTCATGGGTTAGCATCTATAACGGTTGTTATTGAAAATAACTTACTAGAGATAGAAGTCGAGTCACCTGCGGACAGTTTACTTGGGTTTGAACATCAAGTACGTACAGAAGAAGATAAAAGCAAATTAAATCAAACAGAGTTGCTACTTAATAAACCTGACCAACTCTTTACTTTTCAAAATGAAGCGTGCGCACTAAAAACAGCAAGAGTCAACCTATCGTCTTTCGTTATCAATCGTAACCCAAAAAACACAGATCACCACAGTCACGAAAAACACTATTCGCATGAAAAAAATAACACTCACACACATGATGCTCGTGGACACAAACACAAACACAAAGACATTGTGGTTGGCTATTTATACGACTGCCAATCAACTCAGCGACTGGAATCAATCTCGATAAATTTGTTTGCTTACTTCCCGCGAATTGAAGAAATAAATGTGATGTGGATAAATAATGACACACAAGGCGCGAAACTGATTACTGCAAAAGATAATGTTATTTCGTTGAATTAATCAATAGGGTGAAACCTAGCGATAGCACTGATAGTGAAGAGTAGTTTGATTTTTGTAAGTATTTGCCGAGTAGAAAACTCAAGCAATGTCGATTTATCGAATTGTCAATTTTCAAAAAATACTAATTAGGAAAAAATAATGAAATCGTTTCAGTCATTAAGTGATAAGTCCGCAATTGGACTGTCATTGCTTTGTTTATTACACTGTTTGGGGATCCCACTATTATTGGTTATCGCCCCGAGTATCGCAATACTCCAATTAAATGATGAACTATTTCATTTGTGGATGGTTTTAGCGGTGCTGCCGATTAGTATCTATGCGGTGACATCAGGATGCAAAAAGCATAAGAAATTCTATCTCATGGGAGTGGTTGGTTGTGGGCTTCTTTTTTTAGTGCTAGCACTTTCCGTTGGAGCGTTATTTTTAGGGAAAACCGGTGAAGTAATTCTGACTACAATTGGCTCTCTCGTTATCGCATACGGACATTTCAAAAATTTCCGATACAGTCAGCGAGTTTCAAATTAACGTCACTCGATATGACTCTTCGATCGCATGGATAGATTAGATAGTCTATTTTTAAAAGGTTTGTATTAGCCACCAATCCAGCGCAGAACATTGTCACACCAAATATCACTTCGCTGCTTTTGACTAATAATCTCCTTATCTACCGCTTCATCTAAGAGTTTGCCTGGATACCAGCCGGGTACAGTCTCCATTTCACCCAGAGGATACGGATCATCGATTCCGCATAAAATTTGATTGGAACCGTGTCGGTTAATCATCAGCTGCAAGGTATAAGGATCGTGAACGAGGGTATCGAAATAAATATTTTTATGGCCGAGTACTTCATTGGGATGATGGGCACCCGGAAAAAGATCGGGACGGCCCTCTAATCCTTGTATAACTCGAGCATGATTAGCTTGTGCCAGCATGGCACCGTGAGCAAAACATGTTCTAATATTGGGATACTTTTGCGCGAGACCGTTAAAAACGTACATCATGTAAGTGTCGGCAGTCTGGGCCATCATCCATACCAAGTGATGACGCCAGAAAGTATTCTTCATATTAACAAGCTTGTCTGCGTCATAAGGATGAATTTCTATAGCGAGCTGGTACTGATCGGCAAGCTCGAAAATAGGCGCCACTGAATCGTCTGCAACAGAGACCCACTCACCATCTTGATTTAAAAAATGCGTTGATAAACACAATAATTTTAATTGGTGTTGCGCCACACATCGCTCAATTTCTTTGAGCGACTGATCGATGTAAGCGGGTTGAACGACAAACCCTGTTGTAAAGCGATCTGAGTGTTCCGCTTGAACTTTAGCATTGAAATCGTTTTGAAATCGAATAATATCATAGCAAGTTTGTTCATTAAGCCCATTGCAATAGAGTTGTGATAAGGTAAGAACAACCTCATGAGCAATTTCGTGTTTGTCCATCCAGGCAAGCTTTTCGTTGAGAAAAAAACTTTCGTCAGTTATTGGTCTCGTCCAATCACCTTGGCACATAAACTTTCCATCTTCGCTGACCCAAAAGTGCTTTTGGTCTTGCATAAACTGTGGAATGTCTTTTGGGTAAGGCAATAAGTGGCCATGACCATTTATCTTTTTCATGAGTATGTTCTGTCGCTTCTAATGTATCTGAGTCAGTATTTTAGCCTATAAACGTCTATTTAGTAATCGTAGTAATTCTCGTAATGATGAAGTTTTAATGAATAGCTTGAGGTAGCAATATCATTTTCCACTAATGTTGTTTCCAGAACCCCGGATAGCCAGAAGGGCTCATAGAGTGATTCAAGTTTCAGGCCTTCTTGATATTCGACAAAAATAATTTGATTGGGCGGTGGTGGTGGAACATGAATACAAGCACCAAAAAATGGTACTAAGAAGAATTGAGTGACGATTTGCTCATCGTTAAATTCGACCGGTACAATGAAACCGGGAATTTTAATTGGTTGGCCGTTCATCTCTGACTTCACTTTGGTCGATACTAAAGCTTGTTGGTAGCGGTCATCGGTTGCCGCAGCAATTGTACTTTGTATATGGCTACTAATTTGATCTTCAGGTGAACCGTCTTCAATTTCATCAAGATAGCCTGGGGGGTTAGAGAGTGCTTCTAAATCATCTTCTGGCATCAGATCGATCCATTCGACTTCTGTGTATGCCTCTTTATCCAGTTTGACTGATTGCGCTTTTGAAGAAGCACTGCTTTTGTCTTCAACCCCATTAGCGACTTGAGCGTCATTTTCAACGCTCTGACTAGAATCGTTACAGGCGGTAATCGTAAGCACTAAGAATGAGGTAAGCAGCAATAATCGTGTGTTACTTATTTTTACAAGTTTCATAGACGGCAAAGATTTTAAGTTTAATAGGAAAATGATACATTATATCGAGCGTAGAAGACAATTTGTACCCTCTAATTTAATACGAATAAAGCAAAACAAAGCATAGAAAAAAAATGACAATAAACCTTAAAAACGTTCGTTTCCAGTATCCGGATTCACCTGACAAGCCGGTTCTCGATATACCGAGTTGGTCGGTTGCACCACAAGAGCATGTTTTCGTTCAGGGCCCTTCGGGCGGCGGGAAATCAACACTATTAAATTTACTCAGTGGCATGTCTGTTGCGACCCGTGGAGAGGTATCAATACTTGGAAAAAAATTAGACAAAATGAGTGGTCGTCAGCGCGATAAGTTCCGAGCAGCGCATATTGGCTATGTTTTTCAGCAGTTTAATTTGATCCCTTATTTAAGTCCGGTGGAAAACATTGAGTTAGCAACTCACTTTGCTAAGCATGGGAAGAAAAATGAAACGCTCAATGCAATAGAAGCGCTATTAGCAAAATTAAATATATCCAGTGAGCACTGGCACAAAAAAACTATCCACTTAAGTAGCGGACAACAGCAACGGGTAGCCATTGCTAGAGCTTTAATCAATAAACCAGAATTATTAATTGCTGATGAGCCGACATCGTCTTTGGATCAAGATAACAGAGATAACTTTATGTCGGTTTTAATGTCATTAGTTGACGAAAACAAAGCGACTTTAGTGTTCGTCAGTCATGACAAGTCCCTGTCACAGTACTTTTCTCGAATAGACGCTCTGTCAGATATCAATTGCGGAAGTGAGGCAAGCTGATGTTTTTTAATTTGGCCATTAAAAGTTTATTAAGTCGCAAAGGTTCAGTGTTGTTAACCCTCATGGCAATGACGGTAAGTGTGTTTACATTGTTCGCCGTTGAGCATATTCGCTATCAAGCTAAGGAAAATTTTGCCAATACGGTTTCCGGCGTTGATCTTATTGTGGGTGCGAGAACCGGTAGTTTGAATCTATTACTTTATTCCGTTTTTCATATAGGCTCGCCGACTAACAATGTATCGTGGGACACAGCCGAAGAAATTACCCAAAACCCGAATGTAAAATGGGTAGTTCCTATTGCGCTTGGAGATTCGCATAAAGGCTATCGAGTTACGGGTACGACGGCAGAGTTTTTTGAGTATTTCAGCTATGGGAATAAACATAAGTTAGCATTTAAACAAGGTCGTGCCTTTAGCGAAATATTTGATGTTGTTGTAGGTGCTGATGTTGCTGAGAAACTGTCTTATGCTATCGGTGATGAAATTATTTTATCGCACGGGGTGGCGAGCACGAGTTTTAGTCGTCACGATGATAAGCCATTCCGTATAGTGGGGGTTTTAGCTCGTACAGGAACCCCCATCGATCAATCACTTTATGTCAGCTTGCAAGGCATAGAAGCAATTCATATTGATTGGCAACAAGGGGTTAAAATACCCGGGAGAAATGTTACCGTCGAGCAAATTAATCAGCTCGAACTCGTACCTGAAAGTGTTACCGCTTTAATGGTCGGGTTAAACGCTAAAATGGCAACTTTTCGCGTACAGCGCCAAATTAATGATTCTACCAAAGAGCCATTATTAGCGATTTTACCCGGTGTTGTTTTATCCGAGCTTTGGCAGATGATGGCAGTACTAGAGAATACTTTACTGTTAGTTGCTTTATTGGTATTTGTTGCTGCCTTACTTGGCTTAAGTGCCATGCTCTTATCATCAATTCGAGACCGAGAACATGAAATAAAGTTATTGCGAGTAATAGGCGCACCACCGTACTTTTTATTTTTATTGATCCAGTTAGAAGCATTGTTTATTACAATTTTAAGTTTGGTTTTAGGGGCCAGCTTATTAGTGTTTGCTCTACTAGTATCGCAGGACTTTTTGGTATCGCAATTTGGCTTGCACATTAGCAGTAATATTTTATCGCAAAGTGCTTTGTATTTTGGTGGAGGAATAATCATCGCTTCAATACTCATTGCGATTATCCCTTCAATGAAGGCTTACAGCAAAGCGAAAGCTTAATCGTTAGATGAAAAGAAAAAGTTAAACATTAATTTTAAATAATCTATTTAAAGGCGACATGTATGAAAAAAAATTCTACTTTCAAGCTGAATAAAAAGCTTTGGTCGACGATAGCGGGAGTTGCTTTTTTGTCGACATCTGTTTCGGCAAACGAAGACTCGACTCGGTTACTAAGGTTTGCGGATATTCACAAGGATAAAGTGACTTTTGTTTATTCAGGCGATATTTATGTAGCGGATATCAATAGCGGTGAGTCAACCAGGCTAACTTCCCATGAAGGTCTGGAGACTTTCCCAAAGTTTTCGCGTAATGGGGAGAAAATTGCTTTCGCTGCCGAGTTTAATGGTAGTCGTCAAGTTTACACGATGAATATCGATGGCAGTGATATTCAGCAAATTACTTACTATAACGATGTTGGGCCGATGCCGCCCAGAGGTGGTTATGACTATCGGGTGATGGATTGGTCAGCAGATGACAAGCACGTACTGGTTCGTGGTAATCGATTGCCTTGGGGCGTGCGAATGGGTCGACCTTACCTAGTGCCTGTAAATGGTGGTTTGGCAGAGCCATTAGCGGTACCTGAAACGGGCGGTGGCATGCTATCGCCGGACGGTACCAAATATTTGTATACACCAATTGATCGAGAATTCCGAACTTGGAAGCGGTATCGCGGTGGGAGAGCTCAAGATGTTTGGATCTACGATCTAGAAAAAAATACCAGCGAGCAATTAACCACACATAATGCGACGGATAATCAGCCGGTTTGGGTCGGCGATAGAATCTTTTTCTTAAGCGATCGGGAGTACACTTTGAACCTATTTGAATATCAAAAAGATTCTGCCCCCAAAAAGCTGACGCAACATAAAGATCATGATGCACTGTGGGCTTCAGCAGGTCCAGAAGCCGTTGTTTATGAACAAAACGGGTTTCTATGGCGCTTTGATCCGCAGTCCAATCAATCGACAAAATTAAATATAGATGTAGCGGGCAATGCTAAATATCGAATGCCTCAATTTAAAAATGTCGCTGCACAAATCGAATCGATGGATATTGCGAAAGATGGCAGTCGTGCGGTTTTTGGTGCCAGAGGCGAGTTGTTTACGGTACCTGCGAAGAATGGAGAAATTCGTAATGTGTCGAACACACCGACTGCGCGAGAAATCTCCGTAAGTTGGTCGCCAGACGGAAAAAATGTCGCATATCTCAGTGATAAAAGTGGGGAGTATGAAATTTATATTAAAGCGCAAAGTGGTAAAGGCGATGAGCAGCGCTTAACCACTGATGGAGCAATTTGGCGATTTACCCCAATATGGTCACCAGATAGCAAGAAAATAGCATTCAGCGATAAAAATCAAACGCTTTGGGTGCTTGATGTAAAAACTAAAAAACTGACTAAACTCGATCGTTCAGAGACTAATGATATTGAAGATTACGCTTGGTCGCCCGATAGTCAATGGATTGCGTATACCAAACAAGAAGATAGTGGTTATGGTTCGATTTGGGTTGCCAACATAAAAACCAAAAAAGCGCGACAGTTAACCTCAGCGGATACAAGTGAGCAGGAGCCTGTTTTTGGCGCAAACGGTCATTACCTTTTCTTTTTATCAAATCGAGATTACAACTTATCCTTTAGTAGTTACGAATTTAACTATCTCTATCACCAGGCTACTCGGGTTTATGCAGCTCAGCTAAATGACAAAGTTCCTGCGTTATACCCTCATAAAAGTGATGAAGTATCCTTTTCTAAAGAAAACGATAACAAAGATGATGCGTCTAAAACCGTAAAGGTTGATATCGACTTTACGAACTTTGATTCGCGAGTTATTGCGTTACCCGGCGAAGCGGGGAATTATAATAATCTACAAGCCAATGGTGCTCAGGTTTTTGTTTTGAAGAATCAAAATAATCAAAACGACTTGCAGGTCATCAGTCTTGAAAAAGATGATAAGCCAAAAACAGTTGCAGAGAATATTAGAGATTTTGTTTTATCGGATGATGGTAAAAAACTGTTACTGCGCAGCGGAAATGATTTTGCGATAGTTGACGCTAAGGCGGATCAAAAATTTAAAGAAGCAAAGCTCGATCTCAAAAATTTGAGTTTAAAAATTGATCCAATGGTTGAATGGCAACAGATGTATGTTGATGGTTGGCGAATTTTAAGAGATTGGTTTTACGACCCAAATACCCATGGAATGGATTGGCAACAAGTTCGCGAGAAATACCAACCTTGGGTGGATGCTGCAACCCATCGAACGGATTTAGATTATGTGTTTGGAGAAATTGCGGGCGAACTCAATGCTGGGCATGTTTATGTTAATGCCGGTGATCAGCCGCGCGTAGAACCTAGACAACATGGTTTATTAGGTGCTGAGCTTTCTCATCATCAGTCGGGTTACTTTAGAATCGATAAAATCTTACCAGGAGAAAATTGGCATGAAGCATTTCGGTCACCACTTACTGAGCCCGGTGTAAAAGCGAAACCAGGTGATTTCATTCTAGCCATTAATGGTAAGTCGACTCAGCAAGTCAAAAACATTTACCAATTGTTAGAGGATACCCAAAACCGAACAATCACATTAACTTTAAACTCTAGGCCGCGCATGAAAGGAAGTTGGACTGCGCTGGTAAAACCCATTGCTCGAGAGCACAACCTTCGTTATTTAGAATGGGTAAACCAACGCGCTGCCATGGTAGAAAAATTGTCTAATGGCCGCATCGGTTATTTGCATTTACCGAATACTGCCACGGACGGTAATCGTGAACTGTTCAAGCGATTCTTACCGCAAATCACTAAGGACGCACTGATAATTGATGATCGATACAATGGCGGTGGCTTTATACCTGATCGAATGATTGAGCTGTTATCGCGTAAGACCTTAAACTATTGGAAATTCCGAGGATTAAAACCCAATGCGACTCCGCTCATTGCCCACGATGGACCAAAAGCCATGTTGATTAATGGTTATTCCAGTTCCGGTGGCGATGCATTACCTTACTACTTTCGTAAGCTTGGACTAGGGAAATTAATCGGTACTCGAACCTGGGGAGGGCTGATTGGTATCAGTGGTAATCCCAGTCTTGCCGACGGCGGTCTTTTACTAGCAGCGACTTTCCGAACGATGGATACACAAGGGAATTGGGTCGTTGAAAATGTCGGCGTCTCGCCGGATATCGAAGTGATCGATCGACCAGAACTTGTTCATGCGGGGAAAGATCCATCTCTCGAGAGAGCCGTTACTGAACTCTTGAAAAATTTACCCGCTAACCCGCGTAAATCAATTCAAGCTCCTCCCGCTCCAACAAACTTTGAATAGTGATGAGAAGCCGTCGTTTATCAATCAATAGGCGACGGCTGATATATTTGAGTGTTTTTGTAGCGACGATTTAAATTTCAATCCGTTAAGCATCAACTTGTGAAATAAAACTTTGCAAACTGCCGAATGGACCAGTCGCTTTTGCTAGCTGGTACTTTGCGCACAGGACTCGCAAATACAGTTCATCTCTAGCTGAGGACTTTGGAGTTTGTACCCTGCATTTTCGACATTAGACTTTAGATCTTGAATCATCGCTTTATTTACCCCAATTTCAGTCACTTTTTGACAATGACTACAAATTAAGAATTGGGGAACATCATGGGCATGATCACAGGTTATATGCGAACAAGCGACGTATTTATTGGCTAAGCTTAGCTTATGAACCAACTGTTCTTCCTGTAAGAAATCAAGAATACGATAAACGGACATTGCGGGAAGTGGTTGATCGAGTTCTTTAGCGCAGTAATCCGCCAGTTCATATGCCGAAAGCGCTTTTTCAGACTGTAATAAGCCGGTTAATACGCTTTTTCTCTTCTCGGTAAGTCGAGAGCCATTAATTCGACAATGCTCTTCTGCGTGTTTGAGTGTATTTTCAATTGTTGTCATAGAAACCTTTGGGAGATTAAAGACTAGTCGAACTAGAGTCCCCAAATGATGTTTAACCTGAAAGGAACAATATATCATTTACCTGAGAAAGGATAAAACTCATATCGTCTAGAAATCGCTTTATGGGCGAATATGTTAAGATTTACGTATTAATAATAAGGAAAAATAAATGAAAAAACTAATCGGCATCATTCTTCTATGGACCCAATTGAGTAACGCCTATGCAATTGATATCAATAGGTTAATCATTGAAACACAAAAGGCGAAACAAACGAGTGAAAATATCAATATGGTCTGGTGGATTCCCAAAGAATTTTGGGGTGAGACTTTAAAACAAGACCAACAGATTAGCGACAAAGAACGAAATCAATTTGTTGATGTACTTGAGGTGTATATGGTTTTCGCTGTTATCAATGCTGATACAGATGTTTTTGGGGGGTTGTCGGCTAAAACTAAGCAGCAGGTGGATCAGAATACTCAGTTATTCATCGATGGAGAGGAAATTCCTAGCATCGCGCTTGACTCTTTGAATGCCGATGCGCGAGCTTTCTTTAATCTAATGAAGCCGTTAATGGGACAAATGCTTGGTGAATTTGGAAAAAGTATGCATTTTGTCGTTTATCCCAATAAATCTGCTGACCGATACTTGATCGATGCGAGTAAAAAGGGGAGTTTTACTTTTGAGTCATTTGGCGAGGTCTTTAGTTGGCGATTACCTTTGGCTAGCTTGATGCCAGCAAAATTTGACCCTAATACGAAGGAGGAGTTTCCGGGAAACTATAATTACAATCCTTACACTGGTACAAAATTAATTAACGGGCGCTAAAATTAGCATCCGCTACAATTGAGATGTTTTTGATTAACACTCTGCCGGTGTTGTTCGAACTGGCAACGAATCGACTTTTAATGAAATGTGAGAAAATAAATGAAATTTTTTAGATTGTTCCTTTTTATCGTATTAACCGTAACGCTTTTTATGCCTTCGCCAGCCGATGCAAGTAGCAGCTCGAACTTTAAACTGGGTCTAGGCTACGATTTGGACGGTGGAATCACTGCGCAATATCGGGGATATAGTTTTTTTATCAATGGTGATGCGTTAGCAATCGACTGGCGATTAGAAAACTTTACTAATGATAAAAAGTCTCTCCATGTTTACATTGATCTCGGCGGTTTTATAGAAAACTATGACGGAAATGATTCAACACGTGATGACAGAGTCGGGTTAAGAGCGCCTGTTGGCATAACTTTAGGTATCACAAGAGAATTGCAAGCCTACATTCAAGCAGTCCCCAATTATGATTTTAATAATGACGAAGGGTTTGAAGTCGATGGAGCGATTGGTATAAGGTATCGTTTTTAGCGAATATCTCGAGCAAGTCTGTAGTCACCACTAAACAGAGGTGCATCCCTTGGCCTCTCTTATTGATAATGTTAAATGAGTAATTGGAGTTTTGATGATGAACCCTGTTATTGCGAATAACAAACCAGCGAAAGTTGAATTAAAAGAGGGCGAGGAATATTATTTTTGTGCGTGTGGTCGTTCAAGTAAACAGCCATTTTGCGATGGATCTCATGCTGGCACTGAATTTAAACCTAAACCGTTTAAAGCTGAAGAGTCCGGAGAGGCTTATCTCTGTCAGTGTAAACATTCTCAAAACCTACCATTTTGTGATGGTACCCACAAACAATTTGATGCGTCATTAATCGGCAAAGAAGGACCTGGTGTTAAAACCAGTAGCGATAGCGCGCCTACAGCTAAGGTTACCAAAGAGGAACCGACCGTAGAGTTTATTCATCAACTTGCTCGAGAAGGTCTTTCTAAAATGGGTCATCATGGTCCGATGACCTCTATGGGCGTTCCCCGCCATTTATTGCCTCATTGGGATGATATTCAAATCATGACGGCGCAGATGGCGACAAAACCATTAATGGACGATGTTGTGGTTAATAGTGAACTCGTTATTGGTCCAAAAGCTCGAAAACCATTGAAACTTAAAATTCCGTTGTTTGTGTCTGATATGAGTTTTGGTGCGCTGTCTGAAGAAGCAAAGCTTGCCCTCTCAAAAGGCGCTGAGCTTGCAGGAACTGGAATTTGTTCGGGTGAAGGCGGAATGTTACCCGAAGAGCAGCAAGCCAATTCGAGATATTTTTATGAATTAGCGAGTGCTCAGTTTGGTTATGATGAAGCAAAGCTTGCCAATGTTCAGGCATTTCATTTCAAGGGTGGACAAGGCGCAAAAACTGGCACTGGTGGACATTTACCGGGAACAAAAAATATCGGTAAAATTTCTGAAGTTAGAGGTATACCAACCGGTGAACCCGCGATTTCTCCTCCAACTTTTAGCGATTTGAATACCGCTGAAGATTTTAAACGGTTTGCTGACCGAGTTCGTGAAGTCACGGGTGGAATACCAATCGGATTTAAGTTAAGCGCTAATCACATTGAGGAAGACATTCAATTTGCATTAGATGCTAGTGCAGATTACATCATTTTGGATGGACGCGGTGGTGGAACCGGTGCAGCACCGGAAATGTTTCGCGATCATATCAGTGTACCAACTATCCCCGCGCTAGCTCGTGCAAGACGTTATCTCGATGAGCAAGGCGTCAGCGGAGACGTGACTTTAATCATAACTGGTGGCTTACGAGTTCCTATGGATTTTGTTAAAGCTATGGCATTGGGCGCGGATGGGATTGCGGTATCAAATAGTGCAATGCAGTCTATAGGGTGTGTCGCCGCTCGTATGTGTAATACCAATAATTGTCCTGCTGGTATAGCAACGCAAAAAGCGGATTTAAGACAACGGCTTAATGTTGAAAAGTCAGCATCGCAGTTGAGCAACTTTTTCCAAGCTTCGGTTGAACTGATGCAAGTTATGGCGAGGGCATGTGGGCATGACGATTTGGCCCAGTTTAATAAACAGGATCTCGCCACTTGGAATAGAGAGATGGCGCTGCTATCAGGGGTTAACTATGCAGGAATTGCCTCTTTAGATTAGGGGGTAATTGAGGGCGCGTAAATGCGCTCAATAAATATCGTTTGTCCGATAATATCAAAGAACTTAACGGTAGATAGAATAGTCAGATGAAGTTTGCAAAAGAACGTAATGAGATAATTGAAAAAAGAAAAGCGGTTTATCGACTAGACATGCCTATCGTTGTGCTGATCTTGCTCGCTGGTTTTAGTCAGACTTATGTCCCGTTTATGACACCTATTTTGGTCGTCACCGCATTTATTATTTTTTATCGAAAATTACATTCAGCTGCTCATTCCCCGTGTCCAAAGTGCTTACAGCCTTTTGGCAGCAAATCAAAATATGTGATAAGTGTTGGTAAAGATAACTGTCAAAACTGTGGCTTAAGTTTGTATGAGTCAGAATAACTATGATTTTTTTAAGGGGTTGCTCTAGCAACATCGAAAATAACATCTAATGTTTCCGGTTTTCATGATAGTTATTCGTTCGCTTGAAAATTCTTAGTTGGAGAGTATTAAATGAAAGGTGTTTGCTTGTGTGGAGAAGTAGCGTTTGAAATTGATAAAAGTTATTTAAAGCTCTATCAATGTCATTGCACACTTTGTCGAAAACAGAGTGGTACCTATTCGAATGCGGCTTCGATAGTTTCTGATGATTCGTTTAAGTTTACTCGTGGCCACGACTTTATTAAAAGCTGGGTAAAAGACACCGGGTTTCGATCAGACTTTTGTTGTCAATGCGGTTCACCGGTTCCTAATCCTTTAAGAGATACTGGGTATATTTGGATCCCCGCAGGGCTATTAGAGGGCTATGAAAAAATGGAAATCGTTTCTCATATATTTTTAGCGGATAAAGCCGACTGGGAAGCGTCAAATTTAGATGCTGAACGACATTCACAATTTCCAGGATTTGATGAACATATTAAAACGCTGAATGAATGTCATCAGTAAAAGGGTTTAAAACGAATGGATTTATTGTTGTACGCGGCTGCTTTTTTGACCATTCTTATTGGGATTACACACTCGTACCTTGGCGAAAAGTATATCTTGATAAGGCTGTTTAGACGGGACAATATTCCCCATTTGTTCGGCAGTGCCGACTTTACTATCAAAACCTTGCGGTTTGCATGGCATATAACCACCATCGCTTGGTGGGGGTTGGCGGGCATAATAGTCTTGACTGCACAGAGCGCCTTAAACTCTACGAATGTACTACTGGTTATCGCGATAACTTTCTTAATATCTGGTTTTATTACTGTTGTGGCTTCAAAAGGCAAGCACTACGCGTGGGTCATTTTCTTTTTGATAGGTTTTTCTAGTCTAATTGTTGCGCTATCAGCGTCTTAACCAGTAGACAGAACTCTCAACTTTATACTGGCTCCGGAAAGCTTGAGAGTAGTAATTCTGTTGAGTCGATAATCATTTGATCAGTATTACTGCCAGGATAAATTCGCTTGTAGCTGTCGTCGATAGTCAGCATAGAAGCGCCATGTACTAAAGTCCACAACGGGAATGCGATAGCCATTAATTTGTCGACATCGTGCAGCTGAGTTCTGGCGATGATTTCATCAAGCAAGATTTGGAACGTCGGTTTACCAATCATTTCACTGTCAGGCTCTTTAATATTCATGCTATTGCCAAACATGAGTTTAAAGATGGCGGGCTCTTTAATAGCGAATGCGATGTAGGTAAGACCGATAGCCGTTATGCGTTGATTACTACCCGATACGAGCCCATTAGAAGCAGCCAGCATATCTTGGCGCATTTCCTCAAAGCCAACCGCAATTACAGATTTGAGTAAATCTTCTTTATTAGCGAAATGTCGGTACGGGGCGGCCTTACTCACACCGGCTAGTTTACAAGCATCGGCCATTGAAAATTTATCTGGTCCTTTCTCTCTAACAAGCTGCGTCGCTGCACTAATTAAACTTTCCCGCAGATCGCCATGGTGATAGTGGTCTCGCTGTTGTTTTGCTGCTGCTACAGAGTCTGACTTGTTCAAATGAGTAATCTCCCGCTGATACCCGATCTTAATCGTAATTAAAGACGTATACAATAGATAATGTTAACATGGTTTACATGTTATGTTAACGGTGTTAACATGGTTTAAATTCTGACCAATCGCGTTTTAATTAGTGAATAACGTGTAACGAACTATCAGGAATAGAGGAAAATCATGAATATTCCAAATAATGCAGGAAAGCTGATAATGAGCGATGCAAGTCGGCGTATCGTTATTTATCTTCTTGCGGGCCTAGTATTTTTAGCCAGTGGTATTGCGTTAAAAGCATTCTCTCAGACAGATATCGAACCCGCCGAGCGCAAGCTAGTTGTTAATAGCCAAGTGGTTGAGGTTTTGCCCGGTTACTATATTGATCGATATTTTTCAGCTCAAGTTTTACCTCAGCAAAGCGTTGCTGTGGCAAGCGAAGTCGCTGGAAAAGTTACCGCAATATTTGTTGATGATGGAGAAAGGGTAGAACAGGGACAGAAGCTCTTTCAGCTAGATACGCTCATTTTGGAGCAACAACTAGCTAGGTTCGCTGCGCAGCAGGAATCGGTGCGTGCGGATATTGATTTAGCAGAGAAGCGACTGACTCGGCAAAAAAATCTCAATCAGAATAGCTTCAGCTCGGAGGATACGATCGATGCTCTGGCGTCACAGATCGCCCAGTTAAATGCATCGCTTGCAAGCCTCAAAGCGCAATCTAAAGATATTCAAATAAGAATTGATAAATCAACCATCTATTCACCTTTCGCTGGGCAAATCCAAAAGCGTAATATTGATATTGGGGCTGTAATCAATGCCGGATTAAACACCTTTGAGCTGGTCGACAATAACCTTTTAGAAATTCAAGTAGGATTGCCAACCCAACTGGTGAAACAGATAGAAATATCGCGCCAATACCAATTTATTCAAGCAAACCAAACTATTACCGCCAAAGCTATCGCAATCTTGCCTAGAATTGATAGTGTTACTCAAACACAAGGCGTTAAATTTACGTTACCAAGTGATAGCCAGTTAGTTCCGGGTGACTTTGTCAAACTCAAGCTACCGAGTTACCAGGAAACAGAAGGTTTATGGGTTGCAAATACGGCTTTAATCGAGGGCGAAAAAGGTCTTTGGCAAATATTCGTGATCGATAATGAAGGTCGAGTGAATAAACAAACCGTTTCGATTATTTACCCGGGTAATCCCAATAGCTTTGTCCAAGCGAATATCAAAAGCGGTCAGAAAGTGGTGATTAATGGCGTACATCGATTGGCTAACCGAGTGGCTGTTATCGAAGAAAAAACTTTCAATCTTAATTCAAATAACGTTGCTTCAAAAAATACCAACCAGGCTGACCTAGACTCATCTCAATCGCTCAGCGTGGGAGCAAGCCAGTGAAAAATGCTGCTTCATTAAAAACACTTTTATATCGTGAGCCGCGCCTCTTTGCTCTGTTAGTCGGCACCATTATGGTGCTTGGTTTATCCTCTTACCTGACTATCGGTAAACAAGAAGATCCCACCATCACAAACCTGTTCGCCACGGTAATTACGCCGTACCCAGGGGCAGATCCGCAGAGAGTGGAGGCTTTGGTGAGTAAAAAGTTAGAAGATGAATTAAAAACGATTCCAGAAATTAAAGAGGTCAAGTCAAATTCAAGAACGGGTATTTCTATCGTCAATGTCGAGCTTTCGCAGTTTATTAATGATCAAGAAATAGAGCAAGCCTGGGCGGAAATCCGCGATGCAATCGAGGATGCTCGAACTGGTATGCCTGCGGGTGTTGGACCAACAGAGTTTGACAATGATCGTACCGGCGCCTTTACCTCAATAAGTCTGATAAAACCAGCAGAAGGGAATGTAATCGGTCCAGCTATTCTGGGCCGATATGCAAAACAGCTTCAAGATCAACTTAGGTTAGTTTCTGGAACGAAAGACGTCGAACTCTTCGGTGAGCCCGAGGAAGTGGTTTATGTCAAACTAGACCCGGTTAAATTAAATGCGATTCAGCTTACTGCGCCAGAAGTGGCGAGAATCATTCAACAAGCCGACGTAAAAAACTCGGCAGGTAAAGCCGATACAGCACAGTCTTCTTTAGTTATTGAAATAGATGGAGAAGCGAAAAGTCTCTCACGTCTGAAATCCATTCCGATCAAGACCTTTAATCAACAACAGTTGTTATTAGGCGATATTGCAGAGTTTGAAAAAACCGTTGCTAATCCGGAAAATTCGATAGGGCTGAGTCATGGCGAACAAGTTGTATTAATTGCCGCTCGAATGAAACCCGATCTACGGGTTGATCATTGGACTCAACGAATAAATCGTAAAATTGATGAATTCAAATCACAATTACCGGTTGATATTGAACA
Organism: Aliikangiella marina; assembly: GCF_007004765.1. Taxonomy (GTDB): domain Bacteria; phylum Pseudomonadota; class Gammaproteobacteria; order Enterobacterales; family Kangiellaceae; genus Aliikangiella; species Aliikangiella marina. The sequence goes on from NZ_VIKR01000007.1 coordinate 279,622, forward strand.
CCAGTTGGTATTTTCGCAACAGAGCTATACCTCACAAAGATTGACAGAAGTTTTTATTAATATGCTGATCGGTGTTTCGCTGGTTGTCGCCGTGTTGTTAATTTCTATGGGGTGGCGAGCAGCTTTAGTGGTTGCAATTGTATTGCCGCTAACCAGCCTCCTTTCGTTAAGCGTTTTACAATTTATGGGTATTCCGATCCATCAAATGTCAGTAACAGGGCTAATTGTAGCGCTCGGGCTATTGGTCGACGCCGCTATTGTTATGACTGATGATATTGGTAAGCGGATTGCGCGTGGTGAAGCAAAATTATCGGCAATATCAGGTGCGATTGATCGTCTCAAAATACCGCTTTTGGCATCGACAGCTACTACAGCTTTGGCATTTATTCCGATGGTGTTATTGCCCGGTCCAGCTGGTGATTTTGTTGGGTCGATAGCGATTAGTGTGGTGATTATGTTGGTGAGCTCATTTGTGCTCGCATTAACTGTGACGCCAAGCTTAGCTGGTTGGTTACTTCATCAAGCCTCTAATCCGTTAGTCAGCATGCCTGGTTTAGCGGAGAAGTTTAAAAGATCGCTATCTTGGTCGATGCAGTATCCAAAGTCCGCGGTGGCGGTCGCCTTGATTTTGCCTGTGTTAGGCTTTTTATTATTTCCAACTTTGACGGCGCAATTTTTTCCCGGCGTCGACCGAGATCAGTTTTATATTCAAGTCGATATGGGTAAAGGGGTCTCAATTCAGCAAACTAAAACTGCGGTAACTGAAATCTCGGATATTTTAGACCAGCAAGAGGGAGTCAAGGATCATCAATGGGTTATCGGTCAAAATGCACCAGCATTTTATTACAACATGATCAGAAACAGGGATAGTGATCCTGGTTTTGCTGAGGGGCTAATTACGACACGATCGCCCGAAACAACTGAAAATCTAATTCCTATTTTACAGCGACAGTTAGACCAAGCGATTCCGCAAGCGCAGATTTTAGTGAGAGGCTTGGTCCAAGGCCCACCGGTCAATGCACCAGTCGAAATAAAAATCGTCGGACCAAATTTGCAGCAACTTTCAATGCTAGGCGATGAAGTGAGAGAGAGAATGAGCCGTATTGACGATATCACTCACACGCGTCACTCACTCAATGCTGGCGCGCCAAAGTTTGTTTTCAAACTAGATGAAGCAAAGGTACAAAGAGCTGGTTATCAATTAACTGAAATCGCTGACTTAATGAATGCGAGTTTAACTGGAATTCGGTCAGGTAGCATATTAGAGCAAACTGAAGAGTTACCAATTATTGTCAGATTGACTGATGATTTGAGAACCGAAATGGATTGGTTTCGTCATTTAACCTTGCCGGTTCGTTCGGCAGAACAAGGTGAAAGGTTAGTGCCACTATCTGCGCTTGGGGAAGCAGTTTTGCAACCGAGTGAAAATGCTATCGTTAGAGAAAATGGAGAACGTATCAATACGGTTCAAGGTTATATTCAACGAGGATTATTACCCCAAGAGGTGCTTAAGCAACTGCAACAAGTTATGGCTGATGATCCGGTTAATTTACCGCCGGGATATCGATTTGTTGTTGGTGGAGACGCGGACGCTAGAAATGAAACCGTTAACAATCTTATGGCTTCAATGGGCTTAATCATTACCTTAACTATCGCGACCATCGTGTTAACCTTTCGTTCTTATCGGTTGTCAATAATTACCTTCGTAGTGTGTATTTTGTCCGCTGGTCTAAGCATGTTATCGCTGGCGGTTATGAATTATCCGTTTGGTATTCAAGCTTTGATAGGAGTGATTGGTTCTATTGGCGTTTCAATAAATGCGGCGATTATTATTTTAACGGCGCTGCAAGCCGATGAAGGTGCTATGGCGGGTGATCGAAACGCGATTCAACGGGTGGTATTTCAGTCTTCGAGACATATCATTTCGACCACGACCACCACATTTGGTGGTTTTCTTCCATTAATACTTGCTGGTGGTGGATTTTGGCCGCCGTTTGCAATGGCGATTGCGGGTGGCGTTTTGTTGTCGACTGTTGTTTCTTTTTACTTTACGCCAACAATGTTTACGCTTTGGTATGCTGGCAAACGTCACTTATCGACTTTTGCTGTTCAATCAGAGGCTAGTCTGGAAACGGCGAAATAGATAGTGAGCGGTTTCGGATAACTTGAGTAAATCTGTAATAAAATAATTTTTGTTTCGACTAAGATAGGGGATAGCTTTGCGAGACTTAAGAGAACGAAATTAGACTCAAACTTAAGCCAAATTAAGATCTATCCTTGTTTTAGGCAATTAATTATAGTTACTAAGCGAGTATCCAGGATTTGTTTCTAGCAAAATCTAAGCAACTTAAAACATCGCTTGCTCAATATGTTAAACGCCGTAATGGTGTTCCGCTGGGCGGAAAAGGCGCCTTAAGAGAGATGCTGTATCGTTCTTTGGGCGCGGGCTCTTTTCAGGATTTTTGGAAATTCTGGAACCCAATCTGGAGTTATTATTTAGCGAAATATAGCTTTCTTCCTTTAAAAAAAATATTCCCAGTATGGTTGTCAATTATTCTAACTTTTGCGATTAGTGGCGCGCTTCATGATCTCGCCATTGTGTTGCTGACACAAAAGCTCTCATTTATTATCACAATCTGGTTTTCTATCATGGGGGCTGTTCTTGTAAGCTTGAGTCGTTTAAAAATCACATACACAACATTTCCCTTGGTAATACGGGGATTGATTAATCTAGGACTAATACTACTCAGCTATGGTATCGCAAAGCTGCTGCTTATAGCTGTTGACGGTTGATAATAAAAGCCAGGTTATGAAGTAACCTGGCTTCGTGAAAAATAGCGATAAAGTTTTCTGGACGAAAAATATTATCGATGAAAAGCTATTAGTCGGTCCTCCAACTTAGCAATTATTAATTCCTACCCGCGATTACTCCACCATCAATATCCCAAATTGCACCGGTTACCCAGCTAGAATCATCTGATAGTAAGAAACTAATGGTTTTAGCGATATCTTGAGGCGTACCAACACGACCAATTGGATGAAAGTCGTTAAAACCGTCGATTACCGTATCAATTTCTTCTGGTGCTATAAAAGCTTCATATATCGGGGTTTTCACAACCGCTGGCGAAACGGCATTAACCCGAATGTTAAAATCAGCTAGCTCCATTGCCAAATGTTGGGTTAACGAGTGAAGCCCTGCTTTAGCCATCGAATAAGCAGAAGAAGGAGTTGTTTTAATTGCTTGTTTGGCCCACATAGAGCCGACATTCACAATGCTCCCGCCCTTAGCTGCGACCATCGCTTTTGCAGCAGCTTGCGTGATCTGGAAAGTCGCTTTATTGAGTCCCATATAAATCTCATAGTCATCTAGAGTATGCTCTAAAAAGGCTTTTGGATTAAAATAACCAGCGGCGTTAACGAGATAATTCAGAGGGGTATCGAGTGATTGGATGTATTCGATAATTCTTGAAACATCGCCTTGATCATATAGATCGCCTTGTAGGGCTGTCGCCTTACCGATACTATTGAGGTGCGCGACTGCTGATTCTAATTTTGTTTCGTCTTTACCGATGATTACGACTTCGATGTCTTCAGCAGCCAGTAGCTTCGCTGTTTCAAATCCCATTCCGCTCGATCCACCGACAATAACTGCTAGACCTGAATACTTGAATTTCATTACAATTTCTCCTAAAAATATATGATTAACTGGTGCTTATCATATGGATTGTCTGTGATTAAAAACAGTAAGCACAAAATGGTAGGGTAGGTACTTTTTGGTACATCTTTATGATTGATAACGATAAAAAATTTTCAAAAAAAGTGGCGCCAGCTCAATCTGCTCGTATGGTGGAGACGATTTATGGATGTAAATGGTCTTTAACTGTCTATCAGCTGATTGCAAATGGCATTAACCGACCAGGTCAAATGGTAAAAAGTGTCGATGGATTGACAACCAAAGTTCTTAATTCTTGCTTAAAGCGCAATATTGAGTTTGGAATAATCGATAAGATTACTTACAACGAATTACCGCCAAGAGTTGAGTATGAGGTGACACCATTTGGTGAAAAATTTATCCGCATTCTTGATCAGCTTGAAACGTTGCAAGAAGAAATTAATGAGTCTGTTTAAATCAGATAAAAAACAAAATCAGTTGAGATGAGGGACTAATGGCTGTTTTAAAAAGATTGTTTTTAGGAAGCATAACAAGCTTTTTGTTTTTACCATTCGCCTTGGCTTGGAGTGATGGATATCAACATATTTCGATAAAAGAATATAAAGAGGCGTTGTTAGTTTTAGAAAAAAGAGGGGGTAATCTTTATTGTCCAGATAAAAATAGTGAAACCGCTTTTGCAGATTGTCGTAGTTTTGAAATATTGAGAGAACAGGGTTGTTATGGTTATTCGACAGCAGCAATGCGATCAGAAAGCCGGTACTCTGATAACTGTCTAGAACTTAACAAACTGAGAAATACTCAAACGCCGAAAAAGAGTTATTTTGTGTTAGATAATAAGACTTGGTGGCAAGATTTACCGGCAACGATAATTCCCATTTCAGGAGGTGTTTATAGTGATGAATCTTGGAAAACTTCCCAAAGAAAGCGAGATACATTAGTTAAAGACAAACGACTGAAAGACTTGAGGTTGCATAAAGTATCAACCTATCTCGATCGAGTTGAAATCGTTATTGCGACAAAAAAACTAGAATGTGGCAAAGTTGAAGATTATCTGGAGATTGACACCATTGTTCTAGCTGATTTTAATCATGATGAGATTGCAGAGCTTATACTAAAAGGTCACAGGGTAGATCGTTCAGATACCTGTCCATTAGGCGCTGCAAATAGCCTCGGTGCGACATTTATGGCAGTCCTTGCAAAAGAAGGTAAAACCAGACAGATAAAGCATTTGTTTTAAAATCGATATTAACGCGCCATCGTTAAATAATGATTATAAGCAGAATAATAAAAATTTATTCTACTTGTAGTGGGTCGTTTTATATAGAGCATACTAGTCTGTGCTGATTACTAAAGTAACGAAATTCTCCCTCACAATTCTAATATCGGTACTGGTTCCAGTAATGGTTTCAGTGCTAGCTCCAGTCCAATTCAAGCACCAGGCAAAGTTCAGTAGGATACAAAGTGCGACTGGTGTCGCATAAAATGGTTGACGTGGTGCGACAAGTGTCGCAATATAACCCCAAGAGACAAACCCTGGACTTAATAATGCAACTGACCAATCCTGAATTAGAAATTTTAAAGTTGTTATGGAAAGAGCAACCCTTGACCGCGAAAGAAATCCATACCCAATTAAGTGGAACGGTCAATTGGAGTTATTCTTCAACACGAAAAACGCTAGAGAGAATGGGAGAGAAAAAACTTGTGAGCATTAGCTTGCAAGAAAATAAAAATATTTACGCAACCAAGGTGAGTAAGGTCGCAACGTTGGCAAAATTTGCGCAAGACTTTGCTAAGCGAGTACTTGAAATTGATGGCCCTATTCCCGCAGCGATGTTTACTGGCAGTCAAATTCTAGAGAAAGAGGAAGTAGAAGAACTAGAACAACTGCTTAATAACGCGAAGCGTAAAAAACAATCTCAATAAAGGTTAATCTGGGAAAGCTAATGATAAATTTTGAGTGGGATTTATTGAACATGCTTAGTCAATTTGTGATGGTTAGTTTAGGTTTAGCCGTCATTCTCGTCGTCATTTTTTATAGCGATCGAAGTATTTTTAAACGCCCCGAGTTTTGGCAGTTGCTGGTAGTGGCAAATTTATTAGCCTTAGCACCGCTTACGATTTCAGTTTTACCCGAAGACAATTTTCTTATGCCGTCCAGTTGGCTAAATCCAATGAGTGTTGAAAGTTCAAAAGTGGTGGAAGAAAAATCGGTTCTCTCTGAACGGTTTTCTATAGTGGCTATCTTTCTTTGGCTTATCTATCTTGGCGGGACTTTATACTGCTTCTTCGGTTTCACTAAAAAAATTGTCTCGCTAAAACAATTAATTAGTAAAGCTAAACCCTATGAAATCGATAGTGAGTTGGGTTGCAAATTAAGCAAAACGATTAAATCAAAAAATATTTCAATTCTTCAAAGTGATACAGCCATTTCACCTTTTGCGTTTGGCTTAATTAAACCGTGTGTTGTTGTACCGGGTTATATAAACAATTTACCACCAAAACAGAGACGTCTCATTATTGAGCATGAGTTGACTCATATTCGTTATAAAGATCCACAAGTGATCCTATTTATACAGTTTATCAATTGTTTGTTCTGGTTCAACCCTATCTTTTGGGTTTATCTTACTAAAATGACACAAGCAATGGAGCTGCGAGTTGACCGTCAGATAATCCGAAAGGTGAGTCCAAATGAATACGCTGAAACACTAATAAGTGTTTTTAAAAGTGCCCGTATCGCATTACCCCATAGGATTCTCGTGGGCAGTGTTCAGTCTCATCAACATCAACTCGTCAAACATAGGATCTTAGAAATTATGAGTAACCCTTCTCAACTTAACAGAAAACAAATAAAGGCTTTAGTGTGTTGGAGTTTTGCGATTATATGCTGGCCAATCTATATGATGAGCGTTCAAGCAGAACCGGTATCGGAAAAACCTTGGGTATATCCGCTTGAGACAAACACAAAAAAAGTAAACTCCTATTTTAAAGCCGTTCATGCAATTAGAAATCATAAACCGCACCTCGGGGTCGATTTGAATGCAAAGCTTGGAACAAAAATAATAGCGCCGATTAATGGTAGAGTACTGGTTGCAGACGACACAACGATGAACCCGAATTACGGTAATGTTGTGGTTTTACAACACGCAAATGGTGTGCGGTCTTTTTATGCTCATCTTTCAAAAATTACTGTCGCAGTTGGTGATACTGTGAGTACCGGAGAGTCGATTGGTTTAGTGGGTAACACTGGTAAATCAACTGGGCCACATCTTCACATGGAAGTCTTAATCGATAATACTCACTTAGATCCATTAAACTTTATTGATATGAGTGAATAACGATGAGTGACACACTCGGATTAATTATTTTACAAGCTCAAACAACTAGTCTCCAAAATATTCAGCACTGATTCGGGTCGAAGTGAGTTGAAAAACTCACTTCAACTCAACGAATCGTTCAATCCTAAGCAAGAATAGGATTGATATTCGTACCTCCGTCGATGTTGTATTCAGCGCCCGTGATAAAACTGGCATCATCTGAAGCTAAAAATGCTACCAAATTAGCGATATCCTCCGACTCTCCAAATCTTTTAAGCGGAATTCTTTCTTGCATTGCGCCAGCAAATTCGTTGATAGCGTCTTCTGGCATACCCAGTTTGCCGAATATCGATGTATTGACTGGACCAGGATTCACCGCATTAACTCGGATTTTTCTCGGAGCCAGCTCTGTTGCTGCAGTTCGCGTGATTGAGTTTAAAGCGGCTTTACTAGCAGCATAAACCGAGGTGTTGGGCATTCCTGTATAGGCATTGATTGATGAAAGGTTAATGACAGAGGCGCCGTCAGCCAAAATCGGTATAAACTTTTGCAGGGTAAAGAATGCACCTTTGAAATTGATGTTCATCATGTTATCAAATGACGATTCGTCGAGCTGCTCAATGGGTGCAAACGCCGCTACACCCGCGTTAATAAATAATGCATCGACTTTGCCAAACTCTTTTTTAACTTGCTCCACTAAACCGTCGATTGCCGCTAAATCCCCTTGATCAGCGACCAATCCTGTCACACCTAAAGACTCCGCTGCTTGGTTGACTGCTTCAGGGTTGCGTCCGGTGATGATGACATTTGCGCCTAATTCCTTAAATTTTTTGGCCGAGGCAAGCCCTATCCCGCTATTTCCTCCAGTTATTACAACATTTTTATTTGATAAATCGCTCATGCTTACTTTCCTCTTCTAATAAAATTAATATTGTACCGATCGGTATATATTGTGAATGTTGTACCAATCGGTATATAATGTCAAGCATGACTCGATAAAGATGTTTGAAACTGGATATGGCTGCAGGTAGAAATCGAAGTTTTGATAAAGAAACCGCATTAAAAAAGGCGATGGAGGTCTTCTGGAAGAACGGGTATAGCGGGACTTCGTTGTCAGATTTAACGGCTGCGATGAATATTAACAAACCGAGCATGTATGCAGCGTTCGGTAACAAAGAAGCATTGTTTACTAAAGCCCTGGATTATTATTTAGAAAACTTTGGGAAAGTTCATGCCGAACAGTTGAACGTCAAGAATATGCCACTTGATGAGCGGTTAGAAGGCTATCTGCTTTCCATTTCTGATATGGTTTCTGATCAGATGTTACCTGGTGGATGTTTTATTACCGGGACGACCTGCGAAGCGGGTAGCGATTGTCTGCCTTCGTCAGCGGTAGACCGCTTAGTGCAAATAAACCAACAAACTAAAGAAGCTTTGGTCGAGTTTTTTAACCAAGAGTCACTAAACGTCACAGCAACATCTTCTCCAGAGGAATTGGCGGATTATTTAATGGTGCAACAGTTTGGACTCGCCGTGATGGCAAGAACTGGAGCGCCGAAAGCGCAGTTGGAGAAGATTGCTAAGCAGGCTGTATCGAGTATGGTGAGGCAACAAACCAAGATTAATTAATAGTCTAAACAGCAAGCCGGGACACGAATAACGATTAATGACTGGGTACTATTGAGAAAAAACAAAGGAGAATTTCTCAATGAAAGCGACAAAGTACTATCAAAATCGAGTTGAAACGGCGATTGAATTCATCGCTGACACATTAGCAAACGGAGAAACACCCAACCTAGAGCGCTGTTCACGCGTTGCAGGATTATCTAAATATCATTTTCATCGTGTTTTTAAATTAGTGACTGGGGAAACACTTCAACAAACAGTTAGCCGTATTAAATTATCAATCGCCGCTCATCAGTTGGCCAAAGAAAGGATTTCTATTACGGAGGCTGCGATGAATGCAGGTTTTGAATCGAGCCAATCGTTGGCTAAAGCATTAAAAAGAGAGGTTTCAGTAACGGCGACGCAACTCAAAAACGAACCAGACAGATTAACCCAAGCGATAGCCTTTTTTAGTCTACCCAATCCCGAGAAAACGGCGGTTGGTCTAATTGCTTTAGAACTCACTTCATTAGATCCTTTTCAATATATTGCGATCCCCACTAAGGGCGCTTACCCTGAGCTTAACCAAGTTTATCATCAGTTATTCAATAGTGTGGGGGATCCGAATGAGGTTCGAGCGATTCTCGGTATACCGGATTGTAATGCCGGTCAACTGAATGGTCCGGGGGCCCTATTTGATTGTGGTCTATTACTTGAAAATGGTTGGACGCCTAAGGATAAGTCGATTGTCGACAAACAATTTTCGGGCGGCCAGTTTATTCGCGTTAGACACAATGGTGCCTTTGAGGGACTCGATGAGACACTCGATGAAGCCTATCGAAATATACTAACCCAAGAGTTGGTGTCTCTTGCAGATAGTCAATGTTTGTTTCATTATTTAGATGACCCCGAAGAAGTCATAGCGCAAAATTTAAGAACTGACATCTATATTCCAATACAGTTATTAAATTGATTGGAATTGATTAGTAGTGTTAAGCGTTGTAAAGTCACCAAATAAAAAAGACTTGAGTCGCTATTAATCTATACAATAACTTCGCTAATTACGGTGAATATCTCTGATATGATTCAAAGGAATTTTGTATAAGGCAAAGCGCTAACAGGGAAAGTTGTAATCAAAAAAGGAATGTTTATGGAATCGTATTGGGTTTTTATCGTCATTTTGACGGCCACCCTTCTTGTCTTTTTTGTGCTCTTGTTTTTGAGAAATAAAAAAGCAAGCCAGTTAGCTTACATCGATAATTATTTGTTTCCAGAAAAAGTTAGGATAAAAATAAAAGAAAAATATTCTCACCTCTCAGAGCGACAAATTGAAAAAGTACTAGACGGCTTAAAGGAGTATTTTATAATTTGTCGCCAATCTAAAAACTATCAAGCATCAATGCCCTCTCGAGTTGTCGATTTAGCATGGCATGAATTTATTCTTTTCACAAAACAGTATAATAGTTTTTGTCAAAACGCTTTTGGCAGATTTTTGCATCATACTCCAACAGAAGCGATGGCGTCATCAAATTCAAACCAGTTAGGAACCCGCAACGCCTGGCATTACTCCTGTTTGAATAATGGAATCGATCCTAAAGCCGCGGCCACTTTACCGTTATTATTTGCCATTGATGAGTGGTTAGAAATAAAAGATGGTTGTCGATACAGCAAAGAAGACAAAGAAAGATTCCAGGCTTATGAAGATATATCGACTAACGGGATAGAATTCGATTTTGATTCTGACTGTGGTTCCGGTTGTGGTGGTGATTAAAAAATTGAATGATTAACTATAAATTCTTAAGGTATTACAGATGAATATAATAGATTGGCAAGACTTTGAGAAAGTTGATTTGAGAGTTGGAACGATAGTTGATGTCGAAGATTTTCCAGAAGCGCGAAAGCCTGCTTATCGATTGAAAGTGGATTTCGGCAGCGACGTTGGTATTAAGAAATCGAGTGCGCAAATTACCGAACTTTACTCGAAGGAACAGCTACTGGGAAAACAAGTGATTGCGGTAGTCAACTTTCCACCAAAACAAATCGGACCAGTAATGTCAGAGTGTCTTATTACCGGCTTCCATAGAACAGATGGAAACGTTGTTTTGGCTGTGCCGGATAGCGAAATTGGTAACGGTGCTAAACTAGCTTAAACATTGGTTTTTTTGAGATATAGACACAATGAGAAAGAATTGACAAACCTACTTGTTGAGGTATCAAGTTGTGATATATTTGAGTTCGAATAAATAAGGCTCAGTATTAACCCCATGATTAATTGCTCGATTTATCAGTAGCAGCCCAGATTAATCAATATTATGGTCGGCTAACGTGAGGCCATAAATCAATAATAGTGATCATTTGTCAAATCATCACTGTACTTCATGCAGGCATTAATATGAATTTTAGAAAAACAGTATTTTTATTGAGTAGTCTTCTTATGGCGCTTTCGCAACCCATAGTCGCTAAAGAAAAGGATAAAAAGAATGATGCAAGTCCACTGGCTTCTATTCCGATGAGAAGCATTGGTCCGGCGATGATCTCAGGTCGTATTTCGGATTTCGCGTTTAATCCTGAAAGTCCCCAAGAATTCTATGTTGCAACCTCTTCAGGTAATTTATGGAAAACTGAAAATAATATGACAACTTGGACACCGCTATTTGAGAAAGAAGGCGCTTACGCGTTAGGTGTTATCGAAATGGCTCAAGGTAATAAGCATTTATTATGGGTTGGTACCGGAGAAAATAATTCACAGCGCTCAGTTGCTAATGGTGATGGTGTCTATAAATCAGAAGATGGCGGAAAGAGCTGGAAAAATATGGGACTAAAAAATTCCGGGCATATTTCTCAGATATGGATTAATCCAACTAATCACGATGAAGTTTTGGTTGCATCCCAAGGACCGCTGTGGAGTGATGGCGGCGATCGCGGTTTATATAAGACTGAGGATGGTGGTAAAAATTGGAAGCTCATTCTAGAGATTGATCAATACACTGGCGTTAATGAATTCGTCGTCGATCCAAGAAACTTCAATAATATTGTGGCTAGCAGTTATCAGCGGCGGCGACATGTGTGGACACTGATCAATGGTGGACCGGGTAGTGATATCCATAAAACGACTGACGGTGGTAAAACCTGGAAAAAAATTAGCGCAGGTTTGCCTACTGAAGATATGGGACGAATTGGTCTCGCCATGGCACCTTCAGCGCCTGATATTCTCTATGCAATTATTGAAGGTAGTAAAAAAGAACAAGGTGTTTATCGTTCAACAAACTTTGGTCAAACCTGGAAGAAACGTTCAAGCCACATGACAAGCAGTCCTCAGTATTATAATGAACTAGTCGTTGACCCGAAAAATTCTAATAAGGTTTACTCACTCGATACTTACACTAAGGTATCTGAAGATGGCGGAAAAACTTTTACTCCGTTATCCAGCGAGTTTCGTCATGTGGATGATCATGCGCTTTGGATAGATCCAAATAATACTAACCATTTAGTGATAGGTGGAGATGGTGGTGTTTACGAAAGTTGGGATGGCGGCAATCTATGGCGTCATGCGCAGAATTTACCCCTCGCTCAGTTCTACCGAATACAACCCGATAATGCCGAACCTTTTTACAATGTCTGTGGCGGAACTCAAGACAATAACTCGCTTTGCGCACCTTCTCGAACTGAGGTAATTCATGGTATTACTAATGCGGACTGGACAATTGTTATCGGCGGTGATGGATACAAACCGCAAATCGATCCGACCGATCACAATACCATTTATGCTCAATACCAATATGGTGGTTTGGCCCGTTATGACAAACGGACTAAAGAGCTGATTTCGATAACGCCTCACCCTAAAAGTGGTGAAAATCAATATAAGTGGAATTGGAATACGCCTTTATTAATAAGCCCGCACAAATCCACTCGACTGTTTTACGCCGCTGAAAAAGTTTTTCAGTCTGATGATCGTGGCGAAAATTGGCAGGCGATTAGTCCGGATTTAACGCGTCAACTTGATCGTAATAAACTTAAGGTGATGGGAAGAGTTTGGAGCGTTGATACAATTGCCAAGAACGTATCAACGTCTAAATGGGGTTCAATCATTGCGCTCAGTGAAAGTCCGCTAAGAGAAGGGTTAATTTATGTAGGTAGCGATGATGGCGTGATTAGTGTCACAGAAGACAATGGTAAAAACTGGCGCCAAGAGGATAGTTTTAAAGGTGTTCCTGATATGTCGTTGGTTGAAGACATTATCACTTCATTGCATGATGAAAATGTTGCTTATGCAGTTTTCGATAATCACAAGCGAGGTGATTATAAGCCCTATGTGTTTAAAACCACTAATAAAGGTAAAAGTTGGAAACTGATCAGCAACGATTTACCTAAATGGGGATCGGCACACACGATTGCGGAAGATCATATAGATCCTAACCTTTTATTTGTGGGAACCGAATATGGATTATTTGTAACGCAAAATGGTGGTAAAAACTGGTCGAAAATGACCGGAGGTTTGCCGACAATTTCTGTTCGTGATATTGAAATACAACGAAGAGAGAGCGATCTAGTTGTCGGTACTTTTGGGCGTGGCATTTATATCGTTGATGATTATAGTCCATTAAGAACTAAGCCTAAGGAGTTGCGAGCGTTTGAAGCAACCTTATTTCCGGTGAAAGACCCTTGGTTGTATCTAGAAAGAAATCAATATGGTAATGAGAAAAAAGGCGCAAATGGCAATGAGTTGTTTACCGCCGATAATCCAACTTATGGAGCGGTCTTTTCTTACTACCTAAGAGACGGGTTTAAAACGCTAAAAGTACAGCGTCGAGAAAAAGAGAAGGAGTTAGAAAAACAACTAAAAGATACCCCTTATCCAAGTTGGGAAAACTTACGCAAAGAAGACAATGAGGAATCCCCTAGCGTTTATGTAGAGGTTAAAGACAGTAAAGGGAAAGTCGTTCGACGTGTTTCAGCAAGTACCAAAAAAGGTTTTCACCGAGTTGCATGGGATATGCGATATCCTTCGCTGGCCCCCATTCAATTGAAAAAATCGAGTGGTTATATTCCGCCATGGGGACATCCTCCGAAAGGTCCGATCGCCCTGCCCGGTGAATATACCGCAACACTAAAGAAAAGACAGTTTGGCAAAGTGGAAGATCTCAGTAAACCACAAAAGTTTACTGTGAAGTTATTAAACAACAGCCCTGAAATTGCAACTGATCGAGAGGCATTGTTAGCCGCGCAAATGAGAGCTGGAGATTTGTATCGTCGAGTTCAAGGTGCAACAAAGGCTTATGCTGAACTTAAGTCGCGCATCGATCATGTGAAACAAGCGATTAGTGAAACGGTAGATTCGACTGAACAGCAAGCGCAAAAAGTAAGAGTGCTGAGCCAAAAATTGACCAGTATTAGTACGCTACTAAGAGGCGATCGAACCATTAGTTCGCGACAAGAACCAGTGCCTTGGTCAGTTAGTGCAAGAACCACTTTTATTTATCGAAGCATTGCTAATAGTCAATTTGATGTTTCAGGTAATCATTTAGCTTCACTGTCAATTGCTGAGGCCGAGTATCAGCGAGTTGCAAATCAAATGCAACAGCTTGATCAGGAACTACAACTGTTAGAGAGTGAGATGGAACAAATCAAAGCGCCTTGGACACCAGGCCGAGTGCCAGCGGATTTATAAACAAATATTTAAAAGGCGCTTAGTTATTTCTAATAACGAGCGCCTTTTAAAGTCGCTCCAATTTCTGTTGAGTTGACTTCTTGAATATAGGTATTCATCGAAAAAAGTAATAATGAAAATCAAAATCATAAAACTCGCTAAGAAAAAATAATTTATTGAGTATCTGTTTAGATAGCATTTGTGTACGACACAATATCATATTGCTAACACCAATTTGCTGTCTTTCGCCCGAGAAACGCAAATACACATTTGAGCGTTTTGTTCCGATTTACTTAAGTAAAAATCACGGTGTTCGACGTCGCCCTTGATGATATCGACCGCACACATACCACACTCACCCCTTTTACAATCGTAGGCAACATTAATTTTTTTCTTTATCAATACATCCAATATTGATTCCTGAGGTTTCACGGTAATTACAGCGTTAGTTTTAGTTAGATTGACTTGAAAGGTTTTATTATCTTTGTTGTTTGTCCCGAAACTTTCAAAGTGAATTTTTTCGGGGTTCCAGTCAAGTATATTGCCAGTGTCGCGAATTGCGTTGATTAGCTTTGTCGGTCCGCATACATAAAGATGCGTATTTTCAGTCGCTGATTTCATTAACGCAACGACATCTAACTTAGGTGAACTTGGTTCTTTCGAAAAATAGAAATAAGCGCGACCTTGAGCAATTTTTTTTACCTTTTCATAAAAAGCCATATCTTGTTGGGTTTTTGCTACATAGTGAACCTCAAATGGCCGATTGCGTGATTTCAATGTTTGAATCATTGATAAGATTGGCGTGATTCCAATTCCACCGGCTACCAGAAGGGTGCAGCCACTATGATTGCCAAGTGGAAATGCATTCTTTGGTGCTTTTGCCGACAATAAACTACCTGCAACTAACTGATTATGAATAAACTCAGAACCACCCCGACTCCGACTTTGTTTTTGCACGGCGATTTTATAAAAGCGATTTTCGTCACTAGAAGATATAATTGAGTAGTGCCTTTCTATTTGCTTGCCAGAGGGCAAAGTTAGAACGATTGGTAAATGAGAGCCCGCTTCAATAGCAGGTAAAATGCCATGATCATTTGACACTAAGGTGAAGGTTTTAATCGCTTTTGTTTCCTCGACTACCTTACTAACTTGCAATGTTAAAGTTTCAGTATTGTTTGACTCAGCTTTATTGGAACGAGGATTGTGGGGAGAGTAATCAAAAAACTGCCAGCTTATTGAAGCCGGTATTGGCGTTTCTTGCCAACGTTCAATGTACAATTCCCAAAAACGTTGCGTACCGTCACTTTGATTGGTGAGATCTTCCTCGTCCCAAAGTATTTTGGCACTGCCACTCACTTGAATCAGTTTACTATTGTCGAAATCAATAAATACTAAGCCTGCATGCGGATACATTTCGATATTGCCTAGCGTATTAAACATACTATTGCCGGGATAGTCAGGAATTCTCAACCGATTGCCTTTTACTTCGACAAAACCTGGAAATCCACCACGATGTGAAGCGTCTGCAGTGAAGGGTGAAGAAAAGTCAGTGGCACTAGCATTTGATTCCAAAAGTTGACAAGCACTGGCGACAAAAAATGAATCAGCATTAGCGATTAACTGAGCTTGGTCAGGTTTAAGTTGATTACCGCTTTCCACTTTTGGTAGCAACGATCGATTGTTGTCAGTATCGAGTGATAAATTTCTACGCTGAATATATTTAGGACAATTGGGGTAGGTTTGTTCAACCATTATCTGGTACCGATAATTGTCAATTTTCTCGATCTTTCCATTAATACGCAAACGTCTGCGTGTACTTAATTCGATAATTAGCAATCCGATAGTGGGGTTTATATCGATATTCCCCCAAAAAGAATCGTCAGTGTGACTAACAATTATTGAACTATCCAATTCAATGAGGCTGCGATTGATCGCTTTAATAAAACCCGGCTTGCCAAAAAGCACCGATGCCCAAACATTTCCCGTTGGATCAATGTGGCTTACAACAATCATTGATTGTTGAGCGATAAAAGGAATCGCTCCGGGGATAATCTGGTTAGAGATTACGGTTCCATTGCGATTGCCGCTTTCAACTTCACCGGCCTTAGATTGTACGATCTTCTCACCTTTGTGAAAGGGTGAAGTATCAGCTGAGAGCGATAGACTATTCATCTTAAACCTCCGATTCAATTGGAAGATCAACGCCCGCCTCCTCAATGAGGTTAATGAGACGAGCATTGGTCGTTTTAGGGGACTGACTCAAAAGGTCAATACTGAGTAACCTTCACTAGCAAGTCGGTGAACACTTGGTAAGCCTCTGGTACCTGGAATCGCGTTTTCTGTGAGGTAATCAAATCCCGACTTCTCGACTGCTTCAGCGGCTCCAAATACATCAGCGCATCCGCAAGAAACGCCTGCGATCGAGTCTTTCACGGCTTCAAATAATTCGTGAACTGGGTTTTCTGGTTTACTTAACTCGCCAATCCAGCGAGTGCCCGTACCATTGAACACGATTTGAACTTGAGCGCCCGCCTGTTTGTAGTCAAAGGCTGTGGCTAACGCATTAAATACGCGGCCTAGTGCTTCTTCTTGACCGTGATTGGGATCGGATAAAACTAAAATTGCTGCTTTCATGACATTCTCCTTTCATCTTTAAATAAGTCTTTTGGGGTTAGTAAGAGCGACGATGTACCGTCTGAATGTCATTATCGAAGTTTTATATTGTTGAATAAATAGACTAAAATAAACAAGACTATTTCATATAATGGAGTAATAGGGTGGTATTGATTAATATTGGGATACCATATGAATAAACTAGTCGCAATGAATATGTTTGTTCGCATCGTAGAAACCGGCAGTTTAACCAAAGCAGCTGAGGCGCTTGGTACCTCCTTGCCTACTGTGGTCAGAACCTTAGCCAATCTTGAGGAGCATTTAACCACCCGACTGTTAAACCGCACCACCCGTAAAATAACCTTGACCGTTGAGGGCCGTAATTACTACGAGCGCTGTAAAAAGATACTGCTAGACATCGATGAAGCCGAATCTGCACTTTCTGAGCAACAGGTAAAACCAACAGGCAAACTTAAAATTACCGCATCGACGACTTTTGGGAACTTTATTCTTACGCCGTTGATTGCGCAATTTCTGAAAGAAAATCCTCAAATGGAAGTCGAAATGCTGTTGTTAGATCGTAATATCGATCTGATTGAAGAAGGTATTGATGTTGCTTTTAGAATTGGCGATTTAGTTGATTCTTCAATGGTGGCTATTAAAGTCGCGGAAACACGGCGAATTACTTGTGCTTCGCCGGAGTTGCTGGCAGCGTATCCGCCAGTAAACGAACCAGAAGCCTTGAGTGAACTGCCTTGCATTCGCTTTAGTGGATTTGGGCTGAGAAATCATTGGACTTTTTACCGCCAAGGTAGCGCTTTTAAAGTACCAGTCTCTGGCCCTTTGACCTGTAATCAATTAGCAACCACTAAGCGAATGGTGGCATCTGGGGTCGGAGTCGGTTGGTTCTTAGCCTATCAAGTCAATGATCTTATCCGAGATGGTTCTTTAAGTGTCATTCTTCAAGAGTTTGAACCTTCGCCCCGACCCATCAATATCGTATTCTCTCACGCCAAACTGATGTCAACACGAGTCAGAGTATTCGTCGACTGGATGAAACAGGCGCTGATTAAGCAACTCGATGAGGCCAGTAATTAAGATCAGATCTGCCAATTAACGCCATTGATGCTGTCAATAAATGACAGCGTTGTCATTTTATCTGTTAGTGGGTATAGTGAGGTCAAATAGTCTTATCTAGCGGCTCAATATGTTTATTGCAAAATTTAATTCGGCCATCAAGTATCTTTTGATTAGTCTTGCTACTTTATCGGTACACCAGGTACATGCCGGTTGGCAGTTGGAGTGGATTGATGATTTTGATGGCAACGGCGTTAACTGGAGCAATTGGACGGCGCAAACCCAAGCAAATTACAACAATGAAGTTCAGTGTTATACCGACGATGATAGTTCGTCTGAGCGTAACTACGATGTTTCCGAAGGGACTTTGAAAATAATCGCGCGCAAAAAGACATTGAGTTGCTCCACCCTAGGTGGGCAGACTAAAACTTGGACTTCCGGTCGCCTGAACAGTAAAGATAAACAAGAGTTTTTGTATGGCCGAATTGAATCACGTTTACGATTCCTGAATTTAGAAGGTGGGACTTGGCCAGCATTTTGGATGTTAGAAAATCGTATCGCAGAGCAGCCGATTGCCGGAGATAATGATTTCGTAAACTGGCCAAATCCAGGTGCTGGTGAGATTGATGTATGGGAATGGTTTGGTAACGGTCCCAATAGTTACATTACCAACTTTTTTAATACCAGTGGTTGCGGAAGCGAGGTGCGATACACTTATCCCAATGGACCTGTTGATGTAACCCAATGGCATACTTATGCAATCGAGTGGAATGAAGATGATATTAGTTTTTATGTCGATGATACTTTAGTCGTTTCGCATAATGTTAGTAGTTGCACTCAGTACAAAGAGCCTATGTTTGTTTTGCTTAATGTTGCTATGGGAGGAAACTTAGGCGGCGCAATTGATCCTAACCTCACCCAAGCCGTGCTAGAAATCGATTATGTTGCTCACTGCTCAACAACCAGCGCCAATGATAGGTTTTATTGTAATGACTCAGTCTCAACGACCAACGATGATGATGGCGATGGCGTAAACAATAATGATGATCTTTGTCCTGATACGCCGCCGGGTCAAAGTGTTGATGTTAATGGTTGCTCCGTCTCACAAGAACTCAATGAAGCGCCAGAATTTTCATTTATAGTCACTCAACAAGGTGTTGAAGGCACGATTGTTGAAGACGAAGGCGGACCCGTCACAATAACCGTCGAAATCTTTGATGAAAATGCCTCAGACACTCACCAAGTCACATGGGATGTGAACCAATTAGTTAACCCTACAGTAAATGGTTCGAGTGTCGCATTTAATCCTACAAATATGGAAATTGGTAATTACACGATTACTGCTACTGTAACGGACAACGGTACACCAAACCTTTCGGTCACTAATTCTGTAACCATTAGAGTGGCGACACCACCACCGCCGCAATTAGGTACCGGCGGCGGTGGAGGATTGAGCTATTGGGTTTTATTACTGATATCGATTACTCTCTTGTTGATGCGTAACCGATTAACCAAGACACGCTGAAAATGTTTCATTGATGGTGTCAAAGTGATGGAGTAGAAGAAATAGTTGGCTTAGCAGAACTAACCGGAATAGAGTAACCCTCGATCTGTCCGGAGGTTAAGGTTACGCAAAGTTCTTGTTGTCTCAAGCGACAAATAGTATAAGTGTCTGGTGAAGCCGATAGATTTAACCAGTCGGCTAAGCTGATTTGTTGACTGGGTTTTCCATTAATACTGGTAATCAGATCGCCTTCTTGAAAATCTTGATGTGCTGTGACCATGTCTGGAAAAACGAATCTTACTATAAAATTTCCAGAGACGAGTTTTCGTAACTCTAATCCCAGTAAGTTATATTTGGTTTTAAAAGGTTGATCGCTGTAGGGAATTAGGTACAGCTTTTCGCGATGATAATCAATCACACTCACAAATTGATTAAGCAACGCACTCCCAATAACAGAAAAGTCATCTTCAAAATCACCACCAATTAAGTTGGTTTTAATATTGGTTAACTTTAATTCACCTAAACTGAGCGACGGAAGGGTTACTCTTTGGTGAACATCTCGTCCGCTTAGTCCAAAATCTGCAGCAGTTATAGGCTTACCTGGCAGGACTATACCTTCATTATCAATTAATGCACTGGCTACTTTTAAATAATGCCGACTACCAGTATCGATAATAATTTTATGACTGATTGTCTGACCATTACCAAAATCAATTTTACCCTCAATATCAATCTTACTAAAAAAAGTATCAAATGGGATTTCGATTGCTTCATCAGAGGGCGTGTGAGGTGTTTGGCTAATCGCTATCCTATTTGCTTTTTTATCAAACAGCCAACTAAAGTGATGCATGATGTCATGACCAATGACACCATCATAGATCGCTTCTGATGGGTCTAAAAAATATTTGGTTGTTGAGGTCGGAAGAAATGCTAAATTCACATTAGTGAAACCGATTCCCGAAAGAGACAATGTGTCCACTTGAGTTTGATAGGCGGGAGATTTTTCTTCCTCACCCCATCCGGCCATAGCTAGATCATAGCCGCGAGTTAAGCCTAATGCGTTTATTTTAGGGGTATCCATAACGATGGTAACCGACGCTCCTGTATCGACTAAAAACTTAAACCCATCGACACCATTTAAAGTCACATCAATGTAGGGCTTTTCTCCGAGATAATGAGTTTCAATTCCCACTGTTTGTATTCCAGTTGGCCATAGAGGCTTTAGGTGATCGTTAGAGTTGCGGAGTTTAATACTGTTGATTATTCCGCAGCCTGTTGTGGTTAAAATAAAAGCTAAAATAACAGTGAACCGTAACACTAATTTTCCCCTTAAAAGTCGAATGTCAGAAGAACCGTTGGGTTTATAAGACGCTGGTGAAAGCAGAGCTCACCCAATTGTGATAAGGTTAAATTAAAGTAAGTAAAATTTAGGTGAAGTCACAGCGAATAAGCATGACTAAGACTTCAGCTGAGTCTGAAAAGTAATCGGGATAAAGTCAACTAGCAATACTCTTATGAATGAACATCAACAGATGCAAGGTTTAAAAGACTATCTTACTCGACGTCTTGTGAATATTCATTTGGCTCGACAAGAGATAACAGATGAAGAATTAAAGGAAGCGTTCTGCAAACTTGTTTCGCAAATGGAAGCCAAAGACGAGCTATGGGAATGGGAGTGGTTTGATGAGCCAGACGGCCAAGGTGGATACTCGCTTGGGTGGTGCATACTAAGAGGAGAAGTAATCGTTGATAGTTATTGCCACTCTTTTTCATAGTCATCTAGTCGCTCATCAATACTATTCTATTGCGAGTTGATTCACATGAGTTTAATTATCAAGATGATTAACGGGATTACTTTACTGCTTTTTCTGGCATTGTTGTTGTGGTTTGTTTTTAGTGCTGTGCGCTATCGATTGGTTAATGTTGATAGTCGATATGAAGTTGTCGGAGAAGTGCAATATAAAATGGTCGAAGTTACCTTAAACAATAGAAGTTTGTTTGAAGGAATTCTCGGGAATAAACCAATAAGACTGGTCGACAAAGGGATGTTTTTCGTATCGGAGAAGGACAAGAAGAAGCTCTGGCCCGAAAGTCCTTTTGATATGGAACGGAAACAATATACGATCAAAGCAAGAATCACTTTGCAAAAATTATTATTTGGCGGGGGCTCAGTGGCAAAAGTCGTCGAAGTGGAAAAAATTAATCAGCGACCGATAAGAAACAAATAAGACTTTATAAAAGTTTCGATACGCTAGGAATTAGAATAATGGCAGAGATTGAAATCAAATTACAACGGCCCAATGTTGAAGTATTGTTTAAACCTTATCAAGCAGTCATAGGCAAGGATTTCCCAGGTTATCGAAATCATGTTTATCGAACCATTACTTATGCAATGCATTTTTTAAATGGCGATTTAAGCCAAGAGAAACTCGTTGAAACTGCATTTGTTTATCATGATATAGGCCTTTGGACCGATCGTGAATTAGCTTATTTGGAGCCTTCAGAAGCGGTTGCTTTAGCAGACAATGAAAAATTTAACTGGGGGTTAGATCCTGAAGCGTTGCGAGGCGCAATTCATTGGCATCACAAAATATTGTCTTACAAAGGGCCTCATGAAAAAGTCATTGAGGCGTGCAGAAAGGCCGATTGGGTTGATGCTTCTAAAGGTTTGATTCGAAAAGGACTTAGTAGGTCAATGATTAAGGAGGTTGAAGCGGCCTTTCCAAATTTAGGGTTTCATGACACTTTACTGCGGCTTGCTAAAGATTATGGTGGATCAATGCTAGTTGGTGGAATAAAGGTCACTCGCGGAATTGTAAAGTGGTAAACAATCCTTAACTGGTAAGGTATCTTTTATTGGCTCAGCTTCCATTAAAAGTTTACAAGCAGGTTGGAATGATCAAGTCTCTCCAACCTGGCAAGTAAAAAGCGCTAACGGCTTTTAATCCGCGTAAGTTCCCCGAATAGGGTAGTTGTTTTCCGGATTTCGGATCCAAGCAATGCCTGATACTAATGCCTCTAGCTCGGGACGTACAAACGGGTTGTTAGAAATATCGACGACTTGAATATTCCCTTTTTCATTTACAACAAAAAGGCCAGGCTCGGCAAATTGATGGTCGGTTTCCTCAGGTGAACGAGGGTTTGAAATATATAAGCCTAAGGTTTTCATTTGTTCAATGGATAAGCCGTGGGTAATTGGGAAACTAATATTAAGCTTCGCGAGATGTTGCTCAAGTTGCTCTCTGCTATCACCCGAAACGGCAATCGTTTCTACTCCCAATGAAATGAGCTTGTCTTGATAGCCTTCGAGTTGATTTAAGTATTTCGTGCAGAGAGGACAGTGCTTACCACGATAAACTACAACCAGCTTCCAATCGGCATCGGGCCCTGTATCTGAGAGCTTTAACTGCTCACCTGTCAGAGTAGTCGCTGTGATGTCGGGAAACTTGCTACCTGCATGGAGTTTTTGAGTGTACATTATGAGATCCTTGATTTAAAAGTGAGTATTTAAATGTTTTTCAAAACGGAGTAAGTCTGATTCAATTTGAGGATTTTTCATCACATCGTAGCTGGCAAATGTTTCAAGCGGTTCCATACCAAAAAAACGAAAATTCATATGCATAGGAAAGAACAAATCGTCAACGCTTTTGCCTTTGAATAAATATTCTGCCTGATCATTAAAAGCTTCTTCGGGCGCATTAAAAGTTAACGATAACATGTATTTCTTACCAGTAAGAGTACCGCCGGAACCATAATTCTTTTTAGGCTGCGTGCTGTTGCGGCCATCGCCTTCACATAACTGACCGCCCATACCTGCAGTATAGACCTCATCCATATACTTTTTGAAACTCCAGGGCACACCCATCCAGTTGACCGGAGTTTGTAAAATGATCGCATCTGCCCACTGATGATTGTCGAGCTCTAGTTCAACATCATACGAGTCTGCTGTTTGTGTCGTTCTCACTTGATAGCCTTTGTTCTTTAAAAGTGATTCAGCTTTATTGGAAAAGGTTTGATTCAGCTTTCCCTCGGAAAACGGGTAGGGGTGATGGGCATTTATCACTAATATATTTTTCATGGTTAATCCTGCTATTAAAATGATACCTAAATCGATTCGGGGTGATTTAGGTAGCGATAGTTCACTGAAAATTTGGTTTTCGTTTAAACCCTGTGATGTGGTATATTTTGGTAACCTAAATCAAAAAATCAATTAGTATACTTTTAGTAACCTGGTTACTTTTGATGGTGAATCCGTGAAAAGTGTAATAAAAACAGAGGCTAACGGCCGGAAAAAAGTTTTCAATGCGTGTACAGAACCCTGCTCGATTGAGAAAGGAATGCGCTTAATTGGCGGTAAATGGAAAGGATCGATTATCTATCACTTGAAAGATGAGCCGGTAAGATTTAATGACTTAACCCGAATGTTAGGCGGTGCGAGTAAAAAAATGGTCGACCAGCGGCTAAAGGAACTCGAAGGGCAAGGGATGGTGATTCGTAAAGTGATCAATGATCGCCCGGTGGCGGTAACTTATGAATTAACCGAATTTGGTCGCAGCGCTTTGAAAATTCTAGAAGACCTGCGGGTTTGGTCGGAGAAGTATGATATTCAGTGTTAAGAAGCAATTAAAAACAACAGTCATTTGGGGTTAGGTTTTGTCGATCACGGTTCAGGCTAAGTATTTTATTCTGACCCCACCATTTTCTTTTTCCCGTTCGTTATTTCGATGATAATTATTAAAATATTGAAAGTAACCGGTGGAACGATAGCGATAGGTGCCCTGAGTATTATGGCTTTTGTGTTCGTATTTAATTTTTTGTTCTTCGGAAACTGTTCATATCAAAAGCAACTTAGCACTTATAAGAATCTTTCTGATAAAAGGTTACGTGTTTTATACCTGCAGATGTCAAAAGTATTCAAAGAGAGCAATAGTTATTCAATTAGCAAAGAAGAAGCAGACAAAAGCTACCCTGAATTAGTAGGTTTTGATTTTAAATCGATAAACGTCACTTATCAATCAGTGTTAATCGGCGGTTGTTTTGATGATAAATTAGTTATGCGTTTCGGCGGTTTAGCTAAGTCTAAAGAAAAAATTGAAAGCATTACCATTAGCTGGGGAGAGAATCCTTTGCAGACTGAACAATTATGGTCAAAATGAAATATATGCGTTATTTTAAACTAATTATTTTGTTGTTAATTTTGGCTGCGTGTGACAATACAGAGGTCATATCCAAACGAATTAGGTTTCAAGATTGCAGTGCGCTTCATACTGAAAGGATGGAAGCAAAGGAAGTTCAATTGGGTGGAGAGTTTGATGAATGGTTAAACAGTTTCTACCAAATGCCTTTGTTCGATTCAACCACAGGTTACTACTATATGGTCGAAACTTTAAGGGACATGTCCGGCCCTTACAATGTAACTATAAGTTGTTTGGAAGAAAATGCATTACATTTTTCTATATCTACAGAAACTGGTGAAATTAAAGGGTTTTATAGAATAGTTGGCGAAAAATATAGGTCTGGACCTTTTTCGGATAAGATTATTAAGGCTATTATAGTGGCTAACCCAAATAGTGGATTACTGAAAAAAGCACCGACTAGAGATAATAACAAAAAAGATGATGATGCTTAAGTCAGAGTGTCGATAAATATACGTATTAGGTTATTAGTTCGTAGCTTGAAATTAGGGTCAGAGTCAAATTAACCTAGAGTCTATATATTTAGCATGAATAAGCGCTAAGAGACTAATTTGACTCTGACCTTGTTTTACCGGATTATCTACTGATCACATGCTCTAGGATTTTTAGTGGGATCAGTATCGTCACTATCAAGGTTGTTAGTGACCCAGCTCTGGCCATCAACCATTCCACGCCCAGGACACATCATTTTTGTGTTAGCAGGGTTGCCGTATAAATCTCCATCTGCGTCAAGATAATAAGTGACTAACAAGCCTTCATCTACCTGACCATCGCAGTTATTGTCGATATTATCACAAGCTTCAACTGAAGTTGGATTGATATTAGCTCTTGAGTCATCACAATCACGACCAGCGATAATGTTTCCGGCTTCATCGCGGTTAAATGCCCAGCTGGCATGAAATCCATCGCCGTCACTATCCGCAAAACCGAAAGTACTTGGATCGCAATCTTCATCATGGCCTTCACGGTCTGCTACTTCTACGTTTCCAGGGAAGCGGTTAGGATCGCTATCGTCGCAATCATCACCACCCTGGGTCACGTCAATACTGCCATCACCATCAGCATCGCGCGCTTCAAAAACTGTAATGCCAGTACTCAGCGTTTGATTATTAAGATCGGGTGATTCTAGCTCTATCCTTATTTTATCTCTGTTGAGTTGCATTAGTCGTGAGTTCTCGGCGCTAGCCTCGTATCTAAATCTGTAGTCATCTGCTCGATATGTTGCGGTAGTCGTGATGACAAGTTGAGTGGACCCATCGAGAATTCTTAATTTGCCGCCAATTCTTGAAGGTAAATCTTTACCGGTTATGTGTAGGGCTAACCGATTATCAATAGCCAGCAAATGAGCCGTAAATTGATTAACCTTACTTTGTAGTTTGCCAGGTGCTGATCTGACATTGATAAAATTACTTAGGTAGTTTTGATTGGCCGTATCGACTATCGCGACGCGAAAGTTTCCTTCTAGGGTTGAGAACGGACTGTTAAAGCGGCTCTGATTAATGTCAGCAATGAGGTTTTTACCCCCCCAAGAAGATATTGGTAGATCAACAGAGCGTTCATTGGCAGGTAAAATCTGAGTGAGTCTAAGTTTGTAAGAGTCTTTACGTGAAGGTAGCGGTTTATTAGCCTTTACATTGATCAGATACTTATCTTGCGCTGCTTTTTGTGAAGCGCTGGCGAGTTGCGCTTTTATCGGTAAAAGAGGCCTGTTAATTCTGTTATCTCTGAGTTGAGGACTTGTGCGACTAGTAGCATTGTTATTAGGCGTTGCAGGAGGCGATAGTGAAGCGATGGCATCAATATCTGCGCCGGGCGTTCTACCATCACATCGAACTCCCATATCGGTTAACTTAAGATAACGGAATCTTTCCGCTGGATCGACCTTACCGGAAAAATCCAGGTTTTTGATTTTTCCTTTCACCTGGCCGACTTCAACCCAGTCATTTCCATCAGTAGAGAGCTCAACTAAAGTTTGTTCGGCGACTGGACCAATCTCATAAATTGCTAAATCTTTTCCGGGGCCATCCCACAAAACGTTATCGGTGAACTTTACGATCAGCTCGCCATTGCAGCCCATCGATAAAAAGCCAGATCTTTTTTTCTTATTATAATCTGGAGCACCTATAACGTTTTTAGGATCAGCGAATTCAGGTGCAGAGGCAGGCTTGCCATTGTTAAATCGTACTACTGCGTCTGCATAAGCATTCTTCCCTTGTGGTAATGCTTGTAGTTTTATATTTTTTGTGGAAATCGTCTTGTTGAGTTTGTTATTGATTTGGGATTGGGCATTGGCATCTTTCGCAGAAGTTAATAAGCATGCTAGAGTGCTGATAATAATTAGAACGCGCATATAATATTTTACTCGCTAGAACCATTAAAATTACTGAATAATACTACTCTTAATTTACTTCATTGTTCAATAGCGGTTTATGAGAAGCGTCATTATAATGAAAGACTACGATCACGTTATTTTAATGCGTATGAATTTAGGGTCAGAGTCAAATTATTTTGAGTGTGATGTGTGTGATAAAATCAACGAGATTTTGACCCTGGTTTGCTAACCCTGAATTAAAGGAATACCAATGAAATGCCCTATCTGTAATGAAGAGTTTGGCTATTTGCGCTTGGAGCGATTAACGAAGTTTGAATCATATTCAGAATTTTATTGTCCGAATTGCGATGGCTTATTAAATAACATTCCAGTCCTTAAAATAAATCGAAGAGTGAACACTTATATATACGGTGGGCTTTTTGTACTAATTACTTATTTGGCGTTAGAGTATTTTCTTGCGCTAGATAGCAGTGCAATGACTTGGACTGCAATAGCAATTATTGTTACCTGCTTGCTGCTTGGTTATAAAGAGATAGGTAAGTATGATTCTGAATTTTATCAACGAGCAGAGACTAGAAATTAGGGTTAGATTCAGATTATTCTACAGTCAATTTATTTTTAGCTTAAAAAGCGCTATGAGATTAATTTGACTCTGACCCTAATTTACTCGAATGTGTATAAGGGTGGCTTTAGTGTATGAGATTATCATATGAACAAAATTAATTCGTACCTAACATTAGCTATACTAGCTTTCAGTTCAGCCTCTTTTGCTAGCGATGACAATTGTGCTGAGTTCAGTACTAAAAGAGTCGGAGCTGATATTGTTAAGCAGAAAAGTACTTTTGACGAGATTTTTGATTTTAACAAGTTTCCCAGGATTGAGTTAGGTACTAATATCGAGCAATTAGAAAGGATATTGAAAAAAGTGGATTTCGGTTTCGGAAAAATAAAAATTAATTGTAGCGATAATAACTTTGTGTATTTTACAATCATAACTGAAAGTAAGAGCTCGTTTTGGAGTGATTTAAAAGGTTTTTACAAATTGCAGAATGGAGTTTATTTTTCAGGGCCTTTTACACGAGATGAAATTACCGTTGTAATTCAAGCAGATCCTTTAGATAGATAGTCGAGAGTTCGAAATCATCACTTTGCCGACACTCACAACCAAATATTTTATTAAAAGTCCTTAAAAAGCGGACGCTGAAGTAAACAGTGATGTGACTTAGGTATAAGAATGTAAAGGTTCTAAGGATATGTAGAGTTGATTGAGATAGATGAAAGTGTATGGAAACAGCTTCCGGAAAATGATAGTGGGCTCGTCGAGTTTCACGACGGAAACGGTGTAAAACTAGTTATCCACCAAATTGGAGTGGATGCTGAGCTTAGAGAGAGGCTTTCTGATGTAAATAAAGTTCGTGAGTATTACAGAGCTAACTTTACTGAACAGGGTATGGGGCTTGTTGAATGCATAAGTACGACTATTGATGATATTCCTTCTGCTAAAGCTATCGGTAAGAAAATCGAACAAGGTCAGCCTGGACTATATGTTGGAACAATAGCTGTACCACTAGAAGACCAGTCTTTCGTTTTCTCATTATTTTCTCAAGAGATAGGTGTAACAGGAATTCGTGATACAGCGATTCTAACTAAACTTATGTCAGAAGGTAAACAATTTGAAACTGAAGAATCTACTGGAAAAATGATTGGGTGGGCTCAAGATCCATACTTTCCTGAGCACGATGGTCCGTGCTTAAGAAACCTCTCTGAGGATGAGGAATACGATGAACTATTTCCAGACCATCCACTGTCGAAAATCAGATTGCAGCTTTTAAACCTTGAGAAAAGCATTAAGATAAACCTATCTGGTAGAGATAAAAAGAAAACATGGTGGAATTTTTGGTGAGAACGATTTCAACTAACACTTAAATTGTAAAGTAAAATAGTGCTGTCTCAGTGGCTCTTAGCATTACCTAGCCACCGATCATAGAGAAATCGCCTCATTAAATGCACTATCAGAAGTTGGTATTAATAAATAAAAACATCCTTCAATTGTCGGCTCAAAGAGGCCAAACTTAACTATAAAGTAATTGATATCATGAAAATTATTTTCGTATTACTATTATTTCCATTTTCAGTTCTAGCTGAATGTCCAAGCTGGCCAAAGGCTATAGCTGATATGCAAGTTTCTGCATGCAAAGTAGTAGACGTTACAAAATGGGATGGAGTAAAAGAAAGCAGGCTCTTGTTAGCTGTTTCAATTAAGGATCTATATTTATTTAGTGCGAATGAGCCTCTAAATACTAATTATAAAAATAATCTCTTTAAAAAAGGGCAGGAGTTTAGGGTTCTTATGGATCAAGCTCCAAATGAGAACTGCGGCCTGATGAAACATCGACAGTCTAGTGTTAAATTTTACAAAGCAATTTTAACTAAGTCATGCTGCGATACTGGTGGTGGATATTCTTGTTTATATGATGAAGTATTTGGAACACCTATACCAGGTACTTGGTTTGACGATGACGAACCTACTGAACTCAACGAGAAAGATGACTGGGATTTTAAGGGACATAACAAGAATATAGCTGTTGATGCTACAAACACACAGGAAAGTTAGACTCTAAACATCACAAAAAAGCCACTCATAATTTGTTATAATACCAACCCATAATTAAAAGCGGTCATTGATAATAAATATGAGTAACTTACCCAGTAAAATATACCTAATTGACGCAAATATTGAACTTATATCTGCTTGGAAAGAAGCATTTTTGGAGTGGTCTGAAGTTGAGGTTTTCCACGGTGATTTCTTTTCATTTCCAACAGATGCTATGGTTAGTCCTGCCAATAGTTTCGGCTATATGGACGGCGGTTTAGATTTAGCCATTAGATATGAACTTGGAGAAAAAATAGAAACAATTGTTCAGAATATGATTCTTGATAAACATTATGGTGAGTTACCAGTCGGTTTGGCGGAAATTGTCGAAACAGAACACGATGATTGGCCATTTTTAATATGTGCTCCGACTATGCGAGTTCCAAAAAATATATCTAACACATTAAATGCTTATTTGGCCTTTAGAGCGATATTAACTTCGGTCATCAAGCATAACTTATCAAGCTCGTCTCGCAAGATTGACTCATTAGTCTGTCCTGGGCTCGGAACAGGTGTGGGAAGCTTGCCTCCGAAAAGGTGTGCTCAACAAATGAAAATGGCTTATCATTACGCAACTCAAGAGCCTAGAATTTCAGGTTTTAATGAAGCTCATACAATGGAACTTCAACTTACTCAACTTTAATAGTTCGTTGCTTGGATATTAATTATGGCTGTAAACAAGAAGGGAAGCAGAAAAATAGTTGTCGATGAACATGAGTTCAGATGGAGAGCAACAGGAAATGATGGCTGGATAACCGTAGTTATATGGTCCTCTGAAAACAGTGATTGTAGAGTTGTCGGAACCACTAACTATCACCACGATTGGAAAAAGGTAGATGAAGAGCGTTGGTCCTCTAATAGCCAAGCTATTGTTACTAATAGAGTAGTTCGAGAAGTAATTCTGCACGTTGGAACGAAAGAAATCCTGGAAGGACGTGGTCAGATAAATATAGGTGAAATTGAGCAGGTTTTTGATTTTGATAATGCAGTTCGAAACTAGGCTTGGCTGGCGCAGTTCATCACAGAATGGACGCTCAATATATTGTTAACATAGTAATAACGGCAAAAAGCAGCCGTTAGGATATAAATAATTGATTATTATTATTTTGGGTACTTTAGTTTAATAATTAAAGACAGTCACTATTAGGCAAAAGACTTACACAAACTTGCGAATATTCCTTAGCGACAGTATCAAGGCGATTTAAATTAAACTACGCGAGTGAAAAACTTATTGGTTTAAAGCTTGACTTAGCGAACTGGTCGATTTTCAGGTAATCGATAACCTTCTCGTTTAAGAATAAATCCAAGGTTATGTTATCGTTGGTACTCAGGTAGTGGAGAGGTACAAGCTCCGAATACTCGAAACGCCTTTAACCCATTGTGATTTCAGTTTATCAGCAAACGATTGAATAAGATGAAGGGGCCCAACAGCGCGGTAGTAGTTACGACCATAATGATTAACTTGATTGAGCCAATTATCTTGGTTGATATTGAGCCGTTGAAATATCGGCTTTAAGTGAGTGGGAATTGTGGCTTTATCCGGATGTTTGATTGATTGGCCGGTCCATTCAACCAGTTCAATATAGTCTTTTAGCGGCATTACCATGGTTCTTTGCCTGACCTTACCTGCAAGTGATTTTAATGCTTGGTTTAATGTTTCTTCAGTCATCGAGCTTACTCGTGATTGAATACTGGTATAGTCACTCTCTTCCAGTTTATCGGTTATCCCTGCTCTAATGGGGTTAAGGTCGACATAGGCCATACACGTCAAAGCAGCCGATTCGTCTAATAAGGCTTGAGAGGTAAACCGAGACTCCCAGAAGTGTCCTTTGACAAAGTCTTCTTGATTACTGCGTTTAGCAATAGGCTCATTTATACAGCGCATGAGCCATGAGATTGAGCCCAAGCGTTGTCGATACTCAGCTAACAGTGTTTCATCATTGGCTATAGCTTGTAGTTTGAGTTCTCGCTGGAGTTTAAATTGAGGGTTATCTAGTTTACCAGGAAATAGTTGTAGCCAGCGCTCTGCGACTTCTAAATCACTCCACTGACACGGTCCGAGAGGGTCAGAATAAATCACTAGATGATAATGGTTATGCATCACGGCATAACTGTAAACTTCGATAGAGAAGATAGTAGCGAGCTGTAATATTCGTTG
>NZ_VIKR01000008.1:2500-5892 GCF_007004765.1 Aliikangiella marina
AACGAATCAATTCATGTATAGCAAGACATAATCTTATCAAGTTGGTTATTTGGAAGGTATGGCCTGAGGAGGCGATATTGGAAGGGTAATCTTTAAATTGACTTTAGCCAGTTAAGAGACTTTTTGGGGTTATATGGTCAAGTGACTAAGTGCATACGGTGGATGCCTAGGCGGCAGAAGGCGATGAAGGACGTGGAAGTCTGCGATAAGCCTCGGGAAGCTGACAAACAAGCGTTATACCCGGGGATTTCCGAATGGGGGAACCCAGTCTTCATAAGAAGATTACCTGCAACTGAATACATAGGTTGTAGGGGCGAACGCGGAGAACTGAAACATCTAAGTACCCGTAGGAAAAGAAATCAACCGAGATCCCCTGAGTAGCGGCGAGCGAAAGGGGGTTAGCCCAAAAGTTTGTTATGTGCTAGTGGAACATTCTGGAAAGTTTGACGATAGAGGGTGATAGTCCCGTACACGAAAGCGCATAGTAGATGAATCTGAGTAGGTCGGGACACGTGATATCCTGATTGAAAATGGGGGGACCATCCTCCAAGGCTAAATACTCTCTGCCGACCGATAGTGAACCAGTACCGTGAGGGAAAGGCGAAAAGAACCCCTGTGAGGGGAGTGAAATAGAACCTGAAACCGTATGCATACAAGCAGTGGGAGCTAGATTTAGTCTAGTGACTGCGTACCTTTTGTATAATGGGTCAGCGACTTACTTGTCTGTGGCAAGGCTAACCGTTTAGGGGAGCCGTAGGGAAACCGAGTCTTAATAGGGCGACTTAGTCTCAGGCAGTAGACCCGAAACCGGGCGATCTAGCCATGGCCAGGTTGAAGGTTGGGTAACACCAACTGGAGGACCGAACCCACGTATGTTGAAAAATGCGGGGATGAGCTGTGGCTCGGAGTGAAAGGCTAATCAAGCCCGGAGATAGCTGGTTCTCCTCGAAAACTATTTAGGTAGTGCCTCATGTATCACCGCTGGGGGTAGAGCACTGTTTCGGCTAGGGGGTCATCCCGACTTACCAACCCGATGCAAACTCCGAATACCAGTGAGTGCAATCATGGGAGACACACGGCGGGTGCTAACGTCCGTCGTGGAAAGGGAAACAACCCAGACCGCCAGCTAAGGTCCCCAAGTTATGGTTAAGTGGGAAACGATGTGGGAAGGCATAGACAGCTAGGAGGTTGGCTTAGAAGCAGCCACCCTTTAAAGAAAGCGTAATAGCTCACTAGTCGAGTCGGCCTGCGCGGAAGATGTACCGGGGCTCAAACCATACACCGAAGCTGCGGATGCGTATTTATACGCATGGTAGAGGAGCGTTCTGTAAGCCGTTGAAGGTCAGCCGGGAGGCTGGTTGGAGGTATCAGAAGTGCGAATGCTGACATGAGTAACGATAAGGGGAGTGAAAAACTCCCCCGCCGGAAACCCAAGGTTTCCTGTTCTATGCTAATCAGAGCAGGGTGAGTCGGCCCCTAAGGCGAGGCAGAAATGCGTAGTCGATGGGAAACAGGTTAATATTCCTGTACCTGACATTGCTGCGATGGAGTGACGGAGAAGGCTAGGCCAGCCTGGTGATGGTTATCCAGGTTTAAGGTAGTAGGCAGAGAACTTAGGCAAATCCGGGTTCTTAATGCCGAGAGCTGATGACGACGAACTACGGTTCGGAAGTGGTCGATGCCCGGCTTCCAGGAAAAACTTCTAAGCTTCAGGCAATGTGAGACCGTACCCCAAACCGACA
Source organism: Aliikangiella marina (assembly GCF_007004765.1). GTDB lineage: Bacteria > Pseudomonadota > Gammaproteobacteria > Enterobacterales > Kangiellaceae > Aliikangiella > Aliikangiella marina. The sequence continues at coordinate 4,243 of NZ_VIKR01000008.1, forward strand.
CAGGTGGGTAGGTAGAGAATACCAAGGCGCTTGAGAGAACTCGGGTGAAGGAACTAGGCAAAATGGTACCGTAACTTCGGGAGAAGGTACGCCGCTGACGGTGAAGTCTTTACGACGTAAGCTGTTGGTGGTCTCAGAAACCAGATGGCTGCGACTGTTTATTAAAAACATAGCACTCTGCAAACACGAAAGTGGACGTATAGGGTGTGACGCCTGCCCGGTGCCGGAAGGTTAATTGATGGGGTTATCTTCGGAGAAGCTCTTGATCGAAGCCCCGGTAAACGGCGGCCGTAACTATAACGGTCCTAAGGTAGCGAAATTCCTTGTCGGGTAAGTTCCGACCTGCACGAATGGCGTAACGATGGCCATACTGTCTCCACCCGAGACTCAGTGAAATTGAAATTGCGGTGAAGATGCCGTATACCCGCGGCTAGACGGAAAGACCCCGTGAACCTTTACTATAGCTTCACACTGGACTTAGAACCTGCTTGTGTAGGATAGCTGGGAGGCTTTGAAACTTGGACGCCAGTTCAGGTGGAGCCAACCTTGAAATACCAGCCTGGTATGTTTTGAGTTCTAACTCAGCCCCATTATCTGGGGCGAGGACAGTGTGTGGTGGGTAGTTTGACTGGGGCGGTCTCCTCCCAAAGTGTAACGGAGGAGCACGAAGGTACCCTAATCCCGGTCGGAAATCGGGAGCTTAGTGCAATGGTATAAGGGTGCTTGACTGCGAGACAGACACGTCGAGCAGGTGCGAAAGCAGGTCATAGTGATCCGGTGGTTCTGTATGGAAGGGCCATCGCTCAACGGATAAAAGGTACTCCGGGGATAACAGGCTGATACCGCCCAAGAGTTCATATCGACGGCGGTGTTTGGCACCTCGATGTCGGCTCATCACATCCTGGGGCTGTAGCCGGTCCCAAGGGTATGGCTGTTCGCCATTTAAAGTGGTACGCGAGCTGGGTTTAGAACGTCGTGAGACAGTTCGGTCCCTATCTGCCGTGGGCGTTGGAAATTTGAGGAGAGCTGCTTCTAGTACGAGAGGACCGAAGTGGACGAACCTCTGGTGTTCGGGTTGTCACGCCAGTGGCATTGCCCGGTAGCTATGTTCGGACAGGATAACCGCTGAAAGCATCTAAGCGGGAAGCCCCCTCCAAGATAAGATTTCCCTGAAGATTTAATCTTCCTAAAGGAACGTTGAAGACTACGACGTTGATAGGCCAGGTGTGTAAGTGCTGTGAGGCATTGAGCTAACTGGTACTAATGATCCGTGTGGCTTGACCATATAACACCCAAGCGGTTTTATAGCTGTTAGAGTGATTATGTGAAGCGACTAGAATTGATAAGAAGATAAGATTATCTTTGCAAGCTTGACTCGTTAATCTTAATTGTGAACGTAAAGAATTAGGCAACCTGCCTTACAGGTTTTGCCTGGTGATATTAGCGAACGGGAACCACCTGACTCCATCTCGAACTCAGAAGTGAAAACGTTCAGCGCCGATGATAGTGTGGGGCTTCCCCATGTGAAAGTAGGTCAACGCCAGGCATTTAATTTAAGAAAAAGCCCAGCCGAAAGGTTGGGCTTTTTCGTTTAGGAAGCCCCGTTTTTTTATTGTGTGGGACTTGCGAGGCGTCGCACCGCCCATGTGA